>CAVOLK010000005.1:0-434147 GCA_963696765.1 uncultured Acidobacteriota bacterium | reverse complement strand
GATCATGCCTCCGGGCAAGGGACGTACTCATTGGCAGGACAAAGTCTGGTTCCCGACGTCTCCGCTGAAGGCGATTCGCGCCAAGGCTCCGGGAGCAACGGTGCGGTTCGCCTCAGGGGAGGACCCCTCGGCAGCCGCAGACTTGGCGAAGAATTCCGATGTCGCAATTATTTTCGTCTACCAGTGGGAAAGTGAAGGAATGGACTTGGCCAGCTTGTCTCTTCCCGAGAATCAGGATGATCTGATCGCGAAGGTGGCGGCCGCGAATCCACATACGGTGGTCGTGATTGAGTCGGGTGGCCCAGTGACGATGCCGTGGGTAGATCAGGTTGGCGGAATTCTTGAAGCGTGGTTTGCGGGAAGCCGCGGAGCGGAAGCGGTGGCCAATGTCCTTTTTGGAGATGTAAATCCAAGCGCAAAGCTGCCCATCACCTTCCCAAAGAGCGAAGCCGATTTGCCGCATCCCACCGTCGTGAAACCGCCGAAGGTCACGACCGACGCCGACAAAAAGGGATGGCGGCGGATCGCTGCGGGCCTGCCGGCATTTCAGGTGACCTACAATGAAGGCGTCAAGGTCGGATACAAGTGGTACGACGCCGAGAACAAGCCCGTGCTGTTCCCCTTCGGTTATGGGCTTTCCTACACAACTTATTCGTATACGAATCTGAAAGTAACAGCGGGGCAGAACGCTCGCGTGAGTTTCACCGTGACCAATACTGGAAGCAGGGCGGGAGCAGAAGTCGCGGAGGTCTACGCGTCCCTGCCGGCCGTGGCCGCAGAACCGCCGAAGCGTCTGGTCGGCTGGAACAAGGTTAGGCTGAATGCTGGAGAGAGCAAAGAAGTCGTGGTCGAAGTCGATTTGAAGTATCTCTCCATTTTTAACGTACAGAAGAATGGCTGGCAGTTAATTCCGGGAGACTACGGCTTCATGGTCGGCGGATCGTCGCAGGATCTCCCACTGAAGGAAACGGTTAGCTTGAAGTAGCGCGGTTCGCAACCGCCGAAACGGCTCGGCAGACAGAGTTTAAAGAAGATCGTCTTCCATCGACGCCACGAATTGAATTCCGGGCACAAATTTGCCGAGTAGTCGTTTATCGTTCGTCAGGAAGAGATCGGTCTTGGCTTGTGCTGCCGAGGCGAGGTGAATGGCGTCCGCGGGCGGAAGATTCAGCGTGCCCCTGATCCTCGCATAATGATCGCCGGTTTCAACGGTAAAGGGCACAACCTCGGTGATGACTTCCTGTAATTGACGCCGCACTTGTTCTGCGCGATCATCAGCACCCTTGCGATAGACCCCGGCAAGTACCTCGCCAAAAGTAAAGGCGCCCGTAATGAGCTGATCCCCGCGCTCCTGCATTCGAGAGAAGATCGCATCGACACGCTTGGCAAAGTGAGGATTATCCTCCAGCCAGTAAATGAAGAGCATCGTGTCCCAATAAATGCGGCTCACTTCTCGGGCCCGTGGAAGTTGCTTCGTTCAGCGCGGAGATAAGCCTCCCCTCCGTGCAATTGTGCAAAAACATCTTTTAGGGCGCCGCGCAATTTGCGCCAAGGGTCTTCGTGTCCTGCCGAACGCGCCGCGTCAGAGAACTCGTAAGTGTAGGTCACGGTAGTGCTCTGGCCGGACTTGGGGCCTGTCACCTCGATTAATCGCAGGTGATTGTCTGACAGAAATTGACGGGTTTTGAGTGCGCTGCAAACGGCAGGAGCGCGCTGCCCACCAATTCCGAGTTCGCGAACCACGTCTCCGGTTCGAATGGAGAACCGAGGAGCCTTTTTTGCAAGCGCCGGACGAACGTATTTTTCACGGGTGTGGGTTCGAATTTTGTCGGCGAGTTTCATTACGCTAACCTAAGAGAACATAGAATAGCATAAAATATATGGCTAATTGTATTCTATACAAAGCGTTCCCCCACCCCGGCAATCTGGCACATCAATGCAAATTGTCGGGCTAAGGTCTAGTCGCCAGCCGCTGGAAATACCATGTGCTGCGGCTTAGGCATCGGCGCCGAACCTTTTTGGTCGCGCCATAGCACTCCATTCAAACGGTCGGCGCCCGCGGCGTCGGGACGCGAGAAATCCATTCGCAAAGACAGCTTCGCGCCGGGCGCCTCGCGCTTATTGGTCTCGTAGATTAGCCCGTTGTTCAGATTCCGATAATCCGCCTTGTATGCGGGTTGTTCGCCAGAACCGGAAAACATGCGCCCCATCACGGGAGCGTATGCATCGTTCTGATTCATCGGTGGAAGCCCGAGCAGAGCCTCCATGGTGTGAATCACATTCACTGTCGTGTAAAAACGATGCTCGATGTTGGGCTGCGTGGCCGATCCGGAAGAATATTTGCTGATCACGAAAGCGGTCGAGCGGTGCGCGTCTACGTGGTCGGCGCCGTTCTGGGCGTCATCTTCGAGAACGAAGATGGCGGTGTCATCCCAATAAGAACTATTGGAGACGGCTTCCACGACGCGGCCGAGCGCCAGGTCGTTATCGGCGACGGAGGCCGCCGGACGCGGAAAATTGGGACGCGTACCTCCCGTATGGTCGTCCGGCAGGTAGAGCAAAACAAATGCCGGCATTTCGAGTTCAAGCCCTTCATGCGCATCGCGGGCGCGAACGAAAGCGGCAAATTCGTTCATGAATTCGTCGGCGCGAAGTTGATCGGGATAGTCCGTATTGAAATCGGGATACAGCGGATCGAAATGGCCGCGCAGAACTGCCTTAGTTGGCTTCACTCCACTGAACAGAGGCACCGACCAAGGCCACGGGCTGGCTCCAGCGTGCGGATTGCCAACGTTCGGCGCCAGCGTTTCGCCTTGCTTCACAACCGTCTTTGGACACTTAGTCTCTTGGCCCGACGGAGTTCCCTGCCTCGGATTTGCCACTTTGCGTTTCTCGTTGCACCACTCCGCATTCACGAATTCCCCGTAGTCGCGAAAGCTGACATGATTGCGCGCAAGATTGTCCCAGAGAAATCCCGTGGAAGGATCGTCGATGTCCGGCTGATTGTGTTCCAGCGGATATTCATCGGCAACCTGTCCCTGAAAGTCGTAGGTGCGTTCCTTGCCGCGATAGGCAATCTGCCAGGTCTTTTCGTTGTAGTCGGAGGTAATCGCGGCCGTCGACCAGAGATGGCCGTCGCCGGAAACCTCGCCGCTATCGTAGAAATTGTCGAGCACGCCGAACTGTAGAGCCAGTTTGTGCTCGTTGGGCGTGATGTCTTCGCCATACATGGTAAGCGAGGCGTCGCCGTCGCCAACTTTCAGGTCACCGAGAATCTGATCGAAAGTGCGGTTCTCTTTGATGACGTAAATCACATGCTTGATTGGATTCTTGCCGGCAGCGAACGCGATGGTTCCAGGGTCGCTGTGCAGCAGGTTATCGTTCTCCACCATCTGGGTGAGTTGAGGCAGCTTTTCAAGAGTTGCAGGGATGTTGAGGCGAGCAATCGATCCGCGAAGCAGCGTAGCAATGTAGGGATGGCCGTGTCGCTTAGCATCGGACGCGGTCTTGCCCAGGCCTTTGTTGGGGCGCGTGCCTTCGCCTTTGGCGGTGGCAATGAGGAGGTCGTCGCCGTGGACAGCGACGGCACTGGGATACCAATCTGTAGGGATGAAGCCGACTGGGCCTTGGAGCTTCTGAGAACCGGGGTCTGGAACGGATTGCGAAATCTCGAATATAGCAAATCGCATCGAGCGAGGAGTCGGCCACGAAAAGATGCTTACCATCCTGGGACTGGGCCAGAGCCTCGGGATAGGATCCTCCAAAGCTTTGCCCTGCGGCAGCGGTTGAAACAAACTGAAAAGGATTTCCATCGGCGGTAGACACTGCCGCTACCTGGTCAATATTCGAGAGCGCGACGTAAAGAGTTTTCTCGTCGGTGCTGAGCAGCATCGCCGTCGGGTGCGAACCCGGCGCCAGCGGATCTTCCGGTTGCTTGAGCTTGATCCAGCGAGTGACTTTGCCGCCGGGCAGGTCGAGTTCCGCCACCTGCGACGCGTTCCACAGGCTGCACCAGGCGCGCCGGCCGTCGCGGGTGGCCACGCAGGTATATGGGAACGACGATGGAATCAGATCGCTGGTGCTGAGATCGAAAGTCTGCAGTACTTTCCCGGTCGCCGGATCGAGAAGGACTACGTTGTCGGAGAGATTATTTGCAATCAACAGTTTGTCGTGGCCCGCATCTGCAATTACGGCGATGCCTGCGGGATATGGAATCGCCATATGCGGCGGCGCAGGGAGACCTGCCGCGAGCTTTTTGCTCGTCGAGAGCGGCTGCAGCGCGATGGGAACAAATCGCTCAGGCGCAACCTTACCTTCGGAAAAACCATAGACTGCGATTCCGTTTCCTGTGCTGCCGGATGCCGCGCCGGTGGGGTCGCTTAGCGAACCGACGGAGGCATACAGGTGCTTGCCGTCCGAACTGAATGCCAACCCAAGAAAATAACTCTGATGCGATTCGTTCGCCGAGCCGCGCGTCAGGATAGTCGACGATTTGATTCGTCTTGAGATCAAGCACGGAAATGGACTGTTGGGCCAACGTTTCTTGCGTGCCATAGCCGTCGTCGAGGGCCGCAGCGAAGCGCCCATCGGGACTCACGACCATCGTCGCGGGAAAGCTGTTTGTACTGCCGAGGCGACCGGGCGAGGGAACCGTGAGCATCTTGCTGGTGGGGAGCATGATTGGCGAATGATCAGCGGAAGGCGATTGCGAGACTGCCAGGGCGCTCAGCAGGACAAAAATAGGGAGATTGCAGAACGAACGGATCAAAGGAGCCTCCGGGCTGCGATGGAATGGAAACCAACGAAGTGATGAGCGTAATCCAACGCGGCGCGAACGGTCAAAGGTCGCGAACGAAAAGAGTCTCACTTGTGTGACATAACGGAAGAACTCGTCAAGATTCGCTCGACCGGACAGCCGATGGCGGCTGTCTCTACATTCTGATTACAAGCCTGACAGCCGCGTAGTCGGCCGCTGCGGCTCCGGGCTCTCTGAATCCTCGGGATGGACGTTGTGGCGAACGTCGGCGCCCTGCACCCAGAAGATGACGTCCTCGGCAATGTTGGTGGCATGATCGGCGACTCGCTCCAGATTGCGCGCGACGAGCAGGGCGTCCAGGGCCTGACGCACAAATTCGGGGCGCTCGTTCATCGCCTTCACGAGTTGGATGAAAGCGTCGTCGCGCATGCGGTCGATCACGCTGTCCATTTCGAGGACAGCCTGCGCCAGTTCGACTTTGCCCTCGATGAACGACTCCAGCGCGCGGCGCACCATGGCGCTGACGGCCGAACCCATGCGCGCAATATCCACCGGCAGTTCCGCCGCCGGAAGTTCGACCATATCCATGACGCGCTCGGCGATGTTCACTGCCTGATCGCCGACGCGTTCGAGATCAGAGTTAATCTTGGTGACCGCCAGAATGAAGCGCAGGTCGACCGCCATGGGCTGCTGCATGGCGAGCAGGTCGAAGGCCGCTTCGTCGATTTCGCGCTCGGCCGTGTTGATCAGGCTCTCGCCTTCGAGCACCATCTGGCAACGGGTAAGGTCGCGCTCGACATACGCCTGGCGAGCGCGGTCAACCGCCTGCTCCGCCAGTCCTCCCATGCGAAGCAATCGTTGCCGCAGATCGTCGAGTCCTTGTTGAAAGCGCGTGCGCATTCTCAAACCCTTTCCTGTTCGAACCTGCTTTTAGCTCAAACTTTTCTCTTATCCGAATCTGCCTGTGATGTAATCTTCCGTCTTTTTGTCAGACGGCTTGGTGAAAATCTTTTCCGTCCTGTCGAACTCGATCAACTTGCCCAGCAGAAAGAAACCCGTAAACTCGGCCACGCGCGCGGCCTGCTGCATATTGTGGGTCACAATTACGATGGTATACCGCTCTTTGAGCTGGAAGATCAACTCTTCAATTTTTCCCGTAGAAATCGGATCCAGCGCCGAGCAGGGCTCGTCCATCAGCAGAACCTCGGGTTCAACCGCCAGGGCGCGGGCAATGCACAAGCGCTGCTGTTGGCCGCCGGAGAGGCTGGCGCCGGACTTCTTGTGAACGTGGTCTTTCACTTCGTCCCAGAGCGCCGAGACCTCGAGCGAGTGCTGCACGATCTCGTCGAGCTTGCGCCGGTCGCGAAATCCATTCAGCTTCAGGCCGGAGGCGACGTTGTCGTAAATCGACATCGTGGGAAATGGATTCGGCTTTCTGAAACACCATGCCCACGCGGCGGCGCAGCTGGGTCGCCGAGGTTCCGTTGTAGGCATCGATTTCGCCGATCCGAACGCGGCCTTCGACGCGCGCTTCCGGAATCGTCTCGTGCATGCGATTGATGCAGCGGATAAAGGTCGATTTGCCGCAACCCGATGGCCCAATCAGCGCCGTGGCGTGATTCGCCGCCACCTTCAGATTGATGTCGTACAAAGCCTGGCCTTTGCCGTACCAGGCATTCAGACTTTCGACGTGGATTCCAACGCCCATAAATTATGCCGTTCCGAAACGTTCCGCGCCGCACCGCGTAGCGCACAGCCGCGACGGCGCTCACAATAAGAAGGATCAACACGAACGATCCCGCCCATGCCTGTCGATGCCAGTCGTCATAGGGCGAATTGGCGTAGACGTAGATCTGCAGCGGCAGCGCAGCCGTAGGCTGATCGTAACGCAGACTCCAAAATGTGTTGCCCAAAGCGGTGAAAAGCAAGCGGCGCTGTCTCGCCCGCCACTCGCGCAAACGCCAGCATCACTCCGGTGATCACACCCGAGGTTGCGGTGCGCAGAGTAATCGAAAGCGTCGTCCGCCAGCGCGGAACGCCGAGTCCATACGCCGCTTCCCGCAACGCCTGCGGCACCAGCAGCAGCATCTCTTCGGTGGTTCGGCAGATGGTCGGCACCATCATGATCGCCAGCGCCACTCCACCCGCGAGCGCGGAGAATCCCCGGCCGCGGACCAGGATCGCCCAGGCGACGATTCCGATCACGATCGAAGGCACTCCGTTCAGCACATCGGCGGTAAAACGAATTGCGCTGCCAAAGCGATTGCGGCCAAACTCGGCGAGATAAATTCCAGCGCCAATTCCGAACGGGCACGCCGATGATGCTGGCAATGCCAAGAATCAGAACCGATCCCGACAATGGCATTGGCCATACCGCCGCCCGGCTCTCCCACGGGCTTGGGAGTTTGCGTCAGAAAGGCCCAGTTGATGGAGCCGAAGCCGCGGTAGACCAGATAGCCGAAGATGGCAACCAGCGGAGCCAGCACGAGCACAACGGTCAGAACGGCGACGCCGGTCATGACGTGATCGGTGATGCGCCGGCGCCAACTGATGGGCGACACTGCCGCTGGGACACGGTGGGGTTGCAGTGAGTTCAGGCATGTCCCCTCGCAGGCTGGCCGCGAGTCACCGTCCACACCAGCAGCTGCGCCAGAGCGTTCACGATGATCGTCACCAGGAACAAGGCCAGGCCAATCTCGACCAGGGCAGAAAGATAGACATCGCCGGTCGCTTCGCTGAATTCGTTGGCGAGGACGCTGGCCATGGTGTATCCCGGGGCGAACAAGGACTTCGCAATCTCCGGACGATTTCCGATCACCATGGTGACCGCCATGGTCTCTCCGAGAGCGCGGCCTAGCCCAAGAATGATTCCGCCGACGATTCCGGCGCGCGCATTGCGAAGGACACCCATGCGAATCATCTCCCAGCGCGTTGCTCCCAGAGCCAACACTCCCTCGCGCTGATGCTGGGGCACAACCATCAGCACTTCGCGCGTGATCGAGGAAATGATCGGCACGATCATGATGGCCAGAATGATTCCGGCCGCCAGCATGCCGATCCCATACGGAGGGCCTTCAAAAAAGCCGGTCCATCCCAGAGTCTTGGCCAGGAATGGCTGCACGTACCCGCTCAACAGAGGCACCAGGACAAAGATGGCCCATAGTCCGTAAATGACGCTCGGAATCGCAGCCAGCAATTCGACGAAGAACGAAAGCGGACCGCGCAGCGTCTTAGGGCACATTTCCGTGGTAAAGACCGCGACGCCTACGGCCAGCGGAACTGCGATGATGAAGTGCCAGGAGGGACGAAACCAGGTTCCGTAAATGAAGGGCAGAGCGCCGAACTTTTCGCTGACCGGGTCCCAATCGCTGCCGCCGAAGAACTTGAAACCGAAAGCATGCCAGGAAAGCCGAGATCCCGACACGAGTTCGTAAACAATGAGAATCAGTACGCCCAGCACAGCCAAACCGCATAGCGGTCATGGCCGACTTGAAAATGCGATCAGGGACCTCGCCGCTGGTGGACTTCAGCAACGGCGTTGCCGACTGCTGGGCTACCGATGTAACCTTCGTCCCTTCAACAGGTTGCGGTCCGGGCATATCAGGCCGAGGTAAGGCAGGGTTGGCCATTCGGCTTAACCGTAGCAGAGACGTGTTACAAAGGTGTTAAAATCAGGTAGTCTGTTCCGCCGGGACCATCAATTCCTTGAAGTCTGACTGATTCTGTCTGCAACTCTACGTTTCAGTGTTTACGCGCAGCAGGACTCTCCTGCTAGGAAGTAATATTTTTATGCCAATTTCACCTGATCGCAGCCAGCTTGTCTTTCAAAAAACCGAACGAGCGCTGCAAAAGCTTTCTTCTTCACAGACAGCGGAGGTCGTGCATGGCTTCCGGACCACAAGCCGCCGGCTGCAGACATTCCTGGACCACCTTCAGCCGGAGCGCGACAGGAACCAGAAGAAACTGCTGAAGATGTTGAATCAGATTCGGCGCCGTGCCGGGAAAGTGCGCGATCTCGATGTTCAACTGGCAGCCCTGCGGAGCCTCAAAGTGCCGCAGGAGCCACGCCGCAAGACCCAGCTGATGCATGGCTTGATCGAGCTTCGCGGGAAACACGAGAAAAAGCTCCGCAAGATGTTGACCAAGAGTGTGATCCGCGAGCTGCGGAAGAGAATCAAGCGGGCAGCAAAAGAAGTTCGACCCGAAACCAGCCGCGACGCGTTGAAAATCGCACGGGAGATGTTGTATCAAGTCGAACGCCCGGCTGGTCCTCTTCGCGAAGACGTTCTGCATCAGTACCGGACAGCGATGAAGCGAGCCCGGTATGCGGCTGAATTCGCTCCAAAGACCGCAGAGGCTTCTCAATTCATCGCACAAGTTAAGAAACTCCAAGATGCACTGGGTAATTGGCACGACTGGTTACTTCTGACCGAAGCTGCTGCCAAACGACTGGGAGATGTGAACCAATCATCGCTGGTCGCTCTTTTGCATAACGTGACCGGAGGCAAATTCCGCCAGGCAGTGGCTGCAATTTCCGCCTCGCCGACGATCCAACCTGTAAGCGCCATTCCAATCTCTGAGAAAACATCTCGTAAAGTGAGCACGAAAACTCCGACCCTCATCGAGCGGATCGAGTCAGCCGCGTAACTTTAGCGGGCGGTGACGAAGTGCGCGCGGACATGTAAACTGGCTTCCTTCCCCATGCCCACGTTTGCTGCAGTCGATATCGGTTCCAATTCTGTCCGGCTTAAGATAGCTCGCCTGCAAGCGGGGCGTATCCGTTCCCTTCACGAAGATCGCGAAGTCACGCGACTCGGCGAAGGCGTTTTCGGTTCCGGATTTCTCACTCCCGATTCCATCGCAACCACGGTGAAAGTGCTGCGGCGATTTCATCGTGCGACGCAACAGATCGTGACCGACACCGTGCGCGTTGTTGCCACCAGCGCTTTGCGGGATGCGCGCAACTCGCAGGCTTTCCTGGAATGGGTACGATCGGCGACCGGATGGCGCGTGGAAATCATCTCTGGCGTGGAAGAGGCGCGCCTGATTCACCTCGGACTCATCTCCAGCGGCCGTGTGGACCGTTCACCCACGCTCATGATGGATCTTGGTGGCGGCAGTTGTGAACTGACTGTCACGCAGGGCGGGCACATTCGCGATGCGGTAAGCCTTCCCTTAGGAGCGGTGCGCCTGACCAATGAATTTCTGCGACACGATCCCATTCGAAAGGGCGAACTAAAGCGTCTGCGCGGTTTCATTACCCGCGAAGTCAATCGCAACACCGACCGAATCAGCACCGCGAAGCTGAAGAATGTAATTGCGACGTCGGGAACCGCGGCAACCCTCGCGGCTGTTGCCAGCCATCTGCGCCGAGGCACCACCAGCCGTCAGCGGCTGATGGTGTCCACTGCCGAAATGAAGCGCATCGCCAAACGCCTGGCGCGGCTTGCCGGTGGCGGAACGGCGCAAGATCGAAGGCATCGGACCAGGCGCGCCGAGATCATTGTCGCCGGAGCCATCGTGTACCAGGAACTCTTGGACAAGCTCAAGCTCAAGGGCTTCCGCTATTCGCCGCTCGGCCTGCGCGACGGCATCCTCGCCCAAATGGCAGCGGACTACGATCGCAGCACGCGCTCTGGCCGGCAAATCGAATTTGAACGCTGGGAGTCGATCATGGCTGCGGTGAACCATTACCGCGTTGATCGCAAGCACGCCCTGGATGTTCGAGAACATGCCACGCTGTTGTTCTCGGCGCTGCGCTCGCTGCATCGCCTTCCGCCCGAGTATCGCGAGTGGCTCTCCGCGGCGGCTATGCTCTACGAAGTGGGCGATTACGTAAATCGAAACGGACGTCACCGCCATACCCATTACATCATTTCCAACTCTGAAATTCTTGGCTACACGCCCCAGCAGCGGCGCATCATCGGCGCCATTGCGCGCTATTTGGGGAAATCCCGCCCCGCGTTGGAAGATGGACCGATGAAAATGCTCGATCCCGGCGACCGGGCTAACGTGCAGAAGGCAATTCTGTTGCTGCGTTTGGCACGAGCCTTAAACCTCGGGCGCAGCCGCGCCGTCGAACGGGTGCGCGTCAGCCTGCGATCTGCAGAAGTGAAATTGACGCTGGTGCCACGGCGTCGCATGGGAGTGGATCTCGAACTCTGGGCGATCGAAAAAGAGCGCGACTACTTCCGCGAAGTCTTCGGCCGTGAACTTTCCACCGCCGCATCGTAGAGGGCACGCAGAACCTTGGGTGTGACGCACCACTGCAGAGTGCCCGAGGTGCGTCGCATCTCCACCTTGGCCACCGCGCCTTTCTTCAGTTCCAGCGAGGCTTCGCAGCCGGAGTCGCTAATTACCGCTCCCAAAAACTGGCTCAGATTCGGATTATGCCCGACCACCATGATGGCTTCCTGCCGCGAATATTTTTCCAGGAGCTTGCGGAAGTCGGCCAGTCCGGCCTCGGGGCGAAGCCCAGTATCGATCTGCAATTTGCCTTCGTAGCCTAACTCATTGCCGACCAGCGACGCGGTCTGAGTGCAGCGCTTTAGCGGACTGGAAATAATAGCGTCCACCTGCGCGTCCAGCGCAGCAAGGGCTCGCCCAATGTACCCGCATTGCTCAATTCCCTCTTTGTCGAGCGCGCGTTTCTCATCTTTCTTGGGATTCGCAAAGTGTTCACCGGCGCTAGCGTGGCGTAGAAAATAGAGGATCATCTGAGCTTATCGTTCCTTTCCTGCCAAGGTTCTTGCTCTGCGCTTCCGCGTCGGATGCGGCGGAACTGGGGCGGAGGCCTTTCCTTCGGCTACCTCCATGAGAAAATCCTGCGCGCTGAAAGCCGCGGCACCGGTCGGTGGCCGGCGGTTTCGTGCGCCATGCGAAAGCTGCCATGCCCGGATATAAGTCGCATCCTTCAACAGGATTCGTGCCTTTCGGTTGTCGGCCAGGTATGCATCGAGAATCTCGTGGCGCACCCGCTCCCGCAACATCTCGTCGCGA
Source organism: uncultured Acidobacteriota bacterium (assembly GCA_963696765.1). Classification (GTDB taxonomy): domain Bacteria; phylum Acidobacteriota; class Terriglobia; order Terriglobales; family Acidobacteriaceae; genus Sulfotelmatobacter. The sequence goes on along the minus strand of CAVOLK010000005.1, from coordinate 422,392 downwards.
ATCGGCACCAGCACTTCCACACGCTCATATAGGTTGCGTGGCATCCAGTCCGCGCTGCCCATATAAATCTCTTCTTCTCCCCCGTTTGCGAAGTAGAAGATGCGGCTGTGTTCCAGGAATCGGCCCACGATGCTTCGCACGTGAATATTGTCGCTCACGCCCCGCACTCCCGGACGAAGGGCACAGATTCCGCGCACGATCAGATCGACACGCACTCCGGCTTGCGACGCGCGGTACAGCGCTTGAATCACAGCCTTGTCAAGCAATGCGTTCATCTTGGCGATGATCTGAGCTTCCTTGCCTTGTCGTGCGTGCTCCGCCTCGCGATCGATCAATGCGATGACTTTCTCAGCCAGATCGAGTGGAGCGACCAGCAAGGGCTCGTAACTCGGATTCTCCGCGTATGCGGTTAGAAAGCTAAAAACATCGTGCACCGCGCGCGTGATCTCGGGATTTGCCGTGAATAAGCTCAGGTCAGTGTAAATACGCGCCGTGGTCGTATTGTAGTTCCCTGTTCCAATGTGAGCGTAGCTGCGGGGCACTCCGTCGGGGTCGCGGCGCACCAGCAGTGACAATTTACAGTGCGTCTTCAGGCCGACCAGGCCGTGGAACACTTGCACTCCCGCATCTTCCAAGTCCCGCGCCCAGCGTATATTTGAGGCTTCGTCGAAGCGCGCCTTCAATTCCACGACAGCGGTAACTTCCTTGCGCGAGGCGGCATCCATCAGCGAAGGCACGATCAACGAATGTTCGCTGGTACGGTACAAAGTCTGCTTGATGGAAAGAACATTGTCGTCTTCCGCAGCCGACTCAATAAACGAAACAACCGCGTCGTAGGAATCGAACGGATGATGCAACAGAATGTCGTGGCCGCGCAATTCCTCGAACAGATCTTTCGACTTGGCGGTCAAGCGCAACTCCCGCGGTGAAAAAGCGCGGTACTTCAGGTCCGGACGATTGACCTGCTCGTAGACGTTGAACAAACGCGAAAGATTCACTGGACCATTCACCGGAAAGACCTGCCACGCATCCAGCTCAAAGACCGTTCGTAAGCGATCGATAATCTCCGGATCGGCGTCGGCTTCAATCTCCATTCGCACGGCGTCGCCTTTACGCCGATTGTGCAGTTCGGTGCGAACCGACTCGAGCAGGCTGCGTGCTTCTTCTTCAGCGAGATAGAGATTGCTGTTGCGGGTCACTCGGAACGGCGCGGAGGAAACGATGTCGTAGCCGCGATACATACGTACGGCGTGGTGCGCCACTAAGTCGGCCAGGAAAATAAAGTCGGTCGTGCCCTCGGAGGGCAACCGCACCAACCGGGGAAGAGCGCGCGGCACCGACACCACCCCGGTATAGGTCAATGCTGAGCGCCTGCGGCGGCGCAACAGAAAACCCAGACACAACGCTTTATTGATGACGCGAGGAAAAGGATGCGCCGGGTCGACCGTGACTGGCGTTAACAAAGGGTCGAGTTCCTTCTCACAGTATTCTTCGACGAAGCCAAGAGCTTCCGAATCCAATTCGTGAAGTCCCAACACCCGGATTCCGTTTTCCGCCAGCGCTGGGCGCAGTCGCGAGTTCCAGCAGTCATACTGGTCGTCGACGAACTCGTGAGTCAACTTGTTCAGCAGATCCCGCTTGTCGGCTAACGTCAAACCGTCGGATCCGATTTCGTTGTAGCCGTCCTCAATCTGCTGCATCATGGCGGCCACGCGGACCTCAAAAAACTCGTCGAGATTACTAGCCGAGATAGAGAGGAACTTCAGACGCTCCAGCAGCGGGTTGCCTTCATCTGACGCCTCTTCCAATACACGCCGGTTGAAGGCTAGCCAGGACGTGTCGCGATTCAGGTAGTACTGGGGATTGTCGAGCGAGACACGAGCCATGGGAAGAGCGCCTAACTTTAATGCTTGTAATTTCCCCGTGCCGAAACGAAGGTCTTTCGAGCGAAGCTCCCGACAAGTGCGGGATTACTAGTATAAAGCATCCCTCGCGCCCGGGGCGGGGGCTAGCTTCAGGCAGAAACCACTCCTAACCGTTTTCGAACGGAAAAAATGGAACCTGAGCAGCATTTCTGCCGCCCAGGCTCCGCAGTGTGCATTCTTAACGGCTTTAAGTTTCCGATCCCCTTACGGAAGGTAGTAACGGAACGATGTGAGCAACATGTTGTCGATGCCCTGTGCCTCGCTCGGGTATGCCCGCGCCAGACCAGGCGTTGCGAATCACGACCGAGTACTGCGGTCCAAACTGGATGCGTCCCCAATTCAGCTTCTCTTTGGATCCGTCCAACACCTTGAACCAGACGCCGGCAGTCGCTTCCGTGACCACGCGTGTGTCCGCCGTGCAGTTGGAAAGACTACCCGGCAAGAAGCCGCCCGCTCCTGGCCCAGTTTCGGTTAAGCAGCCAGTGTTGTTGAAGTGTGGAGATCCAAAGCCGACATATTTTTTCGTGATGGGATCGTAACCCGCCGCCCGACCAGCGTACTCGGCGCCGCCGTTGAAATAAATGTCCGCCTTGGAGGTGTGGAACTCCAGCGTCGACAGACCCTGCAAGCTCTTTACCAGATAAAGCGTTCCGTCGGCGCGAGCCGAAGTGTCCGGCAACCCAGCGGTGCCGTACCGGCCGACGCCGCTGCCACCGAAGCCGTGTAATCCGAAATCGACATGCTTGTTGGCAAACGACCAGCGCGCATTGGCACCGAAACCGCCGCCGTTCTTCGCGGAGTTGTAGGCCCCGAAGGCATTCGGACCCGCCTTGGAACTGCCGCCGCAGAGAGTGGTAGAAGAAATATCTTCGCAGGGGAAAACGCGGTCGCGGAATCGGCTGTACACTCCGAAGATTTCATAGTGTCCAAAGCCGGGTTCGAAGGCGAGCTTTCGCGATGACGTCAGGAGACGGGTTGAACGCATAGCTCGCCGCCGGCGAACATGTGGTTGCGGTCGAGATCGTACCGGTGCTGCTGGTCGTCGTGGTGCTGCTGCAGTTCGTCACCGCTCCGTTATAGAGTCCGCCACCCGCTCCTGCGGAACCCACCAGGAAATTGGAGGCGTTGTTGTGCGACGTCAAGGTTGCTTGCGAATCTTCCAGCGAGATTGCGAACCATGCCTTGTTGCCGATCTTCTGTGCCAGGCGGAAACCATATTGCCGCGCCCAACTGAAGCCGACCGTATACTGCGGATCGATCGTCATAGGCAAGGCTTCCGTGCGATTGTCAACTCCGTGCTTAGTTTCGGTGACCAGACTCCACATCTGCCCACCCGTAATACTGAAGCCGCTGTCGAGTGCTGCCTGCCCCCAAGCCTGGCGCTGGCGCATTGTGTAGCTGTTGCTTTGGTTATTGTTGGAGGTCACGCCAGCCGACAGAAAGTCAGCTTCCACGTAACCCGTCAACTTCGCGCCTTTGAGGCGGCCTTCCGCCAACATGGAAATTCGCGATTGGCGTCCGGAACCGAAGAACTCGGATATGTTATAGGCCGAGGCGCCGGGCATCGGCACCGCGTTAAAGGGAGTGTTGATGTCGGAGGCCAGAGCGCGCTGGCGCCAAACCGTTTCAGCCGCCAGGAAGCCGCCTGGAGTAATGGTAATTCCTTTGACGTGAATTGCCGTGGGAGAGACGGAAGCGCTTTTCTGCGTTTCCTGCAAAGTCACGACCGTGTTGGCCATATTAGTCTGCAGATCGGTCACATCGTTTTTCAACTGACCGACTGTCTGTTGCTGCTGGCTGGCCTGTGCCTGGGCGGCGTCGGCTTTGCTGGCCGCGTCGCTGGCGGCGCTCTGCGCCTGTTGCACTCCCTGATCCTTGTTGCGGAGTTGATCGCGCAACTCCTGAATCTGTTGCTGCTGCTGCGCCAAAGCCGCCTGTTGCGATGCGATCGCGTCCTTCAAGGCCTGGACGTCGGCCGCCGTTACAGGCGCCGACTTCGGCTTCCTCGGTTTGGGCGGAGTGCTGGTTTGCCCTACCAGACCCGTCGCCAGAAACAGAATTGCACACAACGTCCGCGCAGACTTCATTGTTCTCTCCTTTTTGTCCTGCTCTGGATGAAAATTCTCCCCGGTTACAAGGGGACTATTTGACCTGCTTGATAGCGTCTTTAACCTTTGCCGCAACACTGTCCGGCAGCGGCGCATACGAGAGTTCATTGGTCATCTTCTGCCCGTCCGTGACCATCCAGTTCAGGAAGTCGGCCAGCATCTTGCCTTTCGCCGCATCCTTGGACTGGGCCGGAATCAACAGCCACGTGAAGCTGGAAATCGGATATGCATCCTTGCCGGGCGAGTTCGTAATCGAAACTCGAAAATCAGCCGGCATCTTCGGAGCCGACGCAGCGGCAGCAGTCACGCTCTCAAGCGACGCCTTAATGAACGTTCCCGCGGAATTTCGGACGCTGCCGTAGGTGATTTTATTCTGGATGGCGTAAATGAGTTCGATATATCCAATCGAACCAGGGAGCTGACGAATGAACCCAGCGACGCCCTCGTTGCCCTTTCCGCCCATGCCTACAGGCCATTTCACCGACGTATCGGCACCGACTTGGCCCTTCCACTCGGGGCTGATCTTGGAAAGATAGTCGGTGAAAATGAAAGTCGTACCGCTTCCGTCAGAACGGTGGACTACGATGATTTCTTTGTCCGGCAGATTCACTCCAGGATTCGCCGAGCTGATCAACTTGTCATTCCATTTGGAAATCTTGCCCAAGAATATTCCTGCCAACGCCTCGGGAGTAAATTTGAGTTCTTCGTTCACTCCGGGGAGGTTATAAGCGGGCACGTCTGCGCCTAAAACGGTCGGAATATTCAGGATTTTTGTCTTTGATTCCTGAAGCTGTTTATCGGTCATCGGCATGTCGCTGGCGCCAAAATCCACGGTACCTGCGGTTACCTGGCGGATGCCTCCGCCACTGCCGATGGACTGATAATTGATTTGAACGTCTGAGTGAATTTTGTGGTACTCGCTAAACCACTTCGAATAAATGGGGTACGGAAAGGTGGCACCTGCCCCGGTTAGCGTTGTTTGTCCGACGAGAGGTATGGCCAGAAGAACAGACACCAACAGAAGCACGATTTTGCGCATGTTCAGATCGCTCCTCCTTGAGTTCGATACCCCGTTCTATCGACGGCTTGTTACAGGAGGGTTACAAACGGGTGAATTTCTGATGAATGCCCAGACGCTTGACAGGATCTGCGCTGCCTTGTGAGCGCACAATTGAAAACGGTATCAAGCGCCGAAACCGAATCCGAACTTGCAGCATCTTCCGCGCACGCCATCTGCGACCGCGCAGCAACAGGCCAGCAACGCTGTTAATATCAGTAGCGCTCGTGCATTTAGTACTCTGGCCGTCTACACCGCTGGATCGCTGTTATCGCGGGTCAGTGTTCCAATTTCCCTATTTTTATTTGCAAATGGGCTGGTTAGAGTCGCTCGCTATTTGATGATGTCAGCAGTACAAGATCGAATCCTGTTTGTATTTGTCAATTCGCCGGGGACGGTTTTCGCGGGAAGAGGACAAAAACTCCGATGAGTGATTCTTCCGCTCTCTATGCTCCGGGCTGGCCCGGAATTCCACCGCGCTGGACCTCAAGCGCTAAGTCGGGAGCCGGCACAGCCCTCAACCAGCACAGCAAAGTATGGTTCACGCTGAGTCACGGCATTCTGAACGAAGTTTATTTTCCTCGGGTCGACCAGGCATGCACCCGCGACATGGGATTTATCGTTACCAGTGGCCTCGACTTCTTCTCGGAGGAAAAGCGAAACTGCAGCTTCGAAAACCGTGCCTTTGAGCCTGGCATTCCCGCCTTCGAGCTGACGAACACCTGCTTGAGCGGACGCTACCGCATTCACAAGGAAGTTCTGACCGATCCTTACCGCAACGTCGTCCTGCAGAAGGTTCGCTTCGAGCCGCTGCAGGGGAAGCTCTCGGACTACCACCTGTATGCGTTGCTTTCGCCGCACCTGGCCAACTGCGGATACGGCAATACGGGCTGGGTCGGCGACTACAAGGGTTTTCCGATGTTCCTAGCCGAGCACGCTGGCGCCACTCTGGCACTCGCTTCGTCGGCGCCCTGGAGGAAGAGTTCCGTCGGGTTCGTCGGCATTTCCGATGGCTGGCAGGATCTCTCCCAGCATTTTCAGATGGAATGGGAATACACGCGCGCGGAGAACGGTAACATTGCCTTAACCGGAGAAATCGATCTCGCCGCGTGCAACGGCGAGTTCGTTCTGGCGCTCGGCTTTGGATCGATTTGGACCGAGGCTGGCCAGCAGGCGCGATCCGCTTTATTCGAAGACTTCTCCGAGATTCGAGCGCGTTACGTCTTGCAGTGGCAAAACTGGCAGAACACGCTGATCAAGCTTGACGAACCGTTACGCCAGCGCGATCTTTATCGCGCTTCAATGGCCGTCCTGCGTACCCACGAATCCAAGGATTTTCTCGGCGGCATCATTGCCAGCCTCTCGATTCCGTGGGGATTCAACAAAGGCGACGAAGACCTGGGCGGATACCACTTGGTCTGGCCGCGCGACCTGGTTGAAACCGCTGGGGCGCTGCTGGCTGCCGGTGCGGTCACCGACGCGTTGCGAGTCCTGCGATATCTGGAAGTAACTCAAGAAGCGGACGGAAACTGGGCACAGAATCTCTGGCTCGACGGGCGTCCCTACTGGAGTGGCGTCCAGATGGACGAAACCGCCTTCCCCATCTTGCTTATCGATTTGCTACGCCGCGAGGCCCCGCAAGCCTTAGGCAAGCTTGATCGCTGGTGGCCGATGGTCCGCAGGGCGGCCAGCTTTATCGTGCGCAACGGCCCAGTCACGCAACAGGATCGCTGGGAGGAAGACGCCGGGTATTCCCCTTTTACACTCGCAGCGGAAATTTCTGCGCTGCTGGCCGGAGCGGACATTGCAGACCTCACTGGGCACTCGGAACAGGCTGTAATCATGCGCGATACCGCCGACGCATGGAATGACAACATCGAGCGCTGGGTCTATGCCACAGGAGGCGATCTGGCACAACAACTCGGCATCGACGGCTACTACGTGCGCATTGCCCCGCCCACCACCGATGCCGCCGCCTCGCCCACCCAGGGTTTTGTACCCATCAAGAATCGTCTGCCGGGATCCGACGGCGAACCGGCCTATCACATCATCAGTCCCGACGCTTTGGCGCTGGTTCGCTTCGGGCTACGCGCTCCCGACGATCCTCGCATTCTAAATACGCTGCGCGCCATCGACGCTTTGCTTGCGGTCGAGTTGCCCCAGGGCCCCTGCTGGTATCGCTATAACGGCGACGGTTACGGAGAACACAAGGATGGCTCCGCCTTCGACGGAAATGGCATCGGGCGCCCGTGGCCCTTGCTGGCAGGCGAGCGGGCTCATTATGCGCTGGCGGCAGGCCATCGCGATGAAGCCGAGGCCTTACTGGCGGTGCTGGAAAACTCGCCTGCTGGGCAAAGTCGCTTACTTCCCGAACAGGTCTGGGATGCCGCCGACATTCCGGTCCTCGAATTGTTCCGCGGGCAGCCCACCGGTTCCGCGTGCCCGTTGGTCTGGGCTCACTCCGAATACGTGAAGCTGCGCCGGTCCCTCCGGGACAACAAAATCTTTGACCAGTGCCCTCAGACCGTTCAAAGGTATTTGATTGAGAAGCATGGCAGGCAACACTTTGGCTGGAGGTTTAATAACAAAACGCGCAGTGTCCCGCGCAATCAGATACTGAGGATTGTCCTGCTGACCCCTGCCCGCGTGCACTGGAGCATCGATGGTTGGAAGACAGCACACGATACCGATACACGCGACACTGGCCTCGGCATCCACATTCTCAATTTACCCACTGCATCGCTGCCTCCGGGTGGGCAGGCCGTGTTCACTTTTTTCTGGCCGCTCGAGGATCGCTGGGAAGGCAAGGACTACGTCGTTACCATCGAGAACAGCTAGTTTATCGGGCAAATCAGCTAGGCATCCACGCTGGTGTAGCACAATTCGACCACGGTGCAGTCGTCGTTCAGAGGATTGCCACTGCAGAATGCGGTCACCGCCGCGAAAATTCCGTCGAGGTTAGGCGACTTGCCGGCAGCCTCTTCCAGACGAAAGTCTTCAAAAAAGTCGCCCATGGCATTTTCCGCCTCGGTAACGCCATCGGTCACCAGAATGAACCGGTCACCGGATTTCATCTGGCATCGGGCGCTTTCGAAGGTCGCATCGGGCAGCAGCCCGACAGGAACGTTTCCATGCGGCGGACGCATCACCTCTCCCCCGCAAACCAGAAGCGGCTGGACGTGGCCGCAATTCACGTATTCCAGGTCGCCATCGCGACGCAAGCGCGCCAGTAGCAGGGTCGCATATTTCTCACCGCCCATCTTCGCAGTGAAAAACCGGTTCACCGCAGTCACCACATCGAGCAGCGACATGCCGGCGATCAGGTGGGAATAGATCATTCCCTGCAATGTCGAAGCCAGCAGTGCGGCCGAAACCCCCTTGCCGCTCACGTCCGCCAGAACCACAGCGAGTCCTTCTTTGGTGTGCACCGCATCGTAAAAATCCCCGCCGATTTCCTTACATTGCAGATTTCTGCCGTCCATGCGGGCGAACGGGACTTCGGGAATCTTCACCTTCATAAGCCGCTGCTGGATGCTGGCCGCGATGCTCAACTCCTGCTGGTAGCGCCGCGATTCTTCTTCGGCCTGAACCAGTCGCGCGTTTTCGATGAGCGATGCCGCTTCAGTCGCGATCGCGTGCAAAATATTCTTGCTTACTCCGCTGATATCTCGCGAGGCAAACCTGGAATCGACGTAGAGCACGCCCATGGCCTCGGCCGAATTCGCGGCGGGCGCTGGGGCTTGCGCGCCGCGTGTCTGCACTTGCATCTTGCGCAAGGGAATGCAGATCACGGTGCGCAGATCGTAGGCCACGATGCTCTGCCGGCCTGCAAGGTCCAGCGAACGACTCGTATCCGTCAGCAGAAACTCCGAGTTCGAGCTTAGCGATTCTTCCAGGATCGAATGTGAAATCGTCTTGTCGTCGAGCAGGGGCTCTTTTTTGTAATTGCGTCCAGCCGCCAGCCGCAGTTTCCCCTCTTCCTTGAGAAAAACAAAAGCCCGCTCCGCACTCGTCAATTCCAGTGTGACGTCGAGCATGGTCACCAGGATCTCGTCAAGCACGCCCGCCGTATTAAGCTTCCGCGCAGCCTCCAGGAAAAGCGTCAGCTTCTCCAGGTCGGTCGCCTCCGGTTTGATCTGAATTCCGGAGATCTGGCTCAGGAATTCCCGGGCGGTATTGGAAGTCGGACGGCTGGGATTGAACATAAGATATGCCGAATCCCGCGCTCCAAATTCCAACCGGTCGCCGCGCTCCAGCTTCTGGCGCTGGATGCGCTCTCCGTTCACAAAGGTGCCATGTTTGCTTCCCAGATCGACAAGAAAGAAATCCAGTCCTTCCTGCAGAATCTGGGCGTGGTCGCGCGAGACGCGCGGATCGGCAATTACCAGATCTTTGTCCACCTTCCGTCCCACGGTGAACGGAGTATGGTCCATGAACAGATTTTTCTGCTCGCTGCCCTGCACGAACACCAGAGAGGGCAAAGCTCCCGAATTTGAACTATGAGAACTGGTAACAGAAAGAGGCATGGATGGAATTGAAAACGACTTCAGCAGCGCCGGGCGAAGCGCTCGCGCAGCAATATCCCTGCATCAACAGACTACTCTGCCACCGCACTCTGCGGCAAGCAATCAGCTTCGCTCCTCCACGTATTCAGCAGCGCCAATCCGAAGACGAACACCGGTACCATGAAGCTTGAATAGAGCGGCATAGGCCAAAGTCGCTGCCGCAAGGCCGGCGTCAGCCACGGGTAAACCAAGGCCAGCGCTATCGTCGCGATCCACGACCAGACCAGCACAAAGTAGCCCACAGCGCGAGCCCGGCGGATGGCCGGCAGAATATTCTTATCCGAAATCTCGCTTCGTATCAGAGCTCAGTATCGCCGGTACCAGCAGCACCTGGTTGTAAGGCGCGTACATGGGAACGATGACGACTGTCAAAGCCAATACAAATCCGACAGCCTGTCCGAAATCCGCATTGGACGCGGACTTTCGGCGCAGCCGCCATACACAAATCGCACAGGCCAGAACACATGCCGCTACCAGAATTCGACCCAAGACGAGCCCGAAAAGCGAAGTCAGCACAGACTGACTGTGCGTGTACTGGTGATATTGCCCGAGTCCCGCGACGAACATTGGCAACCATCCGGGCAAAATCAACTGAGCGCCGCCGAGCAACAGCAGCATCGTGATACCGAAGGCGAACACAAAACGCCGGCGCGAACGCCAATCGCTCCCTGCCCATACCAATAGCCACAAGGTCAGAGGCCAAGCCAGTTGTGGTTTGATCGTCGCCAGGGCAAGCAATCCCCCTGCCAGCCAGAACCAACCGCTCACAAGGCAAGCGGCGCAGGCCGCCAGCAATCCCGCAACCAGCAGGCTGAGTTGCTGCAGTTTCATTCCCTGCACCATGGGAAACCAGCCGAGCACTAACACGATGAATATCGCTGTGATTCCGCAGACCGGCCTCCATCGCAGAACGTAGAGCCAAAGCAGAACACTAGCCACAGCCAATCCCACCAGCAACCATCGAAAGCCTTGCTGCACGGTGTTAAACGGCAAATCAGTGGTGGGCGCCATGAGGAACACAACATAAGCGGGATACGCGAATGCCTGCTGGTCTTTGGGATCGTCGGCCCGCGTCGCATCGAGCGGCCTGCCGTAATATCCCTGCTGAATTTCGCGCGTGATCTCCGCGCTATAAGGATTGCGCCCATGCCGCAGCAGTTCGCGCGCTCCCAGCCATCGCGGATACAGATCTGATAGATTTCCGCGTGGCCGGTTGTGTGCCGCGGCATCGGCCCGCTGTTGTGCCCTCAGAATCCAATCCATATAAAACCACGTGCTCGCCGAAGCCACGGCGGCTAATACGAGACCGACAAGCAATGGCGGATTCTTGCGCAAAATTTGAGGTCATTCCTTTCCTACCGCAGCGGGTTCAGAGGAACCGCTCCATGTTACAACTGTGTGGGCAAGAACCTATCGCATGCGATGGCGTTTCGCAGTCTCGGCCGCAATCGGCTTTGCCAGCGGCGCATTCTGCTGGTTCCTGATGAAACGTCTTCATCAGGATGCGGCCGACTTTCGCTGGGCGCTGCATCTCGCCGATCGCCTGCTGGCCCGCCAAAATCCGTACGATACGCCGCTCGAACAGTACCCGCTGACCGCTGCGCTGTTCGCGCTTCCACTCGTGCGCCTGCAGCCAGAGATGGCCGCCGCTCTTTTTTGGGGAATCAGTTCGTTTTTTTTGGCGTTGGGTCTGACGCGCCACGGCTATACGCGGCTGCTGATTTTTTTCGCTTACCCGTACTGGGCGGGACTCCTCACCGTGCAGTGGTCTCCACTTATCGCCGCCAGCGGATTCTTCCCGCTCTTGTTGCCCGCAGCCATGGCAAAACCACAAGTGGGATTGCCAGTCTTCCTCACCCGCCTCAGCCGGCGCGGATTGCTCGCTTGCCTCGTGGTGGGACTTTTGAGCCTGGCTGTGATGCCGAGGTGGCCCTTGCTCTGGCTGCAGCAGACCCGCAATTACGAGCACTTCATTCCAATCCTGGTTCTTCCCGGCGCGCTGCTGGTGCTCGCGCTGCTGCGCTATCGGAATCGGGATGCACGCCTTCTTTTCTTGTCTGCGCTCATGCCGCAACGCTGGTTTTTTGACAGCTTCATCCTCTGGCTGATTCCGCAGTCACGCCGCGAAATTATCTGGACTGTCTTCTTCAGCTGGGGAGCAGGAATCTGGCGCTGGTATCACGTGCCCTCAAGTTTCACCCAGGTCGGGCGCTATACAGTGATATTCCTCTATCTGCCCATGTTAGCGGTGGTGCTGTTGAGAAACGAGAAAAAGACTGCCGCTGCCGAAGATACTCTTGATTCGTGCTCGGGACGGTGAGGCTTCCCAAGTTGATTATGGCGCACTCGTCGATGAAACCGAGACACTGGCACTACTGGATCAGTCTTCCGCTGTTGCTGGCGATGGTGCCGCTTTTGCAGCGCGAGAACCTTCCGCTCAAATTCGATTGGATTACGCTCGGCATCGCTTATTGGTTTGTGCTGGCAGCTCAATCCATTTTTGTGGCCGTGCTGTTATGCCTGATTGGATTGCCGGTCGAACAAGTGCTCAGGCCATTCGTAGCGAGCTATCGGGAGAGACCGCTGCGACTCATTCCCCTGATGTTGTTCATCGGGGCCCTGATTGGGTTCACCGGGTGGTTGCGAGCGATGGTCCTTGGCGTCGATGCGATCGCCTTGCTGGAACTACGTCAAGCGAGGAAAAGCGGGATTGCGCCAGGCCGCAGCCGCGATCCTCGCCCCCGCGGCTTATTTGTTCTTCGGATTTTTGATGGTTCTCGCCTACAACAACATCATCGTCTCGGTACGCTATAACTTCGCAAATGATCCTGCGATGGCCGCCATCGACCGCTGGCTTTTGCACGGACACTCCGTATGGGATTTCAGTCATTGGGCCGTCAGAGTATTTCCCCTTTCATTTTTCAAGGCAGCGGAATTTATTTACTTCGGAATGTTTCTGCAGATTGGGGCTACCATGATTTTTCTGGCCCTGTCTAAGGGACGGGAGCGGGCCCTCCAATTCGTTGGGACGATCCTGCTGTCTTACTATGTCGCTCTCACCCTTTTCTATATTTGGCCCGCGCAAGGCCCTTACTTTCTTTGCCCCGCCCACTTCGCGCGTTTCCCCGCAAGCTTGCAGTCCTACAACATTCAGAGGACTCTCATCCGGGACGCTCTAGCGCTCTGGCAGCGTGCTCCCCTTGCACGAATTTCGGCCGACTACTTTATCGGATTCCCTTGCATGCACATGGTGCAACCGATTGTTGTGATCTGGTTTTTACGGCCATGGCGCAGACTAGTAATCCCACTCGCTGCCTACGACGTATTTCTTCTTGTCGCAATCCTGATGATCGAGATGCACTATGCGATTGACATCGTTGCAGCGCTGCCGGTAGCTGCCATTGCCATCGCAATTACGGACGGCTCGTTTCGCGTCAGGAATGTAGCGGGAGCCTCATCCCTCAGCCGGATTCTGCCATGAATCAGGCGACGACGTCGAAGGCTGTTTTGTGGCTACTCCTCGGCGCCCTCTCTGCGGGCAGCATGGCCTTCTACGTCATCAGGATATGGAGCGCCAACCAACAACCGCAATTCAACGACTTCTATGCGCCGTGGTGGGGAGCGCACGAACTATTACTGAATGGCCGCAATCCATACTCTCCCGCTGTTGCGCATGAGATTCAATCGGTGATCTACGGCGCTCCGGCGACGGCACTTTCCACGGATCCCGCAGACATTGCCGGAGGATTTGCCTATCCCCCCTACGCGGCCCTGCTTCTCTGGCCCACCATATACATGCCGTTTGCCAATGCGCAAAAGTTATTCTTGACAGTCTCCGTGCTAACCGTCTTGCTAAGTCTGACGCTTTGGCTGCGCGCGTTTCGCTTCCGTTTTTCGATCATGATATGGCTCACGATCGCGCTGTTCGTTCTGGGCAGTTTTCCCGCTTTGCAGGGGATGAAGCTCGAAAATCTAAGCCTTATCGCCGCCGCGTTCGTGGCGCTCACCTGCTTTTTCTTGTCCGCCGACCACTTCGTCCTCGCGGGAATCTTTCTTGCGCTCTCCACCTTCAAACCGCAATTCATCGTTGGCGCGGTGCTTTGGCTCGCACTCTGGATCGCAAGTGACTGGCGACATCGACGCCCGCTGGCTTGGAGCTTTCTAAGCACAATGCTGGTCCTGATGCTGGTCAGTGAATGGCTGATCCCCGGCTGGATTCCCCAATTCCTCAACGTTCTCCGCGCCTATCGCCAATACACCTACGGTCATTCGCTGTTCGATGTTTGGTTTACCTCAAGGTGGGGCTGGGTAGGCGCGACCGTTTTTCTTATCGCAGCCCTGGCGCTGGGGTGGAGGCATCGCCTACAACCAGCCAGTTCGCTACCGTTCCTAACGGTAACCAGCTTTTTGTTGGCCACAAACCTGGTAGTGATTCCGACCCTGGCTCCTCACGCGCAACTTCTGCTACTGCCCGGATTCCTGTGCATGCTGCAGGGTCAGTTTTCGCTCGCTCCAGGCCGCCAGCGGCTGATTCTGGCCGCGGCCTGGGCCTTGCTGGGCTGGCCGTGGATTGCTGCCTTTGGATTGTTGGCCGCCTCACGATGGGTTTCCCTGCCCACTTTGCTCAAATTTTGGGCGGTCACGCTGTACACCAGCCCGCTTCTGCCGCTAGGCGTTTCCTTCGCTCTCGGTTGTCTATTAACGCGTGTATCCGGGGCGACTGGCCAGAGAGACCCGGTACCTCTCTGAGACAAATAATCGAGCAACGGCCTCTTCAAGTTGGACTCTGCCTCAAGCGGTTGGCTCCGCCTATAGGGAGCCTGAATGATGCCACTGTCGGAATAGGTCACTCACGCCAGAGAAAGTGATCATCAGCGATTGCAAACTCCGACGTACCGTTGGGACGGTAGAGACCGTTGCTGTACGTTGAAGTGTCCACGAAAAAGTAGGCTCGAAAAGCATACATTCCATCCCTGCTACCCTCCGCATTTCCCCCTCCACCGGAGTTCACGTTCGCATCACTGGCCTCGTTCCAGGTTATCGATATCCAGAAATCAGGGCCTGGCAGGCTATCCACAGTCTGCGGATATCCGGGGTTGGCGCTCCACCATCGGTCGTAAACTGCTTGATTATCGGATGTACGCACAATCACCCAGTGTGCATCAAAGCGGAACCCACTTCCGAATAGTGAGGGATCAATCGTCGCATTAATCACCAGTGTGAAACCCTGGCCCAGGCGTATGATGTCAGATGTCGCTCCGTCCGCACCGACTGAGGTGCTCGTGATCTGAACTTTTGGCGTGTGTTGTCCCATCGCGACCTCCTTTGAGATTGACCAGAACATCGTTGAGTGATCAGTCAGAACCGAATATTCCGAATGTGGATGGGGGGGAACTTGAACTTCAACCACCCCCACTCAAGACTTCTTCTTTTTCTTATCCTCTTGTTCTTTTTTGTGTGCGGTCCAAGCCGCGTGCACTGTCTCCACGTCCGCAACTCCTTTGCCTTTTAGCGGCATGGGTTTCTGAACGACTGTCCTCGATGAGCCTTCTTTGTCTCTCTCTGCCATGGCATCTCCTTTATAAAATTGGGACCGAACCGCGAGCCCGCTTTCCGAGTTGTAATTTAATTGCGTTAACGACCGAACGGACATAAATGAGGGATATCAAATGCCCACCATGGATTCGTTGATGCTATTCAGATCGCCCAGGGTTCGAAGAGGGGAAGAGAAAAATTACACGCAAAGTACGCCGGATTTTATGGCTTTATGCATTTTTATTTTTTTGTTACAGATGACGAACAGGAAATCCTAACCCGTGCGATTGCAATCCGGTTTGCCCCCTTAGGGAAGAAGTCATTGGCCGTCACTTTCCGTTTTCCGAACACGCCATTGGGGAGAGCAACCCTAGAAGGGCCTCTTGAGTAATTGATTATTCCCACGGGTGTGCAATAAATTACGCCTTTTCGGCATTTTGCAGGGTATGATTACGTAATCGAGTAGACCAATCTTGCCCATTTCGTCCCAGAAGATGCGGGTGCGTCCACTCGATCCAAGAACATAGAAAGGGGTACGTCTATGGGGCTTTTTCGCAGACTGTGGCGTGAACAGGAAGGACAGGATATTGCGGAGTATGCTGTCATGCTGGCGGTGATCATGATTATTGTCGTTGGCACGGTACGGCTAATCGGATCCAATGCCAACAACGTGTTCTCCTCCGTCGCCAGTTCCATCCAGTAGAAAGTGAACCGGCAGGGGAAGGTTGTCGCGGCTTCAGTTCGCGGCAGCGCGCTAGTTTTAGTTCTTAAGGGAGCAGTATGAACCGCACACGTTTGTTGATGATTGGGCTTCTGGCGCTGGCGCTGGGATTCGTTGCAAGTGTGTACGTCTACCGGAATTTGCAATCGAAAAATGGATCAGGCGACTCCGGGGTCGACGTAATCGTCGCGGCAGACGATCTGCAGGTGGGCGCTCGCGTAGACGAGCACGACATAAAGATCATCAAGATTCCCGCCGCGGACCTGCCTCCAGGGGCGCCGAGAAGGCGTTCCGACGTCCTGGGCCACGGCGTCATCGTCCCTATCTCGAAGGGAGAATTTATCCTGCCGAACCGTCTGGCCGGAGAAAATGCAGGCGCCGGGCTTCCCTCATTAATTCCTCCTGGAATGCGCGCGGTTTCGGTACGCGTGAATGAAGTGGTCTCAGTAGCGGGATTCGTTACGCCGGGAACCCGTGTCGATGTCCTGCTGACGGGGACGCCCGGAGGCAGTGGCGAACAACAAACGACGACGGTTCTGCAGAACGTGGCGGTCCTGGCCTCGGGCCACACGCTGGAAAGAACCGCGACCGGTGAGGCTCAGACCACCGCGGTCATCACCCTGCTGGTTTCACCCGACGATGCCCAGCGGCTCACGCTCGCCAGTTCCGAAGGACGTATTCAACTCGCTCTCAGAAATCCACTCGATACCAAGCAAGACGAGTTTCCATCGTCCAATTCCAGAGGTTTGTACCGCCTAGGCGCGGCGCCACCGACGGTACAACCGGTGGTTCATCATGTAGCGCCCAGGAAACCCGCGCCAGCCGCGCCCCCGCCGTCCACCGGCGTCAGCATCCAGGTTTATCAGGGAGACAAGAAACCCGATGTGGTCACATTCCCAGGCGAGGGTTCCGAAAACAAGTGACAGAAAAAAATCGACACTGCATGATGCGTTGTCACACTCCGGCCAGTCTCGTCGTGGGGAGAAAAATCTGAAAATGAGAGTTCGCGCGCCATTTTTTCGGGCTTTGCTGTTCCTTGTCGCCCTCACTGTTCCCGCCTTTTCAGAAATCATGCAGCAGCCAGACGCGGCTGGCCAAGCGCAGAGCTCCGCGCCCAATAGCACTCAGACCACAACCCTGCCCCCAGAAACGCAGTCTCAGCCGCAAGGATCAGCTCCGCTGCGAGTCATGGTGGGCAAATCTCTGCTCATCAATACGACGGAGCGGCTTAAGCGGGTCTCGGTCACCGATCCGGGGATCGCTTTTGTGGAAGTCATCACACCCACGCAAATTCTGGTTCACGGAAAATCTCCGGGGGAGGTGTCGCTGCTCATCTGGGATGAACTGGAGCGTTCGCGGAGCTTCGATCTGCGCGTGGATGTCGACGTCAGCGCTTGCGCCGACGAAGAGCACCGCGTCTTTCCCGACGAACAAATTTCCGTCACGCCATCGCGAGCCGCCGTCGTGCTCTCCGGCCACGTTTCCACCGAAGACGTCGCCAAGCGCGCCGGAGAACTGGCCAGCGCCTATTCTCCGAGGGTCGTGAACGTGCTTACCTTCGGGCCGGTCGGCTCCCAGGAAGTTCTGCTGCAGGTGAAATTTGCCGAGGTGGACCGTACCGCCTTGACTCAGCTCGGAGTCAACTTCATTTCTACCGGCGCCGCCAATACAGTCGGGACGATCACCACGGGACAGTTTGGCGGCTTTGGCCCCCAGACCCTTACTCCCGGCACTCAGGTTACAACCGGCGGGACCACGACCACGGGAGCCACGCCCGCCACCACCGTCAACAACGTTTTAAACATGTTCTTATTCCGGTCCGACATCAATCTGGGAGCCACCATCCAGGCACTGGAAACTAAAAATCTTCTGCAGATTCTCGCTGAACCCAATCTGGTCGCGGTGAATGGCAAACCAGCGAGCTTTCTAGCTGGAGGGCAGTTCCCTTTTCCGATCGTCCAGCCAGGAGCGGGCTTCACGGCCGTTACCATCTCGTTTAAGGATTTCGGCGTGCGCCTCGAATTCACTCCCGTGATCATGCCCAACGGCAATATTCATTTGAAAGTCGCTCCGGAAGTGAGCACCCTGGACTTTGCCAATGCGCTCACAATCTCCGGGTTTACCGTGCCCGCGCTTAGCACTCGCAAAGCTGAAACTGAATTTGAATTGCAGGATGGGCAGAGCTTTGTGATTGCGGGCCTGATGGATAACCGCGTGACCGACATCTATAACAAAATTCCGGGCTTGGGCGACATTCCAATTCTTGGGAATTTTTTTCGAAGCAAGAGCTTGACCAAGAGCAATTCGGAACTCATGGTCTTGTGCACCGTACATCGGATCTCCCCGAACACAGAACCGCCCGCGCCTCCCAAAGATCCGAAACCGTTTATGGATACTGGCAAGTTCGATAAAAAGAATTAGGCGCCGGGAAGTGACCGAGTAGGCGGGCTGGAACAGAAGCTCGAGGGGAATTAGAAAAGCCGAAGGCGATATGGCAGAACTTTCAGTCGTCATCGTAGCCACCGACAACGAGCAGCGCGCGGTGCTGCAGGTGCTCGTCGACGGCACCAGTGTGGCGCGTACGGTACATACTTGTGCCAGTTTTCCGGTCTCACCCTCAGATCCTGTAAGCCGGCGGGTACGCAGTGCCAATCCAGATGTAACCCTGGTCGATATTCCCGCGGACAATCCCACCCTGGCTTTGCGCGCCATTGAACTGCTGCATCAGGAGATGCCGGAGGCGGCAATATTTGCTATCGGCAATCTGAACCAGCCGCAAATTATCGTCAACGCGATGCGGGTCGGAGCCCGCGAATTCATTGAGCGCCCCACTACGACCACGGATATGCTCGAGGCTTTTGTCCGCTTGGCGACGGCGCAACGCCGCAGCCGTCAAGAGGGCGTCCGCGGAAAAGTTTTCTCGGTCATGAATGCGAAGGGTGGCAACGGCGCGACCACCGTCGCCGTCAATCTGGCGCTAGCTTTGCAAGCAGCGCATGGACAAACCGCCCTCGTGGACCTCGCCCCGCTCGGCCACGCGGCCCTGCACATGAACCTGAAGCCGGTCTTCAATGTTGCTGACGCCAACCGTAACCTCCACCGCATGGACGCTTCCCTGCTCGAAAGCTTCATGACGCGTCATAGCGGCGGTCTGCAATTGCTCGCCGGTACTAGCATGCCGGCGACCGCGGAGCCCGGGACCGCCGAATTTGTTCGCCTCTTTGACATGCTGGTCACGCACTTCCGCTACGTGGTGGTTGATGGCTCGTCGCGCTTCGATGCTGTCAGTCGTCTTATTGCGAGTCTTTCGGAGACCGTTCTGCTGGTCGCTTGCAGTGATGTGGCCTCGCTGTGGAGCGCCGCTCGTGTCCAACAATATCTAGGGGAGGCCGGAAGCCGCGACCGCGTCCGTTTGGTCCTGAACCGGTTTCGCAAAGTGCCGGGCTTCAGCGAGGAAGACGCCGAGACAGCGGTCGGCGCGAAACTTCTTTGGCGGATTCCGAACCAGTATTTCGCCGTCTCCGGAGCCATCGACCGAGGCACTCCGGTAATGGACCAGCGCACTTCCGAAATGGCTCGCTGTTTCACGGGATTGGCGGAGGAATTGACTCGCAACGATGTGGACGTGAAGCGAGCCGCGTGGTCACTATTCAAGTCAGTTTAAGAGCGAAGGGTCGAAACTAGGGCATTATGGCAAATCTGCAATCGTTCGAACGCGCTGATTTCTTCCAGCAGGTAAAGGCCGACCTGCATCGCAAGATCCTCGACCGCCTCGACCTGGAAAAACTGGGCAAGACTTCCGGCGACTCGGCGCGCGATGAAGTGCTGGTCGTCATTCGCAATGCCGTCAATAGCGAAGGCGTTCCGCTCAGCTTCGCCGAACGCGAACGGCTGTCGCGCGAAATTCTCGACGAGATATTTGGCCTTGGCCCTCTCGAACCGCTGCTCAAGGATGCCACGGTTTCCGACATCCTCGTGAACCGGTTTGACCGCGTATACGTAGAGCGCGCCGGCAAAATCGAACGCACTGCTCTATCCTTCAAAGACGATTCGCACCTGATGCAGATCATCGAACGCATCGTCTCGCGAGTCGGACGGCGCGTCGACGAATCTTCTCCCATGGTCGATGCCCGCCTGGCGGACGGATCGCGCGTCAACGCCATCATTCCTCCATTGGCAATTGACGGCCCTTGCCTTTCGATTCGCCGTTTCGGCCGCGACCCTATCACCGCGCGGCAAATGATCGAGAATCAGACTCTGACCGAGTCGATGCTCGAACTGCTCTCCACCATGGTCAAGGGCCGGCTCAACATCCTGGTCTCCGGGGGAACGGGCGCCGGCAAAACTTCGTTGCTCAATGTGCTGTCTGGATATATTCCCAACTCCGACCGCATCGTAACCATCGAAGATGCCGCCGAACTTCAACTCAAGCAGGAGCACGTGGTCCGTCTGGAAACCAGGCCGCCGAACATTGAAGGTAAGGGTGCTGTCCGACAGCGGCAACTGGTTATCAACAGCTTGCGTATGCGGCCTGACCGAATCGTCGTCGGCGAGGTCCGCGGCGAGGAAGCCTTTGATATGTTGCAAGCTATGAATACCGGCCACGAAGGATCGCTGACCACCGTCCATGCCAACTCTCCGCGCGATGCCATGGCTCGCGTCGAAAACATGGTCTCCATGGCAAACTTGAATATTCCGGAGCGCGCCGTCCGCCACCAGATCGCATCTGCCGTTCACGCCGTGGTTCAAATCGCCCGCCTGTCCGACGGTACACGTAAAGTCATCACCATTTCCGAGATTACCGGCATGGACACCGATTCGATCGGCATGCAGGATATTTTCAGTTTCGACCGTACGGGGACCGACGAGAGCGGAAAAGTTCGCGGCGTCTTCCGTGCGACCGGCATCCATCCGCATTTCGCCGAGCGGCTTTCGACCTCGGGAGCACGCCTGCGGCCGGCACTTTTTGAAACAAGATCCGAGGTTTGAGTATCGCCATGCCTGCTGCCTTGATGGCTGTTCTGGTGTTCCTGCTAGTCGCGCTTGCGGTCTTCGCCGCAGTCACGCTGTTCGATCAGCGCAGCGCGCAGGCGCGTCTTATCAAAGAACGCCTTTCCAACGAACGCAAGGCTCCCGAGCGCGCCGCCGAGGAGGAACTAGCTCTCCTGCGCGATGAGCAACTCAGCCAGATTCCTGCCATCGACACGCTGCTTCGCCGCTCTGCACGGGTGACAGAGATCCAGAAAATGCTGACCCAAGGCGGCCTATCCATGCGCGCCGGCAACTTTCTCGGGTTGTCCGCTCTCGCCGGCATGGTCGCCGCCGTGGTTGCTTATGTCGTCAGCAACCGCTTCGAAGTCGCGTGGGTAGCGTTGCTGGTCGGTTTCATGCTGCCTTACTCTTACGCCTCATTTCGGCGCAACCAGCGTTTTGAAAAATTCGAAGAGCTTTTTCCCGAGGCCATCGACACATTGGCTCGCGCAGTTCGGGCTGGACACGCCTTCACCACTGCGCTCGAAATGATTACCAGCGAAGTTGCTGAACCGGTCTCGGGTGAGTTTCGCCAACTTTACGAAGAACAGAAGTTCGGCATGCCGGTTCGCGACGCGCTCATCAACCTCACCGAGCGCATGCCTCTCGTCGATGTAAAATTCTTTGTCACCGCGGTTATGCTGCAGCGTGAGACGGGCGGCAATCTTGCAGAAATCCTCGACAATTTATCCTATGTGATCCGCGAGCGCTTCAAGATCCAACGCCAGGTGCGTGTATATACCGCCCAGGGACGTCTCACCATGGCACTATTGATGGGCATGCCGCCCATCATCGTAACTGTCATGCTTCTGCTCAACCCCGGATTTATCCGGCCCCTGTTTTCCGATCCCATCGGCCATACGTTGCTGGTCGCTGGCATCCTTTTGCAAACCATTGGATATTTCGTGATCCGCAAGATCATTCGGATCCGGGTTTAGGTGCAAGGTCACGCCGTAAAATTATGCTGCCTATAATTCTGATCGTCGTCGTATTCCTCACTGTCGTGATGGCGGTGTTCGCTTTCGGTGCCGCCGTCGTAACCCCGACCTCCACACTCGGCGCCCGCCTGCGTGCGCTCGGTGGACAACAGGCGACCGTCGAGAATAAGCCTGCATTCCGCGAACGTATGGAGCAGGCGCTCGATCCGCTAAGCAAGGCAATCCCTCTTTCCTCGGCGGATGTTTCTCGAACCCGCGCCTGGCTGATCCAAGCCGGATATCGCGATGCCATCGACGTCAACTATTATTTCGGCGCTCGCATCCTGATGGCTTTTGCCGGCTTCGCTGCGGTCGCTCTGTTTTCTGGCTTCGACAACCTTTTTCTGCTCGCAGGCGTGCCCGGACTCGGCTTCTTCCTGCCACGCTTCATTTTGAAGCGCATGATTAAAGACCGGCAGCATCGCATCACCCTGGGCTTACCGGACGCCCTCGACCTCACCGTGATTTGCGTCGAAGCCGGCCTGGCGTTGGACCAGGCTCTAATGCGCGTCGGCCAAGACCTGCACCATGCCCATCCCGAGCTCAGCGATGAATTTCATCTGGTCAACCTCGAGATGCGCGCTGGAAAGCCCCGCGCCGAAGCCCTCCGCAACCTGGTCGATCGAACAGGGGTTGACGACATACGCGCCCTGGTTGGTACACTGATTCAAACGGATCGCTTCGGCACCAGCGTCGCCCAAGCCCTTCGGGTGCATTCCGATTCTCTCCGCACGGAACGCCGGCAACGGGCCGAAGAACAAGCTGCAAAGACCACCATCAAGATGGTTCCCCCACTGGTGATATTTGTTTTGCCCTCGATCATTTTTGTCACGATCGGCCCGGCGGTTATCGGACTGATCCGGCAACTGGGACCAGTGTCAGGCGGGAAGTAGTAGGGCGCATAGCAGAGTTGTGGGGCGAGGCGTTGGGGCTCATGGCAGTTTTTTCTTCACAGGGTCAGGCATACAACCAGACGCGGCAGGCGTATCTTGCCACCGCGCTCGCGGTCGCCGACACGCACTGGACTCGACTGCGCGGCCTGCTCGGCACTCGTTCCAGTGACTTCCGTAACGGCTCGGGACTCTGGATTGTTCCGTCCCATGGCGTCCATACTCTGGGTATGGGATTTCCCATCGACGTAGTCTTTTTGGACGCAGATCTGACTGTGATCGACGTTCAAGGTGACGTTCGACCGTGGCGGTTCACGCCGGTGCGTACCCAGGCAACATCGGTCTTGGAACTGCCGTGCCGCACGGCCGCTGAAACCCGCACCGCAGTGGGCGATAAAATTCAGATTACTGTCGAGAAGAATGGTGGAGTACCGCGCGCGTGATTGAAACTCTGGAACTCGAACCCAGCGTCGAACGTTACGACGCTCCCCGGCTGCAGGTCGAATGGCCCTCGCCCTGGCAGGAGTTCGTCACGTCGATTCGACCCGCGCTGGTGCGCTCCGAACGCCGCCTGGCCGGCGAAGCTCCCTTCGGATTAATTCCCCTGCGCATCATGATTCCCTCCTACGTACTGGAGGCATTGTTGATTTTTGCCGCCATCGCCGTTCAGGTGAAGATTACGCAGATGCAGCCCTTCGTGGCGCCAAGATTCTCCAGCCATGACGTGATTTATTACAGTGGCGACGAACTTCCCCGAACTGAAGATCTCGGCGGCGCTCAGGCCGGAACCGCTGGCCGGGCCGGCGGCAGTGAGGCACGCCATCGCACGCAAACCATTAAGATCGCCCGCGGCGGATCTCTGGTCCCAAAGGTGGTCGACGCGCCTAACCTTAAGCTTCCCTCTTCGCGCGATGCCGTGGCCAATCTTCTGGCGATCCGGCCTAATCCTGGTCCTCCGCCGTCGGAAGGCTTGCGCTCAACCCGCACCGTGCCGAATCTAGCAGCATCTTTGGTAGCTCCCGCGCCCAACGTAATCCGCGACTATACCCGCAACGGCGTTCAACTCGAATCCGTAATCGCTCCCGCTCCGTCCGTAACACGCGACCAGGCAATCACGGCGCCTACTTTCAGCGCAACGTTGATCCCGCCTGCTCCTAACGTTTCGCGAGACCATCCCCTGGTAGCGCCAGCTCTAGCACCGGCCGTGATTCCGCCAGCGCCTAAAGTTTCCCGTGATCGAACCATGACGTCGCCGGCTTTGAATGCTTCCGTGGTAGCGCCCGCTCCGACTGTCGCGCGCGATCAGGTGCGTTCCAACCCCTCCCTTGCCGCGAACGTAATTCAGCCCGCCCCGGGCGCCGTCAGCCATGAACTCTCGCGTCCCCCGGTGCAGATGAATACGACAGTCGTTCCGCCGCCGGTCTCGGCGCCGGAACGAGCCGGCGCACGCAATCCGAAGTTGAATTTGCCCGCACCCTCAGTGATCGCGCCACCATCTTCCGCCGACCTCTCGCAGGATGTGCACCGCGTCGCCAGCGGAATTCCAGATCCTTCGAAGACAGTTGTCCCGCCTCCCGCGCAACCTGGCAGCGGATCTTTCATGAGCAGCCTGGTGGGAAAAATCTTCGGTGCCACCGAGATGGTGCCCCCGCCCCCCTCGGTAACTTCCCACGGAGCAAGCAGCGGCGCCGGTTCACTGACCGCCAATGTCGTCCCGCCTCCGCCTAGCCTTTCTGCAGCCGCAACCGGAGGCAGTTCGCGCGGAACTCGTGCTGGGATGGGCTCCGCACTGGGATCAAATGTAGTCGCGCCGCCGCCCTCAACTGGAATCTCGGGCGGGACCGGAACGCGTTCGTCTTCCTCGGCGACGGTGGGCATGCCGAGTGTTGTTCCCCCTCCTCCGTCACTCTCAGGAACCGGCGGCGCTGGCAGCAGCGGTGGTGGTGCTGGCGCGCCCCGCGGAACGCTGCTGGCCAACAATATCGTCCCACCGCCGCCGTCGGCTGGCGGAGGCTCGGGCACATCTGGCTCTGGCCTAAGTCGCAGCGGAACGGGTCATGGCATGCCGCTAGATCCAGGTTTAAACGTCGTCGCGCCTCCAAATGGCGGTGGCGGATCCAACGCTGGCGCGGTGATTTCCAGCCAGCCCGGTTCCAAAGTTGCGGTGCCAATCAGTGGAAGCACAGGTTCTCTGTCGATGTCGCCCTCAGGCGGAGATAAGGCTGGTCTCGGTGGCGCAGGCACCGGCAATAGCATAGGCCGCGGAAACGGTCCCGGCAGCGCGATGAATGGCCCAGGACTAGGTGCGGGAAAGGCTGCGGCTGGAAACGGTTCTGACGCTAACGCGAAAGGCGGAATCTCGCCGAGCGCTGGCCCGGGCGGCGCTGGTAATGCGCCTGCCGGCACTCCGCCGGTTCGCGGCGTCGACATCAGCGGCGGGAGCGGCATTGTTACGATTCCCGGCTTTGGTTCGGATTCTTCCGCCAGCGATCCACAGACCTCTGCTCGTTCTTCAGCAAAACCGCGACAAACCCTGGGTGTGACGGTTGTCGCCACCGCAACTTCTGGCGGAGCATTCGAACCATACAAGAATCTCTTGCGCGGCGAGAAATACACCACATATTTCGATACGTCGCTAGGAACTGTGGTTATGGAGTTTGCGGACACCAGTCCGGCCAACAGCCATTCTTTTGGCGGAACTCTCGCGGCCCCTGCAGCCATAAGAACGGATTTAGCCGCCGCACTGCCTCACGCCCGCATGGTCGTCACGTGCGTCCTCGATGCCTCCGGTAACTTGAAGAACGTACGAGTCCTGGAAGCCGGCCCCGCCCAAATGACTGCTAGAGTTGTAGCCGCCCTGCGCAGTTGGAAGTTTCAGCCTGCTATGCGCGGAGACCAGCCGGTGGAAGTCAGCGCGATCTTGGGCTTCGGCATCGATACCAACGACCGCTTCTAGCGGTCAGCCCGCCAAACCAAGGCTCACTTGCTACTTCCCTCTAAGTCCCAAAAGCCAGACCTATTCGAAGACAAAAAAACAGGCCGCTCAGGGGGGAGGCATCGAGCGGCCTGGTTGGCGAAGTCCTCCGGGGAGGAGGGTAAACTTTTAATTACATCGACGGATTGCTGCCTGTGGCTGGCGTAGCGGGCTGATTTGTATCGCCCACCGTATTCGTCATCAAGCGCACATCGACGCGTCGGTTATCGGCGCGGCCGCTGGAAGTCTTGTTCGACTCCACCGGCTTGTCTTTGCCGAGCCCAATCACGTAAATCTTGTGCGCTGGCACGTTGTACTTCGTGGCCAGGTATTGGATCACCGAGTTCGCCCGGCGTTGGCTCAGATCGTAGTTGTAATCTGCCGAACCAACCGAATCCGTCCCGCCCTCCAAGGCAATAATGTAGCCCTTGGTGGAAGAGATGCTGGCTCCCAATTGATCCAAGGCTTCCTGCGCCTTTGGCGTCAGCATGTCCTTGTTGAAACCAAACTTCACCGACGTCTCGGCGACCGCGTGATAGTTGTCCAGGTTAGCAACCGTATTGGTCAGTACGCCTACACGGCCATTTGCCGCGTCTGCCATCTGCTGAGCCGAGGTTGCGCTCTGTCCGGCTGCCTGAGCCTTTTGCTCGACTTCGGCGGTCTTCGCGTTCACGGCCTGAATGCCGGATTGCGCACGGGCGTCAACGTCCTTGATGTCCTTCGAATTCTTTGCGGCCAGATCGTCGAGTTCGTTGGTTTTGTTGATGAGCGGAGTGGTTTGCGATTTGACATAGTTCTTGCTGGCGCAGCCAACGGTGGCGACCATGCTGGCGGCCAAACAAACGATTAACGAAGTGCGGTTCATAGGGTGATACTCCTTCTGTCGATCTTGTGAGCGCGCCTGGGTGCTCCTGCGCGCAAGTTGCCAATTTGATGCCCTGGGAATGACGCTTGTTGCTTACAACTCCCGTACCGTACTTTTGCACGGCAGATGCCAGTTTTCCATGCTTCTTACTCGCGGACTAAGTATATACATTTTCAATGACTTGGCAAAGAACCATAATGGGTTGGACCATCGCACCATCGCCGCCGCAACGCAAACCACACACACGAGAGTGGAAAATTTATATGGTTTGGCTCAGATTTGGGACGGTTTGACTTCGCGATCCCGGCGCAGTTCTGCTCGGCGTCCTCAGCTGTGAGAAGCTCTGTGCTTAGCGCCCAAAGCCTCTAACCCACAGGTCTCACGGAAGAATGCAGCAATGGCCGCCGAGAAATTTACTTCCAGATATCGGTGATCGGCGCCGCCTCGCGGTCATTCGCAGTCAGCGGTTCCAACCCGAAGTTGTCCTCGATCGTGCGCAGCACGCTGTAGTGGTTGTAGGCCTTGCCGAGTGCTTTGGGATCCTGCTGGCTCGCAGGCTTCACCATGTCTCCAAGCAATAACGTGTAGATACGATTGTCGGAGTTGCCGCCCGATTCGTCGAAAGTAACAACCACAAGCGTTCCCTGACGCGCTTTTTCAGGGAAACTGTCACTCAGGAACTTCTTGACCCACGTCCCGGCCGTTTGCACGTTGGTGTCATGCCCGTCATGATTCAGATTCGGCGTGTAGAACGAATACGCGACCAGGCCCTTCTTTGCGTCCTGCACAAAATAATTATCTGATTTGCTCGAATCTACGCGGATCACGCGATCGCACCACTTCTGCTGCACCTCGCGAAAGCTCATAAATGGCACGTGCCGGCGAGCATAGTTGCCTCTCTTATCCGAAACGCGCTGCGTGGAATAATTCCACGGGCATGTCGCGTTGGGTAATTCTTCCGCGTACTGCTTGAAGTCAAGCCCAGCAGCGATGAGACGATCGGCGACTGACCGGTGTGCCGCATCGTTAGGCAAGTTCACCTGATTGTCAGCCAGGTAGCGTCCGCGCCGATGGATCCCGAAATCGGTTCCCGCGACCATCGCCAGGTAATTTGGATACGAGGGATGAAACAACGCATGGAAGTTGGTAAAGCTGGCGCCCTGAGCCGCCAAATCAGCCAGATTCTTGTCTTTGCTTGCGACTTCGTAATCCACATTCTCCAAGACGATAATCAGCACCCGGTCGAAGTGGCGAGCCGTAGCCCGCGCCGCCGCTCGTGCCGCTTCATCTTGCTTACCCTGCGGAGATTTCGTGACTTGGGGTTGATTGGCCTGATCCGCCGGAGCCTGGGTAATGCTTTGCGCCCAGACTGGCCCGGGGCCGCACGCTAAGACGACAACAAACAGAAGCATGAATAGAAATCGCAGGAACACCCGCTGGAGTCTCATTAGTCTTTTTGTAACACAATGCCTCGATTTTCCATCTAATAGAATAAAAACTGATCATGGATTTGCAGGCCAAAATCCGCACCATTCCCACCGATCCCGGCGTATATCTCTACAAAAACGCCGAGGGCGATGTCATTTATGTCGGCAAGGCGAAGAATCTTCGCAGCCGCGTGGCCAGCTACTTTCACGAAGGCCGCTGGGAAGACGCCAAAACTGGAACTCTGGTGCGGGAGGCCGTCGATATCGACTACATCGTCGTCGCCAACAACAAAGAGGCGCTGGCGCTCGAGAACAATCTCATCAAGCAGCGCAAGCCGCGGTTCAACATCCTGCTGCGCGACGACAAGACTTACCCTTACGTGAAACTCACGCTGGGCGAGCGCTGGCCCCGAGTCTATGTCACCCGTCGCTTGCGCAAAGACGGCAGCGCCTACTACGGCCCGTACTTTCCTGCCAATCTCGCGTACCGGATTGTCGACCTGATTCACCGCAATTTTCTGATCCCATCGTGCAAGGTCGATCTCACGCGCTTCCATCCCCGACCCTGCCTGCAGTACTACATCCGTCGTTGTCTCGGCCCATGCGTGCAGGAATTAACCACGCCCGACGCATACCAGGAAGCAGTGCGAGACGTGAAGCTCTTTCTGGAAGGCCGGCCCACCGATCTGAGCCGATCGCTCCACGCCCGCATGGAACAAGCCGCTACGGCCCAGGAGTATGAACGTGCGGCGCGCTATCGCGATCTGATCGCGACGGTTGAGCAGTTGCAGGAGCGCCAGCGCATTGCCGCCGCGGAAGGCGACGATGCCGACGTCTTCGGTTATCACTACGAGAATGGCATGATCGCCGTGAACTTGTTCCACATGCGCGCCGGAAAAATGGTCGACCGCCGCGAATTCTTCTGGGAAGACTTGCCGGAATTCGCGTCAGCCCCTGCGCAAACGGACGACATGAGGCAAGTAGATCATGTGGGAGCAACCGCCGATGTCGGGGCAGTCGCCGATGTGGGGACGGCCGCCCCCGGCCGTCCAGGCGAGCAAAGCTCGCCGGCGACTTTCGCCGCGGGTCCCAATGGTTTCAGCGCCAGTCAAGGTGCCGCGGACGAACAACAACGCCCCTCCCCACAAGATCAATTCATTCCCGGAGAATTCTTCTCCGCCCTGCTGAAGCAGCTCTACATCGGCCAGCCTTACGTTCCCCGGAATCTCTACGTTCCGGTCGATTTCGAGGATCGCGAAGAGCTCGAAGACTTGCTTTCCGAGCAGTCAGCAGGCGAGGGCGCCCGCGGCGCGCGAGTGCATATTCTGGTTCCTCAGCGCGGAGACAAGCGCTCGCTCATCGACCTCGCAGGCAACAATGCCAAGCAGTCCTACGACCAGCGCTTCCGCGTCCTCAAGCCGAACGCGCAGAAAATTCAGGAAGAGTTGCAGGAAGCCCTCGGTCTGCCGGAACTCCCTAAGCGCATCGAATGCTTCGATATTTCTCACATCCAAGGCGCGGAAACAGTGGCGTCAATGGTGGTCTGGGAAGACGGCAAGATGAAGAAATCGGACTACCGCAAGTTCATCATCCGGACGGTCGAAGGCGTAGACGATTTCGCCTCCATGCGCGAAGTAGTGACACGCCGCTACAAGCGCCTGCAGGACGAGAAGAAACCAATGCCGAGCTTGATCTTAATCGACGGCGGCCTCGGCCAATTGCACGCCGCCGCCGAAGCGCTGGACTCGCTTGAGATCATCAACCAGCCGCTGGCTGCCATTGCCAAGCGTGAAGAAATTCTGTACGTCTACGGCCAGGAAAAAGATCCGATCGCTCTCGATCATCACTCGCCAGTGCTGCACCTGATTCAACTAATCCGTGACGAGGCTCACCGCTTTGCTGTCACATTTCATCGCAAGCGTCGCCAGATGCGCGACCGCTCCACCGAGCTGCTTGAAATTCCCGGCGTTGGGGCCAGCACAACCCGCAGATTGCTGGAGCACTTTGGGAGTGTTCAGGCGGTGAGACAGGCTGACCCGGCAGCGTTATCGGCGGTGGTAACGCGAACCCAGGCCGAAGCGATCCGCAATCACTTCCGGAAATAACGGCCGCTGCCCATTGCATGAAATATCATTCGGCAGGTTCAAGGCATTCCGCGGTCGTCCTCGAAAGTCTGAACCGGCATGGTCAGAACGCGGGCTCTCCATTCACCAGCATTTTCTTTAAGCTGAATACCTGAAGGATTCGCTGCTGGCCGATGACGTTGATTCTGGGATGAACGAATTCCACGCTGATTTTGTCGTCAGGCCGCAACTGGCTGGGCCGAAGAAAGGTAAACTGAAAAGTATCTTCCTTGAAGCTATAGTTCAACAAGCTTAGCCTCTGCGCGGAAGTATTCAGGTACACTGACATGCTGAGCTTTGCCAAGCTTTGCCGAGTCCAGTATTCACGCAACGCGCTCTCGTAGCCTTCGACGTTTGTGTGAAACGTCACCGAAACAATTACGCGATCGGGAAATGTGACCGCCAGAAATTTGCTCGCGCTCGTGTCAAACGCCGCCTTTTGATCGGAGCTCATCTTGTCGTAATGCGAGCTGAGTTGAGAGGATCGCACTTGAGCTTCCCGAATCGGCGGGGCGGAACGAAATTGAATAACGTAAGTGATGCTTGGATCTGTTTCCATCTCGCCGCGGTTAGCCCGGTTGGTGGGCGCATCCCCACTCGTGATAGCCGTCTGCACACCGCCTAGCGTGAGAGTCGTCGCCCATGGCGATTCTTCCATTATGCTGCGCGTCTCTTCAGCCGACCACTTCTCGTAGGATTTCTTGACCCAGAAGTTCCCAACAGCTATGGCTGGCACGGCCAGAAAGAGCAACGAAATCCCGGCAAGGATCTGAAAAGATCTTCGGCTGAACATAGGGTTCCTCCCTTCGGAATCGAGAACGGCAAGCAGTGTAAATTCGAGCCGCCAAGGCTGCAAGAAGCAGTCGAGGGGGGCGCCGGCTGAGCCTAGGCTTCGTTGGGCTCCACCAGATAAAAGCCCTTATCGCAGGGGTGCCCTGGAAGACGCTCCTGATGTTTGCGCCTTTATCGCGGATGAGGCCGTCATTTCGATATGATGGTTCTCCCGCGCTCGAAGCGTTTTCATCGCCAGCCACGCTACGACGGCAATCATTCCGCACCATCCCAAAAAGCGGACAACGGCTGCGATCTTCGTGTCGTAGTTCAACACTCCGAGGCTGGTAAATATTGCGTAGAAATCATGTTCCACGAAGTCCGAATCTCCGGTCGTGACCAGCGGCAACACCTGCGCACGCGCATCGGCCATATAAGTCGCGGTGTAAAGCCAGTTTTCGAAAAAGAAAAATGTGCAGAAGACGAATCCAGGCGTCTGCCGTTGCGTGAAGAAATATGCTGCCAGTAGAAACGGCACGAGCCACTGCAGCAGCGTGCCTCCCCACAGGCAAAGCGTAGCCCCGAACCATCCGAACAGATTGTGGCCGCCCTCATGCACCACCAAATTGGCGCTGTCGATGAACAGAAAGCCTCCGTGAGCCGAGAAGGCGTAGGCGAGGAACCACCCATAGAAAATAAGCCACGCCACCAGGGCCGGCCGCGAAACGGGCTTCCAGGGCTCGTTCACTCCCGCGGCGTCCAAAATCGATTGGAAATATTCGCGCATGCTTTCCCGACGATATTAAAGCCAGCGACCGGCGTCGGCAGGTTACCAAAAGCCGATGGTCGCCGGAGCAACCGGTTTCTTGTTACAGTGGTGGCGACCAAATGAAACTCAGGCACTGGATCACCGGCCTCGTTTTGCTGCTGTTGGCAGCCGCAGCCATCGTCGGCATGGTGCGAACGCGCCAGAGTCGTTCCTCGATCGAGGTAATTTCTCCCGTCCCATCAAAGCGCGGCAATCAACAACCGGTTGCGATTCATGCGCTCGTAGATCAAAGTCCGCTGCAGACCGCGCGCCGAGTTGAATCCACGGCCTATGCACAGGAAGAAAAAGATCTCGCCCAACAAGCCGAAAAGGTTGCCGACCACGAAGTCGACCTCGCATTCTTCGATGCCTTCCGCGCAGCGCAGGACAGTCCCCCACCCCTCACGCCCGCGCTGAAGAAATTAGCTGACAAGAAAAATCAAGTGCAGCAGTCCCTGCAGGAAGATCAGGACAATGTCAGCGGACTCACCAAACGAATCGCCGCTGCTTCGGAATCGCTGAAGGAAAACCTGCAAGACCAGCTAAACGTCGCCCAGGCGCAACTCGAACTCGATCAGGACGAACTCGACGACGCTACCGAAGCGCTGGTGCAAGCCGGAGGTGATCCACAGGCTGAGGTTCAGCGCCAAAAACAAGCGCATGACGACGAGGAAACCTATCTAGCGGCGCACCCAGCCTCAGCGGCCAACCCCGCCGAGGGCGAATACCAGTCTCACACCTTGCTCAGCCTATTCCGTGCCTGGAAAGCATTACGCGACAAGAAAGGCCAACTAGAGGAGGCGCAACAGGAAGCCAGAACTAAGCAGGATAACCTGTCTAAGCAACACGACGCACTCGCTGTCACGGCCCAGCAACAAAGCGAAAGCCGTGCGTCCGCCAGGCAGCAAGCCAAAGGTTTTGCCACCAACAGCAAAACTTCGAGCCGGGATGAATCCCAGGCGACAGCCCAAGCCGCGCTCAATTCCCTCAAAAACTATCGGCTCAATCAGAAGAATTTGGCTGATCTGGGCCGCCGGATCGCCGACGAAAAGAAACTGAGTGATATCTACGGCCAGTGGATGGTCATCGTCGAAGCTCGCCAGCAAGCGGCCTTGCACAACATTCTCGAGATCTTATTTGGAATCTTGCTCGTGCTGCTCCTCGTGTATCTCGCGGACCGCACGATTGAGCACTTTACCGTCAGCCTGAAAACCGAAAACAAGCGAGTAGACACGCTCCGCGCCGTGCTCAAATTTGCGGCGCAGGCGGTCGGCGTTCTCGCCATTCTCTTTCTGATCTTCGGCCTCCCCAGCCAGACCACGACCATTCTCGGCCTCGCCGGCGCAGGCCTGACGGTCGCCATGAAAGATTTCATCGTGGCCTTCTTCGGATGGTTTTCCCTGATGGGCCGCAACGGCATTCACGTCGGTGACTGGGTTGAGATCAACGGCGTGGCCGGCGAGGTGGTCGAGATCGGATTGCTGAAAACGGTTCTGCTGGAAACTGGAAACTGGACGGACGCGGGGCATCCCACCGGCAGAAAAGTTTCCTTCATGAACAACTTCGCCATCGAAGGTCACTTCTTTAACTTCACCACCTCGGGCCAGTGGATGTGGGACGAACTGAAAGTAATGATTCCCGCCACCCAGGACCCGTATGCGGTAATTGATCGCATCCAGAAACTGGTCGCGAAAGAAACCGAAGCCAGTGCTCGCAAAGCCGAAGAAGAGTGGCACACCACCACGAACCACTATCGCGTCCAGGCATTCTCCGCCGCACCCGCTCTGAATGTGCTGCCCTCTGGCGACGGCGTCGAGGTACAAATCCGCTACATCACGCGCGCCTACGAACGCCACGAAATGCGCAAGCGCCTGTATGAGGCCGTCGTGCAGTTGATGCATGGCAAGCGCGAAGCCGTCCAACAATAGAAATTCTGGCACTCAGCCAGCGTACACGAGACTCTTCTATTCGAAGTTCATGACTGGAAAACACGAATCAGGAACCCTCATAGTGACCGGCAGCCAGTCGCGGGATTGGCGCTGCCATCGCCACCCTCGCCGGAGAACGCGGCTATGCGGTCGCAGTCAACTTCGCGACTGGCGACGCCCAAGCGAACAAAGTGGTCAACAAGATCGTCAGTGCCGGAGGGCGCGCCCTTGCGATTCATGCCGACGTCGCGCATGAGCAGCAGATCGTTCGAATGTTTGAAACTGCGGAACGCGAATTGGGTCCAATCAAGGCACTCGTAAACAATGCCGCGATCACGGGCGGTTTCGCGCGGGTAGAAGAAGTATCGAGCGCAGCCCTCGCCAGCGTTTTCACTGTCAATGTCATTGGTGCGATTTTATGTTCGCGCGAGGCGGTCCGCCGCATGTCTACGCGACGCGGAGGAATCGGCGGCGCCATCGTCAACATTTCTTCGCGCGCCGCCCACACCGGATCTCCAGGAGAGTGGGTGCACTACGCGGCTTCGAAGGGCGCGATCGACAGCTTCACCATCGGACTTGCGCGCGAAGTCGCCACCGAAGGCATCCGCGTAAATGCCATCGCTCCCGGTTTGGTCGACACCGAACTGCACGCCGCCAACGGCGATCCCGGCCGCCTGCAGCGACTGATGGGCACCATCCCCATGAGAAGGCCGGGTGCGCCTCGCGAAATCGCGGAAGGAGTGTTGTGGCTGCTGTCCCCGGAAGCGTCGTACACAACCGGATCAATCCTGCAAATTGGAGGCGGGCGTTGAAAAGACGACCGCGTATCGGTGCACTTCAGTTTCCCATACGCTGCTTATCTCTTAACAAATAACTTTTGATTTTCTCGGGCAATCGCGACGAATGCAGCACATCGCGTAGCTGCGCGGGCGGCAGCCGTCGTGCGAATTCGAGGGCTCGTGCCATGGGAGTATATTCGTTGCGCAACAAGGCCATACGAATCTCGGGCCGCATGCACCATTTGGGATGGTGGCAAACAGCTTTGACAAAAGCCGCTGAACAGCTGGGCCGAAGCACTGATGCAACTACTGACGATTCAACCAGGCGCGGATTCTCCAGCGCCGTTTGCCAAACTCGGGCTTCTCGATCGAGCAGCAACGCAGCAGCCACTCGGCCCGACGAGCGCCGCGCCAGTGAAATCCGTTCGCCAAGACTGATTGAGGAGAGCCGCCCCAATAGCAACTCCTCGGCGACGCGCTTCAGATCGCCGGCGACTGCGGGCAGCAACGAGAATTGCATGAGATCGAAGGTGTAGAGTTCGCGAATCAAACGCAGAACGATCCGGCGCGGAGAACGAGGGTGGGCTGCGAGCGCAAAACGAATCTTGCGCGACTTCATCAGGGCGGTATTGTTGCTGATTTGTTCGAGCGCCGCGGGCGCTAATTCGCGCTTTTCTAACGTAGCGAGGGCGATGTCAGGGCTGACCGCATCGAGAGCGCCTTCGAGAATCCCATCTGAGTGACCGCAAAGTGCTTCCACCACGACTCGTGACGCGTCCGAATTCTCTCTCTGCGTATTCATTTTGGACAAGCCGCATTTCAGCTCGAGAAGAGGCGCTCAACCGCGGGCGGTGCCCAGCCCTCGTTCCAGCGCTCTTCGCGCCATGCGCAAGGCGCCCTCCACCGGTTCCACAACCTGCGGATTCACTTCCACTCGCGGATCGAGCCTGCGAAGTTCATTGTAAAAATCTCCGCGCGAAAGTACCGCATGACGAAAGACACCTCCCGTCATGGCCACCGGGACGGGATTGGATTCGTCTTTCGCGAAAAAGACGATCCACCACCACGGCTGCCATCTGGGCAAGTTCTCTTCCCGCGCTGGATAAAACCTGCAGCGCCACGGCATCGGTGCTTGCGACTACTGCCGGAAACAGCGCCGCGAAGTCGGGAGGCGGGACGGAATTCGCCGCACGCGCCAGATCGGCAATCGATGTCACTCCCCAGGCTTTGCATAGAGCTGTAACCAACTGCCCGTGGAGATGGTTCTCCTCCGTGCCAGAGGATCGGTCACTCTCGCGGAGCACCGCGCTCACAACCGCGCGGCCAATCCAGTGCGCGGACCCCTCGTCGCCAATGGCAAATCCCCAGCCTCCTGCACGTGCAGTCCTTCCCTGCCGGTCGCGTCCATAAGCGATCGAACCCGTGCCCGCAATAACAACAATGCCAGGTCCGGTGTCGAAAGCGGCGTCGAGAGCGATTTCCATATCACCCACAACATCGATCGGCGTGGGCAGGATTTCGGCCAGCAAACGTCTTACAATCTCCGCCAACTCCGGCTGAGCCGCTCCCGAACCTCCAAGACAAGTCCGCGACACTTCCTCAGGGACAATGCCCGCGGCGGCACACGCCTGCCGCACACACTGATGCAGCGATTCGCGCGCCCTCTCTTCGCCAACGCGAACAACGTTGCTCGGTCCTGCAGTAGCTTCGGCCAGCAGCCGCGATTCGTCGCCCACCGCGCACGTGGTCTTAGTACCGCCGCCGTCAATCCCAAGAAAGTAAGCCACGAGATTATTTTTAGCACAGACCAGGCCGCCGCCGGCAGCGGCAGTTTCTTTCAGTCGTTAACCCGACCATAGAGTCTCACTCCCGCAAAAATGCGATTGCTCCGATAATTGGAGATCGCCGAGACAAGAACTGTCAGCCGCATAAGGTTTTCTCTGCGATCTCCGCGGACTTCACTCTGCGAACTCCGCGGTTAAAAGCTTTCTGTCCTCGCGATCAGACACGATGGCACTTAATCGGCTAGATTTCGCGATCATCGGGCTCTACTTGGCAGGGATCACTCTGTTCGGCCTGCGATTTCGCAAAAAGCAGCGCTCCCTCCGCGACTATTTTCTTGCCGGGCGCGACATCCCCTGGTGGGCGATTGCGCTCTCCATCGTCGCCGCCGAAACCAGTACCCTCACCATCATCAGCATTCCCGGCCTCGCCTACGACACCAACTTCACATTCCTTCAAGTGGTCATGGGATATTGCGTCGGCCGCGTGGTCATCAGCTTTGTGCTATTGCCGCATTATTTTCGCGGCGATCTTTATACGGCCTACGAATTGATCGAGCGCCGCTTCGGTCGCGGACTCCGTTCCCTGACCGCGGGATTATTTCTCCTGACTCGAGCCGCTGCGGAAGGCGTCCGCGTCTACGCGGTATCGATCGTGGTCTCGATCGCGCTCGGCACCGGTGAGATGTCATCGATCGCAATCATCACTGCATTGACGGTCATCTACACCTTTGAAGGCGGACTCGCCGCCGTCATCTGGACCGACGTGGTGCAAACCGCAATCTACGTCGGCGGAACGCTCATAGGCCTGGCCACGATCGTTCACCTCGTGCCCGGCGGTTGGAGCGCAATCCACGCGGCCGCTTCCGCCGCGGGTAAGTTTCAGGTTTTCAATTTCAGCCGCAGCGTTTTGATTCCCTACACGTTCTGGTCCGGCTTGATTGGCGGAACGGTTTTCACCACCGCCAGTCACGGCACCGACCAGCTCATCGTCCAGCGCTTGCTCGCGGCGCGCGGCCAGAAACAATCGGCGACCGCGCTCATATCGAGTGGCGTGGCCGTTCTGTTTCAATTTGCGCTGTTTCTGACCGTCGGCATCATGTTGTGGGCCTACTATCGCGTGCCGTCCGCCGCGTTTGGCAAGCCTGACCGCATCTATCCCACCTTTATTGTCACGCGCATGCCCCACGGAATCTCCGGACTCCTCATTGCTGCAATCCTCGCTGCCGCCATGTCCAATCTAAGCGCCGCCCTGAATTCTCTCTCTTCCACTTCCATCATGGATTTTTACGCTCGCCTTCGTCCCCAATCCGACGAAAAGACCAAGATGCGACTCTCACGCCTGGCAACCCTGGCTTGGGCGCTCGTGCTATTCGGACTGGCGGTCATCGCCCTGCACAAAGTTGGACGCGTCGTGGAAGTCGGCCTGCAGATCGCGTCCGTCGCCTACGGCGCATTACTCGGCGTGTTTCTGCTGGGCGTGTTAACTCGCCGCGCCACCCAGCGTGGCGCGATCGCCGGAATGGCCTGCGGCTTTGCGATGGACTTGTATCTTTGGCTCCGCACTCCCATCCCATGGACATGGTGGGTACTGATCGGCGCAACCGTGACCTTCCTCGTAGGCTACGCCGCAAGCTGTCTGGCTAAGGAGTAGCTCCCTCATCTGATTCTTTCCTTGACCCTTTCCGTTCGGTCTTTTTCTTCCCTTGGTTTTTCTTTTCTCGGTTTTTCTTCCTGGTTCTTCTCTCTCTGGTTTTTCTTTTCTTGCTTCTCGCTTTCTCTGTTTTGACTTTCTCCGCGCTCTCTGCGGCCTTTCTCCGCGAACTCTGCGGTTATAAGCTTTTTAATTCCCGTCGCGATCCATTTTGGGAATCGAAACAGCTTTTTCAATCGCTATCTCTCCTCCGGCGGGCTCCGGGGAGTAAAGTCACGGTTGAGGCACAAATCGTGATCCGCACCGACTTAACTGGCCAGATCATTGCCGCCGCGATCAAAATTCACCGTAAGCTCGGGCCGGGACTCTTGGAGTCCGCGTACGAAGCCTGCCTCACGCATGAGCTCGAGAAGTCGGGATTCTACGTGCAGCGCCAGAAAGCCGTCCCGCTCATCTATGGGACCGTGAAGTTGGAGTGCGGTTTTCGCGCGGATTTAGTCGTTGAGCGAAACGTTGTGGTCGAGATCAAATGCAAAGAAGCTCTTCACCCCGTGGACCAGGCTCAACTGCTGTCGCATCTGCGGTTGCTCGATCTTCACATCGGTCTCCTGATCAACTTCCATGTCATCCAACTCAAGGACGGAATTAAACGCATGGTTAACAATTATCGCGGACCGGCCGACGATTGCGACCAACCTTGCGACATTAGGGGCGCAAGGGAAAGCTTTTGACCGCAGAGTTCGCGGAAAAATGCCACCGAGAACGCTGAGTAAATCTGGTGACCCTCTTTTAGGCATGTTTCCAGTCTTACTTGACTCTGTCCTCACTTGACTCTGCCCTTACTCGACTCTGTCCTTACCTGACTCTTTCTTTTCCTGACTCCTTCTTGACTTTTCCTTGTCTCTGTTTTGACTTTCTCCGCGTCCTCAGCGGCCTTTCTCAGCGAACTCTGCGGTTAAAGGCTTTTCCTCGCGTATACTGGCAAACTCTCACCATGGCCGAGCCCACGCAGCCTCGCCCGGAACTCTCCCGCGACCTAGGCGTCAGCCACGCCTCCGCCGTGGTGGTCGGCACGATCATTGGCAGCGGCATTTTTCTTGTCCCCGCCGAAATGATGCAAGCCGTCGGCTCGGCCAAGCTCGTCTATCTGGCCTGGGTGGTGGGCGGGCTCCTCTCGTTTTTCGGCGCCCTCACCTATGCCGAACTCGGGGCCATGAAGCCCCAAGCCGGCGGCGAATACGTCTACGTCCGCGACGCCTACGGGCCCATGTCCGGATTTCTCTACGCATGGACCTGGTTCGTCATCGCCAAACCCGCATCGATCGCAACCGTCGTTACCGGTCTGGTCCGCATTCTTGGAACGTTTCCCGTCTTCTCTTTTTTCTCCGCCAACATCATCTCCTCCCCATTCTCTTTGAACTGGGGACAGATGTTTGCCATCGCCTCCGCCATCCTCATCTCCGTCCTCAACTATCTCGGCATTAAAAAGGCGGGTGAGTTCCAACTCGTCTTCACGCTGCTGAAAGTAGCAATCATCCTCGGAATCGTCGTAGTGTGCTTCAGCGGAATCGGCGACGCCCCGGGCCGCGGCTGGAGCAACTTCGCCGGTACGTTTGCTGGCGCCAAGGGTGGCATTGCCGGCTTCATGGCCGCACTGGTTGCGGCACTCTGGGCCTACGATGGATGGAACGATCTCAACATGGTCGCAGGCGAGGTCAAGCGCCCCGAACGAAATATACCGATCGCCCTGATCGCGGGCGTGGCTACCGTGGGCGTGCTCTACATTCTGGTCAACGCCGGAGTGCAATATGTTCTTCCCGCCAGCGCCATCGCTGCCTCGCCCCGGCCCGCCTCCGATGCCGTGGCTTTAGTCATGGGACGCATGGGCGCCAGCATCGTTTCAGCGGGCATGGCTCTATCCATGCTCGTGACTTTGAATGGCACCATCATGAGCGGAGCCCGTGTGCCTTTCGCAGTGGCTCGCGACGGCTACTTTTTCTCCGCGCTTGCCAAAGTGCATCCGCGCTTTCACACTCCGTCGGTTGCTATCGCGGTGCAGGCCCTGCTGTCGATCCTGCTTCTCCTCGTCGGCGCAAATTTCCGCCAGCTTTTCTCCCTCGCAATTTTTGCCGAATGGCTCTTCTACCTGATCGCCGGCAGCTCGATTTTCGTTTTTCGCCGTCGCGAGCCGCAAGCCGAGCGTCCCTATCGTATGTGGGGCTATCCCTTCATCCCTATCATTTTCGTGGCCGTCGCCGCCGCTCTTCTCGCCTACACTTTCAAAAACGACTGGCCAAACTCCGGCTACGGAGTGCTCGTCATCCTCGCAGGAATCCCACTCTTTTTTTATTTCTCCCGCCGTCGAAATTCCGGCGAAGGTTTCGGCTCTCTCTAGGCGCCAAACACTTCCGCAAGAGAACTAGCTTCTGTAAGTCTCTCCTCGATTTCTGAGCCGTATTCGCGGGCATCGATGACGGGCCATTCCATTCTCAATTCGGAACCGCGTTTCAAAAAGAACCTGCCAACGTTACCTAAGGTCAAGAGCCGTTGACACGTTTACCCCCTGTACCTTCTCCCGTATTTTTAAGACTCCAAGTCCCAGCCTTCTCCCCGGCCGGGTTCCAACGGAGTATTTTTGATGACTACGTCTTACGGCGGATTTCAATTAGGGCTGCTGCCCGAACGCAAGGTGAACAAACGGGCCATGATGACCAGCTACGCACTGGTCACGCTCCTGCTGCTGATCGCATTCAACATAGGTCTCATTCTGCCGGAACAGATGCAAGTCGCGCAGTATCGCGTCACGGAGCTGATCCCAAGGCCGTCACTGCGGCCTGAGCCGCCTCCAGTTCAAGCGAAACCCGCAATTAAAGCCAAGCTTCTAGCCGCGGTGAAGCCTCCAGTTCTTGACCAGCCCAAGCTAGTGTTGCCTCCTGCAATTCATCACGACGCCCCGCAGCCGGTGGAGGCGCCAAAGGTTGTGGTCAATCAGTTCGCCGCCCCGCAAATAAAAATGGCGGTCAGCGCCGCGCGTCCGCAACTTGTGCACACCGGGGATTTCGGCGGCAGTTCGCAAAAGGCGACGGTTAACGTTGCCGTAGAGAAAGTTCAAACCGGCGGATTCGGCGATCCCAATGGGCTGCCCGGAACTGGCAAACAGGGCGCGAAGCTGTACACCGCTTCCACCGGATCGTTCGACATGCCTGCCGGACCGGGACAAGGTAACGGATCGGGCGGAGCGAAAGGAATCAAGGGCACGGTCGCCAGTGCGGATTTCGGCACAGCCGTAGCCACGGGCGGCCGCACCAGCGGCAAGGGCGCCATCGCCACCGGCGGATTCGCTACCGAGCAAGTCGCGCAAAGCACCGGACCGAAAATTATTCAGTCCGACGCCGGAGCCGCCACCACTCCCGTAGAAATTACGTTCAAGCCGAATCCGGCTTACACCGACGAGGCCCGCAGCATGAAGCTGGAAGGCGAAGTTCTTCTCGAAGTCAGTTTTTCGGCAAATGGGAAGCTCCAGGTGAACCGCGTAGTACGCGGCCTGGGCCACGGATTGGACGAGGCCGCGGTCGCCGCCGCCAACAAGATCCGTTTTAAACCGGCCTTGCGCGGCGGACAGCCCGTCGATTCCACGGCCGTCGTTCACGTGACGTTCCAGTTGGCGTACTAAAAAGTTTTGGCAGAGTTGCTTCCGTGATTTGGCAGAGACAAAAGTCGAGTCAGTGAAATTGGAGAGAACGGTTATGCGTACTGAGAAAGCGATGCTAACTGCGGCCCTTGTAGCCGCCCTGATGAGTTCCATGAGCGTATCCGCGCAGACAGGCGGCTAACTCACAGCCGGCCGCTTCGGTGACGACCGCACAGCCCGTTCCGCAGGCCTCCGCGCCAGCCGCTCCGGCCGAGCAACCAGCCGTTGCGCCCGCTCCCACCACCATGGACCAGGTGGTGGACCTGTTCATCCAGCGGGAACACGCCTTGATCAAGATGCTCGCGAAGCGTACGCCGATCGTCGAGACCTATCTCCAGAATCTGTCTGCCGATCCCCAACTCGGCCCCGTCCCCAGCGCCGATCACTATTTCCTTGGCCGCATGGATATGGGCGAAAACGTCGAGCGCAAGGATTATCTGAAAGACTCCGAAGCCAACATGCAGACCCGTCTCATGGGCGGCTTCCAGAAGCTCTTCAAGGTTCAATATCAGCCCTTGGGATTTTCTTGGATGGTCTACGCCGATCATACCGACTTCGACCGCGAACACTATGGCTTCACCTATGTTCGTCGCGAATTCCTCGGCGACGTGCGCTGCCTCGTGTTCGATGTGACCCCCAAAAAGAACTCCGGCAAAGGCCGCTTCGTGGGCCGCATCTGGGTCGAAGATCAGGGCTTCAACATCGTGCGCCTCAACGGAACCTATGCTCCCGCGCCGCGCAACGCTATGTTCTTCCACATGGACAGCTGGCGCCTGAACCTGATTCCCGGCTACTGGGTGCCCTCCTACATTTACAGCGAAGAAGGCGACTTCAGCGCTGGCGTGAAGAACAAAGACGCATTCAAGGCCCAAACCCGCATCTGGGGCTATGACCTGAAAAAAGGCGGCAAGGACGACGAACTCACGCAGATCCGCGTCGACAGCGTCACCGACGAAAGCGCCGCTGCGCAGGATGCTTCCCCGCTGCAGGCTGAGCGCGTCTGGCAGCAGCAGGCAGAAGACAATGTCGTCGATCGCCTCATCGCCGGCGGTCTGCTCGCTCCCGAGGGAGATGTCGACCACATTCTCCAGACCGTGGTCAACAATCTCGAAGTCACCAACAACATCGATCTGCCGCGCCCCGTCCGCACGCGCGTGCTGCTCACCTCTCCGCTGGAAACTTTCAGCGTGGGCAACACCATCGTCATCAGCCGTGGATTAGTGGACGTGCTTCCCGATGAAGCCAGCCTCGCCGCTGTCCTCGCCCACGAACTCGCGCACATCGTTCTCGGCCACAACCTGGGCAGCAAGTACGCTTTCAACGACCGCATGCTCTTCAACGACGATTCCACTTATCAGAACCTGGGATTCAAGCACATTCCCGAAGAAGAGCAGGCAGCCGACAAGAAGGCCATCGAACTTCTCAAGAATTCGCCCTACGCCCAAAAACTGGATAACGTGGGCCTGTTCCTCCGCGAACTGCAACTGCGTGCGCCGCAACTGGGCGCGCTCCTGACCACTCACTTGGGCAATCCCTTGGCTGAGGGGGGGAATGTGATTCGTTTGTCGGGTCTCTCTACCCAAGGGCCGGCGCTCGACAACGGAAAGCTCGATCAGATCGCCGCCCTTCCTTTGGGCGGTCGCGTAAAGATCAATCCATGGAACGACA
This sequence comes from uncultured Acidobacteriota bacterium, assembly GCA_963696765.1. GTDB lineage: Bacteria > Acidobacteriota > Terriglobia > Terriglobales > Acidobacteriaceae > Sulfotelmatobacter. The sequence goes on along the minus strand of CAVOLK010000005.1, from coordinate 379,114 downwards.
AGGCGGAAATGGTGAAGGCGACTCCGGTCGCCATCACCTCGGCGCGTGACAAAATGCCGTTCGAAGTCACGCCTTTCTTCCCGCGCCTGGCTCGCTTCGGTGCCAACGCCCCCGCTGCGGCGCCAACCACCGCATCTAACTCAGGTTCGGGCAACTAGTGTAGTGCGTCAAGCAGATAGACGCTTATAGTTGACGTCGCACAGCGCTTCTCCGCGATCTCTGCGGATGTTCTCTGCGAACTCTGCGGTCAAAATCTTTGCCTTCCGTCGCCATGGCGCACGATATAGGAGATGTTATTTCCGACGCACTACACTAGCTTCTACTCCAAGTTGATGTAAGACGTGGGCCGGGATCCGGAACATCCTTCCGGGATACCCGGCCTTCGTTTTTCTGCTTGTTCTCTGTTCGCCCGCGCATTTCCAATTCGGGTTCCTCCCGCCTCCACCGGGCGATTTGCCGCCACCATCGGCGCGCAACGCGTTTATAATGGAATGTTTCCTCTTCCACGATCCACAAATCCATGGGCGATAGGGTTCAGCCCCTGAACTGAAGGAAGGTGTTGGGATGGCCACGACGGATGTTACGCCTCGCGAATCCTCCGGAGGCGTGGGGCACAAGCGCATCGTTAACGACATGAGCATTCAGGTCGCGACGGTCAATGGTTCCGGTTCTCAGAGTTCAAATACAGTTCTCTTACGCAGCATTTTTCAGATGGGCGTACCCGTCTCCGGCAAGAATATGTTCCCCTCGAACATCGCCGGACTTCCGACCTGGTACACGATTCGCGCCAACAAGCTCGGCTACATCGGCCGCAAGAAAGAAATCGACTTCCTGGTGGCCATGAATCCCGAGACCGCCCAGGAAGACACCATGTCGCTCGCACCCGGCGCGGCGGTGCTCTACGACGAACCTCTCGCGTTGCACAAGCTGCGCGACGATCTCATCTTTTATTCGGTTCCTTACGACAAGCTGGTTGCCGCCGTATGCCCCGAAGCCAAGCTGCGCAAACTGGTCAAGAACATGGTTTACGTGGGCGTCGTCGCCAGCCTGCTTACCATCGATATGGCCGAGGTTGAAAAGGCCATCCGCAAACAGTTCGCCAAGAAAGTGAAGGCCGCCAACCTCAATCTTGCCGCGGCCCAGGCGGGATTCGATTACGCCAAAGTCAATCTGCAAAAGCGCGGCGCATTCTACATCGAGCGCATGAACGCGACTGCCGGAAAGATTATCATCGACGGCAATTCCGCCGCCGCCCTCGGCTGCATGTTCGCGGGATGCACCGTCGTCACCTGGTATCCCATCACGCCCTCCTCATCGCTCGTCGAAACAATGATCGAGTACATGAAGGAATACCGCATCACTCCCGACGGCAAAGCCACCTTCGCCATCGTGCAGGCCGAAGACGAACTCGCCGCCATCGGCATGGTTATCGGCGCCGGCTGGGCAGGCGCTCGCAGCATGACCGCCACCGCCGGCCCCGGCATCTCTCTCATGTCCGAGTTCGCCGGACTCGCCTACTACGTCGAAGTTCCCGGCGTCATCTGGGACATCCAACGCGTCGGCCCCTCCACCGGTCTGCCCACGCGCACTTCCCAGGGCGACATTCTTTCCACCGCTTTCCTCTCTCACGGCGACACCAAGCACATCATGCTATTTCCCTGCTCGGTGACGGAGTGTTTCAGCATGGCACCCGAAGCTTTCAATCTCGCCGAGCAATTCCAGACGCTGGTCTTCGTCATGTCCGATCTCGATCTTGGGATGAACAACTGGATGTCCGATCCCTTCGAATATCCGACCACGCCGATCAAGCGCGGGAAAGTTCTGAGCAAAGAAGACCTCGACCGCCTCGGCAGCTTCGCGCGCTACAAAGACGTCGACGGCGACGGCATCGGCTACCGCACCCTGCCTGGAACCATTCATCCCGCGGCAGCTTACTTCTCCAGAGGCAGCGGCCACAACGAGCGCGCCCAATACAGCGAGCGCGCCGACGACTTCGAAAACAATATGGAGCGCCTGAACCGCAAGTTCGAAACCGCGCGCTCCTTCGTTCCCCGCCCCGAAATCACGAAGGGCAACCAAGCAAGAATCGGCATCATCGGTTACGGAACTTCCCACTGGGGCATCACCGAAAGCCGCGACCAGCTTCGCGACGAATATTCGATCGAAACCGACTACCTCCGCCTTCGCGCGTATCCCTTCACCCGCGAAGTGCATGAGTTCATCGAACAGCACGACCGCACCTACGTCGTCGAGCAGAACCGCGACGCCCAGATGCTCACCCTGTTACGACTCGATCTGAAGCCCGAACTGACCACGCGCCTGCGCAGCATCGCCCACATCACCGGCCTGCCGCTCGACGCGCGTTCCATCACCGACGAACTCACCAGCATGGAAGGCAAATAGGCTGCGTAAGACGAATAGCCGTGGAAGAGTGGCCCTTCAGGGCGTGTATATGCGATGTGGAAGAGCGGCCCTTTAGGGCCGCGTTAAGGCGATAAAGAAAAGGGGCTTTAGCCCCTGAGGAGCAAGCAATGGGAACCACAACCGTCGAACCCGGAACCGCCGCACCCGGACCAAAGACCAACCGCATCGGCCTCACCGTCATGGACTACAAAGGCGGCAAGACCACGCTCTGCGCCGGATGCGGCCACAACGCCATCTCCGAGCGCATCATCGAATCCATGTACGAGATGGGCGTGCAGCCCGAGTTGCTCATCAAGCCCAGCGGCATTGGCTGCTCCTCGAAAACGCCCGCGTACTTCATGAGCCGCTCCCACAGCTTCAACGCCGTGCACGGCCGCATGCCCTCCGTCGCCACGGGCGCCATTCTCGCGAACCGCAAACTCGTCTGCATCGGCGTCAGCGGCGACGGCGACACCGCCTCTATCGGCGTCGGCCAGTTCATTCACCTCATGCGCCGCAATCTTCCGATCATCTACATCATCGAAGACAACGGAGTCTACGGCCTCACCAAGGGCCAGTTCTCGGCCACCGCCGATCTCGGCTCCAAGCTCAAAACCGGCGTAGTCAACGACCTTCCCCCCATCGACACCTGCGCCCTCGCCATTCAACTCGGCGCAACATTGGTCGGCCGCTCCTTCTCCGGCGACAAGCGTCAGCTAAGCGCCATGCTCAAGGCCGCCATCGCCCACAAAGGCACGGTCATGCTCGATGTGGTCTCGCCCTGCGTTACCTTCAACGATCACGAGGGCTCGACCAAGTCCTACAAATACGTGAAGGAACACGAAGAGACGCTGCAGGATGTCAGCTTCGTTCCCCACTTCGAGGAAATCGCCGTCGAATACGATCCCGGCACAACCGTTGAAGTCACCATGCACGACGGTTCCCGCCTGCACCTGCGCAAGCTGGAAGAGGACTACGATCCCACCGACAAGATTCGCGCCATCACTCGCCTCACCGAAGCTCACGACAAAGGCGAAGTGCTGACTGGAGTCTTCTACGTCAACCCGGAGGCTCCAAACTTCATTGAAATGCTGAACGTCGTCGACCAGCCCCTGGCGACTCTTCCCGAGTCTATGACTCGTCCCGGAAAAGAAGCGCTGGACGCCGTCATGGAAGAATTGCGCTAGCGCTCGCCAAAAGACGCGCAAGAAAAAAGGCCCTCTCTAGAGGGCCTTGCTTTCATGCGTGCCTGACTCCCGGTAAACCGTTTACGCCGTTTTGCGCTCCGGTTCGCCGCTGTGTTCCGGACTATTCCCAGGTTCGGGAAAATCGGAGTCTGCATCCTTCAAATTCGGGTCCTGATCGCGATGCCCAAGTTGCTCCTGCAGGCCGACATTTCCGGCCTCTTTGTGGTCTTCAGTCTCGGTGGCGCCCTTCGCCGCATCCTGATCGGGTCTGTTTTCTGCCATCGATGAACCTCGCGCATCCATCCTACAAGCAAACTTTATCTCTGGAGCTTTCCCATGAATATAGATATAAAGTAGGAGAACTTCGCCGGAGAATAGGTAGATGAAACGCTGCTTTTCAGTATTAAGCTTAATCCTCTTCGCGGCAACCTTGGCCTTGGCCGACGCCCTCGGAAGCCCGCCTCGTTCCAGTAAGGGCGACTCATCAGCGCGCGCAGCGCCATCACGCCCACAAAGCCGCCAAGCACCATCAAGCCAAACGCCCGCGCCACGGCTCAATCTAAAGGACCCATGTTTTGATGGGACGGGCTTTGCTTTGAAAGGGCGCGTCTTCAGCCGCGCCGTAAACCATCCCAAATGATGTGGGCCTCAAGCCCCGGGCCGCCCTACGAATTCCGCCCCGAACTCGAAACGCCCAACTTGCGCAACCGCTCCCGCGCCTGCAGCGCCTCCGGAGAGTGCGGATACCGCTGGATCAAATGTCGCAATTCACTAACCCCGTCATCCTGCTTCCCCAGTTCGATTAGCGAAAACCCTTTCTTCAATTGCGCCGACGCCGCCTTGTTTCCGCTGGGATAATTCTGCAGCACCTGATCGTAAGTCTGCGCCGCCTGCTGGTAATTTCCCTGCCGGAACTGAATCTCTCCCAGATAGAAATAGCGTTCCCCGCCAGATCGGTGTTGGGATAAAACTTAACGTAGTCCGAAAACTCCTGCAGCGCCAAGTCGTTCTTACCCCCGTTGTAATCGCGCAAGGCGTTGTTGTAAAGCACATCCGGCGGCGGCGCTTGCGCCATGGCTTGCTGTTGCGCTTGCTGCGTCGCCTGTTGAGCAGTCGCGCTCTGCTGCGCCGCCTGCATGTCTTCGAGTTGCTTGCTGACTTTCGCCAGCCGCACCTTCAACTCATCCAAAGTGTCGTTAAGCGTCTGGATCTGACCCGAAAGTTGATCGGCCTTCGAGCCTCCCTCGTTCTGCTGTTTCTGCAAGGTCGTCTGCAGCCCGTTCAGCGCATTCGCCACCTTGTTGACGGCGTCGGTGTCCTGCTCGACCAGATTTTTCATCACGCCCATGCGCTCGTCAAAGGCCCGCTGCATGGCCGTCATCTGTTCCTGCAGTTGCTGCACCTGTGTCTGCAACTGGATCATGTCTTTGTTGACGCCCCACGCCGGAGCCGATCCCGAGCGCCAGCGCCAGCGGCAATGCCAACAATGCTGAGTTGCGATGTAGTTTCATAAGCATTCTCTGAACCCGCCTCTATTTTAGATGCAATGATTGTCCCACAGGCAGGAAGTATTCACACGCACAGACGTTCCCCCGGAATCGCAAGCCGCAACAGAGAAATGCTTTCCCCCGCGCTCTACCGGCCTAAGCGCACACCAATGCAACATTCGCTGCGATTAAGAAAAGGGGGCGCTTTTGCAAGCGCCCCCGCACACCTTACTTCGAGTAGACCAGATGGCCGCGGCGGTTCTGCTGCCAGCAAGCTTCATTGCTTTCCGTGCAGAACGGTTTCTCTTTGCCGTAGCTGATGGTCTTGATCCGGCTGGCGCTTACGCCCGCCGAGACCAATGCATCCTTCACCGCGCTGGCGCGCTTGTCACCGAGCGCCAGGTTGTAGTCGGTCGATCCGCGCTCGTCGCAGTGTCCTTCGACCGTGAAGTTCATGTTCGTGTGCTGACTGAAGAACTGCGCGTCGGCCTGCACCGAAGCCTGCTGATCGCCGCGAACGTCCGACTTGTCATAGTCGAAGTAAACATCCTTCACATTCTGGCCGAACAGGTCTTCGTCCGTCACCGATGGCGGAGGCGGTGGCGGCGCTGGCGCTTGCGTTACCGTCAGCCGCGCCGTGGCCTCCTGCGTCCCGCCCGATCCCTTGGCGGTCAAGTGATAAGTCGTCGAATCGGTCGGCGAAACGCTTTGCGAACCGTTCGGCTGCACCGCGCCAATGCCGTCGATCGACACATCGGTCGCATTGCTCGTCTGCCAGGTTAACGACGCTGATTGCCCCGCCTGAATGCTGCTGGGACTCACCGAAATCGACGCGGTTGGCGTCGGCGGCGGTGGTGGCGGTGGCGGTGGTGGCGGAGTCGCTTTCTTCTTGCAGGCGCCCAGCATCATTACGGCGCCTAGCATCATTACGAGTGCGAACCACTTCATGCTTCTTTGCTTCACTTTTCCTCCTGCGACCCAAAGGCTTTGCCCCCCATGGATCAGACGAAGTGTATTTACTATTTCCAACTCCAATTCGGTTGGGTGTTACGGCCGGTAAAAGTCAACTGCTGAACCTTGGTGCCATCCGCCAGCATGGTCCAGATTTCTTCTTTCCCCGACCGGCTGGATTGAAACACAATATGCCGTCCATCCGGCGACCACGAAGGAAAATCATTGCGCCCGCCGTCGTGCGTCAGCTGCACCCACTGCTTGCTGGCAATATCCATCAGGTAAATATCCGACGAGCCCGGTTCGCCCGGTCCATACTTGCGCACCCACGCGAGCGCCAGAAACTGCCCGTTGGGCGCCCAGTTTGGCGACACCGCATAACCCTGATCGGTCATGCGCTGCTGGTTGGTGCCGTCCGCTTCCATCGTATAAATCTGCGGCAACCCCGTCCGCCCGCTGACAAATGCGATTTGCGCGTTGGTCTTCCGGTTCCACGATGGCGAAACATCCGGCCCTTTGTCGGTCGTCATCCGGTGCAAATTTCCGCCAGACGCATCCGCCACATAAATTTCCGGCGCGCCCCCGCGCGACGATGAAAATGCCAGCTTCATCCCGTCCCCCGACCACGCCGGCGACAGATTCGTTCCGCCCATGTGCGGAAAACTCACCTGCCGGTTCAGTTCGAGAGAGTACATCATAATCTCCCAACCGCTCTTCGTCAGGCTGCTGAAAGCGATGCGAGACCCGTCCGGCGAAATCCGCGGCGACAGGGAGATCGATCCCAAATGCGTAATCTGGTGTTGGTTCGAGCCGTCATAATCCATCGCCCAGATTTCCTTGTGCCCGGTCCGGTCGCTCACAAAATAAATCTGCGTCTCCGCAATTCCTTGAATGCCGCCGCCCAGCCGAAAAATTATTTCGTCGGCGAACTTGTGGGCCATCATCCGTGCGGCAGCGTCGCTCGGCGCATCCGAATACTGCTTCCCCAGAATCTGCGGCGATTGCGTATTCTTCACGTCATACAGCCAGCCCTGCACCGTAAGCTTTCCGCCCGCCACGCCCAGGTTTCCGAACGCCAGCATCGCCGCATTCGGCGGTGGCGCATTCCATGCGAGAATATTCACTTCCGTCGGCTGGCCCGGAACCTGCAACGGGTAGAAACTCTTGGAAACCAGTTCGACCACGCCCGACACATCGAGGTCATTCCACAACGTGTCGTTGAAAGTCTTGAGCAGCGCGGCATTCTGCGCATCGGCGCTTGCCGGTTTGAAGTCTGGAACAGCCAGGCGCACTTTTTCCACGCCCAGGCTCGTCCCGGTCTTAACCCAGTCCTGCGCAAAACTTTTGGAAGAAAAACAGAAGAAAACGAAGAGAAATACCGGCGCCCATACCGCGCGGCCTGGCCAACCCCATGACAGAGATCTTTCGCCTTCGTCCATCCGTGTAGGAGTAAAAAGTTCGGCGTAAGACAATATCGTATCCCGATAGGAATTGCTTTGCAAGGTTTCTTCTTCCCCCTCCACGCCAGTCACTGCGCTCAGCGCCCTTCATTGTGCCCCCATTCCTGCAGGACATGTCAGTTAGTAGTGCATTGTGTTTACGCTATTGGTTCACTTCTTATAATCGAACCAGTACTCCACAGAAATCTTGCCGCCTGGATAATCCGGAGGCAAGGGTCCGAAAGTATCAATACGTTGCAGCGCCCGCACCGCCGAAACATCCAGCGAAGGGACACCGCTCGATTGCTCGATCCGCTCATTCGAAGGATGCCCATCGCGCGCGATGTCGAACGTGATATACACCCGCTGCGCGCTCGTAATTCTCGGATCGACTTCGTACTTCAGCCAGTTTTCCGAAACCTTCTGCTGAATCACGTGCACGTACCAAGCGTACTTGGTTCCAAAATCTCCACCGCCTCCACTAATTCCAAATCCGCCCTTCGCCCCGGCCGCGCTGAACGTTCCGTAAGGCCCGCTGACCGGCCCGCCTTCTCCGAACGCAACCTGATTCGTTTCTTCTTCCGGAGGCGCCACCGCCTTTTCCTTCGACGCAGTCTCCTGTTTCTTCTTCGGTTTTATCTTGGCGTTCTTGCCCTGAATCTCAATCGCATCCGGCTCCGGCTGTTTCTCTTCGATCTTCGGTTGCGATTGCGTCACGCCCTTTGACTCGTTGGCCAGCACGTTCTTGGTCTGCGCCGGATTTGCCGGCAGCGGCACCGTGCTCACCAGCGTCGCGCCAATCGCCTCTCCGCCTCCACCCGCGCCCCACGTATCGCCGCTCGGCCCCATGACAATCGCGGAATAGATCAGCAGCGCCGCTGTGACTCCCACATGCAGCCCCGCCGACCAGGCCAATGCCCGGCCCCAACTGTCATGTTCGAAATAAATTTCAGCGTTTGCTGCCATTTTGCTCTAACGGTTGCGTCACAATGCTCACGTTCGTGATGCCCGCCGACTTCACCGCGTCCATCACCGTAGCGAACGCTCCAAACGGAACATTCTCGTCCGCCCTCACAAAAATAAACTGGTTCCTGGGATCACGAATCTTCTGCCGCAACTTCGTTTTGATCTCATTAATGTTGATGGCGTCGTTGCCCAAAAAGACACGCTGATCTTTATTAATCGTGATCACCGTGCGCTCCTCGGTAATCTCTTTCACCGTCCGCGTCTTGGGCACGCTCACGTCGATCCCCGACTGCAGCACCGGCGCCGTCACCATAAAAATAATCAGCAACACCAGCACCACGTCCACCAGCGGAGTGATGTTGATGTCGGCCATCGCCGTCTGCGTGCGCCCATTGGAAGCCGTGAAAGCCATTAGCGCCTCACTTCACTTGGCGGCTTGCGCCTGGCTGTTCTCCACCGCATTCAGCACCTCCAGCGCAAAATCGTCGCTGCGCGCCGCGAGATCCCTGATTGACGCGCCGATCAGGTTATAGGCAATCACCGCCGGAATCGCAGCCGCCAGTCCGGCAGCCGTCGTGATCAACGCTTCGGAAATTCCGGGCGCAACCGCCCGCAGCGTCGCCGCTCCCGCCGTTCCCAACCCGTGAAACGCATCGATAATTCCCCACACAGTTCCAAACAATCCCACAAACGGCGTCACCGCCGCGGTGATCGCAAGCCACGGCATATTTCGTTCCAGCCGCGTAATCTCCTCCGACGCCCCGATCTGCATTCCCCGCTGGATCGTCACCAGGTTTCGCAGCGTGCCGAACGTTCCCGCCTGCCGCTTGTATTCTTCATACCCGCCCTCGAACACGCCCACCAGCGGGCTCGGCTTGAATTGCTCCGCCACCGCGGCGATATCCTGCAACCGCTGCGCCTTGCGAAATGCGCGCACGAACCTTCCACTCTGCGCGCGAGCTTTCCGCAACAGGCTCCATTTGGTGAGTATGATTGCCCACGAGATCAGGCTGAACACCAGCAACAGCAGCAAAACCAGCCTGGCCACCGCGCCCATGTTGGAAATCATGTCGACGATTTCGCCGCCGACAAACACTGCTAGCAAGGGAGAAGAATTGCATCGTTTTTCTTTTGGAGAATGCCTTGCGCGATTATAGATGAAGCTGGTCGCTAACTTTCCCACACGTATCCGATCTGCCAACCAAAAATTCGCTGCGGTAGAACGATTCAGGTGATCTGATCCGCAAAGTCTGCGCCCTTTATCCGCGCTTCGCCGCTTCCACGTTACGAACGCTGGAAGATTCCGAACTTTCCGCGTATTATCGTCCGCAGCCTTGCGCAAAGCGCCACCGAAGCGCGGCGGCCATTCTGCGCCAGCCGCGCCACTTTCGGCCACAACCACGGACGAAAGGCCATATACCACGCAAATCTGCCTTCCAGAAATCTTCCGTTGGAATCGACAAACCGCTCGATCACGGGGAAGTCGAAATCGAATTCATCCGAAATCGCCTTCACCACCGCGAATCCCGCACCCCGAGCCTCCGCGGCTCGCGCTACCGCAGCCGCCTCCATGTCGACCGCCTGCGCCTGGAACGAATCTCGCAGACTCGCCTTCTGCGCCGGACTCGCAACCGATCCAAAACTCACCAGTACGCCTTCGCCGCGATCGAGCGTCAAACTGCTCCCATCGCCCGCATTGACCACTCGCCGCGGCTGCACAACGTCCCCAACTTTCAGCGCCGGATCAAGCGCTCCCGCAAAGCCCGCCGAATAAACTACGCCCGGTGCATAGAGCGCGATCACCGCTTCCGCCGCTCGCCGCGCCGCTTCCGCTCCAATTCCCCCGCATACCAGAACCACTTCGCCGTGCTCGAAAAAACGAAAGCGCCGCCCGCTGAATTCCTTCTCGCGCACGCTCCACGACTTCACCAGCGGACGGACCTCCCGCTCCAGCGCAGCCACAATCGCGATCGTGGATCCCCTGCTCAACTTCCCTCACCTCGACTTCTCTTACCTCGACCAATTTTCATCGAACCCATTGTCATCGAACCCATTGTCATCGAACAGATTGTCATCGAACACATGGTCATCGAGTGCATTGTCATCTCGACCGGAGCATTTTCTTCCGCACAAGCGGAAGGAAATGCGGAGTGGAGAGACCTTGCGTCCCCCGCGGAACCCAGCACCACCCTACACATATCCGTTATCCCGGAACCACTCCACCGCACGCCGCAACGCCCCGTCGACCGGCACAATCTTCCAACCCAGCTCGCGCTCCGCTTTCGCCGAACTGGCAAACATTTTTTTCTTGCCCATGCGCACCGTGTCTACAGTGGCGCGCGGCTCGCGCTTCAATAGTCTTCCGGTAAACGCCTCGTCGATGACTCCCGTAGCGAACGCAAAAAAATACGGCAACCTCACCTTCGGCGACGGCAGCCCCGTGATCTCCCCCAGCTTGTCGAGAATCTGTTTCAGCGTCAGATCTTCCCCGCCCAGAATGTAGCGCTCGCCCGATCTCCCTTTTTCCAAAGCCGCCACATGTCCTCGCGCGCACTCCCGCACATCGACCAGGTTCAATCCCGTGTCCACATAAGCAGGAAATTTTCGCTTCAGAAAGTCGAGGACAATCCTCCCGGTCGGCGTCGGCTTCACATCCTGCTCGCCCACCGGCGTCGTCGGATTCACCGTCACCACATGCATCCCGCTGCGGCCCGCCTCGATCGCCACTTGCTCCGCCATAAACTTTGATCGCTTGTAATGGCCAATCATGTCGTCGAGAGATACCGGAGAATCCTCATCCGCGGGTTGTCCACGAGGATTTCCGTTGCTAGTAAATCCCACAGTCGCCACGCTCGACGTGTACACCACGCGCCGCACGCCATTCTTGCGCGCCGCCTCCAGAATCGCCCGCGTTCCCTCCACGTTCGACCGGTACATCTCCTCCGGATCCCGCACCCACAGCCGGTAGTCAGCCGCCACGTGAAACACCGTGTCACACCCCGCGATGGCTTTTTCCAGTGAAGCGGCATCGCGCAGATCCCCGGTTGCAGTCTCAGCTCGAAGGTCTTCAAGATTCCGCAGATTGCTCGTAGGACGCACCAGCAGCCGCAGGTCCGCGCCCTGATCGGCAAGAGCGCGGGCAACATGCGATCCCAGAAATCCAGTGGCGCCTGTGACGAAAGCTTTCAGAGCAGTTCTCGGTTCTCAGTTCTCGATTCTCCACTAGCCCCCTCTTTCCCGCCAATTAGAAGGGTATCCGCTCCGTGCGGTATCTCGTACACGGCGGACAAGTCGCGCACCTTCGTCAACTCTTCGTCGCGCGAGAGGCTATTTCGGCGTCGAACATTTGACTCGCAAGCTGAGGGGTTGTTCTCAAAAAAAAGCCAGCCGAGGTGGACATTCGGAACAATCGCTCGCAGAAGGTCTACCGCCTCCTCGCGAGACTCCGTCCTACAGAAATCGATGTCGGCAACGACACATTTGAGCCCGGCCCGAAGGGTGATAATCAGCGGCAGGAATTTTCTGGAACTGCCAAACTTGGAGCAGTCCTCACAAGCATGAGCTTTGTAGTCGTCGAACACCAACCAACCGTCCCGGAGCATGTGTGTGAGATGTGTCGTTTTGCCGCAGCCCGGAAGACCCGCAATCAGAATGACGCCGTCGTTCATACGGGTTCAAGCATATCCGTTGCGGCGCAAACTGAGAACTGAGAACCGAGATCTGAGAACTAGCTTGCCGCCTTCTCCATCACCTTCGCGTAAGTAGTCAGCGCCAGCAGCGGGAAGTACTCGCCGGTAGAGGTGATACATCAGATAGAACACGCGCGGAAATCCGGTGCCGGTAAAGAACGGCTCATCCCACGATCCATCTTTTCTCTGCGTGCGCAGCAGATAAGCGACTGCCGCGCGCCACCGAATCGCTGCGCGTATCGTTGGCCGCCAGCAATCCCAGGATCGCCCACGCAGTCTGCGAAGGCGTGCTCTCGCCCTGCCCCCGCAAGCTCGGATCGTCGTACGAGCCCACAGTTTCGCCCCATCCGCCGTCGGCGTTCTGCACCATGCGCAGCCACTCCGCGCCCTGCTGCACGCAGGGCTCGTGCAGGTCCATGCCAATCGCTTCCAGCCCGCGCAACACCAGCGCCGTGCCGTAAATGTAGTTCACGCCCCAGCGCCCGAACCAGCTTCCGTCCGGCTCCTGCTCTTCCTTCGAACAAACTGTGATCGCCCGCTTCACCGCCGGATGATTCTTGTCGTATCCGTAGGTCGCCAGCATCTCCAGAATGCGTCCCGTAATATCGACGGTCGGCGGATCGAGCATGGCGTTGTGATCGGCAAACGGAATGTACTGGAACACCATCTTGTCGTTGTCTTTGTCGAACGATGCCCAGCCGCCGTTCTTGCACTGCATGGAGAAGATCCAGTCAATCGCGCGCTGCACCGACTCGCGCTGGTAGCGCCCGTTGGGATGCTCCACCCGGCTCAGCGCCAGGCAAACCATCGCGCTGTCATCCACATCGGGATAAAACTCGTTGTTGAACTCGAAGTACCAGCCGCCCGGCTGCCCCTTCTTGTTCTTTACCTTCCAGTCGCCCGACGTTGCGCACCTGCTTCTGCAGAATCCAGTCGGCGCACTTCACCATCCGCGGATCGTTCGCCGGCACTCCCGCCTCGCCCAGCGCAAACAGCGCGTACGCCGTATCCCACACCGGCGACATGCAGGGCTGCATGCGGAACGTGTCTTCTTCTTCAATGCCCAGCTTTTCGAACTCATCCATCGCGCGAATCACCTGCGGATCGTCGAGCGAATATCCCAGGCAGCGCAGCGCGATGATCGCGTTCATCATCGACGGATAAATCGCGCCCAGCCCGTCGCTCATCTCGAAGCGCTCCAGCATCCACTTCTCCGCGCTCTTCAGCGCGATCGAACGCAACGGCCGCACATGCACGCGCTCGAACCAGTGCGTCATGCGGTCGAGCACCAGAAAGAAATTGCGCCACGAAACCAGCTTCTTCGCCCAGTGCAGGTGCATGCGCGACTTCTGCATGCCGCCGACAAACAGTTCCTCCACGCCCATCTCGCGCGGAATCTTCTTGAACGGCTTCTTGGCGTAGCAGATCGACAGCGGCACCAGGATGGCGCGCGACCACGACGAAATTTCGTAGATGTTGAACCAGAACCAGTTGGGAAACAGCACGATCTCCGGCGGAATCGCCGGAACCGCGTCGTAGTCGTACTGCCCGAAGAAGCAGAGATAGATCTTGGTAAATGTATTGACTTCGGTGACGCCGCCCATCTCCAGAATTTTCTTGCGGGCGCGCTCCAGCGCCGGATGGTCGGCCGTATATCCCGCCAGCTTCAATCCGAAATAGGCCTTCACCGAAGCGCTGATGTTCGAAGGACCGGCGGCGTAGATACTCCAGCCGCCGTCTTCGTTCTGGTGCCGCAGAATCCAGTTCGCCGCCTTCTGGAAGCGCTCCTGATTCCCGGTCCCGAGCAAGGTGTGCAGCAGGATGTAATCCGACTCGAGCGTCGTGTCGGCTTCGAGTTCGCCGCACCAGTAGCCATCTTCGTGCTGCTGCGAAAAAAGAAATTTGCGCGCCGCCGCAATCGCCGCGCCCACGCGGCTGCCCAATTCCTCAATTTTGCCGAAACGAAGCTGCGGGACTCGAACCTAACGGTACGGAAGATGTCTGGGACTCGGGAGAGTTTGTATCCATGAATTCAGTACTCCATTCATTCGTGAATTCTCGTTCGTGAATTCGTCGCGGTCGTGGAAGGGCACGGCTTTAGCCGCGCCGTTTTCAGCCCCCAGACACCGGGGCTTTAGCCCCCGAGGGCCGGCCATTCAGTCCCCGTTCGCGCTCGCCGGCGCCGCCGCAATCGCCTCCACAATCTCCGGCGGCAGCCCGAAGCGCACGTTCTCCGGCATCACTTCCAGTTCCTGCATGTTGTCGAATCCCTTGTTCGCGCAGGAACGTCACCGTCTCCTCCACCAGGCACTCCGGCGCCGATGCGCCGGCGGTCAGCGCAATCGTCTTCACGCCCTTCAGCCATTCCGGCTTCAATGTCGTTGCAGCTGTCGATCAGGTGCGCGTTCGTGCCCAGATTGCGCGCCACTTCCACCAGCCGGTTGGAGTTCGAACTGTTCTCCGAGCCCACCACCAGCAACAGATCGGCCTCGGACGCCACCTGCTTCACCGCGACCTGGCGGTTCTCCGTGGCATAGCAGATATCCTGCGCCGCCGGCCCCTTGATGTTGGGGAACTTCTGCTTCAACGCCGCGATAATGTCTTTCGTCTCATCCAGGCTCAGCGTGGTCTGCGTCAGGTAAGCCACGCGGTCCGGATCGGGCACACTCAGCGACTTCACCTGCTCCGGCGATCCCACCACCTGCGTCACCAGCGGAGCCTCGCCCAGCGTTCCGATCACCTCATCGTGATCTTTATGCCCGATCAGGATCAGCGAATAGCCTTCCTTGGCGAACTTCACCGCTTCCACGTGGACCTTGGTCACCAGCGGGCAGGTCGCATCGATCACGCGCAGCCCGCGCCGCGCGCTGTGCTCCCGCACCTCGGGCGAAACGCCGTGCGCGCTGTAGATGATGCGCTCGCCGTTCGGCACCTCGTCCTCGCTGTCGACGAAGATTGCGCCCTTGCCGCGCAGTTCCTCCACCACAAAGCTGTTGTGGACGATCTCCTTGCGCACGTAAATCGGCGGCCCAAAGGCCTCCAGCGCGATGCGGACCACGTCGATGGCCCGCACCACGCCGGCGCAGAAGCCTCGCGGCTTCAGCAAAAGTAAAGTCTTTCCGTCAGTCTTCGCTAAAATTCCAGACACGATGTCAGTTTGCTCCTCAAATTCCACAGATGCTCCGCGCGGTCAACCTATCGGATTTCCGTTGTCATTCCGAGCGAAGCGAGGAATCTGCTTTCCCAGTCTCAAAAGCCGCCACAAACCCGTACCTTAAGGGTACACGATCCCCATTGTGGCGATACCTCTAAACTACCGGAAAGTACCGGGATGGTCAACGTAAGCCACAGAAAGCGCGGGGATTAGCAGCGAACAGCGCAATTCAGCGCCTGAACGGAAGGGTTCATGAAACTCACGCGTCGAAAGCCGCGACTAGCCCCATCCGCCAACTGCGTGCTCCGGTCCCATATGGCCCTCTTGTGCCCCCATCCCCCCTCCGCGTGCCATTGCGGATAAAAGCCGGTTCGCGCAACATATCGATGTTGTTGCTCAAACCCCAGGTGAGCGCAAATGCAGGAATTCAAAAAAAGACCGGCGATTGAAGCTCCCTCGAAACCTCAGAGGAACGGCTAGCTCAGAAAACCCGCCAATCGCAGCGTCTCTTGCTCGCGCTCGTCATCCTGGTCGCCGCCATCGCCGTCGTAATCGTGACCGACCGCCAATTCTGGTTCGGCTCCAACCAACTCATCCTGGACTCAGACGGGACCGAAACCGCCGCCACGCCCACCGCGCAGCCAGTCCCGGCCCGTCAACAACCGGCGCAAGCAGCAAAGAGGCAGGCCGCGAAGTCCGCCGCCTCAAAAGCTACGAACCCACCCGCAGTAACCACCACCCGCACCGTTCTGCCTCCATTGAATGTTGAAATCGTCGCTGGAAATGCGCGCCGCACGGTTCGTCCCGCCAATCAGGCCGCAACCGTCCAAATGACGAATCCCGCTCCCAACGCCGGCACGAACGCCCTGACCAGCGCCGTCGGCCGCGAGCCCATCTCTTCCGACGCCGTCCAGCAAGCCTCCTATCCGCCGCTGGCGCAGCACATGAATGTGCAGGGATCGGTGGTCTTGCAGGCTCTGATCGGTTCCGATGGAATTATCCAAGATCTTCATGTACTCAGCGGCCCGGCGATTCTGGCCGCCGCCGCCCAGCAAGCCGTTCGCGAATGGCACTTCAAGCCGATTTTGCAGAATGGTCAGCCCGTCGAAACCATGGCCAACATCACCGTCAACTTCACCATCCAGGTCGCCGACAGCTCCGCCAAAATCACCTTGGCCGAGAGCCGCTCCGACCGCGTCCTGGTCCTCACCCGCTAGGCTCACTCGCGAACCTAATCCGCATCGATCACCCGTTAGTCTTGATCATCTGCTCCGCATGCTTGCGTGAAGTCTCCGTCAGCTTCGCCCCGCTCAACATGCGCGCCACTTCTTCGGTGCGTTCCTCGCCGGTCACCAGGCGAATGCTGGTCCGCGTCCGTCCCGCCCGATTCCTTCTTCTCGATGACGTAATGATGATCGCCAAAAGTCGCAATCTGCGGCAGATGCGTCACGCACAAAACCTGATTCGATCGCGCCAGCGACTTCAGCTTCTTCCCCACCGCCTCCGCCGCCCGTCCCCCGATCCCGGTATCAATCTCATCGAACACCAAAGTCCTCTGGGTGCCCCATTGTCTCGCGCTTTTTGCGAGAAGGTGGGGATTTTGACTTCCTGGCTGCCCCATTTCTCGCGTTCTTTGCGAGAAGTGGGGTTTCCCCGCCTCCACGCTGGCCTTCAGCGCCAGCATCACCCGCGACAACTCCCCGCCCGACGCAATGTGCTCCAACTGCCGCAACGGCTCGCCCGGATTGGTCGAGATCATATACACCACCTGATCGATCCCCGACGCCGTCCAGTTCCCTTCCTCCTCCGAACTCGTCATCTCGATGCGGAACGCCGACTTCATCGCCAGATCGTTGATCTCCGCCTCCACCAGCTTCTCCAGCCGCCGCGCCGCCTCCGCCCGCTTCTTTGACAGCGCCCGCGCCGCGCGCAAATATTCCTCCGCCGCCTTCGCCAACTCGCTCCGCAACTCGCGCAGAATCTCGTCTTTGTTCTCGACCTCCGACAACTTGCGCGACACGTCCGCTCCGAACTCGAATCACCTCATCCAGCGTCGGCCCATACTTCCGCTTCAGCCGCTCCAGCAGCGCCAGCCGGTCCTCCACCTGCGCCAGATGTTCCGGCGAAGCATGAATTCCTCCCGCATAATCGCGCACCGTCGCGCCCACATCCTCCACGCTGATGCGCGCCGTCTCCAGCGCCGCCAGCGCCTCCTGAAACTTCGGCTCGTAGCGGGCCAGCTCTTCGACCTGCTTCTGCGCCGCCCGCAGCGACGACGCCGTCGAACCGTTGCCCTCGTACAGCAGATCAAACGCATTCATCGCCGCGTTATAAATCTTCTCGGCATTGGCCAGCACGCGCTTCTCCGTCTCCAGCCGCTCGTCCTCTCCGCTCTGCAGGCGCGCCTCTTCGATCTCGCGCTTCTGAAAAATCCACAAATCCACCAGCCGCAGCCGGTCCTGCTCGCCGTGTTCCAGTTCGTCAATACGGGTGCGAATCTCCTTCCACGCCGCGAATGCCGCTCTCGCACCGCCTCGAGTTGGCTTCCCGCAAACGCATCCAGCAGTTCCAGCCGCGCCGGACCATCAAACGACAGAATGCGATTCATTCTGCGCATGAATCGATCGCCAGATGCGGCGCCAGCAGCCGCAGCACCGCGACCGTCGCCGGCTGATTGTTCACGAACACTCGTCCCTTGCCGCCAGCCGCAATCTCCCGCCGCAAAATCAGCGACCCATCGTCGGACTCATCCAGTCCATTCGCTTCCAGAATCTTCGCCAGCGCCTTCTCCGCCGCGCCCTCCGCCTCGAACACCGCCGAAACCACGGCCCGCTCCGCGCCCGTGCGAATCACATCGCTCGAAGCCTTTTCCCCCAGCAGCAACGCCAGCGCGTCGACCAGGATCGACTTCCCCGCTCCGGTCTCGCCCGTCAGCAGGTTCAGCCCCTGCCCGAACTCCACCACCAGGTTGTCGATCACCGCGTAATTTTCCAGCCGCATTTCAATCAGCACAGGCAGTCCTGGAAACCGAAAGTTTTGCGCAGCATAGCACGAAACGTGTCGCGCGTAGGTGATGCGCAGCAAACCGTGAAGGCATTGTAGCGCCGGCATCCTGCCGGCTGTCCTGAGAGCCTGCCCTGAGCTTGTCGCAGGGGCGTCCTCGCCCGCGGCTCATGAAGCTCCCGAACGGCGCTCCGTACGCCACCGCACTCCGCCTGAATCCCAGTTACCATCAGTCCACCCACACCCTTGATTTGAACCGAACTCCCCGCCCGCATCATCTAAAATGACATCCATGGCCATAGCCGGACAGTATGCGGTCGAAACCGTCCACGCTCGATCCCTGCAACCATGCTGGCCGCCGTCTATCGCGGCGTGAATGACGTCCGCACTGGAAACCGTCCCCGTCCCCGAAATCGGCCCCGGAGAAATGCTCATCCGCGTCCACTCCTGCGGCGTCTGCGGCACCGACCTCAAGAAGATTTCCACCGGATCCCATTCCGCCCCGCGCATCTTCGGACACGAAACCTCCGGCATCGTCGCCGCCGTCGGCGAAGGAGTTCGCAACTATCGCCCCGGCGACCGCGTCATGGTCTTCCATCACATCCCTTGCCGCCAGTGCTTCTACTGCCAGAACAAGACCTTCGCCCAGTGCGCCACCTACAAGAAAGTCGGCTGCACCGCCGGATTCGAGCCCTCCGGCGGCGGCTTCGCCGAATACGTCCGCGTCATGGACTGGATCGTCGAGCACGGCACCGTCCGCATTCCCGACGGCGTTTCCTTCGAGCAAGCCTGCTTCGTCGAGCCGGTCAACACCTGCATGAAGGGCATCGAAGCCCTGCGCCTGCGCCGCGGCGAGACCGTGCTGGCCATCGGCCAGGGCCCAATCGGCATCATACTGAGCGTGTTGGCCCGCCGGGCAGGGGCCACGCTTAATTACTTCCGATTTGTATCCCGAGAGGCTTAAAATAGGATCAAGCTTCGGATTAGACCTTACAATTGATGCTTCGCGGACAAACGTGGTGGAGCGCGTCCGTGAATTGACCGAGGGGCGTGGCGCCGACGCGGTGATTCTTGCGGTCGGCGGCAACTCCCTGATTCGCACTGCGATGGATGCGGCCCGTCCCGGTGGGCGGGTATTGCTTTTTGCGCAAACGCAGCACGGAGAGGCCGTGATCGATCCTGCAGCCATCTGTGTCGATGAGAAAACTCTGGTCGGGTCCTACAGTGCATCGGTCGATTTGCAGGAAGAGTCGGTGCGTTTCGTCATGAACCGCGAGATGGATCTGGAACGGCTGATCAGTCATCGCTTCCCGCTCGACGCAGAGCACGCAAGCGCTTGGATCTGGCCGCCCATCCGCAACCTTCGTCGATGAAGATCGTGATTCAGCCCGGCAGTATCGTGGGCTGGCAGTATCCGGGAAGGAAACCCGCAGTGAACGGAAAAATGACCGCTGCCGTCCTGTACGGCAAAGAAGATCTCAAGATTGAAAAAGTTCCAATCCCTCGCGTCGGAGACGGCGAGGTTCTGGTCAAAGTCCAGGTCGCCCTGACCTGCGGCACCGATCTCAAGGTCTACCAGCGCGGCTATCACGCCCGCATGATCGTTCCTCCCGCCCTGTTCGGCCACGAACTGGCCGGAGTCATCGAAGAAGTCGGCGCCGGCGTCAACGGCTTCAAGAAGGGCATGCGCGTCGTCGCGCTGAACTCCGCGCCCTGCCAGATGTGCTTCTACTGCTCCAAGCATCAGGAAAATCTCTGCGAAGATCTGCTCTTCAACAACGGCGCCTATGCCGAATACATCCGCGTGCCGCGCCGCATCGTTGAAGCCAACATGCTGGTCATTCCGCCCAACGTCAGCTTCGAAGACGCCGCCATGACCGAGCCGCTGGCCTGCGTGCTGCGCGGCCTGCACGAAACCGGAGTCGAGATCGGCGACACCGTCACCATTCTCGGCGGCGGCCCGATCGGCCTGATGTTCGTGCAAGTCGCCCGCGCCATCGGCTGCAACGTGATTTCCGTGGTCAAGCGCGATGGCCAGGTCGAAGCCGCCAAGCAGATGGGCGCGCACGAAATTATTCAGACCACAAAGGTGCCGAACGTGGTCGAAGCCGTTCGCGCACTCTCTCCGCAAAAGCGCGGATGCGACGTCGTGATCGAAGCCGTCGGCAGGCCCGAAGCCTGGGAGTGGGCCGTCGACATGGTCCGCAAAGGCGGCACCGTGAACTTCTTCGGCGGATGCGCCAGCGGAACCAAAGTGCAACTCGAGACCAATCGCCTGCACTACTCCGAGATCACGCTGAAAGCGACGTTCCATCACACGCCGGAAACAGTTCGCCGGGCCTTCGGATTGATCGCGGCCAAGAAGATTCGTCCCACCGACTACATCACCGGCGAGGCGCCGCTGTCGCGCCTGCAGCAGGTTCTGCGCCACATGCTGAACCGCGGCGGCGACATCAAGACCGCAATCATCCCCGGCCACTGATTGACGAGATTCGATTGTTGATGATTGTTGATTGCTGTCGATTGAGCGAAGAAGCCGTTAACGGCCGCCTGAGCGGCGTTGAGTTCTCAATGCAACAATCAAGCAATCGAAGGACATTCGCACGATGCTTCGATTTACAGCCGTGACGCCAACTCGCGACTGCAACAACTCGCCACTGCAATCCGACGTCCCACTCGCCGCTCGCGGCTGGTCGCCGCCTGCCCGCCGACTACGCCATCCCGCGCATCCGCGCCCACGCTCGCCGAAGCTCGCGAATACTGCGCCCGCCTCGCCCGCACCCACTACGAAAATTTCTCCGTCGCCAGCTGGTTTCTTCCGCGCCGCCTGCGCCAGCATTTCTTCAACGTCTACGCCTACTGCCGCATCTCCGACGATCTCGGCGACGAAGTCGGCGACACCGCCGCTTCGCTCGCACTGCTCGACCAATGGCAGCGCGAACTCGACGCCTGTTACGACGGCACTCCGCGGCATCCCGTCTTCGTTGCGCTCGCCGAAACCGTCCGCGCAGTTCGATATCCCCAAGCACGAATTCTCCGATCTGCTGATCGCGCCTTCCGCCAGGATCAAACCGTCACCCGCTTCGAAACCTTCAACGACGTCCTGGCCTACTGCCGCTACTCCGCGAATCCGGTCGGCCATCTCGTGCTCTACCTCTGCGGATATCGCGATGCCGAGCGCCAGCAACTTTCCGACTTCACCTGCACCGCGCTTGCAACTCGCCAACTTCTGGCAGGACGTCAGCGTCGACTACGCAAAAGGGCCGCATCTATCTTCCGCTCGAAGACCTGCGCCGCTTCAACGTCACCGAAGCAGGACATCGCGCAACAACCAGAACACTCCCGCCTTCTGCGCCATGATGAAGTTTGAAGTCGAGCGCGCCCGCGACTGGTTTCGCCAGGGCCTGCCGCTGATCGGAAAAGTCGATCGCGAACTGGCCGTCGATCTCGATCTCTTCAGCCGCGGCGGCCTGGAAATTCTGAACGCCATCGAAAAGCAGAATTACGCAGTCCTCGGCCATCGTCCTGCGATCTCGAAGCCGCGCAAGCTGGCCCTGGTCGCCCGCGCCGCCATGGCAAAACTCTTCGGCGCCCGCCTCGGAGGCAAGCCGATGAGCGCCGGCACCCAGCAGGTCCCCATTCCCTGGACCCCAGCTCCGCCTCAGCTCGTCATGGCGTATTCCGTCTGCAAGGGCATCACGCGCACGGCGGCCAAGAATTTCTACTACGCCTTCCTCGTCCTGCCGCGCCGCAAGCGCGAAGCCCTGTGCGCCGTCTACGCCTTCATGCGTCGCTGCGACGACATCACCGACGACCCCAAGCTCAGCCTGCCCGAGCGCCGCCAGAAACTCGACACCTGGCTCGACGCTCTGCACCGCGCCCAGCAAGGCCATCCCACCGACGACGCCATCCTGCTCGCCCTGACCGACGCGCAGCGCCGCTTCTCCATTCCCGCCGGACTGCTCGACGAACTCGCCCACGGCACCGCCATGGACGTCGAAGCAAGCCGAGGCAGCCGATCAGCCGAGCGCCGCAGCCTCACCGTCCAGTACCAAACTTTCGAAGACCTTCGCCTCTACTGCTATCGCGTCGCTTCGGTCGTCGGCCTGGTCTGCATTCACATCTTCGGATATCGCGATCCCGCGGCCGAGCCTCTCGCCGAGCGTTGCGGCCTCGCCTTTCAGCTCACCAACATCATTCGCGACGTGAAAGAAGACGCCGCCATGGGCCGCGTCTATCTTCCCGAAGAAGATCTGGCAAAGTTCAATCTCTCCGCCGCCGAACTTCTCGCGACTCCCGATCCGGCGCGCTTCCGTCCCGTTGCTCGCACTCGAAGCCGATCGCGCCCGCGAGTTCTACGCGTCCGGCGACGAGCTGCATCCCCTACATCTCCGAAGACAGCCAGCCCGCACTGTGGGTGCTGGTCACCATCTATCGCCGGCTGCTGGAAAAGATCGCCGAAAAACAATACGACGTCTTCACCGCCAAAATCTGCCCTCAGCACCTGAGAAAAGCTGCGCATCCTCGTGAAAGGTTTCCTCACGCGCATCACGTGAGAACAAGAACGCGAAGGGTGCCCCATCCTTCTTTCGCGTCTTGTGCGAAAGAGGGTGGGGATTTTGACTTCTGACTGCTGATCTGACTTCTGACTTCGCTCTCCGACTAAGTTCTGTGATCCGACTCTAAATAACGAGAAATGCCTCCCTCCCAACCTCAACCCACAGTCGCCATCGCCGGAGGCGGACTCGCCGGACTCGCCGCCGCCTGCGCCTTGTCCGACGCCGGTTTCCGCGTCACGCTCTTCGAGAAGCGTCCCTTCCTCGGCGGCCGCGCTTCGTCCTGACGAGCATCCCGGCACCGGCGAAGTCGTCGACAACTGCCAGCACGTTCTGTTTCGCGTCTGCACCAACCTGATCGAGTTCTACGACCGCATCGGCGTCGCCGATCAAATTCGCTGGTACGACGAAATGACTTTCATCGAACCCGGCGGCCGCACTTCCATCATGAAGTCGTCCTTGCTCCCGGCTCCGCTGCACACCGCGCCGTCGTTTCTGGGCTTCCATTTCCTCAGCGCCGCCGACAAACTCGCTATCGCGCGCGCCCTAGTCCCGCTCACGCTCACCGCGCAACGCGACACCGGACAATCTTTCCAGCAATGGCTCGATCAGCACGGTCAAACCAAACATGCCGTCGAACGCTTCTGGCGCCCCATCCTGGTCAGCGCCCTCAGCGAAGAACTCGATCTCATCTCCATCTCCGCCGCCGCGCAGGTCGTTCGCGAATCGATGAAATCTCCCGCCGCCCGCCACATGGGCGTGCCCACCGTCCCGCTCACCGATCTCTACAACGCCGCCGGCGACTACATCCGCGCGCGCGGCGGCGAACTCCACTTCCGCCAACCCATCGAAAGTTTCACCGCCGAGCTTCAACCCGGTTGCCCCACCCTTGTCCCTGCGCACTTCGCAGGGACAGGGTCCGGGAATTTTGACTTACCTGATCCTCGCCCTCCCCTTCGACGCTCTCGATCGAGTCCTTCCCGACTCTCCCGAGAGCGCCCCTATCCGCGAGCAAATCAGCCACTTCGAAACCTCGCCCATCACCGGCATCCACCTCTGGTTCGACCGCCAGATCTCCGATCTCGACCACGCCGTCCTCCTCGACCGCACCATCCAATGGATGTTCCACAAATCCCGCCTGCAACCCATGCGCACCGCGGGTGACTCCACGCCCACGCCGGTGGCCCAAGCTGGGGAAAGCCGTGAGAATCCAGCCCTCGTGACTAGCAGAGAAGAAGCCGCGGAGCGGCGCAAGAATACAGCCCACGGCGCAAGCCGTGGGTACGAAGACAAAACTGAATCAGCCCCGGAGGGGCGTAAGAATGCCGAGATCCCCGGCAGCTACATCGAACTCGTCGTAAGCTCCTCGAAATCCCTCATCGACAAATCCCGCGCCGAAATCGTCGACCTCGCCCTCGCCGAAGTCCGCGAATTTTTCCCCGCCGCCCGCGCCGCCAATCTCGTGAAGTCCACCGTCATCAAAGAACTCCACGCCACCTATTCCCCGCGCCCCGGCATCGACGCTCACCGCCCGTCGCCCACTACCGCATGGCCCCGCGTTTTTCTCGCCGGAGACTGGACCGCCACCGGCTGGCCCGCCACCATGGAAGGCGCCGTCCGCAGCGGCTACCTCGCCGCCGAAGCCCTGCTCCGCGCCGCCGGACACCCATCCCCCCGCCTCGTTTCCCCCGACCTACCCCCCACCGGCCTGATGCGCCTGTTCAAGTAATTTCTTTGGGTGTGGGTCCGGGTTTCAACCCGGACAAGCCGAGCAGAGCTCGGCCGCGCTCCTTCCACCACGATTCAATTCGGGAACCATACCCATTTTGAAAATCCGCCCCACTGGTAACTAATCCACCCCACTCCCCTGCCGATAAACATCGCATGGACGGCCGCAGCTTCGAACCAAGAACGGTCTTGTGGGCAGTCGCAGAGGTTTCCTGGGAAGACCCCGCGGGAACTCCTTATCGCGAGCACGCTACGATGGAAGACACTTCCCCCTCCGGCGCCTGCATTCGCGTCAAGACTCCCATTAACGTCGGTTCGAAACTAATCGTAAAGTGGCAACGCGAACAGTTTTCCGCGATCGCCAGAAACTGCCGCAAGGATGGCAGAGACTTTCTCCTCGGCGTCCGCCGCGATCCCCTGCTTCTCCAGACCAGCCTGCCGCTGAAGCAGGCCGCACCTCCTCCCGCGTCTGCGCCGCAACCTCAACCCGCTCCGCCCGTTGCCATGCCGTCGCCAGCCCGGCAGGAAGCTCGCCACAATCCATTGCGAGCCGCCGCTGCTGGCGCTAGGCCCATTGCCGATCTTACTCACCCTGTTTCGCGCGTGCCGCCGTCCAGTTCGAATCGCCCGGTGAAACCCGCGGTCCGTCGCGCCGATTCCCCTCGACGAGACCAGTCTCAATCTGCAGGCCCGCCTCCGCGGCCCGAAAGGAAGACTATGCAGTCCAAAGGATTCTTTCCCAATCTCTGGCGCAAGCAAGAGCAACCTGTCGCGCCCAAAACCGTTCCACCACCCACGGAGGCTTCTATGACCCAATCGCCATCTCGTCCCGCCGAAGGCCTTACCGGCCCCCAAACCAACCTGCTCTCTTACGAAGACATCTACCGCGCCGCCGGCATTCTCAGCCCGCGCTCCGGGTACGGCATCCACAAAGTCGTCGACATGCTTAACAGCGAGCGCCTTCAGGCCCTCGCGCCCGACGTCAAGCGCGCCTCCGTCCTCATGGCCCTCGACGCCGCCGGCACCTCCGCCGACGACCTGCTCCAGGATGCAACCCGCCGCCAGCAGGCTCTCGCCTCCTACGAAGCCGGGCAACAGAAACAGCTCGAAGAATTCGAAGCCCGCAAAGCCGCCGAGAACGCCCAGATTCAGGCCGAGATGGATCGCGTCACCGCCCACTACGCCGAGCGCATCCAGCACAACCACGATCAGATCGCCCAGGAAAAGGAAACTCTCCGCAACTGGCAGATGCAGAAGCAATGCGAGAACCAACGCATCTCCGAGGTCATCGAACTCTGCGCCAAGCAATCTGCCGCGGCTCCTCTCACCAACGCCGCCGCCGCATCCGCCGGCCCTGCGCCCGCCGTCGCCCCTGCCAAAGCCAAATGAAAACGGCAGGCGGAAGCCTACTTCCACCTGCCGCGGAATTCCGCCGTAAAGCCACCGCCCAAGCCCGTACTTAAATCCCCCGCCCCCCGTAACTTCCCTGCTTTCCGCCCATTCCCCGCCTTCATTTCGGCGGCAACAACCTTTCGGTAGTTCGCATCAAAATCTGTCGGCGGCTTTGGCATTTTTAATTGACAACAGATTTCACCGGGTGAGAAACTCGCGTCACCGGCATTAAGGTGGTTCGGCCCGCTCGCCCGCCAACGTCGCCAGACAAAGTAGCGCAGTATGACCAACCCACCCAACGATCCCGAAACTCTTCAGCAACTTTTGGCTAACGCATTTGCGGTGCAGGAAAGCCAGATCGATCCTCACTCCCTCACTGCAATCATGCAAATCCAGGCTCTCCTCGCCAGCGGCAAGCTTGACGTTGATTCCGTCATGGCTCACATTGTGGATTCCGCGCGCCACGTGGCCAACGCCAGCGGTATCGCCGTTGCCCTGCTGAAGCGGGATCGCTTGACTTACCGCGCCGGAAGTGGAACCAGCGCCCCCTTGATTGGACACCAGGTGACCGCTTCCCTGACCGTCTCCCCCGGCACAAAAACTAACTGCGAAATCCTTCGCGTCGAAAATGCTGACATCGATACGCGCATCGAAGCCGACATTTGCCGCCAGTTCGGCGCCAACGCGCTGCTCATTGTGCCCATTTATCAGAATGGAACGCTCGCTGGAGTCCTCGACATCCGCTTCAGCGAACCCCACGCCTTCGACGTCCCCGAGGTGCGCGCCTACCGATTGATGGCCGAACAGATCGAAGCCGCACTTTTCCACGCCGCCCAGTTTGAACAAACCCAACTCGTTCCCACCGAAATCGAACCGAGCCAGTTCAAACCCGATCAATTCGCAAACAGTCAGGCCGAAGAGAATCAGCCAGTCAATCAGTTGAGATCCCATGCCGACGACTTTGAGGAAATTGCCCCGCTCGACGACGATTTCGTGCCTCCTCCCGATTTTCTGATGCTTCCCGAAAACGAGCATTCTCTCTACGCTCGCTGCGGGGCATTGTTTGCCGACATCCTGCAGTTGCCCGTCTTCAAGCAGACGGCGTGGCTCGCGACCGCCGCGGCGCAACGAGCGAAGAGCCTGCGCCCCGCGCGCCCACATGCGCCAGCGCAATCCGAAATACCGGAAGTGGCGCTGCCGCAAAAGATTGCGGAGCCAGAGTTGGCCATGCCGAAGCTCGAAGTCCGCGAATGGTCGCCGGAACATTTGCAGACAGAACAAGATGCCTGGCAAATTCCGCCAACGCAGGAATGGCCGCCAGAAGTAATCGCTTCGCAGGAAACGCTCGCCGCATCGCCGGCGGAGGAGTTGCAGCCAGAATCCTTTGCGCAGGAGTTGCCAACCCCCGCGCCCGCTCCGGCTTATGTGGAGCGGGCACTCTTGCCCGCTCCGATTTCCGCCTGGCGAGCCAGAACCTCCGCGTGGCGCGAAAATTTGCGCACCACCGCTCACGACGCTTCGACAGAATTCTTTTCGATTTTTAAAAATGCCGCCGCGTCCGCATCCGTGTTCGCGCAGCGCGCCAGGAAATCCAATTGGCCCGGCCGTTTGCATGCCACAGCTCACGATGCCTCCTCCCAGCTTTCTTCTACGTTCAAACAAGCGGCCTCGTCGGCAGCCGCCCTCTCACAGCGCGCCAGAAACTCCACTTTGCCCAACCGTCTGCGAACGTCTGCCCAATCTTCGGCTCGAAATTTGGCCGTCGAATTTTCAGCTGTCCGCAGGCGCGCAGCCTTATCCGCCGCCCAAGTCGCGCAGCGCGCCCGGAATTCCAACTGGCCCGGCCGCTTACGCTCCACGTCACGCGATGCCGCCTCAGAGTTCTCTTCGATCTTCAGGCGCGCCGTCTCATCGGCGGCCTTGCTCATGCAACGCGCTCGAAATCGTCGCTGGCCCAATGCCTCGCGCGACATCGCCATGGCTGCCGCCGTCGTGTTCGCTTTTACGACTGTGCTTGCCTACCGCAGCCGCGTTCCAGCGAAGCCCCCTGAGTCTTCAACTTCGACCAACGCCGCTGTTACAACATCAACCAATGCCGCAGCCACCGATCCGCAGCCTCAGCTTTCCAAGCCGATGGCGGGAACCGATGCCTCGCCCACCTCGGCGCCTCTTTCGACAAAAACCGCCACGCACGCCGGAACCTCGCTCAAGCGCGTGCAGGTCGGGCCCAACGAAGTCGATTACATTGGCGACGACGTCACCGTTCGAACCTTTCCCGACCGATCCCACGCCAAGCGTCCGCGATTAGCAGCCACCCGCACCACCCGCATGGGCGACGACGTAACCGTCCGCTACTTCACACCTCAAACCTCCACCAAAACCGCCTCCCGCTAGAAATTCCGGGTTGCCCCGTTTGCTCTATCAGAGGCCGGTTTATGCGGGCTGGTCTGTGTGGCGTTGGTCGGTGTGGCGCTGGTCTGTGTCGGGACAGCCGCCCCCGGCTGTCCGCCGCGCGCTCTTCCCTTCACCCCAAATAAGAATGGCGCAGCGCCCACTCGGGCCTGCGCCATAAATTCTTCTCTATAAATTCAGAATACCAAATCCAAGGGGGCAAACCGGCAAAAAATCCAACTTTATATTTCCAGCACAATCATAGACTTACTAAGAAACCCTCGCCAAAGGGGTCTTGACAAGATTTTTTGTGTGGGGCGGGCGCTCTCGCCCGCCAGGTTTTGATTTTTTTGATCTTCTCGAAGAGCATACGCCCCACTCACCCCGCCAGCAGCGCCACTCCCCCCGCCACCAGCATCGCGGCAATCCACCGCCTGCGGTCAACTTTCTCATGCAGAAAGATTTTCGCCGCGAACGCATTGCCGATAAAAGTCAGCGACGCCGCGGCCGGCGCTACCAGACTCACATCTCCCCACGACAGCGCAAACAGCAAGCTGAAAAAAGCAACTGCCATCGCAGTCACGCCCAGAAAAAAGTTCGCGTTGCCCAGCGTACGCGACACCACGGCCCAAAATCCCGAGCGGCTCCAAAGCTCATGCACATCGCCAACTTGTTTCATGGCGCGCGCCAGCAACACGTCCCCCACCACCGACGCGAAGACGACAACCACGATTCCGCCCCAGGTGTAAGCCTCCCTCATCGCCGCACCCCGCTGGACGCAGCCGGAACATCACCCGGCGGTGCCCCGTGGGCCGCGGGTGTGGGTGCCGTGGGTGTCGGGTGCCCCGTTTCTCACGTTCTTTGCGAGAAGCTTGCCCTGAGCGGAGCCGAAGGGCGGGGACTTCGAACTCACATCTGACGTAAGCGCCGGGCCTCCCGCCACAAATCCCACTCCACCAGAAATCAGCGCAATCCCCAGCCAGCGCATCGGGCTGACCTGCTCGTGCAGAGCAAACTTCGCCACCAGCGCCAGCAGCACATATCCAAGCGAGGTCGCGGGCAAAACATAGGTCAGGTCCGCCCAGGAGAGCGCATTCATGTACGTGGCGAAAAAAGCGAGCAGCAGAAGAATCCCGACCGCCACCCACGGATTGAGCACCGCCAGAATGATGCTCTGCAGATGATGAAGGGAAATATTGCCGGTCTGCTTCATTCCGTGCGAGAGCATGGAATCGCCGGCCGCCGCAAAGACGGTCACTCCAGCCAGCACCAGATACTTGCGGAAGGTCACGAAAGTTCAAAGTTTCAAGGTTGCAGAGTTTCAAGGTTTCAAAGAAAAAAATATTTCAAGGCCTCGAAATGTTGAAACCTTGCGACGTGAAACTTTGAAAACCTGTTGTTCAAAGTTTCAAGGTTGCAGAGTTTCAAAGTTTCAAAAGACGCCGAGACTCAAGGCCTTGCAACCTTGAAACGTGAAACTTTGAAACCTGCCGTTAAGCTTTAACCGGCTCGGCGGTCGCGGCCTCACTCTGATGCTTCTTCACCATCTTGTTGCGCGCCGCGCGCAGCTTCAGGAACGATCTTCGCTTCTTTGTAGAGACGCTTGCGGTCGTTGCTGTCGAATGCCGCCTTCCTCAAGATGCGAAACACGGCTTTCGGACGGAAATAATATTCGTCGTAGAAGCGATGCACCGCCGACATGAATGTCGTCAGCCGGCAGGCCGGGATACTGAATCTGCGCCAGCTGATGTCCGCCCTCGTCGACCATCTTGTTGTCGCCGACCATGAATCCGTTCTTCACCGCGTAGTCGTAAAGCTCGGTGCCGGGATAGGCGTGCGCCACCGAAACCTGAATGGTTTCGACGTCCAGTTCCTTGGCGAAGGCGATGCGTGTTGTTGATGGTCTCGTGCGTTTCGCCGGGCAGCCCCATGATGAAGTCGCCGTGAATCACCAGGCCCAGCTTGTGGCAGTCCTTGGTGAACTGGCGCGCGCGTTCGATGGTCGCGCCCTTCTTGATGTTCTTCAGGATCTGCTGGTCGCCCGATTCGTAGCCGACGATCAGCAGGCGGCAGCCCGCTTCCTTCATCGCCTTCAGCGTTTCGAAGTCGGTGGTCACGCGCGAAGTGCAGGACCAGGTCAGGCCCAGCGGCTTCAGCTTGGCGCAGAGTTCGATGGTGCGCGCCTTCTGAATGTTGAAGGTGTCGTCGTCGAAGAAAAATTCCTTCACGTTCGGCCACATTTCTTTGGCCTTCGCCATTTCGCGGGCCACGTCGTCGGTGGAGCGCTTGCGCCACGGATGTCCGCTCAGCGTCTGCGGCCACAGGCAGAACGTGCACTGCGCCGGGCAGCCGCGCGTCGTGTAGAGCGAAACGAACGGATTCAGCAGAAACGGCACGTTGTAGCGCGTGACGTCGAGATCGCGCTTGTAGACGTCGGTGACGTGCGGCAGCGCGTCCAGATCCTGAATCTGCGGAGCGTCGGGATTGTGCACGATCTTGCCGTCTTTCAGGAACGAAACGCCGGGAATCTCTGCCAGCGGCTTGCCCTTGGCGTAATCGACGACCGCGTAGTCAAATTCCTTGCGGCAGATGAAATCAATCTCCGGACAATCGCGCAAAGATTTCTCCGGCAGCACGCTGACGTGCGGTCCGACAAAGGCAATCTTGATGTTCGGATTCGCCTGCTTGATTGCGCGCGACAAGACGAATGTCGCCGGGAAATCCCGGCGTGCGAGGTGAACAGCACCAGGAACTCGTAGTCCTTGGCGATCTCGATGGTCTCCTCGCCCGAAACGTGATGCGGCGGCGCATCCAGCAGCCGCGCCCCCTCCAGCATCCCCGCCGGATAAGCCAGCCAGACCGGGTACCAGTAGCTTTCGATTTCGCGGGTGGCGGGCCAACGCGAGCCGGCGCCTCCGTCAAAGTTTTCAAACGATGGAGGATTCAGAAACAGTGTTTTTAAAGGCATAGTGGGTATTCTTTTATTTTACCATTCAGACAGGGTTCTACCGGGGTTTCACCCCGTATTTCTGCAGGTTCCCCACATCCGACGGCCATGACCTAAACGTTTGATTTGACTGTACTAGCCCGGCGGCGAAAAGGATACGCCGCGGGATTAAACACCCTCTTGGATGCAGCGAAAGGCAGGCGGGCGCGGTGAATGGGGCGTAGCGGAGAGGCCTTGCATAGGTTAAACCGTAGAAACTACTGGGCCTCGTTGCTGGCGGGAACGCGGAAAGTCATGCCGCGATCGTCGTTCGCTTTCGCGGTGGCCGCCAGGTCGAGATCGGCGAGCGGAATCTTTTCCGTATGTTGCGGAGCGAAATTCCACAGCGTCTGGCCGACGATGGCGTAGTTCTGGATTTCCTTCTGATGCTGATCGCGAAAGACCAGAACGGTGGCGGGCATGATCGGCGTGCCCTGCGCTTGGCTGCTGGGCGCGGGTCTTGGCCCACGCAGCGAGTGACTTGGATCGGAGCGAGCATAGACATCGCGATCGCCATCAGCCTGTTCCTGCCGGAACATCTGCTGCTCTTCGAGACTCTGCTCGTTCATGTCGTTGGCAATAGCGCGATCGCGTTCGTCGTCCTCATCGTAGGAAGAATCTGAATTCCACCACCACGGATCGTAATATCCGTAATAGCCCCAGGGATAGCCGTAACCACCGCATCGATAGCCATAGCACTTATTGCGAAAGCCGTAGCCGCGAAAGCGGTTGCCATGTCCGCCGCGAAATCCGTCGTGCAAATAGGGGTTGCGGGAGACGATGGAGTGGGGAGCGGAAGATATTCCCCGAGAAGACATGCCGCGAGAAGATCCCGCACCCGATCGCATACCACCGGCGAAGTTCCCGCCGGAGGCGTGACTGCCGCTGAATGCGGCATGACCGCTGAAGCCACCAGCATGGCCGCCGCCAAAGCTGGCATGCCCTCCGCCGCCGTGTTGCGCCCACACGGGGACGGTCAGGAAGAGAGCAAATGCGGAAATCGCCATCAGGCGGCGCATAGCAAAATTATACGCGCCGCGATCCCGCCTGATTGTCAAATTTTGTCGGAGCTCGGTGGTGGCTCAGTTTGAATTTTTGACTGCAACGATTGCGTCATCCTGAGCGCAGCCGTTCTTCAGGGGGAGCGCAGGATCTCCCGCTAGGACGCTGTTTGCCACGGGAGATCCCTCGGCCCGCTGGTAAAAACGCGGGCACTTCGGGATGACGCCCCGTGAGATTTGAAATTCAAACTGAGCCACTACGATGCGCTCTGCGCTTGGTTTTAGTTTTGATCCCCGGCTTCATGCTTGTGTTTGAACAGCGTGGCTTTTCGTTATGATTAACGTTGATGATAAATACTCGATTTCTTCTCTTTCTTGCATTGTGGACATTAGCGGGCTGCGGTTTGGCGGTGGGCCAGAAGGACGCCAGCGCGATCGTGCAACGGTCGGTCGCAGCCAACAAGCGCGACTGGGACGCGGTGCCTAAATTCGATTGCTCGGAACGCGACCGCACCAGCGACGGGACCAAAACTTACGAAGACATCATGATCCTCGGAACGCCGTACCAGCGCCTGGTGGAAGAGTCAACGGCAAGCCTTTGACGGCGGCGCAAGCGGCGGAAGAAAAGCGCAAACTGGAAAACACCGTCGCTGAAAGGAAAAGCGAATCGCCCGAAAAGAAAGCCGAGCGCATCGCAAAATACAACGAGGAACGCAAGCGCGATCAATCCATGATGGACGAGATGGTGAAAGCTTTCAACTTCAAACTAGTGGGCGAAACCAGGCTCAACGGCCACGTCGTGTATGCCCTGCAGGCCTCGCCGCGAAAGGGATACCAGCCGCCGAACATGGAAACCCAGGCATTGACCGGCATGGAGGGAAAACTATGGATCGACAAGAAAGACTTTTCAATGGGTGAAAGTTGAAGCCAAAGTGACGCATGCCGTGTCGATCAAGGGCTTTCTGGCGCAAGTGGAGCCGGGAACTTATTTCGAGCTGGAGAAAATCCCCGTGGCTCCCGGCATCTGGATGGCAAAACATTTTGAAATGCGATCGCAGGCCAAGATTTTAAAAGTCTTTCCCAAGAACGGCCAGGAAGACGACACCTACTTCAACTATCGCAAGGCGCAGGCGGGCGCGAACCAATAGACAAAGAATTAGGAATGCATCCTTGTGTGGAGCGGGCACTCCTGCCCGCTTGCCGGCAGCGCAGAAAACCTCGCGGGCAAGAGTGCCCGCGCCACACAACCGCTCTATCTCTTTTTCTTTCCTTTGGCGGGCTTCGCAGGCTTCGATTTCGCGACCGGCTTTTTCGCCGGTTTCGCTGCGGGCTTTGCGGGTTTGGGCGCGGGCTTGGCGGACGGCGTCGGTTTCGCGGCCTTGGATTTCTCGGGTACTTTCGCCTGGGGCTTTGCCGGCGCTGGTGCCGGGGGCGCAGGAACTGGCGCTGGGGGCGGAACTTCGCCCTTCCCCTTTTTCCCTTTTGGGCCCGGCTTTCCCGCTGCGGCTGAGGCTGCGGCTGGCGCTTCAGCGGCGGCTTTAGCGGCACGGCCTCGGCGCGGCGCGGGAGGCGGCGGAGGCGGCGGCGGAGCGAATGGCTTCAGGAACTTCAGCGTCTCGGTCCGCGAGCGCAGCTTTCCGTCGAGCAACAGCATGAAGACGTCGTGCGCCAGTTTTGGATACACCGGCAACTGCGGCGTAATCAGCAGTTCCGTCATCTCAGGCAAGGGGAGCTTTTGCTGCACTTGGCGCCACTTGGTCAAGTAATTCTTGATTTTCTGTTCCACCGCTTGCTGCTTGGAGGTCACGGCGAGGAACAACACCATCTCAGGACGAGCCGAGGACAGCAGTTGCCAGGTACGCGACGGAGTTGCGGCTTCCTTGCCCAGCAGGCGCTTGGCCAGTTGTTTGGCGTGATCTTCAATGTCGCGCCAGGCCTCGACCAGATCTTTGCGCGGAATCAGTTTCTGAATGTCCGCGACGTCTTTGTCGGAGAAGTGCGACGTCAGGAAATACATGACGGCGGGGCCGGCATCCGGCGTGTAACCCATGTCGACCATCTGCTGGCGCGTCTTCATCAACTGCGAGATGCCGTTGGCGTCGACTTTGGCGACGGTCCAGTGATCATGCAGAAGATGGAGCCAGCCTTCTTTCTCCAGCATCTTCACCACGTGCAGGGGATCGTCCTCGTGCGCCAGGGCCGCGATCTCATGGCCGATGGAGGAGCGCAGGATGTGGTCGATGTACTTGCCTTCTTTGGCCGCGTCGTAGCGCGCCTGGGTGCGCTCTTCGAGCGGCCAACTGAAGCGGGCGGCGAAGCGCGTGGCGCGGATGAGACGCGAAGGATCTTCGAGGAACGAATAGTTGTGCAGGATGCGGATGACCTTGGTCTCAATGTCGGCCACGCCATTGAAAGGATCGAGCAGCAGGCCGCGGGAGCCTTCGTTCAGCGAGAGCGCCATGGCGTTGACGGTGAAGTCGCGGCGGCGCAGGTCCTCGTGAATGGTGGCGGGCGTGACGATGGGGGGCTTGCCGGTCTTTTCGAAGCGCTCGGTGCGCGCCATGCTGATTTCGGCGCGGGCGTTGCCGGGCAGCGAGATGAAGACGGTGCGCATGTCCTCTTCGACGGCGGTGATCTTCGCGCCGGCCTTTTCCAGATCTTTCTGGAGTTTGAGAGGATTGCCCTGAACGGTGAAGTCGAGGTCGCGGATGGTGAAGCCGCTGATGATGTCACGGATGGCGCCGCCCGTGAGGTAAAGGTTCATGCCGGCGGCGCGGGCTACGTCTTGCACCAAGCCGACGCCCTTGAGCTGGTCCGGGGTCAGCCGGATTTCCATCGTGTAAATGTAGTCAGCCATTCGTTTCGAAGCGGCTGCCGGGCCTTATTTCCAAGGCGATGCGAGCAGCGATCGCGCCTGGGGAGGGCCGGACCTGCCAAACTTTCCACAAGATTTCCACAGCGTAAGCCACCGCATTGTCCAGCGCTCTGCCGCCCGGATGCAAGTGGCTTAAATCAAAGTACTTATGCGCAATGGAATCTTTGCGGCAAGCTAAAGAAAATAACACACAGTTTACATTTTGGCTACTGCCAAGGCGGATTCCGGTCATTTTCGGCGAAAAGGTGCGAGAATCAGCCTGCGGGATTGTTGATTTCAGATTTCAGATTTCAGATTTCAGATTGAAGACCGGACCGGCGACGAGGTATTCAATCTGCAATCTGAGATCCGCAATCTGAAAATTCCCGCGCGCTCCCGCCTCAGGATGACATAGAGAAGTTATGCCTTCGACGCACAAAAAAGTAATTGTTCGCAAAATGGACCGGGACACGGTTTCGGGCTACGTGTCGCCCGAGCAGTTCGTGCACGAGGGTAAGCTGGAAGTGTTGAATACTTCGGGGACGGTGATTGCAATCGACCTCCGGGAGATAAAGGGCGTTTATTTTGTGCGGGAGTTCGGCGACTCGGAGTCGTTGACGCGCAAGACATTTACGACTCGTCCGCGGTCGGAAGGGTTGTGGGTGCGCCTGCGATTCAAAGACAGCGAAATTCTCGAAGCGCTGATGCCCGCCGACCTGACCCAGACGACGCCCGAAGGATTTCTGGTGAATCCGCCGGACCAGCGATCGAACACGCAGCGCATCTTTGTGCCCCGCACGGCGCTGGAGTCGCTGACGGTGCTGGCGGTGATTGGGGCCACGCGGCGGCAGCGGCGCGGGGCGCAGGATCAGCGGCAGGTGCCCATGTTCGAAGAGTAAGCGCGCACGTGGAGACAGCCGCCTCGGCTGTCCCGCGACGGCGAAGCCGAGCGCTTCCGAATGACATGCCTGGAACCAGGCTTTCAAAACAGCCTTTCAAAACCTGGACGGAGGAATGCGTCCGTCCCCACACTGGCGTCCGCCGCCCCTACGTGGTTATTTCTTCCTCTTAAAAAACGTTGAAATTTGTTAAAGGGTTGGTGTAACGTGTCAGGGCCACACAGGCTCCGTGCCTGGTAAGAGACGATCGGGTCCCGCCTTCTCCCGTCCGCTCCGTCTCTGGTGGAGGTCCATAATCTTTCGGTCCCAGGTGTGCCCATGCCGGTGTGCCTCATAGAAGTGTGCCTCATAGAAGTGTGCCCAGTACAAGACCGCCACGTGCAAGCGAGTCCCGTATCGCATTCCAGCCGTGCGCTTTCGGTTCTGGAGCGAGTTGTGGCCGCAGGAATTCTCTGCATGGCCGCACTTTGTGCTACGAGTTCGGCGCAGCAAGCTGCGCAGGCCTCGGCGGAAGCTTCGCGTCCGCTGATTCGCCAGGCGGTGGACGAGACTCGGCTCACCACGCTGAAAGGCAACACGCATCCGCTCGCGCGGCCGCAGTTCGATTTGGGCACGGCCCCGGCAACGCTTTCCATGGACCGCATGCTGCTGGTGCTGAAGCGCAGCGCGGAGCAGGAGTCGGCGCTGCGCAAGTTGCTCGACGATCAGCAGGACAAGCATTCGCCGAATTATCACCAGTGGCTGACGCCGGAGCAGTTCGGCAAGCAGTTCGGGCCGACTGACGCTGACATTCAGACAGTGACGACGTGGCTGCAGTCGCACGGCTTCACGGTGGGCTCGACCAAGGGACGCACGGTGCTGGAGTTCTCGGGCTCGGCCAGCCAGGTGAAGGAAGCGTTTCATACCACGATTCACAAATACGCGGTAAACGGCGAACAGCACTGGGCGAACGCCAGCGATCCAATGATCCCGACGGCCCTGGCGCCAGCGGTGGCGGGAGTTTTGACGCTGCATAACTTCCTCAAGAAACCGGCGAGCCATTTCAACGGGCAAGCGGTTCCGGCGAAGCTTGTGCCGGGGAAGAAGCCGCAGGTGACTTTCCCGGCGCAGAACGGGCAGCCGGTGACCAATGCGTTGGCGCCGCAGGATTACGCGGTGATTTACAACATCAATCCGCTGTACAACGTGAGCACCAACGGCTACAACACTGCGATTGCCGTGGTTGGACGGAGCAATCTGTTCAATGGGGGGCAGGATGTGACGGATTTCCGCTCTAATTTCGGGAAATGCTGCGGGCCATTCAACATTATTCTCGACGGCCCGGATCCGGGCGATCTAGGCGGCGACGAAGAATTGGAAGCGACATTGGACTCAGCCTGGTCGGGCGCCATCGCACCTAGCGCTTCGGTGAATTTCGTGGTTTCTGCTTCGACGAACACCACCGATGGCATCGACCTATCGGAGGTCTACATTATCGAGACCAATCTGGCCGACGTCATGACCGAGAGTTTCGGCGCGTGCGAACTTTATGCAAGCGATGGTCAACTTGCGTTTAGTTCCGCTATGGCGGAGCAGGCGGCGGCCCAAGGCATCACGTATTTTGTATCGACGGGCGATAACGGGACGGCAGGGTGCGACGATCAATCGGTGGCGCCCGCGACATATCCGATTTCGGTCAATCTAATCGCGTCGACTGCGTTTAACGTTGCGGTGGGTGGGACCCAGTTCAACGAAAACGGCGATCCAACAAAATATTGGGGAAGCGAACCGCCGGTTCAGGAGTCGGCACTCTCCTACATTCCGGAAAATGTTTGGAATGAGAGCAGCCTCGCCAACGGGCTGTGGTCGGGCAGCGGCGGGGCCAGCGCGGGAAATATTGCGGGCGGACAAGGAGGAACAACACCCGGCGTTCCCAAACCTTACTGGCAATCTGGAGTTGTGGGAATCCCAGCGGATCAGGTGCGCGACTTACCTGATGTCTCGCTGACCGCGGCCGGACATGATCCGTACCTGTTGTGCTTAGGAGGCTCTTGTACGCCGGATAGCACGGGACACTTCTATATATATTTCGTTTTCGGCACTTCAGCGGCTTCACCGTCGTTTGCGGGAATCATGGCGTTGGTCGATCAGCAACAGGCGACAAACACTGGTAATCGGCGGCAGGGCCTCGCCAACTACGTGCTTTACAGGCTGGCCGCGACTCAGGCCGCCTATCCGGGGCAGTGCAATGGTTCGAGCAGTACGACGCCCCCGGCGAGCACTTGCATCTTTAATGACGTCACGGTCGGCAACAACACCGTTCCTGGCGAGGCTGGTCCGCAATATCAGGCGACTCCCGGCTATGACCTGGCGACCGGACTGGGTTCGGTGAATGTGGCGAACCTGGTGAACCAGTGGAACACGGTTACGTTTAATCCGACCACTACTACATTGGCATTGAGCCCAACCACAAGCATCGTTCACGGGACGACGGTGAGCGTGAATGTCTCGGTAACACCGGACGGTAGCACCACAATGCCGGTCCCTACCGGCGATGTGGCATTGTCTGCCTACACCGGGGTCGCTACAGGCCAGTCGCTGGTAGGAGCCTTTACCCTCGCTCAGGGGGCAGTCGCCTCCACGACAAGCGATCTTGTGGGCGGCGCATATTCCATAGTGGCACACTATTCGGGAGATGCAACCTACGCTCCGAGTGGCTCAACGCCGGTCGTGGTCATAGTCAACCCTGAATCCAGCACGATCAGTGCAACGATCGCGGCCTACAATTCGTCATTCAATCCCATTCCGCTGAATGCCGTGCCGTTTGGGAGTTTCATTTATTTGCGGGCGGACGTGCAGGGTGCCTCGGGACAAGGGGTTCCGACTGGAAGCGTTACTTTCACCGACACCATCGGCGCCATTCCTGGCGGCGCCACGTTTACCCTCAACAGCCAAGGCAACACCGCGAATCCGAACGGAGTGAATTTTGATACCGGCACGCACAGCATTTCGGCTGCTTACAGCGGGGATGCGAGTTTCAATCCGAGCAGCACGACGCAGTCGCAATCGGTGACGGTGACTCCGGGTTTCTTCGCAACGATGGCGTCGAGCGGGTCGCAGGTGGTGATTTCGACGCCGGGAGGGACAGGCACTTCTACGATTGCATTAGTGAATTCGACCAACTTCAACGGAACGATCACGCTAGCTTGCGCGGGTCTTCCGTCTGAAGCGACATGCAGCTTTAGTCCGGCCAGCGTCAAGGCGACGGGCACGTTCGCCACCACGAATGTGACGGTCACCGTTATGACCACTGCGGCGACTGCGATGGCCATGCCACAGCGCCGCACTTTCTTGCTGGCTGAGTCGCTGATGGGCCTGGGACTGCTGTTCTCTGTGGTGCTCGTGGGCGGCAGGCAACAGCGGGCGCGAGCACTCTTTCTGCTGACGTTGCTGATGCTGATTGTGACGGTACCGGGGTGCGGCGGTGGAGGCGGCGGAAGTCACACTCCGCCTCCGAATACGGGCACGCCTCCCGGCGTTTCGAATGTCACCGTGACCGCGACCAGCGGAACGAGCGTGAGCCAGACGGGATTTTCGCTCGCGGTGCAGTAATTCCACGGGCGCCCGGTTAGCGGACTTGATCTAGAGCGGGCAGTGGAGTGGTGTACGATTAAATCGCATTCCACTCCATCACCATGAAACTTTCTCAGATCGCTTCGGCTCTCGACGCGCGTATCGAAAACGGCTCTCCGGACACAGAAATCAGCGGGCTCAACGGAATTGAACAGGCTGGGCCCGGTCAACTCACCTTCGTTATCGAATCCCAAGTATGCGGCCACGGCGCGCTCTACGAAAGCGTCGGCGGTGATCGTGGGCGAGAACTTCCCTGCTATTCCCGCGGCGATGTTGCGCGCGAAGGATCCGTATCTGGCGTTTGCGCGGGCGCTCGAACTTTTTCACCGGCCGCTGCGGTATGCGCCGGGCGTGCACGCGACGGCGGTCGTGCACGCAAGCGCGCGAATTGGAGCGAACGCTCACATCGGGCCTTATGTGGTGATCGACGACGAGGTTGAGATTGGGGACGATGCGGTGCTGCTGGCGCATGTCGTCATTTATCGCGGGGTGAAGATTGGGGCGAATTTTTTTGCGCATGCGCACGCGGTGGTGCGCGAGAACTGCCGCATCGGCAACAACGTGCTGCTGCAGAACGGCGTGGTGATTGGCGCGGACGGCTTTGGGTTCGCGAAAACTGCGGAGGGACGCTGGCACAAAATTCCGCAGCCGGCAGCGGTGGTGATCGAAGACGATGTGGAAGTGCAGGCGAATTCGTGCATCGACCGGGCCAGCGTGGGCGAAACCCGCATTGGGCGCGGGGTGAAGGTCGACAACCTGGTG
Organism: uncultured Acidobacteriota bacterium; assembly: GCA_963696765.1. Classification (GTDB taxonomy): domain Bacteria; phylum Acidobacteriota; class Terriglobia; order Terriglobales; family Acidobacteriaceae; genus Sulfotelmatobacter. Next base: position 338,654 of record CAVOLK010000005.1, on the reverse strand, counting down.
CAGGTGGGTCACGGATCTCACGTTGGGGAAGACGTGCTGCTGTGCGCGCAGGTTGGGCTTGCGGGCTCAACGGAGATTGGCAACAAGGCGATTCTGACGGGGCAAGTTGGCGTGGTCGGGCACTGCAAGGTCGGGGAAGGCGCGATTGTTACACCGCAGAGCGGCGTGGCTCACGACATTGCGGCGGGAGCACTGGTCAGCGGGGCGCCTGCCGTCGATCACACATTGTGGCTGAAATATTCGGCGATTCTGCCGAAGCTTCCGGACATTGCGCGGGCGGTGCGGAAAATCTCAAAGACATAAGCCAGAGAACACGAGGGGCCAAACTTATCCAATATCCCGCCGGCGCCATTCCGACGCGGGTAGCGCCGCGTCTTGTCATTCCGACGCCAGAGCGAAGCGAAGAAGGAGGAATCCGCTCTCCTGTTCGTGAAACCTGCTCCCGGCGACAGCAGATTCCTCCGGGCAAAAAGCGCCCGTTCGGAATGACAAGATTTTATGGATTACGACAATTACGCGTAGGCGGTGCCGCCTTGCGGTTCGTTATTCTCGGCGGAGCCTTCTGCGCGGGATGATGCCGGTTGACGATATTCTTCCGGCAGGCCGCTTTCGATGGCGGCTCTCACTTTTTCCATCAGGCAATCGCGGCTGCCGAAATCCTTCGGCTCGATCGGCTCATGAAAAATTACTTTCACCAGTCCCGGGGCGGATGGAGAATCGCGCCTTGGGCATGGTGTAGTGCGTGCCGACGATCGTGATGGGAATCACCGGAACGCCGCACTCCATCGCGAGATAGAACGGGCCTTTTTTGAAGGGCAGAAGTTTGCCATCGAAGGAGCGCTTGCCCTTCGACGTAGATGATCATGTTGACGCCTTGCTCGACGATGACAGCCTTCGCGGCGCGAACCGATTCGATGCCGGCATCGCGATTGCCGCGGTCGACGGGCACCATCGATCCCATGCGCATGGCCCGCCCCAGGATTGGAAATTTGAACAATTCTTTTTTCACCAGGACCGACGTGCGGCGGGGAATGAGCGGAACCTGAATCGGGGGATCGAGATTCGAAACGTGGTTAGTCATGAAGATGTAACTGCGCGAGTGGTCGAAGCGATCGAGGCCGATGGTTTCAACGCGCACTCCGGTGATCCACACGCCAGCCCAGCAGCCCCACATGAACAGGCGATAGAGAACGCGGACGTTCCCCATGATGAGGGTCGCGGGGAAGCCGATGATCGCCGCAACGGGAGCGGCCAGCGGCCCAGAAGATCAGCATGAGGAGCGTGCGGATCATTTTTCGGCTCCGGCGGCGGCTCCTGCGGCGGTTTCGGCGCTGGAGCTTTGAGCTTCGCCTTTCAGCCAGGCGACGCGGCGGGCGCGTTGCTCGGGCGGTGACCTGGTCGAGATCTTGCAGTTGGTACGAAATTTCCTGGCGGCTGCCGACCTTCCATTTCAATTCGCGATCGGCGCCGCGTCGCGATCGAACTTTAACAGTGAGCGTGTCGCCGGGATTCAGGCGGGATAATTCTTCGCGAGACTCTTGCCCGGCGGGCTTGCCTTGAAGTTCAACGATGGTGTCGCCCACGCGCAATCCGGCCTGCTCGGCTTCGCTGCCGGGCGTGACCGCCGCTACCGACATGGGTCCATCGAAGTTGCGCGAGGCCGTGAAACCCGCGTCGGTCACGGTGTTCGGGATCGCCTCCACGCGCAGGCCGACGGAACGGAAAAAATCATCCCAGGGAATTTCTTCGGTTCCGGCCACGTATTTCGTGAAGAACGAATCCAGATCGGCGTGGCTGACGGCTTCGGCGGCCTCGCGAACGCCGTCGGAATCGTTGAAGAAGCGGCCCTTCTGGGCATAGTTGTCGTTCATCCACTGCATGACTTCGCGCAACGACGCCTGGCCGTGGCTCACTTCGCGCACCGCAAGATCGAGCATCACGCCGAGCAGTTCGCCCTTGTTGTAATAGGATACGCTGCGGTCAGGACGGCGGTAATAGCTGTAACCTTCAAGCCAGGCGTCGAGGCTGGACTCTTCCGCCGATTGGGTGAGGTGCGCGGGACGGCGCTCGAGTTCCGAAATCAGTTCGCCGAGCCGGAGAAGATATTGGCGTTCGTCGAGCAGGCCGGCGCGCAACTGGATGGTGCCTTCCGCAGTGCTGGTGACGCCTTCGCTGAACCACAATGCGCGCGTGTAATTTTCCTTGGTGTAGTCCACCGGCTCGAGCGTCTGCGGGCGGATGCGCTTGACGTTCCACAAGTGAAAGAATTCGTGGGCGGTGACGCCAGTGAAAGCGTCAAGAGATTGACGCATCGCGCCGGCATTCACGTCGATGGCGGTCGAGAAGGCGTGTTCCATGCCGCCGCCCGCGGGACCGTGCGGGAAATGATAGATGAACGTGTAGGTGTCGAATGGGCGGTCGTTCATCCATGTGGTCGCGGCCGCGACAATCTTGTGCAGCGCGGCGACGATTTTTTCCATGTCGTAGTCGGCGGAGTCGGCGTCGACGATAACGCGATAGTGGCCGCCTGCCTCGTCGAAATCGATTCTTGAAAATCGCCGATCTCGACGGGAGAGTCGACGAGGCGATCGTAATTCGGGGCCGTGAATTCGCGCGCCGACGGCGCGGCTAGAGGAGTGGCGATGTGCCAGCCTTCGGGGACATGACTGAACCGCAGTGTGCAGGGCCGATGAGCGCGCGTCCACGGGATACATCAGAAGCTGCGCCAGATTGAAGAAGGCATGATGCGAGTTGAGTTGCGCGTCGAACGGGCCCGGAGCAGTCGACGTAGATTTGATATTCCACGATCGCTCCGTGCTCGGCGCCTTGAATTTGCCAGCGGCTCTTGTTGAGTTCGCGCAGCGGAAGCGGATTGCCGGCGCGATCTTTGGCGCGGACCCAGTTCACGTACTGGGCGAAATCGCGAACCTGATAGAGCGCGTTCCACACGGGAAGCTGGAGTTCGCGCTGCGCGGGGCCTTCGGGGAGAAAGATTTGCACGTCGACCAGGTGCTGCTCGGGAGAAGCGAGCGAGACAGCATAGGCGATTGTCGACTGCGCGGCCGCGGCGGACGAAAGCGCGACTAGGGTAGCGCAACACGCCAGGCGCAACGCGCGGCAGGTCGCGCGACGAAGCGCGGAAAGGAAATTCATCGCTTCCCTGCCAGTTCGCGCAGGCGTGCGGGCAACTTTTCGTAAATTCCTCCGAAGCCGCCGTTGGAGAGAATGGCAACGACATCGCCGCTGCGCATTTCGGGTGCGACAGTCTGCACGATTGCGTCGGCGTCGGCGAGAAGGCGCGCGGGGCGGCCATTGTGCTCGATCTCGGCGGCCAGCGCGGGCAACTCCAGGCGCTCGTTTTCGGGGACTGCTTCGGAGCGGAAGACGCTCGCGACGATCGACCTCGTCGGCTTGCGCGAGGCTGCGGGCTAAGTCGCTCTGCAGAATGCGGCGGCGCAGAGTGTTGGAACGCGGCTCGAGAATCGCCCACAGCCGTGCCCTGGGATAGCGCGCCCGCAGCGCTTTCAGCGTTCCCGCGATCGCGGTGGGATGATGGGCAAAATCGTCGATGATGGTGATGCCGTTGACCTGGGCCTTCACTTCGAGGCGGCGCTTCACGCTCTTGAAAGTTTTCAGCGCGGCGGCGATCGCATCTTTCGGAATGCCGCAGGATGCTGCAAGAGCGGCAGCGGCGGTCGCGTTCCAGACGTTGTATTCGCCGGCGAGCGGAAACTCGAGATCGGCCCAGGGTTTGTCATTGTGAAGCACGGTCCAGGAGGTGCGCGTGGGGTCGAGACGCAGGTTCGTGACTTTCCAGTTGGCGCGCGGGCCGGCGCCGTAGCGCTCGACCGGGCAAAACGCTTTCGCCAAACAGCGCTCCAGGCTTGGGCTTTCGGAGGCCTCGCCGGCGAAACCGTCGAAGGCGACGATGCGTCCGCGGCGCGGAATCAGATTCACCAGGCGCTTGAACGCGGTTTCGACGGCGTCGAGATCTTTGTAGATGTCGGCGTGATCGAACTCGACCGAGGTCAGAATCACCGAGTCGGGAAAGTAGTGCAGAAACTTCGGTCCCTTGTCGAAGAAAGCCGTGTCGTATTCGTCGCCTTCGAGGATGAAGTGCTTGCCGGAGCCGAGGTGAAAGCTGGAGCCGAAATTTTCAGCGATGCCGCCGATCAGAAACGACGGATGTAATCCGGCGGAGTGGAAGATCCACGCCAGCATGGACGTCGTCGTGGTCTTGCCGTGAGTTCCGGCGACGACCAGCACTTCCTTGCCGCGAAGAAATTCGTCGTGCAGCAACTGCGGCAGCGAACAAAACGGAATGCGCTGGTCGAGGACGTGCTCCAGTTCAACGTTGCCGCGCGACATGGCATTGCCGACGACCACCAGATCGGGCGCGGGATCAAGATTTTTCGCGTCGAATGGCTGCGCCACGGGGATGTCTAGCTCGCGCAAAAAGTCTGACATGGGAGGATAGGCGGCAGCGTCGGAGCCGGTGACGTGAAAGCCGCGCTGCTTCAGCATTCCGGCGAGGGATGCCATGGCCGTGCCGCAGATGCCGATCAGGTGAATGTGTTTTTTCTGGTTCATTTCGTTTAACACTTTTCCGCAGCCCCTAGGGCGTGACCGCGGATTCCAATATTTTCAGCGCGACTTGCCCGCCGCGCACCGTAAGTTTCGCTCGCACTCCGAACGGCAGCGTGATGTTGCCGGAGGTGACGTGTCCCGACCGAACGCCGAAGGCAATGGGCACGCCCAAGTCTCCGACGATTCGCGTCGCAACTTCCTGCAGAGTGTAATTCTGATTTGCAGATTGCACGCAGTCGAGCATTTCTCCGAAGACGATGCCGCGCACGCCGTTGAAATGTCCCGCCAGTTTCAATTGCATCAGCATGCGGTCGATTTGATAAGGCTTGGCGGCGAGATCTTCGAGGAACAGAATGGTGCCGTCAGTCTTGATTTCCCAGGGCGTGCCCAGCGACGCGACCAGGATCGAGAGACAGCCGCCGTACAAAACGCCCTCGCCCTCGCCGTCGGCCAACCCGCTGACTTCCGCGCCCAGAGCCACATCCCAAGGCTCGGCGCCTGAGACGGCCGCTTGCCACGACGCTAGATCGACGCCGCCGGCATGCGCCCAGTCCTTGGCGACCATGGGTCCGTGGAAAGTGACGAGGCCAGCGGCATCGTGAAACCAGGTGAGCAGCGTGGTGATGTCGCTGTATCCAACGAAAATCTTGGGATGGGCCTTCACGATTTCCAGATCAAGTTCCCTCAGCAGATAGTTCGCGCCGTAGCCGCCGCGCGCGCACACAATAGCGCGCACGTCGTCGCGCACGAACATTTGTTCCAGTTCGCGTGCCCGCCGTTCGGCCGATCCGGCGAAATAAAGATCCTGCTCCAGAATTGAATCAAGATAGAACGGACGATATCCCGCGCTGCGCAAGGCGTCGCACCCGGCGTCTAAATCTGCGCGCTTAACGTTGCTGGCAGGCGCGACGATGCCGACTGTATCGCCTGGGTGAAGAGCGGGCGGTTTCACGAGTTGAGGATTGGGAGACATGGGGGACAGCTGTCAGCTCTCAGCCGTCAGCTTTTAACGAAAACACTTCGAACAATCCTTCTCTCATCCTTCTGTCGCCATCGCGCTTTCCATTTCTACCTTAAATCAACTTAACAAGAATTCTCCGCGGCAGACCAGGCGCGCCGGGCCGCGCAGGAAAATGTTATGGCCGTCACTGCGGACGGTTTGCGTGCCGCCGGGGGCGTGAACTTTGACCGGCGAATCGCAGCGGCCGGTTGCCATGGCGGCGGCGGCGGAGGCGCACGAGCCTGTGCCCGAAGATTGCGTTTCTCCCACGCCACGCTCGAAAAAATGCGCGCGAACATCGTGCCGGCTGTCGACCACGACAAACTCGACGTTCACACCTTGTCTGAAGTGCGGATCGCGCTGGATTTCGGCTGCGTGATCCTGCCAGTCTGCGGCGAACTCAGGGAGGAAGACGACGAAGTGGGGATTACCCATCGATACAGGGATGCCGTGTACTTGCCCGTTGCGTAGTTACCAGGTCAAGTTCGCGGTCGACCACCGGCGCTCCCATATCAATTTCAAATTCGTACTCCCAGTCGCTGCGAGAAGTCAAAACGCAGGTCTTCACTCCGGCTCCAGTTTGAATCGTAATCTTCTCTTTACCCTGTTCCGAGCACAAGTATGCCGCGACGCAGCGAGTGCCATTGCCGGAAATTTCGGCCTCGCGAGCCGTCGGCATTGATCAGGCGAATTTCGACGTCGGCGCTGAGGATGCGGCAACATCCACTCCACGCCGTCGGCGCCGACGCCATCGTGCCGATTGCAGATGCGCTGGGTGAAGGCATGGATATCGGCGTCGCGCGGAGCTAGCGAGGAATCGATCAGCAGAAAATCGTTGCCGCAGGCGCTGGCCTTGACGAACGGGATGGTGCGCACGCCTGAACTCACTCGCGGTCCACCCGGCCGAGGCAGATTGCGCTCAGCAGAATTTTCGAGGCTTTCAATTGCTGCAGGAATTGCTTCTGATCGCGGTTGCAGCCATCGACATCAAATTGCACTCGGACGTGCTGATCGGTGTTGGCACTGCACATATTTTTCATGAAGCGGTGATGAGGCTCGAGAATGCGATTGACCTCGGTGCTGATTTCTTCCACGCTGGGGCCGGTGACCTCGTAGCTATTCAAAAGCAATTTGATATTGAAAGTTTCTTCCATGTGCCCGAGAAGAAAAAGCGCGAGGAGAACGAAACCGGTGGCAAAAATCGCGGTGACGTAGAGGCCGCCACCAGCGGCCATTCCGACCGAGGCGACAACGAAGAGCGTAGCCGCGGTTGTCAAGCCAGTGGTGAGACCGCGGGTGTGAAGAATGGAACCGGCGCCGATGAAGCCGATGCCCGGAATGATCTGAGCGGCGATCCTGGCCGCATCCGAAGGAACGCCCGCGAGTTGTGCGGAAAGGACTGTGAACAAGGCTGCGCCGAAACAAATAAACATATTGGTGCGCAGACCGGCGGCGCGGTGTTTGAACTCGCGCTCAAGGCCGATGATTCCGCCGAGAATGGCCGCCAAGATCACGCGAGTGAGCGAACTGCCGACAATGCCGCTCGCCATTTCTCCGCGCAACAGATTGACGAAATGTTGCCAGGTCATTGATTCACACGCTTGCCAGACGCAAGCTTCCGATTGCCGGATTTTATCATCGGATGCGGCGGCCTCCGCGTTACCTGCGTGATTACCGGGCGCGGTAGAGAATGGCGGGCGCCTGACCGGTGACGTGAATTTCAACCAGTGCCGGCAAATGCCGGGATTGGCATCGCCTGCCACACGGGGTCGCCCTCGAAGGCGACTACATAATCGGCATAGTGGGCGGGATCGGCCAGGGCATGCTCCCACAAGCCGTCGGGATCACGGCTGCTTCCACACGCGGTGATTGCCTTCGTTGATGATGCGCTTCAGCGGAATCCCCGCCTGTTGCAGTGCGCCGACGTGGTCTCCCAGATACATGAGCAGAGTGGAATCGGGAGGCAGATCGCGCAGCCAGACTGCAAGCCTGGTTTCGAGTTGATTGCGGGTGCGCATGTTGACCTGAGCTTCTTTCAGGGAAACCGGTGTCGCCCGCAAGATCGAGGCATAACTCGCGATTGCCAATGTGCACACGGCGAGCACGCACACCGCGCGCAGCCTGCGATTCCACGTAATGGACCGCATTGCGAGATGAACCACGATGGCCAGCGCTACCGCAAAAGCGGGGAGCAACTGCAATCCGTAACGCACGTTGTAATAGAGTGCGGCCACCATTGCGGAACGAAAATTGGAACGCCGCCGTAAGCGACCGAAAGCGCGTAGAAAATTCCGGGGACGAGCAAGAGAAGGAGCGACGTTGAGGCAAGCGAAGAAGACGGTGGGGCGCCGTCGACGTGCGGCCGGCGAATTAATGCTGCTGCTAACACGCTCGCAGCCGCGAGCAGAATCCATGCCCGCTGGAGCCAGTTCGTTGTTCGCGAGATTGTCTTCGGCGGATTTTAGAAAATACATTCCGGCGAGCAGAGGATTACCGGTGCCGGGATGGCCAGGATTGCCCGCGCTCTGATTGCGGCGCTCGATGGCCTTCGCCGAGTAGGGACCGTTCGCGAATTCGAGTGGATTGCGATAGACGATTCCGTTGTAGGCCAGCCAGAGAGCGGTGCGGCTGCCGCGATGAGAACGAACTTCAACAATGATGACTGGCGGAATCCGCAGTGCGCTCGCGTCTTGTGCGACTTTGCGAGAGCGGACGCTGAGGAGCACAACTACGGCCGCTAATCACGGCGGCAAGGAACCATCCGTCATAGCGCGTGAGGCACGCGGCAGCAAGACAGAACGCACACTTGGTCAGCGCCTTGGCGTTGCCGCGCACGAAGTCGGTGAAATACACGACCGCCCAAATGAAGAACGCGAGATAGAGCGTCTCGCCCATCGCGGTGGTCTGCATGTAAATCAGATTCGGATTGGCCGCGAAGAGTACGGCCGCGGTCCATGCGGCGATCGCGGGCGGGCGCATCCGGTTCAGGCTCGCGGGAGAGCGCGGTTCGCACCAGGCGAAACATTCCGACCACACCGAAGACATAGGCCGCCATCGAAGGAATCGAACCGCCAACGCCGCGCCGCCACATTTCGTTCGAGAGCAGAAACGGAATCATCAGCAGGTGCGGCAGCGGAAGCCAGACTGTTCCCAGTTGCAGCAGGCCGGGAGTTTTCGAATCGAAGACGCGGCGCGCGATGTTGATGTGCGCGACGGCGTCGCCGTAGAGCAGCACGTCGCCGCGCTGAAAATAAAAGAGAAATGAAAACACGGAGACGCAGGTCGCGAGCCAGGCCAGCAGGCTGATCTCGGAATCCCAGCGGGGACTTGAGCGCGAACTGGGAGGTGCGTTCTTTAATTTCCTGGGCACAATTTGTTGGCGCGATCGCCGACCGAGCGGCCAGAGGCAGACTACTCCAGGTGAGTCAGTTCGCGAAAGATCTGAAAGCGGGCGTCGATCTCTTCGCGGGTCAGCGACTGCAGGCGCTCGGTGCCGAAGCGCTCGACCGCAAACGATCCCATGACGCCGCCGTAGAACAGCGCGCGCTTCAGCACTTCGCGATTCAATTCTTCCTGCGACGCGAGGTAGCCCATGAATCCTCCGGCGAAGGAATCGCCGGCGCCGGTGGGATCTTTCACTTCTTCGATGGGCAGCGCCGGAGCGCGGAAGGGATGGCGGCCGATGCCGAAGGCGCCTTCGCGAAAGAAAATGGTCGCGCCGTATTCTCCGTGCTTGATGACCAGCGCCTGCGGTCCCATGGCCAGAACTTTCTTGGCGGCGCGCGGCAGATTGGTTTCGTGCGGCGAGCATCTTGGCTTCGGTGTCGTTGATCAGCAGCACGTTCACCAGCTTCAGCGTTTCGCGCAAGTTCCTTGGGCGTGCCCTTGATCCAGTAATTCATGGTGTCGCAGCCGGTCAGGCGCACGCCGTTCATCTTGCGGCGCACGTCGGCCTGCAGCGTGGGCTGGATGTTGGCGAGGAAAAGAAAATCGGTGTCTTCGTACTCCTTGGGAATGCGAGGCTGAAATTTCTCGAAGACGTTCAGGTCGGTGAAGTCGGTCTTGGCTTCGTTCAGATTGTCGGTGTAGGAGCCGCCCCAGCGGAAAGTCTTGCCCGTGCGCGCGCTCGAGGCCGCGGATGTCGATGTCGTGGCTGCGGAAAACTTTTTCCTGCTCGGGGCCGAAGTCGTCGCCGACCACGGCGACGACTCGCACTTTCGGTGAAATAGCTGGCCGCCAGGGAAAAATAAGTGGCGGCGCCGCCGAGAATATTTTTCACGCTGCCCGAAGGCGAGGTGACGTCATCGAATGCAACCGAACCGACTACGAGAATGCTCATTCAGAATCTTGGCTCCTTGATTAGTCGACGGTGATTAGCCAGTGGATCACAGACCGCTACTTCACGTACTTCCCGAGAATCAGCTTCAACTTCTTCTTCGTGGCGGCGGGAATTTTCTTGCGATCGGTCAGGATGGCGTGGGCCAGCGCCGATCCGCACTTGCACGAACGCTCGCGCGGCATGGCCGCTACCGTCTCGCGCAACACCTTGGCGGCGTTCTCCGCATTCTTGACCAGCACGGCGACAATCTGATCGACCGTCACCGAATCGTGATGCGGATGCCAGCAGTCGTAGTCGGTCACCATGGCGACGGTGACGTAGCAAAGCTCGGCCTCGCGCGCCAGCTTCGCTTCCTGCAGGTTGGTCATGCCGATCACGTCCATGCCCCAGCTGCGATAGACATTCGACTCGGCCTTGGTCGAAAACTGCGGGCCTTCCATGCAGAGATAGGTTCCGCCGCGCTTGCCGGTCGACGCCAGCTTTCTTGCAGGCGGACGTCGACCACGCCTGCAAGTTCGCCGCAGATGGGATCGGCGAAGGCGATGTGCGCGACCATGCCGTCGCCGAAAAAAGTGTCGACGCGATGGCGGGTGCGATCGAAGAACTGGTCGGGGATCACGAAATCCAGCGGCTTGTGCTCTTCCTTCAGCGATCCGACCGCGGAGATGGAAACGATGCGCTCGACGCCGAGTTGCTTGAAGCCGTGAATGTTGGCGCGGAAATTCAGTTCGGTGGGCAGGATGCGGTGGCCGCGTCCGTGGCGCGCCAGAAACGCGACCTTGCGGCCTTCCAGCGTGCCGCAGCACGTAGGCGTCGGAAGGCGCGCCGAACGGCGTCTTCAGACGCACTTCTTTCACTTTGGTCAGGCCGGGCATGGAGTAAAGCCCGCTGCCGCCGATGATTCCGATTTCCGCCTGTGGCAATGCGCCTCCAGAAGCGCGTGTAGCGAGTCAAACTCGTGATTATACAGGACGAGAATTGGCGATTCGCCGCACGTCACTAGTGATCGCGGACGCGCGTGTCGATTCGGCAGCGAGCGGAGTGTGCCTGCGAGTGGCGCTACAATTTGAGCATGAAGTTTTGTTATCGCGGCCGTGCGATTTTGCTTGTCGGTTTGCTTTGCGCAGGACAAAACCGGGCTCGCAGCCTGAGCCAAAGTCGGTCACGGTTCCTGCCACCATCGATCACAACCGCGTCGTCATCGACGTCGACCTGCCGCTGCCGAATGGCGCTACGGAACGCGTTCGCGCGTGGGTGGACAACGGTAATCCCGATCTCTATTTGTCGCGGCGACTGGCAACGCTGTTGGGATTAACGGTGACCTGCGACGACCAGGAATGCTCGGCGCCTCCGCCGCCAGAGATTGACGATCGGAGGAATGACGATTCCGCTCTCGGGCGTGAAGCAGGCGAAGATTCCGCTGAAGCCGGTGAATGCCGCGTCGGTGCTGGCGCCGGGCATGAATGTGGAGATCAATCTTCCCGTCCAGCATCCTGCGGCACTATGACGTGCTGATTGATTTTCCCGGGCGCAAGTTTTCGATTGGCGCGCCGGGAACGATTCACTTTCGCGGACCGAGCGGCAAGGTGCAGGTCAATGCCGAGAATGGGTTGATCCAGGTTCCGAGCCAGATTGAAAACAAGAAATACAATCTGGCGCTCGACATTGGCTCGAGCATCAGCTTTCTTTCGGAGGAATTGTTCGACAAACTGGCCGCCGCGCATGCGGATTGGCCGCACATGACCGGCGCCGTCGGGCTCGGCCAACATGTGGGGCGCTGGACGACGAAACGAAATGGAAGGTCATGCGCGTGGATCGCGTGCAGTACGGGCCGCTGTTCTTGGCCAACGTCGTGGTCGTGGATTTCCCGAAGGACCGGATGGAATATTTCTCGAAAGCGTGCGGGCGTCGCGACTGCCGGCCTGCTGGGGTCGAACGCGTTGCTCAACTATCGAGTCGGTCTCGACTACGCGCATTCGACGGTCTACTTCGAGTATTGGCCGGATGTTTAATTTTCCCGACTTCGATGTAATTGGACTCATCCTGCGCCCGGAGGATGATGGGCGATTCACGATTCTCGGCGTTGCAGACTTCGAGGGGAAGCCGTCGGTGCCGATGGTGTTGCAGGCCGGCGATCATCTGGTCGCGGTCGATGGTATTCCGGTGCACGGATCGACGATGGGGCAGGTGTGGGCCATGCTTGGGGGAACTCCGGGGCAGGAGCGCAAGCTGACCATCGAGCGCGGGGGACAAGCAATTCACCGTCGCGGCGACGGTACAACATTTCCTGGGTGAACTGCCGGACGAAAAAGAAGAAGAAAAAGAAATAGCAGAGCGAGCTTCATTGCTTGCAGCTGCGGACGCGCTGCAAACACTTCCTTCTCCAAGGTCGCGGTCGTGGCCGCGTCCAGACTTTCGCTCACGAACACCGTGTCGCCCTGTTCTTCGATCACGACCGCGCCCTCTTCGGTGGTCCAGGCGTGGCGGCCTTTCAGCAGATCTGGTTTCGGAATCGTCTCTGCGTGTCGGTATCAGCGGCAGCCGGATCTGCCAATCTCATCCGCTTTCTTGTAGCGCTGCTTGAGCGAGTGCGCGTAAATTCCGGCAAACTCCGCAGCCTTGTCGGCGCTCGACCAGCGCGAGACGTAAAGCAAAGCCGAGGGACGCGGTTGCGGTTGCAGTCTGACTTGGCATCGGGCTTTGACTTGGCGGCGTAGTAATATCCGCCGCGCCACTCGGGATACATCCGCTTCGAGAGCGGCTTTCCCGCGTATTGCTCGATCAGCACCGCGACATCGAACTCGCCCATCGCGCCGATGTCGAACTTCTGATAGTCCTTGAAATCGTGCTTGAAATCCGGCACGCGCATGGGCTCGATCTTTTCGCCGGACAGATAAGTCTCGGGCTGCATGATCTGGCGCGTGGTGTGCGGAGGATTTCTGCAGCACGCCGGCGAACGCCTTCTCCTTGCCGCCTTTCTGCATCAGCTTGACGACGAAGTCCATGCCGTAGCTGTAGGGAAACGTCAGCGACTCTTTCATGAAAATGGGAGCGTCGTTGAAAACCTTGGTGCTCGGAGTGCCGGTCAGAGTTTCTTCTTCCATGGCGTCGACCAGCGCGGGCGAAGTGGCGATGGAGTGGCCGGTCGGGGCGATGGCGTACTGAAACATCATGGCCTGCGCCTGGCCTTCGATGACGGCTTCGCGGGCATTGTCCATCTCGTCGTTTTCAATGTCGGCGGGCGTGGGATCTTTCCTGATCTCGCCCAGATCCTTGTCGCCTTTCTTCATCCACTTCTGCAGGCCGACCGACTGATCCTGCAAGCGCATGGGTTAATTCGTGCGCCATGACCGGCTCCTGCTCTTCAATGGGCACCCAGTCGAGCAGGTTCACGGTTTTGGTTTTGGGATCGTAGTAGCCGGCAACTTCCTCGCGCAGCAGCGCGACCAGAAACGTTTCGAGATTGAAGTCGCGCGGCAGCAGGCCAAATTTCTTCAGCACCAGTTCCGAGCGGCGCAGGCGCTTGGTGTCTTCGTCGTTCAGGTGCTTGGTGAGATAGGAGACGACTTCATCGCGGCTGGTGAGCTTGCGCTTCACTTCTTTCTTGATGGGCAGGCCGGTCTGCTTGCTGTCGAAATCCAGGATCTCGTCGACGGAGTGAAAAAGTTCCTCGGCCTGACGCGGAGTGATCTTGACTTCGTCTTTGGGCGGCTCTGATTTCGGCTGATCTTGTTGAGGCGACTCTGGCTGCGGCTGATCTGGCTTAGGCTGCGCCGTGGGCGGAATCGGCTTGGGCTCATCCTGCGAAGTGGGAGCCTGGGCTGGTTCAGCGGACTGGGCTGGAGGATTCTCCGCAGGCGGCGCGTCTTGCGCTCTTGCGGCCAGCGGCGTCCATGCGGCTGCAGCCAGTACAACCGCCAAAAGCAACCGGAGAATCCCGGCGAAGCGCGCTTTAGCCATATTCATTGAGATTGAGTTTATACGTTTCCGTATACTTTTCCCTCATGACGCACCAAGCCAGTCAATCTGTGGACTTCGGACGAGCATGTTCGCGACTATCTGGAACGCGCCGACTCGATTTCGCACCGGCAGGAAGGCGAGGCGGCGCTGCTGGAGTTCATTCCGCCGGCGACGCGCCGGATTCTCGACCTGGGCACGGGAGACGGACGACTGCTGGCGCTGGTGCGGCAGAGTGCATCCGGACACGCGAAGCGGTGGCTGCTGGATTTTTCTGCCGGCCATGCTGGAGGCCGCGCGCAAGCGCTTTGCCGGGGATTCGTCGCGTCCGCGTGGTCGCGCACAATCTGGACGAGCCTCTGCCCGCTCTCGGCAAGTTCGATGCGGTCATCTCGAGCTTCGCGATTCATCATCTGGTGCACGAACGCAAGCGGGCGCTTTATGCGGAGATTTACGAGTCTGCTCAATCCGGGCGGGGTGTTCTGCAATCTGGAGCACGTGGCCTCGCCGACTCCGCGGCTGCACGAGGAATTCCTGGAGCGCATCGGATTTACCGTGGAGACCGAAGATCCGTCGAACAAGTTGCTGGATGTTGAAACGCAGCTGGGGTGGTTGCGGGAGATTGGGTTTGCGGATGTGGATTGCTCACTGGAAGTGGCGGGAGTTGGCGCTGCTGGCGGGAGGCCGACGCGGCCGTAAACTTCTCGATCATCGTCCGAAGCTTCCGCGATACTCGTTGGGCTGACCCACTCGCCCGCTTCCCGTGTCCCGAGCGTGCCGCCGATATCCTGCGTAGTTTTCTTCTGGCGGACGGCTTCGAGCACGGCGGCTTCGATCTTCGTCGGCTTCATCTCGCCATCCCCAGATGCGCGAGCATCATCGCCGCGGTCAGAATCGCGCCGAAGGGATTCGCCATGTTCTTGCCGGCGATCGGCGGCGCAGAGCCGTGCACCGGCTCGAACATCGAGGTCTTGCCGGGATGAATGTTGCCGCTGGCGGCCATGCCCAGGCCGCCCTGCAGGCCGGCGGCGAGGTCGGTGATGATGTCGCCGAACATGTTGTTGGTCACGATCACGTCGAACTGGCGCGGGTCGCGGACCATCTGCATGCAGAGCGCGTCGACGTACATGTGCTGCGCGGTGATCTGCGGATATTCGCCGCTGACTTCTTTGAACACGCGCTGCCACAGGCCGCCGGCGTGGGTCATGGCGTTGGACTTGTCGCACATCAGAACTTTGTTGCGCGGCGAGCCGTCGAGCTTTGGTGTGACGCTCGCAATATTCGAAGGCGTAGCGGATGATGCGCTCGACGCCTTTGCGCGTGTTGATGTCTTCCTGGGTGGCGATCTCGTCGGGCGTTCCCTGCTTGAAGACGCCGCCGGCATCGGTGTAAACGCCTTCGGTGTTTTCGCGAAGCACGACGAAGTCGATGTCTTTGGGCTCGACTCCTTTCAGTGGACAGAGCGCGGCATCGAGCAGGCGCACGGGGCGCACGTTGGCGTAGAGATCCATCTTGAAGCGCATGCCCAGCAGGATTTCTTTGGCGTGAATGTTGGTCTTCACGCGCGGATCGCCGAATGCGCCGACCAGGATCGCGTCGAAATCGCGGCCGAGCATGGCGAAGCCGTCGGGAGGAACGGTGGTCTGGTCGCGCAGATAGCGGTCGGCGCCCCAGTCGAAATCGGTGAACTCCACGGCCGCGCCCGAGGCCTGAATCACGTTTACCGCCTGCGGAATCACTTCCTGGCCGATGCCGTCGCCCGGGATGACGGCGATGCGCTTCCTGGGCTGGCTTTTTCGAGTCCACGGCAGGAACGTTAACACAATCGCTATAATCGAACTACAGCATGGGGATCACGGCACTTCAGGCTCATGGCGAAGGATTGGGCGCGGCGGGCGTTGGCGAATATCGCGGCGCGACGACGGCGGCGCGTTTTAGCGATCCGCAGGCGGAATTTGCGGCGTTGCGCAGCGGGTGCGGCGTCTACGATCTCGGATTTCGCGCCAAGATTTCGCTGACGCGGCGGCGATCGTGTGCGCTGGCTGAACGGGATGGTCACGAACAATATTCGCGACCTGGCGGTGGGTCAGGGGTGTATGCGTTCCTGCTGAATCCGCAGGGACACATTCTGGGCGATCTTTATGCCTACAACCGCGGAGAGTCGATTACGGTCGACACCGACCGCGGACAGGTGGAAAAGATTCTGGCGACGTTCGACCACTACATCATCATGGACGATGTGGAAGTCACGAATCTCAGCGAGCAAATGACTGCCCTGGGAATCGCCGGCCCGAAGGCGCGAGAAGTCTTGCAGACGGCGGCGATTGATCTTCCGGACTTGCAACCGTTGCAGTTCACGAAGTTCAGTGTGACTGCGATTGTGGCTGCGTCAGTTGTACGATCGTGCGAACGACGACGCGATCGAGTCCTACGAAATCTGGCTGGCGCCGAGCACGTGAGGCCGCTGTGGGATGCACTGGTAGCCGCTGGCGCTTCGCCCGACGGGCTCCGAGGCGCTTGAATTGCAGCGCATCGTTTCTGGCATTCCGCGTTATGGCGTCGACATTCGCGAGCGCGACTTGCCGCAGGAAACCGAGCAGGCGCGGGCGTTGAACTTCAACAAGGGATGCTACGTCGGGCAGGAGATCGTGGAGCGGATTCGCTCGCGCGGGCGCGGTTCATCGCAAGTTCACGGGATTCCTAGTTGACGGCACCGCGCAGATCGCTCCCGGAAGCAAGATTGTTGCCGGCGAAAAAGAAGTCGGCGAGATTACCAGCGCGGCTTCCCTGCCGGGTGCGAATAAGACCGTGGCGCTGGGATACATCCGGCGCGAAGTCGGCGTGCCGGGGCGCGAAGTTACGATTGGTGCGGTCAAGGCTGTCGTAGCACAGTTGCCGGTGCCGGAGAACGTTGCAGAAGAGAATGCGGTGGAACATTCGGCGTGAGCGGGTGCGAGCGGGCATTGCGCGAACAAACTGCTGCACTTTTTGAGGGAGAAAGTTTATGGCTGAAAAGAAACGAACAATCCGGATTTAAAGTAACCGACCGGCGGCTGTTCACGGCGGAGGGCGAGTTGCGCGGCGATGTGCCGGAGGAAGTGGAAACGCCGAAAGCGCCGGCACCGGCGGCCGCTAAGAATGCCGCGCCCGCAGCGAAGCCCGCGGACCGGAGACGACCGCGCCAATGGCGCCAGAAGCTGGCGTCGCAGGGAGATCGCGAGATGCCAGCACCGCCCACCAGCGCGGAGCAGGAGGCGCAAGCGGCCGCCTACAAGCAGTCGTCGCAAGACCTGGATGCGCAGGTCGAATTGAGCGGGCACTCGGCCAAAGATTTCGAGATCACGTTCGAACGTTTCATGGCTTCGCTCTACATGACCGCGATGATGCAACTGGGATTGATGCGGCAACAGGGCGGGCAGCCGCAGGTGGACATCATTGGCGCGCGGCAGACCATCGATACGCTGAGCCTGATCGCGGAAAAGACCAAGGGCAATCTCACTCCGGTGGAAGAAAATTTCCTGCAGAACAGTCTTTACGAACTGCGCATGGCCTATGTGGAAGTGACCAACGCGCTGGCGCGGCCGCCGCAACCCGGACCTGCGACCGGAACCGGCGGAAGATGACAGAGCGATGAAAGCGACTTTGACCGTGCTGGGCAGCGGGACGTCGATGGGCGTGCCCACGCTGGGATGCGATTGCGCGGTTTGCCATTCGAGCGATCCGCACGACCGGCGGACGCGGCCCTCGATCATGCTGGAGTACGGCGGCAAGGTCGTGCTCATCGACACCACGCCCGACTTTTACGCGCAGGCGGTGCGCGAAAACATCACCCGCGTGGACGCCGTGCTCTACACCCACACGCACGCCGACCACATTCTGGGCATCGACGATCTGCGCCCGCTGAGCTACCGGCACAAGCCGAACAAGTTGCCGCTCTATGCGCGGCCCGATGCGGCGGCATTTCTGCGCCGGATGTTCAGCTACATTTTTGACGCCGACTACAAATTTGGCGGGCTGCCGCTGCTGGAACTGCGCCCGATCGACGGGCCGGTCGACGTGCTTGGAGTGCGCTTCGAGCCGGTGATTCTGATCCACGGCGAGACGCAAATTTACGGATACCGGTTTGGCTCGGCCGCCTATCTCACCGACCACAGCGAGATTCCGGAGTCGTCGCTGCATCAACTGGAAGGGCTGGACATTCTGTTTCTGGATGCGCTGCGGCACAAGCCGCATCCCACGCACTCGACGGTAAAGAATTCGCTGGCGATTGTGGACCGGCTGAAACCGAAGCGCGCATTCTTCACCCACATTTGCCACGACCTGGGGCATGAGGCGACGAACGCCACGTTGCCGAAGCACGTGCGGTTGTCGTATGACGGAATGAAGCTGGAGTTTGAAATTTAACCGCCTGATCAGAAATTGATGATTGTTGATTGATGATTGAAAAGCTCCCCGAATTCGCTACCTCGCGGATCTCGGTTTTCAATCAACAATCAGAAATCAGCAATCAACAATCGATCGTCTCCTATGCAAGTTTTTCACAAACTCGACGACGTTCCCGCCGACTTCGGCCCGGCGCTGGTCAGCGTGGGAAATTTTGATGGCGTCCACCGGGCGCATGCGCATGTGCTGCGCGAGATTGTGTCGCGGGCGCGAACCGGCGGGGGCAAGGCCGTTGCGGTGACGTTTGAACCGCATCCGACGCGGATTTTGCGGCCCGAGGCGGGACTGAAATTGCTCACGCCCACTCCCGAAAAACTGCGATTGCTGGAAGGTACAGGAATCGACGCGGTGCTGCTGCTTCCCTTTGGGCGCGATCTTTCGCTGATGACTCCGCGGCAATTTGCCGAACGTATTCTCAAGAAAAAGCTGCACGCGCGCGAAGTGCATGAAGGATTCAATTTTCGTTTTGGCCACAAGGCGGCGGGCGACATGAACATGCTCGCCGAATTTGGGCAGCGAGATGGGATTTGAGGTCAAGGTTTATCCCGAGATGACCGTGCGCGGCGAAACCGTGTCCAGCAGCCAGATTCGCAAACTGATCGGCGCCGGGCGCGTCAGTCGAGCGCGGCATCTTCTGACGCGGCCATTCTGCATTCTCGGTACGCCGGGGCGCGGGCGCGGCTACGGGTCGAAATACACCGTGCCGACCATTAACCTTGCGCGCTACGAAGAACTCGTGCCGCAGGATGGCGTCTACATCACGCTGCACGCGAGTAGGAAGCGAGCGCTTCGATTCGGTTACGAATGTAGGCAATCGTCCCACGTTCGGCGCGGAATTATTCGCCATTGAAACGCACCTGCTGAACTTTCATCCCATCGAACTGACTCCGGAGACGGAAGTTGAGATTTGCTTTCTGCAGCGATTGCGGGATGAAATCAAATTTCCCAGCGTGGAAGCACTGCGCGAACAGATTGGTCGCGATGTGAAGAAGGCGCGCCGATATTTTCATCTGTTGCACCGGGCCGGTGCGGCGGCGGAAATCCCGTAGGTCATGCTCTTCCGAGTAACCACTCCCGCCACAATTCCCCGCTAGAATACATTTCAGGACCATTCATTCATGGACAAATTTGTGATTCGCGGCGGAGAGCCACTGCTGGGAACGGTTCGCGTGAGTGGCGCGAAGAATGCCGCGCTGCCCTGCATGGCCGCCGCGCTGCTTACCGATCAGCCGGTCATTCTGGAAAACATTCCGCAGGTGCGCGACATTCAGACCACCCGCAATCTTTTGGCCGCGATGGGTGCAGAGGTCGAACTGGGCTATGGACGCGCCCAGCATCGGACAACCATTCACTGCGCCACGCTGGCCACGCCGGAAGCTTCGTACGAACTGGTGAAAACCATGCGCGCTTCCACGCTCGTTTTGGGCCCATTGCTGGCGCGATGCGGACGGGCACGGGTTTCGCTTCCGGGCGGATGCGCTATTGGACAGAGGCCAATCGATCTGCACATCAAAGGGCTGGAGCGGCTGGGCGCGAAAATTGCGCAAGAGCATGGCTATGTTGAAGCCACGGCCAACCGGCTCAAGGGCGCGGAATTTGTTTTCGACAGGATCAGCGTTACCGGAACCGAGGACTTGCTGATGGCGGCCACGCTCGCCGACGGCGAAACCGTTCTGCTGAACTGCGCCCGCGAGCCCGAGGTCGCCGACCTGGCCGATCTTTTGAACAAGATGGGAGCGAAGATCGAAGGTGCGGGAACACCGACCATTCGCGTGAAGGGAGTCAGCAAGCTGAAGGGCGCGAAACATCGCATCATTCCGGACCGCATCGAAGCGGGGACGTTCATCATTGCCGGCGCGATGACCGGCGGCGATCTCAATGTTGCGGGATGCGACCCGTCGCATCTCGACGCGCTGCTCAGCAAACTGCACGAGGTCGGCGTCAAGACCAAGTGCACGGCCGATAGTGTGCGCGTGATGGGCGACAATCCTTTCACTGCGGCCGATATGTCGACCGAGGAGCATCCCGGATTTCCCACCGACTGCCAGGCGCAATTTATGGCTTTGGCGACGCAGGCCGAGGGGACCTCGGTTATCGAGGAGAATATTTTTGAGAACCGCTTCATGCACGCGCAGGAACTGGTACGCATGGGAGCGAACATCAAGATAGAAGGGCCGGCGCGCGGTTGTTCGCGGAAAGACTCCGCTGAGCGCGGCGGCGGTACTGGCCAGCGACCTGCGCGCCTCGGCATCGCTTGTGCTCGCGGCGCTGGTCGCGGACGGTGAGACAATCATTGACCGCGTTTATCACATTGATCGCGGCTACGAGCACATCGAGGAAAAGCTTAAAGGCGTTGGGGCGCAAATCCGGCGCATTGGCGAGATGTTTCCTAAGAGGGCGGCGGCTGTGAAAGGCTAACCCCAAAAGCTTTTAACCGCAGAGGGCGCAGAGGAAAGAGGGAGCGCAGAGAAAAAGCAGAAACGCGGGCCGCAAAAAAATCACCGAGGATGGCGAGGCAGTTGGCCCCACGTCCTCGGTGCATTATCTTACGAATTTCACCAGCGCCGGCTACTTCACCATGATTTTGGTGCCGGTCGCATCGAGCGTGCCCTTCACGCGAACGCGCTTGCCTTCGAACTTGGCAACGTCGGTCTGGTGATCGATGTCATAGGTCTTGCCGGAGTCATCTTTCAGCACATACTTGTCGCCGGACTTTTCAACCGTTCCCGAGAAGCTCTGGCTATCGGAAGCGGCGGCTGCGCCCGTGTCCGAAGTTCCAGCGGACGGCGCGGTATTCGACGGAGCGCTGGTCGAAGGAGTGTTGTTCGAAGCTGGCGGCGCGGTCTGGTCCGGAGTCTGCGCCGTCGGCGCCTGCTGCGTAGCTGGCGGCGTATCGGGCGTGGGTGTTGGCTGAGTCTGCGGCGTCTGTTGTGTCGGCGGCGTATCAGGCGTTGACTGAGTTTGCGGTGCGGCTTGGTCCGTCGATGACGGAGAAGTTTGAGCGAGAGCGCTGCCCCCGGAGATCATTCCGAATGCAACTGCCAGGGTGGCGGCGAAAGCGAGAGACTGAACGTGATTTTTCACAAATCCTCCAGGAGCCGAAGTGGCTCTCCTGATTGCCTAGCAAGCTGTGTGCCGTCGCAATCCGCGAATTGGATGGCCTCTGCGAGAAGTGTTCGATTTGCTGGCTTTAACAGGCCTTCTCGGGAGCGCGGGATGCACATTTCAGGCAAGTTTTTCCGTCGAATACGTTGGATGCTGTAGGAGCAATGGCGCAGCACCACTGCCCGCCTTGCGAGCAGTGGCGAGCATTTCTTGCTCGTCATGCGAAAAGTATTCCGGCCAGAACCGAGGAAGCTGCCATCCAGCGGCCCGATGGAAGATAGAGGCGTGGGGCTATAATGGCGCGCGACTATGGCTCTCACCTCCGGTACGAAGCTCGGACCTTATGAAATCGTGGCCCCTGTGGGCGCTGGTGGAATGGGAGAAGTGTACCGTGCAAGGGACGTGCGCCTCGACCGGATCGTCGCGGTTAAAGTTTTAGCTTCCCATCTTTCTTCGTCGCCGGAATTGAGGCAGCGCATGGAGCGCGAAGCTCGCGCCATTTCTTCGCTGAATCATCCGCACATTTGCCATCTCTACGACATTGGATCGCAAGACGGCGCCGACTACCTCGTGATGGAGTTTCTCGAAGGGGAAACTCTGGCCGAGCGGCTTCGGAAGGGAGGCTTGCCGCTAAACGAAGTTCTTAAGATTGGGATTTCCGTGGCCGAAGCGCTGGCGGTGGCCCACCGCCAGGGTATCGTGCATCGCGACCTGAAGCCGGGCAACATCATGCTGACCAAAGGCGGGGCGAAGCTGATGGACTTTGGGCTGGCCAAGTCAGCAGGGGCAGGCGTTTCCAGCGGAGCAACGAGCGCGCCCCTTTTGTCCGCGGCCCGAACGATGAGCCAGGCCAGCCCAGTTTCGCCACTGACGACGGCTGGCACGATGGTCGGGACGATCCAGTACATGTCGCCCGAACAAATTGAGGGCAAGGACGCGGATGCGCGATCAGACCTGTTTGCGCTCGGCGCGGTTCTATACGAAATGGTGACCGGCGCGAGACCTTTCGAAGGCAAGAGTCAGATCAGCGTGGCCAGCGCGATTCTCGATAAGGAACCGGAGCCAATTTCGGTGGTCCAGCCCCTGACGCCGCCATCGCTCGAGCACATCGTTACCGCCTGCCTGGCGAAAAATCCCGAAGACCGATTTCAAACCGCCCAGGATGTCGTGCTGCAGTTGAAGTGGATCGCCCAGAGCGGCATACAGGTTCTGAGGCCGTCGACACAAATAAAAAGGGGCAACCGCGAATCCCTCGCCTGGGGGGTAGCTGGCGCACTCCTCTTGTTACTGATCGCCTTGCTACTGTGGTGGCGCGGATCGAAAGCGGCGGCACAGACCACATATTTTTCTGCGCCGCTTCCTTTCGCAGCTCGCTCGATAGCCGTCGCTCCCAACGGCCATACGGTTGCGATCGTTGGGCGACTGGAATCCGAAAGAAATAATACGCTCTGGATTTACGAGCCGGGCACACCGGAAGCGACCAGCCTGCCCAGCACAGAAGGGGCTCGTTTTCCGTTCTGGTCGCCCGACGGGCGGTCGATCGGATTCTTCGCCGATGGAAAGCTGAAGAAATTAAGCCTGGGCGGCGGTCCGGTGCAGACCTTGTGCGAAGCGTCCTCAGGCCGCGGCGGCACCTGGAACCAAAACGGCGTGATTCTTTTTACGCCAAGTGGAACGCTGGGCACCGGGCTCTCTAAAATTTCAGCCTCAGGGGGAACGCCGACGCAAGTCACCGTGCCCGATAAGACGCTCAGCGAAGACAGCAATCGCTGGCCGCAGTTCCTTCCCGACGGAATTCATTTTTTATATTCCGCGATCAATCTTTCCGGGGGAAAAGATCTTTATTCCATCTATGTCGGCTCCTTGAATTCGAATGAGAAACGGTTTGTGATCAAGGCGAAGGGTAACGCAGCCTACGCCTCTCCGGAATATCTCCTGTTTTATCGCGATCAGACTCTTTTCGCGCAACACTTCGACACCAGCAAGTTCGAGTTGAAGGGGGAGCCCGCCCCCATCCTTACCGATGTTCAATTCTTTCCCCGAATTTCTCAGGCGGTATTTGCAGCTACCGGTACTGGATTGCTTGTAGCGCAACGTAATTCAGATTCGGGGGCAGCGCCAGTACTTTGGTTCGATCGCAAAGGGCAGCAGATTGGAATCGCGCTGAACCCTGGCATTTATGGCAACGTAATGCTGTCCCCAAACGGCAGGTTTGCGGCCTCAGAGACGACAGATACCGTCAGCCAGAATACCGACATTTTCACCTACGACCTCGAAAGCCGGAGTGCGAAACGGCTGACATTCGATCCGGCTCTGGATTCGCTGCCCGTTTGGAATCCAGATGGAAGCCGAATGATTTTTGCGTCGAATCGAAAACTCGAATTCGACTTGTATTTGAAAGACACCAATGGAGCGCAGGAGGAAAAGATCATTCCGCAGGATGGTCCCGATCGATTTCCCACGGACTGGTCGCGAGACGGGAAGTACGTGATTTACGGGCGCGGCCCGGACCTGTGGTTCTTAACGTTTCCAGAACTGCGGGCTAGTCAGTTTCTTAAAGCGGCTTCCACATTGAAGAGCGCCCGCTTCTCGCCGGACGGCAAGTGGGTCGCGTACGCTTCGAATGAAAGTGGACGATGGGAAATATATGTAACTTCGTTTCCCGAGGCGCATGGAAAGTGGCAGGTGTCGAGCGCGGGAGGAGATCAGCCCAGGTGGCGGGGTGACGGGAAAGAACTCTTCTACCTCTCTAGCGACAGCAAGCTTATGGCTGCACCGGTGAAAACGGGAGCCAACTTCGATGCCGGCACTCCGACGGTGCTTTTCCAGGCGAATCCGCGTGAAATGTTCGCCACTTCCGAACTCTTCTCGTACGACGTCAGCTCAGACGGCCAGAAATTCTTGATCAACACACAATTGAAAACAGAGATGACGCCCATGTCTATCGTTCTGAACTGGAATGCAAAACTGAATTAAAAAGCTCTGCGCCAGTGTGGTGACCAAGTGCCTGATTTTTCGTTACGAAACATGAGTTGTTTCCCCTTTACAGCAGGAAGCGGAGAAAAAACGCTCTCAGGGCGACTTTCTGGCTCCGTCATGGGTTCGGCACTTCGTCGGAGACTACAAAGAAGTGCGTCAACCGGGCTCTGCCGAACGACGTTGTAATCGCGCAATCGGTGGCGTCGCGGCCGGTCGCCATGAGCACGCGGCCGATGCGTGGAATGTTGTGCCGGGCATCGAATGTCCACCATCGATTTCCCAGGTAAACTTCAAACCACGCGCTGAAGTCCATAGGACTGGGAGCCACAATCACGCCGATGTCTCCCAGGTATCCGGTGGCGTAGCGGGCAGGGATGTTAAGCGCTCGACAAAAAGTGATCGCCAGATGCTGAAAGTCACGGCAAACCCCGACCCGCTCGGTATAGACGCCCAGAGCGGTGCGAGTGGGATTGGAAAATTCGTAGCCGAAAGTGACTTTTTTGTGCACCCAATTGCAGACCGCTTTAACACGCTGCCACCCTCTGGGAGCGTTCCAAAACAGCTCTGCGGCCGTGTTCGATAAGAGATCCACTTCACAATAACGGCTGTTCATCAGGTATGGCAGGACGTCAACCGGCAGTTGATCGACGGGAATCTCATCCGCATCGAGGCCTTCCGGGTCCGGCAAGCCGGAGTCTTCGATCAGGGTGGAATTCTGCAATCGAATCTTTCCGGGCGGGGCCAACAGGCGGCAAGCCCGATTGCCGAAGGTATCGCAATAGCTGTCTATCTTCACTAAGGGGTCGGTGCTTAATTCGTCGGCTTCTCGTAGATCGTTCCTTCGCGAAGGGTGCACGTTGAGCAGCGTGATGATCGGCACTTCGCCGACCGTCTCAAATTGAATGTCATAGCCGAGCCGAATCATCATAGGAATGCAGGTATCCTTGCGCGAGCAGGGTGCTGGCGCACATGAGATGCAGAAAGTAACACGTTAATCTAGTTGATGTTGCACATTATTTCTTGCTGAGGCGGATTGCAAATTCGAGTGCGCAATCTGAGTGCGCAATCAGTGTATGATGCGTTAGGCTTCAGAGCAGAGGACAAATTGACATATTGTTTGGGAATTGCAACGCGGGAAGGCCTGGTCTTGGCCTCGGATTCGAGGACCAACGCGGGTTTTGATCAGGTTAACACCTGCCGCAAGATGTTTCGCTTTGTGCAGGCGGGCGAGAGGGTTTTTGTAATTCTTACCAGCGGCAGCCTCTCCATCAGCCAATCGGTAATCACGCTTCTGGGAGACGATTTTGATTCCGGGCGGGGCCTGGCCCAGGCCGGGTCGCTTTACGATGCTGCCCGCATTGTAGGCGACTGCGTTCGCCGTGTCTCCGACATTGACCGGGCCTCGCTCGAGCGCGATTCCTTCAGCTTCAACGTTCATTTGCTGCTGGGCGGCCAGGTGCGCGGGCAGGAGCCCAACCTTTACTTGATTTATCCCCAGGGAAATCCGCTGGCGGCCACGGAGGATTCGCTTTATCTGCAGCTAGGCGAGTGCAAGTATGGCCGGCCGATCCTGGATCGCGGCATCCAATCCTCAACCTCCCTTGAGGTCGCGGCAAAATACGCGCTTCTCTCGCTGGACGCGACCATGCGCTCCAATGTCACTGTCGGTCCCCCGTTCGATCTCCTGCTCTATAAAAAAGACAGCCTGCAAATCACGCGGTACCGCCGTGTTTCAGCGCCGGGGATCGGGATTTGAACCTGATCCACTCCAGCTGGGAACAGTCCCTGCGGCGGGCGGTCGAGCAGCTCCCCGACATCGAGTTTCAATCAGAAGGCAGCGAAAACCCCGCACAGAGCATCAGAGAAGTCGCGCAATCGAGGGTATAAGCTCGGGTTTCCAGCAGTTTCTTCAATAACGCGAAGCGGTATTCCCGATCCTCAATTCGCGGTCGATACGCTATTCTGGCGAGGGCCACGGCACCGCGATCATGATTATCGAGACGGATCCGTCCAATCGCAGCGGAGCGGACTCACTCCACCGCTACGAATTCAATGGCGCGTATGACGAAATGTTCAGCGCGGTGGACCATCCTCGCAAGCAATATCGGCCCCTCCACAACCTGCTCCTCACGCTCGACGCCGACGAGCTAAGACGCAGCAAGCACGAGGCGGATCAATCCTTCTTCAACCAGGGCATTACTTTCACCGTCTATGGAAACGATAAAGGCACGGAGCGAATATTTCCGAACGACCTGCTGCCTCGAATCATAACGGCGACAGAATGGGAACGAATTGAACGCGGGCTAACGCAGCGCATCACAGCGCTCAATCTGTTCCTGAAAGATGTGTATCATGACGCCAAAATCATTGAAGACGGCGTGGTGCCCGGCAGCATCGTCTACACCTGCAAACACTACCGCCGCGAAATGCGCGGTGTGAAGGTTCCCCGCGACGTGTACATCACCGTGGTCGGTACCGATTTGATCCGCGGGCCGGATGGGAACTTTGTGGTCCTGGAGGACAACCTGCGCGTCCCCAGCGGGGTCTCCTACATGCTGACCAGCCGCCGGGTCATGAAGCAGATATTCCCCGGATTGTTTCAAAGATGCCGGGTGCGGCCCATTGAGCAGTACAGCCAGGTCTTATTGTCGACGCTGCGGTCGTCTTGCTCCCGAGGGCCGGAACGAGCCGACCGTGGTCTTATTAACGCCCGGCTCTTACAACTCGGCGTACTTCGAACATGCATATCTGGCCCGGCAAATGGGCATTGAACTCGTCGAGGGACGAGATTTGGTGGTGCACGACAATATCGTTTACATGCGGACGACGTTCGGCCTGCAGCGTGTGGATGTGATCTATCGCCGCATCGATGACGACTATCTCGATCCCATGGTCTTTGGGACTGGTTCCTCGCTGGGAGCTGTCGGACTGTTTAATGCCTATCGCGCGGGAAACGTAGCCTTCGCGAACGCGCTGGGGACGGGCGTCGCCGACGATAAGGCGATTTATGCCTTCGTCCCGAAAATTATTCGCTACTACCTGGATGAGGATCCAATTCTCGAGGGCGTTGAGACGCTGCTGATGTCCGACCCCGGGCAGAGAGATCATGTTTGCCAGAAACTGGACCAGTATGTGGTGAAAGCTGTTGGTGAATCCGGCGGGTACGGAATGCTGATCGGCCCGCACAGCACGGAGAAGGAGCGGGCCGAGTTTCGACAGAGAATCTACGCGCAGCCGCGAAACTATATTGCGCAGCCTACAATTAATCTTTCGACCGCGCCATGTTTTATAGAAGGGTCCATTGAGCCGCGCCACGTCGATCTGCGTCCCTATATTCTGTATGGCGACAAAATCACGATTGTTCCGGGCGGCTTGACCCGCGTGGCGCTGCGAAAGGGTTCGCTGGTAGTGAATTCGTCGCAGGGCGGAGGGTCGAAAGACACCTGGGTTCTGCAAAATTGAGATTGGAAGAATAAGAAATGCTTTCACGCGTAGCCGACAGTCTTTACTGGATGAGCCGCTATTTCGAGCGGGCCGACAATGCAGCTCGTGTGCTCAAGGCGACCTACGGCTTGATTTTGAATCCGGCGAAATTTTCCACGGAAGAACGATGGTTTCGCGCCGTGTCGTCGCTGGCTCCGGGCGCGGCTTCCAACAACGTCGATCCACAGCGCGCTCTGTTTTCGCTGGTGGGCGATCCGGATGGAACTTTCTCGATTGTGAAGTGCATCAGCGCCGCTCGCGACAATGCTCGGCAAGTTCGCGAGGAAATCAGTTCGGAAATGTGGGAGCACCTCAATCGCCTGTTCCACGACGTCACCGGGTCCGTGCTCCAGCCAGACGATGATGCCGGTGCCATGCGTGTGGTGACCCTGGTTCGCGAAGGCTCGTACCGGTTGAGCGGGATTACCGCGGCCACTTTGAATCACGATGAAGCTTGGCATTTTATTCAACTGGGCAAGTACATCGAGCGTGCGACTAACCTCTGCATCCTGCTGGACGCCTACTTTGTCGTGGGCAAGCATGCGGACGACCTCGATTGGGTAGGGCTTGTTAAGTAGCTGTGCCGCATTTGAAGCCTACTGCAAGGCCTGCACCGCCGAACTCAAGCCGGAACGAATCGCAAACTTCCTGCTGTTGAAGCCGGAGTTTCCTTACTCGGTTCGTTATTCCATGGACCATATGCACGGCGCTCTGAGCGCGATCAGCAATCTCTCCTTGAGCCGCAGGACGGAGAAAGTCGAAAGACTGATCGGGCGCTTGCGATCGATGGTCACGTATGTGCAGATCGGCGAAATCATAGGCGGCCTGCACAAGTACCTCGCAGGAATTATTGAACAATGCCGTGAGTTGCACGCGGCGGTTCATGAGCTTTATATCGACTATCCGGTTGAAGTTGCGTTTCAAAACTGAATGTTCTACGCCATCCGCCATTTCACGCGCTACCGCTACAGCCGCTCCGTCTGGCAGAGCATGATGGAAGTGCGCATGCATCCGCGCAGCGAGGGCAATCAGCGCTGCTTCGTTTTTCAATTATCCGTAAATCCTCGCGCCCGGATTTTTGGGTATACCGATTCTTACGGCAACCTGGTGCACCATTTCGACCTGCCGGCTCGTCATAGCCAACTCACCATCATCACCGACGCGCTGGTCAATATCGATCTCCAGCCTGCGATTCCCGAAGTTATGGAGTACGAAGCCTGGCAAGAGTTAGAAGACCTTGTAGAAAAAAAAGACTATTGGGACATGCTCATGCCCAGTCATTTCGCGCGCTCCAGCCCGGAACTGGAACAACTGGCAGCGGAGATGGGCGCGGACGAAAGAAAGAGACCGCAGCCCGCTCGCGTTCCTGCAGGATATCAACTCCGGCGTGCATCGCAGTTTCAGCTACGTAAAGAAAAGCACGGCGGTAAATTCTCCCATTGAAGATGCGCTTCGCTCGCGCCAGGGCGTGTGTCAGGATTTTGCTCACATCATGATCGCGCTGGTGCGGAATGCCAGAATCCCCTGTCGTTACGTCAGTGGATACCTTTACCACAGCAGCGACGGTGAACGCGGCGTGGCGGAGGGTGCGACGCATGCGTGGGTAGAAGCTCTTCTTCCCCGCTTCGGTTGGGTCGGTTTCGATCCTACGATTAATCGACTGGCTGGGGAAAAGCATATTCGCACTGCGATCGGTCGCGATTATGGCGACGTCCCGCCCACCATGGGCATGATGAAGGGAAAAGCAGAAACGCAGCTGCAGGTTCGCGTGCGCGTGACTCCATCGCAAGCAGTGCTTCCTCCAGACGAAGAGTTTGCCGCGGATGAAGAGTGGTCCCAATTTCTCGATGAGAGCCAGCAACCCCATCTGGTCGAAGCGCAGGAACAGCAGCAGCAATAATTACGGCTGCGCACTGACCTCGAGCAGCAGATGTTCCTTGAACTCCGCGTTCAACTTCGCGGTCCCTGAAGCTGAAGCTTCCACCGTGCCCAGATCGGTTGCATCGGCGTAGTCAGTCACTCGATATTTACCGGGCTTCAATCCGCGCAGTTCCAGTTCGCCTTTCCAGTTGGCCGGGGCAAAGAACGCGTAATACATTTTCCCGTCTTTCGCGATCGCGTACCCCTCGGGCGTGTCGTAGCCGGTCACGTAAAGATCCTCGAACTCGCCCTTGGATAACATTTTCTGGTTGTACAAGCCGATCCACTTCTTCCAGTGCTCTTCTTTCGCGGGCGTGAGATTCACCGCTTTGAATTTCGGGCCAGGATCGGGCCACACGAATTTCGTTCCCACCACGCCTCCCGCTCCAATCGTGGAGGCGAAATCGGCGCCGTGTTCTCTATAGTCGTTGCCAACTCGGGTCATCGCCGAGAGTTCGACGTGATCGCCGTAGACGGCCGATTCGGGGCCCAGTAACGCTTTGTACATCTTGATCCGCCGGCGCACTTGCACCGCGCCCACCGGATCGGCAGTCACTGCCTGATCCATGAACGGCAGCCATGCCAGCGACGGCGGCGTGCCGCACGGGCAGCTCTGAGTGACGCTCTGCGGCTTTATCGCGCGCGTCGTCTGGAAAATTTCTTTGTAGACGTCGCCCATCGCATTCACAGAATCCTGCGGCGACTTGTGATGGTGAGCCGGGTTGTAGCAGGCTGGAACGCTATAAATATTGTCGAGCTTGCTGCCGTCGAATCCCCAGTCGCGAATGAATTTTTCCGTCAGCTGCTTGTGATACGCGCGAACTTCCGGCACCGCCGGGCACATAACCGCCAAGCCGCGAGTCATGCGGGCGTGCTTGCCGTTCTTGTCGAGGATCAGCCACTCGGGATGCTCCTGCGCAACCTTGGACACAGAATATTTGTGCGACTCGTATCGTCCCTGCCCATCCTCGACCGCCAGCGGCAGCCACCATAGTTGCGCCAGCATGCCTTGCTTGTGGAAGTCCTCAGTCATCTTCTGAATACTTTCGCCGGGAAAGGTGTCGGTGCGCGGATTCCAGTCGCCGTACGTGTCGAACCAGCGATCGTCCAGCGTGACCCACTTGATGCCAAGCTCTTTCAGCTTCGGAACGGTGCCCAGCATCTGCGCGGGCGTCACGTCGGCTTCGTATCCCCAACCGCACCAGCTTACGTTGTAGGCCTCGCTCGAAGGCTTCGGAAGTTCCCATCCCTCTTTTTGCAGCACGCTCGACCAAATGCGCAGCGGCTCGTAGTAGTCGCCCGAAAAAACCGAGACGAAACTGCGCGGGGTAGAATATGTTTCGCCCGGCTTCAGCGTGATGTTCGCGGCGTAATCCACTTCCGTATTCAGCCGCCCATCGCCCGCGACCTTAGCCGGGATCGCCGCGGAAATCGGAATCGTTTCCACGTGTCCGACCGCTTCACCCACCTGTCGGGTCCAGAAAGCAACCACCGGAATGCCGCCACCATAGCCCCCTTTGACCATCTCGCCCATCAGATTCGGCTGATAAAACGTTGGTGTCAGCTTCACCACATCGTCTTTTCCCCAGTCATAGCTCGCGCCATGAAACGACCACATTTCCCACGGCTTCGCTTTCGCGTCTTCGAGTCGTGCATTTAACCGCCGCCGCAGATTCACGCTCTTTTCAAGGGTCGCTGCACTCGTGCCCGCGTTCTTATATTCCACGGTACTCAGCAAGACGTTAGGAAACTTGTCATAGACCTCGAACGCCAGAACGGCTTGCAAATTGGTCGAACTTCCCGCGCTCTGCGCCGGAATTTCAACGCGCTTGCCTGCACCCATTTTGCCCGTCGCTTCGCGAACCTGGGCTTGCGCGAAGTCGAGTTTGAAAGGCAAATCTTTGCCACCGACGCGCACAAAGTTGCTGTCGCCGTCAGTTCCGGCGTTGGGTTCGTCGAGTGAGAGCATCTTCCCGTCGCTCAACAGCGAGGCCTGCACATAACCGTCTGGCCTTACTTGAAACTCGGCCGCGCTAGTGGTCAGAACCACGGGGCCTGCCGGCTTCACGTCCACTTTGATCGTCGAAGGTTGGGACGATTCGGAAGCGGTTAGCGGCGAATTGGGCTGTGCGTCCGGCGCCTTCGAACAATCCGTCTGCACGAAAGTGAGGGCGAGGACCACGCCGAACAGCACAGCACCGTGTCTGCGAACGATCATTGGGAACTCCTATGAGCTAACAAGTAGTTTTTCTGCGCCACGAATCGAAAGCGCCTCTAAAGTGCATTCGTAATAATCGCGGTTGACAACGCAATAAAACGAAAGTAAAAGTAATCGTTCGTAATAATACAGTAAGACCGCGTCCCGTCAATGCGAACCTCGGAGGCGTGCTCAACGGCTCTGTCTATGTGATGCAGCCGGCGGTGGACGCCATCGATCCCGGTTTTACTTTTGCTCGCAGCAACGGCTTTGTGGAAAACGCGAGACCCTCACACATGCCTTCGAATGGCTTGCTCAACGAAGAACGGCGTCGCGAAATCCTTGGAGTGCTGCATCGCGACGGACGAGTGCTGGTCAAGGAACTGGCGCGGCACTTTCGCATTTCTCAAATAACTATCCGCAAAGATCTTGAGTTCCTGGACGGCCAGGGCGCCATCCAACGCACTCACGGTGGCGCGCTACCGGTGCAGGGCGGAGCTCTGCTCGACCCTACCCTGCGCGAGAAGGAGAAACTTCATCGTAAGCAGAAGGCCCAGATCGCCGAAGCTGCGGCCCGCCTGGTTGAAGAGGGCCAGTCCGTTTTGTTGGACTCAGGAACCACCACGACGGCGATCGCGCGGGCGCTGAAAGATATGGCGCAGCTTACCGTAATTACGAATGCGCTCAACATTGCCGCCGAGCTTGCCGGAACGCGAATTGAAGTCATCCTGACCGGAGGCATGCTGCGCAAGAACTCATTTTCGCTGGTAGGTCCGCTGGCCGAGCGAAACCTGCGGCAACTGAGCGCGGACATTCTATTTCTGGGCGTGGACGGATTCGATACCAAGGCCGGACTTTTCACTCCGAATCTATTGGAGTCTGAAGTCAATCGCGCCATGGTCGAGGTGAGCCGCAGAACCATTGCGGTTTGCGACTCCAGCAAATTTGGGCGCAGAAGCCTGTGCAACATTATGCCGGTAACCGCCGTGCAGGAAGTTATCACCGACAAACAAATTCCGAAAGCGGATCTCCATGCGCTGAAGGAAGCCGGCATAAAGGTCACTTTAGTCTGACCCGTAGCCGCGAGCCTGCGATCAGGCCACCGGCAAAATCGGAAAGCCTGCAGATTCCAGCTCGCGGCGCAGTTGCTCGATCGATTCAAAGCGCAGCGCATGAATGCCCAGAGCGTGAGCCGCTCGAATGTTGACTTCCCGGTCATCCAGAAACAAAGCGTCGGAAGCCCTCACACCCAGGCCGCGCAGCGTATGCTCGTAGATTGCTGGATCCGGCTTGATCAATCTCACCTCCGCCGAAAATGTGACGAAGTCAAAATTCTTGAGCCATGCAAACTCTTTGCGGCAATAGGTCACCATTCCGGGATGCATGTTCGAGAGGAGGGCCAGCTTCATACCAGACGAACGAAGGTGACCCAGCCATTCCACCATGCGGGAATTCACTTTGCTCCACATCGCGGTATCGAGCTCGTGGATCGCTGCCAGTTGATCCGGGCCGAGTTTGCATCCCGCATCTTTCGCCAGCATTGACCAATACACCTCTGGAGTGAGATCGCCGCGGTCGTAGGGGCCGCGATTCCGCTCCCACAACGCCGGAAGCTGATCGGCGCGAAGGCTGAAAAAGCTTGCCAGGCGGGCGTTTTCCTCCGCCGTGGGACGATGGGATAGGACTTCTCCATAATCCAGGATGACCGCTTTTATATGCTTCCACCGATGGTTGAGATTGCTCGACATTTCCGCAATTGCCTCGCTCCATTCATCTTCACCGAGAATGGTTTTCGTGTCGAATCGAAACTTTGAATTTCGTGAGCATGGCTGATGCCACGAACTCGGGTTTAAGATATCGGCGTGAAGGAAACCTGGCGGTGGTTTGGTCCTCAAGATACAGTTCCGCTCGATCATGTCCGGCAAGCGGGCGCGACCGGTGTAGTGTCGGCGCTGCATCATCTCTATCGTGGCGAACGCTGGCCATTGGATGAGGTGCTCAAGCGCAAGGCGCAGATCGAATCCGCCGGACTGACTTGGTCGGTTGTCGAAAGCATTCCCATTCACAATTCCATCAAGCTGCGCACCGGACCGTTTCGCCAGTTCATCGACGCGTGGAAGGATTCTCTCGCCGCGCTCGCACAGGCCGATGTGAAGATCGTGTGCTACAACTTCATGCCCGTCGTCGACTGGACTCGAACCGACTTGCGCTGGCGGCTACCCTCTTCCGCCTTCGCGTTGCGCTTCGATGCCAACGATTTCGCGGCGTACGATTTATTCATTCTCCAGCGTCCACATGCCGAGGAGGATTATGATGCGGAGCGCATTGCCGCAGCGCTCTCGCGTTACGAAGCCATGACCGGTGCCCGACGCGACGAATTAGAACAAACCATCATTGCTGGATTGCCGGGAGCGGAAGGGCCGCATAACCGTGCGACGCTTAACAGCTTAATCGCGGAGTACCAGGATCTGGACTCGCACGGGCTGCGCGATCATCTCGTCGCGTTCCTGCAAGAAGTGGCGCCGGTGGCGGAGGAACTCGGCATTCGTCTCGCCATCCACCCAGATGATCCGCCGTGGTCCTTGTTCGGCTTGCCGCGCATTGTGTCAACTGCGGAAGACGCGCGGTCTATTCTCGCCGGCTACAATACCGCGACGAATGGGCTGACGTTTTGCGTTGGCTCCTACGGAGCCCGTGCCGACAACGATTTGCTCGCGATGGTTAACGAATTTGCGCCGCGAATTCATTTCGTGCATCTGCGCCAGGTCATGCGCGAGCCCGACGGTTCGTTTCACGAGGCCGAACATCTGCGCGGCAGTTCCGACATGGCCGGCGTGATCGCCGCAGTTCTAAAAGAAGAAGCGCGCAGGCGAAGGCAGAACCAACCGGATCACGAGATCCCCATGCGTCCAGATCATGGCCACCTGATGGCCGACGATATCTCACGACCGTCGTACCCTGGTTACTCGCTGGTGGGCAGATTGAAAGGCCTTGCTGAATTACGAGGAGTGATCGCAGGCCTGAAATATGCCATTCCGGAGTTGGCTGAATAGAGCAGAAGGAGCAGCCGCAGATGAAAGAATTCGAAAATCGAATTGCTATCGTGACTGGCACCAGCGGCATCGGCGCGGCGATCGCGAAGCGTCTCGCTGCCGGCGGATGCAGCGTGGTAGCGTGCGGAATTGAATTGACTGCGAACCAGCAACTCGAGCAAGAGGCGCGAACCGCCGGGCTGGCGTTGCACGTCGAGCATTGCGACGTGAGCCAACCGGGTCAGGTCCAATCGATGGTTGTAAAAGCAGCCGCGACCGGCGGCCTCGACATTATCGTCAATGCCGCGGCGATTCATCCCTTCGGCACCGCGGTCGAGACCGATCCCGAAATCTGGAATCGATGCCTGGCTGTCAACGTCGGCAGCATCTTTTTGCTCGCGCACTTCGGCATCCCCGAGATGAAGAAGCGAGGCGGAGGATCGATTGTGAATCTTTCGTCCGTGCAAGGTCACGCCTGCCAGCGCGGCGTCGCGGCCTATGCCACCTCGAAAGGAGCCGTCCATAGCCTGACGCGGGCGCTGGCGCTCGATCACGCCGCGGACCACATTCGCGTCAATTCGATCAGCCCCGGCTCCATTCGCACGCCGATGCTGGCACGATCCGCCGCGCACTTCGGTCCCGATCTGCCCGAGGACGAAGTCTTCAAGCGCTTCGGCGCCTCGCATCCACTGGGACGCATCGGCACGCCAGAGGAAGTCGCGGAATTGGCCGCATTTCTTGTCTCCGACAAAGCCGGATTCTGCACCGGAGGCGACTATCTCGTAGATGGCGGGCTGCTGGCGGGCATCGCCGTGCAATGAGCGCTCGCAAAATCGGCGATCCCATCTGCGTGGCGCCCACCGGAGATGTGTGCCGCGAGGGCGCGTCTGGCACATCTTCCATAGAAACTGCGGGCTGGCCCGAGAAGCAGTTCCGCGCGTTCGGAACCGGGCCAGCCGAGCCCGCTGAACGTCGGTAATGACCTCGCTTCTTTTCAGCCTTTCAGCCAGAGACTCTTACCGGTATCTTTGCTAAGAGTCCAAAGTTGCAGCGTGGGCCTCGATGTTTGCAGGACTCGAGGAACGTAAACGGGGGGCATCTTGATCGAGCAGCGGATGAATGACTTCTTTGCTGATGCCGAGTCCACAGGCTTTGGCACAGGTTGGTGGAGTGGCGTCTTGTCTGCCTTCTTTGGATGCCTTTCATTCGGAGCGGTTCTGTGCCTGCATTTTCCCCAGCTATTAACTTCGCCCGAGCTGCGTCCACATTATCCGATGCACACGATGCGTGCCTTAATCCAATGCCTCATATTGGGCACAGTTGTATTCGGAATCATCTCTTCGATTACACGCAAGAAGAAAACTTTGGCACTGACCGGAATGTTACTCGCCATCGC
The DNA here is from genome assembly GCA_963696765.1 of uncultured Acidobacteriota bacterium. GTDB lineage: Bacteria > Acidobacteriota > Terriglobia > Terriglobales > Acidobacteriaceae > Sulfotelmatobacter. The sequence continues at coordinate 302,216 of CAVOLK010000005.1, read as the reverse complement.
GGCGACGGCAATGGGCGGATCAAGCGTTCAAATTAACAACACCTTGCACGATGGACCCTCAATCGCTCTGGACTGGTTTTTGCTTGATTTATTTTTGACGGCGCTCATCTACGTGCCCCTCGAAAGACTCTGGCCGCAGTATCCAGCGCAGGGAACGTTCCGCAGCGAGTGGACTTTGGATGTTGTTTACTTCATGTCTACTCATCTACCTCTGCAGATTTTATCGTTTCTCGTCTTAGTCCCGGCAACCCAGGCCACGAAATACTTGGGGGTTCCGGCTCTTCAAAACCTTATCGCGCGACTCCCCTGGCTTTTGCAGCTGTTTTTGGCCATTCTGGTTGCAGACCTTGCAGAATACTTTATTCATCTGGCTTTACACAAAGTGCCTTTTCTCTGGCGTTTTCATGCCGTTCACCACTCTTCGAAGAGGCTTGATTGGATCTCAGGTTCGCGCGCCCACTTCGTCGACGACACATTGGTCCGCGTAGTTATCCTCACTCCTCTCATGCTCGGGTTCTCGCAATCGATCATCCTGGCGTACCTGATTGTTGTCACTCTTCAAGCGACTTGGTCTCATTGCAACTTTGCCCCCACCGTTAAATGGCTGGAACAGTACTTGGTCATGCCCCGGTATCACCATTGGCACCATACTTCTCAAAATGAGGGCCTCGACAAGAACTTCGCGATTCACTTTCCATGGATCGATAAACTCTTCGGAACTTACTACTATCCCGACGAGTGGCCAGAACGTTACGGCCTGGATGGACAAGAACTTGCCCGAAGTTTTTTCGGGCAAACGATTGAGCCATTTAAAAAGAGAAAACAAACTCATTAACAGTCCGCTCCGTTATTCCGAACGCCGAGGGCTGATGACGTGGCCCTTTCAAGCCCGATTTTGGCTTGAGTGGGGATGTTCAAACGTGATGTCCAGATTCCACCCCCTTTGTCATCCCGACCGGAGCAGATCATCGCGAAGGCGATGATTTGCGGAGTGGAGGGACCTTGTGTCTGACGGGAGAAATGTGGGCGTGCACCATTTTCCTGACGCCACTGCACAAAGCTTAACCTTAGACCCTGAGCGCCCCACGAAACCCCCTGGCGGCATAGTAGGATTCCGCACCGTTGTGATACAGAAAAACCGTGTCGAAGCGGCGATCACAAAACAGGGCGCCTCCGAGTCGCCTGATGGCAGAAGGCGTCTTCACCCAGCTCGACGTTTTCGTATCGAAAGTTCCCAGTTTCTGCAACTCTCGATATTGTTCTTCCGTCAAAAGTTCAATGCCCATGGCCGTCGCCATGCCAACAGCGCTGTCTTTTGGCTTGTTTTCTTTTCTGGAATCGAGGGCCTCACGGTCGTAGCAAATACTTCTGCGGCCTTTCGGACTTTCCGCCGAACAATCATAAAAAATGTATTCGCCCGTCTTCTTGTCGTGGCCAACAACGTCGGGTTCACCACCGGTTCTTTCCATTTCGTTCAGCGACCACAGTTTGTCAGCGTTCCCCTCAAGCTTGGCGTGTACTTTCGCCCACTCAAGACCTGGATGGCGGTTCATGTTTTTCTCAAAGCGGGCTTTCAAAACCCTGAGCAGTTCTTCACTCCGTTTGTTTGGAAGAGTTCCAGTTGGCATGATTTTTACGCCGCCGATCTTTTCGAAATCAGTCGTCGAACCCAATGGCCTTTCCACATCCAAAGCCCGGAAAGAATTAGGAGAGGAAGAAACAGATACCTAATACTGAAGGCGTAACTAGGAGTATCGGAGGGCGAATCATAAATGTAGCCGAGTATCGGAATGCCACAGATGATGTGAATCCAGCGAAAAATTGAACGTTTGGTGGCTTCGGTCATAATTCATCCTCTTTAGTCGCTGACGCGCGACATTCATTCTGGCTTGGCCTGGGGCGGCCAGTTGGGCGATTCGATCCCGAACTGCTTGGCGTACTCCGCGTTCAGCCGTTGCCATCCGCCGAACTTCATGGCATCAGGACCGACGAGGCGACCCAGTGGAGTTCCGCTGAGAAGGTGATCCAGCACATCGAAACAAATGTGCCATCCCGCAGCCCCCATCGCGATGAAGCGGTGACCGATGTTGGTCCAAAGCGTCAAGCGTGTTCCGCCTCCAAGCGGTTCGAGTTCCCATCGCATGTCGAAGCCGCCCCACTTGTATTCAAGCAACTCAGGAGCGTCGGCTCGCGTCACGGTTGTTTCGGTGACGCGCGGCACGGGCGCTCCCACCGTGGTCAGCTTCACCGTGGTTCCAGCGGCACCCAGGTTCCCATCGGCGTCGAATGGAGCCCACTCGCGCAGATGCGCCGGGTCGGTCAGCGCCTGCCAAACTTTTTCCGGCGAGTGCCGCACTTCACGGACGAGAATGAGCGTCCACTTCTCTTCACCGCTTTGGCCGCGCTCCTTTCGTACCCGCGCTCCGCGCGCCGGGCCCGGCGTGTAGTGCTGGAGGTCGCTCATCTTCTTCTCCTCTTCTCCTCTGCATTAATACTTCGCCAGTTGGGTCAACTGAACGAGGTTGCCGCAAGTATCTTTCAGCATCGCAATGGTCGAGCCAGTCACGTCGGTCGGCGGCATGGTGAACTCGGCGCCGCGCACCTTGATGCGCTCATAGTCGCCCTTCACGTCATCGGTAAAGAACATCATCGCGGGCTGGTTCTGCTGAAAGATCGCCTGCTGATACGCTTTGGCCGCCGGGTTGTTGTTGAGCGCCAACTGCAGTTCAGTGCCATTCGGGCTCCTCGGACGGGACCACGGTCAGCCAGCGATATGGACCCTGGCTGAAATCCGTCTTCTTCGCGAAGCCGAGTATCTCGGTATAGAAGTGCAGTGCCTTTTCCTGGTCGTCCACATAAATGCTGGTCACTTTGATTTTCATTTCGTCTCTCCTTATGTCATATACGCGGTTTGGGCCGCATCGTTTTCGTTTTTGTCTTTTTTTTCTGTGGTGTTGATTCTCCATGCTGTTGGCGATCCATGCGGTCGAGGTGCCGTTCCAGGGCATCGAGGTGAGCGGACCAGAAGCGGCGGAATTGAGCCAGCCAGGAGTCCACCTCCTGAAATGGTTCAGGTCTCAGCCGGTACAGACGTCGCTGTGCATCCACTGTGGACTCCACGAAACCCGCCTCGCGCAGCACTCGCAGGTGCTTCGACACAGTCGGCTGCGTCATACGAAGCTGGCGCTCGATCTCCCCCACTGACTGCTCTGACGAGACCAGCAGGCTCAGGATCGCGCGCCGGTTCGGTTCGGCGATGATTTCGAAGGCAGATTCCATAAGTCTGTATATACGCGTAACGGCATATACGTGTCAACGTATATTTACAGGGTCCTTTGTTTTTGGGGGACCGAGGGTGAGCAACGCGCCCATGCCCTCGGGCTACCTGGCGATTACAACCGTGGTGCAGGAACTGCTCAATTTGGGCAGATCGCGATTTGCAGCCATGCGGATCTGGAGTCGAGGGCGTTCGTCCCGAACGATCGGACAGTAAAAGTCAGGCTCGAGTAGTGCGCCTTGCAGGCGCCGCCGTCCCGCACACCCGCCGTGACACGACTCGCGGAATTCGCACGCATTGCAGATCCGAGGAAGCGCGCGTGCTTGCTCGAACGGTGTAGAGCTCAGAATGTTGAGCCCTTCGGAAATCAAATCTGAAAGCGGCTCTCCCGATCCTGGCCAATAGACGCAGGGTTGGGTCGTCGCTCGCGGCGTTACGCGCACGGTGCTCACGCCGCAACCGGATCGCAGCGGCGGAAGTCCTGCCATCGCGCGCACCAGCGGCTCGCCAATCGCGACTACGTCGGTCTCCGCAAAAAGGCGCCGAAACCCTTCCCAATATTCCTCGTAGCTCAGGGCATAGATGTCCGATCGCACCGCCTGGTACACGTTCACCCGCAAAGGAGCGTCAAACTGTTTGGCGACTCGCGCCACGTCCGCGAGGCGCAGGTAGTTCGCCTTCATCATCACGGCGATGATGGTCACGGGAATACCCAGCTTCACGCAGCGTTCAGCCTGCTGCTGGACGAGTTCCCAGTTGCCCTGCCCGCGCTGCGCATCCTGTTCGCCTCGCGTCGCGTAGTCGAGAGAGAACTCGATGTCGTGAAAGGCTCGCAGTTCGTTGTCTTCCAGCACGGCAACACTATGACCGTTGGAAGTGATGGTGAGCTTGACCGGCCTCGTTCGCAGGTAGGCCAGAATTGCCTTGAACTCGGGATGCATGCCGTTCTCGCCGGTGCCGAGATTCACCGACCGAACCGGCAGGCGTTCCATGACTGCCCTCACTTGATCCAGGGAGAGACGATCGGTGCGAGTTGGATCGCGATAGCAGAAGGCGCACGCGAGATTGCATTCGTTCGTAAGTCCGAGCCCAATCGCAATACCGTCATCGAGCGTTAAGTGAGAAGCCGACGATGAAGGCTGGACGCCGACGTTGCTCATTCACGGTCCTTCATGACTGCGCTTGTGTGCGTCAACCCTGCCTGATTCTGATTTCCGCGATGTGCCAGGCAGTGCGTGTAGCGCGCGACTGCGGCGAACTCCGGTCGCCTGCCCAGCTTAAGTTCCAGCTGAAGAATCCGCTCGTACTCATCGATCTCGAGAAATCTTCGGCGGCAAGTAATCTGACAGCACCCGTACACCACGCTCTGCGGTTACCGCGAGAGATGATTCGAGCAGCAAGGCTCGCACGCTCGCCGGAGTGAACAGCCGCACTCTTCCTCCGTACAGCGACTCGTCTCCCCACTCTGAGGTCAGGGTTTGTTCCGCCCCTACCAGATCGCCGGCCAGCAAAGCGGACTTCAATACTTCGCCTGCCTGGTTACGCACCAACACCGAGAGTATGCCAGACGAATCACGCAAGGCGCGAGCCGCATTGCGCAACACAGCACATGGATCGTCGACAAATTCCAGGATATTGTGGCAAGTGATTACGTCAAACCACCCAGCGGGGAACAACTCTGCAAATTGGTTGGCATCGCCTTGTGTCAGCGAAACTTTCTCGGCAACTCCTGCGGCCTGCGCCGCCCCCTTGGCATAATCCAGCATCGGCAGGGACTCATCCAGTAACGTGACGTGAAACCCAAGTCGTGCCAGGCGCACCGCAATGGCGCCCGTCCCGCCTCCAATGTCCAGCGCACGCAAAGGCCGCGTGGTTTCAGAGGCCTGCGGCAGAAACTCTTGCAAATTGGCAAAAGCGAGATCAAGGCGCAGCCGGCCCTCGGGCGTTTCAAGGTATGCGGCGTACTTCGCGGCGTCGGTTCGGAACCGTTCGCACTCGTTGGCGGTCATTTCCTTCATGCTTCACTCGACGGCTACTACCACGAAGGATGCGAACGTGCACGAGAAAACTTTTTCAAATCAATTGTTTTCGTTGCACTTCTCCCCGGTAGCGAGGACCGTTTGTGCGCACGATTATATTCCAAGCGGCGAGCGCTAACGGTTTGAGCGCAGGGCTTCGATTCACGCGCGTGCACCTTACCGTGTGAGCTTTTCAGCAGCCCTTATAGGCGGACGTGAACCACGCACCCTGCCGCCGCTGGTTATACTAAGCTCGAAAGCAGGAATAGACCGAATGGATCGTATCGCTACGCTGAACGAAATTCTGACGGAGAATCCCAACGACGCCTTCGCGCGCTACGGGCTTGCCATGGAGTATTCCAAGCAGGGCGACTTCGACCGCGCGCTGGCGGAGTTTGCGATTTTGCTGGAAGGGCATCCCGACTACACCGCCGGATATTTCATGGCGGCGCAAACGCTGGTCCGGGCCGAGCGCGCACAAGACGCGAAGAAGATGTTGCACGACGGGATCGCATCGGCGCGCCGCACAGGAAACTTGCACGCCCAGTCGGAAATGGAAGCCTTGCTCGCCGAACTGGGATAAAACAAGATTTCAAGGTTGCAAGGTTGCAACGTTGCAAAGTTTCAAGGTTCCACGGTTTGAGGTCGTGGGCCAGTGTGAAATTCTGATGGCATGTTCGCTCGTCGATGGCGTCATCCTGAGCGTAGCCGTTCTTCCGGCGGAGCGAAGGATCTCCCGCTACGACACTGTGTGCCACGGGAGATCCCTCGGCCCGCTGGTAAAAACGCGGGCTCTTCGGGATGACGCCCTGTGACATTCATAATTCAAACTGACCCCAATACCAAGTTTCAGGGTTTCAGGTTTCACAGTCTTAGAGTGTCTAGTCAGCAGAGTCCTTGAAACCTCGAGGCCTTGAAACCTCGAAACTCTGCAACCTTGAAACCTTTTCACTTCGCCATCCTCACCATCCCCCACTCCACCAAGCCAGGAAACAACTGATACACCTTCACCGGCAGGTGCATCCACCAGGGAACGATCACTTCCCTCTTCCCTTTTAAATATCCGCGCAGCGTTGCGCGGGCCACGCGTTCGGCGCTGATGCCGCGAATCGCAGCCGGGCGCACCGTCTTTGGCTCGTTCCCTCGAACCGCATTTTGACTGAACGCCGTGCGCACATAGCCGGGGCAGACCGTGAGCACGTGAATTCCATCTTTTTTCAATTCGACTCGCGCCGCATTGCCAATAGCATTCAGGGCAAACTTGGTAGCGCTGTAGGCGCCGTGAAACGGCAGCGGGATATGTCCCGCAACGCTTGAGATGTTGATGATGGTGCCGCCGCCCTCCTGGCGCATGACCGGGATCACTGCCTGCATCCCCGAGAGCGCGCCAAAGAAATTAGTCTCGAACAGTTCGTGAGTGGCCGGCGAATCCAGTTCCGCGACCGAATCCATCAGGCCATGCCCCGCGTTGTTGATCCAGACATCGACGCGCTTGAAGTGATGCAGCGTGAGCCCGAGCACGCGGTCGATCTCCTCCGAATGCCGCACGTCGCAGGAAAGCGCGATGGTGCGTTCCGGAAATCCGACGCGCTCGCGGGCAGCCTCGGCGCGCGCCGTATCGCGAGAGAGCAGCACGACCCCCGCTCCCTGCTCGGCAAACACTTTGGCGATGGCCTCGCCAATGCCCATCGAAGCGCCCGTAACCACCACCACTTTCCCGACGAGTTCCATGCTCGGGTTGTATTCGCTGCGCCGGTGCAAGTCAAGACGCGAAGGTCATGCCTCGCATCTCATGCCCCTTAGTCATGTCGTACAATCGGAAAACCCGCGCCGCTTCTGCGCTCGGTGGAGAGTTCGTGGCCCTGCTTCCCTTGTTCCCGCTCGATGTTGTCCTTCTCCCCGGCACTCCCCTGCCGCTGCATATCTTCGAGCCGCGATACAAAGAGATGATCGGCGAGTGTCGGGCAAACGAATGCTCCGTTCGGCGTGGTGCGCGCCCTCGAAGATGGCGTGGCGGAAGTTGGCTGCACGGCTGAGATTATCAGTGTAACCAAGGAATATTCCGACGGGCGGCTGGACCTGGTCGCGGAGGGCCGTGAGCGTTTCGAAGTGCTCGAACTGAAGCGCGAGCGCGCGTTTCTGCAGGCGGAAGTGCTGCTGGTGCCGGATGAACCCGGCGCTGCGTCGGAAGAAGACAAGGCGCGGGCGATTCAGGCACACCTGGAAATTCTTTCGCTGGCGGGAGCGGTGCAGGATTTGTCGGCCGCCGACCAGACTTCGCTTTCGTTCTACCTCGCGGGCTCGCTACCGCTCGATCTGGATTTCAAGCAGAAACTGCTAGCGATGCGGTCGGAGAGCGAACGCATCAAAGCCGTCGCGGCTTACCTGGAAAATATTCTTCCCAACCTTCAAAAGGCGGCGAAGACGCGCGAGAAGGCCGGCGGGAACGGCCACGCGCGATGAGCGGCAGTGCGGTACTCAATCCGAATTGCCAGGCGCGCCGTGGATCGCTGACGTACGGTTGAAAACGCTCGCCTCGCGCGGCGCGTATAATCGGGGAAAGTTTGTTATGTGGGGGTTCCTTTCATGAGTAGTCTTCCGCGCACACTGGGTGAACTGCGCCGCAGTCATTTTTCCGAAGAGCGTTTGCGCACGCGTCACGTGAAGGACGAATTGCGCGACAACCTGACGGCCCGGCTGCGTGCCAACGGCGACGCTCCGGTATTCGCGGGGATTGTCGGCTACGACGACACGGTGGTGCCGCAGATCATCAACGCGATTCTTTCGCGGCATAATTTCATTCTGCTCGGGCTGCGCGGACAGGCCAAAAGCCGCATCCTGCGCGCGCTTGACGACGCTGCTCGATCCGCACATGCCCTACATCGCCGGATGCGAAATTCACGACAATCCTTACGCTCCGATCTGCCGGCGCTGCCGCGAGGAAGTTGCGCGCACGGGAGATGCCACGCCCATCGCCTATCTCTCGCCCGACGACGCGCTACGTGGAAAAGCTGGCCACGCCCGACGTAACCATTGCCGACCTGATCGGCGACATCGATCCCATCAAAGCGGCGCGCGGCGGTCACGAACTGTCGAGCGAATTGACCGTCCACTACGGCTTGCTGCCCCGCGCCAATCGCGGCATCTTCGCCATCAACGAACTGCCCGACCTCGCCGGGAAAATTCAGGTTGGCCTGTTCAACATCATGCAGGAAGGCGACGTGCAGATTAAGGGCTACCCGATCCGGCTGCCGCTCGATGTGGCGCTGGTCTTCAGCGCGAATCCGGAAGACTACACGGCGCGCGGCAAAATCATCACGCCGCTGAAAGACCGCATCGGCTCGGAGATTCGCACGCACTATCCCGCGACGGTGGAGGAAGGCATTGCGATCACCGCGCAGGAAGCCTGGACCAGGCGCAACGGCCACACAGCCTCGATGCACCTGCCGAATTATGTGCAGGAGGTAATCGAGCGTGTCGCCTTCGCCGCGCGCGAAGACAAGAAAATCGACAAGCGTTCGGGCGTGAGCCAGCGCCTGCCGATCTCGGCGATGGAGAATGTGATCTCGAACGCGGAGCGCCGTGCGATTCGCAACGACGAGAAAGCTGGTCGTGCCGCGCATCAGCGACGTCTATGCCGCGCTGCCGGCGATCACCGGCAAGCTCGAACTGGAATACGAAGGCGAGATGAAGGGCGCGGACTACGTGGGACGCGAGTTGATTCGCGCCGCCATCGCGAAGACTTACGACGAGTACTACACCGGCGCCAACGTGCAGCAGATCGTGCAGTGGTTCGACCTGGGCGGCGAGATTCAGTTATCGGATTCGGCGCCGGCGATCGAAGCGCTGGAAAAGTTGAAGGGGATTCAGGGACTGGTCGACAAACTCGGCCCGCTGGGCGTTTCGCAGAAAGAAAGCTCCCGAGCAGCAGGTGTCGGCGGCAGAATTCATTCTCGAAGGCCTGCACGCGCACAAGCGCATCGGCCGCAGCGAAGAGCGCGTCTTCAAAGCCGGAGAGAAGAAGCCGGAACCCGTGCGCGAAAAAGGTTTCGAGCCGGACGAAAGACCGTACCGGCAGAGAAGGCAGTTTAATTAGCTGTCAGCTATCAGCTCGTCAGCTGTCAGCAAGTCAGAACTAGATCAGATCTCCGGCGCCACAACGTGAACTTGGCAAGAACGTCTTAACTGAAAGCTAATAGCTGATAGCTGAAAGCTGTTTTCATGAAACGCATTCGCTATTCCAAATACGTCCCTGACCCGGCCGGCGAAATGAGCATGGAAGACTTGCTCGGCGCGCTCTCGGACTACCTGCTGCAGAGCGGGTTTCAGGAGTCCATGTGGTACGAGCTGCCCGAGGGCGAGCAGACGCTCGACGAACTCAAGCGCGCCATCGAGCAGGCGCTGATGAATGGCGAAATGTTCGACGAGAATTTGCGCGAACAGATCGAGCAGATGCGCAGATGGCCAACTCGACGAACTGATCGAAAAGCTCATCGAGCGCATGCAGCAGGAAGATTACATTTCCATCGATGAGCCGCACGATCCCGCGCGGCAGTCGAGCGTCGGCGGACAGACCGGCGAGGCGCAGCAAGCCAAGTTCGAAATCACCGACAAGAGTCTCGACTTCCTGGGCTTCAAGTCGCTGCGCAATCTGCTGGGATCGCTGGGCAAATCGAGCTTTGGACGGCACGACACGCGCGATCTGGCCACCGGCATCGAAACCAGCGGCTCGTCGAAGACCTACGAGTTCGGCGACACGCTCGAATCTCGACATCACTGCCACGCTGTCGAGCGCGATCCAGCGCGAGGGGCTCACGCTGCCGCTGAACATCGAATATTCCGATCTGCAGGTGCATCAGTGCGAGTACCAGTCATCGTGCGCGACGGTGCTGATGCTCGACTGCTCGCACTCGATGATTCTCTACGGCGAAGACCGCTTCACTCCGGCGAAAAAAGTCGCCATGGCGCTCTCGCATCTGATCCGCACGCAGTATCCCGGCGACTCGCTGTCGCTGGTGCTGTTTCACGATTCGGCGGAAGAGATTCCGCTTGTCGCAGCTGGCGCGCGTGAAAGTTGGACCGTACTACACCAACACGCGCGAAGGCCTGCGCATGGCGCAGCGGATTCTGCAGCGCCAGCGAAAAGACATGAAGCAGATCGTGATGATCACCGACGGCAAGCCCTCGGCGCTCACGCTCGAAGATGGCCGCATCTACAAAAATGCCTTCGGCCTCGATCCGCTGGTCGTCAGCCAGACGCTGGAAGAAGTTTCGAAGTGCAAGCGCGCGGGCGTGCTCATCAACACGTTCATGCTCGCGTCGGATTACGGCCTGGTGCAGTTCGTGCAGAAAGTCACCGAGATGTGCCGCGGCAAGGCCTACTTCACCACGCCCTACACGCTGGGGCAGTATCTGCTGATGGATTACATGTCGCGCAAGACCAAAACCATTCACTGACGATTTTAGATTGCAGAGTTCAGATTTTTGAATACTGAGTGGTAATTGCTGATTGCTGTCGCGCCTCGAGAGTTTTTCAATTAACAATCACAAATCAACAATCATCAATTCTCACCAGCCAACCATGACACCATCGCTCCCTCCCGCCCCGCAACCACCCAACTGCTGATAATCTTTTGTAAGACATGGCGAACTGCATTCGATGTGGGCGGCAACTTTCTGGCCTGACCTTTGGCAAGAAGATTTGCCCGTGGTGTAAGCAGCACGAAGCGGCGCAGCGCGGCGAACTCGCCGACGACGCGCCCCAGCCCGTCATGAACGTTCCCTGGGCGCGGCAGCGAATCGAGCATCAGCCTTACCAACGTTCTCCTGATCGCCAACGTGATGGTCTTCATCGCGATGGTGATCGCGATGGCCACGACCAGCGGGCTTTCGTTCGACTTCCCCGGCCAACTGATGGTGCATTTCGGCGCCAACTTTGGGCCGTTCACTTTGTCGGGCCAGTGGTGGCGGCTGCTGACCTACATGTTCCTGCACGGCGGCCTGATGCACATCGCGTTCAACATGTGGTGCCTCTGGGACCTGGGAGCGCTGTGCGAATCGCTTTACGGCCGCTGGACCTATGCCGCCATCTATTTCGTTACCGGCATCGCGGCAGGCTTGGCGAGCGTGGGATGGAATCCCGGCGTGTTGAGCGTGGGCGCATCGGGCGCAATCTTCGGATTAGCCGGAGCATTGATCGCGTCGTTCTATCTGGGCGAGTTTTCTGTGCCGCGATTTGCGATCCAGGGAACGCTGCGCAGCCTTTTATTCTTCGTCGGATTTAATGTGCTCTTTGGCAGCATGATTTCGGGCATCGACAATGCCTGCCACGCGGGAGGATTGATCAGCGGACTGATCGTCGGTGCGCTGATTGCGCGGCTGGCCCCGCAACAGGATCAGCCGCTAAAGCGAGTGGGCGTTCTCCTGTTCATGATTTTGATTGTTGCAGGCAGCGCGCTCGGCGTGCATCGCTGGCGCGGGTCCGGAATTCGTTTCGGCTCCATGGAGCGAGACGCAAAAGAATCTCGACCGCGCGATCGGGGATTTACAAAAGAAAGTTCAGAAGAATCCGCAGGATGCGTCCGCGCATTACGCCCTCGCCCACGCCTACTTCGCCAAGGGAAACTTTGAGGATGGCACGAGCGAATTGAAACGAGTCATCGATCTGCAGCCGGATAACACCCGAGCTCGACTGGAACTGGGCTGCTGCGTACCTGCGCCAAGAGCAGCCGAAAGAAGCGCAGGAACAATTTGTGAAAGTAGTGGAGGCAGAGCCAAACAACTCGGCGGCGCATGCCGGGCTGGGCGTGGCGTTTGCCGAGCAGAACGATCACGAGTCGGCCATCAACCAGTACAAGACCGCGCTGCGCCTGGAGCCGCAGGCGCGAAGGCGTCAATTACCGGATGGGAGTTTCACAAAGCCAGTTGAAGCAGTACGACGACGCCATCGCATCCTTTCTCAAAAGAGAAACAGAACGGCGACGATGCGCGAGTTAGAAAATGCCCTGGCCGACGCCTATCAGGCCAAGGGCCTGACCCAGCAGGCGCAAGAGGCTCGCAACAAGGCTGCGCAATTAGGGGATGGGCAGAAAGATTAGTCGCTGCGGCCTGTTTTGACCGGAGTTTCTCAGCGAACTCCGCGGCACTTCTCAGCGGCCTCAGCGGTTAAAAGCTTTTGTCGCAATTTCCCAGCGCGCCGTTCAACCCTTCGTGATTTCTCCCACCGCGCGGTAAGCCTGGTTGATAGCCTCGTCGGTATAGGCGTAAGCGCCGGCGTCGGCGTTCGCAATAGCAATGCGGCCGTGCGGTTGTCGCGCCACTTCGCAGGGAGTCTCGCCGCCCTCCAGCCAGAAAGAATCGAACAGCGAGTTGTACTCGTAAGCGTAACCGTGCGGCCAGCGATTGACGGTGATCGCCGCAATGTCGCGCGCCGGATCGAAGCCCCCGGCACCCAGCGTCCGAGCCAGTTGATCGCGAATGTTGCGCTCCATCGTTTCGAATGTCGTGGTATAGAGTTCCATGCGACCCATGCTGTGCTGCTCGCGGGCAGGGCGGCCCGGATGGCACGCCGCTTTCATCATGTGGATGACGATCGGCTCTTCCGGCTTGCGCGCGCACTCGTATCCGCCAATGCTTACGGGCAGGTCGAGGTTCACCGAGGTGTGATACATGCCCGGCGAGTAAATCGAACTCGCGGCGACTTTCTGAAACGAAGTCCAGTTGCGCAGGGCCACGTTGGTATAAAGCAGCGGAACCTTCTGCGCGGAGGCCAGAGCCTGTTTTTGTTTGTCTGGAAGTTCTTCGCAAATATACGGGATCACAACGTGCCAGCAAGCAAGGATTGCGTTCTTCGCTTTCGCGGTATAAACCTTGCCGCCGCGAGCGTAGGTGACTTCCACTTCCTTCGCAGAGGCGGCGTCGCCCAGGTGCTTCACGCGAACGGCCGTGCTGTTCAGGCGAATGCGCACGGGTGACGACGCGTCGTCGAGCTTCGAGTAGTTGGCTTTGGCGAGTACAACATCCGACGAAGAACTGCCGGGGATTGCAGCGGGAATCAGTTGGCGAACCAGCAGTCGTGCAATCGTCGCGTTGCCATCGGGAAAATGGAAAAAATATTTCTCCGCTTCTTCGTTGGGAATAGCGTCGCGGTTCATGCCCTTGCCAGGGGTGGGATCGAGCTTCATGCCGTCAAACCCGAGCCAGTCCAGTCCCCACGCGTCCTGTGCCGATACCGCGTCGATGCCCACTCCAAACAGCGGATGCGGAAGCGCCTGGAACATCTTGACGATGTCTGGATGCACGCCGGCAATCTCAGTCAGAAATCTTGCATAACTGATGCGCGCCAACTTCGCTTTCTTCTCGTCCGAGCTTAAGCCGGGAAGATAATCCTTTGGCTCGTTATAAAGTCGTTGCAGGTCGATCTTAGCTTGCTCGGCGAGCGGAGCTTCCGCGAGAAATTTCTTAAGCCGCTCCGGTGAGTGAGGCGATTCTTCTTCGCTCTCGCCCCCGCTATGCGGGCTGGGATTGAATACAAGTTTGTCGGCGCCGAACGTTTCTTTGTTGAAAAATATTTTGGGGTAAAGACCAGCCGAAGGATAAAGATTCTTCTCGAAGTATTTGCGATAGGACGCGACATCAATACCCAATTCCTGGATCACGCCCTTGGCGACGGCACTGTAGGGAGCGGGGCTCTCGATGGAAAAGGTGCCGCCGAAACCCAGGCGGAACGCGTTGTTCACGCGAAATTCGTTGCGCTTCGCGTGGCCGCCGAAGTCGTCATGATTATCGAGAATGAGGATGCGCGCCTTGCCGCCGTTGGCCTTGCGATAAAAGTGAGCCGCCGAAAGGCCGCTGATGCCCCCGCCGACAATGATCAGGTCGTAAGTTTCATGCGTGTCTTCGGGCTGGCCGACAGAATCCCAAAACGTTCCGTCGCGCAGGCCGTGCGCGGTTTCGAACGAGCCGGCATGGCTGCCGCGCATGCCGGTGAGCGCTGGCGGATAATAGTTGGGAGAGTTCACAGGACCAACCGCGGCCTGACCTTCACCACCGTTGGCGGCTAGCAGATCCCACGGCATCATGGCAGCGCCCGCCGTCATCGCAACCCCGTTAAGAAAATCACGGCGCGTAATCTTGCGCTGCATTCCCAGTTCCCGGTCCTGCGAATCATGGTCCCGTTTTTCGTGCACGATCTTCTCCGTAAACTCTCTGATGGAAGTCTTGCCCCGAGAAGCGGCGCTCAGGGGCTACAAGCCCGAGTGATGAATCGCGCAGGCGGCAAGGCTAAAGCCGCGCCCTCCCACAACACCTTTTCAAGCTGGCGGTGCCGACGTCTGCCTCGCCCTTCACAAATTGTTTAGGAACTGCTGTCCGCTTTTTTCACGGCCAACTCGGCGCCCTGGAATCCGATACGGCTGTGCGTGCCGTCACAGAAAGGCTTGTTAACCGATCCGCCGCAGCGGCACAGCGAGAACGCGGGTTTGCCGGTGAGATCGTACGGAGTACCGTTCGCATCAACCAACTCGACAGAGCCTTCGGCGGCCTCGACGCGGAACGGGCCATTGGGTCTGACAGTGATTTTAACTTGAGCCATGAATTTAATCCTCCAACCTTACGGGTTTCTAGTAAGGATAAAACCATATCACCAATGCAGGTTGATTGTCTTGCGCGCGGCCCGAACTTGCGCGGCCCGGGCTTGCGCGACCCGCGCTTGCGCGACCCGGGGCTTGCGCGCCCTTGAACTTAGCAGGCTGCTGAAAAACTCCGTTTCGCGCAGGTTTTGGGAAGGGCACGACTTCAGTCGTGCCGTTAGGTCTCTAAAAATCAGCCGCGCTTTAGCGCCTGGGGAATGCCTTCTGCTGCAAAAAGAGTTTTTTATCAGCCTGCTACGCAGCTTCCACCCGCACGGAACTCAGACTGCGATAAAGCTGCAGGCAATCGTCAATCATGCGCTTGGTAGTAAAACGTTCGCGGGCGCGAGTGTAGGCAAGTTCGGCATAGGCGCGACGCATGGACCGGTCTGCGTTGAGCATCCGAATATTTTCGGCGAGGCTGGCGGAGTCGTTGGTGCGGAAGTAGAGAGCCGCATCGCCCCAGATTTCGCGGAAGCTTGGAATGTCATTGGCGACGATGGCGCACCTCGAAAACGCGGCTTCGAGAGCGCTGATGCCCAGCGGTTCGTAACGCGCCGTGGCGGCGTAAATGGAGGCGCGGCTATACAGCGCGCGCAACTGCGCTTCCGTTTGCGGGCCGCGAATCGCCACCGTGGTCTGTTCGGTATCCACTTTCACGTCGGCGCGAATGGGAATGCGCGGCACCGGCACCGTGTGTTCCGCGCCCACAATGCACACCGGCACGGAATACGGATGCTGCGTGAGCAGGAAGACCTGCTTGCTGACGTCCACGAGGCGCCCGATCGCCAGCACGCAATCGTCTTTGCTCACGTAAGGATTGAAGAAAATAGGATTGCGTCCCGGATAAATCACTTGCGCCCGTCGTGGCCGCATGTAACAGGCAGAGATGCGATCGAGCATCCACGCAGATGGGGCCACGACTGCGTCTGCGCCGGCAAGGCCGTTGAGGACCGTGGTGCGATACCAGTTCAGCGATCCCTCGGGACGCGGCGCGCGATTGTGCAGCGCATGCGTCCGGGTAATCAAGTCTCCGTGAGCCATCACTACGCGCGGAACGTCGACCGGCAGGCTTCCGTAGCAGAACTGGTTGAGGTGCAGAACATCGGGCCTGACTTCGCGAACCAAGGCGGCGAGAAACGCCGACGATTCATGTAAATCCCGTTCCGCTTCCTGCATCCATTCCAGATGGAAGGCGGTCGGGCGGAAATCGAGGCCGTGCAGGTGCTCCATCCACGCGGTCTGGTCGGGGAGCGGAATCTCGCCAAAACTGACCAGCGTGACTCGCACTCCGCGCGTCACCAGTCCCGTAACCAGTTCGCGCGTGTAAGACCACGCGCCCGGCAGCGAGTCGGTAGTGACCAGAACGTGCACGAAACCTCCACAGATTGCGGAAACCGCGCTGGACACGGATTCCGCGAGCCCGAGCCGATCCATTTTAGTGGAATTGAAGAAGAGTGGGAATGAATTTTGTGGGAGAGGCAGACTGCGCAAGATTTTGCGAACGCCAGTCGCGGCTCCAGCTGAGTCCCGATATCGGATCACGTAGACGCAGCAGCCTCGGGAATCAGGTAGAGACAGCCGCCTCGGCTGTCCCGCCAGGGCGCAGCCCGGCGGCATCAAGGAAGCAGGGCGTCCAAACCCTCGTGGCGGCGAAGCGAAGTAAGCGCAAGGACTGCAGCTCTCGTAGAGCGCGCTTTAGCGTTGCGTGCGTGGAGAGTTCTGTGGAAGAGCGGCGCTTTAGCGCCGCGTACGGGTCGATGAAATAAATTGGACTTTAGCCCGTGCGACGACCGCCCACCCCCGCCCCCTTCCCCAACAACAGCAGCCCTCAATTCACCTGCAGGCGATAGCGAAGTTCGCGCGCAAGGTTATCGATAGCGCGAATTTTTTCTACCGCCGGGTCGGGAACATCCGGCACCGACATGGCCAACTCGCACGACAGCAGCATGGCAGTCAGAGTCTCGCGCATGTCGCTGCGCATCTGGTCCTCGACCGCGCGCCGCGCCGCAGCCTCCTCGCGTTTGCGGCGATGCAGCGCCGAACGAACCTCGCGCACCAGTCGCTCCATTCCCGTGACCGCGAAGTTGAGATACACAGGAAAAGCGGTGCCCAAGTGTTCGATCATCTGATCGCTTTCGACCGGTTCGGTCTCAAGCAGGAACTGGTCGATGACGGCAGCGGAATAAGTTTGTTGGCGCAGGCGGGTGGCAGCCTCCTGCAGCGTCTGGGCCCAGTGCGCTTCCATGCCAGTAGCGGCTTGCAAGGCTTCTGCGCACTGCGCGCCCTTAGAGGACGAAGTGATGAGTAGAATCATGCTCTTTCAATAGCAACTCTGCGGCCACGGTTTGCCCACTGAAAACAGGGTGTTTAGGGCCAGCGATGGCAATGCAAGTTCCCGTTGCGGCACTCGGGTTCCAGCACCAGGTTCATAATCGGGCTCCCGCTTGATATTCGTGGGTAGCATAGTCTTTGAGTTTGCGATAGAGCGTGGTTTTTCCAATGCCCAGCAGCCGCGCGGCCTGCAACTTGTCGCCATTGAGTTCTGTGATGGCGCTTAAAATTGTTTTCCTTTCAAGTTCCGCCATAGAAATGATTTTGCCGCGCCCGTTGGCGCCTCCGTTGCCATCGACCATCTCCGGCAGGGGCAAATTGGCAACCTCACGCGGCAAGTCCGTCGTGTGAATCAGCGGCCCGCTGGTGAAGGCGTATGTCCGCTCCAGACAATTCTCCAGTTCGCGCACGTTTCCCGGCCAGTCGTAGGCCAGCATCGCCTTAAGGGCCTCGTCGCTGAGCGTTTTTTCCTGACCGGAAGCTCGTACCATGCGCTCCATAAAAAACGCGATCAGCAATGGAATGTCCTGGCGGCGCTCGCGCAACGCAGGAATGCGCAGACTCAAAACATTGAGCCGGAAATAAAGATCGCGGCGAAACTCACCTTGCGTCACCGCGTGCTCCAGGTCGCGATTGGTGGCCGCCAGAATCCGCACATTGATGGGCACGCGGCGCGTACTGCCGACCGGACGAATCTCTTTTTCCTGGATGGCGCGCAACATTTTGGCCTGCAGATCGACCGGCAACTCTCCCACTTCGTCGAGAAAAACCGTTCCCCCTTCCGCCATGGCGAGAAGTCCATCTTTGGTTTGATTCGCGCCGGTGAATGCGCCCTTGACGTAGCCGAACAGTTCGCTCTCGATCAGCGTCGGGACCAGCGATCCGCAATCCACGGGAATGAAAGGCTTGTCGCGAAAGGGGCCAGAGTAGTGAATGGAACGCGCCACCATCTCCTTGCCCGTGCCGCTCTCGCCCAGAATCAGCACGGGATGAATGCTGTTGGCGGCCTTCGCGATGATGCGATAAAGCTTCTCCATTTCTGGAGCACGCCCCACAATGCCGCCGAACCCCTGCTTGGATTTCACTTTCTCGCGCAGCAGCCGATTTTCCGACTTCAGCTTCAGATGGCTGGCCACGCGCTCCAGCAGCATTTTCAATTCGTCGAGGCTAAACGGTTTGGTAACGTAGTCGTAGGCGCCATTCTTCATGGCCTGCACCGCCGACTGCACCGTGCCGTAGCCGGTGACCACGATGACGACAGCTTCCGGGCGGCGTTCCTTGATGCGCCGCAGAGCATCCAGGCCGCCTGCGCCCGGCAAGCGTAAATCGAGCAGGACCGCGTCAAAGGTTTGCGTGTCCAGCATGCGATAGGCCTGCTCCGCCGAGTCGGCCGCTGCGGCGGAGTATCCTAACGACTGCGCGACTTCGCGGCAGGCCTCGCGGATCGATCGTTCATCGTCCACGATAAGCAGGTTGAGAAAATTGGCGGCTTCGATTTGCGGGGTCGCCGGCATCGGACTGAGAGCTGCTGACGTCATGGCGTTCGTTCCTCTTCTATGCTTTCGGTAAAAGCACTTTCAGCTTCGTTTCGATCAGGTTCGTTTCGATCACGTTCGTTTCGATCACGTTCGTTTCGGTCAGATTCGTTTCGGTCAGAGCTTCGCGGCTACTGTGCAATTCCACCAGTGGCGGGGGAACCAGCGGCAGCAGCACGGAGACGCGCGTGCCCCGTGCGGGCGCGCTGTCGACGTGAATGAGGCCGCCGTTGCTGGTGACAATGTCGTGCACCGTGGCTAGTCCAAGGCCCGTGCCCTTCCCTGCCTTGGTCGTGAAAAATGCGTCGAACACGCGCTTGCGTGTGGCGTCATCCATCCCGCTGCCGTTGTCCGCCACTACGAACAGAGCGCAGGGCAGCGAAGTTGGAATCGCGATCGCGCGACTTGCTTCCTCCCTATCTGATTCAGTCGAACTTTCCGGCCGGCCTGATTCCAGCAGTACTTGCACTTTGCACTGGCACGTTTCAACCGTGATATCGCCGCCGCCGGGCATCGCATCCCTCGAGTTCAGCACCAGGTTCAGCAAAATCTGTTGCGCCTGCGTCGGATCCATCCTGATCAAGCCAACATTGGGATCGAGCCGGAAATGCAGGTTGATGTTCTCCCCGATCAGGCGACCCAGAAGGTTGCGCATGCCTTCGACAACCTCGTTCAGGGAAAGCAAGCGCGGCTCGGAATTCGAGGGTCGCGCGACGGCGAGCAACTGGCGCACCAGGCCGGCAGCCTGCATGCTGGCATCGCGGATTTCATCGGCATACTTTCGCACTCGATGGCAAGGCTCCAGGTGGGTCTTCAGCAGGTCGCAGTACAAGAGAATTCCGGTGAGCAGATTGTTGAAGTCGTGAGCCACTCCTCCCGCCAAGCGGCCCACAGCCTCCAACTTCTCGGCTTGCCGCAGGCGTTGCTCGGCTTCACGGTCGTGCGGAGCATCCTCGGCCACGGCCAGCGCGTAGTCGGAATTTCCATTCATCCCCTGCACACGCCAAAGAGTCCAACGCACCGGGCGACCACCTGCGCTGCCAATGTGGGAATTAATCTGAAAACTGTCCTGCCGGCCGTCAAACAAATCTTGAAACAGCCGCTGCCCTTCGACGCAATCCTGAGGACAAATGAGATCGGCAAAATACAGGGGCGGAGACGTTCTGACCCTGTCCCCAAGCATCTGTTCCAAAGCGGAATTGAACGCAATTATGTTCCCGTGGCGCTGGCATTGCGCCACGGGAAAGGGTGAGTAATCAAAAACAGAACAAGATTCCGGATCTGAATCTTGCTGGATCCTTGCGAACTCGGCGGCACTGCTCATGTCCCTACTTTGCGCGGAACGATTCCCGGAAGGAATCGTGAAATCCCTACCCGAGACCTTAGTTTTCCTGAAATGGGAGTTCGCAGGCCCGCGCAAGCTGAACTGCAAATCCATTTCGAGCCCACTATAGAGAGCGGAGGGCATGCCTGCTAAGGGCAGATGTCACTAAAACGGGAATAATTTTTGTGGAAAACTCTGCCGAAACTGCTGGACTGTCAACTGCGGGTTAATTCGGGTAGTGGTCAGTTTGAACTGTGAATGTCACGGGGGCGTCATCCCGAAGTGCCCGCGTTCTTTACCAGCGGGCCGAGGGATCTCCGTGGCAAACAGTGTCCTAACGGGAGATCCTTCGCTCCGCCTGGAGAACGGCTACGCTCAGGATGACGCCGTTCGATGAGGGAACAAGCCATCAGAATTTCAAAGTGACCCACTACCCTAATTTGCAGACGAAGACTGGTTTGTAGCGGCCACATATACCGGCTCGGTCAGGCGAAACACCAGGCGCCGGCCTTTTTCCAGCTCGACCCCCGGCGGGCCACCCTGGCCGGTTGCTGATGAGGAGACTGCAAAATTGTGCCGGCATTTCCGCCCACAAAAAGGCTGGCAGGTTTGAAGCGGTACGTTCGATCCTGCGAGGTGAATTGTTCCGAGAGTGAGCCGAAGATACCCGTGATTGCCCTTGAGGTGCGAGGCCTGGGCCGATTCCACGCGTCCGGAAACCAGGGTGCCGAGCGGAACCAGTTGATTGCCGTCGACGATTACGGGTTGGTCGATGACCGCATCGAACGTGCCGTTGGCGTTCGAATTCCCGGCGAAGATTGGCCTCTTCAGTCGAACCGTGAGCAGGGTGCCTGCAGGCAGACTCTTCGGATCACGAAAAGGAAGGGGCGTCTCTGGCTTTGGGGTCATTTTCCTGTGTGGCTGACGACTCGCCCGGGCCACCGACTTTCGCATTGTCGTCGTGAAAAGGAACGGGATGCTGATCCCCTTGACTAGCGCTGTTGCCGCTCTGCAGGCCTGCCGGAGAAGTGCAGCCAACCACGCACACTTGGGCCAGCACGATGAATCCGAGCGTCAGACGTCGAGGCCTTCGCAGCCAGCTCACAGAAAAAATCCCCTTCAATTCCCCGCCGGAGAGTCGCAACCGAAATACCAGTCACCATCTCACTAAATCAACGACTTGGCGATGGCACTTTCGAGCTGGAATGTAAATCCTGCCGCCAGGAGAACTTTATTCTGCGGAGCAAAAAAAACGGAGGGCAGGAAATCTGCCCTCCGGTGGTTCGTTTTTCCGAGCTGTCGTGCGCCCTACTGCTTGCTCGCTGGCTTCTTCGCTGGTCGCTTGCGAGGCGCGGGTTTGGCAGTCTTTCTCTCACTTTCGCGGCCGCCGATCAGGCTTAACGCGTCGGCTGCGTTGAAGGGGAATTGCCGCACCGAGTTCTCAGTTCCGTTCGCCGTTCTCAGGGTGACATCGACGCGGCGATTGCTGGCCAGCTTGATCACACCCAGCCGCAGCAGCGCTCGGCGACGCTCTTCGGTCGTCAGCTCCGGATTGCTCGTCACCGAAGTCCTGACCTCGTCGGTAGTCAGATTTCTCTGCTTGCCGTAGGCCACGGTCTCGATGGCGGAATCGGGAATGCCCTGCGCGACCAGATAAGCTTTCACACTGGCTACGCGGCGTTCGGTGAGCTTCTGGTTGAAGGCGTCCGTACCGCGCATATCGGCGTGACCTTCAAGGATGAGGTGAGCGTCCGGCTTGGACTGCAGATAAGTCTTGAAGTCCGTGGCCAGAGCTTGCAGGGTTCTCTGTTGACTCGGGACCAGACCGGCGCCCGGGCGATCGCTATTGGGCTGGGCGGTTGGATAGTAAATGCTGTGCAGAGCCAGGCGAGCCTCAAGAACTTCGATCTGAGGATTCGCTGCTGGAGGATTCTCCACCGTCACCTGGGTTGAACCTTGACTGTTCAGCCCGCGCGAATCGGTGCAGGTGGCTGTGGCAGTCACTGAACCGGGCGCGGCGCCGTTGGTGCTCAACGTGGCCTGGTTGCCATTGCCGGTAATCGTGCCACCCGTGGCTGTCCAGTTGGCGACCGATACGGGAACGCCGTCAGGACTGGTACAGTTGGCGGTCAGAGTGACGGGTCCGCCGGGTTGAACGCTCGTCGGGTTCGCCGAAATAGAAATGGTCGGCGGATTCTTTGGAGGCAGAGGCTTGACGGTATAGTTCGCCGAGCAACTGGCCACGTTGTTCGCCTTAGCTCTCGGGTCGGTCACGTGCGCGGTGACCGCATAAGATCCGGGAGCCACGTTGTTGGTTTCAATGGTGGCCGTCGCATCTTTTCCCGTGACCTGGCCGCCGTTAGTGCTCCATTCATAAGTAACGGTGTGCTTGGGATTGAAACTGCCGGGTGTAACGGTGGCGGTAATGGGTTCACCAACCATCACTTCCGTGGGCTGCACCGAACAGGACGCAGTAGGTGGAACCGTCTCGTTGCTGCCGAAGTTGAATACGATACCGGTGCGCAGTCGCGCGCCTTCAAAGGTAGGACGCCGGAGCGAAGCATCTTGAGGTCCCGCCAGGTTAGCAAAGTTGTGCCGTCCCCAAACATAGTCGGCTTCAAAAACGCGCCAGGCAAACTTCTTCGTGATAGGAATATCCATCCCGCCCCCGAAGATAGCGCCAAATCCGTAGTGCGTGACCGCACCGCCCTCGTAACTCAAGCGATTAAGCCCCGGCATAGCATGCAGGAAAAAGTTGAAGGAATCGGTGCGGATCATAAATCGCGGTCCGATGGACGCCGTGAATACGTTGGCATCCAGGTTAGAGTGCCAGTTGTATCCCAGATCGCCTTCGATAGCCCAATAACGGCTGAAGTCCTTGGCCACAGCACCGCCAAACCCCTTGGTCATATCAGGCAAAGCGAGTGAGAAGGGATTGCTCGGGTTGCTGAATGCGGCGGGAACGTGGTCGCCATCCGCTTGCTGATATTGATAGCCGATGAAGGCGTCCCACTTTGGATAAGAGTCACTCTGGGCAAATCCAGAAGGGGACAAAAGACCTAGTGTTAGAAGAACGGCAAGACAGGCGACGCATAGCCGAGAACCAGATAACTTAGACATTAACTCCTCCGAGAGATGATCGTTGCGAGCGGAACAAAGCAACGAGACGTTCATGAGAAACAAAACTCTTGAGCCAGAGTGGCGGAAACTCGCGGTTGTCGTGCGACCGGAAATTCTATCGTACCCAGACCTTAAAACGAAAGTATAGACTCGTAGAGTTGCCGCGTTCGGCAACGCGGGAGGCAGTTCCGTCTCAAATTGAAATGCAGGACTGTAGGCGGCGAAACTCCTAGGCAATGCCCATCGAGACCTTGCCCTCAAGGAAGCTAGCCGCGTATCGTGAGACCTTCAGTCGGAATGCGGGTTCGCTCGCAACTGGCATCAAAGCTGCCAGGGGCAGCACAAAACGACATCCATGAGCCACGAAAAAATACTGATAGTCGAAGACGAAGAGAACGAACGATCCGGACTGGCGGAACTGGTGTCGTCCTGGGGATTTCGGGTGGAGACGGCCCGCGATGGCGCGGAAGGCCTGGAGAAGGCAACGCAGTGGGGGCCATCGATTGTTATCACCGACCTGAAAATGCCGCGCATGGGAGGACTCGAACTTGCTGGGCCATCTTGCGGAACAGGCGACAGACGATCGCCGTGATCCTGGTGACGGCGCAGGGAACCATCGACAGCGCGGTGCAGGCCATGCGAATGGGAGCCTACGATTACATTACCAAGCCCATCGACACCAACCGGCTGCGAACGATTCTGGGGAACGCGTCGGCGCTGCTGGGTACGCGCGCCGAACTAGAGGCTACCCGGCGCAGATTGCGCGACGTCGGTTCGCTGGGGCGGCTGAATGGGGCCTCGCGCAAGATGCAGGAAATTTTCCGGCTGATTGAGATGGTATCGCCCAGCACGGCCTCGGTACTCATTACCGGCGCGAGCGGCACGGGAAAAGAACTGGTGGCGCGCACCATCCATGAACTCAGCCCGCGCAAGGATCGTCCATTCGTTGCCATCAACTGCGCCGCGATTCCGGAGACCTTGATGGAAAGCGAAATCTTCGGCCACGAAAAAGGGGCATTCACCGGAGCGCTGGAACGCCGCACCGGCTGCTTCGAACTGGCTGAAGGCGGAACATTATTGCTGGACGAGATTGGCGAGATGCCGATCGGAACCCAGGCCAAATTGTTGCGCGTTCTGGAAGACCGGAAACTGCGGCGCCTGGGCAGCAAGGTGGAAACCTCGGTGGACGTGCGCGTGCTCGCGGCCACCAATAAAGTTCCGGACGAGGCGGTCTCGCGGGGCGAGTTGCGCAGCGATCTGTATTACCGGCTGAACGTATTCAACATTCATATGCCGCCTTTGCGCGAGCATAAAGAGGACATTGCGGCGCTGGTGGAACTGCTGCTGGCCGAGATGAGCGCCAAGCATGGCCGCAAAGTTGCGGCCGTCAGTGAGGCGGTGCTCAACCAATTCAATCAATACTCCTGGCCCGGCAACGTGCGGGAATTGCGCAACACGCTGGAGCGCGCAGTAATTGTCTGCGACGCCGGCGTGATTGAGACCAAGCATTTGCCGCCGGGTTTTGGACAGGCTCCGCTGCGCAGTTCGGCCAACGATCCCGATGCGGTTCGACTGGGTGTAGGTACTACTGTAGAAGAAGCCGAGAAGATGCTGATCCTGAAGACGCTGGAGGCGACCAGCAATAACAAGACGCGAGCCGCGGAAATTCTGGGAATCAGCCTGAAAACCCTTCATAATAAGTTGAAGGAATACGGCAGCGCCGCCGCGGAAGCGGTTCCCGGCAAAGAGGAAGTGCCCAGCAGCTAAGGCTTCCTCGCAAAGTTGTTGCATCGAGTTCCCGCCCTTCGCTTCATGTTGCGACGAAAAACCATCATCGTGCTGGTCATCACTCTCATGGTGGCGACCATGGTTACGGCGTTCTCGGTATCTGTACATCTCCCAAATTCTGCGGCTGCGCATCACCAATGCCAAGGATACGGCAATCAGCCTGACGCATCAACTGGCCTACGCCGCCTCGAACGCCGTACCCGACTTCAGCAGCACTTCGATCGACACCAGCAATGCGGTCGCGGTGCGGCGGGCCTTGGCCGATTACGTGCAAACCGACGTCGCCCTGAACAATCTGCTTCAATCCGATCCCGGCGACTGGCGATTCATCTACGACGTCTCGATCGTCGACGTCAACGGCAGGGCGTTGCTTCATACCAATGCCGCTATGGTCGGCAAGATGATTCCCAAGCGCGCGCGACTTTCAGGAAGTGGTCAATGCCCGCTTCCGCGAGCAGATGCGCCTGGTATTCAGTCCGGCCGACAGTTTACGACGTCACTTACCCGCTGGAGTTGAATGGCGCAGCCTTTCGGCACGATTCGCATCGGCGTGCAAACCGTCTTCCTGAAGAGCGAAGTGCAGGCCCGGCTGATGAGGTCGGCCTACGTTTCGGTCACGCTGATCTTTGTCTCGCTGTTTCTGGCTGCGGGAATTTCCAACCTGGCGCTGGGGCCGCTGAAAAAAATCAGCCGCAATCTTGATAGCGTGAGTGCCGGCGACGCGGAAGCGCTCTACGGGGACGAATCGCGGCACGACGAATATGGTCTGGTCTCGCTGAAAATCGCCAACCTGGGACGCCAGATTCGAGACAGCCGGGAAATTTTCTCGGCCCTCAAGGACAACGTCGATCAGCTGATGTCGAACCTGCAGGATGGCCTGATGCTGTTCGCGCGCGATTCGCGCGTGGTGCTGGTGAGCGCTCCGGTGGAAGCTTTCCTGGGGCGTCCGCGCGCGGAACTGCTCGGGCATACGGTCCAGGAAGTGTTTGCTCGCGATTCCCTTCTGGGCAGCGCGCTGCTGGAAGCTTTTGAGCGCAGGCGGCCACTGTCGCAGCGCGAGTTTGAGGCGGCCGGGGGAAAGCGCGTACAGGTGTCGCTCGACTTCGTGCAGGAAAGAAATTCGCAGATCGGCGCGCTGCTGATCATGAGAGACACGGAATCGGTGCGTCGCATTGGCGACGAGATTGAAATGTCCCGCCGCCTCTCCGCCAGCGGACGACTCACTCGCGGCGTCGCCCACGAAGTAAAGAATCCCATCAACGCGATCGTGCTGCACCTGCAGTTGTTGCGCAACAAACTTTCGCAACAGGAGCCGGACACGCGGCGCCACATGGATATTATCGACACCGAAATCCGACGCCTCGATCGCGTGGTGCAGACGCTGGTCGACTTCACCCGGCCGCGCGATCTTCACCTGGAGGAGATAGACCTGCGCCGCCTGATGGAAGAAGTGGCGCAACTGGCCGCTCCCGATGCGGAGCAGCACGGCGTTACCATCGACCGGCAGATGCCGGATCAGCGATTGCCCGTTAAAGTCGACGTCGATCTGATGAAACAGGCTTTGCTCAATGTGGTGATCAACGGCGTGCAGGCTATGCCGGCAGGGCGGACTGCTCACGATTTCAGCGCGGCGCGAGGACAATGCGGTCGTGGCTGAGATTCGCGATGAAGGCGGCGGAATTCCCAAGGACATGCACGACAAACTTTTCGAGCTCTATTTCACAACCAAGAAAGATGGCAGCGGCATCGGCCTGGCGCAGACCTATCAGATACTGCAATGGCATTACGGTTCCGTGGACTTCGAATCCAGCGAAGGCATCGGCACTGTTTTTCGATTTCATATTCCGGCCGCGGGAACACTAGAAGCCGGCCCGGATTATGTCGTGGAAGCGCAATTGGACAAGGCAAAGATTAATTCATAGAACTGTCGCATCATGAACGCTCGCATTGCGGCGCCATGAAGTAGAATCCCGATGTCTTGCCGCAGGGCGCATTCAGGAGATTAGAATCGGTTGCGACGGACGTTAGACCAGGGAACGTGCGTATGACTCGGGAAGCAATTCTCATCATAATTCTTTGTGTGCTGCCGGCTCTGCCGGTCGCGGCGAGGAACCAGTCCGCTCCGGCGTCAGCGCCGGCGAAAGCCGACAGGAACCCAGGCGCAAGATAAAACTCAGTCTTCTCCAGGCGCGACCCCACAGCCATCGTCTCCCGCACCGGCGCAGAAACCTTCCGATCAAACTGCGACTCCGGCGAAGCATCCGCACAAGAAGAAAGCAGTTTCATCCAACTGCAGCAGCGCGCCGGCAAGCTTCCGCGACCTCGGCCAAGTCAGCGAATTGCGCGCCTCCGGCGAAGGTAATCGTGAAGCAAGGAGGAGCCGCGGATAACAGCATTCAGTTAGCCGGGGCCGGAGCGGGATCGGGCGCGAGTTCGAATCAAAAAGATACGGCCAATCAAATGTTGGCGACGACGGAATCAAACCTCAAGAAGATCTCCGGGCAGCAACTCAGTTCGGACCAAAAGGACATGGTGAGTCAAATTCGCCAGTTCATGGAACAATCGAAGGCCGCGGAGGGAGATGGCGATATGGAGCGTGCCCGCACTCTGGCGTGGAAAGCTCAAGTGCTCTCTGAGGAATTAGTGAAGCCCGCGCAATAACCTTACGTCAAGAACTTCAACCACAGAGGGCACTGAGGAACACAGAGAAATCCCCCAAATCACTTCCCTTTCGCTCGCGCGCTGTTCACTTTCGCCAGCAGGTCTTGCGACATGGGCTGCAGCGGGCCCGAAATTTTCACGGCCTCGGTTAGCACCTCGCGTGCCTCGGTCAACTTGTTCAACTTGCCGTAGGCGAAACCCAATCCATAAAGCGCCCGGGCGTATTGCTGGTCGTCCTGTCCTTTGAGCAAAGCCGCGGCGGCTTTGAGGTCAGGAATCGCGGCGGCGGATTTATCCTGTTTCAAGTTGGCCCATCCGATGGTGTTGTGCGCGACTCCCGCCGAAAGTTTTCGCGATTTATCCGCGTCGGGGTCGTCTGGCTTCGCGACCGCGATGGCTCTCTGCGCATAGCCGATCGCCTTGGCCGCGCTGCCCGGCTTGGGATCGTCAGCGTAGGAACCTGCCAGCAAGAGCAACGCGGTAAGCGATTTTGGATTCGCCGCAAGAATCTTTTCCCCGAATGCGACCAGCCGCGCCTGGATCGTTCAACTGGCCCGGACCGAGCGTGTACATGGCGTAGTTCGAAACCTGCTCCTGAAATTTCGAACTGGGATAAGCCGCGGTGAATTTTTCGATCTCCGACATGCGGCTCTTGGGATCGGTTTCGCTGGTAATTACGTTGAAGCCGGAGGTCTCGAGAAAATCGCAACTGTTTTGCGCGCCGGATTTTTCCTCGTTTACTTTGCGTGCGAAGTCCTCATCGCTCATGCCCTCGGGCTTGGCTTGCTTGGCAATGGCCTGACAAACCTCGCCGCCCTGCGCGGAGTAGTCCATCAGCTTGGCGTTATTCTTCGCCTGCTGCGCGACGCTGGCCTGCGACACCAGAATGTCCAGATTATGCGGAGACCCGGCCAGAGCCTTGTCGCCGTAGTCGAGCGCCTTTTGCAGATCGCCGGTCGCTTGGTAGGCCTGGGCGAGTTGCCAGTTCCCGTAAGCCACGGCCGCGGGATTCGACGAAAACTTCTGCACGAAATCTTCGTACATGGCGAGCTTCTTTTGCGCATCCTGCTCGTTGGAGATGGCTTGCAGGGCGTGATCTTCATCGGTGCCGGCAGCGATAACGATGTGATCGACCTGCGCGTGAGCCGCAGGGACAATCGCGCAAGAAAGAGAAGAGAGAACCAGCACAGCCAGCGTGAGCGAATCGCTGCAGCGTTTCATAAACGCCTCCGGGACAGGTGGGAAGTTGAGGGCTCAACCTTCGAGCAGGCGAATCGTATCGCCGAACGCGGCGGTGTGCAAGCGCCGAGATCACTGGAGGTGAAGAAAATTCATCCCTGAACGAGAGCGGCCGTGACGAACACGACGGTGTGCTTCCTTGGCAATTCCGAGGCTCCCCGACTTGGGCTAAAGTAGAAACATGCGTGCCATCCTCAGCCAGCGGCCGCTGCGATTCGTTTTCGCGGCCAACATGGTGTCCATGTTGGGCAGCGGGATGAACTGCGGCTGCGGTCGCCTGGTACATTCTGCAGGCCACGCACTCCGAGCAGGCGCTGGGCACGCTGGCCGTGCTGCAGACCATCCCCGCCATGCTCATGCTTCCCTTCACCGGCGTGATTATCGACCGCGAAGACCGGCGCCGGCTGGTGATGTGGCTCGACGCAGTGCGCGCCGTGATCATCGTGACCGTGGCCATTCTTGCCTTCCGCCATCGCGTGCAGATCTGGCAGCTCTATCTGATGAACACTCTGGTGGCCGCCGGCTTCTGGATGTTCTGGCCCACCATCACCGCACTCATTCAGGAACTCACGCCGGAAGACGGGTTCGTGCACTCCAACACGTTTCTGATGGCCGGCGTGCAGGGAGGATGGCTTATCGCGGGCTCGCTCGTCGGGTTCATGTACAACCACATCGGGCTGGGTGGCGTGCTGCTGATCGACGTTTCGACATACGTGGTCTCGTTTCTCTGCTACTTCGCCGTGCGCAAGGGACGACACGTAGTGCTGCGCCCGGACGAGTTGCGAACTGACATCCGCGCCGCGGAAAACCAGTTGCAACGTTTCTGGCACGACATGCGCGAGGGCCTGCACTTCCTGCGCGATCATCGCGCTGCCGTGATGCTCGGAATCAGTTGGGCGCTGTTTCTGGGTGCGATGACGACTGGCGGAGTGGTTACGCCCTCGCTCAGCGAGCGCGTCTTTCATGCCGGGCCTGTGGGCTACGGCTGGCTGAGCGCGGGATGGGGCACCGGAGCATTCATCAGCGTGCTCTACGCGCCGCGGGCAATTGCGTACTTGGGCGGCCGGCGAGCGGTGGCGTTTTCGATGGCCCTGCTTTCCGTGGTGATGATCTGCGCGCCGGTCTCGCAGGTTCCTGGTCCTGGCGATCGCGGCCTACTTCCTGATGGGATCGGCGCGCGGCGTGGGCGGCGTCGCCATGAATACCAGCCTGATGGAGATGGTTCCCAAACATCTCATGGGACGCGTGCAGAACACCTATTATTTTTTCGGAACGTTTCTGCAGATCGTGCTCGCCCTGAGCGTGGGTGCAGTCGCGCACCGCGTAAGTCTGGTGGGCGGGTTCGCGATTCTGGCGAGTGTGTATGGCTTGGCGTTCGTGGCCTCGAGTTGGCCGGTCAATGCGCCAGTGGCCGAAGAGATCGCCGCCAAATGAATGGTCAGGCGGGTGCCTGATCTCTCGCGTTCTTTGCGAGATGAATGGTCAGACGGGTACCCCGTTTCGCGCGTTCTTTGCGAGAAGTGGGGATTTTTTGACTCTGATTTGACTGACAACGAAAGCAGGCACAAGACGCGCAAGCCAGTCTCCGTGGTCAATCACCGCCTCCGACTGTTATTCTTTTTCATTCCTAAGGAGCCGACATGTCTGCTGATTTGCAGGGCCGTAATGGCGTGGTCTTTGGAGTCGCCAACAAGCGTTCGATCGCGTGGTCGATCGCGCAGGGACTGCACGCCGCCGGCATGAAACTGGCCATCACCTACCAGAACGAGCGCCTGGAGCAGGAAGCCAAAGACCTAATCCTGTCGCTGCCGGGAGCCGAAGCATATATGTGCGACGTCTCCAAGGACGAAGAGATCGCGCGCCTCTTCGCGACTTTGAAGGAGCGCCACGGCAAGCTGCACGCCCTGGTGCATTCCGTGGCCTATGCGCCCGCGGACGAATTAAAAGGCGATTTCGTCAACACCACCCGCGAGGGATTTCGCGTGGCGCTGGATGTGAGCGTTTACTCGCTGATCGCGGTGGCGCGCGCCGCCGCGCCCTTGATGGAAGACGGCGGCTCGATCATGACCATGACGTACTACGCGTCGGAGAAAGTCGTTCCACGATATAACGTGATGGCCGTGGCAAAGGCCGGACTGGAATGCTCGGTGCGCTATCTCGCCTACGAATTGGGAAAGAAAAAGATTCGCGTGAACGCAATTTCCGCGGGCCCGATCAAAACGCTGGCCGCGCGCGGCATCTCCGGTTTGAGCGACATGCTGAAATCCCACGCCGAGCGCGCGCCGCTGGGCCGCAATGTCGAAGTCGCGGAAGTAGGAAACACAGGAGTCTTTCTAGCCTCCGACGCCAGCAGCGGCATCACCGGCGAAGTAATTTTCGTGGACTGCGGCTATAACATCATGGGATTTTAGGAGCAGTTCCCAGTTCTCAGTTCTCAGTTCTCAGAAAATGCGACTTAGCGAATGTGTAGCGACATCCGCCCCCGCCTGCCCGTCCGGGCAAAGCCCGGCTCCAGCCCTCGCCCCAGCCCAACACTTTTCCACAAACTTTATTTTCAAAATGTGACGCACAACCTTTACTGAGAATTTCATTTCGCGCAATCTGGGAAACGTAGGGCCCGGATGCAACGACGCGCAGTCCTAGGAAACTCGCGACCCCCGCAACCTCCGAGGGAGGGACAGCCAGGGACATCCGAAAGCCAGGGTGCCGCAGACAGCAAACCCGAATTGCTCGGGATCTGGCACCCGCAGTGGGAGTGATCACTCCTGACGTTTTACATGGCAACGGCAAGTGAAGAAGTGAGCTCGGCAATTGACATCGGCAAGCGAGATTATTAAGTGTCAGCCGCGAAGCGGCGAAAGAATGCAGCCCACGCCGTAAGGCGTGGGATAGGAGTTCGAAAAAGCCAAGCCCCGAAAGGGGCGAAAGAAAAAATACCAGAGCGTCAGAGAGCCCAAGCGGACAGTTTGGTCACGCCGAGGCTTACGCTTATGCTGGGCGCGGACTGACCCGCCGAGGGATAATATTGTCCATGCGCGCTCAACGCCTTGCCTTCGCCCTCTTCGCCGCCGCCATCCTATTTTCAATAGTGAAGGAATGGAGCGCCCCAGTCAGTTGCGCACGAATCGCAATCGCCCGGACACACTTCTCCAGGCTCAGCCAATGAGTGCTGGGGGGTTGCGCCAATGAGCGCATAGTTTCTGGGCTCATCTACTTTGACAGCGCTGTAGAAACAGCAGGAACCGCTAAACCCACAAAAACGCCACTTGCTCCCGCCCAGTCGCCGTGCGCATGACTCGTTCAACAACGTGCATTCCGTTTCCGCCGTTCGTGAAGGCCACGATTGCTGTGTGGCTTTCCGGATGCAAAAGAAAAAAATTCTTCCAGCCGCCATTGTCTCCCCATTGCCACAAATAGCGGGGCTGCGTTCCCTCCTGCTCCACTCCGAAACCGAGGCCCCATCCGAGCGCGCTGTTAATGCGCGAGATAGGCGTGCTGATCTGGGCACGAATTGCGGAAGAAACATCCGCTTTGCGTGGCGATGCAACATGCGCCAGAAAGAGAGAATAGTCCTCTACTGTCGTTAGTAAACTGAACGCGGCGTTGGGGCTGATTTCGTTCGGCAAGAGCTTTGTGCCTTCTGGTTTGTCCTTCAGCATCGCCGCCACGATCTCTTCGTGATGCCACGCTGCCAGAGGCTTCCCACTTGCTTCAATGAGCGTGAACAGTTTCTTGGCAAATTCTGTGTTGTAAAACGGTTCGTCTCCGCGGTGGCCCGCCACGATGCGTGCATCTCCATCCGCTCTCCATAGGTAGGTGGACGACTTCATCCCCAGTGGCTTCATGACGCGGTCTTGCATCCATTGTTCGAACCCAACGCCGGTGATGTGTTCCACGCACCGCTGCAAGCAGTAAAAGCCTTCGCCCGAGTATCGGAACTTCGTGCCGGGTTCAAAGGCGGGCGTCAGTTCCTGGCTTTTATCGTCCCGCCAGTTCATCAATCCCGAAGAATGGCTCAGCACGCGCCTTGCTGTGATCTTGTCCGACCATTTTCCGGTTGGTCCTCCCTCGTCCAGGTATTTGTTCAGCGGCTTGTCGAGATCGAGCTTTCCTTCTTCGGCCAGTTGCAGCGCTCCAATGGCGAACAATTGCTTGCCCATGGACGCGGCTGGGAACAAAGATGCTGGAGTAATCGGCGCGTTGGTAGTCCGGTTCGAGACTCCTTCATAGTGTTGCCAGGCCGGCTTGCCGTCCTCGACTACTCCTATACCCAGCCCCGGTAACTGAGCCAGTTCCATCAAATGCGGCAATGTTGCCACAAATTCCTTGCTGGGCTGTCGAATCGCCTTCGTCGGTCCAGAAGCATCGGCCCACGCAGAAAGAGAAATCAACGATGCCACCCCTGCGCCCGCACTCACCTGCAAGAATTCTCGTCTCTGCATAAATGACGTGGCTCTCCGATTTACTTCTTCCATTGAGACGACCGAAACTCGGAGAGGTCATCAGGCCCCGGCGATTCGGCTTACCGACAACCGGTACACCGAAGTGCGGCCCCGTTGTTCCCAACAGCGATTAACCTCCAAACCCACGAAAAACCGACCTCCAAAACTACCCTCTTACCTTGATCCGCCGCTCATTTTCGCCCAGCCGTTCCAGCGCAATCTCCACATCCCGCTCGCGAACCAGCCGCGGAAATTTTTCTCCCCACTCGATCAGCAGGATGCTCTTGTCGTCACGCAGGTCATCCAGAGCGAGCGTTTCCAATTCCCGCTGCATGTCGATGCGGTAGAGATCGATGTGGTAGAGGTTGGCTCGCGGCCCGCGATATTCGTGCACCAGAGTGAACGTGGGCTGGTGACGTCTTCCTCGGCGGCGGCCTCGAACGCGGCGGCAATTCCCTTGACCAGCATGGTTTTGCCCGCGCCCAGATCCCCGCGCAGCAGCAAGTAATCGCGCTGTTTCACGAGTTACGCAGAAGCCATCGCTCAATCTTCCGCCTCAAGCACACTAATCTGGGTTGGCAATAGTCACGACGATGCCGCAGTCAGATGGAGGCCGCGTTTTCGAGTAACGCAGCCCCCGCATCAAGTTTCCGGTGTTGTTCAGAGTGTGCCATTACTGCAATGTGACCAGGGCCTGGATTACGCCATCACCTTTTGTGAGAGGCTCCAGAGCTTTGCCCACAATCGCGCCAGCCATCCGGTTTCGATCAGTTCCCTTCATTGCATAACCTGCCTTGCTGGACGTAACCAGGAGATCGCCTGCTCGAATGTCTCCGTTTTCAGTTGTGACTTTACAGGGAACAACTCCCACAACCGCGAGAGGAACATCGGATTCAGGGTGTTGGCCCATTTTGTAGGGACTCGCGAGCACGCCAGGTTGAGTGGAATAGATGCCAGCTACCAAGGTCGAATACGGTTTTGTCGTTCGGGTCAGACGACGATTCGACGTGTCATCAATCACCAGTACGTCCCCTGCGGCGTAGAGGGTTTTTGCGCCCCTCACGGAAAAGGATTCGGCAAAATCTGCGCCCCCGGTGTTGTAGGATCTTGCGAAAACGTCTCCGCTATCCTGCACACGAAACACGTTTTCGAAAACGCCAGGATTGTGCGACATGGTTCTACCAATAATCAATTGTCCGCCGCCGTCGTTGTAATCTTCCTCGAAAATTCCGGCCGCGCCACTGGTCGCATTGATTCGCGCAAGGACCCCCACGGGGAAACCTGCGCCGCAAGCTCCGATCGGGGGCGAACAAGGCGAAGCGACTTCACCTAACACCCCGACTCCATTGGGACTTTGCGCAAAGCCATGCACGCCTACCCCGGCGCCGTTCTGGGCAGTCGCAGCCCCGTATAAACCCAGTCCGTTGGCGCCTTTGCTGAAGAACGCACCGCCCGTCGCAGTTCCGGTGGTGGCCATATTCTCTCCGCGCACGGCAACTCCAGCCGGGCTGAAACTGCGTCCCCACAAACCGTTGTTATACCCGCTGGTGCCGGTGGCCTGCCCAAATACGGCTCCCACGCCTCCGGTAGAAGGAGTACTCGCTTCAATACCGAATCCGCTTCCGCTTTGGATCACATTCACAATTTTGGTGCTGTTTGATCCCTCGAAGTTAGTCGGTCCCGCTGTCGCTTGCGCAAACGCAATTCCCGTGAGGAGCGCAAACGCACAGGCTCCCGTAATGGCTCGGCTGGTTTTGATTTTCATGGTGTTCAACCTCGGATTGGAAGTGAAGTATTGTTCGCCTTCGTACGGCAGAGTTGGGATTTCGATGGTGCCCAAGCAAAAATGGTTGTCCTTAATTACCGCGACCCGGGCCCGGATTGGACGGGTTTGTATAAGGCGCGGCAAAATGCTCTATCCCCGACCAACAGCCTGTTTGGACTTTGGCCGCGGAACAGTCGTTATCGTAACGCTGCATTTTTTGTTCGCCAGATTGGCGAAAAGAAAAGGCGTGGGGGCCGGGAAACGAACTCTATCGCTAAGCTCTCACCTTGATCCGCCGCTCGTTCTCGCCCAGCCGATCGAGCGCAATCTCCACATCCCGCTCGCGCAGCAGCCGCGGAAATTTTTCTCCCCACTCGATCAGCAGGATGCTGTTGTCGTCGCGCAGGTCATCCAGAGCGAGCGTTTCCAATTCCCGCTGCGTATCGATGCGGTAGAGATCGATGTGATAGAGGTTGGCTCGCGGCCCGCGGTATTCGTGCACCAGGGTGAACGTTGGGCTGGTGACGTCTTCCTCGGCTGCGGCCTCGAAGGCTGCGGCAATTCCCTTGACCAGCGTGGTTTTGCCCGCGCCCAGATCGCCGCGCAGCAGCACTAATTTCGGAGGGGCGAGCAACTCTTTCAGCGTGCGTCCGAACGTGATCGTCTCCTCGGCGGAGTGCGTGGTGATCTCACGCAGAATTTCTTTCGCCCGAGTCTCGGTGTTCACAGGGACAGTATATCGGGAGTCGCAGACACTCTTGCTTAGGGCGGGAAACCCAAGGTCCCTCGACAGCGTTTCGTCCTCCACAAAGCGGAGGACGGACCTTCGCTCGGGATGACAGAGCAAGATTGGCGACTTAATGCGCGGTAAACGCGCTCGACTTCAGGCCCATCGAACCGCGATCGACTACGTGATCGAGTGAGGTGCGCAGGCGGCGATGGTCGTCGTCCTCGAGCGCGACGAAGCGGAACGGCTGCAATACTCCGCTGGTCATCTGTCGCATGGGACTCAAGACTTCCGCCATGCCGTGAACCGGGCCGGACTGCGTTTGAAAAGCTACTTCAACGAAGTCGCCTTGCGCGAGACATTGCGCCAGTTGCAGCAGGCCGCCAGTTACAGAGATGGTTTGTAGTTTAGCTTTTGTGCGGCGGCCGTCTTCGAGGCGGATCGCAGCCAGGACAGAATCGCCAAGCTGGACCCGGGCCGCGCGCCGCGAAGGGTGCGCTTGGGGGAAGTGGGTCATACCTGATTACTGTCGCATGGACGGGTAGCGGGTAACAGATTACTCAAGCCCCTTGTCCGGATTCCGCGCGCGACTGGGAAATCGGCCATTAACCGATTCATTAACATGCGCCAATTTCTAAGGTTGAGAAGATACTCAGATGAGGCTTCGCAGATTTAATATGTCTGACGGTGATTCCGGAGGCTCTCTCGTGGCGCGAATTTTCTGTATCGTTTTATTCTGCGCGTTTTTCTTCCAGCTCGCTTTGGCAGTCCCGGCCGCGCCGGCGCCGCTTCGCGTGGGAATTGTGGGACTGGTGCACGGGCACGTGCACGGATTTCTCGCGCAGTCGCGCCAGAGCGCCGAGATCGAAATCGTCGGCGTCGCCGAGCCCGATGCGCGCCTTCTTTCGCAGGCCGGGACGCGATACGGCTTCAATCCGTCCATTTTATTTACGAGCCTCGACGACATGCTCGCCAAGGCGCATCCGCAGGCCGTTCTGGTCTACACCGACACTTACGATCATCGGCGCGTGGTGGAAACCTGCGCCCGGCACGGCGTTTCCGTCGTCATGGAAAAGCCGCTGGCGGTCAGCCTCGACGACGCGCTGGCCATTCAGAAGGCTGCGCGCGAGGGAAAGATTCAAGTGCTGGTGAATTACGAAACGTCCTGGTACCGCAGCAATCACGCCGCTTATGACCTTGTGCACGAAGGCGCGCTGGGCGACGTGCGCAAAGTCGTCGTGCACGACGGGCACAGCGGCCCGAAAGAAATTGGCGTCGAGCCGGAATTTCTCGCCTGGCTCACCGACCCGAAACTGAACGGCGCAGGCGCGCTCTTCGACTTCGGATGCTACGGCGCCGACCTGATGACCTGGCTGATGGACGGCCAACGCCCGCTGACGGTCACGGCCGTCACCCAGCAAATCAAGCCGGAGATTTATGCGCACGTCGACGATGAAGCGACGATCGTGCTGACCTATCCGAAGGCGCAGGCCATCGTGCAAGCCTCGTGGAACTGGCCGTTCGACCGCAAAGACATGGAAGTCTACGGGCAGACGGGATACGCGATCACGGTGAAGCGAGACGACATTCGCGTGCGCCGAAAGGGAGAGAACGCCGATCAGCAGATCGCCGCCAAGCCCGTGCCCGCGCCTTACGATAATGAATTGTCGTACGTGCGGGCGGTCATTGCGGATGGAGCGAAGCCGGATGCGCTGTCGTCGCTCGAAACCAACGTGACCGTGACCGAGATCCTCGATGCGGCGCGGCGTTCGGCGGCGGAAGGAAAAACAATCAGGCTGCCGGCTTCGAGATAGAGGCTGCCTGTGGAAGAGCGGCCCTTCAGGGCCGCGTTAGGCCTTGGATACGCCGAGGGCTTTAGCCCCGGTGGTCGCCTTTCACCATTTCGCCCGAAGAGTTCACCGGGGCTAAAGCCCGATCGATAAACGTACCCGACGCGGCCCTGAAGGGCCGCTCTTCCACGACATTACAGCAGTTCCTCTTCCACGACATCGCAGGGCACGTGCTTCCCTGGCGACCTTCCACTCAGCCGGTCCAACATACGAACTTGTCCTGTGCGTGTTTCTGGGCGCGCAAGAAGGCTTCCGGCAAACCGCGCAGCAGATCGGTCGCGACCATCGAATGCTCGCCCACACTTTCGCGCATGACATCGCCCGCTAGGCCGTGTAGATGAACCGCAGCAATCACCGCCAACAACGCGTCGTTCGGGCGTTGCGCAATCATGCCCGCAACCATCCCAGTGAGAATGTCGCCGGTGCCTCCCGTCGACATTCCAGGATTGCCCGTCGTGTTGACCCAGGCTTCGCCATCCGGCTGAACTACGAGCGTGCGATTGCCCTTGAGGACGACAATCAGGTCATGCTCGCGAGCGAACTTCCGCGCGATGCCCAGGCGATCTTTCTGCACGTCGGCGACGGAACTTCCCACCAGCCGCGCCATCTCGCCGGGATGCGGAGTAATCACGAGCAGCCGGCCTTTGCCGCTTAACTCTTCCGTGCGACCGTCGAATGCGTTCAGCCCATCGGCGTCGAGCACGATTGGAACATCAAGCTCGCGCAGCAAAGTTCGAACAAGCTCGGACGTTTCGGGAAATTGCGAAATTCCCGGACCGATTGCCAAAACGCTTTTGCCCTTCACGAGCGCTTGCAATTGCTCGAACGTGGAGTTCGCGATCGTGCCATCGATTGTTTCTTTCAGCGGTTCGGTCATCAGTTCGGGATGGAACCCGGCAACGGTCGACAGCACCGACTCGGCCGTCGCCACGGTAGATAATCCGGCGCCAGCGCGCAGCGCGGACATGCCAGCCATTGCAACCGAACCCGCCTTGCCCTTCGATCCGCCGACGACCAGCACGTGCCCATATTTGCCTTTGTTCGAATCCGCCGGACGCGGGCCGATCAGCGGCGCGAAGTCGCGAGGCGTGATCACGTTGAGGTGCAGCGCCGAAACAATCGCCTCGGGCGGCGAACCGATTTCGGCGACGCATGTGGGCCCCTTAGCCAGCGAGCTGAAAACGTGCGCGGGCCGCGGCGCAGTGAATGTAATGATCGAATCGGCGCGCGCGATAGTTCCCTGCTGCGGAGCCATCGCATCCGCGTCGGCGCCAGAAGGAATGTCGACTGCCACCACAGGAACTTTAGTCGAATTCAGAAATGCGATGGCCTCAGCGTAGAGGCCGGTGACCGGCGGCTTAAAGCCGGTGCCGAGAATCGCGTCCACATATAAATCCGCGGGGAGCGCGAGCCGCACTTGCTCGCCGCGAAAATCTTCGATGGAGTGGGCTGCGACCGCCGGCAGCAGACGTTTCTCGAACATGGCCGCAGCGTCGCCGTGCAGGTCCACG
Organism: uncultured Acidobacteriota bacterium; assembly: GCA_963696765.1. GTDB lineage: Bacteria > Acidobacteriota > Terriglobia > Terriglobales > Acidobacteriaceae > Sulfotelmatobacter. The sequence goes on along the minus strand of CAVOLK010000005.1, from coordinate 262,996 downwards.
CGATCGGCCAGCAGGATGACCTGAACTGCTTTGCCCGCTTGATGTAAGTGCCGCGCCGCGACGAATCCGTCGCCGCCATTATTGCCCTTGCCGCAGAAGACGACGATCTTTTCGGCGTCAGCGTAATGCGAAAGCACATGCTCGGCGACCGCGGCCCCCGCATTTTCCATCAGCGTTAGCGAGGGCACGCCGAAGCGCTCACTTGTGGCGCGATCAATCTCGCGCATTTCTGCCGCGGTAACAATTTTCATGGGGCAATTCCAGGTCGTTCGTCGTTGGTCGTTGGTCGTTGTAGCGTTTAAATTTGCGGTGCTTGGCCAACGACCAACGGCTATTGACCAACGATCATTCCACGACCGATGTTAAAACAAAACGGCCCTCCGCGCCGTGCGGAGGGCCGAAATGATTAGAGGAAAGATCGGTCAGATTCTCATCGAGGCGGCAAGGTTCCATTCGCCACTTGAGCCTGCACTTTGCTGTGCTTGCGTCCGTAGGTAAAGTAGATCGCCAGTCCGATGATCAGCCAGACCACCAGCCGAATTTGCGTGGCTGGGGATAGAAACACGATAAGCGCTCCGGAGAAGAGAATCGAGAGGATCGGAACCAGCGGCACCATCGGAGTTCTGAATGGACGGTTTAGTTCGGGATGTGTCCGGCGCATCACCCACACCCCCGCACTGACCAGCACAAAAGCGAGGAGCGTTCCCACGCTTGTCATTTCATCCAGCACATTGAGCGGAATGATCGTGGCCAGGATGGCAACGAAAATTCCCACGACAATGGAACTCAGATACGGTGTGCGAAACTTTGGATGAATCTTCCCGGCCCAGGGCCAGAGCAAACCATCCCGCGACATCGAGTAGAAGACGCGCGATTGCCCTAGCAACATCACCAGCATCACTGTCGCCAAACCGCCGAGCGCGCCAATTTCCACGAGAAACGTAGCCCATTGCTGACCGGTGACCCGGATTCCGACGACCACCGGATCGGGCACATTAAGCTGCTGGTAAGGAACAATATGAGTCAACAGACCGGACACCAAAATATAGAGCACGGTGCAAATCACAAGTGAACCCAGAATCCCCAGCGGCATATCTTTCTTCGGATTCTTGGCCTCTTGTGCGGCGGTGGAAACTGCATCGAAACCGATATACGCGAAGAACACAACCCCAGCTCCGCGCAAAATTCCGGACCATCCAAAGTGTCCCCACTCGCCGGTATTCGCGGGAATGAACGGGTGCCAGTAGTTCGGCTTCCATGAATGCGAAAACAAAAACGCAGCCGCGAGAACGATAAACATACAGACCACCGCGACCTTCATAATTACGACAGCGGTGGTGAAGTTCGCCGATTCCTTGATGCCGATCACCAGAATCGTGGTGATCACCATGATCACCACAAATCCCACATAGTCATACTTCAGATGCACAGGCGTACCGAACAGCATGAAATCGGAGGTCGGAAACGGCGGCATGTTCCAGCCAAGATCGTGCAGAAATGCTCGTAAGTGGCCGCTCCAACCGACCGCGACGGTGGCTGCGCCAAAGGCATATTCCAGAATCAGGTCCCAGCCAATAATCCAGGCGACCAACTCTCCCAGCGTGGCGTAGGAGTAAGTGTAGGCGCTGCCCGCGATCGGGATCATCGACGCAAACTCGGCGTAGCAGAGCCCCGCGAACGCGCAAGCAATCCCAGCCAGCACGAAAGAGATCACAATCGCCGGCCCGGCAAATTGCGCCGCCGCCTGCCCCGTGATCACAAAAATGCCAGCCCCAATAATCGCGCCGATGCCCAGGGTCAACAGGTTGAGCGGACCGAGGGCGCGCCGCAGGCTCTGTTCGCCTTCAACTTCAACCGCTTCTTTCATCAGTGTGGGCAGGTCTTTTTTTGCGAACAGATTTGCCATCCGTTTGGTTTCTCCTTGGATCTTAGGCGGATTCACTTGCGTTGCCATGTCGCGCGCTTCGCGACCACGCGTAATAGACCGGGATTCCCAACAGCACGACGATCAGTCCCGGCCACGTGAACTGCGGTTTGTAGCGCAATAGTACGACATCAATGAATAAAGCCATCACAATATAAACGATGGGCAGAACGGGATAACCCACCGCCCGGTAAGGGCGATTCGCATCGGGCCGGGTGCGGCGGAGCACGAACAATCCCACAATCGTCAAAATGTAAAACACCAGCACGGCGAAAATAATGTAGTCAAGAAGCTGGCCGTAGCTGCCGGAAACGCAGAGCAGGCACGCCCAGACCATCTGCACCATCAGCGAGATCGCCGGGGTCTTATAAGTAGGATGCAACTTCGCGACTTTGCGGAAGAACAGGCCGTCTTTCGCCATCGCGTAATAAACGCGCGCGCCGGAAAGAATCAGACCGTTGGCGCAACCGAAGCCGGAAATCATGATGGCCGCGGCCATGAGCAGGCCGCCGGCGGCGCCGAACATCTGGGTCATCACCGCGGTGCCGACGCGCTCTTCGGCGGCGTATTTGATGCCACGTTGCAGGATGGTCGCCGCGCCCGCGGTTCCGTCCAGCGGCAGCGCGCTTAGATAAATAAAGTTGCAGGCAATGTAGAGCGCGATGACCACGCCCGTACCCATCGCCAGTGACAGCGGCAGGTTGCGGCTGGGATTTTTTACTTCGCCGGCGGTGAAGGTGACGTTATTCCATGCGTCGGCGGAGAATAGCGAGCCGACCTGCGCGACCGCAAGAATGGTCAGCGTGCCCACCATGACGATGGGGCCGCCCACGCCAACCTGCACCGCGTGCTGCGCGCCCAGTCCGGCGTTGTGCCAGAAGTTCGCGCCGAAATTTGCGGCGATCGCCTGCGGGTTGCGCCCAAGAGCAAAGCCGAACAATGCCAATCCGAGCAGGGCTGCAACTTTTGCGGCGGTGAAGATGTTCTGAATCACGGCGCCCGTCTTCACGCCAAATATATTTACCACCGACAGAAAAATCACCAGCAGGATCGCCACGAGATTCTGCGTATTGATGCCGACATCCATGTTGCCGAGCACCATGGGGCCAAGACGAATCGGGGGAACCTTCCAGATGTGGAGAAGCCAGTGCGTCGAAGAAATCGAAGGAACGAAGACGCCGAGGAACTTGCCAAAAGCCACGCCCACGGCGGCGATAGTGCCCGTCTGAATGACGAGAAACAAAGTCCAGCCGTAAAGAAATCCCCAGAGCGGCCCGAGCGATTCGCGCAGATAAACATATTGGCCGCCAGCCCGGGGCATCATCGCCGCCAGTTCGCCATAGCTGAGCGCGGCCACGATGGTCATGAATCCGGCGACGGCCCAGGCTCCAATCAACAGCGCAGGCGAATCGACTTCGCGGCCAATTTCGGCCGACACAATGAAGATGCCCGACCCGATCATCGACCCCATGACCAGCATGGTGGCGCTGGTCAGGCCCAAGCCCTGCACCAGTTCCTTGTCCTGATGACTGTGGATGTCCCAGTCGCTGCTGGCGGGCGGTCGCGTGGTCGATGTACTCAGGAAGCCTCCGGGTTCGATCGTTCGTCGTTGGTCCTCGGTCGTTACGTCGTTGGTCGTTGGTCGTTCGTCGTTCGTCGTTCGTCGTCGGTCGTTACGTCCTTACGTCGCTAGTCATTGGTCACACTCTAGCTTGTCATCCTGAGCGGAGTAACGATTTCGCTGCAAGCGAAATCGTTACGGAGTCGAAGGACCCCGTGCCTGCCAGCATCACCCGCGGCCCTTACCGGCGTTCTCACGGGGACCCTGACTTGTCCTGCGAATGCTTTTGAACATCTGACAAGCCAATAACGATGCTGAGAACTTTACCGCAATATGCGGAAAAATTCCTCTGCTGATTTGCGGGGCTCCCGTAACAAGTCAGATATCACCGCGACCGAATCGGCCCCGGCCTCAATGACAGACGCTGCATTAGCCCGCGTGATCCCGCCGATGGCAATCAGCGGCTTGCGGGTCAATTGCCGCGCCCGGCGGACGCCTTCAAGGCCGATGACCGGATCGGGCTTCTCTTTGCTGGAAGTGGAAAACACAGGGCCGATGGCAAGATAATCAGCAGAAGTCAAATCTGCCTCGCGCAGTTGCTCGGGATTGTGCGTGGATACTCCGAGCCAGCGGTCCGGGCCGATGATGCCTCGGACAGACTCGGGAGACAAGATCATCCTGCCCGACGTGCACTCCATCGAAGTCGGCGGCGAGGCACAAGTCAGCCCGATCATTCATGATCAGCCGCACGTGTGGCGCGGGCACTCCTGCCCGCGACTGCCGTCGCAATTCCCGCGCCTGCTCCAGCATCACACGTGCGTTGCCGCTCTTGTTGCGGTATTGCATCAGGGTGCAACCCGCGGCGGCGAGTTCCTCCGCATAGGCGAGCAGATCCTGAGTCGACTGGCGAGCGGATGAATCCACGATGGCGTAGAGGCGCGGAAGGACAATCATAAATCACGTAGCCCCGGACGCATTCGTCCGGAGAATTTTCCAGAACTAGTAGGTCATGTACAAACCGCAAAGCTGGAGGATCCGAAGAGTGCTCCGGCCTTCTCCATCCCACGGCGGACGAATGCGTCCGCCGCTACGTGTGACTGTTTTTCTTCAGGAAGCGCTCGATGAATCCGGTATCGATCTTCCCTGCCCGGAAATCTTCGTCGGCGAGAATCTTCCGGTGCAGCGGAATCGTAGTGTAGATGCCCTCGACGATAAACATTTCCAGCGCGCGCGACATGCGCGAAACGGCCTCGGCGCGGTCTTTGCCGCGCACAATCAGCTTGGCAATCAGCGAGTCGTAATAGGGCGGAATCACGCCCTCGGCGTAAGCCGCCGTGTCGACGCGCACCCCTGTGCCTCCGGGAGGATTGAAGGCCGTGATCTTCCCTGCCGATGGCGTAAATTTCTCCGGATGCTCGGCGTTGATGCGGCATTCGATGGCATGCCCGCGATGGATGATCGGCCCCTGCAGCACGTCGCTCATCTTCGCGCCGGCGGCGATCATGATCTGGCTCTTCACCAGGTCGACGTCGGTCACCATTTCCGTGACGGGATGCTCCACCTGAATGCGAGTATTCATTTCGATGAAATGAAGCTTGCGATCCTGGTCCATCAGAAATTCAATGGTACCGGCGTTGCTGTAGCCGATCGCGGCCAGCGACTTGCACAGCACCGCGCCAATCTGATCGCGCAATTCGGGCGTGACCTGCGTGGAAGGCGATTCTTCCAGCAACTTCTGGTGACGGCGCTGGATGGAACATTCGCGCTCGCCCAGGCTGACGACGTTGCCATGCTCATCGGCCAGCACCTGAAATTCGATGTGGCGGGGATGCTCGACATATTTTTCCATGTAGAGATCGCCGTTGCCGAAAGCGCCCGCAGCCTCGGCCTGCGCCGCCCTGAACAAGCCGGGCAGTTCTTCTTCGTTGCGCACGATGCGCATGCCGCGCCCGCCGCCGCCTGCCGAAGCTTTCACGATGACCGGGAAGCCGACCTGCCGCGCCCACTCGACCGCCTCGCCGTCCGAAGCGATGATGCCGTCGGAGCCGGGCAGGATGGGCACTCCCGCCCGCTTCATGGCGGCACGGGCTTTTTCTTTCTCGCCCATCAGGCGCGTCACTTCCGGGCGCGGGCCAATGAACTTAATGCCGCAGGTCTCGCAGACTTCGGCGAAGTTGGCATTTTCCGCGAGCAATCCGTAGCCGGGATGCACCGCTTCCACGTTGGCGATTTCTGCCGCGCTGATGACTGCGGGAATATTCAGGTAGCTGAGCGCAAGCTGCGGCGGCCCAATGCAAATGGCCTCATCGGCAAAGCGCACAGGCAACGAGTTGCGGTCGGCCTCGCTGTAAATCGCGACCGTGCGAATGCCCAGTTCCTTGCACGCGCAAATCACGCGCAGTGCGATCTCCCCACGATTGGCTACCAGGATTTTCTTGAACATGCAGTCTCAGTTTTCGGCTCTCAAAAAAATTGTTGATTGTTGATTGATGATTGTTGATTGAAACGCCGATCCCTGATTGGGAGTGACAACACGGGGCGTTTTCCAATCGGCAATCAAAAATCAACAATCAACAATGGAGCACACCTACTTCTTGGGCCGGATCACGAACAGTTCCTGGCCATATTCGATGGGCTGGCCATTGACCGCCAGCTTCTTAACGATCTCCCCGGCAAAGTCGGATTCGATTTCATTGAGCAGCTTCATGGCTTCGACGATGCACAGCACCTGCCCCACTTCAACGCCGTCTCCCACTTTCACAAACGGCGGAGCGCCCGGCGAGGGTGCTTCGTAGAAGGTTCCGACGATGGGAGACTTCACAGTATGAAGGCCCTCCTCGGGAGCGGGAGCGGCGGGAGCAGCCGCGGGTGCCGGAGCAGCGGGCGCCGCCACCACCAAGGGCACGGCCGCGGACTCGGGCGCCGGAGGCACCGCATAAAAGCGGGGCTCGCCATGGCTATGAACAACGGTGTGTTCGCCGGCGCGTTTGATCCGGACTTTGACATCGCCGCGCTCCAGTTCAAACTCGGCGATATCCTTCTCGATTAAAAATTCGATTAGTTCTTTCAGCTCTTTTGAATTCATTCGCGTAGGGTGGGACTCTTTGCTGCGTACTACGAACAAAATCCGCGCCGCGGTCCCCGGCTGCGCGAAGCTGCCGGAATGCGGAGTCTGTCCGGCGATACATTAATAAGAAGACTAAACTGCCAAAAATTCTTTGCTGGTCGGCGTCAGAACCTCGCACCCGTCAGCCGTAACCGCGACCATGTCCTCGATCCTGATGCCCCATTTGCCGGGGAAGTATACTCCGGGCTCGATGGTGATGACCATCCCCGGCTGCAGAATTTCCTTCTGACCCTGGGCGACTCGAGGAGCTTCGTGAATTTCGAGCCCCACTCCGTGCCCCGTGGAATGGGTAAAGTAGCGCCCCAATCCGGCCTTGCGCAATACCTTACGAGCGGCCGCATCGACCTCGCCGACCGTGATGCCAGGCCGCACAGCCTCGATTGCCGCCTGCTGGCTTTCCTTTACCGCCTCATAAGCCCGGCGGGCTTCGCTCGGTACGGACCCCACCCACACGGTGCGCGTCTGGTCTGAACAATAACCCTCAAGTATAACACCGAAGTCGCAGACGACGAATCCGCCGGCCGCAATGGGCTGATCGGTAGCGCGGCCGTGCGGCAGCGCAGACCGCGCTCCCGAAGCAATGATCGTCGGGAAAGACATCGCCTCCGCACCGCCTTGGCGTGCGGCAAATTCCATCTCTCCGGCAACGTCAGTTTCCTTTACTCCTGGGCGCAGCACTTCGAGTGCGCGGTCAAATAATTTCGCTCCCAGCGCGACCGCGGCGCGGATTCGCTTTAACTCGTCGGCGTCTTTCACCATGCGCGCCCGTTCGACGACTGAGGGCGCATCCTTCAGCCTTACGCCCGACGGTAATGACTCAGATAGACGCTTCTTTTCGGCGACGGTGAAGTGCTCGGCCTCAATGCCGATTGCCAATCCGCCAGCCCGCTTGCGCCGCTTTCCCAGCCATTCGCCGAAACCTGCCAACAACGATTTGCGCGGAATCACCACCTTCGCGCCCTTCACTTCTTCGTGGGCCTGAGTGTCGTAGCGAACATCGGTAAAGAAAACGCTGCCAGTCTCCTCCACGAGCAGCAGTCCGGCGCTGCCGGTAAAACCGCAAAGGTAATGGATGTTGGGAAGATGACTGATCAACAAAGCATCGAACCGGGTGGCGGAGAGATGCTCTTGCAGTTTTTTCTGACGCGTGCGGAAATCCATTGCTGCTGAGTCTAGCAGTTCTCAGTTCTCAGTTCTCAGTTCTCAGTTCTCAGAAGAGGCAAGAGCAGTTGTCACGTTCCTACCAGGCGTTAAAGGCTCATTCGATACAGATCAGATTACACAACCGCGCGCCTTAACTGAGAACTGAGAACTGAGAACCGAGAACTGAGAACTCAGATTTAACCACTCGCATTAAAAACAAAACCGCCAGCCTGACAGGTTCTTCAGGCTGGCGGCTTCAATCTTCGACTCGCTGCTTATGTCTGGATAATTCGCGGCGTGATGAAGAAAATCAGCTCCTGGTTGGTGGTGGATACTTGCGTGTGCTTGAACAGGTTTCCGAGGTATGGGATGTTGCCCAGCACTGGCACCTGATTAATGCTGACCGAGTTCTGCGTCTGGATAACGCCGCCAATCACCACCGTGCCGCCGTCAGTGACCAGCACTTGCGTGGTCGCCTGCTGGGTGATGAGTTCCGGGTTGCCCTGCACTTGCTGACCGAAGTTCGGCGTGGTGTTTTCCACGTCGACGTTCAGGAAGATGGTGTTCTCCGAAGTGATCTGCGGAGTAACCGTCAAGCGCAGGAAGGCGTCAATGTAAGTTACGGTCGGAGGACCGCCCAACTGCGCTTGCGTCACGATCGGCACGCGCACGCCCTGCTTAACCAAGGCTTGAATGTTGTTCTGGGTAACCACTCGCGGTCGCGAGAGAACTTTCAGCAAGCCGCGCGACTCGGCCAGTGAAAGAATGGCGTCGATTCGCACGTTGCTGCTAGCGTTCACAAAGCTCAGGCCGCTGGTGGGCGAAGTCGATCCCAGGTTCGAGAACAAGGGAATGGAGGACCCGCCGCTGCTCGCGCCGCCTGAACCCGGCACCGTGATGTAACCCGGGCCCTGGCCCGGCAGAGTGACCGAAGTTGGCGACGACCCCACCTGCTGGTTTCCGCCGATGGCGCTGTGTCCATTGCCCCAGCCAAATCCGAACTGGGTGCCGATGTCGCGGGCAAACTGCCGTGTGGCAGCCACCACGCGCGCTTCGATTTCGACTTCCTGCGTCTTGCGATCCAGCTGCGTCAGCAGGCGGTCGATGGTGGGAAGCACTTTGGGAATATCGTTGATGATGACGGCGTTGGTGCGATCGTCAGCCACCACATCGCCGCGCTGCGAGAGGAACTTCTTTACGGTAATGATGACGTCTTTCGCCTTGGCATAGCTCAGGAAGCGGGTGACCGAAACTTTCTCAACCGCCAGCGTTTCCGATTCGATCTGCGCGCGGCGAGAGTCGGCTTCATGCTTCAGAGTTTCGACGGTGGCGATGCGAAGAACGTTGCCTTCCAGCTCGCGGGCCAGGTCGTTGTTCTTGAGCACGATGTCGAGCGCCTGATCCCACGGCACATCATCGAGCACAACGGTCAGCGTGCCGTGCACATTAGGATCGAGCACGACGTTCAGGCCGCTGATTTCGTGAATCAGACGGAAGAAATCTTTCAGGTCGACATCTTTCAAGTTCACCGAGATCGGCTCGCCGGTATACTTCGGTCCGGTTACGGCAGCGGCTTGTCCGGCTTGAGCTTTCTGCTCAGCCGCGAGATTGACCGCGGGCGTGATGGTGTTGGCTGTTCTGCGCCTGGGCAGCGTGAGCGCTCACCGGAAGCAATTCTGCGGCAGTCTTGTCGGAGAACCGTGCGGCAGCTTCCTGGGCGCGAACCGTGGGCTGGTCTTCCGAGGCGCTGGGCGGCGTCGTCTTTCTTCACGTCGCTCGCCTGGCTCTTGGCCTGATAAGAAGGCTCAACAAAAACAAAGTCGGTGGGCGAAGAGTCCTTCGCAACTTCTTTCGTTGCGGGCGCTTCAGCCTTGGTCGCGGATTGTGTGGCGACCGTGGTCGTCGCTGCAGCGGCCTTGGCGACTGCGTTGGTATGCAGCGTCAGGACCAGCTTCCCGGCAGGACCGGGCGTCAACTCGTAAGCGCAGGCTTGATCGAGGTCGACGACGACGCGGGTCGAAGGATGCGTCTGGCCGTCCATGCCAATGCGCACGTCCTTGACGCCAGCCGCGCCCACGGTGATGTGCTTCTGTCCGGTCGCCATGACGGTTTCCGGCAAATCCACCACCACGCGAGCGGGTGAGTCCAGCGCGCTGAGCTTTGGCGTGAGAGTGCCCTTGGAGGTCATCTCCACGCGGATGTCGTCCGTACCCCGGACTACGTTGACTCGATCGAGCTGGGTCGGTGTTTGCGCGGATGCAGCCACCACCAACAGCAGCAACGATACGAACATGGTCACTTGTTGCTTTCGCATTTCGCCTCTCCCACCCGCGGGCCGGGCCCGCGTGTCCTTCTGGAAACTTGATTTCGGCGTCCGTTTCCGGTTTCGCCGTCCTGCCTAGACTGCCGGCGTGAAGATTCTCTTCACCACTTCGCGGGTGAAAGACTTGCCCAGTTTGTCCTGGACCGTCTCCTGGAACACAACCGAGTCGCCCGTAATCTTCACCACGTAGCCGTTGAACACGGGATCGTTCTCCCGCAGAAAATAAGCTTTGTTCAGGTTGTTGGTCACGACCGCGATGAAGCCACTGTCAGACTTCACCACGCCCCGCAAATTGATGGAGCCGATCTCGAGGCACTTCTTGCCTGTGGCGCAGCCAGATCCATTCTGCTGCACTACCGGGCTGAAGAAAGGATCGCGCTTGCCCGTCATCGACCACTTCTTTTCTTCCGGCTTGGACGCGGGAGGCGCAACGGCCTTGGCCACAACCGGCGCCGGAGCGATTGCTACCGGTCCCGAAACCTTGGCGGCGGGAGCGGCAATCTTTGTAGTTGCAGGTGCGACCTTGGCAACTGCAGGTGCACCCTTGGCGACTGGAGCTGAGCCCTTGACCGTTGCCGCAACGGCTTTGGCCTGTTTCGGATCGGACTTGGAAGCTGGCGCTGCAGCGACAACTACTGGCGCTTTCACTACCGCAACTTTCGTTGGTGCGACGGCAGCCTTGGCTGCAACTTGTGGTTGCGGCGCGGCAACTTTTGGCGCTGCCACCGGAGCGGCCTTAGCCGGAGCCGGAGCATTCTTGGCGACGCTCGGAGCTGCACCCTGCGCGTGCAGAGTCAGAATCATTTTGCCAGCCGCGCCCGGAGTCAGCTCATAAGCCAGCGGCTTCTCCAGATCGATCACCACACTGGTGGTCGGAGGAGTTTTGCCGTCCATGCCGATGCGGACGCCTTTCACTCCTGAGCTGCCAACAGCAATCTTGCTTTGCGCGCTGGCAATTACCGTCTCGGGAAATTCGACCAGCACCCGGTTCGGAGATTTCAACGCGCTCAATTTCGGCGTCACGGGCTGGGAGGAACTGATTTCGATCTGTACGCTGTCCGCCCCCGTCACCACGTTCACCTTTTGCAGCTGGTTGTGCTGCGCAGGCTTCGCCGCGGCTTCCGGCTTGGAAGACGGAATCACCGCCGGCTTCACGGCTGGAGCCGGAGCGCCAGGCGCGGGCTTGGCTTTCGCCGGAGCCGCCGCCGGGTTCGGAGCGTTGGATTGCTTCTGCTGCAGCGATTTTGCGGTGCTGCGCGCGTTGTCGATGGCGTCCGGGTTCTGTGCCGCAACCGCAGCCCAGGAGCCGCTCGTCATCATTGCTAGTGCCAGAATGCCTGTCGTCAGCTTCATAGTCATCCCTACTTCGCCGCCGGCGTTCCTGGCTTGGTGCCAGTCGCCACGGCTGAAGGTTGCAAATCGTGACTGAAGTATGTAGTCGCGACAAAAGTCGCAACTATGCTCTCATTGGGCGCGTATTGGTAGGTGTGCTTGGCTTTCGCGTCGCTCGGCTTCTTGGTGGTCGACACCAGCAGCGAGCTGACGTTGACAATCCGCTCCAGCTTGCTCACGCGATCAAAGAAAGACAGCACGTCGTAGTAGCGCCCGTCGATTTCCAGCTCGAAGGGCACTTCCGTGTAGTACTGCTGCGACTTCGTATCTTTGGCGCCGAATCGCCTTAGCCAAACGCCCGCCTTCTGGGCTTCGCCGTCGAGCATGGTTATGAAGGTATCGACCTGCTTTTCGTCAGGAACAATGCGCTGCTCGATCTCCAGTTGCTGCTTGAGTTCGGCCAGCTGTTGTTCCATCTGTTTCAGCTTGGGGCGGTAGGATTCGAGTTCGGTGTTTTCCTGAACCTTCTCTTCGAGGGCATGTTGCGCGGTGGCATTGCTTTCGTTCAGGCTCTTGAACATGGTGAAGTAAAGAGCCGCAGTTACAACCGCTCCCCCGAGGAGCACTACGCCCCACTGTTTGACACCCGACAATTCGCTAAAATTCATCGCCATAGGTCCGCCTTTACGACTTTCCCTTCTCGCAAGTGAGCGTGAACCGGAACGCCTGCATGTCCTTTACTGCCTCGTCCTGATACGTTTCCTTGATTTCCACGTTTCTGAAGTAGCCAGTCTTTTGCAGGTTCGCAATCAAGTTGGCCACTGCATCCGCGCTGAGCGCGGTGCCTTCCAGATTTACGCTTTGACCCTGATCGTCCATTTTGCTGAGCCAAACCGCTTCCGTGCTATTAACCGTCTCACCCAGCATGGCCAGCAGGTTGACCGGACCACCCGACTGGCTGGCACTGGCGCGCAGGCCGTCGATGACGTCCACGCGGCGCTTGTAGTTGTCGGCCTGCTTCTGCCGCTCCATGAAGCGCGCTTTCACGTCGGCCAGCTCGCGGTTCTTCTGCTCCGCCACTTTCATGTTGGCGGCGATTGCCTTGGCCTGATGATCGAGCCGGGACCAGTAGCCCAGGTTGAATAGCCCGGCCACCACCAGCACCGCCAGGATCTTCAGCTTGGGCGAACCCATATCGCCCATTTCCATGGTGGGCATCGAGGGACCGCTGCTGCCGCCGCGCTTGTTTTTGCCCTTGGAATTTTCGAGCAGGTTGATTTTGATCATAGAGAGTCAAAGCTCCTCAGGGCCAAGCCCACCGCTACTGCCATCTGGCCGGGATTCTGCTCCACCAGTTCCGCTCCGTGTCCTTCGACCGGCGGCGTGACCCGCTGAAACGGATTCAACAACTCCACGGGCATGGAGAACTCCTGGCGCAACGCTTCTACCAGGCCCGGCACTTTCGACGAACCGCCCGCCAGGTAAATCTTCTCGATATGCTCGCCGGCCGCGCTGGCCCGGAAGAAATCGAAAGTCTTTTGAATTTCCAGCACGATGATCTCGGTGACCTGCTGCAGAATCGGCTGCTTGGCGTCCTCGCTCACCGTGCCTACCTTGTTGCCCAGCTTGAGCGATTCCGCATCTTCAAAGCTCAGGTCCAATTCCTTCTGCAGCGAGTCGGTGTACTGATGCCCGCCCACGCTGACGTCGCGCGGGAACAGAGGCGTCGTGCCCTTCACAATGTTGATGTTCATCACGCTGGCGCCCAGATTCAGAAGCGCCACTACCTGGCTTGGAGCCGGCTGGTAGTTGTACTCGTAGCAGTTCTGCAGAGCCAGCGCATCGATGTCCACAATAGCCGGGGTGCGGCCCGACATCGAGAGTACGTTGGTGTAGTTCAGGATCTTGTCCTTCTTGACTGCGACCAGCAGGACGTCCATCTGCGGACTGCCCACTTCGTCGGAGAGAATCTGGTAGTCAAGGCTTACATCGGCCAGATCGAAAGGAATATGCTGCGCCGCTTCCTTCTCGATGGTCTCGGCCAGTTCCTGATCGCTCATGGAGGGCAGCGAGATCTTTTTCACAATCACCGAGTGCCCGCTCACCGCGGTGGCCACGGCCTTGGTCTTGATCTGGTTCTCGAGGAACAGTTTTGAGATCGCGCTCGAAACCGTGCCCGAGTCCACAATCATTGAATCGACCACGATGTCGGAAGACAGCGGCTCCAGACCGAGGTGCGCGACTTCAATCTGCCCGCCCTTTTTCTTGAGCTCGACTGCCTTAATGCTTGAAGAGCCTACATCCAGGCCAACAATCGACTTCGATCCCATTCCAAACATGTGCCCACCTTTTTTGTGTGGCGCGGGCACTGTTGCCCGCGACGTTTTTACTACTGCGATCCGGCAGCTTTCGTTGCCGCCTTCGGTTTGCGTTTTGCCTGTGGTTCCATTTCGCTCGACTTCTCTTCCATCCACTGATCCAACCGAGATTTCTTGAAGCGCCAGCGATTGCCCAGCTTGAACGCGGGAATCTTCTGCTCGCCAACGTACTTGTAAAGCGTGTCTGGACTCACACCCAGATACTGCGACGCCTGGCGAATGTTCATGACTTCTCGCGAGTCAGCCATAGTTCCTCTTGCCTTTTCCACCCCGTCCATTTCGTGCATCCACTTTCCTTGTGGGGCCTTGTCCGCGACTGCACGCCCATCACTGCCTGTCCGGGGACTTGCGGTGTTCCGAGCATATCTCAACCCCTAAAAACCGCTTCGCGTAGCGAATGTTCGCGTTTTATGGGGTTTTCTGCGTGTTTTCTGGAAATGGTGCCGGGGAGGCGAAAGCGGCAATCCCATATGTTGTGGTGTTTACAGAATGAAATACTATTAGAAGTATGTATTAACCGGAGGGTACCTAGTCACTTGAAGTGTGGTAACTGAAGTACTAGACACGGTACGGAGGTACTATGTCGCGCGCTCAACTTGAAGAAGATGCAGGCCTTACCCGCGCGCTGACTTCCAGCATTTCCGGTTACGCTTTCAATCCCTACTGGATTACACGCCTACTTCGGGTTACGAATCATCACTACGTCGCTGGTTTGGGATCCGCGCGCGAGCACGAGCTGGCGACCATCGTTGGACCAGGCAAAATTGAAGATTTGGTCTGCAGTGAAGTTTGTCAGTTGCTTGGGCGGCGCTCCGTCGATGGGCTGAGCCCATATGTTGGAAACATCTCCCTGATCGCGAATGTAGGTCAGAGCGCGCCCGCCTTGCGTCCAACGAATGATGGGATAACCTGCGGCGCTGGACGCATCGTACGCAAAGGTCCGAGTCGGGGAACCCCCAGCGAAAGGAATGATGCCGATCGTGGTTGCATGATGATTACCGAAGTTGTCGAAAGCGATCTGTTTTCCATCGGGCGAAATTGCGGGATAGGTAGATGCGTAATTGGTAAGTTGCTGCGCAGAACCGCCGTCGAGAGGAAGTTTCCACAGCGTATAGTCCCCGCCGTGCGAAGAATTAAAAACCACCCACTTTCCATCGGGCGAACAGTTTGGAACGCCGTTGGTGCCGTCGTGGGTTAACTGCCTTCGGTTGCCACCCTCCGCATCAATCCTCCAAAGGTTCGCGGAGCCGTAGGCCCCGGACGCAAACAGGATCGTGCCGTCAGGACATGGGGACGGTGAAGAGAAGAACTGCAGTTCGGCGTCGGAGGTGAGTTGCCGCTGATGACTGCCGTTGGCGTCCATAACCCAGAGTTCGCGCGATCCGCTGGCTAACGAGCCATAGAGAATGCGCCCTTCCCCCGTCCACACAAGACCGAAAAGTCCCTCCTGCGTCCCTGCACCGAAACTGATTTGCCTGGGCTGGCTTGCCATTCCGCGGGTATCAAGCCAGAGGTTTGAGCGAAGTTCCCGCAAAACTGTCACCAGGACATTCGAGTCTGCTGTTACGTCGAGGTCCGCGTAGTTATTCAAATCGTTGGTGATTCTTCGCGCTTGACCGCCAGGATAGGAAATATCCCAGAGTTGTAGAGGCGCGTTGGCCGACTCTTGAGCGCCCAAGACCAACTCGCTCGGCCCGGCCAGCCATACCACTTTGTACACGTGACGCCAACCTTTGAGAGCGACCTTTTGTACTGACCCGTCTGCGACCTTCACGGTCATCACGTAACACTGGCCGCCGGAATATGCGCCAATGGCAATGTTTTTTCCGTCCGGAGACCACGCCATGCCCGCACTCACGAAGGGGTCCGGAATCTTGCGGGCGGAGAGTTTCCGCTCGCCACCGCCGTCAACCGCGGCAACCATCAAGGCTGATTCTGCCCCGGGGTTCTGCCGGATGAATGCGACCTGGTTTCCCTGCGGAGAAAACGCGACCGGAGAATCCACGTGGTCCGTAACCTTGCGCGACTCACCTCCTAAACTCGGGACGCGATAGAGCGAACCTGTCATGTAGGGGTTGGGGCTTCTGACGTAGTAGATGTAATTTCCGTCGGGCGAAAAGGTAAGGCCGTCGTAAGAGGCCGCGACCACAGGGATGATCTGGATATCGCTGCGAGTGGCCGTTTGTCGCACGCTAATACTTTGCTTTCCGGGTTCTCCCATGACGTACGCGACGTACTTTCCGTCAGGAGAGATGGCGACCTTCCGAGCCCTGCCAGTGGTGGTGAGTCGCTCGATCGTCATGTTTTGGAAAGGAGAGCCCGATCTCTTCCGGCTCATGAATCCGTAAACCGTGGCCAGAATCGCAGCCAGCACAAGAATAGCTCCAAGCGAAAGCGCCACAGCAGCACGGGTACTCGGTCGTCTGGACTGCGCCCGTAGCGGTTTCTCCCGTGGCGCGCGGTAGGCTTCCACCGCCGCCGACTTTCCCGATTCCGAGTCGCGTTTCAATCTCCGTAAGTCGGCAAGCATCTCCGAGGCGTGCTGGTAGCGCAGCAGACAATCTTTCTCCAGGGCTTTGAGAATGATGTCTTCCAATCTGGGTGGAAGATCAGGATTCAAACGCACCACGGGAACCGGAGCGCACTCCAGAATGGCGTGAAACACGACACCGGAACTCTCGCCGCGGAATGGCAGGGTTCCAGTGGCCATCTCATACAAAACGGCGCCGAACGAGAACAAATCGGATCGTGCATCGAGTGCCTTGCCTCGCACCTGCTCGGGCGACATATAAGCGACCGTACCGAGTGCCGATCCGGGGCTGGTGAGATTTTCTTCCGCGTCGCGGGTTGCCTCCGTTCCACTTCCCGGCTTCCAGGAAACTTTGGCCAAGCCGAAGTCGAGAACCTTGGCCATTCCGCGAACCGTCACGAAGATGTTGCCGGGCTTGATGTCGCGGTGAACGATGCCCTTGCTGTGCGCGGCGTCGAGTGCGTCGGCGATGTCGATTCCGAGGGACAACATGGTCTCGATCGACAGGGCACGTCCCCCGATGTGGTGCTTCAGCGTCGCTCCCTCGAGAAACTCCATCGCGATAAAGGCGTGGCCCTCCTGCTCGCCGGTGTCGTAGATGGTGCAGATGTTTGGATGGTTCAATGCGGAGGCAGCTTGGGCTTCTCTCTGGAAGCGGGCCAAAGCGTGGGGATCGTCGGCGAGGTTTGCAGGAAGAAATTTCAGTGCGACCAGACGGTGCAGGCGAATGTCTTCCGCCTTGTACACCACACCCATTCCGCCCGCACCCAACTTTTCAATGACTCGGTAGTGCGAGAAGATCCGACCGACGAGTTGGGCCGTAGTTCCCATCTGTGGCGAACATGGTAGAAGCCGTCCGGGGGCAAGTCAACGAAGTTGGCAGGGTTTCTGGCAGGCGGAGTGTCACCTGGAGTTGTCGCCGCGGTAGGAGATTCGCCAGATCAGATTTTGGGCGTCGTCTGAAACTAGTAGGGCGCCATCGGGTGTTACTGCCACGCCGACCAGGCGTCCATAAACTTGTTTTTTCGTGGCGTCGGGGACGAAGCCGGAGAAAAATGGTTTTGCCTCTCCCGCGGGCGATCCGTTTGCGAAGGGCACGAACGCGACTTGATAGCCGCTTCTTACTCGCTTGTTCCATGATCCATGTTCGGCGATGAAAGCGCCATGGCGGTACTCAGCGGGGAATGCCTGCTTGTCGTAGAAGGTGAATTGCAGCGGGGCCACGTGCGCGCCCAGCGAGAGGTCGGGCGTGATAGTTTTCGCGACCATGTCCGGCCTTGAAGACACACGATTGTCGGGATGCTTGCCGTCATAAGCATAGGGCCAGCCGTAGAAGCCGCCTGGCGCGACATGGGTGAAATAGTCGGAGGGGATTTCATCTGCGATATCGTCGCGTTCGTTTACCGTGGCCCAGAGCGCATTCGTTTCGGGATGAAACCCGATGCCCACGGCGTTGCGCAGACCGCTCGCATAGATTTGCGCGTTCTTTCCATCGGGATCGGATATGAGAATCGCGGCGCGGCGACTGTCGTTTTCAATCGAGACGTTGGTGCTTGATCCGACCGAAGTGAATAACTTTTGGCCGTCTGGGCTGAAGGCGAGCGACCTGGTCCAATGCTGGTGATAGCCCATGCCGGGAAGATCGAGAATATGCTCCGCATCGCTCAGCCGCTTTGAGGTTTTCGGGTCATAACGAAAACGCACTACCTCGTTGGTGTTGGCGACGTAAACAAAATCGTCGTGGAAGGCGATTGCGAAAGGCAGGTTCAGATGATCTGCAAAGACGTCGCGCGATTCGGCATAGCCTTTGGCCTGCGGGTCATGAAGGACGACCACCTTTCCGGCGGCCGAGTCAGAGACGAAGACGTCGCCATTGGGAGCGACGGCTAACCATCTCGGCTGGGTGAAGCCACGGGCGAACACAGAGACTTCGAATCCCGGAGGGACCTGCGGTTGGAAATTTGGCGGCGGTGGAACAATCAGAGGTTGATTGTCGATGCGAAATAGCCGGGCCAGAATGCGGGCCCTCCAGCCACCTACATTCAGGAGGGCGAGGAGGATGATCAGGGCGGCAATTAGCGTGGACAATTTTTGCCAGAGAAAGTTTTGGGATCGCATCTTGTGCTCTTCCCGAAGCCGCGAACATTTTATACGCGCACGGTGCGCCGGGAAGTTGAAACATTCGCAGAGCATTCGCGAGATTTTTTGCTCATGTTCGAGTGTGAAAAAACCTGCATCTTGACAAGGCCTTGCAGTGGGACCACAATTGGCGCGCCTTTGAAGTTGTATTTGAGCGTGCCGTCCGGAGTCGTTCCCCCCAAATGACGACGAGTTGTAAGGACGATTAGTTAAGAAACCATCTGTCATCCGGAAATATCGTTCAGTCCAGAAGAATCCCGGGCCCCAGCAACATAACTAATCTGTGCGTCGAAGCATGGCTGCGCGCTACGCGCGATCCTGCTCGGCGCAAACAAAGTTGTTGAACAAACAACTCAAGGAGGATATTTATGCAGTCTCTGCACAATTCGCGAGCCGGGCTGGCGTGTGTGCTCGCTTCCCTGCTGCTGGCAACGGTTGCTGCTGCAAGCAGCGGACGTCAGTTTAGCGGCTACTTCGATGTCAGCGGAAAACAAGATCAGGGAGAACTGGTGCAAGTCACTCTCCACTTGAAACTGTTCAATCACGGAGACTCAGACGCAAAGAGCGTAATCGTAACGTTGCTGGATACTTCGCCAGCGATGACTCTGCGTGGAAACTTCCAGCCACTGAAGGTGTGGAAGAGCCAGAAATTTGTCGAGATGAGCCAGCAGTTCACCGTGAGCAAACGGGAATTCGGGGAATGGATGGCGGCGCCAGGCCAACCCAACGTCGTAATTCTGTATCAGGACAGCGCCGGCAAGACATGGCAGAAGGGCGCACAGCTGAGTCGGCGACCGCTGGTAGCAGTTCCACCTAGCAATTAGGCCGGGGCATAGGGGCGCGATGGCAAAACATGCACCACAAATTTTCCAGGAGAAAACTTTCATGAGCCGCTTCACAATTTGTGCAGCTTTAGTGCTGGCCGCGTTGCTGGTGAGTCTCCCCGCGTCGGCCCAGCAGGATGTAATTACCACGGTGATCGGCGGCGGACCGAATGGAATTCCGGCGACCGACGCGAACCTATACAACCCGCAAGGCGTAGCGGTCGACAGCTCCGGAAACTTCTACATTGCGAGTTACAACCAGAACCGCGTGTTCAAAGTAACCGTGTCCACCGGGATCATCAGCGTGATCGCGGGCAGCGGAGCCCAAGGCTTTAGCGGCGATGGGATCGCCAACAATGCAGTCAACGCGGACCTCTTCCGCCCGGTAGCGGTCGCGGTCGACAGTTCATCGAATGTGTACATTGCCGACCAGTACAACTGCGTGGTGCGCAAGGTGAGTGGAGGAACGATCACGACCATTGCGGGCACACCCAACTCATGCGGATATTCAGGAAATGGCGGCACCGCAACGACAGCGCAATTGTATTATCCGGCGGGCGTGGCGCTGGACGGATCGGGGAACCTGTACATCGCGGATTACTATAACTGCGCGGTGCGCAAAGTGATTTTGTCGACCGGCATCATCAGCAACTTCGCCGGCAACCATAGCTGCGGCTACGCAGGCGACGGAGGGCCGGCGGCCAGCGCGGAGGTATATTACGCACAGGGAGTGGCGGCCGACAGCACGGGGAACATTTACATTGCAGACACAAACAATTGCCTGATCCGAATGGTAAGCAAGTCGACGGGAAATATCAGCACGATCGCGGGCAAGTTCGTGAGCAGCGCTCCGGTGTGCGGCTTCGGTGGGGACGGAACTGCGGCGTTGGGCGCGGAGATGAACCAGGTGTTTGCCGTAGCGGTCAACGGCGCCGGCACAACCGTCACGTTCTCGGACTATTACAACCAACGTGTGCGCCAGTTCCCGGTTGGGGGCACTATGAACACCGTGGCGGGCAACGGAACGGCTTGCGGCGGCCCTTGCGGCGCGGGGGGATTGGCGTCTGAAGCTGAACTTTATTACCCATTGGGCGTCGCAGTCGCAAGCGGCGGGACGGTGTACCTCGCCAATAACGACAACATGGTCGTGGACAAATTCACGGCGGGCGGAAACCTGACCGTGGCCGCGGGCAATCTCTCCGCGACGATAGAAACTCAGTTCAACGGCGCCCCAGCGACAGGAGTGGTCTTGAACTATCCCTACGGCATTGCCGACGATTCCTCGGGGAACGTTTACATCGGAGTCAGCGGCAGCTACAGGGTGGAAGAATATGTGAAGTCGACGGGGTTGGTAAACTTCTTCGCCGGAACCGGCACCTACGGTTATACGGGTGACGGCGGCGTGGCCACCGAAGCGGATCTGACGCACACTTACGGCGTTGCCAAGGCCGCGTCGGGAACGGTGTACATCGCGGACGCCAACAACTGCCTGGTTCGATCGGTGAACACGTCGGGCCAGATCAACACATTCGCCGGCTACGTGCTGGGCGGCAGCCCGCGTTGCGGCTTCGCGGGCGATGGGGGCCCGGCCACGAACGGGGAACTGTATCTCCCCTACGGGACGGCAGTAGACACGGCCGGCAACGTCTACATCGCGGACTACTACAATCACGCGATTCGCAAAGTGTCGACCAGCGGAATCATGACGACGATCGCGGGCGTGCTCGGAATCCCTGGGGTCGCGGGCGACGGCGGACCCGCTACTTCGGGCCTGCTCAACAGTCCCACGGCGGTGGCTGTGGACCCGGTGGGCAACGTGTTCATTGCCGACTACAACAATTGCCGGATTCGTGAAGTGAATGCGGCAACCGGCATCATCACCACCGTTGCTGGAAACAGCGCTTGCAACTATTCGGGCGATGGCATCGCCACGTCGGTTGCAATTGGATACCCGCAGGGCATCGCCGTGGATGCCAATGACAATTTCTTCATTGGCGATTACTACAACCGCGTGCGCTGGGTAAGCCCGAGTGGCATCCTGACAACCATTGCCGGCAACGGTACAGGCGGGTATAACGGCGACGGCGGACCGGCCACGCTGGCTCTGCTTTACGAGCCGACGGGAATTGCGCTGGATCCTTCCGGCAGCATTTTCGTCTCGGACTATAACAACTCCCGAGTTCGGAGTATCTCGGCGTTCTCTGCGCTGAACACCAGCCAGAGCAACCTGAGTTTCGGTCTGACCAACGTTGGCGGCATGAGTTCGCCGGAGAATTTCACGGTGAGCGCATTGGGGCCGGTAAGCATTGCCAACATTGCGGTGAGCGCGAACTACGCGGAGGCGGACGATTGCCCTGCCAGCATGACGAACGGGCAGACATGCACCATGTACGTCTATTTCGTTCCCACGGCCTCTGGAACTCTCGCCGGCAACGTCACCTTCAACACCAACGGCTTCTTTAGCCAGATCAATACCGTAAACATGACTGGATTGGGAAGTGCGATTTCACTGGCGGGAGCTCCGATCAACTTCGGGAACCAGCAAGTGACCACGACCAGCGCCGCGCAGACTGCCACCATCAAGAACAATGGCACCGCCGGCGTGACCATGGGGACAATCACCCTGACGAATGCGACCGACTTCACCATTTCGGCGAACACGTGTCCGGCGTCGGGAGCGACTCTGGCGGGCGGCGCCAGTTGCAGCGTCAGCGTGAAGTTCAACCCGACCACCACGGGTACCAAGCGGGGTTCGGTCGTGGTCAAGAACAACGATCCTTCATCCCCGCAGCTGATCGGATTGAATGGAATCGGAACCAGCGGCGTCTCGCTCAGCGTGAGCTTGATTACGTTCTCCGATACGCCGGTGGGAAACACCAACGGAACTCCCACCCACATCACCGTCACCAACAATACCGGCCATTCGATTACGTTGGGCAATCCAGCGATTACCGAGTCCGGACCGTTCGCCGCAGCCGGTTCCACGACCTGCGTCAATAGTATGGTGATCGTTGCGGGAGGGACGTGCGTCATCAATCCCGAGTACAAACCTACCGCGCTCGGCTTTACCACGGGATCGATCACTCTGCATGACAACGATGTGACCAGCGCGCAAAGCGTGACCCTGCAAGGGTACGGAACGGGAGTGCTCTTCACGCCGTTCTCGGTAGTTTTGTCGCAGACGGTGGGAAGCCAGGGCAGCTCGACCGTGACCATTAAAAACGTTGGCAACGTTCCGGTAGCGTTCACCGGGGCGGAAATCACGGGCGGAGGCGCGTTGGACTGGGTGGTGAACTCCCAGGCCCAGCCGCCTTGCAGCAACAGCGCTAGCAACCCCCTGCTGCCGGGCAAGACGTGCAGTATCACGGTCTACTTTACTCCGACCAAGGCAGGAACCAGGAACGCCACCTACTACGTTTACGACAACAGTCCGGGGAGCCCGCAGAAACTGCCGCTGTATGGCACGGGGAATTAAATCAGTTCTCCGCAACCTGAACTCGACCGCCGGATTTTTCAAAGTCCGGCGGTCTTTTAATCGCCGGGTACACGCGAAGTAACGGGAATCGAATTGTCAGCACGGCCGGTGGTAGCAGACTTACGAAAATATTGTCCGCTTCCAGTTGCGAACGGATAAGACCGGTTGAGCTTGGACATCGATTCTGCGTTTATCACTTGAGATAAATAGAGGGTCTAAACATTGGGAAAAGCGATGCGAGGTAAGTCTGCAAGATCTTGCAAACTCCGCATGAATTGCGGCTTTCCACAGTTTTTTTTCTTGACAGCTTTTAAAGTTGGAGTAGTCTGCAGTAGGCCAGCCGGTGAAACATCTTCGTTAGCCCCCCAATCGGCCGGCGATATTCCGCGCAATTCCAACAACTCCTCAACCCTCAACTTGTGCGTCCCAAGACCTCGAGGTTCGAACGCCAGATGGGTCTTTGAGAGCTGGATTGCGGGGAGCAAGTCTTGCTTCAGTCCGGAAGTATCGATGGTACGCAGCGAGCATCGGGTTCGCTGTGAACAAATGGGGGCAGCCACAAGGGGCGCAAATTTCTGGTGAGGGGTGACCAGACCTGTCACGCGTGGCCGCACGCACCGCAATGAAACGCTTTTCAATTTCACAACACTACTATTGGGGCCCAAGAAACATTCAAAACTTCCAGGAGAAAATCGATGAGAGGTAGATTGCTGTTTACCGTTGTTGTAGGCGCTGGCACCATGGGGTTGGTTACGCTGGCCTCGGCGCAAAGCGCGAATATGGCCATCCAATCCACGCGAACCATAACCGCAACATCCACGGAACGCACACCGGAGATGATGGACGCTTTTGAGGCCACCAACGTGGCGCCGGCAGTGAGAGCCGCCCCCTTCCGTCCGACTATGGGCGACGAAGCGTACCGTGCTCTAAAACAACAAGCCGCGAGGTCGGCGTCGGCAAGCAGGCCGGAATCGATGAGTCCGGGTTCGTTTGCTCCGCCAGTCATTGGCACCCAGTTTAATGGGCCGAACGAGTGTAATGGCTCAGGCACGTGCTGGTTTCCGCCGGACGTTGCCGCCTCCGCTGTCACTAACAACGACATCATCGCCGTGCACAACAGCCTGTTCGCGGTCTACAGCAATACAGGGAGTCAATTGAAGCTCATCTCTCTGAATGCCTTCTTCGGCTATTCCACCCAGCCTTTCTTTGATCCGCGAGTGGTCTACGACTCAGTGTGGAGCCGATTCTGCGTAACCGCCCCGGCATTTGCTCAATCAGCCACTTCGCAGATCTACGGCATTGCATGTTCGGTCAACCAGAACCCTCTCGGCAGCTGGCATGTATACCTGGTCGATGTAGGCAGCATTGGCGGCTCGGGAGGGTTCTACGATTTTCCGATGGTCGGAGATTCGCAGGACGCAGTCCTGTTCACCGCTAACAATTTCAGCGCAACCAGCTACCTGGGCTCTTCCCTATTCTCGGTAGGAAAATACGCGCTCTTCAACGGGCGCGGTTGGTCAGCTCACGTCTACTCAGGTCTGCAAGGTACGCTGCAACCTGCGCGTGAACTACTCGACGGGAATGGCTACGCTTGGTTGGCGGCGGCCAATACTTCCGGCAACATCGCCATGTACACGCTCGGCTACCCTGCTAGCCAGCAGGACCAAGGTCTTTATGGGCCGTACAACGTGACGGTTCCGGCCTATTCAACGCCGGCATCTGCGGCGCAACCCGTCTGCGGTGGTGGCACCAATGCCCTGGACACGAGCGATACTCGCTTTGTGAACATGGGAATCCAGAATGGAGATCTGTTTTATCAGGCTCACACCGTCAGCGACATTACTGCTACTCCACGCTACTACATCATCTCGGGTTTGAATTCGTTTACGCCCGTGCTGAAGGAAAGCGGCACTTTCTATACCACAGGTACATCCTCCGACTTCAACGTGTCGGTTGCCGCAGATGGTGGAAACCGGATGGTCCTGAACTGGACGTCGGTCGATACCGGCGGCAGCGGAGCATATCCTTCAATGCGATTCACCGGAAAACTGCCGACGGATGGCGCGATTTCGGGCGGCGGAGTCGGGACTACTGCCTATACCAGTCCTACGTGCCTGAGCGGCAACTATGACAGCAACTTCGGCCTGCAGCGTTGGGGTGATTATTCACAGTCCAGTTCCGACCCTGGAGTATCCGGTCAGTTCTGGATCGAAAACGAAGTCGTTCCCAGCACCAGCAGTTGGGGAACGAGGATCGCCGCCATTCACTTCTAAATGAATGCGGTTTACTTCATTGGGGCCTGCCAACCAGCGGGCCCCTTTCTTTCGTGCCGCTTACGGCTCCGCCATGAGATAGTGGCTTTCCTCTTGCCCACAAACTCGACGATTCGTTAAAGTCCACTAGCTAGATAAACAAAATTGATTCCATAGGAAGGGAGATCCATGAGAAAACTCTGGCAATTGTCAATTGCATTGTTCGTCCTGATCACGCCATGCTTTAGCGCGGCGCAAGGCGCAAAGTCCGATCAACCGATGAACACGATAGCTCAGGTGCTCACGAATTCTGTGGTGCGGATTCAGCATCTCTATGTCCCGCTGGCCGAGATCATGCCGGAAGATAAATACGGGTTCGCCCCCAGCAATGGCGACTTCAAGGGAGTACGCACTTTTGGCGAGCAACTGAAACATGTGGCCGCCGCTAACTTCCTTTACGGGTCGACGATTTTAGGGGAGAAGCCGCCTGAGGATGTCGGAGAACACGGAGCCGGTCCCTCCTCGGTAAAGACCAAGGCGGAAATTCAGCGGTACCTGAACGATTCATTCACCTATTTGCAAAAGGCCCTGGGCTCGATCGACGACAAGAACATTGTGGCGCCGATCAAGAATCCGTTCGGCGAAGGTACGGCTACGCGCCTCGCGATGACCACGTTGATCGTCGGGCACTGCTTCGATCATTACGGGCAGATGGTCGAGTACCTGCGCATGAACGGGATCGTGCCGCCGGCAAGCCAGCGGTGATGCGGGAGAAATTCGGTCATTAGCGATTGCGGAGAGCTGATGGGAAACGGATCCGGCTCTCCGCCATTCCGCTCAGTACGGGCCGGTGCCAGCATCGGCTGTCAGACTGACAACGATTCCTTGAGATCTCCTCTTTCTCAGGCCGCGAGGCTCTCCGCATAAAGGATGCTGCTGCCTTCCCTTTTCCGGACCTACTGCTACGAGTCACTGGTAGCTCTGCGGACACGGCAAGATTGCGGTGGGAGTGCCAGACGCGAGGTTGTTCATCAGGGCAGATTTCACGAGCACACCCGACTGATAGTGTTTCCATTGCCAGATTCCGTAGCCGCTTCCGAGAAAGAACTGCTCCTCGTTCACACAATTCTGATACAGGCTGTCACAGTTGTACCGATAGTGCAGAACTCGTGTCGGCAGCTGGCCAAGATTGCCGCCAGTGTCTATCAGCAGGGGAGCGTCCAGATCCGTGACCGCGTTTTCCAGACTGCTGGACTTGTAGGGGCTGCAGGAGGAGAAGTATTGGAAGGCCGTGTCCGCAATCTGGATCTCAGGTCCAGCGGCGTTCGCATCCACGCAACGAGCTGCAATGGGCAGGTCATGATTGAAACGTTTGAAGGTGGTGTTGTCGGTCCAGGTCAACTCCGTCGAGCGAATGTAGACGTAGTTTTGATCGAAAGCCTTGACGTCGAATCCGTGGGCGGACGCACTCTTCAGCCAGAACCAATAGCCGCTGGAGGCAAAATCCTGGTCGGGGAACACTTCCGTGTAGATGGAGTTCGGCTGCCCGTTCATGAACTGGAGCGCGCGGGTTTGTTTGTTCATCGCGAAATACTGCATGACATCCGTCTGTCCAGCGGGACAGGATAAATTCTGCCCGTTGTTTGGCGGGGTGGTCCCGCCCGGGTTGCTTGCAGCGGAAGAGCCAGAGCCCCCGCCGCAGCCTGCAAGCTGCAGAACGGCCACGCAAATCAGGGCCCGCTGAAGTCGGCAATAGGTGGGCATGGGTTTAGCTATCCCGCGATCAGAGTCGCCAGGATGCAGAACGAGGTGGTGGTGGTGACTAGAACCCTGCGTAAAGGATAAGGTTTCGGTGCCAAAGATAATAGTGCCCAGGTCGCCCGCAGGGGAATTGAAGCGGTGGAAGTCGAGTGGTGCAGGCGGCTCTCTTGATTTCAGCCACCTTGCGTTCAGGATTACGAATCATCCCGATGCGGGCGGGCTTCCGCGCGCTCACGATGTAGCGTGGTGTCCCAGAAAAAAGCGGCATATTTGAAACGGACTGACCGAAAATGAAGGGGGTTGAAAACACAGGGTCCCTCCACTCCGCTTCGCTCCGGTCGGGATGACAAGCTTATTTGGCGAATTTCTGGAACACCACGGACTTACGGCGCGGCCTGAAGCCGCGCCCTTTCAAAACTGATCCCCGCGAGCCCTTTACAGAGCCTCGCAAAAGCCTTCGAGCTGCTTGCTACAGCAGGCCGTACACGTCCAGTTCGGTCTGTGTCGAAACGTAGACTTTTCCGTTGATTACCAGAGGGACGACGAACTTCGTGATCCCTCCGGGGAGATCTCGCGCTCCCGCTGCCTGGTCGGTGTCGTAATACTCCTGCATCGGGTTGTACGGATTCAGAGCCTGAAGCAGGTTGCGGCCGCCGCTCTGCACCACCCACAGGATTGGGTTGTAGGTGCCGTTGGAGGACATCACCGAACCTGAATAAAGGTAGGTTGTCTGGTTGGTATAAAGAGGACCGACCAGGAGGCCATTCTGCAATCCCCAAACTTTGAGCACATCGGCGCGGCCTACAATAAAGATGAGATTGTTCCAGTAGGTCGGCGTGCTCCACAGCCCGGCATCGAGCGTGTTGGTGGTTTGAGTTAAGGCGTTGGGAAGTTCCTGAACGATTTGAGAATCGCCGGCGGCGTTGTATCCGCCCATGGCGTCCCGATCGAGCAGGTAGAGAGTTCCCGTCTTACCGCCGCCAATCATTTCGTGGATGTGCGGGCCCGGCTGATCGGGCAAGAGAATTGGGGCGCCGGCGGCGATGTCCAGGTCCTGCGAATCCAAAGTCAGCTGGTTCCAGGGAGTGAAGTAATCCACCGGGTTCAATCCGGCGGAACTCAGCTGCAGTTTGATAATGCTGTCGCCGAGATCGACGCCTCCGAGATAGCCGTCGAAGGTTCCGTTGCCGGTCTGTACGAACAAGTTTCCTGAGGCGTCCGCAGCAATGCCGCCGCCGGCGTGCCAGATTCCACCTTCCGAGCCGTTGGGAGTGTCGTTGAAAATTCCGACGAGGTTTAGCGACGTCGCGTCATAGCCCAGCACCCATCCGTGGTAAGGTCCGTTGTCTTCGATGGATGCGGCCGCGAAGTAAACCGTTCCATTCACTAGGGCGAGGGCGGGACGAACATTCTGGTAAAGCGAACTGTAGGCAACTTGTCCGCCTGAACTTCCGGCGCCAGTTCCCGGCACCGATGCCTGAATCGTGACCGGACTGCTGGCGCGCTCCGCACCGCTGGTGATGTCGAGCGCGTGCAGCTTTTGGACGTAGCTGCCATTTTCTTTGGTTCGGGCGAGGAGGTAGATCGTACCCGCAACCGGATCAATCACGGGCGTTGCCATGATGCCGTATTCCGGCTGCGTGTTCTGGTAGGCCAGGTCTCCCGGCGGGATCGTAGTAATTCCAGCCGCGGGATTGATGAAGCTGACCTGCCATAGCGGAGTCGTCTGATTTCCGTCCGCGTCGAAGGCATAGACGCTGTCGTGCTCGGTCGCTGCGTAGACGACATTGTGCAGCGTGCCATTGATCATGACGTTGGCGACGTAGAGCGGGGACGCGTGCATCCAGCCGTCCACGGAATAGGAAAATTTCTTGCCGAAGGTCTGGGTATTCACGTTGGCAGGAGTCAGCGTGGTCTCACTGACATTCTGGCCGGTTCGCATGTTGTCGTAGTGATAGGTGAAGGCTCCGGGCAAATTCAGGCCAGCGTAGGTGTACCCGCCTGCGGCGGGCGTGCGCGTGAGGATAGCCTGGTCAAGGCGGACTTGTGCGGAGACGGTGTTGCTGTAGATTTGCGCGCTGAGTTTGACGTAGGCCGCGTTCGACGGAACGGTATAGCTTCCGAGCATGTGCGCCCAGATCGGGGTCGCGGCATTGTTCGGCGTGGTATGCAGACTGCCCAGGCTGTTTTTGTTGGCGTCGTAAAAGGACAGCGTGTAATTGGCCTGGCCGTCGCCGGCCAGCCGGTAGGCGCTGCCGCCGAACGAGATCACGTCTCCCGATACGACTGGGAAGAACTGATTGGAGCCGGAGGAATCGGTTGCATAATAGGCGGCAAAGGTTCCGGACCCGGTGACTAACGCGTACTCGTTTCCAGTTTCGGCGTTGGTGGGATCGTTCAGAACGGTGGCGCTGCCGGTTCCCGCGAATACCCAGTCAGCAGCTCCGGACTCGAAGCCGGCATTGGGGAGTAGCGGGATAACACCATATAAGGTTGCGGACTGCCCGTCGGGATTGGTGACTGTCACGTTTACTGTGCCCGGGGCATGCGGCGGAGTGGTGGCGTTGATGGTGGTGCTGTTGGTGACCGATATGTTTGAGGCCGAAACACCGCCAAAAGAAACCGTCGCGCCGGAGACGAAGTTTGTTCCCGTGATAATGATGCTGGCTCCGCCGGCGGTCGTCCCCGAGGGCGAACTCAATGAAGCGATCGTTGGCGCGGGCGTCGGCGAGACGTAGGTGAATCCTCCCGACAAGCTGCCGGACTGCGTGTCGGAATTTACGACGGTCACATTCACGGCTCCCGAAGTCGACGTTGCTGGAGTCGTCACGTAAATTGCGCTTGAACTGACCGAGATCACGGTGCCGGCGGTGCTGCCGAAAGTGACGGTCGGGGATGCCAGGAAGTTCGCGCCACTGATTACGACGAGCGTCCCGCCGTTGGTTGAACCGGATGCGGGAGCGATCGATGCGATAGAAGGCGCGGGCTGGCTATAGCCGAACGCGCCGGACGCAGTCGCCACCTGGCCGTCAGGGTTGGTGACCACTACGTCGACGGTTCCCGCGCCTTCGGCCGGCGTAACTGCGCTGATCGAACCTGGCGTCGTCGATACGCTCAACGCTGGAATACCGCCCAGCGTCAACTTTGCTCCGGGCAGGAAATTGCCTCCGGAGACGGTGATCCTGGTTGCAGCACCCGGCGGACCGGTTACCGGCGACACCGCATTGATGAATGGCGGCGGATTGAATGCGTAGGTCAGAGAGGAAGTGCTGGCGAGGCTATAGGGATTGGTGACCGTGACCGCTACTGAACCCGCAGCTGCCGCCGGAGTGGTCGCGGTGATGGTTGCGTTGTTCAGGACGGCGACGTTGGTTGCTTGCGCTCCGCCGAAGGAAACCGTGGCACCGGGAACAAAGTTCGCTCCCGAAATATAAACAGACGTTGGGGTGTTGGCAGGGCCAGAAATCGGTCCGATCCAGCCCAGCGTGGGATTCGTGATGTAGGTGAAAACCTGTCCCGGCGTGGTTCGCAAGAACAAGGCATCGTCAAAGTACGCGGTTGCGGTTACTGAGTTGTTGTAGATCTCGGCGTAGAAGCGCACGTACCGCCCGTTGCTGGGGATTACCAACGTCTGCTGGTTGAAAGTCCACGCATTGGCAGTGACGTTGGGTGTGCTGTAGTAAACCGGATTCTGCTTGTTGACGTCGCTCACTTGGAGCGACCACCGGGCCGAGCCATCCCCGCCGACACGCGAAACCCAGCCACCGAATGTAATCACGTCGCCTGGATTCACCGGCAAATACGTGGAATTGACTCCGGTGAAAACGGGGTAAAAGGTTGGGTGATTGCCGGCATTCGATTTGAGTTGCGCGAAATTGTTGCCGCTGTGGGCTTGCGACGAACTGGTGACGATGCTCTCCGAGCCTGAGCCGTTGAAACTCCATCCCGCGTTGCCCATTTCGAAGCCAGGATTGCCTACGGGTTGAAGGGCCGAGGTTTGTCCGTCGGGATTCGTGACCACTACTGTCGCCGTTCCGAGCGCGTTGTTGGGAGCCGTAACGGTCAACATGGTACTGCTCACTACGACGACGTTGGTTGCAGCCACGCCGCCGAAGGTCACCGTGGCTCCGCTCTTAAAGTTGGCGCCCGAGAGCGTGACGGAAGTGCCGCCGCTCACCGGCCCGATCACCGGTGACACGGATGTGAGCGTTGGGGGCAAGGCGTAAGTGAAGGCGCTGCCGAGAACGCCGCTCTGCCCATCGGGATTGGTCACGGTGACATTGGTCGCTCCGGCCGCGCCCGCGGGAGTGAATGCCGTGATGCTTCCGCTATTCACCACCACAGCGTTGATGGCCGCGGCGCTGCCAAACTTTACCGTTGCTCCGGTGAGAAAATTGGAGCCCGTCAAAGTCACGGCCGTTCCGCCGTTTGTGGAACCGCCGGACGGCGACACTCCTGTCAGACTCGGAGGCGGATAAAGGATGTAGGTGTATCCCGCAGATAGCGTGCCGGTATCGCCATCCGCGTTGGTCACAGCTACGTTTACTGTCCCAGAAGCGTGAGCGGGCGTAGACGCGGTGATGGTGGTGCTGTTTACCACGCTTACGTTCGTGGCCGCAACGCCGCCGATGGTGACCGCGGCGCCGGCGAAGAAATTCGTGCCCGTAATGGTGACCGCGGCCCCGCCCGACGGAACACCAGAATTCGGCGCAATCGACGTTACGGTTGGTGGCGGATCATAGGTGAATGCCGCGTTCGCGACCTGCTGCTGCAGGATTGCGTCGTCGAAATTCACTTGCGCCGTCGTGGAGTTGCCGTAAACTTCTGCGTAAAACCGGATATAGGCTTTTCCGGATGGAACCGTGTAGGTCTGCTGGAAGAGCGTCCAAGCGCTGGCGGTTGCGTTCGGCGTGGAAACATAAACCGCATTTGCCTTACTGGAATCGAGAACCTGCAGAGCCCAGTGAGCTTGTCCATCCCCGGAGAGCCGGGACACCCATCCGCCGTAGGTGATGATGTCGCCCGGATTCACCGCAAGATATTGCGAACCGCCGCTCAGAAGGGCGTTATAGCTGGGATGGTTTCCGGTTTGCGAGGTCAGCTGCAGAAAGTTGTTGCCGCCATGCGCCTGACTGCTGTTGGTGACGATGGCGTAGGAACCGCTGTTGCCATTCCACGCCCAGCCTGGGGCGCCGAGTTCAAATCCGGCGTTGGTGAGCGGGGTGGCGATCCCGACGAGCGCGGCGCTCTGTCCATCAGGATTGGTGACCGTCACATTCACGGGCCCAGCAGGATTGGCCGGAGCCTTTGCCGTGATGGTAGTGCTGTTCGTAACCGCGACATTGGTAGCGGCGCTCGTATTGAATGTGACGGTCGCTCCGGTTAAAAAGTTGGAACCGGAGAGCGTCACCGACGTTCCGCCGTTGGTGGAACCGACGGACGGAGAAGCCGAGATGAGAACCGGCGGCGGATTATATGTGTAAGCGCTATTGAGCGTGCTGAATTGGGCGTCGGGATTAGTGACCGTGACATTTACCGCTCCCGCCGAATTGGCCGGAGTGACTGCGGTGATCTGGCCGCTATTCACGACCACGACGTTTGTCGCTGCGACAGTCCCAAATTTCACCGTGGCTCCAGACAGGAAGTTTGAGCCGGCGAGCGTCACGGCGGTTCCGCCATTGATGGTACCGGCGGCCGGCGCGATGGAACTAAGAGTTGGCGGCGGGTAGGCAAGATAAGTAAATGCGGCGGCGAGCGTGGCTGAGTCTCCGTCAGGATTCGTGACTGTGACGCTGGCCGTGCCCGGCGTGTTTGCCGGCGTGGTCGCCGTAATCGTGGTGGCGTTCACTACCGCGACATTCGTTGCTGCGACGCCGCCAATCTTGACCGTCGCGCCGCTCGCGAAGTAGTTGCCCGTCAGGGTCACTGCCATGCCGCCGAGCGCGCTGCCGCTAGTCGGAGCGATGGATGTGAGAGTGGGTGGGCTTAAGTAGGTATATCCGCCCACGGCGAGCTGGCGCTGCAAGATGGCGTCGTCAAAATTCGACTGCGCGGGGATGGTGTTGTTATAAACCTCCGCGTAGAAGCGGATGAATGCCTTGCCCGCGGGAATGGTGTAAGTTGCCTGCACCAATGTCCATGCGCTGGCCGTGGCATTCGCGGTTGAAACGTAGGTTGAATTCGCCTGGTTGGCGTCCGCGACGGCGATCGTCCAGCGGGCAAAGCCGTCGCCGGATACGCGCGCGATCCATCCGCCGAAAGTAATTTTATCGCCGGGATTTACCGCAAGAAATTGCGAACTCCAGGAGCTTCCCGTCCCCAGGATTGCGCCATAACTGGGCAGGTTCGTGGGCTGAGACGTGAGTTGCAGGAAATTGTTTCCGCTGTGGGCCTGGGCGCTATTGGTAATGATTGTGGCGGCTCCACTGCTATTCCAGATCCATCCGCTGCTCCCGGATTCAAACCCGGCGTTTGCTAGCGGCGTCAGCACAACAGCCAGCGTGGAACTCTGCCCGTCGGGATTCGTTACCGTTACGTTGGCCGGGCCGGCGGGGTTTGCAGGGGCTACCGCGGTAATCGTGTTGCCGCTCGCCACCACCACGCCGGTAGCCGGCACGCCGGCAACCGTTACCGTTGCCCCCGCCACGAAATTCGAACCAGAAAGAGTAACGGCGGTACCGCCATTGGTAGAACCGACAACCGGAGACATGGAGGACAGCGTCGGCGGAGGGTTTGTGGCCGACAGAAAGGAGCCCAGGAAGACGAAGCCAACTAGCCACAGTAAGCGCCGAACAGACATCGAGCGAAGTTCCTCCTGGGAAGCACGGGACGGCCGACGGCCTTTACTTTTACGGATCTTTACCGGGGGGTAACCCGCTTATTCAGCAGGAAGGGGGAGAAATTACAGTTCGTATTTTCAATGGCAAACGAGGGGAAGTCAAGCTTGAAATTCTGCTCGCAAATACTCGAAAAATGCGGCGAATTGGAGTTTTCCTGCGCACATTTTTGCGTACTTAGGTTAGAATTGAAACATTCCGCCGCAAATCCTGAATGGTGATTTCAGGGATCGCTACGATCCCTGTCCCTCGATCCCTAGGCATGTCACTTTGCGGATAACCGGCGGCTCGGGAACGTAGTAGCTTCGCGATAATGTAGTGACCATTGCATGACGCTAGTCGTGCAATTGGCCTAAAAACCGCACCAGTGTGGTTTTTGAATGAAGGTCTGCAAGGGTCGTCTCATTTCCCGTCAAGGTACAGCGTCCTTTTCGACAATTTATATGAACTTCTGTGCTCTGGGAGCTTTCTCATTCCGCTTGTAGATTTGGGACTGAGAATCGCGCCTTCGGCCCCCTATAGGAGATCTCTGTTGAAAGCCATTGCGATTTTGTTATTTTTAATTTTGATTTTATTCTTGCCTTCTCCCGCACTGTTGGCGGCGCCAGCGGCGCCGGCTCCCGCGCCACAGGCAACGTCATCTACGACTACGTCGAATGCATCAGCCGTCCCCTCGTCGTTCTTCGGAATGAACAACTACATTTACGGGCCGACTACTTGGGCAGAGCCGTGGCCGTCGGCGCCGTTTACCAGCGCGCGTTTATGGGACACCTATACCGAGTGGCGCTATTTGCAGCCCACCGCGATTACCTGGAATTGGAGCAATTTAGATTGGTGGCTCAATCAAGCTCACACCCATAACATCGACTTGATTTATACATTTGGCGGCGTGCCGCAGTGGGCGTCATCCGAACCTGGCAACACCAACTGCCACCGCGCGTTGACTTCGGGCGCAATCGGTTCCTGCGCTCCGCCGACCAACCTCACGTTGTGGGACAACTTTGTGAGGGCCGTGGTCACCCATGCGGCAGGAAGAATCAAGTACTGGGAGATCTGGAACGAGCCCAATATTCAGGCCTATTGGACGGGTACGCCGGAACAGTTGGCCACGATGGCGCAACATGCCTATTCGATCATTAAATCGATCGACCCCAGTGCCATCGTGATCAGCCCTTCCCCCTCTGGTTATTGCTACAACGGCGTGTGCCAGGTCGCGGGCACTTCTGACGGTCCTACGTGGCTGGCGAACTTTATTTCGTCAGGCGGAAATTCCTACGTCGACGTTTATGCGTTTCACGGTTATCCGGGAAATGTTGCCGAGTGGATCAACGGCTACATGGATCACTATAACGGCGTCCTCACGAACGCCGGCATCACTTCGAAAGAACTGTGGGATACCGAAGGTTCCTGGGGCTCTCACCCGCTTGCCACCGAGGAGCAGGATGCTGCCTACTTGGTCCGCCGCTTCCTCCTCGAGCGCTCGAAAGGCGTTGCACGCTTTTACTGGGAAGCCTGGGACGCTACCGGAAACTGGGGCACCATGTGGTCCGCGGCTACGGGCGTGAATCCGGTGGGAAAAGCTTACGCTCAAGTAAACAAGTGGATGTCGGGCGCGACGCTGACTCCTTGCACGCAAGCCGCGAACGGAACTTACACCTGCTCGCTCAGCCGTTCGAATTATCAGGGGCTGGTGGTGTGGAATCCGAATACCTCGATGAGCTACACGCCGGGGACGGAATTTACGACGTACGTCAACATGTACGGGACAGCCTCGAATATTACCGGACCAGTCACGATTGGCTCGGACCCGATTCTGTTGGAGACACCGGCCTCGGGAAATATTCCTCCGCAAGCCGTGCTCAACGTGATGTCGGCCGGAACTAACACAATCTATTTTTCGGCGCCATCCGGCTACGCTCCGTTTACCGTGATCGCAGACTCCTCCGCGTCGTATGCGCTGAATGGTACGATCTCTTCCCGAACGACTGATTTCGGAGACGGGACCGTGACGACGTCGGAACACGCAACTCACACCTATCACACGGCCGGCAACTACGCAGTTACGCTCACGGTGAAAGATAGCGACGGCGCGACGGTGAAGTCGACGCATACGGTTTCCGTTTCTAAACCGTATTGCACTCTGAACACGGCGGCAAATTCGCTCACGCTGTGCGTGCCGGCAAACAACGCGACGGTGACATCGCCGGTACATGTGGTGGGAATCGCCAACGACAGCAGCCACATCGCTAACATCGCCGCTTACATTAACTGGTCAAAAGTGAGCCAGGTAAATGGGGTTTCCACCTTTAACCAGTACCTCACCTTGCCGGCAGGCTCGCACAAGCTATCGGTCGAGGTGACCGATGATGCCGGTAGAAAGTATTGGATCACCGAAACCATTAACGTGAATTAGCGGCGAGGCAGAAACCGCGGCAAATAAAATAGGGAAGCGGACTAGTCCGCTTCCCCATTTTATTTTGCAGTTCGCTTAAAGGATTGCGGCGCGGCTAAAGCCGCGCCCTTTCAAAACTCCGTCGAGATCTGAGCGTTTTTCAGCCGTCGATCTAATGGTCACGGATCTAGCGACTCGGTGCGCGCTGAAATGCGCGCACGATCGCGTCGAATACTGGCTTGCCTCCGAACGAAGCGTCGAGCGGCATGGGCGCGACCGGCTGGCTATCCGGACGCGGCGCTTCTTTGGCGAGCCACGTGTATTTGTCCGACAATCCCCAGGTCTGAACCGAAATCACCGCCTTCTCTTCCAGCACCGTATTCAAATACGTTTCATAGATTTTTGCCAGGTCGTTGTCCCGCGATGAGAGTGGAGTGCGCGCCTCGCGAACGTCCAATTCCGTGATTAATATCTTGAGGCCCAATCCGGCCACCTGATGGAGAAAATCCTGGAACTTGCGCGGGTTGAATTTTGACTGCATCTCGTCGCGCAGGTGCGACTGAATTCCCAGAGCATCGATGGGCGCGCCCGACGACTTTAGTTTTTTCAGCAGGCCGAGCGTCGCGTTTCTCTGGTCTTCACTGTAGGGAAGGTCGTATTCCAGCATGCGCTCATTCCAAACCAGCAGCGGTTGCGGGTCGGCAGCCTTGGCGGCGCGAAAAGCTTTGGCGACATAATCCGGACCAATATTATCGAGCCACACGCCCTTGGCTAATCCGTCGGGCCGTCCGTCCTTCGGCTGGATAATTTCGTTGACCACATCCCAGGAATGCAGCTTGCCCTGATAGTGTCCGACCACGGTGCGAATGTGATCGACCATAACCTTTTCGGCATTGCCTTGGTTCACCTGCTTTTCGACCCAGTCGGGAAGATTGATGCCCCAGACCAGCGTATGGCCGCGGAAAAGAATTCCGTTCTGGTGAGCCCAGTCGACCAACCAATCAGCATCGTCAAATCGAAACTTATCAATGCCCGGACGAAGCCCCTTCCACTTCATCTCGCCTTCGGGGGTCATGATGCCGCACTGCTGCACGAAGGCGGCGGCAAAGTCAGGGTCGGCTTGCAGTATTTTTCTGGAGGTCGCGGCGCCATACAGCAGCCCTTTGCTGGCCGCCGCCGCTTTCAAAGTCGTGCCCCCATTCGCCGGGGGAAGAGCGAACAAAATATTCCGCACCAACTTTCGCGATGTTTCCGTGCCGCCGGCTACCGCGGTCAAGCCGCCCAAGCCTACGGAAACTCCGAGCCCTTGAAGAAACTTGCGTCGTTTCATCGTTCTTCCTTTCGTGGTTCAACGGTCTCTTTCGCGCTTCCAGAGTCTTCACAATGTTTTTCCGCCAATGAGCCTCCGGTTTGGTACTGCGGTTCCGAAATTGCCCTCAGCGTTGAGGTGCCCGTCGAAGTCGACCGGTACGGTCTCTTCGTAGAAGGTAACTTCTCGCCCCTCATCTGGAATCGCATGATACTCCCTCCACACTTCCCACAAGGCATGAAGCTGATTGGCGGAGAGATTTCCCTCGGGAGTTTCGGCCACGCGGTAAGTGAGGCCTTGCCATCGTTCCGCCGAAAACATTTTCGCCATGACCGGGTCGGGGCTGAGTTCGTATTCCTGATGGGTTCCGTTCTTCATTTCCACACTGGCAATCAGCCGGTGAAGCTCCGCTTTCTTGACCCGATCGAAAGTGGGATAACAGGCGAACGGCCATGCCCGCACAATATGAAACGAGCCGCAGAAAATATTCACGACGAGCAATGCGAGCCCCACACACCACAGCGCCGTCGAAGGCGCGGCCTGCTTTGTCGCTGGCGTCACTTTCATTGGGGGCAGCGAGCAGGTACGGCTCGCGGAGATGCGAGCGTAAATACGTTCACCCAATGCGCGCACGGGAGCCAACAGCATCACAGGCCACAAAGGGGTGAGCGATGGAAGACGCGGAACTAATCGCACGTATGCGCTGTATCCGTAGAGCCGCCCTTCGGGCGCGAGCGCCGTGAAGAGCGGCAGCGACGATTGCTGGCAGACATCCTCCGCGCCCAGCGCGATCAAAGATGCATGGTCCGAACTGCCGACGAATTGCAGGCGGTCTGCCCAATTCAGCGATTGAAGAATTGCAACCGTGCGCCGGCACAGCTTGCAGGAATCGTCATAAACCACCGGCAGGATGACGGGGAATATTTTCTTTCCGATGGCGACGAACAGTCTTTTCCAGTCGACAAAAATCACGTACATGAACTGCAGGGAGAGGAAAGGGATGCGCATCATGATTCCGATGCCGTTGTGAAAAGCCAGTCCCGCCAGAGCGGCGAGTGGGCGAAGTCGTGGCCACAGGATCAGCAGGCCAAAACTCACTTCGAAGCTGACGGCCAGCAGTGCGAACAGCATGGTAAGCCGGGGAAAGTGATCGATCCGTAACCACGGCGTCCAGTTTCCGAACTCCGCCCACTTCTGAAACATTTGAATTCGCAGATTGTCGCTGAAGATCCAATCCCACCCTCCGCGGGCCAGCTTCCACGTTCCCGGGAAGAAATAAACCAAAGCAAGAGTCGCCATCATGAATCGCAGCGGCAACCCGTAAGCACGCGAGGCGGCGGGCGCTTCGATCTCGCCTTTATCCGCTCGTTTCACGGCTGCGAAAATGGAATCGATTGAGAGCGCGTCGCCGCACCGACTGAAGGCCAGAATCAGGGCGAACCAGACCAGATGGTGATAGTGATTTACCTTGCCATACAGCTGCGGAACTCCCAGCACGTAAATGGCGAGTAGCGCGGCCAGCAGACAACTGAAGCGGGCGAAGATTC
The DNA here is from genome assembly GCA_963696765.1 of uncultured Acidobacteriota bacterium. Lineage (GTDB taxonomy): Bacteria > Acidobacteriota > Terriglobia > Terriglobales > Acidobacteriaceae > Sulfotelmatobacter. The sequence continues at coordinate 224,143 of CAVOLK010000005.1, read as the reverse complement.
CGAAAATCGCGGCAATGCAGAGCGCGGCGAAGACCCAATAGAGAACGGCCACGACGTCCGTATTAACAGGAAGGACCTTGAGAATTGGGGCCCATCCGACTGGCGGCAGTTGCAACACCTTCGGCATCTGGGTGAACCGCAGAATGCGCGCGTAGTTCTCCTGCAACAGCAGCGCGGAGAAAACCACTATGCGGACGATGGCGAGATTGAGAGGATCGGCGCTTTCAGAAAAAAAGCGCGAGAGAAGGAGGTAACGGCGCTGAAGAAAAATCAGGAGTGCGATGGCAATCGCCAGGATCGCTGCCTCGCGGCCCAACGCAGGCAGGAATTCAACGATCTTCGCATGGAGTGCGGGATCGCCCACGGTCAGGCTCGATCGGTGACAGATTCCGGTTTGCGGCGGGGCGCCAGCAGGGCCCAAATGACGAACCAGGGCTCGACCAGATAACGGGACGCTAAGCGTCTGGGCTCAGAGACCAGACGATAAAGCCATTCCAGCCCCAGGCGCCCCATCCAGCGCGGCGGAGTTGGAACGGCGCCGCCGATGTAGTCCATGTAACCGCCGGCATTGAAAATCGCATTGGCCTGAACTTCGTTGCGGTGGTCATAAACCCATTTTTCCTGCTTGGGCATACCAATCCCGACGAGCAGAATGTGCGGACGATAGTTAGCGATGGTTTGCAGAATACGCTTGTTGTCTTCGCTCCCTGGACGATGGTCGAAAAAGCCATGCGTATATTCAATCTGCAAACCTTTGCATTGCTCGCGCAACCGCTCGACTCCCCGGGCTACGATTTCTGGTTTCGTGCCGAGATAGAAAACGCGCCAGCCACGCTGGGCTGCCTTGGGAAGCAAGTGCGCGAAATAGTCCAGATACGTTATGCGATGCTTGCGTTCGAGAGGAATGTTCGCGAGTTTTGCCAGCAGCACGACCCCCATTCCATCCACATGAATATTGTGCGCGGCGTCGTAATAGGCGCGCATGGCGGCGTCCCGCTGATACAGATACAGGCTGTGAATGTTGTGGTTCCCGATGATCTTCTTCTGCCCGGTTTCAATCGCCGATTCGACGACGCCGTCGAGGTCGTCGACATCCATCATGTCAACCGGCGAACCGACAAGTTCGAAGCGCTTTAACGGGCGCATGCGCGTTCTCCCACAACTCGCTGAATGCCTTCGATCATCTGTTCCACTCTGGCTTTCCAGCTATGCTGAGCGATGATTTCCTGCCGCGCCACGCGTCCCATTGCCGGCAACTTCTGGCGCGAAAGCCACGCATCGGTGAGGGCGCGCTTCAGATCGTCCTTATTACCGGACTCGAACAGGAAACCGGTTTCGCCGTTGCGAATTAGTTTTCGTGCGTCGGCGAACTCGGCCGCCACCACCGGCTTCGCCATGGCGAGATACTCGTATAGCTTCAAAGGGAGAAAGGTACATCCCGGCCGTCTTCAATTCGATTTGTCCGGAATAACCGACGTCGAAGCCCGAGAGATAGGAAGGGATGTCGTCGAATTTAACCTGGCCGGTAAACTGCACGGCGTCCTGCAAGCCCAGCGTGGATGCCAGGCTCGACCACTCATTCTTCATCACGCCGTCGCCAATGATAGCCACATTGATGTCGAAGCCCTGATCCGCGCGCAATTCCTTGACCGCGTGTAGAAGCAAGTCGAGAGATTGCCAGGCGTTCAACCGGCCCACAAAGCCGACTGTAAAACCGGGAAACATCCGGCGCGCGCGGTATCGCGATGGATCAAAAACGCTGGTGTTGACGCCGTTGGGAACGACCAAAACTTTATCTTTCGCTATGCCGGCTTCCGTGCAGATCAATTCTTTCAGCAGATCGCTGATCACGACGATCGCGTCACATTCGCGATACGCCTGGAACTCCAGCCGTCGCGCCAGGGTGGGCAGCACCGAACTGCGGCGCTCCACCGACGCCTCGCGGAAGACGAGGGCATTGCTTTCCAGGATCCATACCGCTCCGTGCTTCTGGAACTTGCGCCCCAGAGCTTGAAAACTTCCTAAACGTTCGTAGACCCAATCCACGCGCCCACGCAGTTCCCGCCATGCAGTTTGGGCGTTAACCATTCGCATGGTGATGCGTCCGAAATCGGCGGCCAGGGCGTGCGCCCAACTGCGGTGCATCAAGCCTTCCGAGCGATGAGAAAGATTGGAGGAAATCCGATTGCCCAGGATGAAGGAATTGACTTCCCATCCCAGTTCTTCGAACGCTCCAGTCACGCCCAAAATGTGAGAGCGCGGCCCGCTGCTTTCAGAATCGGGCCGAGTGGAAACACGGGGGGCGCCGGAGAGATAACCGAGCCGGCGCGCCGTGGTCGCGTTGTTAGCGGAAGGCAAATCGGTCGACAAAACTGGAGTGCTGGTCATAGAAAAGATATCAGGTCAATTTCACCGGGTAAGAAGGAAAGCCCTGGCGCGTGGTGGTGCAGTTTGGCTTACGCGTTGGGCCTGTTAAGCATGAGATCCTTCGCTACGCCTGAAAAACGGCTCCACTGAGGATGACGCCGTCGTGTAAGAGTCAAACTGCACCACTAAGCGCTGGCGACACGAGTATGTCGAATTCTCGCACGCCGCAATCAGAATACGGCGCTCTTTTCCGAGCGCCGCTCTGTCTTTCGTAACACGTCCGAGGTTACGGTCCGGTCTCCTGCGACCACAGGCATTGGCCATTTGTTGGCTGAGCCGGCATGGGCGGCGGCGTCGCCCACGTCGGCGACGAGAAGTCGAAGAATTCCGTCATATTGTCGGCGTTCGCGTCGCGCAACGTCATGCTGGGCAAATTAAATCGGGTTTCGATGAGCTTCAGAATCGAGGTGTGATCGCGCACCACATGGGAAACGAAGTGCGCCTTCGTCCACGGGGATACCACCATCATCGGAACCCGGAATCCGGTGCTGGCAAAGGTTCCCGGCTGATCTCCGGTGGTCAGGTTCGGCGCAATGGTGTCGGGCGCCACGGCTGCCTGTGGCGGAACATGGTCGTAGGCTCCTCCGCCTTCGTCATAGGCCTGGATGTAAATCGAATCCTGCCACGACGGGCTGGCGAACAGGGCGTTAATGATTCCGACCGCAATCGCCGAGCCTTGCTGCACGTTGGCGCCTGGATGCTCGTCGCTGCCGCCCCCACGCTCGAAAAAGATCACCTGCGGCAAAGTGCTGTCGTTCAATACGTCGTTATTCCAGTTGGCCAAAGGCACGACCTTGCTGGAATCGGTATTCCAGATGGCATACGACTTCAAGTTAATGTGCTGCGTGTCCTGGTAATACATTCGCCAACTGATGCCTGCGGCATCCAGCAGATTGAAAATCGTCGGCATGGTGTAGCCGCCGGGCGGCGGGTTCAACGCGTCCAGCACGTTCCCCTGCGATGTGGCCGAGAACATATACATGCGGTTGGGAACGGTGGGCGCGAGCGTAGAAGAGAAGTAGCGATCGCTGGTGGCGAACTGGAAGGCCAGATCGTAATAGTAGGGCAGATCCAGCCAGTTGTAGTAGCCAATCGCCCGCGTGCCATCCGGATCGTACGTAGAGGCCAAGGCGTTCACCGAAAATTGATCCATGTTCCCGTTGTCCACGTCCTCGTGCACTGCGTCCCAGTTGGCCGTCAGGTTCTCCATGCACACGCTCTTTAAGTGGAAAGGCGTGATCTGATCGCCGCTTTTGCCGGGGATGCTGACCGTTAAGGGCAGGCCGTCGAACGAATCGGTATATCCGTTGTTCGCGCGATATTGACCCATCAACCCGAAGTAGGTATCGAAGCTCCGGTTTTCCTGCAGGAAGAAAATGATGTGGTTGACACTGCCCAGTCCTGTCGAGGTCACCGTAACTGCCGCCGTGGCAGAACTTTGTGCCGCCGTCGCGGTGATCGTAGTAGTGCCCGACGTCAAACCGGTCGCGATACCCTGATTTGCTGGACCAGTGCTTACGCTCGCCACTTTCGGCGCAGAAGAACTCCACTTCACCTTCTGTGTGAGGTCTTCCTGCGTGCCGTCAGTATAGTTGGCGGTGGCGGTGAAGGTTTGCTGCGCATCTCCCGCGAGAGTCGCGCTGCTCGGGCTGACCATCAGTGAGGCGAATATCTTTACGGTGAACGAGGCCGAGCCCGACACCCCTCCCATCTGTGCGCCAATGTTGGCCTGGCCCGCGACGCTTCCCGCCGTGGCCAAACCAAGCGTATTGACGGTTGCCACGGCAGGCGTGTCTGAACTCCACACAACGTAGCTCGAGATGTCTTCGGTCGTGCTATCGGTGTATGTGGCCACAGCCGCAAATTGCTGTTGCATGCCGTTGCCGACGGCGGAAATTCCAGGGCTAACGGCAATCGAGGCTGGCATTTTTACTATGACTGCGGAGGAACCGCTGATGGCCCCGACCGTTGCCGTAATGGTGGCCGTTCCGGCCGAAACCGCGGTTGCCACTCCGTACGTGCCCAGGCTGCTTCCAACCGTCGCAATGCTCGCCGCCGACGTGCTCCATTGCACTGCGCTGGTCACGCTCGATTGCGTACCGTCGGTGTAGGTCGCCGTAGCAGTAAGTTTAAGCGTAGAGCCAACCGGGACGATCGAAGTGTTGGGATAAACATTGTTGGGGTAAACGGTAATTGAGCTCAGCGTCTTCACATTAAGGTTAATGCTGCCCGAGACCGAGCCCGCTTTCCCGGTAATGGTTGTCGTTCCCAAGCCGACAGCAGATGCTACGCCCAAGGAGTTTACATTCGCGATGGCGGACGAGGAAGAGGTCCAACTCACCGAGGTCGTCAAGTATTGCGTAGTGCCATCGGTGAAAGTTCCGAAGGCATAGAGCTGCAAATTGCCGCCGTTTGGAATGGTCGAATTATTCGGAGTCACGACCAGCGTGCTCAGCGTCTTTACGCGCAGAGTCGTGCTGGCGCTGATTGATCCCTGCGTGGCTGTGATTGTGGAATTCCCGAGCGCGATGGCCGAGATCAGGCCCTGACTGCCGGAACTGTTGCTGATGGTTCCCACCGTGGTTAGCGAAGATGTCCACGTCACAGCCGCGGTGATGTCTTGCGTGCTGTTGTCGCTATACTTACCGATTGCCTGCATCTGGCGGGTCAATCCCACGGGAAGCGTCGGATTGCTGGGATTAAGTGTGATCGATACCAGCGACACGGGAGGATTCACAGTGAGCGACCCAGAGCCAACAATCGTTCCCGAAGTCGCGGTGATCGTTGCCGTGCCTTGTGAAACCGCTGTCGCTACGCCCTGAGTGCCAGTGGTGTTGCTTTCCGTTGCCACCGATGTCGGCGACGCGCTCCATTGCGCAGACGTGGTCAGATCCTTCTGCGTTCCGTCACTGTAATTTCCCGTCGCCGTGAAGGACTGGGTTTGCCCGACCGCAATCTGCGCCATCGCCGGATTTACCGTGATCGAGGTCAGTGTCTTCACCGTGAGTATGCTCGTTTGCGAAGAGGATGCCAACGTCGCCTTGATCGTGGAAGTCCCGCCCGACAACGATTGTGCGAATCCGTAGGATCCAGTCGCATTTCCCACAGTGGCAACGGCTGTGTTGGAAGATGTCCAGGTCGCTGCGCTGGTCACGCTTTGGGTGGTGCCGTCGCTGAAATGAGCGGTCGCGTAAAACTGCTGTGTGCCGCCAAGAAAAATGCTGGGATTGGTGGGACTGATGGTTACGTAGCTCAGCGTCTTCACGTTGAGTGTCGCGCTCGACATGATCGATCCGGCTTGCGCGGTGATCGTTACCGATCCGGCGGAAACGCCGGTCGCCGACGCCGACAAGTTCACATAATTGATGGCAACGGTCGCCACGCTGGTATTCGATGAGGTCCATGTGACGGAACTCGTGAGGTACTGCGTGCTCCCATCGGAAAATGTTCCCTGTGCGTAGAACTGAATGCTCGCGTTCGGGCAGATCGACGTAACGGTAGGGCTGACGACTAACGAGACTGAGAGTTTTCACTCGCAATGGATCGCTGCCTACGACGCCGCCCAAGGTTGCAGTGATAGTCGTGACTCCGAGGCTCACCGCCGTGGCCACACCCTGCGATCCGCTGGAATTGCTGATGGTCGCCACAGCGGGCGCGGACGAGGCCCACGTCACTTGCGTGGTCAAATCCTGCATGGAGCCGTCGCTGTAATTGCCCGTCGCCGTGACTTGCCGGCTCAAGCCCGCAGGCAGTGTGACATTCGGACCCACCGTGATCGAAGTGAGCGTGGCTGCCTGAGCCGCGCCCGGAAGGACCGCCATCGCCAATAAAGATAATGTGACTAGTTGCAACGCCCGGCGCAACACGGCGGCGGGAAACAGATACTTCCTAAACATGTACTCCTCCAACAATAATTTTTTCGAGTGTATTTACGAGTGCAAGGCTGAGGCGGAAGCGGACCGGGATTCGCGGTTCGAATCAGTCACTTTCTCTTCGCCCGCAGCGGAAGGAAACAGAACATTTCGGTAAGCGGCCAGCGTCTGTTCAGCGACGCGATTCCAATCCAGCGTATCGAGTGGAGCATTCCCAGATCGATTCTCCTTTTGTGCCCATTGCAACGCGCTCGCAAGTTCGCCGGTGCTCAGGTCGCCTTCATAGGTGCGCACCCAATCGCTGCCCACCCGCGCCTGCAATTCGGCCATCGCGCCCTTGCGTGGCACCAACACCGGCTTATTGAACGACAATGCGAGTAAGGCCGTGCCGGAATTCAGGATCTCGCGATACGGCAGTGCGACCAGATCGGCAGCGCCGAAGAACGTTTGCACCTCTTCGTTGGGCACATGCCGCAGGTGCAGATGGATGCGTGGATCTCCGTTTGTCAGTTCGCGAACCGAGGTTTGACGTGTCGATGTTTGGCGCAGCGACGTCCGGCGCGGCGAGCCGCCCGACTTCGGAAATTCCCGCCCTGCTATACATAGCGCCGCTTCCGGGTCGTTCAAGCCGCGAAACGCCGCGATCAATCCGGGCACGTTCTTGTACTCACGAATCCAGCCGAAGAACAAGACAACTTTCGCATTCGCGGGAATGCCAAGCTGTTCGCGGCAATCCTCGCGATTGTCGTCCGGGTATTCGCCGCGATAGTGTCCATGGGGAACAACGGTTCCAGGCAAGTTGCGCAGCTCTGGAAATCTCTCGCGCGCGCTTCGCAGCCCGCTTTCACTCAGCGTGATGAATCCATCCAGGCGGCGCAGGAATGCTTTCCAGAACCACTTCTCGACTCGCGGATAGCGGCGCTCGTGAGAGGCCAGATTGTGAACCGTCCACACGATCCTGGTTCCACGGCTGCGCGCGAAATCTATCAAGCTGAGAACGGCCTTGGTCTTGAGTCCGGCCGCTGCGGCGGTCTTCCCGACATTCAAGAACATCTCCGGCCAATGAATATGCCAGACGTCGTACCGGCGAGTGAGCAACTTCCCAATCGAAAATTCGTCTACCTCGACTCCCCGCATGTGCGTATACAAAAGATAGGCATAGGGATTCTGCTCTCGAGTGTTAAACGCGGGCCACGCCAGGATTCGCAGCGGCTTCATCGTGTCCTTCCCGGCAGTTGTTCTCGCCTTCGAGATGGATGAAATTCGCCTCGCGGAAACGTGGCGATCACTTCCTCTTCGCTTGCTCTTCTGATCCATTTAATGGCGATCACCAGACCGGACAGGCGGAGAATAAATTTGCAAGGGCTCCGCTGGCTGGCGCGTTTTCGGCTGACGTTCATAGTTTCGCAGCGAGACAACCGTGGTCACATAGAGCACCCAGAAAACGCTGTTGTGCTTCAGGAAAGTGGGCTCGCTGAAGTTGTACAAGAACAGGAACGAAAGATAAGCCAGCGGCCAGAACGCTTCCGCGAGTTCCACGTCGCGTATCCAGCGGATACCGCGCCTGAAGGCCGAGGCTGATCCCAGCAGAAACAGAATAAGTCCCACGAGTCCGATCGCCAGGCACACTTCCAAATAGCCGTTGTGAGAGTGTGGCGGCTGCCAGCCGACCTCTGTCCAGACATCATTCGATTCCTTGCCCGTTGTGAGCCAGAAGGCGCCATAGCCGTAACCCAGCCAGGGGCGTCGCGAAATCATATAGAAGACCATCGCCCAAATATCGGTGCGACCCGTCAGCGTTTTATCTCGACCCAGCCATAGCATGGCGTCGCTGATTATCTTCGGCTCTATAAAAATATAAGCGGCGCACGCCAGCACGGCGACACCGCTGAACACCAGCAGCGGAGGGATAAACGATTTCCGCCAGCGCAGCGCCGGCCAGCGCAGCATGCCGAAAATCGGCAGCGCGACAATCAATCCCGTCAGCACGACCACCGACGACATCGAGCGCGACAACAGCAGCACCGCCACAGAAATTACAAAGCCCGACCACCACACCGTCGCCCGCTTGCGATTGGTGATGGCGACGAGCAGAAAACTCATGGCGCTCAGAACCATCATGAGGCCCAGAATATTCTTGTGATCGTAGATGCCGCGCCAATCCCCGGCGTGTTCCCCAACCATAACGCCATACCGGGGCGCGACGATTGCGAAGGCGATGCTCAACACGGCGGCAAAACCTAACGTCCCGGCCAGTATTTTTAATTGCTGGCTGAAAGTGAAACGTGATGCGAGATATACGCCGAACAATGTTGCGCCAACAAAAGCGGCGCTTCGCCGCAGTGTCACGGCCGGGTCGACCGACCATGCCGCTGACATGACGCACAAGCCTACCACCGCAACCAGGTAAGGATCTTTCACCAACAGCTTTAATTGCCGCCGGTAAAGGAGCAAGAAGCAGGCGATCAGGTAAATCACGCCCAAAATTATTTGGGTAGTGGGATCGCCCTGGCTCGAATCCACGTCGACCTCTGCTTCCTTGCGGAGCAGAGGGAAGATGGCGTCGGTGAGAATGAAGAGCGCAAACATCGCGAAGCCGTACTCAAGCCATGTGACAAAGTTCACGCCACTCCGCGAATTACTCGACGCGGTATTCTGCGACCGGGCTCGGGGCCGCGATGCTAACGAAATTTGGGATGAGTACGACACTGTTTCACGATCTCCTTAAACTTCAACCGTCACGTTGCTTGCCGTTTCCAGAACTTGGCGCTTCGTTTCTTTACGAAATAACAGCGCGATGATAATGAAGAGGCCAACCATGAGCGAACCGTCGGAAGCCAGGCTGGCCCATGCGGCTCCTCGCCAGGAGTACAGCGGGATGAGCCACAAATTCAGAGCCACATTCAAGAGCGCAACACCAGCCTGCATCGCAGTTCGCATACCCTGGTGTCCGGCTCCAGTTAGTGAGTCCGCCAGAAAATAATGAATGGAGCGAAAGAAAATGATGGGCGCCAGCCAGCGCACCGCTTCCACCGTCAACAAATATTCCTTGCCCAGAAAGCGCGGAATCGACCGGCGCAAACACGATGAGCGCGGTGCATGCTAAAAGTCCGTAACCGCCAGAACGCGGCAGCAATCGCCGCGCGTAACGCGTGCTTCCGCTTATGCCGCTGGCGCCATGTTGAAAGAAACGCGGATAGGCCGCGTATAGCAAAGAGCGAATGGGAATGAATCCGGCGTCGATCAGGCGGTAAGCGGCGGCGTAAATACCGACCGCATCGAGCGAGCCCAGCCGCGTGAGCATGGTCTTGTCGATGTCGTTATAAACAAACTGCGCCGACATGCTGGCCGAAAAGTAGCATCCCTCAACGAACTCGGGCGCAATACGCCAGATGGCTAGGGCTGGCCTTCCCAGGAGTCGTGAAACCCAGATCAAGCCCCAGATCGCGCCGATCGAACTGCTGCCCAAATACACGATTGCCCAGAGCACCGCGGTGGGATGGCTCACGGCGATCATCACGATCACGGCGCCCATCAACCGGAAGGTGCCCGCCACCACGTTGAGGCGCGCCATGTGCGCGACCATCTCAAACGCCTGGAACGCCTGCACCGATACGTCCACGATGCGCGCGAAAAATAAGTCAGCCACCGATACCAACAGCACCAGCATGAGCGGAATGCGATTGCCCAAAATAATGTGGGAGAGACCTAATGCCGCCAACCCCAGCAGCGTGCCCGAAACCAATGTCAGCAGCAGGCAGTTTCCCCAATATTGGCGGAAAAGAGAATGATCGCGCGAGACGTTTTTTACCAGCAGGTTGCCGGAACCGCAGGTGGCAAATGGCGCAAGAATCGAAATCAAGGCCACCACTCCGGCGAAAGCCCCGTACTGCCCCGGCCCCAGAATGCGGGCAATAATGATGAAGTAGCCGGCCTTGATCAGAATGCCCATGCCGTGTCCCATGAACATCCAGATCGTGTTTCGGCCCAGCGTGCCGGAGTTTAGCCACGCAGGCAGAAAGCGGCTGAGTCCCGTTGCCTGGCTGGCAACGGATTTACCGGATTCTTGTGGCTTCGTCATTCGCTGATTACCAAATCCCCTGATTGCTGCCTGTAACTTTGTAAGCTATGGCGGCAACGGACGCCAATGGCGGAAGCAAGCTCAGGCGGAATGCCGCTGAAACATTTCCCCGCAGCGCCGTGCCTGCGAACTGGCGCGCAAATAGGCCCGCAGCCTGCGGGACCAGAGGCAGGCGAAGGTATTGTCCACGCACTACGAATTTCTCCGCGCCGAAACCTGCCGCCGCGCGCACGTCCGCTGGAAGCTTTAGCTCGATTCCCCGATAGCGGCTGACGTAATCAGAAACAATTGCCAGAAAAGTTGCGACCCCGGGCCAGACGCCGGTCCGCTTTGCCGCCGCGCTCAGTTCCCGGTAATCGATGCAATCGCAATCGATGAGTCGAGCCGTATTGGCAAACTCACAAATGCGAAAGAACATATGCCGGTACATCCGCTGCAAAGTTGCTGCCATCAACTGCTCTTCTGGCGCGGGCACATGAAAAGCACGACCCTCGATCCGGCACATGATTCGGCGGCGCTCCACTCGTGCCGCGAGCTCGACGTGCTCCCCTGCCTGCCCCAGCCGCCCGCTGTGCATTTCGATGGTGCGGTCCATCGCCGGAAGAGTGAAGCTGCACTTATTTGCCAGGCAGTCGCCCCAGCTACGCGGCAGTACGGTCGCCTGAAACTTGGCGCACAGCACCGCTTTCACTGCATTCATGTCCGCACTAGTGTACAAGTCGAAATCGCGGCCCACGTCGGGCCAATGATCCAGGGACTTCATCACCGTCGTGGGGCAGCCCGCAGATTCCAGCGCGTCGCAGACGTCGGCCAGCGAATTCACCGCGCCCCGAACCCGGACCTTCTCCGCCGCCAGCGAAGCCTGCGCCCACTCCGCCAGTTCCGCGAATCCCAATTCCACTGCGCCTGTTTCCAGGGATTGCAGCGCGCGGATCATTACGTGATGCGTGTTCGCAAGCTTTACGAAAGACTCTCTTTCGCGGCCTGCCAGAGCCGACACTTCCGCGAAGACGGCCCGGTTGGGCCGATCTTCCAGAGTGAGCGACGAGAGAACGTGGAGATTTTTGCTGATGTCAAACATTATGAGGTAGTGGCCGATGCGCTCTGGCGCGTCTGTCGACGGTTGATGTAATCCACAATGGCCCGCATCGCCTCGGCGGCGCTCTGTTCAATGCTGTGATCAGTGCGGACAACGAGAGAATTCGGCTGCTCCTTGGCCCAGGCGACATAAGCCTTACGCTGCCGTGCCAATTCTTCAAAAGCGAGCTCACGTTTGCGAGCGAATATGATCTTCTCGTCCGCGTCCAGCACCAGGAAAAGCACATCACGCGGAGGAACCAGGGGTTGCAGCGCCCGTACCAGCCACATCGGCCCGCCGTAGCGGTAACGCACGGGATCGATCAAAATATCGTGGAAGTAACGGTCCAGCACCACCAGGCTCGAGTTCGCCAGCAGACTGCGTATGTGCAGCAGATAGCCGAGCCAGTAGTCGGTGAACATTGTGAACAGATAGAGAATCGACGCGAACTTGCCCCGCGCCTTCATCGAGTGCGGCTGCTTGATGGGTCTTCCCGGCCCGATCCGGCCGATCACTCGCGGACGAAAGTGATAGCTGCGCGTCTGCCGGAACATGGGAGCAAGTTCCCGCAGCAGGTGCGCGCGCATCGTGCTCTTTCCGGTGCCATCCGGCCCCAGCATCACAATGCATAACCCGCGCGCCGGAGGAACTAACGCCGTTGAGGCCATCGTCACCCGTTCAGCATAAGCCAGTGCGTCCCGCACAGCAGCGTTGCTCTCTGCCTGCGCAGCCATTTCTCCCTGTACCGCAGCCTGACTCATTGTCCATTCCCTGCGAAGACGACCGGAAAGGTCTTCAGAATAATTTTCATATCCAGCCAGGGGGTCCAGTTCTCGATGTACTGCAGATCGAGCTCCACATTTCTTTCGAACGAAGGATCGCGTCGGGCGGTCACCTGCCACAGGCCTGTCAGTCCTGGCGTCACGTCCAAGCGTCGCAGGTCATCCACGCGGTAGCGAGCAAAGTCGTCCACTGGATGGGGGCGCGGTCCCACCAGGCTCATGTCGCCGACCAGCACATTCCAGAACTGCGGCAATTCATCCAGACTGTATTTACGGAGGAATTTGCCTACGCGCGTAATGCGCGGATCGTTTGCGAGCTTGAAAAAGGCTCCTTTGCGCTCGTTCTGAGCGCGCAGGGCTTCCTTAGTTGCATCCGCATTCACCGACATCGAGCGGAATTTACAGCACAAAAACTTGCGGCCTTTTTTACCGACGCGATTCGCTCGATACAGCACCGGACCCGGCGAATCCAATTTGATGGCAATCGCCAACGCCGCCAGCACGGGCGACAGAACAAGCAGAGCGAAACCACTTCCGAGAATATCCATGCCGCGCTTGATGAACAACTCCATTTGCGGGATCGGCTCGCGATGGAGTTCCAGGATGGGATATTCGCCGAGGTAGTCGACCGACCCGCTCAACCCAAACCCGTCGTAAATCTCCGGCATGAGTTTGACGTCCCAGCGGTTGTCCCGCGCCTTCAGCGCTACTTCGCGCACCAGATCGCGATCGTAAAGTGCGGTAATAATAATTTCATCCACAAAATTGGCGCGAGCCACTTGCTCCAGTGCGTCCACTCGCCCCAACACGCGTGGATCGGAAACGTTGTTCTGATCCAAAAATCCGCAAACCACATAGCCGAGTTGCGGATTGTCGCGAAGCAAATCGTAGAGTTGCTGGCCGCCTTTATCCGCCCCGACAATCAACACGTTGCGCGCCCGTCGCCCGTCTGCGATTTCGCGATCGACCACTCGGCGCTTCCACAGCCGCCACGAAGCCAGCGTCACCAGGTTCACGCTGGCGGAACTTAGGACTACCGCCCGTGAAATAATCTTCAGTCCCGAAAGGTAGACGAACACCATCAGCAGAACCGTCGCCATGGCTACGACTTTTGCGACGGCCACAAATTCCTCGGACGAGGTTCGCCCGCGCGGAGTCCAGTACAAGTCTTCTCCGCGGCAGAACAAAACAGTCAGGGTCGCGTAGATGAAAATCAGGCCTATATATTCGTGCTCGGACGGGCCATGCGCCGCCAGAACCTCTCTCAGGGTAGCGAACGAAAGATGGAAGAACCGGATCCAATAGACCGCATATCCGCTGGCCACGATCAGGATCAGATCGACCAGCATGTAGGCGGCGTGGAGCCACACGGAACCTGACACCCGCATCTGCGTCGGCATCGCCTGGCGTTTGCGGGCGATCTCTAATCTGCGGCGCGAGCCGTTGAACGGCAGTTTTTCGTGAGCGACGTGCGCTTGATTCGGAACGGTAGCCAAGACAAGTGACCTCGTAGTGGACTTTGCAGACTGGGCTGGAGGGGACTTACTCGTGGGCTCTGCACGGGAGGGACCCGGTCACCGGGCCATACAGAGAAGGATCGATTTACGGCAATACGGCTGACCGTAGAGCGGCACGGCTGTAGCTAGAAGCGTAATTTCGAATAAACTTTTTCGGGAATCGGGAAGGTGCGCTTGTTGAGGACGCTTCCGATTACGCGAACGTTGGCCGCATCCAATTCAGTCGCGGCCCAGTGCGCAGCCTCGCGGCGAGTAGTGTTGGCGCCGAGAACCAGCACCACGCCGTCGCCCATGTGTCCCCACACCACCGCGTCACCGCTCTGCGAAACCGCGGGAGCATCGATCAGGACGAAATCGAACTTGGAGCGAAGCTCTTCCATCCGGCTGCGTAACACCTCCGAACCCATCCATGATTGCCCGTCGGCCGGGCCCGAGCCCGCTGTCAGCAGCCACAAATTGCTTCCATTCAAGCGGCGGCAGAAATTAACGATGGGATCCGATTCCGACATGGCATCCGTAAGGCCAACCCCATTTTCGACGTGCCAGCAGTTGTGAAGATCGGGCGAACGCAGGTTCCCATCAACTACACAGACCGGTCCGGCAATTTGAGTTGCGAGCTGGTCCGCAACCCGCGCCGCAAGCCAGGTGCACCCGTTTCCCTTTTCCACGCCCGCGAAGGCCACCGTCCTGCTCCCGTTGGGCAGAAGAAACAGACGCTGCACCAACTTCGAAATCTCCGCCTTGGCTAGCGGATCGGTCTCCAGCGCCCTCGACTCAACATTCACGGGAACGTTCCACTCCGGCGAGGCTTCCACTTGGGGCGCCACCAACACTGGCTCGTGCACAGGGTTCTGCTGGCCTTCGATTTCCATTACCCGTGCTTCCGTGCGTTCCTGTTCGAGACGTTGCAGCAGTTCGAAATTTCGGCTCATGACTCTCCTTGAGATGGACTCTTGTTCTCGCTTATCGCCTTCAGATGATTCGGGTAATAGTTTCCGGCTTCACTTCAGTAGTCGTGCCATGGCCGTTGCCATTGCTATGACCGTTGCCGTTCCCGAGGCCATTGCCATTGCGATGGCCATTACCATTGCCGTGTCCGTTGCCATTGCCGTTTCCGGCGTGCACGGCCACAAAGTGCCCATTGCCGTTGGTTCGAACGCCGTGACCATTACCGTTGCTGGAGAAGCCGTTGCGGTAAGGCACCGCCGCCAACAACGGGACGTTCATGAAGCTCTCCACTTCGGTCGGAGTTCGCAAAGTCGAGTCGAAGTGCTCGAGCGTAAAGATCACTGCCGATCCCATCACTAACGTGAGCGTCAGACCGATGAAGGCAAATGTCATCGGCATGTGCTTGGGCAATGCCGGCACGCTCGGATCCTCCGCCATCGAAATATTTATGATGCGGCTCTGGTCCAGGGTATCGGTGATGCGTGCTTCCTCGCGCTTGCGCAGATACAGCAGATAATTTTGCTCCTGCGCTTTGGCTTCACGCGTCAGGTCGCTCTGCAGAATCGCCTTCTGATCAAGATCGCGCGACATCGCTTCATACTTCGCCACTACGCTGCGCAACGCAGTCTCTCGCGCCTGCAGCCCAACCATATCCGCATCCGCCTTGGCCATTTCAGACCAGACCCACTGATGCGTGGGATTGACGTCGGTGGTGTCGTCGCGCAGAGGCGTACTTTCTTCCTTCGCAATCGAAGTTTTCGCATCGGCAATCTGCTTGTCGATTTCCTGCACGGGACGATATTCCGGCTGGAATTTGGTCAACAAGTCGACACGCTTCAATTCCAAATCCAGCAGCGTGCCTTTCAGCTTTTGGAACAGTTCCGGATTGTCAACTTTGCGCGAGGTGGTGGTCACGCGTTCCGGAATCGACTGATCTTCCTGTCGCAGCTTTTCGATTCGCTTCTGCGTCTCCTGGATATCGGCCCCTGCGACCTGCAACGAACCGCGAAACTCATTCAACTTCTGCAGCACCAGGTCGCGATCGGCCGCCGGCGAAACCACGCCATACTTCTTCGGAAAGTTCGACAGGCTCTCTTCCGCGGCCATCAACTGCTTGTGGTAGAGTTCGGTCTCGCCATCAAAGAAAGCGAACTGTCCCGACGGGCGGTGCACTTCCATGTGCTTTTTCAAGTAGAGAGCGCTCAACGTCTTCAGCACCCGGTCAACCACCTCGCGGTCGCGGTTCTTGTACGTTACCTGAATGATGTTGGAACGCTTCACGGTCTCGATATCCAGATCCTTGTCGAGCTTCTGGATGACGGCTTCCAGTTTTTCGTCATCGCTGCGCCACCCTCCCCACCATCCCGTCGCGTAGGACATCAGCGACTTCTGATGGCGTAGGTTCGTGGCCAGCACCACATTGCGCAGCATCTCGTGGCTGTTCAGGATCTCCACTTCGGAATTCAGGTTTTCTTCCGTCACCGTGGCTTGCGCTTCCATGGCAAACGTGTTCTGCTCCGGCGTCGGAGAAATGGAAGGATCCACGCGTTCGCGCGTGACCATGAACTTCACGTCTCCGGCATACTTCGGCAACGCCAGCGCGAATACGATGGCGACGAGGACTGCCGCACCCAGGAACGCATAGGCCAGTTTGCGGTGGCGGAATGCTACCGCGATTACGTCGCGAATGCTGGGTGAAAAAGCGTGGTCGGCGGCTTCAAACTTCTTCTGATCTTCCATGATGGCTCCCTGTTGTTTTTCCGGTCCGATCAAAATGACGCAGGATTCATGTACGCGGTTACGCCCGAACTCGGGATAAACCGGGCGATCTTCGACATATTGTTCTGCGGAACGAACAGCATGTCTCCGGGGTGGATAAACAAGTCTTCCTGCAAGTCTTTCGCGTTGAGCATTTTCTTGACGTTCAACACTTTGGCTTCTGTCCACTGGCTCGAAACGCGGCGGAAGAGCACGACCTGCGAATGTTTCGACTTCTCGGTCAGTCCGCCTGCCATCGCCAGCGCTTCCGTCACAGTGGTCTCGCCATGCAGCACGTAGTGACCCGGCCGTCCCACTTGCCCTGACGCGGTGAAATATGGTTTCTCGAAATCCTTCACCACCACAGCGATCGAAGGGGACGAAAGAATTTTGGCGTACTGGTCGCGCAACATGTCTGTGACTTCGGGAACGGTCTTTCCCTCGACGTGCACGTCGCCAATGTCGCGCAGCGTGATATAGCCGTCCGGTTGGATCGTCAAAGTCTGGTTGAACTCGGGACTGTATTCGAATTGCAGGTCCAGCGTGTCCCCAGCCACCAATTGATAGCGCGGGTAATGCGTCTTAAATGCCGGATCGTTATTCGATGCGGCCGCCGAGCTGCCGCCCGCCGCCGCGGCCACTTCCGGCGTGCCGTTTACGTTCTGCGACCATGCCGCGCCCAGCAACATCAGCCAAAGACTTGCGATGGTTGCCATCCCGATTGCAACTTTTCTCATAAAGCTCCTCACCTCGAAATCGTCTGTCGATTAAAACTTTGAAGGACCGCCTCGGGAGAGTCGGAAAACTCTCCCCAGGCCTGCTTCTGGAATAACGCCTATTGCTGATCGATATACCCGTCGATATCCGGCTGATACCCGAGCAGCACGCCGCCAGTCCCATCCGGCCGCACGTACACCAGATAGTTCTGTACGGCGAGAGCCGCAAAGTTCGCCGGAGTGAACCCATATTCGAACGGGCAGGAAGTGGTGGAACAGAGCCCTGTGGGCAAAGTTGAATCGAGGGCAGTGCTGCTGACAACGACGGTGGTAGCCGCCGCGTCGCTGCCGCCGGCATGTTTCACCGCGTCCACAATTCCGCTCAAATTTCCGTTCCCGTCGGATATGAGTTGTCCCACTTGCAGGTTCTGTCCTCCCACGGAGAGTTCACCGATTTCCACTGAGGAGAATATGAAATTGCCGGCGACCGGAAGCGCCACACTTCCGCCTCCTTGCAACTCTCCAATCGCCGCTCGAAATGCGCCGCTACTGCACGTCGAAGTGGGCGAACCGCAATTCGCGGTGGTCTCTAGCAGGTAAGATTTTGTGGCATTCACAGCGTAGTAGACAAAGTTCCGATTTGGCGCGCTGGCGGTAACCAGCGCGCTTATCGTACCTTGCCCGGTGACAGTGGCATTGGGGTCTGTGTAAGTTCCGCTCGAAAAGGCGAAACTCTGATCCTGAATGGTGCTGCTGGAAAGATCCTCAGCCTCGGACCCACTAGTCACTGCGCCACCTGCCAGGGTCATGCGCCCGGTCTTTTCAAATGTGCCCGTCGTCAGCGTAGCCGCATGGTCAAGGAGGAATGTGTAGTCACCGACGAAAGCAGAGAGCGCCCCTTGCGTCTCAGCCTGACCGGCAAGCACCTCGGTGCTGCTTGTGCTTACGACAAAGAGCTTTGTTGGGCGACACAATGTAGTACACCAGAGGAACTACCGTGGCATTTCTCAGTGTGATGGACATCGTGCCCCTGGATCCAGTCGGCGCATTGATGGTTCCGGCGAACGCGTTTGTGGCAAAACTATTACCGTTGGTCAGGTTCGCATCCGCATACCCGGTCAACACCGTTCCAGAACCCGGCACGGTCATCACACCAATCTCGCCCATGTAGCAGGCCGGCTTGCCGATGCAGTTCGCGGCAGTGCTGTTCATTTCAACGCCGCCCAGGCGGAACGTGTAGGTTCCGGAGAGCGCTCCGGCTGTTTGTTTCTCGAAAGTGCCGGCTGCGGCTGCGATTCCATCGAATTCAATTACCTTGCCCTTGGTGCCATCGTGCGAGATGACGAATCGGTACAAAGTGCTGGTGCTGCTGCCGACCGCGGTGACGGTCATCTGGCCGCGACCGTCCGCCGTGACGCTGTAGGTGCCGGTCAGCATCGCAGAAGTTACGCCGTTGGCCGCGGAATTCGAATCCAGTGAGCCGGCCGTAATGTTTCCGTTTCCGTCGGCGGTAATCGTGCCCGTTGCATATACCGGACCTACGGTGTCAATTCCTTGCAGCGCGAATGCGTACGTTCCGCTCATGGTTCCGTTGCCAAGATTTAAATCCGTGACGTTCAATGTGGCAGCTCCGCTCTTTGATCCGGAGGTTGCGGTGATCGTTACCGCGCCCTTAGCCGCCCCGGCTGCGGTGCTTCCGCTCAGATTTACGATTCCTGCGGGCGCGGCCGACCAGGTTGCGGTCGACGAAATATCCGCTTGAGTGTTGTCGCTGTAAGTGGCCTCAGCCTTGAATGTTGCCGATCCTGTGGTGCTAATTACATTGGTTGCCGGTGTTACAGTGATCGCGGTAATAGTAGGAGTCGGAGGCGGAGGCGGAGTTGAAGTTGAATTGCCTCCACAGCCCACCAGTACGGCGATCATTCCCAGAGTCACAACGAGCCCTAACTTCTTTGCTTGCATTTTGTAAATCCCTCGACTTTAAACGGTAACGCCAGCCCGGAATAAATCCTGAACAGGTCGTAGGGGATAACTGCAACTTCGAAAATAACGGAACAAAATCCAGTTGGGAGACGGGATTTTTCATCAGCCTTTGCACTTTCTAATTTCGTTTCCAATCCTTGAATTGTGTGGCCAATTGCTGCATGTACGCCTTGGCCTCGGCGGGGGAAAGAGTGACGCGGGCATCATTTCCCGCGATATACGGCATCTGATAAGCTCCCGGCACTTCCCGCTCCGCAGCCACACGCCTGAACTCCTCACTCTGGGACGGCGAAGTGGGCGATTCCATGGCGTGTTGGCTGGTATTCAGATCGCTGATATTCAAATCACGAATCACTTCTTCGACCAGCGGCAGATCGACCACTTTCTGGCCCAGCGCGCAGGCCAGCGAAAGAACGTTGAAGCAGAAGTTATTGATGTTGCGCGGAATCCCTTCGGTGAAGCCGGCGATCACCGGCAACGCTTCAGCCGAAAACGGCGAAGGCCCCGAATGCCCTGCGACTCCCAAACGATATTCGATATATTCGCGCGTCTCATCCACCGAAAGCGGCGTCAGCCGGCTGATCAGCGACACCCGCTGCCGCAGTTGCACCAGGTTCCTGCCCGCTAGTTTGTCCGCCAGTTCCGGTTGGCCCGACATTACGATCTGCAGCAGCTTCGCCTGCGGAGTTTCGAAGTCCGAAAGCAACCGCACGGTTTCCATCACGCCCGCATCCAGATTTTGAGCTTCATCGATCACCACGATGAAGCGGCGTCCGGCGCGCGCCTCCTGCAAGAGCAATTTATTGAACTCTTCGTGCATCTGCACGACGTCCTGATTGTGGGTCTCGATTCCCAACTCCGACAACAGAAACCGCATGAACTCGCGGGAATTGCACTGAGTTTGGAACAGGAATACGGTGCGGGCGCTGTGGCGGAATTTTTCCAGCAGGCGAAACAACAGCGTTGTCTTGCCCATCCCCGGCTTCGCGATCAACGCCATAAATCCGCGTCCCGACTCGATGCCGTAGTACAGCGACGCCAGCGCCTCGCGATGTCCCGCACTCAAGTGCAGGAACCGCGGATCGGGGGTAACCCCGAACGGCTGCTCGCGTAGTCCAAAGAATTCCAAAAACATTTCTAGTCTTTTCCTCGCCGGTTACGGAAGACACTCGTCGCGCAAAGAGCTTTCAATGCGGCTCTCAGCGATGAGAAAGTTGTTTCGCCGGACCCACCGCCGGCGTGATGTTGTGCTGCCGAATCTTGTACAGCAGGCTGCGATAGCTGATGCTCAGCAATTTCGCCGCTCGGCGGCGATTCCAGCCGGCCTGCTGCAGTGCATAGTTCACCGCGCGAATCTCCGCCTCGTTGCGAAAACTGCGAAGCGAATAATCCCCTACCGAGCGCGGATGGCCCACTAATTCCGCTTCGTGGTGCCCGGCCTGCACGTCCCCATCATTTTTGGCTTTGCTTTCAATTTCATTCACGTTCAATACCCCACATATGACTTTTTGCGAACATTTGCATCCCCAGAAAACCATCGAAATCTTTACAGCGCTTTCAAATCGGCTCTACGTCATAGCCGTCAATACTGATCGACAACGACCGGTGGATCGGTTCCACCGAAATGACCAGCGCGCTGCCATCCTTTGCCGCGAGAGTTCCCTCTATCCCATCCAGCGCCCCGCCGCGCACCCTGACCCGCTGGCCTACTTGCAGAAAGGGATACTCTTTCATCGGAATCTCATTCGCCAGAAGGGTTCGCAGGCTCTCGATCTGTCCCTCTGGGACCGGAATCCCAATGTCCCGAATCCCCACGAAACCTGCGACCCCGTGCGTCTGCAGCACGCGCAAACGATCGCCAGAGCGCAGCACCAGGCGCGCGAAGGTGTAACCGGAAAAGAGCGGTAATTCGACTACTTTTTTCCGGTCGCTCCAATTGTGAGTTTTCTTCACCAGCGGAAGAAAACTCTCGATCCTCTGCTGCGCCAGTTGATCCGCCACAATCTTTTCGTGATGCGATCGAGTTCGAATGGCGAACCACTGCGGAGTCTCCAGCAGCGCTCCTCCGAGAACTCCGAAATCGACTTGCAGTGCCTGGCTTGTACTCATATAGCTCCGCCCTTTGAGTCACATTTTCCAATCGGATACTGCTTGCACCGAAGACGGCAACACCTTTACCGTCAGTTACCTAAGTGTTCAAAAATTGGGTATCTAAAGCGACGAAATCATTTTCTTGTTCGTAACGGGGGTTGGGGGGGAACTACAATTTGAACCCGCAAAAGTTAAACGAAGATTATCCGACCGCGCAAAATGCTGCAAGAGGCTGAAAGTTCAGAGAAGAAAGTCCCTTGAGGAGCTTTTTGGCGTCATTTCACACTTCGTCCCCTAGAGTCACAGACTTGCCGCGGCCAAAGAATCGGCGCCCCCAGTGCAATGAGCACTGGGACAGATTTCACCGCAGAGGTCGCGGAACTTTCACGTCGGAGTGAATCCCCTTCGCTTCGTGGAAGGGCTTATACAGCAGATGTCCACTGAGCTAGGACCGTCTGGCCGAAGTCATCTAATCTGCCGCGAATCTTACGCGCCTTAGCGTGGCAAGAGCCAACGCAAAATTTTTATTCTGCGCATTCGGAATGCGGGACGAAGGGCCATTGCCTCGTATGGCACTGAAGTGCTATTGACCTAGAGTCTAATTTCTCCTAACCTACGACTCTCAGGAGCCTGCGCCGCACCCCCATCTAGCTGACTGTCGTTTCCATTTTTAGTTGGCATTAAGAGAACCAACTATGACCCCTCCAACCATCGCTCTGAACGCAACCCGACCTCGCGTGCTAGCGGTGGATAGTACCGCCATGGCCACCCAGTTGTTGGTCGAAGCTCTGCGCCGGGACGATCAATTCGAAATGATAGAGGCGCCGTCCAGCCCTCCTGCCCTCCTCGATCTTTTAGCGCAGGAGAAACCTCAGGTAGTCTTGCTCAGCGCCGCGCTGGCGGAAGCAAATCTCGAAAGCTTCGGCCTCGTCCGCAGGGTTCGCGAGCTGTACCCGGACATACGCGTCATTATGCTGCTGGACAGTTCCGAGCGTAGTTCGGTGACTGCCGCGTTTCGCGCCGGGGCGCAGGGCGTCTTCTGTCGCACTGAGCCCCTTCGCTTGCTCGCCAAGTGTATTCAATGCGTTCAAAATGGACAGATCTGGGCTAACAATGCCGAACTCCAGTTCCTGCTCGACACCCTGGTTCAGCCTGCCGCCAATGGTTCGCTGAACATAAAGGAAGGCCTGCTTTCCGGCCGCGAAATCGACGTGGTCCGTTGCCTCGTCGAAGGACTTTCCAACCGCGAGATCGCTCAGCGCCTCACCTTGACTGAGCACACGGTCAAGAACTATCTGTTCCGCATTTTCGACAAGTTGGGAGTTTCCAGCCGGGTTGAGGTCGTGCTCTACGCTTTTCGCAACAGCAACTCGTTGCAGGATGCTCCTCCCGCGGCCGCTCCTCGAAAACGGCGTAACTGAATATCCTCCCGTCACTTCAATTCATGGCCTGGCTCGAAAACCGCACCAGTGACCGAATAGCACTTTCGTGCAGGAGTCTTTTGTTTCCTTTCCAAACTCAAAGACAATAAATTAGAATCAATTCACTTTTGGGACGGCCTTGCTGCCGCTCCCAGTGGTTCTGTTTTTCCTCCCCGTCGAGCATCTTTAGACACATTCACGATCAAAAACTATTTCACATCTACTCAGGGAGCCTCGAACATGCGGATTGCTGTCATCGGTTCTGGATATGTTGGATTGGTTGCCGGCGCTTGCTTCGCCGATCTCGGTCATGACGTCATTCTGGTCGATAACGACGAACGGAAATTAGCCGCACTAAAGAATGGCGAAGTTCCGATTCACGAAAACTTTCTGCCTGAATTATTGAAACGTCATCGCGGGCAGCGTCTGCAATTTTCCGGCAACCTGCAGGAAGCGGTCCATGCCAGTTCCGCCATCTTCGTCGCCGTCGGCACTCCGCCAACCGATCGCGGCGATGCCGACCTTTCTTTCGTTGAATCGGTCGCGCGCGAAATCAGCGGCGCCATCAATGGCTATAAAGTTGTCGTCGAGAAGAGCACGGTTCCCGTCTATACCAGCGAATGGGTGCGCAAGATCATCCTGCGAAACGGCGCCGACCCAAAATCTTTCGACGTCGCTTCCAATCCCGAATTTCTGCGCGAAGGCACTGCGGTCACCGATTTTCTTTTTCCCGACCGCATTCTCATCGGCTGCGACAATCCGCGCTCAGCCGAAATTCTCCGCGAAATCTATGCGCCACTCACCGACGGAACTTATTACCAACGTCCCGACGCCATTCCCCAACCTGATGGCGCTACCATTCCGCCTCCTATCATCGTGACCAGCACCAAGAGCGCCGAGTTGATTAAACATGCCTCCAACGCATTTCTTGCCATGAAGATTTCCTTCATCAACGCCGTCGCTTCTGTCTGCGAATCGGTAGGCGCAAATGTAAATCAAGTCTGTCACGGCATCGGCACTGACTCCCGCATCGGTCCGCGATTTCTCAATCCCGGCATCGGCTACGGTGGCTCTTGTTTTCCCAAGGATGTAATGGCTTTTCGCGCCGTCGCCCGCGAATGTGGCTATGATTTTCGCCTGCTCGATGAAGTCATGCGCATCAACGAACATCAGCGCGAGCGCTTCCTGCGCAAAGTGCGCAGCGCGCTTTGGACCCTGCGCGGCAAGCGCCTCGCTGTCCTCGGTCTCGCCTTCAAAGGTGGCACCGACGACATCCGAGAATCGCCCGCGCTTTTTCTCGTGCAAGCTCTCTTGCAGGAGGGCTGCAAAATCACGGTCTACGATCCGGCGGCCATGGACCGCGCTCAAGAGGTGTTGAACTCCAGCGTGAAATTTGCCAGATCGCCCTACGACGCAGCCACCGACGCAGACGCGTTATTGATCCTCACGGAGTGGGAGGAATTTGCCAACCTCGATCTCCTCCGTCTCGATCAAGAACTTAAGTATCCCATCATCATCGACGGCCGAAATCTCTATGATCCCGAAATCATGGCGGAGCACGGCTTCAGCTATTACAGCGTGGGGCGTGAGGCCTCCCATCCGGATGGAGTGCCCGCAGGGGCGCTGCGCAACGGCACGACTGGCGCATAAATCGGGTCAGTTCGGCGCGTTGCTCTCACGAAACGACGCGCCGAACTTTTTTCTGGACACGTTCTGAACACCGCTACTCCTTCTCGTCATCTCGCGATTGACTTTGCCGTTGTTGCCTGGTTCACGCTCACCGTACAATGATCGCTCCCAGCGTCAACTGCGGAGTTGAAAACAAACTTGTCCAAGACTGACTTGTCTAAACAAATGAATGGCGCTGAAAGCCTGGTTCGCACGCTGCTCGCGGGCGGCGTGGATACTTGCTTCGCCAACCCCGGCACTTCAGAAATTCATCTCGTTGCCGCGCTCGACCGCGTCCCGGAAATGCGTTGCGTCCTCGGCCTGTTCGAAGGAGTAGTCACCGGAGCCGCGGATGGCTATGCCCGCATGGCGGAAAAGCCAGCGTGCACGCTGTTACATCTCGGTCCCGGTCTCGCCAACGGTCTCGCCAATCTGCACAACGCCAGTCGCGCTCACGTTCCCGTCGTCAACATCGTCGGTCAACATGCGCGTGATCATTTGCGCTACAACACGCCGCTTCAATCCGATGTTGAGGGAATAGCCCGCCCCTACTCAAAGTGGTTGCGAACATCTTCCGCCGTATCGGAACTCGGGCGCGATGCAGTCGAGGCGATCACTGCGGCGCGAACTGCGCCCGGACAGATCGCGACTCTGATCGTCCCCGCCGACATCGCATGGGGCGAGGGCGGAGCAGTGGCTTCCCTTCCCGCGTTGCCGCAGCCACCCCAACCAAAAGCGGCAACGATCGAGCGCGCCGCAGCCATGCTTCGTTCCGGTTCGCCCGCGGCGATCCTGCTCTCGGGCAATGCGCTCTACGGCAAAGGACTGCTTTCCGCTGGGCGCATCGCCGCGGCTACCGGAGCAAAACTCCTCACGCCCTATCCTCTTACTCGTCAGCAACGCGGGGCAGGAATTCCGTCGGTTGATCGCGTGCAGTATGTCCTCGAACAAGGCATCGAACAGTTCAAAGATTTTCGCCAGTTGATTCTCGTTGGCTCTCCGGCGCCGGTCGCCTATTTCGCATACCCAGGCAAGAAGAGTGAATTCACTTCTCCGGAATGCGTCGTGCACACTCTGGCTGAGCCTGGCGAAGATTATGTTGGCGCACTCGATGCACTCGAAGCCGCGCTGTCGATTCACTCCGCGGCAGTAGATCGCGAAGAAGAGCGCGCAGAAGAACGCGCAGAAAAATTGCAGCGCCCGGCCCTGCCCACTGGAGAGATCACGTTGCCCGGACTCGCCGCTGCGGTCGGCGCGCTGCTGCCCGAGAACGCCATCGTCGTCGACGAATCGATGACCTCCGGCCGCGGGCTGATGGCCGCGACCAAGGCGGCCCGCCCCACGACTGGCTCGGAAATACCGGTGGCTCTATTGGAATCGCTCTGCCTCTTGCTGTGGGCGCGGCAATCGCGGCTCCCGATCGGCGCGTCTTGTGCCTCACTGCCGACGGCAGCGGCATGTACACCCTGCAGGCGTTATGGACCATGGCGCGCGAGGGCCTCAACGTCACCACCGTAGTTTTCGCCAACCACGACTATGCAGTTTTGAAGCGAGAGTTTTCCTACCTGGGAGTCGGAACCCCCGGCCCCCGCGCTCGCGAAATGTTCGAGATCGGCCGTCCCAATCTCGACTGGGTGCATTTGTCTCGAGGCATGGGAGTACCTGCAACGCGAGTGAGTTCGCTGGATGCATTCGCGAAGGCCCTGCGCGCGGGACTTGAGGGAGACGGCCCCACTCTAATCGAAGCGCCCGTGTAAGCACGCCCTGCGCCCGATCACCGGCCAATCGAATCGACCATGCGTGGCTGGCGTGGAACCTGCCAAGCCGAGGGCGCGACAATTCCTTACGTTATCTGCAGACAACCTGCCCGCTCGCCTTAGCTCCACCTTCACGATGTTGTAGTTAAACGAAACTCTCGACGGCGCGACGGCATCTCAGTTTGGCGCAAAAGCGCAGTCCGTGGCTCGGCCCGATGGACAGATTTTACTTAGTTGGGTGTTTTTGGTGATTTCGGTCTCGAGCACCCCCGCCGATCTATTTCCATGGCTCAGGCTCCGAGCGAACTGTGTATGTGGATCGTCAGCCCGGCATACCGAATAAAACTATTCCACTGAGGCGGTTTTCCTGTCGGCGCTTGCCGTCACGGATAAGTTGTGCCCGATCCGGTGTAATTGCCGGATTCCGTCCTCGTGCTATACTCCCGCGACTAAACTGTGCGGAGGCCAGCATGGCGCACAATCTGGATCATAACCATCATCATTCCCGTCACACCCATACCCATACTGTGACGGGCAAGCCCACGCGTCGAGATTTTATTTCATCCCTGGTCTCTGCTGCCGTTCTTGTTCCATGGGCCCTCGGCCAGACGCAAACTCAGAGCGCATCCGACGTGGCGGAGCGTTTTCGCCAGATGTCCGAGGAATACGAGAGCAAAGGATTGGCGACGCCGTTCACGGGAATCACGACCAACGGCGAGGTCGTGCCGGGTCTGTTCGAGATCAAGCCGAGCGGCGTTTCAACCGAACCAGTGCGCAATGCCGCGGGGGCCTTCATCGCCGCGCTCACGCCCCTCCAACTCGCCAGAACCATGTATCCCGTGGACGACCTCGAGTGGCGCAAATGGATGAATCAGCATTTTTACGCGCGGCAGGGAGTGTGCTTCGCGGAGATGACCGAGGCTCAGCGGCAGGCCGCCTTTGGATTGATGCGCGCTTCCCTCAGCGCAGAAGGCTTTGAGTTGACGCGCAACATCATGCGCCTCAACGAAACGCTCGCCGAGTTGGCCGAGGATCACGCGTTCCTGGGAGAATGGTTGTACTACATCCAGATCTACGGCAAGCCGTCGGCAACCGAGCCGTGGGGCTGGAAACTCGAAGGCCATCACGCCATCATCAATTACTTCGTCCTCGGGGACCAAGTGGTGATGACTCCCCTGTTTATCGGCTCCGAACCAGTAAAAGCGCCGTCCGGAAAATACAAAGGTCTCGAGATTCTGCAACAGGAACAGAACGATGGTCTAGCGGTGTTGAACGCACTCCCGGAGGCTCAGCGGAAACAGGCCATTCTAAACTTCTCGAAGACTGGCAACAACAATCTGACCGAAGCATTCAAGGACAATGTGGTAATCGATTATGCGGGATTGCGCACGAACGATCTGTCAGGCCCCGCGCGACAACGCTTCCGCGATTTGATTCACCTCTACATAAAGAACATGGACGAAGGTCACGCCCGCGTGAAGATGGACGCGGTGGACCGCTATCTCGACCAGACTTGGTTCACTTGGATCGGCGGAACGCAGCCGGATAGCGCGTTTTATTACCGCGTGCACAGTCCGGTGGTCCTGATCGAATTTGATCACCAGCAGCCCGCCAACCTGCGGAAGTTTGCAGCCGACCCGACGAAGCCGACCCAGCAGCACATTCATTGCGTGGTGCGAACTCCGAATGGCAATGACTACGGCAAGGACTTGCTGCGGCAACACTACCTAGCCCATCCCCACACGACCTAAGCGACTGCACTGAAAGAGAAACCTGAAACGCTTGCCAGATCGGTAACGATAAGTCGGCCAGTTTAACAACGAACCTGCAGTGGCAATCCGAAGTTCCGGACGAGTGACGAGCAAACCGGAGGTTAAATCTCAACGGTTGTAACCAGCCATTTCACTTATTGAGAATTTTCGCGGCTGAGTGTTGTGCCCCAGCCGCGCAAAGTAGTTAGTGCCGGCCTCCGCCTCCACCACCGCCGCCGTGACGCCCACCACCGCCGCCGCCTCCAGGACGACCTCCGCGACCACGTCCTCGGCCGCCGCCGCCGCCGGGACGCCCGCCACCACGGCCTCCTCGGTCTCCTCCACGATCTCCACCTCGGTCGCCGCTGCGCGGCGGACGATCGCCGCCGCCGCCCGCACTCACGTAGGGCGGACCGTCGCGATTAAAGTTCGGTTCGGCATCCGGCTCGTCCGGAAAATCTCCGCCACCCTCGATCACCAGCGATCCGGTCATGGCAGGTTCGCCATTACCGGACGGCGTCGCCTCAGCTGCAACTGGAGGCGCTTCCCCGCCGCCCATCTTCGCGCGCTGCTCTTTCAAAATCGCCTTGCGCGAGAGCCGGATGCGGTTGCCTTCCACCGCCAGCACCTTCACCAGCACCTGGTCGCCTTCCTTCAACTCGTCGCGCACATCGGCAATGCGATGCTCCGCCACTTCGCTGATGTGCAGCAATCCGTCGGTCCCCGGAAGAATTTCCACGAACGCGCCAAAGTCCGCCAGCCGCGTCACCTTGCCGAGATAAGTCTTTCCGACCTCCGCCGTCGCCGTGATGTCGCCGATAATCTGCAGCGCCTTTGCCGCCGACGCCTGATCGCTCGACGCCACTTTCACCAGCCCGGAATCTTCCACGTCGATCTTCACTCCGGTCTGCTCGACGATGCTGCGAATCATCTTCCCGCCCGGCCCGATCAGGTCGCGAATCTTGTCGACCGGGATCTGCACCGTGTAGAACCGCGGCGCGTAATCCGAAATCTTTTCGCGTCCGGTCGTGATCACTTCTTCCATCTTGTCCAGAATGTGCAACCGTCCACGCTGCGCCTGCGCCAGCGCTTCGCGCATGATCTGCGACGTAATCCCTGCAACTTTAATATCCATCTGCAGCGCGGTGATTCCCTCTCGCGTGCCGGCGACTTTGAAGTCCATGTCGCCGTAGTGATCTTCCGCGCCCGCAATGTCGGTGAGGATCGCATACGCGTCGCCTTCCTTCACCAATCCCATGGCCACGCCGGCCACCGGAGCCTTCAACGGAACGCCCGCATCCATCAGCGCAACCGACGCACCGCAAATTGTTGCCATCGACGACGAGCCGTTCGATTCCAGAATGTCGGAAACCACGCGCATCGCATACGGCCACTTCTCTTCGGTCGGCAGCACCGATGAAACCGCCCGCTCGGCCAGCGCTCCGTGCCCGATCTCGCGCCGCCCAGCCCCACGCATAAATCCAACCTCTCCCACCGAAAACGGCGGAAAATTGTAATGTAAGAGAAAGCGTTTTTTGGATTCGCCTTCGAAGCCTTCCAGGCGCTGCATATCGTCACTGGTGCCCAGTGTGGCAGTGACCAGAGCCTGGGTTTCGCCGCGGGTGAAGATGGCGCTGCCGTGAGTTCGCGGCAACACGCCGGCTTCGATCCAGATTTCGCGGACTTCGTCGAAGGCGCGCGCATCCGGACGCCGCTTCTGATTGATCACCTGCTCGCGGAAAATGCGCTCGCGAAGAACTTCGTAGTAATGTTTGAGTTTTTCCTGCGCAGCCTTCTCGTCTTTTTCGTTTTCGCTCTTCGGCAGCGCCAGCGTGAGCTTCTTCTTGATGTCCTTGACCAGCGCGTAGCTCTCGGCCTTGGGATGTTTCTTGGTATCGAGCGCGTCGGCCAACTGGTCGCCGATCTTTCCCCGCAGGTCGTTGTAATATGCGTCATCAAATTGCGGCGGCTCGACTTTGCGCTTGGGTTTGCCAACTTTGTCGCGCAGTTCACTGATCGCCTTGCAAATCTTCTTGATCTCGGTGTGGCCAAACTCAATCGCGTCGACGACTGTTTCTTCCTTCACTTCTTTCGCGCCCGACTCGATCATCACAATGCCGTCGGCCGTTCCGACGACCATGATGTTGACCAGCCCGCCGCGCATCTCGTCGTAAGTTGGGTTCACGATGAACTGCCCGTCAACCAGTCCCACGCGCACTGCGCCAATCGGCCCGAGGAAAGGAATATCGGAAAGCGTCAGCGCGCACGACGCGGCGTTGATGCCGAGAACGTCGGGGTCGTTATTACTGTCGGCCGACAGCACGAACGCAATGATCTGGGTTTCGCACTTGAATCCCTCGGCAAACATGGGCCGGACAGGACGGTCGATCTGGCGGCTGGTGAGCACTTCGCGCTCGCTCATGCGCCCTTCGCGCTTGATGAAGCCGCCGGGAAAGCGTCCTCCGGCGTAGGTGTATTCGCGGTAATCCACGGTGAGGGGGAAAAAGTCGATGCCTTCGCGCGGGTCGGCGTTGGACGTAGCCGTAGCGAGCACAACGTTTTCGCCGAGGCGGACGACAGCCGCGCCTCCAGCCTGTTTGGCGAGCTTTCCGGTTTCAAATGAAATTTCTTTACCGCCGGCGAGATGGACTGTAACGCTTGTTGCTTCTGGTTTCATAAAGTCATTCCTTTGGGAAGACAGCTTCTAGCTGCTAGCTTCTTAGCTTTTAGCTTGAGTCGGGTGCCCCGTCCTTCGTTCGCGTTCTCTGCGAAAGAGGGTGGGGATTTTGATTCCATGCGCGATCGGACACACGTGTCCGCACGCAATTCTGTGAGAAATATTGGCGCTCAAAAAACGCACGTGTGGAGATTTCCTCGATGCTGGACCGCCTCTCCGGAGGCGGCTCATCAGAAATGGCCAGGAAACAAAAGTTTCAAAGTTTCGCAGGTTTCAATGTTTCAAGGACTTCGAAACCTTGAAACTTTGCGACCCTGAAACCCTTGCTCTTCCAGCCTACTTGCGGATGCCGAGTTTGGTAATGACCGTCTTGTAACGCTCGGTATCGTATTTCTTGAGGTAGTCGAGCAAGCTACGCCGCTTGCTGACCAGCATGAGAAGGCCGCGGCGCGAGCCGTGGTCTTTCTGGTGCGTCTTGAAGTGCTCCGTCAACTGGCCAATGCGTTCGCTGAGCAACGCGATCTGAACTTCCGGGCTGCCGGTATCGGTCGCATTCCTGCCGTATTGGTCAATGAGGGATTTCTTGTGCTCTCTGGCTAACACTTGCCTGGTGCACTCCTGTCTTTAATCAATTGTCTATGTGACGGTTACAGAATATCACGCGGGGTTGCGGACCGTAAAGTATCGAACCCATTCGACGCGGACATCAGACAGTTCTCTAGACTGGCCGACCGAAATGGCCCCAGTGGTGGGGACTTGATCGTGCCAAGGTGCAAGCTCCGCGCTTATAGAGTAGACTTTCCCGTTTCCGAGACTTTCCGCTTTCTAATCCGCTGGAGGACTGTTGCTGACCAAACTCGCAATACGGAACTTCAAGAAGTTTGATCGAGTTGAGATGGAACTGGGTAACCCCGTGGTCTTCATTGGCCCAAATAACTCGGGAAAGAGCACTGCGCTACAAGCACTGGCCCTTTGGAATATTGGCCTTCAGTTATGGTCGGAGAAGCGGGCCGGCAAAGCGAGAGAGAAGCGGCCGGGCGTCACCATCAATCGAAAGGACCTGATCTCTGTACCAGTCCCCGGAGCAGTTCTCCTTTGGAGAGACCTCCACGTTAGAGAGGTCGACAAATCAGGGGAGAAGCAGCAAACGCAGAACGTCCGCTTCGATATCACTGTAGAGGGAGTGACAGATCAAAAGCAGTGGACGTGCGGGTTGGAGTTTGACTATGCAAACGAGGAATCGTTTTACTGTCGTCCGCTGAGACTCTCAGAGGAGAAGAATCCGGCTCGAATGCCCGTTCCGGAACTGGCCTTGAAAACGAGGGTCGGGTTCCTTCCACCCATGTCAGGTCTTGCCGACAGAGAGTTTTCGACGCCACCGGGTGAAATCAATTTCTTGATAGGCCAAGGAAGGACGGCCGAAGTGCTTCGGAATCTTTGTTTCAGCGTGTCTCAACAGAACGGTGGCAAGGAGTGGAAAACCCTCTGCCAGAATATGCAGCACCTGTTCGGCGTAGATCTAGACGAGCCAAAATTCATTGCTGAGCGGGGTGAGATCACGATGACATATCGGGATCGTTCCGGAGTCCAGCTCGATATCTCCTCGTCAGGGCGAGGCCTTCAACAGACGCTTCTCATATTGGCGTACATGTCGATCAACAGAGGCTCTGTCTTACTCCTTGACGAACCGGACGCGCACCTAGAGATATTGAGGCAGCGCCAAATTTACGAGCTCTTAAGCGATTCGGCTCGCAGTAATGGGAGCCAAGTCATCGCTGCAAGCCACTCAGAAATAATTCTCAACGAGGCGGCTGACCGCGACGTCGTAATCGCTTTTGTCGGCAAGCCACATCGAATCGACGATCGCGGCAGTCAAGTAATGAAATCTCTCCGGGAAATCGGCTTCGATCAGTACTACCAAGCAGAGCAGACGGGCTGGGTGCTCTATCTTGAGGGCTCCACGGATCTCGCCATACTGCAAGCGCTTGCCAGAAAGCTCGAGCATGAAGCTCAGACATTCCTTGAGAAACCCTTTGTGCACTACGTCACAAACCTGCCACCAAAGGCGCGCGACCACTTCTTTGGGCTGAGAGAAGCCAAGCCTGACTTGGTCGGATTTGCCCTGTTCGACAGGCTGGAGCAGGGTCTGCAGAAGAACGACGCGTTGGGGGAGTATATGTGGAATCGCAGAGAGATGGAAAACTACCTTGCCAGACCAGCCGTGTTGCTACGATATGCAGAAAGTGCGGCAGAAAATGCAGGGCCCCTGTTCGAGCCGGCGGAGCGGAAAAAACGAAGTGACGCGATGCAAGAGTGTATAGAGGATCTCGTGCCTCGGGCTGCGCTACGCGACCTCAACGATCGCTGGTGGGTTGACACAAAGACAAGCGATGATTTCCTAGACCGGGTGTTCGAGTGCTTTTTCAAGAAACTTGCTCTTCCCAATCTAATGCGCAAGACGGACTACCATGTTCTGGGAGATTTCATCTCGAAAGATGAAATTGATCCGGAAGTGAGTACCGTATTGGATTCCATAGTGGCTGTTGCCAAGAGGTCGCAAAAGCCGCCAGAAGATTGAGAAAACCGGGAAGGGGAAAACAAGAGGCTGGTTACCCCACCCTTTCGCGCTCTTCGCGAAAGGATGCGAACCACCAGTTGTCGACGGCTCGACCACTCTAAACCGTGAAAGCCAAGCCAGCCGCGGCCCCGCACGACCGCGCCTTCCGGGTCTTAATCTCGGTGCGCAGGCCCAGTTTTTCGGCGTAGATTACTAACATCTCCAGGCTGAACTTCGACATTTTTCCTCGCAACAGGTCGCTCACACTCGGCTGCGATTCATCGAGGATCGTCTGCAGTTGGCGATGGGAATAGCGCCGCCGCTTTCACAACTTTGGGGTTCAAGGCCCAACCCACGCTCGCTTCGCTCGCGGGGCGGACGAATGCGTCCGTCCCCACGTGGGCATCGTTATGGCGAGGAAAAGCAGGTTCCTCCGCTGCGCCGTCGCATTCGCTCCGGCTCCGGTCGGAATGACAATGCTTTTTCTCTCCCAATACAGTGGCGTTCTCACTCCCAATACAGTGGCGTTCTCTTCCAATATTGTCGGGGAGTTTTCTGGTGCGGGTTCTATGGTGCCAGCGCGACTAGGTTGGGCGGAGGAGGCGCCAGGCTTCGCGGTAGGCGTCGTAGAGGCCGGGTCGGGGGTCGGCGCGGCGGCGGAACAGGAGGCTGGTGCGTCCGAGGGTGGCGCGGAGCGGGATGATGTACCAGGTGGTTTCGGGGATGATGTAGATGGCGAAGAAATGGATTTCGCCGGGGAGGTAAGGGAGGGCGCGTCCCTGGGAGCGGCGGTGGGCGTTGACGCGGTAGAGGCCTTCGCAGAGTTGGGTGGAACACTTGATCTGGATGCGCCAGAGGGGCGGCGAAGGGTCGGGAGAGAGAGGAGGCGGGCCGGGAGAATTTTTGGTGGAGGCTTGGGTGAGGTGGTTTGCGGTTTTGGTTTTTCTGGCGTTTCCGCGTTTTTCTTTTGGGAAGGGCGGCGGGCGAGGGCGCCCGCCCCACACTCGCGCGGCCCACACTTGCTCGCTCCATGCTTGCTCGTCCCATGCTTGCCCGTCCCATGCTTGCCCGTCCCACACTGGACGTGATGTCGCGGGCGTCGAGGATGACGTCGTAGCGTTCGCTGTCGCCGTAAGGGCGGGCGACGCCGAAGCCGAGGCTGGCGGCTTTGAGGACGAAGGTGAGTTCGGCGAGTTCTCCACGGCGCTTGGTGTTGAGTTCGCGCTGGCGGGCGGAGTTTGGGCGCGACGCGGGAGGAGTTCGGCGTCGCGACCCTTTGGACATGTTGGAAATAGAAAAGGCGCGGGCTGGTGGGCCTGCGCCTTGGTTTTAGTCTATAGATTCAGAATAGCATTTTGAGGAGGGTAAACCGGCAAAAATTTCGCCTTTATTTCTGCTTCGTTTACTGTGAGTTACGGGGATTTGCTCAAGTTGGGGGTCTTGACACGATTTCGCGGCGAATTAGGCCTCAGGCGGCGCGGGTGAGCCAGGTCTTCATGGTGTTGGCGTCGACCAGGCCGGCTTGCTGGAATTGGAGATTGCCGCCATCGAAGACGGCGAAGTTGGGAATGCCTTGGACGTTGTAGCGTGCGGCGAGTTGCGGGTAGCGTTCGGTATCGACCTTGAGCACGACAGCGCGGCCGGCGAGATCGCGTGCGACTTGGGCGACGTGAGGGGCGGCCATGCGGCAGGGGCCGCACCACGCGGCCCAGAAATCGACGAGCACGGGAACTTTGCTGTCGCGGATCACTTCATCGAATTCTTCGGGACCGACCTCCACGGGATCGGCGACGGCGGGCAGTGGGGATTTGCAGGCGCCGCATCTTCCGGTGTCGGCCAGATGCTTGGCGGGAATGCGATTGGGCTTTCCGCAGGATGCGCAATTTCGGATGATGGCCATGAGCCGTCCTTGGTTAAAGTAATGCTTGAACAGTATCTCGCCAGCGCGGGGAACGAGCAACCGGCGTGAATCCGCGAGTTCACACCCTCGGTCCTCATCCCATCTGGGCGCACCCGTCCATCACGCGGAACTTCCGCTGAAGGAGACCTTCGATGAAGGCTGCATTTCTTATTTTGGTCGTTTACTGTTTGCCGGATTTTTTATTAACAGCGGAATCAGCCACCTGAAAAACCGCAAGTCGATGGCGGGATACGCGCGGGGCAAGGGCGTGCCGCAGCCAGAGTTGGCGGCACCGTTATCTATCAGTTAAAGCGATAAGATATTATCGTGAACGCTGATTAGCGAGGTTCTCAACACAATGCACCCACACCGAGCAATAGCAGGGACGATCTTGATGATCGTTTCCGTCATAGTCTTAGTAGCGATTGGCCAAGACGAGCGTTCTCATGAGCAAGAAAACGCGCAGACGCAGGTTACAAAGTGCCAGACAGCGATGCCGGTAATCTTGAAACAGTACAACAATGCAAGGTACGCCGTACGAGCAGCGCAGAACTCAGGTGACAAGGGACACGTACTGACCGAAGTCAATCAGGCGCAAGCCGCCCTCGACGCAATGGAACAACCAGTAAGGGTGTGCAGCGAAGCTATGCAGAGCATGAAAAGTAGCCAGCCTCGAGACGGCACGAACTAATCCATTGGCGAAAAACCATTGCAATCATTGGCCTGGGCGAGATCATGGCGAGATTGACTGAGAGATCGATTCCGTTCCCTGCCAACTGCATTCAGCTTTTCCTCATCCCAACTAGGCGCACTCGTCCAATTCGCGGAACTTCCGCTGAGGAGAATTTCGATGAAGGCCCCATTTCTTATTGGTCGTTTACTGTTTGCCGGATTTTTTATTAACAGCGGAATCAGCCACCTGAAAAACCGCAAGTCGATGGCGGGATACGCGCAAGCCAAGGGCGTGCCGCAGCCCGAGTTGGCGGTGACACTGTCGGCGGTGCCGCTGCTCGTCGGCGGCGCCAGCATTTTGCTCGGTGTTAAGCCCAAGCTGGGAGCGATGGCGCTGCTGGGTTTTCTGGCGGGAGTCTCGCCCATCATGCATGACTTCTGGCGCGACGAGGATCCCCAGGCTCGCATGAACAACATGATCATGTTCATGAAGAACATGGCGCTGGCGGGCGGAGCGCTGGCGCTGATGGGTGTTGAGGAACCGTGGGAGGCGAGTGTTCCGGTCGGCCAGCCGACCCTGGTCCAGAGGACGCGCAAGGCGGTTCGAAGGATGGCCGCGTAAAGCTTTTGCCACCGAGGGTCCGGCCGGAGCGCAGATTGCTGCGCACGCCGGGCCCTTTCTCCATCGCTATAATTGCGAACGCCACAATGGCGAGCCCATGCACCGGCTTTCTTCCGCCAGCCGATGGTTATTCGACTCGGAGCAGGGCGCGGTTGACCGCCTGGTTCCCCGCTGGCTCTTCCTGCGCGCGCTGGGCGGGATTTATTTTTCCGCCTTCTTCTCTCTGGTGTTTCAAATTCGCGGTCTGATCGGGCCGCAGGGAATCCTTCCGGCAAACGAATATCTGCAAGCCGTAGCGCGATCGCTGGGGACGATGCGCGGCCTTTGGTTTGCGCCCACACTACTTTGGATTTCGAGCGGCCCGCATATGTTGACCGCGCTCTGCTGGGTTGGCATGGTTGCGTCCCTGCTGCTCGTTTTGAATTTGTGGCCGCGCGCCATGCTGGCGATTTGCTTCGTGTGCTTCTTGTCGTTCGTGAGCGCGGCGCAGGATTTTTCGGGATATCAATCGGACGGCATGCTGCTGGAGGCGGGATTCATTGCGCTTTTCTTTGCGCCATCAGGATTGCATCCCGGGCTTGGGCGCGCGTCGCCGCCATCGCGCGCCAGTTTGTTCCTGCTGCAATGGGAATGGTTTCGCATCTATTTCGAATCTGGCGTCGCGAAGATTGCGGGCGGCGATCCGGAATGGCGCCACTTCACCGCCATGGACGAGTACTACCAGAATGGCCCGCTGCCCACCTGGATCGGATGGTACGTGCAGCATCTGCCGCACTGGTTTCATGCGTCGACGTGCATTCGCCACGCTCGCGCTGGAGTTGGGATTGGTCTGGATGTTATTTCTGCCGCGGCGCTGGCGCATCGTTTGCTTTTGGATCGTGACGCCTTGGGAAGTGGGCGTGATTCTTACCGCTAACTACACTTTCCTGAATTATCTGGTGCTGTGTTTGGGAGTTCTGTTGCTCGATGACAGATACCTGCAGCGTTTTTTTCCGGCGCGATGGAAAGGATCTCCGGTTAAGGGCGCAAGCGAAGCGCAAACGCCGACACTCTCTCGCCGCCCATTCAAGATTGCGAAGCTGGCGCTGAGCGCGATCATGCTCAGCTGGGTTTTCTATGCCACCGCGGCGGAACTCATCTCGTTCGGGCCGGTGGAACTTCCAGCGTGGCCGGTGATGGCGCTGGAGCCATTTCGCATCGCCAATCGTTACGGACTTTTTGGCATCATGACGCGCGGACGATACGAAATCGAGTTTCAGGGTTCGGAGGATGGGAAAACTTGGGTGGCTTATCCATTCCGCTATAAACCGCAGGCGCTGGATAAGCCTCCGGGCATCTATGCGCCGTATCAGCCGCGATTCGACTGGAATCTTTGGTTCGCGTCGCTGGGGACATGGCGGGAGTACTCGATTGTGCCGCGAACTGAGTTGCGATTGCTGGCCGATGACGGCGATGTTCTCAATCTTTTTGCGGGCAATCCATTTCCTCATCGGCCGCCGCGTCAGGTGCGGGCTGTGATTTGGCAGTACTGGTTCACGACGATGGCGGTGAAGCGATCGCAAGGTTTGTGGTGGAGGCGGGAATTTCTGGGACTGTATGCACCTACGCTGGAGCGCGGGGCTGATGGGGCGATCCATGCGGTGGAATTTCCGGTTGAGGGGCGGCGCGAATGAACTCCACGTCGCGCCAGCCGCCTCGGCTGTCCCCGAGCGCAGCGAGGGGCTGCCAACCGAACATTGCATGCTTCGCATGCCGGACAGCCCGGGACGGCTGTCCCCACATTCAACTTAATTTGGAGAGCGCCTGCTTTGCGGCGTGGTAGCCGCACATGCCATGGACACCGCCGCCGGGCGGGGTGGACGATGAGCAGATGTAGACATCGCGCGCCGAGGTTGCGTAATGCCGGCGAGTCGGACGAAAAAGAAACTGGCGGATGTCCATGACGCCGCCTCCAATATCGCCGCCGACGAGGTTTGCGTCCATGCCTTCGAGATCGGACGGCGAAAGGACGCGACGCGCCAAGACACAGTCGCGGAAGCCGGGTGCGAAGCGCTCGATCTGGTTCTCCAGTTTGTCCAGCATGTTGACGCTCGATCCGTTGGGCACATGGCAATAAGCCCAGGCCGTGTGCTTGCCTGCGGGAGCGCGGGAGTTATCGAAAAGACTGGGCTGCG
This sequence comes from uncultured Acidobacteriota bacterium, assembly GCA_963696765.1. Taxonomy (GTDB): domain Bacteria; phylum Acidobacteriota; class Terriglobia; order Terriglobales; family Acidobacteriaceae; genus Sulfotelmatobacter. Next base: position 185,691 of record CAVOLK010000005.1, on the reverse strand, counting down.
CGAGCAGAACGAACGGACGTTCGGGGATTCTGTCCGCGGCGCACCATCTTTTCCGAATCAGCGATCTCCTCGAAAGTTCCGCCGAGATGCACGCTCGCGGCTTGCAGGCACTCGCGGGCTTTCCAGGGGATGGGCGCACTCAACGCGTAGTCGACTTTGAAAGCGGCGGCGCCGTAACGATACCGCTCGAGTTGGCTCTGATAGCTCGACGAGAATTTCTGGGCCGCAATTCGCAGAAGCTGCCGCGGAGTCAGATCACAGAGAAACAGGTCGTAGTCCGAAAGCGCAGCCAGGCTCTCGACGGGCGAGGAAGTGTGGAGCTTGGCTCCGAGTGAAGAGAGAAACGCGCATAGAGCGTTGGTGATGGACTGCGCGCCGCCGCGAGCAATCGGCCAACCGACGGCGTGCGCGGGCACGGCCATGAGAATTGCGAAGGCGGCGCTCAAGGGTTCGTCTAAAGCGAGAAATGAATGGGCCGCACAGCCTGCAAACAGAGCGCGTGTTCGTGGATCGCGAAAGCGTCGAGCGACCGCCTCAGCCGACTGCAGCCCGACCATCCCGAAGCGCGCCATCAGCAGTGGATGACGCGGCAAGAAAGAAACCGGACCGAGTATTTCGGGAGCGAATTCCGGCCAGTGCTCGACGAAGGGGCGCATCAGTTGGTCCCATGCCGGACCATCGCGGCCGAGCGAAGCGGCCGTTGTCGCGAGATCGCGATGCAGCAGCACTGCGGTGCCATCGTCTAGGGGATGCGCGAGAGCGGCGGGAGAGTGAATCCACTCCAGGCCGTAATCGCCGAGAGGCAGCGAAGAAAAGAATGGCGACGCCGCGCCCAAGGGATAAACCGCCGAACCGAAATCATGGTGAAAGCCGGGGAGGGTTAATTCCATCGTTCGAGCTGCGCCACCGGGCGTTGACTGCGCTTCGAGTACGTCGACCGAGAGACCGGCTTGGGCCAGGACGATGGCGGCTGCCAGCCCGTTCGAACCTGCACCGATCACGCATGCTTTGCGATTCATCGCGAATCATTCCTAAGGAGCATCATCCCATATTTGGAGGGATGACCGTTTCGCCGAACGACGTCACAAGCTTTGAACCGCAGAGAACGCTGAGAAAATCCGCTGAGTTCGCTGAGACAATCTCCCTCCGACCGCTGAGAAAACACCCAGAGTCCGGCAAAGACGGCGCTGCCGCCGAATTAAAGGGCGGTTTCGGAAATAGAGCGTATGATGAAGGAGATGCCCTATATAGCGGAACACCTCTCCAGCCTTCGTCAGGAAATTGCCGACCTGCGCAACCTGAATACCCGTTTCGCCGAAAAGGGCGACCACAACGCGCTCGATCAGACTGCGCTCGAATTGCGAACCAATCGCCTGCGCGAGATCAAGCAGGAATTGTCGAACATGCTGAACCGCCCCGACGATCCCAAGGTGTGGTGGGAACGGGCGCGCGGCCAGCAGGCATAATCTCAGCAGGTTAATCCAGAGACCACAACGACGCTCACGCCGTGAGCGTCGTTGCTATGTTTTGGAGAGTAGATTCTATTCCCTCCGCGCTCGGTAGACCGCCTTGCGCCATATCTTTGCTGCCGCCGCCGCGACCTTCGAGCTTTGTCATCGTCTCTTTCATGAGCGCACCCATGTCGAAGGGCTGGCCCGGAGATTGCGCGAACACCAGCGACGGTTGCGGCGAAGTGGTCGCCAGAAGCGCGACGACGTTGGGCGCCAGCCGAGTCAGCTTCTGCGCGAGTAACTTCACGAAATTCAGATCGCGGTCCGTGAACGTGCGGACGAGAATTCTGCGGCCGTGGCTTTCGGGGACCTCTGCAAGCAGAACCGAGGCGTAGGCTGCGGCTAATTCGATCTGCGACTGCTCGTTTTGTTTGCGCAGCGATCGGATCTCGTCGAGCGATTTGCGAGCCTGCTGTGGGACGTCATAAATATTTGCAGAAAAAAGCGCTGCGGTTTCGGTGAGCGTGGTGAAGTCGCGTCGCGCGGTGGCGACGGCGCGCTGTCCGGCGACGAATTCGACGCGCCATCCCTGGCGAACTTTTTCGGTTTTGCGAAGCAGGATGCTGGCGATCTGTCCGGTGTGGGCGACGTGTGTGCCGCCGCAGGCCGTCAGGTCGAAATCGCGGATGTCGATGAGGCGCAGTTCGTCGCGTTCGGTCGGCGGCAGTTTGCGCAGTCCGAGCTTGCCGGCTTCGTCGCGAGTCACGAAACGAATATCGACAGGGCGGTTCTCGAGGATAATTTCGTTCGCGAGACGTTCGGCCGCCTCGATTTGTTCTTTGCTTAGCGTGGGCGTGTCGAGATCGATGGAGCAATAATCGTCTGCCATGTGGAACGAAACTGTCGGAATGTTGAAGAGGCGGATGAACGCGGCGGAGAGCACGTGCTGGCCGGAGTGCTGCTGCATGTGGTCGCGGCGGCGGGCGGCGTCGATCTGGCCGCGGATGCGGGTTCCGGGTTTCAGATCGACGGGCGCTTCGAGATAGTGGACGAGCTTGCCATCTTCGGTGTCAGCAACTTCGGTGACGCGGAGCTTGGAGTCGGCGTCGGAGGAGATCCATCCGGTGTCGAAGACTTGTCCGCCGCTGGTGGGATAGAACGCGGTCTGGTCGAGAACCAGGGCGGGGCGCGGGGTTTCGAGGACTTCGCGGACTTCGGCGTCGAAGTCATAGAGGAAGGAATCGTTGTAGTAGAGACGGGTGGTCATGGCTTTCAAAACATTTAACCACAGAGGGCGCTGAGGATCACAGGGTAGAACAGCTCAATACGGGCCGATGATTCCGCCGATTTGGCGGGCGGCTGGCTTTACCGATTGCGCCGGCTTCGCGGACGAGGGCGTCCGCTCCACACTCGCATCGAACACATCCAGATATTTCAGGCCGCTGCCGGTGTTGAACAGAACGACCGTGTCTTCCGGTTTGAAGAATCCGTTGGCGCGAAGTTTGCGGTAAGCGACCAGGCAGGCTGCGCCTTCGGGCGCGGCGAAGATGCCTTCGACTTTTGCCCAGTGGCGCGTGGCTTCGAGAATTTCTTCGTCGGTGGCGCTGATGGCGGTGCCGTTGCTCTTCATCAGTATGTCGAGAATCAGGTAATCGCCGTAGGGCTTGGGAACGCGCAGGCCCGAGGCCATGGTCGCGGCGTTCGGCCACATTTCGGCGGTGGGCTGGCGTTCGTCCCACGCTTTGACGATAGGCGCGCAACCCGCGGATTGCACGGTGATCATCTTGGGGCGCTCGGGACCGATCCAGCCGAGAGCTTCCATTTCTTCGAAGGCCTTCCACATGCCGAGCAGGCCGACGCCGCCGCCGGTGGGATAGATGATGCCTTGCGGCATTCTCCAGCCGAGTTGCTCGGCGACTTCGTAGCCCATGGTTTTTTTGCCTTCGACGCGGTAGGGCTCCTTGGTGGTGCTGACGTCGAACCATCCGTCTTTTTTCCATGAGCTTGCTTCTTTCAGGTCGGCAACTTTTTGCGCGCAGTCGCTGATGAGGCCGTCGACGAGCGTTACGTGCGCGCCGTAGTAGTCGCACTCGATGCGGTTGGCCATGGGAACGTCTTTGGGCATGAAGATGTGAGCTTCGAGTCCGGCTACGGCGGCATAGGCGGCGAGTGCGCCGGCGGCGTTTCCGGCGGAAGGAATGGCGAGTTTCTTCAGTCCGAATGGCGGGCCATGGTCACGCAGGCGGAGAGGCCGCGAGCTTTGAACGATCCGGTTGGATTCAGGCCTTCGTCTTTAATGTAGACGTTGGAATATTCGCGGCTGGGAAGCATGGGCGTGAAGCCTTCGCCGAAGGAAACGGGATTCGCGTCGGGCAGAACGGCGTCGTAGCGCCACATGGTGGGAGCGCGTCCGGCGAGGCGCGCGGGAGAAAAAGCGCGCTTGATGGCCGGCAGATCGTAGCGGGCGTATAGAATGCCGCCGTCTTTGGGGCATACGGATTGCGGGCGATCGGCGGGATAGTGTTCGCCGCAGCGAGTGCATTCCAGGTGCGTCAGCATGGCGATGCTGAGTTTAGCACCGCTCTGCGGATCACTTCTTGGGCGCGGGAGCAGACGCCGGCTCTGGTTCTGGCTCGGCCCTGAGGCCAGCTGCGGTCTTCATGCGCTTCAGCACTTCCAGCTGAGCCTGCACTCGCGGGCTGGGATCGAGGGCAGTGGTTGACGCGGAATAAAATTCGAGAATGTTACGTTGAACATCGATGGGAATAGGGCGGTCGGTATTGGAGGTCAGGCGACGCAGCAGAGTTTCGTAAGTCCGGTCGGTGAGCTGATATTCGCCGCGCTTGACGTGATTTCCGGTGTCGAGATCAATATTGGGGAGCGCGATGAGAACCTTCGGCTCGGAACCCAATTTGTCTAAGGCCGCGTGGAACGAATCGACCGTGTGATTCACGCTGCTCAGATAGAGTTCTTCGGTTTCATGATTGGGAATCTTGATGGCCAAGTCGGCGGCAGAGCCGATCTTGGGAACGATAAACACAAGAATTGCTAACAGATGCGCCTTGAAACCGGGGCCGCGATACGTATGTTTCCAGTGCCGATCGTAGTTGGTGTGAGCCACGCGCTCGGAGAAGATGCGATACGCATCGTCATCCGGAGGAGGAAGAAAATGATGCCGGTGGAGGACTACTTCGGCTTCGGCGAATGCCGGGATAAAGCGGCGCGCCGAAGTGGTATAGCTGCGCAGGGCGGGACGGGCTTCGCCCAATACTTCGTGAATATCGAATCCGTAAGTATCGATAAAGGCCTGCGCCAGAAATTTTCGGGGGACATGAAAGCCAATAAAACTGAGGTAGGCGGGCGGCGCGAATGCCTCGCGGGTGGCTTGCTCAATATCGAAAGCAAATTCGGTTCGAATGTGACCGTGAGGACTCTGATCATAAGTTACGTCGGGGCCAAAGCGGCGACTTAGATTCGGAAACTCGACGCCAGTGGCCGGATTGATCGCCTGCGAATGACCGATGGAATCTCCCAGATAATGAGAAAGGGCGCCAATGGCGAACGCGTATTCATCGATGGTGTGCGCATTGCGAAAAAGCCAGGCGATGAAATCGCCGGAGCGCACGTAATGCGTCAGGTCGCTGAAGAACTTTCTTGCCGAAAGGGTAGTAGCCCATGTCTTGGATCGCGCAGCCGCCGTAGGCATAGGCGTGGGCCTCGACGAGTTGAGCATCGGTAGCACCGGGGAATCGCGCCAGCAGCAAGGGGCGTATGGAACCGTTCCACGCCAGGTCGATGAGTTCTTCGTGGGTCAAGATCGAATAGGCGCGGGCGGAGGCGGGAGAAAATGATATTGCCGATAGGGCAATCAGTGCGTACGCGAAGGCTCGCAGGAATCCCTTCATCTTCCCTCTGGAACGGTTAGTTGCTCTTGATAGACGCGGAGATGTGCACGAATTCCTGTAATGCCGATGGCGAGTGCCTGATGTTGTTTGATTCCCGTGAACGGTTCCTCCTCGTTGCCATGGCACAGACTACGCGAATTTCCGAAGTTTGGGTTAGTATCAAATCCAACTTAATTTCCAGGAGAACGCTGCATGGGCAAGTTTTTGGTCGGTCTGATCGTGGGATTAATCGTGATTCCGGCAGGCGTTTATATGTATTTTTCCTCCGGTACGGCGCCGGTAGCGACTTCGTCGGCGCCCATGCCATTTGAAAAAATGCTGGCGGGCATGGCGCTGCACGCGCGTCTTCGCAAAGAGATGCCGAAAGCGCCGCCGATTCCAGCCGACGAAGCAGCGTTTGTGGCGGGCGCACAAGTGTACAAAGATAACTGCGCCGTCTGCCACGGCGTGCCCGGGCAGCCGCTCAGCGCGATCGCCCAGGGCATGTTTCCCAAGCCGCCAAAGTTGATGGAAGGAAAAGGCGTGACCGACGATGCGCCGGAAGAATCGTACTGGAAGATTGCAGGCGGAATTCGCATGACGGGCATGCCGGGATTCGAGAAGATGTTGTCGTCGACGCAAATGTGGCAGGTGAGCTTGCTCGTGGCCAATGCCGATAAGCTGCCGAAGTCGGCGAAGGACGCCCTGACCGCCACGTCAACAGCGATGCCGACGAGTCATGAGATGACGAAGTGATGTGAGCATCTCGCGCACTTATCGTTTGCGCAAAGATTTTTTCCGCTGCCGCGAATCGATCTCTGCTATTGGACGAGCGTAAAGTTCACCGTAACTTGAGTTTTAACCTCGAACGGTTCTCCATTTAGCAGGTAGGGTTTGTACTTCCATTGCCGGACGGCGTCGATGCCGGCGGGGGCGAGGAGGGGATGTCCGCTGATCAGCTGGATATTGGACACATTCCCTTCTTTGTCGACGATGACGGCTAGCAGAACGACGCCCTGAATGTGCTGATCCCTGGCGGCGGCTGGATATTCGGGAGCCACCTTGCTAAGCAAAAGGCTCGCCATCACGCCTTGGGACACTCGCACTCGCCGTGGATTCGCAAGATGATTCGTCTCGCTTGGCGTGCTGGGCGCAATACTTCCTTGCCCCCCAGGCGGAATTCCTCCGGGCGCGTCGCCGACAACACCAACGGCCTGGGCTCTTTCGGGGAGCGTGAAATTCACAGTCACACGGGTTTCCACTTCGACGGGCTGGCCGTTTAGCAGATTAGGTTTGTACTTCCATTGCTTGACCGCATCGATGGCTGCGGTCGCGAGCATGGGATGTCCGCTGTACAACTGCACGTTCTCGACGTCGCCGGATTTACTGATCTCGACTTGCAGGATAACGCTACCTTGGATGCGGGCTTGCCGCGCGAGGACTGGATAGACCGGATCGACTTTCTTGACGATCAAAGTGCTCTCAGCGCTTTCCGAAATACGCACGAACCGCGGAATGACCTGCGATGAGGAGAACGATGTAACGCAAGCCACGAGCGCGCACGACGCTGCCAGCCGCAATTTCATACCAGCCTCCCTGGTGGCCAGAGATAGGGCCCGAATATTCAGACTCCATCACAGTTCAATTTGTTCCTCGAAACGTTCACGAACTCTGAGATCAAGGCATTCGGACATGTAACTACGGCGGCCGGAGGGGGTTGCGCTTCCACACAATGCTCTTGCACGGTGAGATTGGGACTCTAATTTTGGTTGCTCACTTTATGCAGATCATGGTGCCGCCAGCGTGTTTTTCGTCGGACCTTGATGCGCCCTCGCTGCATCGAATCTAGAAGATATCGTAAGCTATATAAGTAGACAGAGGAGGATTTGGTGCGCTGCCCTCGATGTGGGAACGAGAATTCGGAGGACAACCGTTTTTGCGGAATGTGCGGGACGAAATTAGTGTCGCCGCCGCTGGCGGTCGCCGTGCCGACGCAAAGTACTACGCTGCGAACATCCGCCTCTCCTTCGTCGGTTGCACCGTCTTCTGCCGCCCCCATTGCTCAACCACCTATTCAGTCAGTTCCTCGATCGGCAGCGCCGCCGCTTCGGGAAGATTCGCCGGGAATCAGCGGGCCGTCGTTTTTGGGATTGAACGATCCGCCTCCGCGCCAGAGGGCGAGTTTAAGTGCTGACCGGCATTCCGGTTCCGACAATCTGGATTACCTGCTCGAGGATGACGAGCCTCGAAGAGAAGCGGCGGCGGAAAATTCGTATTGATTCTGTTCGCTCTCGCGCTTGCCGTTTTGTTCGGTTACTTGCGGTTTAAGGTGCTGAAGGAACGTCCCGGCAAAGCGCCCGCCGCACCCGTCACAGACTCGAGCTCCGCGACACCGCCGGCGGTTAGCACGGATCCAGCTTCTACTCCAGCGCAACCTGCTGCGCCGGCTGCTCAGCCTGCGGGCGATTCTTCTGCCTCGAGCAGTCCGCCGGCCGCCGCTCCTGCTACTACAGACGCGGGGGGTACGCCTGCGGCGAATGCACCGCCGGTCGCCGCACCACCTGCTCAACCTGCGAAAGATAATTCCACGCCCTCGCAGCCGGCGAAGGAAGATGCTCCGGCTGACGGCAGCGCGTCTAATTCCCCAACCAACTCCGCTCCCGCGGATGCAGCGACGAAAACGCCAGCGAAAGAAAATGCGGATGCGAGTGACGATACGCCACCGTCCCCGGCGCCGAAACCGAAGAAACCGGCGGCCGAAGCCGCGGCGAAGCCTCATGCAGGAATCACGCCTAGCAGGCCGACTGATTCGGTGGCTGAAGCACAAAAGTATATTTACGGTCGCGGCGGTGTAACTCAGGATTGCGAGCGCGGAATGCGCTTGCTGAAACCTGCTGCCGCCGAAGCCAATCCGAAGGCGATGGTGGAGATGGGCGCGCTTTATTCGGCAGGACTTTGCACTCCGCACGATCTGCCGACGGCGTACCGATGGTTCGCCATGGCGCTGCGGAAAGAGCCGGACAATCAGCCTGTCCAAGCGGATCTGCAGAAGTTGTGGGGCGAGATGACGCCCCCAGAGCGGCAACTGGCGATCAAGCTCAGCCACTAATCGCGGTGTCCATCCGCGAAGGCGTCGAAATTCCCGTGAATAAAATTTGGCCGCACGAATTGCTGCGGACACTCTCCCACCGTCTTCGCTCTCATCAGACAAGTCAGAATCCCCGCCCTCTCGCGAAGTACGCGAGAAGGATGGGGCACCCGAAGATTAGGGCGTGCAATGGAAAATCAGAGCGGGCAGGATGTTGAAGAGCTGAAAATTCTGCTTCACGGAGCTGAAGCTGGAATTGAGGTAGGGCAGCAGCGTGCGATTGTACTGGAAGACTAGAAAGGAGCCCTCAGCATTCAGCGCGTGACGAGACTCAGTCACGATTTCCTGTCGCAACGGACCAGGGAACAAGCTATAGGGGAGACCGGAAATGATGCAGTCGGCGGATGCGAAGCCCTGCTGCTCGAGGATGAGTCGCACGTTCGCTGCGGAGCCATGAACCACGCGCAGCCGGGGATCGCGAACTCGTGGCGCGCAGGTAGTGGACGAAATCCTCGTTGAGTTCAATCACAATGAGCACCGCGTCGCGCCGCATGCGCTTGAGCGCTTCGCGGGTAATGGTGCCAACGCCGGGCCCGAACTCCACAATCACACGGGCGCGATTCCAGTCGACTTCCGCAAGCATGTCGTTCACCAGGAATGGGGAACTTGGAATCACGGAACCGAGCATTAACGGATATTTCAAAAAGTTCCGGGCAAATAGAGCCATCGCGGAGGTCGGAAGGGCGGATTGTTTTTCAGCTTGGGTCGGCATTGCTGAGGGGCCCTCACTACATTCGGTGAAATCGCATCACTAGATTTTAGCTTAGCGTCAGCTTTTTGATTTTCGCGCGGAAGCTTTTGACCGCGGAGGGCGCTGAGAGGTCGCGGAGAACGCAGAGAGAACGCAAAAACGGGGCGGGCGAATCACTTTTCCACCAGATCGTGCTCGCGATATTTTTAAATAGAAACAAAATGCGCCGCCGGTGCAGATTCACCTCACGAACAAAAAGAAGCGCCGTAACCCTTGGATCACCACTAAGTTGATTTAGGCTTCCCTTTGCCAGGCACCGCTGCAGGATTTTCGTGGGTGCGCTCGCGGAAGCTGCCGCGCAGGCCAGCAGCAAGGCCGACGCTGGACTCGCCAAACTTGTCGCGCAAGCGATCGGCTGCGGCCATTGCATCTCTTCCAACGCTCCTGCCGGTTACCGTCGAGCAAGTTGATCTGATCCGGCTGCGTCGTGAAGGAAGAGGCTTGCACTCCGAGCAGACGGATGGGGACGCCCTTTTTCCAATTCTTGCGAAATAGCGCGCGAATCTCTTCGAAAATTTCGGTGTCGAGCTGGGTAGGCGCGGCCGGAGTGTGAGCGCGGGTGATGGTCGTGAAATCTTTGTAGCGCAATTTCAGTTGGATGGTGCGGGCGTGAACATTGGATTCGCGCAGGCGGCGGCCGACCATTTCGGAGAGTCGCATCAGCGTGGCTTCGAGTTGCGCCGGGTCGGCGGTGTCTTCGTTGTAGGTGTGCTCGTGGCTGATGGATTTGGCGTCGGCATCGGCGCCGACCTCGGAGTCGAACCATCCACCGGCATCTTCGCCGCGCGCTTTGCCGGCGAGCGCGAGCCCCCATTTGCCGAAGCGGTCTGCAAGTTCGGACTCGTCTAAGCCGCGCCAGGTCGCCGACTTTCTTGATGCCGAGGGCGTGTAGGTTGCTCTCCATCACTTTGCCGACGCCGGGAATTTCGCGCACATCGAGTGGAGCGAGGAATTTCGCCTCTTCGCCGGGAACGATCCAGAGGACGCCGTTCGGCTTGGCCTGCGCGGAAGAAACTTTGGCGATCAGCCGCGAGGTGCCGATCCCGACCGAGCAGTTGAGTCCGGTGTCGGCTTTCATGCGCTGGTGCAGGGTGTGCGCGGCCTTGAGCGGAGGACCGTGCAGGCGCTCGGTGCCGGTCATGTCGAGGTAGGCTTCGTCGATGGAAGCCATTTCGACCTGCGGCGAGAACGAGCTCAGGACGTTGTGAACCTTCTCCGAGCATTCGCGATAGCGGTCGGGATGGCCGTCGACGAAGATGGCGTGCGGACACATGTTTGGCGGCGGTGCGCAGAGGCATGGCGGAATGCACTCCGAACTTGCGCGCCGCATAGGAGGCCGCGGAGACCACGCCGCGCTCGTCGCGTTGGCCGCCGACCACGACGGCTTTCCCTTTCAACGACGGATCGTAGAGCTCTTCCACCGAGACGAAGAAGGCGTCCATGTCGACGTGGAAGATGGTGCGGGGAAAGGCGGGAGTGGAATGCGGCGAGGCCATGCTGGAGGAATTTTAGCAGCGCATGCCGGTGATTTCAGTCGGTGTTCTGGAGAGAAAAGCTTTTACCGCTGAGATCGCTGAGGGATCGCGGAGAAGAGCTTTGGCGAAACGGCCGGGCTTCGCCCCTTCGGCTGCGCTCAGGGCAGGCTCTGGCCGGACGGCCGAGGCGGCTGTCGCTACATGAGCATCGCTTACACCAGCACTTTATCTGGAGCTGACATCGGCGGCGCGGGCGGGACGCGATGCATTTGGCGCACCTTATCGTAGATTTTGCCGTATTCGCGGGCGGAGGCGTTCCAGGAGAAATCTTTGTTCATGCCGTTGCGCATGAGGGCTTGCCAGGAGGTCTGGTCGCGATAGGCGGTGAGCGCCTGTTTGATGGTGAGCAGGAGCGCTTCGCCGTTGTATTCGGTGAACTTGAATCCAGTTCCCTTCCCGGTGCGAGCATCCCAGGGTTCGATAGTGTCGTCGAGGCCGCCGGTGGCGCGGACGATGGGGACCGTGCCGTATTTCAAGCTGTAAATCTGGTTCAGGCCGCAAGGTTCGTAGCGCGAGGGCATCAGGAACATGTCGGCGCCGGCTTCGATCTTGTGCGCGATTGCGTTATCGTAAGCTACCTTGACTGCGATCTTGTTGGGAAATTGTTTGTTGAGGCGCAGGAACATTTCTTCGTAGGCTTTGTCGCCGGCGCCGAGAGCGACGACGATCGCCTCTTCGCGGGCAAAACGGTCCGCGACCTGGGCGATCAGATCGAAACCTTTCTGGGCGGCGAAGCGCGAGACAATTCCAATCACGGGGAGCTTTGGATCGGCGTTCTTAACTCCGAATGCGGCCAGCAAGTCCTGCTTGCATTTCTGCTTGCCCGAGAGATCCTGGGGAGAATATTTGGCGGCGATGAACTTGTCGGTCTGCGGACTCCACTCGTCGTAATCGACGCCGTTGAGAATTCCGGTCACGGTGGCGGCGCGATCACGCAGCACACCTTCCAGACCGAAGCCGTACTCCGTCGTTTGAATCTCCTGGCTATATTTTCGGCTGACCGTGGTGACGAAGTCGGAGTAAGTCAGCGCGCCTTTGAGAAAGTTCACCTGCCCGAAGAATTCCATCTTTGACATGGTGAATAAGTCCCAGGGCAACATGAGCAGCGGAAGAGTATCGGCCGGAAACAGGCCCTGATAGCCCATATTGTGGATGGTGAAAACCGTGCCGACTTCCTGGAAGGCGGGATCCTCCGCGTACAGAGTGCGCAGCATTACCGGTACCAACGCCGACTGCCAGTCGTGGCAATGAAAAATGTCGGGGACGCCAAGAATCTTCGAGGCTTCGATTACGCTGCGCGAGAACAAAGCGAAACGCTCGGCGTTGTCGGGATAATCCCCGGCGGGCGTTCCGTAAAGGGCGTCGCGATCGAAGTAGGGGGGGTACTCGACGAAATAGAAGCGCACGCCGTTCTGGCTGCCGGCGCTGACGACGGAGGCGAAGCGGTACTGGTCATCGAAGGGAACGGTCACGCTACGGACTACTGTCGCAGCATCGGTGAGCTTGGTCTGACGATATCGCGGCAGGAAGACGCTGACCTGATGGCCCAAGGTCGCCAAAGCACGCGGCAGGGCGCCGACAACATCGGCCAAGCCGCCAGTCTTGGAAAAAGGGACGCCTTCGGAAGCGGCGAATACGATGTTCATGAGTTCGGAACCTCCCGGCGCGCACGCATCCAGCGGCGCACGCTATTATGAATGTGTCTCGGGCCCGAAGGTCCAGCAGTTAGGATGCGAAGACCGACTTCAAAGTCTACTTCCCGAGACAGTGAGGGTCAACGTGCCAAAGGTCGCATCGACTCAACGTCCACAGAGCAAGCCTAAAATGGGACAGCATTTTCTGGCCAGCGAAGAATACGCGACGCGCGTGGTCGACGCGTTGGGCGACGTGTCGCAGTGCACAGTACTGGAGATCGGGCCGGGGCGCGGCATGCTGACTTCCCTGCTGGCCAAGCGGGCGCGACGATTAATTGCAGTGGAGTTAGACCGCGTGCTGGCGGCCCAGCTGCGGCTGAAATTTGGCATGGAGCGGAACGTGGAAGTCATTGAGGCCGATGTACTGGCCATCGACTTCGATTCGCTTTTCGGGCCGAAGCCTGGGCTGAGCCGTCCCGGCATTGACCTGAAGCCGGAGCCGGTGAGAGTTGTCGGCAATCTTCCGTATTACATTACGTCCGACATTTTGCTGCGGCTGTTTGAGTTTTCGAAGTACTTCGACGAAATTGTGATCATGGTGCAGCGCGAGGTCGCGGACCGAATCGCGGCGAAGCCGGGCGGGCGAGACTACGGAATGCTCTCGGCTACGGCGCAGCTATATGCGAGTGTGGAAAATCTGTTTACGCTGCCTCCGGGAGCGTTTGTGCCGCCGCCGAAGGTGCATTCGTCGGTGTTGCGGTTGACCATTGATCCGCAACAGGAAAAGTTGGGAGTGGCGGGAGATGGTTTCATCGACTTCCTGCGGCTTTCGTTTGGACAGAAGCGCAAGACTCTGTGGAACAATCTCAAAATCAATTATGAGGGACCGGCGCTGAAGCGGGCCTTGGCTGAGGCGAAGGTGAAACCCACAGCGCGAGCCGAGACTTTGAGCCTGGAAGAAAGTGCGGCTGTTTTCCGCGCCTTGCGGAAGGCGGAGAGCGCGTCATAGCATTGGCCGTGTGGGACCGCGATGGGCGAGGAGTGAGCATGGCTACTACCGTGGTGCGTCATGCTGCAGTGGCGGGACGCTTCTATCCTGGCGATCCGGATGACCTGCGCGCCGAGGCGAATTCCTATTTAACGCAAACGAATCAGGCTCCGATTCGAGCCTTGGGGTGCATTGCGCCGCATGCGGGGTATATGTATTCGGGGCATGTAGCAGGCGCGGTGTTTGCACGTGTCGAAGTGCCGGCGCGGTGCATTGTGCTGTGTCCGAACCACACCGGGATGGGGCGTGCGCTGGCGGTTATGAGTGAAGGCGCGTGGCAAACTCCGCTAGGGGACGTGCCGATCGACCGCGAACTCGCTGCCGATTTGAAACGGAGCTTCCCTGCTTTGAACGAAGATTCGGCGGCGCATCGCGCGGAGCATGCTGCGGAAGTGGAGCTTCCATTCCTTTTGCTGCGGCAACCGGGGCTGAAGTTCGTTCCAATCGCTTTGGGAACGAGACAGTTTGAGGTGCTAGAGCAACTTGGAATAGCGTTGGCGGAGGTTGTTTCGGCGCAGTCCACTTCGGTTCTCATTGTCGCCTCCAGCGATATGAATCACTACGAGTCAGACGTGTTGACTCGAGCGAAGGATCATCGGGCGATCGAGCGAATTCTGAGCCTGGATCCGGGCGGGCTTTACGAGGTGGTTACGCAACAGCAGATCAGCATGTGCGGCTTGGGACCGGCGGTGGCGATGCTGACAGCGGCGCGGCAACTGGGTGCGAAGTCGGCGGAACTGGTGAAGTATGCGACTTCTGGAGATGTTTCCGGGGATCGCGAGACCGTTGTTGGGTACGCGGGGGTAGTGGTTTCGTAGTCGTCCGTCGGGACATGTTGCCCGGCTTCGACTTGTCGGGGCAGCGAGGCGGCTATCGCTGCGCGAATGAAATGAACAAGGGCGACCCGGTCGGGCCGCCCTTGATCGTTTACCTGGAATAATTTTAGCGGTGCGGGCTGCCTCCACCAGACGCGTGGCCTGAGGACATGCTGCCGCTGTGTACCGGGGCAGACTGCTGGCTGCTCCGGGCCGGCGCGCCGGCATACATCGGCGAATTCATCCGTGCACCGCTGGTCGAAGTCGTGGAAAACTGCGGCGCGGGCCTGACTTCGGCAGCGCCGGACCTGGCAACCTGATGGTTGAGTTGGTGGAGATTCTCGATCGAGCCGCGCGGAATCCCGATGCCCGCCGATCCCGCCCTCAAAACCATTTGCGAAGTCGGGACGGCTGACACAGCGGTCCTGCCTACCACTACGGGCCTGACTGTTCCCGCAGTAGGCGGTGCGAGCGGATGAAAATTGACCGGCAGGTTACCCGCAAATCGCGGCACAGTGTTCCAGGTGTTCCAGCCTCCAGGCTGCCACATCCAGCCCATGCCCGGAACGGACATCCAACTGCCGTAGCGGTAAGGCATCCAGCCCCAAGGATAGGCCGAGGCGAACATGTAGCCAGAGCCGGGATAAAACGACCAGGCACCGTCCATAAACGGATCCCAGCCGACACCCGTGAAATAAGGTTGCCACATCATGCCGTAGCCGGGGACATTGGAATACGAGCCGTAATAATTCAAGTCGCTCATGCCGTATTGATACGGAGACGACACATTATTTTTCGCGTATTGCTGGTGATATTCGCTGGCGTCTTTGTCCCATGAATCCAGCGGGGCTTCTTCGATGTTTTTGGCGAGAGTGTATTTGCCGTCGTCGGAACCGTCGAAGTGCGCGGTTTTCTTTTTCTCGACGGTAACTTTGCCGGCCGGACCATCGACGTCGATATCGCCCTTAAAGACCGCCAGCTCCGCAGTCTGGGGTGAGGTCTCTACGCGGAAATGCGCGGGACGGTCCAACGCGATTTTCTCGCGGGAAAAGTTGAGGCTGAACTGATCGCTCTTGCCCAGCCAATTCACGTAAGCGGTGCCGTCGACGAGGTCGACGACAGAAATTCGCTTGCCGGAGTCGTTTAAGCCGAGGGTGCTGAAAGAGACCGTGGTGTTGGGCGCCAGGCGCAGAGTGCTGCCGTCCTCAAACTCAATTTCAGCGCGGCCGCGGTCATGCGTGCGAATCTGCGCTCCCTGGGTGATGGGAAGATTGAGGAATGCGCTTTCAAATCCCATGCCGGTGTTTTTGTCGATTTGAACCGAGCCTTGTACATCGCTCAGGCGAACGATGCGTACCTGCGAATCGGCCAGAGCGGGCAGCGCGATCAGCGCGCAAGCAACGACCGTAAGAAAAACCATGCTGGAACGGGAGAGAGAGAGCCTGGACATAACAGCCTCCAAAGGTCTTCGCTGACCTATTAGAGCACGGTTTTGTCGAGCGCAGTTGTAAAATTCTTCCCCTTGCTAGCCGAGGAGGAGAAGCGGGGCAGAAAGGGGGACTTGGACCGGCTAGCGTCCGGCCGTCGTGGCCGGCGACATGGCCATGATCCGCTGGGCGCGCGCCCGCACTATGTTTATGACAGAAGTATCGTCATAAATTTCCTGCAGAACGGGCTTCACGGCCTGAAGTTCGACCAGATCTCCTTGGCGGGCCTGTTCCTCCATCCGCTTCAGTTCGTCGTCGAGCGCCAGCTTCTGATAGCGGTGATAGTGGGCGAGGCGGCGGCCAAACTCCAGAGTGGCGGAAACGCTCTGAAATAAGGTGGTGAGCTGCTGAGCCGGGGGCACGGAGGAATAGTTGTACGTTGCCGTGAAATCGCGCTGAGCGTCTTTGTAGGCCAATTTCTTCGCGCCGGTGTTGGCGAGATTACGCTTGCCGGAATCGATTTTGCCGGAAAAATAGTGGGATTGGGCGGCGAGGTCGAAAATCCGCGCCCGAGTAGCATCGGAAAAGGTGAAATCGGTCTCATAGGCCTCGCGATCATCGGAGGCTTCGGAGATTTTGGCCGAACATTCGTAGTGGCCGCGGCCATCGGACTGCACGGAGATGGAATAGTGTTCTGGATCGGAGCCTGGAAAATCGAGTGTAAAGGTCACCGTGGCAGGATCGGCGGCTCGAAGTGGAACGGTCGCTATCAAGATAACAAGGCCCACGAGGGCGGCCAGTGCATTCCCGTGGCGCCGGCGTTTCTGTCCGCAGTGAGATCGCGTGCAAACGGTCGGCAGCGTTGACTTCGGATTCATCCCTGTAGCTCGCTTAGGCACAAGTCAGCCTTGAAAATTATGCCAGAAGTAGATGCCGCTGCGATTCTATCGCGCGGCGGCGCGTTGGCGACTGAGAGTTCCGGCGGTGTGCAGATGGCAGATAGCGATGGCCAGCGCGTCGGAAGCGTCCATAGGCTCGGGCGGTTCGGCTAGAGCGAGAAGGCGCGTCACCATGTGCTGGACTTGCTGCTTCTCGGCGCGCCCGTACCCCACGACCGACGATTTGATGGTTAGCGGCGAATATTCAGCGACCTCAAGCCCTGCGGCCGCGGCGGCCAGCATGGCGACTCCACGGACCTGCCCTAGTTTGAGCGCTGATTTCACGTTCAAAGCGTAGAAGACGTCTTCAATTGCAACTTCGTTGGGCTGGTGCGCGGCGATGATCTCGCCGAGTTGAGTGAAGATGCGGGAGAGGCGCCGGGGCAAGGCTTCGCGGGGAGACAGCTTGATGGCTCCGCAAGTCAGGCAACCCAGCTTGCCGCTTTCGAACATCTCGACCACACCGTAGCCAGTGTATTCTCCGCCGCAATCGATGCCCAGAACTCGCATGTGAGTGCAGTGTATCGCGGAAAAGGTGGAGATGTAACCAACCGATGTAGACGGCACCGAGTTGTGCACGCCAGGATCTTTTCCTGCGAGTTCCGACGATGAACATAGCTGCGCGTGCCCGACGTCTATGCTACAGTTTTCCTCTTCATGGCCACGCCACCACAGAAACCGCTGCCGGACTCGGAGCCGGGATCGCTTTACTGCCCGAATTGCGCGGAAGAAGTAACTGATCCGCTCACCTGTGGCGACTGTTCTTCTGTGATCTGCCGCCGTTGCGGCACCGCGCTGGAATCGTCCGACGAACTGGGTATGGGATGATGGAATCGCCGCCCGCTGTTCCCCCGGCAGAAACTCCGGCGGCAGTATTGCAAGCAACTGAGTCAAAGCCAACGCTGGTCCGCGGACTTGGGTTGCTGGATTCGGTCTTGCTGTTGGTGAGCGGCGTCATCGGCTCCTCGATTTTTTTAACTGCAAAAGACATTGCCGGGCCCTTGCCGCAACCGGTGCTGTTTCTGCTGGTCTGGGTGTTAGGAGCGGTGATCTCGCTCTGCGCCTGCTTCGCATTTGCCGAGCTGGGCTCCATGTTCCCCGACTCCGGCGGGCAATACATTTATTTGCGCGAGGCGTTTGGCGACCTGGTCGCGTTTCTCTACGGCTGGATGCTGTTCAGCGTGGCCAATGGAGGATCGATTGCCGCACTCTCGGTGGCCGCTGCAGCTTATGCGGGTCAGGTCTTTCCCGTGGTGTCGCAGGATCATGTGGTGATTGCATTCGCCGGGATTGCGATCACTCGGGCTCATTTGTTCGGATTATTTTTAATCGCGGTGCTGACCTACGTGAATGTGGTCGGACTGCGATGGGGCGCGTTGCTGCAGAATATTTCCACCTGGACAAAGTTCA
Organism: uncultured Acidobacteriota bacterium; assembly: GCA_963696765.1. Taxonomy (GTDB): domain Bacteria; phylum Acidobacteriota; class Terriglobia; order Terriglobales; family Acidobacteriaceae; genus Sulfotelmatobacter. The sequence goes on along the minus strand of CAVOLK010000005.1, from coordinate 167,650 downwards.
CGGCGATGGCTGCGTTCGTGACTTTGGGATTCGCCATCGGCAAGGGACACTGGTCGAACTTTCAATCGCACGGCGTGAGCCTGACTCTGGGACTTGGGCCAACGCAATTAATTTCCGCGCTCGGCGTGGGCATGATCGCCGTGTTCTGGGCATACGACGGATGGGTATATATCACGTGGGTTGCGGGCGAAGTGAAGGAGCCTCGAAAGACGGTGCCGCGGGCCATGGTTCTGGGCGTGCTGGCCGTGGCGTTCATTTATATTGCGATGAATCTGACCTACATTTATGCGTTGCCGCTGAAGGAGATCGCGACGCACGAGACGATTGCGCATGCGGCGGCTGCCGCATTATTCACGCCTGGTGCAGCGAAATGGCTGTCCCTGATGATTGCGATTTCCTGCTTTAGCGCGGCGGCGACTTGCACGCTGTCTGGGGCTCGTGTGTATCTGGCGATGGCGCAGGATGGAGTGTTCTTCAAGCGCATGGCGGTGATCCATCCCAAGTGGCGAACACCGGCGTTCAGCCTGATTGGACAGGGCGTGTGGGCTGCGGCGCTCACGCTCAGCGGGCGCTATGACCAGCTGTACACATATGTCATTTACGGCATGGTGTTGTCTTACACGCTGACGGTGATCGGTCTGTTCCTGTTGCGCTGGAAGCGGCCGGACATTCCACGTCCGTATCGCTGCACGGGATATCCGTGGCTGCCGGCGATTTATGTTTTGACTGGAACAGCGTGGACCCTGAACACGATCATTACCCGGCCAACGCAGGCGTTCTGGGGGACGGCAATCGTGCTTGTTGGCGTGCCGGGATATTTGTTTTGGAAGCGCGGTAGCCGAAAGGCTAGCTGACCGTGTAGGTGTAACCCAGATTGTGTAGGACATCCGCCTTCGGCTGTCTGCCGGGCGCAGTTCGGCTGGGTTTGATTTCAGCTTAGCAGCGAGCTTCGCTCGCTTGGACCGCCGAGGGCGGCGGTCCCCACGTAAACCACTCACACCGGCGTCGCCGTTTTTCTCGGCGGATTGTAGAACGGGAGCGTCGTCACCTTTACGTTGGTCTTGAGGCGCATTGCTTCGATCGTGATTTCCATTTGGAGAGAAGTTCCCGGCTTCGCGTATTGGTTTCGACGCTGGCCAGCGCGATTAATTTTTTCAGAATGGGAGACCACGTCGTAGTCGTCGCTTTGCCGGCTTGCTTGTCTCCCGAGTACACGGGAACGGCGACGCGCGAGGCTTGCGTGGGTGCAGCGGGGGTTAGGCCATAGCGCTCGTAGAGTTGCTCGACGTCGGTCCAGTCGACTTCGAGGCCGACTAGTTGCCGCGGTACGCCCTTCTTCGCGTCTTGCTGCAGCGCGCGCTTGCCGATGAAATTTTCTTTCTCGAGGTGCACCATCTTTCCGAATCCCAGTTCGTAGGGAGAAAACTTCTGCGACGGAATCAGCGCCTTTTTCGAGCTCGTGTAATCGACTTCGATGAGGAGCAGTCCGGCTTCGACTCGAGCAACGTCGAGCGCCAGCATGCCGGCAGCGTGCAGATCGAACTGCCTGCCCTTTTCGGCGAGAGCATCCCACACTTTTAACGCATCCGCCCAGGGCATCCAGATTTCGTATCCCAGATCGCCGGTGTAGCCAGTGCGCGAAATATCGACGGGAATCCCTGCGATTTTGCCGCGGGTCACGCGAAAATATTTCAGGTTGGCGATATCGGCTTCGGCAACAGACTTTAAGAGCTTGGCGGACGTTGGCCCCTGCAGGGCTAGCGCCGCGACTTTCTCCGAAATATCTTCGATCTGGACATCCATGTTCAGGCCGTTCTGGCGAAACCAGCGCAGGCTGGGGTCGGCAGCGGTCCAGCGATAGACGTTTTCTTCGAGGCGCGAGATGGTACCGTCGTCGATGACTTTGCCCTCTTCGTCGCACCAGCAGCAATAAATGACCTGGCCCACTTTCACTTTGTTGATGTCGCGAGTGATCACCCGGTTCACCAGGCGCGTGGCGTCTCTGCCGGTGATCAGATATTTGTAGAGCGGCGAAATGTCGATGAGCGCCGTCGCGTTGCGAATGGCGTTGTACTCGTGCTCGTGATGAACTTCGTAAACGCTGACCGTGTAATAGCCCGACCATTCGCGATAATTCAGGCTCTGGCACAGGGGGAAGGTTCTCTCGTGAAATGCGGTTCCAATGGGCAAGAGTGATCACCTCGAAGGATTTACTTCGAAGTCGGATTATACGCCGGCGCCTTTTCCGGATGCGTCATCCCGAAGGCCCGCGTTTTTTCGAGTCGATTCCATGAAGCCACGCTGGGAGGATCTAGCGGAGGCGTGGCAGGACGTATACAAACCGCAGCAGATTGCTGAGGGAGATCCCTCGGCCCGCTGGAGAGAACGCGGGCCTTCGGGATGACGCCAGCTTCCGAAATATGCAGACAAAAAAGCGGGGTTCCCGATAGAATGGCGATTCGACTACGACCACTCATGCGAACAATTCTGCCATCGCTTTGCGGCATTCTCCGAAGTTGGACGGTCCTTCCCAGTGGACTCTAATCTCGCCTTCTGACCTTTATCTGCGCGAGTATTATTGCGTTTCCCTACAAGCGAGCGTTGCAGCTCAGAGCTAGGAGCGAAAAGCGAATGGCTGGTTCCAATTCATACGACGTAATCGTTATCGGCGGCGGGCATAACGGCCTGGTCAACGCCGCGTATCTGCAGCGCGCGGGCAAGAAGGTGCTGGTGCTCGAACGGCGGCACGTGCTGGGCGGCGCGGCTTGCACGGAAGAGATTGTTCCGGGATTCAAGTTTTCGGTCTGCTCTTACGTGGTGTCGCTGCTGCGGCCGGAGATTATTCGCGACCTCGATCTTCCCCGCCACGGCCTGGAGATTCTTCCTCTCGATGGCACGTTTACACCCATGCCGAGCGGCGATTATTTGTGGCGCGTGAACGATCATGGAAAGACGCATCGCGAGATCGCCCGCCACTCGCGGGTGGATGCCGAGGCTTACGACGAATTCGGCAAGGCCATGCAGGCAATGTGCCGGTTCGTAAAACCGATTTTGAGCATGGTCCCGCCAGATCCGACGACGTTGAATCCGCGCGAACTGATGAAGCTGCTTTTCATCGGGCGGCGCTTTCAGGGGATGACGAGTTACGACAAATACAATCAGGTGCAGCTCATGACGATGAGCGCAATTGATTTTCTCGATCAATGGTTTGAGACCGACGTGCTTAAGGCGACGATGTCGGCGTCGGGAATTATTGGGACTTTCCTGGGCGTGCGCTCTCCGGGAACGGCGTATGTTCTGCTGCACCACTACATGGGGGAGATCGACGGCGCGTTTCGGGCGTGGGGATTTGCGCGCGGAGGGACGGGGGCGATTTCAAATGCGATCGCCGACGCGGCGCGCGAGGCGGGCGTGGAGATTCGCACCCAGTCGGGAATTTCGCAGATCATCGTAAAAAATGGCAAGGCCAAGGGCGTGGTCCTGGCCAACGGAGATGAAGTCTACGCGGATGTGGTTTCGTCGAGCGTCGATCCGCGGCTGACGTTTACGAAGTTCATTGAGGCGCAGAATCTTCCCGGCGATTTTCTCGAAGACGTCAATCGCTACAAGTTTCGTGGCTCTTCAGGCAAAGTCAACATGGCGCTGGACGGGCTGCCCAACTTCAAGTGCCTGCCGGGGCCGGGTGCGCATTTGCGGGGCGCGATTTCGATTTCGCCGTCGGTCGAGTACATGGAGCGCGCCTACGACGACGCGAAGTATGGCAACTTCTCACGGCATCCCTATATCGATATGGTCATTCCGTCGCTGACCGATCCTTCGGTGGCGCCGCCGGGAAAGCATGTGCTGTCGTGCTTCGTGCAATATGCGCCCTACAAGTTGCGGCCGGGGCTGAACTGGGACGATCAGAAAGAAGCCTTCGGCGACACGGTTGTGAACACAATTGCCGAATACGCGCCCAACATTAAAGACATCATCATTCACAAACAAGTGATAACGCCGCTCGATCTGGAGCGCGAGTGGGGACTGAGCGAAGGCAATATATTTCAGGGCGAGCTTTCGCTGGAGCAACTTTTCTTTCTGCGCCCGGTACCGGGCTGGGCACAGTACCGTACGCCGATTAAGAACCTTTACATGTGCGGATCGGCGACGCATCCGGGCGGCGGCATTATGGGAGCGAACGGGCGGCTGGCTGCGCTGGAAATTCTGAAAGACATTAAGGGAGCGGCCTAGACATGTCCGACCAGAAACGCTCCCCGCAGCGCGACGTGGTCATCGTTGGTGGCGGCCATAACGGCCTCGTTACAGCGTTTTACCTGGCAAAGGCCGGATACAAGCCGCTGGTGCTGGAACGCAACGCGCAGGTTGGCGGAGCCGCGGTGACCGACGAATTTCATCCTGGCTTTCGTTGTTCGACCCTGGCGCACACCGCGGGGCCGATACGGCCGGAAATTGTGCGCGACATGCAGTTGGAAAAGCATGGGCTGAAGTGGATCACGCCGGAAGTTTGCGTGACCGCGCTTTCGCCCGACGGACGGGCGCTTTCGCTGTATCAGGATGCGAAGAAGTCGGCGGAGGAGATTTCTGCGTTCTCGCAAAAAGATGCGACCAAGTATCTGGAATTCCAGCAATCGCTCGAGAAGATCAGCAAGGTGATTGCTGAGGCGCTCGCGACTACGCCGCCGGACATTGACCATCCGAGCCGCGGCGACTTGTGGAGCATGCTGCAGACGGGGCGCGCCATTCGCAAGCTGGGCAAGAAGGATATGTTTCGCCTGCTGCGTTGGGGGCCGATGGCCGTGGCCGATCTGGCTGCAGAATATTTTGAAACGGAACTTTTGCGGGCGGTGATTGCGGCGCGCGGTGTGTTTGGAACCTTCTTGGGACCATGGTCTGCGGGCAGCGCGCTGGTATTGCTGATTCGCGCCGCAGGAGATCCACATCCCGCTGGGTCGGCGGCATTTGCCGCGGGAGGCATGGGAGCAGTTACGCAGGCCATGGCATCGTCTGCGAAGGCTGCCGGAGCGGAGATTCGCGCGGGCGTGGAAGTTATTGAGATCCGTGTGGAGGACGGCATCGCGACGGGCGTGCTGCTCTCAACCGGCGAAGAAATTTCGGCGAGGGCGGTGATTTCTAATGCAGACCCGAAACGCACGCTGCTCAAGCTGACCGATCCCACACAGCTTTCGCCGGACTTCGTGCAGAAGTTGCAGCACTATCGTGGCAACGGGACGGTCGCAAAAGTGAACCTGGCGCTCTCGGGGATGCCGACGTTCACTGCGCTCAAGAACGGTAACGACGCCGCACTGAAGGGGCGCATTCACATTGGCAACGAGATCGATTACCTGGAACGCGCATTCGACGAATCGAAATATGGAAATTTCTCGCGGCAGCCTTATTTGGAGGCCACGATCCCTTCGCTGACCGATCCTACGCTGGCGCCGGAAGGCAAGCACGTGATGTCGATTTACATGCAGTACGCGCCCTATAAATTGAAGGGCGATTGGGAAGAGCAGCGGAAAGCGCTTGGCCAGACCGTGGTGCAGACGCTTACGCAGTATGCGCCGAATCTTCCGGAGCTGATCTTGACGCACCAGATCATCACTCCACAGGACCTTGAAGACAAGTATGGGCTGACCGGGGGACAGATATTTCACGGCGATCTTGCGCTCGATCAGTTCTTTACGATGCGGCCATTGCTTGACTGGGCGCGGTATCGTACTCCGATTCAGAATTTGTATTTGTGTGGAAGCGGGACGCACCCGGGCGCGGGACTGACCGGGGGCTCGGGCGCGAATGCGGCACGCGAGATATTGAAAGAATTGAAGAAGACGTAAGCGAGAGCTACCTCTCTAGCGCAATCGCTGTACACTCCGCGGAAGGTCATGTCCTTCCGGGGAGTCCTCTCCTCCACTCCGGTAGTAACTTGCGGCAGAAGTTACTTTTCATTTTTACTTAAGACATCGTAAAGATTTAGAGAACATTTCTGCTCTCGGGGGCAAAGTTTGGCCGAAGATCTTCGGTTTGAATTAGCTATTTTGGCGACGGTTCAGGGCTTCTACCAGAAGCTCATGCGAGACGCTTTGGGCGGGGATGTCCCCATTCCGAGTGGCCTCGATGAGGACGCGCTTCGCCATTCCGAACGGGAGTTGCCGACTACGCTGTCGCGCATGTATCGCTGGCTGCACCTGCTGGATTTGGCGATAACGCCCGCAATGGTGCGGCAAGCGCTGACGCCGGATACGGATTCTGAGGTGGCAGAGGCGCTGCTGCGGTATTTTGTGCGACGCCGTGAACCGAGCGATGTGAACCGCGACAAGACCGATCTCATCGCGACGTTTCTTTACCGTCATCCTCGGGTGCCGGGGCAATGGCAGCAGAGCGGGTACGGGTTGGATGGTGCGTTGCCGCTGTCGCCATTTGAAATCGCGCTGATCGAGATATTGGCCGACACGGACGTGCCTTCGCTGCCGGAAGAGCATGTGCAGTTGCTGCGCCGGTTCGACCCGTTGCGCGAAGAGATCGAACGTTTTCGGGAATTCAATGCTTTGATTGATTCCGGGATTATCGCCCGTGTGCGAGAACTGAAGCAGTGGCTGGATTCGTCGTTCTATCATCCCGGCGTGCTGGCCACGGTGTCGGCTTACAATGCCGCGTTCGGCAAGAAGTTTGACGAACTCTTCGCCAAGGCGCTGAACGAAATTAAAACATTCGGACAGGCGCTGGAAGAGATGGGTGGAACGATTCTTACGACAGTCGACGGGGTGGAAGTCACGGTTGAGCACGTGGCCGCGATTCAAGAGAAACAACTTCTGGAGGCGGACTACGGCGGGGCTCTGGAAAAATTCCGGCGGGTTTCGAAATTAAAGAAAGAACTGGATCGCCGTCCGCCGATCCGGCGGGCGCTAATGACTCCAGCGGGGCAAACGTCGCGCGCAGCAGGCAGTTCAGCGGCTGCTGCAAAGCCGGCAAGAGTAGCGGCAGCCAAAACTCCGGCGTCAGTGCCAGTGTTTCAACCGCCTGCCGTTACCGCGCAGCAAATATCGTCGGAAGAAAGTAAACTGCGGCGCGTAGAGGAATCCATTCGGGTGTTTGTGCGCGTGGCCGATCCGAAATATCGCCAGGTTGTGCCCATGCGCTTTTTCAACTTGACCTTAACCGTGCCCGAGGCCGAGGCATATGGGGCTTCGTTTCTGGAAGAAAAGAGCTCGCGGGCTGACGTGGCGCGCACTCTGATCCGGATGGTGTCGATTTCAGCTCGCATCAGCACCGAACTGGAAGAATTGAAGCGCAGCCAGAAAATGTCATCGCTATGGAAACTGCATGCCGATGCAGTTGTCGTGTTGCTGGACATGGCCAGCAGTTCGACCGAAGAGGCGGGCAGCGTGGCGAAAACGGCCGAGCAGAGCGGACCGGCAGCGGCGCGAGCGATTCATGAGTCGGTCCAGAAGCTGCGCAACCAGGCTGACGTCGCGGTAAAGACGCTCGCCAACGTGAGCTAGGATTTACCTTAGGGCGTGCGTACTTTCCGGGCAACCTCGTCGCCCAACAGCAAGAAGTGCCCCATGTTCCACGTGTAGAGCACGTCAGCTTTCGCCTTCAGGGCGCAAGCGGCGACGAGCGCATCGTATGAAGTGCCTCCTATGACACCGAGGGCCGCAGCTCCACGAATTGTCGCAAGATAATCCTCAGCATCGAGCGCCACGAAACTGAACCGCTCCTGGATCATTTCCAGGAATGTCAGGGCCTGCTGTGCGCTTGTCCGATGCTTGCCCGGCAGCCGGGTCACGGTTGCATATACTTCGGCGATGCTGTGCGCCGAGCAGAAGGACGATTTGACTGTCGCCCGCGAAAATAACTGAAAACTTCGCTCGTGGTGGATGTGCCCTGGGACGAATACGGGAACGAGGACCGAGGTATCGGCCAACCAAATCATCTCCGCTTCCTTCTTTTTGCTGGCGGGCGACTGCCCCGCGCCGCGGAGTGGCGCCCTATCCATGAATCTTCCCGTTCTCGGCGAATATCGCGGATCGTCCGGTTCACGGACTCTACCGTCAGCGGCTCGTCGACGTCGAGAACCCATATGCCCTGCTTTTTTCGCAGTCCGGCCGTGCCTCGAACGGGGCGGAGGACGATTCGATCCTCAGAACTTTCCAACTCGAGCGAGTCCCCTGCGGCAAGCTGCAACTCGTCTCGTACAGGCTTGGGCAAGACTACCCGTCCAGCCTTGTCTACGGTTAGAGTGGTATTCATAATGGCATTTTACCATGTCATTTGCCATTTCCAATGGCATTAGAACAGCTCGCAGCAGTCGCCTCAGCAAGAAAAAGACGGGCGATTTCTCGCCCGTCTTCCGTCTTAGCTGATGGCTGACAGCTCAGTTGATATCGAACTGCTGCTGGTGCACAGCCGGATCGCTCTTCACGATGATGGTGCGCTTGGTCATCTCTTCCATCTCGTTCAGCAGGCGCGCCGTTGTTCGACTTTAACTCCTTGGCCACATCGGGATGCACGCGCAGCATGACGTCTTCGTGTTCGAGATGCTTGGCGATCTTGCGCATCTCGACGTAGATCTCGTTGCAGACCGTGGTGACCGACTTCACGTATCCAGTCGATTCGCAGTACGGGCAAGGCGCGCCGATAGTGCGTTCGAGCGACTGCTTGACGCGCTTGCGGGTGATGGCGACCAGTCCGAAATCGTTGAACTGCAGCGTCTTTGAGGGCGCGCGGTCGTGGCGCAGTTCCTCTTCCAGAGCCTGCATCACGCGCTGGCGGTTGCGGCGCTCATCCATGTCGATGAAGTCGATGATGATGATGCCGCCGAGATCGCGCAGCCGGATCTGGCGCACGATTTCTTTGATCGCGTCCACGTTGGTTTTGACGATGGTGTCTTCCAGGCGCTGCGGTCTTGCCGACATACTTGCCGGTGTTGATGTCGATGGCGACCAGCGCTTCGGTCTGGTTGATGACGATGTAGCCGCCGCTCTTCAGCCAGACTTTCGACTTGAGCGCCTTGTTCATTTCTTCGGCCAGGCCGAATTGCTCGAACAGCGGCGTCTCTTTGGTGTAGAGCTTCACGCGCTTGACCATCGCGGGCTGGAAGCGGTTGAAGAAGCGGAGGACGCGCTCGTACTCCGGTTCGGTGTCGACCCAGATGACGCTGAAGTCGGAGGTGACCTGGTCGCGCAGCACGCGCTCGACCACGTTGAGATCGTGATAAATCAGCGCCGGCGGCTTGGAGCTTTCGGCGCGATTCTTGATGTCCTGCCACAAGCCTTTCAGGAAGCGAATGTCGGCGCGGAGTTCTTCTTCGCTGGCGCTCTGCGCGGCGGTGCGGACGATGAAGCCTCCGTGGCCGTTCTCGCGCTCGCTCAGGATGATCCGCTTCAGGCGCTGGCGCTCTTCCTCGGAAGAAATCTTGCGCGAGACGCCGGTGTGATTCACGGTCGGCATGTAGACCAGGAAGCGCCCGGGCAGCGCGATGTGGCTGGTGATGCGTGCGCCTTTCTTGCCGATGGGCTCCTTGGCAATCTGGACCAGAATTTCCTGGCCTTCCTTGAGCAGGTCGCTGATCAGAGGCACCGGGGAATTCTCGCGGCGCCGGAAACGGCGACCGCCACCGCCTCCACCGCGGCGCTGGCGATCGCGCGGGCCACCCTGGCGATCGCGATCATAACCGGGACGCGGACGCTGCGAGCGCTGCGTGTAGCCTGCAGTGCCTGCGGGCGCGCGAACTTCAGCGCGGGCATCGACGGTGCCGTTGCCGCGAGCTTCGGCGTCGAGAGCGGCTTCCGCCTCAGCCTGGGCCTCTTCGAGTTCCAATTCTTCGCTGTCTTCCTCGCCCTCGGCGTGCGCCGCGTCGGCGGCATGCGGGTCGGCGGAATCGGCGATGGAAGCCATGTGTATTTCGGAGACGACTTCACGGGCCTCGCTGTTTAGTTGGGCAGGCTGGCCAGCCGCGCGCGTTTCTTCTTCGAACTCGTCGTAGCCTTCGTCGGAAGAGGACTCGTAATGAACTGCGTCCGCTTCTTCTTCGTCGATAGTCTCTTCTTCCATGGTGCCGGGAGCGGCGAAGACTGGAGTTTGTTCTTCGTGCGACGAATGCATTTCGGAGTCGATGCTTCGCTCGGAGTGACGATCCTGTTCGGCTTCTTCGATGCGTACCGCTTCCTGTTCCGCGACAACCCTTAACTCTCCTGGCCAGCCGAGGGCGGGGATGGCGGCTTCGGGCGCGCGAAATTCCTGGTTCCAGTTGGCCGAAGTGGAAGCCGATTCCTCGTGCTCCAGGGATTCGTCGTGAGTTGCCCGAATATCCTCGTGCTCCTCGTGAAGTGGTTCGGCGACGGACTCGGCGGCGGCGAAAATGGGTTCATCTTCGGGGAAGGTGGCGGCCAAGGGAGCAGAGGAGTTGGTCTGTTCCGGCGCTGCTTCTCGAATTGATTCCCGAACTGGCCGGCTGGGACGCCGGCGCCGGCTGCGAATAGCGCTGGTACTTGGAAATCGACTCGCCTGGCAGCAGGATGGGCTGATATCCCGGTGGCGGGCCGGACGGCTGGTTTCTGCCGGAATCAGCCGCGCGAGACGGCATGCTCTCGGCAGGGCGCGAGTAGCGCGGCTCAGGTCCGCGTTCGGGACTTCGCTCTGGACCTCGCTCTGGACTTCGCTCTGACCCTCGGTCCGGCGCCCGATCCCGGCCATCGCCGCGGCCGTCGCGACGTCCGCCACGACGACGGCGCCGACCGCGGAAGCCTCCGCGTTCGCGGTTCTGCGAATCGCCGCACTGGCGACTTCGGCGGATTCTGCAAGAGGAGCGGCCTGCCCGTCGCTGATGGCTTCGGCCTCGAAGGTTCCTTCGTCGGTCACGGGCAGCAAATCGGCTTCGGCACCGCCGTCATCCTCCGAAGCGTCCGCAGTTTCGATCTTCGGCGCCTGCTGGCGAAGATCGGGCACGTTGCGGGTTGCCGGGACGACGTCGGTCAAATCGTCGTCGTGCTCTTCCAACTCCATAAAGTCGGAGACGTAGAGGAAGGCATCGCGCTCCAGGCCGATGTCGACGAAGGCCGACTGCATGCCGGGCAGCACGCGCGTAACGCGTCCCTTGTAGATGGATCCAGCTAAGGTGTATTCGTTCTCGCGCTCAAGGTAGATTTCCGCGAGTAGATCGTCTTCCACCAGGCCCACTTTGGTTTCGTGGGGAGTGGAAGAGACAAATAGTTCCTTATTCATTGAAGCTCCGGTCCCGCCTTAGGCTTGAGCCGGGCGGGCTTAACCGGGTGGAGTCAGGGTAGAGGCGGGAGGATTGAGCGTCGCGATGCTGCCCCGAAATGGGGACAGACTAGGCCACAGAGCCTTGCTCTGAGCCGAGTCCGTTGCGCAAGCTTGGGATTCTTTTGCACTTATCGCTTTAACTTCTGCCGGGGTTTGTGACCGCACTCTCAGACCTGATTCAGGTCGGGGGGCCGTTCCCTGCCCGGCTGACTGCTCAACTTCAATCCTGCCCGGCTTTCGACTGCTCGACTGCCGGTAAAGTGCCCCCTTTACGCGAGGGCGATCGATATTTTTGGGGCTGCGCCTCCAAGCGCAGCAACTGCGTCCTGCCGTCTTCCTGTTCCTGAACCCATTTGTTATCGTCTGAACCGGCTCACTAATGAGCTAGTTCACGAAACGGCGCATACGAACATTCATGACCATCCCCAGCGCCAGGAACATGAACAACACGGAAGACCCACCGTAACTCATCAGCGGCAGGGGTATTCCGGTGACCGGCATAAAGCCAACCACCATGCCGACATTGACCAGGATATGGAAGCTAAGCACAGCTACCACACCCATCACCACGAACGTGCCAGCGCGGTCGGGCGCTGTTTGCGCGTTCTGGGTCAAACGCATCAGCACAATGAAGTATAGCAGCAGAACCCCCAGAGCGCCTACGAAACCATGTTCCTCGGAAAAGGCCGCGAAAATGAAGTCCGTTTGCGGAACCGGGAGGAAAGCACCGTGTGTTTGCGAGCCTTTTCCGCCCCAAAGCCCGCCCGAACCGACGGCAATCTTGGATTGCTCAACTTGGTACCCCGAGCCCTGGGGATCAAGTTCGGGATCGATGAAGCTGGTCAGACGCTGCTTCTGATAAGTCTTTAGAACGTGTACCCGAGGCACATAGAATACGGCCCCAATGCCGATCGCAGCAAGCAGGGCTACCACCATTCCCTGCTTCCACTGCAAGCCTCCCAGAAAGACTCCCATGACGGCGATTGGGACGTAGGTGAGGGCGGTTCCCAGGTCGGGCTGAGCCAGAACCATCAGCATGGGAATGCCGACGATGGCTCCAGCCTTCATGAAATCGGCCCAGGAAAGCTCGCGCTGGCGCATGTCGGCAAAATACTTGGCGACTGCAAGAATCAGGATGAGCTTGACCCATTCCGATGGCTGAAAGTGATTTCCGCCGGGCATTTTGATCCAGCGGCGCGCACCCAGATACTTTTGGCCGAAAACCAGGACGCCCATCAGAGCGCCGACCGCGGCGAAGTAAAACCAGTGAATCTGATCGAGCAGCGCCTGGTAGTTGATCAGGCTCATCAGAAACATCGCTCCCACGCCGGCGCAAACCCAGTAAATCTGGCTCATATGCGCCCCGGCGAACTTCGTATGCACGGTGGCGCTTTGAATCTCCATGATGCCCATGCCGCAAATAACGAGCACGAACCCCAGTAAGACCCAGTCGAAGTCGCGATATGAAACGTAACGGCTCATAAAACAGCTTCTAGCTCTTAGCTCCTAGCTCTTAGCTTTTTCCGTTCAGTGCTCGACTGTTTTGAATGCCCTCGAGAAAGATCATTCATGAATTCCCGGCGCGGCCGTGGCCAGGGCCAGTGGCTTCTTTGGCAGAGCTAGAACGAAGCGGCCGCCTTGAAGCTTCTGCTTGTCGCCGTCGGAATCGGGCTCGGTCCACAGGCCGCCGATGTCTACCGTGCCGTCGTTTTTCGGTTTCTCCACCATCTTCTGCGGGATGCGGTGCTGCTTATCGACGTAGGCCTTGATCACCTGCGTCGCCAACCGAGCCGCCAACCTGCCGTGCTCGCCGCCTTGAAACAGTACGCAGACGACGATGTCGGGATTGCGCCGGGGCGTGAATCCCACGAACCATCCGTTTTGCGCAAGATCTTCGCTGTTCTTGAAGCGGGCGCGGGTGGCCAGCGAGACGATCTGCGCCGATCCGGTCTTTCCAGCAATGTCGATGCCTGGAATGTGGGCTGACGGGGCCGTGCCCTCCGGCAGCAGAACCCGCGACATCGCGTCGGTAATGAAGTTCCATCCATTCGGATCGATCGGAACGTTCTTCACTTCCGTGTAGTGTTGCGCTTCCACGTAACTGGGCGGCAGTTCCGTGGGATTGATGACGTGGGGCACGACCATGCGCCCGCCCATGGAGATGGCGCTGATGGCGCGCAACAACTGCACCGGCGTGATAGCCACCGCGCCCTGCCCGATGCCGACCGAAATCGTTTCTCCCGCAAACCACTTCTGCTTGAAATTCCTGATCTTCCATTCTTCCGAGGGCATCACGCCGCTGACTTCGTTGGGCAAATCGATTCCCGTCTTTTGCCCAAGGCCCAGGTCGGTGGCATATTTCGCGATGCGGTCGATGCCCAGTTTTTCGGCGAGCGTGTAAAAGAAAACGTCGCAGGACTGGTAGATCGCTTTCTCCAGGTCGACTTCGCCGTGGCCCCCTTTCACCCAGCAGCCGAAGCGGCGTCCGTAAAACTCGGCGCCGCCGGTGCAGTTCACGTGCAGGTTCTGCGCGATGCCTTCCTGCCATCCCGCAACCGACATGATGATCTTGAAAGTCGAGCCGGGCGCCAGTTGTGCCTGAATGGCTTTGTTGAGCAGCGGCTTGTCGGGATCGGTGACCAGCTTGTTCCACTGATCGCGCGAAACGTGGACGGCGAAATCGTTGGGATCGAATGTTGGCCCGCTCACCATGGCGAGAATTTCGCCGGTGCGCGGATCCATGGCGACGATGGCGCCGTTCTTTCCTGCGAGAGCTTCTTCGGCGGCGATTTGAAGATCAATGTCGATCGTCAGGCTGCAGCTGCTTGCCAGGGATTGCTTCGGTTTCGCCCAGGCGTCCGACTTCGCGTCCGTGGCTGTCGACCAGAGCCTGGCGTGAGCCGTTGGTGCCCATCAGCATGGTGTTGTACTGGCGCTCTACGCCGGAAATGCCGACCACGTCGCCCGCGTTGTAGAGCTCGAACTGCGGCTGGTTCAGCATGTCTTCGCTGACTTCGCCGACGTAGCCGATCAGGTGCGCCATAAATCCGTTGCGCGGATATAGGCGGCGGTGCGACATGATCGTGTCGAGCTCAGGCAGTTCGTTGCGATGGGCTTCGATGAATTGCAGCTCGTCGGGCGTGATGTCTTCTTTCAGAAAAATCGGCTGGTACTGCGGCATCGAAGCGAAGTGACGAATGCGGGCCCGCACTTCGTTCGGGATCCAGGTGCAGGCCCTGCGCAATCATGTCGGCATCGCCAGCCAGATCACGCGAAGAATCGCGCAGCATCAGCGCGGAAAATGACGGATAATTGTCGACGATGGTGCGCCCTTCGCGATCAAGGATCTTGCCGCGGGGCGCGAGCACAGGGACGTTGCGAATGCGATTTTTCTCGGCGGCCGAGGAGTAATATCCACTCTCCATCACCTGCAGCTTCCACAATCCGTAGGCGAGTACCAGGAAGATGCCGAGGATGATGTACTGCGCCGCCGTGAGGCGGATTTCGGAAACTTTTTCGTCGCGGCCGAACATTGCTTCAGTCCTTGGTCGTTCGTCGTTGGTCGTTGGCTTGGTGTGTTGTTTTTATTGTAAGCCGGAACAAATTCCAGAGGCTATGAAACTGGGTAACGAAGGTCACTGTTCCCTCGCAGGCCATTTACGGGGCGTCGCCGCTCGGCATGCCAACAACAAACGACCTGCGACCAACGACTGCTTTCACGTCCTCTGCTTAAACTTATCGAGCATAAAGTACAGAATCACTCCCAGAAAAGCGTTTGCCAGGCCGGCTAGGATGCCGTGAGGCCAACTCCAGGTTTGGGTCATGTTCACGAGTGCGCGGGCCACCGTGAAATAAACGGCCGAATGCACGAAGTAGAAACCCAGGGTCACCAGAAAGCGCGCGCCCGCGTTTTCGACGTCGAGTTTCACTCCCAGCGACGATGCGCCGTATCCGACGACGGTCTTGGCGATGCCGTAGATTCCGATGGGATGGTGTCCGAGCATGTCCTGCGCCAGACCGATGACGGAGCCGGTGAGCAGACCCGAAATCGGACTGCGCCGCGCCATGGCAAAAAAGATCGTCACCAGCAGCGGAAGGTCGATGTAGACCGCAAAGCGCGGAAACCGTGACGGCACAAACGCCTGCAGAAAAAGCGCCAGCAAGCGGCACGCCGATGGTCACCGGAATACTGAATCGGTAAACCTCGACCTGTTCCCCGGAAGTGTAAGTAATGGGCACGCTATTGAGGCTTGCTTTCGTCGGCAGGCGGCTGCGGATTGGCCTGGGGCGGCGCCACCGGTTTTGCCGGGGCTGTGCTCGGATCGCTCGGCGGATTAGCCGGCTCCGCGGCGGGTTGCGTTCCAACTACGGGCGGCGCGGCCGGCGAGCCTTCCGGCGCTGTCGACTGATCCGGCGGAGCAGCGCTGTGAACCGTGCCTGCGGCAGAAAGAGTCTTGGTTTTTGGAGTGCTGCCGGCCGAACCAGTGGGATGTGTTGGCTTAACTAAACTCTGTGCACTGGATGCAGTTCCAGTGGTTGGCTTGCCAGCAGTTTTCGGTTGAGCAGTTGCCGTGGCAGCGCCGTTGGTCACCGAGCTTGCTGAAGCCGCGGCGGCGGCGGGCTTGTCCGGCACGGATGGCAGCCGCTGCGCCAGAATATCGGAGGCCCGCATACGGACGCCTTCGTCGGCCGTGGACTGGCGTTCCTGCTTCTCCACCAATACCAATACTTCTTCCAACTTGCTGAGATCGGCCGCAGTCCTGATTTTGATGTTCAGAAACAAATCTTTGCCGGTGCCCACCTTCGTCACAGTGCCGACCGGCAATCCTTTGGGGAAAATCTGGTCGCCGCCGCTGGTCAAGACCGTTTCGCCGGGCACAACCTGTTCATCGCTCATCACTCGTTCCAACGTTACTTCGCCATTGGCGGTGCCACGCAGCACGCCCTGCAGGCGCGATTTTTCCAACAGAGCGCCGACGCCGCTGCTCTGATCGTTGATCAGCAGTACTTGCGCGACCGACGGATAGACGAGCAGCACCTTGCCCACAATACCGTCGGCAGTTATCACTGCCATATCGCGCTCGATGCCGGACTTCTCTCCCTTATCGATATAAATAATGCGGGACAGGTCGCTGCCGCTGGATCCTATTACTTGTGCGGCCACGGTGCGAGAGATGGACTGTTCTTTGAAAGACAGCAGGGCCTGCAAGCGACGCGCCTGAGCGGCGTCGTCGGCGAGACGGACTTGTTCGAGCCGCATCTGCTCGATTTGCTCTTTGAGTTGCCGGTTCTCGGCGCGCACCCCGCGAAGAAAGAAATAGTTGTGCCAAAGGCTACCGCTGCTGTTCTGCAGCCAGACAAGAGAGCGCTCCAGAGGAGTGACCGCGTCGACGGCCCAAATGCGGATGAGGCGGGTTTTCTCGATTTCTCCGCCGCTCTTCTTAACCTGCATCGCCAATCCGAGCACCTGCAGAAACAACACTCCCACAAGAATGATCAGGTTACGGTAACGGCCAAGGACGGATTCCATAAAAAACCAGTTTCAAAGTTTCAAGGTTTCAAAGTTTCAATGCGCCAAGCGGACCACCGTCTGAGGATTTGAGAACTCACTCGCAACGTTAGCACCTGGCAACATTAAAACTCTGAAACCTTGAAACCATTACTCAATCGAGATTTTTCTGAGCAGCTTGAAATCGCTGAGCATTTTTCCAGTGCCCAGGACAACGCTGCACAACGGGTCGTCGGCGATGGAAACGGGCAGCCCAGTTTCTTCTCGGATGCGTTTGTCGAGATTCTTGAGCAGCGCGCCACCGCCGGTGAGCACGATGCCGCGGTCGCTAATGTCGGCAGATAGTTCCGGAGGCGTCCGCTCGAGCGCCACGCGGATCGCGTTCATAATAGTCGAAACACACTCGCTAAGAGCTTCGCGGATTTCGCCGTCGTCGACAGTGATCGTCTTGGGCACGCCCTCGATCAGGTTGCGGCCCTTGATCTCCATGGTCATGGGCTTGTCGAGTTGATGCGCGGATCCGATTTCCATCTTGATCTGCTCGGCGGTGCGTTCACCGATCAGTAAATTATATTTCCGTTTCAGGTAGTTCATGACAGCTTCGTCCATCTGGTTGCCGGCCATACGCACGGAACGCGAGTAGACGATGCCGCTTAACGAAATTACCGCAATGTCGGTGGTGCCGCCGCCAATGTCGACCACCATGTTGCCGCTGGGTTCGGTGATGGGAAGCCCTGCGCCGATGGCAGCCACCATGGCTTGCTCCACCAGATGCACTTCGCTCGCCTTGGCGCGATAGGCGGAATCCATGACAGCGCGCTTTTCGACTTGCGTAATTTCCGAAGGGCACGCCGATGACGATGCGGGGATGCACCAGCATCTTGCGGTTGTGCGCCTTCTGGATGAAGTAGTTCAGCATCTTCTCGGTGACTTTGAAATCGGCGATCACGCCGTCTTTCATGGGCTTGATGGCGACGATGTTGCCGGGCGTGCGGCCCAGCATCTCCTTCGCCTCTTTGCCGACGGCCTCCACTTCGCCCGTGTTCTTGTTAATGGCGACGATGGAGGGTTCGTTGACCACGATGCCCTTGCCGCGCGCATACACAAGCGTGTTAGCGGTGCCGAGATCGATGGCGAGATCGCTGGAGAATATGCTGAACAGCGACCGCAGGTTGTGACCACGCGTGGGGCCTGAATGGAATCCGTTGTTTGACATGACGAAAATAGTCCCGCGTCTTTCGACGTGTTGCTTTTTCCGGGGATTCTCCCTGGAACCTTATTGTCGTTGGGTGGCTGTCTTCATTCTACGGGATGCCCGACAACTCCGCCCCAACCGAAAGTCCACTGCCTGATAACGCCTACGCTAAATGCCGATACAAGAAAGCTATTGAATAATGATCTTCTGCTGCTGCGTGTTAACTCCGCCCTGCGCCGTCTGGGCGGTTACCGTAATCACGGCTTCTCCCGTCGGCAACGGCGGGGTGAAGTAGTGAAAAGCGCCATCTGAGTTGATCATTGGAACCTCGCTGCCATTCACCATTACACGCGCCCCGACTTGGGTCTTGCCGGTTACCTCGATTACGTGCCCATGCTGGATGAAAGGATCCAGGTCCAGTTCGATGGCCTCTGTTTGCTTGCCCTTAGAGATGATGGTGAAGCGATTTTTCTCGCTCTCGACCGATTCTTTGCCCGCCGCGTCATAGGACTGCACCATCCAGTAATAGGCGCCTTCTCCCAGGCTCGTGACCGTAACCGCTGCTGTATTAACTTTCTTATCAACGAGTGTAGAAGAAAAATAAGGATTGCGGGAGATACGAAGACGGTAACCAACTGCATTCGCCATCGCGGTCCAGGAAAAGGAGACGTCCTTCATCGGTCCGTCCGTGGAAAACAGTGGCGCCATGTTGGCGGGCGCGATTGGGGTGGGCGGACCAATCTCCTTAGCCTTCTCCAAATGAGATTGCGTTCCCTGGAAACTTACTTTTTCCCAGTTGGCCAGTTTTACGGTTTCGCCACCGCGCGTCACCTCACCCGTTCCTTTTTTCATGAGGATTTCGTGCTGGTCGGCTTTGGGATCGTTGTGTACTTGCGCCGTCGACTCGGGAGACAGGGAGGCCGTTGCACCCGCGACGATCACCTGCGATTTCGAACCCTGGCTGAACATCGCGGTCGAAAGATCCACGGTTCCGGTGCTAACCGCAACCGCCACATTGGTCTGCTGCTGGTCATTGGCCGAGTTCTCTTCGATCACGATCAGCGAATCCTGTTTCACCGTGTAACTGGTGCCATCGTTGAAAACAACTTTCGCCATGCCTTCTGAAGCCGTCTGAACAACGTCGCCTTTTTCCAGAGGAATGTTGTAGTCGGCTTTCACCCAGCTGTTGCCGTTGCCCTTCTTCACCCGGACAGTACCATCGAGAGCAGTGAAGTGCGCCTGCTGCGCCGTGACCGCGCCAGAACCGGCAACTGGAGCCATGCCTGCGACGCGCTCTAAAATTTTGCTGCCGGCATGTTCTCCGGCCTTCAACGCATTGTCGGTAAACTGCGGGAAGATGACGCGGAGGACGATGAAAAACAGTACGACACCTGCCAATACAAACAGGACCACACTCCGGTATGTAACGGTGGTCCATGCGACATGGATTCCCGATTTGCGATTCGCTGAAGACACTGTAGCCCGAAAAACCTCAGTAAATGTGTGGTACGTAAAACGTTAGCACAAGCAAAACAGAGGGAAGAACAGGTAATCAGTTTTGGACATTACCTTGGTGTGCACGCCCAGCACCGCTTCGTGATCGGTTAATTTTTCTGCGGCGTACACAGCGAAGCGCCGCCTCGATCATTTTTGGTCCGGCGTGGCTTTTCGAAGCTTTCACGGCCTTCCCTTGCCGCATCGTTCTCGCGGGTTGTAGCATCAATTCTTAGGCACTTATAAGGAGAAATCATGGCAACCGATACTTTGACCAGCCCACCCACTCTCAGCTATGGCAAGACCAAGGTTTTCAAGAATTTCATCGATGGCGAATGGGTCGAGGCTTCGACCGGGGAAACGTTCGAGAACCGCAATCCCGCCGACACTCGCGATTTGGTGGGCATTTTTCAGAAGTCAGGCACGGCGGATGTGGATACCGCAGTGGCCGCGGCGAAGCGTGCGTTCACGAAATGGCGGTTGGTTCCCGCGCCGCGGCGGGCTGAGATCGTCTTTCGCGCCGCCGAGATTTTGATTGAGCGTAAAGAAGAGTATGCCCGCGAAATGACCCGCGAGATGGGCAAGGTTCTTGCCGAGACGCGAGGCGATGTGCAGGAAGCCATCGACGCCGCCTATTACAACGCTGGCGAGGGTCGCCGTTTGTTCGGGCCCACTGTGCCTTCGGAAATGCCGAACAAGTTCGCCATGGCCGTACGGCAACCGATTGGCGTGTGCGGGATGATTACGCCGTGGAATTTTCCCATGGCGATTTCTTCTTGGAAACTGCTGCCGGCCATAGTGTGCGGCAACACCTGCGTCATCAAGCCTGCGCAGGATACGCCGCTTTCCACGTTCAATTTGGTTCGCGCTCTCAGCGACGCCGGACTTCCGAAGGGCGTCATTAACGTCGTGACCGGATTTGGGGCTGAGGTAGGGACTCCGCTGGCAGAGCATTCCGATGTTCGGGCTGTCTCGTTGACGGGATCGTCTGCGGTCGGGCGCATTATTGGCGGAATCGCGGCGAAAAGCTTTCAAGCATTGCTCGCTGGAACTGGGCGGCAAGAATCCCATGATCGTTCTCGACGATGCCAACCTTGACCTCGCCATTGAAGGCGGCCTCTGGGGAGGCTTTGGCACCACCGGCCAGCGCTGCACCGCCACGAGCCGAATCATCGTGCAGAAAGGGGTGTACCGCGAATTCGTGGAACGCTATGTGGATCGCGCCAAGAAACTGAAAGTGGGCAACGGCCTGGATGAAACTGTTCAGATGGGCCCGGCGGTGAACGAAAAACAGTTGCAGACCGATCTGAGCTACGTGGACATTGGCAAGAACGAGGGCGCGAAGCTGGTTTGCGGCGGCAACCGGCTGGATAAAGGCGACTATCAGTTTGGCTGGTTCATGGAGCCCACCGTTTTCACCGATGTTGATCCGAAGATGCGTATTGCCCAGGAAGAGATATTCGGTCCCGTAGTTTCGATTATTCCTTGTGAAGATTTGGAAGACGCGATTGAAATTGCCAACGGCATCGAGTACGGATTGTCGTCAGCGCTCTACACCAAGGACGTGAACAAGGCGTTCTCGGCGATTCGCGATCTCTACGCCGGAATCACGTACATCAATGCGCCGACGATCGGCGCGGAAGTGCATCTGCCTTTCGGCGGCACGAAAGCTACGGGCAACGGGCATCGCGAGGGCGGCATTGGCGCAATCGACTTCTACACCGAGTGGAAGTCGGTTTACGTTGACTATTCCGATAAGCTGCAGAAGGCGCAGATCGATCGGGAAGATTAAAAGCCTTTTACCGCAAAGTTCGCTGAGGCAAGGCCGCGGAGTACGCAGGAGACAAACAAAAGCTTGTTGCGCGATCTTTGCGGTAGTCCTAAGCGACTTTGCGGTTAAGCTTGTCTCTTCGGGAGCTCTCCATGCCGACAACACAAACGCGCGAAATTGGCGCTGCCCGCCGCCTCGACAATATCCGTTACGCTATTCGCGATCTAGCCTGTGTGGCGGACGAACTCACGCGGCAGGGACACAAAGTCGTTCCGCTGAACATTGGCGATCCGCTCAACTTCGATTTCCAGACGCCGCCGCACATCATCGAAGCCGTCTATAAAGCCATGCGCGACGGCAAGAACGGCTACGCGCCATCGCCCGGCATTCCCGTGGCTCTCGAAGCTATTCGCGGCGAAGCGGCGCGGAAAGGCATCACCACCGTGCGCGACGTTTTCGTCACTTCCGGGGTGAGCGAAACCGTAGACGCCTGCATTTCCGCGCTGGTAAATCCCGGCGAAAACATCCTCACGCCCCGGCCCGACTATCCGCTTTATTCTGCCATTCTTTGCAAGCTCGGAATTGACCTCAACACGTACGACCTCAATGAAGAAGACGGCTGGCAGCCCGAACTGGCGGACCTCGAACGAAAGCTCACACCGCATACGCGCGGCATCGTGCTGATCAATCCGAATAACCCGACCGGTTCGCTCTGCACTCGGCAGATGCTGGAGCAGGTTGCGGAAGTGGCTCGCCGCCATAACCTGATCGTCTTCTCGGACGAAATCTACGACAAGCTGATTCTCGATGGCACGCCGCACATCGCCTTCGCCGCGGTCGCGCCCGATGTGCCTTGCGTGACTTTCGGTGGCATGTCGAAGAATTATCTTGTACCGGGATGGCGCATTGGCTGGGGCATCGTCTCGGGCGACGCCGCCGCGGTAAAGTCCTACACCGAAGGAGTGCAGCGCCTGCTGCGCGCACGCCTCTGCGCCAATCATCCTGAGCAGTACGCCATTAAGGCCGCGCTCGAAGGACCGCAGGATCATCTGGTGGAAGTGCAGCGCAAGCTGCGTTCGCGTCGGGATCTTACCCAGAAGTGGTGCGAGTCAACCCCGCGCGTTAGTTGTGTTTTACCTCGCGGCGCGTTCTATGCGTATCCTCGAATCGAGATTCCAGAGGGCGACGAGATTTTCGTCAAGGAACTCATCCGCCAGAAACATGTCATGGTCGTCCACGGATCCGGCTTCGGCCAGAAGCCCGGAACTCAGCATTTCCGCATCGTGTTTCTGCCGGATGAAAAGACCTTGGGGAAGGCCTACGCCGCGATCGGAGCGTTTATCCAGGAGAGGTACGGAGCAAGCGCCTAAGAGTCTACACACATTTTCCTCCAAGTCCTCCGCGGATCTTCTCAGCGTGCTCTGCGGTTAAAGTCTTTGGAACTCGAGCTTCTCGGCTTCGCCGATGCCTTGGCCTTTGCCCTCGAATCTGATTAAATCGTAGGGAACGGGCGGCGCGCCTGGGGTCCGCGAAGTCGTGGTCGACATTCACTCTCATATTCTTCCGGAAGTAGACGACGGCCCTAAATCATGGGAAGTGTCGGTTGCGATGTGCCTGGCGGCGGCCGCCGACGGCATCACGCACATGGTCGCGACTCCCCATGCCAATGACCGATATCATTACGATCGCGAATACTTGCAGGGGCTGGTGACGCATCTGCAAGGGCTTATTGGCGATTCGCCGAAGCTCTCGCTGGGCTGCGACTTCCACCTTTCTTATGACAATCTTCAGGATGCGATGGCGCACCCGACGCGCTACGTGATTGAAGGCACGCGGTACCTGCTAGTCGAATTCAGCAACTACAGCGTGCCGCAACAAACCACGGATTCGTTTCTCAAGCTGGGGAATTGCGGACTCACCCCGATTATTACGCACCCGGAGCGCAATCCTATTCTGCGCGAGACCCTGCATCGCGTGGCGGAGTGGGCGGAGCAAGGATGCGTCATTCAGATCACCGGCTCTTCGTTAACTGGATTCTGGGGAGAGCGGGCGCGCCGCGCCGCGGTCTGGCTGATCGAACATCAGGCCGCCCATGTGCTGGCCACCGATGCGCACGACACCGAGAAACGTGTCCCGATTCTCTCCACGGCGCGCGACGCAGCGGCTGAGATTTGCGGCCAGGAAATCGCCGAGGCGATGGTCAATGCGAATCCCCGCGCGATTCTCGGCAATCAGCGGTTACCCTACTTTCCGACGCCGCATACCGTTAGCTACAAGAAAAATTAGCACTAGCTCAACAAGAAATTGGCTCATGCCGATTGTTCAGGTCCGATTCTTATTGCGGATTGGAAGGATTGCTCTGGTTCGAGCTTGGAGCAGCAATGGGAGTCGCCGTTGGCGGCGCGCTGTGCGATATAGCGGGCGTAGGACTCTGTGACGACGTTGGCAGCGATGCAGCTCGCGGTGCATCGGGCACCGTGGTCATGGCACTCTCAGGATTCAGAAGGTGATCTTTGCTCGGTCCCAGGCCCAGTTTGATCAGCGCGCGAGAGTCGGGGACGGTTTTGCTCTGCCATCCATTGTCGGCCTGGTAGCGGCGCATTGCCGCTTCGCTGGCCTGATTCCAGGTGCCAGTCGGTTCACCGTTCAGATAGTGTTCGCGAATCAATGCCTCCTGAATGGATTGGGCTCGGTCGGAATCAATTTTCTGTTGGCCTCGGGCGCGCTTCTTGCGCGATCGCTTTGCCGTGGATGCGGTATGCGCCTTTGACTTTGCCGTGTTCTTTTGCGGTTTGTGAGAAGCGGTATTTGCAGTGGCAGGCTTTTTTGCAGCAGCATCGCCGGTCGTGTTCTGGCGAGCGCTGGCCAAAACGCAGGCACACATCAACACCAGCGCACAAACTATTGTCAGTCGTACTTTTCGGATGTCAGTCCAAAACATCGGCGCGAAACCTTCACCTCAAAAAAGCTCGACAGGCGGGCAAATGAAAAAGCCCAATTGAACCTGGCACTGTAATCATGCTTGATCGCAGGCTACAGTGCCAGTTCCCGTTGGACTCTCCACATTACGGAAGTGTACCTGCCAAAAAGCTGGTGCCATCCTGTTGTGTTGATCCTCGCGGCCGCACCAGGAAGACTACGTCCTGGCCGCTCTTCAGGCCGGACTCGAGCTTGGAGAATTCATCTTCGCTGTTCACTGGCTGGCGATTCACTTCAAGGATAATGTCGCCCCGTCCCAGGTTGACGTCCTCGGCGAAGGAACCCGGCTTCACGTCAGTGACGATCACGCCTTTTCCTGCGGGCATGTCGAGCCGGTCGGCCATCTCCGGAGTGACTTTGCGAACGGTCACCCCAAATTTGCTTGGCTTGGGGATGCTCTCGTCATCGTTTTCCTGCTGTTCCCCGAGCCGCGAGGCGAAGAGTTTGGCGCGATCAGCAACCGTCACTGCGGTGTCTTGTTGTTTACCGTTCCGGATAAACGTCAGAGTTCACCTTTGATCCCGGCTTGCGAGAGGCGATATCGGCGACCAAGTCGTCTCCCTTGGTTACTTTTTTGCCGTCGACGGCGACGATTGTGTCGCCAACTTTCAAGCCAGCCTGATCCGCCGGACTACCCGCTACGACTGTAGAAACTGTGATACCAGATCCGGTGCCGTAAACGCGGGCAATGGCCGGATTCTGCACCTGGTTAAACATAATTCCGATCGAACCGCGCGAGACGCGGTGCTCGGGGCCGGTTAGCTGGTTATAAACATCGACCACGGTCTTCGAAGGCAGAGCAAAACCCACGCCCGCGTAAGCGTTGGTTTCGCTCAGAATCGCCGTGTTGATGCCAATCACTTCCCCGTTCATATTCACGAGCGGGCCGCCGGAATTGCCGGGATTGATAGCTGCATCGGTTTGAATGAACGTCTGAAATTGGCGAAGAGGAACAATGTCGCGCCCCTTGGCCGAAACGATTCCTGCCGTCACGGTCTCGGACAGGCCGAACGGGCTGCCTACGGCTAGAACCCAGTCGCCCACCTGCATGCTGTCGGAGTTGCCCATCTTCGCCGCCGGTAGAATGCGGTTCACCTCGACCTTGATCACGGCGAGATCGGTTTCGTCGTCCGTGCCAATTACCTTGGCGTCATGCTGCACGCCCGGCGGATCATCCTGAAAACGAACTCGGACGCGGTCGGCCTTATCCACCACGTGCCGATTGGTGACGATGTACCCCTTGGGATCGACAATTACGCCGGACCCTAGCGATCGCTCACGAATCGGACCGTCGTTTCCAGTGCCAGGCCCTGCCTGACCGCCGGGACCACCGAAGAAGTGGTTGAAAAAGTCGTCCATGCCGCCGCCACCGTCTTCATCGTCAGGATTTTGTCCGCGCCGGCGGTGGACGTTCTTAATGGTCGATTCCGTATTAATGTTGACCACGCTCGGCTCCAACTGCTTCGCAATTTGCGAGAAGGTGTTGGACATTTCGTGCGGCGAGGGCAGGGCCAGCGGCGTTACATCGCTCTTTTGCCCTTCTTTCCCTTTTACTCCGTAGGAGATGACCGTCCCAATCAAAATGCCGACAGAGAGAGTTGCCAGGATACTGAGCGTATAGGCCCAACGATGGGCCTTCATGCGCATCCACATTGCGCCGGAATCCATATGTCTACTTGCCTCCGAAACTGTTTAAACCCTTATAGTATACCCATTTGAACGATACGGCCGGGTTGCGCGGCTGACGGGCCGCGCTCTCACTGAGGGCTTTCAGTGTTAGACGCATAAACCGGGGAAAGCGTTTGATGTCGTCGGATTTAAGTGGTATCCACTTCGCAAACTCTGATGCGTTCTCTAGATCTAATGGGCCTTCTCTAGAGATGCTGCTCGCAACGTTTCCGGGTGCTTCCGGAGTGAGACCTTGTCCGCGATGGCTCGATTGTTTCGCCTAGGGTTTCGCCTCATAGACTGTCTTACCGCCGACGACAGTGCGCAGAACTTTCGTGGCAAGGATCTTCTCGGATGTGGAGGCAGTCATGTCGCGATCAAGGACCACGAAATCTGCCAGCATTCCCGGGATCAGCTTGCCTTTTTCCTTCTCCTCGAACTCGGCAAAGGCCGAACCCGTGGTATAGGCCGAGATTGCCTGATCCATGGTTAGCCGCTGCGCGGGGAAATACTCCTGCTTGCCGTTTTCGCTTTGGCGCGTGACGGCGGCATAAAGGCCGCGGAAGGGCGTGACCGGTTCCACTGGATAATCCGTGCCGAACGCCAGCGTCACGCCTTTATTCAGAAAGGCGAGCCAGGCGTAGGACGTGGCAGCGCGCTTTAGACCCAGGCGGTCCTGAGCCCAGCGCATGTCGGTCAGCAGATGACTGGGCTGCATGGATGCAATCACTTTCAGAGTTTTGAATTGCGTAATCTGCGCGGGCGTGGTCACCTGCGCATGTTCGATACGCAGCCGAAAATCGTCGCCGCCATTGGCTGCTTTGATGTTCGCCTCGCGCGCGGCCTTTTCGGCACCGGCAAAGGCGTCCAGAGCCATCTGTACGCCCTTGTCGCCGATCGCGTGAAAACCAAGCTGGAAGCCGGCCAGCACGCGCTCTTTGGCCATGTCATTCAACTTTGCCGCATCGTACTGCGGCAAGCCAGAGTTCTTGGGATCGTCCGAATAGGGCTCAAGCAGGGCTGCCGTATGCGATCCCAGCGATCCATCCATGAATCCCTTCAGCATGCCGGTGTGCAACATCAAGTCCGACCGCGGATGTGAGTCGCGCTTACGAGTCAGATCCGCCACGGAATCGTCGAAGGGCAGCCATTCCGAGATGCGCGCCGTCAGCTTGCCTTCTTTTTCCAGTTCCTCATAAATCTGGAAGTTTTCCCAGACCGGCGAATAATCCTGCGCCGATGTCACGCCATGCTCAGCCAAGTCGGCGAGAGCGAGTTCGAGACCCTGGCGGCGGAGTCGATGACTTGGCTTCGGAATTACTTCCAGCGACGGCGTCCTTCGCAGTCTCGCGCAAGATGCCCGTGGGTTCGCCATTTTCGTTGCGATCGATGCGGCCACCCTGCGGATCCCGGCTGGCCAGCGTGATGCTTCCCAACTGCAGTGCACGGGTGTTGGCAACCGCGATGTGCCCGTCGATGCGCTCCAGAAATACGGGATGACCATTCGATACTTCATCCAAATCCCAGCGCGTGGGCGGAACTTTGACCGGCCAGAGGGTTTCGTCCCACCCCGATCCCAGGATCCAGTCTCCAGCCTGCGACTCTTCGACCTTTTTTTCTACCCGCGTTCGGAGTTCGTCCAGAGACTTCACGCCCGTTAAGTCGACGCTGAGCTTCATTTTGCCCGCATCATCGAGATGAAGATGAGCGTCATTGAATCCGGGCATGACGAAATGGCCGCCCAAGTCAATGATTTGAGTCTGTGGCCCTTTCAGCTTTTCGAGATCAACGATCTTGCCAACCGCCTGAATGCGGTCGCCGCGCACCGCAATGGCTTCCTCGCGCACGATGGCGCTGAAATTCGCGTTGGCGGGTACGCCCGTGTAAACGTTCCCGTGTTCAAAAATGACGTCGGCCTTGGGTTTCGAATCCACAGATGAATTGTCAGAAGGAGTCTGCGCGGCGCACCGCACGCAGCACAAGGGGAGTAAGAGCACAAAGAAGGCGAACTGCAGAAATCGGGGGACTGGAGAGTTGTGGAAGAGTACGGACAGAGATTTGTGGAAGGACTCCGACGACAAAGGTTGTTTGTGGAAGGGCACGGCTTCAGCCGTGCCGCTTAGCGCGCAAGACGATCCGGGCTTTAGCCCCTGAGCTACTCGTCCATTTCTCATCAGCATTACGAAGCCCCCCGAACATCAGACTCGTTTCCCACTCCTGCAAGCGCGAGCATGGTCAGCAAAATTCGCTTCAGACCCAGTTCGCGCCCGTTGGAGTCGAACCACTCCTGCAGCGTGTGCGCCCCACCGCCCGATCCGCCGCCGCCGATGGCAACGGCCTCCTGCCCCAGCGAGAGCGGAACATTGGCGTCGGTCGATGCCCGCTGCACCTGCGCCGCATTGCCGAGTTGCGCATCCACCGCGCGCACCACTTGCAGAATCCGTGCTCCGCTCCGCAACTCTCCCGCGGGACGGTTTCCGATCACCACCAATTCGCAACTCACGCCCGAGGGACGCCTCTGCGCGGACGATCGCATCTCGGCAGCGAGGGTTTCGTCCTCCACCGCGCGATTCAGCGCCAGCCGCAGCGACTGTTCCAGTCGCTCCATCTCAGCCATGGAAGTCGAGCGAATATCCACCTTCATGCTGGCTGATTCCGGAATTGAATTCACCGAAGTTCCGCCGCGAATCACTCCAATGTTGAATGTCGTCTTGGGAGTGTTAGGAACGGGCGTCGCGGTGAAAGCTTCGATTGCCTTGGCCAGAATCACGATGGGATTCGGCGCGCCAAAATCGCTCCACGAGTGCCCGCCCGGACCGCGCACGATCACTTCAAACCGGCGGCTGCCCAGCGCCTCGGCGACAATCGTGTCCGCGCCGGCGCCGTCGAGCACCAGGCTGTAAGCGATGGAGTCTTTCCAGCGCGGCGTAGAGAAAATGTGCCGCATGCCGCGCAGATCGCCTTCGCCCTCTTCGCCGACATTCCCGATAAACACAAAGGGCAGAGCGTGCCGGAGGCGAACCGTCCGCAGCAGCGCCGCAATCCCCAGCAGCGCGACCACGCCCGCCCCGTTATCGGACACTCCGGGCCCGTAGATCCGACTTCCCTGCTGGCGAATATTCAGCGGCGTGTTTGCCGGAAATACCGTGTCAATGTGCGCGCTCAAGCGTTACGTAGCGCCGGCCGAATCCGGGATGCGTGCCGAAGACGTTGCCCACGTCGTCGATGCGAACGTCGTCTAACCCGATCTCGCGAAAGCGCTCGGCCAGCCATGCCCCGCGCGCCGACTCGCCAAACGGAGGCGCCGGAATCCGCGCCATCTCCATTTGCCAATGCGCCAGTTGCGGCTCCTGCGTGCGCAGCCAGTTGAAAGCCGATCGCACCTCAGGCGAAGCCGCCAGACGCGCCACTTCCTGCTGCACCGAGGGTGCCAGGTCGGGCAAATCCGGCCGGGGGGGAGTTGGGCTCATGAGAGTATGCGTAAGTTTACAACGCGTGAGGACGAATGGGGATTGGCAAGGACGTTACGGAAGATGGTCAGGTCGGACGGAACCAAGGGACTTTTGAGTTGTCCCACCCCTACGACTTCCGATTATTTTGTAGCTAGGCGATGGAACGCGCCGAATCCGCTCGCCGCTCCACGCCTTCCACCAGCTTCTTTGTCGCTGGCACTTCGATCCCGTGGCGGCGAGCGCCGCGCAGGATCGGGCCGGCGATTGCGTCGAGTTCCGGCGGATTGCCACGATCTACGTCTTTCTGCATGGAGCTGCGCATATTAGGAGGGGCCGTCTTCACCCACGCGAGGATCGATTCTGCATCGACTTTCGCGCCTTCGGCGAGCGCCACGGCGCATGCCTCTCGTACACAAGCCTCCGCCAAACTTCGCAATTGCGGATCAGACAGAATTTCGCCGACCGTTTTATCGGCAGCCGTGGTGCTGAGCGCAAAGGGCGCCAGGAATACCAGCTTGCCCCACAGCAGCGTGGCCTCATCGTCGATGAAGCTGCACGCGAAACCCATCTTCTGAAGCTGATCGAGAGTATCGCCGAGCAGAGCTCGTCCCGCGGAAGCGACATTCAGTCGCAAGAAAGGCGACCGGTGAACGATGTGTCCGGGACTGACGCGCTCCATCTCGCCGGCAATCGTCGCCGGAATCACTCGGGCAGAGCCGTATTTCGAACGCAGAAACTCGACATGATCGATTCCATTGAGCAGCGGAACGATTGCTGTCGCGGCGTCGGGATTTTTTAGGGCCAGCAGTGCCGACTCCAACTGCGTGGCCTTTACGGTTACCCAGAGCACATCGACGGCGGGGACTTCCGCGGCGAGTGTAATGTCAACATCGAATTTGCCAAACGAACTTTCCAAATGAAGCTGTTTGGGATAGCTTTGGAGTTTCTCTGGCCGGACCACCAGCGTTACTGAATCGCCGATCTTGCGCCAGGCAAGCGGCCATCATGCCGCCCACTCCGCCCGCACCGAGAATTGCATGTCGCAGGGCTGTCATTTTTTTGTAGTCGCCGCTTCCACGCACTCCAGAATCTCCGCCTCACTCAAGGTGTGATCGCTCTGCTTGGCGTGCTGGTAGATCCGGTCTACGACTCGGTCGCTGACCGGAATGCTGTGCCGCTCCAGCCACCACAGCACATTCGACTTGCCGCTCATCGGGCCAATGTCGATGACTTGCTCGAGGCCAAAGACGTGAGAAGGCACCCCAGAATAAACCGTGTTGGCGAGGACCACGTCATCCTTGTGATAGGCCTTGATGATCGCCGAGGCGTGCACTCCAGTCGCGGTGCGAAATGCATCGTCGCCGACCACCGGATAATTCGCCGGAATCGGCACGCCCGTCGCCCGCGACACCGCCTGGCAATATTGCTTCAGCTTGGTCAGGTCCTGCTCATCCCAGGGCGCAATGCCCATCAGTTTCAGATTGACCAGCATCTGATCGACCTGCGTATTGCCGACGCGCTCGCCTAGGCCAATGGCGCATCCGTGCACGCAATTCGCCCCGGCAATGATTGCCGCCATCGAATTTGCGATCGCCAGGCCGCGGTCGCTGTGCCCGTGCCAGTCGACGCGAATATTTTCGCCGGAAGGCTTCACCACTTCTGCAATCACAAATCGCACCAGCGCCAGCGCGCCCATCGGAGTCGCATGCCCAGCCGTGTCGCAGATGCAGATCGCGCGCGCGCCGCAGTTGATGGCAGTCGCATACAGCCGCTTGACCGTCTCGGGATCGCACCGGCTGGTGTCCTCGGTCACGAACATGACATCGAGGCCGAGCGAGACCGCATACTTAACAGCCTTCTCGGTCGTCTGCAGCAGAAAGTCGTCGGTCCAACCTTCTGTGAATCGTCGAATCGGGCTCGACCCGATGAACGTGGCAGCCTCGATCGGCAGGCCCGTCTGTTGGACGATCTCGGCGATTGGGCGAATATCATTCTCATGAGTGCGCGCCGCGCAGTTGGCCCGAATCTTCATCTTGTGCGCGACGATCTCGCGCGCCAGCGCGGTCACTGCCTCCACCGCACGCACGCCCGCTCCTGGCAATCCGAGGTCGAGCGAATCGATTCCCAGAGCTTCCATGAGATGAAGAATTTCGATCTTTTCCGCAATCGATGGATCGCGCACCGACGGCGACTGCAGCCCATCGCGCAGAGTCTCGTCGTTAATCAAGACGGGCCCGGGCGGCTTCAATCCCGGCGGATGATTCTTGTTCCAGTCGTAGATGAGATCGGGAGTGTGCATGGAAAAAGCTGCTAGCTCTTAGCTCTTAGCCTAGCGTCATGCAGGCAGCGGTTCATGAGGCAAGCTCGAGCTCGATTCAGAAACAAAGGTTCGATTCACGCTAAGAGCTAACTGCTAATAGCTAAAAGCTTGTTCACTTCTCTTTCGGCGGCAGCGTCAGCCCGAAAACCGAAATCATTCCCTGCCCCGCCACATTCACTTTCGCTTCGCCAGGATTGGGCAGATACAGGGTCTTGCAATGCTCGCAACGATAGACCTCGGCATCGGGTCCCCAGGCTTTTTCTGCGTCGCCGCAGGCCTGCTCCAGAATGTCAGTGGTATAAAACCAGCGCTTCAAGTGGCCGCCGCAAAACTTTCCCTTCTCGTTTTTTTCGTTGCAGGCGCGCTGTCCCGGCCTTCTTGACCTTCACCTTGTGGTTGGGAAGTTGCGGAACATTCTGCGAGCCAGAAGTGGTCACTTCGCTAGTCGCCAAGGACGTATCCCTCGTTCGAGCGGCCCGAACGCCGCCAGATTCGGCCTTACGCGCTCATTGTAACTGAAACCTGCGGGCTAAAGATGGGCACGGCGCTGCTGCATTCGCGGCGATCAGAACTCACGCTTTGGCTTGGCCTGGTCAGCCCCCACTCGCCCCGTCTGGATCTCCGCCACGTAGTAGTTCTCGCCCTTCACCGGTCCGCCCGCCAGACGCCGCAGAATCGCAATCTGTCCCACGTGCGTCAGAGCATCGGCGACCGGCCCTTGAAACAATTTTTCAGACTGGAGCCTGCAGTGGCTCGTTCGAGGCGAGGAAGTCATCGAACTTTTTGCAGTGCCACGAAAAATCGCTCCACTTCCTGTTCCCACGGCAGCGGTTGCGATTCGCGATACTTTTGTTGGCCCTTCGCAATTGACGAGGCCCAGTCCAGCAGATCTCCGAGGTGCGCTAAAATCTGGCCTGGGGTACGCGTTCCCTCGCCCGCCTTGAACTCCGCGAATCCTGCGGGCGCATTTCGCAGCGTTTTCCCGCCTCGATAAGCCAGCGTGGCCACAGTGTGCCGCAGCATTTCCCGCTTGGGATCGCCGGAAGGATTGGCATGGGTAGGATTGCTCATGGCGACCAGATTACACTGGAAGGCAGGAGACGAAAAGCATGGCGAAGAAAGCTCAATCTGATTCGGGGCAGACAAGTTCAGTTCACGCAACTCCGGCTACGCCGGAGGCCATAAGTCGGGAAAACGCCGAGCATTATCGCTGGGGCGTGGATTGCGATGGCTGGCATCTGGTGAAAGACAAGCAATTGAGCGTGATCGAGGAATTCATGCCGCCGGGC
This sequence comes from uncultured Acidobacteriota bacterium, assembly GCA_963696765.1. GTDB lineage: Bacteria > Acidobacteriota > Terriglobia > Terriglobales > Acidobacteriaceae > Sulfotelmatobacter. The sequence goes on along the minus strand of CAVOLK010000005.1, from coordinate 134,708 downwards.
TCGGCCGAGATTCGCCACTACCACGAGCGTGCTCAGCAATTCTTCTACATCCTGACCGGCGAGGTTCTAATGGAAATCGACGGCGAGAACGTGCTGATTCCCGCCGGATGTGGGGTTCGAATCATGCCCGGCGCTCGGCATCAAATTCGCAATCCATCTTCCAGCCCGGTGCGGTTCCTGGTCATCTCCCAGCCCAGCAGTCACGACGATCGCATCGAAGTGTGAGGCTTGCATCGCTAAAAGCTACTGTGGCGACAGCCGCCTCGGCTGTCGGGCGAAGGCGAAGCCCAGCCGCAAACATCACAGCCGCTTGCGCCTTACGACCCCTGCCGCTCGCAGCGCCCCGCGCATCCGCGTCGCTAAACCGCTAGCGAACTGCATATCTAGAAAACCTTCCATCTGCCGCCGAAAACTTTCTCCGTACCCGTACCACCAGACTTTTTTCATGCCCGGCATGCGATCCATATCCAGGTACTTCACTCTCACCATCTCATCCAGGCCGAAGCGCCCGTGAGTGCGCCCGAGTCCGCTGGCCTTCACGCCGCCATGAGGGGCTTCACTGATTCCGAAGCACGAAATCACGTCGTTGACCATGACGGTGCCCGCATGAATACGCCGCGCCAGCCGTTCGCCGCGCTTGCGGTCACGAGTCCATACGCTGGCCGCAAGGCCATATTCGGAGTCGTTGGCCAACCGCACGGCTTCGTCGTCGTCGGCGCAAGCCATAACCGGAAGGACGGGGCCGAATGTTTCTTCGCGCATGATTCGCATGTCTTGTGTGACATCGGCGAGTACGGTCGGAGCGTAGAAATTTACACCGAGTTCCGGCAACCGCATCCCGCCGGCGAGAACCCGTGACCCGCGCGCCTTCGCGTCCTCCACGTGCGACTCGACGATCCGCACTTGCCGCTCCTGGATCATCGGGCCTACATCGGTGTGCGCATCCATTCCATTCCCCACGCGCAACTGCTTCGTCTTGTCGGCGCACGCTTTGGCGAATGATTCATACAGGCTGCAATGGACATAGCAGCGTTCCACCGAGAGGCAGGCCTGCCCGGCGTTAACGAACGCTCCCCACACCGCCGCGCTGGAAGCCACGTCCACGTCGGCGTCGTCGAGCACCAGCATGGGATCCTTCCCGCCCAACTCCAGCACGACGGGAAGCAAGCGCTCTGCCGCAGCCGCGGCGATTCGCTTCCCTGTCGCAACGCTGCCGGTGAATACCAGCTTATCGATCGGGGAGTGCAGCAGCGCCGACCCGGCCGGTGCCCGCGCCCACCACCACCTGAAACACGTCCTTGGGAACGCCCGCGGAGTGCAGCAACGACGCCAGTTCTAACGCAACCAGAGGCGTGAGCTCCGACGGCTTCAGCACCACTGCATTCCCCGCCACCAGCGCAGCCAGAGTTTCAGTTGCCGGGATCGAAAATGGATAGTTCCACGGCGAGATGATTCCGATCACGCCGTGCGGTTCGCGCACCAACCATCCACTCTTCAGTTTGGTGGCGAGGTTGGCGTGGGGCACCGGTTCGTCACGCAGCAGGGCCCAAGCGTTGTCGATGAGAAATTGGGCGGCATCGAGCACTACCAGGACTTCAGTGACGAGGGCCTCCACCAACGGCTTACCGACTTCGCGCGTGATGGCCGCGGCAATCTCCGATTTCCGCGCGTACAACCTTGCTTGGAATTCGCGCAGCACCGCGATCCGCCGTCGCAATCCAATTTCAGCCCAAGCGACCTGCGCCGCGCGAGCGCGCGCCACTGCAGCCTCGACCTCGCCCTCACCCGCGCATTCCAGTTCGCGCAGAATTTCGCCCGTCGCCGGATTCAGCGAGACCAGTTTGCGCGCCGCAATTTGCAAATCGGTTGCCATGAACAAATCTTAGTCCGTGGAGAACGTAGCTTGCTATGTCTCCTGGTCACGTGCAGGCATCCAGTACTCCACTTCGACCAGATATAACCCCCTCGCCGGCGCAGTCGCACCCGCCGCCGAGCGGTCCCGCGCCTCCAGAATGCGCGACACATCCTGAACCTGCAACGTCCCCTTGCCCACGAGAATGAACGTGCCCACAAGATTCCTGCACCATGTGGTGCAGAAATCCAGAGCCGCGCACCGTGTAGGCGAGTTCTTCCCCCACTCTTTCCCAAGAAGACGAAAATATATTCCGGACATTCGTCGGACTGGGCTATCCCGCTTTCCGCGCTCCGGATCGACTGCCGCAAACGATGTGAAATCGTGCTCTCCGACCACCTCGGCCGCCGCCCGCGCCATCGCTTCCTCGGCCAGCGGATACGGATAATGCCAAACGTAGCGCGCCAGAAACGGCGGACAAATCGTTTCGCGGTAAATTCGATAGCGATAAGTCTTGGCCCGCGCCGAATGCCGCGCATGAAATTCCGGCGGCGCCTCGGTAACCTCCAGCACTCGCACCGACGCCGGAAGAATATCGTTCAAGGCCTTCAAGAAATTCCGCGTCGGGACGGAAGACTCTGTGACAAATGTCATGACCTGCGCCAGAGCATGCACTCCCGCGTCGGTTCGACCCGAGCCCTGCGGCAATACCTTTTCCCCGGTGATCCGTCCAATGGCTGAGGCAAGTGTGCCCTGAACCGTGACAGCATCGGGCTGCACTTGCCAGCCGGAAAATTCCGCTCCGTCATAGGACAAAATCACTTTGAGATTGCGCATGCGATGTTTCGAGTCCTGAATTCACTTTGAATCATCGAAGGTATTTCAAGCTTTGCCAGCAATTTATCAGTTTCAGGAGCGACGCGGCGTAACTCGAGCCACAGTGCGGTCAGATATACTATGTGGTTTCCGCGCAATTCCGGTTTTCAGGGAGCTTTCTACATCGCCAGGTCCCGGAAAACCCCGAAAGCAGGAAACCCAGGACGAAAACGAGAGAGTAAGTGGGCCGACGGTTTTTTCCCAGCTTTTCGGAACCTTCGGAGAGTCCGTTGCGTACCAGTGCTTGAGCAAAGCTTTAGTTGGGCAATTTGGAAGCTCAGAAATCTAAATATTTTTTCGCGTCACCTTTTCCCAAGGTCTTAATCAGTTGGTTTTTAAACGAACGGAGATGAGTAGATGCCATTCGCACGCTTAGCCTCGACCCTGCGGGCCGCCGGCGCCGCAATCCTATTCGCAACGCTGACCCTGGCGTGCTGGGGCCAGCAACCGCCAACGCCAGCGGCTCCTACCCCGCAGAACACACCGGAAGCACAGCACGTGCCTGCCTTGAATTATGCCCAGCCTGCGTCGCATTTTCCGAATCCCCTCAACCCCTATTTGCCGCGCCATGTCGCGGCGCCTAATTTGGCGAATACGGCGCGCATCGACGCTCTTATGCACGACGGCAAGCTCTTTCTTTCTCTGAATGACGCAATTGCCCTCTGCCTTGAGAACAATCTGGATATCGCGATCGCGCGATACAACCTGAACATCGCTGACACCGACGTGCTGCGCACCAAGGCAGGAGCTGCTCTCCTCGGCGTCGCCACGGGCGTCGTGCAGAACACGCCCGGCGGCGGTGTGGGCGGCATTGGAACGCAGGTTGGAACCGGCACCGGAGGAACGACTCTCGGCGCGGGCGGCGCAGGTGCGGGCGCGGGCGGCATTGTAGGTTCGACTGCCGGCGGCCTGTTCGGGCCTCCCGTCACCAGTTTCGATCCGATCCTCACGGGTACGTTTCAGAACGATCACGCAGGCTTCATCCCGACTAGTCCGTTTGTCGGGAGCTACCAGGGAACGACCACGGCGAACTTTCAGTACCTTCAGGGCTTCCAGTGGGGAACCAATCTGTCGATCGGGTTCAATAACAGCAGGGTTACGAGCAACAGTGCTTTCCAGTCCGTCAGCCCGGCGCTTAACTCCAGTTTTCAATTTAGGCTCACGCAACACCTGCTGCAAGGGTTTGGATTCCCTGGCAATACTCGTTTCATCCGAATCGCGAAAAACAACCGCGAATTATCCGATGTTGCGTTCCGGTTGCAGATCATCACAACTGTCGACCAGATCGAAAATATGTACTGGGATCTGGTCTATGCTTATGAGAATCAACGGGTGAAGGAAGAGTCGCTGGCCTTCTCCCAGAAAACTCTTTCCGATACGAAAAAGCAAGTGGAGATCGGCAGTCTTGCGCCGATTGAGGCCGTGCGTGCCCAAAGCACTGTGGCCGCTGACCAGCAGTCTTTGACCGTTGCCAAGACCAATCTTCAGTTGCAACAACTGGTCATGAAGAACGCTCTCAGCCGAACTCTGCACGATCCCGTGCTGGCTAGTGCGGACGTGGTTCCGACTTCGACCATGGAAGTTCCAGAGAACGAGCAGATTCAACCAACCGAGGACCTGGTGAACGAAGCACTGCGCCATCGGGCTGAACTGGTTGAATCCCGCATCACCCTGCACAGCCAGGAGGCCAGCAACGCAGCCCTGCGCAGCTCTTTGTTGCCGACTCTGGATGCCTTTGCTTACTACGGCGGCTCGGGGCTGGGCGGCGCCCAGAATCCCACCAGCGTCTGCGCAGACCCTACCTCACAATTCGGCTGTGCGACCGCTAATCCGAATCCAGCCCTCAGCCAGTTTCCCCTGGCTCCGGCGGTTAGCTATCCCTCAACTCTCAACCAACTCGTCAATTCCACAGCACCCGATAAAGGTGTTGGCCTGCAACTTAACATCCCACTCCGGAACCGCGCGGCACAAGCGTTACAGATACGTGGCGAGCTTGAGTACCGGCAGGAACAGATGGCCCTGCAGCAAACCGAGAACCGGGTCAGCATCGAAGTCCGGCAGGCTCAGTTTGCGGTTGAGCAGAATCAAGCCAGCGTGGCTGCTGCCAAGGCCGCTGTCGATTATGCGCAGCAGTCACTCGACGCCGAGCAAAAGAAATATCAGTTCGGGACCTCGACCACGACGGCAGTTCTGCAAACTCGAAGTGCGTTAGCCACATCGGAATCCACATTGATGTCGGCAATGGCCGCTTACGAAAAATCCCGAGTGGAACTCGAGCGCGCAGTGGGCAGCCTGCTCGACAACAATGGCATCAGTATCGACGATGCCGCCCGTGGCCAAGTGACGCGCATGCCCAACGTGCCCTACGTTGCGCCGCGCAAGGATCTGCCATCGCTAACGCAACCGAGCCAGCCGACGGCTCCGCCGGTTCAGCAGCAGTGAGATGAATATTCCGGAGGCGTCGCTGTGGATGACAGCGGCGCCTCGAAACTCTTCAGAAATTACCTTTTGTGGTTGATCGGAAGACCCCATAGGCTACCCGGGCTCACCGTCCTCTTTTAAGGCCTGGAGGCTTGCATCAACCTCAGAAGCGCTGCTGAAGCGCAAAGCTCCGAGGTATCTGGCCAGCCTCAAAGAATGCAAAAGTAAAGGCTTCGCCGAAGCGAAGCCTTTTGTCACGAGGAGATTTGCTTTCGGTTAGGCGAAAAGCTTGCGCCGTGCAACCCCAGCCAACCCCAGCAGTCCGGAACCAAATAACATCAAGGATGCCGGCTCAGGTACCTCGGTCAGGGTCCCCTTTATGGCCACACCGCTTCCAACAGCGCTGCACGGGCCCATAGAGCTGTTACATTCCATGTAAGCTACGGTGCTTGGATCAAAGTAAATGTTGTAATCTGTCGTTCCGCCGGAAAGGCTGAAGCCAACGCCAGCGGTGTTCAGGAATGGTTTTGTTGAGAATATCTCATTGTCATTAGAGCCGTAGGTGCCCGGAGCCAGCAGGGTCATGGAGGCACCGTTCTGCATCCCTGAAATCGAGGTCACCATAAATTCGCTGCCCGACACCTGGGTTGCCGTAAGGGTTCCACTTGCCGTAATTCCAGATCCCGTGAAAGAAAAGTCGAAGGTTACTGAGTTTGCAAGCACACTCTGGGCGCATCCCAGAAACAAAAAGACAACAGGCATTGCGGCAAGGAGTTTAAATGATCGACGCATTTGAGATTCCCTCATGTTCGCAATTCCCTGACTGGCAAGCAATTGCGAGATCTACGATTCTAATCTTGAGTGCATGAGCAATCCTTTCACCAATGTAAACTTCCTACAAACAAAGCCCTTAATGGCCGCCGCTCTCAGCGAGGTCGAAATGTCTTGCCATTTGTCTGCAACATTGTGCACACATCTGAGTGAGACCCAGCCTTCAGCCAACGCCTGTATTTGCTTCCGCAATTGCGGTGCTGCGGATGAGGCCGATCCCGCAGTTCGGGTTCCAAAGCTGCCTGTTGCGCTTCAACGTGCCCCGCGGCTTTGCGCTTGCGAATGACTTCGTCGCGATGCCGCCGCAGGGAACAGTCGACAGTTTCGACCCGGATCCTGATTAAGCCCGAAGGCTTGTTCTCATCCAGATCCTTGAAGCAAAAGTAGGGCGTGCCGGATTGCTCGATGATTCCCTCAATCACGCCGTAGATGGGCGCATCGTGCCCGGGTTTAAAGCCAGAAACTTCGAGCGCCACCAAGTTTGGATGCCGGGCCGTGAACTTCGCCGCCCACACTTTGTGATTCGTGCTGGAGGAGTAGGAGTTTTTCCAGTTCCCTCCCGATTGTGCAGCACACAAATCGCTTACTCCTTCATAATCCCGTATTGGAAGCGCGGCGACAACTTGGCGCCGGTGCGTTCGGCGATGGCCAAGGTGAGTGCCTGCGGGACAAGGACTGAGGTAAGGCCTTCCCAAGGCTCTGGAACGGATTCGATTCTTATTGGCAGGAGTCTCTCGGAGCGTGGGCGTTCTTCGCTCTCTTCTTCGGCCGTAACGAGGATGACTCTTCCTCCGCGCGCCAGACAATCCTGGGCGAGAGAGACTCCGAGACTGGCTGTCCTGCCCAGGGCGAGAATTATAGCGACGTGCGACTCGTTGACGTCGAGCAGGGGACCGTGGCGGAAACCTGCGCCGGAGTGCGGGGCGGCGCGCTGGCCGGTCATTTCGCGGATACACAATGCGCCCATGATCGCGCCGCCGTAAGCCGGGCCGCGTCCGATCAGTTCAATGTTGGCGGCGCCTCGGCAGAATTCTTCCATTTCGTTTCGGCCGCTGAATACGCGATCGAGAGTGGCAGCGTACGACTGGATCGTGGCATCGGCATCTTGTTGCCATGGGCGTCCCAATATGTGGGACGCAATGACAATGCAGGCCGCGGTGGCGTTGGTGTAGGTTTTAGTGGCGTTGCCGTACTCGGGCCCAGCGAGGATTGGAAGTCTATTCGGGACCAATGCCCAGCAGGCGCTTTTTTCATTGTTGCAAAGCAAGGCAATCGGTTGGTCCGCTGCCCTTCGGCAGAGTTGAACCAACTCCGCGCTTTCTCCGGAAGTGGTCACCAGCAAAGACAGGGCAGCCGACTTCCACGCGACCGAGTAGTGCAACCACTCGCCCGCATCGACGGTGAAAGAAGATCGACCGCATGACTGTAGATAAGAAGATCCAGTGATGGAAGAACAATAGGAGGCGCCCATGCCGATGAAGAGGATTGGTCCCGTCGATAAGGACAAGGTTCGCAGTTTGTCGAGTTCCCTTTCGATGATCGGATCGGCCTGGTAGGCGCTAAGCAAAGACGCGAGGCGGGCGGGCTGTTCCCGGCACTCCATCTCGTAAATCTGATTCATGCTTCGGGTGAGAAGTTCGCTCGGAGGCGCGACGCCGGCGATCCAGTTCGTCCCAGTGCTGTTGTTATCTTCCATTGTTCTCCGTTGCAAAGTTAGGGTGCGACAGAAGTTTTTAATGAATCATTATAAACTTCAGCATATGATGGGACGGGTAACCTTTTGGCCGAGATCCGCTCATCATCCCCGGTTGTAAATCGCGGCTTTATCCTCCGCGTCTCGTCGATCGCCGCTCTCGGCGGCGTGCTGTATGGCTATGACATGGGCATCATTGCGGCCGCAGAACTCTTCGTTAAGCGCAGCTTTGCCCTCTCAACCATAGTTGAGGAATTGGTGGTAAGCATTGTTTTAATCGGAGCCATGATCGGGGCGATTGTTGGGGGTGCGATAGCCGACCGGATCGGCCGCCGCGCGACGCTGGTGTGGGCCGCGGCAATCTTCATCGTCGGTTCGCTGCTGGCTCCATTGGCGCCGAGTCCTACCGTACTGATCGTAGCGCGCGCGATTATTGGTTTGGCAATTGGTTTCACGTCAGTGACGGCGCCGGTATATGTTTCCGAACTGGCTCCGCCGCAGTCGCGCGGCATGCTCATCGGTTTGTACCAGTTTGCTTTGACGGTGGGGATCGCGCTGGCCGATCTCGTCGGCTACTCTGCTGGCCAGCGCAACAGGCATGGAGATTGATGTTCGGCCTGGCTGTCGTGCCGACTGTTTTCTTCCTGATCATGATTCTGACCGTTCCGGAAAGTCCGCGCTGGCTTTTCGCACACGGGCGCCAGAAGGACGCGGAGATCGTGCTTCTAAGCTATACCGACGAACCTGGGGCGCGGCAGTTTATCGCGGACATTCAAGAAGGATTGATGACGAAGGTAGAGCAGAAATGGAGCGCGCTTTGGAGTCCGGCGGTGCGCGGCTCGCTCTTCATCGCAGTGGGATTGACAGTGCTGCAACAAGTCACAGGAATTAATACGATCATCTATTACGGACCGCGAATATTTGCGCTGGCAGGGAGCGCATCGCATAGCAGCGCTATTTTCGCGACATTGCTGGTCGCCATCGTGAATGTGATCGCTACCGTTGTGGGGATTATGCTGGTCGACCGACTCGGACGGAAGCCGCTGCTTTATGTCGGCGTCAGCGGAATGACGATCGCGCTGTTCTCGCTTTCGTACGCTTTCAGCCATAGCGCGGCTCTGGGTTCGTCGATGGGTATGGTTGCGATCGCGTGTCTCATGGTTTACATCGCCTGTTTCGCGTTCAGCCTAGGGGCGATCGCGTGGATCCTGGTGGCGGAAGTTTTTCCGTTGCGCGTTCGCGGCAGAGGCGTTGCCGCCGCGACACTGGGCTCCGGCATCTCCAACTTTGCTGTCTCGTTTACATTCTTGTCTCTCATCAATGCGATTGGCAGCGCTTATACGTTTGCCATTTACGGAACGCTCTGCATTGTGACGCTGATATTCGTCCGATTTGTGGTACCGGAAACATGCGGCCGGGATTTAGAAAGCATCAGCCTCGGCGGGGCGTAGTCGATGCTGTGCGCGGCTATTTGGAGTCAGGTCGCGGAATCATCTCCATCGCCCATATTGCGGCCGGCCTCATATACATCGAGGCCCGGAAATTTCCGTCGACGTCCCAAGCTTCGGGAGTCCGGAACCAGTATCCCTTGCTCTCGTAGATGACGTGATAGAGGCCCCAGGCGGTGTGATAGGCCTCGTCCTTCATCCCTTCACTGAGCAAGAGCGCCGCAAACCCGAAACTGGTCCCTACCCAGACTTCGGGAGCCTGTTCGTTATCGCGAATGATCGATCCATCTGACGCCATGCCATTAGCGGCGCCCATTTCGCCGCCGCCGAACTTCATCACGTTAAATTCGAAGATCTTTTTTGCGGCCGCCAATTGCATTTCGTGCGGCACGAGATCCCCCAGTCCGGTCATGTTGGCGTACCACTGGCCGGCGAGCTGATCGGCTTGCACACTGTCCCGGTATTCACTCTCGGTGTCGTAACGAAAGTATTTTCCGTTCCACAGTTTGTCGATGTAGCTCTTTTGCGCCTTCAAGAAAAGCTGGTGATATTCTTCCGCGGCGGTTCTCTCGTCGAGAATGCGTGCCATCTCCTCCGACGCGCGCACTGCTGCTAGCCACAAGCCGCCGCAATAGGCGCTGACGCCTCGCACGACCCATGAGTCGTAGGTCTGATCGGGATATCCCGAGTTTTCTGGAATTCCTGCGCCGCGATCGAACTGGCGCAGATACGCGACCGCGGCTTGCACGGCGGGAAAGGTTTCGCGTAAGAACGCTACGTCCGTTTTGCCTGTCAACACGTAGTCGCGATACACCATCAGCACGAATTTTGAATTCAGGTCCTTCCAGTCGTTGGTGTCCTGCCATCCCGGTTCGTTGACCGCAATGAATGGATCGCCCTCCGGCACACCGAGATCATGCGGAACGGCACCCTTCTTCTTTCGCATGTGGAGACTAGGTTCTCCGGTTTGTTGAGACTTCCAAACCCACTGGCCTTTTTCCGGCCACTCCCGCGGGACCGTGTCGGCGAACTGCCGCAAGACTTGTTTGTCGATGTCAGGCCAGAACTTCAACAATGGCATGGAACCATAAAAACGCACGTCCAGGGTTCCGTAGTAGGCATAGTCAAAGCATTCGAGGAGCGCGAACGACGGTTGGTTTTTCTTCGGAGAACCAGCCGGACGGCCCCAGAACGTGCCGCCATCCGTCAAGACATACAGTTCGTTGAAGAGCATGCCGCGATACCACAGCGGCTTGGATTCATCATTGATATAAGGGGATTGCCAGGCATCGATGGCATCGCTCCAGGCCGCGGCATTCTGCAATCCGTCGCGTGCGATCGCCCAGGCGTTGTTGCCGGTTGCACCATAGAAGTCGGTGTACCGCCGATACCATTCGCGACCTTCGCCGAATTGCACGACCGGGAAATCCCAGGCAATCACCATCGGGATAACTTTTTTCTCTCCGGGCTGAAGAGTAAAACGAACTGTGATGGCGCCTGCGAGTTTTTCGCCGTCGCTGACCCACGAAGTATCGTTATTGGCCAGGCGTCCGTCTTTCGCGAAGCGGCTCCAGATCGCCTTGCCATCGCCCTCGGCTGGAAACGTGGTGTGATAGCTGACTTCAACTCCCGGCGCTTCCATTGCGGCGATCACGAATTGGCCGTCCGCCTCGCGCGGTGCGGCGCCGGCTCGATTGCGGTCGAAGACGATGCCCTTCATGACTCCCGAACTGAGTCTCTCGCTGGCAAATCCGTTGTGATTGCCTTGACTTGGCGCTCCCTGAAAATCCCGAGTGAAAGTACGAAACCATCCGACCATGTTGGTCCACGACAGCAAGACTGAAACTGTGACGGCTTTGTTCGTGGGATTCTCCGCGTGCCAGCGATACACCGCAACGGGATAACTGGACTCGCGGTAGTTGTCGGGTAGCACTGGCGAGAACTGTTCAAGCACAACATGTGCCGGAAATTGATCCCACTTGTAGTCGTACCAGGACTTGGGATAGAGCGCGGCGTACTCGCCGGCGCCCACTGGATAGTCCCACTGCCAGGTGCTGAGGGTTTTGTCCGATGGATGATCTGTCATTAAGACCCGAGCCGTGCCCTGCGGCTGGCCCTCCGCTTGTTGAAACATTGCAAACTGGTTGGCATAGACGGTGGCGTATTTGTGAACGCCTGCCTTGATGTGCCAGCGGGAAAAATCACCCCGGTAGCTTCTCGAAAAACTTCCGGAACCAAATCCGCCGACCGGAGCGCCCTGCCAATAGCCATCGTCAATATTTCCCGGGACGCGCGTGACTCCGGGCTTTTCGAGAGGCAGGCCGAGAGGTCGACGCCATGCGGCTTTTGGAATAGCGTCGCCGGCCCATGCCTGGGCTGAGATCAAGAGTATTAGAGAGAAGAGTCGGAGGTAGGAATGGGTTTTCATTTTCGTTAAAGCAACGAGGCAGAACAAAATATGGCGTGGAGATAAAAACTTTCTATGGCGTTGACCAGTACCGATTGAATCCTTCGTAGTCTGAAGGAAGATTCGCCAAAATCGTTCTTCGCAGTTCGAGTATGTCGACCGAGCCCTGTTTCTGATATAGGACCTTGCCATCGGGAGAAATCAGCACGGTATAAGGCACAGCCGATTCCCACTTGGGATCAAAGGCGGCTTGCAAGACAGCAGTGTCGTTTGAGTTGAACAGGAGATTGCGGCTGGTGGCGTGCATTTTCTCGAGCATGCGCATTACGGAGTTCTTCTCATCGGGCATGTTGGCCGACACCGTCACCAACTCGAAATCACGCAGGCTGTACATGCGGTAAGTGTCTTCGAAGTCAGGAAACTCGTGGATGCACGAGCCGCACCAGGTCGCCCAGAAGCTCACCAGCAACATCTTCTTGTCCGGGTTGGTATGCAGCGTGGCCAGGTCGGCCGCGGAAGCCATCTCCAGGTGAACCGGTTGCGACTCGATCTTGCGCAGCGCTTCGAGTTGGGCCGCGTGTTTCTCCTTCCACTTGGTCGAGCATCCAAAGACGCCGGTGTGCTTCACCGGGACTTCACGATGGGCCAGGAGCGCGTCGATGGCATCGCGTACTTCGTGAGTGGTTACCTGTTCTGAGCGATAGCTGTTGTCGATGCGGCCTTCATAGCGGAGATGACGACTGCTGTCGAAAACGAAGGCGTGCGGAGTAGCCTGCGGGCCATAGGCGTCCGTAACGGATTGCGTCTCGCCATCGTAGAGATAGGGATAGCTCAAATGTTTGTACTCGGCGCGGATTTTCATTTCTTCGAGACTGTCGCCGATGTCGGAGGAGTCCAGTTCGTCGATGGTGGTGGCTTTGGGATCATTTGGTTCGATTGCGACCACGCTGACGCCGCGACCGGCATAATCCGTTGCCAGTTGGGCGATGCGGCGCTCGTACATTTGTGCGATCGGGCAGTGGTTGCAATTGAAGACGATCACTAGAACTGGACTCGAGGCGTAATCGGAAAGCTTGTGATTTGCGCCGTCGATTCCCGGAAGATCAAAATCAGGGGCGGCCGACCCGATTGCGAGTATGGGATGGGCTTGCTCGGCCCATGCGGCCAGCGACAGCAGAATAAGGAGGACAAGCCGCCATAGGATTTTCGGGATAAGCTTCACAACAGTTCTCCTTATTAGTTCAACTTTTGCTTACTTCTTTGGCATTGGCGACAAAAGGGTCAGGGTTGTTCCGTCGATCACCGTTATTTGATCTCCGCCAAGGCCGCTTACAAACGCTTTGTGCGTGGCGCTGTCTACGACAATCGCAGTCGGCCAAGCGCCTGTTGGCAATGTTGCCGCAATCGAATTCGTCGTGCCATCGATCACGGTCGTAGTGCCCGAATGAGTATTCGCCACGTAGACTTTGTGATTGGATGAGTCTACTGCCAGTCCTTGGGGCCGCTCGCCCACCTCGATGGTGGCGAGAACTGAGTTTTGGTTACCATCGATCACCGTGATGCTGTTGCCGATATTGTTCGCTACATAGACGCGTCCGCTGGTGGAATCAAAGGCCAGCGCGCATGGAGTGCCAACGGTGGGCACGAGGGTAGATTTCTTGGACTCTTCGCCTAAGACCACTACGTTCGAACTGCCCACACTCGTGGCGTAGATTTTATTGTTTGCCGGGTTCGCCGCGATTGCCCACAGATGCATCTCCGCGGGAATCTCGGAGATACGATTGTCGAGCGTGTCGAGCACCTTCACATTCGTGCTCTCGTAGACGACGAGGTAAAGCTTATTCGTGGCGGGGCTCACGGTGATTGCATCGGCTTGCGCGCCCGGCTTCAGAGAACTGGTCGCATTCGTCTTGCCGTCGATCACAGTCATGACATTGCTGAACGTCCTGGCGACATAGATCTTGTCGTTGGCAGGATTAGCGGCAACGACGTAAGGCAGTTCGCCAACCGCGACCGTCGCCATGGGCGCATCGGTTTTTCCATCGAGGACGGTGACGGTACCGTCGCTGGAATTCGCCACATAAATTCGATTCGTGTCCTCGTTGACCGCAATGGCTACAGGGCTGGTTCCGACTTTCACAGAAGCTTCGAAATGCCCTTCGCCGTCGAGCACCGTCACTGTGCCGCGTCTGGTACTGACCGCGTAGACCTTGTGGGTTCGCGAGTTCAGCGCGATCCCATGGGGACTGATTTGGATTCCGCTCGCTTCCGGCGCGGTGCTTGGACTTGCGCCAGCCCCCAGCCAGTTGATGGCATTATCGATGAGCCGGTTTTGCACGGGACTGGTGAAGATTTTGTCGCCGTGACCCATATTCATATACAGCATCTTGTATTTCGTGTTCGTCCATACGACGGGAAGGTCACCGCTGGAGAGCACGTCCTTCAATCCGATCGGATAGTTCGCCGCATCGAACGTTGCGAGAACTTTTATATCCTGGTTGAGGCGCGGGCTGGGCTTCCAGACATACCATTCATTCGCCGGAGATTCGAAAGCGTCCGGAATCCCGGCAGCGATCGGATGGCTGCGATCATCCATCAATATGCGAGCGGGCAGCGGAGGCCAGCTGTTAATGTAGAACACGGCGCCTCCGAGGAAATCCACGTACCACGGCCAGTTCGTGCTCTCGTCGTTGTAGCCGGCGGCATGGAAGCCCAGCCACGCCCCTCCACGCTGCATGTAACGCTCAAAAGCATGCCTTTGCTCCGGGGATGTGGGCGACTCGTTGAGCCAGATTACCAACTGAACTGTTTTCAGATTTTCATCGTTTAAATCTTCCCATTTTGTCGTCGCTTCGAACGTGAAATTTTCAGTCGCGGCGCGGTCTTTTAGAAACGCCAATGCACCTTGGGCAAACTGCACGTGGTCGGTTTCCGCAGTCGCCGAATAAAAGGTCAGGACTTTAAACCTGGATTGCTGTGCGGTGGCGGTGCTGACAACGCTGGCTACCAGAAATAAGAAGAAAATGCATCTGCGGACGTTCATTGATGCGCCGCCCACAGGATTGCGTTATGAAAGATGGTCGTAAATGCAGGATTCTGAAATAGCTCAGGATGATGTCCCATGAAGATGTAAACGTTGCGCGCTTTGACTTTCTCGTTTGTCCAGATCACGGGATGATCGCCCATCTTTGTCTTCGTGTCGGGCGAATAAGTAGCTTCGTCAACGCGGGCTACAACGTGGACGTTGGGGCGGGGCGATTTATCGTAGGTGTACCATTCCTCATTTTCCACTGCGAACGAGGGAGCGACGTTTTTCATCAGCGGATTGGAGACGTCTTCCACAATCACGGTGGCCGTGGCGAAGCCCGGGATGTAGTCGGTGAATCGAATTCCACCCATGAATTGAGAGAACCATGGCCAGATGCCGAATCCGTCAAACTCACCCAGCAGCGTGGCATGATGAAACCCGATCCATCCTCCGCGGCCTTCCTCAATGTATCGAATGAACGCGGCGGAGGCCTTGGGCGTCCACCCATAGGGCGGGTAGTTCAGTTGGATAAATACCCGGTATTGCGCGAGGAAGGCGTCGTCGATCTTGTCGGTATTCTCAATGTAATCGACGGAGAAATTGTTATCGGCGGATTGCTGCTTCAGCCAGACCATAGCCGCGTCGACGAATGGCCGATGAATGCCGCCGGCTTCCGCCAAGGCAACAACTTTAAATCGGGAGTTGGCCGTTTGTGCTGCGAGATCAGTGGCGAGGATCAAGAGAAGAACGAAGAAACAAGCCCAGCCGTAGCAAGAATGGAATAAAGAAGTCAGACGAAATGGACGCATTTGCCAACCATCCTTCGCAAAACTCTCCCACGAGCAACCGCCGACCATCTCCCGAGCCAATCCCAATCGGATCGTCCGTATTGTATGCCAAACATAGTTAATAATCATTAGAATGTCTCTAAGCTTTACGAATTAATCCCTGTGATTTTTCCATGACGAACAAATCGCTTGTGCCCGGTCGGCCTCCTTTGATCCGCCAAACCAATGCCCAGATTCTCTTGCGGCTGCTAAGGGACAATGGGCCGTGTTCCAAAGCGGATCTGGTACGAGCTTCGGGCTTGAGCGCGCCTTCCGTGACAAACGTGGTCACAAGCCTCATCGCTACCGGATTGGTCAAGGGAGTCGGTGAGGGAAACTCCACCGGCGGCAGGCCTCCTGACATTCTGCGATTCAACGCTGAGCATGGTTCGGTTGCGGGAGTGGAGATTACGCGGAACAGTCTCCGTTTCCTGCTGGTCGACCTGAACGGGGGAGAGTTGGCGCGCTCGGAAGCGTCGATTGAGAAAGCACAGTCCACACCGCAACGGATATGCCAGCAAATCGGCAAAGAAGTGCGGAAGTTGCTCCGCAAGAAGAAGCTGACGGAAACCCAACTTCTGAGGTTGACCGTAGGTGTCCCTGCGATCGTGAATGTAGATGAAGGAACGGTAGTCGCTTTCAGCGCGTTGCGGAACTGGAACAATGTCCCGCTCGGGCCGATGCTAAAGCGAGAGTTCAAGTGCCGGGTGGTCATCGATAACGACACGAACCTGGCAGCCGCGGGCGAATTCCACCGTGGAGCGGCGAAGGGAAGGAGGGATTTTGTTTTCGTCACGATTGGCAACGGCGTCGGCGCCGGAATTTTTCTGGGCGGACGGATTCATCGTGGCTCCCAATGGTCTGCGGGCGAGATTGGATATTTACGGGTACCTGCTATTTCCAGGGAGCGTCCTGCGATTCACATCTATGGCGAGCTCGAAAAAACGCTTTCAGCATCGGGCATTTTGAAGAGTTGGCGCGGCAGCAGCCAATCGTCGAGAATTCGCTCACGACCAAATTACGCCGCGGACGTTTGGGATTTGGCGGCAGCCGGCAATGCGCAAGCAAAAAGAATACTGAAACAACGCGCAGCGATTCTGGCGGATGTGATCCTGGACTTGGCGCTCATTCTCAATCCCAGCCTCATTTTGCTGGGTGGAGAAGTGGGGAACCATCCGGTCTTGTTGCACGAAATGGAGACCTTGCTTGAGGGCAGCGAGTTCCCTGTCGTCCGAGTTGCTTTGGGAATGCTCGGCTCTTCGGCCGTATTGTGGGGAGCCGCTTGTACTGCGCTCGAACCCGCCATCATTGGATTGCTGCAGGCTGCTCGGTAGGAGATTCAATCAATAGCGCGATAGCAGGCCTACCGCGCGGCTCAAGCCGCGTCCTTTCAAACTGGCACTGACAAAAAACGGGCGGGCAACGATGCAATACCGTCATTACCCGCCCGATTGGTTCGTCGTTTTTGCCATGACTGCGAGCTATCCTGCCCGTCCTGCGGCAGCTAGCGCGAAATCAATGCGGCTTTTCAGTGGGGACGGCTCTCCGATTTTGGTGCAGCTTGGCGCGGCGCCTGGTGCTGTTCCATCTGCTTCTGCTGCGTGGCATGCTTTTGCTCGACCTGTTGCGTTTGCTGAGTATGGCGCTGTTCCATCTGTTGTTTTTGCGTGTCGTTGTAGTTTTTTCTGGCGGCCTGCTGATGTTCTTTTTCTTGTTGCTGCTGGAGCTTCTGATGCTCCTGGTTTTGTTTGGCGGCTAGCTTCTGCTGTTGCTGTTGATATTTTTTTTCGTTTGCAGCGTTGCCGGAGTTTGGCGGCGTGAACTGATGCGGCTGCAATTCTCTGGCGTGATTGTTGGCCGGGGGACGAGCCTCGGTAGTATTTGCTGGGCGATTCTCCGCGCCCGAGCGAGCTTCATTTTCTGGACGAGTTTCATTTGCCGGACGCGTCTGACTGCCTGGACGCGCTTCGGTTCCGCGTGCGGCATTGGCCGGAGGGGCCTTGTATTCGCCGCCGGCTTGTCGGGAAGGCACCACGCCAGTCCTGAAATGGCCCGGTTTGGCAGTGGCCGCGATTGGCGGCTTGCCTCGATTCGCCGAGGCGCGAAGTTCAGGATTACTGCGGGCTGCCTGAACATGCTGGGTTTGCGCTCCTACCGGTCCTACATGGTGCTCACTCGCATAGGACTGTTCTTGCGGTGTGGGTCGCCTTTCGATCCCACCGTTTCCACCGTTGTAGCTGACGTGACTTTCGGAGACATACGTCACCCTGGTGTTGTAGGTGTTGTGAATGATAGAGGTGTTTACGCGATTCACGTATGTGTTATAGGAGAAGTGGTTGCCTTCCCAGCGGCCTCCCTCATAGCCATCGCCGCCGTAGCCAAAACCGTAGTTAACGCCGCCATAGAAGCCGACATGGGGCCCCCAGTATCCTTCATGAAACAGGAAAGCGCTGCCGCCCCATCCCCAATAAGCTGGAGTCCACAGGAACCCAACCTCGGGAGCCTCGACCCACGTGCCGGGAACCCAATAGTAGCCATCCTCGTCGTCATAGGCCCAGTAACCGGGCGTCCACAGGTAACCATCTGAGGGACAGATCGGCTGCTCGTAGACGGGCAGAGGCGGAGGACCGAAATTTACGGAAACTCCGATGCCCATTTGAGCGAATGCACCATGGGAGAGAATTAATAAAACAATGGAAAACAGCAGCGAGCGAACAGCAATCGTAGAGCGCATTGTGCTTCCTTTCGCGTGCTGATTCTTAACTTGAACTTATGCCCGGTATGGCGAGACACTCACGGGGACGGATTCGAGCGGCGGCGTGTCGAGGCAAGGATTCCACGAGTTCGCTGCCTGAGTCTGTGCACTACTGCTCACTTTCTACTAGCGAAAGATTGTTCGAGCCAAGGCGAAACCATACTCGGAATGGTCCGACTCCGCCAACTCCACGACCACAAATCGCGCGAATATGCAGGGTTAATCGCACGAGATGCTCGAACGCAGGAGTCTACGGCGGGCCTGCGCTATTGTGATCTCAGCTCAGAACCTGATCGAGGAGTTGGCCCACCGCTCTTTTGGCCTCAAGTATGGAATATCGGTGGTCCATTGCTCCGGCCAGATCGGTATTCGCAAATGCGATACGACCATAGGGCGCGCGGCGTATGATCTCGC
This sequence comes from uncultured Acidobacteriota bacterium, assembly GCA_963696765.1. Taxonomy (GTDB): domain Bacteria; phylum Acidobacteriota; class Terriglobia; order Terriglobales; family Acidobacteriaceae; genus Sulfotelmatobacter. Next base: position 116,156 of record CAVOLK010000005.1, on the reverse strand, counting down.
GGGCGGCAGGTTGGCCATTGTTCCCAAAGAAAAATCCGGGCTGCGGGCTTAGATAGGCGTGTCCCCAGCGATTCAAGATGATTCCAGCGATGTCTCGCTTGGCATCGAAGCCGCCGGCGCTGAACATCTCGCTAAATTGTTCGCGGACTTGGCGTTCATAATCTCTGAAAGAAGTTCCCAGTAGCTCTCCGCGGCCGCGATTCCCCTGCTCTTCGGTTGATGCTCCGGGATAGGAGTACAAAACTTTCAGGCTGAGTACGACGGGCGAGTCTGGACTGATCGTGGGATCTTCAACGCCAGTCAATGCCAGCTTCCGAACTTCCAAGTAATTCCCCAACCCTTCAAACCAACGACAACCGGTCATTCCCATTTTGTACAGATAGCGCCAGTTTCTCACGGCAACATTCACCATCATGCAAGGAGAGCGGTAAAACTGACCGTAGGCCGCACGCATTGTCTCAGGCAGGTCTTTTACGATGTGCTTCGTAGTCCAACATCCGCCCGCCATCACAACCGATCGCGCCTTGACCCGATAGAGTTTGCCTTGCTTTGAGTACACGATGGAAACTGAGCTGGCCTCGCCAGCTTTGCCATCGTGCGCGACGTTGACGACTGTGGATGAGAGTCGAATTCTGGCGGGGGTTCCCGCGAGATCCAGCGCCGCAAAGTTGACGCGGTTCCGGCAGACTCCTTCTACGCTGTGCGGACCGTCGATTGCGGCGGGGATCAGAGTCTTCACCATCAGTCTTGCAATGGTCGCGTTGCCACCCGGGAACATCTGGTCGGAGCCACCCTCCTCTTCGGGCAAAGGATGCAACATTTCAAACGCATAGTCTGCGTATGCGGATAAAGCGTCGGGTCCTAATCCCGAGCCACCACCCTCCACGGGAGAAAGAAAGCCGCGAACGGTTTCGCGGCTGAGATGGAAACGTTCCATGTAGTGCTGTTCCAGCGTGATCGAGTCGAGGTATCGAGAAATCTCATCGCCTTCGACTTTAGGATGTTCAAACTTCGTTCCCGCCGCTGTTTCGCTTTTCAGCCAGCGCAGCCATTCGATGCGCGTTGCATTTGAAATTGGAGCACCCTGCAGATTTTTCCCGCGCGGATCCATCACCCACATTCCGGGTTTCTGATTGAATCTTGCTCCAAACCAAAAGCCGTATTGTCCGTGCTCCAGGCCTACTGCTTGATAGGGTGTATTGGAGAGAGGGAACTCTGGGTCGCGACCAGTCCACTTTTGATAGGTTAGCTTCGGAGCTTGTAACCCGATGGACTCATAGAACTGTGCAAGAAAGCTGTGGGGATATTGAATCTGGTAGATGGCTGAGCCTTGGTGTGCGATGAGCCGTTTGCCTTCGACCAGAAATTCATTTTGCTTCGCCTCGCCGCCGAAAATGGGATGGTTTTCAAGGATCAGGCATTTCATCGCGGGACCGGCTTCACGCTGGAAAAACAGGGCTGCAGCAAGCCCGCTGATTCCACCACCGACAATTACGCAGTCATAGATCTCCCCCGTATCAATGATTCCCGCAGGAAGGGGATCGTACAGGCGGTCACGAATCGCATGACCGGCTTGTAACACATCCCAAGTATTGCCGTTCGAAGTGCTGTATTCACCGAAGCCGCCATAACCAGTGAAGTCATTCTCTTGGCCTTGCGCTGCCAGCAGTTCCGCAGGGGTCAAGCCTGCGAGCAAGGCGCTTCCAGAAGCTAATAGAGCAGTGCCGAGAAAGTCACGCCGAGTAATGCTCTTCTCCATACCCAGGATCCCGTCCCTATTGTGATCATTGCGCGACATTCTTGCGTGACCTCGCTTTTCGCTCCCGAGTGTACATCGAGAAAAAACTCGCGGATCGACATCAAAGTGCTGAAAAGCCGTTCCTTAGCGAACTATCGATCTACAGATGCGGCGGGCGGATTGACGACCAGCGCGCTGCCCACGATTTCAATTAACGAATCGCCGGGAATCCATTCGACCGCCATGCAGGCACGAGACGGAGCTTTGCCCGGCGAGAAATAAGTTCCGTAAATTTTATTCAATGCATCGTACTGGGCTTTGTGTGCGTCGAAGCGCGCCTTCCCGGTCGGCATGGCGCTATCGGAAAGAGGTAGGCAGAGAAAGATCTGGAGATGGATGATGCTATCCATGGTGCAGCCGGCATGCTCGACCGACTTCTTGAGCGCGTCCATGGTGCGGGTAACGTGTTTCTCAAACGGGTCAGTCACGAGGACGTGATCCTCTTTGGGATACCCGTCGTTGGAACCCGTTCCATAGAAATAAAAGATTCCGTTGAGTGTGTGCTTATCGCCGCCGGGGCGAGCAGGAACATCTTTGCTGGGGGAGTTAGCGGGTGTGCTGCCCATGCTGGATCCACCGCCAGCCGGAGTCTGTTGGGCGAAGAGTTTCGGCGCTCCGGCTACAAGCGCCGCCATCGCCGCGATCTTGCCAAAGAAGTTTCGTCGCGTCTTGATTTCCATACCATCTCTCCTTTTAATTCTTGAAATGATAAAGCACAGTCCTGACTGCGGGAATCTTAATCCTTGCGAACGCCTACCTTGCCCCGCAGCACCGTAATCGAAGCCTTTGGCAGAGTGTAAACGGTTCCCGGCTCGCCTTCTATGGCGGTGGCCAGCGGCGGATTGTCAGGATCAGCATGACTGTTGGGGCCGTCGTTGATCCACACATATTGTTCGCTGCCGAAGGTCACAAAAGTGACCGGCCCTGAAAAAGATGCTTGGCGCTTGTTGTTGGAATCGTCGAACACAACCCGCACTGCGTGAGAGTTGGTCTCGTCGCGATTGACCAACATCAACGACCAGTTGCCATCGGGACGATGCACCGCATAGGACGTCACCAGCAGATTGCCGTCGCTGTCTTTGATGTTGACGGAAGATGGGAACATGGAATGCACGCCGGAGCGGTGCTGCACCCATTCCAGATTGATCATGTGCGCGGCGAAGTAAGGCGAGGTATATCCCTTGATGTCGAAAGTCTCCTCATCCGACACAAAATTCGACCAGGAAGACCAGCCCAAACAAGTGTTCTGAATGCCCTGGGGCTGGATGGGAGAGTGGGTGAAGAGAGCGCCTCCCGCTTCGAAGAACGAGCCGACATTGTCGGCAAGCCACAGGGCCGCGAAGATCGTTGTCATCGGTCCGGTGAGGCTGGCGGCGAGGTGATCCTCGGTGATCATCAGGGGCACATCCTTGGGAACGCCGTCGTCTCGCCAGACCTGGAGAATGTGTTTCACCAGTGTCGGCTCTTTGTAGAGAGTCTTCCAGGTGATGTCGCACGGTTCGAATGGATAGTGCTCGAACGATACGAAGCTGAGGTCGGCGAGCCGGCCGTGCGCCTTCAGATAATCCACAAATCGGCCCATCCACGAGGTGCGGCCCTGGGCATCGGGCCAGACTCGAATGTCTTCGTTGACGCCTTCGAAAATGGGGCCGCCCAACTTGAGTTTGGGATCAACTTTGTGAATGGCGGCGGCCCACTGAAGATAGAGCGCGCCGTAGTCTTCCGGCATGGCGTGCTTGCCGTCGGGTTCCTCGCCCATCTCGATGTAGGAGATCGGATAGCCGCGCTTCTCGATGTAGGCGATCTGGGCGGCCGCGTCGTCCGGTGTGCCATAGAGCATGGTCACGGGAATCATCGCAGGCAAGTTGTTGGTGATCCCGCTGGTGAAGAAGAGATCGAAGCCGGTGTGCTGGTAACTCCCTGTGGCGTTGACGTCAACGTCGGCGGCGGAATGCCAGGGATCGATGGAAGAGGAAGTGTAAGTCGTAGGCGATATCCTTGAGGTTCTTCTGGACCTCAACGAAGGCGCCGCTGCTGTCCACCGTCGCCAGCGCGAATCTGCCTGAATCGCGTATCCGACGCAGTTGCGAATGTCGTCCGAACCGTGTTCGTCGCAGGTGTTGGAAGACTCCGTCATCAAGACGCGCACGTACTGGGTTGAGACCGGCGTGTCAGCGAGCTTCAGCGAGACCGTGCCGCCTTGCGAGCTCTTCACCACGCCTGAGGGAAAAGCTTTCCATTCGCCTTGCGGTCCCAGGTCAAAATCGAGCGCACGCTTTCCCACCCAATATTCAACCTGATAGGTCGTGGCGTATGGGCTGGCCCACGCGATGCGAATGGCACTCACCGGCTTTTCGGCTCCAAGATCGACAATGACCCACTGCGGGTGCAGGGAGTCGTTTTCCCCGGTGAACTTGCTCGTCAGGTAAGGATTACTCTTCCAGTAACTGAGATTCGGCCCCATGACGGGTCGGTCGCCGCTGGTCGAAAATCCGCGATGGGGAAGCGCATAGGAAAGGATGTAGCGTACGGGTTCTTTGAGTTCCGTGCTGCCGGTGAAGTATCCGCTCTTGTGGGCCGGGTCGCTCCAGGTTCCATTTTCAGTCCAGTGCCACGCGGCCATGCGGAGTTCGCTATTGTTGCGGTAGGAGATTGGCCCCCATCCCGCGGACAAAGATTCCTGGATGATGTGGGGAGTGTAGATCTTGTCGATGCCGTCGCGGGATAGAACATCGATCGAACTGCCTAAGGCGCTATCGGGATCGAACGAATTGATGACATGGCCCGGCGTTGTGTCGACGCGAACGATTGCGGGCTGCGCTCCGGGACTGTTTGTAATGGATTGGGCAGAGGACGTTCCGCTCGGCGCTATTGAAAAGATAGTGAGAGCGATTGCGGCCCAATTCAGTATCTTTCGAACGCAGCCTCCGCTCCGGTTGTTCCTCCGATCTAACTTTCTTACTGCATCTGCCATCGCCGCCTCCGCACATTGCAACATCCTCGCGCGCTCAATCTAACCAATGCACCGAGCAGAACGCAACCAGCGTTTTTCGGGACGCGAGGGAAAACGGAATTGGAAAGCGCCTTTCGATGAGGTTACCTGAGAATTCTGCGCCATAAGTCGGCTTGGAAACTTCCGTCTGTCCGACCCTCCAGGCTGCCAACTCATTGTTTACTTGCGCGGCGAGTGCGCTGCCATTGCGCTGCTGTATGGTCGACTGGCGATCACGCCCTTCCCTTCCTGAACCGTAATAGTCTGGCCGGCGTCAATTTTTGAAAGCTTATCCACCTGCCCGCTGGGCCACTGAATCTCGAGGCTATCGGCTTTGTTTGTTGCGCCGAGGCCGAAGGTCAGTACCAGTTCGCTTTGTGCCATATAACTCGATCCCGACCGCAGCATCTTCCACTGTTTGTCTTTATTGTTGTCATCCGCTGCGGTCAGGTGGACAACCGCACCGATACCGTCCCGATTCGACTTCGTGCCCACCAGTTTGACGCGCAGGCTGTGGTTCGTCCCGCCTTCGTTATGGAAAAGGTAAGCGGGTCCCGCGTTCGTGGTCAGCAAAATATCGAGGAAGCCGTCGTTGTCGATGTCGCCGTATGCCGCAGCCCGCCCCACTTTTGGCGCCGCGAATGATTTGCCCATGGAGGTCGTAACTTCGGAGAATTTTCCGCTCCCAAGATTGCGGAACAGATGCGGAGGCTCGGCATAACTGACGCGCTTCTGCACGCGCTCGATTTGATCTTCAATGTGGCCGTCGGCGACAAAAACATCCTGCCAGCCGTCGTTGTCGTAGTCGAAAAAGAAACAGCCAAAGCCCAGCGTGACCAGTGTGGCCCGGCCAATCTCGGACTGAGGCGCTTCATCGACGAACAAGCCATTGCCTTCGTTGTGATACAGCGAGACCATCTGGTTGGCGAAGTTGCTTATGATAACGCTGGCGTGACCGCTGCGATCGTAGTCGGCCGCGTCTGCGCCCATCCCGGCCCGCGCAATGCCGTCCTCGCTGAAAGCAATGCCGGCCGCAATACCGCGCTCTTCGAACGTTCCATCTTTCTTGTTCAGATAAAGCTTGTTGGGCTGCGTGTCGTTCGCGATCAGAAGGTCTGGCCAGCCATCGTCGTTGTAGTCGAGCACCGCGATGCCCAGACTCTTCGAAGTGGGATCGTCCTAGTCCCGCCTTCTGGGTTGCGTCTTCAAACTTGCCGCCTCCCAGGTTGTGCCACAGCCGCAGCGATGTTCCCTTATACGATTCCGGTGTGCAATACGACTTGTGCGCGCCGTCTAGCGTGCAGTACAGATCGGTCTGCTCGGTCCACTGCACGTAGTTCGCGACGACGAGATCGAGTTTGCCATCGCGGTCGTAGTCCACCCATGCGGCGCTCGTCGAGAACTCGCTCGTTCCCCAGAGTCCAGCGGTCTTCGTAACGTCACTAAACGTACCGTTGCCATTGTTATGAAACAGATGACTCTGGCCGAGCGCAGTCACGAAGAGATCGTCAAACCCATCGTTGTCATAGTCGCCCACCGCAACTCCCAAGCCGAACATGGGAACCGCAAGCCCCGCCTTCCGCGTAACGTCAGTAAACGTGCCGTTGCCGTTGTTGTGGTAGAGCTTCAGAGTTGTGGCGCCGGCGTGAGAATGCCCGGGAAAATCATTGCCATTGATCAGAACGATGTCGGGGTATCCGTCGTTGTCGTAATCGATGAAGGCACAGCCCGGACCCATGGTTTCCGGCAGCCACTTCTTTCCAAAAGCGCCGTTGTTGTGAGTAAAGTGGATTCCGGCCTTCGCGGTGATATCGCTGAAGTGGATCTGCTGGGCTCCGGAGATGGCTGGAATTGCGGCGACCAACGCAAGAACAAGTTCGATTCGCCTTATCCGCTTCATTGCCTCGAGGCCCCGGCGGAAACGGTGGCGGTGGACGCTAGCCGGGCTTTGCCCGGCCGCGACAGCCGAGGCGACTGTCCCCGCATGCGCTTTTGTGATCCCCGGCAGCGGCACCGAGACATGTTCGTGCACCGCCTGCCGCTCGTTGTTGTCCTCGGGATGAAGCTTGCGGTAAGGCCCGGTAATGGCCTGCGACGATTCGTCGGCTTTGAACCGCAGATAGCGCGCCTCGTGCTCCTTGGCTAGTTTTTCCTGGCCCAGGCCGTTGTAACAGAGCATCAGGTTGTAGTGCGCCTGCAAATCTTCGGGATCAATGGCCAGCACTGACTGCAGGACCTTCACCGCATCCTGGTATTTGCGTTGCAGGAACAGGATGCGTCCCAAGTCATTGATCGCGACTCGGTCGCTCGGATATTGCGCCAGCACCACGCGCAATCGCGCCGCTGCCTCATCGTAGTTCCCTTCCGCGCGAAGAACCTTGGCATAAAAGAAGTTAGCGCGGGCCAATTTCGGAGACAAAGCTAAGGCTTTCTCCAGTACCATGCGAGCCCGCTGCATATCGCCTTCCTGCACGGCACAGCGGCCAATGTTGACCCAGCCGTCCGGATTCTTCGGGTCGGCCTCGGTTATCTTCTCGAATGCAGCCGCCGCGCCTTTCAAATCTCCTTGCAGGAACAATCCGATTCCGTAATCGTTCCAGCGCTGCCATTCCTCTTTGCGAACAATCGTCTTCGGCGCAGTCGCGGGCGTATTACGTGCAACCACCGGAAGCGTCACTTCGTTCTCGGCGATGGCGACAATCGGCAGGTCAGGAATTTTTTCTTGCTTGGCAGAAACCCCGCTCAGCGCGGCGGTGAAGATCGTTGGACGATCATCATAATCCGGAGCGACGGCGTTGGGCTTGGAGGGATCGGGCAACCCGGCAAAAGCTTCCTGCGTTCCGTACCACGAAAACTTCCGGTAACACAGCCGCGCGTGCAGAGTAATCTTGTTGCCCGTATTTTCCGGAATCAGCATGCGGTAATGCACCGTGTCAGCTGCTCCTGGCGGGATGAGCCTCACGTACACCACAGCCCGCGTGGCCCAGGCATTGCGTTTGTTGATGGGGTTACCGTGCGCGTCGATCTGCAGCGAGCGGTAAAAGTGTGCTCCCCTTTCGACCGGCCCATGCCCGTTATCTTCGACTTCGCCGCTCCAGAATATGGTCTGTCCCTTATCGTCGGTGCCTTTGAGTTCCAGCCACGTATCGTAGGCATCGACGGTACCGCCGGGGAAAAAGTGTCCGACTTTCTTGGTTCGCACCACGACATCCACGCGCACCGTATCGCCGCGCCGCAAGGCAGGCCGCACCAGATTCAAGGGCGCGGTCACGGGAGCGACTTCTCCCGCGCTTTCGACACTTACTTTGCTCTCCGCTTCTTCTCCAACCGCGAACGTTGTGGAGAGCTCGGACTGCGTCGTCGCCCCCGGTTTCAGCGGAGCTTGTGCCGGAGACAGCGCGAAAATATCCACGGTTAAAGCGCCGTTCTTCAGAAAATCTTCCGTCAGCTTAAGCTGGGCTGCATCTTCGTTCGCGGTTGGCACGGCAGTGTTGGCGCCCGGGAACCGGTGAGAGTGTACAAAGCCGTTAATGCTGCCAGCGTCCTTCGAAGCTTCGGCCGGCATATGGCAATCCGCGCATTGCTGCGGTTTCGGCGGATAGTAGAAGGAGCGCGCACCCTGCCCCGAAACTCCGCTGGCCTGCCAGTTGTCGTATTCGTTGAAGCCGCGAAACCAACGGTAGCTGTTGACCGGCACGTCGAGGTGCACTTTATGGCAGGAGGAGCAGAACTCCGCCGTCTGGTCGCGCATGAAGGGCTTGAGGAAGACGCGGCGGTGCGGCTCCGGATTCAGGCGGATCACGAAATCATGCAGCGCTCGCGCCACTGGATTCTTGGTAGCCGCTAACTCATGCAGTTTGGGATACTCCAGATAAAAATCAGCCTGGCCCATCGTGCTCTTTACGTTCGCGATGGAGTGGCACATCATGCAGCCCAGTCCGGCCTGCGCTTCAGGCCGGTGGACGATCTGCTTGATCGGTGTGTCCATCAAGCCCGCATATAGCACCGCAGGATCGTGGCACCCGCCGCACCACTTCGAAGGCTTGGTACCGATCGTGTCCTGCATGTACTCGATCGACTTGCGATACCACTGATTGTTGAACGAAGAAAAATGATGCGCCGAGCTGTACCACTGGTTGTAAATATCCTCGTGGCAGCGTTTGCAGGAGTCAGACTCCATGAAGAACTTGCTGGGAATTTTCTGCTTGCCGTAAACCTGCGCGGAACTGGGGAAGAACGCGCCCTCGGGCCCGTCTCCTTCGCCATTCATGTTGTCAGGAGGCATGGCGGGATTATGGATACGGTTCCGTGTCTGCCAGCTCCCGCGAATGTAGCGCGCAGCATAGCCAATACCGGCAAGCAAAGCGAGACAAATCGCAGCCCGCACCACAGCCGAGCCTGCCCCGGATTTAGTCGACGCCCGACTGCCCAGCCAACCGGCAATCATCAACCCCAAACCCGCCAGTGAAATAACAATATGAAGATATAGCTTGTTCCATTCAGTGCGCGGAGTGCCCGTCTTGAGGAGGATCAAGCCCAACACTGCGCCTGCCGCGATCAGCAGCCAGCCCAGCTCGCGAGGAGAGACTTCCCACGCGAACGAGCCGGAAGAGGACAGGAACCAAAAGGATTGCGGCGAGTACGCCCCCCGCAGCATGGAGCAGAACCATCCCAGCATAAAAAATATTCGGCTGAGGAAAAGCGTAGAGATAGGCCGCAGATATGGCCAGAAAAACCACGAGCCAGAACAGGGCCCGACCGACAAATCCCCCAGAGGTTGTCATTGCCCGCATGTGAAAAGAATTTGAAAAAGAAGTTGAAAAGATCCCAGAGGAGATCAGCCCCACAGTAGCCGATTTCCCGCGCGCGGATAACGTTATACAAGTACGATGGAGGGCGAAATACTACAAAAATACTAGTCGATAAGTTTTCTTGCAGGAACCATTGAAATGCGCCGAGGGACCGGAATTGAAACACGCGCCAAATCTCCCGCTTGCCCAAGCATAACGATGGACCTATCTACCAACAGATTCCATCATAGTTACCATTGTGACTTTTCCCCTCAATGATCCGCACGAAATCCACAAGGAATTGATCGTCCTTCAGGCGCTCTGGCACGCCGGTGAATTCCGGATCCTTGTTTCCGATTACAACCGTCTGTGCGTGTGCCAGTACCGCATCGATATCTGGAACCATGAGCTTAGAAATATGCGGAATGCGGTTCAGGATAAAATCGCGGTTTCCGCCGACCAAGCTCGCCAAGTTTACATTCCTATCGTAGATGCGCAGGTCATATCCCTTGCCGATCAAACGTTCGATGACCTCGATCAAGGGACTCTCGCGAAGGTCATCGGTTCCAGCTTTGAAGCTGAATCCCAAAATTCCAACCCGGGCCTTCCCTTTCTCGACGATCAGTTGAAGCCCACGGGAAATCTGCATCTCATTGCTCGGCAATATGGAAGTCAGAATTGGCAACTGCAAATCGTGCATCTTTGCCTGATACGACAGCGCCCGCAGGTCCTTCGGCAAACACGATCCTCCGAATGCGAAGCCGGGCGTAAGGTATGCGGTCGAAATATTGAGTTTTCGATCCTGGCAAAATATCTTCATCACCTTGTGAGCGTCGAGGCTCAGAGACTTACACAGGCTTCCAATTTCATTCGCAAAACCGATTTTTAACGCATGCCAACTGTTGTCCACATACTTCACCATCTCAGCAGTTTCCAAATCGGTCCTGATCAGAGGTGAGTCGAGTTTTTCATAAAGTGTCGCCAGCGTATCGCCGCTGGCTTTATCCAACTCGCCGATGACGGTCTTCGGCGGATTCCGGAAGTCCTTCACCGCCGAACCCTCCCTCAGAAATTCGGGATTATTGCAGACGCCAAAATCGGTTCCGACCTTCTTCCCAGAAAACTCTTCCAAGGTGGGGATCACGATCTTGTGCATCGTGCCCGGCAGGATTGTGCTTCGGATAACGACGACGTGGCGCGAGGCCTTAGTCTTAAGGACTTGCCCGAGTTGTTCACAAATACGACGGATGTATCTGAGGTCGAGGTTGCCATTGGGTTGACTTGGTGTACCAACGCAAACGAAAGAGAGCTCCGTGTTATTGATCGCATCTGTCGAATCTCCGGTGGCGCGAAGCCGGCCCGATTTGACGCTCTCGGCAATTATTTCCCCAATTTCTGCTTCGATGATCGGGGATTCACCCCGGTTGATCAAGTCGACTTTGGTCGGAACTGGGTCGACGCCAATAACTTCATGCCCATCTGCTGCGAGACACCCCGCGGAAACCGTGCCAACATAACCCAGCCCGAAGATGCTAATTCTCAAGTTCGCTCCTCTCTATATTCTTGTGCCCGGAAGCTGAAGTGTTGATTTATTGATTTATTGGATCAGTGAAGAATGTCGTCGCGAAAAGAGTCATATACCCGCCGTCGACCGGGGCCTTCTGATTGATAACGCCGTCACGATCGAGAAATGCGGCTTTGTTCATGGAAGATCGTCTCTTCGACAAGCTGTGAAATGATGTGTCCAATCAGGATATGGCATTCCTGGATGCGGGGCGTCTCATTGGAGGGCGCACAAATACAGTGATCAGCCGCTTCCTTAAGTTTACCGCCGGTGCATCCGGTAAAAGCGGCGGTGGTCAAACCAATCTTACGGGCTGCCTGGAGACCCTGCAGAACATTCTCGGAATTCCCGCTGGTTGAAATACCAATGGCGAAATCTCCTGGGCGCGCCAAAGCTTCAATCTGTCGCGAAAAGACGAGATCAAATCCATAGTCGTTTCCGATGGCCGTCAGACACGAAGTGTTTACCGACAAGGCCAACGCTGGCAAAGCAGGCCGACTAAAGGCAAAACGGCCGACAAACTCCGCGGCAATATGCTGCGCGTCGGCGGCGCTTCCACCATTTCCAAAAAGAAGCACCTTGTTCCCTTGATCGAAACTATCAACTAACCTTGCACTCACTTCTGCGATGGTCGATATGATGTCCGCACTCCCCAGCAGAAGGTTCTTCACCGCAATCGATTCTTGAATCGAACGCCGAATGCGCTGCTCGAAGTTGCTGCTATCTGTCATTTCAATTCCCTATGAAAACCGTTTGCGCCAGTCATCTCTCTCCAAACGAGAGAGTGAAACAGTCGGCCTTTCGCTGCCGCCTTCAGCGTGCGCTCGGCACGACCGAGCGCAGACGTACTTCCCAGGCCAGCAAGCAAGAGTAGAGCTTTCAGATCCGGATTCATGCCTGTAAATGCGGTTTAGCCCGCGAGCGCGATTCTCAGTTGAAAAGAGGCGACGCAGGCTGCTCCACGTCGAGCGCCAAAGTATATGAAAAACTTCATCAGCAGTGCACGACTTTAGGGCTGTCGATCCCTTTCGTGGCGTTTCTGGTATCGACCACCAATTGAGACTCGCGGACGACACGCGCATAGTCGTAATCAGAATGGTCTGTGACAATCAGGACGCAATCATACTGACCCAGATTCTCCAGCTCCGCGCGTTTCATCTGCAGATCGTATTTTCGCCCCTTGCCGATGAAAGGAAAATAAGGGTCGTGATAGCTGACATGGGCGCCTTCCTTTTGCAAGAGTTCTATGATCGTCAGAGCTGGAGACTCGCGCAGATCGTCAATGTCCTTCTTGTACGCAACCCCCAGAACAAGCACTCGCGAGCCATTGACGGCCTTTTTGTCCCGGTTTAGAGCATGACCCACCGAGGCGAGAACATGATAGGGCATGCTGTTGTTGATCTCTCCGGCAAGCTCGATGAAGCGCGTGTGGAAGTCAAACTCCTTGGCTTTCCACGAGAGATAGAAAGGATCGATTGGAATGCAGTGTCCGCCGAGGCCGGGGCCGGGATAGAAAGGGTGAAATCCGAATGGTTTGGTGGAAGCCGCTGCAATGACCTCCCAGATATCGATGCCCATGCGCAGGCTCAATAGTTTGAGTTCGTTGACCAAAGCGATGTTCACACAGCGGTAAATGTTCTCCAGCAGTTTGGTCATTTCCGCAGCGGCGGGAGAGGAGACGGGAACAGTACGACGAAAAATTGAACCGTAAAGAGCTTGGGCCAATTCCGCAGCCTTAGCGTTGACTCCCCCAACGACTTTAGGAATGTCATGCCGGGCTACAGTCGTATTGCCAGGATCTTCCCGCTCCGGGGAAAAGGCGACGAAGAATTCATTGGCGGCATCGGAGGCGCCACGGGCGGCTTTCAGTCCCGACTTATTCTCTTTTTCGAGAATCGGCACCATCACTTCTTCCGTGGTACCAGGGTACGTTGTACTCTCGAGCACCACCAACTGCCCCGACTGCAAGTGAGGAGCAATGGCGTGCGTAGTATCGGTGATGAAGCTGAGATCGGGCTCGTGATATTCATTCAGCGGCGTGGGCACGCAGATGATGACGGCATCCATCTCCTCGATGCGACCATAGTCGCTGGTAGCTGAGAAACCCTTCGCATTTGCCGCCTTAATCTCATCGGCGCCGATGCGGTAGATGTAGGACCCACCCTGCGCACAGGGTGTCAACCTTGCGCTTGTCTATATCAAAGCCGGTTACGACGAATCCTTGCTCCGTAAACAGCAGAGCCAGCGGCAGTCCCACGTAACCCAGGCCAATAATTCCGACCCGGGCCTGGCGCTGTTGGATCTTGTTGAGGGTTGAATCGAGCGTGCGTTTACCGGCAGATGGATGATTCATAATTATGGTGAGAGCTTGAGGGAGAAGAATTCGACTTCAATTCTAGCATGCGATTCCGGGGTGCTTGCGAGGCAGGCAACTGTCCCGCGTACTGCTCCAAGATGATGTCACCCCTTAACTGCAATGAGATTCTGTCACCCTCCAAGGAGGGTGACGATGAGTCAGAAAGAGTCTCAATGAGTGAAGGTGATTGAAAATGCAGCGAACGCCACGTGCAGCCGTGCAAGCGCCGTTATGAGCCCGATTCCGTGGACTGGATACAGCGCAGCAATGGCGGACGCTCCACGCCCCGGGCGATTTGAGCTTCCCCGGAAGCACTTGATCTTGACCTTGACCTAGGGTAAGTTTCGCGGCTTCGACGAGTAGCAGTGACGCTGTTTGCTGCTGCCGTTCTCGCGTGCTATATTCCCGCCCGCCGCGCGGCCAGAGTCGATCCCATGTGGCGTTACGCGACGAGTAACGCTCCCTTCCACTCGGATGGTCAATGCTCTTCAAACACGTATTCGTGCTGCGCGTCTCGGATGGTCAACGTTCGTTTTCCTCTTGAGCCGACGACAAACTCAAAACCTAATTCACCGGGCACAGTCGTGATAAAGGAAATTGTGCCATCTGGATTCTTGCGGCTCGCGACCTCGCTTTTCCACTCGCCGAAATCAAAGACTGTAGAAGCTCGGGACCTGCTGACGGTGATTTCTCCCAGAGGTCCATTCGCATAGTGTTCGGCAAGCTTGGCACTTTCACTCGCATCGGCGGGGATGGTCAGCAACTTGCGATCGGCTGCCAGGCTGGCATAGAAATTCTTCGCATCGGCGTTGAGCTGCGCCTCGGCCTCTGGATGTCCGTCGAAAAGAAGCTCGAGCAACTTGCGCCGGATTCGGTCGCGAAGCAGCCATCCGGGATCGGCATTCGTGAGGATGACCAAGCCTACGTTTTGTTGTGGCAACCACATCATATCGCTGTGATATCCGACCAAGTCGCCGCCATGATGAACGACTGGTACTCCGTAGGTCGTGTCAACCATCAAGCCCATGCCGTAGGTGACATCTCTTCCGATGCTGACCTGTGGAGCGCGGCGCTCGAGCAAGGGCTTTTTTGAAATGTAAGTCGTTCCATCGGGAAGTTTACCGTCCGCCAGTTCCATCGATATATATTTCAGCATGTCGTTTACGCTGCTCCACGCGCCTCCGGCAGGGCGCGCGGGAATGATGGCGTCGTTAATGGCCGTCATGGCTTTGGCAGTTTTTCCGTCGGCGTCGGGCGAGTGCGAACCCGCGTGGTTGCTGGAGAGAGCGCGCTTCATGGCAAAGGTCGTCGCTTTCATCCCTAATGGGTCGAAAACATACGACTGCATGGCGCTGTCGTAGGCCGCTCCTAATTCCATGTCGGGATGGATCACGTGCGCCCCGGTATATCCCGCGGCTGCGGCCATCAGATTGGAATATTGAAAAAGCTCGCCGAATTTGGAGGTGGGCTGCATGGTGCCGAGCAACGCGATCGTGCTCTCGGGCGTCATCTTTTCATAGTCAAAAATCCATTCCAGATCCTGGCGGGGCATTCCAGTGCAAGCGCAAATCAAATGCTTAACGAGAACACTGTTCGTGGTGGCAGCGTCGCCGAGCTTGAAACTCGGGAGCAGCTGGGTGACCGGTGTGTCCCACGTGATGCGATGCTCATCGACGATTTTAGCGAGCAGCAGCGTGGTCATCGCCTTCGTATTCGAAGCGATCATGAACAGCGTGTCACCGTCTGGCTTCTCCGCTCCGCCCAGTTCTTTCACCCCAAATCCACCAGCGAAAATAACCTTGCCATCCTGAACTACGCCAAGACCGACTCCAGGGACGCCCAAAACTTTTTGTCCCTGCTCGACAAAGCGACCCAACTCGGCAATGCGGGCTTGATCGAGAGTGTTGGCTTTCTTTCCGGCAAACGACTCACGAGTGTAGCCCTTGGGCAGCAAGCGGCTAAAAATCAGGGAAAGCTGAGCGCCGCGCTTCCCTGCGACCGCATCCGCCACATCTTCGATGACGACGGTCCAACTTGATCCGGAGTTATAGACGACGGCGTCCACGCCCCGCTTCTCATTGGGCGAAGTCTGATATTCGTAAGAGCGACGCCGGCTCCAGCCATCGCGGTCGGGCAGATCGTTGCTGACTTTGAGCGGCCACTTGGCATCGGGCTTGTAAGCCTGCCAGGCGGCTGCTAACGCGTCATCCTGCGTTTTAGCTTTCACATCGACGAGCGCAACCCAGGAGTCTCCTTCGGGCGCTTCGAGGATAGTCGCTGGTCCTTTGACGTGAATGGACCAGTCTTTCGGCGCAATGAAGGCATTGCCGAGAACGGTCGTCCTCGCCGTATCGGCGGACAGGGTTTCAGACGCTTGCGCGTCGGCTGCGTCGATGGCCGGAAGGGACGATGCGCGTAGAGTTTGTTCAAGCAGCAGCGCGGAACTGCAAAGCAGCACACAGCAGACGAGGAGTTTTTTCATGGCGGGGAAATTCTAAACCCGCGGTTCGCTCTCCAGGCAAGTTTCTCGACGGAACCGATCGGGTTTCGACGCCAGGTTTGCGGGACTTGGGACAACAGGTCCGTTCACGGCGGACTGAACCAATGCCTTCATTAGTCAACAATGTGGAAGAATTGTCGCCGAGCCAGCCGCCAAAAAGGGATATACTGGTCGCCAACTGGACGGGGCCTAGTCTTCAACGCGTCTTCCCCTTGACTGCGAGAACGACATGTTGGGCGGAAAACCTGAAAATTCAAGTGAATCGTCTGTCTCTAACGCTGCGACCGTTGGAGTAGCGTCTTCGTCCGGCACATCTGGAAGCGACGGGGCAACCGTCCCCGGGCTGGCGGCTGCGATCCAGACCGTGTACCCGCGCGTGGGCCATCAGCGCTGCTGGGTGCATAAGATGCGCAACATTTTAGAGCACGTGCGCAAACGCGATTACGACGAGGTGAAGACGGGAGCGCAGGCCATTTATCGCGCCCACAGCCGGACCCAGGCACAAACCGCGTTTCGCCGCTTCCGGGCGCGCTGGCTGCGGGACTACGGTCCCATGGTGCGCCGCCTGGAACACGATCTGCCGGAACTGCTGTCGTTCTTCGCCCTGCCCCGGCACCTGTGGAAGAAGGTGCGCACCACCAACGTCATCGAACGCTGCTTCGTGGAAGTGCGCAGAAGAACCCGGCCCATGGTCTGCTTCGTCAATGTGCAGAGCGTGGACCGCATCATCTACTCCATCTTCCAGAGATTCAACCTGGAATGGAAAAACCGCACCCTCAACCTTTTTACACAAGCGGCTTGACATCACCCTCAATTTCAGCAGCTTGACTTCGCCCCTCGCGAAACATATGCTCTTCCAGCGTGATTATGGCGATGGAGTAACGCTCGGCGGAGGACATCAAAGGCGCGCTCAATTGTGCGGAGTCCATGGATTCGCAGCAGACAGCGCAGGATTATACGTCAAGTTCAGAGTTCTGGTGCGCGTCGCCTTCCCGTCGAGCTGGTACCCCGAATTACGCTCCGCAATCCGCCGCAAGCGCGAGCGGCAACGTCACTATCTTCCGCGGCAAAACCTTGTCTCATGGCGTCGATATTGCCATCCGCAACAGAGCGGCTCATGTCCCTGGAAGTGACTTCGTCTTCTGGTCAAAATTACCAGTACGGTAAATTCTAGGAAAGCAGCCAGCTTCTAATCTCTCTTCTGCGCTCGCGATTCTCGTCTTGATCCTGCATGCGGTGTTCATTTTGTTGATAGTCTTCGGCCTTAGTCACGCGTTCGGCCGTTTCTTGGAAGAGCTAAATCCGCTGCTTCGCTGGAGGAGTTGGAGCCACAATTCCGCTGCCTTCCCGGATGGTAAGAATCTGGTTCGCCTTCACCTCAGTAAAGCGCACAGTCTTCCCCGTGGTCGGCCACTTCACTTCCACCACATCGATGGACTCGACCTTGCCCAGGCCGAAGTGCAGGCGCAGGTCACTCTGCGACATGACACTCGATCCGCTGTGGACCTCGTCCATCTGAACATGTTTGCCGGTTATCACGCGCACGCGCGCACCGATCGCGGTTCGGTTGCACTTGGTCCCGATCAGCTTGATCTTGATCCAATTCTGTTTATTGCCGCCATCATTGCGCAGCAGCGACGGCAGATCGTTCATGTTCAAGACGAGAACGTCAACGTCGCCGTCATTGTCGTAATCGCCAAACGCCGCGCCCCGGCTCGAGAAACGCTCGCTGATACCAGAACCCAACAGCGCTGAAACATCCTTGAATTGCCCATTGCCTCGGTTCTGGTAGACAATGCGAGGATTCTTGTAACGTCTGGCCGACGTCGTGACCCGCAATCTCCGGATAGACGTGGCCATTGATCTGCATCAGAGTCAGGCCAGCCGTCATTGTCGTAATCGAGAAAGCCGCAGCCCCACGCAACGTAACGGCTGTTGACGGCGATTCCGGAAGAGAACCCCATATCGATGAACGTTCCATCGCCGTTATTGTGGTAGAGGTTGCTGGTATCGTCGGCGAAGTTGGTCTTGAAAATATCGAACCAGCCATCGCAGTCGTAATCGCCGACTGCCACGCCCATGCCGGCCTGTTCATGACCATCCTCGCTGTAAGCGCAGCCGGCCACGACGGCGACGTCGGTAAATGTGCCGTCGTGATTGTTGTGAAACAGAATGCTCGGCTCCGAGTCCACCGCGACGTAAATGTCAGGCCAACCGTCGTTATCGAAATCGTAGGAAACCGCCGTGATCGAATACCGCGGACCAGGCTTCAGAATGCCCGCCTTCTCCGACACATCGGTGAATGTTCCGTCGCCATTGTTGCGATAAAGGACGTTGGTATCGCCAGTCAGGCCGCGCGGCCCGCACATCACGGGAATGCCTTTCCACTGGCAAGTTGCAGGCTCGCTCGCGGTGGTCTGCGCGGGGTCCAGCTTGATGTAATTGCAGACGAAAAGATCGAGGTTTCCGTCGCGATCGTAGTCGAGAAAAGTGCATCCCGCGCCCCAGCGAACCGCTTCGTTATAAACTCCTGCCTTTCGGGTGACGTCGCTGAAAGTTCCGTTGCCGTTGTTGTGGAACAGGATGTTGTGCCCCCAAAAACAGCAAAACAGGTCGTCCCATCCGTCGTTGTCATAGTCGCCAACGCAAACACCGGTCTGCCAGCCAGTTTGAGCCAGTCCCGATTTTTCTGTGACGTTGGTGAAAGTTCCGTCGCGATTATTTTTGAAGAGTTGGGAAGTCGGAACTTTTCCCGCGGGCCATTTCTCGCCCAGCCGCGATCCGTTCGTCAAATAAATGTCGAGCCAGCCGTCCTGGTCATAATCGAAGAACGCCAAACCGCTTCCCTTGGCTTCAATGATGTAGCGCTTATGCTCAGCGCCGCCCCACACGTTTGGAACATTCAGGCCAGCTTCGCGCCCGACATCGACAAACTGCACGGGGGACGCGGGACTGGCGGGCGCGCTGTCTTGCAGAACAAAGCCGTTTTTCCAACGCCATAGCGGGTGTCGTGAGCGCGTCCATCAGCGAACTGCCAAGCAGAACGAGAGACGAACCGAGAAAGCGCCGCCGAGGAAAATTCATACCCGTGATTGTTCCACACTCAAACGAATAAGGTTCGGACCCGCCAGGAAGTGCACCTTCATTTCGTGCTCACAACTTTGGGGAATTTGCGCGGAACGATTCCTTTGCCCTCTTGCACCGCAATGATTTGGTCGATAGGAACATTGCTGAGGTGATCGACCTGCCCGCTCGGCCACGTGATTGCGAGAGAGTCGATCTTTGTGCGCTTTCCCAAGCCAAAATGAATGCGCGGATCGCTCGCGGACATGTACCCCATGCCGCCCTTGGCCTGTTCCACCTGCGTCGTTCCGTCCGAAGTAAGCTTCAGCGAAGCTCCAATGCCGTCACGGTTCGACTTGGTTCCGATCAGCATCACCGTGAGCCAGTGGTTTGCATTGCCACCGTCGTTTCGCAGCAGCATCGGATAGTCATCGCGATTGTTCGTAATGATGTCGATATCGCCGTCATTGTCGTAGTCGGCGGTTGCGAGGCCGCGGCCGACGATTGGCCGTACAAAGTCCGCGCCCAAGGAGTCCGAGACTTTGTCGAACTGCCCTTTCCCCAGATTCCGCAGCATCAATAGCGGTTCTTTATAGAAAACCTGGTCGTGATACAGATGGATGTTGTCGAGCATGGCGCCGTTCAACTGTAAGACGTCGGTCCGCCCGTCGTTATCGTAGTCGAGAAATTTCATGGAAACACCGCTCAGCAAGATTGCTTTGTTGCCGATGCCCGAGCGGAAAGTGTCATCGGTGAAAGTGCCATCCTCATTGTTGTGGTACAGGCGATTCAATTCAAAATCCAGGTGCGTGATATACACGTCGAGCCAGCCGTCGCCATCCACGTCGGCCGCATCGATTCCCATCCCGGCCTCGTAACGCCCATCCTCGCTGGCGGCAATTCCGGAATATAGCGAGACATCTTCAAACGTTCCGTCATGCTTGTTGATGAAAAGAAAATTTGGCCACGAGTCATTGGCAATCGCGATATCGGGCCAGCCATCGTTGTTGAAATCGGCCAGCACAACTCCCATGCCCTTGGATTCGGGCTTGCCCACACCGGAGGAATCACTCACGTCGGTGAAGGTGCCGTCGTGGTTGTTGTGGTAAAGCTTGGTTTTCTGTCCCTTGTAATTTCCAGGATGGCAGTACGAACGATATCCCTCTTTGTGTTCTCCGCACCAGATATTGGTTTTCGGAGTCCACTCAATGTAGTTCGTGACTAACAGGTCGAGCCAGCCGTCTTTGTCGTAGTCGAACCATCCCGCGCTGGTAGACCAACCGCCCTGATCCGCGACGCCAGCTTTGGCGGTCACGTCAGTAAATGTGCCATCGCCATTATTGTGGTAGAGAATCGCGTGATCGTAGCCGGTCACGTAAAGATCGGGATAGCCATCGTTATCGAAGTCGCCGACGGCCACGCCTTGGCCGTAGTGTCCTTCACCGCCCAAGCCTGCCTTCTCGGTGACATCGGTAAAAGTCCCATCGCCATTGTTGCGGTAGAGAGCGCAGCGCAAGGGATGCGGCGGCTTGTAAATGTCCGTTGCTGCCGACTGCACAAAGAACAGATCCATCAGCCCGTCCTGATCGTAGTCGAGCCAGGCGACGCCAGTACCCATGGTTTCGAGATAATATTTTTGGTCGGTTGCCGTGCCGTCCTGCTTAAACTTCAGGCCAGCCGCGCGTGTCACGTCTGTATAGGTAACGGAAATTCCAGCCGCGGATGGGGCGGTCTTGGTTTGCGCTCGAGCGATTTGAAGCGAAGAGCCACCCAAGCGAAGGACTGCCGCGCCGATGGCAACTAAAACGGCCAGTGATTGAATCCCAACCAGGAGTCGCGCCGGGCCCGAATCAGACATCCTCTTCAACCTGTCCTCCGCAGCTCGGCCAATGGCACTCCAAGGATTCGCAGTTCATGTTGATCAACGGAGGTGAGGGGAAAACAAATGTTAAATTCGCACAGGATGCAAGCGTTTACAATCCTGGCAATTCTAACGGACCCCGTCCCAAAGATTTTAGCCGCTATGGTAGCATAGGAAATTCTAAAGTGAACATTTCGAAGCCCGCCGTTGAAATACAAGATCCTATCGGATTCGGGTCAGGCATATCGGGCTACCGTCAAGTCTTTCGGCGCAACCGGGAACCGTATTGAAATGGTAATTCGCCGCCATCGCCCAGGCAGATGCGCTTCGATCAACATGACTAACCTGCTCGTGATGTTAGCCGTGTTTGCCACCATCTCGCCGCGACTGTCACTTTCACAGCACAGCACCAGTAAGACCCAGCATGCCAGCGAAGAGTCCGACACCTCTTTAACCGAGGTGGAACGCGAGATCGCCGCGAACAAATTTCAGGAGAGCGAGTCTCGCCTAAGCGCATACCTCAAGGAGCATCCTGATTCCGCAAAAGCGCATTACGATCTTGGATATGTCGAGTTCAGGACCCACAATATGGGTTCCTCGATCAAGGAACTGGCGAGATCGCTCGAACTGAACTCCGCCAATGCTGAAGCGCACAAAATTCTCGCGCTCGACTGCAGCATCATTGGCCGCTACGATCTGGCGGAGACCGAGTTGATCGAGGCAGCTCGACTCAAACCAGAGTCGGCCGAAATTCATTACTTCCTTGCCCGGACTTATTACACCCGCGGCGTCTACCCTCTCGCCAAATCCGAATTTCAAACCGCGATTCGACTCGATCCCTCTTCTGTCAAGGCCTACAGCAATCTGGGAATTACCATGGAAGCTTTGGGCGACAGCACCCAAGCGCTTACTAATTACACTCGGGCGGTCGAACTGAATGAGAAGCAGCCACACCGGTCCGAATGGCCCTACATCTATCTGGGTGCTTACTACAACCGCCGGAAGAATGCTGGCCGGGCTCTCGAGTTCGCGCGCAAAGCGGTCGACCTGAATCCCCAGTCGGATGCAGCTCACTTCGAGATGGCCAAGGCTTACCGTACCCAGAAAGAGCTTGAAAAATCTGCCGCCGCCACCCGTAGAGCAATCGCCATTAATGCTCAGATGCCCGATTATTATTATGTCTTGGGGCTCGTGTTGCGCGAACTGGGAAACCAGAAGGAGAGCGCGGATGCACTTGCCAAGTACGCGCAACTGCAACAGCCTTCAGCTAATGTGCCACCTGATCAGGCAGCCCAGGAACCGTTGATTGCTCCTGAACCGCAGTAAAGTGCAACGGAATGGGACCGTGCTCAATGGATAAATCGGTTCGATTTGGAGCCCATAAAGAGCACGAGCGTGACTCCCGTGCTGCAAGGCAGAAGGTCTTAGGCATCGTGGTTGTCTTCTGCGTTTTTCTACTCTCTCTACCGCCCTCCAGCACGGCCCAAAGGAATTCCGATCACATTCAGCAAACGTTCGAAATGATGAACGCTGGAGATCTGATTGGTGCCGAACAAGAAGCGCGATCGGCGCTTCGCGACTCCTTCACTCGTCCTGAAGGTTGGGCGGCTTTGGGTATGATTCGCGCTCGCCAGAAGCGGTACGCGGATGCCACCGAGTGTTTTCGCACGGCTTTGCGCCTTGACCCCAAATTGGTGGACGCTCACCTTGGTGTGGGTGAAGTCGAAGAATTAACGGGGAAAACAGAGCAGGCGAGAGAGGAGTTCCGTTCTGTTCTGCGCGCAGATCCCGGCAACCGCGATGCTCTCTTTGGTTTGGCACAACTCGAAAGCGCGGCTGGAAACTTCAGCGCCTCCTTGACCACAGCCGAGCCCATTCTGGCTGACCTTCACCGATCGTCCTCGGGCATTCTGGTGCTGGCGAAAGACTACGCGGGCCTTAAACAAAAAGATCCGCTGGCCGCGCTCATGCCGTCATGGAATGCTTTGCCGCAGGTCTCGGCATCGGACAGCACAGCTTTTTCGACACTGCTTGCCAACTCTGGATTCGATCAGCACGCTCTTACCGTCCTGGAGAAGGCGAAGGCAGGTGGGCAGGTTTCCGTCGAATTGGCTTTGGCGCTGGCGAATCAGTACTTCTCCAAAGGCGATCTTACCCAAGCGTTCGAGAGCTACGAAGCGGCGCTTAGCTTGAAACCCGTTTGCGTCGAGTGCCTGCGGCAGCTTGCGAAAATCGCCGAGCAGCAAAAAGATCCCGAGAAAGCGTTGGCTTACCTCATTAAAGCCAAACGCCAGCAACCCGAAGATCCTGAGATCCATTTTGAATTCGGCAAGGCCTGCCTGGAGCTTGACCTTTTTGAAGATGCTGTCCCGGAACTGGAAAAGGCTGCACGTATGCGGCCCGACAACGATTCTTATGCGTACGTGCTAGCCTCCGCCCATGTGTCGAAAAAAGAATACGATGCAGCGGGCGGGATTTTTGAGCGCCTGCTCCAGAAGCATCCGAGTGATCCGATCCTGAACTATGCCATGGGCTCGTTACTTTTTCTCGAAGTCAAGCTCGAACAGGCCGAGCCCTATCTGCGCAAGAGCGTCGAACTCAATCCCGATCAAAGCGCAGCCTATTATTACCTGGGCTTAATTGCCGAAGGAAAAGGTCAAGACGACCAGGCTCTCCTGACGTTTAAGGACGTGCTGCGCCGCGATCCAAGTTACGCTCCCGCGTACGAAGCCATGGGCAGAATACTCCTGAAAGATCAGAAGTTTCCAGAGGCGCAACGGGCGCTCGAAAAAGCTGTGCTGCTGAATCCCAGTTCGGTCAAGGCTCACTACCAGCTTGGAATCCTCTTAGGCCGCACCGGAAAGCCGGAGGATGCGAAGAAGGAACTTGCGATTGTCAACGAGTTGAACGCCGAGGAAACAAAACGTGCCGGAACGCGGCTGCGGATTATTAACGACCACTGACTAACTGAATCGCCTCCAGCGCTGCATTTCAATCGGAGGACGCCGCTCCACGAGCGTCGCGCGCTGGGGTATCAATCAACTCCGCTTCGCGTTTCAATTTCTGAAAAGTTTCGAGAGCGGCCATGCTCTCCTTCTGCTTCCCTAACTTTCGATAGACCTGACCGAGAACATAATAGTATTGCGCGTCTGTCGGGTTAATGGAGATCGCGCTCTGTAGGGCATCAGCCGCTTCGTTCCATTCGTTCCGCGACTGGTGCGCCCTTGCCACCTGATAGTAGGCCAAGTCACTTTTGGAATTCAGTTCGATCGCCTTTTTGGCAAACTGTAGCGCAATGTCAGGCTTATTCAGCCGGTTGTAATAAGCTCCCAGGTTGATATACGGCGCTTCGAATTTGAAACCTTTCTGATCGGCGACCTGGATCGCTTTTTGATAAGCCTCGAGCGCCGCCGGATCGTTTCCCAACGATTCTTCCGTAAAGCCGAACGCGTTATATGCCTCGGCATACATCGAATCACGCTGAATCGCCGCCGTAAATTCCGACTTTGCCGCCGGGAACATGTCGCGCGTCGAATACACCTCGCCAAGGCTGTAGTGGATTTCCGCCGAATCCGGTTTCAAGCGCACTGCCTGCTGCAGCTCAGTCTGAGCGTAATCGTACTTTCCGATGATGACAAAGTCCTTGCCGAGAATCTTGTGAGCTTCCGGATTATTGACATTTAATTCGAGTGATCGGGCCAATTCCCGGATGGAGTCTCCGACCTTGTGCTGCCGGAATAAAACGTAGCCCTGAATATAGTGGCCCCGCCATGAGTCGGGATGTGCAGCGAGGTACGTAAGCAACTCGGGCTCGACCTGATCGAATTTTTCTTGCTCGATGGAAGCCTCGAAGCCCTTGATGCGTTCGAGATCATCGCCATCGCGCGGCTGCAGTTCAGATGACGAACCAATGGACAGGCTCGATCCTTCAAATTTGGAAGCAACAGCCGTAGCCGGAGCGGTTTTTTTAAACGCGTCGAGATTGGCCCGGGCTGCGCCGTTCTCAGGATCGATTTGGAGCGCTTTCCGAAAGGCCTCAGTCGCTTGCCGCCGGTCCGCTTCCGCAGATAATACTATGCCGAGTTCGTTGTACGCCTCACTAGAAGCGGGACGCAGAGCAATTGCCTCGTGCAACGCCGCAACCGCGTCATCGTATTTCCCCGTCAAGCGTAGCGCTTGTCCGAGGGCAAACTGCGCGGGATAAAGATTCGCCTGGATTTCCAGGGCGCGCTTGAATTCCGCAATACTGCCCTCAAGGTCGTTCGCCTTCGCGAGCGCCTGTCCCAGTAGCAGATGCCCATCGGCATAATCCGGCAACAGCTGGACGACCTTCTGCAGATTGTCGATGGCCGCGTGCGTTTCGTCTTTCTCCAACTCCATTTTCGCCTGCGCCAGCAAGGCATCCGCCTTACGATTGCGCTCATCGTCTGCGGTCAGCTTCAAACCCTTATCCAGTTCAGCTTTGCCTTCGCCGGCGTTCCCAGTTCTTGAAAGTGCGAGGCCGAGTTGGTAGTGAGCTTTTCCAGAGCTCGGATCGAGGCTTACCGCCTCTTTCAAAGGCGCAATCGCTTCCTGCAGTTGATTCTTCTGGATCAGAGCCTTGCCCAAGGAGTAGTAGGCGTCCGCGAACTTCGGATCGAGTGCAATGACTTTCTGCAGCTGTTCGATTTCTTTGTCCACTCCAGACTTCTGCAGATACGCCATTGCCAGGTTGTACTGCGCCTTCACGGAATCCGGCTGCTTCACGATCGCTTGTTGCAACTGAGAAATCGCTTCGTCAACATGGCTCGATATGAGCGTGGCGCCCAGGTTCCCTTGCGCTTCGGCGTCGTTCGGATTGAATCGCAACGCCTGCCGGAATTGTTGAATCGCCTGTTGATCGTCGCCCGTCTGCAACAGCGCCATACCTAGATGATTGTGAGCTGCAGCGAAATTCGGACGCAGCTGAATCGCTTTCCGAAATTGATCGAGCACCAACTGAGAATCGTTCCCCGCCGTGCCCATCAGAAGTCCAAGTGTGTCATAAATCAGCGGGTCGTCAGGCTTACGCTGAGCCGCCTCGCGCAGTTCGCCGATGGCTCCATCGAGATCCGGAACCTCTTCAGCCACATGTTTTCTGACGACCAACTGAAACTCTTCACAGGCCGCTTGGCTCTGGTCTGTCTTGAGGAGAACCATCGCCAGATCGATATGAGGCCCCGGAAGATCCGGATCGAGGCTAATAGCGCGTTCCAGGTCTCGCCCCCCGCGCTCCCAATCGCCACTCTGCCGGGCTGCCATGCCAAGAAAGGAGTATGCTTCGCCGAAGGCTGGGTTTTGTCGCACGGCAATCTCTAGTTCAGAGATCGCGTCATGTTTCTGCCCACCGTACCAGAGCGCCACGCCCAGGTTGTAATGAGCGTTCGCAAGATCGGGATCCAAAGCGATTGCTTTATGGAACTGATCCAGCGCCGCCGGCAGTTTGCTTGACTGGCCATAGACAAAGCCGAGCAAGTTGTGAGCTTCCGCGTAATTCGGATCCGCCTCTACTGCTTTTTCAAGTTCTTTTCCAGCACCCTGCGGGTCTCCGCGAGCCAGTAGCTCGCTCCCGACGTCGTATCGCTGCTTGGACTCGGCGCCGGGCAAATGGCGGCCCGGTCGAGAAGGCATCGCCGCCGCTTGCGCCTTCAATGCGCTGCCCAGCGTTTCATACGCATTGTCCAGACCCGGATCAATCTTCAGGGCCTTCTCGGCTGCTTCAATGGCACCTGAAAAGTCACGTTTCTCCCGCAGAATCTCGGCAATTGCACTCTCCACCTGTGCGTTGTCGCCTTCTTTCAAGACAGATTGCAATTCCCGCAGAGCCTCATCGCGATTGCCTTTGGCGCGCAAAGCCTGCGCGAGATTCACGCGCAGCGCAAGATTCTTCGGGTCCAGTGCAAGGCCGGTACGAAACACGCGGATCGCATCGTCCATCCGCTGCGCCCGCGCGAAGGTCGAGCCCAGGTTGTTATAGGCCTCGACGTAGTCCGGGTTCAGATCGACCGCCTGCTGAAACTGAGCGATTGAATCCAGTAGATGGTTCTTTTGCGCGTAAGCGACGCCCAGCCAGTTGTGCGATTCGGCCGAACGGGGATCCTCGCGGATCACCGCTTGGAAAAGTTCGATAGCCTGGTCAGGCTCGCCGAGTTGTTGCAGAATCTGGCCTAATGCAAGTTGAGCAGCATCATAGTCAGTTCTCAACTGAATCGCGGTTTTGAGTTCCGTGATGGACTCGTCAAAATCTCCGGCGGCGCGCAACCACAGCCCGAGGTTGTAATGCGCCTCCGCGAAACTGGGATCGATCTCGATCGCATGCCGGAAGGCAGCCTGCGAACCCTGCGGGTCGCCCAGTTTTCCCAAAGCCACGCCTAAACCGTTTGCGGCGTCGGCGCGCCTGGAATCAAGCTTGAGCGAATGTTCAAAAGAGACGGCCGCGGACTTCCATTGCTCCTGCCTTAAAGCTTGGACGCCCTCTTCATAATATTGATCTGAAGATTGATTCGAAGCTTGCTCGGGGTAGACTGACTGTGGCGCAGCCTTGGCCTGCGAACTCACGACAACGAGGGAGCACCCCGCCACCACCAGCCCAAAGTGGCGGAACCGCGAAAAAAGTTTGAACCGCATACCCCACCCAATGCGCAAATCCAGAAACGCGCTCCCCCGAGGTTCTAGCTGTAAACGGTTACAGACGCGAGAGATAATTTATCACATGAAGGAGCTCTGAGGAATTGTACCGACCGACAAATTGTACCGACAGCCTCGTATCCGCCCCGTTAGCCGGTATACAATGACCCTCTACTTTTCGCTGCATTCGTTCAACAATGAAGACCCAAATCGTGCCGAGAATCTGTGCTTAAAACAGCGAAAAACGCGTTCTCGTTCCTTATCTTTTTTTCGGTCTTTGCGATGGTCGCTTCAGCCCAGAGGTCGCACCCACCCAGAAATGCCTTAGCCTCAGCGTCTCGAAATCATCATCACAGGGTCAGCACGAAGAACGAAGAGGCTCAGGGATTTTTTGATGAAGGGCTAACGTTAATCTATGCCCTGGACTACAGTGAAGCCGCGAAAGCCTTTCAGCGCGCCGCCGCACTTGACCCCACACTGGCAATGGCCTACTGGGGAATCTCCTATTCAATGAGTTCGGATTACTACTATTCCACTCCCGGCGATCCAGTTCGCGAACACCAAGCTTACGAGGCGCTGCAGCAAGCCGTTACGCTCTCGGCAAGGGCACCCCAGGCCGAACGCGCTTACATCTCGGCCCTCAGCAAACGATTTTGCGAGTGCCCGAATCCCGACCGCCAGAAGCAGGCAGTCGAATTCAAAGATGCAATGCACGATCTGACGCAAGCGTATCCTGACGATCTGGACGCCGCCACCCTCTACGCTCAAAGCATCATGAATTTGAGTCCGTGGGATCTGTGGAATCTTGACGGCACCCCTTGGGAAGCAACGCCAGAAATTCTTTCCGTCCTGGAATCGGTCCTCAAACGGGATCCCCATCACCTCGGCGCGATCCACTATTACATTCATGCTGTCGAGGCCTCGCCCAATCCAGAACGCGCGTTGGCGTACGCGAACCTGTTGCCATCTCTCTCTCCACCGATCGGCCATCTCATCCACATGCCGGCGCACATTTACATCCGTACCGGCGATTACCTTGCCGCGGAAGAGGCTTGCGCGAAAGCCGCACGCATCGATGATAGCCATATTCAAACTTCGCCCAGCATGTTCACAGTGCTCTCCTACCTCCACGATCTGTATTTCCTCGCCACGGCCGCCAGCATGGACGGCCACTTCTTCGTCGCGAAAGACGCGGCGGACAAACTTGCGGACCGCGTGGCTCCCCATGTGCCGAAGATGCCGGAACTGCAGGCGTTCCTCACAGTGCAACCGACTGTGCTCGTACGATTTCATCATTGGGATGAAATCTTGAAACTCCATCCTCCGGACGCAAATTTCAAGACCGCCAACGCGATGTGGCACTTTGCCCGCGGCATGGCCCTCGCTTCCACGGGCAAAGTTGCGACTGCCGAAACCGAGCAACGCCTTCTAACGGACGCACTGGAGAACATTGCCCCGGGTGAACCCTTTGCCATGTCGGCGAACATTAAGACCCACGACATTCTAAGAATTGCTTGTGATGTGCTCGCTGCGAAACTCGCGACCGTCCGGCGTGAAAACATCGAAACCATTCGACAACTGAAGGACGCCGTCGCCATTCAGGACACTCTGAAATACGGCGAACCGCCCGGATGGTTCTATTCTGTGCGCGAGTCTCTCGGTGCTGCCTTGTTTCTCGACGGCAAAACCTCCGAAGCCGAACGGACCTTTCGTGAAGATTTGGTGAGGAATCCGAAGAATCCGCGCTCGCTGTTTGGCCTGCTCCAGGTATTACGAGCTCAAGCAAAATCGGCCGACGCAACTTTTGTGCAGACTGAGTTCGACGCTGCGTGGAAAGGCGATTCACGCCAACTCGATTTGCAGAAGTTTTGATATCACCTCCAATGGACGAGCGCGACTTTATGGAGCGATGATGACGAATCAAAACCAAAACCCGTTGACCCGCAGAGCGGTCTTGAAGGGCTCTCTCATCGCGGGTGGCGTATCCCTCGTTGGCTTCCGCGACCTCCGCCTTCCCTCTTTCTTTGGCGGCCCACGAACGAATCGCTTCCAAGGCGGCCAATCTCTCGGCACGATCGAATTTGCCGATGAAACTCCTGTCCCCGTGGATACCGCCATGGGCGCCGGTCTCGACGGCCGCCTTTACACGGACCTGTCCAAGATCGGGCCTACGAATCCGACCATTCCCAACGATAAGTTTTATGTCCGCACGCGGGCTTCCGAATTTCTAAAAGATGGGGAGCCCAGCCTGATAGAGGTAACGGGAATGGTCAAACAACGAACCAGGATCAGGGTGGCCGAAGTGAAGAAAATGTCCGGGGCCGCCGGCGTGCATCTGCTGGAATGCTCCGGCAATGTTCGCGACGCTCACTTTGGAATGCTCAGCGTGGCCGATTGGTCCGGTGCCCCAGTTTCCGACATTCTCGATTCCTTGCACTTCCAATCTGCCGCCACTCATATTCTGATTTCAGGGTTCGATCGCTACCCGGACACTTCCTCCACCTCCGAGCCGGGCGCAAGTTGGATCTTCCCTATCGACGAACTGAGGTCCTCCAAAGCCTTTTTTGCCACCACGATGAATGGATCGGCCTTGCCCAGAGATCACGGCGCTCCCGTTCGCCTCGTTGTTCCCGGTTGGTATGGATGCACCTGCATCAAGTGGGTCGATCAGATCCAACTATTGGGCGAGGACTCCCTCACCACTTCTCAGATGCGGGAGTTTGCCAGCCGAACCATGCAGCAGGGCGTGCCCGAACGCGTGCGAGATTACCGTTCCCCCCTAATCGAACAGGCCGCAATGCCGGTTCGAGTCGAGAAGTGGCTAGTCGACGGCAAGATCAAATATCGCGTTCACGGTATCGCCTGGGGCGGCGATCGGCTTGCAAACGGCCTCGAAATAAGGTTCGCTTCAGATGAAGGCTATGTTCCGGTCGATGACTTTAAGCAGACCGCTAACGATCCCTGGACTTTCTGGACGCACGCCTGGACCCCGGCAAAGCCCGGAACCTACTTCATCCGCCTGCGGTCGAGGGATCGTGGCATTCGTGCGCGCCGATTGGACGCGGGCTATTACATGCGCTCTGTTGAAATCACCGAAATCTGAATTTTACGCAAAACTTGCGCAACACGATCAATGCGCTCTCTGACGAAGTTCCGCCATAAAGTCGTCCGCATATTTTTGCATGGGAGTGCCGCGCGCTAATTCGGCTGCCTTCTGCAGGACTTCGATGGCTTGCGGCACCTGGCCCACGCTGGCGTAGGCTTCGGCCATACGGTAGTAATACTGGAAGGTGGGCTTGCTGCTAGAGGAAATTGCCAGCTTATATTCCGCCAAAGCCTCCTCAAATTGTTCTTGCTGCGAAGCCACCATACCCAGCGCGAAATGTGCATCCGCCGCCAGCGCGCCCTTGCGATCCTGGAATTGCGAATCCGATTCATCCGGACGCTGTTTTAATTTTTCCAGCAACGTAATCGCCTTGGTCGCGTCAGTCTTCGCCTCCTGTAGGTGATCTCTGACTTCACTGCCGCTTCCCTGCAACTCTTTGGGTTGCGGCAGCACGAGCGCCAAGATGATTAAGCTGAACGTATTGTCGGGGTCGAGCTTGAGGCTCTTTCGTGCCTCTATGACGGCATTATCGAGATCGCCTTTTTCCTGGTAGGCCTTCGCCGCAGCCGTATCGACGTAGGACAAAAGCGGACTGCTCGGATATTTCTTCTCGAATTCATCGGCCATCTTCACGCGGTGATCCGCGTCGCTTTCATTTTGAATATCCTGCAACGCCAACGCCTCCGCCGGCGATGCTTTGATCTCGACGCCGGTCGGAGTAGTTAAAAGAGCGTCGATGTGGGCCTTTCCTTTCGGCGTGGCCTTCCAGATCTCAGGCAGCAGGTCATCGTCTGCGCCCGCCTTCCGTAGCTTCTTCTCCGTCTTTTCGTCCAAATCGAAGTCCACGCCCCGGCCTGCCATTGCGGATATAACCGACTGTGGACTTTTCTTGTTTTGCTTGATCAGCTTGACTACTTCGTCAAGCGTGAGCGGAGCCGGCGAGGATGGAGACGCCTGACTAGCTGTAGGGGGAGCAGGTGATTGCTGCTGATGCGCGCGGGCTACGAGCGGGATCGCGAACATCCCTCCCAATAACACTACGACTCCAAACTCTCTAAGCACCTTTCGCTCCGGCATGATCGATTTGCTTCAGCACAGCGCGACTAAAAACATTCGCAAGATCCATCCCGCGAGTGAAGTTGAATTGCAAAAAGGATGGCAGGACCGATTCGGCCCTGCCTCCGAGGGAAGCGCATAGTTAGCCGCTTTGGTTAAAACTCCAGCCTTAATCCAAACTGTACGCTCCGTGGCTGATCGCATTGGGCGTTGATCGTCCCGAAGTTCGCGCCGTCGCTTAAGTTAGTGTCCGGGTTACACCACAGGTGGCGGTTGAATATATTTCCCATCTGGCTTTCAAACTTCAAACCGAACTGGTCCGTGATGGGGATAGTTTTGGTGATGCTGAAGTCCTCATTGAAGTAATGAGGGCCACGGATGTGAGGATCGTTGGTCGAGGCATTTCCGAACGCAAGCGGACCAGGATCGGCCCACCCGCTCGCCAACAGGTAATGGTCACACGTCGAGGGGTCGGAACTGGTGCAGGCTTTCACACCGGAAGTCTTGCCGTAACCTCCACCTACCTTGTTCGGCCGCTTCACGTTGCTGAAGATGTAGTTGCAGAAGTCGCAGGCCATCGTGATGCCCAGTGGACGACCCGAGTCGTAGCGTTGCGTAGCCGCGATCATCCAGCCGCCGGCAATCACATTCGCCGCTCCGGTCAGGTTGTACCTCTTCCCCTTACCAAACGGCAGTTCATAGGACCACGCTAAAATCAGGGATTGAGGAATATCGTCGCGGCTCAGAGCACGGTCGTCTTTCGATCCCAGCAGTGGATTCTGGATGCCCGGATCGTCCCCGGCCAGCACGTCTTCCGCTCCGCTGTTGATTAACTTCGAGTTGGTGTAGGCGATCCGTCCAAACAGTCCACCGCCAAAGCGCTTGTCCAGCTTGACCATGAACGCATTGTAGATGCTGTATCCGTAGGGCACGCTTCTTACGTTGAGGTCGGTGTACTGCGGCCACGGGCGCAGCGCTTGTGCCATGTCTCCGTTGAAACCGAGGTACGGAATTGGAACTCCATCTGGGCAGGTCACTCCGTTGCACAGGGATCCCAATTCTGCCGCTCCCAAGGATAAGACGGACGGGTTGTTCATGTTGTCGAGCAATCCTAGCGTAGCGGCATTGGAAGGCAGCCGCGTCCCATGATTGCCGACGTACGAAGCACTGACCAACATGCTGGTGCCGAACTGGTGCTCCACCGATAATGAGTAATTCTGGTAGCGCGGGAGATTCTTGCTGTTTGCCGTTACCCAAGTCGGACCTGTTCCGTTGCCGACCGCCGGATCGATGCTGGGCGGAAGCTTGACATCAATCGCTGGGAAGCCATTATTCCAATAAAACGCGGGCGTGAAGCCGTTGGTGAAATTAGGAACAGTTGGATTGGTGGAGAAACCTAGTTCCGACGATCCTGAGAACTGGTTGGCCGGGATACCTCCGTAATAAATTCCGTATCCGCCACGAACCGAGGTCTTGTCATTGAGACGATAAGCGAAACCGAAACGGGGACCCCAGGCGTCTTTGGGCGGCTTTTCAAAGCATTTCAATCCGGTTCGCCCCGGTCCCTTGCCAGCAAAAATGATCGCGCCCAAGTGCCCGCCGACGCCTGGGTTGGGCGTGTTGGGATCAAAGGTGGACTGGTTCTCGCGCGAGTCGGAAAGGCAGCCCTGGTAATCGAATCGCAGCCCTAAAGTCAGTGTGAGATCCTTGGTAGCTTTGAACTCGTCGTTGACCCAAGGAGAAATGTACTGCTCATTGAGCAGGTGTCGGTAGTTGACGTTGAAATTCGCATTGTCAACCTGTCCCAGCAGGAAGGAAGCGACGGGGTCACCGGTCGCCTGCAGTTGATTGCCATTCGCATCCCACCCTGCGGTCTCGGTATAGCTGAAGTTATAGCTTCCCGTGACGTTTCCGTTCCCAATGAACGGAAACTGGTGATGCCGGTATTCGAAGCCCGCCTTCAGCGTGTGCTTGCCCTTAACCCAGCTGATGTCGTCGAGGAACTGCCACCGGTTCGCTATGCATCCTTCGGCCACCTGATCGGATTCCCCGTAGTGCGAATAAGGAATATTCGGGCTGTTAAAGGACACTCTGGGCGCGCCGCCGGTGTCCTCGATCGGCCCAATAAGCCCGAGCCGGGACACCCAATGCTGGCCGGCAGAAACCGGTCGCGCTGGCAATACCCAGCGGTCAAACGAAAGGGTCGTGTGGTTGAATAAGTTTGGCTTGATTACCCAATTGAACTGCTGGTGCACGGTTCGGGTGGTAATGTCCTGGTAAAAACCTTCGCCGAAGTATGTGGAGGGGCTGTTGAAGTTGCAACCTTTCGAAAAGCTCGCGCACTGACGCAACGACGGGCGGGTATTAACGTTCACCGACGTCGACATGCTGAAATTGGTGCCAATCGACTGGTCCACCCTGACGAATAGAGTCTTGGGGTTAATGTATTTGTTGCCCGAAGGCTGAATCGAGTTGTTACTCAGCTTACCGGCTACATCGGGCGCAGGAATCAGGGCCGCAAGTTGTGCCGCGATGCTGCTTCGCAGCGGATCGTTTGCCGGGATGATATTGGCCTGACCTGGGATTGGCAATCCGGTGACCGGATCGAAGCCGTAGCCGTCTCTGTAAGGAAGGCCGCCTGGTGTCCTCTGAGTGGTAGCTGGATTGAAAATCTCACCGCTGTATATCGGTCGGCCCGGAGTTTTCGCATCGAACCCAAGCACCTTCGTGGTATCAAGCAGCGCCGAAAAGTCTCCCGTCAGGAATGCCGGGAGCGGATTGGTGTTCAGCAAACTGGGCAGGGCCCCCTGGCTATAGTGCAGCAAGTCAAAGTCCGCAAAGAAGAACGTCTTATGCTTCTTGCCATCGTACAACTTGGGGATATAGACGGGCCCACCCACCAAAAATCCCCAGTTATTTTTGCGCTCGGGCGCCTTTTGCTTAATGATTTCTCCAGTAGCGTTGAAGCCCTGGTAGTTGTAATAGTCGTACGCGCTGCCGTGGAATGACGAAGTTCCCGACTTGGTGGTGTATTCCACAAATCCACCGCTCGTGCGCCCGTATTGCGCGGAGAAGTTGCTCTCGATAATCTTCATCTCCTTGACCGAGTCGTACGGAACCGAGCGCTCTTGCGTGTTGTTGTGATCGATCGCACTACCGAACGACGCGCCGTCCAGGTAATTTTCCATGGCCATGGTCTGGCCGCCATTCATGCGCGACTGGAACTGGCTGCCGCGGAAAATCGCGCAACCGTTGGGCCGCATCGGAACGTAGCCGGGCTGCATGGCCAGCAGCGATTCCGCCAGTCGGATATCCGAGCCCATCACCACCGGCAGATCGTGGTAATACTTTTCTCCCAGGACATGCGAAACTTCCGCGGTCTCTACGTTCACATCGACGTTCGAAGTCTTCACTTCCACTGTTTCGGAAACCTGGCCGACTTCCAGCGATGCGTCCACGCGTACCGTGGCGCCGCTCGTGACCTGCACCCCCGGTTGCACCGAGGTTTTAAAGCCCGTGAGTTCGACTTGAACCTTATAGCTGCCGAGCACCAGTGGCGGCGTACTGTAATTGCCCGCCGACGTTGTGCTCACGACCGTATTCACGGCGGTGGCTTCGTTCATAATTGTGACGGTCGCACCCGGGACGGCCGCCCCAGACTTATCTGTCACCAGTCCGGTGATGATGCCCCTATCCTGGCCCTGACCTGCAAGCAGACAGGTAAACACCAGGACAGAAAGAAACGTCATGACAGCCGAGAGCAAAATGGAATGACGGTGCATCATCCGGCCTCCTTGGACTTTCTTGTCTGAAGGGTTGGCATTGCCTGCCATGCCTTGGAGTGACATCTGCCCGCCCCTGCAGATACCGCGACCGCCTACTCGATGTTTGGTTCCCCAAATAAAGAAAGAATCTGCCGATGTAACCGCTTACATATTGCGTGGGGAAATACTGAACTGGCACCCAGATTCTTGTCAAGAGAAATCTAATACAAATCTACTACGTGATCTTTTTTCATCTCTACGACTACCGTTCTCGCTGGCGACACCGAGTGGAATTGCACACCGATGTTCCCGCAAAGTTCTTAGGAATTGGCCGGCAAAAATTGAGTTGGCCACATACACGGCTACCAAACCACGCAAGTCATTTGCCACAACCGGCACACTGGGAGCCGCGAACTAACCCTAGTCATTCTCCGATGCTGATTACTTACGGTTTTTCGGTTGCGGACGCGCGCCCTGCCCACTTCATCCATGTCAGGGCTCCCAGCTTGATTCGCGAAGTCACCACATCCTGGGCCAAATTGTCGACCGTATGCATCGAAGTAAAGTGAGACGGCGTGATGCTTTCCATCCCGCGACTGCACTGTCCAGGTAACGTACGTTTCCGGTCTCGACATCACATCCAGATCGTTCGGCAGCGCCGGAGTCATAAAAATCAATGTGAGGCCGATGCCCGCTGCTTCGAAGTTATAAATCGTTCGAGTAGGCAGCACTTCGACCTGTCGCTGCTCCATCGCCGGAACTTCTTCCGGTTCGTTCCCGATGATGCGATACGACTTGCCGTCAATCCGCACCAATCCTGCCATCGATTGCGGCGTACCCGTCCAGTGCCGGGGAACGTCATCCGTAAGCCGATCCGCCATTGACCACACGCTGAAGTACGGATTATTCGCGATAAGCGGCACTGCTGGTGGACGAAAATCCTGGGCTGCAGCCGTTAGCACTCCGAAAATAACTGTGACCGATCCCCTGCACTGCCCGCGCCAGAAGCATGTCGATCTCCTTTTTTTGGTCGAAACAGATGCCGACCCTTCTCACATTTATAGCGAGAGAGCGAAGACTTTACGAAAGCTGCTGCCGAAAGTAAGACTCCCTCTCCGGTCTCACAACTGCTGTTGTTGGCGAGAACTAACGAGACGTGGAGAACGCCGATTTCCCCGTGCCCGTCAACTCGCGAATCAATTTGACTTCGGCACTGCGGTACGGTTTCCCGTCCGGATGGAATACTTCATGGAACCAGACGGTTGGCTCGTCCAGAATGTACGGGTGCCGCCACGAATCCCAGGGATAATATGTTTGTGTCTTCCCCGCGACAAAACCCCAATTGATGGCCCCCACTTTATATTTCTTGGCCAGCGGCAAGATTGTGTCAAATGTGCTTCCCGCGCCGCGCGCCATATATTCCGTGCAAATGACCGGGCGGTTCATCTTCTGCAGAAAATTCACTTCGGCTTCGAAATTTTCCGGCCAGTCGTAGTTGTGAAAAGTAATCACGTCGGAATCGTCCAACTGGACGCGCTGCGTCCTGCTCATTGGCTTTCCAGTCTCGAAGTCGATATCCCAAACTCCGCTGGTCAGCGGCTGTGACGGATGCGCCTCCCGCGCCCAGGAAAATACTTTTGGCAGCATCGCTTCCACCAACTCCGCTTTATTGCTGGGTTCCAGCTTGGAATAGCTTCCATCGTTGTTGTTAGAGGGTTCGTTCCAGACGTCCCAGCCCAGCACCCTCGAGTCATTTGCGAATGCGCCCACCACGCCCATGACGTAAGCCTTCAAACGCTCTTCCTGCGCGGGATCGGCCAAGGCTCGAGCTCCCGGGGACTGCACCCAGCCGGAGTTGTGAACTCCAGGGATGGGCGGGTGCTGCATTCCCAGTTTTGGGTTTGGGTCCCAACATGAATCGAACAATACAAAAAGTGGCTTGATGTGGTGCCGCGAGGAAATTTCCAGGAATTGATTCAGCCGTTTCTTGAAACCAGCGGCATCCTCCTGCCAAAGCAGGTCGTGCAGGAAGACACGCATGGTATTCATGCCGATGTTTTCCGCCCACCCGAGTTCCTTATCGATTTGTGCGGGATTGAAACTCTGCGCCTGCCACATTTCGAGCTCGTTGATTGCATCTTCAGGAATATAGTTGCTACCAACCAGCCATCCCTGCTGCTCATACCAGGTCTTAGCTTTTTCGTCACTCCAACGGTCGCTCTGCGCGAAAGCGACGCTCGAGACGCCCACCATAACGCCGATCGCGAAAAGCACTATCCAGTTTGAAAACTTTCTCGATCTTGAAGCCATTGCGTTCCCCCCTGTGTCCTCGGGATTAACTCACGAGTTGTGTAACCGTTTACAAAGGCAGCGCAATACATTACCACAGGCCGCTTTCGGACGGCTGAAGTGGGATCCACCGCTTCCCATTGCACACGGAATGCCAGACGTATTCATCAGCTTGCAATTTTGTTTGCCAGCACACTTCGCAACTGTATCTTCCGAAAGGTGATATGGTTCTTTTCTATGGACATTCGCAAGGTGGCCGCGAAAGCCAGGGTTTCTACCGCGACGGTCTCTCGCACCATCAATAATTCCGAAGCGGTCGCACCCGCCACAGCAGCCAAAGTTTGGGCCGCCATCCGCGACCTGAACTACCACCCCAACACGCACGCACGCTCTCTAAGTTCCGGCAAGAGCCATATCCTCGGGCTCATCATTTCCGATATAACCAATCCCTTCTTCCCCGACCTCGTAAAAGCATTCGAGACCGTCGCCATTGAGCGGCACTACGAAGTTATTGTCACCAATACTGAGTACAGTCCGGAACGCACCAAGCTTTGCGTTTATCGCCTGCTCAATCGAAAGGTTGAAGGCATCGCGATCATGACCTCTGAGATGGAACCCGGTCTCATCGAACAAGTGCAACGCGCCGGCGTTCCCATCGTTACTCTCGACACGGGCACGCCCGGAAGGAAATTCAGCAACATCAAACTGGATTATGCCGGAGGCGTTCGACAGGCTATCCAACACCTGGTCGGCCTGCATCACGAGCGCATCGCCTTCATTCGAGGCCCGCAGC
Organism: uncultured Acidobacteriota bacterium; assembly: GCA_963696765.1. Taxonomy (GTDB): domain Bacteria; phylum Acidobacteriota; class Terriglobia; order Terriglobales; family Acidobacteriaceae; genus Sulfotelmatobacter. The sequence continues at coordinate 77,579 of CAVOLK010000005.1, read as the reverse complement.
GCCTAAAATCTGCGCAGATTCGTTACGACGCTTATCTCAAGGTTGCTAAGCAGCACAACCTGACCACTTCGAGCAGCCTGGTAGCGGACGGCGAACACAGTATCGAGGGCGGATTCACGGCTATGCTGAACCTGCTACCCCAGAAGCCGACCGCCGTGCTTGCGTCCAATGATCTTTGCGCGATCGGCGCGTTGCATGCTCTTCAACAAAAGAACGTGAACGTGCCGGGCGCGATTTCCATCATCGGCTTCGATGACATTAACTTTGCACGGCACACTCGTCCCGAATTGACTACCGTCCGCATCCCGCGAACAGAAATCTCGCGTCTCGCTTTTGAGGCGCTTTCTTCTACTTCCGACTCGGAAAATGGCCGTGAATGGACCATTCCCACCGAACTCGTAATTCGCAGGTCTACGGGCCCCTGCCAGCGTGGCCGCTCCTGATTCACCATTTACCTGCCGAGATATTCCCAGATAAGTAAGGCAAAGCGTGAAGATGCTTGTAAACGATTACATCTCTGTTACCATAGCGACGATTGTAGGTCGGGGAATTGCGGCGCAATAACTCGACGTCTCGCCATTGCTCATTTTGTGGTTAGGGTTCTGGGGGTTCTTCGCTTTCCAATCGTCTTAACTGCCAGTCGAGCTCCGGCAGGAGCAGGACATGCACACGTGAGAACTCGTCGATGCGTGCGAACGATCCTTCGGAGCGCTCTCTCGCTCTTGCTCTGGGTTCCATTCTTTCTCCGCGCAGAGGCACAGAGCGGGATCTCCGCCTCGCTTAATATTGACGCGTCAAAAGTCGATAATCTTCTCAGTCCGACTTTGTACGGTCAATTCGCCGAATTCATGTTTGAGGACATTACAGGCGGACTCTTCGCGGAACTCGTGCGCGACCGCAGTTTCGATGAAGCTCCCAACGCGCTCGGATTGCCGCGTTATTGGGAACGCGATCCTGACGATCGTGATGATGACGCGGCATTGAAGTTTACATGGGACTCCAGTGTTTATCCCACCGTCCACAGCGACCAGAACACGCTTCCCTCGCAGCACTCTCTTCAGATCGCTATTGCGCGCGACGACGGGCAGCGTCGTGGCATCCGTCAGGGATCAATTCCCATCCGCGCTGGACTTGAATACCGCGGCTACTTTTGGCTGAAAACGCCTGACTATGCAGGCTCAATCACAGTTGCTTTCGAAGCCGACCAGACGGGTGGCGAGCGCTACGCGAGCGCGCTCCTTAAGAATATCGATGCCGGAGACCAATGGAAGCGATATAGCTTTACGTTGACTCCGCGGAAATCCGATCCCTTGGCGAAACTGGCGATCCTGTTCTACGGCCACGGAAACCTCTGGCTCGATCACGTTTCTCTGCTGCCGGGCGACGCCCAAGGCGGCATACGCCATGATGTGGAACAAAAGATAGCGGCGCTGTATCCCGCCTTCATTCGTTGGCCCGGAGGCAACGTTGCGCAGGATTATCACTGGCAGTGGGGCGTTGGGCCGCGCGATCAGCGACCGGTGTGGATCAATGCCTCCTGGCGTAACGAACTCGAGCCCAGCGATTTTGGCACAGACGAGTTTATTCAGTTCGCGCGCCGAGTCGGCGCCGAACCCTCCATTACCGTCAATGTCGAAGGCCGCGGCGCTACTCCTGAGGAAGCAGCCGCGTGGGTGGAATACTGCAACGGATCTGTTACCTCAAAATACGGAGCGATCCGCGCTGCAAACGGCAACTCGCAGCCTTTTCATGTGAAGTTCTGGGAGATCGGCAACGAAATCTGGGGCGACTGGGTTCGCGGTCACAGCGATGCCGCTACGTACGCCAATAATCTCAACCGCTATGTCGAAAAAATGAAGTCGGTCGATCCTTCCATCAAGGTCATCGCCTCCGGCGACAACAGTCTTGACTGGAATCGTACCGTGCTGATCATAGCGGGCAAGAATATCGACTACTTAGCCATCCACCACTACTATGGCGAACGCGAGATGAAGGGCGACATTCACAATCTCTACGCCCATCCTCTGCACTACGAAGTTTTCTATCGACAGATGCAAGAAATGATTCACCAGTTGGTGCCTGGCCGCGACATTAAGCTCGCCATCAACGAGTGGAACACCTCCCTTCCACTTCCTGCCCAACACTCCATGGAGTCCGCGCTCTACGCCGCGCGTCTGATGAATGTCTTCGAGCGTTCCGGTGATCTCGTTCACATGAGCGCGGTTTCTGACATGGTCAACGGTTGGTCCGGAGGCATCATCCAAGCAAGCCGCCACAGCGTATTCGTCACTCCGACCTATCTTGTCAATCAACTCTACGCCTCCCACTTCGGTCGGGAACGTTTGGCGAGCGCCTTGCAAGGGCCCACATTCAATTCCACCCTTGAGGGCAACGCTGTTCCGGCGATCGACGCTGTTGTGGACCGTTCCACCGATGGCCGGCAGATTTTTATCAAGGCTGTAAACACCGATTCACAAAATTCCATTACGATGGAAGTTTCGCTGACGGAAGCTTCGATTTCGAAGAATGCAAAAATCGAAACCCTCAACAGCGATAGCCTCACCGCTGCGAACGATTTCAGCCATCCCGATTCCGTCCATGTGTCGGTTACACCGATCAAATCTGGCCAGAGTTTCAGCGTTGCACTTCCAGAACACTCCGTTTCGGTGATCACACTGGAGGTCGCGCGATGACAAATTCACCGGATGTCCGCGCTGATCTGGAGAAGCTCTTCGACCAGATTTTTGGCGGACCAGCGCGCCTCTATCGTGCTCCGGGCCGAGTGAATCTCATTGGCGAACACACCGACTACAATCAGGGCTTCGTCATGCCGGCGGCGATAGGAATTTATTGCTGGGTAGCGACTGCGCCCCGCGACGACCAGGAACTTCACGTCCATTCCACGGAATTCGACGCCACGGTCTCCGTCGACTTGGACGATCCGTTGCTCCCTCGACGCGGAGACTGGAGCGATTACGTCGTCGGAACCGCCCTCGCTCTGCGAAATTCCGGTTACCAGCTGCGCGGGGCAAACATCGTCGTCCGTGGACAGGTACCAATCGGGTCCGGACTGAGTTCCTCCGCCGCCATTGAAGTCTCCACCGGATATGCTTTGCTCGACATCAGCCGTGCCAAGATGGATCTCACGAAACTTGCCCTGGCTTGCCGGCAGGCGGAGAACGAATTTGTAGGCGCGCGCGTGGGCATTATGGACCAGTTCATCTCGGCGCACGGTCGAGCCGGTCACGCACTCATGCTCGATTGCCGATCTCTAGAATCCAAGGCGTTGCCCATTCCGTCTGGAGTTCTGCTGGGAATTTGCAACACAGGGGTGAAGCACCAAATCGCAGGTGGAGAATACAACGTGCGCCGCGCTCAGTGCGAGCAGGGCGTCGACCGGCTCTCCTCGGTTCTGCCCGAGATCCAGGCCCTGCGCGACGTCACGCCCGTCCAACTCGATGAGTACAAGAGCCTGCTGCCGGAGGTGATTTATCGTCGCTGCCGACACGTTGTCACCGAAAACGAACGCGTCAAGCAGGCTGCTGATGCGTTGTTGAATGGAGATGTTTCCACGGTGGGCAGACTCATGGCTGAATCGCACCGCAGCCTTCGCGACGACTATCAAGTGAGTTGTGCCGAGCTCGACATGATGGTCGAGATCGCCTGCGCGCAACCTGGCGTGGTTGGCGCGCGCATGACCGGCGGCGGCTTCGGCGGTTGCACCATCAACCTGGTCCACGCCGACGCGTCCGAGCAATTCAAGCTCGTTGTGGCAACCGAATACGAGAAACGCACCCACATTTGTCCCGACATTTACGTCGTGAGTGCTACGGAGGGCGTGCAGGCCATCGCCGCGGAAGAACTCGCCCGATAAACTTCGATCGTGCGCGAAAGATTCAGTTCAACAATGACGACACCTCAATGCCCCGAGTCGCTGTCAGGCTTTGACAACTGGCGATACAACTCCGCGTCAAACTCCTGCAGTCCGAATATACCTTTGAGTTGGCTGGTCGCCACCCACGGCAACCATCCACGATGCAGTCCAAATCCTCGACGCGGAGCAATGCTCCAGTGTTCCTGCTGCCACCCCGGTCCTTTCAAATCATACGATCGGCCCGGAACCGCGGTCATATTCTTGGTGTCGTGCAGCAGAAGCGCAGCAATTACGAGATAGTGCGCGTCCCCCGTCCAGCGCGCGAGCCGGGCATACTCATCCACATCGAATGCCATGTAGTCATCGACTAGTGAGTGGCCCGTCGCGATGAGTTGAACTCCATATGTCGGCACGCCTTTCTTCCAGTGCAACAATTGGTCGTCTTCATCGGCCGGCATGGGCACGTTCCAAATGTAGATGTAGGTCTCTGCATAATCCGCCGCGGCCCGCGCATGATCGAGCCATTTTGAATTCTTTGTTGCCTCGAACAATGCCAGGTATGCTTCGGTCGAAAGCGTTCCCGCCTCCTTGTCGAGCACATCCGGGTTGTCGATGGTCCCTCCGACAAACTGACCTTTGGCTTGCCCACTCGCCCATACGTAATCGGCGGCCTGCTCGGCGCTCCTCAGATACTTCACGTCCTCGGTTTCCTGAGTCAGCAAAACGAGCATGGGAACAGGGTTATAACTGGACGCGGTAGACCGATCGGCCACCACGCCCGTACCTGGAATCCATGCACGAGGAAATCCTCCGTTGCTCTGTTGTTGGGTGAGCAGCCAGTCTCCAAATTGGCGAGCCCACGCGAGCCAATCGGGATGAAGATTTCCATGACCTTTCTCCCGACGATAGGCACGCATGCTCGCCTTCATGTCATCGCCAAAGGAGCGGAGGTAGACCCTGCCATCGCGCGGAATCGCGAGCACTGGCTCTCCTGTCTTTATGTCAAACCCTTCTCCAATGGGAGGGTTCATGCGAAGGCGCAGAAAAGATTTGAAAATTGCCAGCCCAAGTTCGCGATGGCGCGCCGCCCGCGCCGCGTCATTGTCAATTTGAGCGTCCGCCAGCAGAGATTCCGCAGACTCCAGATTCTTACCGGTGAAACCCATGATTGCGTGCTGATCGGTTGGAGACTTTCCGTCGGGCACTGCGAACAAGAAATTGGGAATGCCTGCACGGTCGCCAGCTGTTTCAACTTGGCTTGCCAGTACGTCGATAATGCTTCTCTGGATGAGGTCCAGATTTTGCCCTGTCACGGGCGGCCGCAGTTCTCCATACGCCCATCGCCACACATTGCGATAATACGCCGGAAATTGTTCCCCGCTGCTGAACCGGAACTGCACCCGATACTGTTGAGTAAGCCCGTTCCGGATTGGATGATAGCGGCGACGCCACACATGCGATCCGTCAGGGTACATATTGCCCCGATAAGTGGTTTCCCCCTCGCTGCCCGGAAACCAATACCCCTGCTCGTGATGGCCGCCCGCCAGATGCACTCCCACTGCGCCAAACTTCATGCCTTCATCGACGATAGGGTGAGCGTCCGTATCCTGCGAATCGGCTCGCGTCGTCGCTCCGTTTGGTGAAGCGTCTAACACGGTAAGCGCAGAGCCGTCGGAGTAATGCACGCCAAACAGGGGTGCCGGCATGCGGTCTTCGCGAATTTGAATATCGCCATGGCCTTCGGCCCCATAGGTGTCGCCACCGCCGATCGCCGCCGGCGACAAATGCTGCGTACTTCCGTAAATCATGCCGGGCGCGAAGTAGTCCACCTCCGATCTTGGGTGCGCCTGAGGATGCAAAAATGTGATTGCGCTGAGGAACCCAAGATTGGTGTTGCCGGCCACCTCTACGTTTCGAAGAAGCTGAATTTCATTTCCCTTAATACTCCAGCGGTCTTCAACTGTGAATCGCGTGTTCCCCGGGCCCGCTACCTGGGCAACTCCCACCGCGCCCGCCGCAGAGATATCTAAATGTTCGTAGCCGCTGGATTGTTGATGGATCTTTCCTGGCGCTTCAAAGAACTCGAATGCGATGGGTTCGGACTGCACAACCGAAGCCATTCCTGCCCCGGTCACAGCTAAACCCCACTTGCCTTTCGCTACCACGGCAACAAAGTTCGCGCTCTCTCCGATCCGGCCAATCAAGCGCTCAGGAGCCGTACCCGCGAGGAACATAATGGGCAAGCAGGTTATTGTTACAAACAGCAATCGCGTGCCTCGAACCCGTATCATCGAGATTGCTCGAACCAGCATTCGCACCCAAAAGGCACTTACTTGCTTGCGACCGTTGTTTTCCCCGTCAACTCGCGCAATATCTCGGCTTCACGTTCCCGGTAAGGTGTGCCATCGGACCGAAGCACATCGTGAAACCACACGGTGGGCTGCGTTTTCACATACGGCCGTTCCCATGAATCCCATGGAAGATTCGTCTGCGACTTGCCGTTCACGAATCCCCAGTTGATCGCCGCAACGTGGTATTTCTTGGCGATCGGCAGAATCGTATCGAACGTACTTCCCGCCGATCGCGCCATGTATTCCGTGCAAATCACCGGACGATTATGTTTTTGCAGTCCAATCACATGCTTTTCAAAATCCTCGGGCCAGCTGTAATTATGAAACGAAATTACGTCCGATTCCGCCAGTTGGATTTCCGTTACTTGCGTCGGCTTCTCCGATCCAATCGGAATAAAATTCTGCTGGAACACTCCACTCGTCAACGGCTGCGATGGATGCGCTTCGCGCGCCCACGCAAAAACCTGAGGCAGCAGGGCAATTACTTCCGGAGTGCTCGCCGGCTCATTCCACACGTCCCAAGCCACAATGCGTTTATCGTTTGCGAAGGCACCCACCACCCCATGGACATATTCTTTCAGTCGCGGATATTGCGACGCATCCTTGAGGGCCGGTTCCCCCGGGCTCTGCACCCATCCCGAATTGTGTACGCCTGGAATTGGCGGATGCTGCGGCCCCAGTTTCGGTTCCGGCTCCCAGCAAGAATCGAACAGCACTAAGATCGGATGAATGTGGTGCTTATCGGCGATCGTCAGGAACGTGACCATACGCTGCGTGAAGGCCGCTGAATCCTGCTTCCACAGCAGGTCGTGCAGGAACACGCGCATCGTGTTCATTCCCAGCCCCTCGGCCCATCCCAACTCTTTGTCGATCTGTTGCGGATCGAAGGTTTCCGCCTGCCACATTTCCAGTTCGTTGATCGCATTCGTCGGAACGTAGTTACTGCCCACAAGCCATGGCTGCTTCGCATACCATGCATTCGCCTGCGCCTCTGACCAGCGTTGCGCGTGCCCCTGGCTCCAGGCGGGAATCAACACCAATGTCAGCACCGTTACAGCGACGGCCAATTTTCCATAACGTCTCATGTAAATTCCCCTCATATTTAGGTTCAATGTGTGGCGGCAGCCTGCGCCCTCGACGACCACTTCTTCCACAGTTCCGGATTCGCGAGCAGTGGAATATACACACCCCCGACAACCGAGCGGGCCTGAAATCCGGATTGTTTCCCGTCCGCCGTCGAATACCAGTCGGTCAACGGAACCCGGCTCGGCGATTCGTTGATGAAGCGCGGCAGTGGCGCAATCAATTTATCGAAGTCCTCGCGATTATCTGCGAGCGTCGCGGTCCATACTTCCCAATCGAGCTTGGTGTAGTCGCGCCGGTTATCGAGAGGCAGGCCGAATGAATTCAGATGCTTTTCGTAAAATCGAATTTCCGTTTGCCAGACTTTTGCCGGAAACAGGTTCAGCCCCAAAATTCGATCCCACACCAGATTATATTTTTGACTCCACGTACCGGCCTGGTCGAACGCAAGCCGGTAATGATCGCCATCCTGCGCCATCTCTTCCCAGCGACCCGCCATGTCCTTCGCCAATTGCCTGTACGCAGCGCCCTCCGCTTTGCGACCAGTCATCTCCGCCAGCATCGAATAGCCGCCCAGCGCCAGAATCGCTTTGATCGATAAGTTCGCGTTGTGCGCAAGATGGCCGGCAAAATCATCGGTCGAAAGCTGGTTTCCCGGATCCATTCCTTCCTTCTTCAGGAACTCCGCCCACTGCGTCAACTGCGGCCAGTAGCGGTTCGCATAATTCGCGTTGCCCTCGATCTTTGCCAGCGCCGCGAACATCAATAGCATGTTGCCGCTTTCCTCCACCGGCATCTGATTTTCGATCGTCCTCTCTCCGCCGCCATACACCTGCCCATTCGCCTTGGGATAAGTTCCCAGATCGTGCGGCGCAAATGGAAATCGCCATCGACCCGTTTCGGTGTACTTCATGAGCGGTTCGAGCTGCGCCTTCAACAATTCTGGATTAAACAACAAGAAGAACGGCGAAGACGGATAAATCACATCAACAGTAGAAATGCACCCGTTGCTGAAATTTTCCTTGGGAAACAGCAGCGGATGTCCTTCCGCATCTGCAGCGAGTTTATGCGCCGCAATGCCCTGCCGAAACGCCAAGACCGCCACCTGCACGTACGCATCTCCTCCAACGCGCCGCAGGTCTCCGACAAGTTCATCGTCAAACTTCCGAGCCCTCTCATCCATGCTGCTGTATTCTTGCTCGGCCTTTTCCAGCAACTGCCCCATCGTCATGCCGCTGCTCCGCCAGTATGGCCGCAGCCACTGGTTCAAATACTCGATGGAATAAATATCGTCGTAAGCCAGCAGCAGGTGCCGGGACGATACCGCACCGCTCACTTGCCCAAGATCAAACACCGCGGCCAGCACGGTTCTGCGATCGGCCCGCCGCGGCATATCCATATCGTCCGCGGCCAGCGCCTTGCCATCGGTGAATTGCGAAACGACATCGTCGCTCAATTGTGTGGACGAGCTCGAGCCTGCTTGATCGGGCACCGCCAACATCAAATATCCCCAATCGATTCGCAGATCGTCGCCCGATTTTTGCAGCACTGGCTGTTCGAAGTCCGACGCTCGTAACACCGTCATCGCCTGCAGTCGCGACCGGGACCACGCAACTTCCTGCGTCCCGGTGTCCACGGACAACGATGCATCGGCAGCGAACAACAGTTGCACGCTGTGGGGCGCGCCATCCTTGGACTGCGCCGCCATGGTGATGTAGGTGACCGGGCGCGACATCACGTCGGGGTCGCCCGGTAGCAAGGGAGAAATAAAATTCACCTCCAGCGATATGCCCTGTCCCGAAAATTGATACACCGTACGCGTCGGAGTTACATTCAGGCCCGTCTGCGACAGCGCAGCCGTGCCTCTCGGTGCGTCACCCATCCACCGAAAAACACTCCCGTCGATACGCACCAAACCCGTGAGGCGTTGCACCTTCCCCGTCCAGTGCCGCGTCGGACCGTCGTTCAAATGATCGTTCATCGACCAGATGCTGAAGTAGGGATCGTGCGTCACCAACGGAACCGCCGGCGGCCGCATGCTTTGCCCAATTGCCGCTGCACCGAACAGTGTGACGATCAAAATATTTTTGGATAGAAAATCACGCAGCATAAAACCCTCGTCTTCCATAATCGCGGGCGCACCCCCGCCCCCGGGAGCTTGCGACCGGGGCACAGTTTACTGCCTTTGTCCAACAATGTACACGTTTACATGCGGAAGAAGAAAGCACGCTGGAAGAGAATAGAAATGTTACGCGTGCAGCGTTATCAAGGCCGCGCTGGCCGCCGGAAGCCGTACCTTTAATTTTCCCTGAGATCGCGACGTCTCTTCCAACCCCGCAGTTTTCCATGCGCCGGCAGGGGACACCGATGCGCCACCTAGCGTAATCGACAACTTACCTTCCAGCGATGGTCCCGACAGTCGCATCACCGTCAAAGTTCGGGATGATTCACGCAGTCCTTCGATCGCGACGACTGCATCAGACGCCGCTTCCTTGTTGATCAGCGTTACAAGGGTACGATTCTGGTCTGCCTGAGTTGCGTGCACCACAATGTTTCTGCTTCCCGCTTCAACCGTACTCCCAATTATCCGCCCCATCCCACATTGGGCAAACGCGAGCATCCCGTAATACTCCGGTGCGGCCCAGTAATGTCCCTGCTCATCATCGCTGATCGGTGAGTACGAACTGATGAACCCTCGCTGGTTCACTCCCGTCTCCATGTTCACTCCAGCGCATCCGCCCGACGCGAGAAGGAACATGAAATCCAGCACCCACAACGCCGCAGCCAGCGTGTCGCTCACCCCGGGTTTGCCGCCGCCAGAAAACGAATTCGTCTCGCAGATTCGATACGGTGCTCCGCAAGACTCCGAAGCGGCCTTGAGTTTCTCCAGCATTGGGTCGAGCTTTGGATCCGGATGAAGAAGTTTGTCGATGCTGCTGGTAGGATTCTGCCCCTCGCGATAATAGTGATGCGTCAGCAGCTTGACATCCTTCCCTTCGTCAGCCGCAAACCGAGTCACCCACTCCGTCGCGACCGCCGCATCCGGGCCCGCGAGCGCGATCTGCGGAATCGCCTTCCGCAACGCATCCCGCCAAGTCCGGTATTCACGCAGGTAATCCTCGTAGCCATATCCGTCGCGTCGATGACCTGCCCGCCGCGAAAACAAATCGGGCTCGTTGCCGATTTCGAAAGCAAGCAACTTCCCTCTCGACGCTGCGCTAACCGCTTTTGCCTCTGCAATCGCATTTTCCAGCGTGCCGTTGCCCAGGTTGAGCGCCCAAATCAATTTCCATCCGGTCGCGTCAAGAAATGTTCCCAGGTCACGAAGCACCGCGTCGTTCACGACCGATCCCGCTTTTCCTTCTGGCGAAGAAAGAGGCGCCCCATTCGCAGAGTACGATGCGTAATCCGCAGTGTTTCCACCCACGCGAATCACACCTTGCGCGCCCAACGTTCGCACCAGTTGCACGTAGACTGAATTGTGCGCGTTGAGCAGCCCAGGGCGGGCAACCGAAGAGATCTCGTAACCCAACCCGATGAAGTCCGGTGGAATTACCGCCAGCGTTCGCTTGGGATCAAGTCTGACCCGCACCTCCGCCTCACTCGAGAGCGACTGGAGCGCGCCCGCAAACTTCGACGCTACCGCCGCCGAGGCGAAACCTGCGGTTCGGGTTAGAAAATCGCGTCGATTCATTTTCTAGTGCGTTACCCTCAGCCTGACAGCAATCACAAGGGTGCCTTCAGTGGCTTGGCTGGACGATCCACCGCGGCTCCCTTCACTTTTACCGCGTGACGAAACAGTTTGCCGCCTTCCGCGACCTAAATCCAATCCAGATTCTTTCCAGCAAAAGTCAGGCCGGAAACAACCCCATGTTCGGGTGGATTCAAGATTCCCGCAACTCGTCCATTCGCCTCGCAGAACTGAGTCCCGAGTGGAGTCGCAAAATAAACTGCCCCTCAGCGTCTTCCATCACACCCTGCACGCCACTCTTCCATCCCGCTTCCGGCATCTCGAGGCGGGTGCAGGACTTAGCGGGGAGCGCGGCCCGCAACGCGATCTCAGCGATATCGCACGCACTTGGCGCGGAGACCCCGCTTTCGACAGCGCACTGGCCGCGCAGGACACCGTTGACGAAGGGATGTGGCGGTGAGACTGGCACTGGACACCAACCGTTACACTGACCTTTGTCGGGGTAATGCATCCGTCGTCGAGGCGATCGAGCTCGCGGATGAAGTCTGGTTGCCCTTCATCGTGCTCGGAGAACTACGCGCCGGATTTGCAGTGGGCACACAGGGACCGCGTAACGAAGGCGTCCTACGACGCCTTCTCCTCAAGTCTGGCGTTGGTGTGCTCTATGCCGACGACCAGACGACGCATCATTACGCCGCCGTTTACCGCCAATTGCGTAAGCAAGGCACTCCCATCCCGACTAATGATATGTGGATTGCGGCCCTCGTCCTCCAACATTCCCTTGTCCTGTATGCCCGTGACACGCACTTTGACGTTCTTCCTCAGCTCGCCCGACAGTAGGTCATGGATTTCCACCCCTAACGCGATTGGAGTTTCCTATGCAAGGAGCAGCGCACAGGCAATCTGTAGCAGGCGCCTTTTGGGCAAACCACGCCGCTCCGGAATTATGAGCAGAGGCAAATATCGCCCACCACAAAAACGCTACGATGAAGCGGAAAAACAGTTTCGTCGCGTGGCGAATCAGATGCCGGTCATTGAAAAGGCGATCGAAACAGCAGCCATAATGCTAGGAAGTGACCGATCCAGCTGTTACTGCCTTGTGTCCTGAGTCTAATGTTCGCTTACAAAAGCGGGCGACGGAATCGAGGATCTGGTCGGCCGGGCCTTCGCAATGACGGATGCTTCCCCTTTGGAAGCCTGCTCAATAAGTTTGGAGAGGTGAGTCTCGGCCTCGTGAATGTTGACAGTTTTCATCAAATTTTTGCGGCGCCCGACAAGACTTAGTTTAGCTCCTGAACAACTGAAACCCGCTGTTCCGCACAAGCTTAGGGAAATGAAGTTCACGGGAACACCGAAGAAACTGCTCGCGACCCTCTTTCTCCATGCGTCGGGAAACCGTACGCCTGTGATCTCGGTCAGGATGTCAATACGTACTGGAGCGATTCCGATCTGATAGACCACCTGCTTCTCGGTGAAGGTCTCTGACGTGATCCCATCATGCTCGAGGGGAGCACCGAACTTCGTGAGCGCTCCAACCACCCGGAGGGAATTCTGCGCTGAATTGTGCACCCACACGTCGAGATCTTTCGTATAACGAGGCTCGCCGTATTTCATCACTGCGAAGCCGCCGACGATCAAATACTCCACTTCAAATTCGTTTAAGAGTTGTAGCAGTTCTTTGTAGTGCGGGCTTTCTGCCATGGCTGGTTTCCTCAGCTAATTCCACCATTTCCCATGCTGCAGCAAAGATGGCTTCATCTCCCTGCTCCTGCCAAAACTCGATGTCGAACGAACGATCCGGGAACTCACGTTCTACCAGGCGTGTCTTCCATGACGAATTTTGAGGAATACTCATTTCCGGTTTTCAATCATCCTTAACACATTATCAGGATATCAGCTAAAAGACCCGATTTTCAGCTCCGCGAGAGCCGACAACGCGGCAGGATATCTTCTTAACAAATGCAGCCTGGTGTGGAATGACCAGCACGAGATCGGGCACAACCTCAAAGCTGCTTCCGTGCGCCGCGAACTCGAAGCAAGCCTGCGGCGGCTACGGTGGATGTGATCGATCTCTACGAGATCCGCTGGCCCGATCCAGCAGGGTTGGCAGACGCTGGTCCCATTCCAAAAGGAGGGCAAGGTTAATGTCGCCCAGATGAGGCGAGTCGAGAGATTCTCACCCATCACCTCGCTGCAGCCGAACTACAACATCGTGACCCGTGACATCGAGAAGGATAAGTTCTGCCATTTTGTCGTGAGCGGCAGATCGGCGTAATCGTGAATCCTTGCTCCGTGAACAATAGAGCAAGCGGCAGTCCCACATAACCCAGGCCAATAATTCCGACCCGCGCTTGGCGCTGTTTGACCTTGTTGATCGATGATTCGAGCGTGCGTTTAAGGACAGATTGAGGATTCACAATTGGGGTGAGATCCTGAGGGGGAAGAGATTCGACTTCAATTCTAGCATGCGATTCCAGGGTGCTTGCGAGGCAGTCAACTCCCAGGTGTCGAACCATAGCCCTTACGAATTCTTGCTGGCCACCTGGTCCACATGCAAGCGAATACTGAGTTTCGTCACATTCCAAGCTCGGCAGCGCTTCCACCATTTCCAAAAAGGAGCACCTTGTTCCCTTATCGAGACTGTCGACCAAACCGGCACTGACCGCCGCGATCGTAGATACGATATCCGCATCCTCCAGCAGAAGGTTTTTCACTGCAATGGATTCTTGAATCGAACGCTTGACGCGCCGCTCGAAATCGATACTATCTGTCATTTCCATTCCATATGAAGACTGCGTTTGGTTTATCTTTCTCCGACCCGAGAATGAGAGCGTTGGCCTTTCGCCGCCGCCTTCAGAGAATCGCTGAGCTTTCTGGGCTCGGAATGCAGTCAGCTGGATCTGCAGGATATAGGTTGCCGGAAGCTCGAGTGTTCGGACGCACGCACGCCCCCCAATCGAAGAATCACCTTGACGGCTTCCGACTTCCGACCGCACAATGCTCATCCAAATAGATCAGCATCACATTGAATGTGAAGCATTCTTGCTTCCTGGCACGCGCTCGGGAAAAGTTGGAGGGGGATCACCATGAAATCGATCATTCTGCGCCGTATTCCCGCTGTAATCGTTACAGCGTTCTTTTTGCTTTGCGAAGTTTCTGTTGCGCAAGCCGTCTACGGAAACATTCTTGGAACCGTAACTGATGCCAGCGGCGCCGCTGTCGCCAATGCAGTGGTCACCATTAGCGATACCGACCGCGGGGTCAACTATCGGGCAACGGCAAATGAAAGCGGGAACTACGAGCAAACCCACCTGCTGGCTGGCCACTACAAGATCAATGCCAGCGCCCCGGGCTTCAGCTCATTTGAGACCTTGGCCGAGGTTCAGATCGATTCCTCGACTCGCGTCGACGTTCGCTTGGGGGTGCAGGGCCAGACGACCCAACTCACAGTCACAGGCGAAACGCCTCAACTCAAAATCGATCGCGCCGACGTGAGCACGACTCTTTCAACGGAAGAACTCGGCGGCTTACCCATCTTGAATCGCAACGTGACGCAGATGCTGCTGGTGACTCCCGGGACCCAACTCAACGACTGGACGCACGCCGCGGCCGAGAACCCGCAAGGCGGCTATCAGATCGATGTCAACGGCCAGCAATTCACGTCCAATGGCTTTTTACTGGATGGGACGGAAAACGACAGCGCAATCCTGGGCATTGCTGTCGTGAATCCTAATATCGATTCGTTGCAGGAGTTCAAAGTCACGACCAGCAACTACGACGCCCAATTCGGGTCGGTCGCGGGCGCCCTTTTGCAAGCCACAACCAAATCGGGTACTAACAGTTTTCACGGTTCGCTGTTCGAGTACCTGCGCAACGACACCTTCAACGCCAAAGACCGGTTCTCGGCGCTGAACTTGCCCCTTCGCTGGAACCAGTTTGGAGGATCGGTTGGCGGCCCCATCCTGAAAGAGAAGTTATTCTTTTTCGGAGACTACCAGGGCACACGCCGGCGTCGCGCCGCTTCGGTCATCACGACAGTACCGACCGCAGCCGAGCGCAGCGGAGACCTGACCGCCCTTTTGGGGAACTTCATTTGCGCCGATGGCAGCAATTCGCCAACTCCGTGCGCCAATCCGCAAATGGTGACCACAACCGAGGGCGGGGTTGCGCCCGCTCAAGCGGGCATGGTATTCGACCCGAACACGGGAAATCTGGACCCGAACACGGGAAAGCCGGACGGAAGCAAACGCCAGGCAATTACGACGAACGGCCAAGTCAATATTATTTCGGTTCCGACAGCCGTTACGAATATTCTGAAGTTCCTTCCAATGCCCAATACGAATCCCGGGTCCATCGCGAATAATTACATCGCCAGCGGCAGCGAGAAATTCGACAGCGACCAGGTCGATGGACGCATCGACTACAACTTCTCGGAAAAACTGCATATCTTCGGCCGCTACACCATCGCCGATTTTGATCTTTCCGCCCCTGGCGCCTACGGGGCCGAGGCGGGTGGTCCAGCCCTTAACGGAATCAATTTCGCGGGCAGTTCCCTTGACCGCAATCAGAGCCTGGCCCTCGGCAGCACGTACACATTGAGCACTTCTTTGATCACGGATTTCCGTTTTGGTTTTTATCGGTATCGCATTCGGGTGGAGCCGAACGGCGTCGGCACAACTCCCGCCACTGATGCGGGTTTGCCCGGCCTGAACCTTGGTTCCACCGAAACCAGCGGCATGCCCGCATTCTATGTCAACGGAAACGGCGGATTTAACTTCGGTTACGCGCTCGGCGTGAACCAGTGCAATTGCCCACTGAAAGAAACCGAGAATCACTTTCAATGGGTGAACAATTGGACCAAGACCAGGGGCAACCACACCTTTGGGTGGGGAGCAGATCTTCGTCGCGCCCAGCAGCAACGCATTCCCAGCGATTCTCACCGTTCCGGGGAGATCAGCTTTGGCGATAGCATTACCGGCAGTTCCGACATCGACGCCCTCACTGGCAGCTCGGTCACTACCGGCGCAGCCTTAGCATCTTTCCTTCTCGGAGATCCGGGCAGGATTCGCCCGCTATTTCACGGGCATCGGATTCCATCCCGGGTTGCGCCAAACTCGCTTGTTTTTCTATGGACAAGATACTTGGCGGGCGACGCGCAAGCTGACCGTCAGTTACGGATTGCGCTACGAGAACTATCTGCCGCAGACTGCGGCAAGCCGGGGCGGAGCAGGAAGCTTCGATCCCAATACCGGTGACGTGCTGGTTGCCGGAGTGGGATCGGTGCCTTTGAACATGGGCGTAAAAGCGTACAACTTGGGGTTCGCTCCGCGAATTGGAATCGCTTATCAGGCGATGGAGCACACGGTCGTGCGCGCCGGCTACGGTCGCAGCTTTACTCCGGCAGGGCTGGGCGCGGTTTTTGGTCAGGCGCCGGATTACGATCCGCCAATCACTAACCCGCAGCAGTTAGTTGCTCCCAACAATTATTTGCCCGTTTTCTCACTTTTAGTCGGTCCCCAATTGCCCGTAAATCCGACGATCGGCACGACGGGACGCTATCCTCTGCCCAACGGATTGAACACGTATTACTTCTTCAATCCGCCGAGCGCCTATCGAATTCCATTGGCCGACTCGTGGAACCTCACGTTGCAACATCAGTTCACTCCTACGCTCACGGCAGAAGTAGGCTATGTCGGTAACGTAGGACGTCATTTATTCGTCAATCCCAACGTGAACCAGGCCGCACTGGATCCGAACTGTCTAACCGACGGCACGTGCAACAATTTCAATGCGCGTCGTCATTTCTATCAGAAGTTCGGCCTGACTCAGGGCATCTACGAAACTTGCAATTGCGATAATTCGAGCTACCACGGGTTGCAGATCAAGGCTCAAAAGCGCGCCAGCCATGGCTTGGATTTCCTCGCGACTTACACCTACGGGAAAGCAATGGCCAACAGCGAAACCGGAGGCGCATTCTCCAACAATCTGGATTGGTGGCAGGACCATGGGCCGGCAAATTACGACCGCACCCACACTGCAACGATCAGCTATGTTTGGGAGCTACCCTTCGGACGCGGCCGCCAATTCGGCGCATCCTCCAGTCGCGCCGTCGACTTGGTTCTCGGAGGCTGGGCCTTCAGCGGGGTTGCCACTTTCGAGTCTGGCTTGCCATTTACACCCAACATTTCGGGCGCGAACCAGGTGTATGCCGACCTGAACCAAGTGCGCGCTGATCGGATTGGCAATCCCAGCGTGCCGCACCCCGACGCCAACCTTTGGTTCAACCCGGCTGCGTTCACGGCGCCACAGAGTCCCGGCCGCAATGGAGACGTCCGGCACAATTCGTTCCGTGGTCCCGGGCTCTACAATTTTGACCTTTCGTTGGGGAAGATATTTACCGTTGCGGAAGGAAAAACTTTGGAGTTCAAGTGGGAAAACTACAATGCCACCAATCACGTCAACCTCGCGAATCCGAATCCCACAGTGGATGTCACCGGGGCGGGGCAAATCACATCCGCGGCTACCATGCGACAGATGCAGTTCGGATTGCACTTCCGCTATTGACAGCCGAAGTTATTTTCATCGGGCGCCTGAACCCGGCGACTACATAGGCGCCCTGTCTTTAAAGCTTCGAATTCCACGGTTGTAAGGAGAGGCATCCCAAACATGAAAGTGTTCTGGTCTTCCGTTCTCGCAGTCTCAATCTTCCTGGCAATCGCAGTTTCAAGATCCTTATCTCAACAGGCCCCCGCCAATCCGGAACCGGACAGCCGCTACAAAGTCGACATTCTGGAAGTGGTGGGTCATCCAGACGACGATATTGAAGTCGCCGCCTACGTCGCAAAAATAATTGAGCAGCAGCACAAGCGGGTGGCCGTGATCTATGCCACCCGTGGAAATTCCGGCGGCAACGCGGTTGGGCTCGAACAGGCGAATGCTTTGGCGGACGTCCGCGAAATGGAAGCCCGGCGTTCACTGGCTTCCTACGGGATAACCGATGCCTGGTTCCTACACGGTTCCGACACGCCTGGCGCAGACGTTCTCCATTCCCTGGAGCAATGGGGACACGGAGCCGCTCTGGATGAGATTGTTCGCCTCATTCGAATAACGCGCCCGGAAGTGATTCTTACCTGGATGCCGAACTATGTAGTCGGCGAGAACCATGAAGACCATCAGGCCGCTGGAGTGCTCGCCACGGAAGCTTTCGATTTAGCTGCCAATCCGCTGGCTTTCCCTGAGCAGGTCGAGGCCCCGCGCGAACGACTCGGCATCGGCAACTACGGAGAGGGACTCCGTGTCTGGCAACCCAAAAAGATTTACTACTTTTCAGATGCCACCCATTTCGATTTCCTTCACGGAAAGGGCCCGGAGTACCAGACCAACGAGACGTCGGCTGCGCGCAAAATGCCCTATTCGCGAGTCGCGGCTGAAGCGTGGGGGCATTACAAGACCCAAAACGATTTCACCGACGCACAGTTAAAGGAATTTTCTGAGATGCCGATCCGCCTCATCCTTGGGAAATCTCTCGTGGGCGGGACTCCCACGAGTGACGTCTTCGAAGGCATCACAACGGGATCAATCGCATATGCCAAGGCGCGCGGTTATACGCCACCGGCGCCGGGACTGAGGCTCGAACTGGGCGGACCTTGGGCCTTCTATCGGGCATTCTGGCCAGCCCACAATATTGATCACCTCGCCGACCTCTATTCCCCCGAAGCCCAGGTTGCACCCGGCGACACACTCTGGGTACCGCTCCTCATTCGCAATGACACCAATGCGCCCACGCAAGTGACTGTCCATTCCAAGCTGCCGGCCGGATGGAGCGAAAAACCGACTGCAACCGTCTACACCGTAGCCGCCCATGACGCCTACCCAATCCAACTGAAGGTTATGCCGTCCCCTGCTCACAAAGACACATGGCAGAGCCTCACATGGGATGCGGAAAGCGAGGGGCAAAGTCTCGGCGCAGTGACTCTGCGAGTAAGTGTGGCGGGGAACGGGCTTCCCCAGTAGCACCTCTGAAACGGCCGGAGGAACCTAGCCGCCCGTTCGCATGGAGTTGAGCTTTCAGCGCAGGGTTTTCTTAAGCCAGTCCACCAGAGCCTGTCTTGTACCAGAGGAACTCGGGAACCGCTTCCCAATGATCCATCCCGTGCGGCGCTCCTTCGATCGTAATCAGGTCGCATCGAGCGCCGGCCTTCTTCATCTTGCGACACATCTCGACAGATTGCGCATACGGCACGTCCTCATCTTTCGACCCGTGTATCAACAGGAACGGCGGCATGTCGCGTTTGACATAAGTCACCGGTGAGGCCTTCAACAGGATCGGCGCGGCATCCGCATCGATTTCCGAAACTCCGAACAACTGCAGAATTTCCGTCGGCACCGGCTTCCATTCCACACAGGCCGAAATGAAGTCGTGAACTCCGTACATCGATACTACCGCCGCCACGCGAGAATCCGGTCGGTTGCGCGCTCCGACGTAGGACACCAGGTGCCCTCCGGCAGATTCGCCAATCAGAGCGATTCGACGTGGATCGACTTTATATTTCGCTGCGTTCGCCTTGACGAAGCGG
The DNA here is from genome assembly GCA_963696765.1 of uncultured Acidobacteriota bacterium. Lineage (GTDB taxonomy): Bacteria > Acidobacteriota > Terriglobia > Terriglobales > Acidobacteriaceae > Sulfotelmatobacter. Next base: position 58,004 of record CAVOLK010000005.1, on the reverse strand, counting down.
ATCGCCGCCTCGACGTCGTCCGCATCGGCGGGAAATCTGTACTTGGGAGCGAGCCGATAGTTGATGCTGAACCATGCGAATCCGGCATCCGACAACGGTTGAAAGAGATATGTAATGTATTGCTGCTTATCGCCTGCTACCCATCCTCCCCCATGCACGAGCACAGCCGTTGGAAATGGACCAATGCCATCAGGAACGTGCACATCGAGCATGAGTGGAATCCCGTCCACTTCCGCGAACTGAACATCTTTGAGGTCTTCCGCTGTAGCAGCTAGATGAAGGGCAAGACAAATCCAAAGGCAGATCGAAACGCGAATCGCAACCGACTTCATAGCTGGCACCTCGTGGAGGTTCGATTCTTACCAATGAAATGCTGATTTTCTGGATGCCTTACAAAAACAAACGCGACAACGATTGCGGCAATTGCCATCACACGAAACTGTGTTGTTCCATGTTACGCGGGATTTCGTCCATGTATCTGGCGATCGAAAGAGTCACAACTTTAGCACGAGCGCGTCGGCGTTCACCGGCGATCGGGCTCGGCGCTCGATCATCCTCCCGCAAAGTGAGGGTTCTTCGAGCATGAGGCGCGAGCTGTTCTGCTGGTAGACTTCCTAGCAAACAGCCATTGCCGTTGATGCTGACGAAAGCCAAGAGCCTTGAGGAGACTAAACTATGGACCGTCGAGAGATGCTGAGAGCCGCCGGCGTGGTGGCGGGAGCAGTCGCCGTCAAGGCTGTCGCACAGAATGCCGGCGGCTCCGCGCAGCCTGCACGGAAGAACAAGATCGTCGTCACCGGCGGACATCCTGGGGATCCCGAATACGGATGTGGCGGCACCATCGCGCGATTAACTGCATCGGGCCACGAAGTCGTGTTGCTCTACCTGAATGACGGAGCCTGGCAGGAAATTTCCGCAGCCGTGCGCATTGCCGAAGCGAAAAAGGCTTGCGAGATTCTAAAGGCGCGGCCGGCTTACGCCAGGCAGATCAACGGCCACGCAATCGTCGACAATGACCACTATCGTACCTTTCAAGACATTATCGAAGCGGAGAACCCGGACGCCATCTTCACTCATTGGCCCATCGATAACCATCCCGATCATCGCGCGATCGCCAATCTTACCTACGAATCCTGGAAACAACTGAAGCATCGGTTCGCCCTGTATTATTACGAAGTCTCGGACGGCGAAGACACTACCCAGTTCCCCGCGCCAACCCATTATGTTGACATTACAGAAGTAGCTGACAAGAAGAGAATCGGCTGCTACGCCCACGCCAGCCAAAGTCCAGACTTCTACTACGGCTTGCAGGACACAGTTGCGACCTTCCGCGGACTACAAAGCGGCTCCAAGAGAGCGGAAGCTTACATCATGCAAGTCGGAAGTCCGTTTGACATCTTCCCGCGGACCGGCCTTGGGCGCAGCTGATCGTCACACTGCGTCGTCATCAGTATTCGCACGAGTGAGAGGCGGGAATCGCAATCTTCTGCATCGCGCCCGGCAGCATTATGCATCGCAATGGGCTTGCATCGCTTGACCGCCCTCCCATAAATATGGGAGCATAACAGACATGAAGACCACACTAGAGATTCCCGATGCCCTCTTTCGTCGAGCCAAGTCGGCCGCTGCCGAGCGAGGGATTCCGTTCCGGGAGTTGGTAACGGAAGCGGTGAAAGAGAAACTGGCGCACAGCTGCGGGCCTTCCGACCAACCCTGGATGACGGCTTTCGGTAAACTCCGCCGTCTGCGCAAAGAAACGGCCAGAATCAATCGCATTATCAAAGAAGAATTCGAGCATGTTGAAGCTGAGGACCGGCTGTGATTTTGGACACCAACGGACTGTCGGCCCTAGCCGAGGGGGAATCCGGCCTGGAACCCCTTCTGCGCAGAGCATCGCAAGTTGCCATTCCCGTCATTGTCCTGGGTGAATACCGGTACGGAATTTCCCAGTCTCGCAACCGCATTCACTATGAACAATGGCTGGCCGAGTACTTGCCGAGTTTTCGAATTCTCGACGTCGATGAACGGACTACTATCTCCTATAGTGCCGTTCGCAGAGAGCTCAAGAAGGCGGGAACTCCCATCCCGTCGAACGACGTTTGGATTGCAGCATTGTGCCGCCAACATTCCCTTCCTCTGCTGAGTCGCGACCGCCATTTCGACGCTGTTTCCGGAATCATAAGACTCGATTGGTAGCAGTTCGCTATCGTTGATGGAACTGAGGTCGGGTTCATTCAGCGGGGACGATGATCAGCGATTCAAGTCTGCCTTTGCCATTGAGGAAGGGATGAATCGTCTCAAACTGGACGTGGGCCAGTCTCCCTCGTTGCGCGTCCAGTTCATCTTCCCCTATCTCCATTCGTCCGCATCGAACTCGTCTTGACTGTCTGCGTCACGCTGATCCTCACGTGTACAGGCACGGGCGACAGAATCATGGACATCAGCCATGACTCGGACGAAATCCACGAGGATTTGACCGTCGACGCATCACTCCTTTTCTTGCGAAGCTGACCCACAGGGCCGGAATTGTTCCCTGCGGCAATCAGACAGCGCCTTAATCATCGCCGCTGATGGAGAAGCCGAACTGGCTGGCATATCGCAAGAGAGATTGTTCACGTCGCCGCCCGTCATGCGACGCGCGCACTTACCCGCAAAGATATTGTGGCGCGTCGGCCTGCCGATATCTGGCTGTTTCAATGAACTCCAGTTCGGATTCGGCCCAGCGGTCTCAGTTGAGCTAGATGTTGGTCACGTTTGAGCAGCCTGAGGCGCCTTGAAATTCAGAACTCAAGACCAACCTCCCCCGTCCGCGAGAGCAGCCAATGCGCGTAGTCGTCGGCGACTGCCATGTTTCCCGCGACATCGATTAGCTTTGCGTCCGAATCAATTCGTGCGATTTTTTGCTCTATCACGAGCGCTGCCGGCATTCTCCCTCTGAAGAACTCCAGAGTGCGGTCGTCAAACCGCTCCAGTCCTTTCCACGATATACACCCCACTCGAGACTCGGCAGCCGATACCGCGAATGAAGGTTACTGCCAAAGGTTGACTACGGCTACACCGGTTGCCTGGAAATCACTCACATTCCTGGTGACAACAGTCATGCCATACACGAGCGCAGTTGCTGCGATGAGAGCGTCACGATCGGAGCGAGGATTTGGCACATGAAGTGATGCGCATCGCTGGGCCACAGCGGTATCAACCACTAGAATTCGCCCGGAGAATGAAGGCAACACGTGACCATCAATCCAAGCCCGAAGAATCGCACCTTGTTTCCGGTCCCGGCGTTCAACGAGAAGGATTCCTATTTCTAATTCCAGCACCGAGACCACGGACAAATAGAGGCTCGCCGTGGGGATCGCCCGCGCCCACATTCTGACGCTTCGCTCAGCCTTCTTGCCTTTTCTCAGCTCGGAAATTACGTTCGTGTCGAGAACGTACATTAGGACAGATCCGTCTCCTCATGGAGATCCCCGATCAAGCGGGGCGGCTCAAACTCAACTTCAGCAGCTTCGGGCATGGCCAATAGGTCCGCAATGCTTTGCTGGCCACTGGTGATCCTATCGTATTCCTCGGCAGTGAGCAGCACATGCGATGGACGTCCGCGATCTGTGATAAAGACAGGCCCTCTCTTGGCCGCTCTCTTGGCCCGACTGGTGTCCTGATTAAATTCTCGGCTCGATAGCTTTGTGATTGCCATACTGGCACAATGTAGCAACGTTGCTACATAGTAGCACTAACATGAGCAAAAATGCAATATTGACAGGCGCAGGATGGAGCCTGCGGATCCCGCATCAGGGCAGCACTTCCCTACTCATACGGCTTTTCTCCTCTGGAAATCCTGGACAAGCTGGAACAAGCAGGCGTCGGAGTCTGTTGACCGTTCTTATGATTATCCGCACGTGGCCGCGGCGTACTGGGTGCTCTATCGATTAGCTCGCGATCACATGGGATTGGTCACTAACCATTCATGGGATTGGTATCTGGACCATGCTTACCAGACTTCCATTGCGATGACTACGTATGCCAAAGATCTGTCTGTGTTTGGCCAGATGGAAGGCTCGATTTTTGTTCAGATACTGGCCGACCTCAAGCGCGAAGGCATGAATAAGCAAGCTGCAAACCGCCCCATAAAACGCCGTCGACGAATTGCTGGAGTTTGTCCAACTCTTCTTTATTCGGCTGAACCAGTTCCTTCATGATCGCCGCCAGCCATGAGCCGGCGCCGCCCTCGTCGCTTAGACCCGCGATCCAGACACGACTGTCCTGCAGCACCATCTGATTCGCCTCGCGGTCGTAGGTGATTGGCGCGGGTGCTCGGTGAAACGGATCGCTCGAATCGGCGAACCACTGTTTGGTGGTCAAGAAGTGGCCCATGTCGGCAACCACCTGTGCACTCGGCTTGATGACGAAGTACTGGATCGTTTGCACTGTCCCATCGTCGTAAGTGACGGTCAAGCGCGAGCGCCCCCACGTCTTGCCTTGCAGGGTGTAGGCCTTCCAATTTTTGTGATCGGACGAATCTTCGCGGATTTCGAGTGCCGACGCAGGCTCAACCTTCAAAGATTTGACTGCCTTGCCGTACCTGAGGAATAAGCGACCTTCCATGTCCTGGGGCAGCACGTACCCCGGCACTCCAACCGCAACGGGGCGATGATTGCCCGCAAAGCGTCTTCTCGATGGTCCGAATCGAATCAGAAACGAGAAACTTGACGCCGTAACTTTTCGATTCACCCGGCGCAAGCGTGAGGCTGGTGGGAGCGTTCCATGGTCGTGCGTTTTTCCAATCGTGTTCAGCGTATGCCTCACTGTGGACCATCCATTCGTAAAATCCCTCGAACGTGATTCCTCTAGGTGTGGGATCCGTGAAGACCGGAGCAGCGCCCCAGCGTCCTTTTCTGTCGAGAATCGGGTTGTAAGCTTCGAACGGCGTTCTGCCATCGGGGACGACCACGAGCACCGGACCGTCCGCTCAAACCGGGTCACCTGCAAGTACCCTGCGTCCTCGCCGATATACGGATCGTAGAACGAACAGATTGCATGAGCCTGATCCAGAGAGCGATCGTTGAGCACTTGAAGATCATGGGAATGCCCAGCGCCCCGACCTGAACCGCTTTCTTTGAGATGTTGGTCATCGCGAAACGCAGGACGAGTTTGCCTTCATCCACCGCCCAGGTTCTGGTGATTCGCAGCGTGAGATCAGCAGGCAACGTGGGAGTCAGATCGGCGGCGGCCAGCACGTTTGCAGAAGCGGGTAACGTCTTCACCGGCGTGCGTGCGGATGAGGTCGAATAATTCTTCCAGTCGGTTGAGCCTTCCGTGCGCAGACGAAGGGTGATGTCACCCAAATGAAAATATCCGTTTTGTGAACGTTCGGTCAGCAAGTCGCCGGGGTGTGAAGTCGGTTCGTTCCCCAGCCTGCTTAATCTCTTGAAACGGCCCGGCGGAAACGGCTCGCACCTGCGGCCAGCTTCGGCTGTTCGCACAGGTCGCTGAAGAGGGCTCGTGGGTCGAAGCTCGCATCGATCACGCTGACCCCGATCGCAAGCCCGCTCCCCGTCCAGACATTCGCTCCATGCTGCGCCCGTTGGGCCCATCGTCGTTTTCGGCGCCGCCAAGCTGCAGACACGCTGCGTCTATTTTCGCAAATCGCAACTGGCACGAGCGCAGCAAGAAGTTCCGAAGTTGCAGGAGGTCACGGCAAAGGGATCAAATTTCTCTCTGACTATTTCGCGCAGCCTTTTCCGTTTCCAAAGTACGACATCGTGCTCATCCCGGGCATGGCATACGGCGCGATAGAGCATGCGGGCATGACGTTTTTGCGCGAAGAATCGGTGCTGTTCCGCACTGCGACGACACACTCCGATATTACCGGTTAGGTGATCACCAGGTGCCGAAGGTTAGAGAATCTTTTCTGCGCCCGCGAGTTACCCGATTTGGGGGCCGACGCTCGATGGATCGCGCGCGGCGCAGACTGCACGAGGCCGTTCGGCGAACGTTGGTTACTAAAGATTTGTGGTGATTAATAGTCATTTTCCAGCTTGCCGCCGTATCCTTCGAGTAAGGGTAGGACAGAGCCAGAGCCGGCGCCAAACAGCACTTGCCGGGCCGAAAGCGACCTCGGCTGACCAGAAGGGTAGCGTTGCATTGTTTGCCGATGGTCAACGCCATCCTCGTTCACGCTAATGAGAGGCCGGTCCCAAGAAGGCAGATCACGGGCGCACAGTGCGACTGGACCGGAGCGCTCCCAGCGCATTCACGGTAATTCGAGCAAATGTCCATCCCTAGTCTCGGTGAGGAATTGGCCAAGCACCCGAATAAGTTTTTCGCGGAGGACGAATGAAAATTCTTATCGTGGATGACGATGAGGTGGTTCTTCAATGGGTGCGGAAGCAGTTGGAAGCTCGAGGCTATGACGTCGAAGACGCATTCTCAGGCGAACAGGGACTCCGTTCTTATCTGAGTCAAGGCCCTACGACCTGGGATTTCGTGCTTAGTGACTATCTGTTTGTCCCGTCGAAAAGAATTCGAAACGGTCTACAGCTAATTCGAGAGATCCAGGCTATCAACCCCGAGCAACGGATGGCGATTCATACGAGCGAGAAAAACCTGCAGGCCCCCGTGCCGGTGCTACATAAGCCATATCAGATTGGCAGGCTGCTCCAACTCTTGCGTGAACCGATAAAGAGCTTGGCGCTTCAGTTTGAGGCGGGCCTTCAGCCTGATTGACATCAGAAATCTGCCACCATTAAAACCGGAAATGCGGCTTCCCCTCCCCGATAACACGCGAGCTATCTTCGTCGATGAAAGGCGGCCAAGAATTATGGTGACGAAAAACATCTATTTGCCGCGATTAGACGTGATGGGAAAGGCATTCCTTTAGGGAGAACGCCGACGTCTTTCAACAGCCACGCGAATCTGTCCCTCGCCGTACCAGCCATCTTGGCCTCGACCGGAAATTGCGAAGCGCACGGCAGGTTTGCTGGTCCTGGGATCGAGCATGGCCACGCGGAAGTCGTATGTACCTTCCGGCAAAGTTTCGGGGATGAAGAGACTTCCATCGAAAACGGCATCGCCTGGCAGCCACTTTCGTACATCGACAGGAACGGTGATCACAGTGCTGAAGTTTGCGGAACGCAGTTGCACCGCCAGCGGGTAATTGGTATAAGCCGGAGCAACTCCGGCATTCAGCCACCACATGTGAATGGGCATCATCGAGCCGGCAGCAACAGACTTCGGATATTCCAGCCGTCGCAGCACGAAGCGATATCCGATCTTTGTCTGGAAAGTTTCAAAGTCAGCCTTCCATTCGGCCGGAATTGGTGATGATTTCAAATTCACCGACGTAACGTGCCAACGCAGCGCTTGTTCCAGGATGTAGTTCAGATCAAAGTGATCCCGCCTCCACTCAGAAACGGTGCCACAAACTTCCAACGACACCGGCCGCTTTTGCCAGACGTCCTGAATGCCGGAACGAACAACCTGCTGGGGATACACATCCAACATCTCGGGTTCAAAGTAAGGATCATCGGACTTCACCCTGAGGTCGCCGAGACAATCCAACCGCCAGCCCGCGCCGCGGCTGGTTCCGTAGGTAAGAGCCTGGGGCTCGTCAAAGTTCATCAGCAGGGTAGTGGTAGGAAAGGCATCGAACCAGATATCGATCAATGCTTTCTGATAGGGAAAGGCAGGCATGTACGGGCTCCAGCCTTCACCCCAGTAGCCGACGGAAGAGATGTCGACGCTGTCGAGATAAGGATTTCCGTCGTAGCGCTTTCCGGCTTCCGCCACCAATTCGCCCCAATACTTGAGAAAGAGAGGGTCAGAAAAATCTGGTTGCCAGATGGCACCATCTTTGTCGGTGGGCTTGTTGGCTCGACGAGCGCCGGAGGACTGATACCACGCCGGAAGCGGATCCTGGTTGGAGTAAGGCATGAGCCGAATTGCCAGCGTCTGCCCGTGCTCCCGCGCCTCTTGCAGAGCAAGGTCAACGATTTCCCAATGGAACTTGCCGGGTTCGGGTTCGAGCGCGGTCCAATACCACCGCAGATAGGCGATTGTAGTATCGGGGAAGTCAGGCTTATTCGCAGCTTGCGGCAGTTTGTCGACAGGCCCAACCTCTGACCATTTCAGCGGAGGGTTGGTCTCTTGTCCGTTAAATCGCTGAAAAGTGGTAATGCCCATTGCGGGGTTTTGCAGAACGTCGTTGATCGGTTCCGGACGCACGATAACGGTATCGCGTTGCGCGAAGGCCAAGCAACTGAACAGTATGGCGAGCATCAATGTCGGAGCTTTTTTCATCGGATTCTCTACCAGTAGCAGCTTAAGCTTTTGCAGAGCAAGATAACAGAAGAGCGACGCAGCGCGTTGTGAGCGGGAGCGAAGAGGGTATAGGATTCAGACGACAAATAACAGATCAGGAGGGGCACTTCATGCCGACGAATAACGAATCGAAAGGCATCTCGCGACGAGGTTTTATTCAGCGCAGCGCTGTCGGCGGCGCAGGACTGCTGATTGCGGCTGACATTCTGAATCCTAACCTCGCTGGTGCCGTACCGAAACGTGCCAGCGCTACCATGATCGGCGTTCCGTTCGATGCCCGAGAACGAGTGCGCCTGGGAATTATCGGCGTCGGCGGACGCGGGTCGAGTTTGCTGAAGGATTTGCTGGCGATTGAAAAGGTCGAGGTCAAGGCGATCTGCGATCTGGTGCCGGAGAAAGTGGAGCGAGCGCAGAAAGCGGTCACGGACGCAGGCCAGGCAGAGCCCACAGGATTCAGCAAGGGCGAATTGGATTTCAAGAACCTGACCGAGCTCGATCTCGACATCGTCTACATTGCGACTCCATGGAACTGGCACGTCCCGATGGCGCTCGAGCGCCATGAAGAATGGCAAGCACGCTGCCGTCGAAGTGCCGGCCTGCACAACATTGCAGGAGTGCTGGGACCTCGTCGACACTTCCGAAGCGACGCGCAAGCATTGCGTCATTCTTGAGAACTGCTGCTATGGCTCAACCGAGATGATGGTCCTGGCGCATGGTGCGGGATGGAGTCTTCGGCGAGATCACCCACGGAGAGGCGGCCTATCTCCACGACTTGCGCGGCATTTTGACATCCGAGTGAAGGCGAAGGACTGTGGCGCCGGTTTCCGCATATGAAGCGCAACGGCAATCTGTATCCGACGCACGGACTGGGCCCGGTAGCCCACTACATGGACATCCATCGTGGCGACAGGTTCGACTATATGGTTTCGGTGAGTTCCGTCCGAGGCCTCGCTGAGCGCGTATGTGAAAGCGAACTTCCCGTGAGGCGGATCCGAAGCGCGCGGAAAAATACATTTGCGGCGACATGAACACCAGCATCATCAAGACGGTGAAAGGGCCGCACCATTCTTCTCCAGCATGACGTGGTCAACCCGCGGCCCTACAGCCGGCTCAACTCGATCTCGGGGACAAAGGGCGCGTTCGCCGACTATCCGCCGCGCGTCTTCGTCGACGGACCCAAAAAAGAGGATTGGGAAAGCGCTCGACGCGTTTCGCGAAAAGTACGAGCACCCGCTCTGGAAGACGACCGGAGACCTGGCGCGCAAAATGGGCGGGCCACGGCGGAATGGACTACATCATGAATTACCGGTTGATGGATTGCCTGAAAAGAGGTCTCGTGCCCGACATCGATGTCTACGATGCCGCGGCGTGGAGTGCGCCTACTCCATTGAGTGAGGCATCTGTGGCGCAGAATGGCGCTCCACAGAAATTCCCCGATTTCACCCGCGGGAAGTGGAACGCGCGTCCAGACTCCGCAGGGTTTGCGCTTCAGACCTGAGTGCCATTTGTGAAGTGCTCGACTCGTTGATCAGCTAGTGATGGGAGCCCTTATGACCGAAACCGTGCAGGTTGAGAGTCCCGTGGCAGAAAGTAGTTATAGCAGCGCCCTGAATCGCAAGCCTGCGCCCATTACACGACTGGTCTCGCTGGATGCATTCCGCGGCCTGGTGATGATCCTGATGCTCGGAGAACTGATGCGTCTGCCGGAGGTCGCGGCACGTTTCCGCACAGCGCCGTGTGGGCAGTGATCGGCTTCAACACCGAGCACGTGGAGTGGCAAGGGTGCTCGCTGCATGACCTGATTCAACCCGCGTTTTCGTTCTTGGTAGGCGCGGCGCTTCCGTTTTCAATCGCCAGCCGGAAAATGAAGGGACAAACCTTCGGACCCATGCTTGGACATGCAGTCCGTCGCGCGCTTGATTCTGATCTTTCTTGGAATCTTTCTTCGGTCTCTGCGGTCGCCTCAAACCTACTTCACATTTGAAGACACGCTGACCCAGATCGGATTGGGTTACGTATTCCTCTTTCTGCTGGGATTCACACGCGTGCGAACGCAAGTGGTGACGCTGGTGCTGATCTTGATCTGCTTTTGGGCAGCTTTCGCGCTTTATCCAGCGCCTGGTCCTCACTTTGATTACGCCAGAGTCGGAGTTCCGCAAAACTGGCCTCACCTTTACACCGGATTTCTTTCTCACTGGAACAAGAATTCCAATCTCTCATGGGCGTTCGATGTCTGGTTTTTGAACCTGTTTCCGCGCGAACATCCCGTTTGTCTTCAACGAGGGTGGTTGGTCGACGCTGAGTTTTATTCCGACGCTAGGAACAATGATCTTGGGCTTGCTGGCCGGAGAATGGCTCAAGGGCAATGGATCGAAGGAACAAAAACTGCGAGGACTTGTGATCGCGGGAATTGGCTTACTGCTGCTCGGGCTGGTGTGTCAATGGGCGGGCATTTGCCCCATCGTCAAAAGAGTCTGGACGTCGTCTTACACCCTGTACAGCGGAGGCTGGGTGGTGCTGATACTGGCCGGTTTTTACGCGCTCATCGAGTGGAAAGGATGGCGGCGATGGGCGTTCCCGCTGGTGGTGGTTGGAATGAACTCGATTGCCATTTACGTGATGAGTTGGACCATGTCGGAGCTTCTTCGGCGAACGCCTTAGAACGTCACTTTGGAAGCGCGATATCGGTGATGGCGGGACCGACTTTTCAGCCCGTACTTCACGGTTTTGCCGTGATGCTGATCTTCTGGTTCATTCTGTTTTGGATGTACCGTCGCAAAATTTTCCTGAGGATATGAGCGATTAGGAAAACTCAGCCCGTTCAATTTCTAATTGCCGGAGACAGCAACAACCCAGGAACGACCTCAGCCCTCCGGGGGAAACGAACCTACATCCGAAAGCGGAATGGAAAGTCGGCGCGCGCAATCCCGCAATATTTCGGACTCCGACGCCGGACGTCTTGGATTGCTGGCGTGCGTCCGATCGCTGGGTATGCGACCAACCAGATGCAAGAACATAGCGGCAGAATGTTTGTAGGCTGGAACCGGATCGCGAAACGTCACATTACCCAGATACTGGAGCGCGTCGGAAAAGGCGTAGTAGTCAGGATCGCCGGTCAGCCATAACCGGTCCCGTTCAGCGAATTTCTCGGGCGCAAGCGTAGCCAGACCGAGCAGGTAGTCTGACCCGTACTCGATCATGTTGATGCCAAGATCGTTTCCGGTATAGATGCGAAAATCCGGCCGGTGCTTGTCACGAAGGGCCAGACGCTGAAGTTCGATTCGCCGGTCCAGCGAGGAATGTTTCAATCCGCTTATCTCAGGAATGTCCATGAGGCGAACAATCGTTTCCTGATCGTGGATTTCGCCATTCGTCGCAAACATGGAACCCAACTCGAACGCCAGGACCTGCGGGTATCCTCGGCATGCATCCTGGTAATTCGCCGCGATTTCTTTGCCGGGCTTAGCTCGTAACCGGGCCGTCTGAAACAAGATCGGGGTTCCTCCCAAACCAGCGATGGCGTCGATCTGCCGGCGGTAGAGATCGACGACTTCTCCGTCGAGATTTTCGATATACGCCCCGGCCACGAAAGGGACGCCTTCTCCCAGCGCTTCGTGCGTCCATCGCAGTACGTCCCGCTTCTCGGCCTCACTCAAGTAGTTCACATAACCGGTGTCCATATTCACAGCGTTCATCAAACCGGCGCGATCCGTGGCCGTCAGGTGCTTTTGAAATGCATCGACGGCGATTCTTCCGTCTAGTTCAAAAGGCAATAAGGCTGCCGCGATGCCGCGGACTTTGCGGCGAAACTTCCGTCTTTCATCCCAATCCTCAATTCTCATCTCGCGGCTGTTCATTCTGAGTCGTCACTCCGGGTCGCGCGGCACCGATGGCATGGGCGGCTTCGTCGTCAAGTCTGTCTTCTTCATGCGGGTGAGTTGCTGGAAGAATTCAGAAGTTTTGTAATAGGCGTCCAAAGGGTAGCAACCGGAAGGCAAACCTTTGCGCGGCGCAGTTGTGCAATCGCTGAAAGTTCTGCAAATTCGCTTATGTTGCACCGTCTGCCCTCCCGACGCGTCCCAGAGAAGTTCAGGATAGGTCAATACCATACGCCCCATGCCCACCAGGTCGACCCAGCCATCACGAAGGGCCGCTTGGGCTACGTTGGGAAGAAAATCCTGCAGGTAGCTATACGCCGATCCTACAAAGATCAAACCAGGAAAACGTTGCTTCAGTTGACGCGTAAGCTCCATCTGCCGCCCGACTCCGAGCAGTGGATCCTCTGGCGGTTGATAGCCGTCGGATGGCGGATAGAGTGCGGGACGCTGGACGTGAGGATTGTAATAAGGGCTACCCGCCGTTATATTCACCAGCCGAATGTTCAATTCCTCCAGAAGAGACAAAAAAAGAATGGGCTCGGTCAAATCCGCCTCGGTAGGCACAAGAGGATTCACGCCGAATCCCCAACGATATGGAATCAACTCCTTGGCGTTCTCGGGAATTCCAGGCCCCAGCGTTCCATTGGACGAGAGTTCCGGATCTGGGAAAAAAGGGACTGTATCAATTGCCGAAAGTCGCACTCCGATATCGAGCCCCGGTGCCTTAGTGCGAATGCCCTGCACAACCTCGCGCAAGAATCGCGTGCGGTTCTCAAAGCTCCCTCCGTAAGGTCCGCCTCGAGTGTGGGCGCTGAGAAATTCGTGCCCTAAATAACCGTGGCAGTGTTTGATGTCGACGAAATCGAAGCCCAACTTCCAAGCCATGCCGGCCGAACTATGGAAATCCTCAATGATGGCGCATATCTCTCCATCGGTGAGCAAAGGGTAATCCTTTGGCAGGCCCAGCCGACGATCCAGAAGCGGATGGTGATACAGGATGCGCGGTTCACAGCGGCTATGGGCATTCGGGCGGCTGAAGCGCCCGGAGTGCGTCAGTTGCAAGCCGATCAGAAGTCCCTCGGCCGATCCCGTGGTGCGGCAATGTTCTTCAACTAATGCTGTGCGCAGTCGCGCCAGTCCTGCTTGCGTATGTGGCGCCAAAACGAGTTGGTTCGGATTAGCGCGTCCTGCATGGCAGACGGCAACGGCTTCGCCGCCCCAGATCAATTTGGCGCCGGTGCGACCGAATCGCTGCCAGCGTCGGAGCGTACTCTCAGTCGGGTTACCGTCAACGGAAGCATCCCATCCCTCCATGGGTTGCACGGCAATGCGGTTACCGATTCTGGTTTCTCCACGGAACAGTGGCCAATGTAACGGTGATTGCGGCCCAACCTCGAGGTCGCTATCGCAAGGGATGCTGAGGTGCAGGGATCGCAGGTGCTCCTGAAAACGCGCCACGTCCTTGACGCTTCCTAAGCGCAGAATCGAACCCGGGCTCATGATGCCTTCCGTGGTGCAGGTAAGGCGAATACGGTAGCCGCACCCAGTAATGCAAAACCCACTAGCATAAAATAACCTTCGGAATAGCTTCCGGTCGTGTCCCGCAGGCGGCCTGTCAGCCACGGTGAAGCCGCTTCGGCAATCCCATCCGCAGTTAAGATCACTCCCATCAGTCTCCCTAAAACTCGCACACCGAAGATTTCTGCGGTCATCAAAGGGATAATCATATAGTCGCCTCCCAAACCGATCCCGAACACTGCGGCAAATATGTAAACAGCGAGGTGTGCGCGTCCATAGATCAGAAAGGGGATGGCAGCCGCCACCAGGATATAAATCAAGAGCATGACGCTCTTCTTGGAATATCGGTCGGCCACCCATCCCATCAGCAAACGTCCGACGATGCTGAACGTCAGTACTAACGAGAGGATTCGAGCCGCCTCTGCTTGGGCATAGTGGCGATCGAGACTCAAAAACAGTTTCAGATTCTGCTGAGTGCCACTGATCGCTGCCACCGAACACATGCTGCCCAGCATGAGCAGGTAAAAGGAGATGGTCTTGAATGCGCTCTTTGTTTCAGTAAGGCGCGTCTCAGACTGGGTCTGCAACGGAGCGCGTGCTTCTTTTACAAAGAATGCCAGTGGGAATGCCATAACCACGATTGACAGGCCCAGAATCTGTAGGGCCCTCTGCCAACCGAAGCTTTGGACAAGCTCCTGCGCAACCAGCGGTACCAGTGCGCCGCCGATTCCAATTCCAAGATAGGCAAATCCCATGGCCTTCCCGCGTGACTGAACGAACCAGCGCGACAAGAGCACTTGCACCGGTAATGGTCCGCCACACACATAGCCGAGGGCATTAAACAGATAGAAGAAGTAAAACATCCCGAGACTGGAGATGCGGCCCAGTCCTACGAGGGCAACACCCGCCATCAAGATTCCTGCCATCATAATGCGGCGCGGCCCAAAGTGATCGATGATCCATCCAGCAGCGAAGCCAAAGACTGGCCCAACGAGCAATTTGCTCAGTGCATTTCCCGAAGTCACTTGTGCCCGCGTCCAACCGAATTGCTGCACCATGAAATCGTAAAAGAAAGGCAGCCCCCAAAGTGCGATCCCCACGATACAGAAGAGCACGACAAAAGCAGTTGCCGCGCCTTGCAAAGCCTCGCGACGATTCGTCGTCGCTGGGTCAATGGGCAATGCCGATTTATCTTGCGAAACTTCCAGATCCTGCCTCATCGCCGTCAAGACTACCTCACAGTTCAGCGTTATCGCGAACAAACTCCTTCGCGGCGGTCGAGCGCTGGTGTAACGACCCGGCTTGCAGTTAGCGTGAGGAGGGTGGATTGGTTCTGGATGTTTGTTCCGGTTCGGATCACGTCTTGCTGACCGGTTTGCTTCGCCAGAGAGCGATCGTCTCAGGTTGCGCGGACTTGCAGAGAATCGGCGGAAACCCCCGCGCAATTAATTCCGCATCCGAAACAACCAGCTTGCCAATCTGTTTGATCGCAGCCTGCAGGGCGCCGGCCTGATGTCCAGTGAGAATCGCGTTGTCAAGTTGGCGCGCCCGATGCGATCGAGGCAACGGTTCCTCCGGATAAACGTCGGTTGCGAAACGTATGTGCCCCTTTCCTGCGAAGTCCATCAGCGCGTCGAAATCCACGACTGCGGCGCGACTGACCAGGACGATAGAGGTTCCTGGTCGCATAGCGGAGAACTGAGGCGTTCCCAGGAAGCCTTGATTCTGCGACGTGGCTCCCGCCACGACAAAAATGAGGCGCGATCTCTGCAAGACTTCGTCAAGAGAGGCCGCTTCACACCCGAGCGACTGAATATATTCCGTCGGTAACCACGGATCATAGGCGCGAACCCGGCAGCCGAACGGGCGAAGCAACGGCAAGATGGCGCGGCCGAGATCGCCTAACCCGACGAGGCCGACATCCTGGCGGAACAGAGAGAACGCTTTTTGATTCGCAGCCAAGCCATACTGCTCGGTACCTTGGCGGAAGCGGCGATCGGATTCGGTGATGCCGCGCGCAAGGTCAATGGCCATGCCCAGAGCGGCTTCAGCCACGGGTTCAGCGAATACCGGGCTGGTCGTGAGAACGCGTATGCCGTGACGAAAACAGTAGGCGTAGTCAATGTTGGGAAGGAAATTGCCTTCCACATTGAAAATCGCTCGGAGAGACTGAGCGCGTTTTAGACGCGATTCGGGCAGATCGATCTGGCCGATGATCATTTCAGCCTTCGCGGTTTCGTTTTCGAATATTTGATCCGTGACAGGCCCGTCTTCATGAATGACCACCTCTCCCAGCGCGCGCAAGCGAAGTAGGTCGCTCTCGTCAAAAATATCTGCGACGGCGCGTGGCGCGGGAGCAAGAAAAATGCGTTTCGCGCTCATTCCTTCCCTTCCCCGCCCACCAGCCGAATCAAACCAAAACGTTCAGGAACATGGAACGAATCGTTCATGGGAGCTGCCAGGTTACGGCCTGCCGGTGCGGAGGCGGTCCCTGGCTGCGAAACAGGTTGATGCGCATCGTGTTTCCTGCCGCTGCGGGTCGCCCGTCGATGGCAGTCACTGGGATGCGCATCGCGCCGTACCACCTGTGATTCGCTCGATCAATTCGCGCTTTCACTTCGAAACCTGAATTCCATTTCCAGCCGTCTTCGTGATGCGGCTTATTCAGATCGATATCCAGGTCAATCCATTCTCCCTGCGGAGAAATTTCAAATTCTTTATAACGCTTGATGTTCACAAAATCGGAGCCAATAAATACTTCTGCGACATCCCAATTCCACAGTTCGTTAGTTTCCTTCTGAGTATCCGGGGCGGGTTTGAGGTAAAGCTCCTCGTACGGGCAGACGAAAAGAAAGTAGAGTCTGTTCTTCGTCCAGCGTGTTCGTACTTCGGTACGAAAACGAGGCACTGCTTTTCCGAAGCTATCTTGCTCCATATACACGGGACGCGCCGCTTTCCAGAATGGAGATGCTGGATCGAGAGTCAGTGGGACGTCGTGCTCTGCCTGGACGCTTTTGATCACCGCAGGATCGGCCGCGAGAGCGAGCGCGGCACTCAGCCACAGCAAGAACAGAAGTTTAGCGAAGCCATTCATCAAGGTGCTCCTGTACAAAGGCATCGTCCTGCAAATGTGGGTACGCTGTGCAAACCCGATCGATTTCTGCGCTTTGCCCCGGGCTTAGTTCCTCATGAGGATCGAGACACCATCGCCCCTCGAGCAAACCTTGTCGTCGCAGGATCTCATGGATGCCTGGAATGCATCCGCGAAAATGGTTCGCAGGATCAAAGATCGCCGCATTTGCATCCGTGATCTGGTGAGCCAGCGTTAGCAGTGTGCCAGCAATCTGATCCGAATGATCCCGCGCAAGAGCTAGGTGCGAAACCGCTGTCTGCGTCCATACGGCCCACTGTCCCAGCAGCCCGCCGGCAATCCTGATCGGCTGACTGGCGAAATCGAAACGAGTGAGAAGGTCGATGAGAATGTTGTCATCGTTTCCTGTATAGAGAACAACTTCCTGGGAGCGTCCCGACTCCGCCAAGGCGCGAACTACGTCGAGCGTTTGATAGCGATTAAAGGGCGCGATCTTAATCGCAACCACATTTTCAATCTCAAGGAACTTGCGCCAGAACTGATAAGGCAATAGACGTCCTCCGACGGCTGGCTGTAGATAGAAGCCGAAAACCGGAATCAGCGCTGCAATCGAGTGGACGTGCTCCAAGAGTTGTGGGATGCTTTCGTTTTTCAGATCGGCGAGGCTTAGCAGCGCAGCATCGTAGCCAAGTCTGAGAGCAAGTTCGGCCTCGGCAACGGCTTGCTTGTGCTTGCCACAGACGCCGGCAATCTTCACAACGTCACTTCCGCGACTCTCTTCGGCTGCCAGCGCAAGCACCGGTTCGAGCAATCCAAACCTGGGATCCCGAATAGCGAACTGGGTGGTGTGTACGCCTACGGCAATGCCGCCTGCACCGGCGGCGATGTAATAACGGGTTAAAGCCCGTTGACGACGCTCGTCCAACTTGCGTTGGGAGGTTAATGCCAAAGGATGGGCGGGAATCGCCAGGCCCGATCGCAGTTTGTCGCGCAGCGTCATTAGAATTTTCCGTCCCGCGCCTGAAAATGGGTGGGCTTATTTAGCATCGAACCACCTTCGCGGATCCAATTCGCAGTCCACACCATTATTTCTGCCGGGGTTACGCTAGGTTTTCCAAACAGACCGCGCGCCTTCGTTGTGTCGCTGAGGAGAGCGCTGGAACCTTCTACCGTAGAAACGAAGTTGGGCTCAATACCAAACTGGTGCCCGAATTCGAGCGCGACGTCCCGCACCGAGAGCGTCTCCGGGCCCGTGATGTTTAAAATCAAAGGCGGCGACTGGCAATGAACGAATGATCGCAGGCACCAGGCGTTGGCGTCACGCTGCCAGATCACATTAACAGCCGGCATGCGAAGATCAATCGGCCGCCGCTCGAACACCGTCCGTCCGATATCCACGAGAACTCCATATCGCAACTCGACCGCATAATTCAGGCGCAGGACTGTAACCTGAGTTCCCCACTGCGCCTGATCCGTATTCGAACATGCGCTCGCGGCCCAGCGCCGACTGTGCATACTCGCCGATCGGACCGACAGGAGTCATCTCTGTCGCGCCGCCTTCGGTGAGTGAGCGCAAGCGGATAAACATTTCCTGTCGAGAAAGCAACGATTCGGGAATCGCGGTAGCGCTTCGCGACCAGCCCGGGTAGAAAAGTATTCATCGCCCAAGTGAGATGCTCTCCGCCGGCGGTGCCGAACTTTCGGGCGGCCATAAAGATCACATTTGGGACATCGGGAAGCTTGTCGAGGGCGCCAACGTCGAGCAGATCGCAAGCCATCGTCTCGATGCCGTGCTCGGCGAATTCGGGCCGGAGTTTATTATTCGTGAATCGGGCGACGGCGATGACTCGCTTCTTGATCCCGGCTTGATCGGCCGCGCGTCGCGCCAAGCGGGCAAGGCTTGGCCCCATCTTGCCGCCTGCGCCAAGGATCAGAAGATCGCCGTCCATCGCCGCCATCGCCGAAGCAGTCTCGTCGTCGGGGCGCGACAACAATTCTTCCAATTCCGATTCTGTTGTGATCTTCACGTTCAGCCAAGCTCAAATCCCGCGATCGCGTAGATCGCGTTGTCTTTCGCTTGCAGTTGCTTCCCACGGGCCATGCGCACGAGATGCCGCTGGGGAGAAAAACCCAAGTCCCTCGCGATGGCTACGGCCTCTCGATGTCGGGGGAACAAGTCCCACGACCAGCTGCACTTCGTGCGCTGCACACATTCCTCGATCAAGCTTCGAGCAGTCGCCGCTTTTTCGCTGACGCAGGGACCAAGATATGCAGTCGCGCGTCCCGGCCTCGAGAACAAATACGACTGAGCGATACAGATTCGGAGGGTGTCGTTGCGCCAGCCTATCGAGCATGATCGAGCGATCTGCGCCGAACGCAAGCGAATCTAAAGATCGCCACGGTTCACCGACAGGAATGCCGCCAGCGGCAGCTGGTGCTTCGCCTCCGCCTGGGCGCGACCAGCGCTGAATCTCCTGCTCCGGGCGAAAACCGAATTTCTCATAGAGTGACCGACCCTGATCGGTGGCATCGAGTTTTGTGGTTTCGACTCCCATTCGATCCGCCTGCTCCAAACAGTGCCTGAGTAATTTTTTTGCCAGGCCGCGCCGCTGATAGTCTGACTTGGTCAGAACCATTCCGATCCAAGCGAGTCGTTGCCCGAAGCACAACAAAGTTGTCGTCGCAACCAGATTGCCATCCACTTCAACTCCCAGACAGCCTTCCGGGCTGAGTTCCAGCAGCATGCGCCAGTCTTCCTCGGTCTGATTCCAACCAGCTTGCGCCGACAACTGGAACGCTGCCGGGACATCATCCGCCCGCAATATGCGCAGTTTTTCCGCCAAATGGTTAGGCATGCGCACAGCTCTTGCGAAACCAGCGTGCGAAATGTGGCAACGCAATTTCAGGATCTGCAATCGAGGGATGCCACTTCTTTTCCCACTCGAACGAAAGGAAGCGGTCGTACTGGAGTTGGTCTAACGCGCTTTTCAACTCGTGCAAAGGAAATTCGCCTTCTCCAGTCAGGACGTAGGACCATGTATCCTGCTGCCGCTGCAAATCCTTAATGTGGACATGGCGAATCGCCTCTCCCAACAGCGCAGCGCCCGCTGCGGGCCGTTCCTGGGCAGCGACGAAACTGTTCGCGGGATCCCAGACGACTCCCACGTTCGGACAATCTGCTTGTTTTAGGATCGCCGCCGTCTGCGCCGCAGTGACAAAATCACCATGATTCTCGATCCAAACCTCAACTCCTCTGGATTCCGCAATATCGGCCAAACTCCGAACAGACTCGGCGATCCAGCTTTGCGTGGACTCTCGGTCTGCGCCGGAGCTGGATGGTATCACCGAAAACTCGCAAGCCCGGCGCAGCCAATTCGGCGGCCAAATCCGCCATCCGTTCTCCTTCCCTCATCCAATGATCGGCGCTCGACTGCGTCAGGCGAGTCGAAGCGGCAACTGGTGTCTAGACAAGAAATCGTCAAGGCATGATCCGCCAGTGCCCGCTTCGTGGATGCCAGCTCTGACCCGGAAAACACCGGCAACTTCCACAACGAGTCTTCACCTTGCACAAAACGCAACTCGATTCCGTCATACCGTTCGCGCACGGCCATCGCGATAATTTGCGGCATAGTCCAGTCCGGACAAGCCAGCGTGGAGAATGACACTTTCATGCTTACGTCATCCGATCCAACATGGAAGTTGTCACACGATTCTCGACTCGCTTGCCGCTGAAGAATCGTTCCAGATCGTTAAGCACTACGCCGGCAATTTCTTCTCGAACTCGGCGTCCGCTGCCTGCGATATGCGGCGTGAGGATTGCCCCGGGCATGTTCCGCAGGGGCTCGTCAATTGGAAGTGGCTCTAAGGGATCGGTTACGTCGAGAGCGCAGCGCAGCCGCCCTTTTTTCACTTCTTCCCTGAGAGCATCGAGATCAATCAGATCCTCCGCGGGCAATGTTGATAACGGCCGCATTGTCCGGCAGTTCGTGCCAGATTCTGCCGAGCAAGCAGACCTCGCGTTTGTTCAGTTAACGCGGCGGTCGAGTACCAGCAAATGCGCTTGCGAGAGCAACTTCTGTAGACCGACGAACCGGACGGGATACTTCCGCGACAGAGATCGCGGGGCATAAGGGTCATGAACCAACCACTGGATGTCGAAGCCCCGCAGCAGGTCTACAAGGGCGCGGCCGATGCGTCCAAAGCCGATCATGGCCACCGTTTGACCGACCACCGATTCAGAACTCCCGTGGAGATGCACCTCGTCATAAATCCGGTTTGAACGCTTTCGCAGCTCAGACCGATAGAAGTCGACGTTGCGCGCGCAATACAAAAGCAGAGCCGCTCCCAGCTCAGCGGTGGCGCGAGCCATGGGCGCGGGCGCGTTGGTGATGGTCAAACGTTTGAAAAGAGATCCTGGAGAAGCGCGACTTCACCTCTCCTCCGCAGTGGGCAATCATGGCCAGCTGCGGTGCAATGTCTGGCAAGTCATCGCCGAAATGAGGACTGTCCCAAGTGGTCACCAGCGCCTCAGCCGTGGCCAAACTTCGTTGGAAATCGGCGGTCAAGGTTTTCGTGGCGTGTCGTTGCCAAAGGAATCGGCGGCCCATCCGTTGCCGCTGTCGCGAAGAAAAAAAAGATGCAAACAGATCATCTCCGGCCGAAATAAGGAGGGAGGGACGGGGCATGCGCGACTGAGTATAGCATTCGCATCAACGACTATTTCTTTCTTTTAGTTGTTTGTTAGCTTCTTTTTCAACACAAAACAAAGTATAAGGAAGCCTAGGTTTTCTGATGGCCAGCGCAAATTCCGTGGACTACGTGGTCATCGCCCTCTATGCGCTCCTCATGGTGCGCGTGGGTTTCTACGTTTTGCGCTTCAACCGAGGTGCGGCCGAATATTTTCGCGGCGGTAGCCGCATTCCCTGGCTGGTGGCCGGCCTGAGTTGTTTCATGTCCGGCTTCAGTGCGTGGACGTTCACCGGTGCGGCCGGCGTTGCCTATCGCTCGGGTATCGCCATCGTCGGGCTGTATATCGGAAACGCCTTAAGTTTCCTGCTCGGATATTTTGTCTTTGCCAAGCGCTGGCGGCGCACCCGCATCACTACCGTGATGGAATATCTCTCGGGGCGTTTCAATCCTGCTGACCCATCAAATTTTTTCCTGGACAACCATCGTCTTTCAGCTGTTCACCAGCGCCAGCACGTTGTTTGGGCTCAGCCTTTTCGTATCCTCCGCGTGCGGCTTTCCCGTGATTTGGACCATTGTCGGAGCTGGAGGCTTGATCGTTTTCTATTGTGTGCTGGGCGGCCTGTGGGCAGTGGTCGTCACCGATTTTCTGCAAGCCTCCATCCTGATGCCGTTTTGCCTGGTTCTCGTCGTGATGTCGCTCGCTCGCGTGGGAGGCGTGACCGGACTGATGCACTCGCCTACCGCCAGAAATGAAGACGCTCCACCTTTCAGGAGAATTTGGTTGGCTCTACATCGCGTCGTGGACCATCATGGTCTCATTCGGATACAACACGAGCGCCATGGCGCAGCGCTATTTCAGCGTCGACGACGAGCGTTCCGCGCGCAAAATCGCATTGCTATGCTGCGGACTGTTTTTCGTCGGAGCCTTCGTTTGGTTCATTCCGCCCATGGCGATGCGCGTGCTCTATCCCGAATTGCCGCGCTTGGGACTGCCCAACCCCAGCGAAGCAGCCTACGCCGTCGCCAGTCTGACTTTGCTGCCCCACGGCTTGATCGGAGTAATGTTGGCGGCGATGTTCAGCGCGACGATGGCCAATCTCTCTGCCCAGTTCAATGTCAAATCGGCAATTCTGACCAAAGATGTTTATCAATCGCTGTTTCGCAAGAACGCCGCGAGAACACGAGTTGCTGGTGGTCGGCTGGATCACTACGTTTCTGGTCGGAGGAGCAACGACTGTGATCGCCGCGATTATGGCCGCCAGCGGGCAGAGCGTATTCCAGATCATGCTGACGTTTAACACGCTGATGTCGCTGGCTTATGGCCCCCCCGCTCTGCTGGGTTTGGTGGTACGCCGGACGCCACCTTGGTCTGGACTGGCTTCGTTCGCCACCGGACTCATTTTGGGTATCCTGGGAGCGTTCGTGTATCACTGGTCGCTGATTCAGCAGGTCGCAATTATCATTCCGTCGTCGTTCGGAGTCTTTTTCCTAACCATGCTGTTCGACAGGGCGACAGTCCAGCCCGAGCTCTATTGTTCAAGAATCTGAATACGCCCGTCGACGTTGCAACGGAATTGAAAGATTCTCGCCGATTTCACCGCTCCCGTATTCCGTTTCCTGAGCCGTACGATATTCGTCCATTGGATCTGCTGAGCTTGGTATTGCTTTTTGTTGTGCCGCCTCAATCAACGCGGCACGGTGGTTTGGTTCGCTGCACTGACGGTCGCGGTCGGCGGAGTCACTGTGGTTTGTGCGCGGCACCGCCAACCGGAGAAACGGCGGTGATAGAAGACAATACGTTAGCTAGCACCGCGCGCGTCAAGTGACGAACATATGATCCGGCTGGGATTAGTGGGTTGTGGCGAGCATTCCGAGAGCGGGCATGCAATCCCGCTGGCGCGCTACAAGTCCGCGCATCCGGATGAAATTCTGCTAGCCGCGGCCTGCGATATCCGGATCGATCGCGCGCGGGAGTTCTGCAGCAAGTACGGCTTCCTCGCCGCCTATCAAGACGTCGACACGATGCTGCGGCGGGAAAAACTTGATGGCTGCATCGCCGTCGTACCGCCCGAGAACATTTCTGATCTCGGAATCAAACTGTTAGGCAGAAATATTCCTTGCTTGGTGGAGAAGCCGCTTGGCGCATCGATTGCCGAAGTGCATGCCCTCCGAGACGCAGCGGCGGCGACTGAAACTCCGAACATGGTTTCAGTGAACCGGCGCTTCATGCCGTCTTTGAACCGAGCGATGGAGTGGACGCGCACCGTAGGGTCGCTCCGCTACGTCCATTGCACGCTCATCAGACACGCGCGGCGTGAACCCGATTTCATATGGGCGACTGCTGTACATGCCGTCGATACGCTGCGTTACATCGCCGGGCACGTGGTCTCGTTTCATCAGCAGACATTGACGACTCCCGCAGAATCGGCTGCCTGGTATGCCATCGATTTCAAGTTTGAGAATGGTATTGCAGGACGAATTGACATTCTCCCGACCGCGGGTATGGTCGAGGAAACCTACGATCTGTACGGGGAAAATTTTCGCGCCACGATTACGTGCCCCTTCGGTCCGAAACGCGGATGGCGCAGCTTCAGGGATGGGAAGCTCATCTCGGAGAAGACGGTTTCTGAAGACAATCCTGAGGATGTCGTGAATGGCTGCTACGACGAAGCGACAGAATTCATTCGAGCGGTGAGAACCAAGTCCGCGCCGAGGCCCTCGATCGCAGAGATAACACCCTCGATCGAACTCTGTTTCACGATCGCAAAAGCAGCTAAGGAAGGGGTTCAGACGTAGACGATGTCTCCCTGAGAAGGTCGGTTCGGGCTTTGCGGCGCAACGATTTGTTTCTAATTCTTTCTTTTCCGAAGCAAGTTAAATCGTGGAAATTTGACCGCCGGCGTTACATCATTTTCGAATTTTCCTACCAATGACCTGCCCAGCAAATGCGTGGCCTGAATCGAGTCATCCATGCTCCTTGAGTCGCATCGGCGCCGCAGGCTGGCCAGCCCACGAGGCCAAGAGGCCTTGCGTTTCGTTTCTTAATTTCTTCATTTGGTTTTCTTTGTTTACTTTTCGTGTTTAAGTGTGGTACAAACCTCCGTCCATCGAAACTCACCGCCTGGGAGGATCGCCATGAGGTTTATGACGCGCTTGGTTTTGTATCTCGTCGTGCTGTCGACATTGGGCAGCGCCCATTTCCTGCTTGCGCAAGGCACCGACTTAGGGACGATCCGGGGCACTGTGAAGGATACAAGCGGCGCGGTCATCTCCAGCGCGAAAGTGACCATCACTGACCTTGAAACAAACACCGCGCGGCAGACAAACGCGAACGGAGACGGGGATTTTGAAGTCTTCGGCTTGAAGTCTGGCCGCTACAAAGTCTCGGTCACCTCCGCCGGGATGAGCACCGAAGAGCTTAACGATGTGGAAGTGAACGGAAGTAAGACAGTTGGCGTCACCATAACCCTGCATGTCTCGGCCAACGCTGAAACAATTGAGGTCTCGGCGGATGCCGCGACAATCAACACCGAGAATCCGACCATCAGTGACACCATCGGTCACCAGGCCGTGATTGACTTGCCGCGCGATACGCGCGACATCTACTCTTTCCTGTATTTGAATCCGAACATCACCGGGGCGGACGAACCGGGAGATTTCAAGTTCATCGGCGGGCAAAGTTACGGTGGCAGCTTTTCAGTGGACGGGCAGCGTTCGAATGGCGGCATATTCGGCTCGCAAACCGACAGCAAGCCTTCGCTCGAGGCGGTCGACGAACTCAACGTTCTTTCCAACAGCTTCAGCGCTGAATACGCGGGCACGGCCAACATTCGAATCACAACGAAACGCGGGCAAAATCAGTTTCACGGTTCGGTCTTTTACAACAATGCGAATTCGGCTTTGGCCGCGCTCTCGCTGCAGGACCTTGCTGGGATCGCAGATTTTCAACCGAACGCTTTTGCTTCCAAATATCCCACGCCATATTTCAACATCAACGATCTGGGTGGATCGCTGGGTGGCCCGATTAAGGGATTGAAAAGCACCTGGTTTTTCGCGGCCTATGAGCGCGACTACGACGTATCGCCGGTCAGATATCTCATCGACGAAACTCCCGCATCCGTCCCTGTGGACAGGAAATTTCTCCCGACTCGACGATGCTGACAAACCGGATGTCCCGAGCGGCGTCGTTCTAACCGCGCCGGAAATTGCAACGGATACCGTCGGTGGCGCTTGGCCTGCAGTTTATTCAGATTCCATCTCGCCTTTTGAATCCATCGGTGCAAAGCCTGATCACCAATTATTTCCCGCACATTGGGCTGAGTGCCCCAATCGACAGCACCACTGGACGAATTCCCGCTTACCAGACGCAGATGCCGGGACGCGATACCCTGGATACAGGTTCATTGCGCCTTGATCATGACTTCAGCGACAAAGACCATGTATACGTCAGCTACAACACATCCGCAGAAACCAGCGCGACCAACCCGGTTGTGTCTCCCTACGTTGGCCTCGGTTTGACCCAAAACAATCGTCAGAACCAAACTGTCGCGCTTTCTTATACGCGCGTCTTCAAACCGAATCTGGTCAATGAAGCTTCGCGGTGGCTTCAACAAGCAGAATTTGCTGGAACACAGCAATACGACGCTGCAGGGATTTTCTGTCCGACCATAGGTTTTGGCCCGTCTGACATCGCGGCGTACGGCTCGGTGGTCGGGCAATTTGCTCTCGGCACCTTCGGGCATCCCGCCGTAAACTTCAGCAACACGTTCTGCTACGTTTACCAACGGCGGCCGAAATACCTATCGGCCACAAAACCAGGATCTGATCACGTTCGGGGACACGCTGACCTGGGTGATAGGTAAGCACAACTTACGAATGGGCGCGGATTTTGTGCGCAATCAGGCCGTTGACGGGTTTGCTCTCAATCGCGGCAATCCGCGCGGTTCCATGACCTATACCCAACCCGGCACGTGTGCGAACGGCGGTTCCTGCGTCAACCCCAATGCGGATCCATTCACGGATTTCCTGCTGGGCTTGCCGCCGACGACCGCTTCCTATGTTTTGCAGGCACGACCTCCGATGAATGTTTATAACTGGGAGGAAGGCTATTTTGCCCAGGACGACTGGAAGCTTTCATCAAAGCTCACTTTGAATCTGGGCCTGCGCTACGATTTAGCGACTCCCTTTATCGAAAAAGACGACCTGCTCATCAACTTTGACCCGAACGGCAAGAATCCCACGGGAAATCCTGGAGTTTTCATCATTCCATCCGCGAAGACGCTGCCGTACGTGGACACGCGAATTGTGAGCTATGGATATATCACCGCCTCGCAAACTGGCCTGGGCCGTGGTCTTGTCCACACCGACAATAACAATATTGCCCCGCGCCTGGGCGTTGCCTACCGACTGGGGAACAAGTCCGTGTTGCGCGGAGGCTGGGGAGTGTTCTATCCAACATCCGCAGCGCAAGGAATTCGCGACGCCATCGGGACAAATCCATTTAATCAGGGAGTGACGTCGAGATCGACGCTGCAAGGCTGGCCAACTTCTTCCCAAGACGCCAGCAGCCCCATCACCGGTGGAACAGTTAAGGGTTTTGGCAACTCTGTTACCGCCAACGCCGTACCCTTGGGCATTCAAACGCCGCGCATCCAGCAATACAACTTCACCTATGAACGGGAAATCGTCCGCGACGGAACGTTGCGGCTCTCCTATCTCGGCACCCACATGAGCGGCTTGATTGCGGGCAAAGATCTGGACGAAGTGGCGCCAAACAACAATCCTTTTGGCACAACCCAAGGAGACGGTGTCACCGCCTGCGATCCTACGCAAGGCGACTGCGCCTACTCGCCGCAGGATTTGGCCCGGCTGCCCTATCCGTTGGTGGGGGAGTTTCTACTTACATACGGGAACTTCGGCCATGGGAATTCCAATTCTTTCCAGACCGAATTCACACGTCGTTACAAGAGCGGCCTGATGCTGGATATGTCTTATACCTATCTGGATCAGAAGAGCAGCGCTTTGGACACAGCGAACTCAAGCCTGGGAGGAATCGCCTACAACCCGTTTAATCCCAATCTGGATTATGGCACTGATGGTTACGTGTCCAGACACCGTTTCATCGCGTACGGCATCTACGACCTGCCGATTGGTCGCAACCACAGAATTGGCAGCTCATTCTCAAAATTCGCCGACACCTTGCTGGGCGGATGGCAATCAACTTTCAACATGTTTGCCAAGTCCGGACAAGGCTTCACGCCCTTTTGGGTCTGTGACGACTGTGACCCGGCAGAGCCCGGCAACATCGCGGTTTCGTCGATCGATGCAGTTGGGGATTTCAACGCCGAGCCCTCCTTCCGAGGAGTCGTGTTGAACAACAACATCAATACTGGAAAACATGGCAGTAACGCCGTCATTTGGAACTCTAGCGCCTTCGGGCTGCCCTCCGTTGGATCTGACCTGCTTAGCAACCCTGCTGTTGCCAAGAGAAATATGCTGACTGGCCCAGGCGCTTGGGGAGTAAATCTGGGAATTCACAAAGGCTTTGCGATTGGAGAACGCGTGGTTGCGACTTTGGGGGCTGATTTCGACAATATTTTCAATCATCCCTTGCTCGCACCGGATGCAAACTTTGGCGGCGGCGGCGGCACGTTCTCGCAACTGGGCGACTTCAGCATCAGGGTCGATCCGAACACCCTGGCGGTGTTGCCGATCGCTGCGTCAGATGTCAACATCAACCCTCTTTTTGGCCAGTTGACAAACAGTTTTCCCCAGGAGGGAGTTCTTAGCCAACGGACAATTCGCCTCCGACTGCGAATCACTTTCTAGTTCCGGATATGAACTAGCGTGGAGTTGAGAGCCGTTATCCGCGCGCTACGATGATGCTGGCGCGGAAGTCGCAGGAGCCGATGAGACTCACTATTCCGTTATTGCGCGCATTTTTCGTAGTTTCATTCTTGGCAAGTGCCTTCGCGCAGCGTCCGGGGGATTTTCGTATTCTCGGTCCGGGCGGCGGAGGCGCCATGTTTAATCCCACCATCAGCCCCCACGATCCGAATACCGTGTTGATTTCCTGCGACATGACCGGTTCCTACATCACGCACGATGGAGGACGATCCTGGCGCATGTTCAACCTGCGGGGCGTCGTGGACTTCTTCGTTTTCGACCCGTTGGATTCGAAGACGATGTATGCCCACGCTACAGGTTTATGGCGGAGTACGGATGGCGGCGATCACTGGAATCTCGTCTATCCCAGCCCTTCCGCAGTTAAGGGCGTCCAGATGAACTCGGATCATTCCGACGAACACATAGTTGCCAATCCAGATCCCTTAGGCACGATCGCGGCGATGGCGGTCGATCCCGCCAATTCACATATCCTCTATTTGGCCGCAGGCACGAAAGTGAGTGCTGCCCTCTTTGTATCGCGCGACGAGGGAAAGAGTTGGCAGAAGCAAGTCAGCTTGCCCGATATTCCGCGCCGGTTGTGGGTCGATCCCCACTCACCAGCAGAAGCACGAACCTTGTTTCTAGCGAGCGCACATACGATTGCGATGCTTAGTGCAGGCGGCAAGCACAACCTTCCGCTCCCCGCGGCCGCTAGCGATGTTTCTCTGGGTTTTGGTTCGAATGCTCAACCGACCATTTATGCGACTTCCGAGCAGGGCATCTTCATTTCGACTGATGGCGGGGCGCAGTGGCACAAAAGCGAATTGCCCGGCGAGGGAGCAAAAGTGCGCGCTATCGCGACCAGCCTGCAACATCCGGAAACGGCTTATGTCTCTTACGACCATTTGACGATCGACGGAAAATCCTGGATCGGTGTGGCCAAGACCACCAACTCTGGCGGTGACTGGAAACTGATGTGGAAAGAAGCGGATGTGGGCGCCAAGAACGTGCACGATGCCTGGATCACTGAGCGTTTTGGGCCAGACTGGGCTGAAAATCCTCTGAACCTTACAGTAGCTCCACAGAATCCAGACCTCGCTTATGGCACTGACCTGGGCCGGACTATGCGGACCGACGATGGCGGTGTGACTTGGGTAGCGCAGTACTCGCGCAAAGTAAGTGGAGGCGAATGGGCTAGCACGGGCCTGGATGTAACCAATAGCTACGGAATTCACTTTGATCCGTTTGACCCTAAGCGCCAGTTCATTACTTATACCGATATTGGACTCTTCCGCAGCGAAGATGGCGGTGCCTCTTGGGTGAGTTCGACAGAAGGAGTGCCTCGCGAGTGGAGAAACACCACTTATTGGATTGTGTTCGATCCCAAAGTGCGCGGGCGGATGTGGAGCGTGAATAGCTGGACGCACGATCTTCCCCGTCCAAAGATGTGGCGACACAACTCCGTCCTGACGTACAAGGGGGGCGTCTGCCGTAGCGATGACGGTGGCAAGACCTGGGCCCAGTCGAACAAAGGGATGGACGAGACAGGCGCCACCCATATTCTGCTCGATCCGACTAGCCCGGTGGATGCTCGCGTGTTATACGTAGCCGGTTTTGGTCGAGGAGTCTACAAAAGCACAGATGGCGGGCGCACGTGGGTGCTGAAGAACAATGGAATCACGCAAGAACAGCCGTTTGCGTGGCGGTTAGCGCGAGCTTCCAATGGCACGCTCTACGTTGTGATTGCGCGACGCTCGGAAGATGGAAGCATTGGCAACTGCGGGGGACGGCGCTCTCTATCGGTCGACCGACGGCGCCGAGCACTGGCAGCCGGTCGGACTGCCCGAGGGATCGAACGGACCGAACGGCCTCGCCATCGATTCCCAGTCCCCGGATCGTCTTGTACCTCGCTGCGTGGGCTCGAGCAACAGGAGAACATGGAGACGGCGGTGGTATTTTTCTTTCGGAAAATGGCGGCAAGAGTTGGCAGCAGGTTCTGGAAAAAGATCGCCACATCTACGATGTCTCCATTGATCCGCAAGATCCTAAGGTCCTTTACGCGGCTGGCTTTGAATCGTCCGCCTGGCGTTCGACCGACCGTGGTCTGCACTGGACCCGTATTCCCGGATTTAATTTCAAATGGGGCCAGCGCGTGATTCCCGATCCGCGGCATCACGATCAGGTCTACGTCACGACATTTGGCGGGAGCGTGTGGCACGGTGCGGTCAACGGGAAAGAAATTCCTGTGGACATCGCCACGCCGGTTCTGGATCCGGGGCGATAGCGAGAGGACGTGGATTGATCAATCGACGCCAATGGCTGTATGGAGTGGGTCTGGTTGCGGCAACCGGAACCCAAGTTGGCAAGTCTGTCGGCGTGACGCCGTCGAATCAGACTCAGCCTGCACCCTTGCAGCTTTCGCAGTACGAACCGAAGAGCATGCTCCAGGTGCACGAGTCCCACGTGGAACGGTCAAAATTTCCACTCATCGATTTCCACACACATATCTCCGTCTCGACAAAGTCAGAAAACGGGGTCGAGCTCGCGCCGGATCGCGAGTACTTGGGCACTCCGCAGGAATTGCTCGCAGTGATGGACCGTAAGAATATCCGGGCCATGGTTAACCTGACCGGTGGCTACGATAAGGGTCTCGCCGAAGCGGTTGCGAAGTACGATCGTGCGTATCCCGGTCGCTTTTATACCTTCACCGAGCCCTCTTATTCCCGCTTCAAAGAACCGGATTACCCAAGGGTGCAGGCACAGGCCATCGAACAGGCGCAGCGCGACGGGGCGCGTGGATTGAAGATTCTCAAAACGTTGGGACTCTATCTTCGTGAAAATATCACCTCGGGTTCACTGGTGAAAATTGACGATCCGCGCTTCGACCCGATGTGGGATACCTGCGGACAATTGAACCTGCCGGTCGCGATTCACATTTCCGATCCGGTCGCATTTTTCACCCCGACGGACCGCTTCAACGAACGCTACGAAGAGTTGAACAACCATCCTGACTGGTCCTTCTACGGAAAGGACTTCCCCAGCAACGCGGAGTTGATCGCGGCCCGCAACCGTGTCATGGCGCGGCATCCCAAGACTCAGTTTGTGACGTCTGCACTTTGGCAACTTCTGCTGAAAACCTGCAAAACGTTGCGGAGAATCTGGACCGGTTCCCCAACATGTCGGTGGATATGGCGGCCCGCATCGGTGAACTCGGCCGGCAGCCGGTAACCGCTAGAAGATTCTTCGATAAGTATCAGGATCGAATTTTGTTTGGGACCGACGCCACCCCTCACGGTGACGAATATCCGCAACAGGTTTTCAACGATCAACTGTACGAAATCTACTATCGCTTTCTGGAAACGGACGACGAGTATTTCGACTACGCTCCGGCGAAGATTCCGCCGCAAGGGCGCTGGAGAATCTACGGCATTGGATTGCCGGAAACGATACTCAAAAAGGTGTACTACGAGAACGCCGCGCGCATATTGCGAATCTAGATGCGACTCTACCTCAATTTCGTCGCGGTCATGGCGCTGGTAGCCTTGTCACATGCACAGGTGCGTGTCTGGGAAGGAACGCTCTCTCTGCCCACATATGAAGAGGGAGCGCCTGACCCGAATCCTCCCTTCGACCAGTTCACCAACACGAAGTTCAACTATCCGTACGTTTTGCGCGAGAACCTGACCAGTCGGCGCGCGAACCACGATTGGCGCGCCATCTATCTTGAAAACGAATATTTGAAGTGCTCGGTGCTGCCTGATATTGGCGGGCATCTCTACACCTGCATCGACAAGATCTCGGGCCAGTCGATGTTCTATGACAACTCATCCATCAAGAAAGCGGCGGTTGGCTACCGCGGCGCATGGGCAGCTTTCGGTATCGAGTTCAATTTTCCGGTTTCGCATAACTGGGTCAGCATGTCTCCGGTCGATTTTACGTTTCACAAAAACCCCGATGGCAGCGCCTCCGCGATTGTTGGCAATGTTGACCGCGTTTACGGAATGGAATGGATGGTCGAGTTGGTACTGCGGCCGAAGTCAACGCTGCTGGAAGAGCGGGTTACGCTCAGCAACCGCAGCGATGTGCGTCACCGCTTTTACTGGTGGAACAATGCGGGAGTTCGCGTTTCGGACGACTCTCAGATCGTATATCCGATGCGCTTCGCGGCAAGCCACGGTTTCACGGAAGTGACTCGCTGGCCGGTCGATGATGACGGCCACGACCTGAGTGTTATCCGCAATCACGTGCACGGCCCGGTCTCCCTTTTTGTGCACGGTAGCCGGGAGAATTTCATGGGCGTCTGGCATCCGGCGACGAAAACCGGCACCGTACATTTCGCGGAGTACGAAGAACTTCCCGCCAAGAAAATCTGGTCGTGGGGCGTGGACGAGGAGGGCCTGGACTGGCGCAAGGCTCTCTCGGACGACAACAGTGGCTATATCGAAATCCAGGCTGGTCTGTTTCGCAATCAAGAAACGTACGCTTTTCTGAACCCGCGGCAGACAATTCATTTCTCGGAATACTGGATGCCGGTGCGGGAGATTGGGGGCATCGCACGCGCCAACCTTTCCGGCGTGGTAAGCCTGACGCGCCGTGGCAGTGCTTTGATTGCGGGTTTCAACGCAAATCGCGCTTTTACTCAAGCCACGGTTTCAATCATGAACGGTACCAATCGTGTGTTCAGCGAAAAACTCGATCTGGCACCTGAACATGCGTGGACGCACGAAATTCCGCTCTCGGACTCGCAAGCTAAGTACACCATCGAGATTCGGGACGCGCGGGGTGCGACGCTGATCCGCCAGACAGAAGGAGAATATGACTGGACTCCTGAATCTGAGATTCACGTCGGTCCTCAGCCTTCTTATCGCATACCCGATCCGGAACAGAGAACCTGCGATGACTGGATTCAGTTCGGAACAGATCTTGAGTTGAACGGCAAAAATCTACAGGCTCTCGATACTTACGAAGAAACGCTTCGGAGATTCCCCGACAGTTTCGCGGGGCTAAAATCTGCGGGGCGCCTACTTGCAAGCATGCTGCGATTTGATGAGTCGAGGACTCTTCTGGAGCGGGCTCACGCTCGCAACACCACTGATCCGGAAATTTCGTACTACCTTGGCATCGCATACGAGGGTGTAGGAGACACGCGCAAGGCTCGCACAGCCTACGAGGAGGCTCAGCGGTTTGCCCCCTTTCGTGCCGCCGCTGCACTTCGCCTGGGAGAGTTGCTCGCGCGGGAAGGGGACTTGACTGGCGCCGAGCGTCATCTCAATGAAGCGGTTCGTGCCGCACCGGACGACGCACGCGCTCTCGAGGAGTTGGTCGCGATCACAAACGCCGCCGGCAAAACGCGGGAAGGCAACGCGCTCGCCCAACAAGGCATAGCGCTCTTCCCCTTAAGCTATCTTCTGCGCGAAGAACTCGGCAATCCTGACCTCAAACAGCTCGGCAACGACGCAACGCGAGTGCTCAACCTCGCAACTCAGTATTTACGCCTCGGACTTTACCAGCGGGCGCTGACAATGCTCTCTCGAACTTATCCGTCGTCGCCGTCCGATCAGATGGAATTGGGTGCTCTGCCGCCCGGCAACCATCCGATGGTCGCCTATTTCCGCGGCTACTGCCGAGAGCGTCTTGGGCATTCAGGATCGGCCGACTATAAGAACGCCTCAAGACTCCCGACCTCCTACGTCTTCCCGAGCACAGCAGAAGAACTCATCGTCCTAAGTGCGGCCATGCGCGCCGATCCGGAAGACGCCACCGGGCACTATTTGCTCGGGACGCTGCATTTCTCCCGCGGACTGACGGAGACGGCAATTGAAGAATGGTCGCGGGCTCGCCAGGTAAATCCGGGCATTCCAGTACTCAATGCGAGCTTGGGACAGGCGCTGCTCCACGAGAAACACGACACCGAAGGCTCCCTCACCGCATTTCGCGACGGACAACGCAGCGATCCTGCCAACGTTACCATCTACATGGGTGCCGATCAGGCACTTAGCCTCTTGTCGAGACCCGCTAACGAGAGGGTGCAATTTCTCCAGAAATATCCGAATCTCAGCGATGCTCCATCCAGCCTGATCTTCGAGCTGATCCTGAATCTGGCTGAGGCTCGCGACTTTTCACGGGCCGAGAATTTGTTCCACGATCGTTTTTTTCCGCGTGCGGAAGGCGGGACTAACGTCCGTGAGGTTTGGGTTGAAGTCGAACTCCAAAAAATCCTTGCACTGGCCAGCGAAGGCCGTTGCGCAGATGCTCTACCTTTGGCTGAGCACTTGGGCGCCCCAGTCCCGGACTTGCCATTTACCCATGACGGACTGGAACCTTTTCTGCAGTCCGCCCGAACGAACCAGCTTTTGGGCACTGCTTTCGCCACTTGTGGACGGCCCGAAGACGCCAAGATTAAATTTCAGGCCGCCTCTGCGCAGTCGGCTCCTGACCAAGTGCTTTGGGCTTGGCTGGGAGCACAGAAGTTGTCCGGTTTTGATGAGAAAGGTTGGCGGGAGCGACTTCAATCCGCGCTTGCACAAGCGCTGAGTCGGAGCGAGAGCAGCAGTTACACAAGTTGGTGGGACTATAACGCCGGTGCGCTTCAGAATGCGCTCGGAAACCACCAACAAGCAGATCTCAGATTCCGGAAAGCGCTGTTGCTGCCCGATCGAATGCTGGCGTACCACTTCACTCGTTTAGCTCGTGCCCAGGCGGAACGTACGGTTCCGTAGAAGATTTAACAGGTGGACGCCATCAACTTGTAGCCGAGGCGCAACAAGTTGAACTGGAAATAACAATCCAAGAATGACGAGGAGCATCGACCGGTGGTGCAGTCTAAGATAAACATTCTTGCAGACAAGTATTCGCTGGGCCGCGCGGCAGCCGATCACGCCGCGCGTTCCCTGAGGCGCGCGATCAACGATCAGGGAACTGCGCGCATCGTGGCCGCAACCGGAGCTTCACAGTTTGAATTTCTCGATGCGCTGACCAGTGCACCGGGAATCGATTGGAACCGCGTCGAGGTTTTTCACCTTGACGAATATATTGGCCTGCCTGCGGACCATCCCGCTAGTTTTCGCAAATATTTGTTGGAACGTCTGATTCACAAAGCGAAAATTTCCCGGTATCACTTTTTGGAAGGTGACGGGGATCCACAGGGAACCGTCGCAAAAGTTGGGCGCGAATTGCAGTCCAAACCCGTGGATATTCTCTTTGCCGGAATCGGAGAGAATGGGCACCTTGCGTTTAACGATCCGCCTGCGGATTTTCAAGCCGAAGACCCGTATCTCATTGTCAACCTCGATGAGGCGTGCAGGCAGCAACAGGTGAATGAGAAATGGTTCGCGGAACTTGCAGAGGTGCCCAAGAAAGCGATTTCTATGTCGGTGCACCAGATCCTACGAGCCAAAGAGATCATTGTTACTGTGCCGGATGCGCGCAAGGCCCAGGCCGTAAAGGCTTCCCTGGAGGGTGAGATCAGCCCCATGATGCCGGCGTCGATTCTGCGCAACCACGCCAATGTGACGATCTATCTCGATAAGGATTCGGCCGCGCTGTTAAGTTCGGAAGTCCCGCGCCGGACTTAGTCAAACGTGAATCGGTCGTCGTGTGCCGTCAGTTACTGGATGTACGCCCCGCCTGGGAGCAAGAGTTGAATGGGCCACAATTCTTTCTTCTGCATCACCAGATCCGACCACTTCATAACTTCAAAGCCGGGCGGGGAAAGGCGTTTGATCGCGGGAAGAGATTGCGCAATCGCATCAGCAAGTGTGAATCCCTCTTCATCGCTAGCGACTAAAAACTCGCCGGCATGCAGGTTTGAGTGAGAGAAACGGAGTGCAATCTCGGCATCCTCAATCATCTGTAAAAAATAAGGTCTCCCAGTCAAGAGCGAGTTGTACACATAGTCCGCGAGCACACTCGACAGTGGATTGACATATGCGTGATCGAAGTCGAGGCGCGCGAGCGAGGGATCGTCTTCCGACAGCGCCTTGTAGGGCATTCGTGTCTCACCCATCCCACGAAAATCAAATGTCACGATGTCGTACCCGGCATCGAGGTATTTCACAATCTCAGGCCAATCATTGGCCACTGCTTTGCCGTTCTTGCTGAACCAAAGCAGCCAGCGCCTTCCTTGATTCGCCTGCCGGTGGATGTGCAACAAAGGGATCACAAGGTCGTGAGTGTGATGCAAGACGTAGCGATCGATGGAGACATCCCCAAACGAAGTGCTACCCGCGGCTTCCCACGCGATTTCGCGCTCGATTGGAGCAACCCCGTCATACTTACGAACGTCCCAAGTCGCAATCCCAGGATAGCCAATGCCGTAGTAGAGCTGCCGAAGAGACTGAGTTGGCATTGTTTGGTGCGCTTTGTAGTAGTCCTGAATCACATCCATAAGCGACTTGGCATCGGCGAAATCTAGCATGACCTGCCCCGTGCGAGTGCATTGCACTCTGTTTTCATCCAGTTCCTTGACGGGAGCCAGCCCGCGCCGATCCAGCAGTCCGTTAAAGTGATCCAAAAACTCGAACGCTGCTTCCTGGTTTTCATCCGAATACTGATGCCCGTTATAACTCTCAGCCATGGCGATGCGATCGGCGTGATTGAAACGGCGATACAGTTGTGAAACTTCGTGGAAACTTTTGCGCGCACCTTCGACTGGAAAGAAGTCAAGGGTCGCCGCAGCGATGAAAATGGGGCGCGGATACATCAGCAGTAACAGCCCAGCATTGTCGACACCGTTCGAGATCATGCCGTACAAGTCTTGCTCGGGATCGCTATCCGCGTCCTGGAATATCCGGTTGTGCACCCGCATGGGCAAGGCAGTGATATAGCACGAGGGCGCAGCGACCTTGATTCTCGGTTCAAGCGCTGCGATGTGGATCGCCTGAAAGCCGCCTCCGCTGGTACCGGTGATATTGATGCGATCGGGGTCAACTTCGGGTCGAGTCAGCAGGTAGTCGAAGGCACGCAGGCCATCCCAGATTTCCCAACGCGCCAGGTTTGTACCAGCGAGATAAGCCAGATTGCCCATTATGGCGTGTTCGGCACATATCCGGTTATAACGACTCTTGCCGCTTTTTGTGTCCCAGAACTGACTGCGCTCGCCCTGACCCACGGGGTCCCAGCTGATGACCACATAACCACGCCTTACCAGTCTTTGACAAAGCGATTGGTAGTGCGCTTTTCCATTCTCTGCGTGCCCCGCCGGCACTAGCACCGCGGGATGGCGATTCTTCTGCACCCCGCCCTGATCTTTGTTGGAGTCTTCCGGTAAATACAAAAGCGCGGTCACGTAGACGCCGGGAAGGCTCTCGAAAATCAACTTCTCAATGTGAAAGCCATCCAAGGCGATGCGTCCCGTGATCTGGGGATGGAGCGGAGTTCTTTCAGCCGGGAGCCCGCCGAGCATCGCGAGAAGCTTTTGGCGCAACTCATTCTGTAGACGCAAAAGATCGGCTTCGGTCTTTATTCCATTCCACACCTTCAGCCTCTCTTCGTCCTGCTGCCAAGCCAGCTCGGTTTGATATTGAAGGTAAGGTGTTATCTGCGGTCCAACGGACGGCGCAGGTAGAACGGAGAATGCGTCCGGTGGCGGCGCCGATTGGCTCTGCGCTGCTACGGTCGCGGCAGCAAGCAGAACAAAGAGAATTAATTTACTTCGTCGAGTGCCTGGACGTCGGGTGCGCATCGGCAAAAGGGTTCACAGGACGTTTGCGTGGATATGAACCGTAGGCATGATTGCAGGGCCTGAAGAAATCCGGCGCACACTCTCGCGGCGGATGAGCTCGGTTGGCATGACGAGTTGTTGCGGGCGCAGTTCTGGTTCATGGATTCGCCGCAGCGTAAACTCGGCCAGGTGACCGCCCAGTTCTTTGGGGAACTCGCGCACTGTCGTAAGGCCAGGATGCATCACTTCCCCAATCGTGTCGTTGAAGCCGGCAACACTGATGTCATCCGGAATTCGGATTCCGGATTCCTGCAGTGCCTGGTACACGCCAGAGGCGGCTTGGTCCGTGCCAACGAACAAAGCGGTCGGTCTCTCTCCGTTGGCCAGCAAGGTTTTTACCGCCAAGTATCCAAGTTCGCGATCTTCGGAACTGATCTCACTGAAACGAGGTTCGAGTTCCGCTTCCTTCATAGCTTTACGGTAGCCCGTGGCACAGCGCGCGAACCAGGGAAGACGCTGATTGCCGATATACCATATATTTCGATGCCCTTGAGCAATCAGGTAGCGAGTGATGTCTGTGGAGCCTCGAACATCATCGGTGAAAATACAGTCGAAATGTTCGGGTTGCCAATCGCCGACGATATTATTTCCAACGAGAGAGAACGGAATCCGCCTTTCAGCCAGGGCCGACAAAATACTCACAGAATGTGTGCCGGTGAGTATGACTCCGCTGGGTCGATTCGATCGCATCAACGCTTCGGGAAGCCGCAAGGTTCCCAGCGGTGCATTCAGATCGCAACGAAAACTAATGAAATGCAAATCCCAGCCATGCTGGGCACAGTACTGCTCCGCTCCGAGCAGGACTTTTGATTGGAACTCGTTCACCGTATCACGGTTTCCGAGTACAAACGTGATCGTGCGATTGGTTCCGGCCGCCAGAGTAACGCCTAGTTTTCGAGCCGCTGCCAGAACCGTTGCCTGCACTGAGGGGGGGACCTGCGAATTTCCGTCAGCGATCCTCGAAACTACGGCCAGACTGACTTTTGCAAGACGGGCGACATCAGCATGGCGCTGCGTATCTCTCGAGTCCGAGTGCGAGTCGGCACCCAGGCCAAGTTTGCCAACAGCACCACCATGAGATCGAACGGCCATACCCTGCGAGCACAGCGCATCCAGGTCGCCGCGCGCCGTGACCGCCGACACGTCAAATTTCGCGACTAGTTCTCGGACAGTGATCTGCCCCTTCTGATCGATCAGTTCGAGAATTTTACGGCGGCGCTGCTCCGACAGGAGCCGCGAGTGTCCGCTGGTCGTCATCTTGAACAAGCCTCGCGAGCAGCTAGATTCTTATGAGTTGACATCCTTAGCATTCTATACACCTCAGCCATGGAAAACAAAAGAAAGTCATTGGAACGGGCGCATTCTTTAGCTTCTGGTCGCTAAACTCCTCTGCCAACAAGGGTTCAAGCGCATGGCCGCGACCGGTCATGCGCCTCCTACTATTCAGAAAGACTCATTGCTTTCGAGTACTTGTGTTTACTTGCGGCGAGGAGTAAAAAGAGAAACCACTTAATATGCGGATGCATCCTCGCGCGACCGTACTCGAAGGAGAGACCACACGCAATGAACCGTCGTGATTTCATGGCGGGTATGGGGACTTCAGTTCTTTTGGCCCTTTCTCGGAGCGGTTCCCAAGTGGCGGCCTCGCGGCCTCGGATTTTAATCTCCGCCGTGGACGCTTTTACCGGACTGGATATCCTCCGCGCCAGATACGCGCTCGGTCTGCGACCTTCCGAAGATATGGAAGGGTGGGCACTATCGTGGCAACTGACCCGCCAAAGCGCTTTCGCCGAAAAAGCCCTGGCGGAAATGCGCAAAGGAAACATTACAAAAAGTGGGAAAGCTTCGCGCGCGTGGCTCGACTATGTTCGCTGGTCTCTGGCCTTCGATTGGCTCGCGGAATATCCGGGGTTTGACGCGGCCTTGCAGAAGCGGATCGCGGATCAGTTGATGGAGGGGTCAGCGGCCATGTTGGCCACCCCTGACTTCGCCGATCCGGGCAACTACTCGTACCACAACTATGCGGTTCGCTACCTCTCGTTGCCCGCGTTTGTTTCTGCCGCGCTCGACGGATATGCAGGTTGCAATAGTCGCTGCAACTCGTGGCGCGTGCAAGTTGCGAAGTGTCTGACCAACGTTCTCGAGACCACGAACTTTGTTTCTCCCGAGGGCAGTTATCACGAGTCAATGGACTACATGCGGATCACGTGGGCAAGCCTCACCTTGCTCGCCGAATTGCAGCGGACCACCACCGGAGTTGATCCCGCGCACCACTACTCTGTTTTTCGCAACATTGGAAACACCTACCTGTACAAATTGCTGCCGGACGGCACGCCCTCGCGGGAGGGCGACAACGAATATCCTGTTCTCGATTCACGCGACACGTCGGTTCTCGGTTACGCGGTGAATCGGTTTAAAGATCCCTACAGCGCGTGGCTGCTGCGCAAGAGCGGCTTCTTCGCCAAACAATGGACCATTCCAGTACTCGAATTTCTTTGGGACGATCCGGAAGTTACTCCGCGTGATCCTTCGCTTGCCGGCGAGAATGAATTGGCGCGGCAGCGCTATTTTCCCGGGGTCGGCCATCTCGTAATGCGCGACGGTTGGAAGCCGGACTCAACCTGGATTGAATTCGATTGTGGTCCCTATCTCGCTAAACATCAGCATCTCGATCAGAACCAGATCACCATCTACCATGGAGGATATCTAGCAATCGACAGCGGAGCGGACTACACCGATACCGAGAGCCCGCACTATCTCAACTACTACCGTCGCACCGTCGCTCACAATTCCGTATTGGTTTACGATCCGTCGGAGAAATTCTTCTGGTCGCAGAATCTTCTTCCCGCAGCCAACGACGGGGGGCAACGCATGGACTCGTCCCGCTTCTGGAATTCAATTCGGGGCCCTGAAGATTTCGAGCGGACCCGCGATTTGTGGAATCTGGCCTCCATGCGCGTGGTGGATTACTCTCCCGGTCAGTACCACTATGCCTTGGGTGATGCCAGCAACGCATATTCCCGCGAAAAGCTCCGTCAATTCACCCGGGAGATTTTCTATATTCCGGATCTGGTCTTCGTCTTTGATCGGGTAGTCAGTACGCGGGCTTCGTTCCAAAAAGCCTGGCTGCTGCATGGAGTAAACCAACCCAGCGTGGATCAGGACGCTGGAAACGGAACAACAGAGGCAAAAGAATTTAAGAACGGTACAACGTTCCGCTTTCGAGAGGGCTCGGGAGAACTTCTGGTGCATTCTCTACTACCCCGGGAGCGGGTCATCACCCGGCGTGGCGGCGTGGGCAGTGAATTCTACACTCCTGGCGATGACCACGGCGGCCCTTGGGGATCGGGCGAAAACTGGCCACTAGAGCCGCCATCAGGTGGCCCGCTGCCAACCGATGCGAAACTCCATCACATGTGGAAGACATTTTGGGGCGATGACTTCTCGAAACTCGAGCCTTCGAACCGCAAGAACGTGGTACCTGGGGCCTGGCGCATCGAAGTATCGCCGGCGATTCCCGCCGAAGAAGATTTCTTCCTTCACGTGTTCGACATCGGAAACCTCGGTACCACGGGAAAGAAGCGGGCAGAGCTGATTGACGGAGTTAATTTTCTTGGCGCCGCTTGCGAAGGCGGTCCCTTCGTCCTGTTCAGCACATCGGATTCTGCCGCTCAAGCAGGGGAAGCATCCTTGCCGAACTTAGCATGTGACTCCCTGATCGTCTCCGGACTGTCGCCCGATACCATCTACGAATTTAGTTTCACTGGTCCGAACGTTTCCTCTTCGCCAGACGCCACCTTGCCCGGTGTTTTGGCCGACATGGTTCGCCTGCGGAGCAACGACCATGGATTGCTTCGCCTTGAGAAGCCAAATCTCAGAAACCTGCGTCTTCGCATCGCACGCGTTTAAATTTCCGGCTTCGGATCTCTAACCAAATGGAATGATTGAAGCGGCAGGAGTTTAGATTTTTCCGTTCCTGCCGCTCCAACACATCTCTTACTCGGTCAGTGCACCGTTACCGTGACAGCGGCGGTCGTGCGTCCAAAACTGTTGGTGGAATACAGGGTATAGGCCGTTGTGGCAGATGGTGTCACCACGACGCTGGTTCCACGCACGGGTCCGGCTTGAGGATCGACAATGTTATAGGCACTGTTGGTCACACTCCAACTCAGGGTCACCGGCTGCCCAGCGGAAACAGTCGATGGATTCGCGGTGAAGCTGCTGATGGTGGGCGAAGCACCCGTCGGCAGGTTGGCCGGCGTAAAGATTGTGCCGGTCTGTACCACTTCAAAATTGGAAAGCAGTAATTTGCTTGAGAAGGTTTAAATCATTGTTGTTCCAGCGGTTATCAGGCACACCGCTAACGAGATCATGGGAAGTTTGTCAGAATTTCTTTTACTTCCTTGCTGCTCAACGTGGGAGCGTTCGGCCCCGCACTCAGCGCCGGCAGTCCCGTGACGGGATCAGTCACAAGCTTGACCCGATGGGGACGCTTCTTGCGCGGCGTCAACACAATCCGCCCATCCTCTATATTGGCGTCCAGGGGATCACCTGGACGAATATCGAGTCGGCGGCGAAGCGGCCCCGGAAGGACGACTTGTCCCTTGGTCGATACTTTGGTTTGCATGGTAAGACGAACTTACCATACCAGGCTCGCCTGGGACCTCTCTAGGGCAGGCTGGATCTTTAAGATAGGTTCCGGGGAGGCAATGCGAGGACAAAGCTCCGAGCTTGTTTGGAGAGCCGCCGGGATTCGCCCGCCGCCCACGCCTGCCCCACCGA
Organism: uncultured Acidobacteriota bacterium; assembly: GCA_963696765.1. Taxonomy (GTDB): domain Bacteria; phylum Acidobacteriota; class Terriglobia; order Terriglobales; family Acidobacteriaceae; genus Sulfotelmatobacter. Next base: position 15,121 of record CAVOLK010000005.1, on the reverse strand, counting down.
GGCGAGAACATGATAAGGCATGCTGTTGTTGATCTCTCCGGCAAGCTCGATGAAGCGCGTATGGAAGTCAAACTCTTTGGCTTTCCACGAAAGATAGAAAGGATCAATCGGAATGCAGTGCCCGCCGAGACCTGGGCCGGATAGAAGGGGTGAACCGGGGATCATCCCGGTCCACGACCGGCAGGCGTCCAATACTGTTGCGCAGCATCTTGGCGGAGGCTTCGTGCAACAATTCGTTCGGATAGGTGACAACGACGTCCCATGTTCCGGCCTCGAGCACGGTCACTTCTCCGGACGGATCATTGTCCAACGCGCGTACCCCATCGCCCCGAGTAATGACACCAGCCAGCTTGCCCTCCGAATCTAAAATCAACATTCCTTGGTGATGGCATCCTTGCGGATCGCGACGCGCGATGCGGTCCGCTAACTCGCCACCTTCATGTCCGCAGGAACTTTGGGCACATCTTTATCCATGGTTTCGGATACCATCATCTGATGCAATAGGTCAGCTTCGTAGTCCTGATGAATGTGGAGTCCCCGACGCGCCAGCTTCTCCGTCATGATGGAAGCCCTAGGCATCAGCAACCTGGCAATGCCGTCAGCAATCACGCTGACCAGCATCAGGGGCAGAACCGAGTTGTAATCGCGGGTAATTTCGAAGGCAAAGATAATAAATGAGAAAGTGGCTCGTGAAGCCGCGCCGAAAACCGCTCCCATCGCAACCAGTGCGAACCCGCCAGCTGACAAATTCGCAGCGGAAAGATTCGATCGATCCCCATGGCGAAGATGCCAGCAAGTGCCGCCCTGACATGAACATGGGCGCCGACGAGCCCCGGAAGTGCGCGAACCGAGTGAGATCACTTTCGCCACCGGTTTGGCAACCATGGCCGCAATCAGTACTTCAAGCCAGATTCGCGTTCAGAATGTCGCTGAGGTGTCATCTCCGACACCCAATACTCTGGTACGAAATAGCCGATGATTCCAAGACAAAGAGCGCCTATCGCAGGCCACCAGAGCTCGTGCACCGGTAACTTTTCGAATTGGTCCGCGTCCAATACAGCAATTTGCTAATCCAACTGCCGCCAACCAAGACTAATCCAAGGAGCAAGTAGAAAGGCAGTGCATGGGAATCCCAAGTCCATGGTCGTAACCTTGAACATTGGCCCTGCGCCCAGAAGTTCTGCGCTGCAGTATTGAGGGTGCTTGCAATCCCTGCGGAATACTAACGTACCTCGCCTTAACGTCTACATCAGCAGTGCGAACGAGAATCATGCCTGCGATTGGCGTGTTGAACGTTGCAGACATCCCGCTGTCAAAGGCGCCGCCGCCAAAGCACTTTCCGTCCGAAGCTGTCGTATGCAAAGCCTGTCCCACTAGCGGACCAAGCGAACAGGCGAAACTCGGGGAGTTTCAAGGCGCATTTGCAGGAAACCTTCCTAAAAAAGGAACCGCCCTATTTGTCAATCACTTTTGTGCCCAATCGCCCTAGCTTCCGCTCCAAAGATCTCGTGCCGTCTTCAAGGATGCTCGGCCCAGCCATATAACGCGCTCGCAAATTCGGGCAACCCTTACTGCCCTACTCAAGTCCATCGCCTCAACGGATTTTTTCTGCCGAGTTAACTCTAAAATTTCAGCGTGCTCCTTTTTCACTGGACAATAGTACATCCATAGTTGGCAACCCCACAGAACTGCGTACGACCTGATTACTGCATCCTCTCGTCATCGCTGTCATCCTGGATGCCAAACGACTACTCAACGCCAGAAACAAACTGATACGTGAATTTGTGCTGGGGCCAAACGCAAATGGTCCGGGCAGATCGATCACCATCGAGCTGCGGGCGTTGGTGAGCTTTACGAAACAGTTCCGGTTTTCCGTTGCCAACGGTGACCTTCTTTTCCTAAACAACGGCTGGTATGTCACGCATTCAGGACTCGCGGGCCTCGCATGTCGCAAGAGGTGCGCCGGCATAAATGTTCAGCCGGTCAGCACCTTTTGTAATCCCGCGGCACAGAGATGGACATTCGAAGCAACTGTCTACAAGAGCGAAAACTGTCGCGGATTTGTCGGCTACGGCGACGCCGATCCGTCGAATGTCTCTTTTCTTGTCCACGGCGCCGAAATGCGCGTAGCCGAAACTAGGGCCGTCAACCGTGCTCTGCGGAAGGCTTATGGGATTGGCATCTGCTCGGTCGAAGAGATTGGGTCTGCTGCAGACGCTCCCCAAGCGCCGCCCCAAGCTAAGAAGCTTCCGCCACAGCCCGCTAACGGGAACAATGGCGGCCCGAGAGTTCGCGACCGACTCTGCCAAGTGATCCGACAGCACCAACTCAATCCCAACCTGGTCAAGTCTTATGCGACCGACTTTTGCGGCGTCAAGACCCTTCGCGACGCAACCCGCGAGCAAGTCGAAAACTTCGTCGCCCACTTGGCAGACTGGGCTGAGAAAGACCGCAATGCTCTGCTTTGCCAGCTCAACAGTTACCCGAGCCAGAAAGAAGGTGCCGCATGAAACGCCAGATCACCGGTCTGAATGCCGCCGATCGCTCTGCCCCGGACCAGATCCCTGACGGCGTCTTCCTCGTTCGCGTGCAACGCGTCCAGTTTCGGCGGCAAGCGCAAAAGCCCTACTACACGCTGGCTTTGACCATTCTCGACCCCACACGTTTTGCCGGACACGTTCTCTCGAGCCGGCTCTATTGCACGCCGAAAGCACTATGGAAACTGAACTGGTTCCTGCGCGATTTTGGCTATGACACGGAATCGCTTGGGCGCGATGAGGTTGACGAGAAACAACTCGTCGGGCTAAAGGGCGTCGTCAAGATCAGCCACATTGTCTTTAACGGCACTTCCCTGCTCCGCCTCGACGGTTTCGCCCCGGCTGGACGATGGGAGGAGCTCTCACCCGCGAACCTGGACGACCCGCAGGTGGCCTGAATGACCTACAGCTATACACAGATCAGCCAATACCTGACGTGCCCGCGGCGCTATCGCTACCGCTACCTCGACGGATGGAAAGAGAAAGACACCCGTGCGGCAATGCTGTTCGGTCGCGCCTTTGAACAGGCTCTCGGAGCCCTGTTTCGTCGCGAAGATCCCGGAGCACTCCTGTTCAAGGAATGGTCTGCCTGTCAGAGTCAAGACCTGCAGTACTCCCACAGAGACTCCTGGGATCGCATGCTCCGGCAAGGACTCGTGCTGCTAACCCGCTTTTGCCAAGACAATCGTGTCCGCGTATGTCAGCCTCACCGAAATCTGCAAGTGAAATTCACTCGACCGCTTCCGGGCGGCAACGATTTCGTCGCCTATATCGATGCCATCGGGAAACTTGATGGCAAGCGTTGTCTGCTGGAATGGAAAACGTCGTCGAGTCGATACCCCGAAGAGCCTAAAGGATCTTTTGTCGCTCGATCCGCAGCTTGTTTGTTACTCCTGGATGACGGGGATTGCCGACGTTGCCCAAGTAGTCTTCGTCCGCAAGAGCCTCGTCGAGATCCAGTATCTCCGCACCACGATCACGGACGAACAACGCGAGGAGTTTGGACACCTGGTGGAAAGCACGATCCGTCGAATCGAGTCGGCAGAATTCCTGCCGCACAGCGGCATCCGCTTTCCTCAGAACCCCTGCAGCAGCTGCCCCTACGTGGGCCTCTGTCTTGGCAAGCATGAAATGGTCGATGCCGCCCTAGTGCGGCGCCCAGGAGCCGAGAATCTTGATTGGATTGACGAGCTTAATTACTGAATTTCCGCCTATGCCTCCCAAGTTCAATCGCCGACGCGCTGTGTTTGTGCTGGGCAAGATTGACGAGATTCTGGCGTGGGAGCAGAAGAAGGAGACGGAGCGCGACACCAAGTTTGTCGAACTTGGGCGGTATCTATGCGAGGTGCGGGCGGGACAGTACTGGAGGTTGGAGAGTTTGAAGTGTTTCGATGAATTTCTAGTGCGGCGTTTTCCGGAATCAAGAAGGAAGGCGTACTACCTGATGTCGATCCACGAACACCTGCCGCCTCAGGTCAGGAAGGAACTGAAGGAAATCGGCTGGACGAAAGGACGGGAGTTGGCCAAGCTGGCACGGCGGGACGGGCAGCACTTCGATTGTGCACCCTGGGTGCACAAAGCCCGGCAGATGCCGCGCGAGGACTTTCGGCGGGAAGTGGAGAAGGAACTAACGGGGAGAGAAACGGAGGCGTCGGAATGGGTCTACTTCAAGCTCTACAAGAGTCAGATGCCGGTCGTCGAGAAGGCAATCGAAACCGCGTCTCTCATGCTGGGAAGCGACCGATCGCGAGGCTACTGTTTGGAAATGATCTGTGCGGATTTCCTGGCCGGAGCCAATCTGGACAACGGAGATCCGCGAGACACTGCTGTTCTCGATGAAGAGATTTTTCAAGTTCCTGTCCGAGGAGCAGCAACAGGAGTTCCTCGAAGGTTTGAGCGTAAGGGCCTCATGAGTTCGATCCGGCCCGAAATCCACACGCTTGCGGTTAGACGAGGTCGCGTACGAGCGTCTGCGACAGTTGGTGCTGCGTCGCGATGGCTGGCGATGTCAATCGTGCGGCACGATGGCGAATCTCGAAGTGCACCACAAGGAATTCCGCAGTCACTCGGGCCCTGACCTCGAGGAAAACCTTATCACTCTCTGCTTCGTGTGTCACGCCCGCGCGCATCGACGCTGCTGAAACAAAGGCAGGTGATTAGTGCCTATTTTTTCGAATCGTAACCAAAGTACTCATTTTGATTTCACCCTCCGGTATACAATCCTACATTTCGCGAGAGGTCTGAAGATCGCGGCAACCGACGGTCAATGAGTCCGGACCAAGAAACTGTTTTTTTTAGCATTGTCATACCGGTATATAACGACTGGCGCCCTCTTCAAGAGTGCCTGCGGTCGTTGGCTGGCCAAACGAATCCGCCTAGTTTTGAGGTCATCGTTGTGGACGATGGGAGCGCAGAACCTGCCCCCGAATTCATCCGAAGCTGGGCTTCTCGCTACCCACTCACGTTCGTGCAACAGAGCCATGCCGGGATTCCACGGGCTAGAAATCTTGGAATCAAGAATGCGAAGGGAGGAGTACTGTTGTTCGTAGATGCCGACTGCAAAGCAGAGGTGAATTGCCTTGCTGCTCTGAGTTCGGCGATTATTCACTCGCCCGAAGACGACTATTTCCAGCTAAGGCTTGTGGGAAGCAGCGAAAACCTGGTGAGGCGAACGGAACGACTTCGCCTCTTGACCTTTCAGGAATTTATGCTCCAGCCTGGCGGGCACATCCGATACTTGAATACGGCCGGGTTCGCCATTCGACGCAGTAAAGCAAAGATAGAAACCGGAGTGTTCGATCCAGGTGCTGTTCGAGGCGAGGACACTTTATTGCTGGTGGAAATGATGCAGGCGGGAAAGCTTCCTTTGTTCGTGCCGAACGCCACCGTAGAACACGCCATTCCTCTTTCCGTGATTGCATGTCTGCGAAAGGATGTTCGATCGGCCTTCACCGAGAAGCGAACTTATGATGTAATCGCGTCAAAACAAGTAAGAATTCGGCTGACACATAAGGAACGTCTGCGATTGATGCGTTCGGTTTGGAAGGCTTCAGAAAACCGCACTATCGGAAGGTCAGCATTTTTTTTCCTTCTATTGAAGCAGACGATCAGGCGGCTGATCTCTTTTGGGCCCAACCTGCGAACTGAGTTCAGCGGCAAACGGTAACAACCTCTACCGCACCCCAAGAAAGGATGCCGAAAGAATCGTCGCTAACGCTATGGGCCGAATACGCGCAGGAGCGATTTACGTCCTGCGAAAGGATGGCGTATAATAAGCTTCACGGCTTTTAGGGCTTCAGGCCATTCCCCTCCCCCAGCAGTCAGTACTCCAGTCTGATACTCCCTTGAGAAATTCTATTGCGGGACGATCACTGAAGAACGTCCGCATTGAAAAAACGAACAAGGTGAACTGTGAAGTCTGAAGCCGTAGCTCCGATGATCGAGTTGCTGACCCCGATTTGGCAGCGGGTGTTGCAGTTGCCATCCGTGGGCGTCGACGATGACTTTTTTGATCTTGGCGGAGATTCCTCGCTGGCTCTGCAACTTTTTGATGAAATCGCGCGAGCTTGTAATCGGGAACTTCCTCCGGTCACGATCTACCAGGCGCGTACGCTAGCTGCTTTGGCTGCTTTGCTGGAGCAAGCCGCACCTAAATTCCCTGCCCTCGTACTGCTGAAACCGGGTGCGCTAAACCCGCCTATTTTTCTTGCGCACGGCCTGGGTGGCAGCGTAATTGATTTCTTTCAGCCGGTGACGGCTCATTGAATCCGAATCATCCGATCTACGGGATGCAATCGAAAGGGATTGATGGTTTAGAGGAACCATCGAAGAGTGTTGAAGAGATGGCCGAGTACTATCTGCAGGCGATCCGGGAAGTTCAACCCTCCGGTCCGTATGTCCTGATTGGTTTTTCGCTCGGCGGGCTCGTCACATTGGAAATGGCTCAGCGCCTTACCGCGGCCGGGAGAAAAAATCGCTCTGCTGGTCATGATCGACGCATACCCGAACATGCGATTCTTGTCATTCGGACAGCGAGTTCGTCTCGCGGCGCGTCAAGCTGCGCGAGCGCTCAGCTTTGGACATTTTGGCGCCAGCGGTCTGTATCAACCGCCGATTGAAATATCGCTTACCCCCGCTGTGAAACGTGCGCGGGAGGCCGCGTTTGTGGCTTTGAGGAGCTACCAGCCGCGGTTCTATCCAGGCAAGATCAAGTTTGTTCGAGCCGCGGTTCCATCGAAGTTTCCTACTAATGCTGCGGCGGTGTGGGCGCCGCTAGCCCAAGCAGATCGAAGTTGAAACTGTGCCAGGCGACCACCTGGGGATGATCGCAACGCATTACGACAGCCTGGCTTCAGTCCTATCTCGATATTTGCGGCGAAGCGTTCGCGGAATGGCCGACCACGGGTCGGCAATAGCGAGACTGCCCTACGCGCACCTCAAATCCTGTCTTGTGTATTCCGACCGCGGACGACTGAACCTATTTTCCCCGCCAGCTGAAATGCGCGAAAGAAACGGTGCCTGAGCAAAGGCTGTTGAATCGCCCGCTTGACGCGGGAACCGCATGCGACGAATTGGCGCTGTATTCGCTTGTCTCGCAGCAATGGTGCCGTGCTCGCATCAGGGCGCCCTCCGCTATGGCTGTCATCACTATGATTCTGGGCTGCCAAAAACCTGTTTATTTTTCGGGTTGTAACTGACTTGCGACCGACTTCAGGCGATGCTGCGGCTCGCGGAACACCCCGATCGATGCCACGAAGCCACTTGTTGTTGAAAGGAAAAGAGACGTTGGCTTCGTTTTGCAAAACTCGCTTTTTGAACACTACTCATCGGCCCACTCGAATGCTTACTGGAGGAGGACCGGCTTGCGCTTTGCGCCGTCTCTGCAGACATTCGAGACGGTTGATTGCGAGGTTGAGGCTTCTCTCGATAGCAGTTTCCGCGCGGAGAAGTCTGTCCAAAGCCTCCGTTCTCGGTATTGCCTCCACGTCGTTGCTCAGCTTTGCAACCTCCGCAGCCAGACTTTCGTTGTTGCGCACCAGTAGGAGGGTCACACCGCGAGCGACCCCCCAAAGGAAGTTCTTAGCGGCCTCGGGGTCTGATTTTCGAGCCTCAGTTATCAGACGAGGAGTCACATCCATATCCTTAGCCAACCCGATACTCAGCGTCTCGTCCACGAGGTTCCAAAGCCCCGCACATTCGGGGTTGCCGAATATTTCACCTTTGAGTTCTTCCGAAAGCTGCCCAGTAGCTTCAATTTCCAATTCCGCTTTCTTCAGTAGCTCCAAACGAATCCTGTGCATTTGTGAAAGGGCATCGGAGGTATTCACGGCGGTATGCCTTATGGCGAGTTGACAAGCAATCTCCGCATTTTCGTATCTCCACGCCCGTGCACGCTTCCACCAGCACACCGCGATTTGCTGTACTTCCAGTTCTTCTGCAGCCCCTACCGGTTGATAAGACTCCGCCAGACGCTGCAGGAGGTTTTGATATTCGTCGGGGTCTTCCCACTTCGTCAGGGCGGCGATGTAAAGATCCATAGCAAACAATCCATGCTTCAGGGCGTTCCTTCGACTGTGCGCCCTGCCTTCCAGGGTTTTGGGCCCCGTGGATTTCAAAGCGTTTTGACGATTGGCGGCTATTTTCCGGGCAGAGACATGGGCCAGTTTGTTTGGCATGGGTCACGTCCAAATTTAAGATTTCCCGATCGCTCGGGTTGGGTTTAATGCTAGATGGTTGGATGCAGGTTGGAAGCAGATCCCCTGTTACAAATTTTGATTCGGAGCGGTAATTCCAAAGGTGAGAGCTCTTGAACGCGTCTTACGTAACAAATCAGACTCCGATACCGGTTTTGGTGGCCGGTTTTCCACAGAGCGGTTTGCTATGCACTGCAGCAACCATGTCTGTACGATTGTCCCAGAGCTGGATTTTCTTGTAAAAGCTGCAAGGCGGCAAACTGTCCTCTGATTGCAACGATTGTCAGCATCGGAATGCGGCCGTCAGTCAGAATGAACGGCTCTCGGAAGTGTATTCATTCTTAACATCCTTTCTCTAACTTCTTCTTCGCCCATCTGGCAAGGGCTGCCTTCTTGGCGCTAGCACTCCTCTCCTCTGGGCTCAAGTTGGCGGCTCGTCGTTTCCCGCCTTTTGAGCCCATTTTTCCCAATGCAACTGCGTGAGGATTTTTCTTAGACATTTCTCCTTACTTTATGCATGAACTGGCGACAAAAACGCAATAACTAAAGAATCCTGTTGACAATGCGTAGCCGCCTACGCATAATCAAGACGATGCGTTAGCGCCTACGCATAAGGAGAAGGTACCGCCAAGTTCTTATGAAGCGAGCGACAATGGCGACGAATCAAAACGTTCGGCTTGCAAAACAACGATGGGCAGGATTGTCCGGGATAGCCCCTTTTTACCGCTCTAAGGAACTGACCGAGAACATCGGCTCTCAGTCGCGTTAGGCGACCTTCTGTACATTGACGGACGCTGGTACATAAGCCATTTGGGCCTCCTAAGGATTTCCAAGAGGAAGAAATGTTCAGGAATAAAGGTGGAATGTGTTGGAGAATTGTCCGACCCAAGAGTAACAAGATGGGTGTTCAAAGCGACAGTCTTCAAGGCCGGCGATTGCCAAGGTTTTGTTGGCTATGGTGATGCCGATCCCTCCAACGTCTCGCTCATAGTCCGTGGCGCCGAAATGCGAGTAGCGGAAACCAGGGCCGTCAATCGCGCCCTGCGCAAGGCCTATGGAATAGGCATCTGCTCGGTTGAGGAAATTGGGTCCTCCGTCGAATCTCCTCCACAATCCGCAAACGGAAATGGGTCCGGAAGTCCAAAAGTTCGGGACCGCCTTTGCCAACTAATTCGGCAGCATCGACTCGATCCCACCCTGGTCAAGTCGTATGCAACCGACTTCTGCAGCGTCAAGACGCTGCGCGATGCGACTCGCGACCAAGTGGAAAACTTCGTCGTGCACCTTGGCGGACTGGGCTGAAAAAGACCGTAACGCGCTGCTCTGCCACCTCAACAGCTATCCCGGCCAGAAAGAAAGTGCCGCATGAAGCGCCAAATCACCGGCCTACACGCCGCCGATCGGTGCGCCGTCGACCAGATCCCGGACGGGGTCTTCCTCGTCCGAGTGCAACGAGCCAGTTTCGTCGGCAAGCCCAAAAGTCCTACTACAGCCTCATCTTGCCATCCTCGAGCCCATGCCGGTTTCCTGGACAGAACTTTCCAGCCGACTCTATTGCACTCCGAAAGCCCTGTGGAAGGTGAACTGGTTCCTGCGGGACTTTGGCTACGACGCCGAACTTCTCGGCCGCGACGAGGTGGACGAAACTCAGCTCGTAGATCTGAAGGGCGTCGTCAAGATCAGCCATATCGTGTTCAACGGCGCTTCCCTGCTCCGTCTCGACGGCTTTGCTCCCGCTGGCCGTTGGGAAGAGCTTTCACCAACAAATCTGGACAGCCCAGAGGTGGCCTGACATGACCTACAGCCACACCCAGATCAGCCAATACCTGACGTGCCCGCGGCGATATCGGCATCGCTACCTCGACGGCTGGAAGGAGCAGGATACCCGTGCGGCGATGCTGTTCGGTCGCGCCTTCGAACAAGCCCTGGGTGCCCTGTTTCGGCGCGAGGATCCGGGAGCAGTGTTGTTCGCCGAATGGTCCGCCTGCCAGAACCAAGCCCTGCATTATTCGAATCGAGACTCCTGGGATCGGATGCTACGGCAAGGAATCACACTATTCACAGGTTCTGCCAGGACGATCGTGTCCGGGTCTGCCAGCCTCAGCGAAACTTGCAAGTCAAGTTCACTCGACAGCTTGCGGTAGCAATGAGTTCGTCGCCTACATCGACGCGATAGGGAAACTCGACGGCCAGCGTTGTCTGCTGGAATGGAAAACGTCCTCCAGCCGTTATCCAGAAGAGCCTGAGGGGCTGCTTGCTTTGGATCCCCAACTCGTCTGCTACTCCTGGATGACGGGTATTGCGGACGTAGCCCAAGTGGTATTCGTCCGTAAGAGTATGGTCGAAGTTCAGTACCTGCGCGCCACGATCACCGAGGAACAGCGGGAGGAGTTTGGACATCTGGTGGAAAGCACGATCCGTCGAATCGAGTCCGCCGAATTTCTGCCGCATAGCGGCATTCGTTTTCCCCAGAATCCCTGTAGCAGCTGTCCCTATCTGGGGCTTTGCCTCGGGAAGCAGAGCTTTGGCAGACGCCGCTCTGGTGCGACGTCCAGGAGCAGAGAGCCTTGGTTGGCTTGACGAGCTTAATTACTAGGAATCCGCCGATGCCGCCGAAGCTGCACCCGCACCCGCGCGCTTTTCGTGCTGACCAAGATCGACGAGATTCTGGCCTGGGAACAGCGAAAGGAGTCAGAGCGGGACACCAAATTCGTTGAATTGGGACGCTATCTCTGCGAGGTTCGGGCAGGACAGTACTGGAGAGTGGAGAAGCTGAAATGTTTCGACGAATTTCTGGAAAGACGTTTTCCGGAATCGCGGAGGAAGGCGTACTACCTGATGTCGATTCACGAACATCTGCCCCGCAAGCGAGAAAGCAACTGAAGGAAGTGGGCTGGGCAAAGGGGGTGGAACTAGCCAAGGTGGCAAGGCGGGACAGGCAGCACTTTGATTGTGCAACCTGGTTGCACAAAGCCCGTCAGATGCCGAAAGAGGAGTTCAAGCAGGAGGTCGAGAAGGAGCTGACGGGCCGGGAGACCGAGCCGTGGGAGATCATCTACTTCAAGTTATACAAGAGCCAGATGCCGGTCGATCGAGCAAGCGATCGAAACGGCCGCTCTGATGCTGGGAAGCGACAGATCACGAGGCTACTGCCTTCGAAATGATCTGCGCCGACTTTCTGGCTGGAGCGAACCTCGACAACGGAGATCCAGGAACTCTGTTGTTTTCTATGACCAGATTCTTCAGGTTTCTCTCGCCCGACCAGCGGCAGGCATTTCTGGGAGGACTGAGCAAGAACGTCTCATGAGCTCGATTGGCCCGAAGCCAGCACGTTTGCGGCTTGATCCGATGTCTTACGAACATTTGCGGCAAGAGGTTCTGCGTCGCGATGGCTGGCGATGTCAATCGTGCGGCACCATGTCAAACCTTGAGGTCCATCATAAAGAGTTTCGTTCCCGATCCGGCGATGATTCCGACTTGAACCTCATCACGTTGTGCGCACAATGCCATGCCGAAATGCATCGTTGAAATTCGAATCAGCTAGTCTTTTGTATAATAGTGTCGGTTCGTGTTCTCCTTCCCCTCGTAATTCATTTTCCGACTGTTGATGATCATTCGATGCGCATGGAGGCGCGAGGTCAATGAGTGTTCGCATGCGAGGAATTGGCGCTGTGCTGGCTTGCCTCGCAGCTACCGTGGCGTGCTCGCATCCCGCCAGCGAAGGTGTCTACTACCTGGAATCCTAAGACGGCGGCCGCCTACTTGGACTACCGCGCAGGCTGGTGGGCTGAATGGTCGGGATCGGCCCGTGATCATGGCACGTTCTGCATATCGTGCCATACGGCCCTGCCGTATGCTCTTTCGCGGCCCGCACTCCGCGCCGCTCTCGCCGAACGAGGTCCAACGGAAAACGAACAGAAACTGATCCAGAATGTCACCAAGCGGGTAAAACTCTGGAAAGAAATCGGACCCTACTACAGCGGCTCGGGATACGACCAAAAAGCCGACGAGTCGCGTGGGACGGAAGCGGTTCTGAACGCGCTCATTCTTGCCAGCCACGATGCGGAGAACGGGCATCTCGGGCCCGACACCCGCGCTGCGTTTGAGAATATGTGGGCTTTACAACAGGTGAAGGGAGATAACGCGGGATCGTGGCCGTGGCTGCAGTTCAACCAGGAACCATGGGAGGCGAACGATTCGGGATATTACGGAGCGGCGCTGGCCGCGATGGCGGTAGGAATTGCTCCTGAAGAATTATGCAACCACGCCTGAAATTCAGGACAATCTCAAACGTCTGCGCGAATATCTAACGCGAGAGAGCGCCCAACAATCCACCCTCAATCGCGTTTTCCTTCTCTGGGCTTCGACGAAATTGCCAGGGCTGCTTGAGCCGGCGCAGCAGAAAGCCATTGTTCAGGAAATGCTGAGCAAGCAGCAGCCGGATGGTGGCTGGCGATTAGCGTCTGTGAGCTGGAAGTGGAGCGGTTGGACCCTGAAATCCGTCGCGAACATGTGGTTCCGGGAAGATGGAACTCCGATGGAAGGCAAGAGTGACGGTGTCGCCACCAGCCTGATGGTTCTGACCTTGGAAGAGGCGGGAGTGGCACGAGAGAATGCCCAACTCAAGCGTGGGCTGTCATGGCTTTTGAATAATCAGAATGCAGCGGAGGGTTCCTGGCCGGCTTCCTCGGTGAACAAACGCCGACATGTATCTTCCGACACGGGGCGCTTCATGAGCGACGCGGCGACGGCCTTTGCCGTACTCGCACTTACCGAAAGTCACGCGGGAACAAACTCGATGACATCGGCTTCCAATCGTGAAGCTTCAAAGTAATATCGGTCGATGTGATTTCAATCACATTCACAACGCCGTCCCACGCTTACTATCCCGGACCAAAGATCTGTATGCTTTTGCCTATCCTAGTGGCGTTTGCCGTCGTTTTCGTGGTCTTCGGGATCGTAATCGCCCGGAGGCTGCGCAAACCTACGTGCCGAATCTGTCTCTTTAGGAGTGTGTGCCCAAATCGCGAATTGGAATACCTGGATCCTGCGAGGAAACCTTGCTGGAGTCGGGAACAGAACAGTGGTCCCGGCGAACCCACAGCGGACACCAGGCCCTAAATTTGGTAGCGATCCAAGAAAGCGCGAGGTAGGAATCATCGTGCGGGCGCGGAGTTGGTCATCTTCGCGAGTTCGGCCTTCATAACTTTTCCCGTAGAAGTCAGCGGCATGGAAGGCACCAGCAAAATTTGTGATGGCCGTTTGTGCGGAGCGAGGTGCTGTGCAGCGAACTGAGCCAATTCGCCCTCCGACGCCGTGGCTGACGGCGAGAGTTGAACGAAGGCGATAATTTCCTCGCCGCCTTTGGTTCCCTCGACTGATCGTCCAATGACCGCGGACCGCGCTATTGCTGGGTGAGAGTTCAGTACCGCTTCCACCTCCGCGGGGTACACATTTTCGCCAAACCTCACGATCAGCTCGCTGGTTCTTCCCACGATAAACAGATTCCAGTTTTCCATGCGCGCGAGGTCGCGGGTATTAAACCAGCCTTCGGAATTGATTGTGGCAGCCGTCTCGTCAGGTGCGTGGTAATACCCTTTCATGACGTTAGGCCCACGAACCCACAACTCGCCGATCTCGCCGTCGGCAGCAGGTCGCTGATCCGCGCCGACGAGTTGGACTTCGACTCCTGGAAGAACTTGCCCCACGGAAGTATCGGAACGATGCTCGCCCACCGCAGTCTGTGAAATATTCGGAGAGCATTCCGTGACGCCATATCCGTTGTGCAGCATCATGTTGAACAAGCCCTCCACACGCGACTTGACGGTGGCCTGGAGCGGCGCTGCGCAGGACGAGATGATCCGGAGCGCTGGCAGTTTGAGAGATTTCAAATTGCGCAGCTTCGCATACTCTGCGAACAGCGAAAACATCCCAGGGGCCCCTAAAACTACCGTTAACCCCTCGTGTTCGAGCGTTCTAAGAGCCGATACCGGGTCGAAGCGCGACGCCAAGTACAACGTAGAACCGCTCAGCAACGAACCTAGAAGCACGACGGAAAGACCGACTGCATGGGACATTGGCAGAACGCCGTACACGCGGTCTTCAGGAGTCAAGGAGCGGATCTTGGCCGAGGTTGCGGCGACGAACAGCAGGTTTCGATGCGTCAGCATGACGCCTTTGGCGACCCCGGTGGTGCCGGAGGTATAAATCAGCGCGGCCACGCGCTGCGCAATTTCAGTGTCGATCGGTTCGGGCACTGCCTGTTCGTTGAGCGGCCCTAGAGCGAGAGGACCGAGGCTGGCAACATCTTGCACAATCGCGCCGTGACGCTTGGCGTGTTCGCGGGCCTGCGCCGACACGCTCGTCGTATATATCGTTCGGCGAGCCCCACAATGCTCTCGAATCTCATCCAGTTCACGTGCCGAGAGACGAGCACTGGCCAGCACGGGCCACGCATCGAGCGCGGCACACGGCAAAAAGAATCGCTACGAATGCCCGGCAGTTCTCCCCAACGACCATTACGCGGTCGCCGGGTCCTACGCCTGACTGTACCAGCCAGTCCTCAGCCTCGGAAACGGCCGTTGACAGTTGTCGATAGCTCCATGTGCCGGAAGCTTCTGTCAGTGCCGGATGATCGGGCAGATGTTCGGCCCATGGCCGTATCACATCGCTAATGCGATCGGGAACGCTCGCCAGCAGATCCGCGACGCTCTGAGTAGATTGAGGCATGGCAGCTTTGTCGGTTCCAGGTTGTTTCCGACCAGGGCGCGTGTGCGCCTCAAATTACCTACAGAATTACAGGAAGACTCTTCAGTCCCCTGAATCCGAAGGTGGAAGCCCACTCTGGCCGCGGACCAACGAGTTTCATTTTCGGGAACCGCTGCACCAGAT
>CAVOLK010000004.1:0-151047 GCA_963696765.1 uncultured Acidobacteriota bacterium | reverse complement strand
CGTTCCCCCCGGAGGATCGACCTGCGCCGAACCGCCTCCGGAAATCATTCCGACATCCGCGTGCGGACCGATCACCGCGATGCTGTGAATCTTCGAAGCATCGAGCGGAAGCTGCGCGTGATCATTCTTCAGACAGCACAGCGCTCTGCTCTTCGATTTTCTGTGCGACCTCGAGTCCGCCGAACACATCGACGACACTCTTCTGCGATGGATCGTCGATCACGCCCGTGGCGAACATGGACCGCAGAATGCGATGAACGTGATCGTCCACCTCTGCCGCCGGGACCTTGCCCGCCTCCACCGCTTTTTTCAGATCATCTCCGAAGAAAATCCATCCCGGCTCCTCATGATCGAGCCCGGCGGCCGAGGACTTTTCCATGCTGTGCGTGCCTCCCCAGTCGGAAAGCACAAAGCCTTTGAAATTCCAGTCTTTCTTCAGCAGATCGGTGAGCAGATATTTATTTTCGCAGGCATAGTCGCCATTGACGCGGTTGTAGGAACACATCACCGCAGCGATATCGGAATCCGTCAAGCCAATCTCGAACGCAAGCAGGTCACTCTCGCGGGCGGCACGCTGGTCGATATTCACATTAACCGCGTTACGGCCACTTTCCTGATCGTTGAGTGCGTAATGTTTGATGTCTCCCATGACATGCTGCGCCTGCAAGCCCTTCATGACCTCTGCGACCAGCTTTCCAGCCAGAACGGGATCCTCACCCAGGTATTCGAAAGTGCGGCCATCGCGCGGTTCGCGGGTCAGGTTGACGCCGCCGCCCAGCGTCATGTTGTAACCCTGGGCGCGAAGCTCGCGACCGATGAGAGCCCCATATTCACGGGCGGCTTCCAGATCCCAACTCGCGGCTGCCGCCACGTCTGCCGGGAGCGCCGTCGAGTAGCGACCATTTTCCCCGCTGCTCCTGATGCCATAGGCGGCGTCCGACATCTGGATGGCTGGAATGCCGAGGCGTGGAATCCCTGGCACAAACCCAGCGCCTCCGTTTGAATGGATGACCAGAGGACTCATCGCACTCAGTCCGATCATGCCCGTACCGTGAAGCATTGAGATTTTTTCATCGAGCGTCATCTCCTTCACCACCATCGACGCGCGCTCGTCAGGATCGAGACTCGAATTCGACCAGGGATGATCGTTTCCGCCCGACTGGGAGAACGACGGAACCACCGTAAGGGCAAAAAATATGGCAAGGATGAAGAATCGATTTAATACAGAAAGCCGATGCAGGCACATGGTCTTTCCTCGAATGAAATATGGGTTGCCAAATCGATAATGCTACGCCTTTTCGCAAGATTTCCGGGTTTTTAATTTCAGCCTGAACTTACGCGGCGGCGGACGCATTCGTCCGCCGAGCGAGCGTGACGACGATCCCCGGACGAATGCCTCCGGGCTACGTCAACCGCGCAGAATCCTCGCCTTATTCAGTCGTTACTTGGCCCTCTCTCGTCCGCAGCTTTACACTAGAAGGGTGAAGATCGCGCTCGGCCAAATCAATCCTACCGTCGGAGACTTTTCTGGCAATGCCGGCAAGATCATAGATTTTTCCCGGCGCGCCCAATCCGCTGGCGCAGGCATGATTCTGTTTCCAGAACTGTCCGTCTGCGGCTACCCGCCACGCGATTTGGTTGAACGTCCGTCGTTCGTGGTGCGCAATCGCGAATCCGCAGAAAAGATTGCCGCCCAAACCCGGGGAATCTCTGTAGTCTGCGGGCTGGTGACCCGTGCTCCACTCGACGCAGGCAGGGCCGCCATGAACTCTGCGGCGTTGCTTATGGATGGCAAGATCGCTTTCATCCAATCCAAGATGTTGCTGCCCACCTACGATGTATTCGACGAGATGCGCAACTTCGCTGCCGCCAAGAGCCAGGAATTGTTTCCCTTCTGCGGCAATCGCATGGCCTTGACCATCTGCGAAGATGCATGGAACGACAAGCAGTTCTGGCCTCATCGTTTGTACAGTGTCGATCCCGTGGAGTCACTGATTCAGGCGGGCGGAAACTTTGTCCTCAACATTTCTGCCTCGCCCTTCTGGATCGGCAAGCGAGAACTCCGTCGGGACATGCTGGCCAGCATCGCGCGCCAGCACAAGGTTCCGGTCGTGCTGGTGAACCAGGTTGGCGGCAACGACAGTCTCGTGTTCGACGGCTCCAGCCTGGTGCTGAATCGTGAAGGACAAATCATCGCGCAAGGCCGGTCTTTCGAAGAAGATCTCATCTATTTCGATTCCTCCGATCTATCCGGAGAGATGCACGAGCAGATTGCCGGCGAAGAGGCGAGCGTATATTCCGCGCTGGTCCTTGGCACTCGCGACTATATGCGTAAATGCGGATTTCAGAAAGCAATTATCGGGCTGAGCGGCGGCATCGACTCCGCTCTGACCGCCGTAGTCGCCGCCGAGGCTGTCGGCCCGGAGAATGTGATCGGCGTCGGCATGCCCGGCCCTTATTCGTCGCAAGGATCAATCGATGACGCTCGTGCCCTGGCGAAAAATCTTGGGATTCGTTTCGAGTTGCTTTCCATCAATCCCGCCTACGAAGCCTATCGGAGCACCTTGAAGAATGTTTTCGCCGGAACCGAAGAAGACGTCACCGAAGAAAACATCCAGTCGCGAGCCCGCGGCACCATGCTGATGGCGCTTTCCAATAAGTTCGGTGCGATCGTTCTCTCCACCGGGAACAAGAGCGAACTCGGCGTCGGCTACTGCACGCTTTACGGCGACATGGTCGGTGGCCTGGCAGTCATTTCCGATGTCCCGAAAACCCTGGTGTATAGGCTCAGCGAATATGTAAATTCGCGGCGCGCGGTCATTCCGCAAGCCACGCTGGAGAAACCGCCGTCCGCGGAATTGCGCCCCGACCAGAAAGACAGCGACTCGCTGCCTCCTTATGAAGTTCTGGACGCAGTCCTGGAAGATTATGTCGAAGACTCCCATTCGGCGGAGCGCATAGCCGAAGATCGCGGATTCGATATTGCCGTAGTAAGGCGCGTGATTCGCATGGTCGATCGCGCCGAATACAAACGCCAGCAGGCTGCGCCCGGCCTAAAAATCTCTCCCAAGGCCTTTGGCTATGGACGGCGCCTCCCCATTGCTGCCAAGAGTGAAACGTAAACCGTCGACTTTGAAGTATCCTGATAGATCGCATTCCTAAAGCTAAAGATTCGAACGTCGAAAGGAAACCATGCGCAGTTTTCCAAACTTGATCTTTATTGTTCTGCTGGCGGGCACGTTCGCCGCGGCTCAGCACAATTCGGCGAAAACCTCTTCTCCCAAGCCTGCGGAAAAGCCCGCGGCCTCGGAGTCGGGAGGCCTTCCATCCGAAGCCACGGTTGATTCATTTCTCCATGATCAATTTGGCTATGAAAAAGATTTAACCTGGAAGATTTCCAGCATCAAGCCTTCGACCATTCCAGGATTGGCAGAAGTCACCGTCGTTCTGGCCGCGCCGCAGGGCCAGCAGTTGACCCGCTTCTTCGTATCTCCCGACGGCAAACAAGCCCTGGTCGGCGAAATTATTCCGTTTGGCGCACATCCCTTCGAGCCCGTGAAACATACGCTCGATAAAGGCGTCACTGGCCCCGAGCGCGGTCCCAAGGACGCGCCTGTCACCATCGTCGAATTCGGCGACCTGCAGTGTCCGGCCTGTAAAGCCGCGCAGCCCACCATTGAGGGCTTAGTGGCGGCCGAACCCAATGCTCGCTTCGTGTTCCAGAACTTTCCCCTGGAAATGCACAATTGGGCGGCCAAGGGAGCGGCATACGCCGACTGCGTGGGGCAGGCTTCGAACGACGCTTTCTGGAAATTTGTTTCCAAGACTTACGAGACCCAGAGTGACATTACCGCCGAGAACGCCGACGCGAAACTCACCGCCATCGCAGACGGCGCTGGAGTGAAGGGAACTGACATTGCGGCCTGCGCCGCCAAGCCGGAGACCAAGGCCCGTGTGGATGCCTCGATTGCACTGGGCAAGTCCGTGGATGTCACCGGTACGCCAACACTATTCGTCAACGGACGCAGAATCTCCAGCTTCGACCCGCACCTTCAGGATATTTACAAAAGCCTGGTCGACTTCGCGGCAAAGCAGGGAAAGTAAGCGGAAGGGAAGCAGATCCAAAGCCGAGCGCCGGACTCCTCTTACTTAGCGCTCAGCCAGATCTCGGGCGTAGTGCGATTAAAATTTGCCACCACGTGCGGTGTGATGATGATCATCAATTCATCGGTATCAGATTCCTTGGTGTTACTCACCATCGCCTGATTCAGGAGAGGCAAGGCACCGAGACCCGGAATGCCGCTCATGGAGAGCGTATCGGTCCGCGATACTTCTCCGGCGACGACCGCAGGTTCGCCATCTTTCAGGTTGATGCTTCCTTTGTATTCCCGGTTCGAGATGATGGGAACTCCATTGTTGGATTGCCCGGTCAGCGAGCGCACTTGGAGCTCCAGGTCCATGCTCACGGAACCGTCGCCATGGATTATCGGCTTCGCCTTCACGTTCAACCCTAAGTCTTCGTAGCTCACGGAAGGGAAGGGTGGGACATAAGACTGATTCCCCAGCACCTGTGAAATCTGCGGCGAGTTGTAGATTGGCGCATAACTCGCGTTCAGAATCGGATATTTCTCTCCCAGATGAAAGGTAGCGTCGTTGCCCTGGCTGGCGCGCATGCTCATGTTTTCCAGGCTGCGTACCCAGGATTCGTTAACGGAGAGCGAGGCGGCAAGCTGGTCGAGACTCAATCCCATGAACGTGAGACCGCCACCGAACGTGGCCAAAGGCTGGCTGAAAATAGAATTCTGTTGTCCTCCGAGTTGCGCCAGTAGCCCGGAGAGAGCCGAGCTTCCCGCTTGGTTGATGCCGCCCGAAGAGATCAACTGGTTGATAAGCTGCTGAATGTTCTGTCCCCCAAGTCCGGCGAGCCCGGCCAGGGCTGCGGCAGGAATGTTGTACATGTTGAACGTGTTGGGAATGTGTAACCCGATATTGCGTGTCAGTTGGTGGCTGATCTGAAACACGCGCACATCGAGCATGACCTGCGGGCGATGGGTTGCTGAGCTGTTCCAGAACTCTGGAACAAGCTTCCAGCATCTGCGGGGCGCCCCGCACTTCCACGCTGTTTCCGGTTTGCCCAGAACTCACGAAGCGCAGCTCGAAGATGTTGCGCATCATGGTGATCAGATCGGTCGCTTCCTGCGGCGTGGAATGCGGAGGCAGGATAAAAGTCCGCAATGACATGCGGTCGAATTGCTTGTGATTTTCCAGCGTATCGGCAGCGATGAACAATTGGTGCTGATCCAAAGCAGCCCACATGGTCTTGCTGACCTCGCATGCAAGCTTCAGCGCAGTAAAGAAATCCACGTCGTCCACATTGAAGCGCACCTGCCGGGCCTGCACCGAATCGTCGAACTGCGCCTTGATTCCGTAAGCTGCAGATAGCTCAGCGAACAAACCGCGTACGTCTCCGGTGTAGTGAAAAGTTGCCCGGTCGTCTCGGGGCTCAAGGTGGATTTCACCGGAATCCATAAGCGCGACGGGCAAAGCGCGAGGCGGTGCCGTCGCCAGTTCTCGAGTGGCCTCAGCGAGTCTTTCCTGCACATATTGGTTTTGCCCATCAAGATCGAGGGCTGCCCGAAATTCCGCCGCTGCCTGGGGCCGTGAGTTTTCGTATAGCAACAAGTTCCCACGCTGCACATGGTCGAAGACCAGTCGAGCTTTCACCATTTCCCGGGCGGTCAGAAACTGCAAATTCTGCGGTGCCAGCCTCGCGGCCTCGTCGAATCGGGCCAATGCCTCTTCGAGTTGCCGGTGTTCCTGAAGTTTGACGCCCTCGCGAAAAGCGTAGTGAGCTTCTTTCAGATCCTTCTTAGACACCAGGCAATTGATTCCGCCGGGAACCCCGTTCCCACAGGAAATCGGCGCGGAGGAAGGCTCATCGCCGGCGAATGCCGACAAAGAGAGCGCGGCCACCAGAAGACCGAGCGCGATAATTAGTCTTTGTCGCCGCATCTCGTGTGATTTTAATGTAGTTTCTACGTATACCGGATACGCCAATAGGACCTGGTACCTTCGAGCTCAACGGGAGAGGCGGAGCCCCATCTCAAGAACGCAAGGCTGTCGAAGTCTTGCAAAAGTTCCTCAATCGTAGAGACGTAGCTTGCTACGTCTTGGTCTCGCGGCGCGCAAGACGCGCAAGCAACGTCTATTACGACAGCATTAAACGTTCGATTTTACTAGCCTTGCCAGAGTGTTCGTCGCAATCGATGATGACCGCGCACAGCCTCGTATCCCCCGTGGCCGGTTCGAACCGTACCGGCATTCCATTCAGAAACTTGCCCACTACCAATTCTTTTTTTACGCCGATCACGCCATCATAGGGTCCAGTCATGCCTACATCAGTCACATAAGCTGTCCCGTTTGGGAGAACACGCTCGTCCGCCGTTGGCACATGGGTGTGCGTGCCGACCACCGCCGTTACGCGCCCGTCCAGATACCACCCCATAGAAATCTTTTCCGATGTCGCCTCCGCGTGGATGTCGACGAGAATCACCTTCGCCTGAATCTTCTTCAGAAGATGGTCCGCAGCGCGGAAGGGGTCGTCGTTCGAGGCCATAAAAACCCGCCCCTGCAGGTTGATCACGGCATAAGGAATTTTTCCCTTCATTCCTTCGTACACGCCAGACCCGGGCATGTCCGCGGGATAATTCGCCGGACGCAGCACCCGGCGCGCAGGGCCGTGCCCATTGCCCTCGACCAGTTGAAAGTAGTCGACGATTTCGCGCTTGTCCCAGACGTGGTTCCCGGTAGTAATTACGTCAATGTTGAATTCGAACAGTTCCTCGGCCAGTGCCGGCGTGATTCCAAAACCAGCCGCCGAATTCTCTCCATTCGCGATGATCAAATTGATTCCGTGATCGCGAACAATCCCGGGCAGCCGGTCCTTGACAATATTCCGCCCCGGTCGTCCGAAGATGTCGCCAATAAAGAGAATTCGCATAGATGATGCCGGAATTCGATGGTAACACGCAAAAACAGAAACGCATGTAGGGACAGTCGCCTCGCCTGTCCGTCGAGCGAAGCTCGACAACTAGCCGAAATAGCCGCGCTGCTGTCTACTGAGCTAATTCGGCCGTCCGTAAGAAATCGTAATTCCCAGCAGGATTCAGCTTCAGATTTCGCACGCGCCGTGTATGCACCAGAACATTGTCGAGATACCACAGATCGATGTAAGGCACATCTTCGGCCAGGATGCGTTGCACGTCGGCATACAGCGGCCTGCGCACATTGGGATCGATGGCGCGTCGAGCTTTATCGATCAGCGCGTCCACCTTGGGGTTCGAATAATAGCCACGATTGGCGCCGTTAGGTGGAAACTTCGCCGAGTCAAAAGCATATTCGAAAATGTCAGGATCTTCATTACCGCCGATCCAGCGCAGTCCGTACATCTGAAACGCGCCGTGCTGCACGTCCGAAAAAAAAGTCGCGAACTCAAAGCTGCGGATATCGAGCTCAATCCCCGCCTCGCGCAACTGCTGCTGCATCACGGCTACCATGAGCCGTGTGTTCTCGTCGGTCGACGTTTTCATAGTGATGTGAAAACGCACGCCATTCACCGACGGGTAGCCCGCGGCATCGAGCAGTCGATTCGCCTTATCAATGTCGTGATCGTAAGCCGGCACGCTTCCGTTGTAGGCCCAACTTTGTTCAGGCAAAATGCTGCGCGCCGGCTCTGCCTGGCCCCGCCACAAATATTCGATCATCGGCTTCCGGTCGAGAGCGTAGGCGATTGCCTGCCGCACTCGAGCATCTTTCAGAATCGGATCACGCAGATTGAATCCAAGATACGCGAGCCTGGTTCCCGCCCCGCGTTCGACCGCAATATTGGGATCGCGCGACAATGTGTAAACAGTATCGGGCGTGAGCGAATTGATCGTGACGTCGCCGCTGCCTTTGCGCAATTCGAGAGCTTCGGTGGTTGCATCCGGGACTACCGCAAAGCGGACGCGCGCAAGCTTGGCCGGGCCGCCCCAATACTGATCGTTGCGTTCGATTACGACGTCCCGGTCAGTCTCCGCGCTAACAAACTTGAATGGCCCCGAGCCGATCGGATGCTGCGTCATCTCATCGCCGCTGCCGTAGGGCACGATGCCAATCGCGCCGTCGGACAGATTCCAGAGCAAGGTTGCGTCCTGCTCCTTCATATGGAAAATCACGGTCGCATCGTCCGGCGCTTCGATCCGGTCGACGAAACGATAGACCGCCGCCTTTGTGCTGCGAATCTTGTCTTGCAGCAGGGAGTCGAAGGTCCACTTCACATCGCGGGCAGTTAGCGGTCGCCCATCGTGAAACTTGACGCCGCGATGCAGATGGAAAACGTAAGTGAGTGGATCGGGAATCTCCCAGCGTTCCGCGAGTCCCGGAGCTACATTCAGATCGTCTCCCCGTGCCAGCAGGTCGTCGAAGATAAGATTGTCAATTCTCTCCGAGAACGCGTCGATCCCCACGCGAGGATCGAGATTCGTCGGGCTCGATTCGATGACCATGACCAAGGTGTTGGGATCAGGCTTCGCCGAGCACGACATCAGAGGGAGAATCGCAATCAGGCTGATTAGAACGAAGAGTGCGCTACGCATAGGAAATCTTTCCCAATATCGCTGCTCGTTTCGCGCCCGTAGCTGAGGGTACGTTCGACGGCCGGCGGTTCCATGTCTCATAAGCCAGCACGGCGAACGCCACCGCCTCTTTCGCCTGCGAAGGCACGCCGAACTCGTCGGAGAATCGCAACTTGATGCCGATCGGCTCCAAAGCTTCTTTTAACATGGATACAAGAGTCGCATTCCGCGCTCCGCCGCCGGAAAGAATCATTTCGCGGAAGGAATTTGCAGAGCCATTTATTACGAATTGCCGCACTGCGTCGCCGATCGATCGTGCCGTAAGCGCAGTAGCGGTCGCAACTACATCCTCCTTGCGAAACCCAGCGCAGCGGTGTAAGAAGTCGCCCACAAAGTCGCGCCCAAACTCCTCGCGTCCGGCCGTCTTCGGCGGCTTGGAACGAAAGAACTTCCTCCGCAGGATTTGCTTAAGAACCGGCTCCAAGACCATTCCAGAGGCCGCGATCTTGCCGCCCCGATCGAATGTTCTACCAAACAACTCCTCCGTCACCGCATCGATGACCATATTCCCTGGCCCGGTATCGAAAGCAAAAACGCGGCCTTGGCCGCCAGTCGCTGGAACGGCTGTTAAGTTAGCGATCCCTCCAATGTTCTGCACGATCCGCCCAATCTTCGGATCCCCAAAAAGCATGCAATCGAGATAAGGAACCAGCGGAGCGCCCTTACCTCCTGCAGCCATGTCTGCCGGACGAAAATCCGATACCACCGGCACGCCCAACCGAGCCGCGATGATGGCAGCTTCTCCCGTCTGCCACGTGGCGGCTACTTTTCGTCCCAAAAACTGCCGCGCTTCCCCTTGATGGTAAAGCGTCTGCCCATGGCATCCGATCAGTTCGGCCTTCACACGAAATTGTCGCTGCGCGGCCAGCACTGCCTCCGCGTATAACTCGCCTAAAAGAAAGTTCAGCCGGGCCAGGTCCGCTACGCGAGCATCTTCCGAATTCATCGCGGCCAGAATGGCGGCGCGGACCGTTGCCGGGTAAGACGTTTCCGTATGCCCAAGCAGTCGGATGCTAACGTCGGGCCGAGGTGACAGCCGAGAACTGGAACTCCGTTCGGCGCCGAGCCGCACCAGCGCGACGTTGATCCCGTCGGCCGAGGTCCCACTCATCACCCCGGCTACAATCATTGCCGTGTCGCTCATGCGCGAGATCGCCGCCTGTCCGCTGCCCGGCTGAAAGGCGCCAGGCGTACTTCTTCGCTGAATTCCCACAGCCGGCGCGACAACCTGCCGACCACCGCTTCCGAGGGAACCTGCCCGCGGCGCAACGCCTTTCCCGACTTCTTCTTGAATGCCAGCACACGCCGCGCCGATTCCGCAATCCGCCGGGCGAACGTTGAATCTTTTTCGGCCGTTGTCGTCAGCGCTTCATGAGCCTGCAAAATATAGTCTTCCCGGTGACAGAGCAGGCACAAATCTCCGCCGGCTCGGATGAACTCAACCGCAGCTTTACCGATCGGCGCCGCGGATAGTACGCCACCCATCTCCAGATCATCCGACGCAATTAGATTCCGGTAGCCGATGCGCTTGCGCAATATATCCGTGATCCATTTCTTCGAGAGCGATGCCGGAGTTCGATCGCCCGTAACCTGCGGATACGCCGCATGCGAGATCATCACCAGTGGTAGTTGCCGCCGCAGCGCTCGGTAGGGAACAAGATCTTCAGACCAAAGTTTGTTCAAGGGCTTTTCTATCACGGGTAATTCGTGATGACTATCAAGTTGACCCTCGCCGAGCCCCGGAAAGTGCTTGCCGCATGCGAGCACGTTCGCAGCCCGAAGGCCCGCAAGAAACTCTCGAGCGTAAGCCACGGTCTCGCTCGGATCGGCCGACACTGCTCGCGACCCCATCACACTGTGTGACGCCTCAAATGCCAGGTCGAGCACGGGCGCGAAGTCCACGTTAAATCCCATACAGCGGCAATTCTCGCCGATGATTTGCCCATGCTTGCGAAAGAGCTTGCGGTCGCCCGTCTCGAACACCTCCGCCGCCGAAGGCGCCGCTCCCAAGGCGTCACGAAAGCGATCGACGGTCCCACCCTCAAGATCAACGCAAGTAAACAAAGGCGTAGCCACGCACTTCTGGCACTCGCGAAGCAAACGCCAGGTCTGTTCCGGACTCTTGATGTTGCGTGCGAAAAGAATCACGCCCGCTGGCTGCAGTCGCTTGAGCATGGACTTCAGCCGAGTCGTAATCTCTGAACCATCAAAGCCAACGATGAGCAATTGCCCGGCGTCTGCGCGCTTGCCCAATGAGCGAGTCAGATATTACCCCCGGGAAGTTCTGACTGGCGACCCCATCGGACGACAGACCTAAGCCATTGCGCAAGTGCCATGCAACAAATGGCAAGAGCGATTTGCCTCAGGACCGATCCGCCTACGGATGCAACGTGGAGTGTGCGAGTGGAAAGTTGAAAAAAACTCAACAGAACGAAACCCGCGAGGTTCGTTCCCATCAATACAGAAGCAGTCTTCACGTATTTGTTTGGGAAGTTAAACGCACATATAAAACAAGATATTGCGGCGATGGCCTCAAACACCTTATTCCAGATGCTCCAAAAGGCCAAGTGAACACGCACTGGTCTGCTGAATTGTCCCCAAATGAAATGGTCGATCTCTCTGACGAGAAGTGAACCACACGCGATAAAAAGCACCACCGCCCCTAGTGTATTGAGCCAATTACTTTCCACAGTAATTTCCCAGATGCGTTCAGATCGCGCGTTAGAGCCGGATTTCACTAGATTTCCTTCTTCAGCTCTGCCAAAAGATTCAGCGCCTCCAGCGGAGTAAGCCGATTCAAATCCATTTCGCGCAATTTTTCCAACACCGGCTGGGAGAGAGGAGTAAAAATCGTCAGCTGCGTTGGCGGCGGAGTCGCTCCCGGCGAAAGGTGCGCGGTCGCTTGCTGCTCTGCATACTCATGCTCCTCGAGTACTTCGCGTGCCCTTATGATGACTTCGTTCGGCAATCCCGCCAGCTTGGCAACTTCGATGCCGTAGCTGCGGTCGGCCGCCCCCGGTTCTACTCGGCGCAAGAATACGATCCCGCCTCCGGTCTCTTTAACCGAGACGTGATAATTCTTCACGCCCGAGAGCTGTTCGGCTAATTCCGTGAGCTCAAAATAGTGGGTTGCGAATAACGTCTTGGCCCGGACGCGCCCGTGCAAATATTCCACAGCCGCCCATGCAATCGCGAGACCGTCGTAAGTGGAAGTGCCGCGTCCCACTTCGTCGAGCAGGATCAGCGATCGCGCCGTCGCGGTGTGCAGGATCGCTGCCGTTTCCGTCATCTCCACCATGAAAGTCGAGCGGCCACGCGCCAAATTGTCGCTCGCGCCGATGCGGGTGAACACGCGATCGACCAGGCTCAGCTTCGCCGATCGCGCCGGCACAAACGATCCCATCTGCGCCAGAATGACAATCAGTGCGGTTTGGCGCAGATAAGTCGATTTGCCGCCCATGTTGGGCCCAGTGAGCAGGATGACGTTGTGCGTCGTGCCATTTAAATAAAGATCGTTGGGCACGAAGCGCTCGCTGCCTCCGGCCATTTCCTGCTGCTCGATCACCGGATGCCGCCCTTCGATAATCTCGATCTCGCTGGAGTCAGGCGACTCTACAAATGTGGGACGGCAGTAATTGCGCAGCGCCGCCACATGCGCCAAAGACGCGAGCACATCTACTTCCGCCAGCGCAAGGGCAGTCTGCCGGATCCGCTTGGCCTCTGCCGCAATCGCCGTGCGCAATTCCGTAAAAAGCCGGCGCTCGATGTCGACAATCTTTTCCTGCGCATCGAGAATCTTGGCCTCGTATTCTTTCAGTTCGGGCGTGGTGAAGCGTTCCGCCCCGACCAGCGTCTGCTTCCGTTCATAGTCCTGTGGAACCAGGTGCAGGTTTGGCTTCGAAACTTCGAGATAGTAACCAAAAATAGAATTGAACTTTACCTTGAGCGACGAAATTCCAGTTCGGCCGCGTTCCCGGTGTTCAATCTGCGCCAGCACCTGCTTGCTGTTGCGCGAGAGTTCCCGCAACTCGTCAAGGTCGCGATCCAGACCAGCGGCGATCACCCCACCGTCCGCAAAACTCAGGGGTGGCTCCGGCACAATGGTTCTCTCGATGCGTTCTCGCACGTCGCTCAGTTCATCGAGCGACGAATGTAGAGTTCTCAGTCGCGCCGCACCCAGCCGAGCGACTGCAACTCGCACTGCGGGAAGTTTTCTTAAAGAAGACGCGAGTGCCAGCACATCTCGCGGATTTGCCGCCTCAAGGGTAATGCGGCTCAGCAGTCTTTCCAGATCGAGAACACCGTCGAGCGCGCGCCGCAATTCTTCGCGCGCAACCATCTCCTTCACCGCCGCTTCCACCGCATCAAGCCGGCCGTGGATCTCGCTCAAATCCAGCGATGGCCGCAGGAGCCATGCGCGCAGCAGTCGTTTACCCATGGGCGTGACTGCGCAATCGATCGAGCGGAATAGCGTGACGCCCGGATCGGTGCCGGCAAACAATGGTTCGATCAATTCCAGATTGCGAACCGTAACCGCATCCAGAACCAGGCAACTCTGCCGCTCATACCAGCCGATGCGATCGACATGATCGAGCGATCCACGCTGGGTTGAGCGCACGTAATACAGGATGGCTCCGGCTGCGGCTGCCGCTGCGGTTCGTCCAGCCAGCCCAAAGCCTTCCAGCGACAAAACGCCAAAGTGATTCTCCAGCAGCGGAATGGCATGATCCGGAGCAAAAATCCAATCATTCAGCGGAGTCTCGGTGCAAGTCTTGCCGCTTAGTTGCTGAGGAGGTTGTGGGGACAGCAGCCCCCGGTTGTCGGGCCGAGCGAGACTCGGCTCGATCTTGCCCGCGGCTCCGCTTTCAAATAGCGGCGCGGCCGATCCGTACAGCAGTTCCTTCGGCTTCAGTTGCTCCAACTCTTCCTGCACCCGTCGCAACGCGCCTTCACCGGCAAATTCTGTAGCCCGGAATTCTCCCGTCGATAAGTCTAAAGCCGCGAATCCGACCCGGTCTCCCACCTGGGCCAATGCGGCCAGAAAGTTATTTTCCTCTGACCCGAGTAACGAATCCGCCGCGGTTCCCGGAGTCACGACCCGCGTCACTTCCCGGCGCACCAGTTTCTTGGCTTGTCGTGGGTCTTCCATCTGCTCGCAGATTGCGACCTTGAATCCCTTCCGAATCAGCTTTCCAATGTAGCCTTCCGCCGCGTGATAAGGCACGCCGCACATGGGCACTGCAATTCCTTTTTCTTTGTTGCGCGAAGTCAGCGTGATCTGCAGTTCTTTCGCGGCCAGGATGGCATCATCGAAAAACAGCTCGTAAAAATCGCCCAGACGAAAAAACAAAAGTGCAGTGGGATGCTCTTTTTTGACGGCGGCATACTGCCGCATCAGCGGAGTGGACGGCTCGGTCATCAGGAGGGGCTTCGGCGGATTATAACAAAGCGCGCCGCCGTTCCTTAGCGCCATTTCTTATGCGCCAGTGAAAAATTACCGCACGAAATCGGAGTTGACTGCGCTTCTCCTCCGGTGTTCTCCTTCCTCATGGAATTGCGCAAGGATCCGATCACTCGTTCCTGGGTCATCACCGGCGACGATCCAATCGGACCCCGCTCCGAGACTACCTGCCCTTTCTGCGAGGCGAGCGCGGCACCCTTACAAGTGATCTCCAGATCTCCCAGCGCGCCCGGCGTTCCCTGGTCTGCTCGTTCCGTCGTTCATCCGAGCCCTCTTTACCATATTGAAGGCGAACCGGACCGCCGAGGCGATGGTATTTACGACCGCATGCACGCGGTTGGCGCACATGAAGTCCTGGTCGAAAATCCGCGCCACGACCGTCATCTGTGGAACGCCAGTGACGACGAGATCGCTCATTTTCTGCGCGTGGCCGCCGAGCGCATCCTCGATCTCAAGCGCGATCCGCGCATCAAGTACGTAAGTCTCTACAAGGACTACGGTAAAAGCGCAGGCCAGGAATTCAGCCATCCCACATCGCAAATTACTGCGACCATGTTTGTCCCGCGGCGCGTACTGTACGAACTACGGGCCGGTCGCGAGTATTTCATCAGCAAGGAGCGCTGCGTCTTCTGCGACATCATCCAGCAAGAGGAGCGGCAGGCGCTGCGGGTCATCGAGGCGCGCGGCGACTATCTGGCAATCGGCCCCTACGCCCCGCGCGTTCCCTATGAAACCTGGATCCTGCCGCGCAACCACGACGCCTCCTTCGAGCGCACCGGATTGAACAAGCCTGGATTGCGGGTGAATCTGGCAGCGCTGATTCGGCGGACGCTGCAGCGGGTTCGTTCCATTACCGAAGACTTTCATCTCGTGCTGCATACTTCGCCCAGCAGCCTGCACCCGTCCAAGAATCTTGGCTACTGGAAGACTATCGACGACGACTACCACTGGCACATCGAAATCCTTCCTGTGCTGGGATCCAAGGCGCGATCGTACACGTTTAAGGAAGTGTATTACTCGCCCATTAGTTCCGAGACTGCCGTAAAGCAGCTGCGAGAGGCGAAGATTGACGGTTGAAGTCTGACCGGTTGATCCTGTCAAGACATCCACCCCGGGCTGATCTCCGTGCGGATGCTCGGGCCGGTCTCCGAGACCGACAAGTCTGCTGATACAATCCCTGCCGTGAAAAAACTCCTTCTCGGTTTCGTAAGGTACCTCTTCTTTTACTTATTTTTCCTGGGCCCATGCTTCGCGCAGAATGCGACTCCATCGCCTGCCAAACAGAAAATGCTCTGGCAAAAACTTGAGGCCGATATTCACGAAGTCGATCAGCACCTCGACGGCGTCATGGGAGTAGCGATCGAAGATCTCACCTCAGACGACCATTTGTTTCTGCACGAGGACGAAGTCTTCGCGCAAGCCAGTTCCATCAAGATCGCAGTGCTTGCCGATCTGTACCTGCAGGCGCAACAAGGCAAGCTCAAACTCACCGATCTGTATACTGTGCAGTCGTCCGATCTGGTTCCTGACAGCGACATCATGGGAGGCCTGACGCCCGGTGTGACGCGCCTGACGCTGCGCGATCTGGCAACAATGATGGTCGCCGTCAGCGACAACTCCGCAACCAACGTTCTGATCGATCGAGTCGGCATGGCAGAACGTGAATGCCATGCTCGATTCGCTCGGCCTCACCCACACGCGCCTGCGCCGCAAGATGATGGACCTGCAAGCTGCAAAGGAAGGCCGGGAGAACATTTCCACGCCGCGCGAAATGATGACGCTGCTTGACGCTATCTACCACGGCAAACTGATGGACAAAGAGTCGACCACCGATTTCTTTAAAATGTTGAGTACGAACAAGGACTCATTTCTTCCGCGCGACTTGCCCCCCGATCTGAAGGTCGCTAACAAGCCCGGCGAGCTGGAAGCCGTACGCAACGACTCCGGCGTCGTTTTCGTCGAAGGCCGTCCTTATGTGATTTGTGTAATGACGACATTTCTCCGCAATGAACGCGACGGCGAAGAGGCGATCAGCAAAGTTTCACTCGACGCCTGGCGCATGTTTGATCGTCTCAGCCGCGCGACTGAATATGGAAGGGTGGTTTCAGCAGGGAATGGCGCGCGTTAAGTGACTCTGGGCACCCCGGTCCGGTCTTGCCTCAAGGGTGCTTACTTCGCCGCGCCTCGGCCGCGCGCGGCGACCGGCTGGCGCATGAACTCCGCTGCCGCCTTCGGATCCAGGGGCTGCGAAAAATAATAGCCTTGCCCGTACTCACATCCCAGTTCCAGCAAACGCTCTGCCTGCCGTGCGCTTTCAATGCCTTCAGCAATCGCTCTCATATTCATTTTGTGCGCCAGTGTAGCGATCAGTTCCACAACATCACTGGCGGCCCGGTCGGTCTGCATCTCGCTGATCAGCGACCGGTCGATCTTCAGCGCGTCCACCGGAAACTGCCTCAATCCGCGCAGCGAAGTGGTTCCCGTGCCGAAATCGTCGAGAATCACCTCGATTCCCAAATGCTTCAAATGGGAGAGCACGGTAACCGTGAGCTTCGGATCTGCAGCCGCGATGCTCTCGGTAAATTCCAGTTGCAGCCGCGAAGGGTCAACCCCGGTTTCCTGTAGGGCATTCCGTATGTCGCCGAGCAGCCGGGCGTCGACGAACTGGCGGGCCGACACGTTTACCGTAACACTCACGGGCGCCGGGTAAGTGTCCATTTCCCACTCATGCAACTGCCGGCACGCCTGCAACATCAACCAGTGCCCGATTGAAACCAGAACTCCCGTATCCTCCGCGGCTTCGATGAAGCGGTAGGGAGAGATGAGTCCTTGCGAAGGATGCTCCCAACGCAGCAATGCCTCAAAACTCACGACACGATGAGTGGCAAGGTGGACGATCGGCTGGTAGAGAACTCGAAACTGGTGTTCCGTCATCGCTGACCGCAAATCCGATTCCAACCGTAAGCGCCCGACGGCGCGGGTGTGCATGGCCTCATCGAAAACTTCGCACCGCGATTCGCCCATAGTCTTGGCGCGTCGCATGGCCACGTCCGCATCCTTCAGCAGATCTTCCGGTTGCCCATGCGTCGGCGCGCTGAGCGCGATGCCAATACTGAGAGACACCCGGACCTCGCGCTTCTCCACAAAGAACGGCTCGGCCACTCCTGCCTGCAGTCCGTGCGCCACTCGCATGGCATCGCTGGGATCGTCCACCGCGTCGAGCAAGATGGTAAATTCATCTCCTCCCAATCGAAAGACCACGACTTCTGCCGACGCGCCCTGTAGGACCGACATGCGTCGTCGTTCCCGTAAATGCGCCCCCAGGCGGCGTCCAATTTCCTGAAGGATCTGGTCGCCCGCCGCCGTGCCCATGTTTTCATTGAATATCTTGAAATGATCGACGTTAAGCAGCAGCAGTGTGTGGGCCCGCCCCGAATGTTTTCGTGATCGCGCAAACGAGTACTGCAGTCGGTCCAGAAAGAGACGGCGGTTGGGCAAACCCGTCAGCGGATCGTGAAACAAGTTGTGCTCCAGTTGCGTTTCAGCCCGCTTACGTTCCGTAATGTCACGATTCACAATGACTAGCTTCGCGACTTCCCCCTTGGCGTCGCGAATGGTGCTCGCTATGGATTCCAGTACCTTCCATGTGCCGTCCTTATGTTTGATCCGGTACTCCAACCGTTTTCCGATGCCGGTTTCCCGCGAGTCTCTGGCCGCTTCCAGCACCTTGAAGCGATCGTCGGGATGAATTTGCTCGAAAGCCGAAGTCTCTCCCAGTTCTGCAGGCGTATAACCCAGGATTCTCTTGTAGGCCGGACTGTTGTAGAGCCGCCGCCCCGTCATGTCCACCAAAGCAATCATGTCGGCGGCGTTCTCGGTGACGATCTGGAACAGTTCTTCGTTCTTTCTGGACTCCCGGTGAATC
Organism: uncultured Acidobacteriota bacterium; assembly: GCA_963696765.1. Lineage (GTDB taxonomy): Bacteria > Acidobacteriota > Terriglobia > Terriglobales > Acidobacteriaceae > Sulfotelmatobacter. The sequence goes on along the minus strand of CAVOLK010000004.1, from coordinate 132,986 downwards.
TGGTAAATCCGGAACTGCTGGTAGATCACCAGTAAAATCAGCGCGCCCAGAGGTATCCAGAACCATGGCAGAGGCATGCAGAGGTCTCTCTGAGCGTCCATCGGCCGAATTGGAGGCGGGGTTGAATGGCAGGTTCCTTTGGAGCGCCATGATGCTCCGCCTGCTGAAACCTGCCCTAATGCAAATACTGGGCCCTAAATCGATGGGAGGCTATTGCGTGTTTGGCTAGTCGTGGTCGTGGTCGTGCTCGTCCCAGTCGCGGTCCGTGCGCCAGCGATGCTCGTGTTCGTCCCACCACCGATGCTGTTCGCGCCAGCAGCGCTCCCGCGCCTCGTGCAATTCATGGCGTTCGCGTTCGGCCTGCCGGCTGTGGCGTCCGTGCCGCTCAATGGCCTCATGCAGTTCATGCTCGGCGTGAACGACTCGGCGCTGGCAGCGGTCGATGTCTTCTGCGTGCAGCCGCGGTAGCGTGTTGAAAAGCATCGCAGCAGCCAGCGTCGCGCTCGACAGGACAATCGTTGCAATCCTGGAAAACTCTTTCGAACCATCCATGCGAAACCCCTCTCTTTGCTTGTTCTTGCGTAGGCAAATAACCGATTGATTTGTCGGCTGTAAGACGCTTTTAGGGGCATTGCAGTTGCAGGGAAAGTCAACTCTCGGAACCCAAGAAGTGGAATCCGAAGTCAGCAGGAGCCTCTCAATCGAAAGGCGCTGGATGGGGCCATGTCCCAGCGGTCGGTTCTTTCGGGCCTCTCTATTACCTCCGTAACGTTTCGGGGCTTACCGTTTCGCTTTAACCTTGAGCTTCGAACCTGCGTTTAGAGGAGCTTCTATCTCCGTGACAAATACTTCGCAAGATGCGCGAGCAGCCTCTGCGCGCGCGTTTGTTCACAGTCTGAACATCCTGATCAAGTATGCGCGGATGTATGGCTATGGTCACAAGCGCACCGAAGCTCAGTTCGAAATTACCTGGAACGAGCTGAAACAAGGTCTACCGACTACCGGGGATGCTGGGTTCCTTCTGGGCGTTTCCGACAATAAGTTGCTGTTGGATGGAATTCCCTTGGAAACGGGAAATGCTGAGCGCAGCTTTGCGACGTTGTTAACCACCGCGGGATTAGCCAGCTTGCATTTTTCCAGGGACGTTACAGAGGAAGATTTTGTTCGCTTGGTTCGCGCCTTTACGGTTGCCGGGTCCAAAGCTCAGGATGTCTCGAAGCAAATCAAAGAAGCATTAGGCGCAACCAGAGCGGGTAGCGGCATCCGGATCAACGAAGTGAAGTTCGTTGCCGCCGATCCACTTACTGGCGACGTCAGCATCGCCGCGCAGATTGCGGCGCAGACTTTGGGCCCCGAATTCAAGCAGTGGCTCAACGACCCGCAGAAGTTGCTACAACTGATTGCCGCCGCCGAGGGAGCGAACTCGGGCGGTGGCGGAACCGTCTCTGCCGATGGCGTTCCCATGGTGCCCTTAGGCAGCGCACCCAATATTCCTCAAGGAACCGGCAAGGGGCGATGGGTTCCAGATGGTACGCCAATCGGCGCACCCGGCGGCACCGCCGCCGGCGCAGCACCTGCCTGGACTGGCGGAATGGTTCCGCTGCAAGAACAGGAAGTGATTCAGGCAATCCGGTTGCTTACGCGCTTTGGACAAGTGCAGCAGGATCCCACCGTAAAAGAAGAAGACTTGCAGAAGGAACTCACCGAAACGGATCCGAACACCCGGCTGAACCTGCAGCAGTTGCTCGGCAGTCTGGCAGCCAAGGCCGCGACCGCCGACGAGGAAGACACACCGCTGCTCATGAAAGCCGCGGAACATATGGCCATCCGCTTTGCCCTGGAGCGCTACCAGAAGGGCGAAGTCAAGGTGAACGCCGTTCATCAGATGATGGAACACATGAGCCGGCAAATGGACTCGCTTGCGGCAGATTCTGAAGCTGCAGGAAGACAAGATGAGCAAGGCCGGCATTCTGGTGGAGTCGCATGCCGATATCCTCGACCGCATGTTCTGGGCGGAAGTGCCGGAATCGGGCAAGAAGAGCGTGCTGATGTCTCACGAAGCGCCCTGCGTCCCGCCGAGAAACCTGCGGCAATTCGTGGAAGTATTGCTCGACCGCGACGATAAACAGGCTGCCTCTGAAATTCTGAACAATTATTCAAGTTGCCTCGGCGCCAAGGAAGCCGAGCCCCGCCGGCGAACCGCGATTGGCCTCAGCCAACTGGCCGACCTTTACGCGCGACTGGGCGGTGAGCCCATGGGCCACGCAATCCGCAGATTGAGCGAGCATCTCATCCACGAGAAGGACGCCGAGCTGCAAAGCCTGTTCAGCGCCGCCTTCGTACGCCTGAGCCAGGAAGCCAGCGCAGCCAAGAACTATGGCGCGGTCAATGAAGTTTGCGCCGGTATGGAAATGATCAGCATGGAGCGCCCCGTGCTGATGAACGATTTGCGTCCGCGCGTGGGCGTGGAGAATCGCTTGCCGGAATTCATCGAGGAAGCCCTACACCTTGATTCGGTTCCTCCCGACATGTTGTCGGTACTGCGGCGAACCAGCCAGGCGGGCGCCGAACATCTGGCTGATCGCTTCTTCCGCTGCATGCGGCGCGACGAATGCGATCGCATGATCGAACTGGTAAAGGAATTAGGATCCCCCGTGCTCCTGCAGTTGCGCGAAATTCTGCGCACCGGCCAGCCCAGACAAGCAGCCGGCGCGGTGGGCTTAGTAAGTCGCCTCGATGTGGGAACGCTCCTAGAACTGCTGCCCACGCGCCTGCCGGAATGGAACCGCTTCTATCATGATGTCGTAGTGCGCCAGATTGCGTACGGTGCGGCGGGCGATCGCGGACGTACCCTGCTCGAACTGACCGAGATCCTCGATCCTCTCGTATTGCCCGAGGCGGTGGATGAAATCGGCATGAGCGGAGACTTGACCGCGACGTCGCCGCTGGTTGCCATGGCGCGTCCGGGCGATACCGCTTCGCGTTCACCCTACGTGCAGCTCAAGGCAATCGAATCGCTCGGTCGTTTGAAAGATGCGGAGGCCGTGGCCACGCTGCGCGAAATCCTGGAAACCAAGAAAACTTTTGGCTACGTTCATCATCGCGAACTAAGAATCGCCGCCGCGCAGGCGCTTGCCGAAGACCGATCCCCGCTACAGCTCGCAAGTTATGTCCGACAGCGGCTTGGAGCCGGCGGAACTGGCCATCGCTCCGCTGGATATGGCACCCGCCTGCCCCTGGGTTCGGCAACGCCGTTACGAGCGGCTGGTGCTGGCCAAAACCGTCTACGGCTTACTGGGCAGTTCGTGGGGCAAGTCGCAGAATCCAGATTCGCGAACTGAGCCTGGGCGGCGGCATGGGCACCAAGGAAGACAATCTCCGCATCGGCAGCGAAGCCGATCTGGAAATTTCCGTCGGCATGCGCGCGAAGATCCGCGCCCACGTCCTTTTGCGCCGCGCCCGCGTGAACGAAGTCGGATTTGAAATTGTGAGCATCGACCTGGATAGCCGCTACCGCCTTCGCCGCCTGCTCGTCGAAGCCCTGCAGCGCGCTCCCCAGAACAAAGACTCGGAGTGGAGCGGCGAGCGGAAAATCTAGAAAAGTTGTTTGGGAAGGGCATGGCTTTAAGCCATGCCGCTCGCGGTCTCGAAATGATCGGGCTCTAGCCCTGATGCCATCTTGGGTCTATCTTGCCGTTGAGGACGAGATGGTGTTTTAGCTTTAGAAAACAAAAAGCCTCTGCGTCGAGCAGAGGCTTTCGAGCGTTCAGTGGATGCTTCTACTTCACTTTCAGGAAGATGATCGCCAATGTGTAGAGAGCGAGCGACTCGATCAGCACAAGTCCGAGAATCAGCGCGAACTGAATTCCAGGACGCGCGGCTGGATTGCGGGCCAGGGACTCGGTCGCTGCGGCAACGGCTTTGCCTTGGGCGAGTCCGCAAACTGCGGAAGCGATCGCCATCGAGAATCCGGCGGTGATGGCGATCCAGTTGGTTTCGCTGGCTGCGCCGCCCTGCGCGAAGGCAGGCATGGCGAAGCACAGGGCGGATAAGAGTCATGAACAAGTAACTTAACTTACGCATTGTGTTTCTCCTCTATCAAATTGCCGCCAGTGGGTGGTTGACGTCATACCGTGCAGACGCCCTCACGCTTGCGGCGGGTAAAGTTTTCTTAGTCCCAGCACTGATCACGAACTGCCCACGTTCTTAATGCTCGTCGGCGACCGCCCCCGAAACATAAATAATCGACAGCAGCATGAACACATAAGCCTGCAGAACCGCGACCACGATGTGCAGGCCGCTGAAGATGATAGGAATGCCGATCGGAATCATGGAAAAGAAGACCAGAGTGATCAGATCGCCGGCAAAGATGTTAGCCCAAAGACGAACCGTGAGCGAAAGCAGGCGGGCAAAGTGGCTGACCAGTTCGATGGGGAGCATCAGCGCCGCCAGAAGAATTCGCGCCACCAGCGGCATACCTTCCATTGGCGGTCCGAAAAAGTGCAGAAGATATTTTGGCCCGGCATGTTTGAAGCCCTGCGTATGGTAGTAAAGGAATGCGCAAATAGCGCAACCCAAGGGGCACGATCGGGACACCGGTGGGCGATTCGAAGCCCGGAATCAGGCCGATCAGATTACACACCAAGATGAAAATGAAGATGATGGCGAAAAAAGACGTATACGGTTCGCTGTGATGACCGATAATCTCGCGGCTCTGGTCCAGCACGAAACCCTCAATGGCTTCGAATCCATGCTGCAACCCTCCGGGCGATTCCACCGACAGCCGCGAGCGCACCAACAGGAAAAGAGCCAGCAGAAACGCGAAAACAAGCAACTCCATCGCGAACGAGTTCGAGATCGGCGCTATCGCATACTTGGGCTCGATGTGAAGCGCCCGCAGAAACGAGGTGACCGGAGCGGCGAACAGATGGTTCAAAATTTTGGTAAACCAGAGTTGTTCGCATAAGATGGCTTCTAGCTGTCCTGAGTCGTTGCCTCGTTCGCGACTGCACTAAATACCCCGCGTGATGGCCGCGTAAACCTCATATACCGCCTCGCAGGCAATTGCTCCCACCGGCAGGAATAAGCCCGCAAACAGACCACGAAGGCTCGCGGGAAAACTGGTTAATATAACATACGCAGCACCCCCTAACAAAACGTAGCGCAGCAAGAAGCGCACAATAATCCCGGTTCCGGACTGGGGTTTGCCGGCATGGGTGACGCGGTCGGTCAGGCCCGAAACGCCACTCTTCAGCCAACTGAAAATTCAGATAAGCGATGATGCAACCCAGCAGAACGCCGAGGGCAGGGAAGCGTCCGAACTTCCACCATGCTACGGTGGACGAAAGCAGAGCTAGGACCATCATCGAATTGCGGATGCGAATGAGAGCCCCGGCATAAAAGCACCTCGGAATCGGCCGGTGTTGCAGCCACTTCTACCACGCTGGATTTTTCTCGGTCATCGTTCATGCGCTCTGCAGGTTCCCTTCACTCTGTATCGCGCAGCACGGTGCGAATCAGTTCGATCATCCCCGCCGCGATACCAAGAAGGAGACCCACGACATTGATCCACGAGGTATGCAGCCAGCGGTCGAGAGCAGAGCCCAGAAGCCATCCGCCGACCGTCCCCGCGGGAAGCATCAAGGCCAACTGGCTGTAGCGTCCGACTTGCACCCACGGGCTTTTCTTCTGATCAGGAGCGGGCTTTTCGGGGGCAGAGTCAGGCGGCATCGGTCGGCCTCTGTCAGAAGCGATTCTACCGCACGGAAGAGTCTGGATTGGCCGAGGCTCCAACGTCTACCGCGTCAGCCTCGCTACATTCGGATTCTGCGCGATCCCCAGCGCCCAATTCACGAGTTGAATAAAGCTGTTCGGCAGCATCCCGATATAAAGCGTGGCAATGCCGGTCACCGCAATAGCCGTCCGCATCGTCAGGCTGACGGGAAGTCTCTCTTCGCCCTTTTCCACCTGCCCCATGAACATCGCGTTCGCGATCTTCAGGTAGTAGTAAAGGCCGAAGACCGAGTAGAGCACGCCCAGCGATGCCAGCACGTAATGTCCCGACTCGATCAGGCTGAGGAAGATGAAATACTTGCCCCAGAATCCGGCCAGCGGCGGAATTCCCGCCAGTGACAGCATGAACACCAGCATCAGCACGGCTTCGACGGGCGCGCGGGAGTAGAGCCCGTTGAGATCGTCGAGTTCGTCGCCAATGATGTTGCGGTGGCGCAGCGAGGTGATCACCGCAAACGCGCCCAGGTTCATGAAGGTGTAAACCAGCAGATAAATCAGGATGCCTTTGATGCCGTCGGGACTGAGTTGCGTGGCGGTGCCGGCGATCAGGCCGAGCAGCATGTAGCCCACGTGCGCGATCGAGGAATAGGCCAGCAGGCGCTTGGTATTGGTCTGGGTGAGCGCGGCGAAGTTCGCGCCGGTCATGGTCGCGATGGAGACGAAGACCAGCAGCGGCACCCAGATCGACGCGCATGGGCATCAGTCCCGACGACGCAGGATGCGCAGCAGCATCGCCCATCCCGCGGCCTTCACCGCGACCGACATGAATCCGGTGATGCTGGTCGGCGCGCCTTCATAAGCGTCCGGCGCCCACTGGTGGAAGGGAATCGCCGCAATCTTGAACAGCAGGCCGGTGATCGTGGTCAGCAGCGCGATGATCGCGACCGGCTTGTACTGCGGATGTTCAGCACGTGCCGCGTCAGTTCCTGATTGAATGACGCCGAGATTGGTGCTGCCGGTCAGGCCGTAGAGCAGCGACAGTCCGTAGGCGAAGATGCCCGAAGAGAATGCCCCCAGCAGCAGATATTTCAGCGCCGCTTCATTCGAGCGGCGGTCGCGGCGCAGAAATCCGACCAGCACGTAGGTCGAGATGGCCATCAATTCCAGGCCGATGAAGATCAGCACGATGTCGAAGCCGGCGGCCATGCACATCATGCCGGCGACCGAGAGCAGCATCAGCGCGTAGTACTCGCCGTGATTCTCGTGCTCGGTTTCGAGATAGCGCACCGACATGAGAATCGCGATGGCCGTGCCCGCGAGGAACAGATAGAAGAAATAAATCGCGAAGCGATCCACCAGCATCGTGCGCAGCATGCCGAACGAGCCGGGCGACGGCGCCCATCCAGCAGCTGAATCTTGTAAACGCCCGCGGCGGAGAACAGCACGCCGATCATCGCCGTGACGGCATTGGCCCACTTCATCTCCGCGCGGCAGCATCAAGTCGATCAGCAGGATGCCGAGCGCAAACAGCGCCAGCAGCGTGATCGGCAGCGCCAGCAGATAGTCAGTCCAGACCACTAGTTCTTCCCCTTCGCTGTTTGCCGGCGTGTGCGATCGGAGTCTGCCGCGACGTTGCGGTCGTACGTCATGTTGGCTAGGCGGCAGCGACCGTCGCGCGCCGCCTGCGCCGCGCCGCATTCACCGCAGGCTGCGGATAATCCGGCGCGCACGATGGCGATCGTGTGGTTCACCGGCTGCTCGAGAATCTGGAAGAACGGCTTCGGATACAGGCCGATCCAGAACGCCATGATCAGCAGCGGCACGAAAGTCGCGACTTCGCGCGGCGTCAGATCGTGCAGCTTTTCATTCTTCGGATTCGTGACCGTCCCGAAGAACACCCGCTGGTAGAGCCACAGCAGATACGCAGCGGCCAGCACAACGCCGGGCACCGCCCACGCGCCCCACTTCCAGTTCTCCATGAACGTCCCCTGCAGAATCGTGAACTCGCCGACGAAGCCATTCAGCAGCGGCAGTCCCATCGACGACAGGAACATGATCATGGTGATCGTCGCGTAGACCGGCATCACGTTCGAGATGCCGCCGTATTCCGAGATCTCGCGCGTGTGCCGCCGTTCGTACAGAATGCCGACAATCAAGAACAGCGCGCCGGTCGAAATTCCGTGATTGATCTGCTGCAGCACCGATCCGCTCAGCCCCAGCGGCGTGAGCGCGAAAATTCCCAGCGTGCAGAAGCCCAGGTGGCTGACCGACGAGTACGCCACCAGCTTCTTCATGTCTTTCTGCATCAGCGAGACCAGCGCGCCGTAGATGATGCCGATGATCGAAAGCAAAATCATCCACCCGCGCACCGTCATGCCCAGGAACGTCGCCGGATTCGACAGCACGTTCGGGAAGAAGGGAAGCGAGAAGCGGATGAATCCGTACGTCCCCATCTTCAGCAGAACGCCCGCCAGGATCACCGATCCCGCGGTCGGCGCTTCGACGTGCGCATCCGGCAGCCATGTGTGGAAGGGGAACATCGGCACCTTGATCGCGAATGCGAAGAAGAAACTCAGGAAAAGCAGCGTAGCGGCGTGCGGGCCGTAGTCGGAATAAATTTGCGGCGCCGTCTCGTACAGCGCCGGCAAGCTGAACGTGTAAACGCCCGTCACATGCGTGATGGTGGAAGTACAGGAACAGAATGCCCAGCAGCATCAGCACCGAGCCGGCCAGCGTGTACAGGAAGAACTTGATCGCGGCGTAAAGCTTGCGCGGCCCGCCCCAGATGCCGATCAGCAGATACATCGGCACCAGCATCGCTTCCCAGAAAACGAAGAAGAGGAAGAAATCGAGCGCCATGAAGACGCCGAGCATGCCGGTCTGCAGCACCAGAAACCAGATGTAGTATTCCTTCACGCGATTCTCAATCGCCGTCCACGACGACAGAATCGAAATCCAGCCCAGCAGCGTCGTCAGCATGATCAGCAGGAACGAAATGCCGTCGATGCCCAGCACGTAACCCGCGCCGATCGAGGGAATCCAGTTGTTGGGCGCGCCCTCGATGAACTTGAAGCCCGGCTCGAAGCGCTGCTGCCCAGAACATCGGGACCAGCGGCAGCGAAATCAGAAAGTCCAGCGAGCGCGAAGATGTTCGCGATCCAGCGGATGGCGTCCTTGTTCTCCTTCGGGACGAACAGGAGAAGGAGCGCGCCCAGCAGCGGCGTGAAAAGAATGATCGATAGAATGTGGTTTTGCATAGGTCAGCTTCTAGCTGCTAGCTTCTAGCTCTTGCGTCCTGGCCCCAGCGTTTTGCTAGCTAGAGCTAGCAGCTAGAAGCTGTTTCAGTGATACACGTAATAAAACACGAATCCAACCAGCCCCGCGGTCATCACCAGCGCGTACCACTGCACCAGTCCCCACTCGAACAAGCGCGCGGGATAACTCAGCATTCGCGCCAGAATCGCCGGGCCATTCACGCCAATGCCGTCGATGATCCACTTGTCCCACCAACTGGAGAGTGTCGCCGTGCACGCGCGTAATCCATCCCGCGGCATTCACCGCGCCGTCGATGACGTGCGAATCGAACCACGAACTCGCTTCGCCCAGTCCCAGCACGCCCAGGCGCACGTCGCCCACTTTGCGCCGCCCGTGAAGACGTAGTCGTAGCCTTCGTCGACGTAATACTTGTTGAGCAGCGTGTTGTAGACGCGGCGCAGATGCTGCCGCGATCGGCTCGGTGTAACCTTTGTCGGCGTTCTTGTACGAGCGTCCCGCCATGAACCAGCCCAGTCCCGGCGGCGGCCACCGACAAGAACATCAGCAGATATTCCAGCCGGGCTGGTGTGCTCTTCTTCTTTTTCTCCCGCGGCCAGCTGTGCCGCCTTGCCTTCCTCGACGAGCACGTGAGCTTCGCCGCGCGCGAAGACCGGATCGAGAAATTGCGCGAAGCGATCCGAGCCGCCCAAGACTGTGCGGCCATCCCAGAAATCCGGCGAACAGCGAGCACACCGCCAGAACCACCAGCGGCATCGTCATCGACTTCGGCGACTCGTGGATGTGGTGCTCCACCTCGTGGCTCATGCGCGGCTTGCCGTAGAACGTCAGATAGATCAGCCGGAACATGTAGAACGCCGTCATCAGCGCCGTGACGTAGCCGATGAACCACAGAATGCGATAGGCGCCGCCTTCGCGCGTCCACGTCTGCCACAGAATTTCGTCTTTCGAGAAGAATCCCGCGAACGGCGGAATGCCCGCGATCGCCAGCGTCGCGATGAACATGGTCCAGTACGTGGTCGGAATGCGTCTGCGCAGAGCGCCCATGTTCCGCATGTCCTGCTCGCCGCTCATGGCGTGAATCACCGAGCCGGCGCCGAGGAACAGCAGCGCCTTGAAGAATGCGTGAGTGAAGACGTGGAAGACGCCGGCGGCAAATGCTCCCACGCCGAGCGCCAGAAACATGTAGCCGAGTTGCGAGACCGTCGAGTAAGCCAGCACGCGCTTGATGTCGTTCTGCACCAGGCCGATCGACGCCGCAAAGATCGCGGTCAGCGCGCCGACAATCGCGACCGTCTTCATCGACTTCGGCGCCAGCACGAACAGCGCATTCGAGCGCGCCACCATGTAGACGCCAGCCGTCACCATCGTCGCCGCGTGGATCAGCGCCGAAACCGGCGTCGGGCCTTCCATCGCGTCCGGCAGCCAGACATAAAGAGGAAGCTGCGCCGACTTGCCGCAGGCTCCGACGAACAGAAGCAGCGTGGCCGCGGTGATGATCGGATCGCCAATCTGGAAATGCCCGCTGCGCGCCAGCCGCGGTCACGTCGATGTAGCGCAGCGACCCGAAGTACCAGGCGATGAAGAACATGCCCAGCAGAAATCCGGCGTCGCCAATGCGGTTGACGATGAACGCCTTGTTGGCCGCGTCGCTCGCCGACTTGCGCTGGAAATAGAAGCCGATCAGCAGATACGAGCACAGGCCCACGCCCTCCCAGCCGACGAACATCAGCACGTAGTTGTTCGCCAGGATCAGCGTCAGCATCGAGAACATGAACAGGTTGAGATATCCGAAGAAGCGGTAATAGCCGCCCTCATGCGCCATGTAACCGGTGGAATAAATGTGGATCAGCATGCCGACGCCGGTCACAAACAGCAGCCAGATGCTGGAAAGCGGATCGAGCAGGAATCCGGCGTCGGCCTGAAACGCGCCTGTGTGCCGTCCTGCGTCACGTAATTCAGATGGCCGGTATCGGTGCCGAGCCAGGTGTAGAGAACTGTTTCGAAAGGCTTGATGGTCGTGCGCCGGAGCCCAGTTCGTGTATTGCAGCACCGCGCCGCAGGCCATGAGGAACGCCAGCACGACCGTGCCCACGCAAACAGCGTTCACCGTCGCCTTCGGCAGCTTGCGCCCAAAGAAGAACATGAGCGCCGCGCCGATGGCGGGGAACAGCGGGATGAGCTAGATGTGGTCTAGAAAAATCAGCTGCTAGCTCTCAGCTTTTAGCTCTCTAGCCATTCGTCTCATCGCTTGAGCCTTCACCCGATGGGTTTCGGCTAGAAGCTAGGAGCTAATAGCTAGAAGGCTATGTTTCACCACTTCAACAAATTCACTTCGTCCACATTCACCGTCTCCTTATTGCGGAAGAAGGCGATCAGAATGCCCAGTCCGACTGCGGCCTCGGCTGCGGCGTCGGTGATTACGAAAATTGCGAACACCTGTCCGTGCAGGGCCCCGGGCCCGTGAATGCCCTGCCAGTAGCGCGAGAACGCGACCAGATTCAAGTTGACGGCGTTCAGAATCAGTTCAATCGACATCAGGACGATGACCACGTTGCGGCGCGTCAGCACGCCAATCACGCCCAGCAGGAACAGCGCTGCGCCCAGTACCAGGTAGTGCAGCGTCGTGATGTGAAGACATCGCATCCATACCTTATCCCTAAGCCTTAATCCCGTCATTCCGACCGAAGGAGGCTCTTGCTGGCGCAACGCTGGCGCCAGAACCGATTCCTCAACGGCTGAACGCCGTCATGACAACGTCCGAATTCCAATTCACTCTTCAAATCCTCTTCTTCGCCATCACCACTGCTCCGATGATCGCCACCAGCAGCAGCAACGATGCGATCTCGAAGGCGAACATGTACTGTCCCGCATTGCGGTCGAAGAGCAATGCCGCGATCTGCCTGCGTGTTTCTGCCCTTCGCCGTAGGTCATTCGGCCTTCGGGAAAGAGAATTCCTTTGGTCCTGGTGGTGTAGACGGCAATAAACAGGCCGCCAAGCGCGGCGGCAGCAACGATTCCGACCAGCCACTGCTTGTTGAACTGGCGTTCTTTTTCAGCGCGCTCGATCGAGATCAGCATGATCACGAACAGGAACAGCACCATGATGCCGCCGGCATAAAGAATGATCTGCACGCCAGCGACGAACGGCGCATAGAGCATCAGGTAGAGCGCCGGCCTGCGCCAGCAGCGTGGTGATCAGCGCCAGCGCCGAATGCACCGCGTTCTTGCGCGTGATCACCAGGATGCCGCCGACGATCATGATCGCGGCCAGCAGGTAAAAGAAGAATGGTGTTGCGACCGGAGGATTCGTTCCAGCGGGAATCATGGCCGCCACGCTCCTTGCAACTCCGCCCAGAGTTCCGTCCGCATGCCCACAATCGCGGTCAGGATCAGCAGCGCCAGGCCGATCGGCAGCAGAACCTTCCATCCCACTTTCATGAGCTGGTCAAAGCGGTAACGCGGGAACGTGCCACGATACCAGATATAGAGGTACATGAAGCCGGCAACTTTGGCGGAGAACCAGAAAATGTCCTGCACGCGCACGCGCACCGCGGGAACGAGCAGGATCAGGCCGATCAAGCCCAGCACCGCGCCGAATCCCGCCAGGCCGATCGTCTGCATGCGGAACAGCGGATGCTTGGGCATGCGCGCCGTGTTGTAGAAGCACATCGCGGCCAGGAACAAGAAAGTGATGCCCGGGAACGAGCGAGAAAACCAGATCCCAGCGTCGGTCCGCTCAGAGCGATTGGGAAATGGCCGCAGCCATCCGCCCAGCCACAGCGTGACCGCGATCGACGAGACCGCGATCATCGCCGAGTATTCCGCCAGAAAGAATAAAGACCAGCGGAAGCCGCTGTACTCGGTGTGGAATCCGGCGGTCAATTCCGATTCGGCTTCCGGCAGGTCGAAGGGCGCGCGATTGGTCTCGGCGACCATTGCGATGGCGAAGATGCCGAACGCGATCAGCCCAAGCGGGAAGAACTTGAAGATGAACCAGTCTGCCCTGCGCCTGCTGCGCCTGCACGATGCCGATCATGCTCAGCGTGCCGGTGCTCTCTGCGTTCAGGCTGGTCATCAGAACGCCGAGACGACCGCCAGGCCCATGGCCACTTCGTACGAAACCATCTGCGCGCTCGAGCGCAGCGCGCCGATCAGCGGATAGTGCGAGTTCGAGGCCCATCCCGCCGTCACGATCCCCAGCACGCTCAGCGACGACACGCCGAGCATGAAGAGAATGCCGATATTCATGTCGGTGATGGCGTGCGTCGGTCCGAACGGAACGACCACGAAGACGGTGAACGCCGCGAGCACGACGATGAACGGCGCGATCCAGAAGACGACCTTGTCGGCCTCGGCGGGAATGATGTCTTCTTTGAGCAGCAGCTTGATCGCGTCGGCGATGGGCTGCAGCAGGCCGTGCGGACCCACGCGCATCGGGCCGAGGCGAACCTGCATGTGCGCCAGAATCTTGCGCTCCAGCCAGTTCATCGCGATGACGGCGACGGAGAGGCCGCCGAAGACCAGCAGGATGTAGACCGTAGCCCAGAAAATGTTGCCCGCGGCGCCAGGCGTCTGGTCGCTGTCGAGATACGACTGGATGTACTGAACGAAGGCGTGCATCAGCGGTCCACCTCGCCGAGAACGATGTCGAGCGTGCCGATCACGGCGATCACGTCGGCCACCAGCTGGCCGCGGCACATCATGTCGAGCGCCTGCAGATTCACGAACGACGGCGGGCGCACGCGCACGCGATAAGGCTGCGTCGAGCCGTCGCTGACGATGAAGTATCCCAGTTCGCCCTTGGGCGCTTCGATCGAGTGGTAGACCTCGCCCGACGGCGGCTTCATCACCTTCGGAACCTTGGCCATGATCGGGCCCTTCGGGAATGCCTTCGACCGCCTGCTCGATGATGCGCAGCGACTGCCGCATCTCGGCCATGCGCACGATGTACCGGTCGTAGGTGTCGCCGTTCTCGCCGGTGGGAATATCGAAATCGAAATTCTTGTAGTTGGCGTAAGGCTGCGCCTTGCGCAGGTCCCACTTCACGCCGCTGGCGCGCAGCACCGGGCCCGGTCACGCCCAGCGCGATGCAATCCTTGCCGGAAATTATGCCGACGCCCTTGGTGCGTTCGACCCAGATGCGATTGGTGGTGAGCAGTTCTTCGTACTCGTCGATCTTCGGCGCACGAACGTGACAGAAGTTCTTGACGTCCTTCTCGAAGCCGTCGTAGGTCTCGTACTGCAGGCCGCCGATGCGGAAGGCGTGCGTGGTCAGCCGCGCGCCGCAATACTTCTCGAAAATCTTGAGAATCTCTTCGCGATCGCGGAAGGTGTAGAAGAGCGGCGTGATCGCGCCGATATCGAGCGCGTGCGTGCCCAGCCAGAGCTGGTGGCTGGCCATGCGGTTCAGTTCGGTCAGGATGACGCGGATGTATTGCGCGCGCGGCGGCGCTTCGACGCTGAGAAGTTTTTCGACCGCCTCGCAGTATCCCAGGCCGTTCGAGACCGCGGCGACGTAATCCATGCGGTCGACGTAGGGATTGAACATCGTGTAGGTGCGATTCTCGGCGATCTTTTCCACGCCGCGATGCAGGTAGCCGATGACGCACTCGAGGCCCAGGACCTTCTCGCCGTCGAGCCGCAGGATGACGCGCAGCACGCCATGGGTCGCGGGATGCTGCGGTCCCATGTTGATGACGAGTTCGTTGGCATCGAGAAACGTCTTGTCAGGCGTTTCGAGGTCGAGCGGCGAGAGTGTGTTCGGATCGGTCATTGTCTTTGCGTGCTTGCTCACTGCCCGCTCTCGATTCCCAGATTGATCTGCACCCACTCGTTGTCCTGCTGCAGGATGCCGTAATCCTTGCGCAGCGGATGACCCTTCCAACCGTCGGGCAAGCAGAATGCGCTTCAGGTCGGGATGGCCGTCGAACTTGATGCCGAACATGTCGAAGACTTCGCGCTCCAGCCAGTTGGCGGTCGCCCACAGCGGAACGGAGCTCGGCAAGCTCTCGCCATCGGCGATCTGCGTCTTGACGCGGATGCGCTCGTTGCGCGGGAACGAATAGAGCATCCAGATCACGTCGAATTGCTTTTCGCGCTTCGGATAGTGCACTGCGGTGATGTCCACGCAGTAGTCGAACTGCTCTTCGATCGCGCAGAACCTGCAGAATTTCAGGAATCAGCGAGCGATCGACGACCATGTAGTTCTGGCCGAGATGAGTGAGCGGCTCGATGCCCGAGCCGTACTCGCCCTTGAGCTTGGCGACCATCGGCGAATCCCACGGAGGTGGGAACCGGAGCCGGCAGGTTTCGGCAGGAGCGGCGGCGGGTTTGGCGTGCGGCAGGAGTTGCGGGTGCGGCGGCAGCAGGTTTCGGCGGAGTTGCAGGAGCGGCTGGCTTGTCGGGAGCAGTTTTCGTTTCCGATTGAACCGAACCAGAGGGAGTGGCTTTCACGCCGCCCGGGGTTGCGGGTTGATCCGCCGTCGGCTTCGGTTCACCTTCCGGCGGCGGCGGGGGGGATTTGGTTTCGTCCGGCATAACGCGAAGGCACAAACCTCCGGCGCAGAGAGTGTCGAAAAGAACGTTAACTTTTATCAGCTTGAGAGGGCGAAGTCAACGAGCAGAGAAATGACGGGAGAAATCGCGCCGCGCTGGCCCGGGCGAGGTAAGAGGGGGCCCGGAAAAGGATTTGCACAATGTTCCTTAAAGAACATTCCCAGTACGAGAATGTACGTACACAACCGCTAAGTCGTTCCGTGGCAATGGTCTGGCGGTACGGCAATATTGCGACAGGCGGCGCTACATTTGCCCTCCGGCCGCCGGAGGAATCGCTGGTGCAGGGGGCTGGGTCTGAGGAGCGGTATCTTGCCGAGGGGCGACGTAGGGCACGGTTGGCAAGTGCATTACTTGCCCGCGGGTCGCGTCGGCGATATCGATTCCAGAGTGATCCAGCAGTAATCCGGTGGAGCGATCCAGTTCGATGCGGGATTTCTCGTAAGCTGCCATGGCGGAAACCATGTTGGATTCGCCGGTCCTGAGCGTAGCGGCATCTTGCAGAATGACGGTCTGGGTGGTGAGGCCGACTTTCAACTTCTGCTGGTCGGCGTCGAGGGTTTGGCGGGCGAGGTCCACGGCGGATTGGGCCGCCTGCACGGCAGCGCGGTTTTGTTTTACGTCGAATTGTGCGTTACGCACTTCGATGCGCACCTGGTTTTCAAGCTGGAGTTGGCGCACCTGCGCCTGGCGATATTCGAGGTCGGCGCGAACCTGGTTAGATTGTGCCAGGCGATTGCGGAGGGGAATGTTGAGGGAGAGGCCTACGCCTTTGTCAGGAGCGGTGCCGTTTACGAGTTGGTTGAGCGTAGAGGGGTAGCTGACCTTGGTTGCAGTTTGAAAGGGCGGAGGCGCCTTCGCCGGATTGAAACAGAAACTGGCCGAGGTCGTGCCGCAATTGGGCACCAGGGTATTCACGTCCCCGCCGACACCCGAACCGCCATAGTAGGCGAAGGCCTGCAGAGTGGGCAGCATGGCATTGCGCACGGCTTTGATGTTGATATCGCGAGAATTGAGATCGATGCGCGACTCTACCAGTTCGGCGCGGTGTTGCAGGGCGTCATTGATCAAATCTTGAATTGGTGTGACCGGCTCTTGTTGAGGCAAAAGCATTCCCGACGTAGGTATCACGTCGGCCTCAGCGAGCATTGGATCCTCAATGCTGCGACTTAGTGCGTTCTTCATGAGAAGTTGTTGCAGTTGCAGATTGTTCTGCGCGACGATCAGGTTCTGCTGGTCGGTGGCGACAGTGCTCTGCGAGCTTGCAACTTGAATGGGGGGAGCAGTACCGACCTGGGCCTGGCGCTTGGAGTCTTCGAGCGCCTTCTGGGCGTAGGTGAGGGATTCTTCCTGGACGCGGACATTCTCAAAGGCATAGACCAAGTCCCAATACATGTTTTCGATCTGGTCGACGGTGGTTATGACCTGGAGGCGGAAAGCGACGTCGGAAATCTCACGATTGTTCTTGGCAATGCGGATGAAGCGAGTATTGGGCAGGAAGCCAAAACCTTGGAGCAAGTTTTGGGTGAAGCGAAACTGGAAGTTCGATCCCAATTGCGGCGTGAGGAGACTGGTGGGATTGTTGGTAGTGACGTGAGTGTTGTTGAAGCCGCCAGTGAGGGCGCCTCCGAATGTGAAGCCCTGAGTGTAGCCGAAGTTCGAAGTGTAGGTATTCTGAGCCACAATCGGCACTGGGCTGAAGACGCTGACCGATTCGGTGTTGTCCTTGTCGAGCTGCAGAGTTCCGGTAAGTGCGGGGTCGAAGCTGGTGAGGGGAGCGCCGATGCCGAGAGTCGAACTGACCAAGCCGTTGGTTCCGCTGCCTGCGCCGCCGGCGGCGACGGTGGTGCCGCCCGTACCTGAGCCAACGGTGCCGCCGAGGCCGCCGACACCGCCGCCGGGGGTATTTTGCACGATGCCAGTGTTGACGCCGAGAATGCTCGCGCCGGATTTGGCTCGGAGGAGGTCGGCCGCGGCAATGTCCAGGTTGTAGCGGGCAATATCGAGATCGAGATTGTTCTCGAGCGCGAGGGCAACGGCGTCATCGATCGAAAGGTAAATTTTTCCGTCTTTCAAGAGCGAGTCGATGCGCGGCGAGTTGCCGAGGTTCGGCTGCGCGACATCCACCGAGATATAGGGTTGCAGCACATTGGGAAAAGCGGAACGCGGCTTCGAGTAATCCTTTAAGTGCACCGCTTGCGGCTGGGCGGGCTGGGGTGCAGCAGGAGGGGTCTGCGGCGATGTCGAAGCGGGCGCTGTCTGTGCCTCCAGCGACGTGGGATAAATCGCGACAGCGATGGCGAAAGCGAAGTATACGGGCAACAGCCTCACCCTCAGGACCACAGAAATCAAGCGCAGTAAGAGCATCGGTCTTCTCCTCAATTAATCGTCCTTGCATTAAGAGCAGGCGAACGTTCGTTCAGATCCAACACCGAATGACGCGAGTGTTGGATGCCAGAGACAGAAGTGTGTCACTTCAATCTTAGCGGGAGAAGTTTCGGCGAAACGAGGCGGGATTGTAAAGAATTGTGAGACGTTAAAGCTTAGAACGAAATGTTTAAGGCGGCTGGTGCCCTGTCTGGGGAAGCTTTCCACCGAATTGCGGGCGTCATACAATGAGTGCAAGTTTACGGAGCCTCCGCTCGGGATCAATTTAACGGCCTTCAAAGTGCGAACTACCTTGATTCCGCAAAATGAAATATCGCGCATGGCAGAACACAAATTCGCTCGCGGGTTGAAGCGGGCTTTGGACTTTGCAGTGTCGATTGTCGCGCTGATAATTCTGTCCCCGGTAATGCTGGCGGTAGCAGTTCTGGTGCGGTGGCAGATGGGACGGCCAGTCGTCTTTCGCCAGCAGCGGCCCGGTTATAAGGGCGTTCCTTTCGACGCATCTAAAATTTCGCAGCATGACGGGCGAGCGCGACGAGCGTGGGGTGTTGTTGCCCGACGCCGATCGGATCACGCGGTTGGGCGCGTTTCTGCGACGGTCGAGCCTGGATGAGCTGCCGCAGTTTTGGAACGTGCTTCGCGGAGACATGAGTTTGGTGGGGCCAAGGCCATTGCTCATGCAATACCTGGATCGATATACCCCGGAGCAGGCCCGCCGACATTTAGTTCCCCCTGGGATTACCGGCTGGACGCAGGTAAACGGGCGCAATGATCTGGCTTGGGAACAAAAACTCGCTCTCGACGTCTGGTATGTGGACCATTGGAGCCTGGCGCTGGACCTGCGCATTCTGGCGATCACCGTGTGGAAAGTGCTTACCGGGGAGGGAATTTCCGCAGAGGGATCGGCAACCATGCCCGAATTCACGGGTACGGAAAACGGGACTCCGGAGAAACCAGCGCGGATGCCCTAAAAGTCGGAAGCGGTCCAACGGCTAGCGACTCTTGGTCTTTAGCAAGCTGGAGCAAAACTCTTTTCCCTCGCCCGATTTACCTCCCCGACTGAAAGCTCGCTCTTTCAAAGCTTGGTCGAGATATGCATTTTTTAGAGGCCTGTTATAACTTTCGCTGGAATTCCTACCGAAGTAGTGCCGGAGGGAGCTGAATCCAACACCACGGCGCCTGCCCCAAGAATCGCCCCGGCGCCGATCGTTGCACCTGGCAACACGATCGTTCCGATTCCCAGGAAGGAGTAGGCTTCCACGGTCACGTTGCCACCCAGGGTGACGCCCGGAGCCAGATGCACGTGATTGCCGATGCGACAATCGTGCTCCACTATGGCACCGGTATTGAGGATGCAATTGTCGCCGATTACTGTGTCCGCGTTTACTACGACACGGGGCATGACGACCGTGCCGCCCCCGATGCGAACCGAACCGGAGATAATGGCTGAGGGATGGATCAAGGAAGCGGCGTCCAGCCCTTGCTCGATGCCTTGTCGAAAACAGCGCTCCCGGACGCGGTTGTCCCCGATCGCCACGACGAACGAAAAATGGCCGCGAACCGAGAGCGACTTAATTCCCTCTGAAGAAGGGAAAAGTTCGCAATCGCAAAAAGATTGGCCGGGGGACGAGCAGGCGTCGTCTACAAAGACGGTTTCGGTGAAGAGGCCCGTCGCGCGGGCGATGTCGAGGATTACTTTGCCGTGTCCGCCGGCTCCCCAGATGATCAGTTTCTGCAAGCGTTTCTCCGAGTTTTTGATGGTGGTTGGATTCGGGAGAACGTGTGTCTTCGATGTTTTAACCGAGTAAGAACGTATCGGAGCTATGGGCGGGTGTCAAACCCCTTCCGGATTTTCGCGGTCGCGTGTGGTGTTGGGCGGATGCCGGCGCGGGCGATAATCTAGCGACTTACGGCGCGGCTGAAAAGTCGCGCCCTTTCAAGACTCCAGTGAGATCTGAGCTTTCAGCGGGCTGCTAAGACTTCTTGGCTGGTACCATCCTGGCGACAAGTGCAGCTATGGCGGAGGGGTCATGTTCACCGGCTGCCTTTTCAAGGGCATAGGATCGCTCAAAGGCATGGGGGCCGGTGATTTTCATCTCCCAATGTTCGCTGCCTTGCGAGCCGATGATTGAGACGCGCCAGTCGCCAGGGCGATCTGACAAGACATGCTCGATGATGGCGACTACGTCCCTCTGCCAGTCGCGATCAACGGTGTTGTGGATTTCCACGGTTACTGCCATACCCTGAGTGTACCGCCCGAGCGCAGGAAGGTGGAGAGATGGGCGATCGTTTTCTTGCCGAAGTTGGCGGCTGTTCTCCGGATGTCCTGATTCGGATGTTCGGGGGAGCAATCGGGCCGTGCAAAAATTTTACAAACATTGCACAAATACAGCTTGGATTGTTGCCCGATATGAGGTAATTTTGCCGACATCGAATTTGGAGCGAAGCTCGGTTCTCACCAAGCCTAGATCTGGGGCATTAGGTTTCGCGAATTGAAGACACTCCTGCCTTCCGCGATAGGATTTCAGGTGCGATGAGGTCTCGGCGGCTCCGCGAGGCATCCAGCCGTGAAATTTCTTTCTCGCTTGTCCGTAGTCCTCTCCGTTTCTCTTTTGAACTGTAGTTTGTTCGCGGCTGGTGGGAAGCCGCTGGCTGCCTCCTTGAGGACGGACGATGCCGCCGTCGCATCTTCCGCGAAAGACGGAGCGCTCTCGGGAGTGGCGAAGTTGTCGATCCCGGGGCCGCAACGATCTTTTCTGCGCATGGCTGGAATCAGCCAAAAGGTCGCTCCTGAAGAAGTGCTGCCCTTGCTGAGCCGGAATGTTTTTACTGAGGGATTTGAGGGGTCCGCGCGGCCAACTGAGTTTCTTGTGCTATTGAGGCGGTACGTGCAGCAGGCTCGGGAGTTGTCGCAGTTGGCCGCCGGCAGCGGCATGGTGCTTCGGGTTTCGAATTGCAATGACGCAAAACCGCTACTGCGAATTCTGGGGTATCGGACGAGCGCTGATTGCGGTGTCCCGGAAACGTCATTGCAAACGCAAGATCCGGAGCGGGCCTTTTTAGTTATTGATTCAGGGTTTCCTCTTGCTGACCTGGAGCGGACGCTGCAGGGCGGGAAGCCTTTTGAGTATCCCTTCGACTCTTCGCCGGTGCCGGTGCTGTTTGCCGAACACGATTGGACGATGACGATCCCTAAGAATGCCAGAGAGAAGAATGGGGATTTGCTGGACACGATCTTGAGCGACGCTTCAGTCGCGCGGCTTTATTGGGCTCTATCAAGGATGGACCCGGAGACCAGTAAGGTTCTGCAACAATCCATAGGCCTCGAAAAGCTGCTGCCGTATGCTGCCGTGCTTGATTTCTATGGGAGAAGTCTTTGCATCAGGGACGGTCGAGTGAATGTGCCGGGTGGCGCCGCTGCGGAGGCTGGGTGGAAGGATCTGGTGGGAGCGAGCCCGGACGCCCCTGGCCCCTTCGTTTCGAAATTGGTAGCCAAGGACAAGGGTTGGCTGGCGGCTTATTTTGACGTTCTTTCGCGGGTGAGCGGAACTCAGCAGGCTTATTTTACCGACCCGCGTCGCCTGCGGCTTTTTTACACGGGACTTCGCACTCCAGATCCCTCCGCTCCTGCAACGAGGGGGTTTTATCGACCGGCGCCTGGGCTTCTGCTGCTGGTCACCCGGCTTCCTTTGGGAAGCGACGGAGAGCCGCTGGTTCCGGGGAATCTCGCGGTTTGGAAGGAGATTCTTGTTGAAGGACATAACGCCAGTCTGGTACACCACTGGGGAAAGCAGACGCCACGCCTGGCCGATTCGGATCATCTTCTGCAGGTGCTGTTCGCAATGTCCCGAGCCGCGACAGACAGCGGGCCGCTACAGACGTATCTGGCACTCAGTGAACTCAACGGCAGACGACCTCCGGAGCATCGCCTGTCGGCGCCGGTGGTCCGCATGCTGGCACGCAAGTACGAGGAATTCAGCGATCAGTATCGAATGTTCTCGGAATTCCCGGAGCTGAGCGACGAATCCATCGAGCTTTTTCTGGACACGGCTCACACTTTGGGCAACTTGCCGGGACCCACGCGTGGGAATGCATACGGGACCCTACAGGCAAATATTGGAATCTGGCAAATTCTTGCGCGCCAGGGAGAGATTTCCAACGCGCACTTGAACGAGTCCTGGCAACAGGTCGTCAAACCTTTCGCGACAGTGCGATCAGCCGGCCAGGTCTATGAGGCGGGACGAAGTTCGCTAGGAGAAATATTCAAGTTTTCGACTGGGAAAATTCGAGGTTCGCAAGACGAGATCATCGATTTGTTGGCTGGACCCCGGCAAAGCAGTGCGGAAGGAAGGGAGATGCACCGCGTGGTTGCCGCGCGAATCCGCTCGGTACTAGATGATCAGCGACTGGTATCGCTCGACACTCTTTTGACTTTGGGAGATGCGCTGGAGGAAAAGCAAAAAGGGAAACAGCCGGCGGATTACATGATTCTGCTGGCTCGCGAGACGCGGGAATTTGAGATGCCGCGGCCCATCTTCACCAACAGCGAGAGGACGGAATGGGCGTCAGGAATTTACAACAATCATCACACCGACGTGCAGATGCGAGCCGACCTGCCAAGAGTGCTAAAGTCCACGACGGTTTCGCGGGCACAAATCGAGGATGCGCGCGGTCAGCTTGCATCTTTCCTGCGAGATACGCTGGTGGGCTTGAACTATGCCTACTACGAGCCCCCGGGGGCACAGGCTCTACACAATAATCCGCTGTTCGTCCGCTCTCACGACTTCGCGGGCGAGACGGTGGAGGGCATGAAGACGCTGTGGCAGGCGCCGGAGCTAATGGGCCAAGGGTCTCCCGCGGGCGGAGGGGCGCACTTTGTCGGCTCGCTCGCCGATCTGCCCTATGCCCTGTCAGAACTGGAACAGGATTTTATTTCGCCGGACAACGTTCAGGCGTTGATCTGGAATCAATTGACCCCGGAACTGTTGACGTCTGCCATCCTGCCGCGATGGTGGAATGTCACTCCCGTGGAACTTCATGCGGTCACGTTGTATCAGCGGAGCGGCGAAGAGCTTCTTGTTGGCTCCGCTAACGACCAGGCGCTGCGGAATAGGGTTCTGACTATTCTCTCGAGTCGATCGCTTCCAGGACGACTGAGTCAGATCGAGGAAGCTATGATCGCGGGTCGAATTTCAGAAATGCTTCCTGAAATAGCGCCGGCAGACACGTTCTATCTCGCGGCGGAATTCCGGCAGAAGTATCCCGAGCAGACCGGGGCGACTGGAACAGCCGCCCAGGAATTGCAAAGTTTGTCCCGGGAACACCCCGAGCAGGTGAGTTGGAAGCGCCTATCGCATGATTTTGGGACGCCACATCCCAGCATCGCGCAGAACTATGGTCTCGAGCTGCTGAATGTTGCGCCGATGCCGCCGTTCTCGGGATATTCCAGCCGCTTTTTTGCGGAGACGTGGGATTCGCCGACTCTGTACTGGGCTCGGCTGGCGGATGAGCAAGGATATGCCCCGGTCATGCTCAACCAACTGGTGCCGGAGCTAACCCGGATGATGGTGCAAAAAATTTTCGCGACCGATTTCGAAGACGGGCCCGCGCTTCTGCGGGCTATGCATGAAACGGGAAAGGAATTTCGGGAGGGCAAGTTGGCGTCGCCGCTACCGTCGAGGATTAGTTCTGCTGCTCGCCCTTGAGGTGCGTCGAAAGTGGGGCGAAAAGAACTTCAGGTGATATGCAGCAGCCTCTCGCAAAGCGAGGCTGCAGAAGCAGGAAGTTTAAAGTCATGGTACAGAAACCATTTTTTCTGGGTCTGATCCTCCTGGCGTTTATGCTGCAAGGTGAAACCGGCGTCGATGCGCAGGAAGGCCCGAACATTCACGTTGTTGTCAACATGGTGCAACTCAACGTGGCGGTGACGGATAAGAAGGGGAACTACGTCACTGGGCTCCGCCCCCAGGACTTTGAAATCCACGAAGACGGAATTGTGGAGAGGGCAGCGACCTTTGCGGAAGGGGATGAGTCCGCGCGCAGTCTTAGCGATGTTGCGGCGCAGGATCCGAACGCTGGTGTGGTTGACTTGAGCAAGCAAACTTCCGACAACGCTCCGCCGCAGAGCTTTGCTGCGCTGGTGAATGGAGCGAATGTGTACGTTTTGTTCGACACCAGCGACTATATGTATCGGGGTTTCGTTTTTGCACAAGACGCAATCACCGACTTCATTCGCTCACTGGGAAACGCGGACAAGATTGCGTTCTATTCGTATAGCCGCGATATCTCGCGCGCGGCCGGCTTAACTTCCGACCGGTCACAGATTTTGCGAGCCGTGCGATCGACTGTGGCAGGGGACCAGGCCGCGCTCTACAACGCGCTGTTGTTGACGCTGAAAGACGCAGCGCAGAACCGGGGCAGGAAAGTGGTGGTTGTATTCTCGAACGGTCCAGACAATTCCAGCGTCATACCACCGGAGGACGTCGCGGAATTTGCGCAGTCTGCGGGAGTTTCCATTTACATGATCAGCACGCAAGAGGCGAGGCTGGAGCCTGTGTCGACCGCCGTGTTTGACCGCATGACTGCTGCCACTGGGCGGAAAGGCTTACTTCGCCAAAAACTGGAGGGACGAACACCGGGCCTTCGACTCTATCCGCGATGATCTGGCCCACCTTTATTCCTTGAGCTATTATCCAAAATCCAATCCCAATAATGGCTGGCGTGCGATTACGGTGAAGCTGGTGGGCGACCAGTTGAAAGGCTACAAGGTTCGCACGCGCAATGGATATCGTCCGCAGCCAACGCGCTTTTCGGCCGAAGAAAAGACATCAACATCCGGGATCAGCCCGGAATAGAGCACCTTCGGAAAGCGGCTCGCGCCGTGTGTTCGCCGCTGTTCCGTTGAAACTGTGCAGCCCTGGCAGGTTGGCGGCTCTCGCTGAATTCTGTTACTTTGGCAGTAGCCCTGTATGACAACCCTCAGCAATTTAGGTCAGGCCCTCGCCATCAGTGGCGGCGAACCGGTACGTAGCGAGATTTTCCCTCCATGGCCGGCATTTGAAGAGGAGGAAATTGAGGCTGCGACCGCAGTCTTGCGCTCCGGCCGAGTGAATTACTGGACCGGAGATGAAGGCCGACAGTTCGAGCGCGAGTTTGCCGCGTTCACCGGATGCAATTACGCAATTGCCTTAGCCAACGGCACCGTGGCCTTGGAGTTGGCGCTTTATTGCCTGGGAGTTGGCCCCGGCGATGAAGTGATTGTTCCCAGCCGAACGTTTATTGCTTCCGCGAGTTGTGCAGTGATGCGCGGCGCCACGCCAGTGGTAGCAGACATCGACCGAAACAGCAGCAATCTCACGGTCGAAACCATCGAGAGCGCGATTACGCCGCGGACCAAGGCGATCATTGCCGTGCACCTGGCGGGATGGCCCTGCGGCATGGAATCGATTTTAGAATTGGCCCGCAAGCGCGGAATTGCTGTTGTGGAAGATTGCGCCCAGGCGCATGGAGCGCGGTACCGCGGCCAGCCCATCGGTTCATTTGGAGACATGGCTGCTTTCTCTTTTTGCCAGGATAAGAACATGACCACGGGCGGCGAGGGCGGCATGCTACTCACCAATGACCGCAGACTGTGGGAACTTGGTTGGAGTTTCAAGGATCATGGCAAGAGCTTCGAGGCGGTGTATGAGCGCAACCATCCTGCGGGATACAGATTTCTCCACGAATCGTTTGGCACGAACTGGCGTCTGACGGAAGCGCAGTCTGCGATGGGCCGAGTGCTATTGAGGAAGCTGCCGCGGATGGTGGAAAAGCGACGCCGCAATGCCGCATATTTGACCGAGCAATTCAGCAGGATTCCGGCGTTGCGCGTGGTCACGCCGCCCGATGACGTTTTCCATGCTTATTACAAATACGACGTCTTCGTAAGGCCAGAGCGTTTGCGGGCGGGCTGGGACCGGAACCGGATTCAGGAAGCGATTGCCGCCGAAGGCATTCCGTGTTTGAGCGGAACCTGCAGCGAGATCTATCTGGAAAAGGCTTTTCCAGAATCGATGCGCCCGCCTCAGCGTCTACCGGTGGCACGGGAACTGGGCGAGACCAGCCTGATGTTTAAAGTTCATCCCACGCTGCAAGAGAGAGATCTCGCCGACACCTGCGCGGCGGTGTCGAAGGTCATGCAGATTGCATCGCGGGATTGAAGAATTCAAAGATCTCGACAGCCAATGAACGCTTACCGGGCTGACCCCCGCGCTTCCGCGGCACACGCTAAAACTGCGGCCGATCAACCAATCATTCGGCCTCGCATGCCGGAACTGGATGCGATCCGAGGAGTTGCCATCCTGCTTGTATTTTGGTTTCACGGTTTCGAATCTTTCAAATCGGCTACTCGACTTCCCGCGTGGGAGCGTGCTTTTTTGGCGGGCGCAAAACTAGGGTGGATCGGGGTGAATCTATTCTTTGTGCTTTCCGGGTTTCTAATTACCGGGATTTTGCTGGACAGCCTGCGTTGTGAGAACTACTACTCTCGTTTTTACTTTCGCCGCGCCTTGCGGATCTTGCCTGCCTACTATCTCCTGCTGGTGGCGCTTGTCTTGTTAGGTCACGTTAGCTTTATGCCGCGCCATACCTCGCTGGCCTTCGCCGGTCTTAGCTTTGTATATCTTTCCAACCTAACACCGCTCCTCGGAGTTCCAATGGACTATGGCCCTCTCTGGTCGCTCGCGGTGGAGGAACATTTTTATGTCGCTTGGCCGACTGCAGTTCGAGTCTTGACAAGACGCAAATTGATATTTCTCGCGACGTCGATCTGCGTTCTCGAACCGATTCTAAGAGTGTATGCTGTCCACCGGGGCGGGTTGTGGTGGGGACCGTATACCTGGCTGTCGGCAGATGGTTTAGCGCTAGGCGCGCTGCTCGCCTTGTTTGGCCGCTCGCCGCGTTCTAACAGAGGGAGAATTCTGAAGCTGGCAGCGCTCGCTGCACTTGGGGCGACCGCGGCACTGGCGATCAGTTTTGTAGTTCCGCGATCTTTTGCCGTGGGAATTCGTGGCACCGGTGTGAACTATTTCGCGTTTTCTGTCGTAGGCACCACTCTGTGGCTGGGCACCGGGGCTTATCGTAAATTCGCAAATCTCCGGGCGCTTTCGTTTTTTGGGTACATCAGTTACGGCTTGTACCTTATTCACGTGATGGCGCTGGATTTTTATGACGGTTTGGTTGGCCGGTTTATCCCCGCCCTGTCAGTAGGAGCAAGTTTCCCTAAAGTTTGTTTCCGATTTGTGATCGCGGTTCTGGCCGCGGCAGGAGTAGCATACCTGTCCAGAGTCAGCTATGAACAATGGTTCCTGAACATGAAGGAGAAGGTCAAACGTGCCGAGCATGGAGTATCTGACCTGCCACAAGGAACAAAGATGGCATCGGAAATTTAAGAGCGCTTTTCTCAATAGCAATGTCGAGGTTGCGACGACACGAACGAGAACTGAATTAGCTCACGAGCCGCTAAGTCCAACGCTCAACACATTCCCACCAGATCAATTTCTGCCATTCTTTTACGGCTGTTTTTGCCCATTCGCGATGGTGCCACCATTGGGCCCCGAACTGAGTATCGTCATGAGCGGCGGCGACGGACCACGCATACGACGGAAGTCGATGGCTGAACACCGACAGCGCGCGACGGGTGTGGTAGTCCGAGGTGATGATCAGAACCTGGCTGCCAGAAGGAAGGTACGACAGGCACTTCGCCACATATCTCGTCTCGGTGACTGTGGAATCTTCGCGGATCGGGCAGACCTGCACACGGTCGCCGAGATCGGTTGAGTTCTCTTTAACGAACTGGCGCGCCCAATCGGCATAGGTATGGCCGTAGAGAGTGATATCGTCGGAGGCATCCAGAAACATTTGATGGCCATAGCCGGCGCGCAATAACTCGATGCCCTTTTGATAGCGACGGTCGTTGACATCCCCGGCCAGCACCACAATCGCATCGGCTTGGCGGAGATTTTCTACGTCAAGAAAACTGGCAAGGTGGACTGCAAACGCGATCAAGAGGATGATCGCGATGAGAGCAGTTCCGATCAACACTAGCGATCGCCGCATAGGAGCAAGCCTGTTCGGGGCTAGAAAGGAGCACGGTAAAGGGCAACGGTTGCGGCAGTTGCGACCAGGGAACTCGCGTTCAGCGCTTCCTTAATCGCACTGCTGGGGACGAACAGGATGTCTTCGTCCTGGACGGGGACGTCGTGAATCTGGCCACGCAAGAGTTTCTTCAAATCGATATGCTGCTCTTGAAATCCGGTGCTGGTTTTTCGAAGCAACCTGGTTTTTCCGGCAGAGGCTACGTGATTTGTTCCACCGGCCACTGCTACCACCTGCAAGACCGTTATTCCGCCCGTGGCATTGATCACGTATCCACCCGGACGGCCCACCTCTCCCAGTACGTAAACGACGCCTGCCCTCGCAATTACGACCGTGTCGCCGGGTTGCAGTTCGATATTATTGACGGCCATTTCGGTGGGATCTTTCGAGAGCACGACGGTTGTCGTTTCATGGTCGCCGCGGTGGCTGATCGTGACTCGATTGGAGGCTCTCTCGGTAGGGCCGCCTGCCGCCTGCAGCACGTCAAACAACCGGTGCGGGCCGAGGACGGAATAGAAGCCGGGCTTGGCCACCTCTCCGGCCACAGATATGCCGCTGCTGCCGTATTCCTTCACGTAGACGGAGACTTGTGGATCGTTGACGACGCTCTTGTCGCGTAACTGGGCTTCGATCGCGGCTTCCGCCTCACTGCTGCTCAGACCTGCCATCCGAATGGCGCCCACGAGGGGTAATGAAATGTTCCCGTTAGAGCTTACCCGCATGTGTCCGGAAAGATCGGGAGCGCCGTAGACAGTGACCTCGATTTCATCGCCAGGACCGATCAGGAGCTTGTTCGAAGGCGCTGGGGTGGCGGTATTTTGCCTGGAATTATCGCCTTGGGGCGCAGTCATGATCGATGGTTCGGTCGGAGTCACGCCGGGTTGCGTGGCCGTCTGCGGGTTGCTGTTCTGAGCGATGGCCGCCGTTTGCCAGCAAAGCACGATCAGGAAAATTATTACGCTGAACAGTTGGGGAAAGAAGACTGAAGTGCGCTTCATCGATGTATGAGATTCTATCAGCCGCGCGGAGGCCGCGCACAGGTGGAATTTATCCGCGATGCAGTGTCGGGTACGCAGGTTTGTGGCGCGAATTCTATCCGTGCTGGTGTTCGGCGCGGGATTCGCTGAGTATGGCCTGCGCCACCGTCTCGATCTGATCTTCCGTCATCTCGGGAAACAGGGGCAGAGAGAGAACCTCTTCGGCAGCTTTCTCGGATTGCGGCAGGGAGTTTCGCGCGTAGCCAAGATCGGCATAAGCCGGTTGTAGATGGACCGGCAGTGCGTAATGGATGCCCGTCTGAATACCTTGTTTTTGCATAGCCTTTTGCAGGTCGTCGCGATGATTCGTTCTGATCGTGTATTGGTGATAGACATGCCGAGCCCAGGGCATTTCGGCGGGACGCTCCACACTTGAGCTCGCCAGGAGTTGGTTGTATTTGCCCACGATCGCTCGGCGCGCATCGTTCCAGCGCTCGAGATGACGCAACTTTACCCGCAAAATCGCGCCCTGCAAAGCTTCCATCCGATAATTGAATCCGTGCAGCACGTGATGATACTTGCGGTCCTGCCCCCAGTCGCGCAGTATACGAACAGTATTCGCAAACGCGGCGTTGTTCGTGGTTACCGCGCCGCCTTCGCCGTAAGCGCCGAGATTCTTGCCGGGATAAAAACTGAAGCAGGCCACATCGCCGATGCTGCCGACGGGGCGGCCTTTGTATTTCGCGCCGTGGGCTTGGGCGGCATCTTCGATCACGATGAGTTGATGCCGCCGCGCGATTTCCATGATTGGGTCCATGTCGGCCGGCTGACCGTAAAGATGCACGGGGAGAATCACTTTGGTGCGGGGAGTGATCGCCGCTTCAATTGCCGCCGGGTCGATGTTGAAAGAGCGGGGATCGATATCGACCAGCACCGGTCGGGCGCCCGCGTAAAGAACTGCGGCAACACTGGCAACGAAAGTGAAGGGAACGGTGATGACTTCATCGCCGGGACCGACGCCCGCGGCCAGTAGTGCCAGATGCAGAGCGCTCGTCCCTGAATTAAGGGCGATGCATTCGGCTGGTGCCGCAATAAGCGGCGAACTCCTGCTCGAATCCTGCCACTTCGGGACCGAGCACGAACTGACAGGACTCCAGGACGCCGGCAATGGCCGCATCGATTTCTGGCTTGATAGTTTGGTACTGCGCTTTCAGATCGAGCGAGGGAATCTTAAAATTTGCCATGAATATTTGTTCGCCATGTTATTTTCTCATTCGCAAGGCTTACCGTGCAGCCTCGCGTCGTAGAATGGGGGCCGTCAGCCAGAAAATGGGAGATAAGGAAAGTCATGCGAGTTGGAGTCTTCACGCCTCTTCTGTCGCAACTGCCGCTAGCGGTGGTTCTCAAGAAACTTGCCGAGCTTCACATTGATACGGTCGAACTGGCCACCGGAAATTATGTGGGCGATGCGCATTGCAAGCTTTCGATGCTCGAAAACCCTTCAGCCCTGTCCGACTTCAAAAACATTCTCGCGGATCATGGGATGAATATCAGCGCGTTGAGTTGTCACGGCAACCCGCTGCATCCCGACAAAGCTCAGGCGCAACAATATCGCGATACCAGCCGGAAGACGATTTTGCTCGCCGAAAAACTCGGCGTCACCGTGACGATTGATTTCTCCGGGTGCCCCGGCGATTCACCGAATGCAACCGCGCCGAACTGGGTCACATGCCCCTGGCCTCCGGACTATCGCAAGGTTCTGGAGTGGCAGTGGAACGAGGTGGTCACGCCTTATTGGATTGAGCACGCCAAGTTCGCTGCTGATCACGGGGTAAAGATCGCGGTCGAGATGCATCCCGGGTTCGTAGTCTATAACCCGGAGACTATGCTGCGGCTGCGTTCGATCGCTGGCGAAAACGTCGGCTGCAATTTTGATCCGAGCCACCTTTTCTGGCAAAACATCGACCCGATCGGGGCCGTCCGCTTGCTCGCCGGTTCGATCTTCCACGTCCATGCCAAAGATACGCAGCTCTATCCTTCGAACCTGGTGCGCACGGGCGTTCTTGATACGAAGCCATACATCGAGGAACGGGATCGCAGCTGGATTTTTCGCACCTGCGGCTACGGACACGGGGCTGAGTGGTGGGGCGAGTTCATCTCCACGCTGCGTATGTTTGGATATGATTCTGTGCTGTCGATCGAGCACGAAGACAGCCTGCTCTCGGCGGGCGAGGGTTTGACCAAGGCGGCCAATTTTCTCAACGACATTGTGATTCGCGAGCAGCCTGGCGCAGCCTGGTGGTCTTAGGAAGAACGAGACGGGGAAACTGGAATGAAAACGATCAGAACGGCAATTTTCGGTACGGGATTTATGGGCCGCGTGCATCTGGAGGCGGTTCGACGAGTCGAGTTCGTGGAAGCCGCCGCTATTGCAGGTCGAAACGAGGAAGCGGCGCGAAAGTTGGGAGCGTCTTTTTCACTTGCCGCGATGAAAGATTATCGCGAGATTCTTCGCGATCCTGCCATTGACGCGGTCCACATCTGTACGCCGAACGCGCAACACTATTCCATGGCGAAAGAGGCTCTGCAAGCCGGGAAGCACGTGATCTGCGAGAAGCCGCTGACTACAACCGTGGCTGAGGCGGAGGAACTCTTTTCTTTGGCGGCTCAGCAGGGATTGCGCAACTGCGTTTGCCATAACCTGCGTTATTACCCCATGGTTCAGCAGATGCGCCGCCTCCGCGAAGCGGGCGATCTGGGCGATATTCTTGTGGTGCAGGGAACTTATTCCCAGGATTGGCTGCTCTACGATACCGACTGGAACTGGCGCGTGGACGCGAAGGCAGGCGGTGCTTCGCGTTGCATGGCGGACATTGGATCGCACTGGTTTGATATGGCCGAGCACATCACCGGATTGCGCGTGTCGTCTCTATGTGCGGATCTACAAACATTTCATACCACGCGCAAACAGCCGAAACACTCCGTGGAGACTTTTGCGAATAAGTTATTGGGGCCGGAGGACTACGTCGAGACCCCCATTGAGACGGAAGACTTCGGCGCCGTTGTTTTTCGCATGGGCACGCGCACGCGGGGCTGCATGACTGCGAGCCAGGTTTCAGCCGGGCGAAAGAATGGCCTGAGCATCGAGATCTATGGCGCAAAATCTTCGGTCGCATGGAATCAGGAGCGCCCGGATGAACTGTGGCAGGGCCATCGTGATGTTGCCAATCAAATTTCTGTGAAAGATCCGTCCCTGCTCAAGCCCGCAGCTCGCAGCTACGCCGATCTCCCCGGCGGACACAGCGAAGGCTACGACGACACATTCAAGCAAGTTTTTCGAAGGTTCTACGCTTCGGTTCGCGAGGCAGGGGCGGCCGAGTATCCGCAGTTTGTCGATGGTTTGCGCCAGATGACGATCCTCGACGCGGTACTGGAAAGCAATCACAAGCGGAGCTGGATGGATGTTCCGTCTAAGTAAGCGTGGCTGCTGAAAACGCGTGGAACTCGGCGCAGATTCATCACATTTCCGGAAGCGCCCATGCAAACATAACGCCGCCGCTGCTGGTCAGCACGTACTGGCGACCGTCGAGTTCGTAGGTGATTGGAGAACTGGCGATGGGCGCGCCGGAGCCCGCGTGCCAAAGTGTTTTGCCGTCAGCCGAATCCAATGCCAAAAAATTTCCCATGGCGTCGCCGGTGAACGTGAGACCGGAGTCGGTTGTCAGCACGCCCGCGCCAGATCCGCCGGGCCCGACTTCGTGGCTCCAGCGGATCTTGCCTGTCTGGTAATCGATGGCCTCGATTACTCCCTTGCCCCAGACGTCGTAGTCGGCGCCCGCCCAACCGTAGACTCCGTCGGCGGGCTTGGCGAAGTAAATACTCCAGCTGGGGTGGGCATCCACGATAAATAAACCATTCTTGGTGTCGAAGCTCGGGGAGCGATAGTTGGTCAGGCCGCCTTCGTCGGGCGCGATCAATCGTCCGTCGGGAGCTGGCTCTTTCGCGGGATTCGGAATCGGATGGCCTTGCTTGTCGATGCCCAGCGTCCAGTTCACCGGCCCGTAAGGGGCGGTCAATAGATTCTTTCCGTTGGTGCGGTCGAGCACAAAGAAGTAGCCGTTGCGCGAGGTCTGCATGAGCATTTTCTTCGGCTCGCCGCGAAAGTCTCCGTCGACGAGCACCGGAGTTTCCACGGCATCCCAGTCGTGAGTATCGTGCGGCGATACCTGGAAGGCCCACACCAACTTGCCGGTGTCCGGATTGAGCGCGACGATGGAGCAGGTGTAGAGATCATCACCCGGCCGCGTCGAGCCGTTCAGGACCGGCGTCGGGTTGCCGGTTCCCCAATAGACGAGATTGAGATCGGGATCATACGTTCCCGTCATCCATGTCATGCCTCCGGTAGTTTGGTTCGGCGTTCCCGCCGGAGGAGAGGAATCCCATTGCCACTGCGTCGCGCCCGTCTCTGGATCGATGGAGCGGATGTAGCCGCTCAGGTTGTCGAAATCCCCGGAAACCCCGACGAGGACGTGATTCCCGACGACTAGCGGCGACATGCTGGTCCAATAGCCTTTGGTGACATCGGCCACTGGAACTTTCCAGCGCACGCTTCCGTCTTTGGCGTTGAGGGATACGAGGTGAGCATCGGGAGCCATGAAAAATAGATAGCTCTTGTACATCGCGACGCCGCGATTCCCGATGTGCTCCCCCTGAGTGGTCGGGACGTTGTAATGCCAGATCTGGTGACCGGAGCGAGCGTCTACCGCCCAAATGTTGTCAGGAACGGTGAAGTACAAAATTCCATCGACTAGCAACGGTGACGATTTGATGACCGCCCTCTGTTCGGTCTGGAAGGCCCACGCGAGGCCTAGATTCTTGACGTTCTGCGGAGTGATCTGAGTGAGCGAACTATGGCGCCTGCCCGAATAGTCGCCGTGATAGCCCGGCCAACTCTGGGCCGGAGGATGCAGAAGCATCTGGTCGTCTACGCCTTGCGCCAACACAATGGCCTGGTGCGAGCACCATTAGCGCGCTCGCAGCAAGAAGAAATGCATTCCGAAAATTCATTGGATCGCGATCCTTGAATCTCGCAAATTAGAGACAGAATCGAGCTTCGACGGCTTAGCGCAAAGTCTGCAAGTACGCCATCAGGTTGTGAACATCGTCGTCGGTGTACTTGCTGAACAGTTCAACATGGGCATTCACAGGTGCGTCGACTTCGAATCGCACGTCGCGGGTTCGCCAGGAACGATAGACCCCGGTTGAGTCAAAGAGGCCAACGGTAAATTCGTCGAGGTACTCCAGCGTGCCGCTGACTGCTTCACCGGAAGCGAGGGTGACTTTGACGCGCGACTTCGCGTGTTTGGGATACAACATCTGTTCCTCGAGTTGAAGGCCCTGGAGCCGGGATGCGATCCCAGCAAGATCGCCCGTTGGCGAGTGGCAGGTTGCACATCCGCCCGCGCCGTAGAAATACTTCTTGCCGCTTTCGACGTTTCCGGTTTGCAAGTCGGAAGCGTCGACACCTTTGCGTCCGCCGGGTTTGTTTCGTGCCTCGTTTTGCCGCGTATGGATAAACGCCACCAGGCTCGGCAATTTCGTCATCCGAATGATCGAAGCGCGGCATGCCTTTGTCTGGGCGTCCATTGCGAATGACCGGGCCGATCTCGTTTCCATCTACGTCTTGCCTCACGAGCCGGGAGCGAGTTAGATCCGGTCCGCTTTCTCCGCCGCCGGCGTCCCGTCCATGGCAAAAGGAGCAATCTTGCCGGAAAAGTGCAGTACCCTTCTGAACCAGCGCTGGCGCGTATTTCTTGGGGCCGGTTGTGACGTCCTGCTTCACGCCGGTTGTGGTCTGGGTTTTTGGAGTGGGGGGATTTTGAGCTGCGGAAACTGCGAAGCTCAGGAACAACGTCGCCAGCGCTGCAGTCCCACGAAACTTTGAATGGAGAATTGTCATCTGACGGGTTAGTGTTGCTCAGCGGGCGATTGCGGCCGCGGGTGAGATGCCGTGCTGCCTTCCGTCATGCCCAGGACCCACCGAATCGCTTCAAAATACATTTTACGGATGTCGGGGTCGCTCCAGGCCTCTTGCGTATGGCCGAGAGTGGAATAGAAAACGCGGCCTTTGCCGTACATTTTGTCCCACGCCACTGCGAAGTCATGATCCGTTCTGTGAATGCGCGGATTGTTCGCATAATTCAATTTTGCGGAGTCGAGACTGAGAAGCACGTGGACTTTGTCGCGCGACCATTCCTTAGGCTGATAGATTTCGTCGTACTTAATAAATTCTGCTGGAAAGTGGCGAACCGCGGGAAAGGTTGGGTCTTCATTGAGGATTGGCGCGTTGAAAGTAGACCAGGGATGCTGATCGAACCAGCCGCCAATCATCTCGCCATATTCTGGCCACTTGTAGTTGGTGTCGAGGGCGGCATGCACGCCCACAAAACCTTTTCCATCGTCGCGAATGAACGACAACATATCGCTTTTCTGGCTGTCGTCCAGGTCCAGTTCGCCGGTCGTACTCACAAAGACGATGGCGTCGAAATAATTCAGGTTCTTCGTATTCCGTCCCAGGTCTTTTTTCGTGATGAGCTCGACGTCGGTGCGCAGCACGGCATCCCAAAGACCGGTGTCGCGGCCCATATTGTAGATTGCCGCCATGCCGTCGGAAACTGAATCGTGCTCGAATCCTTTGGTCTCGCCAATTACCAGAATGTGTTTGAGATGGCTTTGCTTTTCGTGCGGCGCCGGGGGAAGCGAAGGACCTACGGCTGGCTGATTTTGAGCCGAGGTCACAGTGGTCAAAGCGAGCAACAGGAGTGACAGGGTTGTTCGAGCTGAGCGCAAGGGGTCTCCCAAAAAATGTCGTTCCAAGGTAACACAGGTCAGAAGGTTACGCCTGTTAGGTTCCATCGCATCATTGAAGGCATGGGAGACGAGTTGAAGCTGCCAAAGTGAGTGTTAGCATTGATGCAGAAAAGCGCGTCTCAATCTGCATGAGCCGTTATCAAGATGGGTGCGTGAAGACTAAAAGTCCCGCGCGCCCAAATGCTTTAATAAAAAACGGGGAGCCGAAGCTCCCCAGAGTGAAGCGACAGAGGCGTTCCCTTAAGTAGACTCCAGTAGAGAGTAAAGAGTTGTCCCAAAGCTGAAAGTTTCCATGAATAAACTGCAGCAGCAACCGGCGTCCTCCACAGCGGGGCGAGGCGATGGGGTGGAAGAGTGCTGGATGGAGATAGATGGCGCACGGATGCGGTATTTGCGCGCCGGCTCTGGGCCTGCGCTCATTTTGCTGCATGGGCTGCTGGCCTACTCGTTTTCGTGGCGCTTCGCCATCCCGGCGTTGGCGCCTTACGCAACTGTGTACGCGCCAGATCTTCTCGGCGCTCGGGATTTTCGGACCGGCCTCGCGGTCTCGATCATTCGATGCGAGCGACGGCCAAGCGCGTTCTGAGATTTATTGAAAACTTGGAGCTACCTTGGTTCGACTTGCTTGGGTACGTCGAGGGGCGGGGCGGTGGCGATGGCCGCCGCTGCGGAATGCATGACTCCCGGCGACTGCAGAGCACAACTCAGGCGATTGGTCTTAGTGTGCCCAGTCAATCCATACTCTCGCCACGGAAGGTGGCTTGCGCCTTTCTTCGCCACGCGTTTCGGCGCATCGTTGTTTCGTTCGGGGATCGGACGCATGCCTTTTCTGTTTCCCTACTTTCATCGCCGACTTTACGCCAACCGCAAGACGATTCCGCCGGGAAGCCTTGAGGGCTATACGGCGCCAATGGCGATCCCCGGACTTGTTGGAACATGCACTCAGCATTGTTCGTACGTGGACTGCGGATTTGCGAGAACTGGAGATGCTGCTCCCTAAACTCGCGCCAATTCCCACACTCCTAATGTGGGGAAGTCGGGATCCGGCGGTGTATGTCTCATCGATAGAGCCGTTGGCGCGCCATTTTGAACGCGTAAAGAAGGTGGTCTTTGCGGGCGTAGGGCACTTGCCCTACGAAGAGTGTCCGGAGGAGTTCAACCGAGAGCTCATTCACTTTCTCACCCACCCAGTCTAGAGTTTCTGTATCGTGCCATATACCTGGCTAAAAGGCTGGCGACTGCCGTCTCAACGTTTGACGCGCCTGTTTCCGGATGAATATTTTGACCCACTCCATTCTAGAGTTTTTGCGAAACGCGGTAGCGGAGTACGGCTACTGGGCCGTCGGCGCTGCGCTACTCGCGGAGAACGCGGGTGTGCCCGTGCCGGGTGAAACGATTCTGCTACTCGCCTGTTTTCTCTCCTACTCGGAGCATAGGCTGCGATTTCCATGGATCGTTCTCATTGCAACCGTGGCGGCAACCTTAGGCGACAACTTGGGCTTTGCTTTGGGCCACTATGGCGGCCGACCGCTTTTTGCGCGGTACCAATCTTTCTTCAAAATTAAAGACCGCACTCTGCAGTGGGGGGAGGACCTGTTCGCTCGCTACGGTGCAGTCACAATCTTCTTTGCCCGCTTCGTCTTCGGCTTGCGGATCATCGCCGGGCCATTGGCGGGAGTTCTCCGCATGCCTTGGCGAAAATTCATGGTCTTCAATTTTCTCGGGGCAGCACTGTGGGTGACGGTGATCTCGAGTGCAGGATATCTGTTCGGCCAGCATTGGGAGGGCCTGCAGCGAGAAGTGAAACGCATCGACATTTCCGTAGCAATCGTACTGATTGCTGGTGCCGCATTTCTGTGGTGGAGAAGCCGCCGTCGCGATTAGGCGGAGAAAGCTGAAAGGCAGCGTCGCAATGGCGCTGCTTTTTTCTTTTGTCACAGAAATTCTTCCACTCGGTTAGCGCATTTATTGTTGGCCAAAGGTGTAGCCGACGGAAGCGCCGACGCGAAATACGTTGTCAGAGTGGAAACTGGAATTATTTACGATGTGGTAGAGGTGAGCTTCGGGGCGCACAAAGTAGTGTCGGAAAATCCGGTAGCGGATGCCGAGGCTGGCGTGAAACAAAAACTGATTGCTGTTGAGGTGCGTGGAGCATCCCGAGGAATAGCCGCAGGAACCATATATGTTATAGAAAAGTAAAGTTTGTCCGCCGATCCCAGCCATGATCTCCGCGTCCGTTCGGTTGGCCAAGTGCGGGGCGAATACCCCGTTGAAGTCATAAAGAATGGGACGATATTCCTGATAGCCGTTGTAAAGATGTTCTTTATAGGCGTAGGTGAACTCTCCACTGTAGCCGTAGTGGTTAGGGAGAATGCGCACGATGCTAAAGCCCGGATAGAGGCCGCCTTTCTCAGGAGGAGGAACATAACTCTGGGAAGCACTGTTGTTCTTTGTGGATAGAAGAATACCAGCGCCTACGGCAACATCGGTTTGCTGGGCGCCGGCGAAAATAGAAAATAAAAGAACCACCACAGCCACGAACGAGACAACCGCGAACTTGCTCAAATACTCCCCCTTGTCACTATCAATGCGTTCAGGCTTCCGGATGCCACCACGCGGCAGGCACCGTCGAGTCCACCAAGAACGGTCGACCGGGCGCAAAACACTTGAGGCCGGATGTGACCACCCAACCATTCGCAAGACGCAAGCTTAGTCTGGGCCGATAGTGTAACCGATCGACGCCCCAAGGCGGATAACGTTGCCTGACGTAAAGTCGCTGGTATTGTTGAAGACCTTGTAGTAGCGGACCTCTGGGCGGATAAAGAAGTGCCCATAAGCGTAGTAGCGAACACCGGCACCGAGATCAATCAGGAAGTGGTTAGAACTCTGGTAGCATGCGCCGAAGTACACGCAGTTGCTCGTCGGTTGGTAGCCGTAAAAGCGAGTGCTTTGCCAGCCGATGCCGGCCATCAGGTCGGCGCCGACCTTCTTGTTGATTCGCGGTTGATAGACTCCGTTGAAATCAAAAAGAATGGGGCGAAAGGGCTGACCACCAGCGCCACCGTAAGCGCCCTGACTGGCTTTCCAGGCCGCGTCGAAGCCGAAGCCCATCCGGCGATGGAAGATCACGTCAGCACCGAGATTGATATACAAGCCACCCTTTTCGGGACAGGTGAAGGTGATGGCGTTGCAGGGGTCGGCGCCGGGCGACAGAAGGGTTCCAAAGCCGAGCATGGCATCGCCCTGCTGAGCGGAAGCCAGGTTAGGGATCATGAAAAAGTGCGAAGACGGTCGCAAGGAAGGCGAATTTTCTCACAGAAAACCTCCTGTATGGCGGTTCGATGCAACCGCCAAACCATTAGGATGCAAGCGTATGAGCGACCCAATCATGATAATTCAATAGCGTCGGAATTCAAACGCCCCACCTGTTAGTTTTCATCGTCCAAACCTGATCGACAAAGTGACCAGCAGAGCGAAACCCGGCTCATGGAAATAAGTTGCGCTGGCGGTCCTGAATTACGGAGTCATGGCCGCTGGGATGCACCTCGGCCGCCACCGCGTAACACATGGTCAATGGCGATTGGACCTCCGCCGAAAAAGATCAGGCCAAAGGCCAGGGCGGCGGCGGCCAGAGCGAACTCATATCCTGGACGGTCGGGAGATCCGATGAGTCCGTTGTGCAGGTGCACCTTCCAAATGGCGACGAACAGGTCGACAAAAACGGCTACGGCCGCGGCGCGGGTAAAGAGTCCGACGAGGATCAGCAACCCGCCGAGAAATTCGGTGAACGCGGAAACATAACCGAGCCATGCGGGCAAGCCCAGACTGGCGACCATCTGCGCATGGTGATGCAAGCCGCCGAAAACTTTGTGAGAGCCATGCGTGAGCATGATTATTCCCAAGGCCAAGCGCATTACCAACAGAGCGAGCGGCTGCAGACGATCGAGATAGCGCAACGTGTCCCTCCCAAAGGAAATACATTATCGCAGCCTGTTGCCCGGAGAACGAAGTGAAAAAGTCGCTAAAGAAAGCGTCGCGGAAAACGTGCAACCAAGTGAATGGTCTCGGTATCAAAAGAAATAGAGGTTACTGCGGTTACTTCGGGTCTGCTTGCTCCCGCCTACGACCTCTATGTTAGGAACTAATTAGGCGAAGGCTACTTCGGCATGCTACAGCTCACAAATTTCGACGGTCTGAAGCGAAGGAGTTGGTGCGCTGCCGTCGTGTTGCTGTCGGTGTTCGCCTCTGACCGTAAGCGTTGCGACGCGTTATTGCACGCCGCAGAGCTCTTCGGACTATGCCGTAAGAACGGTTCACAAACATTCGTCGCCGGAACAAATTCGGCAACGCCTTACAAAGAATGCAGCGAACTGGATGCCGCAGGTTGTGCAGAGCGGTATCCTCCACGCAGTCACCTTTTATCCCCGGATTGCCCCGGCAGGGCCCCCTGTTCCCGGTCTTCTTCTGGAAAAAAGTCTTTATAACCGGCCTCCGCCCTTTTGCTGATCTTTCCCGTCTTTATTGCTTTTAGTTGCGAAGGATAGCGCTGCCTCGCCGAACTGAGGCTTTACCTGTTTCCGCGCAACCTTGCGAGCACTGGCAATATCTCAAACTTTCAGGCAGTCAGGGCTGATTACTGCTTCGGTGCGCTACCGGGATGGAAACTTCGGAGGCGCGACTAAGAGATTGGCACGTTAAATTCGTAGCGCACAGTGGAATTTGTGTGCGTGAAGAAGAAATTAAACTCTATAAAGGCAAGCCAATATGGCGCTTTCGTCCTTGTTAACCGAGTCGGAGTTGGATGCTCTGCGGCAGTTTGATACGTGCATGGTCGCGAATGCGGTCGAGACCTTTAACGTTCGACTTCACAATACGGGTTTCACGAACGCCAGTATTCGTTGCATGTTCGAAGATGCACCGCCCATGGTGGGTTACGCGGCCACGGCACGTTTGCGGTGTGGCGAGCCGCCAATGGTCGGCAGCACATTCCGCGATCGCGCCGATTTCTGGAATAGCATCCTTCAAATTCCCGCACCACGCGTCCTGGTTCTGGAAGACAAAGACAATCCGCCCGGTCGCGGAGCTTTTGTAGGAGACATGCACTCCGCAATTCTCAAGGCGCTGGGATGCGTCGGGTATGTGACCAACGGCGCCGTACGTGAACTGCCCGCCGTTCGTGCGATGGGTATTCAATTGTTTGCCGGCAACGTCGCAGTATCACATGCCTATGCGCACATTTTTGATATCGGCTCAGCCATAACCGTGGGCGGAATGGAAGTTCGCCCGGGTGATCTGCTGCACGGTGATCGTCACGGCGTTCTCACTATTCCTGCGGAGATTGCTGCTGCAATTCCCCCAGTTGCCGCGGAAATGAAACGGGCCGAGCAGACGGTAATCGACTTTTGCCGATCGAGCGCTTTTTCTGTCGCGAAGCTGGGTGATGTGATGAAGAAGAGGACTTAGGACGGAAAACAATGTCGACGATTCGCAGAAAAGGCTGGTGCAAGACACGATGACTCAGAAACGAAGAATATCCTTCGCGCGAGGCACGCGCAACCTCACGCATTTTGTTCTTGCAGCCGTTGCTGTCCCGCTCGTAGCGGGCTTGTCTTCGTGCTCCGGAGATCGGACCGACCGTGTGCAAGCCAACGGCCCGGCAGTTACGGTCGGCGTCACCAAGGTGGTGAAGAAATCTCTGGGCAGAAAACTCACGGTCTCTTCGGAATTGGTTCCGTTCCAGGAGATTGACGTTTACGCAAAAGAATCCGGATACGTGAAGAAATTGATGGTCGACTACGGAACCCACGTGAAAGCCGGCCAGGTTATGGCCGTCCTGGAGATTCCAGAATTAGAAGCGCAACTGCAGGAAGACCAGGCGGAAATTAAGAACGCTGCCAATCAGGTGACTCGCGCGCAGCACGAACTGGCGCGCTACCAGGCGCAATACAACGCGCTGCACCTGCAGTACACGCGGTTGAATTCAGTTTTTCAAAGCCAGCCCGGCATCGTAGCGCAGCAGGAAGTGGATGATGCTCAAGGAAAAGACATCGCGGCATCCTCGCAAGTCGACGCCGGGCAGGCATCTCTGGAAGCCGCGCAGAGTCAACTCGCCGTCTCCAAGGCGAAGCTCTCACACGATCAAAGCCTGTTTGATTATTCAAAAATCACTGCGCCATTTAGTGGTGTGGTCACCGAGCGTTATGCGAATCTCGGAACCCTCGTCCAAGCTGGTACGAAT
The DNA here is from genome assembly GCA_963696765.1 of uncultured Acidobacteriota bacterium. Classification (GTDB taxonomy): domain Bacteria; phylum Acidobacteriota; class Terriglobia; order Terriglobales; family Acidobacteriaceae; genus Sulfotelmatobacter. The sequence continues at coordinate 90,818 of CAVOLK010000004.1, read as the reverse complement.
TCACAAGCGGCGCCGATCGTGAAGCTCTCCGAGGACGACCTGTTCCGGCTCGTGATCCCCGTTCCGGAATCCTATGTGAGATATATCCACATCGGGGATCCCGTGGATGTTCGCGTGCCCTCATTGAGTAAGACCTTTCCAGGAAAAGTTGCGCGGTTCTCGGTGGATGTGAAGGAAGCCACGCGCACCATGCACACCGAAGTGGATGTCAAAAATCGAGATCGGGTGCTGATGCCGGGCCTTTATGCCGACGCCGATGTAGCTCTTGAACATCGCGACGACATTCCGACCGTACCCTTGCAGGCCGTGAATCATGAAGGAAACAAAACTACAGTTTTTGTGGTGGGCAAAGACAGCGAACTCGAAGATCGGCCAGTAACGCTTGGCCTACAGACCGCTAACGATGCTGAAGTGGTCTCCGGATTAGCGGAAGGCGAAGAAGTGGTCGTAAGCGACCGGAGCGGCTTGAAATCAGGTGAGACCGTTCACCCTCAGGTTGTGCAAATCATGCAGTACCAAGAGGGTAGTCAGCAATAAAGTGATTTGCGCACAAACTCTCAAGAGTGAAATCAAATGACACGTTTCTCAATTCGAAATCCCTATTTCATCGTTGTCGTCTGTCTGGTGCTCACCGTAATTGGTGTGACTGCACTGGCACGGATGCCCGTGGACTTGTTCCCAACCATTAATCTGCCCGAAGTTGTCGTGGCCACGTTTTATTCCGGAATGCCTCCAGAAGACATCGAGACCGACATTACCGATCCTCTCGAACGATTCTTTACGTTAGCCAGCGGCATCGATCACATGGAATCTCGCTCTCTGCTGGGCGTAAGCATTATCAAAGTCTACTTTCAGCCGGGAACAAGTGCCGATGCTGACGTCACCGAGCTATCGAATCTTGCGTTGGCCGATCTGAAGCGTTTGCCGCCGGGAACATTACCGCCGGTGGTGCTGAAATTCGATGCTTCCAGCTTGCCGGTTTGCCTGGTCACTCTCAAAGGAGAGGGCCTGAACCAGACGCAGCTTCACGACATCGGTCAGTTCACTATTCGCAATCAGATTGCAGTCGTTCCGGGCGCCGAAATTCCGCCGCCCTTTGGCGGAAAGTATCGACAGATCATGGTCTATGTCGATCCTTATAAACTCGCGTCCCGGCAATTGAGCCCGATGGATGTCGTGAACGCAGTGAACAACTCGAATCTGATTCTTCCTGCCGGCGACGTTAAGATGGGGGCCTTCGACTACTACGTTTATTCCAACAGTCTGGTCGATAACATGGACGAACTCTCGAAGGTGCCCGTCAAGACGGTGGGCAACTCCTGGGTTTCCGTGGACGATATCGGCAAGGCTGAGGACGCTAATCAAATCCAGTACAACCTGGTGCGTGTCGATGGCCAGAGGTCAGTCTACCTGCCCATCATGAAACAAGGCGGCGATACCAACACGATCGCAGTGGTGCAAGGGATTCGCGACGCCATTCAGCACCTTTACGATATCCCGAAGCAATTGAAGTCGACAGTCGTATTCGATCAGTCGGCGTTCGTGAAGGAAGCCATCAACACCCTGCTTCATGAAGGCATTATTGGACTGGCGCTGACCAGCTTGATGATTCTGATGTTTCTGGGAAGTTTACGTGCCACGTCCGCCGTTTTTCTCTCGATACCTCTTTCGGCGCTGGCTACTTTCGTCGTTTTGTATATGACGGGTAGCACGATCAATACCATGATCCTGGGAGGCCTGGCGCTCGCCTTTTCGCGCATTATTGATAATTCGGTTATCTCGCTGGAAAACATCTACCGCCACCTGGAACACGGCGCCACGCCCATGGCCGCTGCGGAAGCCGGGGGTTCGGAGGTCAGTCTCGCAGTGCTCGCCGCCACTCTGACAACCGTCGTTGTCTTCTTCCCGGTGACGTTTCTTTATGGAGTCAGTAAGTTCTTGTTCTCGGCGCTGGCGCTCGCCGTGGTGATCTCGCTGTTCGCGTCGTACATCGTGGCGATGACCGTGATTCCGCTGTTCTGCTCACGCTTTTTGAAAGCTGTGCCTCATGCCGACACTGGAGCAGGGCACGAGTACGAGGTCGAGCCGACGGTCGCAACCAGCCAATCCTGGGGGAACAGGTTTACTGCCGGTTTCAATAATCACTTCAATCGGATGCTCGATTTCTATGAGTATTGGGTGAATCGCGCGCTGGTTCGCCCCGGCCTGACTGTTGCTGTGCTGAGTGGTGTCTTCCTGCTCAGTCTGGTCATCTACCCATCCCTGGGTCTGGCCTTCTTCCCCAGCACGGACGCGGGTCAGTTCACGATTAATATGAAGGTTCCGACAGGAACCCGCCTGGAAGTGACCGAACAGTATGTAGCCAAAGTCGAAGATCTGATCCGCAATGTCGTCGGCTCCAAAGATCTCAAAATGGTGGTGTCTAACATCGGAGTAGTTCCCGATTTTTCTTCGCTCTATACGACCAACGCCGGACCCTACACGGCGACCATCCAAGTGGCCCTCCAGAATGACCATCACCTGAGCAGCTTCGACTATATGGCCCGCGTGCAGAAAGAAATCGCAAACCAATACCCGGATATCCGAGCGTTCTTTTCCAGCGGTTCCATGGTGGACGCAATCTTGAACTCTGGAATGCCCGCTCCCATTGACGTGCAGATCAGCAGTCGCAGCCTGAAACAGTCATATTCCGTGGCCCAGGATTTGGCCAGTCGTATCCGGCAGTTGCCGGGCGTAGGCGAGGTCTACATTCCGCAGGACATGAATTATCCCGGATTGCGCTTGAATGTCGACCGGGTCCACGCCGGCAAACTGGGGCTAACGCAGAAAGAAGTGGTCGATAACGTGATCACAGCGCTCAATTCCAACTCGATGATTGCTCCCAATTATTGGGTCGACCGGAAGAGCGGCAACGACTATTTCCTCACCGTTCAATATTTCGAAAACGGCCGTGCCGCGATTCACAATTTTGCAGATCTAACAAATATTCCAATCCGCGCTCCCAACCTGAAGCAGCCCACTACTCTGGACGCCGTGGTCAAACTTGAAGATATTCGGACGCCGACAGAAGTAGATCACTACCAGATCCAACGAGTCACCGATGTCTATGTGACGCCGGTTGGCGAAGGCTTGGGGAAAATCGCAAATGAAGTGCAACGGACCGTCGACCAGACGAAGCTTCCTGAAAACGTCAGGGTCGATCTTCGAGGAATGGTGAAAGGCATGAACGCCTCATTCCGCAGTTTTGCGATTGGACTCTCGATGTCGGTAATTCTCCTTTATCTGATTCTGGTTGCGCAATTTAAGTCATTCAAGGACCCGCTGCTGATCATGCTGGCTGTCCCCATGGGCTTCATCGGAGTCCTGATTATTCTGCCTCTGACAGGGACAACGCTGAACGTGATGTCGCTGATGGGCGTGCTGATGCTGGTCGGTATCTCGGCATCGAACAGCATTCTGATTGTGGAATTCGCGCATCGGCTCGAGGACCAGGGAAGTTCTGTCAGGGACGCTATCGTTACTTCCTGCCGAGTGCGGTTGCGTCCAATTCTTATGACCTCACTTGCGACCATCATCGGAATGGTGCCGATGGCACTGAAACTCGGTACTGGGAGCGAACAGTATGCACCGCTTGCGCGAGCAATCATTGGCGGGCTGACTTCCTCGGTAATTTTGACCATCTTCATCGTGCCTGCTGCTTATCTGCTGGTGTATGGGAAACGGAATCAGCAGAGCGCAACAACCCTGACTACGGGAACACCCGAATGAAAAGAACGCATCCAGCATCCGAGGTGACCCGATGACGAGGGTCACTACTCTCCAATTCTGCGCATCGCTGCTAATTCTTGGTGCGCTTCTGTCCCAGCCTGGCTGGGCACAGGTGTCCGACAAATCCAGGCAAGAGGAGAATTTGCCTTCCGTCCCGCAGCCGCAATTCACACGAGCCCCAAGCCAAGTTGCGTTGCGCCAGCAGGCTCCAGCCGCGACGGTGGCGAGTTCGCCGGTTCGAGATGCGTTGCAGTCGAGCTCTTCGAGCGATGCTCATGCCGCGAACACAGCACAGACGCCCAGTTTTACGGTACGCTTGACCCGTGCTCAGGCCGAACAGTTGGCGCTCAAGAATAATCCTCGAATCAGCGTGGGACATCTGCTCGCGCTGGCGCGGCACCAGGTCTATCGCCAAAGTCGAGCGGCTGAACTTCCTAACTTCAATGGCGCGATAACGGCGGTCGATGCGAATGAAGGCAGCCGCATCGGCGCGGGAGCGCTTAATGCACCTCGCCTGCTCGAACACGCGGGCGCGGGTGTAACTCTTAGTCAACTCATCACCGATTTCGGCCGCACCACCAACCTCGTTTCATCTTCAAAACTACTGGAAAAGGCGCAGAACGCGAACGCCTTGGCCACCACCGAGGATATAGTTCTCGCGACGGACCAGGCTTTTTACAATGCGCTGCAGGCTCAGGCTCTGCTCAAAGTCGCGCAACAGACCGTGACTACCCGCGGTTCGGTGCAGCACCAAATCGACGAATTGACCAAGAGCAAGCTGAAGTCGGGGCTGGATTTGTCATTCGCCGATGTCAACCTGTCGCAAGCGAAACTGCTGCAACTCGATGCTCAGAACAACGTCGATTCCACAGTTGCCGCACTGACTGCCGTCTTGGGATTCGACAAACAGGTCGACTACGAATTGACCGAGGAGAACACAGCCCTGCCTTCGCCGCCGCCGGATGTCGATGTTCTCATCAATACTGCGATCCGGCAGCGCCCGGACCTGCAGGCGCTCAACTTTAATCAACAGGCCGCTGAAAAATTTCGGCGTGCGCAGCGCGACCTGCTATTTCCGACCATCAGCGCGATGGGTATAGCAGGAGCAACTCCGGTGCGCCCCGATTGTTTTGGCGGATGTTTTCCCAACTATTTTATTTCCAGTTGGTACGGCGCGATTGGCGTCAACATGACGGTTCCCATTTTTAATGGCTTTCTGTTTTCTGCGCAGGCTTCGGAAGCGAAATACCGAGCCCAAGCCGCGACGGAGAATACACGAGACCTCAAAGATCAGGTAGTGCGCGATGTGCGGATTGCGTGGCTGGCCGCGAATACGGCTTTTCAACGCGTCAGCGTGGCAGCTGAATTGGCCAAGGAGGCCGACTTAAGTCTGAACCTTGCCCAAGGCCGATACCACCTCGGTCTGGGCTCGATCGTCGAACTCAGTCAGGCGCAGTTGCAGCAGACTGACGCTGCCATTGGATATGTCAATGCTCAATACCAGTACCGGCTGGCCCTGGCAACTCTGAACTTCGAGATTGGAGTGCAGCCCTAAAGCGCTCTGAGTTAGCGGAGAAACCGTGGTTGAGGTTTTCAGCGGTCAGTCGCGCAATAAGTCCAGGTGACGGCATAGCAGCGCATGAAGCGAAGTAACAAGAAGAACCAGGGTTCCTCGTTTACGACCCGTCGCGGACTGTTGCTTTCTATTTACATTGGCGCATTTGTGGCTCTTATTTTTCTGCTGGTGTATTACTCTTACGTTTTACCCATGCAGAAATCACAATAGTCGCGTTCCTGGTGGAGGTTAAAGGTGTTACCTTTCGTGCTCTATTTCGTAACAGCAATTTTCACCGGCTATCATCTGTACGCGCTAATGTCATTGGTTGTGTATGGCGTTCCCGTAAACGCGTTGGAATTGATTGGATTCCTAGGGTCTGCCGCTCTGCTTATTGCAGCCTATGTGAGTCTTTTCAGGCCTCGTGCTGCAGCCCGCGTAGCATTGATCGCCTGTCTTGCGCTGTGGTGCTTCTATGCTCCCGCGATTGCGAACTTCGTCCGAGCACGCAATCCCAAGGCTGCCGTATCCGAATTTCACCCTGGCCCACATGATCGCGTCGTTCCTGCTGAGTTAATTGCCCAGAGAGCCAGGTTCTGATCGAGAATGATAGTGGCGTATCTAGCCATCGCTCTTCTTGATCCTGGTGACGGCATATGCTGCCGTCGTAAGCTTCCGCCAGAAGACCGACGGTGCATCGCCGAGTTGGCTATTTCCCGAACCCCCAAAGCGAGTAACTCGAGTCATCATCGGCTTCGCGACGCTCTTGCTCGTGATTGGTGTGAGCGCCTGGTTCAGGCTCAATTTATTCGGCGCTGCTACGCGCAATCCCGCGCCTCGTTCTTTTCATTTCTTGATACCTGAGGGTTACACCGGATGGGTGCGAGTCGAGTTCGAAGTTCCGGGTGCGCCGCCTTTGCCAATGCAATCTGGCCATACTCTGATTAAGATTCCTCCCGCCGGAACCTTGAAAACATCGACGCCTGAACAATCCGGATCGGTAAATGACGAGTATGCGTCTTACTCGAACGACATTGTGCGACCGCTGCCTGATGCAGGTCCTGAAAAACGTGTGTGGGGAAAAATCACAGGAGAACTGCAAGGCCCGACCGGCAAGAAAAAATACGAGGAGTTTTTCGTTGGAACCCAGCAGCAGTTCAGAGATCAAGCGCTGTCGCCGAAACCCAAGGAGTGAGAGAAGGTATCGTTCCGAGGTCACCTTAAAATAAAAGGTGGCATGCGACCGAAGTCAACATGCCACCTTTTGTTGAATTACGGTTGAACCGCTTAGGCTCCCGCCGCCATCGACTTGACCAGGGCGTCCGGAGTGCCAGATTGCGCCATCTTTCCGAAGTACGTCCGGTAAGAACGATGAATACCATACATAACCGGGAATACCGCGAGGGCCAATCCCCATCCCAGGTGCGAACTCACCGCTTGCACCATGGTTGTGACTCCTGCGCTTACGACGTAGTACGGGAACGAGAGATGCGCCAGGCTCAACCAGATTTGCCCAGCAGCCTTGCCCTCGCTCACGGCTACGATCGCAGCCACCGGAGCGGTTTGTCCCAGGAATAGAGTGGCAGTCGCCAGCGCCAAGCCAAGCGTGCTGGAACTCCAGTGCATGCCGCGCAACCATTCAGCATGGAACATCAGGCTAGCCATGCAGGTGGCGAATGCCATCATGCTAAGGTTGAACGCCATTTGTTGAGGGTTGAACTTCGCGTTCTTTCGCGGCCAGCATTGCACCGCGGTCGAAATGCAAGTGATCAGCACCGCTTCCGCAGCGCTCAGACTTACTACTGCGGTCAACAAGAAGGGCAGGTTCACGGACATATTGCCGTTAATGCCCGGCAGCTTGACTTTCATTCGCGACGTTACTGCAGCCAGTATCAGAACCGCCAGGCCGAAGTAAGTGTGCAGGCCGTGGCTGACTAATCCCGCATATCCTGCGGTGATTACGGCTGCTGCGATCATCGCGCCGATGAATGTTTTAATTTGCCGTGTGTTGTTCATAGAGGCTTCTCCTTTCCGTGGATTCACACGGCAGTTATTGTTCGTCGTCCCCAGCATCGGTGAAGGCGCTGTTAGTGTTCGACACCGAAGCTCCCCAAACCACGCTGGTGGCGGATGAGGTGCTGCTATTAGCTCCCCAGACCACGCTGAAGGCGTTCAACGCATTGTCGTTCCAGGGTACTGAGGCACCCCAAACGACCGAGGTTCCGTTCACTAGCGAAGCTCCCCAAACCACTGAAGCTCCCCAGACCACCGACGATCCCCAAACCACGGAGGTTGAGCCCACGGTCGAATTGCCCTCGACCAACGAAACCGTATGGGTGAGCGGGTTATAGACAACGGACGGAGAAAGCGCCGACCCAATTGTCGCCGGAGCCAGATCGTTATTGGCAATAGCGGACTGGACGTTCAACAGTCCGGAACCGATTGAGAACATGTCGTAAAAAGACAGGAACGACATGAAGAGATGGGGAACATACGCTGAAGTGGAGAACATCCCCATCTTATAGGCGGTTTTCATCAGTCGTGCTTTCACTTGGTCCGGAGTGAGTGTGCTGTGCTCCTGCAGCAATAACGCGGCTGCCCCGGTAACAGCGGGCGTCGCCATGCTGGTGCCGCTCAGACTGAAATAGTCGCTGTTACCATCGGTACCGTTAACCAATTCTGTCGGATAAGAAGCCTCCAGCGTAGCTCCCGGGGCAGCCAAGGAAACGATGCCATTACCCGGGGCCATGATGTCAGGCTTCACCACGTGATCGTACGTGGTCGGCCCCTTTGAACTGAAGCTCGCCACCGTCTCTGCTGCCGGAAAAGTGGAACCGTTGCTCTTGGTCGCGCCCACCGTCAGAACGAAGGGATCGTTGCCCGGAGCGGTTACCGTTCCGTACCCGTTGCTTCCATTTAGGGCCAGGCGGCCATAGTTGCCGGCGGCCACCACCACCACGATCCCGCTATTCCAGGCCGATTCAACCGCCTGGCAGAGAGGATCCTGGGTGTAGCTGACCGGAATTCCGCGACCCAACGACAGGTTGATGATGCGGATGTTGTAAACCTTCTGCAACGCAATCGCCTGCTGGATAGCTGCGATCACCATGCTGTCCGTGCCTGAGCCGTTGGCGTCCAGCGCTCGAAGGTCGATCAGGCTGACACCGGAGGCAACGCCTGCGTATTCGCCACCCGATAAGGAACCGTTGCCGCCGATGATGCCGGCGACGTGCGTGCCATGACCGTACAGGTCATACTGCGCTCCGTTGGCATTCGTGGTAGGAGTTCCCGTGAAGTCCTGGTGATAAACCACGCGCGAGCTTCCATCGGGATTGCGAAGATCGGGATGGCTGTCGTTGATGCCGCTATCAATCACGGCAACACCGACGCCTGCGCCGTTGAATCCAGCGCTCCAGGCCGACGAGACGCCCGTAGCATCGTTGGTGAGATCGTCCGCGACGTTCATGGGGTGGTCGATGCTGACAGATACGATCTCGGGATCAGACTCTAAAGCGGCCAGAGCGCTGACTGGAATTGTGAAAGCTGCCGCCTTAATCATGTGAAGCTTCGCGTTCACCTTCCCGCCGCGGTTATGCATCCTAGCGTAGTGCGTCGCGTTGGGAACCTGGCGATACTGCACAATGACCTTAACGGTCTGGCCTTGTGCAGTTCCCATGTGCGCTTTGGCTAGAGGCCCCGACAGTTCGGAAGCAATTCGACCGTGATTCGACGAATTCTGTCCGAACGCCAGAGCCGTCGCCAGGAGCAACATGATGCCCAAGCGCTTACCCCATGCGGCGCTGTGACGTTCGCCCCGCCCCTTCGGCTTTCGCAATTTCTCTATCTGCATCATGAATCTCACCCTTCCTTCTTGAATGGGGGAAAGATCGCGCTAATACCCACTCGCTCTGTTGCACGGCATCCGCCAAACGGTGGGCCGTAAGTGGTTGGTTTAATTGGAGATCGCATGACTTTTTTGACCCCTAGTGGGCCACACTGTCCCTCAACCTCGGGCGTGGGACAGTTTGTCCCGTTTGAGGCATTACCTTAGGTGTGTGCTTTTAGTTACGAATGGAGGATCTTTAAAAACTCGAAGCGTCCCAAGAGATGACAGTTGTAGTTTGCTCGATGTCTAGAAGGCTGCAGCTTTGCCCACCGCAATGCGCTGCGGCATTTTGGGCATCGCCGCCATCAATCGTTGCGTATATTCGTGAGTCGGACAGGTCAAGACCTGGTCGGTGGTTCCGGTTTCTACGATTTGTCCTTCGTGCAGGATTGCAATCCGGTCACAGATGCCGGCCACTGACGCAAGATCGTGCGAGATATAGAGAATTGCCATTCCAAAATTTCGGTTCAGTTCGCGAAACAGCGAAAGAATCTCGGACTGCGTAATCACATCGAGAGCGCTGGTCGCTTCGTCGGCAATCAGCAGAGCCGGGCGATGCATCACTGCCATCGCTATCAGCACGCGTTGTGCTTGGCCTACGCTCATCTGCGCTGGATGCTTGCGGAGAAATTCGTCGCTGGCGGGCAAACTGACGCTCTGTAAAGCCGAGCGGATTGCATTTTCGCAATCGACGTTCGATCCCGTAGCGTGCGCTCGCCACGCCTCCCGTAATTGCGTTCGAATCTTCAACGCCGGATTCAGCGACGATAGAGGGCTTTGCAGCACCAGGGCAATTTTTCGTCCCGCGCAGTCCGCGTAACTCTCGCTCCCGAAGGGTCAGCAGATCGCAACCCTCGAACTCGAATCGCGCCTTCCGCTCTTACACTTTTCCGGTCGAGCAAACCCAAAATCGCCATTGCCAGCGTGCTCTTGCCCGATCCGCTTTGTCCGACCAGTCCGAGTACTTCACCCCGGCGGATTTCCAGTGAAATATCGCGCAGCACAGGAGGCCGGTTCCCATATTGCACGGAAATCTGGGCCGTCAGCAGAACGTCGGATTGTGAAGTCTTCTGCATTTCCTGGTAGCTGTCTCGTGCGACCTCAGTGTCTTCTGTGGTCAAGATTTTCGATCCGTGTGAATCCGCGCAAATCCGTGGCCAAGGTTTGGATTTACTTCAGCGAAAGCTGTTCGACATTCCAGTAAGTTTGCGGAACCAAAATCACCGGATTGGCCCCCTGCACCCGGGCGGCCACCGCCGACAACGCATTCCGATTTACCAAATAAATGAATGGCGCCTGCTCCACCGCGATTTCCTGCACGCGATCGAAACTTTCCTTCCGTTTCTTCGGGTCGGCCGAAGATGCCTGCGCCCGCATCAAGCGGTCGATCTCGGCTTCCCATGGGGTTTCCGGAGACTTCTCCTGGGGATTCCACTGGTGGTTGTCCGATGAACTCAGCCATACGTTCATCTGCTCATTCGGATCCAGCCCCACGTTCGTCAGGCCCAGTAGAATTGCTTCGTAGTCGAATGTCTGCGTCATGCGCTCGATCAGGGAAGGGAAGTCGAGCGTCACCACGTTCACGTGAATCCCAATCTTCTGCAGGTCTTCCTGGATCATGGTCGGCCATGCGCTCGCGATACTTGCTTCCGGAGTTGGTGATAATGGAAAACACGACCGCATTTCCGTCTTTGTCTTTTAGAGTTCCATTTTCCATACGGAAGCCGTCGCTTTGCAGCGCCTTAAGTGCCACATCTGGCGCATAGGTCTCGGCCGTCAGCTTGGAGTTAAACCAGAATTTATTTGCAGGAGAAACCGGCCCCACCGCGGCCTGAGCGTGGCCGCGGAAGACCACGCGGCTTAAGTCGTCGCGATTGATCGCCTGTGAAATCGCCCTCCGGAACTTGGCGGAACGGAACCAATTCTTCTTGTACTCGGGCAGAGGAGCCCTCGCCACTTCGTTGAACCACATCTGCTCGCTATCGAGGGACGTTCCCGCATCATGCACCAGTTGCGGCGAGGTCGTCACCAGCTTGTCGAAATAATCGCTATCCAGCGAATTGATCAGATCGATTTCGCCCGCGCTTGAAGCGCAGCATTTCGACGTCGCGGTTCGACTGAATATCCAACCGGATCGCATCCAGATAAGGCAATTTATGGCCCTGCGCATCGGTCTTCCAGTAGTTCGGATTCCGCTTCAAAAGCACAGTCGATCCCGGCTTGTAGTCCGCCACCATGAACGGGCCAAGCACCGCCATTTCCTTTTTGGCGGAGTGTGCCGAGAGAATCGCGACCTGATCGAACTGCCGGTCGAGTCCGGCTACCGGCGCCGGAAAGGTAATCGAAATCTGCGTCGGTGAAATAATTTTCGTCTCGACCTCGCCAGGACCGGAGCGGAACGCATCGCCCGTCGGCGAATGTAAGGCCGGGTCCATCAACTGCCGGACCGTGAAGGCCACATCTTCCGCGGAAAAGGGCGTGCCGTCGGAAAACGAAACACCGCTGCGCAGCTTGAACGTGATTTGCCTTGCCGTCCTTTGACACCTTCCACGACTGCGCCAGTTCCGGCTCCAGAGCCTGCGTTTGGCGGTTCATGCGCACCAGCACGCCCCCGGTCAAGTACCGGATTGCGACCGATGCGTCGTCCTCCACCTTCAGCGGATCGAAAGTCTTTGGTTCCGTGTGCAGGCAAAACCTTAATTCGCCCTGCGCCATTGCCGATGCCGCCAGAATTCCCAGGCAGACGATCGTGACTGCGGTTACTTTCCTGCCCATTGTTCTCATCCCCGCCCACTTTCCTCGAAGGCCCGTCATGCGGGTACCTCGTCTTGTTTCGAAAGCACAAGTTGAAACGACGTGACCACGACCACCAGCAAAACCAGAGGCACAAATTTCCATGGCTCTTCGCCCACCGAGACCAATCCTTCCAGTTCCTTCAGCAGGCTGCCCCAGGAAGGCATGGGCTCGGCAACGCCCAATCCGAGAATTCCGAGATTCGCTTCGCTCAAAATGAAAGCCGGAATCGAAATCCAGAACTGTGCGTACAGGACCGGCTTCAGATTGGGTAGCACGTGAATCCAGAACAATCTCGGTCCGCGAATTCCCGAAGCTCTCGCCTGCCGGACAAAATCCGATTCCCGCAGCGATCCTGCCGTCGAGCACAACACGCGCGCCGCACTGGTCCATCCCAAAAGACCCAACATGAGAAACGTCACCAGCACCGATGCTAAGGGCGAAACATTCAAGGGCATGATGGCGCGAACCGTAATTAGCAAGAACAGCCAGGGCAGCGACAGAAACAGATCCGTCACTGCCATTGCGCACCGGGCCCAGCGTCCGCCGAGATATCCGCCAAGGCCGCCAACCAGCGCGGCCATCAGAGTCGACAAGCAGCGCCGCCGCCGGCGCCAGCAACAGAGAAATCCGCGTCCCATAGAGCACGCGCGCAAACCGGTCCCGTCCAATCTCGTCTGTTCCCAACCAATGTTGCCGGGTCGGACCCGCGTCGGCAGCATCACGATACTGTTTCGCATAGCCCGCGGGAGCCAGCCAGTTTGCCGCCAGTGACGCGACCACGACCGTCAGTAAAACTGCACAGGCCAAGTTTCGCCAGAAATTCGTACGCCAAAGACTCATGCTTCCTGACCTCGAAGCATGTGTCCGATTACATCGGCCCCGGAATTGGCCAGCAAGGTTACCAGCGTCACGAGAATCGTCAGATTCATCAGCAGTGGCAGATCGCGCGCGAGCGCCGCTTGCCACGCCAACTGTCCGACTCCCGCCAGCCCGCACAGAGCTTCCACCGGAATGGCCGCGCCGACCGCGATGCTCACCGAAACTCCGGCCACAGCCAGCAACTGCGGCCCGGCGACGGGGACCACATGCCAGAACAAAATTCGCATCTCGCTCAACCCCTTGGCGCGTGCCGTAATGATGTGAGGCAGGGAATACGCCTTCGCCAGCAAATTCCGCGCATAGCGATAGACTCTGGGAAACACGATCAATCCAATTGCCAGCGCTCCCGGCACATTCCAAAGTACCGACAAGAGTGCCAACACAGCCGCCGGAATACAGAGAAATGTTCCGCTGATGACCGTGGTCAGCGTGTCGTAGGCCGACAACCGCAGCCATGCCGCGCTCAACGCCAGAGCCATGGCCACAGCCCAGCTCAGCAACAGTCCGATTCCAACCAGCCGCATCGTGAGCGGAGCGCGTTGGCGCAGCAGCACACTGACCGGTTGCCCGAGCGAAAGGGAAGTTCCCAAGTCGCCGTGGACTGCGCGTTGTAACGAACGCCAATAGAAACGAAAAATGTTGTGCTGTTCCAGGCGAGCTTCGCGCAAGGCCCGAACGCTCTCAGAATTGAGACGTGGATCCAGTTGTGCCTCATCCACGTCAAACCCCGGCGCGAGCCGTACCAAAGCGGTCGCGAGAGAATCCGCCCAGCAGAACGGTGGCGATAATGGTGAGTCCGTGCCGCGCGATTTTCCGTCCCAGCATGGATCGAGGGCTCCTAATTCGCGGCCGCTCCGGCGGTCTTAGTTCCGAGCTCGGCCGCGGCGTGATGGACCTGCTTCATGGAATACATGCGGCGGTCCGCCTCGGCGAGTAGCCGTTCCACATCAAATCCGTCTTCCGGACAAAAAGCGATTCCCACGCTGAGAGTAATCAACTCGCGCCCGCAGACGTGGCGTCCAGCGTCGATCGCCGCCTGGTTCAACCGCTCCGCTTTTTCGCTGGCCGCTTCAGGAGTGAGCCCAGGAGCCGTAATTACAAATTCGTCGCCGCCCATGCGGGCCACATAGTCGTATCCGCGGCAGACGTCCTTCAGTCGGGCCGTAAACTCGCGCAGCAGTTTGTCGCCCTCCAGGTGCCCGTATGAGTCGTTGATCTGCTTGAATCCGTCGATGTCGCAAACCATGACCGCCAGTGCTGTCTTCATGCGCCGGCAGCGCGCCAATTCCTGCGCCAGATGCATAAACAGCGACCGGGCATTGGGCAATCCTGTCAGGTAATCGGTAGTCGCCGAGCTTTCAGCCTGCTGGTACTTCAACGCATTTTCGACCGACAATGCGACCTTCGAAGCCACTGCCAGCAGGATTCGCAAGTGATCCGGTGTGAAGGCGTCCCGGTTTCCCTGATACATCGCCAGTACTCCAACGACCCCGTTCAGTCCTTCAAGAGGCACGACCAGCGCCGATTGCAGCGCGATCTGTTTCCCGGGATCCACGACGTATCCCGCTTCCACCTGCGGATTTCCGTTCACAATGGGCTTGCAATTTGCCGCCACCCATCCGCACAGGCCCTCGCCCAACTTGATCTTGAGCGACGACAGCATGCGGAAGTTCTCGCCGCTCACCAACTCCGGCAGCAACCATCCGTTGCGGTTTACGAACACCGCGATGGAGTCGTAAGGAATCATTCGCCGTAGCCGCATCGACAGGACCGAGAGAGTTTCGCTTAAGCTCAACGACACCCCCAGATCCTGGCTCAGCTCAAACATCGTCTGCGCTTCTTGCCGGGCTGACGCAATTGATGTCAAAAAGTCCGCGCTATCCGCCGCTCCGGCTGTAGGCTCACGTTCGAATCCAGTGGCTGGCGCCAGGCCGCGGTCCACCCTCATCATCTTGGAAAGCCCGCGGCTAACGATGGTATCCTCGGCCATCTGCGCAACAGACATTTGCGCCATGCGCTCCAACTCGACGTAGCGGCTGCTCAGAATCTCGACCACTTGGGGATCGAACCACTTTCCTGCCATCTCCTTTACCTTCGCCATGGCTTCCGCCAGCGGCAACGCTGGCCGGTACTGGCGGTGGGAGGCCAGCGCGTCCAGGCAATCCACGGCCGCCAGAATGCGCGCACCAATCGGAATTGCATCTCCGCTCAGTCCCTCCGGATATCCCGTGCCATCCCAGCGTTCGTGGTGCGACCGCACAATGGGCGCTACAGGATAGGGAAAGGCCACGCGCTCGAGAATTTCCGCACCCACGATCGGGTGCACTTTCATCTTCTCGAATTCTTCCGCCGTCAACTTGCCCGGCTTATTAATGATCTGCTCGGGCACCGCCAGCTTCCCGATGTCATGCAGCAGGGCTGCCGCTCGCAGCGCCTCGATCTCGTCTTCCGGCAGATTCAATTGTGCGGCTACGGCAACGGCATAAGTTCGCACCCGCTGCAGGTGCGTGTGGGTCGTGTGATCCTTGGCCTCGATCGCCAGGGCCAGCGCTTCGATCGTTCTCATGTTGAGCGAAGCGATTTCTTCTACGTGCCGCTTCTCGATTTCGACCCGTTCTTTTTCAGCTTCCAGCCGTCCCAGGTATAAGCGATAAGATCGATAAACCCAATAGATCAGCGGCAGCACCAGAAGGGATGTTTCCCATCCTGCCGACCGGTTCACAATCCCCACCAGACCCACCGCCGCCGCCCCTACCAGGTAATACGGGAACGACCAGAAGTAGCATTCCGACCAGACTCTGCGGCTCGATTTGTGTTCTGTCAGTGCAATTACGATCGAAATCGGCAGTGTATTCGCAAAGAAAAACACTAACGCCGCGACCATCAGAAGAATGGGCTTATTCGATCCAAATCGTTGCGCCAGTGAATGGTAGGCGAGGTAAGTAAGCGCACTCGCATTCGCCATCATGCCGGCGACATTAAAGAGTATTTTGACCGGATCACGCCCGTTACGCGACTGCCAAATGCTCTGCACCAGAGTGGCGGTGCAACCGATCAGCAGCGTCTCCGGCAGACTGAGTTCCAACACGCCGAGCAGGATGAAAAGGAAATTCACCGACATTGTGCCGTCGATGCCGGGCAATTGCACCTTTAATCCAGATGCCAGTAAAGCCACTGCCAGGTAGCAAAGGAATCGCAGAGGATCCTGAGAATGGAAATGTGACAGAGCAAAGCCCAGCACCACCACGCCCATCGACGCAGTAATGCCGACGAATAGCTTCGTCTGAATCGACAATCTCTCTGTCTCAGCTCTCATCGAGAACCTGACTTAAGATTTCCCCGAACTTGAGACCTTGGTTTCTCCCGACGGTACGGAGGAACATCGCGCAGACAAAATTCTGCGCGCGAGCTATTGGCCCAGGCTCCAATTCGGGCACACTTCTGTCCTATTTCGAGCCGTGCCGGAATCTTATTGCAAGCATTGGGTCTTCAGAAGCTTACTTTAGTAACTTCGTGGGAGTTCCGTAACGACCGGCAATTCGCACAGTGAGGAAAAGAGTTCGGCAAATCGATTCCTCGCACGAAAAGCCCGTTACCTTCGTAATCCTTTGCGTAACACGCTTCTCGGTCATTCTGCCCTCATATGTCACCATCATCCCAAACGCACCTATGTCGACGCCGCAACACAGCTCGGAACCGCAGGATTTCGCCACGGCCGTTGGCGCGAAGAGTGCCGCGCCTCCCTCCGGTTCCCAATCGCAACTGGCCGTTTTTTCCGCTGATTTAAAGGGATTGCTCCGTGGGTGCAACGCGGCCTTCAGCGGGCTGGTCGGTTACTCGCCACAGGAACTCCTCGGGCGCGACGTTTCGACGATCTTCGCGGTGACCGAAAAAATGAACGGCGACCGATCGTTGTCGCGCACAATCCTGGCTGGCGCGACGGAACAGGGCGACTATCACTCCCGCCTGTTCGCTCACACAAAGGCTGGCGCCAGCATTCAAGTGCAGTTCTCCGCCACGCTGCTTCGCGACTCCACTTCGTCACCAATCGCGGTGATCGCGGTGGTCACGCCAGTTGCAAAAGGCACTGACAGCGCCAAGACCGGTACCGGGGAAAATTCCAGCGTAGTTTCCCGCAAGATCGACGACACGGTTTTCATTCTGGCGAGCCCGATCATGCATAAATTCATGGGCCTGGTCGATCGCGTCGCCGGACACACGGAAACAGTTTTAATCACGGGCGAAACTGGAACCGGCAAGGAGCTGATTGCTCGCACTGTTCATGAATCTTCCCATCGCCGTGGGCGACCATGGGTCGACATTAATTGCGCCGCGCTTCCCGAAAATCTCGTGGAGAGCGAACTTTTCGGATATGAAAAAGGAGCTTTCAGCGGTGCCGATACCTCCAAGCCCGGACTGTTCGAATTGGCCGACAAAGGCACACTTTTCCTCGACGAAATCGGTGAACTGCAACTGCAGACGCAAGTAAAACTGCTGCGCGTACTCGACGGCCAGCCTTTTTACCGTCTTGGCGGACACCGCAAAATCCACGTCGATGTCCGCATCGTTGCCGCTACGAACCAGGATCTCGAAGCCGCGGTCAAGAATGGCCGTTTTCGACAAGACTTGTTTCACCGCCTCGGCCAGTTTCAGCTTCGCGTTCCGCCGTTGCGCGAGCGCCCCGAGGACATCGTCGCGCTGGCAGAACATTTTCTGCATTTAAAGGCCGCGCGGAAGAATTTCTCTGCACGGGCCATTTCTGCGCTGTTGTCGCATTCCTGGCCGGGTAATATTCGTGAATTACGGAACTTAGTGGCACGGATGGCGATGGAATCTGCCAGTTCCGAAATTGACTTCTCCAGCCTGAGCACCGCGTTGACTGGAGAGCCGACCGCGCTCCGGCAAACGGCTTCCTTGCCAGTCAGCAACCTCGACAGCATGGAAGAGCAAATGATTATCAAAGCCCTGGAGCGCACCGGAGGCCAGCGCACCCTGGCCGCCGAACAACTGGGCATCTCTCGCCGCACTCTGAGCCGCAAGCTGAAGGAATACAACATCAACTTCGCTCCCGGAGAAACTACCGCTTCGCTTGGCTTCATCAGCAACGAGCAGCAAAAGTTTTTCCGCGCGCGCGTGGAGACGTTGGTCACTATCCGGACTTCGCAGGGCGAAGAAATCCGCGTGCAGGGAGTCAACCTGAGTACCGGCGGCATGGGCCTAGACGGCATCAAAGAGCCGCTGCGTTTCGCGGGATTGCTCGACATCAGTTTCATGCTGCCCGAAAGCGAAGTCCTCTTTCAGGCGAAAGCTCGCTTGATGTGGATCGGCGAAGAAGGCCGCGTCGGCATCCGCTTCGTCGTGATTGAACCCGCCCTGTTCGAACAACTCCAACACTGGACGAATCGGAAGATGAAAGAAGAGGGCTGGGAATTTCCTGGGTGACAGCACGTAGAAAGTCTGACGGTTGAAACACCTTTGAAGGAACCAAACCCGATTACACCGAAAACTTAGGGTCGCCCTCGATAATATTCATTTCGAGTCGGAGTGTCGCGCCAGGCTTCCAAACGGAAGTTCGAAATCTCACTCGATCGCTGAGCACGCCACCATCTGGGCGTCTAGTACGTTTCACCACCGATTCGCAGCGAAAGTATGGGCCGGTTGCCTAAGGAGCACTATGGCCGGCGCATTTCAGCACGCCCAGATAAGCGCTCCACGGCCCGACTGCGTCACGATACTGATAAGCCATCACGCGGGACAATTGATGCATATGAGTGAGGTCGTGAACCGTCCAAGTCGCCAGAAGTTCCGACAGCGTCACCGCTCCTAGAGCCGGATGCCTGCCGCGTCGCCCAAAGTCTTTCGGCTGCAAATTCAATTGTTGGAGCGCAGCCAGATTTTCGCTGCGCACCCGCGCGAACTCGTCCAGCAACTGATTGAGCGACTTGCCCTCGGTTTCCCTGAACTGTGCAAAACGGTCAAAGGGATCAAAGGCTCGCGCTTCACCGTTCTCCAGGATGATCCGCAAACGAGGCATCCAGTCCGTGCGCTCTCCGACGATCAGGTGGCCCACGATATCGGAAGCGCTCCAGCTATCTTTCCCTTCGTTGCAGCGCACCCAAGTGCTTGGAAGTCCTCGCAGCATCGCATCCAGCATCGCGGGAGTGCGGGTGAGAACTGCAACGGCTTCAGCGAGGTTGAACTCGGTTAAAGTTGACATGCCTACGTAGATGTCAGCCCTGGCGCGTAGGACTGAAAATTTCTAATCGTGGAGCTTGATCCTCGATGCAGAGTTGCACGTGCCTAAGGCGACTGCAGGAGAGTTGCGATTTCCTTTTCAAAGACGGCGAACTCGGTTGCTCCGATATGCTTCGCCTTTATTCGGCCGTCGCGATCGATCAGGAATGCGATCGGCAACCCGAGGACTCCGCCATAGAGCTCTCCGGTCTTCGCGTTGCCCATTACGACGGGATAGTTCATGTGAAACTGCTGGTAGAAAGCGCGGGCAGGGTCGGGACTGTCGTCCATGGAGACGCCGATAATCTGCAGTCCTTGGTCGCCATACTTTTGCTGCAGTTCGGTGAGATGCGGAGTCTCGACGCGGCAGGGCTCGCACCAGCTAGCCCAAAAATCGAGAAGAACCAGTTTGCCGCGATAGGAAGACAACCGCAAATCCGGCCCATCCAATTGCGGCAGGGTGAAATCAGGCGCAGTCTGGTTTGCCGTTCTGCGGGGCGCGGCGTGTGAACCGTATTTGTGGCGCACCGAATACAGCGCCGCCACAATGCCAATGATAGCGACGGCGACCAGCAGTATTTTTGCCGTCGGCTTCAAGAGCTAGTCTCCCTTCGCGGCTGGATAGCCTTTGTCCACCCAGTTCGTTCCGAAATTGTCAGCGATGTAGAGCACTTTCACATTGGTAAATCCCAGGGCCTGCAGCGCGTCATCAGCGGGCTTCACGTTCGGACAATGGCCCCAGGGGCAACAGCCGCAATAAAGAATGATGAACTTGGTGCGGGGAAGAGACGCTACGCGTTTGCGAAGTTGCTGCAATCCGCTTTCGCTCGACGCCGGACCGATGTATTCGGACCCGGGAATGTGCGCCTGCGAGAACAGCACGTGCGACCCGACCTGAATCATCAACGGTTTTTCTTTTCCCGAGGCTTGCAGGAGTCTAACCAAATCCTCGGGGTTGATGAGCCGCCTTGTCGGTATGGCAGTTGCCTGCGCCGCCGCTTGACCAATTGTGAGAACGGTAACCACCGCGAAGAGAGAGCAGTAGCGACGAGCCATCTTCATTTCTATTTTCCCGGCCAAGATTTTCCTTCCCACCGCAAGAATACAACGAAGTCAACAGGGAATCAGCCGTAACATCGGCTCCGAACGACGCCCTTAACGATTTGCCAGTTCTCGCAGACGCTCGGCCGCGCTCTCGGCCGTAATGTCACGTTGCGGAGTTCCCAGCATCTCAAAGCCAACCATAAACTTCCGAATGCTCGCCGAACGCAGCAGGGGGGGATAAAAATGCGCGTGAAAATGACACTCTGGGTGACTCATGTCATCAGTCGGCGACTGGTGAAAGCCCATCGAATAAGGGAAAGGAACTCCAAACACTTTGTCGTAGGTAGAAGTTACGCGCTGCAAGATGTCACTTAAGGATCGCTCTTCCTCGCCGCTGAACTCAAGCATGCTGGAGAAGTGCCGACGGCTGCAAAGCAAAATCTCGAATGGCCAAACCGCCCAGAAGGGAACAAGCGCCACGAAACCGTCGTTCTGCCAAACCATCCGCACTCGCTCCCGTTGTTCCAGTGCGACGTAGTCGCACAGAAGACAGTTATCATGAGATTTCAGGTAAGCGCTCTGCGCGGAAAGTTCTTTTGACGACGCCTCGGGGATCGATGAGGTCGCCCAGACCTGGCAGTGCGGGTGCGGATTGCTGGCACCCATCATGGCTCCTCGATTTTCAAAAATCTGGACGTGCCGGATGTCTTGCATGCCGGCCAATTCCCGAAATTGTTCGATCCAAGTGAGCACGACCGGTTCTATGCGGTCCACGGACATGGTTGCAAGGGTGAGGTCGTGGCGCGGAGAAAAGCAAATCACACGGCAAATTCCGGGTTCGGCCTCGGCAACCAACAGTCCCTTGTTGCCGACGTCGAGTCGAGCGTGCGCGGTTTCCGCTTTCAGCGCGGCAAAATCGTTGTCGAAGACGAACGTCGAGGCGTATGTAGGATTGCGAATCCCACCGGCCCGCGTGTTGCCAGGGCACAAATAGCAAGTGGGATCGTAGGCAGGTTCGGACGTGGCTGAGAGCTGCGTAACCTCCCCTTGCCAGGGCCGCGTGGCGCGATGCGGCGACACCAGGATCCACTCGTTGGTAAGAGCATTGAGCCGGCGATGAGGGTCTTCGGTGAGTTTCAAGGTTGGCCTTGCGGCATTCTACGATAGAAGCGGACCACGCCAAATTGAGGTTCAAAAGGAATCGCCACGCAAGACCGTTGAGGCGATTGTCCCTGCTCCGCTACTGACCCGAGGCTCCGGAGGATTCAAAGGTTTCTGGAGGATCGAAGAAGCATTTGTGCCAAAGCGCTGAGTCCGATAAAGCGCCGGCTCGCCACTCCTTCAGCGTGGACATCGTGGCTGCGATCATTCCCCCGTCGGCTGAATCGAAAATCACAACAATCCCCGCTACCGCAGCGGGCGTCTTCGCTAACTCGTTGTAATCTTTTTCGAGCAGGAATTTCGTATATTCCAGTCGCGCCTTCGCCCCGGCATCCGTCGCATTCTCGTCAGTCTTCTGCACCGAGATAATCTTCACGTTCTTGTTTTTGAGCTGATCCCAATCTCCTGGAAACGTCGAAGTCTCTTCCCGTATCACATGAAAGAGGTCCGCGACCGGAGTGAGCGCGGAGCTTGGCTGGGCGTCGGTATCGCGAATGCCGCCGGGCATCTCGACACTGTTGCGCCATATCCATCCGCGCGAAAGCCCGGAAATGCGAACATGCACCCAATCCGCATTGAAGTCGAGCAACTCGAATTCATCGTGCATGCTGGCAAGAAATTCCGGCTTCGCATTCAAGCTGGGAGTGGAAACTACAGGCGTACCAGACTTCTTGACGGCCACAAGGTTCTTGGGATACGCCTGCTTCTTCAGAACATCTTCCAAGCTGTCGGCCTCTGCCTGCAGCGTGCTGTCGGATTTCACGGAAGCTGCGTTTCGGTCCGGATGGTCATTCGCTTGGGCTGCCAGACCTTGACTTACCGACGACGGAAATGTTCCCGAGTTTTCAGGGAATTTGGGAGCCGGAGCGGAGATCCCCGGCTCTGGCTTAGTCGGTTCCGTTTTCGCTGGCTCCGTTTTCGCTAGCTCAGCCTTAGTCATCGGCTCGGCGGTTGCGCTCGGCGTGGTGGCGGATGCTATTCGACTGCTGCCCTCTCCCGAATTTTTTGCAAGTTGGTCCGCCAATTGATCCAGCAAGTCAGCCTCGATCCGGCCATTGGAAGTCAGCAGTTGATATCCAGAATGAGACGTTACTGAATCTGCATACCAAGCCGTGACCTTTGTGCTGACACGCACAACTGACCCGCCCGACGGGGTTGAGCTCACCCGAACGGTGCTTTGAAAATAAGCACGCTGGTAGCTGTCAAGGGGATGTTCTCCCGGCTTGGCGAATCCCTCCAGTCCGGGAAGATGACCGGCCAAACTCGATTCCATCGTGCTCAAGGCTTTTTCAACCGCAGCCTTAGATTGAGGAAACGAGCGCTCGTTCAGATTCGCTTGCGCGAACCCTGCGCCGGCCAGAATCATAAATGCCAGGGTGCAGATCAAAGCCCACTTCACGATTGACCCCTTCGAATCGGACCTCATGGGATTTGCTCCAGTTCGTCCCGCAAGATCCACCCGTGCTGGCCTTCATGCGTTTCAACTCCGAACCAGTAAGGCGTGGACACCACAATCAATACTTCGGTTCCTGTCGGCAATGACTGAAGGGTAGTAGCGGTATGGAAGGGCGCCGACTGCAGTGGCGCTCCCGGCGCTTTCACCAATCGTTGAACTTGCTGCCGGAGATCGTGAACTCGCTGCTCCAGCGTCTGGGGATCGGATTGCGGGTTGGTCGCGGATGAGGCATTGACCGCATTCGGCTCTGAAGGCACTCGCATAGCGATTGCAGACGTTGACTGGGTTGAAGGCAGGCTTGACGATTGGACCGGCGCCTGATTCTGCTGCTTGGCAGTGCGATCCTGCTTTTCTTTCTGCGCTTCCGCCGTCTGCGCGTTCATTAACTCCAAAGCTTCCAGGTGGTCGTGAATGTCTTTGTATTCGGCGCTCTCGACCGACCCGTTAGAGGGATGACTGGAGTGTCGAAAATCTTCCACGAACCGCGCATCGATATGAAGCACGGTGTTCTTATCGCCCTGCGGTTGCAGCACATAGCGGACAGCCAAGGTGCCAACATCGCTGCTGTCTTTAAAGTTTCGCGGATCCAGCGCTTTCAGGCGCACCTTGTAGAAGACCTTGCCGCCCTCTGTCCACGCCGAAAAAACTCGAGTAGAGGTTGCCGGCGTCGCTCCGCTAATGTATTCGTCCTTGTTGTATTCCTTGGTTCCGCGGATGAGTCCGTTCTGGACCACTTCCTCCACGGCGCGCGCCACCTCAGCCTCAGGAAAAGGAACGTTCACGATAAGCCCCATGCCATAGGTCGTCGCGTCTTTTTCCCGGGCGGCCATGGGTAAGGCCACCAGGGACAAGAGCAGAATTGTATGGAATTTGCGCAACCCGCCACCCCTAATCGTTGGTATTCTCGCCATCGCCTCGTGAGATTAGCCGAATATTTCCCTGTTGGCAAAGACTCTCAACTATGGCTGTCCCTGTCAACTTCAGGCCAACCTTCTGCGGCCTGCCGCCAGTCCGTGGGGATTCGCTCGATTTTACTTTGTAAAAAGAATGTAAAAAAAATTTCGATTAGCTCTTGCAAAACCTTGCATAAGCATTGTAGGATTCCGCCCGGTACAGTGGTAGGACCTTTAGCAAAATATTTCGAGTTTTGATCGAACCGCATGCGACGAGGGTTCTCGATGCGTGACGCGCTGTCTTGCGTTGTGTGACGCTGTGGAATCGAAGAAAAACTGTTAGGAGTGGGCATGCGTATGAGGATGAGGTCTCGCCTTTTGAAGACCGCACCACGGAAAGAGCATTTCGTGGTGGCGGCTCTGGTTTTGATCTTCGTAATCCTAAGTGGCAGCCAAAACGCAAACGCGCTTCCGGCGTTTGCGCGCAAGTACGGCTTGCGCTGCTCGGCTTGTCACGAGTCCTGGCCCATGCTCAATTACTTTGGCCAGAAATTCAAAGACAACGGCTACCAGCTAATGAACGACCGCGACGCCCCAATCTGGCAGAATCCGGGGTACTGGCCGGTGACATTTCGCATCCTTCCGATCTGGCACCGGGTGAGCACGGGAAAGGTGGCGGTCGATACCTATTCCGGCGGCGCGGTTTCCGGAAGCACAATTCAGCGGGTGACATCCTCTGGGTTTGATATCAGCGGGTTAGACTTCCACACCGGTGGCACGCTGGAGAAGAACTTTTCGTTCTATGTCTTGCCGTCTTCGGACAACACCGCATCCTTCCACTTTGAGACTGTGATGGCTCGACTGGACAACCTGTTCGGCAGCCCCTGGCTCAACCTCAAGCTGGGCAAGTTCGAACTAGATAACCTCCTTTCGGAAAAACGCATTCTGACCCTGACCGGGAATGGCGGAATCTACCAGCTTTATCACTTCGTTCCTGTGGGCGACGGCAACATCTTCGGGCAGATGGGAGATAACCAGCTCGGCGTGGAAGTAATGGGACACTCGTGGAACGACCGCACGCGATATTCGGCGGCTTTGCTGAGTTCCACAGACGGTACCCCGGGCCTTCCGTACGGCAATGCCTACACGGGTTTCTTCACAGCAAGCCAGGCTTTTGACGTCGGGAAATTGGGGGTGGATCGCATCGGTGCTTATGCAATGATTGGACAGGCCCCCACCTATTACCTGACTTCCGGTGGCACTCCACTTGCGGGGACCGGACTTAGCAACCAAAGCTTTAGTAGAGAAGGCTTCGTGGGACAGTTTTATTTCGGCGAACATTTTGACCTGCAGGTCGTGACCCAGCACGGCGAGGATAATGCATGGTTCGGACAGGGCTATGGAGACTTGATTGGAGGAACTGTCTCCGGCAACAACACGCCCGGGACGGTGCTACCGGCTGGCTCCCAATCACCAACGTGGAACGGTGTCTTGGGCGAAGCTCACTACGTCTATAGTCCGCAACTCTTGTTTCTCGGACGTTACGAGACCATCCGAATGTCGCGTCAGGCTACGCCCGGAAATGCGGGCAATCTTGGCAACATCTCCACCTACACGCTTGGAGTTCGTTATAACCCGTTCATGACCAGCAGGGCAGGCTTTGCCTGGCACAACGAGTACAACTGGCTGCATCAGGACGGCACCGGCCCGATGGTCGGGTTGAACACCACCAACATAAACACCAGCGAGTTCTTGACCGGATTTGATTTCGACTTCTAGAGGGGATTGGACATGCGGATAAGTTTGCGGATGTGGACGCTGTTGGTGGGCGCAGCTGCTCTTTCACTATTACCGATGCCCTCACAAGCCCAGCTGACACAGCAGGACTTGAAAGCGCGCATGGGCACGGAAAGCCATGTTGGAAACATCACCGGTCATGCCGCTGCGGCCAAGGATGACTATCGCCGCTACTGCGTCGGCTGTCACGGCGAACTGGGCGACGGAAACGGCGAGAATTTTCCCTGGGTGGATCCCAAGCCGCGCGATTTCCAATTGGGCGTATTTAAATGCCGCTCGACTCCGACTGGAACGTTGCCTACGGACGCGGATCTTTTTGACACCATCGCGCGCGGGCTTGACCGTTCGAATATGCCGCAGTGGAGCACCTTCACCAAGCAGGAGCGGGCTGATCTGGTCGCCTGGGTAAAGCATTTCTCGCCGCGCTTTGCGAGTGAAAAGCCCGGAGCGCCCATTCAGATTCCTGCTGAGCCCGAAGTCACGGCCGATCGCATCAAAGCTGGGCGAGATGTATATGCGCGCGTGCAGTGCTGGAAATGCCACGGCGTTTTGGGCCAGGCGAATGGCCCCTCGGCTGCAACTCTCACCGACGATCTGGGTAGACCGATTGCTCCCTACAACTTTACCGAGGGCGCGCGGCCAAAGTGTGGCGAAACTGATCGCGATATCTACCGAATCTTCATGACCGGACTCGATGGTACTCCCATGCCCTCTTTTGCCGACAACATCAAGCCAGACGAAGCCTGGGATTTGGTGTTTTACCTGCGAACTTTAATGTCGCAGCCCAGCAAAGAAAAAGAAATGGCGAAGAAACTTGACTTGAAACCGGTCGACCCTAACGCGCCTGCGGGCCAACAGTAGAGGTTGGTTTGGCATCGCAAGAAAGGTTAACTTTGCAATTCGGTAAGGAGAGATTTTCAATGACAATGCAAAACAGATTTATGGCGTTACTATCGACGGCGATATTGGTCTCTTGTGGCGCCCTGATCCTGAATCAGCGTGTGAGCGCTGCGGGAGAGGGCAAGATTACCGGGACAGTTAAATTGGACGGCACGGCTCCCCACATGAGGGGGATCGATATGTCGAAAGATCCCTATTGCGTTAAGGCGAACAGCGCCGCTCCCGCGCACTTGGAAACCGTCGAAGTGGGTCAAAACAGCGGGCTGGAAAACGTCGTTCTCTACATTTCCGAAGGTTGGACTGGCCCGGCCACGGCATCGACCGAAGTCCCGGTATTCAACCAGAAGAACTGCATGTATACGCCGCACGTGCTGGCACTCGACGCAGGCCAAACCTTCAAAGTGATCACCAGCGACCAGACCACCCATAACATCCATCCGCTGCCGAATCCCATGACCGGCAACATTCCGTGGAATCAGTCGCAGCCGCCGGGAGCCTCTCCGATCGAAAAGAGCTGGAAGAATCCTGAAGTGATTCCGGTGCAATGCAACATTCATCCCTGGATGCACGGCTGGCACGTAGTCGTGAAGGGACCGTATGCGACCACCGATTCCAGCGGCAACTACACCATTAATAATGTCCCGCCTGGAAACTACACGGTGACAGCATGGCACGAGGATAGTCCGAACCTGACGCAAACTACGATGACCCAGAAGGTTACCGTCGCGGCAGGGAAGCCGGGCAGCGCCGACTTTACTTTCAAAGCGAAGTAGAGCAACTTTCATCGCGTTTTTTTTGCTCAACCCTTGAATCGCCGTAGTTTTTTAGACTACGGCGATTCGTTAGAAGTCCCAGCTAATCTGGCCAAAGGCGGAGCGATATGGCGAAGATTTTCGCGGTGACGATCATTCTGATCGCAATCGGTTCGGCTATTCCCATCGTGATGCACACCTGGCAGTTGCCCCAGGATATATCGACCCATGGTCCCTTGATTGATGAGCAGTACTCGGACACTATGGCCGAGGCGGGCATTTCCTTCCTGGCAGCCCAAATCCTGCTGGCCTTCTTTATCTGGAAGTTTTCCAACGTCAAGCCCGGGACCAAAACGCGGAACTTTCCCGGCGGAGCGATGGGCTTGGTGATTGCCGCGTTCCTGCTGGTTGGAACGGAAGTTTTGGCTCTGGGTGTGTTTGGAGCGAAAGCGTGGGCTAGCGTCTATTTCACGCCGCCTGCGGCCAATGCAATGCCAGTGCAGGTGCAGGCGGGCCAATTCGCATTCTATTTCCGCTATCCCGGCCCTGACGGCAAGTTTGGCCCATTGCATCCCGATCAGATTAATGAAGCCAACGCAAATTTCTTTGGTCTTGATGCGACTCACGACCCCGATTCGAAGGACGACATCGTTACGGCAGAGATGGCGATTCCGGTCAACCGGGAGATTCATCTGCTGATGCATTCCAAAGATTTGGGGCACTCTTTCTTTGTCCCTGAGTTGCGAGTTCAGCAGGATTTTGTTCCGGGTCTGGACCTCACGGTTCATTTCACTGCGACCAAGGTTGGCAAATACGAGATTGTTTGCACGCAGCTTTGCGGCCTCGGACATTACAACATGAAGGCCTATCTTGAAGTAATGGAGCCTGGAGACTTCGATAACTGGCTCAAACAGCAGGCGGCGTTGCAGTAGCCGCGATTTCGATGCAGGTTTCAGATAAATCAAAAGATCTTCCTTGAGGTGAGCGCAATGCACGATATGTCGGCCCACGCAGTGCATCACGGAGCTCCGACCAGCTTTATTCGGAAGCATGTTTTCAGTATCGACCACAAAGTCATCGGCAAACAGTATTATGCCTTGGCTTTAGTGGCGGTGGTCTGGGGTATGGTGCTTTCCTGGATAATGCGTATCCACCTGGGGTGGGGCAACTATCCGATTCCTGGCCTGCACTTGCTCTCCAGTCAGGGAGCGCCGGGCAACGTGATGACGCCGGAATACTACCTGCAGTTGATGACCATGCATGGAACGATCATGGTCTTCTTTGTGCTCACAACTGCCCCGTTCGCCGCATTCGGCAACTTCTTCCTGCCAATTCAGGTTGGCGCAGAAGATATGCCCTTCCCCCATTTCAACATGATGTCGTTCTGGGTCACGTTCGTAGCCTTCCTCGTGCTGGTCTCTTCGTTCTTCGTCGGAGAAGGACCCACTCTCGGTGGATGGACTCAGTATGCTCCGCTAAGCGCCGTTGGCTCCGTTTCTGGGCCGGGTCAGGGGTTAGGGGTAGTTCTCTGGGCTGCTGCCATTGGCATTTTTTGCATCGGGCAGTTGCTCGGTTCGTTGAACTTCATCACTACTACCCTGGACATGCGCACACGAGGCATGTCGCTGATGCGTCTTCCCCTGAGCGCCTGGGCATGGTTCATTACCTCGGTCATGGGCTTGACCGCCTTTGCGGTTCTCATGCCTGCCTGCATCCTGCTGATCCTGGACCACGTTGCAGGAACTTCTTTCTTCGTGCCTTCGAACCTGGTGATCAATGGTCAGTTGTTACCCCACTCCGGCGGATCGACGCTGCTCTGGCAACACTTGTTCTGGTTCTTCGGACATCCTGAGGTCTACATTGCGATCGTGCCCGGCCTGGGGATTGTGTCACACGTTCTGATCACCAACATGCGTAAGCCGATGCTCAGCCATCGCGTCCTGATTTATTCCATGGGTGCCTTGGCTGTCCTCAGCTACATGGTGTACGGACACCATATGTTCGTCAGCGGAATGAATCCCTTTTCCTCTCTGGCGTTCTCTTTTCCGACGCTAGTCATCACGATTCCATCCACCATCGTCGTTTTGATCTGGATAGGCAGCCTCTACGGCTCGAAGTTGCGAATCAACACGGCGTCGCTGTTTGCGTTGGGATTTATCTCAATGTTTATCAGCGGCGGCGTGAGCGGCTTCTTTCTGGCGCAGCCCTCCATCGACATCATGCTGCACGCCACTTATTTTGTGGTCGGCCACTTCCACCTGGTGATGGCGGTCGCGGCGATCTTCGGCATCTTCTCTGGAACGTACTTCTGGTTCCCAAAGATGACCGGGCACATGATGAACGAGACTTTGGGAAAACTTCACTTCTGGCTGACTTTCGTCGGAACGTACTGCATCTTCATGCCGTTCCACTATCTGGGGATTGCCGGCAATGTGCGCCGCTATCAGGCTTTCACCGATGACTACCTCATCCCGCTTATTCCGGTGCATAAGTTCATTACCGTGGCGGCTCTCCTCACCGGACTCGCGCAGCTCATCTTCATTTACAACCTGATTCACAGCCGGTTCGCGGGCGCGCCAGCCACGGACAATCCCTGGGAGGGCACCTCGCTGGAATGGAGCACCGCAACTCCACCGCCGCACAACAATTTCGGCGACAAGATGCCGGTCGTTTATCACGATCCTTACCAATACAGTGTGGAGGGAGCGAGCACTGAGTTCGTGATGCAGACCTCGCCGGAGCAATATGCGAATCCGCACGAAGAAAAGTAATTGAGTACGCTTTAGGGAGACCTCGCAGTATGGCCACAACGATTCAGCAACCACCGAAAATCGAGCGCGAGCGCTTGCCCAGCCAGGGTTCCGGCAATGGCGGCTGGCGGAATCTAGTTCCTGCCGGTGGGGACCCGCGGAAGGTGAAGAGTTTCTCACCGCCTCCGGCCAGCACGGGGATCTGGGTAGGTTTGGCGGCGATTACGATGACCTTTGCTGCCTTTACCAGCGCTCTGATTGTGCGGCAGGGTGCGGCGCCTGACTGGCAGCACATCACGCTGCCGCCGGTGCTTTACTTGAACAGTCTGGTAATCGTCGCCAGCAGCGTTACTCTGGAGATTGCCCGGCATCGAATTGCTGCCTTCATGAGCGGCCTGCGAGTTCAATCCGAAAATCCGGCGCGCTGGCTCTACATCACGTTGTTTTTGGGACTGCTCTTTGTCGCGGGACAGACTTTCGCCTGGGTGCAGCTGAAGTCTCAGGGATTCGGGCTCGCCACCAACGTCAGCTATTCTTTCTTCTATGTGCTGACGGTGGCGCACGCCCTTCACGTCTTCGGAGGGCTCGGGGGCCTGATTCGTGTGATCGGCAAGCTCAATCACTCCAGTCTGCGACGCAGCACGATGGATGCAACTTCACGTTATTGGCATTTTATGGGCGCGCTGTGGTTGTACCTGCTTTTGCTGCTGTGGATGAAGCTGTAGACCAGTCGAGGGGAGAGACAACGTGAGCCAAGCCGATTTTTCAATTCACGCGCAAGTGTCGCGGTCAGACGCCACGGAGGTCATGACTGCGCCTACGTTTTCCGTGCCCGCAAAAAGGATGGCGATGTGGCTGTTCATCATCGCCGATTCGGCGACGTTTGCCGGGTGTCTGGTTGCGTATGGCTTTTTGCGCAACGGCACGCCCAACTGGCCGACTCCTTTCAAGTTCTCGCCGACAGTGCTAAACGCCATGGTGATGACACTCATCCTCGTCAGCAGCAGCCTGACTATGCTGATTGGCGTACGGGCGGCGAAGGCGGGTGACAAGGCTGGTGCCTTCCGCTGGACCATGATCACCGCCGCAGGTGGTTTGCTTTTTGCCATCCTTCACCTTCGCGAATGGTTCGGAATGTTCGATGAAGGCGCTAATCTTTTCCACAATCCCTGGGGTACACCACTGTTTGGTGCCTCCTTTTTCAGTATCACGGGATTGCATTTGACACACGTTATCGGCGGTGTGATCGCCCTGATTGCCGTGGGAATCCGTTACAAGAACGGCCGCTACAACGCCGACGATCTGGAAATCACCGGCCTCTATTGGCACTTCGTAGACTTGGTTTGGATGTTTGTGGTCCCGTTCGTGTACCTGCTGAATGTCAGCCACTGAAGTTCCAGGCCAAAGGAGAGAACACATGGCGCAGACCGAAGAGCACGTGAGCAGTGGTGGAATCGGCAGATATCTTCTGGTATATCTAGCCATACTTGTTTTGGCAGGCTTACAATTTGTTATTGCCTATCAGCATATAGATGGCTCGCAAATGTTTGCCAGAATGTTCTTCATTGCGCTGGCAGAAGCGGGTCTGGGATTAATGTTTTTCATGCATTTATGGGAGGAGAAGCGCGGCATGCTCCTCTTCGTAGCTGTGTTCACAATATTTGTCGTCGCGGCCATGCAATATGGCTGGCCCGACAGCTTCCGCATGCTGGTAGGCGTTCCCGGAGCGTCCCACTGAGGATTCAAGTGCGAGTAAAAAAAATCCTGATGATCGCGATCATGGTGGCTGGAGTTTTCGTTATTCTGGCTCCCATGTCGGCTTTCGGGCAGAGTTGCGCGCTTTGCTACACGCAAGCCGCTTCCTCTGGGTCCAGGATGATTCAGGCTTTGAAAAGCGGGATATTGATCCTTATCACTCCTCCCACGCTCGGGTCCATCGGCGTGATTTGTGTGATGTATCGCAAACGAAATCAGGTCAGGAGTACGGAGTCCGGTTCCGAATCCCGGCAAGACTGGTAACCTTAGATTGGTAGAGCAAGACTGGCAAACAATGGCAACCACTCAAGTCCTCGCGAATCCGGTTTCTCCGCAGACTCTCAAGTCCAAGCTCCGGGACTATTACACGCTGACCAAACCCGAGGTCAACCTGCTGATTTTGATGACGACTTCAGCCGGCTATTATTTGGCCTCTCGTGGTCCCGTGAGAATTCTTGGTTTAGTGAATACTCTGGTGGGAACGCTGCTCGTGGCCAGCGGAACGGCAACTTTAAATCAGTGGATGGAGCGGGTTTGGGATGGCAAGATGCGGCGCACCGCCTCCCGGCCGCTTCCATCGGGCAGGCTTAGCAGCGCTGAGGCTCTGGTTTTCGGCATTTTGCTGAGCGTCGTCGGAGGCCTCTATCTTCTGCTGACGGTCAACCGATTGTCGTCGTTGCTCGCGGTTTCGACGTTGCTTTCGTATTTGCTGGTCTATACGCCGCTCAAGCGGAAGACGCCGCTCTGCACCCTGCTGGGAGCTTTCCCAGGTGCAATGCCCACGTTGATCGGTTGGGCGGGCGCTTCGGCAGCGATTAATCGGCAAGGCTGGTTCCTCTTTGCGATCTTGTTTCTCTGGCAGTTTCCTCACTTTCTTGCCATTGCGTTGATGTATCGCGAGGACTACAGCCGCGCGGGATATCACATGCTTCCTGCTTTCGACCGCGACACGCGCTTTACCCGCGCCGAGATCGTCGGTTTTACTTTGGTACTGATTTTCACCACGATGCTTCCGCTGGTGGACCGGGCGGGTTTATTCTCATGGGCGGCAATGACCGCGGCGTCAGCGTTCCTGCTCTACTACGTGGCGAAGTTGGCGGTGTCGAGTTCGACGGTTCGAGCCAGCCGGCTTCTGCACGCCTCGGTTCTTTATCTTCCGGTCGTTCTTGTAATCATGGTTGTTGCGAAAAAGTAGGAAGATTAAGAATCGCGGCTGCCATACGGCGTTTCTTACTGTGCCCCACCCCAATGGATCGTTCGATCTGATCGCAGCCCGGGAACGGGTTCGCCTCCTGATCCTGTTGGTGCCGTTGATTTTGTCCAGCCGCTCATCGCTGACCGTTCGCGCAGAGGCCCAAACTCAACCGAGACGTTCGGATATCCAGCGGACATTGCCCATCACCAAGTTTTACGACGTGCCTGATCCTCTTCCCGCCGGTAAGCCGGGAGCCCTGATTCGCTCCCAAGAGTTCAACCAGTACCAGATCCCATTCTCAATAACGGCGCTTCGCATTCTGTATCATTCCGTCTCTGCCGGCGGAGAAGATGTTGCTACTTCCGGGGTCGTGCTGTATCCCTACGGTAAGAAACCGCCCTCCGGCGGTTGGCCAGTCATTGCGTGGGCCCACGGTTTTAGCGGGGTTGCGCGTCCCTGCGCTCCGTCGCTAATGCGGAATATCGGGCACGGCCCGATCCTTTCCATGTATGTGAATCTAGGCTACGCCGTAGTCGCCACCGATTACACAGGGCTAGGAACCGGATTTCGAAATGCGTTTCTCGATGGACCTTCCAACGCCGCCGATGTCATCAACTCCATTCCGGCAGCACGCGCCGCCGTTTCCCAGTTGGGCTCAAGATGGGTTGTCATGGGAGAGGCGGAGGGAGGGTTAGCGGCCCTCGCCGTCGCGGAAAAAGAGCACGAGATTCGCGACCCGAATTATCTGGGAGCGATTGCGATTTCGGACGTGGCGGGTGTGAAGGAGATCTTCGACCGGTCCGGCGCCGGTTCCTCTAGCCTGATGCTTGCGTCCCTGGCGTATGGAATCAAGACCGTCTATCCGCATTTTCAAGCTCCCGACATTCTGACCGAAAAGGGCCAAGCCCTCTATCAAGAAATTGGACAGACCTGCTCGGAAGCCAGAACTGCAGCAGATTTGTCACCTGCGCAAAGCGTAAAGCCGGAGTGGGAGAACAATCCTTTCGTGCGCCAATATTTCGAACGAAATCGTCCTGGCGAGAGACCAGCCTTCGGTCCCATTCTCGTCATCAGCCGTGACGGCCGCGCCGCCATCGTCATAACCGCCACTGCTCCAGCCGTCAGCCGAATGTGTAAACAGGGCGACCGTGTTCAATGGCAGCGATTTCCTGACCTCGATCCCGGAAGCGTGATTGGCGATACGGTGAGGGATCAGATCGGATGGATCGAAGCCCGCTTCGCCGGTCGCCCGCCGGCGACGAATTGTCAGTAACGTCGAAGCAGCACCGGTGCGGACGAACCGGAAAAGTCTCTGACACGCTCCTCTGCCCACGTGGCATAATCGTCGTCAACATTTCTCATCAGGTGCCAAACAATGCGTAGAGTGCTGGGTGCTGCTGTCTTTCTGTCAATATTCACGTTGGTTGTGCCCTCTCATGCCGCTCAAGCCACCACTGCCAAGCCCCTGCAGATTTATTTCATCGACGTCGAGGGCGGCCAGTCGACCTTGGTCGTGACCCCCGCGGGTGAGTCCCTTCTCATCGACACCGGTTGGCCGGGATCTGAAGGCCGCGACGCCGACCGTATCCTCGCTGCCGCCCATCAAGCCGGCATCTCGCAAATCGATTATGTCCTGATTACTCACTATCATCGTGATCACGTGGGCGGCGTCCCGCAGTTGGTGGATGGCATTAAGGTCGGCACATTCGTCGATCACGGGCCCAATCAGGAGGACTCAGCCGTCACGCGCACCGACTATGCTGCCTACGAGAAAGCGATCGCCGGGCATGCCCACGTAGTCGTAAAGCCGGGATGGGGGCTTCCTATCAAGGGCGTTCAGGTGAAGGTTCTGAGCGCCGCTGGAGATCACATCACGAGTCCATTGCCGAATGCGGGCGAGGCCAATTCTTACTGTAGTTCCGAACCGGCAGCCGCCGTCGATGACACTGAGAACGCCCGCTCCGTCGGCGTTTTGATCACTTATGGGCGTTTTCGCTTTCTCGACCTCGGGGATCTCACCAAGAAAAAAGAGATTGAATTGGCCTGTCCCAACAACCTGCTGGGGAAAGTCGACCTCTTTCTGGTAACGCACCACGGCGCAGACCTTTCCAATCCAAAATCGCTGGTATGGGCGCTGCACCCTCGTGTCGCCGTTCTCGACAATGGACCTCGCAAAGGCGCCAGTCCCGCGGCTTGGCAGATTGTCCACGACTCTCCCGGTCTGGAGGATTTGTGGCAGGTTCATTATGCGGAAGAGTCGGACAAAGAACACAACGTAGCCCCCGAGCGCATTGCGAATGTGAAAGAGAACTGCGAGGGGAAATATCTCAAAGCCACGGCGGAACCCGACGGCACCTTCACTATCACGAATAGCCGGACCGGCGAACAAAAGACCTATGCTAAGAAGGAAGCCGCTAAGTAGCGCCGCCGCCCCGGCGGCTGTCGGGGGGCGTCTCGCCGAAGCACGCGAATGCAAATCACACTTTATCGGATGGAGAGACTGCTGTACGTTCCAAGTTACAATCCTCCTCG
Source organism: uncultured Acidobacteriota bacterium (assembly GCA_963696765.1). GTDB lineage: Bacteria > Acidobacteriota > Terriglobia > Terriglobales > Acidobacteriaceae > Sulfotelmatobacter. The sequence goes on along the minus strand of CAVOLK010000004.1, from coordinate 55,465 downwards.
ATGATCGTAATTGTGATGGGAGTCGTCGGTTCGGGCAAAACGACGGTCGGACGCCTGCTGGCCGACCAACTCGCCTGGGAATTCGCCGATGCGGACGACTTTCATCCCCTTTCGAACGTGGAGAAGATCCGGCAGGGAAGCGGACTCAACGACCAGGATCGGAGACCTTGGCTGCAAGCTCTTCACCAAGCCATCAGCCGTTGGATCGGCGAACATAAAAATGTTGTCCTGGCATGCTCCGCCCTCAAGCGCAGCTATCGGCGCGAACTAGAAGTTGGACGAGAAGTCCGGTTCGTCTACCTGAAAGGAAGCGCAGAGCTGATCGCTGAACGCCTGCGCTTGCGCAAAGGCCACTACGCCAACGGGCAGATTCTGGCCAGCCAATTCGCTGACCTGGAAGAACCGGGGCGCGCGTTGACCGTTGATATCGCAGCCTCACCGCAGCAAATTGTTGACGAGATTCGGAAGAAGCTCGGCTTGGCGTAGAATCCTCGCACCACCGGACCGCTGGAATCCACTTTTGGAAGCTGCTCCCGACCGCCTCGAATCCGCCGTAGTCTCCCGCCTCATGTGGCGGCTCATGCCGTTTCTGTTCCTTCTGTATATCGTTGCTTACCTTGACCGGATCAACGTCAGTTTCGCGGTCTTGCAAATGCGAGGGCAACTCGGCATAAGCGATCGCGACTATGGCCGCGCCGCAGGAATGTTCTTTGCCGGGTATTTTTTCTTTCAGCTCCCCAGCAATCTGGTGCTCGAGAAGTTCGGAGTCCGCCGATGGATTTCCGCGTTGATGGTCGCCTGGGGCGTGATTTCCTGTCTGATGATTTTCATTCGCGGCCCCGTCAGCTTCTATGGGATGCGTTTCCTGCTGGGCGCAGCCGAGGCGGGATTCTTTCCGGGCATTATTCTCTACATGAAGCGCTGGTTTCCGGCCAATGCCCGGGGCCGCGCCGTCGCCTGGTTCATGACCGCAAATCCGCTGGCGGGAATTGTGGGCAGTCCGATCTCCGGAGCCCTGATGGGAATCACCGGCGCCGGTCTCTCGGGATGGCAATGGATGTTTCTCATGGAAGGCCTGCCGGCCGTCGTTCTGGGGATAACTGTCTTCTGGACTCTGTCCGACAATCCCCGCGACGCCACATGGCTAAAGGGCGCGGAACGAGAGTGGCTGCTCGCGAGGCTGGCCCTTGAGCAGCAGGCGGAATCCAACGTCAGGAAGGAAAATCTCGTCCAAGTTCTGATTAGCCCCAGAATCTGGATGCTGTCGCTGGTCTATTTTGGTGTCTCCACAACGATGTACGGCGTTACGTTGTGGTTGCCAAGCGTGATCCGGTCGCTCTCGGGTCTGAGTTACTTCCTGACTGGGCTGGTTTCGGCTCTTCCATTCTTGCTCACTGCAATCGCCATGGTGCTAGTCGGCATAAGCTCCGATCGCGCAAGGGAGCGGCGCTGGCATACTGCGGTGCCAGCGCTAATCGGGGCTGCTGCGCTCGTCGCCGCCGGTTACGGCAGTACGACTGCGGTGGTTGTGGCCTGCCTGGGGCTCGGGATGGCGTGCGCCGAGGCCATGGTGGGGCCTTTCTGGGCGATGGCCACTTCGCGCATGACAGGCCTATCTGCCGCGGCCGGAATTGCCGTGATCAACTCGCTGGCGAATCTGGGAGGCTATTTCGGTCCCGACATCATTGGATTCTTTCGCAAGGCCAGCGGCGGCTTTCGAGGAGGCTTGCTCGCGATTGGCGCCACACTAGCCGTTAGCGGCGTAGTGGCGTTGATTGTCGGGAGCCATCTGATTGATGCCGGAAGTGAAGGCTATGCCGAGGGCGCAAGAAAGGCTCCGATTTAACCATGTTCACAATCAATCTGCGCCTTCCGCTTCGCTCCACCCGCCCAATTGTTTACAATAGAAACTTCGCCTGACTACCCTAGCGGTCGCCTGTAGAGGAGTCGTACAACAAGTCTTGGACTCGACAAACCACAATTCCGGTTGCGGTCCCACCGTCTACTGGCGTGTGGAGGGAAGCCTGCTTGACGTGACCGTGGTCAGGCCGGTTGCCTTCTTTACTTGGAATGCGCAAACGTTCGCCGAGCGGTTCCGGCGGCGCGGCCTTATCTTCTTGATGGCTTTGCTGCGCCCGTTCTTATATTCCACCAACCGGAAATTCGCTACGCGGGCCATTCATACCGTTCTGCGCGGAGTTACCCGCGATCGCCTCGATTTGCTTGGCGAGGAGTTTTTCCAATACAAATTGAAGCCCCGCTTAAAACAGCGAGGTGTACAGAAAGTGCAGGAGTTGGTGCAATCCGGGGCGGAAGTCGTCCTCGTAAGCCAGGGATTGGAACACGTGATGCGCCCGCTGGCGCAGCATCTGGGAGTGAAGCGGATTGTCGCGAACCGGCTGGAATTTCGCGACGGCACCGCAACGGGCAGATTGCTTGATCCGGTCATCCGTCCGCGTGGGGCATTCGCCCGCATCCGCGAAGAAAATCCCGACGGCCGCCGGGCACCGAAAACTCTGGCCCGTCAGCTGAATATTTCCGTGGAAGACTTGCGCGCTGCCGTAACTCCCGCAGAGCGGCCGCCAGCGGTACTGATACGGCCCATCGTTCATTTCGACGGACAGAAGCAGGCTGCCACCTTCTCGGTCCGCCGGGCATTCGCTGGAAAACACGTGATGCTCATCGGTGTCACCGGTTTCATCGGGAAAGTCTGGCTGGCGAATACGCTTCTGGATTTACCGGAAGTGAAAAAGGTATACCTGCTGATCCGTCGTCAGAAGTCGAATCCGGCGGAACGGCGCTTTGAAAAGATGGTCGAAGAGTCGCCCGTCTTCGATCCACTATTTGACCGGCATGGCGACCGGCTTCCGGATTTTCTCCGCGACAAGATCGAGGTTGTCGAAGGCGACGTCACCCAACCCGGCTTAGGGCTCGGCCTGGAGACGGCGCGAGCGCTGCAGGAAAATCTCGATCTGATTATCAACAGCTCGGGCCTAACCGATTTTAATCCCGACTTGCGCGACGCCCTCACTACCAACACCGACGCTGCGGTGAACGTGCTCGAATTTGTGAGGGCGTCCGATCATGCCGGCCTCCTGCATCTTTCCACTTGCTACGTCGCGGGCGAGCAGGACGGCCGCGTCAGTGAAAAGCTCACGCCGAATTACACGCCGCGGAACCTGCCTGGATTCGACGCCGAGCGGGAATGGCGCTCTCTCCGGGACTTCGTGAAGCAGGCAGAAGCGAAGGCCGAGAGCGATGAAGTCACAGAGGAGTTGCGAACGCAGGCGCGCTCCCGGGAGCATGCTGCGAAAGACTTGCACGGAGCGGCGCTGGAGAATCAGATTCGCAAAAACCGTGTGCGTTGGCTCAAGACTTACCTGACCGAAGCGGGAACTCGCCGCGCCAAAGAGCTGGGCTGGCCAAATACTTACACCCTTACCAAGAGTTTGGCCGAATCGCTGATCGTTAAACATGGCGCGGGACTGCCGGTCGCGGTGGTCCGTCCCGCGATCGTAGAGACCTCGGTTGCCAAGCCCTTCGCCGGCTGGAATGAGGGCATCAATACGTCGGCATCGCTCTCCTATTTGCTGGGGACCTATTTCCGGCAGTTGCCCTCGAACAAAAGCAAACGGCTCGATATTGTTCCCGTTGACGCGGTGTGCAACGGCCTGACGCTGATTGCCGCTGCCATCATGGAACGCCGGCAAGATCCTCTTTATCAACTGGCGACTTCTGTAACCAATCCCTGTGATATGGGCCGATCGATCGAGTTAACCTCGCTGGCGCACCGCAAACACTATCGCGCGCAGGAAGGGCTGGAATCGTGGCTGCGGTTGCGGTTTGATGCGATCTCGGTTTCCAAGACGCGCTACAACCGCATGTCCGCGCCCGCCCAGAAAGCGATCATCAAATCCATTCAGCGCATTATGTCACCCCTGCCACTGAAGAAGCCGCTGGTGAAAACGGAACGCAGCCTGGAGCGGGTGGAGAAACTGATCGAGTTGTTCGAACCTTTCATTCTTCTCAACGAGCATGATTTCACGGCGGAAAATATCGAGAAGCTTTCTTTCGCGCTTGTGCCGGAAGAGCAGAGTACCTTCGCCTACGATGCCCGCTCGCTCGACTGGTGGGAGTACTGGATCAACATTCACATTCCGGCGCTGCGTCGCTGGACCTATCCCTTGATCGAAGGCAGGCCTTTGGAAGCACGGCCTCCTCGCCGCTTTCAACTTGCGCCCGCTAACGGAGAAGCCGTGAAGACTGGGACCAACGGAGCCACGTGGCGATATTCCTGACCGGATCGACCGGATACATCGGCGCGCATGTCGCCGCCAACCTGCTGGAAGGACATGGCGCCGCCCTGAACGTGCTGGTACGGGCGCGCGATCCGCAGGAAGCGCAGGCGCGCTTGTGGCGCGCCTTGCAGTTGCATCTCGACTTCCCGCGCTTCTATGAGCACCTGCAGACGAAGGTTCGCATTTTTTGCGGCGACCTGACGACCGACGGCTTTGGGTTGTCGCGAGACGAATATGACCGCCTGGTGCATACTACCGATTCGGTGATTCACTGCGCCGCATCATTAAACCGCAAGTCGGAGAAGAGTTGTCTGAATGTGAATCTTCGAGGCACGCTCGAAGTGCTCACTCTGGCGCGGCAGGCGGAGCACTATCACGGCCTGCGGCGCTTCAGTGAGGTCAGCACTGTCGCGGTCGCAGGCAAACGCAACAATGAAGTAGTGACAGAAGACCGATCTATCGAGTGGGATCGCTCCGATTATGATCCCTACGCTCGCACCAAGAAGTTTTGCGAGCATATGACGCGAGTGCTGCTCCCGGACACTCCGAAGACCGTTTTCCGGCCGAGCATTGTGCTCGGCGATAGCCGCCGCGCCCAAACCACTCAGTTCGATATGGTCAAGGCGTTCGTATTTCTCGCAGGACTTCCGGTGCTCCCGTTCCGCCCCAACGATAAGATCGACATTGTGAATGTGGATTTCGTCGCCGACGCCATTGCGACCTTGCACCAGAAAGATCAGCCCTTGCACGAGACTTATCATCTGTCGTCAGGGTTAGGCTCGCAGACGTTCCGCGAGCTAACGACAGCCCTGGCTGTGGCTCAGGAAAAGCGCGCGCCGGTATTCCTGCCCTTCGCTGAGAAGCCCTTTGCCGGTTCGGTAAACTTTCTATCGAATCGTAAGGGAGCAATGGCTCACGGCGCAGCGCTACTGAAGGTATTCATGCCGTATCTGGTTTGGAACACCGTATTCGACAATACGCGCGTGACTTCGGAGTTGGGGCGCAAGCCGGTTCCGTTTTCGCAATACAGCTTCCCGTTGCTGAAATTCAGTCGCGAGAATAATTTCCAGTACAACTACGAGCCTTGGCCCGCGGTTCGTGGAGGGTCCGCCGCATGATGGACTTCATTCTGGAAGCCTGGGTCAGCAGCAATATCGAACGCGCCAAAACGCGCTGGATGCTCGGCGGCGGACGGCCGTGGCAGCCCGGCGAAAAGCTCAAGCTCCTGTTCGCCGGTTACAACGGCACCCGCAACATGGGGTCCGACGTGCGTGTCGACGAGATGCTGCGCCAGATTCGCCACATCCTTGGCGCCGAGCGCGTCGAATTCAGCGTAATGAGCCAAAACTTCGAGTTTTCGCGGGGTTATTTCGAAGGCACTCGGCAAGTGCATCTGCCCGATATCTTCCCGCCCTTCTTGTCGGACGAAGTTCCCCGGCATCACGGAGTCGTGGCGTGTGAAGGCTCGATGTTCAAGAGCAAATTCGCCAATGCTCTGACCACGATGATGATCGGCTCTCTCGGCATCGCAGCGGTGGAGAACAAGCTCTCCGTCGGATACGGCGCAGAAGCCGGGCACATGGACCCGCTCGTTGCGAAGATGTGCGGGCGCTATTGCAAGAATTCGCTGGTCATCACACGCAATGAAGAATCGCGCACGGTCTTGCGCGAATTGGGCGTGCCTACGGAACTGGGCACGGATACGGCGTGGACGTTTGAGCCGCGTCCCGCGGAGTATCGGCCAAAACGTTCTCCGCCAAGTGGGATGGGACGGACGAACTCCGGTGCTCGTCGTATGCCCGATCAATCCATTTGAGTGGCCGGTAAAAGGCTCGGTAGCGAAGGCCGCTCTGCACAGCCTGACCGGTGCCTACAAAAGCAGCCACTACCGCGGACCTTATTTCCACAACTCGGGCCCCGCCGCCGATCGCGCTTATCAGCACTATCTGACTTCCATCGCCAATGCTGTCGATGCATTCCGCAAGCAGCGGAATGTGTTCGTCATTCTGGCGGCGACCGAGCGCATGGATGCGCGCCCGGCGAATCGCATTTCCGAAAAACTCGGCGGCGTGCCGGTTCTGACCTCGGACCAGTACAACATGTATGAACTGGTCAGCATTCTGCGTGCTTGCCACATGATGGCATCGTCGCGCTATCACGGCATCGTGACCTCCATGCCGGCGCTGGTCCCTTCGGCCGGAATCACCATGGACGAGCGCATTCGCAATCTGATGCGCGAGCGCGGCCATCCCGAATTGCTGATGACGGTAGATGATCCCGATCTCGAGCCGAAGCTACTGGCAGCCCTCGAAACGCTTGCTACGCAAGGCGAGCGCATCGCCGACGGTATTGCGCGCACGGTGGTGAAGAATCTGAAAGTGATGGCGCGGATGGGTGTTTTCTTCGAAGAAGAAGTCCAGCGGCGATATCCCGAATTTCAAGACGCGCTCGGGGGAATGGAGTTGGGAAGATTATCTCCCGCCGATGAATTCCTCACTCCGCGAGTTGGTGGCGGCCTACAGCTAAAGAGGACCGCCTTTCAAGAAACCATGCCATTCATCGGGGAAATATTTTCGCAACTCAAAGCGGCCGCGGATACCGTGGTGTTGCAGGAAATCCGTGATGGCAAAGTCACGGGTGTGACCGGCAGAGAACTCCTCGAATTGATTCGCCAGGCTCGCACCTTTCTGGCGTCCAAGGGGCTCAAGAAGGGCGACCGTTGCGGCCTGCTCGCTGCCAACAGCATTCGCTGGATGGCTGTTGACCTGGCGGCGACTGCCGAAGGATTGATCGTTGTTCCCCTGTACTTCCGCCAAGCCCCGGCCGAGCTAGTAGCGATGATGAAGGACAGTACGCCCTCACTGATCTGCTGCGGCGATGCTGCTCTGCGCGACGGAATCCTCCAGAACTGGCCTGCGGCGCCTCCGCATTCTCTTTTCGACGAGATATTCGACGGCGTGGAAGGAATCGCTGTTGAGCGTCCGCAAGAGCTTGACGCCGATCCCGTCACAATCATCTATACGTCGGGCACGTCTGGCGAGGCCAAGGGCGTGATGCTTACCGCTTCGAACGTGGGTTTCATGCTGGGCTGCACGTCGGCGCGACTCGATCAGTTGATGAGCGGCCGCTCGGGACAAGATCGCATCTTCCATTATCTTCCTTTTAGCTTTTGCGCCTCATGGATCGCCATGCTCACTTTTTTGCTGCGTGGCAGCCTGGTCACTCTCAACACTGATCTCACCAAGATTCCGAACGACATGCCAACGGTGGCCCCGCACTATTTCCTTAACGTGCCGCAGTTGCTCGAGCGCATGCGCCGCGGAGTAGATGATCAACTTGCCCAAAAGGGCGGAGTAGCGCAGGCGATTTACTCCCGCGCCAAGGCGGCATGGCTGCGGCGCAAGGAAGAGGACGCCAAGACCGGCGATCCGATTTGGCTGTGGCTCGGGAATACGGTTATCTTCCCGGCGATCCGCAAGAAAATGGTCGGCGAGAATCTGAAGAGCCCTGATTTGCGGATCGGCTCCGCTTACTCCCGAAACGCAGGATTATTTCAACATGCTCGGCATTCCGGTGTTGCAGGTGTACGGGCTGACCGAGACGACGGGGATCTGCACCATGGACGATCCCAACCACGTCGCACCGGGACGCGTGGGGCCTGCGATTCCCGGCATCGAGATGAAGCTCAGCGACAACGACGAAATCATCGTGCGCGGCCCTAATGTTTTTCCGGGATACTGGAACCGCCCGCAGCAGACGGCTGACGTACTGCGCGACGGATGGTTTCACACTGGCGATCAGGGCGAGAGGGATGCTGCCGGGAACTGGCGAATCGTCGGACGCATCAAGAATCTGATTGTCCTCGGCTCCGGTCATAAGATTTCTCCGGAAACGGTCGAAGAAGAAATCGCCCGCCATCTGCCGGGCGCGCAGCAGGTCGTAGTCGTCGGCAACGGCCGTGGATATCTTTCGGCGATCGTTACAGGGAGTGTCACCGCGGAACAGGCTCAGGACGCCCTCGATACGAGTAAATCCTCAGCTTCCGCACTATAAGCAGGTGCGAGCATTTAGCCTGCGCGCAGAGCCGTTTTCCATTGACAATGGAATGCTCACAGCAAACGGAAAGTTAAAGCGCGACCTGATTTCCGCGCGCATGAAAAGCCAAATTGAAGAAATGTATCGAGTGAAACAGGCCGTCTGACGTTGGCGAAGAGGGATTCTATTGGACGCAAAGCAATTTAGCGGGCAAGCGCTCTCGTGGCAGGTGCACAGCGGGGTCATCGAATTGGCGCTGCACCGCGAGCCTTGTAACGAGCTTGGCTCGTTATCTTTGCGTGAATTGGAAAGCTTTGCTGCCGCGCTCGACGAACTGGAAAAGGAAGCGCATGCGCTCATCCTCTTTAGCGAATTGAAGTGCGGCTTCTGCGCCGGGGCAGATTTGCGTGAGCTTTACGAGCAGTCTCACACCTTGGAAACATCCCTGGCGGCGCGGGGCGTACGCGATTTCCTGGAACGCATCCACCGCGTGCTGAACCGGATCGACGCTTCGCCACTTACCACGATTGCTGCCGTTCACGGCGTAACTTTCGGTGGCGGGTTTGAGCTCGCCTTAGTCTGTGATCTGATCATCGCGGACAAGATGGCCCGCTTCTGCTTTCCAGAATTAAGGCTGGGCCTGATTCCAGGGTTCGGGGGAATTCCCCGCCTGAAGCGGGATTTAGGCAATGCGGTCGTGCGCGACCTGCTGCTGACCGGCCGTAGTTTTAACGCGACCAAAGCCCAGCAGATCGGGCTGGTAAGTCAGGTCGTTTCCGAAGGCGAAGCGATGCGCGCAGCGCGGGCGGCCGCTGGTCAAATTGGCAAGTTCGACCGCGAAACCGCAGCCGCCGCCAAGCGTTTCATCAAACCCATTCCTGAAGACGACCTGCGACAAGAAATCGACATCTTTTGCGAGCTGTTTTCGCGGCCTGCAGTGCAGGCTGGCCTGAAGAAGTTTGTGGAGAGCGAGGATCCGCAGCCCTATTTGCCATAGTCGAAACTGAATTAGAATAACTCCTTATGGAAACAGCGGAAAAGACGCTCGACGAAATCCTTACCCTCGCGTCGGCGCACTTCAAAGTGCCTCGCGAGAAACTCTCTCCCGATGAAGACTTCTTCAAGGCGTTGGGAATCGATAGCCTGCAGACACTCGACCTGCTCACGAAATTGGAAAATCATTTCCGGGTCGAGTTGCCGGATTATGAACTGCAGGGCGTCACCGACTTTCGCACCTTGGCTGCTAAGATTCAGGCCCGGTTATAGGACAGACCCCATTGTTCATTGCTGATTCTGATTGTTGATTGCCGAGGAACGTCGCTGCTGGGTGCGCCTCGGATTCGTCAATTAACAATCTACAATTGACAATCAGCAATTTCTTTATGCTCGATCTCCGCCAATACACCTGTCTCGGCGCCGCGCTGCGCGATGCCCTGGACCGCTTCTCGTCGGAAGTTTGCCTGATCGAAGCGGAGCGCGATCGTGAGAAAGTCCGGCTCACGTATTCCGATTTCAAAGAAATTGCCCTTCCGCTGGCACGCGCTCTGGAAGACGCCGATTACGATGCCGGCGACCGCGCTGCCATAATCATGACGAATCAGTCCAAGTGGCTGATCTCGGCCTACGCGATTTTCTATTGCGGTGGCGTGCTGGTGCCGCTCGATTACAAACTGACTGCGCGCCGAACACCTGCAACTTCTCGCGCACTCCAAGTGCAAAGTTCTTATCGTGGAATACCACCTCTGGCGCGAGATTATGCAGTCGCCCGATTTTCACAACATCGCAACCAAAATTGTTCTCGTCACAGAAGCCCCGCTGGGTGTCGACCTGGCTGGCGCTTTCCGGTGGGAAGATTTTAAGCGCAAAGGCGCTCCCGACTTCGTCATGCGCCAGAAAGATGATGTTGCCTGCATCGTCTATTCCTCAGGAACTGGTGGTCGCCCCAAGGGCTGTGTTCTCACCCATGAGAACTATCTTGAGCAGTGCCGGGCGCTTACAGCCTGGTATCCGTTTTGGCCAGGCGTGCGCTATCTGAGCATCCTTCCCACGAATCACGCCATTGATTTCATGGTCGGCTTCATCGGGCCGTTCGTATGCGGCGCGTGCGTGGTACATTTGCGCACGCTTCGCCCAGAGTTTGTGCGCGACGCCTTTGTCCGTTACCGCATCACCTATGTGTCGCTGGTTCCGATGATTGTCAAGAATCTGGAACGCGGCTTGCGCGCGAAGTTCGACGAACTACCGCCTTGGAAACGCGCGTTTCTCGACAGCATGATTGGGATCAACCGTGTGCTGACGCGCCGCCGCCCGAATGTTAAGCTCAGCCGCATGCTGCTTCCCAGCGTGCACCGTGGTTTTGGGCGCGAGTTGTTGGCCTTGATCACCGGCGGGGCATTTCTCGAACCATCAACCCTGCAGTTCTTCTACGATCTCGGTATTCCCGTCGTGAACGGCTACGGCCTCACCGAGGCCGGAACGGCGCTCACGCTCAACGACCTCAAGCCATTCCGTGCCGATACGGTGGGCAAGCCGCTTCCGGGCGTCGAGCTGAGAATTCTGAGTCCGGATGCGGAGGGCGTGGGAGAAGTGGCCGCGCGCAGTAAGACCGTCATGTCGCACTATCTCGACGATCCCGAGATGACTTTGGAAACCATAGTTGACGGTTGGCTTCTGACGGGCGATCTGGGCCGCTTCGAACGCGGCGGCCATCTGCAACTCTTAGGCCGCAAGAAAAACATGATCGTCACCGAGGGCGGAAAGAATATCTATCCGGAGGATATTGAAACTGTCTTCGATGGCCTGCCGGTGAAGGAATATTCCGTGTTCGCCGCGGATTACATCTGGACGAAGAAGGAACTTGGTCGCGAAACCCTGGTACTGGTCTTGCGTCTTGAGCAAAATCAGAAAGCTGACGCCAAGTTGCAGGAGGAAATATCCGCTCGAAATCGCCGTCTTCCCGATTTCAAACGGGTCGGCGGATATTTGATTTGGGACAAAGACTTTCCGCGCACCGCGTCCATGAAAATTAAGCGACAGGGGCTTGCTGAGGAGATCGCTAAAACGATGGAGCGAAAATCAGTCGTGGGAGTGTGATCTGTTACTCGCGTAGACAAACGGCTGCCGTCACTTTAAAAACCGGAAGCACCATTGGGCCAACACTATCTCGCAATCGTAAATCCCGCCGCGGGTGGAGGACGCAGCCGTAAACTCCTCGGCCCAGCGCTGGAGCGCCTGAAAGCCGGTGGCCTCGAGGTTCAAGTCGCCGAGACTCGCGCCTCTGGGGATGCGACCGAAATTGCACGAGCGGCGTATGCGAGCGGCGTAAGAAACTTTATTGCCGTCGGCGGCGATGGCACTGCCTACGAGATCGTGAACGGCCTCTTTCCGCAGGCCCTCGGCGCCGAGCGCCCGACCGTGGCGTTCCTGCCCTTGGGTACCGGCAATTCTTTTCTCCGCGACTTTAGCGATCGCGGCGTCGATCACGCGATCGAATCTCTGCTTGCCCAGCGCAAGCGCTCTTGCGATGTGATGCGCTTGCGTCACCGCGGCGGCGTGATCCACTACATCAACTTACTGAGCATGGGCTTCTCGGCCGATGTCGCCACGCTACGGGCCCGGCGGTTCAGCGGCTGGGGCGAAGTGGGATATCAGACCGCGATTTTCTTGACGCTGGCCCGCTTTAATCGCCGGCCGTTTCCAGTTCGCGTCGAGGGCGAAGAAACGTTTGATAACCGACGCTGCCTCTTCCTGACTTTCAACAATAGCAAGTTCACCGGTGGGACCATGATGATCGCTCCCAAGGCCGAAATCGATGATGGGCTTGTCGAGTATGTTCGTTGGGGACCGATCGGCCGATTAGGGCTGATTCGCAATTTGCCCGGACTCTACGACGGCACGCATATCGAGCATCCGCTGGCCGAGCGACGGGCGGCGCGGCGCATCGAATTCAACCTGGACAGTCCCGTCGACGTGATGGTCGACGGCGAGGTGCTCACGCTGCATTGCGAAGAACTGGATGTGCTGCCCGCGGCCCTCAATGTTGTCGCGTGACCTGTGGCGAAAAAGCTCGTGATATAAGGATGAGACATGTCTGAAGAACGCAGGAAAAAACAACTGGAGCGCGAGGGCGGCCCTGCAACCGATACCAAGACAAAAAAGATGTTCACCTACGGCGTCGTGCTGGTCCTGCTCGCTGCCGCGTTTATCGGTGGCCGCTACTACCGCAATCACAAATACGATTCGTTCGCCAAATGCCTGGCCCGCAAGCAAGCCAAGATGTATGGACTTTACTGGTGTCCGCACTGCATCGAACAGAAAGAAATGTTCGGCGACGCCTTTCACAATGTTCCTTACGTTGAGTGCGCGATCAAAGGCTCAAGTGAACTGGCCACGGCATGCAAGATTGCTGGAGTCAAGCTGTTTCCCAGTTGGCAGTTTGGAGCGGAGCCGCCGAAGGAAGGAGTCTTGTCGCTCGATGCATTAAGCGATAAGACGGGGTGCGCTTTACCGTGACCGATCCGGTGCCAATTTTGTCCCCGGTCGCTCCCTCCGTACGGCGGGCCAACCGTGTTCTGTTCTCTTTGATCGCAATCTTGTCGATTGCTGGCATCGTGGTCTCTGCGATTTCTTTGCAGCGCCATTATGCGAAATCGGCAACGGCATATTGCGATCTCAGCCAGAAGTTCAGTTGCGACATCGTGAACCGTAGTGAGTATTCCACGCTCACGGGAATTCCTGTGGCCGGGATTGGAGTTGCCGGTTATGCAGTGCTGTTTTGGCTGTCGATGTTCAAGAGGTCACAGCCGCAAACGCCAAACCGCCTTCTGGGTGCGGCGCTTGCGGGGTTGCTCTTCGCGCTCTATCTCACTTATATCGAAGCCTATGTCCTGACTACCTGGTGCATTATGTGCCTGGCATCTCTGGTATTGATTTTCTTGATCAGCCTTCTAGCAATCGTAATGCGGCTGAGGGCCGCCAGAGTGTAAGGTCCAAAACATCTTCTTTCAGCGCTTTTCCTGATGAACGAAATCGCCAAAACTGAAAACGCCTCGACCGGCGCCATTCCCGGCGTAATACGCGTGCAGGCCGCGGCTGGAGATTTGCGACTCCACGAATTTCGCAGCCGCATTTTTCGAAACTCCCGCTTCCTGCGAGTATGGTTGCCTCCCGGATACGACGATCCGGCAAATGCCGGCCGTCACTATCCCGTTCTTTATCTCAACGACGGTCAGAATCTGTTTGAAGCTTCTACTTCCTTCACAGGCGTGGAATGGCAGGTGGATGAAACCAGCGAGCGCCTGGTCGGCGAAGGCATAGTTCCTCCAATGATGGTTGTAGGCATCGACAATGCCGGCAAGGATCGTCTTCGCGAGTACATGCCGCATCGATCGCTTCAGCCGATGATGCTGCGTGTGCAAGGAAGCCGCTATCCCAAGTTTTTGATGAAGGAAGTTATGCCTTTCGTCGCACAAAGCTACCGCGTGGCCTCCGGTCCTGAAAACACGGGGCTGGGAGGTTCCTCCCTGGGCGCGTTGGTTGCGTTCTACACCGCAGCTTCGCGCCCGGACGTGATCGGTCGCTTGCTGATCGAAAGTCCGTCGCTGTGGGCGTCGAACCGACAGATGATTCGAGAAAGCCGCGCTATTGAGCGCTGGCCGCAACGGATTTTCCTGGCAACGGGTACCGCCGAAGCCGGGCGTCCGGAGCAAGATCAAAGCATGGTGGACGACGTGCGCGAACTGGCCGCGATTCTGCGCCGGGCCGGGTTGGACGAAAGTCGCCTGCGCCTGGTTGTCGAGGAGGGCGGTACGCACCACGAATCGGCATGGGCTAGGCGATTTCCGGAAGCGCTCGCGTTTTTATTCGGAAGCCATTGATTGCCTAACGGCAAGCTCCGTCCCGTTTTTGTCAGCGCAAATCTGCCAGACTCCATACATCGCCCCCGCCATCGCCAGAACCGAAAGCTGAACGTGCGTCCATCTCGCAAACGGGCCGATCAGCGGAAGCATGTAGGAGAGATAAAGAAGAGTTCCTAACCGCCGAGTATCCCGCGTCGGCGACTGAGTGAGGAGCCAATCGGCAAGCAGCAGGAAAGCCGGCGCCAGAATCACTAAATCGTAAACGGTGAGATGCGGTGCCACGAGCACGCTTGCGAAAAGCAGCATCGAGTACCGCAAAGAAAGCGGGATCCTCTCGCTTTGCCTCCAACAAGCAATCGTCAGTCCGAGAACCGCGACTGCGCTCAAAATATATAAGCCGAGAGAAAGTGCGGGCCAGGGCAGTAGCATCGACCAGAACGTTCGCAGCGAGTGCGTGTGATAGTCCTTAGGCTCGATTTCCGGCCACAACGCCCGCATATGCCATAATATGCGTATCCACTGCCGTAAGGGTTCAATTCCGTAGTAGAAGACTCCTGCCGAGAGTTGAGCCGCCGCAGAGAGAGAGGCTCCCAGCACCGTTTTCCACGCCCCGATTGCTACGAATAGGACAGCGGCCGCGAGTCCTAATTGCGGTTTAAAAACCAGGCACCCAAGCACAACTCCGGCAAGAAACCCTCGCCGGTCGCGCAGCAGAAAAAACACGCCTGTGAAGCAGGCCAGCGCTAAAGCCGAAGTTTGCCCCCATGCGATCAAATGGAAGAACGCCGGAAATGCTGCGGCGACAATGGCAACAGTCTGGCCCTCTTCCCGCAGATTCGGGCACGCACGCCAGAAGACATAGCAGCAGATGCCATAAACGCCTACGCTAAGCGCCCACCACAATGCCAATGCCCGCCGGTAAGAGAGCCGTGCGAATGGCTCGAACAGGATCGAAACCTGTGGCGGATACAACGGAAGGTAACGAAGACCGGTTGCTTCTGGCGCGCGCTGCACAGTCAGCGCAGCCTGAGCATTGATGTCATACAAATCGGCACCGCGATGAGCAATCGCCAGCGAGCCCAGCGTGTAAAAATGCAGGAAGTCAGTTCCTCTTAAGTTTCCATTGCGGTCTCGCAAGCCGGGAGTCGCAAGAGTCCATACATAGAGCGACCACAAGCACAGCGCCAGGATCGTGCCGTGAGCGCGCAACCGCCGGGTGGTCAGCCAATTTGTGATGTTGGGTTGGTCCGTCACTGCCGTGCCATCATAATCGAGGCCCATGATTCCGATCATGGTTGTGAAGCCGGTGCGAGGGTCTCCAGTTCATATGGCACTCGCTCGCCATTCAAACACCAAACATTTCTGTCGCGAAAGTACCTCATCAATTCCTGGTTTTGAATGCTTCCCATATCGCGAGCCCACACGATCTTTGCGCCATCAATATTGGCCGCGTTGTACACCAATTCGCGATCCACATCGTGTCCATAGCTGGGCTCATAGCGAACCAGCACCAACTGTTTCCCTGGAAAATGACTTAACTTCTGGATAAGTGCCGCTCGATCCAGATTTCCACGCGGCCAAGCTGGCTCTATGGCGGTGTGCGTGATGGCAGCCAAGACTCGCACCACAAGCATTCCGCAGGCGACTACGACAATCAGTCGGACCGCCGTAGCTCCTTCCAAAGAACGCCTCCCTCTCCATAAACGCATGTGCCGCATGCACTGCAGAAGAATTAAATAAAGCAGACTCGTAGCTGGTGAGAAATAGTGTGGGAGAGTCCACGTCTCCGGCACGAGACCGGCAATGAATACAGCAAGCGTTACTAAGGGGAGGCGCATTTTGCGGTCGCCCAACATCCACGGGAAAGCCAGGAACGGGACAGTCAACGCCGGACCAAGATAGAACCTCCATAACTGGGCCAGCTTGTCTCGCGTTCGTCGAACGAATCCTCCAAGCGTATGGTTCTCCTCAAATTGCGCCAACTCCCAGCGATAGAAATCGCGCATCACGGCATGCCGATAAAGCGGCTCGGGGCGGGGCTTCTGCCAAAAAAAATAGGGAGCCGTTGCATAGGTGTCCCGATTTACCTGGTACGTCATGCGAAATGGGCTGCCCGTAACCCGATAATAGTAATAGCCGGTAAGAACGGCGAATACGCCCAACAGGAGTAGGATCGGCAATACGACCCTGCTAAGAGACTGGCGAGTGGCGTGCCTCCGGAATAGCCAGATGCCCATAGCGATGGCGGGCGTGATGCTTAGGAGCAGCCCTTCGTAAGGGCGACTGTTCGCCAGCACAACCAAGCCCAAAGCCATAAGGACAGCATCGCGGACACGACCGTGCTTCTGAATCCGAGGCAGAGCCCCGAACACCAACGCGCCGCCCAAAGCCACGATGGATGCGCCCCAGTAACCGTTAATCCAATAACTCAATATGCCCAAGCGCAACAGCGCCAGAAATCCGCCAAGCAAGGCCCAGGACGGGGGCAGCCAACCCTGCAGCATCCAACAGATGGCAGAGCACGCCAGGGCTGTGATTAACAGTTGTCCGATCCACGGATGCCCTAGCTTTTCTCCAGCTGCCAGCACTAGACCCTGGGCGGGAGCATACATCGACATGTAGGTTGGACGTTGGATGATGTGGAAGCTCTCAAAATGAGTCCACATCGGATGAGTTGGATTGGTTATCCGGCCTTCGGCGAATGTGTCCGCCGCGAGAAGATAGCTGAATTCGTCGTTCCATCGTGGCTCTGGGATGCCGATTGCGGGAATCAGCATCACGCGGAGCGCTACAGTTCCAACTCCCACGATCAGGACAGCCAGAACTCGCCGCCGAGCCATACTTTTAAAGGCGCGTTCCAACGCTTGAAAAGCACTTGATCGGGGGCGGTCCTGCCCGTGCCGTTGGGATCTGAACGCCAAGAGCGCCCCAGCACTCAGAACGAGAAACTCAATGATCACAATCAGCCAAGGGGCGATCCGCGCGAAAAAAATGTGCATCTCAGTGGTGGGTCTAGCGCGAACGTCAAGCCCGCAGCATTAAGGCATTGAGAGGATAACGTGTCCTTGCCAGTAGCAGAGAAGGAGCATTAGTCGCCTGCCGTTTCCTTCACGCCAATCTCCTCAAACAGACCGTCGACGATCTGAATCATCTCGTTATCGACTACGCGGTTTTTCGAGATCGCCTCTTTCAGCGGGATCGAAACGATCTTGTTCGACCGCAACGCTGCCATGCAGCCGAATTCCCCGCGATGCACCATGTCGATCGCGCCCAGCCCGTAGCGTGTGGCCAGCACGCGGTCGAAGGCGCTCGGCGAGCCGCCGCGTTGAATGTGTCCCAGCACTACTGCGCGCGTTTCAAAGCCAGTGCGCTTTTCAATCTCACGCGCGAGAACGTTCGCGATTCCGCCTAGTTTGGCGTGACCGAACTCATCCTTTCCCATGTCCTGCAGAATTGGCGCGCCGGAACCGGCATCTGAGGAAAACTTCGCTCCCTCCGCCACCACGACAATCGAGAAATACCGGCCGCGTTCGTGGCGCTGGCGAATCGACTCCGCTACTTTGTCGACATCAAACGGACGTTCGGGAATCAAGATTACGTCTGCGCCTCCGGCAATACCGCTGTATAGGGCAATCCATCCCGCATCGCGTCCCATTACTTCCACGACCATCACTCGATTGTGGGCTTCGGCAGTGGTGTGGACGCGGTCAATCGCTTCGCACACTACATTGCATGCCGTATCAAATCCGAAAGTGTAGTCGGTGCCGCCCAGATCGTTGTCGATCGTCTTCGGGACGCCCACGACCTTCACTCCGTTTTCGTGCAGTTTGTTCGCGACCGACAGAGTGTCATCGCCCCCAATCGCGATCAGGGCGTCAATCTTGTGTTTGTCAATGGCGGCGACGCAGCGGTCAATTCCATCGGCACGCTTGGAAGGATTCGTACGGGATGTGCGCAGGATGGTCCCACCGCGAGGCAGAATTCCGCTCACCGCGTCAAGGTCGAGTGGCATACTGAGATCTTCGATCAGTCCGCGCCAGCCTTCCATAAAGCCGATAAACTCGTCGTCGTAATGAAATACGCCCTTACGCACCACAGCCCGGATGACCGCATTCAGCCCAGGGCAGTCGCCCCCTCCGGTTAGCATGCCTATTCTCATCGTCGTATAGTCCCTTTCCAGTATGAGTTCAGAATGAAGCCTTCCGCGTACGCCCCGGCTGCAGTTCAAGCAAGAATCCAGGAACAGGGTTAATATTCGTTGGAAAGCATAGATTAACACTAAATCGACTGACTCCAAAGTAAAGGATGCCCGGGACAAACCGCCGGAGAAAATCGTTCATGTTAGAACAGCCACGCCGGGGTACTTTAGCGTTGCACTGTGACGCAAGATTCGACACAATGCTCGACGGACATGAATAAGACTTTGTCGCTTCTTGCCTGGGGAGTCGTTGGTGCTCTGGGCGCTGTGGCAGTTGTCACCGTTGCTATTCACCGCGAAGAACCGATTAACGCCCTCTGGCTGGTTGTGGCTGCGACCTGCTGCTATGCCCTTGGCTACCGCTTTTATAGCAAGTTCATTGCGGCGAAAATTCTCGCGCTGGACGCCCTTCGTGCTACTCCAGCCGAGCGTCTGGAAAACGGCCGCGATTTTCTGGTGACGAATAAATGGGTGGTCTTCGGTCACCATTTCGCCGCGATCGCGGGACCGGGCCCGCTAGTCGGTCCGGTGCTGGCCGCTCAGTTTGGCTATCTTCCTGGCACGCTCTGGGTGTTGGCCGGCGCCGTCTTCGCCGGCTGCGTGCAGGATTTCGTGATCTTGCTCTTTTCTGTGCGCCGCGATGGCAAGTCTCTCACCGAAATGGCGAAGGAAGAAATCGGGCGGGTCGGCGGCTTCGTGGCGTACACAGCAGTGATTGCGATTCTCGTAATTCTTCTCGGTGTCGCTGCACTGATCGTCGTCAATGCCCTGAAAGACAGCCCATGGGGCACGTTTACGATCGCGATGACCATCCCGATCGCGTTCTTCATGGGACTCTATCTGCGCCGAATTCGTCCCGGTAAAGTGCTCGAAGTTTCCGCCCTTGGCTTCGTGCTGGTACTGCTCGCGATTTGGGGTGGGCAATGGGCCTCGCAAAATCCGGCCATGGCCAGCGTTTTTACTCTGCGCGCGCCGACGCTCGCGATTCTCATTATCGTCTACGGATTTGCGGCTTCTGCCGTGCCGGTGTGGCTGCTGCTTGCCCCGCGTGATTATCTCAGCACGTTTGTGAAGTTAGGCACGATTTCTCTTCTCGGCATCGGCATCGTCGCCTTGCATCCGACCCTGCACATGCCGGCGCTCACCCGCTTTGTAGACGGCACCGGCCCGGTGTTTGCCGGAAAGATTTTTCCTTTCGCTTTCATTACGATTGCCTGCGGCGCTATCAGCGGCTTTCATGCTCTGATTTCCAGCGGAACCACTCCCAAACTGATCGCGCGCGAAACTCAGACTCGAATGGTCGGCTACGGCGCCATGATGGCTGAATCTGCAGTCGCAGTGATGGCAATTATCGCTGCCTGTGTGCTTCAACCGGGTGTTTACTTTGCAATTAACAGCCCCGCCGGTGTCGTGGGCCAGACCGCGGCCGCCGCTACCGCAACTATCTCCTCATGGGGATTCCCCGTCACCGCTTCCGATATACAAGCTCTAGCCCACGCCGTCGGCGAGCAGACGCTGTTAAATCGCACTGGAGGCGCGCCCGCGTTCGCAGTCGGTATGGCGCACATTTTTTCCCAGAGCCTGGGTGGTTCGGCCGTGATGGCGCTCTGGTATCACTTCGCCGTCATGTTCGAGGCCTTATTTATCCTGACCATCCTCGACGCTGGAACTCGCGTCGCCCGCTTCATGATTCAGGACGCTCTCGGGCACATTTATAAACCTCTGGGGCGGACTAGTTGGTACCCGTCGATTCTCGCCACCAGCGCTTTAGTCGTGGCGGCCTGGGGATTCTTCTTGTGGCAGGGTGTGAAAGATCCGCTGGGCGGCATTAACTCGCTGTGGCCGCTGTTTGGCATCGCCAATCAGTTGCTGGCTACTGTGGCGCTGTGCGTCGCCACTACGATCATCGTCAAGATGCACAGGTCCCGCTATGCCGCAGTCACGCTGGTGCCGCTGGCGTGGCTGGTGGCAGTCACGTTCACGGCGTCTTGGCATAAGATTCTGGATCCCGATCCTCGGATCGGTTTTCTCGCGCAGGCGCGCCTGCTGGCCGCGGGCCCCGCGACGAAGGCCACAGCGCGGCTGATTTTTAATAACCGTCTCGATGCCGCGCTGACCGCCGTTCTCGTAGTCATGGTAACGCTGATTCTGATCGAGTCCGTGCGGCAGTGGATCGCGGTATTGACCGGCAGGGAAGAAGCGCGAGTAAAAGAATCGCCCTTCGTGATGACGCAACTGGCGGAGGAGCGAGGATGAAGCCCATATCCAGAGCAGCTCAGATTGTGCTGGCGACGCTTCGTGAGATCTTTGACGAGGCTGCCTATGACCGTTTCCTGCTCCGCGCCGGCATGGCCTCTTCTGCAACTGCTTATGCCGCGTTTCGCAAGGAACTAGAAGAGGAGAAGGTAAGGCGGCCGAAGTGCTGTTAGGGCTCCGCCGGGTGTATGGACGAAAATAGAAGGTAAATCGATATCAATATGGCTGACAAACCTCAGACTGCCGACGAAAAACTCCAACACGAATTCAACGGCTGGGCCGCTGCCGGAGAAGGCGCGAAGATGGAGCGCCATCATCTCGACATCACCGAAAAGACGATTCGGCTAATGAACCTGCGCCCGGGCGAGCGCGTGCTCGATCTCGGTTGTGGTTCGGGATGGGCGACGCGCCTGCTGGCGCGCCTGGTCGGCGAAGGCCCCGAGGGTTTCGGTCAGGTCGTCGGTCTTGACGTGTCCGACGAAATGGTGCGCCAGGCGCGCGAAGCCTCCAAGGATTTCGAAAACATTCTGTATGTCTGGGGATCGGCCCTGCAGATTCCGTGGGAAGAAAACTTCTTCGACAAAGTCCTGTCGGTGGAATCGTTCTACTACTATCCCGACCAGGACCGTGCGCTGATGGAGCTATTTCGCGTGATGGCGCCGCGGGGCACGGCTTTTTATTCTGATCAATCTCTACAAAGACAACCCCTATTCGCTGCAATGGGTCGACAAGCTCAAGGTGCCGGTCCACGTCCGGTCCGCAGACGAATACGTCGAACTCTTGAAGAAGCACGCCTTCGAAGACGTACAAGCCCGCCGCATTCCCGACGACACGCCGACGCCGGACGATTACCAAACCAAGTCGTTCAACAGTCTGGAAGATCTGCGGGCATTCAAACGCGAGGGCGCGCTCTTGCTCATGGCGTCGAAGCCCGATCTGCGCACGCCGCTTCCCGGGTACACGATTTATTGATCGCCGCGGCGCTGCCTAGATTGTGTCATCATCTCCGTTGCGATGGATCAAGTCTTTAACGGGGCTCAGCACGCGTCCATCCTGCGCATGACGAATTTCGATTCTTCCATTCACATTTTGCAGCTTGATATGGGTGCCACCGGATCCTAGCTCTCCCCGCAACTCGTGACCAACAAAGTGATGATGGTCCACATGCAGTCCGAAATCATTGTTGATGTCGCCGGAAACCGTGCTGGCTTCGATTTCCGCCTTCGAGTCGGAAGGAATCGTTAAATCCACCGATCCATTTACCGAACTGAGCTCGACTGACGGCCCGGCGAGTTGGTCAAATCGCGCTTCCAGGCGTCCATTAATGGTTCCGAGACGCGCAGGGCCGGCCAAGTTCTGCGCCTCAAGCCGTCCGTTAATGCACGAGGCATGCACTTCTCCGCTCACGCCTGCGATGTCGAGCTCGCCGTTAATTAATTTAATTTCGTCGAGCTTGGCTCCCCGGGGAACGGTCAGCGAATACTCCACGCTGGCCGGGTTATCGTGTGATCCCCGATTCCAGCTCTGGTCGTGCTCCGGATATCTGGTTCGGATTGAAAGCGAGTTGCTTTTCGAGTCAACCTCGATCCTTGCCTCATCCAGCCGCTCCTTCGAGTCGGCATATTTCACCGCATCGACCTTCACCTGGTTCTGATCCCAACTAGAGATATGGACGTCGCCGTTGATATTGCTGAGCTCGACGCGGCCGTCCGCCGTCATGGGATAGGTCTGGTGGAATTCTTCAGTCAGTGCGCCGCGATGGTCGGAAGCGTGTGCTCCCAAGGCAAGAACGAGCATGGCGCAGATGGTTCCCAGCGCGGCTCCAAACCAGGTGGCGGATTGGCGATAGCTATTCATGGCTTCTCCCTTCGAGAGATTAGACGCGGAAACACGGAATTCGTGAGAGGTCCCCTTGGGAAACTGATCCCTACATCTGAGGAATACGAAAGTTACCTCGGTGACGTTCCACTTTTGCTGCCGCTGCAAGACAATCCAATGAAAGGCTCGATGGGGTTCCTTTTGCGTTATATTAGGAAAAAAACCGGGATCGAAGCTCAGGCGTTTTCCCTGTTTGCTCTAACGGCGGCGGTTTTCCTGCTCTGCTGCACGACTCCGATCTCAGCCCAAAACTCGGAATCCGCGAAACCGGTCCCGATCCTAACAGGCAACGCGGGCACGTTCAGCTTT
This sequence comes from uncultured Acidobacteriota bacterium, assembly GCA_963696765.1. Taxonomy (GTDB): domain Bacteria; phylum Acidobacteriota; class Terriglobia; order Terriglobales; family Acidobacteriaceae; genus Sulfotelmatobacter. The sequence goes on along the minus strand of CAVOLK010000004.1, from coordinate 32,633 downwards.
GTCACAGCTGGTCAAAATCTCATCGATACCCAAATCAATCCGGTCTTGCTTGTGCCGTTAGGCGATCGCTGGCTCATCGAGTCGCGAGCCGAATTCGAGGGGCAGTTTCAACGGCCGCCCGGTGGCGGACCTTACGGCGGTCCCGTCAACAAGCACGTCGACTATGCTGAGATCGACTACATCGCGAATCCCTACGTCACCGTTACTGCGGGCCGATTCCTTACCCCTTTCGGGATATTCAACGAACGCCTTTATCCCGTGTGGATTCGCGGCTTGCAACCCGACCCGCTCATTCTACCCATCAACACTGCTCCCAGCGACGGCGCAATGTTGCGCGGTGGCTTTCCGGTCAACGTGAGAGCCAACATAAACTATGCCGTCTATATATCTGCCACGAGCATTGGCATCGGCAGCGTGGATTCGGAACGGCATGTCGGCGGACGCGTCGGTTTTTTCTTTCCCGGTCCGCGGCTCGAACTAGGCGGCTCCTGGCAACGGATCTTACAGGACGAGCGCAAGAATGCCTTCGGTTTTCACCTCGGATGGCAACCCGCAAAAATTCCGTTGAATCTGCGCTCCGAATTTGCCCGCTCGTTTGAAGGCAGCGGTTACTGGGTCGAAGGCATATATCGGCTGAGCCAGGTTCATTTCTGGCAGAGGCCGATGCGGCATACCGAAGTCGTTGCTCGCCTTCAGCAGTTCTACACTGGAGAAATCGGTCCCGATGGCGGCGCTGCGCTCGGTCTTCCGGGAGCAAATACCCGGGAGGCGGATTTTGGAATGAACTACTTTTTTCGTGATGGGCTGAAAGGCATCGTCAGCTACGGCCGCGGATTCAGTGGCGATGGAAATTTCAATCAGTGGAGCTTTGGTTTCGCCTATCGCTTTGCTGTTCCGCTCGGTCGGGTGGGGACGCCATGAACAAGGCGATGAAGACGAATTCGCAACAGGGAAGTTGGATTCTGGTTGTGCTTTGTGTCCTCGCTTTTACATCGTCCATTCTGGCGGGGCCGTCCTCAGGCAGCAAGGATGCAACTGCTACCGCAATCATGCAGAGTACTGAAGCCGAAAGCATGCGATTGCAGGGGGAACTGCGCTTCCGCGCCAACTGCGGCCGCTGTCACGCCGCTCCACACAAATTTCCGGCGCGCATGATGACAACCATTCTGCGCCACATGCGGGTGCGGGCCATGCTCACGAACGAAGATCAGCGCCTGATTCTCCTTTATATGACCCAGTAACTAGGCAGATAACTGCGGGCGCAACCATGACAACTGCGTTTGGGACTCGTCATATTGTTGGAACCGTGGTGGCGGCTATTATGCTGGTCGGGGTGCCTTGGGCGAACGCACAAGTCCATCTTATTGAATTAACAGCCGACAGCGACAGTCGCTACAAGATCGCTGGGCAGCGCGCTCCGGAGATCACCGTCAAGGCGGGGGAGCAAATCCTCCTGCGCGTGACGGCTCGCCGGGGAAAAACGTGGAATCGCGATGGTTCGATTCATGGCTTCACCCTGCTGCGAGCCAAGGACCGGACTAAGGTGGACGGATGGGACCTGCTTTTCAAGCCCGGAAAGCAGGAATTCACTCTCACCGCTCCCCATGAGCCAGGGGTGTATGAGGTGGTCTGCACTGTAATTTGCAGCGAAGATCACGAAGGCATGCACATGAAGCTTACAGTGCAGCCCTGATGCGTAATGTGAAAGAAGCAGGGGGAACTATGAATCAAAGCGAATTTCGGAACATGTGTCGAAGAGCGGTGGTTCGCATCGCGATTTGCTGGGCAACTGGCGCGCTCATGCTGGCGGGTGTAGCCCTTGCCCAGACGGCAAGTGTGTTCCGTGGAGAGGTTTCCGACAGCCAGTGCGCATTGAACGTCCACTCGCTTACGCGCTCCCACCAGGAGATGCTCAAGTCGAAATCGATGGGCGGCACGTCGAACACCTGCTCGGTCTATTGCATCGAGCACCTGGGAGGCTACCTGGTCCTGTCCGCCGGGAACGATGTTTACCGCCTCGACCGCTCCGATCTAGTGCATGGTTTCGAAGGACGAAGAGTAATCATCAACGGCACTCTCGACCCTAAACTCAAACAGATTCACGTTTTGAAAATCGACTTGGACGAGAAGCATTAGTTCGCTTTTCCGCCTCAGTGAGCAGGAATACCGCCAGGATTGCCATCTCAGGCTCAATTGGAACGCGATAGCGCGGGGCGGGGAAAACAACGTAGTAGATGGCCGGATAGAGCAGGATCAGCCAGCAGAGCAGCCACGCCCCCCGCTTGCGCAAACGCAGGGTGCGGCCCAGTCCCCAGAACATCAGAACCGACGAGCCTAAGAAGAGCGAATTCTTCACGTCATTCATCCACCACGGTTGCGTCGCCTTTGGAGGCCCGGCCCAAAAATATACGAAGCGCTTCACGCACAGCACCGTGAAGCGCCCGTAATCCGCCCGGATGTAGTCGAGAGCCTGCTGCTTGCGCATTTTTACGTAGGCTAACTCGCCCATCGCCTGGTATTGCCGCATGGCATAAACATCCTGCGTGGGGTGCAGGTACTCCATCCACGTGCCGTCAGCACCGGGGCCGTTGCCTAATCGGAGCTCCGCGCCAAAATTGTCACGAATGAAGATGAACTGGCCAAACGTTTGATAATTTCGGACCAGCCACGGCGTTATGCATGCAAAGAAAACCAGCGACGCAAGCACCACTCCGGTTAAAGATTTCTTGCCGCGCTTCGCGCGTTGATACCAAGCCCACAATCCTGCCGCCGGCAGAAATGACAGCAGGGAAGTGCTAGTCAGCGCGGCGATGCCCCAGAGCAAGCCGAACTGGAGCCACGGTAGCAGGCCATCTCGATCTTCCAGAGTGAGTGCCAGCCAGAAAATCACCGTCAGCAGCAGCGCCGACAGGCTTGTCTCCCAAACCCAGCGGGTCGCCCAGAACATTACGTTGGGCAGCAGGGCCCATGCCCACGCGGAGCCCACGGCAACTTTTTCGGAAAAAATCCTGCGCGCAATCAGAAAAATTGGGACGCAGGTTAGCGCCGAGAAGGCGCTGTTAATCGTCAACAGCACGAATGCAGACGCTTTTGAATAAATCCCGAAAACCTGGAAGACCGCCTGCGATCAAACACGGATAGAGCGGAGGCTCCCATGCCGTCGGTCCGGTCTCCGGTCCGAAGGGATTGCTGAAACCGTGTCCGGAGGCCAGCGACGCGCCGATCCGTCCCATCTCCCAGCCAAAGCCGAAGTTGTTGTCCGAGCTTTTGAACTTGTAAGTGTGGCCAACGACGATCCAGCCCACGCGCAAGATCAAAGCAATAGCGACGATCCAGAACGGCGACGTTCGGACGCGTGTCCAAGCATTCCGCAGTGAACTAGAATTTTCTCCGATTCTCGCCGCTGGTCCGGATTCCATGAGTGTTCTATTTGTAGCTGAGCGGATAAACGTGGGCAAGGCGCCGGTCGCGGTGCACGATCCTGTAAAATGAAAGTTTTCATTAGGGTTCTTATTGATGCCTGGTCTCTCGCGAACACTGAGTCTGGCCTTTTGGGCCGCTCCCAAGGGCGTGTTGCCCTACATCCGCCAGCATTTTCTGGATAATACGTTTCGCGGCCTCTACCATGCCAACGCCTTCGATTTAGGTTTGCTCATCCCTTACTTCATTGTTCTGACATTATTGGCGGGATATGGAATGCACCGCTATGTCATGGTGTACCGCTATTACAAGCACCAGAAAAATCGCACCACGGAAGCTGCCGCACATTTCGAGGAACTGCCGCGGTTGACCGTTCAATTGCCGATTTTCAACGAGCAGTACGTGGTCGCACGCTTGCTGGAATCGATCTGCAAGCTCAACTATCCGCGCGAGAAGTTGGACATCCAGGTACTTGACGATTCAACCGACGAGACCGTAGAAGTGGCTCGCGGGTTGGTCGAGCGCTATGCGGCGTTGGGCAATCCCATCAGCTACCATCACCGCACCAACCGCGACGGCTTTAAAGCGGGGGCGCTGGCCGAAGGGTTGAATACGGCGAAAGGCGAGTTCATCGCCATTTTCGACGCCGACTTTACTCCTCCCGAAGATTTTCTGATGCGCACCATCCATCACTTTACCAACCCGAAGATCGGGATGGTGCAGACCCGTTGGACTCATCTGAATCGTCACTATTCGTTCTTGACCGAGGTCGAAGCAATTCTGCTCGACGGCCATTTTGTCCTCGAGCACTCTGGCCGCGCGCGCTCAGGACTCTTCTTCAACTTCAACGGCACCGCCGGCCTGTGGCGGCGTACCACGATCGACGAGGCCGGGGGCTGGCAGCACGATACCTTAACCGAAGACACCGACCTCTCGTACCGCGCCCAGCTCAAAGGATGGAAGTTTCTTTACTTGCAGGATGTGGAATGTCCGGCCGAACTTCCCGTCGAGATGACTGCATTCAAAACGCAGCAGGCGCGCTGGGCGAAGGGCCTGATCCAGACCGGGAAAAAGATTTTGCCACGAGTGCTCCGCAGCGACGCTCCGTTCCACACCAAAATTGAGGCTTGGTACCACTTGACCGCGAACCTCAGTTATCCCCTCATGATCATGCTGTCGGTATTGCTGCTTCCAGCGATGGTGATTCGGTTTTACCAAGGCTGGTTTCAGATGCTCTATATTGACTTGCCTCTGTTCATGGCCTCTACATTTTCTATTTCGAGTTTTTATTTAGTTTCGCAGCGCGAGTTGTTTCCTCGCAGTTGGCCCCGGGCGTTGTTGTATCTGCCGGTCCTGATGGCGCTGGGTATTGGATTGACCATCACGAACACAAAGGCGGTGATTGAAGCACTTGTTGGCAAAGAAAGTGCATTCGCGCGCACTCCCAAGTACAGCGTTATTTCTAAGCAGGACAGAGTGGGGTCAAAGAAATATCGCAAGCGCCTGGGATGGGTGCCGTGGCTCGAACTGCTGGTGGGCACCTACTTCGCCCTCACCGTCTATTACGCAATCGACAACGAAAACTACATCACCGTTCCATTTCTGTTGCTGTTCGTGGTGGGCTATTGGTACACGGGATTGATGTCTCTGCTGCAGGGCCGATTTGGTGCGGCGCGATTGAAGTCCACGACCCACACTAAGCCGTTTCCCGTTGGAGTCTGACATTGATCGTCGAGAATGGCGAACGCTGTGCATCGATCCTAAGATCGGTCGGACTTCTGGCCTTCGCTTGACCTCTCGTTTACAATCCAGTCGCTGTATTTCGCATCTGTCCAGCCTGCACCTGATCAGGATGGAAAGGTTCCCAAAGGAGGATGTCGATGCCCCGCATGCGTGGAATTCTCCGCTCTTCCGCAGTCGTTGTCCCGTTGGCATTGCTGCTCAGTTGTGGCGGCGCTCACGACTCCGACGAATACTTCGTTCTCGTCTCAGCGAATTTGCAGGTTCCTTACTGGAAAGCCGCGGGCGCGGGATTCAACAATGCCTCCGGACAGATGAAGGTTCGCTCCGATTTCATGGGACCGCAGAATTACGATCCTAAGGCCGAACGTGACGCCGTGGACCAGGCGGTGCAGAAAAAAGCCACGGGCATCCTGCTCGCTGTGACCGATCCGGCGTTGCTGAAGGACAGCATCGATAAAGCTGTCGCCGCCGGCGTACCAGTCATTACGATTGATTCCGACGCCCCGTCGAGCAAGCGACTGTTTTTCATAGGCACCAATAATTATCAGGCCGGATTCACCGGCGGCGAGCGGCTCGCGCAGGAACTCAAGGGCAAAGGAAATGTCGTGGTTTTCACCATGCCCGATCAGTCCAACCTGCAAGAACGCCTGCGCGGCTACAAAGAGGCTCTGAGCAAAACGCCGGGCATTAAGATCACTCGCGTGGTCGACATCCAGGGCGATCCCCGGATTGCATTCGATACGGCGACGCAAATTGTCGGCAAGGAGCGCGATAAGGTCGACGGCTTCGTATGTCTGGAAGCGCAGTCGGGCAAGGAAGTCGCCGGCGTGCTCAACAGCTATCACGTCACCGGAAAAGTCGTGATTGCCATGGACACCGACCAGGAGACGCTCGATTGGATCCAGAAAGGCGTCATAGCAGCCACCATTGCCCAGAAACCCTACACTATGGCTTTCGTGGGCATGGAGATGCTCGACGTGCTCTACCATCACAAGCCGTCTTCCCTCGAATCGGATTGGTCGAAAGACAGCTTCGCGCCCATTCCAAGTTTCGTAGATACCGGTTCGGGTCTGATCGATAAGAGCAACTTGGACGCATTCACGCAAGCAGGGAAGAATCTCAGTTCCGGGCCGAAGTGAAGGGTTCGTGCCAGTACCGCGGACGGAATAGAATCGGAAATTAATTTCTACGAAATATATTCCCGGATGTACTCGTCTTTTGTGTGCGTGAGTTCGTGCACGTCACCGTCGAAAATCACTTTGCCTTCGCGAAGAATCAGAAAACTCATGGGCACATTGCAATATTGACCCCGCGGCAACTCACGCATCTGGTTGCTCTGGGTGTCGAATTCGTGAGTGGCCATGGTGAAAGCGTCCTGCAGGCGGTGACTGACCAGAAGGGAACTGGTCTTGTACACGTCGCGCTGTTTCATGATGAGTTCCACAATTGTGTTAGACGTGATGGGATCAAGGCCGCCGGTCGGCGAGTCGTAGAGAATTGCTTCGGGCTGGGTAATAATGGCGCGTGCGATCGCGACGCGACGGCGCATCCCGCCAGAAAGCTCAGAGGGGAACTTATCGATGGTATGTTCCAACTCCACAAACCGGAGCACTTCGCGCACGCGCTGCTCGATCTCTGGTTCCTCCAAGCCGTGCTCTTCGATCAGACGGTAGCCTACGTTGTCGCGCACGGTAAACGAGTCAAACAGAGCACTTTCTTGAAATACCATGCCGACCTTCGCGCGCAGAGCGAATAGATCCTGCTCAGGAGTTTCTGTGACATCACTGCCCAGTACGAGGATCCTCCCCGAATCGGGCTTCAGCAAACCCAACGCGAGTTTCAAGATCGTACTTTTGCCGGAACCAGCGACCCCGAATAGTGCTTTGGTCTCGCCATACGGCAGGCGAAAGGAAATTCCGCGCAACACCTCATGGTCCTCGAATTCGAGATGCACATCATGAAACTCGATAGCATGAGCCGCCGGTTCCTGGACGGTAGTCGCGGCATCCTCGAGAGGCAAGCTGGGTGCGGGCATGATTATTTAAAGGAGAGGACGTTCATTAGGAATTGGGTTACGAACAAGTCGGTGACGACAATTAAGACAGAGGCCGCCACCACCGCTTGCGTCGTGGCTCGGCCGACGCCCTGCGTGCCTCCGCGAGCGGTCATGCCATAGAAGCAACCCACCGTCGAGATGATGAATCCGAACATGACCGGCTTCACCAGGCCCATAAAAACATCTTGATTCACCAGTGACTGCCAGGCATTGCTCCAGTACTGGCGGGCATCCAGGTTCAAAAGAAGTTTCGAGACACACAATCCGCCGGTCAGACCGACCAAGTCTGAGAGGATGGTCAGAAAAAAGAGCATAAACACCGTGGCCGCGATGCGGGGCACGACTAACTTCTTCATAGGATCGGTGCCCAGCGCCCGCATGGCGTCGATTTGTTCCGTCACCACCATCGACCCAAGTTCGCTCGCCATCCCCGAGGCGTTCCGTCCGGCCACCATCAGCCCGGTGAGCACGGGACCTAGTTCGCGGACCATTGAAAGGGAGACCAGCTGTCCGATGAGTGTGATGGATCCGAACCGCTGCAGTGTATTCGCGCTCTGTACCGCGAGCACGGCTCCGGTAAAAAAACCGCTGAGGATTACGATGGGAAGCGACCCAACGCCAATAAGGTCCGCCTGTTGGATAATGTCCGCAAAGTACACGGGTTTGCGAAAGAGATTGGCGACGGATTCCGCCGTCATCAGAGTGTAATTCTGAACCGCCAAAACTTTCTGCTTGGCGAACTCAGTGGGTGAGGTCAGTTCCATGCGATTAGGGAACAGTCACGCGAATTCAATTCCGTGGGACGACTTCTGCAACTATAGCAAAGCTGCCGAATGGAAACCTGGGGAAAGAGTAGTTCGATGGATTACTTGCACGATAGCGGAGTGTGCGCTGCCGGACCTCGGCGGGATGCCCTTTCGAGTATTACCTTCCTGGTACCCAATCAGGCACTATTTTTGGTAATCAACCATTTTTATAATTTTGCATCAAAGCTTACGGGTTAATTTTGGGCTCTGAAATTGGCAGCGCTACCGTAATGTCCTAAGCTGTAGGACGTTGGGTCGGTAGCGCTTTGCTGTCTTTAAGCGGTAGCCACAACTCGGGGTGCCGCCGAGCGCCTCGCGTACCTTCCTTGACTCAAAAAGCCAGCTGGATCCGGTTCATCAGCACATTCTCACTGTGCAGCGGGCTTGCCGTCGACGAGAACATTCCAAACGCAGTGTGCTCGTAGTCAGTCTCGAGTTTAACGTAGCGGTTCAAATACCAACTCATTCCAATTGCTTTCTCTTTTGCTGACTGCGGCGCGGTAACAGGATTCGCCAAACGCGGAAAAGCATCGCCATCGATTCGTAACTGGCTGTAGCGGACCTTGAGTTCTAGTGCTCCGAGGCGGCGCAGTCCGGTCGCATGCTCCGTCGAGTTGCGGGGTCGAAATCCCGAGTACACGTTCTTTTCTCCCGTGAGCACGAACGATCCCGCAACCTGCCACGCCTCATTTCGCACCCGCTGGCTGAAGGTCTTGTTCAAAACTTCCTGAGAAGAGATCGCATACTCGCTCATCAATCCCAATGGGCCGACATAATAGTAGGCCTGCGGGACAAGCCGATTGTGCTGGCCATTCGCGACGGCAGAGGAGGAATATTTGAAGAAGGTGGTCTGTCCCATCGTTTTCAGGCCGGCGATGGTGCCATGTTGATTGCCGGCGCTGCCACCTACTCCCATGCCTAGCTGATGGAGCGCACTTGGGCCAGCCGCAGCAAACGGACGTAGGAAAATCCGAGCGGCCGCTTCATTACCGTGAGCCCATTGGGAAAATGCCCCATTGGAGCCGTCGCTCGATCCGTTGAAATAGCCGGCGGCATAAGCGATGGAATCCGCGAAAACCGATCCCGCCAGTTGCGCCCCAATGTAACGCAGCGGCACCAGGTCAGAAGCCAGCGAGCGCTCGGCGAAGGTTAAATCGCGGTCGGAGCGCAAGACTTCAAGCCCGATCGGTTCTTTGAACTTTCCCACGCGCAGCCTGGCGTACTTTAGCGTCTTCAGCTCCAGGAACGCTTCCTGCACTTGGTAGGTGCTTTGCCCAAAATCGGGCATGAATCTGAAGTCAACGGCTTTGCATAGGGTGCCTTCAAACAAGGGGCGGATGCGGCGGAACAAAAAGGTGTCGAATTCCTCGCCGTGAATGGTGTCGAAAAACATCCGGTCGTCCGCCTGCGTGTAGCCATGAACCTGCAAATGGGTGCCGCCATCTTGCGTCGAAAACCACAACCCGTCCCGTCGGAAAGAGATGGCACGCGTATTGTTGGGTACGACAGCGACCGGTTGCACGGCTGCATCCGGGCTGTCGCCAGTTGCCGCAGCCGGGGGTTGCAAAACGTTTTGACCGTACGCGCCTGCCACGAAAGGGAGCAGGACGAGGGAGAGAAGAGGCGCTTTTATGGTTTTCATAAAAGATAGTAATAAAGTCTATATTAATAATAGACATTATTGACAAAGTCAGCATGCAAATTCGATGCCAACTTCCTCAGGAACGTAAGCCTTGAAAATTAGATATTTAGAGCGATCAGGACGCTACGATCCACAGCCCAAGTTGCAGAAGATTGCACTTCAGTCAGGAGAAGAAGGTTGGAGACGGCTCTTTCAGGCAGAGATCCGCAACACCTGAACGGTAATGTTGTCAGGGCCGCCGCGCTCCAGCGCCAGATTGACCAGCTTGTGGCAGGCGTCTACCGGTGAGTTTGTTTGGGCTACGCTTGCCAGGTCTCGTTCGTTGACCACGCCCCAGAGGCCATCGGTGCAAAGCAAAAGAGTGTCTCCCTCCTGCAGCAGGACGGGATGATCGGGGAAATGAGCCGTCACCTCGCGCCCGCTTCCCAAGGCTGCAGTCAGAATGTGGCGCTGGGGGTGAAACTCGGCGTCTTCGGACCGCACCACTCCGCTCTCCACCAGGCGGCCCACGTAGGAATGGTCACGGGTGAGCTTGAAGATTGATCCCGCACGAATATGGTAGAGGCGACTGTCGCCAACGTGGGCGAAATGCAACTCGCGGCCCACGATGGACAATGCCGTGCACGTCGTCCCCATCCCGTAAAACTGCGGATGTTCCGTAGCATACTGTTGGATATTCCGGTGCGCCGATTCGAAGCCCCGAAGCAGCGTTTCCTGCTGACCCACGCCGAACGAATGCTCATACACCTCGCGCACCGACTCGACGGCCAGGCGACTCGCCTCTTGCCCGCCTTCGTATCCGCCCATGCCGTCCGCTACGATTGCGAGGCGTCCCTTTCGCAGGAATTCTGCGTCAGAGTCCGGCTCCCAATAGAGATATGAATCTTCGTTATTGCTGCGCTGGCGGCCGACGTCGGTCAGGCTGGCAGCTTCGATTCCGGGCTTTGGAGTTTTACAGTCGACTGCCATATCTTGCTGAAATGTTCAAGTTGCGCTGATTGCCCCGAAGCTCGTGAAATAATGCAAACTTCGATCGTGGGATCCTAGGGAGACACACCGTCTCCATCAGAAAACGGTTTAGGCTCCGGCCATTATACGGGAAGCGCGAACTCCTACCTTCCTTGTGAGACTTTCACCGGGGGCGAGTTCGCGTAGAGTATCACGGGAACGCTCTCAGCGAACCATGAATCAATTTTTGTTACGGAGAGCGAAAATCGGCAGCCTGTGTATCTCTCGCGCCGGAACAGATCCATTTGGCAAGCGGCTTATCAGCGAGTTACTATTCCGTTACTCCAAAATGAAATCTTTAACAGGCACTGTGCCCCGACTTCTCCCTTTATTTCGACTCACGCTGTTTCTCTTCGGCCTTTTGGGCTCTTCACGAGGTCAAACGCCTTCACCGGTCGCTACACTACCCAGCGAAACTCCGGCTAAAGTTGAGGTAGTATCCGACAGCTTTGACTATGTCAAGCGCGATGTAATGGTCGCCATGCGCGATGGCGTCAGGCTCCATACGGTGATCCTGATTCCCAAGGGCGCGAAAGACGCACCCATCCTGCTGACCCGCACTCCTTACGATGCGAATGCGCAAGTGAGCCATGCGCAGAGTTCGCATCTTGGTCCGAGACTGTACGGCTATGACAATCCTGAGGAGGTCATCGTCGAGGGCGGATATATTCGCGCGATTCAGGATGTCCGCGGCAAGTACGGGTCGGAGGGCGACTATGTGATGACGCGTCCGCTTCACGGTCCGCTCAACCCCACTCCGGTCGATCACTCCACCGATACCTACGACACCATCGACTGGCTGGTAAAAAACGTGCCGGAGAGCAATGGTAAAGTCGGCATCTTAGGAATTTCCTACGACGGATTTTTGCCTTTGATGGCCCTCGTAAACCCGCATCCCGCGCTGAAAGTAGCCGTGCCCATGAATCCCATGGTCGACGGTTGGAAGGGCGACGACTGGTTTCACAATGGCGCTTTTCGCGAACAGAATATGCCCTACGTCTACGAGCAGGAGGCAACCCGCGACAACAAAGAAATGTGGTGGACCGATCATTTCGACGATTACGATCTCTATCTGTCGGCGGGATCGGCCGGGGAACTCGGACGTCGGCACGGATTGGAGCAGGTGGGATTCTGGCGCAAACTCATCGAGCATCCCAGTTACGATGCCTGGTGGCAACAGCAGGCTATGGATCAAATTCTCGCCGCCCAACCCCTAAAAGTGCCCGTAATGCTGGTCGACAGTCTGTGGGATCAGGAAGATATTTACGGGGCACCCGCAGTCTATAAAGCGATTAAGCCGAAGGACACCAGCAACGACAAGGTATTTCTGGTACTCGGCCCGTGGCATCACGGCCAGGAGATCGGCGACGGCAGCACGCTCGGCGCTTTGAAATTCAACAGCGATACCGGACTTTATTTTCGCGAGCACATTCTCCGGCCCTTTCTCGATCAGTACTTGAAGAATGATGCGCCCAAGGCTGACGTTGCTCCTGTGACCGCCTTTGAAACCGGGACCAACGAATGGAGGCGTCTGTCGTCGTGGCCGTCTGGATGCGCCAGCGGATGTGCCATTCACCCGACGAGGCTGTACCTGGAAGCTGGCCTCAAGTTGAATTTTGATGCACCGAAGAGTGGGGACTCAGCCTTCGACGAATACGTTTCTGATCCTGCAAAACCCGTGCCTTTTCGAGCGCGGCCAATTCAGCCGGTTGGATACAGCGACGCGCTCACCTGGGCACAATGGCTGGTCGACGATCAGCGTGAGGCCTCGGGCCGTCCCGATGTCGTGACGTTTACCTCGGACGTTCTGCAGAAGTCAGTAAAGATCAGCGGGCAGCCGGTCGCGAATCTGGTCGCTTCCACCAGTGGAACCGATTCAGATTGGGTGGTGAAGTTGATCGATGTTTATCCCGACGAAGTGGCAAGCCAGCCGGCGATGGGCGGTTACCAGCTAATGATCGCGGCTGACATTTTTCGCGGCCGTTATCGTGAAAGCCTGGAAAATCCGAAGCCGATCGCATCCGATAAGCCGCTGCTTTACCACTTCCTGTTGCCGACGGCAAATCACGTTTTCCTGCCCGGCCATCGCATTATGGTGCAGGTACAGTCGAGCTGGTTTCCGCTTTATGACCGCAATCCACAAACTTTTGTGCCCAACATCTTCTGGGCTAAACCGGAAGATTATAAAAAAGCCGCACAGCGCGTTTTTCATTCGGCTGATCAGGCCAGTTTCATCGAATTGCCACTGGTCGTGAATCGCTAAAAGGCACAGTGCAACTGATGAAGAAAACTGTTCAGGTTCTCGGCGGTGTCCTGCTGTTGGTCATGCCGTTGCTTGGCCAAGGCAAACGGCTATGGGTCCTGCAGCCTCCGGGAGAGATGGTCGAATACGATCCGGCCAGCTTTGCCGTGAAGGGAAAAGTTCAGCTTCCGCCCGGGGCCCTGAAATCGCCCGACAGTATTCGCATCAACCACGTCGGCCAAATTCTATACGCCACGCTGGTGCCGCTTCCCCTTGCCGAGGAAAATGCCGCGTCCGTGACGAAGGTTTGGCTTTGGAATGGACACAGCGCGACGACAATCGATTCTGGCGTCAGTCGTGAAGTCAGCGTTACTGGCTCGAATCAGGCAATCACCGAGGTCGCGCCCGTTCCGTTTCTTTCGGCGGATGGCCGCCATCTGTTCTGGTTCGCCAACCGCGCGCGGCGATTGGAGCGCGAAAATATCGATCTTTCCACCGCCACTACGTGGCAGGCCTGGCGCACCGATCTGCAAGGAGGCGGTCGCGAGGAACTCGCCTCCACCAAGTTTTCGGACTGCCGCTGCGAGACCGGAACGTGCGAGGAAACTTGCCCCCATGGAGAGTTCTGGGCTCCCGCGAGCGGAGTGGAAAAGTTTTTTCTCATGACGGAGTTTGTTGCCGGGCAGACTGAGTCAGACTATAAGGCAACGACGCGCTTTCTCGATCAAGACGGAAAATGGTTGGCCAATTCGTTGCCCGAACCGGTGAGGCGACCCCTGGATGCTTCACCCAACGGCGACATTATTGTCGAGGCGATTCCCGACACTGGCTGCTGCGGATGGTCAAATGAGAGTAACGACCAAACTCTCCTTCTCAGCACCGGGAAGAAAAGCGCCGTGTTTGATGAGCGTGCGCAATACCAGAATCCAGATTATGACGTAAGTTTCTACACGTCGAATACGCTCCTGTCTCCAGACCTCGCATCCGTTGCGATGACAATTGTTTCCACCGGAGACGTGAACAAGCCCATCCAACTGGCGGACCAGGGACAGGCAAATCCCGAGGAGTCCCTGCGAATTCGGAAGGCGCTAACAGAATTGCCAGTCGTGGAAGTGAAAAGTACGGACGATCCGCCGCGGCGGTTGGCACACATTCCGCACGCCATGTTGGTTGGTTGGCTGAGCGAGAAAGAATTGCTGATCGTAGAAGATCGCCTGCTGGTGGTTTATACCGTCGGCACTGGCGCCCGCCGCAAGTCTAGCCTGCGCGTGGACGATGCAGCGCGGGTGTTTCTCCGCTAGAGTTTTCGGCCCGCGCGATAAATCATCCAACCCAAACAGTTTGCTCCCAGAACCACTGCCGCGATCTTCACCGAATAGCGCCAGGAACTCGCAACGTCAATCACGGGAAAGATCGATAGTCCCACGAAGAGCAAAGTGACCAGCAAGCCCGAAGCCGCCGCCACGCGCAGCGCAAGGCGCGGACGAATGCCGCTCTTCTTCGGCGCGAACAGGGGAATCGCGAATAGCGCCAGATACGCTACGCCGTAAAAAGTGAATCCCCAAGTCAGGAGAAGTTCGTATGCCTCCTGCTCGCCGACTCCGATCAACGCAGCGATGCTCGCGGCGAGGGTCGCGCCTCCCAGGAAAAGAATTGAATTCACCGGAGTCTTGTAGCGAGAATGCAAGCGTGAAAACCATGCAGGCAGCAAACGGTCCCAGCCCGCGGCCATGGGTAGACGGGCGCTCCCGCTGAAATAAAGACTGAAGGTGGAAAGATAGTTCGCCAGCAGCAGAAAAATAGCGACCGGCACGATCACAGCGCCATAGCTTCCAAAGCCGCGCCGCAACGCCTGTGGAATGGGCCCGATCACGTCCACCGCATCCGGCGAAACGTAGGTCAGAATCGCTCCGGTCGCGAGAATATAAATCAGCGCGATCACGGGCGCCGTAATTAATATGGAGCGCCCGATGTTGCGGGCAGGATTGCGCGATTCTCCAGCGAAGATCGCAACATACTCGAAGCCGCTGAGCGCGCCAAAGGTCATCTTGCTGAAGATGCTCAGGGTGAAGACCGTGAGCGACGGCGCAACCAGTCGTAAGGGGTGAAATGCGGCCGGCGTACCGTGACGATTCACCAGCGGAAGGCTGATCAATACTGCCACCGTGATCAATACCGCTATGCTGCCGGCGTTGTTGAACCACTTGCCGACACTGAAACCAATGCCGGCCAGCAGCATCTGCGCCGCAATCAAAATCACCGACGCCCCAAGAACGGCCCACTTGTTGTCTGCCATCCATCCTAGCGAAGGCACCGCATAAGCCATAAAAGTCGAAGTCACCAGGCCGATGACTGCAACATACAGTGCGATAAAGAGCCAGAGATTCCACGCCACCAGAAACCCGATTTGATCGTTAAACGCAAGCCGCGCCCATTCGTAGAGTCCGCCTTCGAGTGGCATCAGTCTGTTAAGGTGCGCCACAATCAGCGCCAGTGGGATGAAAAAGAGCACGATGGCTAACAACCACAGAACAACGTGCGCCGGACCAGCTTTGACCGCCGTACCGAAAAAATCTGGCACCACGACCAGCAGAATCTGGGCGAGGACAAGGTCCAGGAGGTTCAGTTCCCGCCGCAGTCCAGCGCTGTGACCCTGGACTTCAGCCTCGGCTTTGATGAGCGACGAATTGTCGGCAGTAGCCAAGGCGGAAATTCTACAATTACAAGCCCCGATGCTCGCGGAAAGCGAGAAACTGAGAGCTTCCTGTTCAGTTCGTTTTCGGTTCCGCTGGCTTCAGCAGCAAGTCTTGATAGTCAAAGCTAAAATCAGCCAAGGGCGACACCGCGGCCATTCTCGCGTTGTCGATGCTGCCGTCCGGATTCAGCGCGAAGGTCACGAACGCGTCTTCAATGCCGCGGTTGCGCCAGTGTGCTTTGAATGTGTCATGTTGCCAGTGTTGCAGGTCGCCAATCATGGTCGGCGTGTGATCGAAACTCATCACCAGACCGCCATTTTCCATGCGCACGGTGATTGGTCCGTACCACGCGTCAGAATAGGCCCCGGCATATTTTTCCAGCGGCAGGGAAGGCTTGGAAGCGGCATCGCGCGCGGCTTCCGCTTTCTTCATCGTCTCGGCAGCCTCCTTTTCCACGGTGTCATCGCGGGACTTGAACGCGGCGATCCAATCCGTGGGCGGCAGATGGAAGTAATAATCCAAGACATGAAAGAGGATCGCATCAAACGCACCATCTTCTTCAGCGTTGGTGAGCACAACCACGCCCAGGTTTTCTTCAGGCGCAAGCATGACGCGCGAAACGAATCCGCCTACACCTCCAGTATGCCCAACAAGTTTGCGTCCGTGATAGTCGCGTAATCCCCAGCCCAGCGCGTAGTCCGCGAAACTTGCTTTCAATCCGGCGAGAGCCCCGGGCGGATCGGGAGTTGGCAGAATAGTCTGCGGTGACCACATTTCCTTCGAGCGCTGCTCGCTGAATAATCGTCCATCGCGATCGACGAACTTGCCGCGGTTCAGCTGAAGTTGCACCCACTTAGCCATGTCGGCAGCGCAGGAATTAATCGAACCTGCGGGACCTGCATTATCGAGATTTTCGAACGGGATGACCTTCAGTTTTCCATCCATGCGCGAATGCGGATAGGCGCGATCGTCATTGGCCTTGATGTTCGCATTCGTGACGTTGGAGTGATTCATACCCAGCGGCTCAAAAATGTGCTGCCGAATGTAATCGTCCCAGGAAGTTCCGGTCACCGCGGGAATGATCTGTCCAGCTGTCATATAAAGCAGGTTGTCATAAGCGTAGTGACTGCGAAAACTGGAAGCAGGCTTCATAAACCGTAGCTTGTAGATGATTTCGTCGCGGCTGTAAGTAGTGTGCGGCCAGAAGAGCAGATCGCCTTCCCCTAGTCCCATGCCGCTGCGATGCGTAAGCAGGTCGCGGATAGTCATCTCGTGCGAGACATAAGGATCGTACATGACGAATCCAGGCAGTCGCTGATACACGGGATCGTCCCATGCCAGTTTGCCTTCATCCACCAGTGTCGCCAGGGCCGCCGTTGTGAACGCCTTGGTATTGGAGCCGATGCCAAACATCGTAAACTCGTCCACCGGCGTTGCTTCTTCCGCTTTGCGAACGCCGTAGCCTTTGGCAAGGACAATCTTGCCGTCCTTTACAATCGCTACGGCCATGCCGGGAACGTCAAAGGTCTTCATTGAAGAAGCGACGTAAGCATTGAGATCGGCGGGCGGCGCGGGCGCGGGAGCCTGAGCACCCATCACTTCAGCCACGGTCAAAACGAGCACTACGATTGCGAATCGTTTCAAGCGGCGTTGTAGCATGCATCTCTCCGAAGAATGATTTCGTGCGAGAATTACGACGCGGAGATTAGAACACAGAACCGAAAAATCCGCCGAGAGGCTGCTCAGAGGGTAGGCGGCATGGCTCACCGGGGGCTGGTAAGACGCGATGTAGATACGATCTCCGAAGTTCGCGCGCACGCGATGCAGCGGTTATTTCGCCCCGGACGGGGTTTATTCGCTAAGGAGCTTCATGGTTTCGCGGGATTTCATATTTTGGGAAGTGGACGTGCAGGCTGACTTCATGTTGCCGGGCGGAAAGCTTTATGTTCCGGGCGCGGAAAAGCTGCTACCCAACATCAGGCGGCTTACCAACGCAGCTCGCGAAGGCCGCGTGTTCATGGTCTCGCATGGATGTTTCCATGCTCCCGACGATCCCGAGTTCAATCTCTTTCCCCCGCATTGCGTAAAGGGAACAGCGGGAGCCGAGTTCGTGCCGGAGGCCCTGGCCGACAAAGTTGCGAGAATTCCGAATGACGCCGCAGCGAAATTGCCCGATGATTTTTCGCGATACCAGCAAATCCTGCTGGAGAAGCAGACGCTCGACATTTTCGAAAGCCGTCACGCGGAGGAATTGGTGCAACGGCTCGGAGATCGCGCTCAGTATGTTGTCTTCGGGGTGGTCACGGAATATTGCGTGAGTTTTGCCGTAAAGGGTTTGCTCGAACGCGGTCGGCGCGTCGCAGTGGTGCAGGATGCGATTGAAACCTTACTGCCAGAAGAGGGAAAAGGAACGCTGAAGGAATTAGCTCAATTGGGAGCGGCACTTACCACTACAGACCAGGCCCTCAGAGCGCTTGGCGCCTGAAAGCCTGGCCGTTTATCTAGTGACGGTCGCGGTCGCCGTGGTTGTGGCGCCAGGTCCAGTATTGCTTCTGCTCTTCGGGAGGGAGCCTGCGGAAGTCGCGGTGCGGGTCGCGATGGGTTTCAGCGGCCCAGCGATTGTAGTAAACAACTTCGTCGCCGTTCCACACGTGGTAATCCGTATAATACGGGTCGTAGACGCGATAATAGTGGTGTTCACAGGCAATTCCAGCTAACGACGAAACCAGCGCTACCGCTAGAAGCAGTGAACGGAATGGGTTCAAACCACGGCTCATTTTTGTTCTCTCCTTACAAGAACTAACACTTCTCACGAGCCTTAGTTGCGGAAAAGTCCCGTGCGGTTTAAGGGAAATGCCGCTCCATTCCCTATCCGCGCTTTTCCTGTACGAAGAAGTGATTTTCTGGGGCCTTGCTGTAATAGACTACAGTGTCTTTGATTGGAGGGAGATCGCACCTTGACCGACCCGTTGAGTAGGCTGTTGGAGTTGCCGGAGAAAGAAAAAACGGAGCGAGGGCTCGAGCACACGCCTCGCGAAATCTGGCAGCAACCCGATACCTGGAAGAAAACATACCAACACTGCCGCGATCAGCACTCGGAGTTGAACGATGTGCTGCGGCGGGCCGGAATTGGCCGCGGCAACACTTCTTCACCCACCGTATATCTGGTCGGCGCGGGCACTTCCGATTACACGGGGCGCGCCTTGGCCCCGTTGTTGCGTCGCTGCTGGAGCTGCGAAGTGTGGGCGATTCCCAGCACCACCCTGCTCACCGAATTCGAGGCTTTTCACCGTCCCGGCAAAGAGTATTTTTGGATCTCGTTCTCGCGCTCGGGCGAAAGCCCTGAGGGTGTGGCCCTGCTGCAGCAGGCGCTGGAAAGGCATCGCGAGATCCGCCACCTGGTCATTACCTGCAATCAGAACGGCCCCATGGCACAGCTCTGCGCGCAACACTCGGATCGTGCTTTCGCTCTCGTGCTCGACGATGCCGTGAATGATCGCGGCGTGGCCATGACGAGCTCGTTCACGAATATGTTGCTGGCCGGTCAAACTCTGGGGAATTTAGAAGAGGACTCTAAGTTCGGCGACACGGTTGACCGAATCAGCGAGATTGGTCGGCGATTTCTGCCGCTCGCAGCCGAGGCTGCCGCTTCCATTACAACGCTGGATTGCAGGCGCGTCTGTTTTGTTGGTTCCGGAGCGCTGCGGGCAGTAGCCGACGAATCTGCTTTGAAAGTGGTCGAACTCACAGGCGGACAAATCACCACGCTTGCGGAGTCGCCGCTCGGATTGCGCCACGGGCCGTTGTCGAGTGTGGATGGGCACACGCTGTTTGTGGCCTTCCTGTCGAGCGAACCCCGCAAGCGTGGTTACGAACTGGATTTGCTCGGGGAAATTGATCGCAAGCGTCTGGGACGCGCGCGTGCCGTGATCACAGCGCAAAGCGGCGAGGACGCCGCGTCACTCGTGGATTACACTTTATCTCTGGAGTCGGCCGAAAACCTTTCCGACTATTACCGCCCGCTGCTGGATGTGATTTTGAGCCAGCTGCTTGGCCTGTTTTTGTCAATGCGCTGCAGTCTGAAGCCCGATCAGCCAAGTCCCGCCGGAACCATTACCCGGGTGGTCGCGCCCATCAAGCTCTATTCGTAGGAGAGTAGTGATGCAGAAAGTAAACGAAAGACTTCCATGCTCTGGCTAGCAGCGTTTACGCTGCGCCTGCCCCGTGCGGGCCGGCGGCAGAAGTTAAGGTTTCACAGGGCGGGAAGGCTTGTTACTGGGTTGAGTTGGCGCTGTTTGCGGTTGCTCAGCCTGGTTTCGCAATTCGACGAAAAAAGGCCGCCCGGACGCTTTTAACTTCTGCTCCAGACGCTCAGTGCAGTCGCAGTCTCCGCAGGCCCAGGGTTCGCTCCCATTCTCATCGCGACATTTGCGGCGGTCGTGAGCATCCTGCACGCGAGTTAAATCAAAATACTGCGCCCAGTAGGGCCGCTCTTCTTGCAGCGGCGTGGGACAATAACAAACCTCAACCCAGCGTGCGGTTTGGTCGGCGCAGACGCGTGCGTCCTGCATGTTTCGCAGATACTCGCCCTCTGCGACGGAGCCCCGGCCAAGCGTTCGCCGCTCGATGGCCTCAAGCAGACGGGCCTCGTGGCCAGGTTTTACGCGAGCTCGTACCAGATAACGCATGCAATGATTGAAACAGGATTACTGGCGCACACGGTCCGCCCAGGACGGCCTAGATAAACATTTCGTCCTGGGGCACGGGCCCGCGCTCGCGGCTACCGCCATTCTTGCGGCCGCGCCCGAACAGGAATTCCAGCCCCACCGTAACTCCCTGCATCAAGCCCGAGATCTGCCGCACGGGCGAGACCACAGTCCTCTGAACGGCGTCGGAAGTGCGCTCGACGCGATCCAAAGTGCGCGTAAACAATTCGTCGGTGCGAATGATCTGCAGCCGGGCGCGGTCGACTACATCGTGCACAGTTGCATCCACGCGCTCAACTTGGTCGTGCACGAGGGTGGTCGTCTCTTTCACCTGCTCAGCGATCGCTTCCACTTTAGGGCGAATCTCGGTCAGCAAAGCTTCCGCTTGCGCAATTGTGGGCAAAACTTTGGTCTTTACTTCCGTTGCAAGAGCTTCCATTTTCGTGCTTGTTTTTCGCAGGACCACAAAAATAGCGATCAGCACGCCCGCTTGCAGGAGCACCGCAATTCCGGTCAGCGCGATAAACAAAGGAGTCAGATTTTCCATAAGCTTGCTCCAGCAAATTCCTTTAGCGTTCCGCTTTGCGTGAAGCCTGCAGCCGATGCCCTACGAATTCTTAGAAGGTGCGGCTGTCTCGGACGTGGCATCCTGATACGCTTGCCGACCCGCTTCATAGGCGGCGCGAAACTGTTCCTTCTGCTGGGTCACGACGTCACGCCCTTTGTCGGCCCATTGCGAAGCTTGATTGCGCGCTTCCTTCGCCCGGCCACGTACGTACTCGCGGCCTTCTTCGGCGCGCGCGCGCAAAGCCTCCCGGGTTTCATTTCCCGAACGCGGCGCGTAGAGCAGTCCAGCCACCGCTCCTACTCCTAATCCCGCTAAAAACCAAACAAAGCTGCTGCCATCTTGGTCCGACATGTAAGCCTCCTCCGAAATCAATCACTTAAATCGTACATCCTCGGCGTGGCAAATACAATTACAGGGGAATCTGTAAATTGGGCGGGAGTGCACGGGTGCGAGCGACGGGACGGTCCATTTCTATTTCTTGCAAACAGCCCTCGCGACCTGTGCGCCGCAAGCTTCTAGCCGCGGAGGACAGCCGCAGATAGCGCGGAGAAAACTCGCGCCCACTATTTCTGCTGAGTTGGCGGAGTCGAAGGTTTCGGAGTCGGGGCTGGTTGTGTCTTTACGGGCTGACCCTTGAAGCCTTGGAGAACCGAGTTCGGACCGCTTCGCCGGAAGGCATAGACCGACAAAGTGATGGACGTGACCATGAAAGCCACAGCAGACCAAGTCGTGGCTTTGGAGAGCGCGCTGGCCGCGCCGCGTGGACCGAATGCTGTCTGGCTACCCTGACCGCCAAAAGCTGCGGAAATATCGCCACTCTTGCCGCTCTGCAGGAGAACGACGATGATGATAAAGAAACAAACGAGTATGTGGATGGTAGTGATCAGGTAAATCATAGAGATTTTTTTCCTAATTAACAGGAGGTGCTGGCGAGGCCCTTCAGCGGTCGTCGCATGGAACCTAAAATCTTGGTGCGGAAGGGGGGATTTGAACCCCCACGCCTTTCGGCGCCACCCCCTCAAGATGGTGTGTCTGCCAGTTCCACCACTTCCGCACGCTTGTAAATTACCATGCACTCAATAACTTAGCGAAGATCGGTGTCTGAGGGTCTATCCCAACTGCACCGGATTTTGCACCGACCTTTTGCATTCTACACGAGTCTCCGGCCGCTCCAGGTTTCCCAGCCGCACAAACAATTTCTCCACCGCCTCTTCGCGTGGGTGCACGTAGCGCATCGTCGTCTTAATGTTATCGTGTCCGGCCACGTACTGCAATGTAAACGGGTCGGTGTACTCCCCGGCCTCGGTCAGAAACGTGTGCCGCAGCGCATGCAGGCCGGCGTCAGGGTGCGTCTTGATCTTTTTGCGCACGCTGTGCCATCTGCGTCTTCGAGCACCCAGGGACCCAGCGGCTTCGCCGGTCCTGCGGGCTCGTGAACACGTAATCGCAGTCGGAGTCCGCGCATAAGCCGCTCGAGCACCGCGTTTCATCTCGCGATCAATGACCAGTTTGCGTTTGCGCGCCCGCCGTTTCAAACCGCGCTTGATCGTGAGCTCACCGCACACGTTCGCATCGTCCGTGGTGCGGGAAAGAACCGAACGCAATCCTTCATCAGCTTCAGCATCTCGTTGCGGCAGATACCGGAGTGACGCGCGAGAATCGACGCCGAGCGCAACGGTTCGTCGGCCGCTCCCGATCCAGTCGATGTACTCGCGGCGCGCTGAAGACGTAATCGGTTTCGCGCTCCGCTCCTTCGTCCCGGCTGTACTGTTCGACGACCGGCACCTTGTCGATCAGCTTCAGCTTGCGGTGGGCATAACGCAGGGCCTTGCGCAGGGTGGCCAGATAGCGGTTCACCGTGGTCTTGGTCACCGGCGTCGCGTTTTCCGTTGTTGCGCCGTCCGGCCGATGCTTCAGGGCCCAGGTCTTGAATCGCTTCGATGTGCGATTCCTCGATCTCATCGAGAGTCAGATCGGCCCATGGCCCGTAGGTCGAGTAGTTTCTGATAGCTCTCCCGGTAGAACTTGACCGTGCCGTTGCTGCTCGGCCTTTGCGGTTCCCACCCAGTCGTCGAAGGTCACCTGAAATTCGCGCAGCGTGGGAGCGGTCTTTTGCGGTTCAGGCTCGGCCGTTGGGCTCTCTGTTGCGGCTCGGGCTCTTCGAGTCCAGCCGCCTGGCGCAGGACGCGGGCCCGCGCCGCCGCCGCGATCGATTCGGCTTCGCGCCGGTTCTCCGTTCCAGTCGAACGATAATATTCCTTGCCCCGGTACTGGAACTTGTAGGCGTAGTACGAACTGCCTGGACGTTTGAAGACTTTCATCAGCCTGCCGCACGTCGCGTGTTCGCGGTCACAAACTGCCGAATGGTTTCGGGCCGAATCATGACTCGGGTGCCGACCTTCACGTAGTCGATCCTACGGGCCTGAATCCAGTCGCGCAAGGTCTTGACCGAAATGCCCAGCAGATGGGCAGCCCTCGTGCACGTCGAGCAGAGGTTCGATGGGCCCAAGAAGAGAGTCGGGCTGCATCGCTTCGTGCAATGCCATAGTGTGCCTCCTTCGAGGAAGCGAAGCGAGGGTCTAGGTGCAGTTCGCTCCTCCGATCCGTACAGTTCCGGTATTACGGCCCTCAGACCTGCTTCGAGCGTTGCGAGAGCTGCCGATAGGCTTCGGAAGAGGGCTGGCCGGCGATTATCCCGGTTTATGGCGAAACGGGGTTTCCGTCAAACGGGGATCGAAAAGCACATGGCACAGCCGGGCGCGCTCCCAAACCCTCCATACAACCCGCGATCGTAGCGTCTCTTACCGCCAACTGCTGGGATCCTCGATGCCCTGCGGACGTTTACCACCCATCATGCGTATGCAGCGAAAAAGAGCCAGGATAGACGCAAGAATTTTTCCAGACTGGAATGGCGGCTGACAACGGCTCCACCGCTTGACACAAATATAATCAGAGGATGGCGGATCGCATTGCGTGCTCGTGCGTAACTTGTCCCAAGTGCGGAGCCTGGGTCGTCCTCACCCATCCGGCTGCGCTTAGATCAGACAAAGAAAAATTTCGTGCGGGATGCCCAGCGCCGGAGTGCGGGAAGGAATTTGAATTCGAAGCGAGCGAGACGCACGTTCTCGAACTGCCTCTTCCGCTTTTCGAACGCCGGCACTTCTTTCGGTCCGAATTGCGGTGATGGTGTTCTGCTTTAGCAGACAGTTGTCCACCAGATTTCGGCAGGATGGCGCAACGGGTAAACTAGCCGTATGCGCAAGCGCCTTTTCACCCCGACTCCGCAGGGTGTTCGACCTCCCGACGAAGGCTGGCTAGACCTCGACCGTGCCGCCTCGGTCGAGGTCACATCGGAAGAGAAGGATTATCGCGATCGACTCTGCGCTGGTCTCAGGAGAAACGCAGGGTTGGCGTGCAGCTAGCGCCGGGAACTCAAACGATCCGGCTACTCTTCGATCAGCCGCAAAGGCTCAGACGCATCTCGCTCGTCTTCGAAGAAACCGAGACAGCGCGTACACAAGAGTTCGTCTTGCGATGGTCTCCGGATGGCGGACGCTCGTTTCGAGAAATTGTGCGCCAGCAGTGGAATTTCAGTCCACCTAACACCACACGCGAGATCGAGGAATATCACGTTGAACTCTCGGATGTCACCGTTCTTGAATTGGTCATCGTGCCTGACATCAGTCGAGGAGCGGCTCGCGCCTCGCTCAAGAGTCTGCGCGTGTCTTGACCCGCCGCGATCTGCTACTCACGCAGACACGTCATTGATGCCATCCCGTTTGACCGTTGCCGTGCTTATGTTGGATATTGAGACGGAATGGACGTTGAACGCATCATTGACGACATCGAGCAGCTACAGGAAATGTTCGAAGCGCCGGACATTAGACCACTCAGCGCAAGCGACATCTCGGCTGCAAATCGAAGGCACGACGAGATGCTCGCGCATAGCCCGTGGTTTCGGCTTTGGCAGCGGTATGGCGTCTGTTGCCGAGCCGAGTCTCCGTTTGCGAGCTAGACCTCAGTGACGCGGAGGTCCAAATCCTCCCCTGTGCACCAGAGCGGCAATCGAATGTGCGAATTGGAATCCTAGAAACAGGTGTTTGAGAGATCGAATCTCTCCGCTGGCACCAAATTGTCGGCTGTAGATCGCGAGGAGGCGCACATTCAGCGTTTGCAGCAACTTCGTTTAGCTCAGAGCGTGGTGTGGCGCTGTCACCTCGCCGAACTCTTCTCTACCTCCGGTGAGACCATTCTCCATTTACCACGATACAGAGGGATTTTGCGCTGAACTAACACGGCATCTGGGTCCTGAGGTGGATCCGAGGCTTTCATATTTGATCGCGGCGAATCAGCGATTTCATTTATTTCAGCAATGATCTTTGCATCATTCTCGATAGATCTTAGCTCGGGTTGCCGAGTGGGCCATTCTCGCCATTCTGGTCTCATTAGCTTGTCCCACATCTTTGAGACTAGGAAATCTCCCACGACCGGCGGGTAGTGAGCGAAGGACATTACTCCTCTCAGTTTCTCCTCATCTGAAAGTTGTGAGTAATGCGCATCCAGTTTGGCGAGATCATCCTTCAGATCATCTCCGCGAATGAATACTTGATCCTTGTCCAGAAACAACGGCGCCGTTCTTTCATGGAGCTTGTCGCGCGAAGTGAAGGCCATACAGAATGGAAGGTAATAGAGATACGCAATATCAATTTTGTTAGTCGGGCGTTCCCGGCCGATGAGGTCAGCGCCCAATCCAATGCAGAAGAATAGATCGACCAAAAGCAAGTGGGCCGTGTACGGCGCAAACTCCTTAATCGGGGGACTGCCGCTAGCTCTCCATCGCTCCACCACTGCCCGACCTAGATCCTCAGGTTCGTGCCTAGCCAATGCATCTGCTACATACCGAGAACCAGGCTTGCGCAGTAGTTCGCCGGCTGCAACCTTCACTGCGAGCAGATCCTTTGGACGACCAACTCGCTTGATGATGTCGCGTCCCAGCCTGAAGAGTGCGTCAAGATCGATCCCCGAAAGAGCATCGCGCCATGCTTTAGCAAATCGACGTTCTACGTCCAAGAAGTCGTGCTCCTGCCAGCGACTGAGTGCGGCAGCTTCGGGAGGAGAGTCGTACACAACCGCGCGTCTTCCGTCGCGAGTCTTCACCGGATTTCCACCCGGCACCACGGGGACATGCCTCAATTCGAATGTATACCCAAGCAACTCATTTACAGACAGCGTGTGGTGATGTGCGTTGATCGCACCACCAATCGGCGTTTTCTCTGCGAGGTTCCCAACGACGTCCTCCGGACTTCGGCCTTTTTGCACTTCCTTTTCTAGATCGGCAAGTGTCTCGGTGAAGAAGAGCGGCGTTATGCAAGGGAAATAGAAGGTGTCCAACCACACAGCCTCGTCGACGGACAAACTCTGCAACACCGACTTGTCGAACAACAGAATTGGCCCTGCGCCGGGCATTTAGAGACTCTCCAGCTACGGTTTGGTTGCGCGGGCAGGATTTGCACCTGCGTTTAGAGGTTATGAGCCTCTCGTATTGTCCTACGCTACTACCGCGCCAAAATCCTCACGAAAGAAATGGTCCGGGTGGCAGGAGTTGAACCTGCGTGGACATGTGCCCAAGACATGTGGGTGGCCGCTACCCTACACCCGGATCTGAAGAGAGGGCCTTGCAGCCCTCTCCTGTTTAGCCCTTCACGCAGACCACCTGGCGCAACGTGTGTACCACGTCCACCAGATCGCGCTGCGCTTCCATCACGGCGTCGATGGACTTGTACGCCATCGGCGTTTCGTCGATGACGTCCGCATCCTTACGGCACTCGACGCCGGCCGTCGCCTTGGCGTGGTCGTCCAACGTGAAGCGGCGCTTCGCCTCCGTACGCGACATGGCGCGTCCGGCTCCATGACTACAGCTCATGAAGCTTTCCGGATTGCCCTTGCCGCGCACGATGTACGAACGCGCTCCCATGCTGCCGGGAATAATTCCCATGTCGCCCTCACGCGCACGCACTGCGCCCTTACGCGTGATGAGCACGTTCTCGCCGTAGTGGTGCTCCCAGGTCACGTAGTTGTGATGGCAGCTCACGACTTCCACATTGGCTTCGAACGCCGGGACTTCTCCCGAGCCCTGCACCGCCGCGATCAGGTTGCTGCATCATCAGCTCGCGGTTGGCCAGCGCGTAGTCCTGCGCCCAGTGCACCGCGCGGACGTAGTCCTCGAAGTGCTCCGTGCCCTGCGGCAGGTACGCGAGGTCCTTGTCCGGCAGGTTGATCATCCACTGGCGCATGTCGTTCTTCGCCAGCTCGATGAAAAACGTGCCGAAGCGATTGCCCACGCCACGCGATCCCGAGTGCAACAGGAACCAGACGTTCTCGTTTTCATCGAGGCAGACCTCGATGAAGTGGTTCCCGGTGCCGAGCGTTCCCAGGTGATTCACGCGCTGCACGTGATTCAGCTTGGGATACTTCTCGACGATCGCCTTGTACGCAGGCTCCATCTTCGCCCACACCTCCGCGTGATGCGCCGGAGCATCCGACCACGCGCCGCGATCGTTCTTGCCGCCGTTGTCGGTACGCCCGTGCGGCACCGCCTTCTCAATCGCCGTGCGGATGCCGTGCAGATTGTCCGGCAGATGGTTGGCGTGCAGAGAAGTCTGCACCGCCATCATGCCGCAGCCAATGTCCACACCGACCGCCGCCGGAATGATCGCGCCGCGAGTCGGAATCACGCTGCCCACGGTCGCGCCAATGCCCCAATGCACGTCCGGCATCGCCGCCACCCACTTGTAGATGAACGGCAACTGCGCGACGTTCAAAAGCTGCTGGCGTGCGGCGTCCTCAAGCGGGACGCCCTTGGTCCAGGCCTTGATGGGTACGCCGTTGTCGGGCTTCATTACGTTGTAAGTTGTGTCTGTCATCGTCTTTCCTTTCTTGCAGTCAACACTCGCCGTTACGAATTCTTTTGCATCGACCCATCTGGTCAGTCTTCCTTGCTCACTCCGACAACATTCTGGTGGCTCGGCACGGAATTGAACCGTATCCACTGGCTTTTCAGACCAGCACTCTGCCGTCGAGTTCCCGAGCCAAACTTGGTGGACGGTGCGAGACTTGAACTCGCATTTCACGGTTGCAGGCCGTGGGTAATCCCCTTATACGAACCGCCCATTTGGGGCGAGATGAGAGAATCGAACTCTCGTGACTGGAGCCACAATCCAGTGCCTAAGCCATTCGGCCAATCCCGCCATCGAAATCTGGAGCTGGTCGAGTGAATCGAACACTCGTCGGAGAGGTACAAGCTCTCTGCACTGCCACTGTGCTAGACCAGCAAACTCTTGGAGCTGGCACGCAGCCTCGAACTGCGGTCGGGCGCTTACCGTGCGCCTGCTCTTCCCGTTGAGCTATACCAGCGGAGCTGGCGCGGCGATTCGAACGCCGATCACGGACTTACGAGGCCCGCGCTCTTCCCACTGAGCTACACCAGCAGAAACTCTCGAACTCTGGAGGTGGTGGGGAGAATTGCACTCCCGATGATCTGCTTTGCAGGCAGACGCCTTGCTGTCTTGGCTACACCGCCTCAACTACTTACTAACTTGGAGCGGAAGGCGGGACTCGAACCCGCGCTCTCGACGTTGGCAACGTCGCGTCTTGGCCACTAGACGACTTCCGCTAAATGGAGCGAGCAGCGAGAGTTGAACTCGCGTCATCGGCTTGGAGGCCGAGGCACCAGCCGCTATACCATGCTCGCTCTTGGCGGGAGATGAAGGACTCGAACCCTCGTAACTGGATTTGGAGACCAGTGTCCTAGCCGCTGGACGAATCTCCCGCAAACTTATGGCGGAGCTAACGGGAATTGAACCCGTCCCTGCTGATAGACAGTCAGCCATCCTGCCGATAGACCATAGCTCCGGCTCCCTCCCGTGGACTCGAACCACGATTTCCGCGTTCAGAGCGCAGCGTCCTGCCATTGGACGAAGAGGGAATTTCAAATTGTCAAAGAACTGGCTGCCGGGGAGCGATTCGAACGCCCGTACCCGGATTCAAAGTCCAGGGTCCTGCCACTAGACGACCCGGCATCACGCTTTCAGCGGGATTGCTTTCATGCACCGCACACACAACACCGCCGATTCATCGACGTTGTGGCCCAGTCTCCTGCGATCCGTACGAGCACGATCCACCAAGTTCGCGGTGATCTCCGCCGCGATCGCAATAGAGCTCCGACGCAAGCTCGATTTCAAAGCCTTCGAGTTCAATCGTTTGTGTACTCATAACTTGGTAGCAGCGAGGAGAATCGAACTCCCATCTCAGCCTTGAAAGGGCCGCATCCTGGCCGTTAGACGACGCTGCCTCCTATCTGCGCATTGGCGAAATGCGCCCTAAAAACCAAAAGCCCCCGATTTGTATCGGAGGCTCAGAAAAACTACGCGCTATGGATCGCCCCCGTTACATGAACGTACCTTCCCCCGCTCCTTGCCACGTAAACGTGGCCGGTGTCGGGAAGCAATCGGTATGGGGTTTGCGCATCATTGCTGGAACTCAGTTATCACTCTGACATCATTCCGCGAAATTCGTCAATACCCAAAAGTGTGCCAAAAGTGTGGGCATTTTTGTCTTGCGATCAGTTAGTAACTGAAGGCACTTCTTGGCTAAAGTCGATGGTCACCGATGCTAAAAGCTGGCAACCCCCAGCAATTCGACATCGCAAACAGATCAGCAACTATGCTAGTGTCCAGTAGAGTATCGGGGAACATTATGACTGCTCAGGTGAATACGAGGCAGGACATGTTGCCCTACCTGGCTATGGACTCCGAAGACAGCATGCCGCTCATAGTTGATCAACCGGAGGAGAATCTGGACAGTGAATCAATTTATTCGCTGCTTTCGCACTACTTTCGGAGCGCAAAGTTGCTGCGACAGGTTATCGTTATCACCCACAATCCCAACCTCGTCGTGAACACAGACTCGGACCAAGTGATTGTCGCGTCGGCCGACAGACTGAGCGGCGCCTTCCCGACCTTTTCGTATGAATCAGGCGGACTCAAGGACGGCGGGATTCGGATGAAGTGTACCCTAATGTGAATCCCGCCGTCCTCAAGTCCGCCCTGATTCATACGAAAAGGTCGGGAAGGCGCCGCTCAGTCTGTGTCGGCCGACGCGACAATCACTTGGTCCGAGTCTGTGTTCACGACGAGGTTGGGATTGTGGGTGATAACGATAACCTGTCGTGAGCAACTTTGCGCTCCGAAAGTAGTGCGAAAGCAGCGAATAAATTGATTCACTGTCCGGGTACCCTCCGGTTGATCAACTATGAGCGGCATGCTGTCTTCAGAAATCTTAGCCAGGTAGGGCAACCGTGCCCTGCCTCGTATTCCCCTGAGCAGTCATAATGTTCCCGATACTCTACTGGACACTGGCGTAGTTCTCATCGGTGGCCTGCGATGTCGAATTGCTGAGGGGTTGCCAGCTTTTAGCATCGGAGAAACATCAACGGTAACCAGGAAGTGCCTTCAGTTACTAACTGCCCGCAAGACTAAAATACCCACACTTTGGCACACTTTTGGCTATTAACAAGAATTGCGAAATGATGCCAGAGTGATAACTGAGTTTAAGTAATGATGCGCAAACCCATACCGATTGCTTCCCGACACCGGCCACGTTTACGTGGGGACCCCATACGTACGTGTAACAGGGGGCAATCCCGTAGCGCGTGCTCTGAGCCTCCGATACAAATCGGGGCTTTTCGTTTTAGGGCATATTTCACCAATGCGCAGGAGGCGGCGTCGTCTAACGGCCAGGATGGGTCGCTCAGATGGAGTTCGATTCTCCTCGCTGCTACCAAGCTATGAGCACACAAGTAATTGAACTCGAAGGCTTTGAAATCGAACTAGCGTCAGAACTCTTCGAACGTGGCGGAGATCATCGCGACTTGGTGGATCGTGCGCGTTAGGATCGCACGAGACTGGGCCATAACGTCAATGAAGAAGTCGGCTGTGCGTACGGTGCATGAAAGCAATAGCTGTGAAAGCGTGATGCCGGGTGGTCCTCCAGTGGCAGGACCCTGGAAGCTGAAATCCGGGTACGGGCGTTCGAATCGCTCCCCGGCAGCCAGTTCTTTGACAATTTGAATGCCCTCTTCGTCCAATGGCAGTACGCTCCTGAACGCGGAAATCGTGGTTCAAGTCCACGGGAGGGAGCCGGAGCTATGGTCTATCGGCAGGATGGCTCCGTTATCATCCCCGTTAGCTCCGCCATAGCGGCCTAGGACACTGGCCTCCAGATCCCAGTTACGAGGGTTCGAGTCCTTCATCTCCCGCCAAGAGCGACGTGGTATAGCGGCTGGTGCCTCAGCCTTCCAAGCTGATGACGTGCGTTCGTCGGTGAGCTGCTCGCTCCAAGCGGAAGATCGTCTGTAGTGGCCAAGACGCGACGTTGCCAACGTCGAGACCGTCCCGCCTTCCGCTCCAAACCTATGAGGTGGCGTCACCAAGACAGCAAGGCGTCTGCCTGCAAACAGCATCGGGAGTGCAATTCTCCGCCACCTCCAGAGCTCCGCTGGTGTAGCTGAGTAGGAAGAAGCGCGGCCTCGTAAGTCCGTGATCGGCGTTCGAATCGCCGCACCAGCTCCGCTGGTCTCGCTCAACAGGAAGAGCAGGCGCACGGTAAGCGCCCGACCGCAGTTCGAGGCTGCGTGCCAGCTCCATGAGTTTGCTGGTCTAGCACAGTGGCAGTGCAGAGAGCTTGTACCTCTCCGACGAGTGTTCGATTCACTCGACCAGCTCCAGATTTCGATGGCGGAATTAGCCGAATGGCTTCGGCACTGGATTGTGGCTCCGAGTCACGAGAGTTCGATTCTCTCATCTCGCCCCAAAATGGGCGGTTCGTATAAGGGGATTACCCACGGCCTGCAACCGTGAAATGCGAGTTCAAGTCTCGCACCGTCCACCAAGTTTGGCTCGGGAACTCGACGGCAGAGTGCTGGTCTGAAAAGCCAGTGGATACGGTTCAATTCCGTGACGAGCCACCAGGAGTTTTTGATGTCAGTTGAAAAACAGATAGAGACCTTAGCAAGGGAAATCGATTCGTTCTTCTCGCGCCTGGCTCTCCGGCACTATCCCCGTAATACTTGCTCAGCTGGGCGGTGCTGACAAAAGTTGCGATCAAGGTTCAGCGTGCCTCGGAGCCCGAGTATGGTGGGCCCAGCACCGACACGTCGGAATGAATCTGAGCCGTATAGCGGGGCTACTGTTGGACGAGGTCGGATCAAAAGGCAATCAGAGATTCGCGAACCGAGGATCCTTGCGTTGGAGCCCGAGCTTGATCTTGTCACGTATCGTGCTCTGAAGGAGAGCGAAGGATACTTCCACGCTTCGGCAGTCACTTTCGTTCTGGCACCAGCGGCGATTCGAAGCGGAGGTTTCCGATCGGACGATAAGATTCACCACCGCGGAATCTCAGAGAGAAACGCAGGTGAAAGCCTTTCAGAAGAGAATGGTGAAGAAGGCCGAGCGAACACCTCCTTCGGACAGCTTGGCGCCTATGACTCCCTTTCGTTTGGGATGTTTGAACGGCTTGCGTTGTCCGCTGGGGCGGCAGATCGCGGACGGTGGCGTATAAAGTGCCGGACGATCTGTACTCGGATCTGTTTACGTGGTTTCAAGAGCAATCAGAGCTGCTTTGTTCGGCACCGGATGAGTCTAGGGAGATATTCGATCAGGAAGGGGACTCTCGGCGCACTCCAGACGGG
>CAVOLK010000003.1:0-315494 GCA_963696765.1 uncultured Acidobacteriota bacterium | reverse complement strand
GTCTCCGTGATGGCCTCCTTCATCGTGAGCACGCGGACGATGTGATTGCCGACGCGAAGATGATCGCGTTCCCCCTCGATGATCCGAGTTCGCCACCTGATAATCGAGAAACTGTGCGGACTGAGGCCCGCCCGCAACGCGCCAGTCGTCATAATTCAGCAGGCTGCGGAAAAACCTGAACTGTCCCTGTTGGTTCAGGATCTCGATTTGCATGAAATCTCTTAGTTGACGAGCGAAGGCCTGCACGTGCTGGTCGAGCCGTCGAAGATCGTGCTCGATATGCGTACGCAGCAGCGTCTTCATACTGTCGTTGGTGAACTGCGATTTGAGTTCAGTAATCGCGCCCTCCGGATCGCGAATGAGCCGAGCGAGCGCCGTGCCCACGCCGGTCTTCGACCTCGCGCCTTCGAGCAGCACGCAATAGAAGATTTCAACTTGATAAAGATCGTTCCTGGCTTGGCTTCAAAGAACTGCCGACGCTGGTCGATAGCGGCGTCGATGAGTGGATCATCGTAGGTTGCGAAGGGGATGTCCGGCCGATTCGATTTGAAAAGGTACTGGTAGACGTGGAAGCCCACGCCAAAGCCCTTCAGGGCCGACTCAAGGCGCTTGACCGCGTAGTCCTGCTCACTGTTGTCGGTGATTCATAATCAATGCCAGAGACCCGTAACACCATCCCCAGATCGCCGCTCTTGGTGAGGAAGGCGGTCTCATTCCAGAAGCCGAAGAGATTGATATGCGCATTTAGCGCAGCAGACTCTTTCCACGGCTTGATGACTCGATCGAGACGCAGCATCAGTGGACCTCCACGTTGGGAATCTGCTGTTTGGCGGCGTCATAGCGGGGTTTGTTGCGTTCGGCCCTTGCCGAGAATGCGAAGGAAGCTGGGTCTGTATTGTCACCCAATGACCGAAGAGGAAGCCGGCGACGAAGACCAGAATGCCGGCCAAAACGGAATTGAAGAGATTGAAGCAGCCGACTGCGTGACACACACCAGAAGAACAATGACCGCTCCACGCCCAAATAGGTAAGGGGCTTATGCAGGCTCTTGAACACTCGGTACGATGGTTCGCTCTCTCTATCAGGCACAATCCCCTCCAACAGTTCCGCAGTTTGTGACGGGGGATGCTGGCTCCACACGCCCAAAGCCAACTCAGGACATTCACTGCCAGCACGGCGATACCCGTGCCGGCCGCGACGCCTCCGAGGGCTCTTCTTTGCGCCAGGATCGCCGTGCGCAAAGGAGTAGCCGCCGATCACGATGGCGATCAAACTGGCCGCCCTCGCTATGGTGGAGGTGAAGAGCGTTTGAATTGAGTTAATGCCGGTGTCGAACAGTGTGAACCCTGCGCCACGCGGGCCAGAGGCAGGACGAAAAGAAGGGCGAGAAGAGAAGCGATTACGTCGCGCCCACTTCAACCGAAGAGGGCACTCGGATTCGGCGGATGAAACGGGCTGAGACCAGTGCGGCATAAGCACCTCCAGCAGTTCCTAGAACGACTGTCTGTGGCGCAAAACTAACCGTGCTCAATCGCGAAGTCCAACGACTTCTCGTCACTGTGTTATTCCTGGGAGGAATAAAAGCGAACACTGGAGCGATTGGATTGGTCGTCTTGTCCGAGATTGGCATGATGATTACTCTGTTTAGCCGAAGAGTCGGAACTGCTTAATTCTTGAACAGAAGCGCGTTTCACAATAAAAATCCCGCCTGACTTCCCTGAAAAGGGGGGCTTGAGGAGAGCTGCCTATTTTTCTCCTTGTACGCGTCTGTTCCTGCTGACACTATTGAAACTCTGTTGTGGGGGTGGACTCTCGGCACATCTCTGTCAGTGCTGGGAGCGACCGGGACGAAGCATCACCCGGCTGAAAAAACGCACAAGTGGTCACCATAGATTGCCATGACGGTGAAATCTACGTGTGCATCCCAAATTCGGGACCGCGCGGCCAGGATTGGTACTGCCGCCAAAGTCAACAACGAATACCGAAATGATGCTTGATAAGTTCCTGAACGATTCGAATACCTGGCACAAGCCATCGAAGCCGTCGATGAGGCAGCGCGCAAGGACTTCAGCTCGCGTCCTATTTATAGAATGCCGACCGGGCTGGCCGTTCAATAGAGGGCGAAGCGTTCCGAGGATTCTTCGAGGACTACTGCGATCTCTTGGAACCATTCGTGTTCCATCAGCGCCGGAAAGTCGCTGATGAGAAGCGCAAGCTCTTTCCTCTGATCCTTCGAGTGGGTGAGCGCGAGCGTCGCTGCCCTCACGGCCTGCGTATGATCTGGATCCTTGAGGAGCAGGGTGATTGCGAGGTGCAGTTTCCGGACGATGTTCGGGTCTTCGTAGAGCAGCACGTCGAGGCATTCCCCGAGCGTGCCCTGTCCGTAGTCCGAGTGATCGACGGCCCGGAGCATGTGCGCGAGCTCTTCCGGCGACCAGCGGAACGAGGGCAGGAGGAGCTTTCGGCTTCCGGCTTGATCCAGGTGTCCTTGGTGAAGAAGATGTTGGGGTGCGAGCCGACGTGCGATAAGAGCCAAATCGATCGCCGTGTTGCCTCAGGCTGCAGGTCCATAAGGAACCGTCGCAGGAGCAACAGGTACTTGGCGGTCCGAGCGGCTGAGCGCCCATGCATCGTACATCGCGCCCGTCTGAAAGGGATCAGGCGACAGGAGGTTCAAGACGAGATCGGTCGTACCGCGCGCACCATACGCCCGCACGGCATTCGTGAACGCTCCGCGCAACGTCAGTTCGTCGAGCGTCTGGCGTCCTGACACGGGGACGTTCCCGCCGTCTTGGTCAGGGTGCGCCCGCAGGTAGCCGGTCAGATCCACCCAGCGAAGCTGCGAATCGTCAGGGTCATACACCATGCCGAAGACCGGGACCGTCGACCGTCGCCACAGGTCCGCATGGTGCTCCACCGGGACCACGTAGTCGCCCTTGCCCGTGCGGTACGAGACGCCGGACTTGATCTGGAGCGCAACGCACAGCGGCGTGATCCCGGCCTTGTCCGCGAGGTCAACGTACACGTCCTTGCCGACATCCTGTTGCTGGTCGATCTCCTGAAACCTGCACGCATGGTGCTCGAAAAACAGCCGCGCCGTGTTCACGCCATCCCTGCTGGTAATGCGGCTGGAACTAGGTTGCACCATCTCATTTTCGCTTGTAAGCCTAGCTTTGGCGAGAATAAACTGCGTGCGAGTCGGCGCGGTGCCGTCTGAAATTCCCGGTGGGAATATCTCACGGACGAAAAGTCATTGGACGCGACAGCAGAAATGAATCATGTTGGTCAACATCGCCAGTCCCATACGGAATTAACCAGCCGAGGGCGGCAATAGTGGGTTCTGAACACCGCGCCGTCGAGAAGGCTTAGATGCAATTGCAACGTCGAGCCACGAGCGTGCAGCCCACGGAAAGAAGCTCTGGAGCCGTTATGCCAGCCCATCCGGTTCTTGTCTCGCCTCTACCGACTGTCCGTCAACCCGAGCCATTCGTCAATGCTGATACAGCCGCTGCCTTTGTCGGTGTTACACGTCGCACTTTGCTTCAGAAGGTTCGAGCAGGCAGGATTCCTGGGCATCCCCTGGATTGTGGCGCGAAGAAAAAAGAATGGCGATTCAAACTCTCGGAGCTAGACCGCTATCTTTGCTCTGCGATAAACTCCGTCCTGCAGCCACCTGAGCCAGCAAACAGGAGGATTTGATGGCCAGGTATCAGAATGGCTCTGTTCGGAGCGAACAGAGATCAGATGGTCCAACGTGGGTCTATCGCTTTCAGATAACGCGATCCGATGGAAAGAGAGTCGAACACAAGACAGTACTCGGTCTCGTGAGCGATATCGGTCCGAGCGAGAAGGATGCGTGGCAGGAAGTGGATCGGCAGCGTCTCAGGGAAAACGCTAACCAATATCAGCCCTTCCGAGGAAACCCAACGACGTATGGGCAGCTCTGTCAGCATTACATTCAAAACGAGCTGCAGGAAGATCAGTCAGAGGCAACCATCGAGAAGGCATACACAACTTCAGAGACCTACAAGCGGATTCTCAACAAGAAAGTGATTCCTCGCTTCGGCAGGAAGTCACCTCTGGCAATAGAGCCGCTAGAAGTCGAGAAGTGGTTGAGGGAAGTGAAGAAAGCGCAGAGTCTGGAGAACCCCACTCTGGACAAAATTCGACGGGTGATGAATTTGGTCTACAAACACGGGCAACGCTATGGGCTTATCCCTCGCGATGAGTCGAGCTAATCCCATGAATTGGGTCCGTCAGAAGACGACAAGCAACTACACGGCGGTGATCATGAATCCACAGCAGGCGTTCGAGATTCTGCTGAACATCCCAGAGCCGCGGCGCACTCTAGTTCTTACAGACGCGGCGACAGCTCTGCGAGTATCGGAGATTCTCGGTCTGATGTGGATGGATCTGGATTTTTCGGATCAGGTGATCGAAGTGAAGCGCGCTTACGTCTGGGCCCAGTTCAAAGTGCCCAAGTCCAAGGCCTCGAAGGCACCCGTACCCATGCACCCCGTGCTGGCCGGTTTCTTGATGGCGTGGAGGGAGAGAACTCCTTATGCGAAGGATGACGATTACGTCTTCCCGAGCTTCCGACTTAAGGGCAAGAAGCCGTTATCGGCTTCAATCATGGTGCAGAAATATCTGCGCCCTGCTGCCGTTAAGGCCGGCGTTATCAAACAAGACCAGCGAGTTCGATTCGGCTTCCACAACTTCCGGCATTCTCTGGCTTCTTCACTGGTGAAGCTGAAGTGTGATCCGAAGACGGTACAGGGCATTCTGCGTCACGAGGACGTCAGGACGACAATGCAACTGTATGCGCAGTCCGACCAGGAATCGAGGCTCGAAGCACAGGGCAAGTTCTTGGCACTCCTGCTCGGAGACAAGGCCCACCTGCTCACGGAGACCATTCAGTGATCTATCTTGGGCTGAACCTTGGGCTGAAGAAAGTGGGCGAAAACGCCCAAGTTCTTTGGATGCGCTCTACCACCTGAGCTACCTGGCCACATTTTGAACGCCGCCGCAGGGTCCGGGCACAGTTCGCTTTCGCGCTGATTGTGACGGGATTTCGCGATCGAACTGGACGGCTTCAGCACGGAAGCGCGTGGAACCGTCGATTATAACAACCGCACTGATTTCCCTCAACGTGCAGATCCGCTATTCTTTACGTTTTTTCGAGCTTTTTTTCCCCGCTCACTTCGGCACGAGAAACTCTGCGCGCCATGTCTATGCCGCGAAACTTTTCACAAACTCCACCAGACTTCGCAGAGCTATGCCAGAAGGCCCTTTCGCGATCCAGGGTTTCTGATCTTCGGTCCAAGCCGTGCCGGCGATATCGAGGTGAATCCATGGCGTATCTTCCGCGAATTCTTTCAGGAACATGGCTGCGGTGATGGCACCGCCCCAGCGTCCGCCGGAGTTTACGATGTCGGCAATAGAGGAGCGGATCTGTTCTTTGTATTCGTCGTCAAGCGGTAGTCGCCACATTTTTTCGCCCGCTTTTGCATTTGCGGTATGGAAGCGGTTGTACATTTCGTCGTCGTTGGCGAAAATTCCAGCATTGCTGTAACCCAGAGCGACGACGACTGCGCCGGTCAGGGTGGCGGCATCCACGAGATGAGTGCAGCCCAGTTGGCGCGCATAGAAAAGCCCATCTGCCAGAACCAACCGGCCTTCCGCGTCGGTATTGATGATCTCGATTGATTTGCCTGACATGGCAATCTGAACGTCGCCGGGCTTCTGCGCTTTTCCCGAAGGCATGTTCTCGGTTGCGCACACGATGCCAATGACTCTGACTTTCGGCTTCAGCAGCGCGATGGCGCGCATGGCGCCGATCATGGTAGCGCCGCCGGCCATGTCATATTTCATTTTTTCCATGCCATCGGCGGGCTTAATCGAAATGCCGCCAGTGTCGAAAGTGATTCCTTTCCCCACCAGTCCCAGCATCGGCTTCTGGGGCGCGCCTGCGGGTTCGTAACGCATCACGATCAGCGCGGGCGGTTCGTCGGAACCTTGGGCGACGCTCCAGAAGGCTCCCATCTTCATTTCTTTAATCTTGTCGGCGCCGAAGACTTCGCATTGCAAGCCGACTTCCGCGCACATTTTTTTTGCGCGGTCGGCGAGGATGGTGGGCGTCATGCGATTGGAGGGTTCATTCACCAGATCGCGAGTGAAGTTTTGCGATTCGCCGATTACGTGGGCTTCGTTGGCAGCCTTCTCAAGCGTCGACTTGTCGCCGCTGGCGACGACGGTGAGTTCGTCGATTTTTTGATCCTTGCGGTCGCTGCGGTAGTAGTCTGGATCAAAATTTCCGACATACGCGCCTTCGACAATGGCACGCACCGCCTCCTCGGCAAGAATGCTCGCTGGAGCGATAAAAGCAAAACTGCGAATTCCGCGGGACTTGAGCGCACGCACGGCGACTCCTGCCAACCTTCTGAGATCGTAGCTCGAGAACTTTTTGGCGTTTCCTCCGCTTACAAGCAGGAGTCGCTTCGCCTTAAGACCGGAGGGCTTATACAGCAAATTCGTTTCGCAAGACTTGCCGGCGACTTCGCCGCTGGCCAGCAAATCGGCTGCAACCGCTTGCACTGCGGGATCGTTGGCGGCTACTTTTAGCTCCGGTTTTTTATTCTTTTCTTTCTCGCCTGCTGTCGGAGATGCGTGGTCGAGCACGACAGCGACGAGCGATTCAGTTTCAAGGTCGGCGGGTTTAGAGAGGGAAACGGTTGTTTTCATAATTATTGGGATACTTCAGTATCGTCGGGGAAGAGGCTTTAACGCAAGCCGACTTGTCGAGTTCACGGCGCTGAAAAGCGCTTGGTGTTCAAAGCAAGACAACAGTGATCCCTCGATTGCGGCGCCCCAGGTCCGGATCGCTCTTCAGTGCAGACTGTGCCTGCAGCAGGCGCCAAGCCGCGTCGCTGGTCTTCGACCAGTCTTCTCCGAAGATGCAGCCACGAATCTGACCGGCTTCAACCATTTCGTGCAAACGCTTCTGCGCTGCAATCCGTATATCACCACCCGCGCCGGTCGATCCATAGCCGTGCACGATCTTCAAAACAGAATGCTTTTGCTGGCGGGCCCCCGCAATCTCGCGATCCAAGCGCTGCAGCGCCTCCTGCACCGTTGGCATATCGGACTTGAGGTTTACGGTTTTGACAGCGAACTCCTCGTTGGCTTTACTTTCGACTTCTACCCCGCGCCACCGCTTCCCTCGCTTCTTTGTCCGCCGTTCGACGCCGCTCGGTCTCCCGCTTATCCCAAAGTTGCTTGCCCTTGGCCAGAGCCAGTTCCACCTTAACCCTCCCGTTCTTAAAGTACATTCGAGTTGGGATCAGGGTCAGGCCTTTTTGCTGGGTCTTGCCGATGAGCTTGCGAATCTCTTCCCGGTGCATCAGGAGTTTGCGAGTGCGGAGCGGAGCGTGGTTAAAGATGTTGCCATGCTCGTAGGGGCCGATGTGCGCGTTCAGCAACCAGACCGCATCGTCCTTGACCAGGCCATAAGAGTCCTTCAGGTTAGCCAAACCACCCCGGACGGACTTGACCTCGGTCCCGGTTAGGACCACCCCGGCCTCAAATTTTTCCAGCAAGAAGTAGTTATGTGAAGCGATCCTATTAACAGCGGCGTCGCGGTCGCCGGAGGCGGTGGGATCCCGGCGCGGGGATTTCTCCGGATTGGCCTTGGTCTGGTGCGTGGATTGGCGACTCATGTGGTTAGAAATAATTATCTTAGCGCATTGCCGCGGGATGCACCGGCCTGTGTTGCCGCATGCTGCCCGAGCACACGAAGTCGGTGTGGGGTGTTTATTGAGCCGCGGCAGGCAGAATGCGAATGTCGCCGGCAAATAACACCATAGGCCTACGACCAAAGAGTGTAACTCCCGTGTGAGCAAGCACTTCGGGACTGCGAATTTGCGATGCTATAATCGGATTCATCCAAGATTTTTCTGTGTTGAGCGCATTTTCCCGCGCGAAAAGTGCGGCCGGAATGTGCCGGAATTTCGAAAAGCCGTTTGTCCGGCGAACACTTGTAATTAAAGAGGAACATCCCGTGAGGAATATCGAATGAGACGCTTGATGCGCCCAGCTCTCCTGTTGTTGCTGGTCGCGGCCATAACCCTCCCTGCCAGCGCTGACAAAGCCAAGAGCCTCTTCGCCAAAGGGCAGGACGCCGAGGCTCGCCAGCAGTTCGAAGCCGCGTTTGCTTTTTACAAGCAAGCTTACGACCTCAAGCCCAAGGATTTGAGTTATCGCGCAGCCTTTGAGCGCGTGCGTTTCGAGGCGGCAGCTACGCTGGTGCACAACGGTCAGAAGCTGCGGGAAGACGGCAAACTCGACGACGCAGTGGCGCAGTTTCAAAAGGCGCTGGAGATCGATCCGTCCCTGTTCATCGCCAAGCAGGAATTGAATCGGACGGTGAAGATGATCATCGACCAGCGGAATCCGCCTCCACAGGCTGCCGGACCGCCGGCTGGATTGGAACGACAACTTCATGATGCCGCAGGTCCGGTGGAACTTGCTCCGATCTCGAACATTCCAATCACCGTCAAAATGCTCGCCACCAAGTCGGACGTGGTCTACCGCACCGTCGGACAACTGGCGGGAGTCAACGTATTATTCGACCCTGATTACACGGCGCGAGTTATAAACGTCGACCTGAATGGCGTGACCCTGCAAGAGGCATTGGAGATTACGGCGCTGGAATCGAAGACATTCTGGCGTCCAGTTACTCAGAATACGATTTTTGTAGCGCAAGACAATCCGGCCAAGCGCAAGGAATTGGAACAGAGCGTCCTCAAGACTTTCTATCTCTCGAATCTTTCGGCTCCCACCGAGTTGCAGGATGTGGTGAATGCGATTCGAGCCGTGCTCGATGTGCAGCGCGTGCAGCAGTTGCTCTCGCAGAATGCGCTGGTCGTGCGCGGAACGCCCGACCAGATCGCGCTGGCTGAGAAACTGGTGGAAGATCTAGACAAGGCGCGTCCGGAAGTTATCGTCGACATTGCCATCATGCAGGTGAGCAAAGACCGCTCGCGTACGTTGGGGCTCAATCCGCCCACCAGTGCCACGGTGACGCTGCAGAGCAATTTAAATACGACGAATACGGGGACGACGGGGACTACCGGGACTACTGGCACTACCTCGAATACGGGGACGGGCACGACTGGCTTGAATCTGAACACGCTGGGCAATCTAAACGCCACGGATTTCCAGGTTACGATTCCCTCCGCCAACCTGTCGGCGGTGATGAACAACAGCGACACCAAGCTCATTCAGAATCCGCAAATACGAGCGCTCGACGGCCAGAAAGCCTCGCTGAAAATCGGCGACAAAGTTCCAATCGCGACTGGATCGTTCCAGCCTGGCATCGGCGGCGTGGGTATCAACCCTCTGGTAAATACGCAGTTCCAGTATTTGGATGTGGGCGTGAATATTGACATCACGCCGCACGTCCACTCGAATGGCGAAGTTACCTTGAAAATCACGATGGACGTCTCGGCGGTCACGGGCCAGTCGAACATCGGAGGCATCAGCCAGCCCATCATCGGCCAGCGCAAAATCGAGCATGAAATTCGCTTGAAAGACGGCGAAGCCAACCTGCTGGGCGGGATCATGGAAGATCAGCAGACCAAATCGCTGGCGGGAATACCAGGGCTGGCGCAGATCCCCATCTTAAAATATCTGTTCGGACAAACCACGCAGGATCATTCGGAAAACGAAATTGTTTTCGCCATCGTTCCTCACATCATTCGTGGAACCGAACTGACGGAGATGAACCAGCGGGCGATCGACATTGGCACCGCCAACGCGATCGAGTTGCGCCGCGTGAGCCGTCCCCAGACAGTACCGACCGGCGGCTCCGCATCGCCCACTCAATCACCAGCGCAGCCCAATCCTTCGATACAGCCGCTGGGAAACCAGCCTCCGGTGAATCAGCCTCCAGTTCCCAATACTGCGGGTGGCACGCCCAGCTTTCTTTTTGACCCGCCAACCGTTCAGGCGGTCAAGGGCAACACATTTGTAGTGAACCTGCTGATCTCTGGGGCGCAGAATGTGCATTCCGTGCCAGTGCAGCTGAATTACGATCCGAAAATGCTGCAATTGGTAAACGTGTCGAATGGCGGATTCCTTTCGCAGGACGGCCAAGCCGTGGCCTTAGTGCATCGCGAGGACGAAGCTGTTGGACAGTCGCAGATTACGGCTACGCGTCCGCCCGGCGCAGGCGGAGTTTCCGGGCAGGGAGCGGTGGTAACGCTAACTTTCCAGGCAAAAGCCGATGGACAGACTCCGCTCACCATTACTCGGGGCGGAGCGCGCGACCCCGGCTTGCAAGCCATCACGGTCAACGGCGCGCAGGCGGCAATCACCGTTCAGTAGAGGAGAACTCTTCCGCGCCTGACGAAAACCATGAGGGTCCGAAAATTCCATTCCGCGACGCGCAGCGGCTCCACTCGGGGCTTTACGCTGTTGGAGTTGATCGTGGCCGCGAGCATCCTCTCGATTCTTACGATGATGGCGCTGCCGCTGGCTCGCGTCACGATTCAGCGTGAGAAGGAAAAGGAACTGCGCCGGGCGCTCTGGGAAATGCGCGATGCCATCGACCGTTATAAGGACGCCGCCGAGCAAGGAAAGTTTCAGACCAAAGTGGATACCCAGAATTATCCGCCGGATCTGGAAACACTGGTAAAGGGTGTGGACACGCAAGCTGGCAAGAAAATTCGCTTTCTGCGTTCTATTCCCATAGATCCGATGACTAAGAGCACGGAGTGGGGCATGCGCTCCATGCAGGACGATCCGGACTCCGACTCCTGGGGTGGGCAGAGCGTGTTCGACGTCTATACCAAGTCGCAAGGCAACCGCGCTTGATGGCACGAAGTACAAGGACTGGTAAATGCAACGGGGCGTAATTGAGATGCGACACGAAACGCGCGGATGTCGCAGCGCATTGTCGCAGCGGTCCGCGCAAAATTGTCGTCTGTCGCTCGTCATTTGTCGTTTAAGCCAGCGACCAAGGACCAACGACCAACCACGAGGCCTACGCTCGCGGGGATTCACGC
The DNA here is from genome assembly GCA_963696765.1 of uncultured Acidobacteriota bacterium. Taxonomy (GTDB): domain Bacteria; phylum Acidobacteriota; class Terriglobia; order Terriglobales; family Acidobacteriaceae; genus Sulfotelmatobacter. Next base: position 304,431 of record CAVOLK010000003.1, on the reverse strand, counting down.
TGCTCGAACTGATGATCGTGCTCAGCATCATCATGATCCTGATGGCGGTTGCCGTTCCCATGTACAACCAGTCCATCATTCAGGCTCGCGAATCCGTCTCTGCGCTCAAATCTGAGCACGCTACGGTCCGTGATTTCTCAGTACACGCTCGACAAACAAAAGGCGCCTCAATCGCTCGACGACCTGGTCACTGCAGGCTACCTGCGGCAAATTCCGGTTGACCCCATGACGCGCCAAACTAACTGGGAAGTGGTGCAGGAAGATGTGATGCTGGCAGTCGATCAGCAGGATCCCGGCATTACCGACGTGCACTCGGCCGCCAGTGGCACCGCAAGCGACGGGTCTGCCTACAGCACTTGGTGACTGAGTTCGGGGCTTCAGCCAGAATTTCAGAGCCTTTTACTACCGCATCTGTCCAGCTTTCGGCCGATGGTAACCCTCCGGAATCTCAAACAGTGCGGGGTCTGGCTCGGAGCGCGTGACTTGCGTGACCGTCATAGTCACCGATCCCGTGCGCGGATCGTTGTGCACAATCATCATGTTGATGCGGAGATCGTCTGAGTACCAATATTCATCTGTAATCACGATCTCTTTGCCGTTGCCCTCGGCTGGCACGGTTTGAATTTCGCGCACCCCGTGCACCGGGCCGCCTTCCATTTCCCGCATGCCGAGATCTTCTTCTTTAGTGAACTCGTTTGCAGGAAGAGTGCCGCCTGTAGGCGAAGCGTAGAGTAGGCGCGGCGGCACAGTTGCCGGCGGATGATTCACCGTCATGGACCAGTAGGTTCGCTGCTCCGAATCGAGGGTAATGGAAGTTCGCGTCTCCGGGTCAAAGAGGTGGATGCGTACAATTTGTGGCGTCTGGTTGCTGGAAACCGGAAGCATCGCTCGCGACTCATTGTGGATTCGGCCGCGGCTGTCTCGTGCAATCTCGCGGATGGTTTTTACTTTGAGGATGGAGCCATCCGGTTGCACAAGCGAGCGCTCCACTTTGATTAGGCCGTGAAACGGCGCGTGCGGGACGGGCGTGACAAAAACGTCCGGACCGGCCTGAGCAAAAGCGCAGGGAACAACGGTTGAGATGGCGAGAAAAAGCAGACAAGAAACTGCAGCTAGAGAGAATCGCCAATGCATCTGCGCCCTCCAGAAACTTCTAAGGCGAAAGAATACACCCGCCGCCAACACACAGCAAGAATTTGCAGTCGCTTACCGGGAGCCAGCGCTTATGCAGGCTCAGGTTGTTTTACGGAATGCCTTCTGGACGAGCGTGTAGCGCGCCGCCCCGATCATGCCGCAGTCGTCATTGACCACTATCTTGACTGGCACATCTTTCAGAAGCGCGCCCATCCGTCCTTTATCCAGGAAAGATTCCATAAAAACGGGATCTTTCATCTTGGGCACGATCTTTGCCGCGATACTGCCGCCGATGAAAATTCCGCCCGTAGACATAAAGTTCAGCACGCAGTTTCCAGTTTGCGCGCCGAAGACGCTGACGAAAATCGACATGGCCTGATCGCAGATCGCGGACTTCCCCTCCAGAGCCAGCTGCGAAATCAGTGCAGGTGGATCGGGAGCCGCGGCGATCTGGGACCGCAACCACTCTGGTTCTTCGACTTTGTGTGCGTCTCGCAGGAAGTCGTAAATGTTTTTGATCCCCGGTCCGGAAAGAATTCGCTCGCAGCTGATGCGGCCGTATTTCTTCTGGAGATAAACCAGCAACTCCGTCTGCAATTCATTTCTCGGCGCGAAATCGGCGTGGCCGCCCTCGCACGCGAAAGGATGATGCCGAAAGCCGTCCCAGTAGAGCCCGGCCATTCCTAGACCAGTTTTGGCAGAAATTACGGCGCGATTACCGTCGGCGTCTTCCGCACCTTCACTCAAGGTGATGAAGTCCTTCGATTCGAGGCCATCGATGCCGTAGGCATAAGCTTCCAGGTCGTTGAGCAGCCCCACCGAGTTCAGCTTGAGTTGCATGGACAGTTCGCGCGCATCGATGATCCAGGGCAAATTAGATATCTTGCTGCGTCCGGCGCGTACCGGCCCCGCCACCCCGAAGCATGCGCTGTGAACCGGAATGCCCTCCGTTTTGATAAAGTCGGCCAGGAGTCCGGCCAGGCCTTCATGCCTTTGGCTTGGATAGTTTTTTTCGACAACGCAATTCAGCCGGTTGCCCTCGGTCTCGAAGGCGGCCAGCCGGGTACGCGTCGCGCCGATTTCCCCTGCGAGAATCATTGTTCAACAAGAATCATGGTTCAATTCTCCTCCATTGGCGGCCATCAGCCTGAAGCAGCTGATCCGCCTCCGCTGGGCCCCAGCTGCCGGATGCATAATTGGGGAACTTGCGCGGAGGCAGCGCTCTCCACACATCCAATACTGGATCGACAACTGTCCATCCCGCCTCGACCATGTCGGCTCGCTGGAACAGAGTCGCATCACCCATCATGCAGTCATAGAGCAACACTTCGTAACCGGTGTAAGCGTCCGCTCCAAAATATTTGGAATATTCGAAACTCATGTCCACCGACCCCACGCGGAGTAGCGGCCCAGGAATCTTGGCGCCGAAACTCAGCGAGATTCCTTCCACGGGCTGAATCTGGATGACTAATGTGTTGGTGTGTTTGTGAAGTGGAGCGGTGCGAAACAGTTCAAATGGCGTGCGCTTGAACTGAATGGCGATCTCGGTGTGGCGCTGTGCCAGGCGTTTGCCAGTCCGGAAATAGAATGGCACTCCGGCCCAACGCCAGTTGTCGATGTTGACCTTTAGAGCGACGAAAGTTTCGGTACGCGATTCCGGGGCGACGCCGGGTTCAGCTCGATACGCGACTACCCTCTCGCCATCCACCACTCCCGGCCCGTATTGTCCGCGCACACTGCGTTGCAAAACGTCGTCCGATTCGAGTGGCTGAATGGAATGCAAAACTTTGGCTTGCTCGTTGCGCACGGCATCCGCCTGAAACGATACCGGCGATTCCATGGCGGTCAGGCTGAGCAGTTGCATCACGTGGTTGGGCACCATGTCGCGCAATGTTCCCGCAGTATCGAAGTAACCGCCGCGGCGCTCCACGCCGACAATCTCAGCATTCGTAATCTGCACATGATCGATGTACCTGCGATTCCAGATGGGCTCGAAAATGGCGTTGTCGAAGCGGAAGACCATGATGTTCTGCACCGTCTCTTTGCCCAGATAGTGATCGATGCGGTAAATCTGGTTTTCCTGCAGCACGGTTTTAATCTCGCGATTCAGGGCCTTGGCTGAATCGAGATCGTGGCCAAAGGGTTTTTCGATGACGACCCGGCGCCAGCGTCCATTCTCCTGCAATGAAAGACTGGCTGTTCCCAGCTGTTGCACAATCTGCGAGAAAAACTTGGGAGCGGTCGCAAGGTAGAAGAGATAGTTCCCCTCGGTGTGCAGCTCGGCGTCGAGACTTGCGAGCCGTTCACGAAGCTTCGAAAATGTGTTGGGATCCGCGAAGTCTCCACGCTCGTAATACAGCCGCTTGCGGAACCACGCTAGAGCGTCGGCAGAATCGGCCGGCAGGAAGCTGGTGACCTCGGTTTGAAAATCTTCCAGGCTCAGGTCGTCAACCGAAACACCCAGAAGCGCAAAGTTTTCCGATAACAGTTTTGCCTTGCACAAATTAAAGAGTGCAGGAAGCAGCTTGCGCTTTGCCAAATCCCCAGCCGCGCCGAATAAAACGAAGACACTAGGGCCCGCCGCTCTTTCAGCGAACCCGAGTTCACTCTCCGGATTGGTTTGGGTAGTTGCGGCCATCTCCATGCCTTCTCGTCGCCTTAGTATATCTTCCCGCTAGCACGACGAGCCGCCCGACGCCGAGACCTATGGCTGCTTCTCTCGCCGAGACGGGCTTGGTGTGCCAGGTTCTGATGGTTGAGGATCGCATTGAAGACCAGCGCATAGGTGCCAATGGTCTCTCCGCGGTAGATGGGGTTGTTTCCGAAGAGCAAAACACTTCCCTTGCCCAGATGCGCGTTCACGACAACGGCGTGCTCGGCGATCGACGAACCCTTGTCCAGCAAGCCGTCGAGCAGTAGGGTCTTCGAATCGGAAAAACGCAGGATGACTTCTGGTCGACTCTGCGGCGGAATCACCTGAGGGTTGTTGCGCGTTTGTTCCTCATCCAGGTGCGCTGGCTCCCACGGTTGTTGCTTGATGAGCGGCTCGGGTTCGGCAATCTTTCTGCCCTGTGGTTCGTCGCTGTCTTCGACCGTGCCGCGTCCGGTGGGCCGCTTGGCGTAAGGGTCAAGCGAGTCGGTCAAAGGATCCATCAGGATGCGTCTGCCCGAGCCGCCCTAATATGTTGCTGACATTGAAGGCCATTCCGTTGGCGCTGATCACGGGCACATTAGATCCGTAGCCGAAAGCTATGGGATTATCGCGGTCGACGAAGACGCTGTTGAGCACGGTACCTACAACTCGCGCGTCGCCGTGAGGAGCAATGCTGACGCCGGGCGCAAGGCCTGTATCGATGGCGAACTGCGCCGTGTCCTCGCAGGTGATAAGCAATCCGCCTTGCTCAACGAACTTCTTCAGATGCGCAAGGCCTTCGTAACCCAGGCCGGGGCGCACATCGGCGGTGCTATCGATCGCGCCAAGGTTTGGGGTGAGCTCCGACTTCTGCCACGGCATTGAATTGTTCCAGGTAGGAATGCCGTTCAGAATCTCGGAAGTAGACGCGCGGCCGACCGGAGCAAAAACAATAACGTCGTACTTGGCGTGAAGGTCTTCCAGATTCGCAACCGTCTGCGTGCTGATGTAGTCGAAGGGCACGCCAGCAGTATCGAAGGCGTAGCGCCACCAGCCTTCGGTTTGCGTCGCTAGCCACGTATGCATGAAAGCGATTCGTGGAATGGAGACCGCGTGTGCGGGGACGGATGGCGCTGCGCCAAGGCGCGATGCGTCGAGCGATAGATCGTGCAGAGTGCCCGCGATGCGATCGTCCAAGTGGTCACCGCTGATAATCAGCGATCCTGCAGCGAAATGTTTCCCGTCGGCGTCGAATGGCTTTTCGGCGATTTGTATGTTCCCGTTTTTGAGTTTGTAAACCAGCGATAACAGCGAGACCTGGCCGGTGTTAGCAACCGTAAACACTGCGCCGGAGCCTGATACTGTTCGGGCAAGGCTCGCCGGATCGGCGACTGGCTTCATCTTCGACTGCAGGATCGACGGATCGAGGACGCGAACGACTTTTAGATTGAACAGGTGCGTGAAGGACCATCCCGTGTCGTCGTAAGGATGTTTCTGGGAATCGCCGGCGGCCCAGAACTGGCGGTCGAGAAGTGCATCGGCGACGCGGGAATACGGTTGATCCATGCGGATAATAATGCTGCCCGCGGGGAAGGTCTCCTGTTTTGGTTTATCACCGCGCTTCTCCCCCGGGACGGATGAGGTAACGGCGTCTGTCAATTCTTCAAACTCGACGTGCTGCCGCTTCAAGACTTTCAGCAATTCGATCGTGCGATTGGCCTCGGCGGCATCGGCCGGGATAACGTAAGCCGACGGTCCTTCCAGCGTAGGCTTCTCGACGGCGCGCTTGCTCTTGAGATAGTAGTTCTCGAGGAAATGGTGAGTGTGATTTGCAAAATAAGAAAGCGTAGAAAGTAACGCGCTTTCTTCGTAGTTGTTGTTGTCCCGTTGCGACCAGTTCACGACAGGCAGCGGAGGATTCTGTCGGTACCAGGTGCGTGAATAATCTTCAGGCCGAAGAATGCGCTTCTCGGTGTCGGCGCCGCCGTTGCCGAAAGTTTCGTAGAGGCGGCTGATGCCGTTGTGCATGCCTGCCAGAAACATCAGGTAGCCTGGACTCCACGTGTCGAAGTCGCCGTGGGTGAAGACTCCCGGCATTCCGAAGTGCTGCATCTGGGCAACGTTATTCCAGCCGAGTTCCGCCCATTCGTCGGCGAGAGTGGGATCGACCCATGCGTTGTAGGGGCCGTCGCCTACGGTGTTGTCGTAAAGAAAAGGAACCGACTCGTGCAGGTCGTGCAGCACCTGCGCATGCCATGCAAGATAAGTATCGAGCACATTCCGCGTGAGGCTCAGGGTCATGGCCATGGCGTCGCGATTGTTATCGTGCGCGACGTAGTGGCCCCAGTACAGAAGGCGAGGCCAATCCTGGCCGGGATGAGCTTTGTGCCACTTGTAGATATCCACCATGCGGTCGCGGCCGTCGACCTCGACCACGGGAGTGATGAGCACGATCATGTGAGAACGGATGAACTTGATGTAAGGCGCATCGTCGACCGCCAGACGATAGGCGAGCTCCATCAACGCCGTCGGCGCGCCCGTCTCGGGGGAGTGGATGGTGCCGGTGATGTAGTAGACCGGCCAGGATTGGTCGAGGATCTGACGCGCCTTAGCGTCATCGAGTCCGATCTTTCGGGGGTCTGAGAGTTGGGCCAGCCGAGCGTCGTTTTCCTTCGCTGCCGCGAGCAATTTTGGATCGGCGATGGCGGCGGCGATCATCTCTCGCCCTTCTTCGGAGTGGCCGATGGTGAAGACTTTCACTCGCGGAGTGCTCGCTTCCAACAGGCGAAAATATTTGTACACATCTTCGGCGTAGGGCAGCATGTCGGGCGCGCCCGAAACGTCACCTAGAACCTTGGCCGGAGTGGGAACGGTCTTCGAGGCCGGAAGATAATCCACAAGCGGCGAAGTAAAAGAAGGGTCGGTGGTGTACTTGTGAATCTGGTCGGTGTAGTGCTGATCGATGGCCTGGCCGGGATCGCGGGCGAAAGTCGAGTCCAAGTCCTGGGAAAGCAGCGGTAGGGTCGCAAGGACCAGGATGAAAGAGCCAGCGAGCAAGGCCAGTTTGGAAGAAGTCATTTTCCCTCGTTTTCGATTCGTTTTTCTTGGAACGCAAGTTTCACATAAAGTGACCGCAAAGGGAAAGTCTGGTGCGCTGGCGAAGCGCCCTGTTATGATTGCCGACGCTAAAATCGGCTGGGGCTGTTCGAGAGATGCCTTGACGCCGATGGTCGGCATTCATCTGATGGACAAAGGTGGAACCCATGGCTGACTCAAATCACAACGAACTCAATCGCCGTAAATTCATTCAGGGCGGACTGGCGGGAGCCGCATTCGTTGCACTGCCGCTAACGGCCTATTCGGCCGACAACTCCGACCTGCAATCGGTTCTGGCTCAAGTACCGAAGATGCATGACGAGAATGTGAAGCGATTGCAGGACTGGATCGCGTTGCCTTCGATCGCCGCCGAGAACCGCAATTTTCCTCAGGGCCCTGAATATATGGCGCAACTGGCGCGGGATGCGGGCTTCGAGAACGTCGAGATCGTGCCGACTTCGGGCAAACCAGGAGTCTTCGGCCTTCTGGATAGCGGAGCGGCGACCACCGTCGGCATTTATTTCATGTACGACGTGAAACAATTCGATCCTTCCGAGTGGTCGTCGCCTCCGCTAGAAGGCCGAATTGTCGATAAGGAAGGCGTTGGCAAAGTTTGCGTCGGCCGCGGCGCGGTAAACCAGAAGGGCCCAGAAACCGCCTTTCTCGGCGCGCTTCATGCTTTCAAAGCATCAGGAAAAAAGCTTCCGGTAAATCTCGTTCTAGTCTGCGAAGGCGAAGAAGAAATCGGTTCGCCCCACTTTCCCGAGATCATCCATCAACCTAAAGTGACGGCGGCATTGAAAAAGTGCGCCGGCGTTTTCATGCCATCAGCGAGTCAGGATTTGGATGGAAGCGTCGAGATTTCATTGGGCGCTAAGGGCGTAGTCGAGCTCGAGTTAATTTCCAGCGGAGAGCGCTGGGGACGCGGCCCCAAACACGACGTTCATTCCAGCCTGGAAGCGCAGGTCGATAGTCCGTCGTGGCACCTGGTGCAAGCGCTGAATTCGCTGATCGAGCCTGACGGACACACGCCCGCGGTGGCAGGTTTCTTCGATAAGGCGAAGCCGCTCACTCCAGCCCAAATGAAAATGATTCAGGATGTCGCCGCTCGCCGCAGCGAGGCCACGGTGAAAAAACAGCTTGGCGTTGAACACTGGGTGCACGATAAAAATTGGTTCGACTCGCTGGTACTGCTCGAGTCCAAGCCCACCATCAACATTGAAGGCCTGGTGGGCGGTTACACCGGCCCGGGCGGAAAAACAATTCTTCCGCATCGCGCGGTTGCGAAAATTGATATGCGCCTGGTGCCTGACATGACAGCCGCTGGCACGCTAGCTTTGCTCAAAGATCATCTGGCCAAACACGGTTTTGGCGATATCGAAGTCAATATGAGCGGAGGATACGATCCGACTCAGACCTCGCCGGATACGAAACTCATTCAGGCGCAATTAACAACTTACCGCAAACTAGGCCAGGATCCCTTGCTATGGCCTCGAACTGCAGGTTCCTGGCCCGGATATATCTTCACTTCCGAGCCCATCAGTCTCCCCGCCGGACATTTCGGTTTGGGGCACGGTACCGGCGCACACGCACCGAATGAGTACTACCTGATCGAATCCACGAATCCCAAAGTGGAGGGAATAGACGGAGCGGTGCGTTCCATTGTCGAATATCTCTACGCGTTGGCGTAGGACACGCTCTAGAAACTGAACCGAAATGCACCCAGATGTGTTGGGGCGTAGTGTGCTTCAACTAAACTGATTCGTCATGAGCGAGCGGCTAAAGGACATCCGCGACCATATCCCAGGTCAAAGGGCTGCCCCGGCGAACTGCACGTGCGGCTTTCCGTCCGAGTATCTCGGGGAGATATCGAGGATGCAGACCGTGCGCAGGGCGAATAGATCGCACGTTCTTTTCGGTGAATGCCTCCCCTGCCTCGATATCAGCCGCAACGAAAAGTGAACGACGAAAGCTCAGCATGGCCTGTTCGCTGGAACTGGCTCCGTAGCAAATTGATCCAAGAGATTTCTCGGCCTTCCGAATAGCGCGAACCATATCGCGGAATTCGTCAGGTTCCAGAGAGAATGCGCTGTCGGGTCCGGGGATCGCACGACTTGCGGTGAAATGTTTCTCGACAAGGCAAGCCCCCAGGGCCACTGCAACAATAGCGGTTTCACAGCCGAGAGTATGGTCTGAGAGGCCCACCGGTACTTCGAAATGGGCGGATAGATCGACCAAAGTACGAAGGTTCGCGTGTTCGGGTTGAGCTGGATACGCGCTTGTGCACTTGAGCAAGCAAATCTCGGAAGCACCAGCCTTCCGCGCGGCCGCGACCGCTTCTTCGATCTCGGTGAGCGAAGCCATCCCCGTCGATAGAATCAGCGGCTTGCCTGTACGCGCCATCTTTTCGATGAGCGGAATATCTACGAGTTCGGGGGATGCAACCTTGTGGACCGGTACCTGCAATCGCTCCAAAAAATCAACCGCCGTCGGATCAAAGGCGGAAGCGAAAAGCTCAAGACCGACTGCGCGTGCCACTTCTTGCAGTTTCGGTTGCCACTCCCACGGCGTGAAACTTTCTTCATACAGATTATGAAGCGTTCTGCCGTCCCATACCGTACCCCCCTTGATCGTGAACCATTCCCTGTCGCCGGGAATGGTGAGGGTATCAGCGGTGTAGGTTTGCAACTTAACCGCATCGGCGCCGGCCTCTTTGGCCATGCGCACGAGCTTCACGGCCTCGTCGAAGCTCTGGCCATGGTTGCCAGAAAGCTCGGCGACAACAAACACCGGTTGGCCCGGGCCGATCAGATGTTTACCGATACGAATAAGAGAACTCCGTTTACCGCTCTATTAGATCTGAACCACGCTACGCACCAACTCAAAAGCCTCTGCGGCCTGGCATCCCACAACCGTGCCCCATCGCCGAGCAACCACCTCCAGCGCCTCCAACGAGCGAGGATGAGGGAACTTTTGTACTTCGGTTTCATAGCAAGCCATTGCCCGCTTTTTGTGATCGATAGTGGAATCTATATTGAAAAACGTGTTCGGTTGAAAACTAGGGATCATGCGATGAAACGCCCAATCGGTGGAAGAGGGAATTTCAAACGCATAGAGATTCCTGACACAATGGCCTTCGATTGGCCGGGTAGCGGTCAGCACAGCCCGATGTGTAATGTGATGATCGATGTTAAGGTCGGAGCTGCCATGTGTGAATATCGTGTTAGGCGCATGTTTTCGGATGAGTTCTTCCACGATCTTAATTACGTTTAGTACCGGGATGGTGTCAAAGCGATTGTCCGGCAAATCATAAAGAAACAGGCCGGTCACCCCGAGCACGTCGGCAGCGCGCCGGCTATGATCGCGCAAATTGGTAAGCAGGGACCGATCTGCTTCCTCTCTGGTGGGATAGCGGGATGTCATACCTTCTCCCAAAATCGCTATCTTGACGTCGTGTCCCTCGGCGCGCAGACGAGCCATCGTTCCACCGCAGCCAAGAACCTCGTCATCCGGGTGGGCCGCAATCACGAGGACACTCCCCAAATGCTCAGTTGCGGATCGCTTTGAAGCCATAACATCCTCGCGAGAAATAGAGTAGGTAAAATGAGCCGGCGGACAAAGACCCGAGTCATCCTTGGCTTCCGCATAACCAGCCTTGGTAAAGGCCCGAGTGGCGTAAACATTGTCGTGCCGGACGCACGCGATGACCCTCCTGAGATTCCATTTCTGGAAGGCGGCCCGAGAGCCGCGCCGAATGGCTTCGACCCCCATTTCTTTTCCCGTTCTCTCTTCCACCAGATAAACAGAGATGACAGCATGTTCGTTGCTGCGATCGAAGCGTACTTGCCCGATGGGCTCATGGTCATGCACGACAATGAAGATCAACTGATCGGCATTGCTGAGCGCGCGTGCGAACCAGGATTGGTGTTCATCCCAGCTGACGGGGACCTGAGTTGTGCTGCGTTTCATCAAGAATGGGTTGTTCCGCCACTGGAAAATTCTCTCCATGTCGTCAGGACGGGCCGGTCTCAGCGTTATCTCGTCGGTCATGTACGCAATCATCTCCGATCGGATTGCGGCGTTGGGGAAGGCGCCGGAAATTCAGTACCGCTTGTGTTGATAAGGGGAGATTGCCCTTGCATGATTATGTTCAGGCTATCCGGGCCGCAGTTGAACAAGAGATCGACGGCCGACATGAAGGGCTCAAAGCCCGGGTAAACTTGTGGGTAAGAAGGATGATTGTATTCGTGATACTGAATCTCGATTCCATTTGCGCTGAACCCGTCTTGGTGGAGATAATCCCTTCCAAATGGCCCGGAGATGTACGTGGTGGCTCCGACAGCGCGACAAAGATTCAGGATTAAATCACTCTTGCTGCCTTCGACGCCCATCTCGGAACTGTAAAGAATCTTGGTGGTAATCCCTAGAGCTTCCCGCAGGTAGTCGGTGGTGGATCGAACTAGATCCTGCAAACGCGTCCACCGCTGCGAGTAGGTGGCAGCAAAAAAGTCGCGATGCGCGGCAAACGAAGGCGCCTTTGCGTAGGAGCATCGTATCGTCTCCCAATGTTTAGAGGACCACCGCGGGTCGTCCGCAACCTCGATGGCGTTCAGAAGCATTTCGGAGGATCGGCCGCTGGTCTTCAGCGGTACTGTGAGCCAGCTCCAGCCATCCTTGGTTCGAACCTTGTTGCGATTGGCAAACTTGGTCTTGCTATTGCGATCGATCAAGACGTCATCTAACACGACGTGGATGTCGCTACAAGCGATCCGATGGAAGTATCCCAACCACGGCAAGTATGCCGGCTGCATGATGGAAACAATCACAGGCTCTGCCGATCCCGATACAGAAATCTGAATGTCAACGAGTCAGCTCCTGGTTTCTTTCCCCGACGTCGGAATCGGGAGAAAATCCTCAACTTGCAGCAAATCTCCCGAGGGCACATGCCGCGCTAGTTTCTTTCCCACCAACTCCGGCGCCATCTTTGGAGGCAGTCCGGTAGCAGGGCGGTGAAAAGTGACATCGTCAAGGGTTAGGGTATGGTCAGCAGCCAGATCTCTTGCGGCCACGCACGAGAGTCGGAATTCACGACGTCCCATCTCCTCGGTCGGTGCGAACTTGAGTTCGCCGCAGCCAAGGCCGCGTTCGAGGAATCGGACAGCATCCACCAGAGCGCGAAATTCGGCGGGATCAGCGGAAAACCGATGGTCGGGACCGGCGAGATTCTTCCCGAGCGTGAAGTGTTTCTCTATAAAGCAAGAACCCAAGGTCACCGCTCCGACAGCAGCCACGATTCCGTCCGTGTGGTCGCTGAACCCCACGAGGCAATCGTAAGCTTGCGCCAACGCCGGAATTTTGAGCAGATTCACATCCGCCGCGGGCGTGGGATACGCCGACGTGCAATGAAGCAGAATCAAATCCCGTCCTCCGGCTGCGCGAAATGCCTCGACCGCGTCATCGATGTCTTCTCGAGTCGCCATGCCAGTGGATATGGCGGTCGGCAATCCGGTCCTCGCCATACACCGAATGAGCGGGAGGTGTCCAAGGCAGTCAGAACCATTCTTCAGTAATGTGACACCTTCGTCTACGAGTTCGGCCACGCCTTCTTCATCCATAGGAGTACTGAAAAAGACGACATTGCGTTCGTCGCAATGCTGCTTCAATTCCCGCAAGGCTGCAGGACTCAGTTCGCACCGCTTGAACATGTCGAATTGCGGTTCGACCACGGTCTTGCCTTGGGAGACGTATTCGTATGTCAGCGAACGGTCTGAGAGAAATGACTCAGTGTGATAATTCTGAAACTTGACTGCATCGGCGCCGCCATCCGCAGCCGCGTCAATTTCACGATGGGCGAGCGCCATGTCGCCATTATGGTTGATACCAATTTCGGCGACCAGGAAGCACGGCTGGCCAGTTCCAATCTTTCGATTTTTTCCGACGGCAATGGGTTTCATCTTGGAGCAATCCCGAAGTTCTAAACTGCATGGCCTAATAGCTCGCGTATTGGGACATCGTATCCCATATCAATAACATGCTGAATCCTGCTCCTGTCCCGGTCGAAATGGATTGTTCCTTTGGATTGCTGTGGTTGGGGGATAATCTTGCGATCACGAATCGACGGCCAATTCTCATCGAACAACTCCAGCATGGCATGGCTCAGTTTATCGTAGGAACTCGCCAATGATTCCGTGTCGCTCATGGGTACAAGACGCTGGCAATAGACCGAGCCAGTGTCAATACCTTTGTCGATCAAATGGATCGAAACTCCCTTCGGAGTATTCTCGATCCAACTCCAAATGTTCGGGTCAGATCCACGGTTCCACGGAAGATAGGAAATGTGCAGATTGATGGCGGTCCAGTTCGCGAGAACGTGAGGTTTGATCAAATGTTGATATCCGTAGGATATACCCATATCAAATCCGCGAACGTCTTCAGGAGAAATAGGATGCCGAGTTTTTTCAAAGGTGTCTCCGGAAGCACGGAGTCGCAGCTCGATACGCGCAGTTCTCCAGTCATCGCGCTCCGCTAGAAGAAGAATATTCATTGGGTGACAGTCTCTTTTAATCCCAAGATTGGTTCATGCGGAAATTTGTTTTTCGCGGAGGATAGGTTGCTCAGAAAGCGATGGAGCATTTGAATCCGCCGCTGGAAATGCGCGCACCATTGGCCAAAGCGCCGAGTCCTGATTTTCAACGAGCAACTCCACCCCGGCTGGATCCAGAAGTTGCTGTTTGATGACCGCGACTGCCCGGGTCGCCGGCAACCGCCAGATGAGTGGTAAATCGGTTTCATGGCGGTCTTTACGGTCCTCAATGGGCGGTTCCCAGCTTTCGGAATAGATGCGGCGATCCTGAAAAAAATAGTCTGGCGTCTTCAAGTCAATGCCGCATAGCACGATCCGTTTGTATCCGAGCTTCAAAGCGAACACCAAAATACTGGTCAAGCTCGAAGCATACTTCAGCACGGAAGAGAATCGTCCCGTGACCTGAAACGCTCCGCGGCGTCGCAAGTATTGGAGTGCTCGCGCGAATTCGGCTTCGTTGCGTGCCGGAGCCTCGACTTTGTGCACCGCGAATACGTCTTTCTTGAACGCGGGGGGCAGATTTTCGAAGGTCTGCGTTGTTGGCCTGTGAAACTCCATCGCGATTTTGACTGTACCCTCGTAATCGGCAGCCCGACTGCTGGCGAGAGTCAAATACGAGTCGAATGCCTTTGGCGAGACTCGCTTTTCAATCGATTCAAAAAAATAAAACTTTGGAACAAACGAGTGGTAAAGCCAAAAGTTGAAACCAAGAGTGTCGTGAGCTGCAATGGTCCGCCACCGTTGCGAGGAAATCCTGTTGATGGAGGGGCCACTGCCTAGCACAAATAATGTGTCGCTGCTCTTTATATTCAAAAGATCAACTTGGTCGAGGGCGGGTATGCCCGCCCGCTTGCGCGCGGCTTCGGCACGGGCTCGCAACTCTACCCGGTCCCACGCATAAAAGAGGCGCAAGAAAAGCGGGTAGGGTAGCGACTTCGCGAGCGATTTAAACGTTTGAACCATTGCTTCCAATGTGGTTGATCTGCGATCTCAGTGTGCGCTGTTTTCGTGTGTTTGGCCGCTTTCGAAGCTCGCCATCGCCTCGACTACGCGGCTGGCACCTTGGCCGTCGATCAGAGCGCGACCGAGAGAACTCATTTCGGCGCGTTTCAACCCATCCGAGGCAAGAGCGCTGAGAGCGGCAGCGGTTTCCGATGGTTGCACTTTATTTTGCCAGCCCAAGCTCACCGCTATCTTGTGGGAGTGCAAAAACTCCGCGCATCCGTGCTGGTTCTCCGCCAGCGTCACCAACAAGCTGGGCAGTCCCATGAAGGCCAGTTCCCAACTCGTGCTGCCAGCGGCACTGATAGCAAGATCGGCCCATGCCATCTCTGACGCGATCCGCTGCGTATCTATTTCAAACTCTACACTATGTTGCAAGTTGGCCGCCAGTCGCTCCAACTGAGCGCGATGGGGATTGCTGGCGCCGACTAAGACTCTAACATTCATATCCGATGCAGGCAGCAGGGCGAGTGCACGGAGCGCCAGGGCCGTGCCATTTTCCGCATCGCTGCCGCCGAATGTGATCAGCAGGTTTCGCCCACGGAGGCGAATTTGGCGATCATGATTTCGCCATTCCAGGAATTCTCGCCGCAACAAAAAGTAGTTGGCACCAAGGAGCAGTCGGCTTCTGCCGGCGCGATCGCCATAGATTTCCGGTGTTGCGTATGCGTTCTGGTTGAGCAGCAAATCGGTATAGTAGCGTTCCGCTTCACCGACGTCATCGAGCAACAACAGGTGCCTGATCCCCTCTTTCAACGTGCGCTGATAATCGGATGTAAAGTGGTAGCCGTCTAAGACTACCCATGCCGCCTGGTGCTCGGTGGCGATTCTGGCGGTCTCTTTTGCATCGGAGATACTGCCCGGCTCTGTGGAAAGGCGGATTTCGCTAATATGATTGTCCCTTAGACGGTTGGCCAAGGCTCCGGCTCCCGGAGACATAAGAAAGCTTGCGGTTCCGCCTCGCTCCTGCCACGCCTGCGTGAGTGCAAGGCAACGCATGAAATGCCCAACGCCAATATGTATGCCCGCGTCGGCCCTGACTAGAAGCGCTCCAATCGACATCAGAACTCCCTATGGAACGGGCGCTGTAAGCCCAGCCGTCTGAAGGCCTGTCGACTTTTCACGCTTATCTCGATCAATTCGCGATCCCGGGCCGCTATCCGGTCTTCTGGCGCACGTGTCGGTTAATCTCGATCCATTCAGGATGCTGCTTCATCAGAGGAAGCACTTCTTCCCAAGAAAAGTGGTCATGGCCAAAATGCCGGAAAATCAGGCTCACCAGATTCAAATCCTCCTGGGTGTCAACCGTCCAGCGAAAATCGGAGAGATCGATGGAGTGAAGAACGTGGTCAATCTTGAAGTAGTTGGGTTCGACGTACAAAAGCGAGGTGACATGTTCCTTCAGTGCGTCGGAGTGTGACATTCGCTTCATACGTGCGAGCACGTCCGCGGGCATTGCCTCTACTGCCAACCCTAACGGATAGGTCTGCTTAACCATGTTAGTAACGAAGTCCAGTTCTGCCCACCGGCCAAGCAGGCGCTCCACATGGACATCAATCAGGTGCGGATCCATCAGCGGACAATCGGAGGTAATCCGCACGATCAAGTCTGCTTTCACTTTAATCGCGGCCCGATAGTAGCGATCCAAAACATCAAGTTCATCCCCGCGGAAACACTCTACGTCCAGTCGTTCGCATTCTTCGACAATAATGTCATCGGAAGGAAGGATCGAAGTGGCAATGACGACTTCGTCCAAAAGGGTTGCTCGTCGCGTGCGATTCACTACCCTTGACAGAACTGTTTCGCCGTCTAAGTCTTTGAGAACTTTTCCCGGCAAGCGAGTGCTGCCCATGCGCGCCTGGATGATGGCGACTGCCCTTAAGCCTTTTTTATTCATTCGCTAGGTGGCGTTTCGAGAGGTGCGACGCAGTAAAAACATCGCATCTACATTCTCGTTTTCAAGGTAAGGCAAGCGTTCTTCTCGAAGCAGCTCTAAATCGCCAAAGCTGTCCAAATAAAGTCGGGCGTAGTCTGTCTTCCAGAGCAGGTTTTGATTGCCGCGGTAGACCACTTCAGTCATTCCCGGCGCATAGTACTCTAATCCCCAAATCCAATTCTTGGTGCAGCGATGGATCTCCGTCAGTGCTACTGGCAAATCAGATGGAGCAATATGAATTAAAACGCCGGAAGTAAACACTAAGTCAAAATGTTCGTCGGGAAATGGCAGGGACAAGGCAGACGCCGAGAAAATCTGATCATCTCCGAGACGTTCTTTGGCTTGCTTCATGGCGTAGCTCTGAATCTCCACTCCCGAAAGATTGTTAAATCCCATTTCTTTCAGAACGAGCAACTGTGTGCCAATGTTGCACCCGACTTCTAGGATTCGTGCGCTTCGAGGGACGATTGCCAAGAAACGCCGATTGAGCTCTGTACGGCTGACACCATACGTCGTTCGGTAGGACTGGTCGAGCTCCTCCGCCGACGATTGATTGCGATCGGTGTACTGGCGCCCAAAGTCGCCGGTCCACTTGCGAGTCTGATCTGTCGCCTTGGAAGTATCCAGGTCCATCGAGTTTTTTCCTTCTAGAGTCATATTTGATTAACTCAATTAAGCCGAATCTGCCTGCGCAACTTGCGCGTCCGCTTTTCGCGGCATGTGATGGTCGATTCGTTCAAATGGGCCGGGTCACTTCGAATACTCGGCCGCCACCTTGCGAACCGCTTCAATAACATCCTGCACGTCCTGGTCAGTCATGAGGGGAAACATGGGCAAGCTAAGGATCCGTTCATAGGCCGCTTCGGCACGCGGGCACAGGCCCGCCGCCGTTCCTTGATGCTCCCGATAATACGGGTGAAGGTGGACCGGAATGTAATGGACGTTAACGCCGATTCCTTCGGCTCGTAAGGCTGAAAAGACTTGTGCGCGCGAAGTACGCAACTGTTTCAGGTCGAGCTGAACGACGTAAAGGTGGTAGGCGTGTTCCACGCCGCTCGTGACGGATAGAGGGCGGACGGCGGTCTGGCTAAACGCGGCATCGTATTGGGCGGCTATCGCACGGCGCCGCGCGAGCCATCGATCCAGTTTCTTGAGCTGGCTTAGTCCCAGCGCGCACTGCAGATCGCTCAAGCGATAGTTGTATCCCAAGTCGACCATCTCGTAGAACCACGAGCCAACTTTTTCGCGCTGGCGATGATCGCTGCCGATGCCATGATTGCGAAAACGACGCAGCTTATCCGCGAGTCTAGGTTCGTTTGTGGTCACCATGCCGCCTTCTGCGGTAGTGATGTGCTTGACGGGGTGAAAGCTGAAGGCGGTGAGTGTGCTAAGGCCGCCGATGCGCCGGCCCTCAAATCGGGCGCCAAGCGCGTGGCATGCATCCTCGATCACAGCTAAACCGTGCTTTTCGGCGAGTTCGCTGATCTGGCGCAAGGCTACAGGATGGCCAGCATAGTCCACGACAACCAGCGCCTTGGTACGCGGCGTGATGTTGCGCTCGATTTCCGCGGGGTCGATCAACAAAGTGTGAGAATCTACGTCGGCGAATACCGGCCGAAGGCCGCAGTACAGCAAACAGTTTGCCGAGGCGCAGAAAGTGATTGGCGTGGTGATGGCTTCGTCGCCGGGATTAAGATCAAGAACGGCGACGGCCCCGTGTAAGGCGGCGGTACCCGAGCTGAAACCTACTGCGTAACGAGCCCCCGTCGCGGCGGCAAAGCTGGCTTCAAATTCCTCGACTTTCGGCCCAGTGGTGAGCCAGTCGGAACGCAATACGTCCAGGACCGCGGCGATATCGGCGTCGTCAATCGACTGTTTGCCATACGGCAAAGGCGTGGAGCGTACCGGAATACCACCGTCCAGCGCTAACTTTGCAGTTCTGGTAAGCACGCGGTTTCCCCGATTAGTTTTTCCAGTTCCTCGGAGCTGAGCCATTGAGGATTGCTGTCGCTGGTGTAGCGGAAGTTGTCAATCAGGGGTGTGGCCTGGTCCCAACTGCCATTGGTGCGGACATAATGTGGGTAGATGACGAACATCTCAGGCATTTCCAAAGTATGACGGGCCTCGTCTTCGGAAACCAGAACCTCATGGAGCTTTTCGCCTGGACGGATGCCGACGTAATCAATGGTTGCGTGCGGTGCGACTGCGTTCGCCAACTCCATAATCCCCAGGCTCGGAATGCGAGGTACAAAGATTTCTCCCCCTGCCATTTTGTCCAGGCAATGAATAACGAACCTTACACCCTGCTCGAGAGTAAGCCAAAAGCGGGTCATCCTACGGTCTGTAATCGTGAGGTGACCGGTCTTGGCCTGCTCCAGAAAAACGGGGATTACGCTGCCTCGGCTCCCGATCACATTGCCGTAGCGAGAACAGCTAAACTTGGTGCCGCGTTCTCCTGAATAGAAATTGCCGTGCACGAATAATTTCTCGGCGCACAGCTTTGAAGCCCCGTAAAGATTGACCGGGTTGACCGCCTTGTCGGTGCTGATCGCGAGCACTCTCTTGACCCCTCGATCGATAGCGGCATCGATCACATTCTTGGCTCCGATCACATTCGTTTGAATAGCTTCAAAAGGGTTGTACTCGCATGCCGGCACTTGCTTAAGAGCGGCGGCATGAACCACAATATCGACGTCGACGAATGCCCGCCGGAGGCGGTCGGCATCACGCACATCGCCGAGGAAATACCTCATCGGCGACTCTGGGCCGTCGGGAAATTTCTGCCGCATGTCGTGCTGCTTCAGTTCGTCACGGCTGAAGACGATGAGCCGTTTGGGGCGGTGCTCGGCTAGAACGGTCTCCACAAACTTCTTTCCAAACGAACCGGTGCCGCCAGTGATGAGAATGCTTTGATTGTCCAGATTCATGAGCTTGCCGGTACTCCGGCTGCTTCAGGAGCGCAGCGTGGTTTAGTTCCGCAAAGTGTCTTGAGTGTATCGCATTAACACCCTGTCACTCAACCGCGGAACGAGGGAACTTTGAGGTCGCGCAGGCGTGTTGTAGGATAAGTGCAGTGCACTCCAACTCCGCGATCAGAGCGCAATCCGAGCAGAGTCAAAACCAGTGAGCCTCACTCAGCAAGTCCCAGGCCCCGCAAATACGGCGGATAAGGGGCTCTCATCCAGCATACATTCTGCGAGCCGTCGTTTGCTGCTCGGTTCCGGCGCTTACGCGACCACTAATTTCGCCCTAAGGGCTGTGAACTTTCTTCTCATTACGGTGTTCACGCGTTATCTGAGTCCGGGGGATTACGGAACTATCAGTCTCGCTGAGATAATTGCTGCGACCCTAGCCAACTTTAGCGCGCTTGGATTAGACGCTTCCATGCGCCGTCTTTTCTTTCACTATGCGGATGAACCCACAGTGCAGCGCCGCTATGTAAGCAGCATACTCCGTTTCGGCTTCTTCTTGACGACGGCAATGGTCGCGTTGGCATTCATCATCGGGCCGCATCTGATGCAGCGGCTTACACCTCACTTCGCAATACCGTTCTTTCCTTATATCGCGCTGGCCATTGGTGCGGCAGCCGCGAACCAGATCGTGGATTACCGCCTGAGCCTCTATCAGAGCGAACAAAGACCGCTCGCCTTTTCGATGATGGCTTCGGCGTCGTTCCTCATGACGGCTGGTTCCTGCTTGTTACTGGTCGTACTGTTACGCCGCGGCGCGGTGGGGATGCAGACTGGGAAACTAGTTGGCGGTATTGGCGCTTTATTGTTGGCGTTGGTCTTTTCGAGAAAGTGGTGGACGGGGGGGTTCGACTGGCACTTTGTTCGCGAAACCTTGCCGATGGCCCTGCCCATTCTTCCTCACATGCTCATGGCCCTGGGCCTGATCGCAGCTGACCGCTTCATTCTTCAGTATTACCGCAGCCTAGGAGAAGTTGGAATATATTCGGTCGCATATACGTTCGGCATGGTGATGTACCTGGTTACTGCATCTGTTTCCCAAGCGTGGTCGCCTCTTTTCTATGACGTAGCGCGCAATGGGCGAGAAGGGCAGCAGATGCTGGGGCGGATGTTCTCCGGACTCAGCCTGCTGCTGGTGGCAATTGCTGTTTTCGGATCGTTGATTGCCCAGGACGTAGTAAGTCATTTTTTGGATAAGCGCTATCTTTCGGCTGGGCAGTTGATTCCCTGGATCATCGGCGGTTATTTGTTCCACGCCCTCTATGGCATCCTGCAACCTTCGCTTCTGCAGGCGCGCCGAGTTGGTTTTCTTTGGGTAGTCAGCGGCGTGGCGCTGGTGGCGAACCTTGGCCTAAACTTCTTGTGGGTCCCCCGTTGGGGAATGTACGGTGCTGCGTGGGCGACGACAGCAGCGTACATGATCGAGGCCGTCCTGCTGTTTGTTTACGCGCAACTAGTCTATCCTCTTCAATTCTCGAGGGTCCGATTAGCGGCGGCGTTAGCTATCTTTTGCGGAGTGCTTTGGGTCACACAAGTTCACTGGCAAAGTTGGCGGCTGCTGATTTCGGGTGTAACCCTTCTGTCTTCCCTGCTGCTGATAGGGTGCATTGGAAGGAAGGAACTAACTTCGCTCCTTGGCCCGCTCCTGCGAAAGAGACTTGAAGCCAATTGAAGCGGACAGCGAGAGGTTTGCTGGCTGGTAGGAGCAACCCGCCTGTCAGCCGGCTTTGCGGCCTGCATGCCAGGCCAACTTAAGGCGCTTGACGAAGAACTCCAGCAACGGAATATCGAATGTCATTTGACATCATCACCGCCGAAGACCCTCGTTGGAGGTCCACTCTTTCGACATCGAACGCCGGCATTTTCTACACAGTTGACTATTGCCGGTTACATCAACCGAAGGATGGTTCGCCTGCCATGCTGCTCTATCAGGATGATCTTGGCGTAGCCTTCGATGTAACCTTCTTCAAGAATATTGCTGGCCTGCCGTTTTACGAGAACGTTGCGGGACAATTTGCTCATGAACCTGTCGATTTGGCGAACCCGGTTTACAACGGCCCCATCGTCATTTCGGCAGACGCTGACCACTTCGAATTGCTGCGACGATATCGTAAGGCGCTGGATCAGTTCTGCGCAGACAACCACGTGGTGACTGAGTTTATTCGTTTTCATCCGCTGTACGAAGAAACTGCAGCGTTGTCGCGGGTTGAGGAACTCATTCCCGTTAGCGACATTCTCTATGTCGACCTTCGTCAAGGCTATGAGGCGGCCAGAAGGAGCTACCGGAAGGGTCATAGATCGGCGGCACAGAAAGCGGCGCGCGAGGGCGCGTCTTGGAGCTTCGTCGAGCCTGACGATAGCCACTTGGCCACTTTCATGCGCCTCTACGAGTGGACACAAGCGAGGAACGGAACCAGGAGTGTGTACATTCAGAAACAACCGTTTTTCCGCTCTATGTTTGACTTGTTGAAAGGCCGGGTGCTTCTGGCGGAATCGTATTTCGCGGGAAGTGTGGTCTCATCCTCAATATTCCTCGACGATAAAACTTGCCTGTGGTATCAGTACTCGGGCAGCGATCTCGATCTGTTAAGAACCGATGCTCATACTTACCTGATGGACAGGATTGCGGAGTGGGCTGCGGAAAGGCGAATTTCCTATTTTGTGTTGGGGGGCGGCGGTGATCCCCATGATCCCGCTGATCGCATCGCCAAATTCAAAAGAGGATTTTCCCACCTTATGGGAAAAGTGCATCAAACGAAGAAGGTGCACGATCCCGCGACATTGGAAGCCCTCTCGCTTGCCAAGGAGAACTACAATCGATCGCTGAATCGAGAAGTCCGCCGCGATTGGTTCCCGAGCTACTGGCTCGATTGAGTTCAAATTTATTCTTTCTTCAGTGCCAGCAGAATGTTTCTTGCCAAATTGCAGGATTCACTCGTCTCGTCGTCGAGCTTTTCGATAATCTCTTGTAACTGCTGATCCAGTGCGAGCCGCAAAGGGTAGCTGGTGAATTTCCAGGCGAAGTCGAAAAGCCCCGGTATGGGAGAAACTCCGCTTTCACCCATAATCTGCAATCCAAGTCTCCGGCAGTCTTCTTTCAGCTCGGACGGACTCCACTGAAAAACTTCCAGCCGACCCTGGTCCGATTTTTCCCAGCGCGTGCCGGCTTCTGCCAGGGACCGGAAATTGTTTTCGTCCATGGCTATAAGATCCACGAGCGTGCGGCCATAACGGCACATCTCACTCAGAACCAGCAATCCCCCCGGCTTAAGCAGGCTGACCGGTATGGTCAATGTCGGCAGCCTTCCCCTGCTCAGCACAAAGTAGTAAAGGACTTCGAAACAAAGAACCGCGTCAAAACCATCGTTCACGAAAGGTGGGTTGGCCAGGTCGCAACAGATAATGAGCAAGTTGGAGAGTCCCTGACGGCGGCTCTCCGCAGCGAGCCTCTTGAGACTGGCGACGTTACTGTCAGCCGCAACGACGAACGAAAATCCTTTTACCGCCGCCCACAACGATAATCGCCCGTCGCCGCACCCGAAATCCAAGAGCAATCCGCTGGCCTTCGGAAACTGTTCTTCAAGAAAATGGCGATATCTTCTCGTTGTGCAATGAATCAGAGGGCTGATCGCAAAAGAAGTTTGGACAAACTGAGTTCCGCCGAGCCCCACATAAAACTCTGTGGTGGCACTCGGCGCGGCACCATCCATTCTGAGAACGCCGTCGTCAAAACGGTAAATAGAAGCGCAAGAAATACAAACGACAGCGTCCTGGGACGTTTTCCATTTGTTGTTCTGACAGGCGGGACACTTCAATCCGCAGGTTTCGAGTGTTGTCATTTCCATTTGTGTTGGAGTCTTATCCACTTCCGGAGCCTCAAAATCATAATTTCTTATAAAGAAGCTGCGCTATTCCTGTTGCCGCACGGCAAGAATTTCGCGGTATAAGGTCACGTAGTCGTCCACTGTTTTTTCGATGCTGAACTGGTTGCTTCGTTGCACGGCGGCCTGAGCCAGTTGCAATTGTAGTTCAGGCGAGGCGATGAGCCTGCGAATCGCTGCGGCCAGTGCCTCAGAATCTGCGGGGGGGACCAGTAACGCGGCGTCGCCGACGACTTGTGCGAGACCGGGAACGTCACTTGCGATGATCGGCTTTCCAGCGGCCATGGCTTCGGTAGCCGCGATCCCGAAGCCCTCGAAGACGGGAACGTGCACATAAATATCGGCCATCTTCAGCAATTCCGCCACGTCACTACGGGCGCCAAGGAAATGTACTCGTCTTGCGATCCCGAAAGACTCGGCCTGCCGCTTAAATTGTGCGCGCAATTCGCCGTCGCCCACCAGCACCAGATCGACGTCGGAAACTTGCGCCACGGCGCGAAGCAGGGTTCCGTGATCTTTCCGCTCTTGAAAACTGGCGACGTACAGCAGGACGCGGTTGCTGTCTTCCAGACCTATCGATTCCCTCAAAACCGGAGTTGCTTGCTTAAATTTTTGCACGTCGATGCCGTTAGAGACAACGGTGATTTTCTCGCCGACTCCTGGAACCCATGCGCGCAGATTTGCTGCACTTGCTTCGCTGACGCACACGACGCGGGTGTAGCGGCCGTACATCCACTTTTCCAGTGGATGGAGCCACTTCTTTCTTCTGCGGTGGTGAGTGGAGTGTTCCGTGAGAAGCAGCGGCACTTTGCTTGCGGCGAGCATCGCCGCCACGGGGGTGAACAACTGCGCGGGGAAAAGATGCGAATGGATAAGATCGAACTCGTCCAGGTGGCGCATCAGCGAGAAAACATGCTTAGGCGAATAAATGCCGCCAGCGGCCGTTGGCAGAAACGGAATACCTTCGTCGCGCAATTCACGTTCAAAAGGGGTGTCCAATTCCGCGAGCACCGCCAGGGCCACTTCGACCCCACGCGTCCGCATGCGCGGGATCATGTCCTTGACCAGGGCCTCCGCTCCGCCCTGGGCCAGACTGTCGATGATGTGCAAGACTCGCAACGCAATCCCCCAGTGGCCCGATTACTTTCCCGTCGCCCCAATGCCGGTGTGAAAGCAAGGCCGCTGAATCTTTTCATTCAGTCCGAGGATCGCCAGGTATTTTCGAATCACATGATCATGCTGGAAGCGTAATAGCGCTTCTTCTGGAACGGAGGGGCGTTGAGATTGCCCCAAGACTCGCAACAGTGCTTCCGCAAGCGCTGCACTGTCGCCGACCGGAACCAAACTGCCGTAGGCCCCATCCCGCAAAATTTCACGAGGTCCAGTCGGACAATCAGTAGCGACTACAGGCAAGCCAACTGCCAACGCTTCAATCAGCACCGTGGGCAAGGCCTCGACGATTGAGGACAATCCCAGCACCGATGCACGTTTCATGTAAGGCAAGGGATTCGCCACTTCGCCGAGGAAGCTGACGCACGACTCGAGGTGAAGTTGCTGTACCAAAGAAACAAGCCTGGCGCGTTCCCCGCCATCCCCGAGGAAGACCAGCCGCGCATTCGTCGTCTGCCGCAAAATGGCCATAGCTCGCAGCAGCGTGGAATAGTCCTTGTGGTAATGCAATCGTCCCACCGCGAGGACGCAAGGACGCGGGTCGGCGGAAAACGCCGTATCCGCGAGAGGCTCAGCGGCCCGCTTCCAGAGCTCCGGGCCAACGATGGGGTTATAAATCACATGGACTTGCTCTGCAGGCACGCCAAGCAGCGAGGCCAAGTCGCTGCCGGCTCCCTGCGAAACCGCCACCAATTCGTCTGCCCAAGAATAGAAGCGGCGCACGAAGAACGGGGTGACGCGCGTGCGAAGCATTGGCGCGTTCGTCGTAATGGCAGAGATGACATTGTGTTCGGTTAAGATGAGCCGCGTTGGAACTCGAGCCAGTCGTTTCGCCCATACCGCCGCGATGTTGGTCTGAATAGCCCCGCAGATCATGGCATTTGGGCGGGTCTGCCTGAGGTAGCGGACTAACGGGCCCACACTGGTGAGGGCCCGGCTGGCGTTCAGATCGATGAGTCGCACCCCCGCAGGAACTTGATCTCGAAAACCGCCGTCTGGCGTGGCTTGGACCATATCCACCGCAAGGCCGTGTTCCAGAAATCCCCGAGCCAGATTCACGAACACACGCGGGATACCCCCATTAATCAGCGACGGGTGGAAAAGGGCAACTCGAATCGGGTTGTTATCGGAACGATTCATCACCCGATAATGCTGCAGACGGAGCGCGAAAGCTTCGGATAAGTTCTAGTGATCACAGATTGGCTGTCTGGGCTAAACTCGGTTTGAAAACTTTCCACTCGATACGACATGATATCCTATAAAGAATTCTTCCATAGCACTGCCGGAATCGCTAATGAAATTGACCCTTCTGCAAGATTTGGTTTGTCCCTGCCAGGGAAACTTGGAACTAAGTCGGGTTCTCGACTCCTCATCAAATAGTGCGCAGAATTCAACAGAAATTATCAGCGGCTGGCTGCGGTGCGGAACATGCGGGGAGGAATTCCCTATTATTAAGGGTGTTCCACGAATGCTTCTTGATCCATTCCGGTCCACTCTTCAGCAAGAATACCCGGAATTCTTCCTGCATTCGAAACAGAGTTTGGGGGGCGAGGGGGCTAGGGATCAAGACAGCAGGTTGCGCACACTGCGCAGTTTCGGATATGAATGGCGGCACTTCTCCGATATTCGTCCGGAAGGCGAGGCAAACTTTCGCTGGTATTTCGCCGCTTACCCACCGGAAAGTCTTCAAGGCAAGGTTTTGCTGGATGCAGGCTGCGGCAAGGGCCGACATTTGTTTTTCGCGGCGCAACACGCTCGCAAAATCATTGGGGTAGATCTCAGTCCAGCGGTTGATGCCGCGTTTGCCAATGCCGGTCATTTGGAAAATGTTCACGTTGTGCAGGCTGATCTCTTTCAGTTGCCGTTGCGCCAGCGCAGCTTCGACATGGTTTATTCGCTCGGAGTGCTGCATCACTTGCCTGAGCCCGAAGCCGGCTTTCGCGAAATTCTACGATACGGCAAACCGGGTGCCGACGTGTTGGTATATCTGTACTGGTCGTTGAACGACGAACCGCGATGGAAGAGGATACTTCTTGGCTTAGTCACGCGGTTGCGGCAGGTAACGACTCGCCTGCCCTTTTCTCTGCTGCGAACTTTTTCGTGGTTCGTCGCGGTAGCATGCGAGGTTTGTTTGGTCGCGCCCTATCGGCTGCTTCGAAAGACGCGATGGAAAGCGTTTGCCGAAACTTTGCCCCTGAAACTATATGCGGATTTTCCCTTTCGCGTTTTATATCAGGACCAGTTCGATCGCCTCTCAGCCCCTATTGAAAACCGCTATGATCGTGAGCAGGTTGAGGGTTGGTTCCTGCGTTCGGGAGTCGACGACGCAGAGATACTCCGAGGCGGAGGTTGGCGTGCTGCCGGAAAAGTGCCTTCGCGAGTCGCCGCCAATGGCATCGTAGCGTAAAGAAATTCGCTTTGACATGATCAATTCTTCGCCAGCGTTTCGGGTGCCGCACGCCGCTCCATGGCGGCTGTCGCCACGGCTCAGCCTGATCGTCAATGTGATGGGTGTACTGCTATTAGTCAGCGCACCTTTTTGGCTGCATGAACTCTTCGGCGTCTACGAAGAGGAGTTGCCCATTTCTTTGTTTGTATCGGGGTCGGCCGTGGCGCTAGTCCTGGCTGCCAACTACGTTCTTATCCTGCATTGTTCGCGACGCCATGCTTCGCTGCGACGTCTGATGGCGGTAGGACTGTTGGCCAAGATGGCTGCTGCGGGGCTCTATGTCACCATGGTCGTGAGAGTGTATTCGTACAGCGCAGATATGAGTCACTACTTCTACGTGGCGCAGGGTATGGCGACGAATTACGCTCAAACCGGGGTTCTGACGATACCGACTCCGCTTTTCGGCACTGAATTTCCGCCATTCCTCGCACAGTGCATTTTTATAGTTACCGGCATCTCGCTACCAGTGGCGATGGTATTCTTCGCCTCCATGTCTTTTTGGGGGGCCTACTTTCTCTATCGGGCGTTCAGCATTGGATACCCTGACGCAACTCGTTTCGATATTGTGGCCACACTCGCTTTTCTGATGCCGAGCTGCGTTTTCTGGACGGCCAGCATTGGCAAAGATGCAGTCGTCATGCTCGGGGCAGGGATCGCGGCCTATGGCTTCGCCCGGGTGCACCACCACGGCGGTCTGCCAGGTTACGCTCTTTTAGCGGCGGGACTCACAATCATCATGACAGTTCGCCCGCACATGGCAGGTATTCTGGCAATTGCGTTCATCTTTCCACACCTGTTCGGGGCGAACCGCACAGGGCTGAGCGGACTAGCTTTGAAGATAGTAGGTATCCCGGCTCTGGTCGGTCTCACAGCGCTTCTGGTTACACGCGCCCAAACCTACGTCGAGATGCGAGATTTCTCCGGAGGCAAAGCCGTTGTCATGCAGGTGGCTAGGAGCAACGCGGAGGCCGGTGGATCGAGCTACGGTGGGACGCTGGCTGCACGAATGGCGCTGGCGCCGTTCCTGTTGATCCGGCCCTTCCCTTTCGAAGTCCGCAATTTGCAAGCGGCTGTTGCCTCACTGGAGGGACTAGGGCTGCTAGTGCTGTTCGTGCGGCGGCGAAGAGTGGTCTATGCAACTCTCTCGCGCCTTAGATCGAATCCGTTTGCCATGTTTCTGGTGCTCTATACGGTTGAATTTACGATCATCTTCGCGGCCGCCACCACCAATTTCGGCCTGTTGAACCGGCAACGGGTCATGTTGCTGCCTTTCACGTTGATGCTTTTTCTTGGAGACTCGCGGTCGGCTCCGTTCGCTGTATCAAAGCCGACGCGAGTTCTCAGGCTTAGACGCAGGTCGCCATTGGCGACAAATCCATCCGGTCTGCAAACTCCCACGGCCGGAGATTAGCAGCGACAGAGAGCCACAAGCGAACTGAGGTTAATTCCTGGAGATATTCTAGATGTGTGGTTTGGCTGGTTTTATTGAGGCGCGAGGTGGTCGGCAGCAGGCTGAACTCGAGGCCTTGGCCAGCCGCATGGCCCTTACGCTGCAACATCGTGGGCCTGACGACACGGGTGCCTGGGCGGATCCGCAGGCCGGTATCGCGCTGGGTCATCGGCGTCTCTCGATCATTGACCTTTCGCCGGCCGGCCACCAGCCTATGTTCTCCTCCAGCGGACGATTTGTAATCGTCTACAACGGAGAGATCTACAACTGCGAGCAAATGCGCAACGAGTTGCTCGGAGAGCGGCCCGAGTTGCGCTTTCGTGGCCACTCCGATACCGAGGTAATGTTGGAGGCCTTCGAACATTGGGGGATCGAGCCGACGCTGGAGCGAATGAATGGAATGTTCGCATTCGCCGTGTGGGATCGAAAAGACTGGACACTGGTGCTGGCGCGTGACCGCTTCGGGGAGAAGCCCCTTTACTATGGATTTGCCGGGGAAACGTTTCTGTTCGGCTCCGAGCTGAAGAGTTTGCGAGTTCATCCCGCATTCAAGGGAGAAATTGACCGCGACGCCGTCGCTTCCTATCTCCGGTTCAACTGCATCCCCGCACCGTATTCCATTTATCGCGGCATGCACAAATTGCTTCCGGGCACGGTACTGCGCTACCGGAACGGTGAAGTGACGACGCAGGCTTTCTGGTCGTTGCGCTCATCGGTCGAGCGCGCTCTGACGGAACCCTTCCGCGGGTCCCCCGAACAGGCGGAGGAAGAACTTGACGCGCTGCTGCGGGACGCAGTCAAACTGCGAATGCATTCGGACGTGCCGCTGGGCGCTTTTCTTTCCGGCGGCTTTGATTCTTCGCTCATAGTGGCGCTGATGCAATCCCAAAGCCAGCGACCGGTGCGAACGTTTTCTATCGGTTTCCGAGATGAGGGCTATAACGAGGCAAAGCATGCGCGTGCCGTCGCACAGCACTTGGGCACGGATCATACGGAGTTGTACGTAACTTCAGAGGAGGCAATCGCCATGGTGAGCCGCCTACCTGAAGTCTACGACGAGCCGTTCGCGGATTCCTCGCAGATACCTACGTTGCTGGTTTCGCAACTGGCGCGGCGTCATGTAACCGTCAGCCTTTCCGGCGATGGCGGCGACGAAGTGTTCGGCGGCTATAACCGCTACACGTGGGGAGCGCGAGTGTGGAAGAAATTGGATGGCACTCCGCGCTCCCTGCGGCGTCTGGCCGCCGCGGGAATGACAGCCCTTGGATCCGAAACATGGGACGCAACCTTCAAAGCTCTTCGCCCGTTACTTCCTGGCAGTTGGCGGCAGCGCATGCCGGGCTACAAGATTCACAAGCTCGCCAGCTTGCTTCCTTCGCAAAGCCCGATCGACATGTATGCGACTATGGCATCGCACTGGGCCGAACCAGACCGCGTCGTGTCCGGCGCCGCCGCCCTGCCTGCCTTGCACATGGTTGAAGATCAATGGATCAATCTGCCGGAGTTCGAGCGGCAGGCAATTTTTCTGGACACAATCACTTATTTGCCGAACGATATCCTGGTAAAAGTCGACCGTGCGACGATGGCTTTTGGTCTAGAGGGGCGCATCCCGTTGCTCGATCCACGGGTCGTGGAGTTCGCCTGGCGTCTACCTTTGCATATGAAGGTCAGGCCAAACGAAGGCAAGTGGTTATTGCGCCAGGTGCTATATCGTTACGTTCCTCGCGAGCTAGTGGACCGACCAAAGATGGGATTCGGCATTCCCCTAGACTCCTGGCTCCGCGGCCCTATGCGAGATTGGGCCGAGGCACTGCTGGAACCGGGGCGCTTGCGCGAGGAAGGATTTTTCGACCCGGTCGCAGTCCGAGAAAAATGGGATGAGCATCTTCGCGGTCGCGGAGCGTGGCAATTTCATTTGTGGGACATCCTTATGTTTCAACTCTGGTTGGAACACCAAAAGGCAGCCGCACATCCGGAATCGCCAATCGAACCGATCCAGGTAGGAGCGTAACTTTGCCGCTGGAAGGACAGCCGCGAACTCCGGGTACTTTCATCATTTCCCTTGATTTCGAATTGCATTGGGGGATGCGAGACGTCAAGACTGTGGACCAGCATCGCGAGAATCTCCTCGGCGTTCGGAGAGTGGTTCCGACTCTATTGGCGACCTTCGCCGAGTACGATATTCACGCAACTTGGGCGACGGTTGGGTTTCTTTTTTTTGCTCGCCGAAGTGATCTGCTTCGAGCTTTGCCGGTCGAGCGGCCGAAGTACACCGACCCCCGCCTGTCTCCGTATGCGGACATCAATACGATCGGCGCGGATGAAAGCGAAGACCCATTCCATTTTGCTCGCAGTCTGTTGGAACAGATCCGCTCGCATGAGTCGCAGGAAATCGCCAGCCAGACTTTTTCTCATTATTACTGCCTGGAGCCAGAGCACAGCGTTGCCGCATTCCGTTCCGACTTAAATGCGGCCAGAGCCGCAGCCTCGGATTTCGGCGTGGCGTTGACGTCCATCGTGTTTCCGGGGAATCAATACGACGAGACCCATCTGCAGATCTGCGGGGAACTGGGCTTCAGGGCCTTTCGCGGCAATCCCCGTTCATTGCTGTACCGTCCGCGGATCCGCGCGAAACAGAATCACTGGATTCGCGCTGCGCGACTGCTAGATTCTCATTGCAATCTTTTCTCGCACCAATGCTACTCACTGGAACAGGGCGAAGGATCCCCACCGATAAACCTTCCGGCGAGCCGTTTTCTCCGGCCTTATACAGCCCTCGCTCCCGCGCAGGCCTTACAGGAGCGGCGCGTAATGAGTGATCTGACCTATGCAGCGCGACAAGGATTGTCTTACCACCTTTGGTGGCATCCCCATAATTTTGGCAAGCGCCTGGAAAAGAATATTTGTATGCTGCGGCGGATTCTCGATCACTTTCACAGCTTGCGGGAGCGTTATGGAATACAGAGCAAGAATATGGCCGAGGCTGCTCTGTATGTTTCCAGTCTCAACGAGCCCGCGTTACGCGACGAAGATCGTCCTGGTTATAAAGAAGGCAAGCAGAGCCATCCTGCCTTAGCATGAAAACTCCAGTTTCGTGAGGACGAGAAAATAAAACAAATGGGGCTACGAATTGCGCAAGTCGCAACCTCCAGCATGTCGGTGCGACTGCTCTTGCTGGATCAAATCAAGGCGCTGCAGGCGGACGGCCACGACGTCGTTGCCGTCTGTGCTCCGGGCACCTGGGTTGAAAGCGTGCGCAGCGCGGGCGTGGAAGTGCTTACCATTCCCATGGAGCGCGAAATAGCCCCGCTGCGCGATTTGCGTTCGATGGCTGCGCTGACCCAATGTTTTCGCCGGCACAAATTTGATGTGGTGCACACACACACGCCCAAGGCTGGTCTGATCGGTCCAATCGCGGCCCGGTTGGCAGGCGTCCCACAGATTGTGCACACGGTTCATGGACTCTTGTTTCACGACCGGATGACGCGCTTGCGCCAATCCATCTTCTGGGTTCCAGAAAAGATCACGGCGACCTTTTGCCACCGTATTTTGTCGCAGAGCCAGGAAGACGTGGAACGAGCGGTTCGCAGCCGGCTTTGTGCTCGTAGCAAGATTTCCTACATCGGAAATGGAATTGATGTGACCCGCTTCGCACCGCAATCTACCTACGATCGCTCGGAGAAACTGCGAGAAGTGGGTCTTAGCGCCGGCGACTTCGTGGTAGGAAGCGTGGGGAGACTGGTGGCAGAAAAGGGCTTCATGGAGTTGTTTGCAGCGGCGGAAACGTTGACGAACAGCTATCCGCAAATCAAGTTTGTGGTGATTGGTCCGCGAGAAACCGACCAGAACGACGCCCTCGATAACGACTATATGGACGATTTGCAGCGTCGGGGCGTGGTTCGATTCGTGAACTGGTGCGACGATATGAGGCCGTGGT
The DNA here is from genome assembly GCA_963696765.1 of uncultured Acidobacteriota bacterium. Classification (GTDB taxonomy): domain Bacteria; phylum Acidobacteriota; class Terriglobia; order Terriglobales; family Acidobacteriaceae; genus Sulfotelmatobacter. The sequence continues at coordinate 272,192 of CAVOLK010000003.1, read as the reverse complement.
ATGCCGCCATGGATCTTTTTGTGCTGCCTTCTTATCGGGAGGGGATTCCGCGCGCCTGTATGGAGGCGGCCGCCATGATGCGTCCGATCGTCGCCAGCGACATTCGCGGTTGTCGCGAAGTGGTTCTCGATGGCGAAACCGGGGTATTGGTCCCGCCGCGGGATGTTCCTTCGCTGGTCGAGGCGATTGAGCGTCTAAATCAGAATCGTGGTCTGGCCGTGCGGATGGGAGAGCGCGGAAGACAACATGTCGTCCAAAACTTCGATATTAAAAATGTATGCCGCAGACTTTGCGAGTTTTATGCACAGTTAAATGCCGTCGAGGGTTTTAACCGAGAAGCTGTTCGCCCTCGGCTTTAGGCGTTGGGCGCGGCATTCGGGCGCTGCGGGGGGAATAAATCACTCCTGCTCCTGGCAGGAACGCCCTGAATTGTGCGGCTGAATGGCGTTGTTCCCGGTTCGCGCCCCGAAGCTGGCATCACGAACGGTGTCCGAAAGTTCCTTCTGCAACATTCTTAGACCAGACAATGCATCACGAATGGCAGTTTGTTCTGCTTCGGTTCCACCGTGATCGTTGTTGAGTTCTTGCAAGCGAGCCATAATTGCCCGCTCCGCGACCTGGATCCGCTCAGCCAACCTGGAGCGGTCCGTTTCCAGGATTGCCAATTTGTAAGATCGGCCCCATGGGTAGTCAGCTATCATATGCGTGGCTCCCAACACCCCAGAACGTTCAGGGCATCTTTTAGTGGAGCTACAATTGTCGCGGCAGCGAGACGGACATAGAAGCAGGAGATCTATCCAATAATGGCCGCCAGCTAGGGAAATCCCCGACACGAAAAATGCTTGCAAGAATTAAAAATAACGGGACCCGCCGAACCGGCAATTCACTTCCACGCGAGGGCGATACTAAGCTCTTATGACAACAACCGCTAACCGTCCGCCCGGCGAGGGGCAGACCGGTCTTACGATCCTTCACGTTGACGACACCGAAGCGCAACGCTATGCGATCGCGCGCGTATTGCGGCACGCCGGCTTTGAAGTCCTCGAGGCGCGCACCGGTCAGCAAGCGCTGGATATGGCGACGCGGCTTCCTGATCTGGTCATCCTGGACGTAAATCTGCCCGACATTTCCGGCTTTGCAGTATGCAAACAGATTAAGGCGAACGAGGCGACGTCTCGAATTCCTGTCTTGCACCTTTCGGCAAGCATGGTGTCAACAGACGCCCGGGTGGCGGGCCTCGACGGCGGAGCCGACGGATACCTAGTCCAACCTGTGGAACCGGACGAGCTTGTCGCCACCATTCGAGCACTTCTGCGGGTCAGGAAGACAGAAGAGGCGTTGTGGAAATCGGAACAGCAGTACCGGCTTTTTTTTGAAACCAACCCGCTGGCGTGCTGGGTGTTCAGTACGTCCGATCTTAAGATTCTGGCCGTCAATGAGGCCGCCGTACAACAATACGGGTACTCCCGGGAAGAATTTATAACCTTGACCTTCAGGGACATAAGTCCGCGGGAGTGGGCGGAGCCTGGGGGCGCCGATGTCCCTCCGTTCCGATCGGCGACCGTGTTGCAGCACAAAACCAAGAGTGGTGACGTGATCGACGTAGAGGAAGTTTGGGCACCCCTGCACTTGAACGGTAGTGACGCCCGCCTGGCCATCGTCCAAAATGTGGCGGAGAAGTTGAAACGAGAGGAAGCGCGACGGCAGGAAGAGATGCAACGCTTGCTGCTCGAACACGTTCTGCAGGCGCAAGAGGAAGAGCGGCAGCGAATCTCGCGAGAGTTGCACGATGAAGCCGGTCAACTGATGACTTCCCTTTTGGTCGGATTGCGGGCGGTCAGCGATGCGCGCCAACTGAAGGATGCCAAGGTTCAAGCTAAAGCGCTGCGCAAGATCGCTTCCAAAGCGATTGGAGAAGTCGGACGTCTTGCGCGCGGACTGCACTCCAGCGTTCTCGACGAACTGGGCTTGCAAGATGCAGTGCAGAGGTTCGCCAACGACTACTCCGCGGTGCATCGCTTGCGGGTGAAGTTAGATTTCGGTCAAACTCCGTTTTCTCGATTGGAGAAGGCCGCCCAGATCGGTCTTTATCGCATCATCCAGGAGGCACTGACAAATGTGGCTCGCCATTCCCACGCACAAGCAGTTTCCATCACCTTTGACTGGCATGAACCGCTTTTGTGTCTAAAAATCCATGATGACGGGGCAGGATTCCGGTCGCGCAATGTGGGCGACCTCCCGTCGGGCCATCTGGGCATCGAAGGCATGCGGCAGCGGGCGTCCATGCTTGGAGGCACGTTCCACATCGCATCCGAACCGAGTCGAGGCACGTCAATTGAAGTGCGATTGGCCCTTACTGATTCTAAGGAAGTGGGTAGCCCTCTCAGCAACTCTCAATAACCCATGGCTAAGACTGCGAAAATTCGACTTGTTGTGGCCGACGATCATGCCATTTTACGGTCGGGCCTCAGGATGCTGATCAACGCCCAGCCCGACATGGAAGTAGTCGGGGAGGCTGAAGACGGGATCGAGGCGGTGCAGGTAATCCAGAGGGTGAATCCTGACGTCGCGATCCTCGACGTCACTATGCCGAGGTCCGGCGGATTAGACGCGATTAAGGAAATCGTAGCCCGCAATCGCTCCACGCGCATTCTGTTGCTCACCATGCATGAGGAACCCGCTTATCTGCGCACCGCCTTGGCGGCGGGGGCGGCTGGTTATGTCCTCAAAAAGAGTGTGGACGCAGACTTGCTGTCCGCAATCCGGGCGATTTACAAGGGGCGCACCTACGTCGATTCCGAACTCGCCGAAATTCTCGTCCGCGATGCCTTCAGCAAAGATGACCGCTCAGGATCTGCAGCAAACAGCGTATTGAGCGAACGAGAATTGCAGGTGCTTAAGCTCGTCGCTGAAGGGTTCAGCAGCCGCGAGATCGCCGAGCAGATTTACATCAGTACAAAGACGGTTGAGACCTACCGTGCGCGCTTTGCAGAAAAGCTGGGCCTCAAGTCTCGTGCACAGATTGTGCGCTATGCCCTCAATCTAGGCCTCTTGTCCTCAGAAAAATTCACCGTAGGCAAGAAGCGGGGCAAGGTCCAGTCCTAGTCCGTTCGATATCACACATACCAATTAGGAAAATCCCCGACAGCGCGATTTCTCGCGAAATCGTCAGAATGAAATCGTGTTCATTGGTCCTAGTGACACGCGGAGGTAGGGTTGCGGCCGGAGGCGAAGACTATCCTATGTGTGGAAGCCGCAGGGGCTCAAAGAGAGGCACGAGCAGCAGCTTTAGACAACGCCGGTTACCACGTCATTCTGACCGATGACGTGAGAGAGGCTCTGCGAATCTTCATTGCCCAGGAACTGTACGCGGTGCTGATGGATATACGCCTGGGAAACGGCAAGAAAACATCTTTGCGGGCGGAGATGAACGCCATTCGACCGAGGGTGCCCATTGTTGCACTATGTCCGGCGGATTCTAAGAGAAGCGGCGCGGTTAAGTCATTCGATCGCACGTTCCGCGACGGAATGGGGGATGGCGCGTTGATCGAGATTCTCAGTGGTTTGCTCGACTGAGATGCCGACGGAAGAGCGACGATCGTGCTCTAGATCGCTGGTTTGGTGACGGCGGAAGAGCAGGGGAAAGTCGCAAGAATGGCGGTGCCGCCGCTGTCCGATTCGATTTCCAGATGTCCTCCCATTTGGGTAACGCGCTCCCGCATTCCGCGCAATCCAACGCCCGTCCGAATCCCCAGCTTGATCTGCTGTTGCTTCTCAATCGGGATTCCACGCCCTGCATCGCGGATTTCCAGACTCAAGCCCTTCTCGTTCTCTATTATTCGAATAACGGCGGTCGAACTTTGGGAGTGCCGATGGATATTGCCTAGACCTTCCTGGACGATCCGGAATACAGCAGTCTCGAGTTCGGGAGCGAAGCGATCGAAGGCGGGCGAAAATTCAAGATTGACCTTGATACCGCTTCGTTGACTGAACTCCTCCACGTACCACCTGAGCGCGGACGGTAAACCCGATTCATCGAGCAGTGGAGGATGCAGCAGATGAGAAATGGTGCGAATGCCTTGAAGAATCTGCTGCACGAACATGCGATTTTCGAGAAATGCTTTGTTCGCCTCCGGGCCTAGCGCGTCCAATTCATTTTCCACCACTGCCATGTTCATACTTATAGCCGCCAGCAGTTGACCCACACTGTCATGCAACTCGCGCGCGATCCGTCTGCGCTCGTCGTCTTGCAGTTGCAGGATGCGCCCCGATAGTTCGCGCAAGCCTTCATTCGCAGTCTTAAGCTCGGCGGTGCGCTCGTTGACGCGTATTTCCAGCGTCGCATTCAGTTGTGCGAGTTCCCGGCGAGCCGCTTCTGCGGCCTCGGCCTGCTGTCGAGCGGCCGTCTCAGCCCGCTTCAGCCGCAGCAGAGCGCCGACCGTCGCAACCAACTCCGCACGGTCGATCGGCTCCGCCAGATAGGCGTCAGCCCCACCTTCAAGACCCAGCACCCGGGATTGCGGATCGACGAACGTGGAAGACACATGAAGAATCGGAATGTGAGTGGTAAGGGGATCTGCTTTAAGTTTCCGGCAAACCTGAAATCCATTCATGTCTGGCAGATTCACGTCGAGAGTGATCAGATCGGGCAGTTCCGCAGCGCGAGCCAGCGCTTCTGCTCCGGTCTTCGCTTCGACCACCTGGTACCCGGCATCGCGCAGCGAACGAACCAGGGAATAGCGCAATGCCTCATTGTCATCGACGGTAAGAATCCGAATCGTGCTGTTGCCCGACGGGTCGGCCCGAAACGATTCCCATCTGCGCGGACTCTTTCCTCTCAATCGAGTCCGAAGAATTAGACATGACCCGCCTCCCCGCCCGAGAGGACATTCAAAGGCACACCTGCTTTGCTGAAAGCGTCTGCGAAATGCGCCAGGGAAAGTTCCCGAGATCGTGACTCCTTCGATACAATCGCCGCTGCCTCGGTAAGCAGCGTCCGTTCGTGAGGTTCCAACACTTTCGAAGTATGAATAATTACCGGGATGTCCGCAGTCCGCGGGTTTTCTTTTAGTTTGCCAAGGACTTCAAAGCCCGACAGATCGGGCATGGCCAGATCCAGAATTATCAGATCCGGGTGCACCTCTCGGGCTCGTCGCAGACCCTCCTGGCCTCCGCTAGCTTCAGAAAACCTTAGTTCCGCCTGGCCCAATACGCTTCTTAACAAGTATCGGGAAACTTCATCGTCGTCGATAATCAGGACTTGCCGCTGGTACAAGCGCTGGGCAATCGCGTTAAGCTGCTCAATGAGCCAGCCCCGGTCGACTGGTTTGGCATGAAATGCGTCGGCTCCCATTGCGATCGCCTTGTCACGATTGTCCACCACCGTCACGACAAAGACTGGGATGTCAGCGGTCGCCGGACTCTGCTTCAGTTCTTGCAGCAAATCCCACGAGTGTTCGCCTTGCAACAGGACATCCAAGACAACCGCTACCGGCCGGATCTCACGCAGAGTCTGCCGCGCCTCCTTGAGATCCTTGGCAGGAACCACTTGAAACGGGGAGCCTTTCAAGTATTTTTCGTAGATGAATAATGCTTCGCGATTGTCCTCAACGACGAGCACCGGCATCTTACTTGCGTCCAACTCGCGCTTCACATCCGGAACGTAACTGACTTCCGCGTCGCCGGCGAAGCGAATGGGAATGGCCACAAAAAAGGTCGAGCCCAGCCCAACCTCGCTCTTCACGTACACATTCCCGCCCAGTAATTGCGCCAACTTGCGCGACAAAGGCAATCCCAGGCCGGTTCCTTTTACGGCTCTCTGCTTCTGGCCTTCAACTTGTACCCATTCCTGGAAAATTCGCTCCTGGTCCTCTTCCGCAATGCCAATCCCAGTGTCGGTTACTGAAAACACCACCGTCTCATCATGCCCCCGCTCCACCGAAACTCGAACCTCGCCGCGCTCGGTAAATTTCAGGGCATTGGAGATAAAATTCCTCAGGATCTGCGACACTTTGGCTTCGTCGGTGTAGAGATCGGGCAGGCCGTCGGGTTCGTCAAATACCAGATTCACGGACGAATTTTGACTCAACAAAGGTCTCAACATGCCGCGCAATGCGGCGAAGACGCCATCCACGTTGAAGTTGGACGCGCGGATGCTCACCTTGCCGGCCTCGACCTTGGCCAGATCGAGCAAATCGTTTACCAGATCTGTTAAATCCTGCGCCGAACCTCGAATGAACTTGACCTGCTTTTCCTGTTCCTCGGTGAGATCGCCGTCCAGGCGGTCTAGCAGGATTTGGCTGAGTGCCGTAATCGAATTCAGGGGCGTTCTGAATTCGTGGCTCATGTTGGAAAGAAAATGGCTCTTCAATTCTGAGGCGCGCTGCAGAAAATCGGCTTTATCGTTGAGTTCGGCGTAGAGAGCGACTACTCCGCGATTCGTCTCGTCCAGTTCACGGTTGAGATTTGCCAGTTCTTCCTGCCGGGCACGAAGTTCCTGCAACGTCTTCAGCAATTCCTGGTTCTGCTGCTTCAGTTCCTGATAGGGATCTTGTGAGGCGCGTTCGATGGCGGAAAGCACTTTGTCGAGTTCGCCGGGCTTGAAGCGGGAAAAACCACGAGGAACGTTTTTTCCGAGGATGACAGTGGTGCCCTGGCGGGCATGGGTTTCAATCTTGAAGTGGTCCATCAACCGCTTTGCGCCCAGGAGACCCAGTCCCATTCCAGTTTGAGATACATACTTGCCGCCCATAATCTCGTCGAGGTTCTGGATTCCCCGGCCTTTATCGCGAAGCGTGATCAGCAACATTTTTTCCGGACTGTCTTCTATGCTGAATTCCGCCCTGCCACCCCCGCCATATTGAAATGTATTGCGCGCGATTTCGGATACGGCAGTGGCAATGCGAGTCTGATCCTGGGGATCGAACTTTAAGGCTGCGGCTATCGTGCGCGCCTTCTGCCGGGCCAGTACGACATCATTTTCAAGCCGGATATCTATCGCGAAAAGATTCAGGGCCATAAAACACGTCGATATCAGACAGTTTTTGCAGCTACAACTGTTACGTCATCTCGCCTGCGGCAAAAATCCCGATGCAGCATTGCCGCAATCACGCTTGGGTGTTTGCTCCAGATACCAGGATAGCGATCCAAGTCCCAGCGCGAAGTCAGACCGTCAGAGTGCATCACCAGGATATTGTCTGCATTCCAAGGATAGGTAAATTCCTGAATTCTCGGCATGTGGTGGCCCACGGTGCCATTGTGAGAAGCCAAACTCCGGCTCAGGCCCGGAGAAACAATTGAAGCCGAAATATTACCGACCCCAGCAAAGGAAACCAGTCCTTTCCCTTCGTTAATTCGGGCCACTGCTACTGCCGCTCCCCGGGTTTTTCTCAACGCGTCGTGGATATCCTGCAGAATCTGGAGCGGAGAATCACTCTGGGCCTTGGCCAGAATCTGTTCTCCTTCTCTGGCGGCTTCAGCCGCAAGGATTCCGTGTCCGAGACCATCCACCACCATTAGCACTACCGAATCGGCAAAACGACGAAATCCCCAGCCGTCCCCACATTCCTCTTCGCCCTGGATGGGTTCGGAAACCGCGCCGGTAACCAGCATTTGCTGGGATTGGGAATCTGAATGTTTATCCGGCCAAAATTCGGCGCGAATGAGGGTGCCCATGCCCGAAGCCGAGTACACTTCAAATTCATCCGATAGGCGCCGGACTGCACCCAAGCCTGTTCCCATCGATCCGGCGGTGGAGTGGCCGTCTTGCAGTGCTTTTGTCACGTCCGAAATTCCGGGTCCTTTGTCGATAGCCAGCAATCGCAATCCTGAGCTTCCATTTTCCCGAATTTTCTGAAACAGCATGGTTCCGTTGCCTGCATGTTTCACCAAGTTTGTCGCCATTTCCGTCGCGACCAAAGCTACTGCGCCAGCGCGAACCTCTCCCAATTGCAGGTCTTGGGCAAATTCCGCCGCCTTCCGGCGTGCTTCACCGGTCTGGCTGGATTCTTTAACCTCGATCATCATGGGCTTATTTCCAGCGTGTAATCGTGATCCGCGTCCCTTCACCGGGGCGCGAAAAAATTTCAAATTCGTTGACCAGGCGTTTCGATCCTCCCAGTCCGAGACCCAATCCGGAGCCGGTAGTGAAACCGTCACGGAGCGCGAGGTCGACGTCAGGAATTCCAGGGCCGTGATCTTCAAAAGTAAGGCGCAAGCCGACCCGCGGACCATTCAAAGTCTGCATCTGCATGGCACCGCCGCCGCCGTAAATGATGGTGTTACGCGCCAGTTCGCTGGCCGCCGTAATGATTTTGGTTTGGTCTACAAGACTCAGGCCGAGCTGGGCGGAAACCTCCCGCACCCGCCGCCTCACGGTGACTACGTCTGGCTCGGACTTTATGGGCACGCTCTCAGTGGAGACGACTGCCATACATCTCCTTGTTGGCGTTGACGGACACTCGCAGGAGTTCCATGCCCGCATCCACATTCAAGGCGGTGCGCACGCCAGGAAGCGAAAGCCCGAGTTCGACGAGTGTGATTGCTACGGCAGGCTGCATGCCGACAACCACGGTTTCCGCGTCGAGCACTCGGGACATCGCCGCAATGTTGCTTAGCATGCGGCCAATGAAGGAGTCGACGATTTCCAAAGTCGAAATATCGATCAGCACTCCACGGGCGTCCGTCTGGCTGATCGTCTTAGTCAGGTCATCTTGCAGGGCCATTGCCAGGCGGTCATGCATATCCACCTGAATCGTGACCAGCAGAAATTCGCCCATCTTTAAAATCGGGATTTTTTCCAACTGATACTCCTAACTCTTCGCGGTCTCGCGACCGAATGTAATTCCTAATCTTTGCAACGCAACCGAGAACGCGGCTGCGAGCGTTGATTTGGTAGTGACATCCAGAAGGTTGATACCCAAGTGGACGATGGTTTGCGCGATTTGCGGCCGCACTCCGCTGATGATGCAATCCGCACCCATCAGCCGCGCGGCCGTAACGGTTTTCAACAAGTGCTGTGCCACCACGGTGTCCACCGTCGGCACGCCGGTGATGTCAATTATGGCGACGCGCGAATTCGTCTGCACGATTGCCTGCAGCAGAGATTCCATCACTACCTGGGTGCGAGCGCTATCCAGAGTGCCGATGATCGGCAGAGCCAGGATGCCATCCCAGAGTTTCACGACCGGCGTCGACAGTTCGAGGAGTTCCTCCTGCTGGCGCCGTACAATTTCTTCTCGCGATTTCAGAAACACTTCCGTCGTGTAGAGCCCCATCGTGTCCAGCAACTCGGTCAACGACCAGATCTCCGCCGCCATGGTGTCCGTGTCCCCTTTGTGCTGACTTTGGATCTCGTTAAAGAGGGGTCGTTTAAGCGAAAACACAAAGGTCGCAGTTTCCGAGGGCTTGAATCCCTTCTGGGACCGGCTTCGCGATATATCGGCCAGCACTTCTCGCACGGGCTCATATGCGGGGGCTTGAAAGTTGCTTCCGTCCGACTCGATGGCCTGCCTCAACAACTGCAGGAACCGTGAACACTCGGCCCGCAGGTCGGACTCCTTGATCAGATCACTGCGGCGAGTGGTGCCGCTCATTTGCCGCATCCATTCACCGAGGATTTTCTCAGTGTTTCTGCCAAGAACGCTGGCCAGCGTCCCATTTTTCTGATTCGCTTGCATCTCGCTCATAGAATTCTTTCCTCCACCGTGAATATAACGCACGATGAAACACTCAAAATGTGTCAGATTTCGTACTTTGGCGAATAGAACTTCGAAGCCTCAGCACGAAAAGCGAAGCGATGGATTATACCCTGCCCCCTTGGGATTTCCGTCGTTCAGTACGCAGGGGGAACACCTCGACTACGCCCAGTTACCCCGCATGGAGGAGACCACGCGTTCTGATGGATCGCCATACATGGTTTCATGTAGGGAGGTCCTGAGTGGGGGGATGGCTTAGCTCGATTTAAGTTTCACCAGCCATTCCCGCTGCTAGAGCAGAGGACATGCTTTGGTATTTTCCCTGACTGCGCGCTGGTCGGCCGTTGATTAGCGTGTAAACATGACCGGTCGCAAGGTTCCCCACCTCCGACTCGCTCGCCCTTATCCTCCGACGTTCGGGTGTTCGGCTTGCACGACCACGTTCGAAGGCCCAAAGAACCGCAAGGGTCTGTCCAGAGAATTCGCCGACCACGTTCGTCAGCAGCATCCCCGCTCCGAACATTCCAGCGACAAAGCACTCCGATCTCGCAGTGGCTCTTTGCTCAGTTCTCCCGGCGGAACGATACAAGAATGAGCGTCGGCGACTCGAGTTCCTTTGATCACAGAAACTGTCAGGAATGTGGGCATCAACTTCTTTCCCGCTCGCTTGCCAGCGGCAACGGCTAGTCTGCCCCTTCTACTGTGTTACATTACAAAAAGGGCGGGCGCGTAGCTCAGTTGGTAGAGCAATGCCCTTTTAAGGCATGGGTCGCAGGTTCGAGTCCTGCCGCGCTCACCAAGTATCCGCTTTTCTGTTCATTGGAGTGCATTCAATCCCGGTATTTTCCGGCAAGAACTTCTGACGTCCACCGGTCCGCTCTTGATAGAATTATTCCTCTTCTTCTCCATGAAATATGTCATGCGCTCTTCTCTGCTCGCGACCACAATCGCCATCGGCTGCTGTACCTGTGCGATGGCCCAAGTCAAGGAACCGGCTGAGAAAACGGACGCCACCCTTGAGCACGGAGATTCTTCCAGCCTCAGCGACGAACAGATTGCAGCCGGCCTCAAAGAGGCGCTCGCGATTGGCACTGGCAAAGCGGTCGCATTAGCCGGCAAGACCGACGGTTTCCTGTTCAACGAATCCATCCGAATACTGTTGCCGCCGCAACTCCAATCGGTCGGCAAAGCCATGCGTTTAATCGGCGAGGGCGATACTGTTGACGATCTTGAAATCGGCATGAATCGTGCCGCCGAACGGGCCACGCCTCAAGCCAAGCAGATTTTCCTGGATGCTCTCAAGAAAATGACGATTCCCGGCGCTCGCAGCGTTCTCACCAGCGGCGATACCGCTGCCACCGAATATTTCAGGCAGAAGTGCAATGCCGATCTCACGACCACGTTCTCGCCGATCGTCCATAGTGCTTTGCAGCGCGCCGGTGTCATTAAAAAATACGACCATGTGATCAAGACCGCTCCCGGGGGCAGCGCCATCGCCAACGAGTTCGATCTCGACAAATATGTGGTCGACAAAACTTTGGATGGCATCTTCTATATGCTCACGCAACAAGAAATAAAAATCCGCACCAATCCAGCCGACCAGACTACCGCCCTGCTCAAGGAAGTGTTCGCCAGAAAATAATTGCTGGAGCGCCCGTTCCTCGTAGCGTTCATCTAAACTTCTCCAATGGCTCGCCCGCCGGAGGAATCGACATTGTCTGCCATTCGCGCAATATTCTGGGACGTCGGCGGGGTATTGCTGACCAATGCATGGGACCACACCGAACGACAAGAGGCACTCCAGCATTTTCAGCTAGACGAGAAGGAATTTCACGACCGTCATGAGATGGTGGTCTCATCGTTCGAACGCGGCAAGATTACGCTCGAGGAATATCTCGATCGAACCGTCTTCTATGGCCCGCGTCCGTTCACCCGTGAAGAATTCCGCGAATATATGTTTGCGTTGTCGAAGCCGTTTCCCAAAGTGCTGGAGTTCGGGCAAGCGCTGGCCGACTCCGGCAAGTACTTCATGGGAACCATCAACAATGAATCGCGAGAGCTTAACAATTACCGAATCGAAAAGTTCGGGTTGCGAAAGCTTTTTCGATTGTTTGTGAGCTCTTGCTTCGTCGGATATCGCAAGCCCGAGGGCGACATCTATCGTCTGGCCCTGGAAATCACGCAGATCCCGGCCGAAGAGTGCTGCTTCATCGACGATCGCGCGCTCAACCTGGAATGCGCCGCAAAGTTGGGAATGAAGACCATCGAAATGCGTCAGGTCGATCAGTTGCGGGAAGACTTGGCCAAACTCGGCGCAACTTTATAGGCCAAGCCGTGCACGGGTTTAACCTTCATTAACTTTTGCGCGGCTGTGCGGTTCTCACTCCCGCGCTCGGCGGGACGTCGGATTCCATCGTGGTGAGCGTCAAATCGCTCGACCAACAGTCTGCGGCCAACCTCCATTCGCCATTACTCTGCCGCGCACACACCCACAGATACTTGCCGCGTTCTTCGCGGCGCTTGCCGTTGGCACTGGGAATCAAAGCCTTGGTTCGTCCCGCCTCGTACGCCAGGTCGCCGACCACTTCCACGCGCAGGGGTTCGACTTCCACTTCTCCCAGTCCTGCGTCCAGGGCGCCAAAGAAGAATTCTCGAACTGCGGCCGCTCCTCGAATGGGCGGACAGTTCGATCGCAGCACCAGCGGATCTGCCGCATAAAGCTCGAGCAGATCGTCGAGGTGCTTTGTGTTGCAGGCCAGCACCCACTCGTGCGTGACCCGCCGTACCGCGGCTTCGGCGCGGCTCATGTCGCCTCTCAGCGCCGCCGTCGGCCGCAAGTCCCGAGCTGGCTCAGCTCGAGCTGCGTCGCCACCTGGCCGGGCCGCGCTCATGCCTTCCGCCCCGCCGGGAAAATAGTGGTGATGATAATGGTGATGGTAGTGATGGGTCTCCTGTCCCGAGCCACGTTTTTGTGCCGGCTGCACTTCGGATTCTTCCTCGGGAAAAGGACTTGGCAACGCTAGCGCACGGGAAGGACTGTGCGCGCTGGCTGCGGAAGCTGTTGCCTTCTGTGGCTGCTCATTCACGGCGATTCCACACATGCCACAGAACTTGTTCCCTTGCCGATTACTATATCCACACACGCTGCAAACGATGGTCGATGAAACGTTCCTCACATCCTCCGCCATGTCGTCTGCAGCCTGTTCGGCATCGGCTTCGGCAGCCAAGCGCTGCGCGGCCTCCAACGCGGCCGCCAGCGCGTCTGCACTGGGCTTGGGACGCCGCATCTCGGGTTGCACTCCCCGGTATAGGTCCTCCACTTCGGAGCTGTGCATGGGTGAATCAGCGGGCAAACCGGCCGGTCTGGGATTTCTTTTATCGTCGTTCACGGATCGAATCACCCCGTTGCTGGGGCCATTCTAGCCCAGCGGCTCAGGCGGGGGCTATCGGCTGGAAAACTCGACTTTGCCTTCGGTCTCGGTCGGGACGCCGTTGCAGGTTGCGGGACGGTATCTCCAGGTGCGCACCGTCTGTAGAACGTGGCGGTCACCGGCGAGTCCTGCGCTTTCCAGGATCAGCGGACTGTGAACCCGGCCGTCGGTTCCAATGATGAAGCTGACTTTTACTCTCTGGTTGTTCTCCATGGGCGTGAAAAGCGGATCGGGTGTCGTCAGGGGTTCAGGCGGTTGGATCTCGGCGCAAGATCGCTGCGCGCTGACGTGAGGCACGTCAACGAATTGGGAAGCCCGGGCTAATGCTCTGGAAACCCGACCCTCGCGCTGGGCGAAATTTTCGGAGACGCGTGCCGCAGGCGTTGTCACCGCCCAGAGGCTCACACTCAACAGACCGAACAAAATCGCAGGCCAGATCCGACGATGCATTCTGGGGTTGGCGGCACGCATAGAGCCACTATGCGACACTCGATCATCCGACTTTGTTTCAATAACTTGCTTGAAATATATCAAGGATCGGATGCCTAGCAAAGTGAAAGCAATTGCATAGCGGATATCTTCAAAGCGCTATGCGGCCGCAGATCGCCGCATCGTCAGCAGCGTGATTTCAGGAGGGCAGTTCATTCGGACTGGAAGATTGACGGTGCCCAACCCAGGGTTTGTGTAGAGGGTGAGGCCGCCGATTTCGTACAAGCCCCAGACGTATTTTCGAGCTAGCGGAGGCAAGAAAAGAGGCGGAAGCAGCGGGAGCCGGATCTGGCCCCCATGCGAGTGCCCCGAAAGTTGCAGATCGACTGGATAGCGGGCTGCGTGGTCGGCATAGTCGGGTTCGTGCGCTAGAAGAACGACTGGATCGCCGGAGGGAATCTTGTGCAGGGTACCGTCCAAGTCGGGAATCCGTTCCATGGCGTCATCTATTCCGCCCAGCCAAAAATGCGCTCCATCGCGCTCAATCGCGGCCGATTGATTCACCAGAACGTGAATTCCCTGATTCTGCAGCGACGTTATGATTCGGTTCGCGTCAGTCATAACGTCGTGGTTGCCTAAAACGGCCCATAGACCGTGAGGCGCCTGCATCTGCCGCAACAGTTTAGAGCAAGGCTCCGAAGCTAAGGCAGCCTTCTTGCGATCACCTCGCAGGAAAGGTTCCGAAACGAAATCGCCGGTCAGCACAATCAGATCGGGGCGCAAGTCATTGACCATCCCGATAGAAGCTCGCAGTGGATGAACCGAGCAATAAGGATCGTAATGAAAATCGCTGAGGTGCGCGATGGTGAAGCCGTCCAACCGCGCGGGCCAGCGGCGAAGCGCAATTTCCTGGCGAACGATTCGCGGACGGTTGGGCGCAATCAGCGTGGTATCGATCGCGAGCGCGCCTACGCCCGCGGTCGCTGCGAGTCGAAGAAACTTTCGTCTGGTCGTCGGAAGAAAAAGCAATCTTTTTGGCGGCCCTTAGTTTGAAGGTTTTCCCACCGCGCTCCCCGTGCTTCCAGAATATCCTGAATCGGCGAGTTCGCGATCGGCAACGATCGATTCTCCGATCAGAAATTGAACGTCGCCTGCAATTCGAACTTGCGGTTCGCGGCAGTGCCCGGAGAAAACGGCCCTCCCTGCAGATCATTGGAAACGTCGAACAAACGCGAGCCCAGAACCGCATTCGGATTGGCGACGTTCACAACGTTGAACAGGTTGCGAGCATTCACTCCGAGAGTGAGATTGTAACGGCGGTCGGAATTCCCCGAGGAGAATGACGGGCCGCCGCCAAACAGCGGGCCGCCGCGGCCACCCCCATGTCGACCTCCATCACCGCCGCCCCCAGGACCCTGGCCGGAAGCCTTCGCTTTGGGGCCAAATCCAAAAGTTTTCGTGAACCGCAGGTTCATCACAAAATGCGCAGGCCCGGTGCCGTAGTTGATGGGCAGCAGTTTGCCACCCCCGAGCGCGTCGAACGTGCCCAAGGTTGTGCAGTAAATGTTTTTCTGTGGGCCCGATCCTTGCTGCGGGTTGGTTGGACACGTCGCGGTTGAGATCAGGCCTGGACGGTCGTTGTAGAGCTGATCTCCATTCACGTCAATGGGCGACGTGATGTTAAAAGGAGAACCGGAACTGATCACCATGAACGGACTCAGGCGAAACAAATACGGCAACGAAATGCTGCCACCAAGAAAGACCCTGTGGCGAATATCGAACGACCCGCGCCCATAATCCTGCCGGATGTTGTAGGAGTTCGACGCAAAACTGGAAACGCCGGAAGCGTCGCTATTGGCGTAGTTCAAGGAATAGTAACCAAACAACTGAACCTTCGAACCGATGCGTACGTTCGAGTTCATCATCAATTGGTTCTGCTCGAAATTAGCCTCGGAAACATAACGGTAGATGTTGCCGCCCCGAATGGGGGGACAATTTGGAGCACAAGGCGTCCCTGGATAGGGAGCGTTCGCATTGATGAGAGCGAACTGATCGAAGCCGCGAGAATTCAGGTAAATGACCGAAAGAGTCGCCGATTTGGTAAGTTGCCGTTCGACCCCCAAAGCTCCCTGCAGGGTGTAGGGCGCGCGCAATCTCGGGCTAATCTGATAAATATTTGACTTGCCCGAGGCCGGGCCGCAATTGCCGAAGCTTGAAAGCGAGATGTCAGTGCCAGGAAAGCAGGTCGGATTATCGATGATGAATTGCTGTTGGTTTACACCATTTAAACGTTCCGCCTGCAGGAGTTGGGTGATTTGGAAACGATCGTAGAAAATTCCGTAGCCGCCCCGAATCACAACTTTGGGCGGTGCGCTTCTGCCGCCTACACCCCAGGCGAAACCGAAACGCGGCGCCCAATCGGCGTGATCGTGAATGTCGTTTTGAGCCTCGAAACGCAAGCCTGAGCTCATGGTCAGATTCGGCTTCACCCGCCAGTCGTCTTGAATATAAGGCTCGACATCATAATAAGTAAGCTGTGCGGTCGGGTTCCCAGTGGTGTACGTAAGTTGCGTAGCATAAGCAGCAGCCGCCCCTCCGTTGAACTGTTGCTGAGCGTAGTAGTACGAAATAGGGCATGGCGGATTTTGAGCGAAGGTTGCACAGTTCGACGGTATGTCGCTGTCGGGGGTGGCGCTGCTTCCCAGCGACGAGAACGTAAAGGTGCCGTTGAATCCCGAAGTGGAATAATTTGTATCTTGCGTGAGGCGTACCCGTGCGCCGAACTTTAAGGAGTGATTGCTGTGAATGAGCGACGTATAGTTCTGGATCTCGTAGCCATTCTGAGCATCGTTCTGATTTCCTGAGGCGTAACCCCCGCCCGTGAAATTGCCTAGAACGGTAACCGTTGGCGTCGTGTTTGCAGCCGTCTGCATTGAGTCATCGCGAAGATACTGGAATCGAAGCTCGTTGATGATCTTGGAGCCGATCACCTGGGTATCGCTTACCTGGACCGTATTTTCTGTGCTCTGTGTGTAATAGGCTTGCGTCGGTAGGTCGAGTGCATTCCCTAGTTGGTTGTTTTCCGTGTCGCGATAGTACTGGTAGCGCAGCGTGACCGTGTTATTTTTCGTTGGCGCCCAATCGATTCGCGGGGTGAGATTAGTGCGCTCATGCGGGTTGGGAATTGCACTTACAACGTTGTAAGGCAACAGCGCAGAATTGAGAGAGTAGGCATTCGTCGCCGACAGGTCGTTGATATTGCGCCGATCCATGTTGAAGAAAAAAGACGCGCTCTTATTAATCGGCCCGCCAAAGTTCCCGTTGTACTGGGTCGAATAATAGGGAGGTTCCGAGCCGAGGAAGGGGTCGGAGGAATTGAAAACAGAATCATTGCCCAACACGAAGAATTGCCCGTGATATTTATCCGTTCCCGGCTTGGTGAAGATTTCGATGCGCCCGTAACCCAGCTTGTCGTATTCCGAAGAAAAAGGATTCTGGTTGATCCGAATTTCGCGGATCGACGACTTCGGCGGCAGTTGACCGGCGGTAAAGCCGTCGATATACATCTGCCCACCGTTGGGACCTGCCGACGGCCCAGCTAACGCTTCCAGATCCGACTGCAATTCGTCGGGATCGTCAGGCAAAGCTTCGAGTTCTTTCCCCGAAATCGTGATCGCGCCGGCGTTGTTATTGGGATTCACATCGACGGTCGGAGCGGTGTCAGAGACCTGAACTTTCTGTTGTTCCACTTCGATCGCCATCGTCACATTGAGCCGCAAAGGCTGGTCGGCGATCACCACGTTGTCGTTCTCAAAAAGCGTGAATCCGGGCGCCGCAACCGTCAGAATATATTTGCCCGCGGGCAGATTCTTGAACTCATATGAGCCCTGGCCATTGCTTTGAACCACAACCGGAGATCCGCTGGCCGGCGTCATAATCACGCTGGCTCCCGCAATAGCAGCTCCTGAGGGATCGGCTACCTGTCCGCGAAGGCCTCCCGAAGCCGTCTGCGCCCACAACCCACTTCCCGACAGCAAACACGCAAAGACAAAGACTATGACAAGAAAACGCACGTATCTTACAAACTTCATGAATTTCCCATTTCTTATTACCAACAAGGTAAAAGCCGCAGAACATTTTATTGAAGCAAGGTTATTGACTGTCTCCGCCGGGAGCGCCACCGCCTAGACTCCATGGCGCCAACATCATCGCCTGACTGCCACTGGGGGCCGCTTGCAGGATCGGCTCCACTCCACTTAAGAGCGTGATCGCCGTACCGCCGCCGTTCGCCGTGCCCTGCGTCGTAACGATCAGAACGGCGTCTCCTTTACGCAAATCGGCAATCGTAACCGCCGGCATGCGATTCAACATTTGCTGGAGGTCGGGCGGGCCGCCTTGGCGCGCGGCTCCCCCGCTCATTCCGCCTCCGCCAGCGTTTGTCCCTGCAGGCTGCGTCCCCGGCTGTTGACCATTTCCTGGCGCATGCGAGGCCCCAGTGCCCGAACCACCCCCTCCAGGCGCTCCGGCTGGCATGGTTCCCTTCAAGCGCGCGGCGATTCTCTGCGCCATCTCCGGCGGCAATTTGTGAAGCTGAGAATCGGAACTAATCTTTACTTGCACCGGCTTCTTGCTCAATAGATCTTGAACGGTAATGGTGCCGGAACCTGCGTCCACCGTATTCACCAGCCCCGCGACATTGCGGAAGCTTCCGGTAACGATCTCTTCCGCCGTCACCTGCGAACCGTCGGGGCTGCGATCACCGCGCGCCCGGAGTTGATCGCCCGCTTGAATTTCCTGCAGGGTACTCGGCTTGGCATCGTCGAACTTCACCGAATCCGGTGCGTACCGCCGAAACACGGTGCTCTTAGCGGTGTGCACAGCGATTTCTTTCTTCCCGCCCAGGCTCGTGACTGAAATTGTTATCGTGCCCGTCGCCGGGTCGACCGTGCTCACCAGACCTCCCAATCCTCGCTTCTGCCAGTCCTGCCGTTCTTGTTCGTGCAGCGCTTGCAGGTCGGAACGCGGAATCACAATTACTTCCAATGCCGCCATGGACGTGCCATCCGCAGATGCCTGCCCGCGCACGCGCACTCTGTCCCCCACCTGCAAGTCCTGCAACTGGACCGGCGCGGCATTCTTCAGGTCTTTCTCTCCCGGCGCGATTCGCAGGATTCGCGCATTCGGCTGCACCGTCACCATGACGTCAGCGCCGGAGTCGGGCGTGAGAGTAATAGCGTTCCCATTGATCGCTTTGATCGCCCCAATTCGCCGCGCAACCGGGGGTTGGCCTGTGCCTTGCGCCGCGCCTGCTGAACTTGTCAGCAGCAAATCCACCGTACACAGGCTGAGGATCGAAGCAACAAATGTCGCGAGTATGGACCGCTTAACTCTCATGCTCTCACCTTTTAATTTACATTGCCGTGAGCTGTGCACTCCGACGGTTTACAAAGTTTTACCCAGACATAACAAGTATTACAAAACGATCTTTGACAGCCAAGACGCTGGGGCTCCCAAAAACACGTAGCCCCGGACGCATTCGTCCGGGGCCGCAGTTCGATCACGCCGCCATCACAGAATTCTCTCGTGCGTATAACCTGCCGACACTAAAGCCGCGAGTAGTTCCGTAATGTGATCGGGTCCTCGGGTTTCCATGGTGATGTCAATCGCGGTGTCGCCCAAATTGACGCCGTGGTAGGCGCGGTCATAAGCGGTCTCGACGATGTTGGCCCGATGGTCCGCGAGAATTCCGGTTAGCCGGTGCAGCGCACCGGGATAGTCAGGCAAGTGAACGCGCAGGCGAACCAGGCGTCCATCCTTCACCAGACCGCGTTCAATGATCCGCGCCAGCAAAGTGACGTCAATGTTACCGCCGCATACAAGCACCGCGACTCGCTTCCCCTGCAGCGTCAGCTTGCGGTTCAGCAGCGCGGCAATGGCAGCCGCTCCTGCGCCTTCGGCCAGTGTTTTCTCCCGCTCCAGCAGCAAAAGAATCGCGTTCGCGATTTCTTCCTCTTCTACGGTAACGATGTCGTCCACATACTTCTGCACCAGTGGAAGCGTGCGGTCCCCTGCCCGGCGCACCGCAATTCCGTCCGCGATTGTTTTAGCCGAATTCAATGTAACCGGCTTACCCTCCGCCACCGCCGCCTTCATAGACGGAATCCTCGACGGTTGCACTCCAAAAATCTTCACCGCCGGCTTCGATTCTTTAACGGCGCATGCGATTCCGCCGATGAGCCCTCCTCCACCAATGGGCGCGACGATGACTTCGATGTCAGGGTGCTGCTGAAGAATTTCCAATCCCAGCGTTCCTTGACCCGCGATAACCGCGTCATCATCGAACGCATGAATGAGAGTCAAGCCGTCTTGAATACTCAGTTCGACCGCTTTGTCGTAGGCCTCGTCGTAATTTGTTCCGTGCAGCACAACTTCTGCTCCGTAAGCGCGAGTCGCCGAAACTTTGGTCAGCGGCGTTGGCAGCGGCATCACGATGTGCGCCCGGATTTTGTGCCTTCCCGCGTGGTAAGCCACTCCTTGCGCGTGATTGCCGGCGGATGCGGCGATCACTCCGCGCGCACGTTCATCGCCGCTCAGCGTGAGCAGTTTGTTGAGCGCGCCACGCTCTTTGAACGCACCCGTACGTTGTTGGTTATCCAATTTTAGAAAGATGGAGTTATTGGTAAGCCCTGAAAATGTTTCCGAGTGCGTGCAGGGCGAGATGCGGATGTCTGCACGAATTCTCTGCAGCGCGGATTGAATGTCTGAGAGTTGGATCATGACGCCGGCGCAGTGCTCTACTGCGCCTGATTCTGGTGAAGATCCATCTTAGCTTGAACTTCGACGACTAGTGAGCTTACGAAGCAATTTGTCGCGCCGCCGAAGCCAAAGGGACAACAGGCCGTGCCGCTAGCGACTGCAAGTAAGAATCGACGCAGGCCGCAGCTTTCCGCCCCTCCGAGATTGCCCACACCACCAACGATTGCCCACGGCGCATGTCGCCCGCAGCGAACACTCCCGGAACCGACGACATGTAATTCTGGTCGGTCGCCACGTTGCCGCGATTGTCGAGTTGAACTCCTAGCTGTTCGATCATCCCGCCGCGCACCGGACCCAGAAAGCCCATCGCGATCAGCACCAGGTCAGCCTCAATCGTAAACTCCGTGGCAGCAAGGGCTTCGAACTTCGGCGGAGCGCCTACGCGCACACCATGCAACTGTTTCACGTTACCCTTCTCGTCGCCGGTAAACTTGCTGGTCGCGATGCCCCAGTCGCGAACGCCACCCTCCTCGTGAGCCCCTTCTACGCGCAGTTGCATCGGCCAAAGCGGCCAGGGCGTTAGCGGAGAACGCTCGTCCGGCGGCTTGGGCATAATTTCAAATTGATGGACAGACAGTGGTTTCTGCCGGTGGCACGTACCCAGGCAGTCGGCGCCTGTGTCGCCGCCTCCAATGATGACCACGCGCTTGCCTGTTGCGAGGATCTCAGTCGCCGGATCGAGAGTGTCGCCGAGACAGCGCTTGTTTTGCTGCGGCAGGAATTCCATCGCGAAATGAATTCCTTTCAGCTCGCGACCCGGCACTTTCAAATCGCGCGGATGTTCGGAGCCGCCCGCCAACACGATGGCATCGAACTCGCGACGCAAATCGTCCACCGCAACGTTCCTGCCAACTTCGGCATTGGTAACAAACTTCACGCCTTCAGCCGACATCTGTTCGAGGCGCCGGTCGACGATGTGTTTCTCGAGTTTGAATTCTGGGATGCCGTAACGCAGCAATCCGCCGATGCGGTCAGCTTTTTCGTAGACCACTATTGAATGTCCAGCGCGACACAACTGTTGCGCCGCTGCCAAACCCGCCGGTCCCGAGCCAATAACTGCCACTTTCTTTCCAGTGCGAACTTTCGCCGGCTCCGGCCGAATCCAGCCCTCGAGAAATCCGCGCTCCACAATATTTTTCTCGTTCTGTTTGATCGTGACTGGAGGCTGGTTGATACCCAGCACGCACGACGCCTCGCACGGTGCCGGACAAATGCGGCCTGTGAACTCCGGAAAATTATTGGTTGCGTGCAACTGCCGCACCGCTTCTTTCCAGCGTCCGCGATACACCAGATCGTTCCAATCAGGAATCAGATTGTTGACGGGACATCCTGTCTGGCAAAATGGAACGCCGCAATCCATGCAGCGTGCGCCCTGCTTGCGCAGCTTCTCTTCCGGAAAATCCTGATAGATCTCGAACCAGTCATTCACGCGTTCCGCGACCGGACGACGCTGGAGCCAGTTCGCGCGAGTAATCCATGAATCCAGTTGGCTTACCCATGTTGCACCTGCTCCCTCGGCAACTCAGTCTCCGCGAGAACGGCCACCTGTTGGCTCCTGACATAGGCCCGCGCGCTGCGTCCCACTCCCAGCACCCGCTTGAATTCGTGAGGAAACACTTTGATGAAGCGCGGAACCATTTCCCGCCAGTTGTCGAGAATCCACTTCGCACGCGGGCTTCCGGTCAGCTCCATGTGTCGCATGACAAGATCGCGGACGATCTGCAAATCCTGCTCTTCAAGCAACGGTTCAAGATCTACAGAATCAAGGTTGCAGCGTTCCTCCGTAAAATCCTTGCGCTCGTCGAAGACGTAGGCAATGCCGCCGCTCATGCCCGCCGCAAAATTTCTGCCGCATGCGCCCAGCACTGCGACCAACCCGTTCGTCATGTATTCGCAGCCGTGGTCTCCCACTCCTTCGACTACCGCGGTAGCTCCTGAATTGCGCACCGCAAAGCGCTCGCCGGCCACTCCGTTGAAAAAGGCTTCGCCACTCGTCGCACCATACAATGCCACGTTCCCAATCAGAATATTTTGTTCTGGAGCAAAGCTGGAACCACGCGGCGGATAGACAATGATTTTGCCGCCCGAAAGTCCCTTGCCGACGTAATCGTTAGCGTCGCCTTCCAGCTTGAGCGTGACTCCCTTGGCCAAAAAAGCTCCGAGGCTTTGGCCGGCGGATCCCGTCAGATGGATGCGAATCGTATCGTCGGGCAGCCCGGCGGAGCCGTAGCGGCGCGCAATCTCTCCACTCAAGATTGTGCCAACCGAGCGATGCACGTTGCGCACCGGCAAATTGATTTCAACGTCCTTGAGGTTTAGCAACGCGTCGAGCGAGTGCTCGACTAGTTGATGGTCCAGTGCTCGCTCCAGACCGTGATCCTGGCTCTGCACGCACCGCCGAGCCACGCGCGACGGCACCGGCGGATTGTAGAGGATTGCAGAAAAGTCGAGGCCTTTTGCTTTCCAGTGATCGACCGCCGGTTCAACGTCGAGCATGTCAACTCGGCCTACCATTTCGTCGACGGTGCGGAATCCCATCGCTGCCATATGCTGCCGAAGTTGTTCCGCAATAAAGAAAAAGAAATTAATGACGTGCTCGGGCTGTCCCTGGAATTGCTTGCGCAGCTCAGGATCCTGCGTCGCAATGCCCACCGAACAAGTGTTGAGATGGCACTTGCGCATCATGATGCAGCCCATGGCGATCAGAGGCGTCGTCGCAAAACCGAACTCCTCGGCGCCGAGCAGCGCGGCAATCGCAACGTCGCGGCCAGTCTGCAGTTTGCCGTCGGTCTGCACCCGGATGCGGCTGCGCAGATCGTTGAACAGCAGCACCTGCTGGGTTTCGGCCAAGCCCAGTTCCCACGGAATTCCAGCATGCTTGATCGAACTTAAAGGCGACGCGCCGGTGCCACCCGAGTCACCGCTGATCAACACGACATCGGCATGAGCTTTGGCCACGCCTGCTGCTACCGTGCCGACGCCCACTTCAGCCACTAACTTCACGGCAATGCGTGCCTTCGGGTTGACGTTCTTCAAGTCGTAGATCAGTTGCGCGAGATCTTCGATCGAATAAATGTCGTGATGCGGCGGCGGCGAGATCAGCCCAACGCCGGGCATGGAATGTCGCAAACGCGCGATCACATCGTCGACTTTGTGCCCAGGAAGTTGTCCGCCCTCGCCGGGCTTCGCCCCTTGCGCCATCTTGATCTGCAGTTCGTCCGCATTCACCAGATAGTTCGCGGTTACGCCGAAGCGTGCCGAGGCCACCTGCTTGACCGCGCTGCGCCGCAAATCGCCATTCGCGTCCGGTTGAAAACGCCCTTCGTCTTCCCCACCCTCGCCCGTGTTCGACTTCCCTCCGATGCGGTTCATGGCGATGGCCAACGTTTCGTGCGCTTCCTTGCTGATCGATCCGAACGACATCGCTCCGGTGGTGAAGCGCTTCACGATTTCTTTCGCAGGCTCGACCTCTTCGAGTGGAACGGGCGTCTCGCTCTTCTTCAGCTTCATCAACCCGCGAAGTGTGCACAAATTGCGCGCTCTGTTTGTCGATGAGGTCGGTGTATTCCTCAAATGTCTTGAAGCTGTCCTGTCGCACGGCCTGTTGCAATTTGCCAATCGTCAATGGATTCAGTAAATGGTATTCGCCATCGACCCGCTGGTGATAACTGCCGCCCACCGAAAGCTCAGTCTCGAACTCGGTCAGCGGACGGAAGGCATACTCATGCTTCATCTGCGCTTCAGCCGCGAGAACAGCCAGTCCAATCCCCTCCAGCCGCGAAGTGGTGCCGGCGAAGTAAGCGTCAATCAAATCCTTGTTCAATCCGATGGCCTCGAACACCTGCGCTCCCTGATAGCTCTGCAAGGTCGAGATGCCCATCTTCGAAAAGGTTTTCAGTAGTCCCTTCTTGATCGCCTTCATGAAATGCTTCACGGCAATTTCCGAGCGTTATTCCTTCGTCCAACTCGCCGCGCCAAACCAGGTTTTCCACGCTCTCCAGCGCCAGGTAAGGATTGATCGCACTGGCGCCATATCCGCTGAGCAGGGCAAAATGCATCACCTCGCGCGGCTCGCCTGATTCCGTAATGAGCGCAACCTGGGTTCGCGTTTCTTCCCGTACCAGCAAATTGTGCACCGCCGCGAGCGCCAGCAAGCATGGAATCGGCGCGTAGTCTTTGTCCACGCCGCGATCGGAAAGGATGAGCAGGGAATATCCCGCCTTCACCGCCAAGGAGGCCCGCTGGCACAGTTCATCGAGCGCCCGTTTCAGCCCGTCTTCGCCATCGCGAGCTCGAAACAATGCAGGCAAAGTGGTCGCAAGCAAATCGCGATTCGAAACTCGGCGCAGTTTTTCCAGTTCCCGATTGGTGAGCAGCGGATGCGCCAGCTTGAGCATGTGGCAGTTCTCCGGCGCTTCCTCCAGAATATTGCCCTCGCTTCCGATGTAGCTGATCAGCGACATCACCATCTCTTCCCGGATAGGATCAATTGGCGGATTCGTCACCTGCGCGAACAACTGCTTGAAGTAGTTGAACAGCGACTGCGGCTTGTCGGAGAGGCAAGCTAAAGGCGTATCCGTGCCCATGGAACCGATCGGTTCTTCGCCTTTCGACGCCATCGGCGCCAAAATCATGCGCAGATCTTCGTCGCTGTAACCGAAAGCGCGCTGGCGCCGAAGCAGCGTCTCGGCATCCGGATAGTGCATACGCGAGGGCTCGGGCAATTGGTCGATCGTGATCTGATTTTCTTTTACCCAATCGGCATAGGGCTGTCGCGACGCCAACTTCTGCTTGATCTCTTTATCGGAGACGATCCGCCCCTCCACCGTATCCACCAGGAACATCTTCCCGGGCTGCAAGCGTCCCTTACTCTTCACCAGCTCGGGAGCAATATCGAGCACTCCGGCTTCCGACGCCATCACCACGAGCCCGTCGTGAGTCACAACAAATCTTCCCGGCCGCAGATCCGTTTCGGTCGAGCGTCGCGCCAATCACACGCCCGTCGGTGAATGCAATCGCCGCAGGCCCGTCCCAAGGTTCCATCAGGCACGCGTGATATTCATAAAACGCGCGCTTTTCCGGCTGCATGTGCGGATTTCCTGACCATGCCTCGGGAATCAACATGGCCATTACGTGCGGAAGGCTGCGCCCTGTTTGCAGCAGCAACTCCACGGCGTTGTCGAAATTTGCCGAGTCGCTGCCGTCGGGAGCGATGATGGGATGAACTTTCTTCATGTCATCGCCCAGCAGCGGTGATTGCAGCAACGATTGCCGTGCCTGCATCCAGTTCACATTGCCGCGCAACGTATTGATTTCTCCGTTGTGCGCGACATACCGATAAGGGTGGGCGCGCTGCCAACTCGGAAACGTGTTCGTCGAAAATCGCTGGTGGACGAGGCACAGCGCGCTCTCCGCGTCCGGGTCGGAAAGTTCGCGGTAGAAATTCTCGATTTGCGGAGCCAGCAACAGGCCCTTGTAAACGATGGTGCGGCACGAGAGCGACGGAATATAAAACATATCCGCGTCTTCAATGCCTCGACTCCCGAATTTCGTTTTCAGCCCGCTTGCGCACCACGTAGAGCTTGCGCTCGAAGGCGTCTTCCTCCATTCCCGGCGCGCATTTCACGAAAATCTGCTGTATGTAAGGCTGCGACGCACGCGCCACGCGGCCGATCGCCGAGGCATACACAGGAGTGTCGCGCCAACCCAGCAGGGTCATTCCCTCTTCGCGCACGATGCGCTCGAGAATTCCTTCGCATTGCAGCCGCTGATGCTTTTCCACAGGCAGGAAAGTCATGCCCACGCCGTACGTTCCCGGCTTCGGCAACGAGAATCCGAGCTTCTCGCATTCGCGCGCGAAGAATTTGTGTGGAATCTGGATGAGAACGCCCGCCCCGTCGCCGGTCTCGGGGTCGCAGCCGCAGGCGCCACGATGCGCCAGATTGAGCAGCACCTGAATTCCCTGACGGATAATGTCGTGACTCTTATGGCCGGCGATGCTGGCTACAAACCCGATCCCGCAGGCGTCGTGTTCGTGCGCGGGATTGTAGAGCCCCTGCGCCGCAGGCAGGCCATTTCTCGACTTTAGACGCGTCGTCATGGACTTCGTCCAGTGGACTGAATTCCTTTCGAATCATTCGTTCTTGGGCGTAGCTCGCGAGGGCGAGAGAGCGTTGCACACTTCTGCTCAGGAACCGACGCTGGTATTCTCGTGCCTGCGGACGGGCAATGTACAATGCAGAATTTCGATGCAACCCATGCAAATTTCGGGGCAGACGGCTGCGCTGCGGGATCGGCGGAAGTCGTTGCGAAGCCCAGTAAGTCCGCTATAATTTCGCCACACACAAATGGACTTTGATCAGCTAATTACGTTTCTGGAGGTCGCCCGGCAAGGCAGCTTTTCGCGGGCCGGCGAGAAGGTTTTCCGTTCCCAATCGGCGGTCAGCGCCCAAATTCGCCAACTCGAGCAGGAATACGGCGATCGCCTGCTAGATCGCTCCGGCAAAACCGTAAAGCTTACTCCCGCCGGCCAGGTTTTTTTTGAGTACGCCGAGCGTCTGAAGAACCTGCGGGACGAATCGTTGACCGCGGTCGCTGACCACAGCGGCACCCCCCGCGGAACGCTGCGAGTTGGCGCTAACGAAGCCACGTGCCTCTACGTTCTACCCGAAGTTTTCGCCGAGTACTGCCGCCGCTATCCCCCGGTTCAGATCAGCATCTACCGCAACTTCAGCTACAAGATCGTGGAGAAATTAGAAAACGGCGCGGTCGAGGTGGGCATTCTCACTCTGCCGATTCAATCGCCCAGCTTAAAGATTCAGCCGATCTTTCGCGACAAACTGATGTTGATGGTGAGTCCCAAGAATCCACTGGCTAAATTTAAAGTGGTGCCAGTCAGCGAAATCGTCAAACATCCGCTGCTCTTCCCTAAGACAGGACACACGCGCCGTCTGCTCGATAAGCTATTTCGCCCTCACAGCGCGGAACTGCAGGTTCGCATGGAACTCCCTAGCATCGGGATGATTAAGAGTTTCGTCGCCGCCGACCTGGGAGTGTCGCTGATCAGCGCATCTTTTGCCCGGGACGAAGTCGATGCCGGCCGCGTCAAACTCATCGACCTTGAGGATGCCGAACTCTACCGCGAACTCGGACTCGCCTACCGCCGCGATCGGACCCTATCCGTCGCCTCGACCGCATTCGTCGGCCTCCTGCGTCAATTTGCCACCAAGATGAAAAAGACTGACGACTGACAGTTGCAGGTTGTCTATAGACTGGTCAGGACCTTAGTTCCCCAGCTTCGCGACTTTCGAAGCACTCTCGGTCGTCGAATTGGCTAACGGCTCAATGATGTGCAGGCCGCATTCGGTCTTGGCGAATCCCGGCCACCGCCCCGCCCGCGGATCTTCTCCCGGCCTCACCGCGCGCGTGCAATGAGTGCATCCGATGCTGGGATAGTCCTGGTTGTGAAGCTCGTTGTAGGGCACGTCGTGGTCGTGGATGTAACGCCAAACCTGCTTCGCCGTCCAATCGACCATGGGATTGATCTTCGCCAAACCGAATTTCGAATCCCATTCAATCTTGCGCGCGCCTGATCGCGCCGACGTTTGGTCGCGGCGAATGCTGGTGATCCATGCGCTCAGCTCTCCGAGCTTGCGGCGCAAGGGTTCGACTTTGCGCAGACCGCAGCACAGGTCGGGATCGCGCGTCCACAGCGCGTTTCCGTGCGTGCGTTCCTGCTCCTCCGGTGAGAGCACCGAGTAGACTTTCTCAATCGCGATTCCATATTTTTCCTCGATCCGGTCCATCAAGGCATAGGTTTCGGGAAAGAGAAACTCCGTGTCGATGGTGAAAAGACGGAAGTCTTTACGGACTCGCGATGCCATATCGATCAACACCATGCCTTCGGCGCCGAAGGCCGACGAGATCGCCACCTTGCTGCCGAAGGTTTCGAACGCCCAGATCAGAACTCGCTGCGGACTCCAGTTCTCCGCGGCGTTCTGAACACTTGCAATCAACTCTTTCACGTCGTGTTCCGCTTGATCTTTCACGCGATTGGCTCCTCATTGAACACTGCAGCCGGGATGGCGGACCCGTTGCCTGCCGCAACCTCAAATTCTTGCGCCAGCAAAACCGGATCGGCAAAACGCACCACCTCACCCACTACCAGCAAAGTGGGCGAAGCAAGCCTTGGTGAATTCGGCAGGTCGGCGATCGTTGAACGGTGAGTTCGCTGCTGCGGTGTCGTCGCGCGCGAAATGACGGCGCACGGCGTGTCTCCAGCTAGTCCAGCACCTTTCAGCTTGGCGGCGATGTCGGCATAGTTTTGTCCGGGCATATAAATCACCAGCGTCGCACCGCTGCCCGCCAGCGCGCTCCAGTTCGCGGCCTCGCTGCCTGACGCCTGATGCGCAGTAATAAACACGAGTGCCGACGATGCGCGGCGATGAGTCAACGGTATCTGCGCCGCCGCGGCGGCGCCCAATGCGGAGGTCACACCCGGCACAATCTCATAACTGATTCCGGCTCGCCGCAGCGCTTCAACTTCTTCTCCCGCGCGCCCAAAGATCATGGGATCGCCGCTCTTCAGGCGAATCACTTGCAAGCCCGCCTCGGCGAGAGCGATCATCAGAAAGTTGATTTCTTCCTGCGCAATGTTTTTCTTGCCGCATCGCTTGCCCACGTTGTGCACCTGCGCCGTCGCAGGTGCAAGTTTCAGCACCTCTGCCGGGACCAAGTCGTCGTGCAGCACCGCATCGGCCGTTCGCAGCACTCGCAGTGCCTTCAGGGTAAGCAATTCCGGATCCCCTGGCCCCGCGCCCACCAGATAAACTTTCCCCTTCATACTCCTTCTCCTTTTGCGCTGAATTCGCGTTCTTCCGCCAATGCCGCTTCAAGCGCTTCCCTGCTGGCCAACGAATGCAGTAATTCCAGCTTGCGTTCTTTATCGAGATCGCTTGCCAGAATCAGCTTGCGGGTCTCGCCCAGCTTCGCGACCCACGTCGCGTATCCCGGCCCAAACTGTTTGTCGAGTTGTTGCCGAATTTTCTGCGCGAGCGACGGACTCTGCCCGGCCGTAGAAACTGCAATCTGCAAATCGCCTCGACGCACCACTGCCGGATAAAAGAAATCGCAGAGATCCGGAACATCGACCACGTTGCACAACACGCCGCGCCGCTGCGCCTCGTGATACACGCGCTCATTCAAAGTCCGGGAATTTGTCGCCACCACCGCGAGAAACGCCCCGTCCAAGTCGTCCGCCGAAAACGCGCGCAACTCCAGTTCGAGCTTTCCTTCGCGTGCCCACTCGCGAACCGCAGGACTGGCGTCCAACGCCACCACGCGGATACGAGCCCCGGTCTCCAGCAGGCCAGCGATCTTCGGTTCGCCGATTCTTCCGGCGCCCACGACCAGGCATTGCCTGCCTTCCAGCTTCAAGAACATGGGAAACAAGCTAGTCACCGGTCCCTCCCGCGACGTGCGACAGGCTGCGCGCGGGGTCGGGCAGATCGCGCGGTACTGCCGTGACCATCTCGCCCGCAAGAAGCTCGCGCAGTTCCGCATCACTGTGACGAACAAAAAAGCGCCGCAGATTTTCTCCCGGTTCGCGTTCCGCCAGGTATCGCCCTAAAAGTCTTTCCAACGCATCCGGCACTTCCGTCGCTGCGCAGCGATATCCTATGGGCCGCGCCGTCGCCTGATGCATGCCTAACGCACCGCCCACGCAGAAGTAATACGCATCGACCAATCGATCTTGAACTTTGATCTTTTTGCCCTCGATGCCAATGTCGGCAATCCAGTGTTGCCCGCAACTGTTGGGGCATCCGGTCACGTGCAGCTTCAGGTGCTGATCGAAACCGGGCAAACGTTCCTCCAACTCCTCCACGAGCCATCGCGAGAAGCTCTTCGTTTCCGTGATGGCCAGCTTGCAAAATTCCGTCCCGCTGCACGCCACCGTGCCGCGCCAGAATGGCGATCCTCCAACTTTCAGCCCGATTGCATCCAATTCCTTGGCCAGCGCCTCGGCATTGATGGTTGGAACATTTACGACAAGCAAATTTTGCATATTGGTGGCGCGCAATTCGCCGCTGGCAAAGCGCTCGGCGAGATCGGCAGCTAATTGCATCTGCTCAGCAGTGATTCGCCCGCGCAGCGCCACAGCTCCTACATACGAGAGCCCCGGCTGCTTCTGCCCGCGAATGCCGACATGGTCGCGATAAACGTCGTCGGGCGGATGCTCTTCGACCGCGGGATCGAGCTTGAATCCAATGCGCTCTTGCAATTCACCGAGAAAGCGCTCTGCGGTCCATCCGTGCCGCAAAAAAAGAAATTTCAAACGCGCACGTTCACGGTGTTCACGCAGCACTTCCGAATCGCGAAACAGTTCCGCAACGCCCTTGATCACCGGCAGAACCTGATTCCAGCGAACGAACGTGTCCAGCCGCGCTCCCAGGTATGGTTCGGTCGAAAGCCCGCCGGCCACTCGCAGCGAGAAGCCAACCTCTGACTTCCCGCCAACCACGCGGGTTAGAGCCGTTAAACCAATGTCATTGATTTCCGGATACGGGCACCACACCCGGCAGCCCGCAATCGAAATTTTGAATTTGCGGGGCAAGTTATAGAACTCAGAATTTCCCGCAAGCAACCGCGATGCCTCGAGCACCAGCGGCGAGGCATCGACAATTTCATCCGCATCCACGCCCGCCACCGGGCATCCCGTCACGTTGCGCACCACGTCACCGCACGCGCCCGTCGTATTCAGTCCCGCTTTCCACAAGCCGTCTAGCACATCCGGTAGCGACTCGATAGTGACCCAATGCAGTTGAATGTTCTGGCGTACCGTGAGATCGGCAATTCCGTTGGCGTGTTCGCGCGTCAGTTCGGCAATGGCTCGCAGCTGACGCGAACTCATCATGCCGTTGGGAATGCGGATGCGCACCATGAACCGCTGCAGCGCCCGCCCTTCCCCGCCCTGCCCGCCAGTCACCCCGCGCCGTCTCCCTGGGTGTAAACACCCCACCAGCGGAAATATGTTCCGATCCATTCGGGAGGAATCGATTCGAATCCTTCGCGAGCGAAGCGTCGGATTTCTTCCAGTCCGTCCCATGGGTTGAAGGCGCGCTTCAACCGCTCGACTCGTTGTGCTTTCGTTTCCTTCGCAGTGTTTGTCATAGGGTTTCAGTCATAAAGTCCGGAAAATAAAAAACCCACCGCCAGATTTAACTGGCGATGGGTTTATGAGAGCCGTTCTTAAGAAAAAATTCTTAGGTCAGCAGCCTCCCCGCGCCAGTGCACACGCCCGCACAACAACAACAAGTGCAGCAGCACATAGCGCGAAGATTGCAGTTCTCTGACATTGCAGACTAGATTCTAGGTTGAACAGCTTACGCCGTCAACAATCGAACGTAATAAATTCGATTCATAATTCGAATCGAAAGAATCATAATTTTTGCGGCGCCCGTGCAGGCCGCGTCCGCTGGCTGTAGAATCAGCCACTTAGAATT
Organism: uncultured Acidobacteriota bacterium; assembly: GCA_963696765.1. Lineage (GTDB taxonomy): Bacteria > Acidobacteriota > Terriglobia > Terriglobales > Acidobacteriaceae > Sulfotelmatobacter. The sequence goes on along the minus strand of CAVOLK010000003.1, from coordinate 240,320 downwards.
TGAAACAACTGTTCAGTGATTCTCTCTGTTGCTGCGAAGGCTGCCTTACGGCGGCCCTACCGCCCTGGAAAGGTGCCTATTCGATGAAGCGTTCCGCGATCCTCTTAGTATCGATCCTTCTGCTCCACACTACTCTTATTCATTCGCAGAACTCTACCGTCCCAGATCCTTACAAGCCGGTTCTCGACCGACTGGACTCGCTGACGCGTCAAGCCGAGCCCGAGTGGCGCTGGCACGCCGACATTCCTCATCCCGAAGATCCCGCGCTCGATGATTCCAAGTGGGAATCAATCACCGTCAAGAACCTCTCTGGACCGCGCTCCAACGACGAACCCAGAGAGCATTGGACAGGAACCCGTGTCCTGCGCCGCTGGATTCAGATTCCCGAAAAGATTAACGGCTACGCCACGCAAGGCTCTCGAGTTTCACTCGACCTGCGATTTCGCAGCCCCGAAAGTTTGCGAATCACCGTCTTCTCCAACGGAGCGATCCTTTATCGCGGCAGCGATGACGACATTCTCCCCATGTTGCTAACCGAAAACGCGCAGCCCGGCCAGAAATTCCTCGTAGCTGCCAGGGTGGTTGCGGGAGACGATATTCAAGCCGAATTCTTCCACAGCCAACTTACGATTCAACCTCCGCACCCGCGGCCCGATCCCGCATTTCTGCGCACGGAAATCCTTTCCGCACGCCCCATCATCGCCGCTTATGAAGAGGGCAAAACCGAGCGCCAGCAAAAACTCGATGCCGCGATCAAGGCGATCGACTTCTCCCCGCTCGAGCGCGGAGACCAATCCGGATTTGATGCCGCGCTCAAACAATCTCAATCCAAGCTTGAAGCGCTAAAGCCCTGGCTGCAGCAGTTCAACATTCGCATCGTGGGCAACTCGCACATCGACATGGCGTGGCTCTGGCCCTGGACCGAGACTGTCGAGGTTGTGCGCAACACGTTTCAAAGTGTCCTCGACCTGATGCGTGAATATCCTGACTTCAAGTTCACTATGTCTTCCGCCCGCACCTACGAATGGATGCAGGAAAAATATCCCGACCTCTTCCACCAGATCGAGCAGCGCGTCAAGGAAGGCCGCTGGGAAATCATCGGCGGCATGTGGGTCGAGCCCGACCTGAACATGCCCGACGGCGAATCGCTCGTTCGCCAGATTCTGGTCGGCAAGCGTTACTTTCAAAAGAATTTTGGCGTCGACGTTAAAATCGGATGGAATCCCGATTCCTTCGGCTACAACTACCAACTCCCGCAAATCTATAAAAAGTCGGGCATGGATTATTTCGTCACCCAAAAGCTGCTCTGGGCGCACGAATTCACCACATTCCCCTACAAGTTTTTCTGGTGGCAATCGCCTGACGGCAGCCGCCTCCTCACTTATTTCCCCCACGACTACGCCGGCGGCATCGACGCCGACCCCCTCGCGACCGACGTGTCCATCTGGATGCCCTCCATCTATGGGAAGACGATTCCCGACAAGCCCGAGATGATGCACCTCTACGGCGTCGGCGATCATGGCGGCGGACCCACGCGCATCATGCTCGACCATGCGCAACAACTGATGGCTCCCGACGCGGTCTATCCCAAACTCGAATTCAGTTTCGCCCGCGATTTTTTCAGCGACATGGAGAAGAAGCTTCCCGGCATGCAGGTGCCCACCTGGGACGGTGAACTCTACTTCGCCTATCATCGCGGCGTCTTCACCACCCAGGCTGAAACCAAGCGCAGAATTCGCCGCTCTGAGGAAACCGTCCTTAACGCGGAAAAGTTCGCATCGCTTGCGTCGCTCTACGGGCGTAGCTATCCGCAGGATGGAATGGAGCTGACCTGGAAGAATCTGCTGTTCGATCACTTCCACGACATCATGCCGGGCTCGGGCATCGCCGTGAACTATCTCGATGCGAAGCGCAATCTGGAAAACGTGGATCGCGCCGCCAATGACGTGACTCGAAGATCACTTCGCGAAATCGCCGCACACATCAACACGCAAGGCGATGGAGTGCCCGTCATCCTCTTCAATTCCCTCTCCTGGCCACGTACCGGCGTCACTGAACTTGAGGCACAACTGCCCGCGCCCGCTCGCCAGATCGAGGTTCTCGATTCCAACGGAAAGCCCGCTGAATCGCAACTGCTTTCACTCGACGCCGAGACTCACCGCGCTCGCTTCCTGCTTACTCTCGACAACGCCCCAGTTTGGATACCGCACATATTTTGTGCGCGCAGCCAATGCCGCTCCCGCCGTTCACTCCATGCTGAAAGCTTCCGCCGACACGCTGGAGAACGAATTCCTGCGCGTGAAAATCGATCCCCAAACTGGCTGCATGACCAGCCTGTTCGACAAGCGCAGCGGCACCGAAGCTCTTGCCCCGGCCGAAACCGACACGGGCGGGCCCAAGACTTCAACCTGCGGCAACCTGCTGCAAACTTTCGTGGATAAACCCAAACAGTGGGACGCATGGAACATTGACGCCGATTTCGAAAAACAGCACTGGGACTTGGACAAAGCCGATGAAGTGAAGCTTGTCGAAAGTGGCCCGCTGCGCGCCATCATCGAAATCAAGAATCATTTCCAGACATTCAACTTTTGTCCGCGATGTCATCCTGTACGCTGGCGCCACGCGCGTCGACGTGAAAATGCAGGCAGAATGGCACGAAAAACATATTCTGCTCAAAGTCGCGTTCCCGCTCAGCGCTCACAGCGACAAAGCAACTTTCGAAATTCCATTTGGGTCTGTCGAACGTCCCACCACGCGTAATACGCCTGCCGAGCAGGCACAGTTCGAAGTTCCGGCGCAACGCTGGGCCGACATCTCCGATTCCAAGCACGGCTTCAGCCTGCTCAACGACTGCAAATACGGATATGACGCGAAAGGCAACGTGCTCCGCCTATCGCTGCTCCGTTCTCCGGAGTATCCAGACCCTCACGCCGACGAGGGCCACCACGAGTTCACCTATTCGCTCTATCCTCACGCCGGAGGCTGGAAGCAGGCGCTCACCATCCGCCAGGGTTATGAATTAAATTACAAATTAATTTCTTTCCCCTCCGACAGGCATCAAGGTTCTCTGCCCGCGGAATACTCCTTCGTGCAAACGCAGCCGGAAAATATCGTTGTGACCGCGATGAAGAAAGCCGAAGACGAAAACGCTGTGATTCTCCGCTTCTATGAATGGGCGGGAAAAGATGGCGACGTCACGCTACAACTTCCCCAGGGAGCGCAATCGGCAGAGGAAACCAATCTCATGGAGAAACCGACCGGCAGCGTGTCCCTGCAAAATGGCCGGGTAACGCTGCATACGAAGCCCTACGAAATCAAGACCGTCAAGGTGCAGTTTTCCAATCTGCCGAACGTAGCGCCCGCGCCCAATCCATGACCGCAGCTTCTACGACTAGCGGCACGGTTCTCGGCGTCGATATCGGTGGCACGAAGGTTGCTGTGGGCCTGGTGAATCGCGATGGCAAGATCATCGCTCAGGGTCCGCCAGCCCATGGTCGCAACCGGCACCGCTGAGGCCGCGCTCCATGCAGTCACCATCGCCATCGATTCTCTAATGCCTTCCGAAGGCGTTCAGAGCATCGGCATCTGCGCCCCGGGGCCCCTCGATCCCAAGGCCGGCATCGTTCTCAATCCGCCGAATCTTCCCTGCTGGCGAAATTATCCGCTGATGGAAAAAATCGCGTCGAAGTATCGGAGTCCCCGTGAAAGTCGACAACGACGCGAACGCCGCCGCCCTCGCCGAAACTCGCTGGGGCGCGGCGCGCGGCTTTCACTATGTTTTCTACGCCACGATCGGCACCGGCATTGGCACGGGCATTGTTCTCGATGGCCGCATCTATCACGGCAACACCGGCTCAGCCGGCGAGGGCGGACATATGAGCATCGATTATCGCGGTCCTATCTGCGGCTGCGGCAAACCAGGATGCATCGAAGTGCTGGCCGCTGGTCCGGCCATCGGCGCGCGCGCGCGCGCCAAACTTTCCGCCGACCCGTCGCGTCACTCCGCAATCCTCGACCTCGCGAAAGGAAGCATCTCCGTCGTTACCAGCGAGTTGGTGGGACAGGCTTATGCCGCCGGCGATCCCTTGGCGCGCGAAGTCCTTCTGGAAACTGTCCATCTCTTAACTACATGGCTCGGCAACATCGTTGACCTGCTCGATCCCGACGTTCTGGTCGTTGGAGGCGGCGTAGCCGCAATGCTGAAGCCGTTCTTCGATGAGATCAAAAGCGGGCTTCCCAGTTGCTGCGTCAATCCACATGCCGCGAACATTCCGCTGTTGATGGCGCACTACGGCGCGGACGCAGGCATTGCTGGTGGCGCCGCGCTTTGCTCCGACAACCTTCCTCAACCGAACATCTAAATTACGAATAGCAAGGACCCAAATGGTTTTCGCCCTTTATTTTCGTCGCTTCGCCCCCGTCACACTTTTTATTTTCGGCTTCACCTTGTCCGCGCTTTCGCAAAACCAGGACCTTCCCAAAGCCCCGCAGGCCGAGGTTTTCACCCTCACTCCCTCTCCGGGTCCTTTCACGGAGCCGGCGATTGCGGTCAATCCCACAAATCCGAAGCAGGTGCTCGCGGTTTTCCAGGATAATGCGCACGCCTCGTATTCAGCCGACGCTGGCCACACCTGGCAGGCAGCCGTCGGTGTTGATCCCAAAAATTACCGCGTCTCCGGCGACGTGTCGGCCGCCTTTGACAATCAGGGCCACGCCTTCGTCTGCTACATCGCCTTCGACAAGCTGGGAACCTTTAACTATTGGGCTCACGGCGCAACTCGCAACGGAATATTCGTCCGCCGCTCGCTCGATGGTGGAAAGACCTGGGAGGCCGACCACATCCCCGTCGCCGAGCAAACCAGTTCGCCCGGGATTCCCTTTGAAGATAAACCGTACATCGTCGCCGACAATACCAAGAGCAAATATGCCGGCAATCTTTACATCGGATGGACGCGCTGGAGAATCGCAGACTCCCAAATCGTCCTTTCGCGTTCCACCGACGACGGAAAAACATGGTCTCCGCCCATCGAGATCGACGCCCACCCCGGCCTGCCCCGCGACGATAACGGTGCCGCCGAGGGCTTCGCCGGAGCAGTCGCTCCAGACGGCAAGCTCTACGCCATCTGGAGCCAGGACAACGCCATCATGCTCACCACCTCGCGCGATGGTGGCAAAACTTTCTCCCATGCACGACCCATCATTCACACTGCGCCCATCATGTTCGCGGTTCAAACCCTGGAACGGGCCAATGGATTTTCACAAATTGCCATCGACCCCAAGAGCAAGCGCCTGTACGTGACCTGGAGCGATTACCGAAACGGCGATCTCGACGTTTTCATTGCAACCTCCGAAAACGGCGGCAAACGCTGGTCAGGCCCGGTTCGCGTGAACAACGACGCCGTACACAATGGCGCCGAACAATTCTTCCAGTGGCTCGCTGTCGATCCCACCGATGGCTCCATCGATGTTCTCTTTTATGACCGTCGCAACGATCCGCAAAATCGCAAACAGATCGTCGTCCTGGCGCGATCCACCGACGGCGGACGCACCTTCCGCAACTATGCCTGGACCGGCAATCCATTCGAAGCCAGCGGCGTTTTTTTCGGTGACTATAGCGGAATCGCGGCCTACGGCGGCCGCGTCTACGGCATTTGGACGGAGAAACCTGCTCCTGCGCCAGAAGCGACGGAGAAGCCTGAAGAAAAAACCAAAGCAGACGAGACCAAAACTGCGAAGCCGCAACCGTCGAGGAACGATCGTGAAAGTTGGAACCGCGGATTTCAGGGTGCCCGATTCCTCTCACTGATGGGAACCAGACCATTGATGGGGCGAGCGCTTAGTGGGTTGAGCAAGCGGGTTGTCCGCTCACCTCGATATCCCGCCTCCCCCATTGAGGTCTTCGCTCTCGCGCGTCGCTTTGGATTCCCGGTTCTCTAGTTCGGCCTGCCGGAGTTCGGTCGCCTCGGCGGGATCCGTTCCCGCTTTTAGTGTGGTCTTCTCAAGAAAATATCGCCAGCCCGCGTGCCGATCCGCCGAACTCTGTTCGCCTTCGAACTTCTTTAAGGCCGATTCCGCGCTGGTGCGTCCTTTGACCACCTCGACCACCCCGCCCGACTCGTAGGTGCGGACATTGTGGCGAATGACGACGTAAGACGCCTTGATTTCTTCGTTGGTCAAATACTCTCCCTTACAGGCCGGAAATGAAGCCCTGCTCTGAGAGTATGCGCGAAGTCCGCGATTAGCAAGCCAGCTAGAGCAATCGTGCCGAGGACGATACTCTGCATTCGTCTCCGCGAACCAGCCCTATGCGGCCCGCGCCAAGGACGCTGCATGGGCTACGCTCCAGGACGCGGGACAACGGAACTACATTCACACCAGGGGACATTTCTAATGAGTTAATTTAGGGGACATTTCTAACGAGTCTTGACAAGTCTTGACACCCCTCATTGCCAGAGGCTTGGCCCCTGTGTTAGCCTCTTGTTCGAGGGATCACTTTGCAGGACAAAGTACCCACCGGGCTCGACCGCAAGGAAACCGAAGTCTACCGGCGTCTCGATCGAGGACGGCTCCCAAAACATATCGCCATTATTATGGACGGCAATGGACGCTGGGCTCGCCGTCGCCACATGCCGCGCGTTGCGGGTCATCGCGCCGGAGTGTCGGCAGTGCGGTCCACGGTGGAAACCGCCGCACGCATTGGCATCTCCGCGCTCACCCTTTACGCTTTTTCCGAAGAAAACTGGAAGAAGCGCCCCCAGAGCGAAGTCAACTTTTTGATGAGCTTGCTGAGCCGCTACCTGAAGGCCGAAGTTCCCACGCTCAACAAGAACAACATCCGCCTCGAATACATCGGCCGCCAGCACGAACTGCCGCAAGACGTACAGGAGCGCATGGAATGGGCGCGCGAAGCGACGGCCCGCAACTCCGGGCATGGTGCTCACCCTGGCGCTCAATTACAGCGCCCGCAGCGAACTGGTGGACGCATTCCGCTCGATGGTGAACGCGGCGGCACAGAATGGCGGGATCGAGCACCTGCACATCGACGAAGACATGGTGGGACGGCATCTTGTATACGCGGCATCTGCCGGATCCCGACCTGGTGGTGCGGACCTCGGGCGAAATGCGGCTCAGTAACTTCCTGCTGTGGCAACTGGCGTATGCCGAGATTTACGTGACTCCGACCTTGTGGCCGGATTTTCGCGGCGTGCACCTGCTCGAGGGCATTGCCGAATATCAGAAGCGCGAGCGCCGCTACGGCGGGCTGAATCACGGCGATGCACACGCAGAGCAGTCGGCGCTAGCCGACAAAATCTTAGACCACAGAGGACACGGAGTTTCGCAGAGCACTGGCTTCCTCTGTGCGCCTCCGCGTCCTCTGTGGTTAAATTCTTCGGTTCGTGCAAAGATCGTAAGCCGCACTGCATAACCACTTCCCTTGCTAAAACGCATCGCGACCGCTGTCGTCCTCATTCCGATTGTGCTGGCGCTCATTCTGCGGGCGCCAGTTCCTGTGCTGGCAGTGGTAGCGGCCATTGTCGCGCTGCTGACCATCCACGAATTCCTCAAACTGACGGAATCCTACGGCGTGCAACCTCTGCGCCTGCCGACTTACATTTTCGTCGGCATCTTTTTTCTGCTGCTGGCCTTCAACGCGGGAAATGAAAAGCCGCTGCTCTCCACCGCGATCTTTGTTTACTGCCTGGCATTTGCCGCCGCGATCGCACCGTTTCTAGCTCTTAACTATCCTGCATGCGGCGCGCAGGATCTGCGCAGCGGATATCCGGCGGCCGCCGCCTCTGTCTTCGCCTTCACCTACATCGCCCTGCCCATGGGCATGCTGGTGCAGCTTCGCCAGCAGTGGGCGGGCGCGTTTTACCTGCTGTATTTGCTGCTGGTGGTTTGGGCGGGAGACATCTTCGCCTACTTCGTGGGCAAGTCGATGGGACGGCATTTGATGTCGCCGCGCATCAGCCCGAAAAAAACCTGGGAAGGCGCTGCCGCATCGCTGGCGGCAAGCCTCGCCGTGGGATGGTTGCTGTTTCACTACGCTCTGCCAGATCAGTTCCGCGCTCCTGCGTGTCGGTCTGATCGAGCGCCGGGACGGCATGTTCGGGCTGGAGCAACCTTCGACTGGGTCCGATCATGCTGCTAACAATTGCGCTGAATGTTGCAGCGCAACTCGGCGATCTGGTGGAATCTCTGATCAAGCGCGGCGCGTCGGTCAAAGACTCGGGCGCGATTCTTCCCGGCCACGGTGGCATGCTCGACCGCATCGACGCCCTGCTCTTTGCCGCTCCTGTATTATGGTTTTATACGGCTTGGCGCGTGATGCAGTAATCCCCCTTCCCACCAAGGCCGGTCGAAAGCGCGTAAAATAAAGAGTCCGTGCCGACTCCGCATACAGTCTCTCTTTAATCATGAAACGCATCGCCATCCTGGGATCGACCGGCTCCATTGGGCGCAGCACACTCCGCGTCGCCGAGTCCTATCCCGACCGCTTTGAGATTGTCACGCTGGCCGCTGGCTCGAATCTGGAAGCAGCCTTCGAGCAGGCCCGGCGCTGGCGCCCGCGCGTAATTTCCATGGCCAAAGAGTCCGATGCCGAAGCTCTCCGCGCTCGCCTGAAGAAAGAGGGCCTGGGCGCCATCGAAGTCGTACATGGTGCACCAGGAGCAGTGCAGGTTGCGACCCATCCCGAGGTCGATTTTGTGGTCAGCGCCATCGTCGGCGTAGCCGGGCTGGAGGCCACGTACGAAGCTGTCCGCGCCGGTAAGATTTTGGGGTTAGCCAATAAAGAGTGCCTGGTCGCCGCCGGCGAATTGATTACCGCCGAGGCCCGACGCCAAGGCAAGCCCCTGCTCCCCATCGACAGCGAGCACAACGCCGTCCACCAATGCCTTCGCGGCGGCCGCATGGACGAAGTTGAGCGCATCTGGCTTACGGCTTCCGGCGGCCCGTTCCTTCACACTCCCCACTCCGAGTTTTCCTCGATTACCGTGGAGCAAGCCCTGAATCATCCCACCTGGAAGATGGGGCGGCGCATCACCATCGACTCCGCAACCCTGATGAATAAAGGGTTTGAGGTGATCGAGGCGTGCAGACTGTTTGACCTGCCTCCAGCAAAAGTGGAAGTAATTGTCCATCCCGCAGTCCACGATTCATTCCATGGTCGAGTTTGTCGATGGCAGCATACTTGCTCAATTTTCGGTGACCGATATGCGGCTGCCGATTCTTTACGCACTAACATATCCCGACCGCATCCCCTCCGACATGCGCTTCGCGGTCAGTGACTTGCGTCATCTGGACTTCTCCCCTCCCGACCTGAAAAAATTCCCTTGTCTTCGTCTGGCCTATGAAGCAGCAGAAGCTGGCGGGGCCAAGACCGTGGCCCTTAACGCGGCCGACGAAGTCGCGGTCGCCGCATTTCTAGAAGGCAGCATCCGCTTTTGATGAAATTCCCAGGATTATCGATGAAGTTCTGCAGGCAACCGATTCCGGCAAGCTCGAGTCGATTGCCCAGGTTCTTGGAGGCTGATGCTGAAGCTCGCAGCCAGGCCCAAAAAAGGATCGGCGAGCAAGAAACAACGCCCCCGGGCAACATCTTTCGCCTAGTTTCACGAATCTAACAGTTGGGGAGTGCGCATCTCGATTATGTCTGATTTCTTAACTTCACTCGTAGCGGTGGTTGCAGTTCTTGGCTTCATGATCCTGATCCACGAGTTTGGCCACTACATCGTGGCCAAGTGGCTGGGAGTGCGAGTGGAGCAATTTGCCATCGGATTCGGCAAACGCCTGATCGGCTTCCGCAGGGGCGACACGGACTACCGCATCAATGCCATTCCGCTCGGCGGCTACGTCAAGATGAGCGGCGAAAATCCCATGGACGAGCGCTCCGACGATCCGCGCGAGTTCATGAATCATCTCGCGCTGGCATCGCTTTCTGATCGCGATTGCCGGGCCGACCATGAATATCCTGCTGGCGATCGTTCTGCTCACCACCGTCTACATGGTGCACTACGAATACCCGGCGGTTTACGATGAGCCGCCCGTGATTGGATGGGTCCTCAAAGATACCGCGGCCGCCAAAGCTGGATTCCAGATCGGCGATCGCATCACGCGCATCGACGATGTTCAAAATCCCTCATGGGAGCAAGTCGACCTCAAAGAAGCCCTCAGTCCGAGCCAGCCACTGAACGTCACCATTGATCGCAACGGTAAAACGCTGGAAAAAACCATCGTGCCCGAGGCTATGGGCGTCGATCAGATCGGTTACGCCGGATGGGCGCCGAAAGAAGGTATTGTCACGATTGTCGACCTTGTCGATGGCATGCCCGCCCAGAAAGCGGGCCTGAAAGAAGGCGATCAGATCATCTCCGTCGACGGCCAGCCCGTACCCGCGCTGGCAGCCATGATCGAAAGCCTGAAAGTGACCAAAGACAAACCGATCGCGATTACCGTAATGCGCGACGGCGAGCAGAAGACCTTCAACGTTCAGCCGATTCTTAAAGACAAGTGGTACCGCATTGGCATCGGCAGCGAGCAAATGAAGGTGAAGACTCTGCCTTTCGCCGAGGCCTTGAGTCTTTCGCTGCACGAGAATCGGCAGAACGCTCTGCTGATTCTAGAACTCGTCAAGAAAATGGCGCAGCGCAAGATTTCCATGAAATCGATCGAAGGCCCCATCCGCATCGGTCAAGCCGCGGGCGAAGCAGCCCGCCGCAAGGGCTGGACTCCGCTGATGGGTCTGACCGCGGCCATCAGCCTGAATCTCGGCATCTTCAACCTGCTGCCCATTCCCGATCCTTGACGGCGGCGTAATCCTGTTCCTGCTGATCGAAGGCCTCATGCGCCGCGACATCAGCATGAACATCAAGGAACGCGTCTACCAGGCTGCTTTCGTTTTCCTGGTACTGTTCGCGGTGATGGTGATCTACAACGATCTTGATGAAGACGATTCCGGGGCTGGCGGACAAGCTGCCGTAAATTTCTTCAGCCAGTTAAATCAAGCCGACGGCTAACAATCGACGTTAGCCGTCGGCTTTTCTTTTATGCCGCTTTCTTGTTTGGCGGCAGCAAGCGCTTGGATCTAGGCTGGCAAACCGTCGCCCGGTTTGATCGCCTTCGCCGCCGCTGCCGGAGGCTTCGCGACTTGCACGCGACTAGACCTGCACGGGTTGAGCCGCACCGAAAGGATCGTCACTGGTAACGCCGTTCGGCAAGCCCTGAATCGCACTCTGAAATTTCGGCCACGCGTTTGCCGCCAGCGTCCGACGTCAGGTTGGCATACAGTTGAGCTAGCGTTCCCGCGTCTCCCAATGCCACCATCGCGGGCGCGATTTTGTCCAGCGTGTGCCCCTGGCTCATCAGCCACGAAAGAAATGCCATTCCGCATCCGGTGCTGTCCGCGTTCTGGTCAGTCGGATCGGTCTTATTGACGAAATCGGGTTCGCCGTCCTGCGCCCACTGCGGAGCCGTCGCGAAGTCCGAGAGCGCATTGTTGCTTACCGACTGCGGCGCACCACCGCGACAGCGCTTCTCCCGTACTCTCACCGCACAAGTTTCCATTCATCGAGCACTCGCTCAGTTCAGCCTCGAACAGCGCCGAGACGCGAGCCGAGTTGCCGAACGAAGCATCCACTTCGATGGCCGCGCCTGTCGTGTAGTCGCAACCCATATGATCGGCGCCGCCAGTTCCGTCAGTGGCATTTCCCAGCGCAAACACGATCACGCTGACTGGTCCTCCGGTGGTCCCGAAAATCGTGTCGTTGGCGGCTGCTACACGATCGGCATCGTTCAGCAGATCTTGGGCATTTTGCAAGCCCGATCTGGCCGAGTGACGGATCCACGTACACTGTCACGCGACCGCTTGGACTTGTTCCAACAAGCTGTGACGTTCCCTTGTAACTCGGCCATGCGGGAGCCGACCCACCGGCCCCATCGATCTCGGCCGCTTTCTTCTTGCCACCCGTTGCCTTGATGCGGTGACTCGGACTCATATGAAAACCTCCCTGCTAGTTGATTGTGACGAATCGCGGCAGCGCGTTGCAGCCCGAGCGTTCGGCCAGAGGTGGGCCAGGATTAAAGCGGAATGGAAGTGCAGAACCAATGATTTCACAGAGGGAACTCTAGGGCAATCGATTACAGACGTCCTAAGGACGCGGCGGAGTCCTATACGCCCGCGACCGATTGACTTGTGCGCCAAGTTTATCTGAGATACAATGTATCTCAGGAGCTCAACTCATGCCGGCTACAGAGATGGTCCATATTCGTATCGACAAACGAGTGAAATCCCAGGCCGCCAAAGCTCTATCGGCGATGGGCCTGTCGGTTTCAGACGCGGTAAGAGTCTTACTGACCCGCGTAGCCGCCGAGAAGGCATTGCCGTTCGACCTGAAAGTTCCGAACGCAGCAACAACCACTGCAATAAAGGAAGCACGCGCAGGTGGTCTGGCGTCATTCAATAACGTTTCCGAATTGATGGCCGACCTGAATGCGGAGGATCGAGCTTACCACCGCCTTCCGCCGCGACTTCAAACGCGAAAAGAAAGATCAACACCGGCGTGAGCTAGACCCTCTGGTCTCCGGAATCATTGCCTTGTTGATCGAGGACGTACCGCTTCCAGAGAAAAACCCCGACCACGGCTTATCGGGCGTGTGGAAAGATTGTCGCGAATGGCATCTCAAACCCGACCTGTTGCTGATCTACCGCAAACCTGACGCGGAGGAGTTGCAATTGGTCCGGCTCGGATCGCATAGCGAGCTCTTCCGCTAGCGCCGGACCCTTGCACGCGAGGCCCGTGATAAAATAGAGCTTCCCATATGGCCAATATTCAACGCAGAAAGACCGTCACGGCCGTTGTTGGCGGTGTGCGCGTCGGCTCCGATGCACCAATTGTGGTGCAGTCGATGACCAATACCGATACCGCCGATATTCCTTCGACCGTCAAGCAAGTAGCAGCCCTCGCCCGCGCCGGTTCCGAACTGGTACGCGTCACCGTGAACAACGACGAGGCTGCCGCCGCCGTTCCCCACATCGTCGAACAACTCGATAAGCAGGGCATCCGCGTCCCCATCATCGGCGACTTCCACTACAACGGTCACGTTCTGCTGACGAAATATCCCGAGTGCGCGCGCGATCTGGCCAAGTACCGCATCAATCCCGGCAACGCCAGCATTGGAAAGACCGGCGACTCCAACTTCCGCACCATGATCGAAGTCGCGGTGAAGTATCAGAAGCCGGTGCGCATCGGCGTGAACTGGGGATCGCTCGACCAGGTGCTGCTCACCCGCATGATGGACGAGAATTCCCGCCTTGAAGAGCCGAAAGACGCCCGCGAAGTGACCATGGAAGCGATGGTGGTAAGCGCGCTCGAATTCGGCCAAGCTAGCCGAGCAGTTCGGCTTGCGCCCCGATCAGATCATTCTGAGCGCGAAGGTCAGCGGCGTTCAGGATTTGATCGACGTCTATCGCGCTCTGGCCGCCCGCTGCGAATATCCCCTGCATCTTGGCCTTACCGAAGCCGGAATGGGCGCGAAAGGCGTGGTCGCCTCCAGCGCCGCCATGGGCGTCGTCTTGCAAGAAGGCATCGGCGACACGATTCGCGTTTCGCTCACGCCCGCTCCTGGCGGCGATCGCACCGAAGAAGTCCGCGTGGCGCAGCAGATTCTGCAATCCATGGGCATTCGCAGCTTCACGCCTCAGGTCACCGCATGCCCCGGCTGCGGACGCACCACCAGCACTTTCTTCCAGGAAATGGCTGAGCAGATCCAGACTTACCTTCGCGAGCAGATGCCGTCATGGAAAGGCCGCTATGTGGGCGTCGAAGAGATGAAACTCGCGGTGATGGGCTGCGTGGTCAACGGCCCCGGCGAATCCAAGCACGCCAACATCGGCATTTCCCTGCCCGGAACGTTCGAGGAGCCCAAGGCCCCGGTCTACGTCGACGGACGCCTTTTCACCACGCTCAAGGGCGATCGCATCGTCCCGGAGTTCATCGAGATTCTCGACGACTACGTCGACTCGCACTACGCCGCGAGGGAAGCCGTGAAAGAAGAAGTTCCCGCCAAGGTCTAGGAATTGTTGATTGATGATTTTTGATTGCTGATTGAAAACCACGACGTCGCTATCAACAATCAAAAATCATCAATCAACAATCTCTTTCTACTGCCCGGTCAACAAGAACAGCGGGTTCTGGTACGGAGGCTCGCCGTTCGCACCCGCCGGCGCTCCGCTGAAAGGCGCAGGCAGGTCGGTAACCAGCACGTCCGACGCATTCACTCCCACAGAGATTGTGTTCGGCACAGTGGCGACGACGGCCACAGAACCGCCATCGCACATGCTGGCATACACACGGGTATTGTCGGCCGAGGCTGCCGCTGACATTCGGAAACGCGCCGCAGCCGGTGTGTACGGAAAAACCGGTGCGCAGAATGTGGCCGGCGTCAGCGCAAACGGCTGCATCCCTTTCGCCGGAGTCGCAATCGGCGGCAGCAGCGGAAACACGGTGGTTTTCACTGCCAAGCTCCCCGCATCGAACACGGTAATCTGCGGGATCACGCACTGATTGGTGGCAACATTCGGATCTGGGCACGCCCCTCCAGACGTTACGTAACTCGCCACGTAAAAGCGCGTACCGTCCTGCAAAGGCGCCACCGATACCGGCATCACCGTGCTGTAGGAACAGGGACTACCGCCACAGGTCGCGGAAGACGGGATCGGCGGAGCCGGAATGCGGATCTTCCCAGTGGGGCTGCCCAGCGGCGTGGGCGGGTCGGTGGTCGAATCGAAAACATAGACCGCACCCTCCGTCGGATTCGTCACATACAACCGGCTCAGATATTTGTCATACACGACGTAGTTGGCACCGGCGCCCCCGACTGACTGCGGAGACCCCGCAACCACCGCGTTCGTGTCCGTACGAATCGTATAAAGTTGCCCGTCCCCCTGCGTCACCACATAAAGGCGCTGGCTATCCGGCCGAATCGTTGCCCACGCTGGCGTGTTGCCGACTGGGATGCTGGCGAGAGTCGTCAAATCTTGCGGGGAAAGATCCGTGACCGAATTCGCTCCCTGGTTGAGCACGTAGAGATTGAGCGCGTCCGGAGTCTCCGCCATCGCCACCGGGTGACTGCCCGCGGCCAAATAGGCAATGTTGCTAATGCTGTTCTGAGAAGTGCTGATCACCGCGACCGAATCGGTGCTCGCGAAATTGCAATTGGGATCGCCTTCCACTCCGTAGTTCGCCACAAAAACGCTGGTGAGCTGCGTGGTCGCGACGAAATCCGGCAGGTAGGAGCAAAGATAGGGTTGGGGCGGGTTTGTGCCGGGAATGATCGCCCCGATATTGGGGAAAGTCACGCTGTTCGTCGACCCCAGCCCGGTTGCGAAGGAACCTCCTCCGGCGGGAAAGAATGAAGTTAAAACATCAGTTTGCCCTGGGAATAAACTTCCCGCACTCGCCACAAAAACCCGCGAATTATTGGGCAGAAGGGCCGCGTGCGTGGGATTCACCCCCATGTTGGCCTGCCCGATGTCGCTGTCTCCCGATACGTCAATCTGCAAGGCCGTACCCTGGTTTGCGGCCACATTCGCGCTGATTCCAAAGACCGCGTGGTAGTTCTGCGGAGCTGGCTGAACGATGCCAATAGGAATCACTACCGGGCGATAGACTTGACCACATGAAACTTCGAGCCAAGCCGCCAGCGCCACCGCCGCCACCCAGCACACACGTCGAAAACTCATCGGCACCCCGAAGAAGAAGTTATGTCTCTAATGATTGCGACAGAAGCGATTATTGTAACGATTGCGCGCCATCCGCGCTAGCGACCAGCGGAGGCTCTCAGCTAGGGATGCGACGATCAGTGTGTGGGGATGCCTGAATCCAGGGATTGAACGAAACACGCGTTGCGGAATAGTCAGACTTAGCCAAGGCTCGCGCCGGCTGGAATAATCCAACTTCGGAAGTCGAAAATCGGCTTTAAACTTTCCGCCGTCGCCCTTTTGCAGCAGCAACCGTCGGACCTTCTTCTGTCTTCGCAGTCGCAGCGGGCTTTTTCTTGCCTTCCATCTGCGCCAGGCTCTGTTTCAACGCCGCCATCAGATCGACGACTGGAGCCAGTTTCTTCGGCTTCTCCACGGCCGCGACTTCTCCGCCTTCGAGTTTGGCCTCGATCAGCTTTTTCAAATTTTCCTGAAAATTATCTTTATATTTCTCCGGATCCCATTCGTCCGCTAGCGCCTCAATCAACTGGTGCGCCACTTTTACTTCCGCTTCCTTTAACTCCACGTCAGGCGCTCCAAAACCTTCCACCTTGCGCACTTCTTCGGCGTAATACATGGTATGCAACATGAGCCCGCCTTCATGCGGCCGCAAGAACACGGTGTACTCGCGGTTGTGCATGGTGATCTTGGCGATAGCGACGTACTCGCTCTCTTCCAGCGCCTTGGTCAGTAGAGCGTAAGGGCGCCGCCCTGCCTCTTCCGGCATCATGTAATACGACGACTCAAAGTACACGGGATCCACTTCGGATTTCTTCACGAATTCCAGGATCTCCATGGTCTTGGCGGTCTGCGGTTCGATTTTCTTAATCTCGTCGGGCTCAATGACAATGTATTCGTCCTTGCGAAACTCGTAGCCTTTGACGATTTCGCTGCGGTCGACCACGACATTTTCCAGCGGACAGATGTATTGCTGCTTCACGCGCTGCTTGTCCGGACGGTGCAGCATGTTGAACGAAATGCCGCTGCTGCGCGCGCCGGAAAAGAGACGGACCGGCATGGAAATAAGTCCGAAAGTTAAGTGGCCAGACCAGGTCGATGATGGCATAGTTTCCTCGCAAGCACTCCCGAGTTTGGGCAACCTTAGGCCCACCCGAGATCGAAGTAGCTAAACTCAACGGCACGGAGAGTTTAGCCCAGAACCAACCTTGGATGCACCAAAATGGAGGCACGGTGAACCGAAATTCGAAGCCGGATGGAATGGGGTCGTGCAGAAGCGAACACTAGCACTTGTAGTTAACTAAGCGGTTTCCTCGACAACAAGGGCCGCGTCTGAGATTCCTTGAAGCGCTAGTCTCGCGGCTCTCATCTCTAACCCAATCCACCGAACGGAGATTCTATGACCGACCTACGCTATCCCATCGGCAAGTTCACCTACAACGGACAACTTACCGGAGACCAGAAGCGCGCCTTACTCGACGAAATCGCACAAACTCCGGCTGACCTTCGCGCAGCGGTGAAAGGCCTGTCTGACGCCCAACTCGACACGCCTTACCGTCCCGGCGGCTGGACTATCCGCCAGGTCATCCATCACGTGCCCGACAGCCACTTGAATTCCTACGTGCGGTTTAAGCTCGCGCTTACCGAAGACGAGCCGACCATCAAGCCCTACGCCGAAGATCGCTGGGCCGAACTGCCCGACACGAAAGCGACGCCGATAGAAATTTCGCTGACACTGCTCGAATCATTGCATGATCGCTGGGTGCGCCTGCTGCGATCGCTGACTCCGGAAGATTGGAAGCGTGCGTTTCGTCATCCCGAAATGGGCCCCATGACCTTGGAAAAGACGCTGGCGCTCTATGCGTGGCACGGGCGTCACCACGTCGCCCACATCACCGCGCTGCGACAACGCGAAGGTTGGTAAGTTGCGCTTTTCATTCCGAGCAACGCGAGGAATCTGCTTTTTTCTCGGATGGGTCCAACGCCGGCACTCTTATCTGACTCCCACTCTCCACAACAAATAACTGGTCGCCTCGCGCAGCACCGCGACTTCGCGTTGCCACGTTGTTCGCGGCCGCGACTCCGGACGCGGCGCCACATAGACCGGCGCGATGCCCTCGTGCTGCAGAAGTTTTCGGATGCGGAATACGTGGTAGGCATCGCTCACCGCAACGCAACTACGCAATCCGTTGGCATGCATAATCACCGCGACGCGTGCCGCGGATCCCGAAGTATCCCGGCCCTGCGTCTCCGCGATCAGGTTGCGTTCCGGGACCCCGCGTCGCATCAGGTAATCCTGGCCCACTCCGCCCTCGCTGAACTGAGGATCTGCGGCCGCTCCGCCAGTTGTGATAATTACTGGCGCCACGCCCCGCTGATACAGATTAAGAGCATGATCTAGACGCGCCCGCAGCACAGGCGATGGCCGGCCTGCATACTCCGCCGCTCCGAAGACGACAATTGCGTCTGCGGAATGAATTTCCTCGAGCGAGGCCGTATGCACGATCTGCACCGCCGTAACCGCCAGAAACAATACGACCGCCGCGACCGCCAAAACCAGCAGACGCAAAAACCAACTCGGTCGCGAATGCTGGTGGGCCCCTTCAGCGGTCATTTTGCGGCCTTCATTTTGCGGCCTTCATGCCGGACGCGTTCATCCTTGGGCGAAGAAACTGGAAATCTCGTCGGAGGGAATGGCGCCTTCGCGAATAATGCGCCAGCGCGTGTTTTCGTCGCTGAGATCGATGATTGTCGAGGCCACGTCCCGCGGCGAGTCGCCGCCATCGACAATAATGTTAATCCGCCCCTTGAGTTGGTCGCGCACCTGCTCCGCGCTCGTGCACTCCGAAGCGCCGCTCAGGTTAGCGGAAGTTGCCGTAATCGGGATGGCGGCTGCCGCCACCACCGCCCGCGGAATTTTCGCGTTGGGCACGCGCAACGCCACGTTCCCAGTATTGGCGGTAACTTTCAGCGGCAAGCGTGAACCCGCTTTCACGATAATCGTCAGCGGCCCCGGCCAGAACTTCCGCGCCAGGGCATAGAACTCTTCCGGCAACGGCTTGGCCAACTCCTCCGCCTGGTCGGTGCTTTCGATGAGCAGCGACAGCGGCTTGTGACGCGACCGCGTCTTGATGTCGTAAACCCGCTCCACCGCGCGCAGGTTAAACGGATCGGCCGCCAGCCCGTAAAAAGTGTCGGTGGGCATGCCCAGCACTTCCCCGGACCGGATCTGGTCGGCGGCATATTTCACCAGGGACATTTCAGGAGTTTCGCTACTGATTTTTACGATTTCCACGCGCACGGGCGTTCCCTTCTCTTCTGCTGCAGGCTCGATTTAATTCGACCGCGAAACCTACCATAATACGGCAAAACGCCGCAACCGGAAGTGGCAGCGTATCATGCAGACACTCGCTATGACACGCACATCCGAATCCTCTCCCCGCGCCGAGCACCGCCTGCGCCGCATTGAAGGCCGCCACAACGCCCTGGTCAAGGAACTGCGGCAGGCCTTCGCGCACTCCGAACGCACGGCGGAAGGCTACTGCGCCATCGAAGGCCTGCGCATTGTGGAAGAAGCGATCCGGAGCGGTCTGCGCTTTCGCGCCGTCTTCTTCAAGGAATCCGCGCAGAATCTCGCGGAGCGCCTCCTGCCCCAGATCGGCGCTCACGTCGACACTCTGCTGTTACCCGACAAACTCTTCGACGCCGCCGTTCCCAGCGAGTCCCCGCAGGGAGTGGCAGCCCTGGTCCGGCTGAAAGAATTTTCTCTGGCCGACATTTTGGAACGCCTGCAACTCGGCCCCATCGTCGTTCTCGCAGGCCTGCAGGATCCCGGCAATCTTGGGACGATCCTGCGCTCGGCCGAAGCTTTCGGCAGCGCCGGAGTTGTGCTGGGCGAAGGAACCGTGAGTCCGTTCAATTCGAAAGTGATTCGCGCCTCGGCAGGATCGATCTTCCGCCTTCCAGTCATGATTGCGAAAACCTCTGGAGGTCTGGAAGAAATTTCGGCCAAGCTACGGGCGCAGAATGTTCGCTTGATTGCAACCTCGTCGCACAAAGGCACGCCGCTCGATCAATCCAACCTGACCGGACCGATGGCAGTTTTCATTGGCAGTGAAGGCGCAGGCCTGCCCCGCGCCGTGCTGGGACAAACCGATGAACTGGTGGCAATTCCCCACACCCCACAAGTCGAGTCCTTAAATGCCGGCGTAGCAGGCAGCATCGTGCTATACGAAGCCGCCCGCCAGCGGCTCCGTTCGTAGCGTTCGCCTTTCGTAGCGCCGCTGTCCCGGCGGCTGTCGCGGGGACATCTCGTCCGCATGGGTTTTGTCGAAGGGCACGGCTTCAGCCACGTCGTAACCAAAGGTTTTGTGTGAGGGGCAGCCTCCGGCCACGCCGACAGACACCACGACAACTAGCGGGCTTTGCCCCAATGGGTTGCTGTTCCCCGAAAATCTACGCCAACCCACCCCCATCCACCACCAACGCCACGCCCGTAATCCAACTCGCCATCGGACTTACCAGAAACAAAACCGCATTCGCCACATCGTCAGCCGTCCCCACTCGCCCCAGCGGACGATTCGCCGCCTCCCGCATAAACGCCTGCGCGTCCTCGCCAAGCTGCGCACATTCGCTGCTTAACATGGGCGTATCCACATCACCAGGGCAAACGCAGTTCACGCGAATATTATTTTTGCCGTAGTCAATGGCCATCGCACGCGTCAGATTCACAGCCCCGCCTTTGGCCGCGCAATAAGACGCAGCCCGCGGCCCTCCCTTCAGCGACCATCCTGAACCGATGTTCACAATGCTGCCCCCGCCGCCCCGAATCATATGCGGCACGACTTCCCGCGAGAGCAAATAAATTCCCTTTAGCGTCACATCGAGCGTCCGGTCCCATTCCTCTTCGCTGAGTTCGACAATATCTTTGCGAATCGCGATGCCAGCGCAGTTGCACAAAATGTCAATCCTGCCCGAACGCTGGATGATGGTCTCGACCGCGCGCTTGCAGTCCGCCGCGCCGCGAACATCGCACTTCACAAAAATTGCCGCTCCACCGTGAGCTTCGATCTCAGCAGCGACCTCGCGTCCCTTGACTTCGTCGATGTCAAGCAACGCGACGAACGCTCCCATCTCAGCCAGCCGAATCGAAATCCCGCGGCCAATCCCAGACGCAGCCCCAGTAACCATCGTGACTTCGCCTTCGAGCGATAAAAGCTGCCCGGCCTGCTCTTCGATCTTCTTCGACCCACTTTTCATCGTGAAGTCTCGGCAGTTGAATCCAATGCCTTCCCCGCTGCCTCCAGCGTTTTCTCCACATCCTCATCCGTATGCGCCAGCGTCACGATCGAATGCAGCGCCGCCGACGGTGACGCATACACTCCAAACGGAAACAGCGACAGCACAAACTTCTGAAACGCCGCCCGGTCTACGAACTGGCAAAACTCGCGATAATCGCGGATCGCCGCCTGCTCGGTAAACATCAGCTGAAACATCGGACCAACATTCTGCACGATCACAGCGCGCCCCTTTCTTTTTAAACAACTCTCTGTACCCCGCGCACAGTCTCTCGGCAATCCGCCATGTATGTTTGAACGAAGCGTTATTGTCCCGAGCAAGCACGCGCAGGTTGGCCCTCGCCGCAAACATTCCAATGCGCGATCCGTTGTGCGTGCCGTAGTGCAGCACGCCACCCCACTGCAGCGCGTCCATGATTTCGGCGCGGCCCACCAGCGCCGCCACCGGCAACCCGCATCCGAGAGCTTTCCCGAACGTCACCAGGTCCGGCGCCAAGTTGTAATATTCCTGGCATCCGCCGGGCGCAATGCGAAAACCCGTCACTGTCTCATCAAGAATAAACAGAATGCCGTTGGCCCGAGCCAAGTCCTGCAGACCTCGCAGATATCCCTCCGCCGGAGGAATCACGCCCATGTTGGCCATGATGCCTTCCGTAATGATCGCCGCAATCTGTCCCAGATTATTGTCAACCGCGCGCTGCAATGCCGGTAGATCGTTCCACGGCACCACAATCGTGTCATCGAGCGCCGTGCGATTTAACCCAGAGCTGTCGGGAATCTTGACCGGGTCGCTGCGCAAGCCCAGAGCACTCGGCGGCAGCACGTTCGAACTCACCAGCAAATCGTCGTGCCACCCGTGATAATGTCCTTCGAACTTTAAAATCTTCGGCCGCCCGGTCACGCCGCGCGCCAGGCGAATCGCCGCCATCACCGCTTCGGTTCCAGTATTCGCAAAGCGCACGCGCTCGGCATTCGGAACCATCCGCTGCAGCATCTCCGCCACTTCCAGCTCAACCGGCGTCGCGGTGGCAAAGTGCGCTCCGGTACTGGCAGCTTCGTTGATCGCCTCCACAATCTCGGGATGCGCGTGCCCCAGCGGCAGCGCGCCAAACGCCATCATCCAGTCGATGTACTCGTTGCCGTCGACATCGTAAATTCGCGAGCCGCGCCCGCGCTCCATGAAGATGGGATACTTGCCAAAATTCGCCGGCCCACGCGAAGACGAACTGCTAGCCTCGATCAATACGCCCAGCGTCCGCTCGTAAACTTGCCTAGACTTCTCTGTGCTGAATCCCAATGAAACCTCCGCATACTCGTAAGGCCGGCATGCCGCTAGGCGACTTGCTATGGTACAGCAGACCGCTCAGGCGCGCCCCAAGCCCATTTCCGCAGGTAACCGTTACCAAATTCTTCCTGCAACTTCCCCTCACCCCACCATTCTTACTCTGCATGGACGATCCAACCGAACATCCCCCGCAGACAGCCATGCATTCCCCCAGCAGTTTCCTTGAGGTCTGACCTATGAAACGTTCAACTTGTACAGTCCTTACGCCTCGCAAGCGTTTCGCCCTGAATCCCGTCATTCTCGGCCTCGTAGCCGCTTCCATCTGTTGGGGGGTCGCCGCGCAGGCTCAGGATAAGCTGATCGAGCCGTCACACCTCGCCGGATGGGTCGTCATTCCGGTCGACGAATACCGCGTGCTCCGCGCAAAGGCGTATCCCGTAGAGCACGATCCCGAACCGCCCCCGCTCGACGCCACGCTCTCGCGCGTGGACTACGACCTGCACGTCGCCGGCGATCTCGCAGCAGGCCGCGCCATTCTGACCGTGGACGTTTTGAAAGATGGATGGGTGCGCGTCCCCGTGCCCGCCGGCTTGCTGGTGCGCGAAGCCCGTCTCGATGGCAAGCCAATCTCCCTCGTGCCTGGTTCGCCCGGCAAGAGCGGCGCGCACCTTGCGGCCCTGCTCTCGCACGCCGGTCGTTACGAACTGCTGCTCGATGTGGATGTGCCCGTCGCGTCCTCCGCTGGTGACGAGAGTATTTCGCTGCCTTCCACCGAATCGGGCGTAACCCGCGCCTCGGTCGTGCTTCCGCAGCAAGGGATCGATTTAAAAATCGGCGGCGGACTGCTCTCCGAAAAATCGGAAGCCTCCGGCGAAACCAAGTGGCTGGCTTACGCCCGCGGCAACGAAGCCCTAACCTTCACCTGGCGCAAGAAGACACAAGATCATCACGTCGAACTTCCGCTGCGCCTTCGCGGATCGCTCACCCAGTTGACCAGCCTTGCCGAAGACTCAACCGCCATTTACGCCGAGGCGAATTTTGAAATTGTGCAGGGCGCTGCTCGCGAGGTCCGAATCCAACTCCCCGAAAAAGTGACGATCAATCAGGTCTCTGGCGCGATGGTCGCCGATTGGGAAATGAAGAACGGCGAGCTCGACGTCACATTCCTCGAGCCCGTCGAGCACAGCGCACGCTTCGTCATCAACGGCGAGACTCGGCTTCCACGCGACGGCATCATCGACATCCCTCTGCTGCGCCTGCTCAATACCGAACGCGATTCGGGCGGCGTCGCCGTTGAAATTCTCGGCGCCGGCGAAATCAAAGATCAAAAAACTCAGGGCTTGGAAGACGCCGACGCCAGCGATCTCGGCGAGATGGTTTCCAGCCGGCAATCGCCCGCGCTGGTAGCGTTTCGTGCCCGGTCGGGCGAAGCGGGCGCGACGCGCTCGTTAAGCGTTAACGTCGCGCGCTACGACCAGCAGGCCGTCCTCATGGCCAATGTTGAGGAGGCCCGCTATCGGGTGCTGATGAGCGCCGACGGCAAGGAACTGGTGCAGGCGCGCTACGCCGTTCGCAACAACCAGCGCAACTTTGTGAAAGTTACGCTCCCCGCGGGAGCCACCGTCTGGAGCGTTTCTTTAGCAGGACGGCCGATTCGCCCCGGTCAATCGCCCGATGGAAGCCTGCTGCTGCCGCTGGAAAAATCGCGCGGTGGTGACGACGCATCCGCGTTTGCCGTTGAAATTCTCTATCTCACGAAAGCAGCAGCGTGGAGCGAAAAGGGTCGCGAGAAACTGACGCTGCCGGCGCTCGATCTGCCAATTTCCCGCACCGGACTGTTGCTCTACTATCCGCCGCTGTTCCGCGTTTCGGCCGAGCCCGGAACATTTCACACGCAGGAATATCAGAATCCGGTTTCTACGGCTCTCGAACCACCGAGCGGAGGCGCGGGAGGAGTGGTGATGCATGCGGCGGCTACACGCGTCACCGGGAATGGCAAACAGTTCGACCAACTCCAGGCCACCGACGACCAGACCAAGAAGGACGCCACGCAGGCTCTTCTCGATTCCTTCAAAGCCAAATCGTCCGGGGGAAAGGTAACCGGAATTCTGCCCATTAACGTTTCCTTCCCCGCATTCGGCCCGTCAATCTTTTTAGTTTCCGAACTCACCAGCGAGAATCAGTCCCCCGCCGCGGAGTTCAACTTTCAGCGTGACAAAAAGGCAGGTGTGCGATGAAAACATATTTTCACAGTGTTGCTGCTTTGCTGCGTGTGTGCGGCGGGAGAGAAATCCACTCTGCCGCTGCCCGATCCGGGCAACGTCACGCTGACCCTCGACGAATACAACAAACTCGTGGAACTCGCGGCGAAGCCGCCCAAGCACACGGATCTTGCGCCGCTTCCTTACTCCATCAAGCATGCCGATGTAAACCTGCACGTCGAAAACGATGCGGTTCGCGGCGACGTGCAACTGGAAGGCGAAGTCTTCCGCAAAGGCGTCAGCAAAGTTCCTCTCACCACCGGCATGACAGTTATCGATGCTCATCAGAATGGCAAGGGCCTTCCGTTGCTTCAGGAGAACGGCACGCACATGGCTCTTCTCTCGGGGCCGGCCGAATTTTCCATCGCCCTCGACACCGGCCTCCCACTGCGGATCGAAGCTGGACGCGCCTCCTTCAACCTGCCCGTACCAGCCGCGGGCAGCGTGCAACTGGCGCTGCTGATTCCCGGTGACCACACTGTCGCCAACATCAACCCCGGCATCATCACCAGTCGCAAATCACAGAATGGGCATACCGCCATTGAAGCAACGCTTGTGCCGGGACAACCTGCCACTATCTGGTGGACGACGCGCGAAGCCGTCACTCCTGCCGTTCCTCGTGAAGTTCGATTCCTTTCCGACGCCAAAACGCTGGTCTCGGTGAGTGAAGCGGAGATGCGCGTGGCCGTGCTCGCCGACATCACGGTCGTACAGGGCGAGCCTTCGCAATTCCAGGTAGCACTACCCGCAGGATACGAAGTCACCGGCGTGACGGGTGCGACGCTCGATTCCACCGAGACTCAGTCTGGCCTTTTAACGCTGAAGGTAAATGCGCCTGCGCAGCGCAGCCAGCAGTTCCTCATCTCGATGGAGCGCTCCATCAACAGCGCCAATGCCGACGTCCCTTTGATCACTTTCAAAGCAGCACAACGCGAGACCGGGGAAGTGCTAGTCGAAGGCGCCGGCGCCATGGAACTCACCGCAACCGAGGGCGGCGGCCTCAAGCGCATGGACGTGAAAGAAGCGAGTCCATATTTGCGTTCTCTCGCGCACTACCCGCCGCAAGCGGCATTCCGCTATCACCAGCAACCCGGCGAAAATCCCACTCTGGCGCTGCAATGGGTGCGCTTTCCCGATGGCAGCGTGCTCGCCGCCGAAGCTGAGAGCGCGGTCGTCACCACGCTGGTCACTTCGGAAGGCAAGTCGCTCACGGAAGTGAAACTTGTCGTGAAAAACCAGGCGCAGCCCTTCCTGAAAGTAGCTCTGCCCGCCGGCGCCACCATCCTGTCGGCCGATGTGGGCGGCGAACCTGTGAAGCCCGTGCAAGGCCCCGACGGAAACCGCGTCCCACTCCTCCGCCCCGGCTTTCATCCCACCGACTGCTACGTAGTCTCGTTCGTGTTCATGCACTCCGGCGCTCCCTTCGCCAAAAAAGGCGGCGCCGACCTGAGCCTCCCCAGCATGGACATTCCGATCAGCTTGTTGAATTGGGAAGTCTTTCTACCGGAGCAATACAAAGTGAAAGATTTCGGCGGCGACGTGATTGCCGCCAATCGCGTGCCTCCCGCGTT
The DNA here is from genome assembly GCA_963696765.1 of uncultured Acidobacteriota bacterium. Taxonomy (GTDB): domain Bacteria; phylum Acidobacteriota; class Terriglobia; order Terriglobales; family Acidobacteriaceae; genus Sulfotelmatobacter. Next base: position 214,188 of record CAVOLK010000003.1, on the reverse strand, counting down.
TCGCGCCGACGCTGTTGCATATCAAAACGAGGAAACTGGAGCGGCAGAACTGGCCAGCAAGGTCGGCCTGGGCGTATTGCTTCCCGGACAACTCGGCGGTGTTCTCGCCGACCCTTCAGGAGCAGTCATTCCTAACGCGCGCATCACAGTCACGCAACCGGACAACGGATTTTCCATGTCAACGGTTACTGATCAATTGGGCCGCTGGGTTATTTCTAACTTGCGAACTGGGAGGGTCAGAATCACGACTGTGGCTAACGGTTTTCCGACTACAGTGCGCGAAGCAGTCTACGACGCAAGCCGCGGATCGGCGTACAGCTTTGCTCTTTCTCTTGGAGCAGCAACCGAAACGGTGGAAGTTACGGCTGCCGCTCCCGCGCTAAACGGACGCGATTACTCGGAACTGAAACAACTAGAAAAGGACGCACCCCAGCAGAACGCCTCTGCCAACGTGGTCAACCTGCAGCGCCGCGTAGCTGGCGTGCTGCCGGTGCGTATCGATGTGCCCCGCACCGGCACCTCGTTCAGTTTCGTCCGCCCCCTCGTGTTGGACGAGGAAACGAAAGTGACGTTCAGCTACAAAAGCAGGTGAAGGAAAGCAGTGGCCGGTGGTCAGTGTGTTTCCTTCGTGAACCTTCGTGCCCTTCGTGGTTCAAGGTTCGATCGGAGGTGGCCGGTACTGTCGACTGCCTTCCATGGCGTCTTTCCCCAATTTTTTCCGAATGCCTTAGAATGTTCGTTCGCGGGTTGCACTGCGGGTCATCCTGAATGAGTAATCCTGGGCTCTGGAAAACGTGGCAAGGTCGTATCGTCGACGGAAAATTTCCGCTTCGCCAATGGCTGGGCGGGTCGGACCACAGCGCGGTCTTTCTTACCGAACGACCGGGACAGCCTTCGTCCAAGGCCGCCATCAAACTGATTGCCGCCGACGGCGCCGAAGCTGACCGCCAACTTGCGCGCTGGCGTGCCGCCTCTCAACTTTCTCATCCTCACCTGATGCGAATCTACGAATCCGGGCGTTGCCGCCTCGACTCCACTTCCCTGCTTTACGTCGTCATGGAACATGCAGAGGAAGATTTATCGCAGATTCTTCCTCAGCGCCCGCTGGCTCCAGCCGAAGTCACCGAGCTGCTGCCTCCCCTTCTTGGACGCGCTCTCCTACCTGCACAGCAAGGGATTCGTGCACAGCCGCATCAAGCCGTCGAACGTGCTCGCCAGCGGCGATCAGCTGAAACTCTCGTCCGATCAGATCGTGGCAATCACCGAAACGAATTCTCTCCCCCGCCGCCGCGACGCCTACGATGCACCAGAAACCGCTGCGGGCATCATCTCGCCCGCCGGCGACGTGTGGTCGATTGGCGTCACTCTGGTCGCGGCCCTCACCCAGACTGTATCTTTCGCCGAGCAGGCATCGATCAACGATCCTGATCCTCCCGCCGCCGTTCCAGAACCGTTCCGCGGCATTGCTCGCGAGTGCCTGCATCTTGATCCAAAACGTCGATGCTCGATTACGCAGATCCAGGCGCGCCTGCAGCCTGCGGCGCGCTCCGTCCCCGCTCCGGCGCAGCAAGCTCTTCCGATCTCAGCCTTCCAGATTCGCGAAACGCGGAGTCATCGCGGCCGCCGTGCTGGTCGCTGTCCTGATTGCGCTGGTCGTTTTCTTTTCTCGCGGCAAGAGCGGCACTTCGTCCACAACCGAGCAGGCCGCGCCTCAAGCTGCACCTCAAGCCGCTTCCGTTCCCAAACCCAATCCTGCGGTCCCTGTGTCGGGGGCGACTTCGCAGAGGTCAACCGTAGCTGGCGGTGACGTAGTCCACCAGGTTGTTCCGGAGATTTCTCAGAGTTCGCGCAACACCATCAGCGGCACCATCAAGATCACAGTGCGCGTGGAAGCGGATTCTTCCGGCAAGGTTCGATCTGCAAAACTGAAGACTGCCGGGCCCAGCCGCTATTTCGCCGAGCAGGCTCTGAAGGCCGCGCAGCGCTGGGAGTTCGCCCCGCTCCAAGGGGACGGACAATCCGGGCCCAGAACATGGCTGGTGCAGTTTCGCTTCCGGCGAAGCGGAACTCAAGCTTCCGCAGAACGGGTAACAAGATGACGGCGGACACCCGTCTTCGCGCGATTCTAGTGTTGACCTAGCTTTTGTTCCCCAGCCGCAATTTCCACACAATCTGCCGCACCATGCCCAGCAGAAGCTTGGCATCGTAGGCTTCCATCTTGAACCGCAGGATCAGCCGCCGCGTTTTCTTCTCGAACATGGCGTCCGTCCCCGGCTTCACATAGCCGCTCATTCGCAACGCCTCCAGCAGTCCTTCTGTTATCTGCTCGACAGCGCCCGCCGTTGCCGGTTGAAATTCCTCGAACACCGGCGGTAATGAAGTCTTGCGCGCCAGTTCGTAGAGACACACCGCAACCGCCTGCCCCAAATTCATCGATATATTTTGCTGGCTCGTAGGAATATTGAGTAACCAGTGGCAGTGGCTGAAATCGTGGTTCGTGAGCCCGATTTTCTCGGACCCGAACAAGACCGCAACCCGCCCGGTCTGCAGTTGCGCGCGAACCGCTGCCCCTGCCGCCTCGTCCAAGTGCCGCACCGGTTGCTGCAGCGCGCGATTGCGCACTGCAGTCGTTCCCACCACCAGCACACAGTCCGCGACGGCCTCCGCCACAGTTTTGTATTCCTCTGCCTGGTGCAGCAATTCCGACGCGCCCACTGCCGACCGAGCCTCGCGGAATCCCTCCGCAAATGGATTCACCAGCCGCAACCGGTGCGCCCCGAAATTGCTCATGGCCCGGGCCGCGGCCCCAATGTTCAGAGGATTGCGCGGGCGCACCAGCACCACGACGAGACCGTCTAATTCCGATTGACCAGGCAAGCGCTTAATTTTACGACAGCGACGATTCCTTCCGCCCAGCCTAACGAAAGACGCCGCCCCATTCTCTTGCAACTGCGCTTCCGCTGCCTCTTTTCACACCCTTTTGCAATTGTAAAAAAAATGTCAAAAACGCCCACCCTGAGCCGACTTTGCCGTCAAACCGTTGTAAGCTTCTTAAATCAATCTCTTCCGATGGTTTTTTTGAGGACTCGGAAGTTTTTCTCCCTTTGCACACAGGACAGACTTTATGGGGAATCTCGCCACACCGCTCAACACCGCCAGAGCGATGAATCCGGTCGCCGCCGCCAAGCCCTCCAGCCGCATCCTCGTCGTCGAAGACGATCCTGCCGTTCAGAAAGCCCTTCGCCGCCTCTTTGAGACCGAGGGCTACATCGTTGAAACTCAGTCCGACGGCAGGTCCGCACTCGACAGTTTTCAATCCGCGGCCCCGGCCGCCATCGTTCTCGACTTGCGCTTGCCAAAGGTTTCCGGACGCGATGTCTGCAAAGAGATCAAGGCCGTCGCCCCTACCTTGCCCATTGTCGTTCTCAGCGCGGCCAGTGACGTTTCCGATAAAGTCTTGCTGCTCGAGTTAGGCGCTGACGACTATGTGACCAAGCCATTCAGTCCCCGAGAACTGCTCGCTCGCGTTCGCGCCGCGCTCCGCCACACTGCTCGCACCCCCGATATTCAACTCGTCAGCTTCGATGGCATTACCGCTGATTTCAAGAAAATGGAAATCAAGCGCGACGGACAGGTCGTAGTTTTGACCGCCCAGGAATTCAAGACTTTCCAGTTCCTCGTGCAGAATGCCGACCGCGTCATCAGCCGTGACGAACTGCTTAACGAAGTCTGGGGTTATCAGAACTATCCCTCCACTCGCACGGTCGATAACCACATTCTCAAACTTCGCCAGAAATTGGAGAAAGATCCATCCAGTCCCGTACATTTCCGTACCGTACATGGCATGGGATATAAGTTTGTCCGCTGACTCTCGTGACCCCGTCTCCCGAGCCCGTGCGAGCTGCGGCTGAGTCTGCCGCCCTCCTGCCGCGCCTGCGCTTGCGCACTCGCTTCCTGCTCTCCATGCTGGTCATTACCGCGGCTCTCACCAGCACCAGCCTGCTCCTCGTGCAGCGCAGCATTCGCAAAAACGTCCGTCAAAGCATCGCGATCAGCTTGAACAATTCTGTCGCCGCCTTCCTGGATTTCCGTCACGAACGCGAAACCATGCTCACCAACGACGTCGCCCTGCTCGCCGACTTGCCCATCACGCGCGCGATTATGGGCAGTCCCGACCCGGTCACCATTCAGGACGCCTCGCATGACATTTCCCAGATTGCCAATAGCGATCTTTTTGTTCTAGTCGATCACCGCGGCAAGGTCGTCGCCCTTCACACCAAGTCCCCAGGCCTTACCCGCGAAGCGGCCGAAAAATATTTCGAGCAGTCATTCGATGAGGAGCGTGGTAGCCACTGGTGGCTGGGAGATCATCACCTTTACCAGACTTTCATCGAGCCCGTCTACCGCGGGACGCGTACCGACGGAACTCTGCTCGGATTCCTCGTGATCGGTTACGAAATCAACGATCGCCTGGCTGCCTATGTTCGCAAAGTCGCAGGCAGCGAAGTTGCCTTCTCCTCAGGCACCGAAATTGTCGGCACCACCTTGACTCCACCTCAGGCGCAAAGTACCAGCATTCGCGACTTGATCGCCGGCTCGGTCCATAACGACCCGCGCGACATCGAAATCGGCAGCGAGCGTTTTCTCGCCACCTCCCTCGTGCTTTCTGGCGCTGGACCAACGCCCGTTCGCTTGAGCGTGCTCGGCTCCTATGATCGCGCCACCAAGTTTGTCGATCAGCTGAACCGTTATCTCCTTCTCCTGGGTCTGGCCGCGATTCTAGTGGGAAGTGGGCTTGTCTTTTTTATCTCTCACACTTTCACCCGCCCGCTCGCCAGCTTGGTAGCTGGCGTACGCGCGTTGGAAGCGGGCGACTTCCATCATCCCTTGGATCCTCGCGGCGGAGACGAAGTTGCCGAATTGACTCGTGCTTTCGATCGCATGCGCACCAGCCTGCTGAAAAGCCAGCGCGATCTGATCGAGTCCGAACAACTGGCCACCATCGGACGCATGGCCAGTTCCATCTCTCACGATCTCCGCCATTCCCTCGCCGCCATTGTCGCCAACTCCGAATTCCTCTGCGACAGCCATCTCACTACCGCGCAGCGCGAAGAGTTGTATCAGGAAGTTCGCTCAGGCGTGAACTTGATGACCGACCTCATCGATTCGCTGCTCGAATTCGCCCGCACCCGCGAGTCGCTCAGTCCCGCTTACGGCGACGTCGCGGAAACCATCCAGCGCTCGGTTCAGGCTGTCCGCCTCCATCCCCGCCATCACCTCCGCTCCATTCACGTGCTCTGCGCTCCCCAGGTTTCCGGATGGTTCGACCCTCGCAAATTGGAACGCGCTTTATACAACCTGCTGTTGAATGCCTGCGAAGCCGCCCCTCCTATCGGCGGGCACGTCGAGGTCACGGCCGCTGAAACGGCCGGCTCGATTACAATCTGCGTGGCCGATAACGGCCCCGGCATTGCCGAAACCATCCGCGAACGGCTGTTTCATCCTTTCGTCAGTTATGGCAAGGAAAATGGCACGGGCCTGGGCTTGGCAGTCGTTCAGAAAATTATTCAAGATCACGGCGGTGAAATTGTCACGGACCGCGCTATCGCTGCAGACGGTCAGGGAACAACCGTCTTCCGGGTTGTGCTGCCCGGGCGACTGCATGACGCTTCCGGCGGCGCTGGCCAATCCACCCTGGACCCCACGCCCCTTGTGCCCGCACAGCACGAAGACGCGCGCCAGAATTCGATTTCGCATCCGGGCCCTTAGGCATAATCCTTCTCTTCGCGAGTGCCTGGTCCCGATAGGTGTACGAGGAGGACGGTGTGACGAACATCAAAAAGAACCTGAAGACTTTTGCCTTCCGCGGCACTGCGCTGGCGGTCGCCGCGTTTATTTTGTCGGGACCAAGCCGTGCGCAGGATGCGTCGAGCACCGCCCCCTCCGCTGACAGCGCAACGACCGTGCGCGATCTACAAGATCAACTCCGCGAGCTTCGCACGTTAGTCGAGCAGATGCGCGCCGAAAATGCCGACTCCCGTACCGAGATGCGGCAGTTGCGCCAGGACCTGCAATCCACCCGAGCCTTACTGCAGCAACCGGGCAAGCCAGCAGCAATCGAAGCACAATTGCCAGAAACCACACCGCAAGCGGTGCCAAGCGCAGTATCCGCCGGCCCGACCTCGGCTCCACTCGAAGAACGCGTTCAGAAACTTGAAGAATCTACCTCGCTCATCGGCTCAAAAATCGACGAACAGTATCAGACGAAAGTCGAAAGCGCTTCCAAATATCGCGCTCGCCTTCACGGCATCGTCCTCATGAACGCTTTCCGCAATGTTGGAGGCTCCGACAATTTGGACTTACCCACCTACTCGGAATCTCTATCGCCCGGCACACCCCAAGCTACGTTTGGTGCAACTCTGCGTCAGTCAGAAATCGGCCTGGAAATTTTCGGCCCCAGCATCGCGGGCGCCCGCACCTCCGCCGACGTGCAACTCGACTTCGCCGGAGGCTTCCCCGCCACCGGCAACGGCGTCAACTTCGGCATAGTGCGCCTGCAAACCGCCAACCTTCGCTTCGATTGGGAACACACCTCGATCATTGCCGGGCAAGATTCTCTGTTCATTTCGCCGCTTTCGCCCACCTCGTTCGCGTCGCTGGCCATTCCGGCGTTCGCCTTTGGCGGAAATCTTTGGGGATGGACGCCGCAACTTCGCCTCGAACACCGCTTCTCGATCTCCGAGCAGCAGACCATCACCATGCAGGCGGGAATCCTCGACAACCTCGACTGGGAACCTCCCTACAATTCGTTCTACCGTACACCCCAAGCCGGCGAGATGTCTGGCCAACCGGCCTACGCCTTCCGCACCGCCTGGTCCCATCCCGTGCGCGAACATCCGCTGAGCTTTGGTGTCGCCGGTTACTACGGTCGCCAGAATTGGACGTGGGATCGCAACATCGACGCGTGGGCTGGCATGGCAGACTGGCAGATTCCGCTCGGCTCCCGCCTCGCTCTTTCCGGTGAGTTCTATCGCGGCCGCGCCATTGGCGGCCTCGGAGGCGCTATTGGAACCTCCATCCTCTACGGTGGATCTCCGGCTCTTCCTTATAGTCCAATCCGCGGTCTCAACACGGCCGGCGGATGGACGCAGCTTAAATTCCAGTTGACTCCGAAGCTCGAGTTCAACGGCGTCTTCGCCGAGGACGACGCTTTCGCGGGCGACGTTCGTGGCTTCGCCACCGATGCGAATAATTTTGGGGAAATTCTCGGCCGCAATCGTGGCGTCCTGGGCAATGTCGTATTCCGCCCGCGTTCCGACCTCGTGCTTTCCGCTGAACTCAGACGTTTGCGCACCTTCCCCGTCTTTACCAGCAGCAGCCTAACCAACCAGGTCAACCTATCCGTGGGGATTTTATTTTGAAGATTCGTTTACTCCATCGCCGAACATTGTTTGTCGCCCTGCTAGCAGCGACCGTCTGCGCGTCTGCCCAGCAATCCGCGCTCAAGGCTCGCGTGGAGCTCACGCGCAACGGCCGCACCCTCTCCAACGCCTCGAAGGCGGTCGTCTGGCTCACGCCCGTTGGAGCGGCCATCGTACCGCAACATCAATCCGCGATTCCCCAACTGGTGCAGAAGAATAAGCAGTTTCATCCTTCTGTGCTGGTGATCCCGGTTGGCGGAAAGGTGGAATTTCCGAACCACGATCCCTTCTTCCACAATGTTTTCTCGCTGTTCGATGGCAAACGTTTCGACCTGGGGCTCTACGAGAGCGGCACCACGCGTTTCGTTCAATTTGACAAGCCCGGCGTCTCCTTCATCTTCTGCAACATTCACGCCGAAATGAGCGCCGTCGTTATCGCCCTGCCCACGCCTTACTATGCTATCTCCGATGCCCGCGGCGACCTCGCCATTCCCAACGTCCCCCCGGGCCGCTACGAACTTCAGGTATTCCACTCCTCCGTCGCTCCCGACGCTCTGCGCGCCCAGACCCGCGAGATCACCGTCGCTCCCGGCGCCACGTCAATAGGAACTTTCACGTTGGCCGAGTCCGACCTCGCACTCGCGCACAAAAACAAATACGGCCGCGACTACGACCGCCCCGAACCCGACAGCCCCGCCTACGCCAGACCCTGAGTGAAGGATTATTTTTTAAGATTTCACCGCCGCTGGCTCATCTCTCAGATCTCGTCCGCAGCCGGTCAGAGAACTAGTGTTCTTGAAACCTTGAAACTCTGAGACTCTGAAACCTGCTCTTAAAACAGAGAGGGCGTGCAGTTTCGCACGCCCTTCCCGCCTCTGTTTCTTCACTTGCAGTGACAACAACTTCACTACATCAAGTTGCTGCTTCCCTCAGAGACATGCCGTCTCCAAGCTTTTTAGCGATCCTGATTAGCGATGACCGCCGCCATGTCCTCCGCCCCCTGAGTGACCGCCGCCACCACCCGAATGTCCACCGCCTCCGCCGGAAGAGTGTCCACCACCTCCACCAGAGAAGTGACCTCCACCGCCGCCAGAGGAGCGCCCGCCACCGCCGGAGTAGTGTCCGCCTCCGCTCGGCGCCGAATAATGCCCGCCGCCATTCGGAGCGCGTCCACCACCATAGCTCGGAACGCCGCGCGGCCCGCTGTAACTCGGCGTGCCATACCCGCTGTATCCCGAATTACCGCGCGAGTAGCCGCCATAGGACGGACTCGCTCCCCGCGAATACCCGCCGTAGCCACTCGAAGGCGAACGCGCAATCGGCTGCCGCATATCCAACTGCGGCCGCGACTGAGGCGCGCTAGATCCTCGCCCGTAATTGCTGCCGCCGCCATACGAACCGTAAGAACTATTGCCCCGTGGCGATCCCATCGACGGCGAACTTGGCGCGGTCCGGTTCCAGTAACTTCCGCTGCTGCCGCGTGCCGCTGGCGCCGTCGAAGATCCGCCGCGATAGGCTCCGCCCCGGTAAGCCTGGCTGCTCGAAGGCGGCGTGAATGGCCGGTACCCGCTGTTTCCTGTGGGAGACTGCGTCATCCCTCGCGGCTGCGTATTCCCGTAGCCGGCGGAACCCATGCTGTTGCTTGTCCGTCCTGAATAAGCCGGACGCGACGAACGCGCATTGTTCGGTGGCGTGAACGGACGATATGCGCTGCTGTTTCCGTTCTGACCGAACGAACGCTGTGACTGCTGCGCACCGACACTGCTGCGGCCCGCCGAATTGCCCATCGCCCGTGTGCTCGCATTCATGCCAGCGCTCGGCTTCTGCATCGTTCCGCGGACCCCGCCCTGCCCGATGCCGCTTGCGGCCATACTCGCTCGGCCGCCTGCAGGAACCGCGCCCACATGGCTATGCGCCATCGTCTGCCGCAGGCTTGCAGTCTGCTGCTGGAACGATGCCGGACGCGCTGCATTGCTGTGCGTAGAGCTATAGAAACGCTGCGCTCCGCCGTTGTGGATCGTCGAGGGCGCTGCCGCCCGCCCGCTCGCCGACAAACTGGCTCGGGTAGGCACCACCGGCAGATTGCCCGCCATCATGTGCGCTCCGTTGATCTGCGCCCGCGTCGCCGCCATCGCCGATACCCGGCCCGCGCCAAAGTGACCAGCATTCACCGCCGACATCGCGCGGCCTATGCGCTCGTCATGCAGGTTCGCCATATTCGAGTAGCGCATTCCGCTATGCAGCGGCGCGAAGCCGCCGTAGCGACCATAACCACCCCAGCCGCGACCATATCCGCCAGCCCAGCCAAACCGCCCGCCATATCCACCCCACCACGGATGGAACCAGTCGCACGGCCCGATCGGAAGCCAGCCGAATCCGCCCCAGCCGCCGAAGCCCACGCCAAATCCGAATCCTCCACCCCAGCCAAAGAACGACACATAGGCTGGCGACCAGAATGGGTTGTAACCGGCATCTACCGGGCCGGGCCACCACGCCCATGCTCCGCCGTACGGGAACCAGCGCCCATAGTGATACGGCGCCCATCCCCACGGCTCATACCCAACCCAAGTCCAACCGTAGTAGGGCTCGTAAGTCCAGTTGCCATTGCGATACGGAACCCAGCCATCTGGCTCGTTCGGAACCCACACGTCTCCATAGTCGGGCACGTTCTGCCAGCGCCCGTAGGCGTCCAGATCCTGCGCGCCCGTGTAGCGCCGGTTCGTATGATTCCAGGTATTCGCGCTCTGAATCATGTGATCGCGGTCGCTGTTCCAGCGATCCCAGTCGTCGCGCTCTGGCGCGGAAGAAACCTTGTACTGCGCCGACTCGCCGTCGCCGCGCACCGTGGCCATCTCTCCCTCATGCACTTCGGTGGCGCCTTGCTGAGTGGCAATTTGTGCTTCGCCTTGGCGCACGATTATTACTGTGTCGCCATCCGGCCGCACTTCTACGCGAAACACGCCATCATGATGCGCAGGATGAATCGTCACACTCGGCGTATCGATCTCTGGCTCAGACTCGCTGTCCTTCGAAACGCTGTAGTCCAAAATTCCCTGCGCCAGTTGAATCTGAATATTACGTTTGGTGAAGTTCGCCACATTGGCCTGCGAGTTGGGCCCGAGGCGCAGAATGTTGGCAAAATCCAGCTGCACTTCGGCGCGCGCATTGTCCCCTGTCGAAACTTTGTCGCCGGTCATCGCTGGCTGATTCAAAGTAGCCGCCGACCAGTCGCCGGAATCTCCACGCTGCGTCGAAACATCGCCATGAATCAAGCTGATGCGAGCCACGCCTTGATCCGTCTGCGCCGGAGCCTCGCCTTCCGGCCCACCCGGCTGCGCTTCGGTAGGCTGCACATCATTCGGTTGCGCGTCATTCGGCTGCGCTTCGGGCTGGCCATCGGACGGCTGGGCGTTCGGCCCTTCGCCAGCCTGGGGATATCCCATCTGCCCATTATTCGGCTGCGAATAATTCGGCTGCGCGTCCGGCCCCTGACCCTGGCCGATCTCCATCGGCGCGCTCGGCTGGTCCGACGGCGCCGGACCTTCCTGTGTAGTTTGCGCCAGCGCACTCAACGTCAGCGCTCCCGAGAACGCAACCGCTAATACTGCCAAATCTTGATATAAATCGTTTCATAGCGACCTTCGCAAACCTTCACCGCTCAACTTATAAATTCGTCCGCAGACCTAAGAGGCAACTGCCCTGCCAAAGGAAGCACTGTTGAGCAGATGTAACTCGTTTGTTTTCAGTCGAGCAGGAGGGAAATTCAACAGGCCGGAACAACCCGCGCCGCCCGTTTGGCCGACCTCAACCGAAGGTGGTGGTTTTCGGCCACTCTCAGGTTTGTCGGTTTCGCTGAAAATTCGCTCCAGGGATGGCTTGGTTGATCTATGACTTGTTATTTTTTTGCCGCCGCGCGCGCCAGTTCCCGCCACGTGATCAGCTTGATATTCTGTTGAGCCAGAGCCTTCTTGAACCGATCGCTGGTAAAAAAATCGAAGTCTCGCTGCCTCCACGCCGCGCCCCAGGTGGAGCGCTCCCGCGTCGCCGCCCGCAGTTCTTCGTCGTCGTAGCCAGGATGGATAACGAACTCGGTCACGCCCGGCTGCAGATTCTTCAGCGCGGTGAGATAAAAGTCTGCCCATTTTTCCGGAGAAACTTCCGGATCGATCGTGACCGTGTGGTCGAGCACAATGTCGTTCGGCCCCAAGCTAGTCGCCAGATACGGATGCTCAGCAAACCAGTCTCGCGTCACGAACAGCGGCAGCTTGTAGTCGTGCGCCACCCGCAGCGCCGCCTCAAACAATTCCTTGCCGCTCATGATCAACCTGTACTGGTGCGAATCCAAATGCGTGGGACGAACCCCCATCGCCAGCGCCCGCTCAATCTGCGCGCGCAACTCGATCTCCACTTCTTTCGCATTAATCTGCTGGTTCTGATCCCAGTCGTGATGAAAATATCCGTTGCCATCCACAAGGCTCGGCACTTTGTCGGTGGGCGCGACCGGGCCCCACCGGTAATACACGCGCTCGCTGGTCAGCGTTAAATGCAGCCCAAAGTCCACGTCAGGATGGGTTTTCGCATAGTCCGCCATCTCCGGAAACCAAGGGCACGCTACCATCAGGCTCGCGGAATTGATGGTGCCGCCCTCCATCGCTTTAATCGCCGCCGCATTGACCGCGTGAGTCTCACCCAGATCGTCGGCGTGAACCACGATGAGTTTTGTTCCGGCGGGATAGCCCAACCGCTCCGCCAAAGTTTGCGCCGAGCCCGCAAGCGTTATCAAAATCGAGATGAAAAATAAACCTAAAACAAAGCGAGAGTTCATCGCTCACCAGTAAACCACATGTCCATGATCGCCAAATACAAAAACCCCGACAATTTCGTCGGGGCTTGCTCGGTCCGTGACGACCGAATGCGGTTTGCCAAACACCTTCAGCATAACGCTCGAAGGGAAATGCTGCCAACAGTCCTTTAAGTGCTACGCATCTTTCTCCGCCTCATCCGCAATTCCGATCTTCGACAGCCGATAGCGCAACGCATTTCGCGAGAGCCCGAGCAGTCGCGCCGCCTGGCTCTTATTCCCGTTCGCGCGCCGCAGCGCCTCCTGCACCATCTCGTCCTCCCACTGCTCCAGCGTCATCCCGTCGGGCAGAAATCCTCCCGGAGCACTGGTGCTTTTCGTCGGCCGCAGCGTCCAGGTGAATGTCCGACGCCTCCAGCACGCTGCCCTTCGCCAGCGCGCACGACCGCTCTACAATGTTCTGCAACTCGCGCACATTTCCCGGCCAGTGATAATTCACCAGAATCTGCATCGCCTCCGGCTTAATTCCTTCGACCGGCTTGCCTGCTTCCCCGCTGAATCGCGAGACAAATAAATTCACCAGGTCGGGAATGTCTTCCCTGCGCTCGCGCAACGGCGCAATATCGATCGGCACTACATTCAACCGGTAATAAAGATCCTCGCGAAACGTTCCCTGCTCCAGCGCCTCGCGCAAATCCTTGTTGGTGGCGGCAATCAGCCGCACATCGACCTTCACCGTTTTTGTGCCGCCCAGCCGCTCGAACTCGCGCTCCTGCAGAACGCGCAACAATTTCACCTGCGTCACCGGCGGCACGTCGCCAATCTCATCCAGAAACAGCGTGCCCTTATCCGCAAGTTCAAATTTCCCCGGCTTGCTCGCGACCGCTCCGGTGAACGCGCCTTTCTCGAAACCAAACAATTCACTCTCCAGCAAATTCTCCGGGATCGCCGTGCTGTTGATCTTCAGAAATGGCCCCGACGCCCGCCGCGATTTTTCGTGAATCGCGCGCGCGATCAAATCCTTGCCCACTCCGCTTTCGCCGCCCAGCAGCACAGTCGAATTCGTTGGCGCCACGCGCTCCACCGTCGCCAGCACCTCCTGCATCTTGGGGCTGCGCGCAACGATGTTAGGATGCGAATATCGTTTTCCCAACGCCTCCCGTAAGGACCGGTTTTCTTCCCGCAAATTGCGGACATCCAGTTCCTTGTGAATCACCATCCGCATTTCGGCCAGAGAAAATGGTTTCAGAACGTAGTCGCTGGCCCCAGCCTTCATCGCGTCAACCGCGGTTTCCACGCTGCCAAACGCGGTCATCACCACCACCGGTAGCGCGGCGTTCTGCCGTTTCACTGTCTGCAAAAATTCCAGCCCGTTCATCCCCGGAAGTTTCAGGTCGGTCAGAACAAGGTCGACGGAATTATCGCGCAATAATTTCAACCCCGTCTCCGCGTCCCCGGCGGAGAACGTGGTGAATCCGTCATCGCCCAGATTCAATTCCAGCAGCCGGCGCATTTTGGCTTCATCTTCGACGATCAGAATTACCGGCATGCGTCCCTCAATTCCGCGATTCTCACGAGATCACCAGATGAGCCGCCCCACCAACCGCGTTCGTGTCGCTAGCTGCCGGGAAAAATATTACGAAATGAGCGCCCGGCCCCGACCCGCGTGCCGCAGCTGCGCCTCCATCGCCATCTCCGGTGCCGCCTTCTGGAGCTTCGATGCGAATCGTCCCATGGTGTCCGTCAATAATCTTCGAAACAATGGACAATCCCAGCCCTACCCCGCTTTTTTTTGTAGTTACGAACGGGTTAAAAATCTGTTCGCGCAACTCCGCCGGGATCCCCGGTCCACTATCCTCGATCCGCACTTCCACTCCGTCAACCCTGCCGTAGTCGCGCGACACACCCCACGATTTCGTTGCCCTCACGCGCAATACGCCGCCGTTCCCGCTCATCGCATCGTAAGCATTCTGCACGATATTCACGAACGCTTGCTCGCACAAACTCTCATCCATCGGAACCGGCGGCAGTCCGGCGGCATACTCTTTTTCCACGCGAACTTCCCCGCCTTTCCAGAATTGCGCCACATCATTCAGGGCGCGATCCAAAACCGCGGTAATGTCCTGCGGCGTCAGGTCGGCGTGCAGCGGCCGCGCGAAATCCAGAAACCGCGTCACCAGCGCGCTCAGCCGGTTCGTTTCCGTGGAAATATATCCCGCCAGTTCAGTGGCCAGCGGGTTCGACTCTCCGAGTTTTTGCGTCAACATTTCCGCCGAGCCTTTGATCACGCCCAGCGGATTGCGAATCTCATGCGCCAGTCCTGCCGAAAGCTGCCCCAGCGCAGCCAGTCGCTCTGACCGCCGCGCGTCCGCCTGCGCCTGCTGCAATCGCAAGTTCGTCTCCGCCAGAGTCTCGGCCAGTTCCTGATAGCGTTGCGTCTGCCGCCGGCTCTCAACAATAAACCGGTTCACCACCATCGCCGCCAGAAAGAAAAACACAATGCGGATTCCCAGCCGCCCGTAGTCCTCGGCCGTAATTTCAAACTCCTGCATTGCTGGATAGAGATAGGAACAGTACGCAAGCGATGCCAGCGAGGTCCACATGAGCGTGGCCCAGGGCCCAAAATATTCAGCCGCAGTCACCGCCGGCAAATAGTAGATGGGATAGTAATAACTGTTAATCGGAACTTCGCCGGTATGGGAAATCAGCAGCGTGGCCAGCGCAATTTTCATCAGCACCAGATAAATCGGTCCCCGACGCGGCATGCGCGCCACCAGCCACGCCTCGTTCAATTGCAGAACTCCAAACCCGAGCAGGATAAATTGCTTGTGATACTCCCGGATCGGCGGCAGCACCGCCAGCAACGCCAGCAAAACCAGCCACAAGGCATCCATCCAGTTAAAGGTGGGCCCTCTGGCGGGGATTATTTTGCGCGGGTTGTCGATTTCGGCCACGTCTCTGTCTTGTAATGCGCTCGGCCACAAAAGACTACGCCGGGAGAGCTTGCAATTCTCCCGGCGTTGCCGTCATTCGTGATCCGCGTGCGCATCTCCTGCGAACCTATCACATCGCAGTCAACTCCTGGGCATCAATGGCCTTTCTTCGGCTCCGAGCGCGGCGGCGGCGCAGGCCGCGACTGCTGCTTCGGCGGAGGAGACGCCGGCCGCTGCTGTTGCCATTGGTTAAATTTCTGCTCGTGCTGCTGCTCCTGTTGCGGGCTCCGCTCCTGTACCGGGGGTGCCTGACGCACCAGAGGATGCGTCTGCTGCGGAGCCTGATAGTTCCCAGGCTGCCCGCCGCGATTTTCCTGCGGCTGCATATTTCGATATGCAGGCGGTGGCGCGCCCTGGTTAGGCTGAGTCCCCCGATTTTCAGTCGGCTGCGTCCCGCGATTCTCTGGCTGCGCAGTTTCCGGCTGGTTGTAGACCCGTGGCTGCGTATTCGGCATCTGCCGGACTTGATTGTTGCCTTGGTTGCTGCCTTGTTTATTCCCGCCGTTCGGCTGCGTGAACGGACGGAATCCATCCTGCGACTGCCGGTTATTCTGGTTCCCGTTCTGCGGCCCGTTTACTGGACGAACCAGCGCGCCTCCATTCAAATGGCCCCCCGTTCGCGCCTGCCGCTGCTCGATCGGAATTGGAGGCGGTGGCGGAGTTCTCACCGCAACCACGGGTCTGCTGATAACCGCTGCAGGAGGCCTGACTGACGCTGGCCGTCCCGCTCCCATCACGCTGCTCCGAGCCGGTTCAGCTGCCACCACATGTCCCACCGGCGCCGACGCAATTTCCCTGGGATCCACTCGCATCACGTTTTGCGCCACCGGACGCGCATTCACAAACGCATCGTGCGACACCACCGTCACGCCGTTGGTCCGCTGATTCACGTACGTCACGTTGTTGACGGTCGTGCTGCGGTTCACGATCACCGTGTTGTAAACGTTCGTCACCCTCGTAACGCTCACCGTCGTATTGGTGACGTTTATATTGTTCACGTATCCGCGGCTCACGCGATATCCCGGCAGGTAAACTTCTCCCGGAGCCAGCGGGAACCATCCCACGCCAACACCCGCCGAGAAGCGGAATCCCGGGCCGCCGCCCACGAACGCCACCAGAGCCGGCGCCCATACCGGCCGCACCACGACCGGTCCCGGAACCCAGTACCACCCGGCGCCCACGAATGCCCAGCGCCCGTAGTGGAACGGCGCAAATCCCCAAGGCTCGTCTTCCACCCACGTCCAACCCCACGGCCCGACAAAGACCCAGTGGCCAAAGCGATATGGAGCCCATCCCAGGGCCACGGCGCGCGGACGCCAGCATGGCCCGTAGCCCGCCACATACGACCACTCGCCGTACTCATCGAGATCTTCGTAGCCCGTCATCTCGCGCGAAACATAATTCGCCGAGTCGGCGCGATCTTCGCTATCGTCGCGCTCAAACGCCCATTCATCCAAAGCGTCGCGGCCCGGAAGCTGCGCAATGTCATAATTCAGCCGATCGCTTCCCGTGAAGGTCGCCGCCTGACCGGCGATCACGGTGTACGTGTCGCCGCCTCCGACAGCTCGTCCGCGCCCATGCCATACCGTGGCGATGCTCTGGCTTCCATCCTCGCTCACATCAATGCGGTATTCGCCCGGCTGCAACAGACTGAAGGCGATGTTCGGCGTATCGATTTCGTAATTGTCGTCGTCATCCACGTGGCGCACGCGCACAATCATCGATCCCTCAGCCAACCGGATCTGCGTGGTGTGGTCGTCGAGAGTCAGAAAAGTGATCCCAGTCTTTGCGCCCAGGCGGATCGCAGTCGAGCCAATGTGAACTTCGGCTCGCGAATTCTCATCCGCCCACAAGTCATCGCCGGTCACCATCGGACGGTTGGGAACGCCCGCAACCCAGTCGTTCTCCCCCGCCGGACGAAACGAAATCGACCCGTCGGAGAAATTCAGCCGCGCCACCCGCCCCGGAGGATCCTGCGCCGGAGACTGATCCGGCGCCTGGTCCGGATTCTGATTTTGCTGCGGATTCTGGTCTGGATTCTGCACCTGATCCTGGTTCTGCGCGCTCATCCTGCGCCTTTGCGCTACTCGAGAATTGCAGCACGAATGCTAAACCCGCCAGTAGAACTATTCCGGTCCACATCTTGCGTGTCGTCATAGATTCGCCCCGATGAAAGAAATCCGCATGCTCGTCAGACCCTACCAAGAGATCTTACCGACATCCCCTGTAAACACGATAGACACAGTTTAGTTTCCCCCACACGGAAGTGCTTGACCGTAGAGACGTTGCTCGCAACGCTAGCCAAGCAAGGAGAGTTAGAAGTATTTAAGAATGACGCCGGGAGAAAACTTGTGATCCTGAGCGAAGCGAAGGATCCCTGCAGCCGACCGGCTGCAGAGATCCCCTGGTTCAGAATGTTAACCAACAGGCCGCCTACCCCTTCATCTTCGGCCGCTGGCAGGCATCCACTATCTTCTTCGGATCGATGGCGTCCTTGTCCACCTGCTCTTCCAGGATCTTTCCATCTTTTCCGATCAGGAAGTTCACGCGGCGTGCGGCCTGGTATTCGTCTTTGTAGATGCCGCATTCACGAGTGGTCTTTCCGCCCCAATCGCTCAGCAGCGGGAACGTCACTCCGATTTGGTCGGCAAAGGCTTTATTCGCGAAAGGACTATCCATGCTCACACCCAGGACCTGGGTGTCGGCTGCTTCCAGCGCTTTCAAATTCTGCTGGAAGTTTTTCATTTGCTGCGTTCAACCACCGGTAAACGCGAAGATGTAGAACGCCAGCACCACGTTCTTCTTTCCGCGGTAGTCGCTTAACTTCACGTCTTTCACGGTCGCTGCCGTCGAAGTATTTCAACGTGAAATCCGGCGCGGTATCGCCCACCTTGGGCATGCTCGAACCCTCCTTGTTGGTTTGCGCCTGCATGGGCGCGGTCATCGTCGCCGCCAGCAGTCCCGCCAATGCAAGCGCGTAACTTATCTTTTGCATTCTTCAGTCCTCCCTCAGGAGTAATGGACCCTGAAATGATAGCCCATCCTACTCTGCCGCCGCCGTACGGTAAACCCGGAAGTACCTAACTAGTGTGACGGAACGCATTGCCCTCGCCCACCTCAAAACAGTAAAGTTCTGTTCGGAGCTGGTTTCGCACTCCAGCTTCGCACTTAGGACCCGAAGAGCATGAGCCTTGCCACCCTCAGCGACATTTTCTTCGCCGCCGTCGAACGCAATCTCGACCGCATGATGCTCTACCGCGACGACGGAAAGTGGCTCCCGGTAAGCTCCCGCGAGTTCGGCTTGTCCGTCGCCCGCACCGCGCGCCGCTTGCACTCCTGGGGCATAAAACCCGGCGATCGCATTGCCCTGCTCAGCGAAAATCGCCCCGAATGGTCCATGTCCGATATGGCCTGCCTGCTGCTCGGCGCCGTCACGGTTCCGCTTTACACCACGCTCACCGCCGAACAAACCGCATTCGTCCTCAAGGACTCCGGCGCACGCGTCATCTTTTTATCCTCCGCTCAGCAACTGCAAAAGATCCTGTCCATTCTTTCCCAGACGCAAATCGAAAAAATCATCGTCATGGACGCGCTGGAATTCACCGGCGACCTCGCGCCCTTCGTCGGCCGGTGCGTGACCATGAAGCAGATCACATCGCAAGGCCCGGAAACTCTGGGCGCCGAACTCGAAAGCCGCGCGCGCTCCATCTCCCCCGACGATCTCGCCACCATCGTCTACACCTCAGGAACCACCGGCACTTCCAAGGGCGCGATGTTGACTCATGGCAACATCGCCTCCAACATCAGCTATTCTCTCGCCGGATTCGAAATGCATCCCGGCCTGGTCAGCATCTCATTTCTGCCGCTCTGCCACATCACCGCGCGCCACGTCGATTTCGCCATGCTCTATTACGGTGTCACGCTGGCCTACTGCCCTTTCCTCGACCGCCTTCCAGCCAGCCTCGCTGGAAGTCCAGCCGTCCCTCTTCGTCGCCGTGCCGCGCGTCTACGAAAAAATTTACGCGCAGGCCGCACAGAAAGCGAAGGGCTTCCCCAATCGCGCGATTTTCAACTGGGCTCTCTCCATCGGACGCCGCCACAAACCCGAAGTTCTCGCCGGAACAACTCCCAACTCGACTAGATGGAAGCTCGCCAACAAACTCGTCTTCTCCAAAATTCGCGCCGGCATGGGCGGCCACGTCGAAACTTTCATCTCCGGCGGCGCCCCGCTTGGCCGCGAACTCGCCGAATGGTATGCCACCGTCGGCATCCGCATTCATGAAGGCTACGGCCTCACCGAAACCTCGCCCGTAATCGCAGTGAACACGCCCGCCCATCACCGCATCGGCACCGTCGGCAGGATTCTCCCTAACCTCGAAGTCCGCATCGCCGAAGACGGAGAAATTCTCGTGCGCGGACCATCCGTATTCAAGGGCTACTGGAATCGTCCCGACGAAACCAACTCCGCTCTCTCCGATGGCTGGTTTAAAACCGGCGACATTGGCAACATCGACGCCGACGGATATCTCTCCGTCACCGATCGCAAGAAAGATCTGATCAAAACTTCCGGCGGAAAATTCATCGCGCCCCAACCCATCGAGAACTCGCTGAAACTCAGCCCGCTGATCGGAGTCGCCGCCGTCCTCGGCGACCGCCGCAAATTTCCCGCGGTCATGATCTCGCCCAACTTCGCTTTGCTAGAGCAGTGGGCGAAAGAAAACAATGTCTCATTCACGACACGCGCGGACTTGATCGCCGACCCCAAAGTGCAGGCGCTCTACGAAGGATTAGTCGAGGGCATCAACGGAAATCTTGCCCGCTTCGAAAAGCTCAAGCGTGTGCTGGTGGTAGCCGACGAATTCACCGCCGACAACGGCGCTCTCACTCCCACCATGAAACTCCGCCGTCGCGTCATCGAAGAGCGCTACCGCCGCCAGATCGAC
Organism: uncultured Acidobacteriota bacterium; assembly: GCA_963696765.1. Classification (GTDB taxonomy): domain Bacteria; phylum Acidobacteriota; class Terriglobia; order Terriglobales; family Acidobacteriaceae; genus Sulfotelmatobacter. Next base: position 194,030 of record CAVOLK010000003.1, on the reverse strand, counting down.
GACCTCTACGCCCAGGCCGAAGCGAACGCTCTGCCGTAGCCAAAACAACACGCCTAGATATGGAAACGCGGCGCTCATGTGGGGACAGCCGCCCTCGGCTAGCCTGCCCTGAGCGAAGCCGAAGAGTCGAGCGCAGCTCGACCGAATTAATGTCCGGTTCCTTCCAACAATTTCGTCGCAGAGTCAATCAATGCGACTTCGTCCTGCAGCGCCTTAGCCACGCGCACAATTTCCTGCTCGGCTTCGGCATACCGCTTTTGCTCAATGCCTTCGCGGACGCTGGGCACGGTCTTGACTCCGTAGCCGCTGTAGACGCCGGGGGCATAGAGCATGTGCTTGTACCACGGCCGCCGCGGCAGGCCGTCGTCGTTGGTGAGCTTGCGTTCGCTCTGCATGAGTTGCTGGTTCAGGGCTTGCAGCGACGCCGACTGGTCGTCGAGATCGGCTCGGTGCGATAACGCTTGCCGGTAGTGCTCGGCGCTGCGGGCCAGCGTCGTCGGCTGCGTTCTGCATGGGAGCAAAGTTCAAGTGGGGCGGCACTTCCTCGCGGGCCGGCGCGACCGTAGGACGCCTGGGGTCGAGCGTGGCTTTGAACACTCCTTCCTCCAGTTCCTGATTTCTCTCGCGAATTTCTTCCTGCTTGTCGGCCAGCAGCTTTTCCAAATCCTTGGTGTATTTCTGAATAGTGTCGGCAAAGTCCACGAAATCCAAGGGAAGGATTTCGGCGTCGGCCAGACGCATTACCGATGTTCCAATCGTCTGCGACAACGCGCGGCCATAAACGAAATCGTAATCCGAAAAATGCGTGTACCAGTAAAAATCGTCGTAAATTGAGTGATAGATACCCTGCTCGTCTTCTCCTCCATAACCCAAGTCAAGCGTGGCAATGCCGAGATGATCGAGGAATGCGGTGAAGTCCGTGCCGGAACCCAGGGCGTTGATGCGAAGATCGGCGCGCTGGCGCAGTTCCTTGCGATCGTCGGCGGACTTGGCCTCGGCGATCTTCGACAACTGTAGCCGCTGCCAAGCGCTCAGCTTGGTCTCAGGGTCTTCAATGTCGCGGGCAACTCCATTGATGAACTGTTCGAGCGTGTGCGATCCACCCATTCCGAGCAGGCCGCGATCGTTTCCGTCGCTGTTGATGTAGACGGCGGCATGCTGGCGCAGTTCGTCGGCGTGAGTTTCGACCCATTCGGTCGACCCCAGCAGCATCGGCTCCTCGCCATCCCACGCGCAATAGATGATGGTGCGGCGTGGCTTCCAGCCCTGCTTGAGCAGCAGGCTCAGGGCGCGGGCTTCTTCGAGCAGCGGAGCCTGGCCGGAAACAGGATCTTCTGCGCCGTTGACCCAGGCATCGTGGTGATTGCCGCGGATGATCCATTCGTCCGGCGCGACGCTGCCGGGAATTTTCGCAATCACGTCATTCACCGGCTTCGTATCCCAATTGAATTGCACTTTCAAATGCACTTTGGCGCCAGGGCCGACGTGGTACGAGATCGGCAGGCTGCCGCGCCACTCCTCGGGAGCCATAGGGCCTTTGAGGGCAGCGAGCAGAGGCTGAGCGTCGCCGTAGGAAATCGGCAGCACCGGAATCTTCGTAAGACTCTTCGCATCCTGCAGCGCAAGGCGCTTCGCCCCGGGCGTCGCGCCGATGCCCGGAGTGAGCGGATCGCCGGGACTGTTCGAGGCAAAATCCATTACGCTGCCGCGCTGCACGCCGTCGGGATTGCGCATGGGTCCTTTAGGAAAAACTTCGTCGACCGAGTAACCGTCATCGCGCGGCTCCGAGTAGATGAGACAGCCGACAGCACCGTGCTCGGCGGCCACTTTGGGCTTCACGCCGCGCCACGATTGGTAGTACTTGGCAATGACAATCGCGCCCTTCACCGAAATCCCGAGGCGATCAAGTTTTTCGTAATCTTCGGGCAGGCCGTAATTCACAAACACCAGAGGCGCAGTGACGTCGCCGTCAATCGAATATGCGTTGTAGGTGGGAAGCTGCTCCGACTTCTGGTTCGAAGTGGGATCCACCGCGAAAGCGGGCTCTTCCAGCTTGGCGGTGAATTTTGTGGGCTCGAGCATCTCGAGCACGCGCACTTTCGGAGTGGGAAACAGAACGTCGAAAGTTTCAATGTGCGCGTCGAGTCCCCATTCTTTAAAGCGCGAGAGAATCCATTCGGCATTGTCTTTGTCGTAAGGCGAGCCCACATGATGCGGTCGCGCACTCAGCCGGCGCATGTATTCCTTCAAATTCGCGGGATCGGGAATCGCGCGAAATTTCGTCTCCCAATCGCGCTCGGCCTGGCTGGAGCGCGACGAATAGCCGTTCAGCACGCTCTCGTCTGCGCTGAAAACGATAGAGGGAATGACGAGGTGAATGATTAACAGCACGGCAGCAAAGCGTCGCATACGGGTCCTCTCTGTTTGTTTGGCGGGTAATTATAGCCGGACAACAGATCCTGTCACGCTGAGCCGCAACAGGCGGAACTAAAAGAGCGAATAGAGGTCGCGATTCAAGGGGAACTTATCGCGGAACGAACGGAATGCTAACTTCCTGCGTGGTCCGGGCCGGACTCGATTCGTAGACCCATTGTTTCACCGCGCGCATGGCGGATTCGGCGAGAGCGGGGTTTCCCCCCAACAGTTGAATGTCTTCTACGTTTCCTCGCGCAGAAATCGTAACGCTGAGGCGAACCGTCCCTCCAATCAGCAGGTGCTCGAGCGTCTGGGGATATTCCGGCTCAACGCGGGTGACGAGCTGCCGATCGAGATTTCGGGCCGCTTCTGCAACCGCGAGAACCTTCACTCCTTGCGTGGGGAAGTCGATGCTGACATATCCGACGGCGCCTTTTGTTTTGGCCACGTAGCGAACGATTTCGGCATCGGAGTCGAGGAACCTGGGCATGGTGCCCGTTCCGGTGAAAATGAGCGTGCGGTAGTAGGTGCGCAAAGCATCGTCGTTCTTGCCAAGATATCGTCGGAGAAAGGCTTCATGAGCCGACCCGCTTTTGGCCAGCACCGGGTCAACGTGAAAACCGTCGAGTGATCTCTGATCTTGGAGGAAAATATTGCGGAGTTCAGCCGGGGAGATGGAGTCGGACCGAATGCTCGGGTTTGCAATGATTTTGACGTCGCCGGCAAAGGCCCGCATTAAACCGAACATCAAAACGGCGGCAACCAGCGGAAGTTTCGTTTTGCCATTCATCCCGTTATTTTCCCTGCGTGCCATCAACTTAGAAATTCACGCTGGTCCTAAGCACCAGGGCGTTGGTAATGGGCTTGTAGCCGTCGGGGTTGACCTGGAAATAAAAGCCGTCGGGATAAGAGCTGTCGCCATAGCCGTCCATGAAGTGGCCTTCAACTTTCGCATTCCAGTAGCGGTTGAGATCGATGCGGGCGGTGACGACTTTATCGTAGACATGGTTGGCGGGCAGGCTGGTGTCGGTCTGGTCCGGGAAAAGCAGCGGAAACACTATGTCGAGTGGGCCTCCAGCTACGCTGCTGATCGAATAGCGCGAGTAATAGGAGCCCACGGTGATTCGCTTGGCCACGCGATAAGATCCCGAGACGTACCAGCCACGGATATCGCTGATCGTTTCCAGCACTCCGCCGTTGATAATTTGGTCGTGCACGAAGCGGCGATACTCGGCGTCCACAGAAAACTTTCTGAAGTTGTACTCGCCATAAATCTGGTTCGTCCAGTCGGCTCTCGACACAGCAGTAAAAGGAAATAATCCCGGCCCCAGATTAACGCCATTCCCTTGTCGGTCAGATCCTCATTCAATCGAGAAGCCCCAATCAAAAGCCCTTTCAGCAGCGTGTTCCAGCGGAGATCGCCGCCATACTGCAGCCCTCGCGTAACTCGAACTGATGATCCCATACTTGGCGAGAAGAGCGGCGTAACCGCCATAGTTGCTGTCATGGCGATGCCCGGCGTAGACGGTATAGCCCAGCATGCCGAGAGAGTTTGGGAGTGAAATGCGGCCATAAACGTCGGCGCCGAGATGGGCGATGGTCGCGTCCCGCAGGTCGGTAGGATAAACACTCTGCGGCAGCAGCACGAAGGTGTGGAGAAAATCCAGATCTTGGGTGTCGTTATAGAGTCCGAGCACGGTTTTCACGACCCCTGCGCGCACTCCGAACCACGGTTTGAAACGGTAGTCGCCGAAAGCCCAGTCCAGTTCGGGATGCCATTCACCGAGGTTACCGAGATTGCGATCGTAGACCTGCAGTCCAGCGTGAAATTTGTCGGTAATCTGGGAGGAGACATTCGCTCCGAAGTCGGTAAAGGCTCCGCTGCCCTGGCTGGAATGCGTGCTCAACCAGTTATTCTGATCGGTATAAAGAAATCCCTGTGAGGCGAAGCCGTGGAACTGAACCGTGCGATCAAAGAGCTTGAATTGCTGCGCCTGCAGAGCGCTGCGGATACTGCGCAGAAGAAGATTAGAATCAGTTTAGCGATTCGGCAGCACATGCAAACTCCTTCGCAATGGTTCACAGCTAGGAATCGGCAAATGCCTGAGAGACTTGAGTGCGCGTGGGGCCAGACGCTAGGATAACCATCCCCACGGCGGCACAGCACTAATGCCTTCCCTTGATTGACGAGTGCGGTCGATCCCGTTAGCCTGTAACGTGCCTTCGAAAACATCCGAATCAGAAATGTCCCGCCTCCGCGTTGCCGACGACATTACCGAACTGGTCGGCGAAACTCCCATGTTGCAGTTGAAGCGGCTGAGCCCGGCCGGGGCGGCCGACATCTTCGCGAAGTTGGAATACCTGAATCCCGGCGGCAGTGTAAAAGATCGAGCCGCCATCGGGATCATCCGGCGGGCGGAGCAAGAAGGTAAACTCCAGCCCGGCGGCACGATCGTGGAAGCCACGGCCGGAAATACCGGCATTGGGCTCGCGCTGATTGGCGTGAACCGCGGATACAAAGTGCGGCTGTTTGTCCCGGAGAATTTTTCCCAGGAAAAAGTAATTATCATGCGAGCCCTTGGCGCCCAGGTCGAGCGCACTCCTGACGCGGAGGGCATGCAAGGCGCGATCCGTCGCGCGAAGGAATTAGTAGCCGGCGATTCCACGGCATTCATGGCCGGGCAGTTCGAAAATCTTGCTAATCCCGATTACCACTACGAGACCACTGCGCGGGAAATTTTCGAGCAGATGAATGGGCAAATCGACGCCGTGGTCTTAGGTTGCGGAACTTCGGGAACCTTCAGCGGAGTAGCGCGCTTTGTGAAGGAAAAGTTGCCGAAGGCTCTGGCCTATGCAGTCGAGACCCAGGGTTCGACGCTGGGCGGCGGGCAACCGGGTCCGCACAAGGTGGAAGGAATCGGAACCAGTTTCACTCCCAAAACTTTTGACGCCTCACTGTGCGATGAAGTAATGATGGTGATGGACGAAGACGCCTTTGGCATGGTGAAGACGCTGGCGGCGAAGGAAGGCGTGCTCGCGGGATCGAGCGGCGGGGCGGCGGCATTCGCCGCGCTGCAGGTGGCAAAGCGGCTGGGCAACGGCAAGCGCGTCGTGACCATCATTCCAGATTCGGCCGAGCGCTATCTGTCGAAGAAAATTTTTGAGGGCGGCATTTAAGGAAACTCTGATTACCTCATTTTTGTCATCCCGAGCGAAGCGGAATTGCCGTCTTTTGGCAATTCTGCGCAGTCGAGGGACCTTGCGTCTCTCACCACTTAATCGGTGTTTCCCTGGGGCTCGATCCCGCGATTCACAATCATGAAAAAAAATAAACAGCCAGGATTCGCCACGCGCGCCATTCACTGTGGGCAGGAGCCCGATCCTTTGACCGGTGCAGTGACCGTGCCGATTTATCCGACCTCAACGTATGTGCAGCAGGGAATCGGCGAAAACAAGGGATACGAATATTCACGGGTGTCCAATCCCACACGCACACGGTTGGAGGAAAATCTGGCAGCCCTCGAGGGCGGCGTGGCCTCTCGCGTGTTTGCCAGCGGCATGGCAGCTATCAACGCTATCGTGAGCCTGCTGAAGTCGGGCGATCACGTCGTGTGCGGCAACGATTTATACGGCGGCACGCCGCGCCTATTCAACAGCGTGATGACCGGATTCGGGTTGCAGTTCTCTTACGTCGACACTTCTGTGACAGAAAATGTCGAGCGCGCGATCCGCAAGAATACCCGCATGGTCTACGTGGAGACGCCGACCAATCCCCTGATGCGGTTGAGCGACCTGTCCGCGATCAGCGAAGTTTGTCGCAAGAAAAAAGTTGCGCTGGTAGTCGACAACACTTTTATGTCGCCCTATTTTCAGCAACCCTTGGCCCTGGGCGCAGACATGGTGGTGCACTCGACCACGAAATTTCTAAATGGCCACAGCGACGGCTTGGGCGGTGTAGTGGTGTGCGCGCGGCAGGATCATGCGGATCAACTCGCTTTTCTGCAGAAGGCCGCCGGCGCGATTCTATCGCCGTTTGAATGCTGGCTGGTGCTGCGCGGGGTGAAGACGCTGGCGGCGCGAATGGAAATTCACGATCGCAGCGGCCGCATCGTCGCCGATTTTCTTTCCAGGCATAAAAAAGTGAAGTTCGTGCTCTATCCCGGACTGCCCGATCATCCTGAGCATGCGCTAGCGAGGCGGCAGATGAGCGGCTTTGGAGCCATGATCTCGTTTGAGACCGGCTCGCTGAAGAATGCCAACAAGATGTTAAAGAAGGTGCGCGTGTGCTCGCTCGGAGAATCGCTGGGCGGAGTGGAGACTTTGATTTCGCATCCTGCAACCATGACGCACGCGGCGCTGGGCGTGAAAGGACGCAAGGCCATCGGCATCACCGACGGGCTGGTGCGGATTTCCGTTGGCATTGAGGATGTGGACGATATTCTTGACGATCTGGATCAGGCGCTCAACGCGATCTGAAAAACAACTGGCCACGGATTTTACGGATTCGCACGGATAAGGGAGAGCAAGAGACGGCAAGCAGGTAGACTTGGGAGTTTTTACTCGCTCGGCTCTTTTCTTACCAGCGAATACGCGAGCCACTGCAGATACTCCGGGCTTCCGTCTTCAATATTGATGGCTACACATTCGGGAAGTTCGTAAGAATGCAACTCGCGAATGGCATCGCGGACCTGCGGAAAACGTTCTGCGCTGGTCTTGATAAGCAGCAAATATTCCTGGCTAGATTCCACTTTTTCTTTCCATCGATAGATCGATTCGATTTGCGGGAGGATGTTGACGCACGCGGCCAAGCGCTGCTCGACGAGGTAGTGGGCGATCTTGCGGGCTTCGTCTTCGGATCCGGCGGTCGAGAGGACGATTCGTTTGTCGGTCATATAAAATCAGCCTTCGGCCGTCGCCGCGCAACAAGAACCGCGAGGGCCGCAAGTTCGAGGCACCGAGGATTCATTCATGCTAACGCAAATCAAGTTTGGCACATCGGGATGGCGGGCGGTGATGGCCGAGGAGTTCACCTTTGCCAACGTGCAGCGCGCCGTGGGCGGGATCGCTCGTTACGTGGCATCGCAGAAACCGCAAGGGGCGCGGGTCATCGTGGGACGGGATCCACGGTTTCTGGGCGAAACTTTCTGCACAATGGCGGCCGACATTCTGTCGGCGCAGGGGATCACGCCGCTGGTAGTGGCCGAACCAGCGCCCACTCCGGCGTTTGCCCATGCGGTAGTCCACCACAAAGCGGACGGCGTGATTAATTTCACCGCGTCGCACAATCCGCCGGAATACAACGGAATTAAATTCTCCACGCCCGACGGCTGCCCCGCATTGCCGGACATCACCAAAAAGATTGAAGCTGAAATTGTCGCCGGCGACACCGCGAACACGACGCCCCCTTCGCGAGCCAAGACGACGCACGGCGCGCTCGATCCCAAGCCTGCCTACCTGAAGCGCCTGGCAGAAATCATCGACCTGGATGTAATTCGCAAGGCGAAACTGCGGGCGGTATTCGATCCCATGTGGGGTGCGGCACGCGGATACTCCGACGAAGTTCTGCGCGGCGCCGGCTTGCAGGTAGCCACGGTGCACGACCACCGCGACGTGCTCTTCGGCGGGCACGCGCCCGAACCCGACGATCACCTGCTGGAAGACTTGCGAAAGAAGATGCGCGAAACCGGAGCGCAGATCGGCATTGCAACCGACGGCGACGCGGACCGCTTCGGCATTGTCGACGCCGACGGAACATTTCTGCAGCCCAACTACGTAATCGCGCTCCTGTTCGATTACCTGGTCGAGAGCCGCGGATGGAAGAACGGCGTCGCCAAGTCGGTCGCGACCACGAACCTGATCAATGCCCTGGCCAAAAAACATGGCGTGGAGCTGCACGAAACTCCCGTGGGCTTCAAATACATTGGCGAACTCATCATGCAGGACAAGATTGCGATTGGCGGGGAAGAGAGCGCGGGCCTCTCGATTCGCCATCACGTGCCGGAGAAAGATGGCGTGCTCGCCGGCCTTCTCTGTTGCGAAGCCGTGGCGCGACGAGGGAAATCCCTGGGCGAACAATTGCAGGCCGTGTGTAACCAAGTTGGTTCCTATTATCCGATGCGCGAGAACTTCCGCTTGACGCCCGAGGTGAAAGAGAAGTTCACTGAGAAGTTGCGGTCCGATCCGCGCGAATTTAGCGGAAGCAAAGTGAGCCAGGTCGTTCGCACCGACGGATTGAAGGTGTTGTTCACTGACGGGTCGTGGGTCTGCTACCGGTTGTCGGGAACGGAACCGGTGGTTCGCGTCTACAGTGAGGCGCGTAGCGAGAAGGACTTGGAGAAACTGAGCGCGGCGGCCAAGCATTGGATTTTCGAGTGAGTGTTTTTAACGTGAAACAGTTTTCCAGAACCCGCAGGTTTCCGCGCCCCGAGGACGGACTGCGCGCTGTCGTCGATCGCGCCCCCCAAGCGCAAGCGCTGGCCGCGTCATGGATAGAGCGCGTGCGGCCGCTGGCGACTCGCCTTTACAACCTCCGCCGCCGCATTGCGACCGTCGCGGTGATGGTGCTGGCCGCGTCTTTGTTTGTGCATGTTATGTTTGGCGCCAACGGCATGGTCGTCTATAAAGAAAAACGCGCCGAGTATCAGTCCTTGCGCCAACAGATTGTTCAGGTGCAGCAGGAAAACGACCGCTACAGCCAGCAGGTCCAGGGGCTGAAGAGCGACCAGAAGTCCATCGAAAAAGAAGCGCGCGAGCAGTTGGGCTATGCCAAGCCGGGCGAGTACGTCTACGTTCCGCCGGCGCCGGCCAAGCACACGGCCCCGGTTACTCACTCCGCGAAAAAATAACAATCCATTTTTTCCCGTAGTGCAATCGCCTCCCAAGCAATCGCCAACCCTCTGACAACGTACTCTTCCGCCTGTGGTATATTTCCGGTGCCTCAAGTTCACAATAAAATGGGAGGGCCGGTTTCAGGAGATTGGCACAATCTTCAAAGGCCCGATGATGGGCGCGGCGTGGGGCCGCGAGTTCAATTCAAAAGGAGAAGAATCAGCCATGCGAAAACTGTTCGTTCTATTTCTTGCGATGTGTTTCGTGTTCGCCCTGACGGCGATGGCGTTTGACGACATGGGAAAGAGCGCCACCGTGAAAGGCTGGGTGGCGGACGATAAGTGCGGCGCCAAGGGCGCCAATGCTAAAGCCGAAGCCTGCACCAAGAAATGCCTGGCCGCGGGCGCGAAGATGGTGATCGTCACCGATAAGGATCAGAAGATTCTGATGGTCGACAATCCGGACGCCCTGAAGGGGCATGAAGGCCATCACATTGCCGCGACCGGAACCGTCTCCGGCGATTCGATCCACGTGGAGAGCGCGAAGATGTTGTGAGCGTCAGCACAGCATGAATAAATTGAGGGCGGCTTTCAAGCCGCCCTTTCTTTTTGGTTGGATAATGCTTCGAGGCCGTGTAGCGCGGGCGCTCTCCCCCGCGTCTCTTCAACCACACCCAAAAATATCTCTAGCGAACCACGCCTTCCAGCGGCGAACTAGCGGTCGCGTACAACTTTCTCGGCATGCGGCCAGAGAGATATGCCTGCCGTCCCGCCAGCACAGCGTGGTGCATGGCTTCCGCCATCAGCACAGGATCTTGGGCGCTTGCGATACCCGTATTCATGAGCACTGCGTCGGCCCCAAGCTCCATCGCAATAGCGGCATCGGAGGCCGTTCCAACTCCCGCGTCCACAATCAGCGGCACGCCGGTGATCATTTCCCGCAGAATGCGGATGTGGGCTTGATTCTGAATCCCCATCCCGCTTCCAATCGGCGCCCCCAAAGGCATGATGGTGGCCGCTCCCGCATCGATCAGCCGCTTCGCAAAAACAATGTCATCCGAAGTATAGGGCAGCACGGTGAAGCCTTCCTTCACCAACACGCGCGTCGCTTCGAGCGTGGCCTGCACATCGGGATAAAGCGTCGCCTGATCGCCAATGACCTCAAGCTTTACCCAATCCGAGAGCCCGACCTCTCGTCCCAGGCGCGCGGCGCGGATCGCCTCCTCGGCCGTATAGCATCCCGCAGTGTTCGGCAGCAGAAAATATTTCTTGGGATCGATGTAGTCGAGCAGCGATTCCTTGCTGCGATCAAGGTTCACGCGGCGCACCGCGACCGTGACCATCTCGGCGCCGCTCGCTTCCAGAGCGCGCGCGGTTTCCTGCGGAGATTTGTATTTACCCGTCCCCACAATGAGCCGGGAGCGAAACGAACGGCCAGCTATGATTAATGAGTCCGCCATGCCTCTATTGTAATAGGTGGAAGCGCCCGACGCAGCTGTGGATGGAACGGCAAGACGGAGTTGTGAGTGGAAGGGCGCGACGTCGTCGTGAATGGAATGGCAACGCGTCGTCGTGAATGGAATGGCGCGATGTCGTTTTACGTGGAAGGGCACGACTTTAGTCGTGCCAATATCATGCCAACCATATCGCGGCTTTAGCCGCTGAGGACGGCTCTTGATACAGCCTCACTTGCTCCCCGCGGCCTGCGCCCCCGCGTAATACCCGCTCTTGGTCCGCACCGTCATCTTGCCATGGCCCTTCGCCTTGGCCTCAATCCGCACCGTCCGAAATCCCCCCGTCCCTCGAGGATTCGTGGGCTTGTATCCAATGGTGTACTGGTTCCGAATGTCGCGGGCCACGGTCTTGCTGATCTCATCCACTTCATCCAGCGTCTTGGGAAAAAACGCAATCCCTCCCGTACGCTGCGCCAGAATCTCCAGCGCCCGCTTCGCCCGCTTCGGATGCTCTTCGTCCCCCAGAATTCCAATCGCATACACCGACGGCCCATTCTCTTCCTGCAACTGCTTCACCGCCTGCTCCAGCGTCTCGTTGCTGGCATTGTCCTCGCCATCGGTCACCAGGAACAAAACTTTCTTATCCAGCCGCGCGAATCGCTTCAAATGCTCCGCCGACGCCACCAGCGCGTCGTAAAGCGCAGTCCCGCCGCGCGCGTCAATTTTTTCCAGCGCTTCTTTAAGCTTCAGCAAATTGTTGGTGAAATCCTGGTCGAGATAATACTCATCGTTAAAGTTCACCACGAACACTTCGTCCTTGGGATTGCTCGACCGCACCAGATTCAGCGCGGCCTGGTTCACCTTGTTCCGCTTCTCCCGCATCGATCCCGAATTGTCGATAATGATCCCCATCGACACCGGAATATCTTCGTGATGAAACGAAATAATGTTCTGCGGCTTCCCGTCTTCGAATACCGTAAACGCGTCTGCGGTCCAGATTCGTGACGATGTGCTGCTTGTCGTCGACCACGGTCGCGTGCAGCAGCACTTCGTCCACGTCTTTCTTGAAGACGAAGACTCCCTGATCGTTAAGGCTTCGGTTCTGATCGTCCGTCTTGGGCGGAGTTTGCGGTGCGTCCGCAGGAGCTTGTGGCGTCGTGGACCCGGATGCGCAGGTGGAATTCGCAGGAGTTTGCCCTGCTGGCGGCGTGGAAGCAGGCGGACTCGCCGGCTTGCTGTCAGGCGATTGCGACCAGGCCGGAACTCCTATCCGCACCCCGGCCCAAATCACCAACGTGAAGAGAACAATTCTGGCGGCCCTATTCCGCAGGCGCGTAATATCCCGTCCTGGCATACACCCGTAGAGGCGGCAATCCTTTCGGTGGCAGCAGCTTCACTTTTATCTTACGCCATTTGCCGTCTCGCACCACCTTCGTCGGACGGTAGCCCAGGACATATTGATTGCGCAGTTCTACGCCGATCTTGGTCGCCACATCCCCCAAGTCATTCGGGTTGTCGATGGTGAACGCCCGTCCCCCGGTCAGTTCGGTAATATCGCTCAGCAACTGCGGCCCAAGCCGCTCCTCCACCGTCGACGAATACCGGTCATAAATGCCGATCGCGTAGATCATTACGTCGGCTTCCTTCACCAGCGATTTGATCTCGCCCTCGGTGTAGCGGCTGTGATTATCGCCGCCATCGGAAATGATCAGCAGCGCCTTCTTCGCATACTTCGCCTGCCGCATCTTGCTGATGCCCATATAAATCGCATCCAGCAGCGCGGTGCGATGCCGCGGCACCGCGAACACCAGTTTGTTCTGGATCTCGTCCACCGAATTGGTGAAGTCCGTGATCGCCTCCGGTTCGTCGTTGAAGGTGATCATGAAAAATTCGTCCTGCGGATTCGCCGTCTTGAAGAACTCCATCACCGCGTCCTTCGCGCGATCCATCTTGCTGGCCATGCTGCCGCTGGAATCGAAAATCACGCCCAGCGATACCGGCGCGTCCTCGCTCGAGAAGGTTCGAATCTCCTGCGACGAATTCCCCTCAAACAACTGGAAATTCCCCTTGTCCAGTCCAGTGACCAACCGATTCATCGGATCGGTAATCGTCACCGGCACTAACACCAGGTCCACATCCACTTTCAACGGATGCACGTGCGTGCTCATCCCGGTCGTCGAAGCCAGCATCTCCGGCTTAGGAGGCTCGGGCGCTTTATCCGCCTCTCGCGGCGCGATGTGCACATCATTCACGTCGGTCTGTCCGAAACCGGGCAGCGCCACACAAACGAAGCCGAGCAGACCAATGCCAATCCAGTGCAACACACTCGCGCCAGCAGATTTTTTACGCAGGTGGGATTGGGTCGGGTCCCAGGGGAGAACCTGACAGCCACATCGAACTACGGCCATCGGGTGAGATGACCAACGCCCTTCATCGAGGCGGGCCATAAATACCTCAGTGGGGCGGATGTTAGCACAGCTTCCGCCCCGTGCAACGTCATTTTTGTCAATATTCGGAGACATTCCCGAATTCGCATCTTGGTTGTTTTTCCCGGACGCAGGGTTGCCTTCTTATCTTCTGCTCCCTTTGCCGACGCTCCTTCCCGGCCGCACCCGCTATCTTGTTACAATCAAAAGTTTCCATGGCCGACATTCATCCTTTTCGCGCTCTCCGCTACGACTTGCAGCGAGTTTCTGCCGCCCAGGTCGTCACCCAACCCTACGACAAGATCACCCCTGCCATGCAGGAACGCTATTACGCCGCCAGCCCTTACAACCTGGTGCGCATCATCCTGGGCCGCCACGCGGCTGACGAGAATGCCGGCGACAACGTCTACACCCGCGCCGCCGCCTTCGGCCGCCAGTGGCGCAACGAGGGAATCTTCCGCCAGGATTCCTCGCCCTCCATCTACGTCTACTCCCAGACCTTCACCGCCCCATCCGGACAAAACTTCGAGCGTCGCGGATTCATCGCCCTGGGCCGCGTCGAGGATTATTCCGCCAAAGTCGTCTATCGCCACGAGCAAACTCTCTCCAAGCCCAAGGCCGACCGCCTCGACCTGCTTCGCGCCACCCGCGCCCACTACGAGCAACTTTTTCTCCTCTATGAAGATTCCGGCGAGATCGATTCCCTGCTCGCTCCCAAACCCAGCGCCGCTCCCACCGTCGATGTCGCCGACGAATACGGCGTCGCTCACCGCGTCTGGCAAGTTTCCGACCCGGGCATCCTCTCGGCGGTTCAACAAAAGATGCGCGACAAAAAGTTAGTCATCGCCGACGGCCATCACCGCTACGAGACCGCGCTCAACTTTCGCAACGAATCCCGCGCCGCCGCCGGATCTCCAAATCCCGACGCTCCCTATGAATTCGTCATGATGACCTTCGTCAACATGAACGATCCCGGATTGCTCGTCCTTCCCACGCATCGCGTCGTGCACTCTCTCAATTCTTTTTCGGTAGACGATTTCCAGAAATCCAGCAGCCGCGTTCTTCGAGATCGAAGCAAGTCGACGCCGCCCTCGACGCCGCTCGCGCCTCCGCCCTGCTGCGCGACCGCGGCCGCAGCGGAACCGCCTTATTGGCGGTCACCGCCAATCGCGCTCTGCTCCTGCATTCTCCGAAGCCCGCCTCCGCTTCATTCTTTGCCGGCCTCTCCCAGCGCCAGCAGGCGCTCGACGTCGTGCAACTCCACAAATGCCTGCTCGAAGGCGTGCTCAAACTTTCCGAAGAATCCATACGCAACCAGCAAAACCTCTCCTATCTGCGCGACGCCTCCGAGGCGCTCGAACAGGTCCGCAAAGGTGCGGCCAACATCGCTTTTCTCATGAATCCGTGTCCGGTAGCGCAAGTCCGCGATGTCGCTCTAGCCGGCGAAGTCATGCCGCAAAAGTCCACCGACTTCTATCCCAAGCTCCTAAGCGGGCTAACCATCTATGCCCTGGATTAGCTATGCGCTGGACTAGCCGCCCTAGTACCGCCGGCGTCCCAAGTAGCGCCGGCGTCTCGCCGGCAGTCCCGGGGGCGTCTCGCCCACGGTCTGTCGCAAAAAGTTTCCTGTCCCGCTCGATTTTCCTGAGATTGATTTTGTCCCCGTTCTTACTCACTTCCCTTCTCCTTTCCGATGCCGCCGCTCCTCCCGCCAAGCGCCTCTCCGTTTACTCCGTCGCTGCCAACTACGCGCTCCCCTTGGTGCAGCGCGCAGGCCGCGACTACGTTGGCCTGCTCGAGGTTCTAGAACCGCTGGGAAAAGTCAGCGCCAAGTCCGACAACCGCGGCGGATGGCGTTTGCGCTACAACAATGTCGAAGGCGACTTCCAGGTCGGCAAAACCCGCGCCCGCATCCAGGGACGCGACGCCGATCTCGGCGCACCCTTCTTCGTAGAAAATAATCGCGGGCTCGTCCCCGTCACCTCCCTTTCTTCCCTGCTCCCGCGTTTTCTCGGAGGCCCCGCCACTCTGCACGAGTACTCCGAACGCCTCTTCATCGGCAGCGTCGCCACCCATTTCACCGCGTCTCTATCCGGGGACAATCCGCCGCGTCTCATCTTCCATTTCACCGCGCCAGTGAATCCCATTGTCGCCACCGAACCCGGCGCGCTGCGTATGACTTTCTCCCGCGAACCGATCGTCGCCCCCGCTTCGCCGACTCTCACTTTCGGCAGCAAGTCGATCC
The DNA here is from genome assembly GCA_963696765.1 of uncultured Acidobacteriota bacterium. GTDB lineage: Bacteria > Acidobacteriota > Terriglobia > Terriglobales > Acidobacteriaceae > Sulfotelmatobacter. The sequence goes on along the minus strand of CAVOLK010000003.1, from coordinate 178,663 downwards.
CCTCGGCCATCTACAGTGAAGGCAATGGCGCCGCCGTCGTCACCGTCAACGCCACCATCCCCGTCATCGCCAGCTTCAGCCGCGACGGCCGCACCGTTACCATCGCGCCCACAGCGTCGTCGGCCGCGGCCACCACGCCTGCCGCGCAGCCCGCGAACTCGACGACGCCCAGTTCAGCCGCGCCCACTCCCGCAGTCGCAGCGCAGCAAACGCCAGCGCCGCCAGCCGCGTCGCCTCCCGCTCCACGCCGCTACTTCGCCATAGTCGACGCCAGTCACGGCGGCGACGATCACGGGGAAACTCTCAGCAGCACGCTCATGGAGAAAGATGTCACTGTCGTCCTGGCTCGCAGCCTGCGCCAGGAACTCGAGAGCCGCGGCATTCCCACTCTCGTCCTCCGCGACTCCGACGCCAACCTCTCCCTCGACCAGCGCGCGGTCTTCGCCAACGCCGATCGCGCCGCCATCTACATCGCCGTCCACGCCGCCTCCAACGGACATGGCGTCCGCGTCTACACCGCTCTGCTTCCCTACGGCACCGAAGATCGCGGCGCCTTCAAATCCTGGACCACCGCCCAGCACGCTTCTCTATCTCTCAGCCAGACCGCCGCCAACGCGATCGCCGCCGAAATGCAGCGTCGCCAGATTCCCGTGCGCTCGCTAGCCGCGCCTCTTCGTCCGCTCAACAACATCACCGGCGCTGCCATCGCCGTCGAAGTCGCTCCCCAAGGCTCCGATCCATCCCAACTCACCGCGCCCGACTACCAGCAACTCGTCACCAGCGCCGTAGCCACCGCCATCGCCGCCACCCGCGATCAACTAGGAGCCATGCAATGACGACTCCCAACAAACTGTACGCGGAAATCGAACGACAAATAAGTAAGTACATCCGGCTGACAGAATGCGGGGATAGCTCGCCAAAAACATGTTGTGGTGATAGCCGGCAGTCAAAATGTGGAGAGATCAGTGAGGCAAAATGTGGGGACGGCCGCCCCCGGCCGTCCAGTCGAGCGCAGCTCGACCGCTCTCTCATGAACGAGCTATGGCCCCATTACCCACCCGAACCCCGCCCCGCGAGACCCCGCCCATGATCCCTCGCCAGTTCGCCATCGCGATGGTCGTCCTGCTCCTCGCAGTCCTGGCCCTCACCGTCTACGCCTTCCACATGCGCAAGCTCGCCGCCTCTGGCGCCGCCCCCTCCACCGACACTCGCCCGCTAGCCCCACCGGTAGCCGGACCCAGCGAGCGCGTCACCCTCTTCGTCGCGCACGATGACAACGGCACCCTCCGTGCCCAGTCCGCCCAGATTCCTCTTCCCTCCGGACGCCAGCAGCGCGCCGAAGAACTTCTCCGCGCCCTGCTCTCCCTCTATCTCGACAAATCCTCGCCGCACGTTCTCGGCGACGGCGCCGAAATCCGCAGCGTCTTCCTGGTCGATCCCGGAGTCGCCGTCATCGACCTCAACTCCGCCTTCGCCGACAAGCATCGCTCCGGCGTCCTCGTCGAAGAACTCACCGTCGCCTCGCTGATCCACACCATCTCCGCCAACACGCCCGACATCCTGAAAGTAAAAATCCTGGTCGACGGCAAAGAGCGCGAAACCCTGGCCGGCCACGCCGACCTCTCTTCCTTCTACGACGTAAGCGCAGTCAACCAACTAGCCGCCCAACTCCAATCCGCTCCATAATCGACGATTCCCCCAGCTCTCGTTGTCATTCCGAGCGAAGCGAGGAACCTCGGTCGCCCCAACTCCGAAGTCGAGCTCAACCTTCGCAACCTCATCATTTACAATCCCTAGAATGTTCTACCGCTCCGACCATCGCTCTCCCGACCAACTCCGCCCCGTCCTGCTCACTCCCGACTTCATCACCACCGCCGAAGGCTCCGTGCTGATTGAAGTCGGCAACACCCGCGTCATCTGCACCGCCTCCATCGAAGAATCCGTCCCGCCATTCATGCGCAACTCCGGCAAGGGATGGATCTCCAGCGAATACTCCATGCTTCCCCGCTCCACCCTGACCCGCACCCCGCGCGAAGTTTCCAAGGGACGCCAGAGCGGACGCACCCACGAAATCCAGCGCCTGATCGGCCGTTCGCTGCGCGCCGTCACCGATCTCGCCCGCCTCGGCGAACGCACCATCTGGATCGACTGCGACGTCATTCAGGCCGACGGCGGCACTCGCACCGCCTCCATCACCGGCGCATTCGTCGCGCTCGGCCTCGCCCTAGAAAAACTGGTCGACGCCGGAACCCTCACCTCGGTTCCGCTGAAAGATTTTGTCGCCGCCGTAAGCGTCGGAATTGTGGATGGAGAAATTCTGCTCGATCTCTGCTACGAAGAAGATTCGCGCGCCGACGTCGACATGAACTTTGTCATGACCGCCGGACGCAAAATCGTAGAAATCCAGGCCACCGCCGAGCACCAGGTCTTCGACGAATCCCAACTAGCAAAAATGATCGACTACGCCCGACAAGGCGTACAGTCCCTGATAGCCAAGCAGCAAGCCGTCCTGCAATCCCTAACCCTAAGGCAATAGCCATGTAGCGATAGCCGCCTCGGCTGTCAGGTTTTAAAAGTCGCGCACCAAATGCATGTAGGAAGCCGCGCCCATGCGCCCGCCGGCACATTGGGGACAGCGCCCAGGAGTCCCGAGAAAAAACTCGTCGCTCACAGCTTCCGCTCCACCCAAACGGTCTTCTCCGCGAACTCTATTTCCTCAGCGAACTCTGCGTTTAAAAGTTTTTAAATTGCGGCCCATAGCAGAGTTTCAGGACGAGCACTCAGAGAAGGCCCCCGTAAGATTTTCAATATCGTTTCGGGACATTTCCAAAATGGAACGACCGCCGCAGCGCCGCCGCGAACCCCGCAGCGAAGCTGCCTGGTCCTCAAAGTTTGGGGCATTGACACTGATAATCGACGAAAATGAGGTAATGAATAACGAAAACGAAAAAGGCGCGGAACACGATCTCCGGCAACGCATCGTGAGCCTGATCCGGGCGAACCAGCGAGCTTCGAAGAAGCCGATCGGAGATGAAGAAGTGCAGAAGTTGAAGCTTGCGGCGGGACGACTCGATCACTTGTTGCAGGCCGCAGTAGACGCGGACGGGCAAATCCTAAAGAGCGCCGCGGCCCGACTCGATCGTCTGTTGCAAGACATCGCCACTGGGAAAGATGTCACCGATCACCTCAAGCGGCGCCGAAACCGGGAACAAAAAGAAAATGGCTAGAAATTTCCCCGCGAAACTTGAAGCGATACGGGGATGTGCCGGGTGTTATCCTGCTCCAATTATGGAAGCGAACGCTTTGACTCCGATCTTGAACGTCTCCGACATCGCCAGCACCGTCGCCTGGTTCGAGAAGTGGGGATGGAAAAAATTATGGGACTGGGGAACTCCTCCAACCTTTGCCGCGGTTGGATCGGGCAAAGAAGCGTGCATCTTTCTTTGTCTGGGCGCCCAGGGCGGCCGCGGGCGCGGCCCCAACACCACCACGTTTCAGCAGCAGGGCGACGAAGAGGGCGACAAAGGCGTATGGATGTCGGTTTGGGTCGACGACGTGGATGCCATGCACAAGCACTGCGTCGCCGCCGGACTGGAAGTCACATTCCCGCCCACCGATATGCCGTGGCACGTTCGCGAGATGCACCTTCGCCATCCCGATGGCCACGTCTTCCGCGTCGGCCGCGGCTTCGAACCCAAGGAGAAATCCAACTGGCAATGAGTGCTGCGGCTCAATCAGCCTGAAAGGGCGCGGCTTTTCAGCCGCGCCGCAAGCCCAGCAAAATCAGTGGCGCCTTCAGGCGCCGGAGCGCTCTTCAGTTCACGAAATGAATTCTTCGGCCGGCCCGCTACACGGCTGACTTTACACGATGAGCAATACTGCACAGCTTTCAAACTCAGCTCGGGATAACCTAGCAATGTCTCTCCCAGGAGGCTTTATGTCGTACAAGAGTTTTGTTCCACATTGCGCTATCTGCACACAAGCTGTGAATTTGACTGAGAGCAAGACTGACGAGGATGGTCTTGCCATCCACGAAGACTGCTATGTCTCGACTCTGGTTTCACGGAAAGCCAACGCCCGTTCGGAGTACCCCTCATTCACCGTTCAAAAGCCATTTCTGGTTCGCCGCAACCACCATCCGGACCGGAATCTTTCAACGCTTCAGCAGGTTAACGGCGGGTTTTGGTACTGAACATCAAAAATCCTTGCGCGGTTTTTTTGATTTGCGCTGGCCGGCTAACTTTTCTTCCGCCATCCGGCTTTCCCACTCGTACAGTGACAGGTCATCCGGACAATCGAGCGGGTTTCTCGACTGAGCCTTTTTACGGCGCACCGTCCTTTGACGCTGCTCTTTCGAGGGCGACTTTCGCGGCATAATACCGGCAATGCAACTGGTCTCCCAACCAATCGACGCTACTCTGTTGAGCGGCTGCTGTCGGTACGCTAGCGCTCAAATTCTTTCTGCGGGTCCGCCGGCGAAAATACCCTCCATACTCATTGGCCCGCACCGCAACCCGTATCTACCAAGAACAAAACCCAGCCATCGGGCCCGCAAACTCGAACCCGCGCCGACCACAAGTAAGCCCGAAGAAATGTATTGACTCCCGCGACGAATGCAATCAATGTACAGCAACTAGCCCTTAGCTTAAAATCATGCGCGAGAGAAAACCATGTCTCCCGGCATGTCCGCATTCAACTCGGCCTCGCCCTCCTCTTCTTCGCCGCTGGTAAACTTGCGTTGCGCCTGGGCTTTTGACGGAGGAACCGCTGGCTACAATCCCGGAGAAAACTGCCATGAAGATAGTGCCGGTAATCAAATCAAGCGACCTGCAACGATCCCTGCACTTCTACACCGAAGTTCTCGACTTCGAGCGCAAGTGGCCTGGATACGAAGATCGCGAAATGGAAAACGGAGTCATCGATCTGGTGCGCGACGGCGCCGAACTCCAACTGTCCCGCCATGCCGGGGACGGCGTCTTCGGCTCCGTGAACCGCGTGTTCGTCGACGATGTCGACGAGCGCTACGCCACCTTTCGCCAGCGCGGTCTCAACACGACCCAGCGTCCCGATTCCCCAATTCACACCGCACCAGTCGACCAGACCTGGGGACTCCGTGAATTTGCCGTGACCGATCCCGACGGCAATAATCTCTGCTTCTGCATGCCCACAAAATAATTTCTGGAACCCGCGAGAGTGAAGGGGTTTGAACGCAAGAGCGATGCGATGCGTCGCAAAGATAGCGCGCCATCACGGTCGTCGCTCTTTCACCACCTGCGCCGTTTTCTCTCTTTTTCCATCAGGTGCATTAGCGTCGGCGAGGAAGTCCCTTTGCCGAGGCCTCGGATCCAGGTGGCTCACGGAACGGTTCCACAGAAATGCGCTCGTAACGCACTTCCAGTACGGTCAAGGATTCAGTCCCGCCGGGCAATTGAAGGACGACGCTGTCACCCGCTGCCGACTTCCTCAACGCGCGCCCCAGAGGTGACACCCAACTGATGTGGTTGCGGTCGAGATCGATCTCGTCGGTGCCAACGATGCTCACCACCCGCTCGGCTCCCGCGGCATTGGCAAAGCGCACGGTCGCTCCGAAGAATGCCCGCGCCGCCGCCTGCCCCGCTCTCGGGGCTTCCGGGTCCACCACTTCCGCGGCTTCGATACGCTTGGTGAGAAAGCGAATCCGGCCATCGATCTGCCGCAGCCGCCGCTTGCCGTACTGATAGTCGGCGTTTTCACTGCGATCGCCGTTGCTGGCGGCCCACGCCACCACCTCCGTCACGGCCGGGCGTTCCCTGCTGAGCAGAAACCGGTGCTCATCTTTCAGGCGCTGTAACCCGCTCGGCGTGATGTAGTTCTTCACCGGTGGCCCAGGCTCGTCCGGTTTTGGTTTTCTCGTAAACCCTTTTCGCATCTCGTAGTCTTTGCAGGGGGTATCCAGTGGAGTGTACCGGATTTCTGCGGGACGGCGGGGCGAAGGGTTCCTGCAGGAACGCAACGTGATGACGCAATAGGGCAGACGATATCGTCATGACAGCTAAGTCGTAGAAAATGCGGCGGGGAGCACCCAGTCGTCCCCATATTCGGTGGTCAGGTTTCGAAGGGCAGGACGCAAACCGTGTGGCGTGGGCGTCGAACCAGCCGGGGAGCTCTCGCAAGAACACAGCATCCGAGAAATCGCTCACAGGTTGTGTTTGGTGACCGTGGGGTCGTCAACGTTCGCCGCGCAAGAAGTACACTTGGTTGGTCCAGTCCATTCTCCCGGCCTCGTCTACGAGCGAAGCCAGGGCACGGACTAGCCCTCCAATATCCGCCGGCGAGATTGTTTTTTCATCGACGAATATCACACCGCCATGAGATCGCTCTTCCTCTGCCCAGAGCTTTAACAATGGAGGAATCGTCCTGCGATCATAAGTAACCAGGGTCAAGCGTTGCTTCGCCGCTTCCAGCAGGCAAACGGAATCTTCCTTCCCAAGGAAGTTTCCGTTCTCCCACTGCACCATGCAGTGGATCACTACCGACCGATTCCGACGTTGAACGCCGTTCATTACGTCTGGGGAGATGTGCTCATCGAGAAGAAGCTTAAGCATCAGCCCCGCTTGGTCTGTTTAGCGGCAAAGTCGACCGCTTGCGGAAGCATGCGCTTTAGGCTGTCGAAGTCGGTTGAATCGTTCTCTGCCATCGCGTCGTTCACCTCTGCGGGGAATGACTCCGAATAATAAAGGGCAGCTCGAACCTTCGCTTCAGGCCATTTCAGATGTTTGGCCACATCCTTGACATTTCCTTTGTAACTCCGCAGAAGCAACATGACCTCCCACATCGCCAGGGTGCTGCCTTGGATACAGGCTTGCCTGCCTGCGGGTGAATCGCGAAAATCCAGGAAGGCAAATTCCGACCGCCTTAACCCCTCCTCCACCAGTCGCGCGCTAGCATCGCTCGCCGTCCAGCCGTGCCGGTTCGCGATGCGCTTCAGGCGTTTTCCGCTCTCCACTGGCAGGCGCATGCTCAGTACCATCGTACGCGGTTGCTTCATCAATCCTCCGATAGTGTAACTGTTGTAAGTATTGTATCACTTGAAGGGAAAATGGCGACCGATTCGAATGCGCCCATCGATCTGGGTGATGGGATAACCATGTCGGCTCCTCGCGGGGGAGTAGACTTGGAAGCGCTCAAGCGATCAAGGCTCCGAAGAAAGGTGCCGAGCGATGACGATTATAGGTTGGGATTTGCGGGCCGGGCAGCCTTTCACAAGTTCTGAACCTGGGGTTGCCCCACCCTTCCCGCGTTCTGTGCGGGCTTTTGAGCCTGTTGGTACAACCCCGAGGCGGGTGGCCCAGCCTTTGAACTTCGATTTTTCTCTTCCGTTCTAAAGCTGTGGGTGCCCCGTTCTTGCGTTTTGTGCAAGGGCGGGCCCGATGCTGCTGACACGATAGGCTTCCGATACCTGCCGCCATCACGGCGCTAAGCTATCGACCGTGGAGTACCCGCCCTTCGCAACGTTCGCGAAGGACGGGGCACCCACAGTTATTTGGCTTCGGCCGTTGAAAAGGCTGGGCCACCCGGCCAGCAAAGTGAATATCGACGGCGCGAAGTTCTCGTTTTCTGACGCTCGCACTCGCACTACTAGTTTTCGATGCCGCCGCCGTGTTTCTGTTTGCAGAGCTTACATTCGGTCGGCTCCTCCGAGTTGTCCACGCGATGCTTCACGGGTTTTGTTGTACGAAGGAAGGCGAAGATCGCCTTGAGGTCGTCATCGGTTAGATTCTTGTAAGCCATCACGGGCATGATCGGGCTCAGCTTGCGCGCTCTCACCTGTCCGGTGCGTATCACTTTCAAGAAAAGAGCCTCGTCGTAATACGGGATTCCAGATGGATCGGACGTAATATTCGCGCTCGCGACAGTGCCCCAGGGGCCCGTGAAGAGAAAGCCTCCGGCGAAATCCATACCGGGGACGTTTTGTCCCCGCACTTGGGGTGTATGACAGTCGACACAACCAGCCTGGTCGGCAAGATGGGTTCCGTATTTGAGCTGGTCGGAGGAGCCAACGTCGGCGACCGGTGCAGTAACCGGCTCGGGCGCGCTACGAATCAGGTACTTTACAGGGAAAATGATTTCGGTGGCCGGAATCTGGTTGTGGACAGCAGGCAGTGACCGCAGATAAACCACAACGGACGCCAAATCTTCATCCGACATATTGCGGTAGTGTTGGTAGGGCATGATGGGAAAAAGGGCGCGGTCATCGTGGCCGACGCCTTCGCGTATAGCGCGGGCTAGTTGATCATCGGTCCACCTGCCGGCTCCGGTTTCCTCATCCGGGGTAAGGTTCGGTGCCACGATTCGTCCGGGCAGACCGGCGTATGGCAGCACCTCTCCGGAAGCTTCTTTGCCAGCCAGCATGGGTGTGCCCGGGGCGGTCCAGTCATGCGGGCTGTGGCAATAGACGCAACCGCTCAGCCCGGTCGCGATGTAGCGGCCTCGCTCGACGCGTTGCTGCGTCCGCTCGAATGTGCGGTTCGTGAGAGCACGCGTTTTGGGGCCGAGAAACGGCCTCCACCCGATGGTCAACGTGACCGCGATAGCAAACAGGACTATTAACGAACCCAATGCGATGAGAAACCATTTCCGGAATCGTCTCATTTGAACTCTTCCTCCTTCGCGGGAGTTGGCTCGCGTTGCACCACAATCAAAAACACCACACCGACAATGGTAAACATTCGGAATGCCTCTTCCTGCCCATTCCACATTTTCGATTGCCACATTAGAAACCATTCGCCCCCGACATCGAGGAATGCCACCAACCACATCAGCAGGCTCGTGGTCAGCGCAATCACGGCGACGTTCTGCGCAGCGGCGAATTGCGCCGTCTCCGCGCGACACGATTTCAGCAGCCGGACGCCAGCCCACCAGCAGAGAACCATAGTGACTGATTCCCAGGCGATGATGCCGATGTAGAAGACCGTGTGCACTGGCGGCGAATGGACGGCGCGCCACATGAGGTGGTTCCCCGGAAGGGTCGAGTCCATCATCAGGACGTGACGGACAAACTCATAGTTGGAGCCGTAATCCGTGATGTTGTTCAGGACCAGAATAGAGTAGAAAACTGCGATTGCAAAAACCAGAACCGCTTTGGAAGCGCGAAGCGCAATTGCATGCCGCACAGGTTGTCGCACGCGGGAATTATATCTCTGGGTGACTTACCGGGACTTGCTTGGAGTTCGCACAAGTCCTGATAAAACGGCAAGCCGCCGTTTGATAGGGCGAGCCGGGAAAATCTGCGGCGCCATTCGTCATCAGGAATAGCAATGTTTATCTAGGCGTGGGCCGCAGCCGAGGCGCTTCCGCCGACGGGTGCCGGCAGGGCTCGCTGCTTGCGCATCGCTTGGTGAAACTGATCGGCCGTCAGCAGCTCGCCATAGAATAGTTGCAGCAGTGGGTCGTCCGTATCTGCGATTGGCAGTTTGCCCCGATCCTGCGCTGGTTCCAAGCCTTCGGGTTCGACCAGCAGTTCGGGCAACAGCGTGCGATTTTCGGTCAGCACGCCCAGCAATTTTTCCACGGCCGAGCGCTCTTCAGGCGTCGCCTGAATGAACTCGATCCCCATTCCCTTGTCGGGATGCATGATCCGCACCACGCCCTGCGCCCGCACTTCCACCCCGGCGGCGCGCATCGATAGCGCCACCCGGGTCGATGCCGGAAATGGCGACGCGATCTCGAGATAGCAGCCGCCCAGGCTCAGGTCGGTGAGTTGGCAACGAATCGGCGGATCGTCTTGTTCGGCTTCCGGAGAGTTCTGTTTGAGCCAATCGCGCAACTGCCGCTGCGCTTCCGGCGAGATTTGCTGGAACCGCAGCCCCGCTTGATCGGCCGTCCCTTCCCAGGCAAATTCCGCTGGCAGTTCCAAAGAGATTTCCGTTCCCGGCAAACTAAAAGCAATCTGCCATCGCCCCGTGGGACGCCGCCCGCGCTGAATCTTGACCGCCATCCCGCCTTCACTCAGGTCGACGGTATATACCTTCATGTTGTTGCCGACTCCGGAGCTACGCATCACCACGGGAATTTGCACCGCGACCCGCGTATTGCGCCGCCGCTCGCTCTTCATCAAGGCACGAGCTGCCCGGAAACTGGACTTCGCGCGCTCGCTCGACACCGGACGGTACAGCACAAAATGCGCTCCCACGTCGAACACTGCTTTCAGGCCAACGATGGGCTCCACAATTGCCACCGCCACCGCTTGCTTATTGCAGGGGGCATTGCGAACGCTGCGCAGCACTTCATTGGCGCCATCGTCGGCGCAATCCACAATCACTGCCTCAAATCGCTCCCGAGTTAGCTTGCGCAATGCGCTGTCGGCGTTGAGGCAAAGCTCTACCCCGATGTCTAGATCGCCCAGTACCCGGCGCAATAATCTTTCGACCTTCGCGTCCGAGCACAGCAACAACGCTTTCAAACTCATGGCAGACCTAATTCAAGAAGTGAGCGGCCTGGCAGGTAGGTGTGACTCCACGGTATCGGGAAGCCTCGCCCTGCTCTGCAAGATTTCCACCTTAAACTCTATGTCCATTGGCCCGAGGGATCAATGGCTCTCCCACGAGGCAGGTTACGGTCGTAACCTCGAAGTGTTTGGCCTCCCTCGCATCCCTGGGAACATAAATGGTTTGTTTTCATATGTTTAACCACGGGATGGAACGGCTTTTCAACAATTTACGTTGACTTTCACCTTAATTGACAGTACTCTCTTTTGTCTCCGATTAGCTTTGCGTTCGGATGGTCGTGGGTCTAATTCCGTCCACGCGAAGCCCGCGTTCCAAGCGTGAATCCAGTAGGCAACGCGGAGAATCAAATAGTTATAAGGAATTTGCGGTCTCATCTCCAATAAGTGGAAAGGCATTTTTCATGGCCAAGCGACGCGGAAATCCGAACTGGGGCAAGCCCGAGCCGATCGGGCCCATCACCCCCACCATCACCGAATTCGAACAGGTAGTACGCGAGTACAAGCTGTCTCCTGACCAGTATCTCCGTTCCACGCGCCTGCGCGAGTGGGCCCGCCGCAACAAGAATTCCAAGTACATTCCTGAACCTCTTCTTGAGGCCTGGGGCTTTGAAATCGAGTCCACGCTGTAATCGTAATCGCAGCGCAATTTTCGGGGGTCGCTCCTTATTGAGGAGCGGCCTTTTTGTTTCAGCCTGCGTAGCGACGGCCGCCTCGGCCGTCAGGTTTTGATCTTGAATCCCAACCACCCACCCGCCATACTGCTCTTACTACTGCCGCCCTGACCCATGTTGAACGTCCTGCAAATTCCGCCCGCGGAGCTTTTCTCTCTCCTCGCCGCGATCGGCTTCGCCGCCGGACTGAACCTCTACGCCACCGTCGCCGTCCTTGGCCTGCTCGCCCGTTTCGGCCATATGCCACTTCCCCCCGGCCTGTTACTGCTCGCGGGATGGCCCATCATCATCGCCAGCCTCGCCCTCTTCACCCTCGAATTCTTCGCCGATAAAATTCCCGCCTTCGACCTCTTCTGGAACGCTCTCCACACTTTCATCCGCGTCCCAATCGCCGGACTACTGGCCTACCAGGCCACCGCCCAACTACCCCCCGCGCATCAACTGCTGGCCACACTCCTCGGCGCCACCATCGCCCTCATCGCCCACAGCGGCAAAACCGCAGCCCGCGCCGCCGTAACTCCCTCTCCGGAACCGTTTTCAAACATTTCTCTGAGCGTCGGCGAAGACATCCTCGCCATCGGCCTGACCTGGCTGGCCACGCGCCATCCCTACGTCGCCGGCGCGCTCGCCACCGTCTTCGTCGTGATCATCGTGCTACTCGCCCGCTGGGTCATCCGCGCCATGCGCGCCCTGTTCCGCGGCGCCGAACGCGAACTCGCAGGATGATGCGAATGTACGGGGCCTGGCTCATGTTTGTATTCTTTGTCGTAAGGGATTTCCTCAGCGAGGTTGAGATTGGGGAGACAGGCCGGTGGTCACGACCTGAAATCGCTGATTGCGGCAATTGAGTTTGCGTCAAGGAGTAGAATGTTGCGCGCGGAGGAAATCATGCGACTAAATCGAGCGGTTGCAAGCTCGGCTCTAGTTTTGGCATTGCTGCTAGGTGGGCAACCGCTGCTGCAGCACGCATTCGCTCAGGTCCAGGGCAATTCGGGCCATCAGGAACCACTCATTCCAGAGGGCGAGAGGAAACCCGCACCGAATTTCGTCCTTACCGATGCGAAGGGAGACACCATCAATCTGTCGACCTACAAGGGAAACGTGGTTCTTCTCGACTTCTGGGCGACATGGTGCGGCGGATGTAAAACGGAAATCCCGTGGTACATGGAATTTGACGCCAAGTATAAGGATCGTGGGCTCGCCGTAATTGGCGTATCGATGGATGAGGACGGATGGAAAACCGTGAAGCCATTTCTAGCCTGGAGAAGGACCCGGAGACTGGCGGACACACGGCCATGAAGTATCCGGTTGTAATTGGAAGTGACAACTTGGCAAAGCAGTACAACCTCACCAGCATGCCCATGACGTTGTTGATTGATCGAGAGGGCCGTATCGCCGTATCTCACACGGGAATGGTCGTCAAGGACGATTGGGAAAGCAAAATCCGGTCGTTATTGAAATAGAGCGGGCCGGTACACTTTCGCATTCTTTGGCGCTAAGCCGCCATACCTCAGGCTGCCCCCTCAACTTTGGTATTTCATTCCTCGGCACGATCGCGCGTGGAGTTTGGTGATTCGGGCGGCGCAAAGGTGCGCCAGTTCCGATAATGATATTAAAGTCAAAACGGAGTGTTTAAAGGTTATCGTAAAAGTTGTTCGTCCAAGATGAACAGATGAGCGTAAGACGCTGGAGTTCGCTGCTTCCACTGGCCTTGTGCGCTTGGGGCGGTTGGTGGTTTCTGTCTCACGCATGCGGACTGGCTAAAGAAACCGCCGACGAATCTCATGCGCGCGCCTACATCGCACGTATCGATGAGGCGCAGAAGCAATTCCTAAGAGACAACCCTGGACAACGCTTTGCGTGCAAGCTCGACGACCTACGACATACAGGTTTGGCACCACCCTCCGAAAACAAATACAACTTCGAACTGCATTGCGATCAGCGAGAGAGCCCTCCTACGACGGAATACCTGGTTGTTGCGTACCCCGCCGACGAGCGTGTAAAAGGAGTATGGGGATTCCACGTCTTTTGCTCAGAGCAGACGGGCGAAATTTGGGGCGAACTTAGCCGCGAACACATGAGAAACAATCTGAGCGAATCCGAAAAGACTGGAAGATACGACTTTGCAGAAATCTGCCGGCGCAACCATCACTCTTCGCGAGAATAGTTGCGAAAAATACCGCATTGAACCGCGCCCTGAAACTTTCTGAGCCCTCCTAACCATCCCCCGATCTAACCCTCCGAGGCGCACCATGCAACTCAAACCCTTCCTCCTCGACATCTGGCTCGCCAAATACGAGCACGACGTCGAATTCAACCTGGCCTCCAGCGAAGGACCGCGCTGGACCCTGAACGAGATCCTCAGCCTCGGCACTGACGACGACCGGCAGCGCTTCCTGCATCACACCTTGGCCTACAGCCGCCCCGCCGGTGCCGACGGTCTGCGCGCCGCCATTGCCGAAATGCAGGGTGTCAGCGTCGACGCCGTCCAGGTCGTAACCGGCGCCTCTGAGGCTCTCCTGATTCTGTTTTGGCTGGCTTCGGAACCCAGAGCCAACGTTGTGCTCCCTCAACCCGGCTATCCTCCCTTCTCCGTCCTGCCCCAATCTCTCGGCATCGAGACTCGCTTCTACGCGATTCGCCAGGAGAACGGCTTCCGCTTCGATCTCGACGAGATCAAGCGACTCGCCGATCGAAATACCAAGCTGATTCTGATTAACAGTCCTCACAATCCCACCGGCGCCACCATCACCGATGCGGAACTCGACGACCTGCACGCCTTCACCGCGTCGCGCGAAATCCAACTCATCAGCGACGAGGTCTACCACCCCATCTATCACGGTGAGGCGACCAAATCGGCTTCCCGCCTGCCCCACGCCACCGTCATCCACGATTTCTCGAAGGCCTTCCCTCTCGCCGGAGTGCGCACTGGATGGATGATCGAGCACGACGCCATGCGCCGCGAGCTCTACTGGAACGCGCGCACCTATTTTTCCATCTCCAACAATACTGCCGGAGAAATGCTAGCCGAGATTGCCACGCGCCACCGCGACGTCGTCCTCGGCAAGACGCAGCAAATCGCCACGCAAAATCTGCGACTGCTCTCTTCATTCATGTCCGAACATCGCGAGACGCTGGGCTGGATTCCCCCGCGCGGCGGCGTAACCGCTTTCCCCTGGCTGCTCAGCGGAGAAAATAGCCGCGCGTTCTGCCAGGCTGCCACCGAACACGGCATCCTGCTCGCCCCCGGCGATTGCTGGGATGCGCCCGCGCATTTCCGCCTGGGCTTCGCAGCCAGCGCCGACAAATTTCCCGAAGGCCTCCATCGCCTCGGCGAATTCGTCAAAAGCTGGTCCGCCGCGAACCTGACCAAGGCCTAGCGCAATCTTCCTCGCTGTAAGCAAACCTGCATGGCCCTACGGTCCCCGCCGTATATACGGCATTCAACCTATTTTCATTGCACCGCGGAGCCTGCTTTACTTGCGCTAATACACATTATTTACCGAAGGAGTTAAACGATGAAATCCCCTAGGTGGCTGCTGATCTGCGTAGCCCTGACCGCGCTCAGTGCGTTCGGAAGTGATAAATCCAAAAGCGATATTCGAGACGTTACCGGCTGCCTGTCAAAAGGAAACAGCTCCGACGCATTCGTGCTCAACGGCGATGACGGAAGCATGTGGGACGTGAAAAGCAGCCGCCTCAACCTGCGTAAGCACGTTGGCCACACCGTTACCCTCACGGGCGTGGTCTCCAACGCGATGATGCACAACATGAAAGAAGACGCGAAAGATGTTGCCCACGATACCGGCGCCGCCAAGAACAACACCGAACACGGCCACCTGAAAGTGACCAATGTAAAAATGGTGAGCCCTTCTTGCCACAACTAGCGCGGCCCTGAAGGTCTCGGGCCGCGGAGCGCCTACGCGCAAGCGGTCAGATTAGCGATAGAATGCAGCCCACGGCGCAAGCCGTGGGTACACCGCGCCGTGGTATTGAACGTGCCCCCCATAGGGCGAAAGAACACCTGCCCCCTCACCTAGCCTCCGCCGTCTACGTTGTGAATGAATGACTCTCACCGCAAGTTGCACTTTTCCACACCTTTGATCGCACTCGTGTGACGGACAACCTTTACCTCAATCCAAAAAGCGCCCATGATGGGCACGTGCGTACAAGGTACTTCAGCAGACGGAAACGGCCCGGCAATCCGAATCCTCCTTGCGCCCCTCAAAACAAACCGCTAACTCCTTATTCCGTAAGATTTTACCCGCAACCCCTTTAATCTCAATATTTTACGGTGAAGTACCTGGATCAAATCCGGCTAACTGCAAGAAACCGCGGATTTTATCTTTACCCCCGCAAAAAAAAATGCGAGGTATGGTGGTTAGACCGGAGATCTGCCTCTCGCCCAACCACCAACACCCCGCCAGTTCAGATCTGTCCTATGCCGCCGTCCACATTGATTTCCACGCCCGTTATGTAGGACGCATCTTGCGAGGCCAGGAAGGCCACGGCTCCCGCCACTTCTTCCGGCTGCCCAAAGCGCTTCATCGGAACCTTCGCAATAATCTGCTTGGCGAATTCGTCCACCGCCTCCTGTGGCATCCCAGTTCGCCCAAAGATCGGCGTGGCGATCGGTCCCGGTGCCACGGTGTTCACGCGAATTCCGCGCCCCACCAACTCCGCCGCCGCGGTTCGCGCCAAAGAACGCAGCGCCGCTTTGGTTGCGGAATAAGCGCTGGCCCCTGCCACACCGGTTTGTCCCGCGACACTAGTATTCAGAATGATCGACGCGCCGTCATTCAGCAGCGGCAGCGCCTTCTGAATGGTGAAGTACGCGCCCTTGATGTTGGTGTCGAAATTCTCGTCGAAAGTGCTCTCCGAAGTTTCGGCCAGCGGCGCGAATTTCGCCACGCCCGCGTTCACGAACAAGATGTCAATCTTGCCCAGCTTCTGCGAAACCTCCGCGTACAGCTTGTCGATGTCTCCAAGTTTAGCCACATCGCCCTGCACCGCTACCACTCCGTTCCCAATGCTCTTCACGGCCTCGTCCAGAGTTTTTTGACTGCGCCCCAGGATCGCCACCTTGGCGCCTTCGGCCTGCAGCCGCTTGGCCGTCGCCAGCCCGATGCCGCTGTTCCCGCCCGTGATTACCGCCACTTTGCCTTCGAGCCTCTTCATGACACACTCCTCGTGATACGGAAATGTCTGGCTGAAGTCTCGGCGGCGGCCGACCCCGGCCCCGCTCGCGCTTCCGTCAGGTTTAGACATTTAGATGACTATCGAAGTGTTCGGATGCAGGTTTTCTCCCGTAGCAGGTTTGCTGTATGGCGGCCACGCCGGTAACTTCGGTACACTCAAGGTCGATCATGAACCGTTTCACGATGAACCAGCCGGACCATCCGAATCCAGCCAGTTGAACCACTCCGCCCTCGAGAAGATCTCGAAAGCCCTGGCCGACGAAACCCGTCTTCGGATCTTCGAAGCGATTTCGGCGACCCCCCGCATCAGTTGCGGCGACATCGTCTCCATGCGCGGCGTCACCCCTGCAACCGTCTCGCACCATCTCAAAGTCCTCAATGAGGCTGGCCTGATCACCTGCCAGCGCGAAGGCCAGTTCGTTTATAACCAGTCCGTTCCCGCCACCATCGAAGCCTACACAAGCGCCCTCGCGAAGATCGCAAGGGGTCCGAGGGCCCGCCGCCGATGACTCGTCCCGGTTTCGATAATGCCCCGGCGACAGGTTTTGATTTCCAATCTTCAATCAGAAATCAGCAATCAACAATAGCCCGCCCCGACTTGTATGCAGTGCTAGAATCGCAACCAGATGAGTCCCCACACTCCATTCACCAATGTCCCCGAGGCGATCGAAGAAATCCGCGCCGGACGCATGATTGTGGTGGTCGACGACGAAGACCGCGAGAACGAAGGCGATCTCACTCTCGCCGCCGAAAAGGTCACGCCCGAAGCCATCAACTTCATGGCGAAGTACGGGCGCGGCCTGGTCTGCCTTGCGATGACCGAAGAGCGCCTCGAGCACCTGCAACATCGGCCCCATGACGTCGGAGAACACATCGCAGTTCGGCACCGCATTCTGCGAGGCGATCGACGCGCGCACTGGAGTCACGACCGGCATCTCCGCCTACGACCGCGCCCGCACCATTCAGGTTGCGATCGATCCTGCGACCCGGCCTACCGACCTGGCGCGTCCCGGACACGTCTTCCCGCTTCGCGCCCGCAAAGGCGGCGTGCTGGTGCGCGCCGGACAGACCGAGGCTTCGGTCGATCTGGCGCGGCTTGCGGGAATGGTTCCCGCGGGAATCATCTGCGAAATCATGAAGGACGACGGCAGCATGGCGCGCGTGCCCGACCTGATCGAGTTCTGCCGCGAGCACGAGATGAAGATGCTCACCGTCGCCGAACTCATCCGCTACCGCATGGAGCACGAGCGCTATGTGCATCGCGTGGGCGAGGCCCTGATCGACACGCGTTTCGGCGAGTTCCGCATGATCGCCTACGAGAGCGAAATCGACGGCGGCGAGTCGCACGTTGCGCTGGTTCGCGGAGACATCGAGCACAGCGAAACGCCCGTGCTGGTGCGCATGCACGCGCACTGCCTGATGGGCGACGTCTTCGGCGCGACCGGCTGCGAATGCCACGCCACGCTGCGAAGGCGCGCTGCGCCGCATCGCGCAGGAAGGCTGCGGCGCGCTCATCTACCTGCACCAGACTTCGCAAGGATTTTCCGTGGAGAAAGTCGGCGAGCGCACCGCGCTCAGCTTTCACCGCGGCCAGCGGCTGCCGGCTCTGTACGACAACGAAAGGCAGATTCAGCGCGAGATCGGTATCGGCGCGCAGATCCTGTCGGACCTGAATCTGCGGCGCATCCGCCTGCTCACCAACCGTCCGAAGAAAGTCGCCGCGCTAGAAGGCTTCGGCATCGAAATCGTCGAGCAGGTTCCGGTGGAGTTGAAAAGCGTAAAACGATGACCGCAGCTGGTCTGGCTTGTGAGTCTAGCTTGTGTGGAGCGGGCACTCCTGCCCGCTTGCAGGCAGTGGCAAAACTTTAGGGCTTGAGAAAAATCGGAGGCCTGCGAATTCCTTCTTGCTTTCGACTTTTAGCGGGCAAGAGTGCCCGCTCCACATTAGAACGGTTTGCGGACCACGACTTCGCTGTCGCGGATGAAGAACTGGGCGGAGCAACTCTCGGACCCGCAAATCACCGGCAGCAAGCCATTGATCTGTTTGCGCGTGATCAGGCCCAGCATGCCGCACGACGGGCACGACAGCACGGCCCAATACGGATCTTCCTTTTCGCCGATCTCGCCGGCATTTTCCAGCACGAAGACGGTACCTGGCTGCATCTGTTCCGGAATCCACTCACTCAGAAGGTCCAGTTCGGCGACCATGTGTTCCTCCATATGTAACTAGATGCGCGTTCGTGCGTACAGAATTGCCTTGCCTACGAAGCTTTTTTAGCACGCCGGCGGTAATCCGGCGAAGTTACCGAAGTATTCGCCTTTCCGGAGATGACCCCAGCCCGCACCTGGCGCACCGCGTCGCTCAGGCAGACGGCCAGAATCGGCTGATCCGAATTCTTCAAAATGTCGACGATCTGCCGCGCCGAAGTCTCCAGATAGAGATGCGTTCCGTCGGTCAGCAGGTGATAGTCGGAGCTTCGGCTGACAATCTCCGCCAGGCCCTTGCCAATCTCGCGGTCGAGAAAGCGCATGACCTTGCGGACGCCCTGCAGCGAGAATCCTTTGCGGCGCAGCTCGCAGATCACGGCGACCTCGGTCAGGTGATTCATCGAGTACAGGCGGCGATGCCCTTCGCGCTCGGGCTTCACCACGCCGCGCTCGTCCCACCACTGGAGCTGGCGCGGCGTGATCCCGGTGAGCGCGATCACCTGCTGCGATGTGAAATCGATCCTGCATATCGACGTTTCTGCTTCGCCAATGTTTGAAACAATATCCCAGCAAAATGTTTCAGACATTCTAGGCGCGTGGGCGACGAAGTCAAGCAAAGAATCGGTGGAAAAAGGTTGACTAGGAGAGTTCCTGCTATTGGACTCGATGTGAGTCCGCCGCCGACGAAGTGGACGACTTCCAGGCGATCGCCGTCTTTGAGTTGGGTTTCGAGCCAGCGATCGCGGGGACACGATATCGCGATTGAGTTCCACGGCAACGCGGTCGGACTTCATGCCGAGTAGGTTCGACGAGTGCGGCTAGCGTAAAGGACGAGGCCGGAAACTCGCGCTCTTCCCCATTGACGTGGAGTTTCATTTCACAAAAGCTCGGGTGAGGGGACGCACGGTCGGCACTTCCCGCTCGGAAAACTTTTTCACCCATTCAAGCTGTTCTGGAGTTTCGGGCACTGCTAGCCCTCTCACTTCGCTGATCAGTTTTAATGCCTGACTCGGGGTGCTGCCCCCCTTGATAAGCAGCGCCGCCGCGAGCATCCCGGATCGGCCAATCCCTTGGCGACAGTGGACAGCTACATTCCTTCCTTGTCGCAGCATTTCGGTTACGTCCTCGATTGCGAGTAAAGCATCGTCCAAGGAAGAAGGCACACCCCGATCTTCTACCGGAAGCGATAAGAAACGAAGCCCGCGAGACTGCGCGAGGTTCGATTCCGCGCCCAGTTGCAGGTCTTTGTTTTCCTGAGGCGTAAGCAGTGAAACCACAGCATCCACCCCGGCGGTTCGCCAACCGGAGATCTCGTCCTCGAGCCAGTCGCCGCCGCGAGGGCGCGCCGAAATTGCCAGCTTGCCCGGCCAAGGGCCCTTGATCCAATAGAGCTTCGGGTTCATTCGTCCTTCAACTCCAGCTTATTCTCTCACGATTACGTCGCGTGGAAGGGCGTCTACGTTAACTCCCCGAGATCTCAAAACCTTGATGCGGTGGTGCCCGTCGAGGATGGTGCCATCAGGACGCGTTTTCAGTGAATCCTTCTGCCCAGGCAAGAGTGTTTGGAGCAGGATTTCCGTCGAAACTTGTTCGAATTGGCTCAACTTACCCGCGACGAGAGCAGCGTCTAAGTGCAATGGTTTTAGAGGCGGGTTCGCCAAAAACTACTCCGCCTTTCGCAGGGCGAATTTGCGGGTTGCGGTGCGGCCCTGGTAGTTGGCTTGCACCAGCAGCGACGAATCGGGGAGGGCGATTTCCTCGACCTCGATTTTCATCTCGGCGGCGCCGCTGGCATCGGTGACCGCCTGGGTGTAGAAGGGCGCCTCGCCGGGACGGGCAAAGCGGAAGGTCAGGCGCGCGCCGGGCGCGGCGCGCGCCGGCTTCGGTCACGCGCAACTGCATGGTCAGATTGCGATTGGCATGCACCGACTCGGCGTTCAGCCACTGCACGTCCAATTCTTTCACGGCGGCCAGGTTTTCGGCTTCAGGATGGTCGAGAACGTTATCGAGCTTGCCTTCGCGGATGGCGTCGAGCACCAGGCGATGCTGCTCGCGCAGTTGCTGCTCTTTTTGCGCGTCGCCAAACTGGGCTTCGGCGGCCTTCGCCGCGTACGAAGTCGCCTTCTTGCCGATGCAGCGTCCGCGCACGAAGACCTGGGTCTGCAGCAGCAGTTCGCCCTCGCGCGCCTCGCTCTGCACGTGGTAAATGGTGTCGCCGTGTTTTACGTCGGTATTGAAGCCGAAAATCATAAGGATTGAGTCATTGAGTCATCGGGGTGATTGCGTGATTGAAAACCTTGAACGTCTCTACAATTCCAGATCAGTTTTCAATCGCGCAATCAGCCAATCACACAATCGCAAAATCTCCCCTGGTTCGCTTGACACTCGTTGAGTGTAAGCCCATAATCTAGAATGTTTAAGTCAAGCTTGGCGCGAATTATATATAGCTCGTCCTATGCCCGACAATTACTTCGCTCGCTACCTCCCGTTTTTGATCCATATTCTTGATGGCTGGCGGGATTGCGAGTGCGATTGTCTCGCTTTCCTGGCTGATCGGGCAGCGTAAGCCGACCCGCGCGAAGATGTCGCCCTACGAATGCGGCATGGCGCCGGTGGGCGACGCCCGCCAGCGCTTCTCGGTGAAGTTCTACCTGGTCGCCATGCTGTTCATTCTGTTCGATGTAGAGGCGGTTTTCATTTATCCCTGGGCCATCATTTTGCGCGATCTGAAGAAGTTTGGGCTGTGGGAGATGCTGGTGTACATCGGAATTTTCCTGGTCGGATTCTTCTATGTCTGGAAGAAAGGCGTGCTTGGACTGGGGCGAAACCGGCGCCGAGACGGGGAAATTTCTGAATGCCGCTGGCTCCCGCCATCACCGATCTTGAAGCAACTGAAGAACCATCCTGCGCGTGGCGCGCCTGCTGGGCTGGAATGCCGACGCCGTCACGGGCGTGAAGTTCGATCGCGACGAGATGACGATCTATGTGGATCGCGATCACATCCGCGAAGCCTGCGTCGTTCTGAAAGAAGATGCGGCGCTGCCCGTTCAACTTTCTTTCCGATGTGACCTGCGTGGACTGGTATCCCGCCGAGCCGCGGTTTGAAGTCATCTACCACCTGCTGTCGATTCCGAACAAAGAGCGAGTTCGGCTGAAGGTTCAGCTCGAATAGCGCGAGCCCGGTGGTCGAGTCGCTGACTTCGGTTTGGCCGGGCGCGAATTATTTTGAGCGCGAAGTCTTCGATCTGTTCGGAGTGCGCTTCACCGGGCATCCTTACCTGCGGCGCATCCTGATGCCGGAGGACTGGGAAGGCCATCCGCTGCGCAAGGATTATCCGGTGGAGGGCTACCGCTAGGTGAGATAACGATGGCTCACCTGAATCCCACGCCCGTGCTGGAACCCGGGCAGGATCGCACCATGATCCTGAACATGGGGCCGCAGCATCCGTCGACCCACGGCGTGCTGCGCGTGCTGCTCGAGATTGACGGCGAAACCGTCGTGCGCATCATGCCCGACATCGGCTACCTGCACACCGGAATCGAGAAGACCTGCGAGGCCAAGTTCTACCAGCAGGTGGTGCCGCTGACCGACCGCATCGATTATCTCTGCCCCATGACCAACAATCTCTGCTACGTGCTGGCGGTGGAGAAGTTGCTGGGGCTGGAGATTCCGCCGAAGGCGCAGTGGATGCGGGTGCTGCTGAACGAACTGACGCGCATCAACTCGCACCTGGTCTGGCTGGGCACGCACGCCATGGACATCGGCGCGATGACGGTCTTCCTATATTGCTTCCGCGAGCGCGAAGAAATTCTGCAGATGTTCGAGATGGTCAGCGGGCAGCGCATGATGACGTCGTATTTCCGCATCGGCGGACTTGCGCTGGAGCCGCCGCTGGGATTCTTCGACCGGGTGCGCGAGTTCGCCGGATATTTCCCGGCGAAGGTGGATGAGTACGAGAATCTGCTGACCGGAAATCCGATCTGGGTGATGCGGACCAAGGGCGTGGCGCGGATGACGGCGGAAGATGCGATTGCGCTGGGCGCGAGCGGGCCGACGCTGCGCGGCAGCGGCGTGGATTTCGATCTGCGGCGCGACATGCCGTACTCGAGCTACGAGAAGTTTCAGTTCAAGGTGCCGGTGTCGCAGGAAGGCGATGTGTTCGCGCGCTACATGTGCCGGGTGCAGGAATTGCGCGAGTCGATTGGGATCGTGCGGCAGGCGCTGGACGGCATGCCGGAAGGTCCGATCAAGGCCGACGCGCCGGAAGTGGTGCTGCCCGACCGCGAGAAGATGAAGACGCAGATGGAAGCGCTCATCTATCACTTCAAGATTATTACCGAAGGCTTTGCGGTTCCGGCGGGCGAGGTTTATCAGGCGGTCGAATCGCCGCGCGGCGAGATGGGCTACTACATCGTCAGCGATGGCACGGCGAAGCCGTATCGCGTGCACATGCGGGCGGCGTGCCTGGCGAATCTGCAGACGCTGCCGAAGATGTGCGAAGGACGACTGATTGCGGATGTGGTGGCGGCGATCGGGAGCATCGATATTGTGCTGGGAGAGATCGACCGGTAGGCAGATTGAATTGAGAAATCGAGTAATTATGTAATTGAACACTGGTTTATGGCCCGGTTCAATTCTCAATTACAAAATTGCCCAATTACCAAATGAAGTTTCTCCGAAGAATTCGAAACGCGGTTTGCGGAGATGGTGCCGCATTATCCGACGAAGCGCTCGGTGCTGGTGCCGACGCTGCTGTACGCGCAGGATGAAGTTGGATTCCTGTCGCGACGAAGTCATCGCGGAAATCGCGGCGCGGCTCGACCTGACCGAACTCGAAGTGCGCAACGTGATCAGCTACTACTCGATGCTGACCACCAAGCCGCGCGGCAAGTACAACGTGCAGGTGTGCACCAATATCAGCTGCATGGTGCGCGGCGGCGAAGAAATCCTGCAGCACTGCGCGAAGAAGCTGGGCATCGGCCACAAGCAGACCACGGCCGACGGCATGTTCACGCTGGAAGAAGTGGAGTGCATCGGAGCTGCAGCTGGGCTCCGGCGGTGCAGGTGAATTACGACTTTCACGAGAACCTGACCGCGGAGAAGATGGACAGGATTCTGGACGAGTATAAGAAGAAGGGAACGCAGTAAGTGAAAGTGCGAATTAAGAAGTCAGAATGCAAAAATAAAACGAGTTCCTAATTCTGCATTCTGACTTCTTAATTCTGCATTCAAATGGCTGACTTGGTTTCCCATCCCGACGAGGTAAAGGTCGTCTCCCGGCGCTTTGGCCATGGGTGCGACCAATATCGACCGCTATCTCGAACTGGACGGCTACAAGGCCGTGCAGAAGGCGCTGGCGATGGAGCCGGACGCCATCATCAATGAGGTCAAGAATTCCGGACTGCGCGGGCGCGGCGGCGCGGGATTCTCGACCGGGATGAAGTGGTCGTTCGTGCCCAAGCAATCGGCCAAGCCGAAATATGTTTTGTGCAACGGCGACGAGAGCGAGCCGGGCACCTGCAAAGACCGGCTGATCTTCGAGCACGATCCGCACTCGGTGATCGAAGGCGTGATGATCGCCGCGCTGGCCGTGGGCGCGAAGAGTGGCTACATCTACATTCGCGGCGAGTACCGCTATCTGTCGAACATCATGCAGAAGGCGATTCGCGACGCCTACGCCAAGGGATTTCTCGGCAAGAACATTTTCGGCAGCGGGCGCGATCTCGATATTTACTGGCACGGCGGCGCGGGCGCCTACGAAGTCGGCGAAGAGTCGGCGCTGATGGAATCGCTCGAAGGCAAGCGCGGCATTCCGCGCATTCGGCCTCCCTTCCCTGCGGTGGTTGGACTGTGGGGCGGGCCGACGGTCATCAATAATGCCGAGACGCTGGCCAATGTGCCGCACATTATTCTTGGCGGCGCGGACTGGTACGCGAAGCTGGGCACGCCGAAGAACGGCGGCACGCGGCTGTTCTGCCTGAGCGGCAACATCGCGAAGCCCGGCGTCTACGAACTGCCCATGGGCTACAACCTGAAGAAGATGATTTACGAGGTGGGCGGCGGCATTCCGAACGGGCGCGAGTTGAAGGCGGTGGTGCCGGGCGGATCGTCGTGCCCGTGCCTGACTGCCGGATGAGATCGACGTCGCGATGGATTTCGATTCGGTGCAGAAGGCCGGATCGATGCTGGGTTCGGGCGGCGTGGTTGTGGTCGACGACGCGCAGTGCATCGTGAAATTCGCGCTGCGGACCATGAAGTTCTACCAGCACGAAAGCTGCGGATGGTGCATCCCGTGCCGCGAGGGAACCGACTGGCTGAAGAAGACGCTGACGCGTTTTCATGCCGGCGGCGGGGTGAAGAAAGACATCGACAACATGCAGTATCTGGCGGAGAACATGCTGGGGCGGACGTTCTGTCCGCTGGGCGACGCGGCGGCGATGCCGACGATCGCGTTCGTGAAGAAGTTCCGCAAAGAGTTTGAAGATCACCTGGAAGGCAAGCCGTGCCCGTTTGAGAAAGAAGGCGCGGCGGAAGAACTGCCAGCAATGGCACATTAGAAATTGAGTCATTTGGCGATCGGGTGATTGAACGATTGAAGATCTCGCAGCTGGATTTTTCAATCGCTCAATGACTCAATCGCCTAATCACAAAATTCATGGCTGACGTAAATCTCACTGTCGACGGCAAGAAGATCACGGCTCCCGCGGGGACGCTGCTGATTGAGGCCTGCAAGAGCGCGGGCATCGAGGTGCCTTCGTTCTGCTACTACCCCAATCTCTCGCTGCAGGGCGCTTGCCGCATGTGCCTGGTGAAAATCGAGAAGATGCCCAAGCTGCAGACCGCGTGCACCACCGTGGTCAGCGAAGGCATGATCGTCACCAGCGACAGCGACGAGATGCGGCAGGCGCGCAAGTCGATGATCGAAATGCTGCTCGGCAATCATCCGCTGGATTGCCCGGTGTGCGACGCGGGCGGCGAGTGCGAACTGCAGGACATGACGTTCTCCTACGGCGCCGCCGAATCGAAATTCATGGAGGCGAAGAACCACAAGGACGAGCAGCAATGGTCTCCGGTGGTGTTCTTCGACCGGCCGCGCTGCATTCTGTGCTACCGCTGCGTGCGCGTCTGCGGCGAAGGCATGGACGTGTGGGCGCTGGGCGTGCAGAACCGCGGCGTCGAGTTCGCTCATCGCGCCCAATAAAGAAGATCATCTGGAGTGCGAAGAGTGCGGCATGTGCATCGACATCTGCCCGGTCGGCGCGCTCACCTCCGGCGCGTATCGCTACAAGACGCGGCCGTGGGAGATGAAGCACGTCGGCACCGTCTGCACGCACTGCGGCGACGGCTGCAAGACGACGCTGGGTGTGCGGCGCTCCGACACCGGCATGGAGATCGTTCGCGGCGACAATCGCGACAAGAGCGGCATCAACGGCGACTTCCTGTGCATCAAGGGCCGCTACGCGTTCGACTTCGCGAATCACGAAGAGCGGCTGACGCAGCCGCTGATTCGCAAGAATGGCAAGCTGACTCCGTCGACGTGGGAAGAGGCGTTTGAGTTGATGGGAAAGAAGTTCGCGGAAGTTCGCGACAAGGATGGCGGAGCGGCGATTGGCGTGATCGGTTCGACCGCACGACGAACGAAGAAACGTACCTGCTGTCGAAATTCGCGCGCGTGGTGCTGAAGACGAACAATGTCGATCATCACCGCACCGCCGACTTCCCTGCCCTGGCGGCCGCGCTGCGCGGCAAGCCCGATGCGACCGCCAGCATGGCGGACGTTTTCAACGCGCCGGCGATTCTGCTGATCGGCAACGATCCGACGGAGCAGCATCCGCTGCTGGCGTGGCAGATTCGCAACAATGTGCGCCTGCATCGGGCGCAGCTGTACGTGGTCAACTCGGAGCCGATCAAGCTGCGGCGGCAGGCGACGAGCTTCGCGCAGATTCCTGCAGGAGCCGAAGGGAAAGTCGCTGAGTTTCCTGGCGGGCGACGATTCGGCGGCCGATGCGCTTGGTCAGCGAGACAACTAATAAAGATGCATGGATTGCGCTGCGCGACAAGCTGCGCGGCGAACAGAATCTGGTCATCATTTTCGGCTCGGAAATTCGCGGCGACGACGTTGCGACGCTGGTGGAGTTCGGATCGGGCATTTCCGGAGCGAAGTTTATCTGCCTGGGCGATTATGCGAACTCGCGCGGCGCGGCCGATATGGGGCTGTATCCCGACCTGCTGCCCGGCTACCATCCAGTCGCATGGCGGCAGTGAGTTCCATCGCGAGTGGGGCGACGTTCCGCAGACTGCCGGCCTCGACCTGCCGGCATGGTGGACGCCGGCAAGAGCGGCAAGCTGAAAGCGCTCTACGTGGTGGGATCGAATCCGATTGGACGGCTGAACATTGATCCGTTCGCGTTCTCGAACAGCTTTGTCGTCGTGCAGGACATGTTCCTGACGGAGACCGCGGTCATGGCCGACGTGGTGCTGCCCGCGGCCAACGCCTACGAGAAGGCGGGCACGATGACCAACACCTGCGGCGATGTGCAGCTGGTAAAAAAGGCGGGTGAGATTTCAGGCACGAAATCCGATTTCGAAATGATCGTGCGCATCGCCGACGCGATGGGTTTCGAGGTTCGCAAGCTGGTTCCCTTCGGCGGCGGCATTCGCGCCGACATGGGGCAGTCGCGCGGCGCGCAGTCGGGCGAAGCTGACCGTCATGCGGTCTGGCTCGAGATGCAAGGGCTGGAGCCGAAGTTGAGCCCGCTCGATCCGATGGCGATTCTCGACGAAATTCAGCGGCTGGTTCCCGGCTATGACGTTTCGCGCGCGAATCTGCTGGCGGGCAACAGCGAGCACACGACGCTGACCAAGAGCGGAGCGGGCGCGGCGCACAAGGCGGAATCGATTTCGCCGGCGAACGACACGCTGTTCACGTCGGGCACGCTGGGCCGTTACTCGCGCACATTGAAGTCGGTGATGGAGAGTCACGAAGTCAAACCCGCGGAAGTTGCGGCGGACTAATTCTGAGCAAAGTTTTCCCGAGCAAGAGAGGAAGTAAGGCGTGGCGTTGCCAATCTGGCTATTCATTCTGGCGTCGGTGATCAAGTCGGCGATCGTTCTGGGCGTGCTGCTCACTGCGGTCGCGTACACCGTCTGGCTGGAGCGCAAAGTTGTTGGCCACATGCAGAATCGCTGGGGACCCACGCGGGTCGGCCCGTTTGGACTGCTGCAACCCGCGGCGGACGGAATAAAGTTTCTGTTCAAAGAAGACCTGACGCCGCCCCATGTTTATAAGCCGCTGTTCATTGCGGCGCCGATGATCGCGGTGATCTTCGCGCTGACGTCGATTGCGGTGATTCCGTTCGGCAATTCGGTCGATGATCGGCGGCTACAGCATTCCGCTGCAGATCACGCCGACGTGAACATCGGGCTGCTGCTGATTCTGGGCGTCACCTCGATTGGCGTGTACGGCGTGGCGCTGGCGGGATGGTCGTCGAACAACAAATATTCCCTGCTCGGCGGATTGCGCGCCAGCGCGCAGATGGTGAGCTACGAAATTTCGCTTGGGCTGTCGCTGGTGGGCGTGCTGATCATGGCGGGCAGCTTCAGCCTGCGCGACGATTGTGGAGGCGCAGGCGGGACTTTTCTGGGGATTCATTCCGCGCTGGAATATTTTCGGCGGGCAGATCATTGGATTCTTCTGCTATCTGATGGCGGCCTATGCGGAGACGAACCGCATCCCGTTTGATTTGCCGGAAGCTGAAACCGAACTGGTTGCCGGATATCACACCGAATACAGCGCCATGAAGTTTGCCATGTTCTTCATGGCGGAATACGCGAACATGATCACGGTGGCGTGCCTGGCGACGCTGCTGTTTTTTGGCGGATGGCATGGGCCCGCTGTTTGGCCCGCCGATTCTGCAGGCGATTCTGCCCGTGTTCTGGTTTGGGGCGAAGGTTTTCGTGTTTCTCTTTCTGTATATCTGGGTGCGCGGCACGTTGCCGCGCTTCCGCTATGACCAACTGATGGCATTTGGCTGGAAGTTTCTGCTGCCGCTGGCGCTGGTGAATCTGATTGCCACCGCGATTGCAGTAGCGTGGTGAAAGAAGCAGTTCTCAGTTCTCAGTTGCGGCGCAATTCGCGTCAACTGAGAATCGCTTCGCGGCAGGGTTTACTGAGAACTGACCACTGAGAACTGAGAACTCGACTTCATGAGTGTGCATTTAATTCTGTTTCTGGCTTTCGGAGCGGTCTGCGTGGCGGGCGCGGTCAACCTGCTGGTGCAGCGGCATCCCATTAACAGCGCGCTGTCGCTGATCGCGGTGATGGCGGCGCTGGCCGGGGAATATCTGCTGCTGGGCGCGGAGTTCGTTGCAGCTGTGCAGGTCATCGTTTATGCGGGCGCCATCATGGTGCTGTTCGTGTTCACCATCATGCTGTTGAATGCCGGAGTGGAAGAGCAGACCAAGGGCAGCCGGGTGGCGATTTTATTCGGCGTTCCGGGACTGCTGCTGGGCGGCATCCTGGTGGGATGGGTGGTGCTGCGGCACTCGGGAACCGAGGCGGTGGCGGCGGGCGCGCTGCCGGGAGATCCCCGAATCATTGGGCAGTTGCTGTTTCACGAATTCCTGCTGCCGTTTGAAATAACGTCGGTGCTGATCCTGATTGCGATCATGGGCGCGGTGGTGCTGGCCAGCAAGCCGCCGACAGCGCCGCCCAGGAAGGTGGAGGACTAGATGGTTCCGCTTTCGTATTACCTGGTGCTCAGCGGATTCCTGTTCGCCTGCGGCGTGGCCGGATTTCTGATCAAGCGCAACATCATCACGATCTTCATGTCGATTGAGCTGATGCTCAACGGCGTGAATCTTTCGTTCGTGGCATTTGCGGCGCACTGGCATGTGCTGGCGGGACAGGTATTCGTCTTCTTCGTCATGGTAGTGGCGGCGGCGGAAGCGGCGGTGGGACTGGCAATCATCATCGCGGTCTACCGCACGCGCGAAACGTTGAATGTGGATCAGGTGAACCTGCTCAAACTATGACGTCCATCTCTCAATCTCTGGCTGATCCCGGTGCTGCCGCTGGCGGGCGCCGCGATCAATGGCTTCCTGGGCAAGAAGTCTTCGCGGACCGGCGGTCACCACGGTCGGACTTGTGTTTCCGGGCGCAGCGTTCGCGTGGGCGCTGTTGGTGGCCCTGCGCGTTTCGTCGGCCAGTCTTCCCTACCAGGAATACATTGCGCACTGGATCCGCTCCGGCAGCTTCAGCGCCGACTTCGCTTTATATCTCGATCAACTTTCGCTGGTCATGTTGCTGGTAGTCACCGGAGTTGGATTCCTCATCCACATCTACTCCGTCGGCTACATGTGGGACGACCCCAGCTACTACCGCTTCTTCACCTACCTGAACCTGTTCATGTTTTTCATGCTGACGCTGATTCTGGCCAACAACTACCTGCTGATGTTCATCGGGTGGGAGGGCGTGGGGCTGGCGTCGTATCTGCTGATCGGATTCTGGTTCACGAAAGATTCGGCGGCATCGGCGGGAAAGAAAGCATTCATCGTCAACCGCATTGGCGACTTCGGATTTCTGATTGGGCTGTTCCTGATCATCCAGCACTTCGGCTCGCTGAACTTCACACAGGTGTTCGCGCAGGTGCAGCCGCTTGCCGCCGGAGACTGCGGGCGCCGGACTGCTCACGGCGATTGGCATTCTGCTGATGGTGGGCGCGTGCGGCAAGTCGGCGCAGATTCCGCTCTACGTCTGGCTGCCGGATGCGATGGAAGGCCCGACTCCGGTCTCCGCGCTGATTCACGCGGCGACGATGGTGACGGCGGGCGTCTACATGGTGTCGCGATCGCATGTGATTTTTGAGCGCGCGCCGATGGCGCTGACCGTGGTCGCCGTCATCGGAACGCTGACTGCGCTGTTCGCGGCGACAATCGGCATCACGCAGACCGATATCAAGAAGGTTCTCGCCTACTCCACCGTCTCGCAACTGGGCTACATGTTCATGGCGTGCGGCGTGGGAGCGTTCTCGGCGGGAATCTTCCATCTGATGACGCATGCGTTCTTCAAAGGCCTGCTGTTCCTGGGCGCGGGGTCGGTGATTCACGCAGTGGGCGGCGAGCAGGACATGCGCAAGATGGGCGGCCTGAAGACTTACATTCCGATCACGTTCACGACGATGCTGATCGCGACGCTGGCGATCGCTGGAATCCCGCCGCTGGCAGGCTTTTGGAGCAAAGACGAAATTCTGTGGAAGGCGTATCAGGCGAGTTGGGTGTACTGGCTGATCGGCGTGATCACGGCGTTCATAACTTCCTTCTACATGTTCCGCCTGTTGTTCATGACGTTTTGGGGCGACTACAAGGGCATTCAGGTTGACGATCACGGACACGCGCATTCGACTCATGGCCACGGAGATCACGGCCATGGCGCACCGCATGAGAGCCCGATGGTCATGCTGGTTCCGCTGATGATTCTCGCGGTGCTCGTCGCTGGTGGGCGGCTTCGTGGGATATCACCAATGGCTTCGAGCATTTCCTTGCGCCGGTGTTTGGGTCGGAATTTCCGAAGACAGTGACTGAAGGTTCCGGGAACACGGAATGGCTGCTGATGGGAATCTCGGTTCTCTTCTCATTCGCAGGCCTGATTCTGGCGTACATCCTCTATGTCAGCAAACCCGCACTGCCGCAAAGAATCGCCGATTCACTGAACGGCTTCTACACGACGGTTCTCAACAAATATTACGTCGATGAACTGTACGCCAAGCTGTTCGTCAAGCCGCTGGTCGACGGGTCGACCAACATCCTGTGGCAGGGGGTCGACCGCAAGGTGATCGACGACAGCGTGAACAATGCCGCCGATGGCGCGCGACACGTCTCCGACGAAGTGCGGCACATGCAGTCGGGAAACCTGCGGTCGTATGCGGGATGGATTGCGGCCGGATCGGCCGCGGTGATTGCCTACATGATCTGGATGGGAGTGCGATGAGCAGCGATAGCTGGAGCACCTACATCCTGACGTTCGTGACCTTCGCGCCGCTGGTGGGCGCGCTGCTGCTGATGGTGTTCCCGCGCCGCGATCGCGACATTCGTATTTTTGCTCTCGTCTTTTCGCTCCTGACTTTTCTTCTGTCGCTGCATCTGCCGGTGCACTTCCACCGGCCGCAGGCCGGATTTCCAGTACGAGATCGACCGTGCGTGGATCTCCACGCCCGAACATTCACTACCACATGGGGATCGACGGAATTTCCCTGTGGCTGGTGGTGCTGACCACATTCCTGACGCCGCTGTGCGTGCTGATTTCCTGGCACTCGGTGCACGACCGGGTAAAGGAATTTTTCATTCTGCTGCTGATCATGGAGACGGCGCTGATCGGAGTGTTCACGTCGCTCGATCTCTTCCTCTTTTATTTTTTCTGGGAGGCGACGCTGATTCCGATGGCGTTGCTGATTGGCGTGTTCGGGCACGAGCGCAAGGTGTATGCGGCAGTAAAGTTTTTCATGTACACCATGATCGCGTCGGTATTTATGCTGGCGGCGATTTTGTGGCTGTACGCGCACACGGGTACCTTTGATTTCGTTGTCATTCGCGATCAGATCGCGCGCGGCGCGGTGCCAGCTTTCCCGGCCGCGGCGCAATGGCTTTTTCTCGGCTTCTTCCTGGCCTTTGCGGTAAAAGTTCCTCTGTTTCCCTTCCATACGTGGCTGCCTGACGCGCACGTGGAAGCGCCCACTGCGGGCTCGGTTCTGCTGGCGGGCGTACTGCTGAAGATGGGCACGTACGGCATGCTGCGCTTC
Organism: uncultured Acidobacteriota bacterium; assembly: GCA_963696765.1. Taxonomy (GTDB): domain Bacteria; phylum Acidobacteriota; class Terriglobia; order Terriglobales; family Acidobacteriaceae; genus Sulfotelmatobacter. The sequence continues at coordinate 146,303 of CAVOLK010000003.1, read as the reverse complement.
AACCTGGGGCTGTTTCCGGACGCAGGCCCGCCGCAACGCGCCCTGGATCATGGTTCTCGCGCTGATCGGCATTATCTACGGCGCGCTGGTGGCGATGGTGCAGCCGAATATGAAGAAGCTGATCGCTTACTCCTCGGTCAGCCATTTGGGATTTGTGGTGCTCGGAATTTTCAGCTTTACCCAGGCAGGGCTGAACGGCGCGATGTTTGTAATGCTGGCGCACGGAGTCTCTACCGGCGGACTGTTCATGCTGGCGGGGATTCTGCACGAACGGCGACACACGTACGAAATTGCGGAGTTTGGCGGGCTCGCATCGGTCATGCCGGTTTATGCGGCTTCGTTTCTCTTCATCGTGCTCGCATCGGTTGGACTTCCGCTGATGAACGGATTCGTCGGCGAATTTCTGGTGCTGAGCGGTGCGTTCCAGGCGAAGGCTGTGTACGGAATCCTCGCCGCGACGGGCGTGATCTGGAGCGCCGTGCTACCTGCTCTGGATGTATCAGAGAGTGTTTTATGGCAAGGTGACGAAGCCGGTGAATAACTCGCTGCGCGATCTGCTTGGGTTCGAAAAAGCGGCGGTATGGCCGTGTGTTGTCGCAGCGCTGGTGATGGGAGTGGCGCCGATTCTTGTGGCTGAGTGCGATTGATCCGGCAGTGCAGGCCGCGCTCATGCCGTTTGCGCAGGTCGTTAGCAAGGTGGTGGGCCAATGACGACTTGCTCTTGCCGGCGTTGTTGCAGACGATCCCGCAGGGCGTGGACTACGTCCGCATTCTTCCGGAACTGATTCTGTCTATTTTTGGAATTGTAGTGATGGTGCTCGATCCTCTGGTGGATGAAGAGAAGAGCCAGAGACTGCTGGGATATATCGCGCTGGGCGGCTCGGTGGCCGCACTTCTTGCCACATGGTACATGGCGCAGTCGCCGGGGCTGGCCTTTTCGAACATGGTGAAGGTGGACGACTTCAGCGTGTTCTTCCACGTCGTCATCATCGCCATTGCAGCAGTGGTCATCCTGAGTTCGTTCGAATACATGGCGGTGCAGCGGATTCGCGCGGGCGAGTATTACGCGTTGATTCTTTTCGGCGTCGTTGGGATGGCGCTGATGTCGTCGGCAGTCGAACTGGTTCTGATTTTTATCGCGCTCGAAATTTCGTCGATCTCCACTTACATACTGACTGGATTTCGGCGCAATGAGGCGTCGAGCAGCGAATCGTCGCTCAAATATTTTCTGCTGGGGTCGTTTGCTACGGCATTTTTTCTGTACGGAGTGGCGCTGATGTTCGGCGCAACCGGGTCCACCAATATTGATGTAATCAGCCAGAAACTGCAGTCCGGGCCCGTCGAGTTGCTGGTCTATATGGCCATGTCGCTCATGCTGGTCGGCTTGGGATTCAAAGTCGCTGCCGCGCCCTTCCACGTATGGACGCCTGACGTCTATGAAGGTGCCCCTGCTCCTATTGTGGGTTTGATGTCGACGGCGCCCAAGGCCGCGGCGTTCGCGGTTTTGCTGCGAGTGGTCTTCACCATCAACGCACCAGGACGGTTCGGATTACTGTGGGCAACCGCCGCGCTCTCTATGACGTTGGGTAACGTGGGTGCGCTGGTGCAAAGCAACGTAAAGCGCCTGCTAGCCTATTCTTCAATTGCGCACGCGGGATATCTGCTGATGGCATTCGCCGTGATGGGGTCGGAGAATGCTGTCGGTGGAATTTCCGCCGCGATGTTCTACACGGCCTCCTATGCGGCGATGAACGTGGGCGCGTTCGCGGTGGTGAGCCATTTCGCGAATGCCGGCGAACGCTACGTAACTCTGGAGGACTACGAAGGGTTGGGACGCAGTTCCCCGCTGCTGGCGGCGACGCTGACGATTTTCCTGCTCTCGCTGATTGGCATTCCGATGACCGGCGGTTTTTTCGCAAAGTTTTACGTATTCAGTGCGGCGGTGAAAGCACACCTGATCTGGTTGACTCTGATCGGCGTGATCAATAGTGCGATTGGCGCATACTACTACCTGCGCATCATTGTCGTGATGTACATGCGGGAATCGCGCAAGAATGTACCGGTCACGCCGATTCCGTTCGGATTGGGAGTGGCGCTCGCGGCCAGCATGGTGGCGACACTCTATTTCGGGATCCTACCGAATCGGGTTCTGCAATACGCACAGCAGTCGGCGCAGAATTTGCTGCCGCATGCGCTCGCTCCCACTTCCGCAAATAGCGCGCCAAACCCGCTTCCAGCGGGCATTCCGCAGCACTGATTTTGCTGTGGAAAAGCACGAAACACAGATTGACAAGAACCTTACGAGGAGTGCATTATGTCTGCACTAAGTTTAGCTCAGTCCGTATCTCTTCAAGACTGGAGCGGCCCCGAAGGAGCGCAAATGTCCAACCTGATTCATCGGCTTTGGTCGGAAGATGCCGGTCAAGACATCGCCGAATACGCGGTAATGCTAGCGGTAATCCTGGTTTTGGTGGTGGGGACGGTTCGTTTGATCGGATCGAACGCCAATACCGCATTCTCGAACGTCGCCAGTTCGATCCAGTAATCAGGGCATCCAATCAGATCAGCCTTACTTCGTCTGATTCGCAAGCGAATTGAGATCTTATGACACGATTTAGTCCAGGCACCGCATTTACCGCTTACTTCTGGTTTACCGGGAGAGCGGCTGCGGAGCAGCTTGGAGTGAGGTTGAGCCACTGATGGCCGACTGAACGAAACAAGCTTCAGCCGCGAGCCGCGATCCGGGGATCGCGGCTTTTGTTTTTCGAGCAAAAGATTTAAGGAGGAGATTCGCCATGATTGTGAACATGTCAGAAAAAGCTACCGAGCAGGAAATCAACCACATTATCGAGCGCATTCGCGAAGCGGGCTATCAACCCCACGTGACGCGTGGCACGGAGCGCACCATCGTCGCTGCAGTGGGCAGCGGACGGCGCCACGAAATCGAAGCGCTGCAGGTCGCGCCTGGCGTGGACAACGTGGTCGCCATTGCCCAGCCTTTCAAACTGGTAAGTCGGCAGGTGCGGCCAGAGCGTTCGGTGGTGAAGATTGGCGATGTAGCCATCGGCGGCCCTGACGTGGTGGTGATCGCGGGGCCATGTTCGGTGGAGTCGCGGACGCAACTGCTCGATACTGCGCACGCGGTGAAGCGTGCGGGCGCCGCCATGTTGCGCGGCGGAGCGTACAAGCCGCGCACTTCACCCTACGACTTTCAAGGGCTGGGTTTGGAGGCGTTGAAGATTTTGCGCGAAGCGCGGGAAGAAACCGGTTTGCCTGTCGTCACGGAAGTGATGAGCACAGAAGATGTGGACGTAATCTGCGAGCATGTCGATATGCTGCAAGTCGGCGCGCGGAACATGCAGAACTTCGCGCTGCTTCGGCGATTGGCGACAGTCAAGAAGCCCATCCTGCTGAAGCGCGGGCCATCGGCCACGGTGAAGGAGTGGCTGCTGGCGGCCGAGTACCTGCTGTCGGGAGGAAATGAGGAAGTGGTGTTGTGCGAGCGCGGCATTAGAACCTTCGAGACCGAGATGCGGAACACGATCGACTTGGCCGCGGTGGCGCTAGCCCGCGATTTGTCGCATTTACCTGTCATTGCCGATCCTTCCCACGGAACCGGTAAACAGAGCTTAATTGCCGCGGTCTCGCGCGCTGCCGTGGCTGTGGGCGCCGATGGGCTGATCATTGAAGTGCATCCGTGCCCGGAACGCGCGCTTTCAGACGGTCCACAGTCGTTGGACTTTGCGGGCTTCGGCAAGGTCATGCGTGCGCTGGCGGAGCCGCTGCGGCAAACGGCCAGCCTGCCGGTAGCAGTCACAACCGCATCTTAGAAAGCATAGGCGTAATCGCTGCGTCTTGCATTGTAGGGGAGATTAATTTTCTAACGCGAGTCCGATGCCACGCTTCGATGTCACCATCGCCGGAGAACTGAATCTCGATCTGATCCTGTACGGATTGCCGGAACAACTCTCACCGGAACGCGAACTGCTTGCGGACCAGATGATGTTGACGCTGGGCTCGTCGTCGGCAATCGTGGCTCACAATCTGGCAGCTCTGGGCAGCCGCGTAGGGTTTCAGTCCCGGATCGGCGACGATCCGATGGGGCAGATCGCGCTGGATCGCCTGCGGCAAAGCGGCGTGGATGTATCGGGCGTGCGTTGCGTGCACAGTGCGACTACGACCGGGCTGACGGTAATTCTTCATCACGGAGCGTGGCGCAACATCCTTACCTACGCCGGAACGATCGCGGAGACGAGTTGGCAGGATCTCGACCTGGATGCACTTGCCGACTCACGGCACTTTCACTTGTCGTCGTATTACTTGCAGCGCGGCTTGCGTCCGCGAGTTGGAGAATTATTTCAGTTTCTCAAGTTGAAGGGCCTCACCATTTCGCTCGACACTAACGACGACCCCGACGACCGCTGGGAAGGCGGCTTGAGCGAGGTGTTGCGCAACGTGGATGTGTTTCTGCCGAACGAGCGCGAAGCCTGCAAAGCTGCGGGCACCGAGGACATGGAAGCCGCCATCCATAAGCTTTCGCAGTTGGTGCCACTGGTCGTAGTAAAGCTGGGGCGCAAGGGATCTCTGGCGCAGTGTGGCACGGAGCGTTTTGCCAGCCCCACGCGCGAGATCGAACCCATAGACACGGTAGGCGCCGGCGACAGCTTCGACGCGGGATTTCTGCACTCCTACCTGCGCGGAGCGGATTTGCCAACCTGTCTGGCCAGCGGGAACATGGCTGGCGCGCTATCGACGACGCGCCCAGGCGGCACCGAAGCGTTCCGCGATTCCGACCACCGGGAAAAGTTCTTCAGAGAATGGCGCAAATCGTAGAAGGCGCTCTTGAGCACGCGGTCGTTCAGATTCGCATCTAGCGAATTTCCGCCAGGGAATGCTCTAGAGCGCCGCGTTTGGGCGCGGGCATGGCCCCGACTTCGCTCGCTACCCAGGCTCCCACCAGATTGGCAACTTCGTTCATCAGACCTAACGACGCGCCCTGCAGATACTCATGCACCAACCCGGCGGTGAAGGCGTCACCCGAACCCACTGTGTCGGCTACGCGCACGCGAAAACCCGAATGCTCACTGGAATCACGCTCGCGGACCAGGAGACTTCCGCGGCCACCGCGCGTGACACAAACCAATTTCAGATTGTGAGTGCGAATCAGCCACTGGGCTGATGACAATTCATCTTTGTGCGAGGCTTTATTCAAGCTCATGATTTTGGGAAGTTCTTCATCGTTGAGCTTGACGATATCGGCTAGCGTCATCGATTGCGCGAGCACTTCGTGGGAGTAATAGGACTGCCGGAGATTGACGTCGAACACTTTGACCGCGCGCGGCGAAGTGGCGCCAACAAAATGGCGAATGGTGGTACAACTTTTTTCCGAGCGTTGCGCGAGTGACCCGAAACAAACCGCGTCGGCCTGCTGGGCGAGTTCCTGCCAGTCTGGCGTCCACTCCAGCGCGTCCCAGGCCACGGGATGCGCAATCTCAAATCGCGGCAGACCATTGCCGTCGAGTTCCACTTTCACTATGCCGGTGGGATGCTTTCGGTCGGTTTGGACGTGATCGATGTTGAGGCCGAGTTCCTCCATGCGGCGCAGGGCGTCAAGCCCGGCAGAATCTTCGCCAACACGGCTGGCGACAATTCCCTGATCTCCCATCAGAGTCGTGATGTAGGCAAAGTTCGCGGGCGCGCCGCCCAGACAGGTTCGATCCGGTAAATGATCCCAGAGCACTTCGCCGAGCCCTACCACTTTTTTTTTCATGGTCAGTTCACTGGGATCGGCACAGGCTCCTGTAGATTTAGCGCTGGCAGCAGAGATAAAACAGAGATAAAAAGAGGGACTCCCGAAGGAATCCCTCTGTGAGTGACGCACCTTCCTCTAGAACATGAGCCGCAGCGCGAATTCAAGCTGACGCATACCGGTGGTCGAGCCCGGGGATGCATCGGCCTCGATATCGGTAATCTGTCCCGCGTTGCCGCCACAATCGATACATGTATTTCCCTGGTTCGAGTTGAATCCCATGACGGGATGGTTAAACACGTTGAACGCATCCATGCGGAATTGCATTTTCACGCGTTCAGTAACGGAGAAGTTCTTGAATATCGCCGCATCCGCAGCGAACGAGCGCGGACCGCGATAGCTATTGACCTTCACGTTACCCAGATTCCCGATGCCAGGATCGGCAAAGGCCTCACCGGAGTGTGCCGTGATGTCCTGTACCGGTGTAAAGAATTGCCGGTAGGGATTGCCAGATGCAGGATGCTGCAGCGAACTCACGCCCAGTGGGAAACTGCCTGATCCGTGGTTTGGCCGGCAAACACCCACATCTTCCTCGTTGCCGCAATTTGCGAAGCTGGGGGTCCACGGTAGACCTCCGCTCCAGTTCCAGGTTCCGGATACTTGCCATCCGCCGATGAGCAGGTCTTCCGCGCGGTTGGAATTGCCGGCAAAGTTCTTGCCCTTGCCAAACGGCAGTTCATAGGACGTTTCAGTCACCCAAACGTGAGTTCGTACCTGGCTATCAGGTCCGTAGGCAATTGGGTGGCTGATTGCAAAATAGTTGCTGTCGTACGCATTCGCATGGGCGTAAGTGTAGTGCGAGAGCAATTGCAGTCCGTGCGAGAAGCGCTTGTCCACCTTTACTTGAAGCGCGTGATAGATGCTGTTCGCGTCATTGCCCAGGTAGTTGCCCTGGTCGGTTGAGCAGCAGGTCAACTGGTCGTTGAGAGGAACACCTGTATTCCCGCACGTGCTCGCCTTGATTGGCGTCCCCGCTACGTCAACCGTTGAACAATCCGGGTATATAAACTTGTTGTAGTACGGACGTCGCTGCGCTTGCGGAACTCCCGTGCTGCAACCTGGTCCAGCGCAGCCAACAATCGAAGGCTGGTTCTTGTTGTACGTGTTACCCGAGCCGGCAAAGACGTTTGTTCCCTTGTTTCCGATGTAAGCAACTTCAACCGACGTCGAGTTATTGAGTTGCCGTTGCACAGTCAAATTCCACGCATCCAGAGTTGGTAACCTCTGATATGTCGGCCGGATATGCGGCTGCAGGTTCCCGGCGGGTCCGTTCAGAGGTAACAAACCGTTAGACGGGATCGTTGGGAAGTTAAAAATTGGCGGCCCAGCATCCAGTTTGAATGCCGCGATGTTGTTGTTAGTCGCATTCGCATTATTGTTCACCGCAGCCACGTTCTGGGCAGCCAGAACTGGCAAGTTTTGCGTGACCGCGTGGCCGAAGTTCGAACCGAACACGCCCATATCAAAGCTGCGGCCATAGCCCAGACGCACCACAGTTTTCTGGTTCAACTGGTATGCAAAACCGACCCGGGGAGCAAAGTAGTTCCACTTATTATTGATGTTGCCGTTAAGGCCAATGCCGCCATAGCCGGCGACGCGGTCGTGGCCGTCACCGATGACCATGTTCGTGAACCCACCGTTACCCTTGCCGTTCACGTATTCTGGGAAATAGACCTCCCAGCGCAAACCATAGTTAACCGTCAATTTCGGGGTCGCGCGCCAGGTGTCCTGAGCATAGTAGAACATGCGGTGCTGCCGCTCCGCGGCGTTGGTGCTGGTGCTGACATACCGCGAAAGATTCGTCACGTCACCCAGCATGAATGTGGCCCAGTCCAGACCACCCTTGCCGCCGTTCGACGTAGCCAGATGACTGAAGGCATACACGCCGGTTCGGTTGGAATCGCTGGGCACGCGCAGGTTCTGCGCATAACGAACATCGGCGCCGAATTTGAACTGATGGTTGCCACGAATCTTCGTAATGTTGCCCACCCACTGATACTGCCGTTCTTTCTCAATCAGCGGGCAGTTGCAACGCGCAACGCCCAAGCCATCGCCGAAGTTGCTGCCCGTTTGGTCCATGTCGAATTCGCCGAGGCCGGATGTAAAGTTATCCCCCATGTTCGCATTCGGAATGCCGAAGGCCGTCATTGCCGCCTTGCCGGAATCGGGCTTATTCGTCATTGGGTTGTACTGGAAGAACCCGAATCGGAAGTCACCCAATAACGTGGAACTGAACGTCTTGGTGGCGCCAACAGCCAAACTATAGTTGTGGACGATCGAACTGCCCGCCAAACCGCCGGGGCCAAAACCAACACCTCCCACAGCACCGAGGCTCGGCTCTCCGGACAGGCTGAAATGGTTGTAGCTAAAGCGGCCAAACAGCGACAGGCTCTGGCTGGCCGCATCGTCAATTCGGACGTCGAAGCTACTCTGGTTGTAAGGACCGGATCCCGCGCCGACAAAGTTGTTCACCGGACCGCTGCTCGTCGGGTTCGGAAAAGCCGCCAGAAGATTCAGGGCTGCCGGGGACATCGCCGTAACCGGAACCAGGAACTGGTTCGGAACCCCATTCGTGCTCCCGGTGCAGGCAGTGTAGAGAACGCTTCCAAGTCGGTCCGCAGAACGCCAAGCGTCCTGCACCAGACGTCTGACTCCCGGTAGTCGGATCGTAAAGATAGTTGGAAGGATCACCCAAATTTCCGTTTCCAATCTTTGACGCGAAGCCGCTGAAGTCGCAGAACGATGCCTACCCGACACGCAACTGCTCTTGAGGCCCAACGTCGGAATAGATTCCTGGTTGCTGATGCCGTTCTTCTGGCGCGTGGCTTGATAATCTCCAAAGAAGAACAGTTTATTCTTGATGATCGGGCCGCCAATCGTTCCGCCAAACTGCTGCCAGCGCGAGGACGGAATTAATCTCCCTGTGACTGCGTCGGGCTTGAACTGAGTGAAGGGATCGCGAGCGGCAAGAGCGTCGGTGCGCCGGTACCAGAAGGCGCTGCCGTGAAAATCATTGCTGCCCGATTTGGTCTGCACTGTGACGACGCCGGCGACGGCCTTGCCGAATTCGGCGTCATAGTTGCCTAGCGTAACCTTTGCTTCTTGAATCGCATCCAGGTTCGGATTCACCACAATAATGCCGAGGATTGGATCCTGGTTGTCGGTTCCATCCAACTCAAAAGCGGTGCCGCTGAAGTGCTGGCCATTCACGAAAATTTGTTGGCCGCCCTGCGGATTCTCGGTGGCGGCGTGGCTCCATCCGACGAGCTTCTGCGTGCCCGGAGAGAGGAGTTCGAAGGAGGTGAAATTGCGGTTCAGAATAGGTGCATCCTCGATCGCCTTTTGCGTTAAATTCGATCGACACGTCGGCGCGGTCCGTCTTCAATTGCGGCGCCTCAGCCGTGACTTCGACCTGTTCGCTGGCGGAGCCGACCTGGAACTGGCCGTCGACTTTCGCGGCCGTATCGGCGGAGACTTCGACGTTCTTGTATTCCAAGGTCTTGAAGCCAGTGCCCTCAATGCGGATAGCGTAGACGTCGGGGATCAAGTGCGTTACCGAGTAGTTTCCGCTCTCATTCGTGGTGGCCACGGTGGAAACGTCCTTAGTCTGACTGGTGACGGTGACTTTCGCCCCGTTCACGGCCGCGCCTGACGGATCGGTTACCGTGCCCAAAATGCTGCCGTAGACGGCCTGACCGAGTGCGCTGGGCACCCACAGACTGCACAGTAGACTGAACAGAGCCACGGAGACCCAGACTGACCTTTTCATGAACTTCCTCCTAAAACTGTTTGCAGAAACGAAGTGCCCCGGAAATGCAGAGGTGTTGGTGGTTAAAGACTGTGCAGTCGTAGTACAAAAGAATTAGCTGGAATAAGTTTCACTAAGTTTGATACCGTTACACGTGCAAAGCCCCAAGGATGCAGTAAGATAGGGCGGTCCGTTACTCCTCTGTAATATGGCTGTCACTCACAGTTTCGCTCTCGGCCGGGAACAATGCTTCCAACAAATAGATAAACTTATTAAAAGCCATAGGCTGCACACCTCAGAATCGCTGTGCAAACTGCTGCGCTACCTCGCCGAACATTCCTTAGATCATCCCGGAATCGGCCTTAAGGAATATCAGATTGCAACCGAAGTTTTGGGGCGTCCGGCGGGCTTTGATCCGCAGAGCGACTCCACGGTGCGCGTGCAGGCAGGACGGCTGCGAGTAAAGCTCGCCGAGTATTACGCCAACGAGGGCCGTGGCGATTCTCTTCTGGTGGAGATTCCGAAGGGATCGTATGTGCTGGCTTTTCACCTGCGGGCTGCGAACGCGGAGGCCCAGCCTGGGCCGAGTCCGGTGGCTTTAGAACCTGAAGCAAGACGGGAAAACGCGCCATCCTTCACTCGCGGGTGGGTGATTACGGTGGCAGTATTTTCGGTTTTGCTGGCGGCTTCTTTATCGACGACTGCAATTCTGCTTTCGCAGCGACTGCGTCCACTGGCGGCAGGCGGTTCGACCGCTCCACCTGCGTATCAGATTTTCTGGAACCGCTTCCTGACCGGCCCGCAACAGCCCTGGGTGATTTTCAGCAATGGCAGCTTTGTGGGCAGGCCTGAAACCGGGATGCGCTACTTTAATCCTTCGTCCGATCAGCGGAGTTTTATTCTTGACCACTACACTGGCGTGGGCGAGGTTCTGGCGATCCACGAACTGGACCACGTTTTCGATGTCCTCAACCGGCCGATTCGAGTGAAACGGGGAGCGCTATTCTCCCTCGATGACGCCAAGAACAACGATCTGATTTTCGTGGGCTCACCCTCAGAGAATCTCACTCTGCTCGACGTTCCTGGAACTCAGGAGTTCGTCTTTCGTCGCATGGAGTCGGGCCCGCGAAAGGGAGACCTGGCGGTAATAAACGTTCATCCTCAGCCGGGAGAACCGACGACATTTTTGGGGACGCCTGCCAACCAGCCCACTACCGAGGATTATGCCGTGGTCAGCCTTTTGCCCGGATTGGATCCGTCGCGATCAATCCTGATCCTGGCGGGTGACACTACTTTTGGAACCCAAGCAGCAGTCGAGTACGTTTGCCGGGAGAACTCGGTGCGGGAATTACTGCAGCGTTTAAAGGTTTCGAAGCCGGGTGATTTGAAACCCTTTGAAGCGCTGCTCCACGTACGGATCGTGCATGGAGTTCCCGTCGTGACCGACCTGGTGTCAGTTCGAAATCGCGCTAACTAAAAAAGTTTTACGAAAATATCGGGGGAGTTATTGCCGCGATTGGGCTGCTACTGCGGCGACCGTTAGGTGCGGATCCAACTCTACAGCCTTCTTGAATTCTTGATTGGCTTCATCTTTCTGTCCCTGCTGGCGTAATGCCAGTCCCAGCTGATAATGGGCCGCCGCAAAATCAGGATCGGAGCGGATGGCAGAACGAAACTGGTCAATCGCGGAGCCGATGTCACCCGCCCCAAGAAGTCTTTTTCCTGAGTTCGTGGAAAACGTGGCCGCTTGCAGATTGTTGGTGGAGGCTGCGATTTTCGCTCCCGCTTTGGCTTCCTCGGCGGCGCCTTGCGCGTCACCCATCTGCCGCAGCACAGCGGCCAGAGTGGTATGCGCTCCGGCGAAATCAGGCTGCAATCGAATCGCCTCACGCAGGGCGGCGGCGGCTTCGGGAAGTTTTCCCTGCTGCTTGAAGACAGTGCCCAGCGTGTAATGCGCTTCAGCGTAGCTGGGTTGATTCTGGATCGCTGACTGCAATTCTGCGACAGCCTTATCGAACTCGCCGCGCTGCCAGTACAAGACTCCGAGTGTGTAGTGCGCGTCGGCCAGATCCGGCTGCAACCGGATTGCAGTCTGAAACTCGGGAACTGCCTGGTCGAGCTGGTCCTTGAGTTTAAATGCGAGGCCGAGGTTGTAGTGCAGCGAAGCATTGTCTGGCGCGAGTTTCAGGGCAGCTTGCAATTCGGTGATGGCGGCATCGAAGTCGGCGCGCTGCAAATAGGCGATGGCCAGGTTTCCGCGAAACGATCCGTCATCCGGGCGCAGTTGCGCCGCCGACTTGAAGTTTGGAATCGCCCCGACTGCGTCGCCCTTCTGCAATTGAGCCAGCCCAAGATCGTTGTAGGCTTCGGCATCCTGGGGACGCAGCTTTACTGCCTGGCTAAAAGCAGCGACCGCACAATCGCTAACTCCAGCGTGCTGGCAGGCGAGACCCAATTCGATTTGCAATTCGGGCCACTCGGGCCTCGAGCGCTGCAGCCTGGCGTAATTCCTGTAAGGCGTCTTCATTCTTGGATTGCGCGGTGAGGGACTTCGCCAAATAGTAGTGGGCGGTTGCATCCTGCGGAGAGAGTTCAACCGCTTTACGGAGTTCCCGCTCCGCCTCATCCGAATGCTGTTCCTGCAAATACACCACACCGAGGTGAAAGTGGGCCTGCTCCAGATCCGGCTGCAAGCGCAACGCCTCCTGGAAGGCGGCTTGTGCGTCGGCGAACTGATTGCGCTGCGCGAGGAGGGTTCCGAGCTCATCGCGCAAATCCGGGCGCTGCGGGGCCAGTTGCACGGCGCGCTGCATCTCGGCCAGAGCCTCGTCCCCCCGCTGCTGACTAAGAATTCTCGCCAGGGTGCGATGGGCCTCGGCATTTTCCGGGGCAATTTTGAGGGCCGCGCGCGCCTCCTGCTCGCCCTCTGCGGACTTGCCTTGCTGAGAGAGCACGCCGGCAAGCGTTAACCGTGGTTCAACGAATCCGGGCTTCGCCTTGATCGCGGCGCGAAGATGCGTCACCGCGTCGTCAGCGTCCCCTTGCTGCGCCAGCACCCATCCCAATGCCGACTGCGCTTCTGCATCATGCGGGGCAAGCCGCACCGCCTTCTCGAATTGGGTGCGCGCGCCCGCAATATCGCCCGCTTGGAGCGCCTTTTGGCCGCGCTGGAGAGCCAGGCGCTCAGGGGAGTTCGCGGCCTGTGCCAGGGCTGCGACGCTGATCGCGAGCACTACAACGGCACTGAAATAGACGAGCCTGAAACGGTTTGGGAACACGATGAATGGGATGATGTCTTTGTCGCATTATATCCAAGGCCCGGATAAGCCTCGGGTGTGTTATGACATAGGGCGGCACGCGATGGCGAGCCGGGAAGTTCGATGATGCCAGTTTCCAGACGAAGCGTTCTGCAATTTCTGGGTGCGGCCGCGCTGGCTCCGGCGTGGAAGCGTGTTTGGTCGCTTGCCCCAGGTGGCGACGACGCCGCGCTATGCCGCAAGTTGGCATCTGACCCTCTTCGGCCGCAATATCATTTGCTTCCCGCCCACAATTGGATGAACGATCCCAACGGTCCAATATTTTTTCGCGGCCGGTATCACATGTTCCACCAATACAATCCACAGGCCGCGGTGTGGGGCAACATGAACTGGGCGCATGCCACCAGCCCCGACATGATCCACTGGCAACACGAACCGATCGCGTTGTCTCCGACACCCGGCGGGCCCGATCGCGATGGCGTCTTCAGCGGCAGCGCCGTTCTCGACAACGGCAAGCCTACGGTCATCTATACCGGAGTCGCGCCACCCACTTCGGAGTTCCAAGCCACATTGCGCGACGGTGTGCACACGTGGCGGGAATCGCAGTGCCTTGCCGTTGCTGAAGACGACGACCTGCGCGTCTGGAAGAAGCGCCCCGAACCTGTAATCGCCGCTCCTCCGGCGGGCCTTAGCGTCACCGGATTTCGCGATCCGTGCCTTTGGCGCGAAGGTGATAAGTGGATGCTGATTCTCGGCTCGGGCGTGCACAGCGGGGCGGAGCGATCCTTCTGTATAGCTCGCCCGATCTGCGGCAGTGGACGTATCTGCATCCTCTGATCGAAGGCGCTCCCGCCACAAACAAGAACGTGAATCCTGTCGACACCGGGGAAATGTGGGAATGCCCCGACTTCTTCCCGCTTGGCGGGAAGCATGTGCTGCTAATTTCGACCATGGGCAAGGTGCGATGGAAGGTCGGCACTTATGCGAAGCAGCGTTTCGTTGCCGAGAAAGAGGGAGTAGTCGATTGGGGCGCGTACTACGCGGCCAAGACGATGGTCGATGCCGAGGGCAATCGCATTCTCTGGGGATGGATTACCGAGACCAGACCGGACGCCGATTTGATCGCAGCCGGATGGGCCGGCGCGATGTCGCTGCCTCGAGTGCTGTCGCTGAATTCGGATTACGAATTGGAAATGAAGGTCGCAACGGCCGCGCAAAAATTGCGGGGAGCGCATACTAGTCTCGCGCCGGCGCTACAATGCCTGCGCGGCGGCAGTTTTTGGAGAATCTTCGCATTCGCGATCTGGCGGCGGAAATTGAATTGGAGTTTCGCCCGAAGTCGGAGGAATTTGCCATTCATCTGCAATCTGAGGCAGGAGAAAGCTTTGCCAGTATTTCCTTCGCGAACACATCTGGCGGCCGCGAACTTCGCGTCGACAATATTACCGCGCCAGTCTACGCGAGTGCAGATGGACGCTGGCATCTACATCTATTTCTCGACGGATCGGTGCTCGAAATTTTTGTCAACGGAACCACGGCTCTTACCAAACGCGCCTATAAGATTCCTTCGGGGCCATTGAGGTTGAAGCTAGAGGGCGAGGCCGAGATCGATTCGTTGGACGTCTGGCAGATGACACCAATTTCTAAAGACCGGCTCACTGGCTCGATGTGTCGAGAGACAAAATTCCCTCGAAAAAGATTATGGTTGCAGACGGAAGTCAACTCCGCTTAAGGGAGAAGCCCATGCTGAATCGTAGAAGCTTTCTGAAAGTGGCAGGCACAGCGACCGCTGAAACTTTTCTGGGCGCAAAGGTAATTGCGCTGACTGCGGCTCAGTCGGCGCCTGCCGCTCCGGTTGCGGCCAACGACCACATTCAGATTGCATTGATTGGAGCCGGTGGCCAGGGCCAGGGCGATACCAAGATTGCGGTTCAGGTTCCCGGCGTGAAGCTGGTCGCGGTGGCCGATTGTTACGATGGCCGCCTCGCACACAGCAAGGAACTCTGGGGCGACGACGTCTTTACCACTCGCGACTACCGAGAAGTTCTGGCGCGCAAGGATATTGACGCCGTCATCGTCGGCACGCCGGACCACTGGCACAAGCAGGTCTCAGTCGACGCCATGAAGGCCGGCAAGGACGTTTATTGCGAGAAGCCGATGATCCACCTGTATTCCGACGGACCGGAGATGATTGAGGCCGCGCGCGCCACGAACCGGATCATCCAGATTGGAAGCCAGCGCGTCAGTTCGATGATCTACGTCAAAGCAAAAGAACTGCTCGCCTCCGGCGCCATTGGTCAGCTCAACATGGTGACTGCGCATTGGGATCGCAATTCATCGATTGGCGCGTGGAACTACACGGTTCCCCCTGACGCATCGACCGAAACCTGTGACTGGTCACGCTTCCTGGGAAGCGCGCCGAAGATTCCATTTAACGCCGAGCACTTTTTTCAGTGGCGCAAATGGAAAGCATACGGAACCGGAGTGGCCGGAGATCTTTTCGTACATCTCTTCAGCGGAACTCATTTCATTACTGGAACGAATGGACCCACCCGAGGGATGGCAACCGGCGGACTGCGCTTCTGGAAAGACGGGCGCGACGTTCCGGATGTGATGCTGGGTCTGTTCGACTATCGCGAAGGATTCAATCTTAGCCTGCGCGTGAATTTCGTCGACGGCGGCGAGGAGAGCGAAGGGCTGATTTTTACCGGCTCCGAGGGCACAATGGAGATTGCTTTCAACGCCGTCAGCATCAGCCGCACGCCACTCCAAAAAGAACCCGGACTCATGATCGGCACGTTCACGGAAGCAATGCAGAAGACTATTCGCGAGAGCTACCGGCAGAAATATCCGCCTTCGCACCCGTCCGGATCGCCCCCTGCTGGATACGAGAAATATGTCGCGCCTGAGGGCTATCGCGATAGCTATGACCATTTCAAGAATTTCTTTGCTGCGGTTCGTTCGCGGCAGCCGGTAGTGGAGGATGCGGCGTTCGGCTACCGCGCCGCGGGAGCGGCGCTACTTGCGAACCTCAGCCTGGATCGCGGAGCCGTGGTCAAGTGGGATCCGGATTCGATGAAACTGGGATGAAATATCGCCTGAGCTTGTTGCAGATTTTAGGTCAGACAAACCGTCGAGATCGGAGCTACAGAGATACTCGCGAGAAGGAATTGCTGCTCGACAAAAATCGGCCGTTCGACATTTGTTGCCGCAAGTTGTAAGCGTTTAGGCAAAGCAATACCATCTAATCATGCCTGTGGAAACGGACATTCAGACTGGATCTGGAATTCGAGCGCCGCGCGGCAATTCGATCTCCTGCAAAGGCTGGCAGCAGGAAGCCGCTATGCGCATGCTAATGAACAACCTCGACGAGGAGGTCGGCGAGCGTCCAAAAGATCTTGTGGTTTACGGAGGCACCGGGCGCGCCGCGCGCAGTTGGGAAGCCTATCGCGCCATCGTCGCGACGCTGAAGAATCTCGCGAACGACGAGACCTTGCTGGTACAGTCAGGCAAACCTGTCGGCGTGTTCAAAACTCACGATCATGCTCCGCGCGTGCTCATCGCCAATTCGAATTTGGTGGGCCACTGGTCCAACTGGGAAAAGTTCAACGAACTGGAACGCGCCGGCCTGATGATGTACGGACAGATGACGGCGGGTTCGTGGATCTACATCGGCTCGCAAGGAATCGTGCAAGGCACGTTCGAAACATTTTCCGCAGCGGGCGAGAAACACTTTGGCGGAGATCTTGCGGGCAAACTGATTGTCAGTGGCGGAATGGGCGGGATGGGCGGAGCTCAGCCTTTGGCCGCGACCATGACCGGCGCGGCATTCCTGGGAATTGATGTCGATGCCGAGCGCATCAAGAAGCGGCTGAAGACCGGCTATTGCGATTTCATGGTCACCACGCTCGACGAAGCCTTGCGCATCCTGAAAAATGCAGTGCGCAAAAAGGAGAATGTTTCGGTCGGACTGGTCGGGAATTGCGCGGATATTATTCCCGAACTGGCCGAACGCGGCGTCGTTCCCGACATCCTCACCGACCAGACCTCGGCGCATGATCCGCTGAACGGATATATCCCCAACGGAATGACGCTCGACGAAGCGCTGGCTTTGCGCCAACGCGACCCGCACGCTTATCAGGAACAATCGCTCGACTCCATCGCGCGCCATGTCGAAGGCATGCTGCGTTTGCAGAAGATGGGCGCGATCACATTCGATTACGGAAATAATATTCGGACATTCGCATTCCAGCGCGGCGTGAAGAACGCCTACGACTTTCCAGGATTCGTGCCTGCGTATATTCGCCCGCTGTTTTGCGAAGGCCGCGGGCCGTTCCGCTGGGTCGCGCTGTCGGGGGAACCCTCCGACATTTACGTTACCGACGATCTAGTATTGGAATTATTCCCCGACAACCGCATCTTGCGGCGCTGGATCGACCTGGCGCGCAAGCGGATCAAGTTCCAAGGCTTGCCTGCGCGCATCTGTTGGCTGGGTTACGGTGAACGCGCGCAGTTCGGCCTCGCCATGAACGATCTGGTAAAAAAGGGAAAGATTAAAGCTCCCATCGTAATCGGCCGCGACCATCTGGATTGCGGGTCGGTAGCTTCTCCATTTCGCGAAACCGAAAGCATGAAAGATGGATCGGACGCCGTTGCCGACTGGCCATTGCTCAATGCGCTGCTGAATACGGCGGCGGGCGCATCGTGGGTGTCCATCCACAATGGCGGTGGGGTCGGGATCGGCTACTCCCTGCACGCCGGTCAGGTAACCGTCGCCGATGGAACCGATGAGATGGCGAAGCGAATCGAGCGCGTCCTTACTACCGATCCGGGGATGGGTATCGTTCGCCATGCGGACGCCGGATACGACGACGCCAAAGACTTCGCCAAGAAGGCCGGCATAAGTATTCCGATGAAATCGTAGGCTGGTTGCCTCCGAATCGACTGAACAAGTATCGACCGAACAAGTGAAGACTCGAAACCGCAACTCCCAAAGATCCGCTGGCGTGCTGTTAATCAACATTGGCCAACTTCTCACGCTACGTGATTCGTCGATCAAGTCAGGCCCACGACGCGGCCCAGCACTGAAAACTCTTGGCATTCTCACGGATGGAGCCGTGCTGTCCATGGGCGGCAAGATCGTGTCCGTGGGCACAACTAAGGATGCGCTGCGCGATCCTTGGCTCAAAAAGAATCGGCGCAAGGTTACCGAGATCGACTGCGGAGGCAAAGTAGTTCTTCCGGGCTTTGTCGATTCCCACACGCACCCGGCCTTTGTGGGCCCGCGCCTTGTGGATTTTGAGAAGCGCATCGAAGGCGCTTCTTACGAACAAATTGCGCTAGCGGGCGGCGGCATTCGTTCGAGTTTGGAAGCGGTTCGCAAGACTTCGAAACTCGCGCTGGCCGCAAGAGTCGAAATGGCTCTGCAGGAAATGGCGGCGCACGGCACAACCACTGTCGAAGCCAAATCGGGCTACGGCCTCACCGTCGAGTCGGAATTAAAATCTCTTGAAGCGATCGCCGAAGCCGCGTCGCGATGGCCCGGTACCGTGGTGGCGACGCTACTCGGCGCTCACGTCGTCCCCAAAGAATTTCAAGGACGCTCACAAAAGTATGTCGAGATCGTCTGTAAGGATATGATCCCGCGGGCGGCGAAGCGGAAGCTTGCCCAATTCGTCGATGTTTTTTGTGACGAAGGGGCGTTCACCTCGAAGGAGACCGAGCAGATTTTTGAAGCCGCAAAAGCACATGGGTTGAGCGTACGCGCGCACATGGGCCAACTATCAGAAACGGCGCTGTCGCCATTCCTGCGTTTCAATCCCGCTTCATTTGACCATATGGATCACGTCAAAGACGACGACATTCCGCGCCTGGCCAAAAGCAATACGCTGGCCACGCTGGTGCCCGGAGCAAATTATTTTCTAGGATTGAAGGAATATCCAAACGCGCGCCGGCTGAGTCGATGCCGGCGTGCCGGTGGCACTGGCGACGGACTACAATCCCGGCACCTCGCCGACTCTTAGCATGCCGATGGCGATGTCACTGGCCTGCACTCACATGAAGATGTCGCCGGCAGAAGCCATCGCGGCAGCAACTATTAATGGAGCGTGGGCTCTGCGGTTGGCGGAACGCAAGGGCAGCATTGAACCCGGTAAAGATGCCGATCTTGCAATATTTTCGGTGGACGACTATCGCGAAATTCCATACTGGTTCGGCGACAATCGTTGCGCAGCAACCGTCTTAAATGGGATCGTCGCTGCACGCGAGCGGGCTTTCGCGAGATAATATTCGTATTAGTGAAGCGGAGCGCTGAGTCTACGTTTTTGGGCCCTCCCGCCAGGATCACATAAGAAACCGATTCAAATTAACTCCCGAGGGAAATATGAAGCGCATTGTCGCAGTGCTGTCATTTTTTGTGGTCACAATCTCGCTGGCTTCCGCGCAGCGGTTGCCGGAAGGCGCAAGACCTGAGAATTACAAACTCACGTTCACGCCGGATCTTGATCATGCCACGTTCGAAGGCGACGAAACCATCGCGATCCAGCTATTAAAAACATCTTCCGAAATTACGCTGAACGCAGTTGACATCGACTTCCACGAGGTGACAGTCAGCAGCGGCGGCACTACGCAAAAAGCGACAGTCACGCCAGAAAAGGAAAAAGAGATGGTCGTGCTGAGGGTCGAGAAGCCGCTCTCAGCGGGGCCGGCCACGGTACACATTACCTACACTGGCATCCTCAATAACGAGATGCGCGGGTTGTACCTCGGCAAGGACGATCACGGACGCAAGTACGCCGCCTCGCAGTTCGAAGCGACCGACGCCCGCCGAGCCTTCCCGTCGTTCGACGAACCCGATTACAAAGCGACATTCGACATCACGGCCGTTGCCGACAAAGGCCAGGTTGCGATTTCGAACCAGAAAATCATGTCGGATACGGAAGGCCCAGGCGATAAGCATACCGTGCGTTTCGCTAGGACGGCCAAGATGTCGTCCTACCTTGCCGCGTTGGTGGTGGGAAACTTCGAATACGTGGAAGGCGAGGCCGACGGCATCCCGATTCGCATCTATGCCACTCCTGGCAAGAAAGAAATGGGAACGTTCGCGCTGGATGTTGCCAGCAACGTTCTCAAATATTACGACCACTACTTTGGCATCAAGTATCCCTACGGAAAGCTGGACCTGATTGGGCTGCCCGACTTTTCCGCTGGCGCAATGGAAAACACCGGATGCATTACATTCCGTGAAGTCATTCTTCTGATCGACGCCAAGCAAGGTTCCATCCGCCTGAAAAAAGAGATCGCCAGTGTGATCGCTCACGAAATGGCGCACCAGTGGTTTGGCGATCTCGTCACCATGAAATGGTGGGATGACATCTGGCTCAACGAAGGCTTTGCCACATGGATGGAGAGCAAGCCAATCGAGGCCTGGAAGCCGGAATGGAATTTCAATCTGGACGACGTGAGTGATGCCGCCACCACCCTGAATGTGGATTCGCTGGAGAATACGCGTCCCATTCACCAGGCAGCGGATACGCCGGCATCAGATTCAGGAGTTGTTCGACGGAATCGCCTACGGCAAGGCGGCCGCAGTGCTGCGCATGCTGGAATCTTATCTCGGAGAGGAAACACTTTCGGGCGGGAGTAAACGCCTATCTGCAACAACATCAGTACGCCAATGCGACGGCAAATGATTTCTGGGACGCGCAAGCGAAGACCTCGAAAAAGCCCGTCGACAAGATCATGCCCACTTGGGTTAACCAGCCGGGCGCTCCCATTGTCACTGTGAAGGCACAGTGCTCGGGCCAATCCACGAACGTTGCGCTCGAGCAGAGCCGATATTACTTCGATCGAAGCAAGTTCGACGCACCCAACGATCAGCTCTGGCAAATTCCTTTGTGCTTGCGTGGATCAGCAAGCGGCAAAACAGTGAAGTGTGAAGTCATGACCAAGAAAGAGGAGACCTTCACGCTACCGGGTTGCTCAACTTGGGTGCTGGCTAATGCCGGCGCGAGCGGCTACTACCGAACCGCTTTCTCCGACGACGCCGTAAGAGCTCTGGCTACAGATGCGGAAACTCATCTGACTCCCGCCGAGCGGATTGCAGTAGAGAACGATATCTGGGCCGCAGTTCGGGTTGGTCGCGAACCGGTCGGAGACTACCTCGCATTTGCGCAGGGTTTGCAATCAGATCGCAATCACGTCGTGGTGGAAGGTCTGCTGGGCGGCCTCGGTTATATCGGCCAATATCTGGTCAGCGATAGCGATCGAGATGCCTATCGTGCGTGGTTGCGGCAATATCTAGCTCCCGCCATGAAGGAAGTGGGATACGAATCCAAATCCATGGAGAGCGACGAACAGCGAGCTTTACGGCCGGAATTGTTCCGCGCGCTCGGGTACGACGCTCGCGATCCAGAAACTCTGGAGCAGGCACGCAAGATCGCCGATCAAGTTCTGGCGAATCCCTCATCTGTCGACCGGGATATGGCTGGAATCGCACTCGGCCTCGCTGCGGTGCACGGCGATTCCGCGTTCTACGACCGGGTGATGGCGGCGACGAAAAACCCGAACTCGCCAGAACTCTACAACTCCTATTTATTCACGCTGCCCCGGTTCGGCGATCCGAAGTTGCTGCAGCGGACTTTAGAGTTCGCCATCTCACCCGACGTTCGATCGCAGGACGCATTGCGAGTGATCACCAGTGTGATGAGAAACCCGGCAGGCCGGCAATTGGCGTGGGATTTCATTCAGTCGCACTGGGACGCAGTCGCGAAGGCGGGCGGTCCCTTTGCCAGTGCCGAGGTCGTCGGGGCAACCGGGGTCTTCTGTAATGCGGAACTTCGTGATCAGGTCACGCAATTCTTTTCCGCGCACCAGGTTGCGGCCGCAGCACGCACTTACAAGCAGTCGATCGAGAAAATCAATGACTGTATCGACCTGAAATCGAATCAGCAGCCGCAACTGGCATCGTGGCTCGGGAAACACGGGAATGCGGGCGGCGGAGGCGATTAAAACCGAAACACTCTCTGCTTTTGGCCCGGGAATTTCCCGGGCCTTTTTTGCTTCAGGGCATGACTGGCAGCACCAGATACGAAGGAAACTCTACGGAGCAATAGACCCTCTGAGTAGCCGGAACGAAATCAGCCGCAGCTGCCTTGTAGATGCTCGGGACAAATTTCTGCGGATTTCGATCAATCACGGGAAACCATGTCGACTGCACTTGCACCATGATGCGGTGGCCTTTCAAAAATACGTGATCGTGATCTCGCAGGGGAATATTCCACGCTGTCGGTTTATTTGGAGTGAGCGGCGCTGGCTTTTCGTAGCTCGTGAGATAGCGGCCGCGCCGCACTTCCATCGCTATTGGCAATTCATAACCATTCAGTGACTGAGCGTACTGCCCCGGCTTCGGTCCATCGTCCGGAGACCAGGCATTTTTCTGAGCGTTGTCGGGATAAACGTCGATCAACTTCACCACAAAGTCGCTGTCGGTGCCAGAGGTCGAGGCAAAAAGTTTCGCTGCCAGAGGGCCGGTGACGACGAGATCGTGGTCAAGTGGTTGACTGACGAAGGACAACACATCAGGCCGGTGATCAACAAAGCGCTGATCTGCCACCTCCCACGTCCGCCAGTCGCCCGCCGGATAGGTAGGTGAAATGGGACGCTGTCGATACGGCACGGGATTCGCGGGATCGGAAATGTATTCGCGATAGGCGCTCCCAGTCTTGGCATCGGGCGCGGTGAACGAAAGAGTCCCATCTGTGCGTAGATAAAGTTTTGTTGGCTTCGCCTCCTCGGGAGGCCATACAGCATAGGTGTGCCATGAATTCGATCCGCTCTGAAACGTGCTGGCCTGCCACGCCGGCTTCTCGCCTTGGCCATGCAGGTAGTAGCGGAAGAATGGAGCTTCGATATTTTCGCGAAACTCACGAGCCGTCTCGTGTCCGCCGAACGGGATGATGCCGATGCTCTCGCCTTTCGGCCCCTGCCACTCGCCGTGAAACCAGGGTCCGGCGACAATGAAATTCGTATGCTGGGGATCGCTCTCTGCGGCGTGACGAAAAATCTGCCACGGCCCCCATGGATCTTCCTGATCCCAGAATCCCGCAACGTTCAAATTCGGCACGGTGGATGCGTGAAGCTGGTTAACCCATGCCTCTTTTTTCCAGAACTCGTCGTAATCCGGATGCTCGACGCTTGAGTTCCAGTAAGGAATCGAACCATGAAGATATTTCGCGTTGATATTTGAAAGCGGGCCCAGGTCGAGATACCACTGGTAGGTGTCGTAGGTCTCAAAGTCGAAGTGCGTATTCTTGTTCTTGTCGGCCTGCTCCATCACCGCATATTCAAAATCGTAACTTTCTCGCAGAGCGCCGTAGCGGTGGTCGTCATCATTCATCCACTGATCCACTGGCGATGCCTGCTCGCTCATTGCCTTCAGCGCGGGATGGGGGTGAAGCAGCGCGAGCGCCGTGGTCAATCCATCGTAAGAGACGCCGAACATGCCGACCTTGCCGTTATTGTTGGGGACGTTCTTCACCAGCCACTCGATGGAATCGTAGGCGTCGGTCGTTTCGTTGGTAGCCTTAGGGTCATTCAAATCGACCCAGGAAGAAAGATTGAACACGCCCTCCGATTTGAAACGTCCGCGCAGATTCTGGAAAACGAAAATGTAGCCATCCTGCGCAAGTTCTTTGAACGAGGCGGGCATCTGTTCAGGCGGTTTTTCGGGAACTCCGTAAGGTGTGCGACGAAACAGGATAGGCAGCGGGCCCTTCTGATCGATGGGGGTGAGAATCGCGGTCTGCAGATGAACTCCGTCGCGCACCGGGATCATGACTTCTTGAACTTTGAAGATGGGCTTCGCAGCGGGTTGCGGCGAATTTTGTTGTGCGGCCGCGGATATCACAATCAACCAAGGCAGCACCGCACGCAGAATAGAGCGCACCCGTTTTCCTCCGTGGAGTTTTGCTTGAGATTTACTAAGGGGCGAGTATATCAATCCCCGGCAGCCTGAGCGAAACAAGCGTCGGCCAGGAGATCGCCGTTACCATCAGACCCGAAAGACGGCGGATGGTCTAGGAAAAAGTAGGCAGCTTTACCAGATCGTCCTTCGGGACAGACTCGAGATGTCCGCCGGCCTTGCGCCACGCCGCCAAACCGCCGACGATCACAAACGTGGTGAAGCCTTTCTCCTGCAGCAGATGCGCCACCCGGGCGCTGGTCGCTTCGCGCGCTCAAGTACAGTAAAGGTAAATGTCCTTGTCCTTGGACAGATTCTTGACCTCTTCATCGAGATTATTCGGCTCGATGCGGATCGAACCCGCAATCCGCTCGGCTCCGGCGTCGTAGTATCCATGGCTGCGCACGTCGACGATCTGCACTCGGGTTGCCTGGTCCGAAGCTAGACGCGCAGCCAGTTCCTGGACCTGGACTCGAGGCATGATGCGATACTTTTTATACTTGCGGAATTGGATAGTGCGATAGATCGCGTACACCACGAGTGCCGAGATAAGAATGATCTCCATGACCCGTCCCGCGGCGTGGAATCCGCGCAGAGTGGCAGCGAGAAAATCGCGCGAAACATATCCCACCAGCAGGTAGGTCGTGGTGTAGAGCAAGGCTCCGAAGAAGTCCAACCAAAGGAACTGTCCGAAGCGCATCTTCATGCTTCCGGCCAGCGGCGCAGCCATCGTGTTAATTCCAGGGATGAACTTGGCGACCACCAGCGTCATTTTGCCGCGTTTATAGAACGATTCTGCCGAGCGGAGAATGCAGGTTTCCGGATTCATCGAGAGACGGCAGAGAAATCCCAGCAAGGCCCAACCGGAGTAGCGGCCCAGCCAGAACTGCGCCGAGTCGCCGATGAGCAGCGCGAGCATGGCGGCGAGAAGAACTACCGGCCCGGATAGGGTATGTGAGGCGACTCCTGCCCCTGCCGCTACCAGTGCGATCGCCGCAGGGAACGGCAGTCCTAACGCTTCGGCAAATAACAGGGCAAACGTCAAGGCATAACCCTGGCGCGCCATGATAGCGACCCAATCATGCATAGGGAGTGATTGACCGACCCTCGGCCGAGAACATGATACTAGCCAAGCTTTGATTCATCAGAAACAGAAAACGGTTCAGTTTAAAGGATGTCAAGAATTTTCTTTCCACGGCATTGTTAAGGGGTCTTGGCTCAGTTTGAATCTCAAATCTCACGAGGCGTCATCCCGAAGTGCCCGCGTTTTTACCAGCGGGCCGAGGGATCTCCCGTGGCAAACAGCGTCCTAGCGGGAGATCCTTCGCTTCGCCTGGAGAACGGCTGCGCTCAGGATGACGCCATCGATGCAGTCAAGAATTCAAACTGAGCCACCACCTGTTAAGCTCCTGACGCCATTCCTGGTGAGAGGCTTGATTTCATTGGGTACACGAAGGGTCAGCCGAATCCCCAAGAATATTCGGTACCAGCAAGGCAGCAAAGCGCCACGAACCTCGCTCTGCTACGATAATTTGTCTCTTCCACGCGCAAGGATGGAGCCATCAAAATGATTCGAACAATTGCACTTCGATTCGCGGTCGCTGCGCTACTCGTGCTCATGGCATTGAGTGCGTATCTTGCGATTAACCGCTTGGGCCAGATTCAGAAGTCGGCGGCGCTCACTCTGCTAAGTTCCACGATCCAGACCAACATCTCCGTTGTTTTGCAAGATTTGACGGATATGGAAACAGGTCAGCGCGGATACCTGCTAACCGGGGACTCGGATTACTTACTTCCGTACACGCAGGGGAAGAACCGGATCGAGGCAGATTTTGCCACCCTTCGCGCGGGACTCACGAATCGGACGGAGCAGGAGCGCTCCATTGAGTTGAAGCTTGAGTCTTTAGCTGCTTCCAAGCAAGCTGAGATGGAGCGGACTATCGGTTTGCGCCAGCAGGGCTATCGCCGCCGCGCGTTCAATCTTGTGGATACGAATGAAGGCCGGGACTACATGGTTGAGGCTCGCGGGCTTGTTTCTTCACTATCGTCGGCCGAGAGCAGCAGGTTCGCGCAATTCGACAAAGAGAGGACTTCAAGCCAAAGCAAAGCTTTGTCGGAAACCATCATTGCCAATGCATGTTTGCTCTTGTTGACGGTAGGCCTGTTTCTACTCGCCCGCTATCATGGATCCGCGCTCGAAAAGGAAGCCGCAGAGAGCAGGCAGGCGCTCGCGGTGCGAGATTCTGAGCTGGAAAAACTGACATCCGCCCTTTCCAATCAAGCCGGCTCGAAGATGGCTGCCATTCAGGCGGATGCCCGCCTTCTGCTGGAGGAATACGGGGGGTTTCTGTCGCGCCACGGCTACGAATGTGCCGAACATTTACAGGAAACAGCGGCACAAATGGAGCGACTGAGGCTAGAGTTGCTGGGCCACCATGGCTTCGATCAAACTGATCAAAAAGCGGCTTGAGAATCTTGCCTTAGACGTAGACTGTTGAATCAGGGCGACGCGCCTATTTCTCTCTCGCCACCACGAACTCCGGCGCCCAGAGCAACGCGCGTTTGATCTCAGTATCGGGGAAAGTAGAAATCGACTTCTGCGCCGATTCGGCGTAGCGCGCAGCGCGCTCCGTGGCGGCCTCCAGCGATCCGTAGCGCTCCAGAATCTCCAGAATCTCAACGTGACTTACGCCGTTAAAGGCACCGTGCTGCAGGACGGTCTCGATCTTAGACCGCTCTTCTGAAGTGCAGCGCTCGACTGCATGAATCACCGCCATAGTCGCCTTGCCCTCACGAAGATCGCTGGCGACCGGCTTGCCCAGCACTTCTTCCGATGCGGTCAAGTCAAGAACGTCATCGACAATCTGAAACGCCATGCCGAGGTCGTGTCCGTAGCGGCCGAGCGCCGCCTCTTGCTCCGCAGTTGCTCCCGCTAGAATTGCTCCCAGCCGCATGCAGACAGAAAACAGGCAGGCGGTCTTGCGGCAGATGAGATCGAAATGCTCGTCGAGAGTAATCAGAGTGCCCAGCTTTTCCATCTGCAGCAGTTCGCCCTCGACCATCTGCTGGGTCAGTTCGATGAGCGTGTCGAGAATGCGGAAGTTGCGCGCCTGCACTGCGATTTTGAAAGCTTGCATGTAGAGCCAGTCGCCGGCGAGAACGCACTTGGAATTTCCCCATTGCGTATTGGCCGCTGGACGCCCGCGCCGCGTCTTAGCCTCATCAATAATGTCGTCGTGCACCAAGGTTGCGGTATGAATAATCTCGACCACCGCGCCCAACCGGACAGCATCCTCCCCTTGATAGTCGAGCAATTTCGCCGAGAGCAGCAACAGCGCCGGCCGGATTCGTTTGCCTCCGCCCGCGCGCAAGTATTCGCCAATCTCTGTGATGGCGCGAACGCCCGAGACGGTGTCGCGGCCAAATTCACCCTCGAGCGCGACGAGATCGTCCCGCAGCAGGTCGAATACTTCCCTTCCGTTAATGGTGGCTGGCGCGCTCAACGAGTCAGACCTCGGGCCGAAAACTTTGGAATGCCGCCCTTCGGCGCTCGAACGATCGCATCGACGATGCGTGTCATCGCAATCGCCGCGTTGTGAGCTCGAGAGTTCAAGGTCTGGCGTCCATTCTTAGTTGGTTCGGTAATTCGTAAATTGCAGGTCAATTCCGAAATCGTGCCCCTTCAGCAAGGCAATGGTTTCCTGCAGCGTGTCGCGATCTTTGCTGCTGATCCGAACCAGATCGCCCTGAATCGAGGCTTGCGCCTTCTTCTTCGAGTCCTTAACCAGTTTCACAATTTCGCGCGCTTTTTCAATAGCGATGCCCTGCTGCATCGTAACTTTCCGCTTGGCCGTTCCGCCCGCTGCCGGCTCGACCGCACCGTAAGTGAGCCCTTTCAGCGAGACTCCGCGCTTCACTAACTTTTGCTGAAGGATGTCGTTCACCGCCTTTAGCTTGTACTCGTCGGCGGAATGCAGCACGATTGCATCTTTTTCCAGCTCAATATTGGATTTCGAATCTTTCAGGTCGAATCGCGTGTGAATCTCCTTCAGCGCCTGCTGGATGGCATTCGAAACCTCGTTCAAATCGATTTTGCTGACGACGTCAAAAGTATTGTCGGGCATACATTTCTAATCTTTCTGAAATGAAGAAATCTAACTTTTGAGAGTATCAGAAACGGAAGGTTCAACGAGCGGGAACTTTGCTTTCAATCATTTCAGTCAATTTGAAAAAGTTGTAGAAATTGCGCGAGGTCTGCTCGCCAATCTCTTCGAGTGAGATTCCGCGCAGTTCGCCCAGTCTGCGCGCCGTTTCGGTGACGAAAGCAGGTTCATT
Source organism: uncultured Acidobacteriota bacterium (assembly GCA_963696765.1). GTDB lineage: Bacteria > Acidobacteriota > Terriglobia > Terriglobales > Acidobacteriaceae > Sulfotelmatobacter. The sequence continues at coordinate 118,194 of CAVOLK010000003.1, read as the reverse complement.
GCGTTTGCCACGATGCGGAACCGGGGCAAGATATGGCGAGTCAGTCTCAATCAGCATGCGGTCGAGCGGAACCTCGAGCGCGGCATCGCGAATCTGCTGCGCTTTGGGAAAGGTTAAATTACCGGCAAAAGAAATCATGAAGCCCATGTCGAGGGCGCGCTTGGCTTGGGGCCAGTGCCCGGTAAAGCAATGCAGAATTCCGCCTAAACCTTTCGGCGCCCACTGCGTTTCTAGCATGCCAAGGCAATCTTCCCAGGCATTGTCGCTGCCGTCCGATGGCCGGCAGTGAATCACGATGGGGAGTTTCGCCGCCGCCGCCAGTTCCATCTGCCGGGCAAATACCTGCTTCTGCGTGTCGCGCGGGGAATGATCGTAGTGGTAATCCAATCCGATCTCGCCCCAGGCGATCACCTTAGGATGCCGCGCCAGTCGCTCCATTTCAGCATAGGCGTTATCGGAAGCAAGTCGCGCCTCGTGGGGATGGATCCCGATCGTCGCGTACATGAAGAGATGCTGCTCTGCAAGGCGAATTCCGGCATCCAGCGTTGGAGGTCCGTCGCCGTTTCCGATTGCGACCAGTGTTCGCACTCCGGCTTCGCGGGCGCGGGCAATAACCTGGTCACGGTCCGAGTCGAATTGGTTGCCGTCGAGATGTGCGTGAGAATCAACAAACATGTTTGTTCGGTCGTGTAGTGACGGGCGCATTCGCCCGTCCAGGTTTCGCGTTGCTGTATGCGTAAAATCTCGCAATATGCTGCAGTTACTTCAGTCTCGCCCCTACCGGCACATCTTCCAGAAAGCTCGCCAACACTGGCTTTCCGCCTTCCAGCGACGCCGCGACGATCATGCCATTCGACTCCAGCCCGCGCAGTTTTCGTGGAGCGAGGTTAGCGACGATTACCACCTTGCGGCCTACCAGAGTTTCGGGCGCGTACGCTTCTGCGATCCCGGCCAGGACCTGCCGGACTTCCGTCCCAATATCGATTTCCAGGCGTAGCAATTTGTCCGCTTTGGGAACGCGCTCGGCAACCTTCACCACGCCTACGCGCAATTCGATTTTGGCGAAGTCGTCGATGGTAATCTTTCCTCCGTCAGTCGCCGCAGGAGCGGTGGATGCGGCGGCCGGCTGCGCCTTTGCGGGACTCTGTTCCGGCGTAGACTGCACTGCTGGTTGCTTCGATTCCTCAACTGCGGGGCCTCTGTGCTGATCTTCCATCTGTTGCATCCTTTCGATCGCGCTCTTGTCGGCCCGGGGAAAAACCGGACGCACCTCGCCGAGCTTCGTTCCCAGCCGCAACTGCCCCCAGGCCAGATCGGACAGCGAGAGCTTCTGAATGTCGCCCAGCCCGATCTGCTCCCAGATTTTGGCCGTCGCCTCCGGCATGACTGGATGGGCCAGAGCGGTGGCGATCCTCAGCGCTTCCGCCGAGGTGTAAAGAACCGTTGCCAAGCGGGCTCGGCTTTCATCGTCCGGTTTTTCTCCTAAGGCCCATGGCTCGTTTTCGACGATATATTTATCGACCGCGGCCACCAGTCCCCATGCGGCTTCGAGCGCGCGCGAAAACTGGAATTGATCGAACAGCACCCCGAAGTCGCGAATCGTTTTACGCGCCGTTTCGGCTATCACATCGTCGGCCGGTGTTCTGCCGACGGAATGCGAAGGATAGGGTACTTCGCCCTTGAAATACCGGTTAATCATGGTTAAGGTGCGGCTAGCCAAGTTTCCCAGGCCATTCGCGAGATCGGAGTTGTAGCGCTGCACAAGCGCGTCGAATGAGAACGATCCGTCTTGCCCGAAAACCACCTCGCGCAACAGAAAATAACGCAGAGCATCGGCGCCCAGCACGTCGAGAATCGTCTCGGTGCGAACTATGTTGCCGCGCGACTTCGACATCTTGTTCTCTTCAAACAGCAGCCATCCGTGCGCGACAATCGCCTTTGGCAAAGGTAAGCCAGCAGCCAGCAGAAATGCCGGCCAATAAACGCAATGGAAGCGAACAATTTCCTTGCCGATCATGTGCACATCGGCCGGCCAGTATTTCTTGAATGCTTCCTGCGCCCCGGCATGCGACGATCCGTATCCGATCGCGGTGATATAGTTGGCTAGCGCATCCAGCCATACATAAATCACATGCTTGGGATCATCCGGCACGGGAATGCCCCAGGAAAATGTCGATCGGCTGATCGAGAGGTCGCGCAGTCCTGAACGCACGAACGAAATCACTTCATTGCGCCGCGTTTCGGGACGGATGAATTCTGGATTCTCATAGAGTTCCAGCAGTTTGTCCTGAAACGCTGACAGCTTGAAGAAGTAATTCTCTTCGTGCACAGTCTCGGTGATCCGGCCGCAGAGCGGGCAAGGGTCGCCGGGTTGCGCGCCATCGACATAGAGTTCGTCAGAGACGCAGTACTGCCCGGTATAAGTTCCTTTGTAAATGTAGCCGTTATCGCGAATGCGTCGAAAAAGTTCTTGCACGCGCTTCTTGTGTCGCTCTTCAGTCGTGCGAATGAAGTCGTCGTTGGAAATTCCCATCCGCTTCCATAGTTTTCGGAATTCGCTGGAAATCTCATCCGCATATTGTTGGGGCGTTTTGCCGGCGGCTTCGGCCGCGCGCTCGATTTTCTGGCCGTGCTCATCGGTTCCGGTCAGGAAGAACGTGTCGGCGCCCAGCAGGCGCTGCCGCCGCGCAATCGTGTCGCACGCGATCGTCGTATAAGCGTGGCCGATGTGGGGCCGCGCGTTTACGTAGTAAATCGGTGTCGTGATGTAGAACTTTCGAGTCATAACTCTTTTCAGCCACCAACGACACTAATCTCCACGAACGATCAATGAAGCTGTCGTGTCCTTGGTGGTTACGGTTTTCTGCCTTTTCCCAGGTACTGCTGCGACGCTTCCTGGATCACCATTTTCAACGGCACATGATGCTCGGCGGCGATGCGTCGACAGTCTTCGTATTCCGGCGCGCAGTTGGTGACGGTTCCGTTCATGCTGGCAATTTTGATTCGAACCTCGCCCCAAGGCGTGCTTACGTTTTCCCAGCGACGGGCCAGGGTCTCGCGGCTCTCATCCCGGCGACGTACGCCCAGAGTGGTGGTTTCTGTGAAAATCAACTGAGTCAATTTGCCGCCGTCTTCCGGCTTGCACAGCACCGTGAGAAGAGTGCCGGGACGATTCTTCTTCATCTGTACCGGCACTCCGAATACGTCCAACGCTCCGTCTTCGAGCAGGCGATCCATGACGTAACCGAACACCTGCGGATTCAAATCGTCGAGATTCGCCTCAAGCACGGTGATGATTTCCGAGGACGTCTTTGCCGCAAGCGTTGACTTAGCCTCTCCTAGGGTCAACCGCACGACGTTCGGCGTTCCGGGCAGATCCCGCGAGCCAGCGCCATAGCCCGACTTTTCAATTTTCATTTCGGGGAACGCTGCGAAACGCGTAGTCAGCATTTTCACAATTGCGGCTCCCGTGGGCGTCACGAGTTCCGCCTGAATTCCTGTCGAATACACGGGCGCATCTTTCAGAAGTTCGACCGTCGCCGGGGCCGGCACTGGGAAGGTTCCGTGAGCGCACTTTACCGATCCCCCGCCGACATTCAAGGGCGAGCAGATCATCTCGTCCACGCCGAGGGCTTCCGCGCCGACCGCCGCGCAAACGATGTCGACCATCGCATCCACTGCGCCCACTTCGTGAAAATGCACTTTCTCGATGGACGTGGCATGGATCTTTGCTTCTGCCGTTCCCAAAGCCTCAAAAATGGAGATCGCTGTCTTCCGAGAGCTGTCGCTGATCGCGGCCTTGCCAATGATCTCGCGAATTTCACTCAGCCCGCGGGCATGCGTGTGCGTATGTGGCGCGGGCGCACCCGTCCGCGAATGCTTGTGGTCGTGATCATGATCGTGAACATGTTCATGGTCATGTTTGTGATGACTGTGGCTTTGCTCCTGTCCAGGTTTCGCGGGCGAGGACGCCCGCGCCACATCTTGCTTTGCCCAATATTCTTCGCGAGGAAGGTCTTTCTCGCCGTCTACCCAGACGTCCACCTTGGTCGCCGAGATTCCACTACGCACGACCCGCGAGATTTCCAGGCGCGCCCCCACGTTCAGGGCCGCAACCGCTTCTTCCAGCAGTCGCGGCGCGACCCCGGCATCAATGAGCGCGCCAAGAAACATGTCGCCGCTCATGCCAGAAAAACATTCAAGGTAGGCAATGCGCATATGAAAATGGTCGTTGGACGTTAGTCTTTTGCCGCTGGAGCCAACGACCGAGACAGTGATCAACGACGAAACTTTCATCATAGGGAACGGTTCTATCTCCGTCAAACCCGCGGCCGCCGCCGGCTCTGGTAAAATCACTGTTCTTCAATAGCTTAGAGGGACTTCTTGTATCGACATCTGGAACAACGTCTGGCCCAGCGGGTGCTGGAGTGTCTGCAGCATCGTTATCCCGGTACGACACTGCCTGGCGTGGTCGTCGAGCAACCTCCTAAGGTCGAACTCGGGGACTTCGCCATCCCGATTTTTCCGTTCGCGAAGCCTCTGCGTTCCGCTCCGCTGAAAATCGCCGAGGCCATTCGCGCAGAAGCGGGCGCCATCGAGGGCATCGCAGAAATGCAGATTGTTCCTCCGGGCTATCTCAACGTCAGGATCGACCGGGCGTGGATGGCCGCTGCCCTGGCCAGCGACGCCAAGCCGCCCACTGAGGTTTCCAGCGGGAAAATCCTGGTCGAGCACTCCAGCATCAATCCCAATAAAGCCGCGCATGTCGGACATTTGCGGAATGCGATTCTTGGCGACACCTTCGTCCGGTTGCTGCGTCATGCGGGCAGAACGGTCGACGTTCAGAACTACATCGACAATACGGGCGTGCAGGTGGCCGATGTAGTGGTTGGATTCACTCAAATCGAAAATAAATCCCGCGTTGAGATCGAGGCTCTTACACGACAGCCGCGCTTCGACTACTACTGTTGGGATCTGTACGCGCGGGTTTCGCAGTGGTATGCCGAAGACAAGCAGCGTTTGCAGATTCGACTGCAGACATTGCACGCCATCGAAGATGAAACCACGGAAACCGCCGCGATCGCCGAGTTGATTTCGGTTGCGGTGTTGCGACGGCACCTTGAGACCATGGATCGGCTTGACATCGAATACGATTTCCTTCCGCGCGAGAGTGAAATTTTGCATTTGCATTTTTGGGACGCGGCGTTCACTAAGCTGAAAGAAAGCGGCGTGCTGACCTTCGAGACCGAAGGCAAAAATAAAGGTTGCTGGGTTATGCGGCGGGCAGGGACGGCTTTAAAAAAGACTGACCCGAAAACAGGTTCTACCACGGAGGTCACAGAGAACGCAGAGGAAGACAAGATCACCGAGGAAGACCAGAAAGTGATCGTGCGCTCGAATGGAACTGTCGGTTATGTCGGCAAAGACATCGCGTACCACATGTGGAAGTTTGGCCTGCTGGGACGCGATTTCGGGTACCGGAAGTTCTATCGCTATCCTGACGGGAACGACTGTTGGATCTCCACCACCGATGGCGAAAAAGATCATCCACACTTCGGCGACGTTGCGGAGATCTACAACGTTATCGATGCTCGACAGTCTGAGGCGCAAAATACTGTGATCGAAGCTTTGCGCGGACTCGGTCACAACGACGCCGCCGATCACTACACGCATTTTTCCTACGAAATGGTCGCGCTCACTCCGCGTTGCGCCGCGGAACTCGGTTACACCCTGAGTGACGAAGATAAGACGCGCTCCTACATCGAAGTCAGCGGCCGCAAAGGATTCGGCGTGAAAGCCGACGATCTGCTTGATCAGCTGATTGTGTCTGCGAAGCAGGAAGTTGATTCGCGTCATCCACAGTTAAGCGATGCGGAGCGCCAGGAAATTGCGACCCAGATCGCAATCGGCGCCCTGCGCTATTTCATGTTGAAATTCACCAAGCAGTCGGTAATCGCTTTCGACTTTAAAGAGGCGCTCAGCTTCGAAGGTGAGACCGGACCCTACGCGCAATATGCCGTCGTGCGGGCCACCAGCATCTTCCGCAAGGCCGGAGTCGATCCAGAGACTTTTGCTTCCGATAATATGTCGAACAGTGGCGCAGCAAAGTACCTGAACGCTGACTCCGGCAACGAATTCTGGGAGTTGTGGCTCGCGTCTTCGAAGACTTCATACGTGATCGATAAATGCATCGCCACGACCGAGCCGGCATATTTGGCGAAGCATGTTTTTCAGCTCGCGCAGCTTTTTAACACCTTCTACCATCGCCATCCCATCCTCACCGAAGCCGACGAAGAGCGGAAACAATTCCTGCTGGCCACGGTCGCAGTAGTGCGCTGGGAACTGATTCGCTGCCTGGCGTTGCTGGGAATCACGGTTCCGCCGGTCATGTAGAATCCTGCCAGTAACGGCCGCCTCGAATAACTGCGCCACATGTCGACTTCTTCGCCCGCACCGTCTCACCACTGGCCCCGCCGCATCATTCTCGGATTGCTGGCGGTTGGATTATTGATTGCCATCGCCGGTGCGATTTACGAAAACATCTCCCAGGCCCGCGACCGCCGCGCCAATGCTATGCCCGGAACCCTCGTCGATGTGGGCGGATACAAGATGCACATCGTCTGCGTGCGAGAGGGCGAGCCCGCCACGATTTTGGAGTCCGGCTTGGGCGACAGCTATCTTTCGTGGCGCAAGGTGCAGGCCCAGATCGCGCAGTTCTCGCGTGTGTGCTCCTATGATCGCGCCGGCCTCGGCTACAGCGAGACTTCTTCGCGGCCGCGCACCAGCAAAGTGATGGCCGAGGAGTTGCACGCGTTGCTGCAGGCCGCCGGCGTTCCGCCGCCCTACGTCATGGCTGGCCATTCCTTAGGTGGATTCAACGTACGAGTGTTCGCCAGTCTTTATCGGAATGAAGTCGCGGGCATGGTTTTAGTCGACGCTTCGCATCCTGACCAGGAAAATCGTTTCCCCTCTGAGCTAAAGAATATGGAAGGAACGTGGTTGCGCGAGGCCGAGTTTCTGGAATTCTCAGCGCCCTTCGGTATTCCGCGTCTGATGGGTTTGTGTGACGAAGATGCGGCACAACGCGCAGCCGAATGCAACTTCCACGACGCACGCGAAGACGTGGCCGAACTGAAAGCCTTTCCAGAAAGCGCCGCGGAAACTGCCGCAACAGGTTCGCTCGGCGACCTGCCTCTGGAAGTGCTCTCGCATGATCCCGGCAAGCCGTCAACGGAACTCCCGCCCGATCTCGCCACGCCTACGAATAACGCTTGGGAGAAAATGCAGGAAGAGTTGGCGCATCTGTCCACGCGCGGAACGCAAACGATTGCCAAGAATAGTGATAGCCATGTGCCGTTTCAGAAGGAAAGAACTGAGCCGCCAGGATTTTCCCGGTAGCGTCGTCCTGCAGGCCGAGCGCGGTGAGGCGCGGGCCGCGGCCTTCCAGCCAGTCGTGGGGCGAGCCGTCGAGTTGCACCAGTTCGCCTTCGCGAGCGGATCGCAGACGGCGCTGGCGATGGGCGGGAGCGCAGCGTTTTCTGGGCGATCCCAGACCGGCCTGGCGCAACAGACGACGAAGAGTTTCGCGGCTCAGGGAGAAGCCCTCGACCTCGCACAGTTTTTCGCAGAGATGGTGGTCGTTGAATCCGACATAGGTGGTGCGGGCCAGATGAACGATGCGTTGGCGAACCCGGGTGGGCAGGCGGCGGGGACTGGGCCGTCCGCGGTTGGCGTGCGCCAGAGCCGCCTCCCTTTGCTCCCGCAAACGTTTCTTAAGACGTTTGACCTGAGGGACGCTGAGCGAGAGCAGTGCGGCGGCTCTGGCGTACGCCATGTCTCCCTTAGCGCAGCTAGAAATTACGCTCACTCGTTGCAGTTCCTTCTGACTCAACGCGAATGTCCTTCCTCTCATAGGGTGAGATTTTCACGTTGCTGTTAGGGACAGAATTATGGAGCTAAAACAGGCTTCCTAGATCATGCTTGACAATCTGATGGTGCTGCCTGACTATTCCACGGGCGGTATTCGAGGTAGACGGCATACTCCTCGGGCCCCGAAGTAGCTTTTGTCTCATTTTTGCCCTTCCCTCTTTGGTCCACCTGCACGTGTGTTCTAAGTCTCCCTCTACTCGCGGGCCAGTGTTGAACGCGAGAAAGATGGCGATAGTTGTCGCAAATCGATGAGCGGCTTAGGAGAAGGATTCAGGCAATGAAGAAGATCTACGGATCTGGGGTTACATTTGCGATTCTTGTAACGGTATTCGTCATCTCGTGCTCGCCAGCATTGCGGGGATCCTCGGGTGAGCCGCAGGCCGCGTCATTACCCACCGTATTTGAGACAAATCTGGGGCAAGCTCCAGCTCGATACCGCTTTATTTCGCGCTACAGCTCGGTGAACGCCTTTTTCCTGGACCAGGGCGTAGATTTGGTTCTACCCAGTAAAGACAGGGATCGCCATCGAGTCAGTTTCACGCTCTTGGGCGTTCGTTCTGATGTTGCACCCGAAGGCCGCAACTCAGTTCCCGCTGTTAGCAACTACTTACTCGGGAATGACCCGTCGCGATGGATTCGCGGTGTTCCCAACCAATCGCAAGTGCTGTATCGCCAGATCTACCCTGGGATTGACTTGGTTTTTCACGGCCAGGGGAACGAGATGGAACACGACTTTCGAATCGCGCCTGGGGGTGATCCGGGTACGATCCGCTTCGCGATGAAAGGCGCGAACCGGGTAACACTAGATGATTCCGGTAATTTGATGATTTCGCTCGGCGACGACACCCTTTCCCTGCAGAAGCCGCGGGCGTATCAGGAAACAGCGAATGGTCGACAACAAGTGGAATCCAGGTTCGCGTTAAATCAGGACGGTACCGTGCAATTTCAGGTGGGATCTTATGACCGAAAACTAGAACTCACCATCGATCCTGTATTTGTATTTTCGACTTATCTCGCTAGCAGCGGAGGGGACTGGCCAACTGCCATTGCGAGCGACTCTGGTGGCAACGTTTATGTCACGGGTTATACCGATGGCTCGGACTTCCCGCTCGAAAACGCGATCCAGGCGACAGTAACCGGATCTCCGAACGTTTTCGTATCCAAACTAGATCCGACCGGGCATACGCTGCTGTACTCGACTTATTTGGGCGGGTCATCCCGAAATTATGGCAATGCCATCGCAATCGATGGGACGGGAAACATTATCGTCGCGGGAACGTCGGCTTCAAACGACTTCCCACATGCGGGCTCGGTTCCTTCTCTAATGTGCGAAGGAAACAATGATTGTTACTTCCTGGTGTCACTGAAGCCCGATGGGAGTGCATTTAACTATGCCGGGCTTATCGGCGGAAAGGAAGGGACCGATGCCCAGGCCGGTGGAGGCGCCGGAGCAGGAAACATCGCCGTAGATGCGGCGGGAAACACTTTCTTGACCGGCGTCACCGATGACGCAACTTTCGAGATCACCACGGGCACGCTTGCGACCGGAGTGCAGGGCGGAGGGTATCCGTACGATTCCACCTTCATCATGAAGGTGAGTCCTGTTGGCGCACTCATTTACAGCACGATCGTCCCCGGAACGGCGCAACAGAATTTCGCCGTCTATCGGAATAATGTCTTCGTCGCTGCGGGAATTTCAGTCGATAGCGCCGGAAAGGCAACAATTGCGGGTACTGCCGGTCCCGGGCTGCCAAGCACCGCAGGAGTGATTCAGCCGACCTTCCCAAATAGCCTCAGCGTGGAAAATGCCTCGGCCGGCTTCGTACTGCAAATCAATGGCACAGCTTCCGCGATCACTTACTCGACTTACATTCCCGGCACGGATTCGATCGGCGGGTTTGCGGTTGACAGTCAAGGAAACTCTTATGTAACCGGCGGAACCAGCGAGACGAATCTACCGGTCAGCAACAACGCATATCAGAAGACGCTTAAAGCAGGACAGGGTTGTACTTGTAACAGCGGCTTCATTCTCAAACTGAACGGTTCCGGAACGTCTGTTCTAGCGGGAAGCTACCTGGAGGGAACCCCGCTTGAGCCGTACAACCTGGGCACAAGATTCATGGGGCTCGCAGTGGACAGCCACTCGAACGTTTTCGTTGGAGGGGTAACCGGCGCTCCTGACTTTCCGCTGGCTAATCCATTTACAGGTATCCTGGTTTCCAACGCCAGTATGGTCCTCGCCGAGATGCCGTCGGACTTGACCTCCCTGTTATTCGGCAGCTTTCTCAGCTCGACGGACCAAATCTTTCCGTCCTCGACCTTTGCCGGGATCGCCGTCGACCATCAGGATCACCTATTAGTGGTTGGGCAGACGTCGACCACGGACTTCCCCACGACGCCTGGTAGCTTTCAGGCCACGCCGCCAAGTCGGGCCTCTCATGCATTTGTTGTCAGTTTCGACATGGCAAGTCCATCTCCATCAGTCTGTCTGGACTCGTGGAGCGTGAGTTTCGGCTCGGTGATTGCGAAGCAGTCCAATACTCAGGTCGTCCACGTGACGAACTGCGGCAATGCCCCCTTGTCGATCGCGAGCATTACGTCTTCTTCTGCCACCGTTACGGCACAGCAGACTTGTGGCAGTTCCATTCAGCCGGGGGTTGTTTGTTCGCTCTCTGTTGTTTACACACCGAAAGACAGCTCCGCTCTCGCCGGGACTTTGACGCTGACGGATAACGCTCAGATTGCAACCCAAGTAATCCAGTTTTCGGGCCAGGGGACCGCACCCCAACTCACCCCATCCACTGGCAGCTTCAACTTCGGTCATTTGCTTGTGAATACCGCGGGCGCAGGCGTACAGCTTGGCTTCTCGAACACCGGAAATTCTGCACTTGCCATCTCATCCGCTGCAGTGAGCGGGGATTTTTCAATCAGCCAGAATACCTGCACCGGAACTCTGCAACCCGGTGGCTACTGTTTCATAACTTTGGTCTTTTCTCCTGCAGCAGCGGGAATTCGGACTGGTACTCTGACCATCAACTCGAACGATCCTGTCTATCCTCAAGTCGGCCTGAGCCTGATGGGCGTGGGAGATACGGTTTACGCTGTTCCTCTCATCAGTTCCTTGAGCACGCCAACGGCGCAGATCGGCGCCGGCCCGGTTACGCTGCAAGTTTACGGTGCGAACTTCTATCCGGCATCGGTGGTGCTGGTAAACGGGACGGCGCAACAGACAAGCTATACGAGCGGGCAGGAATTGCAGGCAACGTTAAGTTCCGCGGCCACTGGCACGATGGGAGAGATTTCGATCAGCGTGTCTAACCCAGTTCCAGGGGGTGGAACCAGCGTCTCAACACCGCTGACTCTTTATCAAGTGGTGGAGTTGCCGGCGGCGTTTATCACCAGCGTTCCCGGTTCGTCACTTCTATACGCTTCGATTCCATCCTCTGCTTCCACTAATCCCAGCACGGTCATACCGATCAATCCCATGACAGGAGCGTTAGGGACGCCCATTCCTGTCGGCAACAATCCAGGATTGCTTGCACCTTCCAGCGACGGCAGCTACCTCTTTGTGGTGGCGAATCAGGATCAGACCGTGCAACGCATTAATTTGTCAACGAAGCACGTGGAGAAAACTTTCAACTTTCCTGCCAATGGCACCACCTGTTGCGGAGCGCTGGCAGCCACGGACTTGAAAGGCATTCCCGGTTCACCAAAGGAAGTTGTCCTGTCCACCAACATCCAAGGCTACGGTTTCGGTGAAATCGCGCTGTATAACGATAGCGGAATGGTTAACTATGTCCCTCCATCCCCCTCTTCAATTGCCTCTCCGCCAGCATTTGCAAGCTTCGCTTTTGTCGGGAGTCCATTGACAATTTATGCTTTGCCATTCTCTCTGGTGAACAGCTTCTTCAGCGTCGTGACAATCGGGAGTGGAGGGCTTGGGTATACTCCGGTCACTGGCGGAAACTCCGGCGGCAACAACAGCACTGGCAGCACGGTCGTCTCCGATGGGACTCTGCTTTACACCAGCGCCGGCGAAGTGTGGAACCCAACCAGCCAAACGCAGACTGGATCGTTTCCCGTAACCACGTACAACGACACTTCCTATCCAAACTTGTACAACCTCATCGTGGACACCACGTCCGGCCACATTTTCGTAATAGGAGCCGAAAACTACTTGTCATCTTCGTCTGCCACCGTGCTTTCGGCATACAGCCAAAGTTCACTTGTACTGACCGCCTCCTTGCCTTTTCCGCAAGTGCAGATTCCCACCTCTCAAAATCTGGTGCGCTGGGGCGCAAACGGCTTCGCATTTCTGGCACAAAACCCTGCGGCCAATAGTGAAGCCCTGTACCTGCTGACCAGCAGCATGGCCGCGCCGACAAGTTCTAATCCCGTTCCTCAAATCGGTTCGATATATCCGTCATCAACTCCGCAAGGTGGCGCTGGCCTTCAGGTCACCTTGAACGGACAACGATTTGTCGAAGGTTCGGTAGTTCAATGGAATGGCGCAGCTCTGCAGACGACCTATGTCTCCGCTAGCGCCTTGACCGCGGCACTGCCGGCGACGGATCTGGTAAGCGGTGGAACGGCTTCGTTAAGGGTAACCAATCCGGCGCCGGGCGGCGGGATGTCAAATTCGGTTTCATTCACGATTTCTCCCCTCGCACCTCTGTTTTCCCTTTCTTCATCTGGGCTGACTTTTAACAGCCAACAATTGGGAACGTTCAGCATCGCACAGACAGTCGCAGTGCAGAATCCCGGAACGGCGACGCTCGCGATTTCCGATGTCACAATCAGCGGCACCGGCTCTGCGTCTTTCCAGCAGACCAACACCTGCGGAACTTCATTGGCTGCCGGCGCCAACTGCGCAGTGTCGGTAATCTTTGCGCCCAGTGCGACCGGGATCAGCAACGCGACACTGGCATTCACCGACAATGCTGCAGACAGTCCTCAGGCATTATCGCTTTCGGGTACGGGAGACAGTATCGGACTCGGATTAGGTACCGGAGGTTCGACCTCGGCGACAGTAACTGCGGGAGCCACGGCCACCTACACCCTCGTTATCGGCGGAGCAGGAGCCAGTGGTGCCGCTACTCTCACTTGCACGGGCGCGCCCACCGGAGCCAGTTGCTCGGTGCCGAGCAGCGTCACCCTAAATGCAGCGTCGTCATCGACTTTGACCGTTAAAATCACCACCACAGCCCGGACCTCGGCCGTCCTACTCCCAAGCCGAGGTCTGCGATTCTGGGCGCTCCTGGTATTCGGCCTTGCGATCTGGCAAGTTCCGCGAACCAAGAGACCACGTCCGCGTTGGGCAAGTACCGCACCCCTGTTTCTACTGATGATTCTGTGCTCGTGCGGAGGGGGCGGTGGGGGAAACGGCACGCAAAGCAACCCAAACGGCACTCCCCCTGGACAATACAAGCTGACTGTGACTGCTACCACGAAGTCAAGTAGCCAGTCGCTGCAACTGAATCTAACGGTTCAGTAAGGGAGGGCCGATGTTCACATTTAGGCATGGATGCTACCAAGTTGCTACCAAATTCCCAAACAGACGGCGATTTATATCGCGGAACGATACAACGGGACGAAGGGGTGTCAAATTCCGCATCGACGAAAACCCGCATCTATAGCGCAACGCCGCCGACGTGCTACGAATTCTAGAGGGGATGAAATTTTCGATGAAGATTCACCTGTCAGCAATCATGCCAGTGAATGCAGTTTAGCCCGCGAGCGCGGTCGAGACGTGCGAAGGTGTTTGATCTGTGAACGGCTATTCACGCAGCGAGCGTCCGCTGAACACTCCACGGTGGGTTGCCTTCGGGTTATGAGCGGAAATCGCTGATTGCGTCAGCCACCATTCCTACTCCAGCGGAGCACCCTCAGCCTTTCACAAAGGCAAGCTTTGCTGGACGAATGCGGTCTCGCGTCCGCGCTCAGCCTGTATGTAGAGGGGCTGACAGAACGCAGCGACATAGCCATCACGCTTGACGTTGCCGACAATGTTAGAAGGCAGCCGAGCGACATCGAGCTTGCAATCTTCCGCTTGGTGCAGGAGTGTCTGACCAACATCCACCGCCATTCGGGAAGCAAAACTGCCGACATTCGGATGTTCGTGGACGCGGAATGCCTCCACGTAGAAGTATCAGATCGAAGGAAAGGTATACCGCCCGAACGCCTAGCCGAAATTCGATCAGGCGGATCGGGCGTTGGCATCAGGGGAATGCAAGAGCGCCTACGTCAGTTCGGTGGTGAAATGACTATTGATTCGACTCGTTCTGGCACTCGTGTTCTTGCGGTCGTCCCGATACCCAAAGACCTTAAGCCAACGAATGACGAATCCGCTCACATCGCTTCTGGGATGAGTGAATTGAAATTGGTCAAACAATCCTAGAGTGCGTTGCCCGGATTACATCTAAAGACTTGAGCGGGTCTTCCGTAAATCCAGACTTCGGATAGGCACAGAAAAGCGAAAATACCTGACTCCTGCATAGTTGATGCCAAAGGAATTCGAGCCGAACGGTAGCCGCGACATCGCCTCTCGCCCACAGGAGAGCTACCAACTCACCAAATGCTCTGACCCGCCGACCCTTTGCTCGCGCACGTGTAATTAAGTCGGAGACGAAGTCGGCAAACAGCTGATCATCTGGCCACTGGTTGACCATGAATTTAGCGAGAGCATCTTCGGCAACCATAGTAAGGTATTGATCGTGGGAGCGGGCGGTCGCCACATTTACGCCAGTTTCCTCCAACCTTTTTTCGAGAGCTTTGAGATGTCCCGCAGTTGCGAGGACGATAGCACCCTCTCCCGCCTTCAGACCTCCACCAACGAATCCTGCCAGCGTATCGAGCAACACGCCATCGTCCTCGTAGAATTGTGCTATGTGTTCGCACGGAGCTATCTCGCCCCAGAAGACTGGACTCCGATTTGGCTGAATATCGAGGTTGCTAGTCATGACTTCCCCCACTCGCAAACCAAGCCTACGCACTTGTGGGAGGCTTCCCTATACAGGGATTGCTGTACCTCGCTGCCCACGCCGGGAGCGTCCGACCGTCCTCACTGCCGCTCTGGGTGTGGTAGTCAAGCAGTTGCTACCAAACGTGCTACCAAGTTAGGTTGCCGAACTAGCTAAGTTGTTGAAGTTGGTGAGCGCGGAAGGAATCGAACCTTCAACCTACTGATTAAGAGTCACGTCAGGCTCACTCACCAAAACGCAGCAACTCACAATATACCAGTTACTTACAACAGACTTGCGCGCACAGAGAATTCGCTCCAAGTGCTTGAAAAGTTCGCTATATTTGGCAGCGTACAGCCACAATTACAGCCACACCCTCCGTACCGATTCGTTGCTGCCGCATATCGAACGGCTCCTTCGCTGACGAGGTTAAGGCCCCGACGGAATTTGAACCCGTCTTACCGCCGTGAAAGAACGGCCCATACACGACTTTAAAGGACTCACAAGAGGCGGACGACCTCTAAGCCGTTGAAAATCCCCGGTAGCGGGAACAGAACCGTAGCGTAGTCCGTAGCGTGGTGTAACCGACATGAAAGCCGCATCGAGGCACAGCGGGAGTCGACGTATCCCGAGTCCCAGAGCCCCACCCGTGCCCCAGCTTTTCCTCTTATTATGCAGCGGCCCGCCGAATTGGCCCCGCATCGGCGACTTCAGCGCACGTAGCCGCGCATTGACGGCACCCGTGCCCGCAACAACTTCCCCGGGGCAATCGCATTGCCGACATCCCGGATTCGTTGATGTCATGATTCGACCTGGTAGCAATGCACTGTCTGCGCGAACTACGACTTCGACTCCCATTTCAATTCGCTGGTGACGCCCTTTTTCTCTTGCTTTCCCTAGCTCGTTCACGGGCTCTCTCCTAGATGGAGCATCGAGCAGGTCGGATCAGAGGTCAGCGAGCGACATCGCCTGGCAATTGATCTGAACGAACAAACCATCTACTTAGACTCGTTGATTCAAAATAGCCCGCTCGGGATCGTTGTTCTTGACCGACAGGGCTCGGTCGAGCTGGCTAATTTGGCCTTCGAGGAGCTTTTCGGTACGGCCGAGGCGAACTCACTTCGATTGATATTGCGACTATGGGCATTTCTAGCGACGAGGCCCCGGACTCCGCTCAACTGCTTCAGCAAATCTTCGCCGGAAAAGCGTTACACCGGACAGTGCGACAACGGCGCAAGGACGGGAGGATTCTCGATCTGGCTCTGCATGGCGTACCCCTGCTCCTGAGCGATGAGGTACGGGGTGCCTACCTGATGTACGAGGACATTTCGCAGCAAATTAGGGCGAACGAAGAGCAGCGGGAGCACGCGGAGTCTTTGGGTCGACTGGTGACGGAGTTGGATCTCCGCACAACAGATGACCTCACTGAATGAAATGGGGTCTCTGCTGGAGGGACCCAGAACCGGCACTCATCCTCTTTGCGACGATTATCGACCGGGCGGCAAACTCCGTATCAACTGGAATGGGTGGATTTGTGTCGGAAGCCGGACGCGCCTTTGTGATTCCTCAACGCCGGTAGTCCGCTACCTGTACCCAAACAGGTGGAGTTTAGAGTGCGGGTGGTTAACGGGCTGGCACAGGAGACGGACCTTTTTTGTCTTCGTCCACCGATTGTTGGCCCTTGCGTTTCAGCGGTCTCCAGGCCATGTCGCCTCGCAAGTACTGCCAGAGGCCTTGCAGTCGCCATACCATGTGCAATTGCCGATAAGGAAAGTGTTCGAGGAAGCAGTAACTTACCAGTCGGACCACATCTTGCCAATCGTTATACCGTTTGTAAGTCAGTTCCTCTTGGAGCACCGATCCGATGGAAATCACCGTAGCGAATCCGTAAGCGAAGAGCACAAACTGAAGGGAGAATGTTCCGCTCAGGACGCCAAAAATAGCCGCCAAGAAGATCGTCACGAAGCCTGTGATTTCGATCACTGGGGCGAGCAGTTCGAAAATCCACAAATACGGAAGAGCTAAACTTCCAATACGGCCGTAACGCGGACGAAAGAGCATGTCTCTATTCGGCCACAGGACGTCGAGCAAGCCCTTATGCCAGCGCGCCCGCTGTCTCGCGAGGGAACGCAAGTCTGATGGCACTTCCGTCCAGCACACCGGGTCAGGTACGAACTCGATACGATAGTCCGCCCCCTGTTCCAGTAAGTGTCTGTGTAATCGCGCCACCAAGTCGAAATCCTCGCCGATTGCTGCCGACCGGTAGCCCCCTATTGTGCGTACCAGATCGGTTCGGAACACTCCGAAAGCTCCGGATACAATCATCAGCATGTTGCCTCGTGCCCATGCCTCCCTGCCAATTAAAAAAGCGCGAAGATATTCGACGACTTGGATAACTTCGATGCTCTTTCTGGCCAGGCGAACGCGGCGAATCCGCCCCCCCTCGATCTCTGACCCGTTGAGGACCCGAATAATCCCTCCCGCGGCGACGACCCGCCCAGGGTCAGCCAGGATAGGCACCATGATCCGCAGCAGGGCGTCGCCCTCAAGCACGGAGTCCCCATCGACCACGCAGACATAGGGTGAGGTCGCTGCGTTCAACCCGGCGTTTACCGCATCCGCCTTGCTACCGCCCGCCTCCTTGTCTACGACCAGGAGGCGAAGGTCGACATCGCTTCGGTACAAACCGCGGACGGGAGCGCTTTGCGCTTGCGGTATATATACCGCTCTCACGAGGCGCAGACGAAATTCCTGCTGCATGATCTGCAACGTGTTATCCGATGATCCATCATTGATGACAATGATTTCCAGTTCCGGATAGTCCAGATCAAGCAGGTTTCTCACGGCAGTGCAGATAAACTTGTCCTCGTTATGTGCGGGCACCAGCAGAGTGATCGGCGGCACCATGGGGGACCCTTTGATCCAGTCGAGACGAACGCTCTCGAGGCGCCGGAGGTGCGCCGCGCTGGTCCTCAGCGCGATGATTAGCATAGCTAAGTATGCGAAATTGGAGGCGAGATAATAGTAAAACAGTGCGTGGTTGGCCCAGTCTAGGAAGTGGATCATGATCCAGCCGCCGCCTTGGCGGACATGTTTTCCAGGGGCGCGCTTGATTTGGTAGACACTTTCCCTGTCCGTAACACTTCAAGCAACATCTCGATCGTTTCCCTGCTGACCAGTGGGTTGTCCTTGATCCCTGCAGTCAGACTGGCTTGCAGACCGGCGTTCTCCAGGGCCGTTAGATAAGCGTGTAGACCGTACTGGTCCTGTAGGGCAACCACCATCTCGAAAACCGGTACCAATTGTGCTTTAAAATCCATGAGCCCTTCAGCGGCGCGCAGGCGCACCAGGCGATTTGAATCCGTCAATCCTTTCAGCAAGAAAGGGAGGGCCGTACTGTGGCAGAGTCTGCCTAAGCTAACAATCGCGCGCAGGCGCACAAACCACACAGGATCCTTCGCCAGTTCACTCAGAACATGAACCGCGGCGACGGGGTTTAGGAAAGAAAGCCCGCGTGCAGCCGCAGCCCGCAATTCGGGGAGATCGTCGTCGGCAAACCGCAGCAACTCGGAACCGAGCGAAGGCGTGGCTACTTCGCCTATCACACGTCCCAGCACTTCGCGCACACTCCTATCGGCATGATGTAAGTGCGGCAGCAATACCTGGGGTCGCTCGGCGCAAGTCTGGATGAGCGCGCTTTGCAGTGGCAGCGCCGGTACCACCAGCCCGGCGTCATCGACCCAGTTCAGAATTTCCTGCGCGGCCTCTGGACAAGCCATCCGGCCTAGTCCGCGTAGCGCGGCCAGCCGGGTTTCCGAATCGCGGTCACGCAGCCCCTCGGCGAGGGCTCGAATGCCTTCTGGCGCCCGCGTTCGGGCAAGTGCCACCAGCGCTGTGTGTCGCCGCCATCCTCGATGGTGGCGCGCCTCCATAATGCGTTTCTCGATTAAGCCGCTGGCGCGCATGAATGTCAGTAATCGCGCTGATTCTTCCGGACTGGCGACTTCGAACGCATCCAGGACCAGAGCCTCGATAAGCTGCCGCTCCGATGTTTTTGTACGCCACTTGGCGTAGGGAATCTCTCCGGAAATCAGGGCGTCCCACGCTTTTCGGATCGCGAGCATACGGGCGTCGCGGTTCGCGAAGTACCACTTGCGATAAGTTCGACGAAGCAGAATAAACGCCAACAGCAATACGTCAGCGACGGCCACAAAGATGATCGCCTTCACGACAAAGGCTGCCGGCCCAAGCTTGCGAAATGTGTTAAAAGCGGACTCCATAAGTAAACCCAAAGCTTGATTCAGTCCGGCCTCGCGATCGCATCTGATAAGCCCCGAATCCGGTCACATCCTGACGGTTGGTGAGTTGGAAACGCAAGCCTCCCCCATATGTTTGCGCAGAGAATTCTCCAATCTGATCGAGCTGCGCGAAGTTCTCCGTTCCGACGGCGAAGAAAACATTTCCGATAAGATGGTGGCCTTCCGCGCCTGCAATGGGAAAACCCAGGCGCGCCATTCCTGAAGGACGCCACTCCGAGCCTGTTCCCGAAAAATGACTTCGCGCTCCAGTCAAGCCCAGAGACCAGGTCCAGTCTCGCGGCAAATAGAACAGCGTGGTTTCGTGAATGGTCAGAATCCGCGCCGAACTGTACCAATACCAGTGCTGGCCATATACAACTTCTAATCCATGTAAGAAAGTGGTTCGATGGAGACGGAATCCCTGGTCATAGTCAAAGAACCCCTCATCTTTCGGAATGACGCCGTTGTCATGCGCAGCAGCTACGCCGACGGTAAGCGCACCCCGTCGGGCCGACTTCCTCGTCACGCTCGCCACCGCCTTTTCCGCATCCGTACCGCCCCAGTGGTAACCGTCGGCCGAGACCGCGGTGGTCCAATACGGCGTCCAATGGGAAATTAGGGTTACCCCTTCGTCCTGATTGGCAGCGGTGAAGTTAAACAAATCAGTGTTTACGCCTACGCGAAGTTCGTGTCGGAGTGCGCCGCGCAAGGAAGCCAGGCCTGCGCGTCCTTCCGTGTTCGTCGGATCCAGAGTGAGCGCGCGGCTAAATTCCAGCTTTGCTTCGTCCTGCAAACCGATTGCTCGCAATGCACTGGCGCGCGCCACCCGAATATCAGCACGACTCGGATCGAGTTGTACGGCGCCGTCCAGCGCTTGCAACGATTCTTTGGTTCGGCCTTCGCGCGAATACACGGCTGCTAAGCCCAACCAGATATCAGGATCGTTCGAAGCGACAGCAAGAATGTACTGGTATTCACTTTCAGCCTCCGCAAGCCTGCCAGACCACGTCAGAACCCGTGCTCGCCATGCGCGTACATCCATGTCCCCGGGTGTACGAGCAATTTCAACATCCACGATCCCCATTGCGGCAGGCCAGTCCTTGGCTTCTGCGTACCTTCGAACCTGATCCTTCCAGCCTGAAGTTAACTCCTGGGCGCGGGTCAACGCACACAGTAGCCAGATTCCAATTACCAATCTAGTTATCATCAGTATTCCGCCCCGAGGTTGCACATATGTGTCATTTACCGCCGCGGTTATACGGGTTGTTAATAGTCTGAACCCAAACACTCAGAAATGCATCACTTTGGTCGTGCTAGCTATTACATTCGTAACTATTAGTTAGTAAATTGCCGACAGCGTTGCGACTTGATCTCGGTGTTTCTATTACTAACGCGTAGCCGGCATCCTTAGGATTTCCTAACAACAATAGAAGTAGTAAACCGCTCTGTTAGAATATTAGGAACACTAACGGGAAGTGTGGGATCAGGGCGGTTTGATTTAATGAACTGGGAAGCGAATCCATGGTAGAGCTTAGCTCGTGGTTGAGGACGATTCTTGCCAGCCTCGAATTGAGGACCAAAGTATCCAGATCCCTTAAAGCAAATGCTCGGCCAGTCAGCGACAGCGAAGAGGCGGCGCGCCGAGTCAACCAGGAGAAATTCGATGGCATCTTTCTCTAGATCTGGAAATGCCAAAGCTGAATGGCTACTTTCGAGGAGCGGGACGGAACTATAACCGTTCCTGATCGTGTCGGAAAACGCCTGCTAGTCAAGCCACCCCCTTTTTACCTAAGTGAGCCAAAATAGCTGAGCGGCGTCAACCCGGGCTTGCCCGGGGAGCCGTGAAGATTAATGAAAACGTTCTTGCGCTGTAATGCTCAGATGTCTTAAAGCTGCGCTGGCCAAACGGATGGTCACTTCGCTAGGCTAGGCTGTCAGTCTGCAAACTCGATGCGGTTACGTCCTTTATGCTTCGCCAAATACAGGGCAGCGTCTGCCCGACGCACGAGATCACTCAAATGGGGAGCGACATTTCCGTGGAAACCAGCGATTCCGAAGCTCACCGTAGCACCGAAGGTGTGGCCGGAAACACTGAACGTCTGGCCTGCAAACTCCTCGCGGATCCGGTCCACGGCGAGAGTGACATTTTCTTTTTCTTCAACGTGAGTAATGATCTCCAGAAATTCTTCTCCTCCTAGGCGACCACAAATGTTGGATTGACGTGTGTTCGACCTGAGAATTCTGGCGAAACTCCTGAGTACGACGTCTCCGGCATCGTGTCCATGCGTATCATTGATGCTCTTGAAGCGATCCAGATCGGCCATAGCAACCCAAACGGGAAAATGGTGGCGCGCCGCTGCGCTCAGTTCGTGCGCGATCCAGGCGTCGATTCCACGGCGGTTGGGCAGGCCCGTGAGTGGATCGGTGAGGGCCAGCTCCTCCAATTGAAGATTCTTGGCCTGCAGTTGTTGGTGTAGGTCGCCAATCCGACAACCCACTTTTACGCGGGCACGCAGTTCTCCCGGGTGGAAGGGTTTAGTCAGATAGTCATCGGCTCCTGATCCGAGACCTTCAATGACTTCCTCTTTGTTGGTATTGCCGGTAAGGAGGATGACATAGGCATAAAATGGTTGGAAGTCGGCTCGGATCCTCCGGCAGAGCTCGAGGCCGCTAATGTCCGGCATAGTCCAGTCGGTGATTACCAGTGCAGGGTGGTGTTCAGCAAACAAATCCAGTGCTTCGCGCCCATTCTTCGCAAGGAGAAGCCTGCAAGCCTCTTCCGTGAGCGATTGCTCAACGAGTTTGCGATATACCGGCGAATCATCCACTACGAGGATCTTTAGTTCAGGTCGGTGTAAATTCATTGTTTGGCCTCGAATTCGGAAACGACACAGCAGCAAAGTATCGCACGAAAAGATCGAACTTGAGCGTTACATATATGGAAGTCATGCGAAAGCTTAGTCAGTGGATTAAAGCCACCCTAAAACGACTCGCCCCAGTTAGGTTGACATCGGTGCGTTCACACTTTCGTAACTTTCACTTCATTGTTTCTCATCTAGAATTTCAATATCCCCATACGTTCTATTGTCGACCAGTGGATCGGCGGCCTTTACCGTGACTAAATACCCTGTTTTCAGGAATAAAACAAAGATTCCGACGGTCCACATGCGCCAGGTCGAGGGGCGGGAGTGGTGGCTTTGGTGCTCTGCCGTAGTCGTCACCCTAGTTCTAACATGCGGTATCCTTTCTCTGACCCTTCCTGGTTTCCACTTGTCCGACGACACCTATTCACTGAATCTTAAAGACTGGGTTCGCGGACTAGCCGCGCTGGTTCTCTTATTCGACATCTATATCATCTATCAACAGCAGCAATTGCATCGAATCCGCCGTCACTTGGCCGAGCGCGAACAAATCTTTCAACTGATTACGGAAAATGCCGCGGATATGATTGCGGTGATAGACCGCGACGGAAGGCGTCTTTATAACAGTCCCTCATATCACGACATTCTTGGGTATGGTCCGGAAGAACTAGCGGCAACCTCGCCCCTGGATCAGATTCATCCCGACGATCTGCCACGTGTGATGGAGGCTTCCGCGAAGGCTAACAGCACCGGCCGGGGCGAACGTCTCGAATACCGTATTCGACATAAGGACGGTTCCTGGCGCTTTCTTGAGTCCACCGCGAGTGCGATTCGGAACCCAGAAGGCGAAATTAATGGATTGGTAATAGTCAACCGCGACATCACCGAACGAAAACGCGCCGAAGAAAAGCTGGCGCACTTGGCCTTTCACGACGGCTTGACCAGTCTCCCTAACCGTGCTCTTTTTCTTGACCGCCTGCAACGGTCTATTACTCATTCACGGCGGCACTCGGATTTCAAGTTTGCAGTCTTATTCATCGATATTGACGAGTTTAAAGTCTTCAACGACAGCTTAGGCCATGCCGCCGGCGACGGGCTGCTCTTGCAGATCGCTCAGCGCCTAACTGCAGGCCTCCGTGGCGTCGACACGGTTTCACGTCCGCGACTCGGTGAAGTCGAAAATTCCTACGAAGGCGAAAGCACATTGGCCCGCCCTGGGGGGGATGAGTTTACGGTGCTTATCGAAGAACTTCATGACCCCAGCGACGCCATTCGTGTCGCCGAACGCATTCAGCAGCGACTCGCCATTCCGTTCCATTCCGAGAATCAACAGATCGTGCTTTCCGTAAGCATTGGCATTGCTTTCAGTAACATCTGTGCGGTAGAGGCGGAGGACGTCCTCCGCGACGCCGAGATCGCTATGTATCGCGCCAAGAGGACCGGCAAGGCCCGTTATGAGGTGTTCGACCATGCCATGCATGCCGGCGCCATCAAGCGTTTGCAACTGGAAACCGATTTGCGCAAAGCTCTTGAGTTGAAGCAGTTTCGGGTTTACTACCAACCCATCGTATCCTTACACAACCACCAGATCGTGGGGTTCGAGACCCTCAGTCGCTGGCAGCGCCCCGAAGGTTTGATAATGCCCAGCGAATTCATTGCGGTTGCGGATGAGACGGGCATCATCTTACCCATCAACCAGCAACTTCTTTATGAGGCCTGTCGGCAACTCCGTTCTTGGCACACGATCTTTCCGGCTGATCCTGCACTCACGCTCAATGTCAACATCGCTCCTAAACAGTTCGCACAGCCCGACCTGGCATCTCAGATCGGCAAGATTTTGCTAGAAACCGGATTGGATCCGAGTGCCGTCAACTTGGAGATTACGGAGACCATCGCGATGGCCGATGCCGGCAGGTCCGCTGCAGTGCTATCAGAGTTGAAGGCGCTCGGCGTCCGCCTGGACATCGACGACTTCGGCACCGGCTACTCATCGCTAAGCAGGCTGCAGCATTTTCCAGTCGATCGGCTAAAGATTGATCGGTCTTTCATCTCCCGCATCGACACCGATATCGAGACACGCGAAATCATTCGCATCATTATCATGCTCGCCCATGGTCTTGGCCTGAAGGTCGTTGCAGAAGGCGTTGAAACACAAGTGCAAGCGGACATCCTCAAGGAGCTTGACTGCGAACTGGCCCAAGGCTACCTGTACTCCAGACCCGTTCCGAGCAGCGCCATCGACAAACTTCTAACCCACAGTCGGACGCCAGAGCTTCCCGGCCGCCTGAGTCCCACATCCGCATGAAACTGACGTTCCGAAAGTGCCAAACCGCGAGAGTTGTTAGAGTGATTGCCGGAATTCCTTCAACGGGCTGAGGTAGGAACGCTTGGCGCAACTGGTCAGAGCCCAATTTTCCGGGCTGCGGCCTTAACAATGCTTGTCTGGCCTTTCGCCAAAGTTTGAATGGCCTTTGCGGCGTACATTTGTCGGTCGGCCTCGTCCAACAATTCGTCCAGAGTCACGCCATCGGACCATTCTGAGATACCAATACTCAGGCTTAGCTCAAACCGGTCTAGAGTTTTTGCACGGTTCCAATCAAGTACGTAGCCTCTAATTCTTTCAATGACGTTAGCCGCACCGGAGCGGGAGGTATCCGCCAAGATAATGACGAACTCATCTCCTCCATATCGAAACACCGCATCTGAGCCCCGAACGGAACTCTTCAGGAGAGCAGCAGTATCTGCCAGCACCACATCCCCAGTCAGGTGGCCAAAGGTGGTATTCACATCCTTGAAGCGATCAACGTCGATGAGCAAAAGCGAGAGCGGATTCTTCAACCGCCTGGCGTGGCTGATAAACCTTCCCGCGATCTCCTCCAATGAACGACGGTTATAGATCTCAGTCAAAGGATCCGTAAAGGATTGCTGTCGGATGAGCTCCTGCTGGATGGTACTGGACAGCAATTGTTCCCGCAGTCGACGAATTTCAAGGCGCTTCGTGACAAGATAAGTATTGAGCAGCGCCAACAGGATAAAGAGGCCGATAGCCAAAGGCCTAGACACCGTTACTTCAAAGTGCATGTTGTCATGCTTCAAGAACGCTGCCGGAAAAAGAATCGCCGCCAGTCCCGTTGCCACCAGGACTCCAGTGAGCGACACGATCAGCCACAGCTCCCAGTCACGCCTTTCCAACTGTGACAGTTGCTGGCCGACGCGCGCCAATACGCTTTCGTTTGTCCTGTGCATTGCGTTTATGGAATACAAGTTTAACCCAAACCGGCAGAGCGCCTCCGGTACGGAGGTAACGAGACGATTCGAAGGGAACGCACCGACGCGAAATACCTCCGCAAAAGCGCCGCGCCCCGGAAATCACGCAAACCAGATCCGTTGCCGTTCAGGGTGTTACGAGCCCGAACAACCCCGAGAGAACCGTGAACTGCTCCGTGAGTTGCTGGAAGCGCGCGGGTACACAGTCTTCGAAGCGTGCAACGGCCAAGAAGCGCTTTACATGATTGAACGGGACCTACCAGAACTGCTGCTGCTGGATATCGGCATGCCAATACTGGACGGATTTGCGGTCATCCGGAGAATTCGCGAGAATCCTCGGTTAGCAATGTTACCCGTCGTGGCGGTCACCGCGTATGCTATGCGAGGCGACCGAGAAAAAATCCTCAATTCAGGATTTGATGGCTACCTGTCGAAACCGCTCACCCCATCCTCTCTCACCCAGGAGCTTGATCGCCTCCTGACTAAACAAGGTACTGTCTCCGCAAACCCTGATCAGGGCCAGGAGGGTCAACCTGGGAGCAAAGACCGGGCCGAGGGTGCAAGTGGCAGCGGCGCTTAGAAACGGATCGGGCGTAGACCCTAGCGTTCGATGTTTTCAATCTCGGCCATGAATTGCCGAATCGACTGCTGACTTTGCGCACTTACAGCGGTGAATTGAATTCCTTGCCGGTTCTCCTTTCCCCACACGACGATGCCGACCACATCAATGATCACACCAGAAACTGGTAGTTTAAAGGACACTCGCACGGCGTCTTTAGGCTTCAGGCCGCTCACTTCCACCTGCATTCCTCCTTGGCTGAGGTTCCAACTCGTCCCGCGGACTGTTCGAGAGCCCACGGTGCAGGCCACCTCGGCCTGGATCGGAACGCGGGTGTACTTACGCCTGTTCTCCAACATCCCGCCACTCACCGTCCGGAACAGGGCGCTAAGCTTCTGCCGGTCAACCGGCTTCTGGAGAAAAAAAGTTGCTCCAATCGCAAACGCATCTTGCATGGTTTGTCTATCGTCGCGTCCGGTCACTATAACGATGGGAGTGGACTTGTTCCATGACGACTTGCGGACGAGGCGCGCGAGGTCGAAACCATTCAGGTTTGGCATTTCCAAGTCCAGGAAAATTCCGTCAAACTTCTCCCGATTGACCATTGCGACCGCTTTTAGGCTATCGCTGATGGGGCGCACTTCGGCCTTTAGAGATGTGAAGACCTCGGTCATTAGTTCCAAGCTAGCGAGGTTATCCTCTACGACGAGCAGTTTCAGTGGTTGCATGCACCTTCCTCATCTTTCACCGATCGGTCCCTATACTATAGTTCGGGGTTCGTTTTATGGATGTGAAGGAAGGGGCTTCCGTTTTTTGTCGTTAGCATGGATGTTGACAGGTTTCTCCTCAGACCTAACAGGAGGGGCGGCAGAAAGAGCGGACGGTAGTGACGGCGCATGCATGAATGGCACCTCACGACTTGATGGCAGAGCAAAACCAATGTGGCAGCCTTTCCTATTTCCGGAAGTAGGTTCGCTCTTTCCGCGAGCTTGGGAAGATCAATTGCGATCTCCTCAAAGTCGACTTCTGGAGAGCCAGCCGGCGATACATCTCAAAATGCTGGCGCACGATTACCCATTCGGCACCGTCCAAATGCCGCTCAACTGTTTTGATGCAACCTATCGTAGCTTCGAGCAGCAGGGGCTCCCTGAACTTCAGCGGCGGGGGATTGCAGCGCTCGGCATGAAGAGCCTCGGAGGCGACGGCCAGCCGACCCAGTATGGCGTTGTACGGGCGGAAGAAGCGCTTCGTTATGCAATGAGCCTGTCGGGCGCGACCACCATTTGCGGTATCGACTCGCTAGACGTGCTGCAGCAGAACGTGGGAATTGCACGCGGCTTCAAACCGATGTCGCCGCAAGAGATGCAGTCACTCCGCGAGCGATGCAGAGCTTCATCCGGTGACGGCCATCTCGAACTCTTCAAAACGACGAAGAAATACGATGGCAGGGTTGGGCGAGAGCAGCATGGTCATCCTACTATCGCTGACCTTACCATGTGAAAATCAGAAATATCCGTTGATTCTGTCGCGCCTGGCAGGACTCTTACAGTTCCCAACTCTTTGGCTCCCGCTTCATCGTGAAACACTTCAGCACACTTTCGGAAGCCTCTTCTTGACCTTTGAAAGGTTAGAGTGAAACGCCCCGCCTTGAAGCGTCTTGAGGGTTGAGCGCCCTTGTGCCGGAATATTCCTTCCGTGGAGTACTCTGCAGAGTCCCTCTCACACTCGAACAACTGATTCCAAATCATTTGTTGGACAAGTTCGCAAAAGTCTAGGGAAAGGGCCTGCGTGTGATGAAATACTCCAATTACCCGACAATGCGCACTAGGCCCGAGCTTCGTTTTCCGGGGACTCGACGAGGTCCATGGTCACTCCCGTCACGCGGCCGACAATCGTAGCTTCAGCCGGATAGCGAACGTGCTGCGCCCGGCGTTTTGACTCATGGGAAGGAATCAGAATCAGCCGGCCATCATGCATTTCGCACCAACTGCAGACGTAGCGTTCGCGGAGTTCCACTAAGAAAATGGGTCGATCATGATCATTATGCCAATCGAGGGCAGGAATCTTCTTCTGGCGGGGATCGATCCGGACAAAAGCTCCCGGCCGGATAAAAGTGCGTGCGGCCTGTGTCCGCATCGAACGTCGATCCTCGCCAGCTGTCGTTCACGCGGAATGGGCGGAAGCCGACGGTAACACCGCGGTCTCTGACGAAGCAGGAGATTAAAGTCACGGTTGCGGACTTCGCGCGAGCTGCGCGAAATGCGATGGAAGCTGGCTTCGATGGTGTCCAACTATCTCTATTTGATCTCGCAGTTTCTGAACGCCACCACTACAAGGGTGCTACAGAACTGCCTTAGGTCAAGCGATCAGACGTATGGCGGATGGTTGTAATCGACAGCACGGCGCTTCTCATTCACTGTTCACGCAAATTTGGGTCGACGCCACAGGTCAGTGTTTTCCGTTTCCAGCAATGACTACGGCTACTGACGGATCGGGCCTGACCGTAACAAGCAATTCCAAAGGACTAAATAGCATCCTTACTGTCTATGATCGTGCCGGATATGGGGACATGTTTGGTTGGCATGCCTCACAGGTTCCCACAGGCCAGAGCCGATTGCTAGACCTGCGAATTCAAACTGCACCCCTGCCGGAATTCGGGTATAGATCGGCCGGGAGTTGGCGAATGCGATGATGTCGAGTCGGGGCGCTGTTATTCAGGTACATGTACCCCTTGCATTTAATCGTGACTATCCGATTACCGAATGACTCCAGCCGCATGCGGAGCGCACTGATACGATTCCTCATATAGTTCTCATTAAAACCGACGTATCGATGGGAACCTTGTCGCGAGGCACAGTGCGCAACTTTGAACAACGTCTCTGCTGCGACAACACTTCCAGCGTTATGGACGAGTGTCTTAAAGATCGCAGCTTCCGCATCTGGCAGCTGAATGCTCTTGCGTTTTACGAGCACCGAAGAGTTTCGTCGATTAAGGACCACGTCGCCAACAACGCTAATCTCGTCCTGAGGGCTCCAGTTCGTTATGACCTCTCTGGCCACGTCGCAGAATTCTGATAATGATTGCAGGCGTTTTCCTGCTGTTAACAACGGATGCCCCAGTCGTAGCACCTTGAACCGCGCGATTAGACTTCCGAACTTTGGCACGACGTAGAAGCTCTTGATACAGCTCAACCCCCGATCGGGAATGCAGATTAGTCCTGGCAGATCCCGCTCTTTGGCTTGTCCTCTGAGCAACCATCGCGGTTCGCTGCCAATCCTCGGAGGTGCGTGGCGGCAGATGTGGATCGCGAATTGCAACTCATTGTCTATCTCCGCTACTTGGCGTCGGTCTTGGGCTCCGAGCCTGACCAATCGCAGGCGGGTCGGGAAGAGTTTCTGCAACTGACTCAATAAGTTCGATCTCAAACTCAATATCTTCCTAGACGATTCCGCCATTGCCACCGCGCGAGGGGAAGCTTGATACCCGATCAACTGGTAGGCTCGTATCATTGATCCGAAACTTCTTGGGCACGAACGGTAGCCGTCAAATCCATGCTTTAGCAACAGCCGTGTGGTCAGTTTCCCCTCTTTCGCCAACACTTTTTTCATTTCATTAAGCAGGTATGCGTCAGGCTTTCTTGGATAGGTCTTTCGCTTAAGCATCAATTTCTGCACCCGCGCAAATTGTTCCGAACTCACAATCGGGACGAAGGCACCGGTTTTTCTAATCCAACTATCCTCGGGAACTCTGCGGCTACTAGTGTTGAAAGGGCAGCAGCTTCTCCCCCAAACGTTGGAGCCCATGTACTTTTCATTCTTTAGAATGTTATAGATGCATGACTCCTTCCACTGCTTGTCGCCGACAAATCTTACGCTTCTGCGATTGAGTTCCTTAGCAATTTGCCGGGGCGACTTACGCTCGTTGGTAGCCAAGTCGAAAATAGTACGAATGCACTCCACCTCCTTCTTAGGGCCTGGAACGAGAACCACTCGATCTGAAGTGAGATTCTTGCGCTCTTGAGGCCGAAGAATCCGTCTGCGGCGACCGTCCGACGAGATCAACATCCTCCGCAATCCATAACCAGGCATTCCGCCAAGACGAAAACCTTGGGCTGCAATTCGTTTTTGCCCGGCGTAAACCTTAACCGCAAGTTCGCGACTGAATTCAGCGGCCATCGTGCGCTTCAAAGCCTTCATGATGGTATTGGGCATCGTGCCGTCATTCGCGAATTGTTCAGCGCAGTAGTGTATCGGCACACCCGCTTTGCGACACAGAAACTCGTAATGCGCTGATTCGTCCGTATCTTGAAACCTACCCCACCGGCTTATGTCATAGACCAAAATGACTTTGAATTGGACATGGCCGCCGACTACGTCTTGAATCAGTTTCCGAAGCCCCGGGCGGTGTTTGATCTCAATTCCGCTCTTTCCAGGGTCCGCGTATGTTGCCATGACTTCAAACCCGTGCTTCTCTGCGTAGATTCGGATCGCGTCCTTTTGGAACGGAATCGAGTTGGGTTGATCGTCCGTGGACATTCGCAGGTATTCGGCAGCGGGAATCGGGGAATTGGCGGCCATGGGGTCTCCTTCCGTGTCCGAATCGTACGCCTTGACAGGACTTTTTGCTGCTGTAACTGGACGTAGATAATCTTGCTCGATTGCCGATTGCCGGATGTGCATGTTGCTGATCCAGTGTGTTACCGGCTTTACGTCGATCTCCGGTTTAGCTTCCAAGACCCACATTAACCACCCCGACTACGATTAGATTTGCCTATTCGCGCCGGAAACGTACGCCGCGCCGGAAAGAGATAAGCTGTGGAAATCGGATCATCTGCGAGTCGCCAGAAGCACCCATCCATTCTGGGCTCCACAGATTTTGTCAGTTCGTTAAAGTCGTCGGCGTGCTGGAAATTGCTGAGCATGACTGCTGCGGTCGCCGTCGTCAGCCTTTTCATAGTCCTCGCGGCGAAATGGCGTTAGTTGCGGCGTGGTGTTTCAGTTGGGATTGCCAACGCAGATGTAACCGAACGTGTACGTGCCACTAGGCGCGACGGTCACCGTGAAACCGTTTGTTGAGATCGCGCTCAAGTACCAGGAAGTCAGGCCTGTAGTCTGCGGAGTCAGAACACAGACCGGAGCCGATGTGTAATTCGTGGTGAAGCGCAGGCTGGCCTTCGTCGAGGAAGAAGTTGCTATTGTTCCGGCGTGATCGTTGTTTGCGGCTTGAGTGACGAAGTGCTGGCCCTTGCCGCCCGAGAAGCCAATGTTGCCGATGTTTTGTAGGAGCCCACCCGTTTCGCAGTCGGTTGTCGTGGCCGTACCCGGTAAGGCTGTCGTTGAAGCCGTGCCCCCAATCCCGACGCAGTTCGCCCCGCTTGTGTAAAGATCCTCATAGTGCGTACCGGGCGTATTGAGGGTGAACCCCGGCGCCGTCAGGCTCGCCTGGTAGAAACCGCCGCCGTTGATGATATGAGGTTGCCGCGTCCCTATCGACGTTCCGAAGAAGTTGATATCGCCTACGGCCCCAATGCTCGTATCGCCACCATGTACTGCCTGGAAGGCCAATGCACCTCCGCCCGTCCCGCTGCTGCGATCCAATATCTGAAACTCATTCGTCGTAAACGGGTTTCCGATCGACCACTCCTCGCTGCCGTTGTAGTTCTCCAGCCAAACACCGCACGAGACGTTGGCGGTTGTCCCGCACTGGATGCCTGCGCTGCCAACCTGTGTATCCGAAGGAGATAACTGGAAAAAATTGGTGCTCTTCAGCTTGTAGCCAGACAACTCCACCGGCGATCCAAACGCATAATCCAGCGGCAGGTTGCCGCCGAACACATTATTTCCCACACCCATCTTCGCCGAAGGCTGGTCGCCCTCCCAATAAGGACCAATCCACACAATCGGAGTCCCGCCACTATTGCTGAAGATCGGCCCATGCGAAATTCCCCCCGCATAACTGATCTGCGCCGATCCCACCGCCGTCAGGCAATTCGTCGCCATCTGCACCGTGTACTCGTTCCACACCTTTAAGATCGTCGTCGACAGCAGCGCTCCGCCCGCTCCAGCTCCTGCCACGTTAATCGCCGCTCCCGCCTGCGTATCCAGCCCGAACTGCGCCGACTGCGAATACAAATACGCCTGCCCGACTGCGCACGAAGCATCCGCAGTCGTGCGAATCGCATTCGCCAGCATGTGCGTCGACCCGTCCACCCCCACCGTTCCCGAACTCTCCGCGGCATGGCTCGGCGCCACCCACGTAAACGAAAAATGCTGCGCGTCCGTGTATCCCGTCACGTAGTAAACGCCGTTGTAATTGTTAGTTCCCGCGATCGTGATCCAGATATGATTCTGAATTCCCGCCACCGCGCTTCCCGCGACCACGATGCACGTGGAAGCCGCACAACTGATGCTCGCAATGTTCGACGTCGCCTTCGCCGCTATCCCCGCATCCCTTCCATTCGCTGTCGTGAACGTCGCAATGTGCGTGTTCCCCAGGTTCGCGTCATCCTCAACGCCCCACCCTCCCGCGTTGTACGCCAGGAACCGGCTCTCGATACCCGCATTCGAATCGCCGCCGTGAATATAAAGATCGTTGTGCTGGTTGCCGCTCCCCTCGCCGCCCTTCACCTCCCACACATCCGGCTGTCCGGTGAATCCGCCGAGCACAACGTTCGTGCCGTCAATGTGAATTCCATCGCGCGCATTGCAATTCACCTGCACTCGCTCCAGCGTCGGTTCGCCCCCATAAACCAGCACTCCGTCCGCCGCTCCTGTAAACGGATACACCAGCGCGTTGCCCGAGTTGTAACAGGCGTTCGCGTTGTAAGCCGGCTTGCCACCGCCCACTTCCTCAAGGTCGCGAATCGCGCAGCCCGAACACGAAGGATCGATCTCAAAGCCAATCACGCCTGCCGCAAACAGAAACACCGGGGCGCCCTGCCACATCTCATTCGCGTTGCTCTCCAGAACCGTCCCGTTATATTTCAGGTGAAACGTGCAACTCGAGTAATAATCAATCGTCGATGCCGCTCCTCCGCCCCGCGTCGGCGCTCCCGCCTTCCGCACGATCAGCCGCTTCCCCGGATTCGCATCGATGAACGCCTGAAAACTGCCGCACACATCCGTCGAACCATCCGCCGCTACGAGCGGATAATCTGCAACGTCGGCAATCGCCTTAGCCCGGTAAGCAGTAGTATCTTCCACCCCATTCGATACCAGATGGCCAGTCATCGAGACATGCTGCGCCCCGACGAGTCCGGCCAGCACGAGTATGCACGTCACTACTGCCGCCACCGCTCTCGCGATGTGTTTCATAGGTTCACCTTTGCCTGGAAACTAAGATTTGGCCACAGGCAATTACACTCAAGAGCCGGGGCGCCAGGCCATGATGAGTGTAATGGAGAGTGGGTGTTGAAAAAGTCCCTCGACAGAACGCCTTTTCATCTAGTAGGAGGATGCCGTCGCCGGGTTTCTTGTGTCCGTTCGGCTAAGTGGTGGCCGGCAGAACCGATGTTGTCGGCTGACTGAGGAAGCGCACCAGTCGCTTGATGTTCTGAGCTACCGCTGCCAGGAAGAACTGCTCCCGCACAAACCGTAATCTCCGCAAGCGCAAGCGACGCAATCCGATCTGATTCTTGAGTTCCGCGAACAAGGCTTCCACCTTTTTTCTTTCCCGCTGCGCCTTCGCAAACTCCGATGTGTTGACCAACTTCCGTGCGCGTTGCTGGGCTGGTTCATCCATGTGGATGGCAAGAAAGCGGAACACTCCGCTGGTGCATTGGGCTTTTAGCGCACACGCGCCGCACTTTTTGCGAGTCCCGATGTAGGCATAGGTGCGGTTCCGCATGCTGCGACCACCATAGTTCAGTTGCTCCCCCGCCGGACAGCGATAGCTGTTGCTTTCGGGTTGATAGGTGAACTGCTCGGGACCGTAGAACGGGCTGTTCTTTCTGTGGATACTGTCGCGGGTTCGCATATAGGGCGTGATGCTCCGATCCGCCAACCAGTGCAAGAACTCCCCATTCCCGTAGGTCGTGTCGGCCGCCACCGATTCTGGCTCTCGTCCTTGCCAATGCGCGAAACGCGTGAGCATGTCCTGCGCGGCTACCGTTTCCTGACTCATCCGTGCTGCCGTCGCTTGCACCCCGACGATCACGCAACTGTCATTGTCGATCAGATAGTTGTCGTAGTAACCCATCCGGGCCGGTATCCCGCCCTTGGTGGCGTAGGTCGCATCGGGATCCGTGGTCGATACCTGGTCGATACCTGATCCTGCTGATGCACCGGTTCTTCGGTGGGATTCTGCTGCTCCAGTTCGACCAAGTACTGGCGCACGGTTTGCTTCACTTGTGCCGCTTCCGCTAACTGCTCGCGCGGAATGCGGCTTTCCTTCGCTGCATTCGCCTCCACGAAGCTGCCATCCACGGACAGGTGTTTGCCCTGCACCAATCCTACTTCCACACACTGCTTCACGATCTGCTCAAACAACTCCTCGAACAGCTTGGACTCCTGAAATCGTCCATGCCGGTTTTTCGAGAACGTGGAGTGATGCGGAATCTCCTGATCGAAGCCCAGACCGGTGAACCAGCGCCACGCCAGGTGCATGCGCAGTTCCTCCACCAGCTTCCGTTCGCTGGTGATGCCGTACAAATAGCCGATCAACAGGATGCGCAGCAGAAGTTCGGGATCAATCGAAGGACGGCCGGTATCGCTGTAACTGGCCTTCAGTTTCTCCCGCACAAAGGCAAAGCTGATGTGCTTTTCGATCAGCCGCAGCAGATGAGTCTCAGGAACCTGATCTTCCAGGCGGAAGTAATAGAACAGAGCTTCGGAGCGGTCGTGTTGCCCCATCATGATCAGCAGGCCTCCGACGATCAGAATCCAACAGAGCATGAGCAGATACTTTCTTCTAACATGCTTCTGCTGAATCTCATCCGCTAATCGACGTGACTTTTTCAACACCCACGGGATTTATCGCCAACAATCATTCTCACGAGCGGAAAATGTTCCATCTCCTCGTTTGCTGCCAACTACGCCAGCGGTGCCTGCGAAATCTCCGCGGAGTACGTGTGTCCCGTTCGCCAGAATTATCCCGCCCACTGAATGCACGTTGTATCCAATTTCCCCTCCGAGAATACTGGGGGACGTGTCGTACTCGACCGTGACACGTTGTCCATTCTCTGGCGACAAGCGGTCATGCAGTTCCTTCGAGTGAAAGGCGTCGAAGCAGACCACGCCGCCGCGCCCGGAGCGATACAGAACAAGTGCATCTGGCCCGTCCCACGGCGGATCGGTTAGACCCCAAGGTCCTTTTCCATCCAAAGCGACATAAGCCTGACAGGTTCTTCTTGCGGGTCTGTCCACCCATCGCATCCAGCCAACTATTACGCACACGCACACGGTCAGAACGGCGATAATTTCCCACCACTTCAGGCTTCGATGCATACCCGTATTGTGCGCGAGGGGCTCAACTGTTGCAAACAGGCGTTATCACAACTTTGCGCCTTTTGTTCGCCAGATATGCGAAAGGAAAGCGCAAAGATTAGGCACGAGCAGCCCGAACTCGGCCTGCCTGTTCGGATCAACGCTTTGGCTTCGGCTGTGAGCCGCGGTTTTCGCGGGATATGCCCCAGTTCGGGAAGATTTGTTCCATGGGATATGTAACTAAGGCAGGTCTTTGTCGCCGCTTCTCTCGGAGAGTGAACATTATGGCAAGCAAAAATCCTGTTAAAGCTCCTAGGGATGCTTCCGAAATTGAGAGGCTGTTAAAAGTCCGCAGCCCCTGGCCGGTCAGAAGGAATCCGGTATATGCCATAGCTATCGTCCAGAGAATTATGCGAACCGCGTGCATATGGGATCACCTCTCGAAGAACAAATATTGGCAGACTTCGGTGATTTATTAACCGCCGGTACTGATCTAACTCAGTGTTTCGCGTACCCCAGCTTTTTCTTCAGCCAGTCCCGTTCTTCCATTGCTTCCTGGCCTGAGTCCGTAAGCTCGATGGGATGACCAATTCCGAGTTTTTGGTTAAGAGCGTCCAGTCTCTTTTCCTTCTCGGCCTTACTCATGGCCAGCAGGCGTATTTTTGTTCTAGTTTTCACTTCCCGGTTCCAGTTCGCGACTCCAGCGATCCTCGTCTCGCCCTTGTGGAGTGGAAGTTCGCCGCAATGGTTACAGGGTCTCTCTTAAGCAAGGAAGCTGGCGGTGGGGCGCGGGTTGGAAGACGCTCAGTCTCTACCCGGACACGTTGGAAGAACGCTTGAATGGTTGGCTGCACCCAATCACCTACCGGGGCGAGAGAAGTTCGGGGAACTGCGCTGGCTACACTGGAAAACACATCGTTCGCATGGCAGTTCGCATGGCAAACTTTGCACGGAGACACCCCGTGGCACGTACACGAAGTTGGTCGAATTATACGCCCATGTTCACCAAATCCAACAAATTTCATGGGGTCTGCGCTCGCCGGTTAGGAACAAACTGGCCAAACCAGCGGTCACGCTTCATTGTGGGGTTTTGAGCGTAATTTGATTCCATGGTAATGTGCACTCCCAGGTCCGAGTAAAAGTTCTCAAAACCCCCTGGACTGAAGCACCGAGGATTTGCCCGCAAGGTTGTGCGAAGTGTGGCTGAGCAGTTCTCAGGTCAGAGACGAGCCGAGGGCTACCCGGAACGACTCCGATTCCAAAAAAATTAAGCCCTCATTTGTACGGGAACCGTACAAGCCTGACCGCTGAAGACTTTCATTCTGTCGCCCTGAGCCCGGAGTTCAGTGGTTCCTGCGCAGATCGATCTCTCCTGTCATCAAGTGCGCATGCAGACGGTACTTCCCCGGACCTTGCTGCTCGAATGACCGGAATAGCCCCCCTTTGGAGACATCGAACGCTGAGGACTCGATGCTGCCGGTCATGATCGAAGCATCGCGGTGTCCATATAATTCAGGGTGAGGAATGTCGATCTGAATGCGCCCAGCGCGCACCTCGACATTCTTATCGCCGTCCACGCTTTCAATGATTAGCTCTCCAGCAGATAGCCTAGCCCAAAGATTGGAATAACGAGGAACCTCGATGGTAGCCCGGAAGTTGCCGTGCGGAGTGTCGGAAACGTAAACGTCGGCGCTTGCGGCTGTCAGTTTGATCTCTACCTTGACGCGCTTGAGTTGTTCCTCGTGAGCGCGGCAGGTCACAATGATGTTCTCAGAATCTCCGGAAGTAACAGTGTAGCCGCCCGCCTCCAAGTGCAAGCGAATCGTGCCTCCAGAAATGAACTTCTGCTGTGTCGAGGTCTCAAGAGCATGCTGAGCGTGAAGCAAGCCAGGAAGTAGCAAGACGATCCAGAGAGCCAGACGATTCATACACACCTCGCCTGAGACTTTATACGGGGGTCGGCGGATTAAAGTTCCGAGAAAGCGGCTGAATCACAGTGGAGTACCACGATAGACCGTCGGTTGTCGATGTAACCAGGTGTGGCTGTTGAAAAACTCTAGTTTCCTCCCAAACATGCAAAATTGGGGGGATGCAAAATGTCTAGAAGATCAAGAACGTCGTTCGTAGGGCATCCTAGCGCAAAGTTTTTCAGCCATTTTCTGACGATTGAGTTTTTCAACAGCCACAAGATGTTACGCCAGGTGACCTGCTGATCGGCTTCGCTTTTGGATACCGAATCTCCCACAACATCGCAGACGCACATCAGTTTATGCGGACCTTTCAGCCCGGCGATACGTCTCCACGTTTGGATTCAGTCGAGGAGCTTACACTGCTCGAGCCCTGCGTGGAATGCTGCACATCATCGGGTTGTTGCGCGAGGAAAATGAGGGCTTGATCCCGTACTCAATTCGAATGCTCAAGGAGAGAAAACATCGACTTCGCAGTCGCATCCGACTTAAAGAAAAACTCTTGTCGCGAATGCAGACCGTATTTCGTTGGAGTCTGGGACACGGTTAACTCGGTAGGCTGGGTCTGCAAGATTGCGCACTTTTCAGGGACGAAAAGCGACGCACAACCCGGACATGCGAGTTATTCGGCACGCAGTATCAATTGGTGAGCGCAGGGCGTTCTTTCGGCAAAACTTGTTCCCTGCTCCGCACGGCCCCCAGCAGGATATAAAAGAGCTTTAGTTTGCTGGCGTGCACTCAGACGTTGGCGGCAGCTACCCCGGATCGGAGAGGTGGCTTTCCAAGATTGCGTTGCAGTGGATGGTCTGTGAGACAAACTCGCGGGTCTTCGAATAGATCCAGGTCGAAAGGCCGACATTCTCGGGCTTAAGCCGCCGTACATAGCTCCAGACCCACTTATCAAGAATCAGCACAAGTCACGGTCTCTGCCGGATCGCTGAGCTGTGGCCCAAAATAGCTCACGTGGAGACATCTCCGGGAGTCTGGACCAAACACCTTCCCATGAATCTTGCACGTCGCCGCGGGATTGCGCCTGACCCTGTCGTCCATGCTTCGGCGGATTCAGAGGCTGAGAGACAAGAGCCCTGGGTTCTCCCCCAGCATTGTTCCCGCTCAGCACCTAGTCGGTAACTGTGATTCCGATAGAGTACCTCCGGAACTGACGAGCGCTGGACGAAGTGATCGATCGTAAGCTGAAGAAGCCCGCTGGAGATTCGACTGCAACGACCAAGTCAGGTTTTCCATCTCCATCCTTTGATGACGGTCGGGGCAGCATGGACTACCTCGACCTTGACGTTTAGTCGGCATCCTTGCCGAAAGGTCGGCACAGTTAGAGCATCTCTGCTTGTTAGTTTTCTGTTTTCCCGGCTTTTTGTTAGGCTCAGCTTCGGCGATCAGTGTGCTGCGGAAGTGCTGTATGGGACTGACCGTCGCGCCAACTGACACCACTTTGGTGATTTGCTGTCCACACTGCGTGGTCGGTATCGAGTTCAGGCCGATGATCGCCTACAAGGACGGTAGATTCGTTTGCCGCGATTGCGCTCATACAGTACGCCCCGGGTTCCCACAGTACAAGTGCACCTGCCGTCCCTGTCTGAGGGCGGCGCGAGAAGAGCAAAGTGAGTCTACGTTACTAGCCTCCTGACCTCACTTGAGCACGATTTCCACAGAACTCTCCTAAAGTATTCTTCCATCCGGTCGATGTGCCTCTCAGGAGGCGTAATGACCGCTACCAATCTCCCGATTCCTGCCGCTCAATACCTTCGCATGTCAACCGAACACCAGCAGTATTCGCTCGAAAATCAGTCCGTAGCGATCAAGAGGTATGCCGACTTCCATTCGTTTGAAGTGATCCACACCTATTCCGATGCCGCTAAGAGTGGCGTAGTCCTAAGGCGTAGAGCGGGCCTTCGGGATCTGCTGCGAGATGTCGTGACTGGGACCGCGCCCTACAGAGTGATCCTTGTCTACGATGTCAGCCGCTGGGGTCGGTTTCAAGACACAGATGAATCCGCCCATTACGAGTTCCTCTGCAAGTCGGCGGGTGTCCCGGTCCACTACTGCGCCGAGACGTTCGCGAACGATGGCACCCTGCCCAGCCTCATCATGAAGGCGCTCAAAAGAACGATGGCCGGCGAGTATAGCCGGGAGTTAGGAGTGAAGGTGCTCGCAGGGCAGAAGCGACTAGCTCGCCTGGGGTTCAAGCAGGGTGGTGTTCCCGGTTACGGACTGCGAAGGATGCTGGTGTCGGGGGCAGCGATTCCCAAGCAAGAGCTTGCCTCAGGTGAGCGGAAAAGCATAGCGACCGATCGAGTGATTCTCGTTCCCGGCCCCCCGCAAGAAGTGCAGGTCGTTAAAGAGATCTATGGGACGCTCATAGATGGTGGGCTCTCCGTGTATGCCATAGCGGAAGACCTCAATCGCAGACACGTTTCATACATCGGCGATTCCAAATGGGACTACCGAGCGGTCCACGCCATCCTTACCAATCCCAAATACACGGGATGCCATGTCTTTGGCCGCACGTCCAGCAGACTTTCGACAGCAACCGTGGCCCTTCCGAAGTCGGAATGGGTTCTCATGCCTGATGCTTTCGAACCGCTGGTCGATTCCGCAACATTTTCGGGTGCGCAAAGAATCTTAGAAGGACGCACTGTCAACAAATCTAATGAGAATTTGCTGGGCAGCTTGCAGGATCTGCTCGCATTAAAAGGCAGACTGTCTCTAAACTTAATCAAGAATTCTCCAACTGTCCCCTCCCCTTCAACTTATCGACAGCGCTTCGGCAGCCTACGCCGAGCATATGAACTCATCGGGTATGGAAGAGCCGACCAGTTCGGCCCGATTGACCTTCGTCGCAGGACCCAAGCGCTGCGCGATGAGCTTATCGTCCAACTCGCCACGATCTTCCCCAATGACGTATCGATTGTTCGACGCGGAGGGAGATGGCGCAGCCGACTGCGACTGAAGAGTGGACTGACCGTTTCAGTACTAATCGCTCGCTCCGTCCACATTTGGAAACAAACTATACGCTGGCAAATCGACCCGGTTTGTCAGGAACGTCGACTTGTGACGCTACTCGCAAGGCTCGATGAAGCGAACCGCTCATTCCTCGATTTTCACATTGTTCCCGACATCGATCACAGTAAGAGGTTCCACATATCGTTGGCTGATCCTTGGCTGAATCGCGGGCAGCAGTTCACTGACTTGAATGGCTTTTGCCAAGTTGTGGAGAATGTGCGTGCCGCGAAGCAGGATCGCCGGGCTTCTGGCCAGAAAGCGAAGTCGCTAGAGATCCGCCAGGGAGAAGGAAGAAGAGTGTCTTAGGTAATGTCCAGCTTATAAAGACTCAATCACGCAGTTTGGCAGAACGACAGCCTGTATTTTAGAGGTCTGAGTCGCGGCGGTTGATGGGCGGCGGAAACATTGCAAGAACTGGTGCAAGGAACACTCCTTCCTCGTTTTTGATTGTCACTGTAAGGGGGATAAAGGGTAAGTGTCAGAGCGAACACACGGTTGACACATTCAGACCGTAGCCAGCGTGCAAGTAACTTGGGCCACTTCGTCCGTCCGTCACAGATCCCCCAGAGTTGACATCAGGTAGCCGGGGTTGCTTCAGGCGCCAGCTACTTGTTCGGCGAAGCGTAAGCGGTATCACGTTGCTTTGTGATGTTTTGCGAAGCAAACGTGTTCTCATCTTTGCTGGCCGCAATCTGCGACCGCAGGTCTTCGCTCCTTTCTGAAGTTGCACTTTTTGTTGATCGCTCGCCACGGATGGGCCGTGTTCGCCACCCTCAAGACCACGGCGCGAACTCTCTATCAACCGTTGTTGGGTCAGCATGCCGGTTTGCAATCGAGTGATCGCAGCGTAGACCCGGGTATTCTGTTGTTGGTTGTGGCGATACGAGAGGAAGAAGACCAGCGCAGCGACCACAAGCACGGGAATTGCTATCAGTCCGCCAACGCGGAGCGTCCGCCGTTCCTCATTGACCGCGCACTGAGACCACGGCCCAGGCTCTCGTAGAAATTGTTTCTGCGGGAGCCGTGTTTCGATTGAATACATTGCGCACCAGCGGAGCCGGCCTGGCTTCAGGCTGACCCGTGGGAATTGAGTTCCGGGCGGATTGTCGGCAACCCTTACTTTGGGATGACTCAGAGTCGCCCGTCATCCGCTCGCAAACCTCTCGGCACCCGTGGCAAAGTCGGGCATTGGATCTCCTAAGCCAATCAGAATGACTTGAAAGGTTGGTACAAGAAATCAAACTTCGAAAATCGCAAGATTTGGTTCTTTGAGCAATAATGTCCTCCTTAGTATTTCCGAGACTCTTACTACTTGGGTTTTTCTGGAGGTGCTGTAGTGCGACCAGTCTCGCGGCGGAATTTCATGCAAGGTATGAGCAGCCTTCTGGCGCTGCCGCTCTTGCGAACCGAAGAACCGCAAACAGTTTTGTACAACGGGAACATCTGGACGCTTGATGAAAACCAGCCGCGAGCTCAGGCTATGGCCATTAGCGGCGCGCGATTTGTGGCCGTGGGGTCGAACGCTGACGTATTGCCTTTGGCCGGCGCACGCACGCGAAAGGTTGATCTTGCCTTTAAGAGCGTACTTCCAGGATTCAACGACGCTCACGCCCACCCGGTGGAGTCAGGCGTCGAACATCTGCACAAAGTGGCTTGCGACAAGGACTCCATCGAAACAATACAGGCCGCACTGCATGAACGCGCGCAGCAAACGCCACCTGGACAGTGGGTCCTCGGTTTTTTGTACGACGACGGGAAAACTCCTCGACCTCTCAATCGCCATGATCTCGATCAAGCCGTGGCCGACCGTCCGGTCCTGGTGCAACATCGAGGCGGCCACACCGCCTTCGTGAACTCCCTCGCTCTGCAGTTGGCGCAGGTGAACGATCAAACGCCCGACCCGGCGGGCGGCCGCTTTGAGCACGACTCTGAAGGTCATCTCACCGGTTTTGTGGGCGACGCCGCGGCGAAAGTTTTTCTCAAGCTGATTCCGGACAAGAACACGCGCGACGACTATCGCCGCGGCGCGGCATTGGTCTCCAAGCTCTTTACCAGCAAGGGCGTCACTTCGGCGTGCGATGCGGACGCCTCGCCCGAAGACGTGCAAGGCTATCAGGACGCGCGCGACGCCGGCGAGCTGGCGATGCGTGCGTATTGTCACGTCTCCGCCGCTTCGCTCGATCATTTCATGGCTGCGGGGATTCACACCGGTTTCGGCGATGAATGGGTACGTATTGGCGGTGTCAAGCAGTATGCCGACGGCTCGATTTCGGAACGAACGGCTTGGCTCTCGCAACCCTACGTCGGGATCCCAAATAACTATGTCGGATTGCAGCTTTCGAGCCGCGAGCAGCTCTACGAGACTGGGCGTAAGGCGCACGCGGCGGGTTGGCAACTAGCAACTCACGCCAATGGCGACTTAGCGATCGACCGCATTCTCGGAGTCTACGAGCAGATTCAGAAGGAACTACCGAAAAAGGACCCCCGCTTCCGCATCGAGCATTGCACTCTGCTGACTGACACTCTGATCCAGCGCATGCGTGCTCTGCAGGTGATTCCTGCGCCGTTTTCCTGTTACGTCTACTTTCATGGTGACGTGATGCATTTCTACGGTCCGGAGCGCACTCAACGCATGTTCCCGATGCGCAGTTTCCTCGACGCAGGACTGCGTCCCACAGATTCGTCCGATTACACCGCCAGCCCGTCAGATCCCATGATGTGGCTGCAGTCGCAGCTCACCCGCATGGACAGGAAGGGCAATGTCTGGGGCGCGAATCAAAGGATTACTCTGCAGGAAGCCATACGCTGCGGCACGCTCAATGGTGCGTTCGCGGCTTTTGAGGAAGATCTGAAGGGCTCCATTCAACCGGGGCAACTGGCCGACCTGGTGGT
Organism: uncultured Acidobacteriota bacterium; assembly: GCA_963696765.1. GTDB lineage: Bacteria > Acidobacteriota > Terriglobia > Terriglobales > Acidobacteriaceae > Sulfotelmatobacter. The sequence goes on along the minus strand of CAVOLK010000003.1, from coordinate 75,018 downwards.
GCTTGCTCGGGATCCATTCAAGACCGATCCGTCAGAGCTGCTGAAGATTCGGGTAGAACGAACCCTGGTCGGCGGAAGCTGGAAATATGAGTCTTGATCGTGACGGACGCCCGCATTAATACGTGCTGCACACGTAAATTCCGGACGTACTGTCGGCAAACCTTACCTAAATCCGCTCGGTAAGGTAAGGTTTGCGCGTCGCTTGGGAATAAACGTGTCAATCTGCAAATGGCGAACCTGCCCAGTAGCTCCACTTCTGCATCGCTGCATCCAATCGCGTTGCGCTCGGGCAGTTTTGCTGCTCGGTGCTCCGCAGATCCCGATGATATTGTAGAAGCGCGGTAGCAGTTGGATCCGCACCCGGCGTATAGCGCGTGACGTTCCGGTTCACTCGACGAGGGCCTTACTCATGGTTCGGTGTTCATTCCTAATTGTGGTCAGCTTTCTTACCATCTCTTTCGTTGGGATGGCGACGGCATCCACGTCTGAAGTTAACGATTCTCCCAAGAAGACACTGGGTGAGAATTGGTTTATCCAGCCCTCGTCCGATGTGGGCGCGGACGGAGCGGCAATCTCGGCAGTGGGTTTTTCGACGCGCGGTTGGTACCCGGCCACCCTTCCTTCAACGGTTCTGAGCGCGCTGGTGGGGGATAAGGTGTACCCCGATCCCTACACGGGCATGAACCTGCGATCCGTCCCCGGCACGACCTATCCCATATTTGACGACTTCTCCAATATCCCGATGCCGCCAAACAGCCCCTTCCGACAGCCCTGGTGGTTTCGCACGGAGTTCAAACTTCCGGCTGAATACAGCGGAAGGACGCTCTGGCTCGGCTTTGATGGCATCAACTACCGGGCCAACGTGTGGATGAACGGTGTGCAGGTCGCCTCTTCGGAAACTCTTGCCGGCACCTGGCGGCTGTTCAGTCTCGACGTAACGGCTGCCGCCAAGCCCGGTCAAACCAATTCCCTTGCCATCGAAATATTTCCTCCTCAGCCGCGCGATCTGGCCATCACGCTTGTCGACTGGGCTCCCATGCCAGCCGACAAAGAGATGGGAATCTGGCGCGACGTACACATTACTGCCACGGGGCCCGTCGCTCTGCGTTACCCGGCCGTGCTGACCAAACTCACCCTGCCTTCCATGGACAAGGCCACGTTGATGGTCCGGGCGGAATTGACGAATGCCGCCGACCGTCCCGTCGATGCCATATTGAAGGGGCGCATTGAAAACCTCGCGTTCGAGCAGCCAGTACATCTTGGACCGAAAGAGACTCGGGTAGTCCGCTTCACACCGGGGACGTTTCCACAGCTGAACGTCGCCAATCCTCGCGTGTGGTGGCCGGTCCAGGTGGGAAAGCAGGACCTCTACCCGCTTGAACTGACGGTGGAAGTCCAGGGGCAGGTGTCGGATTCAGCTCACATTCGTTTCGGCATTCGCCAAGTAACTTCGAACCTTGATGAGGCAGGTCATCGCGTCTTTCAAGTTAATGGAAAGAACATCCTCATAAGGGGAGCTGGTTACAGCTTCGACATGCTTCTGCACTCCTCGCCGGAGAGGCAGCAGGCCGAACTCAACTATGTGCGCGACCTGAACCTCAACGCGGTACGCCTGGAAGGCAAACTGGAGAATGATCACTTCTTCGATCTCGCCGACCAGATGGGCATTCTTGTTATGGCAGGCTGGTGCTGTTGTGACCAATGGGAGAACTGGCCTACTTGGGACAAAGAAAACGAGCGTATCGCCGGGGACTCGCTGCGCGATCAGATCCGGCGGCTGGAGCGCCATCCTTCTGTGTTCACCTGGTTGTACGGCAGCGACTTCGCACCTCCGCCCCGGATTGAGAACCTTTACTTGCAGATCCTGAAGGAGGTGGACTGGCCAAACCCTTCCGTCGCATCGGCCGGGGCCAGGACCACCACTGTCGGCCCCAGCGGCGTGAAGATGACCGGGCCTTACGAGTACGTTGCGCCATCGTTCTGGTACGTGGATACAACTCACGGAGGCGCGTTCGGTTTCAATACCGAGACCAGCCCGGGCCCTGCCATCCCGCCCATCGAGAGCCTGCGGCGCATGTTGCCGCCGGACCACCTCTGGCCGATTGATTCCGTCTGGCAATACCACGGCGGCGGCATGTCGCACACTCTGAATGTTTTCACCGAGGCGCTGAACCAACGGTATGGACAGGCGAATTCCGTGGAGGAGTACGCACGGAAGGCCCAAGTTCAGGCTTACGAAGGCCACCGCGCCATGATGGAAGCGTATGGCCGTAACAAATACACCTCGACCGGGATTATTCAGTGGATGTTGAACAACGCCTGGCCCAGCATGATCTGGCACATGTATGACTGGTATCTTCGACCCGGGGGATCGTATTTCGGGGTAAAGAAAGCGTGCGAGCCGCTGCACGTGCAGTACTCCTACGACGACCGCTCGGTGGTGGTGGTGAATTCTTACTACCAACCGTTCGCCGAGCTGAAAGTCATGGCCAAGGTGTACAACCTCGACATGACCGAGAGATTCTCAAAAGAAGCCGAGATCAACGCGGGCCCGGACAGCAGCACGCGAGTGTTCACTCTGCCTGCCTTCGAAGGTCTGAGTGGGACATACTTCGTCAGCCTCAGCCTTGAATCGGCGGGCCAGGTGAAGAGCAGAAATTTCTACTGGCTCTCGACCCGCGAAGAGACGATTGACTGGGCCAGGCAGGAAGAAGACGCTACCGGCGAATACGATATTTCGACTTGGGTTCCCACCAAGACTTTCGCGGACTATTCCGCGCTGAATACACTTCCCCGGATTGATCTGGTCGCTACCGCTCGGTCACAGCGCAATGGCGACGACAGCTCAACCACGGTCACCATCCGCAATCCGACATCAACCTTGGCCTTTGCCGTGCATCTGAAGGTCAACAAGACATCGAGCAACCGCGTCAGTCGTGACGACGAGATCGAAAATGAAATCCTGCCTGTGCTCTGGGAGGACAACTACTTCGCCCTGCTACCGGGAGAGACACGAAAGGTGACGGCCACTTATCGCACCCGAGATGCGAGCAAAGCTACACCAAGCGTCGAAGTCGAAGGATGGAACGTTAATTCCAAGACTGCCGCTATTCAGTGATCCGGGACAAATCCAAGAATCCACGCGAAATCTACAACGGGGAATATAAGACCAAACCTATGAACTCTCAGCCGCCTTTCGAAGCGCACCGCCAAGACTTGGACAAAGTCTTACGAGTGATGCAGGACACTCCTGCCATTGACCGCGACTACATGGCGCCGCGGGAAGAATTCCAGGCGCGCGTGCGCCGCACCAATCAGGCATTGCAACAGCACGGACACACGGTCGGGCTTGTTTTTTCCGACGAACACTATGCCGGCGACGTTCCGTACCTAGGCGGGAATACAAATATTTCCATTGAGCAGGTCGCGGGAATCATTGGGCCAAACGGCTTTCACGTAGTGGCGGGGCTGGAAGGCGGATATGTTGCCGAGCAGCTTGCGGACCGCGCCGGAGCGACGGTACACAAAGTCGAACTGCTGCAATTGGCCGACGAGAAATATCCCATCCGCGCCGAACGCCTGGAGGATGTCATCCAGGCGGCGGCCGGCAAAGACGTGGACCACATCGCGCTGCTCACTCCGCGCCAGGTGGTTCCCGCGGGCATTGTCGAAAGCGTGCAGAAAATCTACGGCCCGGAGGGCGTGGTCGATGCCCAGGAGCTTTATTACCGCGTGAAGTACGAGAAGAGTGAGATCGAGATGCGCCTCATTGCCGATGCGTGCGTCATCGGGGATGCGATGCTGCGCGCGATGCTGGCGGTCCTCCGTCCGGGACGTCTCGAGACCGAAGTTGCGGCTTGGGGTGCCTGGGTTGGCCGCATGCTGGGTTCCGAGCGGGACGGCTTTCAAATTATGGTGGGCGCAAACACCGCCAACCGTACCCTGATCGGCCCGGCGCTGAACCGGCAGATCAAAGGAGGCGATTGGGTCCACCTGGGGGTTGCACCGAAACGGGACGGGTTGACGGCTTGCATTCGCCGCTCCGTCATCGCCGTCGACTCCGCGAAGAAGGTCACGCCAGAGCAGAAATACTGGTTCGATCTGGTCGAGGAAGGCTACGAGGTCGGGGAGCACTCGTATCGCGAAGTGGCCAGCAAACAATTGCCAGCGCGACTGCAAGAACAGGCCCTCGTGGACTTCTTTGCCGGGCATTCGCAGGAGATCTCGCAGCGTATCGGCAGGACCATCGACCTCGCCGGGCAGAAGCCGTACACCGGCACGCACAACTCCGGTTATACGGAATGTCAGGAATTCTTTGGAGCGATCACGCTCGACAGCCACGAACCATTGGGCCAGCAGATCGTCACGATGCTCGACGTGGCGCTGCGCGGAATCGGAGATCACTGGAATGATGTCGTAATGCCGGGCTTCGATTTCTGCGTTGTGGAGAACACTTTGGGTAAACACGGCCTGCGAGTCGAGACGCTGACCAAGGTGCCGATCCACGCGCAGGACCTCGTGGCTTCCTAGTCGTCGTGTCGCGCCATTTAGAGCTGGCGCTCGGACTGTAGGAGGTGGCCAGCGAGGTTTCGGGCGGGTTGTCGGCTCTCCGGAGTTGTCCAGAAACGGGTTTCGACGACATTGGTCCCCGGAAGTCGGCTTGTCGGAAGGGGCCCCCCAATGATGTGAAGCGCGTTTGTCGGTACTAATTCGACCAGCGAGCTGAGAACTTCCGGGTTGCCCGTTATCTGCTCGGAACCCACTGGCAAGCATTAGAACAGGGACCGCCCTGTCGCTCAGGCTTATTTCTTCAAACCTGCCGTCCAGTTCACCACTACGTTGATGGCATGGGTTGATTCACCCACGTCCGTATTCGTGATTACGCGTCCGTCTGGCGCAATATCCCACGCCTGACCATAGGTTGTGACCCGCGGGCGGGCGTTCACATAGATCTGCGGCGCTCCGATTTTTACGTTCTTTCCCTGCGCGGCAAATGGGACCTTCACCAATGTGCCGTCCATTCTCTGGTACAACAGTGCCTGCCCGTTCGGGAACCAATGGACGGACCGTGCTCCATCGCTGGAAACCAGCCATTTGCCGTTGGCATCGGGGAAGCTGGTGACATACGCCTCGATGGCGCCGCTTTCCGCGGAAAGATATGCCACCCATTTACTATCGGGGGAAAAATGGGCTCCAAGGGCAACCATAAATGATGATTGAAGGAAAGGTCTGGGCTTGCGCTCGCCGTTCATATGGAGCACATACAAACCGAACGGAGCAGGTGGAACGACGGCATGATACAGAAGAAACTGGCCGTCTTTCGACCAGTCATCGATCGTATTGTGTACCGTTCCGGCGGAGACCAACTCCTCCTGCTTGCCTGAACCTCCGGCCTCCTTGACGTACATTTTCGACCCGGAATTCCCGACCTCAGAAAACGCAATGCGGCCCCCGTCCGGCGCCCATGCGACTCTGCTGATAAAACCAGCATCGGTGAAGGTGAGGCGCGTTTTGACTCCGCGAGCTAGATCGTAGATCCACAACTCCACGTGAGGCGAGCCGATGGTCACCGCCACCCTGTGGCCATCTGGGGATAGCCACACGTCGCGATAGTTGTCATTATCAGCGGCTTTAGTTGCTGCTTTGCTTGCCGGCGACAGCCAGAGTAATTGCGACGGCTTTACCGTGTTGCCCGCCTGATACACGAGAACCCCGGTCGGTGAAACGTCAAACGCGCTGTGCCACGTTCCCGGATTGTGGTTCACGTCTTGCGCAACTGCCACTGCATCACCGTTCAGTTCGCCGCTTCGCTCATTGAACGGCACTGCCATCAGTATGTTGCTCTGCACATAGAGGAGGTATCCGGGCGCGACCACTGCGTTACTGTCCGCTGGCATCAGCATCCGCTCCTTCTTGCCATCGAACTGTGCCAGGTAGATGCCGTTATGCTCATTGGCCGCTGGATTGCCGTGAGAGCTGGCTAGATAAAGGAAGCGCTTGCCGTCCGCGAGCCACACCGGCCAGCGGTGGGTGGTGTGCAGTTCGGGATTGAGGGTGGTGACCGCTCTGGCCGCACCCCCACTTGCTCCCACCACAAAAACGGGTTTGGTTGGCTCGGGAACAAACAGGATCATATTGTTCGTGCCCCAGCTTCCGCCACGGCCGCGAGGTGCGTCCGCCAATTCCAACACCGGGCCAGAATCAATCGGCGCCTTCTTCAATTTCCCGTTTGCGAAAAAGCCCAGCCACTTACCATCTGGCGACCAGAAGGGGTAGGTTCCAGTTTCGGTGCCAATCAGGGCGCGGGCTTCGCCGCCGTTCAATGCGCGCACCCACACACTCGACCGGCCTTGGTCATCTCGCGCAGTAAACGCAATGCGGGTGCCGTCCGGCGAAATTGCCACCGGACCCGCGGCGTCATCATCCATCAACTGGAATTCGGTCTTTTCTGGCGCTGGAATCAATGCCCGCACCTCAATTGCGGGAGTGGACGGCCTGGGCAGAAAAAAAATGACTGCTGCTAGGGCCGCGAGCAACAAAACGCACGCTGCGGCGAGAGCGGGGACGGCTCGGTTTGACGCGCGAGCCTTGGCCGGTTCAGATGGCTTGCCCGTGGTCGCAATCCATTTCAGTTCCGCCTTCACGTCGGCGGCGCTTTGCCAGCGCTCTTCTGGATCTTTCGCCAGCGCCCGCTGAATCACATGATCGAGAGCCTGGGGAGTGAGTGGCTGCACGGCCGAGATTGGCTCCGGCTCTTTTTCCAGGATCGCGCTCATCACACTGATCTGCGTCTTGCCTGCAAAAGCCCGTTTGCCGGTGAGCATCTCGTAGAGGACGGCGCCGAGGGCAAAGATGTCGGTGCGGGCGTCCGCTTCTTGTCCTTGAACCTGCTCCGGAGCCATGTACTGAAACGTTCCGACGATCTTGCCTTCCTGGGTTAAAGGCCTGCTCATGGTCGCCACTGAGCCCGATGCCATCGCGCCCAGGCCTTGAACTGGTTTTGCCAGGCCGAAATCCAGAAGCTTCGCCCCGGATTTTGTCAGCATGACGTTTCCTGGCTTGAGGTCGCGATGCACAATGCCACTCTTGTGCGCCTTATCCAGCGCCTCGGCAATCTCAATTGCGCATTGAAGCGCCTGCGAAAGCGGCAGTGGACCTCTGTCCAGGCGACGCTGCAGTGACTCGCCCTCCAGCAGTTCCATCACCAGATAGTCGGTGCCATCCTGCGAACCCACGTCGTAGAGATGGCAGATGTGTGGATGCGACAGCGCAGAAATCGCTCGCGCCTCCCGCTCGAAGCGCTCCTTCAGATCAGGATTGGAGGAAAGGTCCTCAGGCAAAACTTTGATCGCGACGTCGCGCCCCAGGCGCGAGTCGTGAGCGCGGTAAACCTCGCCCATGCCGCCTGCGCCGAGCGGCGAGACAATTTCGTACGGACCGAGTTTTGTCCCCGACGTGAGCCCCATGAGTTGCGCGTCATTATAGTCCAATGGAAAGGCGGGCCTCAGATGGAGCCGCAGGAGCGGCCCATTCGCAATAGATTCGAGCGTCACAGCAACTCCCGGATTGTCGGCCACACGGAAGTTGGCCAGAAAAATCGAACTTGAAGAAACTTGCCCGGATTTATACCGACAAGTCGGCATCTCGTCAGTGATTGATTGCTGACAAGATGCGCGTCTGATTCGCGGAGTGTTGGCCAACCATTGGTAAGTGATTGATTTGACTGTTCGCAACTGTTTGTCAATAAATTTGAATTTCTTCGTCGAGAGTTGCGTTCGCAGGGACGCAACAGCCGCTGGACGCAGTTCTGTTTGCGGGTCAACTCGCGATTGGGTCGTACCCTATAGACTCCAAAACAGACGCCTTGACCTTCTACACATCCGAGTGTATATGTAGAAGAATTAGGCATGAAGAAGACGGATGAAAAATTCGATCTCCCGCAGGGCACACTCGATCTCCTCATCATGAGGGTGGTTGCGCTTGGCCCCATTCACGGTTACGCCATCGCGCAAAGGATTCAGCAGATGTCTCGCGAGGCCTTGCAGGTCCAACAGGGATCCCTTTATCCCGCTCTCCATCGCCTCGAATACAAAAAGCTGTTGGCTTCCAACTGGCAACCGTCCGAGACAGGCCGTGAAGCCAAGTTCTACGAACTGACCACCAAAGGCCGAGCGCATCTTAAGACTGAGACTGAGGACTGGAAGCGCCTCACTGATGTTGTCGGGCTGATTCTCACGGGAACTCTGGGGGGACTTTCATGAACTGGCTGCGGAGACTATTCGCGCGCAGGCGCATGGATCGCGATCTGGACAAGGAAATCCAGTTTCACGTTGAATCGCAGGTTGCTGACAAAGTGCGATCCGGCATTCCCGAAGCCGAAGCCCGCCGGCTCACGCGTCTGGAGTTCGGCGGCAGCGAACAGATCAAGGAGGATTGCCGTCAGAGCCGAGGGACAATGTGGGTCGAATCGCTGGTTCAGGATGTCCGATTCGGTCTACGGCAGCTCCAAAAATCGCCCGGCTTCACCTTGATCGCCATCCTCTCCCTGACCCTGGGAATCGGCGCCAACACCGCCATCTTCACGCTGCTTAACGCGATCCTGCTGCGCCCGCTGCCGGTCCAGAAGCCCAGTGAGTTACTTCTATTCGGGAACGGCCAGGCACAGGGCAGCATGAACTCAATTCCCGACGGGAACACAAAGTTGTTCTCCTATTCCTTCTTTCGCGATTTTCGCGAGAGAGATATTTCGTTTTCAGGAATCGGTGCGGTAGACAGCAACCAATTCACGACCAAAGCTTCGATTGGCGGGGCAGCCTATCAAACGACCCACGTCAACCTTGTCTCTGGCAGTTACTTCTCAGTGCTTGGCGTACCGGCGTTTCTCGGCCGTACGATTGGCGAATCCGACGATCGCGCCGAAGGCGCAGGCCCGTTCGCCGTAGCCAGTTACTCCTGGTTCCAGCGCCAGTTCAATGGCGACCCATCCGCGCTTGGTAAAACGATCCGCATCCAGTCACAAAACTACACACTTGTCGGCGTTGCCCGGCCGGGCTTCTACGGATACACGGTGGGCCAATCGACCGACCTTTGGATTCCGCTTGCGATGGGGGGGGCGTTCTCTCGTCCGGGCTGGAACGGACTCGGGGATGAGTTCTTTCAGTCGCTCTATCTGATCGGTCGCCTGAAACCCGACGTGACCGTAACCCAGGCGAGCGCCGAAACCAATCTGCTGTTCAAACAGATTATCCGCAGCTACCTCGGGTCTCAACCTCCGCAAAAGCACCTCAATGATATTGCACATGCCAGTATCCAACTGAATCCAGGAGGCCGTGGAGTTTCTTACCTGCGTTACGCGTTCTCGGTGCCGCTGGAAATTATGATGGCCATTGTGGCGCTGGTGCTTTTGATTGCCTGCGCGAATATCGCGAACATGCTTCTGGCCCGCGGCGTGGCGCGGACGCGTGAACTCGCGATGCGCATGGCGCTGGGCGCATCGCGCCGCCGGATTGTGCTGCAACTTCTCACGGAATCTCTATTGCTTGCTTTACTGGGAGCGGCGACCGGTGTTGCGCTGGCATGGAAGGCGAGTGCTGTGCTGCTGAGCATGGCCACGCCAGGCCCCAATCCAGTTCCGTTGAATCTGACCCCCGATATTCCCGTGCTCGGCTTCACGCTAGGCGCCACAGTGGTAACGGCGCTTCTGGTCGGCATGCTGCCTGCATTCCGGGCGGCGGGGCTTCAGTTCACACCTGCCCTCAAGGACGGGCGCGGCAGTTCTTCTTCCACAACGCGCGGCACCCTGGCGCGATCGCTTATCGTCGGACAGATTGCACTTTCTGTCGTACTGCTGGCTGCCGCCGGGTTGTTCGTGCGCAGTCTTATAAACCTGTCGGACGTTGAGACTGGTTTCGACAAGCATAACGTCCTCATCTTTTCTCTCGACTCAAGCACGGCCAATCTGCCTCGTGGAACTCCGGAAGAGATACGCTCTGTGCAGTTACAGCAGCAGATCGAAGACCGTGTGCAGAACATCCCCGGCGTAAAAGCGGATGGCTTTGCCTTCTTCACTTTCAATCAAGGCGGGTGGACCGACGAAGTTCTCTTCCAGGGCATCCCGCGAACGCAGCAAAACGGGGCCGAAGTCTTCTTCAACATTACCGGCAAGGGATATTTCTCCACCATGGGCATTCAGCTGATCGCGGGCCGTCTCTTCAACGCTCAGGATACCCAGACGTCAAATAAAGTCGCGGTCATCAACGAAACCATGGCGCGTCGCTTCTTTCCGAATGGTTCGGCGCTCGGACGCCGCTTTGGAATCGGAGAGAAGCCGGATCATCCTGGCGAGAAGGAGGTGATCGGCGTGGTCAAAGATGCCAAGTACAGCTCGCTCACCGAAGGCACGCTGATGGCCGCCTATTTCCCTTGCACGCAAAATCCCGGTTTCTACGGTAACTTTACGGTTCGTTATGCACCCGGGGCGAACCGGCAGGAAATCGTCTCGCGAACGCGTCATGCCATCGCTGAGGTCAACTCGAACATTCTGGTCAACAGCATTGGCAGTCTGGAGGAGCAGGTGGATGGTTCCATCGCGACGCAGTCGCTGATTGCCCGGCTTTCCAGTTTCTTTGGAATCATTGCTGTTTTTCTCGGCTGCATCGGCATCTACGGTTTGCTTTCGTATTCGGTAGCCCGCCGTACGAAGGAGTTTGGCGTCCGTCTCGCACTCGGCGCACGATCTCATATGCTGGTTTGGATGATTCTTCGAGAATGCATCCCACTATTGGCTCTCGGTCTTGCTATCGGTGTGCCCGTCGCCTTGAGTTCAACACGCATTCTCAAGAGCCAGCTCTACGAATTAAGCCCGCTCGACCCGACGGCTATCTCCATCGCAATTGCCGCTGTTTCGGTAATGACCATCGCCGCCGCCTGGTTACCCGCAAGGCGCGCAACCAAGATCGACCCGTTGCGAGCCTTGCGCACCGAATAGCCGGAGAAAACAGGTGCTGGCTCCCCGTGTCGATGAACCATCCAGATGATTTGGCCTTGATAAGGGTAAATCGCCGAGTTACTCATCGAGGAACCGATTTAATCCTCAAAACTCGGCTTCCGGAACGTAACGACAGTAGCGAACAAATGGCTTGAAGACAGTAAGTCGCCCCTGGCTTATTCCTTCCAAGGCGAGATTGGCATCCGTAGCGCTCTTGGCGCGCAGCAACGGAACCGACGGGAATGTTCGTGCGCCACGCTATGCTTCTGAAAGCCTCGAAACTACTGCGCCAGATTCCCTGCATCGGTCCGATTCGAGCCGCCCGCTTACTCGCGTTGATGCAAACGCCGCACCGGTTCCGTAGCAAACGGCAACTCTGGACCTATAGTGGGCTGGGCATTGAGACCCGCGACAGTGCGCAATATTGCTTTGTCCGCGGACAACTGCAACGCACGAAAAAACCGCAACAGATTCGTGGTCTCAATCGGAATCACAATCACGAGATGAAAGAGATTTTTAAAGGAGCAGCGACCCGAGCCAGCTGTGGGGTGGGGCCGTTGCGCGATTTCTATGTGGCGTTGCTAGCCAAGGGAATGAAGCCCGAGATGGCGCGTCTGACCTGAGCCCGCAAGATCGCGGCCATTGCATTAACACTCTGGAAGAAGGCGGAACGTTTCGACGCCGAACAACTAAAGCCGCAAGCAGCTTGAGCGTTGCACAGAACTCAGGTGGTCTCCCAGGTCTCACGCCTCGGTGGTGACCCAGCGTTCTGCGACGCTCGGGTTCGAGGGAGAGTAGCCTTGCGGTCATTAGGCGTTCCGGTGCTGCCATCAGCACCCAGTCTCCGGGTCAAATCCTATGCCCGCTCGGATAACCCTAAAAAGCCATAGGCCTCGAGCCTCACATAGGATGATGGTTGGCACTTAGAGAATGACCGCGACATTCGCTGCCAGTCTGCAGCCGAGTTGAGGGCCGACCTAAAGCGGCTGATGCGGGACACGACCTCCGGCAAGATCGAGGCTGTAGCCAGTCCGGGACGCGCTCGCAAATTCAGCTGGAAGTGGGCGGTGGCAATCTTACTGGTGATCCTGATTGGAGCCGCGACGCCCACATTCGCTTCTAGCCTCGGTTAATCGAATCCTCAAGAAAACGCATCCAGCTCAATCTGTGTAATCGGGATTTTTCGCCAACTGCGCCAACGTGCCCCAACTAATTCCCCGCCTCGCGCACGGGAAAGGCGGAGACGCGCTAAAATGCTAGGATCTTTGCCTGCCACTTTCGTCGCTCCATAAAGGGGGGTGTCGCATGACTCCGGAAACGCAACAGTCCGAATCCCCATACTGCGTGAAGATCGAGACCGAGACGGCCAGTCCGCTACTGTTCCCATTGCCGTCTTGACACCGAAGCAGTTGGAAGTCTTTCTTCAGAGTGAGTTCAAGAGGTTGGCGCAAGAAGCAGGCGTAAAGGCGCTCGTATTCATGTGGAGCGGGCGATAGCCGCTGACTACGAGCAGGTCCTCCGTGAAGTGACGGCGTGCCTGTCCTCTGCGAAGGCACGAGCCGCGTGACTCGTGCCGCGAGCGATGTACAAGTGAGCACGCGAAAAACTATTTTGACTCGCGGTTGATGAGTGATATAGGCGATTTTGCAAACAACTATCCGATATCACGAGGCTCTGCGTATACAGCCGCATCGTGGTCGACGCTTAATTGCAGCGGATTGAGCGTCGTGCTTACCTTCTCAAACGACAACTAACATGCATCTTCCAACCTCAGCCCTTGTGAAGGAGTTGGGACCTGACGCTTCGTACTCCAACGTACCGACTTTCTGCGCTTAAAAGCGTAACATCCCAAACCATGCGGCAGTCCAATAAATTACCGCACACGATCAGCCGCCTAATCGACAGACTTGAGGCTACTCGGGAAGAACTGCACGCAATCCAGAGGTCTCTAGAGGAATTTGAGCCTATCGCCCAATCCCTGAAGATCGTTTCCCGGCGCAAACTCACTCTGCCCATCCCCAAGAAGCCCTTACCTTAATTTTCAAAGAACATTGGCGACTGCATTCGATCATTACGCCTTCCGCGACTCAGTGTATGTGATTTGAATCTGGCGATGCTAGAAGACGAATAAATGACAAGAGGATGTTAGTAAGCGAATGTGACAGCGAGATTAAAACTCTGTGAGGCGAGGTAGGAGTGGATGCATTCACCCAGCAACGGGTCTTGGTCCTGAGACAGGCGATCGCAGCCCTTCAGCGCGACAATGAGTCCTTCCGAAGTCAAAAGCGCCACACTGCGTCAGAAGATAATACGAACGAATTGAGAAGGTTTCGTCTCCTAGCCATCAAAGAAGAACTGTTCAGAATGACTGAGAAACCCTCAAGGGGAAAGCGATGAATCTATTCCTCGACCCACTCAGTGTCGAGAAGCGAGTTTTGCACAGGTGGGAATGCCCGAATCGCGGCGAAAGCGCTGACGGCTGGCTCGGAGTAGGCTCAATTCGGTCTCGGCGACAGCTTTGAAAGCTCACCCTCGAAATGAGTTTCAACTTCTTCACGACTAAGCGGGTTTTTCGCGTCGTTCAATACGATGGAATAGACCACTTTGTTGCCCTCGACCTGAGCGGTGAGAAACGCCTTCTCGTCCAGTTCTTGGTTGGTGAATTTCACTCTTCTACGATCTGCGAGCGTTTTAATCCACTCGTCGCTCATTCAGCACCCCCAAGTGGCGAATCAGTCGAGATCATACGCGCCTTAAGACCAGACGTATAAATTTTCTTCGTTTGGCCCTTGGCACATCGTTGGGCGAAAAGAACTGCTTCTTCTGATGGACACCGATAAGAGTGGAAGGATATCGAAGCGCGAAAGGATGAACTTCATCGAAGCAGAGTTCAACAAACTGGATAAAGAGGGGAACGGAGAACTCGACCCGAACGAACTGCTGCAATCGAAGCTCTCAGGTCCAAAAACCCGTCCGTGAGTGTACCGCCCGGATGTTTCGCCAACTTGCCGACTGAACAATCCCATCGCAGTAGCTCGTCAACTACTAGACACGACGCCAATGTGAGCGTAACGTGTCCCGGAATCGCAAGAGGCCCCTTCGAGTGCTGCGTCGTGTGCCTAAACCAGACAACAATCCGCATTGCGGACCAGGGATGAACACAGCAGATCCAGAGCGCCGGAAAGATATCGCATGGGAAAACCTCTGCCTTGAGAAAGGCTGGGGCTGTCGCATCTGTGGGGTGATTCCAGAAGTCGGCATGCAGTTCAAAGATAACTTGTGCGAAGACTGCCGACTGTCCCTCAGGAACTACGATCCTACAGCCTCCTAGACCATCTCTATGGCCCCAGCCGCCCACCGCTTTAAAAGCCACTCACCCCGGATCGCTTCGGCCTTGAACTTCTGCGGGGCTTTGCACCATAAGCGCTAACTTAAGCAGAACTCCTTCCGGTTTCTGGAATCTGTTCGGCTTTACGTTGGGCGAGAGCAAGATTCCCAAACTTACCTCTTCGTCAGGGCAGGCCTACGCGCCGGAGAAGATCCTTAAAGCGCTCATCCGAGCGGTATCGGTCAAAAATCGGGTCGACGGCGAGGTATCCCATCCAAACAGCGTGATCGTCATAGGCGGCTTGCAGCCATTTGAATGTGTCCTCCTTCTTATTTGACGCTGCGTAAATCTGAGCCAAGCCGTAAGGGGAAACGTAACGCTTCCTCGAAATCGTTTCCAGTTCGTGCGCGATTCGGAGTGCTTCGCCATTCCGTCCTGCAACTGCAAGGGCAACGGCGACTTGCGCGGTATAGAGTGGGCTGTCGCCTGACAGATTCGCCGCTTTCTTCAGCTCGTTAACAGCTTCGTTGTGCAACCCTGCCCCACGATAGTCCTCTCCGAGCAGAAGGTGAGCGGCAGCGAAGTTCGGATCCAGTTCAACGGAGTTTCGATTCTGATCGATTGCGCGGGAGTAGTCACGTGCCATGTAGTAGCGGAGTCCCACCCATGTGCTGATCATGAGGTTCAGGGGATCGAGCTCCAGAGCATGCTTCGCTTCTGCAAGCTGCCTCGTCATGGCGGCCCCTGATGGAAAGGTAGTCTCCGTACCAGTGGTGCGCGTTCGCGTATTGGGGATCCAACTGCAGAGCGCGCCTGAACTCGGCCTCCGCTCCGGTCCAATCCCAACGATGGGTCATCGCAAGGCCCAGGGAGGCATGGGCTTCAGCCGATTCTGGATTGATCTCGATCGCTTTGCGTGCCGCGGCGTAAGCTTTCGGGAGTGCCTCGGCCGGGGACTTAAATCCGTGCCACGTCAGTCCGCTGTTGCAGTCTGCCAGTCCCGAATACGCTGCCGCATAGGTGGGATCGTTGTCGATCGCCTGCTCGAAATATTGCTCCGCCTTCTGCATGCTCTCGCCGGTTCGCTTGTTCCAGTAATAGCGACCCTTCAAGTACGCCTCGTATGCTTCCGGGCTAATTTGCCGCGGAGTAGCCAAACGCTTTTCCTGTTCTTCAGTAAGAGCGATGTGAATCTCGTTTGCGATGCTTCGCACGACGGAGTCCTGCACGGCCAGCACATCTTTGAGTTCGCGGTCGTAACTCTCGGTCCAAACGTCGGTCTGATCGTGTGCCTGGATGAGCTCGACCGTGATGCGTACACGGTCCGACGAGCGTCGAACGCTGCCTTGGACAAGATAGTCAGCGTTCAGTTCCTTACCGATCTCCCTCGCCGCCAGCGTGCTCCCTTTGTACTTTGCAACAGAACTGCGGGCGACCACCTTGAGTCGATCCCGATTCAATTTCCCGACCTGAGCGATCATCTCTTCAGTCAGCCCCTCACTGAAGAACTCTTGATCAGGATCTCGGCTCAAATTGTCGAACGGCAGCACAGCTAAGACTGTCTTGCGCTGGAAAACGGCTGGGACGCGCGAACCTCGCCAGCCCCAAAATGCGAGGAGTGACAGAATGGACACGACTGCCAGCGAAGCCACCCCAACGAAAAGCCACGTCCGCGCACGCCGATGCCCCTGTCCACGAGCGGTTTCAGTGACCCGGCGACTGCCCCGCTGTCCGCTCTTGTTCCTGGTCCATCAGGCCCAGGCTGCGGCCTTGCGGCCAGCTGTCTGGCTCCGAAACGAAACTCTGCGCGACCTGTGGCGACCGACTGATGCTTCAGGTTTGGGTGCGCTCCGTGGTGTGTTCTTCTTCGGGAGAAATAACCGGCGCAATGAATCGATACCCTCGTCCGGTCACGGTCTGGATAAACCGCGGGGTTTCGGGGTCGTCCTTAAGAGCCTGGCGGACTTTGCGGATTGCACCCCTGATGCTGTTATCCGTGTCGAGGAAAACATCATTGCCCCAAACCCTGGCCACGATTTCCTCGCGACTGACGATCTCGCCCCGGTGCTCCAGCAGCAGAATAAGGATTTCCAGTGGGATACGTTCCAGCTTTAAGCACGCGACTGCCGCGGCGCAGCCGTCGGGGACGAAGATCGAGTTCGAAGTCTTCGCCGAACCGGATCGATTGCTGCAGTCCAATTGGCTGGGAAGTCATGGCACGCCCAGAGAAGTTGAACGATTCTACACCACATTGGAAACATCGACGTAGGTGCAAACAATGCTTGTGCTTAGCGGGACACAAACCATAACGCCGCGACACACGGTTCGCTATGGACACTCAAGTCTCCAATCGCAATCATGCCGCTCACGCACACTGCGTGCACTCGGAGGACTGACAATGAAAAAGATGTATGGCAAACCCGTAACTTTCAGGCTCTTAAGCGTGTTGATGGTAAGTCTCTTGTTCGGCTCCGCAGCCGCAAGAGCCGATGTCGTTTTGGACTGGAACACAATCGCGGTCAACACAGCCGTCGCGAACAAGCAGAACCCATTTGCCCAGGCGCGATACGCGGCGATCGTGCAGCTGGCTGTATTTGAAGCCGTCAACGCCATTACAGGTGAGTACCAACCCTATCTTGGGACCATAACAGCACCGCCGGACGCTTCAGCCGATGCAGCAGCCATTGAGGCTGCGTATCAGGTGCTCAGCACCTACTTTCCAGGCAGCCAACCGACGCTCTATGCCGACCGTACGTCAACTCGCTGGCGTCCATACCGGACGGCCAGGCCAAGATTGACGGCATCGCAACCGGTGACGCCGCAGCTGCAGCCATGATCGCTCTGCGCGCTAACGATGGGTCGTCGCCGCCGCAATTCAAGGTTCCCGGCCCGCCTGTTCCAGGAGAATGGCAGGCGACATCGAGTTGTCCAATTGTGAACGGAGTCGCGGTCGGAATCGCTTTTCAATGGCAGAACGTAACTCCGTTCGGAATTCCGAGCGCTAGTGACTTTCTGCTCGGTCCGCCACCGGCGCTCACGAGCAACGAATATGCCAAGGCCTACAACGAGGTGATGACGGTCGGGAGCATCAACAGCACAGCAGCGGCCGCAAGATCGCGCAAATGTCGCGCTCTTCTATGCGGCTTCCTCGCCAACTCAGGTGTTCAATCAGGCCGCCGAGCAGGTCGCCCAGGCAACAGGGACGTTCGCTGTCGGAAAATGCGCGCGCTCTGGCCCTGATCAATATGGCGATGAGTGACAGCCTGGTGGCGTCATTCCTCAACAAGTATCACTACAACTTTTGGCGTCCCGAAACGGCAATCCATGCAGGCGACACGGACGGCAACCCGAAAACCGTTGGCGATCCCAACTGGGCCCCATTCATCACGACTCCGTGCTTTCCCGAGCTATCCCTCAAACCACGGCAGTGCAGGCAACGCGGCGGCCGAGGTGCTGAGACGCCTTTACGGCGAAGATGGACATTCGATCACGTTGACGAATCCTGCGGTGCCCACCATCATCTTGCAATACACCTCGTTCAAGCAGATCACCGACGACATCTCTGACGCGCGCGTTTACGGCGGGATACATTTTCGAACCGACCAGGAAGCAGGCGCGCGACTTGGGCAGGGCTGTCGGCACGCGTCTACAAGAACAACTTGCGTCCTGTGCACGATGACGACTAATTCGTCAGCGCGAAAAGCGGCTCCCATTTGTGTCATTTCGGCGGTTAACTGCCGATCAAAATGGCACAAGTGGGAGATAATGCTCTTCTCAATGGCTTTCTGCTCCGATCCGAAAGGGATTCACATTTCCTCGCGGATGACAAGCGACTCGGAATGACGGTAAAGGTTGCTGAACTGGTGACCGTCCCCCCATTGGTGGTGACCGCGATCTTTCCGCTGATTGCGCCGGTCGGGACGGTTGCGGTGATCTGGAGATCGGACACAACGGCAAACGTAGTCGCCGTCACGCCACCAAAGGTGACTCCTGTGGTTTGAGTGAGTCCCGTCCCATTAATGGTAACGGTCGTTCCAATTTTGCCGCGGGCTTGTGGTGGAGTCTGGCAGCAGGTTTTGCTGCCTGGGGTTTGGATCTCGGTTGCAGCTCGTGCAGCGCCCGTCCCACCTGCGTGCGGCGCTGGTAGTCCACCTTGCCCCCCACCTTCGGCGTCAGCCAGAAATGGCTACCCCGATCGCTGTACAGCGCGCAGAACACTCCCTTGCGCTCGATCACTTCCTTCAGTCCCGCCATCACCGTCACCGTCGATTCTTCTTCCACCAACTGCGCGTAATAAATCTCGCTGGTGGCGTCGTCCAGAATCACGATCAGGTCGTACCAGCGCTCGTCCCCAAACCATTGATGCCGGCTGCCGTCGATGTGCAGCAACATCCCCGGCAAAGGCCGCCGCGCACGCCGTTTGCGGTGCACTCCCCGCTTGCGCCCCCGCGCCACTAGTCCCGCTCCCTGCAACGCCTGCTTCACCCACGTGTAGCTCAGCTCGATGCCATGCTCGGCTCCCAGCTTCTCGTGAAAATGCTGCACGTTCATGTCGAAATACTTCTCCCGGTAAAGCGCGAATACTTTCTCCACCGTCGCCACCGGCACCCGCCGGTGCGACGGCTTCCCTCGCCGCCGGTCCATCAAACCGTTGTAGCCCTCTTCCTCGTAGCGCTCCCGCCAACGCCGCATGTGCCGGTCGCTGATGCCTAAAATCTCCGCCGCCTGCCACCACGTAATCCTCTTCGCCATCGCCTGCAACATCACGTCCTGTACTTTCATCGCTCGCTCCACTGCGGCCCTCGTGTAGGATTCCATGCTTCGCATGATCTCCTACCCTCACCGCCCGCAAAGCGGACATTTCACTTGCTATCTCAACCGGACATATCATGTGCTACCGACACTGTGAAATTATCGTCTTGACCCCCGGAACAGATGCGGAGTAGCCTTTGTAGGTTCTCTGAGGCTGTGCGTATGAAGTGTTTTTTCCTCTCCGGCTCCTTCCTGTTCCTCACCTTGATATCCTCGACCGCATTTGCGGACCATGTCTACCTGATTCCAAATGATGGCAGCGGCGATAATTTTGGATTTATTGGATACATGAACGGGCACCCACTCGAGTTGGACGGCGGAACTTCGTACGACTTCTTTGGCGAGGGCGGCTACGCACCGGGATCCGGATTTGGAGGTGGCGGCACGGTTTATCTTTATCCAGCAGAGGTGTGGATTAATGGCGCGCCCATGGAGTTCGGTTTTCCTCAAGACAGGTCCTTTATCTTCATGTCCTCTATTACCCTCCCTACCAATGGCAGCAACTTTACAATCCCTTGGCAGATAGGTTTCTCTGCGACAGGCGTCAACTTCGACACCGGGCAGACCGTTCAACTTGGCGGATCCGGAAATGGAAAGCTATCTTTTTTCTATAATTCCGTGACTGGGCTCTACTATCCCGGCTCCTTCGTTCAAACTCCCGAGCCAGGCACGGTGGGACTTCTCGGAGCGGGAATCATAGGCATCTTGGCTTCGGCTCGAAAGAGGCCTAACGAGTGATTCATTTCTGTACTTCAGAGTTTAGTCAATTGTTCAAATCAGGCGATTTCACTCATTTAGGCGGTGACCACCGCGAAGTCGGAGCGCACGGAACAGAACCCAAAGACATCCTGAGTACAGCAGGGCCGGAATCCACAGAATGAGCAAATACGTAGTCAGAGCTTCCAGCCATTTGTTGTTAATCCTGCCGAACCAATCGTGATCTATCAGCCAAGCCCAAGGAGTTGCAAACAAGAAACCGTAAACCGCGACGCGTTCGCTATGCCAGTGCATGGGACGAGCGATGATGACGAATAGATTTAGGGCGGCTGCGACGAGGAATGGAAGTGGAAGTAGTATTCGCTTTGCCCAGATCACAAAACTCACCTGAGTAGCGTTCTATCGCATGGCCCGGTGCTTCACAAGTGACTTCGGTTGACCGTAGTGTTGACCCGTTGACCGTAGTTGACGAAAACAGGCGATTACACTCAAAATCCTCCGGCGGCATGATGAGTGCTATGGGGATGTTACGCCAATCACTTCGATAGGAGATAATCCAAGCGATATGGAGCCAGCCCAATGCGAACCTTCGTCCTGATCTGCATTTTAAGTGTAGCGGTGCCTTCGATTTCGCAGAACGAACCCACCGGAATAAGCGGTTTTGTTCTGATGCAAGACGGCAAGCCGATAAACGGGGCTTTCGTCCTTATCCTCGATTATCAGCAACCGGACGAAGGCTACGTCTCTAACAGGTGGGAAGGCAGGACAGACGTTGACGGAAAGTTTTCCTTCGCAGCGCCAAAAGGTTGTTACGACATCTTCGTTTCGGCCAACGGCAAATTCCTTCCCTTCACCCGGCGACAGTGTATTCAGTCCGAACGTTCAGCACTGGTAATCAAGCCAAAGGCAGACCCGCATCCAGTCCTATTGCAGCATTGAGCAGGTCAATGAGTGTAATGGCGATGTTTCGCCAATCATCGGCACACGAGATAGACCGCTGGTTTGCGTTCCACTCTGAACACCGCTGCGCTTCTACGGATAGGGCTTGCCAAGCACCTGTCACTTTCGTCAAAGTTGGCGATATTCCGAGGAACTCGCACCGTCTGCGAAACTGTGCCGCGATTTGTAAACACGAGGAGAAACTGTCCTTCGTCAACCTCTTTAATACCCGCTCCGGAGCAGTTCGAAGCAGTGAGGTTCAGTATCTTGCAGATGGCATCCTTCGGGTAGTAGGGGCCGAAAACAAACACTTCGTCCCACTCAAACTCGGTGAGGTGTGTCATGTCCACTTCTGCTGAACCAGACTGAACCTGTCGTGATAAATCGTCAGCGACGTTTGCGTGAGAATGCGCGGCGACGACCCAACCCACAACGAGCAGGAGCACCATCCCCACTGCGATCGTTAGTGTTTTGCTCGGGCTTCCGAAGCGAGCGAATCCAGGCATGGATTCATGCTATTGCGCTGCACACAGGGACACAAGGTTACTTTGTTGACGAAAACAGGCGATAGCACTCAGAATCCCCCGATTGAGGTCAGTGAGCGTAATGGGGATGTTTCAACAACCACAGTCGCAGGGTGGTGCATCGGTGCATATACTGACCCTATGAGAGTCACACCTGATACCGATGACGCGCCGGATTTCGTGAGGCAGGTCGAACAGGTGGCAAATGGGGTTATTCGACGCCACGCGCCCGAGACCGTTGTCCTGATTAAGATCGATAACTTCTTCGGCTCAAAATGGCTGGGTTTCTCTGGCAAGGCGCTCGGTGCAATCGCGGTTTGGTTCAACCCCTCTTATCACCCCGCAAGCATTGTTAGGGTTCCACCGTTCGTGCCGAACAGGGTTGTATCACAACAGAGGTTTTCCACTCCGACCTACGAAGAAGTCGATTGCGGCAAGCCAATCCACAAGAGGATGCCAAGCCGCTTCGCTCTCAACCGTACAGTTGCCACCGCTGCGCCAAGGTCGGCGCTGCTCTGGTACAGCGGAGAATCCAAGGCAACTGGCCGTGGCGCGGTGATGGCATATGTTCCGGCAGGCGACTCCTATTGGCTTTGGTACGCCGCCTTGGAGACGGGAGAATCATGGAGTGTGACTGAAACGTTGGACATTAAACGCGACGACTTAGCGAGTCTGACGGAACAAGGATCGAACCCCATCCAGAGCATCTGAAGGCAACTCTCGCTATCAGGCCATAGCACTCAGAATCCCCCGACGGGGTCAGTGAGCGTAATGGGGATTTCGCGCCAACTGACGGGAGTTTCCGGCCGCCCCGGTGCCGTATCCTTCATGAAACCTGAGGACATCCAGTTTCTTTGTCCCCAGTTTCTTGGACATCTACTTCTTCGCAGAGACGACAGAAGTGAGTAATGGTGCGCCGAGGGTACCAGCGCTGCCGGTCTTGAGATCGTAGACGCCCATTCGCAGGAATGCGTATCCATTCGGTACATCGATTTCTTTATGGATCTGCAGGCCTCCGTTTTGAACGGCGGTGTACTCGGAGGGTTGGAGAGCCACATCTCCTCTTGTGGCGACCAAGTTGAGGGGTTTGCCTTCGCGATCATAGGCACAGAGAGCAACTTCGATTGCGCCATGGCGGGATCCGTCAGGCTGTGTATCGAGTTTGAGATCGTCGACGGAGATGGCGAAGTCGACGCCGTAACGGGTGATCGGACCTTTCAGGCCTGCGTTGCTGCCAATGTGAGGCGCGTCTGCAGGAGGCTGAGGACGTACCGGCTGGACGAGTACCTTATAAAGGATTTGTGTGTAGTTGGGCATGTTGCGACCGAGTAGCGGCATGAGCGGATCGGCATCCGCCTTCTGGCGAGAGGCGGGGGCGCTGGCAGAGTCATCGGCGTAGTATCCGCGCCGGTAAGCGAGGGTGTATTTGCCAGTGAGAAGCTTCACCTGGATCCGGCGGAATTTGCCGTCCATGGCTGCATTGCTCGGCGAATAGGCTAACGAGTAGTAGTGTGCGCCATTGTTGGTCACCCGGAGCAGAATGGCTCCCAATCCGTTGCTGTTGTAATAAGCCTGGCCCCCCGTGTCTTTGGCGAGATCTTCCATGGCGGAGTGGTTCAAGTCGCGGGAAGTCTCTTCGGCCTGCATTTCTTTTACTTGATCTCTTATTTCAAGGCTCGAACGCTTTTGTCCGATCTCGGCGCCTGTAGCCTGAAAGAGCGCATCGGAGGCGAGTCCTTCAGCGGCGACCGGGTAGAGGGCGAGTTGCGCGGACGACAGCAAATCGCTGGTCTGTCGAATCTCGTCCTGGAAACTCCGGGCGATGTTGAAAGGGTCGGGCAGGTCGGGATCGGAAAAGATCCCAGTGGGAAAGGATCCTGAAAACCAGATCACGTTTTTGCGTCCGGGAACACCTGACAAATAAAGCGCCAATTGCTGCAGAGCCTGAAGGGTGATGCGGATGCGCTGCCCGGTTTGAAACGCCTGGGTGTCGGCGATGAACTGCTTCGCGGCTTGCACCGGATCGAAGGCGGCATCGGCGAGATTTTTCGGCGGAGGCCCCTGTGACTCTTGCTGAAGAAAGTCAACGCGGCGCTGGTTTGCATCATTTTCGGCATCGGAGGGCAGCAAGGCTGACTGGCTGGCTTTGCTGCTGTTGAAAGCTGCCAGCAATTCCGAGGAATCCCCGTTGACCCCCTGGAGCATCCGCAGTTGGGATGCAAGTGTGAAAATAGCCACCTTCGTACCGGGAGGAATTGTTTTCAGATACTTGATCATCTGCGAACGCACGAAATACTGATCGCGAGAGGGAGTGTTCAGGGCGTCCAGAAGCAGCACATTCACCGAGTCCGAAGACTGCACGAGCGGGTAGTTCGTGTAGACGCCTTGTGGAAGAGGAGGAAGTTTGATTTGAGTGATTGGCGCGCCGCGATGCTCTTCGAAATTGGAGAGTGTCTGAGACTTTCCGTCCTCCAAAACCTCAAAGTCGTTTTTGTGCAGGCCTGGGACTGGCTCGCCTTTATCGCTGGCGACCACGACATCCACAAGAACGAGGCGCGCCTTGGTTTTGAGGACGGTGTTATTGCCGTTCGTGGAGGGAGGCGTCTGACACAAAACTGACGAAGCAAATGATGCGAGCAGGGCGACTTGCATGATGACACTGCGGAGAGACATCGTGTA
Source organism: uncultured Acidobacteriota bacterium (assembly GCA_963696765.1). GTDB lineage: Bacteria > Acidobacteriota > Terriglobia > Terriglobales > Acidobacteriaceae > Sulfotelmatobacter. Next base: position 51,032 of record CAVOLK010000003.1, on the reverse strand, counting down.
CCTTCTTGAGCAAGACATTATCACAATCCCGGGTTGTCTAAGGCGGCAGGTCGTCCTTGAGTTTGAGAAACGGGCAAATGACTAGGCACCTCTCGTTGCTACTCGTTTGTACTGCTGACCTCATGGGGGCGTGCTCGATATCAGGGAGCAGGTGACAAAGTGCAGGTGATGAGCCCGGCAGGTACGATGCAGACTGCTGGGCATGACCATCCCATGGTGTCGGCAGCATCGTACTCGCCCTTGCGAAAAGCGCAGGAGCGCACCTACAGTGTGGACGGTGTCGGCAAGAGTCAAAGCCCGGGCCGCCCGTCCTGACGACCTTACTATCCATGGGAGCCCGTACTCTACGCCGCGAGCACACGCAACGCCAACTGTTGAAACCAGGCGATTGCACGTTTTGACATTTCGAATCACTCTTTCCCAGTTTCGGGCTTCGGCATTTTGGTCCCGAGTAGGGCCTTCGCTATGAAGACAGCTAATGACGCTACCAGCGCGTAGAACAGGGCAGTGACGGCGATGCCGATGAGGAACGATAAAATACCCGCCGAGTGGACCCCTCCAATTGCCATTGCGATCCAGATGGTGGGGATCATGAGAAAGGACAAGGCGGGGGAATCGCCATGCGAAGCGTAAGTCATGCCAAATAGAGCCAACTCGAAGAGGAACAACCCCGCGAATAGCCGAGTGAACAACTTCATGTCTTGCAGCCCCCGATCACGTATTGAATATCACTCGGAGCCATAAAGCACAATGTAACTGTCGCTATCAGGCCATAGCGCTCATTGAGCCGATCCGCAGGCTATAATCACGCGCGCGCATGTCCCTTACCTCCGGCGCAAAACTAGGCCCTAACGAAATTCAATCGCCGCTGGGTGCGGGGGTATGGGCGAAGTCTATCGCTCTACGGACACCCGGCTCGACCGAACGGTCGCCATCAAGGTGCTGCCTTCAGCGGTTACACTCAAAATCGTTGTTCCGGGGTATTTCGAGTTTTATGGAGATGTCGCACGAATCATGTGAGCAAATCCAAAGGAAGTGTTCCACGCATTTGCCCTCGCCTTGCGCCTGGCATCGCCGGACAAATTGAATCGCTCAAGACGCTGAACCTTTCTCCGAGCGAATCAAGATTTTCGAGAGGAGTGAGGCGTAGATGAGGAGTGAGGCGTACATCCTGTTGCTCGGAGTAGTGCATCCGACCCGTAGAGTTTCTTGAGAACTCTGACCTGAAGGGGGCAATCCATGCGGCCTGCCGGTTTATCCGCTCTCGCGGTCCTTCTGCTTGGTTGTTTCGCCACCGCGCAATCCGATCAGACGCAAGTCTTAGATCGCGTCGAGGTCTTTGGCGGCTATACGTATGAGAGGCCAGACTTCAGTTTGGTCAACTCGAACGGAGGCGCGAACGGTTGGAACGCTGCCGTAAACTTCAAAATGCGCCCGTGGATCGGAGCGGTCGCCGACTTCTCCGGTCTATATCCCCGTTACACCATACCGGAACTCAATGGTGCAAACTCAGTCCCGGCAAGCGGTAGCTCCTATTCGTTTTTGGTTGGCCCACAGGTGTCTTCGGAAAGAGGAAGGTTCAGCCCATTTGCACACCTCCTGGTTGGGGAGAGCCACGTCTCGAACGAAAACTTCGGCAACCAGAGGGGCATTCAAAATTTTCAATCCAACCATGCTCTTAGCTTTGCCGCAGGCGGCGGCATTGATTACTGGCTGAAGCCGCGCATCGCGATCCGCGCGCAAGCGGACTGGCTCTATACCAGGTTCACTATCGGAGGAGTACCCAGTACCAGCTACAGCCAGAACAGGAACGTTGCGCGCGTTTCGACGGGCATAGTCTTCCGATTCTGAGCCTGGCATTGGAAGAGCGCTGAGAACCTTTTACCGGTACAGCAGTTCTCATGCTAGTCAGTTCGGCTTCCGTTGTTGAAATCAGATGGGATGAGAAGGCGGTCTCCGGACGGGATGCTGTACGCTCGCAAGTTATCGACGACTCTTGAAGCGCAAGAGATAAATGAGATCGGCAATGAAGAAGATTAGCAGCGCAGCAGCGAAGCAGAGCAGGAATTTTTCGCAACAGAACTGACCGTAGGATTGGATCTGGGAGACCGCAACAGTTGGTACGGCGTAGTGGATGAAGCCGGCGCGGCTACACTCAGAATCCCTGCTGCGGGCATTTTGAGTGCAATGGCGATGTTACGTCAACTGTTCTCGTAGGACTATTCTTGAACTATAGTTAGGGACGCCCGAATTGTCCGAAGGGCAACAGATGCTGCGACTTCTTAAACTGCTAGGCATCACCATTTTTTCTTGCGGGTTGGCATGCCTTGCACAAACCGCGGACACGGTGTCGTCGCTATGCAGCCTCCGGGAGAAAACGGCTCAGGGTAAGCACGTCGAAGTTCTAGTGAGGGGAGTTCTGAGTATCAGGCCTGAGAATTGGACACTGGATGATCCTGCATGCTCTGTCTCTCCCTACTCAAGCACTTGGGTAGAGTTCGATCTCCGGTCGAAAAGCAACGAGCGAAAACTGAAAGACCTTCTTGATCATTCGCAAAGGGTTTATCTAACGTCCGAGGGGGAGTTCTATGGCCCGCCGCTGCCCGACCCCAAGCTGACTGAGCTTCAGAAGGATGTTCCACCGCACTGGGGTCTTCTTGGATGCTGTCGGACAAAGTTTGTCGTCCATGCGATACGTGAGATCAGCCCAACACCGAACATCTTTACCGACAAAGACACAAATCCTCAAAGCTATTACGCCAACGCACATCCGTACTCAGAGGAGACATTGGAACGGCTTCGCGAACGGGTTCCAGAACTGAAGGGGCTTCAGCCTCGCCTGGATCAGAACGGGCTACCTATGATCTTGCAGCACGCGGGGCAGCGGGTACAGCTTCTTTCGCGATACCCCGAGTCTGATCGCTGACGAACATGTCAGAGAGCAAGAAGTCCGTAGCATCGGCGTCGACGATAATATTGGCACCGACTATAGCACTGGCGCCACATAGCATTGCCATCGACTGTCAGCTCAAGAGATTAGAGACGAATATCTAATTCTTCTTCATGGTGATAGAAATGAGGCGCAATTCGATGAATACCGTATGGACAAAAAGGGCAACCGCATTAATGAATTGAGTACAGAGAGCCCCTTCAGCTCACGATTTTTTGTTACTCACGGCTTTGCCTTGATCTGCGTTTATTTTTCGCCGGCGTTCCAATCGGAGTCGACTTTCCGCTACCTTGGCGAACAGCGGATTGGCAGCCAAAACACTTATGTCGTGGCGTTCGCCCAGCGGCCTGGGCATGCCACCATGACTGAGACAGTGAGAGGACCGAGACATTTCGCCGTGCAGATGCTCGTGCAGGGAGTCGCATGGGTGGACAAAAGCAATTTCCAAATCATTAAAATACAGACCGATCTTCTCGCTCCCCGCCCCGAGGTTGGGCTTGATCGGCAAACGACAGAGGTCACTCTGAGCGAAGTTCGCCTTCGCGGCATTGCATCACCGTTGTGGCTACCTAAAGTGTGAAGGTCGACATCAGATTTTACGGGTTAAATTTTAGGAACGAGCATCAATATGCTAATTATCACAGTATCGTGTGTCCTCAGATAATTCTCCCGCACTACCTTCCAGCAGCCTTTGCCCTAGAATCCGCCTGCGAACAGGCCACCGGCACAATCGCTCATTTTCATCCCCCCGACAACACCGATTTTGAAGCGAGAGCAGTTCTTCCACGCTCTGACCCGAATAGCCCTCAAGCCATGCCGGACCCGGTCGAGACCTTGTGGCGGCCGCAACACGTTCTGTCATCTGCCGCATCTGCTCCTTCCAAGTTGGCGCTGTCATAGAAAGGTTCTGCACGCGGTATTCCTTCTGCATCCCGTCGCGCTCCTCAAGCGACGCCAGCAACGAAAATACCTTCCCCCATCGTGGATCATCTTCGCCGATGTCAAAATTGACAGATTCGCCCCTTGGTCCTCGCGTAACATCGGTAAACACGACTCCAGCCTCAGAGAAGGATGCCTTTTCTTGTTCGCTAATCAGAAAGACTGTTATGTGGTGGAACAGTCCCATGAGCAGTGCCCTCTCGTGAATACTTCGCCTATTCTAGTCTCTAGGTGTTGAAATCAGGCCATAGCACTCAAAATCCCGGCTCCAAGAGTCGATGAGTGAAATGTCGATTTTACGTCAGGCAGGTTCTCCTTTGGGGACCGTTGGCTCTGATTCATTGGTTCGCCATCCAAGCCGCGAGAAGGCGTTTCGGCTGGTTCTACCTCCTGCCTCTGGGGCTGTTCTGGATAATCGTGATCGTCGCCCTTTCGGGTGGTATCCCATCTCGCTAAAACCCAACTGTTGTGCCTGCGATTTCACTCAGGTGCCGGGCCGCAAAGGCATGATGAGTGAAATGGCGATTTTTCAGCAGCCATCATGGTGAAATATTTGCAAAACCATGAGCCAGCATTGACTTGCCCCGCATTTGAGTCTTAACATTTTGGCCCATGATCGGACAGACCATTTCGCACTACCGCATCATTGAGAAGCTCGGGAGCGGCGGGATGGGTGTTGTCTACAGGGCCGAGGATACCGATCTCGGGCGATTCGTCGCGCTCAAGTTCCTTCCAGAGGACGTTGCCCAGGACACGCAGGCTCTCGAACGCTTTCGTCGAGAAGCGCGCGCTGCCTCAGCGCTGAATCACCCCAACATTTGTACCATCTACGAAATCGGAAAGCAGGAAAGCCAGTTCTTCATTGTGATGGAGCTGCTTGAGGGCAAGACACTACGTGACTGCATTGTGGGAAGGCCGGTTCCTACTGATCGTCTGCTAGCGCTCGCAACTGAAATAGCAGACGGGCTGGACGCGGCGCACGCCAAGTCGATCACCCATCGCGACATTAAGCCTGGAAATATCTTTGTGACCGCGCGCGGGCACGCCAAGATCCTCGATTTTGGACTCGCGAAGATGGCCGCAGAAGCTCACCCTTCCGCAGCCTCGCTCGGTGCTGCGCCGACGGTGGTCAGCGAAGTGCCCCTCACTAGCCCCGGCACAGCGATCGGCACGATCGCCTACATGTCGCCCGAGCAAGCATCCGGTGAAGAGCTAGATCCGCGCACCGATCTCTTCTCTTTCGGAGCAATCCTTTACGAGATGGCGAGCGGGCACCCCGCTTTCTCCGGCGGCACGACGGCGAAAGTTTTCGATGAAATCCTCAACCGCGAACCGTTGCCTCCTGTGCGGCTAAATCCTGCGTTGCCGCCGAAGTTAGGTGAGATTATCAACAAAGCGCTCGAAAAAGACCGCAAGCTGCGCTACCAGAGCGCTGCTGAAATGTCCGTCGACTTACGCCGACTACAACGAGAAATTGAATCTGGACGAACGAACACGGTTGCGGCTCAACCAAACGAGGCTTCAGCGGCTGTGGCTGCGCCTATCACGCACCCGACTGCGGGTGCGGGGACTCTATCCCACAGGAAACGGATTGCGATCGCGGCCGCGGCCGTTGTCCTTCTTGCCATTCTTGCCCATATGTTGCGCCCTACGCTGCCGCCCCCTAGGGTTACTGCCTACACGCAACTCACTCACGACGGGCTGCCTAAAATCTTTGCTGGGCAGACCGTTGCCAACGTCCAAACGGACGGGTCTCGGATCTTTTTTGAGGAAAACGTTGACAACCGCTACGTCGTGGCGCAGGTCTCGGTAACGGGTGGAGAGACCGTCCCCATGCCGATCCCGCTTGCCAATGTCGGGCTCGATACGATTTCCCCGGACCGTTCTGAGTTGCTGGTGAGCAGCTTCACCGGCGCAGAGGCAATCCAACCGATTTGGATTGTGCCCGCTCTCGGCGGATCGCCACGTCGCTTTGTCGATCGGCCAGGTAGTGATGGCAACTGGACGCCCAACGGAAACCGACTCCTTTGTCTGGGGAACGAGTTGATGGAGGTCAGCGGCAGCGGAGAGGAGAAGAAGTTGGCCTCTCTCTCCACTGACCATTACATCTATTGGCCGCGATGGTCGCCCGACGGAAAAATTCTCCGGTTTACCACGAATTCTCCGACCGGAGACAAATTGTGGGAGATGGATTCGGACGGGACCAATCTTCACCAGTTGCTTGCAGACTGGAATGAAGCAAGAGAACCTGGTGCCGGTGACTGGACCCCCGATGGTAAATTCTTCATCTTCCGTGCTAATGACAAGGGACGTGAAGATCTGTGGGCCACCCGCGAAAAAGGGGACTTCTGGCACAAGCTCGACCATCGTCCAGTGCGACTTACCACGGGTCCCCTGAGTGTGGAGGCTCCCAGTCCTAGCATTGATGGCAAGAAAATATTTGCGATTGGTGCCCAACCACGCTCCGAACTTGTTCGCTATGACGCCAAGTCAGGTCAATTTGCGCCCTTTCTCGGTGGTATTTCGACAGCATACGTCAATTTTTCGCGCGATGGTACCTGGGTTGCTTACGTCACTTGGCCAGACGGCAACTTATGGCGCTCTCGTCCCGATGGTAGCGAAAAACTCCAACTCACAACTCCGCCCGTACAAGCGGAATCGGCAGATTGGTCTCCTGACGGCAGGCAAATCGCTTATACCGCCATACTGCCAGGCAAAAGGGAGAACGTCTTTGTTGTCTCCGCCTCGGCGGGCGAGGCGCGTCGGATCGTCGGAGGTGAGATCTACATGCGGAATGCCGGCTGGATGCCCGACGGCAACTCCCTCCTTTACTTCGGTATGAAGACTGCCGAGAGATACACGATCTCCTTCGTGGACCTGAAGACGATGAAGACCACCGATGTTCCTGAATCGGAGGCATCAGCGGGAGCCACTCTTTCCCCCGATGGACGTTACATCGCGGCCACTCCGACCGACGGCCAGAAGTTGATGATCTATGATGTTGCTGCCCGGAAGTGGTCCGAGCTTGCAAAGCAGAACGTAAATGCCATAGTTTGGTCCCACGACAGCCAGTATGTTTACTTTGATACCCAGTCCAATGCAGACCCTGCGATTTATCGCGTTCGCCTCTCCGACCACAAGCTCGAAGCTGTAGCTAGCCTCAAAAATCTTCGCCGTGTCGTTCTGCCCTTCTGGGCTTGGATGGGACTCACTCCTGGCGGCTCGCCTCTCCTAATGCGCGATACCGGAACTCAAGAAGTCTATGCGCTCGATGTGCAGCTTCCATAGTTGGTTCAATTCATGAGCTGTGCACTATCGAAGGTATCGACGGCAAGTTCTGTTAACAGGCGATTTCACGCTTTGAGCCGCAAAGCGCGATTTTGAGCGTAATCGGGAGTGGGTGTTGAAAAAGTCTTTGATTGCACGCTCTCCGTTGTGGTGCGGTGTCAGGACTGGCGGGTTCCTCTTTGATTTGGCGACAGGCAGGGGTGTTCCTTGCTGGCTGATGAAGCGCACCAGACGCTTGATGTTTTGAGCCGTCGCCGCAAGCCAGAACCGCTCTCGCACGAACTTCAGTCTGCGCAGTCGCAAGCGGCGCATCCCGATCTGGTTCTTGAGTTCCGCGAATAACGCTTCCACCTTCTTTCTTTGTCGTTGTGCCTTCGCGAACTCAGGCGTTTGCGCCAACGCCCGTGCGCGTTGTCGTATGGACTCATGAATGTGAATGGCGAGATACTTGTATCGCCCACTCGTGCATTGTTCTTTTTGTGAGCATGCTCCGCAGCGTTTCGCGCTGCCGATGTAGGCATGCGCTCGATTGCGAACATTTAGCCCCGCATAGTTCAGTTGCGGGAGTCTGCTGCAGTTTCGCGATTCGCAAATCGAGCACGCTGCTTTGCCACAGCACGTTACTGCATTGCAGCAGCTGAAACGAGTTCGCTCTATTTCTCCGAAACTATAGTGAAAAAAGAGTCCGGCAAAGACTCTGCAAATCTATCCTACAGTGACCCTCAGATGGTTGATTGTTTGCGTGATCCCGTTGACTGTGAGTGTGCCTGTCACACCCTAATAGCGTGGAAATGCGCCGGTCAGCGTCAGGCTGGAAAACCAAAGTGCGAAAGTCGCTGGAGTAGAACTCGTCGTGCCTAGCGGGATCGAAGATAACCGGCGGCTTGTCGCCCTCCTTGACCGCCAGTCTTCCCTTTTCTGCCGACAACGTGTAGGTCGCGTCGAGCTCGTCCGAGTGGTACCCGCCGGTAAACCTGGCTAGCTCCGCTTCGCTGAGATGGACAGGCTCCAGCTTGTCGCCGGAAAAATACACCTCGCCGGGAATCGCAAGCGAGCATCGCATCGTCCCGTTCACCTTCTCGAAAGTAATGACGTTGCTGCCGAGGTCGTAGAATCTGTTGGCGTCGATGCGCCGCAGAACCGCTCCCCATGCGATGAGATTGCCGTGATCGGCGGTGAACGTATAGATGGTCTTCGTGTGCGGGTCGAGGTAGGTGCCGCCGAAGGCTGCCGGATCGGGGAGGTCTGAGGCCGCGGTGACTGTGTTTTTGGTCGGCTTGAAGTCGGGTGCCAGGTACAGGTCAGCGATTTTGCGGGCAAGAGCTTCGGGCCCGCGGTGGCGAGGTTACAAAGCACGATCACGCTGAATCTCTGTTGCGGAAAGCGCAGGAATGCAGAGTGGTACCCGAACAGCGCGCCGTTGTGCTCGACGATCGGAAGACCGCGGTAATCGCCAAGCGATAGGCCCAGAGCGTAATCGATTTGGTTGCCATTGTTGAGGACGCCGTGACTTTGCAACTCGATCGGCAACGTTCCTTTGCCGAGCTTGTTGGCATAGAAGTTCCGGTCCCAGGAAAGCAGATCGTCGACGCTGCTCATCAGGCCGCCGCCGCCAACGATGTCATAGCTGGTTGACCAATCGACTAGGAAGTTGCCCTCCTGGCCGGGATCGTAAGCGGCGACGCGGTTGGGGACCACCAGCTTGTTGTCCTCGTAGAAGAGGGTGTGCGTCATTCCGAGCGGCTGAAAGATGTTTTCGGCAGCGAAGTGCGCGAGAGACTTCCCAGTCGCGCGTCGGATGATTTCGCCGAGCAGGAAGTAATTGGAGTTGCTGTAGACCCACTCGGCACCGGGAACGTTGTTAAGGCCTTTTTGGCGCGCGATGAGCTTGAGAATTTCCTCCGGCGAGGCGAGGTCTTCGGCATTGCGCCCGGAAATGAAGACGAGATCGAGAAAGTCGCGGAACCCGCTGGTTTGATGGAGCATCTGGCGAAGCGTGATGCGACGGCCGTAGTTGGGCAGCTCGGGGAGGTACTTGCCGACGTCGTCATCGAGTGAGAGATGGCCTTGTTCGGCAGCAAGGACAATGCTCGCGGCTGTGAATTGCTTCGAGACCGAGGCCATGTAAAAGACCGACGCGGGTGTGAGCGGGACGCCGAGTTCGAGGCTCGCGTAACCGAAGGATCTTTTGTAAACGAATTCGCCGTCGCGGATTACGCCGACTGAGCAGGCTCGACGATCGGAAGACCGCGGTAATCGCCAAGCGATAGGCACAATGGCGCTCTGTTTGGGTATCACTCTGCCTTCCTGCGCTAATTGCACCAATACGTCGCAAATCAAACAGACCGACCACAAGAACCTTCACGGTACGCAAATCGTTAAGCTGAACTAGTTTGATTTTCCTGCGTTGGATCGGGCAATGCTCGCTCGCTGGATTTCATCTTGAGCACCGCATCTTCTGCCTGTTACGAATTCCGAGCGCCTTCGTTCGCACTTCCCCGAAGCCGGTTTCTGGATAGCGTCGGACAATTGCCTCCAGGGCTCGTTGCTCACGGAATCGAACTGGCGTAAACCTAGCAAAGCTAGGTTTCGGCTTACGGGAGACCTCGGAGTTCATAGGGAGTCTCTCCCGGACAGAAGCGCTTGTCAGGATCAAGGCGTGACGGGAGACCGCTCTTGGGCGCGTGTGGATTCCCGATACCCAAACTCTAACTATTAATTTAATAGTTGACAATGGCAGATTGCATGCAATATAAATTTGTAACTATTAATTACTTAATTGTTAATCCTAAGGGAGGGTAGCGTTGGCGCGGAAAAAATCACCGAACTTAACGGAAGGTGAACTACGGCTGATGAACGTAGTGTGGAAGGAAGGGCGTGCGACGGTGGGTGACGTAGTAGCATCATTGCCGGCCAATCCGCCGCTTGCGTACAGCACCGTGCTGACCACGCTGCGCATTCTCGAGGCCAAGGGTTACCTGCGGCACACGAAGAAAGGACGCGCCTTCGTTTATGAACCCGTGATTGCGCATGAAGAAGCCAGCCGTACAGCACTGGGTCATTTGGTGAATCGCTTTTTCGGCGGCTCGCGCGAACTGCTGGTCGTGAATCTGTTGAAGGAAGAAACAATAGGCCGAGCCGAATTGCGGCGCATCAAGAGGATGATCGCCGAGAGTGAGCAAGGAGAGCAGAAATGACACATATCGATTTCGCCATGACAACTCTTCTGAACGGGATCTGTCAGGGCACAATTCTAGCGGCAGGGATGTGCATCCTTCTGAAACTGCTTCCGCGATTGAACTCGACGACCCGCTTCATTGTTCTATGGCTAACCTTGATCGCTGTCGCGGCGTTGCCTACAGGGCTGGTGTCGCTCAGAATTCCCACTACTACAGCGGCTCAACGGGATTCGCTTCCGAGTAGAACAACGAACACGCCTGTGGCCGCGACTTTCGCCCCTGTTAAAAATCAGTACTCGAAATTGAAGGCTGCCGCGAACCGCGAGTCACATTCCGCAACAATTCCTGAATCAAATGGTGAATCCGCATCTCACCCAGGTTTCGAGTCACCCGGTTTCGAGTCACCCGGTTTCGAATCACGAGGTTTCGAATCCGCGCTGCGAAACGCGGCCTCCCGGACTTCATCGCGAGTGATGGAAGCCGTTGCGCATCCATTGATCCGCATACGCTCGGGAAAGGTTCTTGCCGCGATTGAGATTCTATGGGCTCTGCTGTCTCTAGTGATGCTGGCGAGGCTGGCAGCTGGATACCGGGAGTTGCGAAGGTTGAAATCAGGCGCGAGGCCGGCTTCGGACCGCTGGGAGTTGCGGTTGCGGCGTCTGTGTGCCATCAATGGCGTTCGCCGACAAACGCGATTGCTCATTTCGAGCCAGATCGCGGGCCCTGTGTCGCTCGGATTCTTCGATCCGGCGATCCTGATCCCTCGGGCATTTCTCGACACGCTTTTGGACGCGGAACTCGACCACATCGTGATGCACGAACTCGCCCACCTACTGCGCCGAGATGATTGGACCAACCTGGCGCAGAGACTTATTGAAGCCGTGCTACCGATTCAGCCAGCAGTCTACTGGCTCGGCCACCGGATGTCACTGGAGCGCGAGATGGCTTGCGATGACTGGGTGATCGCAGCAACGGGAACCGCGAAGCCATATGCGGCTTCGCTAACGAAAGTGGCAGAACTCTCACAATTTGGGCCTGCGGGCATCCTGGCGGCAGGCGCGGCGGGAAACCGGTCAGAGCTCCTCCGCCGCGTTCATCACATGCTGGACCGAACCCGGAACGCAGCCCCGAAGCTTGTCCTTGGTCCACTGGTAGCTGCGGTTGCTGCGGTTGCCGGATTGATCTATTTGGGCGCGCGGGCTCCGCAAATGGTCGCGTTCGCGCAGAATCCGACAAACGAAAACAGCCGGCAGGAGCTTACCGTACCAAAAGCGCCAAAAGCTCCGAACTCACTGCACGCACCGGTAGCGCCAATTGCGGCGCTGGGTTCTGGTATGCCCTTGGCGGTCCACGCATCGCTAACCCCGATAGGCTTGCTTACTGCCTCGGCATCGCCGGCAGCGCAGGGTCCCACTTCGCCGCTGGCACCACCAGCGCCTCTCGCGCCCAGTTCTCCGCTATCTCCCATGGCACCGCAAGCGCCCCTGGCGGCCGTCGCCTCGCAGCAGAGTGGCGAGACTCATATGGAATTTAGGACCCAGAACGGGTGGACGTCACTGAAAGTGAAGATTGATGGCGCAATCGAATTCACTGACGACGATCACGACGTTAAGTCATTGTCCCCCAATGGACGTTTCACCCTAGAAGAAGGGGGTTGGCTGTACGGACGCGGGTATGACGTGAGGGCGGATGCGACGGGAAATCTTACAAAGAGCTACTCGGTGGGCCGAACTTCGAAACCTTTGGACGACGAGGGGCGGGCATGGCTGGGACGCTTGCTCCCTCAGGTGATTCGCGACACTGGCATTGCGGCAGGACCCCGCGTCACGCGAATACTCCGGCAAGGGGGTCCGCCGGCTGTGATCGCCGAGATTGGATTGATCCACAGCGATGGATCGAAGCGCATTTATCTGGAGCAGCTCTTCTCCCAAGCGACCCTGAATACGGAGCAGCTCAAAGACTGCTCCAAGTTGATTCAGGGAATCTCATCGGATGGCGATAAGGCGCAGGTGCTGATTACTGTGGATGAGAAGTATTTCACTGGCGACCTTCGTCCGTATCTTTTTGACGCAGCCCAGAGCATTAGTTCCGATGGCGACAAACGACGGGTACTTTCCGACATTGTTAAAAAGGATGCGGGAAACACTGAGTCCCTCGTACGCGCGGCGCGGGCCGCAAAGCATATTTCCTCCGACGGCGACAAGGCGGAGGTGCTGGTCGAGATTGCGGATCCCTATCGTGCGAATGATGAACTTCACATGGTGTATTTCGAGGCGGTGAATTCGATTTCGTCGGATGGGGATCACGCACGCGTTCTCTCGAAATTGCTGCAGGCACATGGCGACGATAGCGACGCACTAGCTCGTGTTCTGCGCTCGGCTGAAAAAATCTCCTCGGACGGCGACAAGGCTCGCGTGCTTAGGGAAGCCGTTTCCAGTTATAGAGATGACCAGGCCCTGCGAAAGGCTTTCTTTGACGCAGCGAATTCGATTTCGAGCGATGGCGACCATCAGCAGGTGCTTGTGACACTTGCCCACCGGCCGGGAATTGGGACAGACACGCTTGGAGGAATCGCGAATTCCGCGCAGCGAATTTCGTCGGACGGGGATAAAGCGCATGTGCTTGTGGACCTCGCTGGAGCGAATATTGAGCCGGCTCGCGATGCTTTCTTTGCTGCTGCGGACAGCATCCATTCAGATGGAGATCGCTCCCGCGTTCTGACGGCGCTGCTCGACAAGCCGGGGACTTCGAGCGCGATGGCAATTGGGGCGATTCAGTCGGCAATTGGCATTTCATCGGAGGGGGATAAGGCGCGTGTACTGCTAGACGCGGCTAACCGGTATTCCAACGATCCGGGCGTCAACGCAGCTCTGCGCAAAGCCGTCGAAAGCTTGCATTCGGATGGCGAATATCGAGCAGTGATGTCTGAAATCCAGCGGCATCGCGGAAGCATCTAACATGGATAACAATCTTCCTAGTGGCATTGCACACTGATTTGCCGACCGATCTTTCGTGCACCGTGATTTCGACCAAGCGTCTTTGTTGTGTGTTTCTCACGAATTAGGGCCATCGGGAAATCCTTCCCGGGCCAGAAGTCGGGTTCTAGGAAGTTTCACCAATAGTGGCGAGGTACTAGCCTACGATTCGCTTGATACAATCTGCCGCGAGGGGGGAACTCAATGTCCGATATAGCAGGAGTCGTTCGGCTGTTAAAGAAGGAACAGGATCGATTGACCAAGGAACTTCGCGGAATCGGCGCAGCGCTCGCGGCTTTCGGCAGCGCATATGGACAGGCGACAGGCACCCGAAAGCTGTCGGCGGCAGCTCGCGCGAGGATCGCGGCTGCACAAAGGGCGCGTTGGGCGAAGGTTCGGGAAAACAAAGGGGCGCAGGCGAAAGTTGTTCCGATACGTAAAAAGCGGACGCTCTCGGCAGCCGCGCGGAAGAAGATTGCCGCGGCGCAACGGGCGCGATGGGCGAAGGTGAAGGCAGGAAAGAAAACGGCTTAGCGACCTCCGCATTACTCCGTGGATCGTCCGGCTTTGCCGGAATCTCATCCACCAAGGCCTTTTTTGTTCGTTTGAACTCTGAGTATTCGCCGTATGATTGGCGTGCCAATGCCACTCGGAAACTCAAGAAAAGTGTTTCTCGTCGTTTCTGGCGGCAACGCCTCGGCCCAGCGGCGGCACGCGTTACGTGCATCGCCATGGCTTAGTCGAAAGGACTCGGGGCATTCGTAGTGACCGACAGTCATTCCGGGTAAAAAGCGGTCTTGGCCAGCAAATCTGTCGATGAAAGATTGCGGCTCGCTTATCGGCTAGCGAAAGCGATTAGTGATCATGAGGGCCACGTGTGGTTCAGGCGTGGTTTACGGGTCTGAATCCAGAGCTAGGGGATCGCGTGCCCGCCCGGCTTTTGCGAGAAGGGGATGTCGAGACCGTGGGTCCGGAAATACTCGGAGCCGCGCGCCTTCTTAGGCGCCCAGTGACCTCACGATCGCGCAACCCTAAGTTGTTTTGCGTTTTCGCGGATTCTCAAAATGCGAAGGGGCGAATCTCCGCCCTTTGGCCACCACCATGCCTGCCGTCCTTAAAATTTCAGTTCCCAGGTCTCAGCCGTCAGATCCTTTCCGAAGCTGTGATGTTTTTCTTCACGGACGACCTCGAAACCTGCCTTTTTGTAAATGTGTCGCGCTGCGTGCAGAATGCTCTGCGTCCATAGTGTCATCTTCTGGTACCCGGCTTGCCGCGCGAAGCGCACGCATTCCGAAACGAGTCGCTTGCCAATTCCTAGCCCACGCGCTTGTGCTTCAACGTGCAGCAGACGCAACTTGGCGACTGCGTTTGATTCCTTAGCGACAAAGACGGCACCCACCCTTTCTCCATCCTTTTCTGCAACCCAGGCATGTTCACGCTTCGGATCGTAATTCTTGATGAACTGCGCCACAACTTCCGCCGCCAGCGCCTCGTATGTTCCATCCCACCCGTATTCCTCGGCATAGAGAATTGCCTGGCGATGGACGATCCAGCCCATATCACCCGGCTGGTGCGGCCGCAGCAAATAGGGGAGCCTTGCTTCGTCTGCGTCACCGAGCGGTTTCTGGACGGTTTGCACGGCATCAACCACGCGCTTCCGCTCCGTAACTGAGAGTCCTTGCAGCATTGCGGCCACATTGCGATCCGAGCGCTCGTCAAGTGGCGCGAAGGCTTTCCGCCCCTTGGCGGTCAGTGACAAAAATCTCTGTCGCTCGTCCGTCTTCGACTGTTCCCGCGTCACCAGCCTGCGGCGTTCGAAATCGCGAAGAATGCGACTGATATATCCCCGCATCAAGCCCAAGCTCCTTGCGGATGTGGGTAGCTGTTGGCTGGTCGCGGCGAGCGAGCTTCATACAGTACGCGTGCCTCAGCCAGAGAAAACGGGTGGCTTGCCATGCCATCCACCACGCCGACCTTTCGGGTATAAAAGCGCGTAAACGCGCGAACGGCGGCAACATCAATGCTAGGCTCCAGCACAGGCCCAAGTTCTCGCTTTCCTTTCGTCTGTCTGGCGAACGAAAGCCGTAAAGTTGTGATAACGCCGCTGTCCATGTGAGCATTCTTGAACAGTTCTCCTCCCAGCACTGCTCTACACTACTGCTGCCTGAAGTTCGCGGGTCGCTCCCGCGGCCGAAAGGGAGAGCCCCATGGCAATCATCTATCGGGCAGCGGGAAGCCCTGCACTGCATACTGGGCGATATCAGCACTCCGCGTGCACCCATACCGAGATTGTCGCTAAGGGAAACATCCTCGCGCTTTGCAGCAATCGCAGTTGTCCCAACAAGGGTGCCAATTGGGTTCTGCAAGAAGATCAGACGACTGATGCGCCTGAAGGCATGAAAGCTCGGCCTTCTTCAGCGGCGTCCTAACCCCGGATCGGTGAAGCCGGGGAAAGTCCCTGCCATTTGCTGTCGATAAAGTGCGCTCTGAAAGGTGGACTTTAGCGGGCGCAAGTCCCGCCCCTGCCCTCAAGTCTGCGCCCGATTCCTGCTCGGCGGGACCTGCGATGAGGTAACCGTTCTCGTCAGTTAACTGACCGCCACTCCCTCGCTGCCGAAGTCATGCGGCTCGTGCCTTCGCGGAGAACAGGCACGACGCCACCTCACGGAGAACCTGCTCGTAGTCAGCGGCTATCGCACGCTCCACATGAATTCGAGCGCCCTTTACGCCTGCTTCTTGGGCCAACCGCTTGAACTCACTCTGAAGAAAGACTTCCAACTGCTTCGATGTCAGGAAGGCAATGGGAACAGTAGCCGACTGCCCGCTATCGGTCTCGATCTTTACGCAGTATGGAGATTCGTTCTGTTGCGTTTCTGGAGTCATTCCACACACCCCTTTTTAGCGTCGAAAGTGGCAGAGCAAGAATCTTAAGATTTTAGCTCTTTCTCATCGAAGGCGAGGTGACGATGAACCTTCGTGTGTGGCGTTCTTTTGGGCCTTTGCCGCGAGTGAGTATTAGGCCGCATGACTTTTTCATGCGAACCTTTCTCAATCATTCCGGGCAGTGCCCTCGCGGTATTGAAACAACTTCCAACAAAAGTTGGATTGTGTGATTACCTCGCCTCCTTTGAGTCCGGTTCTCTTGTCGGTCGCGTCGGATTCGATGATCGCGCTGACCTGCTCAGAACGGCCCCCTGATGTTTAACTACGTGACCGATCACTATGTCGGGTAACAAGTCCGCATAGATGAGCGCACCATCTTCGGTTACAAAAGAGACATGCTCTACGTTTTCGTCACGATTATGCGAAGGTGCAGGCGCGGGCGCTTGCGCTACGGCACACACGATGCAGGTCCAAAGAATGAATCCGTGCAGAACGTTGCGTTTCATCGTCTCGTTCGCAATTGCAGCATAGGTAAATGGATGTTAAAAATCGGTTCTTCGCAGCCAAAACTCGCCTACCAAAGTGCTAGTCGAAAACCCAATCCAAAACGCGATGCCGAAGAACTGGCTCGGCTGAAGATGCGTCAGCGGGCTGGTCGCAAAGAAGATTCCCATCACAGGACGGGTTACCGCGATCCCAAGCAGGATCGCTATCGCTCGGAGCAGCCAGCGCCTCTTCAGGAGCAAGTTTCCGCGCCTCATATAGAGGTAAGCGCGGAACATTGAGTACAGAAAAAGAGTGTTAAACACCAGAACGGCTGAGCGCTCCACCCATCCGCCGACAGAATAACCACTCATTGCATAGGCGGTGATTCCAACCACGACACCGAGCAGAAGTAGTGCGTATTCAGGCCAAAAAGTTTCCTTGGACTTGCGAAAGACGAAGAATGGCGTAACCAGCACGAAGATAAGTGCTGGGATGATGTGCGCGAGAGTGAGTGCTGCGTGCGAGGCGAAAACTTTGTCGAGTGCTGCCAGTGGTGGAGGCGCGGAGTTCGGGGGATGCAGGAGCGCGATTACCCGCCGAGCTACTGCGCCCACTGCGATTAGTACGCAAGCCCAGAACCCGATACGCAGCCACATCGGGGCGGCATGTGCAATCTCCCGATCAGCATGATCGCTTGCAAGAGCAGCGAGATCACTCCGGGGTTCCGCAATTTTGCTCATTAAAGCTCCGTTAAGTTTGGATGCTGAAGACTGCTAACCGACTCGGTGAAAAGCAACCACGATGGTTGATTGGCGAATACAGCCCTCCGTGCCTTTTCTGCATACCGCTCGAACATGGCTGAATTCCGAAGATGGACAGATTACACCTGCCCTAGCGGTTTGCGTGGTTTTCCGTCCAACCGAGAACGCCACGGTTGGCGGCTCATCTATGGAGCGGTTACGTCCCTTATTGCTGCTGATGGTCGCCTATGCCGCTTTCGGACAGAAACCCGATCTTGCCACGAATTCTGAAATGCGCGAGGTTAAAGGCCAGACCATCATCTCGAATACGCTGCCCAAAGCGGAATTAACGTTGGGCAAGGAATTGCGCTACGTAGGGAGCCAGCGAGTCAACCTTTACGGGAACGCGGAAGCCTGAACAACACCTCAGTATTGCCTTCACGAACCGAATCACCAGCTTGTTCGCAGGCTGGCTTCCGGGCTTCGGCATTCTCACACACGTGGGTCGCAAGTCGGGGAAAGTCTACCGAACTCCGGTGAACGTCTTTGGAGCGCCAAACGGGATCATTATTGCCTAGACCTACAGCAGCCAATCGGAGTGGGTGAAGAACGTCCTCGCGGCTGGCGGCTGCGAGCTAAAGACTCGTGGGAAGAAATATCAGCTCTCCGTCCGGAAAGTGATCCTAGTCGTCGGCGATTCCCGGCTGCGGCGACTCCGATGCGCTGGCTAATAGCGTCATTCCGACAGTTCAGGTAAAAGCGCTCAATGCGCACTAGGCCCGCGCTTCGTTTTCCGGCTCGACGAGGTCCATGCTCACTCCCGTCACGCGACCGACGATCGTAGCCTCGGCCGGATAGCGCACATGTTGCGCACGGCGTTTTGACTCGTGGGAAGGGATCAGAATCAACCGGCCATCGTGCATCTCGCACCAACTGCATACGTAGCGTTCGCGGAGTTCAACGAAAAAGATGGGCCGGTCATGATCGCCATGCCAGTCGAGGGCAGGAATTTTTTTCTGGCGGGGGTCAATTCGGACAAAAGCTCCCGGCCGGATAAAAGGGTGCAGCGTGGTGTCGTCCATGCCGATGTAACCATACAGAGGACTCGGGCCATCCATCAGCTGAAGCGGGAGCGGCACCTCATCCCAAGTTTCAAGAATTTTCGGCATCAGGTTTGTCCGCTCCGCGCGCAACTTTTCCCGCAGCTCGACTGCAGACGACACGGTCGACTTGTAGACCTCAGGCACCGATCCAATGAGGTAGGTGCGGGGGAGAGCAAGTTTTCTATGCTCCTTAAGAACCTCGCCAACCGGGACACCGCACATGCTCGCGAGGCGATCGTAATCGCGTCCATAAATAACACTCAGGGTGTAAAGTCTGTGAAGAGTGGGCGGCCACTTTCCGTTTTCGATGTCGGCGAGAGAGGTGTGGGCGATGTTGTAATCGAAATTCTGCCATCTCTCGGCGATGCTGTGGCTCAGAGCTTCCACGTCGCGCAGGGATAAGCCGAGACGTTCGCGCTCCGCTCTGAGGCGCTTACCCGATTCCGCATTCCAAGACGAGGCCCACATCAGACGGCCCACCGAGAATTGTCAGATGTTACAGCAAACACGAGACGTTTCCACAAGTTTCTGAATTTGTTTCTGAAAACCGGACAAAATGCCCATTGTCTGGCCGCTATTCCGACCACGAAGCCGGCGGCCTTTCCCGTCTCGCGTCCCTGTAGGTTGCTCATTTACCTAGCGAACCCGAAGATCTGGCCGAAGATTGGGACAACCTATTGATATTTATGGCGATCGCTTCCGCTCGGCACTTATAAGGTGGAATTCTGCGAGCAGTCATTCTTGAGCGCATCCGGGAGAGGGGGACTCTACGCGCGACCTACTGAGGTGTGGGCGCGCTTGACGAGTAATCGGCGCGGGCCAGAAGTTCTCGCAGCTACGAACCAGCGAGAGATACCGTGCTATCGCGTGCGAGGGAGGGCTCGTCAACAGGCGCTGCAGTCGCCGAAAAAGTTCGATCCATACTAGCGAGCAAGCGACTCACGCTATATCGAGCATCGCAGCAATCGGTCGCATTGTACGGACTGTCTTCCCCGTTCTTCCTCCCGCACCATCTTTATTACGATCTTCGCTCGGGGTCCTTCCGGCCGAGCATTCATCAGATCTTCGCTTTGAGTCGCATTTCCGGCTACCGTGTGGCGGACTGGCTGCCGGTCTTTGGTTTTGATCTCGAAGACATTACACGATTGCAGATCGTGATTCCTTCGAAACGGACCATTGTTCTCGATACCTCACTCACCGACCCAAACGAATGGATACCCCGTCTGCGCAACCGCCCCCTCGGTGAACCTATTCCACCGATTACTCCACTCACGCGACTGCTGGAGTTGGGGCCTCGGAAGAGAATCGCCTCGCTGCCACAACTCGACCGGCATTTCATTTATGCCAAGATCGGAGCTGAAGATGCGCTTGCGTTTCCAGACCTCACCCCGGGGAGCATTGTGCGCGTGGATCCAGATGTCACTGCCGATCTGGCGGCTGGACAGAACTCCGGCATTTCCGATCGGCTGTTTCTCATTGAGCACAGCAAGGGTTTCTATTGTTGCCGAATCCGTATCCTGGATGGCGGTATCATCGTCCCCTTCGACAATGGGCTCTCTTATGCGCAGGTCGAACTGCATTGCCCTCAGGAGGCTCGGCTCTGGGGCGCGGTCGATCTTGAGTTCCGGCCGCTGGTTCTCGGCGAGGAACCGAAAGTCCCAAAGGATCTAGCCCGACTTTGGAAACCTCAGCTGCTTCCCACACACGAAGACTTTGGGCAACTGCTCAAGAGAACACGGGCGCGAATGAATCTGTCGATTCGCGAGGCCGCCGCGACGAGCCGCATCATTGCCGAAACGCTGAAGAATGATGGATACACAACTTCGCCCAGTTCGCTGAGCGATTATGAACTGCGCAACACCCCTCCGCGGGACTTCCACAAGATCATTACGCTTTGCTCCATTTATGGCCTGCGGTTTGAATCCGCAATGAAACGAATGGGGATTGATCTCGCGGATGCTGGCACAGAATCGATGCCGGACCGATACTTGTCCCGGGCTGGGCCAACTCTGACAGCCAAACGCGGCGACCTAGTGAATGTTGGGACGGGACCTGTTGAGAAACTCCTCGAAGAGTTGCAGGAGGTCCCTTTGTTCTTGCGTGACTCATTGGGATACTTCGCTGGCTCGGCACACGTCTCCTCGGCGGATTTCTTCTGGGTCGGAGGCAACGACGACCCGCTTCATCCTTACCTAGCAGAAGCAGTGCTGGTCATGGTCAACCGGCGCCGAAAGACGCCTTTTCATATGGCGTCAAAACCGTGGTGGCAACAGCCGCTGTACATCATCCTTATGAGAGAAGGAGTTTACCTGGCGTGCTCTTGCTCGGTTGAAGATGGCCTGCTGGTAATTCACCCCTACGGTCGGGACTTTCATCGCTCCGCACAGTACCGACTGCACCAGGATGCGGAAGTTGTCGGACAAATTGTCGCGATCATGCGACGGTTTTCGTGAGTTGGTCTGCCCAAAGCAGACTCTCGCAAAATACCCACGAGCCTTCAAAGGTCACTGCGTGATGTCCGCACAGCAGGTTTCGGTCCATGGCGAGGAGTGCAAAACGGCTATGCCTTCTAGCGTAACGCTGAACGGCGTATAGCTATGCGACCTTGGATCGGATCCAGCAGAGGAGCAAAGGATCCAGAAAGAAATACTCTCCCCGGTAACGATCGATAATATCGCGCGCATCCAGGGACTGAAGCGCTTTCTGAACACTTGACGCTGGGCCGAGGCGAAACTCGCCGCGAACAGCCTGGGAATAGATCTCCGACGCTCCCCGGTGGGCCAGCGCCTGCAAGGTCGCACGCTGTCGAGCGGGCAGTTGCTCCCAAAGGAGCTCGTAGTACGTAGATTGGCCGATCACAAGCTTATTAATGACCCTCTTGACGTCAGGGGTACTCAAGGTGCGTTTGTCGGCGATTTCCGCGTAGTCCCAAAGCTCGTGCGCGATGCGCTGCACGTCATAGGGAATCAGATCGGCCGTAGCGAGCAGAGCGGACACAGCCTCCCCATCGATTGTTCTTCCCCGCCTGCGGAACTGAGAAGTTATGAATTCCTCCCAAGCCTCGGCTGGAATCTTGTCCAGAAACATCTGGGGACCCGCTTTGTGAAAGGGGCGCTTGGAAGAAAGCATTTCCTGCATGAGAGAAGGCTGAGACCCGGCAAACACGTAACCCACTTCCCTTTGTTGCTGAACTTGGTTTCGAATTGCGTTCTCGATCGAACCTCCGTCGAATTCCGAAATTTGTTGAAATTCATCCAGGCAGATTGCCATGCGGAAGCCCCCATTTTTCGTCAGTTCCCCTGGCAAGGCGAAAACATCAGGGGCGATCGGGGCGGGATCGAAACCAGTCCCTTTGCCAATTGAAACACTGACTTCTCCCGTATTGAGGTTGTAGTTAATATCGGGTTTGACCTGCCTTCCGAAACGCGAAATCCAATCCTTGACGCGCTCCCACGGACCCGCCGCCCGCAGCACTTTCTCCGCAAACTTCTCGAGAAACTGCGCATAGCTGGAATAGCTGCTCACGGTGAGATTAACAGTGTGTATGTGCCGCTTCTTCAATTTCAGCAGGGCAACGGCCACCAAGGAGCTCTTGCCAAAGCGTCGCGGTGAAAGGAGGAAGACTTTTTGACCATCCGCTAAGTCGCGCACCAGTTGGCTTAATTCCTCCGTCCGATCGACAAATCGCGCGTCGTCGATGATTTCGCCAAATACAAAAGGATTTTCTGGAGTCATTACGCTAATCAGCGTAACGCTAACTGGCGTAATCTGCAACCTGGCTGGTGAAAATTCTTTCCCAAGTTTACTTGAAACCCATTGTCGGTTTTTCGGACGTTTTTCGTTATTCCCTAGCCACTCATTTCCATGATTTCTCTCGGCAATCCATCTGATTGATGGAAATCCGGACAAAGCACTCCTTTTGTGGACAAATCGCATCCGCTTCCCTAGGCTCGACATGATTGTTGATCTCACCGGCATTCGGGAAGCCGCACGTTGTCCTGCGTCACTCACGAGCGAAGGCCGCCCTGGTTGCCGGCCGAGCTCGTCTGGCTGATCCAAGAGATTCGGCCCCTTCTGCACTGGCACCTGGCCAGCTTCCTCTGCATCACGGCCGGCAGCCTGCTCGCGCTGCTCTCGCCGCTGCTGCTTAAGTGGCTCATTGACAGCATCATTCCACAACGAAGTATGGGACTCCTGCTCGTCGCTGTGACGCTGATTTTCCTCGGTCACCAGGGCAGAGTTGCGCTTACCAGCCTGGGCAGCTACCTGATGCTCAGCGCTTCACAGAAAATGGGGCTCGCCCTAAGAGTAAGGCTGCTCAATCATCTGGATACTCTTTCCGCGGACTACTATGAGCAAACACCCGTTGGCACGGTGATGTATCCGCTGAAGGAACCGATCGAGGAGATTTCTTATTTCGGATCCGATCTCCTGCCGGCGATTCTGCGGATGCTGCTCACGACCGCATTCACATTGGCAGCCATGTCTGCTCTGAGCCCGGTGCTCACGCTAACTGTTCTTCCTCTGATTCCCGTTTTCCTCGTGACAAGGCACTACTTTCGAAGAAAGCTTGCGAGCAATGCCGATGCCGCGCAAGGGGATCGACTCGCCTGGGATATCTTCCTCGAGGAACATCTCTCGTCGGTGATTTCGGTCCAGCTTCTGGGCCAGGAGAAGCGACAGGAGCGACGCGCTTTCCGGCTCCTAGCGCGCTCGCTACGGTCGCAGCAACGACTCTACCGGACGGCCGCCGGGTTTACGGTCTGGAGCTCTCTCGCGATTGTTCTGGCGATGTCCGCAGTGATCGGCTATGGCGCAAAGAGCGTGCTCGCGGGGACATTGAGTATTGGAAGCATGGTCGCCTTCTATGGCTTTGTGACCCAACTTTTCGATCCACTAAGCGGCGCCTCCGAGCTCTATGCCAGAGCGCAGAAAACTTTTGCCAGCATTCGCCAAGTGCAAGGTGCATTTGCCTTACGGCCAAGCGTGACAACCACCGCGGGCGCAGTCATGTTTTCCAAGCAGGCCACGGCAGATATCGAGTTTGCCGATGTCGAGTTTGGATATTCCAGGAACAAAGATCTCCTTCACGTCCCCTCGCTTCGGATACTACCGGGGGAACAGATAGCAATCGCGGGGGAGAACGGTGCCGGCAAGAGTACGCTCGTCAGGCTCATCGCCAGGCTCTACGACCCGATTTCGGGCGAAATACGCTTAGGGGGAGAAGACATCCGGAATATTCCTCTCAAGAGCCTGCGTCAGAGCGTCTGTTATCTGCCGCGCGACCCAGTCTTGTTCGATGGCACGATCGCGTCCAATTTGCAGTTCGTCCGATCCGCAGCCTCCGAGCAGGAAATCGAAGACGCAATCCGAATGGTAGGGCTTGTCCGACCTGGTGGGATCGCTGCCTGACGGTCTTCGCCAGCGAATCGGACCCGACGGCTGCCAGCTTTCGGGTGGGGAGCGTCAACGCCTCGCGCTCGCGAGAGCGCTTCTGCAAGAACCGCGGGTGTTGATTCTGGACGAGGCCACCTCCTGCCTGGATCCTGGAGCAGAAGCCTGTATTCTTCGAGAACTACGGCGCAGTCTCAGCTTAACAACCTTCATCGTTGTATCGCACCGGTCGTCAACGTTCAGATCGTTCGGAAGGGTTCTGGTTCTTTCCGGCGGCCGAATTGTCGAGGACAGTGCCCCTGCTTCGCTTATCCTGGGATCGGTTGTTCACCAATAATGTTGTTCACC
The DNA here is from genome assembly GCA_963696765.1 of uncultured Acidobacteriota bacterium. Lineage (GTDB taxonomy): Bacteria > Acidobacteriota > Terriglobia > Terriglobales > Acidobacteriaceae > Sulfotelmatobacter. The sequence continues at coordinate 26,747 of CAVOLK010000003.1, read as the reverse complement.
AATAATAAGGTTGCACCATCGGACGCGGGACAACGGTTTGGCGGTTCCGAGGGATTGGGCAGGACATGGATCGGGCAGGACATGGATTGACCAGAACATGGATTGCCGAGACATGGAGCGGGCGTGTATTTCCATGCTGCCTGAAGGCGTTCGGATGTCGGATGTCTTTCACATCCGTCAGATAGCGTTCGGATGGCGCCCAGCTTTCATTTGTCAGTTTAGTTCCACTACGGAACTATGTTGGCATCAACAGCCTGATCGGGCACATTGCGAATATGTCCCCTTCCCGCTTGAGTGAACTGCTATCTCTGGCTGAGCAGACCGACGGTTTGGTCACGGCGAGAGAGGCTCGCGACATTGGAATTGTAGATTCCGTGCTTGCCCGATTGACACAACGGGAGAATCTCGAGCGGGCGGCGCGCGAAGTCTACCGGACCCCTACTAGTCGTCCGGTCATTTAACCTTGGCGGCAACACCGAGGATATGTCTGCCGATTGAATCCCTCAAATCTTTTGGCAGGACATCCGCTTGCTCAAGGCTGTTCCAGGATTCGGCGGTGCGCTCGACCGTTTCGACCGTGATCTTCCAAAGCGGGCTTGCCGGAATGCGCGCCGCATCCGCAAAATGGCGCATCTGGTCGGGTGTGATTTCGGAAAGGCTGCGGCTGTCGCCGAAGCTCAAGGCCAGTGTGTCGCCGGGAATGTAAGGAATCGTTGCCACGAAGTCATAACCTGGCGAGAGCGCGGGCGTGCGCCGGTTGGGATAAAGAAGGGACCAGTTCTTGAGGTGCATGTCGGCATTGCCGATGACGACGGAAAATACGAGGCGCCGGACGAATTCGAGCACGGCATCCTCGCCGATTTCCGCCCACAGCACGGCGGCGAGATTGGCGTAGCTGTGAAACTTGTACTTGTTGTTGGGGAACTCCCCGAAGACTTGCGCGAAATCCTCCATGTGAACAGGGGTACCGTCCGGAAGACGATCAAAGCGCTTCACGGCAAGGGCTCTGCCGCCGACCGTGTGGGCCTGTTCGGGCAATCCTTTGATACTGCCAACCTCGACGAGCTTGTTTTCGGGCACAGAGATGCCGACGCGGCGGGCCAGTTCCAGCATGGCGAATTCGTTTTCGGGCACGGCGGCGAAACGGGCGGAGGGCAGCTTGACGATCCATGACCCGCCCATACCGCCGGCCGGGATGGTCAGGCCGCCGCTGGGCTCCATGACGGCCGAGAATTTCAGCTGCACGCCGGCGAGGGAAAAGCGTAGCGGCTCGTCGTCGCCGTGACGGTCATCATCATGATCTTGGCGAGCTTCGGAGAGCGGCTCGTCGCCCTCAAGGGGTGCGACAACGAGCGCGCCGGGCAGGTCGGCGCCAAGAGCGGCAAGGAGAAAAAATTCGCGCTCGGGATTCACGTCCGCGCGCTTGGCGAGATAGTCGCGCAGGTGCCCTTCGGGCAGAAGGTTGGAGAAGAAGACCGGAACGCGGCGTCCCACAGGACGGAAATTCGTCACGAGCCCGCCCGTACTGCCCTTGAAGGACAGGCTCAGGACGGGACGCTGAGGATCGTCGATATAGTCCTGCTCGAACGCGAAGAGCTGCCGGTCGCCCGCGAGGCGGGTGAGGACGCCGATCTGGTTTCCGTACAGGCGCACGGAAAGCGCGTTCAGTTTCTTCGGGTCAAACCTCATCGCGCGGCTCCTCGGAGCTGTCTTCGTCGCGGTCGGAGGCATAGAGGGGCCGTTCCTCTCCTTCGCCCGGCTGATCCTTGAGATGGTCGCGAATGAGCGACTGTACGACGGGCACCAGGGAGCGAGGGACCATAATAAGGTCGCGGTCGAGCATGCGAACGATCTCAAGAAGCGTGTCGTAGCGCGGCACGATCTTGCCCGATTCAATCCCGGAAATATGCCTCTGGCCGACCCCGAGACGACTTGCCAGGTCCCTCTGGCTCCAGCCGTGCTTTTCGCGTACCTGTATCAGGGCGCGACGCATTTCGGCGGGAAGCGCCTTCTGTCGCAGCGGTTTGACACCTTTTATTTCATCGTCGCTCATATTTGATACAATATAATACATCAAACGAAAAACAACCGATACCTAACTATGCATCAAACACTATGATTGATGCAATAAAAGGTATCGACATGTCTTCTTCGGTAATGCCCTCCATCTATGCCTTCTTCGGCAATGCCTCTCGATCTATAGAGAATCCGCGTGAGTGGCTTTGTGAAGTTAGATCGCACTCGCACAGGCCTGGTTTCAAGCAGAAAACGTTGCTCCACATCCACTTAAGCCCAATACCGGCACGAGCTTATCGCCTGCGTACCTTCTCGCAGATGGCTCAAAACGAGTCAATTAGGATGCAATAGCGAACAGACTCGCGTTCTCGCGTCATCAGTTGTTCCCGAAATCGTGTAACCCTGACAACAACATCCGCGCGACTAGGCTGCTTTTCTGGAAATTTCCACCTTTTTGTGGCTCCCGATCGATGAGCGTGTCAGAGTGCGTGCAGACATTACCACTCACCTTTCACGCCAATGAAGTGGGGCCTCCGATGTACAGAGTTGCAGAGAGCGTCCGCAGCACGCACGGTCAGGATGGCGCCGTTGTCCTCGATATCCAGCAAGGACAGATGTTCAACCTAAACTTCGTCGGGCTCACGAATCCTTGAACTTCTTAAGACCGGGGCAACCGAATCCGCTATCGTCGACGAAATCAGCCAGAAATTCGAAGTGAGCCGGGACGTCGCTGAAAGCGACGTGCGCGAGTTCATCGCATCCCTGAAGCAACATCACCTGCTCGAAGATCCCGGAACGAACGGCCAACACTGAATCGAGGCGAGACCGTGGAATCTCAAGAACAATTCGAACGCGAGACTTGCCACGTCATTGTCTTAGGGCGAGATGGAAGCCGAGGTCTTGCTCAAAAGTGCCGAATCAGGCTTCGCCTTTCCTGCCGTCGAAATTCCACGACTGGGAGCGGTTGGCAGAAAATCTCACGGCTGCTGTGAGAAGAGACTGGGGACTGTGACGCCATTTGCTCTGTTCACTCCGAACGACTCTCACCGGAGGATGGCAACTTGAATGGACAACACTACGAAGTCATGGAGTGCTGGCGTGATGGAACAACCACAAAGGCAACACGGTGTGGAAACCGATCGACTCTTTGACTGCGGATCTCCTTCCAGGAGGCAGCAGAGTTCCGGGCGCTCGAGCAGTGTCTTTGGGAATTGGATGGCTATCAGCACGATCCATCTTCGCCGTTTGCGAAGAGTGGATGGCTTGCCGAATTACGCGCGCTGGGTTGACGGAGGTCATCCGGCCGTCGGGACTCGAACTCACCGGGTCGATTCTGCCAGTACAATGCGAGTCCCTTCCTTCAGTCTGATTCGCTTTGAGACCAATGGACCGGCGGTTTGGTTCAAAGCCGTCGGAGAGCCGAACCTGCGGGAGTTTCCGATCACGCTGAAGCTTGTCCCAACATGTCTCCCCAAATATCTTCCCGAACTTCTCGGCGGACGTGCGGATTGGAATGGCTGGCTTTCGCTTGAAGCGCCGGGCACGAACTTACGCGAAACGCGGGAAATCGCGGTCTGGCAAAGCGCCGCCGAGTCGCTGGCAAGGCTGCAGGTGGAATCGGTCGCAAAGACAGAGTCGATCCTTGACGCAGGTGCACATGATCTAAGAACTGAGACGCTCTCCGGGCTAGTGCAGCCATTTCTTGCGGTTATCGCGCAACTGATGGAGCGGCAGACTAAGGTTCCGCCGCCAGTCCTGAACCATGCGGAACTGAGCCTGTTGGGTGTGCGAATCCTGGACTCGCTCACTCTCCTCGGCGAGTTGGGAATCCCAGATGCTTTGGGCCATCTCGACCTGAATCCTGGAAACATCATTGTGTCGGCCGATCGATGCGCGTTCATCGACTGGGCAGAAGCCCATGTGGGTCATCCATTCCTGAGTTTCGAATACTCTGCTTGGAGCATTTCCGCCGCACGATCGGTACAGATGTTGCGCTTGAAACCCGATTGGAACGCTCCTTCAGCGCCCCGTGGCGGCAACTGTTTTCGAGCGAAATCGATCGCTGAGGCCCTGACCCTGGCTCCTCTTGCAGCGGTCTTCGCGTATGCGGTCGGGAACGATGCCTGGAAAGATCACGATCGTCTGAAAGGTGAGAAAGTCGCCGGCTATTTCCGCAGTCTGGCCAGAAGAATGAACCGCGAAGCTATGCAGTTCACCGATCGGAGTTCGCCGTGCCTAAGCTGATGAGCGCTCCACCGTTCACTCCTGTCGATACTGTCACAGAAGTCCTGCACGGCGTTCGCGTCACCGATCCGTACCGGTGGCTCGAAGATCAGGACTCGCCGCGCACCCGCGAATGGCTTGAGGCTCAACAAATCTACGCGCGCTCTTATCTCGACAGCGTCCCCGGCCGAGACCGAATTCGGGATCGGATTCGCGAATTGGTGGATGTGGAAACTTATGATTCGATCCAGAAGGTTGGGGAACGCTACTTCTTCAGGAAACGGCAGCCAGGACAAGGAACAGCCCTGCATCTATTTCCGCGAGGGCGCCGAGGGAGCGGATCAGCTTCTCGATCGATCCTGCCGAGCGTGGCACCGGACCTTACACGGCCGTAAAACCTCTTCGTGTTTCTCCGGATGGCCGGCTTCTGCTTTATGAAGTAAAAGAAGGCGGCGAACGCACCGGGACATTTGAACTTTTGGACATCGAGACCCGCGCCGTCCTGCCAGAAGTCCTGCCGCGCGGTTACTTGCGAGGTTTCGCGTTTGCGCCGGACTCGAGAGAGCTTCTACTACGTCCACGAGCCTTTGACGGCTAATCGACCGCATTACCGCGCGGCATATCACCACGTCTTAGGCACGAGCTTCGATGATGACACGGAGATCTTCTTCGCTGGCGAGGATCCCCAACTGCGCCTGCAGATCGTTCCGGGGACGGCACAGCTCGGTTTTTTAGTGCTTCATTTCGGCGAAAAGACACTGACGGACTTCTTGCTGTGGTCGATGGACGGCGGCCGCGATCCAGAGCTGATCATCTGGCGTGCCGAGTACAAATTCGGACCTCAGTTGCTTCGGGACGGACGAATCCTGGCAATCACCGATCGGGGTGCAGCGAACTTTCGGATCGTGGAAGTTCGTCCACGGCGATGATGAGGAACCGGAGTTCGTGGATGTTGTGCCTGAGAGCGATGCGATGATCCAAAACTGGGCGGTCGCCGGCGAGCAGATCTTTGTTTCCTACGTCCGCAAACTCAAAACCGAAATCGACATTTTCGACCTTGACGGCAAACGACTCGGCCACCTGCCGCTTGAGGCGTCCGAACACCGTTCGCTTCGATCGGAGGCTTCGGAGACGCAGACGAACTGATCTTTGAACAGGAGTCCTTCGTCCACCCGATTCAGATTCTGAGTTACTCACCAAAAAGTGGCGAGGTGAATCTATTCGCGAGCCGCCTAGTTCCATTCAATTGCAAAGAGTTTGGCCATACCCAGGTCTGGTTTCAGTGCGAAAGACGGAACCCGCATTCCGATGTACCTGGTTGCGACGGCGGGATGTTCTGGACAGCGGATCACATCCCACAGTCATGACCTCATATGGCGGCTACGGCGTGGCGATGACTCCGCAATTCAGCGTATTCGTCGCTTTTCTGATGGAACAAGGCTGCCTCTTCGCGCTGCCGAACATCCGCGGAGGTTCGGAATTTGGAGCCGAGTGGCATGAGGCAGCGAAACGACAGAACCGGCAGGTCGCATTTGATGACTTCCTGTCCGCTGCGGAATGGCTGATTGGATCGGGGCGTACAAAGCCGGGCAAACTCGCGATCTTTGGCGGCTCGAATTCCGGGTTGCTGGTGGGAGCGGCCATGACGCAACGGCCGGAGCTGTTCCGCGCTGTTGTGTGCATGGTTCCGATGCTCGACATGCTGCGGTATCACCTCTTCGACAACGCACATGTCTGGAAAGAAGAGTTTGGAACGGCTGACAACCGCGAGGACTTCCCCGCTCTTTCTCGGTTATTCCCCATATCACAACGTGCGCGATGGAGACAGCCTATCCCGCGACAATGATCGTCTCTGGCGACTCCGATCAGAACTGTAATCCGCTACATGCGAGAAAGATGACAGCTCGACTGCAGGCGGCCAATAGCTCTGGCAGCACCCGATCTTCCTCGATTACAGCCGGTATCGCGGGCACTCCCCGGTCCTGCCACTGAGCACCCGGATCGAAGCGCTCACCGACCGAATGGCTTTTCTGTGTGACCAGTTGCAACTGCGAGGCTGAGCCGAACCGAGGATTCGCATGAAACTGTTCGTACGAGCCTATTTCGAATTGCTCCGCTGCGAGTTCCACCTATGGCATGGGGATTTTGCGGCACTCCGGAATCGAGTCTATCAATGTGCGAAACGAAGAAGCGCAGCAGCGCCAGGAGTAATCGAACCGATCTGCCACTCCGTCGATCTCGCCTGTATCTGGTATTGGAAGCAAGTCTTGTGTCTGCAGAGATCAATCGCCACAGCCTATCTGCTTAAACGAGCCGGACTACCGGCAGAACTCGTCATCGGCGTACAACAGACGCCTTTTAAGTCTCACGCTTGGGTCGAACTCGATGGACGGGTCGTCAACGATAAGCCATATATGCGCGAGATTTACGCTGTCCTGGATCGGTGCTGAGTCTGCGAAAGGAGGGTTACTACGATGAGCGTGCAATTTGGACGATGGAACTTTGACGGGCAACCCGTCAGCGACAAATATCTTCAGCAAGTCCGGTCGATCATCGCTCCGTATGGTCCGGATGGGAGCAGCGCATTTGCAAGGGCCGAGATCGCTATTCTCTTTCTGGCTTTTCATACCAATTTGGAGTCTCCTAAGGAACCGCAGCCTAGCGTTCTGAAATCCGGCGTAGTAGTGACCTGGGACGGAACACTCGACAACCGCGAGGACCTCATCTTGCAGCTTTCACAGCGATCGCTAAATGATTCACCAGACGTGTCCATTGTGTCCGCAGCCTACGAGCGGTGGGGAATGGATTGTTTTGCGAAGCTGATTGGAGATTGGGCGTTTGCTGCCTGGAATCCTGCAAACCGCGCTCTGGTTTTGGCGAAAGATTTTGTGGGAACGCGGCAGCTATACTACTGCCTCGAGAAAGACCATGTCACCTGGAGCACGCTTCTCGATCCTCTGGTCCTATGCAGCAGAAAAACATTCTCCCTTAACGAGGCGTACGTCGCCGGGTGGATCGCGTCCTTCCCAGCCACGCACCTGACACCTTATAGCGGGGTCCATGCGGTTCCTGCGCGTTCGGTTGTTATAGTTTGTCCTGGAAAGCATGTCACCCAAAGCCACTGGGATTTCGATTCCGTAAAGAATATCCGCTATCGGAGCGATGCCGAATACGAAGAGCACTACCGTTTCGTCTTTACAGAATCTGTGCGAAGAAGACTCCGATCGGACAAGCCGGTCGTGGCGGAACTGAGCGGAGGAATGGATTCGTCCGCGATCGTGTGCGTAGCCGATGCGATTCTCGAGCACGGAAGTGGCCCTGCCCCGCGTCTAGATACGGTTTCTTATTACGATGATTCGGAGCCCACCTGGAACGAACGGCCTTACTTCACAAGAGTGGAGCGCCAGCGCGGTAGGCCCGGCTGCCACATTGACGTCAGCGCCGAGCCGCTACCTACCGCCCGCGCCGAAACCGATTGGTATCCATCTACTCCCGCATCTTTCGGTCGTGTAACAAATGCAGGACGGAAACTCGCGGATTACCTAACTTCGCAGAACAATCGCGTTTTGCTATCCGGCACGGGAGGCGACGAGGTCACCGGCGGAGTGCCGAACCCGATTCCAGAAATTCAGGATCTTATGGTGAGTGCGCAACTGGGTGCCCTACCAGCCCGGCTCAGGGTATGGGCTCTGGATAAGAAATGTCCGTGGTTTCACCTCGCCCTTGAAGCATTAGCCGGCTTTCTCCATCCCTCCAGATCGAGTCTGAGAGCCCTCCGCCGAACCTATCAATGCCTACAGCCGAGATTTATCCGACGGAATTCCGCCGCCTTGTCCGCGTCGAATAAAAGGATGACCTTATCTGGGCCGTTTCCTAGCTTTCAGCACAACCAAAGCACATTAGAGCAGTTACGCCGACAACTATCGTGCGAGACAGCGCCCTTCCGGCCACTCTATGAGAAGCGCTATCCGTACCTCGATAGAGACTTCTTAAGTTTTCTTTTCGCATTGCCCCGAGAGCAGTTAGTGCGCCCCGGCCAACGCCGTTCTTTGATGCGCAGAGCGCTAAAGGAGATAGTTCCGACAGAAGTGTTGAATCGAAGGCGAAAAGCGTTTCTGGGTAGATTGCCGCTAACCGCTATCTCGCGCGAGTGTGATCACTTGTCGGGGAGCGCGTCTGGACACCTCACCAGTTCGGTTCTGGGAATCGTAGACAGGCATAAGCTGAGTGCGGCGATGAATGCTATTTGCGAATACAACGAGAGTCCTGCCCCGGCGATGATGCGCATTCTGGCTCTTGAGCTTTGGTTAAGGAGTGTCATGCATTCAAACGTCTTGACGGTACCGGTCATGTAGGAGTCTTGATCGCCGCATCAGCCTGTGGATGATCGCCTTTGCAACCGGGCACCAAGAAAGCTAGCTAGCTGGGTAACAAATACTCTGAGAAAGGAGGTAACCACCATGATCTACAAGAAGCCTAGCATTGCGGCTTTGGCACCTGCCGTTAAAGCGGTACAGGGCACCTGCAGCCCCAAGGGAAACAGGGGTGCGGACAATGCCGGATGCTCCACGAACCACACGGCTCCAGCAGCCTATGAAGCCGATGAGTAAACAGCGGTACCGGGGCGGTAGACTCTTACTGCTCCGGTACGTTTTTTCCCGCCTTCAGATAGCGATCAAACCAGGCGATGACACGGCCTGCCAGATCCAACTGGTTCGAATAGCTCCAGTCGGACGGCGTGTGCGGCTCTCCCTCGTACCGCGCGTACTCAACGGGTTTTCCCAAGCGACGTAAAGCAAGGAAGATCTCATCAGCCAGGAAAGATGGGTGCGACTCATCAGCACCCCCATGAACCAGAAGTAACGGAGTCTGTTCTCGATCTAGGTAATAGATCGGCGAGTTTTGAACGTACCTCATGGGATACTCCCACGGAGCGCCACCCAACTGGACTTCTGCCTGCGCGTATTCATATCCAGAGCCGTCGTGATCCATAATACCGTAGTACGCAGTGTTGTCCCCCCATCCATCTGCGGCAACTGCCGCTTTGAATCTATTAGTTTGTACTACGTAGTTCGAGCACAGCAAAACCACCCTGACTGTGTCCGAGAAGACCGATTTTGTCTGGATCGGCGATGCCGGACTCTACCAATCTGTTGATCCCCGGCAGAACAGACTTTACCACCGAACCCATCCGGTCACCGACCTGTTCCAAAGTATCAGGAACGAAAACGGCATATCCGCGCGTGGAAAACAACTGAGCATTAAACCGCCCAGGAACTGGCCCAAGCCGAATCGATCTGCCTCCTTTGACATCAGTACTCCCGGATATACAAGCACGATCATCGGATATTTCTGCGCCGGTTCGTAGTTTTCTGGAAGCAGCAAGGCACCGTGCAAAAGTATGCCGTCGTCGCTGAGCCAGTCGAGAATTTTGATCGAGCCACTTTTGTACCCGTCAAACTGCGGGTTCAGATGCGTCAGCTGGGCGCTGCTATTTGGAGGTACACTCAACAGCCAGATTTCGGGTGGATGATCTGCGCTTTGAGCAACGTAGGCAATGTTTCCCGTCCTTCGAGGCGACGTTTAGATAGGAATTCCTGTCTGTGACCGGCCAGCCACAAGCATCGCATTCTTTGGCTTCTCGTAACTTCGTGCTCTCACCAGAGATCAAATTGAGTTGGTAAAAACCATCCTCCTTTCCCTCCTCATCATGAGCCAGAACGATGGTGGAGTACTTGTTGCCACCAGCCTCCCACAAAACGCCTTCCATTTGGGTAATAACGTACTGGATCGTTCGGTTTGCTATTGGAAAAGACTCTACACCTCCTCCCCCTTCTAGTGGCACTCTCCTCAGCACACCATCCAAAATAAAATACAGGAAGTCTCCCTTGGGGCTCCACACGGGAGTAATCCAAAGGCCATCATTGGTTTCGTGAGTCAGCGTGGCAATCTTGCGAGACGTGCCATCGTCAGGGCAGGCTTCATACATCTCGTAGCTGCTCGAATCTTTGCCGTAAACGGCGTAGGCCAAATGATGGCCTTTCGATGACCATGTGAACACATCGTTCAGCAGAACATTCGATGCGATCAGTTGCTTCCGCAGTGTGCGTAGATTTACAGCGACCAGATCGTAGATCCGGCGATACGAACCTGGCTTATAAAACTTCTTCGGGCTCGCATAAACCAAAATCCTACTGTCCGGTGAAAGCGAGTAGTTTTCAATTCTCTCGCCATGGACGACGGTATGTACGGTCCCTGCTATTTACATCGACGCTAACTAAGTCATGGAGACTCTCCTCGTCTAAATTGAAGAGCGGTCCCTGGCCACGAGCGTCGCTCGATTCAGAATGATTCGACTCGTAAACGGTGACAGTGGAGCCAGCCACGAAACCGTCAGCGGCTTCTGGCCCGGTCGCCGAGGGCTTCGCGACTTTCCTGGCGTAAGCTTCCACAGAGAGATCTTCCGGCACGCTCGTAATCAAAACTGCGGCTGAATCATTGGTCCAGAATAGGGAATTGCTGCGGGCTGCCCGAATAGGTACTTGCGAGACGATTCTCAAGGAGTGCTTCACCGAGTCCCATAACCACAGGTTGGCTCGCTCCGCCACGATCGGACAGAAATCCGACATAACGACCGTCTGGAGACCACTTCGGCGACCAATTCTCCCCATATTGGCCAGTAATATTCTTTGTATATCCCGTGCGAACGCTCGAAACAAACAGGTCGCTTTCGGTGGATGCTGACGAACCGCTCGTTGCGAGTCTGTCGGGTCCAGACCTATGTCTCAGATTGTCCAAGACTGTGTACGCCAACCATTCTCCGTCCGGAGAAAACACGAGCCCCGAAATGTCGGCGAAGGAACGTGTCTTAAGCGCGTCTTCGAGTGGCAGGGGCTGAATTTTGCCAGTCTGGGCGGCCGAAAACGTCAAGAAAAAAGAGAAAAAACAAACCAACACTCGACCTTGCACTTTGCCTGCATCCATCCCTTATCCTCAAGTAATACGAGATCAAACCTTACTTTGAGGGGCGAACCCCTGTTTTTGCCAGCGTTTGCTTCAAAACATGAGCTTAAGAGCGAGTTGCACAGATCGGGGACCTCCGATTTGGTACAAGGCGTTGAAACCACCAGACCCGCCTGTTCCATAGGACAACCCTTCATTAAGAGTCTGCCTTGGCCAATCCGAAGGCGCTGGCTCCCAAAAAGTTGGTACGGCGGTGCGAAGTTGGGGCGAGTTAGGAAATTGAACATCTCCGCACGAAATTGAAGCTTCAACAATTCTCGAATGGGGAAATCACGATGGAGCGCAAAGTCCCATTGCGTCGCCCCGAAGCCGCGGAGCTGATTTCGTCGCAAGTTTCCTTGGCGAGCGGGCTGGCCTGTACCTGGAACTGCCGGAGGATCCGAGAAGGCGGATGAATTCAGCCTCCTGCCGCCGGGGAACTGCGCTCCAACAACGTAAATCGGTTCTCCGGGCACGATGTCAGGGCAGATGTTCACGTGTCCTCCGCCGTTAAGTTCCGCAGAGTAGAACTTGAGATCAACAAGATCGACGGGGGGGGCCAAGCGCGCAAGAGAAGAAGCTCTCAGTGGACCAACTCCGGAAGATAGCGTTGCCGAGGCGTTTCAGTTTCACTTGCGGCACCTCATACGTAATTCCGACTGTTCGCGAATTCCGAATGTCGAAATCGGAATTACCCCAATTGCTACTGAAGTCGCCCGGCAACCCAAGATTGGAAGACAGCCCGGCGGAACTGGCCGATGCATCGTCCAAAGAGTGGGACCAAGCGTAGGAAGCGATGGCTTGAAGACCTCCGGACAATCGCTTGCGAAATTGTAGTTGCAACGCGTCATAGTCGGATTGTGCAGTGTTGTCCACGAGATAAGCCAGACCCACCGCCGGGTTGGAGACAGGATTCAGGAATTCGTTCGTCTGCAGGAGGCGCTTACCGGAGGCGCCGACGTAGGAGGCGGAGATTATCTGATCTTTCCCAAAGGATTGTTCAAGCGAGAAGTTCCATTGCAACGTGTACGGAAGTTTTAAATTAGGACTAAAAGCATACAAATCAGAGAGGTTTCCGTTTGATGGGATCGGCGGCGCCGCAATTTCTGACGCTGTGAACGGAAATGTGTCTGTGAAGGACGGACCGAAAGCTCCAAACGGCGGGAATTGAAGCCCGAGCATATTTCCAGTTTCGGCGCTGGCAAGGTCGTAAAAAACACCCATTCCACCGCGAACCACTGTTTGCCAATCCCTTATGGCGAGAATTTGATATGCAATCCCCAACCGAGGCGCGAAATTCTCATATGAAGTTTTGAAAGGTGCAGTTCCGACAGGCGCGATCGACAGATTCGAAAGACTTGTCAGGCTGTATCCAATAACCGCCGGAATACTTGGGCCATGGACCGAGACAGGCGCGGAGTCGACATCCCACCGTGCCCCGTAGGTTAGAGTAAGGCTGGGCAAAGCTCGCCAGCTGTCTTGAATGTAGGCGCTTGCATTATGAAATAAAACCTGGACTTTACTACCCGATGTTATGGACCCGGAGGCATTGATGCCGGCTTCGCTGGATGGTACATCGTTGAAGGCAGCAAATTGATTGTACTGAAAAGGCGCGAACGTCGGTGATAGCCGCCGAACGTCCACCCCGAATTTCATTTGGTGCTTGCCTCTTTGCCACGAAATGGTGTCGACAACGTTGAACTGCCGTTGAATCGTCGTCGCCTCGTTCCCTACGGCTAAATAGGATCCCAAACCTAGGGCATAGATGTAAAAGTCAAATTGCGCGTTCTTGTTCGTATAGGGGGAAGGGTAAGGTGGATACCCGAGCGGGACTGCACCTCCGAAGTTATCCATGAAGAAAAACCCTTCGGCGTTCACGTGGCTGAAGTTGAAGCGGAGATCGTTCGCGATAGTTAGCGACGCATTCCAGGTCGCGCCTGCCGTTGCTGTCTGGGTCGTAATTCCAGAGGTAGAGACGTTGCTCAGCGCGCCCGCTCCAAGTGCGCCCCGGGAGGAAAACTGCGAAGGAGAGTAGGCGTACCTTCCAAACACAGACCATTGACCGCTAAGTTTGTGGTCGATTCGAATGCTGTAGGCGTTAAGAGTGGCTGGATTTGAGAAGCTGGCATTAAAAACTGCCATGCCCATTCCGACATCCGGCCCGTTTGGCAGTGGAAAAGCGTTGAGGTAAGGCCTCATGCTCAAAACCGCGCTCCCGCGCGCAGACGAGTCCGGCACATCGGTCTGGGCAGTCTGCGGAAGCCGCAGGCGGAGACCTTCGTAGGAAAAGAAAAAAAAGGTCTCGTCCTTGAGCAGGGGGCCGCTAAAGGTTCCTCCGAAATCATTTTGGCGCTCCTTCGCTTTCGGGAGAGCAGGACATGTTGTTGTAGCCGTTGAACCAATTACTTGGCATCAAGCAAATCGTTCCGAAAATAGTCGAAAGCGGTGCCGTGAAGCTGATTCGTGCCGGAGCGCGTTGACAATGGAAATCTGCGCTCCGGGCGTACGCCCGAATTCAGGCGCATAGGTCGAAGTCTGTATTCGAAACTCCTGCATTGCGTCCACCGAAACCAAGCTGTTCGTTCCTCCCAGAGCGCTGAACGAGCCTAAGCGCCCCCCAGACCATTACCGAACGTAGCTTGAGTTCACCACACCGATGTTCGCGCTCACTCCGTCGACCATCCAATAGTTAGAGCTCGCCCGTTGACCATTCACGCTGAACTGGCCAGTCGTCGGTGGTACTTGGCGGTCACCACAACGACTCCTGGCGTGAGCTCGATCAGGTCTGGAAGCTGCGTCCGTTCAGTGGAATGTTTTCCGCAAACTGTCCGGTCGACCACGGTACTGACCGTAGCTGATTCGGTATTCACAAGCGGCGCACCACCCTTCACGGTTACAACCTCGTGAAATGCGCCGACCAGAAGGGTGAAATTTATGGATAACGAGTCTTGAACGTTGAGGACAATGTCAGGCTTGATGAGTGTCTTGAATCCGATCTTGGAGACCTGGACCCGGTAGGGCCCTGGAGGCAAGTTTGGCAAGACGTAAATACCTTCATTGTTGCTTTTCGTGGTGTACTGCACTCCAGTGACATCGTTTACTGCCACAATCTCTGCCCCAACGACCGCTGCGCTGGAAGGATCCGAGACCAGGCCGTTGATGTTCCCATTGGGGGACTGCGCGAACAGGGCGAACGTGTTCAGCGTTATGCAAATAAGAAACGGAACAAAACGGGGGAAGCGCATGTGGGCTCTCCAGCGAGCAACGGATTTTCAAGCCACTCCTTCCGTTAATTCGCAGGACAGATCCGCGGTGGGCACCACGAGAACTTCGACTTAATTCTAAGACGGAGAGGACGAAGGGATTGGCCGGGATACCGGACAGATAGAGGTTAGGGATGGTTGGGGTTGACTTTCAAATAGGCGAACAAGAGAGGCTTGCTGCTGGGCTTATGACTGCCGCCATTGGGCTCGACAGTTACGAATACCGCGTCGATTTGCGCCAGTGTTTTCGGGTCATCACACTTCAGAATCCAGCGCTTTTTCGTGGCATTGTCCTCGTAGAAAACGCCCAAGTTGACAGCTTGCTGCCGGTCTGGACCTCGTCGCCCCCATGCCTGAAAGGTACTTGCCCGTTTTAGTTCTGACTGTTGATCCAGGTCGTAGGCGTAGAAGATCAATGATTTACCCCGAGTGTAGAAAACTCGGCCATACGGCTTCTTGGTCTCGCCGGTGCCCGCCACGTCATAGATTTCCGCGATGTAAAGATCGCGGGCGCCCATGAGTTCGCGGATATCCCGGTCGTGGCTCAGGAGTTCATCGCGTTGTTCGAGGGTAGCCCGCTGCTCCTGAAGCTCGCGGGTAAGGTCGTGGACCCTGGCCTCCGACGCCTTCGCAAGGGCCGCATCCTGAGTAGACTGCTGGGCAAGGGAGTCCAATTTCTGCTCAAGCGAGTTGGAATTGTTCTCCGCCGATTCGAGCTTCTGTGCTAGTTCGGTCTTTTGCTGGCTGAGGTCTTGCCGGCTCGCATCGCCAGCGCGCAGATTGCTTTCAAGTTGGTTCTGCTCCGCCTTCATGTCGTTTATTTCCGAGGATTGCCGGGCCAATTGACGCCGAAGATCTGCGATCATTTTGTCGCGTCGAGCGACTTCTGTATTGACGACGGTGCGGTCATGGCCGGCGTCGCTCAACTGCTCCTCAAGCGAGGCTTCGCCCGGAACTGCGTCCTGCTTGGTTGGTTGCGCCTGGGGGCGCTTGGCGACGTCAGCGGCTCGATGCATACCGACGCGGTATGCGAAGAAACTGAGCGCGCAGAAAAGCAGAATTCCGGCGGCATATAGCATCCAGACATTCCGCCATGTGGACTCGCTTGAAAATGGGAGGAGACGCTGAGGAAAGACCGATGAACCATTCCTCTTTCCGGTTTCTTCGGGCGGGTGACCCTCACTCGCCAAGCGTTCGAACAATGCCTTTTCAGCTTGCTCTTGCTGTTCGTTGGACCAAGCGTTGTCGGCCTGTACACGTTCAGGTTCTTCGCTGGCTGCGATAGCGGGAATTACATTACCGACTATCGATTTGTACTGTCGAAGGGCTTCGCGGCAGGACGCGCAGATGGCAAGATGCTCCTGCAGCCGTTTCCGCTCGTCGTCGGTTAGATCGCCGGAGGTCGAAGCGGCGCAGAGCTCTAGGAATTCGTCATGGGGTCCGCTTTGAGACAACGCCCCTGCTCCTAGCTTGGGCAAACCTCGTATCATACTGCTCTCGCGCCCGGCAATTTGCCAGCAAAAATCTGTTTTCGTAGCCGTTCCAGCCCGCGGAAGGAATGGTGCCGGATGTTGCCCTTGGTCTGTCCGAGCATCGTTGCAATCTCATCCAGCGTATAGCCTTCGATGAAGTGAAGCCGAAGAGTCTTCTGCTGGTCTTCTGAGAGGGTTCCGAACATCTTCTGCAAGTCCAATTCAGCCAAAATTTGGTCAACTGGATCGTCGGAATGCCCGCGTCCGGGTTCTGTCACCTGGACTGACTGCTCATCGAGTTCCACTTGCGTATAGAAATGGCGGGAATTGAGATAACGCCGCCGTGAGATGGCGCGGCGATGCGTTATTTGCAGAATCCAGAATTGTGCGGTCCCCTTGGATCCATTGAACGTTCGAGAAAGTCGATCAATGAGAAGGAATATGTCCTGAAGAAGGTCATCCGCCTCGGACGCGTCCTTCAGGACTCGCAGGGCGACTGCACGCACAAGACGGGCGTAGCGACGGAAGAGGATTGCCAGCGCTTCCCTGCTTCCAAGACAAACTTCGGCGATCAGGGCCTCGTCTGAAACGGGGGCCTCCGACGGGCGAGCGTCGACGGCACTCTCCCGTTTCTCGGCAATTCCCAGTTCTGACAGACGAATTGTGATCGAGCCGTTCATACTGGAGGTGAATCTTTCGGAGTCCCGCCAAGCTAAACCGTTTTGCAATTAACGACTTCCCTGCCCCGTCCGATACCCAATTTGCCTCTTTTGGCGTTCATAAATAAGGTTGTGTGGCTCGCA
Organism: uncultured Acidobacteriota bacterium; assembly: GCA_963696765.1. Lineage (GTDB taxonomy): Bacteria > Acidobacteriota > Terriglobia > Terriglobales > Acidobacteriaceae > Sulfotelmatobacter. The sequence goes on along the minus strand of CAVOLK010000003.1, from coordinate 9,968 downwards.
CAGCCCCACACACAGTGAAACGATTTAGTTTTCAACACCTTACAAGACGACATCGGCTTGAACGACTCAGTCTTACCTGACCGCCGCTGACTACTGGCTCGATCGGGTCTAATGATCTGATGTCTATAGACGGTCATTCTATAGGCGGTGGACGCTTGCATGAGCTTGCTTTCAAATCTCGCACGTGACACAACTGCTCCTTAAGGTCGGGAAACGAGTACGAAACCTACGAACGGACCGTGGGTGGTCGCAGGAAGAACTTGCCGATCGAAGCGGCGTAAACCGTTCTTATATGAGCCGAGTTGAACTTGGAAAATCTGACGTGTCATTGTCCGTCCTTCACAAAATTGCCCGGACCCTCGGAATCTCACTTGCAGAACTGCTAACCGGAATCTAACCGGCCAAATCAGCTCAATCGGTGATCGAATGGATTAAACAGCGAGCGCTCGGTGTTTGTCAATGAGCTTTTGTGCCGGTTTACTTGGACTTGGGAGGACGGCCACCTCGCCGGTTCTTTCGCTTCTTGGATAGCTTGCGGTAGTGATCCGAACCGTACTTCTTATACGTCGCCCTCCCGCCTTTCCGCCCAAGATCCGTGGCGGCGGGATCTTTCTTCTTTGCCAACCGTATTCAGTTACGGGAACAACTGACTCAGTTTAGCAGCACGACCCTCTTCTGTTGAAGAACTCTACGTTCGACGAGGCGCTCTTCATCATCTTGAGAACGCGACTGCTAGCGCCTATGGCACATTCAGCCGACAGGTGCGATACTTGCCGTCACGGCAATCCATATTCGGGTTCTGCTGTTAGGCCATCCGAGTGGGCTCGCAGCTTGAGCGTAAGGCTGTTCGCGGACTTGCCCAGGTCTCTGCCGATTTGCGGCGGAGTATTCATGTCAAAGCGTATACCCTTCCAATCAACCCCTTTTACAATTTGGACCAATTCAACATCTGTACCTTCCCGAAAGCTGTCCAACGCTCCTAGAATCTCGTCCTCCTTGAACGGGGTGTTCTTGTGGACCGTTATTTTTTGCGGAACTCGACCGAAATGCCCTCTTTGATAGACTTCGAGGCTCCGAGAGAGGACCGATTGCATTTCGTAGTATGAAAGATACGGGTTTTTCTGGTCGTCTTGAGTGAATTCTTTGGCGTCATACGCTACGAACTGGAAACCAGTGCCGTCCGGATCAAAGACCTGGCTGCAGCACGTGCTGTACAGATTGCCGCCGTTGCCGGTCTTCATGGCGTAACTGATTCCGATATATGCCTCGTCCTTGTTGAGACCGGTAAGCTTCCATGGCGTTCCGCCTGCTTTGGCATACAGTGCAACGCTCAAACCCCACATGACGTTTGCACGGCACTTCCTTTCAAGGCTTGATTGTCGGATGATCTGGACTGGAATATTGGAAGGCGCGCAAAAGGCCTTGACATAGTCGTGGAAATCGAAGCTTTCCCCTTCGAAGCACGCAGCCCAGTTCTCGGGAAGGAAGATCAGGGCTGTATCAGCTGCTCCGCCGCCTTCGAGTTGGGCTGATGCAATCAAACAAACTTCTCGCCAGATCCACCTTAGCGGCGCGTTGCGCGTGACCATCCAAAGCGTCCGGGAGCTCAATGATGAGGCGATCATCTTGCGGGGAGATCGGAATCCTGAAAAGATCTTTAAACCCAGGATATGTCGGGTAGTAATTCTTGGACTTCGCGCGGTTCAGCGAGCATCTAAGTTCTTCGACCAGCCCAGTGAGCTTTCTCAGGCTGGCTGCCGCCGAGCCAGAAGCAACGACAGCAGCTCGGCGCCGCCCGAATTTGAGGCCAATACGGTCCGTGAACCTTCATCTCATGCGGGGGTGCCCGCGAACACTGTTCCGACAGCGTGCCCTCTGAATCACATTACGCCAGACTTTCGGCAGGTTGCAAGCTAATTTTGAACAGCCTCCGAAAGCAATTCGGCCTTCGACTCCTCCAGATCAGGCATGATTTGGGGAAGAGTCAGGGATTGTATTTTGACTCCATCGAGATAAAATCTACCGAAAACCATGTCGTTTTTCAGTACCGCACCCAGTAGAACAGTTCCGCCCAACAATTCAAGTTGGATCTCGACAATTCCCTATTTTGGGGAAACGCTAGCAAGATGCTTATACCTGCGAAAGAGTGAATCCAAAGGACAAGGCATGCTAAAAGGGATCGCCGGTTTTCGAGAACGGCGCATCAGGGCCTCGAAAAGATGCCAGTCGCTTATATTCACTTTCGACAGACAATCTTCGCGAACTCGCAGTAAGACACGCCGGCGTTAACGGTCAATGCTGATGGGTATTTCGTCCAAGACTCAAAACTTCGTGATTCAATAGGTGGAGAAAAGCCTTCTCCGCTCCAGCTTTTCAAAAGCTTCCCTTAACGCAGCTTCCACTTTTGCGGCAGCATCGTCCTGCATGTGAGGCAGGACGTGCGAATACACATCCAGAGTGAACGCTGCGCTTGTGTGCCCGAGTTGCTCTGACACGACCTTTGGCGAGACGCCTACCGTTAACGCCAAGCGTCGCAGCAGTATGCCGCAGGTCATAGAGTCTGATGTTCGGCAGTCCGGCCCTCTTCAAGATTGGTTTGAAGTGCTTGTAGACCAGGCTATTCACATTCACCGGTCTTCCAAACTCCGTAACGAAGATCAGATCCACGGCTTCTGGCCACTCTTCGGGATCAACGACCGGGTTCTCTGCCTGGCATTGTTTCAATTCCTTTAGCTTCGCAAGGACCCAATTCTGCAGTCTGATGATTCGCCGACTTCCTGCACGCTTCGTCTCACCATATTCCCACTGACCCGTAGGCCCTTTTCGCAAGGTTCTCTTCACGCTGACGGTTCCACGTTCCCAGTCAACGTCCTGCCACTTGAGCCCGATGTACTCGCTGGGACGCATTCCAGTGGTGACGGCAACAGCGAACAGAGTTCCGTACATCGTCGGCAGCGCAACTTTCAAGAAGGTTTTTGCCTCCTCTACGCTGAAGACTCGCATCTCGCGCCTTCGAATCCGTGGCAGCTTCACGCCTTTGGTCGGAACCTCCAAGATCATCTCCCACTGCAATGCCTGTCTGAACGCCGCATTGAGCACCCAATGAGCGCCCTTGGACCGTTCTTGGCGAAAGTCCGCGATCTGACATGTGCTGGTAAACCGCTTGGACGTCCAATGGCCTGATTGCCACGATCGGCTTCTTACCCAGTGATGGGCGGATGTATTTTGCGAGCAGACTCTCGTAACTTTCAAACGTCTTGCTGCAGATCCGCGATTTCACTGTCTTGAGCCATTGATCGAGGTATTGATCCAACCGAATCTTTGCGCCGTCCCTCTCAATATATGGCTCCGAGTTCATTGATCTTCTTTCCGAGAAACTTCTGCGCTTGGCGCAGAGAGCCATGAACAGTACGGTTGTAATAGCTGCGTTGTTTGGTTTGGGGATCGCAACCCATCGGGATGCGAATCATCCAGGTGTTCTCGCGAACGGCGATGATCTGACCTAATTTGCGAGACATGGCCATACCTCCTTTCTCTGCTCGCAGAACGGAGCAGCCGGGGCTGTTGATGATTGATGTTTTGGGGTTTGGCGGGGAAATGGGTTACAACGACAGGCCGTTCAGCAGGGCTGCTTCCATCTTGGCAGCAGCTTCGTCCTGCATATGCGGAAGCACGTGCGAGTAGGTGTCCAGGGTGAACGCGGCGCTCGCATGTCCAAGTTGCTCGGACACCACTTTCGGCGCGACTCCAACCGTTAGGGCAAGAGTGGCAGATGTGTGGCGGAGATCGTACAGCCGGATGTTCGGCAAACCAGCTTCTCGCAGGAGTGGTTTGAAGTGCTTCTTGACCAAGTATTCCTCGTTGATCGGTTCGCCACGAGTGGTGGTAAAGATCAGATCAGCGAATACTGAGTCGCACGCCGCCCCAGCCTCATCCGCCCCGCCTTTCAACTTCCGGAGTAGATCAAGCACCCACATTTGCAGTTTAACGACTCGACGACTGCGGACCCGCTTCGTGTCCGCAAAGGTCCATTGCCCTTCATTCTTGTGAAGAGTTCGAACGACGCTGATGGTTCCACGATCCCAGTCGATGTCCCGCCAGCAGAGGGCGAGGTATTCGCTGGGGCGCATTCCGGTAGTGAGGGCCACAGCAAAAAGGCACGCTTGTGGGGAATGCGATGCAGTCCTGAGAAACGATCGAGCCTGCTCTGTCGTCAGCACAGACATTTCTCTGCACTGCTCACGAGGAAGTTCAACTCCCTGCGTTGGATCGCTGAGGAGCAACTGCCAACGTATAGCCTGCCTAATTGCAGCCCGCAAAACAGCATGCGCGTATCGAACCGTCCGTGCCGAGAGTTTCCGGTCGATCATGACCTGATATGCGGCCTGGATTTCAAGAGGCGAGAGCGAGGCCAAGATTCTTGCACCGATTGCTGGACGGATGTATCTACGCAGCATGGCTGCGTAGTCGCTGTACGTCTTTGCCGCGGACTTTAGGTTTCACGGCCGTTTTCAGCCAGTGATCCAAGAATTCGTCCACGGTGACCTGAAGACCTTCGACACCGCGGGACAGGTCTCGTTCGTGCAACCTTCTTGTTAGGTACGCCTGTGCGTGCCGTAGAGAGCCGTAGATTGTTCGATTGTGGTAGGTGCGCTTGCGCGTTTCGCGATCGCGCCCGAGATAAACGCGGACGAGCCAACGACGCTCGCCTCGTGCGATGATCTGACCAACTTTGCGAGACATAGATGTTCCTCCTTTCTCCGGAAGCAGACATGCGTCCGGGCGATTTGCAAGCTCAAGTTCCGTGGACAAATGCGTTTTGGTTTGCTGACAGGGAGGCAAGACAACGTCTGACTAAGGGATCTCTGGCGAACAAGGGCCGTTCCGTACTGCGACTCCGGCGCACTGGTCGCACACGGATTATTGCGGAATCACAAGGAAACGGAGGTTTCTCACTCGCCGACAGTCAGCCGATTTCGGACCGCCGGGAGCCTCACTGTGTCGAGATGAAGAGGAGGGCCTTCGGAGCAGAGTAGAGTGGGATTCGAATTTACTCGAAAACGTAGTTTCAACAACATAGAGCGCACGGCGGGCACTGTAAAGCAGTGGAAGGCAGTGGTAAGCAGTGCTAACGGATCACAAACGGATCACGAGTAAAATTTTCGTTGAGGGAATATGCTCACCGCTTGCATCGGCACTCACACACCGCGAAGGAATCGAGATACATGGCTTTGGCGGTCTCCACCACTGACACTACCGTGGCAAGAGCCCGATGCGACGCTCCAAGTCAACAAAGCGACCGTCGGATCGGAGTGCGTCGAACTGCGGTTCAATGGCCAGTTCGGTTATCTGCGTGTCCCGTTCCGCTAAGGCATTCTCCAGGTTCTCGAAAGCTTTAGGCTTCTGTCCTAGGCACGCATAAATAATGGCGAGACCGTAGGGACGAACATAAGCTTCGGGAGGATTTTGCCGGTCCCGCGCAGATTGGAGTTGCTCCTCCCAGTAGCCACGCTCGCCCCCGGTAACGAGTTCCCGTTTCAAGGTATTCATTTTCGCAAGCACATCTTGCGGTTTCTCCTGGGCCAGGAGACGCGCCTTCGATTCCTCGGTGATGGCCTCGTCGTACCTCCCGAGGATGGCATACAGCTGAGCCAAACGCTCATGGTTTAAAGAGAACTTGGGGTCTATCTGGTTCACTTTTTGGAACTGCGCGAGCGAATCGTCGTAACGCCGCGCCCACTTGAATGTTACGCCGGCGAAGGATTGGATGTGGGGAGAGAGGGGATCCAAATCCATCGCTCTTCTCATCTCTGCAATGGCCTCTTCGTGGTGGCCAAGCGGTGAAAGATAGCTGTTGGAGTAAAAAAGGTGAGCATACGCATTGTTCGGTTCGAGTTCGATCGCGCGACGAAACTCACGCTCCGCGGCCGGCCAATCGTATTCGTAGTGTGCTTTGACAAATCCCAGCGCGCAATGAGCATCGGCAAGAGTTTCGTCGAGCGTTAGGGCCCTACCTGCAGCCTCCAGGGCTTTGGGGGCCGCCTCTCCGGCGGGCATGCCTGCGAAAATCGGAGCAAGCGAATAAACGCGCGCAAGACCGGCAAAGGCAGGCGCATAGCTCGGATCTAATTCTGTGGCTCGGGTGAAATTCGTGATTGCCTGTTGGAACCCATCCCGCGTCCGCAGGTTCCAGCCTTGCAGGCCTCGCAGATATGCATCGTGGGCCTCCACGTTCGTCCGGCCTGCGGCAGCCAAGCGTTGATGGATCTGCTGCGAAAGTGTAAGTCGGATTTCACTCGCCACCGAACTGGCAATATCGCTCTCGATCCTCAGAACATCGCTGAGTTCCCGATCGTAGCTGTCGGCCCAGAGGTGGGTCTGGTCGGATGACTGAATTAGCTGGGCGGTTACGCGGATTCGATCCCCGGAGTCGCGGACGCTCCCTTCGAGCAAGTAATTGGCGCCGACCTCACTAGAAATTTGCGCAGCGCTCTTCTGTGTGTGTTTGTAGCGCATCGACGACGTGCGAGCAATCACCCCGAGATGTTGCGGGTCTAGGCTCCCCAATTGCGCAATGATTTCCTCTGTGACTCCGTCCGCCAAATAGTCCTGTTGGGAGTCGCCGGTGAAGTTTTCCAGAGGAAGAACGACAAGCGTGATCTTCCCATGGGGTGGTTTGTGGTGTGCCACGGTTCGTAAGAAAAGCGTCAGTGCGCAGACCGCGAAGACAACGACAGCAAGACCGATCCAGCGGGTTTTGAGAGAAGGGGATCGGTGCTTCCTCGCAGCAATGATCGCTGAAGGAGCGGAAGGCGAAGAGATCAGTCCCGGTTTCACCGGCGCTATGAATCGGTAACCGCGACGGGAAACGGTCTCGATGAATCGTGGGTTCTCCGCGGAGTCGCCGAAGGCGACCCGCAGTTTCCGGATGGCCGTGTTCAGTCCCTCATCGAAACCCACATACGTGTCCGCCGACCACAATCGCTCCTGCAGCTGCTCGCGGGTGACCACTTCTCCAGGACGCTCCAGCAGAATCTCCAGAACTCGAAAAGGCTGCTCCTGCAGTTGCACTTTTCGCCCGTCTTTGTGGACTTCGCCGGAGCCGAAGTCAATGTCGAACAGACCGGTACGAATACGGCGGTGGGAACTGGCGGGAGTCTCCATTGACCTCGACCCAAGGAACTTGATTCTACCCTCCAGGACCTAGTTCATGGAACTCGATAACTCCTTCGGCGACTTTGTTTTAGCAAGTCAGGGAGGATTCAGGGCGGGTCAATTGACGGGATTCGGGCACCGCGTTAGGAGTGCAGAGGCTTCAGCAACTTGCTCCGGAATGAAAAGCAGCGCGCTGAGGAAGACAAGAAATCAATGAGGAGGGCTTATGAACAAAAAGCTAGTCGTAGATGTGGTGGCGTTGGTTCTGCTAATGCTGGGGGCCTTGGGCTCAGGATACGCGCAGAGTGAATCGCATGCTGCATGCAACAACAGACTCATTGCCGGCAACTACGGATTTACCATCCAGGGCAACAAATTGGGGGGCCAAGGTCCCACCGGCCCGCAAGTGGGAGTGGCGATGACTGAGTTTGATGGCAAGGGAGGGCTCACCCAGATCGACACGGTCACGGTTAGCGGCGAGGTGGTCGCCGATTTCACGCACACCCCGGCACTTGGCACTTACACGGTGAATTCCGATTGCACCGGCACATTCACAATCAACTTCACCGACGGCCGGCCACCGGTCGCCGCAAACTTCGTTGTGGTGGAAAGTGGTTTGGAGATCGACACCGTCGTGGTCAGTGCGGGTGGAACCCAGGGGATAATCGCGACCAGCAGCGTCGGGAAAAGGCGGTTCTGCAAACACTGACACCTCGGCTCGCTGACCGAGGGCAGAGAGATCATCCGATCAAGAAAACGATGAATCGAGGATTCCGTTCCGATCTCCCGCGCCCTCGGAACAGCCAACGGGGCGTCAGTACTCCCGGCGAAAATCAAGTAAACACGACGGAAAATCCCACCAAGAAAGCAATGGGTACCGCCTATTCATGTAAGCGCGAAGAGCAGGGCATATTCACGAACTTCGCTGGAACAATTGACGCCACGCGACGATCAGGTCGTGTTGTTTCGTCAGGAACCCACTCGAAGGACTGAATGGCGGGCAATTCGGAACTTATGGGGCCGACTTGTCGGCCGGTAGTCGAAAAACTGGCTGCTCAAGCCCTAGCGTTCAGCCCACTATTCCTACCCAGAACGAGGCCCTGATAGACTTGCCGCCGATAAAGAGGAGGCCTCCCATGCGCAGGATTCTTGTCTTGCTTGCCTCATTTCTCTTGTTTTCTATCCTAGCTGCCGGGCAGGCGCCGACGCGGATTGCGATTCGTGCTGCAAGACTGATTGATGGCAAGAGTGAGAAGCCACTGGAAAATCCGCTCATCCTGATCGAAAAAGACAAGATTGTATCCGTTACAGCCGGAGGGAACGCCCCTCCTGGCGTTGAAGTGGTCGACCTGTCGAATGCAACGGTGCTGCCGGGGTTCATCGATGTGCACACTCACGTGCTTGTGCAAGGCGACGCCTCGTCCGAGGAATACGACGCCCAACTGCTGAAGCAGTCCATCCCGTACCGCGCGATTCTCGCGGCGCGCAACGCACAGATAGCGCTCTCTCACGGGTTCACTGCGATCCGCGATCTGGAGACCGAAGGAGCGATGTACGCGGATGTAGACGTCAAGAAGGCGATTGCCAATGCAGAAGTGCCCGGACCGCGCATGCAGGTGGCCACGCGGGCCATGTCGCCGACCGGGATGTATCCGCTGCTCGGCTACTCATGGGAACTGAAGTTGCCTACGGGTGTGGAGTACGTCGACGGCGTAGACGGCGCGCGAAAAGCGGTGCGCGAACAGGTGATGTACGGAGCGGACTGGATCAAGTACTACTCCGACCGGCGTGAGCATTTTGAAGCGGATGGTCGGTTGCGCTCAAGCGTGAATTTCACCGATGAAGAAGCCAAGGCCATCGTCGAGGAAGCGCACCGTCTGGGAAAGAAAGTTGCCGCCCACGCCATCGGCAGCGATGGGATTGCGGCTGCTCTGCGCGCGGGCGTGGACACCATCGAGCACGGTGACGGTCTGACGGACCAGCTCATGGATGAAATGGTGCGCAGGAACGTGTATTGGGTGCCGACGCTTACTGTCGATCACAGCTTCCCGACAGGCGACGCAGACACCGCCGAATTTTTCAAGAAGACCTTCGCGCTGCAGAAGGCCAATTTCGCCAAGGCCATGCAGAAGGGAGTGAAGATTGCTCTGGGCTCCGACGCTGGCGGCTTCGACTGGAAAAAATTCAATCAGGCTAAAGAATTTGAGTACTACGTCCAGAATGGCATGACCCCGATGCAAGCGATTCGAGCGGGAACCTCGGTCGCTGCTGAGCTGCTCGGTTGGAGCGAAACAGCTGGTACGGTCGAAGCCGGCAAATGGGCAGACATCGTGGCCGTGAGCGGCGACCCGCTTCAAGACATTACCGAACTGCAGAAAGTGAAATTCGTGATGAAAGGCGGCGTGATTTTCAAAGATGAACTGAGAAAATGAGTTGGTGCCGGGACAGCATCGTTTGAACTGACGCAAGCTGGCTTGGCGGGTTCGTAATGACGGAGAGGCCGCCGTCATCATCATTCTGCTCGGCTGGAGGGGAGATCCGATCAGAGCTACCGGAACCGATTCCGCGTAGGCTAGCTAATGGGATGGTCCGCCGCCTCTACCAAGGGCAGCCGGGTGCTCATGTAAACGCGAAGAAGCCAGTTCTCATGGATCTGCGAAGTGGTGGCCCACGCTGACAGCCGGACAGTAGTCAATTCCCCATTAGGCACTCACGCGAGTCCTATTCGCAGACTATGACCCTGCTCCTCTTCGGAGGGCGGTCCCCTCGCTGGCAATTACGTCTCTTGCCTCTCAAACCCGCTTCTCAACCCC
>CAVOLK010000002.1:0-3315691 GCA_963696765.1 uncultured Acidobacteriota bacterium | reverse complement strand
GGGGGATTCTGAGTGCTATCGCCTGATTTCGACAATTGACCTCACGCGGCATCCTTGGCGCATATAGCGTACCCCGCTGACGCCACCCACTGGCGGTGATGGCCGCTACTGCTTTTGGTTCCACACGTACAAGTAATTCACGTCTGTGGCTGTAGCCACACTGCGGCTACCTTTGTGAGTCGCGCGATTCAAAGCTGCACGAACATTTTCCTTGCCCTCCGCCAGTTCAGCCAACGGCACCTTGAGTGCAACGCCCTCTTTTAGCTGATCGAGATCCGAGAGGATTTTTGTAACGATCGCTTTGTGCTTTCCATTTCGACCTTGAGGAACATCAATCTGGGCCATCGTGCGGAAATTCATCGGGGATTTCTGGGACGGGGGGCTCATCGAGCAGCTCCTTCAATTGAGCGTTAACCTAACGACACGTTATCGTAATGTCAAGATTGCGACCCGTGCAAGTAAAATTATTGCCGCCACATTAGACCGTTGCGACTCACTGCGTGAAAGTGATCCCAGCCCAAGTCGCGTTACTTCAATAGGTTACGTCTAGCTAAAGCGAAATTCGTTGGCCTAACAATATGACCCGTAAGAGTTCCGCCCTGTTACTGTTTGGACAGCAAAGGGAGCAATCGTAATGAAGCGGTCAAAAACACATTTCGAGCAGATTCCAGTAGCAGTCGTGAAGAAGATTGCGGAAGAGGTTCAGGACGACGGCACTGATGAAAGCGCCAGCGCGATCAAAAGTACTCCACCGGGCAAGTTGAAGCCACATCGCATGCCTTCGCTGGGGAACAACAGAAAGCGTCCTTGACAATGCAACTCCAAAAGCCAGAAATAAACTGCTCAGTCTGCGACAAGCCAGTGGCGCTTGAACTGCCAAGACGGATGAACTCAGGCAAGCCGTACACGAGGAATGCTACCTCCTCAAGCTTGGTATCAGGCGCGATCAAGGCTCGTCCAGAGGGCAAGACGTAGTCCACAGAGCCGACGAACCGAAACCAGACCTAATTCTGCTCGACATTCGGCCTTCCTAACCTGAACGGAATCGAAGCGGCAACGCGGTTATGCCGTAGGGACGCCGAAATGGCACGGGTGCTATCACTGCTTGCCTGCGGGATGAGCGGTTTGTCAGCAGTGGAATAAAACGGGACGGCTTTGGCAACACCGAGAATACACACTTATGATTCGGCTCTCAAAATTGAAAGACGAGTTAGCCTTTCTAAACAAGCTCTTGCCAGATTTGAAAACAAGGCCGGATTTAGGCCATTTGGCAATTGAGATCAAAAAGCGAATCGATAAGATTCGTCAAGCGATCCGCGCCCGACAAGAATAAGGGTGACAACCAAACCTGAAAGCCCAGTTGACGAAAAATCCCCATTACGCTCACTGACCTCAATCGGGGGATTCTGAGTGCTATCGCCTTGGTTTCGTCAGTTAGCGGGGCCTTCCAACTTCTGTTGCCCGGCGGCTATTGTCAGCATTTCCGCAATTCCTTTCCGGGCGCAGCTTGAATCGTGGTTTTGGCTTCGACAAAGAGTCTTGATTCGTTCGAAGCATGACAGGGCGGTAGGTTCCGCTAGGACATCAATGAATGCCTTCTCTCCCCGTTCCGAATAAACTTGCTGTAGCGATTTCACTTTGTCCAGAGTCTCACGTCGCTCCAGTTGAATTCTTGCCGCTTCATCTCTGTCGCCCCAAGTGGAACCATCTGTAAACTGCACGAATTGAACGCGCACCGATGCTTTTGTGGGTAGGGCAGTAGCGTCAGCCCTTTGTGCATAACGATTGCTATTCGGTGGCCTCAAGACGAAGCGCATGGCGCAGGATTGATCGCTAACCCCTTCCGAGGCTCTTGGTGCGAGGACATCGCCGGTAAAGAAGAAATCATGTGATTCTCTAAGAGTGAGTTCAGGACCGCTGCCACCAGCGGTTTCGAGGGTTGCGGACCAAGCGGCAATCGGTTTTTTGGAAGTATTCTTGGCCGATGCGTGTACCCCAGTAATAGCGAATGTTCTCAGCCGTATTGTCTCTGAACGTCACGTATCCGCCGATGTGAATCGGGCTGCGATGCGGCGAACGATTCCGTAGGTTGGAGCGACCCAATTCCTCGTGAGGTGCGTGATCCCCGCACCCCTCCTGTGCGCTCAGAACGTTCGGCGCAATCAGGAGCGTCAGTGAGATTACAAGTAGACGAGAAGCAGACAAGAGAACACCTCCGCCTAGGAAGCAGATTATATCGACAGTCTGATGATTGGCGAAAAATCGCCATTACACTCATTGACCTGCTCAATGCTGCAATAGGACTGGATGCGGATCTGCCTTTGGCTTGATTACCAGTGCTGAACGTTCGGACTGAATACACTGTCGCCGGGTGAAGGGAAGGAATTTGCCGTTGGCCGAAACGAAGATGTCGTAACAACCTTTTGGCGCTGCGAAGGAAAACTTTCCGTCAACGTCTGTCCTGCCTTCCCACCTGTTAGAGACGTAGCCTTCGTCCGGTTGCTGATAATCGAGGATAAGGACGAAAGCCCCGTTTATCGGCTTGCCGTCTTGCATCAGAACAAAACCGCTTATTCCGGTGGGTTCGTTCTGCGAAATCGAAGGCACCGCTACACTTAAAATGCAGATCAGGACGAAGGTTCGCATTGGGCTGGCTCCATATCGCTTGGATTATCTCCTATCGAAGTGATTGGCGTAACATCCCCATTGCGCTCACCAACGGCCAGCTAATTCGGATTGTCCATCAGCAAACTGAGCGCACTCTCCCAAATTTGACCGCCGCTGTACGGGCCGTCACCGTCAGCATCGAACTGCGGTTCGTCGAACCACACCCAGTAAACGGTGTTCGTCCCCAGTGCGCTCTTTTCCTGCCGGGTGAGGTTACCGTCCCACGCTCCACTCAAGCTTGTAACCGCATCTGGCGGCTCTGAAATTGTTCCTGCCGCCCCTTTTGCCCAAAAGAAGTTCTCCGACACTCGCACGCGATTCCCACTGGAAAACCCGCTCAATGTGCCTCCCCGATGCTGACAACTCGGCGAGTTTAGCAGGTCAACTGGCGTAAAATCGCGATAGCACTCATCGAGGGATTCTGAGCGCTATCGCCTGGTTACGCCAAGTGAGGCACCGGGCGTATGATCTTTGGCATGATTCGCAGTTGCATGACTGCATCGTTGTTGACCGCCGCGATGTTGGCTCAAGGTACTCCAGCCCCGAAGGTGAGGATCGTTTTCCCTGAGGGCGTTCACTCCGAGAAGGCGTCAATGACTTATGCCCTGCACGGTCCGACTGGCGGGCACGGATACGCAGGGATGTCTGGGGCTTTCAGTGCTTCACCCTTCGAAATTCCGGCAATGTTGCAGGGCAAGTCGGTTGATCGGTTCAGAGCAGTGGTTTGGGCACCGGGATGCAGGATGAAGGAATTCGATGTTGCGGTCGGAACTGCGGACATCAATCTTCGGTTCGTGTGCGACCCTCTGAAGACCATCTCATTTTCTGGACGAGTGAAGTCCGTCGATAACTTGGGGTCTGCCACGATCTCAGCGGACTACATGGGACTCGGGATATGCTTCTCGATGGCTGCCTGCAAGGATCGGTGTGGTGGCAGTTGCCTTGGGCCTCAGATTGCCGGAATAGCGAGTGCTAAGGTTGCGGCTGACGGCTCTTTCAAGATGGAGTTGCCCGATTTCAGAGATGATCCTTTTGTTGCGGACGATTCAACGGCTGAGATTGAATTCCGACTAAACGGCGCTCCGAATGTTTCATCGCTCCTGCCCCAATTGTCTCAGGGGCAGACCCTCAGAGTTGCAGCCTCGTACCCAACCGAAGTGATTTTCGTGCCGCTGGAGTTGAGAGACCTTTCCCGTTCAAACGAAGTTGAGCGGAAGATGTATGAGCTGGCACCCTCGTTCCATGAGCAACCGATCATTCCAGTGCTGGCTTCAGAAACCAAGAAGTAATCCGTGAAAACTGATCAGTCTGGCGAAAAATCCCCATTACACTCAGCAACCGGATCGCGTTAGCGATTCAGACTGGGTCGTCAGCAATCGAGTAGTTTAAAGTCCCGACACGCGGTACAGGGCGACCCCATGCGATGGAACAACGGCACTTATGGTGCTACTTGTTTTCTTTGTCTCGCCAGTCCACAGGTCGCGTAAGGAATAGCCGCTTTCGTTTTCGGGCAAGCCTGCGGTAGATGCGGGAACGGAGACTTCCTCTGCCTTCCCGCCGGTGTTGAACAAACCGATGATCGTCTCTCCGTTCGGTTCGCTCTTGGCGAACACCTGGTGGTTGCCAATATTGAGCACCCTTTTCGCGGCGATTGAATCCTGGTCGACAGCAAGCACTGCGGAGTTCTTCAGGTATTTCTGAAGATCCGTCGGGTCGAGGTGAGTAAGATCGACACCAAGAATTAAGGGCGACGCTCCAAGGGCCCACAGGCTGAGCTGAGTCTGGCGCTCGACGGGAGTCAACCCGTCGTTGTCGCCATTTCCTATCTCGATAGAGTCGTAGTCGTTGAAACCGCCCGCACCAGCGTAAGGCTGCCACTCCGCCACGTAGTTGAAGCGTTTGGCAACGTCGGCCCAACTGGTCAGCGGATAGCTGCTACCGCCTTTTTCGCAGCGATAGCATTCGACGTCGGGCGCGAATTCCCACTGATTGGCATACTTCATCAGGGTCGGAGCGATAGCGCTTGTATAGCTCCCCTGCGTGACGTCCAAGACCATGGGCCGACCGCTTTGCCGTATCGCGTTCGACCAAGCCTTAACGTCAGCGGTGTTGCTGTCTTGAATGCCGTCAATTTTGATGTAATCGACACCCCACGCCGCGAGCATATCTACCCATGAATTCGTATACTCCTGCGCTCCGGGCTTGTTGTAGTCGATGCGGACCATGCCCTTGCAGTTGTAGTTCTGCTCCTTTACAGAAGGTTCCGCAATCTGAGCGGCCGTGTACGATGTGCCTTTAATCGGCGTGTTCCGGCTGACTGCCTGCCGGGAAATACCCGGCGTGACATAGATTCCGAACCTCATCCCGAGACTGTGGATGTAGTCAGCAACGATCTTGATGCCATCGGTATCTGCCTGGGCCGGAAATTTCGACCGGTCTGTTATCCAGCGGCCATAAGGGTCGACGTTCGGACCTCGCAGTCCCGGACACTGATACCAAAAGTCATCCAGGTTTACGTATTGATAACCCAAGTCCTGCAGTCCGGAACCATGCAGGGCGAGCGCCTGAGCCTTCATTTTGGCTGCCGTGGGAAGCTTGCGCATGAAACTCCAGCTACTCCAGCCGAGAACCGGCGTGCGCTCGAGGCCATTATCTTCTGCGCTGGCGTTGTGCAGTATCCCGGCGCCGAACAATGCGATCAGCAGTGCTGCGCTTAAGCTGTGTGTCCATTGTTTTAAAAACATCATCCCTTTCCTCTATCACAAGTGAGGCGACAAAAACAATTATTGAGGATTGCATAATATAGTTACCATGGAAATAGTTCTGCCTGCCGCCAGAAGGCATCACCAAGGTAGAAAATAGACAAACACCCTCCTTGAACGGTCACGATCGCGATCATCGTCGTTGTTAGAATTGAATGGTCTCGGCTCGGCTTCTGGCCGCTCTGTGAGACCGGGATTCATGTCCTGGGTATGACCCAAAGAGGATCAGATGCGTCACGTAAGAAATCCCAAGCACTCGCTCCCTCAGCCTCTGACTTGGTAGTCCATGACAGCATGCCAGTCATGTTCGACCGAATCAATTACGATCTCTGGCTCGATTCAGGAATCAAGAATGCGGATGCGCTATCGGACATGTTGAAACCCTACGATGCCAGGATGATGCGACGCTATCCGGTGAGCACTCGACTCAATCAAGCGCAAAATGACGACGCTGGGGTGCGGATGACGGTGGCGGTCGCTTCCAGAGGTGATGTTGCGTGGGCATTCTGGATCATTTGTAGCCAACCATCACGTCCTGTACTTTCATCGCCCGCTCCATCGCGGCCCTCGGATAAGCTTCCATGCTCTGCATGGTCTCCTATCCTCAGCGCCCGCAAAGCGGACATATCATGTGCTATCTCAACCGGACATATCGTGTGCTACCGACAGTAATTTATTCGAGCCCGTGATCTGCGTGGCACAACTGTCGTAACATCCCCGTTTCACTCATCGATCACAGCACAAGGATTTTTAAGGGCTAACGCCTGATGCGCGAGCGCAGCCTCTACTCGCTCCGACTCCCTCGTATTCGTGCTAACGATTTCTGTCCTGGTAAGCCGTGGCGCCTAAACTGCCGTGAGCCCGGCCAAACAGCCTCAGGATGTTTCATGTTTTGCCGAAAGGTTTTCCACCGGTATTTCACGAATGTCATTGACATTGCACACTGAGCGGTACTACAAGTTTGCGTCCACAAATCAAGTGCTTGGAGATGCTTGTGAAAACAATCGAGACACCGACAACCCCAGCATTCAACCGATGGCGAATCGTCCTTTCCACATGCCTGACCGCACTCGTGATGATCACGCTGGCGAGCGTGGCATCTGCAGCGGACAAGTGGGAACTGCTCACGACCGCCGCGCCAACACCTTTCCTGGATGTTATGCTACTCATGCCTGACGGCTCAGTGATGATCCTGTCAGCCAACGACAACCAAACCTGGGTGAAGCTCACGCCCGACGTTTACGGCAGCTACGCGAACGGCACGTGGAGCACCGTGGGCAAAATGAACATCCCGCGACTTTATTTCGCCTCGCAGGTGCTGCCAGACGGCAGGGTCTGGGTCACCGGCGGCGAGTACACCGGTCCTTACTACGACCCGAACATCACGGGCAGCGGAGAAATCTACGATCCCACTACGAATACTTGGAGCTGGACCGCGAATTATCCGATCTGCCAGCCTCCTACCGCGACCAACCCCACCGGGGCTCGCACTGTCAATGTGACCTCTGATGTCGTCCTGACTTCGGGCTCTCCGACGGTGAGCGGCATTTATTCGACCGATCGCATTCAGCCTGGATGGACAGTGACCGGCGCCGGCATCCCTCCTTCAACGACGGTCGTATCGGTGGATTCACCGACGCAGGTGACGATTAGCAACAGTGCCACCATTACGGGCGCATCAACCGCTGTGCGTTTTCGCGGTAAAACGACCAGCTGTTTTGGCGACGAGCCCTCGATTCTGTTGCCTGGCGGCGGAAGCATCCTTGGCGGCAGTATCTTCACGAACACGCCCTATGCCTACTCACTCGCGGCGAATAACTGGACTCCGTCTGCCACCAAGACTCACAACGATCGCACCGACGAAGAAGGCTGGGCAGTCATGGGGGATGGCCGGGTTATGGATTACGACTTGTTCACCTCCGTGGCGAACAACAGCGGATACGCCGAGCTTTACAACCCAGTAGCCAATTTCTGGACATCCATCTCGCCCGCCGATGGCAGCGCGAACGGCACCTTGCCCGTACTAAGCAGCACGGCGCTTGGCTTCGAACTCGGGCCATTACTTCGGCTCCAGGATGGCCGGATGATGGTCATCGGCGCGAATCAACACACGGGGTTTTATACGCCATCAACGAATACCTGGGTACCCGGTCCGGACATGATCGGGTCGCTCAGCAATGCCTTCGGCACCATTCAAGGCGCTAAGTTCGGCGCAGATGATGCCCCGGCAGCGGCATTACCGAATGGGCACCTGATCATTGGAACCGACGCAGGACCTAATCCAGTGGTTCTGTCGAGCACTACGACGGCCGGTTCTCCCGTCGTCAGCGTCTCTACGACAGCCGGCCTACAGGTGGGCTGGGGAGTTGCGGGTAGCTCTGTTCCCGGGGGGTCTTCGATTGCCAGCGTCGACAGCCCGACGCAAGTCACGCTTTGCATGAGTGGATGTTCTACGCCTGCGAATGCCACGACGACCACCACTTCTAACCTGACATACGGGGGCGTTTTCAGCTCCCCGATGTTGCTGTTCGACTTCAATCCTGCAAACGGCAAGATGGCTCCGATGAACGTTCCTGATCCAAACCTGCCGTTCATTCCGGCGTTTATCACGCGCATGCTGGTGCTGCCAACGGGCCAGTTGCTGTTCAACGATTCTTCCAACCAGCCGTGGGTGATGACGCCCGATGGGGGGGCGCCTACTTCCGCGCTTCCAGTAATTACGGGAATCGTCGCGAACGGAGGCGGCTCTTACACGCTGACCGGCAGCCAGCTGAATGGTCAGTCTGCGGGCGCGGCCTATGGCGATGATGCGCAGATGAATGAGAACTATCCGATCGTTCGCTTGCAGACAGCGCTTCCGCACAACGCAATCTGCAATCCGAAGGCAGCGATGTGCAGGGTGTACTATGCGCGGACGAGCAACTGGAGTTCGGTGGCGGTGGGTGGCGGCACAACGCCAGAGACAGTGAATTTCACACTGCCAGCCGGCATTCCTTCGGGCCAGTATCTCTTGACCGTAACAGGCGCAGGCATAACGTCGGCACCAGTTCCGTTGAACGTGCCGTAAACAAAAAGGCTGCGCCAGTAAGCTGGCCCAACAGCCGAGAACCGATTTGGGACACAGGGCGACGATTCTTTCTCGGCGACTCTGTGTCCTATTTTCTTTTACGCTTCAGCGCGACCGTGGATACAGCGACAGAAATGGCAAAGCGCTCGGAAGAAGGCTTCGTCGCGACAATCGGATCTCGCGAAATTCTCCTATCGATGCCTTCCATGGGTAAAAGCGTGAATGTTTTCCGAGAGCCGGATGCGGGAAATCTTCCAGTCCGGTTCGATGAGCGGGAAAAGGAAGCAGAGTCAGGCCCAACCGGACAGAGGCTGGCGAAGCGGAAGCCACGAACTGCTCCAATCTGCTCTGGAACGCGAAGAATGCCCCGAGGAGTTTTTCACCATGAAAGCGACAGCGGAGAGGCAGCCAAACGACGTGCTATTCGGGACTTTTCACGTCTGGGCGCAAACGGATGTGAATTGATTCTGAGATGTTTGACGTAACATCGCCATAACACTCAAAATGCCCCGGAACAGGGGTTCTGAGCGCAGCGGCTGATTACAACAGTTACGCTGCGATTTATACTCGCGACATGGCTGACGTGCGGCTAGGAAAGATTCTCGGGTGGCTTGGGGTCCTCTGCCTAGCCATCTTTTGGATCGTCAGGCTTTCTCCACAAATTGCCGATGACTTCTTCGGCGTCTCAAGCGCCGGGAAGTTCATCTTATTTGGCATCTGTCTGGCCGCTGCGGTATTGCCCACCATTGCAGCCACAAAAGGTTCGAAATGGTGGTTGGCCGTTGCTGCCGCAAGCCTTATTACTCTCATAGATTCTTACATTCGTTTCTCTGGACCGAGGCGATGAGTTTCTGAACGACTGGCGAAAAATCGCCATAGCACTCATCATGGCCTCGCGCGCTCCTCCTTAGTGGAATTTGTAGTTGGCCGACGAACGTCAAGTCAGCCATGGAATCGGTATCCCCTTCAGCTCAATTTAGAACTAAGTTACTCGTTGCCCGGTCGGATGAATGAAGTTCCGATGGACGTCGAGTCCGCGGCCCCGTCGACCTTTGGCAGAGACCTGGACAACTGTTCCGCCGCCATCACGGCTTGATTGATCTGATCTTTGGTCATGACCGACGATAAGCTTTTCAGTCTGCCAACAGCTCGTTCCTCTCCCCCAGATGCTGCGGCTTTGTACCACGTATAAGCTGTTACGTAGTTGAGCGGAACTCCCTTTCCTTGCTCGTAGAGGTAACCCAGGTCCAATTGTGCGCGAGCGTACCCGTTATTTGCAGCCATTTGTGCCCAGTGAACAGACTTGAAATAGTCCTGAGACACACCGGTTCCGGTGAAATACATCCAGGCGATATTTTCTTGAGCGGGCACGTACCCACGCTCGGCTGCCTTCCGAAACCATTCGGCGGCTTCTGGGTAGTTTCGACCGACGCCTTTTCCGCGAAAATACAACGAGGCCAGGTTGCATTGAGCGATGACCTCTCCGTGATCCGCCGCAATACGGTACCAGTGCTCCGCTTGTCGAAGGCTCTTGGGTACACCACGGCCGTACTCGTACATTGAGCCGAGGTTGTTTCCCGCCGTCGCGTGTCCCTTTTGTGCAGCGGCTGTGTAATAGACCATAGCCTGTTTATAGTCCCGCGGAACGCCTTTGCCCTGCTCGTAGAGGTACCCCAGCACGAATTCGGCATCCGGAGAACCATGTGCGGCGGCTTGGCGAAGGTACTTCGCCGCTTGCCCATAGTTTTGGGGGACGCTTGCTCCCGTCAAGTAGGACCGGCCAAGCCGGTATTCGGCCCGCGCGTCTCCAGTTCGGGCTTGCTGTTGGAGAGACAAAATATCGATCTGAGGATTCTTTGTATCTACAATCGGCCTCTCATCGTTCTGGGGAAGTTCGGCCGCAGTCATAAAAGCGCAGAACCAAAACATCGTCAACCACGTAACTAAAACGAATGCCCGTGCGTTCATCTTCATCTCCTCGGAACCGCCAAGGGGAAACCTCTGTAAGGAGGTCGAACCCGATGCGTCCCGTGCGGCCTCGAGGCAACTTTCAGCGCAATTCGCTTCTGGGGCAATGCAACGCCGCACACCGTTTCCACACGCGCAGGTAACGAAGCCAAACTGGTGAACTCAATGGACTTTCCGGGAAGATCACGGGCTGTAAGCGGACGCGATAGACGAAATCACTAACGTTGGCGAAAGACTCGCGTCCAATTAGCGGTGACCAAATGTCAGAGACTCGGTGCGGTGAGGCGACGGTCTGCTTTGATGTATTCCAGATTGATCTTCGGGCAGGGGAAATTCGAAGGGAAGGCCATCGCGTTAAATTACAAGAACAACCGTTCCGTGTTTTGTTTTTATTGATAGAGCGGCCCGGTGAAATAGTCACTCGGGAAGAGCTGCGCAAAAAACTCTGGCCTGCCGATACTTTTGTCGACTTCGATCATGGACTGAACAGCGCAGTTGCCCGACTGCGCGAAACTTTGCACGATTCCGCGGAAAATCCGCGATTCATCGAAACCATCTCCAAGCGCGGTTATCGCTTTATTGCTCCGCTCCATGCCGCCAGCGCGCCAGTATCCCCGGGCGCTGTGAACGCTAGAAATCTTCCTCGAAAAGTGTGGATAGGAACGATCGTAAGCGTGCCCCTGTTGTGCGCTCTCAGTGTGTGGGCTCTATTTCGAGCAAATCCCGACTCGCAGTTGGAACGCATTGAAGTAGTGCCGCTGGTGGGCTTGCGCGGCTACCAGGCCACCCCTGCGTTTTCGCCCGACGGTACGTTAGTCGCATTCCGTCAAAGCGATGGCGCGCGCAACACGGGAATTTTCGCCGCGGTAGTGGGGGGGCAGAAGTCGCTGCAGCTGACCTCTGATCCGGGCGACTGCTGCCCAACCTGGTCTCCCGATGGCCGGCAAGTTGCGTTCGTTCGCTATGCGGATAAGAGTGTTTCGATTTTTGTGACTCCGGCTCTGGGCGGAAGGGAACGACGTGTGTATCGCGGGCCCACCTCGATGGGCGCGGGATTGGCCTGGTCCCCGGATGGCGGCTCGCTCCTTTTTCCTGAAGGTGATGCGGCGGATCCGACGCGCTCCATCTTATCCTCGTTGTCTCTTGCCGATTCAAGCACGCGGGCGCTCACGTTTCCGCCACCAGGGTGGCACGATCACGAACCAGCGTTCTCACCCGACGGAAATCGAGTGGCTTTCATCCGCTCAACCATAGCCGGTGTCAGCAACGATGTGTACGTTATGCCGGCGACAGGCGGGCACGCCAAACGCCTGACTTTTGACAATCGGCCGATTATGGGTCCACCCACATGGACTTCCGACAGCCGTGAAATAGTTTTCTCTTCTGACCGAGGTGTAGCCACGGGCCTGTGGAGAGTGCTGGCGACGGGTTGCATTCCTCGCCCAGTGGCCGGTCCCGTGGGCGAGGCAGAATGGCCGTCCATCCCGGCGAAGGGCAACACGTTGGTTTACGAACAGGGAGAATCCAAGTTCAATATCTGGCGGCTCGATCTGAAGGATGCCAAGCATAACGCCCGACCGCCATCCGCAATAGTCTCGGAAAAAGGTGACAAGATGCGTCCAGAGTTGTCTCCGGACGGAAAGAAGATTGCCTTCGAATCCAATCGGCTGGGCTTTTGGGATATTTGGACCTGCGATGTCGGGAGCAACGTTTGCGACCCGCTAACCTCCTTACACGGGACGGCGGGACGCGCTCGCTGGTCTCCTGATGGGCGCCATATCGCCTTCGAATTTCATCCCCGGGAACGAAGCGAAATTTATCTTGCCGAAGTCCCCGACGGGCTGACTCACCTTGTGCAAACCATCGCAGGTGCAGACAATCTCTCCCCAAGCTGGTCCCATGATGGCAAGTGGCTATATTTTGCCTCGAAGCGGGGCGCGGAGCCGTTCGAGGTGTGGAAAATGCCGGTTCAGGGCGGTTCGCCCATCCGAATCACAAAAAACGGCGGCATCTCCCCGGCCGAATCGCGAGACGGCCAGTTCCTTTATTACAGCAAATACGAACAGGGCGGAGTTTGGCGAATGCCTCTACAGGGCGGCGAGGAAACTGAAGTCTTAAAAGACGTCGACGGCGGCGGATGGCCTAACTGGGCAGTCACTGCAAATGGAATCTATTTTCTGAAATTCGGAAAATTCCCCCAAGCCAGCATCGATTTTTTTGAATTTGCAACTCAAAAGACTGTTCCCATCTGGACTTTGGAGAGAGAACCAGGCTGGGGACTGAGCCTATCACAGGATGGCAAGTCCATTGCCTATATTCAGAATGAATTCTCAGAGTCCAACATTATGCTGGTGAAGAATTTCCGGTGAAGTTCTGGCGTGGTGTCCGTGGGCTGATTTTCCGTCAAAGGCGCAGACCAAAGTCTGCAGTTTTATGAACTCCCTTCCTACCGAGAGGAACGCAGTTAGCCACCTCGAGAACCGCGAGTCCCCATTACGCTCAAAACCCCTCAATGAGCGCTAACGATTTGCCAGACCCCGAAGAATATCCAGCCTATTAGCGGGCGCATTCGGCGCGAGAAAATCAGGAATTGTATTCTGCGTGCGTCGAGGACGGCGAAGGAAGTCCACTGGCCATTCGGCGATACGTTCCTCCTTTACGTGACGATACTCGCCGGGATTGTCTTCCGCGATGTATTCAAGCTGTCGAATGAGCGCGAGTGGAACGACCTCACAAGGTCAATGAGCGAAATGGCGATGTTACAACATTAGTGACTCTGACGGGGAGGCAACGAAACCCAAGGGGGTAGAATCCAAGTGAATCAGGACGCGAGGAGGAGCCATGATGAGTCTTACCCCATGGACTTTATTTTTCGCCCTTTTCTTCTCGACGGCTTTTCTACCCGCCGAGTGCGTCAACGATTACCGTTCTAACAAGAATGCCGGAATCATCATCTCCGACTTCACCATCAGTGGCACGCAGACGATCAGTGCAACCGACCTTGCCCGCATTACCAGCGATATGATTGGCTCCTGCTTCGATGAGGACTCCGAAGAGATGACGGAGCGGGTTCGGGCCTCATTTCAGGGCCGGGGATATTTCAAGGTCGAGGTCAAGAGCCTGAGCTTCAAGCCCCGCGATCCTTTGGGTATTCCAAAGCCAGTAACGCTGGAAGGTGAGGTTTCCGAGGGCTCCCGTTACAAACTCGCAGAGATTACATTCATTGAAAATCATGCTTTCTCTTCGGAAAAACTGCGACAACAATTTCCCCTAAAAAGAGGTGATCTGTTTGAGAGAGGCAAAGTCGCCAGCGGTCTGCGGAGCCTCGCCAAGCTTTACGGTACTCAAGGCTTCATCGATTACTCTTCTGTTCCCGATACAGAGTTCGCCTCAAACGCAGCAGTAAATCTAAATATCTCGATCCAAGAGGGGCCCCAGTACCACATGGGAAAACTCGACATTGTGGCCGATAAGGAAGTAGCCGCGAGGTTGCGCACAGAATGGAAGTTGGCGGAAGGCGACGTGTACGACCAGACTTACATCGACCGCTACCTTGAAGCGAATCGGGACTTGTTGCCGGAGGGTTTCAATAGAGCCAATGTCCAGAGAATTGTGAATTGTCCCGATGCCGTGCTCGAAGTACGCTTGATCATCGATCCCGCCGAGGACACGTCGCACGTTGAACCGAAGAACGTCCCTTGTGAAAAACATCAGGATGTCTCGAAGTAGCGGCGGCGATCAACTGACGAAATCAACGGACGAAAACAAGGCGATAGCGCTCAAAACCCCTGCCCAGAGGGACGATGAGTGAAATGGCGATGTTACGTCAAACATCTCAGAATCAATTCACATCCGTTTGCGCCCAGACGTGAAAAGTCCCGAATAGCACGTCGTTTGGCTGCCTCTCCGCTGTCGCTTTCATGGTGAAAAACTCCTCGGGGCATTCTTCGCGTTCCAGAGCAGATTGGAGCAGTTCGACCTTTTCCATTTCGCGGATGATGCAGTCCAGTTGTTCCTTTGCGATGTCGGTCACACGCCGTTCAAAGTGCTCCGCCGATTCGGCCCATGCGACGACGTGCACGTAAGCGCCATTTCCATCCCCGATCGCTTGAAGTCTTTGCAAAGCGGAACTATGCATGTATTGCAGTTGTCGGCTTGTTCTTCGCGGAACACGCGAGGGCGCTCCTGTTCCTGCCTCTTCCTCAAGTCAAGAACGGTTATGCTTGGCTCACGCTCAGTCGGGCGCACATTTCGTGTCAGCTTCGGTGTCCCTCCTTAGGGTGGCTCTGCTCTTATAGGAATATTTGCCATAGATCCTCTGAGCCTCAAGAACAGAGTTACGAAGGCGAGCGGAATGCTTCCGTGCCTTTGATGCTTGGCTCCAAGTCATCGATTAGGATGCCATCTGCTTCTGCGACAGTCGGTAGCTACAGCCTCGACGCTCGGTGAGTGTTCCGGTTTTACGATGATCTTCGTCAGACCTGGAGCACATCGCCGTCGCGAGCAACCATCTCGTACAGCACTGGATTGACGAAGAATCCGATGAAGAGGCGGGAGATGAGGCCGGCCACGATGACGATCGCGAACGGCCTTTGGGTGTCCGATCCAATGCCGGTGGAAAGCGCGGCCGGCAGCAATCCCAGGCAGGCAACCAGAGCGGTCATCATGATCGGTCGAAGTCGCAAGAGCGAAGCCTGCCGTGTGGCCGTGTGGATATCCATTCCCTCCAGCCGCAACTTGTTGATGTAGGAAACGAGAATGACGGCTGTCTCAACTGAAACCCCAAGCAAAGCCAGAAGCCCCAAGACTGATGACACACTAAAGGGAGTGTGAGTGAGCTTTAGCGCAACCAGCGCTCCCACCGGTTCCGTCATGATTACACCCAGGGCAATGGTGACGGGAAATTTGAAATTTCCGTAGAGGGCAAACAAGATCATGAAAATCAGCACTACAGCAAGCGGGCCAATGAAGTACATCTGCGATTTGGCTTCGAGGAACTGGCTGTATTCGCCGCCCCATTCCATCTGGTAACCTTGGGGCAGGGTCACCACTTTTTTGACAGCCGCCTGGCCATCTCGCACGGCCCGCTCCAAATCGCGACCCTCGACGCTGTATTGCACGCCGATGTAGCGAGAGTTATTTTCGCGATAAATAAAAGAGGCGCCGTTTCCCTGCGTGATATTGGCGAGCTGGCTGAGCGGGATCTGCTGTCCATCGGGCGTGCCCACCAGTAAATTTCCAATTTCATGCGCGCTGCTGCGGAATTGGGGTTGCATACGGACTACAAGATCAAACAGCTTCTCTCCCTGGATAACCTGGGTGACCGCCTGTCCACCGACTGCGGCTGAAATCACGGCTTCAACGTCTGCAACATTGATCCCATAACGTGCAATCTTGTTTCGATCTACCTCGACCAGCAGGCTAGGCTGGCCAAGTTCTCGCACCACGGTAAGCTCGGTGAAGCCAGGTACATTCGAGAGTGTGTTCTTGATCTGAATCGCTTTGTCCTGCAGGACATTCAAGTCTTCCCCATAAATTTTGACCGCCAAAGAGCTCTTGAGGCCGGTCAAGGCTTCGTCGACGGCGTCTTCCGCCGGCTGGGTGTAGTTGAAAATAATCCCAGGGAAGGCAGTGAGTTTCTTGTTGATCGCTTCGATGAGTTGTTTTTTCTCGCTGATCTCCCCGCTCCAAGACTTGTCTTTGTATGGCTTCAAGCCGACGTAAAACTCGCAGTTGAAAAAGCCGGTGGGGTCTGTGCCGTCGTCGGGGCGGCCTAACTCTGAGCCCACGACCGTCACTTGCGGATACGACATCAGAATGTCGCGGATCTGAGGAGCGATGCTGCTGGCCTCCTCAAAAGAAATTGTGTAAGGCATAGTAGCCCGCACCCAGAGCGCGCCTTCATCGAGGTGCGGCATGAACTCGCCGCCAATGAAGGGCACCAGCAGCAAGGTCGCTCCGAAAATCAGAGCCGCGATCGCCATGGTTGTCTTAGGCCGGTCGA
This sequence comes from uncultured Acidobacteriota bacterium, assembly GCA_963696765.1. Taxonomy (GTDB): domain Bacteria; phylum Acidobacteriota; class Terriglobia; order Terriglobales; family Acidobacteriaceae; genus Sulfotelmatobacter. Next base: position 3,299,223 of record CAVOLK010000002.1, on the reverse strand, counting down.
GGACCCAGTCCAATTGGACCGCATATTTCCGCTTCATCCATTCGAAGGCACGATTTGGTTTCTCGCGCACGCCCTTTTTAAACCAATAGGAGGCGAGCACAGGAATCAATGTCAGCGTCAAGATGAGCGCACCGACCAGGGCAAACGACATCGTCTCAGCCATGGGATGAAACAGTTTCCCCGAGGGCCCGCTGAGCGCATAAATCGGCAGATACCCGGCAAGAATAACGGCAACCGAATAGAAGATCGGCCGGTCTACATCTTTTGCCGCCGCGAGAATGACTTCGTTCAGGTTGTACGCCTGTCCCTCGCGTAGCGCCAATTCGCGGTAGATGTTTTCAATCATCACGACGGTGCCGTCGATGACGATGCCGAAATCGATGGCGCCGATGGAGAGCAAATTTGCGGCAACGTCGTGCGCGTGGAGCACGATGAAGGCAAACAAAAGCGAGAGAGGAATAGTGAGGGCAACAATAACGGCGGCGCGAAAGCTGACCAGAAAGAAGATCAGCACAATCAAGACCAGGACCATGCCGCGAAGAAGATTTGCTTCCACCGTGTCGGTGGTCAGGTCCACCAATTCGCTGCGGTCATAATAAGGATGAATCTTGACGTCGGGGGGCAAGATCTGATGGTTCAGCTCTTCAGTCTTTGCTTCCACTCCCTTGAGCACGTTCTGCGTCTGTTCCCCACGCAGCATGAGGATGACGCCTTCGACCGCATCGTCGTTCTTTTGGAAGCCGAATTCGCCGAGCCTGGGCGCATGCCCAATGGTTACGTCTCCGACGTCCTTCACCCGGATGGGCACGCCTTTGTTGGCGCCTACCACGATGTTTCCGATGTCGTCGGTGTTGCGTACCAGTCCGATCCCACGAACGTAGTAGAACTGTCCTCCTTGCGAATAAAAACCGCCGCCGGCATTCGCATTGTTGGCTGCGAGAGCGGCCGTGATCTGTGGAATCGTCAGGTGATACCCATAGAGGCGCGCCGGGTCCAGTAGCACCTGGTATTGCATTACAGTTCCACCGAAGCCCGAGTCATCCGCTACGCCGTGGACCGATCGATACGACCGCTCAATTACCCAGTCTTCGATCGTCTTCAGTTCCTGAGGAGTGCGGTCGGGACTTTCCAGCACGTAGCGATACACCAGGCCGCTCGGGCTGAATAGGGGAGCGAGGTTGGGGGTCACGCCAGTCGGAAGCGTCGCCTGTGCGAGTCGCTCAAAGACAATATGCCGCGCAAAGTAATCTTCGGTGTTCTCTTCGAACGTTAGTATGAGATCGGACAGCCCATAGAGCGAGATAGAGCGCATCACCACCATGTGGGGAACACCGTTCATCTGGAGTTCGAGAGGAAGTGTGACCAGTCGTTCAACTTCTTCGGCGGCATGGTCGGGCCACTGAGTGATGATTTCGACCTGCGGAGGCGACAGGTCGGGATAGGCGTCCACGGGCATCCGCTGAAATGACAGGACCCCACCGACCGTGATGAAAGCGGTCAGCATCAGTACCAGGAATCTCTGCCGCAGCGCCGCTTGGACTATTCGGTGGATCATTCAGATATCGTGGATACCATTCTTGCCAGAGTTTCTTGAGATGCTGGTAAATGCCTGCCTCATACCTCTAGCGCTGCAGAGAATTCGCAAACTGCAAGAACAGGCTGCCATTCCCGATGACTTGGTCGCCCAGCTTTCAGCCCGCTCGTAATCTGGGTCTGCCCATTCATACTCTCCCCGAGCGTCACCGAACGTCTGCCAAACTGATTCGATGACACGGCGGCGTAAACAAAGGGCTGGTTTTCCGAGTCGCGCAGCACTGCGGCATCGGGAAGCGCTATGGCATGGGGAATCGTGCCGGCATCTACACGTCGCTACAACGTACATGTCTTTCTTAAGCTCTTCGCCAGCATTGTTCGTCTCGATGCGTGCCTGCAGTGTCCGCGTGCTCGGATCCAGCGAAGCTGCCACATACGCAATGCGTCCATGGAATACTTCAGGATAAGTATCGGTTTGAATCGTGACAGGATCTCCGACCCGTACGTATGGCAAATCCTTTTGGTAGACATTGACCAGCACCCAGACGGTCCTGACGTCGGAAATCATGAAGCATTGCGTGGTGCCCGGCTGGATGAGCTGTCCCGCGGAAACATCCTGCTCAACCACCAGGCCGTCAATCGGAGCCTTTACTGGAACCTCAAACGAAGCCGGGGCTTTCACGAGGTCGTCCGGATCGGTGATTCCCATGACTTTCAATGCAGCCTGGGCTGCAGCCAAGTCGCCGCCCGCCTGTACCTCGGCCGAGTCTGCCTGTTCGACATTCTGCTCCGCAATCGCTTGATGCTGGTATAAATCCCGGGCACGAGCGTCGGCCTTTTGCGCCAGCACGTAGGCCTCTTTGGCCTTCAGGTAGTTGGTGCGCACCTGCGAGTAATCCGGACTGGCCACGTACATCATGGACTCTCCCCGAGTTACTTTCTTCCCGGGAACAACAACGATCCGGCTGACTGGTCCACTCACCTGCGTGATGACCGGGGTCGTGCGAAAGCTGTTGTAGGCCACGGCTCCCGTCAGCCGCAGGGTCCGAGTCAGGATTGTCGGCTGAACCGTCAGTACCTGCACATGCGACATCTGCTCCGGCGGGATCGTAAAGAGCTCGGCACTGTTTGAGTTCTTCGCCGAGTTCGCGGAGGCGTTCGGTCGCGCGCTATCGCAAGCAGAGAGCGTCGCGATGACCAGCGATACTGCAACAAGCTCCGCTAGCCATTCGTGAAGTCTCTGGCACAGGTTCATGGAAGATTCCTCGTCCCCACCGCTTCCTTCAACTGCTCCAATGCGGTCATATAAGAAGCCAGGGCCTGACGATAGGCCAGTTGAACGGACCGGTAACTGCGCTGTGCGTCGAGAAAATCCAGCAGGCTGGCGGCGCCGCGTTTGTAGGCATATTCGCTGATGTCGCGCGAATCCTGCGCCTGTTTGAGGTACCCGGACGTGTAAAGTTGTACCACTTCTTCGTTGCTCTTAACCGCCTCGTAGGCATTGGCAACATCGGAGAGGACCGTATCGCTGGTCGCTTGCTGCTGCTCCTGTGCCTGGGTGAGCGCGTACCCGGTTCGTGCGATCTCTCCTTGATTGCGGTTGAAGATCGGAAACTCAAAATTCACAAAGATCGAAGCCGTGTTCTCACCGGAGACATGCGTAAAGTCGTATGTGCCATTGATGTCCACCTTGGCGTTCGCTTTGGCCAGGAGAATCTGGCTCTGTGCGGCCGTTATCCCCAATTCCGCAGCCCGATAGTCAGGCCGCTCGCGCATCGCCTTCGTCTGCAGGTCTTCCAGATTCCCCTTGAGCGGTTCGTATGCCAGATCGCCAATCACGTCAAAATCGGCCGGGACCGCGTTGTAGCCCAGGAACTCACGCAAACCAACAAGTGCCTGCTTCTTGGCCAGGCGGGCCGAAGACACGTCGGTCTGAAACTGCAGAAGCTGCAACTTGATTTTGAGATAATCGCCTTCACCGATGTAGCCGGCCTTGAGTTGTGTCTCGCTGATATCGACCGTCTGCTGGAAGCCCTGCAGGTCTTGAAGGGCAAACTGGAGAGTGGATTCTGCCAGTAAAACGCTGACGAATTGCTGTCCCACGTTGAAAGCGAGAGTTCGCTCGGCGTCGGTAACCTGGGCACGCGTGACGGCGGTTTGATCGCGAGCGGCTTGCAATCGACGTTGCCGCTTGTGACCACGCTCGAACAAGTACCCAATCCCGATGTCGAACTGCTGCGTCTCGTTCAGATTTGTCCCGGAGAAATCTTGCGGGCTAAAAAACGGGACGAACTGGCTGTCCGCCCCAAGAGTCGGATTGGGGCGCAGGTTCGCGGTGATTTCCTGAGCCTGATTCTGAAGAATCAGAGTTCGCGTGGCCTTTATGGAATGGTTGTGCGCCAGTGCCAGATCAATGGCCTGGTCAAGACTGATAAGCGTCGTATTTTGCCCACTGCCTGCCCCAACTAGCAGCAAGAAGAACATCGCAGCCGGAGCAAGCATCCGAAAGTACCTGGAGCGGCATAAGGGTTGAGATCGAAGCGCACTGGCTGTGGCGCAACAGATCTCGAACGGACACTCGAACCTAACGAGCCCTTCGCCAAGCTCTGTCGTCCGCATCATCCTCCTAGGTAAGACTGCGACTCCAGGCTCAATGGATGTATTCTAACTTACCGCATTCACGATGCTGGCCAAAGGGTGGCGAAAATCACCTTCGCGCTAACACTCCGGTCGCTTGAGTCTATGAATGCTGGGCGACCCACGCTGTGGTAGTAAGGTCTAAGGAGGCGCTGGATCGGGCGATCAGCGAGTCTGGGGAGAGCCGCAGCCAAATAGTCACGTACTGGGAGTCTTAACCTGCGGCAGGTTTCCACGACCGAGAAAATCGCCGCCACCTTGGGTCCCGCCAAGGAACTCTGATTCGGATTGACGCATACGTTGTAGGTAGCCCCCAGATGCCCGGGGAGCGCCTGAATTTCTTAAAACTCTTACGACTCGGTGGTTCAGCGAGTTTGCCCGGTTCTGTGACACTCAAAACAAACTCTTGCCCTGATTCTCATCAATGAAATGATTGAATCCGGTTATCCGGTACGTTTCAGTTGGACGGAGGTACCCATTTGGGGGCAGAGTAAACTGTCGTAAAAACGGCTGCCTAATCCTGATCCCCATGCAGAATCCCGTCAAAGACCGGATCGTGAAATTACGAGAGGAAATTGCGCAAATCCGCGAAGCCAACCGCCTATATTTGAATGCTCGGAAGAAGCCACACGACGCAGAGGGGGATCACGCCCGTCGGCTTCAAAGATTGCAGGAAATCTTAGATGAGTTGGTGGCGCTCACCGACTGGAAAAAGCTGTAGGAACGGATGTAGTTGCGGCGTCGCTTCATTAGGGCTGCTATTGTCGAATATATACCCACCCGCCGCGAACCAGTTCTCCGCGTATACGGGCATGTTATTAATCAATGCGGCACCTTTTTCCGGCGAGAAATATGTGGGCGCGAGGCGCAGTACGATCTCACTTTGGTGGAGCAAGGCAGTATCGTGCCTGCTAAGAGGCGCCAGAATGCGGTACGCCAGAACTCGAAGGTCTTACCGGTGACGGATTCGATGATCCTGCCAAGAACGATGTAATCCGCGTTGTCGTAGCTGAAAACTTTGCCGGGCGGGCTAAGCCGTTTGCCGCTCTAATAACGCTCAATGAGTTGCTCCGGGGTAGCGGGCAGTTGATAGTGCGGCATTCCGGTCGCCAAGGCGTAGGCGACGCCGCTGTAAGCGGCATCGGCGTTAGGGAGGCCCGAAGTGTGGTTCAGTAGCATTCTGATCTTCACCGAATCTGCGCCTTCGCCGTAGTAGCTGGACAGGTAATGCTTGATCGGCTGATCAAGTCGATTTTCTGTTCTTCAACCAATTGCAGGACGAGCACGGCCGTGAACGCCTTGGTGATTGAGGCAATTTTGTAACCTGTGTCTCCGGCGCAGGGGACATTAAATGCCCGATCGGCTATTCCGAAACTCCCACTGAACAGAGGCTTGACTTCTATCTCGGCTCTGATCGAGCCGTTGAAGTGATGCTCTTCTGCGTAATCGCGAATGAACTGTGCGAATTTTGCCGTGCTCATATCTCCAACAGCGGCATGCGACCCTGTGCCAGCAAGGGCAGAGTGGAAGTTCCCCAGAGTCATAAACGCAAGAACAATGACATCGCACCAGATCTTCCAACGGTCAACTCTTGGCATCGCGACAATCTCCTTGTTTGCCCTACGAACGTGAATCCAACGAGAACGATGGGTTCAATGCGATCGAAGCTACGAAACAAAATGGGTGACGACTCAACGCCTCCAGGTGCCCGAGCAAGCACAACTGGAGATCGATGTTCGCAGAGGGGCATTCCGTCAAAGCGGAGGCCCTTCGTGATTTCAATTTGTACGCAGAGCAACCATTGGATCGATCTTCGAAGCTCTTCGTGCCGGGAGATACCCTGCCAGCAACGCGACCACTCCTAGTAGCGCCACCATCCCGACAAACGTAGCCGGATCCGTCGGGGCAGTCTGAAAAAGAAGAGAAGCAATCACGCGCGCAAGCACGAGCGAAGCGACGATTCCAACCGCGACGCCGATTAGCGCGAGTCGCAACGTTTTCCAGATCACATCAAATTGCACCCACCATTGCGTTGCACCAAGAGCCATGCGGATGCCGATCTCCTGTGTTTGCCGCGTGACCGAATACGAGATGACTCCATATATCCCTAGCGAAGCCAGAAGAAGTCCGAGACCAGCAAAGATTCCGACCAGCAGGACAAAGAACCGTCTCGGAGACGTCGCATGATCGACTAGTGTCTGAATTGGCTTGAATTCCGTCGCGGGCTGTCCGGGGTTGATGTCGCGCAGAGTGCGCATCACACTTGCTGCAAGTGTCGAGGGCGGCAGCTTCGAACGCAGAACCAGATAACAGCCTTCCGGGCCAAATTGTTTCGTCGCCGGCAGGTACATCTGCGCTCCAGGGTTGTCCTCTGCACCGCGTTTCGCGGACGTCGGCAATCATCCCGATAACCTCGGCATCAGTGCCGCCCGTTACGGCTGTGCGGCCAATCGGATCCTGTCCCGGCCACAATTTGCGCGCGACGGTCTGGTTGATGATGACTACCGTCCGATTGTTGGAGAGATCATTCCAAGTGAGGTCGCGGCCTTCCATCAGGCGCATTCCCATCGCCTTCAGGTAGCCAGGAGAAACGATGTAAACGAACACGGGGAGGAAATCCTGCCCATCGAGCTTCTTCCGCTCACCTTTTGCCGCAATTCCCCAACTCCGGTTCCGGCTCATAGGCAGGTTGTCGGATATGCCAGCCGACTCGACGCCCGGAATCATCAAACTTCGGCTTATAACTTCCTGCCAGATCGCCGCGCGTTTCGCGGGATTTCCGCCATCGTCATAGTCCACGCTGATTGCGGCCGCGTGCCTGGCCTCGAAGCCCAGGTCGATGTCCAGAACACGTAGAAAGCTGCGTAACAGCAAACCCGCACCGACGAGGAGCACGCAAGCCAGAGCGATTTCCGTTATCACCAGCGTCGAGCGGAGCCGGTCGTGTTTTCGGCCCTCACTGAGTCCATGTCCGCTATCTTTCAGGACTTCCTGGAGATTGCCGGCCGACATGCGGAGACCTGGTGCCGCTCCGAACAGAAGTGCGGCTGCGACTGCGATCAATAGCGTCCACTCGAGGACCGTTCCGTCTACGCGTACCATGCGCAAGCAGCGGCAGAGCCATCGATCCCTGATGGGCCAGATACGAGAGGATGGCGTAGGCAAGTCCGAGTCCCAGGATTGCCCCAGCGCCGGCGAGCACCAGGCTCTCAGTCAGCAATTGACGGACGAGCCGGGCGCGTCCTGCCCCCAATGCGCGGCGCATGGCAAATTCCTTGCTGCGCGCCGCCGCCCGCGCCAGGAGAAGGTTCGAGAGATTTACGCAAACGATGAGCAGGATCAATCCAACGGCACACCACAGGACGATGAGCGACCGACGCAACTTGCCGCTGACGTACTCCTTCAATCCCGTAAGCTGGCCTGTGTAACCCTTTCCGTATTCAGGGTGCTTGTGCTCGAAATAGAGTTGCGGAAAGAGTTGGTCGGCTTCACTCTGCGCTTGCGCCAGAGTCACTCCCTGCTTCAGGCGTCCAACCAATGCCAGGTCATTTCCGTCGTCACGGAAATCATCCATGATATAGGGCACAAAGAGATCGACCTTGGCGCCGGGCGAAAAGACTGCGCCGAAATCGAAGGTTTGGGGCAACACTCCTATCACCGTGACGGAGGTATGGTTCAGATTAATCGTGTTCCCGACGATGCTCCGATCGCCAGCGAGCCGCCATTTCCAGAACGGATAACTCAAAAGTGCAACGGGCTGGGCGTGTTGGACGAATTCTTCCGGTCTGAACAAACGTCCCAGGGAAGGTTCTACACCGAGAGTCTGAAAGAAGCTTTCCGCAACGAGAATGCCTGTCGCCGGCGTAGGCTGGCTGTTCCCAATGAGCTTGAAGTTGTCGGGCCCGGTGAAAGCGAAGTAGCCGCTGACCGACTGGAAAGATTGATTCTGTTGCTGGAAATCCTGAGTGGCGTCTGCCGTATAGGTTTTGCTCGACTCGCCGGCTTTCGGGTCCTTCTCGACGATCCGTACCAATTGCTCCGGATCGCGAAACGGCAATGGCCGCAGCAAAATCGTATTCACCACACTGAAGACAGCGATGTTTGCCCCTATGCCGAGAGCAAGAATCAGAACGGCAACGACTGCGAACCCGGAGTCGCGCCGCAACATACGGTACGTAAATCTCAGATCTTGCCTCAGGACGTCGACCCACGGTAGGGTGCGGGACTCGCGATGCCGCTCGATGGCCTGCTGTACGCCGCCGAATCGGACAAGGGCCTGACGCCGCGCTTCTTCTGCAGACATACCTCGCCTAAGATTTTCTTCCACGGCCATTTCGAGATGTGAAGCCATCTCTTCTTTGACTTCGCGGTCGAGCTGTTCGCTGCGCAAGAACGCCCGGAATCGGTTGAATGTCTGTCGGAGGGAAATCACCGCTCACCTCCTTCGCCCTGCATGGAGAGAACTCGGCCCATGACTCCCGCCAGCCGTTGCCAATAGGCCGTGTCCTTCATCAACTGCTTCTGACCCAGCTTTGTGATCGAGTAGAACTTTGCTTTGCGGTTATTGTCGGAAGTGCCCCACTTGGCGTTGATCCAGCCGCGCTGTTGCAAGCGCACGAGGGACGCGTAAATCGTGCCCTGGTTGAGCAGGACTTCATTTCCGCTCACCTGTTCAATACGACGCGCAATGCCGTATCCATGTATCGGACCCAAGACTTCCAGCGTTTGCAGGACCATTACATCGAGCGTTCCTTGCAAAAGATCTAGTTTCGATTGGCCCATCTGCCTCTCCTGTGGCAATCCCACATAATAATATCTCATATCTGATGTGGTATTGCCACAGGACGTTCCGGTCTTCTTTTGTGGGCTCATTTTGAAACCCTCAGAGGGGATCTATACGGCATTTGAAATTTCTGGCGTCCTTCCGAAAAGGGCGAGCGCCCCCATAAGTGCCGACAAATTACCTCAGCTGTGAAAACGAAGTTAGTCCGTGGATGGTCGCGGACCGAAGACTGACTATTCAGGGAGTTCCCGGGAAATCAATGGTCGGCGAAGCGTCACCCTCTGCGCAACGTCTCCCGGGAAAAGGGCGAATAAAAGATCGGCGGTCCGGCCGGCACCGCGATGCTTCCTCAAAATGCTTGCAAGAACCGAGCCTCCAGTAACTCTCCGAGTTTTGACTCGAAATACAAATCGTGCACGGTTCGGGCCAGGTGTTTTGGAGCCTCCAGTTTGCCCTTGACGAATGCCTCGTAGATGACCACCTTAGCGGTGACATCTCGGCCAACCGAAGGATGAGGAGTTCAGTCTCGAACGATCTGGAGCCTGTCGAACGCCTTCACGTCGGCGTTCAAGGAACTGGAGCCGATCCCTTAATTCAAGTCGACGGTTTCACTTCTCTGCCAGGCTTCGACCCGTTTGCGCATCGGCTCAAAGTCCCGCTGCCTGCGGTCGACGCCGACCGAAATGCAATCGATGAGCGAGAACGACATCGAGCGTTTTGCGACCACTGGCGTGAACACCCCTGGAACAACATTTCCAGATCCGATGCCGTAGAGATTACATTTTCCCGAAAGCCGACTTCAGTTTTGCCTGTGATCCGCTCGTCTTCCGCAGACGAGACTCGAATTTAACTCTGTTAACGCGTTTCTCTGCGATGCACCATTCGCCCCGATTTCCTGCACCCTTGCAAGGCCAACAACCTTCTCTCCCTCACTCTCCTTGACAATCTAGGAAAGAAAGCGTATTCCTAGACGATCTAGGAAAAGAACAAATGGAAAAACCACTCGATCTTCTGCAGGGTACTCTGGATATGCTCATCCTGAAGGCGATTTCCCTAAGCCCCTTGCATGGCTACGGCATTCTGCTGCGCATCCAGCAGATTTCGAAAGAGCGACTGGAGATCCAGCAGGGGTCGTTGTATCCCGCGCTTTATCGTCTGGAGCATCACGGATGGATCACGAGCGCGTGGGGAGAATCGGAGAACAATCGGCGCGCTCGTTATTACCGCCTGACGGCTGCGGGAAAGCGCCGCCTGCAATCCGAGACAGAGCGCTGGAACGAGATGACCACGGTGATCGCAGGGATTCTGAAGACGTCGCCGGAGGAGTTATGAGTTTCTGGACTCGATTACGCTCATGGACCAGCGCGACGGTGCGAAGCTCTCGCATGGAACGCGAGATGGACGACGAGATGCGCTTTCACGTTGAGGCTCACGCAACAGAACTGATGAAGCGCGGCTTTCCAAAAGATCACGCGCTGCGCCAGGCGCGATTGGAATTCGGCGGCGTCGAAACCGCGAAGTCCGAATGCCGCGATGCGGTCGGAGTAGGTTTTCTGGAAACGCTGTTTCAGGATTTGCGACACAGCATCCGAGCTATGCTCCGCACGCCGGTATTCGCCTTAACCGCCGTGATTGTTCTGGCTCTGGGCATTGGGGCGACCACTGCTATCTTCAGCGTAGTGGATGCCGTGCTGCTGCAGCCACTTGCGTACCGTGACTCCGACCGTCTCGTCACGATCCTCATGAATGGCGACGGTCCGGTGTCAGCGGGGAATTACATCGATTGGCGCGACCAGAGTCGATCCTTTATGGCAATGAGTGCGGCGGAAGCCTGGTCTCCGAATCTTACTGGCATCGATTCTCCGGAACACATTCCCGGCCTGAAGGTGACGCAAGATCTGTTTCCCATGCTCGGCATCGATCCTATGCTGGGGCGTCTATTCGTCCCAGGAGAAGACAAAGAGGGCGCTAATCGAGAAGTGATCCTCAGCTACAAGCTATGGCAACGACGTTTCTCATCCGACCCAAACGTGCTCGGCAGGCCAATTGTGCTGGATGGAAATGGGTATGTGATCGTAAGTGTGATGCCGCCGAAATTTCAGTTTGCTCCGTTCTGGGCTACAAAAGCGGAGTTGTGGGTGCCGGGCGTATTTGGTCCGGGTGTTCACGCCGGCGGGGGAAGCCTGCGCATCTTTGCCCGGATGAAAGATGGCGTGTCGTTGAAACAGGCGCGCGCGGAGATTGCGTCGATCACCGGACGGCTGGAGCAGCAGTTTCCGGGCACGAACCGAAACGTAGTGATGACCCCGCTGAAGGAAAAAGTTGTAGGTCCGATCAAGACTCCCTTGCTGGTGCTGCTTGCCGCGGTAGCGTTCGTTCTGCTGATCACTTGCGCGAACGTGGCGCACATGCTGCTGGCGCGGGCGGCAACGCGCCAAAAAGAAATCGCCGTGCGGGCTGCGCTAGGCGCACGCCGCGGTCGCATCATCCGCCAATTTCTGACCGAGAGTCTTCTTCTTGGCAGTGTCGGCGGGGTGCTCGGACTTCTGATCGCTGTGCTGGGAACGCGCGCTCTAATCGTGATGAGCCCGCCGAACATTCCGCGTGTGCAAACAGTGTCGATCGACCTGCATGCCGCCTTGTTTCTTTTCGCGGCGACGATTTTGACCAGCACCGGATTCGGACTGGCCCCCGCATTACAGGCTTCGTCGGTCAACCTGAACAACACGCTGAAAGAGGGCGGGCGCAGCGGCAGCGAAGGAGTGCAGCGCAACCACTTGTGCAGCCTGCTTGTCGTGTCGGAATTCGCCTTGGCGCTGATGCTGCTCATCGGCGCAGGGCTGATGATCCGCACGTTCGCGGCGCTCGCGGCCGTCGATCCGGGCTTCAATTCGCACAACTTGATTTCGATGATCGTGTCGGTTGCGGGATCGAAAGAGGCCGATGCAGGCCGCCGCGAACTTTTCTACCGTCAACTCATCGAGCGTGTGCGCTCTCTTCCCGGGGTGCGGGCAGCGGGCGCGATCAATCATTTACCGCTCGCGGGAGATTTGTGGGGATGGCATTTCGCGATTGAAGGCCGGCCCAAGCCGCGTCCGGGCGAGGCGCCGGGGGCGGTTTATCGCATAGTGACGCCTGGATATTTTCGTGCAATGCAGTTGCCCATAGTCCGCGGACGCGATATCACTGACTCCGACAATGAGACAGCACCAGGCGTGATCATCATCAACGAACAGGCGGCGCGGCAGTATTGGCCCGGAGAAGATCCGCTAGGGAAGCGCGTGTCCTTTGACGATGACACCTCGAATCCAAAGACCTGGCTGACAATCATCGGCATTGCGAAGGATGCAAAACAAGATAGCTGGACGGACAAGGCAACTCCGGAAGCCTACCTGGCGGCATTTCAGAATCACGACTATCTGGGCGATTCCGGAACGGAAGCGTCCAAGCACATGAACTACATCACACTCGTGGTGCGCACGGCAGGCGATCCTGCGGCGGTAGCTTCGGCTATGAAAGAGGCAGCATGGTCGTTCGATCGCAACCTGGCCATTTCGCAAGTTGTCACCATGGACGGAGTGGTAAGCGAAGCGAACGCCCAACCACGATTTGAAATGATGCTACTGAGTATCTTTGCGGCGGTCGCGCTAGTTCTTGCTGCGGTTGGAATCTACGGCGTCGTCAGCTACTCGGCGTCGCGCCGCACGCATGAGATCGGGGTACGCATGTCGTTGGGCGCGACTCGGCACGATGTTCTGCTGCTAGTCATTCGGCAAGGAGTGTGGCTGGCCGTGGCCGGGTCGATAGCGGGCCTTGCGGGAGCAATGTTGCTCTCCCGGTTGATGGCGGGATTGTTATACGGTGTGCAGCCAACCGATCCGCTGACGTTTGCAGGCGTCGCTGTGGGATTGGGTGCGGTGGCGGTGCTGGCTTGTTATGTCCCCGCGCGCCGGGCGATGCATATCAACCCCATGGCCGCGCTGCGCTACGAGTAATCGCCTGCGAATGTCTGTACCCACTGTCACCGCAGCGCGTGTGTGCCGGCGCATAAGTTTAAACCGAGCCCAGGAGGCTTCCGTGTAGTTGGCAATCCGGAGACTGGGCACACAACGGACCTCCCGGAAATCGATGGTGGGGGAGGCGTCAGTCTCCGTGCAACGTGCCGGGCAAAACGGATAACAAAAGATCGGCGGCCCGGCCGGTACCGCCGAAGGCTAGAAGGACTGCGAGAACCGAGCCTCAAGAAACTGTCCTAGCTTCGCCGTTGCCTTGAATTGCGGGATCGGCTCCAGTTCCTTGAATGCCGAGGTGAACGCATTCGACAGACTCCAGATGGTCCGCGACTGGAATTCCTCGTACTTCGGTTCGAAGTAGAGATCGTGAACCGTCCGTGCCAGATGCTTTGGAGCTTCCAGTTTGCCCTCGACGAAAGCTTCGTAGATTACGACTTTCGCCGTGACGTCCGTGAGTTCACTTCTCTGCCATGCTTCCACCTGCTTTCGCATCGGCTCGAAATTCCGCTGCATCCGGTCCACTCCCACCGAGATGCAATCGATGAGAGAGAACGACTTCGAGTGCTTGGCGAGCACCGGCGTGAAGTCTCCGGCAAACGCCATGTTCGAGCACACGAATACGCGATACCCACAAGTCATCGCCAAACGCATGCTCTTATCGTGGGAGTTACGCAAGCCGATGGAGAAGCGGCAGCCTTCCATCTCGGTTGCGAGGTCGAGAACCCCGAAGGCTTTCATGCCGTCCGGCGAGACGGCGTACTCGTCGTGCACGACTCCGATGTGTCGAAACCCGAGGGTTTCGACGAGAGCTTGCACAATTTCGTGGTGCGGGACCGGGCGGTGCGTTTCCGTCGCCGCCGGTGTGGGCACCAGTGCCAGTTCTTCGCGGCCAATGGTTCGGCCGCTGTAGCCAATTAACGTGCTTGTTTCTGACATACTTCTTTCCTCCTGCTTGGTTTTTAAACGTTGATTTGAAACAAAGTTCTGGATGGTGAGCAAAGCGCGGCAGCTGCGAAAACGAGCCGCATTGCTTAGCGAGGATGGAGCGAGCTTAGGAGAGAGGACTTCGCTCACCAGTGACGAAGGTCGCGAGGGCAATTGCGTTCGCTTGTTTCCGCTCAACTGAACCCGAAGAGTGACGCTTGTTCCGGCACCGCTGGCCGATCGCGCCGCTTCTTTCTAGATAACGATTGCGGTCGCTGTCCGAAGACGACGAGAGACCCCGCGTCCATAGCGCTTTCAACAAGAGCCGCAGGCTCAGCCTGAGTGTCCAGCAGAATTCCCGGCATCTCGGTGAAGGAGGCATCGTCGTCGCTTTGAGATCTCCCTGGAAAGAGCTTTTGATGTTCTGCGGTGAGGGCTCGCCAAACCGAGTCGGCGCTTTCGCCAATGCCATTCCTCTCGACCAGTTCCCGCGCCATCGCCGAGAGCATGTCATCGTCTTCGTCGATCGACTGCAATCCCTCGCCAGCAAACTTGCCCTCCATGGTGAGCGCCACCAGAAGCTTCTTCCCCATGAGGCGCAAACACGATGTCTGCATCGTCCCTTCCGAGCAGAGAAACTTCACGCGCACCGGTCGGCGCTGTCCGATTCTCCAGGACCGGCGACTGGCTTGCCGCAAGGTGTGCAGCGAGTAGCCGGACTCGTAGAAAATGATGGTCGGAAAGTCCAGCAGGTCGAGCCCGGTCTCTACCAGCTTGGGATGGCAGATCACCACCTGCACTCCATCTTTGACTTGTCTCGCGTACCAGGCTTCACGCTTGGACGTGTCCACGCTCGCTCGTAAGACAGCGGTGTGAATTCCCTCGTTGCTCAGAATTCGATGAAGCCTGGCGGTGACGTCGTGCTTCTGCGTGTACACGGCAAAGACCTGGCACCGCCGTCCCTCTAGCAGTTCCTTCTTGATCTCCTCGATCAGTTTTCGTTCTTTCGAATAGATCTGGTCGTCGGGAAGGTCACGGGGTTCTGCAATCACGAATCGGACCTCTGCGCTTGAGTTCAGGATCGAACTCTGTGCCATACAGCGTCCCGATCCCGTACGGGTGATCGGGATACAGCAACAGAGTGTTGAGCATGTGCTCAATACCGAACGGTTGCCCCGGTGAGCCTTCAGCGCCTTCCGCATGTCCTCTTCGAGTTCGCGGTACGCCTCCTGCATGGGGGCGTCCATCGGCACGCTCAGATAAGTTTCCTCGTATGGCGGGAGTTCTCCCGAGATGTCCTCCAGGAACACAAAAGCGCACAGCTGCATGAGGAATTCGCCAAACATCAGTGGCGATGCTCCGGGCTTGCGCCGGACCGTGCTCGTGGCTTTAGCCTTGGAGCAGGCGTTGTTGGCAGGTTCTACCTTGGTGATGGTCTCGAGCACGCCGTAATCCTGAATGAAGGAACTGCGCCCCGTCGTGCCCCACTCGTAGCCATGCTCCTTCATCCTTTTCGCTTCGAGACGGAACAGCGTGTTGAACAGATCGTCCGCATAGCCACCGAGCAGTGTGCCGGTCAGCCCCACGATCCGGTCCGTGCATGAGGCCAGAGTGCCCAGCGCATTTCCTTGTGCGGTATCGCCAGCCAGTTGGTGAATCTCGTCACAGATCGCATAGTCAAACCATTCCGGCATGTAGCGCCCGATGAATTCAATCGGGGCCATGCGCCGGATCTTGTCCGCGTCCGCCTGCCAGAGCGGGCTGTGCAGTGGACGACAGGACTTCTCACCCCGGCTTTCGATGGTCTCGGCAATCTTGACCTTCTCGAACTCCCCTGCCGTCAGTCGGCTGTCGTCCACGATCACCGGCTTGCCCGTGTCCGAATTCACCACGCAGCCCACGTATGGGCCAGAGCGTGGTACCCGGTAAGCATGGCGCCAGAAGTAGCCGAGCTTGGCTCGCTCTCGTCCGACAATGAATAAGGATGGTCTTCCGCAGAGCTGATAGCCAGCGTTGCCGGGAACTCGCCGAATCCTTCCGCAGCCGCAACTCGCTCAACGTTGTCTGCAAACCTTCGCGCACGATCCGCCCCTGCCTCAACCGCACTTCGTTCACTCCGTGCGCCTTTGTTCTCGTCACCGCCAGTTCGCAAATCGTCGATCAGGAACACGCGTATTCCTGGCAATGTCAGAAACGCTTCCCGCGCCCACTTTTCGACCAGGTGGGGTGGAACCATCGCTAAGGCGGTGAACGGACTTCCTCCGCTGTGGACATGGATCGCTCCCAGCGAGATCAGTGTCTTGCCAGTACCGCATTCCGCGACCACCATGGATGTCCGTGCTTGCTGCCAACGTTTGGCCACTCCCATGATGGCGATCGTCTGTGCCGGAAATGGTTTTCGTATCAGCCCCGCGATCCGAGTTGAAGGTGGATCGTCGAATTGGTGCAGCGCCGGATAATCCTGCAGAATGCGCTCTCCCAATAGAGTCGCGTAAGCTCTCATGTAGTCGTAGATCGTGCAGAGTTGGGGCATAGAAATCCTCAGGTACCGAAGGATGGAACTTGAGAAAGGGAAAGTGAGGACGGTGAAGGACCGAAGATGGCCAAGTGTCGCCGGACTGGACTTGTTATCGCATGAGCGCAAGCGGCAATGCGCTTAAGCCATGTTCTTAACTTCCGGGTTGCCCGTAATTCGCCCAGTGGTAATTCTTCCAGGCTTGATATGGCCGTCGGCCGGCGGCAAAGCTCACTTCTTGAGTTCGGCGGGCCAGTTTGTCAGCAAAGTGATGGAGGTGGATTTGGTGTGGTCGGTGGTTTGGACCACGAACTGTTTTGCGTCGGGGCTGACGTCGTAGCTGATGCCGGCGAAGTTGGGCAGATCGAGTTGGAATAGAGGTTCGATGGAGTCAACGTGGAAATTGAGCTGCGCGGAGGTGTGGGCGGCCATGAGGCGGTTTCCCATGGACGCGAAGAAGAGTTCGGGGCCGCGACTGAACATGGTGTTCCATCCGCCGGTAGTGGACACCTGGGTTTTGGCGCCGGCTTGCAATGGCACAACGTAGACTTCGGGCCGACCGGTTTCATAGGAGAAATAAGCCAGCCACCGGCCATCGGAAGAGAAGCGGCCGTCGTACTGGCTGGCGGTCATGTGGGCGGCGGCGGGCGGCTGGAAGATCTTGCGGTCGCCGGTAAAGGGCAGAATCCAATTGGAAAAGATTCCTTCTTTCGATTCCAGATCCAGGGAGAGATACTTCCCGTCGGGCGACCAGTCGATGGGCGAGCCATTGATATAAGCATCGTTCTGATAGAGAACTTCTTCGGGCTGGCGACCGTCGAGAGAGCGGCGGCGGATCGAGTGCCTGCCATTTTCACGGACGCCGTAGGCTATTTCCTTTCCATCGGGCGACCACACCGGCCAATAATCTTCGGGTCCGAAAGTGATGCGGGTGGGCGGGCCGCCGGCGACGGGAACGATCCAGATATCGGCGGTGCCGGATCGTGAGTCCGTGATGGTAACGGCGATGGATTTGCCGTCGGGAGAAAAGCGCGGATCAGAATAAACCGCGGGCGGACCGGGCGTGCCGATCAGGTTTCCGCTTCGGTCAAATAACTTGAGCTCGGACTCGGCGGAACTTTCGTGGTAGGCGAGAACGCCGTTTTGGGAGACGGAGAAAGTGCGAGCTTCGCCGATGGTTTGAGGATCGCCGGAGAGCTTGAAAGTGCGCGGATTGAAGGGCTGGGCCTGAATATGTCCTGCACGCACAAACAGGAGATGATCGGAAGCAAACGCCGGACGACCCCCTGGGGCAATGTCGATTCCATCTTGGTCGGGTTTGCCAAGCACTCCCAGTTTGATTCGGTCTGGTTGAGACAGCTGACGGGAGACGTAGAGAAAATGTTTGCCGTCGGGGAGGAAATATGGATCGTCGTTCGCAGTTTCGTTCTTGTCGAGACGAGTAGCTGGCGAGGCCTGGCCACCGGAGGCTGCGATCTGCGAGATCGGCCCAAAGTTTTGTGTGCAGAAAAGAATGATGCCAGCGGGACTCCAATCGCCACATCCGCTATAAACTTCATAAGCGTCGGTGAGGATTTGGGCATCGCCTCCGGAAACGCTGATGGTTTTTAGTTTTCGGTCGGCGACGAAAGCGAGGTAACGGCTGTCGGGAGACCAGAAGGGCGTGGCGGCGTCTTCGGTGCTGGGAAGCATGGTGGCTTGCTGGGCGTCAAGCGGGCGAAGCCAGAGGTTGGTGCGGCCTTTGTCGTCGACGGCGGAGAAGGAAAGGGTTTTGCCGTCAGGCGAGACGACCACTGGGCCTGCGTCAAAACCGGAGGCACGGAAGGCAGTGCCGGGCGGCGGCGGGATGTAGGCCCGCACGGAAAGCGTTGGCGAGTTGGCGCGTTCTGCAAGATAGAAGAGGATTCCTGCGGCGGCAAGTAAAACAACGGCGACAGCTAGCAGCGCCCGTGGGAGTTGGACCGGGTGCTGCTGCGACTGGGGTTTGCGGGGATTGCGAGATACCTTTCAGCTGCAGGCGGACGTCGTGGGCGGACTGAAATCGGTCCTCCCGATCTTTGGCCAGACAGGCAGCGACGAGATAATCAAAGGCTGGCGGCGTGGAAGGCTTGGACGCGCTGATAGGGTCGGGGTCTTTTTCGAGGATGGACGAGGCTACGCTGATCTGGCTTTTGCCCTCGAAGGCGCGCTTGCCCATGGCCATTTCGTAGAGGACTGCGCCGAAAGCAAAAATGTCAGCGCGCGCGTCAGCCTCTTTGCCTTCGATCTGTTCGGGAGACATGTACTGGATAGTGCCGACAATGCTGCCAGCGGTGGTCAGCGGGCTGGCTGGTGTGGGTCCCGACATAGTGCGGGCGGCGGATAAAAGCGGGGCCGATCCCGAACCGGCTGCGCCGAGTGAGGCGGGTTTCGCCAAGCCGAAATCCATCAGCTTGGTTCCGGACTTGGTGAGCATGATGTTGCCCGGCTTGAAGTCGCGATGCACAATACCGGCGCGATGCGCGATCTCCAAAGCTTCCGCGACTTCCATTCCAATCTTCAGCAGCTCTGCGAAGGGCATCGCGCCCCTGCGCAGGCGCTCGGCAAGCGTCTCGCCGTCGAGGAATTCCATCACCAGGAAGTCGGTACCGTCCTGCGAGCCGACATCATAGAGATGGCAGATGTGGGGATGATTCAGAGAAGAAATGCTGCGAGCTTCGCGCTCGAAACGCTGCTTGAATTCGGGATCGGCGGAAAGATGAGTGGGGAGAATCTTGATGGCAACAGTGCGATCGAGGCGCGTGTCCTTCGCGCGGTAGACCTCGCCCATACCGCCGGCCCCGAGCGGAGATTGAATTTCGTAGGGCCCGAGTTTTGTGCCAGAGGTTAGAGCCATCCGTGGGCGCAATTATAGCTTGCACAGCACTTGGAATAGGCCGCGAAGATTTGTAGGTGTGTGGTCGGCCATTCGGAAGTTGGGACGTTCCGATCCAGTGTCCCACCTAGGAACCTAACTGGCCGGTAAGAAGATGTCTTCCAGGCTCAAGCCCGGCCAGCGCACCGTGCCGGTTTCAGCCGGAAGCTTGACCGCGCCGCTCTCCACTCCCCAGCTAAGCCAGTCGAGAAACTGTTCCTTTTGCCCTTTGACAATCACTGGCTCACATCCAATACCGAGCACGGGCATGATCGCCCGATGCGTTTTCAGTTCGCCCGCGAACCAGTCGGCCCAGTGCGGCATGCCGGGGATTCCGTGAGTATGGGCGATGGAGGCCCAGATAAACCCGTTTTCCGAGCTTGCCAGCAGGGTTCGGCCCGAACTCACCGATACGCTGGTCGCAGCGAGCTCTTCTGATAAAGCAATCAAGTGACGCAGGGGCTTCTTGCGCCCGGCAAGCTGCACCGAGCCTTTGAAACATTGTGCGTTTCGTTCGAGACAGACTCGAATCGGCTGTACACCTGGCCCTTCCACCATGAACCGGTCTCCGAGGGAGATCGCCGCGCCGACCGCCGCAATCTGCGTGTCTCCACCAATCACGGAAATGAGATGGGCTTTGGCCTGCCGGGGCGGATCGGGCAATACCTCTCCGATGAAGCGATCCAAGCGCAGCTTGATGCTAGTGGTAGTCTTCTCCGTGCTCTTCACGTAGGTGAGCCAACCGAATCGAAGGTGGGCATTTTTCATTCTGGCTCCTTCTTTTCGTGAGTGAGAACCTGGGTCTTTCCATTGGCAAAGACAATCGTCAGCTCATGCGAGAACCTTTCCCTGTCATGCAGGATTTTAGTTCCGTCTTCCTCCTGCTCCTCCCAGTGGTCGGTGAATTTCACCGAACGCCAGTGGGCAATGTGGCGATGTTCTCCTTCGCCGAATACTCCATTGAGCATTCCAGCAGTACAGAGCAACCCGACATGCCCACCGTGCAGCGGCGTGAGCGGCCGGCCTCGGACGTCATTCAGCTTGGGCAGAAGCACACGGCCCGCCTGACGATATGCGGCGGACTCCAGCAACAAGTCCTCCACTTCGTCCAGTGGAATACCCATATTGGTTAGGACAGCCGACTCCGAGGCGGGAACTTCGTAACGGACATCAGCAGTGTCGCCCAGAGGCTCAAGCTCACTCTTCGTTGCCAGCACTTCGAGGTAGCGCACTCCTTCCAGCAAAACCGCGTCCGTAACCCTGGAGTGTCGTTTGCGGCGAGTTCCCAGCACTACGATCTGCTTGTATTCGAGGCACGCCGGCTCGGTGAGTCGAAACACGCGCAGGTCCGCGAAATGTTCGCTTAGCAATCTTGCACATTTCGCCAATCGCAGTTGGGGGATGACGAATACGAGCACGCCACCAGCTTTGACCCAGCGATAGCTGTGTTCGAGGAAGACCAATTCCAGTCTCTGGTTGTTGCTCTCCCCGGACTCCCAATCGTACGGTGGATTCAGGTAGAGCAGGGACACGGCTTCTTGCGGGCACCGGACATCCATCGCGTTGGCCTGTAAAGTCTCGATTCCTAGGGCTCTCGCCTGTTCGGCGCGATTGGCGTCGATCTCGATGCCATAGCGATGAGCGGTTGCGCCATGAAGCAAGCCAGCGAATGCCGCTCCATCGCCAACACAGGGATCGAGCGCAGAGAATCGCTCCGGGAAGGTCAGCCAATTCTTTAATCGCTTGGCCTCGGCTACCGGTAGGGGAAAAAAGCCTAGCTTGGTTTGACCATGGGGACGCACAGGGGAATCTCCTCGACGTGTTCACGGCCCAGTCCTGCCCGTGTCGACAACGAATCTCAGAATGTGAAGGAAAGCCAGACGGGGTTCTACGGAAGGATGCTCACCAACCCGGACGTCTCACAGAAACGGCGAGAGGACACTTCGTCGTTACAGTTGCGGTGCACTGCAGAATCGTGACGTAGCTCTTGAGCGGATAACCTCACCCGCGCAGAACCGCTAGGTGGAACCTTGTTGTTTGGCAGTTCGGAGCTTCTTAACATCCAGAATGTCTTGTTCCCGTCCACTGGCAAGCTTATTTCGGATGAGATCGTCTCTGGATATGACGGCAGCTTGAACTTGGCCATCGATAATTCCCTCGATGCGGTTCTCCCAGGCCTCGTCAAATGTGACCCCGTCGATGTGCTGCAAGATGTCGATTCGTGCCGGGGGTTGGCCGATTTGGAAAGTCGTACCGTCCATAAAGTCAGACGGAGTTAAGCCGCCGAGAGGGGCGCCGTATTGTGCGAGTGCGCGAAATACTGCGTTGCTGTTTTCCTCGTCGGATCGGACAAAAATATCCAGATCCTTGGTGGCTCGCGGCTCGGCGTGAACGCCGAAAGCATAGCCACCTACGACAAGAAACTTAACTGCCTGATCGTTGAATGCGCGTAATAGCTCTTTGAGGTCTTCCGGCATCATTGAAGCGAGCTCCGTTGTAAGCAGCGGCAAACGCATAAGCGGCGGCACTGACATCCCAGACGGCAGATAGTCGTGCTCCGATCGGCAAGCTTTGCCAGTAACGATACGTTTCCGCTTCTTGCTGTTCCGGGTTTCGAACCCTGCGAATTGTCTTGTCTGTATTCAAAGTTCGCCCTCAGTGTGCTGTAACAAAGAAATCCGCCACATGGACCTCGTATCTTCATTATATCTGGGGTTCTCTATTTTCTCTCCGCAATCGAGGACAATGCACCTGTAAAATCAATGACTTGGGACTCGCGTACTTGACCGGAATAATGGAAAATGAACCGAAGCTCCCTCTATTCGCCCAAGAGTTGTTGCCCAGTGAGCGCCTGTGCCACGAGGTCGCCAACTCCGTCGGACTCGGGTATCTCGCTCACAGTGATGAACGAGCAAAGACCGTTCACGGGGATCGGCCGCTCATCTTCAATTCGGTAGCCGCGCTCGATGTGTTGTTTCTTTCGTTCTTCAAACAAGTCGGCTCTCGTGGTCACACGAATTCTCATGGCCATCCTCATTTCTCATTCATTGGCGATCGGGTGGAAGTCCGCGTTAAGCGGGTCATCGAAGGTGGGTACTAGTCTTGGTGCTTGCTCAAGCCTGTGTGGGAACTCTGAGCGGTTGCCTCTGGCCCGCTTTTTTCATTGGAACGAGCCTCTCCCAAAGGATCGAAAATCTGCGGCAGGGTTGTCCCCCGTTATAGAGCTCAAAAATGAGTGCATCCGAGACATAGAGCGCCACTGGCAGGGGAATCACTGGAGGGCCGGCGTTATCGCCTGGAACTGGAGGATTGTGCTCGGCCATGGGCCTGATCCTCCTTTCCTAGTACTTTCTCGCGAAAGCCCGTCGCTTGCACGGGTGTCAATTACAAACGCTGTGCCTCAAGCGATCGCTCTCTTGCCGCGAGAGGAATGGCAGAATCCGCGGACGATTCACGCCAGTTCGGAAATGGGTTTCGGCTTGACCTGCGAAAGTCGGCGATCAACTTGCGAATCAGCCCACGGCGATGGTGCAGCACCTTCGCCAACTTATGCAGACCGTCTCGATCTCCGTCGTACCACTGTTCCGGAATCTCGGCCGCACACCGCCAGATGGTGTCCGCATCCATCTCTTCCGCTCTGGTCAGTGCTGGTTCGAATGCCTCCCATCTCGTGACACCCTCGTATACACAATTGTTCGCGTATACACCTCGGAGCGGAGAGTCCGGAAAACTCCACTCGCCGGCATTGAAGCAGTAGCCCTGGTCAATAAAGGTTGCGGTGTATCGCTGCCTTCTCGGCGGTCTCCAGAAGATTGCTTGCCGTCCATCGCTGTTGCACGTCCACTTATCCAGGACAAGGACCCGAGCGAAGTCACTAAGATTGCGAACACCTTGCAGCAGCTCACGAGGCAAGTAGTCGAGTGTCATTGCAGGACTCTCGCAGCCCACGTACAGTGATCCCAATTGTTCGCCGCAGCGACACGGAATCTTGACGCCACCCAAGTCGATTCGGAGATCTGCTGTGTGTTCGATGAGCCAGTCAGAGACTTCAATCACCTCCACCCGTGGCATTGGCAGCCCGAGCGCCAGTCCCAAGTTGGTGGCCAACATTTCATTCGCGAGCACTCGGATGTGTTGGGGATTGTTCTGGAACTTGGTCACGTAGCAGGCACCATCCGATGCCCTAAGTAGGTGGGCTTGCGCTCCGCCCCGTAGCGGACGTAAGTGTTGGATGGCGAAGATGCACGTGGTCACACGCACCTCCCGGGTATGGATTTTGGAGAGACAAACGACGAGAACTCGAGCGGAGACGAGGAGAGCGAACGAGACGGTGCCCGGTAGCCTCACGGGGTACTAGGACAATGCAGTGGTTCGTATGTGGCTAGTTATCGCTTTGACCTTTCCTCTTCGATGGCATCCAACCACAGTTGGAGAGTAAGGTCTTCGCGGTCCGGATTGCCCAGCTGCCAGCGCAGTTCCTTCTGATATCGATCTTTAAGAACTTCCAGGTCAAGTGGGACGGTTCGCGCAAGATGCAGCACATCGTCTCGGTCACGTTGGAGATTGCGTTCCAAACTTCGCCAAAGCAAGGTCGTAAGGATCGAGGGCCAGCAGGCGGAGATGCTTGAACACTTTGGGGAATATCTCAGCAATCCGGTCCTCGTAGCTTTCCGGCACATGAGCCACACCAACGTGGTCAAGATAGATCTTGTACTTCTTGTGCAGCGCACCGCCCTGCATACCGAGTTCCAGCATGGCGCGGCCAGCATCCATCGGTGCGATTTCCAGAACGTCCAGGTCCCCCGTTGGCCGCGAAAATCCGTACACCATGGTGACGACGAACCCTCCCATACAATCCAGCCGAACTTCCTCGCTCGCCGCGGAATCCAATTCGCGCAAGAACGAGAGCCATGGTTCCGGCATGCTTTCATTCCGATGCGTAGACAAGGTGTTCTCCCTTCATGTCGGTCAGGAGATTCCAGTGGGCCGCAGCGGGCGAGCGATGCTCTCGCAGCCATGCTCTCTCAGCTTGGGTCATCGAGTCGTGACAGAAGGTATCTTCGCGCGCAAGCCGGGCTCTTTCCAACACCTCCAAACACGACCGGAGTTTTCTCGCCCGCTCGCTCTCCTTCCTGCCCTCCGACACTTCGCCGGCCACAGAGACAGCAAATCCCAATCGGTTTTGCCGATCATGCATCTTGGCGTTTCGAACCAGCCAGGCCCAGTCCATGTCAACGTAGGTCATAGCTAACCATGGCAACCCCTCGGCAACACGGGCGTCAAGGTTTGGTTCATTCAGCGCCTCCAGCAAGACTTCCGCAGGGTTCCGCCGCCTTCGAGCCCGCCTATAGGAAAATCCCGGATAACCGAGCGCGCCCAGTTCGGCGCTGAAGTCGCGCTTCGGGAAAGAGGCTGGCATCGCCACTTCCTCGGATCGCAATGGTAGCGCTATAGCTGGCAGACTGAATACCTTGAGGGCCTTACGGACGAACCGTTCCGATACAGGACGATGCCCTCGCTCCAGCATCGACAAGTAGGGCTGGGTCACCTCAAGCGCGAGGGCGGCTTCCTCTTGGGTCCAGTTCTTCTCCAAGCGCGCCGCTTTCAGCATGGTCCCGTCCATACGGATTCCTTCTTCCTCTCCAAGGCCTTTTCATTAATATAACATAATTTGTTATATTATCTACCTTCACTTTTTCCTCCGTTCGCCCAGATTCCTAGCCCATCTCTGCTATAGACAGGGTGTGTGTGCGTTACTCTGTCAGACTCGGGCTTCGGTGATGGCGCCATAGGAATCGGGATCCTTTCGGACAACGGCCGCAGGAGTCCGGGCCTGGAATCCTCTTGCTGCAGGGATTCTTGGCCGAACTACTGACCGCAAATCCACCATTCAGGTTTGCTTTGCGAAAGCCAGTCTTGTGCCGTAGGAATGCAGCCCAAGACTTCCTTTATATGTTGTCCCTCGCTCCGGGCCGCAGTCGCTTGTGCCAGGCGGAGAGGAGAGCGCTGCCGATGATCATTAAACCGATGCACAACCCAATCCAGATTCCGACCGCGCCCAAGCCAAATCGGAAACACAGCACATACCCGAAAGGAAGTCCAATAAACCAATAAGCGACGAGGTTTGCGAGCATCGGTGTGCGGGTATCGCCGCTACCGCGAAGAGCGCCCGTGGCGACCGTCTGCAAGCCGTCGAATAGCTGAAAAGCTGCGGCCACCAATAAGAGAGTTGCGCCCACCCGAATCACCGCTGGATCGGGGCTGAACAGGCGTGCGATCTGCTTCGAAGTCGTGACGAATATCAGACCAGTACAGGTCATAAATCCGGCGCCGAGCAAAATGGCAGACCACCCAGCAAGGTGTGCTCTCGTTGGATCTCCTTTTCCCAATTGGTGGCCCACGCGCACGGCTGCCGCCGAGCTTATTCCCAACGGAACCATGAACGTAAGAGCGGCACAGTTAAGAGCAATTTCATGACCCGAGAGTGGAACCGCTCCGAGTTTCGCAATGAGCGCGGTAGCTGCCGAAAACGCTCCGATCTCGAGCAATATCTGTGTGGCTGCCGGTGCGCCCAGCGTCAGCAGGGCCCACACTCGTTGCAAATCGATCCCGACCGCAAGCATCCCATCAGGTAGGCTGCGCTTAGACTCGACATATGCAAGAGTGATTAGCAGGACGAGCGCCATGTAGATGCGAGCCACGCACGTTGACCAGCCCGAGCCAGTGATGCCCATCGCTGGAAAGCCGAGATGCCCGTAGATCAGCGCCCAGTCTCCCACGAGATTCACGACATTGGCGGAGACGAGTGCAAACATGATGGGATTGACCACATGCACAGCCTGCAGATAACGTCGAAGCGCGAAATAACACAATAACGGCAGAGTCCCCCAGTTCAGCGCCTGCAAGAATGGCTGCATGGGTTGGATCAGTTCCGAGCTGACTTCGAACCTCCGCATCAGCATCGGCCAAAACGATACGAGAAGCATAAGAATCGGAGTAAGGGCGAGAGCAAGAAAAAATCCATTCATGAGCGAGTGCCTGGCATCTCGAATGTCGTCGCGTCCATGCGCTTGCGCGACGAACGTGTCCATGCCAAGCAGCAGTCCGCCACCGAAAATCGCCACGCTGTTGTAGAGACTCTGGCCGAGGCCCGTAGCTCCGATGGCCACTGCGCTATTGGGAAGCCGCCCCACCATGATGGTGTCCACAACACCCATACTCATCCAGCCAATCTCGGCGAAGATCAGTGGCAACGCAAGGCGCAGTGTCGGCCGAAACTCCTTGCGGAGGGTCCGAGGGGAGACGAGATGAACACTGAGACTCATAGCTGAATACGACTATAAATTCTCTTGGAGTCGTTCCTGACGATCCTCTATTGTTTCATCGTAGTTCCTTGTGCAGTTCCTTCAAGCGCAAGCACGATCTGATGCAACGTTTGCAGCTTGTCCACCTGGGTCAATGACCGCAACTTCAGGGTGCAAAGTATCTGTGTCAGCGCTCCCGGCCCAAGACGCTCTAGCGCCGCATCCAGCCGGCGGAAGCCCCGTTCAGCTGCTTGCATGTGTGCCAGCACCTTCTGTTGGATCGCCGGGTCCTGAATATCCTTCGGATTCCACACTCTCGCTAGGGTCTTCAACAACCCGCGATACATGCGTTTCCCCAGCGTTTGTTCCATCTCCTCGATCTCGCGAACGAGGCTGGCGCTTTGATCGCTCGCCCCGTTGCCGTTGCGATGGCCAGCGCCATTTCCGTCGGTTCCAGCAGTTGTTCGCTCGTCTCGCTTCGAATCCCCCTCCGCGTAGGGCCGAAGACCCCGGCGCCATCCTTCAGGCGTTGCCCAATCCGCCAGTTTCGGAATGGTTTTGGGCCGCTTGCGCTCGTCCAGATCGACCCACGTCCCAGTGAAGTAATACAGATACCGCCCAAGGCCAAAACAGGAACAGGCCCTTTTGAACGATTGCGCTTCCGCAGCCGTGGCAGCGTTATCATCGTCGGCCCACTCTTCTCCCGTGGCCGAATGCGAACCCAAACCGAAGATGGTCAGCTCACAGGTGACCAGCACTTTCACGACGATCTTCTGATCCTTGCTCCGCTCAAAAGTCGCGCTGGTATGAATTGTGTACCTGCGTGTCCAGCCCGCCGGCGTGACCAGCGTATTGAGACGATCGGTGTAAGCTCTCTGGTCGGCGTAGGGCATAACTTGGCCACGCGGCGATCCGCCCTTGCTAGTGTTGGTGACGCGCCATTCGATAACCGATGGATAAAAGGGTACTTCCAGATTAGCGATCAACTCTCTAATCTTCGCGGTCGGTGTCAGCCCAGTGGGGATGTTTGGATCGCTAGCCGGTGGAGCAAACTGCTGCACTGCCGTGGTGGGGCTATTTGCCGGGTCATTCGCGTGTCCATTGGTTGGGCTCATGACAGCTCTCCCTTCGTAACGATGTGCAGGAATCTCCCAAGCGCTTCAGAATGGAATATCCTGGTCCACAATTTCGCCGGAGCCAGCGTGGGAAGGCTGGTCCTGATTCTCGTTGTGCGTGGGACGTTGGTGGTCGCCGCCGCTGTTTTCCCGCGGGCCGAGCAGCAGCAGGTCGCGGGCGACGATTTCAGTGCGGTATTTCCTCTGTCCGCTCTGCCGGTCCTCCCAGCTTGCGGTCTGAAGCTTGCCTTCGACATACACCTTGGAGCCTTTGGCGACGTATTCCCCAACGATCTCCGCCAGACGCTGCCAGGCCACGATGTTGTGCCACTCCGTCCGCTCCTGCCACTCACCGCTGCGATCTTTGAACCTTTCGTTGGTAGCGAGGCTGAAGTTGGCGACCGGAGTACCGCTCTGTGAATACCTGACCTCAGGGTCCTTGCCAACGTTTCCAACGAGGATGACTTTGTTTACGCTCTTTGGCATTTCTCTACCTCCGATCTACGGACATATGCAAAATGAGAGAAGCTCGTCCTTCGCCGCAGATTGTCCCGCGAGTGATTGCGCTGATCGGCCTTTGTCGGGCCGGGATTTCGCATCTCCAGCAACTTCCAGCGTCAATCACTCGCGCGGCGATCTGGCGGCGACAGCGTCGGGGATCCAGTCAAAGGAAAATAGCTGGAAGAAGAAGATGAACGGAAATGACTCGCGAAGCCGAGACCCGGCGCCTCGGAAAGATTGGCAGGTTGAGCGAAACAGATGTAGTCAACTCTCAGAGAGGATTTTGTCGCACCTTTCTTCGAGCAGTCGTGCCAGGATCTCCGAATCGTGGGCGGCGTCTACTGGGTCGCGACACACAGCGGAACGCAGCGCCGTTTTAAGCCAAAAAGAAGCGGCAGGGTCGACAAGAACCTCATCAATGCTGGGCATGTCGCCTGCTGTAGGGCCGTTGCTCATCCAAGAATCCTCACGCCGCTCCACTCGCAACTGCATTGACGCTCGCGCCGCGCTCGTCGTCTACATCAAGAGGAGTCGGGTCATTCGTCTGGTCAGTAACAGTCAGCCTAGGTCCGAGCAAATGACAATGACGGCAGCCGAGACAGCACACGGCAGATGTGGTTCGAGTGGCAGCATCTTGGAAGTCGTTTGGCAACACGACACGTTCCCCCGCCCGAGTGTAGAAAACCGGACAGACGGTGCCACGGAATGCGGCGTCCTTTCCCCACAGCTCCATCTCCAGGCCGCCCCTTCGGCCGTAAAAGAGGATCGAGCTTTCGAGCCGCGGCCTCTGCTGATCCCCCGATTTTGCCAGTTGGTGCCGGGTAATGAGCAGATCGTAGGTCCGCTCTATCCGAAGCATTTGCACCCGGATCAGTACTGGGGCGACCACGATCGCGTGCACACCGTTTACGCCAATGCTGTCCACGCGCTGCAGCCAGGGCAATGTGTTGCCTTGTTCATCTACGAAGCTCGCGTACGCGCCAACCTCCGCGACCGCCCCGCCTGATTCGACTCCCCGAAGCACATACTTCTTCGCCAGGTGCTGATGCTCGATTGATACCGTAGGCTGGCAGTAGATGCCGGCAGTCCGCAGACACTTCAACGTGATCGGGGGGAGCCGCAGTCCCTGCCGTGCCAGGATTTCGGCCTCCACCCGCCTATTGTGCGCCGTGAGTTGAGATTCCATATTCAACGTGCCTCCTGACTCGAATCGGGTGTCCTACAGCCGCGCGGATCATCTCCTTGGTGCACCCGGCCCAGCACTTGTACTTGCGCGGATCCGAAATCGAAACGGCTAAATTGTCGCCGCCGCGATCTCGTCCATGTTCCGCGCATGATGGACAGCGTGCCCAGTAATTTCCGGCACGCTTCATCGTCGGCCGGACGTGATCGAGAATGCGGAACTGTGGGCGCGTGGGATCGTATGGAGGCAGCTCTACTTTTGGCTTGGGACGAAATTCTTCCGGCATTTCGAGTCCATGAGTGAACCTGTCCATTTCGGCCTCGGTGATCCTCCGCAGGCGCTCCAGGTAGTCCATCTGCGCATCGAGTCGGTAATCTGCACCATAGAACCAGTAGCGCCTTTCGGTAGCACGATGGATTCCGAGCGGCCCCCGGATAGCATTGCCGAATTCGTCGGGACCGAGTTGATCCTGGCGCGGAAATACTTCGATTCCTTCCGCCAGACCAGAGCCGCCCTTTACCGGCACTTTCAAACGACGAGCCAGGTTGTAGATGTAGATCCGGCAGTGCCGTGCAAGCAATGGTTTGTCCGCGAAGATCCAGAGGTGAGCACCGCGACGGGACTTTTCGAGCGCGGCCTCAACTCCGTCCTGACGCAGTTTCCATTGCAACTTCAGAAGATCCTCCAGCGCATTCTCATAGTCAGCATCAATTGCCACCCACCTGGAGCGCTGCGTACTCGGATTCAGCGCGTACAGGCCAGCGGTCAGCTGACCGTTCAGATGTTCGCGAATGGTCTGGAGCGACAAGCGCCGATTCTGCTTCGGACGATAGTAGTAGTGCTTCCCGTTCGCGCCCGGTGTGTGAGACTGCAGAGTGTAGGCCAGGCGATTCACGAACAATGCAAAATATCGCTGTGCCATTTCCGCGCTCGCTTGGCCTACTCCTTTCATAAAGTCCCCTCTCTAAGCTCGCCGTCACGCCATCCCAGGTTCCCCAACGGCCCTCCGGAGAAGCGCCGGATGTGCCGTCCATGAGACAAGGTTGTACTCCGTGACAAGCTCGTCGAACTCTGCCGCGGTGAGGCTGTCGTCACGTCCTTCGTCGAAGACCACAAAGTAGAAGACTTGCAGCTCGCGGTCGTACAGGTAAATGGCACCGGACGCGGGATTGTCGGGCACGGTCTGCAGCAACAGAACGCCTTTCGGCATTTCAATCCAGCGAGAAGCAACCCCCTCGCCGAGGGTGATAAAGACTTTCATCACGTATTCGACATTGGCCTCCTTGCGCAGGCCAATGTCCTCTGCGGTAAACAGCGGTTCAAAACTTACTGCTCCTCTGCTTTGAGAAATCATGTGCTCCTCCTAAGTTGATCTGACTTGAGTTGATCTGACTTGCCCTGCTGTCCACGACCAGGCACGCCAGACACTGACAGACCCGACGTTGCACTCCTTGCGTCGAGTCCCGCATTTGAATAGCTGGACAGAGATCTGTGGTTATCGACGAGTGACGTCCCGATGCGGACAGCATGTGGACCGCAGCGACCGCATAGAGTGCTGAGTTAGGCGACAACAAGGAGAGCGTCAACGCGTAGGAATAAGGTGCACTGTTGCCGCGAGCACTTGCGCACCAATGTTCGACGAGATGCGCCAATTGCTCGTCGATGTTAAGCCGGGACTCGCGAACCAATGCACGTACGTGAGTCAATCCGCACGTCGATTCACTTGCCGATGAGGCGCACGCAGATGAACAAAAGTTAGTGCGGGACCCTGTGCAGATTCTGGGCTCAACCGAATGGAAATGGCGACCAATCGTGCCGGAGTAATACTGAGCGTCGAAAGCACGATCCACAAGGGGCCGCGAAAGAAACCACCAGTTGGAGCCAATGAGCGAAACGGGGATCGCGCGAGCCGAGGGGAGTCCAGCTCGATAGGACTGCTTCAAACCACACGCATACGGACGTTCTAACAAAGTCAAATTCAGGGGGTAGTCAGAACGCAAGTGGCGGAACGGAGGCACGTTATCGAACCCCCAAAAAAGGCAACCCTACGGCGTCCAGACCGCGTAAAGACGGCGCGCAAACGGCAACGACAAGCCAAAGAAAAGGCAATGCTGAGGTGATCGCTTGAACCCTCATTGAAGCAGCTCCCGGAACCTGGTCCCGGTGGCGTCCCCGCGGACAAAGACCCTGGTCTCAAGAAGTGTCTGCGTAAAATCCTCGGCGTTGGCAAATGCCAGCTTCTTGGTCACGGATTCCAACTCATGCACAAGATGAACCAGCACTTCCATTCCCGACGTCAAATACAAGATGCAGGCGATTTGGCGTTCGGCCTGAAGTGCGGCCCGCACCCGTTCATATTGCTTGGAGCTCTTCAGAGTGCGCTCATACTCCAGCGCGAAACGTGCTCTGTTGTCTCCAACCCACACGTCGACTATGGCGTCATAGTCCTTCTCGTAAGGGGACCGCGAAATTGTATTGAACGAAGCGATTTCGACTTCCGATTGCCAACTGACAAGCTGGTTCTTGTGCGCCAAGGCGATCTGGATTGCGTTCAATTCGAGCGCATGGAAGACTTGGGAAGCGTGGGGAAGGTGCTCGGTATTCGAGTGCAAGACGGTGGTGAACTGGCCATGATGTTCGAGCAAGACAAGGCCGTCTTTGGTGATCCGATATACCGTCGAACCTGCGCAAAAGACGCCGCCACAGATGCTGACGTGACCCGACTTAACGAGCCGTCTGACGCGCCAGTTAAAGCTGTCTCGCGAACGATCCGAGCCGCCAAACTTCATCAACTCAAACAACTGGTTATGGCTGACGAACCGCGAGTTGCGGACCTGACGTAGCAGAGGGATGTCACGTTCCGGGTTAATGACCAAGCCGCCTTTGGCGTAGCGCATAAGTGATAACCTTCAGTCCAGAACTCCGTCTTCGAGCAATTGCAGGGAAGCGCCATGCCGCAGATTTGGCGCAACCCTGAGCTGCCAGATGCCGAGCGTGCTTCGGACCCAATCGCCGGCTTTCATGAGCAACAGTGCTTCCTGTCGTTCACCGATATGGCTCACGGCGATAGGGGTCAGAGACTCTGATTTCCAGCCGGAAGCTTCGAAGCTAAGGGAACCGAACCTGCCGCTCGATACAACCAAAAGGAAGTAATCGGGCCGGCACGATTGTCGGGCTTTCCGTCGAAACAAGCACCCGATTCCCGCCGCACGCAAAGACAAGATCGGTGCATTCAAACACCTCCCCCACAGCCCGGTTCGGGAACTGTGGGTTGAAATCTCCGACGCCGTTGAACCGGATCAAGCCAGGAACGATCCAGTAGCGCCTCATCTTGCTTCCGCAGCGCACACCCGTGGAATTGAAGTAGGCGGCATGTCTCGTGTACCGGTAACGGTCCTGCGGATCACGGCCGAACCGCGCCCACCAGTTACTGCCGAATTCCAGGATCTTGACCAACATCATTGAGGTACTCCATCAGTTCGCGATTGATGTCTTTCATGGCGCGAATGCGATCCTTCACCGGAAGCTTGGAAACATTTCCAACGCTCTCGACAATGGACGCCGGAATGTCCATCCTTTGCTGGGAGAAGTACTGGCAGAGATCGGCAAAGCGCGTGCTTTCTTCGGCGAACTCCTTTTGCTCAGCAGGCAACGAATTCAGCCGTTGTTCGTACTCATTGCGGTCCTCAATCGGGCCCAACTCGCCGCCCGGCTCGAACTTGTCGAGTGTCACCGGATTCTGGCTTCGACCGGTTCTCTTTTTCGTCTTTCGACATCTCTTTGCGAACTCCTTCTTGCATTTCTGGGCGCCGAGCTACGCCCCTTTCAGACTGCGGTTCTTCTGTTGCTCCTCTTGGAGCCGCCGGTCTGACTCGTTCAGCTGACGACGCAAGAGTTTTGCCTCATCCTGGGACCGGCCAAGCTG
Organism: uncultured Acidobacteriota bacterium; assembly: GCA_963696765.1. Lineage (GTDB taxonomy): Bacteria > Acidobacteriota > Terriglobia > Terriglobales > Acidobacteriaceae > Sulfotelmatobacter. The sequence goes on along the minus strand of CAVOLK010000002.1, from coordinate 3,265,897 downwards.
TTGCTCCAGCGAATTCACCTTCATGACCAGGTCTACTTCTGGTTTGAAGAGTCCGATCTGATTGGCGGGCGGTGTCGCGGTCGCTGCCCGCGCAGAGCGGCTAGGCGCTGTTGCGGCATTGCCATTCTTTGGTGTCGCTACTTGGCTGGCCGGTATGCTGGATGTCCGGCTGCTAACGGTCTGTAGTGCCGGACGGTCCTGCGCCTCTCCAGGTGGCGCTTGGGAACGGAGCGCGGATTCTCGCAGCGTGCGTTAACGCCTCCATCAAGCCGCGATTCCTGCTTGTGGCCTCCTCCACCTGAGCATTTGCTCGCGCGAGGGCGTGCTCGTATTGTGCGAGCATCTCCGCCGCGGTCCACTCCCGGCAGGTTTGCACTCTGTGCTGATACACAATGATGACGAACAGGCACGCCAGCAGCCCTAATGCAACCAGGTTCGACCAGAAGTAGCCGTTCCTCATGGTTTCTTCGATCAGCAATCTGCGGCCCTCATCAAGACACTGCCCGTAGTCTTTGTCGGCAGGATTGATGCGCTTCAGGGCGAAATCGACGAAGCCATCCTTTTGCCTTGGAGACTGCGCTTGAGCGGAAGGATCGTAGCTCGGACGGCGCCTGGGCGAAGCAAAGCAATGGCAGCATGGCCAAGAAGAGGCCGGCAACGACAACCCGGGATGAACGGCTCACATCCATGTCAAACGGCCAGTTCGCGTGGCCAAGCGGCCAGTGCGACGAACAACTTCGGGGTCCTTGAAGCGCAGGTTCGCGCCTTCAGTGTGAGAAACTGCGTGGAGCCTCGGATAAATTCTCGGATCGAGTCCCGGGAACCGGTATTGGCGCGGCACCCGGACATGCAGATGGGAATGGAGTGTTCCGAGCCGGTTCTCGGTCATCAGGATCTCCATCTGGCCGACGGGCAGGTTCTTGATGTGTTCGTCCTGCGCCCGGGTGTCCTTGATGTCGGTTTCACTGCCGAATCCAACGGGCTCGTACTTGTCTTCAAACACCCCGGTGCGCTGGACGGTCAAGGTGCGCCGCTTCTGCGGAACGCGCGCCGATGCTTTCAGGAAATACTGCGCCGTCTCCTCATCTTTGGTGCGCAGGAGCATGTTGGTATTCGGCGCCGAGGACACGTCATCTCTGAAGCCGCGCCCCACGGTCAGAAGCTGCGGCAGCGCCTGCAAGGCGAACAGGAACGCAGTGTTGGTGCCGCGCGCCGTCTGCAGGATCTGGGCAAAGTTGGAATAAGCAAAGGGCGCAAACTCGTCGAGAATGACGCTGACCATCGGCCGGTTCTGGCGGCGGCGCTCCTGCTCGTTCTCGTAGCGCTTGCCAATCATCAATTGCATGTTCTGCAGGAGCATCCGGCCAAGGGCCGTGACCGCTTTCGAGTTCTTGTTGGTATTCAGCGAAACGAACAGAATCAGTTCCTGGTCAATGACTTCGTCGAGCGACAGCATCTCATCGTAAGCGCCAGTGATGATGGAGAGTTCGTCCTGGAGAAAAGTCATCAGCTGGTTTAATAGGCCCTGGATCTTGGTGATTCGCTCGCGGTCTTGCAGGGACTGCAGCAACATCTTCGCTGACATCTCGAAGTTCAGGCGGCGCTGATGACTCACGCCCTCAAGCGTCTGAATTCTGGCGCGTGCAATCGCAATCTGTTCCCGCTGGACCAATGGATCAAGCGCCATCACCATCACGTCGTAGAAGTTGTAACGCTTGCCCGTGTATGCCAGAACGCGCGAGATGTCGGTAAGATAGTTGCCCTGGTGGCCGCGGAAGAAATCTTCCTCCTGATCGAACGATTCGAACACGAGATTTGAATGCTCTTCGTACAGTCCAGCGTCACTGAAGAAGGGGTTGTAGCGCACGGAGATGTCTGGCCGCGATGGGCTGAGCACTCTCAATTGGTGCATCCGGCCCGCGGCTTCGATGGCCGGCAGAAGATCGGAGAGAAACTCCTGGTCTCCCTTGCCATCAAAGATCAACATGGGAATGCGGTGCTGGTCTTCGGCAGGTCCGAGCACTCGGAACAAGTCCTGGGTAATGATATTTTTCAGAAGTGTCGTCTTGCCGGAACCAGTTGCGCCGAGCACCACCGACTGCATCACCCGCGTCGTGTCCGGCCAGAACCAGGGTTTGCCATGCACGTCGTAGCCCAGCACGATTGCGTTCTGTGCGTACGCGGCCTCGACGGCCTGGCGGTCGTTGGCTTGGCTTATATATAAAGGAGGGTGAGGCCAAGTTGTCTCCCTCCGTCTGCGCAGCGTTAGCAGGTACCAGGCAAGGGAGATGCCGGCAACCAAGGCGAAGAACGCATAGAGGGAACCTTCCAGCAGTTGCACCGAGCGCACGTGAAAACGGCTTACCAGGATGTAGGAGCCGCCGGCGAGCAGGAAGACTGCAACAATGGCGATGGCAACGGCAACGCTCTCTTCTTGGTTCTGGTGGAAGGCGCGGCGCCCGAGCCGATATTCGTTTTCTGCGGTCATGACTGAACCATGCTGAAAACCAGGAATATTCCGAAGACAAGCGCAAACACGATTGCCAGAAGCAGCAGTATCGGATTCACGCGGAGACGGCCGTGCTCATCTCGCGGCTTCAGGGGATCCGCCATCCACATCAGCAGCACATCGCCAAGACCCTCCCTCGGGTTCTGCCGATGGAAGTCAGTGAGCCGATCATGCATCTCGCCGAGTTGTGTATTCGCTTTCATTTCAGAGCACGACCGTCGCTTTTACCCCATCGCGAAACACCAACTGCACGACTGCCGGTGATTTCAAATCCTGCCGAATGGAAACCACTCCCTGTGTAGTCTCTCCCGGGTGAAGATCGTCAGCCACAGCCTCGGCGTGAGCGACAGGCAGGGCGAGCTCCTTCGTACCGCCTAGCTCTTCGAGTGTGGCGCGGTCGAGCTGCGTTTGGACGAGGCTGGCGAGCGAAATGGGCGAGTCGTCCGTCTGTAGTTGATACGCCCCTGGCGCATTTACTCGATAGAAAAGATTGCTGTTGTTCTCAATCGTGTAATGGATATAGATAGTGCTCGGCGTGCGAAACACGTGCTCCACGCGCACGCTCACCTGGTTTTTCGCGGCACGTGCGCGAGTGTGTTTAATCTCCTCAGCCCCCAGCAGTGCGCGGCTCAGCGCCACGTCAGCAGACGGATTTGTCTCTGGTTCCACAGCGGGCTTTGGAGGCGGGGCGGGAGTCGGTGGAGCATTATCAATAGCAAAATTCATGTTCTTTACTTCTTGGGTAATTTCAAGCTCGTAAGCAAAGCGCCGGGAAGCCGTCCAAACGAACAGATCCGTCGCTGCCCCCGATTTCACGGGCTTGACGAAGACCTTGTTCGCCTCTCGCTCAATCTGAAAATCCGAACTGCCAGCGGCCGCCATCGTGACCGGCTCGTGAAATTCCAGAACCGTCAGGTGGTTCAGGGCGGTCGCTACGTGGACGACGGCATTTGGGCTGGGCGAGACTGACTGCTGGGATAGTGCGGCGATGGCACAAAGGCTAGACACGACAATGAGCGAAACAAGTCTTTTCATAATTCCTTCTTAGGCCCTGAGCGGAATCCGAGAGGATTCCGCTCAAAGCGGTTGCTGCCTCACATGACCCAGGGCACATCACTCGCATCCTCATCGCTGAAGGTGCTGGGAAGAAACTCCACAGCTTCATCGACAAATGCAGCCGGTATTGCGGGTTCGGCTGCGATGTCTGTTTCAGCGCAAGATTCGCTTGAAGGTTGTGCTTGGATCTGCTCGGGTTTGTCGTCGTCGAGGAGGACCTTTCCATCCCTGTACTTGAACAAGAATGTGTGTTTCTGTCCTCCTCCCTTGAGTGGATCAACCAGGAAGGTTCGGCCGGAAGAGTCGGTACGAACGAGTCCCTCGTAAAGCCGCGGAACGTGCACGCGAACTGGCTTGCCTCCCGTGCGCTCCGCCAGCTTCAGGATCAGTTCCTGAGGAAAAGCAAGAAAGAGAATCGAGCCGCTTGAGCGCTCACCATTGCACACTACGCGGTTCAGCGCCTGCAGCCAGCCCATGCGGTTCTCTGCCTTGTTCTGCGCCCAGATGCGGATGTAGGCCAAGACCGCCTTCATCTCGTATTTGCCACGTTCCTCGTCACAACGGCATGTGCCGCGTGCCTGGTTCATGGCGAACAGCTTCTGTCGCCGCAGTTCCTTGTCGGAACTCTGCCGTACCGTGTCCCACTCGGCCTTTGTCTTCTCCAGTTGTTGTTTGAGTTGTTCTCGCCTCTCGGCGATCTTGCCGACCATCGCGGCATAGACCCGATTGATGAAACGGCAGTCTTCCAGCATCTCGCGGGTGACCTGTTCGCCCACCACGAGCGCCTTGAATGCCTCAATCGGGGCCTTGTTGATCAGCAAATCCTCGACCTGCTTGCGAACATGGTTATAGAGGTGGCCGACGCGGTCGGTCTTCTCCACCTCCAGATGGAGTGGTAAATCAGAGCACCGGCGTTCGTTTTTGTAACGGAGCCAGGGCGCCTGACGTATCTGCTGGCGTATTTCGGCGACCAGCTTGAGATCGGGCTGGACTTGCCACTTGAGGCTGTCGAGCGCGTTCTGAAGTTCTTTGGCCAATTGCGCAGCAAGTTCGTCATGGCCTACTGCGCGGCACGAGGTCATCAAGTCGGTGATCGAGCCGATGTGATTCCCTCTGGCCTTCATGGCCACGTGCTCCAGATTGAACCAGGGGTCTTTGGCCTTGTTGGCTTTGTTTTTCCCCTGTTGCTGTCCGAGACCTCGGGAAAACCGATCCTTTACAAACCGCGGGAACCGGTCCTCTTCGACCACGCAAACCCAGTCGAAATCAAAGTCACCGCCGTTCTTCTTTGCCGTTTCGGAATGGAGAACATACGTGCCTTCCAATCGCACTTGCTGCGTGACCAAGTCACGAAGCTCTGTCTCGATCAGAGCGCACTCCTGGCGGCAAAGATCCTTGTCTAGCTGTGCGATGATCTCCTCGTCGGAGAGATTTGCGAAGGGGAGAAGATCGTCAACCATGCGTATGGGGTAGCGGACACACAAGCCGTGTTTCGAAGCCAGTGCGACGATGGCCTTGTGCTCGGCAATCCAATCGGATCCGCAGAACACTTCGCCATCTTTACAGGAAGAGATAACCGTCGTCCATCAAAGCAAATGCGGGAAGACGGAAACCTCCGCCGGTCGCTGCCTTGAACGCCCAGCGCGCAAGCAGTTTGTTGAGTTGATTGTTGACATAAGGATGACGGACGATTTCGCCGCTGGCATCGGCCAGGAGCAGTCCTTCAACGACCCGGAATTCTTCGCTGGTGTCCTGCTCAAGTCCATCCGGCAAAGACCTATCCGGATGGTGCCCGAGGACTTCGAGAAGATCCTCGTAGCGGCCCTCGCCTACCGCCTCACTCAGCTTGGCCACCTGCTTCATGGCCTGTGGTAAAATTTCCAGCTGAATTGAGTCCTCAGGTGCATGTTCTACGAGCGTGTAACTGGACTCAAACTCGAGCTGGCGGGAGACTTCGCGAATGCCTACCACTACATCACCGCGAAATCTTCTGCCCGGCCCGAAGATCGAATACATTACCGCTGGTATCTTCAGCCCTGGTTTGACCGCGCTCTCCGGCAGAACAAAATCCGCTTCCAGCGCGTCGGCAACATCATCCTCCATGATTTTGAATGCGCCTTTCGCCTGGGTGTCAGCGAAGGCCATGCGGAACTGATAGAAGCGCCCTTCCGCAAGACGTTTCCGGGCAATTTCCCGTTTCGCATCTTCGAGAAGAGCTGATTGTTGATGCGCGGTCCAGGCCTTCGTCGCTTACCTTTCCGTGCCGCTCGCGGCGAAGGCGTTCCATCTGGACCGAGAGGATTTCGCGATCGTGCTTTTCTTTGAGACGCTGGAACACCGATCGCCTGATCCAGCCACGGCAGTCATTGGTTCCCAGCTTCCTGTCGGGGACGACGAGCACACGTGCCTCGGGTTCCTCCATCATCACCTTGCAGGGCGAGACGAGGATCCCGAAATAGACAATCGCCGCCTGCGGCCAGTGCTGAAACCGCTCGGCGATGGCGCGGCTGTGCTCCTGGTCCACAAAGTAGAACTTGCCTTTCTTTGCAGAGCCGCTTGCCCCGACCAATTTGTAGTGAATCCCGTTCCAAACGAGCCGGGCCAGGGCGTTCTCGACCTGTGATTCTTCGTAATCGTCGAGAGGCTCAACTGGCACGTTCACACTCGCTACCTTGATTCCGGGATAGAGCACGCTCAGCAGCGTGTTCTGGAGTGGATCAAGATCGTGCAACCGCGGTGTGACCCGTCCGTTGCGGTCGATCTCAAGATTCTGGAGTTGATCGGCCGGGATTCTGTAGTTCTTCGTCTTGGTATTTTTCGTCATTTTTATTCTCCTTAACTGTTTGTTCCGGGAGGCGGGAAAGAGTTAAGGAGTTTGCGTGACCGCAAGCCTTCTCGCTCTTGCCTGACCCCCATTTCGGGTTTGCTCGGCCAGGCCTTTAAGTGAAAAAGCCTCGGTCAGCACATTTCCCCACATAAAGCCGCGGGGCGCTCAAAGGACCAACATCAACGCTTGGTCATCTGAGAACTCTTTGTGCTGATCTTTTCGAACTAACTTTGAGCCGGTTTCTGAACGACAGCCTGTTTCACAATCACAGGACTGCCGCCGCCATTTACTTCCGGCACAGATTTCCAGACCGTCTACCGTGAAAAACGTCTGACCACTCTTCAAGGCTTCGATCAATGCTTCACCTTCGCTGGCCATTTCCTGGCCCAACTCCGGCTTTGCCGGGGAAGACCCTGACTTTGGCAGGAAGTAGCGAAGATTCGGGTCACTGCCATTACGGTGTCTACGGCGTGCGTTTGTGCCACCGGCGCTTCTGCTCGCCGGCTCCGCAGAATTGTTTGGTACGTTGGTTTCCATGTTTCCAACTCCTTCCCGTCCGCGTCATTGCGTACTGTTGAGGCCGGCTTGCTGCAGCACCCAGTCGCGCTTTTCGCCTTCGATCGCGCGCTCCCAATACTCTCCAACTAACAAACCGCTCGGATTCTGCTCCGACCGCTTTTCCACCAACAGCCTTACGTGGAATTCGCTGACCACCTTGTCGATGGTTTCGTTGTGTTCGTGAATGTGGTGGACTTCTTTGACCCCGAATGCCGTATAAGTGAGCGGATCGTCCTTGGAGGCTTCAAGCGAGCGCATCTGAAATTCCGAGGTCGTCTGATCGTCTTCGATCTTTCCAATGAAGTCATCTTTCTGCATTCCGGTGTATGCCGTGCGCCGCAGATTGGCAGTCATCATGTTCAGGCTGTCGGCCCAGTTGCGGCTCACATTCGTCGGCGAGAAATTCAGATAGCGTTCGAGGAATAGGTGCACGAAAGCCCGCTTCTCAAACTCGGTCGGCTCCGATCCCGGGCCTTGGGTCACCGAAATACCAGGTTTCGTGACACCCAGAACCGTGGCTTGGCCGTTCTCATCGACACGAATGACTGTGGGAGGCTGTAGGCGGACATAGACTGCGAAGGCCAGCGCCAACATCGTCGTCGGAATGCACAAGAACGCCAGCACCATCGCCCGGTTGGCGTAGGCCCGCAAGATCCCGTCATGCTCGTAATAGCGGCTGTAGCGGAGCTTCTCCGGTGCATCGGCTTCTTTAGACGGGTTTTTCTTTTTCAACCACATATTCACTGTTCCTTTAGCGTTTCAAGACCAATCAATTCTGCCGACCGAACAAACGGCCGAAAAACTTCCCGATATAAAAGAAGATCAGGGTCGTGATGCTGTACGGTCGGAACTTCGTCCCTTGCGGCTCCCAGATCGGTGGCTGCCTCCACATAGAAACCTCCTCTGCCAGATCTAATTGTTCTCGGCATTGTTCCGTCCAGCAGCTCTTCCGAGTGCTCTCCCCACGTTAAAACTGACGACTTGGGTGACCGAATGGGGTCGATAGCTGGACCCATGTCGGCTGGTGCTACCCGACACGGCAGCGGCGACATCTCGGTTACCAGAGCTTTCGTTGTGGCCTGTGGCCGTCGGCATAACTGGGCTGCTGTTGCTGTTCATCGCGCTCGCAACTCCCGAGCGAATGAAATCGGGCATCGAGGGAGTAGGGGGCGCTGTGGACGATGCCAGGACACTAGACGTGGACGAAGTGCTCACACCGCCCGAAGCTGTGGCGCCGGCTAAAGCGGGACTCGCTCCTGCCGCAAAGCCGCTGACTCCAGCCAGGGCGGCGCCGGCCGCAACTCCGCCTGCTCTCACCAGCGCAAAGGCGGTTGACCCGACATCACCGGAGATGATCCTTTTCGCGATGAAGGGAATCAGCGCGATGGCCAGGGCGTAAAAGATGCTGACCAGCCCCAGGATGATCGAGTCCCCCGCCCCCTTCAGAAAACCAAGGAACCCGTTGCCGAGGATGTTGTTCACTTGGTTGACCTGAATGGCGGTAATAAGTGCGCCGAACACGGCGTAGAGAATTCCCCAGGCATTCCAGATCATCACGTTGACGGCATACGACTTCCCCAACTGGCCGACCCCCGGGATGGGAATGAGTGCGAGCACCAACGGGCCGACCACGTAGAGGATTGCGCCAAACAAGGTGTAGAAAAAGCAGAACACGATCATCGCGAGGGCATAGAGAAGGTAAGCAACTACGAGCAGGACCACCGTGATGGTGCTGGCTGCATCGCCCGTGATGATGTCCGTAAGGGTCAACGAAGGATTGTTTGCGAACTGCTGTTGGAGCTGTCCCATCCAGCTCTGGAACATGTCGCCGGCACCGGAACTGCTGCCGATGGAATTTGCGATCGTGTTAAAGGAGCCGTTGACGCCGCGAAACACCGTTGCCCAGTTGGAAACGATCATGGCAACCACCAGATACTTGATCGCCGTTCCCGCAAGCGCCTGCAGATCGCCGCCACGAAATGCCGCCTGATAGAGGCCGATCAGGAAGCCAATCAGCAGGATCGCGAATGCGATGTTCGTGACCGTCGAGATGATCGCGGTGCCGTCGATCCCGGCTAGCGCCGTGTTCAGAAGTTGCTGAAAATAAAACACGGCTACTGGACCCCCGGTTGCAAGACCTGGTTGCCCGTGGTGTGAAGCGTTGACGCATGAGAAGCGCTGAACTTGAGCTGACCACTCGAGTTCGCCAGCTCGATTGAGCGCACTCGTACCAGTTCTGCCATCGCGGATTGCGTGTATGCGTTGGCCCGCACCAGCCATGCCGCAGTCTCGGCTTCCAAAATCGTGGAACTGCCGGGCGCAGCGGTTTGCAATTGCTGATTGATCTGTTCGGCTGCCTGAAGCTCCAGGTTGGCCAGGGCGTCGATTTCAACCGCTTTTTTCATGGCAGCCTGTGCTTCCGCATCGGTCATATCGACCATGTTGCGGACCGACTGGGGTGCATTCGCCGGCGGCATCACGGTCCCATACAAAGCCGAGTAGTTGCTTGTGATTTGTGGCATTGTCCCCGGATTGCCTGAGAGCAGGCTTTGTTCGAGCAGTTGCGGTGTGCGCAGGGTCGCACTAGTTATTGGCAACTGGAAGAGTTGACGCATCTGAGCGAATTGTCCCTGGAACTGAACAGCCATGTTCCTGGCTTGAGTAATCGCGGCTAGAGGAAACACCACCTGTTGTTCGAAGTTTGCCGAGTCTTGTTGGTTCTGCTGAATGGAGCCCAGCGGCTTCGCTACGACACCCTTCAGCAGGCCCGAGATCGTGTTAAGCCCGACGGACATCATGGCGCAGCAAGGATCAAGTCCAAGCTGGCTGCGGGCCTTGCCGGGGAGAAGCGCAACTACAATGGCCAGACCGCATACCGCGACCACTGCATTCCGAACGAACTTCCAAAGACGAGACAGCATAAGTCGATTCATTTTCGAACTCCTTAGGGATGAGCCAGAACTTGCTGGATCTGGTTGAAAAGAGTCTGCGTGGTTGTGGCGCTGTGCTTGAGCGTCGCATTCTGGTGAGCCAGTTTCGTTGCTTCCTGGCGCAGTTGAGCGGCAAGCATTTTCGCCAGCTGCGCCTGAGTCACAAGATCGGCGACGCGGGCCTGGGCAGTGACCATAGACGCCGACCCAGGAGCCGCAGTCGCCGCCTGCTGTTCGAGGGAATCGGCGAGCGTTAGCATCCCCTGAGTCGTTTGGTCGGACACCATGGAAGTCTTCAGCGAGTCCATGGCCATCGCATCGTCGATGTTCATGAGGTTTCGTTGCCCCGGCTGGGCAATTCCAGCCAGCGCACCCGGTTGGTAGACCTGCGTGTACAGCGAAGGGATCTGGCCGAGGGACCCCGACTGGGCGCCTCGAAACATCGACTCCAGCTGCATGGGAAGCGCGAGGGTCGCGCTGTTGTTCTTGAGGCCTTCAATCTGAGACATTAGCCCGGTGTAGTGCGCCCGCGTTGCACTGACAAACGATCTCGTCTGGTTGATCAGGGCCAAAGGCCAGATGATTTGCTGGCGAAAGTTGTTGACAGCCACACTCACCTTCCGCATTTCGCTTAATTCGTCACCAATCGGGCCCTGGAGGGTGCTTGTGATGGTATGAAGCAGCAACAGCAAGTCTCCGATTCCTTGAGCCCGCGTGCTTGAGGGAACCAGGCACAAGGCAATTACTGTCACAAACAGCCATCGCCTGCTGCGGTTCAATCTGCGTTGAAAGTTGCGAAGGAGTTCCAGAGTTTTCATCTTCATAGGCGTGTACCTCTTGCGACTTCTCCTGAGATTTCTTCCGGAAGTGGATCGGCATCGGCCAGACCTGCCGGGAACCTTTCGGCCAGTTCCCGATAGGCTTCGATGAAAGGCACCGACTTTCGCTGCTCTAACCACCAGGACCGATACACGCGTTCCCGTGCGTAGGTCGTCATGATCCAGTAGTCGACCGTTGTTGGTGACATGCGGATTGTGTGCGTGGAGTCGGCTTTCTCCCCGATCACGATGAGCGCGTCCGCGCTCTTGCCCTTGATGGGAGCGCTGAAATGCTTGATCTGGTTCAAAGCGGTCTCGTTCAGGTGCAGGTGCTCCCGCAAGGCAGTCATGTCTCCCGGCTGCTGGCCGATGATCTTGGTTGTCGAGTTCTTTACGATGCCCGCCCCGTGCGGCCTGGGCTTCGATTCCGTCCCGACAAAATCTTCCGCTGTTTGGCTCATCCCCCAGACGCTGGCGTTACGTTTGCGGGCCGTACGAAAGAGTTGAACCACTTCGGGCGCGAGTACCGGAGAATCAAGCAGGAACCAGCACTCATCAAGAACCGTGATGCTCCGCCTGCCGGCCTTGCCTGCCGCCCGTTGCGCAGTGGCGTGGGCAATGAGAAGGCTCATTGCCGTTTCGAGGCGCCGGTCATCGCTCAATTGCTCCACGTTGAAGAACAACCACGGATTGTCGAGTGAGATCGTTGTGGGCCGGTCGAACAGCTTTGAATACACTCCCTTTTCGCCGGTCCAGCTGCGCAGTTTGATCGCCGCCAGGTGGGCTTCGTCCATCACGCGCTGGTTCTTTTCCTCGTCACGCCATTGGGACAGTTCGTCGCGCAGGTCGGAGAATGTTGGAATGGGAGTCGAGGGCCGGATTGCCGCCCTCTTATAAGTCCGAAGAATGGCCTCCGTGATGAGGTCGTCAAGCAGTTGCGTGTCTTCGGCTTCCCCCTCTCCGAGCATGTGGCGTGTCAGATTTTTCAGAAACGCGACTTGATCCTTGCTCGGCTCTTTGTCGCCTTCCGGCAGGTCCCAGGGATTGATCGTTTGGTCGCTATCGAGCGACATGGTGATCATCCGTCCGCCCATCAACTCAACCAGTGGACGGTACGAATCGCCACGTTCAAGAATCGAAATCAGCGGGTTGCTCCGGGCGGCCATCAAAAGAAACTGCTGCACCATGACGGTCTTTCCGCCGCCGGTTTTGGCCATCACCAGCATGTTCGCGTCGCTCAAGCCGGGATCAAACGGCGAAAAAGGAATGAGCTGGCGGTAGGGAGTCTCAAGCAGGAACAGCGGTGACCGAGGTGTTCCGCGCCAAGGTGTCTCGACCGGCACCAGATCCGCTGCATTCGAAGTGAGCAAGTCCTGGTCTCGCTTGTCGGGCTCCGCCATTGCCGGAAGTGAACTAAAAAACAGGCGCTTCTTAGCCAACGACTCAGCCACCGCCTTCGCGCCGTTCATGCGCGAAATCGCGTACAGAAGCTGTTGGCGCCGGTTGTCGATGGTTCGCTCGGATTGCTCGAGTTCCGCGGTCGTGATTGCTGGGCGTGAAGTGCGCGTTCCGATGACCAGGCTCAGTTTGGCCGTCTTGACCGAACTCGAAATGATGTCCTGTTGCACTCTGACCAGTTGGGACTCGGCAACCTGGGCTTCCACGTTGGTCCGAAATCCTCCGTTCGAATCGCGTTGTACGGCCTGCATCTTGCGCAATCGGCTCTTGTAGCCTTTGAGCACTTTCGCCTGATCAGGAATGGTGATCTGCGCATTGACAATGAGCGGGAAATCAAGACTGACCAACTCTCTCAGGATTCCAGGGAACGTAGCATCAGGCAGTTCTTTCAGACTTACAAAGGAATAAAGGATTCCGCCGACGTTTAGATAGGAGTCCGTCTCATCCGCGATGCTTGTGTCGACGATCTGCTCGCGCGCGCTACGGTATTCCAGTTGTTCCTCACACCGCCTGTACGGCCGAGAATCCGCAGACAAGGGGTTGAGAGCTCGTTTCGCCTCGAGAAACAACTCATCGTCAGTCAGTCGGCGCGCGCCGAGTTCTGCCGCTTCGAGCGTCGTTTCGAGGCCGCGCAGCAAACTCTCAAACTCTGCCAGTAATTGCTGATGCTCCCGAGCGCTGCGCTCAATGCATTTCCGTGCCGATAAGCTGAAGGGATATCCGGTCGGCTTGAGCGGCTTACCGGCAATGCGGCGATGAACGACTGGGTCCCAAATGAAGTAGGCGTGCAAGAGAGGCCGCATATACTGGCCTTCCGCCTCTTTCGTCCGCCATCGTTCGACGCGCAGCTCATCGAGTGCAATTACCTCTGACCGTTCCGATTCCTGGGCCTCTGCATAGTGCTCAAGCAGGTCTCCGAGATCCTCCACCACTTCGTAGCGGAACTGCACTCTCATGCTCTGTTCCGGCAGAGAGCGCAGGAGGGCCTCCAGCATCAACTTCCCGCGGTCTCGGCCTTCGTCGCTTGCGAAGTACGAAGCCAATCCCTTCAACTCGTAGCCCGCTACGAAAGCGCCATTCGTGCGAACGACAATGTTGTCCAGGTAATCGCGGACCGGGAGTTGCTCGCACAATGCCGGATCGTGGAGTTTTCGCTCGTGTTGTTCAAGCGTCAGCGGCACTCTAGTCCTCCCTCAGATATGGAGTTCTGATTTCGCGGTCGCGTGCCAGCGCACAGTAGGCACGCGGTTTTGCGTACCAGAAGGCAAGATCGCAGACGTAGCCCCGGGGCTTGCCATACTTGAAGGCCATCAGCACTGGCACCATGAGCAGCGGCACACCGTACTGGAGGACGAGATTCGTGGGCATTCCGGCGATCTCGCCTCCCACAAAATGACCCACGACATTCATGACCGCTGCGGCACCCAGCACGATAAAAAGATCCTCAAACTCAAGCAGCATGAAGGTCACTCGCGTCTGCAAATTGCGATTCACAGGTGTCACTTGTAATGGCATTCGTAATCTCCTTCCTAGCGCACTCCTGCTGTTCCGTGTTGAATCCAGAACTCTCCCAGGCGCAACAGCCCCGACAAGCTAAAGCTGCACATTGCAGCCACTAGGTTGCGGACCCACGCCTCGCCAATCGTCATCCGCTCCAACAATCCTGCGAAGTGCAGCGACCGCGAGCACGACCTGTCCTAGCGCCATAGAGCGGCAACAAAACATTGCCAACCCAGTTCACCAGCGTCAGCACAGAGATCCAGTAACGGTCTGGATTGTTCCAGGCTGCCTGGTTGCTGAAGGACTCCATCGCGCGCAATAACCCAGAGCACATCAACGACGCCAGGGCTGCGTATCCGAACTGTGAGTACGGATGTCCCTTACTGAAGCGGTAAATGGCGGCGGCGGCGAATAAACCGGCCATGGTCGGCATGATGACGTTGCCCAGCCAGTTGGTCAGGTTGAGCAGCCCATTTGAAAGATTCACTGGATCACCTCCAATCCTCATCAGCCGGCCATGGCCTGCACCAGCTTCCAGATGGCCGAAACACTCAAAAAGGCAAGACCCGACCCCACCAGCGGCATGAAAGGCCGATGGCGGGCGTAGTTGAGAATTGCTCCCACGATGGCCAAGCCTGCCGCTTCCGGCAGGATGGTCCCGGCAAGGAAGTTCCACGCCGACGTCAGCATGTCCGTTGTGGCAAACTCCGATCCGCTGTTCCAGCTCTGCATAAGCTGGACAGTCCCGGACACGGACAACAGAAAAATGTCCGGTGATGATGGATGCCAGTGGGCTCTGCCCTTCGGCCGCATCGAGTGCTGCCTTCAACACGCAGAAAGCCGCAAGCACGGGAATCAGTTTGGCAACCACGACATTCGAAACAAAACCGCTGAAGCTCGTCTGCAAGCTCGCGGCCCACGGACTGCTGCTGCCTCCGCCTTGCGCGGGCATCGTGATACCTTGTGCCGCAAACCACGACAGGAACTGCGGCAGTGTCAACAGAATCACCGACCACAGCACCCATCTCTGGAATCTGCCACCAGTCTGGAAGTTCGCGCCGCCTTCCTGCCGCAAGGCGATTCCCGCCAGCACCATCGTGCAGATGGCAGATGGAACTGCGATATCGAACAGCAGCGTCAACAGATCGACGATGATTTGAGGCAGCGTCATGGCCTAAGCACTCCGCGATGAACGTTCCTACTGCACTCCGGCTGTGCCGTTCTGAATCCAGAACTCGATCAGGCGAGTGAGGCCGGAGATCACCAGCAGTCCGGCCGCTGTTACCGCCCATCGCGCCACACCGCGTCCTTGGGAATAAGAGATGACTGCCATGACCACCGCCAGCGCCGCTCCGACCGGAGAGATCACATTGCCGACCCAGTTCACGAGATTGAGAACTGTTCCTTCGGGTTGGGCCGCAGTTTGACCCTGTACAGCTTGCCCTGTGGCAGGCTGCGTTCCCAGGTTCTGGGCATGTGACACCAGCGGATACAACTGAAGTGAACAAATCGCCAGCGCAAAGACGAGGGCAAGGTGAAGGCGGGTGTTTCTCCAATCTGACAATCTCATATGCTCCTCTTCTGCGATCGCATTGGAATCGCACTAGAGTTTGATTTCCGCGTTGCAGGCGAGAACATACGGGAATTTCAGATTTCGGGCAAATCAGGCTGGGCGCTTGGAACTGCCTTCAAAACCGTGCCGCGAGCCTGCAATTTGCCGAACAGCGGTTCGAATCTTCGAGAGCATTGTGAAGCCTATTGATTTCAAAGGCTGGGGTTCGCGGTGGAGTTAATCGTGCGCGCGGGAGCAAAAGAATTATGAGATGAACAAACGTTTGAGTTTGGTGCATCTCACAAGAACGATTGGACCTAAATCAAGCGGTGCGGGCCAGTCGAATTCTTGGTTCCTGAGATGCCCAAACCTGACCTCGATTCGGCGGACACCAAATTGCTCTCCGGTCGGCTGACACCCATGGCGGCATCGTGTTCTGGATTGAGGCTCAATCTTCCGAGTCGCCGAGCATTCGGGAACGACTGTCATTCTTCGTAGACAGAAGGGCGTTTCTGAGGACTAATATAGGCAATCGGTGCGGACTGTTGTTTGCCTTTCGGAACCTCTTAGCTTCGCGAGCCGTATATGAGGCTCGGAAGGAACGCAAGATTGAAAACGCGAATCTTGATCGCTTGTTTTTTATTATGTATTTGCTTTGATTCAGTATTCGCGGTTTCACAAACATCCTCATTTCAATTTCTGCAAAAGCCTGGACCGTATCCGGTAGGGTTTGAAGGTCGTCGATCAGTACGATCGCTCACGCACCTACGCCGCTTCCGCGCAAGGACTTGTTAAAGTCCTCTGTGGGCGATGATGCCCGTCCCCTGCAAACCCTGATCTGGTATCCGTCGCTGAGAAGCACAGGCAAACCGATGACGGTTGGCGACTATGTCCAACTGGCCGACACGGAGATCCACTTCAACGCGCCCCGACTCAGAACAGAATCGCTGGCGTTCGCTGTTGAAGACTTCGTTCGACATTCCGTTGTGGGCGGTGCGGGATGCGAAGCCGGCGAAAGGGCGTTATCCCGTTCTGATTTATGCTCCCAGCGATTCTTCCGTTTCGTGGGAGAACGCCGATCTGTGTGAGTACCTTGCCAGTCATGGCTACGTCGTTCTTGCGAGCTCCGTCGATGGGGGTGTTGACACGCGACATGACGGATGATCTGGACGGGATCAACACGCAGGCTCGCGACATCTCGTTTCTTATCACTTATGCCAAAACGCTTCCGGATGCGGATTTATCCAGCGTCGCTGTGGTGAGCTGGAGCTGGGGCGGAATTTCGAGCCTGTTTGCGGCGGCGCGAGATTCCCGCATCGATGCCCTGGTATCCATGGACGGCAGCATGCGCTATTACCCGGGCCTCGTGAAAATGGCGGGCGATGTTCATCCAGAGCGGATGACCATACCGCTTCTTTTCTTCACTGCGAGAAGATCCGAACTTTCTTGAAGATCTGGATAAATATCATGACGGTCCCCCGGCAGACACAGTGGGTCCAAACGTTCTGAACGCCTGGATACACGGCGATCTCCTCACCGTGAATATGCTGGGCATGGCACACCCGGAGTTCAGTTCCATGTTTCAACGCAGGGAGAGCGCGCAGCGCTTTGCGGAAAATCAGGTAGCCGATTACGGACGGGAGGACGCCAACACGAGTTATGCCTGGGTTGCGCTCTACACTCTGAACTTCCTGGATGGCTTACCTGAAAGCACGATGCTTCGGCGAAAGCATTTCTCGAAAGAACCCCAGCAGAGAATGGCGTTCCGAAGCACTTTATGGGCATAACGTTTCGTCCCGCGCAGAAAGTATCTCCTCCGAGGGCCAAGTGACCTCACGATCACGTCCTAGATGATTGCGATCCACGCGCATCGTATAGAAGCCCAATGGCAGTTGGACGAAACTTTCGACCTGATGCATCCGGTTCCGATTTTGTTGAGAGATGAGTCTCAATAGGTAACGACAAGTCGGCTAGCGTTTACCGATACTGGTCGGATTACGGGTTAACCCGAAGTTGAGTTGTGGCGCGCCGGGAACCGAAGCACCCAATTCGCGTTCCTGCCAAACCTTCATACAACCATTCGTCTACTGCGCTGCTTGGTTGCTCGTAGACGTTTGATTCAGCTCTTGCTGGAGCTGCAATAGTTGACGGAGTTGCTCAGCATTCGCTGAGTTGGATGTTGGAACGCTCCGCGCACTTGGTTGCAGGGAACCCTGATTAGGCTTGGGTGGCTGCTCGAGGACCACGTAGATGGGAGTATCCGCCGCAATCGTTACCACGATGTGCTGGGCGATCGCTAATCGGGAAACCTCCTCATCTCCAGCCTCGCCAACATTGTTGCTGACGCGCTCCCGCATTAGGTCCGACTCGGTCAGCGGCCGGTTCAGACTGCCTTGTCCCGCCAACATCGAGCCAGCTTGGCCGATTCCTGACAGCGATCTGACTAGGACGTTCTTTCCCGTGTTCTTCCCCTCAACTTTTCCTTTGAGCGGCCGCAAGTCCAAACCCGTGGCGGCGGCCTCGAGGGGAACGACTGCACCATCCGGCATCAGCAGAGAATCGAACTGGATGTCAACGTAACCTGAACGATCTCCGTTTCGGATGTGGCCAACCGCTTTTGCTCCCGCAGGAACGATAATTTCTCCGTCCCGCTCATAGTTGTACTCGATCACCGCCAGGACCGGCGTTCGCACTGCGGTGCTGGCCGCTGATTCCAGACGTGCACGCAATCGCGTACCCGTAGCCAGACCCAACCCCAATTCCGCTACCGGATTATTGAAGAGTTCGCGGGCCTGAGCACTGGCCGAACTAGCAGAGGCGCTTCGCACGTAGATTAGCGAAGACTTCTCCATGGCCTCGCGCTCTGCTTTACCCAAGTCTGAGGTCTCGGCACCGGTGCCGATGCCCGAGCCTGGTTGATACGGCGGCGCCTGCCATGGCTGCTGGTCTCCGAAAGGCGGTATCGACCCCAAAGTTCCCGCTCCGCTCGCCACCGTCGTTCCCGCTACTGGCTTGGTTGCAGTTCGTTGTAAATCTCGCTCGTTCAGGAAGCCTTCGTGAGTTTCTTTTGTAACGGGCCGACCAGAATCGGTAATCGGAAATAGGCTCTTGTCATTGCTCGGGTTGCCGCTCTCCGATGCCAAGTCTTCAGTAGCAGTTGCACCACGACTCTTCGCTTTCTGTGGTGCGCCCCGACGGGGAATAGACGTAGCAACGAAGATCAGCAGCGCGACGACGATCGCTCCCGCTGCGATGATTACAAACCGGTTCTGTTGGATCTGCTGCTTAGCTCTCTGTTTTGTTCTTGTGGCGAGCCCAGGCAATGGGGCGGTTGCGTCCGGAGAGAGTGGCAGGTCGTTGTTGCGAGCTTCATTTTCCGCTGGCTCCTGAATGACCGCAGCGTTGCCGTTGTCGTTGTGTCCGTTTGGATAAATCACTTTGCACCTCCCGAGACCGGAGCCACAAACGCAATCGGCGCCAGGACCGGACGGTCGACCTCTTCCGCTTGGGCAACCGCGAGCAAGAGCCGTTCCCTGGATTCTTTGAAAGTAGGACGATCGAACACAACGATGCCGTCGGCTCTGGCGCCGGGCGCAAGTCTACGCGAGGTGATCCAGTAGTCTTTGATCGCAACCGGCTCAGCCTTGATCGCCTTTCGATGCTTGTCTTTCGATGTCCCCGCAAGCCGTATTTGCGGCGGCAGTACTTCAATAGTCCGTGCAGAAGAATTCAGAACGGCGAACGGCACGGCCATCTGTTGCTCTTTCTGTATCGCCTGTCCTACCGCAACCTGCAGTTGCTTGCCTTCCCAATGTGGATTCTCAATCCGTTCTGTTCTGAGCAAATCCTGCTCTTGTCTGCCAGGCTTCTCCGGCGCAGTGCTGGTTGGCTGATTTTCTGTAGCAACTGTTTTTGTTTCGCCAACCACAAACACGGGATGAGTCGACGCAATCAGAAAGCTGCGCGGGCGCTCACAGTTCAGGACATAATCCACGGGCTCACTACGATCTGACTTGCCTTGGCTCAACAGGCTAAGGGAGATCTCATGGCCTCCTCTGGTGGTAATCAGGGCGTTGGTTTGCGCAGGTTTTGCGCTGGTTGCTTTGAAAAACACCAACTGCGGCTCGGCTTCGGAGTGGTCGGCCTTGAAAGCTCCCGGATCGCCCAGTACGACCGAACTGATTTCCTCCAGCACCCGCACCGAACTGACGTATCCCGGTCGCAGGTGTAAGACCACAACCTGTTCTGGGTCAATACTCAAGTTCACGATTCGTGCCTGCGGCAACTCGGTTTGCGCCGAGGCCATGTACAAAGGCAGCAAAGTGATCGTTATCAGATGCACCAAACTCAAACATTTGTTCATCTCACATCTCTTTTCTCAATAGTGTTTTTGCCGTCTGGTTCAATGCCTGCTTCTCGAAGGTAAGTTGTTCTAATTGCTGAGACGTACGCGACGACGTCACGATTTCGGTAAGCAAGCCCCCGCCTACCGATCGTGTCTTCGCCGGCGTAATAAGCGGCAGCCACGAGCCTGAGGTCGTTATGAAACTGTCGCATCAACCAAGCGAGATAGCGCACTCCGCCCGAGACGTTCTGGTCGAGATTGCAGCGGTCGGCCACGCCCAACCGGTTGGCGGTAGTGGGCATTAACTGCATTAGCCCCACAGCGCCTTTCGGAGAGATCACACACGACTGCCAATTCGATTCACGCACGACAATGGCGCGGGCCAGCGCAATGGGCACCCGATAGTGTTGCGCGTAGGCCGCGACGTAGTACTCAGCTTCAATCCGCGCTGGTGCCCTACCTGATTGCGCCCAGCAAATCGAAATGGCACAAAGCATTTGCGCCAAGATGAGTTCCGACTTCATGCCGCACTCCCTCGCAGAGCTTCTGCACTGTACTGCTGCGCGTCGTAGATCAGGCTGGCAAAGCCGTCGCGCAGAAGCAGTTTTCGCCGGTCGGCTTCGGTCTTGGCCAGCAAAGGCAGCAGCGTGTCCCTCATCTCTGCCGTAATTTGTTCTGTCCCGAGAACTTTAAGTGCCTGCGCGAGATCGAGAATTTCGGAGACGGACGGTGGTTTTTCCAAACTCCATCCTCGCAAGGCCTTGGCAAGCCCGGCCATTCCTGCGTGAAATTCATGGCTGGAATCAGGTGTCCTCAGCGCAACAATCTCCGCCTCCCGTTCGGCCGTGGGGTGTTCAACCCGAAGATAAAAACTGCGCCGGCGCAGCGGATCCCCGATGCGCCGTTCCTCGTTGGATGTCAGCACAACGAACGGAATGCTCCTGGCTCGAACCGTTCCGAGTTTCGGAATACTCAATTGCCAAACACTCAGGAGTTCCAACAAGGTGGCTTCAAATGCGTGGTCCACTTTATCTAGCTCGTCAATGAGCAAAACACAGGACTTTTCGTACCGGAGAGCGCGCAAGAGAGGACCGGCGCTGAAAAACTGCTGTCCGTGCAATTCAGTCTGCAAAGACTCCCAATCGACGCTGCTTGACTGGGATTTCAACTCGACGCAAAGCCTCTGCAGCGGCTCGTCGAATTTCCCAATGGCTTTCTCTTCGTTAATGCCTTCGTAGCACTGCAGTCGCTCGACCCTTGTATTTGCGGCTTCGGCAACCGCATATGCGAGTTGCGTCTTGCCGCTGCCCGCGGGTCCTTCGAGCAGCAGCGGCTTCTGCAGTCTTGCCGCCAGGTACACCGTGGTTGTGGCAATCGAATCGGCGATATAGCCGGTAGCGCGAAGGCTTTTGCCGAGTTCCAGAAGAGATGAAAACACCAATTCCTCGTCTGTCGAACCTCAATTCCGGTTCGGCTCGGAAAGAAGCTAAGCCCGAATGAAATTTCGGTCAAATCGGTGCGGGTTCCTCGCCTCGAGGAGATCCGCTGTAGCCCTGATGCAAGTTTTGACTGAATTCCGAGTTTGCTCTACAAGCAGTGCAAATGGAGGCCAGCCGTGGCAGTGAGAGTCGGAAACGAAAACAAACGCTTCTTGGGCACAAAGGCCGCAGCCGAATATTCGGGCATTCCAGCCAGTACGCTGCGAGTTTGGAGATCCCAAGGGGGAGGACCGAAATTCTACAAACCCCGTGGACGCGCGCTGTATGATATAGCCGATCTGGATGAGTTCATCCGATCTGGCATCCGTGTTTCCTCTGTGCGCGCAAGCAAGGAGGAACGGAATGTCTATCTACCAGCGGGGTGATGTCTGGTACTACCTCTTCTACATCAATGGAAGGCGGCACCGCGGCAGCACCAAAACCAAGAACCAAAAGCAAGCCGAGCGCGTCGAGGCTCGAAAACGGGTTGCGGCAGAGGAAGGAGAGTCGTTGCGGCCCAAACGGATACCTCTGGTGCGGGAGTTCGCCCAGCAATTCATTGAGTGGCTCGACAAAACGACGCTTGCCGAGAACACCAAGGCTGATTACAAAAATGGCCGGCGTTTGATCCTGAAGACCCCGCTGTCCGGGATGCGCATGGATCAAATCACGGCCGATGACGTTGAGACCACAAAATTTCACGAATCGCCCCACAGCAGGAACTCCGCGATTCGGACACTGCGCCGGATGCTCGGCAAAGCCCGTGATTGGAAGGTGCTTCGTGAAGTGCCAAGGATCAAGACGGTCAAAGTCTTCCCCAGGGACCGAATGGTCACTGTCGAAGATGAGAAGCGACTCTTGGCAGCATGCAAACGACCCTTGAAAGAGGTTCTGACCATCATGCTGGACTCTGGATTGAGAAACGGGGAAGTCATCAGAATGCGCTGGGAAACGATCAACTGGGAAGGCGCATTCTATTTCAACCCCCGCGGCAAGACGCGTAAAGCTCGTCGGCCCGTGCCGTTGAGCGAGCGCGTGATCACACTTCTCAGGACAATTCAGCTTGAACAGTCGGACACGCGAGAAGGTTGGGTCTTTCCTTCAAAGAAGTCTCGCGCAGGCCACATCGGACTGAGCGGACTCGAGCACGCGTTCAGAAATGTGGCTCGCAAGCTCGAAATTCCGGATGCCCTGAAACTGTATTGCGCGCGGCACACGTTCGGCACCGTCGCGATGGCAGAGACGAAAAATCCGGGACTGGTGAAGGAAGTCATGGGGCATGAGAGTCTCTCGACGACGATGGGCTATCTGCATCCGGAAACGGCGCAGATCAAAGTCGTGATCGATCGGCTGAATCAGCAGAAGTACGTGATCTAGAAATCAGTCGCACAGCCACAAAAACAGCCACAGTTACAAGAAAGTCAACCGAAGATGAATGGATGGCAAGTCCTTGAAAAGAAGTGGTGAGCGCGGAAGGAATCGAACCTTCAACCTACTGATTAAGAGTCAGTTGCTCTGCCAATTGAGCTACGCGCCCGACAATATTCTTAACGGGTATTTGCTGCCTTCGGAAGAATGGCGGCGACTTTCTTGCACCAGGCTACATTAAACTTCTTGCCGATTAGAACCTTGGCGGGGTTCCGACCTTTGCTTGCTTCCTACCCGATTCACTGCGGCGATCGCTTTCAGCAGCGGAAGCGATCCGGCCAGTGTCACATACCGCGAGTTGTGTGCCCCTTAAAATTCCCTCGCTACTTTCTCCGGTACTCCTGCGTTTGTCGGATTTCGAATCGCAGGCGCCGCAGAACGGTTTGATCATTATACCGATACCACGTATTTTTGACACCACTCTGCCCTCTGAGTCAGAGCGCAGATGGGAGAGCGTGAGTAAGAGCAACCAGTGGAAACTTAGGGACAGCGGATTCTGACTTCGAACGAACGGCCAAAGCCAATCCCTCAAACGCAAGCAAATCAAGAGTCCACGGCGAACATCGCATCGCGGAGCGAGTCCACTTCGAGGAAAGTAACTGCACGACGCACGCAAATAAGGAAAGTTCGAAAGCGGGCTTTCGCGCGTCGCAGTTCAGCACAACCCATCGCAGAAGCGAATGGCTAGGCCGACAGCGCCACGCAAGCCGATTGCGGTCGCGAGCGTTGGAACCGTTGCGCGACTGCTCGAACCTTCACGAACGCTGGCGAACTTCGGCCGCAAGGCTTGTCGAATCGCTAGTTGCGGAACGCCGCGATGACAATTGCTCCGCGCCGACCGGGGGACGCCGCTCAACCGTCCCGATCACCGGGGCCTCATCCATGCCATCGGCATACGCCATCGAAGCAAACCGCTGCTCGCCGCACATGCGATCGATCATGCGTTGCTGGCGCTTGTTAAGAACAGCGTGCGGAAGAATGGGGAAGTTACGGAACATCCACACCAAATAAACCCGCTGTAGGAATGATGGCATTACGTATCGCGGACCAATCGGGGTCTGCACCTGCACCACCCCGGCCGCCAGTTTTTCAATCAACATACCTGGGCCCACCTCGGAACCTTAAATTGGCCAGAGCAATTATTGGGCCGCCATTATTGCAGGAGCGACGTGCAATGGGAAGCCTTTTTTCGCAGATTTATCGGTATTTTAATCGAATCCCGGGCAGTCTTCACCCGACGGTGCAGGACTGGGAAAATTTAGCGGGAAAGATGTCCTGAAACGGGGCCTCGTCCGTCGCTTGGCTCTATCCAGATCAGACTGCGACTTCCGGCAGGATGTCCATGCGGCGGATTTGGGCCGCCACCCCGAACTCAGACCCCTCCTGCTCCACTCGAACCACCGTCGCCTGGCAGCAGACCCAGCATTTCTCGCCCGCCGTCAGTTCAGGCGGAAGGATCAGCACCAGTTCGACCTCCGTGCCCTTCTCCATGCGGGACTGGGTATACATGAAGACTCCGTTGGCGCTGATGTCGCGCGTCTGCGCCGTTTGATCGGAGCCCTCAGCGGTGCGCACGCGCGTAGGCACGCTCGTGGCGATTCGCGTTCCGGAGCGGCGATCAGTGTCAACTTTCATGCGGGCGAAGTGCCCACATACTGTACACCAATGCCGCAAAATGCACGAGAGTGTGGAACTGGAAATGTATTAAGCCGGAAATGGGGCTCGTGCAAGGACATCCCCATCGGCTGTCGAGCCAACCAAAGTGAGGCGGATGTCTAACCTGACCAGACTTAGATTACTGGCCTCTTAGAGCGGGCCGCCGGCACCACCAGCGCCTGTTCCATTGTCGGCATATTCGTGCCGCGGAGCTTGGCTTCCATTTCGTGGAGCTTGTCGGTTTGCCCGGTCTGGTAGTAGGCCTGCACCAGCAATTCCATGGTGAAGGGATTTTCCTGATCTTCTTCCAGATGCGCGACGGCCTCCTGATATTTCTTCTGATCCATCAGGAGCGTTCCTGCCGCGCCCTGCCACGAACTCTGAATTACGCGGTTGCGGCTGCCAGTGGCCAGCGTCTCGAGATCCTGCAGCGACTTGTCGCCCAGCGCTTGATCGCCCGCGCGCGAGGCTCGCACGGCGCGGTTGCTGAGGATGCGCGACAGCTCTTCGTCGCGATCCGACGGAGAAATGGCCGCACTGTGGCGCAGCGCTTCCTCGGCAATTTTCAAGTTGTTGAGGGCAACTTTATCGTCCGCCTGGTACTCAGCCATTTCGCGCAGAGCCTGCGCTTCTTGCAAGTCTTGGTCTTTGGCGTGCGCCGTTCCGGCAATTTCCAGCAGATCCTTGTCGGCCTGTGCGTAGTTGCCATCGCGCACAAAAGTCATCGCCCTCTGCATACCGTAGGTGAGCCGGTCGGCTTCGTTCCGCGCGAAGCGGATGGCCTTGTCGTATTCCACGCGCGCCTGCTCCTGATTGCCCATCAGCGCGTAGGTATCGGCGAGACCGAGTTGCGAGCTGACAAAATCAGGGTCGATTTTGAGCGCGGCGCGATAATGCGTGAGCGATCCCTCAAAGTTCCCGGCCATGCGCAGAAGCTCGCCATAAGAATCCTGCGGGTTGGGTTCGTTGGGGAGCAATGCAACATAGCGATCCATAGCCGCAAAGGCCTTGGCAAATTCTCGTTTGTTGGCATCGACATATGCCAGATCGTTCAGTGCGGCCGGAAAATTCTTGTCGATGGCGAGTGCCTTTTCGAACAAGCGCTGCGCCTGGTCTCTGCCATTCTCTCCCGTCAGCCAGTTCCCTGCCAGATAGAGCAAGTGCTTGTCGCGAGGATACATCTCCAGCATGTCGTTCATGGCGGTGATGCCGCCGATGAAGTCGCCTTCCTGCACTTTAGCGATCCAGGCCACCATCAACTGCTCGCCCGCGGATGCCTTCGGCGCCGACTCCTTTGCCTTGGCGCGCGCCATGCTGACTTCCTGCGGATTGGTGCTGTTAAACGCGATCCACGCCCAAGCTATGGCCAGGCTGGGATCTTCCTTCACCGCCGCGCGCCAATCGTCGTTGCAGCGCTCCAGATAAAGATTCTCGTAGTCCTGCATTCCCTTCTCGTAAAGCTCACGGGCTTTGGCGGACGACGTGGTTACGGGCAACGCAATGGAGTCGCCCTTTTTCAGGTGATGGGCAAACACCGGCACAGCCAGGCCGAGAGCGAGAGCGAAAACGGCGCTGATAGAAATGCAGGCTTTAGTCGACGAGTTGCGGCGCATCCAGTTCTCCGGTACAGAGCGTAGTAGGAAAGGCGATTACGAAAAGAGGGTAACATCGGCGTAACCGCCGAACGAGGTGACGAAAGGTGTAGAGCGGATGGGACGATTTCTGATTGTTGATTTCTAATTGATGATTGATGATTTCTGATTGTTGATTAGGAAGCCGCCAATGATGATCCCCGATTTTCAATCAGCAATCATCAATCATCAATTTCCCAGCCGCCCCTGCCCTCCGGTTACTTGCCCCGGCCACCAATTCACGGTGCAATGGGCCTCGAGGTGCCTATGCGAGGCCTATTCGGATTTCTTAGCTTGGTGATTGTAGTCGGGATTGGTATGTACATTTATTCGCAGCAGGCGCAGAGCTCGTCGGCGGCTGCGGGGGCGAATAACCCGAAGGCCGCGATTAACATTACCGGGGTAAGGAGCGACCTGATCAGCATCGCGTCGGCCGAACGCCGCTACTACGCAACCGAGGGCAAATACGCCTCGCTCGACGAACTGGTTTCGAGCAACTACATCACAGTGGCGCGCCAGCGTCCGCCTTATACCTACGAAGTGCAGGCCGGGTCGACAGGATTTCGCGCAGTCGCAACGCGCTCCGGCGACGCCGCATCAGGAACTCCAGCCCAGCTTTCGGTTGACGAGAATATGGAGTTTTCGCAGTCGCAGTAGGGTGAGCAGTTCTCAGTTCTCAGTTCACGGTCCTCATTTCTCTGTCCTCACTTCTCAAAAGCTATCTCGTGAATCGTTTTGAAAGGGCACGGCTTCAGCCGTGCCGTCCAGAGGCAAAGAAGACGCGGGCTTCAGCCCCTGGGGCCGCCGAAGTACGCAGCGCTACTGCAACTCTGTCTTCATATCCAGATTGTGCGCCAGGAACGACAGGTTATCCGTCGTCTCGTCAATTAGCTTCGTGATCGACTTACCGGCGCCGTGGCCCGCTTTCGTTTCGATGCGAATCAGGACTGGGCGCGGGCCCGGCCTGATCGGCTTGCATGGTGGCGGCGAATTTGAAGCTGTGCCCGGGCACTACGCGATCGTCGTGATCGGAAGTCGTGATCAGCGTCGGCGGATACTTCGTTCCGGGCTTCATGTTGTGCAGCGGCGAGTAGGCATAGAGCGCTTTGAATTCCTCGGGATTGTCGGAGGATCCGTAGTCGGAGGTCCACGCCCAGCCAATGGTGAATTTGTGAAAGCGCAGCATGTCCATAACGCCGACCGCCGGTAGCGTCGCGCCAAACAGATCGGGACGCTGCGTCATGCAGGCCCCGATCAGCAAGCCTCCGTTGCTGCCGCCGCGAATGGCGAGCTTGGGCGTGGAAGTGTACTTGTTGGCGATAAGCCATTCGGCGGCAGCGATGAAGTCGTCGAAGACATTTTGCTTTTTCAGCTTCATGCCCGGCCTGATGCCACTCTTCGCCGTACTCGCCGCCTCCGCGCAAGTTGGGTTGCGCGTAGACGCCTCCCATTTCCAGCCACACAACGTTGGGAACCGAGAAATGTCGGAGTCAGCGAAATATCGAATCCACCGTACGCGTAGAGCAGCACGGGATTCTGGCCGTCGAGCTTCAATTCCTTTCTTGGAAGTGAGGAACATCGGAACGCGAGTGCCGTCTTTGCTGTTGTAGAAAACTTGCTTGGTCTCGTAGCGTGAAGGATCGAAATCAACCTTGGGCTGGCGGAAGACCGACTGCTCTTCGCCGCGACGCAGGATCGTAACGGTAAATCGTGGTGGGCGAAATGAAGCTGGTGAAGGCGTAGAAAGTTTCCTTGTCCTTACGCTTGCCACCGAAGCCCTCGGCGGTGCCGATGCCGGGCAGGTCAACGTTGCGCAAGTGCGCGCCCTTGAGATCGTAAACGCGAACTTCGGCTGCGGGCGTCTTTGAGATAGCCGAGCAGGAAGACGTTGTCGACGAGCGTCGCGGATTCGAGTTTGTCGGCGCTTTGCGGAACGATCGTCTTCCAGTTGGCGCGCTCGGGATGGCGCGTGTCGATGGCGATGACGCGGCCGCGCGGCGCGTCGAGGTCGGTGTGCATCCAGAAGACAGGGCCGTCGTTGTCGATGAAGCGGTATTCGGCGTCGAACTCGTCAAGCAGCTTGACTACTTGCGAATCCGGCTGCGTGAGATCCTTGTAGTAAAGTCGATTCTTGGGCGATGTGCCTTGCGCAGACTTCGATAACCAAATAGTGGCCGTCGTCGGTGACGCTGCCGCCGAACAATAGTTCCTTATTGTCGGGGCGCTCGTAGATAAGCTTGTCCTCGGACTCTGCGCGGTTCCCACGCGATGGTAATAAAGCTTCTGAAAATAATTGGTGTCGCGCATGGCCGCGCCGGTTGGGCTCGTCGTAGCGGCTGTAAAAGAATCCTTTGTTGTCCTTGGTCCACGATGCCCCGGAGAACTTCACCCACTTCAGGTCGTCGGAAAGATCTTTGCCGGTATCGACGTCGCGGACGTGCCACTCGTTCCAGTCAGAACCGGAAGTGGCGATGCCATAGGCCATGAGTTTGCCGTCGTCGGAGATGGCGGTGGCCGCCAGCGCGACCGTGCCGTCAGACGAAAGCGTGTTGGGATCGAGCAGCACGCGAGGCTCGGCGTTGAGCGAATCGGCGACCAGCAGCACGTTCTGATTCTGCAATCCATTGTTGTGCTCGAAGAAATAGCGGCCGCCTTCCTGCTCGGGCGCGGTAAAGCGTTCGTAGTTCCAAAGCTTGGTGAGACGATCGTGAATGGCCTGCCGATGCGGAAGTTGCTCGAGGTAGCCGAAACGTCAGCTTGTTCTCGGCTTCGACCCAGGCGTGCGTCTCGGCGGAGTCGGTGTCCTCGAGCCAGCGGTAAGGATCGGCCACTTTCGTGCCGTGATAATCGTCGACCTGATCGCTGCGGCGAGCCTCAGGATAAATCAGCGGCGAAGTCTTGGGCGCAGAGCAGAGTCATGGCGGAAAGCAGGAACACGATCGAGCCGTAACGAGCAAGATGCATGGAAGCCTCTTAGAAATGTTTCAAAAGGAGCGATTCATTTTGCCTGAGATGGAACAGCAAGTATAGCGATTCTTGCGAGACGACGGTGCGGCTTTGGCTCCGCGAAAATGCCCCCGCCGGAGCAGGGGCTCGGTTACGAATTGCCTGCGGCTAGAAAGTCAGCTTCGCGGCGAACTGCAGGCCACGCGGACCACCGCCTCCAAGGAACGGATTGCCAATACCGACGTCGCCAGTTGCAGTGAGCGAATAATATCCGCTGTGCCGGCCAGTAGCGCCGTCAGGTGCGCCGATATTGCCGATGAAGTTGGGCAACAGCGGACTGGAAAAGTTGGGATGGTTGAGCAGATTGAAGAATTCGGCGCGAAGCTGCATCACCACATGCTCCCCCAGTTTGGTGTCTTTGAAAATCGAGAAGTTGAATTCCTTGAAACTCGGTCCCTTTAAGGAATTGCGGCGTAGGTCGCCGAAATGGCGCGTTCCAGGCATGCAGTTGGTTTCATCCGGCGTGCCGTCGTTGGGGGTATTACCCCAGGTGCACGGCGCGGCAAACGAAGCCAGGTTCAGATACTGCGCCGGATTACTGGAATATTGCATTGGACCGACGACGTCCGGCCGGTCATAACCTTCGCCCGCTCCGGAATAATCTCCTTGAAATTCATAGTTCAAATGCCACGGTTGGCCGTCTTGTAAGTTAACCACGCCGTCAAATCCCCAGCCATTTTTGAACTTGGGTAGGGCCCCGCCCATGCGGGGGAACTGGTAGGTGAAGTTCCAGGTAAAGCGGCGGCGAATGTCGAAGCTTGAGTTTCCCCGATCTCCCGCAGGGTTCGTGCTGTTCTGCGGCTGCGCCTGATTCGGCTCGAAATCCTCGAGATCGCTGGCCGTGTCGATGGAGTGCGACCACACAAAGTTTGCTTGCGAGGTCAGGCCGTGCCAGGCGCTGGTTCGCAGGCTCGCTTGCAGCGCGTTGTAAATCGAGTTGGCCGAAGACTTTTCCTGATTAAGGTAAAAGAAATTTGGAGCGACCGTGCGCGGTACGCCGTAGCTGTTGATGCAGTTGCAGGCCAAATCGGCAGCCGTGATCTGCGCCTGGCTAGGTTGATTGATATCGAGGAACTGGAACAGCTTTGTCCCTTTGGCACCTACATATCCAACTTGCAAGACGGTCTTGCTTCCCAGTTGCTGCTGAACGTTCAAGTTGAAATTCTGGACGTAGGGCGTCCGCATCTTCGGATCGACCGAAAAGAAATCGCCCTCCGGAGCATAACCAGAATAAACCGGCGTTCCCATCGCCAACGCAGCACCTGTAACGCTGCCTGTAGCGAGAGCCTGCGGACCCAAACCTGGATAGGCAGCTCCGGGACAGAAGGTGCAATTCCAAGGCAAGTGTCCGAGGAACATGTCCTGAGAAAAAGCGTCATAGAAAAGTCCCCATCCCGCCCGGACAACAGTCTTTCCCTTGCCCGTCACGTCGTAAGCAAAAGCGAGGCGGGGAGCGAAGTTGTTGAAGTCTTTTCCGTACAGTTGGCTGGTCTGATCGTTGCTGCCGCCGTTGGCGGGATTGAAAGTGTAGAACAGGCCGTTCTTTTCGCCAGTCACTCCAAAATAATCCCAACGCACGCCGTAGTTCAGAGTGAGTCGCGATGTGGCGCGGAAGCTATCCTGGACAAAAAGGCCGTGGCTGTTTTGGAAAGTATGCCGTCTGGAATATCCCGTGACTTGCTTTCCGCCGCTCGGCAGCCCATTCAAGAAGTCTGCCATGTCATTAAAGCTGAGAGTTCCCCGGAAATTGTGATCGATGACCTGCATGATAGTCGTGCGGCGGAATTCGTAGCCGAATTTCACGTCATGCTTTCCCGACTTCCAGGAATAGTTGTCGACGAAATGCCAGTTGGAATCCACCCGATTTCGCGGCACCGAGCTGGTGGCCCCGATTTGCGAAAAGGTCGCCACCGCGGTCGCCGGAAGCCCGCCATCATAGGCGCCAACACCCGTGTCCAGTCCAATGGAATTCGGATTGAAGCTCTGGTCCTGCGGGAAGAAACCTTCTGCAAAGCGATTCCAACCCAGGCGTGCCTCATTGACCTGGCCGGAATTGACGACCTTGACATAGGAGAGCGCGATCAATTGGACGCGGGTGGGAGTGACCGTATTGAAACCCGGAAGAAGTCCTCCACCCAACTGGGCGAAAGGGAAACTCTGGCTGCTGTCGCCAAAGTAGTAGCGGCCAGTCAGCATATTGTTGGCGTTGAAGTTTTGGTCGATCTTTCCGATAAAGCTGTCCACGCGATTGAAAAACGACGTGGAAGTTGAGAGATTGTTGCCGTTGGGGCAGCCGGAATCGAATGCAGTGGTCGGGCCGAGAGCCTGACCTGGCTGCGGCGCGGCGCTCGCGATATTGGGCGTTGGAAACGGATGGCGCGCCAATAACGCCGCCGTAACCGGATTCGCAGCCCCATTGGCTGCGATATCGGCTGCGATTTCAGCCGGATCAGGCACGCAGGTATTACCGGCCTGCCCTCCGTTTTCGCGCTGGCCTTCATAATCCGCGTAAAAAAAAGTCTTGTCCTTCACAATGGCTCCGCCCAGCGCGCCACCAAATTGATTGTTGTTGAACGGGGCTTTGGGATTGGGAGCGAGGTTGAAATAGTTGCGCGCTCCCAACTTGCCGCTGCGGAAGTACTCGAGCAGGGATCCGTGCAACGCGTTCGTTCCGCTCTTGGTCACGATGTTAATGACCGCGCCGCTGTTGCGACCGTATTCAGCTTCGTAGTTGGAAAGAACACGCAACTCGGCAACCGCATCCAGCGGAAGGATTGTGGCGGGATCACCGAACACGCCGGCTTCGTTGATGGCAGGATCGTTGCGGTATCCGTCATTCATGTCGGTGCCGTCGAGCAGGAAATTGTTCGATCGACCGCGAGACCCGTTCATGGAAAAGGTTCCGTACGACCCGGGCGAGTCGGAGATCTGGTCAGGTGAACCGGCAACACCGGGATTCAGATAAATGAGCTTCTGGTAATCGCGCCCATTCACGGGAAGGCTTTCGATCGTGTCCGCGGTCAAGGTCCCCCCGAGTTCGGCGGACGTGGTCTCAACCTGCGGCAAGAGATCCCCGGCGACCTCGACGACACTCGAAACCTGACCTGCTTTCAGAGCAGCATCGACGCGGCGCTCGGTGGCCACGTCAACGGTCACGCCCGTAGCGACGAAGGTCTGGAATCCGGTCTGGACGACCGAGACCGTATAAATCCCGATGGGCAATTCGGGGATGGAATAACTGCCGTCCGCGCTGGTTTGAGCGGTGCGCTCCAGTCCCGTACCGACATTCTTCACAGTCACTTTTGCTCCGGAAATGACAGCGCCAGAAGGGTCAGTCACAGTTCCGAGGATGGTTCCGCGGAAGGTCTGCGCCGAAAGGCTCAATGCGGCCACAAGAACAAAAATCAGGATGATGCGCGCTCTCATGTCGTGCTCCTTTGAAGCCGGATCGCTGGAGGATTGATAGTGCTCTCGCGGGAGAACCGATTGCAGAGCCGGGTTCTGGGACGGCCAGCAACTCGTTCGTGTTAGGTCAGATGGACCGCACGCTCGCGAAGATCAGCCCGAAAACAGTATCGAACACAGATCACCGCAGTCAACCAAGGAGTTATGAATGCGAGAGATAGATTTTGTGAATAAGGTACCTGCCATCGGCTAACGCGCTTTTCAGTGAATTTTCCCTATCGTGCAGGCAACGACGCACCAATCATGAAAAAGAGCTCGCATCAGGCTGAAAGCTGACAACGTTTTTAGAAGGTAAACGAAACTCCGCCGCGGACGGAGCGGGCGGATTGGACAAGATAAACCGTTTGACCGTCCTGGCCGAGCACCGGAACGTAGCCCTGCGCCAGGAGATTGCGCACATCGATGATCGCTTCCACGTGTTTGCCCAAGCTGGGAATGGGCTGCCGGATAAAAATGTTCAGGAAGGGATCGCTCTGCCCGGGCGAAGCGTTAAACATGTCGACCGGAGTAATGCCGGAACCGTTGACCCAGCGGTAAGACGCGATCCATCGCGTTTTGGTGTGGGCGGTGGTTCCGCTCAACTTCACGGCAACAGCATGGCGTCGCTGCGTGCTGAGAAACTGTTGTGCTTGCTGCAATGGCACGTCGGGACTCGTCAGATTGACCACACCGCCGAAAGCATAGTCAAGAGTCGCGGTGAGGTCATCCGAGACTTTACGCTGCAGCACGACGCGGACACCGTTGGTATTGAGCGTATTACCGGCGTAGCTGAAGGTGCCAGAGGAAACGTCGGGAAGAATAAATCCGCCCACCGCCGTGACGTCGCCAGTGCCGAGAAGAGCCGGATCGCCCACGCGATCCGCATAAGCCGCAACTTGGATGTTAGTTTTGCCGGCGCGATGCGACAGGCTCACTTCATGATGGTGAGCGCTCTCCATTTTGGGAGCGAAATTCAGCAGGCTCACCCGAGGATTCGATTCGCTCAGATCTGCGGGCGCGGAATCGAAACCTTTCTCCAGGCGTAAGTCTGGCCGCGACGTCGCGTAGTCGTATTCCAGAACCGTGTTGGGCGAGAGATGAAGATCGGCGGACGCGTACGGACGAAACGCAGTGGCATGTCCCAGGAACTGGACGCTTTGAACCGCGCTGCCAAATCTTAATTCCAACGCATCGGCGACCGTAAGGCTATCGCTCGCGGAAAGCTCCAGCGCCTGCAGCGCCGCGTTATGCAGGTTGGGATCGGAAGGAGCGAACCTGCGTACCGTTAACCCCAATGTAGGCGAAGAACCATCTGGCAGGCGATGCGAGTACACGCTACGCAGCACGCCTGCGGGAATATTGCTGGTTCCGTAGCCGATGTCGCCGCTGAAGGCAAGACGTCCCTCGCTAAAGATGGAGCGCTCGACCGTGAAACCCGCACTCATGTCCGATCCGGTGCCATATCCGCCAGCGGCAGATCCGGCAAGGAAAGAGACGGTGCCGCTCACCTCGTGACTCTGCTTCTCGGCGGGATCCTGAATTCCGTTGGGCAGAGGATCGTCAAACACGCGCAGAATGGGCCGATTGGCAACCGAACGCAAAGTCCACTTCCAGTCATCTTCGTCGGGAAGAGGACGCGCCGGACCAAGTTGCATCACTCCCAGCAACGTGCTCAGTGTGATGTTGAGATTCAGACGAGCGCCGGGGTGAAGAACCTTCTCGCGCAGCGCGGGCAGAAAAGAAGGCGCGCTGAATTTGAGCGTATATGCGCCCGGGCAATAAACCAGTCGCCGTGAAATATCCCGCACCGTCGGTGAATACGGTAAGCGAGCGATTGGCCTCTCCGAGAATCTCGACGATGGCGCCCATCTGAGGAATGCCGGAATTATCGCGAACGTATCCCGAGATCGCTCCGGGCCGGTCTGTGGCCCAGACGGGAAGCGACAATCCCAGCAGGATTGCCCACGTTCCCAGATTCCGCATTCTCAAATTACGCAGTCTCACTCTGCCCACCCCCGTGGGGAAATCCGGGAGCCAGTCGTTATTCGACGGCGAAGAGCGCCGACGGATTAACGGTCTGCTTCGAGATGTTATCGTTCACCTTAATTTCAATTTTGTATGTACCCGGCTGCAGGTTCGCAGCCACAATCGATTTCTGCAGCGTGACCTGTTCGCCCACGTTGCCCATCGTGTCTGTGGTTTCGGTTTTCTGCACTACCTGCTTATTGGTTGCAAGGTTGGTGATGTCATATTCGAACGTGGCGGAAGGCTTGTGAGTCTTCTCGTCCACGCCGAGATTATAGACCTGCATCCAGAAATTCAGCTTAGGATCCTTGTCCCGCTTGAACACCGCAGGCTTGCCATCGGACTGAGCCACGCGGGGCCGCACCTTGGTGGTGCCGATCACGAAGTTGCCGGTGCCGATGTCTTTGGTCGGCACTGGTTCCATCACATCCGCGACAACCAGGCTCGATGTAGAGAGCTTGTCGTCGGAGAATTCGGGAACCTTGATGCTGCGGCTCCAGATTCCCTTGCGGTCCCCATTCACATCTTTCACAGCGACGTAGAGCTTATAGAGGCCGGGACGCAGCGGCAACGCCTTCGTGTAAAGCTCGGAGTTCTGTGCCGTGCGCGGCAAAAGCTCCGCGGGCACGTCGACCTGCACTGTATCTTCGAACGTCTGCACGACTTTGCCGGTCAGCGTCGTCAGCCGCGCGAAGATGTTCACCGTGCCACGCTGAATACCGTCTTTATTGACGAAAGTGATGTCGCGATTCTTCATCTGGATCGCGATCGGCACCAGAACAGTGTCGCTGGTCACCTTCACGAAATCCGCGCGCACATCGAACGGCATGGGATTCAGTATGACCTTCGAGTTGACTTCCTCTTCCAGGTCGGTGAATTTCACTTTGGGCGCGGCCTGCAACTTCGCGAACTGCTCGAGGCGATCAAATTCCTTGGTCTGCAGCATCGAGCTTTGCGGACCCAATCCCAGGCGTTCCATGCCGTTGCCGGTGAAGCGCTGCGATTTGTTGGCCATCCCCATCTGCTCGTAGAGAGTCAAGCCCGCGTTGGGCGTCATGAGCAGCGCGTCCTTCTCCGAACGATCCAGCGTCATGTGGTACTCGCCGCACATGCAGGGGTCGACAAACTCCATAATCACTTCTTGCCCGATGCCCTCTATATAACGGTAGCGCCAGTCTTCAAATGGAAAAGTAGAAGTCTCGCCGCCCCCTTCTTCCATGGGGCGCTCGTAGGTTCCGCCGGAAGGATGGGAATCGATTTCATCGGGCTTGCCGAAAACAATGTACATGCGGCCGCGGTCGGTTTTCCATCCCGGCACGCCCGCCGCGAAGTGTTCGTTGGCGTAGGCAATGCGCTGGTAATGCTCTTCCTTGTATTCGTTCTCTTCGGTGTCGGGAGTGGGATCGCGGCGCTGCCAGAAAGCCTCAATGAAATTGTCGCGCTCCTCATCGTTGGACAGCTGCTTAAAAGCGGCGCGCTCTTCGTCGGTGATGATCCACACCACGTCCTCTTCCAGCCATTTCTTGTAAGGCTTGCTCAACTCTTGCTTCAGGGCGCGCTGATTCTTCTTTTTCTGCTTCTCGTTGGTGGGACGGGTAAGAGGATCAACGTCGGGCGCGGGTTTGGCCTGTGCCGGATCCGTTTGCGCGGCAGCGGGCTGAGCCGGCGCCGAAGTCGCCGCGTCGTTGGCAGGCTTGTCCGCAGGGGCCTGAACCGGTTGATCCTGGGCCATAGCCCCGCCAACCATCAGAACCGCAGAAGCCAAAAGAATTTGAAAAGCAGCACGAAGCGAAACTACCCGGAACATGAGAGGGACTCCTGCTAAGACAACTAGTCTGCCCATTTTAGGCCTGTTTGTCGTGCGAAAGCAAGGTTAAGTCGTGCCCGGAGAACCGATTGAAACACGTTGCGACCGTTTATCTAGGAAGCGGCGGATAGCTAGCCGAGTTGCCCGGTGCCGGACCAAATTCTGCAACTGCAAAAGACAGGGGCGAACAGGCTATAATACTGCGTTCCGGGGGCAGTCACTAACACTTCCCACGCGGTAACAGGTCTCGAGCACGTCCACATACTCCTGAACGGGAACTTTTTCGGCGACAGCATCGTAACAGAAGGTGTGTGTCCGTCACTCGAACCACGGCAAGCGGCGCCAATCACGTCAGAAAAAACGTTTTGGCCCCCGAACTTTGGGAATAAATCGCCCGGAGGGTGGCAGGATTCATGAAAGTTTGGAAAAAAGTTGCTATTGGCGCTGGCATTGCGGTTTTGCTCGCAATCATTGTCGGCTTTACCGTTCATCAGAGCAGCAAGAATGTCGCAACCGTTCAGACCGGGAAGGTGCTGCGGCAGGATCTGGCCACGGTGGTCAGCGCTTCGGGAGAAATCAAGCCCAAGAATTACGTGAATGTCGGGGCCAACGCTTTTGGAAAGATCACCCACTTGTACGTGAAAGAGGGTGATCGCGTGAAGAAGGGTCAATTGCTCGCCCAACTGGAGAACGTACAATCCTCGGCCGATGTAAACGCGAACGAAGCCTCGCTGCAGGCGGCGGAAACGGATGCTGTGGCCGCCGACGCGGGTCTGAAAACTTCGCAAGCCGACTTGCTCCGCGCCCAGGCCGATTACGACCGCAACAAGCAGGACTGGGAGCGCGCGCAAAGCCTGTTCAAGGATGGCCTGATTTCAAAATCGGACTTCGACAGCCGCAGGAATGCGTGGGCCACCGCTGGCGCGGGATTGGTGCAGGCGCAGGCGCGGGTGTCGCAGGCCAAGGCGCAAACGGATTCCGCCGATAAGCACATCACCCAGGGCCGCGCCAATTTGACGCGAGTCACCGACGTTTTGAAGAAGACCAGTTACAACGCGCCTTACGACGGCGTGGTCACTAATCTTCCGGTGCGCGAAGGCGAGACCGTCGTGATGGGCATTCAGAATGCCCCGGGGAGCACGCTGATGACGATTGCCGATATGTCGATCATCACCGCGGAAGTCATGGTTGACGAAACCGACATTGTGAATGTGCATCTCGGACAACCCGCCGAGGTGACCATCGATGCCATTCCACGAAAGATTTTCCACGGCACGGTTTCCGAGATCGGCGATAACGCCATCGTTCGTTCCAGCGGCGTTTCCACCTCGCAGCAGGCCACCGCCAGCGAAGAGGCAAAAGACTTCAAAGTTGTGGTGAACGTGCAGGACGCGCCCCTCGATTTGCGTCCCGGACTTTCTACGACTGCGAAAATTACGACTGCCACTCGCAGCGCCGCGCTCGCGGTTCCAATCCAGGCGCTCACCCTGCGCACCAAGACCCAGCTCGAGGAGCAAAATAATGCGCCAGGGTCGGTGCATGCCGCGGCACCTGTAGCTAAAGAAGTCGCATCCAAGGGCAAGAAAGAAGACGACATTCAGGGAGTATTCGTCATTCGCAACAAGAAAGCGGTATTCGTCCCGGTCGCCACGGGAATTACCGGGACGACCGACATTGAAGTGCTCGACGGCCTGAAAGAGGGCGACGAAGTGATCACGGGAAGTTACAAGGTGTTGCGGACGCTGCGCCCCGGCAGCAGCGTCAAAATCGACAACAGCG
Source organism: uncultured Acidobacteriota bacterium (assembly GCA_963696765.1). Lineage (GTDB taxonomy): Bacteria > Acidobacteriota > Terriglobia > Terriglobales > Acidobacteriaceae > Sulfotelmatobacter. Next base: position 3,228,090 of record CAVOLK010000002.1, on the reverse strand, counting down.
TACCCAAGAAAGAGGACGAAGAGTCATAACCTTACGGGGTTTGAAGCGTCCAAAGGGAAAGCCGGTAATGGTCTCGAACCAGGGAATGAACGAGTTGGGAATGAACAAGCTCGACATGAAAAAGGATTCTGGGAAAATGGCACCCGCAATCCGAACGTACTGAATCCAACGATCGGGAGAGGTCAGTGGCACCGGACCAGGAGAAAAACATGGCAACCGCAGAAGTCATCCCTATGCCCAACACCGCGAACCTAGCACCGCCGGAATCGTGCATGATTGCCGCCGAAGATCTTTGGAAAACCTACGACATGGGCTCGGAGCAGCAGGTCCATGCCCTGCGCGGGGTGAACCTGCGCATTCAGCGGAACGAATACGTAGCCATCATGGGGCCCTCCGGCTCGGGAAAGTCGACGCTGATGAACCTGATCGGCTGCCTGGATACGCCTTCGCAGGGAAAATACTGGCTCAATAGCCAGTTGGTCAGCGAACTGGATGACGACGAACTGGCGCGCATCCGCAACAAAGAAATCGGATTCGTATTCCAGACCTTCAACCTGCTGGCCCGGGCGACCGCACTGCACAACGTCGAGTTGCCACTGATCTACGCGGGCGTACCCACGGACGAGCGCATGGAGCGTGCCAAGGCCTCGCTCGCGGCGGTTGGCATGGAATCCCGCATGCATCACAAGCCCAACGAGCTCTCCGGCGGTCAGCGGCAACGCGTCGCCATCGCGCGCGCACTGGTGAATAAACCGTCCATCATTCTTGCGGACGAACCTACCGGCAACCTGGATTCGCAAACCGGCGTGGAAATCATGGCCCTGTTCGACCGCCTGCAGGCCGAAGGCAACACCATCATTCTGGTTACTCACGAAGGCGACATCGCGGAATACGCGCACCGCGTCATTCACATCAAAGACGGCGTCATCGCCAGCGACGAGAGCAAAGGCCGCGGCCAGCGAAGCTAAGTAGCGCCGCCGTCTCGGCGGCTGTTCCGGGGGCATCTCGCCCACAGGGTACGAGAGCAAGATGCCTGGGCAGCTTCCAGCAGGACGCCCGCGCTACACCTTAGCCTCAACTTTAACTTCCACTTCAGTAGCCTGAGGCGATTCGGCCACCGCTACCCGGTCCCTGCCTTCCTTTTTTGCCCGGTACAGGGCGGCGTCGGCCGCTTCCAGCAGTTCTTTGGCGGTAGCGCCATGTTGCGGAAGTTCGGCCACACCCACAGAAACCGTGATCACTCCAAGCGATTGCCCTTGATGGACCACGGACAGTTCGCGCAGACGAGAGCGGATGCGCTCGGCGCGGGCCTGAGTTATTTTCAACTCTGCCAGCGGCAGGATCACGACAAATTCCTCGCCCCCGAAGCGGCAGACAATATCTTCGGCGCGAACGCTTTTCAGCAGAAACCCGGCGGTTTCCCGCAATACCAGGTCGCCTGCCTCGTGACCGTAAGTGTCATTGAACTTTTTGAAATGATCCAGATCGAGCATGAGGACGCCAAGGCCCTGGCTGGAGCGCACCGCGCGGCGGGTCTCGCGTTCCATCGTTTCTTCCAGGTAGCGCCGGTTGTAAAGGCCCGTCAACGGATCGCGGATCGATTGGTTTCTTAGCGCGTCCCGCAGCCGGATGTTGGCGACCGATAGCCCCACCTGCTCGGCAAACATATTCGCTACTTGCCACACTCCCGGCGGTAGTTCCCCCGGGTCTATCATCTGGAAGTGCAGGACGCCGATGGCTTCGCCATGCGCCAGCAGCGGTAAACACAAGTAGGCGTGCTCGCTGGACGCAGCGTGACCGCACTCCGCGGTGTGGTCTCTAGCGGCTACCAGGTGCTGGCGTCCGGTGCGGAGAGCCCAGCAATCTTCAGGCTTGAACTCTTTTGCGGCTAGCACGCACTCCGCCCAAGTAGCGGCGGTCTCGAGAATTTTCCGCGACGAGTCGAACAAAAAAAGGGCGCCGCGAAGTTCGGGAAAAATCTTTGGCGCCATGCCGCTGACCACCGCGCAAGCGTCTTTCACCGCCGCGCAACTGTGCAGCAGTTCGGCCATCTTCGCCAGGTTGGTCGCGCGGACAGAGCGCAGAGTGAGGTCCTGAACCATGCGCTCACTTTGTAGATTCAGTTTCTGCTGGGCCACAGCCCGCTCCCGCATTTCCGTTTGCAAGCGGGTGTTGGAATCCATGAGCGCTTCGGTATGTTCTTTGATTTGACCTTCCAGGATTTCCTGATGGCGCATCTGGTCATCAATGTCGGTTACGGTGCCGTACCATTTGATGACGGCCCCCGCCGCATCGCGCACAGGAGTTGCCCGGACCAGGTGCCAGCGATAGTCCCCCGCCGCCGTCCGCAACCGATATTCCACCTCGTAATACGTGCCGCTTAGGCACGCCTTCTCCCAATTCTCTAGCGCCGGGGCCTGATCGTCGGGGTGGAGCGATGCTTTCCAGGACAGGCCCAGGGCTTGCTCCTTGCCAAACCCGGTGATTTCGTAAAAGCGCTGGTTGCAATAATCGACGCCGCCATCCGGATTCGCGGTCCATACGATCTGCGGGATGGCGTCGGCCAGGAGTCGAAATCGCTGCTCCCCATCCCGCGCAATGTCGATGGCATTGCTCTGCACCGCCAGTATGCGGTCGAAAAATGCGCTGCCGATGGTTAAAAGCAGCGCGGCAAAGCTGGTCACGCTGATAACCAGCGTTCCCAGCCAGGAAATCCGTACCGTGTGCAGGGGGTTGAAAGGGACGGCGCTCGCGTAAAAGCGCACCGCCCACATTCCCGTATAGTGCACAAGCGGGATCGCACTCCCCATCACCAACGTGCTCGCAAGCTTACGGCGGCTGGCACCTTTCTCCTGTCGCGACCGAAATGCCAGCACCAGGGCCGCCCAGGCGGTGACGAACGCGACCGCCAGGGAAAGCGCGAACAGCGGGCCTTGGTACTCCATCATGGCGGGCAGTCGCATGGCAGCCATGCCGGTGTAGTGCATGGCCGCGATTCCTCCGCCCATGATCGCGCCACCTGCTACCAACGAAACCGCACTCACACGCTCTCGGCTGACCGTGAACAAGGCCACCGCCGAGGCCGCGACGGCGGCCAGCAACGACACCATCACCGTCGGGTAGTGGTAAACCACGGGCACCGGAAGACTGAAAGCCAGCATTCCAACATAGTGCATGGCCCAGATTCCCAGCCCCATGGAGAGGGCTCCGCCCCAGAGCCAAAACCATTTCGCGCGATGTTCGGTCGCTGTCACCCGGCCAGCAAGGTCGAGAGACGTGAAGGCAGTCACCATCGCCAGCGCGATGGACAGCCCTATCAGCCAGAAGTTATAGGTTCCTTGGAGAATCATTGAACCGGCGCTCCGCCTTCCGCACCCAGGCAGAGCTATTCCTCTTCCGAAGCTTGCTGCGATACACATCGGCAAGGCAGGTGCCGCAGCGTATTAGAAATGGCTGAGATTTAGGAGTGGACTCTCAACCGTGGTCGAGGGCGGGATGCTATTGGAAAAATTTGCGGCGAATAAGAGCTGCAAACAAAAAGAGACGTAGCCGGCCTACGTCTCTGCGAGGAGGCTAGGAACGTTACGGGTTGGTGTTAACGGTTTTCACCGCTGCCGAATCGGACGGCAAGCCGTGAGTGGCAACAAAAAAGTTGTGGTCGTACATGTTGCGGTACATGCGGCCCGTGATTTCCGCGGCCTTGGGACCGAAGGTAGGACGTCCGCCCTCCAGGAAAACTACCACCACCACGCGCCCTACACTGGTGTTGGCGTAAGAGGCAAACCAGCCGAAGCGGGTGCCGTCATGGGAGCAGGTTCCGGTCTTGCCCAGAATTTCTTCTTCGTTGAAATTCAGGCGCAGGCTGCGGGCGGTGCCGTACTGCACCGCGCCAGCCATGCCGTCAGATAGTTCAGGAATCAGCGGAGCGATGTCGAGTTGGCGCTTGATGCGCGGCTGAAAGCTCGCCACTTCTTCCGGAGTGGTGGGATGCTGCAGATAGTAAAGCGTGCCGCCGTTGGCGATCGCAGAAACCATTGCGCCCAGTTGCAGCGGGGTCATGGAAACACCTTCGCCGAAGGAGCACATCTTGCCTACGCCGCCCAGCTTTTCCGGAATCGCTTCGTCAGGATAGCTGCCCAGTTGCTCCCCGGGAATGTCGTAGCCCGCCAGTTCGCCCAGCCCGTATTCGTGCGCGTAGTACGCAACTTTTTCAAATCCCAGCTTGCGGCCGAGCGCTTCGAAATAAGCGTTGTTGGAGTGCGCGATCGCGGTCGTAAGATTCATGCGGCTGCGGCCGCCCAGCGCCACCTGCGTCTCTTTCGAAACCAGGCCTTCGCTCAGCGCGGCCAGCGCCACGGAAAGTTTAATCGTGGAGCAGGGCTGCGCGCCGCTCGACAGAGCCAGCTTCTGGTTCACCATGGCCAGCACCCGTCCGCTGGTGGGCTCGATGGCCACGACCGTTCCGTTCATGTTGCCCAAAGCATCCAGCGCGGCCTGGCGCACCACTGGATCTTCACCACCTGTAAGGTCGCCCGCGGTAATGCCCTCGGCGAACGAACTCATATGAAAGCGCTCGTAATAATGATGTCGGCGGCGTGTGCCCACCGAAGCTCGCGTGAGATTAGCGCTGCGGCTGCGTGCCAGGTGATGCATGCGCCTGCGCGTACGCGCCGTCTCGCTCACTCTGCGCGTGGCCGTTCGCGATTTAGTCTGCGGATGCGTGCCGCTGGTGTTGATGTGCGCCGCCCAACTCACTCCGGCAAGCGGCAGACACGCGAAAAAGGCGACGAATAGACGAAGAAGGCTCTTCCCTTTTAACATCTGCTTGGGTCCGCTCCCCGGACGCTTCCCTACCTTGGATGCTGCAAGAATCTGGCCAACGGGAGGTAACCCCGCTGTATCTCTCGACTGCGTTGATAGTACGGGACTTATCATTTCATGGCAACGAAAAAAATTACCAATGTCGAAACATTAAATTTGCTTTAACCCATTATGGAACAGCGAGTTACGGGGATATTACCTCGGGTCACTCCCCTTCAGTAATGCATTACTTGATTACCCCTCGCATGCTTCCCCTGTGAAAAACTTTTCCCAGCCGCATGCCTTTTTTCGAGCCGGAGACGACACAGAATATTCGTTCTCGTCTCCGGCCTCGGTTCTTACCCGACTACATCACCTCGTTGCGCTTGCGCAGAAACGCAGGAACATCCAGGTCATCCTGCTCGAAGTTCGCCACCATCGGTCCCCTCATGCTGTCGAGCGAAATAACTTCTCCTCCCATGCCGATCGGACGGCTGCGCCATCGGCCTCGCAGCAACGTCATCGTAAGCCCGATCGTTTGTGCGCTCATTCCTGGAATCCTCGTCAGACTCCATGATGTGCCTCGGCATGGAATCCGTCTGAGGGTCGCGCGAACCGCGCTCCTCGGAAAATTCCATCGCCTCTTCGTGAGCCGCGGCGAAAGAAGTTCGGGTTTCGTAAGGACGCGCCCGCGCGCCCGGCGCCTCGCGGAATCCAGTGGCGATGACGGTGATCTTCACCGCATCCTTCATCTTCTCGTCGAGCACCGCGCCGAAAATAATATTCGCGTCTTCGTGCGCCGCGCTCTGAATGATCGAACACGCCTGCTGCACTTCCGCCAACTTCAGAGACGCGGAACCCGTAATGTTGATCAGGATTCCCCGAGCCCCATCAATCGCTCCCGCTTCAAGCAGCGGAGAGGCAATCGCCTTCTGCGCGGCTTCAATCGTCCGCTTCGCTCCGCTGGCTGAAGCCGTGCCCATCACCGCGTATCCCATGCGCGCCATGATGGTCTTCACGTCGGCAAAGTCGCGGTTGATGATCCCAGGGATGGTAATGATGTCCGAAATTCCCTGTACGCCCTGGCGCAGAATGTCGTCGGCAATGCGGAACGATTCAAAGAAGCCCGCGTCTTCCGCGACCGCCAGCAGTTTTTCGTTGGGGATCACGATCGTCGTGTCGACCGACTCCATCAGTTCGGCGATGCCGCGCTCCGCCTGCTGCATGCGCCGTTTGCCTTCGAATGAAAACGGCTTCGTCACCACCGCAACCGTGAGCGCGCCCATTTCGCAGGCCAGCGACGCAATGATCGGAGCCGCTCCAGTGCCAGTGCCGCCGCCCAGGCCGGTCGTAACGAAAACCATGTCGGCGCCCTCAAGCGCTTCAATGATCTTGTCGGAATCTTCCAGCGCGGCTTTGCGGCCGACCTCGGGATTGGCACCCGCGCCCAGTCCATTCGTCAGCTTCACGCCGAGTTGCAGTTTGACCGGCGCGTGCGACATGCGCAGCGCCTGCAGGTCGGTGTTGGCGACAATGAACTCGATGCCCTCCACCCCGGCATCGATCATGCGGTTCACCGCGTTGCCACCGCCGCCACCCACGCCAATGACCTTGATCTTGGCGTCGTTGCGGGCCTCTTCATTAAAGCTGATGCGAATTTTGGAATCGTTTGCCATTTTGGCCACCTTATATCGAAGTTTCAAAGTTTCCAGGTTCCATAGTTTCAGGGTCTTTGAAACCTTGAAACGCTGAGACCTTGAAACCTTGCCCTTAAGCTCCCTTTCCCACCAATAACGCCTTCAATCTCGATCCCCAGCGATCTTCCTGCAGACCGCGCGCGATACGGGCGCGCTGGCCGTAGTTCACCATGCCCAGCACCGTAGCGAACTCTGGCTCGGATAATGTCGACGGCATTTTGGCCAGCGGCGCCGGCCACGAAAGCCGCACCTCGCGTCGCAGGACGGACTCTGCCACGTCGAAAATTCCCGGCAGCCGCGATGCTCCGCCGGTCAGCACAATGCCAGCCAGGCAGACGTCGAAGATGCCGTTCTGCCGCAGAGTTTCACGCATCATCTCGAAGAGTTCGCGGGCTCGCGGTTCCAGAATTTCCGCGACCAGGCGCTGGGGCAATAACCGCGAAGGCCGGTCGCCCACCGACGGAACTTCAACTTCATTGCCTTCGGGAATCAGCGTGACAATCGCGTTGCCATAAATCTTCTTGATCTTTTCCGCTTCTGCCAGCGGCGTGCACAGGCCTACCGACAGATCGCTGGTGAAATGATCGCCGCCCACCGGAATCACGCCGGTATGAATTACGGCGCCCTGCTGAAAAACGATGATTTCGGTCGAACCCGCGCCCATGTCGGCAAGGCACACTCCCATTTCGCGCTCATCGTTGCGCAGCACCGAATCGGCGGTGGCCAGCGGCTCAAAGACAGTGTCGTCGACGTGGACTCCCGCTTTGTTGACCGCGGTAATCACATTCTGCGTGGCGCTGGTCGCCGCCGTCACCATATGGACGCGCACTTCCAGCCGCGCCGCCATCATGCCCAGCGGATCATGCACTCCGGCCTGGTCGTCGAGAATAAATTCCTGCGGCAGCAGGTGTAGGATTTCGCGATCGCTGGGCAAAGGAATCGCGCGCGCCCGGTCGACCGCCTGCTTGATTTCATCGCGGCCAATCTCCCGCGGACGCGTACCCAGGCTGATGCCGCCATGACTATTAATGCCGCGCACATGCGCGCCGCCAATGCCGATGATGGCTTCCTCGATTGCCGCGCCCGCAATGTCTTCGGCGGCCTCGACCGCCTTCTGAATGGCCGCTACGGCCTTGTCCAACTCAACGATGACGCCCTTGCGCGAGCCTCGCGAGTCAGCGACGCCATGCCCGCGATAGCGCAGGCCGCCGTCGGTGGACTCCGCCATCAGCGCGCAGGTCTTGGCGCTGCCTACGTCAATCGCCGTCAGAAAATTTCCCTGCTGGTTCCCCATCGCTTATGAATTCCTCGACATTAATCTGAACTCGCATTCGCCGGCAGTTTCGCAATCGCCGCACTCGGTTTTGGAATGTATGGTTTCGCCATCGCTGCTTTTGGAGTTGATGGATGCGCCACTATGCCTGCATTCTGCACCGGCTTCTTCGCTTCTGGCTTGTGAGCCGTAGCATGCGCGGGCGCCGCTTTCGCGCCCGATGATTTCGGCGGCGCTTTTTTCCATGCCGTCGCTTTCGCCGTCTTCGTTCTCTTCACCTTGGCTTTCGGCGGCCATCTCTTCGCCGACGTCGACTCCAGTTTTTTATCCGTCAATTCGAAAGCAGGCTTGGGAAGCGCGCGCTCATGCGGACTCAAGCGCGTGATCAGCGCCGCCGGCTTCACACCCGCGGCCGCCGCTGCCCGGGCCGCCGAGGCCGCCAGCGCGGGCTGCCGGGGCTTGCCTTCCATCTCAGGATTCACGATCACCTGGTTGTCGTAGCGCAGGTTCACCGACTCCAGCTTTTGAAATTGTTGCCGCCACTCCTGCACATGGCTCACGTATGTCTTGTAGCGCTTCAGAAACTCCGAGGAGCCAAGTTCAACCAACACGTCGCCCGCCGGGTCGTTGACCCGCACTTTCAGATTTTCCAGGTCCGACAGATCCACTTCGCTCAGATCTTGGGAGTAGCGCGCGCCGCCAGAGTCGAGATCCTGCACCAGTTCGTTGTAGGCCTTCATGCGCGGAGCCCTCGTAGAAAGCGGCTCGCCCGGATTCATTCCAAGAATTACGGGGAAAGAATATTTATGTTTTTGCGGAAGCTCCATCAGCGTGCCGCCCGCATCGATCAGGAAAATCCGCGGGCCTACGCGGGCAAATGCGATGGGCGTGCGCTCGTGGATTTCGACCGTGATCCGGTTGGGCACGAAGCGCATCACGCTGGCCGAGTCCACCCACGGAATCTGCTCCAGCTGCGCTTTCTGCTGCGCCAGCGGGATGAAGAAAATGTTGCGCCCAATGTCGGCGCCCATCACTTCCATGATTTGCGCCTTGGTCACGTTCTGCATGCCCGTGACTTCAATGTTGTCGCTCGATTCCACGCGAAAACGCCACGAGCGCTCGCCATATTCGTACAGCGCAGTAGCGCCGATCGCGCCGACGCACAATATCGCGGCCACGATGCATGCCCACAGCAGACGGCTTGCCGTTTTTTTAGGGATTGAGCTGCGCCGGGCTGAGACACGCTTTTGCCCGCGCAGGAAGGGAGATTCCTGGGCTACGTCCAGGTCGACGAGACGCGCGTCGTCGAGTTCCTCGCGCGCCGGGGCTGCGCTGGACGGATACAACTCCTCCTGCAAGATGGTGCCGCTGGACTTCCGCGCCATCAGTTCAGGTAGTTGTCGCCAAGGAATCGCTGAGCTTTTTCAATATAGCTTTATTTCTCGAATCGAGATAGACAAAAAAGTAAATCTTTTGCACAGCCAGGAACCGCATTGGATACGGCTTCAAAACGGGGGCAGACGGGACGAGCCCCATTTTTTCCCCATCTGAGAACGCTGAGGCGGGTGGCCCCGCCTTTGTTGCTTTCCTTTCCCGTTCCGGCACTGCGGGTGCCCCGCTCTTGCGCTTTTTGCAAGGGCGGGTACGATGCTGCTTGTTACCATCGGGTTTGTTATGCCCGTCGGCCTGCATCGCACCTACGGCGCTCATCACCTGCACTTTATCACCTGCTCCTGCTATCGGCGATTGCCTTTTCTGGGCAGCGCACGCAGCCGCGACCGTTTCCTCTCGATTCTGGAACAGACGCGGCAAAAATACCGGTTCGTGGTTGTCGGCTACGTCGTCATGCCCGAACATATCCATCTCCTTCTCACCGAACCGGAAGTCGGAACTCCTTCGACCGTGATGCAAGTGCTAAAGCAGCGCACAGCCCGCGCGTTGTTGCCCAAGCGCAAACGGGCCAATCCGCGCCAACGCAATCTGTTTGGCGGCGAGCCGCGGCGCAGAGCGTTCTGGCAGGCGCGCTTCTACGACTTCAATGTATGGACCACGAACAAGCGCGTGGAAAAGCTGCGTTACATGCATCGCAATCCGGTGAAACGGGGACTGGTGGAAACTCCCGAGCAATGGCGGTGGAGCAGTTATCGTTTTTATCTTTTCGACGAGGCCGGCCCGGTGAAAGTGAATGAAGGGTGGACGAAGATTTCGTTTCGGGATCGGGCGGCGTAGAACGTCAGCGCAGGCGTTCGTGGTACCCGCCCCTTCGCAAAGTGCGCGAAGGAACGGGGCACCCACTTCATTGGTGATGCAAGCGAGGTCAAAGGCTGGGCCACCCGCCCCCTCAACCATCAGCTTCGGGCTTGATTGAACATCCAAACAAGGGCTAGCATCAGCCCCCCGGATGCGATTAGAGCGGAACTGGCGCGGCGCGAATAGGCTATGAAAGCGCCAGAGCAAGCTATTACCGCGCAGGCCATCGTCATCGCGCGACAGAGTGTTATCGAGGAAGATGGAGTAACCTTCAGAAGGCCCAACGGATCAAAAAGAAGCACGAATGCTGTAAGCCCGAGGACGACCGGGATAAGCCTGCCGAGCCTGTTCGGGAGGCCCTTATCGGACCTCATCTCCATTACCCCCGCTATTATGAACGCGAACAGCGGAAAGAACATCACAACTGCCAAAAGCTGTTTCATCTCATCTCACCTAAATTACGGCGTCCCGAGCCCAGAGGGCATCCCGCAAGTGTTGCCGCCATTGCCATCATTGTGACCGAAGCATGCAGAAGCTGCGCCGTACGCTCCCCCTTCAGGCGTCGGACCGAACCAGTTTTTCCATGTGAGGTGGGTAAGCTCGTGCATGATGGTTCCGGCAATGGCACACGAACATTGACCGTTCAGCGCGGCCGCTGAAATGGTGATTGTGTTCGTCAAGAATGCCCACCCGTTGGACACTTGGGCGCACGTGATGTAGCCAGGGTCGGCTGGTAAGGTCTCTTGGTACACGAACGTAACACCGCCGCTTCCACCCGGTTGCAGAAGGTTGAGTAGTCTGTCACGCAACTTTGGATCCACGCAGCACGGGTTGCTCCCAAGCTTGTCGGCAAGCTGGTTGATGGCTGCGGCCATCGTAGTTGCGTCCTGGACGCTGAAGCCCTGCATCGAATAGAGGCCCGTGGGATCAATGAGGTTCACAGGGCGATTCCTAACGTAGCGGTAGAAGTTCGAACCGGCCTTGAAGGCAAGCGGGTCTTCGCCCAGAAATCTGCCGACACTCGGATCAAAGTAGCGCGCCCTATACTCGTAAATTCCGGTCTCGGGATCGAACTCCCGTCCGGTGTACTGGAATGGATTGGTGAGTGAGCCGGTAGATGCGGTCAACTTGCCGAAGGAGTCAAACGTGTAGCTGCTTGCTAGCACGCCCGTTGGATTGCTCAACGAAGTGACTGAGTTGACACCGTCCTGCTGATAATAGCTGGTCGCCCCAGAACGAGTTTCAGACAGCGGTTGATCAACGAGCTGTCCATCTGTGTACCGATTGCTCTGTGTGTACCTCGTCAGCACATTCCCCGATTGATCCACTTCTTCGATGAGGTACGCGCCGTCATAGAGGTAATTGGTGGTGCCAAGCGGGCCGGACTTCTGGATTCTTCTGCCGAAGGGATCGTACTGGAAGGCCACGATGGTGGAGCCGCCGCCGGTCTGGGGCACCGTGACTTGCGTCAGGCGGTTTTCGAAGTCCCAGGTGTACTGTTTGCCGGAGGCGATCGGAGAGGGTATTGCCGTTTGCGTCATACGTGTAGCTGCCGTTCGAATTCGACGTCAGCTCGTTCGACGAATTGTAGCTGTAGTTGGGCACGCCAGAAGAGGACAGTCTATTCCCCACGAAATCGTAGCTGTAGGTCTCGGTAGTACTCCCTCCCTGGGTTACCTGCGTCAGCTGGTACAGCGGGTCGTAGCTGTAGTTTGAGGTAACCCCATTCAGATAGTTACCCTTGCTGGTCCGGTTTCCGGCAGGATCGTAGGTGTAGCTGGCGCCGTCCAGAATGTTCGTTCCCGCCTGGTGCAGCACCGAGAGCAGGTGCGACAGCGAATCGTAGTTGTAATTCGTGGTGATGCCGTTCGGCCGCGTCAGCTGCGTTCTGCGGCTCAGCGCGTTCCTTCGACTTCGCTCAGGACAGGCTCCGCTGAAGCCGAACGATCCTGCCCACGAGTTCGCCAGCCCGTTCAGCCGGTTCAGCGTGTCGTAGCCGTAGGTGGTGATGCTGGTGTCGGGCGCAGTCAGCGACTGCCGGTTCGAGGCCCCCGCCGGGTTTTAGACCGGACCCGTGCTGGACAGTTCGACATGAACCTCAGGAATGGCCGGCATTTCAACCATCGGCAGTTCAGGAATATTCACGCGCACGCGCGGACAGACTACCGGAAGAACCATCGCCCTGGAAGTCGCCGGTGAAAAAGCTGCCGTTGCCACGCGAACACGGGCGGTACGGGCGGTGATCTGAGCTTGCATCCTCTCGCGATTCGCTTCGAGCCTGGCGAGTTGCGCCTGTTCGCGGGCAGACATCGCCTCAAACCGGTCAAATTGCGATTGCGAACGGGCGATCCGGCTCTGCACCCGCGCTGCGGCCGCGGACCAGGGGCACGACGCTGACCGGTCGCGCGCCGCGATCACGCGCGCTTCGGCGAGAAACAGGCTGGCGCGTCCTGAGGCCATGGCCAGCGCCGTCTCTGACTGGTAACTCACCCGGTCGGCGATGCGGTGCGCCCACTGCAGGCCGCCGTCGTAATAATTTGCATTCAATCCTGCTGCCAGCACCCCGGCCGCCAGCCATCCCCATGCTTGATTCGTTTTCATGACTAACCCCTTATGGATCAATAGACGAAGGGCATTTCAATCCGTTAGCAAGAGAGGATACGAATCGGTTGGCCTGCGAGTTCCCTGAAAAAACAGCCGGGCTGCAAGCTCGGGCAAGCGGACTGACCACTAAAACGAGTCGCGAATCACGTATCCGACTCGCCGTTCACTGCCGCAAAAAGTTTTCCACAAGTTTCTTGCCCGCGTCGGTCAGCACGCTTTCGGGATGGAACTGCACGCCTTCAATGGGATAGCGGCGGTGGCGCAGGCCCATGATGGTGCGGGTGCCGTCTTTCTCGGTGGTCCAGGCGCTGACCTCCAGTTCGTCGGGCAAGTCTTTCTGTTCGACGATGAGCGAGTGATAGCGCGTGGCCGTCATAGGCATGGGCAGGCCCTGAAAAACGGTTTTGTTGTCGTGCATGACCGCGCTGGTCTTGCCGTGCATGAGATGCGCGGCGCGAACCACGTGTCCGCCAAAAGCTTCGCCGATCGCCTGGTGACCGAGGCAGACTCCGAGCACCGGGACCTTGCCGGCGAAGTGGCGGATCAGTTCGATGCTGATGCCTGCCTCGTGCGGCGTGCACGGGCCGGGCGAGACCACGATCTTCTCCGGCCGCATGCTCTCCACGTCGCGCACGCTGACCTGATCGTTGCGGCGCACTTCGACCTTGCCTCCCAGTTCGCCGATGTACTGGACCAGGTTGTAGGTAAACGAATCGTAGTTGTCGAGGACGAAAATCAAGCCGTGGCTCCTGCTACCAGCTTACACCGTGGACAGTGGGCGAGGGTCAGTTCCAGAACTTCGACGGCCGGTACGGGGGCCAGCGCGCCGGCTGCGGGTGAGAACTGAAGGCAAGTGCAATCGTTGTCGCTGGTTAGGGCATAATGTATGTACATATCTGTTCGTACAACGCCGGGGCAGGCTAGTAGGGGCGCGGCAAAATCGCTGCCGCTCCTTCGCCTACGATGCCCTTTGCGGGGCCGGAAACGGCCCTGGCGTCGACGATCGATGCTCGACCCAGGGCAGAAGCCATCGCGGACAAAATTCTCCGCCAGCGAGGCTGCAAATGGCCTCTGCCACTTTTAGCCGACCATCAGGGAATCGCCGTTCCTCCCCGAAAGGGCTACCCCGTCACCCAACGGTGGTATTGACGATGCCTCGGTTACGGAGCATTCTTCATTCATCTTACCTCATGACGATCTGGCCCATGACGATGTCACGCTTGCGTTTGTCCATCATCAGTTTGCCCATGATGTTGAGAGCTAACTGGAGGATGAATGGCTGAGTCCCAGCAGGAGAAGCGGGCGGCGCGGCGCTTTCCGCTCCGCGTTCCGGTCACCGTCGATCACGAAAATGCAACCCGCCCCGCGCAGATACGGGATGTCAGCGCGCGCGGCATTTCTTTTTTCCTCGACTCGACGGTCACGCAGGGCTCGCCCATCGGCTTCACGCTAACCCTTCCGCCGGAAATCACGCTGACCGAAAGCATTCGCGTGCAGTGCAAAGGCCGCGTGGTGCGCGTCGAGAACGGTAGGGACGACGGCAAAATGGCAGTCGCCGCCGTGATTGAAGAATACGAATTCCTGCCCGAAGCCTGAAAGCCGACCCACTTGACTGCGACCGGCCTTCCCATGGAAGGCCATAGCGCTCAGAATCGCTGCTCAGCTGTATTTCTTAACCACGGTCGTCGATTCCAACAAGCTCAACCCTTGATACGAAATAGCGCCCGCATCTTGCGCTGTCTCTGGGCGTCTCGCCCTCTGCGCGGCGGGCGGGTCGCCCGCCGGACTGCCGCCCGGACGGCGGCGCTACTTTGCGAGTCCAACGCCTAATCACTTCTCGCCACCCACCGCAAGTGATATGTTTCCTGCAAGCTTCCCGCGAGGAAATCTTTGCCGCGTATTGGGCCCAAATTTGTAGGTTGGATGATGTTGGCGCTGACCGCCACCGGCGCGGCTGCGCAAAGCTTTCGGCCCGCCACGACTGGTCAAGAGTGTTCGCATCATTCATGAGCACGGTGTGCCGGTGGTGGAAATTCTTTCCAGCGGCTCGCTGATTCCTGAGATTCAGACGCTCGATTCGCCGGCGCGGCTGGTCATCGATTTGCCCAACTCTCGCCTGGGGTTGATGCAGAAGCGGATCGCAATTCAAAAGGAAAACATCCTGGCGATTCGGGTGAATCAGTATCAGGAGACGCCTCCGGTGACGCGCGTCGTGCTCGACTTGCAGGCGCCCTACGGCTATTCGTGGGACGGCGCGGGCACTCGTCTGCTGGTGCGACTGAAGCCGGCCGAGGATGTGAACGCGGGAAAGAATTCGCCGGAGCCGGCCACTGCCGCCGGGATGTCTCTGGGAACTACTGCTGCGATGACTCCAGTCACCGGCGGCGAAGGCGCGCTGGTGCTGGCGGGAAGCCGCATCGGTTCCGGGTCGACGGTGACGGCGGGTTCGGACACGGCGATCCTGCGACTGTCTCGCGGCGGCGAACTTCGAGTTTGTCCGGGCACAACGGTCTCGGTAACGCCCTCGAAGACCAAGCGCGACCTGATGCTCGGCATGGGGACGGGCGCGATTGAGGCTCACTATTCGCTGAAGGCTTCGGCCGATTCGGTGCTGACACCGGATTTCCGCATCATGTTCGCCGGGCCGGGAGAATTCCACTTTGCCATCAGCGCCGACGCGCACGGCAATACGTGCGTGCGCTCGCTCAAGGGCAATACTTCTTCGGCAATCGTAACGGAACTGATCGGGGACCGCATTTACCAGGTCAGGCCGACCGATCAGGCGATGTTTCATTCCGGCCAGATCGACAAGGTGGATACCGACGTGCCGCTGGAGTGCGGATGCCCTCCACCGTCGCCGTTGATGCGAGCGCAGGCTCCCTACGCGCCGAACGTGCCCGACTCGGAATTGCCGGCGCAGGCGCGCATTGGCGGAAGTGAAACTCCGGTGGCCGCTGCGCAAAAAGCCGCATTGGGAGGGCCGCCGTCGCAGACCAGGTTGTCGAGCGGACCGGAGACCGCGCCCCTGCCGGCCTCGCAGCCAAACGATATGCACGTGTCGGTGGACGTGCCGTTCGTGTTTACGCCGAAAAACCGCGCGGCAGCCGCGCTCCCGCCGCCGGTGCAGGCAACGAAAGAGTTGCCGGTGGAAGATACGCCCGTGCGCCAGGTGCATCTCGACACGGTGGTGGCTTCGCCAGCTGCAGGAGAAGACTAATCAGCCCGAACACAAGGGCTTCTTCCATCGCGTTAAGGGAATGTTCTCTTCTATCTTTGGACAATGAGCAGCGCCGGCATCCTGCCGGCACGGCGGAACTACTTTTCTGGCGTTACTTCTTTTGCCGCGCTACTTTTTCTTCGTTCGGAAATCCTTTTTGCGTCGTCGCGCGTCATACGGCGAGTTGGGCTGAGATTGCTCGCGACAAGTCGTCGACCGGAGGCGCGTCATGACCGCTGCATCGCTGAAACAGAGCCCAGACACTTTCTCTCTCTTTTCCAAACAAGCAGACGGACTTTATCGCGCCAGGCGCGAACCTTTCCTGTTCTCGCTGCTGGGGCAGGCTGCAATCGTTGGAGTACTTGTCTACTTCACCAGCTGCGTAATTCGTCATCCACCTGACATCGGTAGGAATTTGCCCAAGGCCAGCGAGTGGCTTCTGGTTTTTTCGGGACATAATGGCGGCGGCGGTGGCAGTCGCGATCTGTTGCCCGCCTCGCACGGCAATCTGCCTAAAGCGTCGCTTGACCCTCAACTGGTACCACCGACGGTAATCGTTCCCAAGGAACCTCCAAAGCTTGCTGTGGCGGAGACCGTGATGGTCGCTCCCGATATTCAACTACCGCAAGGCGGGCAGGCCGGCGATCCCATGTCGCAATTTTCGCAAGCTTTGTCGAATGGTCCGGGCGGGCTGGGAGGAGTAGGCACGGGTTGTTGCGGCGGCGTGGGACCATCCACTGGCCCGGGATTTGGCCCGGGGCCTGAGGGTATTTATCCAGCAGGGAGAATGGGCGTCACGGTGCCGCAGGTCATCTTCAGTCCGGAGCCGAGCTTTTCCGATGAGGCCCGCAAAGCCAAAGCGCAGGGAATAGTTCTGCTGGTGTTAGTCGTGGGAAAGGACGGTCGCGCTTATGACATCCATGTCAGGCAGAGCCTGGGGATGGGCTTAGACGAGAAGGCGATTGAGGCGGTCACCGTGTGGCGGTTCCGTCCGGCCACTCTGAATGGCAAACCAGTGGCTACGCAAATCGCGGTGCAGGTCGATTTCCACTTGTACTGAGAAGGCTATGCAAGGCGTGCCCAGCGGCCAGTGAATTAGGTTTGTTTCGATCGAACACTAATCACTGGCCGCTGACCACTTGTGAAACTAACTTGTGAAGTTAGCTGCGGTTGATGGCACGGCGAAAGGGTTCCACTCGTTCGCGCAGATCGTCGGCTAAGTCCGCGCCGCGGGCGGCAGCGTCGCGCACGCGATCGCTGGCTACCTTGACGCGGTCTTTGGCTTCATCGGCCCAGTCTTCAAATGTTTCTCTGGCGTCTTTGTAACCGCGCTGCAGATCGCGGCGCATCTGTTTGCCAGTCTTGGGCGCGAGCATGAGCGCGGCTAAGGCTCCGGCTCCCAACCCGATAAACAGGAATGTAATTGCGGTACCGACGTGGCTGCCTTCGGAAGATTCGTAATTTCCACTTCGCATCATCATCATGAAGTCCTCAATTTTCCGCCCGGAGAATGATTCGGGCATATTGACGAAGGGTACGCCGAAATTCCGGCGACAATTAATTCTAGTCCTACGGTGAGGACTGCGGCGAACGCAATCCGGAACAATACATCGCGCGCCCTTACGATGAGATCGGCGCCGGTAAGGTTTCTTTTCGGGCGCAGATGAGTGTAAAATAACGTTTTAGCCTTCGTCGCAGAGTAGGCTGGCGGCGGAACTCGTGCCCTGCCCGCCTTCCGCCGGCTTCACTAACCGCAACTTGACAAGGAGAGTTCTTCAAGCGATGTCGATCCCTGCCACCCAGCTTCGTCCTGGCATGATCATCAAGCACAACAATGATCTGCACTCCGTCTTCAGCGTGGAACACCGCACGCCCGGCAACCTGCGCGCCTTCATTCAAGCCAAGTTGCGCAACCTGCGCACCGGCGCCATGTTCGAACACCGCTTCCGCTCGCCCGATCCCATCGAAAAGGTCAACGTGGACGAAGTCGAAATGCAGTTTCTCTACGCCGACGGCGACAGTTATTACTTCATGGACACGGCGAACTACGAGCAGACCCACTTGAGCAAAGAAATTCTCGGCGATGCGGTGGACTATCTGATCGCCAACCTGGAAATCAAAGTCGAGTTTTTCGATGGCAAAGCAGTTGGCATCGAGCTGCCGCAGACCGTGATTTTGACTGTAGTGGAGACCGAACCCGGACTGAAGAGCGCCACCGCTTCGAGCGTGACCAAGGCCGCGAAAACCGAGACTGGACTGGTGGTGCAGGTGCCGCCGTTCATTAATGAAGGCGAGAAGATTAAGGTTGATACTTCGGAAGGCGCGTATTTGTCGAGGGCATAAGATAAGTCAAAATGCAAAAGTCAAAATGCAGAATTAAAACTCTCGACAAGAGAATGTGTTTTCACTTCTGCATTCTGACTTCTGACTTCTGCAATTTCTAAAGTGGCTCCCACCGAAAAGCCGATCGAAGCGCGCCGGTTCATCGTGCGCGGACGTGTACAAGGGGTTGGCTTTCGCTGGTTTGTGGAGCGCGAGGCGCACATTCTGGGCATTGCCGGGTGGGTGCGCAACAATCACGACGGCAGCGTCGAAGTTCTGGCCCAAGGCACGCGCGACCAGCTTTCTGGATTGCATTCCCGACTGCGCGAAGGACCAAGGGCGGCTCGTGTTGACGCCGTGGAAGTGTCCGAGGCCAGTGCGGCCGCGGGAATGAATTCATTTCGCATTGAAGGAGCCTGGTGAGACTAAGGCAAAGTTTCAAGGTTTCATGGTTTCAAAGTTTCAGGGAGCTCCGCCTTCACCCTGACCCGAACCCTTGAAAGATTGAGACCTTGAACCTTTGAAACCTTGAGACTTTGAAACTTTTCCCCTATGACTTCCGATCAACTGAAGAAACTTATCCGCGAGATTCCCGACTTTCCCAAGAAGGGGATTCTGTTTTACGACATTACAACTTTGCTGAAAGATAAGACGGGCTTCGCCACGCTTATCGACAACCTTTCCGAACATTACATTTCGCAGGATATCGACCTGGTTCTGGGGATGGAAGCCCGTGGGTTCATCTTCGCTCCGGCGCTCGCCTACCGTCTGAATGCCGGATTCGTTCCCGTGCGCAAGCCCGGGAAGTTGCCGGCGGAATGCGTGAAGTACGATTACGCGCTGGAGTACGGGACGAACTCTCTGGAGATTCACCGCGACGCCATCAAGAAAGGTCAGCGCGTATTGATCGTCGATGACCTGCTGGCCACCGGCGGCACTGCCGAGGCTACGGCAAAGCTGGCGGAGACGCTGGGCGCGGAGATTGCCGGCCTGGGATTTGTGGTGGAGTTGGATTTCCTCAAGGGGCGGGAAAAGCTCAAAGGGTATGAGGTTATGTCGCTGCTGCGTTACGACAAGTAATTTGCGGGGAATAAAACGAGGCCGGCGCTGGTTGGCGTCCGGCCTTGTCCTTCCTTCGAAACTTTATTTCCAGATTCGTCCCACGACGACCGCAAGCCCCGCCCAGAAACTCGCGCTGACGCTGACGGCGAGCGCAAGGCCTGAAATCGTGCCCCAGGTAAGCCGGCGATAGCCGTCGGCATCGAGGTTGTCGTCATCGTCCAGCCAGCCGGGCCCAAGTGAAACGTTTGGCGAAGCTGGGATTGATGCGCCCCAGATATCTGGAGACGCTGTTTTCATCCGTATACCGTCGGTGCTTGCGGGGGAAAGCTGCAAAGCGTTGTAGCTCATAAAGCACCTCACGTTGCCGATTGAAATTGGGTGGCCACCTCGAACTGCGACCTAATACGCTCAAACTGCGAGATGTACCGCAGCCTGTGAACCCAATCGCGAATGGATTGTCCCGCGCCGGCCGAAAAACGCCTATACAGCGAAATCCTGATGGCGAAATAATTTCTTTCGCGAGCGCGGCTTATCCCAGTAGTAGGTGTGAGTCCTTGGGAATGTAACCCTTGCGACGGAACCAGTCCTCCATGGCCTCCCGGAGCTGGTCGATGGGGACTTTGGACCCTACCTCCATCTGCCCGTCGGCAATGGGAAGGGTGTCGTCGAAGACGCTGGCATTGGTGAAGTTACGCATGGAAAAGCTGTCGAGCCATTTGAGCGGGCAGGGCAGGCGGGTGCCGTTGGCTTCATACTCCACGCGAATCTTGCGAGCGAACATAGGTTGATTTAAACACAGCTGGGATGATCGGCGTCCACGCGACCGTCAGCGCGAACCTTGGACAGCCTGTTCAGAGCGAAGCAGAAGAATGTGTTTTGAACCACTCGAGTACTCGGCGTTCGAACTCCTCAGGAGCGGCTTGGTGTGCCCCGGTGTGAGTTGCACCCGGCACTTTCCACAAAACGATGTCCGCAGGATTATGCGCTCGGATTTCGTCAGAGTGAAATGACGGGATGTTGCGATCACCAAGGCCGTGAATGAGCATGACAGGGATCCGCGTTTTTTCAACCGACTGCTTTGGTGATGCTTCTTCCATGTTCAAGCCGTAGCGAAGGCGGACATAAAGAAATCCTACGTCGACGGTAGGACGAAAGAATGTGCTACCGATCCACGGGCCGGTCTGGAATTGGCGGCCGAAGCGCGCGTAGGCGACTTCTCGAAAGCTGGCGAATGGGCACTCCGCAACTACGGCACAGAAGCGAGGCTCGGTGGGAAGCGACTCAATCAACTGTGCAGCCCCCATCGATTCTCCCAAACCATACACACAGTGTGGGTGATATCTAGTTTCTAGCCAATCCACCCATTCGTGAATGTCGCTGGATTCCTTCAGCCCGTATGCTGCGATTCCATCGCTGAGTCCATGGCCGCGAGCATCCGGGAGGAGGACAGCGTAATGATTGTCCAGTAACCACTTTCCGTAGCCGTACATTCCGAGCCGGTTGTCCGAGACTCCGTGCAACAGGATCGCAACGTTGGCATTTGGTGATTGAGGAGTGAGGAACCAGGCCCTCAATGTTGTGCCATCCTCTGCCCTGAGGGAAATGCTTTCAAATCCTTCACCGGCCGCTCTCGCGGCGGCTTGCGCATTTTTTGCTTCCAGAACCGTGACTGGGCGGCGAGGTGGATGCATTGCAATCCAGCCGAGGCCAATGCCGCCGAAAACTGTCCCTGCAAGGTAGAGAACTGCTGCAACATAACAAAGACGGCGCAAGAACCCTTGTCGCCGAAGTCCGCGATCGGGGCGTGATCGTCCCAAGATCTCTTTTACCTTTGCGCCTTCGGACCGGCCGCTTTCACTTCCGCCGGGGCATCGAAGTTTTCGAAGTTTTTGGCGAAACGGTTGCGGAGGTCTTCGGCGGCCTTGTCGTAGGCGGCTTTATCGGGCCAGGCGTTTCGCGGATTCAGGACGTTGGTGGGTACTCCGCGGCATGCTTTGGGAATGCTGAAGCCAAAAGTCGGCTCAGTCTCAAAGTCCTCGCGAATGAGTTCGCCTTCGACGGCTGCGTCGACCATGGCGCGGGTGTAAGGAATCTCCATGCGCTTGCCCACGCCGTAGGGACCGCCTTGCCAGCCAGTATTCACCAGCCAGCATTGGGCATTGTGCTCGCGCAGGCGGCGGCCCAGCATTTCGGCATAAGTTTTCGGAGGCAGAGGAAGGAACGGCGAGCCGAAGCAGGTGGAAAATGTCGCCGTCGGTTCTTTCACGCCGGTTTCTGTGCCCGCCACCTTTGCTGTGTAGCCCGAGAGAAAGTGATACATGGCCTGCTCGGGCGTGAGCTTCGAGATCGGCGGCAAGACGCCGAAGGCGTCCGCGGTGAGAAAAACGACGTTCTTCGGATGCCCGCCAATGCCGGGGATGACGGCGTTGTCGATGAAATCCACGGGGTAGGCGGCGCGCGTGTTCTCGGTCTTGCTGTCGTCGTTGTAGTCGGGGACGCGAGTGTGGGCGTCGAGAGTTACGTTTTCGAGCACGCAGCCGAAGCGAAGTGCGTTCCAGATTTGCGGCTCGTTCTTTTTGGAGAGCTTGATGCACTTGGCGTAGCATCCACCCTCGAAGTTGAAGACGCCGTCGGCGCTCCATCCGTGCTCGTCGTCGCCGATCAGGTCGCGCGAAGGATCGGCCGAGAGCGTGGTCTTGCCGGTGCCCGAGAGCCCGAAGAACAGCGCGCTCACGCCATTGCGCCCGACGTTGGCCGAGCAGTGCATGGGGAAGACGTTGCGCGGCGGCAGCAGGAAATTCATCACGCTGAAGATGCACTTCTTCATCTCGCCCGCGTACGAGGTCCCGCCAATCAGCACGGTGCGGCGGGTGAAGTTCAACAGGACAAAAACTTCCGAGGCCACGCCGTCGCGCCTGGGATCGCCCTTGAACTCCGGGGCGGCAATCACGGTGAATTCGGGCTGGTGATGTTTCAGTTCCTCGGCCGTGGGACGCAAAAATAATTGCCGTACGAACAGATTGTGCCAGGCGTATTCGTTCACGATGCGAACCGGCAGGCGGTAGACGGGATCGGCGCCGCAAAAAAGATCCTGCACGAAAAGCTCGCGGCCACGAAGGTGCTCCATGACCCGCTCGTAAAGCGCGTCGAACTTTTCCGGATCGAAAGGAGCGTTGACGCCTCCCCAGGCCACGGTGTGAGCCGTGGCTTCATCTTTTACGATGAACTTGTCTTTGGGAGAGCGGCCGGTGCGATTGGTGTAGCCGACGAGGGATCCGTTGGATGCCAGTTTGGCTTCGTTGCGCCGGATGGAGTGCTCCACCAGCAAAGCCGGAGAAAGATTGAAGTGGGTCCGGCCTTCACTCAGCAACTCGGCTACGTCGCTGACGTGCATTGTGGTCGCCATCGGGTCTCCTGGGGCAAAAGCGCTTGCAAAACGGCAAACACACTATTTTCGCTCAAAAGGGGCCGGACTGCCAAATAGTTGTTGGTACGTTAGTGGGTCAGTTTGAATTATGAATGTCACAGGGCGTCATCCCGAAGAGCCCGCGTTTTTACCAGCGGGTCGAGGGATCTCCCGTGGCAACAGTGTCGTAACGGGAGATCCTTCGCTCCGCCTGGAGAACGGCTACGCTTGATTGCATAACGACGTTGGCTGGTCGCAGCGAGTAGATTGGTTGTGGCAAAACAGACCAAGGCTCACTGAGAGGAGCCAACGTCATGTTGATTATAGGGTGCGATTTTCATCCTGGGTTTCAGCAGGTCGCGATCTTTGACAACTTAACGGGGGAGATACAGGAAAAGCGGTTGCAACACCGCGCCGAGGCGGAGCAGTTTTATCGGTCGCTGGCGGGGCGGGCGGTGCGAGTGGGGATGGAGGCTTGCGGGCACTATCCGTGGTTCGAGCGGTTGCTGCAAGAGCTGGGCATGGAGTTGTGGTTCGGGGATGCGGCGCGGGTGCGGGCTTCGGTGGTGCGCAGGCAGAAGACGGACCGGCGAGATGCGGAGCACCTGCTGCAGTTGCTGATGGAGAATCGGTTTCCGCGGATCTGGGTGCCGAGCCTGGAGGTGCGGGACGTGCGGCAGCTGCTGGTGCATCGGCACAAGCAGGTGCAGGCGCGGACGCGTACCAAGAACCAGTTGCAAGCGATGGCGCTGAGCCAGGCGTGCAGAAAAAGCGGAAGCTGTGGACGAAGGTGGGCGCGAGGAGTTGGAGCAGTTGCCTTTGCTGCCGTACGCGGCCGAGCGGCCAGGATGACGCCATCGACGAGCGAACACGCCATCAGAATTTCAAACTGACCCACTACCGTTGGTACGCTGTCATGGCAGGACTTCAGAAAATTCGCTCCAGGCACTGCGATGGATTATTCGGAAGTCTTGTAGTCGCAGGCCTTGCGGCAGTCTTCGCAGTACATCAGGCCGTCGGCGCAGATGCGGATGTCGATTACTGCCTGGCACAGGCAGCAGAATTTATCGCATTCACACGAACCTTCGGGCATTTCGCATTGCGAACAACGATATTTGGCGGGGCTGGCTCCGGTGCTCATGAGACCAATGTAGCGCGCACCGGGAGCACGGAAAAAATGACCTTGGTAACGGCCCAGCTATGGAAAAGCGCACTCACGACGGCACCGGCAGACTTTTGCGTGGCCTATAATTCCCAGCAATGACCTTCCAACAGCTTCTGGATGGCGCGGAGGTCCTCGCACAGAGCGGGGACCCGAACGTCAGTGGTGTGGAATACGACTCGCGGCGGGTGAAGCCGGGGACTGTGTTCGTCGCCATGCGCGGAGAAACGTCGGACGGGAACCGGTTCATCGACCAGGCGATTCAGTCAGGCGCTGTTGCCGTGGTCACCGATTCGCCTGACCAGAAAGCGCGCGAAGGGGTGGCCTGGGCTCTGGTGCCGCATGGGCGGCGAGCGTTGGCGCGGTTGAGCGCGAATTTCTATAAACGTCCGGCGGAGCGAATTGCGGTTACCGGAATTACCGGAACGAACGGGAAGAGCACGACTGCGTTTCTGGTCGAATCAATCTTGAGCGCGGCGGGACGCAAGAGCGCGCTGATCGGGACCATCGAATATCACGTGGCGGGAAATGTCTATCCCGCGCCGCACACTACTCCCGAGGCGCTGGAACTGGCGCGACTTTTGAATGAAGCTCTTGGCCTGGGCGCGACCGACGCAGTCATGGAAGTTTCTTCCCACGCGCTGGCGCAGCAGCGAGTGTTCGGCGTGCCCTTCGACGTTGCGGTATTCACGAACCTGACGCGCGACCATCTCGACTATCACAAGACGATGGACGAATATTTTGCCGCCAAGAGAGTTCTGTTCGAGGGCTGCGGCACCGATGCGCCGCGCGCAGCCGTGACTAATCTCGACGACGAATATGGCGCGAAGCTGGCCGACTTCAGCCGCAAGCGTAGTTCGGTCGTGCTGACGTATGGCTGGGAGCGCGGCGATTTCCATGCGGAGAAGGTGGACATCACTCCGCGCGGCACGCGTTTCGACATGGCTACTCCCCGGGAAAAAGTTGCGATTTTCTCTCCGCTGATCGGGCGGGTGAATGTCTACAACATCCTGGCTGCGGCGGCGGCGTGTTTCGCGCGCGGATGTTCCTCGGACGCGATTGCTCGCGGTGTCGGCGCGCTCACTCATGTACCGGGCAGATTCGAGCGCGTGGACTGCGGCCAGCCGTTCACGGTGGTGGTGGACTATGCGCATACCGACGATGCACTGCGCAACCTGACGGCGCTGGCCCGCGAATTCGTCTCGCGCGACGGAGGCACGGCGAGAGTCTTGACCGTATTCGGCTGCGGCGGGGACCGCGATCGCGCCAAGCGTCCGCTGATGGGCGAGGCGGCCGGGCGAGGCAGCGATTTTGTGGTGCTGACTTCCGACAACCCGCGCAGTGAGGATCCGCGAGCCATCATCAACGACGCGCTGGTGGGGCTGCAAAAAACTGGAGTGAAATACAGCGTTGAAGTCGACCGCCGCAAGGCTATCGCGCTGGCGATTGGCGAAGCCCGTCCCGGCGACATCGTCCTTCTCGCGGGCAAAGGCCACGAGAAGGTGCAGGTCACGCGCGAAGGATCGCATCCTTTCGACGACGTGGAAGTGGCGCGCGAAGCGTTGCGCGCGTCCGGCTTCGAATGCGCGCAGGCGGCCGGCGGGAACCAGGCATGAAGCTAGCGCTATCGAAAATAGCCGAGTTTATTTCGGCGACGACTTTCGTAGGGACAGCCGGCTCGGCTGTGGGAAAAAGTGCTGATACGCGCGACGAAGTCGTGCAGGGATACTCCATCGACTCGCGCACGGTCGGACCCGACCAACTTTTCTTCGCGGTCAAAGGCGAACGTCTCGATGGCCACGACTATGTAGTCGGCGCGCTGGAAAAGGGCGCCACCGTGGCCGTGGTCCGCAAAGATCAACTGCATCGCTATCCCGACAAGAATCGACTGCTGGCGGTTGAGGACACGCTGGTTGCGCTGCAAATTCTGGCTACCGCAGTGCGCAAGCTGTGGGGCAAGACACTTGTTGGCGTCACCGGATCGGCGGGCAAGACGACCACGAAAGAAGCCATTGCCCACGTGCTGGCGGCACGCTTCCGGGTGCTGAAATCCGAAGGCAATTTCAATAATCATTTCGGACTGCCCCTCATGCTATTGAAGTTGGAGCCCGAGCACGACATTGCGGTCATCGAAATGGGGATGTCGCATGCCGGGGAAATTCGCGCGCTGGCGAAGATCGCGCAGCCCGATATTGGCGTAGTCACAAACGTAGCTCCGGTGCACTTGGAGTTCTTTGATTCGATCGCCGGCATTGCACGGGCGAAATATGAATTGATTGAGTCACTCTCCGCCAGTGGAACCGCCGTGCTCAATGCGGACGACGAATACGTTTCGCAGTTTGGCCGCGATTTCAAAGGGAAGGTCGTGACTTATGGACTGCGCGAAATCGCTGACGTACGGGCAGAAAATATACAGGGCCGCGGCGCGGAGGGTTCCGAGTTTGATGTGGTCTTGAACGGAGCGCACGAGCATGCTCGCTGGCCGCTGGTCGGTGCGCACAATATTTTGAACGCGCTGGCTGCGGTTGCAGTAGGCGTGGCTCGCGGACTCAGCCCGTCGGAAGCCATCGGCGCGCTGGCGACGCTTACGCCGCCCGACAAGCGCGGGCAGGTTCTCCACTTGGGTAACATCACGGTGATCAACGATTGCTACAATTCGAATCCGAAGGCGCTGCAAGCCATGGTCGATGCGCTGGCCACAATGAAAGCTGGGCGGCGCATTGTGGTTGGGGGAGAGATGCTGGAACTCGGTCCGGCTGGAGAACAGATGCACCGAGCTGCAGGTCAGCATATTGCCGAGAAGAAGATCGACGTTCTCATCGGCGTACGCGGACTCGCCCAAGCAATGGTTGAAGGAGCGCGACAGCCGGGGACAGAAGCCTTGTACGTGGCTACGCCCGAGGAGGCCGGCGAATGGCTGGCTCGCGAGACCCGCGATGGCGACATCGTGCTGCTGAAGGCTTCGCGGGGAGTGAAGCTCGAAAAGGCGCTGGAGACTTGGAAGGCGCGGCGGAATAGCGATTGATGATTGATGATTGATTTGATTGCTGATTGAAAACGTTCACGCTGCTCGGTGGCTTCGAGTTTCAATCAACAATCAAAAACCAGCAATCAAAAATGTTTTTCTAGACGGAGGGTGATTGCTCTACTGGCTGCTGTTCGTCAAGCTGCAACATTACGTTGCGCCCTTCCGCATTTTTCGCTATGTCACGTTCCGCACGGCATTTGCCAGCCTGACCGCGCTTTTTACCGCGCTGATCGTAGGTCCGCTGGTCATTGGGCGACTGCGCGAATTTCAGATCGGGCAATACATTCGCGAAGAAGGACCTAAGGCTCACCAGAAAAAAGCGGGGACGCCCACCATGGGCGGACTGCTGATCGTGATCGCGATTATCGTTCCCACATTGCTATGGGCCGACTTGAGCAATCGCTTCGTATGGATTGCGGTGTTTTCCACATGCGCCTTCGCCGCCATCGGGTTCACCGACGACTACACCAAGGTGACTCGCCGCCGCAACCTGGGCCTGACAGGTCGCGCCAAACTAGGATTGCAAATCGCCACCAGCGTGGTGATTGCGTCCATGCTGATCGCCATGCAGGCCTATGGCATGTACTCCACCAAGCTGATCGTGCCATTTTTCAAGCAGTTTCATCCGGACCTGGTGGTGAGCACCCTGGAGCGGTATCCGCACATCTGGCCGCTGGCGTTTTTGCCGTTCATCGTTTTCGTGGCGCTTCGTGATCGTGGGTTCGAGCAACGCGGTGAATCTTACGGATGGGTTGGATGGCCTGGCGATCGGCTGCACGGTGATTGCCGCGGGCGCGCTGACGGTGTTGACGTACGTGAGCGGCCACGCCACATTCGCAACCTATCTGGAATTGCAACGCATGCCGCAGATCGCAGAATTAACTATTTTTTGCGGGGCCATGGTGGGGTCGTCCATCGGCTTTCTCTGGTACAACGCGCATCCCGCGGAAGTATTCATGGGCGACGTGGGATCGCTGGCGCTGGGCGGCGCGATCGGCACGATCGCCGTCATCATCAAGCAGGAACTGCTGCTGCCGTTCATTGGCGGCGTGTTCGTGATCGAAGCTATTTCGGTCATCCTGCAAGTCGGTTCCTACAAGCTGCGCAAGAAGCGTATCTTCAAGATGGCGCCGCTGCATCATCACTTTGAATTGCTGGGGTGGTCGGAGTCGAAGATCATTGTGCGCTTCTGGATTGCGTCGCTGATTTTTGCGTTGTTCGCGCTGACCACGCTGAAATTGAGATAAAACAATTTTTGATTTCTGATTTTTGATTGTCGATTGAAAAACTCCTGGGCAACTGCGACTTAGTTCTGAAATCAGAAATCAACAATCAAAAATCATCAATTGATTTTCTATGGATCTCAAGGGAAAACGCGTGCTGGTGGTGGGCCTGGGCAAGTCGGGCGTGGCGTCCGCATTATTTTTGAAGGGACAGGGCGCGCAGGTTACGGTCTCCGACACCAAGAGCGGCGACGAACTGCGCAATGAGATTCCGGTGCTGCTCGATCACGGCATTACGGTGGAGAGCGGAGGCCACGGTGACCGCACGTTTCGCGGCCAGGATTTAATCGTGGTCAGTCCTGGCGTGCCCGTCGATGCGGCCCCTCTTGTGCAAGCGCGCGCTTTGGGCGAGGCCGTGATTGGCGAAGTCGAACTGGCGGCGCAGTTTTTGCACGGGCCTATCGTCGCGATCACGGGATCGAACGGCAAGACCACAACTACGACTCTGGTGGGCGAAATCATGACTGCGGCAGGGTTTCCGGCGCTGGTCGGCGGCAACATTGGCACGCCCGCCATTTCGCTGGCCGAGCGCGCCCAGGCCGAGACCGTCATCGTACTCGAGATTTCGAGCTTCCAACTGGAAACGATTCGAACTTTTCGTCCGAAGGTTGCGGTCGTGCTGAACGTAACACCGGACCATCTCGACCGGCACCGAACGTTTGAAGTCTATGTGGACGCCAAGGCACGCATTTTCGAAAACCAGCAGGCGAGCGACTTCGCCGTGCTCAATGCCGACGACCCTACGTGCGTAGCGATGGCTGCGCGAACGCGGGCGCAAGTCTTTTGGTTCAGCCGGCAGAAAGAAGTGGAGCGGGGCGCGTGGGTGCGCGACGGCAACATCGTGTTCCGCGACGCGCCGGGCGACAAAGAGACGGCGCGGCAGCGCGAGATCATGCAGGTTTCCGAGATCCCGCTGAAAGGCGCTCACAATCTGGAGAACGTGCTGGCCGCGGTATGCGCGGGCATGCTAATGGGATGCGCTGCCGACAAAATCCGGCAGGCTGTATGCGATTTCAAAGCCGTCGAGCACCGACTGGAATTTGTGGCAACGATTCGCGGCGTGGATTACTACAACGATTCGAAGGCCACCAACGTCGATGCGACCATCAAGGCGCTGGAGTCGTTCCCGGCGAACATCCACCTGATTCTTGGCGGCAAGGACAAGGGCAGCGACTACTCTTTGCTGAACGACCTGCTGCGCCAGCGGGTGAAGCGCGTCTATACGATCGGTGCGGCGGCAACAAAGATTGAATCGCAAATTAAAGGCCCCGAAGTCGTGCATGCCGAAACGCTGGAGAACGCCATCCGCAAAGCCAACTCCGTCGCACAGCCGGGTGATGTGGTCCTGCTGGCTCCGGCCTGCGCCAGCTTCGACCAATTCAAGAACTACGAGCAGCGTGGGCAGATGTTTAAGGAGATTGTGCGGGGAATGGTGAGCGA
Organism: uncultured Acidobacteriota bacterium; assembly: GCA_963696765.1. GTDB lineage: Bacteria > Acidobacteriota > Terriglobia > Terriglobales > Acidobacteriaceae > Sulfotelmatobacter. Next base: position 3,198,546 of record CAVOLK010000002.1, on the reverse strand, counting down.
AACCGGCAAACCGTAACGGTCTTCGTCCTCTGTCATCCTGAGCGGCGCTCTTTGCCGCGAAGGACCTTTGTAATGACCGAGGAGTGCAAAGGTCCTTCGCTTCGCTCAGGATGACAAACTCGCTCAGGATCGTTTTTTTTCGAGAGCGTCGCTGTTCAATAAACGCACGCCCCGAACCAAAACAATCAACAATCAAAACTCAACAATCAACAATTTAATCGCCTTTTCCTCACCGCACCCGTGGTGAAATGAGTTTCCATGGCAAAGCGCGTGAGCGTCGACCGCTGGCTGTTTACCGTCACCATGCTGCTGGTTTTCGTCGGACTGGTGATGGTCTTCTCGGCTTCGGCCGTGATGGCTCGGGAGCGCTTCGGTTCGCCCTACGCGTTTCTTTCGAAGCAATTGATCTGGGCGGTCGCGGGACTGCTCGGCATGGTCGTGGCCATGCGCGTCGACTACAAGCGCTATAAGAATCCGGCGCTAGTGTTTTCTCTGATGGGGTTCACGACGCTTCTGCTGATCTCGGTCTTCTTTCTCGACCGCTCGCACAACACACATCGCTGGATTCATGCCGGAGGGTTTTCCTTTCAGCCGTCCGAGTTAGCCAAGCCGGTGCTGATTTTATTTCTCGCTTATTTCCTGGAGAGCCGGGCGAAGACCATCGATGACGTGCGCAACACGCTGCTGCCGGCGGCGGCGCCGGTCGTCGTATTTCTGGGATTGATTGTGCTGCAGCCTGATCTGGGCACGGCCATTGCCTGCGCGGCCATCGCGGCGTGCATCCTTTACGTGGCCGGGATGCGCATGCGTTATTTCGGGTACGCGTTCGCGGCGTCGGTGGTACCGCTGTATTTCCTGATTTTTCATGTCGCCTTTCGGCGCGCGCGGATTCTGGCGTTTCTCAATCCCTACGCCGACAGCCAGAAGACCGGCTTCCATATCATCCAGTCGCTGATTGCGGTGGGCACTGGGGGCGTGACCGGCACCGGCCTGATGGAAGGTAAGCAGAAACTTTTCTATCTTCCTGAGCCGCACACGGATTTTATTTTCGCCGTGACTGCCGAGGAACTTGGCTTGGTTGGCGCCCTGTTTGTGGTCGCATTGTTCGCCATTTTTCTGTGGCGCGGCATGCGTGCATCGTGGCGCACCGAAGATGTATTCGGCCGCTATCTCGCCGTAGGCATCACCAGCATGGTGGTGCTGCAAGCCTTTATCAATATCAGCGTGGTGCTGGGGATGATGCCGACCAAGGGAATTCCGCTGCCGCTGGTCTCGTATGGGGGATCGTCGTTGTTTGTAACGCTGCTGTGCGTTGGCGTGTTGCTGAACATCACCAAGCAGGCCGAGTAAGAAAGAAATTTTTGATTGAAGATTTTTGATTGTTGATTGGAAAGCCAAATCGTCAAGAGGGTTAGAGTTCCACCCGACATCCAATCTGAAACTGGGATTTTGGTTATCACCGCTAGTCGCGTTCGATGTGATCGCGAAGCCACTTCGCCAGCATCTCCTCGCTAAGTTTTCCGGCGGCGAGGGCCAGCATCACCGAGATGCAAGCGGCATTGTCGGCTTCGAGCGTCCACCCATTGAGATTCAGGAACAATTCCATCACCACGAAGGCGGTGCGCTTGTTGCCGTCGAGAAAGGGATGATTGCGCGCCAAGCCAAACGCATAGGCAGCCGCCAAGTGGGCGGCATCCGGGCGATCGCCATAAGCCGCCAAATTTTGTGGTCGAGCCATCGCCGACAAGAATAATCCCTCGTCACGTATACCCGGAATGCCGCCGTGCTCTGCCAGTTGCGTCTCGTGGATAGCCAGGGCAACACTTTCAACGACCCAAGTCCAGCGCATGCGGCTATTTCGCGAGCGCGCGGAGCACGTTGCGGCGCTTTTTCATGATGCGCTCGGCACCCTGCATCTGCTTTTCAAACACAGGGTCGTAGGGAGTGATGCGGTAGCCCTCGGGAGATTCAATCAAAAACACGACGTCGCCCTTTTCGACCTTGAGCTTCGACGCGGCCTCCTTGGGGAGGACAAAACCAACCGAGTTACCGATCTGCACGAGTTTCAGGGGTATCATTCTGTTCTCCATGTAGTAACACATGTTATTACGCGTAAAGTGGATAGTCAATTGATGGGGTGACCCGGTGGCCGGTTTAGCCAGAAGCGGTTTTTTTTCACACCCGTGCTAATCCGTGGCAAGTTTGTTTGTAGTTTATAGTCACCACATGCGCGCAATTCTCGTGGGCGGCGGGACCGGCGGACATGTGATTCCGGCGCTGGCCATTGCCAATCAGCTCAAGAAAAGTTACGGCGCGGAGGTGCTGTTCATCGGCACCGCGCGCGGCATTGAAAACCGGCTGGTGCCGGCTGCTGGATTTCCGCTGCAATTGGTGCGCGTGGGCGCTCTGAAAAACGTCAGCCTCACCACACGGCTGAAGACGGCTTTCGATTTGCCGCGCGCGGTTTGGGATGCGGGCCGCATGCTCAACCAGTTCGCTCCCGATGTGGTGATTGGTGTGGGCGGATATGCTTCTGGCCCCGCGATGCTGGCGGCGGTGGTCAAGCACATTCCCACGCTCGCCTTCGAGCCCAACGTGGTTCCGGGATTTGCCAATCGCATGGTTGCGCGATTTGTTTCAGGCGCGGCCGTCCACTTCGAGGAGACGGCAAAATATTTTCGTCACGCCGAAGTCACGGGCGTGCCGGTGCGGCAGGCATTTTTCGAGATTCCTCCGAAGCACGAAGGCGCGCCTACACTGCTTGTGTTTGGCGGCAGCCAGGGCGCGCACGCCATCAATGACGCGATGATCCGCTGTCTGCCAGTTCTGCAGCGCGAGGCGCCAGGGATTCACATTATTCACCAGACCGGCGAGCGTGACTATAATGACGCGCTGGCGGCTTATCGGCGATTTGGGCGAGTCGGCGGAAGTTTTCAAGTTTATTGAGGATATGCCGGCGGCCTTTGCGCGCGCGGATTTGGTCGTATGCCGCTCGGGAGCGAGTACTGTCGCGGAAATTGCGGCGGCTGGCAAGCCCGCGGTCTTCGTTCCGTTCCCGCGCGCGGCGGACGATCATCAGCGGGTTAACGCCGAAGCGCTGGCGCGGCAGGGCGCGGCGGTGGTAGTCGAGGAGTCGAAGCTCGAAGGCGTCTGGCTGGCGGAAACCATTGCCGCACTGCTGCAGGATCCGCAGCGCCTGCAGCGCATGAGCCAGGCCGCGCGCGAGTTGGCACATCCTAACGCGGCACGCGATATCGCTGCGATGGCGGCGCGCGTGGCGGGCATCGAAGAACATTAGCCACGGATTCGCACGGATTCTCACGGATAATACTTTTTAACTCTTGGCTTTATCCGTGGAAATCCGTGTGAATCCGTGGCCGGGAATTTGATTTTATGTTTGCCAAAATTCAACGCATTCATTTCGTGGGCATCGGCGGCATCGGTATGAGCGGCATCGCGGAGGTGTTGCTCAATCTTGGCTACAAGGTTTCCGGTTCAGACCTGAAGAGTTCCGCTGTAACGCAGCGTCTGGCGGGCCTCGGCGCAACTATCTTCGAAGGACATCGGGCCGAAAATATTGCAGGCGCCGAGGTGATTGTCACCAGCTCCGCAATCTCTGCGGAGAATCCTGAAGTCGCCGAAGCGCACAGCCGGCACATCCCGGTGATTCAGCGGGCGGAGATGCTGGCTGAGTTGATGCGATTGAAATATGGCATTGCCATTGCCGGCATGCACGGCAAGACTACGACAACTTCCATGGTGGCCGCGGTGCTGGCCGCGGGCGGCCTCGATCCTACCGTTGTGGTTGGCGGCCGCGTCGACGCCATGGGATCGAACGCCCGCCTGGGGAAGTCGCAATATCTGGTGGCCGAGGCCGACGAGAGTGACCGCAGCTTTCTTAAGTTAACCCCAATTCTCTCGGTCGTGACCAACATCGATCGCGAGCACATGGATTGCTACCGCAACATGCGCGACGTGAAGAAAACTTTTCTCGAGTTCATGGACCGCGTGCCCTTCTACGGAATGATCGTCGCGTGCAATGATGATCCGCTGCTGCGGCGGTTGCTGCCTGAGGTGCAACGTCGTACGGTGACATATGGGACGAAGCGCGGCTCGGATTTTCAAGTCAAAATCCCTAGCGTGGCCACAAAAGACGCGGCTAGGATGGGGCACCCGACTTCCAGTGACTCGCGTCCGCTCAGTCGTTTTTCGGTTCGATATCGCGCGCAGGATCTCGGTGAGTTCACGCTGCACGTGCCAGGCGTGCACAATGTTCTGAACGCGACGGCGGCGATTGCCGTGGGCGTGGGCCTCGACATCGAACGTCGACTCGATTCGTAGCGCGCTCGACCAGTTCCGCGGCGTCGATCGGCGGTTTCAATTGCGGGGACGAGTCGCGGGCATCAGCGTCATCGACGATTACGGCCACCATCCTACCGAGATCAAGGCCACGCTGGCTGCGGCCAGGCAATGCGGATTTGGAAAAATTCACGTCATCTTCCAGCCGCATCGCTACACGCGCACCCGCGATCTGATCGAAGAGTTCACTGGCGCGTTCGGCGACGCCGATTCGCTCTTCGTTCTCGACATTTACGCCGCTAGCGAGAAGCCCATCGAGGGCATCAGCGGAGAAATTCTGGCGCAGCGGATTCGGGAGAAAAACGCGAAGAACGTCCGCTATGTGGCCTCTCCGGCCGAAGCGGTGGAGGCGGCCGCCGCGGTTGCGCAGGATGGCGACATGATTTTGACGCTGGGCGCGGGCAGCGTCTCGCAGTTCGGGCCGATGATTCTGGAGAAGCTCACGGATACACATCGAGTATGAGAGTTCGCGAGGCTCGATCAGACATCTTAAGCGCGTTGACCACCAAGGGCACGAAGGTTCACGAAGGAATTCTCCGTATGCTTCCGCAGATAAGAACTGTGATGAACCGCTATTTCTTCGCCATTGTCGTTTTCATCGGCGCGTCGTTTTTTCCCGCGATGATTTGCTTCGCGCAGGAGTCTTCATCGCACCCTGCGGCCAAGCTGACGCCAACGGAAGGCGATTACGTGAGCCATAATTTTCATTTCAAGAGCGGCGAGACTCTCCCCGAACTGCGCCTGCACTACACGACCCTGGGCAAGCCTCGAGCGGGACGCCAGCGGAAAAGTGACCAACGCCGTTCTGCTCCTCCACGGCACTGGAGGCACCGGGCGCCAGTTCCTCTCGCCTCAGTTTGCCGACGTTTTGTTTGGTCCGGGCGAACTGCTCGACAGCAGCCGTTATTTCATTATTCTTCCCGACAACGTCGGCCACGGAAAGTCGAGCAAGCCGAGTGACGGGATGCGCGCCCGTTTTCCGCAGTACGACTACGACGACATGGTGGCGGCGCAGCATGAATTGCTCGAAAGAGGATTGGGCGTGAACCATCTGCGCCTGATTCTGGGCACGTCGATGGGCTGCATGCATTCCTGGGTGTGGGGCGAGACCTATCCTGACTTCATGGATACGCTGATGCCGCTGGCGTGCCTGCCCGTGCAAATCGCGGGGCGCAACCGCCTGTGGCGCAAGATGGTGATCGACGGCATTCGGCAAGATCCCGACTGGAAGAACGGCGACTACACCACGGAACCGCGCGCCGCGCTACAAATCGGAACTGACTTCCTGCTGATTGCGGGAAGCGCGCCGCTGCTGATGCAGAAAAATCTGCCCACGCGCGATGCGGCGGATAAGTACCTCGACGATTCCATGAAGCGCATTACATCGACCCTCGATGCCAATGATCTTCTCTACGCCGTCAATGCCTCGCGCAACTACGACCCGTCAGCGAAACTCGAAACCATTAAAGTTCCGGTTATGTTCGTGAACTCCGCGGACGACTTCATTAATCCGCCGGAGTCGGGGATTGCCGAGCGCGAGATTAAGCGCGTGTCCAAGGGACGATTCGTGCTGATCCCAGTCTCCGACCAGACTCACGGACACGGCACTCACACCTGGGCAGCGGTCTGGCAACAGTATCTGAAGGAGCTGCTGCAAGGTTCGCAATAGACCGGGCTGATTGTTGATTTCTGATTGCTGATTTCTGATTGCTGATTTCTGATTGCTGATCATTGATCGCCGCTCACTGCCCGCCGTTCCTCGCCCTGTCTACCGCACGCAGCAGCGCCTGCGCTTTGTTCATCGATTCCTGAAACTCGCTGGCTGGGTCCGAGTCGGCAACAATTCCCGCGCCCGCCTGCAGATAAGCTTTTTTGCCTTGCATGAGCAATGTGCGGATTCCGATGCACGAATCCAGATTCCCGGCAAAATCCGCATAGAGCACCGAGCCTCCGTAAATTGCACGGCGCGTGGGTTCGAGTTCTTCAATGATCTGCATGGCCCGCACTTTCGGCGCGCCGCTCAGCGTGCCTGCGGGAAAGCAGGCGGCGAAAGCGTCGAGCGCGTCCAGATCCTTGCGCAGCGTGCCTTCCAGAGCCGACACCAGATGCATCACGTGCGAGTATCGCTCCACGTACATCAGGTCTTTCACCTTCACCGAGCCGTATTCGCTGACGCGTCCCAGGTCGTTGCGGCCGAGGTCGACGAGCATGACGTGTTCGGCGCGCTCTTTTTCGTCGGTGCGCATCTGCTGTTCCAGGCGCAAATCTTCCGCCTCGTCGCGGCCGCGCGGATGCGTGCCCGCGATCGGACGATACTCCAGCTTGCGATCCCGTGACCCGCACCAGCATCTCGGGAGATGACCCGAGAATGTGGGTGTCGCCGGTCCGCAAAAAATAAAGATAGGGCGAGGGATTCACCTGCCGCAGCGAGCGATACAGATCGAAGGGCGCGACCTCGGGCGTGAAGTCGAGCCGTTGCGAGAGCACGACCTGAAAAATGTCGCCCGCGGCAATGTACTCTTTGCAGCGTTTCACGCTGCGCAAAAAGCTTTCCCGATTGGTGCCGGCATGCACCTTGAGTTTGCCCGGAATGCGTTTGGCCGATTTCTGCCACAGCGCCGGGCTGAGGCCCGCCGCGAGTTTGCGCTCCAGTGCAGCGATGTCGCGGAGCGCGCGATCGTAGGCGCGGCGCGGAGTTTCACGCGCAACGTCGGCGGCGGCGACAATGTGAATCTGATGCCGCAAATGATCGAACGCCAGCAATCGGTCGAAGAACATCAGTTCGGCATCGGGCAGCTTCAGATCATCCTTCGCATGGTCGCCGATCTTTTCCAACTGCCGAACCACGTCATAAGCGAAATAGCCGACCGCGCCCGCGGTGAATGGAGGCAGTCCGGGAACGCTTGCGGGACGATGCTCGCGCAGCAATCGCTTCACGACCTGGAAAATATTCTCCTGGACTACTTCGCGCCGGCGCCCGCGCTCAATCTCCACCGTTCCCTGCCGCGCCCTCACCCGCATGTAAGGCCGCACGCCCAGAAATGTATAGCGTCCGATCTGCTCGCCCCGCTCCACCGATTCGAGCAGAAAGGCATGCGGCTCGTTGGCGGCAATGGCGAGAAACGCGGAAACCGGCGTCAGCAAATCGGCGCTCACCGATTTCACCACCGGGACCAGCGTGGCCTCGCGGGCCAGTCGCGAAAATTGTTTAAAGTCAGGTTGCAGCATCGTTGACATCCGAACCGCGATGCCGCGTTAAGGTTTTCCTTCGTGAACCTTAGTGTCCTTGGTGGTAAACGATCTTCCGTTCCCCTCAGTGACTCAGCGCATCCGGCAGCGGGTTTTTCATTATAGGCGAGGCTCGGCGGCCTCTGCGGCCTTCTCTGTGCGCTCTACGGTTAAAAGCTTTTGACCGCAGAGTTCGCTGAGGGAAGGAGAGCGCGGAAAAAATCGTGCATGACGATATCGAATCCACTTCTAATGAAGCCATAGCGCACGTTTTTCTCCGCGGCCTCCGCGGGCATTCGCTGCGGGCATTCGCTGCGTGCTCTGCGGTTAAAAGCCTTTTGACCGCGGAGTTCGCTAAGGAAAAGGAGAGCGCGGAGAAAATCGTTCCTCAAGAAGATACCGGCCCCGGCCAATCGGGCACTCTCTGCCTCAGTAATCGCGCGCCGCTCCCGCCAAACTTTGGTCACTTGTTGACTTTAGAATCGCGGCTAAAATCTTTAATATCCCGATTCTTATGAATATCTTGGCCCGTTGGGCACGGGAGATTACTGGTTGAGCAGCGCCGAAGTTTATGCGAATTAAGTTTTGGGGCGTTCGTGGCTCCACGCCCACTCCTCAGGCCGAGAACCTGCGCTATGGAGGCAATACCTCCTGCGTCGAAGTGCGCCTGGGCGAGCAAATCTACATCTTCGACTGCGGCACCGGATTCCGCGTGCTCGGCCACGAACTCGAGCGCGAGTTCGGCGAGACGCCGTTCTCCGCGCACATTTTTCTTTCGCACTTCCATTGGGACCACATTCAGGGCATGCCCTTTTTTCGACCGCTCTACAACAGTCCCAAGAGCCAGTTTATTTTTCACTCGTCCCGCCAAACCAGCAGCCTGGAGCAAGTATTTGCCGACCAGATGGCGTCTCCGTATTTTCCCGTGAGCCTCGATCACATGAAGGCGCAGCGAAACTTTTATGACATCGAAAATGGATGCCTGCCCATGGGCGACGGCATTCAGATCAAGACCGCGTGGCTGAATCATCCGCAGGGCTGCATGGGATTTCGCGTGGAGACCAAAGAAGGCGTGCTGGTCTATGCCACCGACAACGAGCCCGGCGACGCGAATTTCGACAAAGCCGTGCGCAAACTCGCGGAAGGCGCCGACATCCTGATCTACGACGCGCAGTATCTTCCCGAAGAGTACGCAGCCCGCCGCCGCGGCTGGGGACACAGCCACTGGCGCGAAGCCGTCAACATCGTCATGGAGAGCGGCGCCAAGGAATTGATTCTCTACCACCACGACCCCGACCACACCGACGCCATTGTCGACAAAGTCGTGGCCGACGCGCGTGGCTACTATCCCAAGGTCCGCGCGGCATCGGAGGGCATGGAGATTACGCTGCCTGCGCAGCTTGCAGCGTCAACCCGAGCAAAGTAGCAAATGCTCCTAGTGTCCCGCGCTGATCCGCCCTTTCATGCCTACCGCCTTCTTCAACCCGAACACAATGGGCACACAGGCAAAGCACACCAACGCCATGTAGCGGAAGTCGTCCACGTACGACCACAGCCGCGCCTGGCTGTCGAGCGTCAGGTTGATCAGCCCATAAGCCTGCTGCAGCGCCGTGGTCGGCGACGCGCCCTGCGTGCTTAAATATTGCCGAATCCCTCCCAGCGCGCCCTGCACCTCGATGCGGCCCGCACTGAGCGACGCTGCCAGTTCGTTGCGGTGGATTTGTTCGTGGCGCGCGACAATCGTATTGACCACCGAAATTCCCACGCTGCCCCCAATGTTGCGTAGCAGGTTGTAGAGGCCGCTGGCATTGCCGATTTCTTCGTTCTTCAGAAACGCCATGGTCGTCGTGGAGAGCGGAACGAAGATGCATCCCGAGCCGAAGCCGCTGATGAGAATCGCCCACAAAAACGTCCATTGCCCGATCGAGAGATTCAATTGCCCGAACCACAAGCTGGCCACGCCGAACATGGTGAATCCGAACGCGATCAGATAGCGGTTATCGATTTTCGCCGTCAGGTAGCCGATCATGGGCATGGCGATAATCGCGCCGACGCCGCGCGGACTCACCGCCCATCCCGCCTGCAGCGCGGTGTAGCCCATCAATTCCTGGTAGAAGAGCGGCAGCAAGCGTCACCAGCCCGTAGATCGACGCTCCAAACAAACCGATGAGCACGCATCCGATAGCGAAGTTGCGATGCCGGAACACGCGCAGATTGACCAGCGGCTGCTTGTGCGCGAAACTCGCGAATCAGAAACGACACGAAGCTGGTGAGCAGGATGGCCATGGCCCAGCGAATCCAGGTCGCGCCAAACCAGTCATCTTCCTGCCCCTTGTCGAGAATGATCTGCAGCGCGCCCAGCCAGATCGCCAGCAGTCCCAGGCCGATCGCGTCAAACTTGCCGGGATGCGCGTCTTTCACATATGGCGGATCGACCACGTAGCGCGAGATCATGAACACCGCGAAGATGCCGACCGGAATGTTGATGTAGAACGCCCAGCGCCACGTGTAAGTGTCGGTGAGCCATCCGCCAAGCGTCGGCCCCAGGACGGGCGCGACCACCACGCCAAGGCCGAAGGCAGCCATGGCCAGCCCGCGCCGTTGTGGAGGAAAAGTTTCCAGCAGGATCGATTGCGACAGCGGCTGCAGCGCGCCACCGCCCGCGCCCTGAACCGCGCGCGCAATCAGAATCCACGCCAGGCTGGTCGACGCGCCGCAGGCGAACGACGCAACCGTGAAGATGACGATGCAGGTGATGAGAAATCTTTTTCGCCCGAAGCGCAGCGAAAGCCACGAACTGGCCGGAAGAATAATCGCATTGGCCACCAGGTAGCTGGTCAGCACCCAGGTAGCTTCGTCATTGGTCGCCGACAGACTGCCGGCAATGTAAGGCAGCGCGACGGCGGCGATGGAAGTGTCGAGCACCTCCATAAACGTCGCCAGCGTGACCGCGATCGCGACCAGCCAGGGATTGCCGCCCGCGACGGGGCCGCCAGGTGCCGGTTGCGCTGTCATCTCTTTCTGCCCAAGCTCTTGCCCCCGAAAGCATGTAAAGATGCTCGGGTGGGGCCTGAGGTTTCAATGTTGTTTGAGACGACGCAGTGACGAGTGAAAGTTTGAGGCCTTACACAAAGCGGGGTCGATTGTCGGAGAAGCCCGCCGAACTAGGAAGGCAGAAAGACTGCCTAGGATCAGGGATGTCTTAGGGAGGTAGTATAAATAGCTATCCAGACACCGTTCAAAAAAATTACAATGGCAGCCCAGTCCATAAGACTGAGGTTTTGAAGACGTGTTCTCCAGCCGGAGATGGCAACAGTTCGCCTTGCTCTTGAACCTTGCGGGGACTGCACTGTTGTTTTTCTCATTTCAGGCAAACTCGTCTGACTTCCGGCTAGTTACCGCCGTCAGTAAGTCAGTCGCTATTGACGGAGTCCCGTCAAACAATATGCCCTATGCGTCAACGATTACGCGCTGCTCGCGAGTGACGGAAAAAATGGAATTATAGTGGCCCGCTGCAGGAGGGTGCCCGGATTGGGCGCACGCAAAACCTGCTGCGGTGGTCAATATCGAACATCCGGTGTTTGAGGGATTAGGATTCATTACACTGCTCGCCGGTTTTCTACTTCAATACCTTTCGGTCCCTAGCCCGAAGACTATAGCTCAGATCAGGAAAGAACTGAAAACGGCGAAGGCTAAGGAACAAGGATCAAGCTAGCCCCGCCACCTGGCACCGCCGCCGTCTCCTTGCTTCCCACCCGTCCCCCCTCATATACTCTGAACGTTTGCCTGCCTTCGTCCGGGAGCCTTCTGGCGACGGCTGGCGCTTTGCCGCGATCCCGACCTGCAATCATTCCGGAGACGACTTTTATGACGACGATAGCTACGCCCCCGCACGTGGACAAAGAAAGCAATCCATGGGAATCGCAGCGCGCGCGCTTTGACCTGGCTGCGCAAAAACTCAATCTCGACGAAGGCCTGTGGCGCGTGCTGCGCTATCCCAACCGCGAACTCACGGTCTACATCCCGGTGCAGATGGACGACGGGCACCTCGAAGTGTTCACCGGATTCCGGGTGCAGCACTCGATCGCGCGCGGCCCGGCCAAGGGCGGCATCCGCTACGCGCCCGACGTTACGCTCGACGAAGTTCGCGCCCTCGCCAGCTGGATGACCTGGAAGTGCGCCGTGGTCAACATTCCCTTCGGCGGCGCCAAGGGCGGCGTGATCTGCGATCCGCACAAAATGTCGATGGGCGAACTCGAGCGCATGACGCGGCGCTACACCGCGGAACTGATCGAATTCATCGGCCCGGAAAAAGATGTTCCCGCGCCCGACGTCAACACCAACGAGCAGATCATGGCGTGGATGATGGACACCTATTCCATGCACATGCGGCAGACGGTGACGGCGTGCGTGACCGGCAAGCCGATCAACATTGGCGGATCGCGCGGACGCCGCGAAGCCACCGGGCGCGGCGTGATGATCGTCTGCGACGAAGCCTGCGCAGAAACTGGGCCTGGCCCGCGAAAGCACGCGCGTCATCGTTCAGGGCTTTGGCAACGTCGGTTCGAACGCCGCGCTGCTGATGCATCAGGCGGGCTACAAAGTCATCGGCATCGCCGAAGTTGGCGGCGGCCTGCACAACAAGAACGGCATCGACGTGAAAGCCCTGGTGGATTTCCGCCAGAAGAACGGCACCGTCCACGGATTCCCCGGCGCGGAAAAAGCCGAGACCGCCGACCTGCTGGTTGACGGACTGCGAAATTCTCATTCCTGCGGCGACCGAGAACGTCATCACCAGCCGCAACGCCGACCGCGTGAAGTGCCGCATCCTGGCCGAGGGCGCGAACGGGCCGACCACTTCAGCCGCCGACGACATCCTCACCGACAAAGGCGTTTTCGTGATCCCCGACATTCTGGCCAACGCCGGCGGCGTGACCACTTCGTATTTCGAGTGGGTGCAGGACCGCCAGGGATATTTCTGGAAAGAGTCGGTGGTCAACGAGCAACTCGACGACAATCATGAAGTCTTCGTTCGACGACGTAGTCCGTTACGCGGAGACGCATCACGTCAACAATCGGATCGCAGCATACATGCTGGCCATTGACCGCGTGGCGTACACGATCCGCCAGCGCGGGATTTACGCGTAAGAATCAACGACCCCATTTCTCGCGCAAACTACGCGCGAGAAATGGGGCACTCGTAGGGGGCACGTTCAGCGGTGCGTGGGATTTGAAAGGGCGCGGCTTTCAGCCGTGCCGTACATGGCCAAAAAGATTGGGGCTTTAGCCCCTGAGGCCCATAGCCGAAGGAGAGATGATGAATCGCATTGAAAAAAAGTTAATGGCGCAAATCGCGGTTCTGGTATTCGCGCTTTCCCTGGTCAGCGGCTTCACGACCGCGCAAGCCGCCGAACCCGGCTCAAAACCCGAGGCCATGGCAGCCCAGACCGCCGCGCCCGCCACCGACAAGCTCGACATCAACACCGCCACCAAAGATCAACTCAAAGCCCTGCCCGGAATAGGCGACGCCTACTCGCAGAAGATCATCGACGGCCGTCCCTACCGCATGAAAACCGATCTGCTGCACAAGAAAATCGTTCCCCAAGCCACCTACGACAAAATTAAGGACGTCATCATCGCCAAGCAGCCCAAAGCAGCCGCAAAGTAAATGCGTTCGTAAAGACGATGCGAGTCTCTGCGGCATTTTCTGCGCGCTCTGCGGTTAGAATCTTTTGACCGCGGAGGTCGCTGAGGAAGAGGAGATCGCAGAGACAGTCCATGGGAAGACGCGATGGAATCCATTCCCTAAAATCCATTCCTTAAAGATGTCGTCGGGATACGGGTCTCCACGGAAGTTCACGTAGTGGCTCAGTTTGAATTTCAAATCTCACGGGGGCGTCATCCCGAAGTGCCCGCGTTTTAACCAGCGGGCCGAGGGATCTCCCATGGCAAACAGCGCCCTAGCGGGAGATCCTTCGCTCCGCCTTCTGAGACGGCTGGTGCGGGTCAAGGGAAAAGTTTTGGGTGTGGGTTTTGGTTTTTCTCTTGGCGGCGGGTTGGCGGTTGGTTTTGCTTTTCCTGGGTTCGCGGAATCGTTCATCGGAAGGCTTCTATCCGCACTCGGGTGCGCCCGGGATGGGGCGCGGTGCATGTTGGTGTCCGTCGGGATGAAAGGGCGCTGCTATCTGAAGACCGGTCTCGAAGGACCGAGGCGGAGGTCGCAGTCGCCAGAACGCGAGTTGGCCATGAACTTAGCAAAATCGGGATACTCCGGTGACGCAATGCTCTACTGCGTGGAAAATAACTTGCTCCCGCCCACACCCTGCATCTGCCCTTCTTCGATGACTTCGCCATCGCGATTTAAGGCACAGTAGCGGCTGAACCGGTCTCCCAAGTCCACGCCCACGGTCGGATACCTCTTCTGCTTCCACTCTGTTTCTCTGCTACTCTTCTTCATTGGCTGGTCTCCTTTTGCACTTCGAGTGCGCTGCGGACAGCATTTTATGCTCGTTCTGCGAGACTAGCCGTCTCATCCCATCTGAAGAACGGCTGCGTTCAGCATGACACCGCGCTGCCGGAAACACGTCATGCTTTAAAATCCTCGCACCATGCAACGCGAATTTCCCGAAGTCCCCCTGGTCGGCGTCGGAGCCATCATTATCGAAGACTCCCGCGTACTGCTGGTGAAACGCGCGCACCCGCCGCTGCAAGCCGAATGGTCCATTCCAGGCGGCGTTCTCGAAGTCGGAGAACTCGTTCGCGAAGCCGCCATCCGCGAAGCCCGCGAAGAGACCGGGCTCATCGTCGAACCTTCCGGTCTTCTCGGCGTCTACGATCGCATTCTGCGCAATCCCGAACAGCGAGTGCAATATCACTACGTTTTGATTGATTTTTTATGCCGCCGGGTTGCGGGAGATCTCTCGGCCGCCAGCGACGCCGCCGAAGTCCGGTGGTATACCCGCGAGGAGCTGCCCGCGCTACGCCTCGCCGAAGATACGCTCGACGTAATCGCGAAGGGATTTCAAAAGCTAAGCCGGTGATTCACTGCCGCCGGAAATTCCATCATCCTCCCACTCCGCGTCGCACGAACGGCAGAGCCAGCCTGGCCGCTGCACCGGCAACGGCATGCGCAGGAATGCGCTCATGAAGGCGATAGGGCGATCCAGCGGCTGGAAGTTCACATCCAGCGATTGACACTTGGGACAGCGTGGCTGCTCGTAGAGCCCTACGCCCTGCACGTAGAGGCCTTCGAGAATCGGTTCGTCGAGAATTTTCTGCGCGTTTTCCGCGTCCGCCACTCGCACCTTGAGCTTGATCCCGCCAATGAAGTTCGAAATGAACCAGTCCAGCCGGACCAGGTTGTCGTCGCCCAGAAAACATTCGATGCCAACCGACTCCAGACATCCCTTTGCCAGCAGCGCTTCCGGCAGATCGCGAAACTGGCGGACGGTCACCAGTTCCTGTAATTCCAGTTGCTGACGCTGCTCCGGCGCGCGATCTTCGGGACACTTCAAGTGCCGGCGTTCCATCTCGTCTTCAAGCGTTTCCCACGCTGGTTCGGTGAGCGACTCCGCACTCTGCGCCAACTGCTGCAACTCGCCGTCGGTCATGCCGGCGTAGTTGTCCGCCAGCCGCCGGCGCTCTTCCCGTTGGTTCAGATCGGATTCGTTCCGGTACGACACTGGTTAAGCTTACTTCGACTGCCCGGTTGCGGCCAACTGCCTTTCCGGCCAGTCGAGGCAGCGCGGCGAATTTTTCGAGAAAAAACAAACGGCCCGCAGGCACAAGGCCTGCGAGCCGTCCGGTGGACTGTTTGGGATTGACCAAGAGGTGGTCACTCTAACGTGGCCTCTACGGCAACTCCGGGTTCGTCGTTTCGACGATCCTGACCGACCTGCGCCAGGCGGAATTGAATCCTTAAATCACCGGTAGTGTGCGGGCTGTAGCTTCGGGCGCATTTTCTTTGGTTGCGCCGAAGCCCCGCTCAGAGCAACCGCTCTAAGTCTCAGCCACCTCACCTGGTCTTTGAGTACATCTACTACTGCCATCTGAACTTTTCACTCGACCACCTCCTTTCCGGTGTTGGGTGCAGATTATTACGAAACGCGCGCCGGCGTCAATCGGGGAAAGCCGGGTAATCGGGGAAGGCAATAGAGAACGCTGGGGCGGCTCAGCGATTGGCGAGAGTGGCAATCTTCCCCAGGCCGAGCAATTTGACATCGGCCGTGACCAGCGTGAGATCCAGAACCAGGGCTGTCGCCGCCAAGAAGTTGGTCGGCTGGGTCGCGGTGGGCCATATGCAGCTGTCGAACTGCAACCGCAATTTCGTGGTTAACGGAGCTTCCCGAAACGGCTTGGTATTCCGTTCAATCCACTCCTTCACATCGGCAGCAAGGTATACGCGTCCTTTGTCGTGGAGCGTTACCGCCTCCCACGTGCTGATGGGCTAATTCCGGCTGGCGAACCGCCGTCGGCCATGGTCTTCTGCAGCAGATTCCAGTCGCGCGCTAGCTCAGTTTCCGAAAGGCCTTTCTGCGACGCGCTGCGCAATTCCGACTGCAGACGCGCTTCCAGAAGTTCGCGCTCCATTTCAGGCGAAACGCCCCCGCTCAAAATGTTGTCAGCGGTCGCGCCCATCTGCATAGCTCCGTCACCGAGATGCATTTCGAGAACCGGGCGTCCCTGATCGTCGACGCCGTACTTGGCCTTGGATTGCAGCTTGGCCCAGACTTTATCCATTTTGCGTCCGGGCTTTTCCGGATACGCGCCGGCCAGGAAATGTTTCAGTTGTAACTGGTAGGCGCGGCGATCTTCGGCGCCCAGCGGCCGCTCAGGCGAGCCGCCTACCACCCACACCATGGCGTCGCGTCCCGGCTCAAAGCGTCCGGCGCCCGTTGTGACATAAACAGCGGCCACGGCTCCTGCAAAAATAGGGCTCACCACAACGCTGGGGACGATGTACTTCTTAGCTTTGAAAAACGATTCGACCACGCCGTGCACATTGGTGCTGCGCGGCATGCTGCCGGGAACTTGCGAAATGATGAGCCGCGAAAATTTCAGTTCAGGATGGCGTGAGCTGAATTTGGTCAGTGTCTTCGCAAGTTGCTTCGGAGTGGTAATGGCGAGATCGGCGACCAAACTCCGATGCTCAGATCTCGGATAATAGAAATTCAGCACACCCTTCGCGAAATCGGCGCAGTTATTTGTGGCCAGGTGAAAATGCGAGCGGTTCGGCGACGAATTGAGTTTGCGGATGAGTGCGTCGTCCTGCTCTGGAGTGGTTTCGATTTCGAAGCCGTAGATAGCTCGGTCGTAGGAAGAGCCGACCAGTTGGTACCAGTTTCCCCCAGGCATTTCGCCATTGCTAACATCGGGCGCAATCGCTTCGAGATAGTTGCGGCGATAACGATCACGCAGGAAGAGCGTCATCTTGGCGTTGGCAAACAGAGGGACATCCTCCGGCCGGTCGACCGCGTACAAATAAGGAATCAAAGGAATGGCGACCCAGTCGTATCCGCCGACGGCATCGTAACGGCTAATAACAACTCCGGTTTCGCCGGGAGAGCAATGGCGCAGAATGAGGGGAGTCTCCGCGCAGACGTCGGAGAGATAAACCGCAGCATGACCGGTGGCGGTGAAGAAACCCATTCCACCGTAGGGTTCCTCTAAAAGCAGAGTGGCGGAGGCACTCGCGACAGAAACAAAAGCCAAAACCATGAACGCTAACTTGATGAAAACGCGCCGCATTGGCTGAATGTGGCGTGGAAACATACTCCCCCCAAACGACTCAAATCTAAGTCTTAAATAAGAACCCTCTAAGCAAAGATTAGTTGCTGGTAATCGGAAAAACCAGTTACGGAAGTGCAAATCCTGGTGGCAATAAAGGGGTCGATTTAAGGCGAAGACACGGCGAAGCGGTGGTTAAAGCCAACTTTCCCGGGAAGCCGAGTTCAATCTGCGGAGGAAGTTAACCGTCTTTTTGCCCACTGCGCACTTTCGGCGACTGAGTCGTCTTCGTCGGCAGCTAGTCTTTCGAGCAAGGGCAGGAATTCCACGGTTGCCGCTGTTGCCCATGGCGATCGCGGCATTGCGGCGAAGGCCCGAGCGCTTGGTGCGCCGGATCGGCGATGCGCGAAAGACTTCGCGGAATTCTTCCTCAGTCATCTCAGCTAGCCAGGCCAGCGCCGGGTTCACAAGGCCAGGCCGCGCTTCGAACTCCGGGGCCGAAGAGACCTGGGCTTTCCGGTTCCAGGGGCAGACATCCTGGCAAATATCGCACCCGAAGACGTGATGGCCGATTCCTGCGCGAAGATCCTCAGGAATCGCCCCGCGTTTTTCAATGGTGAGATACGAAATGCACTTGTTTGAATCCAGTTGATAGGGCGCGATAATTGCGTCCGTCGGGCAGGCTTCGATGCAGCGGGTGCATGATACCGCAACGGTCCGGGGCGGGCACATCGGGCGCAAGTTCAAGCGAGGTGAGAATCACGCCCAGAAAAAGCCACGAACCTTTTTTCTGATCGATGATGCAAGTGTTCTTGCCGATCCAGCCTACTCCTGCATACTTCGCGAAGACGCGCTCCACCACCGGTCCAGTGTCGACATATGAGCGTGTGGTTAGAGTTGGCGGGCAAGAGTGCCCGCCGCACACGGCCTGCTGCAAAGCGGATTCCACTTGCTTTAGCCGGCGGAGCACCGCTTCGTGATAATCTTCGCGGCTCCAGGCATAGCGCGAAATCCATCCCCGGGTCCGGATCGTGAACCTCCGTGGAGTACGGATTTTTCGTGTTGTAGTTGATGGCGCAAACGATCACGCTGCGCGCCCACGGCGCAACGCGAGCCAGCGACGCACGTTTAAGATCGCCGCGGTCGTCGAGCGCCTCCATATATTTCATTTCGCCCGCACGGCCCGCGGCAATCCATTCGGGAAAATGCTGCAGTTCAGGAGCATCGGTTGCAGGAGCGATGCCGGCGAGATCGAAGCCGGCCTCTTCGGCGGCGCGCTTGACGATGGCCTTCACGTCGCTGATGGGACTCGCCAACAGTCACCTCTGACCGAAGCGATACAGGACGAGCGGAAGCGCTAAATGC
The DNA here is from genome assembly GCA_963696765.1 of uncultured Acidobacteriota bacterium. Classification (GTDB taxonomy): domain Bacteria; phylum Acidobacteriota; class Terriglobia; order Terriglobales; family Acidobacteriaceae; genus Sulfotelmatobacter. The sequence goes on along the minus strand of CAVOLK010000002.1, from coordinate 3,179,868 downwards.
CAAGCTTCTTGACTTCCTCGTTGTAATACTTGCGATAGAGGATGTCCCACTCTTGCGAGCCTTCGAGGATGGTGCGTTTCTGGCTCTCGATCTTCTGGCGGGCGGCAACGTCGATTTTAGCTTCCTGATTCAGCAGTTCTTCGAGGATCTTGCGGGTTTCCTGGCGAATCGTGTTGGGGTCTTCGATGAACTCGACTTCGTCCATCTGTTTGAGCACGTCGGAAACCGCGCGGGCCAGCACATTTACTTTGTCGCGGCTCAGTCTCACAGCACCGCCTTGTACTTGCGCACCAGTTCGGTTTTCACCTTGCGGAACATTTCCTGATAGTTGGCGCCGCTCTTCTGCATTTCTTCGGAGTAAGCTTCGAGGATGACGCGCACCTCATCGTTGATGCGATCTTCGAGGCGACAGTTCGTCGACCAGCGCGGCGTTCACCCGCTCGGTCACCGCCGGAACGGCCGAGGTCTCGATGAACTTGCCGGCAATCAGTTTCTTGGTGACTTCACGGGCTAGATAGCCCACATATTCTTTGGAAAGAAGCATCTGTGGATTGGGCGTCCTGCGATACGACGGTTTATTTGTATGAATCAAAAAGTGTAACACAGCGCAGATGCGCAACGGGGCGGCAGGCTACGGAATTTGCGCCGGAGGCTGGTCGCGAAGGATATACACAAACTGCCGGATCTCGTGGCGCTCGCGGTCTACCTCCTGCGCCGATTCTTTGCCGAGTTGCTCGCAAACCTTTAGCTCCGTCTTCCGCCTGGGCCGAGTCGCCAGCCTGCCGATATGCCTGAGCCAAGCGGTAATGCGCTTCTTCCATTTTTGGTTCGGCGTGAATGGCCAACTGATAGTCAACCATCGCCTGCGGATAATCTTTCGCCTCGGAATGTAGAATTCCCAGTTGCAGGTAAGCGGCGGCGAGCTTCGGATCAAGATGAACTGCACGCTCCAAGAGGGCTTCGATTTGTGCCGTGCGGTTCGCCTCCTGCATCCCAGGCCGTGATTTCCAGAGGCTGACGGCATAGTAATAATTTGCCTCTGCACGATCGGGTTGTTGCGCAACAAAGCGCTGCAGTTTCTCGACAACTTTCCCGGAGGCAGTCGGCGTCGCGCCTAGCATTTTTCCCATAAATAAATATGGCATCGGGTCGCTGGGATTCAGATCGGAGGCTTCGCAGATTCGCTCCACCGCCTGCTCATAAGATCCTCGGGCGAACTCCGCTGCGCCCAATCCGATCAGCATGCGGGCGGAGCGAGGGTAAAGATGATTGCCCCTGGTAAAGACCTCGAGAGCTGGCTCCGGGGCGTGATGCAACAGAAGTTCCGATCCCCAATCGAACACATACGGCTCGCGCGGATCTAGCGCGACCGCTTGCTGGTACTCACGCACCGCTTCTAGAGGCTGGCCGAGTTTCTCCTGCACGTCGCCGAGCAAGTGATGCAATTCGGCGGTGTCATGATGTGCGAGCAGGCCTTGAGCGCTGTCATGCGCCTGCTGGTAGTTGCCGGCGTGGGCTTCGGCTCGCGCCAGGTCGTAGGAATTTTCGTAGTCGTCGGCTTTGAGCTGGCCGGCGCGCTCGAGATAGGGGATGGCGTCGCGCGACTTGCCATCGTCGTCGAGCACTTTTCCTAGAAGATGGTTCGCCTCAAAACTCTGCGGGTCGCGTTGCACGCGCTCACGTAGCGATGCCTCTCTTTTCAGCCGCCGCAACTGGGTGCCGCTGCGCCTCGCTCAAGCGAAACCGTTTCCTTGGCCAGCGTTTCGCGGGTTCGGACGATCGTGTCGGAGCCGTGACCTCCAAGACTGGTGGTATCGGTGACGCCCGCAACTGCGAACCGTGGCTCGTCGAAAAACTGTGGCGCCTTCGACTGGGACGCCCGTGATGGTTCGGTCTTCGGGGGCAGCAGAATCAAGTCAACATTCTTTTCTTCTTTCGGCCCGAAAAAGAGCGATGGGATTTCCGTGCTGCGATAGTCGGTCATTTCGGCGCGCAGCGTGTAGACTCCGCCGCGCAGGCCCGTGAACAGATAGTTCCCCTGCGAATCGGAGCGGGTGGTTTGCTCTCCCGAAGAGTCGCCGGTCCTTAGGTGAATATTCACACCCGCGACTGCCTTGCCTCGCGAATCGCGCACGGCGCCGCGCAACGATGCCGCCGTTCCTCTTTCCTGAGAATGAACCTGCACGCAGAGTATCGCGAAGAGCATTAGCAGAGCGCAGATCCAGTCCCGGATGCGAGCCGATTTGAATCGCGAGGAGAATGCACAGAGACCCATGAGATTGGCGGCAAGGTACTGCTGACCCCAAGGAAAATTCGAGACGCCTGACCCGGAATTCTATCTGTGAGGATTGCCGCTCGCAACCGAGTCGCCAGTAAAGTGTGAACAGAGGCGCTGGCGGAACGCGGGCATTCCGAAATAGAATGCAATGCTTTGTTACCAGCGCGGGAATTTTTGCGAAGCTTCGGCGACTGAATGCGAGGGAGGCCATGAGATGAGATGGCTGCGAGTGGGAATGATCGGAATGGCAGTGTCAGCAACCTGTCTTGCGAGCTGGGGCCAGCAATCGCCGAAGCGCAAAATAATCATCGATCAGGACGCTGCCGGGCCGGGCGGCTCCGACCAACAGGCCATCTTGTCACTGGTGCAGTCGCCGCAAACCGAAGTTCTTGGCATCACCGTGGTGACCGGCGATGGCTGGCTGAAAGAAGAGGTGGCGCACACGCTGCGCACCCTCGAGATTATCGGGCGCACGGATATCCCTGTCGTCCCCGGCGCCGGGCGGCCGCTGGTGAGGCGTAAAGAAGAGACGGAGCTATGGGAGCGGCAATTCGGCTCCATTCCGTGGCTCGGCGCGTGGACTCCGCAACACTACCATCCGGCAGATCAGTTGGGTGACATGCCAGAGGGCAAGCCTACCACCAAGCCCGCAGAAGAGGATGCCGCGCATTTTCTGCTGCGCATGGTCCACAAGTATCCGCATGAAGTCACGATCTACGAGGGTGGCCCAATGACCAATCTCGCGCTTGCCATCTCCATCGACCCCGAATTTGTCAGCCTGGCGAAAGAGTTGATATTCATGGGCGGCAGCCTGAATCCCAGAACTGATGATCCTGAATTCGTGAACAATCCCCGGCACGAATTCAATCTCTGGTTCGATCCCGAGGCGGCCCACATCGTTCTGCGTGCGCCGTGGAAGAAGATGGTTGCCACGACGGTGGATATTTCCGTAAAGACTCGACTGACCCAGGAGTTGCTGAACCGGATAAAGCCTAGCAATACTCCCGCAGCACGGTATGTCAGCGCGTACACGCACCTGTTCAGTCAATATAACTATTTATGGGATGAGCTCGCGGCCATCGCGTGGCTCGAACCGAGCGTCATCACGGCGAAAGAGACGCGATACCTGGACGTCGATCTGAGCCGCGGCGCAAGTTATGGCAACACGCTGAGCTGGTCAGAAAAGGACAAACCAGACAATGCGGGCGCTCCGGTCGAAGTTCAGGACGATCTCGATACTCGAGAAGTTTTACAAATTATTCGTCGATCTGATGACGGCTGCTACGCCAAAACCTTGACCCGGTTGAAGCTGCGCTCGTGGCCGTGAAATGCGCGGTTGGCGAGACGCTGCCGGCAACGACTCTACAGCTGATCGAGCATCTGCTTGGCCTGTGGATGATCGGGATGCTGTTTGAGCAGATCAAGCAAGACCGTGCGGGCCTTGTCCCGAGCGCCTTCCAGCACATATATCCGCGCTAGATTCAGATAGGCCTGATCGAAGCCGGGCGCCACGCGAATACATTGCTCAAAACTTTCCACGGCCTGGTCGCGGCGCTGCGTGACCAAATAGAGCACTCCCAGATTGTTGAGCGCTTCGGGATATACCGGACGAGCCTTCAAAGCCCGCTGCAAATATTCGTATGCCTTGGCGTTATCGTCGGTCTGCGCGAATACCATTCCCAGGCTGTAATTCGCCTCGGGATCTTGCGGCGCAAACTCCAGCGCGCGTTGCAGAATCTTGCGCGCATCATCCCACCGCTTTTGCACTCGATAAGCATTGCCCAAATTATCGAGCGCCAGGAGATGACGCGAATCCAGTTGAAGCGCCTGCTGAAAATATTGGACCGAGTCATCGATCCGTCCTTCGCGCGTAGCAATCACCCCGAGGTTGTTCCAGGCGTCAGGCAACGTGCCAGGATAATTCGCGGGAAGTTTCACGGCGCGTTCAAAGGTCTCGTCGCGCATCTGAGTTTTTGTTCTGATTCAAGTAGACGCTGCCGATGCCGTAGAGCGCCTCGGCGCTCGCCGGATCACCGCTCAAGGCCTGCTGAAATGAGTTTTCGGCCTGATCGAGATATCCGCGCTGGAAATAAAGTGCACCCAGCGACAAATAGTTGCGGCCGACTTCGAGAGTGTAGTTTGCGCTCGGAAACGGCAATGCCCGCGCCAGTCGTTCCGCGTCCGTTCGAGGAATACTTTGGAAGTCGCGTTCCACGTGGTCGGGCACGATGGGACCTTGATACACCTTGACGATCTCGCCATCGCGATTGATCAGGAAAGATGTGGGAAGACTGAGATCGCGATGACGGTCGAACAACTGGCGATAGAGAATGTTATAGATCGAAGAAACGTCCTGTGATCCGCGCAGAATCGGAAACGAAAAGCCGGCTGCGGAAATTGCGGCTTGATGGTCGCCGGGATCGTCCACATTCACAGAGATTAACTGCAGGCCTTTCGCGGTCCACAACGCGTGGTTTTTTTGCAGCGCGCTCAATTCCTGCTGCGAGCCCGGCGACTTCGTCGTCCAAAAGTGAAGAAGCGCAGGCTTGCCGCGCATGGTCGAAAGCGTTCGAACTGAACCGGAAAAATCGGCGAGCGAAAAATCTGGCGCGGCAACCGGGGCGAGCAGCCAGGTTTCGACGTTCGTGGGAAGTAGCTCGCTTTCCTGCGACTCCACGTCAATCCCGGACTTGGGCTGAACCACCGTTTTGAACGGTTCGATACGCGATGGCTCCAAACCTTCTTCCACCCAAATCCGGTGATTGATGGGCAGGTTCCGAAGTTCCTGTACCAGGCCGCTGGGCCAGCGAATGGACGCTCGCACAGGCTCTCTCGCCTCTCCCAAGCCGAAAAAAATATCCTTGCTGTGTTGCGAGAGAAATCCGGATCCAGCCTGCAGCGTGCGCGTCTGCCGGCCAGCACTGGTCTCAACGGTGACAGCCGCCCCAATGGCGTCACGGTTGCTTTTCGTGCCCTGAAGACGAAACGCAATCGAAGGCGGCAGGTCGTCCATCGCGTTCCTGCAGAAGCCGCAACTGCGGAGCATTGCGGTTCTTAAGAAACACTTCGAGCCGGCCATCGTGATCGAAATCCGCCAGAGCGAAAGCTCGTGCCGTCTTCGACAAAGTCCATGCCCACCACAGCTGAAACGTCGGAGAATGTCCCATCCCGGTTGTTTGCGTAGAAAACATTGCGCTCGTATCCGCTCCACGTACCGTCGGAGCGGATGAGTTCGTTGATCGCATTCCATCCCTGCTCGTACGGTGCAGAGGCGCCCGCCTGGTCCGGAGAATTGGCCACGACCTGCCGCCAGAAAAAACTATTGAGGTCGCGGCGCGAAGGCCCGGAGACCATGCCATTCGCGACGTAGAGATCGGGATAGCCGTCGTGATCGAAATCCAAAGCGTCGCTTGACCATGCCCAGCGCCCGTTTCCCACTCCTGCCGAATTCGTAACATTGGCGAAAACGTCACGGCGATTGTGCGAGCAGGGAATTGCCCATCGCATGTTTTTGATAGACCGCGCGAATTTCCTGCGACGATTCTTTCTTGAAGATTCCCTGGGTCGAGATGCGTTCTCCAGCCGCGGTCCACATATTGCCGACGTAGAGATCCTCGGCCCCATCGTTGATCGTAATCGAGCCAGGAGACGCTCATGCCCGCGCCGACGTCTTCCACTCCCGCTTGCGCGGCGACATCGGTGAAGGTTCCGTCGCCATTGTTGCGATATAAGATTCTTTCGCCCGAAATCGTTGACCACGTAGAGATCGGGCCAGCCATCGCGGTTGTAGTCGCTCCATCCACAGCAAAAACTGTAACGGGTGTTGTTCTGGTTGAGGCCGGATGTCGCAGTCACGTCGCGGAAGGTTCCATCGCGCTGGTTGCGCATCAGGAAGTTGGGCGGGCCATTTTCCGCGTCGTGATAAGGAGCAGGGATATTTGTATTGATCGGTGCCCTGATAGTAGGAATAGAGGCAAAAATAAATGTCGAGCCAACCATCGCGATCATAGTCCGCGACGGCCGCGCCGGTGAAAGTTCCCTGCGGAGGATTCGCGAATTGAAATGCGTCGGGCTTCAGGCGAAACTTGCCGCCGCCGTCATTCACGAAGAGCAGCGGGCCGTTTGGCGCGAACCACAATCACGTCCTGGCGCCGTCGTTGTTGAAGTCGGCAAATAGAGCACACGCCGTATTTTCCAGGATACCCAATCCGGAAGATTCGGTAATGTCCTCGAACGTTCCATCGCCGCGATTGCGATAGAGACGATTGGGCAAGCCGGCGGGCTGGCAGACGTAAAGATCGTCGAAGCCGTCGTTGTCGATGTCAGCGACCGAAACTCCGTTGTGTCCGTAGATATCGATGCCCGATGCGCCGTCGATAACGGTTCGCCAGTAATCCGTCCCGTGCAACAACTGCTCGGAGTAGGACGAATTGTTTGCGAGCGCTGCCGCTGTCACGTCCAAATAAATCGGTGAAGCGGTGCGGGCTTCGGTTTCTTCAAGCGCTCGCCAACTGCTTATCCGAAACTCGCTCGAGGTTGACGGCACCCACGTGAAGTCCCAATTGCCGACACGCTGCTCACGGTAGAAATCTTTTCCAGCGCCTACGATCTCGTAGCGAATACGAGTTTGAAGACTTTGCGGCAGAGAAGACGTTGATGCATCAACCGGCGCCGAGTCAATTCGCGTTATCTGAAATTCTGCGGTCACGATCCGAGAAAGGCCGCCGAGTCCGGACTGCCACTCGCGAAGAAATTCATCGCGACCTAGCGTGGTCTGCGTCGCGAATTTATTTTTGCGAACTTCGATCCCGGCATTGGATCGCACCACTCGCGACTCCACGGGCTTAAGCGACATGCCGGAGAAGCTAGCGGCAAGAACCTTTCCGATAGTCGATGTGTCCCGAGGAGAGCGCAGCAAGCTGGCGGTCCAGTCCGCAAGAATTGCCGCAATCTGCTCGGCATATTTTTCGGTGATGAAATCGTCGAGCCCGGGTTGCACCTTCAACAGGGTCGCATCCAGCGGACGTTCGCTGCGATAGTGAGGATGCAGTGGCCAGCCGGCCTCCGATAGCGTGCCACCGGATGCTTGGGATTTAAGTGCGGGAAACGTAAAATTCCACAAGCGCGCTGGAATCAGAGTCGCAGCAGCGCCTTGACAGAAACGAAGGAGAAAATTGCGCCGGCGAAAATCGACCGATGACAGATCGACGGAGCGCAGATCTACGGATTGAGGAGCCTTCCTTGCCCCGCTCAGAATGTTTTCCCTCGGAAAGTCAGTGCGGAAGCGAAGCTAACATTCGGGTTTCGCTGGGTCAAGGCACGGGACGTCAGGCAGGCCACGTCAGCATTACGTCGGAGAATTTCCGCGGTTAGGTATTCACTGCGTCGCGCGATTCTGCTGCATTGAGCGCGAGTCGAACCGCGCCCATCAGTTGTGCATCCTGACCTAAGCTGCTGATAATTAATTTTGGCGGTGTCGGTTCGGTGTAACGATCCAGAAAACGCTGCGTCGCGTCCCGCAAAAGCTCGCTCATCCCCACGCCTCCTCCCAATACGAAGAGCGTGCTATTTAACACCAGCGAAATGTTGTAAATGGCACAGCCCAACATTTGCGCTGACCGGTTCAATACGTTCGCCGCCTGCGCATCTCCGGCATCGGCTAATGCGAAGATCTCCGTAGCGCTAAGCTCGCGGCTCGGAGAAATTCCCGCGTCACTGCAACAACGCCGCCACTGTTGCCGAATGCCCTCGCCGCCGATCGCGCTTTCCAGAGATCCGGGCGCGCCGCGCTCGGCAGGTTCCTCCGGCGCACCGGGAACGTGCATGTAGCCAACCTCGCCGGCGGCCCAGTCCGGACCATGCAGTAACTTGCCGTCGACGAAAATTCCCGCAGCAATTCCAGTCCCAATCGCAAGAAACACGAAATTCTGAACACCACGCGCGGACCCCGACCAGTGCTCTCCGATAGCAGCTATTCTTACGTCGTTCTCCACCGCCCCCGGGACGCCCAGAGACGACTCCAGCAGGCTGCGAAGAGGAACATCCCTCCACCCTCTTAGAAACGAAGTCGCGATCACAACTCCCGCGTCAGCGTCGGTAATGCCGGGCGCACCGGCGGCGACAGCTAGTAGTGAACCGCGCGCGATCGACGATTCCTGAAGTAGTTGCTCCGCTGCATCACGGATCTTCTCAACAATCATTTCAGGGGAAGAAGTTTCTTTCGTAGAAGCGGCCCGCTTGCCTAACACTTTTCCCTTCATGTCGGCCAGTGCGATGCGCAGGTTGCTTCCGCCAATGTCTACACCAATCACGTATCCGCGGTCTGCTTGGGGACGGTCGGACTGGGAGCTAGTCATAGGTTGCAGGTTTCTCACATTCCCAAAGACGGCGGCATTGCACTTTCCCCCGACCCGAAATCAGGGTTGGGCTGGCTGCCCATGGTGAACACGATGATTGCTCCATTCGCTACGTCGGCGTGGCGAAACCACAATTTCGTATACGGCTTGCCGTTGAAGTCCACCGATTGAATGTACTGGTCGGTTGCGGCATTGCGCTTCGCTTCCACCACCAGTGTTTTGCCGTTGCCCAGTTCGACCTCCGCGCGATCGAACAGCGGCGTTCCGAACACGTAGTTCCCGCTGACCGGATCCACCGCATAGAAGCCGAGCGAACTGATCAGATACCAGGCGGACATTTGCCCGCAATCTTCGTTGCCGGCAAGGCCGTCGGGCTGATCGTCGTATTCCAGATCGAGCAGCATTCTTACGCGGTCTTGGGTCTTGTGCGCCGCGCCCGCGTAGCAGTAGAGATAAGCCATGTGGTGGCAGGGTTCGTTGCCGTGGGCATATTGGCCGATCATTCCGGCGATGTCCGGCGGCGCGTCCGGAGGAAGCTGCGAACTGGTCGTGAATAGAGCGTCGAGTTTCTCGACGAAGGCCTTCGGTCCGCCGCAGAGTTTGATCAATCCTGCGGGATCGTGCTGCACGGTGAACGTGGTCTCCCACGGATCTGACTCGGTGTAGTCTCGCCATTTCTTCGAATAGCCCATCTCGTTCGAGTGGAAAGGCTCGGCCCACTGCCCATTTTCCAGTCGCGACCGCATGAAACCAGTCGATTCGTCGAACAGATTCCTGTAATTGCGGGATCGTTTGATCAGCGCCTTGGAGTCTTCCGCTGCGCCGGCGGCCTCGGCCACGTGCGCGACCGCCCAGTCGTCATAGGCGTACTCCATGGTTTTGCTGACCGATTCTTCTTCTTTGTCGCAAGGAATGTAGCCAAGTTTCCGGTAGTAGCCCAGTCCGCGGTAGTCCTCGACCATCGCGCGCTTTCGGAGAGCAGGGTAAGCCTTGCTGAAATCGATTCCCTTCGAAGCCTTTCACCTTCGCTTCCGCGATCACCGAACTGGCATGGTATCCGGTCATGCAGAAAGTTTCCTTCGCTTGCAACGGCCAGATCGGACACGCCGGATGGACTCTCGTTTCCCATGCGAATCAGGCAGTTCACGAAATCCGCAACCCGATCGGACTGAAACAGCGTGTACATGGGATGCGCCGCGCGAAAAGTATCCCATAAAGAAAACGTGCTGTAGTTATGCAGGCCACTCGGCAGCGGATGAGCCTTCCCATCCATCCCTGGATACTGGCCGTCGACGTCGTCAAAAAGCGTCGGGGCCAACATCATGTGGTAGAGCGCGGTATAAAAAATTCGCTTGTGTCGGGCATCCGAAGTGGTGATTTTGACTCGCGCCAGGTTCTTGCTCCACGCAGCATGGGCCGCGCGCTTCACCTTGTCGAAATCCCAGTCAGGGATCTCGGCGTCCAGATTTTTCTGTGCGCCTTCCGCGCTCACTCCGGAAATTCCGGTCTTCACCAGGATCGTTTCGCCGTTCGTGGTTTGGAAGTGAACCAAACATTTCAGTGAATTGCCTTTTGCCTCCCGAACGCTCGGGTCAAGACGCTTTTCGTCCGAGACGATTTCGGACGACACAAACGGCTTGGAGAACTTCATCGCGAAATAAATCTCTCGGCCCGGCGCCCACCCCTTCACGCTGCGACCGCCGACGATCGTGTCGTTGCCCACGATCTTCAAATCGGCCCACAAGATGGGCGCATTCCCGTAGGTATGCACCAGGTCAAGAATGAAGTGGCTGCTGTCGCTCGCGGGAAAGCGGTAGCGGTGGATGCCTGCGCGCTCGGTGGCGCTCAACTCTGCCCGAACGTTGTAATCCCGCAACGTGACCGCATAATACCCGGGCACGGCGACTTCCTCCTCGTGGCTGAACCGCGAACGGTAGCCCTCGCCCGGATTCTGCCGCAAGCCGGGAACCGTTTTCACGGGCCCAACACCGGGCATGAGCAGAAAATCCAGCATGTCGGATGCGCCCGTGCCGCTCAGGTGGGTATGGCTGAACCCCATAATCGAACTGTCGGAGTAGTGGTATCCGGAACACCAATCCCATCCGTCGTTGTAGGTGTCGGGGCTGAGCTGCACCATGCCAAAGGGCATAGTAGCTCCGGGATAGGTGTGCCCATGGCCACCAGTGCCAATTGCAATCTTCACGAATTGAGTTAGATCGTCCGGTTCGGCGGCCGCTGACTCATCGGCTCGATTCACTGGCGAAGGTGCGGAAAGCAGTGAATGCGAGCGGAACAAACGGGAGACGGGCAGGGCGGACAGAGCAGCCACAAAGCTGCGGCGCGATAGCATGGTTCACCTCATAAGACTTTCGTTCATTGCTCTGCCCAAGTCAATGAATGCCAGAGTACCGGTGAGCCTGGCACGCCCTGACTCTTCGTGACACTCGGTACCGGTGTGGTAGCCTATCGGCGGTGGGGCGCCCCCTGTGGCCTGAATTTCGCTCGCTCGGCCGACCGACTGTTCCTTTTGCATGAAGTCTGACCCAGAATCCCCGAGAGATCCTCTATCTCCCTCAAGCGGCGAGACTTCCGCCTCGTCCTCCGATGCTACCCGGGCGAAACTTTCAACCCGCGATGGGGTTAAAACTAACGTGAGCACTGCCGCACTTGATCGGGGCATGCTGATGGCGGCGAACGGGGCGACATTCTCCCCTGAGGGTCTGGATTCCGACGCCGAGGTTATGCTGCGCGCCAAGGCAGGCGACCAGTCGGCCTTCGATTACCTGGTGCAGAAATATCGCCGTCCGATGATAAGTTTCATGTACCGAATGGCGCGTAACTCTGCCGCCGCCGAAGATCTGGCGCAGGAAGTTTTCTTACGCGTTTATCGCTCGCGCCAGACCTACGAGGCGAGTGCTAAATTTACGACTTGGCTTTATCGAATTGCGACCAACCTGGCCGTGAACCATGCGCGCGATACGCGGCACGAGCGGCCTGAGGTTACGGTCAGCCTGGACGAACCGGACGAAGAAACCGGAACTACGCTCGAACTGCCGGATGCGTCGCTGACCGCCGAGCAAAACCTGGTGCGGCGGGAGCGCCTGACGGCGATTCGGAGTAAGGTGGAGGCTCTTCCCGAGCAACAGAAATTGGCGGTGATCATGCACAAGTACCAGCAGATGGACTACAAGCAGATCGCCGAAGTTTTGAAGAAGAGCGAGTCGGCGACCAAGTCGCTGCTCTTCCGGGCTTATGAGACTTTGCGGGAACAGTTAAAAGAATTTGTGTAGCAGGATTTTGTTTTTCTTGAGTGACCTTGTTGAAGCGTGACATTGGCGAAAACAGTTAAGGGGAAGTGGTTATGAAATGCGATCAAATTCGTGAAAGGATGCCCGATGTGGCGGCTGGTTTCAGCCCACCCACTCCGGACGAGGAAAAGCATCTGCAAAGTTGCACTTCCTGTGCGCAAGAGTTGAGCGGGATGCGCGCCACCATGGCGCTGCTCGACGAGTGGAAAACTCCGGAGCCGTCGCCCTATTTCGACACGCGCCTGCAGGCGCGGCTCCGCGAGGAAATGGCCAAGCCGCAAGCCGGATGGGCGCACTGGTTTCGCAGGCCAGTTCTGGCAGCTGCGCTTACTGTCCTGATGGGAGTGGGTGCGGGTGTGTTCTATACCCGAAACAGCGCCAGGTACAAACATACCGAGCAAGCTTCGAGTACAGCTCCGGTAGGCACCGCAGTAAGCGATCTGCAGACTTTAGACAACAACCACGACATGTACGCGGATTTCGATTTGCTCGACGATCTGGAGTTGCAGCAGGATGTCGCTGCGAATCCGTAGAAATTCGCGCGCAGTAGGCTAAGTCTCAGGCACGGCGAAGTGCAAGGCGGGGGAAATGCGGCAGGGAAACAAAAGGACGCGATGGCTGGCCAGCGCCGTTTTGGCGATGGCTTTCGCCATTTCCGTCCCTTTCTTCGCGCACGCAGGAGCTGGCCTCGCCGCCCAGCAAAGACACTCGGCACCGCCGCCCCAACACCAAATGACGGCTCGGCCTCCAGGCCACGCCGGGGATTGGCTTCGACGATATAAGGACTTGCCTCCGGCGGAGCAGGAGCGCGAACTGCAGAATGATCCTGCGTTTCGCAGTCTTCCGCCGGAACGGCAGCAGCGACTGCGGCATCGCTTGCAGCACTTCTCCAGCCTGCCTCCGCAAGAGCAATTGCGCATGCTGAATCGCATGGAAACTTGGGAGCACCTCACTCCCGAACAAAAGCAACAAGCGCGGCAAGTTTTCCGCCAGATGCGTCAACTGCCTCCCGATCGCCGTCGCATGGTGATGACCGCCGTCCGCGATTTGCGCGCGATGCCGCCCGACCAGCGCGAGTCGGTCATCAACTCCGAACGATTCAAAGGCATGTTCTCCGACCAGGAGCGCGAAATGATGCGCGGTGTAACGCGTCTGCCCCTGGCTCCGCCCGAAGGCGGGGAGAACGGGCCGCAAGAGTAGGAGCAGTTCTCAGTTCTCGATGCGCTCACTACGCCCGCATCATGTTCCGCGCGATGAAGAACACATTCGCCGGACGCTCCCCCAACCGCCTCATAAAATAGGGATACCACTCGGTACCGAACGGCACGTAGACGCGCATGCGCCAGCCCTCGCGCACCAGGCTTTGCTGCAGGTCGCGCCGGATCCCGTACAGCATTTGAAACTCGAAACTGTCGGGCGCAACTTTCTCCCGCGTGGCAAACGCCTGGGCCTCGCGAATGATCGCTCTCGTCATGGGTCGCCAGGCCGTGATAGACGCCGCTCTTCATCAAAATCTTCATGAGCTTCACGTAGTTCGCGTCCACGTCGGCCTTGCTTTCAAACGCGATGCTCGCCGGTTCCTTGTAAGCGCCCTTGCACAGTCGAATGCGAATTCCTTCCGCCAGCAGCTTTTCGATATCACTTTCGGAACGCTTCAAATACGACTGGATCACCGTGCCTACGCGGTTCTGATTCCCCGGCATGCGGTGCAGTTCGTGAACGAAGTCGAGCGTGCGCTGCGTGTAGGGAGACCCTTCCATATCGACGCGCACAAATCCCGCGCTCCATCGACGCGGCTTTCTTCACCAGGCCGGCAACCAGGTCGCGCGCCATATTCTCGTCCACATCCAATCCCATGTGTGTCAGCTTCAGGCTGATGTTAGCGTCGAGTTTGTTGGCGACGATGGCGTCGAGAATCTGATGGTAGAGCTGTGCGCTGTGCTGGGCTTCTTCAGCATTCGTGGTGTTCTCCCCCAGGTTGTCGATGCTGACGCTCATCCCCGCCTGGTTGACGGCCTGGGTAACGCGCACTGCATCCGCAATTTCCGTGCCGGCCACGAACCGTCCAGAAACCCGACGGCCGATTGCCGACCGCTCGGCGAAACTGCGCAGTGAACGATTTTCGGAGAGGTGGACGAAGAACGCCCTCAGCATGCGGTTCCCGCCAAAGCAGAGATGAGAAGAAAAGAAGTGCGCCGCGTTCGTAGGAAGATCACAGAGTTTTGTATCACAAACCGGATGCAGCGCAGAGGGGCGCCTGTTGCTTATTTGCCCTGCTCTTCCAGAAATTTTTCCACTTCAATGGCGGCCATGCATCCGGTGCCGGCAGCCGTGATGGCCTGCCTATAGCGCCGATCCTGCACATCGCCGCATGCGTAAACTCCGTGCACGCGGGTGAAAACGTAATTGTGAGTCTTAAGGTACCCATCTGCGTCCATGTCGAGTTGGCCGGCGAACATTTTAGCATTAGGCTCGTGTCCGATTCCGAGAAACAGCGCGCTGGTGGGAAAATCCCAGACCTTGTCCGTCTTTACATCCCGCAACTTCAGTCCGGTAACTTCTTTATGGTGGATGTCGTAAACATCTTCCACCACAGTGTTGAGCAGGAACTGAATCTTCTCGTGATGCTGCGCCCGATCCAGCATGATCTTCGATGCACGAAACGCATCGCGCCGGTGAATCACCGTAACCCTGGTCGCGAAGCGGGTCAGGAATAGCGCTTCCTCCATGGCCGAGTCTCCGCCGCCGACCACGACGATCTCCTTGCCTGAAAAGAAGAAACCATCGCACGTCGCGCACGACGAAACCCCGTGCCCGATCAGTTGCTGTTCGTGCGGCAAGCCCAGCCATCGCGCCGAGGCTCCGCTGGCAATGATCAGCGTTTGCGCGTGCACCTGATGCACTCCCAGATGCAGCAGAAATGGCCGCTTGCTGAGATCGGCGCTGGTCAGGTGCGTCATCCGGTATTCGGCGCCGAAGCGTTCGGCTTGCTTGCGCATGTTCTCGACCAACTGCGGCCCCAGAATGCCTTCGGGAAATCCAGGAAAGTTTTCGACCAGGGTGGTCATGGACAACTGCCCACCGGGCTCGTGCCCTTCAATGACCAGCGGCTTCAGGTTGGCACGCGCCGCGTAGAGAGCAGCAGTGTGTCCGGAACACCCGGACCCGACGATGACGACATCTCGAGTTTCGCTCATGAAGTGTAGTAAACGTTTAGATGGCCATTTTCAGATTTTGATGCAAGCTGCCTGGTTCCCCATGCTGGCAAAGATGCGAGCTGGCTATTTGGTCGGAGTTCCTTTCGCCGGCTTCGCCATGGTCCCTTTCACTTTTAGACCCGATTTCGACACAGGCTTCGACTCTCCGCCAATCTTCGTCAGCTCATCAGGCACAATTTTCTTCACTCCCAGCAGTCCACGATAATTTGCCAGCACATCAGACGCCCCGCGGAACAGCGGTTCATACGCGCTCTGGTCCGGCGCCGGACCACCCTCGGGCGCCAAACAACGCGCCAGCGCCACCGACGGCTTGCCGAAGCGCTCCAACCGCACTCGGCTCGCCGGAGTATTCGAACCGAGCATCGCCTCCGAACTGGTAACCGACGACGCGCTGTCTTCCAGCGAAACCTGAATCAGATCCTTGGGATCGCGAACGTGCAGCACCAGCGTCTCCACCATATTCTGGCCGTCGTTGCTGAAGGAATACTGCACGCTGGAAAAAAGTGCCTGCACCGAAAATTCGCGGCGAATTCGCACATACGTGGCAATCGACGGCTCTCCGGCCACATGCCCGCCCTGCCCAGGCTTCAGGAAATTGGGCATGTCAGTCAAAGTCGAGCGCCCGCGCGAAACCTCGAAATCGGTCCCGAACAGGGGCTGCTTGGGAACGCGCGCCAGCGCCGAAGCAATTTCTTTCTGCTCCTCGGCTGACGGCGAACACACGTTCAGCATGTTGACCTTCACCTGCGGTTCGTTGGATTGCGGGCTCGCCGCCGCCGGTTCCTGCCCGAAAAGCGGCGCAACTGCGAACGCGACGGATACCAGCGCGAGAAGACCAATCCAGAGGGAAGAAGACGAAATTCTAAGCACTGCGGAATTCTAAACGAGAAACCCCGGAATCCTAAATGCCAAAGCGCAGTTCGCGGGACTCGCCGGTAACGTCGTAAAATCAAATCATGGCTAACCTGACGCTGGTTTATGGCATGAGGCTGTTGCCGTCTGAAGACGTGGTTGAAGTGGGCGAGGCGCCCGTGAAGCTGGCGAACGGCCGCGAGGCCCACGTGACCATGCACGTGCTCGAAGGCAGCAAGGAAGAGATCGAGAAGCAGTTGCGCACGAGCCTGGAAGCGTTCTTCGATCTTTATCCTGAGATCTAATCGGCGAACGCTGGCCGTGGGCAATCGGCCGGATGAATGGCAAGGTCGAGTTTCCATCGCCGTATAATCCTGATTTCCGCGCGGCCCGACGAACAACATGCAATGGTCCTATCCAGAATTGCGGTTCCGGTTGATCAAAGCCGGATTGTGGCCGGAAGGCCGCATGGCGCGCCTGGCCTGCTATCTGGCGGCCATGGCCGCGGTGCTTCTGGCGTTGAAAGAGTTCCTGGGCTTATTAGCTCCCAACTGGGGCGACCACCTCGGCGGCTGGGTCGAGTTCCTGACTTTTCTCGCCGTCGTACTCTTTGGCATTCTCACCTTCCGCTGGTTGAGACGCCGTGTCTTGTGGCGGCTGCGCAACCGCCTCATCGTCACCTATGTATTCATCGGCGTAATCCCGGCGGTTCTTCTGGTCACAATGGCCCTCGTCACGCTCTACGGGCTGGCCGGGCAATTCGCGGTTTTCGTCGTGACGTCCGATATCAACTCGCGGCTTAAAAGTCTGGAAGCGGCCAACGCCGCGGTCAGCAACGAACTCGCTTCTCGCCTGGAGCGGGGAGACAATCCCGCCGCGGAATCTCTGGCCGGTTTGCGTAAACGCGACCGCGCCTGGACCCGCCGCCAAGTTTGCGCCTGGTATGCTCAGAAACCGCTCCCGCTGTGCGCTGAATTCCAAGGCACGTCTCTTAGTTCCCCAACGTTCATCAACAGCCGGTTTAGCGACATCGTCCGCGATCGCGGCCGACTGTATCTGCGCGCGGCCGCCTCGCTTCCCATCAAGTCGAACACGCTCATGGTGGTCACCAGCGAGCCCTTCGACAAAGATTTAGTCGGCGCCATAGCCACCGATCTCGGCGAAATCACCGTCTTCCCTTCCGGTGTAATGATTAACCCCGCCGCTGCAAAAAATGCCGGCGGCCCGGCGAATGGCCGCAATAACGCCAACTCCCCCAAAGCGTCGTCTACAGCCGATCACGAAGAATCACAACCCACCTTTACTGTGGGCGTTGTGCCCAACCCTTCGAGCAACTTCGATCTCGAGATCCCTCTTGCCGGCACTTCCCTTTCGGCGGTCGACTGGGCAAATGGAAATCCCGAGCGAAATGTGCTGGTCAGGGTGCGCACCCGGCCGTCGGTTTTGTACAGCCATCTGTTCGCGGCGCTCGGAGAATTCGTTCAAGGCGTGGCTTACATTCTGCTGGGCGTGGGGATTTTCTTCGCCATCATCGAACTGATCGCGCTGATCATCGGCACTCGCATGACTCGCACCGTAACGGCCGCAGTTGCGCATCTTCACGACGCCACTAAGCACGTGGATCGCGGCGATTTCAGCCATCGCATTCCGGTGACTTCCACCGATCAACTCGCCGATCTGGCCCGTTCGTTCAACTCCATGACCGCATCCATCGAGAAGCTGATTCTGGAGCAAAAAGAAAAGCAGCGTCTGGAGAACGAGCTCGCCATCGCGCAGGAAGTGCAGGCACAACTATTCCCGCGCCAGGTTTCCGAGCTTGAGTCGCTGGAGGTGCATGGATTCTGCCGCCCGGCCCGGACTGTCAGCGGAGACTACTACGACTTTCTAACGGCCAGTTCCCATAAATTAATTCTCGCGGTCGGCGACATCAGCGGAAAAGGTATTTCCGCCGCGCTCTTAATGGCGACGATCCACTCTGCGGTTCGCGCCTACAGCATGGAAAATCTTCCCCAGATGCGGGAACCCGTGGGCGTGGGCGCCGTAGCCGGCGAAGGCCGCATCATGGCGGCGTGGCCCGAGGGCATCGAAGTTTCTCCTGGGGCCCTGCTCGGCCTGCTCAACCATCAACTCTACGAAAGCACTCCGCCCGAAAAATACGCCACGCTTTTCCTCGGAATCTACGACGGACGCTCGCATCACCTCACCTACAGCAATGGCGGACACCTGCCGCCAATTCTGATCGGCAAAGACGGCAGCGTGCGCAGATTGGAAGCTGGGGGAACTGTTGTGGGCCTCTTCGACAACATGACTTATGAAGAGGGCGCGGTGGAAATGCATCCCGGCGAAATTTTTCTCGCCTACAGCGACGGCGTTACCGAACCAGAAAATGATTTTGGCGAATTCGGCGAGCAGCGCCTGATCGACCTGGTCCGCGACAATCGCAGTCTGCCGCTTCCCCAGATCAGCCAGATCGTCACCATGGCAGTGGATGACTGGATCGGCGACAACGAGCAACCCGACGACGTGACTCTGGTCCTGGCCCGCGCCCGATAACGCCCGTTGCGCACCGCGAAGCGCAGTAGCCTCGGCATCCTGCCGCCTGTCGTCCGGGCGTCCTCGTCCGCACCCGTGTAACCGATTAGACGCCCAAAGGGCAGAAGTCTCTAAGCACTCCGCACAGGGGACCAGAGCCAAGATCGCAGTATCATGGCGCCATCGGGAATGCTGGAAGACGGGAGCTTTACGCCGGTAACCCCACCCGATGCACCAGCCGTTGAAACCGCGCGTCCTGACGCAGTGGCTCGAATCGGCGTCCCACCTTGAGATACGTAAGTTGAGGGTCGCGCTCGTCATAAGCCTTTTCCAGCCACGCGAAAGCCTCATCCAGCTCACCTAAGGCCCCATAGAGAATCCCGATCGAACCAGACGGCACGAGCCCACGCTCGTTAAGCTTTTTCAACCTGGCGAGTATCGTTCGCGCTTCTTTCGGGTCACCCCCAGTCGCATACGCAAAACCAAGGTCCAGCATGAGGTCTGTGTCGTCTGTTCCCGAGAGTTGCAGCGCCCTTTGAAACTCCTGAATGGCCTGCTCGCGCTTTCCGTTATGCAAGAATGCCCAGCCCAGCGTTTGGTGAGCCGGCGCAAAATGGGGATCGAGTTGTAACGTTTTCTGCACTTGTTCCAGCGCCTCGTCGTAACGTCCAGCCGCGAGCAGCCTGCCCGCCAATGCGTTGTTGACGGGCAAAGACAGCGGGTCGAGATCGCGCGCCCGCTTCGCCTCGGAAATCCCTTCTTCAAATCGGCCTATATACATTAGATAGCCTGCGTACCAGTTGTGATCTCGGGCGTCCCCCGGGCTCAATTGCACGGCGCGCTTGTATTCTCGCTCAGCCGTTGCCCAGTCCCACTCATGCGTCTCCGCAATGAACGCGAGAGATGCGTGGGCCGCGCCCAGTGCGTCATCCAATTCGATCGCCTTCAGCGCAGCCGCCTTCGCTCGCGACAGCGCCTCTTTCGAGGGGACACCACCGCGGAATCCGAGCATGGCATAGGCATCGGCTAGCCCGCTGTATCCCAGCGCGTAACCCCGGTCCTGCCTAATCGCCCGCTGGAAAAACTCGATGCTCTTATTGAGCGCGTCGTGAGTTCGCTGGTTGAAATAGTAACGACCCTTCAGGTAATTCTCATAAGCTTCCGGGTCGACTGGGCGAGTGGATGCCAAAGTCTCCCGCTCCTGGGGCGTAAGGCTGATCTCAATTCGCTCGGCGATGCTCCGAGCCACCTCATTCTGCAGCGCTAACAGGCTCCCATATTCTCGTTGGTATTCTCCCGCCCAAATGTGCCCGTCGCTGGCGCCGCGAATCAACTGGGCATGGACGCGAACCTGATTGCCCTCTCGTACGACCGATCCTTCGACAATGACGTCTACGGAGAGCATCTTGGCAATCTCGGGGATAGAGAGCTGGGTGTTCTTGAAGTGCATCGCCGAAGTACGCGAGATCACTCGCAAGCCATGAATGTTAGCAAGCCGTCCGATCAACTCCTCGGTCAGGCCATCGGCCAGGTATTCCTGAGTCGGATCTCCGCTCAGGTTCTGCAGCGGAAGCACGGCCAACGAACGAACCAGCGGTACCGCAGGAGTCGCGGCTCGATTCCGCCATACCCGCCATCCCCAGCCCGCAAGCCCGAGGACGAGAACTGCAGCGACCACGGCCAGCCACAACACCCGGCGATCAGTCGCCACTCTAACCTGAGCTTGCGCCTCGGTTGGAACCGAGGCAGCCGACTCAATTTCCCGCTCCGCCACACTGCCGCCGACCGGCGCAATAAAGCGATAGCCCCGGCGTGCCAGCGTTTCGATGTAGCGAGGCTGGTCGGCGGAATCGCTCAGTGCGGCCCGCAATCGTTTAATCGCCGCATTCAGACTGTGTTCAAAATCGACAAACGTGTCCAGCCAAAGCCGTTGCTGCAACTCCTCCCGCGTAACCAGTTCCCCCGGTCGCTCCAGCAGTGCTTCCAGGATCGCCAGTGGCTGGCCCTCCAGGCGGACGCGCATTCCCTCCCTGCGCAGTTCCCTGGAGTCCGGGTTGAACTCGTAAGCGCCGAAACTTACGATATTCGGTTTGGTTGGACTGGCCACTTGGACCGGCACTCCTCGTTCGGCGCAGTATATCCCGCCGCGGGCGAGTGGTATAGGCATGTCACCATCAGTCGCTAGGCCACGCCAATCAACGACTTCCGGTGTCACCTATGTTTCATCCGCGTAGCATTGACCGGCAGGCAAGTGTGCGCCATCCTCAACGCCAAATTTGATTTGTGGAGGCGTTATGACCAATCTGTGCCAGGAGCTAGCAAACCGATCGAGGGACTCTCGGCAACAACGGAATGATTCTCAAATTTGGAGGCTTTTCATGAGCAGTAAACGAAGGTGGCTGACAGCACGCATATTCACGTTCATGGTGTTTTCAGTGGGCACCGCCGCTCTTGCCCAGGCTCCTATGCCACACCATCTCAGCGGCATCATCAGTGATTACACACCCTTGATTTCTACCCTCACTCCGACCGGCCCGTGGGAAATGCGCGGCCACTGGTCCTTGGAGTTGAAAAGCAATTCTGGCAAGGCTGACTTCTCGGCCTACATGACGATGGAACTGTCCGATTCTGGCATTGCGGCAGCAGGCGGAAATCTGGCCGATCCAAAGAGCCGGAGTGCCCACACGCATCACATCGTCATCAAGGATGCCACCGTCTCGTCCGACCTCTCCGAGACCAGCACTTGCCCGACCTTTAGTCCTGCGAACACCGCCCTTTTTGTCGTCACCGGCCCCGCCAACTTCATCTCAGGCAACGGAAACCCGGCGCCTTTTGAGACCCTTGGGCCAACCACCCTTCAGGTCTGCATCAGCGGGGGGACCGACGGAGCTTCGGAGGTGCAGTATTCGAACTTGACGTTGGTGATGACGGGACCGGCTGCGAACAAACATTTCGGGCCGCAGCCCATCCATGGCGTTGTTCGCCTTCCTCACGAAGACGATGACCATGAGCATTTTGGACACTAACGACCAGGGCGGGCACGGCCAAAGTTTGTCGTGTCCGCCAGCCACGTAATCAGGGCGCTTCCACAAGATCGTATCGGTTTGGCCCAGGCTACCCTTGACCAAGAAAAAGGCAAGAAAATAGAAAGCTGTGCGGCAGGCCCATCTCGGGACAGCCCCCGTCGGCCGCGCCCAAAACGCGGCTCTTTCTTCGTCGATTTCCAGAGTACCCTGCTCGTAGATCTTGTGAATCCTCATCGTGACCAGTTGATCGATGCCGAGGTCGCGAATTCCTCGCGCGCATGTCGGCAATCTATTCCGTGACGTTGTGAATGCGCGCAACATCAACACAATTGCTAACCAAGACTTGGCAAGCACGTCTACTAACGGGTAGAGTACTGTTCGTCTATTCCTCAGGGTACAAGTCCCATACAACAGGAGTCCTCTCCATGCGTCACGCAGTGATTATGTTCGCGGCAGTTTCATGCCTGAGTGTTTTGGCCTGCGGGCAGAGCGCCGAAGAACTGGTGAACAAAAATATTGAGGCCAAGGGCGGCATCGACAAAATCAAGGCGATCAAATCGGTACGCATGACCGGCAAGCTGAATGTCGGCGGCGGGATGGTCGCAGCTTCCCTGCAGGAAAACGAGCGACCCAACCTTATCCGCGAGACCTTCACACTGCAGGGCATGACGGCTGTCACTGCCTACGACGGTTCCACCGGCTGGCAGATCCAGCCCTTCGGAGGACACAAAGATCCCGAGTTCATGGGCGAAGACGACTTGAAGGATTTGCTGCTCGACGCCGATTTCGACGGCCCTCTAGTCGACTACAAGGAAAAGGGCAACACGGTTGAATTTCTGGGCCACGACGTGGTCGACGGCGACGATGCGCTCCGCCTGAAAGTCACGCTGAAAGATGGCGACATCGTCTACTACTATCTCGATCCCGACACCTTCCTGGAAATTCGCAAGGAAGTGCAGGAGTTCATCCGCGGCTCGGTGCGTGAGTCTGTGACCGACCTGGGCTCGTACAAGCCGGTTGCCGGAGTGATGTATCCCTTCTCCATAGCGCAGGGCACGAAGGCGAATCCCGCCGCGCAGACCACGACCATCGAAAAGATTGAAGTCAATGTGCCCATCGACAAAGCGGATTTTGCCGTGCCGGCTTCGCTGAAGCAGGCACCCAAAGCTGATGCCGACAAGAAGTAACCAGCTGAATCCGGAAAACGGCGGCCAGCCAAACCGCTGCCTCAACCCGAACAACTTTTGCTCCAAGAGGATTTCTCAATGAATGCTGCCGATCGCAGGTGCGGGTGGATGATGAAGCTGAGCTTAGGTTCTGGAATCGCGCTGCTGGGTTGCGCGGTTCTCGCTTTCGGTCAGGGTAGTTATAAATTCGACGCCGCCACGGTGTCGGGGCTTCCGGCTCGCAACATCGGTTCGGCCACCATGAGCGGGCGCATTGCCGCCGTCGACGCCGTCGAGCAGGATGGGCGCATCACCGTCTTCGTTGGAGCCGCCAGCGGAGGCGTCTGGAAATCGGTAAATGGCGGCACGACCTACAAGTCCGTGTTCGACCGCGAGAGCGTGCAGTCGATCGGCGCGGTCGCCATCGATCCCTCGAACACGAAAACAGTTTGGGTGGGAACCGGCGAGGCCTGGGTGCGCAACAGCGTCTCGGTCGGCGACGGAGTCTACAAATCCACCGACGGCGGCGAGAACTGGACCAACGTCGGCCTGAAGAACAGCGAGCACATCGCGAAAATCCTGGTCGATCCAACGATGGAAACAAAGTGCTGGTCTGCGCCATGGGCCATCTGTGGGACGACAACGACGAGCGCGGCGTCTACAAGACCACTGACGGCGGCAAGACCTGGAATAAAGTTCTGGCCGGCGCGAATGGATCGACCGGCTGCGCACTGATGGCCATGAGCCGCCAGGAACCGAAAACGATCTACGCTTCCATGTGGGATTTCCGGCGTCAAGGCTGGACGTTCCGCTCCGGCGGCCCGGGCAGCGGACTCTTCAAGTCCACCGATGGCGGCGACCACTGGACCGAGATCACTGACAGCAACGCCAAGGGATTGCCGCCGAAGCCCTGGGGACGCATTGCGGTCGCCGTGGCGCCCGTCAAAACCGCAGGTCGTCTACGCCAACATCGAATCCGAAAAAGGCAGCGCGCTGTACCGCTCCGACGACGGCGGCGCGAACTGGACCAAACTTGATGCCAGCAATTTCATGGTCTGGCGGCCGTTTTATTTCGGCAACCTGATCGTCGATCCCAAAGACGAAAACAAAATCTTCAAGCCCGATCTCATTCTGCTGCTACAGCGCCGACGGCGGCCAAGCTTCAACGTCGTTTCCGGCGCCGATCATGGCGACTTCCACGATGTCTGGATCAATCCCAAGAATCCGAACATCGTGATCGCCGGCGACGACGGCGGCCTGTGGCGCAGCGAGGACGGCGGCAATCGCTGGAAACATCAGATGAACCTGCCGGTCTCGCAGTTCTACCACGTGAGCACCGACAATGCCGATCCGTATCACGTCTACGGCGGACTGCAGGACAACAGTTCCTGGGTCGGCGATTCCTCTTATCCCGGCGGCGTCATCGAACTCGCGATGGGAGAACATGTTCGGCGGCGACGGCTTCTGGATGTTTGAAGATACCTCCGATCCGAACTACATCTATGCCGAAGCGCAGGGCGGCGAAATTGGCCGCGTGAACCGCTACACCCACGAAATTCGCGGCATCAAGCCTCTGCCCAACTACGGCGAGAAGAAACTGCGCTTCAACTGGAATACGCCCATTCACATGAGCCCGAACGAAAAGGGCACGATCTACATCGGGGCGCAGTTCCTGTTCCGCTCGCGCGATCACGGGCAGTCCTGGGATCGCATCTCTCCCGACCTCACCACCAACGATCCGGAAAAACAGAAGCAGGAAGAATCCGGCGGCGTGACCGTCGACAACTCCTCGGCGGAAATGCACACCACGATCTATTCGATTTCAGAATCGCCCAAGAACGGCCAAATCATCTGGGTCGGCACCGACGACGGCAATCTGCAGATCACCCGCGACGGCGGCAAGACCTGGACCAACGTCGTCGGCAACGTGCAGGGCTTGGGGAAGAATTCGTGGGTCTCGACCGTTGAGGCCAGCCGCTTCGACGAAGCCACGGCTTACGCCACCTTCGATCGCCACACGTTCGGCGACATGAAGCCCCTACGTCTACAAGACCACCGACTACGGCAAGACGTGGACGGCGCTTGCGGCGCAGGAGAGCGGCGTGCGCGGTTTTGCGCACGTGATCAAAGAAGACACGGTCAATCCCAACCTGCTTTTCCTGGGCACGGAGTTCGGACTGTGGATCTCGCGTCGACGGCGGCCAGCACTGGGCGCAATACAAGGGCAGCAACTTCCCCTCCGTCGCCGTGCGACGATATTGTCGTTCATGCGCGCGAGAGCGATCTGGTGCTGGCGACGCACGGGCGCGGCATCTGGATCATCGACGACATTTCTCCGCTGCGCGCTCTGACTCCTGACCTGATGTCGAAGGAAGCGGTTTTGATCCCCGGCAAGGCGGTACAGTATTTCGACGCCTTCGGAGGTTGGGCTGAGGGCGATGAAACATTCGTTGGACGCAGCCGGCCCAACGAGGCGCAGATCACCTACTACCAGCGAGGTCGGCACATCTTCGGCGATCTGAAAATTGAAATTCTCGACTCGAACGGCAAACTTGTCGACAGCGTTGCCGGCAGCAAACACCGTGGACTGAACCGCGCGAACTGGTCGATGCGGATCAAGGCTCCGGCCGTGCCGCCCGCCGCTAGCGCCCTGTTTGAAGCGGCTCAGGGTCCGCGCGTGCTGCCCGGAACCTATACCGTCAAGATGACCAAGGGCGATAACGTTTACACCGAGCAGTTAAACGTCGTTCTCGATCCGCGGGCAAAGTTTTCGCTCGACGACCGCAAGGCGCAGTTCGATTTGGCGATGAAGATTTATCGCACTATCGAGCACATGACCTTCGCGGTGGACGCCATTGAAGGCGTGCGTAACGCAGCCAACGCGCGCGCCGCCAAACTCCCCGAGAAAGATCCTCTACGCAAGCAATTGCAGGATCTGGCGGCTAAGTGCGACGACCTGCGGTCCAAGATCGTGGCCACCAAAGAAGGCGGCATGATCACCGGCGAAGAGCGCATCCGCGAACTTCTCGGGCAACTCTATGGCGCGGTCAACGGGTACGAAGGCCGTCCCGCCGACTATCAGGCGGCGCGGGAAGAGTCGCTCGCGCATGAACTAGAAGACGTGATCGGCGATTTCCAGAAGCTCACGCAGAAGGAACTTCCGGCAATCAATGCGGGATTGAAAAAGAAAAAGGCAGAGAGCATCACGGTGCTCACGGAAGCCGACTGGCAGAAGAAGCGCGAGGCGGAAGGCAGTTCGGGCGCCGCCGCTGGCATGATGCTGTTCGGCGCACAGCGAAGAGAGATGGACTAAAGTCAGCCACCCCTTCTTACTTCGACAACTTCGGCGTCGCCTTCGGGCGGCGCCGATTGCTTTTTTCACCATCCTTAATCCGCACCATCCTTATGAGGTCCTCTGAGAACTTCCCCTCAAAATTGAAATTTTAACTATCTCCCATTTGATTCCCGCCGTGGGTGCGAGTATGTTGGTCTGTCCCTCCATAGCTAGCGGAGAAAAACTGAGGAGATTCTCAATGCTGAAACGATTTATTATTTCAATCTTTTTGCTGGCCGGGTTTGCGGCGCTCGCCTTCGCTGCCGACGAAAATCAGAACGCCTGCAAGGGCGACCCCAATAAGTGGCAGGAACTGTTCAACGGCAAAGATCTGACCGGTTGGAAGCATGTTGGCCCCGGCGGCGACACCGTGGAAGACGGCCTGATCCACACTCATGGCGGCATGGGCTTGCTCTACTGGACCGGCGGCAAGATCGGCAATTGCACGATTCACGTGGTCTACAGAATGCGCGACGAGAACGACAACTCCGGAGTTTTCATCCGCATTCCCGTCGAGCCGCGCGAAGAATGGATGCCGGTGCACTACGGCTTCGAAGTGCAGATCGACAATCATCCTGAAACTTCGAAGGAAGATGAATACCATTCAACCGGCATGCTCTACTCGCTTACCAAGCCGCTGGCCAAGGCGTGGAAACCCGGGCCGGAGTGGAACACCATGGACATCACGCTCGACGGTTCGCGAACCATTGTGACGCTCAATGGCGTAAAGATCACCGACTACAAAGATGGCGATCCCGTCCCGGCGCGCAAATTCGATTTCGAGCCGCAACGCGGCCCGCGACCCGACTTCGGTTACATCGGCCTGCAGAATCACAGCGACAACGACATCGTTTTCTTCAAGGAAGTAGCCATTAAACCGCTGAAGAAGTAGCTGGGATCGGAAGCTGTGGGCAGTTAAATCATTCGGAGGGTTTGCCATGAAACGCATTCTTTCGCGACGCGCATTCTTGCAAGGAAGTGCTGCGGCTGCCGCGGGCGGCCTGGTTTCAAAGACAATTCGGCTGGAAGCCCAGCCCTATCCGCGAGCCGTAGCGCCTAGCGATCGTGTCCGCTTCGGCATGATCGGAATTGGCATGCAGGGCTCCGGCTTGCTCACCGGCGCAATCACCATCCCTGGCGTGGAGTGCGTCGGCGCGGCTGACTTGTACGATGGCCGCCACACTCTAGCGAAAGAAATCACCGCCAACACAAGTCTCCCAACGTCGCGCCACTATCGGGATCTGCTCGATCGCAAAGACATTGACTGCATAGTCGCCGCTGTGCCCGATCACTGGCACCGCCGCGTCGTGGTCGACGCCTGCAACGCTGGAAAAGATATTTACTGCGAAAAGCCAATGTCGCATAACGTGGCCGACGGGCTGGCCATGGTCGAGGCGGCGCAGAAAAATAATCGCATCGTGCAGATTGGCTCGCAGCGGGTCAGTTCCACTCTATGCGCCAAGGCCCGCGAACTGTACTCCGGCGGTGCGATCGGCGATGTCGAGATGGTCGAACTCACACTCGGCCGCAACGATCCCACCGGCGCCTGGCAATATCCGCCGCCCACCGATCTGTCTCCAGAAACTCTCGACTGGGATACCTGGCTCAACGACGCTCCCAAGATTCCTTTCAACAAGCTGCACTTCGCGCGCTGGCGCTGCTGGCGCGCCTATGGCACCGGCGTCGCCGGCGACCTGATGGTGCACCTCATCAGCGGCATGCTGGTCACGCTGGGATGGAACGAGATTCCGCGCTCCGCCACCGCGATGGGCGGCATCTTCCGCTTCAAAGACGGCCGCGACATGCCCGACTTTCACACCGTCCTCTTCGATTACCATGGAATTCCGGTCTACGTGCGCCTCGATCTCGGCTGCGAAACGCCCGAACTGGCGCGCTTCCTGGGTCCGAAAGGACTGCTCGATGCCGGCGAATTCGAGTTGCGGCACTCCGCGCAATCCGGCGTCGATACCGATCCCAGCTATTACACTGCCAGCTTCCCCGCGAAAATGCGCGAGGAATATGTGAAGCAGTGGCACGAGGAACATGATCCGCCGCTCAACAAGGAACCAATCCACGAAGACACGCTCTATCGCGGGCATGACTGGGACGACATGCGTCCCCACCTGAATGTCTTCTTCCAGTCGGTGAAATCGCGCAAGCCCGTCACCGAGGATGCAGTCTTCGGCAACCATGCCGCCATCGCTTGCCACATGGCGAACGAATCGTATTTCCGCCAGAAACCCGTCACCTGGGATGAAGCCTCGAAAACCATCAAGTCGTCGTAGCGGAGAAAATATGCGTGACATTTTTACCGTGCGGAGCCGGAAAATCATTCCGGTTCTGCTCGGCATTCTCGTCTTGAATGTCTACGCGCTCGCGCAGGAGCTTCCCACAGGCAAGCCGGAAACTCTGGGCCTGTCCTCCGAGCGTCTCGATCGCATCGCCACCACGGTACAGCGCGACATCGATGACAAGCGCATCGCGGGCGCGGTCACTCTGGTCGTCCGGCACGGTCACGTCGCGTGGTTTAAGTCGCAAGGCATGATGGATCGCGAGGCTGCCAAGCCCATGCAACCGGACGCCCTGTTCCGCATCTGCTCCATGTCCAAGCCCATCACCAGCGTCGCCGTCATGATGCTTTACGAAGAGGGCCGATTCCTGCTCGATGATCCGATTTCGAAATACTTGCCGGAGTTCAAAGATCCAAAAGTGTTGGTTAAGCCGGCGAATGGTGCGTCCTATTCAATTCCCGCCACGAAAGAAATTACCATTCGCGATTTGCTTCGCCATACTTCCGGTCTTACCTACAACTGGAACGACGACCTCGGCCCCTTGTATGAGAAAGCTGGGATTGCGAGCGGCCTGCTGCAGTACGACGGGACGATCGGCGACAACGTCAAAAAACTGGCGGCCATTCCTTTGCTCTTCAATCCTGGCGACCGTTTCGAATACGGCCTGAGCCTCGACGTTCTGGGCCGGCTGGTGGAAGTTGTGTCGGGCAAGCCGCTCGACGAGTTTTTCCGCACTCGCATCTTCGAGCCGCTGGGCATGAAGGATACTTACTTCTATCCGCCCGACAACAAACTCGATCGCCTCGCGACCGCCTACACCTACTATTCTGACAAAGGGCTGAACCGCTTTCCTGACACGCCGATCAAGGAAGGAAATTTTTCCTACTCGGCGGACTATGCGTCGCGCGGGCCGAAGAAGCTATTCTCTGGCGGCGCCGGACTCGTTTCCACCGCCATGGATTACGCTCGCTTCTGCCAGATGATGCTCGACGGCGGCAAACTGGGAAACACGCGCCTATTGAGCCGTAAGACCGTCGAATTGATGACCCACGATCAACTCGGCAAGATCGGTCCGGACCAGGGTTTCGGCCTCGGTTTTGGGGTGCTGGGGGTAAAGAAACCGCTCGCCGAACTGGGATCACCCGGAGAGTTCACCTGGGGAGGTTTTTTCTACACCGCCTTCACGGTAGATCCGAAAGAGCAGATGATCGTAATCTTTATGGCCCAACTTCACCCCGCAGGCGACTTAACTTTAGACAGCGAAGTGAATGTCCTGGCGTATCAGGCGATCAACGATTGAAAAATCGCCAGAGCCAGTCGACGCTGATGCGCAGCCAAAGGTGTTCTCCGCGAACTCAGCGGCTTTCTCAGCGAACTCCGCGGTCAAAAGCTTTACCCACGGAGAACATGGAGAACGCGAAGACGCGATGGAAATTTCTATCGTTCCCGGTGACGGTCGGTATGGCCGCTTCAATTTAACTTATCCGCGGGTATATCATTTTTAAAAGACGCACCTCAACATTTCACCGCGCCCTCGATCTGGAGCTTGGAAGATGTCGACCATTCATCTCACCGTTAACGGAAAACCTTATACCGCCGAAGCGAGCCCGCAAACCAGCCTGCTCAGCGTATTGCGCGATCAACTGGATCTCACCGGAAGCAAGTACGGCTGTGGAGAAGGCCAATGCGGCGCCTGCACCGTCCTGATCGACGGAAAGGCGCAACGCTCCTGCATCACGAGGGCAAGTGCCATCTCCCAAAAACAAATCACGACCATCGAAGGCCTGGCCCACGGCGAACAATTGCATCCCATTCAGCAAGCGTTTCTCGACGCCGGCGCCCTGCAGTGCGGGTATTGCACGTCCGGGATGATTATGTCGGCGGTTGCGCTGCTCCAGCGAAATCCTTCGCCGAAAGAAAATGAAATCGTCGCTTTCATGAACGGCAACATCTGCCGCTGCGGCACCTACCCGCGCATCGTCAGCGCAATTCAAAAAGTCGCGACGGCCTCCTCCGCCGGGAAAGGAGCCGCACGATGACCGCCAAAAGTCACGTGGAATTTCCCCTGGAACCCGAGCGCTACGAACTGCGCGCCGCGGCTCCCTACCACTTCGATCTCGATCGCCGCGAATTTTTCAAGTTTCTCGGCGCTGGCGTCTTGGTAGTTTCGGTATTGAAACCAGCAGTCGCGGCACAAGAGTCGGGAGGCACGCGGCAGCGCCGCGCCGATCTTCCCAAAGATATCGATGCCTGGCTTCACCTCGGCGAAAACGGCAAAGTCACCGTCTATACCGGCAAAGTCGAGATGGGCCAGAACATTCGCACCTCGCTGAGTCAGGCTGTTTCCGAAGAACTTCGTGTGCCCCTCGAAAATATTGAAATGGTCATGGGCGACACCCAACTCACGCCCTTCGATATGGGGACGTTCGGCAGTCGCACCACACCGACCATGAATCTGCAGCTTCGCAAAGTTGCGGCCGCCGCGCGCCAGATGCTGATCGGCATGGCAGCCGCGCAATGGCAGGCCGACCCCAACAGCCTCTCGGCCGCCGACGGAAAGATCTCCGATCCCCAAAACAATCGCTCCATCGATTACGCGGCGTTGACCAAAGGTCAGCAATTAACCCAGACCGTTTCGGCCGACACTCCGCTGATACCCGCGGCCAACTGGAAAGTGGCAGGCCAATCCACTCTGAAAGTAGACGGCCGCGACTTTGTAACCGGCCGCCACCGTTATCCGTCCGATCAGAAATTGCCCGACATGCTCTACGGCAAAATCTCGCGGCCAACCGCTTTCAATGCGACTCTGGTTTCGGTGGATACGCAAAAGGCTGAGCAGATGGGCGCAACCGTTGTGCACGACGGCAACTTCGTGGGCGTCGCCGCCGCCAGTACCGAATTGGCGGCCGCTGCAGTCGCGGCAATCCAGGCCGAATGGAAATCAGACCCGCAGCCCTCAAACAAAGACCTGTTCGATTATCTTCGCAAGAATACCTCCGAAGGCAAAGACCCGACTGGCGATGGCGATCGCTTCGACGCCGGTAACCTCGATCAGGCTCTAGGCTCCGCCGATCATCGCCTGCAACAGACTTACACCGTAGCCTACATCGCCCACACGCCGCTCGAACCCCGCGCTGCGCTGGCCAAGTGGGACGGCGACAATTTGACCGTGTGGACCGGAACACAGCGGCCCTTCGGCGTACGCGGTCAACTCGCCGAAGCATTTCGAATTCCGGAAGATCATGTGCGCGTGCTCATGCCCGACACGGGCTCCGGTTACGGTGGCAAACACACCGGCGAAACCGCCATCGAAGCCGCACGCCTGGCGCGCGCGGCCGAGCGTCCCGTAAGAGTCGTGTGGACCCGCGAAGAAGAATTTACCTGGGCTTATTTTCGGCCCGCCGGCGTAATTGACGTATCCAGCGGCGTGCGCAACGACGGAACCATCGTGGCCTGGGAGTTTCACAACTACAACTCCGGTTCGGCCGGCATTCGCAGCTACTACGAGATTCCGAATCAGCGCATCGTCTTTCACGCCACCAACTCGCCCTTGCGCCAGGGTTCCTACCGAGCGCTGGCCGCGACCGCTAATCATTTCGCGCGCGAGTCGCACATGGACGAGATGGCGCATTCCCTAAAGATAGACCCGCTCGAATTCCGCCTGAAAAATCTGAAAGACGAGAGGTTGCGCGCCGTGTTCGAAGCCGGCGCGAAGCAGTTCGGCTGGGGCAAGAGCAAATCTCCCGGCCAGGGAATCGGCATGGGCGGCGGCTACGAGAAGCTCGGCAACATTGCCACCTTCGCTGAGGTCAACATCGATCGCCAGTCTGGCGAGGTGAAAGTCGTTCGCGTAGTTTCCGCGTTCGAGTGCGGCGCGATCGTAAATCCCGACAACCTGCGCAATCAAATCGAAGGATCGAACGTCCAGGGATTAGGCGGCGCACTCTTCGAAGCAATCGAATTCGACAACGGCAAAATTCTTAACGGCAGGATGTCGCAATATCGCGTGCCCCGTTTCAGTGATGCTCCGGTTCTCGAGACCGTATTGCTCGACCGCAAAGATCTTCCATCAGCCGGCGCTGGAGAGTGCCCCATGGTCGGCCTGGCGCCCGCGATTGCCAATGCAATCTTTGATGCCAGTGGCGTGCGCCTGCGCTCGCTGCCTCTGGTGCCAAACGGATTAAAGACAAGTTGAGATCGGAGAAAATCATGAGTGATTCGTCCCACACAAACCGCCGCGCATTTTTGGGCAATTCTGCCGCAGTTATCGCGGGCGGCGTCGTTCTCCCACGCACGGCCTTGTCCTATGACAAGATCATTGGCGCGAACGATCGTATTTCGCTCGCTCATATCGGCATCGGAAACCGCGGGCGCGATCTCGACCTCATCGCCTCCAAGTTGAAAGACAGTCACCACGTGGAAATGGTTGCGGTCTGCGACCTTTGGACCGTCAATCGCGACAAGGCCGCCGCCACGAACGCCGGATACTACGGCCGCGCTCCACGCGCGGTCCAGCACTTCGATGAAGTGTTATCGATGAAGGACATCGACGGCGTGATGATCTCCACGCCGGAACATTCGCATTCGCCAATTTTGAAAATGGTGGCCGAGGCGGGCAAAGATGCGTACGTTGAAAAGCCGATGGGGAATGTGCTGTCGGAAGCTAAAGCCGCGCGTGATGCGGTTCTTCAGGCCAAGACCATCACTCAGGTCGGCACTCAACATCGCAGCGAGCCCTACCAGCAAGCCGCTCATAAGATCGCGCGCAGCGGGGCTCTTGGAGATGTCAGTAAAGTTGAAATCGTATGGAATTATCACGGCCCGCGGTGGCGCGGGCGTCCTGAAGTGAAGCAAATTCGCGAGCAGGATACGGACTGGAGCAAGTGGCTGCTCACCAAGCCGGCGCGGCCGTTCGATCCGCAAATGTATTTCGAGTTTCGTCTCTACAAGGAATTTTCCAGCGGCATCCCCGACCAGTGGATGAGCCATGCCATCGACATAGTGCACTGGTTCATGGACGACGATTTTCCCGCCTCTGCCGTATCCCACGGAGGAGTGCTCGCATGGCGCGACGGCCGCGAAACCGCCGACACGTTTCAGACTTTGCTTGAATATCCAAAGAGTTTTCTGGTCAGCTATTCCACCAGCTTCGGCAACGACGCGCCCAGTTTCACGCGCTACATGGGAAAGAAAGCCAGCCTCATCAACGATGGCGGCGAAGGCAGCCCGCGTTACCGGCTAGTCGAGGAGAAGGGCACGCACGAAGACGACGCCGACATCGACGACAAGAGAAAATCGCAGGTCGTGTTGTTGCCGGGAGAAACCAACCTGCCGCCGCTTGGCATCGACGACCTGAGCACGGAACACATGGCGAACTGGTTCGAGTGCATGCGTTCCCGCCAGCAGCCCCACGCAACGGTTCACAACGGATTCGCGCATTCCGTCGCGTGCATGATGGCAGCGGAATCCTATTGGACAGGCAAGAAAGTTTTCTGGGACGCACAAACCGAAACCATCACCGACACCAACCCCGCGCAAGGGTAGGCGGCAAACAGGGGCAGGCTGCATCCTAGTGTAGTGCGCCAAGCAGATCGACATTTATAGTTCAAGTTGCACAGCCCTTCTCCGCGATCTCTGCGGACGTTCTCTGCGACCTCTGCGGTCAAAGTCTTTGCTTTCCGCCGCCATCGCGCACGACGTATAGGACATGTTATTCCGACGCACTACACCAGGAGGCGTCTGAAACTCCTATCTCGATCAAGTTTTGAAAGGGCGCGGCTTTAAGCCGCCGCGGTAAATCGGGCGAGGAAGAGTTTTTCCGCAAGCTGCCAGTAAACGGAATTTTCGCTCAGTGCTCACCCCAAGCCCGCGGCACTTCCACATACGATCGATCGAGCGCCGCGACCGACGGACAGCCCAGCAGCCGCAGCGTGCGCTCCACGTCAACCCGCAAAATTTGCAGCGCCCGCGCCACGCCTGCGTAACCGCCCGCCGCCAGGCCGTAAGCGTAAGCTCGCCCGACGAGCACTGCCCGCGCTCCCATGCAAAGCGCTTTCACAATGTCGGCGCCGCGGCGAATCCCGCCATCCATGAGCACTTCGACTTGACCATTCACGGCGGCCACCACTTCCGGAAGCGCTCGCAGCGTGGGAAAAACCGAATCCAGTTGCCGACCGCCATGATTCGACACCACCACCGCCGCCGCGCCTTCATCTGCGGCGCGCCTGGCGTCGTCGCCGGTCAGCAGGCCCTTCACCACAATCGGACCCGGCCACGTTTCGCGAATCCAGCGCAAATCTCCCCACGTGACCGTGGCCTGCGCCAGTGCAGCGCTCACGTCAACCAAGTCGAGCGGCCCTTTGCCGGGAATCACAATGTTCTGCAACTTCGGCGTGCCGCCATCCCTCAGAAACGACGCCAGCCATCCCGGATGCGATAGGATGTCGGACAAGTAAGGAAGTTTCGCAAACAGCGAACTGCCCAGAAGCTCTTTCATGCCGTTGCGCGGATCGCGCTCCCGCATTCCAGCCACGGGCGTATCAACAGTGATCACCAATGCAGAAAATCCGGCGCGCCGCGCCCGTTCCAGCGCGCCCTCAGCCGCTTCGCGCCCTCCAAGCAGGTACAGCTGATAAAAAACCGGCCCGGAAGATCCCGCCTTCACATCCTCCAATTTATGACCGGAAATCGTTGACAGAATGTAGCCCGTGCCCGCATCTCCAGCCGCCCGCGCCGCCGCAACTTCCCCTTCCGGATGCATCAGTCGGCTGTATCCTACCGGAGCCAGCATCGCGGGAAAAGAAAGTTCATGCCCAAGCACGCGAGCCTTCAAATCGCATTCGGCCACCGCAACCGCACTGCGCGGACGAAACAGGACGTCGCGAAACGCCCGGCAATTCTCCCTCAGCGTTAGTTCGCCTTCCGCCCCGCCATCCAGATAATCGAACACCGCCTTGGGAATGCGACGTTGCGCCAATGCGCGCAAATCCTCGATATTGACCACGCCCGAAGCATTCACACCGCGGCTCCCGCCCATCCTCATCCCCCTTAGGCAGTTGAACTTACCAGAATATGCAGGCGAATTGCCAGCCAGTCACTTTGAGGACTTCACCGGACTACCACATCGGCTCGAATTGTTTTAAACGGGCCCCATTGCCGCGCCTCGGTTATGTCGCCATCGCCTATTTAACTGTACTGGTAAACCTTTGCGAGAGGTGGCCGCATCATAAAATTGTGGCTGAAGATAAGGATGACGAGATTGCAACCCTCCGGCGCATGTTCGCCGGAGTTGAGGAGACGCACAAGGCGCCTTCCCGCCTAAAGGCGGTGCTGAATTTTTTGGTTGGAGGCCCCGACGCCGCTTAAGTCTTCCGCCCTCTGCGCGCGGATTCAAGTAGCGTCAACCTGCAAGGGCACTCCACCGCTGATCCTCGATTTTTCCCCTATTGACACGTTTCAATAGGCCCTCGCAGGTATCGTTTTTTGATTTTGCGTGGTCAAGGCTGAAAGCCGCGTCCGGCGCTCGTTACGAACGATCCTGGCCCAAATTCTAACGAATCTCGGCAACTCTAAAACGCGCGTGCAACTCACCTTGAAGGGCTTCCTACCAGAAGTAGAGTTGTCGCTCGCTCCAAATCCCTTCAAAACCTGGAACTACAATGCCGTTGGTCGTAAACCATGCATCTCTCCGGCGAATCCAAGTCTCAGGAGGACAAGATGCGGAAAACAATTCGTGGAAGAATCTTAATTACTACCCTCATTTCCTGCTTCGGCGCATTCGCCCTGATGCAGGCCAGCGATAAAAATGATAGCAACGCCAGTTCTGAGCTTTCCCGGGCAACCGAGACCGTGCAGAACATTACAACGGCCTCTCCTGATAAAGGAGTGCCCAGAGACGTCTTGAAAGATGCGAAGTGCGTCGCCGTAATTCCCAAGCTGATTAAGGGAGCCTTCGTCGTGGGTGGCGAGCACGGCAAGGGTGTAGCGACCTGCAAAACGAGCTCCGGCAGCTGGAGTTCTCCGGCTCCATTCGAAGTTTCCGGCATCAGCTGGGGACCGCAGATCGGCGGCAAAAGCACCGACCTCATGATGTTCATCATGAACGATGACGGCATGAACGACCTGATGCGCGGTCACATCAAACTCGGCGCTGACGTTTCCGCCGCAGCCGGACCGGTTGGGCGCACTGCTTCCGCTGAAGCTGGATACAAAGCTGGCATCTTAACCTATTCCAGCAGTAAAGGTGCTTTCATCGGGGCGTCGCTGAACGGTGCCGAACTGAATCAAGACCACAAGCTGACCGAGCAAATGTTCGGCCATGACGTTTCCTTCAGCGACATTCTGAAGGGCGAAGCTCAGGCTCAGACCTCGGAAGCCCGCGACTTCGTGAATGCCGTCCAGAACGCCAAGGAGACCGCGCAGACCCGCTAGGCGGCCGATCGGGGATTTTTGGTCAAGCAGTCTCACTCGCAATCTGGAGTTGAGACTGTTTTTTTTGATCAATTGCCGGACATCTTGGAAAGAAGCGGTACAGCTTGCCGTTTTTTCGAGGACAGTTGAAATGGTAGGCCCGAATGGACTCGAACCATCGACCTCCTCCGTGTCAGGGAGGCGCTCTAACCAGACTGAGCTACGGGCCTACAGGGGAACGGTTCTGTTTGTAATTCTACGGGCAGCGAGCAATTCCGGCAACGCTTGCGGCCGGCTTCGTCCGCACATTCCGCTGCGGGGACTGCGGATCCTATTCAGGCCTTGATTTTTTTACTTCTTGTCGTAGCCCTGCGCCGTTCATCGTGAAGCCGCGGCCATTGCGCGGCGAAGCAGATCAGGTGCCTTTAGCCGCTCGCAGTACGCCTCGAAAGATGGTCTCGGCCCCTTCCAGCGCAACTCGTCAACGCTTTCAAACACCGGCACATCCACTCGCAACGTGGCCAGCGTACGAAACAGGAGCGCTTCGTCCCAGGCGCTAAAAAGTGATTCAGCCAGCGAGCGGGCTTTGCGAATCGAACCACTCCACGCGCGCCAGTCTTTCGGGATCAATTCAAAATGAGGATACTGCGACAATACCGCAGCGGCCGCCTTTGTTCCCCATCCGGCCACGCCCGGAAAACCGTCGGCACTGTCCCCAACCACCGCCAGATAGTCCGGAATCGATTGCGGCGCCACTCCAAATTTCGCGACCACGCCGGCTTCGTCGCGCACAATGTTTTGTCTGCGGTCCAGTTGTACGACTCGCGTGCCTACTACACACTGCCCCAGATCTTTGTCGGGCGTGCAAATGATCACCTGACTTACTCGCGCATCCAGCGCAGCTTTTGCAGCGGCGGAGGCGAGCGCATCGTCGGCCTCGAATTCGACCATTGGCCACACAACCACGCCCATGGCGTCCAGCGCTTCTTCGAGAATCGGGAACTGCGACAGCAACTCCGGAGCCACACCCTCGGCTGTTTTGTATCCCGCATAGAGATTGTTGCGAAACGACTCGACCACATGATCGGTCGCCACGCCAACGTGAGTGGCGCCGCGCTCCAGCATTGACAGGACAGACGTCAGGACGCCGCGCACCGCGCCTATTTCCTGGCCGCTGCCATCTTTGGCAGACGGCACCGCAAAGAAGTGCCGGAACAATTCATACGTTCCGTCCACCAGATGCGCGTCCATGCGATCGTTCCCCATCGAGTATCAGAACTAAGACACTGCTATGACCCGCTGTCCATCGCCATGAACAAATTGTTCAGAGACTCTGTGAGTGTAGGATGGGCAAAAGTTCCGTCGCGCAGCGCGGTGTAAGGCAACTTGCCCATCATGGCGATCTCCACCGCCGACATCACTTCCCCGCCTTCAATTCCGAGAATGGCCGCACCCAGTATCTGCTTGCTCTCCGCATCAACGACAGCCTTCATGAAGCCGCGAGTTTCGTCGACTTCGAGCGCGCGCGCCACATG
The DNA here is from genome assembly GCA_963696765.1 of uncultured Acidobacteriota bacterium. Lineage (GTDB taxonomy): Bacteria > Acidobacteriota > Terriglobia > Terriglobales > Acidobacteriaceae > Sulfotelmatobacter. The sequence continues at coordinate 3,141,563 of CAVOLK010000002.1, read as the reverse complement.
CGACATCGGCAACTTCGCCACCCGAATCTTGCGGCCTTGCGCTCGCGCCTCAGTTTCCGTCAAGCCCACGCGCCCCAGTTGCGGATCGATAAAAAGTGTGTACGGCACCTGCCGGTCTTTCGTCGATGCATTTTTTTTCTCGATGAGATTGGCGCGGATGATCCGAAAATCGTCGTAAGAAATATGCGTGAACGCCGGACCGCCTTTGATATCCCCGAGCGCGAAGACTCCCTCCGCAGTGGTCTCCAGCCGATCGTTCACTTGGATAATGCCGTGCTCACCGGTTTGAATGCTTGCGGCGTCGAGATTCAACGTATCCGAATTCGGCATCCGCCCAGTCGCAACCAACAGGTGGGTGCCAACCAATTTGGTTGTACCGCCCTTTAACTGCACATTCAATTCGATATTCGATCCCGTCCGCCCCACACGAGTTGCATTCGCATTCAGGAAGATTTCAATTCCGTCCTCGGTCAGGATTTTTGTAATTTCCTCCGCAACATCGGCATCTTCGTGCGTGAGAAGTTGCCCTCCCGCCTGGACGATTGTCACTCGGCTACCGAATCGTCGAAATAGTTGGCCGAACTCAAGAGCAATGTAACCTCCACCCAGGATGAGCAAATGCTCCGGCACAGCATCCAGTTCCATGATCGAAATGTTGTCAAGGAAGGGCACATTTTCTAGTCCGGCAACGTCCGGTCGCGATGCGCGCGTGCCCGCATTAATGAAAACGTATTTAGCCGAAATGGCGCGCTGTCCGCCGTCTTGCAATTGCACCGCTATTTCTTTAGGACCGCTGAAGCTGGCTTCGCCGAAGATCAATTCAAGGTTGGCAGTTTTTTCCAACTTCGCTTGGGTGCTATTGCGAAACTCGTCCACAATGCCCCGCTTGCGTTGCCGAACTTTCGCCATGTCGATTCGGATGGGTCCGGCTTGCACTCCGTAATCGGCGGCCCGCCGCGCCAGGTAGGCAACGCGCCCGCTGGCCACCATGGTCTTCGTCGGCGTGCATCCTTCGTTGATGCAGGTGCCGCCAATATGTTTGCGCTCGATCAGCGCCGTACGCATTCCAGCCCGCGCCAGAGCCGCTGACAGCGGCGTACCTCCTTGCCCCGAGCCGATCACGACCGCATCATATTGTGGCGAATTGTTCATGAATGCCTCAGGAGGTCGCTTACAAGTCGAGTCGCTCGTGGCCGCAATTCAGAATCGCGAAGCCAGAAACAATCCGAGCCCGATTGCGATCAAGTCCTCGGGAATAGCGATCGCGAAATCCGGCACCTGGAGCGCCCGCACCAGCCCGGCCCGCGCTCGATATCCCGCGAATGCTCCGGCGATTCCTCCCGCAGCACCAGCCAGCGCTCCCAGCCACAGGCTTGCGTCCCCGGCAATCGCCAGGCACGCGCCCGAAAGCGCGCCCGTAACGACTCGCGCACCCAATCCGGTCGGCGCCGTGCGCGACGGCGTTCGAGGCAACTTGTCCGCCACCAACTCGCCCACTGCCATCAAAGTGAGAATGCCAACGGCCCACACTGAGCCCATGAACTCCAACGGCGAACCGTGGAGATTGATCCACCCCAAGTGAGCCGCCCACGCCACGACTGCAGGCGCGGTCATAGACCGAAGTCCCGCCACCACGCCGATGCAAAACACCAGAAACAGCCCGAGCCCGGAATTCATTATTCCTCCCTCACGTTACTGAGCGCTTTCGGCGGCGTTTTCCGCTAGCGGCAGCCACACCTGAAAATGCGTTTCCCCAGGCTGGGAACGAACCTGAATATTCCCGCGATGTTTCTTCACAATGCGTTGCACCGTATCGAGCCCCAGCCCAGTTCCCTCGCCCACGCCCTTCGTTGTAAAGAAAGGCTCAAAGATTCGCGACTGAATCTCCGGCGGAATTCCCGGTCCATCGTCGACGATCTCCACCACCACGCTGTCGTCGTCGCGGTAAGTACGCACTTGCAGTTTGCCCTTACCGCCCATCGCGTCAATCGCGTTATCGATGATGTTGGTCCAGACCTGGTTCAGCTGGCTGCCAAATGAATTCACCAGCAGCGGAATTTTCTGATAATCGCGCTGCACTTCGACTCCGCGTTTCAGCTTGTGATTCAGAATTGTCAGAGTAGTTTCCAGCGTCTTCACGATGTCAACGTTCTGCACGGGCGACTGATCCATGAAGGTGTATTCCTTGATCGCGCCCACCAGTTCCGAAATTCGCGCCGTGCTGTTTTCAATCTGATTCAACAGGTCGGCAATTTCCATGGACGCCGAAATCCTCACTAGAGCCGCCCGTGCGCTATCGGCATCAAGTGACGCGAACATGTGCTCCAATGCCGCGGGCTTGAAGTTCTTGCGCGCCAGGTCGGAGGCAAGCTGCCACAAATCATTCTGCCCATGGCTGCGCAGCAACGAATCAAGCTGGTCCTCGAGATCGCTGGTTGCCAGCGCGTCTGGCGGCGGCCCATCCTCCCGAGTCAAAGAGCTTTCCAGCTTTTCGATTTCCGATTTTTGCGTCGCGGTAAGGTCGCGCCGTCCCAGTTCGTGGCTGGCGTCGCGGATCCGTTTCAGCAAGTCGCGCAACTGGCTGGTGGCGCGCTTCGCCGCCGATGCCGGATTGTTCAATTCATGCGCCAGGCCCGCGGATAGCTTGCCCAGCGCCGCCAGTCGGTCGCGCTGCTGCTCGAAGCGCGTGGCTTCGCGGATCCGGTCCGACATCACGCCGACCAGACGCTGCGCGAGTTCCGGCATCTTCTGCACCAGTTCCGGAAAAAGCTTGGAGGGAAATCGCAGCACGCGCGCTTCGGTGAGTGCTCGGCCGCTCAGCGTGAACTGCTTCATTCGCGAAAACGGCAGCACGCCGGTGATTTCACCCGCCTTCACGACAAGCGCAAAGCTCTCACCGGCGAGTTCACCGCGCCATTGAAAATCGCCTTCCAGCAGCACAAACATCGCGTCGGCGGGTTCGCCCTGACGCGCATACGTCTCCCCGGCTTTGAGCTGCAACTCTTGCGATTGGCTGAGAAACCAGGCGATCTGGTCGTCTGGCAAACCGGCAAAAGCTGGGACGCGAGCGAGCAGTTCCAACGTGGCGATCATTTATACCTTGCTCAAATATTGATGGATGAACTGCACCGCCACCGATCCTTCGCCCACTCCAGAGGCGACCCGCTTGACCGAGCCGTGGCGCACATCGCCGACCGCAAAAATGCCCGGAACATTCGTCTCCAGCAGAAACGGATCGCGATCGAGCGTCCAGCCCTTCGGTCTCTCCGTCCCATGCATCAGATCGGGACCGGTGCAGAATGAATCCGCGTTCGTCGCGCTCGACCGTGCCCGCAAGCCAATCCGTTCGCGGCAAGGCGCCAATGAAAATGAACATCGAACTCGCCGGAACGCGCTCCACCTTGTTCGTGTCGGAACACAGTACAGAAATCTCTTCCAGATGCGTTTCGCCATGCACCTCGGCAACGCTGGCGTGCGTCCACAGCTGAATGTTCGGAGTCTGCTTCGATCTGGTCGATCAGATATTGCGACATGGTGCTGGAGAGCGATTCGCCGCGAACCAGAATCACCACGCGCTCCGCGTACTTGGAAAAATTCATCGCCGCCTGCCCCGCGGAGTTCGCGCCACCCACAACGTAGACCATCTCGCCCTTGCACGACAGCGCCTCGGTCGCGCCGCCGCCGTAGTAGACGCCCGCGCCCTGCAGGCGATCAATGCCCGGAGCGTCCAGCCGTCGCCATTGCACGCCGGTGGCGATCATCAAGGCGTGACAGGAAATTTCGCTGTCATCAGCCAGTTTAATAATTCGGTAAGGCCCCTCAATCCGCACGCCGACGAGCCTCCTGCGGAGCCAGAATTTCCACTCCAAAACGCTTGGCCTGCACCACCGCGCGGCGCGCCAGATCGCCTCCGCTAAGCCCGGCGGGAAATCCTAAATAGTTTTCGATTCGCGAACTCATTCCCGCCTGCCCGCCCGGCGCTTCGCGTTCCACCATCACCGTGTGCAGGCCTTCGGACGCGCCGTAAACTGCTGCGGCCAGACCGGCCGGCCCTCCGCCCACGATTGCCAGATCGTAGAAAGTAGTTTCGGCGTGGGTTCGCAATCCCACCTTCTGCGCCACTTCCGCCGGCGCGCCGTTCAGCAGTTTCGTTCCGTCCGGAAACAGCACGATCGGAAGATCACTGGCATCCGGCCCGAGCGCGTCGAGCAGGCGTTTCGTCTCTGGATCGTTCGCCGAAAACTCCACGTCGATCCACTGGTAGGGAACATGACTGCGCGCCAGAAAATCGCGCAGTTCATACGACTTCGGCGACCACCGCGTCCCCAGCACGCGAATTCCCTGAAACGGAGGCCGGTACGAAGCTTGCCAATCATCCAGCAAATCGTCGAGTTGCGGATATAAGATGCTCGCTGGGAGGATCCCACGGCTTCATGAAAAAATAATCGAGGTTGGCCTGGTTGATGGCGCTGATCGCCGCACTGGTGTCGGCGTAGGCCGTGAGCAAGGCTCGTTTCGCGTCGGGAAATATCTTGCGCGCCTCCTGCAGAAAACCCACGCCATCCATGCGCGGCATGCGCTGGTCGGCGAGCAACAGCGCCACGCCGTCGTTTCGCACCTTCAATCCCTTCAGCAGGTCCAGCGCACCTTCGGGCGAGTCGCTGCTGAGCACGCGATAAACGGCGCCGTATTGCGATCGCAAATCGCGCTCGATCGCCCGCAGCACATCCGCATCGTCATCAACCGTGAGCAAGATCGGTTTCGCCATAATCGCTTTTGAAGGAAAGTGCTCCTCGAAAAATACGGAGACCGAATAAATAACTTAGATACTCGACGCGGCGTTTTGGTCGCGCCATTATCCTGCGGCTCCCGATGCCGCGTTCTAGGCCGGCAGTTCGCCCGCCTCCATCTCGTCCACATAACACCACACCCAGGATTCCCCTCGCTCCTGCGACCGGATCAGCGGATGCTGCGTTTTATGGAAATGTTTGGTCGCGTGCTTGTTCTTCGACGAATCACAGCAGCCCACATGGCCGCAAATCAGGCACAAGCGCAGGTGCACCCATCGGTCGCCCATTTTTACACACTCTTCACAGACATGTACGTCGCTTTCGGTGACCTTGATCTGCTTCAGGTGGGTGCACTCTTTCGCCATCGCTTCCTCCGGAAAGTATTGAAATTTCGGGTCAAGTGACCTAGGTCATGTGACGAAAGGCCACAAACACTGTTAACTGCGGCGGCCGTCACTCAGAATGTTCTTGGAGGGCCTCTCATCCGTGCTTCGTCTCGATTATCTGTCCTGTATCTTGACCATTGCCTCCACCATACTCGTGGGAAGGCGATATTGGGAAGGTTGGGCTCTGGCCGGCCTCAACAGCATTCTGATTTGCATTATCGGCTTGCAAACCGCCCAGATGGGCTTCATCCCTGCCAATATCTTCTGCATGGTGATGAGCGCAATTAATCTGCGCAAGTGGCGCGGGTCGCAGACTCAGTGATTGCTTAGACGGCCGTTCATCCCTTCCAACGCGCGCCCCTGCCCGCGCTTCGCGCTCACTCCGCAATCAGCAGGTTTTCGGAAAACGGCCACTTCTCGTCGATCCATTGGCACTCGCAGCGGAACCCGGCTTCGCGCGCAGTATCTACAATCTCCCTCGCCGAATATTTGTGGCTGCTCTCTGTCCAGATGGTTTCCCCTTCTTCGAACTCGACTCTAATCTCAGCCGCTGGAATATTCACGACCTGCCGCCGCTTCGATTGCAAATGCATCTCCACGCTGCGAACCTCAGGATTGATCTTCGCCAGATGAGCAAACTCGCTAAGATCAAAGTCGGCGCCCAGTTCGCGATTGATTCGCGCGAGCAGATTCAGGTTGAAGGCCGCTGTCACTCCCAGTTCGTCGTCATAAGCGCCCAGCAGTTGCGCCATCGGCTTTTCCAGGTCCGTTCCCAGCAGCAGTGCGTCGCCCGGGCTGAAGAATGCTGCGCACCGATCCTAAGAACTTCATGCCCGCGGGACGATCGAAGTTCCCGATCGTGCTGCCGAGGAACAAAACGCACAGCCGCTGCCCGATCTTGCGATACGACGCCACTTCTAGCAGCCCATCCAGATATTCACGCTCAAAGCCCACAATGCTGATGGCATCGATGTCGCTTAATTCCCTCTCGCACATGAGCAACGCAGTGCGCGATATTTCCACGGGGTAATACGATGTTCTCTGTCGCCGGCAAAACGCCTCCAGAAGCCAGCGGGTTTTCTTGCCGCTGCCGCTGCCCAACTCCGCGACCGCAACCGGGCCGCCCATCCGGTCCACAATTTCGGACGCATGCCGCCGCAGCAAACGCTCGTCGGCGCGCGTCAGCCCATACTGCGGCAGCTGGCTGATCACCTCAAACAAGGCCGAGCCGACATCGTCGTAAAGATATTTGGACGGCAGTTCTTTTTGTCCGGCCCGCAACAGCCCGTCACGAACATCGGCCGCAAAGTCGTAGGTAACATCGCTGGGGATTGCATGAACGAGCATGACAAACTCCTTGCACCAAGAATTCAACTACTCAGCGAACAGCATTCACGCAGCGAAAGCCCGCGTACACGTATTGGTAATGCGCCTGGAACCAGTTGCGAAATGTGGGCCGCAACATGCACGCGGCGGTCCGCGGCGATCCGCCCTTCATCACGAAATGTTTGCCATCAAAAAAATTCGCGGAATATCCGCGGATAAAACGGAAATGGCTCGAAACCGGGAAACGGGGCGAACACGCTCGCAGTCCATTCCCACCCGTTCCCGATCAGATCGTGAACGCCGAACGCGCTCGCCCCTGCCGGAAAAGCATTCACCGGCGTGGGATTCCAATGGCTGAAATCAAAGTTTCCGAAACTCGAATCCGGTTCGGCATTCCCCCACGGATAAAATCTCTCGCTCTCCATCCGTCGAACCGTAAGCCGCCCGCTGCCACTGCTCTTCGGTCGGCAGCGCCTTCCCGGCCCAGCGTGCATACGCCGCGGCCTCGGCATGACTCACATACACCGGACAATCCAGCGGCAATGGAACTTCGTCAAACATGCCGCGATAATTCCATCCGTCGCCTGCTTTGACCCAGAACACCGGATGCGAAATCGCCTGCTCGGTCTTCCATTTCCAATCTTCATCGCTCCAGAATGCGCCCGTCTCGTAGCCTCCGTCGTTCATGAAGTCGAGAAATTGCCGGTTCGTTACCTCGTACCGATCGATCTCAAAAGCGGGCACATCCATTCTGTAAGCTCTCAAACTCGTTGTCCCAGCCAAAACTCTCGCCGCGCGAAAGCCCGAGCGTCGCCGTTCCGGCGGGAATCCGCATCATCTGGTGATTTCACAGGCGCTGCAATAAGTTTTTCGGGATCTTGTTGCGAAACTTTCTGATCGAGCGGCAACTGGTGGAACATGTAGGCCAGCGTTTCCACATGCATCAGGCGATGCTCTACGGCCACATTGAGCAATGTGTCGAGCGCAAAGCCGTCGCGGCCCTGACCGTCGGACTCGAGACTTCCGTCCGCCAGTTTCTCATCCAGCGCTGCCCGGATCCTGCGGACGTAATCGCGCACCACTTCGACCGACGGCCAGTCTGACGGCTGATCGGTAGGCAGCCCGCCGCCCACCGGGTCAATCCCAAACGCAAACAACCGATCGAATTCCGGATGAAAACTCTTCAGCCCGACATTTTCATGAAGCAGGTTCCAGTCAAAAGCTTCCAGGTGCCCGACGTAAAAAATGATGCGATGACGCTCGGGAATAGGCCGCTCGTATAACGAACCGGGCCGGATGATGTCGAACAGGGCGTCACTTTGGCGGCGAGCCGCGGACACTCGCTCGAGCAGTTGGCGGCGGACTGCGATCTCTGGCTGGGGCTGGGCAGTGAGCATTGCGCCTCCTGGATAGTTCGGTGCTAGATCGTTCAGTGTTAGATCTCGAGTTCCAGATCCTGAATGGGATGCCTGACCTGTCGTTTAAGGTTCAGCGTCAAGCCACTTCGCAAGTAAAATAAGCTGAATGCAGATCCCCCTCTTTCACTTAAACGCCTTTACCACCCGGGCATTTCACGGTAACCCGGCAGCGGTCTGCCCTTTACAAGACTGGTTAGATGACGCCCTTCTGCAGAAGGTCGCTGCGGAAAATAATCTTTCTGAGACGGCTTTTTTCGTGCCCAGAGGCGGCCCGAGAAGCGGAAACTATGACCTCCGGTGGTTTACCCCCCGCTGCGAGGTCAGCCTCTGCGGCCATGCCACCCTGGCTTCGGCCTACGTCGTATTGAACCTGCTGCAAGCGGGACTCCAAACCGTGCGCTTCGAAACCCGCCGCAGTGGCCTTCTGACCGTCAGCAAAGACAGCAATATGTTTGCAATGGACTTCCCCGCGATGCCTGGCAAAACCTGCCCAAATCCGCCAGAAAGCCTTGCTGCAAGCGCTCGGAGAGGATCCGCGTCCAACCAGCCTGCTGGAAGCGAATGACACTTACATTGCCGTTTACGAAAACCAAGCCGCCATCCAGAACCTCCGCCCCGATTTTGCGGCGCTGGAGCAGTTGCATCCTTTTGCAGTTTCAGTGACCGCACCGGGGGATGAAGCCGATTTCGTCTCCCGCTACTTCGCTCCCAGCTATGGCATCCCGGAAGATCCCGTCACCGGATCGGTCCACTGCATACTCACGCCTTACTGGGCCGAGCGACTGGGCAAGAAGAATCTGCACGCGCAGCAAATTTCCGATCGCGGCGGTGAACTCTGGTGCGAGTTGGCGAACGACCGCGTCCTCCTCAAAGGGAATGCAATCCTAACGCTGCAGGGTACGCTGCAGATCTGATTGCCTCGTACGCGCGATTCGAGGCACGCCGTTCACGGTACGAGGCCCTTGCTCTTGAGAAATTCGTGGACAACTTCCGCCGCATCGCGATGCTGCCCGTCCACCGCATAATTCAACTGCTGCATCTCGTCGTCAGAAATCTTTCCCGCCAATTCGCCAAGCGCCTGCCCCACCTCCGGATGTTGTTGGAGAGTCTGTTGCCTTATCACCGGCACCGCCTCATAAGGAGGAAAATAATGGCGGTCATCTTCCAACACGAATAATCCCTGCGCCCGAATCTGCCCGTCCGTAGTGTTGCCGGCCGCCAAGTCGATCTGGTGATCCTTCAAAGCCCGTGCCAGCAGCCCCAAATCCATGATGCGCGGCTGTTCTGCAAAGTGCAGCCCGTACACCGCGGCCAAGCCCGCGATATCCATCCGGCCGCTCCATGAATTCGTACCCAAACCCGGCTCGCCACTGCGGAGCGAACGCAGCCGCCTGCGACAACGTTTTGATGTTCAACCGCCGCGCATCTTCACCCCGAATCTCCATCGCAAATGTATCGTTGAATCCGAAACTCGAACCCAGCGTCAACCCGAAGCGGCGCTCGTACTCGCTTTTCACTCGTTCGTAAACTTCCCGCTTCTCGCCGTGCGCATTCTCCTTCAAAATCGCCGTCAGCGCCGTTCCCGTGTATTCCGGATAAACATCGATCCGCCCCGCCAGAATCGCCTGCTGGCAGATATACGTTCCGGCCAGATAAAAGCGTCGATCCACTTTCAGATGAGTATGCGCCTCAATCTGCTGCGCCATCATCTCGCCCAGCAGAAATGATTCGGTGAAATTCTTCGATCCGACCACGATGCGATCAGTGTGCGACGGTGAACACGACGAAAGAAGCAGAGCCAGCCCCACCGCTACCGAAATCCAAATGCGCGAGGAGATAATCATCGCGGCTGCAGTCGCCTCTCCAGCCATCCCACGCCGAAGTCGGCCACCAACGCCAGAAGCGCGGCAGGAATGGCTCCCGCCAAAATCACTCGATTATCGACCATCGCCAATCCGCGAAAAATAAATTCTCCCAGCCCTCCCGCTCCAATCGCCGCGGCAATCGTCGCCACCCCCACTGAAATGACAATCGCCACGCGCACTCCGGAAAGAATCACGCTCGCCGCCAGCGGCAATTCCACCTGAAACAATAGTTGAGATTCCGTGAGCCCCATGCCGCGCCCCGCCTCCACCACTGCGGAATCGACTCCGCGAATTCCAGTGAAAGTGTTGCGAATGATGGGCAGCAGCGCGTAAAGCGTCAGCGCCAGAATCGCCAGCCGGTCGGAGCGTTCGCCCAGCCACGGCACCGGCAGCAGAAATCCAAACAGCGCGAGACTCGGAATCGTCTGGATAATGTTCGCGCTCGCCAGCACCGGCTTGTTAAACCGCGGCCGGTGCGCGATCACAATGCCCAGCGGGATGCCGATCAGCATGGCGAACAGCGTCGAGAACCCGACCAGCCGCAGATGCTCCAGCGTAAGCTCCAGCACCTGGTCGTGATTTTGCAAGATGTATCGAAAAACATTCATGTCGTCCCTCGATTTGCCGCCGACTCCAGCCCCTCGCCAAACGCTCTCACGTATGCCGCTGCCAACCGATCCGTCGATCGCAAAAATTCCTCCGGCGACAGAACCGTTACCAATCGCCCCGCCTCCATCAACGCAATCCGCGAGCCCAGCCGCAGCGCCTCCCGCAGATCGTGCGTAACGAACACGACTGTCTTGTGAAGCCGCTGCTGCAGCAAAAGAAATTCCCGTTGCAGTTCGTCGCGAGTCAAAGGATCGAGTGCGCCGAACGGCTCATCCATCAGCAGAATTTCCGGATCTGCCGCCAGCGCCCGCGCCACTCCCACCCGCTGCCGCTGCCCACCCGACAACTGATGCGGATAACGCGCCGCTATCTCCGGCGCCAGTCCCACCATCTGCAGCAACTCCTTGACGCGCGCGCCAATTCGCTCCTCAGACCAGCCTTCAATCTTCGGCACCAGACCGATATTTCGTTCGATCGTGAAATGCGGAAACAACCCCACATCCTGGATCACATACCCGATGCCGCGCCGCAAGCGAATCAAGTCGGCCTCGCGGTTGGGCACGCCCTTCACGCAAATTTCCCCCGATGTCGGCGTCAGCAACCGTTGACCAGCTTTAGCGACGTCGTCTTGCCCGACCCGCTGCGCCCCAGCAGCACCACCGTCTCGCCGCGGTCGACTTGCAAATTAAATCCGCAGAGCACCTGCGCGTCCCCAACGCGATACGACACATCGCGAAATTCGATGACCGGATTCGGCGCCTCTGCTTGCATGTCCGCCCAGCATACCGGAGTTCGCTCTTCCAGCGTGCAGACCCGCTCCACTGGATTTGCAATCGACCGTTTCTCCCGGCGACAATCTTGGGCGTGGAAAAGCAGCCCGCCATCGCCACTTCCGCCGCGCTCAACATACGCGCACCCTTCTCCGCCGGCGCCATCGTCATCGCGACGCTCGTCCAATCCGAGAGAAAAATTCTGGGGAATGATCCTCGTCGCTGGCGGCCGAGGGACTCAGCCTGAGCGGCGTCGAACTGGCCTCGTTCGAGGACCTCGCCGTGATGGTGCGAGACGGCGAGCCCTTCACTCCCGCCGTCGTTTTCTTCCCCATGCACCGCATCGAGCGCGTCGAACTCGACCTGCCCGACGGCAGCCTGCCTTCGCTCTCGCAACGCTTCCTCGCCAAGACCGGCCTCGAGCCATCCGCCGCCCTTGCCCCGTCTAACGGCCAGCAATCTGGCGCGAGCCACGAAACCCAATCGCGCGCCTCGAAGGAGCCTGCGTGAAGCTCTCGCAAATCTTCACCGCTCCCAACCAGCTCACCCTGCTGCGGATGATTTTCGTTCCCTTCATCGTGATTCATCTGGTGGAGGGCCGCTATCTCTGGGCGCTGGTCGTCTTCGTGATCGCCGGATTCAGCGACGGACTCGACGGCCTGCTCGCCCGCACGCTTCATCAGCAAACTCTGCTGGGACAGTATCTCGATCCCATCGCCGACAAACTCCTGCTGAGCACGATGTTCCTCGTGCTCTCCATCCTGCACAAGATTCCGTGGAAGTTCACCGTCGTGGTCTTCAGCCGCGACATTTCGATCCTCGCCGCCAGCGCCGTTCTGTTCGCGATTGCCGGACTGCGCAATTTCCGCCCCAGCATCTTCGGCAAAGCCAATACGTTTTCGCAGATCGCCGCCGTCTTTTTCGTGCTTCTGCTATCAGATTCGCCCGCTGCGCTGGATCTGGATCGCCCGCACCGTATTCCTTCGCGCCACTTTTTTCTTTACCATCATCTCCGCGCTGCATTACGTGATCCTCGTGCAACAGCGTTTGCGCGAGCACACCCATGCCTTGCCTCCGGCCAGCACTCCGGCCGTCTGACCGCCATTTGACCCACTTTCCGCTCGACCCTAGAATCGTAAGTTCGTTTATCGTTGTCCGTGCTTCCTATGGCCCTTCGCCTTTTCAACACCATGTCGTCGCAGATCGAGGAGTTTCGCCCGCTTCGCGACCGCGAAGTCCGCATGTACGCCTGCGGGCCCACCGTCTACGACTACGGCCACATCGGCAACTTCCGCACATTCGTCGCCGTCGATCTCCTCCGCCGCTTTCTTCGCCAGAGCGGATACAACGTGCGCCACGTCATGAACATCACCGACGTCGACGACAAGATCATCCGCAACTGCTGCCCGCGACGGCGTCAGCGTGCAGCAATACACCGCAAAGTACGAGAAGGCGTTTCTCGAAGACGCCGCCATGATCGGCATCGAAGCAGCCCACGCTGGTCCGCGCCACCGAGCACATTCCGGAAATGGCCGACTTCGTCGCGAAGCTGGTGGAAAAAGATTTCGCCTACCGCACCGACGACGGCTCCTACTACTTCCGCATCGCCAAGTTTCCCGCAGTACGGCAAGCTCTCGAAGAGCGATTTCAGCGGCATGCTCGACGGCGCCCGCGTCGATGTCGACGAATACGACAAAGACAGCGCCCGCGATTTCGCCCTCTGGAAAGCTCCCAAGCCCGGCGAAGCCTCGTGGGACACGGCGATCGGGCCGGGCCGTCCCGGCTGGCATCTCGAGTGCTCCGTCATGTCGATGCAGGAACTGGGCGAAACTTTCGACCTGCACGCCGGCGGCGAAGACCTGATCTTCCCGCATCACGAAAATGAAATCGCGCAATCGGAATCGCTTACCGGAAAGCCTTTCGCGCATTTCTGGTTTCATGCGCGCTTCCTGCTGGTCGAAGGCGAGAAGATGTCGAAGAGCCTGGGAAATTTCTTCACCCTCCGCGACCTCGTTCTCAAAGGACACAAGCCCTCGTCGATCCGCTATCTGCTCGCGTCAGTTCCCTACCGCAATCAGCTGAACTTCACCTTCGACGGCCTCAAGCAGGCCGCCGTCTCGGTGGAGCGCTTGCGGAATTTTCGCCTGCGCTTGAACGCCGGCAATTTCCCCGAAGGCAGCGAGCCCTGAGATGCAGTCTCTCGCCGCCGACACCGTCGCGCGCATGCGAGCCGCGCTCGACGACGACCTCAACACCGCGCAGGCGCAGGCCGCGATCTTCGAAATGGTGCGCCAGGCCAACGCCGCATTCGACGCCGGCGGAATCAAGAAAGATGACGTCGCCCCGCTGCTCGCCGCATTGACAAGTTCGACGAAATCTTCGCCGTGCTCGACGACGACGATGCCCCGAAGATGAAACGCGTTCTCGACTGGGCCATGTCAGAGGGACGCGAAAAAGACATCAGCAACGAGCTGCGAGAAGCGATTCAGTCCGGCAAACTTTCCGACGCCGACATCGAAGCAAAGATCGCAGACATGAAAGCCGCCCGCACCGCCCGCGACTTCAAGACCTCCGACGCAATCCGCGCCGAACTCGCCGCCGCCGGCATCCTGGTAGAAATCACCAAAGACGGCATCCGCTGGCGAAGAAAGTAAATCTTTTCTTGAAGGTTTGAAAGGGCGCGGCTTCAGCCGCGCCGCAATTCCAGAAAAATCAGTGGCGCCTTTAGGCGCTGGGGACGTTCTCAGTGCACGAAATGAGTTTGATCAGCCCGCTGATCGCGGCATCTCGTCACTGCAGAGTGTTAAGCTGAACAGCTGACGAGCTGATAGCTGACAGCTTTCCCGTGAAATCCTTCGACGAATATCTCCGCGACGCCGAACAAGCCCACGGACATCTCTGCGCCGGCCAAGTCCTCGGCGTGCGCCTCGCCATGCTCGGCCTGCAGAAACTCGGCATCGACGATCCGCACGGCAAAGACCGCAAGCGTCTGGTCACCTTCGTCGAGATCGACCGCTGCGCCACCGACGCCGTCGCCGTAGTCACCGGATGCCGCCTGGGCAAGCGCGCGCTGAAGTTCCGCGACTGGGGAAAAGTTGCAGCGACATTCGTCGACGTGAACAGCGGCAAAGCCATCCGCATCGCGGCCAAAGAATCGTCGAAAGCGCTGGCTCGCCAGATGCATCCTGAAATCGAAAACAAGAACCAGCAGCAGATGCTGGCCTACCGCGAAATCTCCGACGACGATCTGTTCACCACGCAGTGGGTGAAAGTCGAACTGCCGCCGGAAGAATTTCCCGGATACAAAGGCGAACGCGTGGTCTGCGACAGCGTGCGGAGAAGGAATCAACTTCCGCAGAGAAGTGCGGCGCGACGGGAAAAGTCCTGTGCCGCGCCTGCGCCGGAGAAAGCTACTACGACAGCCGTCAGAAGTGACTGGCGTGAATTCGCTCAGCGCCTGCTCATACGCATGCGCCACCCGCAGAATCGTCGCCTCATCGAAGTGCTTTCCCAGAATCTGCAACCCGATCGGCAACTTCTCTTGCGTCTCGCCGCAAGGCACCGAAATTCCCGGAATCCCCGCCAAATCCGCGGTCACCGTATAAATGTCCGCCAGATACATCGCCAGCGGATCATTCGATTTCTCGCCCAACCGAAATGCCGCCGTCGGACTGGTCGGCGTCACAATCGCATCCACCTTGCGGAACGCCTCCTCGAAATCGCGCGTCAGCAGCGTCCGCACTTTCTGCGCCTTCAAATAATACGCATCGTAATATCCGGCGCTCAGCGCATAAGTGCCGAGCATGATGCGCCGCTTCACCTCCGCGCCGAATCCTTCATCGCGGCTGCGCCGGTACATCTCCGACAGCGTCTTCACCCCGCGCGCCCGATGGCTATAGCGCACGCCGTCGTAGCGCGCCAGGTTCGACGAAGCCTCCGCCGTCGCAATCAAGTAATAAGTCGGAATCGCATACGGCGTGTGCGGCAGCGAAACCGGCACAATCTCGCAGCCTAATCTCTTCAGCTTGTCGATCGCCGCTTCCACCGCCTGCCGCACTTCATCGTCCAGTCCTCGCCGAAATATTCTTTGGCCACGCCCAGCTTCATTCCGCGCACCGGCTTGTCGAGCTCAGCAACGTAGTCCGGCACCGGCACGTCGGCCGAAGTCGAATCCATCGGATCGCGGCCGGCAATCGTGCGCAGCACAATCGCCGCATCCTTCACGGTCTTCGCCAGCGGCCCGATGTGATCGAGCGACGACGCGAATGCGATCAGCCCGTAGCGCGACACGCGCCCGTAAGTCGGCATCAATCCCACCACGCCGCAGAACGACGCCGGCTGCCGAATCGATCCGCCCGTGTCCGAGCCCAGCGTGACCACCGCCATGTCGGCGGCCACCGCCGCCGCCGATCCGCCCGAAGATCCTCCGGGCACGCGGCTCAAATCGCGCGGATTGCGCACCGGATGGTACGCCGAATTCTCATTCGACGAGCCCATGGCAAACTCGTCGCAATTCATCTTGCCCAGCACGACCGCGCCCGCCGCTTCCATGCGCGCGACCGCAGTGCAGTCATACGGAGGAATATATTTCTCCAGAATTCTTCGATCCGGCAGTCGTGCGCACGCCGCGCGTGCTCATCACATCCTTGATCCCGACCGGCACGCCGCCCAGCGGCGGCAGCGTCTTGCCTTCCGCCGCCATGCGGTCGATGCGGTCCGCCTGCTCCAGCGCCCGCTCCTTCGAAAGCGTCAGGAATGCGCCAATCTGGCCATCTTCCTTCTGGATGCGCGCGTAGTGCGCCTCGGCCAGGGCGATCGCAGTCGTCTTGCGCTCCTGCACGGCGGAACGGGCCGCATCGATGGTGAGTGATTTCAAATCCATTGATTTAATTCGGTTGGAATGTCTGAGCCTATCGCTCAATCACTTTCGGCACTCTGAAGAAATGTTCGTCCGCATCCGGCGCATTCGCCAGCGCCTCTTCGTGCGGCAGCGACTTGCGCAATCCTTCGAGAATATCTTCGCGGCTCGCGTACGCAAATCGCTCGCTTCCCTGCTTCGACTCGTCCACGCCGTAACGATCCGAAACCTGCGCCATTGGCGGAACGTCCGACGTGTCGAGTTCGTTGAGCCGGTCCACGTATTCGAGAATCGAATTCAGATCGCGCAGCATTCCGGTGCGCTCTTCCTCGGTGAGCTCCAGATTGGCCAGGTCCGCGACGTAGGCAACGTCTTTGTCAGTGACTTTCATGAAATAAAAAATAGCCGGGAATTTAGCGAGTCGATTTGTCCGCGCTCTCCCCGCGGGCGAGCACAAACTCAATTCTGCGAACCATCTCAGTCGTATACCGATTGATCGTCGCCAGATATCGTGGCGCCAGGGTCTGCAATTCCGCTTTCCATCGCGCGCCGGCGACTTCCACCCGCAGCACTCCATCGTCAAAACTCAGCGCCCGCGTGCGCTCCGCCACCGCCGATCCGCAGACCACCGGCCACGCCATCAGCGGCGCCTCCGCCGGAGGCGCCTGCCGCAACGACTGCGCCACGATTTTTTCTAGACCCGAACCCGCCTGCTCCAACTGCAATCCTCGATTCATCAGCGCCCAAGCAATTTGAGAGACACCGATTTTAGCATTCCGGCACCTGCCGTCGCGCAGCAAGCCGCTTCTGTATTTCTCGGCGCACTCGCGATAATGTTTGCCTCTGCATTTCTCAGCGAACTCCGCGAATCCTCAGCGAACTCAGCGGTTAAAGTCTTTGCCGAAATCTAAGCCGGAAATTCCCGCCGCACAAACTCCAGCGCCGCCTCCCGCGATGGCAGCCGCCCTTCCAGTTGCGCATCTTCCACCGCCGTCAGAATCTCGCGAAACTTCGGCCCCGGCGCATGCCCCGCGCGCGATCAGATCATCCCCCGTCACCAGCGGCGCAGGCCGCATCTTCTCCGGCGGAATCTCCGCCCGCTTCTCCCGGATAAATTCGTACGTACTCAAATTGCGGTGGCTCGCCAGGCAATCCGCGCGATGCAGCGCCAGATGCTCATCAAACGCGGGCATGCGCAGAAATTTCTTCAGCGTCGATTCCTTCATGCGCGAAACGTGCCCGAAGCGCATGTGATTGTCCACCAGCGCCAGAATCTGCTCGGTCTCGTCGTTCGAAAATCGCAGCCGCCGGCAGATCTCCTCCGCCATCTTCACGCCGACTTCAACATGGTTATCGAAGCGAATGCGATCCGGCGCCACGCGAAACGTCGGAGGCTTGCCCACATCGTGCAGCAGCGCTCCCCAAGCCAGCGTCAGCGGGCAAGGATTCGGCAAGTTCTCCAGCAGCAACAGCGTGTGCACAAACACGTCGCCCTCGGGATGAAACTCCGGCGGTTGCTCCACTCCCTTCATCGCCGAAATTTCCGGCAGCACCTGCTCGCAGCAAGCCGCTCTCATCCAGCAGCAGAAACGCCCGCCGCGCATGCCCCTCGGTCAGCATGCGGGTGAGTTCATCGCGCACGCGCTCCCGCGACACGACCTGAAATCTGCTCGGCCAGTTTCTGCATCGCCGCGAAAGTTGCCGGCTCAATCGCGTATTCGAACCGCGCGGCAAAGCGCACCGCCCGCAGCATGCGCAGCTTGTCTTCCGCGAAGCGCTGCTCGCGGATCGCCGATGGTGCGGATGATTCCCGCCTCCAGATCCTTGCGCCCGCCCACAAAATCCAGCACTTCGCCGCTGACCGGATCGAGCAGCATGCCGTTGATCGTGAAATCGCGGCGCGCCACATCTTCCCGCGGATCGCGGCTGAAACGCACTTCGTCGGGATGCCGCCCGTCGGAGTATCCAATGTCGCTGCGGAAGGTCGCCACTTCGACGGCGTAAGACTTCGAAGAACTGTCCGTAGAGACGTTGCTGGCAACGTCTCTCTCCGGCGCCGGCACCAGCACCACCCCAAACTGCGCCCCCACCGCGTAAGTCTCGGGAAAGATGTCCATCACCTGCTCAGGCGTCGCGTCGGTGGCCACGTCATAGTCCTTCGGCTCGCGCCCCAGCAGCAGATCGCGCACGCATCCGCCCACCAGATAGGCCTGAAAGCCCCGCTGGCGCAGGGTTTGCACGATCGATGTGGCGAAGTCTTTCAGCATGACAGTAAGCAGTGAACGAGATTCCATGATACTGCCCACTGCGAAACAAAACCGCCAAAGCGGCGCAGTCAAACAGAAAACGATAAACTGAAATAGACACAAATGCCTGACGCCTACATCCTCGGCATCGAAAGTTCCTGCGACGAGACCGCAGCGGCCGTGGTGCGCTCGGGCGAGCAACTGATCTCGAATGTCGTGGCCTCGCAGATCGCGACTCACCAGCCTTACGGCGGAGTCGTCCCGGAACTGGCTTCGCGCGAGCATCTGCGCGCCATCGTGCCGGTGGTGCGCCAGGCGCTGGCCGAGGCCGAGCACACCTACGAATCCGTCGACGCCATCGCCGTCACCCAAGGCCCCGGCCTCGCCGGAGCATTGCTGGTCGGCATCAGCTACGCCAAGGCGCTGGCCTTCGCCCTCGACAAGCCGCTGATCGCCGTCAACCATCTCGAAGGCCACATCCACGCCGTCCTGCTCGGAAGAACGGCAGAAAGGAAATCACGAACTGCAATTTCCGGTGCTGGCGCTGGTCGTCTCCGGCGGACACACCCATCTCTATCTCGCCGCGCGAAAAGGACAATTCCTGGACCTACGAAAACATCGGCCACACCCGCGACGACGCCGCCGGAGAGGCCTTCGACAAAGTCGCCAAGCTTCTCGGCCTGGGATATCCCGGAGGCCCGGTCATCGACCGCCTCGCTCCGCACGGCGATCCCAAGGCGGTGAAGTTTCCGCCGGCGCAGATCAAGCATCGCGACCGCCGCGGCCGAAACGACGGCAAAGCCGTCGAAGCCGATGACGGCCGCCCGCGCTTCGATTTTTCCTACAGCGGCATCAAGACCGCGATCCTGCGTTACGTGGAAACGCACGACATGCACGCCACCGTGGAAGCGCGGCGCAAAGCGCTCTGGCCGCGATCGCCAAGCCGAAGCTCGAAGACTATCTCGCGCACTGCGACAAGCTCACGCTCGATCTCGTCGCATCGTTCCAGCGCGCAATCGTGGAAGATCTGGTGGGAAAGACGCTGGCCGCCGCCCGAGCCTACGATGTAGCCACGCTCTTCGTCACCGGAGGCGTTGCCGCCAACCAGCGAACTGCGCCAGACCTTCGAGCGCGAGGGCGCCAAGCAAGGCCTGCCCGTCTACTTCCCCTCGCGGCCGCTCTCCACCGACAATGCGGCCATGATCGCCGCTGCTGCCTATCCCAAATTTCTGCTGAAGGATTTTGCCGCGATGGATTTTTCTGCCGAAGCCGGCCTGCCTCTGCGATAAGAAAATCGCCGGCGAAGAAGCTACGTTCCCGGCCCTGACTAGCAGCGCCGCTAGTCCTTGCTCTGCAGCGCATCCAGCGCTTTCGCCAGCTGCGCTTCAATGTCGATGTCTTTGTAGATGGCGAAATTCGCGCGCGTTTCCGTCTGCGTCGAAGCCGCTCGGCCTTGTCCGCGACAATAATGATTGGAACTTCCGCGGTCTCGGGCTTGCTCTTCAGCGCGGTGATCAACTCGCTGCCCGACATCTTCGGCATCTGCATGTCGGTAACGATCAACGATCGGCCGCACGCGGCTCAGAACTTCCAGCGCCTCCACGCCGTTGGTCGCCGACTCCACCGCAAATCCGCGCTCCTCCAGAAAGCGGCACACGGTGTAGCGGATCAGCATCGAGTCGTCGACAACCAGCGCCACCTTCGGCATAAACAAAGAGGGCGGACATGCACACGCCCCCGGTCGGACACTAGCAGAGAGTTCCGCACCGTGCACAAGCAGTGAAAGCGGGAGCAGGGATTACCTTCGTCACGGCAGCGGCCCGAGCCGCGGCGTATCAGAGCTCGCTTTCCTGCGTGCGCTCTTCGATGTTCATGTCTTTGAATTCGCTGGACTCGAAGATCTCGCCGCACTCCTTGCACTCGACGAACTCGGAATCTTCGTCGCGGCTCACGATCTGCACGCGCGGGTGCTTGCACGGCTGCTTCACTTCGCGACTTTGAGGAGAGGCGACTTTGGGGTCATAAATCCGGAAGGTCTCCCAACTACATTGGCGGAGGGGATGGTTTCGCCGGAATTTCACGGTATTTTAGACCCGCTTTGGCCATTGTCAAGTGCCCAACCGTTACGCTGTCGTGAATTCGTAACAGCACGAAAGCTATGCGGCCGCGTTGCCGAAAGTATCGCGGACCCCAAATTCCGACGCTTTTCGTCGTATTAATCTAACCCATTCAGCTCCGTGATACTTACCGTTCACTATCGTTTTCTGACGGCTGCCTGCTCGCACTTGCGTCCCGCCTCAGAGGTGACGTAGAATGAATTGCGACGGAAAAGGTCGGAATTTAGTCTCCGACCTCGTCTTGGTCGGATTTTCACAGGGACCAAGTGCTGAAGCTCACCAAAAAAGCCGACTACGCGCTGATGGCGATGAAGCATCTCGCCGAGCACTCGGCTGAGGGTTCCCGCAGCGCCAAGGATGTTGCCGATGCCTATGGCATCCCGCCCGAGGCGCTGGCCAAGATTCTGCAGCGGCTGGCCAAGGCTGGCCTGCTGCAGTCGCAGCATGGCACCAATGGTGGATACACGCTGGCCCGGGCCGCGCACACGATTTCGGCTTTCGAGGTGATTCAGGCGATCGATGGCCCGCTGTTCATCACTTCCTGCGTCACGGTGCGCGGAGAATGCGATCAGAGTGATCGCTGCAACATTCGCGAGCCGCTGCGCAAGGTGAACGAGAGTATCGAAGCGGTGTTGAAGCGCATCAAGATTTCGCACATGCGCGAAGAACCGGAAGAAGCCGGTACGGCGGCGCCCAAAAAGGCGGCGGATTTGGTGACCATCACCTGAGCCGTTGAGCAGACATCGAGATTCATCCAAGAAATTGAGGATCAGAGCAGGAGAGGCAATCAATGAGCACGGATGTAAAGATCCCCCAGGCCAGCACGCAGTCGCACAGCCCCGATCGCAAGGGCGTGAAGCTGCCCATCTACATGGACAACCACGCCACCACCCCCATGGATCCGCGGGTGCTGGAAGAGATGCTGCCCTACTTCATGGAGAAGTTCGGCAACGCCGCCAGCCGCAATCACTCGTTCGGATGGGCGGCCGAAGAAGGCGTGGAAACGGCGCGCGAGCGCATCGCCAAGCTGATCGGCGCGACCACGAAAGAAATCATCTTCACCTCCGGCGCCACCGAGAGCGACAACCTCGCCATCAAGGGCGTCGCCGAGATGTACCGCGAGAAGGGCAATCACATCATCACCGCGGTCACCGAGCACAAGGCCGTGCTCGACACCTGCAAGCGCCTGGAGAAGTACGGCTACCGCGTCACCTACCTGCCGGTGCAGAAAGACGGCCTGATCGATCTCGACGACCTGAAGCGCGCCATGGACGACAAGACCATCCTGGTCACGATCATGGCCGCCAACAACGAGATCGGCGTGCTGCAGCCCGTCGCCGAGATCGGCAAGCTCTGTCGCGAGCGCGGCGTGATCTTCCACACCGACGCGACGCAGGCGGTCGGCAAGGTTCCGGTCGATGTGAACAAGCAGAACATCGACCTGATGTCGATCTCCGGCCACAAGATGTACGGGCCGAAGGGTGTCGGCGCGCTCTATGTGCGCCGCAAGAATCCGCGCGTGCAGATTTCCGCCATCATCGACGGCGGCGGCCACGAGCGCGGCATGCGTTCCGGCACGCTTGAACGTTCCCGGCATCGTCGGCCTGGGCAAGGCCTGCGCCATCGCGCAGGAAGAAATGGCGCAGGAATCCTGCCGCCTGGCTGGCCTGCGCAATCGCCTGCGCGACCGCATCATGAGCCGCCTCGACGAGGCCTACATCAACGGTTCGATGGAGCATCGTCTGCCCGGCAACCTGAACATCAGCTTCGCCTACGTCGAAGGCGAGTCGCTGCTGATGGGCATCAACGACATCGCGGTTTCGAGCGGTTCGGCCTGCACCTCGGCGACGCTGGAGCCATCTTATGTATTGAAGGCTCTGGGCACCGGCGACGACCTGGCGCACAGCTCGATTCGCTTCGGCATCGGCCGCTTCAACACCGAAGCCGAAGTCGACTACGTCGCCGATCGCGTCGTCGAAACCGTCGAGCGCCTGCGCGAACTTTCGCCGCTCTACGAGATGGCGAAAGAAGGCATCGATCTGAAAGACGTGAAGTGGGCGGGAGAAGCGCATTAAACAAGTTTCAAGGTTTCAGAGTTTCAATGTTTCAAGGTTAGAAACTCTGAAAGTGCAGTTGCAATTGCGGTCATTTGAAACCTTAGAAACATTGGAACTTTGAAACTCGAAGTTGGAGAAAACATGTCATACAGCGATAAGGTTATCGATCACTACAACAATCCGCGCAACGTCGGCTCGATGGACAAGAACAGCACCGGACGTGGGCACCGGCCTGGTGGGCGCGCCCGAGTGCGGCGACGTCATGAAGCTGCAGATCAAGGTCAATCCGCGAAACCAACGTCATTGAAGACGCCAAGTTCAAGACCTTCGGCTGCGGCTCCGCCATCGCATCGTCTTCGCTCGCCACCGAGTGGGTCAAGGGCAAGACGGTCGACGAAGCCCTCGCCATCAAGAACATGGACATCGTGAAGGAGCTTTCGCTGCCTCCGGTGAAGATCCACTGCTCCGTGCTGGCCGAAGACGCGATCCGCGCCGCGATCGGCGACTGGAAGAAGAAGCAGGAAGCGAGCAGCCCAGTCGCTGCCGAAGCGAAGTAAGCGGCGGCTCAGGCCGACTTGTGGCGCGGGTTGCAAGCTGCGAGCGCCGAGTGCAACGACCGCAGCCGCGAAGCGGCGAAGAATGCAGCCCACGGCGTAAGCCGTGGGAACTGCCACGGAATACGACAAAGCCCCGAAGGGGCGAAAGAACGAATGACAACGCTAGCCGAAAAACCCGCGCAAGCCCCCGCCAAAGGCATTCAGGTCACCGAGAAGGCCCTGGCGCAAAGTGCGCACCGCCATGGCCAAGGAAGGCATTTCGCCCGAGCAGGGCGGCTTGCGCCTGGGCGTGCAGGGCGGCGGCTGTTCGGGACTGAGCTACAACATCCGCTTCGACACGCAGCCGCGCGAACGCGACCGCATCTTCCAGTTCAGCGACGTGCGCGTCTTCGTCGATCCGAAGTCGTTCATCTATCTGCACGGCATGACGCTGGATTACCAGGAAACGCTGATGCAGCAGGGCTTCGTATTCGTGAATCCGCAGGCGACGAAGTCCTGCGGCTGCGGAACATCGTTCTCCGCCTGATGTCTGTGTGGCGCAGGCATCCTGTGTGGCGCGGGCACTCCTGCCCGCGCAGCCTGCGCCACAGAATTCCACGCGAGCCACTCCGCCCGGTGCATGAGTAACTGAGTAAGAGGAATTAGAAGTTGACGACCAAATCGACCCTTACCGAGATCCGCTCTAAGCCGCTGTCGCAGGACACGCACTCCTGCTGGTCC
Source organism: uncultured Acidobacteriota bacterium (assembly GCA_963696765.1). Taxonomy (GTDB): domain Bacteria; phylum Acidobacteriota; class Terriglobia; order Terriglobales; family Acidobacteriaceae; genus Sulfotelmatobacter. The sequence goes on along the minus strand of CAVOLK010000002.1, from coordinate 3,117,844 downwards.
TGCGGCGCCATGCGCGCCGCGCACTTCTGCGAGTCCTGCGGCAAAGTGCAGCCGCCGGTTCCGGTCGACTATTTCACGTTCTTCGGGCTGCCGCGGAAGCTGAACGTTGACGTCTCCGCGCTCGAAAAGGAATTTCTACGAACTGAGCCGCAAGCCTTCATCCTGATCTTGAATGCCCGCGCCGGCAAGCAGCGAGCAGGAATGGAGCCTGGAACAGAGTTCCCTGCTCAACGACGCCTATCGCACGCTGAAAGATCCCGATCAAGCGCACGCGAATACCTGCTGCACCTCGAAGGCGTGGAACTCGAAGAGCAGTCGAAGAGCGCGACCGAGCAGGCCCGCGCCACGGGCGAAGTCAAGAAGCAGATCGTTCCGCCCGATCTGCTGGAAGAAGTCTTCGAGCTCAACATGCAGCTCGAAGAACTGCGCATGAACAAAAAGATGGGCGAAGACGACCCCGCACTGATAGCCGAAATTGGAAAGCAGAAGCAATCGCTCGAAGCCAAGCACGAAGCGCTGCTGCAAGAACTGAAAACGCACTGGAACGACTGGGACAAACTGATCGACACCAGCTCCGCTGCGTCCGAAGAGCGGTCGCGCGTAACGGCAAAAATGGTAGACGTACTGAACCGCCGCAACTACATCCGCAATCTGGTGAGAGATGTGAATGCGACGCTGGAAAGTGAAGTCAAAATATGAAGTCAGAATTTAAAAGTCAGGAGTCAGAATTAAAACAACTAATTCTGCATTCTGACTTCTGCATTCTGCATTTTTAAAAATGGCTCCTGATCGCATCATCGGCATCGACCTCGGCACCACCAACTCTCTGGTGGCCTTCATGCAAGGGGAGACGCCCGTCGTAATTCCGGGCGAGATGGCCTGAATCTTCGTCCCCTCGGTGGTCGCGCTCGACGAAACAATCAGCCCGTGATCGGCAACGCCGCGCGCAACTATCTGATCGAAACTCCGGAGCGCGCCGTCTACTCCATCAAACGCCTCATGGGGCGCGGCGTTGAAGACATTCAGGAAGAATTGAAGCTCTTCCCTTTCCGCCTCGCCGAAGACCTGCAGCCCGGCGAAGTCCTGCGCATCAAGCTGGGCGACAAAACTTTCACGCCGCCGGAAATTTCCGCGCTCATTCTGCGCCAGCTCAAGCGCAACGCCGAGCGTTTCTTCGGCGGACCGGTCTCGAAAGCCGTCATCACCGTTCCCGCCTACTTCAACGACGCGCAGCGCCAGGCCACAAAAGACGCGGGCCGCATCGCCGGCCTCGAAGTGCTGCGCCTGGTCAACGAACCGACCGCCGCATCGCTCGCCTACGGCCTCGACAAAAAGCAGAACGGCATTGTCGCCGTCTACGATCTCGGCGGCGGCACCTTCGACATCTCCATCCTGAAGCTGCACGACGGAATCTTCGAAGTCGTCGCCACCAACGGCGACACGCATCTCGGCGGCGACGACATCGACAACCTGCTCATCACCATCGCCCTCGACGATATTCGCGGCGACCTGGGTCTCGACCTCCGCCGCAATGCCGAAGCCGTGCAGGCCATCCGCAAAGCCGTCATCGAAGCCAAGATCGCGCTCTCGTCGCAGCCCTCGATCAAGCTTGACATCGAACTCCCCGGCGGCAAGCGCTACCGGCGCGAGATTACCCGCGAGCAGTTCGAGCAACTGATTCAGCCCATCATCGATCGCACCGTCGGCCCCTGCAAGCAGGCCCTGAAAGATGCCGGCCTCAAGCCTGAACAGATCGACGAAGTCGTGCTCGTCGGCGGCTCCACGCGCATTCCCAAAGTTCGCGCGCTGGTCAAAGAACTGTTCCGCCGCGAACCGCACACCGATCTGAATCCCGACGAAGTGGTCGCGCTCGGCGCGGCCGTGCAGGCCAACATTCTCGGCGGCGGCTCCGAAGCCACCGAGAACATGCTGCTGCTCGACGTCACGCCGCTCTCGCTCGGCATCGAAGTCGCGGGCGGCGTGACCGACAAAATCATTTTGCGCAACTCCACCATTCCCGCATCGGCCACGCAGTTTTACACCACGCAGATCGACGGCCAGGCCAACGTCGCCATCCACGTGCTGCAAGGCGAGCGCGAACTGGCGAAAGACTGCCGCTCGCTGGCGCGCTTCGATCTCAAAGGAATTCCAGCGCATGGCCGCCGGCATTCCGCGCATCGAAGTGAAATTCCTGATCGACGCCAACGGCATCCTGCACGTTTCCGCGCGCGAGCAGCGCAGCGGCAAAGAAGCCGAAATTCAGGTCCAGCCCAGCTACGGCCTGACCGACGAGCAGGTCGAGGGCATGATTCTCGATTCGTTCGACAATGCGGAAGAAGATTTTCGCCAGCGCCAGCTCATCGAAGCGCGCAACGAAGCGCAGACCATCCTCGCCGCCCTCGAAAAAGGCAAGAAGAGTCCGGCCTGGGGACAACTCACCACCGACGAAAAGAAGCAGATCGCGAAAATGGAAAAGGCGCTGGTCGCGGTGAATGCCGAAGACGACTATCAGGCGATCCGCAAAGCCATCGACGCGCTGAACCAGGGCACCACGCGCCTGGCCGAGATTGATGATGGACACCGCCGTCTCCAGCGCGCTAAAAGGCAAAAACATGGACGAGACGGATCTGGGCGAAGGCCCCACCGCGCCGCATCCCATGGCGAAAGCAGAATTCGAATGACCTCTGTGACTCTCTGTGTCCTCTGTGGTTAAAGATTTTGATTAAACACTGAGGGCGCAGAACAACACTGAGGAAGATCAGGAGTAAGTCATGGCTGAAGAAAAAACACAAGGAGCAGGCACGTTGACCGAAGACGCTCCCGGCGAAAACACAGTTCAGGTCACCTTCCTGCCCGAAGGCAAGACCGTACAATTTGAGCACGGCAAACTGCCCTACGAAGATCATGGCAAGGAAGAGTCGATCCTCGACGTGGCGCTGAACATCGGCATCCCGCTCGACCACGCCTGCGGCGGCAACTGCGCCTGCACCACCTGCCACATCTGGGTGAAAGAAGGCGCGGAGAATCTCTGCCGACATGGACGACGACGAGGCCGACCGGTTAGACATGGCCGCCGATCTCCAGCTAAACTCGCGTCTCGGCTGCCAGGCGCAGATCACCAAGCCCGGCAAAGTCGTAGTCGAAATTCCAGCATGGAATCGAAATTACGTTTCGGAAGAGCATTAGAAAGCAAGGTTTCAAGGTTGCAAGGTTTCAAGGTTTCAAAGCACAACCCAACAGCGGCGAGTTTTTGAAACCTTGAAACCTTTGAAACCTTGAAGCGTTTTCCCCGAGAGGACAGACGATGGCGAAAAAATTAACTTGGGATGACGCCGAAGACATCGGCATACTTCTCTCCGAAACTCACCCCACGCTCGACCCGCTGGCCGTGCGCTTCACCGACCTGCACCGCTACGTCACCGAACTGCCCGACTTCGCCGGCGATCCCAAAGCTTCGAACGAAGGAAAACTCGAAGCAATTCAGATGGCATGGCACGAAGAAGTCCAGGATCGCACCCAGGGTTGAACTTTTTTCTCTTTTAGGGCGTCATCCTGACCGTAGCCGCTTTACAGGCGGAGGGAAGAGCCTGCCCTGAGCGCAGTCGAAGGGATCTCGCGAAGATATCTCGCGTGCACACTCACTGCGCAAGTGCTCGCAAAGTTTACAATTTCATGACAAATCGCGTCGACACTATCCCTATGCTGAAAACGCAAAGGGCCCTCGAAAACTCGTAGGCCCTTTCTCTCTCTACCGGCCAATTGAAAAGGGCACGGCGCGAAAACCGTGCCCTCATTTTTCTTTTCTTAAACTTTCCGCTTATCTGGCTCCGACCGGAGCCGGCTCTTCCACATTGGCTTCGCGTAAAAACTTCGCCGCTTCCTCCGGCGGCGTGGGATTGATGTAAAATCCCGTGCCCCACTCGAATCCCGCCGTCTTGGTCAGCTTCGGCATGAACTCGATGTGCCAGTGATAATGATCGTTGGTCGGATCCTGCGCCGGCGAACTGTGAATCACCAGATTGTATGGCGGATTATCCAGCACCCGGTCCGCCCGGCCCAGCAGATCTTTCAGCGAGCGCGCCAGGTTCTCGAACATGTGCGACGACGAGTTCTCGAACGCCGATTCATGTTGCTTGGGCAGAATCCAGGTCTCAAACGGAAAGCGCGGAGCATAAGGCGCCAGCGTAAGGAAATTTTCGTTTTCCGCCACTACTCGCGTGCCTGCTGTCCATCTCCTGCCGGATGATGTCGCAGAACACGCAGCGTTCCTTGTATAGAAAATACTGCTTAGCCCCTTCGAGTTCCTGCACCACGTTAATGGGAAGAATGGGCAGCGCGATCAACTGCGAGTGCGCGTGCTCCAGCGAAGCTCCCGCCGCTTCCCCGTGATTTTTAAAAATCAGGATGTACTTGAAACGGCGATCCTTCTTCAAATCCAGAATGCGATCACGGAATGTCCACAGAACATCTTCAATCCGTTTCGGAGGCAAAGTCGCCATGCTGGCAGTGTGATCCGGCGTCTCGATGATTACCTCGTGCGCCCCCACCCCATTCATGCGATCGAACATGCCCTCAGCCTGCCGGTTCAAGGTGCCTTCAATGCCCAGCGCGGGAAATTTATTGGGAACCACGCGGACCGTCCATCCCGGCGTATCGCGCTGCGGCGGCGGGCCGCCATTGGTGTTCGGACGGTAGGCCTGAATTTCGGGCGGGGTCTTGGTCTCGTTGCCGTAGCAGAAGGGGCAGAATCCCCCCTTGATCTTCAGATTTTCGCGAACAAAATCGGTTGGGCGCTTCGCCCGGTCGGTCGAAATAATCACCCAGCGGCCAACGATCGGATCTTTTCTAAGGTCAGGCAATCACTGAATCCTTTCAGTGCGATGGTGCAATTGTTTATTTTACGCCGACTACGCCGACAGGGAGGCGTTGCGAAACACCTCAATCTCTGGGCGGGAACTGGGACTGCAATAGTATACGCTCACAATATCGAATCTCCATTGGCACGAAGGGGATACCCGCCGCAGGTAGTCCCGCGCCACCTGGGCAATCTCGCGTCGCTTGTAGCGGTCCACGGCCGCCTCCGCGGTCTTTACGTCGCGCGTAGTCCGCGTCTTAACTTCAATGAAACAAAGAACATCTTCCTCCCATCCGATCAGGTCGATCTCCCCGCGGCTGCGTGGCGAGCGGAAATTGCGCTCCACCATCACATATCCCAGCTTTCGCAGATGGAAATACGCGTCCTCTTCGCCCTTCGCTCCAATGCGATGCCGCGCCGGTCGCGGGTCCGCAGGCAGAACACGCACCGCCAGCCAGTCCAATCCATGAACGATCGTGCGCGTGAAAACTGCAGGCAGCATGAGCTAACTCACTGTAGTCGCAGGATCGTGCTCCAAGATGTGATTTTTGTCACAACTGGATGAGATTTTGACGTCGGCATTCCCATACAGGGAAAAAATAAACGGGCGGAGCCGATTAGCCCCGCCCGCATAAGGTCCTTCCGTTGTGAAGCTACGCGCCTTTTCCCACCGCCGCGATGCACTTTTCCAGCACATCCACAGCGACGTCGGCCTCTTCTTTCGTCACCACCAGCGCGGGACAGATGCGCACCGTGCTCGGCCCACAACCCAGAAACAGCACGCCCTGCTCGAATGCCATTTCGACGATGCGGTCGCGCTCGGCACTGCCATACTCCCTGGTCGCTTTGTCTTTGACGATGTCCACGCCGATCATCAACCCGCGGCCGCGCACATCGCCGACAAGCTTCAGCTTCGACGGCCAGTCGGCCATGCGCTTCATCATGTGATTGCCCACGCTGGCCGAGTTCTCGAGCAGTTTTTCTTTCTCGATGACATCGAGCGTAGCCAGCGCCGCTGCAATGCAAACCGGATTGCCTCCAAACGTGGAAGCATGCGATCCCGGAACCCAGTCCATAATTTCAGCGCGCGTCATGGTAATGCCCAGCGGCATGCCTGAGGCAATGCCCTTGGCCATGCAAACCATGTCAGGCTCAACGCCCGTGTGCTGGACCGCGAACCACTTCCCGGTTCGTCCAATGCCGCTCTGCACTTCGTCGACCACCAGCATGATGCCGTGGCGATCGCAGATGCGCCGCAGTTCCTGCATAAAAACTTTCGGCGCCACCACGTATCCGCCCTCGCCCTGCACTGGCTCGACAAAAATCGCCGCCACTTCTTCCGGCGCCATCGTGGTCTTGAACAGTTTCTCTTCGATGAAGCGGGCGCAGCCCAGCGCGAAGTCGTCCGCATCCTGCGGCCCGCCCATGCAGCCGCGGTACACGTCGGGATAGCGCACGTGCGTCACTCCCGGCACCAGCGGTGAGAACCGCCTCCGCTGCTGCGGCTTCGACGCGGTCAGCGAGAGCGCTCCCATCGTTCGCCCATGGAACGCGCCGAAGAATGCAATCACGTTCTGCCGCTTGGTGTGATAGCGCGCCAGCTTCAGCGCGCACTCCACCGCCTCCGCGCCCGAGTTGCCGTAATAAATGCGATGCGGGCCGGGCATGGGCGCAATCTTCGACAGCCGCGCCGCCAGGTCGACCATGCTCTCGTAATAGAAATCCGTGCCCGACATGTGAATGAGTTCGCCGGCCTGCTTCTGTATGGCGGCGACGACATGCGGATGGCAGTGTCCCGTGGAAGTCACGGCAATGCCGGCCGAGAAATCAAAAAACTCGTTGCCGTCGACATCGGTCACAACAATGCCGCGCCCGCTCTTCGCCACCAGCGGGTAAGAACGCGTATACGACGGCGAAATATATTTCTCATCGCCCTCGAGCACGCGCTTGGCGTTGGGCCCGGGCAGGGCAGTCTTGATCTTGGGACCGATTGCGGTCATGGTGTTGGTGGTCATGATATTCCTCCGTGAGTTAGCGTCCGACGAGCTAAGGTTCAGCAAAAGCACGACTTCGGTCGTAAGGCGATTGCGGCAGGGCCACGAATTCAGTCGCAACTCAGTTATGAAAAGGCGACTTTAGTCGTGCCGCGTTTGTGGAAGGGCACGACTTTAGTCGTGCCGCTAAAGCGATCCATGAATTGCGCTTTAGCCCCTGAGGAGGAAATTACTAGTCGCTACCGAACAGGCTGGGACGCAATCGCGAAGGCAGGTTCGCCCGATACCGCCGCGGACAAACCAGGCAATGCAGCCAGCACTCGGCCCGGGAAGAGTTGGGCGAATAAGGCAGGCGCGAATTGGAATTCTTGCGCAGCATCGCAAACCGTCGACATCACTGCCTGATTATAGCTTTAATGCAGGCATCGGCGTAACCCCCTTGGGAGTAACGAATGGTCACGCCTGTAACGGCCCGCCCTCGTAGAGGCGCATCGAGCTGCGTTTGGCCGGGCAGAGTCTGTGCCGCTGACCAAGACATTGCCAGCAATGTCTCTACGCATTTTAAAATTTCCTCGTTGACGCTTCGTGTAAGTCGTTGCGTTCCGGTGTAAGTCGTTGAAAGTTCGTAAAAACGCGATTGCGCTTCGTTAGAGCGCGAAACGCACGGGCGAGGACGTTTTCCTCCTCCGGGACAACGATCGTCGATGCCAGGGCCGTTTCCGGCGCAAGAAAAGCCATCGTGGACGCGAGGCGTAGAACAATTCCGGACGACCGCGACGCAATCGGCGAATTTACGTACGGATTTGTATGTACATCTACCTGCTAGTCCCTTGTTTTGATGTCGCTGGCGTCGCCAGCACGAAAAGCGCGCTCCCCTCCGCGGCTCGCGCAAGATGGGAATCATACCGCTGACAGCAAGCATTCTGCCGTTGGACCGCGCAGGGCTTTGACTTCCGTTCGCCCGCAGCTTAGCATGTCAGGACCCAAGCGGCGGGGCCTTTCCTTTGCTCGAGCAGACCATTTCACATTACCGGATCATCGAAAAGCTCGGTGGCGGAGGCATGGGTGTGGTCTATAAGGCTGAAGACACTCGCCTTGGCCGCTTCGTCGCACTCAAGTTCCTGCCCGATCAACTGGCGCAAGACCGCCAGGCGCTCGAACGTTTTCGCCGTGAAGCCAAGGCGGCGTCCGCCCTCAACCATCCCAACATCTGCACGATTTATGACATCGGCGAGGAAAACGGACGCACCTTCCTGGTCATGGAGTTCCTCGACGGCGCCACGCTGAAGCACATGATCGGCGGCCGTGCCTTGGAGTTAGACACAATTCTCTCCCTGAGCACCGAGATTGCCGACGCCCTCGACGCCGCGCACGCCGAAGGCATTGTTCACCGCGACATCAAGCCCGCAAACATCTTCGTCACCAAACGGGGACACGCCAAGGTTCTCGACTTCGGCCTGGCCAAAGTGAAATCAAACCCCGCCTCAGCCGGCCAGATCGCCGACGTCACTGCGCCCACCACCGTGATTGCCGATGAGCACCTCACCAGTCCCGGTTCAACCCTGGGCACGGTGGCCTACATGTCGCCGGAACAGGCTAGGGGCAAGGAACTCGATGCGCGCACCGACCTGTTTTCCTTTGGCGTGGTTCTCTATGAGATGGCCACCGGCACGTTGCCCTTCCGTGGCGACACGTCGGCCCTCATCTTCCAGGCGATTCTGGATCGCGCCCCGGTTTCTCCGGTCAGGCTTAATCCGGACCTGCCTCCGAAGTTCGAAGACATCGTCAACAAAGCGTTGGAGAAAGATCGCAACCTGCGTTACCAGAGCGCGGCCGACATGCGCGCAGACTTGCAACGCCTGAAGCGCGATACGGAGAGCGGACGCGCCGTCGCCCACAGTTCCGGTTCGGTGCCTGCCGCGGCGGACTCATCTCCATCGGCGGCAGTTGCGCAGGCAGCGCCCTCGGCGCCCTCGCACGCTCCGGCCACGTCATCCGCCGCCGTAACCCCTGCCGCTGCGAGCACGGCCTCCACGGCGAAACGGCCGTGGAAAATTCTCGTGCCCGCAGCGGTTGTACTGCTGACGTTGCTGATCGCGGGAATCTGGTTCTTCCGCTCCAGGCAATCCGCCAAGCTCACCGAGAAAGACAGCGTGTTGCTGGCCGACTTCGTCAATACCACCGGCGATCCGGTCTTCGACGGCACGCTCGAGCAAGCTCTGGCCGTTCAACTGGAACAGTCGCCATACTTGAACATCGTGCCGCAGTCGAGAATTCGAGAGGCCCTGCGTTTCATGGGCAAGCCCCCGGACCAGCGCCTCACCAACGACGTAGCCCGTGAAATCTGCCAGCGCCAGGGCATTAAAGCGATGCTCACCGGCGCGATCGCCGGCCTGGGCAATCACTTCGTCCTCACGTTGACAGCGTTAAACGGATCTACCGGCGATTCCCTGGCCAGCGAGCAGATTGAAGCCGAGAACAAGGAGCAAGTGCTGAAATCGCTGGACAAAGCTGCCTCCGACCTGCGGCAAAAGATGGGCGAGTCATTGGCCTCGGTGCAGCAGTTCGCTACGCCGCTCGAGCAGGCGACCACGTCGTCGCTCGAAGCCCTGCAGGCTTTTACCCTTGGCCAAAACGAACACCAGAAGATGAAAGACGACACTGCACTTCCACATTTGAAGAGAGCGGTGGAGTTGGATCCGAATTTTGCGCTGGCCTGGGCCACGATGGGTGTTTCCCTGTCGAACCTCGGCCGAAACACGGAAGGCGCGCAAGCGCTCAAGAAGGCTTATGAACTGCGCGACCGGGCCAGCGAGCGGGAGAAGTTTTATATTCAGGCGCATTATTACGACGAGGTCACGTTCGAAGAGGAAAAGTCGCTGGCCACCTACGACGAATGGCGGCAGACCTATCCGCGCGACGGCGCTCCCTACGACAACGCAGCGCTGGCTTCGAGTAGTCTCGGGCGGCCGGAGAAGGCGCTGGAATATGCCAGCCAGGCGCACCGCATTGACCCCCAAGACCGCTATGCCTACGACAATATGTCGACCGCCTACGAGGCGCTGAACCGCTTCGATGAAGCGAAGAGTGTTTCCGAAGAAGCGGTCGCCAAGAAACTGGACGGAAGCGGCGTCCACTTTGTGCTCAACGACTTGGCCCAAATGCGTGGCGACCGCGCGGCTGCGGATCAGCAACTGATCGCGGCCAAGGGCACTCCCACCGAATTCCTTCTGCTGTTCTTCGACGCCGGCTGGCGGAGCAGCGAGGGCAAGGTCAAAGCCGCGCGTGAATTGTGGCAGCGCTCGTCGGAGCTGGCCATCGCCGACGGCGGGAAAGAATTGGCTGGAACCATATTGATGTTCGAAGCCTACGACGACGCGTTATTCGGCTCCCAGGCCGTTGCCCGGCAAAAAGCAGGGCATGCGCTGGAAGTTTCCAACGATCCCAATACCCGCGCGGAAGCGGCCACAGTGTTCGCCGCTGTTGGGGACGAACCGAAAAGCGCGGCCCTGATGGCATCGGTAGCGCAGGATGCTCCCGACAACCACTTTCTCCAGGGGGTTGTGGTTCCACAAGCGCGAGCTGAGCTGCAACTTCAAAAGAACCAGCCCGCGCAAACGATCAAGACGCTCGAACCGCTTGGCCCCTATGAATTCGGAGTTGGACCCCAGGGACTTGGCGCGGCTCCGGCGTTCTGGCGGGGCATGGCGTATCTGAAGATGCGCGATGGCGCCAAAGCAGCCGCGGAATTCCAACGCATTCTCGACCACCGCGGCGCCGTCGGTTTTGGCGCGGAGTATCCGCTGGCGCACCTCAATCTTGGCCGCGCCTATGCACTGCAAGGCGACACCGCCAAAGCCCGCACCGCTTATCAGGATTTCTTTGCCGCGTGGAAGGACGCCGACCCCGACATCCCACTGCTCCAGACTGCGAAGGCGGAATACGAGAAGCTGCGCTAGACCAGCGCCCGAGCTTTTGATCTTGCTGGTAATCGCCAACCTTCGGAGCGCCCCGCGCGCTCGCCGGGTTTCAAGTCTCGCCGGCCCTTGTGGCCAATACTGCTCAGTTTTGCGGGATGCAGTGTGGGACTATCCTGGTGGAATCTGCGGAGTTGAATTATGACCCTGACAATTGTGGCGGTAATATTCGGAATCTTTGCTATCGGCCTGATCGTCCTGCTGATCTACAAGAGCACACTCTCGATGCACCGGGATGACCAGTTGTTTCTGGATGACGCCAGTTCGCACATGCACGAGGAGCAGACGGAATTGCTGGCCAAGGTCAACCGTCTGACGATTCCGATGCGCGTGTTCAGCATCGGGTCGGGAGTATTTCTGATGGTGCTCGCGGCCATGTGGTTCTACGAGAAGCTGAACGCAGTCCAATAGCCTCGAACCCGGGGATTGCAGGATGCGCGGTATAGAACTAGAATTCGCGCGGTAAATCATCCACACAATTTGTTCGCCATGGAGGCGCGGTATGAAAGCAAGAACTGCGTTACTGAGTCTGGTCGTGTGTTTGCTGGCAGCGGCAGTGTGCTCCGCCAGCGATACACAAATGGGCACCTGGAAGTTGAACGAGGCGAAATCGAAAATCCCCGCTGGGACATCCATGAACAGCACGGTTGTCTATGAAGCCGCCGGTGACAGCATAAAAGTCACTCTCAGTGGCAAGGCGGCGGACGGCACGGCTACTCAAAGCGAGTGGACGGGTAAGTTCGACGGTAAAGATTATCCCTCTACCGGGAATCCGAACGAAGATATGCGTTCAGTTAAACGAATTAACGACCACACGATTCACGTAACCTCAAAAAAAGGCGGCAAGGTTATTCTTACGGCCCACGTGGTGGTCGCGGCCGACGGCAAGAGCCGCACGGTCACAGTCAATGGAACCGACGCAAAGGGCAAGAAATACATGAGCACCGCTGTTTACGACAAGCAGTAAAGGGGTCATCTCCTTGAATGCTGCTGTCTGACTAATGCCCTTCCGCTCGCTTCTGAGCGGGAGGGCATTTTAATGTGCTGCCATCAGGGACGTAAAGCGGGATGTGTCACGGCGGGATGTGTCACGAAGGCGCGGTTGCGAGAATTTTGCTTTTTGCCGCCGGCGGCAATGTCTCGCAGGCGGTGCGCAAGACCAAGCGGGGCGCGGGTTTGCGAATGCTCATGAGATAGGGCACGGCGCGTTTGGCGTCGTGCTTTGCGGTTTCCCGCAGCAGCCAGCCCAGACCCTTCTGCACCATGTCGTCTTCGTCGGCAAGGAGCGAGTTAGAAAGTTTAACGATTTCGGGGAAGAACATTCTTGCGCGGACTCCGCGAATGAGGGCGACACAGGCGGCGCGTCGATGCCAGCGGTGGCGCGACTTTGCCCAGCGAAAGACATGCTTCACGCGTGCGGGGTCCGACGCCACCATTGGTCCAATGAGGTCGTGTACCAGCGCGTCGTGGTCGGCCCAACTGCCGATGCGATCGAGCCAGGATTCGAACAGGCGGAACTCGCGATCGGTGAAGCGAGCGTCCATTTTCTCGAGTAAGAAGACGGCGGCAATTTTTTCTTCGAGCACGCGCCCGCTGAAGAGGTTGTCGGCTACCGTTACCAGAAAATCGAAGTCGTGCTCGCGGAGAATTTCGCGGCGGCATTGCCGCAGGGCTCGCCGCAGGTCGGCGGTGCGCCAGCCATGGGATTTAATTTCGTCTTTGAAGAACCACTGCACTCCGGATGCATGTACGGGCGATCCGCCGCCTTTTAGCGCGCGTCGAATCTGCGCTGCGACTTCAGATGGCGTCCCAGTGAATTGAGCGGGAGGGCTCGGCCTCTTCGACTTCGAAATGCCAGCCACCTATTTCGCCTCGACCGTTTCCACTCTTACGAGCCGGTCGTAGATCCAGAGCAGCAGGGTGGTGAGGACACCGACCGCGATCACCGACCACCAGACGAGTTGCGGGCGGTGCAGTTCTTCTCCGAAGTGATGCATGAGCCATCCGCTGAACGGGCCGGCGATGAACGATCCGACGCCGAGCGGAAGAAACGCGAAGCCCATGTAGGTGCCCTGCTGTCCGGCGGGGGCGAGGCGCGAGATGTAGTCGTAGTAGCGCGGTGCCTGCACGATCTCGCCAATCGCGACCACGACCAGCGTGGCCACGGCCATCCACACGGATGGATGCACGATCAGAAGAATCCAGGCCAGGCTCGAGATCAGCGTGCCCAGCACCACGGCGTGAAACGCCTGCATGCGCTTGGTGAGAAATCCGATCAGCATCGTGAAGCAGATGACGACGATGGGATCGGTGGCGAGAATTTTTGCGGTGTCGGCCTTGGGATCGATGTAGGCAGAAATGTAGAGCGGCAGGGCGATGAATTCCTGCCAGAAAACGATCCAGTATCCCGTGAAGATCAGCAGAAACAGCATGAAGCGAGGATTGGAAAGCACGGTGAGAAAATTCCTGCCAACCTGGGCGAGGCTGGCTTTCTCGCCTTCCTCGGCGTGGCGCGGCTCTTTGAAGAGCAGCAGCACGACAAAGAACATCAAGAACACGCTCAAGGCCGCGATGCGGAAAACATTTTCGACGATGCCATGCTTCTGCGCCCACGAGGCGAGCAACGGCCCGGCGGTGCTGCCGATATTGACCAGCGTGTAGTAGATGGAATATCCGACGGAGCGAACATTTTCTTTGGATGCGCGCGCCGTAGTACCGACCACGGAAGGTTTCACCAGAGCGACGCCAAGGGCAGGCAGGATCAGGATGAATGCCACCAATCCCACCAGCGGAACGTGGTCGCGCAGCGGAGCCAGCCAGGCGGAGCCGATCGAGCCCAGCATGAAATAGGCGAAGGTTAGAAGCAGATAAGCCAGTGAAAGCGCGCGCCGGAAGCCAAGGCGGTCGGCGAGCGCGCCGCCAATCACGGCGAGGAACCATACCCAACCGCCGAACATTCCGGTCAGGCTGCTGGCGCGTTCGACGTCGAAATGCAGGCCCTCGTGCAGGTAGCGGGCCAGAACGGCAAACACGGCGTAGTAGGAAAGCCGCTCGAAAAGCTCGCTGATGTTGGCGACCCAGAAAGGACGTTCGAAGCCGGTGCGGATTTCCTCGAAGCGTTGAGAGATCAAGAATTGCTCCTCTAACCCAGCCGGTCGCGCAGTTGCTGCGCCGTCAGGCCCGCAACGCGAATAATTTTATTTCTGCTGCTGTGGCCGGACGCAATGGTAACGGAAGATCGTGGCGGCTTCAAAAGTTTCGCGAAGAATTCGATGCAGGCTTTTTCGGCGGCGCGATTTTCTTGGCGATCTCTGGCCAAAAGCTCTTAACCGCAGAGGGCGCAGAGAGCGCGCGGAGGGCGCGGAGAACTTCCTTGGTTCTCGGTTCATTGCTAACCTTGGCCGGATTGGTGGATGGGAAGCTTAGAGCCTGCCTGCCGACGACAGCGTCATTCTGAGCGAGTAATTCTTTTTCCGAAGATGGCGGTGCCTACGCGGATGCAGGTCGAGCCTTCTTCGATGGCAATGGGGAAGTCGTGCGACATGCCCATGGAGAGCGTGTGCATATTGACTGCGGGAAGTTTGCGAGCGGCGATGGCGTCGCGCAGCTCGCGCAGCTTGCGGAAATACGGGCGGGACTGCTCGGGATCGTCGGTGTAGGGCGGGACGGTCATTAGTCCCCGAAAATTCAGGGCTTCCAGGCGGGGCGCGGCCAGTAACAATTCTTCCAGTTCGCGCGAGGCAGGAGCGACTCCGCTCTTGGCGGCTTCGCCGCCGACGTTGACTTCGATCAGCACGCTTAGCTTTTTGCCTTGCTCTTGCGCGGCTGCATTCAGTTTCTCGGCCAGCTTCACGGAATCTACCGAGTCGACGGCATTGAATAGTTCAACCGCTTTCGCGGCTTTGTTGGTTTGCAAGTGTCCGATCATGTGCCATTGGGCGCCTGCGAGATCGGCGAGGGCGGCGGCTTTCCCGGCGAACTCCTGCACGCGATTTTCGCCGAAGAGGCGGAGTCCGGCGGCGTAAGCTTCGCGGATGCCTTCCGGGGAGTGGGTCTTGGTTACCGCCATTAATGCGACTTCATCTGCAGGCCTTCCCGCACGCTTGGCTGCACCGGTTAGTTGTTCACGGACTTTCTCTACATTTTCGGAGACTGACATAAGAAAAAACTTGACCACAGAGGGCACAGAGATCGCAGGGTAAATCTTCTGCCGCACAACTTACATGATCGCTGTGGGCGGAGCGGGCTCGTTGGGATCTCCGGCGGCGGCGACAGGAGCGAACATCATTAGCGCTGCCAGCCCGACGAGGACGATCATTCCGCCGACCAGGTAAGACGGGTCGGTGAAGATTTGCGGCGGGTGATTGGGCGCGCCCCACTGCGGGACGAATTGCAATCCGGCCCAAACCAGGCCCAGCAAGGCTTCTCCGGCGATGAGGCCCGGAGGCAACGAGAACTCCGGCATTTTCGACGCGAGCTTTCTGGGCGCTGTTGAAGCCGCGGCGTTCGGCGATCCAGTCGGCGAGGGAGCGGATGACGCCGCCAACAAAAATCGCGAACGTCGTGCCGAAGGGCAAGTACATGCCGACCGCGACCAGCATGGGGCTCTTCACCTGCATCATGATCATGGCGAGGCCGAAGAGAATTCCGACTACGACGAGAGACCAGGGCATATCGTGGCCGACGATGCCCATGGCCAGGGTCGCCATGAGGCCGGCTTGCGGAGCGGGAAGTTCGGGGCCGCCGAAGCCGACGCCTCCGGCTTTGATGCTGCCTTCGTGCAGCAACATCAGCGGAAAATACATGACGAGGCTGGCGACTACGACCGCGATTAATTCTGCGGTTTGAATTTTGTGCGGCGTGCCGCCGAGAATGTAGCCGACTTTGAAATCCTGCAAAAGTTCGCCGGCAACGGCCGACGAAACGCAGACCACAGCGGCCACTCCCAGAACCGCCGCCACTCCGGAACCGCCGGAGACGCCCAAGGCGACCATCAGGAGCGCGGCGATGAGCAAGGTCGAGAGGGTTAAGCCGGAGATGGGATTGTTGGAGGAACCGATGAATCCCACGAGGTTGCCCGATACCGTGGCGAAGAAAAATCCGACGATGATCATGACGACTGCGGCCAGAATCGCGGGCCAGAAGAGGCCGGAGATCCTGATGTAGAGCAGGCACATCAGAATAAACATTCCCGCGATCAGGCTGAAGACGACTTTCGAGCTCATGTAGCGTTCGGTGCGGGCCAGTTTGGCTTGCTCGGCGGAGGTTTGGCGCAAGTCGGCGAAGGCCTTGCCGAGTCCGGCGGTCAGGCTGGCGCGCATTTTGAAGAGCGTGTAGGCAGCGCCGACGAGCATGCCGCCGACGGCGATGGGACGCACGATGTAGCGCCAGACAGCGTCCGCCATGTCGGACCAATCTTTCGCGCTGTCGGCTGGCATGTATGCCCTGAGTTGCGGGCCGAGAAGAAAAATGAGCAGCGGCACCATGAGTCCCCAGGCGATCACGCTGCCGGCGAACTGGATCGAGGCCAGTCGAATGCCGATGATGTAGCCGACGCCGAGATAGGCGGGGCTGACGCTGGGCGCGGCAAAAATCGTAGTTCCACCGGTGGGCACAACGTGGGTGCTGCCCGCAGTGCCGAGCCGAACCTGGCTGTGGCCGAGGCTTCCGACGCCGACGTGCAGGTCGGTATCGGCGGCGAACAAGCCGAATCTTCCGAGGATGTAAACCAGTCCGCCAACGCCGATGTTCCAGAAAAGATATTTTGCGGCCTGGGCGCCGCGCTGCCCGGCCTTGTGAATTTCAGAGGCGGCCACCGATTCGGGGAAGGGCAACTCGGGATCTTCCACCATGCCGCGGCGAACCAGCGAGATGAAGAGGACGCCGAGAATGCTGCCGACCATGATCAGTGCGGTGGATTTCCAGTAGGCATCGGCGATGCGAAAGGACGGCCAAGCCTTGGACAGCAGGAACGCGGGTAGAGTGAAGATTGCGCCGGCGGCGACGGATTCGCCAATGGAGCCCGCGGTGCGGGCGATGTTTTCTTCGAGCAGCGATCCTTTCCAGGCGCGCATGGCAGCCATGGCGATGACTGCGGCGGGGTATGTCGCGGCGATGGTGATGCCGGCGCGAAGGCCGAGATAGGCATTGGCCGCGCCCAGCACAACCGTCATGAACAGTCCGAGCAGGATTGCCCGCAGAGTGAATTCCTTCATCTCCATGGTTTCGGGCACATAGGGAACGTGCTTCTTCTTGCCGGGCACGTCGGAGGCGGGAGAGCTCATAGACGGAATCCTTTAAGGACCGAGATGAAAATGCTCGCGTGAAATGATTCACAATAACAGAAGGGCGCACGTTAGCATGCGGCCGGGGCGCATGACAAGTGCGGGAGTAGATTTTGCCTGCGCGCAGTTCGACGGTCTTTTTAAGTTCTGCCATTCACAAGAGGTTGAATTTTGAAGAGACGTCAAAATCCCCACCCCCTCGACTTCGCTGACGGCAGGCTTGCGCGACAGGGGTGGGGCGCTCGTCTTAAATTGACGGCAACGGCGCGGTCATGCGCCTCATCTCATGCGTGATACGACTTCCACGTTAAATTGAGGATCGAAATGAAACGCCGGGATTTTTTTAAAGCAGCTGCAGTTTGCGGCGCGGCGAGCGCGCTGCCCGCAGCTGTGGGCCAGGAAAAAGCGAGCACGAAACAGGAGAGTGGTTCCATGAATCAGATTCCGCTGACGTCCTCTGCCGGAACTCGCAAGGGAGAGATGCTGTACCGCACGCTGGGCCGGACCGGGGAAAAGGTCTCGGCGATTGGGATGGGCGGATTTCACCTGGGGCAGCACGGGCTGAGCGAAGACGACAGCATCCGGCTGATCCGCAGCGGCGTGGATCGCGGCATTACGTTCATGGACAACAGTTGGGACTACAACGAGGGCCAGAGCGAAGTGCGGATGGGCAAGGCGTTGAAGGACGGATATCGGCAGAAAGTATTTTTGATGACGAAAATCGACGGCCGCACGAAAGAGGTCGCCGAACGGCAGATCGAGACCTGCCTGGAACGGCTGCAGACGGATCACATCGACCTGGTGCAGCATCATGAAGTGATCCGCTTCGACGATCCGGACCGGATTTTCGCGGAAGGCGGCGCGCAGGAGGCGATGCTGGCGGCGCAGAAAGCGGGCAAGATTCGCTACATCGGATTCACCGGGCACAAGGATCCGCACATTCATTTGTACATGCTGAAAGTGGCCGCCGAGCACGGCTTTCACTTCGACACGGTGCAGATGCCGCTGAACGTGATGGACGCGCACTTTCGCAGCTTCGGGCAGTTGGTTTTACCGGAACTGGTAAAACAGGAGATCGGAGTGCTGGGCATGAAGTCGATGGGCGACAGCGTGATTTTGAAGAGCAAGGTGGTGACGCCGATCGAGTGCCTGCACTACGCGCTGAGCCTGCCCACATCGGTGGTGATTACCGGAATCGATAAACCGGAGATTCTCGACCAGGCATTTGAAGCGACGAAGAGCTTCCAGCCCATGAACCGTGAACAGATCGCGCAACTGCTGGCGAAGACGAAAGAAGTGGCGATGGCGGGAAAGTACGAACTGTTCAAGACTTCGTCGCACTTCGACTCGACTGCCAAGCATCCGGACTGGCTGGGCGGGGATGCGCCTGACGTGCAGAAATTAGCGCCGCCGAGCGCCTAGGTCGGCTGCATTGGCGATCGATTAAGTCGTCGCACCTGTGGCTGATTTTTTCGCGCAGAGCCGCGTTGGTTCCAAGTTCGAAGAGAGTCGGCGGTACCGGGGATGTCCGGTAGTGGTGCAGTTTGGTTTACGCGTTGGGCCTGTTAAGCATGAGATCCTTCGCTACGCCTGAAAAACGGCTCCACTCAGGATGACGCCGTCGTGCGAGTCAAACTGCACCACTACGGGGTGTCCAAAAGTCCGGCTTTAACATGCATGATAGGTGTAAAATAGGCCGTAGCCGATGTCGCCTTCGTAGTCTTCGTTCCCTGAGGTGCCAGTATGAACGTTTCCCCCGACCGGTATTTGACTCGCCCGTATTCTTGCCGCGATTGCGGCAGCGAGGTTGGATTCCGTTCGCGTCGCCGAAGCCTGGCTGAACGGTTTATCCTGCCACTATTCTTGTTGAAACCAGTGCGCTGCGCCGAATGTTTTCGCCGGGATTACCGGCTTCTGTTTACGCCCGTGCGGGAGCGAGTGGCGCCCACGCCGAAAATGACGCCTGGAAAAGTGTCGACGGCGTCCAAGAGCAACGTTGCCTAGCCAGGGACTTCGTCGCTATACTGCTGGTGCAAGCTAAGATTGGGCGCGGCAGTTGAGCCGCGTGGCGATGAGGAGGCCGTCTTCAGCAGTAGTGAGGACAGAATCCGGGCTGGCCATGGCAGTATTGCAGTACTGGGGCATTCCATTGTTTCGCAGGCGTCTCCAGGCTGGACGCGCCGCGCCGCCGAAGGTCTTTTCTGCGTTTTCTTCCCTTCCGATTGCCGCATCTGCGGCGAACCTCTCCTGAATATCTCGCGGCTCCCCGTGTGCACAGGTTGCCTGAACAGCATTTACCCGATCCGGGGTAAAGTCTGTGCGATTTGCGGGGACCGGGTATTTTCGTCTTACGCGGAGATGGAAAGCGGAGGGATAAGACGATGCCCGGTTTGCCGGCGCGTGCGGCGTCCTTTTGAACGGGCGGTGGCCTACGGGCATTATGAGGGTGGGCTGCGCGAATTGATTCACCTGCTGAAGTACAACGGCGTGCGTCCGGCGGCGAAGGTTTTAGGAGGCTTGCTGGCTGAGGCTATGGCGGCGCTGGAGCCGCAAGTTGAGCAATTGACATTTGAGCCACGGAAGATTCTGGTGATCCCGGTGCCGCTGTACAAGGGCAAGCGGCGGCAGCGCGGATTCAACCAGGCGGAAATGATCGCACGGGCGGCGTTGAAGTTTCGTCCCGCGAGCGAGGGCTGGCAGCTTGCGCCTGACATTTTGTTGCGCACTCGCGATACGGAATCGCAAATCGGATTGAGCAACCACCAGCGTCGTGAGAACCTGCGCGGGGCATTCGCCGTGAGCCGTGCCGCGGAGGTTACTGGCAAAAAGGTTCTTCTGGTGGATGATGTTTATACGACCGGCGCTACCGCGACCGAATGCGCCAGGGTTTTGCGGCGCGCAGGGGCGGCGACGGTGTGGGTGGCGACGGTGGCGCGTACGTTGAAACTGGCATCTAATTATGAGTCGGCGGACGGTAGTGAGGATGAGGTGGCGGCAGAGAGCGAGGAGAGTGTTAGTGAATGCAGTCGAGAAGCAGGGGTAAAGTTCAAGGTTTCAAAGTTTCAGGGTTGCAAGGTTTCAACATGGCGATTTTTTGGAGCGCGGAATTATTTTATGTCACTGAGGATGGAACATGATGCAGGATCGCGGCACGCCGCCGGCCTGTTCTCGGCGGCGGCGGCAACGCACCGGCCTGGGGACGGGCACGCTTTGCTGGCGCCTGTACTGGTGCTGAACGCATCGTATGAACCGATCAATGTGTGCGCCGCGCGGCGCGCGCTGGTTCTGGTTCTCAAGGGCGTGGCCATGACCGAGGAAGAGAATGGGCACTTTCTGCATTCGGCCCGCGTGGCTATGCGGCTGCCTTCAGTGATTCGACTGCTGGAGTACCGGCGGATTCCGCACCAGAGCCGCGCGCTCTCGCGAAAGAATATTTTGCTGCGCGATCGCAACACTTGCCAGTACTGCGCGACGGTGCTGCCCTCGAGCGAGTTGACTCTCGACCACGTGATTCCGCGGTCGCGCGGAGGCTCATCTACCTGGGAAAATCTGGTGGCGTGCTGCCACGCCTGCAATCGCCGCAAGGGCAACCAGCATCCTGCCGAGGCCGGCATGAAACTGATGCGCGAACCGCGCGCCTTCAACCTGCATACCAGCCGCCACATTATGCGGTTGATGGGACGGTCGGATGATAAGTGGAGGAAGTATTTGTTTTACTAAAAAGTTTCAAGGTTTCTGAGTTTCAAGGTTTCAAAGTGTCAGGTTTCAAAGTGGAACTGCGGCGACCCAGAGTTCGCGAAAAGGATTGATTGCCCACCCCCTCGAACCTAGACTTTCTTTGTGGCTCGAACTTATCGTGAACTTCTGGTTTGGCAAAAGGCCAAAACTCTTTCCGTGGGGATTTATCGGATCACTGAGCAGTTTCCGCGTACCGAGACCTACGGCCTAACATCTCAGATCCGAAGAGCCGCCGTCTCCGTTCCATCAAACATTGCTGAGGGTCAAGGCCGGTTGACAAAGGGTGAGTTTTTGCATTTTCTTGGGCAAGCCAGAGGATCTTTGCTGGAACTTGATACGCAACTTGCGATCGCCCTGGATTTGAATTATCTAGAGACGGATGTGCATGACAAAATGGATCACGAAGCGTATCAAGTTCTAGGTCTCCTCAATCGTCCTATCGAGTCGCTGCGCACGAAACCTGTGAAACTTTGAAACTCTGAAACATTGCTCACTGTGGTTTCTGCTCATCTGGCTTCTTCTGATCCTGCGGCTTGTCTTTTGGGACTTCCCTGCCTTCGTAGAGAATCTTGGAATTGGCGCCGAAACGCTTGTAGTCTTCGTACTTCACAATTTCCTTGATGTGCACGTCTTCCAGCTTGAAATGCAGTTCGTCGTCGGCCTTGGTGAAGACCGGAAACCAGTACTGGCCATCGATCTGTTGCCGCCAGGTGGTGAATTTGGGGAAGAGATTTTCCTGGTCACCATGTTTCTGGCGAATGTCGGGGACGGTCTTGCCGTAAGTTTTGACGATCTGGAAGTCGTGGTTGTCGACCCAGACGCGTCCCTGGAAGTAGCGCTTCTTGCCTTCGATTTTCTTGGGCGCGATGTCGAAGACGTAGCACTGCAGTTCGTCTTCTTTTTGCTGGCCGACGTAGAGAATGTTGTATTCCGGAAGGTCTTCTTCGGTCAGCACGAAAGGCAGGCGGTGGCGAATGTCCTGGAAATCTTCCTGCGACATGAAAATCTTGGTGAGGTTCGACTGCGGCGCGAACACGACGTTTTCGATGCGGTGGCCCTTATCGTCGAACATGACGTCGAAAACTTCGTGATACTCGCCGTCGACGGTGCTGCCGTCGAGGGTCTGGACCTTTACGTCCTGGCGATAGGTGTACTGGTCGCGGGCCTTGGCGAATTCGGTTTCCTTGGCGGCGAAGCGCTTGATAATTTCTTCCGGCGTAGTGCCAGCGGGAGGAGTGTTCTCGAGAGGACCTTCCTGGGCGCGCGCCGACAAGCGCCAACCCGCAGCAAAGCAGTGCGGCACCGAAAAGCCAGCGAGCGGATACGGATTTCATATTCCTAGTTTAACGAATTTCGGGGATGGTTGCTGGCAAGACAAGGCAGCGGCGCGGCGGGACGATCCAATAAAAATGGCAGGTACCGCGGCAACCCTCCCTCCAACCCCTCTCCGCTCAGTGAGGCCGGAGGGTAGGGTGCTGCAGTTCTGCCACTCACTTGGATGCCTTCTCGGAAAAGAGGTTGGTGTGAAAAAAAATCATTTGCAGCTAGTCGCGGGCGTTAAGCGAAAAACGGCTAGGAAAAAGCAATTCGGGTATTTACCCGATTAACAAATCCGAGAAACTCGGTCCTCAGCGGCTAACGCCGGCAGCCGCCACCCAGTAGAAATCCACAGCCTGGGGATCGTAGTGTCCAAGAAACAAAACGCGGCGGCCGGCGGTTTGACGGGCGACATTCACCTTCCAAGTGGAGGGAGCGACCAGCAAATGTTCGTCGGCGGGAACGTTCCCTGCGTCATAGTGCAGCGCCGGCTGGTTGCGATAAAACTCGAGCCCGTACTCGAGTTCGCGGGAAACGCCGAAGACCGCCAAGGGAAGTCGATGCGTTTCGATGGCGGCGATCTCGATTGCGAGTGGGCGAGCGGAAAGCTTCTGGTCGATCGAGTTGGTCCCCATTTTCAGCACGGCCGCGACCGAGAGCACGACGGGGATGAGAGTTACGAATCGCAGCATGCGCAGGCGGAAGCGGCTGAGCAGCGTGAGTGCAATGGCGGCGCTGAGGGCGAGAGCAACGACGATTGCGAAGAGTGTGAAACGGTCTGCGGAGAGACGGTGCTGAATAACAATGTTGTTGAGGAGCAAGGCGGGGACGAGCGGGAGGGTGGCCGCGAGCGCGTGCGTTATCGCCAATCCTCTGGAAACATTTTCCTGTTCGGTGAGGCGGCGGCGCAAATAGTCCGCCAGCAAGACGGTTCCGGCAGGAATTGCGGGAAGAATGTAGCCGGGAAGTTTCGATTGCGAAAAAGAGAAGAATACGACTGGCACGAGCAGCCAGCAACAGGCGAAGAGGCTGAACTGCCATTCGAGATCGGGTTCGGGAGAAACCGATTTGCGCTCGGCCCACCAAATTCTCGCCGATTCAGCGAATGCCGCGACTACGAATACGATCCATGGAATCAAGGCGAGGGCCGTGACCGGCAGGTAATACCAGAAGGGCTGACGGTGGTGATAGAGGTCGCTGGAGAAGCGGGCGAGATTGTGCTGCAGAATAAATTCGCGAAAGAATTGCGGGTTGTGCATCTGCACGGCGACGTACCAGGGCAACGCGATCAGGCAGAAGAGAAGAATTCCCGGCAGCCAGATGGTTCGCAAGACGAGGCGCGACTCACGGGCGGCCAGCGAGAAAAGCATGATCACAGCCGCAGCCAGAAAGGGTGCGACTGGTCCTTTGGCCAGCATCCCGAGCGCCATAAAAAAATAGAACGCTGCGAGATATGCCCGCTTGCCGCTCTCGCGCCATGCCCACCACGAGAGCATCCCGATGCTGAAAGTGGCTGCCAGAGCCATGTCCATGGAAGCGGCGCGCGCGTAGCCGATGATTCCGGCGGCATGAGGCGGTGATCAGGGCGGCGTCGACTTCCACGCCGCGGCGAAACTTGCGGAAGAAAAGATAGACGGCAATCACCAGCAGAGTGGCGTCAAAGGCCGCTGGAATGCGCGCCGCCACGTCGCTTACGCCGAAGACCGAGTAGGCCAGCATCGCCTGCCAGTAATAGAGCGGCGGCTTCTCGAGCCAGGCGTGGCCGCCGAGCGTGGGCGTGATCCAATCGCGGCGGTCGAGCATTTCGCGCGCGACCTGCGCGTAGCGGGGCTCGTCGGCGCCGATCAGGCCGAATTGTCCGAGGCCGTAGAAAAAAAGAAATGCGCAGAAGCCAGCCAGCAGGAGGACGTCGGTGCGGGTGCGAGCGGTCATGAAAGAATTTCAGATTGCAGATTTCAGATTGCAGATTGAAAAACTAAAGCGGCAGACAACCAGGTCTCGATCTGCAATCAAAAATCTGAAATCTGCAATTGTTTTTCTATTGTACGGAAGGACCGCCGCGAAGTTGGGCGAGAATCTGGCGCACGGCGTCGGCGAGCGGGCCATCGACGGAGCATCCGCTGGCGCATTGATGGCCGCCGCCGCCGAAAGTTTCGGCCACATGAGCTACGTCGAGTTTGCCCTTGCTGCGCAGGCTCACGCGGTAGCGGCCATCGGGCAACTCGCGAAAGAATGCCGCAACCTCGACACCGCCGATGGAGAGAACGTAATTCACCAGGCCTTCGCAATCTTCTTCGATAGCGCCGCAGCGTTCCATCTGCTTCTGCGTGACCCAGGCGTAAGCCAGGTGGCCGTCCGCAGTCAAACTGCGAAGAGCTTCGCCGAGCAGCCGAATTTTGGCGACTGAGTGCGCGAAATAAATACCGCGCGCGCAGTAGGCCGGATCGGCGCCCGCCAGCACGAGTTCACGAGCAAGGGCGAAGGTATTTTCGTTGGTGCCTTGAAACATGAACGATCCAGTGTCGGTCATGAGCGCGGTGTAGAGGCAGGTGGCAACCTCGGGAGAAAATTTGACGCCGGCTTCGCGCGCCAGGCGAAAAACCATTTCCGCGGTGGCGACGGCGTGAGGATCGATCCAGTTGACGTGGGCGAAAGGACGTCCGCTGACATGATGGTCGATGCTGATAAGGAAGCGGCTTTCAAGGCCCTCGAGGCGGGTGCGGTGAATGCTGTCGCATTCCAGAATAATCGCCGAATCGTAACTGCCCATGACGCTGGCTGGACTGCACAACTTCATTGGCGAAAGGAAGTGACCGGTAGACGCGAGGCACACCGTCGTGTAGCACAACATCGGCATGCTTGCCCATGGCGCGCAAAATCTGGCAGCAGGCCAAGGCGGAGCCGACGGCGTCGCCATCGGGGCGAGCATGCGAGGTCAGCACGAAACGCTCGTGCTCTCCGATCTGACGGAGCACATCCTCGACGCCGCTAGTTCTTTTTTCCACTGGTGTCCTTGCGGGCCTTGGCTTCTCTTTTTTGCCCGGGCCAATAATTCTTCGACACGCGCTTTTTCCTGTTCGGCGCGATCCAGCCGGAAATACAGTTCGGGAGCGCGGCGCAGGTGCAGGCGCTCGACCAGTTCGTGGCGGATGTATTCGCGCGCGGCCTGCAAGCCTTCCAGGCTTTGGTCGGCATCGGCGTCGTCGCCTTCCACGTTGACCCAGACCTGCGCGGAGCGGCCATCGTCGGCGATGTGGACCGCGGTCACGCTCACCAGGCCGATGCGGGGATCGGCGAGTTCGCCTTCCACCAGCGTTTCGATCTCCTCGCGCAGAGCCTCGCCGACCCGCCCGCGATGGTATTTCAGCCCGCGCTTCTCCACGAACGGCACCTCAGGTAAAACGGATGAGAATATCAGAAAATGGGGTCCTCGTGTGTGACGCCAGACGAGCTATTGTCGCGCGGTTTTGCGCGATGCGGGTAAGTACAGAAGTAACAATGGGATGGGGTGAAGCGGGTCGTTGGTCATTGGGCGCTGGTCGTTAGTCGTTAGTCGATGGGAACGGCTTCGCCGTGATTCGCAACGACTAAGGCACGAACGACCAACGGCAGGTCTAGAAATATTCCACGAAGGAGTCGGCGATTTCGGCGCCGTGGTTGTTGGCGATGCGAGTGGCGGCGCGTTCTACGTTTTTCATCAGGCCGTCGAGATAGTCGCGGGAATTGGAGATGGCTGACCACGCCGACGGTGGCGCGATTCCACAGTTCCGCGGCGTCGAGCTCGGCGACGGAAACGTTGAAACTGGTGCGCAGCCGGTCTTTCAGGCTGCGGACGACCTGGCGGCGATCTTTGATGGACTGCGCGGCTTCGATGTGAAGTTCGAGGGTGAGGAAAGCGATGGGCATTCAGTTCTCAGTTCCCCAGTTCTTAGTGTCTCAGAAAACCGCACAACTGAGAACTGAGAACTGGGAACCGGGAACTCGTTTCTACGCCATTACTTCGGCGGCGATGCGTTCGGTGGCGAAGGCCTCGATCACGTCGCGCGCCTTGATGTCGCCGTAGTTCGCGATCGAGATGCCGCACTCCATGCCGTTGGTGACTTCGCGTGGCGTCGTCTTTGAAGCGGCGCAGCGATCCGACTTTGCCCTTGAACACGACCACGTTGTCGCGCAGCAGGCGCACTTCGGAGTCGCGCTTGATCAGGCCGTCGGTGACGCGGCAACCGGCAACCGTTCCCACCTTCGGGATGCGGAAGACTTCGAGCACTTCGGCGCGGCCCTGGTAGGTTTCCTTGATGGTCGGCTCAAGCAGGCCGGTCATGGCGCGCTTGATCTCGTCCTGCAGTTCGTAAATGATCGAGTGCAGGCGGATGTCGACTTTTTCCTGATCGGCGAGTTCCTGCGCCTTGCGCTCCGGCCGCACGTTGAAGCCGATGATGATGGCGTTCGACGCCGAGGCCAGCAGCACGTCGGTTTCGGTGATGGCGCCCACGCCGGAGCGCAGCAGCTTGAGGCGGACCTTCTCGTTCGAAAGTTTGGTGAGCAGGTCGCTGAGCACTTCGACCGAGCCCTGCACGTCGCCCTTGAGGATGATGTTCAGTTCCTTGGTGCCGGCAGTCTTGATCTGTTCGGCCAGGCCTTCGAGCGAGACGCGCGAACTCTTGGCCAGCGCGGCTTCGCGGGCTTTCTGCTCGCGGTATTCGGAGATGCCGCGGGCCTTGTCGCGATCGGCGACCACGACGAACTGATCGCCGGCCTGCGGCAGACCTTCCATGCCCAGAATTTCGACCGGCGTGGAGGGCGGCGCGGATTGCAGCGCGGCGCCGCGATCGTCGAACATGGCGCGGATTTTTCCGTAGACGTTGCCGACGACGAAGTTGTCGCCGGCGTCGAGCGTGCCGTTCTGCACGAGCACGGTGGCGACCGGGCCGCGGCCGCGATCGAGTTTCGCTTCCAGCACGACGCCGGTAGCGGCGCGCTCGGGCGTAGCTTTCAGCTCCGCCAGATCGGCGACCAGGCAAATCATTTCCATCAGCAGATTGAGATTGGTTTTCTTCTTCGCCGAAACGTCGACGAAAACCGTCTTGCCGCCCCACTCTTCCGGCACCAGCCCGCGATCGGCGAGTTGCTTCTTCACGCGATCGGGCATGGCGTCGGGCTTGTCGATCTTGTTGACGGCGACGATGATAGGAACTTCGGCGGCGTGCGCGTGATCGATGGCTTCGACGCGTCTGCGGCATGACGCCGTCATCGGCGGCCACGACGAGCACGACGATGTCAGTGGCCTTCGCGCCGCGCGAACGCATGCGGGTAAAGGCTTCGTGACCAGGCGTATCGAGGAACACGATCTCGCGCCCGTAGGCGGGAGATTCCTTGTCGGTGATGCGAACTTTGTAGGCGCCGATGTGCTGCGTGATGCCGCCGGCTTCGCCTTCGGCCACGCTGGTTTCGCGAATCGAGTCGAGCAGCGTGGTCTTGCCGTGATCGACGTGACCCATGATGGTGACCACGGGCGGACGCGGCGTGATTTCGATGGTGGACTCTTCCCCGCTGCCGGCGGCTGCGTCGATGTCTTTCGATGCCTGCTCTTCGAACGTGATGACGTTGGTCTCAGCGCCGAAGAAGCGCGCCATTTCGCTGGCGAGTTCGGCGTCGAGCGTCTGGTTGACGGTCGCGAAGACGCCGCGCCCCAGCAGGCGCGAGATCACGTCCTTCGCGCGAATATCAAGCTTCTCCGCCAGATCTTTTACGCTGATGCCTTCGGTGATCGTGATGTTGCGCGTGATCGGCATCGGCTCGTTCGACACCACCATGCGCGGTGGCGGCGTGTAGCCCTTCATTGGGCCTTCTTTTACGCCGCGCGGAACGTAGCGCTGGCCGGGCCGGCGCGAGGGCGCTCCCGGACGGCTGCCGGGACGAGCTCGGTCCCGGAGGCGGAAGCCCCGGACCAACACCAAGAGGACGCGCGCCCGCAGGCGCCTGGCGCGTGGGATGCATGGGACGGCGCTCGCCGGGACGCAGCGGACGCGGCGGGCCTCCGCCGGGAACCTGCGGACGAGGACGCTGAAAAATTGGCTGACCGGGCACGGGGCGTCCGGGCGCGGGACGCATGGTGCCCGCGGGCGCTCCGGCTTGCGCGGTGGGCGCGACCGGGCGCGGCGGCGGAGCTTTGTACACCGGACGCGGTCCGGTCTGCGGAACAATCATGCGCGGAGCGGGCGGCTGCGGTGGGCCTGCCACTACGGGAGGCGCAGGTGGACGCGGCGCAGCTGCAGGAGGCTGACGGTGCCGCTGAAGCGGTGACCGCAGGCGCTTGCGGCGCTGCTGGCGCCGGAGGCGGAGTCGCCGGACGCGGCGGCGCTGGAACAGTTTGGGCCGCTGCCGGAGGCGCGGCGGCAGCAGGCTTCTCGACTGGCGGGGTCGCAATTTGAGGACGCGGCGCAGGAGGCGGTGGTACGACTGTGGCTGCCTGAGGCGCTGCGGGAGGCGGCGTGGGCCTGGCCGCCGGAGGCGGAGGCACGACCGCGGGCTTCGCCGCGATAGGAGGCGCTGGCGGCGCGGGACGAACCGGGGCCGCCGAGGCTTCCTTCTTTTGCGTGATAGCCTTCAGCACATCTCCGGGACGGGAAATGTGCGACAAATCGATCTTGGTCTTGATTTCTTCTTCGCCGCGCAGAGGGCGCGCGGAGCGGGCGGACGAAGACTGTGCTTCCGCCGAGCCGCGGATGTGGACCCGCACTTTTTCCGCTTCATGCTCCTCGAGCGAACTGGAATGGGTCTTCTTCTCCGTCACTCCGACGATCGGTAGAGCGTCGAGAATGGCTTTGCTTTTAACTTCCAGCTCCCTGGCGAGATCGTTGATTCGAACCTTGCTCATCCGGCCTTTCTGGTGCCCCGCGTTGCGCTAGGTCTTCATTGCAGCCTCACGGAGTCAGCGTCCGGCACGCGCACGCCATCAAAAATGCGGCGGGTGCCATGGTTATTGAGAATCACTATTCAGTTTTTTCCGGAGCGGAGCCGTCTTCCGGCGCGCGCTCTGCGGTTTCGTTTTCGTCCGAGGCGGCTTGCTCTGTCGCCTCGGGAGCCGCTGCATTTTCTTCGGCGGCAACTTCGCCTTCTTGTTCTTGCGTTTCGGCGGCAGCTTCCTGCGCAGCCTCTTCCGCTGCGAGCTCGCCTTCGGCGGCCACTTCGCCTTCCGCCGCGACTTCACCTTCGACGACGCCTGCTTCCAGGCTGGCAAAGTAATTATTCACCGCCAGGCTGATTTTTTCCACCGTCTTCGGCCCGATGCCTTCAATGGCTTCGAGTTGCTCCGGCGTCATATCGGCCAGGGCTTCAACCGTGGTAACGCCCGCGGCGCTCAGCTTCTCGACCAGGCCTTCGCCCAGGCCAGTGACGTTTTCGAGCGGCGTGGATTGCTGCGGAGCCATCGCAGCCATCTGCAGCTCGACTTCCTGGCGCTTCTCTTCCTCGCTCTTGATGTCGATCTTCCAGCCCAGCAGCTTGGCGGCGAGGCGGACGTTCTGGCCCTTCTTGCCGATGGCGAGCGAAAGCTGGCTGTCGTCGACCACGACTTCCAGATGCTTGTCGGCGCTGTCGACCACGGTTACGCGGCTGACCTTGGCCGGCTGCAACGCCTTTTCGGCGAAGGTGACCGCATCTTCGTGATACTCGATGATGTCGATCTTCTCGCCGCGCAACTCGCGGATGATCGACTGCACGCGCATACCTTTCATGCCGACGCAAGCGCCCACGGCGTCCACGTCTTTGTCTTTCGACATGACGGCGATCTTGGTGCGCTCGCCGGCTTCGCGCGCAATAGCGCGGATCACGACCGTGCCGTCATAAATTTCCGGAACTTCCGTCTGGAACAAATGCTGCACCAGGTCCGGCGCGGCGCGCGAGACCACAACGCCCGGGCCTTTCGAAGCACGCTCCACGCGGGCAATCACGACGCGAACCCGCTCGCCGATGGCGAACGATTCCAGGCGCGACTGCTCCTTGCGCGGCATGCGGGCTTCCGCCTTGCCGATATCGAAAATCACGTCGGGGCCTTCCACGCGCTTCACGGTGGCATTGACGATCTCGCCGACGCGGCCGATGTATTCGTTGTAAACCGTGTCGCGTTCGGCTTCGCGCACCTTCTGGAAAATCACCTGCTTCGCCAGTTGCGCGGCAATGCGGCCCAGAATTCCCTCGGTCACTTTCGGAATCAGGAGTTCGCCGCCCACTTCGAGCGCGGGATCGACCTTGCGCGCATCTTCCACCGTGACTCTGCAGGTTGGGATCTTCCACCTGCTCCGGCGTCTCGACCACGGTCTTCACCGCGAAGGCGTTGATCTTGCCCGTATCCTTGTCGAGCTTGGCGCGCAGATTTTCCTGCGACTTGTAGTACTTGCGCGTGGCCATGACAATGGCGTCTTCCACCGCGCTGACCACAATCTGCGGATCAATGCCTTTTTCGCGGCTGAGTGCGTCGATCGTGTTGTAGAGCTCGCTAGCCATAAGTAAAAAGTTTCAATGTTTCAAGGTTTCAAAGTTGCAAGGTCGTTGAAACCTTGAAACTTTGGAACATTGAAATCTAAATCTCAGGTAAAAAGTTTCAATGTTTCAAGGTTTCAAGTTGCAAGGTCGTTGAAACCTGGCAACTTTGGAACCTTGAAATCTTAGATTTCCGGCACCAGATTCGCCTTTTCCACGTTGGCGAAATCGATTTCTATTTTCTCGCCGGCGGCCGCGCCCATTTTCTTGCGCGACTTGTGGCTGGCCACGCTCAAATCCAGCGTGAGCCGGCCGTCCTGAAAACTTTCCAGCCGCCCTTCAAAGTGACGGTTGTTGTCCACCGGTTGCCGCGTGGTCAACTTCACGCGACTGCCGGTGAAGCGGTTGAAGTCGGCGGCCTTGATCAACTTGCGATCCAGCCCGGGCGACGAAACTTCCAGCGTGTACGATCCCGGCATCACGTCCTCTACGTCGAGGATCGTCCCAAACTCGCGGCTGAAGTTCGCACAGTCTTCGTGCGTCACCCCCGCGAGCGGGTCGGTTCCGGCGGCGGGCTTATCCAAAAAAACTCGCAGCATGCGCGCTTTGCCTCCGCCGAGGAACTCGATTTCCACAATTTCGAGTCCGCTGGAGGCGGCCACCCGCTCCGCGATTTCCCGCACACGTTCAACGTCAAGTGCCATGAATCAAATAACTTACAGGCCGATGGCTGCACCACCCGAAGGGCCCAACTAAAAAGTGGGCTTGCGCCCACTGGTGTGCTTCGCCAATTGCCGGTACACAGCAGTTCTCAGTTTCCTAATATACGCCCGTGGAGTGGTAAAAGACAAACGGGGGAGGGTTACCTGGAATCTTCGTCCGCTCCCGTGCGATGCGGCTTTAACTCTCGATTATGGCTGGACGTGTGTGGCAAAATGCCGTACACTTGCGTTGAGGGTTGAAAATGGGTACCACAGCCACACGACGCGACCGCTTGGACGCTCGCCTTACCCGCGAGGAAAAAGAGATGATCGAAACCGCCGCGGGCCTGCGAGGCACGTCGTCCTCCAGCTTCGTCAGGATGGCTCTCAAAGAGGCCGCCCTAAAGACGATTCGAGAACATGAGGTGCTAACCCTGGCTGAAGAATCGCGGCGAATCTTCGTGGAGGCGCTTCTGCGTCCTCCGAAGCCGAATGCCAAATTAATTGCTGCCGCGCGTCGCCTTGACAGGGAGATTGGGTAGTTGGCTGCTCCACCGGACGCGCGACGGTCACAGTTTCGATTCGAGCCGCTCGACAAGAAAAAACATGATCGAGCGGCCTTTTCATGCGAGCACGAAGCTCTAAATCAATACCTGAAAGAACAGGCAAGCCAGGAAATCAAGAAGCGTGTTGCTGCCGTCTACGTCCTCACTCCGGACGGCAAAACGATTGCCGGTTATTACACGCTTTCGCAGTACGCAATCGACGCGGGCGACCTGCCTTCCGAAACCGCTCACAAGCTACGCATCCCGAAATATGAAAAAATTCCAGCTACACTACTCGGCCGACTGGCCCGCAATCAGGAATTCAAAGGTCTGGGTATAGGGGAGATGCTGTTGGTCGGGGCCTTGAAGCGCGCGCTCAAACACAGCCGCAATATTGCATCGTTCGCCGTCATCGTCGACGCCAAGGACGAGAAGGCTGGCGCTTTCTACAGATCATACGGGTTTATCGATCTGCCCGGGCATCCGCAGCGGCTGTTTATCCCGATGCAGACGGTCGAACGAGCTTTTCCCGAACCCCCGGACCAAGCACAATGATCCGGCACTCCATTTGCCTCAATCCCTCGCCGTCTCTAGAATGAAGGTTTACCCACACGCTGGGTGAATTCCGAGAAATCTATGATTCATTTTCCTGTTCCTGAGGCTCTTACTTTTGATGACGTTCTACTGCTGCCGGCGCGCTCGGATGTAATTCCGGCGCAGGCCAGCACGCAGACGCAACTCACGCGCAACATCAGCCTGAACATTCCGGTGGTGAGCGCGGCCATGGACACTGTGACCGAATCGCACATGGCGATTGCGCTGGCGCAGCAGGGCGGGCTCGGGATTATTCATCGCAACCTGACGATCGAGCAGCAGGCCAACGAGGTCGACAAGGTGAAGCGCTCGGAAAGCGGGATGATCGTCGATCCCGTGACCATGGCGGCGACCGACCGGGTCAGCGACGCGCTCGAGGTGATGCGCAAGTACAAAATTTCCGGCGTGCCGATTACCGATCACGGCAAACTGGTCGGCATCCTCACCAACCGCGACCTGCGCTTCGAGACCCGCTTCGACATTCCCATCGACAAGGTGATGACCAAGAAAAATCTGATCACCGTGCCGGTGGGAACCACGCTGGAAGAGGCGGAAAAAATTCTGCACGAGCATCGCGTGGAAAAACTTCTGGTGGTCGACGACAAGTACAACCTGAAGGGCCTGATCACGGTTAAAGATATTCAGAAAAAGTTGAAGTATCCCAACGCCGCCAAGGACGCGCAAGGACGGCTGCGCGTGGGCGCGGCGATCGGCGCCACCGGAGATTTTCTGGAGCGCGCGCAGGAACTTGCCGAGGCCAAAGTGGACGTGCTGGCCATCGACAGCGCGCACGGGCATTCCACAAAAGTTCTGGACGCGGTGAAGCTGGTGAAATCGAAATTGCCGCACATTGAGTTGCTGGCGGGCAACGTGGCGACATTCGACGGAGCTTGCGAACTCACGCGCGCCGGGGCTGATGGCATCAAGGTCGGCATTGGGCCGGGATCGATTTGCACGACGCGGGTGGTGACCGGCGCGGGCGTGCCACAGATTACCGCCATCGCCGAAGCGTACCGGGCGACGAAAGATTCGGGCGTGCCCATCATTGCGGACGGCGGTATTAAATATTCCGGCGACGTGACCAAGGCGCTGGCGGCGGGCGCGAGCGCGGTGATGATTGGATCGCTCTTTGCCGGCACCGACGAAAGTCCGGGCGAATTGATTCTGTACCAGGGCCGGTCGTTCAAGTCGTACCGCGGCATGGGTTCGATCGGCGCGATGGCGCAGGGATCGAGCGAGCGCTACTTCCAGAGCACGGAAGGCGATTCGTCGGCGTCGATCTCGGCCTCGGACGGGGATTCCAACCGGCTGGCGAAACTTGTTCCGGAAGGCATTGAGGGGCGCGTTCCCTATCGCGGGTCGGTGGCGATGATCGTGCATCAGATGGTGGGCGGATTGAAATCGGGCATGGGCTACTGCGGGTGCGCTACGATTGCCGAACTTCTGCAGAAGACACGCTTCGTGCGCATCAGCGGCGCCGGCCTGCGCGAAAGCCATGTGCACGACGTGATGATCACGCGAGAGGCCCCGAACTATGCGATCGAATAGGGCGGGAGTGGTGCCTCGCATCGAGATGAAACTGGGTGCCGTGAGCCCGCGACTCGCTTGAGCACGCGACGCCACACTGTTCTGAAGGCGTGGATCGCCGCGATTCTGTGGCTGATCGTCATTGCCATTGAGTCGACCACTTATCTTTCCTCGCACAACACCAGCCGCTTTCTTTATCCCTTGCTGCATTTTTTGTTTGGGATGAACCATGCGCGCTTCGAGCACTTGCACTTTTTCATCCGCAAGGGCGGACACGTTTTCGGTTACGGGATGCTGTGCATTCTGCTATTCCGCGCGTGGAGAGAAACGCTGCCTGTGGCCGATGGCGCGAAGTGGACTCTTCGCTGGGCGGCACTGGCTGTGTTTGGAACTTTCGTCGTGGCGAGCCTGGACGAATGGCACCAGAGTTATATTCCTTCGCGCACTGGGACGCCGTGGGATGTGCTGCTCGACACGTGCGCGGGAATTACGGCGCAGATTCTGGTGGTGGCGTACTACGCGTGGTCGCGGCGACGATCTACGTCTTGAGCGCTCGGACATTCAATCGTTTGCCGCGACGAGTGCAGCAGGACACGAACGAGGTAGCGAGCGCGAGAAGATCGGCGGCTAAATGATATAGAGCAACATGGCATTCCCATTTTTGGCGGCGTCGGCGTAGTAGCGCGACAGATGCTCGAAATGGTGTTGCGCCATCTCCAATTCGTCATAATCCCGGCAAGGATAAATGCGCGCCTTGATCATGGCATCGAGATCGAAGCGCTTTGCCAGGTCCGGTTTCGAAATCGGTGCCAGGGCGGACGCGACCTCGCGAACCTGCTGCGGCGCAAGGAATCGCGCCGGCCCATATCCGAGATCGCCGCCGATCTCTGTCCCGCCCAGGATGGCGTTACCCAGCGGCGGCGGCGCTTCTTGCGGTTCTCCGGTCAGCAAGTAGTGGAGAACATGCCACGATTTTTCCAGGCTCAAAATGTCTTCTTCCGGGCCATAGGGGAAACCTGCATTTGCGGCCGCCAGTTCCTTTAAAAGTTGGGAGCGAATCTGACGCTGTTCCTCCGCGCTTTTGCGTGCCGCTCGCCGCCGCAACTCCTCGGAGGTTTCCTGGATACGTTGGAGGGCATCCTGCACTTTCGCAGCGGTCCACGTCGTTTCGCCGTGCACTGCGTCCTTGACGGCAGCCGGATTTCTTTGCAGGTTCTTCAACTTGTCCGGTGTGATTTGCCGAAGATGCCCGATCATTCCCATGGCGTGGCTCGATCAGTACATCGCGTCGTACTTGGTCACGACCCAGTCGCCGCCTTTGTTTTCTGTGGTGACAGTGAAGAGATCCTGATCGATTCCAGGATGATCGGGGCCAGCATTCGCGAGGCGCTTGCCGCGGTAGTGCAGGATGATGAGCGGCGGCGCCTCTTCCCACTCCACCAGTTCCCACGAGATCAGCGGGTGCTGAGTCTCGGATTCGCAAATATATTTCGCGTATTTCTTGTGATAGTCGTGCTCCCACTTGGCGAGAACATCGTCGCAGTGACCGTCGCGCATTTCACGAATGAATTTATTCGCGGCCCGTTCGGTGGAGCGATCGCGCAGCGGATTCATCTTGATGCTGACCGGCAGCCCGGTCAGCGGATCGTGATCTTCGGAGCGCGCCAGCACTGGTCCCTGATTGGTGAGCCACCACAGGTAGCCGACAAACACCATAACCAGCAACACTCCGGCGCCGACGGCGATTCCGATTTGTGTGCGGGTGACGGCCATTGCAATAAAGTGTAGGCAGATGGCGGACGGTAGGGAAGATTACCAGCGGGAAGCGCGGAAGGACATGTACGAGTGCGGATGCGAGGCAGAGTTGTGAATAAAAGTGGTTATCAACGAAGCGTACTTATCGCATCTGAATACTCGACCTTGTTTGGCTCCAGCTGATGCGCGCGCTGATAGGCCGCCTGCGCAGCCTTCGTGTTCCCCAGCTTTTCGTAGGCGATACCAAGATCGAACCAGTACACAGCCAGCCTCGGCTGATACACTACCGCGTCTCCTAGCCAGCGGACAGCCTCTTGATTCCGGGCTGCCAGCAGGGCATCGTAACCCCACTTCCCTTCGTCGTAGCCCGCCTTTCCTGACAGATTGATCCTGGGCCGCCCGAGTGTGGATCCCCATAGTCCGAATACAATAAGTGCGGCGATCGCCCCGGTGGCCTGGACACGCTTGCCCGGAATAATGATTGCGGCACCGACCAGAGCGCCGAAAGCCGCTCCCGCTGCGTGCGCAATGTTCGCTACGGCAAATATATGTAACACCGTGGTAACGACGCAGAACACGAACCACCCTACGAAAAGCTGCACAGTTCTCGAGTCCACAGCGTCATGAAAGCGCTCGTCTCGCGACGATAGAACCCAGAGCAGGCCAAACAGCCCGTATCCGACACCCGACAAACCAACTCCGCCCAGGGCAAAGGAAAATTCGAACGAACCAGAACCAAACGCAAAGAGAGCAATGAGAGCCGCCGTTCTGAGGTGCCCGTAGACTTGCTCAACCAGCGTTCCAAAAACCCAGGTCCAGTAGATGTTAAAAGCGAGGTGAAGTATGTCCGTATGCGGAAATACGCTGGTGAACAGACGCCAAAGTTCTCCGCGCCGAATCATGGCGGTTTCGAACAGCGGTGAGATGTCGACTTTGGACCACCAGGCAACGGTTACTCCGATAGCCAAGACCGCGGTCCCTGCAGTCACCGGGAATCTCGGGAACTCCTTCCATTGGGGAGGGCGACGCACGATCATACGGTACTGATCGGCCGCCAGTGGCACAAGTGCCTGCTTGGCGGCCTCCAGTCGATCGCAAAAACAGAAAGGCGCGGCCGATGGGCCGCGCCTATCGCAAAGCACGAGCCTCTACTCTTTCTTGTCTTCTTCTTTCACCGGCTCGACGCCGCCATCGTGAGCAGCCTGGGCTTCGGCGTCTTCCATTGCCTTCTTGGCTTCGGCGGCCTTCTTGGCGCGAGCTTCAGCGCGCTTTTCTTTTTTCTCGTCGAGGATCTTCTCGCTGCCCAGCAGTTCGAGAAAAGCCTTGTCGGCGCCGTCGCCCTTGTTCCAGTGGGTGCGGATGATGCGCGTGTATCCGCCCTGGCGATCGCCAAAGCGCGGGCCGACGGTGTCGAACAGCTTGGCGACAGCTTCGCTGGTCATGAGATAGGCGGTGGCTAGACGGCGCGCGGCCAGATCGCCGCGCTTGCCCAGCGTGATCATTTTTTCGACGATGGGCTTCGCGGCCTTAGCCTTGGGCACAGTGGTCTCGATGCGCTCTTCCACGATCACCGAGGTGACCAGGTTGCGCAGCAGCGAGCGCCGGTGCGCGGTGTTCCGTCCGAGTTTGTAGCCTGCAACTTTGTGACGCATGGGAACCCTCAGCTTCTAGCTCTTAGCTTCTAGCTTTCAGCTAAAATCAAAAACCAAAACCTCAGCGGCTAAAGCCGCCAGTCCTTTGTTGCTTGGGGAGGGCACGGCTAAAACCGTGCCCTTCCCAGTGTGCTTTCCAACCTTGAAACTCTGAAACTTTGGAAACCTGTTTCTTACAGCTGGTCGTCCGGTCCGTAGGCGGAGGCCGGGAGGACCTGATTTGACGTGGGCCCGGGCACGGCATTGCCGTGCTCGTCGATCTTCATGCCCAGGCTCAGACCCATCGAGGAAAGAATTTCCTTGATCTCGTTCAGCGACTTGCGGCCGAAATTCTTGGTCTTGAGCATTTCGGCTTCGGTCTTCTGCACGAGTTCTCCGATGGTCTGGATGTTCGCATTCTTCAGGCAGTTGTAGCTGCGCACCGACAGCTCGAGTTCTTCCACGGAACGGTTAAGGTTCTCATTGTGGATCTCGGGCTTGCGGTCGTCCGACGACGACGTACCGGTTTCGATTTCTTCCTCGAAGTTGATGAAGATGTTCATGTGGTCCTTCAGCAGCTTCGCCGCCAGGCCGAGTGAATCGGCCGGGGTGATGGAGCCGTTGGTCCAAACTTCGAGCGTCAGCTTGTCGTAGTCGGTGATCTGACCCAAGCGCGCGGCTTCGACCGTGTAATTACATTTTCGTACGGGCGAGTGAACCGAGTCGATGGGAATGAAGCCAATGCCGAGATCTTCGTCAAAATTCTTGTCGGCGGAGGTGTAGCCGCGGCCGCGCTTCAGGCGCATTTCCATGTCGAGCTTGCCACCTTCGCTAACGGTGGCGATGTAGACATCTTTGTCGAGCACTTCGACATCGCCGTCGGCTTCGATCATGCCGCTGGTAACCACGCCGGGCTGATCCGCGCGCAGGTAGATCGCTTTCGGCGCATCGCCCGCAAGCTTGAACGGAATCTGCTTGAGGTTGAGGATGATGTCGGTCGCGTCCTCGACTACGCCGGGGATCGACTGAAATTCGTGCAGCACGCCTTCCATTTTCACCGCGGTGACGGCCGCGCCTTCGATTGAACTGAGCAGCACGCGCCGCAGGGCGTTGCCCACGGTGGTGCCGAAGCCGCGCTCAAACGGCTGCGCCCAGAACATGCCGTACTTGTCGGTGAGGCTGGAGGTGTCGGTTGCGAGACGTTTCGGTTTTTGAAAACCCTTCCAAAGCATGTGTTTCTCCTTCGGCCGTTGGGCTCGGTGCTGGCTCCCTGAACCGGTCCGGATTCAGGTGGGTGCCCCATGTCTCGCGGTTTTTGCGAGACGTGGGGATTTTCGTCAGCAGAGGCTGATCTAGCTCGAATTTAGGACCAAGGTTTCAATGTGCAAAGGTGGCAATGTTTCAAGGTGTTTCCCTTGAAGCGTTGAAACCTCTAGAACTTTGAAACCTGCAAAGCAAAACTCTTACTTACTGTAAAGTTCAACAATCAACTGCTCGTTTACGGGCAGCTGAATATCTTCGCGCTTGGGTAGCGACAGCACTTTCGCCTTGTAGTTGTCGCGATCCACTTCCAGCCAGCTCGGCATGGTGCCATGGCTGGCGAATTCTTTTGCCAGTTCCAGCACGGTGAGCTTTTTGCTGTTTTCACGGATCATGATTTCTTCGCCCGCGCTCACTTCGTACGAAGGAATGTTGACCTTTCGATTGTTCACGGCAACGTGTCCGTGGCGCACCAACTGACGC
Source organism: uncultured Acidobacteriota bacterium (assembly GCA_963696765.1). Taxonomy (GTDB): domain Bacteria; phylum Acidobacteriota; class Terriglobia; order Terriglobales; family Acidobacteriaceae; genus Sulfotelmatobacter. Next base: position 3,078,702 of record CAVOLK010000002.1, on the reverse strand, counting down.
GCCTGGCGCCGTGACTGGGCGAATCCCAGGCGGTATACCACGTTATCGAGACGGCGCTCCAACTGCTGCAGCAGGCGCTCGCCGGTTACGCCCTGCGACTTCGCGGCTTTCTCGAAGTAGTTGCGGAACTGGCCTTCCTGCGTGAAGTAGATGCGCTTGGCCTTCTGCTTCTCGCGCAACTGCAGGCCGTAGCCTACGATTTTGGCCTTGCGGTCCTTGCCATGTTGGCCGGGTGCGAAGTTGCGCTTCTCGATGGGACACTTATCGCTAAAACACTTGGCGCCTTTGAGGAACAGCTTCAAGCCCTCGCGGCGGCATAGACGGCAGACTGCATCGGTATAACGGGCCAAGTTTCTTCTCCTTTAGATGACCGGTTTACGGGTTTGGCTTCACCCTTCGTCCCGGACGGTAAACAAGTTCCCAGTTCTCAGTTCTCAGTTTGCCCCACGGTCCAACTTCTCGGTTTAACTGAGAACTGAGAACCGGGAACTGAGAACTCGCCGACGCGTCTCAAACGCGGCGTCTCTTTGGCGGACGGCAGCCGTTGTGCGGGATCGGCGTGACGTCGCGGATGGAGCGCACTTCAATGCCTGAGGCAGCCAGCGCGCGAACGGCCGATTCGCGTCCCGAACCGGGACCGCTGACGCGGACGTCGACGCTGCGCACACCGTGATCCCGCGCCATGTTCGCGGCGTTGGACGCGGCCTGCTGGGCGGCGAAGGGCGTGCCCTTGCGCGATCCGCGGAAGCCGAGCGAGCCGGAACTCTTCCACGACAGAACGTTGCCGTTCATGTCGGTGACGGTCACAATGGTGTTATTGAAGGACGCCTGCACATAGCACAAGCCATGCGGCACGTGCTTGCGCTCCTTCTTCTTGAAGGTTTTCTTCTTGCCTTTTTTATCGGGTGCGGCTGCTGCGCCGCCCGCTGCTGCTGCTGGTTTTGCCATAGAACCTCAAGAAACTCAGGTTTCAAAGTTTCAAGGTCTCAGAGTTTCAAGGCAACAACTTTGAAACCTTGAAACCTGCGAAACCTTGAAACGTTCTCTTACGTTTTTGCCGTCGCCTTCTTCTTCTGGGCGACTGTTCCTTTGCGCGGACCTTTTCGGGTACGGGCATTGGTATGGGTGCGCTGGCCACGGACCGGCAGGTTGCGGCGGTGGCGGAATCCGCGGTAGGAGCCGATTTCGATGAGACGCTTGATGTTCATCGAAACTTCCTTGCGCAGATCGCCTTCCACCAGGCCCTCGCCCTCAATGACCGTACGGATGCGGTTGACCTCTTCTTCGCTCAGGTCCTGCACCGTCTTCATGGGATCGACCTTGGCCTCATCGAGGATGCGGCTGGCGCGCGGATGACCGATGCCGTAGATATAGGTCAGCGCGATGTTGATGTGCTTCTGGCGCGGAAGATCGATGCCTGCAATACGTGCCATATTTCTAAGCCTCCAAAGCTGCCGGCTGCCGTCGGCTCCTAGCTCCTAGCTTCTAGCTTCCAGCAAATCACTCGTGTCTGAGTTTTCGCTAGAAGCTAGGAGCTAGCAGCTGGAAGCTTCACCCCTGGCGTTGTTTATGTTTCGAGTTTACGCAGATCACCCGCACTACACCCTTGCGGTGGATGACCTTGCACTTGTCGCAAATTTTCTTTACCGATGCTCGTACTTTCATAACCCAGCTTTCAGCTGTCAGCTCTTAGCTGTCAGCTAACAAAAATCATTTATAGCGATAGACAATTCGTCCGCGATTCAGGTCGTAGGGGGAAAGTTCCACCGCAACCTTGTCGCCAGGCAGGATGCGAATGAAATTCTTGCGCATCTTTCCCGAAACGTGCGCCAGCACCTGGTGCTTGTTTTCCAGTTCCACCCGGAACATGGCGTTGGGCAGCGGTTCCAGCACCACCGCCATCACTTCAATCGCGTCTTCTTTGCTCATCGACTCCTTAAGTAGCTCGTAGCTTTTAGCTCTTGGCTCTTAGCTAAAAGCCAAGAGCTAAAAGCTAACAGCTCTACTGCGTCAAAATCACCGGACCATCCCGCGTTACTGCCACGCAATGCTCGAAGTGCGCGCTGCAACTGCCGTCGGCGGTGACTGCCGTCCATTTATCGCCCAGCACCCGCGTTTCGGGCTTGCCGTAATTCACCATGGGCTCGATCGCGAGAACCATGCCTTCGCGCAACTTCGCGCCATGCCCGCGAGCTCCGAAGTTCGGAACTTGCGGCTCTTCGTGCAACCGCGTCCCGATGCCGTGCCCGACAAACTCGCGTACCACGCTGAATCCCGCGGCTTCCACATGCTCCTGCACCGCCGCGCCCACATCGCCAATCGAGTTCCCGATGCGCGCCTGCTCAATTCCGCGGTAGAGCGACGCTTCGGTGACTTCCAGCAATTTCTGCAACTCCGGCTTCAGCCCGTTGCCCACCGGCACGGTAATCGCCGCGTCGCCGTAGTAGCCGTCGAGCACCACGCCGCAGTCGATCGAAACGATGTCGCCCTCTTTCAACGACCGTTTTTCCGACGGGATACCGTGCACAATCTCTTCATTCACCGACGTGCACAACACGCAAGGATAATCGTAGTAACCCTTAAACGCCGGCTTGGCTCCAAGTTCCTTGATCTTCTTTTCGGCGGCGCGCTCCAGGTCCATGGTTGTAACACCGGGCGCGACCAGGGTCTTCACATAGTCAAGAACCTGCCGAACGATGCGCCCGCTCTGCCGCATGCGTTCGATTTCCGCCGATGACTTGCACACAATCGCCATTCTGCTCACGCGTGTTCTTCTAATATCCGAAAAATCTGCGTTGTCACTTCGTCCACGGGTCGATCGCCATTTACCGACATCAATCGCCCGGTGCGCTGGTAATAGTCCGCTACCGGGCGCGTCTGTTCCTGATATGCCGTGAGTCTGGGCTGAATTACTTCCAACCGGTCGTCATTGCGGGTCACCAGCTTCAATCCGTCAACGTCGCAAACTTCGTAGACGTGGGCCCGCTGGGAGTGGACGTTATAGATCCGTCCACAGGAGGGACAAGAACGGCGTCCAGTGATCCGGAGCAATAGTTGATTATAGTCGACGTCCAGGCGGATCACAATCGGCCAGGCCCGGGTGGGACGCGAGTTGTCAAAGAGCTCATGGTCGAGCAGGGCATCCAGCCACCCTGCCTGGGCCGCCGTCCGGGGAAAACCGTCCAGAACGTAGCCTCGCTTGCAATCCGGCAACAACAGCCGTTCGCGGACCATGTTACAAACCAGGTCGTCGGAAACCAGTTCTCCCCGGGCCATCACTGCCTTGGCAGCCAGCCCAAGTTCGGTTCCCTGCGCCACGTTCTCCCGCAGCAGATCCCCGGTCGAGACCTGGGGGATTCCGTAATGCTCCATGATGCGCTTGGCCTGCGTGCCCTTTCCGGCACCTGGAGGCCCGAGCAGCACCACAGGTCCTACTTCGCGCAAGGTTTCCTGCACCATCGGCTTGACCAAAGCCTCCCGAGCTCAGTCTTCCCGGCGCCCCGCCGAGGTGCAGCAACTTCTAAGGCTTCTAATCAAACTTGCAGCGCGAACGCGTTCACCTTTCGCCGCAAAACGCAGCAAGCTACGTTTCTACGAAAAACCTTACCAGGTGCGGCGGCCGCGAATGCGGCCGCTGCGCGGAGTAAATCCGTCATAGTGGCGCATGATCAACTGCGCCTCAATCTGCTGGACCGTATCCATCGCCACGCCGACAACGATCAGCAGCGAGGTGCCACCAAAATAAAACGTGACACCCAAACCATTCGTCACCCAGTTCGGCAGAAATTCAAACCATCTCCCAACCGGCCCGTAAAGGTGGTTGAGGTGAATTCCGGTGATCATCCACTCCGGAATAAACGAAATGATAATCAGGTAGAGCGCACCCACCAGCGTGATCCGCGTGAGCACTTCATTGATGAAGTCCGCGGTGCGCTTGCCGGGGCGAATGCCGGGAATAAATCCGCCATACTTGCGCATGTTGTCGGCAACTTCGCTGGGATTGAACACGATGGAAACGTAAAAGTAGGCGAAGAAAATAATCCCGACCGCGTAAAGAACGGTATAGAGCGGCTCGCCCCACCCCAACCAGCGGAACAGATCTCCGAAATAGCGGTTGTTGCGCAGTCCGTATCCGATGGTCTGAGGAAGCGTCAGAATCGAAGAAGCGAAAATCACGGGCATCACGCCGCCAGCGTTAACCTTTAGCGGCAGGTGCGTCGATTGGCCGCCCATCACTTTGCGCCCGACCACTCGCTTGGCGTACTGCACCGGGATTCGCCGTTCGCTTCGCTCCACGTAGACGATGAATCCCACAACCAGGATCATGAAGGCCAGCAGGAACACCATCAGCGGGAACGTCGCTGCGCCCCAGGCGGCATTCTTGGCCTTCTCAATCAGGTCGACCACGCCGCGCGGCAGCCCGACGACAATGCCGGCAAAGATGAGCAACGACATGCCGTTGCCTACACCGCGATCGGTGATCTGCTCGCCCAGCCACATGATGAAGGCGCTGCCCGTGGTCAGGGTGAGCATGGTCATGAAGCGGAACTTCCATCCCGGATCGAGCGCGAAGCCGCCCTTCTCCAGGCCCACTGCGATGCCGAACGATTGCACGGCGCTCAGAATAACGGTGATATAGCGCGTCCACTGCGTAATTTTCTTGCGCCCGAGCTCGCCTTCTTTCTGCAGTTTGGCGAGAGGCTCATACACAACGGTGAGCAACTGCAGGATGATCGATGCCGTAATGTAGGGCATGATCCCCAGGGCAAAAATTGTCATGCGGCGCAACTGGCCGCCGGAAAACAGGTCAACAAATCCCAGCAACGATCCGCTCGTGCCGCTCTGCGTGAAGAAACTCTCCAGCTTGGCGGTATCGATTCCCGGGGTCGGAAGGTGCCCGCCCAACCGGTACACGAACAGCATCGCCAGGGTAAACAGGATGCGTTTGCGCAGGTCCGGAATCCGGAAGATGTTTGCCAGTTTGTCGAACATTACTTCTCCGCCTTCACTTCTGCCTTTATTGCTAAGACCTCAACCTTGCCGCCAGCCTTGGCAATTTTTTCCTGGGCCGACTTGGAGAACTTGTGCGCGTGCACGGTGAGTGCGATGGTCAACTCGCCATCGCCGAGAATCTTTACCGGATGCTTCGTCTTGATCACCCCAGCCTTGCGCAGAACTTCGGGCGTGATCGGCTCGCCGTGAAATTCTTCACCCATTTCCACCAGGCGTTCAAGGCTGACGATGTTGAATTCCTTGCGGAAGATGTTGGTGAACCCGCGCTTGGGCATGCGGCGATGCAGCGGCATCTGGCCGCCTTCAAAGCCGCGAATCATGCGCGAACCGGTGCGCGAACGTTGCCCTTTGTGTCCACGGGTCGAAGTCTTGCCCATGCCGGAGCCCATACCGCGCCCCACGCGCTTGCGCTTTTCCGTCGCCTTCTTCGGTGCTCGAATATTGGATAAATTCATATAACACCCACGTTTCAAAGTTTCAGGGTTTCAAGGTTTCAAGAATCTGCGGAGTTTGCATCAAGGTTGACCTTGAAACATTGCAACTCTGAAACCTTGAGACGTTGAACTACTCCACAAACTCGACCAGATGCGGCACCTTGGCCACCATGCCACGAATGGCATTGTTGTCAGGACGCTCAATCACCTGGTTCAGCCGGGTGAATCCCAGACCCTTGATCACACGCTTCTGTTTTACCGGGGCGCAGATAGCTGAGCGCACCCACTTCAGGTGAATCGTCCCGCTGCCCGAACTCGTTTTCTTCGCCGTCATTTCGTGAACCTCAATGTCGCGAACTTTAATATTTTTGTGGAAGAGCAAGACTTCAGTCGTGCTGTCCCGAACCCATGAACTCACTAGGCTTCAGCCCCCGTGAGCCAGCCCTTACAGTTCCTGCGCCGTTTTGCCGCGCATGGCGGCCACGCTCTCGCGGCTCTTCAACTGCTTCAGCGCGTCGAAGGTCGCCTTGATCACGTTGTGCGGGTTGGTGGTACCAATCGATTTTGTCAGCACATTCTGCACGCCCGCCGAAGTCATGACCGCGCGCACCGCGCCGCCCGCAATCACTCCCGTGCCTTCCGGCGCCGGCTTCAGCAGCACCTTGCCTGAGCCGTAACGTCCCAACACAAGATGGGCAATGCTGGTCTGGGTGAGGTTCACCTTCACCAGATTCTTTTTGGCCGATTCAATTGCCTTGCGAATAGCCTGGGGCACTTCCTTGGCCTTCCCCGAACCGTAACCGACTATTCCGGCGGAAGGATCGCCCACCACAACCAGCGCGGCGAACGAAAGATTCTTGCCGCCCTTGACCACCTTGGTCACGCGGTTGATGGCCACCACCTGGTCCTTCAACTGGAAGGAACCCGCATCGAGTTTCTTAATCACTGTTGGCATTCGTTTAAACCTAGCTTTCAGCTATCAGCTTTCAGCTGTCAGCCTGCCGCTTCAGCTAAGAGCTGAGAGCTGACAGCTGACGGCTGCCCTCTAGAACTTCAATCCTGCTTCGCGGGCCGCATCGGCGATGGCCTTCACGCGCCCGTGATAAATGTAGCCGCCCCGGTCGAATACGACCTGGGTGACGCCCTTGGCTTTGGCGCGCTCGGCAATGGCTTTGCCGATCGCCTTCGCCGAGGCCACGTTGCCGCCCGAGCGGCGGTCTTCTTTTTTCTTGCCCTCGGCCGTGCTAGCCGAAACCAGCGTTTTGCCATGCAGGTCGTCGATGACCTGCACGTAAATGTGATTCAGCGAACGGTACACGTTGAGCCGCGGGCGTTCCGCGGTCCCCTGCATCTTCTTGCGAATGCGGTCGTGCACATGTCCGCGCTTCTCGTTTTTTGTGATTCGTGTCAGCATGAAACCTGTCCTTGGTCGTTCGTCGTTGGTCGTTAGCCTAAGACCTGCGACTTTCCATCGTTTCTAATCCGCCGGCCAACGACTAACGACCAGCGGCTAACGACGGCTTACTTCGCTCCAGTCTTTCCAACCTTCTTCTTCAAGCGCTCGCCTGCGTAGCGCACGCCCTTGTTCTTGTACGGATCGGGCGGACGCAGCGAGCGCATTTCCGCGGCGACCTGTCCCACTTTCTGGCGGTCAATGCCAGTTAGCGCGATCTTGGTCTGCTTAGGATCGACGCTGGCATCCACGCCGGTGGGCAACGGGTATTCGATGGGGTGCGAGTAGCCCAGGTTGAACACAACCATCGACTTGCCCTTCATTTCGGCGCGGTAGCCGATGCCGACGATTTCCAGTTCGCGTGTCCAGCCTTTGGTGACACCCTCGACGGCGTTGTTCACCAGCGCGCGCGCCAGTCCATGCAGCGCCGCCTGCGAATCGTCCTGGCGCACCGCGACGATGATCCCGTCTTTCTGCTGGATGCTGATTCCCTCCGGCAGTGCGGTATCCAGTTTGCCCTTCGGTCCCTGCACGGCGACCGTGTGGCCTTCGACTTTGACCGTCACCCCTTTGGGGATCGGGATCGGCTTTTTTCCAATTCGTGACATAAGAGCTTCTAGCTTCCAGTTCCTAGCGTCTAGCTAGGCCGCTTTGGATTTTGAAGTCCGAGCTTTCCGCCCGGCTTGTGTCAGTTCAAAACAAAAGTTTGCATCAGTGCTTTAGCTAAGAGCTAGAAGCTAATAGCTAGAAGCTTTAATAAATCTGGCACAGCAACTCGCCGCCCACGCCCTCTTTGCGCGCCTGGCGTCCGGTCATTACGCCGCGCGGGGTGGTAAGAATGTTGATCCCCATACCGCCCAGCACGCGGGGAATCTCGCTGCGGCGCACGTAGACGCGGCAGCCGGGGCGCGACACGCGCTCCACCTTCGAAATCGCGGCCTCGTTGTTGGCGCCGTATTTCAAGTAAATGCGGATGACCTTGTGGCCTTCCTCTTCCGTCGGCTTGAAGTTGGAGATGTAGCCCTCTTCCTTCAGAATGCGGGCGATCTCGAGCTTCAGGCGCGAAGCCGGGATGTCCACCTTCTGGTGCCGGGCCTGGAGTGCGTTCCGCACTCGCGTCAACATGTCTGCGACCGGATCGGTCAACCTCATCGTTTGCTTCTCCTCTGGCCACCCGTTCGCTCCGCGTTGTGCGGAGAACCTGCGGCAGCTTGAACTGCGGTCGTTAGCTTTTGTTCGTCAGTCGTTTACTTGCGGCCATTCGTCCCTTGCCGACGACTAACGACGAACGGCCAACGACTCACTCCCTACCACGACGACTTCGAAACCCCTGGAATCTCGCCGCGCAACGCCAGTTGCCGGAAACATAGCCGGCAAATGCCGAACTTGCGCAGGAACGCGCGCGGACGTCCGCAAAACTTACAGCGGTTGTGCTTGCGCGTGGAGAACTTGGGCTTCTTTACATCTTCGGGCTTTTGATGGAGCCCCACGCCGTCTTTCACTCGTTTTGCTGTAGTAGCCATTCAATCCTTCTTGAAACTTTGGAACTTTTAAAACTTCGAAACCTCAAGCTCGAAACGGCATTCCCATGTGCTTCAACAGCGTGCGCGCCTGGTTATCGTTCGCCGCGGTGGTCACGATGGTGACGTTCATGCCCTTTTGTTTGTCCACCTTCTCGTAGGAAATCTCGGGAAAGATCAACTGGTCATGCAAGCCGATGGTGTAATTCCCGCGCCCGTCGAAAGACTTGGTCGAGACGCCTTTGAAGTCACGCACCCGCGGCAGAACGATGTTGACCAGGCGGTCGAAAAATTCGTACATGCGGTCGCCGCGCAAGGTGACCATCGCGCCAATCGACTGTCCCTGGCGCACTTTGAATGCCGCGATCGACTTCTTCGCCCGCGTTACCACCGGCTTCTGTCCGGTGATCTGGCCCAGTTCGTTGACCGCGGGGTCGAGCACTTTCGCATTCTGGGTGGCTTCGCCCACACCCATGTTGACGACAATCTTGTGCAGCCGCGGAACCGCCATCACGTTCTTCAGTTCCAGTTCTTTCAGCAATGCGGGAGCAACTTCCTTCTCGAATCTCGAGCGCAGCCGCGGACGCTCCTTGGCGCTGTGCCGCGCCTGATCCGGCGCCTTCTGCTCCTGCGACGATTCTTTTTGCTTCTTGTCTTTTGCCATGTCCTTCAATCCTTCTCACGGAGGAGGCTCTCAGCTATCAGCTGTCAGCTCTCAGTTTCAAACCTTTGCGTCTGCCGGTTCGTGAGACTCAATTTTTTTATCCGCTGTCCGCATCGCGGCCACAAGCTAAAAGCTAATGGCTAAGAGCTAACAGCTATTTATCCAGCGTGGTGCCGCACTTCTTGCATACGCGCACTTTGCGGTCGCCGCGCACTTCGTGGCCGATGCGCACCGGCCCGCAGGTCGCGCACACCAGTTGCACGTTGGAAATCGCAATGCGGCTTTCCTGCTCCGCAATGCCGCCCTTGATGTTGCGCTGCGGGTTCGGACGCACGTGCTTCTTCACCATCATGACGTGCTCGACCAGCAACTTGGCGTCGTTCGGAAACACGCGCAGCACGCGCCCTTCCTTGCCCTTGTCGCGCCCGGTGATCACCTTCACGGTATCGTTCCGCCGCAGATCCACTCGCTTGTTTTCAGTGCTAACAGTTCTCATAAAGTCAAAGTTTCAAGGTTTCAAAGTCTCAAGGTTTCAGAGCGAATCACTTCGCCACCCAGCTTCGGAATCTCAAGGACCTTGAAACCTTGAAACCCAGAAACTTTGAAACCTGCCTTCAGATCACTTCCGGCGCCAGCGAAACAATCTTCAAAAACTTCTTCTCGCGCAGTTCGCGCGCCACCGGACCGAACACGCGCGTCCCTACCGGCTCGCCCGCGTCGTTGATCAGCACCGCGGCGTTCGAATCGAACTTGATATAGGTTCCATCGCGCCGCCGGTGTTCCTTGCGCGTGCGCACGATGACCGCCTTCACCACTTTGCCCTTCTGCACCTGGCCCTCGGGCACTGACTCTTTTACCGCCGCGGTAATTATGTCGCCCAGCCCCGCGTTCAACCCGGTCGAGCCCCCGAGCGGCAGAATCATCTGCAGCTTGCGGGCGCCGGAATTGTCGGCGACTTCGAGCATCGATCTCATCATCACTGCCATGGCGTCAATCTCCCTCTTCTATCCCGTATCCCGGTCGGTCTCTCGGCCTACGCGCTCGGAGCTTCGACGACCGCTTCCGGCACCAGCGCCGCCTTGCGCACAATGTCTTTCAGTTTCCAGCGCTTCAGCTTCGACAGCGGTCGCGTCTCCTGGATGCGCACCACATCGCCTACGTGCGCCTCGTTCTTCTCGTCGTGGGCGTAAAACTTTTTGTTGCGCGCCACCACCCGACCGTAAAACGGATGCGCCTTCTTGCGCGTCACCTTCACCACAATGGTCTTCTGCATGCGGTTGGCGACGACTTCTCCCACCACTTCCTTGCGGCGGCCCTGAACTTTTTCCGCGGCTGCTGTTTCCGCCATTATCGTTTCTCCGTTGCGGTCGAGCGCTTCGCGCTCGCCGGTTCGCTCAACCATGATCGTCTTGACGCGCGCAATGTCCTTGCGCAGGCCCCGAATTTTCTTCAGGCTCTCGGTCTGCCCCATGTTCAGCTGAAATTTCAGCTTAAACAACTGGTCGGCCAGTTCGCGCTCCTGATTGTGGAGTTCGTCGTCAGTCAAGTTTCTGATTTTGTCTACCTTCATAAATAGCTCTCAGCTTTCAGCTCTTAGCTTTCGGCAAATCAACTGCGCCTTCGCACGGCTGCAGGTGATCGCTTACGGCCTTTCTTAATGCCCGCTGCCTTCGCGCTTTACCAGCGTGGTGCGCAGCGCCAGTTTGTGCGACGCCAGGCGCATGGCCTCGGTCGCGTCCGTAATGGTCACGCCTTCCATCTCAAACAGAATCTTGCCCGGCTTCACTACCGCCACCCAGTGGTCGGGAGCTCCCTTGCCTTTGCCCATACGGGTTTCGGCGGGCTTCTTGGTGACCGGCTTGTCGGGAAACACGCGGATCCAGATCTTTCCGCCGCGCTTCACGAAACGGGTCATGGCGACGCGGCTGGCCTCAATCTGACGGTCGGTAATCCAGCCGGGTTCCAGCACCTTCAGCCCGAAATCGCCGAAGGCCAGCGTGGAACCGCGCCAGGCCTTGCCGGTCATGCGCCCGCGCTGCTGCTTGCGATACTTCACTTTCTTTGGCATCAACATAGAATCAACTCTTAGCTCTTAGCTTTTAGCTTTTAGCTCTTAGCAAAACCCGCCTTACTTCTGCATTCTGACTTTTAACTTCTGACTTTCCTAGAACCCTCCGGCCACAGCAGTTGCTTCACGCTTCTTCTGCGGCAAAATCTCGCCCTTGTACACCCAGCACTTCACGCCGATCACGCCATAAGTGGTGCGCGCTTCGGTAAAGCCATAGTCGATGTCGGCGCGCAACGTGTGCAGCGGCAGGCGTCCCTGCAGATACCATTCCGAACGGGCGATTTCATTGCCGTTCAGGCGTCCGCTCACGCGGACTTTAATTCCTTTGCATCCGAAGCGCAGCGCCGAGTCGACAGCTTTGCGCATGGCGCGCCGGAAGCCTACGCGTTTTTCCAGCTGCAAGGCGATCGATTCCGAAACCAGCTGCGCGTCGAGCTCGGGCTTGTGCACTTCCTGGATGTCGACAAAAATATCCTTGCCTGCGGTGCGCTTCTGCAGCTCGGCCTTGAGCTTGTCGATTTCCGCGCCCTTGCGCCCGATGATGATGCCGGGCCGCGCCGTCTTGATGATGATGCGCAGCTTGTTGCCGGGCCGCTCGATTTCGATGGAGCTGACGCCCGCCGACTTGAGCTTGTCCTTCAATTCGGCCTTCAGCTTGACGTCTTCGTGCAGCTGCTTGTCGTAATCCCGCTCGGCAAACCAGCGCGACTTCCACGGCTTGGTGAAGCCGAGGCGAAAACCATAAGGATGGACTTTTTGTCCCATTGCATCTCCTAAATCGAACTCGTAACCCCGGCGATCCGCCGGAAAAAACTATTTCGCAGCCGCTTTGCTTCTTCTTGCTATGACTTTTGCCTGCCGACTTCGCCGCCGGAGCGTGCCGCTTGGTCTTGGCCGCAGCCTTGACCGGCGATGCGTGCTCGTGCGTCGAAGCGGCCTCGCCATTTTTCCCGCGCTCCGCCAGGATCAACTCGATGTGCGAGATGCGCCGCTGGTAGCGGTAAGCGCGGCCCTGCGGCGCCGGACGGATGCGCTTCAGGCGCGGCCCGTCGTTGGCGATCGCACTCTTCACGTAGAGGTTGTCAATCTCGACGTCGAGATTTTTCTCGGCGCTGAGAAAATTCGCGTTGTCCAGCGCCGACTGCAGCAGCTTGCCCACGTGCGCCGCCACGCGCTTCTTGGTGAACGCCAGGGTGTTGCGCGCTTCTTCCACGCGCCGTCCCTTGATCAGTTCCAGCACCAGCCGCGCCTTCTGGGGCGAGACTCGCAGGTACCGCATTTCCGCTCGAAATTCCATATTAGCTTCTAGCTCCTAGCTTCTAGCTCCTAGCGAAACCAGGAACCAAAAACTGACGAACCCTCACACCACGAACTATCCGCCCGAATCAGTGACTAGCTAGCAGCTAAAAGCCAGTAGCTAGAAACTGGTTCACGCCTTCGGTGCCGCGGGTGCTGCCGGCGTTATTGCGCCCGGTCCGCCGGGAATGCCGGCCGGCTTAGCCGCGGTTTCCGTCGCCGCCCGCATGGAGTGGCCCTTAAAGTTGCGCGTGAAACTGAACTCGCCCAGCTTGTGGCCGACCATGTTTTCGGTGACGTACACCGGAATAAACTTTTTCCCGTTGTGCACCGCGATCGTGTGCCCCACCATCTCGGGGATAACCGTCGAACGCCGCGACCAGGTGCGCAGCACTTTCTTCTCGTTGCGCGCGTTCATGCCCTCCACCCTCGCCTGAAGGTAAGCATCCACGAACGCGCCTTTCTTGGTTGAACGTGCCATAAATTTCAGCCTCTAGCTGTTAGCTTCTAGCTCTTAGCTAACCCTCAAATTCTTGTCATTCCGAACCGGCGGTCTTTGCCGGTGAGGAATCTGTTTTCCGAACGAACGACCGGCGACTACTTGCTCCGCCGGCTCACAATAAACTTATCCGTGCGCTTGTTGTTGCGCGTCTTGTAGCCGCGCGTCGGCTGGCCCCATGGCGTCACCGGATGCCGTCCGCCAGAGGTTTTACCTTCACCGCCTCCGTGCGGATGGTCCACCGGGTTCATGGAAACACCGCGATTGTGCGGACGCTTTCCCAGCCACCGCGAACGTCCCGCTTTGCCGATGGTGACATTCTCGTGATCGAGATTGCCCACCTGCCCGATCGTCGCCATGCAATCCTGCGAAATCTTGCGGGTCTCGCCCGAAGGCAATTTCACCAGCGCATACTCGGCTTCTTTCGCGACCAGTTGCGCCGCGCCGCCCGCCGAGCGCACCATCTGCCCACCCTTGCCGGGCTTCAATTCCAGATTGTGAATCTGCGTGCCCGGTGGAATATTCCGCAGCGGCAACGCATTGCCGACAAGAATGTCAGCATCCGGACCGCTCACCACCTTCTGTCCCACCTTCAGCCCTTCGGGCTGGATGATGTAACGCTTCTCGCCATCGGCATAAGCCAGCAGGGCGATGCGGGAGGAGCGGTTGGGATCGTACTCGATGGTCGTTACCGTGGCCGGAATCCCAGTCTTGTCGCGCTTGAAGTCGATAATCCGCAGCTTGCGCTTGTGCCCGCCGCCGATAAAGCGCATGGTCATGTCGCCCGAATTGCGGCGTCCACCGGTGCGCGGCTTGGGCTCGACCAGGGGCTTATGCGGGTTCCTGGTCGTGATGTCGTCATTGACGAGCGTGGTGCGATAGCGCAACGTCTGCGTCGTCGGTCGGTATGTTTTGATCGGCATAAAGTCAGCTCTTAGCTATTCAGCTTTCAGCTATTAGCTTTTTCTTGCCGCTGCATCGGTTCGTGCCAGCTAGCTGCCAACGACGAACGACCAACGACTGTTCTACAGATTCTGCGCGTACTCCGGCATCTTTTCGCCGGACCGCAATCGCACGTACGCCTTCTTCCAGTCCGGGCGGTAGCCGGCAAACTTTCCGCGCCGCCGCTCTTTTCCCGGATACATGGCGGTGCGCACCGAATGCACTTTCACCTTAAAAATCGACTGCACCGCTTCCTTGATTTCCGTCTTGGTCGCCTTGGGCGTCACCTGGAAGACCAGTGTATTCTGGTTTTCCTTGATGGCCAGGCCCTTCTCGGTAATCACGGGACGGCGAATGATCTGGTATGCGGATTTCATATTGATTAGGCCCTAGGCCACCTCCGCCGCTTTATCGTGCCGGGGACGACGGCGGCGTTCGGCATGCGCCTTCTTCGTGCCATCGTCTTCTTTTTCTTTCGGCTTGTGCTGCCGCTTCGACACCGACGACTTCAGCGAAACCTGCAGCTTCTCAATCGCCGGCTGCGAGACAATGACGCGGTCGTAGCGCAGCAGATGATAGGGATGCACTTCGTTGCTGAGCATAAGTTCGAGGCCGTGAATGTTGCGCGCGCTCAGTGCAAGATTATGGTTCTCGTGCTTCGCCTCTTCAATAATCAGAACCGTCTTATCGACTTTCAGCGAATCCAGCGACTTGCGGAATTCCTTGGTCTTCGGTTCCTTCATGTCGAACGTGTTCACCACGATCAGCTTGCCGTCGGCCAGTTTCGCGGCCAGCGCCGAGCGCAACGCGCCCATGAGCTTCTTCTTAGGGAAGGAGTAGTCATAGGAGCGCGGTTGCGGACCATGCACCGTGTAGCCATGCCGCCACAGGGGCGAACGGATCGATCCGATGCGGGCCCGGCCTGTGCCCTTCTGCTTCCAGAGCTTTTTGCCGGAGCCGGAGACTTCCCATCGGCCCTTGGTTTTGTGCGTTCCGGCGCGCTGGCTGGCGCGGTAATGTTTCACCGCTTCCCACAGCAGGTCTTCGTTGACCGCGCCGAAAATCTCGTCGGCCAGGTCGAGCGTCCCAACCTTCTCGCCGCTCAAATTGTGTATATCAATCGTCGCCATATGTCTTCTTCTTTGTTTCTTCGTGTGGAGCGGGCACTCCTGCCCGCTTGCCTTAGTGCCTCAAAACCAGCGGGCAAGAGTGCCCGCTCCACACGAAACTAAGCTTTCTTCGCAGCTCTCTTGGCCGCCTTCAACGGATCCACTGTCGCCGACCCGGCAAACCCACGCCGTTCTCGCGGCGGCTTCTTCGCTTTGGTGATGACGATGTATCCGCCCTCGGGGCCGGGCACGCTGCCTTCCACCACCAGCAAATTCTCGTCCTTGTCCACGCCCAGTACGCGCAGGTTTCGCTGGGTCACGCGCTGGTGGCCCATGTGCCCCGACATTCTCATGCCCTTGAACACGCGCGACGGAAAAGCCGAACTGCCGATCGAACCTGTGATTTGGAACATCGACCCGTGAGACTTGGGACCGCCGCCAAAATGATGGCGCTTGACCACGCCCTGAAAGCCTTTGCCCTTGCTGATTCCGACGATGTCGACAAAACGCTCGCCATCGAAAATCTCGACCAGCACCCGGTCGCCAACCTTCACCGAGCTTCCATCAGCGCCATCGGGTGTAACTTCGACCTCAAGCGGCACTTCGCGCATGAACTTCACCGGAGGCAGATTGTTCTTTGCCAGGTGACCCTGCGCCGGCTTGGTCAGCCGCGACTCCTTCACGAACTCGACCAGTCCAATCTGGGCCGCCTCGTAGCCGTCGCGCGTCGCCGACTTATGCTGCGTCACCACGCATGGTCCAGCCTGCAGCACTGTGACCGGGCGAACGTCGCCCTTGGAGTCAAACAGTTGCGTCATGCCGACTTTTTTGCCCAGAATTCCCGTAATCTTCGTTGCCATTTCCTTCTCCGTGCCCAGCATGGCTAGTCGCCGTTTGCGACTGCTATTGGCTGGGAAGCTGGCTGCCTTAGCTAAAAGCTAGGAGCTAGAAGCTTATTTGTGCTCTTTCCCGAACGCTTTAATCTCCACATCCACACCGGCCGGAAGATCGAGCTTCATCAGCGCGTCCACTGTCTGCGCCGTGGGATCGAGAATATCGAGCAGCCGCTTATGCGTGCGGATCTCGAACTGTTCCCGCGACTTCTTGTCGACGTGCGGCGAACGCAGCACGCAGTATTTGTTCTTCATCGTGGGCAGGGGAATCGGTCCTGCCAGCCGCGCGCCTGTGCGCTTGGCCGTTTCCACGATCTCGCTGGTCGACTGATCCAGGATGCGATAGTCGTAGGCTTTCAGCCGTATCCGAATTTTCTCGTTTCCAATCACTGTGTCATCTCTCTAACCCCTTCCGTCGATCTTCCTAAGAAGTCCCGGAAGGAAAGAACCGGCGGCAAGCCGCAAGCCGCGTTGGTTAAATGCAGAAGGAAGAATTCAGAATGCAGAATTTAAGTTTTTTACTTCTGCATTCTTACTTCTGACTTCTGCCTTCCTGCTACTGAATAATCTCCGCGATCGTTCCGGCGCCTACCGTATGCCCGCCTTCGCGAATCGCGAACCGCAAGCCCTTTTCCATGGCCACCGGCGTGATCAACTCAATCACTAGGCTGACGTTGTCCCCGGGCATCACCATCTCCGTGCCCGCCGGAAGTTCCGCCACGCCCGTCACGTCCGTCGTGCGCAGATAAAATTGCGGACGATATCCCTTGAAGAACGGCGTATGTCGCCCACCTTCTTCTTTCGTCAGGATATACACCTCAGCTTTGAATTTGGTGTGAGGAGTAATGGACCCGGTCTTCGCCAGCACCATGCCGCGCTCGACGTCTTCTTTCGCAATGCCGCGCAGCAGCAACCCGGCGTTGTCGCCCGCCATGCCTTCGTCCAACTGCTTCTTGAACATTTCCACGCCGGTCACGACCGTCTTGCGCGTGTCGCGGAAGCCGACGATTTCCACTTCCTCGCCCACTTTCACCTTGCCGCGCTCAATTCGTCCCGTGACCACCGTGCCGCGGCCCTGAATCGAAAAAATATCTTCGATCGGCATCAGGAACGGCTTGTCCAGTTCGCGCGCCGGCTGCGGAATATACTTGTCCACCGCCGCCATCAACTCGTCGACCTGCGCCTCCGCCTTGGCTTCCCCGTTCAGCGCGTTCAGCGCCGAAACCCGCACCACCGGGACGTCGTCGCCCGGGAACTTGTACGACTTCAGCAGCTCGCGCACTTCCAGTTCGACCAGCTCAAGCAGTTCCGGATCGTCGACCGCGTCAACTTTATTCAACGCGACCACCAGATAGGGCACACCCACCTGCCGCGCCAGCAGCACGTGCTCGCGCGTCTGCGGCATGGGACCATCCGTCGCCGCAACTACCAGAATGCCGCCATCCATCTGCGCCGCGCCCGTGATCATGTTCTTGATGTAGTCGGCGTGGCCCGGGCAATCGACGTGCGCGTAGTGCCGGTTCGCCGTCTCGTATTCGACGTGCGCCGTCGCGATCGTAATACCGCGCGCCTTCTCTTCCGGCGCGTTATCGATCGAGTCAAAAGACCGGAACGTGTTCTTCGGATTATGCTTCGACAAAACCTTGGTGATGGCCGCCGTCAACGTGGTCTTGCCATGATCGATGTGACCAATCGTCCCAACGTTGCAGTGCGGCTTGGTGCGATCAAATTTTTCTTTCGCCATAACTCAGCTCTTCGCTCCTAGCTTTAGCTTCTAGCTTAAAACCAAACCTTCTTCGCTTCCGTCATCCAACTTCTCGTAATAAGCCCCGAGAAATTGCTCTTTCTCAATCAGCCCTTCGGAGCGAAGCCACATTTCAAAGCTTTCGAACTCCGCTTGGAACCGGTCTCGGAAACGCTCAAAGCTCCGATGCCAAGCCCAACTGTCTTTCACTCGATACTGCCGCGCCTTGGGAACTTCGCACCATACTTCGGTGAACAAATACCCTTCAGCTCCGAACAGCAATCTTGCCCACAGCCCGCTCACACTGAAAGCGGCTTCGAACTCTGCCCGCCGGCCATCCGCAACCCAGAATCTTCGATCCACTACAAACTTCTGATCTGCCTTCTGATCGGTCTCCTGAACTACGAACCGCGGGGCGTGCAGTCATTTCGCCGTGCCCTGCACCTTGGCGATGATTTCCTCCGCGACGGAACGCGGAGCCTCCTCATAGCGGGCAAAGTGCATTGAGTATTCCGCGCGGCCCTGCGTTGAGGAACGCATGTGGGTCGCGTAACCAAACATTTCCGCCAGCGGCACGATAGCCTTGATGACTTGCGAACCTGCGCGGTGCTCCATGCCTTCGATGCGTCCGCGGCGCGAACTCAAGTCGCCCATGATCACGCCGGCATAATCTTCCGGCGTCACTACTTCCACCGCCATCACCGGCTCCAGCAGCACCGGAGACGCCTTGCGGGCTGCCTCTTTGAACGCCATCGATCCGGCAATCTTAAACGCCATTTCGTTGGAGTCAACGTCGTGATAGCTGCCGTCATACAAGGTAGCTTTCACGTCGACCATCGGGTAGCCCGCGAGAATGCCGCCTTCGAGCGCCTCGCGAATTCCCTGGTCGATCGGCTTGATAAATTCTTTGGGCACCGAGCCGCCCTTCACGTCATTCACAAACTCGTAACCGAGTCCAGGTGGTTGCGGGTCGAGATAAATCTTTGCGTGCCCGTACTGCCCCTTGCCGCCGGTCTGGCGAATATACTTGCCTTCGGCTTCGGAGTGCTTGCGGATCGTCTCGCGATACGCCACTTGCGGCTTGCCGACGTTGGCCTCGACTTTGTATTCGCGCATCATGCGATCAACGATGATTTCCAGGTGCAATTCGCCCATGCCGCTGATGATGGTCTGTCCGCTGTCGGGATCGGTGTGAACTTTAAAAGTTGGATCTTCCTGGGCCAGCCGGTTCAACGCGAGGCCCATTTTTTCCTGGTCGGCCTTGGTCTTCGGTTCGACAGCAACCGAGATAACCGGAACCGCGAATGTAATCGATTCGAGCGCGATGGGATGATCTTCGTTGCAGATGGTGTCGCCGGTCGAGACGTTCTTCAAACCCACCGCCGCGCAAATGTCGCCCGCCAGAATCTCCGAGATTTCTTCGCGCTTGTTGGCGTGCATCTTCATCAGGCGGCCAATGCGCTCGGTCTTGGTAGTGCGAACGTTCTGCACCGAGTCGCCCGTCTTCAACTGCCCGGAGTAGACGCGGATAAAAATCAACTGCCCGACAAACGGGTCCGCCATGATTTTGAACGCCAAAGCGGAAAACGGCTCTTTGTCATCCGCCTTGCGGACGATCGGTTCGCCATTGTCGGGATTCGTGCCTTTGGTTTCGCCCACATCGAGCGGCGAAGGCAGGTAGTCGACGACTGCGTCGAGCAGCGGCTGCACGCCCTTGTTCTTGAACGACGTTCCCACCACGACCGGGAAAACCTTCAGCCCGATGGTCGACTTGCGCAACGATTTCTTCAGTTCCGCGGCGGAGATCTCTTCGCCTTCCAGAAACTTGTGCAGCATGTCGTCATCGTTCTCGGCGACGGTTTCAACCAGCTGCGCGCGGAAGGCTTCCGCCTTCTTTTTCAGATTTTCGGGGATTTCTTCGACCACATATTCCGCGCCCATGGTCTCATCTTTCCAGATAATCGCCTTCATGGTGATCAGGTCGACCACTCCGATGAAGTTCGCTTCCTGTCCGATGGGAATCTGAATCGCGATGGGCTTGGCGCTCAGACGCTTGCGGATGGTATCGACGGCATGCTCGAAATCGGCGCCCATCTTATCAATCTTGTTGATGAAGCAAATTCGCGGGACGCCGTATTTGTCGGCCTGGCGCCAGACTTTTTCAGACTGCGGCTGCACGCCATGCACCGCGTCAAACACGGCAACCGCGCCATCCAGGACTCGTAAAGACCGTTCCACTTCGGCCGTGAAATCGACGTGGCCCGGGGTATCAATAATGTTGATGCGAATGTCGCGCCAGGTGCAGGTGGTCGCCGCGGACGTAATCGTAATGCCGCGCTCCTGCTCCTGCTCCATCCAGTCCATAGTCGCAGTGCCTTCGTGGACCTCTCCGATGCGGTGCGTCCGTCCCGTATAAAACAGGATGCGCTCCGTCGTAGTGGTCTTCCCGGCATCGATGTGGGCCATGATGCCGATGTTTCTGCAGCGCTCTAATGGAACTGTTCTAGGCACGACTCTTATCTGCTCTTTCTGGGCTCCGAAAAATTAAGCTTCAAGCTTCTAGCCACTAGCTTCTAGCCAAACCGAACTGCCAGCCTTCGTGTCTTAGCTAGCAGCTAGAAGCTTCTTTGCTTCCTTACCACCGGTAATGCGCGAAGGCCTTATTGGCTTCCGCCATGCGGTGGACATCGTCTTTCTTCTTGATGGCCGCACCCTTGCCTGCGGCGGCATCCAGCAATTCATTGGTCAACTTGTCGACCATTCCTTTTTCGCCGCGCGCCCGCGCGTATGTGATCAGCCAGCGAATTCCCAGCGATGTGCGGCGGTCGGCATTCACTTCGACCGGCACCTGATAGTTCGCGCCGCCGACACGGCGGGTCTTCACTTCGAGTAGCGGCTTGGCGTTCTCCACGGCCTTCTTGAAGAGCTTCAGCGCTTCGTCGCCGCCCTTCTCCTGCACCTTTGCCAACGCCTCATAGAAGATGCCTTCGGCGGTCGAGCGCTTGCCCTGCCACATCATCGAGTTAATAAACTTCGTCACCAGATCCGACTGATACACGGCGTCGGCCGGAACGGTCCGCTTGGCGATATGTCCTTTTCTAGGCATTCAATTCACTCCCTGCTCTCAGCACAGGTTTCAAAGTTTCAAGGTTTCAGTGTTTCAAGGAAATATCGTTTCGAGGTCACCTTGAAACCATGAAACGTTGAACCCTTGAAACCTGCCTCTAACCCTTTTTGGGCCGCTTGGCGCCGTACTTCGAGCGCCCCTGCATACGGCCGGCGACGCCGACAGCATCCAGCGTTCCGCGAATCACGTGATAACGCACACCCGGCAAATCTTTTACGCGACCGCCGCGAATGAGCACGATTGAGTGCTCCTGCAGGTTGTGGCCGACGCCGGGAATGTAGGTCGTAACTTCAATTCCGTTGGTCAAACGCACGCGCGCAACCTTGCGCAAAGCCGAGTTGGGCTTCTTGGGCGTCTGCGTATACACGCGGGTGCAAACCCCGCGCTTTTGCGGACATCCCTGCAACGCAGGGCTCGCTGTCTTATAACGAGGCCGCTTACGGCCCTGGGCCACCAACTGGTTAAACGTAGGCACTCTTCGCCACTCCTTAGCCGCGCAGCAACCCGCTTTCGCGCAGGCAGCGCCCAGCTGAATTCTGCTGTTTCAGACGCGCATCCGTGGGCATGGCCGGCGGTTTGCCAACCATTACTTCTCACCGCAAAATGCCGGAGAGATTCTGGATTCCTAAGACTTTCGCCGCCGACGGTGGCGCCCGGCCAAACTCCGGGGGCACTCCGTTTCGTCAGCCTTGCCCTGCATATCCTTCCACAAAAGGGCGGAAGGCACCGCAGGAACGTTTCAGCGAGGAAACTTTCCGAACCTGCACTTCATTCGGAAATGCATTTCTCTAACTAAAGCTCAGCCGCCAGAGTCTGCACTAACATCGCAAAAACTCGCAGCACACAACAAGCCTGAATGTACTCGCGGAACCAAACTACTATAGCAAGTGCGTCCGAACATCGTCAACCCGTGTTTTTGCATCCCACTATGACGGAAAGTGGAACGCAAGACCAAACCATTGCTTGTGTGAGTAGAGCACGTGCATTCCCGCGAGAGATCCTTCGCAAAGAACGCTCAGGATCTCGGCTGCGGGCTCCCGCTTCGCTCACGCACGCAAGGCGCCTCGACTTGCTGATTCCGCCTCCAGCCTCTACACTACAGGTTTTCCAATTCATTCGACGGTTCGTTCTGCGTGATTCCGGGACGCAGCGCCAGAGCAATGTTTAACGAGGGGTGCATGGGCAGGTCGCATTCGACGGTTTTGCGGTTGGCGGTGGCAATCCTTTCTTTGTGGAGCATCGGCGGCTGTGGCAAGGGCACAAAAGCCGGCCCGCCGCTGTTTCCCGGTCAAATTACGCTAACGCCCAGCACCAACATCTCGATCGAACTCGGCTCCACCTTTGGGTTCACGGCAACAGCGCGTACTTCAGCCGGTGTCAACCTCAACACTCCCATCACTTATACCTCGACCGATACCTCGGTCGTGAACGTGGCGGCTAACGGCGTCGCTTGTGCCGGGACATGGGACGTTTCCTTCACTATCTGCACACCAGCCGGCACCGGCGTTGCTTTAGTGACTGCCTCCGCGCTCGGTCAATCCAGCGTTCCTACGTATGTGTTCGTGCACCCCCATGTGGACAGCGTCACCGTCACGGGAATTTTCTTGAACGGAATCCCCTCGCAGGAACCGTGCCTATCCCAGGGTCAAGCGATGACGCTGGAAGCGCATGCCTTCAGCCAAGGCTCGGACATTACTTCCGCGGTCGGTCCATTCACTTTCACGGCGCAAAATCCCTCCGTGGTGAACATGGTTGGAGTGTTAAATACGTACTACAACTTTCCTACCAGCCAGGTGACGGCAACCGCAGTCGTGCCCGGAATGACGCAGATTTACGCCAGCGCCAGCGGAGTTACCAGTTCGGCATTTGTCCAGCCACAATTCAAGAATGCGCAAAATGTGTCGTCTCCAGTGCTGGATTTTTTTGAGACTTGCCCCATCCAGACGATCAATCTCGAAGTGGGCGCCGCAGGCAACCAGCAAACCAGCCAGACCACTTTCCTTACCTCAAGCTCGTCGAGCGCGACGCAGACAGCTACCGCGCAACTCACGGACATACTGGGGATCAGTTCCCTGCCCAACACCAGCAACGGGCTTCTGCTCACCAAGATCCCGCTGACATGGAGCGCATCTCAGCCGGCCGCAATACGTCCCGCTAGCAACTGCCTGCAATCCTGCGCACTCTCAACTCCACAAGCGGGCTCCGGGTCGGTAACCGCTGCTTGCTCTGCGCCGACCTGCAATATTGGGTATCCGCAGGTCCCGGCAACACTTTCTACTCCAACGTTGATCTCTTCCTGCACGACATTTTTTCTATCGCAGCCCGGCATCCCGTCGACTTTCACATGTCAGCAGCTCATCCCGGTTCCCGTTTACGCTTCTCCGCTGGAGCCTGGGCCACCAGTTTTGGGAAATGGCTCAATCTCGGGCCTTGTGACCGGCAACCCCACCGCACAGAACTTACTCACGAGTAGCACGGGATGCGCTCACCTAGCTCCGACAACCTGCACCACGTACATGTACAGCTTCGTGTCAGGGAAAGGCTCAGCCGGTTCCGGCACACCCATGCCAACTTCCCCCAATTCAATCCTTTTCGATCCGGCCGGCGATAAGGCTTTTGTAGGAAGCGACTACGGAGCTCTGCTGGTGAACCCCACGAATTTTGGCACCAGCAACAGTCCTTTTACGGGTCTGGGCACCGTGACTGGAACCGTGTTGGGTGTTTCCAACAATGGAAATACCGCAGTCTTCTCGGATACTCTCCACACTCCAAATCAGGTTTATGTAGTCAACGCGGGCAATTCAAGTTCCCTGTCAGCCAGCGCATTGAATATTTCGCAGGCGGTGACCGCTGCCTTCTCGCCAGACAACTTGAAGACATTTATCGCCGGAAACGGCGGCACTTCTCTTTACATTTATTCCCCCGTACAAGCCTTGCAGGGACCGGGGTTGCAGGGACCGTTGTCGAATCCGCAGCTCAGTCTTTCCGGACCCGCGAAAGCCATCGCCTTCTCCCCCAGTGGCGCCTTCGCTTTTATCGCCGAGGCTGCGGGCAGCGGCAACCCGGCCAATCTTACCGCTTTCGACAACTGCAATAATCAGATTGCGGCTCCGGCGGTGCCCTTGCCTCTGGATCCGCTATTTATGAGAGTGTTGCCCGGCCTGCACCTGGAAGGGCGGGATTCTTACGGAAACACCATTCCAGACGGAACCCATGTTTTGGTGCTGGACGCGACGGGATTCGACATCGTCACGGCTGTCATCTTTCCGCCCGCAGCCGGGACGTCATGCCCGCAGACTTTGAACTTCGTCAGCAACGATCTAGCACGCCTGGCGCAGCGCGTGGAACTCGGGCATGGCACCATCCAACCTCTTAATTTCTTTCTCTCCTCCGACAACACGCAAGTTTATGTGCCTGCCGTAGGCAGCGCCAGCATCCTGGTATACGACTTCACCGCGGGTACGATAACCAGCGGCATCGAACTCACCGGAAATGCAACCCCTATCAGCGCCGATATCAGTGCGGATGCCTATACTATTGTTGTCGCAGGCAGTGACGGCCTGCTGCATGAAGTGAGCACCGGCCTCGGCGGCAGCGACCAACAACAGGTCTCCTTCCCCAACCTGCCCGATTACCTGAACGGATTCTGCAGCGTCAACACTCCGCAAAACCCGTGCAGCCTGAATTTGATTGCCGCCAGACCGTAGGAGTGTCAAGTGAACTAGTGGTGAGCAAATCAAAGTATCGCCGGCATGCTGCCGGCTGGAGCGAGGCCATCTTGGCCTAGCGCAAAGGCGCCCCGGAACAAGCAGACAGAAGTGTCGCGACGGCTCGAAATAAAAGTGGGCTGAGATGAATCGGAGAGAGGGGAAACAAGAAATCCCCGCGAGAGGGAATAAGGACTGAGAGTTGACAACTAAGAAACTAAGAACCGCTGCTGACGCCCCCCGCCAACTCTTTCCCCACACTATCCAGCACGCCATTCACAAAGTGAACTGACTCGGGACTGGAAAATTTTCGCGCAATCTCCAGCGCTTCATTAATCACCACCGCCCGCGGAGTATCCGGGTATGCCATCATCTCCGCCACGGCCGCCCGCAAGAGATTACGATCCACCGCCGCCATGCGCTCCATGCGCCAATGTTCGGCATGCCGCTCGATCAGCCCGTCGATTTCTGCCACGCGATCCGTCGCCACGCGAAAAAGATCATCGGCAAATCCCCGCACCTCGGCGCTGGTGGACGCATGCTCCGTCCAAAACGTCCGCCGCACCTGCTCCGCATCCTGCTTGCCCAGGTCGGACTGGAACAACATTTGCAGCGCCATCTCCCGGGATTTGCGACGAGTACCCATAAGCAGTGTAGTGATGAGTGGCTAGTGGTCAGTTTACTGTAACGGTAGGGCTATTCGGCAACCGCAGCAGAAGGATTAGAAATAAAAGTGCGTTATTCCGCGGCGGATACGACTATCGGCGCTTCTTTGCCGCATTCTTCTTAAGCGTTGAATTCTGATTTCTGACTTTTTCCTTCTGACTTTTAGTATTGTCATTCCGAGCGAAGCGAGGAATCTGCTTCGCGCCGACAGCTGAAGGCTGAGAGCTGATAGCTTTCTGCAGCGACGCCATCTCCACCGCCGCCAGCGCCGCCTCAAATCCCTTGTTCCCCATCTTCAGGCCGGCGCGATCGATAGCCTGCTCCAGCGTGTCGCAAGTCAACACGCCGAACGCATGCGGCACTCCAGTCTCCTGAGCCGACTGCCCGATCCCACGCGTCACTTCATTGACGATGACGTCGTAGTGCGCGGTATCGCCGCGCAGCAGGCAGCCAAGACAAATGATGGCGTCATATTTTCCAGTCGCGGCCAGAGTGCGGGCAGCCGACGGAATTTCAAACGCTCCGGGGACGCGCACAATGTCAATGTCTTTCTCGGATGCCCCAGTCCGAAGCAAGCCGTCACAAGCGCTCTGCAAAAGTCGCTCTGTGATAAACGCATTGAACCGCGCCACCACAAGTGCGAACCGCTTCCCGCGCGCGTCCAGTTTCCCCTCCGAAGCCGGGAACTGCGCCTGAGGCACCGACTCAATCTTCAATTTGATTCCTTCCTCTGTGATTCTCAGTGCCCTCGGTGGTCAAATCTGTTTTCCGATCTAGCCTCTGGCTATTTACTTTCCCTTGAACGCTGCCGCCCGCTTCTCCAGAAACGCGGCAGTTCCTTCTTTTTTATCCTCGGTCGCGCAGGCGATGCCGAACAGCACAGCTTCGAGGTAAAGCCCCTCAGCCAGTGTCATCTCCATGCCTTTGTTGACCGCCTCCATCGCATACTGCACGGCGAGTGGAGCGTTCGCAATGATCTTGGCCGCAATCGCCTCCGCCCGCGGAATCAACTCGCCCGGCGGCGTGACTTCGTTCACCAGCCCGATGCGATGCGCCTCCTGCGCCGTAATCATCTCACCCGCCAGCACCATCTGCATGGCGACGCCTTTGCCCACCAGTCGCGGCAAGCGCTGCGTTCCGCCGTATCCGGGAATGATTCCCAGCTTCACCTCCGGCTGCCCCAGCTTCGCGTTCTCGCTTGCCAGGCGCATGGTGCACGCCATCGCAATCTCGCATCCGCCGCCGAGCGTAAATCCGTTGAGGCAGGCAATCACCGGCTTGCCCAGATTCTCGATCAGGTTGAGAACATTCTGCCCACGATGCGTATATTCCTTGCCCGACACCGCATCGTTCTTGGCCAGTTCGCCGATGTCGGCCCCGGCAATGAACGCCTTCTCACCCGCGCCCGTGAAGATCACGACGCGAATATTCTTGTCATTCTTAATGTCGTGAAACGCCGCCCGTAACTCCTCCATGGTCGCCATGTTGAGAGCGTTGAGCACCTTCGGCCGGTTGACGGTGACGTAAGCAATCGCGTTTTTCTTTTCGAGAAGAATGTTTTCGAAGTTCATAAGTTCAAATCCTTGGCCACGGATTCACGCGGATTAAGACGGATTAAGAAATTTATTTTACTTGTTGCTTGATCCGTGTGAATCCGTGCAATCCGTGGCGCCGTTACAGTTTCTGCGCCGGGTATGATCCGGGTGAATCTGTGCCAATCCGGGGCGAGAGAAGTTAGAGCTTGTTCGCCACCGGTTTCTCCGGATTCGAGTAATCATAGAACCCGCGCCCCGATTTTCGCCCGTACCAGCCTGCCATTACCATGCGTTTCAGCAGCGGAGGCGACGCGAAACGACGCTCCTTGAATTCGTCGTACATCACGTGCGTGATGTAATAAGTCGTGTCGAGCCCGACAAAATCCAGCAGCGTGAACGGCCCCATCGGATAGCCGCAGCCCAGCTTCATCGCGTTATCGATGTCTTCAATCGAACCCACGCCCTCTTCATAGGCGCGGATCGCATCGAGCAGATACGGCACCAGCAGGCGGTTTACGATGAATCCCGTTTTGTCTGACGTGCGCACCGGAACCTTGCCCAGCTTCTTGCCGAACTCGTACGCCGTGTCGTAAACATCGTCCGCGGTTGCGATCGTTCGGACGACTTCCACCAACTTCATCAGCGGCACCGGATTGAAAAAGTGCAGCCCGATGAACCGCTCCGGCCGCTTTACCGAAGTCAACAACTCGGTCACGGAAATCGACGAAGTGTTGGAAGCAAAAATCGCATCCTTCTTCACGATGCTGTCGATCGAGGCATACATCTTCTTTTTTTCTTCGACGTTTTCGATGATGGCCTCGATCACAATGTCGCAATCCGCCAGGTCGGCCTTGTTGGTGGTGCCCTTCAGGCGCTCGCGAATCCCGTCCCGCTGCGGCCGCGGTGATCCCGCCCTTCTCCACCGGTCGCTCGGAAAGCTTGGCCAAAGATTTTTCGATCCCGGCAAACCCCTTGTCGAGAAACCTCTGCTCAACCTCGAGCACAGTCACGTCGAACCCAGCCATCGCGCAAACCTGCGCAATGCCGGATCCCATCAAGCCACAACCGAGAACGCCAACTTTTTTAATTTCCATAATTGCCTTCTTGAAAACGAAATAAACTCTCTGTCATCCTGAGCGAAGCGAAGGACCTATGCAACTCCCTTTTACCCATTACTACTCTGACTTATAAATCTGATTTAATTCGTTTCAGAGGACCCCACTTGCCGAGCGAAAACCACGCCGCAAGAGCAAATGGAACTGCTAGGAACAGCAAGGTCGCTGCCAACGCCAGCAATTGCCCCTCGAAACCAGTTCCTAAAATCAGCACGGCTGGCCAGATAAAGTTGTTGCAAGCATGGTTACCTCCGAAATAGCAGATTCCCGCTCCAAGCCCAACACTCAGCAACAACCCGAGGATGATCGTGGCGCAAAAACGAAGTCCGGACTTAAGACGGTTTGACATCGCATTCAAAATGTCCGCCTGAATCGTGTGCAAATCGGTGGCTAAAAATTCAGCAGCGTCTCCACAATCGTCGTGATGCCCTGCCCGCCGCCGATGCACGCCGTCGCCAGCCCGTATCTTTCTTTCGCCGGTTCAGATTTTATGCAATGGCGATGGCCCTCATCGCGACCTGCGCGGACACCGAATCGGTGCATGTGGCTCCGAGATTAAGACATGGAACGGAAGCGGTCGATCAGCGGCCTTCAAGATTCTTAAGCCGGTCTGAGAGAGATTCGAACTCGGCATCCAGCGCGCGAAGGGCCGCAGCGTGGCTTCGCTGGCGCAACTCGACGGGGGACGCCCACTTATGGAACTCGGTGAGCAAGGTAGTTTCCACCGGCTCTAACCGTTCACTAATCCACTTCTTGTCCTCTTCCGTCAGCATAACTGGAATTATAGGGCAATTGCACGATTATCCGCCGAACAAAAATCGTCCATTCACTACGAGGCGAAGGGGCACTTGAGATTCATCGCCCGCAAACTTCATAAGCCCCTACGGCAATGGGCGCAGGGCGAGAGCGAGACCTTGAGATCGCTGCAAATTCGTGAAAATCCGGGGCTAAAAATTCAGCAGCGTCTCGACAATCATCGCGATGCCCTGCCCGCCGCCGATGCACGCCGTCGCCAGGCCGTATTTTTTCTTTCGCCGGCGTAACTCATACAGCAGCGTAATTACCAGCCGCGTTCCGGTCGCGCCCAGTGGATGTCCCAAGGCAATCGCCCCGCCATTTACGTTCACCTTCTCGCGATCCAGTCCCAATTCTTTTTCCACCGCGAGGTACTGCGCGGCGAACGCCTCGTTTACTTCGATCAAATCCATATACTCCAGCGACATTCCCGCCTTCTGCAGCGCGATTTTCGTCGCCGGCACCGGACCTCGTCCCATCAATTTGGGCTCCACGCCGGCGATTCCCCAACTGACGATGCGTCCGAGCGGCATCAGATTGCGCTTACGGGCCTCTTCCATCGACATCACCACGACGGCTGCTGCGCCGTCGACAATGCCGCTCGCGTTGCCGGCGGTCACGGTTCCATTCTTGCCAAATGCGGGACGCAATTTTCCCAGCCCTTCCATCGTGGTCTGCGGACGCCTGTGATCATCCTCGGTCAGCGACTCACCCGTCGGCTCGCCTTTATGATTTCGCAATGGCACCGGCACCAACTCTTCCTGAGTTCTTCCCGCCTTGTACGCATCCTCGGCGCACTTCTGCGAGCGCAACGCAAATTCATCCTGCATCTGGCGCGTGATTCCCTGCTCCGACCCGTACAACTCCGCTGTGTTGGCCATATAAGAGCCGCAATAGCTGTCCAGCAGCGCGACCATCAGCGAATCTTCCAGCTTTCCGCCGGGCGCTAAGGTAAAGCCATCGCGCCCGCGAATCACAAACGGAGCCTGCGACATGGCCTCCATCCCGCCCGCGACGACGACTTTGGCTTCGTCCAATTGAACTAACTGTGCGGCGTTGATGATCGACTGCATGCCCGAGCCGCACAACCGGTTCACGGTGAGCGCAGGCACTTCAATTGGCATTCCCGCTCTTAATCCCACGTGCCGCGCGCCATACAGAGCGTCGCCGGAAGTCTGCTGCGCGTTTCCAAACACCACATGGTCGACGTCCTTGGGATCGATACTCGCGCGCTCCATGGCGCCCTTGGCCGCAATCGCGCCCAACTCTTGTGCGGTAAAGTCCTTCAACTTGCCGCAATAGCGGCCAAAGGGCGTCCGCGCCCCACTCACAATGGCAATGTCACCTGGCTTTAGCATGATTGTTCCCGCAGGTCCCGCGCTCAGAGAGAATCAAAATGAGAAGTTTGACTGGTTAGTGTAGCAGCGGCAAAGGAGATTTGACCATCGGGGACATCCCCTGAACGTCGTTCGAAAACCGCGAAATCCCGAGAACTCCGATCATCCGATTAAGCACCAGTGTCAAAGCGCGGAAGGATTTCGTTGGGCAGAGCGAGCGATTCTAATCCTACGCCACGGCCCCCGCTGCCAGCGCCGGACCCAGCGCCACAATTTTCCCCGGCCCCTGCGCCATTGCCTGTCCCAAGGCATGCTCGGCGCGATTGATCACTTCAGTGACCACGTCTACAGGATCGTATTCCGTGCGGATCACCGCCTCCGCCAGTCCGGCGGAGAACTGCGCCGCAGGCCCCTTGCCCGAATCGTCCTTCGCGGGGAAGCGCACCTCGGCAATAATCTTGCGCAACTTCTCCACCGCGAGCAGAGCTTCTTTCTCCGCCGTTTCGCCCAGCAGAATCGCGATTGTGGTGGTGTCGTAGCGAAACGCTAAATCGTTGGAGCGGATGTTCGCGGCGAAGAGTTGCCCCGCGCGCTCCATCACGCTCTGGACTCCCGCCTCGCCATATTCTTTGATCATCGATCCACTCTTGCCGAACTGCAGCAGCAGCACCGAGAGTGCCGACGCATTCTGAATCGCGCGCTTGCTCTCCGCCAGCAGGAGATCGAGATAGGACGCCCGTTTCAGCAATCCCGATTTTTCGTCGGTCACAGATAAGTTCTTCACGAGGCGACGCAGGCCCGCGTTATTCAGCGCAATCACCATCTGCTCGGCCAGGGTTTTCAACACAACCATGTCAGCCTGCTGCCAGGCGCGCGCGCGGTTATGCATCAGCACCAGCATGCCCACAATTTCTTCGCCATCGCTGAGCGGAATAGCGAGCACCGAGGCCGCGCCCATGTCCGTCACAACTTTTCGTGCCGACTGCAAGGCTTCCGCTTTTGGCGCATTCTCAATCGCCAGCGGGTCGTGCCCATCGACCGCCTGATGCAGGCAGGCGACCAATTCCGCAATCGCCGAGGCTCCAGACTTCTTGAAACCTTCTGCGCACCACTCTTCTAAGGCGGTGGGAAACGATCCCGCCTTGCCCATGGCCGCGATGCAGCGGCTCGCTTCCCAGTGCGTTCCGATTTCTCGAACCGCCGTGCTCAACACGGCCGGGGCCGTGCCTTGGTGATACAGCTTGCGCGAAATCTCGGCTACGCGAGTGAAGCTGCGTACGTCGGTCGCCGGATCGGGCGTCGGCGCCGCCGACGTCGCAGTTGGATTTGCGACCGCCGCAGCCGGAGGCAAGGGAGCCGATCCCGCATAACGCGGAGTCACGCCTGCCGACAGATACAGCCGCTGCAAATCTTCGTTCCGTTCTTCCTCGCGCGGAAATAATTCCTGAATTCTCTGCAGCCGTTCGACCGCTTTATTGCGCATGCCGTACTGCACCAGAATCTCGGCCTGTAGCATCAGGTCCTGTAAAGTCGAAGCCCCCAGGTTTGAAACTTCTGTCCGCACCGGCTCTTCAACCGTGGTACCAACGCTGGAAAATCGCCCGGCAATCGCCCGGAAACGCGGTTCCTCGATCTTTCCCTTCAGCATCTCCAGCCGCTTAGCATGGCCGGGTTCGTAAGGATCCACGTCCGCCGCACGGTCCAGACACTCCGCCGCTTTGTCGAACTCGCTCGTGCTGCAATAAAGATCGAACAACTTCAGCAGCGTCTGGCAGTAATCGCTTTCCCGGTTGGCGGCGTTATACAACTCGCTCAGAAACTCCAGAAGCTGAGGCGACGAGCGCCGCGCCGCCGTCAAGTCTTCCATGATGGCGATGAACTGGCGCCGCTCCCCGCGACGCCGCTGGAATTGTTCCAGCTTGCGCGCCAGGGCCACGGCGGCGTCGGGCTGCTCCGCGTCCAGCAGACTTCCGACCAGCCCAATCACCTGCTGCACGCGCGCAGGATTGGCTTCAAACAATTGCCATACCAGGGGCTCGGCGTCGGCAAAGCGTCCGGCCGCAATCAGCGCATCGGTATAAGTCTCGCGCAACGCCGGAGTCACCTCGCCCGACTTGGCTTGCGGCTCGAGAATAAAGATGGCCGCCCCCACCTGGCCTTGCGTCAGCAAACTCTTGCCGTACGCGAGCGCGATACCCTGATCCGAAGCGTCCTCCTGATAAGCGCGCTCGTACCACTGGGAGGTCTCGCCGCCTCCGGACTCAGCCAGCAACGCAACTTTCTGATAGGCAGCCGCAGCCGCTTTGCGATTGCCCAGTTCCGACGCGGTTTCCGCCGCTCGCAACAAGTTCGCCTGCGTCGGCTCGATCGCGACAATGCGATCCAATATCTCGATTGCCTCTTTTTTCTTGCTAAGCTTGCCCAAATCGGAGAGGGCCGCTTCGTAGGTCGTCACCGCCAACTTTTTGTTGGAGCCCTCCAGCAATTGGCCGAAACGAAACTTCTGCTGCCAGGTCGGGCTGCCATGGCGGGCAAGTTTCTTGTAGGTCAAGCTGGCGCGGGTAGCGTCGCTGGCCGCCACCTGCCGCTCGAACAATTCGCCAAGAAGGCGCACCGCATCGCCGTTTCGGTTCAGCGACAGGCACAAGTCCGCCGACAACTGCCGCACCACATCGTTGTCCGGATCGTCCCGCAGCACCAGCAGATATTCTTCCAGAGCATCGGCGGTCTTGCCTTTTTGCAAAAGCTTCTCCGCGCGCTCCACGCGCTTCCCTAGTTCGGCTCGGTCCAGTCGTCTTGTGATCTCAGGCATGCGGTTCAGGCGGAGTAAGTCCTGCCCCGATTTTAGGAGCCGCCCTCGACCGCAGCAATGCGGTACCGTCCCCGGCCGATTACGAAGGTCACAGTTGATTCCCGGCCGAGCCCCGATTTTTGGCTTTTAGCGGATCGGAGCCGATGCGAGAAGTCACCTCGCTTTAATCGAGCGCAGCGAAGGCTCGAGTCGCGAACTGGGCGAACCGCCGAAGGGCATTCGCGGGCTGTGGATTTCAGTACCGGGAGACGACGAGTGGACACCGCGCCCATGGCGACAATCAACGGTGAGCTTTACTCTGACCGTAACGCCTGTATTACATCCACGCGCGCAGCCCGGGCCGCCGGCAACACCGACGCTACCACTGCCACCGTCATCAGTAAGAACGCCGAGACTACCACCGGCAACACGCCCGGCATTTTGACGTCCAGAAAATATCTCCCCGCCAAACGCGCCATCACGAACCCGAACGCCGCACCTGCAACCACGCCCGCCGCAGCCATCAGCGAGCCCTCCGCCACTACCCCTTTCAGTAGCTGCCGCGGCTCCGAACCCAGGGCCAGCCGGATGCCGAACTCCCGTGTCCGCGCGGTCACCGAAAATGTCAGAACCCCGGCCACTCCGACTACCGCTATCGCGAGGGCCACTGCCGCGAACACGCCAAACACTAATGAGTTCAAACGGTCCGGGGTGAGCACCTCCGCGCGAATGTCTTCAAGTGTGGCGGCGTGTTCCACCGGCTGATCCGCCGACATCTCGCGAATGATGCGAGTGACCGGCGTCACCAGCGCATAAGGATTTGCGCCGGTGTGGATTAGAAGGTTGCCGCCAAAGATTGGGCCCTCGGCAAAAGGACTGTAAACGCTGAGCGTGGGCTCAGGAACGATGTGGCCATCGTCAACATCGGCCGTCACACCGACGATGCGGTGCGGCGCGATCAGTCGCGCCTTTTGAAGATCGGTCCCAGGGAAGAATTGCAGCACGGGATCCGTCCAATAGACATGCCGGTTGACCGCATCCTGACCGGGAAACATGCGCCGTGCCAGAGTCTCGCTGACGATAACCACCGGCTCACTATTATTCTGCTCATCGAGTGCATTGAAATCGCGGCCGGCCAGGATGGGCACGCCGAGCGACGCAAAAAATCCAGGAGAGATCGCACGCCACTGCGCCCGCGGATCTTCGACGCCTTGAGCATGCGGGTGACCGTCCCCGGAAAATTGCAGGCCGGGACCGGGGAAGCCGTCGCGCCAGGGAACAACGTTGCCGAACGCGGTCTCACTCACGCCCGGCAGGGCGTCAATGCGGCGGATCGCTTCCTTGTAGAAGTCGACGACCTGCTGAGGTGTCTTTCCATGCGACATAGCCGGAACATCGATAGCCAGGACGTGTTGCGTGTCCAGACCTGTCTGCGCCCTTTGCAGTGCGATCAGCGTAGTGATCACCGCACTTGCGCCCGCCAGCAGCACGAACGAAGCCGCAATTTGAGTGACCGCGAAGATCCGCTGGCGCCGGCTTGTGCTGCCGATAATCCGCACGCTCCCGCTCGCCAGGCCCAATCCACTCGTGGCCTCGCTCGAGGGCAGGCGCGGCACAAACGCCAAAATCACTGCGGCCAGAATCGCCAGCGCCGCTCCTGCCCACAGCATTGTGGAATCCACCGTCAAGTCCAGCGCTCGCACCGAGAAGCGCGAAGCGTAGCGCGCCAGTACCGCCACCATTGGCTGGGCGCTCACTACACCAAGCGCGGCGCCGGCGCCGCAGAGCAGCAGACTCTCGGCCAACAGCATGCGGCGCAGCGCGCCTCTGCTCGCACCTAGCGCCGTGCGCACCGCCAATTCACCTTCGCGCCGAACCGTGCGCGCGAGAATCAGATTGGCGACATTGGAACACGCAATGATGAAAACCAGCCCTGACGCTGCCAGCAACACCAGCAGCACGGTCCGTGCACCCGACGTGATCTGGTCGCGCAGCAGCTTGGTTCCGATCCGGAAATCCGCTTCCTTTGCGTATGCTTCTGGATGGTCCTTCTTCATCGTGGCATAGGCAGTCTCCAACTCGGATCGTGCCTGACCGAACGTGACTCCGGGAGCGAGACGGCCGAACAAGCTCAGTCATGCGATGGATGCGGCCCGTGACCATGGTGGCTGAAAGATGATGCGGGCTGGTGACCACGTTCGCGATGATTTCGGTATCTTGCGGATAGGGAACGCAAGGTTCGAGCACGCCAATGACGGTCGCCGACCGATCACCAATGCTTCCGAGACGCACGGCTTTGCCGATGACCGTAGGATCCTTGTGAAGCGTGTTCGCCCAGAAACGGTACGTCAGCACTACAACGCCTGCAGCTTTCGGCCCCATCGTCCTGGGGTCCGATCAGTCGGCCGAACACGGGATGAAGGCCCATCACGTCGAAATAAGTGCCGCCAACCACGCCACCGCGAATGGAACGCGGCTCACCCAGGCCGATCATGGTAAAATCCATCGCGGAGAAGTCGCCGAAACGCGCTCACGCTTTTCATGCTGGCTTGCAAATCCTGAACCTCGGGTACGGAAAACGTGGTGTTGTCGTCACCGATGCCGGGCGCGCTCTGCCGGATATAGATCAGCCGGCTTCTCGTCGCGGTTGACCAGAGGCTTGAGCAGCACGCCGCGCACCAGCGTGAATATGGCGGCGTTGGCCCCGATACCGAGCGCCAAAGTAAGAACCACCGCAGTCGCCAAGCCAGGCGTGCGCTTCAAAGAACGCGCCGCAACTCTCAGATCGCGAATGAATGACATGTTCGCCCTCGCAATGTACTCCCAACGGGTATTAGCACAGTGCCTGCCAATACTCAATCGTCACATTGCAAATAACTTAGGGCGGAGTAGCGGCGCAGCCACTGTCCGTTTCAGGACACCGCCTGACAAAATCGGACACCAATCGAGAGTTCAAAAACTTCCACCTTCGCGTCCGGACAGCGTTCCGGAGGGCGTATCGTGGCCGTCCTCAGTCTTCAGTCTTGACGATCAGCCCTTCTGCTACAGCAAACAATCCAAATGCGCAACAGAATCGCCGTACTCTCCGCTTTAGGCAATTCTTGGCAGCAACCTCAAATGGAATCCGAGAGTCCTAGCTTAAGCCACTGGTCTCTAAATTGGAGGTTTTTTATGAAAAGAGTTCTTGTAACTTTGGGAGCCTTAGCTGCGCTCGGTCTTCCAGCGGCAGCTCAGTCGCAATATCCGCAGCAAGATCCCCAGCAATATCCTCAGGGGACGCAACAGTATCCGCAGCAGTCGCCGCAATATCCTGATCGTGCTTACCCGCAACAGGCAGCGCCGACTATGTCGCCGGACGACCAGCGCGAGTTCAACAAGGAATACGACAAATGGCAGTCGGCCAATTCGCGCAACGACCGCAGCGACATCGACAAGCATGCCCGCAAGATGGAAGACATCATGGCGCGCTACAACATTCCTCCGAACACGCCGTTCAATGCCATCGCTACCAACGGATATCCGCAGCAGCACACAGACGTTCGCGCTTTTCAGGGACGCTTTTCGCCCGACGACCAGAAGCACTTCGACAAAGCGTACGAGAAATGGCTGCACGACCGCCGCAAGCACGATCGCGATGACGTAGCCCGCGACGAGGACCACATGCAGCAGATCATGGCTCGCTACAACATTCCTCGCGACGTTCCCTATGACGCCCTTTCCTCGGGCGGACGCGGATACTAGGACCAAGTAGCGCCGGCATCGTGCCCGCGCACGTACGGATCAAACGGCAATGAAGGAGAGAGCGAAGTTTCAGCGACGGATGCAGAATTGAAAACTACCATCCGTCGCTGAATTTTTGTGAGACGTTTTTCCTTAGGCTTGGGGAACCATCCCGCTCTCTGGTAAGGTGCTCCATGCCCACGGAGCATGCGCCGCCACAAATTCACGAAGAAGGCCTGCGCCACCAACTTTCTGCCGGGCAAATGGCGATGGTCGCCGTCGGCGGTTCCATCGGAACCGGCCTGCTGCTGGGCTCCGGCGCCGCCATGGAGGTCGCCGGCCCTGCGGCTATCTTGAGTTTCCTAATCGCCGCCTTCATCAGCTTCACCGTCGCCATGGCTCTGGGCGAACTTGCGTGCGCTCATCCAGCCGCCGGAAGTTTCGGGGTCTACGGCGATCTCTATCTCAACTCCTTCGCCGGATTTATCGCCCGCGCGGGATACTGGATGGGCCTCGCCCTCGCCATCGGCGCCGAGATGGTCGCCGCCGCCACTTATATGTCCGCATGGTTTCCCGGCGTGCATTCCTATATCTGGATCCTGGTTTTCGCCGCCATTCTGCTCGTCCTGAATCTGCGCAGCGTTGACTCCTACGGACGCTCCGAGTTCTGGCTATCCATGATCAAGCTCGCCACCATCATCGTCTTTATCGTGATCGGCGCCGCGTTGCTGCTCAGTGGACGCGTCGCTCCGCAATACAACGCGCAAGGCGGATTCTTTCCCAAAGGCTTGTGGTCCCCGTTCGTCGCCATGACCTTCGCACTCTACAGTTTTGGCGGAGTCGAAATGGTTGCGGTCACAACGGGCGAGTCGCGCTCGATCAAAGAAACTCCGCGCGCCGTCTGGCTGACGTTTCTGACCCTTACTTTTGTCTACGTCGGCGCCATCGTGATCCTGCTCGGCGTGATGCCTTGGAACCACGCCGGCGTCACCGAAAGTCCATTCGTCACCACCTTCCGCACGGTGAAAATTCCCCACGCGTCGGGCGTAATGAACTTCGTCGTACTCACCGCCGCGCTCTCGGGAGCCAACGCCACGCTTTACGTGGCCGCGCGCATGATCTTCTCGCTAGCCCGCACCGGATGGGCCCCGGCTCGCCTCGGCCGCCTCAATCCCCAGGGCTCGCCGCAATACGCAGTATTGCTTTCATCGTTCGGAATTCTGTTTGCCCTCGCGCTCGTTCTCTGGGCGCCCGATAACGCCTTCCGCTATATCGTAGGCGCGGCCTTCACTGGGATGATTCTCTCCTGGCTCGTCTCTCTCGCCGCCCACATCAGCTTCCGCAGTCGCCGCACGCCCGCTGAACTGGCCGCGCTCCCGCTGCACTCGCCACTAGGAAGATGGGGATCGATCATTGGCTTCACGCTGGTCACGATCGCGCTGATCCAAACCTGGCTCTTCCCGCTCATGAATCTGTGGAGCGCTCTGGCCTGCCTAGGATTATTAGTCGTCGCCTACGCCTTGGCCAAAAGACACCGCGAGGCGAAGCAGACTTCGTGAGCCTACCAAGCGCCTCCGCGCTGCGGTGTCGAAGAAATTGTGAAACAGGGGCTCTTCCCGCGTTGCTTTTTCAGGGCCTGGCACGCTCACTGTCTTGAAAGGGCGCGGCTTTTCAGCCCGCGCCGCAAGTCAAGCGGAGTGTGGCGCCTTTTGGGCGCTGGGGGAATTTCCGTTCGGGGAATGGGTTTTTCAAACAGCCTGCCAGGACCATGCGCGCCAAAAGCCTTGCGGGACAAGCATTAAGAGAGATTTTCATTCCCGGGAAATCTGCGAAGCCATCGGTTGGCTTTTCCTCTCGGGTGACCGGACGCCGCCTCTTACCGAAACATTGTCCGCATCCTCATGTGTTCGCTGTAGCAACGGCCGCCGTGCTACCGCAACTAATCCTTCATTATGACTACCGAAGCAAAACGCCGGTTTGAAGAGCTCTGCGATCGGATCGCCATCGAGCGCGACGTAGACAGCTTTTCTATATTCGTAGCAGAACTGAACCAACTCGATCCTACCCGCAACCAACCCGTCATTTGGAGACAGTCGGCACAGAGTCAAACCCTGCATAATTAGTAACTTCGTACCCCTGCCGGGTCCACTCCTCCATCCCCCAGCGCACTCAGTTTATTTTCAATGAGCTCTAAGCCTAGCTTCAGCAGTTATCATGTTCCTACCACCATGACAGAGAAAGAGAATTGGAAACCCTATCTCTGCAACGTCAATGACAAGCTCGCTTCGATTTTTGTCAATCTCGGCCTTCGACGCGCAATACCCATAGCATCGAAGCCGTGGCTGCTCTGGACGCGGCTCTATTTCCAAACGCCGCGAGCCGACGGCCTTTCTGACAGCAAAGAAGCCCCAACACTCTACAAAATCGAAGATGCCCTCAACGCGTGTGTGTCCCGCGCCTGCCGAGCAGTCCCCTGTGGAAGAATCACCACCGACGGACGACGTGAGTTCTACTTCTATGGGGAGACCGAGGATGGTTTCCGTCAAGCGGTAAGCGCAGGAATGAAGGGCTTTGACGAGTACAGGTTTGACATCGGCAGTCAGAGAGATTCCGAATGGGATCAGTATCTCAACGTTTTGTATCCATCACCGGAAGACCTCCAGCGCATCGCGAACATGGACCTGCTCGACGTACTGCTGAAGAGAGGAGACGTTCTCACCGCAGCGAGAGAAGTCCAACATTGGATTTACTTTCCTTCTGAGTCAGCTCGCATCCTGTTTCGGGATGCGGCAGCCGCAATGGGTTACAGGATTGTCTCGGAACCGAACTCTAAAGGAGAATTACCATTCGGCATCGTCGTCGGTCGCGCCCAGTCAATTGAGCAAGCATCCATCGACCGCACTGTCATTGAACTGCTACACCTGTCTGAGCGTTTCGATGGTGAGTACAATGGTTGGGAAACGCCAGTTGTGACGCAGTAACGCTCAGTTGGCGTGAAATGCTGTTCCACTGTTCGACTATCCCAGACTTACATCCGCCCGGCCTGCACTATTTCCGAAGCCAACTCCACATCAAATCGCACTCGCGCAACTTTGAGATAAGCGGAATTTTCCGTCCGGCCCACCTGCACGATGACTCGATTCAAATACCGGCTGTGCGCCTGGGCGACGTCCGTCGAACAGATGCGCGGAACTTCCCACGCCGCCCCGCCCAGCAACGCGATCCCCAGAACCAGAACCAGAGCTTTCTTCCCTCTGCTGAACTCTTCCTCTACCACGGCCGTGCCCGCGCATAGATCCCCCAACCGCTGCCGGCATGGGGAACAGCCCGCGACCACAGCGCCCAGCAAATAAACCCCGGCGCCATCCACAATCCGCATTGCATTTCGAATGGCCGCAGCCGCGAGCGCGCCGCCCGATCCCGTTCGCACCACGCGAAGACCGACCAGAGCCTTGCCCAGGGTCGCGCCGAAACTGGCTTCCAGCAGGCATCCGTAAGCAAATAAGATTGCGCTATTAAAAATTCCGGCCAGCAGAAGCGAAGCGGTGGTAAGACTCAACTCGGTTCCTTCCACCGTGCCCCAGCGCATGAAGATCCAGGCATCGGCCACGGCAAAGACGCCGAAAAGCACCATGGTATCGAGAACGAACGCAGTAAATCGTCTCCCGAGTCTTGCCACTCGCGGCGAAGCCGCACCGCGCGGAGCCGCCAATTTCTTTGCGCCTGCCGCCGCCTTAGCGAGCGAGGCCTCAATGATTCCGGCGTCCTCCAGCAGATATTGTCCCGGCGGAATGTAACCGCCGCAGGCCGAGCAGTTTTTGGCGCTCGCCTTCACTTGCCGATGACAATGCGGGCATTGCATAAACTTTTTCGCGGAAGTTGCGTGAGAATATCCTTAAAGAGTACGGCTAATCGGCCAGATTGCCGCATCACCGAAGGACAGCGAACAGCACTTTTTCGGCGCGTCGCGCCCGCGCAAGAGACCACGCCCTTTCGCCGCCCTGCACCTTCGTAATCTCGGCGGCAACGTTACTGTGCGTTACCTTGTTGCAAGCCGTTTCCGCGAATGTTTCCCAGACTCACCTCCAGGCCAGACCGCCGCCGTCGAAAGCGCCAACTGTTCAACACTTCCGTTCGCGTCTTCACCAGCCGCGGATGCATGGACGGATTGGGCATCAATGTGAGCGATGTTGGCATGTGCGTGTTTACGATCGCCAATCTGAGCGTCGGCACGGAAATCGACGTGGAATTTCTTCCGCCGCACAGCGCCTATCCCGAAAGATTTGCCGCCGTGGTGCGGCACCGGGCCCTGTATTTGTACGGGATCGAGTTTCAGAAAATCAAAGTTTCGCACGCCGAGATGCGGTCAACGCTTACGGCGAACACTCCGGCGGGTTCTGCTGCAGATGAACCAGTAGCTGCTTCCCCTTCACATAATCGGGATTGAACTCCAGCACCCGGTTCACAAACTTCAGCGCGACATCCGTCTGCTTGGACACACAAAACGCCATGGCCAGATTCATGCCCACCGCGCTGCGATACGGCACGCGGTTAAACGCTCCCTGCCACAACTCGACCGCATGCCGCAAATTTCCCGCGCGCGCCTCGAGAATCCCCAGGTCGGTGGCGGCTTCGTTGTCCAGCGGATCCAGCTTCAGCGCCTTTTCATAAAAATCCCGCGCCTGCTTTTCGTTGCCATGCTTCTGTTGAACAAAGCCCAAAGCCGTCAGCAGCACCGGATCTTCTGGCCGCTCCTTAACTGCCTCCCACAAATATTCCTCTGCCTTTTGTCCGGCGTTGTCGACGTTGCGCAGAGCCAGCGTCTCCCATGCCAGTGCGAAGTCGCGCGAACTCACCTGCGCCGCAGCGCTCTCCGGAAATGAAACCAGCGGCGCCCCTGGCGTGCCGCGAACCTCCAGGCGCGGAAGCGGCCTGCTGTTGGGATAGCGCTGAATCCGGTGATCGGTTCCCTCGGTATGCGTCATGTCTTTGCTCGGCAATGCCGGCATGTGGCACTTCGTACAATCCGGTTTGTCGGGATGATGCTTCGCCCCGAACGCCTCGCCGTGGCAGGTCAGACACTTGCCGCGATAGTATGCCGTCTTCTCCGCCGCGGCCGGCTCCGCATGCGAATCGTGACAACTGCCGCACCACATCTTGTCTCCCGACTGCCGCTTGCACTCGCTCAACGACAACGCTTCAAACTGGCTGAGCGCCTCCGGCTTCTGCGGATCATTCCCGCTCAACAGGAAGTAATGAATGTAATCCGAAAGCCGCTCCCCGGGCTGAAAGTCATAGACCTTCTTCCCCGGCTGCTGCACCGTAACCGCGCCTTCAAAATGACACTCCATGCAAATCGCGTCGCGCCGGTCCGCCGGCAGCTTTGCCGGATTCACGATCGCGTCGTTCTCGTGTGATGCATAAAGCACCGAGGTGCCCGGAGAATCCGCTTTGGCAGAAGTCGCCGCGGCTTTTTCTCCGTGCCCTTCGCCTTCCCCATGACATCGCTGGCAAGTGATTCCCCCATGCAAGAACGGCGGCCCGGAGAATTTATTTTCCGTTCCGGCGATCGGCGACTGCAGACCACTGCTGTGACAATTCATACAATCGGTGAGCGCCGGCAGATTCATGGGAGTCTCCCGCGCCTCCGCGTAAGCCGGAGTCATACCCCAGTGGTTCTCCTGCGAATACCAATTGATCGGAGTCTCAAACAGAAATTCCTGCACCGAAAACAAATAGCTCCGGCCTTTTCTTCCCGCCCCGATGAAGTAAAGAAGCTGGCGTTCGCCCTGGAATTTTTCGCTGGCGCGTTCGTAACTCATCCAC
The DNA here is from genome assembly GCA_963696765.1 of uncultured Acidobacteriota bacterium. Taxonomy (GTDB): domain Bacteria; phylum Acidobacteriota; class Terriglobia; order Terriglobales; family Acidobacteriaceae; genus Sulfotelmatobacter. Next base: position 3,036,448 of record CAVOLK010000002.1, on the reverse strand, counting down.
ACCGTGGGAGCGTGGCCGGCATGGGACTGGCTGGTTTGGGACGGAGTTGCGAGGCGACCTTTTTCCTCCTGCGTGTACACCCGGTAGCGAACCCCAGAAGTCTTGTCGTGAAACTCCCCGGCAATCACCCCGTCCGCTGCGGGGCCGCTGGCATTCGCCATCACGGTCTTGCTATACGACTTGTAGATTTCCGAATGGCAACTCGAGCAAGCCTCGCTTCCTCCGGCACTCTGCCGACTCGAAGTCTGGCTCCGCGAAAAAGTCCCAGCGCCAATCGCAGCCACCAGCGCCAACCCCGCCACTTTCTTCCCCGTCCCCATTCGATCAGATTCTATGACAACTGACGTAGAGACAGCCGCCTCGGCTGTCCGGCGAAAGCCTGCCCTGAGCGAAGCCGAAGGGGCGAAGCCGAGCGGCCTCCACAAAATATATGTGTATAGTAAGTGGTTTCTGCGTGAGCGATCGCGCTTTTGGCTTCGGAAAGGACCATTCGAGTGACCCTCTTCTCGCGACGTTTGCTGTTTCTTGTTGTGACTGCTCCATTCCTTCTCTCTCTCGCACCGGCCAGCTGGACGCAGTCTGCTACAGACGAACGCATTTTCTTTCATGGCAAGATCTTTACTGCCGATCCGCAGAATCCATACGCCGAAGCGCTTTCCATTCGCGACGAAAAAATCATTGCCGTCGGTACGCTTCCCGAGGTAGCCCGGTCCGTCGCCGCCAACGCCGAGCGCATCGACCTCGAAGGCAAAAGCCTCTTCCCGGGCTTCATCGATTCCCACAGCCACTCCATCGACGGCGGACTCAACCTGATCTCCGCCGACGCTACCGACAAAGTTTCATCTCTGAGGGACTTGCCCCCTTTCGTCGCGGAAGCAAGGAAATCCGGCCGGGGCATGCGCGGCGATATTCTTGAAGTTCTTGGCCTGCCGCTCGAATTCTGGTCGCACCCTGACGTTCTTAACGCCGACTTCAGCACCGGCGCCTACCAGAACCAGGATGTTCTCTTGCGCGGCATGGACGGGCATACTGCGTGGGCCAATAAGCGTCTGCTACAACGCGCCGGTATCACCGCCGATTTTCTGCAAAAACTTTCTCCACAACAGCGCAGCTATTACGGCAATAAAGACGGGCAGCCCAACGGATTTCTGGTCGATGCCGGCACGGAAAAAATCGAGCCGCTCCTCCCCACCCCAACTCCGGACCGCTTGCTCGCCGCCGCCCGCGCGGCGTTGCAATACAACTACAGTCTCGGCATCACCGCGTGGCTCGATCCTTTGGCCTCGACCTATGTTTTGCAAGCCTACAAAATGCTCGCCGATCACGGCGAGTTGACTTCGCAGGTCGTCGCCTTTCCCCAGGTGTTCGCCAAAAATCCTGCAGCTGAGCTCGCGGCCGTGCAGAAAACTCGCGAGACTTACAAAGATGTCCCTAATCTGCACGTCATCGGCATTAAAGTTTTCGCCGACGGAGTCGCCGAGTTTCCCTCCCAGACTGCGAATCTCACGCAGCCGTACAAAAACACCGGCCGCAACGGCGATCTGCTCTTCGATCCGCAAAGATTTGCCGAGCTATGCGTCGCCGCCGACAAGCAAGGGCTGATCATTCACGTGCACGCCATTGGCGACGGCTCAGTGAAGGCTGCGCTCGACGGTATAGCTGCAGCCCGCAAGGCCAACGGCGATTCTCACCTCCCGCATACGCTCACGCATGAGCAATTTGTGCGACCGGAAGATTTCCCGCGCTTCCGCGAACTGGGTGTGATCAGCGCTCTTCAGCTTTTTTGGGCGGAAGCCAGCAACGACACCATCGAAATCTTAAAGCCTTATATCGATCCCGAAATTTACAAGTGGCAGTATCCCGCGCGTTCCATTCTCGACAACGGCGGCATCATTTCTGGCGCCAGCGACTGGCCGGTTTCTACCGCCAATGTCTTCCGCGCGATTTATCAGGCAGAGACTCGCAAAGGCGATGAAGGCGTCCTTGATCCATCGCAAGCCATGCCCCGCGAAGCCATGTTCTACGCCTACACTCGCAATTCCGCCCGCGCCATGAATCTCGATTCCATCGGAACGATCGCGCCCGGTAAGCGCGCCGACCTGGTCTTGCTCGACCGCGACGTTTTAACAATCTCCCCAGAGCAAATGCGCGACACTCAGGTTCTGTGGACCATGGTCGCCGGGAAGATCGTCTATCGCGCCAAGTAGCGCCGCGTTCGCATAAGAACGAAAGGAGGCAGCATGGAGTTCGTAATGTTTGAAGATGTGGACGGCATGGAAGTCTTTGTGAATCCCGAACGGGTTATCTGGGTCAGGGAATATCCCAACCAGACAACGGTAATCAGCTGCGGGCACGACGACAAGTTTGCGGTGCGCCTAGCCCCAGCCCACGCGGTTGCCGCCCTGGGCAAGACAGTTCGCTGAACCACAGGATTGCACAACAAGCGGACATCAACTCCACAGTAATGGACTCTGTCAGCCCTACGGAGCAGCGAAGGAGTCCCGAACGGCCTAGAGCACACTGCCGAGGCGAGCCCTTGAAGCGTACTCGATCAGATGAGGCCTGAGGTCTTTGTGCCGCGCGAGAAACGCATCCACGATCTGCTCGACTTGCTCCGGGTGTTGGGCGTGCCAATGGCCGAGGCCGTGAAGGGCGCTGAACCGGCAAGTTTCGGAGGGCAAATCGAGGACCTCTGACATTACGCGCAAGGTTGCTTGATGAATCTCGGGCTCAATCTCAAATTCCAGCTCGTCGGCCAACCCCTTCAAGACTGCGTCATGGAGTTCGGCCCCAAGTTTCCACTTTTCCAGTATGGACAGCAGCGCTTCGGCCCGCGTGGGCCCAGGCACGTGACTGCGCATATAAGAGTGCATCGGGAAGATGTCCCACCACATGTAAGCCGCGCCATTGACTCCGATTGTCGGCGCATTAGGGTCAAAGTGATCGGGAGTAACGGCGAGAATGAAGTCGCGGAAGAAGCCGGACATTGCCTGGATGCAGGCGACACGGTCGAGGAGCGCCGCTTGGTGCCTGAGCAGAGCTCTGCTTGAGCAGTCCGGAGACGACTCGCCTAGCAGAAACCACAGACCCTGCTCAACTTGGTCAAGCGAGTAGGACCGCAGGACTCCCGGCTCCAGGAAAAGCCGCGTCATGTATCGGACGATGAGTGTATCAGTGAGTTCGAGCCCCTCCCATCGGGATTGGAAATCCTCATCCCAATACCACCCGCGCTTGCGAACGGGGTTGTTGAAGACGAACTCAAGCCACTGCTCGAGGGTCGCGCTCATAGTGCCCATTGTATCGGGGCTTAGTCAGCCGACTTTAGCCGCCTCTAGCCGGTTTGCAATTGGAACTGGGACCGCGCCTCGAACCTGCCCGATTAACCCTCACCCGCCCTCCACTGCCGGGGTATAATTTTCCCGCAGATGCAGACTCCCCGTTACGCGCTGGTGGCGTACCTCAATAATCCCGCGGGAGGATTCGTGGAACAACTCCGCCGCGAGTTGCATCCCGACCTGCCGCACATGTCGGCCCATCTGACGATTCTGCCGCCACGTCCACTGCGCGGCAGCGAAAGTTCGGCATTGCAGATTCTGGAGCGCATTTGCGGCAGCGAGGAGCCTTTCGAGGTAACTCTGGGCAATGTGGAGACCTTCGTCCCGGTAACGCCCACCATCTACATTCGCGTGCTCGATGCGGCCGCGCACATGACCGAACTGCACAGCAAGCTGAATACCGAAGCGCTGGCCTTCCAGGAAGAGTGGCCCTACATTCCGCATCTCACCATCGCTAAAATGAGCGGCCAACAACATGCGGAAACCGCTCTCAGGATCGCCCGCGAACGCTGGCAAGCTTACCCGGACAGCCGCCGCATCCTCCTGGAAAGGCTGACCTTTGTGCGCGAAGCCGAGGAGAATTGCTGGGTCGATCTGGCGCCGGTCCCCCTCGGCCGCCACTTGGTTTCACGTTAGCTCTTCGCCGCGCCGACGTAATCTCCGCCGCGTTACCACCCTTGGTTACGCCCGACCCGCAACGGTTGGCGTAAGTACATCTCCCTCCCGTGCATTGAAAAGCATGGAGCGCGCCTGTAATAAAGAGTAGGCCAAGTCGCCGCTAATCCTGTCCTCTGTTCCAACGTGGGATTCCGGTAGAAAACGGGAGAGTGCATGCAGATCGGAGTCTACGGTTCAGGTTACCTGGGAACGGTGATTTCGGCTTGCCTGGCGGATTTTGGCACGCCCGTTTCCTGCTGTCATCCCGACCGGACGCGCATGGTCGAAATGGCCCAGGGCAATGTCCCCTTCTTCGAAAAAAATCTGAAAGAAATAATCCGGCGTAACGTGCGGGCCGGTCGGCTGGCTTACTCCACCGACATCGAAACCTTCGCCCGCCGAACCCAAGTCATTTTTCTGGCCGAAGACAAACCGGAGGGCTTGGCCGACGTCGCCCTGCGCATTACGCGCCTCGCGACCAAGCCTCCGATTCTCACTATCGTCACTCCCGTCCCCGTCGGCACCGCCAACAAACTGGAAAAGAGCATCCGCGACGCGGGCCTGCAGGCCACCATCGTTTCGCAGCCCATGTTCTTTACCGATGGCTGCGCCGTCGAAGATTTCAACTGGCCCGATCGCATCATTCTCGGTTCTACGTCGCTCGAAGCCGTCCACATGCTGAAGCAGATTTTTCATCCGCTGGTGATGCGCGGCGTGCCCGTAATTGTCACTAATCAGGCGACCGCGGAACTGGTGCGCGAAGCCGCGACCGCCTTCGTCGCGACAAAAATTTCTTTCATCAACGAAGTTGCCGCGCTTTGCGAGCGCGTGGACGCCGATGCCGTGAGCCTGGCCCTGGCCCTCGGTCTCGACAAAAAAATCGCCCCGCGTTGCCTGCAGCCCGGAGCCGGCATGGGCGGCGTGTTCGCCGAAACCGACATGGACTCCTTGGTCGAACTGGCGCAACAGCATGGCGTCCCCTTGAAAGTGCTGGGCGCCGCACGCGATGTGAACCAGTACCTCGCAGAGCGCCTGGTCGACAAAATCTCGCTGGTGCTGAATTCGGTTGAGAACAAGGAAGTCGGCATTCTGGGCCTTGCCTTTAAGCCGAATACAAATTCCGTGGCGGGATCATCGTCGATCCGTCTGGCGGAAAATTTGGTTTCCAAGGGAGCGCATGTCCGCGCTTACGATCCGGTTGCAATTCCCGAAGCGAAAATACGGCTCAACGGATCGGTGCGCTATTGCGACTCCGCCTACGCCGCCGCCGAAGGTTCCGACGCACTCGTGGTTGGCACCGGCTGGCCGGAATTCCGCGCCCTGGATTTTGAGAAGATCAAGCACCTGGTAAACAAGCCCGTCATCGTCGACACCAAGAACCTGCTCGACTCCACCCGCCTGCGCGCCCTGGGATTCGAATACGTAGGCATAGGCCGCGGATAAACCTGCCTCGGACCTCTGAGATATAATCAGACTCGGTGGTGGGAATAGCTCAACTGGCAGAGCACCGGACTGTGGCTCCGACGGTTGCGGGTTCGATTCCCGTTTCCCACCCCAGATTTTCCAGCGATTTTCTTCCACGACACAAGCATCGGCCCTGTAGCTCAATTGGATAGAGCATCAGTCTTCGGAACTGAGGGTTGGGGGTTCGAGCCCCTCCGGGGCCACCATCTCACAGAATCGCCTATGGAGCGACAGCCGCCTCGGCTGTCCGCATGGTTTATGTGGAGACAGCCGAGGGCGGCTGTCCCTAGGTGTTCATTCTAGAAATTCACCCGCACTCCCAACTGCGCGGCGAACGGAATCCCCACCGTAGTCCCCGGTCCGAAGAAGTCTCCCAACCCGCCCGCGGGAATTTCCAACTGTTTGTAGCTGGTAATGGGCTCAAGCTGAGCGCACGTCGGGAAGTCGAGACAAATATGAGTCGCATTGCCTGCCGCAATCTCGCTCGAGGGCAGCGGCAGTTGCCCGATATTCGCCACGTAATTCGCCCCCGGATTGTTGCGGTTGAATACGTTGAAGAACTCGGCGAACGGACGCACCTCCCAGCGCTCGCCGAACTTGAACGGACGCGAAAGGCGCAAATCCACCTGAATGTAAGGCGTGCCGCGAAACACGTCGAGCGCGGTGGGCTGGCCATTCACCGAAATGCGCTGGCTATTGTCGGCCGTCGTAATCGTAAAAGGCCGCGCCGACTCAGCCTGCGTCAGCGTCGTCAACTCAAAGCCGCCGGGAATGTAAACCGTCCCGGCAAGCACGAAACGATGCCGAACATCTTCGCCCGAAGGCCCGTAGTCGCCGGGAGCGAACGGGTTCAGCGGATTGCAAACTCCGTTCACATAATCGAACAACTCGCCCAGCACGCATCCCCAGGTTTGCGCTTTAGAAAAAGTGTAATTCGCCACCAGGTTGAAGCGTTGCGACACGTTCCCTTGCAGGTGCAGCATCAGCGCGTTGTAGCTCGACCGATTGTCCGAGCGGAAAACTTGCGCCGAGCTTGGAACCGCAAATGAATATGCGCGATAGGCATGATTGCCTTCTTCGTGCGTGTAGTCGGCGCTCGCGGTCCAATTCGCGCTGAACGCGTGCTGCACGCCGCCGGTCGCGTGCAGCGCATACGGAGTCTTGTAATTTGGATCGATCAGCGCGGCCGGAGGATTCGCCCCGCCGTTCACCGCCTGCAACGCGGCTGCCCAGCCGTTCTGCGCGAGATCGTTGTAGAAGAGTCCGAAGCCAGCGCGAAACACGGTCCGCCCGCTGCTTCCCGGCGAATAGGCAATCCCCAGGCGAGGCCCGAATTGCTTGCGATCATCCTGCGGCGCACGCTCCGGCAAGCCCAAATGACGGCAGCAGAGAAAACGACGGATTCGCCGTCTGATCGCGCCCTTCCGCCGTGAACAGTCCAAAGGTTGTTTGCCAGCGAAGTCCGTAATTCAGCGTGAGATGCCGCGAAACCCGCCACGAATCCTGCGCATACAGTGCCAGCCGCTGCACGCTCTGCGAAAAACTTCCGTCGCTGGCCGGAGTCGTCGAAGCCCCGCTCGCGTAGTCGACCGCAAACTGTGCCGGGTTCGCCGTGTAAAACGTCGGATCGTTAGGAAACGAATACAGCGTCTCCTGATTGCCCGGAAACGCCCCGCTCAGCACCGGTTCGTGAATGAAGTTCACTCCGAACTTGAACGAATGATCGCCCGTCGCGTGGCCCACGTCGTAACGAAACTGATATTTCTGCTGATTGCGCAGCGAGGGAAAGAGTGTGATCGGCGTCGCAAACTGATTGTCGCCATACGTCTCGAATCCCGACACCGTCAGCGTCGTGGAGCTGAACGGAAACGCCAGCGCGAAGCCGAGTGTCGAATTGCGCGTCTGCGTCAGGTGCAACTCGCTCGCGTCGAACACAAACGTTCCCAGCCATGTTGGACTGAACGCGTAAGTATTGCTGATCACGCCGTTCCAGTAATTGTTGTGCGTGGTCAGTCCGGTCGAAGGCAGCGTCGCCTGCTGCACCAGGTCGTTGTGCGTCAGATAACTGTCTTCCGAGGCCCGCAGAAACCACTGCGACTTCGGCGATTGCGCCCAGTCGAAGCGCAGCGATCCGATGTAGTCGCGAAATGGAATCGGCACATTCGGCGGAACCGCAATCGAAGGGACGCCCGGAATCAGTCCGTCGGACGCCAGTTGCGCCAGTGCATCGAACTGCGTAACGCTGCCGGGACTGTAGGCGATGCTGGCATTTTCGTGCACGTATTCGAACGAAGAAAAGAACCACACCTTGTCCCGCACGATCGGACCGCCCAGCGTGGCCACGTAATTCTGGCGCGAGAAGGGCTGCTTGGGATTGGGCGCCGGATTCTCAATCGGAAAACGCGCATTCAGCGCCGCCGCGCGCTCGTAGAACGCTTCCGTCCCATGCCAATCGTTGGTTCCGCGCTTGGTCGTGATCACGACCGACCCGGCAGTCGTCCCTCCCGTGTCGGCGTCTTCGTTGGCGGTGCGCACGGCAAATTCCTGAATCGCATCCGGAGAAAAATTCTGCAGGAACCCGCCAATCCAGTCGTCGGAATTGTCGCCGCCATCCACCGAGAGATCGTTGTTCAGCCCCGAACTTCCTCCGGTCGAAACCGCCGTGATGCGCGCCTTGGTCGGATCGGAAGGTTCCACCGGCTCCGTTCCCGGCGCCAGATACGCGATGTTGGCAAAGCTGCGGGCGGCCAGCGGCAGCGTCTGCAAATCCTGGCTGCTGATAACACCCTGATGCACCACGCTGACCAGATCCATGGGCTGAGTCGTGATCGACGAATTCTCGCCCTGCACCGAAACCGTTTCTCCTGGCGCCGCCAGCTTCAGAGTAACCGTAACCTCGCGCACCGAACTGACGGCGACCGATACATCCGCCTGCGCCGGCGCGAATCCGGACGCGCTCACCGTGACGTGATATGCGCCGGGAGCAGATCATCCACACGGAACTCGCCGCGATCTTCGCTGGTAGTGGCTGCGCTGCACCGACGAATCGACCGCCTTAACCACGATGCTAGCCGAAGGAATGCGGGCGCCGGTTGCGTCCTGCACCGTCCCGCGCAGCGACCCGCGCGGATCTCTGCGCCTGCAAGCGATCGAGATTCGTGAGCAATCGGCCGCGCAATCAGCACTAAGGATAGACGCGACGAATGCCACGAGCAGTTCGCGACAGCATTACCAGTACCTGTCTCATCGAGACGAGGCGCGCAACTCTAGTCCGACCAGCGCTGCGGCGTCCGGTCCCAGCGATGCTTCTTCAATTCCGCCAGCAAGGTTTTATCGAGCGGCCCCGCGTCGCTGGTCGCGATGTTCTGCCGCACGTGCTCCGCTTTCCGCATGCCCGCGATCGTCGTGCTCACCGCGGGATGCGACAGGATGAACCGCAGCGCCATCTCCGGCAGGGTCATCCCCGCCGGAACAATCTTTTTCAACTCGTCGACGCGCTTGACCGTCTTCGGCCAGATTTTCCGGACCAAAGTATCCGGCGCGCCAGTCGTCTTTCGGAAATCGCGTTTCGAGCGTCATCTTGCCACCCAGGCTGCCTTCATCGAACGGGACCCGCGCGATCACGCCGACATTCAGTTCCTGGCAAACCGGGAAGAGTTCGTCCTCCGGCGCCTGGTCGAAAATGTTGTAGATCACCTGCACCACGTCGACCAGTCCCGTGCGCAGCGCCTTGATGCCGTTCTCCGGCTCCCAGCGGTTGATGCTCAGCCCGAAGAAGCGAATCCACTTATCGTGCTTCAGCTTTTCCACGGTCGAGCGAAACTCAGGCTCGTTTGTCCAGCTATCGTCCCAGACATGAAACTGCAGCAGGTCGATCGTGTCCACGCGCAGTTGCTTGCGGATGAGGTCGGCGTACTTGAAAACGTGCTGCGCCGAAAACACGTCGCTGTACTTGTACTCCGGCAGAGCCGGCCAGCGATCATTCGCCGGAGGAATCTTCGACGCCGCGTAGATTCGCTTTCCCGGAGTTGCGCGCCATGATCTCGCCCAGCAACCCGTCGCTCTTGCCTTCGCCGTAGGCCCACGCCGTATCGAAAAAGTTGCAGCCCAGGTCCACGGCCAGCTGCATCGACGCCAGCGATTCCTGGTCGTTCGAGCCGCTCCACCCGCTCATCCCCCACAGTCCGTGGGCAATCTCGCTGACGTCGAAACCAGTACGGCCAAGCTTGCGGTATCTCATAAGTGGGTCCTTTGGGAAATATAAATTCCAGGTAGCATTGCAGAAGGGGACTGATCAGCATATATCGAACTAAAGAATTCCGCTCGGACAGCGTCGGATCCGCGGAGCGCCGGCAAGTTGCCGGCAGTCGCGAGTGCGGGACGCCCTCAGCACTATGAAACTCTCCAACTCCGATCCTCACACCGAAATAGCTCCAAGCAGACAGCAAAAAGAACCTGAAATAGAGACTGCGGCTTTTTCGATAGGACGTATCCAAATTTTGCCGTCTCGCCCCCGCGCTTAGAGGTGTTTAATGAACCCAGATCATAAACTAAAGATGGAGGTTCCCCATGAAATCCGAATATCCTTAATCCGAACTCGGGGAAGAAAGACGAATTGATTGCCCCGCCGCCCTCCCGCTTCATCGACGAGAAAATCTCGGACGAATCGGGGACGGAAACCAAATCCAACAGCGCCTTAGCGCCCGCCGGTCTAAAAAATCCTTTCTGGAATTAGTTCAGGCCCAGCGCCGGATCGTTGCAGCGTGAATAACCGCAACGGACGGCGCTGTTTCTGCGCCAACCCTACCGCAAAATCGGCAAGCACAAGCATGGACGAATCGAGAACTCCAGCCCCGCCATTTCCTGCAGCGCCGGATGCAACATCGAATCGCGGCACGGTTCCAGCGTAATCACAAAGGGCAGCGACGCCTTATCGAACCCCGGCTTCTGCAGCAGCGAGTCAATATTAAGGTGATGCGCTGCCATGATTTGCGCCAGCCGCGCCACGATTCCCGGCTGGTCGCGCACAAAAAATCGCAAATACCAGGGCGTCTCGAAATCGCTGCTGATCTCCGCCATAGAGACGTAGCTCGCCACGTCTCGTTTGCCAGTGTCACCACCCAGATTCTGCGCCACAAACAACAAATCTGAAACGACTGCCACCGCCGTAGGATCGCCACCCGCCCCCGCGCCCAGAAACGCCATGTCTCCGCCATACTGACCAGACGTCAGCACCAGGTTCAGATTTCGCTGCACTCGGCCGAAGGGCGAGTCAGCCGGCACCAGGCACGGGCCGACCTCGGCGAATAAAACATGTGTCCTTCAATACCGCACGCGAAATCTGCCGGATCGTGCAACCCAATTCCGCGGCATAGTCGAAATCGACCGCGTCAACCGCGCGGATGGTGCGGGCGCGCACCGACTCCGGCGCGACCTGCGTATGCAACCCCGCCAGCGCCAAGAATGGACAACTTCGCACGCGCATCGCCTCCGTCCAGATCTTCTGACGCGTCGGCCTCCGCGTATCCTCGCGCCTGCGCCTCTTCCAGCGCCTCGCTAAACGGAATGCGCGCGTTTTCAATTCGGCTCAGAATGTAGTTGCATGTTCCGTTCAGAATTCCCGCGATCCCGTGCAACCGGTCTCCACTTAAACCAGTGCGCAGCGCCGGAAGAACCGGAACGCCTCCCGCGACCGACGCGCCAAATTCAAGCTGGCATCCGTGAGCGCTCGCCAGCTGCAGAAGATCCGACCCGTGCCGCGCAATCAACTGCTTGTTCGCAGTGACCACCGACTTTCCCGACTCGAGCGCCCCGCGCACAATCTGCTCGGCTGGAGTCAAGCCGCCAATCAACTCGATAACAATGTCGACGTCGGACTTCAGTACCGACTCGACATCATCGGTCCAGATCACATCGCCGGCAACCCATGGCTGTTTTTTCTTTTCCACGTTGCGGTTGCAGATGTGGGTGAGGCGCACAGCGCTGTGGCCGTTCTCGCACAAAATTTTGGCCACAGCCCGCCCCACAGTTCCAAAGCCGATCAGTGCCACGCGGGCCCCGGACTCGTCTCTCTGTGAAACTTTCGCCGTCGACTTTGCTATGCTCTTCGCCAACCAGTCACTCTCGCTCAAAAAGGATGCCCTATCATACGTGCGACTCGCGCTTCGCGGAAACTGCAACCCAGCGGGCGGCTATGCAGGCAGAATCAGCATCAAAGTTGATAATATGGTGCCTGCCTGCTGCGATGTGCAATCCCGGCGGGAGCATCGCGGACACGTTCCTTTCGCAAGCGCCTCTTTTCACCGAGGTATGGGCCCCAGTATGGGCCGAGCGCGACGGTCCGCAACCACGCCCGGCAGCGGGAGGAGAATGAATGAGTCGAAAGTTCGCGAGGGTTTCCAGCTTCAGGATCGCTCTGGCTTTTATCGTGGCGACGATCCTGGTGGGAGCCACACCGGTCCATGCCCAACAAACCCCTGCCACACCGCCGCCGCCCGATCAGCAGGCTCCCGCGCAGCAGCAACCCGCAGCCCAGCAGCCGGCTGATCAGTCGAGCAGTCAGGAAGCGACGCCCGAAGAAATCGGTCCGCTCCGCAAACCAAAAGCGCCAGAGTTCAACAAGTGGACCTTCAATGTTGGCGGCGGAGCCAGCCTGACCAACGGCACCACGCGTACTTACGTTCGCAGCGGAGGCCTCATCGCCGCCGCCGGCGTCGGCCCGCAACTTCAGCAAGTATTTCGGCCTGCGCTTCGATTTCCAATACGACAATCTGCCCTTGCGCACTTCCGCCCTCGAACTGGCGCAGACCACGGGCGCCACCAGTCATGTCTACTCGGTCATGCTAGATCCCATCATTAATTTCCAGGTCACCAAACTTTGGAGCGGATACATCGTTGTCGGCGCCAGCTACTTTCATCGCTCTGGAAAGCTCGACTATTCCACCGCCTTTCCCGGATCGGCCTGTAACGGATTTTTCACCTGGTGGGGTAATTGCTTTAATGCCCACTTGCCCTTGAACGGAAATTTTTTCTCCGCCCATCAAAATGAAGCTGGGGAAAATTTCGGCGGCGGTGTCGCGCGCAAAGTCGGCGGCAGCACCGAGATTTATGCCGAGTTCCGCTACCTGCACGGAACCCACAGCGGCATCACCACCGACCTGCGGCCTATCACCGTCGGCGTGCGCTGGTAGAGTTTGGCGAGATTCGAGGGCCCCTCAATTTTTCGGGCGCCACGATCCTCTGTGGAATTTATCTGACTTATCCTCGCCCGGCGGCGGCGGTACAGCGCAGCGGATCGAAGTCCCATACGTGGACTCCGCTGGCCAGGGTCTCGATTCCGACTTCGCCTTCCATATCGCTGCCATGCTTGCCCAGCCATACCACCCGAAACTGCGTCTTGACACCCTGGTATTGCAAGTCGAAGACGTCGCCCGCTTTGAGCTGAACGCAGACGCCCTGCAGCGTCCCGCCCCGGCTGCTGACCGTGCGAACCGTCGCCGGCTGCGTGAAGGGGCGGCCGTGAAGATCCATTCCCCAGATGACAACTGGAAGTTCGACAGAAACTCGCTGCTGGCGGCGCCGGTCCATGCCTGCTGGCTACCTCGTGGGACTTTGGCGATAGTAGAGGGCAAACCGGACCAAACACAGGTAACCGCAGTCATGGGACCTAGGTACCGAAAGTTACTGGTTGGACGGCTGGACCGTGAATTTATTGCAGAAGCTTCGCGGGTTCGCGCATCGCTTCGGCTAGGTCGCCGAGAAATTGCGCAGCGCGAGCGCCATCGGCGACGCGATGGTCGCACGACAGGGTCACCGTCATCATGGGCCGCACTGCAGGCTGGCCTTGCATCACGACCACGCGGTCGGCAATGCGCTCCCACTGCGAGAATCGCGGCTTGTGGCGGCGTTATGATCGCGCTGAATTGATCGACTTGATACATGCCCAGGTTGCTGATGGTGAAGGTCGCGTCGGCGATATCGGCCGGACGCAGCTTCCCCGCCCGCGCGCGTTCCGCCACATCGCGCCGCTGCATCGCAATCTCCGCCAGGCTGGCGCTGTGCGCATTTCGAACCACTGCAGCCACCACGCCGTCGCTGACCGCAATCGCGATCCCCATGTTGACATAATTGTGCAGGCGAATCCCTTCCGCGCTCCAACTTGCGTTCAGCCGCGGATGCTTCAGCAGCACGCGCGCCGCCAGCGCGACCAGTAAGTCGGTGTGGGTGATGCGGATCTGATGCGAGCGCTCGATCTCCGCCGCAGCCTGAGCGCGATATTGATTCAGCGCGCTCGCGTCGATATCGCGGCTCACGAAAAAGTGCGGGACCGTCGTCCAACTTTGCGTGGTGCGCTCCGCCATGATCCGGCCGAGCGAACTGGGCACTTCGACGTTCCCAGATTTTTCGCGCGAAGCGCTGGGTGCAGCGGCCGCAGCCTGCACATCGGAGGCAAGAATCTCTCCGCCTGGCCCGGATGCCGCGCACGCCGGCCAAATCAACGCCTAACTCTTTTGCGAAACGCCGAGCCTTGGGAGAAATTTTCGCGATCGAGGAAGCGGGTTGCGGCGAACTGGCCGGCAGGTGCCGCGGCTTGCGAAGTTTCGGCCTTTGCGTGCGACGAAGCCCGCGCCGCTGGAGCGCCACCGCACTTTCGGCCGGAGGCGCCTCGCCGGGCGCGACAATCCACGCAATCGTTTGCCCCACCGGAATGTCCGCGCCCTCCGCAGCTTTGACGCCCGCCAGGATTCCGTCAGCGGGCGCTTCGACTTCGACCACCGCTTTGTCGGTTTCGATTTCGAGGAGAGGCTCGCCCTTGGTGACGCGATCGCCTTCCTGCTTCCGCCAGGCGAGAAGCTTGCCGGTTTCCTGCGCCATCTCGAGAGCGGGCATCACAACGCTGAAGGCCATAGTGGGTTAACCGTGGGATTTCGTGCGCGCGACTAGCGCCTTCAGTCCGAAACTCCGACGCGCTCCGTCTTCGCGCTGGCTTCGATCATCTCCAGCACGCGCTCGGCTCGGAGCAGCTTCACTCTCGCGCGTCGTGGGCAGCGGGCCGTTCACCGTGAAGTAGTGCGCGCCCGCCACCAGCAAGTTGTTCCGCCGGGAAGCGCGTGATCACTTCGTGCCCGGTCGGCGTGACCACGATCTCTTCTTCGATGCGCGCCGCGCTCCAGCCATCGGTCGACGGCCAGAAAGTTTCCAGCGCAAACACCATGCCCGGCTTGATCTCGCACGGGATGATCGAACGAAACCAGGCGGCTGATCACCGGCTTCTCCCAGATCGCCAGCCCGATCCCGTGCCCGTACTGCAGCGCGAACGCGGCTTCTTCGTTGGGGAATCCGAAGTCCTGCGCCTTCGGCCACACCGCGGCGATCTCCGCCGTCGTGCGCCCCGGCCGCACCAGTTCGATCGCCGCATCGAGATAATCGCGGCAGCGCTTGTAGGCGTCCACCATGGCATGCGAAGCGTAGCCGATCGTGAAGCAGCGGTAGTAGCAGGTGCGATATCCCATGTAGGAATGCAGAATGTCGTAGTACACGGGATCGCCCGGCCGCAGCACGCGATCGGAAAACACGTGCGGATGCGGATTGCAGCGCTCGCCGGAAATCGCGTTCACCGCTTCCACGTATTCCGAGCCCAGATCGTAGAGAACCTTGCTCACCAGGCCGACCGCTTCGTTCTCGCGCATGCCCGGCTTCATCGCGCGATAAAGCTCGTCGTAGGCCGCATCGACCATCATCGCCGAAGTATTCAGCAGCGAAATCTCGTCCTGCGTCTTGATCACGCGCGCACTCGGACATCAGCTGCTGCCCGTCGACCACCTTGATGCCTTCGCGCTGCAGCGCGAACAGCACCGGCAGCTCGATGATGTCGATGCCCACCGGCTCTTTGTGCAGGCCGCGCATTTCCAGTTCGATGCGAATTTTCTTGGCGACATCTTCGGCGCGCCCCATCTCCGGCGTCATCGCGCCGCGCAGCATCGGAAATTCCCGGGCGCGAGCGCTCGCCCGAGCCACGGGCAATTCAGCTGATGATGCTTGCGCCGCCGATCCGAAATCCCACAGGATGGGCTCGTCATTCTGCGGCAGCAGCGTGAAGCGGTTCGCCTTGTCCTGCGCCCAGGTGCCGATGTGCGTCGCCGTCAGGTAGCGCACGTTGTTCATGTCGAAGCAGAGCAGCGACGCCCATCGCCGACTTCGCCAGCAGATCTTTCGCCTGCTGCAGACGCTCGCGGCGCAGCCGGTCGAAGTCGATGCGCTTTTCCCAATCCACCGCCATCGTTCCGTGAGTTTTCAGTCCCATACAGACTCCTCACACGTAGGGCACGAGGTTCACGAGGAACCAAGTCAGATTTGACGTTTCGTCGCTTCCTCGTGAACTCGTGCTAGTGGTTCAAGGTCTCGTTGGCGATTTACCGCACATCTCCCGCGCCGCCTCGAATACCGTTTCTTCCGTCGGCACCGTCACATCTTCCAGCGGCGGAGAGAACGGAATCGGCACATGCATCGCGCCCATGCGCTTCACCGGCGCATCCAGATCGTAGAACGCGCCTTCGGCGATCACCGCCGCAAGTTCCGCCGTCACTCCATAGCGCCCGTAGCCTTCATCGATCACGATGACGCGCGAAGTTTTCTTCGCCGATTCGATCAATAGTCTTTTCATCCAGCGGCCACGTCGTGCGCGGATCGACCACCTCCGCGCTGATGCCTTCTTTTTCCAGCATGCTCGCCGCGCCCAGCGCCACCTGCACCATGCTGCTGGTCGCCACCAGCGTGATGTCGTCTCCCACGCGCTTCACGTCGGCCACGCCGAGCGGAATGGTGTAATCTTCCGCCGGAACCGGGCCCTTTCAGCTTGTACATCATCTTGTCTTCGAAGAAGACCACCGGATTCTCGTCGCGGATCGCCGTCTTCAGCAATCCCTTCGCGTCGTACGGAGTCGAAGGCAGCACCACTTTCAATCCCGGCACATGGCTGAACCAGGCATGCAGCGACTGCGAATGCTGCGCCGCCGAGCGCCGCGTCGCGCCCAGCGTGGTGCGCATCACCATCGGAACTTTCCAGTGCCCGCCCGACATGTAGTGCGCCTTGGCCGCCTGGTTCACCATCTGGTCCATGGTCAGCGTCAGGAAGTCGCCGAACATGATGTCGACCACCGGACGCAGTCCGGTCATCGCCGCGCCGACGCCAACCCCGTAAATCCCGCTTCGGAAATCGGCGTATCGAGCACGCGCTCGGCGCCGAACTCCTCCACCAAGCCCGGACAGCACCTTGAAGGGCGTGCCAGCCTCGGCCACGTCTTCGCCGAAGATGCACACTCGCGAGTCGCGGCGCATCTCTTCCGCCAACGCCTCGCGGACCGCCTGCGCAAATGTGAGTTCACGCTCAGGCATAAAAAATTTCAGGCATAGACGTCCTGCTCCACCTGGTCGGCACTCGGATACGGCGCTGCAATCGCGAACTTCACCGCCGCTTCCATCTCAGCGCGCGCCTCTGTCGCAATCTGATCAAGCGCTGCCGCATCCGCGAAGCCCTGCGCGATCAGCCAAGCCGCGTGCAGTTTGATCGGATCGCGCTCCGTCTTCCAGTGCTGTTCTTCCTGCTTGGAGCGATAGTATTCGCGAT
The DNA here is from genome assembly GCA_963696765.1 of uncultured Acidobacteriota bacterium. GTDB lineage: Bacteria > Acidobacteriota > Terriglobia > Terriglobales > Acidobacteriaceae > Sulfotelmatobacter. Next base: position 3,019,366 of record CAVOLK010000002.1, on the reverse strand, counting down.
TGATGTCGCCCACATGATGCCCGCTGTAGCGATAGGTATCGGCCTGCAGAAATGCCGGTCCGCCTCCGGCGCGGGCGCGCTTGATCAGGCGCGTCGCCACTTCATTCACTGCGCGCACATCCTGCCCGTCGACCGTCGCCGATTCCAGCCCGAACGCTCCCGCGCGCCCCAAAATTGTTCCCGCCGTCGTCTCCGAGAAATGCGTGTACTCGTTGTAGAGATTGTTTTCGCAAACGTAGATCACCGGCAGCTTCCAAAGTTGTGCCAGGTTCATCACTTCGTAAAGCGAACCCTGCCCCAGAGCGCCTTCGCCAAAAAAGCAAACGGCAACCCGACCGTTCCCCAGTCGCTTCGCGGCAAATGCCGCGCCGGTCGCAATGCCTACGCTGCCGCCGACAATCGCGTTCGCTCCCAGATTTCCGGTCGCCGGATCGGCAATGTGCATCGACCCGCCCTTGCCGCGGCAGTATCCCGCTTCTTTGCCCAGCAACTCGGCAAACATGCGATCGGGCGACGCGCCCTTCGCCAGGCAGTGTCCGTGCCCGCGATGCGTGCTGGTGATGTAATCGTCGACGCGTCAGCGCTTCGCAAATGCCGACCGCGACTGCCTCTTCGACCGCTGTAAAGATGCGCCAGCCCCGGCATCAGCGCCCGCGTGTAAAGCTCGTTCACCTGCTCTTCAAACAGGCGAATCCTCACCATCTGACGGTAGGCGTGCAGCCACCTGTCCTTCTCGGTTTTGATTTCGTTTGCGGCTGCGGGCTTCGACGTAGCGGTCGTCACTTCTTGCCTCCTGCGGTCAGCGGCGTTTTCACTCCCGACATGGTGGCCAGCACATCGAACATGCAGGCAAAATCGTATTTCGTCCAGCCCCATGCCGCGCGCCGCCGTCAGAATTTCATTGCTCACGGCCGTCGTGGGCAGCGGCACTTCGAGTTGCCGCCCCAGGTCCATGGCCAGCACCATATCTTTCTGCATCATGTTCACATCGAACCAAGCCTCTTCCGGCTGTTGCAGGACGAACGGCCCGCGATACTGAATCATCGGCGACGCGACCGCGCTGTGCGTGAGCACGTCCACCGCAACTTCGCGCGCAATGCCGCTCTTCTCCGCCAGCAGCACGCCTTCGGAAAACGCCAGCATCTGCACCGCCAGGCTCAGGTTGATCGCAATCTTCATCGAGAGCGCGAGCCCGTTGTCGCCGACGTATGTCACCTTCGGGCCGATGTCGAGCAGCAACGGCTTAACCGCTTCGAAAGTTTCTTTACGCCCGCCGACCATCACCGACAACTTTCCCTTGCTGCAACGTAATCACGCTGCCCGAGACCGGCGCGTCCACCATGTCGGCGCCCGGCTGCGCGCACTTTCGCAGCCAGCGCGCGGCTCACCGCGGGACTCACCGTGCTCATGTCGATGAAAATTTTCCCCGTACTCAAGCCCGCCAGCAATCCCGCGGGACCGTCGGTGATGGCCTGAATCGCCGCGGCATTCGTCACCATCGCAAAAACGTAATCCGAGGCGCTCGCCACCGCGCGCGGCGAGTCGGCCCACTGCATCCCTTTCTTCACCAGCCATTGCGCCTTCGCCCGCGTGCGGTTGTAGCCGGTCACCGTGTGACCCTTGCTCGAGCAGACGGTCCACCATCTGGCTGCCCATCACGCCTAAACCGATGAATCCTACTTTCGCCATCCCCTGACGCCTCCCGATCTTCGCAATATGACTCTAGCGGGTGCTGTGCTTGCCGGGAGCGCGTTTCGGCGCCGGCGATTCACTATCGTCCCGCACCTGCGCCAAATGTGCTCGCATCGCCTCCCGCGCCTTCTCCGAATCGCGCCTCTCTATCGCTTCCAAAATCCGCTTGTGATGAACTTGCCCGCGCTCTGGTCCGCCTGGAACCCGAAAAATGCGCAGCCGCTGTTCGCGCAGCAGCGCCACAATCGAATCGAGCAGAGAGAGAATGAGCGGATTCGCCGCGCCTTCCGCCAGCGCCAGATGAAAATCGAGGTCCGCTTCGATGTAAGCTTCGGGATCCTTCGCCCCAGCGCGGTCCATCGCCGCCACCGCCTCGCGCATGGTCGCGAGTTCCGCCTCCTGGATGCGCACCGCCGCCAGTCGCCGCAATCTCCGGCTCGAGAATCGCTCGCACCTCGGCAAGATGCGTGGAACCTTCCGGCTGCCCGATCTTCACCATCAGGTCGAGCGACTGCCGCACCGCCTGCGTGGTGCCATCGGTGATGAATGTGCCGCGCCCCGAGTAAGCTTCGACCAGTCCTTTTTCGCGCAGCGCCTTAACCGCTTCGCGCACCGCGGTGCGGCTCACGCCGAAGCGTTGCGCCAACTCGCGTTCTGCCGGCAACTGATCGCCCGCCTTCAGATCGCCCTTGACGATCGATTCTTCGATTTGTTGAACGATTTGTTCGTAAAGACGCGACGTTCGAACCAGCTTGTACACAGCTCTGCCCTCCCGAGTTGATGAGGCAAGAGTCCCCGACCCTATGGTCTGGCTACTATACCGCATATCCACGCCGCGTTGGATTTCTGTTCGGTAGAGCACAGAGCCGGTATATAGGTATGATGGTATGATCACTTCGACTTTACTCTACCGCAGCCGATTTTACTTTGGCAAGCCCTCCCCCATCGGGCCACGCGGTTTTTCCGGTTGCCATCTTATGGACTTCCCTCGATGCTTGGCAGCAGATACGCTTCTAATGTCCTATCCAAAAAATGAATTTGCTTGACACTGTTTCTCCGATAGTGGTATGGCTGTCGGACCAGAATAACGGAGGGGTTCCTATGCTTTCCCGCACCGCTGCCACATCTGTGTCTCGCCACCGCGATCCTACGCATGCATTCGTTCTGCTTGCCGCTTGTCTGCTGCTTTCCGTTTCCGCTCTGGCGCAGACGACTGCGGGACGCATTCTCGGCACCCTCACCGACCAGAGCGGCGCGGCCGTGTCCGGCGCAACGGTGACTGTCACCGACGTGCAGCGCGGCACCTCGCGATCTTTGACCACCGACGAATCCGGCGCCTACGCCGCTCCCGACCTGCAGCCCGGCACCTACAAAATCCACGTCGAGGCCCGGGCTTCAAAAGCGTCGAGCGCACCAGCGTTCAAATTGAAGTCGCCACCGATGTTCGCGCCGACTTCGCTCTGCAGCCCGGGACAGGTCAGCGAGACCGTCACCATCACCGAGGAAGTTCCGCTGGTCAACACCACCTCGGCCACTCTGGGCGGCACGCTCAGCAATAAAGAGATCAACGACCTTCCTCTCAACGGCCGCAACTACGAAAACCTGCTGCAGCTGCGCCCGGGAGTGATGCGTTATCCCGGCGGCGGTTTCTCCACCACCAGCACCAACGGCCTGCGCGCCGAAGACAACGCCTACTTCATCGAAGGACTCTTCAACAGCGAACCCTTTTCCGGCCAGGGCATCATCAACGGCGCAGGCATCGCCGGAGACTCCGCCACCATTCTCCCGATCGACGCCATTCAGGAATTCAACGTCCAGGAAAATCCGCCCGCCGAATACGGATGGAAGCCCGGCGCTGTCGTCAACGTCGGATTGAAATCGGGAACTAACTCGCTCCACGGCACCGCGTTCGCCTTCGGCCGCGACGGCGCGCTGGATGCCCGCAACTATTTCAACGCCTCTCCCGCCCCGAAAACTTCCCGCACCCTCGAACAATTCGGCGGCAGCCTGGGCGGCGCCATCATTAAAGACAAGGCATTCTTCTTCGGCGCCTACGAGGGCCAACGCTACGACGTCGGCAACTCCTACAGTGTTACTACGCCCGTCGATGGCGTCGCTGTCACCGCCAACCGGGAACTGCATCTCTCCGCTGGTGACGGGCGATTGCGGCAACAGCATTCCCGAATGCAATTGCCGACTTGCTCGCCAACGGCGTCCCCATCAGCGCCGCCAGCCAACAGATTTCTGGCTGCAGCGTCTCTGGCGCCACCGTAACCTGCAATGGCACTGGCTTCCCTATTAACAACACGCAGAGCATCAACGTTGTTCAGGGATTTCCAAACAACGTGGGCGTCGACAACCTGCTGGCCAAGGTCGATTACAACTTCAACCAGCGCAATAGCATCAGCGGCATGTATTTCTTCGGAAACAACAACGGCACGGTGGAAGACTTTCCCGAGCTGCAATCCAACTGGCGCTCCAAGATTCACACCCGCGCCCAAGTCGTCGGAGGAAACTGGATCTGGACTCCCGGCACGCGCTGGGTCAACGAAGCCCGCTTCGGCTACAACCGCCTCTACCAGCCCACATTGCCCGGCGACATCAACACTCCCGCATCCGGCTACGGACTCGAACACCGGAGTAAGCGGGCCTTTCACCGGAGGTCTCCCGCGCATCGGATTCGCCGGCGCTTTCGTCCCCGGCCTCGGCGCCTTCAAGTGGCCGAAGTTCCAGGGACCCGACTACATCACCCAGTTCATCGATCACGTTTCGTACACCGCGGGCAAACACTCTTTCAAATTCGGTGGCGAACTGCATCGCAACTCGTTTAACGGCGGCGCCTACGGCAATGCCCGCGGCAGCATCACCTTCCTCGGCGGTGTCGCCATCGCCCCCGGCGCCGGCTCAACCGCCCTCGAAGATTTTTTTGCCGGTGATCCCTTCAAAGCCTCCGTGCAAGTTGGCGATCCCACGCTGCACATTCACAACTGGTCCTACGCCTCTTCGCGCAGGATGACTGGCGCACCACCAGGAACCTAACGCTCAACGTTGGCGTGCGCTATGAGTACGCTTCCGTCATCAAGGAAGCTCACAACCGGCTCGGCAACTTCGATCCCAATTCCGCCACCGGATTAATTCAGGCTGGCATGGGCGGCGTCAGCGGCCCCTACAATCCCGACCACACCAACTTCGCCCCGCGCCTCGGTTTTGCCTGGGACGTGAACGGCAAAGGCAAAACCGTGCTTCGCGGCGGTGCGAGTCTCGTCTACGAGACCGTCAACTGGGAAGTCATGCTCGCCTTCAACAACGCCTTCGGACTCGGCAACGTTCCCACGGGCGCCATCATCGATGCTGCCGGCGACACCGCCGGAGGCACGATCACCGCCGGCAACCTCGCCATTCCTCCCGGCATGCCGCAGTGGGACAGCGGCCAGCCCATCTACGGCGCCAACGTCAGCACTTCAATTCTGAATTGCTTCAACAATCCTTGCCCCATCATGAGCGTGGACCGCAACCTCACCACGCCCTACGTCTGGAACTGGAATCTCAACCTGCAGCATTCCTTCACTCCGAATCTGTCGATGGAACTCGCTTACGTCGGCAATCACGGCTCGAACCTGATCGGCATTCGCGACATCAACCAGCCGGCGCCCGGAACCGACTACAACCCCAATTGCGCATCGGACCAGGCCTGCCGCCCCTTCAACGCCAAGTTTCCCTACCTGAGCAACATCTTCCAGATGGGAAATGTCTACCGCTCCAACTACAACGGACTGCAGGTCACGTTGAACGCGCGCAACTATCACGGCCTGAGCATGGTTGCCGGATACACCTACGCGCACGCGCTTGATGAAGTGGGAGCCAACTGGGACTTCGGCTACGGTGCCGGACTGCCGCAGGATTCTTATCACCTCGGCCGCGAGTATGCGAACAGCGACTTCGATATTCGCCATCGCGTCACCGTCTCCCTCACCTATGCCATCCCCAGCCACTCCGGCGCGTGGCAGATGCGCGAAGGCTGGGAGCTCAACTCCATCGTGACCCTGCAAAGTTCGCAGCCGTGGGGTCCCGATCGATCTCGGCACCGATGCTGCTGGAACTGGCCCGCTGCCCGTCAGTCCGCCGGCCAGCGCTCCTATCCGCTGGAGTTTCTATGGCAAGCCCTCCGACTTCAAATCGGGGCCGACCGCAATTCCATTTTTCCCGGGCGCATCGAATTCTGCCTGCGCCGCTCAAGCTCTCGCCGTCGACGGCGGAACTCCCGGCGCCTCCACTCAATCTCTTTCTTCCTTCGGTTGCTACGCCAAGGGCAATTCCATCATGATTCCTCCGCCGCTCGGGCAATTCGGCAACATGGGACGCAACCTGTTTCCCGACTCCGGCTTCAGGAATTTCGATTTCTCCGTTGCCAAGAACTGGCACTTCGGCGAGCGCCTGCGCGCGCAGTTCCGCGCCGAGTTCTTCAACATTCTCAACCACCCCAACTTCGCCAATCCGTACGGCGGACAAAATGGATTCGGCTTGAACGATCCATCCGTGCAGCCCTTCGGATGCGGTTGCGCCACGCCTGACGTGGCCGCCGCCAATCCCGTAATCGGCTCCGGCGGCAGCCGCGCCATTCAGTTAGGTTTGAAGTTCACGTTCTAAAACCATCCGTAGAGACGTAGCTAGCTACGTCTTTTGCGGCGAATCGAGGCCGCAAGCAAGACGTCGCCAGCACCGTCTCTACGGAAATTTTTCTATCCAGGCCAAATTATGAAGAATACAATCTCATTCCCTCTGTTAATTCTGTCCGCCCTCGCATTCTGCAATGTCATTCTCAGCCTCTGCCCAGGAACGCCGCGAGCGCACCATCGATGAGATCAAAACCGAAGCCATTCATCGCGCCGAAGTCGGCCAGTATCCGCTGATCGGCCTCGATCCCGCCGACGTGAAAGAAGCCTTCGAAAACATCCACACCGCCGACAAAGACGAATGGGCCGCCGCCTTCATGCACGTCGGCGATCGCTATTTCAACGAAGCGAAATCACTCGAGAAATCCGATCCCGCCAAGGCCAATGCCGACTACATCCGCGCCTGGCGCATTTATTCCTTCGGACGCTGGCCCATCCCCGCCTCTCCCGGCAAGCAGCGCTCCTACGAAAAAGCGCTCGAAGCGTTTCTCGATCACGCCAAATTTTACGATCCCCCGCTCGAAGTCGTGCGCATTCCTTTCGAAGGCAAAGAGATCATCGGCTACCTGCGCCTGCCCAAAAACGCCAAAGGCCCCGTGCCGCTGGTGATCGCGGTCAACGGCCTCGATAGCCGCAAAGAAGATCTCACCGAAAGTTTCGGCGCCATTCTGCCCTTCGGCATCGGATACCTCGCCGTCGACGGCCCTGGCACCGGACAAGCGCCCATCAAGGTCAGCGAAACTTCCGACCGCATGCTTTCGAAAGTCATCGACTACGCGCAGTCGCGACCCGAGATCGACAAGAACCGCATCGCCATGCACGGCGTGAGTTGGGGAGCCTACTGGGCCACCAAGATGGCCATCGTCGAGCGCGGCCGCCTGCGCGGCTGCAGCGCCCAATCCCCTCCCGTCGACAAATTTTTCCAGAAAGAATTTTTGATGAACTCGCTGCTGGGCAATCGCGAATACCTTTTCGATCAGGTCCCCGCGCTCATGAATATTCTCGAAGGCGTTCACTCGCTCGACGAGATGGGCGAGTACCTGCCGAAAATCTCGCTCGTCCATCAAGGACTGCTCGGCAAACCCATGGCGCCCATGCTAGTCATCGCCGGAGTCCTCGACACGCAAGTTCCGATCGACGACGAATACCTGCTGCTCAGCAAAGGCGATGTCCCCAAAGAAGCCTGGATCAATCCCCGCGGCGGCCACCTGGGCCGCCAGGTAGGAGTCTGGCCCGACCCCCTGATCTTCAAGCAGGTAATAATCCCCTGGCTGGTAAAAATCCTCCAACCCCCAAACTAGCAATGCTCGCGTGGGGCCGGACGCATTCGTCCGTCCCGCGAAGGCGAAGCCGAGCAACGTCCATTTAGCGACAGCCGACTCGGCCGTTCAAGCAACGGCTGAGCCGATCAGAAACTGCAGCGAGCGAGACCCGCGCCAAATTTACAACGACCCTAACCATGTCAACAATCGCGACTCAACCCGTCTCCCCGTCCCCGCGCCGCAAGCGTTTCTACACCTCGTTGTGGGTGCAGGTAAGCGTCGCCATCGCGATCGCCATCCTCTTCGGCTATCTAAGCCCCGCTCATGCAGTCGCCATGAAGCCGCTGGGCGACGCCTTCATCCGCCTGATCACGATGATCATTACGCTGATGATCTTCTGCACCGTGGTCACCGGCATCGCCGGCATGCAGGATCTGCGCAAAGTCGGCCGCGTCGGAGGCAAGGCGCTTCTCTACTTCGAAATCGTTTCGACTCTGGCGCTGCTCGTCGGACTCGTCGTCGGAAACGTGGTGCGCCCAGGCAGCGGCTTCAACGTGGACGCCGCCACCCTCGACGCCCACGCCGTCGCCGATTATGCCGGACAAGCCAAGGCGCAGACCGTCACCGATTTCCTGATGCACATCATCCCGACCACCATTGTGGATGCCTTCGCGAAAGGCGACATCCTGGAAGTTGTTTTCGTTTCGATCCTGTTCGGTTTTGCCATGTCCGCTGCGCACGCGCACGCCCAACCTCTGGTCACGCTGCTGGAATCGCTCACGAAAGTCGTCTTCCGCATGGTCAATATCGTTATGCGATTCGCGCCCATCGGCGCATTCGGAGCCATGGCCTTCACGATCGGCAAATACGGACTGGCGTCGCTAGGCCCGCTGGCGAAGCTGATCGCGTCGTTCTAGGTGACGTCGATTCTGTTCGTCTTGATCGTGTTCGGGGCAATCGCTTGGCTCGCGGGATTCAGCCTGGTGAAATTTCTGCTTCATATCAAAGAAGAAATTCTGCTGGTGCTGGCCACCAGTTCGTCCGAGACCGCCATCCCGACGCTGATGGAAAAACTGGAGGACCTGGGCTGCTCGCGCTCGCTGGTCGGCCTGGTCGTGCCCACGGGCTACACCTTCAACACCGACGGCAGCAGCCTCTACATGACGCTGGCCGCGCTCTTCGTGGCCCAGGCCACCAACACGCATCTGACCCTCCTGCAACAGATGACGATTTTCTCGGTCGCGGTCTTGACTTCGAAAGGCGCGAGCGGCGTGCAGGGAGCGGCGTTCATCGCGCTGGTCGCAACCTTGAGTGTGATTCCCACGATTCCGGTCGCCGGCATGGCGCTGATCCTGGGCATCGACCGCTTCATGAGCATGTTCCGCGCCCTGATCAACATGATCGGCAACGGCGTGGCTACGCTGGTCGTGGCGCGCTGGGAGAATGAACTGGACCGCGACACACTGCAGCGCAATCTCACGTGAAATTTCCGTCCGACTTGCAACGGAAACCTTTGAGTATCGAAATATCGCCCTGAGACAACTCGTGTGGGGACGGATGTATTCGTCCGTCCCGCGAAGGCGAAGCCGAGCGCCTGAAGCAGCTACCATCGGTTCGAAGCTGGTCCCTGCGCAGGCCTCCCAATTCGCAACCCCCCAAAGCTTTTCCTTCGTGACCCTTCGTGTCCTTAGTGTGAAAGCTCTTGATTTACCCCCCAGCGCTATAATCTTCCCTTGCATCGAAACGCCTCTTCCCGTCATCTCAAAGGTTTGGAGGATTAATCATGGCTCACGAACTACCAGCTCTCCCCTACGGATACGACGCGCTCGAACCAACCATCGATAAGCAAACGATGACCCTGCATCACGACATGCACCACGGCGCGTACGTGAAAAATCTGAATGCCGCCATCGAGAAGCATCCCGACCTGGCCAGCAAATCCGCTGAAGATTTAATTCGCAACCTCAACGCCATTCCCGAAGACATTCGCGCCGCCGTCCGCAACAACGGCGGAGGCCACGTCAACCACACCATGTTCTGGAAGATCATGAAGCCCAAAGGCGGAGGCGAGCCCAACGGCGCCATCGCCGAAGTGATCAAGAAAACTTTCGGCAACTTCAAAGATTTTCAAACCAAATTCAACGACGCCGGCGTCAAGCAATTCGGCAGCGGATGGGTCTGGCTCGCCGGAAAATCCGGCGGCGAAGTGCAAATCCTCACCACGCCGAATCAGGACAATCCCATCTCGCAAGGCCTCTATCCCCATCTTCGGCAACGACGTCTGGGAGCACGCCTACTACCTGAAATACAACAACCGCCGCCCCGAATATCTCGCCGCCTGGTGGAACGTCGTCAACTGGGACGAGATCAACAAGCGCTACGCCGCCTTCAAATCAGGCAAGTCGGTTCACGAACCCGAACTAGCTCACCGTTAGAGATCACCATAAAACACGTGGCCCCGGACGCATTCGTCCGGGGCCATTTTTTGGGAATATGTGAACCCCGGATGCCCCACCCTTCTCGCGCTTTTTGCGAGAGGGTGGGGATTTTGAACTTCACTCGTAATCCGAGCTCTCGACATAAAATCCTTCGTCAATCAACAATTCGCAACTTAAGGCCTCTTCATCAACACTCCCCCCTTCATCACAAACTCCACTTTCTCCATCACCGAAACATCGCTTAACGGATCCCCTGGCACCGCCACCACATCCGCCAACTTCCCCGCCTCCACCGTTCCCAGCGAATCTTTCATCCCCAGCAACTCCGCCGCCGTCGCCGTCGCCGCGCGCAGAGCCTGCGCCGGAGTCATCCCAAACTTCACCATCGACGAAAATTCCTTCGCCGGATTCACCTTCCAATCGAACCCGCCCGCATCCGTCCCGAAAGCAATCTTCACGCCCGCCTTCATCGCCCGCCGAAACGTCTCTTCATGAATCTGAATCATCTTCACCCACACCGGAGCCCCTGCCGCCGCCCGTCCCTGCGCCACATATTCCCCCACAAAAATTGTCGGCACATAGAAAATTCCGCGCGCCGCCATCGTCTTCAAATCTTCCTCGGCAATGTAGTTCCCATGCTCGATCGTATCCACGCCCGCCTCCACCGAGTTGTGCACGCCGTTCAGGGCCATCGCATGCGACGCAACTTTGTGCCGTTCGCGGTGCGCCTCGTCCACAATCGCCTTCAACTCGTCCAGCGTAAACGTCGGAATGTCGTCGAGCACTCCATCCTCCCGCACCCGATATGACCGGTCGCTATAAACTTTAATCCAGTCCGCCCCGTGGCTGATCTGCTCCCGCACCGCCACCCGCGCATTGTCCGCGCCATCCACTAACTGCACGCCATGCGGCACCGTCACATTCGGCGCATACCCCTGCAGCGGATACGCTCCTGTCACATCCAGCGCCCGCGTTGCCACCTGCATGCGCGGCCCCGGAATCACGCCCTCATTGATCGCCTTCTTCACATCCGCGTCGGCATACCCCGCGCCCTCGGTCTCCAAATCGCGAATCGACGTGAACCCGTACTCCAGCGCCCGCCGCGCATTCACCGTCGCCAGGATCGTGCGATACTCCGGCGACTGCTTCAGCAACTGCTCGTCATAATCCGCCGCCGTAATATCTCCCTGCAACAAAATGTGCGTGTGCGTATCGATCAGCCCCGGCAAACAAGTATCGCGCGAAAGATCGATCACCTCCGCCCCGGCCGGCACGCTCGCGGCAACGTCTTTGATCTTCTCGCCCTCCACCACGATCACAACATTCTTGCGCAGCGAGTCCCCGCGCCCATCAAACAAACTCCCACACCGCAAAGCAATAACTTTGTTTGCCGACTCACTCTGCCCAAACCCAGAAGCCGTCAAGCAGAAAAGCAAAAACGCGCAAGCAACCTTTCCCATCAAGCATCCTCCTAGAACTGAGAACTGAGAACTGAGAACTGAGAACTGAGAACTGAGAACTGAGAACTGAGAACTGAGAACTGAGAACTGAGAACTGAGAACTGAGAACTGAGAACTGAGAACTGTCTTTCTGCATTTCCTGTGCACGCCCTGTGGACATCACGGCTGCCCACTCTACCAGATTTTTTTCGCCACGCCGCCCGCACTCCAAAACCGCGCCATTCAATGGCACAACCGCACGCAATGAAGCCGTTGCATGATCCGTGCGGATCCGCGTAAATCCGTGGCCACTCTTTTCCTCAATTGCACCAAAAATACTGAATTGACCCGCGCCCATTTCACCCGTACATTCTCTTTCGCTCTCATAAATCTTTTCTACATTCCTCCCGGCGACAAACCGGGTTCTACCGCAATAAAAATTCTCAGGACGGCACCATGAAATCAGAAGAATGGAAGACGTATCGCACTCGTTTCCTAGTCAACGCCAAACAACTCAGCTCGAGCCTCAGTTTCGTCGATCACCTTGGCCGCCAGCATCGCGGCCGTAAAGGCGACTATCTAGTCGAATCCTCCGACGGCGTCATCAGTATCGCGCCACGTCACATCTTCGAGGACATCTACGTCCACATGCCATCCTCTCAAGCGTCCGCCGATAGTCTGGCGGACGCTGACGCTTTCAAGTTCACTCCAGCCTCGCTCCATCGCCTTAACGTGGAGGCGCTCGAGGTCGAACAGGTCAAGCTTCCCAAACCTCCCGTCGGCCGCCTCGCCCGGACTGTCCCAGATCGCGGCCATGGCACCGCCCTGCGTCGGAAACTTCCCCAACCCGAGCGCCGCAGTTCGGTCGAGCGCATGCGCCTGATGTAACTCGCACCTCACGATGGTTTTAAGACTGGCGATTAAGCCAGCCACAACAGATCTCTAGCGGCAACCCCAGCCACTGCCGCCAGAAAACAGTCCCAAAAAGGGAATCTTTATCGACACGCCACTAAACCTCGGCCGTCCTGGTTTTCCTCAATGTGGAAAACCGGGCCTACAGCCCAGCATCAGCCCCGTCATTGTTAGGGATACAACCTATAGTGTTTCTCTCTTGACAGGCACAACTGGCGGGAGTAACTTTGCAATCCCAAGCACACAATTTCCGCTTCACGGGAATGAAGCGGAAGCAACGAGCAGTTAACTGAAAACCAGGAGGAGGCCGCCCGGCCAGAGGTGACTCGGCGCTTTCTCCCGCAACAGGCCAAGGCGTCCGGGCTTTCCGATCCGTTAGTCCGGCGCCCCAAACCTTTAGCAAATGGCGGCTGGTTTCCGGAACGCCGGAAGCCGAATGTCAAAAAGCAGTGCGGTGATCGTCCCCGACCCCTCCCCCGGGTACGACTACCGATTGGGCGTGCAGTAGATATCCCCCGCAGCTGGCAGGTAAGGGAACTCCTTTCTCCAGCGCGGCAAAAAACGCAGGAGCCCGCAATGGAAGGTTTGACTCGACTCGTTTCCGAATCCTTGGCGCGCCACGGCTTCGATCGTCCCCTCGACTATCGTCGTCTTCACTGGTCGCGCTGGTTCCGCTGCGAATCTCCTCACAGCCTCCTGTTCGTCCCCAGCAAGCCCGGCGTCTTCGCCCTGGCCGAAGAAATCATGGACTTGGACAGCACCAATGCTCATGCCCAGACGGACCATGTGGGAACGGCTCGTGTGGGGACGGACGCATTCGTCCGTCCAGCGACCCTGAGCGAAGCGAAGGGGAGCGCTCCCATCCCAGCCCCTGCGACCCGCCAACCCGAACCCCGCCGCATGCTAGCCGTCACCCAGTTCTTCGAAGACGACGACATGGCCTTCGTCCTCGACCGCATGCTCTCCACCCAGAATCCCATGCGCGCCCGCCTGGTCTCGGGCCGCTATTTCGTCCGCTTCGTCGTAATCGACGACCAGTCCCAGCGCCGCACCATCTGCAACGCCCTCAATCAATGGATGGTCACCGCAGCCGAAAAGGCCACCGGCATCGGCTCCCACTTCGCCACATCCCTGGAGCTGACGCCCGCCACCGAATACGTCCCCGAAGCACCAGATCTGGCGCGGGCACCCTCGCCCGCGTCCCCGCTGGCAGTGCCACGGCCTGCCACCAGTGTTAACCCCTTCCCCTCCGGCTTCTAAGCGAGAGGAAGTTATAAAGGGCACGGCTTCAGCCCGTGCCGAAGCAGGGTCGAGTAGAAGCAGAGTCGAGTAGAAGCAGAGTTGAGTAGAAGCAGAGTTGAGTGGAAGAGCGGCCCTTTAGGGCCGCGTCAGACGAGAAAAAGATAAAGGGGCTTTAGCCCCAGCGCACAACCGATCTTTACAACACATCCCGTTACACCCCGATTCCCCGCCCCTGGCCGGACGCCCTGAATCGGCGCAGCACGCATAGAATCTAATTAATGGAGAGCCCAATGCCCGAACTCAAGACCGAATTCACGACCCCTGCAGTCCAAACCGCCGCCAAGAAGAAGTCCTCCGGCCTCTCTTTCCGCCGCTTCTTCACCAAGCCCGGCGTCTCTCCCTACTCCGAAGTCGAATGGGATCTCCGCCTCGCTCAGATCACTGACGCCCAGGGCAACGTGATCTTCGAGCAGAAGGACGTCGAAGTCCCCAAAGACTGGTCCATGACGGCCACCAACATCGTGGCCTCGAAATATCTGCACGGCAAGATCGGCACGCCCGAGCGTGAGACCGGAGTCCGCCAGCTCGTCGCCCGCGTCGCCGAAACCATTCGCGACTGGGGTATGGCCCAAGGCTATTTCAAGACTGCCGACGACAGCGCGACCTTCCACGACGAACTCGTCCATATCCTCGTCCGCCAGTACGCCGCCTTCAATTCGCCCGTCTGGTTCAACGTAGGATGCGACCGCATCGAGCCCAATTCCGACGGCCGCAACTGGCACTGGAATCCGCAGACCCAGCAAGTCGAATTCGGTGTCACCGGATACTCCAAGCCCCAATGCTCTGCCTGCTTCATCAACTCGGTGAAAGACTCGCTCGACTCCATCCTCACGCTCGCCAAGACCGAAGGCATGCTCTTCAAGTGGGGCAGCGGCACCGGCACGAACCTGTCGCCTCTGCGCGGATCCACCGAAACGCTCTCCGGCGGCGGCACCGCCAGCGGCCCGCTCAGCTTCATGAAAGGGTTCGACGCCTTCGCCGGCGTCATCAAGTCGGGCGGCAAGACGCGACGCGCCGCCAAGATGGTCATCCTCAACGTCGATCATCCCGACATCATCGAATTCATCGAGTGCAAGCAGAAAGAGGAAGCCAAAGCCCACGCCCTGGTCGCCATGGGATACGACGGCTCCCATCCCGACTCCGACGCCTACTCCAGCATCTTTTTCCAGAACGCCAACAACAGCGTCCGCGTCACCGACGACTTCATGTACGCGGTGGTTCGCGACGTCGACTTCTCCACCAAAACCGTCTCCGACGGCAACGTGGTCAAGACTTACAACGCCAAAGAACTGCTGCACAAGATTTCCGAAGCCACCTGGCACTGCGGCGATCCCGGCATGCAATACGACACCACCGTCAATCGCTGGCACACTTCGAAACACACGGATCGCATCAACGCCAGCAATCCCTGCAGCGAATACATGTTCCTCGACGACTCCGCCTGCAACCTGGCCAGCCTCAACCTGCTGAAGTTCGCCCCCAACGGTGCCTTCGACGTAGAAGCCTACCGTCACGCCGTAGATGTGTTAATCACCGCGCAGGAAATTCTCGTCGACAACGCCGGATATCCCACCGAGCAAATCATGCGCAACTCGCATGATTACCGCCCGCTAGGTTTAGGCTACGCAAATCTAGGCGCCCTTCTAATGGCCGCAGGGCTGCCCTATGACTCCGACGCCGGCCGCGACTATGCCTCCTGCGTAACTGCGATCATGTGCGGCGAAGCCTATCTGCAAGTCCAGCCGGATCGCCGAACAATGCTCCCCGCTCACCGCAGCCACGGAACCAGTAAAAAAGAATTTGGCAGAAACGAATCTCGGATCCCGTGTGGGCATGGGCGACTCGCCCGCGCAGCGAAGCGAAGCCAGCCATGCAGGCACGACGAACCATGTGGGGACGGACGCATTCGTCCGTCCAGCGAGCGAAGCGAGCGCGTCTCCCACCATGCCCGGCGGAGCCTGCCCCGGCTGGTACATCAACCGCGAACCCTTCCTCGACGTAATCCGCATGCACCGCGCGTCGGTAAATGGAATTAACAAAACCAACGTCCCCACCTCCATCTACGAAGCCAGCAAGCAATGCTGGGACGAAGCCCTGGCCCACGGCGAAAAGTTCGGCTACAGAAATTCCCAGGTAACAGTCCTGGCCCCCACCGGAACCATCGGCTTCATGATGGACTGCGATACCACAGGAATCGAGCCCGACCTCGCCCTGATCAAATACAAAAAGCTGGTCGGCGGCGGCATGATCAAGATCGTCAACAACACCGTCCCCACCGCGCTCTTCAAGCTTGGCTACTCCCACGACCAGGCCGACGCCATCGTCAGCTACATCGACGCGACCGGCACCATCGAAGGCGCGCCGCACGTTAAAGACGAGCACCTCGCCGTCTTCGATTGCTCCTTCAAGCCGGCCAAAGGCACGCGCTCCATCGCCTACATGGGTCACCTGCGCATGATGGCCGCAGCTCAGCCCTTTATCTCGGGCGCTATATCGAAGACTGTCAATCTTCCCGAGAACGCCACCGTCGAAGACATCATGGAAGCTTATCTCCAGGCCTGGAAGCTAGGACTGAAGGCAGTAGCCGTCTATCGCGATGGCTGCAAGAAATCGCAGCCGCTGTCAGCGGCTGGCACCAAGACGGCGGAACCCGCGGGCGGGGGCGCCCGCGCCACACAGGCTGTGGTGGACGAAGAGGACATGAACGCTCCTCCCCGCGCAGTGCGCCATCGCCTGCAGGAAGAGCGCGCCTCCATCACCCACAAATTCAAGATCGGAGACCACGAGGGCTACATCACCGTCGGCCTCTATCCCAACGGCGAGCCTGGGGAACTTTTCATCACCATGGCGAAAGAAGGATCGACCGTCAGCGGCCTCATGGACAGCTTCGCCCTCACCGCCTCCATCGCCCTGCAGCACGGAGTCCCGCTCCGCCTGCTCTGCGAAAAGTTCGCTCACACCCGCTTCGAACCCAGCGGCTGGAGCGGCAATCCCGACATCGGCTACGCCAAGAGCATCATGGACTACATCTTCCGCTGGCTCCAACTGCGCTTCCTGACCGGCCAGCAGCAAATGCTGTTCGAGAGCTTTAGACCCAAGCTCTCAGCCTCTTCGCCGTTCGGCTCAGAGCAAGTTAAGAACAGCTCTCAGCCGTCAGATGTAGAGGAAGCGCCGTCCACGGCGCGCAATCCGGAGGTCAGAAGTCGGAAGCCCGAAGCAGGCTCGGTTCACGCCGCCGACGCCCTCTCCAGCATTGTCGATTTGGGCGACGCCCCCACCTGCAGCTTCTGCGGCAGCATCATGACCAGGAACGGCAGCTGCTACAGATGCATGTCCTGCGGCAGCACCAGCGGCTGCAGCTAAACAGTCCCCGTAGGGGCGGACGCATTCGTCGTCCGCCCCAGGTTTTGCAGATGTGGAGCGGGTATTGTGTGTGGGGCGGGCGCCCTCGCCCGCCGCTTTTGACCTAGCGGTGGCAAGGAATGCACTTCAAGATTCTCAGACGCATCGAGAGTGTGGAACTGATTGCCTCCGGCAAAGCCATCCGCGAGCGCAAGCGCCTGTGGAAGGCCTACGGCAAGGCACGTTGGAGAAAGCTAAAGGCACTGCCGACGTGGAATTCTTCGATGGTACGATACGCCACGCGGAAACCCACTGGTACGAAGCCCACGGCGTTGGGCCGAAAGAATACAAGATCAAGCTGTGGCCGCTTTCCGTCGCGATCAACATTTACGATAGAAGCCTCATGCATCATCTCCAATTCGAGCAATGGGTTCCCTTCCCTCTCGATCACGTCTTCGCCTTTTTCTCGAACCCGGAAAACCTGCCGCGCATCATGCCCGCCGCCAGCCAGACGAAGCTGATTGCCCTCAACCGAATGCCGCCGCCAACGCCCGGCACGGCTTCCGACAAGGCCGCGGGTGTAGGCTCAACCATCGTCACTTCGTTTCGCATCTTCCCTTTTCTGCCGCTGCGCGCGCCCTGGACTGCCCGCATCACCGAGTTCGAATGGAACCACCACTTCGCCGACGTCCAGGAAAAGGGTCCATTCAAGAACTGGCATCACCGCCACGAATTCCTCGCCGAATCCCGCGACGGCATTGCCGGCACGCTGGTCCGCGACCAGATCGAATACGAAGTCGGCTTCGGCCCCGCAGGCGCAATCGCAAACGCAATCTTCATCCGCCGCCAAATGCAACAGACTTTCGCCAAGCGCCAACAGGTCCTTCCGAATCTCCTGCAACAACTCATGTAGAGACCCTTCGCGGAATATTTAGGGACAGCGCCACGAAACATGTGGAGACAGCCGCCTCGGCTGTCAACCGAAGGCGAAGCCACGGCCCCTGGATCACAGCCCTCGCCGAGCAAACCGACCTCCCCCCGCATTCACCTCGTCATCTCTCCGCGCAACCATTTTCGTGTACACTGCGCGCATCTCGTCCCCAGGGCCCGTAAGGCAAATCCACTTTGCAGGAGGCGCTACGTGTCACTCAATCGAGGCAGAATGTGGTTAGGCGGTATCGCAGGCGGCGTGGTGTGGAACGCATGGAGTTTCTTCGTCTACCATTTCATCACCGAGCGCCGCTACATGGCGGCACAAAGTGCGGGGCTATATCTAAAAACTCCGCGCTATCCCTACTTTCCTGCGCTGTGGATCATCCTGCTGTTCATTATGGCGATCGCCGTGGCGCATCTCTACGCCTGGGCGCGTCAGGGCATCGGCCCCGGCCCCAGCACTGCGCTGCGCGTCGGCTTTCTCGCCGGCTTCTTCGCCGGATTTCCCAGCAGCTTCGCCGAGGCCACCTGGTTCCCGGCCGGACGCGGCCTGCCCTTTGGACAGATGGCCGAAATGTGGCTGGGCGCCATCCTCGCCGCGCTGGTGGCGGGCTGGCTCTACAAAGAATGAACGCGAGTTAGCCGAGGAAGAAAAATTATGGCGTGGCCGTTGAGAATGTTGAGAACGATCGCGACCGCCTGCCTTCTGGGCATAATCCTGCTCGCCGGTTCGGCGAGTGCGCATCGGCCAGCGGATTCCTCCGCGCACTTCCCCTTCGCCTACGCGCAATACGGCTGCGCCCCAACGGACGCTCTCGCTCTCGACTTCTATTTCACCGCCACAAAGAGCGAGTGCGGCAAGATCGCCGAGCCCTATCTAAAGATTATGATCTGGCAAAACCTTCCCCAGTCCGCGCCGTACAGCGTTGAAGTGCGCTCGGGCGCGGCGGCCGCGATTCGCTGCCTGAAGGCGGGAGCCTGCGAGGCCGCGACCTCCGGTAGCCTGCGTCTCGACAAGTTCGTCAACGAAAAGATTTCTGCCGGAGACTACGAAATTCACTTCCGGGACGGCAGCGTAGAAAAAGGCAGCTTCGACGCCACCTGGTGCCACATTAAATTTGTTTGCGGCTAGTGTCCGGACTTGTTTGCAGTTAGATTCGCAGCGCAACATCACTTCGTCGGTTCCACGAACACGGCTGTGCCATAGGCAAGCACTTCGGTCACTCCCTGCATCACCTCGGTCGCGTCGTAGCGCGCGCCCACCACGGCGTTCCCGCCGAGTTCGGCGGCATGCATCAGCATCAGGTCAAAAGCCTCGGCGCGCGTCTTCTCGCACAAGTTAGTAAGCAGCGTGATGTTGCCGCCAATCAAAGTCTGCAACCCGGCCCCGATGGTTCCAAAGATGGATCGCGACCGCACCACAATCCCGCGCACCACGCCCAGCGTGCGCGTCACCCGGAAGCCGTCAAGCTCAAACTGCGTAGTCACCATGTTGTGCGCGACCATGTTGTGCGCCACCATCCTGCCCGCGTTGTAGCCAGTCGCCATGGACGTTGTTCCCTTCTGTGATGCCAGTAACTATAGCGCGCCCCATGAATAATCTCACGTAGCGATAGCCGGTCTCGACTGTCCAGTCGAGCGAAGCTCGACAGGCCGATGCGAACACAAGTCAGATTTCAGATTTCAGATTTCAGAAGTCAGAAGTCAGAGGTCAGAAGTCAGATTTCAGAAGTCAGAGGTGGCGCAAGCCTCCCCTCACTCCAACTCCGCTGCAATCAAGAATTCCTGCGACGAAGCGTCATACTCAACCCGCACCGCAACCCAAGCCTTTCTCCGCGTACTCAGCGGTTAAGATCTTCGCCTCTGTTCTTGACTTCTGCCTTCCTATTCCCCATAAACTGACTTTCTGCCACAATGGGTTGAGCCTCACGCGCTTCTTCTTCCGAGACTAGCCCAAAGCTCTATGGACCGCACAGTCCCAACCCTCGCCGCCGACAAAGTTGCTCCCGCGACCTTCACTCCCGCGTCGGCCACTTCTCCCCTGCGCGGATCGGTTCTGGTCCTGATTCAGTTCGATGTGTGCGAAGAGATTCGCCTCGACGTGCTGCGCAACATTTTCGGCGCGCGCACCGCCGACGCCAGCTTCAAACAAAAAGCTCCGGGATACGTTCGCTACCAGCGTCCTCCCGTGGAAGAGACGCTGGAACCGCTGGTGCTCGAGAGCGGCGAGCGCCTCGAAGGTGAGATCAAGTACTACGATTACGGCGTCGTCAGCCTGGTCTTCGAGCTCGCCTTCTCCGGCGGATGGGACACTCTAGTTCAGCTCTCCTGCCGCTGGACCTCCGACACCAATTTTGAAAAGCTAGCCACGCGCATCGTCAAGCAGAAGCTGGAGCGCGCGGCTCCCGCTCTGGTCAAGCCTTACGACGTCAAGCAGGGCGAATGGCTGCAGGAAGATTATTTCATCTTTCACGTGCGCGAGATCGAAGGCGATCCCTCGGCCAACGACCTGCTCAACGATTATGCCGACCGGATTTCGCAGGTGGTGCGCGGCGAGATGGTTCCACTCTCCGATGACGAGCGCCAGGAAATTCTGCTCTCCCGCATTTCCTACTATCCCAACGATCTCGCCGTGATTGGCTGGAACGCCGCCTTCATCTACGACACACAGGCCGGCGCCGAGACCGCCATCCAGTTGCTGCAGTACGCCAACTCGCAGCTACTCGAATTCCGCCACTATGACGAACTGCTCACCAAAGAACTGGCAAACGTCTACGACTTCCTGGAAATCGGGACCGGCGGATGGTGGTCGCGCTGGCGCACGGCCAAAGCCGCGTCCAAGCTGCACACCGTGCTGCTCGACGTCAACGAACTCACCGAGCGCGCCGACAATGCCATCAAATTTCTAAGCGATATGTTTTCGGCGAGACTCTACAAACTGTGCGCGCAAAAAGTCGGTGTGCCCGACTACAAAAACCTGGTCCAGGAAAAATTGCAGACCGCCGAAGACCTCTACCGGTTCATGGTCGAGCAATTCAACCAGAGCCGCGCCTTCGTCCTGGAACTAATGGTGGTCGTGATCCTGATCATCGAACTCGTCTACTTCTTCCGCGGCAAACCCATTTAACGAATTTGGTAATCTGGTAATTTCGTAATTGGGTAATTTGAAAGGCGCTTGGAATTCCCCGTGCGTTCCAAAATGTTTTGTCATCCCGAGCGAACTTCTTGTCATCCCGCGATGTTCTTGTCATCCCGAGCGAAGTCGAGGGACCTTGGGTTTGGTTTTGCCTTTGCTCGTGTAGGAACAGCCGCCTCGGCTGTTCAGGCCGGGCGAAGCTCGGCAGGTTTTGGCGGTGCCAAGCCTCACTACTTCTGCGCCGGCGGCACGTACTCCTTCGGCTTGGCCGAGCCCTCGCCGAAGAAAAACTGTTCCATTTGCTTGACGATCACTTCCTGATCCTCGCGCCGCGCCGGATTCAGGCGGTACTCGTTCAACAGCATCTTGCAGTGCTCCGTCCACATCTTCCACGCTTCCTGCGACACGTTGTCGTAAACTTTCTGCCCCAGGTCGTTGTCAAACGGTGGCTCATCCAGCCCCGGCATTTCTTTCTGAAACTTTACGCAATGAACCATGTGCGCCATAACTTCCCTCTCCCATATTGACAACTTATAAATTTCGGATTTCCATGCTTTGAATCAAACCGTTTCGAATCTCGTACACATGCTGCACCATGTGATCCACGAGCAACTTTCCACTCTTGTCGTGAACCACTTGATGTACGTCGACGGCGATCCTTCCATCGGATTCCGTCGTGAAGCTCTTCGGCTCCACGTGTGGATCAAGTACCTCGAACTGCCGCGTCCAGTAGTCCCGCACGGCGTCGGCTCCCAACACGCGGCCGCCTTCCATCCCGTTCGGCCAATCGACATCGGCATGCATCATGGCAAGAACGGTCTCGATTTCCCGCCGGTTGAAGGCGGCATAAGTCCTGTGCAGTAATTCGATTTCCGCCGCCGCAGTCTGAACTTTCAACATGAATGCCTCAAGCAATATCTTACACGGACTTCGAGCCGCCGCTTGACCGCATCATCCGCCACCAAAGCAACGCCGCCAGTCCCCACATCGCCAGCAGCGGAACTAAACTGGCGAGCCCCCGCAATCCCATCAACTGGCCAACGTTGAACGCCCCATAGCGGCCGCTCATTCCGGCTTCGGCAACAGTTAACATCGATTCGCGGTTGAGTGCCATTTGCCCCGCCCAAAATGCGGGCCACGCCGAGTGCACGATCGGGCAACTGTCCTGCATGGCCAGCTGCGAAGTCGTGGAGATCACCATGAGCGCGATCATCACGCTGCACAGAGCAAGCCCGACCAGCACGCGGCGCCACACACGCGTTGCCCGTCCCCATGCCACAGCCAACCCAACGCATAAGAACGGAATGCTCGCTCCCGCGTATCGCGGCCCGAACGCGAGCCCCGCTTTCCACCAATAGAACGACGCGTTGAACAGAAAGTAATACGACACGATGGCCACGGCCGTTATGGCTGCGCGCACGATGCGCCGTCCGCCTCCACAGCCACCAGAGCCCGACCGCGGCGGCGGCCAACACGGGCGATGCAAAGAACAATCCACGCGCGCATCCGAACATAATTTTCAGCAGGCGGTCGGGATGAGGATACGTGAGCCCCATGTATCCCTGCTGCCGCATGAACGAAAATGAATTCGGATCGTAATAGGAATAGCTCGGGCGGAACGTTCCAAATGCCGCGTACAGATAACCGAGAAGCACGACCAGGCACAGCGTCGCTCCGAATCCCACTCCCGCGACTACGCGCCAGCGAGCCGCAGACCCGCGCTGCCATGCCTGCGACAGCGCCAGCAGCGCAACCATCGCCGAGGCCGGGGCCGCGGGATATTCCGTTACTGTCGCCCATCCCGCGGCAAGCCCAACGGCCAGCGCCCAGCACCAATCTTCGCGCGCGCTTTGGCTCTCCCGCAAAGATAACGCGGAAGCAAACGCGAAAAGAAGGCACGCTCCCACCAGCGCATGAGCCCAGAACAAACCGGCATACGCCCATAGCGGCGTGCCCAGGCACATGACGAGCGCGCCGAAAGCCGCGCCGCCCAGATCGCCGGTGAACCGCAATCCCAGAAAAAAGAAGCACACTGCCGCCAGCGCCGCGGGCAAGGCAACCGCTCCTGCGCTAGCGAAGTAGGAGACGGCAATCTCGCCGTGCGCCGAATCCGGATCGACTCCCACAATCCGCAGCGCGCCCCGCGAGGCCAAAGCAAATGGCACCGCAAGAAAAACTAGTCCCGGCGCTTTGTCGGAATAATAATGTCCCGCGAAGTGCGCCTTGTCTCCAGTATTCTGGTGGTAATCGTCGATCTGCAAGGTGTGCCGCTCGACAATCGCGCGCAGCAGGTCGAAGCGGGAATTCTGATTCCATCCTCCGCCTTCATAAAAATAGAGAAACGAAAGAAAGCTGAGGAGACCAAGCAGAATCGCGGCCTTGCGAACAAGGGCAGATTTCTCGGCGAGAGGGCTCATCGAATTTTACGGGAAAGAATTTCCGAACGTCGCTCTCGAACCGAAAACAGAGTTATGGCTTGCCTGCGGTCGCAAGATACTCAGCAACTACCTTCTTCATCTCTTCATCCCTGAGCGGATCCGTCGTTCGATTCGACGCGGTGGCCGATTTGCTTTTCACTCCGATGTAGATGCCTTCATAAACGGTGTCACCCAAATTCTCCACGCGATGCTTGAACGGCGGATACCAGCGCGCCTCGCCCGCTTTAGAGTAGACCTCTCGTACTTTTCCATTCTCGTCGGTAAAACGCAGATGCGCTTCCGTCAGGCTCACCACCACTCCGCCAGGATGATCATGCAAAACCGACTTTTCGTGCGGCCCGTAATGCACCGAGACTACATCGACCCGGTCATTTTCAAAGTCTCGCTTGTAATGTTTGGGCTCAACTTTCGTCGGATCCTGCCCCACGCAGCACGCCGCGGCCAGACACACCAACAACCCCGCACCGAATATCCTCGAGTGCATCTTGTCTCCTGAGTTTTCCGTGAGAACCTAGGTCACTCTAATTCCCGTTCTGGAGGGTGTCAACGACTGTGACCGCGTGCGCCCCTCCTTGGTAATCGCTTGGCGTGAGCGAAATCAGCACCGGCAAGCATTCTTGCCAACCGCGGTCCTAGGTTGAGCGTCCAATAACCATAACGTCGGGGCTGGCAAAGTTCCTCAGAAGAGCAAACTGACTCGTTCTAGGAGAGCACGATTGCTTCACCGCGCGACGACCACGCTGTTGCTAATGGCGATCATTTGTCTAAGCGCGCGGGTGGCCGCGCAAGAACAGCCCTCTGGACGGGAGACGTCAACCCGCGCAGATTCCGAATCCGACACGCCCCCAACTTCCCTGCAGACGGCGTCCGAACGATGGAACTACTTCGTCCACGAAACTGCCAGCCCACTCACTCTGGGCGGCGGCACATTCAACGCAGTGTTTTCCCAACTGACCAACACCGATCCTAAGTACGGAACCGGCCGCGCCGCATTTGCTGAGCGCTTCGGCGCATCCATCGCCGACATCGCCAGCCAGAATTTCTTCGGAGACTTCGCGGTGGCGTGGGCCTTCCACGAAGACCCGCGCTACTACCGCAAGGGCGAAGGACATTCTCTTTGGTATCGCGCCGGTTACGCCATCAGCCGGGCAGTCGTCATTCGCAAATCAAGCGGCAGTAACACTTTCAATTTCGACAACGTACTCGGCAGCGCGATGAGCACCGGCTTCTCGAATCTTTACTACCCGCCCCCGAGCCGCACCGCCAGCGCCATGTTCTCGCACTTCGCCATCGACGTGGCCGATAATGGCTTCGTAAATCTGGCCCCGGAATTCTGGCCCGACTTCCGCAGGAAAGTGCTGCGCCGCCGCAAGTGAAGATTTATCGTTAGGGTGGGTGTGGTGGGCCCACCAGGATTTGAACCTGGAACCAACAGATTATGAGTCTGCTGCTCTAACCGTTGAGCTATAGGCCCGTGAAACCCAATCTAGCATACTCACGCGCCCATGGCGTGCCGCGTTCATCTGGCTCGGACGCTTTGCGCTGGCAAACGATTCTGCGTTTGAGCGTAGAGAAATAGCAAAGGCGTCCCCGCAGGGACGCCCTTTCGCGCTTCGCCAAACTTTCTAGGCTCCAGCAGACTTTTGCTTCTTGCCGCTCGCCGCCTTCGCCAGATCCTGCAGCGACGGCACCGACTCCGGATCCGTCACTCTGCGCTCGGCCAGCGGCGCTCCGCTCTTCATGGACTCGACCAACATTTCGATCGCGAGGTCCGTATTCGGACGAATAAAGATGGTCGCCGCCAGAGTTCCATTCCGCACCCAGGCTTGCCCGGTCTTCGGCATCCCGTCGCAGCCCGTGATTGGAATCTGCATCCAGCGCGCGCGTTCGTTCTCGTTAATTTCGCTGAACGCTTTTCGCGCTCCCATCGCCATGCTGTCGTCCTGCGCTCCCACCAGGTCCACGTGGCTCTCTTGCGACGTCCGCAACCGCAGCCACGAACTTACCGTGCGATAAGCGCTCTCTTCCGTCCAGTTCGCGCGCATGGTCTTCACTTGAATGTTTGCCGGTTTGGTTTTCATCATCCCTGCGGTTCGCTCTTTTGCCGCGGGACTGTTCGCCGGCCCCTCGATATACAGAATCGATCCACCATTGGGCAACAGCGCCGCGAATTGCTGGCCTTGAATCCTGCCCACCGCCTCGTGATCGGAACTGATGGCAAACACCGGAACTTTATAAGTGCGACGCAATTCCAGGATGTAGTCCGCCTCATGATTCAGCACGACCCAGCCAATTCCCGCGGCTGCGGCCGCTCGCGCTACCTGCGGAAAAGCCGTTCCGCCGGCGGGTTCGAACATGATTGCGTCTGGCCGCGCTACCGAGGAATCCTGCACGAAATGCAATAACTGCTGGCTTTGCGTGAGCGCGTCATTATCCGCATGAATAATCTTTACATCCACGCCCAGCCGGCGCCCGGCTTTTTCCGCCGCCGCGGCCTGTTCCTGCTGGTAATCGTTATCATTATTGGTGAGCGAGACTACAAAACTGGGTCGTTTCATAGGGGTCCTTATTTGGCATCATAGACCCTTGTCTGCCCATAACGAATGTGACGGGAGTAACTACAGAATCGAGCACGCTTTATTGAAGAGACGGCTGGCAGGGCTGCCTGCCGCAGGTTCATGCGCCCGCTGCATTTTCCTTTGGCGCTTCGCCCAGGTACGATTTCAAATTTGTGTCGAGAGTCTGCCGGTTCGCTTCCGAGAGATCCAGAAAGCGGAAAGGTTGCATCCAGCCTTGCGTCGCCCACATGGGGAAGAGCATCTGAGCCTTGCCGCGAATCGTGGTTTCGCGCAAATGAAAAATCAATTCCACTTCCAGCTTCTCGTCCAGCGGCTTTTCCAGATGAATGATTCCGCCCGACGTGGAAAGCTGATGAAACGCCCCGCGCAGTGAACGCCGGTTGGGCAAGCGCACCAGCGTCAGCACCGAACCGCGCAGCTTTACGCGAAACGGGCGCTCAACTTGACTTACAGGGGTAGAAACTCCGCGCGCCGACGAATTCACCTGTCCGGACATATACCAAAGTATGGCAGCGCAATCGGACTTGGCGAAGTTACGAAAGAACAGCAACAACCTGATCGTCTTTAATCTTTGTTTTTTATTTGCGTCTTGCCGGCCGCTAAATCGGCGGCCGCGATCTGCAGGGTTACTTCCGCCCGGGATGCGCTTCGACGCCGTCGGAGAAAAGATTGTAGGGCCAGACTTTCTTATTCACCGTCAACTTGGCGGCGCCTTCGGCGTCGGCGCTCGCCGCGCCCGCAGCAGCCGATCTCGCGGCGCTGTTCCAATCTTCCGGAGGGTTCGCGATTCCCCACACATTCCCTTGCGTGTAGAGCGACACGCCAATCAGAAATCCGTCTTGTCCAAGCGGCAAACAGTTTGCCACGTGCCCCGTCACGCTTCCACCGCCGGGAAGATCGTTGAGTATGACCGGCGTTTCCATCTGCAGCGCGCGCGAACTCCGAAAGCCGCAACCCTGCGCGCTCGCGACCAGCACCATACACTTCTCGGCAAATGGACGCCTGCGATCCAGGCTGGTGACACTCACCGGGATCTCCACGCGTACTCGCGTGCTTCGCCGAGTTGCCTTCGGTGTGTGAATGTCCATCGCGAAAGTATTGTGCCAGAATCGCGGTAACTCGGATGGTGACTAAGGTAACGACGTGGCGACAGCCGCCCCGGCTGTCGTGCAAATCTACGGAAGCCGCGGTAGTGGGTCAGTTTGCAATTCTGGTGGCATGTTCGCTCGTCGATGGCGTCATCCTGAGGTAGCCGTTTCTTCAGGCGGTGCGAAGGATCTCCCGCTACGACACTGTGTGCCATGGGAGATCCCTCGGCCCGCTGGTAAGAACGCTGGGCTCTTCGGGATGACGCCCTGAGACATTCATAATTCAAACTGACCCCTACCGGAAACCGCTCATCGCTTCGCATTCCGCCGCGCCTGCTTCACGCCCGCCCGAATACCATTCTTGACTGCGCGCGCGTATCCACTTTCGTCCATCGCTGCCATGGTCGCTGCGGCAATCCCTCCGGGCGTTGCCGCCTCGTGCAACAAATCTTCCAAACTCTCTCCGCTCTCGCGCCAGTATCCAATCCCGTCGGCGAGCGCATGAGCCGCAGCCAGCAATGCCGCGTTGCCTCGCAGCCCCGCGTCTCGCGCGGCCTTGGCCAACGTCGCAAGCGCGTGATAGCCGTGCGTCGGCGACGCTGCGGCCGTGATGGCGTCGAACTGACTTTCCGGAACATCGACCACCGCGCCCACGCGCGCAAATAGGTTTCTTACTTGCGCCCGCTCACTCTCGCCGACGCCAGTCGCAAAACATACAGGGGTAAACCCGCGTCCCACGCGGCATACCGGACTCGGCATGGCCCGCGCCCAGCGCACCGCCAGCCCAGCGCGCAACTTGCGCAGCGGAATCCCCGCCGCCAGGCTCACGCACAGTTTAGGCGCAGCAACTTCGCAGGACGCAACTTCCCGCAGCATCTCGGCCACCGACGCCGGACGCACCGCCACAATCAGCATCTCCGCCCGCGCCACCACAGACTTCAAGTCGCGCGCAATCTCTACACGCGATTCGCGCCGCAACGCCCGCAGCTTCTCCGGATGGCGGTCGTACACCACGATCTCTCCCGCATATCCGCCCAGCCGCAATCCCGCGGCCAGCGCGCCGGTGATGCGTCCGCCTCCGAGAAAGACAATCGCTTTCATGAGCCCTCAGCGCCTGAAGGCGCATCTCTTTTCGCGCTCTGACGGTCCGGCTAAAGCCGGACCCTTCCACGCCTGACTGTCCGAGAATTTTAGTCGTGCTGAATTGTCATCCTGAGGCGCGCGCAGTTTGCGCGTCGAAGGACCTGAGCGAGCCGCGCGAAGCGTCGCGTTCTTTGCGACGCAACAATCGCGCGTCTGGCTCACATCCTTATCATTGGCTCGCATCATCACGAATCCGAACCCTCACCGGCTGGCCAGCCCGCCCGCGGTCTCGCCGCCATCCATCGTGTACACGTGCCCCGTCGCATACGCCCCATCGTCCGACGCCAGATACGCAAACAGCCCCGCAATCTCCTCCGGCGTGGCGTGCCGCCGCAGCGGAATTTTCTGGTTCACTTCCTCCAGCATCGCCTCCGAATATTCCGCGCGCTGCATCGGCGTCAGCACATATCCCGGAGCCACCGCGCACACTCGCACCTTCGGCGCCAGCTCCAGCGCCATCGACCGCGTTAGCTCGATCACTCCCGCCTTGCTCGCGTTGTAGTCCGCGTAATACGGATATCCCATCACCCCATTGGTCGACGCCGTCTGCAGAATCACGCCGCTGCCCCGCTCCCACATATGCCGCGCCGCGGTCTGCGCCACGTAGAACACGCCCGTCAGGTTCACCGCCATCACCTTCTCCCACTCTTCCGGAGTGATGTCGAGAAACTTGTGCCGGATGCTGATGCCCGCGTTGTTGACCAGCACATCCACTCCATCCATCAGCCGGATGGCCTCGGCGAACGCGGCCTCCACCTGCATCAGGTCGCTCACGTCGGCGATGATCGACTCGCCCAGCAGCGGCAACTCGCGACGGATGTGCTCGCACGCCCTGGCGTCGCGATCCAGCACGCACACCCGCGATCCCTCTTCCAAGAAGCGCGCTGCCGTAGCCGCGCCAATCCCGCTAGCCCCGCCCGTGATCAACACCCGCTTGTCTTTCAGTCCCCGCATGTCAGCACTCCTCGCATCGTCAGCAGTCCTCGCTTGTCAGCACTCACCGCTTGTCACCTCGTATGCAATCCCCCCTCGCCGTGCAGTTCTCCCCAGCCCTAGACTCTATTATCCAAACTGAATTTTGTCATTCCGAGTGAAGCGAGGAATCTGCTTTGTGCTGGCCACACCCGAACTCATGTAGGGACAGCCGCCCCGCGGCTGAACGGACGGCCCGGATGTATTGGGCCGCGTTGGTTGTCGCCCTTCGAGCCTTGTTCCTCCTTCTTTCTAATTACCCGCTGCTGGCGCGTTGGGCTGCAATGGGTCGCGCCTGCGGAGCCTTTGTGCTGCCGCATGTCGGCGACTCTTTCACGCTTACCGGAGGCTTGCGCGGTGGGGCTTCGGGAACTTTGGTTTGGTCCGGCTTAGGTGGCGGGACGGGGGCCGGGAGTGAGGCCGGCGATACGGCGGTCGCTGGGGCCGCTTTGGCAGAGGTTGAGGGCGCCGCCTTGACTGACGCGGCTCGGCTGGCCGCGAGTTGCTCGCCGTAGACGCGCTTGATCTCTTCCCGCTTCTCACTGCGGCGGAGTTCAGCTGCGTATGCTTCGTCGACTTCTTCGAGCGGCGGCGTGGGATAGTCGGGGACCTCTTTCACCATACGCTCCGGGTCCAGGCCGAAGTGCACGCGGCGGATGTTGCGGACGGCGATGTTCAGGGCGCGCAGCACCAGTTCGGCGCGCTTGAGTTCGAGCGTGCCACGCAGCAGCCCGTTGACGGTTTCAATCAGCGAGGTTTGGATGGACTCCTCGTCTTCGAGCAGGGCAGCCTGGTGGACGCGCGACGCGGGTACGCGGACGGTGCGGAGCATGCGCTGGTGGAAGTAGCAAAACTGCTCCCCGCGCAGGGCGGGAGAGCCGCAGCGGACGCCTGTGACCTTAATATGCATGCAGGATTTGCTTGACATTGCTTTGCCGATCCTTTCGGTGGTAGCGATTATTTTTTTGAGGTTGGAAGCTAAGGTATTGGATTCATTGAAGTTAGGGGTGGCTGACCGGAGGACATCTGCGTATAATCTTGGAAACATTGGACTTGCGAGTAAAATCTTGCGAACAAAGGACTTAATGGAGGCTGCGGGATCGAGGCGGGCGGTTTTTTTGGGAATTCGCTTGTCGGCTGTGGTTTTCGTCCCACGAGCGGGCGAGGAAAGGCTGGGTTTGCTAGCTGCCTGGTTGGGAGTGCGTTCGCGCATACTCCCAATTTGGGCGTTTGAGATTTCTCAGTAAAGGTCGTGTGTCACAAAAATGAAATAAAGTTTCTGTGGAAAACGTCCGGGGAAGGTTAAGGTGCGATGAAGAGTTCGAGGAACTGGCGTGGGGTGACGATGGGGATGGATTTGTAGTCTTGCAGGGCTAGAAGGTGGTGGTCGCCGGAGACTACGACTTGCGCCTGGGCTTCGACGGCGCATTCGAGGATGCGGTTGTCATCGGGATCGGCGCGGACGGCGTTGAGGGTGGTGCGGGGCGCGACCAGGGTGCCCATGCTCCAGAGCACCGGCAGAACCTGCTGGAGCATGGCTTGGGGCCACTCGAACTTTTCGGCGAGGACGCGGCGGACTTCGGTTTGGATGGGCTCGGAGTAAAAGAGTTCGCAGCGTCCCGCTTCGGCGAGCTGGAGGACGCCTCGGGGCACGCCGCCGAAGACCAGTGCCGACACGATCACGTTCGTGTCGAGAACGATGCGGATCATTTCTTAGGGGCGCGTTTGGAGGCGCGCAGTTCGTGGACGAGGCGGTCGACGTCTGGTTCGCGGATGCCCTGGCGGTCGGCTTGGGAGCGGCCGTAGGCGTTGACGTCGTCCCACCAGGAACGGCGCTCGTAGTGGCGGAGGGCCTCGCGGATGAGTTCGCTCATGGTGCGGCTCTCGCGCTTCGCGATGGACTGGGCGCGTTTGAGCATGTCCGGAGGCAGGGTTACGGAGAGGGTTTTAGTGTTCCTCATGAGGATATTATATAGCAGGACTTAGCAAGATTAAGCGTGATTCGCGGAGAAGGGTGGGATGGCGACGGGAAGTCTCTTTGCGTGCCGTTGTCCGTGGTGCCCATGCTTCGAAAGTCGCGAAGCATGGGGCAGCCAAGGTTGTGGCGGCGGAAGAGTAGGCCAGCCCCCACTGTTCTTCCGCAGTCCCCAAAAATATTCCGACTTGCTGCCAGCGAAAACCTGCCGAGCTTTGCTCGGCCCGGACGGGCGAGGGCGCCCGTCCCCACACAGGCAAAGGCAAACCCAAGGTCCCTCGGCTTCGCTCGGGAGGACAAGTACGTTGCCTTTAATTTCCTTACTGCACTACGACTTTGAACGAGGCTGTCACTGCCGGCGCGCCGGTCATCGTGCCGCTCACCGTGACGGTGTAGGTTCCTGGGGGAGTGCCTGTAGTCTTGGTATTGCTGTTGGTGCTGCTGGCGCCGCCGCAGGATGCGAGGCCGAGCGTGGTCAGTCCCATCACCAGGAGCAGTCCCAGCAGGCGCAGGTTGCGGTGGGACTTGCGCGATCCGGCCGCGATTACGATGCCGAACAAACCGGGAATTAACGTCGCGTAAAAGATCCCGCGGCTGCGCTCGAAGGGCTGCAGCGAGGCCGTTGGCAGGCTGGTCGTAATCTTGAAGCTGACCGCCCCATTGGCGTTGATGGAAGGCGGAACCCCGCAACTCGTCTGGGTCATGTTCGACGGCAGCGAGCACTGGAAAGCGATGGTTCCGCTAAAAGGGGGAATGAAGGCAACGTTGACGGTAGCGTCGACGGTCGCGCCCTGTGCCACCTGGAAACTGGCGACGGTAGGAGCCATGGTGAACTGAGGCGTCAGCGTCGCGACCCAAGCAGTCGCGAGTTTGTGGGCATCGACTGAGCCGAGACCGGTGACCTGGTCGTAGCCTGCGCCGGCAGTGAAGCCGATCTGCGTGGTGCCCGCGGGGCAGTTCACCGTACCGCTGGTGCAGTTTACTTTGTTGTTGCCCGTGGTCACGTCGTGGAATACCGAGGGAGTGCTGGCGGCGAATCCGTACAAGGTGGGATTCACATTGCCAAATCCCGGGCTGCCAGCCTGCTGGTTGATGAGAGCCAGGATCGCCGAAAAGGTTGGCGCCGCGACCGAAGTTCCGCCGACGACGGTATAGCTTCCGCCGGCGCTATCGCGAAAGCCGGAGGCGCAACTCGGCTGGAGTCCGTTACCAGGAGGGCCTGCGTCTTCGGAACAGATCAGATACGAGTCGTGGTTGGGGGACGCGGCAATCGACAGATCGGGAACGTAGCGTGCGTTGCCGGCCGGAACGCCAGTTCCAGTTTGCCATGTAGGCTTGGTGAAGAAAAGACTGGCGCCTCCGCCCGAGGCCGAAAGGTCGCCGCCCGGGGTGGTATCGTTCCAGGCATCTTCAGGAATGTATTCGAGCGCGGAGGAAACCAGGTCGGCAGTGGCGCTGGCCGCGGCCCAGTACGGCGGATTGCCCCCGGGCGGATTGTTCGTGGTGTTGGACGGGCTGTCGCCGGTGAACGTGTTGCCGCCCATTCCCGTGACTTCGGGAATGGATGCAGGGACGTCCACCGCCAAGCCTTGCGTAGCGGAAGTTACAGTGCCGTCGCAATCGGCAGCGCCGTTGTCGCCCGAGGCCGAGACGATGGTCTGGCCCTGGGTGTTCGCCTGCTGCGCCCATCCCTGCACTTGCTTGGCGAAGGCCGAGCCAACTCCCGTCTGCCCTGCCGCCCCGCCTTCGCAGTAGCCGTAGCTGGTGCTGATAATCGGCGCGACCTTGTTGTCCACCGCGTACTGCAGCGCATCCCAAACACTTTTGCCGTTGCGGCCGAGACAGGTATCGCCGGAGCTCAGCCCGGCGTAAACGAAAATGATGGAGGCGCTTTTAGCGACGCCGCCCGACCATTCCAAATCGAGATCGGATTCGCCCTCATCACCCGAGCAACGCGTGGATGTGGTTCCGGAGAGCAACACCATTTGCGGAGCATTCGCGGAAAGGCCCGCGGCACTGCGGAAGTTGCTGAGATCGGTTGCACTCACGCTGCTTTGTCCCACGATCGCGATCTTCTGTCCCGCGCCGTCGCTGGTGTTGTACAAAGGCGCCACATCGTAGATGGTGGCGAAATCGGCGGGCGTAAGGAAATGGTTGCCACTGATGTAGGAGGTTAAATGCGGCCGCGCCAGCACTCTGGGTTTGGGCGCGAAGTCGTGGAGGTGGCCGATGGCGAGCACCGCTGGCGCCAATGCCGCTGGCACCGAGGGATTGGTGGCGTTCGCGAAGTGCACCACGCTGCCCACGAGGTAGTTGTGGATCTCGGTTTGGAATGTGGCCTCGACCTGCGACACGGTTCCTTCGAAAGAGATCTCGTTGCGGCTGTTTGCAACCGAGGTCACGGCGAATCCCTGGGATTGCAGCCAGGAAGTGGCGCGCTGGATGTCGTCGCGGGTCATACCGAAGCGATCGGCAAACTGTGCCGGCGTGAGCCACTTGTGATAGTTGGGAGAAGAACGATCCTGCTGCTGGGCGAGCAAGTTATCGAGATCCTGCTGCTGCGCCTTGGAGGGATGAAATACCAGCGTGATCTGGTGGAGCATTTTGCTGGAGTCGGCGCGGCCGAGATCGAAGCGCGGCTGGGCGAAGCCGTGAACATTGCCCTTGACCGCGACCATCTCGCCGGAAGTGATTTCGCCGGGAATGCGGTCGGCGACCGCCGCGTAGCTTATAGAGCAGAACAGACTGGCTATTAGAAGAGAAGGAAAGGCCGACTTCACAATTCGCATGCAAGCTCCCGGGGAAATGGGCGTACCGGATATATTTTACGTTAATAATGGCTTGTCCTTATTCGATAAGGCCAATAAAGAGAAGGTTGTATGGCGCACAAAACTTGACAAAGCAATGACACCAGGAACCCATTTGGACGACGAAAGTTGTAGGCGCGAGCGGGCCGCATATCGGGAAACGAAGAATGAAAGGGGCCGGAGCCTGAAAATCGTGGAGAATCAGGGCCTCTGCCGTATACTTCCGTGTTCCATCGCGGACACAGCATGCCCCGGACAGATGCCCCAAAATTCCGGCTCGGCTACATCGACTGGCTGCGTGGACTAGCCTGCCTGCTGATGTTCCAGACTCATTGCTACGATTCGTGGCTGGGCCCGGAGGCGCGCCAGAGCCGGTTTTATATGTACTCGCAACTGGGCGGAACTTTCCCTGCGCCGCTGTTTCTGTTTCTCGCGGGAATCTCGTTTGCCCTGGTCGTCGACAAATTGCGGAAGAAGAACCTGCCGGCGGCGCAGATCGCTCGCACTACTATTGTGCGCGGGGCGGAGATTTTTGGCTTCGGGCTACTGTTTCGCATGCAGGAATATCTGGTGGCCTGGGGATGGGCGCCGAAGAGCGACCTGCTGCGGGTCGACATTCTTAACACGATCGGCGCGTCGATGATGTTGATGGGAATTTTGTGTTGGCTGGTGCTGGCGGTGAGCCGCGGGCCGCGAACGCGTCTGGCACTGACGCTGGCCGGGGTGGGAACGGCACTGCTGATTTCGCTGGTGAGCCCTCCGCTGTGGACTACATGGCGGCCGAGTTGGCTGCCTTGGCCGCTCGAGTCGTACGTGGATGGAGTACACAATTTAGGGATTCCGCAAGCGGGATTGTTTCCCATCTTTCCATGGACCGGATTTGCATTCGCCGGATTGGCCGTGGGATTCATTTTGCAAAGTTCGTGGGCGCGGGAGCAGGAACCGCGAGCATTCTTTGCTTTCGGCCTGGCGGGAAGCTTGCTGATTGAATTCGCGCGGTGGCTGAATGCGCAACCGCGGCAACTCTATGCCGTCGACGACTACTGGCATACCAGTCCCAGTTTTTTTCTGATTCGCGTTGGCATGCTGCTGGTGATTTTGACCGCCGGGTATTCGTGGTGCCGCTGGGGAGCGGGGGAGTGGGGATTCAGCCCGCTCGTCCTGCTGGGGCAGGCGTCGCTGCTGGTGTATTGGGTACATCTTGAATTCGTCTACGGGCGCGTGTCGATTTTGCCGAAGCGCAGTATGACGATTGCGGGCGCGTCGGCGGGACTGCTGACTATTTTTCTGGCGATGCTTGGGCTGGCTTATGTTCGGACGAAGACGAAAGGGCGCGGGGCGGAGATGGTGCAGTGGTTCGGACGCGCTCCGGCGCGGCACGTCATGTAGCTCCGGACGTTTTCGTGCGGAGACGTCGCTTCGCTCGCGGGGCGGACGAATGCGTCCGCCCCCACACGAGTTATCTATTTCGACGGGGCCAGGATCGCGTCCAAGCGGGCGGGCGTTGATTCTGCTCTTTCCAGGTGCGGGTAGCGCAGGCCGCCGTGATAGTCGAGCGAGACGGAGATGAACTCGTTGCCGCGCTTCAGCATGAGCCGGATGAGATCTTTATTTTTTTCGGCGGCGAGGATGGCTTCGCGAAGAATCGCGGCGCTGTATTGCTGGTCGTTCACGGCGAGCAACTGCATATCGGGAGTCATGCCGGCCTTGAATGCCACGCTGTCCCAGCCGACGCTGTTGAGGCTGCCTCGCATGTCTGTGCCGCTTTCAGACTTCATCGAGAAGCCCAGTGAAGCCGCGAAGTTCGCTCCCTGAACGCTCTCGGCTTTTTTCCACCACTCCGGTTCGGTGTCGTTGTAAACCAGGCGATAGCCGCCGCGGGTAAATCCGTCCTCGGGAACGGCGGGGTTGATTTCGTTCACACGCGCGCGGAAAAATCCAGCCCAATCGAAGGGCTGCACGGTGTTCAGCGCTTTGACCAGGTCGTCGAAGGTATAGGTGACGGTGATGTAACTTCCGTTGTCGATACCGAAAAACAGTTTTGCGAAATCGTCGAGGGATTTTTTTCCATCGCTGAGTTCGCGGATCTTGGTGTCGGCGTCGAGCCACACGAGATCGGACTCGGGGTAGTAGTCGTATCCGCGCTGCCAGCTTTGCCAAATCATCGGGATGGCGCCGTGCGAGGAAATGATGGGCTGCATCGTGGTCTCTTCGAGCGAGCGCCAGGTGCGGCCCGGACTGACTTCGAAGTTGGCGGCGATCTCGGCGAATACGTCGCGAGCCTGCTCGGGAGTTCGCATGCCGGAACGCGCCGTGAGCACATTGCCGTAATAATCTGTGAGCCCTTCATAAACCCAGAGCAGATCGTTGCGCATGGGCACGTTGAAGTTGGGCGTCCACAGGTCAGCGGGGCGGCGGAATTTTCCATTCCACGAATGCGTGTATTCATGCGGCAGGAGCGCGCGGCCGCCGACGTTCTGCGGCCCAGTCGGTGAAGTAATTGGCGCGGGAACCGTCTTCGCTGGATTGGTGATGTTCCAGGCCTTTGCCGCTGACGATGTCGCTGACTGAAAAGAGAAAGTCGTAGTGCTCGTAGTGGCGCGAGCCGAAAAGTTTCTGCGCCTCGATCACCAGATTCTTGTGATATTGCAGTTCGTCGGCGGAGATTTCGAGGTCGGCGGCCTTGTCGGCAAAAATGTCGAGGTAGACCGGATTGTCCGGTCCCGTGGAAAGATCGGCGCGCTTGAAGTAGAGGCCAGCATAGACGGGTGCATCGATGAGCGTGTTCAGCGTCGTCTCTTTGAACTGAACTTCGTTTCCGTTTTGCGATTTCACGTCGAGGGCGGTGGCGAACTTCCATCCTTCCGGCAGACGCAGGGAGGCTTCGAATTTGATGTCGCGGGAAAAGTATCCCGCGGGATAAAGCAGGACGCTGTTCCAGGTAATGTCGGCGAACTTCGAAGAGATGCGGCCTCGCTTGGGATCCTGGGGCGCGAGGAACTGGAAATTCACTTCGATCGAAGTTGCATCTTTGGGCGCATCGATGTGGAAGGCGTACATGTTCACGCGATCGCGCTGCCACGGGACGGCCTTGCCGTTCGCGGTGACAACGAGGCCGGCGAATTCGGCGATCGGATTGGAGGGCGAGTGAGTTCCCGGCAGCCATTCCGGATAGAGCAACGTGAGTTCGCGGCCTTTTATGGGGATGGTTTCGCGCACGTGGAAAATGCGGGCGGTGACGTTGGAGGCGTCGACGAGCAGCGAAATTGTGCCGGGGTAAGGCGTGTCGGCGGGCGTCGCAATGGGCGGAGGAAGCGGCAGGGGCTGCGGGCCCGGGGAATGCTGGGCTTGCGCGGCTAACGGCAAAACGATGCATGCCGCAACAAGAATCGTTAACAAGCCTTTACGACGGTAAAACGAATCGGGCATGAATGGTCTCCAGCAAGGGGAATGTCTTCTACGTGCATCTGGTGTAGTGCGTCGGAAATAACATCTCCCATATATCGTGCGCGATGGCGACGGAAAGCAAAGACTTTGACCGCAGAGTTCGCAGAGAACACCCGCAGAGATCGCGGAGAAGGGCAGTGCAACTTGAACTATAACCGTCGATCTGCATGACGCACCACACTTGGTGAATCGCGAACTTTGTTCGATCGATCACGCGGACAGAATCCTACGTCTGCGAAACACGAACCGTCAATTGCCCGCGCACGGTCCGTGACGCAAAGCGATCTTGACCAATGGGGTGCGAAGTTCGGAAGCCCGGCGATTTTCGTTTCGCTGGTGGAATGGGCGGACAGGGTGATTACGGAATGATTCGACGCTGCCCTGCCACAAACTCGACCACCTCGTGCTCGGCCCAGCGGCCATCGTCGGCGGGATCGCCGATGGGTTCGCCGATGAAGGCGCAGTGTCCGCCGTCCGCCGTTTCTATGTAAGTAATGTTGGGGTTGGCGGCGACGCGGCGCAAGGTCTCGGGCTGCATGCGAATGAAGGGATCGTTCGCGGCATGAAGGATTAACGTCGGTACCGCAATGCGGTCGACCACGTTGGACGCGGCTGCGCGCGCGTAGTAATCGTCGGCGCCGGCAAATCCGCAGTAGTAGGCGGTGATGCGGTCGTCGAACATACGCAGGCTGGTAATTCCGCGCAGGCGCGATACGTCGAACTTCTCCGGGAACAGGCGCGCCTTCAACCGCAATCGCCGGAACAACTGCATCAGGAAATAGTATTCGTAAATGCGGTTGCGGGGCTCGTGCAACGCGTCGGCCGATGCGGCGAGATCCATTGCCGGACATACGGCGGCAACTGCGCGAAATTGTGGCGGTGCTTCCCTGCCCCACTCGCCTGCAAGTTTCAGGACGAGGTTTCCGCCCATGGAAAATCCGATGAGCGCGAAGCGCGAGACGCCGTCGTGGTCAAGCACGTTGCGCACCACGGTCGCCACGTCGCCAGACAAACTGGAGTTGTAAAGCGTGGGGGCGCAGGCATCCATACCACCGCAGTTGCGCTGGTTCATGAGGACTACGTTCATTCCGGCGGCCACGCCATTGCGGGCGACGCCCAGCATGTATTGCGAATCGGAGGAGCCTTCCAGGCCATGCACGACAATCAGGGTCAGCGCTTGCCGGCGTTGGGCTTCGCTCTGCCAGTAGCACCAGCATCGAATGTTGATTCCGGGTTCGACTTCGACGAGGCGCTCTTCGGCGGCAGGCAAATTGATTTTTCGCGGGAGGAGGAAGCTGGCGATGGTCTGCACGTGGCCGCCGCCTAGCCAGCGGCGAGGACGGAAAGGCGCGTTTAATTTCCAGGCTGGGCGCGAGGTTTGCTCAGGAGAATCCGGGGTGCGATTGCTCGGGCTTTGCGGCACTAGACTTTCAGGATCTGGAATTTGCGAAGTTGCCACGAATTGATTCTAATAGGTTCTGGAGTTGCCCCATGCCGATCTTCGAATACATTTGCAAGGAATGCCATCACCAGTTCGAGACGCTGATTTACGGCAAGGAAAAAGCGGCGTGCCCGAAGTGCCACGCGACAAAGTTGGAGCCGCAACTTTCGGTGTTTGCGGTGTCGGCGAAAGGCTCGTCGGCTTCGGCCGCGGCGTCTCCGTCGGGCGGCTGCGGATCTTGCGGCGATCCTCGGGGCCCGGGCGCTTGCTCGCTGGGCGATATGAACTAGAGGCAGGATGTTGAGTGCCCACGCGCTGAACTTGACTGGAGTGAATGACAGTATTTGAACTTCATACTCCGCCAGCGCACGCGTGGCGGTGAATTGCGCTTAAAGACTTGAACCGCGGAGAAATCCGCGGAGCGGGCGGAGAAAACAGCAACTCTTCTCTACACTAGATCGCGGATGACGGACGTTAAAAAGAAAGTTACGTCCGGGAATCCACGCCGTGCCGGCCATCACCTGTCGACGTCGTCCAAGAGTGAGCGCAGTTTTCCCGAGCGCGACGGATGCCGCAGCTTTCGCAGCGCTTTGGCTTCGATCTGGCGAATGCGTTCCCGGGTCACGTCGAAGGACTGCCCGACTTCTTCCAGAGTGTGTTCGGAGCCGTCGTCCATGCCAAAGCGCATGCGGATAATTTTTTCTTCGCGCGGGCTGAGGGTGCGCAGGACGTGCGCGGTGCGTTCCTTCAGATTCACGTTGAGCACGGCTTCGGCGGGAGACATCTTCGTACGATCTTCGATGAGGTCGCCGAGGTGCGAATCGCCTTCTTCGCCAATCGGCGTCTCCAGCGAAATGGGCACGCGCATGATCTTTTTTACTTTGCGCACCATGGCTTCCGGAATGTCCATCTGCTTGGCGATTTCTGCCGACGTGGGTTCATGACCCGAGGCCTGCACCAGTTGGCGCGTGGTGCGAATTAATTTGTTGACCACTTCAATCATGTGCACAGGCAGCCGGATGGTGCGAGCCTGGTCGGCGATCGCGCGGCTGATCGCCTGGCGGATCCACCAGGTGGCGTACGTAGAAAATTTGTAGCCGCGGCGGTATTCGAACTTGTCCACGGCCTTCATCAAGCCGACGTTGCCTTCCTGGATCAGGTCGAGGAACTGCAGGCCGCGGTTGCCATATTTTTTCGCGATCGAAACTACCAGGCGCAGGTTGGCTTCGATCAGTTCGCGCTTGGCCTGCTCGGCATTCATGTCGCCCTGAATCATGCGGCGCTGGGTGCGCTGCAGGTCGGAGAACGACATTCCCGCCTCATCTTCGAGCCGTTTCATTTCCAGGCGATGCAGGCGTTGCGCGGCGCGATAATTCTTCTTCAACTCCTCGCTGCGGGTGGCCGTAATTTTCGCTTCCAGTTGGACGATTTCGCGATCCAGCGCGCGCATGAGTTCGATGGTTTTATTCACCCGCTCGATCAGGCGCTTGCGCTCCGGCGGGTTCAAGCCGAGTTTCCGAATGATGCGCGAAACCCGCACCATCTCGCGACCCAACTGCCCGCGGTAACGGCGATACTCGCGCGGCTTCTTCTTCGCCGAAATGGTCTCCAGCTTCTCGGCCAGCCGGTTGGCATTTTTGTAATGTTTGTTCAGCAGTTCGATCTGCCCGGCAAAGTCGGCGACGCGCTTTTGTAGAATCTCGTCGGTAATTTCTTCGTCATCGATAACAACGGTGTCTTTGATCGAGCGCAAGCCGCGCTTGAGATCGTCGCCAATGGCCAGCACCTGGTGAATCACGATGGGTGAGCGCGATAGGGCCTTCAGTGACGTGATTTGGCCGCGCTCAATGCGCTTGGCGATCTCCACTTCTTCTTCGCGCGTGAGCAGCGGCGAGGCGCCCATCTCGCGCAGATAGACGCGCACGGGATCGCTGGTCGACTCGGCTGCGCCCGGCGTCAGGTCAAGTTCGACCTCTTCGCCCTCCTGCGCCAACCGCTGTTCGAGCGCGGAGAATGCCGACGGCGTATCGCCCTCCACTACGTCGAGACCGCGCGTGCCGATGGCACTCAGCATGTCGTCGACGTCGGGGGAATTGGCGTCGGACGGAAGCAGTTCGGTCACTTCGTCTTCAGACACTTCGGTTTTCGTATTGTCCAGCATCAATCGATTCTTTATTTCGGCAGTTGCCAATGGGAATGCCTCTTCGGTGCCTCTGTAAGGGGTGGAGAGAACTTGGCGAATATCGTGGCAAGTTCAACAGAAAGCGGGAATTAGCCCTATATGGATGCTAGCACAGCTGTGCTCGCATTCCTATTCTTGAAAAATTTGGCGGTTTTCGACGAGAAAGTGTCCCAGAACTGCCAGGTGCGAGCACAGACGGCTGCAGAGTTTGCCGGTTAAATTGCGTACGAGAGGCACAAAATTGGCATCGCGAAAAACGCTAGAGGGGGCACTGCCGGACCGGTTATGGCAGCAGAAAAGATCCAGCGGTACATCCTACGGTACATACTACAAAGACGGAAGAACACTCTTGCGCTTTGTGGATAAGAGTCTTGGGGTTCGACTCGAGTCAAAGAGAAGTGAAAATGGTCGGGGCGATAGGATTTGAACCTACGACCCCCTGCGCCCAAGGCAGGTGCGCTACCAGGCTGCGCTACGCCCCGACATTCGCTACGCTTCGATTCTAATTCACTTCTTCGAACCGCACCACGTTTTCAATGTGACAGCGGGATCGAAGGCTCTTCCAAAATTTGGGCGTAAATGTTTCGGTAGGGAAAACGACAAAATCAATACAGTGAATTCTGTATGCTTGTCCGGCATTCGTAACAAGTTCCAGCGTGCGTCTGAATTGGAAGGGTAAGCGTGACAAACTTTGTTGAGGAGAGAACGCCGCAAATCATGGAACAGAGCCGCGAAGCGAAAAAAACGTATTCTTCCCCCGCGTTGACCCTTATGACCGAAGAGCAGGCAACGCGTTTCGTGGCGCAGCGCGCCATGTTAACGAAGGAAGCGGCCGTGAATTTCCTGCAGTCGCTTCGCCTCCAATTCGAGGCGAAGTCGAAGAAACACTCAGCGTATGGCAATTCCAACGGGAACCGCGGCCGTTTGGCCTAAAGATCAGCGGTCAGATTTTGCAGTTTCGGAGGCCGAAGGGGAGCAAGGCAGGAAGTCCAGAACGACGGGTTCAACCACTCTTCAACATTCGCTTCGCATCCAGGGGCGAGATGCCCGCCATCTTCCAGAAATACCATCCAGCGGGCGGCCCTGCCAGTTTTCCCATGGTAATCAGGCAGTCGGCAGGAGGCTTCTGCAGGCCACGCTCCCAGCGGGAGATGACCATGGACGAACACTTCAAATGCTTGCCGAACTCGAACTGGTTGAGGCCCAACTGCTCCCGCAGTGCTCGAATCCGCCGCGCCCATGCTGGCAAGGGGGCGGCCACGAATTGTCGGGGCCGGGCCATTCCTGCCTGCAGGATAACAAATTGGGGCATATATTACGAAATGCACACTCCGGCCTCCCTCCCGGAAACTGGAGTTAAGCCGGTCGCGTCTGGATGCGTCCCCGAGAGCCTTCGGCCCTAGGCGTCTATCGCGGCTGATAGTCGTTCCGGGGACAGTTTAGCATTTTTGTTAAACAAGTCAACCTTCGGCTGGCGCCGGTTCGGCCCGGGCCGTTCCCGATTCCAGCACGGTTGGGCACGAAAACTCTTGATCGGTATTTATGATTTGTGATAAATCTTCGGTGCACTGGTCCTCCCGAGGAGTTCAGAAGGATGCAGAGCGCACAACGAGAACGGTTGGTCGCGCTGGCAGCTCGAGTCGCCGCCGAGAATGATCCCGTCCGATTTCATGCACTCATCCTCGAGCTCAACCAACTACTAAAA
Source organism: uncultured Acidobacteriota bacterium (assembly GCA_963696765.1). GTDB lineage: Bacteria > Acidobacteriota > Terriglobia > Terriglobales > Acidobacteriaceae > Sulfotelmatobacter. The sequence continues at coordinate 2,976,460 of CAVOLK010000002.1, read as the reverse complement.
GGAAAGAGCCAGCCACTCGAACCCCTGAAAAAAACCGTTCGCCCCCCGACTGCTAAGAATGAGAAGTTGTAAGTAAAAAACCTTAAGGAATAACCTCAGGCCATACCGATAATGCGGTAGAGCGTACTAGGGAGGATTTTTGAGATGCTTAGTGGTTGTGCCCTCCCCTTTGGAACAGCGCGTAAGAGATTTGTGCACGATGATCTCGGCCACTACCGGTCCCGAGCAGGATGCCGCGTTGGCGGAACTCGAACGCGCCTTGCCTGCCCTGATCAATGAAGTGCAGAATTTCTCGAACTACAATTTGATTAACTTTCCCTCCGCGATGGAAAAAAGAAAAAAAGCCCTCTGACAGTCTCTTGCCTGGGTTTCGGGCAACTGGTGGAGTGCGTCGGAAATGACATCTCCTATACGTCGTGCGCGATGGCGCCGGAAAGCTAAGAATTTCACCGCAGAGTTCGCGGAGAACATCCGCGGAGATCGCGGAGAAGGGCTGTGCAACTATAAACGTCGATCTGCTTGACGCACTGCACTAGATTGTTGGTCTATTGCACGAACCTGGGTTCTTCCTTCGCGCCACAAAAGGACGTTCGTCCCGCCGGCAGGCCTAGGGCTGCCCGTTTGCACCTTGAGGAACGTGCGAGGTGATGCCTTTCAGAAAGAATTCGCGGACCAGATTCGACACCGCATCGGCGCCGGTACTCGCTAAGCCGTTGAGAAGCACGAGAGAAACTCCGCGATCGGCAGCTGGGTAGTAGAGATTGGAAATCCCGGCCGCCGAGAAGTTGCCGAGCACTTGGGAATAGTTTGGCTTCCAGCGTCCATCGTCGCCACGCGCGATGACTGCGGCAGCGATGGCGTAAAACGCGCGCTGCCGAATCGTGCCTTTGCCCTTATAGAAGTAGCGCGGGTCCTGATGAAAGATCGCCGGGTAGACGGCGCGGCCGAGCAGGTTGCCGGAAACGTGATTGGCCAGCGCGGCTCCGTATCGTTTTCCGTATCCTTCCAATCCTCCGCCATACGCCGGAAAGATGTTGCGATACTGCTCGCCGCCGGCAACTCCTGCGATTGTCAAGAATGAAACTGGATCGATGATGGAACGAAGGCTCAATTGAAATTTCTGCTTGGCCTGCATAGGTGGGGCGTTCCAGTCGAATGTGCTGTAGAAGTTGGGGAAGACGCCAGCGACGCGCTGCCCTTCTGCTACGTGAACCTGCTGTTCCGAGAGTTGCTCCTTAGTTCCGGCAGTGACGGTCACACTGGTCGACACGGCGGAGACAGAAAGCGCGACCGCGGGGGCAATGTAGTCTTCGCCGGCGCTTAAGGAGATCCGGGGTGAGGTGAAAGATTTCATTCCGGGCGCCGTTACGGTGAGGGTGTAATTATCCGGCGGCAGACCGGCGAATGCGAACTGCCCGTTGATGCCGGAGTCCATGGTGCGCGCCGGCGACCCTGGCCGTCCCACCAGCGCTACCCGCGCACCCTGCACCACATTGCCATTGGTATCGAGTACGGTGCCCGTGACACTGCCGCTGCCCGTTTTTGGATCGGCAACTTGAGCCGGAACGGATTGCTGCGGGTCGGGAGCGTCGGGAAGAATGCTTTCGTGAACTGGAGTGAGACTTTCCTGAGCGAGCGCGAGCGAGGCCGCCCAGCATGGGAACATCAGGAACATTGAAAAGGCGGAATGAAGTAGCTTCGACCGCCGCGGGATATAAGACAAATTAACTGGACCCTATCCTAAGTTTGGACGTGTAAGAGGAGTGCGATGTGCCGACAAGACGGTGGCATCACGCCCAATCGATTGGACGCGTCATTGGGGTCAGGAGTTGCCACAGAAGCTGATTGTCGGGTGCGCCGGCCGCTGGCTAGGGGCAGGAATCCCTTGCCAGAAGCGGGAGTTGCGAGATATTCACAGCGCGAAGATCGGTGTCTCGATCCGATCGTTTTTTGGTTTCGAGCGATAAATAGCGGGGAAAGGCGCAGCTGGCGCGGTGTCCGCGAGAATCGATTTGTGGCGTTGCACTAAATTCGGTCATGCCCTTGTGGACGGGCTGCACTCGGTTGAAAATACGTGTGTTACGAAGCGCGATTTTCGATTGACTGAATTTACAGAAGGAGTACAACAAGATCGTTCTTTGACAGCTTCTTAAGTTTTTCCGGTTGGTGCGGCGTCCGGGGCTCAAGCGGAGTCACTTTCCCGATCGCAAGATTGGGAAGGAGGGTGAGCGAGGGTCTATAGCAAAGCGCTGGTCGAGGAGAATCGAGAAGAAATGTTGAAGGCGAGATAGAGTTCCGAGGCGTAGGGTAGATTTATCCGGTTGGCGGTGAGCCCGGAGCCCAAGCGAAGATCGCGCGCAGCAGCCCGCAAGGGAAGCAGCGAGAGCAGGTCGAGCAAGGGTCAAACGCGAGCTACTGGCCGAGACGAATGGACCTTACACCACCTCGGAACTCTTAATTTTTGTGGAAGCTGTCAGCTTTCAGCCGTCAGCTCTCGGCGCAAAACACCCCAACATCTATACCTACCTTAGCTTCTGTGAATCTGGGACGTCGTACTCCGTGACTACGGTCACCTTCGCAGCGGCGTGCGCGTCAGGATTTTCGGTGCTAACCGCAACGACGTGATAGAGCCCAACATGCCTGGGAGCCGTATAGGTTCCGTCGTCAGTTATGTTTCCACCGTTGCGCTCTGCAATAGTCCATCGCACGCCGGTACTCTGAGTGCCTCGAACGACAGCTTCGAATGTTTGGGTTTGTCCTATGTGGACCGTTGCTTCAGGCGGAGTGATCGTGACGGAGGCCGAGTCCTGTTTTTCACTTTGGCGCGGAATTGGGGCGAGAGGAGCAGGTGGAACGGCAGAAAGAAAGACAGCCGTCAAAACTATTGGAGCGAGGCTCATAGACATGGGCGCCTCCATCGTGGAGTTTACCATTCCGAGCTACTGGAAAGCGGTCAGCTCTCAGCCGTCAGCTTTCAGCAATGAGTTCCTGGCTTTGTGAATACTTCTTCCCTTCCGCGCCGAATAGGCATCGCGGTAATCGATCCGTGTAGATGCGAGCGAATCGGCGGCGAAGGGTTGCGCTAATGCTTCGGCACGACAATCCAGACTAAGCCGCGGCCTTCGCAGAAGCGGCAGCGCTCGTCTCCTCCGGATGTCCCCGTACCGCGACACTCCAGGCACTTGGCTTCGAGGCTCAGTTCCTGCTGTGAGCTTTCGGGAAGCTTGTCCGGGTCTTTAAACGACTCTGCCTTATGAAACTGGCGCAACCAGAAGACGAGCTTGCCTTCGACGTCGTCGCGATCCTTGCCGCTTAGTTGTTCGCGACGCTGCGGCCACCATTGGGGAATGCAACCGTAACAGACAAGTTCGCCGCCATCGAACATGGCTCCCGGCTCGGCGCGGCGGAAATATTTCTTGCACCAGGAACACTGCGCTACTCCCAGCAGCGCGAGAGCGTCCTTCATGCGATCGATCTCCTCCTGCTGACGGGACAAAGTCTCCCGGAGGAGCGGATCGACAGTTTCAGGCATGTTTAGTTTTGGAGAAGCCATCGGATACATTCAGGATATTACAAGTCGGGTTGTTAGGAGAAGGCGACGCCGGCGAGCGATTTGAAAAACTTTCTAATCGACGTGTTCTCCGTCGGAGAATCCCGCTTCGGCATGGGGCAGGATGTCGCGGTCGCTGGCGATCCAGACGTAGAGAGTGGGCAGCAGGAAGATGCTCATGACCAGAGCTGCCATCAGGCCGCCGACGATTACGATGGCAAAGGGACGCTGCGAGTCAGAGCCGATGGCGTGGGACATGGCGGCGGGCAGCAGGCCCAGGGTTGCGACCAGCATGGTCATCATGATGGGGCGCAGACGCAAGACAGCGCCTTCGACCGCGGCATCTTCAACGGTGAAGCGGCGGACGCGCAACTGGTTGATATATTCCAGCATGATGACGCCTGTTTGAACTGACACGCCGAACAGAGCCAGGAATCCGACGCCCGACGAGACGCTGAAGTTTGTGCCCGTGAAAAGCAGGGCAAGCAAGCCGCCGACGGGGGCAATGGCAACGTTGGCCATGATCAACATGGTCCATTTGAGCGACTTGAACATGGTATAGAGGATGATGAAGATGATGAGAATCGTGATGGGCAGCACGATCAGCAGGCGGGCATTGGCCCGTTTCTGGCTGGCATATTCGCCCTCCCACTTCAGGTGATAGCCAATGGGTAGCTTCACTTTCTGGTTCACTTTGGCAATCGCTTCTTCGACGGCGCTGCCGAGGTCGCGGCCGCGGACGCTGTATTTGATGGCAATGTAACGCTCGTTGCCTTCGCGATAGACTTCGGAGGCGCCATCGACCACTTGGATTTTGCAGAGTTGTGCCAGCGACACGCGTTCGCCGGAGGGAGAGAGTAGACGAATTTTCTCGATGGCCTCCCGGGTGTCGCGGTATTGCGGAAGGTAGCGCATCACGAGATCGTAGTGGGCCTCGCCTTGCAGAACTTGGGAGAGGGCATTGCCGCCGACCGCGGTTTGAATCGCGTCCTGCACATCGGCGACATTGATCTGGTGGCGAGCGGCGGCATCGCGGTCCACGGTCACGTTCAGGTTGGGCTGGCCGAGTACGCGAAAGACTCCCAGATCTTCAATGCCGGGAACCTGGCGCATAACTCCGACGATTTCGTCGGCCTTACCCTCCAGAGTTTTCAGGTCGTCGCCAAAGACTTTTGTGGCTAGCTCGCCTTTCACGCCGCTGACGGCCTCTTCCATGTTGTCTTCGATGGGCTGCGAGAATCCCCAGAGGGCTCCGGGAATCTTGTCGAGTTCGCGCTGCATGGCAGCGATCAGTTCGTCTTTGTCCTCGTGGAAGACTGGCCGCCACTCTTCCCTGGGTTTGAGGTCGACAAAGAACTCGGTATTAAAGAAGCCGGTGTTATCGGTTCCGTCATCGGGGCGACCGACCTGACTGGTGCATTGCGGAACTTCGGGAAACGAGCAGAGCATGATGCGGGCCTGGTTGGCGACGCGGATGCCTTCGTCGGGGCCGGTGCTGGGGGCGAGAGTTCCGCGGACCCAGAGCGCACCTTCATCGAGATGGGGCAGGAATTCGGAGCCGATGGCGCCGCCAAAGGCGAGATAGTTTCCGAGGACCAGCATGAGCAGACATATGCCCACGGTCACGAAACGGTGGTGAATCGCCCAGATGAGGGCGGTGCGATATTGCTTGCTGACAAAAGTGATGACCGGGTTATCCCACTCTTTTGCTCCCTTCGCGAATGCGAAACTGGCCAAGACGGGGGCGACGACGATGGAGAAGAGCAACGCCCCTAAGAGCGCGAAGACTACCGTCCAGGCCATGGGATGGAAGAGCCTGCCTTCGACCCTCTGCAGAGTAAAGATCGGCAAGAAAGCGGTGATAGTGATGATGATGGCGTAGAAGACAGGACGCTGTACTTCATGCGAGGCAAAGCTGATCCGTTCGGTGGAGGTCTCGGTGCCGTCGGTATGACTCAAATGGCGCACGATGTTTTCGATCAGTACGATGGCGCCTTCGACCACTACGCCGAAGTCCAGTGCACCCAGGGAAAGCAGATTGGCTGGAATCCGCATCAGGTTCAAGCAAGTAGCGGCAAACAGCAAGGCAAATGGAATCGTGGTGGCGACGATGATCGCGCCGCGGACATTCCCCAGAAATAGAAGCAAAATCAGGGAAACCAGGACCATGCCTTCGGTGAGATTGTGAAGCACGGTGTGGGTGGTGAAGTGAACCAGGGTGCTGCGATCGATGAAAGGAACGATCTTCACGCCGGGCGGCAGGATGTGATCGTTCATCTCCTGAATTTTTTCGTGGAGGGCTTTGAGCGCGGGATCGGCATCGGCGCCTTTGCGGAGCAGGACGATGCCTGATATCACGTCGTCGTTGTCGATAATCTTGCCGACATCATGCTGGATGGCACCATTGGGGCCGTAGGGACAAGAGGTGCACGCACGGGCGAACTGCCCGAGCCTTATCTTCGGGCCTTGCGAAACGACCGCGATATCCCTGACGCGGAGCGGAGTGCCGTTCTTGGTGAGAATGACGGTCCGCTCGATGTCGCGGACCTTATCGACCTGTCCGACCTCGCGGACATTGATTTGCTGAAGGCCTTCCTGAATGAAACTGCCGCCGGCGTTGGCATTGTTGTTGGAGAGTTGCTGTTCAACCTGGGAGAGGCTCAGGCCGTAGGCGACCAATTTATTGGGATCGATACGAACCTGGTATTCGCGCGTCGGACCGCCGAAGCTGGCGACGTCGACAATGTCGGGAACGGATTTGAGGTTTTTCTCGACGACCCAGTCTTCCAGCGACTTCAGCTCCATCGCGTCATACTGCGGGTTGGAGCTGTGCAGGGTGAAGAAATAGATTTGACCGACCGGGCTCCAGTCGGTGCCCATTTGCGGCGAAACGCCTGAGGGCAGGGAGACCTGGCCTAGGCGCTCCAGGACGCGCTCGCGATTCCAGGCGTTATCGGTGCCGTCTTCAAAGATGAGCTTCAGGTCAGAAAGGCCGAACAGCGAAAAGGAACGCAGGTGGACGATGCCGGGGATACCGTTCACTGAGGTTTCCAGCGGGACGGTGACTTGCTGCTCGATCTGTTCTGCGGAAATTCCGGGCCACTGGGTGATGATCTCCACGTAGTTGTCGGCGACGTCGGGATAGGCTTCAATCGGGAGATTGTGAAAGGAGATGATGCCCCAGGCGAACAGCACGAACGCCAGCCCTAATACAAGGAGGCGATTGCTGAGCGCGAAATCGACGACGCGGCGAATCATGGGTTAGGAAGTTCTCGGTTCTCGGTTCTCGGTTCTCAGTTCTCAGTTCTCAGTACGGGGTTCATGAATCCGGTGCAGTTCACGCGAGATTCCTCGCTTCGCCTTCTGAAGAACGGCTCCGCTCGGAATGACGTCGCAAAACTTGCACGTCCGGTTTCAATCGAACACTACTTCGTTGCTCCACCTTATTGCTCCACCGTGTTTTGCAGATCGAGCGCGTTCGATACCACCTGATCGCCCGGCTTGATTCCGGAAGCGATTTCCTGTTGCTTGTCGGGCAGCATGTTTCCGGTGACGACTTCCACGCGCTTGAAGTGGCCGTTGCCGAGCGGCATGTAGACCCAGTCGCGGTCGTGCAGATGCAAAATCGCGCTGGCGGGAACGGCGGAGTGCGCCTCCGGTTTTTTCCCGTAGAACGTAGCGGAGACGAACATTCCAATGCGCATGAGGCCGGGGTTCTTGACCTCAATGCGTACCTTGGCGGTGCGAAGGCTGGGATCGAGAATGGGCAGAATGTTGTCGATGCGTCCCTTGAAAACCTGGTTGGGATAAGCGCTGACGTGGATGTCGGCAGTGTCGCCGACGCGCACTGCGTCGAGATCGTTTTCGTAAACGTCGCAGATGATCCAGACGTACGAAAGGTCTGAAATCGTGAATGGATTGGGAGAACCCAATCCCTGCACGCCGGAAGCATTAGTCACCTGCTGATCGGAGATGACGCCGGAGATAGGAGCGACCAGGTCTAAGATTTCAGACGGGTGATCTTTATCGATGCCATAAACTCGCAGGCCCTCAGTGGCGTGCACCAGGTCGGCCTTCGCGTCCTGTTCGGCCGCTTCCGCTTGTTCGAGCGCGCTTTTGGCGACTGCTCCTTTTTCGTAAAGGATCTGGGCGCGCTCCAACTGAATGTGTGCCAGGCGCTCGTCGTTAACCGCTTTTAAATATGTCTGGTACGCGCCGGATACGTCGTTGCTCTGCACCCGCAGCAAGACTTGGCCTTTCTTCACGACATCGCCTAATCGGGCTTTGATCTCCACGACTCGCCCGGCGGCCAGGGAAACTACGGGTACAGCGCGCGAGATGTCGGGTTGCACGACGCCCGTTACATTCAGAGCCGAAACGGCTTTGTGCTCGATCGCCGTGGCCAAAGGAAACTGCTCAGGATGGTCCACCTTGAAATTGTTGGCGTCCAGATCGGGCTCGACGACAGCTTTCGGCGGGGCCTCGGCTTTTGGGTCGGCCTTGCCACTGTTGCAGGCGGCGAGTGAAAGTGCCAGCAGCAGAGCACAAGGCTGTCGGCAGGATTCGGAAGGGAGAATGAATCTTCATGGGATGACCTCGCGGCCCACCGCCTGGTTCAACTGAGCCGCGGCTGTCAGGTAGGACCCGACAAGGTTGACGTAACTCAATTGCACGGTGCGGTAGTCGCTCTCGGCGTTGAAAAAGTCGAGCAACGAAGCGCCGCCATGCTGGTAGGAAAAAAGAATGGTGTCGCGCACGCGCACGGCTTCGGCCAGATATTTTTGTTTGTAAGGACGCAAGAGAGCCAGATTGCTGCTTAGCGTGGCGTAAGCGGAGTCGACGTCGCTGTAAACCTGGGTCTCGACGCCCTGGCGCAACTTGTCGTTGCGGTTGATGTCAATTTTCGTGCGTAACTTTTCGCCCTGGTTACGATCAAAGACGCGCAGCGGAATGCTCACGCTGGCACCGAGGGTATTGAGTGCGTCAGGATTGTTGAATGATCCGTTGTGCGTGAACCAGACTCCGATCGTCGGATCGGTCGAGCCGTCGGCGACGGCAAGCTGATAATTGGTGTCCGCCTGCTTCACCGACAGCACGGCTGCGCGCAGGTCCGGGCGGGTATCCAGCGCGTCTTTGCGATATTCATCCAGAGCGAGCAAGTCTTCGCTGAAATCGAATGCTCCCTGCAGGTCGAAGCTGTCCACGGGCCTGCGATCGTCGAGCAAGGCGAGCAGGTTGATCTTGTTGGTTCGCAGGTTGACCAGCGCGGTCTGCAGGTCCGATTCATATTGCAGGCGCTGCAGTTCCAGGCGGTCGAGATCGATTTGCGCGATGTCCCCGGCGTCGTAGCGGTCGCGGCTGATTTTCAGGAGCTTGTCGTAATAATCCAGGTTGTCGTGCGCGAGTTGCAGCACTGCTTTGGCTTGCAGGACGCCGACAAATGCGGTGCGGAGATTAAAAAGCAGAGTACGTTCCGAGTCGGCGTTTTGGGCGAGGCCGACGGCGGTGCCTTCCTTGGCGGCCTGGAAGCGCAGATTGCGCTTGTTGCGGCGCTCGAAAAGCTGGCTCACGCCGGGAGAGACGAAGGTTCCAGCAAAGGGCTGCCAAACTCCGTGGCTGGGAGCGATCTGAGTGCCGTCCGCCGATAAAGTGAAACTGGGGTTGGGGCGAAGGTGGGCCGTGATTTCTTGCGCCTTCAACTCATCGATATTCAACCGACTCGCCATCAGCGTGGTATTACTGAGCTCGAAGTGTTCTTTGACCGTGTCCCAAGTCCATTCTTGAGGTTGGGTCTTGGGCGCAGCCTGGGGCGTAGTCTGCGCGAGCAAGCTGACCGCGCTCAGCGCCAGCGTAACTGCTACGAATGCTAAGAATGTCGAGCGCATCAAAAGCTCCATCGGGCATCCATTTGGCCACTCGGAAAAGGCATGTGGGCCGGGGCAGGACGTCCGCCCCTGATTGGACCGGCAACACTACTATGCCGTTTCCGGCCTAAGAGATTCGTAAAGATAAATAGAGACTTCGCCCTTTTTTGAAAACGATTGGGCGAGAGGCCTAGCTGAAGGAAAAAATTGGAGGTGCGCGAGCCGCACACTCGATGACTGGGGAGGTCGGAACTGCAACGCGGAGTTCGGGCAACAATTGCCAGCCTCGGTCGCTTACGATGACAAACCTTGCTGCGACCGACGCCGGCGGATTTTGCCATTTCCCAACAGAAGCCTTATCGTTGCTTGCCGTGCGGACCGTCCGTTTGCTGGCCGGCGATTCTTCCATCTCGCTGCGCATGGCGCGCAGATCGTCCGTGGCCGAAACGACCGGAAAGAGAATTACGAGCATGCACCCCAGAGCCAGCAAGCATTGCAGCGCAGTGAACCTGCGGCCAACTGGGGCAGACTTGGAACTCCGCCACATCCAAAAGGCAGGTAGCGCCAGCAAGAGCCAAGCGACATTGAGCAGCAGTTCCATGGCAGAGAGGGGGATGGACGACAATCCCCAGACGAACAGTTTTTCAGAAACCCCAATTTTAAGTCAATGTGACTTCGGTGCTTAGTGAGATGAGCTACAAGATTGCGGCCTTGAAACGTTCCTATAGGAATCATTGAATTAGTAGAACGGACGCGAATGTTCCGCCGCTAAGTCGATAGAGTTGAAGCGTATGACAAATTCTCCGAAGAGACGGCGCGCTATAAATCTCATGATAGTGCTGCTCTGCCTGATGGCGGCATGCAAACTCGGGCTCGCCAAAACCCATGGTCAGCAACCCGAAACTACGCATTCGACAGCCGCGCCGCAGGACGGGCCGTCGCTGATCATTCAAAATGAATCGGACTTGCCCGATACCTTCCCACACGCGTCCTATGAGGTTCATTTTCGCGCGCACGGCGGCGTGCCCGTACTGCACTGGCGATTAGAGAAAGGGGCACTGCCACAAGGCTTGAGGCTTGAGGATGACGGGCAACTGCACGGCCAACCGGAGCGCACAGGTGAGTTTCAGTTCACGATTTCGGTGAGAGACGGCGGCAAGCCGCAACAAGCGGTGCAGAAGACATTTGTGCTTCACGTGCGTTCGGGGTTGACTCTAAATTGGAAGACGGCGGCGCGGGTGAATGGGAACCGAATCGAGGGTAGTGTGGAGGTTTCGAACGCAACACCCGACGATCGTGGATCTGACCTTTGTGGTGCTGGCGGTCGCGGAAAATGGACGAGCCACGGCCATTGGATATCAGCGCTTCGTGTTGAGACGAGCCACAGTCAACAAGGAATTGCCGTTCGGTGAGACCTTGCCACGGGGCGGATATGTCGTACACGTCGACGCAGTCGGTGAAGTGGCGGCGAAGAAACTGATCTACCGAGAACGACTACAGACTCCGTCGGCCCTGCAAGTCACGGCCGAGCCTTAAATGAGCTTCGAGTTTCTCTGTTCGCTCGGGAGAGAGCCAGATTCTCTGAGGAAGCGGAAATGTCCGAAATAGTTCCGGCGCAGGGGAAGCGATTCGCAAGGACGGGAAAGCTGTTTAACCTGGGCTGCGTAGTGTTTTCGCTGGCGATCATAGGTTTAGGACTCGAGACGCTCGTGTGTGCACGATACGTCGGCCACTCTCTCGGGCCTGAGTATGCCGTTATTCCGGCGCTTCCCTGGCTGCCGGCAAACCCGTGGATCGCATATTCGTTTGGCGCGATCTGGGTTCTGTGTGGGGTCGGCATCCTGTCGAGAGTAGCCCTGCGGCCGGCCGCAATGACTTTGTCTGCCTTCTTGTTTGCCTGCGCATTCGTCCTTGACGTTCCGAAAAACGCAGCGAATATGGGCAGTATCTCGCTGCGCACCACCGCGTTTGAGCCGCTGGCGCTGGCGAGTCTCGCGTGGCTGCTGGCGGATCGAGGCGTCACCCCACTGTTGGCGCGCGGAAGCCGCTTTGTGCTCGGGCTGGCTCTGGTTGTCTTTGGGATGGATCATTTCCTGGCTTTTGGCTTCATCGCTTCCCTCATACCGCATTGGATTCCGTGGCGCGTGTTTTGGGTGGTGTTCTTCGGGATCGCGTTTATTGCCGGGGGTGTGAGTGTCGGCCTCAATTTGCTGCAGCGCTGGGGTGCGGCCGGTACCGGGCTCATGTTCGCGACGTGGGTGATCACCCTTCATCTTCCAAGAGTTTTTGGGCTCTACGCCGTACCCGGGGCGCCGCACGATCCCAACGAATGGTCCAGTCTGTTCATTGCCGTCGGTTTATGGGGAGGGTTGTGGGCCTTGGCGGGCACCGATCCTCGGCCTGCTCTGGAACAAGCGGAGCAGATTACTCCCGGAGAGCGGAATGGTTATGCCAGTCATAGAAGTTGGTGATTAGGTCGCGCCCCGCGGCTGCCGGAAATAACCCAATGAGCTGCGCGACCGTTCCGGCGTGTCCTGATTGATCTACGCCTTAATCACCCATTCATTCTCATTTTTGGATGGATACGGCCATAGGGCGGCTCACACGCGGCCCGCAAATACTGGCTGGCCGCGTGTTATACCGCCCTCGCGGCGGGATCGACATCCCACGAATCAATCCAGGCTGGCCACAAAAGCTGGTATACAGCTTAGGCGCAAAATGCATCTTACGATGCGTTTTGAGATTTGCTATTGGGACCTCAAGGCTGCGTTTGCGAATATGCGTCGGCTTTCAAAAGTCGTGGGCTGCCTGATCTTAAGTTGCGCCAGCGGTGTGTCCTTGTTTGCCCAGGCCTCTACCGACGTGGAAAGCCCGACACACAGAGCGTGGGACATGCTGCTGACGGCGGCATTCTCCAAGATCACGACGGAGCGAACGAACGGAATTCGAGCCTTGGGATTGCTTCGCGACAATGCTCGCGCCCGGCAATTGGCCGAAAATGCATTGAAAGATCCGAAGCCGGAAGTGCGTGCAGCGGCGGCCACGGCGTTGGGTCAGATGCATGCCATAGAATCCATTCCAAAGCTGGAAAAGGCGCTTTCCGATACAAAACTTCCGGTGGTGATGGCGGCGGCCCAGGCGTTGCGGCAGCTGCAGGATGAGGGGTCGGCATACGCCGTCTACTACGAGTTGCTCACCGGTGGCCGCAAAACGAATGATGGACTTATTGCCCAGCAATTAGAGACGCTCAAGAATCCGCGCGAGTTGGCGAAGATCGGTTTCTCAGAAGGGATTGGCTATATTCCATTCGCCGGCATCGGATGGGACGCTTACCGCACCATGCACAAGAAAGATCCGAATCCGGTGCGAGCCGTCGCCGCGACTCTGCTGGCGCACGACCCCGATCCGACGACTGCGAAGGCGCTGGTGAATGCGACCCGGGATAAAGATTGGATTGTTCGGGCCGCAGCGGTCGAGGCGATTGCGCAGCGCGGCGATCCTTCCCTGCTGCCGAAAGTCCAATTGAGGTTCACCGACAAGAACCCTAAAGTGCGCTACAGTTCGGCGGCGGCGGTCATTCGACTAAGCTCGGTCGAGCACACCAAAACTGCACGAAGATAATTACCCTCCATTGCGAACCAGCGGACTGCTTACCTCGCTACGGTCAGCACAATCACGCGGTCCGTCTCGTCGGACTTTGCGGCGGGAAGTTTTAGGATTACACCGTTTGCATTTTGGGTAAATTCTGCGGCGGAGTTGTCGGCTAACAGATGGGCGGAGGAGATTTTCGCCTGAATCGGCGGCAGGGCCAACAGCGGAGCGGTCCATTTCAGGACGTGCACATAAATTTTATTTTCTTTCTGAGTTGTCACTCCCCAGTCGCCCGGACTGATCGGTCCTCCACGCGTGCCGTAAATTGATTCCCCATATTTTGACAGCCAATCACCTGCGGCATGCAGGCGCGTGACGAATTGCGGATCTATCTCACCATTTGGATATGGGCCGATATTCATCAGTAGGTTCGAATTGTTGCCGGCGGCGCGGACCAATCGACGTATCAGTTCGTCCGCGCTCTTGTAATCGCTGTCTCCAATGTTGAAGCCCCAGGAGCCGTTGAGGGTGTCGGAGCTCTCCAGCGGCAGTTGAGTGCTGACGAAGTTGGTGTTGAAGCCTGCGGTGTTTTGTCCGGGAAGATCGCGCTCGAAAGTCTGCACGTCTTCGCCGGGCTTCGGAGTCTGATGATGGTTGGGAATGATGAGCGCGGCGGGCTGCAACTGGTGAATGAGCGCATAGGTCTTCGGCAGATGCCAGTCGGCGTCGGGCTTGTCCCACATGCCATCGAACCAGATGCCGCCGATCGGGCCGTAATTGGTAAGCAACTCGCGCAACTGGCCGTCCATGTAAGTGTCGAGGTAAGTATTCCACTCGCCGTGGTCGGGGCGGCCATTATCCCAGTTGGTTGCGCCCCGCGGATAGTAGTCGGGATTGTGCCAATCGAGCTGCGAATAATAGAAAAAGAGCTTGATGCCCTGGCGGTGGCACTCGTCGGCCAGCATCTTCAGCGGATCTTTCTTGTACGGAGTCCGCTGCACGATGTTCCAGTCGGAAACTTTGGAGTCGAACATGGCGAAGCCATCGTGATGGCGGGAAGTGATGGTGATGTACTTCATCCCCGCCGCCTTGGCGAGTGCAACCCATGTTTTAGCGTCGAATTTTTCGGGGTCGAAGAATGCAGGGAGACGATTGTATTCGTCGACCTTCAGCTTCCGATTATGAAATACCCATTCGCCGTCGCCGAGGACGCTGTAGACGCCCCAGTGGATGAACATGCCGAATTTCATGTCCTGAAATTCGCGGCGGGCTTGCAAGTTCTCAGGGGATGGTTGGTAGTCGGCTTGTGCAACTGCATTAAGCGCCGCGAGAAGAATGCAAGTTGTAAGGGCCGCAAGTCCGGCGGATTGTGCGATTCGGGACTGTCGCGCATTTAGCATGTTCTTGTCTCCACCGGCGTAGTCTAACGGAGGACGCGCAATCCGGGCGGAGATTTCAAAAAAACAAAAGCGCCGGAGGTCGTCCGGCGCAATTGAACATCATTGAGAAACACAGATGGTCAGTAGCTCATGGACGCCTTGTTCGGCGCCACGTCTTTTGATGTCATGTCGAAGGTGAGCATAAATCCGTTGGTGCCCTTGAACTCGAACGCGTTCGGGCCCTCGCGATAAGTCTCAATTTCGTTTGGCATCATCACGAATCCGTCATTGCGCGGCGTTCCCCAGTATCTGACGTTCTTGAGGACTGCAGGTTCGTCGGTCATGCCCTGGAAGCGTTTCAGCTTGACCTCGGCGGTCTTACCCCCGTTGAGCGAGGCATGGGCTTGGTCTTTATCGAAAGTCCAAGTATCAATGTCGCCCTCCGCGGTCTGAAATGATTTCCACTTCACCGGAAACACGTGCCCCAAAATCTCCCCTAGTCCCTGACGCTGTTCGGCCGATGTGCCCTTGTCAAATACGACCAAGGCCCGCTCCATCTGGCCCTGGGAGAAATCGCCACCCAAATCGCCGGTGATCCAGAATTTGGCTCCAGCCAGGCTCGTGGATCCGTAGTGGCCTTCGTTGACTTTGTAGGCGTTATTGAACTTGCAGAAGTGTTCAGTCTTCCCATGCTCGGCGTGCGCAGCAGGATGCGAGCCGAAATAGCACATGCAAAACTGAGGACAGCTGCAGGCCTCGATCGCAGTAGCGTTGATCGCCCAATCCGCTGCCGGTGAAGCGCTGTGGCCCACGGAAACCCCAAGCAGGGCGATCACAAGTAGCAATGGAACTCTAGGCATCAGAGTACCCTCCTTTTGGTGCCGGATTATCCGTCGAAAACGACTGGTTCGCAAGTCTAATCTTAAGTTCGCGGGACAGTTGACAATCGAAGCGTCGTGAATGAGTAACCTGGAGTTGGGATCGGTAGCCTTGCCCTTGGAGTGATTCGATGTTTTCCTTACAATCTAGCGATTGAGAATTGAGATTCTGGTTCGGAGGCGCGCGATATGCCAACCAAGAACGGATTGGTTCGGGTTGCGAGTCGTTATTCCGTGGACGAAACCATGAAACGGCTGCAGGCAGCTTTTGAGTCCAAGGGACTGCAGATGTTTGCGGTGGTGGATCACAGCGGCGAGGCGGAGAAAGTTGGGCTGAAGATGAGGCCCACGAAGGTGCTGATCTTCGGCAGTCCCAAGGCAGGGACTCCGCTGATGGTGGCGGCTCCGAGCCTGGCGATTGATCTGCCGCTGAAAGCTCTGGTTGCCGAGGATGCAGATGGCAAGGTCTCGGTTACCTACAACGAACCGGAATATTTGAAAGAGCGGCACGGCGTGCCGGCGGACCTGATCAAGAATCTCGCCGGCGCCGGAGTTGTAATCGCGAAGGCTGTGGAATAATGCAGGCGGCATGCCGAGGAGTATGAGTGGCCGACAATTCTGATTCACACCGGTCTAATTCACACTGGGCCAGCGACCACCTTGCAAACGAGCGAACATTTCTGGCATGGGTGCGGACTGGGGCCGGATTGGTCCTTGCCGGATATTTGATTTACACGGAAAAAGTTTTGGGGTGAGGGGCAGGTGTCACAATCGCTTTAGAGGCGCATTGAGACTCGCGAAGTCGCCGAGCTTTGCTCGGCACGTCCGGGTCAAAGACCCGGACCCACACGAAAAGACTATGGCGAACGATCTGCGAAAAAACGATCTGGAAAAGGAAGCGGCGGCGCGGGCCAGTTTGCAGTTCATCCAGGATGGGCAAGTCGTGGGCCTTGGGACGGGATCGACGGCGGCTTACTTCATCAAGTTGCTCGGAGAAAAGGTGAAGGATGGGTTGCGAGTTCGCGGCATTCCGACTTCGATTCGCTCGCGGGAACTCGCTCAGAGCCTGGGTATCCCGCTGACGACGCTGGATGAATGCCAGGAGATCGCCGTTACGGTGGATGGAGCGGATGAGGTTGATCCGCAACTGCGGTTGATCAAGGGCGGCGGCGGGGCGATGCTGCGGGAAAAAATCGTGGCGTCGGCTACAAAGAAGTTAGTGATTGTGGGGGACGCATCCAAGCAAGTGCCAGTCTTGGGGAAGTTTCCACTTCCGGTGGAGGTGGTGCGATTTGCGCAGGCGTTGGTGGCGAAGCGAATCCGGGAATTGGGCGCAGATGTTCAACTTCGACAAGGCCCTGATGGCAAGCCTTATCTGACCGACGAGAATAATCACGTTTTGGATTGCCGGTTTGGGCAGATTCCGGATCCGGATGGTTTGGCGAGGACGCTAAGCGAGATGCCGGGCGTGATCGAGCACGGATTGTTTATTGGAATGGCGAGCGTAGTGTTGTTCGCGAGAGGAAGCGAGATTGTGGAATTGCGGCGGTAGGACGCAGCAGAACAGAGGCAGATTCCTCGCTTCGCTCGGAATGACAATTTTTCGACGCGAGAACCGCGGTCTGCGACGATCTGAATAAAGGAACGCTGAATGGCGACTGAGGCACGGGCGCACGGTTGGAGTGGAGTGTCGCGGAGGGGAGTGCCTCGCTTCGCGGCGCAGGCCGCGCTGGATGTAACCGTGTTGCGTTCCGGAATTCCGGACACCGTGCCCGGACGTTCGGTGAACGTGTGCGAAAAAGGGATTGCCGCCATTCTGGCGCAAGAGTTGGTTCCGGGCGAGGCAGTTGCGGTTGAGGTACAACTCTCTCATGTCACAGCTCCTCTGCGTGCGCGCGCGATCGTGCGGCATCAGGACAAACTCTGCAGCGGTTTGGAGTTCGTTGGCCTGCCCGCGGAGCAACGCGAGGCTATTCGCAACTGGACTCGAGAGGCGAATGAGAAGGCGGAACCGCGTGCCAGTGTAACCGCGCCGCAAACCGTTAAGACTATCGATACGGATGGCGGCCGTCGCAGACCTTCGAGTGTGAGAGTTCAGCCGCCGCCGCGTAATAAAACTTTCGCAATTGCGTGGATTATTTTTTTTCTTGTAGTCCTGTTCGCGACAGCCGTCTTTTGGGGACGCTGGAACCGAGGATGGGAAGAGTTGGAATCGGGGCTAAAGGCTCAGGAAGCGGCGTCGCCGGCGAAAATTCAGGCGAAGGTTCCGGCGGAAGTAATGGAGAGATTGCTGGTGCACCGAGTAGCTCCGACTTATCCGGCTGAGGCCCGCAAGCGGAATCTGCAAGGAATTATTGCGGTCGACATTGTGGTGGACCGAGAGGGATCGGTGGTGAGCATGCATGCGCTCAATGGGCCCGAGATTCTCGCTCGGGCCGCCATGGATGCCTTGCACTGGTGGAAGTTTGAGCCCTATCGGGTGAATGGAGAGCCGGCGGTAGTGGAGACTACGGTCGCAGTGGAGTTCAAGAGATAAGGCTTCCGGATTAGGACTCTCACGAAGTCATCGGTTGGAACATCAAGTTCAAGCGTAATTTCTTGTGCTGGAAGCTGACAGCGCCTTCAGGCCTTTTTTCGGCGGAGAGCGTGCAGCACGCTGGTGCCGCTGATGCCGAAGCAGACAACAGCTCCCAGCGCGGCAACCAGAAGAAGATTCGGACCGAGCCGTAGAAAGTCGGCGAACACGGCGGCAATCGCGAAGACTAATCCCAACACATTGAGCCACAACGGAGCTCGCACGGTGGCGCTCAGATCCTTCCGCAGACGAAGTTGCAGCAGCAGTGCGGCCAGTCCTATGGCAGCGACCACGACCAGCGCAAGCGGACTTAAGAATGCCGATCGGCTGGTATAGATCACCACTAAAGCAAGCGCGAGCAGAAGCAGACCTGCGGCGATGATGCTCCAGCCGCGAGGCTTGGGCGCTGCGGGCGAATTGGAAGCGGCGTCGGGCACGGAGTTCCGTCCAGTTATACAGCGCGGCGGGCAAGCTTTCAAATGCGCGGCTGTCGTAGCGCAAATGTCGCAGCAGAAGTCTGCCAGCAACATTTTCGAGTTATTGAGGCTGAGACTCGCGGCGGGTCCGGATGATTCAGGCTCCCGGGTTGCTGTACCCGGCGAGCCACTGCGCCTGCCGGGGATCTCCGTTATGAACCGCATAGAGCACCAGTTCCACTCGGCTCGAAACCCCTAGTTTTTCGAAAATCCGGAAAAGATATTTCTTGATGGTGTGCGGGCTCAGGTTGAGTTCATCGGCAATCTTCCGATTGGCCAGGCCTTCGGCGACCAAAGCCACAACCTGCTCCTCGCGCGGAGTGAGCAAACTGCTGCCGCGCGAGTTCAGCACTCGTAACGAAGGCACTTCCGAGATCAGATCAAGTACATAGTTAAGTTGATCCGTGTTGGCCCAGATCTGCCCCCCAGCCACGCGCAGCAGACACTTGCAGAGCATGCGGAGATTGGCGTCTGCAATAACGAAGATGCCTCGCACGCCCGAGCGAAAAGCGCTAACCACCAATTCCCGATCGCAGGTGTCGACCAGCAAAACTTTCGGTATTTCAGGGTGGGAAAGGTGAAAGCGGCGCAAGGTGGCCACGGTGTCGGCAACGCTGACGGCTGCGTTCATCGAAAGAACCGCGATGCGCGGCGGCTTCAAAGTCACGGCTTGCAGTATCGAAAGGTTATCGACCCTGCATGTGGCGACGTGAAACTCGGTATGACGGCGCAGTGCGTTGCTCAGCAACTGGGCCTGCATTCGATTGGAATCAGCGATGAGCACAGCGATCGCCTTCGGAGGGGCTGCGGGCGCGATCATAACGGCCGGTGTTGAAGAATTGATCGGGAGAACATGTTGCGATTGTAGGGAGCGGCGAAGGCCTCTACAAGGAAACTAGCCACTAAATATCGGTACAACTCTCAAAACGGGAATACAGACCTTCGTGTGATACAGGTTGGCAAAATTCGACCTTGACTGTGCAACGCTGGCAATTACTAAACGGGCGCGGCTAAAACGAAGATGAGCAAGGCCCATTCAATATGGGGTTTTTAGGCGAGACGAGAAGTAAGAGTCGGCCAGTCCCAGGCTGCCAGTTGAAATGTGCGACTTAAGTCTGTGACTTGGCAAACACGCAAGTCTACTTTCGTGGGTGATCCTCCAGGAGGCACTCGCCAGAGTTGGTTCAGCCCGCTGCAAGAAAAAATGTCTACAAGCCATTGAAGCGACACACCCTTGCTCCTGCGACGTAAATTTCCCAAGAGCGGAGAGCATTCCACTTTGGTAGACGGGACTTCCCATGTCTTGCCGGTCTCTGGGACTGGGCTTACCTTGCAGTGGAGAGTCACCAAGCTAAGTAGCAATCAACCAGAGTTGCAGCGGGAAGAAGAAGTGAAATGAAGCGCCTTTTCATAATCGTTCGATGCATAGCGATGGCACTCTTGATTTTGCAGAGTCATTCGACCGTTTCCGCGCAGGTCAAGAACGACCCCAGCGGAAACCAGGATACTTCCCGAGCCAGCTTAACCGGGGCAGGCGCGGGAGGCAGTAGCAAGGCGGTCGAAAAACCGGAGGGAGCGGATGGCCTGGGAAACCCCTTACTCGGAGGGCAGCGCCATCCGCTCTACCGGTTGCACAACAGCGACGTGGTGGAGATTGATTTTGTTGTAGCGCCCGAATTCAACCAGACCCTCACCGTCCAGCCGGACGGCTACGTGATGCTGAAAGACGCAGGCATGGTTCAAGCCCAGGGTCTCAACATGGAAGAGTTCACACAGGCGGTGCAGAAGGCATATCGGGGATATCTGCACGATCCGCAGGTTGCCGTTTCGCTGAAGGACTTTGAGCGGCCCTACTTCGTTGTCGGTGGACAGGTTGGGAAACCGGGGAAGTACGACTTGCGCTCGGACACGACAGTGACGGAAGCCGTACAGATTGCGGGAGGCTTCACGGATCAGTCCAAACACTCCCAGGTGGTGCTCTTCCGGCGCGTGAATGACGATCTCATGGAAGCGCGCGTGCTTAATCTTAAACAAATGTTGAATGAGCGCAACCTGAAAGAGGATACGCACTTGCGGCCTGGGGACTTGGTTTTTGTGCCCCAAAATTCGATTTCGAAAATCGCTCGCTTCTTGAGCAAACCCTCCGTCGGCATGTACATGAACTCGACTCAATTCTAGAAAGCGACAGTTGCTCTCATGCAAGATCAGGATTTAATTCGAGCCAGACCATCGGAGGCCGGGCCGACCCTTCGGGAACTGGCAATGGTGCTGTTCCGGAGAAGAAGGGTCTTTGTCTGGGTCTCGGGATCCGTTCTCGCGGCCGCAATTCTTTATGCGATTTTCGGAACACAATACGAGGCTCATCTGCAGGTGCTGGTACGGCGCGGACGGGCCAATGCGCCCGTTTCTGTCGAGCAGGACGCTCCAGTGGACTTGACCCGGCTTGATATTACAGAAGAGGAATTGAATTCAGAGGTGGAGTTACTGCGTGACGATGAGGTCCTGCACACGGTGGTGCAAGAAACTGGAATCGGGCAGCGTGACTGGCTTCATTTCCTGCGGCCGCGCGAAGGCAATGCCGAACGGGTTGAGCGGGCTAGCCGGCACCTGGCGAAAAAATTGAAGGTGGAGCCGATCAAGAAAACGAATTTGCTCGAAGTTAGCTATGCGGCCGACGATCCTCAGGTGGCGGCCAAGGTGCTGCAGTCGGTGGAGAAAACATATTTGGCGAAGCATATGGAGGTTCATCGCCCCAACGGCGAATATCGCTTCTTCGAACTGCAGACTGGCGAAGCCCTGCGCCAATTGGAGCAGTCAAAACAGAAGTTAATGTCGTTCGCGGGCACTCGCGGAATCGTGGCAGCTGGAGAGCAGCGCGATCTGGCGCTACAAAAATTGAGCGAGGTGGACTCAAATTTCCGCCAGACTCGAATCCAACTGACCGAGACGCAACAGCGAGTCTGGGAGTTGGAAGCGCAGTTGCAGAGGTTGCCCGAACGCGAAACCACCGTGGTGCGCACTGCCGACAATCCCGACCTGCTCAAGGCTCTGAAATCGACCTTGTTGGATCTGCGATTGAAGCGAACAAGCCTGCTCACGAAGTTCGAGCCGACCCATCGCCTTGTGCAGGAAGTCGACGAGCAAATTGCTCAGGCGGAGCACTCAATTGCCAGGGAAAATCTGTTGCCGGTCAGGGATGAGAGCACAGACAAAAATACGCAATACGAGTGGGCGAGGACGGAGTTGCAGAAGGCGCAAGTGGACTTCATCTCATTGCAAGCCCGCGAGGCGGCCATCGTCAAGCAGGAAGCCGCTTATCAAACCGTGGCAAGACAGCTGGGCGAGGACGCGATTACGCAAGACTATCTTCTCAGTTCTGAAAAGGCGGCACAGGACAATTATCTCCTTTACGTGAAGAAGCAGGAGCAGGCGCGGATGGATGACGCACTCGACGAGCGCGGCATTGTGAACGTCGCTATCGTGGAACATCCGGTTGCCCCGGCATTGCCGGTGTGGTCCACATGGGGCGTGCTGGCGATTGGGGTTGTGGCTGCTGGAGTGATGGGAACCGGCGCCTCGTTTACGGCAGATTATCTGGATCCGGCTCTTCGCACGCCCGACGACGTGTGGGCTTACTTGAATTCGCCGGTCTTGGCATCGCTGCCGCAAAGATCGTCGGGAAGGCTTCCGGCATGAGAGAAGCGGTCATGAGTCGCGGTTTGTTTGTGGCGGGAACGGCGGAGGCGGAATGCGCTCGTCCCCTTGAGGTGAGCGCGAAACCGGCAGGAGGTTGGAATCCGCAAGACTACGCCCGCGAACAGATTCGCGGGCTGGTGCGACAGGTTTTCCTTTCGAACGAGCGGGCGGTGCGGCAGGTTGTTTTCAGCCCGATGGAACCGGAGACGGATGTCCTGAATCTTTGCAGGCGAGTCGGGGACTGCCTGGCTCTTGAGACAAAGCAGAGTGTTGTTGTGGTGGGAGACTATCCGCAAGCTTTGCATGATGTGGAGAGGACGGAAGTATCGCGGCATCCTGCTGGCGATAGCACACTACCGATTGCGACACGGGTAGCGGGCAATCTGTGGCTGCTTCCCTCTTCCTCGAACGATGGAAAGACAGTTACCTGCGCCTCATTGCATTTGTATTTAGGGGCGGTCCGCAGCAGTTTTGAATACTCGATTGTTGTAGGTCCGTCCGCCGCAGAGCCGGCTGCAACCACAGCTATGGCACAACTGGCGGACGGGATAGTCCTGATCCTGTCGGCGCAACGCACACGCCGCATCACGGCGCGCAAAATCAAAGAAAAGCTGGAACTGGAGCAGGCACGACTTCTGGGAGTTGTGTTAAGCGACAGGGCATTTCCGATTCCCGAGAGAATTTATCGGCGACTGTAGTTAGGGCACAAACGTCCGCATGCAAAATGTCAACGTGATTGTGAAATCAGGTCCGAAGTGGCGACTTCTTATCTCAATTCCAAGCAGCAGCAACCTCGACCCGAGGACTGGAGTCGCTTAATTCCCGGCGGCACTGCAGACCCAGCGGCGGGAAGAAAGAAGCCGGTTCGATCAGTCCGGCGAATCGCACCGGGTAAGGCCCCTGAAATATCACAAGGAGTTCTGGCGCGCACGCAAGAGCCTTTAATCAGCTTACTTTGGCCGGGTCCTCTGCAGAGCAGGACGGCGCGAAAATGGGCTTGCTCGCTGGCGGCCGACTTCGCGCTGGTTGCGCTGAATTGGCTGCTGATCGGGGCGTTGCAGGTGCCGCTGCGCGGAATTTTCCCTCACGTGCGGATCTTCCAGTATGCGGCGGGATCGCCCCTTTCACTCTTAGGCATCGCGCTGCTGCATGGTTCCCTCATCACCCTAATGGGCTATACCGAAGGGCTTCACAGCGCAGCCAGCCAGCCACACGGGCAAGCCATTATTCTGGGCAAGTCAGTTTTCTGGGCGACCGTTCTGTTGTGCTTCGCCTACGGATTGCAGGGGGCTCCCTGGACGGTCAGTGGACTACTTATCGGGGTGGGCTTTTTGCATTTTGTCACCCTCTACGCCTGGCGCCGCCACGGCGCGAGGCAGGACGGGCGGCCGCAGGCATCGAGCGTGGTGCGAAATGTTCTGATTGTCGGAGCGGGAATCGCGGGACAGCGAGTAGCCGCTAACGTTAAAAGGCACCCCGAGGCGGGACGGACGGTATACGGCTTTCTGGACGACGAGAGGCCATTGAGCAGCACGGTGATCGGACGCCTGAACGATCTGGCACGACTAGCGCGCACCGGATTCGTCGACACAATAATCCTGACGACGCCCTCCGACCGGAGCCTTACGTTGCCGGTGGTTCGCGAAGCCCAACGCTTGCGCCTGGATGTCGAGATCGTTCCAGATTTCTTCGGATGTGTCCCCGAGGGAAGAGAAATCGAGCAGGTCGGGGATTCGTCAGTGATCTGTTTGCACGCGGAGCGATTGCCAGTGGGCGGGCTGCTGCTGAAACGAGTGCTGGATGTGATGGGAGCGGGCGTTGGGCTGATATTGATAGCCCCGTTGCTGGCAGTGATAGCAGGCCTGATCAAACTGGACTCGCGCGGCCCGGTTCTCTATCGCGCTCCGCGAGCCGGCCGAAAAGGAAGGCTTTTCCGCTGTTACAAATTTCGCACCATGGTTCTCAACGCCGATGCGTTGAAAGACCAGTTGCGGAAGAACAATAACCGGTCAGGTCCATTTTTCAAGATGGCGGATGATCCGCGGATTACGCCGGTTGGTGGATGGCTACGCCGCTTTAGCTTGGACGAACTGCCACAGCTTTGGAACGTTGTGAAAGGTGAAATGAGCCTGGTCGGACCAAGGCCACATCCGGTAGACGAATTTGAGGCATATGAAATTGAGCATCTGGCACGGCTTGACATGACGCCGGGAATAACCGGGTTGTGGCAGGTCTCCGCACGGCGTGATCCTTGCTGCGAG
Organism: uncultured Acidobacteriota bacterium; assembly: GCA_963696765.1. Classification (GTDB taxonomy): domain Bacteria; phylum Acidobacteriota; class Terriglobia; order Terriglobales; family Acidobacteriaceae; genus Sulfotelmatobacter. The sequence continues at coordinate 2,952,190 of CAVOLK010000002.1, read as the reverse complement.
CGCGGCATCGAATTGGATCGCACATATATACGGACATGGAGTCTCGGTTCGGACCTCCGAATTCTCCTAAGGACGGTTCTTGAAGTTGCGAGGGGGAGCGGAGAGTGATGGAATCCACGCATCTAACAGCGGCACGGCCTGGAATCGGTGGCGATTTTTCGATCTGGGCGGCGAAGGGCGCTCTCCGTCCCCTGCAAGTGTTCCTGATAGCACCGCCGGTTCTGTTCCTGGCGATGCTGACGGCAATGTTGCTCCGCCATCAAAGTGTTGATTTCTACGAGATCGACCGCGTCGCCTTTTGCGTTCTAGTGATCGCCCTGGTGGGACGGGCAATGGTCCTGCGGCAGCGTTTATTCGTAGTGGAACGAATCACCTGGCCCATGCTTGCGCTGTCCGCCCTCACAGTGGGCGCTGTGGTTCAACAACCCTTCGACACCGAGACTTTAAGCCTGCTGGCGACCAAATTCCTCGTTCCCTTCGCTCTCTTTCACCTCGCGGGACTGGTATACAACGGGGAGCGGCGATTCCGACAGTTTGAGATCTACTCATTGGTGGTATTGGCCTATCTGAGCTTCACCGCCATTGCGTTTCTGGTAGGGGCGCGCTCCCTCATCTTTCCCCGTTTTATCCTGGATGAAAGCCTGGGTTTCCATGCGGATAGGGCGCGAGGCCCCTTCCTGCAGGCCGTTGCCAATGGGGTTTCGTTGAACATTCTCGGGCTCGTAGCACTGCATGCGTACCGGCGCGGAAGTTCTCGCGGCGTCAAGGTGGCGCTTCTGTTAGCTTCGCTGCCAATTGCCATTATGGCCACGATGACGCGAGCGGTGTGGTTATCTTTTGCGGCTACGGTGGTCGTGTTAGTTCTCTTTTCAGGAAAATACGCGGCGCGGCGTGCCCTTACGGTACTTATCCTCGTCGCGGGAGCGGGGTTGGTAATTCTGAGTTCGCATGACTTGCGGGAGGCGCTCAGTGAACGGTTGGAAGAGCGCGGGCCCGTCGATTTCCGGGCTGCGGTTTATGCCGGCAGCTGGCAGATGTTTCTGGATCGGCCGCTAATGGGATGGGGCTTTCACCAGATGCCGGCGGAGCTGCCAGGATACGTCAGTGAATACAAAGACAAGATTTTATTTCCGCACAATACGTATCTCGAAATACTGGTGGAGTTGGGGTTAGTCGGCTTGGCCTTTTATGTCTGGCTCATGTGGGAGATGTTCAGGCTGAGTCGGGGCGCGATCCCGGCAGCGGAGCAAGATGGTTTCCTCAATCCGGAATTTCATCGTCTGTGGCCCGTCATCCTGGTGGTCTATTGGGTGAATGCGGCTCTGGTGGTCATGAGTTACCAGTTTGTAAATGCTTTGTTGTTCACTATGGCCGGGATGCTGGCAGCGCAGCGGCGTAGGGCAGAGCGAGCACTGCCATGCTGACCGTCGCGTACCTGGCTAATGAGTTCCCGTCCGCCGTCGAGCCCTATGTAACCGAAGAGATCGAGGAATTGCGAGGTCGGGGAGTGCGCGTAATCGCAGGCAGCGTGCGTACACCTTTGCCGCACGAGGCCGCGGCCGCGCAGTGTATGCCGCAAATCGTTTTGCGGCCGCCTCGCGCCATCATTCTGGTGCGGTCGCTGGCCCTAAGCATCAGACGCTGGAAATGCATTTGGCCCTTGATTTCACGAGTCGTATTTCAAGGCTGCGAGGGGCCTCTGCAGCGCGCGAAGGCACTGGCGCACACCGGGTTGGGAGCTTGTTACGCCGTGCTGTTAGAGGGAACCGGGACGAAACATATCCATGCTCACCACGGATACCTAGGATCGTGGATTGCCATGGTGGCCGCGCGGCTTCTAGGCGTCGAATTCAGCATGACGCTTCACGGATCAGACTTGCTGCTGCACCCAGCATATCTCGACGTCAAGCTGAAAAACTGCGCGTTCTGCCTAACCGTGTCGGAATATAACCGCAATTACATCCTGGAACGCTATACGACGGTAGAGGCCGAGAAAGTAGTGACGATGCACCTGGGAGTTGAAGTGCCTGAGTTCACCATCCCGGCTGTCGCGCTCCCGCGTAGTGGCCATACTTTCAGAATCCTCGCAGTAGGGCGGCTTCACAAGGTGAAGGATCACGGTTTTCTGGTGAGGGCTTGCGCACAGCTTCAGGCCAAGGACGTGCCCTTTCAATGTTTGATCGCGGGCGACGGACCCGAGCGGCGAAGACTCGAATCGCTGATCCGCGATTCCGGGCTCCAAGGACGCGTCAGGTTGTTGGGGCACATCGCTCGCACCGATATGAATTGGTGGTATGAACAGGCCGATCTGGTCGTCATTACAAGCCGAAGCGAGGGGATTCCGCTGGTTCTAATGGAAGCCATGGCACGCGGAAAGATAGTCCTGGCGCCCGAGATTACCGGCATCCCTGAACTCGTCACGACAGAGAAGACCGGATTTCTCTACACCGCTGGATCGTTAGATGATCTTGTAGACCGCCTGCTGTTTATTTATTCGCTGCTGCTGGTACCGGAGCAGAGTCGGCTTCGGCCTTCTGTTCTTTCCGGATCCAAACGGCTCGATTTGATCCGGCGGGCGGCACAAGCGCAAGTTCGCAACCACTTTAATCGGAGGAAAAGACTGAAATCATTCGGCGACTTTTTTCTCCGGCGCATCGCCCAGCGCCCAGAAAGCATTCCCCATGAGGATCCTATACTGCAACAAATACAACTATCCGTTTAGCGGTACCGAGGTCTACCTGCTCGAAGTAATGGAACTGATGCGACAGCAGGGGCACGAAGTAGCGCTATTCTCGATGGCCGACGAGCGCGGCAAGCCAACCCCGTACGATCGTCACCTGGCCCGCCGAATCGACTTCAAGGAAAAGGTGGCGTGGTGGCAAAAGGCGCGAGACGCGGGACACATGATCTACTCGACGGACTCGCGCCGCCGCATCGGGGAGATGATCGACGACTTCCGTCCTGACGTGGCGCACGTTAGAAATATCTACCATCATTTATCGCCGTCCATCTTGTGGGAGTTGAAAAAGCGGCGTGTCCCAGTCATGTATCACATTAACGATTTCAAGCTGCTCTGTCCCGCTTATAACCTGGTATCGCAGGGGCAACCGTGCGAAGCGTGCAAGGGCGGCCGGTTCTGGAATGCCCTGACTCATCCTTGCTATGCGGGAATCAAGGGCCGGGCCATGTTGACGACGGAAGCGTATGTGCATCGCTGGCTGGGGACTTACAAGAGTTGCATAGACTTGTTCCTGGCACCCACGCAGTTTGTCCGGGAAAAGTTTGTCGAACACGGCTGGGATAACGACAAATTTGACGTGCTGCCGCATTTTCAGACGGCCCATGATCTGCGGCATCGAGAAGCATTAAGCAGCGGGCCGTTGCTGTACTTCGGAAGGCTCTCGGCCGAGAAGGGCATCGATGATCTGTTGCGGGCAATGCAAAAACTTCCGCATTTGCATTTGGTGGTTGCGGGTGAAGGACCGCAGCGGCAAGAGTTGCAGTCGTTGGCGGATTCGCTGTGCTTGCCGAACGTGAAGTTTGTGGGGCAAGTGGCAAGCGCGGAACGGGACTCTCTGATCGCTCAGTCACGGTTCACCGTCTTCCCGACCCACGCCTATGAGACTCTGGGAAAGACCATCCTGGAATCGTACGCGGAGGGACGCGCGGTCGTGGCGACGGACTTTGGCTCCCGTCGGGAGCTCATCTCCCACGGGGTGACTGGATTTCTGTATCCGCCGGGAGACGTGGATCAGCTGGCCACGGCTATTCAGCTCCTTGCGTCCACGCCGCAGTTGGCGGAACAGATGGGAAGCGCCGGCTGGGAAATGGTGCGAGAACGCTATACGCCAGCGGGTCACTTCCAGAAACTGTTGAGCTTGTACGAAGGCTTGGCCACACTGCAAAAGAAGCGAAATCAAATTGCGTCCATGCCATTGATACCTCTTGAAAGCAGTTGGACAAGGAAAGCTGTTACGGCCAAACAAAGTCCCGTTGAGATTGGCCACTCCAGCTTAAGAGTGGCATTCATCGGCGGGCGCGGCGTCGTTTCGAAATATAGTGGGATAGAAACGTATTATGAAGAAGTAGGAACGCGTCTGGCGGCAATGGGGCATGACGTCACCATCTATTGCCGGAATTACTTCACGCCCAACCAGTCAACCTATAACGGTATGCACCTGGTACGCCTGCCAACCATCCGCTCGAAACATCTGGAGACGCTGGTTCATACGTTCTTAAGCACATGTCATGCGTTGACCCGACGGTATGACATTGTTCACTACCACGCTCTTGGACCGTCGCTATTTTCGTTTCTTCCTCGTCTGTTTGGAAAGAAGACCGCTGTCACCGTGCAGGGCCTGGACTGGCAACGGAAAAAGTGGGGGCGATTTGCGTCGGCGATTCTATGGCTCGGGGAGCGAGCCTCCGCCCATCTCCCCAATGGCACGATGGTAGTTTCGAGGGCCCTGCAACGGCGTTATCGCGAATTGCGCCAGGTCGAAGCAGCGTACGTGCCCAACGGGGGTGTTCTGCGCGAGCGGAGCGAACCCAACGTCCATTCTGGACTGGGGTCTCGAGCCGAACAACTACGTATTGTTCCTGGGAAGATTCTCGCCGGAGAAGGGCTGCCATCTGCTGGTCGAAGCTTTTGAACAGATCGAGACTGATGCAAAGTTGGTTATGGCTGGGGCGTCCAGCTACTGCGACGACTACAGCCGTCAATTGCGAAATCATGCCAGTGACCGCATTCGGATTCTCGACTGGGTTTCGGGCGAGACCTTGGACGAACTTCTCACCAACGCCATGATCTTCGTGCTCCCGTCGGATTTGGAAGGCTTGTCACTGGCGCTGCTGGATGCCATGGGCGCGGGCCGCTGCGTCTTGACTAGCGATGTCCCCGAAAACCGCGAAGTCGTGGAAGGTGCGGGACTCACATTTCAGCGGGGCAACGCGAAGGATCTCGCAGAACAGTTGCGTTTCCTGATTGAAAATCCTGCAGTACGAGAGGCTGCGGGCAAGGCGGCCAGGCGGCGGGTCGAGGAACGTTATCAGTGGCAGAAAGTGACCGAGGACATCGAACAGGCCTACTTCCAACTCATGGGGTGGAAGTCGGCCAATTCCGCGAAGAAGCCTAGCGCAAGAGCCGCAGTGGGAGCGAGCATGGGTTCGCAAAAGCGGGTCGGGTAACATCCGGTCATCCGTGCCTCTATTCCGTCGCGCTGTGCTCGCGCGTGCCGGCACCTTGTTGCGCACGCAAGCAGGCCCGCATCTCCCTTATTCTCGATGCAACAATAATGCCGGCGGATGGGCAAAGCCTGCCCTTTTTTTATTACAATCAACTACTCGCCGGGGACTCGTATAATTTCCGAGCGCCTGCCATGAGCGGCGGCATTTCGAATGCAAACTACGATTTTTGTCACCGGGGGCGCCGGATTCATAGGGTCGAATTTTGTCCTGCAGCAGATGCGAGACTCATCCGTCTCGCTGGTGAATCTGGATAAACTAACTTACGCGGGGAATCTCCAGAATCTAGAAAGCGTGGCTGCAAATTCCCGCTATCAGTTTATTCACGGAGATGTTGGCGATCGCGGCGTGGTCCGGCAACTGCTGGAAAAGTACCAACCATCCGCCATCGTGCATTTTGCCGCCGAGAGTCACGTGGACCGTTCCATCCGCGGGCCGGAAGATTTCATTCGCACTAATGTCGACGGGACGTTCGCGTTGCTGGAAGAAACGCGCGCCTACTGGACCCCGTTGCCAGAACAGGAGCGAAACAGTTTTCGCTTCTTGCATGTTTCTACCGACGAAGTTTACGGCTCTCTCGGACCCGACGATCCGCCGTTCAGCGAGAGCACGCCCTACGCTCCAAACAGTCCTTATGCCGCCTCAAAAGCGGGTTCCGATCATCTGGTGCGGGCCTATCACCATACTTACGGACTCCCGACGCTCACCACGAATTGTTCCAATAATTACGGCCCATACCAATTCCCGGAAAAACTGATTCCGTTGATGATTCTCAATGCCCGTAATCGGCAGCCACTGCCGGTTTACGGAGATGGCAAGAATGTCCGCGACTGGCTTTACGTGGAGGATCACTGCGATGCGATCGCGACCGTCCTGGGTCACGGTAAACCGGGGGAGACCTATAACATCGGCGGATGGAACGAGAAGCCGAACCTTGAGATCGTAGATACCATCTGCGAGCTCATCGACGAGATGACGGAGCGGGGCGCAACTTCCCGCCGTGATCTAATCACATTTGTGAAGGACCGGCCCGGCCACGATCGCCGCTATGCCATGGATGCCAGAAAAATTGAACGCGAATTAGGATGGAAGCCGAAAGCAACTTTTGAAAGTGGCATCCGCAAGACTGTGCGCTGGTATCTTGAAAATGAAGCCTGGGTGAAGAATGTGATCAGCGGAAGCTATCGGCAGTGGATCGCTACGCACTATTCAACTTAGCGGCGGTACGACGGGGCAAATCGACCAACCATGACTGAAGGCACGCGCTACAAAGGCATTATTCTGGCGGGAGGATCGGGCACGCGTCTCTATCCCGTGACCCAGGCCATGGGCAAGAGTCTGCTTCCCGTCTACAACAAGCCGATGATTTATTACCCGCTGTGCACATTGATGCTGGCGGGCATCCGGGACATTCTGCTGATTTCGACTCCTGAAGATATTCCCAAATTTCAGTCTCTCCTGCGCGACGGCAGTCAATATGGAATTCGACTGCGTTATCTGATCCAGCAAAAGCCTGAAGGAATCGCCCAAGCCTTCGTCCTAGGAGAAGAGTTTCTGAATGGCAGTCCTTGCGCGCTTGTGTTAGGAGATAACATTTTTTACGGGCACGATCTTGCCAAAGACTTGCGGCAGGCCGCGGAGAAGACTCAGGGCGCCCGGGTTTTCGCCTATCCGGTGCACGATCCCGAACGCTATGGCGTCGTCGAATTCGATGCGGAAGGGCGTGCGCTCAGCATCGAAGAAAAACCGAAGCAGCCGAAATCGCGTTATGCCGTCACCGGGCTCTATTTCTACGATAATGAGGTGGTCAAGATTGCGAAATCGCTGAAACCGAGTGCGCGCGGCGAACTCGAAATCACAGATGTCAATCAGGCGTATTTAAAGCAAGGGCAATTGGAAGTCGTGGTAATGGGTCGCGGTATGGCCTGGCTCGATACCGGCACGCACGAGTCGCTGATGGATGCTGCGCTCTACATTCAGGCGATCGAGAAACGGCAGGGATTGATGGTGGCGTGCCCGGAGGAGATCGCGTATCGCTCCGGCTACATTACCGCGGGCGACGTTGAGAAGATCGGAAGCACCATGAAAAACAGCAGCTACGGCGCCTACCTGCTGCAGCTTTTGCATGAAAAAGTATTCTGAAATACCGTGAATGCGTTCAAGAACATTTCGACCTCTTTGCCCGGCGTTCTCGTTCTTGAACCGCGCGTGTTTGGCGACGAGCGCGGATTTTTTCTGGAAAGCTACAACGAACGAGCATTCGTGGAACTGGGCATCGAAGCGCGCTTCGTTCAGGACAATCATTCCAGTTCGCGACGGTGTGTCTTGCGCGGGCTGCATTATCAGATTCAACAAACGCAAGGCAAACTGGTGCGTGCCGTCGAAGGCGAAATCCTGGATGTCGCGGTCGATGTGCGCCGGAGTTCTCCCACCTTTGGCGGATGGGAGGCGGTGATCCTGTCGAGCGAAAACAAACGCATGCTGTGGATTCCTCAGGGCTTCGCGCATGGATTCCACGTGCTTTCCGAAACAGCGCAGGTTCTTTATAAGGCCACCGACTACTACGCTCCGGAACACGAACGCACCGTCATGTGGAACGATCCGAATTTGAAAATAGATTGGAAGCTGAATGGCGAGCCAATCGTCTCGGCCAAAGACCAGCGCGGATCTTTTCTCCGAGATGCCGAGACTTTCGAATGAACGCAGGGAACGGCTGAATGAAAGTAATGATTCTGGGGGCGTCCGGACTTCTGGGCAAAGATCTCGTAAGAGAATGGACCGGCGATGAGATTTTGGCTCTCAGTTCGCGCGATCTGGACATTCGCGATCCGCAACGAGTAAGCGAAATCATTCAGAATGCGCGTCCTGAATGGATCGTCCTGGCAGCCGCCTACACCAACGTCGATGATTGCGAAAGTCATCCAGATTTAGCCTTTGCGGTGAATCGCGATGGAGCGGTAAATGTTGCGAAAGCTGCGAAGGCGGCCGGGGCCAAGCTCTTGTTTATTAGTTCCGACTACGTGTTCGACGGAAAAAAGACGTCACCTTATGAGATAAACGATGCGCGCAACCCGCAGAGTGTTTACGGCAGAACCAAGGCTGAGGCGGAACTGCAAATCCTCGAAGTGTTGCTGGGCTGCTGCATCGTGCGGACATCGTGGCTGTTCGGCGCCGGCGGCAAATGTTTTCCGGATACGATTCTGAAACTGGCAGGCACTCGGCCGGCTTTGGATGTGGTGGACGATCAGCGCGGATGCCCCACCTACTCCGTAGACTTGGCCAGAGCAATCATCCAGTTATGCCGCTGTCAAGCAAGTGGAATTGTGCATGCCACGAATGCGGGCGACTGTTCATGGTTTGAGTTTGCGCGCGAAATCGTGAAAAGCGCGGACCTTACCACTGAAGTTCGCCCCGTCAGCAGTCAGCAAATGGCGCGACCAGCGCCGCGTCCCGCGTATTCCGTTCTATCAGCAAAAAGCCTGCAAAGATATGACGTCGTAATGCCTGCCTGGCAGGATGCGCTAAGGCGATATTTACTGGAACGAAAAAACTGAGTTTTTCGGTCCTGCCATTGCTTGCGGTGACGCGAGACTGTTACGATGCGGCGGGGTTTCGCGCTTTGAAGTCAATCCTGAACTACATCGACGGTCAATTCGTGGGCGGGAAGCGCGAGTTCGTCGACGTGAACCCTGCGGACGGCAGCGTCATCGCCCACGTCGCGGAAGCCGATCAGGACCTGGTCGACGCGGCGGTCCACGCAGCCGGCAAGGCTTTGCGCGGGGAGTGGGGCCGGCTATCGATTCGCGAACGCGCTGCCCGCTTGTACAAAATTGCCGATGCGATCGAGGCCCGGTTCGATTGTTTCGTCGCGGCCGAAGTGGCCGACACAGGTAAACCCGTAGCACTGGCTTCCCGGCTAGACGTTCCACGCGCAATCGCGAATTTTCGCGTGTTCGCCGACATCATCAAAACCGCGGGTGTCGAATCTTTTCACACGGAAACTCCGGATGGCAAGACTGCACTGAACTACGCCGTGCGTAAGCCACTCGGCGTTGTGGGCATCATCACTCCCTGGAATCTTCCTCTCTTGCTGCTTACCTGGAAAGTCGCACCGGCTCTGGCCTGCGGCAACACGGTGGTCGTGAAGCCTTCCGAGGAAACTCCTGCGACCGCGACGCTTGCTGGCCGAAGTGATGCAAGGACGCTGGCATTCCTGATGGAGTTTATAACGTGGTCCACGGATTCGGACCAAACTCGGCCGGTGAATTTCTGACGCAGCATGCTGACGTGAACGCAGTCACCTTCACCGGCGAGTCGCAGACCGGTGCGGCGATCATGAAGACTGTGGCGGCTTCGGTAAAGCCGGTTTCTTTTGAACTCGGCGGAAAAAATGCCGCGATCGTATTCGCCGACTGTGACTTTGAAGAGGCGGTGAGTGGCATTAGCGAAGCCGTGTTTCTGAATACTGGGCAAGTCTGTCTGTGCGCCGAGCGAGTTTATGTAGAACGAGAGATCTTTGAGCGTTTTGTCGATGCGCTGAAGCGCAAGGCGGAAAGTCTGCGCACTGGGTCCCCGTTGGACAGAGCACGGACCTCGGGCCTCTGATTTCCGCGCAGACATCGCGAGAAAGTGCTTTCTTATTACAAACTGGCTCGCGAAGAAGGCGCGGTCCTTGTGACGGGAGGCGGCGTTCCCGAGTTCGGCAATGCGCTCGATAACGGCTTCTACGTGCAACCAACGATCTATACTGGTTTGCCGGAGTCGGCGCGCTGCGTGAAAGAAGAAATCTTCGGGCCGGTATGCCACGTCGCGCCTTTCGATACGGAAGAGGAAGCGGTCAGTATGGCGAACGATACGAAGTACGGCTTGGCCGCATCGATCTGGACGACGAATCTGAAGCGCGGCCACCGTGTTGCGCAGCAAATGAATGTCGGTATCACGTGGGTGAATTGCTGGTTCTTGCGCGATCTGCGAACGCCGTTTGGCGGCGTTGGACTCTCCGGAATCGGGCGCGAAGGCGGCATGCATTCGCTGAATTTTTATTCGGAGCTGAACAATATCTGCATTCGGTTGTGAAGCGGGACGACAGGCGCAATGACGAAAGTCGAAAGCAAAGTTATCGAGGGCAAGGCGAAGCCGCGCGGAAAGTATCCGCACATCAAGCGCGCCGGGGACTTTCTGTTTGTCTCGGGAACGAGCGCGCGCCGTGCTGATAACACCATTGCCGGCGCGGAAGTCGACGAGTTTGGGACGACGCATCTCGACATTCGCGAGCAGACGCAGGCTGTCATCGAGAACATTCGCGACATCCTGGGAAGCGTGGGCGCGCAACTAAAGGATGTCGTCGGAGATCACTACGTACCTGGTAAACATGAACGACTTCGCGGGATATAACGAAGTCTACGGCGAATTCTTCGGCACCGACGGTCCCGCGCGAACCACGGTCGCAGTGCACCAATTGCCGCATCCGCATCTGCTGATCGAAATCCGGGCGATGGCGTACAAGCCGGAGAAATAGGAGTTTTAATGCCGTCCATCAAAAATCTCAAGGCATTCAACTTTCAAGGCTGGATCGAAGAGAACAAGGAAAAGTTCAAACCTCCGGTGGGAAACGCGCAGGTGTGGGAAGACGGCGAGATGATGGTGACCGTGGTCGGAGGTCCGAACCAGCGGCGCGATTATCACGACGATCCGACCGAAGAATTTTTCTACCAGTTGAAGGGCGACATTTTTCTTCGCCTCATGGAAACTCCGGGCAAGCCGCCGCTCGAAATTCCGATCAAAGAAGGCGAAATCTTCCTGCTGCCCAAGCACATGCGCCATTCCCCGCAGCGGCAGGCGGGCAGCATTGGCGTAGTCGTCGAGATGCCGCGGCCAGAGGGCGCTCTGGACGGGTTCGAGTGGTACTGCCAGAATTGTCATCACTTGCTGCATCGGGCGGAAGTGAAACTGAAGAGCATTGTGCGCGACTTGCCGCCCTTATTTGAACAGTTCTACAGCAACGAGAATCTGCGCAAGTGCAAGCACTGCGGCGCGGTTCATCCCGGCAAATAGTAAACAATGCCAGTCATCGACATCCACAATCATTTCTTTCCGCGCACCTGGCCCGATCTGGCGGCGCGCTACGGCACTCCCAACTGGCCATGGATCAAGCACACCGAACCGGGCAAGGCGGAAATCATGGTGGGCGATCGGTTCTTCCGCCAGATTTATTCCGCCTGCTGGGATCCCGAGGTGCGGCTCCACGAAATGGATCGCGACGGCGTCGAGATGCAGGTTCTCTCAGCCACACCGGTGTTGTTCGCATACGATCGTCCGGCAGAACATGCCCTCGATTGTGCACGACTTGTTCAACGATGCGGCATTGGATCTGTGCGCGCAGGGCAAGGGGCGACTGAAATCGTTGTGCCAGGTGCCGCTGCAAGATATTGACGCATCGTGCAAAGAACTGAGCCGGTGCATGCGCGCGGGTCATCTTGGCGTGCAAATCGGCAATCATGTTGGCGAGAAGAATCTCGACGATCCCGGCATCGTCACGTTCCTACATCACTGCGCGGATGAAGGCGCTGCTGTGCTGGTTCATCCCTGGGACATGCTGGCACCGCAGCGCATGCCGAAGTACATGATGCCTTGGACTGTCGGCATGCCGGCGGAAACGCAACTCGGCATTGTCGCGATGATTCTGAGCGGCGCGTTCGACAAATTGCCTGCGACAGCTGCGAATTTGTTTTGCGCACGGCGGAGGAAGTTTCGCGTTCCTCTTGGGCCGACTGGAGAATGCCTGGCAACATCATCCCGTGGCGCACGGCGTATGCGAGTTAGCGCCCAGTCGCTACTTGAATCGTTTCTATGTCGACTCGGCGGTGTTTGACCAGCGTGCGCTGCAGCTTTCTGGTCGAAACGATGGGCGCTGAACGCGTGATGCTGGGCTCGGACTATCCGTTTCCGCTCGGTGAAGAGCATGTGGGGGCGCTGATCCGTTCGAGCGAATTGCCGGAGCATGAGAAGGCTCAAATTCTGGGAGAGAACGCGATGGCGTTTCTCGGCCTGGGGCGCTCGACTGCCGTCGATAGTGCCGAGGGCTCAACGCCTTTAAAAAACGGAAAGGCTTCGGCAGCGCGCGAGCAACTCACTTACAGTTCGTATCTCAAAGTTCCTGAACTGCTGCAGCTTCAGCATCCGCAATCTTCGCCGCAACATCACGACGAATTGCTGTTCATCATTGTGCATCAGACTTACGAATTGTGGTTCAAGGAACTGCTGCACGATCTGGACGCGGTGGTGGCGAACTTGCGCGCGGCGGGGACCAATCCAGAGTCGCGCGATGAAGTGTATGAAGCGGCGCGACTGCTGCGGCGCTGCACGGAAATTACGCGAGTGCTGGTGGAGCAGTTCACGATCCTCGAAACCATGCTGCCCACGCACTTCCTGGCATTTCGCGGCAAGCTGGAGCCGGCCAGCGGATTTCAATCGGAACAGTTTCGTGAACTGGAATTTCTGTGCGGCCTGAAGGATGAAAAAATGTTGCGCTATCACAAGCCGACTCCCGAGGCCCATGCCCTGCTGGAGCGGAGATTGCGGGAGCCCTCGCTGCACGACGTTTTTTTTGAAGCATTGCATGCCATGGGGAAACTGCAACCCGACGAAAGCGCTTCCGAGCGCGAGCGATTCGATGCGCGCGCCCGGGCAATCCTTTCTCTCTATCGCGACGAGCGCAGCAATCGCGATTGGATCGATGTGTGCGAACGGCTCACGGAGTTTGACGAACTGGTGGTGAGCTGGAGGCTGCGCCACATTCAACTGGTGGAGCGAGTGATTGGCGTCCGCATGGGAACCGGCGGGAGTGCGGGTTCGTCGTACCTGAAGCACACGCTGGACAAGAAATTCTTCCCGGAACTGTGGGAGGCACGAACGCTTTTGACGGAGTAGCCGGCGAAAGATTTCTGGCATTGCGGCCTTCAATCCATGGGCGGTAAAACCGAGACCATTTCACTGATTGGCGCTGGGCTCACCGGACCGCTGTTGGCCATCGGCCTGGTCAAACGCGGGTTTCGCGTTGCGATCTACGAACGGCGGCCAGATATGCGGCGCGTTCGAATCAGCGCAGGGCGCTCGATTAATCTGGCGTTGTCTACTCGCGGTATCCACGCCCTCACTCAGGCTGGCCTGTGGAAGACGATGCGCGACATCATCGTTCCGATGAGAGGAAGAATGATGCACTCGGCCACCTCGGAACTAACGTTTCAGCCTTATGGCAAAAATGATGCTGAAGTCATCAACTCGATTTCACGGGCCGAACTGAACATTGCGCTGATAAATGCTGCCGAGGCACAAGGCGTCCAGATCAGCTTCGAGCAACGCTGCACGGGATCGACTTCAAGACCGGAATGCTTCAAGTTCGCGACGAGCGGAAAGGCGAGGAGCGAACGGTTGACTCTGAAGTTGTGATCGCTTGCGATGGATCAGCGTCGGCCATTCGAAGCGAAATGCTCCGGTTGGGCCGGTTCAATTTCTCGCAACAGTATCTGGACTACGGGTACAAAGAACTCTCAATTCCATCCGGCCCAGGCGGAAAGCATATTCTGGAGCCACATGCTCTTCACATCTGGCCGCGCGGCAGCTACATGCTGATCGCGCTTCCGAATGTTGACGGGACGTTCGCCTGCATTCTCTTTTTGCCGTTTGAAGGGCCGGATAGTTTCGCTCAGTTGGATACGAAGCCGGCAGTGATCCAGTTTTTTCGGTCCCGGTTTCCGGATGCGTTCTCGCTCATGCCGGACGTGGCGGATAATTTTTTTGCGAATCCCACAGGCACCATGGTGACGATTAAGTGCGCGCCCTGGCATGTCAGCGGCCGCGTTCTGTTACTGGGAGATGCCGCACACGCGATTGTTCCGTTCTTTGGGCAGGGAATCAATTGTGGATTCGAAGATTGCACTTGCCTGCTGGAACTGGTAGACCGCCATGGCCCGGACTGGAAGCGCGTCTTCACAGAGTTTGAGGAGGCGCGAAAAGCGAACACTGACGCCATCGCCGACCTTGCGGTTGAAAACTTCGTGGAGATGCGAGATCGTGTGGCCGACCCGCGTTTTCTGTTTCGAAAGAAGGTGGAGTTGGCATTGGAAGCGAAATATCCCGGTCTCTTTGTTCCCAAATACTCGATGGTGACCTTTCATCGCATTCCATATGCAACCGCATTGAGTGCGCGGGCAAGTTCAAGATCGCATGCTCACGGAACTGTGTGACGGCATCACTCGCATCGAAGAACTCGACTGGAACAAAGCCGATAGATTGATCCGCAGCGAACTCACTCCTCTGGGGCTGGTTTCGTGAGTAGTCTGCGATTTCAAAACGGAGCGGATTTCGCAGCTGCCATGGATGCGCGCGATCCGCTGGCGCACTTCCGCGACCGCTTCTTCATTCCAAAAACCCCGTCGGGAGACGATTGCATTTATCTCTGCGGACACTCGCTCGGGCTGCAGCCAAAAACCACGAGATCTTTTATCGAGCAGGAACTTCAAGACTGGGCAGAACTCGGGGTGGAAGGACACTTTCATGCTCGCAATCCTTGGATGACGTATCATCGGCTGCTTGCACAACAGAGTGCAGCCATCGTCGGAGCGTTGCCGTCGGAAGTTGTGGTGATGAATTCGCTGACAGTAAATCTGCACCTGATGATGACGTCGTTCTACCGCCCCACGACCGAGAGGCACAAGATTCTTGTCGAGAGCGGAGCATTTCCCTCGGATCAATACGCAGTGAAGTCACAACTCCGCTTTCATGGTTTTGATCCCGCCTCGTCGCTACTCGAGTTGACGCCGCGAGAGGGCGAATTGTGCATGCGTACTGAAGATATCGAATCATTGATCGAGCATGAAGGGCACTCGATTGCTCTGATCTTGTTGGGCGGAGTGAACTATGTGACGGGGCAAGCTTTCGACATGGCCGCCATTACGAAAGCGGGACAGAGAAAAGGCTGTGTTGTGGGATTTGACCTGGCCCACGCCGCGGGAAATATACCACTGCATCTGCACGATTGGGGTCCGGACTTTGCGGTCTGGTGCAATTACAAGTATTTGAATGGCGGGCCGGGCTGCGTCGGAGGATGCTTCGTCCACGAAAGGCATGCTCGCGCGAAAGAACTGCCGCGCTTCACGGGGTGGTGGGGGCACGATGAGTCAACACGATTTCAGATGGGCCCCGACTTTCATCCGATGCCGGGAGCCGAAGGATGGCAGTTGAGCAATCCTCCGATTCTGGCGCTGGCGGCTCTGCGTACCTCCATGAACATTTTCGCGGAAGCAGGGCTCCAGAGTCTGCGAGCAAAAAGTATAGAGCTCACCGGATATCTGCAATTCCTTCTCGACCAACAAACTTCGCCCAAGGTCTCTATCATCACGCCACAAGACGAGGAGCAAAGGGGAGCACAACTCTCTATCCGTCTTCCCGGGAGTGGCCGCCAGATTTGCGACCGCTTAATCGCGGCGGGCGCGATCGGAGACTGGCGGGAGCCGGACATCTTCCGGATTGCGCCGGTGCCGCTATACAACTCATATCAGGATGTATATCGTTTCGCGCAGACTTTGGTCACCGCACTTTCGTAAGACCCTAGACGGATTTTCCGACCAATTCCTGGTTACGTCCGTAACGCAGGAGTACGCAGGCGCGACCATACAATTTAGAACGTGGGAAAATCTCCGCTTCATGATGCCCGAAAGTGGATCGCGATTGTGTGCGCGGTAGTGTGCGTGCACGTCGCTCTGTCGCTTCTGGCGCCGCGCGGATTTGCTCTCACGGCCGTCGGCGACATTCTGCAAAATCTCGTTCTGCTGTGCGCGACGGTAGCGGTTCTCTCGAATGTTCGAAACGCTGCCCCGAAAGCCCGGCTGTTCTGGGCGCTTTTGGGGCTTGGTCTGAGCACGTGGCTGGTTTCGCAAGTCATGTGGACTTATTTAGAAGTCTATGTGCGACACGAAGCGCCCAATCCATTCGTGGGCGACGTGATTCTTTTTCTTCACATCGTTCCCATGATGGCTGCGATTGCAGTCCAACCACACATCAAACAGGATGATCGCTCGCTGCGAGTGGGGACTTTAGATTTCGCTCTTTTATTCACGTGGTGGCTGTTCTTGTATCTGTTTGTCGTGATTCCCTGGCAATACGTCTATCCGATAGAAACCGTCTACGGCAGAAGCTTCGACCTACTCTATGTCGGCGAAGAACTTGTGCTCGCAGCCGGCCTCATGCTGGTGTGGCGCAGGAGTCGCGGCGCGTGGCGCACCCTGTACTTCCACTTCTTCGTCGCGACTTTGCTCTATTGTGTCGCGTCACTGATGGCCAGTGAGGCGATCGATTTGCACCTCTATTACACCGGGAGTTTGTTCGATGTTCCGCTGGTCGCGGGAATGGTGTGGTTTGTCCGCATTGCGTTTTTGCCGCGTGAGACTGCCATTCAGAATTCCCACGAGGAAGCTGCAAGCCGGGGCTATGAAATCTGGAAAGCGCGTCTTGCCATGGTGGCCGTTTTCGTCACGCCCTTGATGATGGCGTGGGCGCAATTTGGCGGGGATGCGCCGCAGCGCGTCCGATCTTACCGATTACTGCTAACCGTGGCTGTCATGCTCGTAATGGGCACTCTGGTATTCGTGCGGCAGCATTTGCTGGATCAGGAGTTGCTAAGTTTGTTGCGCTTGTCCCGGCACAATTTGGAAGAGATGTGCCGGCTCAAGGATGAACTGGAAAACAAGGAACACTCCCTGCGCTGGCACAGTCTCGAACTGCAGCGGAAGAATCTGGAGCTGCAGGAAATTTCTTTCACCGACGTATTAACTGGCGCTTGGAACCGCCGCTATCTCGAGGAGATCCTCACAGCGGAGGCCGGACAGGTACTGCGAAATTACCAGCGCGCGCGTGTGGACGAGATCCGAAAGATGGATCACCGCGATCTCGTCTTCCTTATGGTCGACATGGATTTTTTCAAAGAGGTGAATGATCGTCACGGCCACCCCGCGGGCGACAAATTGCTGCAACTCGTGGCGCAAAGGCTCTCTTCGGTCGTGCGCAAGTCCGACGTGCTGGTCCGCTGGGGCGGAGAGGAATTTCTGATTATGAGCCGGTCCGCCGATCCCTCCGGAATTCCGGCTTTCTGTAGCCGCATTCTGGAAGTGATGGCGGCGGAACCGTTCGATCTTGGCCAGGGAATCGCGGTTAGAAAAACTTGCTCTGTGGGTTGGGCTGCATATCCCTGGAGCCGCGGAGCGTATGAGGCAATCTGCGCCGAGGAATCCATTGCGCTGGCGGACGCGGCTCTCTATCAGGCAAAAGCTCTCGGCAGAAACCAGGGCATTGGGATTGTCGCGACGGAAGCCGCCAGCCGAAATCCGGAGGCGATCACTCTGACATCGGTGCGAGAGCCAAACTCTTCGCTTACACGCATAATAAAGACCGAGTGTCCGTGCGGCAAAACAGCCCCGGCGTTGGACCTCGAGACGCTTAACGTTCTCGACAAATCCAACATTTAAAACTTTGTCCGAGCTACCGTCGGCCCCAAACGCCTGCAGCCCTTGACCTGTCAGAGCGCGTTGACTACATTGAGAAGCTGGCTTCGCGGCCGCTGAGGCACAAACTTCAAATGAATGTGAAAAATCCTTCACGCAAGACTGCCCTTCGCCAGAAGGCGCAACTCATGTCCGCATCTGAAATTGAGCGCACGCTGGTGCGCCTCGCGTACGAAATCGTGGAAAAAAATAGCGGAGTCGATGGCCTGGGGCTAGTCGGAATTCGTCGCCGTGGGGTTCCGATCGCCGAACGTCTTGGCAAGATCATTACTCGCATTGAAAACGCCAAGGTCCCGGTCGGCACTTTGGATATCACTTTCTACCGCGACGACCTTTCGACGCTCGGACCCAAGCCCGTCGTGCAGGAAAAAGAAATTGGATTTGATATCGAGGACAAGAATATTGTGCTGGTCGATGACGTTCTGTTTACAGGCCGCACAACCCGCGCTGCACTGGATGCGCTTTTTTCCCACGGCAGGCCGCGGCGCGTGCAACTGTGCGTCTTGATCGATCGGGGACATCGTGAAATCCCGGTCGAAGCCACCTTCGTCGGCCGCAATGTGCAAACTACCGCGAACGAAGTAATCGAAGTCAAACTGACCGAGGTCGATGATGCAGAGAAAGTACTGCTGATGGAGAGGTAGACCGCTAAGGTCGAGCGAGTTTAAGGGGACGGTGGATCGACTCCACCGTCCCTTAGATTTTTGGGCGGACTATCATGCAATTCGGGTGCAGACCGCCTTGGTTTGTGTGTAAAGATTGAGCACGTCGTGTCCCATCTCGCGTCCCCAACCGGACTGCTTGTAACCTCCGAACGGCATTGCCGCATCGAAGATGTTGTAGCAGTTGATCCACACGGTGCCGGCGCGAAGCTGCTCGGCCATGCGATGCGCCTTGCCGATATCGCGCGTCCAGACCGCGGCCGCCAAGCCCGTAGTCGCTATCGTTGGCGCGGGGAATAATTTCCTCCGGATCGGTGAACGGCATCGCCGTCACCACCGGCCCGAAGATCTCTTCCTGCACCACCTTCATATTTTCCTGCGTGTTTACGAGCACTGTGGGTTCCACGAAATATCCGCGGTCGCCAGCCTTGTGACCGCCCGCGATGGCTTTCGCGCCTTCGGAGAAACCTGAATCCAGATATCCGCAAACACGATTCATTTGCTCTTCCGAAACCAGCGGGCCCATCTGCGTGTCGGGGTCGAGCCCAGAACCGACTTTGATTTTCCGCGCATGATCAGCCACGCCGTCCACGACCTGATCGTAAACCGACTTCTCCACATACAATCGCGAACCCGCGCAGCAGCACTGGCCGTGGTTGAAGAAAATTGCGCTGGCCGACCCGGGAATGGCAGTCTCCAGATCAGCATCTTTAAACACGACATTGGGAGACTTGCCACCCAACTCGAGAGAAACTTTCTTTAGGTTGCCGGTGGCCGCGTGGACGATCAGCTTGCCGACTTCTGTCGATCCCGTGAAAGCAATTTTGTCGACGTCGGGATGCGCCGCCAGCGCTGCCCCTGCAGTTTCGCCATAGCCGGGAACAATGTTGACCACGCCGTCGGGGAATCCGGCTTCCTGGATCAGTTCGCCGAGACGCAGCGCGGAGAGCGGAGTTTGCTCGGCGGGTTTCAATACGACGGTGCAGCCTGTGGCCAGCGCTGGGCCAAGTTTCCACGCCGCCATGAGCAGCGGGAAGTTCCATGGAATGATTTGTCCCACAACTCCGACAGGCTCGCGCAGGGTATACGCGAGATATTTTGCGCCGGGAGTGTAGGGCACCGAGAGCGGAATGGTATTGCCCTCGATCTTGGTCGCCCATCCCGCCATGTAGCGGAACAAGATCGACCGCGAGCGGTACGTCGGCCGCCTTCGCGATGTTGAGAGGCTTGCCGTTGTCGAGGCTTTCGATGTACCCGAATTCCTCGGTGTGCTGCTCGAGCAGATCGGCGAGTTTCCAGATGAGGCGGCCGCGCTCGGATGCTGTCATCCGGCGCCATGGCCCGTTATCGAATGCTTTGCGGGCAGCTTTCACGGCCTGATCGATGTCTTCGCGATCGCCTTCGGCAACTTGGGCCAGAACTTCGCCAGTAGCAGGATTGTATGTAGGAAAAGTTTTTCCGGAAGCGGCATTGACCCACCTGCCGTTGATCAGCATTTTTCGTGGCTTGTCGATGAACTCCGCGACCTGCGGATGAATTTGAGGGGAAACTGCGATACCCATACGTCCTCCTTGATCAGATAGATTCGTGCAAGCGAGAATGACGCGGCGAAGCGGACCGGGACATGCTAGCCCCGGGATCAAACAAATGCAATCGCCATCCGGCTGAAATCCGGTTTATTCGCCGTATGGAACCCAGATATTTTTCACCTGGGTAGCGTGTTCGAGGTACCAACGGCCTTCAGCCACTCTCGGATTAAACCAATCGATAGCGCGGCCTTCGTTGGTCCAGACCTGTTTCAGATTTCCGGTCGACATTGCCTTCGCCGCAGCGACCGTAGGCTCATCTCCATAACACCAAATGCCATCGACATCATCGTGCTCGGCGAGAGTCTTGAGTAGCGGAGACGCATATCCGGTGACGATATTAATTGCGCCGCCCGGCAAATCGCTGGTGTCGAAAAGTTGGTAGAGATCCCCAGTGATCAACGGATATCGCTCCGAAGGAACGGCAATCACGGTGTTGCCCATGGAGAGCAGCGGCATCACGAGCGACAGGAAACCCAGCAGCGGAGCGTCCGTGGGGCAGATTACGCCGACCGTTCCAATCGGTTCGTTCATCGCAATCGCGATATTGCGGAATGGGGGATTGTGCACCGCGCCATCGAACTTGTCGGCCCATGCCGCATACGAAAAGATGCGTTCGATTCCGATCTCGACTTCCGCGGAGGCTTGCTTCTCACCGACGGCCGCCGCCAGTCGATGAACAACCTCGTCCTGTCGCTGAGAGAGATTCTCCGCGCAGTAATACAGAACCTGGGCACGATTGTGCGCAGTAGCTCTGCCCCACGCTTCCGCCTTGCGCGCGGCTTCTACAGCGTTACGAATGTCCTTGCGATTCCCCAAAGGCGCCTCGCCCAACAAGCGGCCATCGGACGAGCGCACTTCCATGCTGTAGCCGGAATCGGGTCGCGCCTGCTTGCCGCCGATGTAAAGCTTGACCGTGCGGTCGATCGCGGGCGTGCTGGCCTCGGGCCTTTCTTCTGCTTGGGCAGCGACTTGGGCAGCGGCCAGAGTGGTCGCGGCGGGAAGTGCCGGCGAGTGCTTGAACCAAACGGGCTCCATATATTCGAGCAGGCCTTCTCTGCCGCCTTCGCGGCCATATCCGCTTTCGCGGTATCCGCCGAAGCCGCAAGCCGCGTCAAACAGATTGGTGCAGTTCACCCATACCACACCAGCCTTCAGTTGCGCAGCCACATGGAGCGCGACGTTGATGTTCTCGCTCCACACGCACGATGCCAGTCCATACACCGTGTTGTTCGCCAATTCCACGGCTTCCTTCGGAGTGCGGAACGTCATGGCCGCGAGCACGGGACCAAAAATCTCCTGCTGCGCGACGATGGACGTTGGATGCACATTGCTCAGCAGTGTCGGCGGAAAATAAAAACCTCGCGAGGGCAACGCGACTTGCGGTTGCCAACAGGTTGCTCCGTCCGCAATGCCTTGCGCCACCATGCGCTCGATGCGGTCCAGTTGCACGCGCGCGACGATGGCGCCGATGTCGATTGCCTTGTCGAGCGGAGGACCGATTCGCAGAGTGCTCATGCGATCGCGAATCTTCGACATAAGCGCATCCGCGATGCTCTCCTGCATCAGCAATCGCGAGCCCGCGCAACACACCTGCCCCTGGTTGAACCAGATTCCATCAACCAAGCCTTCCACAGCGCTGTCCAGATCTGCGTCCTCGAAGATGATGAAGGGAGACTTTCCTCCCAGTTCGAGCGAGAGACGTTTGTGGCTTGCGGCGGTTGCGCCGCGAATCGCGCGTCCTACCTCGGTCGACCCCGTGAACGCAATTTTGTCGACGTCGGGATGGTTCACCAGCGCCTCGCCGGTTGAACCATCTCCGGTCACAATGTTGACGACTCCCGCAGGCAGTCCGGCTTCCTGGCAAAGTTCAGCGAACGCAAGCGCGGTGAGAGGAGTAAATTCAGCTGGCTTCAACACGACCGTATTCCCGGTCGCCAGCGCCGGAGCGATCTTCCATGCCAGCATCAGCAGCGGAAAATTCCACGGAATGATTTGGCCTACGACACCGCAAGGTTCGTAGCCGGGGAACTCCTGCTCGAGCAACTGCGCCCAACCGGCGTGGTAGTAGAAATGCCGCGCGACCAGCGGAATATCGATGTCGCGGCTCTCGCGAATAGGTTTCCCGTTGTCCATGGTTTCGAGAACTGCGAGCAGTCGTGAATGTTTTTGCACCAGCCGTGCAAGTGCGTAGAGATAGCGTGCGCGTACGTGCGGCGTGAGCGCACGCCATTTTTCTGAAGCCGCACGCGCCGCACGAACCGCCGCATCAATGTCCGCGACACCGCCTTGAGCGACCGCGGCCAACTTCTCGCCGTTAGAGGGATCGAGCGTGTCGAAATATTCTCCGGCCGCGGGGGCCTGCCAGGCTCCATCGATGAAGAGTCCAAAACGCCGGCCGTGGCGATCGAGCCATGCGCTGGCCTCTTTGGAATCTTCCGGAGCGGGACCGTACTCCATGCTGACAAACTTTTCGGCAATGCTCATTGGACTCGGCTCACTCGTTCTCGATTGATCTCTCTCATTGCGCCATGCATTTTTTCCGCTAGGCAATCGGATGACGATATTCGGCAGAGTAGCGGCCTGTTGCGTAATGCTCCAACTGCCGCTCAATGTCTCCCAGCAAACCGCTGGCGCCGAAGCGGAAAAGTTCTGCCCGCATCCACGAAGGACCGACTTCCTCCTTCATCATGGCCAGCCAGTCGAGCGATTGCTTCGCCGTTCGGATTCCACCGGCCGGTTTAAATCCAACTGCCATTCCAGTCTGCTGAGCATATTCGCGAATGGCGCGCACCATGACCAGGCCCACGGGCAGCGTGGCGTTGGTTGGCTCCTTGCCCGTCGAAGTCTTGATGAAGTCAGCGCCCGCCATCATGGCGACGTAACTGGCACGCGCCACGTTGCGCAGCGTCAACAAGTCGCCCGGTGCCCAGAATGACTTTCATGTGCGTTGCACCACAGGCGTGCCTGAAAGCCGCGACTTCGTCGTATAAGGCCTGCCAGCGTCCGCCAAAAACATGGGCGCGCGTGATCACCACATCGATCTCGTGAGCGCCCGCCTCCACCGAACGGCGAATCTCCGCAACGCGCTCGGCCAGCGGAGACAGGCCCGCAGGAAATCCCGTCGATACCGCGGCCACTCTGCACGCCGCTTCCTTCCAAGGCATGCAGTGCGGTTTCGACAAACGTGTGGTAAACGCACACGGCCGCCCACTTTGATGCCGAGTTCCTCGATGCCAAGTTTCTGCACCAGATCCTGTTGGATTGGATGTCGCGCCTTCGCGCACAGGCGACGCACTCGCTCATCTGTGTCATCACCAGAAAGTGTAGTCAGGTCCATGCAGGAAATCGCACGCAGAAGCCAGGCCGCCTGCCACTCTTTCTTGACACGTGCGGCGGGCGACCTGCGTTTGAACGCGCCGTTCCACCGCGCTGGTATTCACGCGAACGTCCTGCACCCAGTTCAAATCGAGAGGAATGCCCGAGTTTGTGAGGAGCGGCCGCCCGTTGAACGTGGCGATGGTGTTTGAGCCCGGTTGCTCTCCCGATGCGACCTCGGTTCCGGGTTTGCGCGCGCGGTTGGGATAATCGTGATTGACTGACATTACACTCTGCCTTGTGTTTTCTCGAATATGCGTGCCCGCGAGGCCTGAACACGGGCCAATCTTTTGATGCCAATTGTACGGCAGCCGATCTTACTACGCGAATTCGGCTGGCGCGGAGAATTTCATTCCGTCCATCGGCAGGGAAAAAAGCGAATTCATTAGCGAGGGTTTACAATGACGCACGATTCGGCGATTCCGACGTGCTGAATCCTCAGAGACAGCTATTCCTTTATGAGCAAGAAAGCATTGTCCACCGGCCTGCGGAAACAACTCGAGGAAGCGGCAAACAAGGTGATGAAGAATGCGCATGCTCCCTACTCGAAGTTTCACGTGGGCGCTGCCATTCTGTTAACTAACGGCAAAATCTTTTCCGGATGCAATGTGGAGAACGCATCCTACGGAATGACCAACTGCGCGGAACGAACTGCGATTTTCTCCGCAGTCGCGGAGTTGGGTCCGAAGATTGAAATTCAAGCAGTAGCCGTCACCAATGATCACGGCGTAGCCTGCTCGCCGTGCGGGGCGTGCCGGCAGGTGATTTACGAGTTCGGCCCTGACGCGACCATCTTTTTTCAAGGCGCAACCGGACCCAAGCAGGCGCACATCACCGAACTTCTTCCGGAAGGATTCCGCTTACAGTGAGCCTTTCGACCGTGCCGCAAACGTTTCGCGCGATCGATGTCATCCGCAAGAAGCGCGATGGCGTTGAGTTATCGCGCAGCGAGATCGAGGGCCTGGTCAACGCCTACACAAGGGGCGACATCCCCGACTATCAAGTGTCGGCGTGGCTGATGGCGGTGGTGCTGAAAGGAATGACGCGGCCGGAGACCGCGGCCCTCACCGATGCGATGCTGCACTCGGGCGATGTGCTGGACCTTTCCTCATTGCCGGCCAGGAAGGTCGACAAGCACTCCACGGGTGGCGTGGGCGACAAAACTTCGCTGGTACTGGCTCCGCTCGCGGCCGCGGCCGGCATCGCAGTCCCCATGATCAGCGGGCGCGGCCTGGGGCACACCGGCGGAACGCTCGACAAGTTGGAGGCCATCCCTGGCTTCAACGTGAATCTTTCTGTCGCCAGATTTTCGCCGCGTGCTCGAAATTTGCGGCTGCGCGATGATTGGGCAGACGGCAGAAATCGCCCCCGCCGATCGCAAACTTTACGCACTGCGCGACGTCACCGGTACGGTGGAAAGTCCGTACCTGATCTGCGCGTCCATCATGAGCAAGAAACTCGCCGAAGGCATCGACGCGCTGGTACTCGACGTGAAGACCGGATCCGGCGCGTTCATGAAGAACGAAAAAGACGCGGCCTTCCTCGCCGAACTCATGGTTGAAACCGGAGAGCGGATGGGCAAGAAAGTGGTCGCGCTCATCACCGACATGGATCAGCCCTTGGGAAAGATGATCGGCAACGCCCTGGAAGTGGTCGAGGTCGTAGAAGTGTTGCGCGGCGGCGGCCCCGAAGATTTGCGCGAACTCTGCCTCGAACTTGCAGGATGGATGTTGCATCTCGGCGGCGTCTCCGACACCGTCGCGGAAGGAAAACAGCAGAGCGCTGTACTGATTTCTTCTGGCAAAGCGTTGGACAAATTCCGGCAGATGGTGGAGTTGCAGGGCGGCGATGCGAGGATCATCGACGACGCGAAGAGACTACCCCAGGCTCGGCATACGATGCAGATTGCAAGCGCAAACGCTGGGTACCTCGCGTCGATGCAGTGCGAACAGATTGGCACCGCCTGCGTGATACTCGGTGGCGGGCGCGAGAGCAAAGAAGATTCCGTCGATCCTGCCGTCGGCATTGTGCTGCATAAGAAAGTTGGAGATCGAGTCGACGCCGGCGAAGCTCTCGCCACGATTCACTACAATGACGATGCTCAAGCGGCGCGGGCCCGACAACTCATCGAGGCGAGTTGTGTTGTAACGGATTCCGCGCCACAGAAAAGGCCGCTTATCCACAGAATCATCGGCGCGTCCGAGGAGAAACGCTGAATGGGACGATTCACGGGAATTCTTGGCCTGCTGACGATGCTGGTTCTCGCCTACATCTTTTCCACCAACCGTGCGCGCCATACGAATCAAGACGGTCGTCTGGGGACTCGGACTGCAGATTGTCTTTGCCATTTTTGTGTTGCGCGTGGACTACGGCCGCCGCATCTTTCAGATCGCGGGAGACGCGGCCAACCGCGTTCTCGGCTATGCCTTCGTCGGTTCGGAATTCGTCTTCGGGCCCTTGGGCAAGCAGGGTTCGAGCGCCGGTTTTATTTTCGCTTTTCAGGTGTTGCCCACTGTCATCTTCATCTGCGCTCTCTTTGCCATCCTCTACCACTACGGAATCATGCAGTTCATCATCCGGATTGCGGCCTGGGCTATGACGCGCATCATGGGCGCCAGCGGCGCCGAGTCGCTTAACGTTGCCGCCAGCATTTTCATGGGCCAGACGGAAGCTCCGGTAACCATTCGCCCATTCTTGCCCGATCTCACTCGCTCCGAACTCATGACCGTGATGACTAGCGGCATGGCGCATGTCTCCGGCTCAATCATGGCAGCCTATTTCGCCTTCGGCGCCGAACCGCGGCACGTGCTGAGCGCCGTCATCATGACTGCACCTGGCACTATCCTCGTTTCGAAAATGCTTGTGCCCGAAACCGAAGTGCCCAAAACCGCCGGGCGCGTCGTGATGAGCGAAGATGAGAATGAAAAAGAAAAGAAGGAAAACCTGCTCGGCGCCATCGCACGCGGCACCGGCGACGGCTTGCACATGGCGCTCAATATCGGCGCGATGCTGATTGCATTTCTCGCGCTCGTCGCTTTGCTCGATGGCATTTTCGGTGGCATACACCGTCACATCGCGTGGTTCCCTGTGAGCCTGGAGAGCGTTCTCGGCGTACTATTCTCGCCAGTGGCGTGGGTAATCGGAATTCCCTGGCGCGACTGTCCTGCAATCGGCAACCTGCTGGGCACGCGCATGGTGCTCAATGAACTCGTCGCGTTTTCCATGCTGGGGCCGCAGAGGGCCGCGCTTGACCCGCGCTCTTTCACGATTGCCACATTCGCGCTGTGCGGCTTCGCGAATCTCAGTTCGATCGGAATTCAGATTGGCGGCATAGGCGCGCTCGCCCCAAACAAAAGAGGCGAACTGGCGCGGCTTGGCGTGCGAGCGATGCTGGCGGGAACGATGGCCAACCTGATGTCGGCCTCGATAGCCGGCATGCTGCTCTAGTCAATATGTTTCGAGTTCAGCCGTTTGCATGCGCAACCAGCAAAATAGCGAGCGCATAAAAAACGAACATCAGTGCAAGATAGACTTTGGCTCGAGATCCTGAACCCGCGAATTCTTTCCAGGCGAGAACTCCCCAGAGCGCAGCGACCATCGGAGCAGACTGGCCAATGGCATAAGAAATCGCGTAGCTGGTCGATTTTCCGGCAACAAGATTAAACACCGTACCGATTCCCCAGATCACTCCCCCGGCAAGGCCAAGAAGATGGCCACGCGGCGGCCCGCTGAAAAAACCACCGAAACTTACCGATTCGCCCACCAGCGGTTTCTTCATGAAATAAATATTCCAGATGAAACACGAAAGCAGTGCGCCCAGAGTGAGAAAAACTGCGGAACTGTAGGGCGTCAGAGCATTCCCGCGGGTAGCGCCGTATGCGGCGAAGGGATTCCACAGTCCCATCAACACTCCAGAAACGATGCAAGTCACAATGCTCTTCTTTGACACGGATCGACCTGTGCGAGCAAGACTGCCATACGCTTTGCCGTCCAGCACAACCGCCACGAACGCGCAGATAACACCGATCGCCAGGAATAGCGCGTTCCCCTTGGGTTGCAGCGTGTAGCTCAATACGACGCCTACGACGAGGGCAATTCCGATTGAAACCGGGAAGGCGACTGCCAGTCCCGCCATGTCGATAGCGGCCACCAGAAGCAGATTCGCCAGATTAAAAATCGCTCCGCCCACCAGAGTGGAAACGATATTCGAGGCGTCTGCCGCCTGAACGTTGTTCACGAAACTGTTGGAGTCGTGACCGGCGCTGCCCATGGTGAACGCGAGCAACAGAGAAATCAGAAAAATGCCGATCGCGTAGTCCCAGTAAAAAAGTTCAAAACGATAATTCTTTACGCCCTTGTAAGTGTTAGCCCACGAACCCCAGCAGATAGCGCTGGTAATCGTCATCAACAGCGCAATCGTCAGACTCGCGGCGTATACATCGTGCTCTCCCTTGGAAAGTGTGTAACTGTACTCCTCTTCACCCCGACTCACAAGTCAGGTGAGCCGATTCGCCATGCTCTGCTATGCTAGCGCCCGTGGCTCGTACGTTCCTGATCGACACCGACACTGCGTCCGATGATGCGGTCGCGCTCATCATGGCTTTGCGAGCGCAAGACGTTCGCGTAGCCGCGATCACGGTCGTTGCTGGAAACGTGAATGTGCAACAGGCGACGCGCAACGCTCTCTATACGGTTGAACTCTGCGCCGCGGATGTGCCTGTCTACTCGGGCGCGGAAAAACCTCTGCTACGCACTTATCAGGATGCAACCTGGTTTCATGGTCGCGATGGGTTGGGAGATCACAACTATCCTGCGCCGCGACAATCCGCGGAACGGTTGCATGCAGTCGATGCCATTATCGAGACAATAGAGGCGCACCCTGGTTTGGTTTTAGTCACACTTGGTCCGCTGACCAATATTGCTCGGGCACTCTCCCAGAGTCCCAGGATCGCGGAAAAAGTCAGCCGCTGCGTGGTGATGGGAGGAGCGCCGTGCTGCGAAGGCAACGTCACGCCGGCTGCCGAGTACAACATCTGGGTCGATCCGGAGGCTGCGCGCATCGTGATGCGCAGCGGCCTTCCCGTAGAGTTGATCGGATGGCAACTTTCCCGCGGAGACGCCGTGCTTCGCGAATCCGACATTGCCCAGGTCGAAGGATTCAATACCAAACTCGCTCGTTTCGCCATCGAGTGCAACAGCCACGCTCGCGAGGCATACAAGACTCAAACTGGCGAGGATGGAATCTGCCTTCCCGATCCGGTTGCGATGTGCCTGGCATTGGATCGCACCGTAGGAACAGACTGGAGCGAGCATTACGTGGATGTGGAAACTCAGAGTGAACTTACGCGTGGGATGACCGTAGTCGATCGCCTGAACGTTGCGGAGGATGAGCGGAACCGCGCGGTATGGGCTCCAGCGTTCAAGGGAGGCAAGGCCAAGGTGTGCTGGAGCATCGATAACCGGCGCTGGAAAGATTCGCTTGACGCGGCGTTGCGCTAGAACAGGCACTAGCCATTCACTTGCGCATACGTCGCACGTCGCAAAAATTCTCCCTGCCCCGCGCGTCCCAAGAACTTCTCCCCCTCCACAACAACTCGGCCTCGCGACAGTACCACGTCCGGCATCCCCGTGACTTGGATGCCCTCGAACATTGAGTAATCGACGCGCATGTGGTGAGTCTTGGCGCTGATTGTGTGCTTGCGCTTGGGATCGAAAATCACCAGGTCCGCGTCGCTGCCCACAGCAATCGTCCCCTTGCGCGGATACAGTCCAAAAAGCTTCGCAGGAGTGGTGGAGACGAGTTCGACAAAGCGATTGGCGCTGAACCGGCCGCCGGCGACGCCGCCTGAGTAGATCAGACTCATGCGGTGCTCGATGCCCGGTCCTCCGTTCGGAATTTTCGTGAAATCGTCGCGGCCCAATTCTTTTTGTTCCTTAAAACAAAACGGACAATGGTCGGTGGAGACAACCTGCAAGTGATCCTGCTTCAGGCCGTTCCACAATTTTTCCTGGTGCCATTTCTCGCGCAGCGGCGGAGTGAAGACGTACTTGGCTCCTTCAAAACCCGGCGCATCGAAATTCTCGAGCGAAAGATACAGATACTGCGGACAAGTCTCGGCGTAGACCGGAAGTCCGCGATCGCGTGCCTCGCGAACTTTTTCGAGTGCTTCGTTGCAACTTAGGTGCACGATGTAAATCGGCGCACCCGCCATCTCGGCGAGCGCAATCGCACGGCCCACCGCCTCGGCCTCGGCGGTGGTAGGACGAGTCAGCGCATGATATTTCGGCGCTCGTTTGCCCTCCGCCAGCGCCTGCTGCACGATGACATCAATGGCGCTCCCGTTTTCAGCGTGCATGCAAACCATGCCGCCGTTCTTCGATGTGGTCTGCAGAGCTTTGAAGATGCTCCCATCGTCGAGCATGAACACGCCCGGATACGCCATGAAAAGCTTGAAGCTGGTGACGCCCTCGTGCACCAGATCGTTCATCTCCGAAAGTTGCCCGCCAGGAGACGTCGGTCACAATGCAGTGGAAAGCATAGTCGCAAGTAGCCTTCCCGGACGCTTTGCTCATCCATGTGTCGAACGCCTGCCGCAACTGCTGGCCCTTGTATTGAATCGCAAAGTCGATGAGCGTTGTTGTGCCGCCGAACGCCGCAGCCCGCGTGCCGGTTTCGAAGTCGTCCGCGCTGGTCGTTCCGCCGAAGGGCATGTCGAGATGAGTGTGCACATCGATGCCGCCCGGGAGGACAAGCTTGCCCGATGCATCGAGAATCCTGGTGGCATTTTGTCCCGGAAGATCCGCTCCGATGGCGCTGATTTTGCCGTTCGCAATGGCAACGTCTGCCTTGTACGTGTCCGTTGCCGTAACCACCGAACCGTTCTTGATGATCGTGTCGAAACTCATCGACTCCTCCATCGCGCGGCCCTGGTCTCTGGCGGCATGCGAAAAAAGAATTCTATGCTACACTGCCGCGCTTTACTTCTTCACGCCAGTTATTCACAATCAGTTCCTTACAATTCCTCCACAAAGGAGTGGCCATGCAGTTCGGCATCACAATTAAACCCGACATCTCGGTCGAACGGATCGTCGGCCTGACGCGACAAGCCGAGAGCGCAGGATTCACATTCGGGTGGATTTTCGATTCCCACGTTTTATGGATGGAACCGTATCCGCTGCTAACTCTCATGGCAATGAACACGAAGCGCATGCAGCCTGGGTACGTGCGTGACGAATCCCGCCACACGGGATTTGACTGTGACCGCCAGCCTGTTCGCAACCCTCAATCTGATATCGGGCGGGCGGATGGAACTCGGGCATCGGCCGCGGCGACAGTTCGAGGCGCGTGATGGGCAAGAAGCCCGTGAGTTGGTCGCAACTAGAAGCCGCGGTCACGGAGTTTCGCGATCTCACTTCGGCCAAAGAAGTGCAGCACGATGGTCAGCCGACGCGCATCAGTTGGGCGAAAGATTCTCCGCGGGTGTGGATTGCGGGATATGGTCCCAAAGTGCTGCACATGGCCGGGCGAGTGGCCGATGGAATTATTTTGCAGTTTGCCGATCCCGCTTTGATCGCCTGGTGCATGGGTTTCGTGAAAGAGGGCGCTCGTGCGGCGCGGCCGGGATGCAAGCCAGATCGAGGTGATGTCCGCGGCGCCGGTTTGGGTTTCCGACGACTTAGCTTTCGCCCGCGAGCGAGTACGCTGGTTCCCCGCGCTGGTCTCGAATCATGTGATGGATTTGATCCGGCAATACAAGCCCGAAGATCTTCCGCCCGCGTTAACTTCGTTCGTGCAAGATCGCGGCCACTATGACTACCAGCATCACTGCGAAGTTGAAAGTAATAATGCGGATTTTGTTTCAGACGAAGTCGTCGATCGCTTTTGCCTGATTGGGCCCGCTGAAGCTCATCGAAAAAAGTTGCGCGAGCTCGCAGACGCAGGTGTGACACAGTTCAACATCTATCTGATGTGCGGGGACGAAGAGCAGACACTCGACATTTACGAGCGCGAGGTTCTGCCTGGGTTCCTGAAAGCAAAAAAGAAGACGAAGCCGCAGCGTTAAGCGGGAACCTGTGGGGGTGGCGCAGCCTGAGTATGAAACTTCATCAATACGTAATAAGCTGCGAACGAAACTGCGAAGCCCACGAACCACGAATAGTCATAGAGCGCGCGCATCGATGAGACTGCCAGTCCAGCGAGGGCTGTGCCCGCTCCCAATGCGAGAGCGATCAAAGCGCTCCAGTTGAATCCTCGCGAATATTCGTAAAGCCCACCGCGCAAATACAAGTCATCCACTTGCAGCACTCTGCGCCGGATGACGAAGTAATCGCAGATCATAATTCCCGCCACGGGCCCGAGAAATGCCGCGTATCCGCCCAGCCAGCCGAGAATAAAAGTTCGATAGTTGGCGAGCAGTTTCCACGGCATGAGGGCGATTCCCATAAAACAGGTGATGACGCCTCCGGTGCGGAAGCTGATGCCTCGCGGCCACAGGTTCGAAAAATCATTCGCGGGCGAGACTACATTTGCGCCAATGTTCACGTTCAGTGTGGCCAGCAGGATCGCGACCAGCGAAATCACAACAGCGACCGGCGAATGAAAGCGGCTGAGCAGTTGCACCGGATCCCAAATGGCTGTTCCGTAAATCACCACCGTGGCTGAGGTCACAACGATTCCGACGAAGGCGTACAGCGTCATCGTCGTCGGCAAAGCCAGGGCCTGGCCGATCACCTGCTCTCGCTGGTTGCGCGCGAATCGAGTGAAGTCAGGAATGTTCAGCGAAACCGTGGCCCAGAAACCGACTGTCCCATTCAATGCGGGGATCAGGAACTTCAGGAATTCGGGAAACGTATTGAAGCGCGATGGCACGGAGAACATTGGGCCGAAGCCGCCCGCCGCGTGATAGGCCCATCCCAACAGAAGCAGTCCCACGCCCAGCAGAACCGGCGCGCTGATGCCTTGCAGCACGCGGATATATTCAATGCCTTTGAGCACAACGGCGAGGTTGATTAGCCAGAAGAGAATGAAGCAGACTGCCGGCCCATATGGAAAGTTTTTCCAGCCCGGAGCGAGCGTTGCCAGCAGAGTGCTGATCGCCTCACCGCCGATCCAGGTCTGAATACCGAACCATCCGCACGCGACCAGGGCGCGCAGCACCGCGGCGACGTTCGCGCCCAGCACGCCGAATGAGGCTCGAGCCAGAACCGGAAACGGAATGCCGTACTTCGCGCCGGGATGCGAATTCAACAGCATCGGCGCCAGCACGATCACGTTGCCGATAAAAATGGTCGCGACCGCCTGCTTCCAGTTCATTCCTCCCTGAATCAGGCTGGCGGCCAGCATGTAGGTGAGGATGTTCACCGACATCGAAATCCACAGAGCCGCGAAATTGTAAGTGCCCCAGTGCCGGCGCTCCGCACTGGCCGGTGCGAGGTCCTCGTTATAGAGAGGACTGGATTCGATACGAGAGCGCGGTTGAGAGGTGCTCGTCATCGGTGTGTTCAACAGTGGAGTCAGCCGCGTCACTTTGCGATTCAATCAGCGCGTGACGGATGCTCCACTCTGTGTCGTCAGCGGACCATAACTCTCCGGCCTGCGATCGCGGAAGAACTGCCAGACTTTGCGGACCTCGGCGATCATGTCGAGGTCGAGATCGGCGACCACCACTTCATCTTTATCGCGGCTGGCCTGCGCGATGATCTTGCCGCGCGGATTGCAGAAATAACTCTTGCCGTAAAATTCCCCGATGCTCCACGGCTTCTCGGTCCCCACGCGATTGATCGCTCCCACAAAGTATCCGTTGGCGACGGCGTGCGCGGGCTGTTCCAGTTCCCACAAATATTCCGA
This sequence comes from uncultured Acidobacteriota bacterium, assembly GCA_963696765.1. Taxonomy (GTDB): domain Bacteria; phylum Acidobacteriota; class Terriglobia; order Terriglobales; family Acidobacteriaceae; genus Sulfotelmatobacter. Next base: position 2,918,916 of record CAVOLK010000002.1, on the reverse strand, counting down.
AAGCCCCGCCACGGTCGCTGAAGGATTGAACACGATCTCCGCGCCGTTCAGTCCGAGGATGCGCGCGCCCTCAGGAAAATGCCGGTCGTAGCAGATGTATACGCCGACGCGAGCATACTTCGTTTCGAAGACCGGATAACCGAGATCGCCGGGAGTGAAGTAAAACTTCTCCCAGAATCCGGGATGGCAATGCGGAATGTGGTGCTTGCGATATTTCCCGAGATAGCGCCCGTCGGCGTCGATGACAGCCGCGGTATTGAAATAGACGCCCGGCATCTGCTCTTCGTACACCGGAACCACCATCACCATGCGATGCTTGGCCGCAATCTTCTGCATGAGTTGAATCGTCGGTCCGTCAGGCACGCGTTCGGTCAATTCATACCAGCGGGCGTTTTGCTCGGCGCAAAAATATGGCCCGTAGAAAAGTTCCTGCAGGCAAAGGATCTGCGCCTTCTTGCGCGCGGCCTGCTCGATCAGCTTCAGGTGCTTGTCGATCATCGCCTTTTTGATCTGCGCGAGAGGGCGATCGGTGCGAAAGCGCGTTGCTGGCTTGAATCAGGGCACAGCGGACATTGCGGGGCATGGGATCCTCCCAGAAATCAACTGTCGAGGAACGAAACTATAGCAGAAACGGAGGACGTATCAGGGCGACTAAGGTGACCCGTTCGGCGAAATGCCTCGCGTTGACACAGTCGGTGCGCCCTGAATACACTCGGCGTTCCGCGAACTTGCAGAGAAGGCCGAAACGAAATGGCAAAGCGTCCTAAGATTGCGGTGGTTGGCAGCGCCAACATCGATCTGACCACCTTCACAAACCAGTTTCCCAAGCCGGGCGAAACCATCTTCGGGCAGAAATTCGATCTTGGGTTCGGAGGCAAAGGCGCGAACCAGGCGGTCGCAGCGCGCCTGTGCGGCGCAGAGGTCTTCATGGTCGCGCGCGTCGGCAGCGACCTTTTCGGCCCCGCAACCATCGAAAATTTTCGCAAACTTGGAATTGACACCACTCATGTAAAGCAGGTGGAGGGACTCTCCAGCGGCGTCGCGCCCATTTTCGTCGAGCCAAATGGACAGAATCGCATTCTCGTCGTGAAGGGAGCGAACGATGCGCTCAAGCCCGCCGACGTTGACGCCGCCGCCGACACCCTAAAGACCGCCGACTGCATCGTGCTGCAGTTCGAAATTCCGCTGCAGACGGTCTATTACACAATCCAATTCGCTCGCAAGAACGGAATCCGCTGCATTCTCAATCCTGCACCCGCTCAAACCGTCGATCTAGCCGCCCTGAAAGATCTCGACTACTTCGTTCCTAATGAAAGTGAAGCTGAGACCATCACGGGGAAAGCGGTGCGAAACGTAGAAGACGCAAAGCAATGTGCCAGCAAACTCTTGGCTCAGCGGCATTCGCCGCGTGATCATCACTCTCGGAGCCAATGGATCGCTTCTCGCTAGCCAGGCAGGATCCCATCACGTCCCCGCCTTTGCAGTCAACAGCGTCGACAGCAGTGGCGCGGGCGACGCATTCATCGGAAGCTTCGCCGTATTTCTTGCCGAAGGAGTGCCAGAAACAGAATCCGTCCGCCGCGCGAATCTTTATGCCGCTTTGTCCACGACCGGCGTCGGAACTCAGAAATCTTTTTCTGACCGTGCGCGCTTCGACGCCGAATGGCGTGCCCATTCTTGAATCCACCAACATTCTAAACAGTGTTATGTTTTCCCCGCCGATGCGGGATTCATGCCGAACTTTCCAATGCAGTTGTTTTCCGAATGCAGCGATTCGAAAGAATGACCGTAACTCTACCGCTAACCCGGCGAAAATTCTTGACTTAGCGGCAACATCCAATTTATAAGCGCATTCTGCAGTTCCGGAGCCTCCCACTTCACTCGGGGAGTAGGGGAGGGTCTTCTCTTTTCGCTGTCCGCCACCGAAAGGGGTTCAAGAATGTCGAGCCACAAGATGCGCCTCGCGCTCCTGCTCTGTTCGCTGCTCTGCCTGTTCCGCCCGCTCTTGCAAGGTCAGGCCACCGCAGGTTTTTCGGGCACGGTCACCGACAATGCGGGCGCAGTAATCTCCGGAGCGAATGTAAAAGTCACCTCGCAGGGGACGGGTCTCACGCGCGAAGCCAAGACCGACGATTCCGGCCACTACATCGTCCCGCTTCTTCCGGTTGCGTTCTATACGATTCACGTGGAAGCGCAGGGCTTCGGTCCAGCGGAGCAACGTGACATTCGCCTGCAAGTTGACGAACAACGTGAGCTGAATTTTTCCCTGCGCCCGGCATCCGTTACCAGCAGCGTGGAAGTGAATGCGACCGAAGTCGCCGTCGAGACCACGAGTCCGACGCTTGGTCAAGTGATCACCTCCGAGCAGGTAGCGGAACTCCCGCTCAACGGACGCGATTTTGTGCAGTTAGCCACTCTGACGCCGGGTGTAACCCAGGAGACAAATCCAAGTAGCTTTTTCAACGGTGGCCCCAGCAGCGAAGTCTCGGCGCGCGGCACTTATTCCCTTTCGGTCGGCGGATCGCGTGCGCAGAGCACCGATTGGCTGCTCGACGGCAACGACAACAATGAATTGACAGGCGGCGGCATCGCGATCCTTCCCTCCATCGATGCAATCCAGGAGTTCAAGGTTCTAACTTATAACTACTCTGCAGAATATGGCACGCGTGCGGGTCCGACGGTTCTGGTGACGACCAAGTCGGGATCCAACCAATTGCACGGATCGCTGTTTGAATTCTTCCGCAACACGAAACTCGACGCGCGAAGCTATTTTGCCTCCACCAAAGAACAGTTCAATTTGAATCAGTTCGGGGGAGCACTAGGCGGTGCGATCAGGAAGGACAAGACGTTTTTTTTCCTTGACTACCAGGCCAAAAGGCAGCGCCACGGTATTCCCTTTACCGGCCTCATTCCCACGCCCGCGATGATGGGGGGCGATTACTCGCTTGATCCATTCGGAGTGGCACGCCCGGGTTTTGCCTCCAATAGTCCTGCGACTAACGCCAACGGCTTCGGCAACCTCGTCAATCCCTATTCAGGCACACCATTCGAGTGCGACAGTTCGGGCAATCCCCTCGCCACCAGCACCGGAATACAGGCGGGTGGCTCGCCTTGCAACAAGATTCCCATCGCCCTGGCGGGTCAAGGCGGAATGGCCGATCCGGCGGGTCTCGCATTGCTCCGGCTTTACCCTCAAAGCAACGCCGATAACGCAAAGCTCGGCTACAACTACACCAACGTTCCCGTACGAAAACTTAACGAAGGTGAGTTCGATATTCGTCTCGACCACAATTTTTCCAGCAAGGATTCCGTATTCGCCCGCTTCAGCTACGATCAAGCCTACTCGTTTGTTCCTGGCGGTTCCCCGGGCTTCAGCGAACAGGGGGCCTTCGCCAGCACGCAGAACATCACGAATCACGGGCGCAATGTGGCGATTTCTGAAACCCATCTTTTTTCTTCCAACACCATCAACCAGTTCAGTGCGGGATTCAATCGCATTTTCAACCACATCTCATCCTTTGGAACCGGCACCTGCGAGGCCGCGAAGCTGGGCATCCAGGGTGCTGATCTTGGCGCCGCGTGCGATAGCATCACAAGTTACCCTGCCAGTCTCAACCAGTCTTCGAAAGATTGCGTGGGTTGTGGGCTGAGCTCAACTCAGCTGACGGGTTACTGGTCCGTCGGCGACCGTGGGTTTTCTCCGTTCCAGGGCGGCACCAACGTATTCTCGGTCTCGGATTCTCTGGATCTGATTCGCGGCAAGCACAACATTCGGGTTGGCGGCGGCATTCGTGCCAATCAGATGAACGTACTCACCAACGGTTTCGGCGATGGCTTTTTCCTGATCTTTGGCAGTTATACTGGTGATGCCACAGCCGATGTACTTCTCGGCCAGATGGGTGGCGCCATTCACGACCAGACCTTTCTCGGGGCGACAACTGGGCGTCGTTGGAAAATGTTTAGACCGTTCGTGCAGGACGATTGGCGCGTCACCAACAATTTGACCCTTAATCTGGGAATCGCATGGTCGCTAACTACCCCCATCACCGAAGCTGAGGGTCGCCAGGCAAACTTTAATTTCAATACCGGCCAATACCTTGTTACGGGGCCTCTCAGCGGTTGCCCCGGTTGCGTACGTTCGGGTGGAAATATTGGCGTCCAATTCGACAAGACGGCCTTCGAACCGCGCATAGGTTTGGCCTGGAAGCCATGGGGAAGCCAGAACACAGCGATTCGCGCTGGTTACGCCATCTTCCACGATTCGGCGTGGAGCCAGGGTGCTCAGGGCACGTGGCAAAACCCACCGTATTACGCCGAGGTTGACAATTTCCCTTTTGCGCCCTGCCCTTTCGCTAATGCCACTTCGGCAACTCCGCTGAATTGCGGGCTCCAACTCGGTTTCCTGCAGTCCAATTTGCAGCCCATTCTGAGTCCTCCCGCGCCCGCTAGTTTCACGGGCACGATTCAGTCCCAGAATCTCAATTTCAAGCAGGGCATGGTACAGCAGTTCAATCTCAATGTCGAACATCAACTGCCGGCTCAGATTGTGCTGACATTCGGATACGCCGGATCGCGCAGTACCCACATCCTTGTGGACGGCTTGAATGAAAATCTGACCAATCCCGAGGCATGCTTCCCGCAGGTACTTAATGCCAGTAATCAGCCGATCGCCAATCCGGTTTACAATCCGAATTATCATTTTGGTTGCGGAACTGGCGACACGATCTATCCCAATGCCCCGTACGGTCCCTTTACAACGGTTGCCAACAATAACGACATCGGGCGCGCCCGCTACGACTCACTTCAGGTCAAGGCAGAAAAGAGCGCACGCAATGGCCTGTACGCGCTGTTGAGCTATACCTATTCGCGGACTTTCGATTCCGGATTCCCCGATGGACTCGGCACTTTGCCGGGCGCGATGTATTGGCCGCTGCCTGGAAGTAAGACAGCGGATTGGGGCCTTTCCCAACTTAATCTCAACAACCAATTCACCGCCAGCGTTCTTTACGAACTGCCCTTCGGTAAGGGCAAGCAGTTCGGTAGCAGCTGGAATGGCGCCGCTAATGCGGTCCTGGGAAACTGGAAAGTGAATCTGATCGAGAAGGCTATCTCGGGCTTCCCGCTCTTTGTCGTCGACAGTAACAATCAATCGGGCGTGAATTTCATGTGGAACGGAAACGTACTGAACCGTCCTGATGAAGTAGGAGATCCGAACCGGGGCGGACCGGAAGGCGGCAACACCAATTGTCCCGCTCAGGTTCATACACTCGAACATTGGTTCAATCCTTGCGCTTTTGCTGCACCCGCGCCTGGCGAACTCGGGAACGCTCCGCGAGCGCCCGTCTATGGCCCGCGCTTCGTCAACACTGATTTTTCGGCGATCAAAGACTTTCCTTTGTCCTTCCGCGAAGGCATGAACCTTCAGTTCCGTGCCGAGTTCTTCAACCTCTTTAATCACCCGCATTTCTTTTTGCCTGGCACGAGCGCGAGCTCGATGCAGGATTTTGCGAGCCCTCCCAGCTTTGGGGTGATCAATTCGACTTTGAATGACCCTCGGTTCATTCAGTTCGCACTGAAGCTCTTGTTCTAGAGAAAGCCATCGGTTGGCGCGGTCGAATAAAGGGTTGACTGGGTAGGCCGATTCCCTTCGGTCTGCAATGTTTAGCTCAACCTCGACTCCGGGAGGGTCATGTTTGGCGGCTGAATCCTCCCCTACGCCTACGATTCCGGCCTAGGCTCCGGCGCTGGCAACGGATTTGCGAACAGCATACAATAACCAATTACGAGCTTTTCCTATATGTCTCCCACTCCAGACGATCTCACCACCATAAAAGACGACATGGTTGCCTTCATCGAAGGCCATGGCATGCGCCGCTTTCACGGTTTCGTGGATTACGACGAGGTGCAATGCGTTATGTGGGAGATGGGCGGCAATCCCGACGGGTGGAAAGATTTTGTGGAACTCGCCAAGGCAGCCGGCGCTCCCTTTCTCACCATGCATTCATGGACGCTTGAGCGCACTGAGCTCGATGAGATGGTGCAGCGTCTGACCAACTCCGAATTCACCGACGGCGAAGATGTGGAAGATGCCCGCTGGCTCCGTGCCCACTCGGGCCGCGTCGGATTTCTGCAACTGGGCTGGGCCTATCAGGGATCGATGTTTCTCTGCGAGGTCAGCACCGAGTGGTATGAGCGCTACCAGCATCTGCTCGAAGTATCCGACGAGTTCGGCGGCCTAACCATGGACGAACCCGACCAGGACGAAGAAATCTAACCGACCCTGCTTGTCTTGAAAACCCGGGGGCAGCCTTGAAAATGTGGCGGCAGCCTTGAATTTTGTGGGGACGGCCGCCTCGGCCGTCCGCCGAGCGAAGCTCGTCTCTCTGTTGAATCTCCCCTCTGCATTGTCCACCGGTAGTAAACTGCTTCATCAACCCTATGCAGTGGACTCAAAAATCCTCCGATCAACAGGCCCTCGCGTCGCTGATCGCAGCTTTTAGATCGGGTGCCGCGCCGCGGAAAGTTGCCAACGTGGCCGCCATCCTCGCGCCTCTGCTCGTGCGCCGCGGACTCACTGATCTCGACTCGGCAAACCGCTTTCTCAATCCCTCCATTTCTCATCTGCATGCCCCCGAACGAATGACAGGACTGCCGGCCGCCGTCGATCGCATTTCGGCCGCCATCGAACGCAAAGATCCAATTCTCATCTACGGAGATTACGATGTCGACGGCACCATGGCCGTCATCATTCTCAAGACTGCAATCGAGCTCTGCGGCGGATCGGCTGATTTCCACGTCCCGCATCGCATTCGCGAGGGTTACGACATGCGCGACGACGTGATCGAGCGCGCCGCCGCCGCTGGCATTCGCCTGATCGTCAGCGTCGACATGGGGATCCGTGCTTTTGCACCGGCAGAAACCGCGCAACGCCTCGGCGTCGACCTGATTGTCACCGACCATCACTTGCCCGGTCCTGACGGCGTGCCCAAGGCTCTGGCCGTTCTCAATCCCAATCAGTCCGGTTGCGAATATCCCTACAAGCAGCTCTGCGGCGCAGGCGTCGCTTTCAAACTCGCCCAGGGATTAATGCAACGCCGCCTCGATGCCAGCTTGCAAAATAAATTGCTGATGTCGTTTATGAAGATCGTGGCCATCGCGACCATCGCCGACGCTGTTCCACTCACTGGCGAAAATCGTGTCTTCGCCTCGTTGGGCTTGGATGCCCTGCGCCGCGCGGTCAATCCCGGACTCAAGGCTCTGCTCGAAGTCGCGCAGATCTCCGCCAAGCGCCCGCCCACTTCCGGTGAAGTCGGTTTCCGCATCGCGCCCCGGATCAACGCCGCCGGACGCATGGACGTGGCTCGCGACGTGATCGAACTGTTTAGCGTGAAAGATCCCGTGCGTGCCCGCGAACTCGCCGCCAAACTCGATCATCTCAACTCCGACCGACAGGAGGAAGAAAAGAAAATCCTGCGCGCCGTGGAAGAGCGCTTCACCGGCGATCCCACGCTTTGCGATTGTTACTGCATCGTCGTCGACGGAGAGGGCTGGCACCGTGGCGTTATTGGCATCACCGCCACGCGCATCGTCGAGCGTTACAACCGCCCTACCGTGGTGATATCCCGCGACGGCGCCGAGGCTTTCGGATCCGGACGTTCGATCCGCGCCTTTCACCTGCTGGAGGCAATCGAGTCCTGTGGCCATCTTTTTTCCCGCTACGGCGGACACTCGCACGCTTGCGGATTCGCCATGCCGTCCGCCAACGTCGCCGATCTTCGAACTACACTCGACGCCTTCGCCCGCTCCCGTCTCACCCTGGCGGATTTCGATCCTGTCCTCGATCTCGACGCGGAACTCGATCTCGCCGACGTGACGCCTGATCTATTTCAAGCGCTTCAATTGCTCGAACCATACGGTATGGGAAATCCCGAGCCAGTATTCGCAGCTCGCGCCGTGCAACTCACCGCGCCTCCCCGCATTCTGAAAGACAAACACATCAAGTTGAAACTAAGGCCCGCTGCTCGCAGAAACGACGTCGTAGAGACGTTGCTGGCAACGTCTCGATCCGAAGAGTCCGAAGAACTCTCCGCCGCAGCGGTCGTAGCCACACCCAGTTGCCATCCCGACGGCGCCGCGATTCGCCGAAGCGAGAAAGCATCGTCAGTCGATTCAGTAAGAGCGAGCCAAGAGAGAACTGAGATCCGAGAAGTGAGAACTGATTTCCATCGCAGAATCACCTTCGACGCATTGGGATGGCACATGGCCGAGCGCCTGCAGCAAACCCCGCTTCTGGCGGGCGACACGGTCGATATCGCCTTCACCATCGGCCACAACGATCATCCTGAATACGGCGGCCTGGAGCTCTCCCTTCGCGATCTCCAAGTCCCCGTGCGCTAAGGATAGGGAAAAAAGCATACCCAACACGCCTTCGCAGGTCCGTCGATCTTCGCCATATCCAGTAAAGTACCTGCATGACCCAAAGCCGGAAATCGCAATCCTTTCTCCGCAGCCATTCCCTCAGCCTCGCTACTCTCGGAGTAGTGCTGTTTCTCATCCTGCTCTATCACGGGTCAAATCCTTCAACCCACATCGGCTCATTTTTTGGAAATGCCATCGCCGACTGGACCGGAGTTTTCGTCACCGTGGTGATGACCAAGTTTCTCTACGAAAAAGGCTCGGCCGAGAGTAAACGACCGAAGGGGATGCTGCCCTCAGCGGTTCTGGAATTTCTTCGGGAGCATTCCCTCACTCTGTTCCTCGTGATTACGGGCATCGGTTGGGTCATTGCGTTCCGAGCCATGGATCCAACCAGCAAGTGGGGCCAGGTTGTCGGCAACATCGTCTCCGAGTGGACGCAGATTCTCGGTCTGGTCCTGATGACAAAGCGCCTGATAGAGGTCGGATCGAAAGAGCGCTGACTGGTTTACCAAAGATGATAATGACCATCGCGCTGAGCCATGTCTACATTCACCCCAAAAAGCTCTGCCAGTCGCTCGACTCGCAGAATTTCCTCTTTGGGTCCGTCGGCGACAACCCGCCCGCGGCTCATCAGCACCACGCGCTGAATCTCCGGGACAATGTCCGCCAGTTCGTGCGTAACAAGAATAATGGCGGTTCCCGAATTCGCCAGAGACCGCATGGTTTGCCGCAAGGCCTGCTGCGCCGCCAGATCGAGCGAATTGCAAGGCTCGTCCAGCAGCAACGCTCCCGGCTTGTGCACGAGAGCCCGCGCGATCAGCACGCGCCTCGCTTCGCCCGACGACATCTCGCAAACCGGACGCTCCGCCAGATGCTCGATCTTCAGCGCGGCCATTGCCTCGTCCGCCAACTTTCTTTGTTGTGTGTCCACGCTGTGATTCGAAAAGATGCTGATGCTGCTGAAAAATCCCGACAGCACCACATCCCGGCCGCAGGCCTCTCCTGTCACTGACAGCATCAGGTCATTCGACACGATGCCCAGCCGCGCCCGCAGCGCGAAAACATCCCAACTCTCCTCGCCCGAAAACCGACGTCGACGACTCCGCCCGTGCCACCGGATAGCACTCGCGCGTAATCGTCTTGATCAGCGTCGACTTGCCGCACCCATTCGGTCCAAGGATCGCAACGTGCTCGTCCGCGCCAATTCGCAGGCTGAAGTGGTCGAGCGCAATTTTTTGGCCCCGCATCACGCGCAGGTTGTGGAAGTCAAGCAATGCCGGTTTTTCAGCCCTCGTTGTCATCGTGATGCGAGTTATAAGTGTAGATGAATTCTGCGATAGGGTCGGCGCACGACCAGCGACTAACGGCCAACGACGACACTGCATTACACTGAACCCAGATGCCGCTGAAAGTCTACCGTTTGCGCCGTTTACTGGGCGTGACCGCCGTGCTGCTCGTGCTGGTCGTGGCGGGGATGTATTTCTACGCACGCCGGAGGGCAATCAACGTACTCAAACAATTCCCGGGCAAGATCGGAATTGACATTAAGCAGACGGCCAACGGTTTTCAATATTCCCAGTCCGACGGCAAGCGCACGCTGTTCACCATTCAGGCCAGCGCCGTCAAGCAATTCAAGCTGAATGGCAACGCCGAACTCCATAACGTCAGCATCGTGCTCTACGGCCGCGACTCATCGCGCTTCGACCAGATCTACGGCGACGATTTTGCCTTCAACCAGAAGACGGGTGACGTCACCGCCAAAGGCGACGTTCAGATCGACCTGGTTTCCAACCCCGAAGGCCTGGCAAGCCAGGATCAAGCCACGCCCAAGGAACTCAAGAATCCCATTCACTTGAAGACGCATGATCTGGTCTTCAACAAAAACAGCGGAAACGCCATGACCGCTGCCCGCGTCGAATTCCAAATCCCGCAAGCCACGGGCTGGGCCGTCGGCGTCCAATACGCGGGCAAAACCAACACTCTGATTCTGTCCTCGCAAATTCACGTCGTGCTCAACGGCGCGTACGCCGCGATAGTCGAAGCCGACCACGGCGTTATCACCAACGATCCCCGCGAGATCACGCTCTACCACCCCCATCTCAGCCGCCAGGACGGAACCGTGCAAGCCGATCAAGCGGTTTTCTATCTGAGCCACGAAAATCAGGTCGAAAGGATTCTGGCCTCGGGAAACGTCACGACCGAGACGCGGATGCAAGGAACAAAAAAATCGGCCTCCAAACAAAATTCTGCTTCCGACAGCTCTCAAACTTCCCAGGTGCGCAGCCGCGCCGATCAGGCTGAGTTTCTTCTCGAAGGTAAACAGGACCTGCTGCGGAACGCGACCCTCACCGGCAATGTTCACCTCGAGCAGACCGGCCCTCAATCGATGCAGGGCGTCGCTGGCCGCGTCGTCCTCGATTTCGCCGGCCAGAACGAACTGCAGAAAGTTCACGCCCTCGATGGCGTCCATCTCACCCAGAAAGCCGCCTCCTCTAATAAACCTGCGGCAAAAGGCGTTGCGTCCGGCCCGCAGGATTTCGAACTCTCCGCCCCTGCCATTGACTTCACGGTCGCGCAAGGACACATTCTGCGACGCGCTTATACTTCCGGCCCCGCCCACATCACCATCGCGCAAGCACAGCCTGGCTTGCCTTCAACCAACGCCCCCGCGCAGCACACCGATGTAACTGCCGGGAAGTTCGAAGCGCAATTCGCATTCTCCGAAGGCCGCAATCATCTCGTCAGCATTCACGGATACCCCGATGCTCGCATCGTCAACTCGACTCCTGGCGAACCCGACCGGATCAGCACCAGCGAGTCCGTCGACGCCACTTTTCTTCCCCAAGGCGGCATCGACTCCATAGTCCAACAAGGCAAAGTCTTCTACACCGATGCGCAGGATCCGGCCAAGCGCATGCAAGCCTGGGCCAACGCGGCGCGCTATACACCTGCCGACCAGATGCTCGTGCTCACCGGCGATCCGCGCGTTGCCAATGGCGGCATGGCGACTACCGCCAATACTATCCGCATTAACCGCGCAACCGGCGAGGCCGTCGCCCAAGATGAGGTAAAGAGCACCTACAACGATCTCAAAGAACAGCCAAGCGGCGCACTGCTGGCCTCTTCTTCCCCGATTCATGTCACCGCTCGCAGCATGACTGCGCAGAACTCCCCGGGCACAGCTATTTACACCGGGAACGCTCGCCTCTGGCAGGATGCGAACCTCATCGAGGCACCGACGATCCAGTTCGACCGCGACCGCCGATCCGTCATTGCACAAGGCACTTCCGCCCAGCCTGTCCAGACCATCTTGATCCAGGCATCCAAAGCGAACGTGCAATCCGAAAAAATGGGCACAAAGAAACCGAAAGGCGATTCCATCTCTCCGTCCACGCCGATCTCAGTCACCGCCGCCAAGCTCACCTACGCCGATTCCGAGCGGCGCATCCACTACGAAGGCGGCGTGGTTGCTCAAAGTGCCGACTTCACCGCTTCCGCAAAAACGGTCGACGCCTACCTCTTGCCTCGCAGTCAAGCCTCAGGCAGTCAATCGTTTGGCAGCGCTGGGCAGCTGGATCGCATGGTCGCCCAAGACAACGTCGTCATCCAGCAGCCGAAGCGTCGGGCCGAGGGACAAAAGCTCGTCTACACGGCGGCCGACGACAAGTTCGTCCTGACCGGCGGACCGCCTAGCATTTTTGATGCCGAACGAGGCAAGATTACCGGGGTTTCGTTGACTTTCTTTAGACGCGATGATAGGGTGCTCGTAGAAGGCGGAGCAAGCACTCCTGTGGTAACTCAGACCCGAGTGGCCCATTAATTGCGAAGATAAATGCGTACTCTGGCCACAGAAGAAATTGGCAAAAGCTATCGTGGCCGCCGCGTTGTCAATGGCGTCAGCCTCCGGGTCGATCAGGGCGAAGTCGTTGGATTATTAGGCCCTAACGGCGCCGGCAAGACCACTACCTTCTACGCAATCGTCGGGCTCATCCCTCCCGACACTGGCCGCGTGCTGTACGACGGTCAGGACATCACCGACGTTCCCATGTATTTGCGGGCCCGTCAATATGGCATCAGTTATCTCCCTCAAGAAGCTTCGGTCTTTCGCAAACTTACGGTCGAAGAAAACATCCTCGCGGTACTGGAGGCTCAGCCGATGTCCTGGCACGAGCGCCGCGAGAAGATGGAAAAGTTCATCGACGAATTAGGACTCGAGCACATCCGCCAGAACCGCGGATACGCCCTGTCCGGCGGAGAGCGCCGGCGCGTGGAAATCGCCCGCTGCCTCTGCATCAATCCCACATTCATTTTGCTTGACGAACCGTTTTCCGGGATCGACCCCATCGCCGTGCTGGACTTGCAGAAAATTATCAGCAGCCTTCGCGCCAGCGGCATCGGAGTTCTGATCACCGATCACAACGTGCGCGAAACGCTTTCGGTGACCGACCGGGCCTACATCATCGATGACGGCAGAATTTTCCGTCACGGCCAGCCTGGCCAGCTGGCGGGCGATCCGGAGGTGAGAAGGGTGTATTTAGGTGAGAGTTTCTCGCTGGTGTGATGTTTCAGAGTTTCAAGGTTTCAGAGAGAGAGCCGGAAGGTTGGTTCCCTGAAACGTTAAACTTTGAAACATGGGTCATGGCAGCACAGAAGAAGAGGAAGATAGCGATGACTATTGACGAACGGCTAGAAGCTTTGACTCGCAACTTGGAGCTGTTATCGCTAGAAAGCGAAAAACATGATCGCCAGCTTGACCGGGCGGCAAAGCTGATCACCGAAGTCGCTGAAGGCACAGCAAGACTCTTGCGCGTTGTCGAGATGCACGAACATCGACTTGATAGCCATGATGATCGACTCGACAAGCTGGAGTAACTGAAGCGGAGGGCTTACAACTAAGGGCGAACGACTAACGACATGGTTCTCCTACAACACAAACTCAGTGTAAGACTCTCGCAGCGCCAGATCCTTACCCCTGGCCTGGTGCAGATGGTCTCCGTCCTCGCGCTCAACAAGCTTGAACTCAAGGACATGATCACCGCTGAGATGGTCGAGAACCCCGTGCTCGAGGAACTGGAAGAGTCGGTTCCCCTGCTTGACGAAGTCGGCAAGAAAGAAGAAGACCGCGAGCGCGCCGCTGCCGCCAGCAACGAAGAGAATCCCATCAGCGCTGTCGAAAAGAAAGATCCATTCGAAGAGATCGATTTCGGTTCTTTCTTCCAGGACTATCTCGATCCCGGTTACCGCACCCACAGCGAGATGGAGGACATCGAGCGACCGTCGTTCGAGAATTTTCTTTCCAAGCCGACCAATCTCACGGACCACCTCGCCTGGCAACTGGGCGCGCTCAGCCTGCGCCGCGAAATCCGCGAAGCCGCCGACTTGATCATTGGCAACTTGAACGAAGACGGATACCTCATCGCCAGCGACGAGGAATTGCTTGGCATCGCGCCCCCGGCTCCCCCCGAGGCCGACGCTCAAACGGCGAAGAATATCGTCAGCGAGGCGCAAGCCCTGGGCCTGACCGAAGTCGCCGAAGACCCAAATTCCGAAACGGAAGAGCTCTCCCCTCTCTCAGGCGCTGATTCATTGCAGGTTGAGAGCGAGAACGAAGTCGACCCGAATGCGGCGGAAAATCTCGGTTTGAAAGAATTCGATCCGGAAGAAACTCTGACTGTCTCTCCCGAGCCCCGTGCGGAAGCCTCCGTCTCCTCGCGCTCCGCGGATTCCGCCGCCGCAGTTGCTCCCGCGCCAACTCCAGCACATTCGCCTGCTCCTGTATTCAAGCCAACGTTCACGCCTGCGGATCTGCAGGAAGCGTTGGAAGTCGTTCGTCAACTGGATCCTCCCGGCGTTGCCTGCCGCGATCTCCGCGGCTGCCTCCTGAACCAACTGCGTTATCATCAGGCCCAGCTCGCGCTCCACAAAAACGGCAATGGCACCGAGCAAGTTCTGAAAGATTCGACCGCCGTCGTCGACCAGCATCTGCGCGGCCTGCAGAACAAACAACACAAGGAAATCGCCAAGGCCATCGGCCGCCCCATCGAAGCCGTGCAGGCTGCGCTCGACTACATCCGCACCCTCGATCCCCGCCCCGGCCTGCGTTACAACAAAGTTCAGGCGCGCCTCATCGAGCCCGACGTCGCCTTCGTCAAACACGGAGACGAGTGGCTGGTCATCATGAACGACGAAGACCTGCCGCAGCTTCGCCTGAATCCGGCCTACAAAAAGCTAGTCACTCGCGACGGCGTCAACGAAAAGAGCACGCGCGACTACGTCAAAGAGCGCTACAAGAGTGCCATCCAGCTCATCAAGAACATCGAGCAGCGCAAGCAGACCATCACCAAAGTTTGCTACTGCATCGTCGCTCGCCAGCAGGATTTCCTCGAACGCGGCATCGATCAACTCAAGCCTATGATGATCAAGGAGGTGGCCGAAGAAATTGGCGTGCATCCTTCCACGGTTAGCCGCGCGGTCGCCAACAAATACGCGCATACCCCGCAAGGCGTATTCGAGCTGCGTTACTTCTTCAGCGAAAGCGTTCAGGGCCCCGAGGGCGGCGGCACCTCTTTGCTCATCCTTAAACGCCGCGTTAAAAAACTGATCGAAGAAGAAGACCCCAGCCGTCCGTTGACCGACGAGCAGATCACCCGCATCCTGCAGTCGCAAGGCATCCAGGTGACCCGCCGCACTGTGGCCAAATACCGCGAAGACATGCGCATCCCCAGCACGCACCAGCGCCGGGTAAAGAAATGAAGCAGAAGTCAGAAGTCAGAAGTAAGAAGTCAGAATGCAGATGTAAGAACTAACTCGGATGCAGAATGATTTTACTTTTGCATTCTGCCTTTTCACTTCTGACTTCGTTCCAATGCAGTGCCCAATTTAACTTGAACCAACGAATTCCTAGGAGGGGCGCTCATGAACGTGGAATACACCGGAAGGCACTACGTAATCACTCCCATCATCCGCAAAGAAGTAGAAACCGGCCTCACAAAAATCCGCAAAATTCTCGGCGACCGCTTTGAGACCAAGGTTATCCTCGCCGTCGAAAAACATCGCCACAAAGCCGAAATCACCATCAGTCCCCGCAATGGCCCGATAGTTGGCCTGGCTCAAGCCAAGGACATGTCCATTGCCGTCAACGAAGC
The DNA here is from genome assembly GCA_963696765.1 of uncultured Acidobacteriota bacterium. Classification (GTDB taxonomy): domain Bacteria; phylum Acidobacteriota; class Terriglobia; order Terriglobales; family Acidobacteriaceae; genus Sulfotelmatobacter. Next base: position 2,903,353 of record CAVOLK010000002.1, on the reverse strand, counting down.
CCTCGGCCACCTCGAGAAGCAGGCCGTCAAATACAAAACCCGCTGGATGTCGAAGAAACGCTCCGCCCGCAAGACTGAAGAAGTGAAAAAGTGGAACGGCCATGCCACCACCGCCGAAGACACTGAGGTGCAAACCCTCATCGGACTCTCGGAAAAAACTGCCGTTCCGGTTATGGTCCACAGATATCCGGCGGTCGCGAAAACCACCGAAGTTCACCTGGTCCGCTCCGAAGACGCCGTCGCCATGCGCCCCATGACGCTGGAAGAGGCGATCAAAGAAGCCCATTTCCGCGACCGCGACGTTTTCGTCTTCCGCGACCCGAAAGGCAAAGTCATGATCCTCCACCGCACCCGAGACGGCAAAATGGAACTAATCGAAGCCCCATAAAGATTACGATTTACGTAGCCGCAGCCGCCTCGGCTGCCAGCTCTTCAACCGAAACTCATGTAAGGACAGCCGCCCTCGGCTGTCCAAGCGGCCCGGCAGTATCGGGCCGCAGTTTTAGCATCCGAGGCTTAAATGCTTTTAACAACCCATGCGTTGCGATCGTACCTGCTGTTGCCAACTCTGCTCGTCTTCGTCGCAACCGCCGTCCTCTCCGCATCCAAAATCAATTTTCTGAAAAATTACAAAGGAACTCCCTATCAGGACGCCCGCTATCAAGGCGGTCCCCAGAAGATTCCCGGACGCGTGCATTGCGCCTACTACGATCGCGGCGGAGAAGGTGTCGCCTATCATGACTCTGACGCCAAGAACAACGGCAGCGGCTACCTCAATCCCGCCGACGGAACCTATCTGAATCAGTTCCGCATGAACGAAGGCGTCGACATCTCTTACACCAAGTTTCACGACCAGATCGACAACAGTCCCTACAACGTGATCCTTCCTCCAGAAAATCAGCTCTATGTGGGATGGACCGAGCCCGGAGAATGGTTCAACATCACTGTGCAGACTGATCGCGCCGGCGTTTACGCTGCCAATCTTCTCTACACTTCAAATCGCGGCGGAACAATCTCGCTCGACGTGAACGGTAAGGACGCGACCGGACCGCTCACAATTCCCTCCACTTTCAATGCCGCCGATCCCATCGCCTGGCGCCAGTGGCATCACTGGAACCTCGCACCGGCACTGATTAGAATGCGACTCCCCGCTGGCAAGAATGTTCTTACCGTGCACATCCTCACCGAAGGAAACATGAACCTCGCCTATTTCGACTTCCACCCGTCTCGTTAGCCAACCTTCGGTAGCAACGATGGAAGCGCTAATACTCTTCGACAAATTCGTAACCGCCACGTATGATCCTCGCGCCGTTCAATCCGCTAAAACTCAGGAGATTACTATGAAGAAGCTCTTCGGGCTCGCTGCATTCCTGTTGTTGCTCGCGCCCTGCCTGCTCGCGCAGGAGCACTACACCGAGGGCCCCGTCTGGCGCGTTCAGTTGATTCGCGTAAAGCCCACGCAAATGGATGCCTATCTCACCAGCCTTCGCCAAGCCACCAAGCCCTTGATCGATGAGGAAAAACGCACGGGCATGATCATGGATTACAAAATTTTTCTGAAAGAAACCAAGAACGGCCCGGAAGATTGGGACCTCTGCGTCGCAGTTCAGTACAAGAACCACGCGGCCATGGATGGCCTTGCCGCAAAAGCAGAAGCCGCTCGAGACAAAATCATGGGCGGGAAACAGGCCGCGCAGCAACTGGGAGAAAAGCGCGCCGAGATTCGCGAACTCGTAAGCTCCGAACTCCTGCAAGAAATTTTCCTGAAATAATTAGCGCGCGTGTGAGGCGGGCGCCCTCGCCCGCCTTTTCCTAAACCTCATTGATACGGTTCAATAGAACCATGCGTGCTAAAATTCGCCGCCGAGGGAGATTCCATGATTCAAGTCAGCCGTCGGCTCTTTTCGATCCTCACAATTGTTTTTCTGTCTGCCTTCGTCGGACTGCCGCAGATCCTGCAAGCTCAAACCTCATCCGCGAGCAAGCTTTCCGTGCATTGGGAAGAACTCACCGCCTCCGACTTTCGCGAAGGCATCCACCGCTCGCAAGGAACGTGCCTGCTGCCCTTCGGCATCCTTGAGAAGCACGGCCCGCACCTGCCGCTCGGCACCGATCTTCTTGATGTCCGCTACGCCGCGCTGCACGCCGCCGAACAGGAATACGCCGTCGTCTTCCCTGAATATTATTTCGGCCAGATCGCCGAAGCCCGCCACGAACCCGGAACCATGGCCTACAGCCGCGACCTGCAACTCGCGCTACTGCAGGAAACCACCGACGAGATGGCCCGCAACGGCTGCAAAAAAGTCCTGATCGTCAACGGCCACGGCGGCAACGACAGCCTGCTCCCTTACTTCGCGCAAACTCAACTCGACAAGCCTCACGACTACGTGGTCTACGTTTTCGACGAACGCACTCCGCAGCAGGGCGGTCCGGCAAAGAAGACCAAGATCGACATGCACGCCGGCGAAAGCGAGACCTCCAAGATGATGATCTCGCGTCCCGACCTGGTTCATCTGGACCGCGCTGCCAGCGAATCCGGCGCAGACCAGGCTCGCCAGAAACTTCCCGAAGATGTCTACACCGGAATCTGGTGGTACACGCGATTCCCCAATCACTATTCCGGCGAAGGATCGGCGGCGACGAAAGAGCTTGGCGAATTCCAGATGAAGTGGTGGATTGATTCGGTGGTCAAGGCGATTCGCGCCGTGAAAGCCGACGACGTCAGCCTGAAACTGCAGAAAGAATTCTACGAGAAGAGCACGCACCCGCTGGACACGCAGCCGTAGAAATCGCAACGTTGTCTCGCCGTCGCGCGAGCGATCGTTTTCACGAAGCGCCGTATTTCCCAATCAGCATGCCGGTAATGAAGACCAGCACGCCGCCGAGTCCCACCTGCAGAGCCGCTGAAATCCAGGGTGTATCCATGTAGCGCTTGCGAATCCAGGTGATCACTCCCAGTTCCGCCAGCACCACCGCTCCGGCGGCCCAGAGCGCCAGCCGGAAGTCGCGCAGCAGAAACGGCAGCGTGTGTCCGATCCCACCCAGAGCCGTCATCGCGCCGCAAATCAATCCGCGCACCCAGGGATGTCCGCGCCCAGTCAGGCTGCCGTCATCCGACAGCGCTTCCGCGAATCCCATGCTGATGCCTGCTCCCGCCGACGCCGCCAGGCCGACCACGAAATGCGTCCGTACTTTTCTGCGTAGCAAACGCCGCCGCGAACACCGGCGCCAGCGTCGACACCGATCCATCCATCAGTCCGGCCAATCCCGGCTGCACGATCTGCAGCACGAACAGCCGCCGCTGCGCGACCTCTTCGTCGGCCTTCACATTGGCCGGCAGTTTCTGCTTGTCGAGTTCCTGCGCGCGCTCCTCGTGCTCGCGCTCTTCCCTGCGCCAGATCATCGAGCAGTTGCCGGATGCTCGCATCCTGCGTGCGAGCCGCGGCCTTCTCATAGAAGCGCCGCGTCTCCACCTCCATCGTCGACGCCTCTTTGCGCACCGCTTCAATGCGCAGCGGACGCACCAGCCACAACGCCGGACGGTCCACAAATCCGCGCACGTCCTGCCGCCGGATCAGCGGAATGTGCTCCCCAAATTTCTTCTGGAAGAGTTCGAGCAACCGGCGCCGGTGTCCCGATTCTTCCTCGCGCATGCCATCAAACATCGACGCCGTCGCGGGATAGTCCTGCCGCAAGCCTTCGGCAAAATCGGAATAGACTCGCTCGTCTTCCTCTTCCAGCGCAATGGCCAGGGCCAGAACTTCGCGTTCCGTGAGCTCTTCGAACTTTTTCATGTCGCCATAGCTTACCTGTCACGCGCACTGCCGGCACAATCTGCATTTCCGAATTTCTCATGCTGCGAAACACTAGACTTCGTCCGGGCACGGTATCTCACTTGGTAATCCGCCGCCGAAGCGGAGAGTCGGCCCCGATGCTACTATCCACTTCATGAAGTCCCCGAAGTCTTCTGGCCGGAAGTCATCAAAGTCGAAGAGCCCCGCAAAGACGACGACTCGCGCCAGCGAAGCACTCGCCCGAACTCGTCATCATCACCGGCATGAGCGGTTCGGGAAAGGCTTCAGTGCTTAAAGGCCTTCGAAGATCTCGGCTACTACTGCGTCGACAACCTGCCGGTACAACTCATTCCGCAATTCGCCGACCTCGCCGTGCAGTCGAGCGAGATCCGCCGCACCGCGCTGGTCGTCGACGTCCGCGAAGGCTCCAAGCTGGAAGAGCTTCCGAAAATCCTGAAATCCGTCGGACGCATGATTCCGACCAAGGTCGTCTTCCTCGAAGCCTCCGACGCGGTGCTGCTGCGTCGTTTCAGCGAGACTCGCCGCCCGCATCCTCTGGGCACTGACTCGCCCGTGAAGTCCGCGCTCAAGACCGAACGCCGCCATCTGAGCGCCATTCGCGCGGTCGCCGATTTTGTTATCGACACTTCGAAGTTCAACGTTCACGAACTGCGCGCTCACATCACCGAGCGCTTTCAAGAGCAGTCCTCGGAAAAAAGCATCCTGGTCTCGTGCGTGAGTTTCGGATTCCGTCAAGGCGTTCCCGAAGATGCCGACCTTCGTCTTCGACGTGCGCTTCCTGCCTAACCCGCATTTCGTTCCAGAATTCCGCCCGCTGACCGGACGCGATCCCGCGCCTCGCCAAGTACATTCGGTCGTTCCCGCAGACTCGCGAATTCATCTCGCGCATTTCCGATCTTCTCGTCTATCTGCTGCCCCACTACATCCACGAAGGCAAAAGCTATCTGACGATCGCCTTCGGCTGCACCGGCGGGCAGCATCGTTCGGTCATGATCGCAGAAGATGTCGGCAAGCACCTTCGCCGCGCCGGATATCGCGTGAAGATCGTGCATCGCGACATCCCGAAATAGCCACGTCTGAGCAGTTTGACCCACGCGAAATCGGTTTCCATCAGAGGTGCCCCGGCGCTGAAACCGCGTTCCATCAGCCGGCGGGTCAAGTAGAATAAAGCCTTGCATTCCCTGTTTATTCGACGGCCAGAGCGCGCCTGCGGCCTGCCTCACGCGGGAGGCCCATGCGGCAACTGACGCGCCTCGTCCGCTACGCGCTCCCCTACTGGTGGCAGATCCTGTCATCAGTTCTGCTCATGGCCGCGGTGGGCGCACTCGACGCCTTCAAATATTTGCTTGTCCGCCCAGTATTCGATCGCGTATTAAATCCTTCCACTGGCTCTCAAGACATTCAACTCTTCGTCATTCCCGGCACACATCATCCCGTTTATCTGCAGCAATTCGTTCCCTCTCATTTCACCAACGCCTGGACCATCGTGGCTTTTGCACTGGTCGCCTCCACGATACTTAAAGGCGTCTGCGATTACGCCGGAACTTATCTGGTGAACCATGCCGGCTTCGGCATGATCACCGATCTGCGCGACGATCTTTACACCGCTCTGCTGCGGCGCTCCGCCGCTTTTTTTTCCAAGCACACCACCGGGACTTTGCTCTCCACTATCGTCAACGACATCGAGCGTGTGCAATACGCCATGTCGACCGTCCTCTCGGAACTATCTGCAACAGTTCTTCACTTTTATCTCAGTAGCGATCGTTGTCGTCATCCTCGGCGGGAATCTTGCCTGGGTGTTGCTCCTGTTTGTTCCCGTCATCGTCTTCTCGTCGCGCAAGATCGGTCACCGGGTCCGCCACACCACGCGTCACGGCCAGGATAAGTTGGCGGAAATTCAAAACATCCTTCACGAGACCATCACGGGCAACCGTATCGTGAAGGCCTTCAACACCGAGGAATGGGAGATTTCCCGCTTCCGTAACGCCGCCCGTCGCCTCTTCCGCGCGAATCTTCGTTCGGTCGCCGCCACCGCCATCAGTTCTCCGCTCATGGATGTGCTCGGCGTTGTCGGCATCGCTCTCCTCATCCTCATCGGCCGTGCGCGCATCGCGCACAATCAAATGACGCCAGGAGTTTTCGTCGCCTTTATTACCGCGGTCTTCAGCCTCTACAATCCTGTCCGCAAGTTCGCGCTCTTCTACAACAACTTTCAGCAAGCTCTCGGCGCCTCCTCGGAAATTTTCCGCTTCATGGACCTGGAAGACGATGTCCGGGAAAAGCCACGCGCCGAGTTTCTGCCAAAGTTTTCCAGCAGCGTTCGATTCGAACAGGTCAACTTCTCCTACGCCAACGAAGGCGAAGAGCCACACGAAGTTCTGCACGAGATCAATCTCGAAGTCCGCCACGGCGAGGTTCTTGCGGTAGTCGGCTCCAGCGGCGCCGGCAAAAGCACGCTGGTCCACCTCATCCCTCGCTTCTTCGACGTAACCGCCGGACGCCTGCTCGTCGATGGCCACGACATTCGCGATGTGACCCTCGCCTCTTTGCGCGCGCAGGTCGGCATCGTCACCCAGGAAACAGTTTTATTCAACGACACCGTGCGCAACAACATCGCCTACGGCCAGCCACAAGTGCTTCAGAAAGACGTTGAGGCCGCCGCGCGCGCCGCCCTCGCGCACGATTTCATCCTCGCCCTTCCGGCAGGGTACGATACTGTTATTGGCGAGCGGGGCGTGCGACTTTCCGGAGGTGAGCGGCAGCGCTTGGCGATTGCTCGGGCTCTGCTCAAAAATGCTCCGGTCTTGATTCTCGATGAGGCAACGTCGGCGCTCGACAGCGAGTCAGAAGCACTGGTGCAGTCCGCGTTGCATAATCTGATGAGTGGCCGCACCGTCTTCGTAATTGCTCATCGGCTTTCGACGGTGCGTCGTGCCGATCGCATCGTGGTGCTTGAGAATGGCACAATCGCCGACGTCGGCCGCCATGAAGAACTGATGAGCAAACTCGGTACATACCGGCGGCTCTACGAATTACAATTTGCCAACGCAGATTCATCCAAAGTGATAGCAGGAACTTGAGACACGGCCCTATGCCCATTCGCTCCATGACAGGTTTCGCGCAGGTCACCGGTGAAGTTCAGCATCCCGATCGCATCACCGCGCCCGCAACGTCCGGCCCCGGTCTGCCCAATGGACGGATGGCCTTTGCCCTCTCCCTGAAGTCCGTCAATCACCGTTTTCTGGATTTGCATTTCCGCCTGCCCTCGGGCACCGACTCGCTCGAAATGCAATTGCGCCGCCTGCTCAAAGAAAAAATGGGCCGCGGCCACGTCGAAGTTTCCCTCAGCCTGGAGCGTTCAGTCACCGAAACTTTCGCGCTCAACCGCGAACTTGTAGGCGGCTACATCGCTGCGTTTCGCGCCGCCGCCGCCGAATTCTCTCTGGCCGCGGAGCCCGACCTCAACGCTGTTCTGCGTCTTGCCCGGCGCACTCGACTCCGCCAACGACAGTGCCGACGGAGAGATCGAAGCTGCTGTCCTCGCGAAAGTGGGCGAAGCTCTCGACCGTCTGAATCAGATGCGCGAGGAAGAAGGCCGCGGCATCGCCCGCGAACTGCGCGACCGCATGGCACGCCTGGCCGAGGCCAACAAAAGCGTCTTACAGCACCGCCGTGCCGTGCTGCAGAACTACAGCGAGCGTCTCCAATCCCGCCTGCAGGAACTGCTGGGCGCGACTGTCGACAAAGAGCGCGTCCTGCAGGAAGCCGCCCTGCTGGCCGATCGCAGCGACATTCAGGAAGAAATCGTCCGCCTCGAAACCCACATTCAGCATTTCCTGGGATTGCTCGAAAGCGGCGGCGAGATCGGCAAGAAGCTCGACTTCCTTCTCCAGGAAATGAACCGCGAAGCCAACACGCTGCTTTCGAAGACCTCGGGACTCGCGGGTGAAGCGCTCAAAATTACCGAAGCCGGCCTGGCCATGAAGGCGGAGATTGAAAAATCCCGCGAGCAGGTGCAAAACCTGGAATGAGCCCAACCGACAGGCCCTTGATTTACATCATCTCCGCGCCCTCGGGCTCCGGGAAGTCGACGCTCGTCAACGAACTGCTGAAACTCGTTCCCAATCTCGAGTTCTCCATCTCCTATACGACTCGTGCCCTACGAGGCAGCGAGCGAAATGGCAAGCAGTATCACTTCGTTCCCCGCGAAAAGTTTGAGCAGATGATTCGCGACGGCGAATTCCTCGAGCACGCCAACTTCGACGGAAATTACTACGGTACCGCGCGCACTTTTCTGAAGGAGGCAGGACTGAAAGGTCATGACCTTCTGCTCGACATCGACGTGCAGGGCGCCGAGCAAATCAAGAAAAACCTCACCGACGCCGTCAGCATTTTCGTGCTTCCCCCCGACCGCAAAACTTTGGAGTGGCGCCTGCGCAATCGCAGCGAGGACGCGGAAGACGTTATCAACCGCCGGTTGGTCAGGGCCAGAAGTGAGATTGAGAACTACGACAAGTACGACTATATTCTGATTAACGACAAGCTCGAGGAATCGATCGAAAGCCTTCAGGCCATTGTCCTCTCCGAGCGCTTGCGGCGATCCAGACCTACCCTTTCCCCCGGGGAGAACAAAATCGTGGAACTGGCGGACCGTCATCGGCTCGAAAATGTCCGGGAGCGCATTGCCCCCATCATCGAGTCCTTTGGTGCACCACCGCCCTCGGCACGTCCGTAGATTTCGCGGTATGATTTTACTGACGCCTCGAACGGGCGTTGGAACCGCGGATAGATTTAAGCGGGACAAGCCCAACCGTTTATCCGTGTTGTCGAGTGGACAGTTCGTTCGACGTTCGGCTGACATTAAACTTCGAACCTGGTTTTAAGGGAGAGTCCCAATGAAGTTGATCGAAGGATTTGACAGCAACTACCGATACATTCTGGTGGCCGCGCGACGAGCACGGCAACTGCAGTCCGGGGCGCCACCGGTCGTCGACACCAATTCCCGCAAACCCTGCCGCATTGCGCAAGATGAAATTCGTGCCGGCAAGGTGAAGTGGGAGATCCCGGAAACCCGCAGCGCCGCCGAGCAAGCCGAACAGGCTCTCGACAAGGCACTCGGCCAGGACTAAAGGATATTGTTGATTTTGTAATTGCCAATTCATAGCCGTGACCGCGGTTTTTGAATCAACAACCAGAAATCAGCAATCTCAAATCCATGAAGATCGCCCTCGGCGTTACCGGCGGCATCGCGGCCTACAAAGCCGCGGAAATTGTTCGCCTCTTGCAGGATCGCGGCATTCGCGTTCAGGTCGTCATGACCCGCGCCGCCCAGGAGTTTGTTCGTCCCCTCACCTTCGCCGCTCTCTCCGGGGAAAAAGTTATTACTGGCATGTTCGCGCCGGGGCAGGAGCATGAACCCAACATCGATTCCGCCATCGAGCACATCGCGGTCGCGCAATCCATTGACGCGCTCCTGGTCGCGCCCGCAACCGCCGACGTTCTGGCCCACTTCGCGCAGGGCATCGCCAGCGACTTCCTGACCACTCTTTACCTCGCCACCACCGCCCCGGTCATAGTCGCGCCGGCCATGAACGTTAACATGTGGAACCATCCTGCCACGCAGGCGAATCTGCAGATTCTCCGGCAGCGCGGCGTGAAGATTATTGAACCCGGCGCAGGCTATCTCGCTTGCGGCATGACCGGAGCGGGACGCCTCGCCGAAAACGAAACCATCGTCGCCGCCGTAATGGAAGCTCTCGGCTGCTCCCAGGATTTCGCTGGCGAGACTGTACTCATCACCGCCGGGCCGACGCGAGAAAAAATTGACCCCGTACGTTATCTGACCAACCGCTCCAGCGGACGCATGGGCTACGCTCTCGCCGAAGCTGCGTTGCGTCGCGGCGCCCGCGTGCTGCTGGTTAGCGGCCCAACATCGCTTACTCCGCCCGGTGCTGCCGAAGTCACACCGGTTGAATCCACCGAAGAAATGCGCGATGCCGTACTTCGACTTCTCCCGCAGGCGAGCATCGTAATCATGACCGCCGCCGTTTCCGATTACCGCTCCAAGGCCGCAGCCACACAAAAAATCAAGCGCAAGGGTCCTATGACCCTCCAACTCGAAGCCACGCCCGACATTCTCAAAGAACTCGCCCTCAAAAAGTCCTCACAAATAATCGTGGGCTTCGCCGCCGAAACCGAAAACGTCCTGGAGAACGCGCGCCAGAAATTAGTCTCGAAAAATCTCGACGCCATTGTCGTCAACGACGTATCCCGTGAAGGAGTCGGTTTCGATTCCGACCGCAACGCCGTAACCATCATCAGCCATGACGAAGTCGTCGAGGTCCCCGAAACCACGAAGTGGGAAGTCGCCCAGCGTGTCTTAGACCAGATCGTCCGCCTCCGCCAGAACCGCAAGTCCCTGACCACATAGACAGCGCACGTGGTTGCCGTTGTCCACGTAGCGGCGGGCGCATTCGTCCGCCCGCACCTTGTCATTGCAGCAGCGAAACCTCAGCTTGTCATCCCAGCAGCAAAGCCCGGCTTGTCATTCCGAGGAGCGAAGCGACGAGGAATCCGCTTCCCTTCCCCGCGAGCACATCCTCCTGCCGCTGAATTACAATCTAAAAACCAATGCCCCGCACTCTCGACTCAGACCTCCGGCGCGCCCTCGCCGAGCGTGTTCGCTACTGTCACGAGATGGGCATCTATGATTTCTACCAGCGCGCACCCTCTGAAGCCGCGACCACTATCCGTGACCTCGACGAAGAGCAAACATCCCAGGATCTGCGAGAGGAAATGCCCGCAAAAAAATCCGCCGTACTTGCATCCGTCAGCGACAAGAACGTCCTGACTCTCATCGCCCACGCCGAACAATCCGTCGCCGATCCCGCAGCCGCTCTCAGGCTCATTCGCGAAGATCTCGGCGATTGCACTCGCTGCAAACTCCACAAGCAAGGCCGCAAGCAGATCGTCTTCGGCGTTGGCAATCCGCATGCTGACCTGATGTTCGTGGGCGAAGGCCCCGGCGCCGATGAAGACACCCAGGGCGAGCCTTTCGTAGGCCGCGCCGGACAATTGCTCAACAACATGATCAAAGCGATGGGCATTCGCCGCGAAGACATATACATCGCCAACATCGTGAAATGCCGTCCTCCGGGCAATCGCACGCCCGAGCGCGACGAGTGCGAAACCTGTTCGCCTTTTCTCATGCGGCAAATCGCCGTCATCAAGCCCAAGGTCGTGGTCGCTCTGGGTGCGGTGGCCGCCAAAAATCTGCTCGCGATCAACGCACCCATGTCCGAACTTCGCGGACGCTTCTACGACTTCACGCCCGCGGGCGCGCGCAGCAGCGATCCTTCCTGGCAGGGCGCGAAGCTCGCGGTAACCTACCATCCCGCGTTTCTTCTCCGCGATCCGCGCCAGAAAGGCGAAGCCTGGAAAGATCTGCAAATGGTGATGAAATATCTCGGACTCGAACCGCCAAAAAAGCCGTCGGAATAAAGATCGCCGATGCCGATCAAACTCCACATCGCCACCGAATAACCACCACGATTAACCTTTCCTCAACCCTCACTGATATCCTCTGAATCGAATGCCCGAATTTTGCGACGTCGCCGTGCCTGTGCCTCTGGACATGGTCTTCACCTACCGCGTCCCCGCGGACGCCGCGCCTGTGGTCGGCGGCCGCGTTCTCGTTCCCTTTCGCCAGCAGCGCACTACTGGAATCGTCGTTGAGCTCCACGACCGGAAACCCTCCGTCACCATCAAGAAGATTTTCAGCGTGCTCGATGCAACGCCAGTGCTCGACGAGCAACTGCTACAACTTGGCCGCTGGATCTCCGATTACTATCTTGCCCCGCTCGGCGAAGTTTTCCGCACCATGCTCCCGCTCAACGCCGAGTTCAAACGCGCCATCGGATATCGCCTGACCGAAGCCGGCCAGATGGCTCTCCATCTCGCCGGCACGTCCGGATCATCCGCCCGCTCCAAGCGCACACCCGAAGAGCAAGAGGCCGAGTACCGCGTCCTCGATTACCTCGCAGGATTTATCGATGTCGGACATCGATGGCGGCTTCAGCCGTCCGCGAGACAGCTTAGCCCTAGGCCCCCGTCCGCGAACAAACTCTCCGCTCCGCACGCAAGTCTCGAAATCCACGCTTGCCGGAATGGTTCGCAAAAAATGGCTCGCGCGCGAAGATCTCTCCGCCCCACAAGACGCGACCCGCACAATCAAAATAGCAATCCTGAAATCCGCCGAAGGCAAGCTGAACGAAAATCAAAAGTACCTGCTCGACACTCTCGCCGCCTCCGGAGGAAAAGTCCCCGTCGCCACCCTGCAATCCCTCGACATCCCCCGAACCACGCTATCCACGCTGGTTCGCCGCAGCCTGGTCGAAATCATGGAAGTGCCTGCGGAGTTCACCATCTCGCGCTCCAAGCCTCGCCCGGCCCTCTTCGACTTCGATCTCAATCCCGCGCAGCAATCCGCCCTCAAGCGAATGAAGGCCGATGTCGCGACCAAAACATTCTCCGGCATGCTTCTGCACGGCATCACCGGCTCGGGCAAGACTGCGGTCTACTTGGCTGCCATGCGCGCCGTGCTCGAAGCCGGCCGTTCGGCCATTCTGCTCGTTCCAGAAATTGGTTTGACTCCGGCAGTCGCCGCCGATCTCCATCAGATCTTCGGTGACGAAGTCGCCATCCTCCACTCCGCGCTCTCCGATCGCGAACGCGCCGAGCAGTGGCATCGCATCAAGCGCGGCGACGCCCGCATGGTCGTCGGCACCCGCTCCGCGGTCTTCGCGCCGGTTGCCGATCTCGCGCTCATCATCGTCGACGAAGAACACGACTCCTCCTACAAGCAGGAAGAAACTCCGCGCTATCACGCTCGCGACATCGCCGTGGTGCGCGCCAAGATGGCCAATGCCGTAGTCGTGCTCGGTTCGGCCACGCCCTCGCTCGAATCCTATTTCAATGCCAAGAAAAATAAATACGCGCTAGTCGAATTACCCGACCGCGTCGAACAGCGCCCTCTGCCCGAAGTCGAAATCATCGACATGCGCCAGGAATTTCAGGAGACCGGGCAAGAGCAAGTCATCTCCCGCAAACTCGCCGCTGAAATTAAAGAGCGCCTCGACCGCAAAGAGCAGGTCATGGTGCTGCTTAACCGCCGCGGATATTCTCCCGTCGTTCTCTGCCGCAGCTGCGGCAAAAAACTCGAATGCCAGAACTGCGCCATCGCTCTCACCCACCACAAGCGCGAGCACAAAATGGTCTGCCACTATTGTGGATTTACCGCCCCAGTCCCGAAAACCTGCGTCCACTGTGGCAGTGAGTACGTTTATTTTCTCGGCACGGGTTCGGAAAAACTCGAAGAGTTGCTCCACGGCCTGTTCCCGCAAGCGCGCATTGCCCGCCTTGATCGCGATACAGTCCGCAACCCTCAGGATTTTGAGCGCGCTCTGAATGCCCTTAACGAAGGTGAACTCGATATTCTTGTCGGCACTCAGATGATCGCCAAAGGCCATGACATTCACGGCGTGACGCTGGTCGGCGTCGTCGGAGCCGACGTCGCGCTCGGCCTTCCCGACTTTCGCGCCGCCGAGCGTACCTTTCAACTCCTCACTCAAGTCGCCGGGCGCGCCGGACGCGGTCAGTTTCCCGGCAAGGTTGTGCTGCAAACGTACTTTCAGGATCACTATGCGGTGCAGTATGCCGCCCGCCACGACTTCATCGGCTTCTACGAAAAAGAATTGCAATTTCGCAGCTGGATGCATTACCCGCCCTATTCCGCACTAGCCAACGTCCTCGTGCGCAGCGACAAACTCGACGACGCCCTGCAATGGTCCGGAATCGCTGGGCAAATGGTTCGACAGCACTCGCCACGAAGGCGTGCGCGTCCTGGGCCCCGCACCCGCGCCCATCATGCGCCTGAAGCGCGACTACCGCTATCACTTCGTGCTCAAATCCCCCAGCCGCGAAAAGCTCAACACCACTCTTCGTGCAATGCTGGCGCACGCCGCCCAAAAGAAAATCCCGCGCACGCAAGTAATCGTCGACGTCGATGCCCTTTGGCTAATGTGAATTTGGCGAGTGACAATTCTGAGAACGAACCGTTCTTTCGTCCACGCAACAAACGATGTGTCACGAATGTTTTTCCTTCGCGAACCTTCGTGTCCTTTGTGGTTGAGGGTTTTAAGCGCGCCGCAGCAAGTTAGGCTCGATCCTTGCGACGCCCCTTATCGCCAGTTCATCTGGAAAGGTGAAATCGTAAATGTCAGCGCGAGCATGATCGCGGCCACCACGCCCAGCACCCAGCGGTTGGTCGGAAGCGTGGGGTATTCCGGCGCCTGCCGTTGCCGGAAAGTGATCACATTCATCACAATCAACAGCCCCGCCCACACGCGCCATCCCACATACCGGTGCCCTAGATAGATGAGAACGACGACTGTGATCCAGGAGACAATGCGATGCGCCCGCGGCCACAACGCATACACTATGTGCCCCCCATCCAACTGGCTGCTGGGCAGCAGGTTCAGCGCCGTCGCAAACATTCCCACCCACGCGGCCACTGCCATGGGATGAAAATAGATTCGTGTCAGCGGTAACGCCGCGATTGGATGATGCGGTGCCATCAGCTGCAATACGCTGTGCATCGCGTGAAAGATCACTGGAAACCCCAACTGCAAATCCGACGGCCCAATGCCCGGCGCAAGCGGCTTCGACAGTAACAGCGCTGCAGCCAGCGTGGCGATGGCCACCACAAATCCCGCAATCGGCCCCGCAATCCCTATGTCAAACAAAGCAGCCCGCGTTCGAATCGGCCCCTTGATCCGAATCACCGCTCCCAGCGTCCCGATCAATGTGGGCGCCGGAATAAAATACGGAAGCGTCGCCCGCACCCGGTAATACCGGCAAAACAGGTAATGTCCCATCTCGTGCGCGAGCAAGACCGTCAGCAGCGTCGCCGAAAACGGAATCCCCAACAGCAATCGCGCAGGGTGCGCCCACACCCACGCCAGCGGAAAGAACGGAAGCCATTCATCGCCCGCGGCAAATGGCGGCAAATTATTTAGAAAGTTGAACTCCATCCGCGCCCCCACCACCAGCGTAGTGAAGCACGTCGCCAGCAACAATAATCCGTGCAGCCAATACCGTTCCCGCGGCCGCCTCAAGTACGCATACGGCAGTGGCCGATAGAACTCGACCGTGGAAGTTGGAATTTCGGAATTAAGTTCCGCCATGATTCTTCAGCCGCGAACCCAGCTTGGCCATTCAACTTCGACCATCTGTAGTTCAGGACTCTTCTTTGATGCTACTACGAGCGGAGAAAATGCGGAGGCGAGGTCAGTCCACACGATCCAAAATTGCTTTGAGTGAGGAAGAGAAGATTGGGAAACACCGCATCGATCACTACAGCTCAGTCAATCGATTGCAATTCTTTTCCCGGCTTGAAGCGCACGGCCCGCCCTGGCGGAATGGAAACTTCAGCCCCGGTGCGCGGGTTGCGCCCAATCCCAGTTTTGCGCGGACGCACGTTGAACACGCCAAATCCCCGCAACTCAATGCGGCTGCCGCCGGCCAGCGCCTTCTTCATGCTCTCGAAGACGGTTTCCACCGCCAGCTCGGCTTTGGTCTTGGTGATCCCGGTTTTGGCCACCACTTCGTTGATAATGTCGAGCTTAATCACAAGCGGCTCCCCCGTCCAGGCTGAAACGACCCTTCAAGTCATTGATGCTATGGGAGATACACAAGATTGTCAACGGGAGCACCATTCCCGTAAACGGCAGGACGCCTAGCGGTAAAAATCAGGATGTGGAAATGCAGTAATTTCGAAGGTGATCGAGCTTTGCAAATTACCAAATTAAAAAATTGCCCAATTACAACTCCTACGTCACCCGCACATACGTCGAATACTTCTCGTCTTGAATCCCCGTAAACGGCAACATCTTCATCGTCCCGTTCGCCGTCTCCACCTGCCAACTCTCCGCCGCAATCTTTTTCACCGCCAACAACTGCGCCCGCGTCACTTGCGGATCCGCGTCCGTGATCGCAAACAGCACCACCGGACCCACCAGAAGTCCAACTGTCTCCGGATGCGCTGTATCCACCGCCTCCAGCCGTGCCTTCATCGGAAACTCAACCTCAATGCGGTCGCCCGTCTTCCACTCCCGCCACAATGTCGTGAAAGACCCAGCCTGCACCGCCTGGCGTCTGCCATTTACCGCAACCGACGCTCCCTCCGCCCAGGCCGGAATCCGCAAGTTCACCGCAAACTCCGCCGCCCGCGACGCCTTCACCTCAAACTGCACCTGCGTGTCATACGGATATGCACTCTTCTGCGTCAGCGCAATCTGCGTCCCGCCCTGCGTCCATCGCACCGTCGAAGGAATGTACAAATTCACAAACACTCCCGCGCCCATCGCGGAAATACGTATTGATCCGGTAATCCGCCGCCACCTGCGGCATTGTCCCCGAACAGCACGGCCACCCGTGCGGCGAATACACTTTGCTCCCCTTGAAGTTATAGTCCGAGTAATAAAATGTCCGCCCATCGCGCTCCAGCGGCTTCGCTCCCAGAATCGTGTTGTACATCACGCGTTCCATGCTGTCGCCATAGCGCGCATCCCGCGTCACTCGCAGCAGATAGCGCGTCAACTTAAAATGCGCATACGATCCGCAGGGCGTCTCAAACCCGCTGTGCGTGCCTGTAAGACTGTTGTACACATCGGGGCTTCCGGTCGCGCGCAGCGTCTCATCCGGTCCCCAGCCTCCGGTCACGAAACTCTGCGCCGCCACCATGTCGAACGCATTCTTCGCCGCCCGCAAATGCTTCTCGCTTCCGATGGTCATATAAGCCTGCATCGCCGAGCACAGCGCGTTTACATGACTGTATGCATGCCGCCCCGCCAGGTCGTTCTGTCCCGCCGCCAAGCGGTCAAAAAACGGCTCGTTCAAATACTGCACCCCGAGCGCCCGGTACCGTTCTCCCGCGCCGCGCTGATACGCCAGAAACAAATTCTCCGGCATGGTGTAGGACTCATCCCAGGTCCACGATTCGTCTTTCCCCGGACGCCAGCTCTGCCCATGCTCAATAGCTTTCTCGGGCAGGTGCGGCAACGCCGTATCGGTGGTCTTCTGCAGGATCGCAAACGCATCCGTATCCCCGGCATACTTCTGCGAATCGATCAGCCCGCAGACCAACTTGTCGTAACAATAAGCCGGGAACCGATTCTCCTCGTAAAACTTCCCGTCAATCGTCTGCGCGTAGAGCCGGTTCAGCCGCAGCACTCGGTCGCGCATGGCCTGCGACCCGGTAATCGCATATCCCCTCGCCAGAGCCGACACCCACTGCCCAAACGTCGCAGACGGCGCGAATCCCGCGTCAAATGTATGCCAGTCGTAGTTGGGATCGTAGCGGTACCAGCCGCCGAGATCTTCACCCGGTGCCGGCTGTCCAACCATCTGCCGGAACGGTTTGAGCAAGGCATCGTCGCCCAGGTCCATGAGGACAGCCTGCGTGTGCTGCAGTTGTTGTTCGTGCAGGGCGCTGTTGAGCGTAACTTCGCCGTACCCGAATTCATCGAGCGGCGCAGATTGTATGGGATCGATAGCACCAGCAGGAAAGGCCAGAGCTGACTTGGGCAGCCCGGGAATTACACTTGCCGCAGACGCCAATGCGGCAGATTGCAGGAACTTTCTTCGGGAGACCGCGCGCGCGGCAGACATTAGGTTCTCAACTTCAGGTTCTCAACTTCAGGATGAATTGAAGTCCGACAGCCAGTTTCGCAGGGATCTTACCGCTGGTTCTCCCCTTCTTTAAACATATACTTGATCGCGGGCTTGTAGACCATCACGTTCGGCTCGCCGTTCTCCCGGTTCACCTTGATGCAGTTCCGGTCATACCACTCAATAATTCCGTGCAGCTCTTCGCCGTCCTGCAGGACAATCACCATCGGCGTCCGCGACTGCATTTGTTTCTGATAATAAAAGTTCTCGGCGTTGGTCTGATCCGGTGGCGCCGGCTTCTTCCCTGCCCCGCCTCCCATCATTCGATCGCCTCGATCCATTCGTTCACCACGATCCTGGCGTTCCACCCGCTCGCGTCGTTCCGTACTCGGCGGCGCAGCAGAATTGTGGTTGTTGTGATTGTAATTCTCCACGCGCGGCAAAGTCGGCCGTATCAGCTTGCGGTTGGCGAAGTTTTCCTTCTCCACGCCTCCCGCCGCAGCGGGATCCATGATCTGTCTCATAAGGGCAGCACCTCAGATACACTCATTCACGCAAACCACCACACTCTGGGACCCGCTGAATGTATTTACAGGCGTGAAATTTTATTTACCGTAACACAGGATTCTGCCTCTGACAATCCTTCCTTCGTGCTACATCCCGAAGTGTGCCGAATTGTGCACACACCCCTACAATATCGATTTGTTCTCATCTTGTATTCGATAGATCGGCCCCTCGCCGTTCTCCCCCGCTCCACGTCACGACCGCCACCAGGAGGGCCACTAATAGCACGGTCCACGCCAGCACCGGCGCAAATACTCCGCCATAACGTTGTTCCGCGAACCGCGCCTGTTTCACTCCATTCCACGAAGCCAGCAAATTTCCCAACTGATAGGCGAATCCGGGAAACGTCCCCCGCACTCCGGGCGGCGAAAGTTCATTCAAGTGCGCCGGAATCACTCCCCAGGCCCCCTGCACCATGAACTGCATCAGAAATCCACCGAGTGCTAGCATCGGAGCCGTGTGCGAATACGCCCACAGCGGTATCAGCGGGAGCGTCAACAGGGCAGCAATCACAATTGCCTTGCGGCGCCCCACTCTTTCCGACCACGTCCCGAAAAAAATCCCGCCCAGCAGCGCCCCCACATTCGCGACCACGGCGATCAACCCAACCATCTGCGGCGTGAACTTATGATCTTTTTGCAGGAACGTCGGATACAGATCCTGCGTCCCGTGGCTAAACGAATTAAAGGCGAACATGAGCACCACTAGAAAAACGAACGTCCCCAGGTAGGTCAGAATATCCTTGCCTATCCGCCTCTCCGGATCTTTTGACACGCGCCGCCCCTGCGTCCACGCCGGCGACTCCTCTACTTTCGTTCGAATATAGATCACCAGAAACGCGGGCAGCGCCCCGATGACGAACATGCCCCGCCAGCCCACGAACCGGAACGCGACGGCATACGCCAGTGCCGCCATCAGGTAGCCCACCGCGTAGCCTTCCTGCAGCCAGCCGGAAAAAAATCCTCGTCCCTCCGCCGGCAGAGTCTCAAACGCCAGCGCCGCGCCCACCCCCCATTCCCCGCCCATCGCAATTCCGAACAACGCGCGCATGATCAAGAAAACCTTAAGCGACGGTGCAAACGCTGACCCCAACTCAAACACCGAATAGGCAATGATGTCGATCATCAGCGCCGGCCGCCGCCCGAACCGGTCCGCCATCAGCCCAAACAGAATCGCACCCACGGGCCGCAACGCCAGCGTCAGAAAAATCGCTTCCGTGATCGCCGAAACCTTGGTCTGAAACTGCGTCGCCAGCGCACTGACGCAGAAAACCAAAATAAAAAAATCGAACGCGTCCAGCGACCACCCCAGGAAACACGCTATAAAAGTATTCCGCTGCGCCGCATTCAACCGCCGAAAATGCCCCAGAAATTCCATCGATTGAAAGTTCTTGATTTCCTTCGTGAACCTCAGTGTCCTTAGTGGTGGAGGCCTTTTTGATTTCCTTAGTGAACCTTTGGTGCCGTAGTGGTTGAAAGTTCTCTGTGAACTCAGTGCCCTCTGTGGTTAAGCTTTTTGATCCGCCGCCAAGTCCTGCGGATGCTAGCATATGTCTTCAATCAATAATCAGAAATCAAAAATCAGCAATGCCCGACCTCCTCCCGCAACGCCAGTCCCCCGACGCCCTCATGCTCACCGGCTTCTGGTATCGCGCCCTGCCCGCCGATCGCGTCCATCGCAACAATCTGTACAAAGCAACCCTGCTCGAAATTCCGCTAGTCATCGGCCGCGACCGCCTCGGCCAGCCTTTCGCCCTACGTGACTCCTGCCCGCATCGTGGCATGCCGCTCAACTGCGGCCGCTTCGACGGAGAGAATCTCGAGTGCGGATACCATGGCTGGCAGTTCGACGTCCACGACGGCCAGTGCCAGCTCATCCCCTCCCTCACCGCCGATCAGAACCTGAAAGTCGATCGCATCTACGCCGGCAATTATGCCTGCGAAGAGCGCGACAACTTTATCTGGGTTTTCATCCCCGATCCCGCTCCGCCCGGCGCAGGATTCGCTCCGCACGCAGAACCTCCCGACGCTGCTCCGCAAATAGAAAACTTCAGCCCAGACTACAAGCTCGCTTACCTCCAGGCAGAAATGCCCGTCAGCATCGACCACGGCATTATCGGCCTCATGGATCCCGCGCACGGCCCCTTCGTTCACCAGGCATGGTGGTGGCGCAGCCGCCACAGCATTCACGAGAAGCAAAAACATTTCGAGCCCATCCCCAACGGCTTTCGCATGAGCGCTCACACTCCCAGTTCCAACTCCGCTCCTTACAAACTGCTGCGCCTCTACGCTGACGCCGATTCCATCACCACCACCATCGATTTCGTTCTTCCCAACCTGCGCACCGAAACCATTCGTGCCGGAAAATACTGGTTCTCCAGCCTGACCACGGTCACGCCCATCAGCCGCAATCATTGCCGCATCGACGTCGTCGCGGCCTGGAATTTATTTCGCTGGCTGCCCTTCGTCCCCAGCCTGCTGAAATTCGTCTTCGCGAAATTCGTCGAGCAAGATCGCCGCACCATGGAACTCCAGGCCGAAGGCCTGCAACACAATCCGCACCTGATGTTGATTGATGACGCCGACAGGCCCGCGAAGTGGTATTTCCAACTGAAAGCCGCCCACCTAGAAGCCAAGCGCACGGGCACCGAAATGAAACATCCGATGCAGGGCCCGGTAACGTTGAAGTGGAGAAGTTGAGGCGAAGGTGTGGAGCGGGCGCCCCCGCCGGCGAGAGGCGCGAAGCGCCGATAAGGTTGAGCTAGAAGCCAGCAGCGAGTAGCTGGAAGCTAATCCCCCACCAACCAATCCATCGCCTCTTGCCGCGTCTTAAACGTAGGCAATTCCCGCTGCGAAAAGTTCTTGAAATGTTCGTAGAAAACTTGCGGCAAACTCTCCGTACCCACCCACGCCGACCGCTTTACATACGGACGATCCCGCACCAGCACTTCCTTGATTTTGGTGGCCACATCTTTGTCCACGTGCGCCCCGGTAAAGTCCGCCAGCGTCAGCACCGATCCCGGATCGTGACTGGCAACCATCACCCGCACCTGATCGAGAAGCAAAACAATTTCCTTTTCCGAGGCATGGCTGAAGTCGATCAGAAAAATAGCCTGCCCCTTATGCTTCACAAAGCGCAGCCGGTCTTCGAGCGATCCCGCCGAACTCATGCCAGCATTCCCTCCACCACGCCGTAAGCCCCGTCCAGAGCCGCATCCAGGGCACTCGCATCTTTCCCTCCGGCCTCCGCCAGGTCCGGACGCCCTCCGCCCTTGCCGCCCACTTTTTGCGCCACTGCGCCAACAACTTTCCCAGCCTGCACCCGCGCAGTCAAATCCTTGGTCACGCCCACGATCAATGCCACGTTTCCATCCGTCGCCGATCCCAGAATCACCACTCCCGACCCAATCTTGTCGCGCAACTGGTCGACCAGCGTCCGCAACTGCGCCCGCTCCAGATTGTCCACGCGATGCGCCAGCACCTTCACGCCCTTCACTTCCTTCACCCGCTCGCCCACGTTCGCCGTCGAAGACGATGCCGACTTCATCCGCGCCTGAGTCAAGCTCGCGCGTCAGCCGCTTGATCTCAGCATCCTTCTTCTCCAGTTCCGCCTTCAACGCCACAGCCGGAGAAAAAGTTTGTTCACTGTCGGAAGCCAACTCAGAAGTGGGTGCCCCATCCTTGCGCGTCTTTTGCGCAAGGGTGGGCTTGGCAAGAGTGGGAACCACGAACGCCGACACAACGCCTTCCAATTCGTGATCCTTGCGAAAATGCGCGAGCGACCCCTCCCCCGTGATCGCCTCCACTCTCCGCACGCCCGACGAGACGCTGCCTTCCTTCAAAATCTTGATCAGCCCAATCTCGCCCGTAGCCGCCGTGTGCGTCCCGCCGCAAAGCTCCGTCGAAAAATCCCCAATCCGCACCACGCGCACCTTGTCGCCATACTTCTCCCCGAACAGCGCCATCGCGTGATACTCATTCACCGCCACGTCAATCGGCACGTCGACGATCGTCTCCACTTTCTGATTCCGCAGCAACTCCTTATTGATCAGGTCTTCAATATCCTGCAACTCTTCATCCGCGACCGCGGTGAAATGCGAAAAATCAAACCGCAAATGCCCCGGCGCCACCAGCGATCCCGCCTGCTTCACATGCTTCCCCAAAACCTCGCGCAGCCCGGCATGCAGCAAATGCGTAGCCGTATGATTCCGCATAGTGGCCTGCCGCACGTCGGTATTAACGACCGCATCCACCTGATCCCCGACCTGAGGGTGCCCCATTTCTCGCGCGCATTTTGCGCGAGAAGTGGGGACTTTGGTTCGGACTTCACCACCACCTGATGCGCCCGCACCCCGGAAATCGGGTAATAACATCCCGTCACGTCGGCGACGACAGTGTTGTGATCGTCGGAATAAAACCATCCCCGATCCCCCACCTGCCCGCCCGACTCCGCATAAAACGGCGTGTGATCGAGAATGACCTCGCCCTCCTCACCCGCCTTCAATTCCTGCACGCCTTGCCCATTGTGGATGATCGCCAGCACCTCGCAACCATCCGAGCGCGTCTGCCGGTAACCCTCAAACTCCGACTTCGGCAACTGCTGGTACGCCGGATTCGCCGTCTGCTTCGCCGCCCCCTTCCACGAAGCCCGCGCCCGCGACTTCTGCTCATCCATCGCGCGATCGAATCCAGCCCGATCAAACTCGATTCCCTGATCGCGCGCCGCATCCTGCATGAAGTCGAGGGGCATGCCGAACGTGTCGTAAAGTTTGAAAGCGTCTTCCCCCGCGAGCTTATCGCGCCGAGCCTTTGAGCAGCTCCTCCAGTTTCTCCAGGCCCACATCCAGCGTGTGCGCGAATCGAGTTTCCTCCAAGTGCACCGTTTTCGACACTCGATCCGCCGTCTCGTTCAGTTCCGGATACGCATCCTGCATCAGGTCGCGCACCGCAAAAACCATCTCATACAGAAACGGCTTCGTCTGTCCCAGCAACCGTCCATGCGTAATCGCCCGCCGAATAATCTTCCGCAGCACATACCCGCGCCCTTCATTCGCCGGAAGCACGCCATCCGAAATCAGAAAACGTCGCCGCGCGCGAATGATCCGCAATCACCCGCAACGAAGCCGCCGATTTCGCGTTGCGCCTCCTTGCTGCAAGTTCCGTCGTCAGAGAAGTCCCAGTCAACTCCGCCGCTCGCTGAATCAGCGGCATAAACAAATCCGTCTCGTAATTCGAAATCACGCCCTGCAGCACCGCCGTCATCCGCTCCAACCCCATCCCCGTATCAATCGACGGCTTGGGCAACGGCGTCAGTTTCCCGCTGGCATCGCGGTCAAACTGCATGAACACCAGATTCCAAATCTCCACATAGCGCCCGCAATCGCACGGAAACGCGCAATCCGCATGCCCCTGTTCCGACGCGGCCGCTCCCATGTCGTAATAAATCTCGCTGCACGGCCCGCACGGCCCCGTGTCGCCCATCTGCCAGAAATTGTCTTTCAACCCCAATTCAAAGATGCGATCTTTCGGCACGCCCTGCGCCACCCACAAGTCGTAAGCCTCGGCATCGCGCTGCACGCCCGCCTTCGCCGTTGAACACAGTCACATACAGCTTGTCCTTCGCAATCCCAAACCACTCCGGCGACGTGATCAACTCCCACGCATACGCGATCGCATCTTTCTTGAAATAATCGCCAAACGAAAAATTCCCCAGCATCTCGAAAAACGTGTGATGCCGGTTCGTGAACCCCACATTCTCCAGATCGTTGTGCTTCCCGCCCGCCCGCACGCATTTCTGCGACGTCGTCGCCCGCGTGTAATCCCGCTTCTCCAGCCCCAGAAACACATCCTTGAACTGGTTCATCCCCGCATTGGTGAACAGCAGCGTGGGATCGTTCGCCGGGACCAGCGACGACGAATGCACCTCCCTGTGCCCCTTTTGCACAAAGAAGTCCAGAAATTTGCGGCGGATTTCAGATCCAGTCAGCATGAATCAGCAATTCTAAATGAAACGTCCCAGCAGAGGCTCTCCCCAAAGCAACCGGAAATGGTATGCGCGCGAACCCCAATATTGTTGCTGGTGGAAGTGCTTTCCTTCGTGAACCTTCGTGTCCTTAGTGGCGAAGGGTTTTGTAAGCTCGATGCAGCTAAAGCTCCTCCCCTTCCAGCGCACTCAGCGTTTCGTCGTCCACGTCCCACTTCTTCAGGATTGTGAAGATAGTCTTCATCCCAAATCCAGCCCGCGCCAGTTGCCGGAAGACGCGCGCCGTTTGCTTCTGATCTTTCGGTTTCTCCAGGCGCTTCTTGCGAAGAAAGTCGCGCGCCTGCTTTTCATCGCTTACTCCGTCATACGCCGCCTCGACCGCCTTTTCGATTACGTCCCCGTGCACTCCGCGGGTCTTCAACTCTGTGATCACTCGCCTGCGGCCCAGCTTCTGATTATCGCGACGCAGCGACGAATACGAAGCCGCATACTGAGAGTCGTTCAAATATCCCTGATCCTTCAACCGCCGGATCACCAACTCCACCAGCGTCTGCCCGTACTCCGACTCCACGTCCTCGACGCGCGCCCGCATCAGCCGCTTCAACTCCGCCACCGTCCGCATGCGCCGCGCCAGCGCGCCCACGGCGTACTCGTACAGTTCATCTTCCGTATAACTTCTTTTCTTGGGACGCGGAAACGCCATATCCGCTAACGATAGCGCAAATCCCTTCTCAACTCTCGAGGAAATAAAAAAGGCGCGCCGGGGCGCGCCCATTTAAGGAGGCAACTCTAAAAGGCAAATCGAAGTCGAATGGCGAAACCGAACTCTACCTGTTCCCGAACCCCGCCGACTGCATCGAATTTCGCGAAATGTCCGACGTCGACGCAATTCCCTCCATGCGCAGCTTGAAGTCGTCGGCGTTCGAAGCATTCTCCAGCGCGGTTTCGTAGTTCACCAGCCCCGCCTGGAACAAATCCCACAACGACTGGTCGAACGTCTGCATTCCGTACTGCGACGTGCCCGCCGCGATCGCGTCGCGAATGGAGCGCGTTTTTTCCGGCACCAGCACGCACTCGCGAATGTAAGCCGTATTGATCATCACTTCCACCGCCGGCACTCGCCCCTCGGAGTCGCAGCGCCGCACCAACCGTTGGCTCACAATGGCGCGCAGCACCGCTGCAAGCTGCATGCGAATCTGTTTCTGTTCCGGCGGCGGAAAAATCGAAATCACGCGGTTGATGGTTTCCACCGCGTCCAGCGTGTGCAGCGTCGAGAACACCATGTGGCCCGTTTCCGCCGCGTGCAGCGCCGTCGAGATCGTTTCCAGATCGCGCATTTCGCCGACCAGAATCACGTCCGGATCCTGACGCAGGGAAGCGCGCAACGCCGACCCGAATCCCGGCGTATCCACCCCAATCTCCCGCTGGTTAACGTATCCCTTCTTGTCGCGATGCAGAAATTCGATTGGGTCCTCGATCGTAATAATGTGTTCCGCGCGCGACGAGTTCACCCGGTCCACCATGGCCGCCAGCGTCGTCGATTTACCCGACCCGGTAACTCCCGTCACCAGCACCAGTCCGCGCGGCATGTCGCAAATCTGCTCCACGATCTTGGGCAGAAACAATTCGTCGAGCGCGCGAATCTTCGTCGGGATAACGCGCAGCACCAGTCCCACGTTGCCGCGCTGCTGAAAAATGTTCACACGAAATCGGCCCAGCCCGGCCACGCCATAAGCCATGTCGATTTCCGTGGTCTCTTTGAACTTCTGCTTCTGCCGCGCCGACATCATGCTGAACGCCATATTCAGCATGTCTTCCGCCGTGATGCGCGGCTGCTCCGTCAACGGCACCAGGTCCCCATCCACGCGCAGGTGAGGATAGTTCCCCACCTTCAAATGTAAATCCGAAGCTCGCCGTTCCGTCGCGATTCGAAGCAGGTCATCAATATTCATTGCGGACTTTTTCCCCTGGGAATTTCTACCCTGTCTTAATCATGATCCTCCGAATCGTCACCGTCCCCAAGATGACCAAGGTAATGTCGACGGCTCGCTGCCAGAACATTCCCTTAAGTTTGCGCAACTGAAATCCTCTGTGCGCTCTCCAAAACACCCCCGAAATAAGATTTGATCGTGAACTCTAGCGGTTCAATGAGGGTTTCCTTCGTGATCCTTCGTGCCCTTCGCGGTCCAAGCTTTTAAGCTTTTCGATACCCCAGAGTTCTAAGCCGACCGTAACGCCTCCATCGGATCCGCCGCAGCCGCACGCCGCGCCGGAATCGCCGAAGCCGCCACCGCCATCAGGATCATGATCAATACTCCCGCAACATAAATAAAAGGATCCGTCGCGCTAACCTCGAACAGGAATGATTGAACTAGCCGCGAAGCGGCATACGACCCCGCCAATCCTATCCCGCATCCCAGCACCGCAAGCTTCAAGCTCGAAAGCAGCACCAGCCGCGCAATCCCCATTCGTTGTGCTCCCAGCGCCATGCGAACCGCAATCTCCTGCCGCCGCAACGACACCGAAAACGCGACCACCGCATAAATCCCAGTAACCGCCAGCAACAGCGCGCCCGTTGCAAACGCAGAAATCAAGTCAGTATTGAAGCGTCGCGGCGCTTCCACGTTTGCAATCACAGCGCTCATCGGCTGCACTTGCTGCAAAGCCAGCAACGGATCGATCTGGGCGACCGCCGCCCGTAGCGTCTTCGTCATCTGCTCCGGCGGCAGAGCCGAACGCAGCGTAATGAATCCACCCGCAGGCCCGGTAAGCTTCCCGGAAAAATCCGAGCCGTAAAGCGTGGCCGGTTGCCCCATCGGCAAATACCATTGCTCGCCACTGGGTTCGTCTGGTGAACCACCCTTGGTATCGGCGACCACCCCAACGACTGTGGCCCACGGGTATCGCTTATTCGGATTACCCACGTGCATCCTCTTGCCAAGCACTCGTTCACCAGGCCAGCAATCTTTTGCCATCGATTGATTCACGATCACCACTAATTGCGAGTCTGCCCGGTCGTCCAGCGTAAAATAGCGGCCCTCGATTAGCGGGATATCCATCGCGTGGAAGTAGTCGCCATCGGTCATTGCGAACGCCGCGAATTTCAGCTTCCAATTTTCCGCCCGCTGCCCCTCAACCGTATAAGCCGACATTGCTCTGACATCAGTTGCGGGAAGCGCACTGATGATTCCCACCGCGGCGATTCCAGGCTTGCTCGACAGCCGATCAACCACCCCGCGGTTGAAAGCCTCAGCTGCGGAAACCTTGGAATATTGCTGCAGCGGTAATTGATAGCTGGCGACCAGAACGTGGTCCGGCCGGAATCCTGGGTCAACCGCCCGCATCTTCTGGAAGCTGCGCAAAAACGCTCCCGCCACTGTGAGTAGCACGAGCGCAATTGCGATCTCAGCCACCACCAGGGCCGATCGCAACCAGGTGTGGCTCGACCCGCCCGTGCCAGTCCGCACGCCCTCTTTGAGGCTCTCCGTAAGATTCGTTCGCAATACCGCGAATGCCGGTGCCAGGCTGCAGACAACGCCCGTTACCACAGCGAGCAGGAGAGCAAAAGTCGCCACCGTTGCGTCGATGGCAATCGAGTCCACTCGCGGCATCGACTCCGGCAAAAGATGCAATGTTGTTCGAATTATGCCCGCTGCAAATGCCAGGCCCAACATTCCACCGGCAATGCTGAGCAGCAATCCTCCAAAAACCGATTCCCGTGTAATCACATCCGGCCGTGCTCCAAGCGCCAGCCGCACCGCATATTCACGCCGCCTTCGGAGGGCCTGTACCAGCAACAGGCCGGCCACATTTGCGCAAGCAATCAGCAGCACAATCGATACCGCGAAAAATAAAGTTCGCAGCAGCGGTCGAACATCGGCCACGGAATATTCGCGCAACGACTTTACATCTCCGCGAATGTGAAGCGCGCTCATGTGGGCGGGAAAATTGCGCATGATCTGCTTTGCAACCCGGTCGGCATCTTGTGCCGCCTGCGCCAGCGTCACGCCATTTTTTAGGCGCGCGATCAGCTGGTATCCCCAAAATCCGGCGTACTCTTCAGAAAGGTCTTCGGCTGTCAGGCTTAATGGCACCCAGAGTTGCGCCTGATCGAGCTGTCCATCCTGGGGCGGAAACTGAAAGCTGCGCGGCATTACGCCGATGATCGTGTAAGGCCTGCGGTCGAGCACAAGAGAGCTGCCGAGCACGTTGTGGTCGCGGTGGAAGCGGTTCAGCCACAGAGCGTAGCTGATCACCGCAAGCGGCAAATGCGCATCCTCTTCCTGCTTGGTAAAAATCCGGCCCAGGATCGGCGCCACGCCGAGGGTTGGAAACACGCCCGCCGTGAATCGAGCGGCATTGATTTGTTCCGGAGTCGCCCCGCCGGAAAGTTCATAGCTGAGGCCGATGTAGCCGCCAAGAGATGAGAAGGCGCTCGTCGCTTCCGCGTACGTCTGAATCTCGCGCGCTGTGACCGGAGTGTTCGGCCCGCTGCCCAAGTGATCCCCCACCAGCACCAGCCGGTCCGGATCGCTGAACGGGAGCGGTCGTAGCAAAATGCCTTCGACCAGCGAAAACACAGCCGTAGTCGCGCCGATGCCGAGAGCCAAAATGAGCACCACCGTCAGAGTGACTCCCGGCGCTTTCCTCAACTGGCGAAATGCAAATCGAAGTTCCCGCGTGACCGAGTACATACGCCCTCCCCGACTCCCGAGGCTCGTCTTTAGTAGTGGAAGGGCACGGCTTCAGCCGTGCCGCTAACGATTGCAAAGAATCGGGGCTTTAGCCCCGTTAAGCATGCGCCCTCGCCCCATTCCCCGCCACCACTTTCTGAACGGCCCCGCCTTCCCCTTGCCACTTCCGCGCCAGCCCTTCCAACTGCGCCAGCACTTTCTCAATATCCTTCATACGCTCTGTAATCCCATACGTCACTGCGGGAGGAATCGTAGGCTGGTAATCCCGGTATACGAATCCCTTCTCTTCCAGCGTGCGCAGCCGCTCAGTCAGCACCCGCGACGAAATCCCGTCCACGTTCTTCCGCAGCACCCCGAACCGCATGGGGCCATTCGTGCTCAGCGCCCACAGGATGTGCAGCGTCCACGGCCGGGTCAACAGTTCCAATAGCCCGCCGATCGCGCAAGGAGATGGAGTCTTCGCAAATCGTCTCATAGTTGTTTCCAGATACTAGGTTACTATAAAGTGCCTGCTTTTAAAATAGCCAGCAGTTATTTATTGTAACCAACGATGCTCTTCCGCTATCTAAAGAAAGTGAATCAGGAGGATCTCATGAAACTGCTTCGTATTGACTCCAGCGCGCGCCGCAACTCCGTCTCGCGCCACCTCACCGCCCGCTTCACCGAAGCCTGGCAGCAGGAGCATCCCGACGGTACCGTCATCGAACGCGACCTCGCCGCCACGCCACTGCCCCACGTCACCGACGAGTGGGCGCAGGCCATTCACACCAATCCCGACAGCCTGACCGCCGAGCAAAAGCGAGTCCTTCAACTCTCTGACGAACTCGTCGAGGAGCTTGTGCAGGCGGACACCGTCGTCATCGGCGCTCCCATGTACAACTTCGCCATCACCGCTCCGCTCAAGGCTTGGATCGACCAGGTCGTTCGCGTCGGCAAGACTGTTTTGTTCGCTGCGTCCGGACCGCAGGGGATTTTGAAAGACAAGAAGGTCTTCGTCGTGACCTCTCGCGGCGGCGCCTACCGTCCCGGCACTCCAACCGAGCGCTTCGACTACCAGGAACCATACCTGCGCCACATTCTGGCCTTCATCGGACTGACCGACGTGACCTTCATTCACGCCGAGAACCAGAAGCCGGGCGCACAAGCCGAGATCGCGAAGGCCGCCGCCATCGCCCAGCTCCACGAACTGGCGAGCAATACTTCGGCCGTCGCCCAACACTGAACGTTCGTTTTGAAAGGCTGAGCGTTCGCTTTGAAGAGCTGAACGTTTCAGCTTGAAAGGGCTGGGCGTTTCGAAGGGGCCGAGCATTCTGAAAGAGCTAAGTTCGTTTTGAAAGGGCGCGGCTTCAGCCGCGCCGCAAACCGCCGCTCCCCGGATCGCGGCTTTAGCCGCTGAGGGCCGCACCTGACGCTTGATTTTGATCGCACCTTAAAGGAGAAAACTATGGCAACAGCTACCGTATCCCGCTCACTAACCCAAACCCCAGCCTTTGCAGGGCCGATCGTCCTGCTAGGCCGCCTCTTTTTCGCGCTCATCTTTCTGATGGCCGGACCGAACCACTTCCGCAGCCAAACAATCGCCTATGCCGCATCGCAAGGCGCGCCTCTGGCCGCTATCGCGGTGCCGTTTTCAGGCCTGCTCGCGATCGTTGGCGCCCTGTCGATCCTGCTCGGCTATCGCGCCAAGCTCGGAGCCTGGCTCATCGTCCTGTTCCTGGTCGGCGTCACGCCCATGATGCACAACTTCTGGGCCGTTTCCGATCCCATGATGCACCAGATGCAGATGATCATGTTCATGAAAAACCTCTCGATGCTCGGCGGCGCGCTCCTCATTTCGCAATTCGGCCCCGGTCCCTGGAGCCTGGACAACCGCCACTAACGCTGTAGAGACAGCCGCTTCGGCTGCCTAGCGATAGCGTCCCTGAGCGAAGCCGAGCGTCCCTTCGCGGGCGCACGCCGAAAAGAAAGCCGCCTCGCAAGGCGGCTCAGGTTCTGAATGAACGCGATCTATGCTGCGGTCTCGACTGCCTCTCGCGCTGGCTGCTGGAAGGGTTCGTCGTAACTCCCGCCATAAATTGACGGGCACTTCGACCCCATCGGCCGCAGATAAGTCGCCAGCTCGCCGCGGTGATGGATGCTGTGATTGTTGAGGAATCCCAGGTAGAACGCCGCCGGCAGATTGAACACGCCAAAGAACTCAACTGGCGTCATCAGTTGCTCCGCCGTCATGGCCGCAATCCGCGCCACGCCGCGTTTCACATTCTCGTCATACCAGGCCACCACTTCAGCCGATGTCTGTGGCTTCTGCTCGGGCGTTTCCATCTTGAAATTCAGGTCTGCAATTCCATCTAGAAATTGCACATCAGTATTCGCAATGTGCCACGCCAGATCTTTTGCGGTGCGCGCGTTCGGGTCAGGCTTGTAGCTGGAAGCCGCGTCGGGCACGGCTGCGATTACTCGCTTGGTTGTTTCTGCTTCACGCGTAATGCCATCCAGCATCATGGCGCGATAGCCAAGGACAAATTCCGGACTCATACCTTGTGCGGACATGCTTTCCTCCTTGAGGTAAAACTTTGTGAAGGGAATAAAAAAGGGACGCTCGTCGCGTCCCTCTCTGGGATCTCGTTTCGAACGAGGCTGAATTATACGCTGACTGGCTGCTTGCTGCCGGCCTTGCTGCCCGCCTTGCTTCCGGCTAGGACCGGCGTGAGCCAGTTATAGCGGTCGCTCTTCTCTCCGCGCACGATGGCGTAAAACTCCTTCTGCAGCGCCTTGGTGATGGGTCCGACGCCGCCCTTGCCGACCTTAATCTTATCGACCGAGAGGATGGCCGTCACCTCCGCCGCTGTCCCTGTGAAGAAGGCTTCGTCGGCAATGTAGAGCATCTCGCGCGGAATCATCTGCTCCACGATCGGAATGTTCAGATCGCGCGCGATCTGCAGCACCGAGTCGCGCGTGATGCCGGGCAGCACCGAGTTGCCCAGCGGCGCCGTGATCAGCTTGTCGTGATGCACTAGGAACAGGTTCTCGCCCGAGCCTTCGCTGACGAATCCGCTGGCGTCGAGCGCAATGCCCTCGGCGTAGCCGTTCACGATCGCTTCCATCTTGATGAGCTGCGAGTTCATGTAGTTCGCGCCGGCCTTGGCCATGGCGGGCAAGGTGTTGGGAGCGAGCCGCGTCCACGACGACACGCACACGTCGCATCCTTCGTTCTCGCCACTCAAATATTTGCCCCACGGATAGTTGATGATGTAGACCTCGGTCGGCGAATTGAACGGGTTCACGCCCGCCTCGCCGTATCCGCGCAGGATGATTGGACGGATGTAGCAAGGCCACGCGCCGTTGTGACCAACGGTTTCGAGCATGCCCTTGACCAGTTGCTCGCGCGTGAAGTCCACGTCGATGCGGTAGACCTTGGCGGAATCGAGCAACCGCTGCATGTGCTCCTGCGCGCGAAAGATCGCGGGCCCGCTGGGCAGGTCGTAGCAGCGCACGCCTTCGAAGACCGACGACCCGTAGTGAATGACGTGCGACATCACATGAATGGTCGCGTCGTCCCAGTTGATAAGCTTGCCGTTATGCCAGATCTTGTCGGTCTTCTGAATCGCCATGCGAACTCCTTGAGGTGCCTGTGCTACTGAACAATTATATCCGAGGCGCGTAGGGCACAGGCCGTGTGAGACTAGCTGGCTCGTATGGGGACGGACCATTCATCCGTCCAGGTTTTGTGCGCCATTTCGTAAGGAACGAACAGTCGTCCAAGACCATGTGGGGAAAGCCGCCCAAGCTTGCCCTGAGCTGAGCCGAAGGGGCTGTCCAGCGGCCCAGGTTCATCGCGCCGCAGCCCGCATGCACTCCCAATCGTCCACCGGTGTAATCGGACCAACGACATCCCCCAAGATTCTCACCTTGCCCGCCATGTAGCCGAAGATGTCGTTCCCAACATCCTCCGCCGAAGGCACATCAATCGAAGATTTTTCTTTGTGTTGCATCTCATCACCCGGGATTTATATCAGGGTAATTCTACATTTCCATCTCAGAACTTCTTGTCATTCCGCTTTCCCTGACACCGTCATCACGGCCGCCCCGCCCCATCCCTCCGCCAAGTCCTCCCAGGCGGGATTCCGCTCCTCAATCAACGCCACTTTCTTCTCCCGCCGCCACTTCTTGATCTGTGTCTCGCGTGCGATGGCGTCCCCCACATTCCGAAACGATGCAAAATAAACCAAACGGTGCACATGATACCTGCACGTGAAATCCGCACCGACGCCCGTGCGATGCCGCAGTACCCGTGCCATCAGAAATCCGGTAACGCCCACGTAAATAATGCGTCCCTTGCTAGCCATGATGTAAACGTAGTAAGTCCGCGCGCTCGCCATATCCGCTCCTCCCCGTCATTCCCACGCCTCATCGATGCATGCCTCTCTCATTCCGACCTCTGACCGCTGAGACGACTGAAGCACGCATGTTGTCATCCCGACGCTGAGGGTCCAATGATTGAAGCACGCATGTTGTCATCCCGACGCCCGACAGATCCAACGATTGAAGTACCGACGTTGTCATTCCGACGCCTGAGCGAAGCGAAGAAGGAGGAATCTGCTGTCGCCTCCCTGAACGTCTGCCCCACTGCCGCTCCCAGCGACAGCAGATTCCTCCGGGCAAACAGCGCCCGTTCGGAATGACAAAATCTTAATGACAAAATTTTATGGATTACAACAAAGAAACGCAGCCTCACTCGTCACATCCTGCTGATCACCCTGTGCAAAAACTCCGTCAACCCGCCCGTCATTAGACGCCGACGGCGACGCTCGACTACCACCCCGTACGCGACGCTCTCTTTGTCATTCGGACGCCTGAGCGAAGCGAAGAAGGAGGAATCTGCTGTTGCCTCCCTGAACGCCCACTGCCGCTCCCAGCGACAGCAGATTCCTCCGGGCAAACAGCGCCCGTTCGGAATGACAAGATCTTATGGATTACAACAAAGAAGCGCAGCGTCACTCGTCACATCCTGCTGATCACCCTGTGCAAAAAAAACTCCCTCAACTTTTCTTTCCTAATCGTCGCCGCTAAGTCCTTCATCCATAAGATTTTACATGTAAGTCATGCATTTTCAATATTTTACACCGATCTCGTCCTGTACCATTCCCCAACTCCAATGAATCCAGGATCTTAGCTCGGAGCTAAAAAAAAATAGTGGTAGAACCACTTGTGAGCCAAATTTCTTTTTCTTGCCAAGGTGGTTCGGGGCAGTCCGCTTCTTATTTTGACGCTTTGCGGGTGGACGGCCGAATGCGTCCGTCCCTACGTGAGACAGAACTACGTAAGCTTATTTCGCCGGGGTCAAGGCGGCTTGGGTTGTGGTTGCGGGCAGTTCGTCGCCGCGGAAGTATTTTGGGTTCTGGGCTTGATTTCTGGTTGGCCGCTTTCATCTCCGGCATGGCTTCGTAGGGCTTGGAGTAGTCGTTGGCGGCGTTCCAGAACAAGAATCCGATGCCGCCTTTGGCGCGGGCGGTTTCTACCTGAATTTTTATGTATTCGGGGGAATAGGTTTTGGTGCGCCAGTGGAAGGCTTGCAGCCAGGGGCGGATGACCACGCCGGTGGATCTGTTCCCGTCGGGATGGGTGATGAGTTCGAAGCGGTCCATGGATTCGCCGATGAAGTGGGCGGGCTCGTCGCCGGGGCGGGCGATGCCGTCCATGCCGAAGAAGTGCGAGGGATAGATCATGGGGCTGAGCACGTCGCAGTAGTGGGCCATGCCGACGATGTCCTGCCCGGTGTGGGAAAGGTCAACCTGGCGCTGCCAGGCCATCACGCCGAAGACGTCGAGCGAGAGAAGGACGCCGGTGGGATGGAGTTCGGCATAAGCCTTCTTCAGGAAGGCGGTGATGACGTCGGAGCGCTGCGGGCCGCGGGGTGCCGCTTTGGCGGCGACTGGACACGGACCTTTTTGCACTTCGGGCGTTTTGATCACCTCGGTCTTTCCCGTTTTCTTATGGTGCCTGACAACTGGGATCGCGCAAGTCGAGTCGTTGCTCACGGCAGCTTCGGCCGCTTGAGTCTCCAGTGTTGGCTCTTGGCCGTTTTGGTAGACGAACTGGGCGTCTTTCTGGTCGCCTTCGGCGGGGAAGCGGACGTAGTCGAACTGGATTTCGTCGGCGCCGAGTTGGGCTACGTGCTTGGCCAGGGCGATGTTGTAATCCTGAACTTTGGGCTGGCTGGGATCGGTCCAGACCAGCTTGCCGTTTTCGCGCCACGCGGTTTTGTTGCGGCGGGATTGGACGGCGAGTTCGGGATGCTGCTTGACTAGGCGCTCGTCGCGGAAGATGGCGATGCGGGCGATGGCGTGCATGTTCTGCTGGTGCAGGAAGCGCACGAACTTGGGCACGTCATGGATGTAGATGTTGTGCTGGCCGAGCAGCGGGTGCTCATAAGGGATAGTCACGCTGCCGTCGGAGTCCTTGATGTCAAAGACTACGGCGTTGCCGCCAACTTCGCGCCAGTGGCGGATGATGCGGAGTCCGTGGTCGCTGCCCGCCATGATGCCGGTCAGGTAGATGGCACGGGCTTCGAAGTCTCTGGGCACAGGAATGGTCTTCTCGGTTACAGGGGCGGCGAGGATTCCGGGGATGACGATGTTCTCGTTAGCTTTAAGGATGTTGGAGGGGTGGTCGCCGTTGTCTTTATGATTCACGGCGCGAATGGCGTCGGCCAGTTCGGAGGATGTCAGATAAGAAGTGCGGCCGAGATAGCGGCGGGCGATGGTGGGGATGGCCTCACCACGCTTGGCCGTGTAGATTTCCCTGCCGGGAGCGGCCAGCGGAACTGTAGGCTTGAACGGGTCGGGGATGGTCGCGCTGGCGTCGTGCAGTTGCGCGGTGGTCGCGGGCTTCGCGGTTTGCGCTTCGGCGGTAAAGTTGGATGAAGAATGAGAGCCTACGCGCCATGCAGCGGCGGCGAAAAAGAGACAGGAAATTCCAGTGATGATCCGAGCTGACGAAAGGCGCAAGCGATCCTCCGCGATACCTACCCGATTGCGATATTAGATGCGGGTTGTAAGACCCGCTAGTTACGTGTGGAGTACGACGGGCGGGTTGGGGATGCGAGTACCGAGTTGCGAGTACCGGGTTGCGAGATGCTGCAACCAAGATCCTTCGGAGTCAGCCTTATGCTCGTTTCGCTCGGCTTCGCCCCTTCGGCTTCGCTCAGGGCAGGCTTTCGCACGACGGTCGAATGCGACCGTCGCCACACGGGTTGCCTCCTCATCTAGTGGGTTGGCGTGCGGGTTCCTTTCCGCGTTGTTGCAAAGTATTTCTCTTCGGGTTTAGGCGGAGGGTTGGCCGGGAGTGGGGATTGGGCTTGGGTTGGCGCTAAAGCTCGGTGGATGCAGGAGTTCCACATGCCGTCGAACATGGCGGGGACGTGGCCAGCGGGTTGCTATTCCCTTAGCAACCGCTAACGCGCGCGGGGAAACTGAAGTAGGCGCTCTGGGGAAATGGGAGTGGGTAGGAAGTGGGCCGACAAAAGTCGGAAATAAATAGAGAAGAGCCGAAGAAAACGGCCACGAAAGGGAAAAAGTCCGGTAATCTCGGACAATCGATTTTATGAGAACGAACTTGGCAACAGTGCTCGATCCGAACCGCCGCAGCAACGATGCCGGAGAGTTTGACGGAGCGTTGCGCCGCCGCATCGTGGGGCAGGACGCCGCTATCGAAAAGGTCGTCGAGATCTACCAGATGTTTCTGGCGGGGCTGAACGCGCCGGGGCGTCCGGTGGGCAACCTGCTGTTCCTGGGGCCGACGGGATCGGGGAAGACACGGGTGGTCGAGGCGATGGCCGAGGCGCTGTTTGGGGACGCGCGGGCCTGCATCAAGATCGACTGCGCCGAGTTCCAGCATTCGCATGAGATTGCCAAGCTGATTGGATCGCCTCCGGGGTACTTGGGACACCGGGAAACGCATCCGCTGCTCACGCAGGAAGCGTTGAACCAGTGGTATACGGAGAAGCTGAAGCTCTCGATCCTGCTGTTTGACGAGATCGAGAAGGCGTCGGACTCGCTGTGGCAGCTGTTGCTGGGAATTTTGGACAAGGCGACGCTGACGCTGGGCGATAACCGCCGGGTGGATTTGTCGCAGTGCATCATCATTATGACTTCGAACCTGGGCGCGAGCGAGATGACGGCGCTGGTGGACGGCGGGTTTGGATTCGCGCCGAAGGCGGTTGAGGTCGATCAGTCGTTCGACGACAAGATCCAGCGGACAGCGGTAGAAGCGGCGCGGCGCAAGTTTACGCCGGAGTTCATGAACCGGATCGACAAGACTGTGGTGTTCAAGACGCTGCGCGACGAGCATTTGGCGCAGATTCTGGACATTGAACTCGGCATGGTGCAGCAGCGCGTGCTGATGGCTGCGGGCACGAGCCAGTTCGTTTTCAACTGCACTGGGGCGGTGAAAGAATATTTGTTGAAGGAAGGAACCGATCCTCGCTACGGGGCGCGGCACTTGAAGCGCGCGATCGAGCGCAACCTGGTGTTTCCGCTGGCGAACCTGGTCGCGACCGGGCAGGTAAAGCTGGGAGACTTCGTGCGCATCGATATGGCTTCGGAGAACAAAATGATCTTCGTGAAGGAAGCCGAAAACACGATGGCGCCGGTGATGCTGGAACGCTACGGAGCAGCGGCTGCGAACCAGCCGAACGTGAGGGCTGCGCGTACAGCTGCGAATAATCGACGCGACTTCGGGACTAGCCCGTCGGTGGCGGAGAGTAAATAACTTCTAGCTCCTAGCTTCTAGCTAAGAGCTTCACAACAAGATCTCGCTTGAACGCATCTCGCGAGTAGTACCACTTGCAGGCGCCGGTACCCTTCCGGCGCCTTTTTTTCTGCTTGGCAATAGCTCTCTTTTGGCGCGGAAGCAAATTCTTCTTGACAATAACTCAGGCGGGCGACGGGGGACACTTCACCGGAGCGTGGCAAGCCCTGCGGCATGCTCCGCTTCGGTCGCCTTTTTCCTGGGCGCGGCAGTTCTGACTTTTCCGCCTGTTCTCTGCTTGGCTTTTCCGCTCCTAATAACATCGGCGATGGTCGTATGCTCGAGAATCTTGGCGGCGGCGTCACGCACGGCGAGGAAGACTTCATAGAGCGCGCGGTGGTCTCCACCCTTTGCGATCAGGCCGCGCAATTGTTCTGCGTCGCCTATGGGCGCGAGCGGTCCATCGATGAGGCGGATAATATCGCTCAAAGGAAGTTCGGCAGGATCGCGGCGAAGGCGGTAGCCGCCGCGGGCGCCGCGCACGCTGTCGACGATGCGCGCGTTTTTCAATTCCAGCAGAATGAGTTCCAGGAACTTTTCCGGCAAATCGCTCTCTGCCGCGATGTCGCGAATTTTGATCGCACCCTGATCGTGTTTGCGCGCCAGCGTCATCATGGCCTGCAGCGCATACAGTCCCTTTTGCGAGATCTTCAATTCGCCTGGCCCTCCGCCTGATTGTGCCCCATTTCTGATTCCTTGCCTACTGCAACTTTACCAACCGCGCAATACCCCCCCTGAGGGCACAGCTAGGCGGATGCAAATGAATTCTGGAGGCAAAAAAGGTCGTCACGTAGTAGCTGCGTCCAAAATGCTGTGGCTGGAAACGGGCAAACTCGACAGGCAGGTTTCGTAGGCTTCATACATCCCTTCGAAAATGCGATCCCATGAAGTCGTCAAAGCCTGTTCGCGAGCGGCTACGCGCATAGTGGAAAGCGAAGCCGGATCGGACATTAAGCGGGCCGTGTAATCCACGAATTCTTCGAAGTTGCGGGCTACATATCCCGAACTGCCGTGGCGCACGGTATATTGCGGCCCGCCACGATCGGTGACCACGGCGGGAACTCCGGAAGCGAAGGCCTCGAGGACGACCAGGCCGAAGGTATCAGTTTCCGAGGGAAAAGCGAGCACATCGAAATTGGCGAAGGTTCGCGAAAGATTGTCGCCGGTCAAAACTCCGGTGAACTTCGCATGGAGCATATGGTTACGCAGCCATTCCCCGTCTGCGCCTTCTCCCACAATTACGAAACGGAAATTTTGGAAGCCCTGCTCGATAAGTGCCTGCTCCAAGCGGGCCAGCATACGCACGTTCTTCTCCGGCGTAAGCCGGCCGACATAGCCGATCTGGAAGGGCGCCGGGTTGCTGATTGCGAAGGTCGGGACGAAAAACGGTTGTGTCCACGGCGTGGGACATGAGGTAGCAAGGCTTGCCGGTTGCAGCCTCGAGCACGCGAATCATTTCCTGATTGGGGGCAAAGAGGAGCCGCGGAATTTTATAGAAGCGGGCCGTGGCGCGAAAACTCCAGTGCTCGGCGGCGTCGGCGATTTTGGCGGCAATGCCGTCGGGTAAGAAGGAAACCGCGGCGGCCATACGCCGGCGCGCATACTGATGAAGATTAGTCTGCCACGACGCGGCGAGCGGAATCCCCATCTTCCAGGCGACGTATGCGCCGAGCGTTCCTACATCGCTGGGGCCGGTAATCTGCACGAGATCGGGGCGGAAGTCGCGCAACATCGGCTCCAGCTTTCGAAAATGCCGAAGAAAGAGCAGGTCGTAATCGTGCGCCCGGTCGAGCGGAAATTTTACCGGACTGCGCGGCAATTGCAGGCGCGTTACCGGGCCTGAAGTATTGATTTCGTGGTGCGGACCGGCGTGCGCCATGAAGAATGGAATCTCGTGGCGCTTGGCGAAAGTCTCAAATTCACGGCTGGTTTTCGCGACGCCGTCTATTTCATGGTAAACGCAAGGAAAAAACGCGACGCGTGGACAATCCTTCTTCACGACAGCCTTCACAACAGCGCCTCAGATGAAGCCACTTCGGAAGCGATAACCTCGGAGGGAATTACATCGGCAGAAATCTCCGCGGGAATTTCGGAAACGACCGCTGACCGGAAAACGCGCTCCATAGCCCGCTGCACCATCGCATTTTCAAGCACGCGGATGCAAGACAGTATTTTTTCCACGTAAGCCGGCGGAGCCTTCCACAGGCTGGAGATGGGGCGGTCGGGGCCTCCGTTAGCGTCGGGATGAAAGATGCGATCGTCCCAGCGCCTGCAGCCAAGGGGAAATTCGGGATAGTTGCGAATCACGTCGAGCAGAGTGCGCGTGGTGCGCACGCTTACCGGCTCAGAATACTGCGGCATCAGCAGCACGTGACTGCGCTGGTCCTGGCGGATCTCACTGACAAATTCGGAAAAAGTTTCCGCTTCGGTCAAATTTAGTGCGCCGTTGGCGTCGCATCCGTGGCGGTCTCCGCCGGACACCAGCGGCCGCTGCCAGTGCTCCGCCAATTCCCGGACACGATTATTTTCCTTGCGGCCGCGCGTGGCATTGATTTCGAAGGCGTGGAGAAATTGGTTTGAGCATTGCAAAAATCGTTGCAGGTCGTCGCTGCCTCGCTGCACGCCCACACAAGACTGCGTCCATAGCGGATGATTGAAGACGACCAGCACGTCAGGAAAACTATCGAGCAGAGCCAACAGTTCGAGCAGAAGCCGATCATTTGGTCTTTTGGTATAGGCCGCAAGGTCGCCCATGATCGACTGCGCGCGCGCGCTTGGCAAGTTATGCACGCCAAGATGAAAAATAGTTCCGGCAAAGGGCACGCTCCACTCCACGGAGATGGGCGTGTGAGCCGTGTCGGGCAACGCCCGCAGCCAGAGCGGGGCCTCGATGGTGTCGTGGTCAGTCAGCGAAACGAAAGCAGTGCGTCCGAGAACAGTTTCGATCTGATCCTTCTCCGTTTCGTAGGCCAACTCAGGCGTGAGTGGCGGAGTCCAGTAAGCGCGCGAAAAATCGACGGGAATGCGCGACCGGCGGCATTGCTTCTCGAGAGCCTGATGCAGCATGGGACCGCGGCGGGCCAACTCTGGAATGAGTTGCAGACTTTCCTTGGAGCGGTTGGTATGACCGTGAAGGGAAACTGCGGCCTGAGAGCCGCGACCAAGGTCCGGTCCATGCCAGAAGCAAGAGAGTTTTGTTTCGGCCATTCGCAATTTGTATTTCGGGGTGCCTAATTCTAGCTTAGGACGGCTTGATTAGCGACCATTCTTTCAGGTCGATGTCCCATACCAGTTAGATGCTGGCAGCCACGATTTTCAGGGTACAGGGCGAGTAAGATTTTTTGGACAGCTATGATTTGAAGCACGAGTACCTACGTAACCGAGGGCGATGTGCGACCGTGCTATACTGTTTGTGACGCTTTTTCCACGGTTTGCTCGTGACGCGGTGGTCCACGTTGGATCAGATTCATCTCCGCCTTTCCTGCCCGCCGTTTAGTTCCAGCGTTAAATCAAAAATTGAATGTGAGCGGCATGGACGCTTTACGTGTATCTGTAAATCAGGATAAGTGTATCGACGTGTATCCCGGCCCCTCCAGAAAGAACAACCTCGAATGACCACATTTACCGAACTGCCATTGTCTGCTGCTTTGCAGCAAAAACTGGCGGCGGCTCAATTCATTACATTAACTCCGATTCAAGAGCGCGCGATTCAGCCGGCGCTTGAAGGAAAAGACGTAATCGGCACCGCCCAGACTGGCACGGGCAAGACGCTCGCCTTTCTGATTCCTGTCATTGAAATGCTGCGAAACGAACCGTCGGCCAATGCGACTGCGCTGGTGTTGTTGCCCACGCGCGAACTGGCGATGCAAGTCCATGAACAATACGAACAACTGCGAACCAAAGGCATGCCTAAGGCCTCGCTGGTGATCGGCGGCGTATCTGAGAAAACTCAAATCCAGGGTCTGCGCGCCGGATCCTCTTTGATTATTGCGACTCCAGGACGATTGCAGGATCTCACCGACCGGCGCTTCGCCGATCTGCGCCACATCAAAATGCTGGTGCTCGATGAAGCCGACCGCATGCTCGACATGGGATTCCTGCCGGCCATCCGCCGCATTCTGGCGCTCTTGCCCAAGACGCGACAAACTCTGTGCTTCTCGGCGACGCTCGAACAATCGGTCGCCGGACTGGTGCACGAATACATGCGCGATCCCGTGCGGGTTGCGCTGGGTTCGGTGCTGAAGCCCGCGGAGAGCGTGGAACTGAAAGCCTACGAAGTTCGCCCGGGCGAAAAGCTCGACGTTCTTCGGCAGTTGCTGTACGGGGAAAAAGGACAGACGCTGATTTTCACTCGCACTAAGCGCGGCGCACAACGGCTGGCGCAAGAGCTGGCCCGCGACGGATTCACCGCGACCATGATTCACGGCGATCGTTCGCAGTCGCAGCGCAACGGCGCGCTGAGCGGATTTCAGGAAGGCCGCTTCCAGGTACTGGTGGCGACGGATATTGCCTCACGCGGGCTGCATTGCGACGACGTGGCTCACGTCATCAACTACGACCTGCCCAAAATGGCGGAGGACTTCATCCACCGAGTGGGTCGCACCGGCAGGGCGGGCTCAACCGGCCGCGCTACGACCTTGGCTGCAGGCGTGGAAGTGGTGGAACTGCGCAACATCGAGCGCACCTTGAAGCTGCGCATCGAACGGATGCAGATGGATCCGTCTGGC
Source organism: uncultured Acidobacteriota bacterium (assembly GCA_963696765.1). Lineage (GTDB taxonomy): Bacteria > Acidobacteriota > Terriglobia > Terriglobales > Acidobacteriaceae > Sulfotelmatobacter. The sequence continues at coordinate 2,861,035 of CAVOLK010000002.1, read as the reverse complement.
GAGGTGCGGCCGAAGCGTTTCGTCCAGAACACGCTGGCATCGCGCACGCTGACGGCACTGCCCGGTGAGGTTTTCGTCTAAAGTCCAGACATGCGATGCCTCGTTTCTCGCGCGGGGAATGGGGCATTTCGAGAAATAGCGATTCGTTGCAATCGCGATTCAAAACGAAAGCCCCATTTCTCGAGCATGGCGAGAAATGGGGCTTTCTGTTGAGGTAGAGATTTCTAGCGGCCGAACTTGTCGCCGGGCGTGAACACTTCCGGGGCATTCGGTTCGTCCTCGGAGCCTACGCGAAACAGGGCGGCCTGGGCCTCGGCATGTTCGCGCAGTTCCTGCATCTCGTCGACGACAACTCCTTCGGGCTTATCCTGCTTGCGCTGGACTCGGCGCTCCGCCTTGTCGCGCTGTTTCTGTTGTCGGGTCTGTTCTTTCTGGCGTTTATTAAAAGTTGATCGTCCTCGCGGCATTCACAATTCCTCCCTTAGTCTTTTTGCTAGCGGTGCCGGCCCGCACCATTCCGCGTCCGGCTGCTTCCAGGAAACAAGAAAACTACCAGCGCGGTTCGCGCGGCTGGCGAGCGTGGCCCTGATAGTCATCGCGCCCACGTCCACCGCCGCCTCCGCCCCCACCGCCAAACCGTTTTCCACCCCCGCCGCCTCCGCCCTTGGGGCGATCGGCTTTGGGTTGCGCCTCGTTGATCTTCAAGGCGCGGCCGCCGAGTTCGGTGCCATTGAGTGCTGCGATGGCTTTGTCAGCTTCGGCGGGATTCGTCATCTCGACAAATCCGAAACCACGGGCGCGGCCGGTTTCGCGATCGGTAACGATGCTCACTTTTTCGACTGCACCGTGAGCCTCGAAAACGGTTCGCAGTTCTGATTCGGTTGTGCTGTGGGGCAAATTTCCTACGTAAAGGTTCTTCATTGCTGCTCCTCTTTCAGTAAATCATAAAGCTCTTGGATTGCGATCACGACCGAATCCGTTAGCGTGCGATATCGACGCGGAATGCCAATCCCGCCGTTGCGAGCCTACGCTCTCACCGGCTTCTTCTCGGAACTTGGTGACGCGGGTTTGCCTTGCGCAGCCGCATTCTCAAAAAGTTTTCGGTTCCGAATCCGGCGCGCGAGCTTCTGCCTTCGGATTCGGTTAAATCGCGACTTGTCGCCGTTCACTCCGGACATAAACACCTCGTGGCTTTAAGCCAGTACTTTCGGTCAATATCAATAGAAGACAGGCCAGTTCTGCGGAACCATACATCCTTGGGAATGCTGATGGACGCGGTCAAGACGCTAATCTCGTCTGAAAGCACGTCCGGGAGTCGAGCAAGCACCTCGCGTCGCAGAGCGCGAGAATGATTGTTCGAGGACCGTCGTCGTTGCGAAAGGACGCCTCTCGATCTCTCAATCGCGAAGGCGCAAATCGACGTGGTCTTCGAGGTTAAGTAGGTTACAGTATACGCTGTTTGTGGTCATCTTGCTGTGGCCGCATCTTGGCTGGGTGTGGCCGCATCTTGGCTAGGTCTAGGTTGAAGAGTTCCGCAGCGCACATTTCGCTTGCCAATTTCGCTTCTATCCGGTAAGGTAAAACCTGTACGTTGTCCGAATCGGACGTGAGCAGTTCCTGCCTCAACACCAGTAACCTCTCGCAGTACCTCCGAATCTCTCCAGCGTAAATCGATTGAAAAAGGAACACCTAACACCATGGCAGAACAAGGAACAGTGAAGTGGTTTAACGACGCCAAAGGCTACGGCTTCATCAGCCGCCAGTCGGGCGAAGACGTATTCGTGCATTTCTCGGCAATTCAAGCGGGCGGCTTTCGCAGCCTGCAAGAGGGCCAAACCGTGCAGTTCGACGTGACCAAGGGCCCCAAGGGCTGGCAAGCTGAGAACGTCCAGCCGCTGTAGACCATACCCCTTATTGCAAAGAGGCGATCTCTAACCGGAGATCGCCTTTTTCACGTTTGGACTGAAATTGTTAATTGCTGATTTTTAATTGCTGATTGAAACCTGCGCAATGCAAGTTTGCGAACGCTGATGGCTTTTAATCGACAATCAACAATCACAAGATCAACAATTTCTTTGAAGCTGGTGCCATCGAAGGGACTCGAACCCCCACACCCTTGCGAGTACATGGACCTGAACCATGCGCGTCTGCCAATTCCGCCACGATGGCAAGTGGACTTTCATTGCAGCGGCGACCACTCGGCCGCCGTGTCAGGAAGACCTACAACAATATTCTACAGGCACGCTGCCACCTGTCAAACCAAGTAGTTCCCGGTGGTTAAAACCGTCGACCACCAAGGGCACGAAGGTTCACGAACGAAACCGGAAGCTACGCACGCCTAATTATCCCAGCTTGGCCGTCATCGTAATTTTTGCGTTCAGGACTTTCGACACCGGACAGCCCTTTTCCGCGGCCTCAGCATACTTCTGGAATGTGGCCGCGTCCGCGCCCGGAACTTTTCCGACAACGTCAATGTGGCTCGCTGTGATCGTCCATCCGGAATCCAGTTTGTCGAGTGACAGGGTGACCGTCGTCGAAATGCTCTCCGGCGTCAGAGGAGGATTCGCGCCACCCAGTTGCGCCGACAGAGCCATGGAAAAACATCCGGCATGAGCCGCTGCGATGAGTTCCTCGGGATTGGTTCCGGGAGCATTTTCAAACCGCGTGGTGAAGGAATACGGAGTATCTTTCAGTACTCCGCCCGGCGCTGAGATAGCGCCCTTTCCATCCTTCAACCCGCCCTTCCATACCGCACTCGCCTTACGTTGCATGCTTTTCTCCTGGTTATGATTTCGTTGAAAGCTCGGTCTATTGTAGACGGAGGAAGGCCGGCTCGTCAGGCGGCAAGGAAAGTACGATTGGTGATTGGTGATTGATGATTGATGATTGAAGAGCGCAGAGGCAGAAAGCGAGCAGGAATTCAGTCAGCAATCAAAAATTAGCAATGATCAATTTCTTCAGTAGAAGTCGGAGCAGCTCAAATAAAAGCCGCATTGCGGGCATTTCAACTTGCAGCGGCTCTCGCGTAATTTCATCGAACAGTTAGGACAATATTGTCCGGGATCGGCGGCAGCTCGCGCCTCGCCGCTCGGGAAAACTAACACTACGTTGTTGACCCGGCGCCGTACCTTGATCTCTCTCCTCGCTCATATCGTTTCCCTGCTTGTTCCCGGATGCCACAGCCTCGGTTACGCTGCGCGATCACTGGCCGCCTCCAGCGTGCGACTCCAGCAATCTGCGATGACCAGCCACGCGCCCAGCCTTCGCCAGACGCGCACATACTTGCCGCGTTCGGGCATCACGGTTCCATCGGGGAATGTCGAGGAGGCGGAGAATCGTCCGATCTCCATCGCCAGTTCGCCCGAACGCTCCACCCGCATCGTTTCAAGGCGAAGACTGTTGTATTGCTTGTGGCCTAACTGGCGCAACAAACGCTCCACCGCTTTTTGCCCACTCGCCGTCTCGTGGAGCGGGACCATCAGTACGCCGTCGGTCGCGAACATGCCCGCGGCCTGATCGTAATTTCCGGTGTTAAACGATGTGGCGAAATCCTGGGTCAGGTTGCGGATTTGAGATTCCACGTCGTAGAGCGGACGTGCATCCGGCGAAGAACTGGGATAAGGCCGGTACATCTGGTACCTCCTGGGGGAAGGCGCATGGCAGCCCATTGCGACAAGCCAACCAACGTGAAAAATTCTAGCGCAAACGGGGTTGTCGCAGGAGAAAAGTTTTCCTCACCACGGATTCAAAAAGTAAATGGAAGGAATTGTGCTGCGGTCATCTCTCGAAAGGAACGGTGCGACTCGGCATGCGTAACCTGGCTTCCGCTGCTGAGTTAGAGGCTTGCGCCTTAATCTCGGGGTGCTCGCGCTCCGCGATCTGGCGCTTGACGCGATCCATCAGCAGTACCAGTTTTTTGGATTCATGATCTCGTTCGGCTTGTTTGCACATTTTCTGGAAATCCTGCGGAGCATAGCTGACGCGATTGGTCATGAGGGAGGTGACTTCCTTGAGATTGTTCCCTGGAATAAGAAGCCATAGCCTACCCGATTGTCCGAATCTTGCCAAGCCCCTTGACAACCCCTTTACGACGGCTTGATCGGTACGGTGACGAACAGCCTCCGGGGAGTGCCAGTATCTTTCGCGGATTCGCCTTCCAAGCAGTTTTCCAAGAACGACTTTGCCTGATGTCTACGGGATCCAGGGTAGGGATAACGAGAGAGCCGTGTGATATCAAAATCTAAACCCATTATTTTAGCCCCAGAGCTGGAGACTGGAATTTTTCTATCATGATTTCGCGCGCCCGTCGCGCCGACGATCGCATTCGAGAACTGTGTGCCGAAGCTGTCGACGCCCAAAACTCCCACAAAGCCAAGTTGATCCTCGCCGAGTTGCAAGAGGCGATTCATCAATACACGCAACGACTACGGACCCGGGCCGCAGCCTTTCTCTCGGGATGCTCCGATCTCCCGCCGGATCGACGCAAGACTCCCTACGACCGCAGAGGCCGCGCACCTTGACGGGCTCAAATCCTGTCTAGATCTGCTAGGTCCGTCCCTCCCTCTTGTCTCCGAAGGTACATGTCCTTAGTGACCGTTGAGCCTGGGTGCGATTTCCGTGAAAATCGCTGCAGGCAAGGTTCCGATTCAAATCGCAGGGGTGAGAGTGTGTTCCAGCGTCGAGTTGTACGCGTCTGTCTGTTTCTTGCGGTGAGCGTTTCGCTGGCGACGGCGCGCGACCTGGCTCTGGTGTCCAACAAGGCCAATGGCGTTTCCGCCATCAGCGTGCCGGACCTGGTGAAGGTCTCGAAGGGCCAGACCAATCGCTGGCCCGATGGCAAGTCGGTAACGCTGATCATGCGCGCTCCCTCCGCGCCGGAAATGAAACTGTTTCTGGAAAAGGTGTATGAAGTCCCGGAGTCGCAGGTGAAGGAGATCATTGCGACGGCCAATCATGGGCGAATGGGGCATCCTGCGCTGATGATTGTCGATTCCGACGAAGAGCTCGTAAATAAGGTTGCATCCATTCCCGGCGCCATTGGAGTGGTCGATGTCTACGCCATTAACAGCAGCGTGGCGGTTGTAAAGGTCGCGGGCAAATTGCCGCTTGAGCCGGGATACTTGCTGCATGGAAATTAATTCTTCACTCGCGGCTGATGGTTCGCCGCATCGATCATGAGCACAGGCAAGAAAGCTCAAGCCGCCGCCGCTTCCGCCGACACGGGATCGGGTACGCGCTTGCCCGGAAACGCCCCTGCGGCCAAGGTTGCCTATACTCGCCGTTTTCCTCGCTACACGATCGACATGCGGCTGCAGGTGAAGATGTTTCAAGCGGGAGAGTTCCGCACATGCTGGGGACGCTCGACGGAGATGGGCCAGGACGGCATCGGGGCAACTCTCACCGGAAATCTCGAGCCCGGCGAAATCGTTACGCTCGACATTCCTCTGCCGCTCTCGCCGTATCCTATTAAGGTGAGGGCGATCGTCCGCTACCGCCAAGGATTGCGCTACGGATTCGAATTTCTCACCCTCAACGACGGCCAGCGCGACACCCTTCAGCGCACCTGCGAATATCTCGCCACTAAAGGCTAAGGAACCATCCCACGCGTGCCCTGTGCCCGGAGCGCGTCATCCCACTTTTTAAGTCCGACGTCTGTCATGCCGAGTGGGAAAAGCCCCACTCGGGATCTCTACCGTTACGAGACTCAGCAGGCGAAGCGGGTCGCTTGGCGCCTGCGCCTAAGTTCTAGCTCCGCATCGCGCCTTTGTTGCGAATGCGATAGATCAGATACCCCACAATTGCGATATTAATTACCAGCACGGCCACCTTGACGGCGCTGGGGTGGCGGTAAATTTCATAAATCTCCACGGGAACAAGGCTGCCTGTAATAATTACGGTGAGCCACTCGCCCCAGCGTTTTTGCATCCAGAGCCCGGTGCCTTCGGCGAGGAACAGTGCCGCGTACAGAAAACTTCCCAGGCCCAGTTTCTTAATCTGGTCGGGACGCACGCTGGACGCCTTAGCCAGGGCCGTGTCCAGCCACCGGCCGCCGGGGTCGAGGCGCATCGCTTGCGCCCAATGCTCCATAAGCCCACCAACATCTTTATGCATCAGCCGAAAGGCGCCGACTCCAAGCGCGACCAGCGTCGCGGCCTTGAAAAACTTGAAGACTGCAATGGCGCGCAAAAGCCGGTCGTGAGAGGTCTTCATGAGAGTTTCATTCGGATGCTGGCGGAGCTTGAAGTGTTTCCATTTTTTAAAACCGCAGAAACTTCGGCGCAATGCCGAACGCAAGCGAATCCCTAATTCACACAACTATAATGGTTTCATGGCGCGAGGATGGGAGAGCAAGTCGGTAGAGGCGCAGCAGGAGGAGGCTCGCGACAAGTCATCCCCGCGCCGTCCGGCGATGAGCGCGGAGGAAGCTGCGCGTTGGCGGGAAAAAGAGAGCCTTCTGCTCTCGAAGAAACGAGTGCTGCAGCAACTGGAGGCGAGCGCGAATCCTCGTCATCGCAAGCTGCTGGAAGAGGCGCTCGCGGATCTGGATGAAAAATTGAAAGATGAAAAAAACGGCGTATGAATTTGGGCCCCGCGCTGGAGGCATTAGAGTTGAAGTCTGAGTACGCGCTCCGTCACGTATAATGAGCTGTTTATGACAGCCTACGTCTACGTTTCTTTGAAGAAAAGCGTTCTCGACCCCCAAGGCAAAACCATTCAGGGAGCGCTCAAGAAGATGGGGTACAAGGGCCTGGAGAGCGTTCGCCAGGGGAAATATTTCGAGCTCACGCTGGACGGCGGACTCTCGCGCGAACAAGCGCAGGCCGAGGTGGAGCGCATTGCCCGCGAAGTGTTGACCAATCCCGTGATTGAAGAGTTTCGATTCTCCCTGCGAGTAACCAGACAGGAAATCTTTGAGGTTTTTATGTGTGGCATTGTCGGGTATGTCGGCAAGAAAAGTGTAGTTCCCATCATCATCGAGGGGCTGCGACAGCTGGAATATCGCGGCTACGATTCGGCGGGCATCGCGGTGGCCGGCAACGGCAACGGACTGCAACTGCGGCGCGCTGAAGGCAAGCTGCGCAATCTGGAAGAAGCCATCCGGCTGAAGCCGTTGGACGGCACCTACGGGATTGGCCATACGCGCTGGGCTACCCACGGACGGCCCACTGAGGAGAACGCGCACCCTCACCGCGACTGTACCGGAAAGATTGTGGTCGTGCACAACGGGATCGTCGAAAACTATCTCAGCCTGAAGAAGAAGTTGAGCGATGAAGGCCACACGTTCACCACGGAAACCGACACTGAAATCATTGCCCACCTGATCGAGAAATATTCGCATGCCTCGGGCAATGGACGACGACCTTCGCTGGAAGACGCGGTGCGGCAGACGGTCAAGCAACTAAGCGGCGTGTTTGCGCTGGCAGTCATTTCGACCGACGAGCCCAACAAAATTGTCGCAGCCCGCAACGGTCCCCCTGCGGTGATTGGACTCGGGAACGACGAGTATTTCGTGGCCTCGGATGTGCCGGCGATTCTTTATCACACGCGCGACATTTTCTTTCTGGCCGACGGCGACATGGCGGTGGTGACTCAAGACGGCGTGCAACTCACCGACTTCGACGGCAAGCCCGTGGTTCGCCAGATACAGCACGTGATGTGGGATCCCATCCTGGCGGAGAAGGGCGGCTTCAAACATTTCATGCTCAAGGAAATTTATGAGCAGCCGCGCGCCGTTCGCGACACCACTCTCGGACGCGTGTCGCAGGAGACAGGCCACATTTTTCTCGACCAGATGGAGATCACCGAGGCCGAGTTTCGCGCGGCAAAAAAAATCAACATTATTGCCTGTGGAACCAGTTGGCATGCCGGACAGGCGGGCAAGTTCATGATCGAGACACTGGCGCGCGTGCCGGTGGAAGTGGACTATGCCAGCGAATGGCGCTACCGCAATCCGCTGGTCGCACCAGACACGATCACGCTCGTCATTTCGCAATCGGGCGAAACCGCGGACACCATCGCCGCCCAACGCGAAGCCAAAGCCCGAGGATCGAAGACGCTGGCGATCTGCAATGTTGTGGGATCGATGATCACGCGCGAGGCGCAAGGCACGATCTATACGCACGCGGGCCCGGAGATCGGCGTAGCGTCGACCAAGGCTTTTACAGGACAACTCACCGCGCTCTACATCTTCGCCATGTATTTGGCGCAGGTGCGCGGCACCATGACCGCCGAGCAGGCGCGGACTGCCATGCAGGAACTGACTCGCATTCCGGCGAAACTCGAAACCATCCTGACTCACGATGAGGCGTGCGACGAACTGGCCAAGCGGTACCAGAAAGTTCACGACTTTTTATTTCTGGGCCGGGGAATTCATTACCCGATTGCGCTCGAAGGCGCGCTGAAGTTGAAGGAGATTTCCTACATCCACGCCGAAGGATATCCCGCAGGCGAGATGAAGCACGGACCCAACGCGCTGATCGACGAGAATCTGCCCGTCGTAGTGATCGCAACTCGGGACACAAACAATCCGGGCTCGGTGCTGCGCTACGAAAAAACGATTTCCAATTTAAAGGAAGTGAAAGCGCGCTCAGGAGTGGTGATTGCGCTGGCCACGGAAGGCGACGAAGAGATCAAAGAGGCGGCGGATCATATTTTGTACGTTCCGCCTGCGCCGGAGGAATTGTCGCCAATCCTGGAAATCGTCCCGCTGCAGTTGCTGGCGTATCACATCGCAGTGCGCCGCGGCTGCGACGTGGATCAACCGAGGAATCTGGCGAAGTCGGTGACGGTGGAATAATCACCGGGCGATTTCGGATCAGCGCAATTCGGGGACGAGTGCCGGATCACTTCGGCAATCCGTTTTCGTCGTACAACAAGTCGCCATGGTCTATCGACTTGTACGGCTCTTTGAAGTAGTTCGAACATTCCTTCCCAATCTCCAGGATGCGCTCGACCTTGCGACTCCTGGAATTCTCGCGAATCCGCTCTAGGCGCTGGCGAATCGCCCCTGTCACTGCCACGGTCATGGTTTCGCCTGTGGCACGCGCTAATTTGCGCGCCAAGCGGTGAGTTTCTTCGTTCTTGATGTTCAGACCCACGGCGCTTCCTTCCCGATACACCATACTAAGGCCATTCGAGTCCCCATAAAGATGGAACATTGAACGAATTGTTGCCAGCGCGGGAATGCGCTTTTGGCATCCAACCCCGCCGAGGAGATGAACCGTGAATGAGCAGATTGTGCATGAAATACTCCGCGAACTCTTTTCTTCTCTTGAAGCCCTGGAGACGCAGAGTGCGGCGATTCTGCAACTTGTGAAGGATAAGGGCTTGGCCACCGATCAGGAAGTCGCCAGCCACCTGGAGCAGGCTGGGAACGCAGCCAACGTCAGGTGGCGCGCCGCGCAGGTGCGGATCGAACATTTGATTTCTGGCGCGCTAAAGACGGAAGAGCAAGGACTAGAGCGAGAGGCTCCCAGGCCACAAGAAAAGAAAGATGAAGCCCCAGCCAATTCAGGTGGAGAGACAGCTCAGGTGGACAAGGACAAGAAAGACGTCGCTAAAACCCCACAAGACGCACCAGGGCAGATAGCGGAAGCCGGTAGCTCCGATGCGAGCGCGGAGAAAAACCGAGGCCAGGCGGCCAAACAGAACAGTGAAGAGCCTCAGCAGACTGATCGACAAAATGCCGCTTAAAGCCTGCGCTTGTGGCGCGGGCGCCTTCGCCCGCGTTTGTTCGCCGTAGTAGAAGGGCTCGCGGGCGAGAGCGCCCGCGCCACACAAGTTCGTAATCATCCTGCTACGGTGAGCACCAACTTCAGCCGCCACAAAGCGGCGGCCAGCGCCGCGATACTGGCGCTCCAGACTCCGAATGCGATCTTTACCACCCATACCGGTGCTGCTCCTACGCGGCGCAGCAGGAACGGCAGAAAATTCCATGTCGTGATGTGCACGTAGTCCCAGGGATCTTGGTGCATAGCCTCAGTGTCGAGGCCCCAGGCGTTCATTTTGCCGAGCGCGAAGGCGACAATATTTTTGAAGCGCAGGGCAATAACAAAGGTTGGATGGCCCAGCGCCTCCATCTGATAAATCTCCAGCGGCAGCCAGAAGGCCAGCGACGCGATCTGAATGATGAAACTTGCGGCCAATAGGACCAGGCCGCCGCGCCAGATCCACGGGCTGAGATTGGCGCGGTAGCGAATCAGGAGCGGCACGGCAAGCAGCGTCGCCAACTCCACTGCGGTGGAAACGTAGCGGTCTCCCCACGCGAAATCACCGGCCCAATAGGTGTAGCGGGAGTAAAAGCCGATATAGCCGAGCAGCAGCAGCAGCGAGGTCACGCCATAGGCGCGAATTTCGGGGGTAAGCCGCTTCCACAAGAGCGCAAGCAGGACGATAGCAAGGATGAGAATGGGGTCGAAAAGAAAGATGGATTTCTCGGGTTTAAAGAGCGCGCCCAGAACACCTTCGTGGAAGGGAGTGCTCCAGGGAAAATTCTCGGGCAGCGTGGGATCCTGCAGGCGCGATTCGCGCGCGAAAATTGGAAGGTAAGTTTGGGTGAGCGATCCGAAACGATAAAAGCTGTAGAGGCGCTCGACAATCGCAAAGAAAGCATAGATCGGAACGGCAATCTTGCAGTACGCCAGAATACGTGCCCATAACTCGCGCCCGCGCACATGCTCGAACCAGAGCACGGCCAGAATAAAAATGCCGCCCGCGATCAGGTCGAGGCCAGTGGTAGCGCGAGTCAGCAAGTTGAGGCCGAGCGCTGCCGATCCCCAAAAAAGTGCCCGCAAGTTGCCGCTGCGCAGCCACTCGTACTGGAAGGAAAATCCAGTCAGCGTGAGCAGCATGATGTAACTATTTTCCTGCATGTTCTGGGTATAGTGCAGGTGGGTCGTGCAAAACAGCAGAGTCAGCACACCGGCGACAGTCTGGTTCACGCTGAAGCCCAGCTGCTGCAACAGGCGGAACGCGATCAGCGCCGTAAGCACAGTGATAAGAATATTGGTGCAGTAGCCGACGACTATGGTGCGCACGGCAGGGTCGTCTTCGTAACCGGAAAACACATGCCAGTGCGCGATCCAGGTGCCGACCAGGTCCGCGGGCAACATGACCAGCGATTGGCCGATCCCAAACCAGCTGAAGATGCGGCCGCCAGTGCCATGCAGCCCGAACTCCGGGTACTCATTCGGAAAAACTTGCGGCTGAGACGTCCACAACCAGTGCGCGGTTTGCAGCCGGTGCATGGTGTCGGAGGTGCCCAGTTCGCCAGATTGCACTACGAAGGCGAGCAAGCCCGCGACCAGGCACAGAAGAAATACGAGGATCGCTCAACTTTCGCCCCAGGCGTGGAGTCATCGTTTTGCATGGTAACAAAACCGACTTCGCCCTTCAGTCGTCGGAACTCAGTCTCGTAGCGGCGAGAGGATTCGGGGTGCGGCGTGCAAGGTCTGGGTTAGACTGGAGCGGGAAATTTTCATGGCCAAGTGCGTAAATTGCGGAACTGATTTGCCGGACAACGTTCGCTTCTGCTCCTCGTGTGGGCAACCCGCCTCGAACAGTGACGACGTGGCCACGCTCGACTTTGCCACCTCGACTTCGCCCTTGCCGCCGCGGCGGACATCGGGATCTTCGTCCTCGTCGGCGTTGCGGCCTTCAAGTTCCGCCGAATATCTGTTGAGCGAAGGACGATTCCTTCCCGGCCGCCTGGTCGCTTCGCGCTACCGCATCATCGCCCTGCTGGGAAAAGGTGGCATGGGCGAGGTCTACCGTGCCGACGACCTCACGCTGGGGCAAGCGGTCGCTCTGAAATTTCTTCCCGACGAGGCGGTGCATGACGAGGCCATGCTCGAGCGTTTTCGCAACGAAGTGCGGATGGCTCGGCGGGTCTCGCATCCTAACGTTTGCCGCGTTTATGACGTGGGCGAGGTTGACGGCCAGACATTTTTCACCATGGAGTATGTCGACGGCGAGGACCTCGGTTCTCTCCTCCGTCGTATCGGCCGGCTTCCGCCCGACAAAGCGCTCGACATCGCGCGGCATCTTTGCGCTGGTTTGGCGGCGGCCCACACCAAGGGAGTTCTGCATCGCGACCTGAAGCCTGCCAACATCATGCTCGATGGACGCGGCCAGGTGGTGATCACCGATTTCGGCCTGGCCGGCGTGGCCGACACTATCAGAGGCCAGGAAGTGCGCAGCGGCACTCCCGCTTACATGTCGCCGGAACAACTCTCGGGAAAAGAAGTCACTATGCGCAGCGATATTTATGCGCTGGGGCTGGTGCTGTATGAAGTTTTCACGGGCAAGCGAGCCTTCGCCGAAACGCCGGCGCTGGTGCGGACACGCGGCGATCACACACCCAGCAGGCCATCGTCGGTGGTGAAAGATCTCGATCCCATCGTCGAAAAAGTAATTCTGCGCTGCCTTGAGTCTGATCCGTCGTCGCGTCCGCCCACAGCTTTGGCGGTGGCAGCGGCGTTGCCCGGCGGAGATCCTCTGGCCGCCGCGCTGGCCGCGGGAGAAACGCCGTCGCCGCAATTGGTGGCAGCCTCTGGCGAAACCAAAGGCTTGCGCCCGCGCATCGCGGTCGCCTGTCTCGCTCTTCGTGCTGGTGGGGTTGGCCGTCGGGATCTACCTGACCATCCGCTACGGCGGCGTCGAGAGAATGCATCTGGAACAGACCCCCGAGGTGCTGGCTCACAAGGCTCGCCAGGTCGTGGCGCAACTCGGCTACCCGGATAAGCCCGCCGACAGCGCCTTTGGATTCGACTACGACACTAATTTTCGCGACTCGGTGGAGAAAGAGAGCAAGCCAAACTGGGATGAAGTGCTGGCGGGGCGCCCGACTGTGCTGCAGTTCTGGTACCGGCAAAGTCCGGACGAGATGGGGGCTGACAGTTTTCACGACAGTTTTCTGACTCCGGGCATTGTCACGGAAGACGACCCGGCCACTACGCTCTCGGGGATGATCAACCTGAAACTCGACGCCGCTGGCAGGCTCACTTATCTGCAAGTGATTCCGCCGCAGAAAGACACGAGCGCGCCGTCCGCGGCGCCGCCGGATTGGAGCTCCGTTATTTTCCGCGGCGGAATTGGATCCATCGAAGCTACAGCCGGTGCAACCGGAGTGGACTTCGCTGGGCATGGCCGACGCACGCGCCGCATGGACGGGAGTCTGGCCAGGCTCGACTCGTCCGCTGCGGGTGGAGGCAGCCGCATGGCATGGCAAGCCGGTATTTTTTGCGGCGATCGGCGACTGGAACAAGCCGTGGCGGATGGTTGCGGCCCAATCCGCCGACGAGAAGAAAAATCGGGCGAGCCAGATGATCAGTGTGTTTCTGCTGACCGCTGTCCTGGCCGCGGGTGCGCTGCTGGCCCGCCGCAATTATCGCCACGGCCGCGGCGACCGCGATGGCGCGTTGCGACTGGCAGTGGTCATGTTCATTCTGGAAATTGGAATTTGGCTATGCCGCTCGCACTTTGTCACGGGGATTGCGATATTCGGCTATATGATTCTGGCAATTGCCGGAGCGCTGCTGTGGAGTGGCGCGATGTGGATGCTCTACCTGGCGATCGAACCATGGATTCGACGTAACTGGCCGCAAGCCATCATTTCCTGGAGTCGCCTCATCTCCGGTCAACTGCGCGATCCGGTGGTGGGACGCGATATCCTGTTCGGCGTCGCCTTCGGCACGCTTTGGCTCGTGATCTTTCAGCTAGGCAACATACCGTTGGCGCGCATGGGCGCCGCGCCCCCGCTCAGCAGTTCGGCCTTACCTGATGGGAGGCCGCGAAGCCCTGGGCGGGTGGCTGACGCAGATTCCTTCCTCGATTTTCGGAACGATGCAATTCTTCTTTCTATTGCTGGGGCTGAAGGTGCTGCTGGAGTTCTTATTCCGGCGGGTGGGATTGAAGGCCTTTCGCGCCGATTGGGTTGCGGCGATATTGTTCGTTGCGATCTTTCTGGCGATGCGCGGGCTGCAGAGCACGCATCTCGCGGTGGATGTCCCGGTCAATGTTCTGGTCTTCGGCATTCTTGCGCTGATTATTCTTCGCTTCGGGTTGGTGCCGGTCGCGGTCGCGGCCTTTGCCGTCGACATGCTCGCCAACGTTCCCTTCACCGCAGACTTCTCGGCCTGGTACGCGGGAACGTCCATGCTGGCTTTGTTGAGCGTGGTGGCTCTGGCGGGATGGGGCTTCTACCACTCGCTGGGAGGAGAGCCGCTGTGGAAGGTGGAAGCGGAATAGCCGTCCGGGCGCTACTTAATTTCGGGACACGGGCATTTCGTGGCATGCCCGTGTCCCGTTGGATTCGTCCAACGATTAACGGTTAATGTTGATCGCTGTCGTCCACGTCGGCAACGGGTTTCTTTAGCCACGGATTCCAGCGAATATCCGATCCGCTCGCCGTCGTACACCCCGGACCGCCGGGACCAGCAGGGCAGCCCCAATAATTTTCAGTGGCGTCGATGCTGCCGGTACAGTTAGCCGCTCCATCGAGCGCACAAACGTCACCCACTCCGATTTTGCCTCCGCGAAGGTCGTTGAGGTGGATGTCAATTTCGGTCGGGGTGTTGATCGCGATGTCGATGTCTTCATCGCGAATAACGTTTTGCGAAATGACAGTGCCGCGAACCGGAGAGCCTCCACCGCCGCTGTTGATGTTGATTCCCACGGGTCCGGGAGTTGCGGTATCGGCCTGGTCGGCGAGATTTCCCGCGATGAAGTTGCCGATGATTTTGTTTCCCGACATGTCGTCAGCCGGCAGGCCGAAAGACGGGCCCACGTGCGTATGCAACGCGACGCCACCCAAACCGTTGTTCGTCAGTTTATTTCTGATAATCACATTGTCGGATACGCGGCCCTGACCTGCGCCGTCAGAAAACATACCGGCCCCTGAGCCTCCAACTTGCACTCCGTTGCCGGTTGAGACGTTCTCGGCAATCGTATTGTGGTTCACTCCGTAATGGGGAGGAAAGGGCGGTGAGGTATGGCCCGCAGGCGGATGGGAAGCCAGAACGATCCCGCACTCGAGGGGATTGTCTTTGATGACATTGCGAATCAGCAGATTGTCACGGCTTTCTGCAGTCTCGTCGCTGATCAGCACGCCGTCGGCATTGCCGGTGATCAGGTTGCCGGACACGATCGAATTGACGGTTCCAACCAGGTGCAGCGCGCCGCCGCAGTCGCCGGTCTCGTCGGTCTCATAGATTCCGTTGCCCGGCTGGCCGGGACAACCAGTGAGCGCTCCCGTGAAGGCAAGGCCGGAGGTCGTGTCGTTGTGTGCAATCGTGTTGTCGTGGATAGTGACATCCGCGGCGCTGACTACCAGTACTCCCTCGAACAGGGCATTCTTCACAGTGAATCCCGCGATGGTGACGTCGTGCAAGCCGGGATTATGGTAACCGTCCACAAAAATTCCGTGCGCCAGGTTGGCACCGTCAATGGCGGTGTGTTCGGCGCCCGCGCCCAGCAGCGAGAGCGGCTTTCCGATCACAACCTCTTCCGCGTAGGTGCCCGACGCAACTTGAATGATGTCGCCGGCTGAGGCTGCGCTGACTGCAGATTGAATCTTGGAATAACATCCATTCGAACCGTGAGGGTTGACGCACAAAGTCGTGGCAGAGGCGACTCCAGTAACACCGAGCACAGCCATGACGAGAACGAGGGACCAGCGAGATCGAGCTGAAGACATTGTGAAGCTCCTTCTTTCTTTCTATTTATTCCGAGAGATAAAGGGAACGACGGCGGGGGGAATTGAGCGGGGCCCAGACGCGCCGCCAATTATGTCTGCTTGGCACGCCCCTGTCAATCTTCGATTTTCGTTTGTGTCGGTAGCACATGATATGTCCGGTTGAGATAGCACATGAAATGTCCGCTTTGCGGGCGGTGAGGATAGAGACCATGGCGAGCATGGGACCTTATCCGAGGGCCGCGATGGAGCGGTCGATGAAAGTACAGGACGTGATGTTGGAGGCGATGGCGAAGAAGATCACGTGGTGGCAGGCCGCGGCCTGATTGTGGCGGCCATTGGTCTCGTGGCTCCAATCCTTGTTGATGCAAATCACTGGTTCCCCGGCAAGAGGAAGTAGCCATGTGGCTGGTTAGAATCCACTAAAGCCTTCGCATCCCGAGAGGTTTGTAGCGCGATTGGCGTAACATCGCCATTACGCTCATCTTCCCTTGGGCGAGGAACTTGAGTGTGATGTAATTTCGTCAACCATCTGATTCTCTCCTCCGTCGGCAGTTACTTCGCGCACCGGAAACCCACGAACTCGCGTGCTCCATCTGGGGGATGGCTGTCACGATACTCGACCCATAAGTTCACGGGCGCTCCGCCAAAACTACCCCCGCGGATGACACGCCTGGTCTTCACTTGGACGAACGCCGTCCCGTCGAGGAACAGGTCTCCCCCAGCCACTGGGTTTTTCTGCGGAGTGGAGGGATAGGGCTTCCATTCGTCGGCCAGGAATTCCCACACATTGCCCACCATATCGAACAATCCATATTGGTTCGCGGGGTAGTGGCCGACCGGAGAGGTTGTGCCGATGCCACTTCCTGAAAAGTTCGCTCGGGTGGCGTCAACAGGCTGATCGCCCCAAGGAAACAGCGCGTTGAGACCGCCGCGAGCCCCATGTTCCCACTCCGCTTCGGTGGGCAGACGCTTCCCTACCCAGCGACAATAGGCCACGGCCGCGTACCAACTCACGTTCACTACTGGGTGATCGGGTTTAGTCCTTAGCGCGTCCTGTTCCTTCCAGTGCTTCAGGTAGTTACCATTGTGAAGCGTGCGAGGAATGCGATCCGACCGCCATTCGGGATTGAAATCAGTGAACTTCTTGAACTCTGCATTGGTCACAGGGTATTTGTCGATATAGAAGTCATCGATGGTAACCGAGTGTTTCGGAACTTCATCCTGGAACAATGGCGGGGCATCGATGTTGAAAATTTTTCCAAGGCTGGGAATTTGGGCGGCATCGATTCCCATCTGGGCACTGCCGCCGCGCACTAGCACCATCGATCCGCCCCTCGTGGGGACAACATTTGCGGGTTGCGTTGAAGATTGCAATGCAGATCGCTTTGGCACTTGCGCGAGGCAATCTTGAGGAAGCGCAAACAAGAGCGCGAGGCTTAGGGCCGGGATCCAGTGACCTGCGCTCATCGATTTGTATTCTCCCCCGGGAAAACGCGAGAAATATGGCATTGCACGCATCAAGCTTAGACGGTTGCTAGTGAGAAGGGGTAGTTGGCCGTAAAATTGCCATACACTCACCATCTGAGACGGCCCCCTCCGAGAACCCAACCTGGGCCTGGCAATCTAATAAATCCCGCGCATCCTCATGCCTTCCATTGACATCTAAAGATTGACAACAAATCACTCAAGTCTTAGCATGGGTTCTGGCGCAATCATATTTGGACTGATTACAAAGCACTTAACATGATCAGGAGGAACGTTTTATGGGAAAGATTATCGGAATTGACTTAGGAACTACCAATTCCTGCGTGGCGGTCATGGAGGGCGGTGAGCCCAAAGTGATCCCTAATGAAGAAGGCGGACGAACTACGCCGTCGGTCGTCGGCTTTACCAAAACCGGCGAGCGGCTGGTGGGACAGGTCGCGAAGCGGCAGGCCATCACCAACCCAGAGAACACGGTTTACTCGATCAAGCGCTTCATGGGACGCCGCTTCAACGAGGTTGGCGAAGAGATCAAGATGGTGCCCTATAAGGTCGTGCAGTCGGGCGATCACGTCGCCGTCATGGCGCAGGGCAAGGAGTACACACCGCCGCAGATTTCCGCGCTGATTCTGCAGAAGCTGAAGAAGGCCGCGGAAGACTATCTCGGCGAGAAAGTGACTGAGGCGGTCATCACCGTGCCCGCGTATTTTAACGACGCGCAGCGGCAGGCGACCAAGGATGCCGGGCAGATTGCCGGGCTTGAAGTGAAGCGCATCATCAACGAGCCCACGGCAGCCGCGCTGGCCTATGGCCTCGACAAAACAAAGGACGAGATGATCGCAGTCTACGACTTCGGCGGCGGAACGTTCGATATTTCCGTGCTGGAAGTGGGCGAGGGCGTCATTGAAGTGAAAGCTACCAATGGCGACACCCACCTGGGCGGCGACAACCTCGATCAGCGCATCGTCGACTGGCTCATTGACGAATTCAAGAAGAACGAAGGCCTCGATCTCCGTGGCAAAGGGAACGAAATGGCTCTGCAGCGTCTGCGCGACGCGGCCGAGCGGGCGAAGATCGAACTCTCCACCACCATGGAGACGGAGATCAATCTGCCGTTCATTACGGCCGATGCCAGCGGTCCCAAGCACCTGGTGCAGAAGCTGACGCGCGCCAAGCTCGAGGGCATGGTGGAAGACATCATCCAGCGCTCGGTAGGACCGTGCAAGCAGTGCATGAAAGATGCTGGCGTCGATACCAGCAAGATCAACGAAGTGGTGCTGGTCGGCGGACAGACGCGCATGCCGCGCATTCAGGCCTTGGTAAAGGAATTGTTCGGTAAGGAAGGCCACAAGGGAGTGAATCCCGACGAAGTGGTCGCAATCGGCGCGGCAATTCAGGGTGGCGTGCTGGGCGGCGAAGTGAAGGATCTGCTGCTGCTCGACGTGACTCCGCTGTCGCTGGCGATTGAAACGCTGGGCGGCGTAGCGACGCCGATGATCCCGCGCAACACGACGATTCCGACAAAAAAGACGGAAACGTTTTCGACCGCGGCCGACAGCCAGACGTCGGTCGAAGTCCACGTGCTGCAGGGCGAACGGCCCATGGCGGCGCAGAACCGGACTTTGGGCAAGTTCCACTTGACCGGAATTCCGCCGGCTCCGCGCGGCGTGCCGCAGATTGAAGTGACGTTCGACATCGACGCCAACGGCATCCTGAACGTGACCGCGAAAGATACGGCCACGCAGAAGGACCAGAAGATTACGATCACGTCGTCTTCCGGATTGTCGAAGGAAGAAGTCGAGCGCATGGCCAAGGAAGCCGACGCACACGCGGCAGAGGACAAGGCCCAGCGCGAATCGATCGAGGCCAAGAACCAGCTCGACAGCATGGTCTACAACATCGAGAAGATGCTGCGCGAGCAGGGCGACAAGATCTCCGGCTCGGAGCGCGGAGATGTTGAGAACGCCGTCGCCGACGCCAAGAAGGCGCTGGAGTCGAACGACAAGGCGCAGATGGACAAGGCGCGCGAAACGCTGACCGCGGCTTCGCACAAGCTGGCCGAACAGATGTACAAGGCAGCGCAGCCGACGCCGGGATCAGGTGCGGGCGCTGGACAGGCTTCCGCGCCGGGAGCAACCGCCGGCGGTGACGGTCAAGGCCAGAAGAAAGACGAAGGCGTGATCGACGCTGAGTACGTCGATGTCGAAGACAAAAAGTAAGCAGTCTTAAAGTATGCAATCTAGAGCGGGCAGAAAAAAGCTGTCATCCTGAGCGGAGTGGGTGCTTCGCGAAGCGGAGCACCCACAGAGTCGAAGGACCCCTTGCGCGCTCGCGGTGAGATGGACCTGGAAGGGAGTTCTCACTATGACGTCAGGTGTCTGGTAGAAACTCCCTGATGAGGCAGGCAATGCCGAGGTTGAGAGTCATGGGGTCCTTCGACTACGTTGCCGTCCGCTTTGCGGACGGCAACTTCGTCAGGATGACAGAAGCTTGGTGCTGTGATCGGCGACAGCAGGTTGGTGCTTGTGATGCGTGACAGCAGTTCGGTGCTGTGATCGATGACAGACGTTTGGTGCTGTTATGAAAGACCATGAGTATTTCGTGTACATCGTTTGCAGCCGCTCTGGCACTTTGTGTATCGGAATGACGAACAGCATCTACCGTCGTGCGCTAGAGCATAAGCGGGGCGAGGTTGAGGGGTTTGCCAGCACCTATGGCTGCAACCGGCTGGTGTACTACGAGGGGTTCGACGACGTTCAACAAGGCAATTGGACGCGAGAAACAGTTGAAGGGCTGGACTCGGGCAAAGAAGATTGCGTTGATCGAGTCGAAGAATCCTCGCTGGGAAGACTTTGCTGAGAAGTGGGGAGCGCAGATGGCGTTCGCAGGCGAGTCAATCAAGAACAAGTAAGCCACAGATGGATCGCAACTGGTTTTTTGGGAGGGCGTTCAGTGAATTTTCAAGTCAATGGGGAAACATATTTCGTGAGCCTCGCCGACGACGAGCGGCGATGGCTGGTGTACGTCGAGGGTGTCGCTGGAACGCGGCATGTGCCGGTTTATGAGGACGCGCCGGAGTTCGAAGATATCAAGATCGTCATTGAAGATAAAGATAGAAGGAAGATTCTCAATTAAACTCGGAGCGATTCGGACGAGACGCGCGCGCAATGGCAACCACCCCAAAAAAGGACTACTACGAAATACTGGGCGTGAAGAAGTCGGCCTCGGCCGACGAAATCCGCAAGGCGTTCCGCAAGCTGGCGCGCAAATACCATCCTGACGTCAATCCCGGGGACAAGGGCGCCGAGGAAAAGTTCAAGACGCTGTCCGAGGCCAACGACGTTCTCAGCGATCCCAAGAAGCGCAAAATCTACGACCAGGTCGGCTTCTATTCCGACAACATCGACCCCGCGACCGCCGAGGCTTATGCGCGCGCAGGCGCCGGTGGAGGAAACGCGGGCGGTGGATTCCCTGCCGGCTTTCCCGGCGGCGGGCCGGACAGCGGCCATGGCGTTCCATTTGATTTCGGCGGCTTCGATTTTTCCGACCTGGTCGATAACGCGCAGCGCGGCCGGAAGAGTGGGAGCACAAGTAGTGGCGGCGGCTTCCGCGACATTTTCGGCTCCATCTTCGGCGGCGGACAGGGCGCGTCGCGGGCCGCGGACGACGGTCCCGAGCCCGGCTCCGATCTCGAATACCAAGTCAACGTTCCCTTCTGGACGGCGATCCGCGGCGGCGTAATGCGGCTCAACATATCGCGTCAGGACGTTTGTTCGACTTGTCACGGGCAAGGTTTCCTGGAGGCTCCGGGCAAGTGTCCGGAGTGCAACGGCACCGGGCAAATCACCCAGACTGGCGGCCGGATGAAGTTCAACGTGCAGTGCCCGCGCTGCCACGGTACCGGCAAGAATCTGACGACCTGCCCCACCTGCCACGGCGAAGGCACCGTCTCAAAAACCGAACCGCTCGAAGTACGCATCAAGGCCGGTACGCGCGACGGCCAGCGCATTCGCTTGCCGGGCAAAGGCAATGCGGGAGCTCACGGCGGCGCGCCCGGCGATCTCTACGTGATCATTCGCACCGAGGAGCACCCGGTCTTCCGCCGCGATGGCGACGACATCTATCTCTCGGTCCCAGTGAACGCCACGGAAGCCGCGCTGGGAGCGAAGATCGAAGTGCCCACCATCGACGGTCGCGCCCTGCTCAAGATTCCTCCCGGAACGCAGTCGGGACAGAAACTGCGCCTGCGCGAGAAGGGCGTGCCGTCGGCGACGAAAGAAGGCGTGCGCGGAGACGAGATCGTCGAGATCACGGTCACCGTGCCGATGCCGCGCGATGAACGCACGAAGGAACTGCTCCGCGAACTGGCCAAGCTCAATCCCGAAGACCCGCGGGCGGAATTGTGGACGAAAGTCTAAAGCTGGTGACAAAGTTTAAAGCCGCTTCTCTCCGCTGCTAGGCGTTACCTCAGTACCACATCGGTTGCTCACAAAATTTTTCAATAATCTTCAAAAAAATCTTGCATCTGTGGAAATTTCCCGTAATCTCAAACCTGCGAACTAACTTCGCCGAAATGTCCGGGAAATCGCAAAATCCCGGGAGCCGCGACACAGACGTCAAGGGAGACGCGGTGGTGAGAGTGAGTCGCTTGAGGAGGAAGCCATAGAAATTGGCAACATCTATCGCACCGCGTCGACAACTCGAAAATCCCCAGCCGCTCAGCTCTATCCCCGGCCGTAATCCCAAAAAATTCGTTCGCCTCACGCTTTGGCCCCTCGTCGCCGCCACCTTCTTCATGGTGTCGGGCGGAACCTATGGCACCGAAGACATCGTGCACGGCGCCGGCTACGGACGGGCCATTCTGATTCTGCTGCTCACGCCCCTGCTCTGGAGCCTGCCCACGGCTTTCATGATCGGTGAACTTTCGAGCGCGCTGCCCTACGAAGGCGGCTACTACGCCTGGGTGCGCCGCGCCATGGGCAACTTCTGGGGATTTCAGGAAGCCTGGCTCTCGCTGGTCGCCTCCATTTTCGACATGGCGATTTATCCCACGCTCTTCGTGGCCTACCTGACCCGCATGTTCCCTTGGTTTCAGCAGGGCAATCGCGGATGGTGGGTCGCGCTCGCCGTGGTGATCGCGTGTGCGTTGCTGAATATTGCCGGAGTGAAAGTCGTCTCCCTGACCTCGCTGTGGCTGTTCGTCGGCTCTGTCTGCGCCGTTTGTCGCGATCGTTCTGATCGCGCCCTTCAAGCTCGGGGCGCTCGCCAACGCCGTGACCAAGCCGACCACTTCCACCGTCGACATTCTCGGCGGCCTGCTCATCTGCATGTGGAACTACATGGGATGGGACAACGCCTCGACCATCGCTACCGAAGTGGAGCGTCCGCAGCGGACTTATCCGCGAGCGATGCTGGTCGCAGTCTGCATCGTGGCCGCCACCTACGTTCTTCCCTTCGCCGCCATGTGGGTGACTGGACTGAAGGCGACTGCTTGGGAAACCGGATCGTGGGCGGACATCGCCGCTTTGATCGGTGGCCCGCTGCTGCGGGTTGGCGTCGTTCTCGGCGGCATGATGAGCGCCTTCGGCATGTTCAACGCGCTGGTGATGAGCTATTCGCGCCTGCCGCTGGCGATGGCGCAGGATGGCATGCTGCCCAGCGTTTTCGGCAAGCTGCAGAAAAAATCGAGGGCGCCGTGGGTCGCGATCCTGGCGCTAGCCATTGGGTGGGGAATGTGTCTGGGCCTGGGATTCGCCCGTCTGGTCACGATCGACATCCTGCTGTATGGCGCGAGCCTGATGCTGGAATTTATCGCGCTGGCCGTGCTGCGCTTCCGCGAGCCGACCCTGAAGCGGCCATTCCGGGTTCCCGGCGGCCTGTTCGGGGCGATCTGCATTGGCATTCCTCCGATGCTGCTGCTCGGTTTCTCGGTAATCCGCAGCGAGCACGAATCCATTCTCGGGATGAGTTCGTTCGCCTTCGGAATGATCCTGATCGGCGCTGGCTTCGTCGCTTATTTCGTGAACCACGCTCTGAAGCCCGCAGGGTGGACGGCGCAGGAAGAAAAGCCGCAACCGGCGGCGTGATGCCGCTTCAATAAATTAAAAAAGGACCGGAAAACTTTCCGGTCCTCTTTTTCTTTTTCTTTTCTGTTCAACACGTTCGGCCCTGCTTTTGATTTATGTGGAGACAGCCGCCCTCGGCCGTCCGCACGCACCACTAGGCCGCTTTTACCGCCGTATCGCGCAAGCTTCTTACCTTGTCATGCGCAGCCAGTACGCTGGTAGCCTGCCGCCGCACGATCTGCGCAATGTTTTCCGGCAGATCCGCGGTGACCGCTTTCTGGTACGCGTTCTTGGCATGGTCCTCGCCATTTTCCAGCCAATCGAGAACAGTCTTGTCGCCGCCGCCCAATCCCACTTTCGTGTCGATCCAGGCGCGGTGCAGGCTTCCCACCACCGATCCGGAAACTTTCTTGTCGGGCTTGCCGAGACGGATTAACTCTTCCTCCAGTTCTCCGGCAAAGCGCGAACGCTCCAGGATTTGCTCATTGAAAAACGTCTTCAGATCGCTGCGCTTCACTTTCGACGCTGCCTCCTGGTAGCCCTTCTGTCCATCCTTGCAGGTCTGGATGAGGTCTTCGAGCATACTGATAGTTTTATCTTTGTCCATTATTGCCTCCTGAATTTTGGATGCCAGTGGCCCTGCCAGGTTTGGCAACATTCTGCCCGCAAAATTATGTAGAAATGCGTTCGTGCTCTAAAATCAACGCAGAGAGCGTGTTGAAGAGGCTTATGACCAAACGGAAATCCAAGGGTGCCTACATGATTTCCTCGGTAGCCGAGATGTACGGGATTCATCCCCAAACGCTGCGGCTCTACGAACGCGAAGGCCTGCTGAAACCTTCGCGGACCGAGGGCAATACGCGTCTCTATACCGACGAAGATCTGCAACGCCTGGAATTTATCTTGTCGCTGGCGCGCGACTTGGGCGTGAACATCAGCGGCATGGCCATCATTCTGCAGATGCGCGAACGTATGGAAGAAATGCAGCGCCAGATTCAGGAGTTCGTGCAATATATCCAGCAGGAAGTGCTCACCCGCGCCAACGCCGCCGCCGACCCCGCCAAGGGCGCGATTGTTCCGGTGCGAAGACCGATGGTTGCGCCAGTAGTGCAGGCGGGAAGAAAAAAATAATTCCGCGTTGTCCATCCACTGCGCACAGTCATGATTTCGCTTTGTCATCCTGAGCGCAGTCACATAGTTTCGTTTTGTCATCCTGAGAGCAGTCAATGCGAGCGAAGCGAAGCAGTGACGCAGTCGAAGGACCTCGCGATTGCTTGCATTCGGATAAATGTCGGCGGGCGTTCTCACGATGCAGCGACGTTATTATAAAAACTCCTTGCGATGCCGGCGCCACTTTACGCGAACACGGGGTCCTTCGACTGCGTTAACGTCCGCCTCGCGCACGTCAACTTCGCTCAGGATGACAGGCTTAGAGGTATTATCTAGGGGCAATCCATGCTGCCCTTCAAGCTCGTCTACAGCGACGCGTATTATCTTCCCATCGGCGATCACGTCTTCCCTGCCGAAAAATACCGGCGCGTTCGCGACCGGCTGATTGCCACCGGCGTCGCCGACGCGTCAGACTTTCTCGAACCGCAGCCGGCAACCGATTCCGACATCCTGCTAGTGCACACACCCGAGTACGTACAAAAACTGAAGACTGGCACGCTCAGCCCGCGCGAAGAAATGGAGATGGAAGTTCCCTACTCGCGCGATCTTGTGGACGCATTCTGGCTGGCCGCGGGAGGCTCCATCCTGGCGGCGCGCCAATGTCTGAGCGACGGCATCTGCATCAGCATCGGCGGTGGATTTCATCACGCCTTTCCCGATCACGGCGAGGGCTTCTGCATGATTCACGACGTGGCCGTCGCCATCCGGCGCATGCAGCGCGACAACCACATTCGTACCGCCATGACAATCGACTGCGATGTGCACCAGGGCAACGGCACAGCTGCAATTTTCGCCGGAACCCGCACCGAGAGTATGGCGCTGCCGTCGGCCGCCGGCGCCGCGATGCATCGGCGCGGTGCGTCGAGGCCGCGTGTGCACGGCGCGCACGCCGGCGACGTCTTCACGATTTCGCTGCACCAGCACAACAACTATCCCGTGTACAAGCCGCCATCGTCGATCGACGTCGACCTGCCCGACGGCACCGGCGACGACGATTACCTGGCGTGGCTCGACAACGCGCTCAGTTCCGGCCTCCGTCAGTTTGAGCCGGACCTGCTTTGCTACGTCGCGGGCGCCGACCCGTATCGCGAAGATCAGCTAGGCGGCCTCTCGCTGACGATTGAAGGATTAAAAAAGCGCGACGCTCTCGTCTTTCAGGTCGCCCGCGCCCGCAGCATCCCGGTAATGGTCACCTACGCCGGCGGCTACGCCCGCAAGCTGGAAGACACGGTCATCATTCACAGCAATACGGTGGTCGCAGCAAAAGAAGTATTCGTGTGACGTTGAGCCGGCACCCCTCGCTGAGCCTTCCCATTCCTGCCCCTGTTAAAATATCTTCCTGACATGTTTGAGAACTTACAGGAAAAACTCCAACGCGCCTTCAAAACTCTCCGCGGGCAAGCCACGCTCACCGAAGAGAACATTGACGAGGCGCTGCGCGAAATCCGCCTGGCGCTGCTCGAGGCCGACGTCAACTTCAAAGTCGTCAAGCAGCTCATCGACCAGATTCGCGCCAAGGCCGTCGGCCAGGAAGTGCTGACCGCGCTCTCCCCGGGCGAGCAGGTCATCAAGATTGTGCGCGACGAACTGGTCGAACTCCTCGGCAAAGATACCGCGCGCATGAAGTTCGCGTCGCAGCCGCCCACGGTCGTGCTCATGGCCGGACTGCAAGGTTCCGGCAAGACCACCACGTCGGGCAAGCTGGCGAACTGGTTCAAGACTGGCGGACATCGCCCGCTGCTGGTTTCGGTGGACGTCTACCGTCCCGCTGCGCGCGAGCAGTTGAAAGTTGTCGCGCAGGCGGTGAAGAGCCATATCTACGAAGGCACCGTCGGCGAGGCCAACACCGCGACTGTCGAGCGACTGGTGAAGGAAGCGCGCCGCGAAGCCGTCGTCTCCGGATGCGACGTGCTCATCGTCGACACCGCCGGCCGTCTGCACATCGACGATCAGCTCATGGACGAGATGCAGTCGCTGAAGAAGCTGCTGAATCCATCGGAGATTCTGTTCGTCGCCGACGCCATGACCGGACAGGACGCGGTGCGCTCCGCCGAAGAGTTCCACAAGAAGCTCTCGCTCACCGGCGTCGTGCTCACCAAGATGGACGGCGACGCCCGCGGCGGCGCGGCGCTTTCCATTCGCCAGGTCACCGGGCAGCCCATCAAGTTCATCGGCGTCGGCGAAAAGTACGACGCGCTGGAGCCCTTCCATCCCGACCGCATCGTCTCGCGCATTCTCGGCATGGGCGACATTCTCTCGCTGATCGAGCGCGCCGAATCGCAGATCGACAAGAAGAAAGCGCAGGAAATGGCCACCAAGGCCCTCACCGGCGACGGCTTCTCGCTCGAAGATTTTCGCGACCAGTTGCGCCAGGTCAAAAAGATGGGATCGATGAAGAGCCTGATGGGCATGCTGCCCATCGATCGGCCCGTTCTCCGGCCTGCAGAAAGCCGCCGACAACGTGGACGAAAAGCAGATCAACCGCGTCGAGGCCATCATCAACTCGATGACCACGCACGAGCGCAACCACCACGAAGTCATCAACGGCAACCGCCGCAAGCGCATCGCCCGCGGCTCCGGCACCACCGTGCAGGAAGTGAACAATCTGCTCCGCCAGTACGCGCAGATGAAAAAGATGTTCAAGCAGATGGGCAAACCCAGCTTCGCGCGAAGGCTGGCGGGGATGAAGCTGCCGGGAATGTAGTGTTGCAGTTTCCAGATAATGCTCCACCCAACATGTCATCCTGAGCGCAGTTGCCGCGAGCGAAGCGAACGGAAACGTAGTCGAAGGATCTCTGTACTGCTTTGCCAAACTCCAGATTATGAAATGGCGCTCGCTCGAAGAATCCAGCCCGGAGACTCGACGCCCGCCCGCTGCGCGAAATCTTCGCCGAGCGCAAAGAACTGATCGCCAAGTACGTTCCGCCAGAGACGCAAGCCATTCACGCGCAAGCCGTCGCTGAACTCAAGGCAGCGTCATCTCGCGGCGAACATCCTGCCCGTCGGCGCGAAGGCGCCCGCATTCGAACTTCCCGACCACAACGGCAAGATCGTCTCATCTTCCGACCTGCTCAGCCAAGGGACGCCTCGTAATCTGCTTCATCCGCGGACGCTGGTGCCCGTTCTGCGTCGGCCAGATGGAAGCGATGAACCTCGTCCTGCCGCAGATCGAGCAAGCGGGAGCGTCGCTCGTCGCCATCTCTCCGCAAACGGTGAAGCAGTCATTCTTCATGCACGATCAGCACAAGCTGCGTTTCCCGCTGCTCTCGGACGCTGGCAACAAAGTCGCGCGGCAGTTTGGCCTGACCTATCGCGTACCGGAGCGCAGGAAGCGATCTATCGCCGCGCCTTCGTCAACCTGCCGTTCACCAATGGCGATGAAAGCTGGGAACTTGCCGATTCCCGCGACCTACATCCTCGACCGCGATGGCACGGTTCTCTACGCGTCGGCGAACGAAGACTACACGGAGCGGCCCGAGCCAGCGAGATCGTCGAATTCTGCAAGCCGTATCCCGACCTGTCATCTGAGCAAGCGCATGCCGATGCAACTTGATCGCCAGACATAGCGTCCGCAAGTCAGGGTGCTTCGCTTCGCTCAGACGACGTCGCACAAACCGCACTTCGCGACGACTCTTCGCGATACACTGATACTTCATGCACTACATCTACGGCATCAATTCCGTCACCGAGGCGCTGAAGGCGCGCGGGCGGGCCTTCGAATGGGTCGGCATGGCCAAGGAGCGCCACGACATCCGCCTGCAGCGCCTGATTGAAGATTGCCGCCGCCTCGGCGTGCCCGTGCGTTTCCTGCGAACGCACCGAACTCGATCGCATGGCCGGCAACGCCGCGCACCAGGGCGTGGTCGCCGTCACGTCGGCCAAGCAATACAACGATCTCGACGACGTCATCGCCGCCAAGCGCGCGGAATATTCGCTGATTGTCGTGCTCGATGGCGTGGAAGATCCGCACAATCTGGGAGCGATCCTGCGCACCGCCGACGCCGCCGGCGCCAACGGCATCGTCATTCCCGAACGCCGCGCCGCGAGCGTGACCGGCACCGTCACAAAAGTGTCCGCGGGAGCGAGCGAGCATATGCCGATCGCGAAGGTGACCAACATCGCCCGCACGCATCGAAGACCTGAAAGCACAAAACGTCTGGACCGTCGGCCTCGACGAACGCGCCAAACAAACCTACGACGCGCTCGACTACAACATGGACTGCGCGCTGGTTCTGGGCGGAGAAGGCAAGGGACTGCACGACCTGGTCAAGAGAAAATGCGACTTCCTGGTTTCGATTCCCGATGCTGGGCAAAGTGCCGTCGCTGAATGTTTCGGTCGCCGCGGCTGTCGTTCTGTATGAAATCGTGCGGCAGCGCCGCGCCAAGAATAGCTCCAGCGGATCGCAAAATGAAGTTCCCCGCGATGAAGTCTGCTTTCCGTCGCTGTGCTTCTCTGCCTGCTCGCCGCCTCAGCGCTGAATTGCTTTTGCTCTCGACCGCGAAGCGTTCACCTTCACCAATTACGACCTGAACCTGCAGGTTGATCCGGAGCAGCATCGCCTCGGGCGTCCGCGGCAAAATCACGCTGCGCAACGATTCGCCAGATCCGCAGAAGATCGCCGTCCTGCAGATTTCCTCGTCGCTCGACTGGCGCTCCATTCAAGGCGGGCGACAAGGCCGTACAGTTCGTCACGCAGCCCTACACTTCCGACATCGATCACACCGGCGCGCTCTCCGAAGCGATCGTCACTCTGCCGCAGGCGGTCGCGCCGCAAGGCATCGATCGAACTAGAGATCGCGTACGAAGGCGTCATCCTGCTCGATGCGACCCGCCTCACCCGCATCGGCACGCCGGAAGATGCAGCGCACAGCACCGACTGGGACCAGATCGATCCGAGCCTTCACAGCCGTGCGCGGCGCGGGATACGTCGCGTGGTATCCGATTGCGACCGACGTCGCGAATCTTTCCGAAGGCAACAGCTCTGTTCGACGTGTTAGGCAAGTGGAAGGCACGCGAAGCCGCAGCCAAAATTCAACTGCACATCGAATTGACGAGCAACGGCAGCGAGGCACAGCCGCAGATTTTATTCGACGGCGTTCGTTGCGCGGAAAAGAAACATGGGCGGCGCATCCGAAGCTACTGCTGGACTGCAGCACGCAGCCTTAGGCGTGCGGGCGTTCCCACTCTCATCATCGCGCACCGATCTCGTCATCGAAGAGAGCCGACGTCGAGGTTTGGTACCTGCGCGGCCACGACGTAGGCGCGACAAACGCCGCCGACGCCGCCGAGAAAGTCGCGCCGCTGATCTCCGATTGGTTTGGTTCCGTCCGCGAAAAGGCGGTCACTGTCGAACTGCCTGATCCCCATGCTGCGCCCTTCGAGAGTGGCGCGTTGTTGCTGACTCCGCTTACCAGCAGCGATCCCAAGATTGCTGGATTGGCTGCCGCCCATCAACTCACGCACGCCGCATTTTTTTCCTTCCGTCCCTGGATCGAAGAAGGCCTCGCGCACTTCGCGCAAGCTCTCTACGTGGAGCAGAGAAAGGGACGCGCCGCCGCTCTCGATTACATGGGATTGCATCGCTTCGCGCTCGGCGAGGCCATTGACTCAACCAAAGTTCCGCGCTCCGAAGACGAGGTCAACCGCTCGCTGGTGAATACCGACCAATGAAGAACTGTTCGCAGCAAGGCGATGTACGTCTGGTGGATGCTGCGCGACATGGTCGGCGAACCCGTGCTCAAGAAAGCAATCGCCGCCTACCGCCCCGACCAGGACAAAGAGCCTTCCTACATGCCGCGCCTGATCGCCGCGCAAACCCAGCGCGACCTGGAATGGTTCTTCGACGACTGGGTCTATCGCGACCGCGGCCTGCCTGACTTCAAAGTCGAGTCGGCGTTCTCGCGCAAGACCATGACCGGCCCTTTCATGCTCACCATCACCCTCGATAATCTCGGCACCGCGGGAGCCGAAGTTCCCATTATCGTGAAATTTACTGGCGGAGAAATCATGCGCCGCCTCGAAGTTCACGCGAAGAGCAAAGCCGTGGTTCGCGTCGAAACTCCGGCCGCTCCGCAGGAAATTGTGGTGAACGACGGGAGCGTCCCGGAAAGTAACAAGACAAATAACGTGTTCAAAATCGAGTCAGCTGAAAAGTAACTTGTGATAGTTTCGGTCGAGGGTAAGGGGAGATGTATTCGTATTAGGCGCCAGCCGTGAAACGCGCCAGCGCCTTCAGCTTTCCAGCCGCTGCTCCGCTGTCGATCGACTCCGCTGCCATCGACACAGCCTCTGCAATGCGATCCGCTCTGCCTGCGGCCACCAGGGCCGCCGCCGCATTCAGCAGCACCACATCCCGGCGCGGAGACTTCTCTCCGCTCAAAACCGAGCGGATGATTGCCGCGTTCTGCGTCGCATCGCCGCCAGAAATATCCTGCAGCGTGGCGCGCCTCATCCCGAATTCTTCCGGCTCCACTTCGTAAGATCGCACTGAACCCTCACGAGCCTCCGCTACGCGCGTTGCCCCCGTGATCGTGATCTCGTCAAGTCCGTCGAGCCCATGCACCACCAGCGCGCGATGCAGACCGAGCATGCTCAACGCTTCCGCAAGTTTCTCCACCAGATCCAGCGAATACACGCCCACCACCTGGCCCGACGCCTGCGCAGGATTTGTCAGCGGCCCCAACAGATTAAACATGGTGCGCATGCGCAACTCACGCCGTACGGCCTGCACCTGCTTCATCGCGGGATGAAGATTGGGCGCATACAGAAAGCAGATGCCAACCTCGCGCAAGCATTGTGCAGCCCGCTCCGGTGAAAGCTGGATGTTAATTCCCAGCGCCTCCACCACATCGGCTGAGCCGCATTTGGAACTGATACTGCGATTGCCGTGCTTGGCGACGCGCACGCCCGCCCCAGCCGTGACGAGCGCGGTCGCCGTGGAAATATTGAAGGTCCCACTCGCATCGCCGCCGGTTCCGCTGGTATCGACCAGTGATTCATCGACTCGCGATTCTTCGGCGAGCGCGTCGCGGCCAGTGCCGCTCACATCGAGCGCCTCTGTGCCACGAATCGGCAGCGGCGCAGCCGCGGCGCGAATCGCCTCCGCGAAGCCCACGATTTCCTCGACCGTTTCCCCTTTCATTCGCAGCGCCACCAGCAGCGCGGCAATCTGCGCGTCGCTGCACTTGCCGGCCAGCACCTCGGACATGACTTCGCGGGCTTCATTCCGGCCGAGCGACTGCGACTGATTCGCAATGCGATGGAGGGCGTCGAGGAGCATGCTCGCCGCATTGTAAGGCATGAACGCTGCAAACGTCGTGGCGCGAGGGCGGAACTCGATTAACGCTCCGCAGTGGCGCCGGGCATTCTCTTCAGCAGATAATCCCGCCAATCCTCTGGCAGCGCCGGGGTCGCAATCGCCTTCTGCAGCAGCTCGCGGTTGTATTTATCTTCGGAAAACAGCCGGTTCATCTCTGCGATCGTGATGGCCTGCGGCTCGCGGCTCAGAAACTCGAACGAATCTCCCGCCTCCACCACGCCTTCGCGCTCCACCGAAAAGTAAAACCCGCTGCGCCCGCTATGCAAAAAACGCGCCACCAGGTCTTCTCGCTGAAACTTTGCCGCCAGCTTGTAACAAGGCATGCGCGGCTGGCGAACCACGAGCGTGGCCGTCCCGATTTTCAGCCGGTCACCAATATGAAGGTCACTCTCCAACAGACCTTCCGTCGTGAAGTTCTCGCCGAACATTCCCCAGGGAAGATTCATCCCCGGCAGTTCCCGCCGCCAGAACTCATAATGCTCCGAAGGATAACCATAGACCGCCTTAAACGGGCCGCCGTGCACGGTCAGGTCGGCTTGGCGATCACCGTCGAGGTTGAGCGTGCGCAATTGCACCGGGCCCGAAACCGGCTGCTTGAAAATCCCCGTGTTAATGGTTGCGCCGTTGTACGTCGTCAGCCGAGGCAGCGCCACATTCAGCGAAATCAGTTTCAACCGCCCTCCAATCCCGGACTCAGTCTCTAGCTACCCTTGCTGCAAAACTTCGATGCTCGCGGCTCGCAAAGGATGCGACTCCTCGTCTCGCGGAACTCATTTTGGAATTCGCGCGATCATAATATCGGCGCAACGTTTGCCCTCTTTCCCCGCCCTTCTATAAAATTACAAGTTTGCTGCTTCCCGCGTGGCGCCGCAGGCACGGTCCTTCTTAGCTGACGAGTTTCTTTTATGAAAATCCACGAGTACCAGGCAAAAGCAATCCTAAAGAAGTATGGTGTGAGCGTTCCCCGCGGATCGATGGCCGCATCGCAAGACGAGGCCGAGGCCGTCGCCCGGGAATTATTCAATTCCGGCGCCAGCGGAGTGGTGGTCAAGGCGCAAATCCACGCTGGTGGCCGCGGCAAGGGCGGCGGCGTGAAGATCGCCAAGTCGGTGAACGAAGCCGGCGACCTCGCCGCCAAAATGCTGGGCATGAAACTGGTCACGCACCAGACCGGCCCCGAAGGCCGCATCGTACGCCGCCTTCTGATCGAAGAAACGCTGCCCATCGAAAAAGAACTCTATCTCGGAATTCTGGTCGACCGTGCCGAGGGCAAGCCGGTTTTCATGGCATCGGCTGCGGGCGGCATGGAAATCGAGCAGGTCGCGGCGGAAAATCCCGACGCAATTCTGAAACAGCACATCGATCCCGGCATGGGTCTCGAGGCCTTTCAGGCCCGAAAGATCGCTTTCACGCTTGGCCTGAGTGCAAAGCAAATCAATCCTGCGGTGCAGTTTTTGATCCAGTCTTTACAAGGCTTTTCTCGACACCGACGCTTCGCTGCTCGAGATCAATCCGTTCATTACCACCACCGACGGCCGCCTGTTCGCGCTCGATGCGAAGATCACCTTCGACGACAACGCACTCTTCCGCCACGCCGATCTGCGCGAGTTGCGCGACATTACCGAAGAAGATCCGCTCGAAGTCGAAGCCTCGAAGTACAGCCTGAACTACATCAAGCTCGACGGCAACGTCGGATGCATGGTCAACGGCGCCGGACTGGCCATGGCGACCATGGACATCATCAAGTACGCCGGCGGCATGCCCGCCAACTTCCTCGACGTAGGCGGCGGCGCCAGTTCCGAACAGGTCGCGCACGCCTTCGAAATTCTGCTGAGCGACAAGAACGTGAAGGCCGTGCTGATCAATATTTTCGGCGGCATCCTGCGCGTCGACACGCTGGCCACCGGCGTAGTCGAAGCCGCGCGCAAAACCAACATCAAGCTGCCCATCGTGCTGCGACTGGAAGGCACGAACGTCGACGAAGGCAAGAAAATCCTGATGAACTCCGGATTCAATTTCGTCGTCTCCGACACCATGAAAGATGCAGCCGACAAAGTAGTCGCCGCGGCGCGAGGCACGGCCGGCGTAACCGAATGGCGGTAAGTGCCGAACGGCGGTTGATGAGTTTCCGACTCAGTTGTCATCCCGAGCGAAGCGAGGGATCTCGGTATGGCCGCGCTGCGAGAAGTTTCGTGGACGCGGCGCTTCAGCCGCGTCGGAAACAGAAGTGAGGAGGATTTTATATTATGGCAATCTTAGTCGATAAAAATACTCGAGTGCTGGTGCAAGGCCTGACCGGCCGCGAAGGCACCTTCCACGCGAAGGCCAGCGCACGCCTACGGCACGCAGATTGTTGGCGGCGTCACGCCGGGCAAAGGCGGCACCACGCACGAAGGCTGGCCGATTTTCAACACCGTCCGCGAGGCCGCCGACAAGACCGGCGCCAACGCCACAGTCATTTTCGTTCCGCCGCCGTTCGCCGCCGATGCCATCATGGAAGCCGCCGACGCCGAAATCGACCTGATCGTCTGCATCACCGAAGGCATTCCGACGCTCGACATGGTCAAGGCCTGGGAATTTCTGCAAGACCGCCGCTCGCGCCTGATCGGACCGAACTGCCCCGGCATCATCTCGCCCGGCAAATGCAAAATCGGCATCATGCCCGCGTCGATTCACAAAGAAGGATCCATCGGCATCGTTTCGCGCTCGGGCACGCTGACCTACGAAGCTGTGCACCAACTCACGCAGCGCGGCATCGGGCAATCCACCGCCATCGGCATCGGCGGCGATCCGATCATCGGCACCAATTTCATCGATGCGCTCGACCTGTTCAATCGCGATCCCGAGACCGAGGCCGTCATCATGATCGGCGAAATCGGCGGCAATGCCGAAGAAACCGCCGCGGAGTTCGTGAAGACGCACATGAAAAAGCCGGTAGTCGGCTTCATCGCCGGGCAGACCGCGCCTCCCGGACGCCGCATGGGCCACGCCGGCGCCATCATCTCCGGCGGCAAAGGCACCGCCGCCGAAAAAATCAAAGCCCTGGAAGCAGCCGGAATTCGCGTAGCGAAGTCGCCGGCCGCGATCGGCGAGACGCTAGCCGCCGCGATTGGAGTGAACGTTTAGCCCCCGGAACAGCGCTGAACTTCGGAACTTGCAGCACCGTAGGCGTTTGAACAACCGTAAGCGTTTGAATAACAGTAGACGTTTGACATCCGTGGATGTTTGACATCCGTGGAAGAGCGGCCCTTAAGGGCCGCGTAAGAACACAATGGATTCTGGGGCTTTAGCCCCTGTAGGCCGCATCTAAACACGACCGAGGACTAACGACTCACCCTATGAAAACTCTGCAACGCACCTTCACCATCGTCAAGCCAGACGCGGTCCGCAAGAACGCGGTCGGCGACATCATCGAACAATTCGAAAAAAATAACTTCCGCATTCTCGCCATGAAGATGCTGGAAATTTCCAAGCATCAGGCCGAGCAGTTCTACGCCGTGCATGCCGCCGGCCATTCTTCAATACGCTCACCGACTTCATGTCGAGCGGCCCGATCGTCGTCCTCGCGCTGGAAAAAGAAAACGCCATCGCCGACCTGCGCAAGCTGATGGGCGCCACCAACCCGGCCCAGGCCGAGGAAGGCACCATCCGCAAGAAGTGGGCGACCAACATTGAGCACAACGCGATTCACGGTTCCGACGCCGAAGATACGGCCCGCTTCGAGCTAAGCTTCTTCTTCGCCGGATACGAATTAGCGAAATAGTTCTCGGTTCTCAGTTCTCAGTAGCGAGGCCGAGCTTTCTCGACTGAGAACTGACAACTGGGAACTGAGAACTGCTTTTATGCCCCTAGTCCAAATCACCATGCTGCAAGGCCGCACCGCCGACCAAAAGCGCAAGATCGCCAAGCGCATCACCGACGCTCTAGTAGAAGAAGCCGGCGCGCGCCGCGAAGGAATCATCGTCGCCTTCAACGAAGTCTCAAAGGAAAGCTACGCCTCGGGCGGCGAGTTGATGATCGACAAGCAGAAATAAAACTGCGCGGGCAGGAGTGCCCGCGCCACACTACCAGCCACATCAGCCCAGCGGCTCGTACAAATTTCCTTCCACGCGCTCGGCTAACTTGGGCAAATCTTTCCGCGCGTGTTGCAGAAAATGCGGCGCCGCGCGATGCGCCTCCAGCGCGGCATCATCCTTATACTGCTCGTAGATAAAGAAACGCCGCGGCTCTGTCTTGTGCCGATGCACCTGGTACATGGCGCATCCCGGCTCTTTCCGGGACTGTTCGGTCAACTTCTCAAAAAGTGCGGCCACTTCGACTTCGTGTCCCACTTTCGCCATCCAGGTCACTGCCAATACCACCATCTTTTTCGCTCCTTGCCCGCTGACTGGTCGGGCGGGCAGGCGATTCTAAGCTTTTTTCGCGGCCGCCTTCAACTCCGAAACGAATTCTTCCCCCAGGATCGTATGGCTGCGGTCCGGCCCAGTCGAGATCATTCCCACCTTCGCTCCAGCTTCTTTCTCCACGAACGCCAAATACTCGCGCGCCGCTTTCGGCAGCTTCGAATATTCCGTGATCCCCTCGGTCGACGTCCGCCAGCCGGGCAGCTTCTTATAAATGCACTCGATCTTCTCGTAGCCGCTGTCCTGCGCGGGCGCCTCGTCCGTAGTCTTCCCATCGATCTTGTACCCGATGCACACCGGAATCTCCGCCAGTTCATCGAGCACATCCAGCTTCGTCACCACCAGCCACGAAGTGCCGTTAATCATTCCCGAGTAGCGCAGCAGCGGCAGGTCGAGCCATCCCGTGCGTCGCGGCCGCCCCGTCACCGCGCCATATTCGTTGCCGCGCTTGCGCAGTTTGTCGCCTTCGTCGGTTTTATCTTCGCTGGGAAAGGGGCCCTCGCCTACGCGTGTGCAATACGCCTTCGTAATCCCGATAACCGAATCGATCGCATTCGGCGCCACTCCCGTTCCAATTACCGCGCCTCCCGAGGTCGCACTCGACGACGTCACGAACGGATAAGTCCCATGATCAATGTCGAGCATCGTACCCTGCGCGCCCTCGAATAGAATCGACTCGCCATTTTTCAGCGCCTGGTTCAGCAGCACTGCCGTGTCGCACACGAACGGTGCAATCTTCTCCGCCGCCTGCGCGTATTCGGTATACATCTTGTCCGCGTCGAGCGGCTCGGTATTAAACAGCGCGTGCGCGATCATGTTTTTCTCGCGCACCGCATTTTCGATGTGCTTCTTCAGCAATTGCAGATCGAGCAGGTCCGCCACTCGCAGCCCCCGCCGCCCCATCTTGTCTTCGTATGCAGGGCCAATGCCCCTCGAAGTAGTCCCGATCTTTACTCGTCCGGGCGCGTTCTCCGCCGCCAGTTCGATCATCCGGTGATAAGGCAGAATCACATGCGCGCGGTTGGAAACGAATAGATGGCCGTCGATCTTGACCCCGGCTTCGCGCAGCGCCCCCGCCTCTTTCAGGAACGCGATCGGATCGAGCACCACCCCGTTGCCAATCACGCTGCGGCACCCGGGCCGCAGCACGCCGCACGGCACCAGTTGCAAAACAAATTTCTTGCCGTGAATGATCACGGTGTGTCCGGCGTTGTGCCCGCCGGCATAGCGGGCCACGACCGAGAAGTTCTCCGACAACACGTCGACGATCTTCCCCTTGCCCTCGTCGCCCCACTGGGCGCCCACAATCACCGCAGTCCTGCCTCTTTTCAATGCCAGCTCCGTTCGGAAAATTTACAGAAAAATCCGCAGGCAGATACCTGCGCTGCGCCCGGGGTCGCACACTCTCTGCCCGCAGGAATGGCTTCACAAAAATTACTGGAGTAAAAGCGGAGAAGACGTGTACGAATTATCTTAACGTGTCCCCAAGAAGAATAGCAACGCGAAGCAGGTTTCCTTCGTGAACCTTCGTGTCCTTCGTGGCAATGGCCGTTAGAATGGAGCCGACGCCGAATACGATTTTGTTAGATACCATGACGCCAGAGAGGGTCTCGCCCTGATGCCCAAATTCGAAAGACACATTTTCGTCTGCGGAAACCAACGCCCGCCGGGACATCCCCGCGGATGCTGCGACCCCACCGCCGAAGCCAAGCTGCAAAAGCTCTTCAAACAAAAACTGGCCGAGCGCGGACTGAAGGGCAAAGTCCGCGCCAACCAGGCCGGATGCCTCGACCAGTGCGAACACGGCCCCAACCTCGTCGTCTACCCCGACGCTGTTTGGTACGGACACGTCACCGAAGCCGACGTCGACGAGATCATCGAATCGCACATGCTCGGCGGCCACCCGGTAGAACGACTCCGCTTCGCCGACTCCTGCCTGAACACCCCCACCTGCGAACACCGCAAACCCAAACCGTAGCGTCCGCGACGGCATGCCGCCATTTTTCAAGAATGGGAAATGGTAGGCGCGGCAGGATTCGAACCTGCAACCGCCGGATTAGAAATCCGATGCTCTATCCGTTTGAGCTACGCGCCCTCGCCACCAGCAAATCATTTTAACAAGGACACATATATAAGAATGCCCGGCAATCGAATCGTAGGCGACAACTGGCGAGAACGGGAAGCGTAGGCCAAATCTGTTTGGGACCGAGCAACTACCCGGCGCAGGCGACGGTTTGGGATGCGGTGGAGCAGTCCCCCCAGACCACTCCAGCCGCATCCACACACAAAACCGTGAGAGAATCGATTATACGATACGAAATTAAGCGGATACTAATCCGCCGTCGGCAGCCCCCGCACGCTACCCTTCTCTCAACAATTACGTCCCGCGATGAATGTCTACGGAGATGTGCTCACGGATTGGAGCATGGCGAATCTGAAAGCAGCGAGCTAGCTCCGCGAGCGAACGGAGCGTAAGCCGAGCTTGAGGCCAGCTGAACAATTGAAAAAATGGTGGGCGCTATAGGATTCGAACCTATGACTTCCACCGTGTGAGGATGGCACTCTACCGCTGAGTTAAGCGCCCACGTGCATGCGGTAAGTTCATCATTATACATAAGTTCCAGTCCGCATTTTCTCAAGGCTGGGCACCCCCTCCGGGGAATTCGTGCACTGAGAAAGCGCTCCCAAGCCGCTGAAAAAAACATATCTCGATCAAGTTTGAAAGGCCGCGGATTTAATAAGCCGCGCCATAAGTGACGCGAAATCAATGCTCTAACGCACGGATGTATTCGATGACTGCCTCGCTCCAACCATCGATGTGCATCCACTTGCCGTAGCCGACACCGTTTTTGTAGCTGGCCACGTTGATCAGGTAACCCTTGCCGCTGGGCGCGGGTACCCGGTCGTGCGCCTGCTCGTCGGTGATCACGATCTAGAGGTTACGAGCCTCTCGTATTGTCCTACGCTACTACCGTTGCCACAAATCCCTTTAATGCAAGAAGAATGATCCGGGTGGCAGGAGTTGAACCTGCGTGGACATGCGCCCACGACATATGGGTGGCCGGTACCCTACACCCGGATGTGAAGAGAGGCGAACTGCGGTTTACAGTTCGCGAATTGCAGTCACAGGGTTCCGGCGCATCGCTCGATGTGCCGGAAAGTAGCATGCCAGCAAAGACATCGCTCCCAGGAGCATGACGACGGAAACGACGGTGACGGGATCGTTGGCTCCGATTCCGTACAACAGCCGCGCGATGAGACGTGTCAGTCCCAACGCAAACGCCAGTCCCAGCGCCATTCCAATGCCTGTGAGCCACAATCCCTGCAACAGCACGAGTCTCAGCACGTCGACGCGCGAGGCGCCCAGAGCCATTCGTACTCCAATCTCGTGGGTCCGCATTTGAGTCCGATAGGCCACAACTCCGTAGATCCCGGTCACCGCAAGAACCAGCCCGATCAGCGCGAACATTCCCGCCAGGGTGCTCTCGATGACGGCGAAAGTGCTCGCCATCTGGGTACTCTCCCGCATGGAACGCAAAGCTGCCGCAGGTTGAAACTCCGAGTGCGGGACTATTTGGCGGCAGTTCTACCTGGGTTTGCCGATCTCCCGATCCATCGCCTCCCAGACCTCACTTCCGCTGCTTGGGTCGCCCGGCATTGATAAACTCATTTTGCGATAACAACCGCTTAGCTTCCTGTTTCCGAGTACGCGGAAGTCGAGCTTTGGACGGTGTCAGTGACCGTAAACGACAGGCAGGCCAGCCGGAAACCTTGATTGCTTTCGCAAGTCATATTTCGTCTACACCCCAATCCCAGCGGCAATCTTCGGAACTGCGTTTTTTGCGCAGCCTGCTAGCTAGAACTCATCGGAAGACTTAAACAGGATGTTGCCTTTCAGTTTGATCTCCACGGGGACGAAATAGCGGCGAATGGCTTGTGGATCCAGTTCAATTCCCAGGCCGGGTAAGTTGGGCAGAGCAACGTAACCCTCCTTGTCACGCTCCAAATGGTTGGAGGTGACCTCCCGCGCCAAGGGCTTGGGAGCGAAAGGATACTCGCAGATTTCGTGGGAGCGCAAACCTGCATAGGGCTGCAGCGAGGCACTGAGCGCCAGGTGCGACGTGAAGGTATGGTTCACAAACGTCACGCCTTTGGAGACTGCATAATCCGCCACACGTTTAGCCGGGCCGATGCCGCCGATGCGTCCGCAATCCACTTGAATGTAGCCGACGCTGCCGTAGTCAATGAGATGTTGTGCCATGTAAAAATTGTGCGCTCCTTCCCCTCCCGCCAGCTTGACCCTGCCTCTGCGAGAGAGGGATGAATAAGCATCCAGCGCACTGGTACGAAACGGCTCTTCGAGCCATATCGCGCCAACCTTCTCCAGCATCGGAAGGCGCGCGGCGGCGGCCTCGACGTTGTCGCCGAAGATCTGTCCAACGTCCACCATCAGAAGAGAACCTTTGCCCACTCCTTCCCGCGCGGCGGCGAAATGTTCGAGGTCGGTTTTGAGGTCGCCTCTGCCGATCGGCCCCCATCCAAACTTCACCGCACGGAAATTCTGGCGGCACGCTTCGGTGGCCTGTTGATAGGTCTGCGCCGGTGTGTCGCCGAACAGTTGCGACGCGTACGGGAGTTTGCGGAACGATTCGCGGTATCCGAGCAGTTTCCAGACCGGCTCCTCGCGTACCTTGCCCAGCAAGTCCCAAAGCGCAATCTCCACGCCGGACCAGGTATGCGGCGCTTGCAAAAGGTCCATGCTGTCGAGTTCGATCTGCGAAGCAATGCGGGAGATGTCTTCGGGACTCTCCAGTCGCTGCCCCAAGACCGAAGCACCGACCGGACGGCAAGCGCCATGAGACATGGGGCACACGAACGCCACGATTGAGACTAGCGGAGATGCCTCGCACTCACCCCATCCCTCCACACCTCCGGCCCTGACCCGCACCAGCAGCGCATCCTGGCTGCCGTCGCCCTCAGTCGTCACTAACGGCATGGACAAATAAAAGAAATCGACCGCTTCGATCTTTCTCATTAGGAAGCTCCGCGCCCTAATTACCTCCTTTATACCTGTTCGGAGAGCAGAGGGGCCTGTAACCCGGTTAAAAAGATCAGTAAACCGATGTTCCCGGAAAACTGCTGGCTTATACTTTGTGAACTATGCGCGCTCTGGTTTACACCGCTCCCGGCAAGGTTGAAATGCAAGAACGTCCGCGGCCCGATCCCCAAAAGGGGGAAGAGGAAATCGCAGTGGAAGTTGCGGGAGTCTGTGGTTCCGACATTTCGGGATTTCTCGGCCATAGCGCCCTGCGACGGCCGCCTCTGGTGCTGGGCCACGAGTTGGTAGGCCGGCTCCGCGATGGGCGGCGCGTCGTGGCCAATCCTCTGATGAGTTGTGGCCACTGCGTCGCCTGTCTCTCGGGGGCGCAGAATCTGTGCGACTCTTGGACATTGCTCGGCCTTGGAACCACCTCGGGAACGTTCACCGAGTTTGTGGCTTTGCCCCGAGCCCAGGTGTACGAGATTCCAGCCTCGCTCACGGTAGATCAGGCAATTTTGGTTGAGCCGCTGGCCAACATCGTCCACATGTTCCGGATCGTCTCGCCTCCGGCCTTTTTTCGCTTGGCAATTGTCGGCGCGGGTACGATGGGGGCGCTAACACTACTGGTCGGGCTCCACATTGGAGCGCGGGACTTGCTGGCCGCGGACTTAAACGATCAGCGCCTTGAAACCATGCGTAAGCTGGGCGCCTCAGCTACCGCGAACGCCGCGAAGCCGGAATCTCTAGCGGAGGCGCAGCGTATGGGCGGTCGCGGATATGACGTGGTCATTGACGCCAGCGGTAGTACTGCGGCGCGACAGATGGCCTTCGACCTTTGCCGTCCGGGCGGCCAAGTCGTCCTGCTGGGGATGGGAAACCAGCGGAGCGAAATCAATTTCGTCCCCAGCATCCGTAAGGAACACCGTGTGGTGATGTCGTTTGCCTACACACCGGTTGATTTCCAGCGATCGCTTGATCTACTGATCGCGGGCGAGGTGGATCTGACCCCCTGGACGGTCAGGATGCCGCTGGAAAGCGGACAGGAAGCGCTCGATCGCATGAGCCATAATCCGGGCGTTGCGCTGAAGATGATGCTCGAAGTGGCGGCCCCTTGAATCGTGCTACGCTCTGCACAAAAAGGTTGGAACGCCATCTCCCGCAGTTAAGCGCAGGAACTATCAGAATATCGTTCCTCTGATGCTGCTGAGCGGCTTGCGATCTCATCCTGCCGCAGGTATGCTCGTGATCCTTGCCTGCGCCGATGTCTGAACCAGCCACCACCACACGTGCCTCCTTGACTCGGATTCTGGGATTGCCTCGATGGTTGGCCTTTTCGCTGCTGACTATTCTGCTGTGGGGCGCATGGGGCGCGGTGTCGAAGGTCGCGTCGGACGGAGTGGACGCCAACACAAATCAAATTTTCTTCACCTTCGGGCTCTTGCCTCTCATTCTTATGGTCTGGCGTTCGCCGCGGAATACGGGCGGCGGAGAAAAAAGACGCACCGGGCTTGCCTGGGCATTTCTTACCGGCATCCTGGGCGGAACGGGCAACATTGCCTTCTTTCACGCACTGGCGATGGGAGGCAAAGCCTCGATTGTTGCGCCCGTGACTGCGCTGTTTCCTCTGGTTACCGTGATTCTTGCCGTAACTTTGTTGCATGAACGTGTGGGCACCGCACAGAAAGTCGGACTGGTGCTAGCGCTGACGGCAATCTACTTGTTGAGCATGTAATTCGGAAGCTCATGTCATTCTTGCCTGCATGGACGTGGTTTGCCGCGATCGCCCTGGTGTTCTGGGGCATTACGGGCGTGACCCAAAAGCTGGCCACGAACCGGATTTCGAGCGAACTCTCGTTCATCTGGTTTGCGTATGCCATGATCGCGATTTCCGCGATCCTGGCGGTGTTCGTGCCCCTTCACTGGCATGTGCGGCCCATGATTTTCTGGGCAGCTGTGGTGGGGGGAACGCTGAACGGGTTAGGAGCGCTGACCAGCTTCACCGCCCTGGAGTCGGGCGGGAAGGCTTCAGTTGTGATCTCACTGATCTCCCTCTACCCCCTGGTCACGGTCGCCTTGGCGGTGACAATCCTGCACGAGCGGTTGACCTTGGCCCAGGCTGTCGGGGTGGGGATCGCGATCGTGGCGGCGATCTTGCTCTCACTGGAGCCGAAAGCGCCGGGCGGCGCAGTTTAGCGCTACTCGTGTCGATTTTCTATCTCACGCTTCGGTAATGTTTCCTGAAGGATCTACACACCCCACCGAGCGCAGTCCTTCCTGAACAAAGAACCGAACGTCAGTCTGGAGACTTTCGCCGGGCGCGAGACTCCTGTGGCGTCCCGCGGCTTTCATGGCTTCGAAATTGAGCGGATAACCAGTACAGGGCTCAAGCACCGCGACGTTGTAATTGCGCCAGCCTCCGTAGGTGGCGAAGAGCCAGCACGAGCGGAAAACCTCCGGATCAAACTGCAGCCCACATGCTAGCCCCGTTGCCGTGTTGGTCAGAGCACACCAGTTTCCTTTCGCGTGCGTGCCATAGAAGAAGTACAACTGGCGGGCCTCCTCGGGCGTGACCCTCCGGAGATCAACCTCGCCGGTGAGAGTCTGAATGATAGGCCATTGTGCTTCGGGGGCCGCTCCTGCCAGAGTGCCGGGAAACGCCGGTTCGAGAACGACCTGCATGGGTGGAAAATCAATGCGATGCTGCGGCGAAACCGCCATCGCAGGATGAAGCTTCCACAGAAACGGGAAGGCGGTTCGTCCCCGGTTGGTGAATCGATGATGAAAGTCGATGCGAGCTTGTTCGCGCCCCAGACGAATCGTCTTCTCCACTTCGATCGCGCTGATTGGAGTTACATAGCGTAGCCGTACGCCCACCTCGTCAGCGCTTGAAAACGGCTGCGCTTCCCATTCCCCGGTCCACAGTTCGCCGTGATCCGGGTAGCCTTCGCCCTCGATCATTGAAATCTCGTCGTTGGGAAACAGCTCATCCCAGCCCCCGCTCCAGACGTCGTCGTAACGGGAGTTGGATGGTAACCGAGACGGAGCAATCCGTGGATTATTCCAGAGCAGATCCGCATCAAGAGGCTTGTACGTGATCTGCCAGATCTTGGCGCCCGCTGTCGGAAGAATCGCCAAGCGAAGCAGGCGATTTTCCAGCACAATGGTGCGCAGGCCGCAATACGACCAGTCCGTTCCCACACTAAGTTTCATGCGCTACATTTCCTTCCCAAGGTCCTCGACCGGAAGCAAGGGTTCCGTCTTCACGGTGGCGTGGCCCGATCGGCGAATGTATTTTGGTGAAGTCACAGGATTACGAATTACAGTGGTGGAATCGTCGGCCGCCATAACTCCGCAGTCGAACTGCACGCGATCAAAAGTGGCTTGGCTGTGACCGTTCAACCGCACCTGGCTGGTTGCCAAATCCGGACGCTGCGCGGCAAGGCGATGGGCTCCGACGGCGGAGCCGTCCACGCGCAATCGAGCATCGCCGCCCAAGGAAAGCCAGTCAGCATAGATTTCGGAATTGCGAACCGTCAGTTTTGCATGGCCGGCGGCCACGGAAACCGGTCCTCGAAGGTCAAGGGAAATTCCTTTGAGTTTAACCCGGCCGACAATGCGCAACGGCCCGTCGTGCCGGAATTTGCCTTTTGTGGCGATGACGGTACCGTCCTCCAACGCAGGAAGAGATTGTTGCCCTGTCGCGGGAAGTGCCAGAATCAAGAACAAGAATGGGATCAATAAGGCGGATTTCATCAATCCATTTGCTCGGACACCGAGACTCGGCGGCCAGCATATCCGATAAGTTATGTTCCGGCTGAATG
This sequence comes from uncultured Acidobacteriota bacterium, assembly GCA_963696765.1. GTDB lineage: Bacteria > Acidobacteriota > Terriglobia > Terriglobales > Acidobacteriaceae > Sulfotelmatobacter. Next base: position 2,816,040 of record CAVOLK010000002.1, on the reverse strand, counting down.
TTTATCCGACATTCCTTCACAAATTCAATGGCCCCGAATTTGCGGATAGCCACACGGACACGAAGGCACACGAAAGAAAACCATCAGAATCGCGTCTTCGTGCAACTTCTTGTCATTCGTGGTTCATGAATTTGGACAACGGGCCGGTTTGCCGAGTATGTATGGTGCGTCGTATGCTGACGAAATCGGGTGGCTGAATGTCGCGTTGCAGACCGGACAACAGCAATAGGCTTCGAATCCTCGCTCTCGTTGCGGTTCTTGGCTGTTGGTCCAGTGCGTCTACAGAACAAGATCTCAAGTCCCTTGTCGAGCGAGCGTTCGACTTTCACCAAAAGGGACAATTTGCTGAATCTCTGCCTTTGCTGCGCCGTGCCTATGCCGTCGACCCGAACGACTACTTCGTCAATCTGCTTCTGGGCATCGATTCGTTGCGCATGGGGCAACCAAGAACCGCCGTCTCTTATCTGAAGAAGGCATCCCGCCTGCGTCCCAAGGAAGAATTCCCTCTCGATTATCTAGGGGAAGCTTATGCCCGGCAGGGCGCCTACGGAGACGCAGCGGAGGCCTACATCAAAGTCGTGCGTGTGGCCCCGGGATCTTCGGATTCGGCGGTCGCCTTCGTGGATTTTGCCCTGTCTCGTTTCGCCAGCATGTCCGCATTGCTGCGCAGCTCGAAAAAGGGCCTCGCGGCTGAATACCGTCTGCGCGCCCTGGCCTTGGCTGACAGCGACGCATCGCGTTCTTCTCTGCTGCAACGCGCCGCAGACCTGGACCCGACAGCTCCAGGGATTTGGTCTGGTCTCGCCCGCGCTGCCCTTGCCTCCGGTGATTTCGCTGCCGCGGAGGACTACTCCCGCCAAGCTCGGGAAGCTGATCCCGACGATCTAGTGGCATGGATCGCGGATGCGCAACTGGCGGCGCGAGAGAACGGCTGGAAGGCGGCCATCGAACGCCTCAACGCGGTGGCGCAACGTTCGCCGGGAACGCTTTCCCACGCCGTGGGCCAGTGGCCTTCGCAACTCCTGCCTCCGTCGTCCTTACCGGTTTCGGGCATGGCGGCGCAATTTTTTTCCTGCGTCCGCGATGCCGTCAAGTCCTGCGATATGGCTCCAGCGGGCAAGGCCGCAGAAGGAAGTTCTGCAGTTTTGTTTCACGAGCAGAGATGGGAGCAGATCACGAAACTCCCGGCACCACAGGCAAATCAAACCGGGGCGTGGTTGCAGCGCGGAATCGCCTTCGCGCGTCTCGAGGATTGCCAGGGAGCGATCCCCTCGCTGGAGCGGGGTTTGCCAAAATCGGCTCCGGACAATTATGGGATGTTTCTGCTGTCGTGGTGCTACTCGCGGGAAGCTGGCCGAACTGCGGACCAAGTGCGGCAATCCGCCAGCGACGAAGTCCTCGTGCATGTGATGCGCGGCGACATTCTGCTGCGTCTACAGGCAAAAGCCGAGATGGCGGGAGCCGAATACCAGCTGGCGCTGGCTCGGGCACCCAACGATCCGGCGTTGCTGGAGCGGCTTGCGGAAGCGCAGTTCGGTTCGGGAAAATCCGAAGCCGCGCGTGCAGACCGCCCAGGCCGCGCTCAAAATTGACCCTCTCCGTCTTGGAGCAAAACGGACTCTGGCAAGGATCGGGATGCAGGACCGTGATTACTCCACAGCCTTGCCATATCTCAGGGAACTCGTGGCTCGCGATCCGCAAGATGTAGCGACACGCGTCGAACTGGGAAGGGCTTGCGCCCAGACCGGCGCCTTGGATGAAGCCCGGGAAAACCTTGCGCCCGCGCTGGAGGGTGGCTATCCTGACGAGAAGGGAAGCCTGCACTACCTTCTCGGGGGAGTGCTCAAGAAAATGGGACGCACCTCCGAGGCGGAGCGGGCGTTGGCCACCGCAGCGCAGCTGTCAGAGGCATTCCAGCAAAAGTCTTATCGGGACCAGGACCCTGATGCGCAGCCGTAGGGATGCACTCACACGCCGCGAATTCGCTCAACTGCTGGGTGGCGGAGCACTCGCGCTTTCTTTCCCCCGGGCTTTTGCCGCTGCCGCCGCGCCTGGACCAATCCAGTTTCAAAACGCTGCTCCCGCCAGCGGCCTCGATTTCATTCTGCGCAACGATGCCAAGGGCCGTAAATACCAGGTCGAGACCGTGCTGGGCGGACTGGGTGTGATTGATTTCGATCAGGACGGCTGGCCCGATCTCTACTGCGTTAACGGCGCGTCGTTGCCCTCCCTGCAGAAATCAGATCCCAGCTTCTTTAACCGCCTATATCGCAACAACCGGAACGGCACCTTCACCGACGTTACGATAAAAGCCGGAGTGCAGGGACACGGCTACGAGATGGGTGTCGCAGTTGGCGACTACAACAACGACGGTCTCGAGGATCTCTACGTGGTCGGCGTGCATGGCAATACCCTCTACCGCAACAATGGCGACGGTACCTTCACGGACGTCACCCAGGCCGCCGGCGTGAGCGGCACCGGCGCCCAAGGCCGTAAGACTTGGTCGGTGGCTGCCGCCTGGCTCGATTACGACAACGACGGCCATCTCGACCTTATCGTCTCGAACTACTGCGACTGGACTCCAGGCGACGATCCGGTCTGCGGCGGTCTCAATGCCGGCGACCGGGCTTACTGTCATCCCGACATGTACCGCGCTGAACCCATGCAGCTTTACCACAACAATGGCGACGGCACTTTCACGGAGGTCTCTGCCCAGTCGGCCTTAGGCAGGGTGCTTGGCAAGGGGATGGGCATCGCCGTGGCTGACTACGACGGCGATGGCTTTCCTGACATCTTCATCGCGAACGACAATGACCGTAACTTGCTGATTCACAACTTGGGAGGCGGCAAGTTGAAGGAAGTCGGAGTGGAGGCGGGCGTTGCCTTCAACGGCGACGGCCGGCAGATTTCCGGCATGGGAGCCGATTTCCGAGATTTCGATGGCGATGGGCTGCCCGACATCCTCATGACCGGCCTGCGCAGAGAGACTTTTGAACTCTTCCGCAATACCGGCAAAGGCACATTCGAGGACGCCAGCGCCAGCAGCGGCTTGCTCAATCTGAGCCGGCCCTGGAATGGCTGGGGGTGCGGTCTTGTCGATCTCGACAACGATGGCTGGTTGGATGTGTTTGTGGCTTGTGGTGGACTCGACATGAACGAACCCCAGCCGAACCGCGTGCTGCACAATCGTGGAGGGCACTTCACAGATGTATCGGCGGACGCCGGCGCTGACTTTGGCGTATCGCGCCTGCATCGCGGAGTGGTCTTTGCGGATTTCGATAACGATGGACGCATCGACGCCGCCGTGACTTCTCTCAACCAGCCGATCGAGCTTTGGATAAATCGCAGTCCCATGCAGCACTGGTTGCGGCTCAAGCTCAAAGGTACGCGAAGTAACGCATCGGCCTTGGGCGCGAAGGTAATCTGCCGAACAACGCGCCGCACCCAGGTTTCATTTGTGGCCAATAGTGTGGGATATGCCTCTGCGAGTGATTTGCGAGTGCATTTCGGACTAGGAGAAGATCGCAAAGCTTCGCTGGAAATTCATTGGCCATCGGGTGCAGTGCAGGAACTGAAAGATGTTTCCGCCGACCAGCAACTCCAGATTGAAGAGCCCAAGGTCCCAGCGGCGGGAAAACCTTCCCACTAAGACTGCTGCTTAAACGATAGAAAAAACACTCTCTCAGGTAGATGTGAGACTGGACTTCGTTCGAAACTTGTGGCGCAAGCAGGTGTGTGCCAAATCTCTGTGGGGCTGGCATCAATGGGAAAATGCTAAGCGAGTATCGGGAGGGTGGGACGATGTATCGAACAAAGAGCGACAAGTGTACCTCCATGCTGAGAGTACTGCATTGTTTGGCTCTCGTAGGCTTTCTGGCGGCGAGTCAAAGTGGATTCGCGCAGTCATCGAATGGACAGATCACCGGTCTGGTAACAGACTCAAGCGGCGCAGCCGTTGAGGGCGCAAGCATCTCAGCGACTAACAACGCCACAGGTGTGGCCTACAACACCAAGAGCAACGGGTCGGGTGTATACGTGCTGCCGCAACTCGTTCCTGGACCTTATAAGGTCTCATTGACCAAGCAAGGCTTTGCCACCGTCGAACGCCCCGAGTTAATTGTGCGCACCGGAGACCATCTGTCGGTGGACTTCAACCTGAGACTTGCCACCACGAAAGAAGTCGTGACCGTCACCGAATCAGCACCGTTGATGCAGTCGGATCAGTCCAGTTCGTCTACGGTTCTTGATAACAAAATGATCACGGAGTTGCCGCAGCTCAACCGCAACTCGCTCGATTTGACCAGTGTGATTCCACAAGTTCAGGGCAAGGGACCACTCAGCGACCAGGTTTCCACGTTGGGAAATTCGACTTACCTCATCGCTAACAATGGAAACTCCTATGCCATCGCGGGCGGACAGGTGAATGGAACCAGCATCTCGGTGGACGGGAACCAGTTGCAGGACTCCGAGTTCAACGCGGTGAATCGCGCGATCCCGACGCCTGACAGTATTGGAGAGTTTCGGGTGGAGAGCGGTGTTCTGACCGCGGATCGCGGCCGGTATTCCGGTGGCGTCATCACCATGAACACCAAAAGCGGCACCAATCAGTTTCATGGTCGGCTCTTTGAGTACTTCCGCAACCAACTGCTGAACAGCAATGGATGGCAGAACAATTCAGTCGGCCAGACGCGGCAGGCCTTCCATCAAAACAATTACGGCTTATCCATCGGTGGACCAGTTTCCATTCCGCATCTGTACAGCGGAGCGAACCGCACTTTTTTCTTTTTCGGCTGGGAGGGGGAACGCTACAACACCGGTCAGACGGTGCAATCAACGGTGCCGACTTTGCTGCAGCGCAACGGTGATTTCTCGCAGACCATCTTGGACTTCCCCAATGGCCCGACAGGAACTCCGGACTACGCAGCAATTTTCGATCCGTACCACATTTCTGGAGGAGTGCGGCCAGAGTATGCCGGCGTTCCGGGAGCGCCGGTGGGCGCCAACGGCTTGGTCGGGGGCAAGATATGTTCGCAGGCCGACATCTCTGGGGGAACTTGCCCTGCCGGTAACCAAAATCTTTCCTTGCAGAGTACAACGTTCGCCCACTACATGGCCCTGTGGCCCTTGCCGAATCACGCGCCGGGCCCCAATGGCTATAGCAATAACCGTCTGGATTCGATTGCGGTAACCCGTCCCACGGATCGATTCTTCCTGCGGCTGGATGAAAATCTTTCCAACAGCCAGCGGCTCAATCTCAGCATCAGCCGTACCCACATGACCAACAACATTCCGGCACCCTGGGCGCATGCTGCGCGGTCCTTCAGCTACGATCACGATGTAACCGGAAGTCTGCAGTACAACTGGGTCCTGTCGCCGACCTCGATCCTCGACGCCCATCTCGGATTTGGAGTAGCCAAGCTCTACAGTGACGGCGTTTCGGGAGACGGTTCCAATCCTGATCCCAGCATTGACACCACGACATGGGGCTTCGATCCTCTGATCGTCAACAATCCCTCCCGTACCACGAGTCAAATCCCTCCGGTATTGAACATCAACGGGTTTTCCAACGTGGGTGGATCGCAATTCGACACCTTCATCAACCAGACGGAAAACGCGACCGTGGGTTATACGAAAGTGATGGGCCGCCATACCATCAAGGTCGGTTACGAACAGTACTATTACCGCTTCAACGAGAATGGCGGAGATCACACCGGCGTGGCTTGGATCAACAATGGCGGCGGTTCCGTGCAGGACTGGCAAAATCCCAATGACTCCACCACCGGCTTCCCACTGGCTGAACTGATGATGGGCTCGTCGCACGTGTTCCAGTGGGGCAACTGGAACATTTCACCCTACGGCTTCAACGAGGCCGCCTATGCCATGGACGACTGGAAAGTCAACCGGAAGTTGACGGTTCAGATCGGACTGCGCTGGGATCACGATGGCGCGCGCTCACCCAAGAGTTTCGCCCCGGGTCAAGCCTCCCCCATCATGTATGACATGAACGCAAAGAACGTCTTGACTCCCAACTCGAGTTGGGACTGGGGCCAGGTCACCTCCGCCGTTCCAGGCCTGGCTGCTCTGCCGCAGCCGCAATGGCTGACGCAGGGCGCAACCGGACGCGTCGTATTGCTCCATACTCCGGAATATCCGCAGAAAAACCTTTACACCACCGATTGGAAGAACTTTCAGCCCAGGCTCGGGATTGCCTATGCCATTAACGATACGACGGTGGTGCACGCCAGCGCCGGCATCATTGATCAGGGCCTGAATGGGCTTTCCACGGATTGGTTCAGTTTCTACTACAACACGATTACCATGGGCCAGATTTCCACGCTCGACAACCAGCACTGGATCAGTGAACTCGGCCCCGATCACGGTCTGGGAACGTTCCCCGCGCAAACCGGTGGAACCAACCTTGGATACTATCCGGCCATCAGGACGAATCAGGATTATGGCTTTCAGACGTTCGGACAGGCAGGCAATCCAGACCAGGGAGGAGCGTCGACCATCAACCATTTCCAGACCCCGGAAGACTACACCTGGGACGTCAGCGTGCAACGGCAACTCGGGAGGAGTTGGGTAGCGACCGCCGACTACACAGGTATCCGCGGCATCCACCTGCTCATGCCAGTTTGGGGATGGAGCACCAACAACGTTCCGCTCGCGGACTACTCGCTGGGAACGCACCTCTATGATGCGGTGCCCAACCCGTTCTACGGACAGTCGCAGACTTTCAACAGCCAGCCTACAGTGCAACTCTCGCAGTTGCTGGGACTCGCCCCGCAATATTCGAGCATTACGCCGGGGCAGGCAACCTGGGGACGGTCAATTGCTAACTTCCTCAATTTACAGATTCAGAGCCGCGGCTACCACGGCTTGACGTTGCTGGCTTCGTATAGTATTCGCAAAACGCTGACTAACACCTGGGGCAAGGATATTCAGCACGGCGGCCCGGCGGGCAGTGGATATCTGCAGAATCCACATAACCTGATGGAAGCCTACGGCGTCGCCGGTTACGAGATGCCGAAAACAGTGTTGTTGAATTACTCGTACGAGCTTCCGTTTGGGCGTGGACGGCAGTTCATAAGCAATGGCGACAGCATCGGTTACAAAGTTCTCAACGAGGTTGTAGGAGGGTGGAACCTCGCCGGTGTGACTACTTGGAACCCCAAAGGAACTCCGGTGATCATGCCCACTGTGCCCGGAGGTCAGACGGTTCCGGGTGCGGCTCTTCGCGAGTCTCTCGCGCCTGGGGTGAAGATCGTTAAGACAACGAATTACTCCAGTGCGCTGATGGATGCGAATGGAAACTTCATCAACCAGAATCAGAGTCTGCTGAACACGAGTGCTTTTGTGAGGACACCGGACTTTGGCCTGAGCAATGCGCCGTTTGTTTTTCCCAACGTGCGGAACCCGGGAAGTTTCTTCACGGACCTGACCTTGCTGAAGAAATTCCCGATCTCCGCCGAGGGATCGCGATATTTCGAGATTCGTCTGGAGGCGCAAGACATCTTCAACCATGCCAATTTCAATCAGATTGATAACAACATGAGTAACGCTACCTTCGGCGGAGTGAAAGGCAAAACAGGCCAGCGCATCATGCAGGTTGGGGCGCGTCTCTTCTTCTGAGTCGAATGCAAATTAAGATTTTGCGGAGCCAACTGGAGGTGTGGGCTGGCTCCGCGCTTCCCCCCGGAGTGCTGTCTTCATGTGGCGTAAAATTCGTTTCGGTTGGATCAGTTTGCTGTTCCTGGCAGGCGTGTCCGCGCTCAGTCAGACGAGCGCACGGCTCGAGACCTCCGACACGGAACTTGTTCTGGAGGCGGGTGAAGAGGCTCCGCGGCTGACTTCGCTTGGGGTTGCCGGACAGCCCAAATGGGAGAACCGCGATTCCGAAGTCTTGATCCCATCCGCGGACATCTCGGACAAACCTACTTTTCTACATTGGAGCTTCAACCGCGAGGCCAGTCTCATCAGTGAACACCGTGTTGCCTTCGTCTACGATTGCTCTTCGCCTCATCTGCGCCTGACTTGGGAATGGCGCGCTCGCCAAACATACGGCCCGGTGGAACACCAGATTCGGATCGAGAATCTCGACAATCAGGAAATCTGGATTCCGCTGCAGGATAGCCTCGCCCTTAATTGGCAGGTTGATCCCCAATCGGCGCTGGAGCATTTCTTCGTGGAGAAAGGAGCGAACACACCGTCATCCATCGGAACTCATCAGGTTGCGTTGACCGAGGGCTACCACTGGACTGGCACGTCCAGCACTTATGGGGATCTGCGCGAAAGTGATGCCCGCGAGATCATTCCGTGGTCGCTGGTCGAAAGCAAAGACGCGGCCCAAGCCGGATGGTATGCCGGCATCGAGTTCAGCGGGCGCACTCGAATTTCAATAACGCGGGAGAAGGATTCTCTCCATGCGGCCATCGGACTGAACCCTGACCCGAGTCCGTTCCGTACCCGCCTTGCACCGGGAGAAGTCTTCGAGACGCCAGTCGTATTTCTCGGTGGCTTTCGCGACGGTGCGGATGGCGCGGGAAATGTTTTGCGCCGCTGGGTGCGTGCCGTTCTTGGCAATCCAGAGACCTGGAAGAATCCCGAACTATCCGCTGGTGGTGAACAACAGCTGGGGCGGCGGCATGGACGTCAACGAAGAGATCGCGCTGCGCATGATTCGCGACTCTGCCGAACTGGGCGTGGATATGTTCCACGTCGATGCCGGCTGGTTCCGGGACGTAGGCGACTGGTATCCGAATCCCAAGAAATTTCCTCACGGCCTCGCGGTAATTGCGGACGACGCCCACAAGCACGGGCTGAAATTCGGCCTATGGGTGGATTGGACACAAGCCGGCTTGTCGACCGAAGCGGGAGCCCTGAATGCGCGCGATCCCAAAGTTCGCGACTGGATGGTGACCGACCTTCCTGCCGACTGGAAGCCGGAACCGTTCAAAGGACAGACGATTGACCTGGGAGTGCCGGAGGCCAAGCAGTGGGCGCAGCATGAAGTCGAGCGCATCGTCACGGACTACCATCTCGACATGCTGGAGCACGACGGCTACCTCGTGGCCCACGGATGTGATCGCACTGATCATCCGCATGCTGCTCCCGATCCACTTAACAAATGTATCTACAAGACGTGGGGCTCCTACTTCGTGGATAGTTCCAATTCCACCGATGTGAGCTACCATGCGGTGCGCGCCTACTACGAAATCTATTCGAAGTTGCGACACGATCATCCCGATCTGTTGTTTGAAGTGTGCAACGACGGCGGACGGATGGTCGACTTCGGCAGCGCTGCGCACGGCGACTACTTTTCGATCACCGATACTTACGACCCGCTGTCGAACCGGCGGGCGTTCTACGACACCAGTCATGTGCTGCCCGCCGCGATGCTGGAGAGTTACGTGGAAAAATGGCCAACGCCCCGCATCGAAAACTTCCGCTACATGCTGCGCAGCGGCATGATGGGATGGCTGACCATCATGACTGACACGAATGCGTGGTCGCCCGAACAACACGCCGAAGCCAAAAAAGAAATCGATCTCTACAAGAAAGAACTTCGCTCCTTGATTCGCGATGCCAGTCTGTATCATGTCTCTCCGCGGCCTGACGGCGTGCACTGGGACGGGATCGAGTACTGGGATTCGGTGCGCCAGCGGGGCGTGGTCTATGCCTTTCGGGGTAGGATCGAAGACGAGAAGACGCATTCGTACCCGTTGCAGGGGCTTCAGCCGGGGAACCGCTACCTGCTCAAGTTTTACGATCGCAGTGCTCCCGATCGGACGGTCAGCGGTCGCGAACTTATGACTGAGGGCCTGAAGGTAACGCTTCCCTTAGCGAACAGTTCAGAACTGATCTTCGTTGAGGGCGCAGCACACCAGTAGACGTAGAAGTTCCTCAGAAAAGTTGAACTATGTCGAACCCGAACGAATCGAGATCCCCGAACCGGCTTGACGGCCGTGTCGCTTTGATCAGCGGCGGTGCACAGGGCATAGGACGCGCGATTGCCACCCTCTTCCAACGGGAGGGCGCGTGCGTATTCATTCTCGACTGCGACGCGCGTAGCGGGAAACGAGACTGCCGCCGATCTAACCGGAGAAAACCCGCATCTGCCAGTCAAGTACCTTCCCACCGACCTGCGCGAACCCCGTGAAATTCAGAACGCCGTGGAGACGGTGCGAAAACTTCATGGCCGCGTGGACATTCTGGTCAATAACGCCGGAGTCGAACTTGATAAGTCTCTCGAGCAACTGACCATGGCGGACTGGGATCTGGTGCTGAACGTGAATCTGCGTGGCGCGTTCCTGCTTACCCAGGCGGTGGTTCCACTTTTTGCGGAAGCCGGCGGCGCGATCGTGAACATCAGTTCTATCCACGCCACCCATGCTTTTCCTGACTCCATTCCTTACGCTTGCTCCAAGGCGGGCATGGTCGCCCTGACGCGTAACCTGGCGCTGGAGTTGTCGAGCCGGCGCATTCGGGTGAACTGCCTTTGCCCCGGCTACATTGACACCCGCCTCTGGGATGGGTATCTGCGCAAGTCGCCGAACCCGAAGGCGCTCGCCGAGCAGACCACCGCGCTCCATCCTCTGGGACGGCGCGGTGTGCCGTCTGACGTCAGTGAAGCCGCATTGTTCCTTGCTTCGGACAGTTCCGCTTTCATCACCGGCACGGACTTGGTCGTAGACGGGGGGCTCACCCTCCGGGCCCACCCGTAAGGCGAATATCCGCTGCTTGGATCATTTAAACGACAGACCTCTTCGTTTTAATGATGTTCTGGGCGGTATGTCTGTAATACAATCCCTTCCACATCTGGGGGGGCCCTCGACTTGAAAAAACAACATACTGTCCTGAGCGTAGCTCTGCGGCGTGAGTTCCAAAAGGACCTGGAACTGTTCAAACACTTCCTCCTGCTGCTCAACAACTCCAGCCCGATTCGCAACGTAGAACTCATGTGGCATGAGGAGCGGGAAGAACTCGATCCGCTCAAGGCGAAGTTTAAGAGCCGCTTGGGAACCGGGGACGCGCTCGTGCAGTTGCAGGCTGCGGGCACTCCGGAAGTAAATCGCAATTCTCCCAGCACACTGTTCTGCGATCTGGTCCACGGCTTCGGCGCGCATGAAGAAGAGACTTGCGCCCGTTCGGACGTTCCAGCCAAGCAGCGCTGTCGCGCCACGGGTTGCACACAAGTGTACGGCTGTCACGTCGGACTCACAGATATAGCCGTGCCGGTTATCTGTGACGGCCAGTACCTGGGCACGCTCTTTTCTGGACAAGTCTCGACCGTTCCGCCCACCCACGAGGGCTTCCGCTTTGTGCGCGAAACTCTGGCCGGGCAGCCTCACATCAATTTCAAAAGTCTGGAAGCGGCGTACTACCAGGTGCCCGTCGTCAATCAGGCGCAGGTCACCGAGATGGTTCGAATCCTGGAACTTTTTGCGCGATACATTTCGAATTCCTGGAAGCGCCTGCAACTCATCAGCGAATTCCAAAGAAATCACGACCGCGAACTCAGTCTCGACCGTAAGGAACTGGCATCCATTCTTCTCTCGGGAGAAGTCGGAGATCTTGCGGAATTAAAGGCTCTGGTGAATCGTGCCGGTCTGCAGCGTATGCCGGAACGGGTCATGGTGCTGCAGATTGAGCCTCTGCGCGCGGAATCCGGCGGTTACGGCTTCGGGTCAACTCTGACCCTCAATCGTCTGTCGCATGTTGTAGAAGACTTCTGCCAGGGTCTGCCGAATTCGCTGGCCATGGTGGTGCGTCCAGGGGAAATCTGCATCTTCACCAGTCAGGAAGTGCGCAACCGAAGCCACCAGCGACTCTCGCTGGAGGACATGGCGAAGAGTGTCCTCGCCAAAGTGCGCTCGCAAACGAATGCGACCGTGCGCATCGGCATCAGCGAGGAGCACCGGCAACCCGCGGAATTGCTCAAAGCGTACCAGGAAGCGTGCGCCGCGCTGGATGCTGGGGACACGCTGGTTTCATTCTTCAGCGATCCCAAACCGCAGGACGCCCACCCTTCCGAAGTCATGGTGCGACTGGTGAAGGCATTCCGCAATGGCACCAGTGTGTCGATTGTGATGCGCGAATTTCTCGCGCTCGTCATGCCGTCGAATCACTCCCCGGCTGAGATCCAGCAGTCGCGCGCCTTGCTCACTTGGGCGATCGAACACCTCGCGCTCGAGACCATAAGCAGCGGTGTGGATCCGATGCAGATCAAAGCCGCAAAGGAGAAAGCCACGACCAGCGTGTTGCATGCTCCCAGCCCGTTCGGGGCGTGCGAAGCCTTCCGCCGATTCGCGGACCTGGTTTCGCAGCAGATGACTTCGGCGTTCAGCCAGCGCGAACACAAGGTTGTGCAGGCGGTGAGCCAGTTGGTCGAGGAACTCGGTGCCGCCCAGATCACCATTCAGCAACTGGCGGAGGCCGTTCATCTTTCTTGTGGGCACTTGAGCCGCGTATTCCGACGGACGACCGGGATGACTCTGGAGGAGTTCTTGATCCGGCAACGAGTGGAACTGGCCAAACGCGCTCTTCTGGATCCACGGCTCAATGTCGCGGAAGTGGCGGAGCGTTGCGGCTTCTGCAATCCGGCTTACTTCGCCTCGGTCTTCAAGAAATATGTGAAGTGCACGCCTCGGGAATTTGCCAGCCAGCCACATCGCTGGGATCCGATGGCGGCGGGCCCGCTGTGGCCCTGGCTGACGAACGGGGCTTCTTCGTAGCCGCCAGTCTGAAGATAAGAGGCCTCGTAGGACGCGAGCGCGTTAAGCCACGCGATTGCGCAGCATACCCAGTCCCTCGATCTCGACTTCCATCACATCGCCGGACTTCAGAAATACAGGAGGCTTGCGGAACACGCCCACTCCTTCGGGTGTTCCGGTCGCAATAATGTCGCCCGGTTCGAGCGTGATCGCGGCGGAAATAAAGGCAATCAATGCCGGGATGCGAAAGATCAGGTTCGAAGTATTGGAATTCTGGACCACATCCCCATTCACCCGCATTCGGATAGAAAGGGCATGAGGATCGGGCACTGCGTCGCGCGTGGTAAGCCACGGTCCCGTGGGGCAGAATGTGTCGCAGGACTTGCCCCGCACCCACTGCTTATCGGCGAACTGCCATCGGCGCGCAGACACGTCGTTCAGCGGCATGTATCCCGCAACGCACGCTAGAGCTTCGGCCTCCGAGACTGCCTTTGTCTTGCGGCCGATGACGACGGCCAACTCGGCCTCATAATCGCCCTGGGGATCGTCCGCGGGGAGCACCACGGGAGCATCGGGTCCGATGATGCTCGAGGGAAACTTGGCGAAAATGATCGGCACCGTCGGGATTTCCTGCTTGGTTTCGATGGCGTGGTCGCGATAGTTCAGGCCTACCGCAATGATTTTTCCCGGGCACGTCACCGGAGGTAACAGAGCCACATCGCAGAGACGGTGCTCGGAATGCGGGGTGGACTCGCCCCGAGAAATTTTCTCGGCTGCGGCCTGAGCCGCACTTCCCGCTATCAGAAAACGGGTCATGTTGGGATAGATGGAGGGGTCGAGCGGAAAGATCTGATCACCGAAAACAACACCCACCTGAGGTGTTCCACCCGCTGGTTGAAAGGTCACGAGGCGCATCGCTAAATTCTAAAACCAGGAGCAGTTCGCCGCTTACGGATTAGCGATGAAACCAGCGTACGTTCGTGCTGGCCGATCAGGGGAGTGTTTTTCAGCCCATTCGCCGCCCAATCCAAGCCGTCTTGAATCGCATCTGGTGCCGAAACTTGCGGAAAGGCTAGTCAGGTCCATCGCCGGCAAAGGTCACCACAGCTTTGCCGTGATGGTAGACGTTCGATTCTTTCTCGTGGGTGGGCGCACTGACGGTAAATCGATATAAGGCTGGCGAAATGGCCTCGAAGGTAGCGCCTTGTACATCCTTAATTGTCCAAGACGTGCGAAGTTCGAAGCCGGAGATTGCCGATGGCAGGTAGTCGAAAGCGACCGTATAGACGCGGCCCTTAAGATTTATTCCGGTAATTTTGATTGCCTTACTGGGCTCCCCAATCATGAGCTGTGGAGGTTCCGGGATAATCGCAACTCCGCCCGTGTAACCGATTGTGAGCAATTCATTCCCGTGAGGCAGGCGGAATTCTACTCTCGCGTGGGTATCTTGCGGGTGCGGCTCGAGAGTCGCAGCGATGGATCGCTTCCCTAGCTGTGCGCTTCGCAGCTTCGCCCCGAAGGGGATTTCGGGATCAAAGACTATCTCGACTGGTGCGCCTTCATTTTGCATCTGGAGTCGTATTTCATTGGCGGACCGAACCACGCTGACGCTTATTTCAGAGCCGCCTACTTGCAGGTTCCGCAAGGTGATCACATTCCAGTTCGGCGGCAGGTGCGGAGCGAGGGTGGCGCGATTCGACACGCCGTCTACTTGAATTCCCAGCAATCCACTGACGGTTGCGGAGAAGAACGCCGCGGAGGACCAAGTTTGCTCTGGCACGGACTCTAGTTCTTCGTGATAGTAATCCCCTGCGAGAGCCTCATGCATGTGCCCCAACGAATCGAGAGAAGTCCATGGGATGAGCGCGCTCCAAATTGGTAAGGCGGTCGCAGGTCGATGCTCGGCCCAGAATGTGGCGGCCATGCCGGAAGTGCCGATGGCCCAGACACTCCCGCTGGCATAGGAATTTGGGTCGTACGTGCTGGCGCTAGATGCTCGCCCTCGCGTGCCCCAGTCGGCCTGAAAATCAGAAGCGGCGAACTGGTCAACCAGTAACTCGGACCGCGCCAGAGGAAGTAGAAGTCTTCCCGAAATACGGATTGGACCGATCGCGCGATCCAGCAATGGCGTTCCGGAACGGGTGTAGCCGGTGATCCAAACCTGCCGTCGTTCGTCCCAGTACCTTTGCGCGATGGCGAGTCTGGCTTGTTCGCTACTGGATCTGGCTTCCTCTGCCGCTTCCCCGTGACCCGTCGCGGCAGCGAGATCCGCAAAGGCCTGCGATGCTCCCGCCCAACTAGCAGACAACGCCAGTTCATCGCTGAGCGCGTCTTGTTCCCGCTCGCCTTGCTTTTCAGACGGAATGCGAGGCAGACCTTCCTTAGGATCTCGGAGAGAGCGGCAATAATCGTAAGCAGACTGAATCGAGGGCCAATGAGCTTTCACGAAATCTTGATCGCCCGTTGCGGAAAAATAATCACCCACTGTGTTGAGGAAGTCGAAAGTTAAGTCCACGTGGAGATACATATAAGGGTACTTCCCCCAGTCCAACCATCCCGCGCTCTGCGAAAGTTCATGCCAGATCATGCCGCTTTTCTGATCTTGGTACTTAAGAATGAATTCGAGTTCTTGGCGAGCCCGGCCGTATTGTCCATCGGCGAGCAGAGCTCGAATGGCAACCATTCCATCCCCGGCGAAAAACCAGTCATACTGCGGACGCCGGGCATTCCGAGAGGGACCGTATCCGGCGACAAGGCCACATCCTAGATCGGGATTACAGACCCAGGCCTGATCGAGCGCGATTTCTGACCAGGCTAATGCACGGTTGGTGTCAGCATCCGGCGTTTCAATTTGCAGGACGCGGCTCAGTAGATCGGAGTAGTGTTCGACGGCGGCTTTTTCCAGGGAAGCGCCTTCATCCAAGAGCTTTCTAGCCATCACGCTCGCATCGTGCCCCGGCCCGTCCCCCGCGATAATGACTCGCACGGTATTGTGGCCGCCGCCGGCGCGAATGGTGAATGCCAAGCCGGTCGCACGACCCACTTGCTGGGCGGCTGTTTGGCGTTTCATCATGCGCCACGATATCGGGCGAACCGACGCTGGCCGTGAATCGATGCGTCGGCTCAGAAAGGAAATATGCCGAAGTGGCAGAATTCCACACTACTTCCTGGCCTCCTATAGAGCCCGGCCACATCAGATCCAGCACCGGGATGAAGTGGATCTCAATATCGACGGGGCGTGCACTCTGCACTTCGTAGCGGATGACCGCGCCCGGCTCATCGAGCGGAACGAAGAGTTTTTCGTGGACTATGAAATCGGGTCCGGCGTAAATGCGAGTCACCGCTTCGGGACTGTAGATGATTCGCCGCAGTAGACTCTGGCCGTCAATCCCGGTGGTTGCACCTTGTTGGCGAAGGGTTACTCTGAACGAACGAATGATCTGCAAGGGATAGGCCCACACCTCCAGACCGTCATTGGAGTATCCCTGCGAATAGCCGAAGATTGCGGCGCGGCGTCCATGAACTGAAATGAATCGTCTGGGCCCGGTGGAGTCTGTACTCCAAGCGAGCCTGCTCAAGGTGCGTTCGGTATCCGCCTGGGTCTGGGTTCCGAGCCAGCACAAGCAGGAGATCAGCACAAACAGCGATAAACATGCTGCCTTAGCATGTTGACGGAGATCGATCTTGCTCGGTTGCGACATTGCGGTGGCGGTTTCGTCTACCTCACATGCAGGTAAGGCGAATGCTGTTTTTCATCGGTCGCCACATTAGGGTAGCAGTTTTCATTGGGCCGCGTGCGGCACAACCACCGATCTACGGCGATTTTCGCGGAATATGGGGAGGCACGCCACCCTGGGATGGCCGCGAAGGACCTTCGCGAGATTTCCATCCACCTATCTCCCCATTTTCAATCTTGCCGCCATGAGAAAGCGTAGCCTTCCGTTACATGCGGAGCCCCAACCTTTGGTCTCGAACTCAGGTTTCGGCATTGTTCTGCTTAGGCTTGCCTGATTGCCACATTCGTTGCAGGAACAGTCCGCACCATGGAAGTTCGAAGACGCCTCACTGGTCTTTCTGAATCGGCGCCTGCCGGTACCAAAGTTCACCGCCAAGACCTCCCAAAGAAACCTCGTGATCAAGATCGACGCTCTTGAGCTGACTATCAACCTGCGCCGAGATCCAACGGCAAATTCACAACTGACAATCTTGAAATCAAGGTCTCCCTCAACGGCCAGCCCGGCGTGTGGCGGGCAGTTTTCGTTCCTTCGTCCAGGGCGGATTACTGCCGGTTAGCCGTGATCCATCCGCAACTGCTATTACGCGATTCGTCTTCTCTACGAAATCGTAACGGATCCGTTCGCAGCCAGCTTTTTGTTCATAGTGTGTACGTTGCGGCGGCGGACAACGATTGAAGCCACTCCCTCGCGCCCGCCTGAGACGATGACTGCCCCTGGTCGCAGCGACGCGCTGGGTGATGCCGCTCTCATTTTTCGGCGGGTCTGGCCAAAAGAGCCGCCAAAAGACCACAAGCTGCAGCGAAGGACAACCACATCCCGGGAACCGCGCGGTTTCCGGTAACGTGAATCAGGTACGTGCTGATGGCGGGCGTGAAGCCTCCGAAGATAGCGGTGGCGAGGCTGTAGGCGAGCGCAAAACCCGAGGTCCTTACGCTGACCGGCATGATCTCAGTCAGAAACACGACCATAGCGCCGTTGTAGCTGCCGTAAATGAACGACAGCCAGAGTTCGACCGTGAGTAGCCGCGAAAAAGAGGGAGCACGAACAAGCCACAACATCACCGGATACGCGGTGACTAGCATCAGCGTTGTGAAAATAAGAAGCAACGGCCGGCGGCCCACACGGTCGGAGAGCGTTCCCATGACAGGAAGCCAGAAGAGATTGGAGGCGCCAACGCAGAGTGTGACGATCAGAGTGTCAATGCTGGCCAGGTGAAGTACGGAGTTACCGAACGTGGGCGTGTAAGCCGTGATCATGTAGAAGGACACGGTGGTCATGGTCGCCAACATGGTTCCGATGATTACGATCGGCCAGCTGGCAGTGAGCGAGTGCAGAATTTCCGAGATGTTCGGCTTGTGCTTGCGGGCGGCGAACTCGTCGGTCTCCCGCAGGGAACGTCTAAGCCTGAAGAGGAACGGAATGATCACACAACCAAGAAGCAGTGGGACACGCCAACCCCACAGCATCATTTTCTGCGGCGGCAGATTGGAACTTAATACGACTCCGAGCAGTGCTGCGAACATGACAGCCACTTGCTGACTCGCCGATTGCCAACTGACATAGAAGCCCTTGTGCCCTGGGGTCGCGATCTCCGACAGGTACACCGACACACCGCCCAACTCCATGCCAGCGGAAAAGCCCTGAAGCAGACGGCCAGTCAGCACAAGCAGTGGAGCGATAAAGCCGATCGTCGCGTATCCCGGCATGCACGCTATGGAAATGATGCCCACGGACATGAGGCTTAAAGTCAGAATGAGGCCGGCGCGGCGTCCGTGGAGATCTGTGTAAGCCCCCAGGACAATTGCGCCCAAGGGCCGCATCAGAAAGCCCGCCCCAAAGGTCATCAGCGACAACATCAAGGATACGAATGGGTTCCCATTCGGGAAGAAAGCATTGCCGATCGCAGCGGCATAATACCCAAACACCATGAAGTCATACATCTCCAGAAAATTGCCGCTGGAGACGCGGACCACGGACCAGATCTTTGATTTCCGATCCTGCAGCGTAATGATCGGTATTGATTCGCTCAAGATGACAGGGCCGTTTGAGGGTGGGAGTTCGCGCATAGGATTTTCTTGAAGTGCTCTTTTACGATTGCCGCATCGCGCTCAGACTCAGATCTGCTGAACCATAGCGGGGGCTCCATCGCCTGCGGGACCTGTGAGGAGCGGAAGTTCCACGCGGAAACAGCTGCCCCGTCCTTCCTGACTGGACACCTTAACTTCCGCCTTATGTGCGGCGCAGATCGCCTTGACGATAGAGAGACCCAGCCCCGCTCCTCCGCTGGCGCGTGAACGGGCTTTGTCGGCGCGGTAGAATCGCTCGAACACATGAGGGAGAGCGTGGGCTGGAATGCCCTGGCCATCGTCAGAGACTTCGAGGACCGCGGCGTTTCCCTCTTGGCCGACACGGATTTCGACCGTGCCGCCTTCCTGGGTGTACTTGATGGCGTTGTCGATGAGGTTCACGATCACTTGCTGCAGGCGGGTCCGGTCTCCTTCCACCTGAACACTGACTGCAATGTGAGTACGCAGCCTGATCGATTTCTCTTCTGCCAGCAGCGTCATTTCGTCCGCAGTGGACGCCGCCAGGGCTCCCAGATCCAGGCGCGTCTTGTCCATCTTCACTTCGCCTGCGTCGAGCCGCGAGACTGCGAGCAGACTTTCGACGATACGGGACATTCGGTGGGTTTCTTCCAGAGCGCTGCCGATCTGGTCCCCCAAAGCGGCATCCCGGCGGTGATCCTGCGCGATTCCTTCCAGCTCCAGCTGTAGGATCGTCAAAGGCGTGCGCAACTCGTGAGAAGCATCGGCGGAGAAGCGGTTGATGTGCTGGAAAGCCTCGTCGAGTCTCTCGATCATGCGGTTCAGCGAAATCGACAGACGCTCTAGTTCATCGCCCGTCCGGATTACCGGCAAGCGCTCGCTCAAGTTTGTAGAGGTGATACCTTCTGCCCTCTTTGTGATCTCGTCCACCGGTGCAAGTGATCGCCTCATCAGCCAGTAACCGCCGACCACCGCCAGAGAAACAACGAATGGCATATAGATCGCGAACGTCAGCAAGAGACCATGCAGGACAACTTCGATCTGATGATAAGGAGCCCCGCTTTCAACCAGGAAACGGTTCCCATCGGTCGTTGTGAGAGTCATCGAAGCGATGAGCAAGCGATTCCCGGCACCGAAGCGAAGCTTTCGCGCGCCGTCTCTCTCGTTCTCGCCCGGAGGCGGAATTCGCGAGGGGTCGAAGGTTCCATCCTTGGGCGCGCCAGAGATGTAAGCCACACCCACGCCCTCGTGGACGACTCGAATGAAGCGGCCATTTACCTCGGGGGCATATGCCTCGTTGATCTCAGTCGCCAGCCACGAATTGTTTTTGGCGGAGATCTGAGAAAGTAGTTCTGTTCCGATGGTCCGGCACTCGGAAGCCAGCGTTCTCTGAAGGGTCCAATCAAGATATCGCTCGAGCCCCAGATAAACAGAGACGCCGAAAACCATCAGCGCCCCGGCCAGAAGTCCGGCATACCACGCGGTAATGCGAAAGCGGAGAGAGCGTGTATTCATGTCTGGACTCCGTGGCCGAGGGTATAGCCTACGCCGCGCACGGTTCGAATCAGTTTCTGCTCAAAAGGATCGTCCACCTTGCTACGGAGATGCCGAACGTAGACGTCCACGATATTGGTGATGCCGTCGAAACTCTGGTCCCATACGTGTTCGATGATCATGGTTCGGGAGAGAACCCGTCCGGCATTCGACATCAGGTATTCCAGCAAGGAATATTCTTTTGCGGTCAAGTCGATCCGTCTCCCGGCGCGCTTGACCTGCTGCGAGAGACGATCGAGTTCGAGATCGCCTACGCGCACCACGCTGCTGCGGGTCACAGGCCCGCGGCGGAGCAAAGCTTTGACTCGAACCAGCAGTTCAGCGAAGGCAAATGGCTTGGTCAGGTAGTCGTCGGCCCCGGCCTCAAAATTACCGACTTTGTCTGCGACCGCGTCGCGAGCGGTCAGGATCAGGACTGGGACCTCCGCATTCTCTTTACGAATGCGGCGCAGAACCTGGCTGCCGTCCAGCGTCGGCAACATGAGATCGAGAATCACCAGATCGTAGTGGTAGGTTGTGGCGAGGTCGAGTCCTGCCTTGCCGTCGGCGGCAACATCGACCGCAAATCTTTCCTCGGTCAATCCGCGAGCGACAAACCTGGATACTTTGGCCTCGTCCTCGACCAGCAAGATGCGCATGGTGTCTCCGGCCCAGCAAGTATATTGCGGTTCGGCTGAAACCGTTCAGAAAGTCAGATGAAATTTTGTTCAGAAAGCCAGAGGGTTCGCTAACCTGTTTCTAGCCGGCGATCTGAATTCGGCGATCCTGAATAACGTTTCATCCAGCCTTCATTCGATGTTAATGTGGACCCGCCACGATTGACATCCCGCCATGCTGAAGAAACAAAGCGCCGGTTTCCTTGTACTGGTCTGCACACTCGCTTTCTCTCAATCCACCCCACCCGTGGATCACTGGGTGGTCGTGCATGCTGGCCGCCTGTTTGACGGAACTGAAAAGCTCGCGGCGAATCAGGTGATTTTGATCAAGGGAGATCGCATCGTTAAAGTCGGCCCGGCGGAGAAGGTACAAGTGCCCGCGGACGCTGAAGTGATTGATCTGACTCACGCCACCGTCCTTCCCGGGTTGATCGACGCCCACACTCACGTTTTCGGCAACGGACCCGACTTTGATAACCAGATCCTGCGCGACTCCTATCAATACCGCACGCTGACTGCGCTCGCCAACGCTCAGAAAGACCTGATGGTCGGCTTTACCACCCTGCGTGACCTCAAGACGCTGGGCGCGATGTATAGCGACGTGGACCTGCGCAACGCGATCGACCGCGGCATCGTCTGGGGCCCTCGCATGCAGGTGGCGACCAGGGGAATTCAGGCCACGGGTGGATTCGTGATGCGTGGCTATTCCCCCGAGGTTCCGTTGCCGAGCGCGTTGCAGGTGGTCGACTCGCCTTGGGCAGGCCGTGAGGCGGTACGGGATCAGGTCGCACACGACGCTGACCTGATCAAGGTGTACGCGGCCTACGATTTTCACTTCACCAGTGACGGTAAAGTTGTGAGTCCGCCGACCTTCACCGCGGAAGAAGTCAACGCAATTGTGGACGAGGCTCACAAGAAGGGGCGCAAGGTCTCCTGTCACGCGTTTGCTGGAGAAGGGCTCCGCAACTGCCTGAATGCCGGAGTCGAGTCCATTGAACACGGAGTCGATCTCGAAGACGGTGACATCGCGCTGATGGTACAAAAGGGAATCTATCTGGTGCCCACCCTCTACCACTACCAACTCGACCGTGAACATGACATGAAGAAGTACGGCGGGCACAGCGTTGCCGAAGTTTCGGAGCGCAGCTTCCGAAAAGCCCTGGCTGCGGGCGTCAAAGTTGCGTTTGGCTCCGGCGTCGGGCCTTTCCCGCATGGCACGCAGACCAAGGAATTCGCATACATGGTGAAGTTCGGCATGACCCCGTCACAGACGATACGGGCCGCAACTTCGGAAGCAGCTAAGCTGATGGGATGGCAGGATCGGGTGGGCTCAGTGGAAGCGGGAAAGTTTGCGGATCTGGTCGCGGTCGCCGGCGATCCGATCACAGATATTACCGAGCTTGAGAGAGTGAAGTTTGTCATGAAAGGTGGCCAGGTATTCAAGAACGAACTGAAATGAGAGTGGTGAATATCCGATGAGCACCGACATGAGAAGGCGTGATTTCCTAAGAAACGCTGCGGGCGCCGGGGCGGCACTGGGCGCTTTGGGGGCCTCAAGGCCGACGCTGGCCACCGCTGACGTTCCTCAGGCGTGCGCTGAACCCGCCTTCCCGCAGATTCAAAAGCTGACTGCCCACGTGTCGGAGTTTGTGGTCAACCTGAAATTAGCGGACATCCCGGCGGAATCGCTTGAACTGGGCAAGAAGTCCATCCTGGACGGTCTCGGGCTGGCCCTCAGTGGCTCCAAAGCCGAGACCTGGGGGCTGATCCAGGAGTATGTGAAAGCTTTCGGTTTTCCCCCAAGCGAGGGCGCAGCGGTGCTGGGATCTGCAGTTCGGCTTCCCGCCCGCTTCGCTGCCTTTGCCAATGGAGTGGCTATCCACGTCGACGATTTTGACGACACACAACTTGCAGTCGCCAAAGACCGTGTCTACGGGTTACTCGTGCATCCGACGGTCTGCGTACTTCCCGCTGCGCTGGCAACAGCCGAGATTGGGAGAAGGAGCGGCAAAGATTTGCTGATTGCCTACGAAGCGGGGGTAGAAGTGGAGTGCAAGATCGCGGAGTCGATCTCGCCACGCCACTATGAGGACGGATTCCACTCCACTGGCACGTGCGGAGTTTTCGGGGGAACCGCCGCCTGCGCGAAACTCAAGGGGTTGGATGTGCCTCACACTTCCCGGGCGTTCGGGATAGCAGCAAGCCATGCCGCCGGTCTTCGTGAAAACTTCGGCACGATGATGAAGGCTTTTCAAGCGGGCCATGCGACCGAGTCAGGCGTGGTTGCCGCCGACTTTGCCGCGATTGGCTGGACCGCAGCGGAACAGATTCTGGAAGCGCAGCGCGGGTTCTTCCACGCCTATGGCGGCACGTACGATCCGGCCGTGATTCTCGATCGGTTGGGAAACCCGTGGACCTTCCAGAATCCGGGAGTCTCCATCAAGCCATTTCCCTCGGGTTCTCTAACGCATCCCGGCATGACCGAACTCGCGCGCCTGATTCAAGTGAACGCCATCAAAGCTGCCGATGTCGAACGGGTCGAGGTTGGCGCGAATCGGAACATGGAGAGTACTCTGCTGCATCACCATCCGAAGACGGGATTACAAGCGAAGTTCAGCATGGAGTTTTGCATGGCGATTCTTCTGCTGGACGGAAAAGCGGACCAGACAAAATACACCGACGCTGTGGTGAACCGTGATGATGTGCAGAAGATGATCGACCGAGTTCGCTTCTACGTCGATCCTGAGGCAGAAAAAGCTGGATACGATAAGATGACGACCATTCTCAAGATCACTCTGAAGGATGGCCGCACAATTTCGGGCCGTGCGGATTTTGGCAAGGGCAGCCCGATCAACCCCATGAGCTACGACGAGGTTGCAGACAAATTCCGCGGCTGCGCTGCGTTCGCAGAATGGCCCAGCGCAAAGGCGAATCAGGTCGTTGAGATGGTGCGCAAGCTCGAAGACATACCGAATGTCCGCACACTGACGGCCCTTCTGAGCAATTAGTAGTAATCGTGAACTAAGCAAGAACCTTTGTCACTGAGGGAAAAAATTGAAAAGTTATCGGATAGCGGTCATTGAAGGAGACGGGATCGGGCGCGAAGTCGTGCCCGAAGGCATTCGAGTGATCGAGGCAGCGGCTCGGCGATTTGACCTGTCGTTCTCCTGGCAGCACTTCGATTGGAGTTGCCAGACTTACCTCGAGACCGGCCGCATGATGCCGGAAGATGGCCTCGATCAATTGCGGCCATTTGACGCCATCTACCTGGGGGCGGTGGGTTATCCCGGAGTGGCGGACCACATTTCGCTGTGGGGTTTGCTGATCCCCATTCGCCGGGGATTCCAGCAATATGTAAACCGCCGTCCCGCGCGATTGCTGGAAGGAATCACAAGTCCGCTCAGCGGTCGCAAGGCCGGAGACATCGACTTCATTATCGTCCGGGAAAACAGTGAGGGAGAATACTCGGAAGTGGGAGGGCGGCTCAACCGGGATACGGAGTTCGACATGGCGATGCAGGAGACAATCTTCACCCGCCGCGCGTGCGACCGCATCATCACCTACGCCTTCGAACTCGCCCGCACGCGAAAGAAGCATGTAACCTCGGCCACAAAGTCCAACGGCATTGTTTATGCCATGCCCTTCTGGGACGAACGCTTCGCCGCGATTTCAAAGAAGTATCCCGACGTCAAAGCGGACCAGTACCACATTGACATTCTCACGGCGCATTTCGTGGCGCATCCCGACTGGTTCGATGTTGTGGTCGGATCAAATCTCTTCGGCGACATTCTTTCCGATCTGGGGGCAGCCGTCGTGGGATCGATGGGGCTCGCTCCCTCTGCCAACCTGAATCCTGAGCGGGAATATCCCTCACTGTTTGAGCCGGTCCACGGCTCCGCTCCGGACATCGCGGGAAAAGGAATCGCAAACCCGGTGGCGCAGATCTGGTCCGGGGCGATGATGCTGGAGCACCTCGGGGAAGAGAAAGCAGCTCGCGCCGTCGAAGAAGCTATCTTTAAGATTCTGGCCCACTCCGATGTTCGAACCCGCGATATCGGCGGCAAAGCCAGCACGCGGGATATGGGCGAGGTCATCGCCGCTGAAGTTTCAGGAGTAGCAGCACTTCGCTGAGTCCCTCCCCGTCGCCTTAGAACTCCCGCTACGGCAAGACCTCGTATACGCGTAGTTCCGCGATCTGCTTCTCGTGATGCGGGACAGCCAGGTAGTAGCGGTTCAATTCAGGGACCATGACACCCGTCTTTGCGCGGAATGACGTTGGAATGTGCCCGATGCGATCATAGTGATCCGCATCTTTTTGTTGAAACACGTCGAGGAATTCTGTTCCCGCAAAGTAGATGCGCTTGCTTCCGCTGTCGTAGGCCATGTCGTCGACCATGGCCGCGGCGGGATCGCTGGTCACGATCTTGCCCGAGTCAGAGTCCATGACAACGAGTTTCCCGGGAACGCGAGTGCCAAAGAACAGGCGGTGTGAATTCTCGTCGAAAGCCATTGAGGTAGGATTTTTTCCTTCCTGCGCAACGGACCAAGTCGCCACCAAAGCGCGGGTCTTCCGGTCATATACTTCGACAGCATTTTTCCCGCGAACATTGACGAACATCCGAGGCCCTGACTTCTCGAAGGCCACGCCCTCCACGTCATCGGAGTCGATTTTGATATCGCCTTCTGTCTTGCCCGAGGCTACGTCGATGATGCTGATGTAGGCGTTAGGCAGCTTGGCGTCCTTACCGCCATTGACGACATAGAATAGCTTGGAGGAAGGATCGTAGCCGCTGGCGTCCGCGCCTTCGCGAACCTTGATGCTTCCGGCCGGCTTGTAGGAATCGGTCTCGTAGATCTTGACTTCGCCTAGATCGCTATCGACGACGAACAACTTCTTCAAGTCGGCGCGATAGAGCAGCGAGTGCGGCGCTTTGACGTCGTCAATGGTGTGGATGAGTTTATTGGTCTTGAGGTCAAAGATCAGAACTTTCGAATTCTCTTCGGCAGTGACGAAGAGCCGGTTGCCTTCGACGTCAGGGGTAAGGTGGTCAAAATCTCCGTCGTGCAGTTCAGGCAATGGCGTAGCGTGCAACAATTTCAGAGGGGCTTTTTCCTGCGCTGAAACGGAGATTACAACTGCAAACAGTACCGCCGACACGGTCATCGCTTTCGATAGCTTCAAGTGATCCTCCTAATTTTACGATTGCAGATAAATCTGAAACCTGCATTAACGGCACATTAAATCCTTTTCACCGGGCGCCCGTGGCCATGGGAGCGACTGCCACGGCTAACCGCTTGGGAACTTTTCCGACCTTCACGCGTGTGACCTCGGTCCGGGTTTTGGCGTCAATGATGGAAACATCGTCCGTTTCCGCATTGCTGATGCAGGCGTACTTGCCGTCGGGCGTGAAAACAATCCAGTTCGGCCCTGCGCCGGTGCTGACCCGCCCAGTGATCTTCTTCGCTTTCACGTCGTAGATGTACATAGCATCGTCCTTCAGGCTCGAGACCCACAGCTCGCTTCCATCAGGAGTGAGTGCAAGTCCGTGGGTAAGCGTATCCTGGGTCTCGTATTGTAGTTTCTTCAGGGTCGCGTGCTGGGCAGGGATCTCAACGGTCTCCATCACCTTCTGACCGGGGATATCCACAATGACGAATCCATGCAGATCGGCGACTGCCACGTACATCGTCTTTCCATCCCGGGACACCGTGTAAGGCCGGGGCCGGCCACCGGCGGGAATGTGAGCTGCGAAATCCATCTTGTCCAAATCGATCAAGTCGATCTCGTGCGAACCCATAGAACTCACATAGATGTAGCGGTTGCTTCCAGTATTGAGAGCGTTGTGCGGTTCCTTGATCGGTAGCGTCTTCACGATTTTCTGCTGCGTGACATCGACCACGTCCACACTATCCCCATCCCGGATGGGGACTGCCACGTATTTCCCGTCCGGCGTTACGGCACACTGGTTGGGACGCCCCGACACTTTGACGGTCCCGATAGTTTGCTTGGTTGCGGTGTCGATGATCCTCAGGGTATGGTCGGTCTCGACGGTCACAAATAGCCGCTTGCCGTCCGCTTGCACGCACACACCGTGTACGCGTTCTCCTGCTTTGATTTCGCCACTCACCTTCAGCGAGACCATATCGATAATGCTGATGTCATCGCCCCGGCTGTTTCCGACGTACAGCTTGAAATCCGGGGTTGCGGAACTGTTCGCGCCCCAGGCAAAAGTAAAGATCAACAGCGCTCCGAACGCGCTCCAACCAAGAGATCTATACATAAAAACCCTCCTAATTCGGCGTCGCTTCAATACCGGCGCCGGGAATGCTAAGCCGGGAACTTGCACCTGTCTGATTTCTTCCCACCGCGAGCATCAATAAGCCGGAAGCAAACAAACTTGCAACGAGGTACAACAAACCCGGCGAGAAGGAATGGGTCCGGCTTGCGAGATAGCCGATCACCATGGGCCCGACGAACCCGCCCAGATTACCGATGGCGTTGATCAACCCGATCGAAGCGGCGGCCGCTGATTCAGTTAGAAACTTCGTGGGAACCGCCCAGAACACAGGCTGAAAGCCATAAAAAGAACCACCAGCAACAATGAAGCATCCCAGCGAAACTGCCAGGTTCGAACGGTAAAGGACCGCAAATGCCAGGGCCAATCCACAAACAAAAACCGGAATTGCTGCGTGCCACTTGCGCTCGCGTGTACGGTCGGAGTGCCAACCGTTCACTTGTTGCGTGACGAAAGCGGCAATGTAGGGAAGGGCCGCCAGTAGCGTAACTTTGAGATCGCTCTTGCCCGTTAGGCGTTTCAGAATGGTTGGCAGCCAGAACGCAATGCCATAACTCCCAGTCATGGCGCAGAAGTAGCAACCTGTCAACAGGATCACATCACGATGGCGCAACGCGTCCCAAATACCGATAGTCTGATGCCGGTTCTTCGCGTCTTTCTCGCGCTGCAGTTCGGTCGTGATCCACGCCTTCTCGTCGGCGGGAAGCCACCCGGCCTGATGCGGCCAATCGGTGAGATACCAGATTGTGACAACGCCAAACACCACCGCCGGAATTCCTTCGATGATGAATAACCAGCGCCAGCCTCTCATTCCAAGCCACGAAAGGCCCAGCAGCAAGCCCGCGAGCGGCGAGCCGATCACATAAGAAAGAGGATTAGCCGCGTAGAAAAATGCGACGGCTTTTGCCCGATCTTCGTATCGGAACCAATGAGTGAGATAGACGATGACGCCAGGCAAAAAGCCGGCTTCCGCAGCACCGACCAGGAAGCGCACGACATAGAACTGCCCGGAGGTGCGAATGAAGGCCATTAATACTGTGACTAGCCCCCAGGAGATCATGATGCGAGCAATCCAGCGCCGAGCGCTCCACCGTTCTACGATCAGCGCCCCGGGAATTTCCAGCAGCAGATAACCAAGAAAGAAAACTCCCGCGCCCATGCCAATCACGCCCTCGCTGAAACCGAGGTCGTGCGGCATTTGTAACGCCGCCGCGCCAACATTCATGCGATCGAGAAAAGCGATCACGTAGAGCAGGAAGAGGAACGGCAAGAGCCGCCGCGCGATGCGATGCCGGGCGCGCTGACCAACGTCCGACTCGGACCCGGAAGCTACGGCAGTCTTCGCGTCGTCAGCGATCGTCGTCATAGAGAATGCGGAGGCACTGCAATCATTGAAGTCGGCTGGAGCGAGCTTTGGATGCGGTCGGCTGACTGAAACCAACCGGCCGACCGCATCTCAAAACAATTGCGGTTGGAACTAAAAGATCACCTTGAGCGCGAACTGCATTTCTCGGGCGGTGGTCGTGGTCCTGGTTAACAAGCCTGCCGTCGGGTTCGGGGTCCCGGTACCGTCGAAAATATCTGTGTTGACGCCCTGAACCGGCGGCGCAAAATTTGGGTGATTGAGAATGTTGAAGATCTCGGCGCGGAACTGGATGTTGAATCTCTCCGAGATGCTCTTGATGTAGTTGTTCTTGAATACCGAGAAGTCCAGCGATGTTACGCCCGGGCCAATCAGGATGTTTCGTCCTGAATTGCCGCGCAGGTTAAAACATTGCGGATAAACTGGGCCAACGCAATTGGCTGCCCAGGAAGTCTGGTCGCCGGGCCAGACAGGGACAGTGAAACAGTTGGTCTTGATGTAGTTGACAGCATTTCCGGGGTTCGTGAGCGTGCTGCATCCGGAGCCGCCCAGTCGATTGGGATAGGCCCAATCGTCGCTGCTTTGCGTTAGAGCGGGATCCGATCCGGTTCCCCACGTTGGAGTGAACGGAACGCCGCCATTGGCCGTAAAGATCAGTCCCAGTTCCCATCCGCCCAATCCCCATTGGGCTGGCCCGGAGAGAGACTTCGGACTTCCTAGTTCCCAGGTTCCGTTTATCACCAGGGTTTTGTCCACGTTGAAATCGGACAACCCACGGCTCAGTCTCATGTCGAACCAGTCAAGACTGGAAATCGAGTTCCCGAACGTGTCACCGGCAACCGATGCTGAACTTGTGTCCATGCTCTTCGCCCAGGTGAAGACGCTCTGCACTTGAAAGCCATGGCTCAAGCGTTTGGACAATTGTGCTTCCAGCGCATTGTAGTAAGAATGTCCTTCGTAGAAAAGCCCGCGAACCGATCCATAGTTCGGGTTGATAACCGTTCCATTGGGCGACCAAAGATACCCGTACTGAGTCAAGCTAGGGATAACCAGATCGGCTTCGTCCACTTTAAAAGGTTGATGGATCCCGCGCGATCCCACGTACGCCACCATGGCAGCCACACTCGGCGTTATCTGCTGCTGAACGTTGAAATTCCACTGAATCACGTAATCGCGCTTGGCGTGCTGCACATAGGTGGAGCGCAATGTATTATTTGGAAAATTCGTGAGGCCGTTGTAGAACGTGCCCTGTCCCGGATTGTTGATCGAGGTGTAGGAAAAGAAGGGAGCGGACTGGGTAGTCATCAGGACGAACTGATAGGGCAAAGGCAGCACGTCGAACATCCCAATCCCTCCGCGCACCGCGGTCTTTCCATTACGGAAGGGATCCCAGGCAAACCCGATGCGGGGCTCGAAGTTATGCAGTGTTGGATTGTTGAAAAAAGCTCCGGTGCCCGAGCATCCCCCATACTTAAGCGTGCCGCAAATCGGCAGCGGATCTGAAAGATTGGCCAGATTGGCGGTCTTCCCGCTGGTCTCCGATGGCACCGTCGACATCTCGTAGCGCAGGCCCAGGTTCACGGTCAGATTCGTCTTCCAGCGCCAGTCGTCCTGCAAGTACAAACCAAATATGTTCTGTCGAAGATTTCGCGGGGAGAGAGTGCTGGCAATGCCGCCCTGGAACTTCGTGGGACTATTGGTGAGAAAGCCGGCCAGGTCGGTGAACCGCCAGATTCCATTTGGATCGGTATCCGCAATCACGTTTAGCAGTTCTCGCTCAAAGGCAGCGCCAAACCGGATCGAATGCGTGCCCTTGGTGTAGAACGCATCGTCGTAGGCCTGAATCGAATTCCAATGATACAAGTACGTAGGGCTGCCCCCAATGCCGCCGGAGAAGTCACTGACCCCGCCGCCAATGAGGACTTGGCCCGCGGCCCGCCCCGCAAAGGCACTTCCCCCCACGCCGAGATCGGTTCTGGCGGCATCCGGATTAATCGCCTTTAGACTCTTGTTATTGTCGACGGCTTCGTGATTGCCGCCAATGCGAATTGAGTTTGCGAACTTGGGCGTGAAGATGTGGGTCTCTTCAATCGCCACGAATTGTCTCGCCGTCACCGTGGTGAATTCAACATTGTTCAAGCCGTCAGGGGACGAGTACGGAGTTTTGTCGTACATATAGGTGCCGAACAAGCTGTCGTTCTCAGTGAACTTGTGGTCCACTCGGGCGGTGAGGAAGTTCTCGTTGACGATCTGCTGGCCTGCGAACGTGAATATTCCGAGATCCCCGTTGCTTCCAGCCACTGCACCCTGGTTGGGAAGATGATAGAAAGTGAAATATGATTGTGCCGCTGGGTCAACGGTCACGGCTGTGGGCGTACAGTTATTTGGGGGTGGGACGTCGGGATTCGAACACAACGTGCCACCACGTGCTGCCGCCGACGGCACGGTCGCAACCGTTGTGATGCCCTTCGACTGCCGAATGGCTTCGTAATCGGCGAAGAAGAATGTGTGGTCCTTTACGATCGGCCCGCCGATGGTTCCGCCGAACTGGTTTCGCTTGAAGGGTGGAATGGGCATGGTAGGGTCGTCGAAATAATTCTTGGCGTCGAGCTTGCTGTTGCGTAGAAACTCGTAAGCGCTGCCGTGAATCTGGTTCGTCCCCGATCGCGTAATCGCGTTCACCACGCCCCCTGAGGTCTTCCCATAATCCGCCTCGTAGTTGCTGGTGATGACGGAAAACTCCTCGATCGCGTCGACGCCCAGGCTCCCTCCCAGCACGCTGCCGGGTGCTCCGTTGGCGTAATCGTTGAGACTGACCCCGTCCAGGCGATAATTGTTCTGCTGCGGCCGGGCGCCCGAAATCGTCAACTGCTGCCCGAAGCCGCGATTGCCGCGATCCGTGCCCGCCGAAAAATCGGGTTGCGTGTGAATCGCACTGACACCTGCCTGCAGTTGCGCCAGATCGGTCCAACTGCGTCCATTGAGCGGCAACTCGCGAACCGTCGTCGCGTTCACGACCGCGCTTATGTCGGAACTGGCAGTTTGCACGGCTGGAACTTCGCTCTGAACCACAACCGTCTCCGTAACCGAGCCGATTCGCAACGACTCGTCCAAAGCTACCAACGCTCCGACGGTGACCTCGATGTTTTTACGCACCTCAGAGCTGAAGCCCGGAGCGGAAAACTTCACCTCATATGTTCCCGGCAACAAGTTGGGCGCGGAGTAGAAGCCTTCGTCGTTCGTGGTGACTTCCCGCGTGACACCAGTGGCAACGTGAGTAATCGTGATGTTGACTTTGTTGATGGCCCGGCCGGTGCTATCGGTCGCGGTTCCCGAGATCGTTCCACCTGCGACCTGTGCCTGGAGGTTCGCAGTGGAGGAGCAGATCACCGCCAAAACTAAAAGACCGGCACACAGCACTTTCAAAATCGATGTCCGCATCGTGGAGGGCCCCCTTATGTGCGCAGAGAGCTTAACCCATCGGCAAGTATGCAAAACACATTAATTTACGTTCATTTAGCGTGACCCGTTGCAAACACTCACGTGTGCTCGCAAATCTGCTGAATAACATTCGCTGCTCGGCGACTTCCTGAGTCGCGAGGCTAGGTTTTGTCGATTCACAGGAGACGAGCAAGAAAGAAACAGACCATGACAGACGCGAAGCGAGCGGCAGCAAACGACAAGCCGGAGAACGGGAAGGCCGAGAAAGCGAAGGTGACCACTTCGGCTGAGGACCTCCCACCCAAAGCCTGTTTTTTGGGCAGCATCGTCCGACTGGTGCACACTTCAATCACCGGTCTGCAAAATTCCAATCCGGCTCTCGTGTTGCTGCACCCGAAATGGAATGCAGACACGTACCGTGACACCCCCCTCTGGAGGGCAAACGAGTTCCAGACTCTGATTTTTTCCATAGAGAGATTCGAGCCTTTCTCGTGTATTTCTCAGCCCCAAGCCGTTCGTTGGGCGAGCTTCCGCCTGTATCATTCCCGGCCCGTTGTCCTTCACCTCCAATTGAAGCTCGTTCTTGCTCAGCTTCGCACTGATTCGAATCTCGCCTCCAGCCGACAAGGTCGAAATCCCATGTTTGACCGCATTGTCTACCAACGGTTGCAAAAGCAAGTGCGGGACTTGCGCATCCAACGCCTCGGGAGCAATTTCTAAAATCGTGTTCAGCCGGTCTTCGAATCGGATTTTCTCGATCTCCAGGTAACAGTTCACGCACTCGAGTTCATGGTTGAGAGTAGTAAGTTGCGTGCCCCCACTCTCCAAACTAATGCGTAGCAGGTCGCTGAGACGGCTCATCATTCGATCGGCCGCGCCCGCATCGGTGAACATAAGCGCGGAAATCGAATGCATCGTGTTGAAGAGGAAGTGGGGCTGCAGCTGACTCTTCAACGCTTCCAGGCGGACTTTCGCCAATTGCGCTTCGAGGTTTGTCGCACGAAGTTCTCTCTCCCTATACCTGCGGTAATACAAAAGAGCATGCGCGATGAGCACAATCGTAATGTAGGCTCCGGTGACGTCGTCCACGACACTAGCGAGAAACATGCTTTTGAGAACGACCCATGGGACTCTAAAAGCATGGACATGGGAATCCCAAATCGCAGAACTCCACTCGCGATATTTCGGATCCCAGTACCCATAAGGAGTCGCACCTCTTAAAGAGATATGCGCAAGCGTAAAGAGGAGTCCAGCGGCCAGATGGAACATCGAACGCTTTTTCCAATTGCCACGTTGAAGCGGAAATCGAAGTGCAAACGCAAAAACGAAAGGGGTGAGCGGAGCATAAGTGAGGATCTGGCTAAATTCCATGCCCGCAACCGCTGCGAGGCTCATCCCGCCGTTGATCCGACGATAGAGTTGGTAAATCGTGGCAACGGCAGCCAGGGAGACAAACGTCCAAATTCCGAAACTGAGACCCCAGATCAAGCCCGGACGATTTCTAATTTGGACTTCTTCTTGATTGATCGGCGTGTCCTGGTTATCAGCAGAAATTCGGCGTCGGGGCCGTCGCACCAGTTCGCCCCCACAATTCGGACAAATGTTCTGCGTACGCGCCGCGCACCCGGCACAGAAGGTGCAATCGGAGAAGCATGTGTATGCTACTCCGTCATCTGGTAAGGCCTTCGCGCATCCTTCGCACTCGCTCTTCATGTTTGCTGCGCCTCGAACAGAGAGAACAATTAATGTCATCGGTCCGTTTGTCGATGACAACAATTTCTTGCCGCGGAATTGCCGGTACACGTCAACCACTTTTGTATCATCCGCCCGGCGCTTCGTATTGCGGTTTAAACATTTGGAAGAGAATTCCGTCCCTGGAAATTAGCCTTTCGTCCCAGAACCGGAGCACCCGCGCGTGCTCTTTCAAATTTCAGAGAGGATGAACCGGAATTCGTAAAGGCGATCTCGGATTCGAAAGTATGGTTGAAACACTAACAGCAGACGTATGTTGTCTGATAACGAGTCTGCACATTGCGCGTCTATCCTCTGTGTTAAACGAGTTGTTGAATTGTTGGCTACCCATGATCCAGAATGCCCACGCTACGTCACCCCTGGAAACGACGGGCACAGTCATCCGCACAATCATTGCCGATGACGAGCGCCTTGCGCGTGACAAGCTACGCAATTTGTTGGCCTCCGAGGCGAACGTCAAACTCGTAGCCGAATGCACCGACGGCAAACAAGCCATATCCGCAATCCGATTGCACCGGGCGGATTTGCTGTTGCTCGACATCCAAATGCCAGACATGGACGGATTTGAGGTATTGAAGGAGCTCTCGGCGGAAGAGATGCCCGCCGTAATCTTCACCTCTGCGTACGATCAATACGCCATTCGCGCATTTGAAGTTCGCGCGATCGACTATCTACTGAAGCCGTTCGACCAGGAACGCCTGCATCACGCCATCGAGAGAGCGCGACGGGAATTGGGCAAGTCGCAGGACCGCGAGATGAGTCATCGTATTCTCGACTTACTCTCGCAAGTGCAGTCCGAAATCAAGTCCGGACCTTCCCCTGAAGGGCGCCTGGTCATCAGAGCCAAAGGGCGAGTGGTTTTTTTGAATCTCAGCGAGATTGATTGGATCGACGCATCGGCCAACTACGTGCGCCTGAACGTAGGAAAAGAGTCCCATCTTTTCAGAGAGACCATTGGCCGGATTTCGGAACGCCTTAATCCCAACCATTTCGTTCGCATTCACCGTTCCACGATTGTCAACCTCCGGAAAATCAAAGAATTGATTCCGGTGAATAGCGGTGAATATATCGTCATTCTGCAAAACGGTAAGGAGCTTTCATGCAGCAGGGGGTTCCGAGCCGCACTGGAAGGCATGATCAAAAAGCCTTCCTGAATTCCAGAGCACGTTCGACTCTCATCAAGGTCCAGGAAAGCGTTTAGAGAATCGGCTCTTGTCCTTTCTGTGGGTCAACAGTGGGTGCGCTCCAGTCCCGCTGACCTTTGGGCGAGTCCAAGCCTACTTCGGCCGTTTCCGCCGACCACGCCCAGGCGCGCTTTCCTCTTTCGTTTATAACGATACGAGCCTCGCCGTACGTCGCTAATCGATTGAGCACGGTATTTACGGAAGCCAATGGGTCTTTATGATTGGCTAGAAGGTCGGGATTCCGATGCCGGAGCTCTTCATAAACTTCCTGGCACGTCATCGGCCGCTTGGATTCCATCAGCACTACTCGGCAGGTTCTGGTAAATCCCCGCGATCGACTATTTGGCCTCTGCTCCACAACATCCAATAGCTTCTCGCCCACGACTTCATTACCAAAAACTTTGGCTAATCCAATGATTGTTTGCTTGATGGTGCCAATCCGCCTCAGAATCGCAGATCTCTGCAACATCAGCGACTGAAACTCGCCGTACATCTCCTCAAGAATTTTATCAACATGGGCTCCGGCCGGCGGTTCTACTGACTGCGTTATTGACATGTTCCTTCCCCCTGGGGTTCGAGAAAACGAGCGCGGCGCAAGTGAACAAGGCCAAACAACCTGTGAGGCTCGGTAACAACGGCTGTCTTGTAACAATTGTCCATTTATTTCAGCGCGAAGGGAAGACGCTGGGGATGGGTGCATTCTTTTTTGCTTTAGGCTGAAGCCTGGATGTGATCGCCTGCAGGGTTTGAGAACAACGTATGGCTTGAGGCGCAATGATTCGGTCGCGCTGTTCCTCGCGAATATGTGTCCGCTCGATGTGAGGATTGCGAAACCGTTCTAAATAGATCATCACAGTAGCGTATCGTTGGCCCCTCCATCTGGCTGTTTAGGCAGTTAGCGTTCGTTGACCGCAACCGCGCGGTCTCAGCTGTGAAAATTTCAGGGAAAGACCGCCTAGGCCAGTCTTCCAAGAAACCCCGAAAATCTCCAGACTTTCATAATGCTCCAGGTCAGACCTACGGAATCGCGTAGGGCTGACCCGAAAATACTAACGATCGTCTGCTTCGGTCGTCACAGGATCGCCCCGCTTATACGTTGTTTTTGGGAACCCGTACTCAAAATGTGTGCGCCCGTACCATCCTTCTATTCTGCTTGCTCCTCGGCAGCCTGCTTGCCCACTCAAAGGTTAGTTTCGTTCCCTACTGGCAGGCGCTTTGTTATTCAGCGCAGTTTCGCCGGTTAGCTTTCCTACATCGAGTTGTGGGGTGTTCAGGCTTCAGAAATGGCAGCAAGCTTTTGCAAACGATCGACCAGGAGGCTTTTCGCCATGCGCATTCGCAACCGGATATTCTCGGGTATTGTGACTTTGGTTATTTCCGCCGCTGCCCTGCTGTATCTGGGCAGCGCTTCGCCGCTCTGCGCACAGTCCGCTAACAGCGGCACAGTGGCCGGCATCATCACAGACCCGAGTGGCGCAGTTGTGAGTGGTGTCACCGTCACTCTTACCGATACCTCCACCAATACTTCGCGCACCAGCAACACCAACGATGCGGGACGCTACATTTTCGTCGACGTGAGCCCGGGCGTTTACGATCTCAGTGCGACCAAGTCAGGCTTTTCTGTCGTCAAGACGCGAACCACGGTAACGGTCGGCGTCGCGACCAACGCAAACTTGTCGTTACAGGTCGGAGGAAGTAATGTCGTCGTCGATGTCACCGCGGTTGGGAATGAGTTGCAGACCATGAATGCAACAGTCGGCAATACGATTACCGGCATCGCCCTCGATGCCCTGCCGACGACGGGTCGCGATGTGAGCACTTTCCTCACACTGCAGCCGGGCATCAGTCCCGACGGCAGTGTGGCAGGCGCCGCAGTCGACCAGAGCTATTTCTCGCTGGATGGCGGCAACAACACCAACGACATGGACGGCAGCATGAGCGTGTATACCACCTCGTTTGCCGGAGATCCGACCGGGGGAATTGCGAATCAGAGTGCTGGCGTAGCTGCCGGCGCGACGGGCGTGATGCCAACTCCAGCGGATAGCGTGGAGGAGTTCAAGACCAACACCGCGAACCAGACCGCCGACTTCAACAGCTCAGCCGGAGCCGAAGTCAAGGTCGTCACCAAACGCGGGACGAATGCGTGGCATGGCACGGCTTACGAATACTATCTGGACAACAACTTCTCGGCGAATACTTGGGACAACAACTTCAACGGGGTTCCGGTGCCCAGCTTTCATTACAGCCGCTTCGGAGGCGCCGTCGGCGGTCCGGTCCTGCCAAAGGAGATTCTGGGAGGGAAGACATATTTCTTTGCCAATTACGAAGGCTTCCGATATCCCAACTCCACCACGATCAACAAGGAAGTTCCCTCGGCCAACATGCGGCTTGGAATTTTGCAGGATCCAAGGCTGGCAATCTTTACGACCTGAAAACCCTTGATCCGCGAGGTGTGGGAATCAGCCCAGTGGTTCAGAAACTCTGGCAATTTGAGCCGGCATCGAATGCCTCTTGTGCCGCGGGACCCCGTTGCGACGGGATCAATTCGCTGGGATTCTCGGCCAATCTCGCGATCCCGCTAACCTCCAACTTCGGAGTGGCGCGCATGGACCACGACTTCGGGGCAAAGTGGCATTTCATGTCAACCTATCGCTACTTCAAGTTGACGCGCTCCACAGTCGATCAGGTCGACATCGGCGGCTTCTTTCCCGGGGACAAACTGGGCGTGCCCGCTTCCCAGTCCACGAATCCACAGGAGCCTTGGTATTTAGTCGCTGGTCTCACCACTAACATCACCACCAACGTTACAAATGACATTCATTACAGCTTCCTGCGGAATTGGTGGGCATGGGGTCGGGCGGGCGACACTATTCAAATACCCGGACTGGGAGGAGCGTTGGAGCCTTTCGGTGAGAAACGCGACGAAGAGCTCGCTCCCTTTAATGTCAATACCCAGCAAACTCGTACCCGCTTCTGGGATGGGAAGGATCACATGTTCCGCGATGATTTGTCCGTCCTGAGAGGCAACCACTTGTTTCAGCTTGGAGGTATTTACCAGCACAACTTCAACTGGCACCAGCGTACCGATAATGGCGGAGGCATCAATTACCAGTTGGTCTACCAACTTGGCACGTCAGCTGGAGCTGGCACCGGCGTCACCCTTACACCGCCAGCGGCGTGGACGACGAACGGCGGTAGCACGAGCGCTTGGGGTCGCGAAGTGGCAGCGGTGCTCGGTATCGTCTCGGCCTCGCAGATCGCCTACACCCGCTCTGGCCCGAACCTGACTCTGAATCCTCCTCTTACCCCGGCATTTGACCAGAGCACGATTCCTTATTACAACGTTTATTTCAGCGACACTTGGCACATGAAGCCGACGTTCACGTTGACGTACGGCCTGGGCTGGACGCTGGAAATGCCACCGGTTGAAAAGCAAGGCAAGCAGGTGGAATTCGTCGACCAATCGGATCAGCCCATTGACGTCCAGGGGTACATGGCAGCACGCAAGCGCGCTGCATTGCTGGGCCAGGTGTTCAATCCGGACGTAGGATTTGCCTTGGTTGGCAATACCAGCAACGGCTTGAAATATCCTTATAACCCCTTCTACGGAGAATTCAGCCCCCGCCTCGCTGCGGCGTGGAACCCGCACTTTGACAGCGATGGAGTTTTCGGCAAGCTTCTCGGTCACGACGGCACCGTAATTCGTGGTGGATACGGACGCATTTACGGGCGGCTCAACGGCGTCGACCTTGTGCTGGTGCCGCTGCTAGGTACCGGTTTAATCCAGCCGGTGCAGTGCTTGGCCCCAACTCGAACCGGAAGCTGCGGCACATCGGACATAAACTCGGCGTTCCGCATTGGCGTAGATGGAATGACGGCGCCTCTCGCCTCCGCGAGTCCGACCTTGCCTCAACCTGTCTATCCAGGAATCAATGACGTTTCTGCCGGAGCCGGTGAAGCCTTAGATCCCAGGTTCAGGCCGAACGTTGTGGACTCCTTCGACCTTACGATCCAGCGCCAATTGACGAGGAACGTCACTTTAGAAGTCGGATATATCGGCCGACGGGTCACTCACGAGTATCAACCCATCAACGTCAACGCCGTACCCTACATGATGACGAAGGGAGGGCAGCGTTTTGACAAAGCTTATGCCCAACTGGTGCTGCAATACTGCGGCGGCATGGCCGGCCTCGGTGGCGGAAATTGCACCGGCAATGTCGGGGCAGTCACGGCGCAACCCTTCTTCGAAACCGCGCTAAAGGGGACGGGTTACTGCAACGTCGCGGGCGCGGCGAACTGCACTCAAGCGGTCGCTATCAACGAAGGCAATGCTGGTACCACCAATCTCAGCAGCCAGAACGTGTGGAGCCTGTGGAGCGACCTCGACTACGCGGAGCCGCTGCCAGCGCTTCGGCGGACCATGCGGTTTCAATTTCCCACGCAGCA
This sequence comes from uncultured Acidobacteriota bacterium, assembly GCA_963696765.1. Taxonomy (GTDB): domain Bacteria; phylum Acidobacteriota; class Terriglobia; order Terriglobales; family Acidobacteriaceae; genus Sulfotelmatobacter. Next base: position 2,776,853 of record CAVOLK010000002.1, on the reverse strand, counting down.
TGATGAACACGCCTCTGAATTGCAAGACCGGAACTGAAATCGGATGCGGCGGACAATTATCTTCGGGCGTAGGCATCAATGCCAGCATCGGTCACGGAAACTACAACGGGGGCTTCGCCACCCTCAAAATGTCCGACTGGAAAGGCGTAACCATGCAGTCGAACTTCACCTGGTCGAAGGCGCTGGGAACCGGCTCGGTCGTTCAAGCGACCAGCGCCGATACGGCCGCCGATCCTTTCAATCTCGACGTAATGTACGGCAGACAGGCCTTCGATCGGAGACTCGTGTACACCATGTTCATCGTGTATCAGCCTCCGTTCTTCAAGGGGCAATCGGGAGCCCTGGGCCGCGTGCTCGGCGGCTGGACTTTTGCTCCCCTGTTCGCTGCTGGCGGTGGGCAACCATTACCTGTGGGTACGATTAATGCCGGAGGTTCCTTTGGCGAAGGAGATTCCAATAACTTCGTATCGAATGGAAATACCGAAAACGCCGTGCCCATCACGCCCTACCGAGGAGGAAACTCCATCCATCGCACTGCCGGCACGCTCGGCTTCGGCGATGGCGGTTTACCCGTCAATCTGTTCGCAAATCCAGAAGCGGTTTACAACAACTTCCGCAATCCGATTCTCGGGATGGACACCAAGAACGGCGGCTGGGGTATTCTCACCGGCCTGCCTTATTGGAATATGGATATGAGCATCAAGAAAGAAATCAAAATCACCGAGCGCGTGGGCACGGAGTTCCAGGTCGTTTTCACCAACGTCCTGAACCATGCACAACTGCTTGATCCTGTCGGGATTGCCCTAGGCAGTCCAGGAACCTTCGGCAACTCGCCGGGAGAAGGCAACGGGACGAACAATAACGGGCCGTATTCTCCCAGATCGATGGAATTCGGCTTCCGCCTCCGCTTTTAGTCAGAGAGAGGCAACTAGGGGCCCGGGAGTGCCGAGGAGATTTCAACCACCTTACTCGAGCACTCCCGGAACCGGACTGAGACGGTATCCGACCCATGGAAGCTGTGGAGAGGTTATTATTACCGCCCTCAGGTACGCGACACGCCGCAAGAAAAACAGGCCCTTTCGAGTAACACGCGGAATTCCCACGCTGGAATTTCCATGAGAAGTCTCACCGGGAAGTCAGAACAACAGCCACCCTCGAGAAATTCGACACCATCGCAGTAGATGAAAAAAGAAGCGACGTTTAGGTGTTTGAAAAGATTGGTCGGGGAGAGAGGATTTGAACCTCCGACCCCCTGGTCCCGAACCAGGTGCTCTACCAGGCTGAGCCACTCCCCGACGTGTGTTCGGGCGTTTGAGGAATTACGACGCCCGCTGCAGATTCCTGGATACTGCAAAATTATAACACTCGCTGACTCGCCCAGTCGGCGTGTTGGGATCAGAGGTGATGTCAAGCCGCTTTCTCCTTGAGAATGGTTGTTCTTCGTTCTGTCGCCGGGATTCAAGTTAGGGAGGTGGCGATGTTGTTTGGCATCCAGTTGCGCGCCGATCAGCGCTCCTCAGGACACGGCGGTTAGGGATGCTGGGTGAGACAAGTCGACGCCAGAGACCTTGACGACGGCCTGCCACGCGGCTTCCTGGCTGGCGCGATCGTAGAGGTGTGGCTGGCGCTGCACCTCGATTGGGCCTGAGAACTTCCCTTGAGCCGAGGCGAAGAATTGCCCTGAGACGTCGGTTCCGAACTCCGACGCCTGGAGGTACCGACGGGCCGCGGTCTCCGGCGTCTGATTCATGCCGGGAATGAGGTTCACGATTGGGATAAACAGATACTTCAACGCCGGGCCAGCGTTTCGCACCACCTTGGTGGCGGTCGCCCCACCGGGCGAGACAGCGTACACGGCCATGCCGGAGGGTAGCCGGCGCGCCAGCGCCGCGACCCACCAAGCGATGATGAGCTTCGCGTCAGCATACGCATTGTTGGGCACGTACTTCACGTTCGGCCCGTTGCGCAGCAGGGCTTCAACAGCCCCACCTTAAGCGAAAGCGCGACACTTTGCTCCCATTGCTGGAGCATGCGATTGCCTATCTCCATGAATTCCGCGTGCGCTTTAATATAGGCTCGCAGATCCTTTCAGGTGTCCGCAATCGCAGCCACGATGCGCTCGAATAGTCCGGCCTCAGCGCCGTCGGTCCAGACTTTGATCATCCCGTCCCTCTTCCATGAGTTCTTCAGGGGAACACAGGACAAAATGGCAAGGCTATCGATTTCTTGGAGGATATTCTTGCTTCACACGATCGTGTCTTTGTCACATTAAAGACAGAACCTTTCTATGACCCTCTGCGCGCCGATCCTCGCTTCCGGGAATTGCTCCAGATTAAACAGCCGCAAGGCGCGGGGGATCTTCCGGCTCGAGCGTCGCACCGTAAAGCTTTAAAATTCGCTGTCTGCCAGTTCCGTCATCCCACTTTGGGAAAGGCTTTCTCCTCGTAACGGCAGGGCCTGCGAATTTTGAAGACGATCACACGGTCAGCGGATTCTTCACTGGCGCGGGAATTATGGGCAACTCTATGCGAAACGTGGCGCCTTCTCCCACGCGGCTTTCTACTGCAATCGAACCCCGGTGTTGCGAGACGATCCATGTTGCAATCGCCAGGCCGAGCCCCGCACCGCCTTGGGCACGATTCCGTGCCTTGTCGACGCGGTAGAAGCGTTCGAAGATTTTGCTCTGTTCTTCTTGGGGGATTCCCACTCCCGAATCGTGAACTGTAATCACCGCGCCATCGCCGTTCAATGCCAGCGAGAGTTGCACTGAGCCCGGCGAGGAAGTGTATTTGAACGCATTGTCGAGCAGGATGTCGGCTAGCCTTCGCAACAAAGTCTCATCGCCCAAAACAAAAAGCTCTGAACTCGCAAGCCTGGTCGAAAATTGCAGGTTGCGAATGGTGGCCACCTGCTGCCAGCCTTCGACCACGCTGCTGAGCGTCTGGCGCAGATCGACCGGCTCCAAGTGGACCTTTTCGCGCCCCGCGTCGGCACGAGCTGACGACAACAATTGTTCAATTAGAACGGTTGTGCGTTCTGCCTCCACTAGAATATGGCGCAGCGACTCTTTGTATTCCGCCTCTCCCCGCGATCGGCGCAAAGCCAGTTCAGCCTCCGTGCGGATGAGCGAGATCGGAGTTCGCAGTTCGTGCGACGCGTCCGCGGTGAATTCTGTAATCCGCAGAAACGCGGATTCAATCCGGTCGAGCATTTCATTCAAAGTATCGGACAGCCGCTGCAGTTCATCGCCTGTATCCAGTTTCTGCAGCCGGCTCTTGAGATTGGCGCCGCTGACCTCGCGCGCCGTTTGCACCAAGCTATCCACGGGAGATAGCGCTCGGCGGCTGAGCCAGTACCCGCCTCCCGCGGCCATCAGCAACACGAAGGGTGCAAACATTAACAAGTAAGAACGAAACAGATGAAGAGTTTCGACCGCATCGGTGGCCGGCACACCCATCTCCACCGTGTAAGTGTGGCCATTCACTTCCAGCTTCTGGAAAATGAAACGGAAATGCCGTCTCTCGATCCTGCGGCTTCGCGTGACCGGCTGATTGATTTGATCGGGCGGCAGCAGCGCCGACAGATGCGCTTGCAGGAATGCAGAGCGATAAATCGGCTCGCCATTTTCTGCGTAGACCACAAGATAGTCACCCGGGTGTTCGATGGCGTAGGTCTCGTTTACTTCCTCCGTCACCTTGGCGAGCGAGCGATCCTTGGGCTGGGATTGCAAAAAACTTTTCAGATCGTCGACCTGTTGTTCGAGCCCATCATCCACCAGGTCATAAAGGTTGTCGCGCAGGATCCACCACATGCCGGCGCCGAAGGCAAGCTGCGCGAGCGCAAAAAACGCCAGGTACCACAAGGTAAGCCTGACGCCGATGGAGAGTCTTCTCACGATTGACCGTCCAGACGGATCATGTAGCCCACGCCGCGCACGGTATGGATGAGTTTCGGACGTCCCGGAGGATCTACTTTGTTGCGCAGCAGGCGCATGAACGCATCGAGCGTGTTCTCTTCGATGTCGCGGTCGAATCCCCATACCGATTCGATAAGAGAGCGGCGGGAAACGACTTTGCCAGCGCGGTACATGAGGCGCTCCAGCAGATTGTATTCAGTGCGCGTCAGCGAAACTCGTTCCTGACCCCGCACCACTTCGCGGCTGGCGGGATCGAGAACCAGGTCGGCCACCCGCATGTTCGTGTCCTGCGCCACCAGCGCGCGTCTCTTCACCGCCCGCAGGCGCGCCACTAGTTCATCGAAGGAAAACGGCTTGGTCATGTAGTCGTCGGCGCCCAGGTCGAGGCCGCGGACGACGTCGGGCACTGAATCGCGCGCGGTCAGCATCAGGATCGGCGTCCGGATTTTTTCCGCGCGCAGACGCTTGGCTAGTTCGTAGCCGCTGAGCTTGGGCATCATCACGTCGAGAATGATCACATCAAACTCGTAGGACTTCGCCATAGCCAAGCCCTCAGCGCCATCCGACGCGCACGTCGCCGTATGGCCTTCTTCGGTCAATCCCTTGCGCAGAAGCTCAGCCATGCGCGCTTCGTCTTCCACGATCAGTAGCTTCATAGCAGGTGTAGAGAAAACTCTTCCCCAGTTTAGAGCCGGACGCCGGCCTCCGCCCAGCAACCTGAAAAAATATTAACTTTCCATTCATCCCTGCGTCACACCGCAACCCTAGGATTCCGGGTCATCGGCAAGAGCCTCTCCCAAGACGGCACTTTTGAAACTGCAAGGAGCTAATCCTATGAATTCCAATCGCGGCCGTTTGAGTCCCGCCACATCCGTGAGTTTGCCCATTGCGTTGCTATTACTTGCGCTGTTGTCGTTGGCGATGCCCGCAGCTTACGCCCAGGTAGATCGCGCCGTGCTGGAAGGAACAGTGAGCGATCCCTCGGGAGGTGTGATTGTGGGCGCAAGCGTAAAAATTGTGGCCGTCGACACCGGACTGCAGGAAGAACAGAAAACAAATTCGAAAGGTTACTACCGATTTTCTGGACTATCCCTGGGAGCATACACGGCTACGGTCAACAATTCCGGCTTCCAAACGAAAGTGGTGGAAGACATAATCCTGAGGGTCGGCCAAACTCGCACGTTGGATGTCGCGCTCGGCGTTGGAGCGATTAGTGAACAGATCGACGTGAAGGCATCGACTGGCCCTTCCGATCGCAGCTCTGCGGAAGCTGCGACGGTGATCGATTCGGTGCAAATCTCAGAACTCCCTAACAACGGACGCGACTGGGCCAGTTTCACGCTGCTCGCGCCGTTTGCGCAGGACGACGGTGGCGGCGACCAGCGGACCATTCGTTTCGCCGGCCGGGCTCGCGACGATAACAACTTTTCCTTCGATGGCGTCGATGCCGGCGGCATTCAAGAGCAGGCGCAGAAATCCCAGACCCGCCTGCAAATTTCTCAGGACGCGATCCAAGAATATCGCGTGAACAGCGCTTTGTACGATGCGGAGTATGGCACGCAGGCTGGCGGCCAGGTCGACGTGGTCACAAAATCTGGCACCAACGACTGGCACGGAACAGTCTTCGGCTATTTCAGAAATTCGGTTTTTGATGCCCGCAACTTTAACGACTACAACCTGCAGGGCAATCCCGCAGTTCCCCCGTTTCGCATGGGGCAATACGGATTGACATTGGGCGGGCCGATCGTGAAGAACAACACTTTTTTCTTCATCGATTACGAAGGGCTGCGACAACTCCAGTCGACCACCCAGCAATTCACCGTTCCCGGCGCGTCATTCCAGCAACAGGTGCTGAGCACATCGCCGCAGATGTGCACGATCATGCAAGCATTCCCGTGGCGTGCTTCTGTGGGATCGATTGGTGGCTGTGCGGCTCGCTTTGCCTATCCCGATACCGCGTTTCAAGGTACCTCCGATCCACATGCCGACCTGGTCACCGCGGCCACCCCGACCACCGTCCACGAAGACACTTGGCTGGTCCGAATCGATCACCGTTTCAATCAGACCACGTTGCTCTACGGACGCGCCCAACGCGACATCAGTTTGGTTGACGCGCCCAATGGCAGCAGCCTGCCGGAAGACAAAATACAAACCATCAATCATCCGGCGAATTATCTATTGGCGCTGGAGCACACTTTTACTCCGCGCCTGTTCAACGAGGTTAAGTTCTACGTCAATCGTTCTCCATTTCATAATCCGCAAGCCAGCGCACTTCCCTTCGCGGTCAACACCAGCAACGCTTTCGTCGGCTTGAACGACAACACCGCCGACATCGAGGTGGGTACGACCTTCGGAGTCATCGACAACATGACGTGGAGCCATGGCCGACATACTTTCAAGACCGGAATGGAGATCCGTCGCGTCCGCTTGAACCAGGGACAAACCGCGGATAACATCCTTACCTTCTCCGGCGAGCAGGGGATGATCGACGCGCAGCTTTCAAACATCACCTACATTGCACCTTGGTGCTGCCATCGGCTACGGCGCACGTTCTACATGCCCTACTTCCAGGACGAATGGAAGGTCACGCCGACGTTTACTTTTACCGCGGGACTGCGCTGGGAATACTACGGCGTGGCTCACGAGGCGACGAATCGCACTACCGTTTTTGATTTGAACCAGTTCCATGGAGTCTGCCTAGGTTCGGGCTCGTTCAACGTCCTGCCCGTACCGCCGACGTCGGGCCCGATCAACACTCCGCCGTGTCCTGCAAATCCCTCTCTCTACAACCCGAATTACCGGAATTTCGATCCCCGAATCGCTCTAGCCTGGGCTCCCGACCAAGGCAAAACCGTCATTCGCGCGGGCTTTGGCATCTATCACGGAGCCGCCCAGAACGACGATTTGAACGCCGGACTGGAAAGCGACACTTTCCGCGTGCAATACCCGCATTGGTGAAGGCCATCGCAGAGATCAACCCCGCATTCATTTGCTTCACTGGCGACATTGTCTACAACGGCGTCGACGCCAACGATTGGAAAGTTTGGGACACCGAGACCAGCATCTGGCGCGACAAAAAGATCACTGTTTATCCGTCGCTGGGCAACCATGACCTGCACGGCGACCAGAACGTCGCGCTGAGCAATTACTTTCACCGCTTCCCTGACTTGAAGAACAGCCGCTACTACTCCGTGCGAGCGGCCAATGCTTTGATACTCGTGCTCGACAGCGCTTTAGACGAATCAAGCGGCCCCGAAGGCCAATGGCTGGCGAACAAACTGGATCACGTGCCCACCGACGTGGACTTCGTTTTCCTGATGTTCCACCATCCGCCCTACACCAGTTCTTCCGACGCGAAAACCTTTGGCGGCGGGCACTCGGCGCGACCGACGGAGCTGGCTCTCGCCAAGATCCTCGAACAACGCCAGGCGCATGCACGCTTCCGCATAGTGGTCTTTTCCGGGCACGTGCACAACTACGAGCGCCACGAACACGGCGGCGTCACTTATTTTGTTTCCGGTGGAGGCGGAGCGCACGCCTATCCCATTGAGCGCGCCGCAGACGATCCATTTCAGAGCAAGCTGGTGAATTACCACTATCTGTTGATTGAAGTCGATCGGCAGGAGTTGAAGGTCACGATGAACCGCCTCGATCTGGCCAGCGGCAAGGCGGTCTGGACGCAGCCGGACTCGGTCAAGATCGCGGTTCCGGCCGCAGTCGCACGCGCAGCCAGTCGCTAGCCGGGGAACCCGGCACCGAGCCCTCGCAAATCCGATTGTGCGTGCTGAGCGCAGTCGAAGCATCTCTGCCACTCCTGTAAACGCTCACTTTCCGTTATTATTCCCGTGCAAGACCAAGGGGCCGGGTAGTGCTTTAACCTGGCGCCTATCGCCGATGCTCAATCGACAAACGATTCCATGGATGGCTTTGCTGCTCTGGGCCTTGAGTCTTCCCTGCCTGTCCGCGCAAACGGTCCACATCGAGGGCACGGTTCGCGACGCCAGCTGGCGCGGTCATTGTTAAAGCTTCTGTAGTTCTCAATTCCGGTTCGCACCACGCGGCCACCGAAACCGACTCCAGTGGACACTTCCTCTTCGCGGCGGTTCCGGGAAACTCGGGAACGATCACGATCAGTCGTGAAGGATTCAGTACGGCAACTCAAGCCTGGAACGTTGGCGCCGCGGGCGATGAAAATCTGGAGATCATCCTGCAGACTGCCTCAGCCAGCGAAGAAGTGACAGTTTCGGCTGCGCGAACCGAGGTACGGCTTTCGGAAACCCCCGGCAGCACCATCCTTCTCACCAGCACTGACGTGACTTCGACTCCGGCGCTGCGCGTCGACGACGTGCTTCGACAAGTTCCCGGATTCTCTCTGTTTCGGCGTTCAGATAGCCGTACCGCCAATGCTTCGAATCAAGGCGTCTCGCTGCGGGGCCTGGGCGGAACCGCCGCCAGCCGCGCGTTGGTCCTCGAAGATGGCCTCCCGCTGGTCGATGCATTTGGTGGTTGGGTTTATTGGGATCGCGTTCCCCGTACATCGATTGCCAACGTCGAAGTGTTCCGCGGCGGAGCGTCGAATCTCTACGGCAGCGATGCACTCGGCGGCGTCGTGCAATTCATCACACGTCAGCCTCAGCGGCCGGCGTTCGCGCTGGAAACTTCCTACGGCAACGAGCACACGCCTGATCTTTCCTTCTGGACTGGCACCCGGGCCGGGCCGTGGGACATTTCGCTCGCATCGGAAATGTTCTTCACCGACGGCTACATCATTGTCCCGACCTGGCAGCGTGGAACTGTCGACGTGCCGGCCAACTCCAGGGACGCGGCGGTCGAGGTTGACATCGGACATCAACTCGGGGACAAGGGCCGGATCTTCGGTCGCGGCACATTCTATACAGAATTTCGCCACAACGGCACTCCCATTCAGACCAACAACACGACCCTGGGCGAAGGCGCGCTCGGAATAGACAAGCAATTTGGCAGCAACGATTCCTTAACCCTTCGCGGCTACGGCCTGGTACAGGGATACGATCAGCGATTCTCCTCAGTAGCAGCCAACCGAAATAGCGAATCGCTCACCAACCTCCAGCACGTTCCCGAGCAAGTAGTAGGCGGCGCGGGCCAGTGGACGCATCTGCTGGGCCGCCATCAAACCCTGATCGCCGGCATGGACGCAATGGAAGTGATGGGCGCCAGCGACGAACAACTTTTCACCGCCGGCAAGCACACACGCAACAACGCCTCTGGCGGCAGGCAGCGGATTCTGGGGTGGTTCGGCGAAGATCTCGTCCGCTTCAATAACTGGACAATCATTCTCGCCGGACGCTTCGACGACTGGAACAATTTCAACGCCAGTTCCATCTGTACTCCGTTTTCCGGCACCTGCATTGCATCTCCAAGCAAGCTCTATTCGTCGCGGAGCGACTTCGCTTTCAGCCCTCGCCTCTCCGTGCTGCACTCGCTCAGCCGCAACGTTTCCGTCACGGCGTCGATGTACCGGGCCTTTCGCGCGCCGACTCTGAACGAACTGTATCGGAGTTTCCGCCTCGCCAACGTTCTCACCCTGAACAATCCCTACCTGAACGCCGAACGCCTGACCGGCGCGGAAGCGGGCGTAAACGTCACCACGCTCGAACGGAAGCTCGACCTCCGCGGAACATTTTTCTGGAGCGACATTGTCGACCCCGTCCAGAACGTCACCATCAGTCCCACGTCGAATCCCGCCCTTCGGCAAAAACAGAATCTCGGAAGAATCCGATCGCGTGGCGTTGAACTCGATGGCGTGGTGCACGTCAACCGTGATATTCAGGTCTCCGCCGGCTACGAGTTCACGGCCGCGACCGTGGTCAACTATACGGTTCCGCCAGGTGAAATTTCTCTGCTCGGCAACCAGGTCGCGCAGGTCCCGCGAAATGTCTTTACCTGGGAAGCTCGCTACTGGAATCCCTCACGCATCATGCTCAGCGTGCAAGGACGTTTCGTGGGCAAACAGTTCGATGACGACCAGAATGTTTATCCGCTCGCCCGCTTCTATACGATGGACGTGCAAATCGCGCGTAACCTGACCCGCAACCTGGAAATCTTTGCCGCCGCCGAAAATATTACGGACGAGCGTTATCAGGTTGCCAACACTCCCACGAGCACAGGATCACTCTTCAACATCGGGCCGCCGATTCTTTATCGCATTGGATTGCGCCTGAATTTTCCGCGGGAAAAACCGTAGGCGCAGGCAGCGCGTTTGGGCAATTTCCACTCGATCATTTATCCTCATAGGTTGTCTAAAGCTTGCTGACCCAACCTTCAAACCCTGTCCTCATTTCAGCGGAGTACCGGCTAAAAGCTAGGAGCTAGCAGCTAGAAGCTATCCTTATGAAAACCGGCATCATTGGCCTGCCCCAGGTAGGCAAGACATCTCTGTTCCGTATTTTGACCAAGGCGAATCTCTCGCCAGCGCACGCCAATCCGCGCGAAGCGCACATTGGAGTCGCGAAGGTTCCCGACGACCGCCTCGACCGCCTGGCCGCGCTCTACAATCCGAAGAAACTGACGCACACCTCCGTCGAATACGTCGACGTCGGCGCCATCGGCCAGGACGCGCTGAAAGAGTCTGGCTATATCGGCCACTTGCGGCAAGTGGACGCTCTCGCTCACGTCGTCCGCGTATTTGAAGATCCCGCGGTCCCGCTGGTAGCGGAGATCGATCCGCTGCGCGACATCAAAAATGTCGAGTTCGACCTGATGGTCAGCGATCTCGGACAAATTGAGAAGCGACTTGAACGCCTGGAAAAAGATCTCAAGAAGATGAAGACGCCGGAACTGGAAAAAGAATTCGAACTGCTGAAGCGCGCCAACGCCCATCTCGGATCCGAAAAGCCGCTGCGCGAAATGCAGATGACGCCGGAGGATAAGAAGCGCCTGCGCGGCTTCATGTTCCTGAGCGAGAAACCGATTCTCTATGTGCTAAACATTGGCGAGTCGACGGAACTGGGAAAAGAACTCGAGGAAGCCGTCAGCAAATACAAACTGACGGAGATTGCGGCTCGCCCCAACGCCGCCGCTACGGCGATCTGCGGCAAAGTCGAAGCCGAACTCGCCGAAATGAGCGATGCCGACGCCGCCGAATTTCTCTCCAGCTACGGTCTGACCGAAAGTGGATTGGTTCGCCTCATTCGCACGACCTATAAATTGCTTGGCCTGATCTCATTTTTCACTGCGGGCGAAGACGAGTGCCGCGCCTGGCAGATTCCCGCCAACACGCGCGCGCAGGAAGGCGCTGGCGCGATCCACTCCGATCTGGAAAAACATTTCATCCGCGCAGAAACCATCCGCTGGGATCAACTTTTGGAAGCCGGATCCGAAGCCAACGCCCGCGCCAAAGGCACGCTGCGTCTGGAAGGCAAAGATTACATCGTGCAGGACGGCGACGTGATGCATATAAGGCATAGCGGGTGAGTACTGAGTCGCGAGTACCGAGTACCGAGTAAATGCCTATATGCTAGGAGACAATGGCACAGCATTATAAAGATCTCATCGTCTGGCAGAAGGCGATGCAATTGGTCAATTCTGTCTACGATGTCACCGACGCATTTCCCAAGCGGGAGACTTACAGTCTGACTGACCAGCTTCGTCGAGCGGCGGTCTCGATTCCAAGTAACATCGCCGAAGGCCAGGCGCACTACAGCAATCGCGAATTTCTTCACTTCCTTCGCCATTCTCGCGGTTCGCTTGCCGAACTTGAAACTCAGTTACTCATCGCGCAACGACGCAACTACCTGTCTGAGTCTCAGGTGACGTCTATTCTGACTCAGGCCGAAGAAGTCAGCCGTATCCTGAGCGGTCTCATAAACTCGCTGAAGGAGAAAGTGCATTAACAATTTGGCTCGGTACTCGGTACTGGGTACTCGGTACTAAACATGCATCCCATCGCGACCAGCATCCTGCTCGGCCTGACCGCCGCTGCGGCCAACGTCTTCGGCGGCGCCATCATTGTGCAGCGCCATTGGGAGCGGCGCTATCTTCGCTACTTTGTCGCGCTGGGCGCGGGATTCATGCTGGCGACCGCCCTGATCGAGATGGTTCCGGAAAGCATCGAACTGCGCGGGCGCTCCGCCGCATTTCTGGTCCTGCTCGGTTATCTCATCATTCACTTCTTCGAGCACACGGTCACGCCGCACTTCCATTTTGGCGAGGAGACGCATCGCGACGAGTTCATGCACTCCCACAAGGGATACTCCGTCCTCCTCGGCCTGATCATCCACACGTTTTTTGACGGCATCGCGATCGCCTCGGGATTTCTGGTGTCGAACTGGCTGGGTTGGCTTATTTTCCTGGCGATTTTTCTGCACAAAATTCCGGAGGGCTTCACGGTGAGTTCCGTAATGCTCGCCAGCGGTCGCAGCCGGGGCACGGCTTGGGGCGCATCCGTAGTTTTAGGCGGTTCAACGCTAGCCGGCGTTCTGGTCATGGCGCTGTTCCGCCATCACGTGGGCGCGGGGCTGCCGCTGGCTGCGGGAGTCACGATTTATGTTGCGGCTTCCGACCTGATACCGGAAGTCAATAAGGAACCGGCAATGAAGATGGCCCTGCTCGTCTTTGTGGGCGCAGGATTTTTCTTCCTGCTCGATCATTTTTTTCACGCGTAGTGAAACTTACGCCCTGCGGCTCTTTCCGCTCCCGCCGAGCGCGCGATTCGGCAGCACCACGGTGATCGTGGTTCCCTTTTCTCCCGAATTTATTTCGAACTTCCCCTGTAACTGCCGAACTCGTTCCTGCATGCCTTGAACTCCCTACGCCAGATCGCGTCGGCATGTTCTTCGCAGCGTCGAACTGAGCGATACCTTTACCTTCATCGCGAATTTCGACTCGCGTATTTTGCGGACTATGCTCGATTCGCAAAGACGCGGTCTTGCTTCCGGAATGCCGATGAATGTTGGTCAGCGATTCCTGCACGATTCGGAAGATCGTCGTCTCCACTTCCTGCGGCAGTCTTGGCAAATTCGAATCCAACTGCAGATCCACTTTGATCCCGCTTCTCTCCGCGAACCCTTCCACATACCAGCGCAGCGCTGACTTTAGTCCGGCCTCATCCAGCAGCGGTGGATGCAGCAGATGCGACATGGTCCGGAGTTCCTTCGACAACTCGTCGACCAGTTCCATGCTGCTGGTCGCCAACTTCTTCAACTCGGGATTCTGCTCCGCAAGGGATTGTTCGAGTGGAACCAGGTTCATCGACAATGCCGCCAGCATCTGACCGGCGCTGTCGTGCAACTCGCGGGCCAGGCGACGCCGTTCTTCATCCTGCGCTCGCAGCAGCCGGTTGTTCAAGGTTCGCAACCGTTGTTCCGCTTCCACCAATTCCGCGGTACGTTCTTTCACTCGCGCCTCGAGCTGCGTGCGGGCCACAACTTGTTCCGTAACCTCCACGGCATGCACCAGAATTCCTTCGACCTCGCCCGCCACGTTGCGCATGGGATGGTAACTGAAACTAAGGTACGTCAATTCCTCGGCGCCGTGACGATTCAGCCTGGTCTCACGCTCCGAGGCTACAAAAGGCTTTCCGGTTTGATACACCTGATCCAGAAGTTCATCGACCCCTTGCCCTTGCAACTCTGGAAAGACCTCTCGCACGGTCTTGCCAAGTAACTGATCCATGCGATCGCGCCCTGCCATCTTGACGTAGGCCTCGTTCACGAACGTGTAACGATGCTCCGGGCCGCTGAGCAGGGCCATGGCTGCTGGCGCCAAAGTAAAAGATTCCCGCAGCCGGCCGCGTTCCAGTTCCGCCTCGGCCCGCAAGCGGCGCTCAACTACGGCGGCTTCGGCGCGAACCCGCGCCATTTTCAGGTGTGCGCTCACCCGCGCCAGCAACTCGCGCGACGCAAACGGTTTCACCAGATAGTCATCGGCGCCGGCCTGCAATCCTTCGACGCGCGACTCTTCTCCCGCCCGCGCGGAAAGCAAAATAACCGGCTTCGCTTGCGTTTCCGGATTACTTCGCAGAGCCCGCAAAACTCCGAATCCGTCCAATCCCGGCATCATCACGTCCGTCAGGACCAGATCCGCGTTCAGTTCGCGGGCCGCCTTCACTGCCTCCTCGCCATTCGAAACTGCATGCACACGATATCGCTCGCGCAAAAGCCGGCGCAGATAATCGCGCATATCCGCGTTGTCATCGGCAATCACGATCAATTCGCCGGCGCTGATGCGTTCCCACGCTTCCGGAACCGTACTGTCGAAACTGAGCGAGCCCGCACGGTCGCCATGAGGGACAAGATTTTCCAACGATTCTTCGGGCAACCAGCGCACCGCTTCTTCCACGTAACTGTCTGCGCGAATTGCGCTGGACGCCATCGTCCGCGCCGCCCAAATGCGATCTTCCGGCAGATGACCTTTCCCCTTTGGCAAGGTCACAGTAAAGGTGCTGCCTTTACCCTCTGAACTGGCGACGCTGATGTTGCCGTGATGGATCTTCACCAGTTCATGCACCAGCGCCAGCCCAATCCCGGTTCCCTCCTGAGTTCGTCCGCGCGCCCCTTCCACGCGATGAAAACGCTGGAACAAACGTGGAATCTCTTCTTCGGGAACTCCAATTCCGGTATCGCTGACCTGCAGTTCCACGCATTCGTCGAGCGCGTTCAAAGAAACAGAGACTTTCCCCTCGAACGTAAATTTGAACGCGTTGGAAAGAAGATTGAGCACGATCTTCTCCCACATGTCGCGGTCGACATACAACGGTTCAGGAATAGGATTGCACTGCACCTCAAATTGGAGTCCAGCGCGGTCCATCGCCGAGCGAAATGCGCTCGCTAATTCGCTGGTCAGCCCCGCAATGTCCGTAGGCTGGAAAACTGCCTCAACCCGTCCCGCCTCAATGCGCGAAAAGTCGAGCAAGGAATTGACCAACTTGAGCAGGCGCAAACTGTTGCGATGCACCACCGCGAGTCGGTCCTGGTCCTCCGCTGTCATGCGCACATCTGCCGACGCCAGCAAGTCTTCCAGTGGCCCCAACATTAGAGTCAGCGGAGTGCGGAACTCATGGCTCACATTGCTGAAAAAAGCGGTCTTGGCGCGATCCAGTTCCGTCAGCGATTCGGAGCGTTTTCGCTCTTCTTCGTAGGAACGTGCGTTGGCAATGCCAGTCGCGATCTGGCTGGAAATCAGTTCATAAAAAGTGCGGTATTCGGAGTCGACGGTTCGCGAAGGGTTGACGCCGGCAATCAACACTCCTACCGGACTTTGCCCGTGCGAAGTAACGGGCAACACCAGTGCCTCGGAAACCCGCTGCCTAGCGGGCCCCAACGGCAGTCCCTGAAGATTCTTTACGGCTACGGTTCGCGATCGACTGGTAGTGGCAACTTCGAAGATGGCTTGTGAAAAAGCACCCGGTGCATCTCCTGAAAGTGGAATTCGTTCCGCGCTCAGTGATTCGACGCTGCCGGCAATTCCACAGGATCGCTCCAGAAAAGTGTGCGTTCCCTCGCGGTTGATCAGGTACAACATCGCAAAGGGAATATCGTTAGCATTTTTAGCCAGCGTTGAGAAGGCCGACGCACACGCCCCCTTGACAGATTTTTCGACCAGAGCCTTCGCCGTCAATTCCGCCAGCGTTCGCAATCGCCGCGCATTGATTACTTTGGGCGTAACTTCATTGGACGGGCACAGCAGGCCGCAAACATTTCCTAGCTCATCGCGGATGGGACTATAGGAGAACGAATAATAAGTCTCCTCGATGAAGTCTCCCCGGTTCATGAAAAGCTGGACATCGTCCACAAAAGTGGCTTCGCCCTTTGTGAACACCTTGTCCGCCAGAGGCCCGCAGAAATCCCAAATCTCGGCCCAAACTTCGGCGGCGGGCCGGCCCAGCGCCCAAGGGTGTTTGGCCAGGCTAAGGACCGATATGTAAGCGTCGTTGTAGAGAAAGGTTTGCGAGGGTCCCCACCCGACCCACATGGGATGCTGCGAGTTGAGAATCAGGCTGACCGAGGTTTTCAAAATTTGCGGCCACTTCTCAATCGGTCCCACCGGGGTATCGGCCCAGTAATGTTGCGCGATCAGTTGGCCCATTTCCCCCGCGCCTGCAAGGAATTCGAAGCCTGCGGGCAAGGCCTTGGTATAGTTCGGCACGCTCAATACCAAGGCTGGCGGCAAAGGTTGCCGCCCGTCGCGACCAACCAGTTCACTGATTGCCGCGGTTAGGTCGCGAGCCATATTCGTTTTTGAAACAAAATCGCGCGCCCCCGCTTCCAATGCCAGTCGTCGCGCCTGCATCGGATCATGTTGGCTAAGGATTAGGATTTTGGATTCCGGCAACTCGTTCTTGATGAGCGGCGCCGCTTGCAGCCCGCTGAGCTTGGGCATGCTGATATCGAGGATGACCACGTCGGGCCTCGACGCCTTGGCTTTTTCAACGGCGTCCAGTCCGTCGACCGCCTCGCCACAGATCTCCCAGTCAGAATGCGTAGCGATCAGCGAACGCACGCCTCTGCGCACCGCCTCGTGATCGTCCGCGATAAGGATGCGCACGCCCGCCAATCTGATCTCCTTAACCTTAACTACGAACTACCGTGTGAAATCTGGGACAAGAATGAAGTGTCCGCTTATGGTTTGATGCGGAGCGCACGCCCGTAGATTAGCGGCTCAAATCCGGCGCAAGAATACAGCAATCGCTGTACGCGCCGAGCAGAGCGGGTTTAGTGACCAGCCTACATCGTCGAGGACAAATGAAAAAGGGCGTCCCGGTTGGGACGCCCTAGGTTCTTACCGAGTTAAGAAAAGCCGAACTTACACGCCTTGGGGCTTCTTCGGTTCCTCCGGTTTCTTCTTCTCCTCCGGGGGAAGCTGCCGCTGAGGCGGAGGCGTAGGATGCGCCTGCGCCGGTGGCGGAGTGCGTTGCTCCGGGCGCTCGCTAGGTGGCGGCGCGCTTCTCTGAGGTGGCTCCGTCTGGCGGCGTGGCGGCTCTGCCTGACGCTGCGGTGGCTCCGCTTGACGTTGCGGCGGCTCTGCCTGACGTTGCGGTGGTTCCGCTTGGCGCTGCGGTGGCTCCGCTTGACGTTGCGGTGGTTCCGCCGGACGGTTATTCGGTGCCGGCTGGTTCGGCTGCGGCCGGTTGTTCGGTTGCGGCTGGTTCGCTTCCGGCCGACTATTCGGCTGCGCACTCGGCGGCCGATCGTTCCGCGCCGGTGGCTCCGCCGGGCGACTATTCGGCGCCGGCTCGTTCGGTTGCGGACGGTTGTTCGGCTGCGCGTTCGGCGGTCGATCGTTCCGTGCCGGAGGCTCTGCTGGACGACTATTCGGCGCTGGCTCGTTCGGTTGCGGACGGTTGTTCGGCTGCGCGTTCGGCGGTCGATCGTTCCGTGCCGGAGGCTCTGCTGGACGATTATTCGGCGCCGGCTCGATTCGGTTGCGGACGGTTGTTCGGCTGCGCGTTCGGCGGTCGATCGTTCCGTGCCGGTGGCTCTGCTGGACGATTATTCGGCGCCGGCTGATTCGGTTGCGGACGGTTGTTCGGCTGCGGCTGGTTCGCTTCCGGCCGACCATTCGGCTGCGCACTTGGCGGCCGATCATTTCGTGACGGAGGCTCTGCTGGACGATTATTCGGCGCCGGCTGATTCGGCTGCGGCCGGTTGTTCGGCTGCGGCTGGTTCGCTTCCGGCCGGTTGTTCGGCTGCGCACTCGGCGGCCGATCGTTCCGCGCGGGCGGCTCGCCGGGGCGGTTATTAACTGCTGGTTGGCTATTCGGAGCAGGCCGATTGGGCTGCCCTGGATTTGCGCCTGGGCGTTCGTTCGCCGCAGGCGGAGTACCCGGCCGATTCGGGGACGCATTCGTCGGCCCGCTGCCAGGTTTGGCAGCGGTTGCAGTCGCGGGCTTTCCCGGAGGCGCCTGCTTCACTTGGGGCCGCGCTGCCGCCGATTGATTAGTCGGCTGCAGCCGCTGCATCTCCTGCCGCGCAATAGGCTGTCCCGGATGAGCGGCCAGCGCCTGCTGTCTCGCCGCAAAAGGTACTGGCGGAGCTGGCGCTTTCGCCTTCGCAACCACGGCCCGGCTGGCCACGGCGGCCGGCGGCGCGCTCACGTGGTTCGCGGTGCCGGCATGAGATCCCAGCACACTATTCGACGTGGGCGCTACAGCCGCTCTGGCATTCACCGGAGCGGACGCAATTTCTCTGGCATTGACCGCCACCGCTGCCCGCGCGACGGGCTGCCCGCTGCGAAACGCCGCTTGCGGAACCGCTGTAACTGCGCCCGATACTCCTCTGTTCGCATAGGTCACGTTGTTGATGACTGTAGTTTTGTTGACGATCGTCGTGTTGTAGACATTGGTGACCGTCGTCGTATTCACATTCGTGTTGCTGACGTTGACACGATCCACGTACCCGCGGCTGACCGCGTATGACGGCACGTAAACTTCTCGAGGGCCCAGTGGAAACCAGCCCATGTTGCCGCCCCCACCCGCCCCTATAAACACGACTAGAGCCGGCGCATAAACCGCCGACACTGCAACCGGTCCCGGAACCCATCCCCAGCGCCCTCCGATTGAAGACCAGCGGCCGTAGTGAAAGGGAGCATAGCCCCAGGGTTCGTCGTCCACCCAAGTCCATCCCCATGGATCCACCCATGCCCAGTGCCCTTCACGGTAAGGCGCCCATCCTTCTGAAACGTGCGGATACCAGACATTGCCGTAAGTGGAATCGGCGCGCCAATCCCCGTTGTCGTCCAAATCTTCATAACCCACGACATCGGGAGAAACATATCTCGCCGACCGCGAATCATCATACCGGCGGTAGCGGCCGTCGCTCCAGTTATCAAAATCGTCCGGCCCGCCAATCTCTTCGACTTGCGCATTCAACCGGTCGGTCCCTTCGAAAGTCGCTCGCTGCCCGGCGTGCAGGGTATAGGTCTCGCCGTTCCCGGTCGATTCGCCTTCTCCCTCGCGGATGCTGACCACGGTGTAAGACCCGTCTTCACTGGCTTCCACGCGGTAGCGTCCCGGCTGACCGATCGAAAACGCCTGGTTGGGGGTGTCAATTTCAAACACGTCGTCGCGGTGCAGGCGGCGCACCCGCACGTTGATCGAACCCGCACTCAATTGAATCTGGGCTGTACGATCATCCAAGTTGAGAAACGAAACACCTGTATTGCTGTTGAGACTGATTACCGCGGATCCCAAATTGAGTTCGGCCCGTGAATCCCGGTCGGCCCAAAGTTGGTCGCCAGTTGTCATTGGCCGGTTCGGCGCAGCTTCTACCCATTCGGACTCTCCCGCAGGTTGAAATGAAACCGAACCTTGCATGTATCCAAGACGCGCCACCCGGCTCGGTGGGTCGTCCTGATCGCGTTGATCCTGCCCCATTGCCCGCTGCATGAGCGTCCCGCTAAGCAGCAACGCTGCAAATAACGCAAACCCACAGCGTAGACCCTTGTTTTTTTTCATAAGTGAGATCATCTTTCAGAGTGGGAAACAGGTTCCACTCGCATCGTTAACCAATTTTCACACAGATCGAAGGCGACGACGTATCTGCCTTCGAGACGAAAGGACGCCCACGTATGATGCCATTAAGGTGCGCTGTGTTTCTACAGGGGAAACCCGATTGGAATTCAGCGATAGCGTGAAGATTGGCTCTCCATTCGATCGGGGTATTATGGGAATTGAGATCGCCGCGGTCGAGTCGTCCCGCTTGGAATCTTAAGAATGAGTACTGATATGCAGCTTACGACTCTGGCGATGTCCACAGGAGAGGATCGCCTTCTTGCTCGCGCCCGCATTTTTCTCTTGTCGCCTGCCAACGCCGCAGGTGTCAAAGGCCAACGACTTCTGAATTCCACCAGTCAATGCGATCTTGCGCTCCGCCTGAGAAATTCAGGTGCGCCCTTAGGAGAGGTCTACCGCTTCATCAGCAGCCTTTACTTTCGGGGCAAGCTCGCATACGCGGAAAGATTTCAGAATCCTCCGCGCGGCGTTGCCGGCGTCCACATCATCACTGGCGGAGGATTGATGCTGCCGGAAACAATTGTCACATTGGCCGACCTGCGCCGGATCTCGTCAACTTCAATCGACGCTAAGAATGCCGACTATCGATTGCCGTTAGATGCCGACCTCGTTCGCTTGCGCGAAACCGCTGGCCGCGACACCAGTATTATTTTGTTGGGCAGCGTCGCGACCTTGAAATACATCACGCCCCTGAAGGAAATCTTTGGAAATCGCCTCTTGTTCCCCAGCGATTTTCTGGGCTTGGGCGACATGAGCCGCGGCAGCATGTTGTTGCGGTGCTGCGAGCGCGGTTCGGAACTGGCATATCAGCGCGTGGAAGACATCATCTCGTCCGAATAAACGAAGGCCCTGATTTGACCAAGAGCAGCTCCCGCACTCCGGCCTTTAATGCAGAACTTCCACCAAGGAGCGAAAACTTCGGTAGAGCAATCGAAGCCGAACCTTCATCTTCTGACTGAAAGTGCGATGGCGTACCGTTGGCTTAACACCCCTGCATCTGCCGCACGTGCATTCGAAATGTCGCTTCGATGGCAGTGACAGGTGCCCGCATTGCCCGCAAACCCACCATTCACCCGATCCGTGGCCGGACATGGGTTTGAATGCGCCGTCCTCGATGCAGTAAGGGCAACGGATGATATTCGTTGCGGCGGTGGGCATAGCTTAATATTTGTTTACCACAAATGGTAATTGCCGCCAAGATTACCAGATTGCGTGCGCTGCCGTACCCTGCGCGATACGATCCGAAAATTCGCGACTGCGAGGGGGAAATACACCCGGCCGGATCTGGTTAACACCGCTTGATCACTGCGGATGCAGGACTGTCGCCCTGCATCCGCTTTTCTGCTACTCCCCGCCGTGCGGGGGAAAATGGTCCAGCATTTTACTCACTGACTTTTCCAGCTTTTTCTCATTCTTATCCGGCTTGTCGGAAAGCGTATCCTGTGCCACGCCGCGCCAGATCAGTTGCTTGTTGTGGCCATCGTAAAGATCCAGAACTAACGCGCCCACCTTGTAGTTCTCTACCTGCGTAGTGGTTTCGCCAAAACCGCCCCACCGCCAGCCTCCCATGCCGTCGTAGAAAGTCTGGTATTCCTGTTGGTTGCGCGCGCTGCCGACCGCAACCACGGCAACATCGCCGCCATTTTCCACCTGCTGCCAGCCCTTGGCCTGCAAGTCGTGATCGACTGCCTCCTGAATCCGGCTCTCCCAGAGCGGATCGGAAGTTTTTATCTTCTCCCAATAGTAGGTGTGGTATTGGGAAAAATTCGCGTGGTGGTCATAGTCAGTCTTGACGTCCTGCGCCACGGCCGCAGTCGCTGATGCCACCAGGCCGATTGCTAAGAAATGGATCAGCTTCATTTTTCTCTCCTGGCAAAACAAAATATCGTGCGCAAGGCGGAGGCAGGTTCGCCGATCCGCGGATTGCGCAAAGCCTAAGATGCGGAGACGCCTTCGAATGTTGGCGAATCGCTCGGCGATGCGCCTTACGGGATCTCCCCAGCGTCGATACCGAGGTTCCTCGATTGTTCCGCACTCTCGCAAAGCCTATCTCTGTACTTAATGCTTTTACTTCTCCTGCGGTGCCAGCTTTCTTAATAAGGAAATCCGAATTATGTCCGGCACAAAATTAGGCAATGAAATTATTTTTGGGGCAGGAGCCCTTCTGGGCCTCGTCGCCGCCGGCGCTCTGCGCAAAGTTCGTTTTAACCTGGCGGGCAAAACCGTATTCGTCAGCGGAGGCTCGCGAGGTTTGGGTCTGTTGCTGGCGCGCGAGTTTGCTTCTCGCGGGGCGAAAGTCGCAATCTCCGGCAGGGACAGTGATGCCCTCGACCGCGCCGCCGACAGCCTTCGTCAAGCGGGCGCCGAAATTCTTGCTCTTGAAACCGACATCAGCATGCGCGAGGAAGCAGAATCGGCGATGGAAAAGGTTCGCCGCCAGTTCGGCCCCATCGACATTCTGGTCAACAATGCTGGCACGATCTGTGTCGGCCCCATGGAGGCAATGACCATCGATGACTATCGCAATTCGCTCAACACTCACTTCTGGGGACCATATTTCGCCACCATGGCCGTCCTGCCTGAAATGCAACGCCGCAAGCAGGGCCGCATCGTGAATATTTCGTCGATCGGAGGAAAGATCAGCGTCCCACATCTATTGCCGTACAGCGTGGGGAAATTCGCTCTCACCGGATTTTCCGAAGGCCTTCGCAGCGCAGCCCTCAGAGACAATGTCTGCGTCACCACCGTGTGCCCTGGCCTGATGCGCACCGGAAGTCCGCGCAATGCGTTCTTCAAGGGTAACAACAAAGCGGAATACGCCTGGTTCAGCATCAGCGATTCGATTCCAGTTCTCTCCATGAGCGCCCGCCGTGCGGCCCGCCAGATTGTCGATGCGTGCGTGCGCGGCAAAGCGGAAGTTGTTTTGTCCTTGCCCGCTCAATTCGCCGTCAAAGCGCATGGCCTGTTTCCCGGTACAACGGCCGACGTCCTCGGCCTCGTCAATCGCCTCTTACCCTCCGCCCAAGGCGACGGTCGAGAACGCGAATCGAAAACCGGCAAAGAGAGTTTTTCGCAAGTCTCCCCCTCCTGGGTTACGACCCTCAACGAACGTGCAGCCGAGCAAAACAACCAGGTCCCGTAACTTCACCCATCATCACAAGCAACGTTTTGGAGATTAGATATGAATCAAAAGAATTCGAACCGCAATTTTTCCACCGCCGCGTCAAACCTGTCGTGGCGGCAATCGACACCATTGATCGCTGGCGCGGCATTAGCCGTATTCGGCCTCAGCCGACGCTCGACTCCTGGGTTCTTGCTGGCGGCAGCCGGTGGCACTCTCGCCTACGCGGGATGGCGCACAAACTTCCCTGAACCAGGCGAATCCTTAGCTCGCGGCAGCGTCCTTATCAATTGCGCTACTGAAGAAGCTTACGGGCGCTATCGCAAGCTGGAAGACTTGCCAACTTTTATGTATCACCTGAAGTCCGTCACCAAGACCGGCGAAGGGCGATATCACTGGGTCGCACTCGGCCCCATGGGCATACCCATAGAGTGGGACGCGGAGATAGTCGATGAACGCGAGGCCGAGTTCCTCTCCTGGCGTTCTTTGCCCGGCTCCCAGCTCACAGCCGCGGGTTCAGTGCGTTTCGAGAAAGCTCCGGCCGGTCGAGGGACCATTATCACGGCGATCACGCATTTTGATCACCCCGCTGGCAATCTGGGTTTTGCCATCGCCAAACTATTTGGCAAGGATCCCAGCTTTTTAATTCAGCAGGACCTTCGGCGCTTCAAGGCTTTGATTGAGACCGGAGAAATTCCCACCACCGAAGGCCAGACGCACGGGCCTCGCTCCCTGAAAGGAGTCGCCGCGAGACTTGCCGATCCCGATCGGCCCCTCGGGCGCGGTCCACAAGCAACCGAAATCTTGAACGAACAACGGAGGACAGCATGAAAGCAGTTTGTTGGATGGGCGCTAATAAAATGACCGTGGAAAATGTTCCCGATCCTAAAATCTTAAATCCGCGCGACGCCATCGTTCGCATCACCAGCACGTGCATTTGCGGTTCCGACTTGCATCTTTATAACGGACTCATTCCGACCATGCAGCAAGGCGACATCATGGGCCACGAGTTCATGGGAGAAGTGGTTGAAACCGGCAGCGCAATCGGCCAGGACAAACTGAAAGTCGGGGACCGCGTCGTCGTTCCCTTTACCATCGCCTGTGGCCGCTGCTTTTTCTGCGACCAGAAACTTTGGTCGTCCTGCGAAAACTCCAACCCCAATTACTGGATCGCCGAAAAGATGATGGGCTACTCGCCCTCCGGTCTGTTCGGTTACACCCACATGTTGGGAGGCTACGCCGGCGGCCAGGCGCAATACGCACGCGTTCCTTTCGCCGATATTGGTCCGCTGAAAATTCCGCAGGGAATTTCCGACGACAAAGTCGTTTTCTTGTCCGACATTTTTCCCACCGGATATTTCGGAGCCGTGAATTGCGACATTAAACCCGGCGACACCGTTGCCATCTGGGGCTGCGGTCCGGTCGGGCAATTCGCCATTCGCAGCGCTTTCATGCTGGGAGCGGAACGCGTGATCGCGATCGATCGGTTCGGTTATCGCCTGCAAATGGCGGAACAAGCCGGCGCCGAAACTATCAACTACGAGCATGTCGACGACGTCGTACAGGCTCTGAAAGATATGACCGCCAATGTCGGCCCCGACTCCTGTATGGATGCCGTCGGAATGGAAGCGCACGGCGACAATCCCATGTACGCAATCGACCGCGTCAAGCAGGCTTTGAAGGTTGAAACCGACCGGCCTATCGTGCTGCGCCAGTGCATTCAGGCATGCCGCAAAGGTGGCACCGTTTCGGTTCCCGGAGTCTATTCCGGATTCGCCGATACGATTCCCATGGGCGCGTTTATGAACAAAGGCCTGACCATGAAAACCGGCCAGACCCACATGATGAGCTACATGCAGCCTCTGCTGCAGCGAATTGAAAACGGTGAGATTGATCCCAGTTTCGTGATCAGTCACCGCGTGCCCATCGATTCGGCTCCGGAAATGTACAAGACGTTCCGCGACAAGAAAGAGAACTGCACCAAAGTCGTCCTCGACCCATGGGCGACCCAGACTGCCGCCTAGGAACTCGCCAGCGGATTGCCGCCGGTGCTTGCATCGGCGGCAATCCAATGGGCTTTCTCGATAGATATCCGCAGTCCAGGGTTCACAACACCACAAAACTTCGCGCCAAACCTGTGTCACCTTCCTTGAATCAAACAGGATTAAGGAGCCTGTATGCCTACAAATACCTCGACTGCGCGAAACTTGAGTTCTGTTGACCGGAAATCCGCGCACGTCCAGCAGTCTCGCGCTCTGCGCGCGCTCGATTCGCCCTGGGAAGTCCGTTGCCGTCGTAAGTTCCTTCGCTTTTTCCCGGAGGCGTTTCGAGATGAGACCTACCTCGACTGGGAGCGCAATTACAAATGGAATGCTCACCGGCAATGGAACGAGTTGCTCGGCTTCACCGAATACCGCGCTCTGATCGAGAAACGCAAATTCCCCGAAATCGCTTCAAGGGCGTTAAAGGTTGAGTCGCGCACCAACCTCCTCTTTTCCTTTGAAAAAATGGCCATTCGTGACGCCGTGAAACCGCCGAACGGAGCCAAGGCATTTGCCACCGGTCTTTTTGAATTCTTATACGGGCCGGGCACGCCCGAGGCGAAGTTCGAAGCCTGGCGCGACGTGGTGGCGGCGCTACCCCGAAAACAGACTCGGGTTCTCACCTGGCCGGTGCTCACTGTCTTCGGGTTTATTGCGCAGCCCGACACTCATATCTTCCTGAAGCCGAACGTCACGCGCATCGCCGCCGAGGAATATGGTTTCGACTTCCAGTATCACTCCCGCCCGTCATGGAACACTTATGCCAGCATTCTCAAGTTTGCCGAAGTTAGTCCGGCGAAACCTTCGCGATCTTCGGCCCAGAGATATGATCGACCTGCAATCTTTCATGTGGGTACTCGGCTCCGACGAGTATGAGGAGCGCTAGGGCCATTGCAGGCTGGTGTTTGGAAATCGCTCGAGTACCGCCAGACTAAACGACGAGCAAGACTTGCATTCGCGGGCCAGGACTCCAGCATCATTGAAGACAATTAACATTCAATCGAAAGAAGCCTGACGATTTATATGCACATGAAATAAGAATTCACTAAGGCCTGCGCCGTTTTCCCGTACGGATCATTGCACTCATCATCATCGTCACTACTAGCGTGTTGTTTCTGTTCGCACAAAATCGAGCGGCGCAGCAGCCGACCAAAACCGCGACGGAAGCGAACAACGCAAACCCCGGCGCAAACGTTGCCACCCATCCAACTCGACGGCTCGGACGTGCTCGCTCATCTGAACCAGCTCATCAGTTGGTATCGACACTGCACAACCGGCATCCAACCGGTGGGTCTGCCGAGCGACGCGATTTATCAGGACAACACCAAGACGCTCGGTTCTCAGGCCATCGCGCTGGCGTTTCAATCCGCGAAAGCCGAGGCCGGCCTCATCGCAGCCCAGCAAAAAAACGGCGCACCGAGTCAGCCGTCCGCGGAGGCCACACAGCAACAGAATCTCGCGCAGCTTCAAGCCAAGACTTCTACCCAGATCGATCAATTGCAATCCCAGATCGAAGACCTAAACTCTCAAATCGCAAAAACCCCGGCCCGTCGCAAGGCGAATCTCATCTCTCAGCGCGACGCTCTTCAAAGCCAACTCGAACTTCAGAAGGCGCTCCTCGACGCTGTTCAAAAGATGGCCGCTTTCGTCGAAACCAATGGCGAGATCTCCGGCGGCCTCGAGGGCAGCATCAACCAACTCGCCCGCTCCATCCCAGATGTTCTGGGTACGAAAGCAGCTGCTCAAAAGACAGCGACGACTACGTCCCCAACCAACCCGGCCAAGCCCTCACTGGCCAACTCCGGCGGCCTCATCAGCGATGCCATCACTCTTTACACCTACGTGAGCGCGGTCCGCCAGATCGATGACCTAATCAAGGAAACCGATTACACGCGCGACGTCGCCGACCATCTGCGCGCCCCGCTTCGCGACGCTCTCCGCGCTACCATGGCGCAGAGTCGCACTCTCACCAGTCAGACGCCCTCCACCGATTCCCAACAGCTTCAAGCCGAGCAGCAGGAATTCCAAAAACTTACCCAACGCTTCAAAGAACTTTCTGCGGCAGTTCTTCCCCTGAGCCAGGAAATTATTGTCCTCAACGACAGCCGGACAAATCTGCACGAGTGGCGCGAATCGATCAGCCTGGAATCCCGCCATATTCTTCGCTCCGTCCTCCTCCGAGTGATTGCTATCGTCATGGCGCTCGCGGTCATCCTGGTCCTCTCGCAGATCTGGCGCCGCATCACCTTTCGCTATGTGCGCGATCCCCGCCGACGGCGGCAGTTCCTGATCATGCGCCGCGTGGTCATCGGCTTTTTCATCGCCATCGTTTTGATTTTGGGCTTTGTCAGCGAGTTCAGTTCCCTCGCCACCTTCGCTGGATTCATCACCGCCGGTATTGCCGTGGGCTTGCAAGCCGTCCTGCTCTCCGTCGCCGCCTATTTCTTCATCATCGGTCGTTACGGCATTCGTGTCGGCGACCGGATCAGTGTCGCGGGCATTACTGGCGACGTCGTCGATATCGGCCTTGTCCGCTTTTACCTGATGGAACTCGCGGGCACCGGACTCGATTTCTATCCCACCGGACGCATCGTCGTCTTTTCGAATGCCGTCCTTTTCCAGACAGGCTCGCCTCTGTTCAAGCAGATTCCTGGAACCGAATACGCCTGGCACGAAGTAGTGGTCAGAATCACTCCCGATGGCGATCATAAGATGACGCAGGAGAAACTCGTCGCAACCGTCAACGCGGTCTATTCCAAATATCGCGAGCAGATCGAACGACAGCACGCCACCATCGAGCAACACGTCGACATTCAGGTCGATACTCCGCGCCCGGAGGCCCGCCTTCAATTCTCCGACACAGGGCTTGAGTTGCTAGTGCGCTATCCCGTGGAAATCCGAAAGGCTCCTGACACTGATGAAGAGATGACCAGAAAAGTTCTGCAACTCATCGAAACCGACCCGGCAGTGAAAGCCAGCGTCTTCGGCACACCGAAAATTCGCTCGGCGGTAAAGGGATAGTGAAGAAAAGTCCTGGAACATGTGGAGCGGGCGCCCCCGCCCGCTAATCGGCGGAAGCTACAGCTTTCAGACTCAGTTTCAGAACAAGCCGGCGAGGGCGTCCGCTCTACACATGACTCAGTCGCTGTGAAAAACTTTTCTACACACTTTCCCTTACTGGAAACTCCGTATGGTATCCAACATAAGACTGTAGCAACCTATCGCATCGCTCCCATGACCGAAACTGATTTCGAAAAAGTCTCACAGCAGCTTGAGGAGACCGTCTCAAAGCTGAAGACCACAAAAGACCCGGAGGAAAGAAAGGCTCTTCTCCGGGCAATGCGACATCTGCTCGTCGAAGCGGATCGCCTCCACGTCGACCGGCATTCGTGAGACCGCACGACTCTCGGAACCGAACGTTGTCAGACAGAATCACCCCTTGTGTTGGGGAAGAGCCAGCAAATGGAGACCCGCAATCTTCTTAAAATCCTTTACATCCGAGGTCACGAGAACGCCACTCTTGCCAGTCGTTGCCGCGGCAAAGCAATCGGCGTAGGGCAAACCGTGTCCGGCCTTCAATCGTGCCGCCTGAGCCGTAAGCGACTCGTTGGCATCAAGAATCGCGAGTGGAAGCAGTCTCACCCGGTCCATGACCTTGTTGGTTTCTTCAAACCCCTGTGCCCGCGCGATGGTGTAGTAGACCTCACCCCAGTTCACTACCGACATTCGCAGCGGTTGCTCCGCATCTCTGGCCTCGCGGAACAACCGGCTCACTATATCGGCGCCCGGGCCTCCCGTGAGAAAGCGGTAAAGGGCGCTCGCATCGAGCACATATGTCTTCATCGCAACTTGCGTTCAGGTTCCCGTTCAATTCTGGCTGGTAGCCCCCTCCCAGCGAGAATTCCTTTCATCCCTTCGATGAATTCATCGGTCACCGGTTGAAGGAACAGGCGGCCCTTTTCCTCAAGAAAAGCCACACGAGTACCCTGATCAATCTTGAACTTCCGTCGGATCTCAACGGGAATTACCACCTGCCCTTTGGCTTTTACAGTTGCAAATTCAAGTTCCATAGTGTGAATTGTATCACTCGGATAACCTTATGATGTAGGTAATACTTTTGCACGAGAGTATCACCAAGGCTAGAAACTTGTACTCAGGTCTCGGGCCTATCGGACCGGAAGATTAGCGCAGAAAGTCATGAGAGATCTTTACGGAGAACCCGCGAGAATATCTCTTGCAGGCTGCGAACTTACTGCTGTCTGTTTCCGGCGACTGACGGCTGTACCAGGCTCAGTCCTGCGGTTGGGCACACATCCTGAAATTCCGCGTACTCAAACGCCTTCCCATCTTTTGGCTCGAAGCGCTTGAGCCAATCGACCACTGAGGCTATCGCCGCCGGAAACGGATTTTCTCCATCCGCGTTCAACCAACGCACCCGTTGGGTATTGTCGCTCAGAGTATGATCCGTCCCCTCGAACTCCACATTCCCTGGAAGCTCCGCCGCAAAGATCTCGGCGTCCTGCAGGATAAGTCCGCCGTCACTTCGCGGCAGCTTTCGAAATGCTCTGGAGTCCAGCGACTTCTTTAATTGCTGAAACTCCTCCACCGGAAGTTTTCCCTGCGCCCGCAAGGTATGCTCGTGGTCCATCGCGCGCACAAACCGATACCACCCATCCGCGGACACCATGACACACACGTGTCGCACGCCTTCTCGCTGCGACATTGCTGAATTGTCATACGAGAGCCGGGCGAGCACTTTGGGTTGATACAGTTGCTGCCCCAACAATCCCACCGAGAGCAGAACCACACTCGTAATCAGGAGAGACTTTCCAACGACGCGCATGTGAGACCTCCGCAGAAAGCAGTTTTCTCTTACTCCGTCAGCCCATCTCCACGCTAACGCACCATTCCTAATCCACACTGTGTTTCGCGGTATACCCGTCGCGCGCCACCACGTCGATTTTCACATCTTTACCCTTTTGATCTTTCACCTTCAGGGGTCCGCCGTTGGGCGCCACGACTTGCACTTTTACTTTGCGATACGTTCCATCCAGCTTGGAATTGGTCGGCGAATATGAAATCGTGTACTGGTTGCGAATATCATTCGAAATATCCCCGAACAACTCCGGCAACTCACCTTCAAAACGCGGGAAGTAAGCGCGCCCGCCAGTCATCGCGGCAAAGGTTCTCATCTCATTGTCGCCCTGCAGATAATCCATGTTTGTGACCGGGATTCCCATGCCGTGCGCCCCGGGGCAGCCCCCCGGATGCGTCTCGCAATACTCCCGCACAATAAATCCCACGCTGATGGGGAAGATGGTCACATCCTTCGTGTCCTTGATCTTCTTCATGATCTTATCGAGCGTGAGTTTGCTGAATGTATCGATCCCGGTCGTCACCAGGATTACGTATTTCTTTCCCTCCACGCGATCCAGGCGGTCCAGCGTGTCATACAAAGCGTCGAATAAATTGGTCTCCGCAAATCCCGGAATGCGCAACTGGTTCAGCGCTCCGTAAACCGCCCGCTTATCCTGGGTAAAGTCGACCAGAATGTGCGGTTGCATGTCGTAGTACGCCACCGCCACCCAGTCGTCCTTCTTCAGCGTGTTGGCAAAGGCGTACGAAGCCTGCAACGCCTGAATCATGAATACGTAATTCGTCGACGCAAACTCCACCAGCAACACGGCCGTGATCGGCGCCTTCGAGACGGTGAAGTGACTCACGTTCTGCGCCACGCCGTCTTCCAGAATGCGGAAGTTCTCCTGCTTCAGTCCGGGAACGAACTGCCCATCCTTGGTGGTCACTAGCACATCCACGTTAACCAGCGGCACGTTCACTTTCAGCGAATAGTCGGGAATGTCCTCGACTTTTTTCGGCGCGACTGGCGGAGGCGGCGGCGCGTCTTCCGTCTTCTTCTTCGGAATCGCGTACGGACCCACATTGTCAGTCGGCCCTCCTGCTTCGGCCGGAGCATCCTGCCGCCTGCCATTGTCCGGGGCCTGGCTTGGTGCGTCGGGAGCCTGAGTCGACTGGGTTTGACTCGACGGACTCTGGCTAGTTTGGTCCTGCGCCAATACTGGCAGAGTGGCACAAAGTACTGCCGGGAGAATCACCCAAGTCAGCCCGGCCCAAATCGATTTTTTTAATCGTAAGCTCTTACTTTTGTAATGATTAAACATGCTGAACCCTGAAAACCCCTGTGCTAGTATAGACGCAAGGATTCGCAATTGGGATGTTTTGCCAGTTCCCAGATCGCTCCCTCCAGGCAACGCTGTAATAGTTCGACTGATTCTAAATCTGTCATGGGACCTGTTGGCGGGTTCCGCGTCGGGGTTTTAAATGAGAAAAGTTTTTTCGCTTCTCGTCCTTGGTCTATCCCTATCCACAGTACCTCTGGCCGCCCAAATCTCGCAGCCTACCATTCCGGTGGATCAGATCCATGCCGGCATGCGTGGCTATGCTCTCACCGTATTTGAAGGTGTTAAGCCCGAGCGTATGGATGTGGAAGTCCTCGGCGTGATGCACAACACCAACGGCCCCAAGGGCGACGTTATCCTGGTGCGCCTGCACGGCGAAAAAGTGGAATATACCGGCGTGGTCGCCGGCATGAGCGGCAGCCCTGTCTATCTCAACGGAAAATTGGCGGGCGCGCTCGCCTTCCGCATTGGTGAATTCTCCAAGGAACCCATCGGCGGTGTCACTCCGATCGCCGACATGCTCGAGATCAACGCGCTCGACAAGTCGCCCGCCGAAGAAGCGGCCGCTACCAAACCTGGCATCGTCCTCGCCGCCGGCAAGACCTCGTCTGCCGGTGAGGCTCCCGACTCAACGCAGTCTGCTTCCGCCAACGATTTCTCCAATTACCTCAAGCCCATCGCCGCCCCGCTGATCTTCAACGGATTCTCCGAAGACACCATGCGCCGCTTCGCTTCCCAGTTCGCCTCCGCAGGAGTCGTTCCCGTCATGGGCGCAGGTTCGGTCAGCGAAGACAAGCAACCGGAACCGCTCGAAGCCGGCTCGGCCGTCAGTGCGATCCTGGTTCGCGGCGACATGGATATCGCCGCTACCTGCACCGTCACCTACATCGATCCGCAGCGTCTGCTGGCCTGCGGTCATCCCCTGCTGCAGTTCGGCTCGGTCGATCTGCCCATGAACAAAGCGCGGGTGCTGGCCACGCTGCCCTCGCCCATGAACGCCTTCAAGATTGTCGACACCACCGAGCAAGCCGGAGTCTTCGTGCAGGATCGCCACACTGGAATCATGGGCGTCTTCGACAAACAGGCCGACATGATTCCCGTGACACTCACCATTCACGGTGGCAGTGCCGCAAAAGAATTTCACTACGAAGTGCTGAATAATCCACGCCTCAGCCCCGTCGCCATCATGGCCACGGTTTTCAACGCGCTTGCACGGCGTGAATGAATACGGCGAAGAAATCACCTACCGCCTGACCGGCAGCATCGACGTGAAGGGTTTCCCCGAAGTTGGCCTGAGGAACATGTTCGTTCCCGCCGAAAACGGCCAGCCCGCCGCCATGGCCGCCGCGCTTTCTCTGGGCGAACGCTTTGGACGCATCTACGACAATCCTTACAACGCCCCCGCAGTGAACGGCGTAAAGCTCGACTTCGACCTGGTCCGCGAGCGCCGCTGGGCCCGCCTGGAAAGCGCACGCACCGACGTCACCGAAGCCCGTCCCGGCGACGAAATCATTGTCGAAACCGTGCTCGCTCCCTATCGCGGCGAACGCGTCGTCCACCAGATTCCAGTAAAGATTCCGACTTCCGCCAGCAAAGGCACGCTGCGCATTCTCGTGAGTGACGGCGACACTCTCGACCACGTCGGCCGCTCCAATGCCGCCTTCGGTCGCAAGCTCGATCTCGCCTCCACCATTGCACTGCTCAACAAAGAGCACGCCAACAACCGCCTCTACGTTTCGCTGCTCGAAGCCGATCCCGAAGCCCGCGTCGCCGACAAAGTCATGCCCACTCTGCCCATCTCAGTCATGAATGTGATGGACGGCATGCGCGGCAACCAGGAAATGATCGTCAGCGGCGAATCCAGCGTAGACGAAACCGCCACGCCACCGCTCGACTACGTAGTAAGCGGCGCCCAACTGCTAACGGTAACCGTGAAGTAGATCCGGTGTGGGGCGGGCACTCCTGCCCGCCAACTCTAACCATGAGAATCTTGCCCAAGCCCATTTCGGGATCGGGACGAGAAAAATATCCGGCGATTCAGAAATGCTAATCGTTGCAGCCGTATCATTGCAGGGGCGTTCGCTTCCATGCCTACTGCAGCCTTCCGCCGCTACGAGTACCGTCGCCGCTTACCTCACTATCAAAAAGATGACCGCCCCCTATTCGTCACGTTCCGAACTCTAACCGGATTCCACTTGTCGCCGGGCGCACGCACGCTAGCTTTACAACATTGTCTCCACGACCACGGCAAAACGATCCATCTTCACGCAGTTGTAATTATGCCCGATCACATCCACCTTCTATTCACCGCGCTCCGTGATGCCAAACGGCTGGACCTTTGCCCTCCCCGAAATTATGCGAGCGATCAAAGGCGCCTCCGCTCGCAGTATCAATAAACTGAATGGAAGATCGGGACCGCTCTGGCAAGACGAATCGTTCGACCACGTCTTGAGAGGCAATGAGAGCCGCCTGGAGTCGATCGATTACATTCGCCAGAATCCCGTAAGAAAAAGATTGGTAGAAAAACCGGAAGACTATCCCTGGCTCTGGGTTGAGTGTGGCGCGGGTACTCCTGCCCGCGAAATCCAACCACGATAAAATCCTGGTATTTTAGGAAACTTCACCGGAGGAGAACTTCTCGGAGGAAAAACTTCCGAAAGAAGTAAGGATGGAAAAGTTACATAAAACTAGGCTTCTTATCCGACGCCGGCAGTCGCGGGCAAGCGTGCCCGCGCCACACGATTTATGCCTTCGGCATGTGCTTAAAGCCGTGCGTCATGACCACCGCAATCAGCATCTGCGTTCCGTTAAAGCCGGCATGCACCAGAAAGCTCGCTCCCACCGAGCGCGTCACCGCCCGCACCACGCCGCACACCACCCCCACCAAAATGATGACCAGCGCCGCGCTCCACGCCCATGCGTATTGCGGAAGATGAATCAGCCCAAACGGCAGCGCCGTCAGCACTACACCCCACGCCGCGCCCATCCGCCGCGCCAGCACCGGATACAGGAACCCGCGAAAAAACAACTCCTCCATCAGCGGCCCCAGCGTCACCGCAACCAGCGAAAGCAAATAGGCGTCGCGCGGCCGGTCGAATAGATGTTCAAACGGCGTGTCCGGCGGCATGGGCAACAAGTTTTGCAGCACGCTGAGCACGAAGAACATGACCGCGCCCAGCGCCAGCAGCCTCCACTCCGGCCGCGGCCAGTTCCACTGGATCGCACTCCAGAAGCTCACGTGATACCTGCCTTCGACCAGCATCACCATGCACAACGCCACCGGAATGTAGATCAGAACTTGCGAAACAATCAGCAGGATCGGCTGCTGCGAGACGTCGGCCAGGCTTTCATGCGGATACCAGATGAAATGCGCCGCCTAGCAACACCGCCAGCTGAAACACCACCATGGTGACCACGGTCAGCCCCGCGATCAGCAGCACGTCCCACCCGTTCCACACCGGATTCTCTACGGGCGGGCGGTGCGGCGGGAATGCGGCGGAAGGCTCGCTGCAGCAAACGGATCCGCCGCGCTCAGAGTAGGCGTCGGCGCTGCGGCGCCTCAGCCGCGGCTGCGGATCAAACTGCGGATTATCGGGAGATGACAAACAAGATTCTTCCCTTACGAAGTTTTGACTCGGTACTCGGTACTCGCTACTGGGTACTTCCTCTCACTCCCAAAATATCCCGCCAGCGCCTGCCCCGTATACGACTTCTTCACCCGCGCCACCTGCTCCGGCGTGCCCTGCGCCACCAACGCGTCCGCCTTCTTCGCCGCCCTCCGGCCCCAGATCGATGATCCAATCGGCATTGCGGATCACATCCAGATTGTGCTCGATGATGATGATCGTGTTCCCCAGGTCGGTCAGCCGGTGCAGCACGTCGAGCAGCTTCCTGACGTCGTCGAAGTGCAGCCCGGTGGTCGGCTCGTCCAGCAGATAAAGCGTCTTGCCCGTCTGCCGCTTGCTCAACTCCCGCGCCAGCTTGATGCGCTGCGCCTCGCCGCCGGAAAGCGTCACCGCCGATTGCCCCAGGTGAATGTATCCCAGCCCGACATCGACCAGCGTCTGCAGCTTCTGCTTCACCTGCGGAATGTTCTCCAGAATCGGCAGCGCGTCCGACACCGGCATCTCCAGCAGGTCGGCAATCGAGTAGCCGTTGTACTTCACCGCCAGCGTTTCGTGGTTGTAGCGCCGCCCGCCGCACACCTCGCAGAGCACGTACACGTCCGGCAGGAAATTCATCTCGATGCGCCGCTGCCCTTCGCCCTGGCACGCCTCGCAGCGCCCGCCCGACACGTTGAAGGAGAACCGTCCCGCCTTGTAGCCGCGCTCGCGCGACTCCGGCAGCATCGCGTACAAGATCGCGAATCGGCGTGAACACTCCGGTATACGTCGCCGGATTCGAGCGCGGCGTGCGCCCGATCGGCGACTGATCGATGCGGATCACCTTGTCGATATTCTCCGCGCCCGAGATCGCCTTGTGCTCGCCCGGCTTTCTCGCGCGAGCGGTAAAGCTGCCGCGCCAGCGCGCGATACAGAATGTCGTTCACCAGCGTCGATTTGCCCGATCCCGGAAACGCCCGTCACCACCGTCATCACGCCCAGCGGAAATGTCACATCGAGATTCTTCAGATTGTTTTCGTGCGCGCCCAGAATCGTCAGCGCCGCGCCGTTCGGCTGCCGCCGCTCGGGCCGCATCGCAATCGCAGTCCGCCCCGAGATGTACGCCCCGGTCAGCGAGTTCGGGTCGCGCATGATCTCCGCCGGCGTGCCGTGCGCCACCAGGCTTCCGCCGTGCCGTCCCGCGCCCGGTCCCAGATCGATCACGTAATCCGCGCGCCGGATCGTCTCTTCATCGTGCTCCACCACCAGCACCGTGTTGCCCAGATCGCGCAGATTCGCCAGCGCATTCAGCAGCCGACCGTTGTCGCGAGGATGCAGTCCGATCGACGGCTCATCGAGCACATACAGCACGCCGCGCAGCTTCGATCCGATCTGCGTTGCCAGCCGAATGCGCTGCCCTTCGCCGCCGGACAGCGTCGCCGCCGAGCGATCCAGCGAGATGTAGCCCAGCCCGACCGCGTTCAGAAATTGCAGCCGCTCGACAATCTCGTGCATGACGCGCCCGGCAATCGGCGCCTCGCGTCCCGCCAGCTTGATTCCCTGCGCCACCGTCCAGCGCCCGCGAGACCGGCAGCGCGGTGAAATCGGCGATCGACATCCCGTTCACCTTGACCGCCAGGCTCGCCGGCCGCAGCCGCTTGCCGTGGCACGCCGGACACTCCGTCGCCGACATGTAGTCCATCAGCCAGTCGCGATAGCCTTCCGAAGTCGACTCCTCCAGATTCTGCTTCAGATATCCGAAGATGCCGTGAAAGCCAGTCTTGCCCGCCGCGCCCCGGCTCGCCGTTCAGCAGAAAGTCCTGCGTCTTCTCCGGAAGCTTCTCGAACGGCGTGCTCAGATCGATGCCGTGCGCCGCCGCCGACAATCTGCAGCATGATGAATCAGATTCTGCGACGCCGATCCCGGCCCCAGCCCGCCATCGAGCAGCGGCTTCGACCAGTCGGTGATCACCTTCGCCGGATCGAAATCGTACTTGCTGCCCAGCCCGTGGCACTCCGGACACGCGCCATAC
The DNA here is from genome assembly GCA_963696765.1 of uncultured Acidobacteriota bacterium. Taxonomy (GTDB): domain Bacteria; phylum Acidobacteriota; class Terriglobia; order Terriglobales; family Acidobacteriaceae; genus Sulfotelmatobacter. The sequence goes on along the minus strand of CAVOLK010000002.1, from coordinate 2,740,455 downwards.
AGGCTGTTGAACGAAAACGACCGCGGCTCCAGTTGCGGCACGCTGATGCCGCAATCCGGACACGCCAGCTTCTCCGAATAAAGCTGCTCTTCGCCGCCCACCACCGCGACCTGCACCAGCCCGCCCGCCAGCTTCATCGCCAGCCCGACCGACGTTTCCAGGCGATGCTCGATCCCCGGCTTCACCAGCAGCCGGTCGATCACCACTTCGATCGTGTGATTCTTGCGCTTGTCGAGATTGATCGCGACGTCGTCGTCCAGGCTGACCAGTTCGCCGTCGATGCGCGCCCGCGTGAAGCCGTGCTTGACCAGCTTCTCCATCTCTTTCTTGAACTCGCCCTTGCGCCCGCGGACGATCGGCGCCATCACCATGACGCGGTCTTCCGGGCGTCAGCGCCATCACCCGCTGCACAATCTGGTCGGCGGACTGCCGGCTGATCGCGCGCCCGCACTTGGGGCAATGCGGCACTCCGATCGAGGCGAACAAGCAGGCGAAGATAATCGTAGATTTCGGTGATCGTGCCGACGGTCGACCGCGGGCTGCGGCTGGTGGTCTTCTGCTCGATCGAGATCGACGGGCTAAGTCCATCGATCGAATCCACATCCGGCCGTTCCATCTGGTCCAGAAACTGCCGCGCGTAGGCCGAGAGCGTCTCCACGTAGCGCCGCTGCCCCTCGGCATAAATCGTGTCGAAGGCCAGCGAAGACTTCCCCGACCCGCTCAGCCCGGTGATCACCGTCAGCGTGTTGCGCGGAATCTCGACGTCGATGTTCTTGAGATTGTGCTGCCGGGCGCCCCGGACAGAAATCTTGGTAATCGCCATCATGCGCCCGGGGGTTATGTCCCTTCCGTAATGTCGACAGGTGCACCAGAATTGTTCGAAAGTAGGAATGCACAGCTCTACTCCGTATCTTAGTCGTCAACAGCGCGGAGCGTCAACGCGGTTAGATTGAAGATTCGCGCTGCTGGAAGGGCAAGAAAACTAGGTATACGGATTCTCGGGCCGTGCATCTGATAACAGCCCTTCGTCAAAGGTTGGTTGTCGTGATTTCGATGATTATGCCCTTGTTCTCTTCGCTACTGTCGTCGCCTCAGTCGGGCTCGGTGTCTTCGCCGCCTATGCCGCGGTTCTCGGCATCCTGTATAGCTTCCGCCCGGCTTCGCAGCCCCAGCCCCAACCGGCTCGCCCGCGCCTGGTCTTAGTCCCCACCCAAAACCACGCCAGCGGCGACTAATAGACTAGTACAGAACTATGTAAGGACCAAGTGAGACAAAAGCGCGTGCGTGAATTAGAACTCCAACTTTTCAACCTCAATCGCCTGCTCGACGCGTAGAAAGTTCCCTACCTGGCCTTCACTCCGCCGGCCCCACTACTTTCATCCGGCTCTCCACATGGGTGTGTTCGAACCGCGAATTTTCCAACGCAATTGTGACCTGGCGGTTAATGAAGAATACTGCGTGAATCTTAAATTCCGTCCCGAACGTAGCAGGAAACCACACTCCGTCCTCCTGCCGTTTATACACCACGTTAAATCCGATCCCAGGCAAATCGGTGCCCAGAAAGATCCGCACTCCCAGCGGAATCCGCCGCGACAGCTTGGTAAACACCCGCACTGGCTCAAACTCCGCTGTATCGATGTACGCCTCGCCCGCCCACGTGATCTCTTCCCGATCCTTCGGACGAAATGCGATGTGATAAACACTGCGACCGTCTTCAAATCCGCTACCCAGCAGCTTGAACTCATAGATTTTCTGCTCTTCGCTGGTCAACGGAAACAGGTCTTTCGCCAACCCGTCTTTCGTCTTCTCGTTCAACAGATCGTCGCGAAACCCTTCAATCAGCCCTCCATCCAGACTGCCGGTTCCGGGCACGGGTTGCCCTTGAAACGTCTCGTATTTTCCGTTACTCCAGTAGCGACCGGTAATCGTCTTAAGATCCTTCTTCGTCCCATCGGCCGCCGGAACCACGTCATAGTCAGCCGACTCTTCACGCAGTATTTTTCCATTCGACCGATGACTGACGATGTGTATGTGCTGGCAATAGACGTATTGCTTGCGTAAAGCATCGCTGCGGTCCTGGTTCGCTGCTACTCGGGCCATTATGGCATCCGCCGTTAGCGGCACTTCTGCGGTTTGCGTTGCGGAATCTTGCGCGGCGGAGCATACGCTCACCAGCACAATTGCCAGAACATTTACTTTTCGCATGGCCAGAGACCTCCCGGCGACTGCCTTCCGTCACTTCTTGGACGTGCTACTCGTCGCCCCGTCACCCGATTCCCAGCCAACTCCTCAGGCATGTTCTGTGTGCAGTTACAGCATGCACTGGATAGGGACGCCCTGCACAGCGGTTTAAGGTCTTCTTACGCCTACTGCGTCAAGACTTTACGGGAGTTCTATCTATGACCCTTCGCACTTTTTTCACCGCCAGAACTACGCTTGCCCTTGGCAGCGTCCTGCTCCTAGCGAGCGTCGGCTGGAGCGCCGACAAAGATACCAATAAAGATCAATCGGATATCGCAAAACGCATCGACAATTCCGCCAAGGTGCTCGACGAAATCATGTCCACACCCGATAAGGGCATTCCCGACAAGATCATGAGCGATGCCAAGTGCATTGCCGTCGTTCCCTCGATGGTGAAAATTGCCATCGGTTTCGGTGGCAATCACGGGAAAGGCGTCGCCACCTGCCGTACTGAAAACGGCCGCTGGAGCGCCATCGCGCCTATCACCATTACTGGCGGAAGCTGGGGCCTGCAGCTCGGCGGACAAGCCGTTGACCTGGTCATGATTGTCATGAACGACGATGGCATGAAGCACATGCTGGCTAGCAAATTCAAAATCGGCGCTGACGCTTCTGCCGCAGCCGGTCCCGTTGGCCGCCATGCTGGAGCCGATACCGACTGGAAGATGAAGTCCGAAGTCCTCACCTATTCACGCAGCCGCGGCCTGTTTGCCGGGATCGACCTTAACGGCGCTGCCGTGACTCAGGACAAGGACGAGACTCGCATTCTCTACGGCAAGTTCGTGCCCTTCGACGACATTCTAGAAGGCAAGGTTCACAGCACTCGCCTGAGCCGCCCCTTCCTGACCACGCTCGCCAACTACACGGGCACAACGACATCAATGAACAAGCCTTCCGCCGCTCGATAACCGAACGACGAAGGCACAACACTTGGCAAAGGATTTTTTATGGCTCAGATGGTTGAACGATTGAATACGTCAGAGGACTTTATCACCGCTCCTGTAGCAACGGGAAAGCTGCAGGACGCGGGTGAGTCCCTGGGACTGGCCATCGGAAAATCCGTCGCCAAGACCCGCGAACTCGGCCAGCAACTGCGCCACCGCGCCGAATTCGTCAAACAGGAAAAGCCGCTGCAGTTGCTGGGCATACTCGCTGGCATCGCCATGGCAGCCGGCGTGGCAACGCGAGTATGGAGGTCTACTCGAAATGCATAGCATTCCCAACGGCCGCAGCCTGGCGCAGGTCGTGGCCGACATCAAGGAAGAATTCCAGGATTTTGTCCAGACGCGAATCAAGCTTTTCAAGACTGAGACCCAGCAGAAACTCCAGTTGCTGAAAGTCGCCGCCGTTCTCGCCGGCCTTGCAGTCGTGATGTTGGCCACAGCCTACATCCTGCTCACCGTTGGACTGGTCGCTGTGATCGCCGCCCTCCTTGCGAATAATCCTTACCACTGGGTTTTCGGATTCTTCGGAGTCGCCATCCTCTGGGGTCTTATCGGAGGCATTGCCGCTTATTTTGCGAAACGAGAATTCGCCCTCAAAGGAATCGTTCCGCGCAGAACCTTCGAAGTTCTCAGAAACGACAAAATCTGGATGCAGCACGAAGCCCACGAAGCAAAGGAACAATTATGAGCGCCAATCCCGCCAACTCGATCGACCGTTTAGAAATCCGCGCCGCGCAGCAGCGCAATCAAGTCCACGAATCGATTGGCGAGCTGAAAGACAAAGTCGTCGCGGCCCGCGCCAGACTTGATCCTAAAGCCAACGCCCGCGAGCATCTTGTAGCCGCCTCGTTAGTGCTGTCGTCCATAGGATTTCTGGCGGGCTACAGTTTCGCCGGATTGTTTACGCGTAGCTAAAGTGAACTAATTTATTTATAGGAAGAGTTAGGAGTTTCTCATGGCAATGCTGAACAAGTTGACCAAGATTGTCGCCAAACCGATTCCCCGCATGGTCACGCCCAAAGCCCATGCCCTGATCGATTACGCAACCGTAGGACTCTTCCTGGGATCGACCGCCTGGTTCTGGCGTCGCAACCGGCGCGCGGCCGTCGCCTCACTCGTCTGCGGCGGCGCTGAACTCGCCGTCATGCTCCTGACCGACTATCCCGGCGGCGCCAAAAAGTTCATCAGCTTCCGCACTCATCGTGAAATGGATTACGGCCTCGCCGCCATGGTCGCCGCCATGCCCGAATCCTTGTCCTTTGCCGATGATGACGAGAAGAAATTCTTCCGCATGCAAGGCGCACTGATCACGCTGCTGGGCGAACTCACGCGGCCTTATCCGGCTCGTTCTGCGCGGCGGGTGCGCGCCCGGGCGGCCTGAACTGCGCATGCCGTCCTTATGGAAATTTGGTGGGCTCACTCCCATTCTTCTGGTCGAGCGTTCGATCAAAAAACTGGGAGAAGACGAACTCTCCACGCGCTCGGCGGCCTTGTCGTATTACTTCATTCTCGCTCTCTTCCCCATGCTGCTGTTTATCGTCTCCCTGATCGGCCTGTTTGCCGGGCCGCATTCGGAACTGCGCGAAAGCATCTTTACCGCTCTCGGGCAACTGGCGCCCGGCTCCGCCTCTGAATTAGTGCGCTCGGTTGTCAGTCAAGTCGTGCAGGCCAGCAGCCCCCTGAAAGTGGCTGCCGGAATTTTGGGAGCACTGTGGGCCGCTTCCGCCGGAGTCGGCGCCGTGATCGTCTCGTTAAATGTCGTCTACGGCCTCACTGAAACCCGTCCCTGGTGGAAGCAGAAGCTCACCGTCCTCGGACTCACGGTTTCTTTAGCGATATTGATCATCCTCGCGGTAGTTCTCTTTCTCTACGGAGGCAAGATCGGCAATGCCGTCGCCGCCCACTTTGGGTTGGGCCACGCCTTCACTCTGACCTGGCAGGTCGTGCAGTGGCCTTTTCTATTCGCGGCAATGTTCCTGGCCTTCGCGATTATCTATTTCTTCGGTCCCAACGAAAGCCGCGCCACCTGGCGTTGGGTCTCGCCCGGTGCCGCGCTCGGAATCGCAATCTGGCTGCTCGCATCGCTCGGCTTCCGCATCTACCTGCATTTCTTCAATTCTTATAGCGCCACCTACGGATCGCTCGGCGCCGTCGTCATCCTACTGCTTTGGTTGTATCTCACGGGATTTGCCATCCTGGCAGGAGGCGAATTGAACGCGGTCATCGAAGCCGAGGACCGTCATCAAGCGCTGCAGCAATCCGCGCTGCGAAAAGTTCAACAACGAATGACAGCCGCCTAAAGAATGAGTGGGTTTGAAAGGGCGCGGCTTGAGGCCGGCTGAAAACTTTGTCAGGGATCAGTTTTGAAAGGGCGCGGCTTCAGCCGCGCCGCAAGTGCAGCAAAATTCGGCGGGCCTTTAGGCCCTGGGGAAGTTTCAGTTCACGGAATGAGTTTTTCAGCCGCCGGCCAGGCCAGAGCGCGCTTCGACCGAGCCTCCGCCAAACCGCCCGTGAACATGTTCCGCGTCCGATTCCCCTCCTGACGCTTCCCTTCGAAATGTTGAACTCACAACATCAAACGTCTTAACATACGGACTCCCATCCAATAGTTTTTCCAGAATCTCTACCACTTCCGGATAACCGCTGGCGTGATAGGCATCCGCATTCGCCTGCCGATCCCAAAAACTGATGCTTGTGAGTTCCGCTCCTCCAGGCGCGAACAGGATGATGAGATCCAGAAAACCTCGTTGCGTTCTCAACCACGGCAGGATCTCGTGTTCCATAAGTTTGGTGAATTCCGAAAGCGAGTTCGGCTTTAAGCGAGTTGTAACCTTGCGGGCAAACATAGCAACCTCAACTGTGATGGCATTAGCCGGCGCGACACCGTCTAATCAGTAGTGCGCTTCCCGCCCGATTCGTTTCACACCCGTCCCACTGCCTAATAAATCACCTTCAGCGAAAACTGAATTTGCCGCGAGGTACCTGCCGTCTTGCTGATGATCCCAAATCCGCTCCCGCGCACAATGTTCGAGGGCAACCCGAAATTCACGATGTTGAATAAATTGAAAAACTCCGCCCGAAACTCCAGCGTCCCCAGTTCCCCGCTGCCCCTATGCCCGAACGGAGTGTCCTTGATCAGCGCAAAATCGAAATCGTGATACGCCGGACCGCGAAACGTGTCGCGCCCCAGCGTGCCAAATCGCCCATGATTCGGCCCGGTCCCGCCCGGAACATTGATCGGAATATTAAAGAACGAAGGATTATTCGCGCCCATCCCGAAATAATCGTCTCGCGCCGCGCGGCTCGTCGAAAAATGTGGCGTCGCAACCAAATCCGGGCGATCCGTGCCTCCCGCTCCCGCCCCCGTCTGCTGAATTCCCGAATACACGCTGAACGGCGACCCCGTGGTCAGTGTCGTGATGTTCAAGAATTGCCATCCCCCAGTCAGCGTTCTTCCCAGCGGCCGCAGAAATCCCACCCGATCCAGCGGCAGCAACTGAATCACGCTCGCCGAAAATACGTGGGTCACATCGAACGTCGATGGCCCTTTTTCCGCCGACGGATTCCACGGATCCTGCGGCAGCGTCTGCAGCACCGTTCCCGCGCTGCCGAACAACCCGCCCAGCACCGCGCTGGTATCGTCAATTGACTTCGAATAGGTGTAGCTCGCCTGCAGTCCCAATCCTGCCCGCGGCGAGTTCTTGGTCACGCTCGACTGCAGCGAGTGATACGTCGAATGCGACCCGCTGGTGATCAGTAACTCCTGCCCAAATCCTCCCGTCGCCTGTCCCGCCGCGTTGAATTCCGTGAATGGCGCATGCGCCGGATCAGCTCCGGTGTAGCTGTTCGGGTTATAAACTCTCGCCAGGTGGATTCCCGCCGTGGCCACATACGCCACGCTGACCTTCACGTCCTTGAAGTCGCGATCCACACCCGCTGTCCACGTCCCCACGTAGCCGTTGCCGAAATTCTTGGCAATGCCGACGATGGTCAGCAACTGCACCTGGTCGCCCGGCGTCAGCGCATCCAAATCTCTCTGGAATCGCGGCAAATCAATCTCAGTATTCGCCGGAACATCCTGCGTTCTGCCCGTCGCAAATATCGGCTGCCCCTGCACGTTGTAGGCGGTCGGCAAATTCACCGGCACAAACGTATTGTGAAACGGCACCGCCACTCCCGGCAGCGCCGTGATGTAAGGAGCAAACGCAAACGGAATCGCCGCCGTCAGAAAATTGTCCTGCCACAGGTTAGGAATCATCGTCGTGATGGCCCCTCCCGCATGCAGCACGGTGTTTTTGCCCAGCGCATAATCCAATCCCAGCCGCGGTCCCCATCCGTTCCAGTCCTGATCGTAAGGCGGCTGCGGATTGATCAGCATTTTCTGCGTGGCCGTGCGATCACCATAAGGCGCGGGCTTGCCGCCCGGGCCGAAAAAAAACGGCCCCGAAGTCCGCTTCGTCGCCTCATGAATGCGGCTGTTCACTTCGTAGCGCAATCCATAATTTACGGTGAGTTGCGCGCTCGCTTTCCACGCATCCTGAAAATAAAAGTTGTAAGCCTCGCGCCGCACGCCCGCTTCATCGAATTTATCTCCCACCGGCGTAATGCTCGCCGCCGCCGTAATGTTGTAGGAAAACGGCGTCGCGGTCAGCAGCCCGGTCAGCGAATCAGGCAGCGGATCTCCCGGCAGAATGTCATGCGTCCCGCTCGCCGACTTGATCAGCACCGGCGAATATGCAGTGCCTCCGCCGAACTCGTAGATCCCATTTGGATTCGTCCCAAAAATCGTCGAGTCTCGGTTCACCCGTATTTCTACTCCCCACTTGAAGGCATGCGATCCGCGCACCCACGCCATGTCCTGCTTGAACTGATAAAGATTGCTGTACGATCCAAAAATCGATCCCGCCGGCAAATAGAACGCCTGATATAAACCGTCCGCGAAACTGATCCCCGGCTGCGTATGGTTCACGGTCGGAAAAAACGGCGTGCTGCGAATGTAGCTTAGAGAAGTTTCCGACGTGAGATGCGGACTAATCATCCGCGTATACCGCACGCCCGCATTTCGCTGGTGATCGAAAAACTGCACTCCAAAGCTGGGATCGATCGCCGTCTGGTCGGGATTGGTCAGCGGTCCCGTGACCTGATTCAAGCTGAAGCGCGTCACCAGCGATGCTTTGTCCGAAATCTGGTGATCGACTCGCACCGAGAACTGGTCGGTCCGCGTCGTAACCTTCGACGAAGTCGCGTAAGTCCGATCGCCAAACGCTCCCGGCGGCTGGTTCGGCAGCGGATACCCGTTGAGCACCGGCAAAATTTCCGCATTCACCGGAACCGTCAGCGTGTCGCCGGGAAAAGTGGTCGTGTCAATTCCCTGCCGCTCCGCCGCCGTCGGCACCGGCATCACCTGCGTTGTTCCCAGCACCTGGCGAAATCCCTGATACTCGCCAAAATAAAATGTGCGATTGCGTCCGTTATACATTCCAGGAATCACCACCGGCCCGCCATTGGTAAATCCAAATTCATTGCGCACAAATGGAGGAATTCGCCGCCTGCCCGTCGGATCTTTGTAGTCAAAATAATTGCGCGCATCGAAAGCCGCGTTGCGCAAAAATTCAAACAGGCTCCCGTGCACCAGGTTCACTCCCGACTTCGAAACCACATTCGTAAAGCTCGCCGCTCCATGCCCGAACTCCGCCGGCATCACTCCAGAATTTCCCTGCACCTCCTGAATCGCGTCCACGTTGAAATTGGAAAATGTTGCGCCGCCCATCTCCGGATCGGTCGTGTCGAAACCGTCCATCGCAAACACAGTCGCCACGCCGCGCTGTCCATTCACCGCAAACTGCTGCGTAAAGTTGGCTGCGCCATTGGCGTCGGTCATCGTGCCCGCCGCCAGCAGCAGCAACTTGCTGAAGTCGCGCACATTCAGCGGCAAGCTCGAAACCTCGGTGCTCGAAAGATGCCCGCCCCCGGTGGCCTGCGCCGACGCCGTTCCCGCAGCGCCACCGGGATGCGAAGTTCCCCGCCACCCTGCCCTGGGGAGGAATAAGCAATTTGCAGCGACAAGCTCAGTGGGCTCGCGTCCTTCACGACCAGCGGATTTCCCGCTTTCCATTCCGCATCGCCCGCGTTCACTGAAACTTCATAGCCTCCGGCCGCGATTTCCCCAAACGCAAACGCTCCACTCGCAGCGGTGGTCGTCGAGTAATCGCGCCCTCCCGAGACGCCGTGCAGCTTCACAACCGCCTGGCTCACGGGCTTTCCCGCAGCATCGCTAACCGTTCCATGCCAAGCCGCTCCAGAAGCCGCGTCAGCCACCGGAACTAAAAGCAAGAAAACAGCGAGACACACAATAGAAATTCGATTTTCCACGTAAGTCAACACGTCCGGAATTATAACTGCGAGGAGACTTCGGGAATGTTGCACTCCTGATTCGGAAGCGTTTAAACACGAGTCCACCGTTGTGTTAAGAGCTGATCGCCACTCGCCCAACCCACCGTGGTAGCATTCCTTGAAGAGCCTCTCTCCGGCGCATGCCCCGCTGCCGCTCCATCTCGCTGGTCCTGCACTGCTGGCGTCAGCCCTATGTTTCGACGTTTCCGCCGCCGAACCCTCGCCCTGGCTCGAAGTCCACTCCATCCACTACACCGTCATCACCGATGCCGGCGATAAAAAAGGCCGCGAGGTCGCGCTCCGCTTCGAGCAGATGCGCGCCGTCTTCGCCACTCTGATCGGTAAAGACCGCCTCAACCAATCCGTTCCGCTCACCATCTTCGCCTTCAACAACGACAAGTCCTACTACCAGGCCGTGCCCTTGTACCGCGGCCAGCCCAGCACCGCTGCCGGATTCTTTCTCTCCGGCGACGATCAGGACTTCATCGCGCTCAATCTTTCGGCGGACCAACCCTGGCGCGACGTCGCCCACGAATTCGCCACCATGCTGTTGAGCTACAACTATCCCCCCGCCCAGGGATGGTTCGACGAAGGCCTCGCCGAATATTTCAGCTCCATCCGCCTAGACAACAAGCAAGTCGAACTCGGCGCCGATCCCGAACTTCGCGACTCACCGCAGAATATCTCCAGCAATTCGCATCCCAAATTTCTCTCCGACCTGCTCGACGCCAAGGTCTGGCTCGCGCTCCCCGACCTGTTCACCATGAAGCACGACGCCCTCGGCCAGCAACGAGGGCTCGCACCACACGCTCTACTACGCCGAATCCTGGATCGTCATCCACTATCTGCTTCACGAGCAGAAGCTGCCTGAAACTGGAACCTACTTCGGCCTCGTCCTCAACCAGCAACGTTCCAGTCGAAGAAGCCATTCAGCAGGCCTTTGGCATGAATGCCGACCAACTCGAAAAAGCGGTGAAAGATTATTTTCACAGTCAGCTCGCGCAACTCACCGCAATCGAACCTGGCCGCCAGGCCGGCGCCAATCCTCAACCCGGCCAGGCCTACCGCTTTCCCGCTCCCGTCGGCCCCGACGATTCCGCCATCACTTCCAAGCCTCTGATCGAGGCTGACGCGCGCGCCATGTATGCCGAAGTGCAAACCCGCATCCCCGAGCGCCGCGAAGCCGGACTGAAAACTTTGCACGAGCTGGCCGAAGCTCCCACCGCCGCCGACAAAAAAGCCGAAGCCAAGCAGGAAGCCAAGAGTGCCAAGGATGATGCCGACTCCGGACAACTTCCGAGCAACGCCGTCGGCAACGCCCTCGCCCACCGCGTCCTCGCCTGGGACCACATCCAGCACGGCGAATTCCCCGACGCTGCCAACGAAATTCGCGACGCCTCTGCCCTCAATCCCCGCGACATGTGGCTGCGCTACTACGTTGCCATTCTCCGCTTTCGCGCCGCCGAGGCGGCACACACCGACATCCAGGGCCTGGCCAACACGATGCTCGATCTGCGCGCCGTGCTCGAGTGGTATCCAGAATTCGCCTCCGCCTACGATCTGCTGGCCGTCGCCCGCAACGCCGGTGGAGGCCCCGCCGCCGCGCTGCAAGCCGAACGCGCCGCCATCGCCCTCAGCCCGCGCAACGAACTCTACAGCTTCCATTTGGCGCAGATTTATGTGGCCAGCAAAAAATGGGAAGCAGCTAACGCCCTACTCGACCGCCTCAAAGCCAGCGGCAATCCCCAAATTGCCGCCCGCGCCCGCGACTTGATCGAGCAAGCCGGAACCGAACGCAAGTACGGCATTCCCGTCAAAGCCGGAGCGACGACCCAGCCCCAACTCGCTCCTCAGAAATCGCCCTTCGATGTGCTGGATGCAGACGAGGCCAAGCGCGAAGCGGCCGAGAATCCAACTGCCGAGAATCCAACTCAAACCGCCTCGGCCCAAGACAAACGTCCAACGAAATTCTTAAGTGGCCGCCTGGTCGCAGTAGACTGCTCGCAACCACCAGCAGCTATCCTGACCGTGGCGGACGAGACTGCGACGCTGAAACTACGCACCGCCAATTACAAGTCCATGCTCTTGATCGGCGCCGACGATTTTTCCTGCGACTGGCGCGACCGCCGCGTCTCCGTAAACTACAAACCCCGAGGCGCAAAAACCGGCGATCTGGTCTCGTTGGAAGTGCGCTGATAATTTTCATGGCGGGTCGCCTTTTGATCTCGCAGGCGCGACCAGGACCGTGGGTGCACCACTCTTCGCGTTCTTTCTGTCCCAACAGATCCCTTACATTTCGTCCCGGGACATGCTTTACAGTTTTGGTTGTTCGGACGATTCGGGGGAATCAGAGTCGAGTTCGCGGATCAAGGTCGTGCAGTGAAACACCAACATCCGCTGTTCCACCCACACGACCTGCCGCTCGAACATCGGATCACGGTGTTCTACTGCGCCACCCTGGTCGGCGAACTAGACCCGGAGTTTACGGCCAGATCGGAATGCTGGGAAAAAGCAAGATCTAGGGGCAAAATCCCCACGCTTGCGCAAAATGGGCGCAAGGATCGGGCACCCTCCGGTTTTATTTCTTCTTCTTTCGTGTGGGCGACGCTTTTGTGCGCCCGAAAACGCGGGCGAAAATCTTATCTACGTTTTTCAGCTGGCGGGGCAGGTCGAAGGCGTGTTCGATCTGCTGGCGTGGAACTTTGCTGGTGATCTCTTTGTCGGCCAGCACCAGTTGATGGAAGTCGAGGCCTTCTTTCCAGGCGCGCATGGCGTGGGATTGCACCAGGCGATAGGCGTCTTCGCGGCTCACGCCGTGCTCGACCAGGTCGAGCAGCAACTGTCCGCTGAAGATCAGGCCGCGCGTGCTATTCCAGGTTGGCGCGCATGCGTTCGGGATAGACGAACATGGTGTCGACCAGGTTCGCCGTCTTGCTGAGCAGGTAGTCGGCGAGCGTGGTCGAGTCGGGCAGGATGACGCGCTCGGCTGACGAGTGCGAGATGTCACGCTCGTGCCACAGGGCTACGTTTTCGAGGCCTGCCTGGGCGTTGCTGCGCACCACGCGCGCCAGACCGCTGATCTGCTCGGCGGTCACCGGGTTGCGCTTGTGCGGCATGGCGGACGATCCCTTTTGCTTCTCGCTGAAGATATTCTTCCGCCTCGCGCACTTCGGTGCGCTGCAGGTGGCGAATCTCGGTGGCGATCTTGTCGAGCGTGGACGCGATCACGGCTAGCGTGCCCAGGTAGTGCGCGTGACGATCGCGCTGGATAACCTGCGAGGAAACGGACGCGGCTTTCAATCCCAGGCGCGCGCAGATTTTTTCTTCGAGCTCAGGCGTGAGGTGCGCGAAGATGCCGACCGCGCCGGAGAACTTGCCGACGCGCATGTCTTCCGCGGCGGCCATGAAGCGCGCGATGTTGCGCTGGGTTTCGGAATACCAGTTGGCGATTTTGAAGCCGAAGGTGATGGGCTCGGCGTGGATGCCGTGGGTGCGTCCGACCATGGGCGTGTCTTTGAATTCCCAGGCGCGGCGCTCGAGGACTTCGGCGAGGCGCTGCAGATCCTGCGCGATGACTTGCGAGGCCTGGCGGATGAGCAGGGCCTGCGCGGTGTCGACGACATCGTTGGAGGTGAGGCCGTAGTGGAACCAGCGGGCATGCGGGCCGACGATCTCGGCGACGGCAGTGGTGAATGCGATGACGTCGTGGCGCACTTCGGCTTCGATTTCGTGGATGCGTTCGACGCGAAAGTCGGCGCGCTCGCGGATGGCGCGGGCAGCGTCCTTGGGAACGAGGCCAGCCTCGGCGAGGGTTTCGGTGGCGGCGACTTCGACGGCGAGCCAGGTGCGGAAGCGGTTTTCGTCGCTCCAGATGCGGGCCATCTCGGGGCGTGTGTAGCGCGGGATCACGGGTCTCCTGTGGGTCGCGGTGAATTGTGGACTAAAGATTTTAAATGGGCGCGGGGAAAGAGGCTAGGGTTCCGACGGGAGCCTGAGTCAACATTCCCACCCTTCGACTACGCTCAGGGCAGGCATTGTCGCATACGGCGCGACAAGAGCGGTGCCGAGGAATCCCAAGACGACACACAGGACCTAAAGGCTGCTCGGATAAGAAGCGCGCAACGCGGCGGGCCGCTCTTCCACAAAACGTCTGCGCGGATGACATTGTGAATATATGTCGTGTCACGATATAATGTGAGTGGACTATCGCGGCACGATACAATTCTGGCATGAGGAAGCTTGGGTTGTCGGATTACCGGGCGCTGGCCGAGTTTCGGCATCAGATTCGGAAGTTCTTGCGGTTCAGCGAGCACGCGGTGCGGGAGGCCGGGGTGGAGACGGGGCAATACCAGCTGATGCTGGCGATCAAGGGGATGCCGGAGGGAGTGCGGCCGCGGATTCGGGAACTGGCGAACCGGATGCAGATTCAGCATCACAGCGCGGTGGAACTGGTGAACCGGCTGGAGGCTGGCGGGTTCGTGCGGCGGGAGCGGGGGCAGGACGACCGGCGAGAGGTGTTGTTGGCGACTGACGCCCGAAGGGCGAGCGGGTGCTGGCGGAGTTGGCGCTGCATCATCATGAGGAGTTGCGGAGCGCGGCGCCGGATTTGGTGGCGGCGTTGCGGCGGGTGATGCCGCGGAAGATGGCGGGGACGAAGGAGTAGTTTTCAGTTTCTTTCGCCCCTCTGGGGCTTGTGAATTTTGGGCCAGCCTACCCACAGCTTGCGCTGTGGGCTGCATTCTTTCGCCGCTTCGCGGCTGTGCTTGGCTTCGCGGCTGTGCTCGAAACTTGGCGGCTGTGCTGGGTAGAGAGATGGCGGGCAACTTTTCGACGTAGCATTTGCGGCGGCGCAAGGAGCTTTCGCAAGGAGCTTTATGGACAACGACGCAATCATCATCGGAGCGCCGCCGGCGCAGTTTCGGATTGTGCTGGTTTCGTTTCTGGCGGCGGGGATTGGACTGATCGCCGGTCTGGTGGCTTACGCGCTGTACAAGCTGATCGGGCTGTTCACGAATCTGTTTTTCTTTCACCGCTGGTCGACGACGTTCCAGAGCGTGGGAGGGCATCACCTGGGAGCGTGGGTGATTCTGGTTCCGGTGATTGGCGGGCTGGTCGTTGGCGTGATGGCGAAATACGGGTCGTCGAAGATCAAGGGGCACGGGATTCCGGAGGCGATGGAGGCGGTGTTGACCAACCGCAGCCGGATCGAGCCGAAGGTGGCGATCCTGAAACCGATTTCGGCGGCGATTGCGATTGGGACGGGCGGGCCGTTTGGCGCGGAGGGGCCGATCATCCAGACGGGCGGCGCGATTGGATCGCTGGTGGGGCAAGTGTTGCATACGACGGCGGTGGAACGGAAGGTGCTGCTGGCGTGCGGCGCGGCGGCGGGAATGTCGGCGACGTTTAATACTCCCATTGCAGGGGTGATTGTCGCGATTGAGTTGTTGCTCTTCGAATTCAAGTCGCGGTCGTTTATTCCGCTGGTTGTTGCCAGCACGCTGGCGACTGCGGTGCACATGCAGTTGCTGGGGCCGGGACCGATGTTCCAGGTGGGAAAAGTGGATTTCGGAATTCCGCACGCGCTGCTGTTTTATCTGGCGCTGGGGCCACTTTGCGGGTTGGCGGCGGTGGGACTGAGTAAGGCGCTGTACTGGGTGGAAGACCTGTTCGAAAAGCTTCCGGTGGATGAATTGTGGTGGCCGGCGATTGGGGCGCTGGCGCTGGGCGTGATTGGATATTTTGTGCCGCGAGTGTTCGGCGTGGGATACGACACGATCGGAGACATCCTGAACGGGCTGCTGGTGTGGAAGATTTTGCTGGTGGTGATGTTAGCGAAGTTCGCAGTGCTGGTGATCTCGCTGGGATCGGGGACGTCGGGCGGATTGCTGGCTCCCACGTTTATGTGGAGCGCGGCCATGGGCGGGCTGTTCGCGATGGCGGGCAATTATGTATTTCCGAGCGCGCATCTTTCGCCCGGGGCGTTTGCGCTGGTGGCGATGGGTGCGGTTTTCGGGGCGGCGTCGCGGGCGACATTTTCGTTCATTATTTTCGCGTTTGAAATTACACGCGACTACAACTCGGTGCTGCCGCTGATGCTGGTGGCGGTGATTGCGGATGGAGTGGCGATGCTGCTCATGCCGAAGAGTTCGATTATGACGGAGAAGCTGGCGCGGCGGGGACTGCGGGTGCATCAGGATTACGAGGCGGATGCGCTGACGCAGGCGACGGTGGGCGAAACGATGGAGAAGGAACCGCCGGTGATCGCCGCAGGCACGAAAATTGGAGCGCTGGCGGAGCGGATTGCGCGGCATGATCCAGCGGTAGCGCGGCACGAGGCCCTGCTGATTCTTGACGAAGCGGGAAAGCTGGTGGGAATCGTGACGCGAGGCGATCTTCTGCGGGCACTCGATAAAGACAGTTCGGGCGCGGCGACGGTGGAGCAGGCAGGCAGCACCAAGCTGGTGGTGACGTATCCGGATGAACTGGTATCGGAGGCGGCGGCGAAACTGTTGCGCTACGACATTGGACGGCTGCCGGTGGTGGAGCGCGGCGACGAGCACAGTGTAGTGGGATACTTGGGACGTGCATCGATTCTTGCGGCGCGCTCGCTGCGGTTCCGGGATGAGCATGTGCGGGAGCCGGGATGGTTGTTGGGAACTCGGGGGCGGATGCGGGTGTGAGGGGAAGGTTGTTGGTCGTTCGTCGTTCGTTTCGTCTTTCGTCACGCCCCTTAGAGGTCGAGCACCTTTCTTTCTGCGTTTGCTGGATTGCAATTCACATCTGAAAGTCCGCATTATCAATCGATGGTTGAAAATTTAGACACGACGGGAGAGCACAACGGACTGGGCCTGCGGCTTTATATCAAGCAGCAGCCAGTGATACTGGCGCTGGTGGCGGTTTTGGGCGTGCTGTTTTTCGCGGCGGTGGCAGGATTGTCGAAGGCGTATCACGCGCGGCGCGAGGCGCTGGGGGAAAGATGGTTCAGCCGCGGAGTGGCGGACCTGAGCGCCAAGCGTTATGACGGCGCGGTCACGGAATTCCGCTCGGCATTGCTTTATTCACGCGACAACTACGATTACCAGTTGAACCTGGCTGAAGCATTGATTGGGCTGCAACGGACGGGCGAGGCGAATTCCTACCTGGTGAACCTGTGGGAGGAGGAACCGGAAAATGGAGTGGTGAATCTGGAACTGGCGCGGATCGCAGCGCAGCGCGGGCAAACGGAACAGGCGCAACGTTACTACCACAATGCGATCTACGCGGTCTGGCCCAGCGATCAGGAAAGCAAGCGGCGAGAAACAAGGCTGGAGCTGATCGAATACCTGTTGAGCATTCACGCGAGGGCGGAGGCGCAGGCGGAACTGATTGCGCTGCAGGAAAATCTGGGGGAGGATCCGGCGCAACAGAGGCGAGTGGCCGATCTATTTCTGCAGGCGCAGGACTACGAGCATGCGCTGGCAGCTTACCGGGTGAGTTTGAAAGCGGCGCGACACAATCAAGCGGCGCTGGCCGGTGCGGGGTGGGCGGCGTTTGAGTTGGGGCAGTATGCGCTGGCGGAGAAGTATCTGCAGGCAGCGGTGGGTGAAAATGCGAACGACGCGCAGAGTGCAGATCGGCTGAAGACGACACAATTGGTTTTGCGAATGGATCCGTTTCGTCATGGGATCACGATGGAGGAGCGCGACCGGATCGTGATGGAAGCGTTTGGGATCGCAGGACAGCGGCTAAGTTCGTGCGCGACGGCGAAGGTTCCGGCGGCATCGGCCGGACAACCGAGCCTGGCGGAGAGTTGGGCGAAGATGAAGCCGATGCTGTCGCGACAAGAACTGCAACGAAATCCGGATTTAGCGGAAGACGCCATGGACCTGGTGTTTGAAGTTGAACGGCAGACTAGCGCGACGTGCGGAACACCGAGCGGGGCGGATGAGGCGCTGCTGCTGATCTCACAATCGCACGAGGGGAACTAAGTGGAACCGGATTTGAACGCGCAGACAGGTTTAGCGGAAGCGGTAAACGACCGACCCGCTGGAGTCAGTGCTGGCAACGGGCGATCGCCGAAGGCCCTGTTGAAGTCGGTGTTCCGGGAAGACCGCTTCTTCCTGATTCTGTCGGTGTTCATTGGAGTTTTTTCCGGGCTGGCGGTGGTGTGCTTCCGGTTTGCCATCGATTGGAGCCGGCTTTATTTGCTGGGGACGGGAGCGGTGCTGTCGCCGACGCGACTGCTGCTGGCGCCGACGCTGACCGGACTGGCGATAGCGGTGCTGGTGATTCATGTTTTCCCGCTGGCGCGCGGCAGCGGGGTGAATCAGACGAAGGCGGCGCTGTATATCTACAACGGGTACATTCCGTTTCGCACGGCAATCGGAAAATTCATAACTGCGGCGCTGGCAATCGGGTCGGGACAATCGCTGGGGCCGGAGGATCCGTCGCTGCAGATTGGCGCGTGCATAGCGTCGGTGCTGGGGCGGAAGATGCGCTTGTCGCGAGACCGCATGCGGCTGATTGCGCCGGTGGGCGCGGCGGCCGGACTGGCAGCGGCATTCAACGCGCCGATCTCGGCGGTGCTGTTCGTGATTGAGGAAGTGATTGGGCGATGGACTGCGGGAATTTTAGGGTCGGTGGTGCTGTCGGCCGTTTCGAGCGTGGTGGTGATGCGGTTGTTTCTGGGATCGGAATCGCTGTTCAGGATTCCGGCGGTTCAACTGGAGCGGCCGTCGGAATTGATCGCGTATGCCATCCTCGGAATTGTGGGCGGGTTGGCGTCGGTGGTATTCTCGGCGGGCATTGCGACGTTCCGTCCGAAGTTCAAGGCGCTTCCGCTGTGGACGCAATATTTTCAGCCGGCGCTGGCGGGATTGCTGATCGGATTGATTGCGTGGCTGGGCGCGCCGCAAGTGATGGGCGCGGGCTACGAGGCGATGGATGAGGCCATGCACGGGCGCTTCACGTGGCAATTCCTGGCGATGCTGGCCGGTGCTGAAGATTGTGGCCACGCTGTTTTCGTTTGTGAGCGGAACGCCGGGAGGAATGTTCGCGCCGACATTGTTTATTGGGGCAATGCTGGGAGCGGCGGTGGGCGGAGTGGAGCACGTGGTGCTGCCGCATCTCACCGGATCACCCGGAACGTACGCGCTGGTAGGGATGGGAGTGTTGTTTGCCGGATTTCTGCGGGCGCCGATGACATCGGTGTTCATGGTGTTGGAGGTGAGCGGAAATTATTCGATCATTTTGCCGGTGATTGTGGCGAATACGATCGCGTATGTGATTTCGCGGGGGCTGCAGCCGATTGCGATTTTCGATGTGCTGACGCGGCAGGATGGGCTGGAATTGCCGTCGATGGAGGAGCAGCGGGAAGAGGGCGTGCTGCACGTGGAAGATGCGATGCGGGCGGTCGAGGGCTTGGTATTGGATGCGCAGGAAACAGTCCAGCAGGTTTGGATGAAATCGGAAACCGCGGAGGAGGACGAGTTTCTGGTAAAGCTTAGTCCGAGCGGGTGGAACAGCGTTTCGAAACAGCAACTGCGGGCGCTGGTGGATGATGGAAAGGGCGGGGCTAATCTGGGATCACAGTTGCCGATCCGGCAGATCCCGTTCTTGCATCCGGATTTGGCGCTGGAGACGGCGCTGCGATATGTGGACCGGTGGCCGCTGGTTCCGGTGGTCAGTCGGGCGGATGTGCGGCGGCTTGAGGGAGTGATTTCGCAGCGGGATGTGCTGGAGAGGTATCGGGAGTTTGGGGAGAGTTAGAACTACCGCAACACAACACTTCGCAACAGCGGATCGAATCAACGTCAATATCTTTACGTTTAATCTTCAGGTTAATCTCCCCCTCTCGCAAAAGGCGCGAGAAGGGTAGAACCCCCGTGAATATTACCTTCCTGTTGGTTATTTCTTGATAAGTGCGGGAGAGTTTGGGTAAGCTTTCAACTTCCCACATCAAGGTTCCGGTCAGAGTTGTATCCATTGATGGGCGACGGAAGTCGTGAGTTCTTAATTCTTCGCTACGAACACATTCAAGCTGGCAATTTTAGGCACAGGGGAGACGAGCATGCGCAGTCGTTTAATGCTGTTGACGGTGATGAGTGTAACGGCTTTGGGTTTCAGCGCGCTGGGCTGGGCCCAGGGCGGAGCCACGGGAGCGATCACGGGGACGGTGCAGGATCCGAGCGGGGCCTATGTTGCGAATGCCGAGGTACGGATCACGAACCAGGACACGAGCGTGCTGGAGCGCACGGTGAGAACGGGTGCGGATGGCAGTTTTACGGCGCCATTGCTGCCGGTGGGGACTTATAGCGTGAGCGTGGGCGCGGCGGGGTTTTCGGAGGGAAAGTTTCCCAACATTGCCGTGCGCGTGACCGAGACTACGCGCATGATCGCGAAGCTTACGACGCAGGCAGTGCAACAGAGCATTGAAGTGCAGGCGGAAGTGCAGGCGGTGGATACGACCGACGCGACGACCGGGCAGGCGATTGAGAGCGGTACGATCCGGGCGCTGCCGCTGGCCACGCAGAACTTCCAGCAGTTGCTGACGCTTTCGACGGGAGCGCAGAGCGAGTTGAACAAGGCTGCCAGCCTGGGGCGGGGCGACGTGCGCATCGAAGTGAACGGGCAGCGGGAAGACAACAATAATTATCTGATCGAAGGCATCAGCGTGACCGATTACAACGTCGCGGAGTTGACCAATACGCCGCTGCCGAATCCGGACGTGGTGGCGGAATTCAAGGTGCAGACTTCGCTCTACGACGCCAGCCAGGGGCGCAACGGTGGTGGGAATATTAATGCGATCCTGAAGTCGGGGACGAACACGCTGCATGGGGATGCGTACGAATTTTTCCGCAACACGGTGCTGGACGCGAATGAATATTTCCTGAAGGGAAGCGGATCGCCGCGGCCGGTGATTCAACAGAATATTTTTGGCGGAAGTTTGGGCGGCCCGGTTATCCCGGGAGGCAAGCTGGGATTCTTTTTCGTCAACTACCAGGGAACGCGGCAGCGGAGTGGCGATTCGCCGGGGACGCTGATCAGCACGTTTATTCCGTATGTTCCGGCGGCGGACCGGGGAACGAGTGCGACGGCAAAGGCGAATCTGAAGAATGATTTTGGCGTGGCCAGCGTCGATCCGGTGGCGGTGAACCTGCTGGCATTTCAGAGCAACCAGTTTGGGGCGCCGGCGAATGGATATTTATTCCCATTGCCGAATAATGTTCCCGTGGGGACGGCAGCGGGATCGCTGGTGCCTTTTACGGTGAGCAAGCCGGGCAAGTTTACCGATGACCAGCTGACGGCGAACTGGGATCACGAGTTCCGCGACTCAAGGGACTCGGTGGCGGCGCGCTTTTTCCTTTCCAACTCCGAGCAGGACATTCCGTTCGGGGCGGGAGGATTGCAGGCGTCACTTGGCGGAGCGGCCGCGCAAACCGATTTGAACTTCCCGTATCAGTTGCCGATTCATGACCGGGTATTCATCGTGTCGGAGACGCACGTGTTTTCGCCGCGGCTGGTGAATGATTTTCGCTTTGGGCTGGTGCACATCAACAACAGCGCGATCAACGTGAATCCGGTCACGGTGGCGGACGCGGGGATCGACCGGCCAACCGACAATTTGACCAGCAGCATTTACAAGTTCACGTTCCTGACGTCGGGATTCCAGTTTGGGCCGACGCCGCAGGCAAACCAGTCCCAGCAGCAGAACAATTACAACTTCGTGGAGAACCTGAGCTGGGTGCGAGGGGCGCACACGTTCACGTTTGGCGGGCAGTACACGAAAGTCAACCTGAACAAGCAATTTCCGCAGGTCTTCAACGGGCAACTTTTCCTGACGAATACGAGTCCGGCGCCGAATACGACGATCAGCGATTTCGCGAATTTCGTGGGAGGCACGCCAGAGTTCAGTTTTGGTGGCGGCGGCGTTTACAACCACCAATACCGGCAGAGCAATTCGGCGGTGTTCGCGCAGGACGATTGGAAGGCGACTTCGAATCTGACGCTGAACCTGGGGCTGCGCACGGAGTTTCTGGGGGCGTGGACGGACGGGGATTGCCACATCGGCAACATGGAATCGGACCTGACGAAGTCGGGGACGTATCCGTTCGTCTATCCGAAGTGCGTCGACAAGCTCGGAGTTTCGGGACTGACTGGGACCGCGGCCGGATCGACGTTCAAGAACAGCGTTTCGACGGGTTGGGGACCGAGAGTGGGATTCGCCTGGGACGTGCTGGGGCGGCACACGACGACGGTGCGCGGCGGCTACGGAATTTATTATGTGCGCGAGGATGTAGGCGCGGTGGACCAGTTGAGCTTCCAGTCGCCATTTATTCCAATCGTGTTCTTTGGACAGACGCCGGGATTCACCATGTCAGACTTCTTTACGGGAACGCCGGCGACGAACCCGAATGCGGTGCCAGCGGCGGGATCGTTGTCGGGAGCGTGGCTGCCCTGCCTGGCACAACTGACCAGCTTTCCCGACACGAATGGCGCGGCTAATTATGGCGGATGCACCGGGCCGGGCGTGAACTCGACACAGAATCTGTTTGTGCTGGAAGTACCGCGGCACTTTGTGGTGCCGAACACACAGCAGTGGAACCTAACGGTGCAGCGCGAATTGGGACGTCACTGGGTGTGGGAAGTGGGATATATAGGAACGCGGGGAATCCATTTACGCGAGACGCGGGATGCAATCCAGTCGGTGAATGCCAGCCCAGCGAATCCGTTTACCGTCACCGATGCGAGCGGCAACAGTTATTCGATCACGACCAACACGTTTGCTAATGCGATTGCGCGGACGCCGACACCGGGATTGAACGGATATAGCGGTTATCAGCTTTTTGCCAACGACGCGTATTCGATTTATCACGCGCTACAGACAACAGTGTCGCGGCGATGGGGACAGGGATATTTCCAGGCGGCGTATACGTACTCGAAGAATATTGACGCCACGTCCACGGGCAACACGGCGTTCAACACGGCGTACAACGATCAGAGCAACATTCATGCGTCGCGGGGAATCTCGGACTTCAACCGGCCGCAACGGTTGGCGGTGAGCTACGTGTATGATCTGCCGGTCTTCGCGCACTCCAGCGGATTCAGGAAGACGGCGCTGGGCGGTTGGCAGGTGAGCGGAGTGTCCATTTTCCAATCGGGACTGCCGTTCTCGATTTACGACTCGAGCGCGGGAACGGCGTTTTTGGGACAAGGCAGCACGCCGCTGCTGGGCGCCAGTTTGGCCCCGGGGGCGACGATTGCCAGCGGCCTGACAAGCGGCGACGTTCATGCGCGGGTGGCGAATGGATATTTGAATCCGGCGGCATTCACGCCCGCGCCGCAGCTCTATCCCACGCAGTGCGCTGCCAATTCAAATTTCTGTACGACCGGCTTTGGCGACCTGGGACGCAATCTTTATCACGGACCGTTTCAGCAGAACTGGGATGTTTCGTTCCTGAAACATTTCAAGATTGGGGAGCGGCAGGACATACGGTTTGCGGCGGATTTCTTCAATTTGTGGAACCACACGAATTTTGGCGATCCGTCGGTGACCGATATCGAAGCGTACCTGGCAAATCCGACGAACAGCCCGTTTGGAAAGATTCTGCAGAGCACGGGGAACCCGCGGCTAATTCAGTTTTCGTTGCGTTGGGGGTTTTAGAGAAATTGCAGATTGTTGATTGTTGATTTTTGATTGAGGGCCCACACGCCGGGGAGCATTTGCTTCCCGGCTTTTTTATTTTTTGCTCTCAAGTAAGTTTTCTGGGCAGGACAGAAACTCCTAGACATGAATCCAGTTGAAGACGATGAGTACCAGGGAGCCGGTGCCCACGATGATCCAGAGGGCCAGGCCTTGCAGCAGAGGACGAGCGCCTACGCTGTGCAGGGTTTGCTTGTTCAGTCCGGTGCCGATCAGGAAGAGGGTTACGGTGAGGCCGATCTTGCCGATGTGATTGAGGACGCCGAAGGTTGAGCTGAAACTGGGCAAGACAGTGTTGAGCAGTGCGGCCAAGCAGAAGAACAGAATGAACCACGGCCACTGGATGCGGGCCTTGCTCTTCAGGACGACCGCGGTTACCAGCGAGAGAGGAACAATCCAGAGGGCGCGGGCCAGTTTAATAGTGGTGCCGACGGCGAGTGCGGTGGGTCCGTATTTGGCGGTGGCGCCGACCACAGAACTGGTGTCGTGAATGGCGAGCGCCGACCAGAGCCCGAATTGCGACTGGGTCAGGTGCAAGGTGTATCCGATGAGAGGAAAGAGAAAGAGGGCAATGGAGTTGAGAATGAAGACCGCACCGAGGGAGACGGCCATCTCTTCTTCGCTGGCCTGGGCGATGGGGCCGACGGCGGCGATGGCGCTGCCTCCGCAAATCGCGGTCCCCGCGCTGATGAGGAAGGCGGACTTTTTTCCGACGTGCAAAAGATAGCCGAAGCCGAGGCCGAGAAGCATCGCGATGGTGATGCTGGCGGCGGTGTAGACGAAGCCGGAGCGTCCGGCCTGCAGAACCTGGTGGAGGTTCATACCGAAGCCGAGAGCGACGACGGAAGCCTGCAGCAGAAATTTTGCGAGGCGCTTGCTATGGGCTGGGTAGGGATGAGTGCAGGCGAATCCGAAGATGAGACCGCCTAACAGCGCGAAAGGCGGGGAGAGCAGTCCGGTGGCGGCTACGATCACGGCCAGGAGAAATATAACTTTGCTCACATGTTGAGTGTGCGCTGCGCGGGAAGCGGCGTCCAAGCAGTAGTTCTGATGGGCGATTAACGAAACTTATCGGGGAGATTTGACACGAGGCGATTTTCGCGGAGTGTTGAGCAGCAGTCGCGCGCGCCCGAGAGCGAAGCCGCGGAAGGCGGCGGCGGGACCTTGAGGTTCGGGTCCGGTGCGCGAGATGAGCGAAAACTGGCGGGCCATGGCGAGGCCGGGGACGTTGGCAACTTTCAGGGCGCCAAGTTCCAGTTCCTTGGAGATGGCCCAGCGGGAAACGAAGCCGACGCCGAGTCCGGCTTCCACGGCGGACTTGATGGCTTCGGTGGAATCGAGGTTCATCACTTTTTTGAAGGACTTGAGTTTCAGGCGATTTTTTTCGAGAGCGATCTCGACGACGCGGCGAGAACCGGAGCCGTGCTCGCGCATGAGCAGGCTGGAGGCGAGGAGTTCGGCGCGAGACATGGAGCTTGACTCGTGGGCGGGAGGGACAATTAGAACGAGTTCGTCCTGCATGAAGAGTTCGGTGTGAATGCCGCGATCGCGGGCTGGGCCTTCGATCAGGCCGATGGAGACTTGGTCCGCGAGAAGTAGGCGGACGATCTCGCCGGTGTTGCCGCTATGGAGCGAGAACTGGACGCGGGGATGCTCGTCGAGAAAGGCTCCGAGCAAGCGCGGAAGAACGTACTGCGCGATTGTGGTGGAGACGCCGAGAGATAATTCGCCGGAAATTTTGCCGTCGTCGGCTGCGAGGTTTTGTTCGGCCTGGGACACAAGAGCGGCGATTTTGGTGGCGTAGGCGAGAAGGATTGTGCCTTGCGGCGTGAGGCAGACGCGGTTGCCAGCGCGATCGAAGAGCCGGATGCCGAGGTCGTCTTCGAGAGCTTTGATTTGAAGCGTGACGGCGGGCTGGGTGAGGAAAAGATGTTCGGCGGCTTTGCGGAAGTTCAGGTGTTCGGCGACGGTACGGAAGACTTTGAGGCGGAAGTTTTCGAGTTGGGGCACGGAATGATTATCCACGGAAAGAGCGAGC
Organism: uncultured Acidobacteriota bacterium; assembly: GCA_963696765.1. GTDB lineage: Bacteria > Acidobacteriota > Terriglobia > Terriglobales > Acidobacteriaceae > Sulfotelmatobacter. Next base: position 2,715,158 of record CAVOLK010000002.1, on the reverse strand, counting down.
TGTGAAATTCGTTTTGGAGTCTCCGGCCTATAGTGCGCGCCGGCGGCTCGGGCAGGGTGCCCGCGCTGCAGCCGCCAAGTTGCCGGCCGGTACGTTGGACGATGCGGTGCAGGAGAATTGCGTTCTTCTTATTTTGCGGAATCGCCGCGCGGGAGATCCTTCCCTTCGCCTGAAGGACGGCTCCGGTCAGGATGACTCTTGAGGTTTTTCGATCAGCCTCGCAAGAGGATGACGGAAAGCCCGGGACGGCGGCGTTACTGTTTCTGAGCTTCTTGCAGCAGGGGGCGGAGGGAGTCGACGGAGACGCCGATGGTGCCGCCAGTGAATCCGTCCATGTAAGCGGAGTTGACGCCGATGACTTCACCGCGGGCGTTGAAAACTGGGCCGCCGCTGCCGCCGTGAGCGGTGGGGGCGTCGTAGATAAGTTTTTCGCCGACCACGTCGCCAAGATGGCCGCAAGTGGTGGAGGGACGAATCAAAGATAACGCCGCGAGTTCGCTGGCGGCGCTGATGTCGTTGTGGCGATAGGCCAGGCGTTCGTAAATTCCGGTGGGCGACTTGGCGACCATGCCGGCAATTCCCATGGGATATCCGATGACGGTTACGAGCTGCCCGGGCGCTCCGGGCGACTTGGCCAGAGGAAGAACGGGAAGGCCGCGGACGGCGTCGAGGATATTCGATGTGCAGAATCGCCAGATCGGAAGTCTTGGAAACGGATCCTGAGGATAAGGTTACGGGCGTAGGCGAGCCGGGGAAAAAGATGACCAAGATTCTCGAGCATGGCAGTGGCGCCCTGATCGATGAGCTTCTGAGCTTCGGAGTCTCCGTACCAGGGTTCGGCGACGTGACGGTTGGTGGCGATGAGTCCGGTGCCGACAAGAAATCCTGTGCCGGAAACGCGGGCGCGAACGACCGGCCGCTGGTTGGCGAATCCGACCTGATAGACGCCGTAGATGTAGCCGATGGAATTGCGATAGCGGTTCAGGACGGTGGCGGGCATGGCCTGATCCTGCTGCAGTCGCTCGACCTCCGCAGTCAGTTCATGAACCTGATTCTGAAGTGAGGCCTCATTGGGGCGCTGGGCGAGTTCCGCGGTGGGCGAATAGTAATGCACCATGGCCATCGCCCCCAGAAGCAGCACGCCTCCCAAGACTGCCTGCACTGTTTGTTGCCAACTATCGCAGACCGCGGTGGACGCCTGCGGTTGCGTTGCTTCGACAGCCGGGGGCTCGAAGATCTGGGATTCGGCCATGAGGAGCGAGTTCTCGGAATTCCTCCAAGCCTTTGTTTATCAGCTTCTTAAGAGCCGCACATTCCCGGCTCGCGAAAGAACTTGGAGTGCTTATCTTCTCCCCTGCGGGTGTGGTTGGCTACGGTACTGAAGATGATGGCCGTGCGATTTGCGGAATGGGAAGATGAAGGGCCGAATCATGAAGGAACAATGAGAGCACGGGGTTGGCTACGTCTTTATGCCGAGGCGCTTGGACATGGCCTCGTAAAGGAAGCCCTGGCCGGGTTGGTAGGGCTGAACCCATTCGCCGTCGATGACAAATTGGGGGATAGAGCGCTTGCCCGTACGTTTGACGATTTCTTCGACGGCGCCGGGAGTGTTTTGGACGTCGATTTCTTTGTAGGGGATGTTGTTCTTGTCGAGGAAGCGCTTGGCCTCCCGGCAGTCGGGGCACCAGGCGGCGGAATAGACGGTCAGATCCATAAGCCTATTTTAGAGCACGCGGAGAGGTCAGCGGTTGCCGGCGGAGAAGGTTCGCCAGGCATGCTTCGTCAAACATGCTCCGTCAGACGCGCTCCAGATTGTGTCGCGTGCGTTCGTTGACGACGTTGCCGGTGTTCAGTGTGGAAGCGGGCTCGAAGAGAAGTATCCAGCATTCTTCGTCGGCGACGGGGCGATGCTCGACGCCGCGGGGGACGACAATGAATTCACCTTCTTCGATCCATTCGTGGCGGTGCTTCCCTTCCTCCCGTATTCCATGCGGAAGCGGCCTTTGACCACGAGGAAGAGTTCGTCTTCGTTCTCATGGTGATGGAAGACAAATTCGCCTTTGAGTTTGTCGAGCTTGACATGCTGACCGTTGAGTTCGGCGGCGATGTAGGGCTTCCAGTATTCGGAGATCTTGGAAAATTTTTCGGCGAGGTTGATCTTGTTCATGGGCGTCCTTCTTCGCGGGTACCGCTTAGGATGAGGTTTCTCTGGCGGAAGTCGCAAAAATCAAGAGCGTTCAACACGAAGGGCACGAGGGAAGACGCCGCACTTTTTAAACCTGGGACACAAGCTAGCTCAATCTGGGAGAAAAGTCGGTCAGGGTTAGGAAGGTGGAGTCGACTTTGTCGACCAGCTTGCCGTTGGCTTCGGATTTTTCCTTCACGCTCTTCCACTCAGGATCGTCTTGAAAAGATTTCCAGTTGGCGGCTGCGGCTTCGCGGCTGGGATGATAGAGGATGTAGAAAAGCGTGTTGCTCTTGTCGGGCTCGTCGACAGGGGTCCAGTAGGCGACGCTCTTCATTCCGTGGCGGTCGAAGATTTTTATGGTGTGTTCGCGGAAGCGAGTCAGCAGATCGGGCAATTTGCCTGCGGCGGCGTGATAGACGCGGAGTTCGTAGACTCCGTTGGATGCGGCTGGATCGGCGTTGTCATGCTTCGCAGCGGCAGCCCAGAGCGCAGCAGGAAAAATTGCCACAGCCGGAATGGATTGGAGCAGGGTTCGTCGTTTCACGCACGGATTTTAGCAGAAAGAAAGCCCCGGACGAATGCGTCCGGGGCTACATGTTTCGCAGTGAATGCAAGAAGCGGGCGAGGGCGCCCGCTCCACATAAGCCGTCAGAAGCCCGGCGTGCCTTGGGCTGCGTGGGCGGCGTGGAGGCTGAGCCTTACGCCGCGCTTTTCGTTGAGCCGCGTCGTGGTGCTCCAGTCTACGTCGTCAGTGCTGATGACGCCGCTACCGCCATCAACCAAGCTATAGCTGATGCGGCTGTCCTGGTAGCCGTAGCCGCTGACCGCCAGCACGGTGCCATTGTTCAGAACGAATACGGGCATGCCGGGCGCCGCGTTCGGGAGCGTCGGAATGGTTCGCGTGATGACGCTGGCGTAGGAGGCCTGAACCTGGCCCGTAGCCATCTGGGTTGAGACCGATCCGTCCGCCGAAACGTTGCGGTACATCAGCTGCGGCTTGTTGTCGTAGGCCGAAGGCTGGTAATTCTGGCTCTGATCACGATCACGGCTGAAGAAGTGCCAGTTAGGGCCGAACGTCTTTGCCACCTGCGGGATTTGAACGTCATCCATCAGGCGAAGGCTAAGCACGGTTTCACCCTTGAGCGTCGGTCGCGGACCGCGAGCGGGCAGCATGATTACCTTCCATGGCCATAGCGGAGGGATCATCCATTCGATGACGTCGCGGCGGGGATGTCCTTTTCCGTCGATCTTGCCCTGTTTGTCGACTTTATAGCCGCGGGTGGAGATGACCTTGGCCTCAAGCGGCAAGTCGCCGGTAGGAAGGCCGATGCGATCGAACTGAATCTTGAGATAGCCCTTGCCCCAGAAGTGGCCGGGGTCCTTGGCGGAATCGAGGTGACCGACTAAATAGCTTCCGCGGGGAAAAGCCTGCTGGCCGAATTCGGTAACGCCGCGCAGGTGGCAGAGAACGGGGTCGCCGACGTCCATTGAAGCCGTGGACATGTTGGGCTCGTTGAGAGTGCACTGCAGAAGAGTGCCGGCGGGCAGGACGATGTCCCGTGCGCTGGCGCTCAAGGAGAAAACCGATAGACCTAGCACAGACACAGCTAGGGCTGCGTGCAACAGGCGAGACTTCATTGAATTCACCTCAATCGCTTGCTGATTCGCAGGCCGCGGGACAGCCCACTACGTGATGGGTGGAATCTAATCACAGTCGTTGGGGCTGGGTCAATAAGGTTTTGGGCTGAGACGGGCTGGTGGACGAGGAATGGCAGGAATTCGGAGGTGAAAGAAAAGCCGCCAGCGTGGGCTGGCGGCTTCGTCACTTGACCAATTCCGCTCGCTTCGCTCGCGGGACAGCCGAGGCGGCTGTCCCCACGCTGAGCGATTTCCTTACTTTTCGTACAACAGCACGCCTTCCGCCTTTTCGGAATCTACGGGGCGGTAGAACAGCTTGTTGTCTTCGAGGAAGACCTCGATGAAGGCCGGGCGCGTGGTGATGGTGCCCTGGATCAGCGCCTCCGACAGCGGGTCTTCGATGTACTTCTGCAGGGCGCGGCGGAGCGGGCGCGCGCCATAGCTGCGATCGGTGAGGGTCTGGTTGAGGATCCATTTCTTGGCATCGTCGGCAACCGTGACCGTGATCGATTTTTGCGCCAGGTTCTGGTTGAGCTGCGTGACCATGAGCTCGAGAATCTGGATCAGGTCGCTCTCGCCAAGAGCCAGGAACAGGATGATTTCATCCAGCCGGTTCAGGAACTCGGGATTGAAGGTGCGCTTCACTTCGCCCTTCACCAGTTCTTCCACCTTGTCCGAAATCATGTCTTCCTTCGACGACTGGAAGCCCAGGCCTTCGCGCTTCTGCAAATGCCGCGCGCCGATGTTCGAAGTCATGATGATGATCGTGTTCTTGAAGTCGACCGTGTTGCCGAGTCCGTCGGTCAACTGGCCGTCTTCAAAAACCTGCAGCAGGATGTTGAAGACATCCGGATGCGCCTTCTCGATTTCGTCGAGCAGGACGACCGAGTAGGGAGCGCGCTTCACGCGTTCGGTGAGCTGGCCGCCCTCTTCGTAGCCGACGTATCCCGGAGGCGAACCGATCAGCTTCGAGACCGAATGCTTCTCCATGAATTCGGACATATCGAAGCGGACCAGAGCCTTCTCGGTGCCGAACATGAATTGCGCCAGGGTGCGCGCAACTTCGGTCTTGCCAACGCCCGTGGGGCCGAGGAACAGGAACGAGCCGATGGGGCGGTTCGGATTCTTCAGTCCGGCGCGCGAACGGCGAATGGCGCGGGCCAGGGCGCTGATCGATTTATCCTGCGAGATGATGCGCTTGTGCAGCTCTTCTTCGATGCGCAGGAGCTTCTGGGTTTCTTCTTCCTTGATCGAGGTGATGGGCACGCCGGTCCACCGCGAGACGACATCTTCGATGTCCTCGCGGTTGACCACGCCCGTCGAAGACTCGTCGAGATGATATTTCTCTCGCAGGGCGCGCAGGTTCTCGCGCTCCTTGCGTTCTTCGTCGGAGTAAAAACGTGCCTTCTCGAATTCGTGATTCGCGATGGCGTTTTCCATGCGATGCACGATGAATTTGATGCGCTTCTGGACTTCGGTCAACTCTTCGGGCAACGAGGTCTGGCGCAGTTTTACGCGGGCTCCAGCTTCGTCGACCAAGTCGATAGCCTTGTCGGGCAGGAAGCGGTCCGGGATGTAGCGGTTGGAGTGCGAAACCGCGAAGTTGATCGCTTCGTCAGTGTAGGTGACCGCGTGGAATTTTTCGTAGCGATCTTTGATGCCGAACAGAATCTTGATCGCGTCGGTCTCGTTCGGCGGCGGAACTTTCACCGCCTGGAAACGGCGCTCGAGGGAACGATCTTTTTCGATGGACTTCCGATATTCGCCGGGCGTGGTGGCGCCGATGCACTGAATTTCTCCGCGCGATAGAGCGGGCTTCAGGATGTTGGCGGCGTCGAGCGAGCCTTCCGCCGAGCCTGCGCCGACCAAGGTGTGAAGTTCGTCGATGAAGATGATGGAATTCTGATTTTCCATCAACTCTTTCATGATGGTCTTGAGGCGCTCTTCGAACTGGCCGCGATACTTGGTGCCGGCGACGATGAGCGAAAGGTCGAGGGCGAGGATGCGTTTGTCGGCGAGGAACGACGGCACTTCGCCGTCGGCGATGCGCTGGGCCAAACCTTCGACGATGGCGGTTTTACCGACGCCGGGCTCGCCAATCAGCACCGGATTGTTCTTGGTGCGCCGGCAGAGGATTTGAATAACGCGGTCAACTTCGCCCTCGCGGCCGACCAGAGGATCGAGCTGGCTGTCCATGGCGGCCTGGGTCAAATCGCGCGAAAATTCAGCAGAGCAGCGAACTTTCACGCTGGCGCTGGGGCTGAGCCTTTTCCTGGGTGCTGCGCGCGAGTTCCTCGCGAATGGTCGAAAGGCGCAGCCCGCGCTCGTGCAGAATCTCGGCCGCGAAGCACTTTTCTTCCCTCAGCAAACCCAAGAGCAAGTGCTCGGTACCGATGTGGCGATGCGAGAGGCGTTCCGCTTCTTCCGCAGCGTAGGCCAGAACTCGTTTGCATTCATTGCTTAACGGGAGATCCACCGAGGTTGAAACCTTCTCGCGGATAGTGGTGTGTCCCTCGATCTGCTTGCGAATGGATTCAACCGAGGCATGAGAGCGCAGGAAACGATTAGTCAGGGCTTTGTCTTCGCGCAGGAGTCCGAGAAGCAGGTGCTCGGTCTCGATATAAGGAGACCCGAACTGGCTGGCTTCGTAGCGAGCGAAAAAGATGACGCGCCTGGCTTTCTCCGTATAGCGTTCAAACATAATGCCCTTCCCCCTGACTTTCCTGGTCGTTGAAAACCTGCTCGGCCGACCTCTCAAACGCGATCGCTGAATCGCTACAGTTATTGTATTCCTACATTATTCTATTCCTCATTATGCAATCAAAGGGCCTGAAACCCAAGCACTGAAACGTTTCTACAAACCTTTGATCACGTTACTGAAGGAACGGTTGCCATGCCTTATACAGTCAAGCCCTGACACCAAGTTTCTGCACTTTGTCTTACTAATGTTGCTCATCTCCCGTCAACTGCAAACATCAAGCCCGAATCGCTTCGTTCACCTCATGCCGGCAGCGAGTCCGGCGGTATCTCCTCTACGCGGCCTCGCTGCAGCCTCAAAACCCGGTGGCAGCGGCGGGCGAAAGACAAGTTATGCGTAGCGATGAGGGAGGTGAGTTGATGCTCGCGATGCAACCGCGCAATCAACGCGAAGACCGCTTCGGCGGTCTGGCCGTCGAGATCTCCCGTGGGCTCATCGGCCAGCAAAAGCCTGGGACCGGTGATGAGCGCGCGGGCTAAAGCCACGCGTTGCTGCTCTCCGCCAGAAAGCTCGCCTGAGCGATGATGCGCGCGTTGCTCCAGTCCGACCTCGCGCAGCCAGCGTAGAGCTTCTGGCTCGACCTGCTGCCAGGAGCGCCCTCGGAGCAGCAGCGGCATGGCAACATTTTCTGCCGCCGTGAACTCCGGAAGCAGATAGTGAAATTGCCAGACGAAGCCGGTCTCGCGATTGCGAAAGTCAGCGGCCGCGTCGTGCGATAAAGAATTCAATCGCAAGTTGGCGCAGTATACGTCACCTGCGGAAGCACGATCAAGAGCGCTCAGGATGTGCAACAAGGTACTCTTCCCTGCTCCGGATTCTCCCACAATGGCGAGCATTTCGCCTCGCTTCACCTCAAACGACAGATTCTCAAAGAGCACCAGGTCCGATTCGCCGGACCGGAAAACTTTCTTCAGGCCTTCGACCCGAAGCATCGAGTCTTGCTGGGTTAGATGCATAGTGTGCGGCTTTCGTTCCAACGCCTAAAGTATGGCGGGCCTCAACCTAAGGTTTAGCCAGTATGCGCCGGTTGTGTTGTAGTGCGTAGCGCACGGAAATCGTTTCGAGTGTACGAATTGCCGCCACTCCGCCGACGGAGATTGAATCCGCTTATTCATAGCGCAGGGCCTCGGCGGGGAGAATGCGGGATGCCGACCACGACGGATAGAGCGTGGCGACAAAGGAAATCAAAACCGCGAAGAGAGCGACCCACAGGCCATCGACTGCGCGTGGCGCGAAGGGGACGTAGTCGATGGAGTAAACCTCAGGCGAGAGCGTGAGCACGTGGTAATGTCCTCCAGCGTAAGAGATGGCATATCCAAGTACGAGGCCGATGGCGGTGCCGACGGCGCCGATCAGCACTCCCTGCGCGATAAAAAGGTTGCGCACCTGGGCGCGACGCGTTCCCATGGACATGAGCACGGCGATGTCTTTAGTTTTTTCCATGACCATCATGATAAGAGAGATGAGAATGTTGAGCGCGGCGACGAAGACGATGAGCCCGATGGTAATGAAGGTGACCAGGCGCTCCAGGCGCAACGCGTGGAACAAGGCTTTGTTCTGGTCTTCCCAATTGGTGGCCATGAAACCTTTTCCGGCGGCGTCTTCGAGTTGGCGGGAGATTTCGGGGGCGTGATAGATGTCGTCGACCTTGAACTCGATGACCGAGATGAGGTCGCCGAGGCCGAATAGTTTCTGCGCATCGGAGAGGCGCACGAAGGCCCATGTGGAGTCGTAGTCGAAGAAGCCGGAATTGAAAATTCCCACGACGTGAAAACGATTGTATTTGGGGACGGTGCCGAAGGGAGTGAGTTCGCCCTGGGGGCTGACGACGAGCACGACGGAACCGACAGTGGCACCGAGGCCATCGGCCATGTCTTTGCCGAGAACGATGGGCGGCATGGCGGCGACGCGCTGCTGAACAGATGCCAGGGAGTCGGGAGATGAATTCGGCGATGGTGACTCTGCCTCGATGTTGCCCATATCTTCGAGCGCAGCGGCCGAGCCTTCCTTCACGGAATTCAGCAGATCGCCGACTTTGCGTTCGTAGCGTGGGATCATGCCCTTGAGCACTGCGCCGCGCGCGCGCGGACCGCGAGCGATGAGAACTTGCTCGAAGATTGCAGGAGCGGCGGCGACGACGTGAGGCTGCTGGGAGAGGCGATCCATGAGCGCGGGCCAGTGCTGGATGCCGTCGTCGGCAACGCGCTGCAGGCTGACGTGAGATGTGGAGCCGAGCAGGCGCTCTTGCAGATCCTGGCGAAAGCCGTTGGTGATGGCCATGGCGACCACGAGCGAGGCGACTCCGGCGGCGACTCCGGCGACGGAGATTCCGGTGATGATGCCGATGAAGGCCTGCCTGCGTTTGGCGCGCAAGTAACGGGTCGCGATGAAGAGTTCGAAGCGCATGAAGAAAGCTATCAGCCGTCAGCTCTCAGCTTTCGGCCAAGTCGGATTATAACTAGGAGCGGCTGTGGCGTTGAGTCATGTGTGCAGTTTCGGCAGAACGGCGTGGACTCTGTGACGATAAGCGGCAAATTCTGCGCCGAAGCGCTTTTCCAGTTCGGCGTCTTCCATACGAATCATGACTGCGCCGGTTGCGATCGCGAAGGCGGTCAACGCCCAGCAGACTACGAGGCCTGTGCCTACGCTCCAGGCGAGCATTTCGCAGAGGTGGGCTAGATAGATGGGATGGCGCACGCGGGAGCGGATTCCGGTCGTAACTAAGCGGTCGTCTTGGCGGCCGGCGCGAACTTCGGGCAGGCCGCCGAGTTGCGCCCAGCTGAAATGCGACCCCGCATTGGCATAAAGGGAGATGCCTGCGGCGAAGAAAATTGCGGCCGGGATCCATGTGAAGGGAGACGAGTAGAGGACTACGTCGCGCCACGGAGATGTAATGACGGCGACGGCGATCCACATTGCAATCCAAGCGGGTACCAGCAAGCGGAAGGGCGAGCGGTCGCTTTGGCGCCAGCGGTGGGCGCGGGGATGAACCATCAGCCAGAAGGGCGGGATGGTGGAATAGACGACGCAGGCCAGCCATCCGAAGAGTCGCAGCCAATGCATGAGTTGATTTTACGCGCGGGGCAAGACAGGGACTAAGCCTCGGGATGTTATGGCACGTTAAGGGCACGGTTGGGCCGTTCCCTTCCACGAAAAACTACGTGGGCATGCTCTTTCGTTTCGTTGGCACATGGGTACGGGCTCTATCCGATTCCACCGGCGGGGAAGATAATGTGAAAATGGCGCGTATTTTCCTGGATGATCGCTGGCTTCCGAAGTCGGTGCTTTGCCTTCGCGACTACGACCGGCATAAATTTCTGCTCGATTTGATTGCGGGAATCACCGTCGGACTGGTGGCGTTGCCGCTAGCCATGGCGTTTGCGATTGCGTCGGGCCTGACGCCGCAGGCGGGAATCTATTGCGCCATCGTCACGGGCTTTTTGATTTCAGCGCTGGGCGGCTCGAAGATGCAGATTGGCGGCCCGACGGGCGCGTTCGTAGTGGTCGTAGCCGGGATTGTCGCAGTGCACGGCGTGGACGGATTGTTCATGTGCACGGTGATGGCCGGCGTGCTGCTGGTGATCATGGGCGTGACGGGCCTGGGCACAGGAGTGAAATTTATTCCGCGTCCGGTGGTGATTGGATTCACGAATGGGATCGCGGTGCTGATCGCCAGCACGCAGATTAAAGATTTCTTCGGACTGCATCTCGACAAAGTTCCGGGAGTGTTTTGGCTTAGCGGTGGAAGCGCTGGCTCGGAACTTTCACACGCTCTCGTTCGAAGCGACGGCGCTGGCTGTGGTTACGCTGTTGACGCTGATCATTTGCCGGGGACTTTCGGCGCGGGTTCCAGGACCGATCGTGGCGCTAGTGCTGTCGACGATTGCGGTTTATTTTTTCAAGCTTCCGGTGGAAACGATTGGGACGAGGTTCGGGGGAATCCCGAGCGGGCTGCCACACTGGCAGATTCCGCATTTCCGCACGGACCTGATCCATGGACTACTGGGGCCGGCGTTTACGGTGGCGATGCTGGGCGCGATTGAATCGCTGATGTCTGCGGTGGTGTCGGACCGGATGAGCAACGACCGGCACAATCCGAACGTGGAGCTCATTGGTCAGGGCGTCGCCAACATTTTTTCGCCGATGTTTGGCGGATTGCCGGCGACGGGAGCGATTGCGCGAACCGCAACCAATATCCGGTCAGGGGCGCAGACTCCGGTCGCTGGGATGATCCACGCGCTGACGCTGCTATGCATTCTGCTGTTTGCGGCGCCGCTGGTGAGCTACGTTCCGATGGCGGCGCTGGCGGGGATTCTGATGGTGGTTGCCTACAACATGGGCGAGTGGCGCGAGATTCCGCAACTGCTGAAACTCACTAAGACGGACATCAGCATCTGGCTGGTGACGTTTGCCCTGACCGTGTTTGCGGACCTGACAGTCGCGGTGGAAGCGGGGATGATCCTGGCGGCACTGCTCTTTATCAGCCGCGTGGCGTCAACGACCACCGTGTCGCAGGTGACCGAAGATTACGTGGAAGACGGGCGAGTGCATATTCTGCAGGACAAAGATATTCCTTATTACGCGACGATCTTTCGCATCCACGGGCCATTTTTATTTGGAGCGACCGATAAAATCTGGGCGGTCACCGAGCACCTGCATACGCTGCCACCTGTAGTGATTTTGCGGCTGCGGAACATGACCGCGCTGGATGCGACCGGGCTGTTCGCGATCGAAGAGGTCGCGAAGCAATTGCAGGCAAGCAAGCGGATCTTGATTCTTTGCGGGGCGCGAGAGCAGCCGGCGCAATTGATTCATCAGGCGGAGTTCGCGGAAATCATCGGCCAGGAAAATATTTGCGACAACGTGCAGGAGGCGCTGCGGCGGGCTGAGGAAGTGTACGAGGGGCTGGAGCGGAAGTTTGTGGGAGCTAAGGCGTAAGTGCTAAAGACTTCAACCGCAGAGGTCGCGGACATACCCCTGGCAGAGTACGCAGAGAAGAACGATATCTCTTGAGAATCTTTCCTCCACTTGAAAAACGGATCCGGGCGGGATGAAGCCACATGATATTGTCAGAACCTTGCCTGCTTAGGCCTGAAACCGCTCAGAACCGATGATCGTCAACTTCGCAGAACGCGCGCACAACCACAACTGGGAACTGGATCCGGTGATCCGGTCGCTGCTGGACACTGATTTTTACAAGCTGCTGATGCTGCAGTTTATCTGGAAACATTTTCCCGACACGCGAGTGGAGTTCTCGCTGTTCAACCGGCATCCGTCGGTGCGGATGGCGGATATTATTCACATTGAAGAACTGAAGGTTCAATTACAGCACGTGCGCGGGGAGAGGTTTCGAAAATCGGAACTGGTATGGCTGGCGGGCAACACGTTCTATGGACGGCGCGGAATCTTCGAGCCGGCATTTCTGGAGTGGCTGGAGCGGGACTTTCGATTGTCGGACTACCGGCTGCGAGTGAACGATGGGCAGATCGACCTGACTTTCGAAGGCACGTGGGCAGAAACCACGATGTGGGAACTGTACGCGCTGGCGATTCTGGATGAGCTGAAGACGCGCGCGAATCTGAAGACGCTGAGCGAGTTCGGGCTCGACATTTTATATGCACGGGCCAAGACCAAACTGTGGGGCAAGATTGAGCGGCTGCGCGGCGTGCCGGAGCTGAGCGTGGGCGATTTCGGAACGCGCCGCCGTCACAGCTTTTTGTGGCAGGAATACGTGGTGGAAGCCATGGCCGCGAATCTGGGAAGCAATTTCATCGGCACGTCGAATGCATTTCTGGCGCACAAGCACGATCTCGAAGCGATCGGCACCAATGCGCATGAAATTCCCATGGTGATGGCCGCGCTTGCGCCCGACGATGTAGCGCTGAAGGCTTCGCAATATCGAGTGCTGGAACTTTGGCAGCAAAGCTATGAAGGCGCGTTGCGCGTGCTGTTGCCAGACACATTTGGGACGACGCAGTTTTTGCGAGACGCGCCGGACTGGGTGGCGGGCTGGACCGGGCAGCGCATGGACAGCAAAGATCCGTACGTTGCGGGAGACGAATATATTGCGTGGCTGAAGACGAAGGGGAAAGATCCTGCCGAGAAGCTTTTGATCGCGTCCGACACGCTGGATGTGGATCAGATTCTGGGGTTGCATGCGTATTTTGGCGGAAGTTTAGGCAGTGGGACGAGTCCAGGAGATTTTTTCAGCGCGGCGGATTTTCACGATCGCAGCAAGTGGACGCCGGGGAGGCGCATTCGGTTCAGCGCGGGCTGGGGCACGCTGTTGACGAACGATTTTCGAGGCTGCAATCCGAATGCGGGCGGGGGATTCGATCCAATCAGTTTGATCTGCAAGGTTTCGAGAGTGGAAGGACGGCCCGCAGTGAAACTCTCCGACAATTATGCCAAGGCGCTGGGCCCGGCGGCGGAAATCGAGCGCTACCGGAAAGTGTTCGGGACTGCGGGGATCGCGAACGCGCCGGTGGTAGCGTAGGTCGGGGCTGAGAGTCCGAACTGCGGGACATGTTCTTTGGTTCCTGCTCGTAACCTTGTGCATGCCTGCGGGCGCTGCCACCATCTCAAATGGGGCGGGCATGAAAATTCTGCTGGTCGAAGATTCCCACATCGAGAGGCGCAAGATCGGCGGTTATCTGACCGAGTGGGGACTCGATTACGTCATGTTGGGCAATGGGACAGAAGCAATCCAATTGGTGGACGCGCCCAATCCGCCCGACCTGGCGCTGCTTGACTGGCTGTTGCCGGGGCAGGATGGCATCGACGTTCTTCGCCACATCCGCAGGCTCACGCAGGGAAACTATATTTACACGATCATGCTGACTGCGAAGAATCGGAAGAATGATCTTCTTACGGCGATGGCGGCCGGGGCGGACGATTATCTGTCGAAGCCGGTCGATCCGGCGGAGTTGCGCAGCCGCATCATGGTGGGCAAGCGAATCCTTGAACTGCAGCAATCGCTGCGGTTCGCCGCGACCCATGATTTTTTAACAAATCTGCTAAACCGCGCTGAGATCATTGCGGCGTTGGAGCGGGAGTTCTCGCGCAGCGGGCGTGAGGAGAAACCCGCGACCCTGATCCTGGTCGACATCGACCATTTCAAACGCGTCAACGACACCATGGGGCATGCCGCGGGCGATGACGTTCTGAAACAAGTTGCCATGAGACTGAAGGCGGACTTGAGGCCTTACGATCTGGTGGGACGTTACGGAGGCGAGGAATTCATTATTATCCTGCCGGGCTGCAGCTTAGAGGTCGGCGCACGGCGGGCGAACGAGATTCGAGAACTGGTAGCGAATGATCCGCTGAATACGCCTTCGGGAACAACGTTTGTGACGGTCAGCATGGGCGTCACGGTCACTCCCGTGACGCGCGGCGGAGGCTCGGTAGCGGAACTGATGCACGAAGCAGACATGAGCTTGTACGCTGCGAAAAATAATGGCAGGAACCGCATCGAGATTTTCTCCTCACGCGCTCACTCCAGCAGTGCGTCGCAAGACTAATTAACACTTCCGGCAATAACCCCGCTGCACTCTCCTGCTTTCTGTGTCAAATTAGAAGCTCATGCCCGCCACTTCCGACGCCAGGGCCGGACGCGCCGCCTTCACTCATCCCGGATTCCTGCTTTTCCAGGTTGCCCGATTTCTGATCGTGAGCGCAGTGGAAATGCAGGCGGTCGCGGTTGGCTGGCAAGTTTATGAGATTACCAAGCGGCCGCTCGATCTGGGGTACGTCGGCCTGGCACAGTTCCTGCCGGGAATCCTGCTGTTCCCTATCTCCGGCCATGTCTCAGACCGATTCGAGCGGCGGCATGTGCTTTCGGCCTGCTATGCGGGGTATGCGGTGTGCTTCGCGCTCCTGCTGGCGATCGCGATGCGCGGACTGCCTTCAGCGCAGCCGATTTATGCGGTGTTAATCCTGATCGGTGTAGTGCGATCGTTCAATGCGACGGCCAGCCGGTCGATCGTGCCCCAACTTGTTCCCGAGGAGCATTTCCCGAATGCGGTGGCATGGAATGCAACTATTTTTCAGGCGGCGACGATTCTGGGGCCGTCGTTCGGCGGAATTCTGTATGCGGCATTCCGCGGGCCATCCATGGTTTACGTAGTCGCGCTGGTGACCGCGATTGGCGCGACGGTTTCATCTTTCCGGATTAAGCCGGAAGTCAAGGTGCGCGCGTCGGCGCGTGAACCGATGACGCTGAAGACGGTATTCGCGGGTCTGCATTACATCTGGAGGAAAAAGCTGATTTTGGGGGCGATTTCGTTGGACTTGTTTGCGGTGCTGCTGGGAGGAGCGGTCGCGCTGCTGCCGGTGTATGCGAAGGAAATTCTGCATACGGGCCCGTGGGGACTGGGCCTGCTGCGCACCGCTCCGGGAGTTGGGGCGGCGCTCATGGCAGTATTGCTGGCGCATCGTCCTTTGCGCGGCCGGTCGGGACCAACGCTGCTTTGGGCAGTGGCCGGCTTCGGAGTTTTCACAATCATTTTCGGTGTCTCGCACAACTTGACGGTCTCACTGGTTGCGCTGCTGTTGTTGGGAGCAAGTGACATGATCAGCGTGATCATCCGCGCGACGTTGACGCAATTGGCTACGCCGGACGAAATGCGTGGGCGCGTGACTGCCGTGGATATGATTTTTATCGGGACCTCCAACGAGTTCGGGCAATTCGAATCGGGTGTGACGGCGCAGTGGTTTGGCACGGTACCGGCAGTGATTCTCGGCGGAGTCGGAACGCTGGTGGTAATCGCGGTGTGGGCTTGGCTGTTTCCGGAGTTGCGGCATGCGGGGGAGTTGACGTCGATTCGCAGCGAGGAGTTGGTGGAAGAATCGGCGGGGCCGCACTGAGAGCCGCGAAGCCTTGGACGGACGAATGCGTCCGCCCTACATGTTTCAGGGATCCGTCCCTACGTGTTTCGGGGATATGTGTGTATGATGTCGGTTTCATTTCACAACCTCCAGTCAGCGGATTAAGGACCAGGCTTTGATCGAACGCTACTTCCGCCTTGCGGAAAACCAGACCACGGTGCGCCGGGAATTTCTTGGCGGACTGACTACGTTCATCACCATGGCTTACATCGTGGTGGTGAATCCGCAGATACTGGGGCAGGCGGGCATGCCGGTCGATGGCGTGTTGTTCGCCACTTGCCTGGCCGCGGCGGTGGCCACGCTCGTCATGGGCCTCTACGCGAACTATCCCATTGCTCTGGCGCCGGGGATGTCGCTGAATGCCTATTTCACCTACGTGGTTTGTTTGGGGATGCACGTTCCGTGGCGCACCGCGCTGGGTGTGATCTTTTTTTCCGGCGTATTTTTTCTGATCCTGACTGTCACGCGAGTACGGGAACAGATCGTCAACGGAATTCCGGAGTGCCTGAAGTATTCGACCGCCGGCGGCATCGGAATGTTCATCGCGTTTGTCGGGCTTCGCAATGCGAAGCTGGTGGTGGCGAATGCGGCGACGTTTGTTGGCCTGGGCACTTTTGCCAATCGCGAGACGCAGTTGGCATGCATTGGGCTGGCGCTCATGCTGGTGCTAATGACGCGCAAGATCAATGGAGCCATCCTGATTGGAATTGTTGCGACCACTGTGCTGGGAATTTTGCGCGGGATGGGGAATTGGCCGACAGCAATTTTTTCCTGGCCGCATCCTTCGTCGACCTGGCTGCAACTCGATTTACGCGGCGCACTGCATCTGGGCCTGCTGGAGATTGTTTTCGTTTTTCTGTTTGTCGACCTGTTCGACAACGTGGGCACGCTGGTGGGCGTCTGCGAACAGGGCGGATTCGTAAAGGATGGGAAGATTCCGCGAGTGGGGCGGGCGCTGGTGTCAGACGCAGTGGGAACCATCTTCGGAGCGTTGACGGGCACGTCGACCGTGACCAGTTACATTGAGAGCGCGGCCGGCGTGGCGGCGGGAGCGCGGACGGGGCTGAGCAATATTTTCGTCGCGGGATTATTTCTGCTGGCGGCGTTCTGCTCGCCGCTGGCGGCGGCGATTCCGGGATATGCGACGGCACCTGCGCTGATTCTGGTGGGGGCGCTGATGACAGAATCCATTGGCCGGGTCGAGTGGAAGGAATTTACGGAGGCGCTCCCGGCTTTCGTGACGCTGGTGGCGACGCCGTTAACGTTTAGCATTGCCACCGGGCTGAGTCTGGGGCTGATCTCCTACACGCTGGTGAAGGTGGCGGCGGGAAAATTTCGCGAAGTGAGCGCGGTGATCTGGATTCTGACGGTGTTGTTTATTTTGCGGTACGTTTATTTGGCGGCGGGGTAGGGCGAGTTTTCGGAGATTTCTTTCGCCCCTACAGGGCTGGTTCCACATGCGGCGAGCTACCCACGGCTTGCGCCGTGGGCTGCATTCTTTCGCCGCTTCGCGGCTGAGTTCGAGCGCACTAAGATTTTCGCAGCTTTAGCCTCTCGTCGTTACGCAATCCCAGTCCTTAGGTTCACTTCCCTTTCAATAGAGTCTTGGCGGCGCCCATGTTGTCGTATTTGTCGTAGACGCGGACCACGACCACGTGCTCGGAGCCGGCGTCTTTCGCGGTTTCCAGCGGAACGGTGAAGTCATAGTCTTCGGTCTTGGAGTCGGAAAGCTGGCCGGTGGGCTCGACGTATTTCCAATCTCCCGCGTCCACGGAAAATTCCGCGCGCTTGATGTTGGAGAATCCGTCTTCCGCACGAAAGCGCAGGTGGATCTGACCGCCCTCGACCGACGCGGTCAAGTTTTCGACGCGAGGCGGGGTGGTATCGACCTCAAACCGACGGCTTTCCTTGCTGGCGGTGAGGGCCTCGGTGGGCGAGTGCGAGGGCGCATCGGAGGCGACGACTTTGACGGTGTAGCCTCCATCAGGCAGCAGGCTGGCGTCGAACGAATAAGCCTTGTCGGTTAAATCGTCTTTCAGAAGCAGCCAGCGGGTTTCTCCGTCGCCACGGTAGTAGACCGAATAGACGAGTTGATCGTCGTTGTCGTCGTGAGCATTCCACTTGACGCCGATGGAGTCGCGATCATGAGTGCTCGGGACGGGGGACTCGAAATGGCCGCCCGACGAACCGCTGAGGTCGGTGCCCAGAGCGAGCCCGGTGGATTTCGCGAGCGGCTGATAGCGGACGCCCATCTGCACTGAGACGTCCTCGACTTCGGGCGCAACGTTTTTGGGCAGATAATTCAGGGTGACGGTGTCGACCGCGGGCCTGGTGTTTCCCGCGTGCAGAACGGCTTTCCACTGCGCGTAGCGGGCGGGAGGAACGGCCATCTCGGAATCTTTTGCGAGGTCGACTTGCTTCCACGGGCTCCAGTTGCGGTCGGGATTGTCGACGTTGCCGCTGCGCGCCAGTACATCAACATTGCCGGCGCCGCGAAACTCGACGCGTCCCCAGCGGGAGAAAACCTTGGCGTCGAATACGTCGCTCTCGTAGCTGCCTTCGTTCTCGGGACCCGGCCCTAGAACAAAAATCTTTCCCAGGTTGCTGCTGACCGCGTAGAGACCGCCGCCGGGCGCTTTCGCAAGACCGGTGACCTGCGAGGCGGGGGCTTTTAGCAGGTCTGCAAATTCGTCCTGACCGTTAATGGCAAAAACGTGCCCGCGGTTTCCGGTCCCGGCAAGCAGAGTGTCGTGGGAATCGAAGGCGAGGGCGTACACGATGTCTTCATGCGAGGTCCAGATGCGCGACGGAGAGCCGTCGGGGGCAATGCGATACACATCGGAACCGCCGCTGGAACTGCCGCCAGGAAACGGGAAGCTGCCGCCAACGTGGGAGACACTAGGCGTGGGACCGAGGGACATTCCGGTCGGAGGAGGACCGGGAGATTCCGAGGAGCTCGATCCCATGGAGAGCGTGGAGGAAGATCCAGCAGGCGAAGTTGAAGTCGCGCGCCTCTCACCTACGCCGGCTGCGTAGATGTTGCCCTGACGATCAAGCGCCAGAGCTGTGATCTCTTTCTTGGGCGCGCTGTACAACACGAAGCCATCACCGGCGGGAGAAATGCGATAAACCAGGCCGCTACCATCCGTACCGGCAATCAAGTTGCCTTGAGCGTCGAGCGCGAGCACGCGGATATGCGTGTCGTCGCTTTTGAAAAATAGCGAGTGTTCTCCCTTGTTCGTGACTTTGTAGATTTCTCCGTGATCACCGGTGGCGACGTAAAGATTGCCGGCCTTGTCGAGGATGAGGTCCCAGATATATTTTGTGCCCGGCGCGAAATATTCCGAGGAAGTCCACGAGGAATCGAGGGCGGGCTTCGCGGGATCTGGTTTAGCGGAATCCTTCGGGGCGGCCTTGCCCGCATCCTTCTCCGAGTTCTTTGGGCTCTTGCCGCCTTTTTCTTGCGGCTTGTGTTCGATCTTGTAAACCTTCCCGTCGGGGGCGGTAGCGGCATAGATCACGCCGCGCGGCCCGACTTCCAGCGTTTGCACCTGAAGTTCCTGGGGTTCGAAGATGATGGTGGCAGTGCCGTCGGGAGTAATGCGGTAGACGCGCGCGGGCGATCCGGTCGCGACGAAGACATTCCCTGCTTCGTCGGCAACCACGGACCAAATGTAGGTCGATGGCGTGGCGTACAGCAGTTTGAAAGAGGGCGCCAGTTCGAGGCCGCCGGCACTGCGGATGGCCACGCCTGTCGCCGAACCTTTAGTGAGGTCTTCGAATTTGAATTGCTCCCAGGTGCGCGTGCCGTCAGCGAACAGGGACGGCGCGACAACCGCGATGGCAAAGGACAAGAAAATGACGAACACGAAACGGGAAGGTCTAGGCGAACTCTGCAATGTCATACCTCGATTCAAAATCACGCCGCACTGGCGAATGCATCTGGATAAGCGGAAGTTTCAGGTTAACACGCAGGGCGGGTCGATTGGGTGAACTCGGGCGTTGGAGCGCGGGAGCGGGCGCGTGTTATCGTAGATTTTTATGTCTTCCGGTGTAACGTCCCACGCGCGTCAGAAGTTGCTGAGCACGCTGGCTCAGAAATCTTTTCGGCTGGGGGAATTCAAACTTTCTTCCGGCGGCACCAGCGATTACTACATTGACTGCCGCACCACCACGCTCGACGCAAAAGGATCGCGGCTGACGGGAGAAGTTTTTTTCGCGGAGATTCAGCAGCGCGGATGGAAGCCGCAAGCGATCGGCGGGCTGACCATGGGCGCGGATCCGATTGTAGTGGCCGTTTCGGTGGTGAGCGGCGAATTGGACGGATTTCTGGTGCGCAAGGCGGAGAAGCAGCATGGGACCGGGCAGCGCATTGAAGGCTACCGCGAAAAGGGCGCGCGCGTAGTGATTGTGGACGATGTCTGCACCACGGGAGCATCGACGGTCCAGGCGATTGAAGCGGCGCGCGAGTTCGGATTCGAAATTGTCGGCGTCATGTGCCTGGTGGAGCGCGAAGAGGCGAAGGGGCGTCCGAATGTGGAGAAGGCAGCCGGCGCGGTGCCGTTTGTGTCCATATTCACCGCGAACGATGTGCGCCAGGAACATATTCTGCAGAACGATGAGACGCACAAGAATCGAGGATTGAGCGATTGAGTGATTGAGCCATTAGGTTGTCAATCTCTCAATGACTGAATCACTCAAATCACCAATCTTATGATTCAAACTCTTGAATGGACCGAAGATGGCGTGCGCTTCATCGACCAGACGAAACTGCCGACCGAAGAGGTGTACGTCACCTGCAAGACGCACCAGGAGGTGGCCGACGTTATTCGCAACATGGTGGTGCGTGGCGCGCCGGCGATTGGCGTGGCCGCAGCCATGGGGATCGCGCTTGGCGTGAATAATTCATCGGCGCAATCAGTGGCCGAACTGAAGCGTGAGCTTCGATCAGATTTGCGACGTCATCGGCAAAACGCGGCCGACGGCGGTGAATCTTTTCTGGGCGATTCAGCGCATGCAGGAGAAGTTTGAGCGCATCCGCAGTCGTCCCATTCCGCAGATCAAGCAGGAGTTTGTGGAAGAAGCCAAGCGTATGCACGCAGAAGACATTGCGGCGAACCAGGCCATGGGACGCCACGGCGCGACGCTGATGCCGAGTTCAGGCGGAGTGCTGACGCATTGCAACGCGGGGGCACTCGCGACTGCGGGATATGGCACTGCGTTGGGCGTAATCCGGGCGGCGATTGAGCAGGGCAAGAAAATTCACGTGTATGCGGACGAGACCAGGCCGTTCCTGCAAGGCTCGCGGCTCACCGCGTGGGAACTGATGAAGGACGGGATCCCGACCACGGTAATCTCCGACAACATGGCGGGCGCCATGATGAAGCAAGGCAAGATTGGAGCGATCGTGGTGGGCGCGGACCGCATTGCCGCCAATGGCGACGTGGCCAACAAGATTGGAACCTACACGGTTGCGATTCTGGCGAAGGAGCACGGCATTCCGTTCTATGTGGCCGCGCCGATTTCCACGGTCGACATGGCCTGCGTTGACGGCAGCGGAATTCCGATCGAGGAGCGAAATGCGCGAGAGGTCACCCATATTGGCGGCAAGCAGATGGTTCCGAATGGTGTGGGCGTGGCGAATCCGGCGTTCGATGTGACTCCGGCGAAATATGTGACCGCGATTATCACCGAAAGAGGAATCGCGCGCGCGCCCTACGGAGACTCATTGCGCAAACTGGCGGGGCAAGAGGGCGAGATGCATCCGTAGAGCCGAGCACGCTTGACCGCCGCAGTGGGGTTCCGCAAAGAGATGTAAAGTAATCTGAAATCACCAATCTGAAATCGCTCCCCACTCCTCCGCTACAATGATTTCGTGCCAGACGTCGAAGCCCTTTCGATTAACGGAGTCGGTGAAAGCCGCGGGTTGAGCGTCCAAGCTGAGTCCGGCGGCGCTGGACACGGTGCTTGGGAAATTAGCCCGGCAACACGACCCCAATGTTCTAGTCGGCTTCGATCACGCCGACGACGCCGGAGTGTATCAAATCGCGCCCGACCTGGCGCTGGTCCAGACCGTAGATTTCTTCACTCCCGTAGTCGACGATCCCTTTGTCTTCGGACAGATTGCCGCGACCAACTCGCTCAGCGACGTTTACGCCATGGGCGGAAAGCCGCTCACCGCGCTGGCTCTCGTATGTTTTCCAGAAAAGGCGGACCTGCAAATTCTGGAGCGCATTCTGGCCGGCGGCTTGTCGAAGATGATCGAGGCGGGATGCACCGTGATCGGCGGCCACAGCATTCGCGACGAAGAAACCAAGTTTGGATATTCCGTCACCGGCACCGTGCACCCAAAAAAAGTTCTGGCCAACGCCGGCGCGCGGCCGGGAGACTCGCTGCTGCTTACCAAGGCACTCGGTACCGGCGTAATTTCGACCGCAATTAAGAAAGCGAAAGCCGCGCCCGCATGGATTGAAGCCGCCGTGCAGTCGATGACCACGCTGAACAAAGCTGCCGCCGACGTGATCCGCGAGTCTTCGTTTCAAATTCACGCCATGACCGACATCACCGGCTTCGGATTGATCGGCCACGCGCGCGAAATTGCCATGGCTTCCAATGTGTCGCTGGAGCTGCGCGCCTCCGCGATTCCCCTGCTCGATGGAGCACTCGAGTGCGTCCGTGCTGGCTACATTCCCGGCGGGCTCACTAATAATCGCGAGTTCGCCGAGTGCGCCGTCGAATTCGGCGCGGCCGTTTCGCAGGAAGTAAGAACCATGCTCTTCGATCCGCAGACCGCAGGAGGATTATTCATTTCCGTCAGCTCCGACGATGCAGCCAAGTTGATCGCCGCGCTCGCAGCCAAAAATGTGCCCGCGGTGGAAGTGGGCCGGGTCATCGAGAGGACCAAGCCGCTAATCAAAGTCGCCGCTTAAACGTAAGTTTCAGACCGATTCCCTCAATCCACAAAAATCTTGTCAATAGGCAGAAATTACACGAACGAGCCTAACTCCCTGAAAGCAACGAGAATATAAAGTTGGAATTTTTGCCGGTTGCCCCCGTCCAATTTGCTATTCTGGAAATATAGACACAATTTATGGCAAAGAGGCGCGATCTCCAGGTCGCGCCTTTTTTATTGGGCGAACTTGAGCCGAAACGGCATACATAGCGGCGGACGCAGCTTGCCCTGAGCAATGCCGAAGGGTCCGCCGAGCCGAAGCAAAGCAGTGAGAATGGGGCGCGGGGATGATCAATAGGAAAAGCACGAAGCAGAACGAGTGGGATAAATTCAGCAGCTACAAACAGCGCGGCGAATGGGTCGAACTGCAATTCATGGCGCAGGCCGCGCGCCGCCGTTTCGCCATCAGCAAGCCGTGGGGCGACACCCAATCCTACGACGTCGGCATCGAGCACAGCCAGAACTTTCTCCGCGTGCAGGTCAAATCGACAGCTTACCGCGTGGGCGCGGGATACCTCTGCCAGTTCAAGCCCAACTTCAAAAAGAAGCACGACTACTCGCTTGAGGAAATCGACTTGTTTGCCGCTTATGTGATTCCCGAAGGTGCCTGGTACCTGATCCCCGCCGTACTGCTGCTGGGCGCGCGCAGACGCACCATGGCCATGCTATGCCCCATGCGCCCACCGGCCAAGAAAGCCAGTTACCGCTACGAGCGCTACCGCGAAGCCTGGAGTCTGCTCACTAAGACCCGAGCCGAGCTGGCGCAATTCAAACACCCGCCGCCTCCCCCATCTCATCATCGTAAGCCGGCCTCGCGGAGAGTCACCAGAGCGTCACTTCCGCGACCAGTCAAGATACGACCGGATTTGAAAGGCCGGGACAAGACGAGACTGAATTTGAAAGGTCGCGGCCATCACTTAGGCACGATGGCCCACGCCAACGCTCACAAAAGAAAATAAAATGTGGGTGCCCCATCCTTGCGCGCTCTTTGCGCAAGGGTGGGATTCCACGGACACAAAGCCCAGTGGAGCCAGTTAAACTAGGCGCGGCTCGTAATTTCGTGCATTACGACCGCAGAGATTCTGCATGCGCCACCTTGATTTTGTAAGACGCGACATGGACAACAAACTTGCGCCGGCATTCCCGACTCCCACTTTTCGCAAACGGCGCGAAGGACGTGGCACCCCACTCTGTTCGTCATGCGCGCGAGATCCAAGCCTGCGAGATTAATTCAGCGACTACCATTCTTGAGTCGCTCCAACTATCTATTTGTCCCTGCGGCTTGAAACATCGCACCCTTTGAACCCTCGGCAAATCTCTTCTGAAGCAACCGCGACAGCGGATAGCCGAGTTTTGCGAATATCTGTCTGGGGCGAGAAAACGCAAGGATGTCGTACCAGACCTCATCGCTGTTTCGGTTCCATTCAATTGTGAATCGCTCTTCTCCGCTCTCGGCATGTTCCGCCAAGGTTCCGTAGGCAAAACCAAATCGTGTTAAGGGGCCTTCTTCATTGATAACGTAGACGATGCGGCATGCATTCAGTGAATAGAGTCCGAAGTGAAGTACGCAAACCGCTACGTCGGTTCCGATCCGTATGGGGGCACTCGGCGAATGAAGGATCACCCACGGCATGTCGAACATTTTCCACTCTCGAATCGCATCCACCGCCCTTCGCCACGTTTCTTCCCCTGTGCCAAGCGGGATACGATTGTGATCTAGGTTGTATCCCGGTGGTGTGGTGCTTGCCGATGCTCCGACCTCTGGGTAGGAGAAGTTAGAGTCCGTCTGCTTTGACAGGAAGCGTCGAATCTCATCTTCCGTGGGTGCGGTGAGCCTGAAGATCATCGCTTTCCTCCCGATGCGCATTTAGCGGACGGTCGGAAGTTGGTCGCTCGGGTACCCGATCCTTGTCCGTTCTTTGCCGGGCGCCACATCCTTCCGCGTTCTTTGCGTAAGGGTGGGATTCCACGGACGCGAATAGCGGTGTCGAGGGACGCTCGCTTCGCTCGCGGGGCGGACGAATGCGTCCGCCCCTACACCGAGCTTACTGGATCAGCGTGCCTCCGTTGGTGCCGTTCGGGCGGCTGCGTCTGGCGCGATGACTACCGCTGCGGCTACGCGGTCGCCGGGTTCCAGGTTCAGCAGGCGGACGCCTTGGGCGTTGCGGCCGGATTCGCGAATCGTGGTCGAGTCCATGCGGATGATTTTGCCGTAGTGGCTGATCAGCATGACTTCGGACGTTTCGTCGACCTGCGCGATGGCGACGACTTTGCCGACGCGTTCGGTGGTCTTCACGTTGATCACGCCTTTGCCGCCGCGGTTGATGAGGCGGTATTCGTCGGCGGGAGTGCGCTTGCCGTAGCCGTTTTCGGTGACGGAGAGGATCAGGTCGCCTTTCACCGTCACGTCGACTGACTTCCGGCTCGCCTCCAGCGGCCGCTGGCGCCCTCGGGGCAGCTGTCCCGCATTTTCGGGCAGCTTCTGCGCCGGGCTTGGTGGTGGTCGCCATGCCGACGACGTAGTCTTTCTCTGTCGAGGTCGATGCCCCAGACGCCGAAGGCGCCGCGGCCCATGGGGCGGACGTGGCTTTCGTCGAAGCGGACGGCCATGCCTTCGTGCGAGGCGAGGAAGACGATCTGGTTGCCGTCGGTGATGCGGGCGGCGACCAGTTCGTCGCCCTGCTCGATGCCGATGGCGTTGATGCCGTTGGAGCGCACGTGCATGAACTCGCGGAGCTCGGACTTCTTCACCAGGCCGTTGCGCGTGGCGAAGAAGACGTACTTGTTTTCTTCTTCGAGATTGCGGACGGCGAGCATGGTCTTGACCGTCTCGCCGGGTTGCAGGCCGACCAGGTTGCCGATGTGCTTGCCTTTTCCGGCGGCGCTGACGTCGGGAATCTCGTAGACCTTGAGCCAGTAGACGCGGCCCTTGTTGGTGAAGATCAGAATGTAGGCGTGCGTGGAGGCGATGAAGAGATGCTCGACGAAATCCTCGTCGCGCGTCTTCATGCCGGTGCGGCCCGTGCCTCCGCGGCGCTGCATGCGGTAGGTGGAGATGGGCGTGCGCTTCAGGTAGCCGGAGTGGCTGACGGTGACGGCGACCTGCTCGTCGGCGATGAGATCTTCGAGGACGATCTCGGCGGCTTCGTCTTCGATGCGGTGCGGCGCTCGTCTCCGTAGAGCTTCTTCACTTCTTCGAGCTCTTTGATGATGACGTTGCGCAGCTTCTTTTCGGAGCCGAGGATCGATTCGTATTCGGCGATGTTGTCGCGGACCTCGTTCAACTCGTTCGAAATTTCGTCGATGGAAAGCTTGGTCAGGCGATGCAGTTGCAGTTCGAGGATGGCATCGGCCTGCTTGGCGGTGAAGGGCTTTTCGGGATCGAGCTTGGGAGCGCGGCCGGTGGTGTTGATGTCGATCTTCTTGCCGCCGAAGTAGAGCACCAAATTTTCGCGGGCGTCGGCGCGGTTGGCGCTGCCGCGAATGATGGTGATGACGTTGTCGAGATGATCGAGAGCCGTTGAGGTAGCCTTCGAGGATGTGCTCGCGGTCTTTCGCCTTCTGCAGCAGGTAGGCGGTGCGGCGGCGGACGACGTCGACGCGGTGCTCGATGAAGTACTTGATGGTCTGGATCAAGCCCATTTCGCGGGGCTGTCCGTTGACCACCGCGAGCAGGATCATGGAGAAGCCTTCCTGCATCTCCGTGTGCTTGAAGAGCTGGTTCAGAACGATCTGCGGTTCGGCGCCGCGCTTGAGTTCGACGACGATGCGCATGCCGTCGCGATCGCTTTCGTCGCGCACGTCGGAGATGTCTTCGATCTCCTTGTCGTTGACCAGCTGCGCGATGCGCTTGATCAGAGTCGACTTGTTCACCTGGTAGGGAATTTCGGTGACGATGATGGCCTCGCGATCTTTGCTGAAGGTCTCGATGGCGGCTTTGGCGCGCATCATGAAGCGTCCGCGGCCGGTGCGGTAGGCTTCGAAAATTCCCGAGCGGCCGTGAATGATTCCGGCGGTCGGGAAATCGGGGCCCTGCACGAACTTCAGAATCTCGGCGAGCTGCGCGTTGGGATTGTTGACCAGCGTGATGGTGGCGTCGACGATCTCGGTGAGATTGTGCGGCGGAATCTTTGTGGCCATGCCGACGGCGATTCCGTCGGAGCCGTTGACCAGAAGATTCGGAATGCGCGCGGGAAGAACGTCGGGCTCGATTTCGCTGCCGTCGTAGTTGTCGTGGAAGTCGACGGTTTCTTTGTCGAGATCTTCGAGCAGCGCGGTGGAAACCTGCGCGAGCTTGGCTTCGGTGTAACGATCGGCTGCGGGCGGATCTCCATCGACGGAGCCGAAATTTCCCTGACCAAAAATCAGCGGATAGCGCATGCTCCACGTCTTGCGCGAGACGAACGAGCGCGTCGTAGACCGCGAGGTTGCCGTGCGGATGGTACTTGCCCATGACCTCGCCGACGATGCGGGCGCACTTGCGCGTAGCGCGATTGGGATACAAACCCATCTGCTGCATGGTGTAAAGAATTCGGCGGTGGACGGGCTTCAGGCCGTCGCGGACGTCGGGCAGGGCGCGGCCGATGATCACCGACATGGAATAGTCGAGATACGACCGCTTCATCTCCTCTTCGATGTTGACGGGTTGAATGTTCAACGCGCCGGGGCCATCGCCGCCGGGAGGAGGAGTGAGGGGAAGTTCGGGATTTTGATCGTCTGGCATTCTTTGGCTCTCAGCTGTCAGCTTTCAGCCGTCAGCTTAAAACGAAGTACGATTGCTTGTTTGAGACCTTGTAACTGCTTGTATTTGCAGGACGTTATGTGCCTTGGGAGCTGGAATTATTATACCACGGGGGAGCCCAGCGAACTCTGCGGTCAAAAGCTTTTTACCGCGGAGTGCGCGTAGAAATTCCGCCGAGTGCGCGGAGAAAACCCGTCGCTCGAGGTTTTATTGCGAACAATTCGATCCGCCAGTTCCGCATCAGATCCGTTACTTCCAAAGCGATCTTGTCCGCGAACGCCCTCCCGTTTTTTGGCCGCCGGGATTGATCTCTTGAATGCTCGGCTCGCGGGTTCCGAGTTGGGAAATCCGCAGAAATTAGTTGCGGTTTGGGTTGGCGGTCACTGAGGTTTTGCGGAGATGGATGCTAGGCTGCGCTCGATGACGCGCATCCCTTCGCTCGATGGCCTGCGGGCGGTTTCTATTTCGCTGGTTGTGGTGGGGCATTGGACGGAGTTGCGATATCACTCGGTGGTGGCCGGGGCGTTTGCGAATCTGGGCGTGAAAATTTTCTTCGTCATTTCCGGTTATCTGATTACCAGCTTGCTGCTGAAGGAATACGAAAGAAGTTCGACGATTCACTTGCGTGAGTTTTACACACGGAGGGCGTATCGGATTCTTCCGGCGGCGATCGTTTTCATGTTGCCGGTGTTTGTTATTTACTGGCACGAACTACGCTGGTACCACATGGCGGCTGCGGCTTTGTATTTGGCGAATTTTGATTTTTTGCATCCGTGGTTTCTGGGACACTTGTGGTCGTTGAGCGTGGAGGAGCAATTTTATTTTTTGTGGCCGGGGGTGCTGAAGAAGTGGCACGGTCAGCGAGTGCAAATTCTGGTGGGGGTGATTGTGTTCGCGCCGCTGTATCGTGTGGCGTGTCATTTTCTTGGCCTGCAGGGACCGATCGACGAAACTTTTCCGGCGGTTGCGGATGTGCTGGCGATGGGATGTCTGCTGGCGATTTTCAAGGCGCGCATGCCCGCGATTAAAGCGGCGTGGGCGCTGGCAATGATTGTGCCGGTAGCTCTGGTCCCGATCTATGTTGGCTCACTGCGGTTTCACGTGACACCGGTATTGCTCTTTGTGCTATGGCCTGTGATGCATCTGTCGATTGCGGGACTTTTACTGCATGCGGTGCAGCGTGCGTACTGGATTCTGAATGTGCGGCCTGTGGCTTGGCTGGGAAAGATCAGCTACAGCCTTTATTTGTGGCAGCAGTTGTTTGTCTTCGGGGAGCGGCCTAAGCCCTGGTATTTCGTGCTGGCTGCGGTCGGGCTGGCCAGCGCTTCCTACTATTTTGTGGAACAGCCAATGCTGCGACTGCGGGAACGAAAGGCGGCAAAGCTGGAGACGGTTTACGCGTCAGCGGCGTGAATCGCCAGTTAATGCAAACCATTTAACCACCAAGGGCACGAAGGTTCACGAAGGAAAAACCGAATGTGTGGCTGCAGATTTCGCAAGTAGCTGGAACGTTTTTTACGGCCCGACGGATGAAGAATATTCCGTGCCGGGAAAAAAGCCGGAGTAATCGTAAAACGCTAGAGGATCGAGAAAGACGCTAGTGTAGTGCGTCGGAAATAACATCTCTATATATCGAGCGCGATGGCGACGAAAGGCAACGACTTTGACCGCAGAGTTCGCAGAGAACACCCGCGGAGATCGCGGAGAAGGGCTGTGCTTGAACTATAAATGTCGATCGGCGTGACGCACTACACAAGCGCGGCCAGCGCGATAATGGTGGAGGCCGCCAGGCAACAACGTCAGAGTCACCGCCAGCAAGCCGCATGAAGAGCAAGTGACTAGGCGCCGCTATGTCGGACAGCCAAGGAAAGCTATTTTGACCCCACAGTAGATGAGTGATATCGCGATGTCACGAAAGTTGTCCCGGCAGGAAGACCAACGGGAACCCGCAGATGATTGTCGGTGTCTAGGAGGAGTGTAGGCACTATGCCGGTTTTCGTGTCTCGATTTTTGGGCTGACCGGCTGTGCTCTGGAGTAGCATTGTGCCCTAGTATTCTTCCGACTAGCTGTACCAAAGTGCGCGTAGCCAGGGTGTCGAAAAAGGTTGGAGGCCAGGATGCTACTTCAATCCTTTGTCCGAGCTGCTCTATATTTCGTCGTCCTCCTTCTAGTTCCGTATGGGGCAAGCGCAGAAGTGGATACTCCTGACACTCCGGCCGGTCACACATTGCGTGCATTTCTCGACGCATTTAATAGTGCGGAACACGACCGCATCGCGGCTTATGTGAAGGAGTACGATCCAGAAAACAGTGCCGACGGTTTAACCTCTTTCAGCAACGAGACCGGGGGTTTTACGCTCGTCTCGATCGTGCACAGTGCGCCAGACAAGCTCTCATTCCTCGTTCGCGGGCGCGCGGACAATACGGATGCATTCGGAATCCTGCAACTTACCAGCACTTCGCCTCCTCGGGTAAAGCGGATCAGCATTCGTGCAATTCCACCCGGGGCGACTCCCGACGACATTCAAGTCGACGAAGCCACTCGACAAAAGACTATTAATGCGATCAGCGAGAAACTCACCGAGTACTACGTCTATCCGGATGTGGCTGAAAAGATGATCCAGGCAATCCGCGATCATCAGAAGCATGGTGATTACAGTTCGATGACGGATGGCAATGAATTCGCGGACGCGCTGGCTCGCGACCTGCGGGCTGTCAGCCATGATAAACATCTTCACGTCTCATACGATCCCTTCACTTTACCCTCGCAGTCCCGTTCTTCTGCTGGGCGGAGCCAGCGAAGCCCTGCTGAGCAGGCACAGTTTCGCAGCATGCTGGAAAGTGAGAACTGTACTTTTTCTAAAATCGAAATCCTCACTCATAATGTTGGATACATCAAGTTCGGTGCGTTTCCCCCTCCGGATATCTGCGGACCCACGGTCGTAGCGGCGATGAACTTTGTGGCGCATACCGATGCCCTTATCTTCGACCTGCGGGAGAACCATGGTGGGGATCCCAACATGGTCGATTTCATGGTCTCGTACCTGTTCCGGCAATCCACGCATATTAATGATTTAACCAATCGTCACGAAAACGAAACCCACCAATACTGGACGGCTTCATGGGTTCCCGGACCAAGGTTTGTTGATCAACCCATTTATGTGCTCACTTCACATCAAACCTTTTCCGGAGGTGAAGAATTCACTTTCGACTTGCAGACGCAAAAGCGCGCAACCATCGTGGGCGAAACTACCGGAGGCGGCGCTCACCCGGTGGAAGGTCTGACTGCTGGCGACCATTTCTCGATTGGCGTGCCCTTCGGTCGGCCCATCAACCCTGTCACTCATGGCGACTGGGAGGGAAAGGGGGTAGAGCCCGATGTGAAGGTCGACGCTGCCGACGCACTAGCAACCGCAGAAAAACTAGCAGCCGATAAATTGGCGAGTCAGGACAGACCGGCAACAGGTTCCGCCCACGGAAGCGGCAAACCGGGTCAGTGAGTGAAATGGGAATGCTTCGCAATTGACTTGGAAGAGGCATAATTGCCGCGTGCCCGCTTTGGTCTCAGATTCCCCGGTGTTTGATTATCGCTTCCGGATCGATGTGCCAAAGTTCTTGGTGGGCATTTCATTATTTGCGGGAATTGCGCTGCTCTTTGGTTGCCACAGAAGGGCCTTATCCTCTCCAACAGGCCAATACTGGCTCAAAGAGAACTCCAGCCTGACGCTTCTTATGCCACCGGCGTTGGAACCGTCAGCAGGCAAAACACAGATTTCCGAGCTGTCGCTTGGAGCCTTTCCAAATAATTTCTCGCCGGAAGAAGTCATCGCACGTTGTTCGATTCACGGTCTCCTCTTCGGACTAGCACCATCGCCCGGCCATTGGCGGTGGACGTTTCAGTTTCCAAGTGCCGAGGGTTGGAGCGCTCCTTCTGCTACGAGAGTGCCGGAAACGAATGGACTTCGTTCCTCCAACAACTGGCTGCGCGTTCATCGTTAGGATGCTTTGGAAAAGATGCGGCCCTCAGCGTGATACAAGACCGTTTGGTAGCAGCCATGCCTTTTCCTGCTGATGAGGCACTGATCTTCTACTATTCTCTAGGTTCTTTCGGTGCCGTGGATCTCCATCCTGGCATGCAAATTAAGATCGATGCTGCTTGGCGCCAGAACTCGGAATGCTTCTGACGAGTTGGCGGGAAAGATCATGCGAGACGGGGAGCGCGAGTGTGTTCAAGATTCTCTCGAAACTGCTTGCTTCATTTTTTCGGATGGCACTGCTAGCTTGCTATCCACGGTCATGGTCAACGGGCATGCCACTCTTTACGCACCTGGAATAACATTGAGCCAAGTCATTGGCAGCATCGGGCCCGCAATGTATGAAAGGGCGATGCAAACTGTCACGGTCGAGAGGCCATATCTCGGAAACTATGCATCGATTCGTTTCGACCGCAAGCGGTATGAGATGTCCAAACTGATCCTGATCAACGGAGATCGAATTAGCTGGAAGTAGATCGGCAGCGAGACCGCGAACCACCCCAAGTCGAAGAATGCGTGTAACCGTCGATGGTTGGCGCTATCAGGAATTACACTCACGATTCGGGTATGGCACGGTGTGGGTTTTGGCGAAATGACGAGCCAACCGACTGTCGAGAAACGGCGGGCCGTTGCGCAGCTACAATGGTTTTGCCGGGCGAAACGGAGCGGGCACTGCGGGGACGCAACCATGCCGAGGGATATCCCGGCGGGCGGGTTCATCGAGACGATGAACGGGGGCGTGAGGATTCGTCTGCGCCGCCAACCTCATCGGATCGAAAGACCCCCATGCGTTGAAAATCCCCGCCCGGAGGGCGGAATACTCACCAACGGAGAACGTCGCTTCTCCATTTCAGGCTGAACCAAGACACAGTGAGCAGCGCGATAAGAAATAGGCGGCGCATATTCGGTTGGCCCATTAGTTTGCCTGCGCGACGGGCGGAAGCTGAAACTGGACGCCGCGATCGTCGTTCAGTTGGCGGGTGGCCTCTAGATCGAGGGTGGCGAGCGCAACTTTACGGGCGTGCCCGGGAGTCAGGTCAAAGAGAGTCTGGCCAACGATTGCGTAGTTTTGTACGTCGAGCTTGTGACCGTCCTTAAAGATCAGGACTGTTGGTTGCTGAGGAGGATCGGGATCTGCAGTCGAAGCATCCGCCGCCTGGGTTGAGTGAGGCATGGGGACATCCTCTACCGGCGGGATGTAGGAACTGGCACCGGAACCGCGGCGATCGAAAATTGTTGGACCACCCTGATAGTTGGCGTCGGAATCGTCCGCGTTGTTGTCAGCGCTGTCTCCCGCATAACCTTCATAGGGAACAGGAACGGCATAGGCGTAGGGATAGAGCGTAAGGAACGTAGTGACGATGACGGTGACCGTCGCTGTTGAGCGGTCCATTGTGCGGGTGCGAGGTGCCGTGGGCAGAGGGAGCATATCCGCCGCGCGAATAGCCGTTAGGACCGAGCGAGGTGACGCTAGCCGGAGGGCCGTTGATGGCGCGTCCGCCGAAGCCGGGAGAGGTTACCGAGGCCGGTGCGCCATTGATCTGCGCAGACGCGGAGAAGGCGAACAATGCGAGGAAGAGCAGCAGGCTGAATCCGAGCGCGGTGAACATGCGAAACGAAGACGGAGTCGAATGCCGCACAGAATTATGATACTCCAGAGCGGAAGCCATGACGCACCTCGACAGTAGAACGACCGTATCCCGTTAGATTGCAGGAAGAGTTGGATGGATGCACGCGCATGAACAGGGCGACGAGGCGCCGAAGCTATAAGTTCTTGAATGTCCGGGGGGCGCAATCACCGAGGGCGAAAGACTATAATTTTTTTCTTCCGGTCATTGGAAGTCAATTCTGTATTTTTTGAGCGGTCGGTTGGCAAGGTCCTGTTATGAAGTTCGCAATTCGATTCGCATTGCTGGCGCTGGTGCTGGTGATCGTGGCCATGCTGTCGGCGTTGACGGCGATGCAATTCGCGATTCACGGGCAGGAGGTCGCAGTTCCGGCGTTGGTGGGGTTGAGCCCGGTCGAGGCGGAGCGCGCGGTTGCGGGACTCGGGCTGCAGGTTTCCATCGAGCGGCAGTATTACAGTCCGCAGATTGCTGAAGGAAAAATCATGTCGCAATTGCCGCTGCCGGGAACCAAGGTGCGGCGCGGGTGGCAGGTGCGAGTGGCGCAAAGTCTGGGACCGACGCGGGTGACGATTCCGGACGTGACCGGGCAGAGCGAGCATGCGGCGGAGTTGAATATCCGGCGGCGGGGGCTGGATGTGGCGTCGATGGCGCAGGTGCAGGCGGTCGACGATTCCGGCGGATCAGGTGTTGGCACAGAATCCGATGGCGAACGCGACGCAGGTGACGGCGCCGAAGATCAGTTTGCTGGTTGCAGAGGCGGCTGAGCCGCAGGCGTTTGTGATGCCGAGTTTTGTGGGACAGGCGCTGGGGAGCGTGAACCGGGCGTTGCAGGATGCTGGATTCCGGCTGGGGAATGTGAACGTAGCAGCGCCAGTGAGCGATACAGCGAGTGCGAGCATTCAGGAAATATCTTCACTCGCGGCCTCCGCGCAGACTTCGGAGCCGGCACAGGCGACGCCAGCGAGCATCATCGTGTCGCAAGTGCCGGCTGCGGGACAGAAAGTGTTTGCTGGGACTGCGGTGAATTTCGAGGTGCGGTAAGTCGAGAACAAGCCACGGATTTCACGGATTTGCACGGATTCAGATCCGTCTCTGCAAGATGGCGGCGAAGAAGCCGTCGCAGGGATGGATGCCGGGGATGGTGCGGAGGTAGAGGCCGCGCGTGAGTGACGCGGGCCGGGCCAGGTTAGTTCGCCGGCGGCTTTCAGGCGGTCAAGTTCGAGGCGGCAATCGAGCAGGCGGAAGTGAGATTTTCCGCCAAGGCTTGCTCGACGACGTCTTCGTTTTCTTCTTTTTCCAGCGAACAAGTGGAATAGATGAGGCGTCCGCCGGGAGCGACCTGTGCGAGGGCGGAGCGCAGGATTGCGAGTCTGGCGCTGTGCAGCTCTGCGAGATCGTCGGGTTTGAGGCGCCACTTGATTTCGGGATTGCGGGCGAGCGTGCCGGTGCCGGAGCAGGGGACGTCGGCGAGAACGCGATCGAATGGGCGGGACATGGGGAGATGCTGGGCGTCGGCGGCGACGATTTGGATTTGCGAGGAATGTGGCTGCAGCAGTTTTTGCAGCAGGCGGGCGCGATGGGGATGAAGTTCGACGGCGGTGATTGCGGCGGCGGGATTGTGGTCGGCGATGGCGAGCGTCTTGCCGCCGGGAGCGGCGCAGCAGTCGAGGATGTTTGTTCCGGGGCCGACGAGGGCGGCGACGAGTTGCGAGGCTTCGTCCTGGATGACGATTTCGGCGGGTGCGGAACGCTTGAGTGTTGGTGATGTCTCCGGCTTGAACGCGGCGAGCGGAGGCGAGAAGGCGTCCGGGAGCGAGATCGATTCCTTCGGCTGCGAGTTGCTCTTCCGCGGCTGGAGAGCGCAGGCGAATTGCCGTGGTGGGAATGGATCTGATTGTGTTGGCAGATCTGGCGAGCGGCGGCGAGGCCGTATTCGCGGGCCCAGCGTTCGACGAGCCAGAGCGGATGCGCAGAGTGCGCGAGCAGATCTTCGGGGAGCGGTGCATTCATCGTGCGGCAACGGATTGTTCGGCTTGGTGCGGTGGAGAGTTTGCGCAGGACCGCGTTGACGAAAGGAGCGGCGGAGCGTTTGCGGGCGCGCTTCACGAGTTCGACGCTTTCGTGGAGAGCGGCGCGCTGCGGAATGCGATCGAGCCAGCGGAATTGATAGAGGGCGAGGCGCAGGGCGATGAGAATTTCGAGGTCGAGTTTGGAAAGCGGCTGCGAGGAGGCGTGTGGCGATTTCGTCGTCGAGGCGCGAACGCCAGCGGAGGACGCCCATGACGAGTTCGGTGGCGAGGGCGTGATCGGCGGTGGAGAGGCGGTTGTAGGTGGGAGAGTGGAGGAGTTCGGAGGCGTAGGAGGATTCGCGCTCGACGCGGAGGAGGATGTCGAAGGCGGCGGCGCGGGCGGGGGAGACGGGCATCGATTCCGATTGTAGGACCTCAGGGTGGCACAGAAACTAAGCTTACACCACAGAGGAGCGACGCGAGGGACACAGGAGTGTCAAGCCCAGTTTTTCGCCGGGGTTGGGGTGGTAGCCGTGGAGGAAATCTGCGGCGGGAGTGCGCTTCTTGCCTTCGAGTTGAATCTCCAGCAGTTCGAGCGAGGTGTTGTGGCCGCAGCCGACTAGCAGGCGATCTGCCTGTGAAGTGGAGTTCGGCTGGAGGGAGTGCTTCGAGTCGCTGGGTCGGGCTTTGAGGATCTGCAGATTCTTGCCGCGGAATTTGGTGTAGGCGCCGGGCCAGGGTTGGAAGCCGCGGAGGCGGTTGAAGATTTCGGTCGGCCGAGCGGGAGAAATCGATCAGGCCATCTTCTTTTTTCAGGATCGGGGCGAGAGTGGATTGTGAGTTGTCTTGCGGGCGCGGGATGAATTGTGCCGGCTTGCATCCGCGCAAGAGTTTCGACCATGAGATCGGCGCCGATTGCGGCGAGGCGCGGGGCGAGAGTTTCGGCGGTGTCGTCGGGCGCGATGGGGAGTTCTTGTTGCAGGAGGATGTCGCCGGTATCGAGGCCGGCGTCGATGCGCATGGTGGTGACGCCGGTGACGGTTTCGCCGTTGGCGATGGCCCACTGGATGGGCGCGGCGCCGCGATATTTCGGCAGGAGCGAGGCGTGCAGGTTGATGTTGCCGAGCGGAGGGAGATCGAGCATCCATTGCGGGATGATGCGGCCGTAGCCGACGACGATGATGGCGTCGGGATGGAGGGCGGTGAGTTGGGCGCGGAATTCCTCGTTGGTCTTGATGCGGTCGGGCTGGGTGATGGGGAGATTCAGTTTCAGCGCGGATTCTTTGACGGGCGAAGGCGACGAGTTCGAGGCCGCGTCCTTTGGGGCGATCCGGCTGGGTCACGACGAGATGGACGCGGAAGCCGGCGGCGACCAGCTTTTCGAGCGTGGGGACGGCGAAGCGCGGTGTGCCGCAGAAAACGAGATTGAGGGATTGAGTCATTTGGTGATTGAGTCATTTAGTCATTGAGTGATTGAGCGATTGACGATCAGGAACTGAGACGTGGCCCGTCGATTTCAAATCACTCAATGACTCAATCGCCCAATCTACTCAATTCTCTACCATTCTCCGGCTTTCACCAGCTTGCGGATTTTGCGCTTCATCAGGTCGCGCTTGAGGGCGCTGATGTGGCTGATGTAGAGCTTGCCGTTCAGGTGATCGGTTTCGTGGAGGAAGGCGCGGGCGAGCAAGTTCTTCGCCGGTTTTCTCGAAGACTTTGCCGTGGACGTCCTGGGCGCGGACGGTGACTTTGTTGGGGCGCGTCACGTTTTCGCGGAAGTCGGGAATGCTGAGGCAGCCTTCGCTCTGGGTGTGCTTGCCTTCGGTGTGGATGATTTCGGGATTGATGAGGACGAGCTTGGCGTTCGGGATCTTCCTTGAAGGTGACGTCGATGACGGCGATGCGGCGTCCGATGCCGATTTGCGGCGCGGCGAGGCCGACGCCGTGGGCGGCGTACATGGACTCGAACATGTCGTCGATGAGCTTTTGCAGTTCGTCGTCGAAGACAGTCACGGTCTCGGCGGGCTTTTCGAGAACCGGGATTGCCGAATTTTACGATGGGATAGATCATCAGTAATTTTTCAGCTGCTGGCAGTAGCCCTGGAAGTTGCGTCAGGTTTCGGTCATGGAATCGCCGCCGAATTTTTCCAGAGCGCAGCGGGCGAGGGTGAGCGCGACCATGGCCTCGGCCGCAACTCCGGCGGCGGGCACGACACAGACATCGGAGCGCTCGTAGGCGGCTTTGACCGGCTCGCGCGTGGAGAAATCGACCGATTGCAGAGGGCGGCGCAAGCGTGGAAATCGGTTTCAAGATAGCCGCGCACGCGAATTTCCTGGCCGTTGGAGATGCCGCCTTCGATGCCTCCGGCATTGTTGCGGGTTCGGGAGAAGGCGGTGAAGCCGGAAGTCGATGTGTAGCCGATTTCGTCGTGGACCGTAGAGCCGGGAGCAAAAGCGGCGGCCACGCCGGCGCCGATTTCGACCGCCTTGACGGCTTGCAGAGACATGACCGCGGCGGCGAGCAGGGCGTCGAGACGTTCGTCCCACTGCGCGTAGGTGCCGAGGCCGGGCGGAACCTGATGGGCGACGACCTCGAAGACGCCGCCGAGCGAATCGCCGGTTCTTAAGAACTTTGTCGACTTCGTCTTTCATGCGCTGCTCGGCTTCGGGGTCGGCGCAGTTGAGCAGAACTTCGTCGCGATCGTGGAGGGCGCGAATTTTTTCCCACGACGACTTGCTTCGGGAAGAGTGACGCTGCCGGTGGTGACCACATGACTGAGAACTTCGATGCCGAGTTCGCGCAGGAAAAGTTTGGCGATCGCGCCGATGGCGACGCGGGCGGCGGATTCGCGGGCGGAGGCGCGTTCGAGAACGTAGCGAGCTTCGGGAAAGTTGTACTTCAGAGCTCCGGCGAGATCGGCGTGGCCGGGGCGGGGAGAGGCGACGCGCTTGTGTTTTGCGGGATCGCCCTCGGCCACGGGCAGGGATTCCTGCCAGTTCTTCCAATCGCGATTTTCGAGCTGGACGGAGATGGGGGAGCCGATGGTCATGCCCTGGCGCACGCCGGAGAGAATGTGGGCGGTGTCGCGCTCGATCTTCATGCGTCCGCCGCGGCCGTAGCCTTGCTGGCGACGCCAGAGTTCGCGGTCGACGAAAGGCTTGATCGATTTTCAATCCGGCGGGCATGCCGGAAAGGAAGGCGACCAGAGCTTCGCCGTGGGACTCTCCCGCAGTGAAGTAGCGCAACATAAAATTTTCGATTGTACCTGATGCGAGCGAGGATTCGGCATTGCGCATGGTTGTTCGGCATCGTTCAGTTTCAAATTGATAACGCTTCGTACGCCAAGGGACGACGAAAGAATCGATTTTTACGAGCCAAAATCGATATGAACGGTTACAATGAACTAACGATTTTTCACTTGGATTCAATCCGAGTCCAGCCCGCGCCACATCGCAAATTTCTCTGGCCAGAATGAAGGAGTTGCCCGTGTATCCCCCCACACAGATACAACGCGAAGAAGTTCACGGCGATAAAGAAATTCGCTGTCTTCTCGTGCACGATCACGTCCTGCTGCGGCAAGGATTGCGGCGATTGCTGGAAGACGAACCGGACATTGAAGTGGTAGCGGAGGCAGGGAGTGCGGCCGAAGCGCTACGGCGAGCGTTCGAACATCGGCCGGAGGTAGTGATCATCGATGCGCACATCTTCGAGTGCGCCCCGGATCAGGCAGAACGCATGATCTTGCGGGAATCCGCGCACAGCAAAGTTTTGTTTCTGACGTCCCACGAAACGGACACGCCCACGTCGCAAGCGGAGGGTACGAGTTACGCGGTGCGGCAAACCTCCGCGGAAGAGCTAGTGGAGATGGTGAGAAGGACGCACGCGGGCGGACTGGGATCGATGCAGGAAAGGCGCACCGGAGAATGGCTGCCGCAGGAATTGCATCCGCGCCAACGGGTGTTGACAGCGCGAGAACGGGAAGTGTTGAAGTTGCTGGCCGAGGGGCGGACGGTGCGTTCAGCGGCCGTGGTTTTAGGGTTGAGCGTGAAGACGGTGGATGCGCACAAGTTTAATCTGATGCGAAAGTTGGGGATTCACAATAAGGCGGAACTGGTGATGTGGGCGATTCAGAGGAAAGTTGTGAAGGTGCCCGCGAGCTTTTAGTCTCGCCGATTTTTTCTTTCGCCCCTTCGGGGCTTGGCTCAATTCCTTCATGCTGCCCCACGGCTTGCGCCGTGGGCTGCAATCTATCGCCGCTTCGCGGCTAGAGCCTGAAGTAATCTTCTTTGCCCAGCCACTTGCGGAGACCCCTAAAGCGTCGGCCTCGTATTTACTGCAACGCGTTTATTTCTTTAACGCGAGAAGTTCTAGTCCTGAGTGGCCGCGGCGGCTAGTTCTTGCAGGCTCGAAACTGTGAGGTCGGGAGTGGCCGCGGCGGCTTTGACCGCGCCGACGCCGGGGCGGGCTGAGGGGCGGTTCACCCATACCGTTGCGAGACCGAGGGATTGAGCGGGAACGACATCGTGGTAAAGGCTTTGGCCTATGTGAAGCACACGATGGGCGGGAGCGTTGATGCGAGTCAGCGCGAATTCGAAAATCTTGAGCGACGGCTTGTAGGCCTGGGCTTGCTGCGCGGTGATGACGGCATCGAACTCAACTCCCAGTTGAGGGCGAGTGCCGGCGAAGAGGGCGTCATCCACATTCGAAAGAATCGCGAGGCGAAAGCGCCGCTTGAGGTTGCGAAGCGCGGCAACCGTGTCTGGCCAAGGCTTCCAGCTCGGAAGAGAGTGGGAGAGAGATCGCAGCTCTTCTGGCGTGGGAGTGAAGTGCAACTCGGCGGCAAACTGGCGAATGACTAACTGCAGGACTTCTTTATATGGACGAAAAGTTCCCTGCTCGGCAATCTGCTCGAAGTCTCCGTAAAGTTTCAGGACGGTGGCATCGTCAAGATCTTTTCCGTGAGCGGAGAGAACTCGATGGAGAGCGGAGAGAATGCCGGCTTCCCAGTTGATGAGCGTGCCGTAGCAATCGAAGGTGAGAATTTCGAAGCGGGTGAAATCGAGCATTGGTGCGCGAATCCGTGCGGAACAATGAAGTTGAGTTGAGGCCTCCAGTATCGAGTGGAGGCCTCAAGATTGGAATTTTACTGCCGGATTTCGAGCGAGTGGGTTAAGGCGAAGCTGAGGGCGGATTCGGCGGGCAATTCGATTTCCTTGTTTCCGGTGAAAGCCGCGCCCCCGGCGCCAGCGCCGCCGCCAGCCGCCAATCCGATCGCGGCACCTTTGCCGCCGCCGGCGAGACCGCCGATCAGGCCTCCCAGTGCAGCGCCGCCGCCAGCCAATACCGCGGTACGCTTACCTTTTCCTTTTTCCGTGAAGGTTCGTGCAGCGGCTTGCACGCGGTGATCGCGGCCATTAATGTTGATGGAGTCGAGGCGCACTTCAAGCACTGCGCCACCCTTGAACCGGCCGAGCGGCTTGGCGTCGACGACGGTGCCGGTGACTTGAGCACCGCGAGGAATGGCGACTACGCCGCCTGCCATTACATCTTTGGCCAAAGTG
Organism: uncultured Acidobacteriota bacterium; assembly: GCA_963696765.1. Lineage (GTDB taxonomy): Bacteria > Acidobacteriota > Terriglobia > Terriglobales > Acidobacteriaceae > Sulfotelmatobacter. The sequence goes on along the minus strand of CAVOLK010000002.1, from coordinate 2,674,762 downwards.
CCTGTGAAAGTCTCGCCGGGCTGACTCAACTTGGAACCAATGGCGGAGCCCAGTCGCACGGTAATTTCTTTTCCTGAGGGCACAACGAGCGGCTCTCTTTGCTGCGGCGCTTCCTGAGAGGGTGCTGCAGGTTGCGCGTTATTGTTGTCGGCCGCAGTCTGAGGCTTGGTGTTGTTGGCGCTGTCATTGGCGTCAGCGGGCTTGCGGCTGCATCCGGACACAGCGAGTGCCAGATAAAGACTGAGGATGGAGAGCAGAAAACGCGAGCGCATAACGACCTCCGTTGTTTCCGGGTGAGTTTGTTGTGACGGTATGAGTCAATCTACAGGATTTCGGCGCGCAGGATCAACTACCGGGAGCGTGCAGCGTGAATCGGAGGTGCTTGGACTGTTAGCTGCGGCTTACGACTTGATCGTCTGCTCGATCCCCGGCAAGGTGGGAACGGGATCGGCGGTCTCGTCGAGTTCGGCATCGCGGATCGCGACAGGATCTTCCCGTGGCGAAACTTTCCTGGGCGCCAGAAATTTTTCACTGTTGAGCAGCGGACGTCCGAGAGAAGCGTTGTAGCTGGTCCAGGGGCTGTCGAAACCGGCTTCGCGCTCGAACTGGGCGCGCATGGCTTCCATTTTGGAGTCGAGGTCGTCGAGATAATGAAGCATCAGAGCTTCGGGAAACATGGGAAGTTTCGGGGAGCCGAAGTCATATTGGCCGTGATGGCTGATGATAAGGTGCTCGAGCAGGGTCTTGAGTTCCTCGGGAAAGGCAGGCTGGAGCGCGAGTTTGGCCTGCAACATTTCAAGTTCGATGATCATGTGGCCGAGGAGTTGGCCCCTGGTGGTGTACGAAAACGAGCGGTTGTAAGTAAGTTCGTGAATCTTTCCGATGTCATGCAGAAAAGCGCCGGTGAGCAAGAGATCGCGATTGATTTGCGGATAGTTGCTGCACATCAGGTCGCAGGAACGAAATAGAGAAACCACGTGATCGAGCAGGCCACCGATGTAGGCGTGATGCAAGGTCTTGGCGGCGGGAGCGTTGCGGTATGCGGGTGCGATTTCAGGGTCGGCCATGAAGGCTTGGACCAGAGACTTGAGATGCGGATTCTGGAATGAAGATACGAAGGTGGTCAGCGTCTGCCAGAGTTCGTCGACATTCTTGGTGGTCTTGGGAAGGTAATCGGCGAAGTCGATTTCGGATTCGCCCAGCTTGCGCAGTTTGTGGATGGTGAGTTGGAAGCGGTTCTTGTACTTGTTGACGAGACCTTTGATTTTGAGGAAGTCGTCTTGCTCGAAGGCTTCCAGGACTTCCTCGACGTTGTCCCACATTTTGGCTTCGAGCTGGCCGCTTTTGTCACCGAGAGTGAGTGCGAGGTAGGGCTCTCCAGTTTTTTTGGGCTTGATCTGCTTGCCGACGACGACGAAAGTCGAGGTGATGACTTTGTTCTCTTGCCGGGAGCAATCGCAGATGTAGAAATCTTTCATTCGTATCGCTGAGTATAAGGTACGGACCTTCCGCTCAAGAGCAGAAGATCAGAGGATGCCCAACTTCTTATGCTTCTTCTTGCTAAGTTTCTTTGCGCCGGATTCCTTGGCGGAGGCGGTTTCAATAGGTTGAGTCTGGTTCGGACTCATGCCGCTATCGACGTAGCCGGGCATGTAAAAGATGGAGGCTTCTTCGCGCAGTTTAGTGAGGTAAGCGCGAAGCGCCGGCTGTAACTTCTGGTAATAGAGCGCGTCCTGAATCTTCGGGAGCACATCTTTCATGGGCGGAATGCCGGCCGTCTGGTGATCGATCACCTTGAGGATGACATAGCCCTGCTTGGTGCGGATCACGTCGGTGACGTCGCCGGCCTTCATGGCGAATGTTTTGTCTTCGAGTTCTTTCGCCAACTGGCCGCGCTTGAACATGCCCAGCGCGCCGCCGTCTGCGGCGGACGGGCCGTCGGAATATTTCTTGGCGATGTCTTCAAAATTGGCGCCGTCGTGAATCTGCTTGAGTAGGTCGTTGGCCTTGGCGCTGGCCGCGTCGAGAGCAGCGGCATCGTCGGCTGGAGATTGGGCAGCTGGGGCTGAACCCGCCGCGGGCTGATCTGCGGGAGTGATGGAGGGAGTAGCGCTTTTCGGAGCGACGAGAATCTCGCTCAAGCGGATGTACTCTGGCTGTTCCAGTTCGCTCTTGTGTTCGTCGTAAAACTTTTGCTCTTCTTCTTTGCCGATCGCAAGTTTCCCGCCGACTTCTTCGCCGATCACCTTCTGGGTGATGATCTGGTTGCGCATGTTCTGCTTGAAGTCTTCCCAGGAAACGCCCTGCTTGGTGGCTTCCTTTTCCAGATCTTCCATGGTCTCAAGCTTCATGTCTTTGCGCATCTGATCGAGGCGCTTGATGAGTTCGGTGTCGCCAGTAATGCCGAGGTCTTTGCCCTTGTCGAGAAGAAGCTGCTGGTCGATGAGGTCGCGGAGGACGTCCTTTTCGCGGTCGGCGAAGGCTTTGTCGGGATCCGTGGAGTTCTGCTGTTTGACTTCGTCGCGGAGCTGATCTTTGCTGCGCTCAAATTCAGACTTGGTGATGATCTGGTTGTTGACGCGGGTGATGATTTCTTCGACGACTTGACTCCCTTGTGGGGGCTGTCCGACCTGCGGGGCTTGGGCGGTGGGCGCAGCTTGACCGGCCGCAAAAGCGGGCAGGCAGGCGAAAGCAATGAGAACCAGGGTGCGTTTGTTCATAAATTGAGGCCCCTACACTTGCTGGGATTGCGGGCAAACTGTGATTTCAGGCCGATTGCTAAATAGTTTACTACGTCGGCGCGGACTGTGCTCTTAGGTTTGAGTGCCCCGGGGGAGCGCGGAGTTGTCCGTTGCATCAATCAGGCGGTCCGTACTTAGTCAGGCGGTCCGGATCAGGGCGAGGGCGGTTCGGTCTTCGCATTGCGGGGCTGCGGCGCCAAAGTCACGGACGGAAGTCAGGATAAAAGTAGACAGGGCTTGAGCGCCGCCGATGAGAGCAGTCCGGAAAAGATCCTTGACGCGGTCCATGCCGAACTCTTCGGTAGATCGCTTCGGTCTTCCCTCGCACTCGATTAGTCCGCGAGATACCAGAAGCAGAGCGGCACCTTTCTCGATAGCGATGGTCGGAGCCTCGGACGTGACGTGGGAAAACAGGCCGAGGGGCAGGCCGGTAGAGCCGAGTTCCGTGATTCCGCTAGGGTCGCGGAGCAATCCGGGAGTGTGACCGGCGTTGGTGTAACAAAGCGTGCCAAATTTTTCGTGATAGCAGCCGATAAATGCGGGACAGGGATGAACGCCATGAGAGCTTTCGAGAACGGTTCGATTGATGCGTTGGCTGAGTTCCGTCATGGCGTCGGATTCGTTGATGTCGGCGCGCGAGAACAGTTCGGCGCCGAAGGTGCGAAAGATATTTTGAGCAGCATCCTGAATAGTGCGGTTGTCTTCGCGGCGGCCGGCGACATCCAGCAGACCGAAGAGAACGCGCTCAGGACTCACACGAAGAGAATCGTATAAATCTCCGCCGATGCGTTCGCCTAGAAAGTCGGCCGCGATTTCCGCTCCGGCCATCAGGGGAAATGGTGCCGGGACGGGCTCGACCGTAAGCGGAGCAGCGGTGGACTTAGAGTGAAATAGTGCGCACATTTAGTGTCAACCCGAAGCTAGCACAGGAATGTGGAGTGGGCAAACCGGGAAGAGGAAGAAATTAGTCGCCGTATTTGTCGGCAAGATATTTGCCTAAGTCTAACTCGAACTGGCCGTAGTCGGAATGGATGGTTTCTCGCAAAGCGGCTTCGGTGGAACTGCCTTGCCCAATGCGTTCCAGAATGCGCTGGATATCGCTGAGGCCGTAGGAATCGTTGATGTAGGAAACGGCGGCCAGAGACTCGGCATAGGCCACATAAGCTTCGGTTCCGGAGAAGCGCATGAAGTTTCCTTCGAGGACGTTCAGCGGGATGTTGTTTTGATTCTTGAAGAGCAGGGCGAGCTGATGTCCATTGCTGCTCAGGCTCCTGGGTTCGAGGAACTGGGCGATGCCCTCGTGCAGCCAGGTGGGGCAGCGTCCACCGGAAATGTGGGTAATAAAGGTATGAGCCAGTTCGTGTTTCAATACGTGTGCCAGTTCAGGTGTTACCGAAGTCAAACCGCTGATGGGTATGCGCAACTTTCCGTCATTCACCGCTGCGCTCCAGTTCGGGGCGTGCGTGACATCGAAGAACGCCTGCTCGGTGTAAAGAGTGACAAGAATATTGTCGCGGGGCGGGTTGCCGAGGTCGCGAACCAGGTCGTCGTAATCGGCCTCGAGCACGGCCATAATTTGTGCGCGGAAAGCTTCCGGCGTCTGGCCGCCTTCATAATGCAGAACGAAATGGCTGCTTTCGCCCTGAGCGTAATCAGACTCGACGCTTATCTCACGTTGCGCTTTGGCCAGTAAGTGCTCGATCTTGGCGTCGGGGCGCAGTTGCAAGGACCGCTTCCAGGATGCGATTGCAACTTTGGTGTGGTCGGAAGCAAACTGTGCGTAGCCGAGTAAGGCATAGGCATCGGCTGAATTTGGGTCGGACTTTACGGCCTTCTGAGCGTAGTAAAGAGCCTGGGAGGCGTTGCCGGTGCGAATCAGCAGGGCCCCGTAGTAGACGAGAATCGTGGAGTTGTCGGGCTGGAGGCGAAGAGCGTTCTCGAAATATTGCCCAGCGCGCGTGACATTGCCATGCTCGGATTCAAATTTGCCGGCGATGAAATCTGCCGTGGCGCTTAGCTCCGCGTCGCCTTTGTTTTCTAATGCGGCCAATACATCGGTATCGACCTTGCCTTCTTTGATGATCTTGCCGAAGAGATCAATTTCATTGCCGAGGCTATCTGCGGGAGTGAAGGACGGGAGTTCAGCAATCTTGGTCGCGCCCGAGCCCGTGGGGGCGAGTTGTGGGCCGGCATCGACGTGATCTACAACGGACTTGGGAATGGCGTAGGAATCGTCGCCGCCGAGGTCGTATTCGTAGTGATTGCCATTTGCGCGGACGTGATCGGCGACAATGGTGCGCCCGTTCTTCAAATGGATCGTGTCAGCCCATGCCGGGGCGAGCAACCCCAGCGAGGCCAACTGCCCTATAAAGAGGATGGTGACACGAAACCGCATTCAGGCGCATTCTAGCAACGGGGGAGAGGCCAACCTACGTGACGAAGGTACTACTGAAAGCGAGCGGCTTGCGGGTTTCGGCTGCCGTCTGGCTTGCGGTGTGCCTGTTGCCTGGCGGACGGGCGACGGCGGAGAACCCTCCGGAAAAACCTGCCGAGGCGCTCTATTTGAAACTTGGGCAAGTGGGGCTCGATCCGGATCGTGTGTACCAGGTGCGCGGAGCATCGCTGGATCGTGCGGCGGTCCACATTACTTTGGAGGACGGCACGATTGGTTTTACCGAGGACGTGATGGGACGGATCACGGGAGCATTTTTCGAAGGCTATGGCGAAGTGCTGCTGACGCCTCCGAACGAAGTCGAACGTCGATCGATGAGCCTGTTCACGGGCATGGCAATTCTGGAAGAGCATTTTTCGACCGCGTATTTCCGCTTCAACGATGATGCGGCGAATGAGTTGCGTTCGGATTTGCGGGCTACCGACAACAAGCGCGAGTTCGTTGAGCGCTGGGGCGATACGGCGAAGAACATGGCGAACGGCGACGCGACCCGGCTGCTCATGACTTTTAGCAGGATGCTTCCGGTGAAAGGCGGTGCCGATTCTTCAGACCCAAAGGCGACGGCACAAATGAGCGCGGACGATCATTTTTTGCACGCGCGCTTACAAGGGACGCAGTTTGGTGTGTTTGACGTTTACTTTGATTCGACTGCTTCTGAGCAGGTTCAAGTGGGGCAGGCAAAAGCGGCGGAGAATGGAACTCTTTTTTACGATGTGTGGACATCGTTTTCCACGCGGAATAAAGAGACTTCGAAAGCGAGTTCCAGTGTTGCAGAGATAATGGAACCGCCAGCCAATCTGGGCCGAGTGGAAGTTCGGCGCTATGCGATCACCACCGAGGTGCAGCCTCCCAAGCGGATTCATGCCCGCGCACGGGTGCAGATGGAGGTGCGAGAAGGCGGACCGCGAACACTGCTGTTCGAGCTGTCGCGATCTTTACAGGTAGAGAGCGTGCAACTCAATGGCGAACCGGTGGAGTTCATTCACAATCCGGCAGTAGAAGGAACGCAGTTGGCACGCCGCGGAAACGATCTGGTGGCCATCGTGCTCCCAGGGCCTGCGCGGGCCGGACAGAAGATCGATCTGGAATTTGTCTACGGGGGCGAAGTCCTGGCGGAGGCGGGAGGTGGTTTGCTGTATGTGGGTGCGAGAGGCACGTGGTATCCCAATCGCGGAATGGCAATGGCGGATTACGATTTGAGTTTCGAATATCCGCAAGGATGGACGCTGGTGGCCACCGGAAAATCAACGCCTGCGAGTGACACGGCCGCGAAGACTGAGGGGGAGCAGAGTTCACGCTGGGTGTCGGAGAGGCCGATTCCTTTTGCCGGATTTAATTTAGGCAAATACAAAGCAGTGACTGTACAGGCGGGAGACGTTTCGGTGGAGACTTATGCGACCACTGGGGTGGAACGAAACTTCCCGACCCCACCGATTCAGGTCGTTGAACCGGGCCCGGCGGAGAGAACGAATCGAAGACAACAATTCATTGTGCCGAAACCTCTTTCCCCAGTGCGGACTGAGGCGACGGTGGGCGAAGCTGCGGCGCGCGCGATTCAATATTACGCGGCTCGCTTTGGTCCCTATCCTTATAGTCATCTGGCGCTCACCCAAATGCCGGGACCTGAGAGCCAAGGCTGGCCTGGGCTGGTGTTTCTTTCGTCCTACGCATTTCTCGACCAGGAGCAGCGCGAGCAACTGCATTTCGGGACCTACCGGGCGCTGCTCGAGCAAATAATTCCCGCACACGAGACCGCGCATCAGTGGTGGGGCGACCTGATTACCTGGAGCAGCTACCGCGACCAGTGGTATTCGGAGGGACTGGCGAATTACTGTGCGTTGATGATGATGCAGGAGGGAAATCCTGCGGGCTTTCGAGAAGTGATGGACAAGTACCGCAGCGATTTAGTTTCGAAGAATAAGGATGGAATGTCCCCGATGGAAGCCGGACCAGTGACGCTCGGCATACGCTTGCTTTCGTCGCGGTTTCCGGAAGGATATGAAGCGATTTCCTATGGCCGAGGAACGTGGTTGTTCCACATGCTGCGCACCATGTTAAACGATGCGGCCATGACAGGACCGGACGGTAAGAGGCAGAGAGCCGGCAGTGCAGAGGATCCCTTCGTGCGCGGATTGCGAAAAGTTCGCGAACGTTACCAGGGCCGGTCGATTTCAACGGAAGAACTGCTCGAAGTTTTCGCCGAAGACCTTCCTCCCTCATTGCGCTTTGAAGGCAAGAGTTCACTCGATTGGTTCCTGAAAGGCTGGATTAACGGGATATCGGTTCCGAGGCTGGAACTTCGAGGTGTGAAATTCACGCCCAAGGGGGCCGGCTCGGTAGTAAGCGGAACTATCCGGCAAAAAGATGCGCCCGCCGATCTGGTGACGTCGGTTCCGGTTTATGCGGTGGCTGCTGGGAAACAATTGGTGCTGCTGGGACGAGTGTTTGCGGACGGCGAAGAATCCTCCTTTCATCTGCCGGCTCCTGCCGGAACGAAAAAGATCGTGCTCGATCCCAATGAAACAATATTAAGCGGCACGAAATAAGGGACGAAGGCTCGGGGAAGTTCGTGCCGAATCGGTTGCTTTTTCCCTTCCCGATTCCCGAAATGAATTTTCGCGAACACCGGAGCATCATCCCGACAAGGACTCGCCTCCTAAGTGCTCCCTTTCCTTTACTTCCGCTGCGAACCTGAAAAGCCCTATTGGCAGTCAAGCTGCTATTAGAGAAGCATCAAGCGCGGAGGAAACTGCCATGCACGCCCAAGTGACCGAGAGGTTGGAAGAAACAAACAGCTGGCCCACGAGTGAGGGAGTGCCGGAAAGTGCGCAGACGATTCTCCTGGTCGAAGATGAGAAGTTTGTGCGCGAAGTAACCTGTGAGGTGCTGAAAACGGCTGGGTACCGGGTCGTGACGGCAAAGAATTCGCAGGAGGCTGCGGATTTCTATAACGAGTACGGCGGAGACTTTGACCTGTTGCTAACCGACATGATTTTGCCTGGAGAGACGGGCTTGGCGTTGGCCAGCAGACTGAGACGAGGAAACACGGGCCTCAATATCTTATTGGTCACCGGCTATGCGATGCAGATGGAATTGCGAGAAGTGCCGCCGGAAGAAGTGTTGGCAAAGCCATTTTCCACGGAAACACTGTTGAAGAGAGTAAGGCATCTGCTCAAGGGCGAGGTAGTTAAGCGAGAAAACGAAGATGCAATCGGGCGCGCGTGCGGGGCCGCATAGCTGCGGATGCCAGGTCTACGCTTATGTCCGGTAAATGGAGCGGACAAGGACATGGACTTCATCCATGTAGGAATCCAGCTCAAAGGTGAGGCGAGCCCAGTCAAAATTTTGCAGGCCGGCACATTGCTGCGACAGGATAGCAAAGCCATTTTGCTCCAGCAGGTTCACTTGTCGATTTTCAATGTAGCCGTAGTTGAGTCCGCTCATACGGCAGAGCAGGTCGCTCAACTCCACGATCGCAACCAGTCCGGCATGTTCGCGCGACTGTTCGGGCGAGTGGTGAAGGGTTACGACCTCGCGCAATTCTGAAGATAGTTCCCATTTTTCGGTGAGTAAACCGCCGCTTTCGCAGTGGGTAAATCCCAACACTCGCTGTTCGGCAACATGAAGAGGGATGCCCTCGGAGCGGGCCACTTCGAAGGCGGCGCTGAATTCTTTGGGCAAGACCCACAGGTTCACAATAATGCCAAGATCGTGAAGCAATCCGGCGAGATATGCTTTGCTGGGGTCGGGATAGGAAATTTTGCGAGCGAAATGCCGGCAAACCAAGGCGCATCCCAAAGAGTGTTCCCAAAAAGTTACGGGATCGATGCTGCCGCAGTCCTTGGGCATCATATTGAGCACGCCGCAGGACATGGCGATGTCGCCAATGCGGTGAAATCCAAGTCCCATTACCGCGCCACGCAGCGAGTCCACTTTCTGCCAGCGCCCGAACAGCGGACTATTCGCCATTTGCAGACACTGCGCGGCCAGGGAGTTGTCCTGCGCAATCATGGTGGTGAGTTTCTGCACGTCGAGGTTCTCGACCGGCTGTTGGAGGTAGCGCAGCAAAGGCGCCAGAACAGCCGGTATGGTCGGAATCTGTTTAAGTTCCTGGATGCGATTGAGCAAGGTTGCTTTAGTTGCGGCTGTATTCACATGCCCTACTTTCCTGCCTTCAGGCGCTCGCCCTTGATGTACGCCGTGGCTCCCGGTAAGTGAACCAGTTGAAAGTCTTCACTGACTCCGTAGAGCGACTCGGAGTGTCCTAGAAAAAGATATCCGTGAGGCAAAAGGTTGTTGTAGAAGTGCTGAATGACGCGCCGCTTGGAAATCAGATCGAAGTAGATGAGCACATTGCAGCAGAAGACCACGTCGAGGCTCTTCATGAAGATCATGCGAGCGTCGTCGGAAAGATTCAAGCGGCTGAAGGAAATGCCTTCGCGGACCGCGGGTTGCACCTGCAACTGCTCCGCGGCTGGCGCGAAATACTTCTGGCGATAGTAGGGCGTGAGATTGCGAGTGCTGTAGGTGCCATAGATTGCATTCTTGGCGTGCGCCAGCGAGCGTTCATTCAGGTCGGTGGCGAGGATTTCGATTTTCCAATCCTTTAGACGGCGTTGAGCTTCTTCCAGCATGAGGATGCTGAGGGTGTAAGGTTCTTCGCCAGTCGAACAGCCCGCACTCCAGATGCGCAGCCGGCGCAGCGGAAATTTTGCTTTCGCCTCCAGGACTTTGGGAATGACGATGGTGCGCAGTGCATCGAGCTGGGCCTGGCTGCGGAAGAAGCAGGTCTCGCCAATCGTGATTTCGTTCAACAGAGCGACCAGTTCGGTTTGGCGCGTGGGCTTGATAGTGAGGCATTCGAAATACTCGCGTAGATTCTGCGTCTTGAGCTCTTTCATGCGCCGGCCGCAGCGGTCGAGGAGCAGCCGCAGCTTGTTGTCGGGATGAAAGATGCCCGCGACTTGGTAAATCAGGTCGCGGATGCGCACCAGTTCAGGGTCGGGCGGCCCGTCCAGAGCTAGAGTGGTTTGGATTGCCGCAGTCGTCATCGGGATACCTTTCGGCGTGTGACGGTATTCCTGGAGCCGATATGCAGCTTCGACGGCGCGCGCGTATTTATGAGAGCGCGCGCTCCCGCGAGTAAAACTTTTCGCGCAGCTATAGTCATGTGCCTATGGGGTTCATCGGCGGACCCCGGCGAGACTTGAGCCGCAGCGCGAAAGGTGAAGGAGGTTCAATGGACGCCGGCGGAGGGCTTCGACGGCGATGCGTCGGCGACCGAACGGCTCGCCACAACGTGCTCGCTGATAATTACGATGTCGACACGACGATTCTGGGCCTGGCCTTCAGGGGTGAGGTTACTGGCGATGGGATGATACTCAGCGTATCCCGCAGCCGACAGACGCCGGGAGGAAATCCGTAGCGCACGATGAGAAGGCGGACTAATTCCGTGGAACGAGCCGTTGAAAGCTCCCAGTTGGAAGCCATCTGTGTGGTGTGGATGGGAACGTTGTCGGTGTGACCCTCGATCCGGAGGCTGCAGGTGCGCACGGAGAGGATGGAGGCAATGCGATCCAGAGCGGGTAAAGCTGAAGTTTTTAAAGTAGCGGAGCCGCTGGCGAAAAACCCGAACTCGCGCAAACTGATCACCAACCCTTCGGTCTCGCGGTGCAAGGCAACCGTATGAAGCAGGATTTCATGCTGCAGTGCCTGCTGCAATTCCGTCTGCAGCGCCGTCAGATTCGCCTCTTCTGCAGCCGCTGCAAGGGGATCGCTGGTCGATGGCGCGATGAAGTGCAAGTCGGTTGTGTGTTTTGCATTCTCAATCGCTTGAACGGCGCTGAAGGGCATAGGCTCGCTGGTGTCGAGGGGAATCTGCGTGGTAGAGGCGGGAAAGACGCCGAGTTCCTGGAATGCTACCTGGATGGCGACGGCGAGTTGGCCGACCTTTCTCTGGTCGACTTGCGAGGACGCGTAATTGATGTAGACGTCGACTACGTTCGTGGTCGTATCGAAGGTGAGGTTCCAGACATGCTCAATGATCATGGAGCGTGTAACCCTGCGTCCGGCGTTGAGCAGTAAGTATTCCAGCAGGGAGAATTCTTTGCCGGTCAGATCGATTCTGCGGCCGGCGCGTTCTACCAGCCGTTGCACGCGATCAAGTTTGAGATCGGCAGCCAGCAGCACCGACTCTGAGGGCAGATGGCTGCGCCGCACTAGAGCTCGGATGCGCGCCGAAAGTTCGCTGAACGAAAACGGCTTGGCCAGGTAGTCATCAGCGCCCGTGTCCAGGCACTGGACGCGGTCTTCCACGCGCGTCCGCTGGGTCAACACCAGCACCGGCAGGGTCGGTTTCTTCGAGCGCACCTGGCGAAGAACGCTGACCCCGTCGAGCTTTGGCAGGTTCAGATCAAGAATAATGACGTCGTAATCGAACTGCATCGCCGCAGCCCGCGCCTGTTCGCCATCCGGCACAACGTCTACCGCATAATGCTCGCCTTCAAGGCCCTGACGAACGAATCTCGACAAGGCTTCGTCATCTTCCGCAATAAGAATTCTCATATGTGAACCTTCCTTAATCCGACAGTTCAGTCTAGTTAGAAGACGCTCAACTGCAGCGAGAATCAGGCCCACACCAAGGTCTGTATGTGCAGGATTGGAGGCTCGATTCAAATAGGGAATCAATCCTCCTCACCTGCAGTTCGTCGCATGCGAACCTCTCAGGCCAATTCCTTCTCTGCCTGCCCAGCGGAGATAATTCACCAAGGAGTTTTCGACTGGAGTTCCAGCCTTGTGGATGTGGAGTAAATCGACGCTAAAGTCTCTGACCCTTCCCGGCGGAATTCTGCTTCTGGCAGCGGCGCTGCTCGACTATTCCGGATGGTTCACTCTGGCTTTGCCCGCGCTCAGCTTCCTTTATTACTGCGCGCTGTTGGGCGGTATGCTGCTGGCCTGGCGATTCCACTCCAGCCGCACTTTCTTCGCATTGCTGGTTTTGTTTCTCGCTCAACAGGCAATCGCCCTGTTTGGCGGAGGGCAGTTCGCGCCAGGAACCGCGGGGGCGGTTGCGGTTCAAGCCGCAGCCGTCCTGGTGCCGTTGAACTTTGTTCTGATCGCGCTCATGCAGGAGCGAGGATTCACTTCCTCCTCCGCCGCACCCGTTGGCCTGATGCTTTTCGTTCAATTCGTCATCGTCGCCGTGCTCTGCCGCACGGCGGAGGGATCGCGCCCATCCGCGGCCCATGCGCTTCATCCTGCTAGCATTTCTTTGCCTGGATATGCCCTGTTCGTTTTCGTTGCGGCTGGCGCGGTTCTGCTCTCACGCTTCCTGTTCACGCGCAAGCCCGTCGATAGCGCCCTATTGTGGTCGCTCTCCGCTTTTTTTCTTGCGCTGCGCTTCACCGGAATGCCGCGCACTTCGTCCCTCTATTCGGTTGCCGCGGCTTGTATTCTCGCGGCCTCCATCATGGAGAACTCCTACCTGCTGGCATATCACGACGAACTCACAACGTTGCCCTCACGGCGCGCCTTCAACGATGCGCTCCTCCGCTTGCAGCATCCTTATTCCATCGCCGTCGTGGACATCGATCACTTCAAACGCTTCAACGATACTTACGGCCACGATACCGGCGACCAGGTCTTGCGTCTGGTTGCGGCCGGCCTGGCTCGGGTGACGGGGGGCGGGCAGGCGTACCGCTGCGGCGGGGAGGAGTTCAACATTCTGTTCGCAGGGAAAAACACCGCCCAAGTTGTGGATCATCTGGAACAGTTGCGCGCCGCCATTGAGTCGTCGGAGTTCCGCAAGAGAGGCGGCGACCGGCGTCAGCTTCCGCGTGGTTCCGACCGCCGCGGCGAACGCAGCCGTACTCGTAACCGGGCGCGCAAAGGCGACGCGATTCGCGAACTCGCCCAGGACTCTGCTCCGCCCGCGCTTTCGGTGACGATCAGTATCGGAGTGGCAAGTTCTACCAAGATAGGCGCTGATCCGGAGACTGTGTTGAAGGCGGCTGACAAGGCCCTCTACCGCGCCAAGGCCAACGGACGGAATCGAGTAGAGACGGCATCTGCAGGCTCCAAGCCGACTCGGAGCAAAGCTGCTGGAATCGCATAAACTCTAAAACATCGCGCTCGAACTAGACTGCGCAAGCCGCTTGAGCGCGAGACGATGCGCACGAGATGTGAGCGCGAGCCTTGGATTTTTGACCTTGAGAGGCGAAGCGGGAGAGCATCTCAAAAAGCATCCGGCCCGGACCGTCAACCCTAGGGACGGGAAGTATGACGGCCCGGTTCCGAACGTTTCGCAAGCACCACAGGCCGTGCGGTCAGCCGGCGGTCGAAGGTGGAATGAAGCGCTTCTGGCCCGTGCCCGCGCAGGCAGGGCACTTTACACGGATAAACGCGACGCCTTCGGACTTACCATTCAAATCCACCGGCTTCGCAATATATCCAGTACCGCCGCAACTCGGGCAGAAATCCAGGGCGCTTTCTCCCCCTCAGGATTGCAAGCATTGTGCATGATGAAAACACAAAGCCCATCACTAATTTATTTATGTTACGAATCACGAACAAGACTCACCTTCCGCATGGAATGGAAACGGGCGTTGCCAAACGCGGTACTCAACCAAGTCCTCAACCTTCGATGTTTCAAGGTGTCCGACAAGGTGACCGGGAACCGATTGCCGAAACATGCTCTGCAACTGAGGTTCGAGGTGTTAAAGCGTGATCCGAACGAGGTCCTTGAATGAGAGCCTCTCGGCAAGGTACCACAGCAGTGCTGTCGGCCATGGTAAACTGAAACTCCGCGGGAGAGGTGGCAGAGTGGCCGAATGCGGCGGTTTGCTAAACCGTTGTACGGGCTAACACCTGTACCGAGGGTTCGAATCCCTCCCTCTCCGCCAGACCACTCATTTTTAAGGTCAACAATTTCAACTGCACAGAAACACGCCAACTCGGTGTCCCTGAAGCACAAATGCAGTACGTAAGGCTCCCAAGAACTGATTCATGGCTGCGATTGCATGGCGCGGTGCGGTGTTGATGTAGCCGTTCTGGGTAGTTGCTATGCTGCGCCGCACAATGAGTTAACGGAGTTTTCAGTTTCCCGGGCCAGTAGATGCCCTTGCCCAGTACAGAAGACTTACGACGGCGCGGAAAATGTTTCGCAGTCGGTTTTCTAACGCGAGGATTCGCCCTGGAAATATCGCGCACTTCGCAGAAGTGCGTTTTTGGATAGTTGCGCATGCCCGTGACGCCGATTTCGCGCTACAGTTGACGGATCGCAGTTCCTACTCGGCACCAAAACCCTCCATCCCGATCCACAATTGCGCCAGCAGTTGCAGATTGCTCTTGTAAGTACGACTCACCGTGAACTCCTTTCCACCCCGCACGCGAAGCACATAGTCGCCCGTGGACCGTGGATGAATATGAATTTCTTCCACCAATGCCGCGTTCACCAGCACCGATCGATGAATTCGCACAAACCCGTGCAGATTGAGCTTTTCTTCCATGGTGGAGATAGACTCTCGCAGCACGTGCGAAGTTGAAGTATGCAATAACGAGACGTAGTTTCCTTTGGCTTCCACCGCGATAACGTCCGCCACATCGAGGAAGAGAATCTTTCCCTTAGCCTTGATTGCGATCCGCGGAGAGTTCCCAATCGCTAACGTCCGTCTGTGGGGTGAAGGTTTTCTGACACTTGTTGTTTGGCCTGCGATGCTTCGCCGAAGCCCGACTGGGAAGGGAGCAGGAGTGCACTCGGCTGTAGGCGCCTTTTGCCCAAAAGCCGAAGTCGTCTGCTCGTGACGTTCCCTGAGTGAGACAGGCAACTTCGGCTGCCCCAGGTCTTCACCAGTGGTCCTTTCAGTTTTATGAATACGGGCATCGACGCTATTCAAAAGCCCCCCGTTGCCGCTTCCAAGCCCGAAGTCCATGGTGCCCCTCCAGAACCGTCAATCGGTGCGTCCCCTATTTGACCCTGACTGTGTCCGGCGTTCCATCTGACCACCAGCCAGCTGGAACCATGAACACGTCGATTGGTTCCGGAGCTCCGTTGAACTGTGGATTCAGCATGACGGGAGAGCGAGCCACATCTGCACCCCAAACCGCACCGTCGATGAGTGGAGTGTAAAACATCAGATGAGCCATCCAGTTGTGGTGGTCGCCGTCGGTAAGGTACTGATCTTTCGCCATCATGTAAGACATCGCGCCCGCCTCCAGAGGCGGCAGTTCTTGCTTAATGAATGTCCTGATGCCGTCGATCATCTGATCTTTGGATTGACCGGCTAGCACCATCTCCGTTCTCTTATAGGTCATCGGCAAAATGGAGCGGGCAGCCGGCGGATTGAAGCAGACTGGACCTCGAATCTTAGGGTTCCAAAAATTAGCGGCATTATCACCATCGAATGGGCCCATCCACCCTCTCTCCACGACACACACGAAACCGTTATTGCCTTTGACGGCGGTTTCATAGCCATGGCGCCCGAGGACGAGGACATCGGCATCGCGCGAGATTGCTTCTGGAGCCGCGCTACGAGCCATGGCAATCTCGGAGTTTCGATCCGCCATTAGATATTGATCGAGCGGAGCCATGCTGGGATAGGGGGCTTTCGATTGCGCCTGCATTTGCGGGCTCGCACCCAGTGCGACAATAAACACGCAGCTCGCAAATCCGATCACCTTGAATATTCTTCGGCCCATGAGATCCCCTTTCGGCGCGGATTTGGGACGATCAGACTGTTGTGATGCCGCCTTCCACCCCGCGCGCGTTGCACCGATTATACCGACGAGTATGTATGTAATAGCAACACCCAGCGACTGCGACGACTCATTGCGGGCGAAACCGTGAATTGCCGCAAGGGCGAATGACTTCGCTCACGAAATGGCCCATGTAGACAGGTTTCGCGTAATCATGACAACCGGTATGCATTTCCATGAATTCCTCACGACTCAACAAAGGGCACCTATCGATCGCGCCTGACTCGGGTCTGGCCTCGTGCCGGGCGCAGCGACTCAAGGTGACCGCTCACCCTTCTTTGCCCCGATTCCATCAGTCGAGGATCTTGCGAATTCTTTCCTAGAGCGACGTATCCCTCCCACGCCGCGATCACGAACGTAGCCGTTTCATTCGCGTTTATATCACTCCGCACTACCCTGCGCTTCTGTCCTTCGCGCAGTGCCTCCGCCATGGAGTCGTGCCAGTCCTTATAAACTCTTGCCGTCCTTCTGCGAAATCCCTCGTCGAGACCTGACATCTCTTGAGACAAGTTAAGCAAGGGACAGCCACGCTGAACGTCTTCTCTTTTCACTGATTCGGACTGAATAATGCCGATCAGAACGTCGATCGGATTCTTGGTGTTGCGTAAAGGCTGCACCCACTTCTGCCGCAGATTACTCGCGATGATTTCGTCTACCACCGCATAACCGAGGGCCTCCTTATTGACAAAGTGGTAGTACAGCGCGCCCTTGGTGACGCCCGCTGCCCTGAGGATAGCGTCCAGGTCAGCGCTCCGGTAGCCGGAGCGGTAAATTTCTTGAAAGGCGGCCTGCAGCAGGAGTTCCCGGGTGCGCTCCGGATCCCGCGAAGTTGCCCGCCTGCGTCGCGATATTCTTCTGACAGCTAACATACCGACCAGTATGCATGTTCGAATACATGGAGTCAAGACCTTGGAAAATCTCCGCAAATGTGGGCTTTAGGAGATTCCTTTCCTATTTGATGTAGTCCGACCGGACGCTGTGACAGTCGCACAGACATGCAACCTCAAGCGCGACAGACCTGCTGTGAGGCTGTCTAGTTTGGATCCGGCATCGGCCGTTATTCTGCAGATGTACGTTAGGAACTGTCCACGGACCTTTGACACTCGACAGCGGCTCAGACCTGCTTCTCGATTCGAAAACACCTCAGTCCTATGAACTCGCTCGCATGTCGCTCGACGTGCCTCCGGCTGCGGGGACATAGGATTTCAAGGTGTAGTCCATGACCATGCGATCGGCGTTGAAACGCCAGCCCAGGGTACGGATGGTGCGCTTCATGCGCTTAATCCAGCCCCGCGGCAGGCCGTCACGATCCCGCTGGTAATAGAGAGGAATTACTTGTTCGCGAAGAGTTCGCATCAGGTCCTCCCCATCGCGGCTATCATGAACGCTCATGTCGGAATGCGTCTTCCCGGTTCCGATGGCGAAGCCATTCATGCCGTCGAACGCCTCAGCCCACCATCCATCGAGAACGGATAGATTCAATCCTCCGTTCAGCACGACTTTTTGCCCGCTGGTGCCAGAGGCCTCTAATGGACGCCGTGGATTATTCAGCCAAACATCGACGCCTTGCACAAAGTGGCGACCCACGTTGATGTCGTAATCCTCCACAAATACAAACTTGTCGCGGAATTTCGGATCGCGCATCAAGTCAGCAATCTGCTGCAGCACGCGCTTTCCGGGTTCGTCCAGCGGATGTGCCTTGCCGGCAAATACAAATTGCACGGGGCGATTAGGGTCGTTCACCATCGACGCCAGCTTTTCGATGTCGGTCAAAATCAGGTTCGCTCTTTTGTAAGTCGCGAAACGCCGAGCAAATCCAATGGTGAGAGCATCGGGGCTCAAGACGCGTTCCAGGCGCTGCAAGACTTCGCGAGACTCTTCGCGGCGCATCGCCTGTGCGACCGCTCTTCGCCGCACGAATTCGATCAACTGCGACTTGAGGTTGAGGTGCGTCTCCCAGAGTTCGCCGTCATCTACGTCCTCGATCCCCAGCCAGATCTTGGCCTCGCTGCCGCGCTGGTGCCAGTCCGTTCCCAGGTGACGATCGTAAAGGCGGAACATTTCCGGAGCCAGCCACGAGGGAACGTGTACTCCGTTGGTAATGTGTCCAATGGGAACATCATCTTCTATTTTGTTGCGGAATAACCCGGTCCACATGGCGCGCGACACTTCCGCATGCAGAGCCGAAACTGCATTGGCACGCCGCGACAGCCGCAGCGCCAGCACCGTCATGCAGAATAATTCGTCGCTGTTGGAGGGATTCTCACGCCCCAGCCCCATCAGGCTTTCGGGAGATAGTCCCAAAGCCTCGCGCAGTGGCCCGATGTGCTCATTGATCAGGCCTGCGTCAAAACGATCATGTCCAGCGGGCACGGGAGTGTGTGTAGTGAACACCACCTCACGCGAAACCCGGGGAACCGCTGCCTCAAACGAGAGGCCTTCGTCCTCCATCCGCATTCGCACCGCTTCCAGCACGGCAAACGCGCTGTGACCCTCGTTAAGGTGCAATACACCGGGAGAAATCCCCAAAGCTTTCAGCGCGCGCAATCCACCTACACCAAGCAGCAATTCCTGGCGGATGCGGATGCGCAAATCCCCACCATACAAGCGCGACGTCAGTTGCCGGTCCTCTGGAGCATTCCCTTCTACGTCGGAGTCCAGCAGCAGCAAGTCGCGACGTCCCACCTTCACGCGCCAGACTTTGGCACAAATGCGGCCACTGCGAGTCTCGATTTCCACCTCCACTGGCCGGCCGTCCTTACCGATTGCCACTTCCATCGGCATCTGATTCACGTCGGTCTTGAGATATTCTTCCCGCTGCCATCCCCCAAGATCGAGTCGCTGCCGAAAATATCCCTGGCCATAGAACAGTCCAATTCCAACCAGCGGAATGTCGAGATCGGAAGCGCTTTTGATGTGGTCGCCCGCGAGCACTCCCAGGCCGCCGGAATAAACCGGCAAAGACTCATGCAGGCCAAACTCCGCCGAAAAATATGCCACCGGATGCGGCCGCAACACGCCGGCTCGCTGCGTGCCCCAGGTGCGATCGGCTTCCAGGTACTCCAGCATGCGGCGATAGGCGTAGTTCACGCGGCTGTGCAACATGAGTTCCGCGGCTCGCGTTTCCAGCTTGGCAAGAGGGATTTCGTTCAGCAGGGCAACCGGATTGTGATTCAGTTCGCTCCAGCGCGCCGGATCGAGATCCAGAAACAGGCTGGCGGAGTTATGATCCCAGCTCCACCAGATATTGCGCGCCAGGGCCCACAGACGCTCCTGCAGCGGAGCGATGAAGCGATCCAGCGTTCGCGCTTCACTGACTACTGGAGCAACCTGGGTAGCAGCCTCGGTCAACCCTTGAATTTCCTGCTCGCTGAAAACGCGAGCCTCAATGGTCTGCACAACTAGAACGCCCTGAAGCACTCCGCGATCGATCAAAGGAACACCGAGGAAGGACTGGTAAGCATCCTCTCCCGCGGATGGAAAATACTTGAAGCGGGGATGCTGCTTCACCTGTTCGACCGCAACCGGCCGCACCAGTTCAGCGACCAGGCCGGTGAGACCTTCGTGAACTTCCATTCGCAGGTTGCCGATACATTCTTTGCGGAGTCCTACGGTGGCAGCCAGCACAAGGTTGGCGCGATCCGGTTCCAATAAGTACGCCGAGCACACGTCGGTCCGAAACCTTTTGGCAATGAGGGCTACCACGTTCATCAGCGTCTCCGCCGGTTGCCCGCCTTCCGCCGCCAGGTTCCCAATTTCTTCCAGCGTCAGCACGTTCCTGACTTCGCCCAAACGCACATCCTGCTCCTCTGCTACCTCTCCGTATCCGTCCAATCTGTTTCGCCAGCCTCCCTGGGTTAGACCTCGACCTGCCGCACCACGACTGGATTAGACGCAGGCGACAGAGTTTCCTTATTGTACGGTGTGATCAGGAAAATCGTGAATGTAGCTGTAATTTTAACTTAAATGACGAGAATCGCGTTTTCCGATTCCTCAAACCGCAGTGCCGATCGGCGCATCCTTCCAATTCCTGAGATAAAGTCCAAACATGGCTGCGCATCCTATGAGCGGCACGGCCAGCCCCGCCTTCAGAGTGCCGAAATAATTCGATGAAAGTCCGACCACCCACGGCATCAGTCCGCCGCCAATGTTCGACATGGTAAACATGAATGACCCAATCCGCGTCGAGGCGGCCCCGAATTCCCGGGACAACAAGGAAATCGTAATGGGATACACAAAAGAAAGACCCAGTCCCGCGAGCGCTGCGCTCACTCCCACTCCGCCCAGCCCACGCGACAACACAAATCCTGCCATTCCCGCGCAGGCCAAGAGTAAGCCAGCCTTCACCAGCCGAATCTCGTCGGTTAATCGCAGCAGTAACGGCGCCAGCCATCTGCCCAGCATAAGTGCCGAATAAAAAAACGAAGGGCTCATGAATGCGACCGTCGGCGTGAGACTGCCAAGACTTTTCGCGTACGAGGCGATCCATCCCCCAAACGCGTTTTCCACGCCCACATATAAGAAAAACAACGCGCCTAGAATGAAAGTCATGCCGTGCTTCCACGGAATCGCGATAGCTTTTGCGGGACCTGAATCTTTCACCGCATACGGTTCGACAATGGACGCTGGCATGGCCGCAATTCCAATCGCCACCATCAGCCCGAACCCCGCGACCGCTCCCAGGAACCACGGAATCGCGCGCAACTTCGCGGCCGCCGCTACGAGAAACGGACACGCCACCGCTCCCACGCTCCAACAAAAGTTAAGCAAGTTCAGCATGGCGCTGCGGCGGCCGGGATTCACCTCCGCCACCAGCAGATTCGACGCGGGAACCGCCAGCCCCATCCCGAATCCCGACGCCCCGATACACACGATCCCCATCGTCTTTGGACCAGCCAGCAGCAGGCCGACGCCCGCACTCATTAGCAGAAGTCCCGCCTTCATGGCGAAGCGAAATCCAAAGCGTGAGGCCAGCACTCCCGACAGCGCCACGGCTGAAGTCGATGCCAGGTATTGCACCGTGAACAGCGCGCCTGCCTGCGAATAGTTCAGCGACCAGCGCGCCGACAATGTTGGCAGCATGGGCCCCAGCAGCACTGTGGCGATCCCGATCGGCACGAACGATGCATACGCAGCAAGCGTCAGCGCTTTAGCAGAAATTGACGAGGCGGGTTGGTTAGGCGACGGCGTAGTTGAGCTGGCAGGCAATACCGCTACTATATCGGAAGATAACTTTGCCGGTGGGATGAATCACGAAGGAGGGACGCATTCGTCGGGGCTGGCCGGCTCCGTTCGCGAGGCGGACGAATGCGTCCGCCGCTACGCGATTATACTGGCGCCTTCGCGGTCGATTCCCGCACCACCAGTTCAGGCTCGATCGCGATTTCGGAAGGATAGTCAGTCTTGCCCCTCAATTCGTTCCAGTAAGCTCTGTGCCGCCACTTCACCCATGCGGTTCAACGGTTGGCGCACCGTCGTCAAACTCGGGGTATAAAATGCAGCTCCCGGAATGTCGTCGAACCCGATCACCGAAACGTCTTGTGGAACGCGCAGCCCCTGTTCCCGCAGAGCGCGTATGGCGCCGATCGCCGACATATCGTTGTAGGCGAACAGCGCGGTAAAGGGCTTGCCGCGGGCCAGCAATTGCTTGGTAAACGGATATCCCAACATCGGCGTCGGATCATCCGCGTCAATCTGCACCGTCAACTCCGGATCTATCTTCATCCCCATCTCCCCGGCGACCTTGCTGATTGCATTCCAACGATCGTCGGCGTCCGAACTAAGCGGATTTCCCTTCATGAAAGCGACGCGTTCATGCGACAGCTCTCTCAAGTGATTCAAAGCTAAAACCGCCGCGCGCTCGTGATCGAGCACAATGTTGGTTACGCCCTTTAACTTTTTGTGACCGGCAATGGCAATCGTGGGCAGCAGCGGCGCCTCTTGCACGGTCGTATCTACGGTGATAATGCCCTCGACTCCGCGCTCTGACAGCATCTGCGAATACCGGCTCAGCAGCACCGGATCGTGCCGGTGAACCACCGTCAGGAAAAAATATTCGCGTTGCCGCAGATATTGTTCGATGCCGCTGATAATGGGAGAACTGTAGGAATCGCCAATCTCTTCCGCGATCACACCAATGGTATAGGTGCGCTTGTTGCGAAGAGTGCGGGCAAAAAAATTCGGCCGGTAGTTGAGTTCCTTCGCCGCCGCATGAATTCGGTTCTTGGTCTCTTGCGGAATGGATCGGGCCGACGGCGAATCGTTCAGAACTGCCGATACCGTCCCGGGGGTAAGTCCGATATGTTGAGCGACGGCCTTCAGTGTAATCACAGCTGGCTTTTGGCCAGGTGTCTTGATTGGACCCATGATCGGTTAGAGCGCCTTACAAGACTGCTGCAGCAGTATCGTACAAAAAGTCTCGATCGTCAGTGATTCCACATACGTCCCGTCATTGATATGCTGGCGCACGTGGCAGGTCGGTTAGGCCTTCGCATACCGCTGGCTGTTCGGCCGCGACCCGCTCAACGCGAAAAACAAAATGTACAGATAACAGAGCACGGGCAGGATCAGAGCATAGTGCATTCCCTGGCCCCAGCTCGTCTCCCCCTGAACCATGGTCGGGTAGTACGAGTTGTTGATGAGCACCGCGGCTCGACCGACGAGGTATGGAATTATGGCACCTCCCACAATGGCCATATTCAAAAGGCCGGACCCGTCGCCTGTAAGGGGGCCAAGCTCCGCAATTCCCATCGTGAAGATGCAGGGAAACATAATCGAATTAAACAAACCAACGGCCAAGATCGACCACATTGCTACATGGCCGCTGCTGAGAACGGAAACTGTGACTAGCAAAACCGCCATAATCGCGGCAAAAGATAGCAGAGTGCTTGTTTTAATCTTCTGAAGAAGCGCTGAGCCAATGAACCGCCCCACCATCGCCCCGCCCCAATACAGTGAAATGTACTTGGCTGCTTCCGAAAGCGCGGCGCGGTAGCGAACTGCAGTATCGGGAACAGCGGACGAGGATATGAAGCCTCCAATATTATCCAGTGCCAGGTAATTGGCGATGGAACTTCCAATCGCTACTTCACCGCCAACGTAAACGAAAATCCCGATTGCGCCGAAGATGAGGTTGGGGTGTTTCCAGATTGAATCAGCAACCTTTTCTCCGATGGGATGCTCGGCTGATTCCATTTTTGGCAGCTTGAAAAAACCGATGGCGACCGCTAGCAGCAAAAGCGCCAGACTGAAGAAATATACATACAACTTCACGACCGCATCTGCCTCTTGAGAAGGACTACGTGCCAGTGCCGTCGCGGTGGTGCCGAGAATCAGGTGTGCGCCTACCCAAGGAAAAATCGTTGTGCCAAGCGAATTAAAGGCCTGCGTAAGATTCAACCGGCTCGACGCAGTTTTCGGATTTCCCAGTACAGCGACATACGGATTCGCCGCAACCTGCAGAATCGTGATTCCCGTCGCGAGAATGACAAGAGCGACCAGAAACAAGGGAAAGGACGGGATCCTCGCTGCCGGATAGAATGCCAGACACGCGACTATCATGGTCGACAGCCCGACAATTATTGCTTTCTTGTAGCCGATCCAATCAATGATCTTCGACGAGGGAATTGAAAAAACAAAGTAGGCAGAAAAGAATGCCGTCTGAATCAGCATGCTCGCATCCAGCTTGATCTTGAAAACATGCTGAGCATAGGGGATCAGTACGTCGTTCAGTGACGTGAGCGAGCCCCACATGAAGAACAGAGTCGTTATTACTGCTAAAGCGCCGGCGTACGAGGTAGAGCTATCTGGGCACGACCTTAGTTGAGGTATTAGGGGCCGCGATCGCCATGAGTGCTCAATTCACCTTCCGGAAGACGGTACGAACTTAGACGGCGTCATCATAGCATCGCCGACATGCCATTTTACGCATTTTCTTCCCTCCGCATCGAATGAGCAACCCCTAAAAAATCGATTCTCTAGCCGTCGACAGGGTTCACCTCCTCACGTCCAACTGTCCAGATTTGAAAGTTGGTGGTCGAAAGTGAACACGACTTAACTCGCGCCGATGCAAGCGCCCGGTCCCGAAGCGACGGCGAGAAAAGCCCGGGGCCGGGACTGCCGGGCAGTATCAGAAAGCTAATAAGTCTAGCAGGGACAGCAGGCGGGTCTGAACTAACCTTCTTCTCTTGCTGCCGAAAACCTTTGCCGCACTTGCTTCCACTCTTCGGTGGAGAAAAGCCGTGGCCCCACTTCGATCAGCCGCGGGGTCATGTTGAACAGCGACACCCGCGTCCAAGGCCGGCCGTTTCGCATGCGAAAGCCCTTCTCGTTTAAGTCGCTGACGATGCTGGAATAAGGGAAGTCCTGGACCAGCAATTCCATCATCAGCATCAGCACTCGATTCTCCACCGGATCGATCTCGAGCCTCTGGCAATCGTCCGAGATGCGGAGGCCGTAGGGAATATCCTCGCTAAATGCGCCCTCGGTCGGGCTCTCCGATTCCGGCAGTTCGCGCCGCCATTCCAGCGATACCAACTGCCACCCCGCCGTCGTCCGCTGCCGCATAACCTCCGGACTATACGGCCCCGAAATCACATCGCGAATCCGCTCAAAATGCGCCATGACAACCCTCCGTGAAGTGCTCTTCCGCATGGACTGTTGGGCAACTCAAATGCCAAACCCGCACCCGGAACGTAGAGACGTAGCTGGCTACTTCTCTGCATGCGCCACCAGATTGCCGCGAGGAAAGTTAAATGTGCGCGACCGCTCTCTGCTCCGCCAACTGCTGCGCCAGGAAACTCAAATACTCTTCCATCCCTTGCCCGGTTTTCGCCGAGAGGCGAAAAATCTGCATCCCCGGACGCACCGACTGGATGCTCGTCCGCGCCGCATTCCAGTCGAACTCCACCGCATCGGAAAGCTCATTCTTGGTCACGACCGCAACGTCCGCGCTGTTAAAGATCGTGGGATACTTCAGCGGCTTGTCTTCTCCTTCGGTCACCGACATCAAGACCAGCCGAAGATTTTCACCCAAGTCGTACGAGGATGGACAAACCAGGTTCCCCACGTTTTCGATAAACAAGAAATCCATCGTCCGCAGATCCCAGTCTTGGAGCGCGTTCTGCACCATCGCCGCTTCCAGATGACAAAGCGTTCCAGTGGTGATTTGTTTCACCGGAGCTTTGCTGCGCGCCAGTCGCACCGCATCGTTCTCGGTGGCGAGATCGCCGACGAGCGCCGCGACCCGATAGCGAGGCTGCAGTTGCGTGAGCGTCTTCTCCAGAAAAGTAGTCTTCCCCGAGCCCGGACTCGAAACCAGGCTCACCACGAACACTCCGGCATCGCGAAACTGTTCCCGCAGGGCGCGCGCGATCACGTCGTTCTGCTTCAACACATTCCGGCGCACTTCCAGCAGACGCGGCTCGCTCATGACTGCACCTCTTTTTCCTGCCGGTCTTTTTCTTGCAATTCTTTTTCTTGCAACCCTTGTTCGTCCTTTACTTCGAGAGCGAACACTTCCAGTTCCTTACCGCGCCGTATATCCATGGTTGGCGCCCCGCATTCCGGACACGCAAACAACTGCACCGACGGCAACTCCCGCTCCGCATGGCACTGCGGACAAAACACGATTACCGGAACATCTTCCACGATAAGTTGCGATCCCTCGAGTGGAGTGTCCTGGCAGGCAACTTCGTAAGAGAACAACAACGCGTCTTTCACCACGCCAGAAAGCGCGCCCAGCCTGAGATGCACGGCACTGACTTCCACACCGCGACGCTGCGATTCATCCAAGGCCGCATCCACAATCCCCATCGCGATCGATAATTCATGCATCTCCCGCGTATTCTATACCCGCACGCGAGAGCCCGCGCCGGATGGTGTATTGCGAGCTAAGGCCGAAAGTGAATCACGACTTTCTGCCGCACGTAAGCCTCGCTCGCTCCCTGCGGCATCTCAATTTCCAACTTCCCCAGCTTGCTGAGAGCCGCTCCCTCCGCAGAAGAAATCTGGCCGGGATTCCAGACCTTCAACGCATATCGCTCTTGTGCCCGTCCCGAGACTTGCAGCGTCAACTCGCTTCTCGAAGCGTTCCACGTTTCGGAGAGAACGCGCAATCCACGGCTTGCACTTCCAAGAGGCGGCAGTTCGTTCGCCAGAGCCAAACCAAAATCATTCTTTACGCGAATCGTTAAATGAGTCGCGCCGTTACCCGCAGCAAACCGGACCGACAAATGCTGATCGTTGGCTATTCGGCTGCATCTTGAACGGCAGGCGCTTTCCATTCATCTCCACGCTGAGTACCTGCGTGCGCAGGCTGAACGCGGGCGAGAACTCAATCCAGCAGTCTCCAGTTCCAGTTCGCTTGACTTCGAGATTCATGCTGTCAAGTGTCTTGTGATATTGAAAGTCCACACTCGCTTCACCGACGCGGACGTTGTGAATCGCAAACGACATCCAGTCCGCGGGCACGTGCGGAGCCAGCGTGATCTGATGTTTTTCCGCGTCGGTTTCCAGGCCGAACATGCCGCGCAGCATCGGGCTGATGACCATGGCCGCAGACCAGATCTGGTGAGGCGAACTGGTGGCGAACGACTGGTAGTAATCGCCGGAAAGAACTTCGGTGAAATGCCCGAGCGCGCCGTCGGCGCCGAGCAACGCATTCGCCCGCAGATTCGAGTAGGCCGGAAAGGCGCGATGGTAGCGGTATTCCGCCACGGAGGCCCATCCCGTGAAGAGCGGCCACACCGAGCCGTAGTGATAGCCCGAGCCGTCGTATGACTTTCGATTGCTGGGAAATAATGCGCATGCCCCAGTCTGTCTGGTGATCTTCCGCCGCGAGTCGCGTGATGGTCTGGTCTGCGTGATTCGGATCAGACAACCCAAACCACATCGGAACCGTCGTCAGCACGCTGGCTTCGTCCCCGCGTAGGTTGTCGGGCTTCAAAGCATACGCGTAGGCTTTCAGATCGGGTGACCAGAAGGCTTGATCGAGCGCAGGTTCCCGCTGCGCAAACTCTGCCGCAAGCTGCTTGCTGACGTCGTCTTTTCCCACGAGTCGGGCCAGATTCGAAAGCGCGTGCAGCGCCTCGACTGCAAGCCCCGCCTGGTAATACTCGTTCTTGACCGGAAGCAGCGGTCCGCCCTCGATCCATCCATGGCCGACGCCAAGATTTTTCGCGAAGCCCTGCTCGTCATATGTCGAACGCATGAACTGGTACGCGCGCCACAGGTTGTCCCATTTATCGCGGGCAAACGCTACGTCCCCACTCTGCACTGCATAATCATTCATTGCGATGATGAATAGCGGCGTCGCATCGGCGGAAACATACGCGTAGGGATAATCCTTGAACCACGGCACCAGGCTCGCGCTCTGCGAAATCTCGTGCGGAACCTTGCCATCTTCCCGCTGATATTTGCTGATGAAATCGAGCGCCGTGCGAGTCGTCGAGTAATCTCCCTCGGCGTTGAGGGCGAGCGACGTCCACATCGAATCGCGCCCGAAGAACCACGCGAATCCTGGACGCTGCCCCACTCCCGAGGTTCGATAGCCGGCGACCAGACCGGAGCCAAGAAATGGATTGTTCACCAGACCCTGAATCGTGCTGATGCGCGCCCAATCGTAGGCCCGTTGCAGAGCGAGATCCGGCAGTTCAAGGCTGACCGTCTTATCGAGGTAAGCGCGGTAATAAGCGGACGATTGACGCACCGCATCTGCGTAAGAAGTCAACAAGCGTTCGTAGGTTTTCTCGGCATCGGCGCGGCCCGCTGACCGAAGCCGCGATTACGATTACCTTTGTCTCTTTTCCTTTCTGCGTTACACCTAAGCGAACCGTGTTCTCGTCCGACGCCGAATAGTTTGTCTGGTATGAGAGATGAGCGTCGACCGCGGTTGGCGAACCGACTAACGCGGCATACTTGCGCGCCTCTTCGCCGAAGGCGACAGCACGTTCATTCTCATCCCAGTTCACATAAGTTCCGCCGAGAGCCGCAGGCCATTCGAGCTGAAAGTCTCCGATGAATCCGGCTTCTATTTCCAGAGGTTGCGCCGTCTCGACCTCAAGCAGAATTATGGCTCCCGCCTCGTTCACTGGCACGCACATGGTTTCGCGAACGCGAAAGTTGTCGCCCGCGTACAGAATTGACGCGGACTCGGGCCGAACCGTCAGCGTGCGGGCCAGGCTCTCCGCCGGAAGGTCGCGATCGCCGACGTGAAAGGTCAGGTGAAACTCGCGAAAGAGTTTCAGCGGATAGACCCAGGCTTCGAATCGTCCCGCTTCGTTGCCGAACAGTCCTGCGCGAGAACCCACTACCGGAAGAAATTCCCAGGTGCGAATCGTGCGCGATAACTCCCGCGACGGCTGCGGAACTGGAGGCAATTGCTGGGCAATGGAGAATGCGCCGCAGAGCATCCAGACAAACAGAAAAATGCCACGAACAGCGCTAGACTGCGGAACGGGATGCGGAGCACGAGCAAAGCGAGAACTCATTGCGATCATCTTTTTACATCGGGAGTTGGGCGCGGGCAGAACTTGCAAAGTCGCGGTACCCTGAATATAAGAAGTAGGGGCGAATTTTAGCACGTGCCGAGTGGGCCAGGTAGCGACCTCTTGTTTTCTTCACGCCGCATTTTTCTTAAATCTCTCAGTCGTTCGGCACTCGTGCTTTCGCTGGAAAGCGTGTTGGCCATGGTTCGTCCCCGCTGGCTGCGCGCGAATTCGGGCCAACAGCAAAAAGCACCGCCCGCTAAAGATGACGGCCCCAGCGGCGATCTTGGGAGTGAGCTTCATCAACATCGGCCGCGAGTCTGGGCTGAATGCGAAGACTATCTTCGGCGGCGAGCACAAGAACAAATATCTGCTCGAAACCACCGGTTGCGGCGTTGCTTTTTACGATTACGACAACGATGGATGGCTCGACATTTTTCTGGTGAACGGAACGCGACTCGAAGGTTTTCCTCCAGGCAGCGAACCGACTTCGCATCTTTTCAAAAATAATCGCGATGGCACTTTTACCGACGTCACCGCCAAGGCTGGACTCGCGCACTCCGGCTGGGGCCAGGGTGTTTGCGTTGGCGACTACGACAACGACGGATGGGACGACCTGTTCGTCACCTACTTTGGCAAGAACGTTCTCTACCACAACAACGGTGACGGCACGTTTACCGACGTCAGCCAGAAGGCCGGCGTGGCGGGCAAAGGCACGCGTTGGAATACAGGTTGCGCTTTCGTCGACTACGATCGCGACGGGCGCCTCGATCTGTTCGTCGCCAACTACATTGATCTCGATCTGGCGACAGCGCCGGTACCGGAATCAGGTCCATGCCTCTACAAGAGTGTGATGGTGGCATGCGGACCTCCCGGCTTGCAGGGCGGCAAAAACATTCTGTACCACAACAACGGCGATGGAACTTTCACCGATGTTTCCGAAGCGTCAGGAATTCTAAACGCAAACGGCACGTATGGCCTCGGCGTGCTCACTGCAGATTTCGACAATGATGGCTGGCCCGATATTTATGTGGCCAACGATTCCACCGCCAGCGCGCTCTATCAGAACAAGAAGAACGGAAAATTCCAGGATATCGCCATAGAGGCGGGATGCGCGCTCAGTCCTGATGGCAAGCCGCAAGCGGGCATGGGCGTTTCCGCCGCGGACTACGATCTGGACGGCAATCTCGACATCGTCAAAACCAATTTCGCGGGCGACACGCCTTCGCTCTATCACAATTCAGGAGGCGCAAATTTCGAGGACACGACGTTTACCGCGGGACTGGGCGCGCACACGCAATATCTGGGATGGGGCTGCGGCTTTTTCGATATGGACAACGACGGATGGGCCGACATTCTCATCTGCAACGGTCACGTTTATCCCGAAGTCGAGCAACTGAAGACGGAAGCTGGTTATGCGCAGCGCAAGCTGCTGTATCAGAACCTGCACAACGGTCATTTTGCGGATGTTTCGTTTCAGGCTGGGCCAGGAATCTCGGAGCCGAGTGCGTCGCGGGGCGCGGCCTTTGGCGACTTCGATAACGACGGCGATATCGATGTGGTGGTCAACTGCGTCAACGATTATCCGCAGTTGCTGCGTTGCGATTTGAAACGTGACCACAACTGGATCAAGGTTCGCACGATTGGAACAAAATCGAATCGCAGCGGAATTGGCGCACGGCTAATGTGTGTGACGCATCTGCCCGGGGAAACGAAGCCGCACCAGCAGATCGACGAAGTACGCAGCGGCGGCGGATATTTTTCGCAGAACGATCTGCGCATTCACTTCGGACTGGGAAAGGCTGAGAAGGTCGACGTGCTTGAAATTCGCTGGCCCAGCGGGCAGGTGGATACGCTAAAGGAAATCAAAGTGAATCAGCTGATCTACGTTAAAGAAGGTGAAGGAATCAGCCGGGCGGTGCAGTTCACAGCATCGGCGAGCGGAAAGAAAAAATAAACCACAGAGGTCACCGAGAACACAGAGGTCTTCGAACGTTTGCGCTTTTTCAAGGCTTCTTCGCAGCCGACTCGCCCGTGCCTTCCGTCAGCGTATGAATCTGATCGACCGGCAAGTTCGCGAATCGCTCCATCAGGCCGCTCGGCCAGCTGATTTCAACCCATTCGATTTTTGTCGCCGAACCCAAGCCGAAGTGACTCGCGCATATCGCTATTCGAATCGTAACTGGACCCGCTGCGAACTTCGTCAACCAGCACTCGCGCGGCTGTTTTCACCCGGATGCGCGCCCCAATCCCGTCGCGATTCGATTTTGTGCCTACAGTATGAATGGCGATCCAGTGATTCGCATTGCGAATCTGATTCGCCAGCAGGCTGGGCCGGTCGTTCATATTGCTGATGACGATTGACATCCGGCCGTCGTTCCATAAGTCCCCAACGGCCAAGCCGCGCGATGAGGCCGCAGTCGTAATGCCTGCGCCCGACGAAGCGGAGATGTCGCTGAACGTGCCGTCGCCATTGTTGTGATAAAGAATTCGCGGCTCTTTGTAATTGCTGCCGAGGTGCTGGCTGTCAACCTCGGGATATACGTGGCCGTTCACCAGAATGCAGATCGGGCCAGCCGTCGTTGTCGAAATCGAAAAACATTGTGCCCCAGCCCAGATATTGCGTGTAGAGGCCGAGTCCCGCGGCTGAAGTTGCGTCGGTGAACGTGCCGTCCCCGTTATTTTTGTACAGCGTAGAAGTATCGTCGGAAAAATTCGTTTTGAAAATGTCGAGGTGGCCGTCGCCATTGTAGTCCGCGATGGTTGAACCCATGCCGGCCTGTTCGCGGCCATCTTCGTTGAAAGCAGCTCCGGCCGTGACCGCGACGTCGGTGAATGTGCCGTCGTGATTGTTGCGATAGAGAATGCTGGGCGTGCTGTCGCAGGCGACGAAAATGTCGGGCCATCCGTCTTCGTCGAAATCGAGCGTGGACACGCTGAAGGCGTAGTGGCCGTCGGTGCGGTCGATGTGGGCCTTGGTGGTGACGTCTTCAAACGTGCCATCACCGCGATTGTGATAGAGAATATTTTTCGCTCCCGGCAGACCGCGCGGGCCGCACATCACCGGAACGCCTTTCCAGATGCAGGTGGGACGCTCACCAGGAGCGGGCGCGGTCGATAGATCGAAGTCCACATAATTCGCCACCATCAGATCGAGATGGCCGTCGCGGTCGTAGTCGACGAACGCGCAGCCCGTGCCCCACGCTTTGCCCGATCCCGCGACGCCGGCCTTCTCGGCCACCTCGGTGAAGACGCCGTGCTGGTTGTGATAGAGGCGATTCTTGCCGTAGTAAGTGACGTAAAGATCTTCCCACCCGTCGTTGTCGTAGTCGCCGACGCAAACGCCCTGTCCCCAGCCGGTCGCGGTCAGGCCCGCTTTGGCGGTGACGTCGGTGAAGGTTCCATCATGATTGTTGCGGTACAGCCGATTGGTCGGACCTTGTCCGGCAGGAAATCCTTCGAGCTTCGTGCCATTCACCAGAAAAATGTCAGGCCAGCCGTCGTTGTCGTAGTCGAAGATCGCGACGCCGGTTCCGGTGGTTTCGATGATGTATTTCTTGGTGTCGAGGCCGCCGAAAATATTCTGAGCGGTGAGTCCCGCCTTTTCGGCGATGTCTGCAAAAGTCGCGATGGGCGCCGGTAGCGAGGCGCGCGGCTTGGCTTGCTGCGCGCTTGAATTGGGAGCAACAAGCAGCAGGCATCCGCAGGCCAGCGTTCGGCAAAGAGAATGGATCGCGCGAAAAGAAGGAAGTCGCATGGCCCACGTCGATAGTAGGGTGCGGCTCGGTTGGGGTCAAGGCGGGTGCTAGCGGCTCGCCGTAGCTTCGGCGACGCCTACATATTTGTCGGCGCCGCCATAATAGAACAGATACTTATTTCCCAGCTTGACCATGCCCTCCACGAATATCACGTTGGGAACCTGGCCAACTTTCTCCCAATCTTTCTCCGGCGAAAATATCGGCTCATCACTGCGCCAGAGCAGTTTCCGCGGATCGTTGCGGTCGAAGACGGCAATGCCGGTGCGATAGACGAGATTGTCGTCCGCGCCGTTGTAGATCAGAACGACGCCGTGGGGCGTAACGATGGGTGATGGTCCGGGCTCGGCGACTCGCGAGTCAAAGCGGCCAACTCGTACGGGCAATACCGGAACTTCTGTTGCGTCGGTCCAATGCAGCAGATCGGGGGAAGAAGCCAGGCCGCCTTCATCTTTGTTGTCGGAGCTGGTACCTAAGTAGTACATCCAATATTTTCCAGCAATTTTCTGCGGAATGATTGCGCCCGACTTCGTCCATTTCACATTCCAGTTCCCTTTATTGGCGGGCAGTATGACGCCTTTGCGGTCCCAATGAATCAGGTCGGATGAAGTCGCGAGACAAAGTTGTGCGTCCTTTTTGTTGTAACCGGTATAAGTCAAATAATAAGTGCCGCCAAATTGCACCAGGCGCGGGTCTTCCACTCCCCCATCTTTTTCGTAATCTTCCGTGGGGCTTAGAACCGGCTCGTCTCGACGGGTGAAATGCAAGCCGTCTGCGCTCTCGGCATATCCCAAGCGGGAAATGCCTTGCTTATCCTGCGCGCGGTAGAGCATCACGATCTTGTCGTCGCGCACAACCACCGCCGGATTGAAGGTTCCCGCTTGTTCCCAGCCGTCGCCGCGTGGAGCGATAACGGGCATATCGGACGCGCGGTGCCATGCGCCGAACGGCAACGGCGGCGCTGCCGATGCCGCCAGGAATGCGGCCAACATCAGTATTTTTGCGGGGAAGAAACGGATCATCTGTGCGGCTCACTCGACAGATTTACAGCAAAAAACGGCAGGGCCGACCCCCTGCCGTTTGCACGAACTTGCCTCAACTATTTCTTGTTAACGGCTTTCTTCAATTCGGCCCCAGGACTGAACTTCGCGACTTTGCGAGCTGCGATTTTAATGGTGGCGCCGGTTTGCGGATTGCGTCCGTTGCGCGCTTTTCTCTGCGACACCGAGAAGGTGCCGAATCCTATCAATGCCACCCGATCTCCTTTGCGGAGGGCGGAGGTAATGCTGTCCACGGCAGTATCGATGGCGGTCGTGGCCTGCGCTTTGCTGATTTCACATGCGCCCGAGATCTTGTCAACCAGATCGGCCTTATTCATGAGATTCTCCTCGCAGGTCTCATTTCATGCCCAGCCTAAACCGGGAGGTAAAACTGGCTCTGGCTGAGTTGGGAAACCTGACGGCTCGTATTGTCCTCCGTCTGGGGAGAAAGTCAACTGTGAAAATCGGCGCGGGAAGCCTGTTTCGCACTCCCGTCGCCCGAATTGGGGCTACCCGGGCGGCTTTTGGAGAGTGGCGGAAGGGTTTTCCAGCGTTCTCCACAGGACACAGCCTTCCTTCACAGGATGTACACAGGCTGGCACGGTTTGCGGCTTGCGCGAAAGGGGCCGCCGGGTGCAAAGTCGAAGCAGGAGAATTGGCTTTGAAGATGATTGGTTCGAAGATGGAAGGCTCGAAGATCGAAGCTGTTTCTGCCGCGAAGGCTCCGGCAGATCTGTGCCCCCTGTGTGAGGGCACGGGATGGAAAAGTGTCGGTGCCAGCGACAGCCCGAACGATCGCAGAGTTACGCGCTGCGACTGCCGGTTGCGGGCGCGCGGACAATCGCTGCTGGCCGCGGCTCGAATTCCGAAGCGCTATGAACACTGCGAACTCTCGAACTACGACACGGATTTTCCTGGAGCGAATCCATCGCTGGAAGAAGCTCATTTCATCGCGTCCGGCTTTGCGAAAAAATGCGATCCGCGGGGCGACAAAGGGCTGCTGATTATTGGCAAGATCGGAACCGGCAAGACTCATCTGGCGGTGGGAATCATCAAGGAATTGATTGTGAATCGCGGCATTCCGTGCCTGTTTTACGACTATCGCGAACTGCTGAAGGAAATTCAGAATTCCTACAACTCGACGGTGCAGACCACAGAACTGGACGTGCTGCGGCCGGTATTCGAGACCGACGTGCTGGTGCTCGACGAACTGGGCGCGGTGAAGCCGACCGAGTGGGTGTGGGACACGGTCAGCCTGATTCTGAACACGCGCTATAACGACAACCGCACCACGATCATCACCACGAATTTTGACGATCAGCCGGCGGCGGGAGCTGCGGGCTCCATTTCGCCCGCGCGGGCTGCGAGCCGCGGCGAAACTCTGGGAGACCGCATCGGGGAACGCATGCGTTCTCGGCTTCACGAGATGTGCCGCATCGTCACGCTGGAAGGGACTGACTTCCGGCAAAAATTCCGCAGCGCCAACTTCCGGTAACCCTGGCCACGGATTCCACGGATCAAGAAATGCAAGACGTCAACACCGTGTTTCTTTCGTCCATTGCAACTAGAATTAAACTGTGCTGACTGAGCGTCTGGAGTTCGCGCCTGAACGCGATGCCGAAGTATTTGCCGCGGTCCCAGCGGCGTCCAGCTGTGTTTCTGCTGCGAGGCGTGGATGCCCAGGCTGAACCTTACGTCACGCAAGACTGCAAATCTGCGACGGCGGCTGCAGCGTCTGCTGGGGCCGGTGGCAGAGCGCACGAAAAAACTGAACCTGCGCGATCGCGTGCGGGTCATCGAGTACACGCCCACAGGCTCCGACTTCGAATCTGGATTCCTGCTGTACTGCGTGCTGCGAGCGACATTTCCCAAGACTTACCCGAACCGGCTGCGCTTCCGCTTTGCGCCCTTGGTGAAGCTTCATCTCGAAAACGAATATCCGCGGGCGTCGATTACTACGCGGATTGGCCGGCTAGGCGGTCGTTCTCTCTACTACGGCCCGTTTGTGTCGCGGGTAGCGGCTGAGAAGTTCATGAATGATTCGCTCGACTTCTTCAAGATGCGGCGGTGCGTCGACGACCTTCATCCCGACCCAAAATTTCCGGGGTGCATCTATTCCGAGATGAAAATGTGCCTCGCACCCTGCTTCAAGGGCTGCAGCGATGAGGAATATGCCGCCGAGGTAAATCGAGTGCAGGCCTATTTCGATTCTGGCGGCGATTCTCTAACTCGCGAACTCGCCGCCGAACGCGAAGCGGCATCGGGAAAGCTTGCCTTTGAAGACGCGGCCGCGATTCACGCGCGCGTCGAAAAACTGAAACCCATACTGAGCCAGTTGCCGGAGATTGTGCAACGGCTCGACCGCCTGTCGGCGCTGATGATTCAGCCGTCTCACATTGCGGGCTCGGTCGCATTCTTTCGCATCGACGCCGGAACGATTTGCGGGCCAATTCCGTTTGGTATTCAGGCGGCGGAACACGCGAAGTCGCAATCGATGGAATCGCGGGTGCAGGCGGCACTGGATTCGTTCTCGCCTGCGAGCCTAACTCGGTCTCTGGAAACGATGGAGCACCTCGCTTTGCTAAAACGTTGGTACTACCGCGGGACGCGAGTGGGGGAAATCTTTTTTGGAGACGGCAAAGGCGAACTGCCCATGCGCCGCATCGTGCGCGGCATCTCGCGCGTGTTTCGAGGGGAGAAGCCAGAACCAGACTTCACTCGCCTCCCGAGACATAAGGACATCAGTCTTGAGCAAAAGCAAAAAGCATAACCGCAAAGATCACAAAGGGCTCGCAGAGAACACAGAGACGAGCCTGCACTTTCCTCGGCGTTCGATCACTTCGATAATTGCAGACCGTATAAGAGAGACGCGTGCGGCTTGAGACGCACACGTACTCCGTCGTTTGCGCCCAGAGCCCGGTGTTGCCAAAGCTCTCGCACGTCGACGGTTTGCGCGTCAATCCCCAACTCCGGCCATCGCAGATTCACATCTTCATTGGCCTCGCCCAAGTTAAAGACCGCTACGTATCGCTCCCCAGCTTTTGCTCCATCAGCGACCCATGCTCGGATGTTGCCGCGATCCAGCGCTTGGTGGCCACCGTGGCTGCTTTGGTCGACCCCCAGGACTTCTTCATTCGTGAGCAAGGCGGTTGTCGCGGCGTCGTTACTGGGCAGGTCGCCGCCGAAAATGAGCGGAGAACGAAAAATGCACCACAACGTCATCAGCGTCTGCTGTTCGTCCGGAGTGAATTTTGTTGGAGTGCCGCCGCCTTCTTTGGCGGTCACTCGAACCTTGCCTAGCGGAAGCATGTCGGCGTCCGGCCAGGTTCCGTTCTTGCCAACAAACGGCGCCCAATCTCGCGTGTAGTCGAACTGGCGGCGCAGCAACTTCCAGTCATCCCAAAAATCGTCGGAGATGCGCCACATCTGCGCATACTTCTCAAAGAACTCCGCTTCCGAAACTGGAGCGGGACCGGGGGAAATAGACAGCACGATCGGACGCCCGGTTTTACGAATCGCCAGGCTCAGAGCCTTCATCTCGGCTGGCTGATACAGATGGCTACCCATGTCATCGGCTTTGATGAAGTCCACGCCCCACGACGCGTACAGTTCCGCGATCGAATCGTAGTAGGCCTGCGCGCCCGCCTTAGTCGTGTCGACGCCCCACATATCGCTGTTCCAGCGGCACGCGTTGTCTTTGTCGGCGATGTCGGCCGCGTGGTACGGCGTTCCTTTGATCGGAAGATTGCGCTCGACCGCCTGCCGCGGAATCCCACGCATGATGTGAATGCCAAACTTCAATCCCTTGCTGTGAACGTAATCGGCCAGCGGCTTGAAACCCGCGCCATTTGCGGAAGAAGGAAAACGATTGACGGCAGGGAGCAGGCGCCCATATTCGTCCATGGTGAGCGGCGCATCCGGGCGCGTAGTCGTGCCCCTGCGCGTTGGGCTCATACCACTGGATGTCGACCACGATGTATTGCCATCCATACTTTGAGAGATGTTGTGCCATCCAGTCCGCATTGGCCTTGACCTGCTGTTCGCGCACCGCGGTGCCGTAGGAGTCCCAACTGTTCCAGCCCATCGGCGGGGTAGAAGCGGGGGAAGGATCAACAGCAAACAACCTAGCAGTTAGAGTGGCGGCCATCGCCAACCAGCAACAAAGCGAACGTAATAGAGCCATAGCCCCGCATTGTAAGTCGTTAGCGCACGAATGCGTCCGCAAACAAAACGGGCGACCCGCGAGGGTCGCCCGAAATCTTTTCTCTATGTTATCCGTGCGAATCCGTGAGATCCGTGGCCAGCTTTAGATGTCCAGGTTCTTCACGTCCAACGCGTTTTCTTCGATGAACTTCCGGCGCGCTTCCACGTCCTCCCCCATCAGCGTGGTGAAGATGGTTTCACACTCGGCAATATCTTCAAGCTTCACCGAAAGCAGCGTGCGGCGCTCGGGATCCATGGTCGTCTCCCACAACTGCGGAGCCGTCATTTCGCCGAGACCTTTGTAGCGCTGGATGGTGAAGTCCTTGCGGCCCTCGTTGATGACATAGTCGCGAAGTTCGCGCACGTTAGTCTTCTCCACGACTTCGGTTTCAGTTTTACGCTTGGCAGGCTTCGCCGCTTTCTTTCCTGTCTGCGTCGGCAGTCGCAGCTTCGCCTTCCGCACCGTCGCCATTACCGCCTGCAGGCGCCACCTTAGCCACGCTCTCGACGATAAATGGCGGCTCCATGTAGGGCTCGATCTGCTTGTACTTCGCGATCATCTGCCGGCATTCCGCGCTGGACGACAGCACCCAGTTGATGACATGTTCCGCGCCGTGCTTGTTGACGAAGCTTACTTCCCACAAATTGTGCTCTTCGTCGAAGCGCGCTTCCACACTCTTGAAGCCCTCGTCTTTTTGCAGCTTCTTTAATTCTTTTTCCAGGCGCTCAATCTTTTTAGGCGGCGTCTTCTTGTCGCCCTCAAAGTCGGCGCGCTTAGCCAAGTCGAGCTTCGGGATCAATTCCGTCACCCGCTCGTTACGCACGCGCTTGTCGAGCTTCTCGAAAAAGCCCAGATACTCGTCGAGCACGGTCATGAAGCGCGACAGATCTTTGCCCTCGATTTTAGCGGCGCCTTCGCCGTAGCGGATCGTCAGCCCGTCGGCCGCGCGCTTCACCATCACTTTGACAAAATCCCTCTCGTCCTTGATGTACTGCTGTGACTTGCCCTTCTTCAGCGAGAACAGCGGCGGCTGCGCGATATACACATTTCCGCGCTTGATCAATTCCTGCATGTGGCGGAAAAAGAACGTCAGCAGCAGCGTGCGGATGTGGCTGCCGTCGACGTCGGCGTCGGTCATCAGAATAATTTTTCCGTAGCGAACTTTCGTCGGATCGAAATCTTCCTTCGAAATGCCGGTGCCGAGCGCGGTGATCATGGCGCGAATTTCTTCGTGCGCCAGCATCTTGTCGTAGCGCGCTTTTTCCACGTTGAGGATTTTGCCCTTCAGCGGCAGAATCGCCTGGAAGCGGCGGTCTCGGCCCTGTTTCGCCGTGCCCCCGGCGGACTCGCCCTCGACCAGGAACAATTCGCAGCGGTTGGGATCGCGTTCCGAACAATCCGCCAGCTTGCCAGGCAGCCCGCCGGAATCGAGAGCGCCTTTGCGGCGAGTGAGATCGCGAGCCTTGCGTGCGGCCTCGCGGGCGCGAGCGGCGTCCACAGCCTTGTTGATAATCTTTTTGCCAACGGTTGCATTCTGCTCGAAGAACGCGCCCAATCGTTCGTTGACGAACTGCGTCACCGTTCCCGCAATGTCGGAATTCAGCTTGCCCTTAGTCTGGCCTTCGAACTGGGGCTGCGGCAACTTCACGCTGATGACCGCGACCAGTCCTTCGCGCACATCGTCGCCAGTCAGATTCTCTTTGACGTCTTTGAACAGGCCCATCTGCTGGCCCGCGTAGTTGATGGTGCGAGTGAGCGCCGTGCGGAATCCGGAAAGATGCGTGCCACCATCGACGTGTTGATGTTGTTCGCGAAACTGAAGACACTTTCCGAATACGCGTCGTTGTACTGCAGCCCGATTTCCATGTGGACGCCGTTGCGGTCGTCTTCCATGTAGATGGGCTTGTCGTGCAGTACTTGCTTGCCGCGGTTAAGGTGCTTGATGAACTCGGCAATGCCGCCGTTGTATTTGAACTCGGTTTGTTTGGGCTCGCCGGTCTTCGAATCGGTGGCGCGCTCGTCGGTCAGCGTGATCAGCAATCCCTTGTTGAGGAAGGCGAGTTCGCGCAGGCGCTGCGCCAGCGTGTCGTAGTTGTATTCCGTCGCGGTGAAAATAGAGCGGTCGGGAAGAAAATGAACTTTCGTCCCGCGCTTCTTGGTCGCGCCAGTTTTATTGAGCTTGTTGGTGGGATCGCCCTTGGAATAATTCTGCTGCCAGGTCGCGCCGTCGCGCCAGATTTCCAATTCCAGATCTTCGCTGAGCGCATTCACGCACGACACGCCCACGCCGTGCAGACCGCCAGAAACTTTGTAGGTGGAGGAATCAAATTTGCCGCCGGCGTGCAGCGTGGTCATCACCACTTGCGCGGCGGAAACTTTTTCGCCGTCGATCACCATGTCGTCGACAGGAATGCCGCGTCCGTCGTCGATGACCGTGATCGAGTTATCGAGATGGATGGTGACTTCGATCCTGGTGGCAAATCCGGCGAGCGCCTCGTCGACGGAATTGTCGACCACTTCGTACACGAGATGATGCAAGCCCAGGTCGCCCGTCGATCCGATGTACATCGCGGGACGCTTGCGCACCGCCTCCATGCCGCCCAGAACTTTGATCGAGTCGGCGTTGTAATCGTTTCTGTCGCCGTTGCCTCCGACACTCGTGGTGGTGATCGGCGTTACGATTCCGTTTTTTGTTTTGGTGTCTGCGATGGGAGTATGAATTTCTTTGGTGGCCATTCCGCTCCGCGAAAATGTCCCGATTTTTGTTCTAACTTTTTCCTGCGAATCCCTGAAATTAGGCTGGACTTTTCGCCCCGACTCAAGCGCCCGAAAACCCTCTTCAAAAAGACTTCAAGTTATTGAAATTCCTGATAGTTAGGGTTGTCTTATGACTGGTTTAATTATACCACAAAACAGCGTTTTTTCGTCCCGCTGAAAGTGCCGAATCGAGGCAGTAATAGGGCGGTTTTCACGAGCAGCTATGGGCCTCAATCGAGTTGGCCGAGTGTAGTCGTAACCGCCTGATTGCGACAGCCAGCTTGGAAACTGCTCTGGCGCGGCGTCAAAGATGGTTTCCGTGAAGCGGCTATTCCCAACCGCATTGCTACTTTTGAGCGTGGTCTCTTTGTCTCAAGGATCAACACCCACATGGTGATGTGCACTACCATAAGTTTCGCGCTGCACAAGACCCCATGTCTCTGCGGCCATGTCGACATCACCTCGGGATGACATCTCACTCAATCCCACTGCATACGGACTCGACGACACGTTGGATGTTGAGCTACGCGACAAGGCGGGAAAGGTGATTGAATCAAAGCGAATGTTATACAGGAGCGATGATACGTTCTGCTTCTCCGGGAAGACGAAAGGGCACGATAGTGACTTGGCCTTCATTTTGTACAAACTCAGGCCGACCGCAGCCTGCGCAGTGTTTCCCGCAAACTATACGGCTAAGGTAGCGTTCGAAACCTGCGACGTCATATATCCGGTGCCGGCCAGTATGCCCGAAGTAGATGTTTCCGCTTCCGGGTTGCGCAACTGCTGCAACATCGCCATATCGCTCATTGAGCCTCGCCGTGCTTTGGCTTGGCTTCCGTGCCGCTCGCCTGTCGCATCCAATATTCAGATTTCAACCGACTCGATTCGGCCACGTTGTAGAGGACTTCGCAGTCGCAGCAAGCTCCTTGCGCTCTGAGGACAGCGAACATGTCCCTTAAGTCGTCTGAATCGAAACCTGCCGCCTCCAATATGCGCTTAGAGATTTTGTAGTTACCCTCGCAGACCTGACGCTGACCGGAATCTCCCTTCGGGCACAGCAAGTCATCGAGTCGCTCGAAAAAATGCGAGCGGCGAAGGCACGTCATGACGTCGGGAGCGATTGACGCAATCAGGTCGGAATCCGGGCCAACATCCATGCGGGAGACCATATCACCGCTTCGGGAGGGCTCGCAACAGAGTTGGAGACGGCTCAACTGTCGTAACCCCATACCACTCACCGCCGCTGCACAACCATTAAAGCGTCAGCATCCGAGAAGTTTTTCACTCTATACTGGAAAGATATCGGGATCAGAGTTGCATGTGCTTTTCGCTCCCGACCTGTTTCAGAGGACTTCATGGCTGCGCTCATCGACGCTATTACTGTCAAACGGAAGACGCTGTTTGAGTTTGAAAACACTCCTTTCTGCTGCCTGGAGGCCGACGTAAACACGCCTACCGCTCGCGGCGGCCAGACCCTGGTGCGCCTGAAGATGCGCAACCTGCTCACCAACGCGGTCTTTGAGAAGTCATTCAAGGCCAGCGACAAATTCAAGGAACCGGACTTGCAGTCGGTACAGGCTTCCTATCTGTATAGCGATGGCGATGGTTCCCATTTTCTCGACCAGGAAAGCTACGAGACCCTCACGCTGAACGGTCAGATGGTCGGGGACGCATTGGATTTCCTCATCGAAGGCGCATTGATTGAGCTGCGCAAATACAACGGCAATCCCATTGGTTTAGAGCTTCCTATATTCGTTGAGCTGGACGTTGCCTACACCGAACCTGCGGTTCGGGGAGACTCGTCGGGCGGCGGGACCAAGACTGCCCGGCTCGAGACGGGCCTGGAAATCCGGGTTCCCCTTTTCATCAAAGAGGGGGAAAAAGTGAAAGTGTCCACAGAAAACCGGGAGTTTGCCGGCAGGGCCTGAGTAGAAGATCGATGACCGATCGCGGTCGAAACATCCTGAATAGACTCATTGAGCGGTCGCGACGTGATACCTGATATCCGGACGCCGCTGCAAAAAGTAGGGCGGCCGTTGTGGCCGCCCCGACAGAAAAACCTGTTACCGTTCTTACGCCGTAGCCGGCCGCTCTCCGCCTTTGGCGCGTCCGGGTTGGAGTTCCGGCTTGATGACGTGCTGCACGCCATCGTCCTTGGAGGTCGGTGGCGGCTGTACTGGCGGCAGTTCCTGGCCTTCGACGAGCATCTTGATCTCGTTGGCGTCGAGCACTTCGCGCTCAATCAGCGCGCGTGCTATCCGCTCGAGCACATCGCGATTGTCAGAAATAACCTGCTTAGCCGTGGTGTAACCGGCGTTCACGAGTTTGCGGACTTCCTGGTCGATCTTGATTGCTGTGTCTTCGCTGTAGTCGCGATGCTGCGCAATCTCGCGGCCCAGGAAAATCTGCTCTTCCTTCTTCCCGAAGGTCATGGGACCGAGATCGCTCATGCCCCACTCGCAAACCATCTTGCGAGCCATCTCGGTGGCGCGCTCAATGTCGTTGCCCGCGCCGGTGCTCATCACGTTCAGGAACAGCTCTTCCGCGATGCGTCCGCCCATCAGGATCGCG
The DNA here is from genome assembly GCA_963696765.1 of uncultured Acidobacteriota bacterium. Lineage (GTDB taxonomy): Bacteria > Acidobacteriota > Terriglobia > Terriglobales > Acidobacteriaceae > Sulfotelmatobacter. Next base: position 2,632,005 of record CAVOLK010000002.1, on the reverse strand, counting down.
ATCTCGGTCTCGAGATAGTTCTTGTAATAGTTGTGCCGGTCGTCGGTCGGCAACTGCATAGTGACGCCCAGGGCCATGCCGCGAGGGATGATCGTGACCTTGTGCAGAGGATCGGAATTCGGCATCTTCGCCGCTACCAGCGCGTGCCCAGCCTCGTGATAGGCAGTGTTTTTCTTCTCGTCGTCGGTGAGCAGCAGAGACTTGCGCTCCACGCCCATCAGCACTTTATCTTTTGCCAGCTCGAAGTCGTAGTGCAGAACAGCTTTGCGATTCTGCCGCGCCGCTGCCAGCGCGGCTTCGTTCACCATGTTGGCAAGGTCGGCGCCGGAGAATCCCGGTGTCCCACGAGCCAGCACGGAGAGATCGACATCTTCCGCAAGAGGAATCTTGCGGGTATGCACGCGCAGAATTTCTTCGCGGCCACGCACGTCAGGACGGCTCACTACTACGCGCCGGTCAAAGCGCCCCGGCCGCAGCAGCGCCGGATCCAGCACGTCGGGACGGTTCGTCGCCGCCATCAGAATGACGCCTTCGTTCGATTCGAAGCCGTCCATTTCGACCAGCAACTGGTTCAAAGTCTGTTCGCGCTCGTCGTGTCCACCGCCCAGTCCCGCGCCGCGATGGCGTCCGACCGCATCGATTTCGTCGATGAAGATGATGCAGGGAGCGTTCTTCTTGCCTTGCTCGAACAGATCGCGCACGCGGCTGGCGCCCACGCCGACGAACATTTCCACGAAATCCGAACCCGAAATCGAGAAGAACGGAACATTCGCCTCGCCCGCAACCGCGCGAGCCAGCAGCGTCTTGCCGGTTCCCGGAGGCCCGACCAGCAGCACGCCCTTCGGAATGCGTCCGCCCAACTTCTGAAACTTCTGCGCCTCGCGCAGGAACTCGATAATCTCGCGCAGCTCTTCCTTGGCTTCTTCCACGCCAGCCACGTCTTTGAACGTGACTTTCTTCTGCTGCATAGAGAGCAGCCGCGCCCGGCTCTTGCCGAACGACAGCGCCTTATTGCCGCCGGTCTGCATCTGGCGGATCATGAAGAACCACAGCGCGCCCAGCAGGATCAACGGAGCCCAGGTGCCCAGCAACTGCAGCGGCAAGCTCCCGCTGTTCACATCGCGGAAGTTAACGTTGACGCCCTTGGTATGAAGGTCCTTCAGCACTTCCGGAGTGAAGTAGTTCATGGTCAGTGTGGTATGGAACGCAGAGCCGTCGCGATACTTGCCGCGCACTTCCATGCCATTCACCGTGAGTTCGCGAACATTGTTCTGATCCACGTCGCTCATGAACTGGGTGGCGTTAACTTCTTTGTCTTTCTGGCCGTCGCGGGCTCCCTTGACCACTTCCCACAGCAGGAGGGCCGATACCCCGATCAGCAACCAGAACAATACGGTTTTTACGGTTGAGTTCACCTAGAAAACTCCTCAGTACAATACGGGGACCTACCTAATAACAACCCCGAGGCTCCTACAGCGATTAGATGCCCTTGCGCGATTTTCGATTGTCAAAATACTTTGGTTCCTTATTCTACATTTTCCTCGGGAAAAAGGCGCGTTTATGCACTTGTTACTTAAGTAGCTTATGGTCTTGAGTTTGCCGCCGCCAAGTAGGGCAGATTCCGATTGGTTTGCTCGACCGCCCCCAGGCCGTAGCCCACCAGAAAAGTCTCGTCGACGAGAAATCCAAAATAATCGGGCTGCAAAGGCACTCGCCGCGCCGACTGACGGTCGGCCAGCGTCACCAGCTTCACCGAGGCCGCCCCGCGAGACCGCAGATCGCTCATCAGAAACTCGCTGGTCACGCCGGAATGTACCAACCCCTCAACCAGCAAAATGTGCTGGCCGCGGATGTCAGGCTCGTGGCTGAAGAAAATCTCCATGACATCGTGGGTGGCTCCGCTTTGCGGCCGCGTGTACTTGGGCTTGATGAACTGGCAAACCACCGGCACGTCTACCGCCCGCACCAGGTCGGCCAGAAACATGAAGGCATTTTCCAGCACCGCCAGCATCTGGATGGTCTGCCCCTTGTAATCGTCGGAAATTTGCCGGCCCAGTTCCTTGACGCGTTTCTGGATCTGCTCGCTGCTGATGACCGGTCGAAGGGGCTCGACTCTCGAGATTCATGAAAATGGCGTGCCTCCCCGGCACAGAACTAATCAAGCTTCCAACGCCTCGTCGGTCGGCCAAGGGAATCTCCGCGATCAGAATTGCCGTTCGCCCGGGCTTTGCCCGAAGCTTCGCCGGAGTCGGAAACCCTCGCAGCCACACGATCTCATCTCCGCTGACGACCAAAGGCCAAACTTTTCGCTCCGCCTGCGCTACATGAAGTTCCTGCAGCAGTTCCTTAATCTTCTTGGGGGACTTCGTATGAGCTGGCCAAAATCGGTCTCCCGGACGCCAGTTCCGCACCCTTAGCGGTCCGGGCAGGGATTCGGCATCGAGGAGGTGGTCTGGATTATAGCGCGGCTCCGCATCGGCTGGAACACGCTGCGCTGAGATGGATGAGCCTGCCTCGTAAACAGCAGTTTCGCCGGGAATCGGTCAATTCGTACTCGTAATCATGCGGCGGCGCCGGCTCGCGCAAATCGGGAGTTACGAAATACTAGTTCTTCCGGTTCGCGGATCAGCTTCCATCCACGGGGGAGCGACAACTCCTTGCTGGAACTGTCATCTTCCGCCGCGAATCGCAGGATCTCTTCGACGTGCTTAAATTCAAGTGGAATGCGTGCGTTTTCGCCGATGGCCTTGACCAGCCTGCGCTGTACGGCGACGGGCTCGCCGAGAAACCACATGCGGCTGACGGAAGCGTTCAGCACGAGCCATGGGGCGTCGTCGATTCTTGATCGGAGACTGCCGATTACCGGGTGCCCCATTTCTCGCGCGCCTTTTGCGCGAGAAGGGGGGTCTTTGACGGAACCTGAGTCCTCGCGCGCAATTCCGAGCATTGCGATCTGAACTAAGGGCGGAGTTTGTGTCGGGGTGCGGGCCCATTCCGGCTGCGACCAGTGGACCGTGGTGCCCATCCAACCCGAAATTTCGTTTTCCCAATAGTCTTCTTCGCCGCGGGCGATCTCCGCCAACTCCGCAAGGTTTTCCGCCACTGCGGGATTGAATTCCTGCTCCAGCAACGGCACGACCAGCTTGCGAACACGATTGCGCGTGAAGCGGGAGTCGGCGTTCGTTGAGTCTTCATGCCAGGGCTGGCGGATGTGTTCGAGATACTCCTGTAGTTCGCGGCGGCGGATGCCGAGCAGTGGCCGGATGATCTCGCCAGAAACATTTCCATCGTCATCTTCGACGAAAATTCGTGGATGAATACCGCCCAGCCCACGCAGACCTGCGCCGCGAATAATGCGCATGAGCACGGTTTCAGCCTGGTCATCGAGCGTGTGGCCGGTGACGACTTTGTCTAGACAAGCGACTGCAAATTCGGAATTTGGATTTGAAAGGGCGCGGCTTCCAGCCGTGCCATCAAGCGTCTCGTGGAAGGGCATCGCTTCAGCCGCGCTGTCAGTCGTTTCGTGAAGGGCATAGCTTCAGCTGCTCTGTCAGGCGTCTCGTGGAAGGGCACGGCTTTAGCCGTGCCGTCAGGCCCCGCCCCTGAGTAGGGCTTTAGCCCCTGAGGGTCAGAAGTGCGGACCTCGCCGAGCAAGCGACGAAAGAATCCATACCTCGCCTCACGCGCTGCCGTCTCCAGGCTGATGCGTTCCTCTGCCGCGTGCTGCGCCACATCTTCGCTATCGACGTGAAATTCCAAATCATACTCACGCGCCAGCTGCGCGACGAATTCCTGATCCGCATCCGATTCCGCCCCGCGCAACTTGTGATTGAAATGGACGACAGAAAGGACAATCCCCAACTCGCCTCGCAACTCCAGCAGCAAACGCAACAGCGCAACCGAATCGATCCCGCCCGAAACCGCAACGCCCACACGATCCCCGGCCGAAAGCAATTCGTCCCGCCGAATATGGGATAGCACGCGCTGCGTCTGCGATTGCACGGCAACATGGTAACCCACGTAGCAACAGCCGCCTCGGCTGTCAGGGTTCTGCCCGACCAGAAGAAAAGAAGGCGAGCTAGCGCTCGCCCGGACAGCCGAGAGCGGCTGTCCCCACATGACCGCTGGTAGCGCTTAATCCAGCGTCGCGCTCTTCTCCGCGATCAGCTTCCTGATCTTCTCCACGAACTCCGCCGCCGGCATGTCTTCCGTCTTTTCTTTCCCGCGGGTGCGGACGTTCACCTTTCCCGCCTCGGCCTCTTTATCTCCGACCACCAGCAGGAACGGGACTTTCTGCATGGCGTGCTCGCGGATCTTGGCGTTCATCTTCTCGTTGCGCGCGTCCACTTCGACGCGCACGCCAATCTGCCTTGAGTTGCGCAGCAACTTTGTTCGCATACTCCGCGTGGCGCTCGCTGATCGGGATCATCACCGCCTGCACCGGCGACAGCCACACCGGGAACGCGCCCGCGTAGTGCTCGATCAGCACGCCGAAGAAGCGCTCGACCGATCCGTAGAGCGCGCGATGCACCATGACCGGCTGCTTGCGCGAGCCGTCTTCGGCGACATATTCCAGGCCGAAGCGCTGCGGCAGGTTGAAGTCGAACTGCACGGTCGAGAGCTGCCACAGCCGCCCGATCGCATCCACCAGCTTGATGTCGATCTTCGGCCCGTAGAACGCCGCCTCGCCGGGAATCGTCTTGTACTCGATATTCCGCTCTTTCAGCACCTTTTCGAGCGACTCGGTGGCATGAATCCATTGTTCTTCGCTGCCCACGAAATTCTTGCGGTCATCGGGATTCCAGGTCGAAAGCTCGGTCTGGAACTTGTCGAAGCCGAAATCTTTCAGCACGTCCAGCGCGAACTCGAGGCAGCTCGCAATCTCGTCTTCGATCTGTTCCGGCGTGCAGAAAATGTGCGCGTCATCCTGCGTGAACCCGCGCACGCGCAACAGGCCGTGCATCACGCCCGAACGCTCGTAGCGATACACCGTGCCCAATTCGCCCAGCCGCACCGGCAGATCGCGATACGACTTCAGCGAATCTTTGTAGATCAGAATGTGCCCGGGGCAATTCATCGGCTTCAGGCGATATTCGGCGTCGTCGAGTTCCATGGCGTCGAACATGTTCTGCGAGTAATAGCCTTCGTGCCCGGAGGTGAAGAACAATTGCCGGCGCGCCACATGCGGCGTGTAGACCAGCGAATAGCCGCGCTTCAGGTACTGGTCGCGCATCCAGTCTTCCATCTCCTTGCGGATGATGCCGCCCTTGGGATGCCAGAAAATCAGGCCCGGCCCGGCGAGTTCCTGAATCGAAAACAGATCGAGCTGCTTGCCCAGCACGCGGTGGTCGCGCTTCTTGGTCTCCTCGAGGTGCTTCAGATAATCGTCGAGATCTTTCTTTGAAAAAAACGAAGTCCCGTAAATGCGCTGCAGTTGCTGATTCTTCTCATCGCCCAGCCAGTAGGCTCCGGCGACATTGAACAGCTTGAACGCCTTGATCTTTCCCGGTGGACGGAATGTGCGGGCCGCGGCAGAAGTCGGTGAACTTGCCGGTGCGGTAGATCGAAATCTTTTCATCGGGCTTGGTGAATTGCTCGATGAAATGGCACTTCATGAAGTCGCCTTCTTTTTTGAACTCCGCCAGGCCCTGGTCGCGAGGCAGAAATTCGCGCGCATAAGGAATGTTCTGCTGCACCAGTTCCTGCATCTTCTTTTCGATCTTTTCCAGATCCTCGGGCGTAAACGGAGTGGGACGATAGAAGTCGTAGAAGAATCCGCTCTCAGTCGGCGGGCCCGTGACCGAGTTTGGTCTCAGGGAAAAGTTCGAGCACGGCCGCCGCCAGCAAGTGCGCGGACGAGTGCCGGTAGACCTCTAGCGCCTCGGGAGACTTCTCGGTCAACAGGGTCAGGTCGGTGTCTTTTTCCAGCGGGCGAGTCAGGTCAATCAGCGTGGGACGGGCGCCCTCGCCCGCCGGTTCGCCATTGGAAGATATCTTCGCCGCCAGCGCCGCGTCCGCCAAACGCGGGCTGATTGACTTGGCAATATCGAGCGCAGTAGTGCCCTTGGGAACTTCCTTCACGCTCCCGTCAGGGAGCTTTACATGAATGCTGTCAGCCATAATGTGGGACCCGCAGGTGTTGTGAATCTCTCAGTCTATTGAAGGGATTCGGGAGGGTCAACCGAGAGCGGCCGGGGATGCTATGGTGAGCGGAGGGCGCCGCGTTCGTCCCACGGCGCCCATCTTCGTTCAGTGACTCGATCTACATCGCCACATCTTTGACGTGCGTAGCGATGTACCACTTGTTCCCGAAAGCGTCCTGCACTCCGGCATTGCGGTCGCCGTAGGGCTGGTCGGTCGGCTCCTGGAACGAAGTAGCTCCCGCCGCCAGCGCCTGACGATAGACTGCCTCCATGTTGGGGACGTAGAGGTAGAACATCGCCTCCATCGGCTCGTACTTGCCGTGGGCCTCGCCCATCTCGAGAACGGCGTCGCCGACCTTCACTACCGCGTGCTGCACCACGCCATCGGGTGAAGCGTACTTCGCAACCTCCTGCGCTCCGAAGGCTCGCTTCAGGAAGCCGATCAAGGGTTCCGCGCGCCGCGGATGCAGATACGGATTCACGCTGTGCAGGCCCTTGGGTACATAGCTCTCACCCTTGGCGGTGGCGATATACCAGTAATTGCCCGCTTGATCTTTCACCGTGCTGGAACGCTCGCCGTACTCCTGATCGCGCACTTCGTCGATGAGAGTCGCGCCCGCGGCAACGGCTTTCCGAGTGACCGCGTCAGCATCTTCCACGTAAATGTGGAGCGCATTGGGTTGAAGTGTGCCGGGGAATTTCTTGCCGGGAAGTCCGCCGCCCATCATCAGGGTTGTATCTCCGATGCGAACTTCGGCATGCACGCCGGTGGGCATAACTGCCCGCATCATTTCTTCCGCTCCCAGACCCTTCTTTGCGAATTCCAAAAGCGCGAGGCCGTCCGCGGCGACCAGATAAGGCGTGACCATCCGCAAGCCGCGCGGGACGGGGCTCACCACGGGCCGCTTTTCTTCCTCGGCGGAAACCTGCCCGCCCTCCGGTCCGGACGTCATTCCTTGCATCCGCCGGTGCATTTCTTCCACCGACATTTCCTCTGTTACGGTGCTTACACTCCAGGTGTAGCCGAACGGATCGACTAGCGTAGCGTCCCGGCGGCCGTAAAACTGGTCTTTCGGCGGAAGGACCATCTTCATACCCGCAGCCTCCGCGTGCGCGGCGAAAGAGTCCACGTCATCAACTTCCAGGCTCATTATGATCGGAGAGTGCCCCAGTGTTTCGGCGCTGAACCGTCCGCCTTCGGGCCATTCTTCCGTCACCAGGATAATCGAGTCACCGATCGCGATCTCGGCATGGGGGATGTGTCCTCCGACTTCAAAGCGGAAAATTTCTCGCGCTCCGAGCGCGTTCTTGTAGAACTCGATGGCCTTGCCGGCGTCTTTGAATGCGATCCTGGGAGCAGCTTTTACGTGAGCAGTTGTGACTGGTTCGGCAACGGTGGACATGGGTTTCTTTCCTCCTAATTCGGATTTCAATCGTGCCTTGAAAGTCGCACTCGGCAGATTGCGCAAGTCCGCCGCGATGCGCACCAGTGGCTCGATCTCCGCCCCAGCCTTCGTCACCCGCCCGTCGTTCCGGGCCAGCATTTTCTCGACAGCCTGGTTGAGCTGTTCGATCTTCTTGGTATCGCCATTTCCCGAATTCAGAGAGCGCTTAGGCATCGGCACCCTCCATGCGCGCCCGCAAGGTACTGAGCGCTCGAAACTGCAACTGCTTCACCGCGCCTTCAGTCTTGCGAATCTCCCGCGCCACATCCTTGATGCTTTTCTGCTCGACAAAGCGCAACACAACCACGCGCTTCTGCTCGGCCGGCAGATTTTCGACCAGGCGAAAGATAGTGGCCCGGCGCTCTACCTCTTCAATCTCCGCCGGACTCACTTGCAGCGCATCGATCTGGCCCGAATCGTCGGGGACTTCCCTTCCCGAGCGCTGCCAGCGGTCGGAAATCAGGTTTGCCGCAATCCGGAACAGCCACGCGGCAAACGGAATGCCGCGCCATTCGAATCGTTTCAGGTTCGCCAGCGCCTGGTGAAACACTTCCGAAGTGAGGTCTTCGGTCTCCGTCCGGTTGCCGACCCGCTTCACAATGTAGGCGTAGACGCGCTCGAAATTGATTTCATAAAGGTCGGCAAAGCGGGCGGGGTCCTGCTGCGCAGCTTCAATGAGAAGCCGCTCGTCCGCTTCTTTCTTCAGAGCCTTCAACGATTTCTCCGCGGTCTTGCCTTACATAAGGGTAACGCGGGTCGGGAAGAAAAGGTTACGGCGATATGAAATAGGCTTTGATATTTTCTAGTAGCCGCCGCGGGCGATTTAGCATCAAAATCTAAGTTTTCGTGTTGCGGGGGTTTGTCCGGCACAGTAAACTTCGCGGTCTACGAGGTTCTTATGGAAACAGTAAGTGGAGTATTCAAAACGCGCGAGGCGGCAGAGCGCGTGGTGCAAGACGCAACGCAGGCGGGCATTCCAGCCGACAAGATCACTCTGTTAACACCCGGAAGCTTGAAGGAGGTCGATCGCGAAGTGGAATCCGTTCCCGTGGACACCGCCGAGCAACCGGGCATGGGGAAAGCGATTGGTGCGTTGCTTGGCGGCGGAGTCGGCATTACGGGAGGTTCGCTGCTGGTGGCGCTAATCCCGGGAGTTGGACCAATCACGGCGCTCGGCTTGTTGGGAGCGGCGATTGTGGGCGCGGCCGGAGCCACGGTCGGCGCGCGTGTGGGCGACAAGATGGAGAAGTCGACCACGGAAGGGCTTCCGGAAGACGAAATCTATGTCTACGAAGACGCTTTGCGGCAGGGCCGCAGCGTGGTCGTGGCGCTGGTGGAGAATGACGAGTCGGCTGCGGCGCTCCGTGAAGTGATGAAGAGAGAGGGATCCGAGTCGGTGGATGCCGCCCGCGAACAATGGTGGATTGGCCTGCGCAGCGCCGAGGAAAGCCATTATTCTAAAGCCGGAAAAAACTTTGCCGACGACGAGAAATATTATCGTCTGGGATTTCAATCCGCACTGCACGCGCGAACCCGTTGCATGGAATTCGACCAGGTCAGCGGGGAGATGAACGCGGCACTGGAAGACGCGCAGCGCGCGCATCCGGGCGTGGATCTTGAAGAAGCGTTCACCCGCGGCTACCAGCGCGGGCGGGATTATTATCAACAGCGCTGCGACGAAACCCCGAAGGCGGCATGAGGGCTGCTACATTCGACGCGATTCAAGTGTCTCTCCTTTCACTAGCGCTATTGTCGCTGGCGAATCCATCGCGGGCCTTCGCAGCGAATCCTGACCTGGAGACTGTGCTGACTGGCTCGCGCCAGCGTATTGAGAAATTAGACTACCGCGTAACCGGTCGACTCACTAAAGTGGAAGAAAACGGCAAGCGCACAAACTATAAGTTTGCCGGCAAGGCGCACTGGTTTCCCGATGGTCTGCGCGTGCTATGCGAGGTCTCGGGACCCGGCTCAGAGAAGACAAGCGTTGTTCTGCATATGACCGTGAACGGGCACCTGACCATCGAGGTGATGCTTCCCGGCGACAAGGCCGCGAGCGTTTTGCCGTTTGAACACTGGAACGACCCATTTCTGGGAACGGATTTCTCCTATGAAGACATGGTAGAGAGCCAGTTCTTCTGGAAAAATCAGCAGCTTCTGCCACCGGAAAAATACGGCGCACGGGATTGCTTTGTCCTTAAGAGCGTCGCCGGCTCCGAAGACCGCACAAACTACAATTTTGTAACTTCCTGGATTGACCGCAATATTTTGTTTCCCGTACATGTGGTGAAGACATTTCGAGGGACTGGACTGCAGAAGGACTTCATCTACTACGGGCTGCGGCAGGTCGGCGGCGCCTGGTCCGCGTCGCAAGTGGAGGCAAAGCTACAGGGCAAGCCCGGTTCCTCGATCCTTGCAATTGAAGCGGGCTCTCCCAAGGCAAATCTGGGACGCAAGGACTTTGATATCGGCCACACCAGCGCTCAAAAAGAGAATGTGAAATAAATCATCGCTTAATTGGATGCTGCCAGACCCTACGCTGTGACCGGAACATTCGTCACTCTTCCAGTCACGGGACGATCTCCTTTGCAGACTTCGCCGGGGCCCCATGCAAACCAAAGGGCCACCAATTCCAATCGCCGGCTAGTTGCAAGAGTGCCGGCCCCACCACCATCCGGACAACTGTAGCGTCAATGAACACCGCGACAGCGAGCGTAAAGCCCAACATTTGGACGACCAGAAAACTTCCCACGGTAAACGCCGTAAAGACGGCGATCATGATAGCCGCGGCGCTCGTGATAAGCCCGGCCGTCCGCGCCAGGCCCTCAATGACCGCAGATCTTTCGGATAGACCGCGCCGCCGTTCCTCGAGGACTCGCGCCACCAGGAAGACTTCATAGTCCATGCTCAATCCGAAGACGATGGCAAACGACAGAATCGGCACGATCGGGTACACGGAACTGGTCGGGCCGTGCAGCCCAAAAAGTTTGCTGCCGTAGCCTTCCTGAAAAACGACAACTAGCGCTCCGAATGCAGCGCCGACGGAGAGCAGATTGAGCAGAATTGCTTTGACAGCGGCAAATAATGAACGTAGCCCGATCAGCAGCGCCAGCAAGCTCCCCAATATGACGCCGAGGACCACTTTCGGCAACCGCTCTTTCACTACCGAGTCATAATCTGCCTGGAGTGCGGGAACGCCGCCGACGCGCAGCACCGCGCCGGGCACGCCGGTAATCGTCGCGACATCGGAGGAACGAACGTCTCGTACCCACTGTATTTGGTCGTTGGGCGTAAGCGAGGTATTGGGTAGCAACTCAATCAAGGTAGCTTCGCCATCGCTGCGAAGAAAACTCTTCCGGATTGGCTCGGGTACATCGTTGACAGCATCCGCCGAGTCGGACATTCCTGTGAGGGTCGGGAGAGATAAGACCTCTTGAGCTCTGGGATCGCTCTGGAAGTGTTTCGTCGCCCGACTGACGGCAAGCCAACCGGCCGGCGAAAGCAGCGGATACTGCGGCGGCAACTCCAGAACCACTCGGAGCGACTGCACAATACCCGACCGCCCCATGCTTTGAAGGGTGTAGAGTGCCTGCACCGACTCGGCTGCGGCTGGAAACGCGTCATGGTCGGGAACGCCAGGAGAAATTTTACGTGCCTGGAATGCCAGGATGAGCAGCGGAATCCCAGCGATAAGCAGAGCAGTCCAGGGCCGGCGGGTTATGATGCTGCCCCAGCGAACCCAGCGCTCACTCGCCGCGCACAGGCTCTCCCGCGTTTCCACTCGTCTGGCTGCAAGACGCACTCTCGCGGAATCGATGCGATGCCCCAACAGACCGAGTACCCAGGGCAGAATGAATGTGCACAGCATGACACTTAAAACAGTTACCAACAGGCCAGCTATCCCGATGGAGCGCAGTTCGCTGATGGGCACGGTCAGCAGCGCTGAAAATCCGATTGCAACGGTTGTGGCCGAGATCAGCAGTGTCTTTCCCGCCTGCCCGGCAGCAATATCCGCAGCGTGGCCGGGATCATATCCCTCCGCTAATGCTTCGCGAAACCGGCTGACCATCAGCAATGCATAGTCGATGCCCAATCCCAGCCCAAGCATGGTCGCCAGATTTTGCACCAGAATCGACAGCTGCAGATAATGTGCGACTAGCGCAGCCGCGCCCAGCGTCATCGAGATGGAAAGGAGTCCAACTCCGAGCGGCAATAGTGCGGCCACAAGACTTCCGAAAGCCAGGAAGAGCAGGAAGAGGGTTATCGGCATCGCCCGTTCCTCGGCATGTTTCACATCATCCGCACTGACCTTGCGCAGATCGAAATTCAGTGGCGTTTCACCAGTAATTTCCAGTTTGATATTGGGATATTGCGACCGAAGCTGACGCTGCATCCAGTCCGCTTTTGTCCTCAGTTTGGGGATCAACGCCTCAACGGTTTCATCGTGCGGTTCTAACCCGACGATAATCAAGGCCCCGCCGTTGTTTCCCGTGAACAGAGCGTCGGGCCAATCCAGACTCGAGACCGCCCCCGACACTCCAGGCACACTACGCAATGAACTGGTTAAGAAGCCCAATGCATCTGCGCCTTTGGCCGAATCAGGATCGGGAATACCGCTGATTACCAGAACTATCCGGTGGGCATACGGAGATTGGAAACGCTGCGCTAGTTCCTGATCAACTTTTTCGGATTCTCCGCCCTTGATGTGAACAACTGTTTCCAGCCGGCTTTCGACTTTGTACGAAAACGGCAGCAGCGCAATCGCCAGGGCAAATCCCAGCATCGCCAGCCAGAATCGGCGGCGAGCGGCATCAGGGCCAGCATTCAAGCTTGGCTCGCGCTGAGAGGTAATCTGGGTCATTGGTATGCGCCAAGCCGACTGTCCCCGAGGAAAATTCGGTTTCCAGCAAGTCTTTTCTTTTGTTGGCGTCCCCGACGGGATTTGAACCCGTGTTACCGCCGTGAAAGGGCGATGTCCTAGGCCAGGCTAGACGACGGGGACGACTCTGAGGCAGGAGTGCCGTGAACTGTCGATGGTAGCAGCCACCGAATTGGGTGTCAAAGTAGTTCATGGCTAGTGTTCATGGCTAGGTAGTAGGCCAGTGTTTTCGAACTGACCCACTCTCCATAACCGGCGTCCCGACCCGCATCAAAGCGTTGTTCGCCAAGTGCAGCCCCGTGCGTGCTTCCGGTCTTTTCGGCTCCGAGAAAGACGTTGCTCCGCTTCCGGATCGCGATGCCGCCGATCAGCCATACAATTTTGCGCCGACCGCATAGCTCTGAAGCGCATTACAATATAGAAATAAGCGGCTTCACGCTAACTATGTCCGACTCGTTATATCTCAGCCTGTGGTTTCCCGATTTTTCCGGTCCTGCGATGTTGCCTCATCTCTTCGCGGTCTTGCAGCAGTTTCCTTTCTCCGCGCAGCGCCCCGGCATTACCTATACCGCGGTGCAGCCGATCTCGTGGAATGAAGCCAGTGTGCTGGAACGCCGCTTCTCGCCGGGCATTGCGCCGGAAGACGCAGTGGTGGTAGCCGCCGATCTTGTGCATGACGATTACGCTTACGTTTTTGAGGCGTATTGGGATCTTTGGACTCCCGAGGAAAACGGCGAGCAGTGGTTTTCGATTCCAAGCGTCGTCAAGTTTATTGTGCAAGGGGAAGAATTCGACGACGGAACTTTTCACGAGACTGGCCACATTGAGATCGATTTCGGCCTTGACTCACTGTTTGTGCAGGAAAATATTGCGCTGACGGACGAAACTCAGTCCAAGATTCGCGACAACCTGGCAAAACTCGTCGAGTTTACGAAGAAGGCGGAAATGAATACGCGCGCCACATCGCGGCGATTGTGGTCAGAGTCGGAAGAAAGCCTGCCTCAGAAACTTATTGCGCGACTGCAGCGAGTACAGTAATCCCTCTACGTTCTTCGATAATTTCTACACGACCGCAACTAATCCAATTCAACTAGCTTGAGCGAGGTCGTCGAAAGCGCCAACCTTTGCTGCGAGAATGCATCCTAAACTTCATGCGGAGGGTTGAAAGCCAAAGTTTTTCTCGAGACGAGTTGTCGTTATCTGCCCTCGATTCTGGAAGCTTGTTTTCCCCGCGCAACCGGGAGATTAAATCATGCAGGTCAGGATACTTTTGAATCGATTGACGCTTGCTATAACGGTTGCTGGTGTCTGCGGACTCGGTGCCGCGGCTCAAACCAGCGCCATGAAATCAGACTCAGCAACTGCAAGGATGGACACCGCTGATAGGGCTTTTGTGAAAAAAGCCGCACAGGGCGGCATGGCCGAAGTGGAACTGGGCAAGCTTGCCACCGAACGAGCCAGCAATCCCGATGTCAAGAAATTCGGGGAACGCATGGTCAACGATCATACTAAGGCGAATGATCAACTGAAAGAAGTGGCCAGCAGCAAAAATGTCACTTTGCCGAAATCGCTCGACGCGAAAGATGAGGCGACGAAAAAGAGATTGTCATCTCTTTCCGGCGCCGCCTTCGACCGGGCCTATATGACAGATATGGTGACAGACCATACCAAGGACGTGGCCGAATTCCGGCGCGAGAGCTCTTCTGCGAAGGACGCTGCGGTGAAGGACTTTGCCACGCAGACACTTCCCACTCTGCAAGACCATCTGCAGGAGGCAAAGAAAATCGCGCCCGAAACTCAGAAAGCGAGTAGTGCAAAGTAGCGGTTAGCTTTCTCTGCAACTGAGAATGGCTCGGAGTGCGCTCCGAGCCATTCTCTGCGTCTATTTCGTTCTTCCACCCTCGACCTTCAGCGTCTCGGTCGCAGCGGCCTGCGCGGCTGCGAGGCGCGCGGTGAGCACGCGGAAGGGCGAGCACGAAACATAGTTCAAGCCGGTCTTGTAGCAAAATTCCACGGATGACGGCTCGCCGCCGTGCTCTCCGCAGATTCCTACTTTCAGCGTGGGCCGCGTCTTGCGCCCGCGTTCGGTCGCCATCTTCACCAGTTGCCCGACGCCTTCCTGATCGAGCGCAGCGAACGGATCCTGCTTCAAGATGCCTTCCGCAAGATATGTCGGAAGCACCTTGTTGACGTCGTCGCGCGAGAATCCGAAGGTGGTCTGCGTAAGGTCGTTGGTGCCGAAGGAGAAAAACTCCGCCTCTTTGGCAATCTCGTCCGCGACTAGCGCTGCGCGCGGCAACTCGATCATGGTGCCGACCATGTATTCGACCTTGGTTCCCTTCTCTTTGAACACTTCATCGGCCACTCGCCGCACAATTGCCGCCTGATTGGCCATTTCCTTTACAGTCGCCACCAGAGGAATCATGACTTCGGGAAGCACTTTCACGCCCTTCTTCGAGACTTCAACTGCGGCCTCAAAAATCGCGCGCGCCTGCATCTCGGTAATTTCCGGATAGGTAATGCCGAGACGGCAGCCGCGATGCCCGAGCATGGGATTGAACTCGTGCAACTGCTCGACGCGAGCCAGCAGCGTGGGCAGAAGCTTTTTCAAATCGCCAACACTCTTCGCGCCGTAGTCGGCATACCGTTTTACCAATTCTTTTTTCTCTTTGGCATCCGCATGCGGAAGCGTGGCAATTTCCACCATCAAGTCTTCGCGGCGCGGCAGGAACTCGTGCAACGGAGGGTCGAGGGTGCGGATCGTAACTGGCAAACCGTCCATGGCTTCGAAGACTCCTGTGAAGTCCCTGCGCTGATGTGGCAGCAACTCCTTGAGGGCAGCTAGGCGAGCAAGTTTCTGCGCCTGCTCTTTAACTTCGGACTCGACTGCCGGATCGAGATCCTTCAACGAAAGCCGCGTTCCCTTTTCTTTGTTGTATTTTGAGAGTGCCGCAGGAATATACTTTTCCTCACGAGCGAGAATCATGTCGCGCATGTGCTTGATCTTCTTCTTCCCCAAAGAACATGTGCTCGGTCCGGCAGAGCCCGATTCCCTCTGCCCCAAACGCACGAGCCTGAACAGCATCCCTCGGAACGTCGGCATTTGCGCGAACTTTCATCTTGCGGAAGGGATCGGCCCAGCCCATAAACTTCAACAGTTCCGGATCGTCTGCCTTGGGCGGAATGAGTGTTCAGCTTACCCTTGATCACGCGGCCCGTAGTGCCGTCGAGCGAGATCCAGTCACCTTCCCTAAGAGTCTGGCCCTGGACCCTCATCTCTCGCTTCTTCTCGTCAACCGTCACCTTCTCAGCGCCGGCCACGCAGCACTTGCCCATGCCGCGGGTTACGACTGCGGCGTGACTTGTCATGCCTCCACGGGAAGTCAGAATGCCTTTCGCCACCTCCATGCCGTGAATATCTTCGGGGGTCGTTTCAGCGCGCACCAGGATCACTGGCTTCTTTACTGAATCGTGCCCAGCCATCTTCACCGCTTCATCCGCCGTGAAAACGATTTGCCCCACTGCGGCCCCTGGTGAAGCCGGCAGTCCGATCGCCAGCACTTCTACCTTCGTGCTCTTCTCATCGAGCCGCGGCACTAGGAAGTCATACAGTTGGTTGGGGTCGACGCGGAAGATCGCTTCTTCTTTCGTGATCAGTCCCTCTTCCACCATTTGAATGGCAATGCGCACCGCGGCTAGGCCCGTGCGCTTGCCGACGCGGGTTTGCAGCATGTAGAGTTTGCCGTCCTGGATGGTGAACTCAAAATCCTGCACGTCCTTGTAATGCTTTTCCAGCCGCGTAGTAATTTCGCGCAGCTGGTCGTAGACATGTGGCATCACCTTCTGCAGTTCGAGAATCGGTACCGGCGTGCGCACTCCCGACACGACGTCTTCCCCCTGCGCGTTCATTAGAAATTCGCCGTAGAACTCTTTCGTGCCGATGGCGGGGTTGCGTGTGAATCCGACTCCCGTGCCGCTGGTGTCGCCGAGATTGCCGTATACCATGGCCTGCACGTTCACCGCGGTCCCGAGCATGTCGTCGATGTTGTTGATGCGGCGATACACTTTGGCTCGATCGTTCTCCCAGGAACGAAACACGGCGTCGCGTGCCATCACTAGCTGCTCGCGCGGATCTTGCGGAAAGTCGCGCTTGGCGTGCTTCTTCACGACCTTCTTATATTCAGAGATGACTTCCTGCAACGCCTTGGCGTCGAGTTCCGTATCCATCTTCGCCTTCTTCTGCCTCTTCTTGGCGTCAAACACCTCCTCGAACGCTGCCTTCTCGATGTCGAGCACGACGTTGCCGAACATCTGGATCAGCCGCCGGTAGGAATCGGCCGCGAACCGCGGATTATTGCTGCGCTTGGCCAGCGCTTCCACACTCTTGTCGTTCAATCCCAAGTTGAGAATCGTATCCATCATCCCCGGCATAGAAAACTTTGATCCCGAGCGAACGCTCACCAGCAGAGGATTTTCGCCGGTACCGAGCTTCTGCCCTTGCAGCGCTTCCAATTTGGCGAGCGCCTCATCCATCTGCCGGTCGACGTCTTTCGACACGGCTCCGCTTCGCATGTACTCGCGGCAGGCCTCGGTCTGAATGGTGAAGCCGGGAGGCACGGGCAGTCCGGCGTTGGTCATCTCGGCCAGGCCCGCGCCTTTGCCGCCGAGCACGTCTTTCATTTTGCCGTTGCCGTCGGCCTTGCCGCCGCCAAAGGAGTAAACGTATTTGGTTGAGGATTTTTTTGTTTCTCGCGCTTCAACTTCGGGGAGGGTAATTGTCGCCATGATATAAGTCCTTTTTATTCTTCAGATTCAGATTTCGTTCGCTTCGAAAGCAAGCGTTGTTGGCTAGCTTCTCCGCGGATAGCAACACCTGCACTTGCAACGCTGAGCCCCATGAGCGTCGCGAAAATAGCCCCCCGCTTCAGCGGTGGGTACAGCAGCAAATTAAGGAACAAGTCCCAGAAGGACGACGGAAATGCCCTACGCCTTCCCTTCAGTCACGATCTCGGAGAAATCTGCAATCGTGGAAAATTCTTTCAACAAAGTACGCAGCAGCGCCAGTCGGTTCGCTCGCACACGTTCGTCTTCGACCATGACCATCACTTTGTCGAAGAATGCGTCAACGGGTTCACGGGCTGTCGACAGCAGCGTCAGCGCGGTTCCGTAGTCTTTCTTTTCTCGAAGCTCTTCAACCTTGGGACCAGTCGCTTCAACGTAGGCAGCAAGATTTTTCTCCTCGGTTGCTGAATCGGGTAGAGACTCGAACCTCGGCGCCGGTGCAATTCCCTTCTCTTCCGCTTGCCTCAGAATATTACGCATGCGCTTGCAGGCCGCGCCGATGGCCTGAAACTCCGGCATATGCAAAACCTGCTTCACCGCCTCGGCCCGCTGCACCGCGTCGACGACATCTTCCGAGCCGGCGGCCAGCACAGCCTTCACTACATCATAGGCGTAACCGCAAACATCCTTCAGGTAGAACTCCAATCGCTCGCGGAAGAACGTGGCAACGGATTCGGAAAACTTTCCCTCCGCAAGGAATTTCTTTTCCGCGTCCGAGCCCTGGTATCCGGCCCGCGCGTCTCGCATCAGTTCGCCCAGGCGCAGCGGCAATTTCTTTTCGGCTATGACCTTCACGATGCCATTGGCCTGCCGCCGTAGCGCAAACGGATCTTTGGAGCCACTCGGCACCAGTCCCAGCGCGAACATTCCGGCAATCGTGTCCGCCTTGTCGCCGATCGAAAGCACGGCTCCCTCTATCGACCGCGGCACGGCGTCGTCGGTCGACTCGGGCTTGTAGTGATCGTAAACCGCGTCAGCAATCGCAAGCCGCGTCGCTTCCGGCAAGGTGGGATCCAACTGCTGCACCCGCGCGTAAAGTCCGCCCACAATTCCCTGCAATTCGGTAAATTCTTTCACTAATTCGGTGGTCAGGTCAGTCTTAGAAAGACAAACGGACTTGTGAATGACTCCGGGGCGCACCGCAACTCCGGCCTGCTTCAGAATTTCGCTGACCCAACTGCACAACCGCTGCACACGCTGCGTCTTGTCGAAGTAACTGCCCAGATCTTTCTGGAAGGTCACATGCTTCAACGGCTCGAGACGTTCGAGCAGAGATTTTTTCTGGTCGGTCTCCCAGAAAAACCTTGCGTCATTGAAGCGCGCCCGCAGCACACGCTCGTTGCCATGACGGATCAAGCCTTGCGGGTCGCTATCGGTATTGAGCACGGCCAGAAAATGCGGCGCCAGCTTTCCGTGAGCATCTTCCACGGCGAAATATTTCTGGTGGTCGCGCATCACCGTGACCAGAACCTCTTCCGGCAGCGCCAGAAACTGGGGATCGAACTCGCCCAGAATCGCAGAAGGAAATTCGGTCAGATTCACCACCGTGTCGAGCAGCGCTTCGTCTTCGCGCCAGCGCGCGCCGGGAACAGTGCGAGTGGCGGCGTCGAGGGCTTTGCGAATCTGATGCTCGCGCGCGGCGCGTCCTAAAACTTTCGCCGTCCTCAAAGACTCGGCGTACACATCGCCCGCCCGGGAAATTGTCACCGGGCCGTCAGTCAGAATCCGATGCCCGCGGGAAGTATTTCCCGCAGAGATCCCGTCGAATTCCAGCGGGATGGTTTGATCATCAAGCATCGCCACCAGCCAGCGCACCGGCCGCACAAAGCGCTCGTTCGGCTTCCGCCAATACATGTTTTTGGGCCAGTAAATCGCCGAAAGTTCTTTGGGCAAACTCTCAGCCAGAATCTCGGCGGCGCTTCGGCCCTTTTTCGTGACCTTGGCTGCTAAGTATTCGCCTTTCGGTGTCGTGACTCTTTCCAGATGGGCCACGTCGACGCCTGCCTTCTTTGCGAAGGCGTGCGCCGCCGGAGTCGGCTGGCCATCCTTGTACGCGACGTTGACCGAAGGCCCGCTGATCTGCTCGACCACGTCTGCCTGGGAGGCAGCGATACCGGTCGCCATCACCGCCAGTCGCCGCGGAGTTTCGAATTGCGTGACCTCGGCGGCAGACAGCCGCTCGCGGTTCAACAGTGCGGCAACCCGGTTGCGCAATTCTTCCGAGGCCGCGACGATCATCCGCGCCGGAATCTCTTCACATCCGATCTCTAGTAAAAAATCTGGCATGCGTTCAAGTATCCAGTGTTGCAAAAACAGGGCCAGTCCGAATTTGATATCCGTTACAAATGCCTTGTGCAAAGCTGCGACCGCGGGACCTGGCGGGGCGGCTGCGTAACAATCGCCGGAACCTTGGCGCTTAGCCCACTGGCGCTAACTTCTCTTTCTTCAACTTCTTTTCGCGGACAGGCTCGGGCTCGTCGGACCTCTCCGCAGGCACGGACTCGCTCTTCTGCTGATCGACCCAAGCCTTGGCAATTCCCACGGCCAAAGCCCGCACGCGCGCAATCACTCCTACGCGTTCAGTCACCGAGATCGCGCCCCGCGCATCGAGAATATTGAAAAGGTGCGAGCACTTCAGACAAAGATCATAAGCAGCCAGCACCGGGAATCGCGACTTATCCCGATTCGGGTGGTCCTTGGCGTCTCCGTCTTGTGGCGAAACCGCGCGGGGATGTTGATCTTCCCGAACTGTAAATCGCTCCAGCAGTCCCTTGCATTCCGACTCATACAAACGAAAATGTTCCCACGCCTTCTCGACGTCGGCATCCTCGAAGTTGTAGACGGAAAACTGCAGCTCGTCCGCCAATCGCACATCCCCGTACTTCACCACGTCGCCCGACTCCGGATCGCGCGCCCACACGATGTCGTAAATCGAGTCCACATCCTGTAAAAACGCGGCAATGCGCTCCAGTCCGTAGGTTAGTTCAGCGGAGATGGGAAATAGATCGATTCCGCCGCACTGCTGAAAATAAGTGAACTGCGTGATCTCTAAGCCGTCGAGCATGACCTGCCAACCGACACCCCACGCGCTCAGCGTTGGCGCTTCCCAGTTGTCTTCTTCAAACTTGATGTCGTGATGGCGAAGATCAATGCCAATCGCGCCCAGCGACTCCAGGTACAACTCCTGCACATTTTCCGGCGGAGGTTTCAGGATCACCTGCAGCTGCATGTGCTTGAACAGGCGGTTCGGATTCTCTCCGTAACGGCCATCCGCCGGACGGCGCGAGGGCTGCACATACGCAACTTTGTAAGGCTTCGGCCCCAGCACGCGAAGAAATGTCTCCGGCGCCATGGTGCCCGCGCCGACTTCCACGTCATAGGGCTGTTGCAGCACGCATCCGCGCTCCGCCCAAAACGTCTGCAGGCGCAGGATGAGGGCCTGAAAGGTGAGCGGATTGGGGTGAGATGAAACCATGGATGAAGTTGTTCTGAACACAATTCCAGGAGCCAGACCGTGCAATGCGGTGGAACCGCCGTAGTTTAAGCATCGATTGTACTGGAAGGGGACGGTACGCGTCAGCCTTGCGCAAGAAAACTACAGGCGGATTAAATTCGTGGAGTATACTTCGCCCAACCTCGAAGTGCGGGTCTTTTGTTTCTCTCTAAATACTGACTGGGCGGAACACATGAAAATATTAATGTCAATCCGTCCTGGGATTGCAGCTGGAATTTCTGCGTTTCTCCTCGTGTGTTTGGGCAATGGCTGTCAAAAAGTGCCAGCCATTGCGACGGCAGTGTCGCCGTCAGTTTTGGAAATGGAGGCGATCCCGCGCACACCAGCGCGACTGGCCCGTGGCCAGTATCTTGTAGAAGGACTGTTGCAGTGCCCTTTTTGCCATTCCGATTATGATTTCACCCATCGTCCCGCCCGTCCGGTGGAGGGCAAAAAGGATGGGGGCTTTGACTTCGACACCTTCGGGCTGCCCAAAGGGAATCGGATCGTCGCGCCCAACATCTCATCTGACGCGGATTTCGGCGCAGGAAAATGGAAGGACGCCGACTTTGTGCGCGCGCTCCGGCAGGGTATCGGCCACGATGGCCGCGCCCTTTTTCCTGTGATGCCTTACCAGTATTTCCGCAGCCTCTCCGATGAAGACCTGGCGTCGGTTATCGTCTATGAGCGATCGATGGCTCCGGTGCACGTCGAACAGCCGAAGACTACATTAACCGACGACGTCCGGAAGACCTTCCAGCCGCTGGGACCCTTAGCGCACGTGCCCGAACCAGACCGTTCCAATCGCGTTGCCTACGGCGAATATCTGGTGACGGTGGGGCATTGCGAGGGCTGCCATACTCCCGAGGACGAGCGCGGTAATCCCATTCCAGCGATGAACTTTGCCGGCGGAGTTGACATGTCTGGAGCCTGGGGGCCAGACCCGAAGAAGATTATCTCGGTAGCTTCTCTGAACCTGACTCCTGATCCGTCAGGCATTTCGTACTTCGATGAGCAAATGTTCGTCAATGTGATTCGTAACGGGCAGGTCAACGCCCGCCCACTGGCCAGCATCATGCCGTGGGGCTTTTTCCGAAACCTCAGCGACGAGGATCTGAAAGCGATCTTCGCGTACCTGCGGACTTTAAAGCCAGTGAAGCATCGCGTAGACAATACTGAAGAAGTCCGCTATTGCAAGCTGTGCCGCGGCAAGCATGGATTCGGGGAGAGGAACTGACGCGGACGGCAGGCTAGACCCTAGAAGCCGCCCTTCTCCAACATCGCCGCCGTGACCAACTTTTTCTCCAGATGCCGTTGCAAAATCTGGATAAGAAATTTTCGCAGGTCCGCGCCTTGCGCTTTTGGCCATGGGCTGACCGCAAAACTCTCCACAGGCGCGCGAAACATTTGCGCCGCCAGCGCGCGTGAATCGCTGGAAATCTCGGACGAGGCCAGCCGCTTGTCGTCAGCGCACATTAGTCCGTCGGCCAACGCGTGGAAGTACGCCCGGCTGCCGTTCAGGCTGCGGCCGCAGGCCACGCATTCGGTTAATTCTGGTAGAAAGCCGACCAGACGAGTCAGCCACAATTCGAAATACGTAACCGGCATCCACACTTCCGGTCCGGTCAAAACGTGCAGCACAGAAAGCGTGAGGCGAAAGATGGCATCGTTGGCCTCGCGCTCGGGCAGCAATTCGTCGAGCAATTCGGCGATGTGTCCCAGGGCAACTGCCCGCGCGTAGCTGACTTCCGTAGCCATGGGAGACGCAAGCACCTCGCAAGCATCGAGCCGAGTCAACTCCTGCCCTTCGCGGACGTCATAAAATGCGCGCACATAGGTCAGGGGCTCGAGTGCTCCGCCGAATCGCCGTTTTGATTTCTTGGCCGACCGCGCGACCCCGCGAATTTTTCCCTCCGTTCGCGTAAACAGCGTGACCAGCAGATCAGCTTCGCGCAACGGATAGCTGCGCAGCACAATCGCTTCTGATTCTCGCAGGGCCATGGGGTTCAAGCAGACGGGTTGATTCTAGTGGAAGATATCGGTCTACTTTTCCGTTTGATTATGGTAACACCTATGTTACCATCTAACTGTTCTTGTAGGTTCAATATTGCCTCTTGCAAGACAATATGAAGACGAAAACGGACGAAGCCCGTTTGAAGAGTGGTTCCGTGATCTTGACGCAGCCGCGGCGGCAAAAGTGACCGGAGGCATTGTTCGGATGGAGCAGGGCAATTTTTCGAACGCAAAAGCAGTTGGCCCCCGGGAGTATTCGAATAGAAGGATCTATTTCGGCAAAGACGGAGACCGTCTCATCATCCTTTTGGGCGGCGGAACAAAAAAGAAGCAGCAGCGAGATATCAGTTTGGCAGCGCAACGATGGCTGGACTACAAGCGGCGAAAAAAGCAAGGAGCACTTTGAATGGCATTGACCAGGGACTTCAAAGCTACCGTTCGGGCTCGGGTACAGCGTGATCCTGCGTTTCGAAAAGAACTTCTCCGCGAGGGCGTCGAGAGTCTTCTGTCGGGAGACGTGGACACGGGGAAGAGTATATTACGCGACTACATCAATGCCACAATCGGCTTCAAAGAGCTCGCAGAGATTACGCGCCGCTCTCCAAAAAGCCTCATGAGAATGCTAGGCCCGTCCGGGAACCCATACGCCCGAAATCTCTTCGAAATTGTTTCCTGTCTTCAGGAGAGAGCGGGTGTTCACTTCGAACTGAAGGCGTCTTCGGCCGGAGCCGTGCGGTGAGAGCTGCGACCATATCGACCGCAGCATTCGTGTCGCTTCCTCTTTCGATATACTTTCAAGACCGTGAAAAAGACTCTTTCGCTTCTTCTCGCCATTTTCAGTCTCGCAGGCCTTGGCCTTGCCGATGACGATTCCTTCAACCGCATCGATGTACCCGACTCGAAGGGCCGGCAGATCAAGGCCGTCCTGACCTTCAGCGACGACGATAAGGCAGTCGAAGTCAAACCGGAGAAGGGCGACACCATCAGTATTCCTTACGCTGAGATTTACAAATTCTCCTACGAGTACACCAAGCGGCATCGCGTGAACGAGGAATCCATTTTTGCGGCAGCCGTCGGCGTGGGTGCCATCGTCATGTTGACCCACTCGAAGAGTCACTGGCTGGAGATCGATTACCGCGTTGGCGATGTGCCCAAGTCATTCGTCTTGCGGATGGACAAGCGCGATTACATCCACATTCTCGACGCCGTGAAGGCCCACACCGGCATGGACGCGGAAGTCCTGGGGAACGCAAATAAGCGATAGCCTGTCGTTCGGAAGATCTGAAACCGCGCAGACAAAAGCGCGCGCCCTGCACGGACGCGCGCTAAGATCGCTGATAGCCAAAGTTAAAGCTAATCCGCTCGCAGCGGTTTATCGACCGAAATACTTGGCATTGCGCTCGGTGAAGGCGTTCCACTTTTCTGGCAGATCGTCGAGAGCAAAAATGGCGGATACCGGGCACACCGGAACACACGCGCCGCAGTCGATGCATTCCACCGGATCGATATACAGCAACTCCTCGGTCGCGTAGGCAGGCTCATCTTTCTTGGGATGAATGCAGTCCACCGGGCACGCATCCACACATGCAGTGTCTTTGGTGCCGACGCACGGCTCAGCAATCACATAGGTCATAAAGGTGTCAGTCTCCTGAGGATCTCTGCGTCCATTTTACTACCGCGACGCTTTTGTGACCGGACATTCTAGCAAGAATTCAGTCGGCTGGTACAGAGAGTTTGG
Organism: uncultured Acidobacteriota bacterium; assembly: GCA_963696765.1. Taxonomy (GTDB): domain Bacteria; phylum Acidobacteriota; class Terriglobia; order Terriglobales; family Acidobacteriaceae; genus Sulfotelmatobacter. The sequence goes on along the minus strand of CAVOLK010000002.1, from coordinate 2,607,455 downwards.
CATGGGAAGACGAGCCGAGAATTTTCGCAGGGCGACGCTTAGGCACGAGCTGGAAGCCAGGACCGCTCCGACGTCAGGGCAAAGAAAAACAGCTGGCAGCGTCCGGCTGCCAGCCGTCTTATGACTCTACGATTCCAGTACTAATTTGGTTTAGCGGTGCCCCCCGCCATGTCCACCGCCGCCGTGGAAGCCACCACCGCCGCCACCGTGGAAACCGCCACCGCCGCCACCGTGAAATCCAGCGCCGCCATGAATTGCGCCGCCACCACGGTATCCGCTACCACCGTGGTATCCGCTTCCGGCGTAGCCGCCGCGCGCATAGTTACCTTCATATCCGCGGGCGTATCCTCGTCCCCCGACATAGCCATGTCCGTAATAGCCGCGTCCGTAGTAGCCACGCCCGTAGTACCCCGCGTGACCGTAGTATCCGCCATAGTATCCGCCGTGTCCCCATCCCCAGTGATACCAGGGGCCGACACCGACAAACACTCCGCCAACGAACCATTGCGGACCGTAGAAACCGTACGGCGCGCAGGCGTAAGGATAATAGGAGTAGTACCCGTACGGGCATACTGGCGGAGCGCTGGCATACTCTGGGCCAGCGTACGACTGATCAGCATAGCCGCGATCAGGATCACCTCGATCCGCTTGACCCTGGTCAGGGTAGTCCTGATTATTTCCTGCCGAAATTCCCGCATCAACCTGCGCCTGTACCTGCGCCTGCGAATAAGTAAGCGGCAACGCCAGCGCTGCCAACAACGCAAGATGTTTGATGTATCGCATAGGAACCCCTGTTCCAGACCCGCCAAAATTCCGATCGGATCCGCAAACCTTCTTAGAGACTGGCGGCCTTTTGGGATCCGCTTTTTACCATCGGCCCCTGGCCACTGTCTCTATCTATTTGAACGCGGAAGCGGCGGAAAAGTTGCAGGAAGCAGGCTGGCTCATTTCAGCCATCTTGGCCAAATTCAACCACTTACGCGGATCGAAGCCGCTATGGCAGGGCATTGAAAAGAACAGCTCTAGGGTCGATAAATCCAGGCTCTTGCCGTGGCCTGAGGGTTATTCGGATACCCTCCTGCCAACAACACGCTGCCGTCGCGGAGCCTCGTTTCCGACATGAAATGCCAAGGGTCGGTCATTTCACCCGCCGCCACGGCGAACGTCCCTGTCGCGGGATCGTACACTTCCACTTCCTTGCTTCCACCGGCGACCAAAAGCCTGCCCGAAGTCAAGCGTACCGCCTCGTCGGGCAGTTTGAATCGGCGGTCGTTCAGTGGAGTTGCCGCTGTAAATTTCCCCGTCTGTGGATCGTAGATTTCGGAGCTGTTCAGATTACCATCCCAACCGCGCGAATCGGACCCGCCAGCCAACAGCACCTTGCCGTCCGGCAAGAGGCCTGCCGTATGTTTACAGCGGGCTGATGTCATGTTTCCGGTTTCGGTGAAGGCGCCGGTCTTGGGATCGTACAGTTCCGCGCTGGCCACTATGTTGTCTCCATAACCACCCGCGATCAGCACGCGACCATCATTGAGCAAGGTAGCCGTATGCGAGACGCGCGCGTGGTGCATTGAGCCGGTGCGACGGAACGACATCGTTTTCTCGTCGAACACTTCGGCCGACGCCAACGTCAGATTGTTTCGTTCCTCGCCGCCGGCGATGAGTACGTCACCGCTCACAAGTAGGGTTGCACTCGGCCTGCCGCGCCGGATGGTCATTTTCGAAATTAGCGTAAACGTTCCGGTGGCGGGGTCATACAATTCCGCGGAATCAGTTCCTCCGTCGCCCACCCAGCCTCCGGCCACTAATACTTTTCCCGAGGGCAGCAGGACGGCGATATGCCCAACACGGCGCTGGTGCAGTTTTCCAGTTGGCTGGAACTTGCCCGTAGAGGGATCGTAGAGTTCTGCAGAATCGTAGAAGTCCTGATTGCCTCGCATGCCGCCAGCGATGAGAACTCTCCCGTCCGGGAGAAGGGTTGCCGAGTGCCCGGAGCGGGGCTCGAGCATTGGCGTAGCGGGTGTTAACGAACCGGCGGAAGTTACGGGAAACGAAGCCGCAGAAGAGGAGCGTGCGCGGAAAGCGGCAGCGGCCACGACGAAAGCAAGAGTGACGCTGGCAACGAAAAGCAGGCGGGAGCAGTTCATGGTCGCCCTCCTCATAAGGTCTGACGCTCAAACGTCACATCAGTGAGCAGATTCGATCACGCCGAAACCAGTTCCTTCTTTTCACTCGGCTCGTATTCCACGATGTATCCAGCGACTGCGCTGGCCGCGACGGTGAACGGCGAAGCCAGATACATCTGTCCCGGACCGCTGCGGCCGGGGAAGTTGCGGTTCTGCGCGCTGATCACCACTTGATCGGGACGCGTGGAAACTCCCGGCCCGGCATTGATGCAGGCTCCGCAACTGGGCTCGATCACCTGCGCGCCGGCTTTCTGAAAGACGTCGAGATAGCCCTGGCGCAGGCAATACTCGCGCGTCTCCTGCGAACCGAACTGAATGTAGAACTTCACCGAATCGGCCACGCGCTTGCCTTGCTTGAGCGCGTCGGCGAGCACGGCAGCGTACATGTCCATGTCTTCATTCTTGCCGGCGGTGCAGGTGCCGCCGTAGGCGATCTCGACCGGGACCGGCGTGTTCAGCTCGCGAACATATTTGCCATTTCCCGGATCGCCCGGCGTGGCGACCATCGGCGTAATCTCGGCCGCGTCGAGTTCGATCACGTGCGCATACTGCGCGCCGGGATCGCTATACAAGCCTTCGATCATCGCTTCGGCTTTCTTGCGATCCATGCCGCGGCGCTCGACCAGGAAATCGACGGCCTTTTTGTCAGGCGCGACGATGCCGGTAAATCCGCCAATCTCCGCCGCCATGTTGGTCATGGTGGCGCGCTCGTCGACGCTCAATTGCCTCGATCGCCTCGCCCGCATACTCCATCACCTTGGCCAGCGCCTTGCCGCTGCGCACGTAATCCAGGCTCAGAATCTTCAGGATGAAATCCTTCGCGGTCACGTTGGGATGCTTCTTGCCGCGAATCACGATCCTCACCGACTCCGGCACCTTCACCCGCACATCTTTCGTGATCCAGGAATTGAAAACATCGGTCGTGCCGATGCCGAAGGCCACGCAGCCGATCGCGCCCACGTGCGGCGTGTGCGAGTCGGAGCCAATATTCAACTGCCCCGGCAGCGCGTAGCTTTCGAGCACGATGGAGTGGCAAATGCCCTCCGATCCTTTGCGATCGGTCAGTTCGCCGTGCAGGCGAATGCCCTGCTTCTTGGCAAAATCCTGCTGCTTGAGTTTGAGTTGGGTCGCCAGATCGAGCAAGCCGAGCTTTTTCTTTTCCTCGGAAATCACCTCGTCGAGAAACGTCAGGTGATCGCGGAAGAACAGGATGCTCGCAGGATCGTTGACCTTCGCGTCTTTGCCGACATAGCGCTCGAAGAAAATCGCCGCCATGGGCGTGACGTATTCGTGGCTGAAGCGCAGATCGGCGCGCGCAAAACCGGTGTCGCCCGGCTTCACCGACGGCACGCCCACTTCGCCCGTTCTCGTTGATCATGTGCCGCGCGAAGATTTTCTCGGCCAGCGTCATGGCCTGCGTGGAGCGGGCGCCCTCGCCCGCTTCTTCGATCGGCGGCAAAAAAACTTTCCCCTGCATGCGCGCCACATTGAACGGAAACAACCCGCCATACTCGATCACCTGCCGCGTAATCTCGTCCTCGCCCGCGGTGAACTCACTCAGCGCAATCTCTTCCCCGCCGCGAATGCGGTCGATCAGCGAAAAATTCGTCGAGGTCAGCAGCCCCAGGTTCTGGCAATTCTGCTTGTAGATGCGCTCGATGTTTTCGGCGATCACCACGCGAATGCCGGCGCACATCTCGGCGTAAGGAGACTGCTCGCGGCTCGATCCCTTGCCGCGCCGCTTGCCGCTCACGGCGCACACGAACCCGCCGCGCTTCACGTCGCCGCGCCCAATCGGCGTCACGCTGCCGCATTTCAAGCCGAAGATAAGGAATCTCGCCCAGCGTCTCGTCAAAATAAAAACAGTAGTGCGCCGGAGTGATCTCGTCGGTCGAAATGTCGTCGCGCAGCTTGGGATTGTTCGCGGGATTCTTCGTGTCCCAGGCAAGATCTTCGCCTGCGAGCTGCCGCTGGATCAGTTCCGGATCTTCGGTGAGAAAAAGAATGCGCCCTTGCAGCCGGACTTTGTCGGGCCGCTTTTCGATTTTGCGTTCCAAAAGTGAGTTGATCACGGTGAACCTGGAGTGATGAAATTCTAAACGGCCGCGCCCGGAGCGGATCGGGACGGCCTTCCCACGCAATCATTGTAACAAGGCTAGAGCCGCCGGTAGCGCTTTGATCTCGCACGCGATGCCGCCCGAAAACGAACCTAGTGGTGAGCGTGCGCCGCTTTGTCGAACTTCTCCCCTGCCGGGATCGCAGTCGCCAGACGGTTTTCCTTCGGCGCCAGCGGACAGGTTGCATAGGGCGTTACGGCACAAGGGGGGTTGTAGGCGCGATTGAAATCGAGCACGACGTGTCCGTCGACAATCGGCCCGGTCTCGAGAAAGCGGCCGCCGGGATAAGTATCGTTCTTTGCGGTCAGGTCGTTGAAGACGAAGAACAGCCCATTCTTGGCATCGCCGCCAAGAGCCGTCAGCTTCAACTCTTCGCCATTCAACTTAAACACGGCAACTCCTGGGACGGGATCCGCCGTGACGTCGCCGAGCACATTTGGAATTTCGATCGTCTGCTTTCCGTCGGCCGGAATCCAGGTTGCCGTGACACGGTAATTTAGGTCGAGAGGAAAAAACATCATTCCTTTGAAATTGCGCGCCGCTGCGCTATCGGCGTCGAGCAGACGAATTCCCACGCGCTCGCCGCGTACGATGACGTGAAATCGCAGGCTTCCCATCTCTACATGCGTAACCTGCTTCGCCGTGTCTGGATCGAGTTTGGCTTGACCGGCGGGCTTACCGTCAATCGTGGCCTTCGCGCCGGACGCCATCGTGAGCGTGACTTCCTTGCCCGCGAGATCGAACTCGCCCGCGTGAGCGGGAACCTTGGGGAACACGATCGCATTCGACGGATCGCTGCCGAAAGTGTTCGGTCCCGGCTTGAGCCAGAACAGCCCGGCTAGTGACAACCAATTCTCTTTCAAGTCGGCAGTCTGCTCTGCCTTCCATTTTTCGAAGGACTCGACGTAGGCCGCATCGGGCGCGGCCACCGGCGCGGCGGCGAAAAGGACCCCGGCGAACATCGGCAGTGCGAAAGCGGCAATCGAACGGCCATAACGTTTCATCATCGAGTTTTGTTCCTCCACGTCCTCGGAAATCGTTTCACCGCTTGTACTCACTCGGTTCAGGCAGTGGAACCAGTCCCCTTCCGGCAAAGATTTCCTGAAATTCATGCAGCAGCGCGATCGTGCACCAATCCGTTCGACGCCAGCGTTTCGCGGCTGTCGAGTTCGAAAGAAGATCCGTCAAAACGACTGACCCTGCCGCCCGCTTCTTCCACGATCAGCACACCCGCAGCCGTGTCCCAGGGATTGAGATTGAATTCCCAGAAGCCATCGAAGCGGCCGCTGGCCACATTGCAAAGATCGAGCGCCGCCGATCCCGCGCGCCGCACTCCGTGAGTGCGCAGCGTGATCTGGTGATAGAAATAAATGTTCGGATTCTTGTGACGCTTGTGGCTCGGGAAACCCGTCGCCAACAGGCATTCCTTCAATTGCGAAGCTTTTGACACATGAATCGGTTTGCCGTTGAGATGGGCACCTCTTCCCTGCTCGGCGCTAAATAATTCATCACGCGTAGGATCGTATACAACTCCCGCGATCCTGCGCCCTCCATCCGCACCCGAAGAACGCTCCTCCAGAGCCAAAGACACGCCGAAGACCGGATATCCGTGCGCGAAGTTCGTAGTCCCATCCAGCGGATCGACGTACCAGCGATAGTCTCCGCCCAGGTCATTCAAACCTTGCTCTTCGCCCAGCACGTCATGCGAAGGAAATTGTTGAGTGACCCTCTCGCGGATAAGAACTTCGGCGGCGCGGTCAGCAGCAGTGACCAGGTCGGCATCGCCTTTGTACTCAATCTTCAATCCCTGATGGAAATAGTGCAGCAGCAGAGCGCCCGCTTCACGGGCGATGGCGGACATGGCTGGCAAAAAACTGTCTGGTTTGGGTGCAGTGGATGACATTGGTGATCGGGCTTCCGGCGCTCGATTGCCGGGCTTCATTTTAAAGTAAGGATTTTAAAGTCACGCACCGCGAAGGAGGCAGGGCTGCGCGAACCTCGCGCGGCGGAAGCCGAAAAGCAGAAGGCCGAAGCCGCCATCTCACTTTCTCTTCCCACCTTCTTCGGAAATGTACATAATTTCGTGCTTAAAAATGAAGAGATTCGGCGAGCCCTCGCGAGTCAACCGCACCATGTTTTTGTCGTAATATTCTATCCACCCGCGCACGATCTGCCCATCCATCAGCTTCACCGACACCGGCTTTTGTTTCTCGCCCAACGCTTTTAGGAATGCGACTTCTTCAAAAGTGTCCTCTGGGGGCGGGGTTCGGCTGCGCTTGGCGGCATTGGGATTTCCTTGTGGAGGGCGGAACGACATGCAGGCATTGTACACAAAGCGCCGCGGCCGCAGCGAACTGGCGCGGGTGCATTGCGGCTGAAAAAAACCAGCGCTGGCCTGGCGCTTGTGCGTGAATAATCGTGCTCGATCCGACTAGAAGATAATCTTCAAACTGAACTCGGTCTGGCGAGGGGACCCCAGCGTATAAACGCCCGTGCCTACTCCTACTCGATTAACCACGTGGCCGGCATAGTTGGTGCCGTTGATGCTGCCAACGCCTCCAGTCAGCAGGCCTGACATCATGCTGGTCGGCAAATCGAAATTAGAGAAGTTCGGAAGATTGTAAAAACCTACCGAAGGCTTAATGGTCACGCGCTCGAAGAACATATGGCTCCAGCTGACAGTGGCGTCGAAAGCGCGCAGCCAGCTGTAGTTTACCTGGCCGACAGGCGCAGCCGAGAGGTTGGGGGCTACCCCGCCCAGGGCTGAAAGATCGGCGGCCGTCATCAGATTGGCCGCGATCAGCACATTGCCCGCCGGAGTAGGCTCGCCGCCTTGTGTAGCGTTGTACTTCGAGATCACATTGTTGATGTTGCTGGCATCGATGCCGCGACCGAAGTTTCCAACCTTCGTGCCGGGGATCGGATCCTGTGTAGTGCCGTCACCCGTAAAGTCCGTTCGGAAAATTTCACCCGCACCGAGCCCCGTATTGGGTACAGTCAGAGTCGTCGACAGCGGGCTGTAAAAATGCGACATGATTCCCAGCTGAAAACCGCCGCGCACGTCCAGATGTCCGCCAAAGGAAACCTGATGGGTCCGGTCCAGCGTGGAAGGTCCAAAGTACCGATTTACGTTGTTATTATCGAGGGCCGGAATAATGTAATCCTGGTCGCCGCTACCTGCGGTCACGATCGCACCGGGCGCGACCCCTCCGCCCGAGTTACCGAAACGAGAGAGGGCATACGAGACTTGCAAGTTCAAGGTCTTCGCCCCGCGGAAGGGATTCTTCACATTTTCTATCAACTTCATCTGCAGCCCGTTGTAGACAGAGCGGCCAACCGGCGAGAGGAAACCCAGAGGCGGCGCGTTCGGATTTAGTCCGGGGAAAGCGCAGCTTCGACCCAGAGCCGCAAAACAATTTCTGCCGCCCATATCGGTTGAGGAACCCAGGCCATAGCCGGCATAGTCGGACATATTGGCGGGCCGGGCCGGATTGCTTGTCGTGCCCCAGGTGCCGTTATCGCTTGATCCATTTGCGGGGTCGAGCGGGCAATTGGTGGAATATGAGGCAGCTATGGAAGCCGCTCCACAGTTGGCGAGTGTGGCCTGAATCGCCTGCTGGGCAGCGGTGACGTTGAATGTGCCGATGTCGCCGGCGTGATTCTGGTCTACTCCGAGTAGAAAATGGGTTTGCACGTTTCGAATGAAGTCCACGCTCAGCACCGTGCCCGGACGAATCTCGCGCTGGACGCCCAAGTTCATCACAATCGAACGCGGCGATCGGTAGTTCGGATTGAACATGGAATTGCCCGGCGCGAAGTAGCATTGAGCGGTGGGTTCCTGGCAATTGTAGGTGACGCCCTGAACCGTTCCATTGAGGTACTGTCCGGCATAATTCGGATTTGGCTGCTGCAGGTTGAGCGCCGAGGCTGCTTGGTATTGCGCTTGAAAGGCAAGCAATGCCGGCAATGCGTTTCCGATCAGCGGATAGTTCCCCCCCGTACCGCAAACGGCGGAAGTCGCAGTAATCGTGCCGGTGGAGGTTTGGATAGGCGCAGGAACTCCCGCGGCTGAACAGGGCGATGGATTCTGCAGGAACGCGCCTTTAGCTTCGCGATATGGCCCGTCAAAGAGCACATTGTTCCAGATCGCATTCTCCCAGAACAACCCAACGCCGCCGCGGATGGATGTCTTGCCATTTTTCGCTGGATCCCAGGCGAATCCGACTTCTGGCGCGAAGTTTTTATTCGGCTGGGTGACTCTATTGCCCAGTCCCGCTGCCAGGGAATTGAGTTGTGGAATCGCGGGATACTGGCTGTCGGTGCGGCCGGTATCGCGTTCGTAACGCAAACCGTAACTCAGAGTAAAGTTTGGCTTAACCTTCCATGAATCGCCGAGGTAAAGCAAGATGCGATTGTCAGGCCCTAAGCCGCCCGCGGGGAAGCCCAGAGCGGGTTTGCTGGTCGAGTATCCCAAGCCATTCCCCAAAACGTAGCCGCCATCGGCTGGGTAGTTGAGAGGATTGGATGTGCCTCCCGGGAAAGGTCCCGCGGCAGCAAGGCTGATGTCAGCTGGCGTAACTTGAGAAGTAATCTGTGGTCCGTTCTTTGAGAATGATGCAAAGCCTCCACCTTCCAGATGATTGAAGGTGACGCCGAAACGGACAATGTGCGGTCCCATAACTCGGGTGCCGTCATACTTTATTTGATGGTCACTCTGGGGCGTGGCTTGGGGAGCCAGATAATTTGGTCCGGCGACCAGGCCCGTTGCGCCCATGAAAATCTCCGCACCGATATTGCTAAAGGGCAGGGCGCTGTTACCGATGGTTGCATCCACGATCTGATTCTCGAATTTCAAATATGAAAAACGAATGGAGTGGGTGAAGGCCCCAGTACCAAAATCCAGGCCCACAACATGATTGTTCGTAATGTCCTTGTTGTCGTAAACCGAATAACCGTAACCGTTGGTCGCGCCCAGCAAATTTTTAAAGTAAGAATAGCGATAAAACAACCGACCGCCCTTGGTGAGTTGATAGTCCAAGCGGCCCATCAGGTTATCTTCGCGGAACGGATCGCTAAAGCTTCCCGAATAGATTTGAAATGGCGCCGAAATGGGCACTGGCGTCTGCGCATTCTGTTGGGTCCGCTCGCCATCTCCGAAAAAGAATAACTTATTCTTAATGAGCGGTCCGCCCAGATCGGCACCGTATTGGCTGCGCTGGTAAGGTGGCTTCGCTCCTCCTGGAAGTGCCGCGGCCCCTATCGAACTGTCACGGAACTGGCCGAACGCCTCGCCATGAAATGAATTTGTCCCGGACTTGGTGGTCACGTTCACCGACCCGGAAGAAGTCAGCTCCGTGGACAGATCCATGCTGGCTTGGCTGATTTGAAATTCCTGGATGCCGCTGGCGGGGATGTTGGTTGTGGTCGTGCCTACGGTTTCATCGGAAACGTCAGCCCCATCCACTTCAATCCGGGCAGTCCGCCCGTAGCGCCCGCCGAAAGAAATGGAAGAATAGCCCGCTTTCGTGGGATCGAAACTCTGTCCATCCTGAATCTGAACTCCGGGTTCGAGCTGCGCGAGATCGAGGAAGTTGCGGCCATTCACCGGAAGGTCTTCGACTTGATTCGCGGTCAAAACTCCTTGCACGGTTGCCCGCTCGGTATTCACCTGAACTTCGCTGGCTTGCATTTCGACGACAGTGCTTTCCTTGCCAGCGTCGAGCTTGACGCTTCCGTTCGCGGCGTTTCCCACCAGAACGGTCAAGCTAAACTGAACCGTCTTAAAGCCTTTAGCTTCGACCCTAACTTTGTAAGCCCCCGGAATAAGCGGACTGGCAGAATATGTGCCATTCGCCCCAGAAGTGACGTTGATCGTCTGGCCGGTCGAACCAGTTACGGTTACCTTGGCGCCCGAGACTACAGCGTCGCTCGCGTCAGTGACAGTTCCAGTGACACCGCCGGTAGCGGTTGTGGTCTGGGCAAATATCGGGGACGAAACTACACCGAAGATGAGCATCAGCATCGCGAAGAAAACAAGCCGCATGGCAGGCCTTGGCGGAAAATTAAAGCTCATCGTTCTGGTTATCCTTTCGAACTTCCACTGAAACTTTTACTACTCATTTAAATCGGCGACTTAAGAAATGGTGTGAAGGAGAACATTCATCATTCAGCGAGAAGCGCTGCCTAATCCGGCATTTGCATATGGTTACAAATGCCCGCAAACTTATTCGCGAGTGCGCTCCGCGACCCTATTGTCTCACTCAGACTTCACTGTATAGTACCCGGCACGATGGCGGACGTGATAGGCGGCGGCATCGGCGACGCCCTGCACCTTGACTTCGATGCGGCGAAAGTCCGAAAACGATGTGCGCTGCGATGGATAATACGCTAACAGATATTGGGTTCGCAGTTCGTCGCTGATTTTGTGAAACGCCTCGTCGAGCTCCGAGGTGGAAGTCGCATAGTAAAATTTTCCGCCCGTATCGTCCGAGAGTTGGATCAGGGCATGTTCGCCGCCGGTTTCGCGGCCGGCGCTGCTCTCGATGGGCACAATGATGATGGAGTAAACAATCGCTTCCGCTTCCTCCGCCGCGCGCACCGCCTGCTTGTAGTCGATCCGGCTGATGGTGTCTCCCCCATCGGTGATCAGCACAATTACTTTTCGCCCTTTGCGGTGGTCCAGATCGCGTGACGTGAGATAAATCGCGTCGTAGAGGGCGGTGGCTGCTCCAACCCGGATGTGTTCAATGCCGTCGTCAATCGAGCGAAGATCAGGAGTAAATCCGCGGGTGGATTCCCTGACCGTCTCGCTGAAACCATACACGCAGAGTCCGTCGACTGGCCGCATAATGTCATGGGCAAAGCGCTTGGCCGAGGCCTGTTCGAAGGGCAGGTCGTGGCGCGTGCTCAAACTGGTATCGATAGCCAGGGCGATAGAAAGCGGCAGTGCCGACTCTTTATCGAACACTTTAACCTGCTGGGGAACATCGTCTTCCTTGAGGAGGAAATTGTCCTTTGTAAGCCCGCCGATGGGAGCGCCGTGGGAGTCGGTCACGGTCACGAAAACGTTCACCAGGTTGACGTCGACGCGCAGCGTAGTGGCCGGTTCGGACTGGCGTTGAGAGTGAGTGGAATTCGGCGCGGAAGGCTCCGCCGGCGGCGTCTGCTGCGCGTATAGACCACAGCCGGCCGCGAGCAAGCCGATAAAAAGCACAACCGATGCGGGTTTTCTCATCGAGTGATGGAATTATACCTGTGCGAAACGCCGTTCGCGGCGTGGTCTGCGTGACGCACTCTACGCAACCCGGGAAAACGGAAACCGTTCCAAGCCGCGTGCAGTTAGATGCTCCTTGCCGAACCGGGCTGCCTGCGCCTCAGGAATTTGCGCGTGGAATCTCCGCCGGAAATGGCTCCCCGTCCGCCCAAACGACTCCGTCTTCGAAGTACTCCTTCTTCCAGATAGGGACAGTTCGTTTGAGCGTATCAATGAGCCAGCGGCAGGCATCGAACGCGGCCGCGCGATGCGCCGACGCAACTGCGATCAGTACGCTGGTCTCGCCAATCTCAAGGCGGCCCAGCCGGTGGACAAGGGCAACGTCGCGAATCTGAAACTGCTGTAATGCCTGCTCCGCCAACGATTCCATCTGCTCCAGGGCCATTTCTTCATATGCTTCGTAGTCGAGATAAAGTGTTTTGCGCCCCCGAGTCTGGTTGCGGACAATGCCTTCAAAAATCAAAGTCGCGCCGTCCTCCCCACGCTTGAGGCCTGAAACGGTGCGTTGACTATCGATGGTCTCACGGACGATCGACGCGTAGCGCCGGCGCAATCCTCGCGGCTCCTCCGCAGGTTCTGATAAGCCCCCGCTTACCGGCGGTAGCAAGGCCACTTCGTCGTTGTCCTTCAGGAGGGTGTCCGGCCGAGCATATTGTTGATTTACCGCCAACGCCAGCGAAGACAGTGACTCCTTCAGCCGCGGAATCCGCGCCTCGTAATAAGCGAGCACCTCGCGTAGCGAGGCTCCGGCCGGCAGGTCGATGAGGTCCGCAGATTTCCCAATGACTTCCTTTAGCATGCCGAAAAAGAGAACCCGCACCCTCATCAGGCGTTTAGTTTAACGCACTTGGATGCGGCATTTAGCGGGCACCGAGAGGTCTGGGAGAACAAAAAGGCCAGCCTCGGCCGGGGCTGGCCTTTAAACGCAGAAATATTCAGGCTCGCGTGAGCACCTTGTCGTGCACCGCATCCGGTTCCTTCACCGGCTGCGTCGGGTTGTAGTCCTGCTTCGGATCTTTCGGCGGACTCGACAAAATCCTCGCCGCAGGACCCTCCGCGACCTCGGGCAATGAGACCTTCAAAGCCTCGTCGATGGTCTTCACATAATGCACCGTCAGATCTTCCAGTTGCTCGGGCGAGAGATCTTCCTCAACGTTCATCCTGTTTTCCGCCGGAAGAATCACATCTCGTACGCCGGCACGCTTGGCGGCAAGGACTTTTTCTTTAATTCCGCCGACCGGAAGAACGTTCCCGCTCAGCGTGATTTCTCCCGTCATGGCGAGCAGCGGCGTGATGCGCCGCTTGGTCAGCAGTGAAACCAGAGTCGTCGCCATGGTCACACCCGCCGAAGGACCATCTTTCGGAATCGCTCCCGCCGGCACATGGATGTGAATGTCATGATCGGCGAAGAAACTTTCTTGTCACGCCCAACCGATCGGCGTTCGACCTCACCCACGTCAGCGCCGCCTGCATCGATTCCTGCATGACCTGGCCAATCTGTCCGGTCATGGTGAATCCGCCCTTGCCCTTCATCGCGTTCGCTTCTACGAACAGCACGTCGCCGCCCGAAGGAGTCCATGCCAGGCCGACAGCCACGCCGGGCCGCTCAGTGCGTTCCGCGATTTCTCCTTCACTGCGAATCTTGATGCCACCAAGAAACTCCTGAATGATTTCCTTGTTGACGACAAGTTTCTCCGTCTTACCTTCGGCCAATCGCCGCGCCTGTTTGCGGCAGATGGTCCCGATGGTCCGTTCCAGGCTGCGCACGCCCGCCTCTCGCGTATAGTGCCGGATTACGTAGCGCACACCTTCTTCCGGAAATTCGATCTGCTCCGCCGTGATCCCGTTCTCGTCAATCTGCCGCGGGATTAAATATCTGAAATGCGATGTGAACCTTTTCTTCCTCGGTATAGCCCTGCAGTTCAATGATCTCCATGCGATCGCGCAACGGCTCCGCAATCGGATCGAGCATGTTCGCGGTCGTGATGAACAATACCTTCGACAAGTCGAACGTGACGTCGAGATAATTGTCGCGGAACGAAGCGTTCTGCTCCGGATCGAGCGCCTCCAGCAAAGCCGACGCTGGATCGCCGCGAAAATCGCGCCCTACCTTGTCGATTTCATCGAGCATGAAGACTGGATCTTTCGTCTCCGCCCGCCGGATGCCCTGAATGATCTGGCCCGGAAGCGCGCCGATATACGTGCGTCGGTGCCCGCGAATTTCCGCTTCATCGTGCACGCCGCCCAGCGACAACCGTACAAACTTGCGGCCTAAGGCGCGTGCAATCGACTTGCCCAGCGAGGTTTTCCCCACGCCCGGAGGTCCGACGAAGCACAGAATCGGCCCCTTCATATTCGGCTTCAGGCGCCGGACGGACAGATAGTCGAGAATGCGGTCCTTCACCTTCTCCAGATCGTAGTGATCCGCATCCAGAATTTCCTTCGCCTTCGGAATTTCAATTTCCTGACCAGAAGTCTTCGACCATGGCAGCACCGCTAGCCATTCAATATAGTTGCGGGTCAAAGAATAGTCCGCAGCCATCGGCGACATGCGAGAGAGCCGCCCCAGTTCCTTGAGCGCTTCTTTCTTAACTTCGTCGGGCATGCCCGCTTCTTCGATTTTCTTCTTCAGATCCTCGACGTCGCGCTGGCCTTCATCCTGCTCGCCCAGTTCTTTCTGAATCGCTTTCATCTGCTCGCGCAGGTAATACTCGCGCTGGGTCTGCTGCACTCGGTCCTGCACTTCGCTTTGAATCTTGTTGCGCAGTTGCTGGACTTCGAGTTCCTTCGCCAGGTGCTGGTTGATCTTCTCCAGGCGCACGTGAATGTCGAGAGTCTCCAGCGTGTCCTGCTTGTCCGGCGTGGACAGCGACGGCAACGAAGACGCGATAAAGTCCACCAGGCGGCCGGGCTCGTCGATGTTCATAGCCACGGTCGAGAGTTCGTCCGACAGCGTAGGAGAACCGGCGACGATCTGCTGAAATAGAGTCAGAACATTCCGTTGCAGCGCTTCGATTTCCGAAGTCGCTAACGGCGTGACGCCCTCAGGCAGCGCCGAATAGTGCGCGCTCATGAACGGCGTCAACTGGGTAAATTCGCCTAGCCGAACGCGTTCCAGCCCTTCGGCGAAGACGAACAAGCTCTGGTTCGGCATCTTGACGACTTTATGGACCACCGCCGACGTCCCAACCGTGTATAAGTCCGTCGGCTGCGGGGTATCAACGCGCGCTTCGCGTTGCGCCACAACAATGATGGTCTTGTCTTCGCCCAGGGAATTAATCAGCTGAACGGAACTTTCTCGCCCCACCGTCAGCGGCAAAACCGCATGCGGGAACAGTACAGTGTCCCTGACCGGAAGTACCGGAAGAGCCTTCGGCTCGTTTGTTTCCTTGACTTTAGGAGTGCGCTCGACTGGCGGCTGCTGGCTCATTATGTCTCCTTGAGTGTAACTCGCTCAAGTTTAGATGTTGCTTCCCGGAGAAAGGTTTCAGAAGCCGGGAGGAGTGCTAACAGACTTAGATACTATTCCCTTGCGAGTTGTAGAGAATATGTCTTTGGTGCAGAGCCTAACGCGCAGGTGCCTGCTTGCCAAGCACTAAATTGGGAAGAGAGGGAAAACGAACGTCTCTCGCCCACTTCACAACCGAGGGTGATAACGAAGCTCCCAATTTCATTTTGGCATGAGCGCGATCACCGAACCGAAACGGCCGGATAAACACCCAGCACTTTCACGAACTCGGCGACTTCGCCCAGATGTCGCAAAGCATTCCGCGCCGGTTCGTCATCGCCACGCAGGAAGTCTACATAGAAAACGTACTCCCACGGCCGGCCACGCCTGGGTCGCGATTCGATCTTGCTCAAACTGATGTCCCGCAGAGCAAACACGCTTAGCGACTTGAACAGCGCCCCAGGTTCATTCTTTACTTGAAAAACAATGGAAGTCTTGTTCGCGCCTCGGGGAATCAGTCGGTGATAATCCGCGCTTTCCTTCGTCTCGCGCTTCCCCGCCCCATTGCCCAGCTTGCGAATTAGAAAGAAGCGAGTGAAGTTGCGCTTGTCATCTTCGATGCCCGACTGGAGGATCTTCCCGGAATACTGGCGCGCGGCCTGCTGCCCCGCAATTCCCGCAGCATCGTTCAACTGCTCGGCCAGGACATGCTTCACGCTGCCTGCGGTGTCATAAAACGGCACGGCTTCGATTTTCGGATGCCGGCGAAAAAAATCACGACACTGGTCGAGCGCCACCGGATGCGACAGAACCCGCCGCACGGACGCGAGCCGCACTCCGGGCATGGCAATCACGTTGTGCACAATGCGCAGCAAATACTCGGCTTGGATGAAGACTCCGCGAGTCAACATTAGGTCGGCATGCTCGGCGACCGTGCCCGCCAAGGTATTTTCGATGGGAATGACCGCCGCGCCGACCGATCCGTTCTTGACGCGATCGAAAACCTCGACCGAGCGCGCGCACGGAACGATGGTGCATTGCGGCAACATCCGCTCTGCCGCCTCATGGCTGAAGGAACCGAGCTCTCCCTGGATTGCTACTTTCATGTTGTTTCCTGAATAGGGCACGTTCCCCGTCTTCAGCTCAGTTCTTTCCGCATGACCAGCGCATCCACGCCGTTGGAGTAGTAACGCGGCCAGGTTCGCACCACGTTGTAGCCATGCCGCTTGTAAAACGCCAGGGCTGCGATGTTGTCCACCGCTGTTTCCAATCCCACCGCTCGCGATCCCCCACTGCGCAAGCGGTCTTCCGCTCCTTGCAGAAGCAAGGATCCAACGCGCGCCCGTCGCGCGGACGGATCCACGTCAATGGTGATCACGTGCCCAGTCGCGCCGCCCTGCACTACGATGAACCCGGCAATCTTGCCCTGATCTGCGTCGGTTGCCACCAACGTGAACGATCCCGCCGTCCGTATATACGACCGTAGCTCCGGCTTCGAATAAGAGATCCCCGGCGGAAAACAATTCTGATCCATCCGCCAAAGAGTGTCGAAGTCCTGGGACTCGAAGTCGCGTAGCTTGAAGCTCCGCAACTTGGAGTCGCTTAATTTGGAATCACTTAGAATGGATGCCACCTCAACATTGTAACGGCCCGGAACCTCGGCAATGGTTTCCCAAAACGGGAAAATGCTTTACGCCTTCGTTTTCCACAGTCCATCCCTAGCCGCCCCGAAAAAAATGAACCGGAGTCCCTGGGCCCCCTTGCTCTGGTCGCAACCTCGGACGTACCATCAGCATCAGAGGACTGTGTGAAGACGTGGTGGGACGCCTTCTAGTCATCGACGTCGTCGGCGCGGTTGCGGTCCTGGGAATCTGGTACTTCCTGTTCGCCGCCTACAACCGTCGCAAAGGAACCGAGGCACTGCGCTGGGTACAGTCGGCGTGCGCCGGCAAAGGACGCATCCTCGACTGGCGCTGGCTCAACAGTCATCGCCTTCATGCCCGCCTCCAGTTCCCTTCCCGCAGCTTTGAAAATGCGCACCTGACCATGAAGTTTCGGCCGCGCGCGTTGCCCATTCACTGGCTCGTTAGCTGCTGGCACAAGCAGAAAGAGACTCTGACTTTCGAGGCCGATCTGGGCGGTTCTCCCAGCTTTCATCTCGAAGTCGTGCGGCACCGCTGGTGCGCCCACAGCCGCGGCGTGACCGCCATTCGCAACCGACGAGCGCGAGTGGGACGTCTACGAACCCGGCCCCATTGTTCTGACCACGCGCACCCACTGGAAAGAAGATTCCACTCCTGAACTCAACACGCTGATGACGGTGCGCCAGCAGGACGTCTTACAAGTTCGCTTCCGCCCGGAATCTCCACAGTTCTCCGCCACCATCGCCCTCGACGCGCTCTACGATCCGCGCACCGCTGCCGGATTCCTCACCACACTGCGGGAGTTGGCCGCAGGCGCTTCGGCTCACCGCCAGTAACGCCCAGTCACATACGCTGCTCTTTGCACAATGCAGTAGACTGCCCACATGGCCAGAGCTCGCCAGGGATCGATTCACCTGTTCCGTTTCCGCGGAATCGATGTGTTTCTTCATTGGTCCTGGTTCCTGGTCGCAGTTTACGAAATCCAGATGCCGCAAAGGAAGTTATTCTTCCGTCACCTGGAACGTGATCGAATATCTGGCGCTGTTCCTGATAGTGATGATTCACGAGTTCGGGCACGCACTGGCGTGCCGACAAGTTGGAGGACGTGCCGACCACATTGTTCTGTGGCCTCTTGGTGGCGTGGCTTATGTAGATCCGCCACCACGACCCGGCGCGACTCTGTGGAGCATCGCGGCGGGACCGCTAGTCAATGTCGCGCTTCTACCAATTTTGTTCGGAGCTCGTAATGATGGCTCAGTCGCAGGGATGGCCCGGACCATGCCAGATGTCTACCAGTTGCTGGTTGCGATCCGGTTCATCGACAAATGGGCCTGCTGATTTTCAACATCCTGCCCGTCTATCCGCTCGGACGGCGGCCAGATTCTACGATCCCTACTCTGGTTTGTGCTGGGACGCGCCCGCAGCTTGATGGTCGCCACAGTCATCGGACTGATTGGCGTCGCCGGATTCATCGGCCTCGCCCTGTGGAGGCAAGACTTGTGGTTGGGGGCCATCGCCGTGTTCATGCTGATGAATTGCTGGGGCGGGCTCAAACACGCCATGGCGCTGTCCCGTTTCGCCAAGCTTCCACGCCGTCACGGCTTTGCCTGCCCGGCCTGCAAGACATCTCCACCGGTCGGCGAGTTCTGGAAATGCGGAAAATGCGGCCAGCAATTCGACACATTTGCAACCCGGGCGACTTGCCCCCGACTGCGCCACTCAATTCCCCGTGACCAAGTGCCTGGACTGCGGCGCAGCGCATCCCATGAATGACTGGATGGCCGCCTCGCTAGAACCCTCGAACGTGTAGTTGCCATTGTAAGATTGTCATCCCGAGCGAAGCGAGGAATCTCGGTTTTGCCGTATCGCAACAGGTTCCGACACGCACCCAGAAACCCAGCCCAGATAAATCCCTTTTATGCCTCTGCATCAGCTTTTTCGATTGGCGGGTACCGTGCCGCCGCGCTATTCTTCCGTGTTCCAACTCAGCGCGTTGAAACCAGCCATTTCAACTCCCCTGTATTTGTGATGCGATTTTGCCTGATTCATAAGTTTCTATGCGAAGGAGACTGAACGACATCCATGTCTAACGAACTGCGCAATTTCCTGGCACTCTCCTACGACGAACTCGAAGAACTCAACCTGAAGGCGAAAGAGCAGCGCAGGAACCGGGTCGCATCTCACAAGGTCCAGGAAGATCGCCTCAAGTACCTGACCGACGAAAAGCGGATCAAGGCCGTGACCGTGCTCTTCAGCGATCTCGAAGGCCGGTTGCACATGCTCGACTACGACAAGAAGTTCCTGCTCAAGAGCTGGGACAACCTCACCTTCGACGGATCATCCATTCGCGGCTTCACCGCGCAGCGCGAAAGCGATCTGCGCCTGGGCATCGACTGGGGCGCATTCTACTGGGCGCCGGCGGATGTCTTCGGCTCGGGCAAGGTGCTGGTGTTCGGCGAAGTCATCGACAAGGGCGGAACATCGTACTCCGGCGATATTCGCGGCGTGCTGAAGAGCTACGCGGACGAACTCTACAAGAAAAAAGGCTACACGCTCAACGCCGCCAACGAAATTGAAGGCTTTCTTTTCAAAGGCCCCGACGCCGAGCGCCACTATCACGAGACCGGCAAGTTCGAATACGTCAACACCGGCGGCTATTATCATTCGCTGCCCGGCGATCCGCTGCGCACCTTCATCGACACCACCGCCGAAGTGCAGCGCGCCATGGGCTTCCAGAACGAGAAAGACCATCCGGAAGTCGCGCCTTCGCAGTTTGAAATCAACTACGGCTACGGCGAAGTCGTCGCCGCCGCCGACCAGATCCAGCTCTACAAACTGATCTGCCGCCAGGTCGCGACCAACATGGGCCTGACCGCGTCATTCCTGCCCAAGCCGGTGGTCGGCGTGAACGGCAGCGGCATGCACACCAACGTTTCCATCAGCGAAAACGGCAAGAACCTGTTCTGGGACGCGAAGGGCGAAGAAAAGCTCAGCAAGATGGGATGGGCCTTCGTCGACCGCATCCTCACCCACGGCAACGACATTTGCCTGCTGCTGAATCCCAGCGTGAATGCCTATCGCCGCCTCGATCCGCACTTCGAAGCGCCGAACCAGATCAAGGCTTCCGCCGTCGATCGCGGATCGATGATCCGCATTCCGATCGGCAACGAAAAAAGCATGCGCGTCGAAGTTCGCTCCGTCGCCCCGGACGCCAATCCGTACATGGTGATGCTCGCGATCTTCAAGACCGGCCTCGACGGCGAGACCTCGAAGATCAAGAACCTGCGCCAGGCCGAGCGCTACCTGCCCGACAACATCTACGACGCGCTGGCCAACTTCCGCAAAGCGGAGTGGACCACGAACTCTGCTCGGCGAAGACGTGAAGGGCCGCTACGCCGACCTGAAACAAGCCTCCGCCGACCGCTGCCCGCGCGCTCTGGGAACGTTCGTCAAAGCGCAGGAAGTGCAATTTCACCACGAGGTCTACAACCAGTTCCTGTGGAATCTGTTCTAGAGTGCTGCAGTTCTGCCACCCGCCCCGGTCGAAAGCCGGGGCGTTTTTTCGTAGCGCTGGCGCGTCGCCGGGTGCCGCGGGGGCGTCTCGCCCGCGCATCCGGGCCCAACACAAACGAGTCGATTGATCCAATCACCCTTGTCATCCTGAGGCGCCGCCGTTTGGCGCCGAAGGACCCCAAGTAATTCCCCCGGACACCTCCGATCCCGGAAAATCACGCCCCGCGTTGACTACTGTCGCGCCCACCCCTAAGATGACACATAATTTCAGATATCATTCATTTTCTGCGATGACCACATCTCCTCCAACCGAACCCGCCGCTCCGCTAAATTTGTTCCGCGCCATCGCCACCGATGTTCACTTCTGGATTCCGCTCTGCGTTCTGGCTGCCGGACTACTGCTCCTGGACAAGCTCCGTTGAACTTCTCTGCGGCGAGCGTACAGCCAACGGCAAAGACTTCCGTGCACGTAACGCGCCTCCGCAGCCTGCAGGCGCTCGGCATTTTTTGCGGATTCGCCGCCGGGGCTTGGCTGGGCGGCGCTGAAGCTCCCATCAAACTCGTCAACCCAGATATTTCTCCCATTACCGTTTCCTTCATCATGGTGTTTGGAGTATTCCTGGCGCGCTGGAGCGTTCCTGCACTCATTCGCGGCACCTCGCACGTTCGCCACGACGTAGGCCAAGCTCCGCATCTGATTGTGTGGGCGGTGCTCGCCGGAGGCATGTGGGCCATCGCCAACACGCTCACCATTTACGCCATTCGCGACGTCGGCCTCAGCATCGCGTTTCCATTGTGGAATACCAACAGTCTGCTCGGCATTTTCTGGGGATTCCTGCTCTTCAACGAACTGCACTACGCGGGATGGAAGCGTTGGCTCGGCGTGTTGGGCGGAGCTGTCTGTATGTTCGGAGGAGCTACGCTGCTGGCCATTGCCTCTTCACATCAGGCCGCGCCGGGAAAGGCCGCGCTCGGTATTGCAGCCGCGCTGGGCGCGGGAATTCTCTGGGGGACCATGTACATTCCCTACCGCAAAGCCTACCTGACCGGCATGAATCCGCTTTCGTTTATTACTTTTTTCACGGTCGGCGAACTCGCCACCATGAGCGTCCTGGCCTTAACCTACCGCGGTGCCGCTCCGCTCTGGCATGAACTCGTCAGCGCGCGACCGGTTCTTTTCTGGCTCATGCTCGGCGGCTTTGTTTGGGTTATCGGAGATTTATTTCAGCAGTACGCCACTAAGTATGTCGGCATCAGCCGCGGCATCCCGCTCTCCAACACCAATCAATTGTGGGGATTGCTGTGGGGCATTCTCGTGTTTCACGAACTGCACGGCGGAAGTCACAGGTTGTACGCGCAAGTCGCGGGAGGATCGCTTCTGATGGCATTAGGCGCAGTCGCAATCGCCTTGTCGTCGGCAACCGAACGCGAGCACGGAGCGTGGCAAGATGCCGCGCAGCGCGAAGGAGACCGCTATGGCGTCGAACACGAATATGTTCGCGCCGGCATGGAAGGTCGAGAAATGGCGAGCACAAGGAAATCCGGCGCTGAAGGCGAAGAGGAATCTCGCGCGAGCCTTGGCGGCAGAACTGTTCTGGATTGGCTGCTGATCCTGGCCGCCACCGGAATATTCGCCGTGCTCGCGGTCATGGCCAAATTTCCCCAACTGGATATCGCGTGGAGTTGGGCGGGAGCGCTCACTTTAGCAATGATCGTTCTGCTGGCTACCGGTGGCATCGCGCTCTGGCGCACCACTCGTTTCCGCTGAGATACTCGGTTCGGCCCGCCGACGCACGAGTTGAGAGTGTGCTAGATTCAGAAAATTGATGGACCTCGCACCCACCATCTCCACTCAGGGCCTCACCCGCCGCTTCGGAGAATTGCTTGCCGTGGACAACGTTGACTTGCGGGTCGCGCCCGGCCAATTCTTTGGATTCCTTGGGCCCAACGGCGCCGGCAAATCCACCACCATCAAGATGCTTACTGGCTTGCTCGCTCCTAGTTCCGGGCGAATCGAGATTCTCGGCCTCGACCTCAACGCCCATCCTGTCGAAGTTAAACGGCAAATTGGGGTCGTGCCCGAAGGCATGGCGCTTTTCGGACGCCTCACCGGCGCGGAGTTCCTGAGCTTTGCTGGAAGAATGTACGGACTCGACCGCATAACTGCGGCCAAACGGGCCGCCGAATTACTTGAGTTCATGCAACTCGCCGATCAGACGAAAAAGCTCGTGACCGATTATTCCCATGGCATGCAGAAAAAGCTGGCCCTCGCCGCCGCGGTGATTCATGGCCCGAAAGTCTTATTTCTCGACGAGCCTTTCGAAGGGGTAGACGCCATCGCCGCCGGCACGCTGAAATCCATGCTGCAGGGCATGATTGCGCGCGGGGCAACGATTTTCCTGACTTCGCACGTGCTCGAAATCGTGGAGCGCCTTTGCAGCCACGTTGCCATCATTCACCAGGGGAAGTTAGTGGCGCAGGGCTCGCTCGAAGAACTTCGCGCCGGAGTGGAAGCTCAAACCCCGCAGCACGAATCCCTCGACAGCCCCGGAGCCTCCCGTGAAAAGCTGACGCTGGAACAACTCTTTCTGCGTATTGTCGGTGGAACGGACCGCACCGAGCCAGAGCTTTCCTGGCTGGGATAGGCTTTCGCTCGACCTGACTAAGACTGGGCGGCTTTTCTTCGGCTATAAAGTCGGCGGGCGCGCAGTCGGCGCAGCGCTGGGAACATCTTGCGGCGAGAGCGGATCGACATGGTCTCGAGCGAATATTCGAAGTGCGCGCCGCAACTGCAGCAGACCTTGTAACTATGGCCGTCGATGGTGAAGACGCGGCTCAGCTTCGTGTGGTGGCAACCGAAAGCAAATTCCAAAACGCTCGCCAAAGGATGCGTCACCGAATCCCATAGCGGAATTCGTTCGGATGCCATCATGTTCGTCCTCCTCCAGAACTCTCCACTCTCTAACGGCAGATTGCAACTCCACCGTGAGCAATCCGACCATGATTCGTGACCGAAGTCACGGGCGACGGTCAGCTGAATTTGCAATGCGGTCATCGGTAACGCGAATCTCTACGCAGAAACCGTTTTGCTTTCTGGCCCTTAAAGCCCTAGGGAGAGAGACTAACGCGCCTATGCGAGAATTGATCCACCCGAAATGACGCGTCCAGAAGTTTCCACCCAGCTCGCCGCGATCGCCGACCTACGCTGGCGCATGTTCCTCAACGGCCTGCGCAGCAAGCGCGGCAAAATGGAACTGGCCTCACGCTTGGTGATCACGCTGGTGTTCGTTGTCGGAGGAATTGGCGGCTTCTTCGCGGCTGCCGGATCCGCTTGGTACGTTGTTTCGCAAAACAACGCCGAGTACCTGGCCATTCTGTTGTGGCCGATTTTTTTCTTCTGGCAGCTATTTCCGGTAATGTCGACTGCTTTTGCGAACAATCCTGACTCGTCTGATTTGTTGCGCTTCCCGTTATCCTACCGGGCGTATTTTCTGCTTCGGCTAGTGTACGGATATTTTGATCCCGCGAGCGCTCTGGGCACCGTCGGACTGGTAGGAATTCTGCTCGGCGTTTGCGCTGCGCGCCCTTTTTTGTTGCCTTGGACATTCTTGGTCCTGTCGACGTTCGCGCTGTTCAACTTGATCCTGATGCAAGCAGTCTTCGCGTGGCTGGAGCGCTGGCTGGCGCAACGCCGCACGCGCGAAATCATGGGCGTTCTTTTTATCCTGTTCATTCTCAGTTTTCAGCTGATCGGTCCAGTGGTGGGACGCTTTGGCCGCGCCCCGCACCCGGAAATCAACCGAGCCCTCGAAACCGGGACGCGAGTTCAGTCGCTATTCCCTCCCGGTCTCGCCGCGAGCGCGATTGCGCAAGTTTCCCACGGACAGATTCTGCCCGGTCTTGCTTCTCTGCTTTTTCTAGCGAGCGCTGACTCTGGCGCTGGGAGCGCTGCTGCATCTTCGCCTGCGCGCGCAATTTCGCGGCGAAAATCTCAGCGAAGCGGCCGCGCCTCCGCCGGTCGCTACAGCACGAGGCCTGCAGGTTGGATGGGATCTTCCTGGATTTTCGGAGCCGGTTGCAGCGGTGTTCGAAAAAGAAATGCGCTACCTGGCGCGCAGCGGCCCCATGCTCCTCACTCTGATCATGCCGATATTCATGCTCCTGGTCTTTCGCTTGGGCCCGCTGAACTCGCTGCGTCACTCCAGTTCGTTCAACCGCACACCCGACATGGCATTCCCCGGCGCAACGGCCTACGCCATCCTCGTCCTCACCAACCTGGTCTTCAATAGTTTCGGCGGCGATTCAGGAGGAATCCAATTTTTCTACGCCTCGCCGGTGAGTTTCCGCCAGATCGTCCTGGCAAAAAACTTAACCCACGCCGGCATCCTCCTCGCAAACACCGCCTTCGCCTGGATCGCCGTCTCTTACCTCTACGGCCCACCTCATCTCGCGGTTACGATTGCAACTCTGGCTGGCCTTTTGTTCGCCGCGCCTTTGAACTTCACCGCTGGCAACCTGCTCTCCATTTACGCACCCAGGAAGCGGGACTTTTCGACATTTGGGAGGCAGAATGTTTCCCAAACGACCGTCCTGGCAAGCTTCGGCGTTCAGATCGTGATCGTCGGCCTGGGTGTCGCGGCATTCACGATCGCGCGGCTGTACAACAATTTCGGGATCGCCACGCTCCTGTTCCTCGTCTTCGCCGCGATTTCTGTGCCACTCTATTTGGTCATTCTGGGCCGCTTGGATCAAATCGCACTGCAGCGCCGGGAAACGCTGGTGGCGGAATTGTGCCGGGCTTGACGCTTCAGCCCCGTTGACTGTCCATCCTCAGCCCGCAGAGCACGAGGGAAACTCCACATGCTCAAGCCTTTTCGGACCGCGCCAGAAATCGATAACCCACGCCGCGCACGGTCAGCAGATGCCGCGGATTCCCCGGATCGTCTTCGATGTAGCGCCGCAACCGCACCACAAAATTATCGATGGCGCGAGTGTCGGTATCTTCGTGCAGTCCCCAAACCTCTTCCAGAATCTGCTTGCGCGAAACGACTCGTCCATCGTTGCGCACCAGATGCCGCAGCAGTTCCGACTCCATCACCGTCAGATGAATCGTCGCATCTCCGGACCGCAGTTCTAAAGCTCCGAAGTCAATCGTCTTGCCGTCGAACGAAAACGTCCCGAAATCTTCCGGACGGCCGGAGTCGGCGCACACTCTCTTCCGGCCCCTGCCCGCGCAGCCATTGGCTTCGCCGCAACAGACCTTGCAACCGCGCCAGCAAAATCGAGAGATCAAATGGCTTCGCCAGGTAATCATCCGCGCCAGAGGCGAAGCCCTTTAGCACATCTTCCGGACGCCCCCGCGCAGTCAGCATGAGTACGGGCACATAATTTCGTGCGGCGCGCAGCTCCGAGACCACGCTGAAGCCATCTTTGCCGGGCAGCATGATGTCGAGCACCACCGCGTCGAAATTCTCTTTCTTCTCGAGCAGACGATCAGTGGCCGCTTCCCCGTCTCCGACAACTTCCGCCGCATAGCCTTCGGCTTCGAGATTGAAGCGCATGCCCTGCGCCAAATGAGCCTCATCTTCCACCACCAAACGCGGCTCATTCTTCCCACCTCGGCAATTCCAGCACAATCGTAGTTCCCTGCCCTTCGCCCTGACTCTCGGCGAACACTTTGCCGCCATGCTTTTTAGCAATCGCCTTCACGATAAATAGTCCCAGCCCAGTTCCCTTCACGTGCGCCAATGAACGGTGCGTAACGCGATAAAAGCGCCGGAAGATTCGTTTCATTTCATCGGGAGCGATCCCCACCCCCTGATCCTGCACGCGCAGCACGATGCGCTTTTCGTCCGGTGTTTCCAGTTGAACCCGCACATCAACTTTTTCTCCGGAGTACTTCACCGCATTGTCCAGCACGTTGGAAACGGCGGTTCGCAGGTCTTCGGCGCTGCCTCGCACGCGCAGTCCATCACCGTTATTCAAAGCCTCCTGATAACGAAGAGCCTCCGGATCGAGATGATGCCGCGACCGTGTAGCTTCCATGCAGTCGCGCACCAGTTGGCTGAAATCCACTTCTTCTTTTTCTCGTCCGGTCTTTTTGTCGCCTGCCCGTCCCGCCCGCAGCACCTGCTCCACGGTTTCGGTCAGCCGGTCGGTGTCGCTCAACATGAGCCGGTAAAACTCCTGTTTCTGCGGCTCCGACATATCCCGGCGCAGCAAGGTTTCCAGGTGCAATCGAATCGATGCCACCGGAGTCTTCAACTCGTGCGTAACCGCATTGATAAAGCTGTCGTGCTGCTCACTGCGGCGCAGCTCGCGCACCAGAAAAATCGTATTCACGACCATGCCCGCAATAATTAACGCGAAGAAGACAATGCCGAAAAATAACAGCACACCTTCCCGCCAATTGAGAATGATCCAGCCAACGTTGAGGGCGACTGCCAGCGCCACCAGGCCAATGCCCAGGCTGAGAAAGAAGACGATGGTTCCGCGGCGGCTCGAAATGCGCATGGAGGCTCAGCCAGATTTTACCGCGTTCATCGCACCGCTTAGCAAAGCCTTCCGCCCGGTGCGCGTTGATCGAGGTCTTGAGCGGCCACTGGAGGCACGTCTTGGTATCTTTCGGGTTGTTGACCGTACCCGGCCTTGAATGTACGATTCCTCTCCGATGCGCCACAAGGTCCAATCCGCTTCCGATGCCGAACCGATGCTCAAACTGCGCGACGCGGCCCTGCAACTGGCGATCAGTTTTCCTACCATCAAGCAATGGATTTACAAGAAAAAGATTCGCAGCGTGCGCACCGCCGGAGGGCATCACCGGATTCCGCAAAGTGAGGTCGACAAACTTCTATTCAGAACTCGGGGTAGCACCGAAGAGGAACGACGACTGGTAATCCGACGTGTAAGTGGTCGCAATCAGCTGGTGGGACGCATCGATTCGGTTCGCGTCAGCGGGCTGATGGCGGAGGTGAAGATCTCGATCGGCGGCCAGCAAATCACGTCGATTATCACCGCCAGCTCTGCGCGGGAGATGCAGCTCAAGAAGGGTCAAACCGCGGCAGCCCTGATCAAGTCCACCGAAGTGATGATCATCCGCGTGTAAACGCGGGCCGCTTGCCCCGGCAAACAAAAGCCCCGGCCCGATGTGGCCGAGGCTTTGTGAAAACTACGAAGCTTTAGTCTCCTGCGGCCACCGAGACTTCGGGCATCGCCGCCGTGATCAGCCGCCCATTCGGCGTGGGAACCAGCCCTCGCTCAACTTCGTCCAGCTTTACCCGCTTAATATCCCAGGCCAAGCCCAGCGTCTTCAGAGCCCAGATGCCGTACCAGTTCATGTCGACCTCGTACCACCTGAAGCCGTGCTGCGCGGCCGTGGGATGCGCATGGTGATTGTTGTGCCAGCCTTCGCCGAAGGTCAGCATCGCCACCCACCAGCTGTTGGTGGAAAGATCGCGAGTCGCAAAGCGCCGCGTTCCCCATGAGTGCGTCGCAGAGTTGACCAGCCACGTAGCGTGCAGGCCGACCACGGTGCGCATGAAAATGCCCCACAGCAGAAACGGCAGTCCACCGATCGCGAGCAAAATTAAGCCCAACACGATCATGGGAACGTAATGATATTTCGTGATCCATACGTGAAACTTGTCCTTGGCCAGGTCGGGGACGTAACGCGCCAGAGTCGTCGTGTCATGGTGCATCGATTTGCCCATGAGAATCCATCCCATGTGCGCCCACCACTTGCCATCGATGGGCGAATGGGGATCGCCTTCATGATCGGAATACTGATGGTGAATACGGTGCGTCGCGACCCAGAAAATCGGTCCACCTTCCAGAGCGAGCGTGGCGCACACGGTCAGAAAATATTCCACCCACTTCGGGGTCTTATAGCCGCGGTGCGTGAGCAGACGGTGGTAACTCATGCCAATTCCCAGGCTGCCCGAAACCCACCACAAAAACATCGCGACAAACAAAGCCTTCCAGGTAAAAAAGAAGAGTGCCGCAATGGCGCCAACGTGAAACGCTGCCATAAACGTGGCCGTGATCCAGTTCACTTCGTTTCTTGCAGCTTGTGGTCTTTCTAAATCCTGTAGTTCCATATCCAAGCAAATCCCCATTTCGTGGTCGTTTGAGGTCGGTCAACCCGTACCTCTACCGTACCAAGGGGATCGGCAGGTGACTGTAATACTTGTGTAATAGCGGATTACGGCCGTAATGGATTAGTACCCAAAGAGGAATTTCCGCGTCTGGGCGACGTGTGACCTTAGCCGTTGATCGGCCGATTTCTGGCTTCGAAACTGTTTTCCTAGGCGGCTTTCCCCTTCACCTGCACGCCCGCCCACTTCTCCAGCAGCATTAAAGTCGCGGCATAATCGAGATCCTGATTTCCCTCTTCCGAAGCCATTTCGTAGATCTCTTCCACGGTTTCGAGCGCCGGCAACTTCACACGCGCTTCCTTCGCCGCCTCGAGGGTCAGCCGGATGTCCTTGTGCATGAGCCGCAGCGGAAAGTTTGGCGTGAAGTCGCGCTCCAGAATAAAAGGCCCCTTATAATCCACCACCCCAGAGCGGACCATTGTCGCCTCGATCAACGACAGTAGTTGTTGCGCATCCACTCCGAGCTTGGTAGCCAGTGTCAGCGCCTCGGCGAATCCCTCGAAAATGAGTGCGATTTGCAGGTTCATCGCCAGCTTCGTAGCCTGCCCCTTGCCCGTGTCTCCCATGCGGAAAATCTTCTTGCCCATGGCCGCAAAAAGAGGCTTGAGACGCTCCACGGTAGCTTCTTCTCCTCCGACAATGAACACCAGCGTCCCGTCCCGCGCCCCAATTTTCGATCCCGTCATCGGCGCATCCACCCATGCCACGCCTTTGGAAGCTACGCGTTCTGCGAACTTCAGCGTCGCCGACGGGGAAATCGTGCTCGAGTCCGCAATGATCATGCCTTCAGTAAGCGAAGCTTCAATCCCATCCGCCCCGAAAATCACGCTCTCCACGGCGTCGGTATCGGAAACGCACATCCACACTACTTCCGCGCCCTGAGCGGCCGCAGCCGGAGTGGGAGCGACTCCCGCGCCTTCCACCAGTTTGCCCGGCGTTCGATTCCAGACCGTGACTTCGTGGCCAGCCTTGGCTAAATTCGTTGCCATCGCGTGTCCCATGATTCCCAACCCTAAAAATGCAACTCGCATGCGGACTTCTCCTTCGTCTTGCGCGCAATCCAAAAAGAACGCTTTCGAATTAGATATGACGAACTCGATGAAGGTCAACAAGGATGTCGCGATCAGGATCAATAAGCCGGTCGCTGAGTCTTGCTGTGACCCCAGTAATCGCCGGCTGTACTAAAGCAGCCCGTCGCGTGCATAACTCATCTAACATTACAGCTGGATTAATAAAATCGGTCGCATCGTTCTTATTACTCGGCTCCGGAGAGCGATCAGGACTATGATCAATCATACAGGCTGCTTCCGACCCAGCCCCAACGCTCTCTAGCGGGATGATTAAGCAAACGCTTCGTAACCCGGCCCTTCGCAAACGCGCTACCCAGTTCGGACGTCTGGTGCGCCGTTCCGCGGTCACTCCTCGCTCCGGTGAAACTCACAAGCCGCGCCTTGCCACCAATGGAGAACTCGGCGTCACCTTCATTGGCCACGCCAGCTTCTTCGTACAAATTGGCGGCAAGAGCGTCGTCATCGATCCCAACTTCGCCCGCTGGCTCTTCGTGTTGAAGCGTCTGCGTCGTCCAGGACTGCGCGTCGCCGACCTTCCGGCCATCGATGCGGTGCTGGTTTCGCACGCGCACTTCGATCATCTGCATCGTCCATCGCTGCGCGCCCTGGTGCAGAACAGCCTGCGCAGCCGTGGCGTTGCGCCAGTAATCGTCATTCCGGCCCACGTCTCCGATCTGGTCGCAGACCTTGGCTTTTCTGAAATCATCGAACTCGATTGGTGGAAGAGTTCGCGCCTCGGCAATCTTTCGATCACGCACGTGCCTTCGCGGCACTGGGGCGCCCGGATTCTCAAAGATTCGCATCGGGGCTACGGTGGCTTTGTACTGAAAGCCGGCAAGCACTCCGTTTATCATGCCGGCGATACCGCCTACTTCTCGGGCTTCAGCGAGATTGGGCGCCGTCTGGCTCCCGAACTCGCGCTGCTTCCGATCGGCGCTTATAATCCTCCGCAATTCCGCAACGTCCACGCCAATCCGGCCGACGCCATGCGCGCCTTCCTCGACCTAAAATCCCGCTGGATGGTTCCGATGCACTACGGCACCTTCCGCCTGTCGCATGAACCGGTCGACGAACCCCTGCAACTCCTCGATCAAGCAGCCCGCGCCTCTGGCACGAAAGACCGCGTCGTCGTGCTCGAAGAAGGCGTCACGCGATTTTTCTAGCTGCGGGTCAGCCGTTATCCTCGGGCTTTGCCGGTCCGACCGTCGATTTCCCAGGCCTGAGGAAGCCGTGTCGACGGGCTACGATGGCCAAGAACCCCCTTTTCACCGTCCATCTCACTTCCCGAGTTTGCGCTTTTACTGGCATTTCGCCGACTTTATAGGCATACTATCCGCAAGATTTTTCGAGGTTCGCCCAGTCCCAGCATGCTCGAACTTAAAAACAAAGACATCGTTCCGAAGCCCAGTCGGCTCATGCCCGCTGCGCCTCCGTCCCGCATCGCCGAGGAGCGGAAACAGCGGCGCATGATGGTCGTTGCGCTCGTGCTGCTCTTGGTGGCCCTGGGATTTGTGCTCTATCGCGACCGCGATTTCTGGTTCCCCGAAACCCAGGAGGCGGAAGATCAGCCACTATCAGCCGTTCCCGCTGCCACCGCGAACTCGGCGCAGACGACGCCAGTTGCTCGACCGGTTTCGGCCACGACCCAAAACAAATCGCGACCCAGGCCTGCGAGAGCTAAAGCGAAAACCTCGCGTTCGGTTCAGCCTCCGTCCACTCAACCAGTGACTGCCCAGTCAGCCCCAGCCCAGAGCGCCTCAGCCCAGCCCGGCACAATCGACCCTGCTGCTCCCCCCATCAACGCAGTCACCACTAGAACTGTGCTGCCTCCGCTTGAAGTGGAAGTCGTCGCGGGGGATACTCACCGAACCCTTCATCCCGGCACGAATTCGGTGCGAGTCGATTTGAAACCAGGCGCGCCGTCGCAACCAGTCGCCGTGCCTCCCGCTCCTGCCGCTCCTGCCACCACTGCCAGCGTAACCAGCAACGCCTCGGAGCGCGTGCAAATGTCCGCCGACACCGCGGAAGTCGTCAGCCGTCCAGTCCGGCCCGACTATCCCCTGTTGGCCCGCCAAATGAAAGTGCAAGGCTCGGTGATCTTGCAGGCGTTGATCGGCCGCGATGGGCTGATTCAGGATCTCCATGTGCTCAGCGGCCCGCCAATTCTCGCTGGCGCCGCGAGGGAGGCCGTGAAGCAGTGGCATTTCAAGCCGCATTATCTGGGAGAAGAAGCCGTCGAAACTCAGGCCAAGATCACGGTTAACTTCACTATTTCTACGAACTGATTTCTGCGCTCGCCCCGCCACTAGCTGAGTCGTGGCCCTTTAAGCCCGGACCTGCCGGCCTCTGAAGTTCCTCTCCGTTTTGCCGATGAGCGTAGTAGCCGAGGGGACCTCTCTGACCATCCATGACTTCGTTCAACGACCCCGACCTCTGTCGAACCATCCTGGAAAGCCTGCCGAGCGGCCTGTGCGTTCTCGACATGGAGAAAAAAATCGTCTTCTGGAGCGACGGGGCGGAGCGCATCACTGGTTACCTGCGCCATGAAGTCATTGGCCACAGCTGCGTCGGCGAAACCTTGCTGCATTGCGACCAGCCAGGCGCGAGCGTCTGCAAAGACGAGTGTCCCGTCGCCCGAACCATTAAGACCGCGCAACCCGCTGAAGCCGTTGGACTGCTGCACCACAAAGCCGGACACGAGTTTCCCGTCCGTATCCGCGCGGTCCCGGTACACAATGCGCACGGCTCGATTATTGGCGCGGTAGAAACGTTTGAGGAGTTGCAATGGACTGCAACTCCCGACCTTCACCGGCACAGCCCGAACCCTCCAGGGTGCATCGATAACGTGACTGGCGTCGCCAGCACCGACTTAATGCGTTTCCACTTGCGACAAGCTCTGGCCACCTTTGCCGAGGTCCAAGTCCCGTTCTGCGTGCTGTGCTTGCGCCTTGATGGACTGCAGCACTTTCGCGCCAGCCTCGGACCCGAAGCGGGCTCCTCATTACTACGAGTCGTGGCGCGTTCGCTGGAAAGCACTTTCTGGGAAACGGACCATGTCGGCCGTTGGAGCGACGATCAATTCCTCATCATTTTGAACGGCTGCCGCCAGGAATCGCTCCATTCGGTCGGGGATCGCGTTACCCGGATGCTGGCGCGCGATGGTATCGAATGGTGGGGAGAACGTCGCTCTCTGCCGGTACTGATCGGCGAAGCCGCAGCCCAGACCGGTGACACGATCGAATCTTTGATTGAGCGCGTACAGAAGCCACTGGAAACGGCCAGCCGGGTTCATAGGGCTGCCGCTTCGAGCGGAAGTTCCAGGAGTTAGGAATGTTTGCGATTATCGGCATCGTCGTTGTTTTCGGTTGCGTGCTGGCCGGCTATCTGATGGAGCACGGCAATCTGAAGGTTCTAATTCAACCAGCTGAACTTGTCATCATCGGCGGCGCCGCTCTTGGCACTCTTCTGGTCGCCAATCCGTTGTACATTCTCACCAAGATCGGCGGCGGAATCGGCGGCGTCTTTGGTGGCTCCAAATTCGGCAAGAAGGCCTACATAGACACTTTGAAAATGATGTATGACCTGCTGAATAAGGCACGCAAAGATGGCTTGATGGCCCTGGAAACTGACATCGAAGAGCCCTCGAAAAGCGCCGTCTTCTCGAAAAACCCGGCCTTCCTCAAAAATCACCACCTTTGTGATTTCGTCTGCGATTCCATGCGCACCGCCATCACCGGCATCGACGCCTTCGACCTCGACCAGATGCTGGATCTTGACTTGGAAGTTCATCATCACGATTCGGCCGCCCCTACTGCCGCTCTCAGCACTATGGCTGATTCTCTGCCCGGCCTCGGCATTGTGGCGGCGGTGCTCGGAGTCGTGATTACCATGGGCGCCCTTGGCGGCCCTCCCGAAGAAATCGGTCACAAGGTTGCCGCCGCCCTGGTGGGAACGTTCCTCGGCATTCTGCTTTGCTACGGCCTGGTTGGGCCGATCGCGTCCAACATGACCAAGGCCGCCGAGGAAGAGCATGCTTTTCTTTATGTAATGAGAGTTCTGATGGTTTCTTTTCTGAAAGGCACTGCGCCCATCATGGCTGTAGAAATGGCCCGCCGCGCCGTTCCCGGGCATGTACGGCCCTCATTTAAAGAGTTGGAAGGAGCTTGCCGCAATAAAGGCGACGGAGCGGATGCGTCCGCAAAATCGGCGAGCGCTTAGCAACATCGCGGTTGGCAGTTAGAAACATGGACAAAACACGCCCCATCATCATCCTCAAGAGAAAAGGCAACCATGGCGGCCATCACGGCGGCGCCTGGAAGGTCGCCTATGCCGACTTTGTCACCGCCATGATGGCGCTGTTCATCGTCCTGTGGTTGCTCAACAGCAGCAAGCAGGTGCAGGAAGCCGTTGGCGGATATTTCAAGGATCCCACCGGCACCGCGAAAAAAGTCGGCTCTAACATGGCGGGGTCGGGAGAAAACTTCAATCTCACCCGCGATAACATGCCCAGGCTGAAAGAACAATTGCAGACCGCGATGCGGCAAATGGTGGACTTCGAAAAATTGAAGAGTCACATCGAAATGACGGTCACTGCCGAAGGCTTGCGCATCGAACTTTCCGAATCGGCCACCGGCACTTTCTTCGACAGCGGCCGCGCCCAGTTGAAGGCTGACGGCAGCGAGATGCTCATCACCCTGGCGCAGGAATTGGCGAAACTACCCAATAAGCTCTCCATCGAGGGTCACACCGATTCCACGCCATATGCTCCCTCCGCTGTCTACGGCAATTGGGAACTTTCCTCCGATCGCGCCAACGCGGCCCGTCGTGTCATGCAGGCCAATGGAATCAGAGCCGACCAGATCACTCAAGTCCGCGGATTTGCCGATCAACGTCTGCGTAAGCCCGAGGCCCCACTCGATCCTTCGAACCGGCGCATTTCTCTTATCGTTCAATACATCGTAAAAAATACCGACGACGAAGACGCCAAGCCTACCTCTCCCGGCGAAGCGAAATCCGAAAAAGATAAAAACGCTCCGCCTCCAGAAAAAACCACCCAAAAACACTAGAGTGTCGCTTCCGTTTGACCACGGTGAACGACTGTGCCACACTGCTCGGGGGTTCATTCTATGACCCGCCGCTGTACCTTAGTTATTTCTCTCCTTGCTTGGCGACTCTGCTTTCACTTTCTGCTTGCTGGTATTTTCCTTGCATCCGCACTCGCTCAGCGAGGCGGCTTGAATGATCCCCAATACTTGAACAACGTTTCTACGACATATCAAACGGCGGCCGGAACCGGCGTGCTTGTGTTTACGGTCTATGGCGAACGCAGCAGCGTGCATCTGGATCGTCAGGCATTGCTCAAGCTGATCGATCTCACCAACCAGTCCGCCCTGTGGCAGACCACTGAAGACTCGTCTCAGGGAGTTTTCACGAACGTTCCGTATGGAAGCTATGCCCTAGAGGTCAGTGCGGTCGGCTATCTCAGTGCACATCAGGAACTGCAAGTCGCGAACTCGCTGCGCCCTTCGGAAATCAGCATCGTGCTGCACCGCGATCCCGACGCAATCAATCTTGACGTAGCTGGCGCACTGCTCTCGCCCAAGGCGCGCAAGGAAACCAAGCACGCCGTTTCGGCTCTCAAGTCTGGAAATCTCAAGGCGGCGCAAAGGCAATTGGACGAGGCCTACAAGTTATCGCCGGCCAACGCCGATCTGAACTTTTTGCTGGGGTATTTATATTTTCAGAAAAAAGATTTCGCGCAGGCTGAAACATTCCTGAATGCGGCAGCCAATCTTAGCCCTCACAATGCTCAGACGCTGACTCTTCTCGGCAGAACTGCCCTGGAACGCCAGGATTATCCTGCAGCGCGCTCAGCGCTGGAGCAAGCTGTGCTGGCCGATGCCGAAAACTGGCTTCCTCATGATTTGCTCGCCGACAGCTACCTTCACCAGCAGAGCTACGATAAAGCGCGCGACGAAGCGCAAATCGCTATCACTAAGGGGAAGATTGCTGCCAGCCCGGCGCAACTTGTTCTGGGACAAGCACTCGTGAGTATGGGTCGCGATCACGAGGCCATTCAAGCTCTGAATCTTTTTCTCGAGCAATCGCCCACTCATCCCATGGCGGGGCAGGTCCGCAGCTTGATCGCTGATATCCGGCAACATCAATCCGCTTCCGCGATTGCACAAGGCGCGACGGTGACAGAGGCCCGTCTTTCCGGAGTCGATCCTCTATCGGCGCTCTCTCAGCCTGGCCTAACCCTCAAATCGTGGAAGCCGCCCGGGGTCGATGAAGTTCATCCAGCTCTGGCACCCGGTGTTATATGCCCTGCTGCGAAGGTACTGGAGGAATCCGGAAAACGCGTGCAGGAACTAGTTCAGGACGTGTCTCGCTTCGCTGCAGTCGAAGACCTGTTTCATCAATCGCTTGACCAATTCGGCATCCCGGTTCGCACCGAGACTCGCAAGTACAACTACGTTGCTTCAATTTCAGAACTGCAGCCGGGATTTCTAGCGGTGGATGAGTACCGCGCCGAGAAGTTGACTCTGGACGGATATCCGGACCAGATTGCGAGCACAGGTTTTGCCGCACTGGCGCTCGTCTTCCATCCCGACATGCGCGACAACTTCACCATGTCCTGTGAAGGCCTGGGGGACTGGCGCGGACAGGCAACCTGGCTGGTGCACTTTCGCCAGCGCGAAGACCGGCCCAACCGCATGCAGAGCTACAAAGTCGGAAATCAGGTTTACTCCGTCGGCTTGAAAGGACGCGCGTGGATTACCGCCGACAAATTCCAAATCGTGCGCATGGAAGCCGAGATGATCGAGCCCAATGCCGGAAATCCAGTTACTCAGTGAATACCAAACCGTAGAGTACGGGCCGGTTCCCTTTCCGAAAAAGAATGCCACCCTCTGGCTGCCGAAGAGCGCCGAAATCTATTTTGATTTCCGCAAGCACCGCTACTATCGCCGCCACAGCTTCGATCACTTCATGTTGTACTCGGTCGACACCGAAGAAAAACGCAAAGAGCCCGTCAGCAAACCGGAAAAGAAATCGTAGAGACATAGCTTGTACGTCTCTCAGGCTGAGCAAGAGCTCTCTGTATTGAAAGGGCACGAAGTTACTGTCTTCGCAGGTTTGAAAGAGCAGAGGTTGTGCGTGCCGCAGGTTTGAAAGGGCACGAGTTTACTCGTGCCGCAAGTGCCTGAAAATTCCTGCGGGCTTTAGCCCCTGAGGGATATTTTTCAGCTTGTCATCAACTGAAGGACGAAGCCGCTTCTTTACTGCTGCGTTCGATCCTTGAAATAACTTTACATTCCGATCCTCAAGCCCGCCGCAATTCCCACTGTATAATCCCCGGTTGATTTCCGCTCAGGAGCGCTCCCTATGCCCAGGTCTGCCCGATTTTTCTGTTCGTTGATCTTGATCATTATTTTTGTTCCCGCACTCTGGTCCCAGGAAAAAGTTGATCTCGAAACCATCACCCGCATCCGCTACGAAGGCTTCCGCAATTCCAAAGTCATGGAACTGGCCTCCGGTCTCATGGATTCCATTGGTGAGCGCCTCACTGGCTCGCCGAACATGAAACGCGCCAACGAATGGACGCGCGATCAGTTGACGGCCATGGGCCTCAGCAATGCCCACCTCGAACCCTGGGGCCCCTTCGGCCGCGGCTGGGCTAATCAATATGTGAACGCCCGCATGACGTCGCCCGATATTGTTCCTCTGATCGCCTATGCTAAGGCTTGGACTCCCGGCACCAATGGCGTCGTTAGCGGAAAATGCATCCGCGTCAACATCGACGACAAGAAAGATTTCGACAAGTACCGCGGCAAACTTGCCGGCATGATCGTGATTCTCGGGCCCGAAGCCGAAGTCAAGACCATCAGTGAAGCTCCCTTCAAGCGTTACAGCGATGAAGACCTGGCCAAACTTTCCGATTATGAAATTCCCGGCGAACGAGCGCCGAATCGTATCGCTGAATTCGCCAGGCGGCGGCAGCTCGTCAAAGACATGAATCAATTCTTCGCCGACGAAAAAGTCCTCGCCGTAATCGACCACAGTCGCGGCACTGCCGGCGGCGGCACCGTGTTCGTTCAGTCCGGCGGCTCGTACAAGACGGGAGAGACAACGACTGTGCCGCAGCTCACCATGGCCGCCGAGCACTGGTCGCGCATCGCGCGCCTCCTGCAACAGAAAAAAGATGTCACGCTCGAACTGAATGTCGCCAATACTTTTTACGATGACGATCCCATGCAGTACGACACCATCGCCGAAATTCCCGGCACGGATAAAGACAAGAAAGATGAAATCGTGATGCTGGGCGCGCATCTCGACTCCTGGCACGCCGGCACCGGCGCCACCGACAACGGCGCCGGCAGCATCGTTATGATGGAAGCCGTCCGCATCCTGAAGGCGCTCGACATCAAGCCCCGTCGCACCATCCGCATCGGCCTGTGGAGCGGCGAAGAAGAAGGCCTCCTCGGCTCGCAAGGTTATGTCGAACAGCATTTCGGCTCGCGTCCGCCCATCACCGACGATCCCAACATGAAAGGCATGCCGACCCTGTTGCGCCGTGACGCCGGTCCGGTTACGGTGAAGCCCGAACAGGCAAAAGTGTCAGCCTATTTCAATGTGGACAATGGCAGCGGCAAAATTCGCGGCGTCTACCTGCAGGAAAACGAAGCCGTGGCGCCCATCTTCGAAGCCTGGATGCGTCCCTTCAAAGACCTCGGCATGACCACGCTTAGCATGAGCAATACTGGTGGCACCGATCATCTATCGTTCGACGCGGTCGGCATTCCCGGATTCCAGTTCATTCAGGATCCCATCGAATACGAAACCCGCACCCACCATTCCAACATGGACGTCTACGACCGTCTGCAACCGGACGATCTCAAACAGATCTCGGTCATCGTAGCCAGTTTTGTCTACGAAGCGGCCATGCGCGATCAAATGCTGCCGCGCAAGCCGATCGAGAAGCCCTTGCCGCCCAGGGAACCACAAAAGAAAGAAGATTAATTACGAAGTCGATGAAGTTTTGAAAGGGCGCGGCTTTCAGCCGCGCCGCAAATAGCAAAATCAGCGCGCCTTTAGGCGCAAGGTTGCCGATTATGTTTTTACCACAGCCCATCGGACACGTAAGAAGTCCTTACAAGAATACGAAGGAGATTCCCAAGGGTTTCGGCGCCAAACACGATGCGGAAGGCATTCTCGAAATCCTTCCGCAATTCGAAGCCGGCCTCACCGACATCGAAGGCTTCTCTCATCTATTTGTTGTCTGGGTCTTCGACCGCTCCGAGGGATTTGAGTTACTCGGCACTCCGCCTATCGATGATCGCCCGCACGGCGTCTTCGCAACCCGATCTCCGCGGCGTCCAAATCCAATTGGACTCACCGTCGTCGAACTTCTCCGCAGCGAGGGGAACGCGCTCCACGTTCGCGGCCTCGACATGCTCGACGGAACGCCGATTCTCGATCTCAAGCCTTACCTGTCGAGCGTTCCGGCGGATCAATTAAAGCGCGGCTGGGTGGCGGAAGCCGAGTCCCGCCGCGCAAAATAATTGGCTTCGCCTCATTTCCCCGCTTCCGGCTGCGTCACCAGGATCGCTGGAACATCCTGCTGCTTCACCAGATTGTTATAGGCCGCGACGTCGGTCGAGACAATCGTCTTCCACTTGACTAATTGTTCGTCGACCTTCCTGCTGACTTCCTCGAACACTTCATACGACTGCTTGGTCGGAGCGGTGTCAGCGCTTCCTACCACGCCACCCAACGCGACGAGGTCATTGTTCAGCCGCACCGGAAAATTGAGCACATCCTGCCCGCTTTTCGCTTTCGTCTGAATCAACTGCTCTTCCACTTCAGTCATTTTCTTGTCGAGAGCCTTGCCCGCATCTGCAACGGCTTTCTCCCGCGGATCGTTCTTCAGCCGCTTGTTTTCCGCATTCACCTGCTCGCGCACATCGCGAATCTGAATGATGGCGTCGTCCGTCTCCGTCACCTTGTCTCGGATCTTGAGCAGCAGATCAAATTGTTTGGCAAGGTCGTCGGCTCCGATCTTCAGCCGCGGATCGGCCGTGATCTCC
Organism: uncultured Acidobacteriota bacterium; assembly: GCA_963696765.1. Taxonomy (GTDB): domain Bacteria; phylum Acidobacteriota; class Terriglobia; order Terriglobales; family Acidobacteriaceae; genus Sulfotelmatobacter. The sequence goes on along the minus strand of CAVOLK010000002.1, from coordinate 2,567,964 downwards.
AACGGTTCCGTGTAACTCTTGCCGAGAACCGTTAGCTTCACCTGATATTTACCTGGCAACGCAGTCGGCCCGTCCGTGTTGCCGCCCCACAGCGGCGCCTTCGGCACCTTGGTCGCTCCTTCATAGCGCAAATCCCACACGAAACGATTCAGTCCGGCATCCGCAGGCAGGTCTTCGCCGCCGCGGCCACCTCCGAAGAAACTTTCCTCGTCGCCAGCCGGCTTCTTCTTTCTTGGGAAATTTACGAATCACTTTTCCAGAGGAATCCAAAATCTCCAGCGTGATCTTCGGCGCTTCTTCTTTCTTATCGCTGTCTTTCTTTCACCTCTTTCTGTCGCCTCTTCCTCGTGCCTTACCCGCTTCTTCTGTCTTCGGCTTCGCTTCGGCACCGCCAGAACTCGCCGCCTCTTTCTTGTCTTTATCTTTATCCTTGTCTTTATCTTTATCCGATTTCTTCAGCGAAGTTTTCAGCCAGTAATCGATCACCGCTCCCGCCGGAGGATTCTTTCCGACGTTCCCCTGCGCTCGAAAGAACGATCCGCGAAACACCGTGTGGCTTGCGGCGGCTGGCGGAAACAAATGCGCCTCCTCCTGCGGAACTGACTCTTTGTAGTTTTCCAGCGCCGTGATGTCGTCCAGCACCCAGAAACTGCGTCCGTGTGTCGCCACGACCAGGTCATTGCTGTGATCGTTCTTCTTCACGACCAGGTCGTTCACCGGCACCATGGGCAGATTGATCTGCATCGGCTGCCAGTGCCCGCCATCGTCCCACGAAATGTACACACCTTGCTCCGTACCGGCGAAGAGCAGGCCGGCCCGGCTGGGATCAACTCGCACGGCATGCACGTAATCGTTGGCTGGAAGCCCCGTCACCAGTTTCGTCCAGCTCTTTCCGAAGTCGGTCGTCTTAAAAACGTACGGCGCGAAGTCATCCATCTTGTGCCGCTCGACCGCCAGGTACGCCGTCCCCGCATCGCTCGGTGAAGCCTCAATCATGCTCACCGTGCCCCACTCCGGCATCGCCTTCGGGGTCACGTTCTCCCACTTCTGGCCGCCGTCGCGAGTCAAATGAACCAGTCCATCGTCGGTCCCAGCCCAGATCAAATCTTTCTGCACCGGCGATTCCACCACGGAAAAAATCGTGTCGTAGACTTCCACGCCCGTGTTGTCTTTCGTGATTGGTCCGCCCGACGCCGCCTGCTTCGCTTTATCGTTGCGCGTCAGGTCGGGGCTGATAATCGTCCAACTCATCCCGCCATCCGTCGTCTTGAACAGAACTTCGCCGGCGAAATAAAGCGTCTTCGGATCGTGCGGCGAAAAAACAATCGGCTCGGTCCACTGAAAACGATGCTTCACGTCCGCCGCCGCCCAGCCAATGGGATTTACCGGCCATGGATTGATCGACTGCTCCTCGTGCGTATGCTGGTCGTGCCGCGTAATCTCGCCGCCATACGAACCGGCATACACGATCAGCGGATCCGTCGGGTCGGGCGCAATGTAACCGCTCTCGCCGCCGCCAACGTCATACCAATCGGGGCGATCGATGGAACCGTCCGCGCTGGCATTCGCAATCGCAACGGTCGTGTTGTCCTGCTGCGCGCCGTACATGTAATAAGGAAAACGATTGTCGGTAGTGACGTGATAGAACTGCGCCGTCGGCTGGTTGTACACGCTGGTCCAGCTTTCGCCGCCGTTCGTTGAAATCGTCGCGCCTCCATCGTTTCCATTGATCAGGCGTTTGGGATTCGTCGGATCGATCCACAGCCCGTGATTGTCCCCATGCGGCGCGCGCAGTTGATTGAAAGTCTTGCCGCCATCATTCGACCGGTACACTCCCGTGTTCAGGATGTAAACCGTGTCCGCCGATTTCGGATCGGCAAAAATGTGCGAGTAATACCACGCCCGCTGGCGAAAGCGATGGTCGTCGGTCAGCAGATGCCAGGAGTCTCCGCCGTCGTCGGAGCGATAAATTCCACCCTTCTCGGCCTCAATCACCGCCCACACTCGATTCGGATTCGCCCCAGAAACCGTCACGCCGATCCGCCCCAGAACGCCTTCCGGCAGGCCATGCGCCTTCAGTTCCTTCCAAGTCGTGCCGCCATCGATCGATCGATACAGCCCGCTGCCCGGCCCGCCGCTGTCCATGCTCCACGGCGTCCGCTTGGCCTGCCACAACGCCGCGAACAAAATATTCGGATTGCTCGGATCGAACACCACGTCGATGCCGCCGCTCTTGGCATCTTTATAAAGAACCTTCTCCCAGGTCTTGCCGCCGTCGCGCGTGCGGAAAATTCCGCGCTCCTCGTTGTCGGCAAATGGATGTCCCAGCGCCGCCACAAACGCGACATCCGGATTCTTGGGATTCACCGCCAACCGCCCAATCGCGTGCGTATCGGCCAGGCCCACGAACTTCCACGTCTTCCCCGCATCCACCGACTTCCACACGCCATTGCCGCCGACGATGTTGCCGCGAATGCACGCTTCCCCGGTTCCTACATAAATCACATTCGGGTCCGACTCGGAAACCGCAATCGCTCCGATCGATGGCGACGCATCCTTGGTCTTGTCGAACATCGGCTTCCAGTTGAGGCCGCCGTCAGTCGTCTTCCAAACGCCGCCCGCTACCGCGCCAAAATAGTAGACGTCGTCCTGCCCCACGACGCCCGACACTGCGAGCACGCGTCCGCCGCGAAACGGTCCGACAAGTCGGTACTGCATCCCCTTCCACGGGCCTTCAGCGGCGTGCTCATCCTGATCGGCATCGGCCGCCGGAGCTGCCCGCCGTACTTTCCGGCTTCGGCGCTTCCTGCTTTTGGCCGGCCTCCGTGCTCGGTTTTGGTTGTGATTTCTGTTTCTGGGCTAATGCTGAAGTAAGACAAAATGCAAACACAATTACGAATGCGGTCTTTCGCAAGGCAGTTTCCTCCGAAGACGTACACAATAATCCTCCCGACCCCAAAATCACAACATCTTCATTCAGAAAAATTCGTTTCCAGCCTTATAATGCCCACTTCGCGCCATTCATAATCTTGGCAGGCAGTCGCTATCCCAGGAGGTCTCGTGAAGCCGATTCGCTCACTCATTTCGTGCGGCATTGTTCTTTTCATCGCTCAATTAAACGGAGCCCAAAACATGCCCGCGCAAACCGGCGGTCAGCTATTGGGATACACCGCGCAATCCTCCAGCTCGGAGCGCGACTGGGAAAAGAAATTTCAAGGCGGCATTGTTCCGGAAAATCTGCGCGAGAACATGCGCCGCATGAGCGCTCGCCCGCACCACGTCGGCTCGCCCTACGACAAAGACAATGCAGAATGGATTCTCTCCAAATTTAAAGAATGGGGATTCGACGCGCACATCGAAACATTTCAGGTCCTATTTCCCACGCCCAAAGAACGAATCGTGGAACTGATCGAGCCCACGCATTTCCGCGCCAAACTGCAGGAGCCTGCGGTTCCCGGCGATCCTACTTCAAGTCAAACCGCGGAACAGCTGCCCACCTACAACGCCTATTCCATCGACGGTGACGTGACCGCTCCCGCTGGTCTATGTGAACTACGGCAGCCGCGACGACTACGAACAACTCGATCGCCTCGGAATTTCCGTCAAAGGCGCCATCGTCATCGCCCGCTACGGAGAAAACTGGCGTGGCACCAAGCCGAAAGTTGCCGCCGAGCACGGCGCCATCGGCTGCATCATTTATTCCGACCCGAAAGATGACGGCTATTATCAGGGCGACGATTATCCCAAGGGCGGCTGGCGCCCCAAAGACGGCGTGCAGCGCGGCAGCGTGATGGACACCGATTATCCCGGCGATCCGCTGACTCCCGGCGTAGGCGCGACCGCCGACGCCAAGCGCCTCTCCATCAGTGAAGCCAAGACCATCACAAAAATTCCCGTGCTCCCCATTTCGTAGGGAGATGCCCTGCCTCTTCTCTCCGCGCTGACAGGTCCAGTCGCTCCGGAAAAATGGCGCGGCGCTCTCGCCATCACCTATCACATTGGCCCCGGTCCCGCGAAAGTCCATCTCAAAGTCACGTCGAACTGGGATATGAAGCCCGTCAACGATGTCATCGCGACCCTGCGCGGGGCCGACGATCCCGACCAGTGGGTGATTCGCGGCAATCACTTCGACGCCTGGGTCAACGGCGCCGACGATCCCCTTTCCGGCATGTCGCCCGTGCTCGAAGAAGCGCGCATGCTCGGCGAACTTCACAAGCAAGGCTGGAACCCGAAGCGCACCATCATCTACTGCGCATGGGACGGCGAAGAACCCGGCCTGCTCGGTTCCACCGAGTGGGTCGAAACTCATAACGACGACCTGCAGAAGCATGCCGTCGCCTACATCAACTCCGACAGCAATGGCCGGGGATTTTTTCACGCTTCCGGATCGCACGACCTGGAAAAATTAATCAACGATGTCGTCCGCGATCATCAACGATCCAGAAAAAAATATTCCAGTCTGGCAGAGGGCGCGCCTCTCGCGCCTCGCGAACGCCAAAAATCCGGAAGAACGCACCGAGATTCGCAAGCGCGCCGAGTTGGCCATCGGAGCCCTGGGCGACGGCTCCGACTACGCGTCCTTCCTCGACCATGCCGGCATCTCCGCGCTGAACATCGGTTATGGCGGCGAGAACGACGCCGACGCCTACCACTCCATCTACGACGATTTTTCCTGGTACACCCGCTTTATCGATACCGATTTTTCCTACGGACGCGCACTCGCGCAAACCGGCGGTACCACCGTGATGCGCCTGGCCGACGCCGACGTGATTCCCTTCGAATACACGGAAATGGCCGAAACCATCGGCAAATACGTAACGGAGCTTGAGAAGCAGCTCAAAGAAAAGCAGGAAGAAATCAACGAGCGCAATCTGGAGTTGAAAGAAGGAGTCTTCTCCGCGATCGCCGACCCTCACAAAACCTCCGTCCCTCCGCCGCGCGAAGCGACCCCGCCTTACATGAATTTCGCGCCGCTTGAAAAATGGAGTGGAAGCCATTAAGCGCAGCGCCGAGCGCTATCAATCAGCCTTGGCGAAAGCACAAGCCGAAGGCGCAACACTTTCTCCGCAAGCCCTGGCCTCGCTGAACACGGATCTCCTGAAAATCCAGCGCACCTTTTTGACCGAACGCGGGCTTCCCGAACGCCCCTGGTTCAAGCATCAACTCTATGCCCCCGGCGCCTACACGGGATATGGCGCGAAACCCATCGCCGCAGTCCGCGAATATATGGACGAGAAAAAATGGGCTGAGGCCGAAGCTGAGGTTCCAGGAGTCGCGAAAGTTCTCAACGATGTCGCCGCAGCTATCTCCAAAGCGGCTGACGATCTCAATGTGCGTTAAAGTAATGAGTAAAACTGCTCGATCCGATCCAGATTTTTAGCGGTGAACGCACGGTCGAGGTCCACTCCAGTGGCCGGTCCAATGGGCGAACCTGGTCCAACAAAAATCATGTGTCCAGCGCAAATTTCTTCCTGCGCCGCCCCAATCTCCGACCGTGTCTTCTGACACAGCGCGCGTACAAAACCTGCGGCATTTGTGAACAACCCAAAGGAAAGATCACTAAGCACCGAAGTGTCACAGATGAAAGCCCAAGACTAAACCTTCGTGCCCTTCGTGGTGCAAGCTCCGAACTGACAGCTGAGAGCCGGGAGCTGACAGCTGCCTTCCTCACACCTGCTGCCGCGCCTCGCCCAGCGACACTTTCACATCCATCTTTCTCTTATTGCGGTAGATGGTGATCTTCACCGAATCTCCGGCGCGATGATTGTTCATCATCTGCGAGAGATCTTCCTCGTCCTGCACTTTCTGGTCGTCGATGGCCACGATCAGGTCGCCGCCCAGCATAATGGCGGTATTGCCGAGATAAGCCCGCTCCGTGCCCGCGCGCAGCCCGGCCTGGTCGGCAGAACTCCCCGGCGTGACTTGGATAATCAGCAATCCGTAATCGACCGGCAAACCGATTTCATCCGCCAGTTCCGCGCTGATCGGAATCGTGACGCACGCCCAGCGCCGGACGGCGCACCCGCCCCAGCGTCATCAGATCGTTCAGCACCGCCTTGGCCGTATTGATCGGAATGGCGAAGCCAATCCCCGCGTTCTGCCCGACGCTGGAAAGAATCATCGTATTGATGCCGATAACCTCGCCGTGCCAGTTCATCAGCGGGCCGCCCGAGTTGCCCGGATTGATGGCTGCGTCGGTCTGAATCGCTTCGTCGATCATCGCCCCATTCGGCTCGCGCACCGGGCGGATCGAACTCACAATTCCGCGCGTCATCGTCCCCGCCAGGCCAAACGGATTGCCGATGGCATACACCTTCTGCCCCACTTGCAGGTTGCGCGAATCGCCCAGCACCGCCGGAGTCAAATCTGGCGCCTTGATCTGAATCACCGCCAGGTCGTGCGGCGGATCGGTGCCCACCACCGTCGCTTTATATTTCTTGCGATTGTGCATCGTCACTTCCACCTGCCGCGCGTCGGCAATCACGTGATAGTTCGTCAGGATGTGTCCCTCTTTATCGATCACGAATCCCGACCCCTGCCCTTCCTGCGGCACCAGGCCGTAGAAAAAATCAAACGCCATGGCCCGCGAGGTGACGTTCACCACCGACGGAATATTCCGCTTGTAGACGGAAATATTGTTCTGCTCTTCGCCGTCCAGCGATTCGTTCGGGCGCCGCCTCCGTGATCTCCACCTCCGCCGGATGGCTCAGCCAGTTAGGAGCATGCACTCCGCCCTGCGAGTTCGACCGCCAGGTCGTGAAATAGAAAAACGCGCCCGCCAGCGCCAGCGCGAAAATCAGTGGCCGCATGAGTCTCATATGTTCAAACCGTCCAAGGCTATATACGATATCGGGAAGTAGAAAGGTTCCTGAATTGATTTTAAACAATGCGCCCGGACGTTGTCTGGCATTGGATGCCGCCAGACGCCCGCGCTATTCCGCCTCAGCACCGGAGTTGCTCCCACACCTGCCGCACTTCCTCGCGAGTCTGCTCCAGCGAACTGGAGTTATCGATCACAAAATCGGCAGCTTTGATTTTCTCTTCGTCGGGCAACTGCGCCGCCATGCGGCGCGCAACTTCCTTTCGCGCAGCTTCCAGTTCAATCTTCTGCCGCGCCGCAAACCGCGCCACCCGCTGATCCTCGCTGCAGGTCACAACCACCAGCCGGTCGAAACGCTCACCGGCGCCCGCTTCCAGTAGCAGCGCCGCCTCCACAATGGCCACTGCGTGCGGATCCTGCCGCCCCATCTCCTCCATCCACGCTTCCTGGCTGCGGATGACCGCGGGATGCACAATCCGGTTCAGTTCCCCGATTCTTGCCGGCGTAACGCTCACCCCTTGGCCGCCAGCCGAGTCCGAAGCCTTGCCGAACGCCGCCTCCGCCAGCTTCTCGCGATTCACGCTGCCATCGCGATTCAGAATCTCCCGGCCAAAGTGCCGCACCACTTCGTTGTAGACCGCCTCGCCCGGCTGCATCAGCGAGTGCGCAATCCGGTCCGCCTGCACCAGGCGCGCGCCCAGCGCCACGAACATCTCTCCCACCACCGACTTGCCGGCCGCAATGCCGCCCGTGAGCCCAACTTTCAGCATGCCACTCCAAAGGTCATTTTCACCACGGAGACACTAAGGCACGGAGAAAAAACCAGGAAAAGGTTTCTCCGCCGGCTCTGGTGGATTCCGCATGGAATGCTCAGGCCCGCGACAGCTCCGGCACCCGCTGTCCCCGCCGCATCTTCGCCGCCTTCACCGTGTTGAACATCAGCATCGCAATGGTCAGAGGTCCCACGCCTCCCGGAACCGGCGTAATCGCTCCGGCAATCTCCGCGACTTCAGGATGCACGTCGCCCATCAGCGTCGACCCCTTCTTGCGGAAGTTCTCTTCCCGTTTCGCATTGCCGGCAAAGAACCGCTGAAACTCCGCCGCATCGGTCACCGTAGTTCATCCCAACATCGATCACCGTCGCTCCCGGCTTCACAAAATCCCGTGTAATCATTCCCGCCCGCCCGATCGCCGCCACCAGGATGTCGGCCCGCCGGCACACCCCGGGCAGGTCGTGCGTCTTCGAGTGGCACACCGTCACCGTCGCGTTCGCATTCAGCAGCAGCATGGCGGCGGGCTTGCCCACGATGTCGCTTCGACCCACCACCACCGCCTCCCGCCCGGCAATCGCAATCTGGCTGCGCTTCAGGATCTCGATCACCCCTGCCGGCGTGCAGGGCACCAGCCCCGGCCGCTGCGTCGACAGGAACCCCACATTCACCGGATGGAATCCATCCACATCCTTCGCCGGATCGACCGCCATCAGCACTCGCTTGGCGTCAACCTGCGCCGGGCAACGGCAGTTGCACCAGAATGCCGTCAATATCGTCGCGCCTGTTCAGTTCGGCAACCACTTCCAGTAACTCCTCGGTCGTCGCCGACTCCGGCGGAGTCAGCTGCTCGCTGTACACTCCCACCTCTTCGCAGGCTTTGACCTTGCCCCGCACATAGATTTCCGACGCCGGATTGTGCCCCACCAGCACCACCGCCAGTCCCGGGCGCACTCCCGCGGCGGTCATGGCTTTCACTTCCGCAGCCACTTCGCTGCGAATCTCCTGGGCGATTTTGGTCCCGTCAAGAATGGTAGCTGGCATGAGGTTTTGCTTCCGGCTCTCTACCTCGAGCCGCCTCTTAAAATCTTACACCGCCAACCGCCGGCCACGGATTCCTCTGGCCCGTAAACTGCAATTTGCCGGACGCCACCCGTGTCGTACAATTCTCAGCTATGCTTTCCCAAGAATTACTGGAACTTCTAGTCTGTCCGGCGTGCAAGCAGACACTTGAATACCGCCAAAGCCCGGAAAGCCTGAAATGCACCCAGTGCCGGCGCGTCTATGCGGTCAAAGACGACATCCCCATCATGCTCATCGACGAAGCCACGGTAGAACCCTAGCCACGAGAAATTGTTGATTGTAGATTGCTGATTGCTGATTAAAAACCAACCCCTCCCACCTCAGCCTTTCAATCAACAATCAAAAATCATCAATCAACAATTTCTTTCCCTACCGCCTCCACGCCGAGCGCTCCGGCCACCGGCTCATCGCATCTTGAGCCCAAACCGTCGACTTGTCCGCGTGACACGACGTGCATGGGTTCGGAATCCCATACTTCTCGGTCGCCGACGGCGGAATGAACCGGAACGTATGCGCATGCACAAACGCCCCCGGAACGCCTTCGCTCTCAATCGCCGGCATGTGGCACGCCACGCACGCGCTTCCCGCGCTTCCCTCTTTGTGGTGTGTGTGTTCCGCCAGCGTGGCCGTGTGGGGCCCGTTCGCCGAGGTCGGCCCATGACAATCCAGGCAAATCTGCTCCGCCGGCTTTCGTAACTGCGCATAGTTCTCCGTGCCGTGCGCATCATGGCAGGAAGAACATCGAATACCGTGCTCATACATCACGCTCTGCGCAAAGTCATTGCCCTGCATCCGATTCTTGTGCGCCGTGCAGTCGGGAAAATAATAGAAAGTGGTCTGCCCCAGCGTGCAGTCCTCCAGTTTCCAAAAGTCCTGGAGCCTCAGCCCTACGCGGTAGCCGACCGGCCAGTCGTAATATTTTCCGTCGATCGGATTTTCCAGCGGCTGCCCCTGCGAATGGCACTCAATGCAAGTGTCATTGCCTGCGGCCGCGTCCATCTGCGCCGGATTGACAATATTGTCGCGCAGCGGATGCGCCACATGCTCGCTCCCCGGCCCGTGGCAACGCTCGCATCCCACATTCCATTCCGCCACCTGCTTGGTCTTGATGTTGTAGTCCACGGAGTGGCAACCGTCGCAGGTCGGGCCCGTGGGCCTCTGCATATTGTCCGGCGGATACAGCGCTCCCCACCAATCCCCGCCGGCCGCTGGAACCATATACGGACGCCAACTGCGCTCGCCCACCACCCACTGCACCGGCAACGGAAAATAGTCGTCTCCAACCTTCGTGAAGTAGCGCTGCTTCCACAGGCTGCCATACACGAAAGCAACCTGATCCACTCTGAACTTGGCAACGTGATTGGTTTCGAGATCGGGAATGATCGCATCGGGATGCGTCTGCGGATCGCGCACCACATTCGCCATCGGCGTCTTCTGCCAGCGCGCATAAATCTCCGCGTGACATTTTTGACACGCCTGCGAGCCCACATACTTCGCCGACCCGGCTGCGGCGGCCACCTGCAATCGCTCCTCTTTGTTTAGCGGCGGCAGGCTCCGAATAAACACCACAAGTTTCCAGCTGTTAGCCGCCGATTCCAGATGTGGATTGCCCCAGGCGGGCATCCCCGTCAGTTGCACGCCGTTCTCAATGATGTAGTGAAGTTCCCCGTCGCTGAGATTTTGCGTCGACGCCGCCCGCAGATCGGGCACTCGCGGATAAAGATTCAGCCCCAGCTTCGTCTTCCCGCCTCCGTCAATGCCGTGACACGCGGCACACTCGGTCACAAACAATTCCCGGCCCTGTTCCAGGCTGTCAGGCGAAACCGCAACCGGATTCTTCGCGGTCCGCTCCCGTTCCGGAACCGACAACCCCCGCAGGGTGCGAGCCAGGACAGTCTCCCACCCCGATGGCGTGGTCGTAGCCTGGAACCCGCGTCGCACCAGCAGCACGCCGCCGGCAGCCAGAATAAGCGCCGCGACCAGCAGCCCCAGAAGAAATGTCTTCAAGATTTTCATGCGATGGTTGGACGGCGGCTCCGCCTTCAGCAAACCAAGGTTTCTACTGATTCATTCTCATCGTCTCAACTTCGTTCCCGCCCAATCGTTCTCAGTGTCTCAAGTTAACAGTACCTCAGGGAATTGACGATAATAGCCCACCGCTCCCAGCCCGGATACGCTCCAAGAGACGGACCTGCGTCCCGGGGGAACGTTCCGGTAATAGCGCGGTGTTTCAACGCCGGGGTAGCATAAAGGAATATAGAACCTCGCCCCGGAAGGACGGCTGAAGATACCAGCCCTACCTCTCTACGAAGCCACAGAATATGACACACGTAAGCCCTGCAGCGATGGTTTGACGTTCCCTGGCTGCACGCCGTCATGAAACCGACATATTGTGTCAGCATTGACATTACCTCTGGGTACAAAAGAAACTTCGCCAGCAAAAAGTGGCTCCTAACGGGAACCGCAACTTTGATCATTCACAGGGGTTACACCTCATAACGGGAATTTTGGGAACCGTACAGGAAAAACAGCAGAATAACGGCAAAAGAATTGCATGCAACTTCCACAAGTGCCGATGAGTCTAATTAGCAAAGATGTTAAGAGGTCGGAGTCGGAGGTGATGACGGCCATGGAAAAAGCGATGAACGATAAAGACAGGTTCACGATAACCGAACTCGCGGCACTCAGGAACGATCTGCTTCAGGGTGGCATGATCGATTCCTATGAGGCCGCCGAACTGCTCCAGGTGTTCCTCATGGGCCGGGGCTATGGGGTTTCGCCCAAGGACGCTCTCGATGCGGCTGGCCGCGTCGAAATGGCCGGGTGCGCCATGCCCGTCCTCGTGCACGAACTCGAAAACCTCGCAATGGTGATGTAAAGGGCAGTGGCGCCGCGGGACGGTGACCCCGCGAACGCAGGTAAGACTGAACGGCCCGCGTCAGAAAACCCGCGACCGTGAGTTAGACAGCGCAGGGGTAAACAAGTCTCTGAGATCGACATACTGATTCGGCCAATCGAAACAAGATCGACCAGACCAGTTCCAAAATGGAAAGCCGGGCCAACCAGCCCGGCTTTGTTGTGTCTGGAAGCGCCTTTTTGAAACCGGATCCTTGCCCCTTTAATCATCGAGCGCAACGCTGAGCGAAGGATCCGGCATTCCTCCACAAACCCCGGCAAAAAGAAAAATCAGGGTTGGGCTCTACGTCCAACCCTGATCTCTATAAGCTCGGCGTGTTAGTAACGGAACACCACTCCGGTCGCAATTCGCATGTTGTTCTTGTCGGTGACTCCATTCGAGTGCAATGTAAGCCAATCGAACTGCGCTCCGCGAATCGCGAAATGCTGGCCTGCGTTGATGTCTAACCCTCCACCGAACATCATGGCAAACCCGTTGGTCGAACCCGAGATGCCGCCGAAGCTGGCGCTAGCTCGGTTGCCGCCAGCCAGGAAGTGCGCGAACGGGGTAAACGTCCGGCTCTGTCGCAACGAAACCACAGGGCCGAAGGTGTAGGTGTAGTTGTGGATGCTGACGCCGCTCTGCGAACCGTAGCCGCCGCTGAAATCCGCCGCGATGCCGAACCAACGGTTAAGCATTTCCAGTGACCGCGGTGTCCCAACCGGGCGCATTCAAACCGCCATCGTAACGGCTGTACTGAAAGCCCCCGAAGAATTCCGCCTTTGGCGCGACACCGGTCTCCTGTGCGAACGCCGCCAACGAAAATGTGCCAACCAAAAAAGCAAACGCAAGTAATTTGCGCATTTGTGAATTGTTCCTCCCCGAAATGAATTGCACTCCTCCGAATCGATGGCGAGCACTCGGCTCGGACCCAGGCATACGTTCGCCTTTTCTGATCAGTGCTGGTGCATAGTAGATTTCATCCAGAGGTGGCCAACAAGTAACAGAAGACAAATAAGAATGATTCGACTTTAGTAACGGCCCGAAGGCCCCAATGCTTAAAAACCGAAGGGTTTAGCGTTACTTAGGAGCGCGGTGCGAATTAGCCTGGGGTCCAGCCACTCTGTTGGATGCCTGCGCAGTACCGGCCCGCCGTTTTCGCCGCCTTCGCGATCGCCAGCATGATCCCGACGAAGTACTATCTGGTCCGCCAAGAGTCGCCCCTTTATCTCCTGAAACTCGCTCGTGTCAGTGACATAGGTCTTCCGGCAGGGCAGCACGCTCGAAATCTCCGATTGCAATCTCACAATGCGCTCTTGCATGGGCGGATAGAATGCGTACGACTTCGCGATCTGATGGAGAGAACGACCGAAAGTGCCTTCATGCTTTCCCGCGGAAATCTCCTTGTTATGGAGTCGTTCCAATGCCTCGATAAACCCGAGCGGATCGTAGCCCGCCGCATACTGATATTCCATTCCCAGCAGGTCCGCTTCAAGTTCTGCATCGCGGGCAAATTTTCTCAACGCTAGCGGCCCTATCTGTCTGGCCCCGATCGCGCCGGGTCCAGACATATAGATGACTGGAAAAGAAATCAAATTCCAGGCTGTTCTCCGCGTCGCATAGCGAGTCCCATGCCGCGCAGCAACGTGCGCGACTTCATGCGCGATCAGGCCCGCTAGTTCAGCTTCGCTGTCCAACCCGCTGAGCAATCCCTTATCGACATAAAGAAAACCGCCTGGCAATGCAAAGGTGTTGAGTTCGGTCGAATCGACCACCTTGATGGTGAATGCGACCTGAGCGTCGGAGTTGCCGATAATTCTCTGGGCCACGCCGCTCACGTATTTGATGATGTCGGGGTCCGTGACAAACTTCGTTTGCCGGTCAATGGTTTCGGCCATCTCCTGCCCGAGCGCTCTCTCCTTCTCCAGAGAGTAGAGGTTCACACCTTTTCCGGTGTTCCGCTGACCGATCCGGTTCACGTCGTACTTTTCGGAATTCGATGGTTTCGCTTCGGGTCCCCGTTCGAGTTGCACAATGGAATGATCGGAATCTGCAGTGTCGGCCACGGGACTAGCTGGGCACGATGAGCTTCCGTCCGACGCGCTCAGATAAAGCCCGGTGGACAGGAAGGCCGTCCAGAGTGCAAACCGCGCATAGCGCTGCCGACCAGAAGACCTGAAATCTTTTGCACTTTTGGGCAAAGCTGGAGGCTCCGCGAGGAATGCAACTGAACCATTGTCGACCGCGTTTTGACCTGGCCCGCAATCACCCTTGCCCCTAGCTCGTTGGAAACATGGGCGGTGTACTGTCGGAAGCGCCACGGATTCACCCCGCCGCAAGGCTCGATGTTTCGACCCATACCGACGCCTCGCGGCTCCTGCCACGTGAAGAAGCAAACGTAGGCCCAAAGGACGCCGGTGTGGCGCGGGCGTCCCCGCTCGCATCTTGGCAAGGACGCCGAGGTCCGAGCCGGCCAACTCATTCACTCTTGTGAATCACATTTTTGTCGTACTTTATCGGCATTGCGCTTGGGCCGGCGGGATCCGTTTCCCGATTATTCGTAGCGCAGACTTTCAACCGGATCGAGCTGTGAGGCTCGGGTGGCTGGGACCGTGCCGAAGATGATCCCCACAATCGACGACACCACGATGGCGATGATCGCCGGCCAGCCGGATATTGGTATACGGTAGTCGGTAAGAAAACGCGCCGACCAAGGCAGGGCCAGGCCAAACACAATGCCCACAATGCCACCGGTCAGCGAGATCAAGATGGCTTCCGCCAGAAACTGAAAGCGGATAGTTCGGTTGGTTGCGCCAATCGCCTTGCGAATTCCGATCTCGCGAATGCGAGATGTGACCGTCGCCAGCATGATGTTCATAATGCCGATGCCACTTACCAGCAGAGTGACGAAAGAGACCAGCATCAGGATGAGGGTCATCGCGTCGGCGATTTTTCCCGCCACCGTGAGCAGTTGGGTCAAGTTCTGCACGCTGTACACCGACTCGGCGCGATGCCGCGAGTGCAGCACACGCTTGATCGCTTCGGTCGCCGACGTCACATCCTGGGGCGTGGCAACCGAGAAATAAATCTGATACACCGCCGACGTTGGCGTGAAGAATCGGCTCACCGTGTACGGGATCAGCATGGTCTCTTCCTGAATGTCGGACTGGCCAAACGTGTCCACGCTCTCTTTGAACACGCCCACAATCGTGAATGGAAGCCCGCCACTCAATTTGATGTTCTGCCCGATGGCCGCCTGGTCCGAGCCGAAAAGTTTCTGCGCCAGTTTTTCCGTGATCACCCCAACTTTATTGCGGCCTGACGAGTCTTCGGCGTCGAAGAACCGTCCGGCCAGAACTTTCAGGTTGCGCACCCGCATGTAATCGGGATCGATCCCCAGCACCAGAATGTCACTCTGCTTCCCTGCTCCAACGCTGATGCGGTCTCCCAATGCGACGGTGGGCGACGCGGCCACCACGCTGGGCACTTGCGCCCGAATCGCCTGCACATCGTCGACGGTCATGGGGTCGGGCGTGGAGTCGATGCGCTGCGCGCCGCCCTGGTAGTCGGCGTAAATCATGTTGGTGCCGATGGATTGCAACTGGCGCAGGATGTACTGTTTTCCCGTCAGGCCGATAGTGGCCACAAGAATCACCGAAGCCGTGCCTACGGCCATGGCCAGAGCGGTCAGCGTGAATTGAAGTTTATTGCTGCAGAAGGCGTCGTAGGCGAAGTTCAGGATCTCGCTGGCGCCGATCGTGAAGCGGCGCTGAGTTGTGAAAGGAATAGAAGGTGCGTTCGCCATCGCCTGTTAGATGTTAAACCCCACTCGAAAGCCGCTGCAATTCACCCGATTCCTGAGATCGCAGAGACTCAGAGCCTCCCGCGACTCCGATCGCGGCCAGCACTACGATAATCGGATCGACGGGACGAAAGTAGTAGGTTTCCGGATGCGAGAAGTAATAAGTAAGCGGAAAGAAAAAGAGAACTATGGCAAAACGCACGCCCAGCGCGCGATCGCGCCGCCAGGTGCGCCACAGTCCCCAGAACGCCAGGACGGTCAAGGTCGTGTCGACGAAGATGTTGGGAGGATCGAGCGGCTCCTCTTTCAGATAAGCGCGATCAAAGCTCCAATATCCCGTCCACATATAGACGATGCGGCGACAGGTCATCCAAACGAACCACGCTTTGTGGCTGCGGATGAAATCTTTGGACTGCTGCAGCTTGTGATCCATGTAGGCAATCTCGCCCACGTGCTCGTACTCCGAAAGCTCGGCGTCGCTGTGATTGGGATGTAGCGCGCGGTTCACCCAGTGTTCGGTGTAGCCGTTGTTGCCGATGTACAGTTCCAGGCCATAACCGCTGCGCACGGGGATGAATCGATGGAAGAGCATGTAGTTCCGTACCAGCCACGGAGAGAGCGTGGCTGCACCAGCGAGGGCGACGACGATCATCTGAGCTTTCCACGGGCGAGCGAGACGGTAACGGCGATAGAGAGTCCAGATGCCAAGCAAAGGAAGAACGGACATCACCACCGGTTCGGTAAGCGCGGAAACGCCGCACAGAAAGCCGAAGAGCAGCCAGTCGCGCTTGCGCGAGGAATTTTCCAGCCGCCACGCGAAAAGAAACAGCCAGCAGAGCTCGAAAGCCACCAGGCACGTCGACCACGCCCAGTCCGCGCCGTAGTAAATGCCATAAGGAGAAAACGCCCATCCCCAGCCTGCCCACTTGGCGACGCGTGCACCGAAGGCCTGGCGCGCGAGAAGAAAGACTGGAATGCAGGTCAGCGCCGAGATCACGCTGTTCAAGGACAAGGCCGCAACCACCGCGGCTTTGGTTTCGATGCCGAAGATCTTGAAGATACCCGCGAGCAGGTAGGAGTAGACGGGCGGCAAGAGAGCAGACAATCCAGTATCCGCGAACGGACTGCCGAAGCCGTGGCCGGAAACAATGGAGCGCGCGATTCGTCCGAACGCCCAATGCTCCAGGACGAAGGGATCCATCCAATCGGTATAGAGGAAGGGAATGACTGCGAGGCGGACGACGAGAGCCACCAGCACCATCATCAGGTAGGGCCGAAGGTTTGTTCTCGACGGGGATTCTTTCGACATGAGCGGGCGCTGGATCTCGCGCAGAGTGACCTCAGGGCCTAAAGCCCGATCGTTAATGGGCATCAACGGCACGCCTAGCGGTGCCCTTTAACAAAACCAAACCTTTTAAGTTTGAAAACTGTTCTTAGTATAAATGGCAGACTCGCAGTTGCTGGTTCTGATAAGGACACGTCATCAAGCGCGTTGCATCTTGACTCGCATCCGAACTCTGGCGCGATAGGATCACCCAACTCACACCGAACTGATTTTTGAGCCGCTGGAAATCTGCGGCTTGAAATTTTTCCCAACCGGTTTGCGCCTGCACTTCGTTGAGCCAGCGCGGCGCCAGCGGTGGGACGCGGGCTGCCATGCCTCCATCTTTTTCGTAGTCGGCGAGGGCACTGCGTTCGGCGAGCGCGCGGAAGCCATGGTAATCCTCGCCGGGCAATGTCGTGTAATGAGGATCGAGCGCGAACAGGCTATCTTTTGGAGTATGTTCCCGGATCCAGGCGAAAGCCTGCAGCCATGCATTCTCCGTCACGATACCAGGCAGTTCCAGATGCGGAGATGCCGGATACATTTGGCGCTGTGTATAGAACATGCCCGCGCTCAGCGGAAGAAACAGCAGCCAGCGATAAGCGCGGCGATCGAGCACATAGCGTCCAAGCAGGCCACCGGCGATCAGAAAGAAGAGGAAGTAAAGCAAGTGCAGGTAGCGCATGGGCTCGAACGGCCGCAGGCGTTCGAGACTCGGCGGAAGCATGATGAAAAGTCCAACAGCGATTTGGAAAATGCCGTAGCCAAGCAGGCTTGATACCAGCGCGGGCTGCTCTGTCTGGATTTTCTTCTCTTCCTCATCGCGCCTCAGAAATAACTTTAAGACATACAACAGCACTAAGGGAGCGAAGACGCCAAGCCATTCATACCAGTGCCAGCGCGCGGGATAGTAAAAGCCGCGAGTGGCGGCGGCCTGGCGCCAGGCATCGGATGTGGGTTGCCAAAGCCATCCCAGAGGAAGCAGAAGAAGAGCGCCCACGAGTGGAGCGGCAGAAGGACGGCGCGGCGGGCGGACCCGCTGATTCCAGAAAAGGAAGATGCAGAAAGAAATTCCGAAGCTGGCCATGATGGCGTGGACGCTGACGGCGACCGCCAGCAGCAGACCTGCGATCCAATAGCGGCGGTCGAGCACCGCGACGATGGCGGCAAGAATCGCGGCCGTCGCCAATGTGCGCGGATGAAGATATTGATCGGCGAGGTTGAGCGCGATCCCGGGCAGAGGAAGCGTGAGCAGAAGCGCGACCGTAGTCACGGCGGACCATTGCGCGGTGGCCTGGGTAAAGCAGCGGCGGCTGATGCGCCACGCGCCGTGCAGCAGCAGAAAAATGGCGGCAATCTGCCATAGCAGAACCATCCACGCCAACGGGAGGTGCGTGAGGCGAACCGAAAGCGCGATCAGCTTATCGAAAATGGTGGCCTGAAATTGCAGGCGGAAAAATTCCGAATCGTGCGCGAAGAGAGCGGAGTTCAGATTTCGCTTGATGGCCGCAAGGTAAAAGGCATCGTCTTCCAGACCGGGATGGTAACCCATTGCGAGGAAGGCCGTTGCCGTGAGAGCGGCGAGCAGCGCGAGATTCTTGGCCGAAGAATCGCGAGTGCTTAATTTGGCGATGGGCGGGTTGGGGGATTCGGACATTTCGGAACTTGGCAAAGTGCTGGCGAGTGCTGCTCGCCCTGGACAGCTCCTTCGACTTCGCTCATGGCAGGCTAGGGGCGCTGTCCCCACACGAACTTTCTTAGGCTGGGCCGACGGTTTCGGAGCGGGCAGCGTAATAGGGATCTCGGCCCGCCTCCAACTTTCGGCCTTGATCGCTGAAGCGCGGCAAATGCGCCAGCCCAAATCTCTGCAAAGCGAACTGCAAGGTGGTGGCTAGCACGCCGAATCCGTATTTCACGCTGCGGCGGAAGTTGATGGACGAAGCTCCTTCGAAATATTTGGTTGGGCAGGAAACTTCGCCGATACGAAAGCCGAAGTGCACACATTGAGCGAGCATCTGGTTATCGAAGACGAAATCGTCGGAGTTTTCCAGCAGCGGCAACTCGGTGAGCACTTTGCGGCTGAAGGCGCGGTACCCGGTGTGATACTCGGAGAGCTTGACTCCGAGAAAGAGGTTCTCGAAAGCAGTAAGAAAGCGATTGGAAATATACTTGTAAAGAGGCATGCCGCCGAGTAGCGCGCGGCCGCCAATAATGCGCGATCCCAGCACGACATCGTAGACGTCGTAGGCCACCATGCTGGCCATGGCGGTGATCAGCAGCGGAGTGTACTGATAGTCGGGATGAACCATGATGACGACATCGGCTCCGGCGGCTAGAGCCTCGCGATAACAGGTTTGCTGGTTGCGGCCATAGCCGTAATTGCGGTCGTGCTGGAAGACGTACAGTCCGAGGCGGTGGGCGAGATCGACCGTCTGATCGGAACTGCTGTCGTCGACCAGGATGCGGATGTCAACGAGGTCGGGAAATTCTCCGACCGTCGCTTCGAGAGTCTTCTGCGCGTTGTAAGCGGGCATGACGACCGCGATGCGCTTGCCATTCATCATAGAGTGGGTGGGAATAGTTTACCTGAGACGAATACGGGGCGGCGGCGAAAGGCGAGCTTCGATCACCGGACAGCCCCTTCGACTTCGCTCAGGGGCAGGCCGAGGGCGGCTCCCCAGATAAGGGAACTAGCCGACAACCCCGAGGCGCTTACCCGCCATCTGAGGTCCGGTATCTTTTTGGGTTGTGCGCTTCGGCAGAGTATTACTTTCGGTTTCAGACTTCGCAAATAATTGCACAGCGGCGTGGGCCGAAACGGTTGAATGCGCAGCTTCACCTTTATCCTTATCAATTTACAGTACAATGAACACAATCCCGGCGGCATGGCGCTTGCAAAGGAATATGTTGATTCTTTGTTCACAGTGCCGAATCTACATATGCAATCTAACTTAGGGAACCTGGGAGGTTCACGAAATTGTCTGCTTCGACCAGTCATTTGATCGCGCCGCACGGCGGCGAACTGATTAATCTTCTGGCAACGCCAGAAAAAGCCAGCGAACTGAAGGCTCAGTCGCGGGAGTGGCCGTCGTGGGATCTGACGGCGCGGCAGATTTGCGATCTCGAACTATTGATGAGCGGAGGCTTCTCACCGTTGCGCGGCTTTATGAACAAAGCCGACTACGAAGGCGTGCGCGACAAGATGCGACTGGCCAGCGGAGTTCTGTGGCCCATGCCAATCACGCTCGATGTGACCGAAGAGTTTGCCAAAAAGCTGACGCCGGGCACCAGCAAAGTAGCGCTGCGCGACGCCGAGGGCGTCATGCTGGCCGTGTTGCATGTGGAAGAAGTATGGCAGCCTGACCGCACGGCCGAAGCCAAGGCGGTCTTTGGCAGCACCAGCAAGGCCCATCCTGGCGCCGATTACACCATCAATAAATCGAATCCCTGGTACGTTGGCGGGCGGGTCGAGGGTCTGCAGGCGCCCTCGCATTATGACTTTCGGACGCTGCGCTTGACGCCGGCGGAATTGCGAGCCGAATTTGCTCGCCTGGGATGGCGCCGGGTGGTTGCCTTTCAAACGCGGAATCCCATGCACCGGGCGCACGTGGAACTGACATTCCGCGCGGCCAAGCAGGTCGAAGCCAATCTGTTGATTCATCCTAGCGTCGGCATGACCAAGCCGGGAGACGTGGACTATTTCACTCGCGTGCGCTGCTACCAGTTGTTGACTTCGAAATATCCGCAGGGAACACAGAAGCTCTCGCTGCTGCCGCTGGCCATGCGGATGGGCGGACCACGGGAGGCGATCTGGCATGCGCTGATTCGCAAGAATTACGGCTGCACTCATTTCATCGTCGGTCGCGATCACGCCGGACCAGGCAAAGATACCGATGGCAAGCCGTTTTATGGTCCCTACGAAGCGCAGGAGGTCTTCAAGAAGCACGAGGCCGACATCGGAGTGACCATGGTTCCCTTCAGCATGATGGTCTATCTCGAGGAGGAAGACCGCTACGTCCCCGACGACGAAGTCAAGAAGGGCGACAAGGTTCTGAACATTTCAGGCACGGAGTTGCGCGACCGGCTCAACGAAGGCCGCGATATTCCCGCGTGGTTCACTTATCCGGAAGTAGTGCAGGAACTGCGGCGCAGCTTCCCGCCGCGCGCGAAGCAAGGCGTCACGATTTTCTTCACCGGGCTTTCGGGGTCCGGCAAATCGACGATTGCGAACGTGTTGATGACCAAGTTTCTCGAAGTCGGCGGGCGACCGGTAACGCTGCTCGATGGCGACCTGGTGCGCAAACATCTTTCGTCGGAGCTGGGATTTTCGAAAGAACATCGTGACATTAATATCCGGCGCATTGGATATGTCGCTTCGGAAATTACAAAGAACGGCGGCATCGCGATTTGCGCACCCATTGCGCCGTATGACGCGACGCGAAAACACGTCCGCCAATTGATCGACCCGCACGGCGGATTCATCCTGGTGCACATTGCCACGTCGGTGGAAGTCTGCGAGCAGCGCGACCGCAAGGGACTTTACGCCAAGGCTCGCGCGGGCATCCTGAAGGAATTCACCGGAATCTCCGACCCGTATGAGGCGCCCGAGGACGCCGAAGTCACAATCAATACGGGCGAGTTGTCTCCGGGCGAGGCGGCGCAAGAGATTATTCTGCATCTCGAACGAGAAGGCTTCATCGGAGTCAACCGGACCGGCGAATAGCGCGGAGTAATTATGCCAATCATCGCGGCCAAAATTCTGGTTGGCTTTGTCGTGGGCGTGCTCATCGGCATGACGGGAGTGGGCGGCGGCGTTCTGCTGCTGCCAATCTTGATTTTTGGTTTGCGGGTGCCCGCGATCATGGCCGTCGGCTCCGACGCGCTATTCAACTTCTTCACGAAAATTCCGGCTGGCATCTGGCATTTGAAAACGGGAACGGTGCGCCGCAAAGTAGTGATCGCACTGGCGGCGGGAAGCATTCCCGGCTCTATCGCCGGAGTCAAGCTGCTGATGCACATCCGCCTGCTTTACGGCGACGGAGTAAACAGCTTTATTAAGACAGCGGTGGGCGTGCTGCTGATAGTAATTCCCACGCTGCTGCTGCTGCAGAGAAGGATTGAAGAGCGAGTGGCCAACCGGCCGCCGACAGCCAAGGGCTTTATCGGCATGGCTGGAATCGGGCTGGTGGCGGGCTTTCTGGTGGGCATGACGTCGGTGGGTTCGGGCAGCATCATCATGATGCTGCTTCTGCTGTTCTACAGTTTTCCACCCAAGGTAAATGTCGGCACCGATATTATTCACGCGGTGATTTTGACCGGCGTGACCGGGTTCATGCACTTCCGGTTGGGAAATGTGGATCCCGGGCTGGTGGCGTCGCTGTTGATTGGTTCCATTCCCGGCGGCCTGCTTGGGTCGCATTTAGCCACGCGCGTCCCCATGCTCTGGTTGCGCCGGATTCTTTGCGCCTTGTTGTTGATTACGGGCGCCCGCATGTTGTGGGCTTGATTGTCAGGAACCCTGGCCGGCGTTGTGGGCATATGATCCAGGAGAAAAAAGGCATCTCTTCTTACACTGAAATTCTGCAACGCATTCAGGCGGCCATCGACGCGGCCCGCACCGCCTTCGCACGCTTCACTCCCGGCGAGATCGAGACCGAATACAAAGTTGGACACGATCCCGTGACCGAGGCGGATCGCGCTGTGGACGCGGTGTTGCGCGAGAGCCTGTTACGCGAGGGCGAAGGCTGGCTCTCGGAGGAAACCGCGGACAATCCTTCGCGGCTGGACAAGCAACGCGTGTGGATTGTCGATCCGCTGGACGGCACTCGCGAGTTTGTAATGGGGCTGCCGGAGTTTGCGGTCTCAATCGGCTACGTTGAAAAGGGCGTGCCGGTGGCTGGAGGAATTTATAATCCGGCGACTCAGGAGACTTTTCTAGGGGCGCTTGACGCCGGCGTGATCTATAACGGTCAGCCCGCGCGCGCCAGCCAGCGCGCATCGCTCGACGGAGCGCTGATCCTCGCCAGCCGGAGTGAAGTCAAGCGGGGTGAGTGGAAGCCGTTTGAGAATGGCGGCTTCAGGATTCAGGCGATGGGATCGGTGGCTTATAAACTGGCGCTGGTGGCGGCGGGACGGGCGGACGCGACTTTCACTTTGACTCCCAAAAATGAATGGGACGTCGTCGCTGGCGTAGCGCTAGTAAAAAGCGCGGGCGGATTTGTTGCCACGCTGGAGAAAACCGATCTCAAGGCCAATCGCCGCAATCCCTTGGTGTCGGGTCTGCTGGCGAGCGGGCCTCGCTTAAAAGACCAGTTGCTTGCCTTGGTTGAACCTCACATCCGGGTGGCTGAGTCGGCGCGCTAGTAAACTACTTCGCCTGAGGCAAGGTGAACCACTCACTGAATATCAGCGACGCTGCGTTTCAGCTCCAAACGCCGATCCTGCTCCCCCGGGATGAAGTCCACATCTGGCGGGCCGAACTCGCGCAGGTTGCCCCGGCAGAACAGAGATGGGGGCCGATTTTGTCGGCGGACGAGCGGACGCGGGCGGCGCGCTTTCATTTCTCCAGAGATCGTCAACGTTACACCGCGACCCGGGCGCTGTTGCGGACCATCCTTGCCGGCTATTTGGCTTCCGATCCCAAGGAATTGTTGTTCCGCTATTCCAAGGCCGGAAAGCCCTCGTTGGATTCCGGCAACGGCGAACTGGAGTTTAACGTTTCCCACTCAGGGGAAGTCGCCCTGCTTGCGTTTACGCGGAGACGCGCGCTGGGCGTGGATGTGGAGCAGATTCGCGAGAACTTCGACCACGAAGCGATCGCCGGCAGATTCTTCTCGAGCCTGGAACAACAGCAACTGGCATCGCTGCCGCCAGCGGAGCGATATTCAGGCTTCTTTCGCTGCTGGACCCGGAAGGAAGCGTATATCAAGGCGGAAGGAACAGGTTTGTCACTTCCTCTGCAGCAATTTGACGTTTCTCTGGGAGGGGGAGCGGCAAGCCTGTTGCTTGCGACCCGCCCTAATAGCGGGGAAGCCGCGCGCTGGACGCTGCGCGAGGTGCCGGCGGGGGATGGCTACGTCGCGGCACTGTGCGTGCAGGGGGACGGGTGGCGGCTGAGAATGTAGGGCTGTCAGAAAGCCGTCCGAAGCCAAACTTTGTGAGACATTCTGTGAGACAATGAGCATCAAATTTGGGGTTTGAAAGTTCTCGGGAGCAAGCTCACCCAACCCTTTCAAAGGGATCCACTCGATGAGTCGTAGCGCATTTCCCGCTTCGTTCGGTCAGGAAAGACTCTGGTTCCTCGATCAATTTGAACCAGGCAGCGCCGCTTACAACATCCCACGTGTATTTCGAATCAGCGGCCCGCTTCAGGTCGATGTTCTGACGCGGGCGTTTCAAGCCGTGGTACAGAGACACGCGGCACTGCGGACCATCTTCGACTCCATCGAGGGCGAGGCCCGGCAGGTTGTGTTATCGAGCCGCGAGGTCGAGATCCCTGTCATCGATCTCGGCGATGTGCCCGCTGCAAAGCGCGAATCCACGGCGCTGCGCATGGCGGCCGAAGAGGGCATGAAACCGTTTGACTTGTCGGAAGGCCCCTTGCTCCGCCTGACATTGCTGCGCCTTGATGCGGGAACCTGGATGCTGGTGCTGGTTATGCACCACATCATTGCCGACGGCTGGTCGATCTCGCGGCTCTTTCGCGATGTCACCAAAAGCTACGCGGCGTTTCTGAAGAACACGGAACCGGAACTCCCCGAACTGCCGATTCAATACACCGAGTACGCACAGTGGCAGCGGGAGTCCATGAGCGGCGAAGCGCTTCAGAAGGAAATTGAGCACTGGAGGAAAACGCTCGCCGGAGCGCAGACGCTGCTCGACTTGCCAACGGACCACAGTCGCCCTGCGATGCAGACCTGGCACGGCTCAAGAAAGGAAATCACTTTTACTGCCGCGACTCTGGCAAAGCTCAAAGCGCTGGCGCAGAAAGAGAGCGCCACCCTCTTCATGGTGACGATGGCGGCGTTCCAGGCTTTGCTCCGGCGCTACACCCAGCAGGAAAGCATTTTGGTCGGAACGCCGATTGCCGCGCGCAACCATGTTGAAATTGAAGAACTAGTCGGGCTGTTCGTGAATACGCTGATCTTCCGCACCGACTTCACCAGTGACCTGAGCTTTCGCGAGCTCATCCGGCAAGTGCGCGCCTATTCGCTGGAAGCGTATATGCACCAGGATGTGCCCTTCGAGAAACTGGTCGAGGAACTGGTGCCGCAGCGCGCGCTCGACCGGCCGCCGCTGTTTCAGGTGATGTTCATCTTTCAAAACATTCCCAAACAGATCTTCGAAATTTCTGGACTCACCATCGAGGAACTGAACTTCGAGACGGGCATTGCCAAGTTCGACCTAACTGCGGAGGTTTGGGAGGATCACGAGTTCCACTGCCAATTCGAATACAACACCGATGTTTTCGAGAGGTCGACGATCGAGCGCATGCTCGGGCACTTCGAACGCCTGGTCCTGGGCGCAGTCGAGAATCCCGATCTTCTTTGCGCCGAACTGCCAATGATGAGCGCGGAGGAGCGATCGCAAATTCTTGTCGATTGGAATCGGACGGCGACGGAGGTCGCGCGAGATCAGCAGCCATGCATTCACGAGCTGTTCGAAATGCAGGCGGAGCGTTCGCCCGGTGCTATCGCGGTGGTCGCGGGAAACCGGGAAATGACTTACCGCGAACTGGATCAACGCGCCAATCAACTCGCCCGGCATTTGAGGAAGCGGGGAGTAGGGCCGGAAGTTCTGGTGGGCTTGTCACTTGATCGCGGCGCTGAAATGGTGGTGGCACTGCTTGGCATCCTCAAGTCTGGGGGAGCCTATGTGCCCCTCGATCCGCGGGTGCCCGACGACCGTATCAGCTTCATGATGGCGGACGCGCAGCCTCGGGTTGTGGTTACCGAACAGAATCTGCAGCGCGCGGTTTTTGGGACCGACCAGATTCTTCTGGACTCGGATTGGGGCGTCATCGCGCAAGAGAGTGAAGAACGGCTTGAGAACAAAAGTGGCCCGCGGACATTGGCCTATGTGATGTACACCTCAGGCTCGACCGGAAAACCAAAGGGAGTGCCGATTGAGCATGGGAGCGTCGCGAATCTGCTGCGCTCCATGCAGCGGGAACCGGGTTTAACGCCGGATGACGTGCTGCTGGCCGTCACAACGCTGTCCTTCGATATCGCTGGCCTGGAGATGTATCTTCCCCTCATTTCGGGGGCAAGACTGGTGATCGCAAGTTCAGAAGATGTGGTCGATGGGAACCGGCTCGGGGATTTATTGAGCGAGAAGCAGATTAATTTTATGCAGGCCACTCCCGCCACCTGGCGGCTGCTGCTGGGTGCAGGATGGCAAGGCACTTCGAACCTGAAGATTCTTTGCGGCGGGGAGGCGCTGCCACCGGAACTCGCCATGGAACTTACCGCTCGCGCCGGTTCCGTTTGGAATGTGTATGGCCCGACTGAGACAACGATTTGGTCTACGGTTTATCGCGTGACTGGCCGGCAGGAGGGCGCGATTCCTATCGGGCGGCCCATCGACAACACTTCAATCTACATTCTCGATTCGAAGCAGAACCCTGTTCCCGTGAACATCACCGGAGAGGTTTACATTGGCGGCGACGGCCTGGCGCGAGGATATTGGAACCGTCCGGAACTAACGGCGGAGCGCTTTGTCGCACATCCTTTGCTCGGGGACAAGAATGCAAGGCTATATCGCACGGGCGATCTGGGCCGCTTCCGAGCTAACGGCGATATCGACTATTTAGGCCGGGTAGATAATCAGGTCAAGCTGCGCGGATTGCGCATTGAGCTAGGGGAAATCGAGTCGGTGCTGGCATCGCATGCGAACATCCAGGAAGCGGTCGTAATCGTAGCCGGGGAGGGCGAACAGCAGAGATTGTCCGCCTACGTGGTTGTAACCGATGCGAAGGCGGCGCCGTCGGCCGGGGAACTTCGCCGTTATTTGCGAACCAAGTTGCCGGAGCACATGGTCCCCGCCGGATATCTGAGGGTGGACCGATTGCCGCTTCTGCCCAGCGGCAAGGTAAACCGCGGGGCGCTGACGTCCTCGCTGGCCATCGGGTTGAGGGAGGAAGCCGAACTCGTCGAGCCGCGGAATGAAACGGAAGCCAAGCTGGCAGAGATATGGAAAGAACTGTTGCAGGTTGAAGAAGTTGGAATCGAGCAGAACTTCTTCGAGTTGGGGGGGCATTCTCTGCTTGCGCTTCAGATGACGGCCCGCATACGCCGCACTTTTGACGTGGAATTGCCGGTGAAGAATGTTTTCGAGGCGCCAACCATTGCTGCGCTGGCAGTGGAGTTGGAGAAGGCGCGAGCGAGCGGACGCAAGCCGCGGACGCGGATCATGCAGCAGCGCCAGCCAGCGCGCACGGCTGAGGCCACGCGAGAGGCGCTGCTGCTGGAACTCAGCAAACTTTCGGTTGAAGATGCCAGAAAATTCATTGAAAAGGCAGTGGGACGCAAGTCCGAGCCATAAACGTATTATTTTCAATTGTTTGGAATAGTGCTGCGAGCTGCTGCTACCGCCGTTTTTTTCCATTTCTTACCCTTGACACTGCACGTTACCGTACGTAGGGGTTTTCGCGTACTTCTGTGCGGGAAACCATGTACTTCTGTGACTTTCCTTTTTTTCATTTCTGCGTAAACTCTAGAAATTCAAGCACAACCTCTGGCTGGTTCGTGTAACGCCGTGAAAGTCTTTGGCCGAGTAGTTGGTTTTTCGTTTCGCCAGCAGCCCCAAAATTTTAAGGATTCAGGAGGTACCTGTGGTTTCATTTCCTATTTCTGCCAATAAATTGCAACGAGCGATGGTTCTCGGGCTGATCGCTGTTGTCCCAATGATTTTTACCGCATGCGGCTCGTCCGGCTCTACGCTAGGCACTCCGGCCAAAGCGGGGCCGGTGCCGTTGCCCACTGCGACGGAGTCTACAACGACTACATCCACGCCGGCGGGTTCGACAACAACTGGGTCGACAACGAGTGGCTCGGGAACTGCCTCGACGACCACCACTTCCGCGACTACAACCAGCGGATCAACAACGACTGGTTCGACGACGAGCGGGACGACGACAAGCGGAACAACTTCGACTGGATCGACCGATACGACAGCGACCGACTCGACCTCCAGCGGCGTAACGCCAGTTGCGAACACCTCGACCGCCGTCCCGGTTCTACTGTTTAACGGGACAGGCACTATATCGAGCGACGTTGCAGCGGTCGAAACCATTCTGTCTTCAAAGGGTCTGAGATATTCGACGGTGAATTCGGCGCAGCTTGATTCCATGAGCTATGCCACGTTGATGACCTTTAAGCTGTTCCTCGTGCCGGGCGGCAACTCGGTCACGATTGGCAACAACCTCAATAGAACAGCCACGACTAACGTCCACAACGCGATCGTCAACGGCGGCCTGCATTATCTGGGGATTTGCGCTGGAGGATTCTTCGGCGGCTATTCCATTTACAACGGGCTGAATCTCACCAACGGTGTATGGTTCAACGTCTACGCCGACGCGGGTAGGGGGATAGGCAAAGAATCAGTCATGATCTATACGCCGAGTTCCGGAGCGATGGATCAGTACTGGCAGGACGGTCCGCAGTTCAGCCATTGGGGCAGCATCGTGGCAAAATATCCGGACGGCACTCCGGCAATCGTCGAGGGCAAGTCTGGAAACGGATGGGTAATCCTGAGCGGCGTGCACCCCGAAGCTCCAGCAAGCTGGAGATATGGGATGAGCTTCTCCACTTCGGCAATCGTGGATAATAACTACGCTGGGACGTTGGTGGAAGCTGCATTGAACGGGACGTGGTTGCCGCACTACTGAGGTCATTAGGAGAGTGGTTGCAGAGAAAAAGAGCCGGAAGCTAAATTCCGGCTCTTTTTCTTTGCTGGCGGTTTTTCTAAGGCGTCACTCGAGCGGGGCGTGGCCTGCGGTTTCGTCGGGCGCTGACTCCACCAGTTTCCAGGAATTCTCGATATAAAAATCGCCTGCTGCCGGCTTTCCGGGGCTGACGTTCAATGTCGCGCAACGCTGGCGCAAATCGATTTCCTGTCCGTTGGACTCAATCGAAAGGTCCACGCGATAAAGGCCAGGCACAACTGGCAGCAGAGGACATTGGAACTCAACGACTCCGTCGCCAGGTTCGAGGGGAACGCCACCGTGCGAGGAATCCGTGGTCAGCTGCGCGCATAAGTATCCGCTTGGCCAGTAGAGCGAGACTCGAAATACCACTCCTGGAAGAGTCTGTCGAATGCGGTAGCTAAGGCGAGCCATCATCGGATGTCCGGTGCGGACTCCAGCAGCAGAACCCGGGGCCAAGAAGGAAATTCCGGTACATTGCGCGGCTGATGAGTGTTCGGGCTGGTCTGGAAAATCAGGATCGGCGGCGAGAGTCATCTGCTGATACTGGTCGATCACCTGCCGGGGCGGTCCCTCGGCCGCGACGCGGCCATGATGGAGCAAGAGTGCGCGATCGCAGAGACGATACACGGCCGCCAGGTCGTGTGAGATGAAGATGATGGTACGCCCGGCGCGCCGCAGTTCGGCAATGCGGTCCAGGCATTTGGTTTGGAACGCGAAGTCCCCGACAGCGAGAACTTCGTCGAGCAGCAGAATGTCGGGATCCAGGTGCGCGGCAATCGAGAAGCCCAGGCGCACGTACATTCCGGAGGAGTATCGCTTGACCGGCACATCGATGTATTGATCGACGCCCGCAAAGTCGATGATGCTGTCGAGCTTCCGGCGAATCTCGGAATTGCGCATGCCGAGCATGGCGCCGTGCAGGTCGATGTTCTCGCGTCCGGTAAGTTCAGGATGAAATCCCGAGCCGACTTCGACCAGCGCCGCCAATCTTCCGCGAACCGTAATCTCGCCCAGGGTGGGAGTGGTGATGCTGGAGAGGATTCTGAGGATAGTGGTCTTGCCGGCGCCGTTGTGTCCGACGATACCGAGGGCCTCGCCTTGTTCCACCTGAAAACTGACGTCGCGAAGGGCCCACATGGGAGCCGAGCGCCGGCGGCTAAAGGCGGAGTGCCAGCTTTTCGGCGCATTGCCGGCGCTGCGGAGTTTGTACTCCTTCGAGACTCGATCTAGCTTGATGTCGATCATGCGTTATGTCGATGCGCCATTCAAATCACGTCGGCCATCGTGGCCTCAGAAGATTTGAAGTACGCGTAGGCGATGGCCAGACAGGCAAATGCGATTGCGGCGGAGAGGGCGAGACTGCCGAGGTCGGGCCGTTGGCCGCGTAGTAGTACGATACGAAAATTTTCGATCAAGCCAGAGATCGGATCGAGCAGATAAAGTTTCCGATAGCGCACCGGCACCGCTTGCATCGAGTAGACGACGGGAATGGTAAACATCCATACCTGCAGCAAGAGCGGCAGGGCCAGGCCAATATCTCGAAAGCGAACGTGAATGGCAGAGAACAAAAGGGCGACGGCGGCGGCGAAGCCTGCAATCACGATTACGATCGGGATCGCAAACAGGGCATTCCAGGTTGGCGTAATCCGGTAGTAAGCCATGAAGACGGCGAGAATCAGGCAGCCCATGAGAAAGTCAGCACAGCCTGCGGCGAGATAGGACAGGGGAATTATCTCGCGCGGAAAGTACATTTTCGTGAGCAGATTCGGGTACAAGACTAGGCCATGGACAGCATTTGAAATAGAACTGGAGAAGAATATCCAGGGCAGCAGCGCGCACAAAACAAATAGCGGATAAGGAATGCCTCCCGTCGTCACCGTGGTTACGCGCGTAAATACAATTGTGTAAATGATCATTAACGCGAGAGGTTGAAAAATAGCCCAAAGCCATCCCAGCATCGATTGCTTGTAGCGCACTTTGAGGCGGAAGCGGCTCAGTACCCAAAGCAGGTCGGAATAGCGGGCGAGATTTCGTAGGCCGGTGAAGATTGTGCCGAGAGAGAAAGCTGGTGGACGGATGACTCGAATGGTACGGTCGTGATCGCGAACCGTCGCGGCGGGAGGCCTGGTGCTAACGGAATGCGCGACGGATGCACCCAGGGTGTCCAACGCACCCGACCCTCCGTGGGCGGACTCGGTGATCCCTGGTTCCCCTTTATTCAATGTGCTTCCAAGGTCTTCGGCATGGACTGCATCGAATAGATGTTCTGCGCCGGCGGCGGCTGGGTTTGCTGGGATCCGAGATCGCGAAGTTCCTGCAGTTTGTTGGCCAGCAGTTGGCCGACAATGCCGACCTGTGGTTGCCGCAAGAACTCTTCGTGGCCGCAGTTCAGTTCGCAGATTTCCACGCCGCCGCTGGAACGGTTTCCCCAACCCATTTTGCGATCGCGCACATAGTAATAGGGCTGCCGCGCCCGCTTGAACAGCAAGACTGGAGCTAGAAAGCGCGGCTCTAAAAAGTCCCCGCCGGGCCAATAGGCTCGTCCCCACTGCGTGTTCAGGGAGTCCGCTTGGTCGCCGGAACTAAGTAACAGGCGCTGGCCAAATCTTTTCATAACTGCAATCTTTTCCGGCCACAAAAGTCCGCGGAAGAACCGTAATCTCTGGCGATAATAATCGATCGCCCACAAGGAGCGGATCTGCGAGTTTTCCAACACCCAGGTGTCGAAGATAGCGAAGCAGCCGACCTGTTCGCCCTGCGCTTCAAGTTCAAGGATCATTTCCTGCGCGATGAGAGCTCCTTCGCACATTCCGCCAAAACAGTAAGGCCCATGCGGTTGCACCGATCGCACTGCGGCGATGCACTCCTGAGCTAGAGTCTGCAACTCTTGCTTGGTAAATGGACGATCCAATACTACCGGCGCCAGGGCCTGCACTTTATAGACCGACTGATCCCGTCCCAGTTGCCGAGCCAGCAAAGCCCAGCCAAAAGTGTCCACGCCCGGGGCCGCGACGGCGAAGAAAGGAATTTTGTCGTCGCCCTCTTGCAGCTTCATCAGAAGCGGGTCCGGTTGAGGGACAGCAGAATCCTCGCGCAACAATGGAGCAAACGCTTCGATCGTCGGGGCGCGGAAGATGGCCGATACCGGAATTTGTTTGCCCGTGATCTCGTGAATATGGGCAACCAGGCGAGCGGCCATCAGGGAGTGCCCGCCCACATCAAAGAAGCTGTCACGAATTCCAACTTCCGAAATGCCCAACACATGCTTCCAGATTTCAACCAGCAGTTTTTGTTCGCGGCCCGTGGGCTCGAGCCGGCGGGCGGAAGGCTTACGAACCGCAGCCGCGGTTGTACTCCGATTTTCTTTCGGGAGGCCGTCCGCGGAAGCGAGGCTTAGAAGATCCGCAGCAGGCACGCTGGGCACGGGCAATGCGAGAATGTGCGCTTCCGGAACTGCGACAATGCCTTCGAGCAACGACGTGTAATCGCTCAGCATGCGGCCGATGCGTTCCTGACTGAAGAGGGTTGTGTTGTATTCGATCTGCGCCCACCACTGTTGGTCGATATCTTCGACGAGCGTCAAGCTGAGGTCGAAGATCGAGGATTCCGCGCTTACAACATACGGATATGCCGTTAGGTCACCGAACGTGTGCGATCGGACTGCGGCCTTGAGCGTGGCGAACATGACCTGAAAAATTGGATTGAAACCGAGATTGCGCTCAGGCTGCAGAACCTCAACTATTTTTTCAAAGGGAACGTCGGCATTGGAGAAGGCGCCCAGAATGGTTTCTTTAACCTGGGCCACAACGTCCGCGAAAGTGGGATTGCCGGAAAGATCGTCGCGCAAGACCAGGGTGTTGACGAAGAATCCCATGAGTCCTTCGGTTTCGACCTGGTTGCGGCCAGCCACCGGAATTCCAACCACTACGTCCGGTTGCTTCACGTAGCGGTGAAGCAAGACTTTGAACGCCGCCAGCTCCACCATAAAAGGCGTAGCTTCGAAACGAATCGCGGCCGTCTTGAGTCTTTTGATGACGTCGCCGGAGATGCGCGCCGACTGCACCGCTCCGGCAAACGTTTGTTCCGCTGGACGAGGAGCATCCGTGGGCAGATCAAGCAGGGCGGGTGCGCCTTGAAGCTTGTTTTTCCAATAGGCGAGCTGCTGCTGAACTCGATCGGTATGGAACCATTCCAATTGCCACTCGGCGAAGTCGCCGTAGCGAATGGGCAGAGGAGACAGCGAGGACGATTGGCCGCGGGAAAACGAAGCGTAGAGCGCCCCTAACTCGCGCGCGAAGATCTCCACCGACCAGGCATCGGTAATGATGTGATGCATGGTGCAAAGAAAAACATGATCGAGCGGCGTAACGCGGAACAGCCGTACGCGATACAGAGGCGCCTTGCTCAAATCGAAAGGCTGCTCAACTTCGCGGCGGGCAAGCTGGTAGGCCTCCGCTATGGGGTCTGCCGCGCCAGTCACATCGGTGAGCGTGATTTGGACACTGGCGATGCTCTCGTTTTCCACCACCTGCTGAAGCGTGTCCCGCTCCAGGCGGAACGCGGTGCGCAAGCTGTCGTGCCGCTTGACTAATTCCCCAACGCTGGCTTGAAGAGCATTGAGATTCAGCGAGCCTCTGAGCCACAATCCCAAGTGAACGTTGTAGGCCCCGCTTCCATCTTGCAATTGCTGCAGAAACCACAAACGCTGTTGCGCCAGAGATGCGGAGTAAATCGTAGGACTCGCCTGAGCTAGCAAATCGGCAAGACGGCTTCTATCCTGCGCGTGGTCGGTCTCGAGAGGTTGGCCTTCAGAAAACATGTGGTCTATTCCCATTCGCGCCCGCCGGCCGCCATTTCAATGGGGAAAAAGCCGCCTTGAGCATTTGAGCAAAAGCAAAGTTTTGACTGGGGGTAAGTCGCGGACAACCGAGCGCGAGAGAAGGCAAGCCGGGCAAGAAATGCGCGAACCCATGGGACAGCCGACGATAGTGACATCTGAAATCCTAAAACAACGCCCACATCTCGAGGGGAGAACCTGACTCGAAGCCAGGACTCAGGTGAACTCGGCCAGGACAGCCACCTGAAGCAGATTTCGGCAATTATATACTTGAACCCAACCGGCGAACAGGACAATATATGCGCGTCCCGGCGCCCCGGCCCAACTCCCACCTCCGACGAGTATAAGATGGCAAAAGCGCGAGAAAGCGGAATACAGTGAAATACCTATATTCCTCTGACTCGGTTTGAAGCATAGTCTTGACGCTACTGATCTCTGCCTTCCCCAGGTTGAGCGTTTGCTGAAGACCTATGAAATACTGGGGAACAGTGTGATAGCCAGAATCTGGAACCAAGATCAGAAGGGCAATAGACTAAGCAATGTGCTGAGAGGTGAGTCGGTGGCGCATTGAAGCGGCTGTTTGCCACGAGTTCCAGGTGCCCCTGGTCAAATCAAGCAGCCCAGCCAATGTTGTCCTCTCCCGAAGCGCCAGCCTCCAAGGAACGAACAAGATGAGCCAATCCGTGTTCCCAGCCTCGTTCGCACAGCAGAGACTGTGGTTTCTCGATCAACTCGATCCGGGGACGGCCGCGTATAACCTTCCTCGCGCGTTTCGCATTCTGGGTCCGCTGAATGTCGATAACCTGACGCGGGCGTTTCAGATTCTGATCGAGCGACATGCCGCCTTGCGTACTGTGTTTGATTCGATTGAGGGGGAAGGCCGGCAGATCGTTTTGTCGGAAGCAGAGGTTGAAATCCCGGTTGTGGATCTGAGTGAGTTTCGCCAGAGCGCGCGCGAGAATGAGGCTCTCCGCATCGCAGCCGAGGAAGGCCGCAAGCCCTTTGACCTGAGGGAAGGACCATTGATCCGGCCAGTTCTGGTGCGACTGGAAGCGGAAAAACATTTCCTGATCCTGACCATGCATCACATTATTGCGGATGGCTGGTCGATCGCTTTGCTGTTCCGTGAAGTCACGAGCACATACGCGGCCATCACAAAAGGGGAGTCGCCGGACCTTCCGGAACTTCCGTTGCAATACACGGAATACGCGCAGTGGCAACGCGAGTACATGACTGGAGAAGTACTCTCCGGAGAGATTGATTTTTGGAAGGGAAAACTGGCCGGGGCCCAGCCACTGCTGGAGTTGCCCCTCGACCATCCGCGCCCCGCCACCGCCAGTTGGAAAGGCGCAACCGAACAATTAGACGTGCCCCTCGCGACGCTGGCAAAACTGAAGGCACTGGCGCAGAGCGAGAGTTCCACGTTGTTCATGGTGGCGATGGCGGCATTTCAATCCTTGCTGTGGCGCTACACCAACCAGGAAAGCATCCTGATCGGAACTCCGATCGCCGGGCGGAACGACGTGGATCTGGAGAACATGATCGGCTTGTTCGTAAACACTTTGATCTTCCGCGGAGATTTTTCGGCGAACCTGACTTTCAGGGACGTGGTTCGCCAGGTGCGTGCGTTCGCATTGGAGGCGTATGCGCACCAGGACGTTCCCTTCGAGAAGCTTGTGGAGGAATTAGTTCCGCAGCGCTCGTTAGATACCCATCCTTTGTTCCAGGTGTTGTTCACTTTTCAGAATATTCCCCAACAAGTTTTTGACATTCCGGGACTCACCGTCCATGAGATGCCGTTCGAGGCAGGGATCGCGAAATTCGATATTTCGGTTGTCCTGTGGGAAACGGACGACCTCCATTGCCAGTTCGAATACAACACCGACCTGTTTGAATCTTCGACGATCAAGCGGATGTTGGAGCACTTCGAGAGGCTGTTGAACGGCGTCGTGGAGAATCCCGATCTGGCTGTGGCTAAGATTCCGCTGATGAGTCCCGAGGAGCGGGAGCAAGTAGTAGTCGGGTGGAACCGCACCGCGGCCGACTATCCAAGAGATTTAACCATCCCCACCGCATTCGAACGCCAGGTTGAGCGCACTCCCAATGCGACCGCACTCTCGTTCGCCGGCACCAAGTGGACTTATCGACAACTCAACGACGAAGCCAACCGACTGGCGCAGCGACTTATTGAGAACGGAACCGGGGCATCTTCGCTGGTCGGAGTATTTCTGGAACGTTCGGCGGAAATGGTGATGGCGCTTTTGGGTGTGCTCAAAACCGGCGCAGCCTATGTGCCGCTGGATCCTGCATATCCGGTCGAGCGCTTGAAATTCCTGGTGGAAGACGCTTCCCTGTCGAGTATTGTGACGCGCTCATCGCTGCGGAATCTTTTGCCAGACAATGTTCAGAATGTCGTGGTTTGCGATGAGAGCAACAATCTTCCGGAAACGAAGCCCCCGGCTAATCCAACGAGATCGGCGGCCAGCGATCAACGCGCTTACGTGATTTATACCTCTGGCTCGACGGGAACACCGAAGGGCGTGGAAGGAACGCATCGCGCGTCGATGAATCGCTTCTCCTGGATGTGGAAAACTTATCCGTTCAGAGCAGGAGAAGTCTGCTGTCAGAAAACGAATCTGGGATTTGTCGATTCCATCTGGGAGATCTTCGGCCCATTGCTGGCCGGGATTCCGATCGTGATCATTCCCCACGAAACGGCGCGCGACCCGGAAGAGATGTTGCAGTTACTAGCACGCGAACGCGTGACCCGCATCGTGCTGGTTCCTTCTTTGTTGCGCACGCTGCTTGATCGGGCTCCGCAACTGCAGCGCCGGGTGCCTGATCTTAAACTCTGGACGTGCAGCGGCGAGGTTCTGCCGGTCGATCTGGCCAAGCGGTTTCGCGAAGGATTCCCGGACGCGACGCTATTGAATATTTACGGTTCCTCGGAAGTGGCCGCCGACGTTACTTGCCACGAAGTTGCAAAAGGGGAACTGGCCTCGTCGGTCGCGATTGGAAAGCCCATCAGCAATACGCAAATTTATCTAGTGGATGAGTACCGAAATCCTGTACCCATTGGAATGCGTGGCCAGATTTTTGTGGGCGGCGACAACCTGGCGCGGGGATATTTAAACCGACCGGAATTGACGGCGGAACGTTTCGTCAGCAATTGGCTGGCTCCGGAACAGTCGCCGCGGCTGTATCGCACCGGTGACTTGGGCGCGTTTCCGCTGGAATGGCGAAATCGAGTATCTGGGCAGAGTCGACAGCCAGGTGAAGCTGCGCGGGCTGCGCATCGAGTTAGGAGAAATCGAGTCGGTGCTGAGCTCGCATGCAGGCGTAAGAGAAGCGGTGGTAATGGTCAGCGGAGAAGGAGAGCATCAGAAGCTGGCGGCCTATCTAGTAATGCGCGAGGCGGGGAAGTCAGCGCCTTCGGCCGGAGAGTTGCGCCGTTATCTGCGGACGAAACTTCCCGAGCATATGGTGCCGGCGAGTTACTGGCAGGTGGAAGCTCTGCCCTTGTTGCCCAGCGGAAAAGTCAATCGCCCGGCACTGGCTGGATTCGGCGGGAAGCCGTTGCTGGACCAGGAAGAGTTGGAGGCTCCGAGGAATGAAGTGGAAACAAAGCTGGCTGAGGTCTGGCAGGAGTTGCTCGAAGTTGAAAAAGTCGGGATTGAGCAAAACTTTTTTGAACTGGGCGGACATTCATTGCTGGTGTTGCAGGTAACCGCGCGAATCCGGCGGATCTTCGATGTGGAACTGCCGGTGAGAAGTGTTTTTGAAGCGCCGACGATTGCGCGATTGGCCGAGGAAGTTCAGAAAGCGGACGCCATGGGCCTGAAGGCACGCACTCCGATTCTGCAGCGACGTCCGCGGACGCCGAGCGTGAGCCGCGAAACTTTACTAGCGCAATTGGACGGCCTGTCCTCTACCGAGTTACAGAATTTGCTGCAGCGGGTGATCGACGGAAAACAGCCCGCTTAGCCGGTCCGACAGAACGACTGGTTGACAGAACGGCTGATGGACGGAACGATCGGTGAACGCAAGTCAGCGAACTTGTACATTGTTGCAAAAAGTTTTCTTCTCGAGTTGGCCATATGTTGATTCACGAATTAGTAGCGAGGCAGGCTAGCGCAGCGCCTGGCGCGGTTGCTGTCATTGGCGAAAAGCAGTTGACCTACGGCGAACTGGATAGCCGCGCGGATCGGCTCGCCCGACGATTAGTTTCGCTTGGCGTTCGGAGCGAAGTTCCCGTCGCTCTTTTTCTGGAGCGCTCTCCTGAGTTGGCCATCGCTGCCCTCGCGGTGCTGAAGGCCGGGGGAGCGTATGTGCCGCTGGACCCAAGTTATCCGCTAACGCGCATTGCCATGCTGCTGGAGGATTGCGCCGCGCCGGTGGTCCTGACCCATTCTTCGGTGGCCGAGAAACTTCCCACCGGGAAATGGCGGACGATTGTGTTGGATGGCGAGGACGAGATCGCCGGGGTTGAGGTCGAAGTTCCAGATGACGCGACCGAGCAGCAGATCAAGCCGGAGAGTACGGCGTATGTGATTTTCACTTCCGGTTCAACGGGGCGTCCCAAGGGCGTGCAGATTACGCACGCGAATTTGCTGAATTTAGTGCAATGGCACCAGCGCGCGTTTCACATTACCGCGGCTGACCGAGCAACGCTGCAGGCGAGTCCCGGCTTTGACGCGGCGGTTTGGGAAATGTGGCCGTATCTCGCGGCCGGGGCAAGCGTATACGTTGTGGACGAATCTCTTCGCCCTGCGCCTGAGCGTCTGCGCGACTGGATTATCGAAAAAGGCATCACGATTACGTTTCTTCCCACAGCCGTTGCTGAGGCCATGTTGAATTTTGTCTGGCCTGCTAAAAGCGCGCTGCGCGTACTGCTGACCGGTGCCGATACGCTTCGGCGATATCCGCCAGCCGATCTGCCTTTTGCCCTGGTCAACAACTATGGGCCGACGGAGTGCACCGTGGTGGCGACCTCTGGCGCGATTCGCGCGAGCGGCGAGTCCGAAGGGTCTCCATCGATTGGGCGCGCGATCGACAACGTGGAGATTCATATCGTCGACGACCAGTTAAATCCGGTTGCGAACGGTACTGCCGGGGAACTGCTGATTGGCGGCGCTGGGGTTGGACGAGGATATTGGAATCGTCCCGAACTGACGGCGCAGAAATTTATTTCCGACCCATTCAGCAAGAGTCAGGGCGCGCGTCTTTATCGCACCGGCGACTTGGCGCGCCTGCGTTCCGACGGGCAAATCGAATTCCTGGGACGGATGGATGAGCAGATCAAGATTCGCGGGTACCGCATTGAGCCAGGGGAAATCACGGCAGTGCTCAACCGGCATCCGGCGATCCGAGCCAGCTATGTGATGGCTTATGCCAACGGGGCTGGGGAGAGCAACCTTGCGGCGTACGTGGTGGCGCGAGGGCGTCCCAACGTGTCCGAGTTGCGCGCTTTTCTAGGCGAGCATCTTCCCGAGTACATGCTGCCCTCGGCGTTTGTAACACTGGCAGAGCTGGCAATGACCGCGCATGGAAAAGTCGACCGTGCCGCGCTTCCGAAACCCACGCCAGAAAATCAACTCGACGACGAGCGCTTCGAAGCGGCGCAATCGGAAGTCGAACAATGGCTGGCCGGCTTCTTGACGGGTCTGCTGAAAGTACCTCGCGTGGGAAGAGACGATAACTTTTTCAACCTGGGCGGACACTCCTTGATGGGCGCGCAGCTTATCGCCAAAGTGCAGCAGAGGTTCGGAGTGGAACTTTCGCTAAGAGGTCTTTTCGATCATCCTACGATTGCGGAAATCTCCTCCGAGATCGAGCGTTTAATTTTCGTGAAATTGCAGATGATGAGCGACGAGGAAGCTCAGCGCCTTCTCGAATCTTCACCCGGAATTTCCGCATGACCGCGGCCAGCGTGCCACCGTCGGTGCAGCCTGCCGAAAATCGAGCGCTGAGTCTTTACCAGTTGCTCGATCCGGACGTGCTGGCCAATCCTTATCCGCTCTATCACAAATTGCGGAACCACGATCCGGTGCATTGGGATCCTTTTCTGCATGCGTGGGTGGTGACCCGGTATTCCGACGTCGTGCACGTACTGCACCATTTTTCGGCCAGCCGCACCCCCACGCCCGAGCAACTGAGCGCGTTGAACCTTTCGGCGCTCAACCCGATTGCCGAGGTCATGGTGCGGCAAATGCTATTTCTGGATCCTCCGGATCACACACGCTTGCGGGCGCTAGCCTCTGCCGCGTTCACGCCGCGGCGAGTAGAGCAGCTGCGCTCGCACATTCAGGAGGTGATGAACACGCTGCTGGATGCTGTCGTCGCCAAGGGATCGATGGATGTGATCGCCGACTTCGCCGGCCCGGCACCTGCGATCGTGACCTGTGAACTACTCGGCGTGCCCGCTAAAGATCACGCAAAACTGAAGGAGTGGTCGCAGGATTTTGCGGAGATGCTAGGCAACTTCCAGCACAATCCCGATCGCTTTCCGCGAGTTTTGCGGAGCGTTGAGAACCTCTGCGATTATTTCCGCTCGGCAATGCAGGAGCAACGCGTGCACAAGGGCGAGGGACTGGTGCAGGCGATGATGGCGGCCGAAATCGAAGGGGTCCGTTTGACGGAAGATGAAATCATCGCCAACCTGATTGTGACCATGGTCGGCGGCCTGGAAACGACTACCAACCTGATCGGCAATGGCGTGCTGACTCTGCTGCGGCATCCGGCCGCGCTCGAGCGGCTGCGCACGGACTCTTCCCTTGATTCCGTCCGCGGTGGAGGAGTTGCTTCGCTATGAGAGTCCAAGCCAACACACCGCGAGACTCGCGCCGGCAGATGTGGAACTGGGAGGAAAACTCATTCGCAAGCGCCAGGCCGTCATCGCGGTGATGGGGGCAGGCAACCGCGATCCCGAACGTTTTGCCGAACCCGACGTGCTGGACCTCTCGCGAAAAAACAATCAGCACCTGGCGTTCGGGTGGGCGGCTCATTTTTGCTTTGGGGCGGCGCTGGCGCGGCTGGAAGGTCAAATCGCGTTCGATACGATTTTGCGGCGACTGCCGCAATTGAACCTGAATGGGGAAAGCCCACTCGAGTGGCGACATAATCTCGGCTTGCGGGGACTCACTTCCCTGCCTGTTGCGTTTGCTCCCAGCGATCCGATGCGAAACCCCGATTTCGCGAATTAAGGACGAAACGAAATGGGCGCAGAATACTCAGACGCAAAACGGAAACTGCTGGAGAAATATCTCCGCGGCGAATTTGGAGCGCGTCCGGAAACCCAACGGATTCTTCCTCGGCCCGCAGGCGGACGAATTCCGCTTTCTCATGCGCAGGAGCAGGTCTGGGTTCATGCCCAAATGGCACCCGAAGTTCCGCTCTACAACGAACCGGTAACCATTCATTACTCTGGACCGTTGGACGTCGCCGCGCTCGAGCGCAGTTTCAACGAAATTCTCCGCCGCCATGAAGCCTGGCGAACCTGTTTCGTCGTGGTGGATGGACAGCCGTTTCAAGAGGTCACCGAGCAACTTTCCATTTCCCTTCCGGTCGTCGATTTGCGAAACATTCCGGAAGACCAGCGTGATGCCACCGCCGTGGCGCTGGCAACCGCCGATGCGCAGGTCCCTCTTGACCTCGGAACGACTCCGCTTTTTCGCACCCGCCTGGTTCGCATGGAGGACGAAGAACATCGTCTGTATCTCACTCTCAGCCACATCATTTTCGATGGCGTGGCGATCTACCGAGTCTTTCTGCCGGAATTGGGCGCGCTTTACAAGGCCTATTCCGCCGGAGAGCCCTCTCCCCTGCCCGAACTGGCGATTCAGTATCCCGATTATGCGGCGTGGGAGCGCAAAACGTTTACGCGCGAGACTTTGGCAAGAGACGTTGAGTTCTGGCGCGAAAAATTGAGCGGGCCTCTGCCGGAAGTGT
Source organism: uncultured Acidobacteriota bacterium (assembly GCA_963696765.1). Lineage (GTDB taxonomy): Bacteria > Acidobacteriota > Terriglobia > Terriglobales > Acidobacteriaceae > Sulfotelmatobacter. Next base: position 2,526,559 of record CAVOLK010000002.1, on the reverse strand, counting down.
ATTTAGCCACGGACCGGCCGCACCCACGGAGCCAGACTTTTCGTGGATCGATGTATCCCTTCCGGCTGAACGGCAGACTTACGACCGACCTCAGAACATTTTGCCGGCGGGAAGGCGTCTCATTGTTTCACGCGCTGTTGGCTGGTTTTGCAGCGTTGCTTTACCGTCATTCGGGCGAGGAAAGAATTCCCATCGGAAGCGTTACTGCGGGCCGCAATCGTCCCGAGACCGAGGCGCTGCTCGGCTATTTTCTGAACACGGTAGTCGTTCCCGCGGATCTTTCGGGCGACCCCAGTTTTCGCAGCCTGGTTCAGCGCGCTCGCGACTGGACCATCGACGCGCTCGATCACGACCGCGTGCCGTTCGACTACCTTGTGCGCGAACTAAAAGTCGCGCGCGACACCAGCCATAATCCATTGTTCCAAGCACTATTCTCGCTCGAGCCTCCCATGCCTACGATTGATCCCGCGTGGCGGCTTACGCAAATGGATGTGGACACGGGAGCGACCAAGTACGACCTTTATCTGGAATTGGATGAACGCACGGACGAAGTACTGGCGCGCTTCCACTACAGCACGGACCTGTTCGACCGCGACACGATGGTTCGGATGGCGGCGGACTGGCAGCGACTGCTGGAACACGGAGTGGCGCATGGGGATGCGCGCGTTTCCGAACTGCCCGTGCTGAGTGGGGATGACGAACGCAGGATCGTAGTCGAATGGAATCGTACGCGGCAAAGCTATCCCGACGTTTGCATTCATGAATTGTTCGAATCGCAGGCGGCGCGTTCTCCCGAGGTTGTTGCCGTCGCCACTGCGGGGTCGCGGCTCACGTATCGCGAGCTCAACGAGCGCGCCAATCAGTTGGCCCACTATCTGGTCCGGCGTGGAGTGGGGCCGGAAGTGCCCGTTGGGCTGTGCCTGAACCGCGGTGCGGAAATGGTGGTCGCGCTGCTGGCAGTTCTGAAGGCTGGAGGCGCCTACGTTCCGCTCGATCCGAGATTGCCGGATGAGCGTCTGGCCACCATGCTCGCCGACGTAAAGCCAGCGACGATAATCACAGACCGAAGCCAGCACCGTGAGGTTTTCGAGGCGAGCGCGATTCACCTCGATTCCGATTGGAATCTTATTTCGAGCGAGAGCACCGAAAACCTGAACCGACAAGTGCGTCCCAGTTCGCTCGCTTACGTGATGTACACATCAGGCTCCACTGGACGCCCCAAGGGCGTTGCGGTTGAGCACAGAAGCGTCGTTAACCTGCTGCATTCCATGCAGCGCGAACCCGGCCTGAGTGCTCAAGACGTGCTGCTCGCCGTGACCACGCTGTCCTTCGATATTGCGGGCCTGGAGATCTTTCTGCCATTGATAACAGGCGCGCGTCTGTTCGTCGCCAGCGACGCCGACGTGGTCGATGGTAATCGGCTTGGGGAGTTGCTCGTCGAAAGCGGAGCCACGCTGATGCAGGCCACTCCGACAACGTGGCGATTGCTGATCGCTGCGGAATGGCCCGGGGCGTCGAACCTGACGATTCTTTGCGGCGGGGAGGGATTGACGCCCGATCTCGCCCAACAACTGGCGCGCCGCTGCGGCTCAGTTTGGAATGTTTACGGCCCGACGGAAACCACGATTTGGTCTTCGATGTATCGCGTCAGCGGAAACGAGGAAAGCACGGTCCCGATTGGGCGGCCGCTCGCCAATACTTCGATTTACATACTCGACGCGCGCCTTAACCCCGTGCCGGCGAACGTGACCGGGGAAATATATATAGGCGGCGACGGGGTGGCTCGAGGATATTTGAACCGTCCGGAACTTACGGCGGAGCGTTTTGTTGAAATCAGTTTGCACACGGGAACGTCTGCGCGGCTTTATCGCACCGGCGATCTGGGACGTTTTCGCGCGAATGGGAACATCGACTGCCTGGGCCGGCTGGACGACCAGATCAAGTTGCGCGGCCAACGCATAGAACTGGGGGAGATCGAGTCGGTGTTAGCCTCGCATCCAGCGGTGGGTCAGGCGGTGGTGACAATCTCGGGCAAAAGCGCCGACCAGCAAAAACTGTCGGCGTATATTGTGCCGAAAGCGGGAGTGTCGAGCCCGGCAGACGGAGAACTACGCCGTTATCTGCGAACGAAACTGCCCGAGCACATGGTGCCAAGCAGTTTCTCGCAGATCGATACCGTGCCGCAGTTGCCCAGCGGCAAGGTGAACCGGTCGGCACTGGCCAGCATAGAAAGCGAGTTGCTGCCGAACCAGGAAGAGTTCATTGCTCCGCGCAATGAGATGGAAACGAAGCTGGCGGAGATCTGGCGCGAATTGCTGGAAGTGAAACAAGTAGGAATCGAACAAAACTTTTTTGAGCTGGGAGGACATTCGCTGCTGGCGCTGCAGGTCACGGCGCGAATCCGGCGGGGGTTTGAATTGGAGTTGCCGGTACGCAGCGTATTTGAAGCGCCGACGATTGCAGGGCTGGCCTTGGAGGTACAAAAAGCCCAGGCTATGGGGCTGAGAACTCGAACTAAGTTTCCCCAACGCCCCGCGCACGACTCGCCCGCAGTCAGTCCGCGAGAGGAGTTAGTGACGGAGGTGGATAAGATGCCGGCTGAGGAGGTACGGGATTTGCTGAGAGACCTGTTGGAGGGAAAACAGAACTATGAATTTCGCCGTTGACTCACAACTTCGCGGCGAAAATGGGGTTCTCTGCGGGCAGGATTTTTTAGCCAAGAGCGCAAATACTTGCAACTTTATACTTCAGAAGATGAAGATAAAGGCCCCCCGTGGCGGCCTCGGCAAGCGCCGCAATCTCCTTATTTTTCTTCGAGATAAACGAATCCGAAGAGCTGCAGCCGGGATGGCGTTTGCAATGCTCAAACAAGCCAGGAATCCCGTCGAGGGAAAGAGGATAGCTGTGTCCGTACCCGGTCAAACCGGATTTCCGTCAGTTCGCTTGATCTTACTGCTTGCTTTGTGCCTAGGGTTGTTGGGTTTTATCGGATGTGGGAGCAGCCCAACGACATCGACCCACACAGGGGGCGGGGACTTCAACATTGCCGTTTCGCCGGTGACGGTAACGGCCATGGCGGGCAGTTCCAGCGCAGGGTTCACGGTATCGGCTACCGGTCAAAATGGATTCAGCGGTGCTGCCACGGTTGCGCTTTCCGGTTTGCCCGGAGGCACCACGACATCTCCGGCATCTCCGTTCAGTTTGACCGCAGGAGGCAGCCAGAAGGTAACCCTGACGCTGCCAGCGACGGCCTCGAACGGGAATTACACAGTCACCGCGACGGGTAGCGCAGGATCTCTGTCCCATTCCAGCGCGCTGACGCTGACAATTAATGCCGCGCCGGACTTCAGCATCGCACTGTCACCGAATACGATTACCGCTGCCGCGGGAACGTCGAACACTACATTCACTGCCTCGATCACGGCTCAGAATGGTTTCAACGGCTCAACGCTGGTCACGCTTTCCGGCTTGCCGACGGGCGCCACCACGTCTCCCGCGTCCCCTTTCAACTTAGCCGCAGGAAGCAGTCAGACCTTGACGCTGTCACTGCCGACGACGGTGGCAGCTGGAAACTACACCATTACTGCGACCGGGAACTCCGGATCTCTGTCTCATTCCAGCGCGCTGACGCTGACAATTAATGCCGCGCCGGACTTCAGCGTCGCATTGTCACCGAATGCGATTACCGCTGCCGCGGGAACATCGAACACTCCGTTCACTGCCTCGATCACGGCTCAGAATGGATTCAACGGCGCAACGCTGGTCACACTTTCTGGCTTGCCAACGGGCGCCACCACGTCTCCCGCGTCCCCTTTCAACTTAGCCGCAGGAAGCAGTCAGACCCTGACCCTGTCACTGCCGACAACGGTGGCAGCTGGAAACTACACCATTACTGCGACCGGGACATCCGGATCATTAACGCACTCGACTACGGCCAACTTGACCGTCGGTACCGCGCCCGCATTCAGCATGGCGCTATCGCCCGCTGCAATTGTGGTAAACGCGGGAATGTCCAACGCAAACCTTACGGTCTTGATTAGCGGCGAGAATGGATTTAGTGGCTCGGTGGCGGTAGCGCTTTCCGGTTTGCCGGCCGGGACGACGACCTTTCCCGGCTCGCCCTTCAACATTTCCGCGGGGAGCACGCAGACGGTGAACCTGTCTGTACCCTCGACGGCGACCACTGGCGACTACACTGTTACCGCGACTGGAAATGCCGGAACTCTGGCGCAATCCGCGACTCTGCCTCTGACGGTTACGCCGCCCCTTCAGTCGACGGTTACAACCTGGCACTACGACGTCGCTCGAACGAGTGTAAATACGGCCGAAACCACACTCACTCCCGCTAATGTGAACACCACTACTTTTGGAAAAATAGCCACGTTTCCGGTGGATGGTTTCCTGACGGCACAACCTCTGTACATGGGCGGCGTGAACATCGCCGGGCAAGGTGTGCACGACGTGGTCTACGTGGCGACAATGCATGACAGCGTCTACGCCTATGACGCCGATAGCACCAGCACTACGCCGCTCTGGATGACCAGCATTTTGAATTACAGTCCGGCGGGAGCCACTTCCGTTCCATCGTCGGTGCAGAAAAATGCCAACACTACCGGTTGGTCGGAGATAGGAATTGTCTCCACGCCGGTTATCGATCCGGCAACCGGAGTCATGTATCTCGTCGCGGAGACTTACGAGAACGGCAGCGTGATTCACCGGCTGCACGCGCTTGACGTGAGTAGTGGCGAGGAGACGCTCGGCGGTCCGGTCACGATTGCCGCGAGTTACACGCTCAACGGTGGTACCACCACTTTCAAAAGCCTTTACCAGCTCAACCGCCCGGCATTGCTGTTGGCCAACGGACATATTTACATCGGCTTCGGATCGAACTGCTGCAATGACACTCCGAGCCAAGGATGGATGCTTTCGTACAACGAAGCCACGCTGCAGCAGGAAGGTGCGTTCACAACCGAACCGGCGCAGAACCTGGCTTCAATATGGATGAAGGGCGCCGGCCCGGCGGCTGACAGCAGCGGCAACATCTATGCGGAAACTGGCGAAGGTCCGTTCGTGGCAGGCACGAATTTCGCAATCAGCGTTTTGAAATTCACCCAGAATGGAACCTCGCTTGGGCTGACCGATTGGTTCACTCCTTACAATTATCAGTTCTTGGCACAAAATGATAAGGATCTGTCCAACGGAGTTCTGATTTTGCCGGACCAGCCGGGTACCTACCCCCATGAACTCATCGCAATAGGCAAGGAAGGCAGCATCTACTTATTGAATCGCGACAACATGGGCCAGTTGTGCACAGCCTGTACCACAACGGACACCCAAATCGTGCAGGAGGTTCCGCAAGGCGCGGGAAAACTCAGCGGCACCCCGGTCTATTGGAACAACACGGTTTACGTAACCGGGCAATCCATCCCGGTTTATGGGTATAGCCTGCAAAACGGAACGCTTGTAACGCCGCCTTCCCTCCAATCCGCGCAAGCCATGGGTGGTGGAGGAAATTCCATTCTTACTGCAAACGGAACCAGCAACGGTATATTGTGGTTCACCAGCGCCGGAGCGAACCTGTACGCTCTCAATGCCAGCAATCTGCAATTGCTTTGGGTCAGCACACAAGCGGCAAATAGCCGCGACGCGGTGGGGCCGCTGCCGCATTTTGCGACTCCAATTGCCGTCGACGGGAAGGTTTTTCTGGGAACGCAGAGCAGTCTCCTGGTGTATGGATTGCTGTAAGAGCGAGACCACGGCCAGAAATCGCGGGACCTCCTGGATTTCTGAGCGCGGAGTCCGACAGCTCGAAGTTCTTCCCTTCTAATCCCGTTTCCCCTCTCAGCTGGTCTACGAAGACCCGGACAGCCATTCCATTTTCCACAAAACCGTCTTAAATGCTGGCAAATCCTTTTCGTGGCAATGGCATCAGATAGGAGTCCAAGACAAGGGCTGACCTGGCCAACTCGCAAGATGCAGCGGGTATAATGTTTACCTGGCCGGGACAAGGAGTTAGTTGTGAAAGAGGCCCCCTTCAAAGTCTCGGTGGCGATGTGTACCCTCGACGGAGCGGCGTTCGTCGAACAACAGCTCGAGAGCATACTCGCGCAATCGCATTTGCCTGACGAGATCATCGTTTGCGATGACGGCTCGACCGACCGAACAGTAGAACTCGTAACCCAGATCGCTCAGAAATATCCCGAAAAGATTCGAATTATTCAAAATGAAGAGCGGCTGGGATACTGCCGCAATTTTGAGTCCGCCGTCCAGCGGTCGTCGGGGGATATTATTTTTTTGTGCGATCAGGATGATGCATGGTTTCCGGACAAAGTCGCTTCGATGCTGCGGGTTTTTGCGGAAAATCCGCAGGTGGTGGTGGTTTATTCCGATGCCGTTCTTACGAACGAGGAACTGCAGCCGACCGGAACTGTGTTCGAGCGAAGAAAAGATGCGGAACTTCGAAAGCCGCCCACCCTACGGCAACTCAGCCATGGACTGGCATTTAATGGCCCCATGATGGCCTTTCATTCACGCCTGAAGCCGTTTGTAATTCCATTCTCCCCGCTCTCGCTGCAGTGGGGTCATGATCACTGGATCGCCTTCATTGCCTGCGCCGTGGGCGAGATTGGAGTAATTGACCGTCCCCTCGTTTATTACCGCCGTCATGGGACAAACAGCGGAAAAGACGCGGAGCTGGATGGAGGGCTGCTGTACCAGTGGCGCGTCGTCAAGAAGAAATATGTAGGCTCGAAAGAATACGGCGAGCGCCGACGGGGATGGGAAGATATGGTCGCCCGCCTGCGAGATATTAAAAATGGAGGACTGCCACTGGACGATCCCGCAAAGCTGGACAAATTACTGCGGGTGTCGGAGATGTGCCTGCAATTTGCCGCTGACCGGCAAACCTACAAGACTCGGGCCCGGCTGGCGCGCGCGCCCGGAGCCTTGCGGCTTTTACTTACAGGCGAATACCATCGGTACGCTCGCGGACTTAAGAGCTTCGTGCAGGATGTTGTGCTCCCCTAGAATAAACAGTCACGCGCAAACGGTTGACATTTTTAGTGGAAGATAGTCCAAATATCCTTTCTGATTCCCACTCCATGGGACATTTTGTTGGAATAATCACAATGCAGAGTTGGCCTTGTGGGTACGGGGCAGACTGGTCAAATGGCAAGCACTGGGATATTCTCGGGGCAAGGGAGAAGATGATAGGAAACGCGCTCCAAGAAATGGTCAACGCTTCGCAATGCCTGCATTCTAGGCGCAAGACGGTGCGGCGATGGAGTATGCGGGGGCGAGACGGTAAAGAATCAGTGGGAAGGCCAATCTCACGATGAGCCTCCTGTACCTCCTCGGAGGACGCCAGCGGAAATTGCTATTCAGGAATGAGGAGGAACAGCGCCTCTACGAGGCTGCAATCATTTTGCTGGTCGACACTTCGACCGGCGCTGTCAAGGTTGAACTCGAATACAAGACACCTCCCGAGGCCCGAGCCAGCGACGAATCCTCCCATTCCTTCAAATCAGCCACGCTGATCGGAAATAAGTTGTATACGTGTACTTCGACCGAAGTGCTGACTTTTGAAGTTCCAAGCTTCAAGCGCATCGGCTACGTCTCATTGCCGTGTTTTAACGACGTGCACCACGTCACTCCCACGCCTGAGGGCAACCTTCTGGTGGCGAGCACTGGACTCGACATGGTAGTGCTGTTCACGCCCGAGGGCCGAGTGCTGGCGGAGTGGGACGTGCTTGGGGGAGAGCCGTGGACGCGGTTCTCGCGTGATGTCGATTATCGGAAAGTAGAGAGTACGAAACCGCACCAGTCGCATCCTAACTGCGTTTTCCAGTTGGACAACGAGGTATGGGTCACGCGGCTGTCCCAGAAAGATGCAGTCTGCCTGACGATGCCGGGCAAGCAAATCAATATCGACGTACAGCGACCCCATGACGGTCTGGTCGTGGGCGGCCGCATATATTTCACAACGGTCGACGGTAGGATTGTGATCGCGAATCGCCATACCCTTAAGGTGGACGAGATCATCGACCTCAACGAGATTCATCGGACGCAAGAACATCAGGACGTCCTGCTGGGCTGGTGCCGCGGATTATTACCCATGGATGAGCGCAGAGTTTGGATCGGATTCACGAGAGTTCGCAAGACCAAGTTCACCGAGAATGTCATGTGGATCAAGCACGCTTTCCGGGACAAAGAAAAGCCAACCCACATCGCCCTCTATGACATCGTAGAGAAGAAATGCCTCCAGGAATTCAATCTGGAGGAGTACGGGATGAATGTAATTTTCGGAATTCACCCCGCGCACTTGCAAGATGCAGATCAAAGCCGCGAGGCAGCAGTCCACGCGAAGGAATAATACTTGAGGGTTGTAAAGAGTTCGTTGCGCGCCGGCCAAGTTTGATGCTTGCAGTCCCGACGCCAGCGAGACGGTTGAGTCAGACGGAATCCAGTTCGCCCGAAACGGCGAAAGACTCGAATCGGAAGAGCAGAACTGTCCATGGCGAAGGTAGATAAGGTCGCGCTCTTCAAGAATGTCGGCTCCAGTTGGTTCGCCCTGGGCGTGAATGTTCTGGCGGGAATTTTTCTTTCACCCTACATCCTTCACCATTTAGGGGACGACGCTTTCGGACTGTGGGTTCTGATCTTCTCCGTCACCGGCTATTACGGGCTCTTCGACTTGGGGATCCGGTCCTCCATCATTCGCTATGTCGCAAAATACGCAAGTGTTTCCGAAAACGATGAACTCAACCGGCTGATCAATACCGCGCTTTTCTCCTACACCGCCATCGGGACAGTCGCGCTCCTGATTACCGGCGTCCTCAGCTTTTATGTTGGATCGATCTTCCGGATTTCAGGAGACTCAATTCAGATTGCTCGCTGGCTGTTCCTGATGGTGGGAACGTCCGTCGCCCTGAGTTTTCCTTTAGGCGTATTCGGCGGCATTCTAGAGGGGCTGCAACGATTTTATGTATTGAACATCACCAGCGTCGGGTCAACCATCGTGCGGGCATTGCTGATCGTGATCGCACTTCATCATGGGTACGGACTGTTAATTGTAACCCTGATCACGGTAGCTCTTCCCCTGATTACCAGCCTGATCAATGCAACCGTTGTGCTTCGCATTCTGCCGCTGCGCTTTGGCCCGCAGCACCTATCGCGCCAGAGTCTCAATCGCATTGCCAGCTATAGCGGCACGACCTTCATCATAATCGTGGCCACCAGGCTGCGATTTAAAACCGATGCCTTGGTCATTGGAACCTTTCTTTCTTCCGCTGCAATTACGTATTTCACTATTGGATCGCGCCTGATGGATTATGCGGGAGAGGTAGTCAGTGGCTTGGCGCAACTTTTTGTTCCAATGTCCAGCAAATCCGATGCAACTGGCGATCTGGCGGGACTGAGAAGAATCTTCGTCGCCGGGAATCGGGCATGTGCCTTAATCATCTTCCCGATCGCGGCAATCCTCATCATTTTAGGCAAGTCGTTAATTGAGGTGTGGGTAGGAGCCCGATACATAGCGACCAGTTATCCGGTCTTGCTGATCCTGGTTGTTCCCTACACGCTGATGCTCGCGCAATCGGCTTCGACGCGTGTGCTGTTTGGAATGGCAAAGCACAGAACGCTGGCGATGGTGATTTTGTTAGAAGGCGCTGCCAATCTGATTCTCAGCATCACTTTGGTAAGGCCGTTTGGAATTCTTGGCGATGCTGTCGGCACCGCCATCCCGCTGGCCTGCACTACTCTGGTCTTTCTACCGCGCCATCTTTGCCGGGTTCTGAATCTGCGAATCAGTTTCTATCTTCGCGAGGCATTCTTGATGCCTCTTATGCTGTGCGCGCCGCTGGTCGTGGTTTTGTTGCTCATGCGTCACTGGTTTGTGGCCCATGGCGTTGTGCAGTTGGCGATTCATCTCGCGGCAGGGTCGGCGGTCTATGGCGTTGGCCTGGTGTGGGCCATCTGGACGCGCAAGGCCTGGCAGGTGGAAGGAATCCACGACCTCGATGAAGCCAACCAGGTTGCCATCGGGCTGATTGACACGTATCAACGGGATGACGCCTAGGCAGATCGCATTTGTACGCCGAAAAACAATTCAGGTCACGCCGTCGCTGCTTAGTGTCCAAAACATTCTGACATCGGCCACGGATTTGCGCGGATTCTCACGGATCAAAACATCGCGCTAACTTGTTAAATTTTTAGATCCGTGAAGATCCGTGCAATCCGTGGCTGTTCTTAAAATCTCTGCTTTCGCAAGTGCGATCTCTGCTGAGAATTTTCAAATCCCAGGTTTCAAACCCGGAAGTGAATACCCGTTAGTCATGTCCTTCTGTGGCCTGTTGGACTCTGTACTCACGTAATCTGCTCTACTCGCGTTCCCTTCTCTACAGTCGTGAACAAGGACCCGAACGATTAGTCCCCCAAATCCGTTCCGAGGATACCTACATGTGCGACGTAGAGCACCTGGAAACAGCAGAACGTTTCAGCCGTTATAAAAACCAAATTCCGAATGCTTTCGTCCTATCGCTGTTGCTCGGACTCGCTTGCCTCAGCGCAATTACCACAGCCTGCAGCGCGGCCTTACAAGGCGCCCCAGTAAGCTCTGCGGCTATTCCCGCGACTACAATGTCGCTGTCGCCGAACGCCGTGACCGTGGCGTCGATGCAACAGATTCAGTTCACGGCCCATCGGCTCGGAAATTCGAGGGCACCCTTAATCTGGTCAGCCAGTGCAGGAACGATTTCGAGTACGGGCATGTTCACCGCGCCGCGGGTGACGAACTCTACTCGAGTTACTATAACGGCGACGAGTTCCGCAGACAGAATCGGATCGGATATCGGCATTCAGTCTTCAACTAAGGCGGCCGCAACAGTTACAGTCAAACCTCCGCCGCCGATCTCTACTAGTTTGACAATCACCAACTCCGCGCTGCCGAGCGCCAGCGTCAGCATGCCTTACACAGCTTCCCTCTCCGCAGTCGGCGGCACAACGCCTTACGAGTGGAGTCTCGTTAGCGGATCGCTGCCGACAGGAATTCAGTTGCGAAGTTCGTTGGGCGCGATCGTCGGTACAACTTCGACGCCGGGATCCTATCCTTTCTCGGTACAGGTGACGGACGCGGCTGGGCACAATGCCACCGCCGCCTTCAGCCTGGCGGTGACAGAAACTTCCCCGGCGCTGGCAATTACCAATACTTTCTTGCCAGCAGCGGATGCGAGCGTGCCTTACAGCACCGCCCTTGCCGCGACCGGTGGCGTAGCTCCCTACCACTGGAGTCTGGTCAACGGCTCTCTGCCGTCCGGAATTCAATTACAGGCTTCGAGCGGCACGCTCAACGGAACGACCGCTCTGGCCGGTTCTTATCCTCTTTCCATACAAGTGACTGATGCTTCCGGAAACCACGCCTCGGCTGCTTTCAACCTAACGGTTTCGTCGACCTCGACGACTGGGTTTGACGGGCCGGCGGAGTTACCGCGTACCTACATTCAGTCCGCAATGGCAAACACTCCCGCAACGGGCAAGACGATCACGGTCAATGCGGGAGGAAATCTGCAGTCTGCGCTGAACAATGCGAGCTGCGGCGATACTATTCAACTCCAAGCCGGCGGAACTTTCGTAGGAGCATTCACCTTCCCTGCGAAGAGTTGCGATGACAGCAGCTGGATTATCGTGCGCACCAGTTCTGATGATTCCCTGCTTCCGGCGGAAGGCACACGGCTCACGCCCTGCTACGCAGGAGTGTCGTCTCTGCCCGGGCGTCCGGCCCTTCAGTGCCCTTCCGCGAAGAATGTGCTGGCCAAACTGGTCGTGCCAGTATCAGGCAGTGGTCCCATCGTCTTCGCTCCTGGAGCGAACTATTACCGGCTGATTGGCTTGGAAGTGACGCGTGGCACATTTTCGGGCCCGGTCTATAACCTCGTTCTGTTTAATGGCGCAGCCGATCACGTGGTGTTCGATCGCATGTGGCTGCATGGCTTGGCCCAGAATGAGACTGCTCGTGGCATCGGACTCGAAGGCACCAACGTCGCGATCGTGGATTCGTTCTTCACCGATTTTCACTGCATCTCACTCACAGGGTCGTGCAGCGATGCCCAGGCGATTGCCGGCGGCGGCGGCAACCTGGCCGATGGGACCTTACAAGATCACGAACAATTTCCTTGAGGGGTCCACGGAAAACATCATCTTCGGCGGTGGCGCTGCAACCATGACGCCTGCCGATATCGAGATTCGCCAGAACCATTTCTTCAAGCCCCTGTCCTGGCTGAAAGGTCAAGCCAACTACGTAGGAGGATTCAATGGCAATCCCTTTACGGTTAAGAATCTTCTCGAACTGAAAAATGCGCAGCGTGTGTTGGTCGAGGGCAATATTCTCGACTACTCCTGGGGAGGATTTTCACAATCGGGCTTTGCCATCCTGCTGACACCAAAAAATCAGGCGGGGAACGGCGGCAACCTTTGTCCCATCTGCCAAGTGACGGATGTCACCATCCGCTACAACCTTATCCGCCATGTCGGCGCTGGATTCCAAATCGCCAACGCGTTGTCGGACAATGGTGGAGCACAACTCGATGGCGAGCGCTATAGCATCCACGACGACGTCATCGACGATATGGATGGTAAGAAGTATCACGGTGCCAGTATGTTTGCGCAGATCTCGGTAAGCGCGGGCGCCCCCGTTCTGCAGAATGTGACGATTGATCACGTAACCGCTTTTCCGTCATCCATGCTTCTTAATGTTGGCAACATGGTGGCAACCAGCGGGCCCATGAAAAACCTCGTCTTTACCAACAACATTCTGAGCGTGGGCACTTACCCGGTGTGGTCGACCGGCGGTGGACCGGAGAACTGCGCCTATACCGACAAGCCGCTAACCACTTTCAACACCTGCTTCAGCCCGTATACCTTCGCCGGCAATTTGTTGATTGGGAATACGGCCGCATTTCCTGCCACTGCGTGGCCGCGCCTGAACTCCTTCTCCGCTAGCCCGGCAGCCGTGCAATTCATGAATTACAGCGCGGGAAATGGCGGCGATTATCGACTGCAAACATCGAGCCCGTTCAAAGGACGAAGCACCGATGGCCGGGACGTGGGCGCAGATTTGGATGGCGTGGCTTCGGCGACGGTGGGCGTTGAATAAGCCGTCGATTGGAATGGTAATGTAGAAGAGCCATCGGCTGCGCAGCCGATGGCTCTTTTCGCGTCCAACCTATCTTGCAATTATTTTCCTCAGTCTGTATATCGGTAGCATCGAGCTTTTGTCCGCGGCGAGATGTTTTCAGCTCCACCGCATTTTCTTTGTTGGGATAACGCTCCGTTGATGCTCCCGTATGTTTTCTTGCCGACCCCTAAACCGTCCAGCCGGTCCCTTAAAGTCTCGCGTTTGCGTGCTGTGGGCTGCGCTTGCGTTAGCAATGCTGGGTCTGAGGGCGGTTGCAAGCCAGGCCCCCGCACCGCCTAAGAGCACCACTTTCGATGGCCCAGCGGAACTCCCCAGGCAGCGCGTAAAGAGTTCGTTGAACGATACTCCTGCGGGCGGTAAGACCTGGTTGGTCCATGCCGGAGAAAGTTTCCAACAAGCTCTCGCGAATGCCTCGTGCGGAGACGTCATTCAACTTGAGGCGGGGCTAACGTTTAACGGAAACTTTGCGCTGCCACAGAAAAGTTGTGACGACTCGCATTGGATCATCATCCGCACCAGTGCTCCAGATTCCAGTCTGCCTCCGGAGGGGACTCGACTGACTCCTTGCTACGCGGGCGTTTCTTCCCTGCCGGGGCGACCCGGCTTTCCGTGCGCGTCTGCGAAACATGTTGTCGCTACAATCGAATTCGACGGTAAGGCCGGCTCCGGGCCGATCACCTTTGCTGCGGGTGCGAACCACTACCGGCTGATGGGATTGGAAGTGACACGAGGCGCGTTTACCAAACCTGTCTACAATCTTGTCTCATTTAAGGGCGCCGCTGATCATATCGTCTTCGATCGCCTCTGGCTGCACGGATCGGCCCACGACGAGACTGCTCGCGGCATAGGACTGGCCGGAACGAACGTCGCCATCGTGGACTCCTTCTTTACCGATTTTCACTGCATTTCAGGCGCGGGATCGTGCAGCGATGCGCAGGCAATAGCCGGCGGCGGCGGCGACTTGCCCACGGGACCGTACAAGATCGTCAATAATTTTCTGGAAGCTTCGGGCGAGAACATCATCTTCGGTGGCGGCGCCGCAACCACGACGCCGACAGACATTGAGATTCGACACAATCATTTCTTTAAGCCCTTGATCTGGTTGAAAGGGCAAGCCGGCTACGTGGGAGCGGCCAACGGAAATCCCTTTACCGTCAAGAATCTTCTCGAGCTGAAAAATGCGCAGCGGGTTTTAGTTGAGGGCAATATTCTCGACTATTCCTGGGGTGGATTCTCGCAATCAGGTTTCGCCATCCTGCTCACCCCGAAAAATCAGGCCGGCAATGGTGGGAATCTCTGCCCCATTTGCCAAGTGACCGACGTGACCATCCGCTACAACTTCATTCGCCACGTGGGCGCCGGACTGCAGATTGCCAACGCCCTGTCCGACAACGGCGGCGCTCAACTCGACGGCGAGCGTTACAGCATTCACGACCTCGTCATCGATGATATGGACGGGAAAAGGTACAACGGGGCTGGAATGTTTTTGCAATTCTCGGTGACCCCAGGCGCTCCGCTCCTGCAGAACGTGACCATCGATCACGTCACCGCCTTTCCGTCATCAATGATGCTCAATATCGGGCACATGGCCGCAGCCAGGGGGCCGATGAAGAATTTCGTCTTCACTAACAATATTTTGACCGTCGGCACTTATCCGGTTTGGTCAACCGGCGGCGGACAGGGCAATTGCGCATTCTTCGACAAGCCGCTAACGACGTTTAATGCCTGTTTCAGTGGTTATACATTCGCAAGCAATGCGCTGATTGGAAATGCTCCAGCCTTTCCACCCAATCTTTGGCCGGCGAAGAATTTCTTTCCGGCCTCGGCGAAAGATGTTCGCTTCGTGAACTACAACGGCGGGAATGGCGGGGATTATCATCTGCAACCCTCCAGCCCGTACAAGCACAAAGGGACCGACGGTAAAGACCCGGGCGCGGACGTGGATGCGATTAATGCCGCAATTGCAGGCGTCGAGTGAGAGTAACTGTCGCCCCTTAAGGAACAGCCACCGGACTGGATGAACTGAGCTGCGCGCCGGCTGTCTCCGCCGCCTCCCCATCGATCAAAACGCGATGCCAGATCTCAAGATTGATGAGCCGCCAGATGCGGTTTCCGTGGTCGCGCGTGCGCGCGCGGTGCTCGGCGAAAATTCGCTTCACCGCTTCCGGGCGGAAAAGCCCTCGCTCCGTGCTTCGCGGTTCGAGGAGCATATGTTCCAGATCGTCCAATTGCGGGCCTGCCAGCCAATATTCCCACGGCGTGGGAAAACCCATCTTCTTGCGATACACGATCGATTTTGGCAGCAGGTCTTCGACCGCCTGCTTCAGGATGAATTTGCCCGCCATCCCCTCAATGGAATATTGCGCCGGAATTCTGGCTGTGAACTCTACCAGCGGGTGATCGAGAAACGGCACGCGGCTTTCGATCGATGCCGCCATGCTCATTTGATCCTGCTTCATCAGCAATTCGATGAGATAGCTATTGATGTCGGTATAGAGCAAGCCGATGAAGCAGATCGCCGTGCGATCTCTCCCACGCATGCATCGAGCCCGCATAAGCGTCGCCAGCCGCGGCTTGCGCTTGCGGAGTGAGCAACTCGGACTGCTCCGAAGCGGCAAACGCAGAAAAGAAATTGTCGAAGTAAAAAGATGGCCACGAGTTTCCGTCGCGCACCAGGAACGTGTGCTGCAGTTTGCGATGGAGCGAAGCCCCCAGCGGGCCAGACTGGATGCCGTTCCGTACCAGCCGCCGCAGAGCCTCGGGCGTAAATGATCGATAGGCGCTGTCCATGCGCGAGTTGAGCAGAGTCCACGCGTAACGCGTGTAGCCGGCGAGGGTCTCGTCGCTACCCTCGCCCGTCAAAACGACGGTAACCTTTTCGCGGGCCAGCCGCGCCACAAAGTAGAGCGACACACTGGAGGGCCAGACGATCGGCTCATCTTCATGCCAGATGAGGCGCGGCAAGTTGGCAAAAAACTCTTCCCGGCTCAGGCGCACCTCGTGATGTTCCGATCCAATATGTTCGGCCACTTCGCGCGCGTAACCCAGTTCGCTGAAGGCCTCTTCGCCATAGCCGACTGAAAATGTCTGAATGCGATCTCCACAGGCCTTTTTCGTGAGCGCCGCAACCGCGCTGGAATCGAGACCGCCGCTGAGAAAGACGCCGAGCGGAACGTCGCTCATCAGGTGCGAGCGGACGGCATCTTCCAGCAGTTCACGGTAAGTCTTAACGTAGTACTCCCGCGGGCCTGGTTCCCGATCCACTTCGGTAGTGAGATCCCAATAGCGCTCAATGCGCGGCTCACCCTGCTCCGTCAACTCCAGCGTATGTCCGGGCATCAGCTTGTAGATCCCCGCGAACATCGTTTCGGCGCCGGTGATGTAACCGAATGCCAGATATTCCGAGAGCGTGGCACGGTTGAACTCAGCCGCGATTCCGGGATAGGCGAGAATCGCTTTGATCTCCGAGCCGAACAGAAATGCGCGCCCATCCCAGCGATAATAAAAAGGCTTGATGCCCAGGCGATCCCGCGCGGCGAACAGAACGCGCTTCCGGCGATCCCAGATGGCGAAAGCAAACATACCGCGCAGATGCTTTACGCAGTCGCGGCCATATTCTTCGTAAAGGTGAACAATGGTTTCGGTGTCGCTGTGGGTGCGGTAGCGGTGCCCGCGAGCCTCAAGGTCGGCGCGCAATTCTGCGTGGTTGTAGATCTCGCCGTTGAAGACGATCCAGATGTCCTGGTTCTCGTTCGCCAGAGGCTGATGGCCGGACTTCACGTCAATGATGCTCAGCCGCCGCATCGCCAGGCCGACATTTTCCTCGACGAAAAAACCGTCGTCGTCGGGACCGCGGTGCACGATGCGCCCATTCATGCCTGCCAGCAGTTCGGGCTGCACCCGCCAGTTCCGGTCGGAGAAAAAAATGCCGCAAATTCCGCACATAGAGGTTTGAATCAGTTCCCCGTTTTAAGGATGCCGTGAAGTATCTGAAGCAATAGCTTCTTTCTGCACCGCGTCAGGATCGGACGAGAATACCGTTTGACCGGCCGCTTCCTGAAGAACCTCACCCCATGAAACCGGCCGCCTGAAGCGCAGTTCCGGGCCGCCATCGATTGTTACATAACTCCCATTGGAAAAAATCACCCGGTCGAGCAGCCCTTTACTCCAGCAAACAAATCCAGCGTCGCTTGAGACGGCACCCTGACGCCAGGCTTTTCCGGACTGAGCGAAAAAGAATGAGTACTCGGCGCTCTCGAAAGAATAGCGGTATGCGCTGACTGGAACCTCAGTTGTCTGCCCGGCGATTCGCGTGAAAGATCCAGGCGTCAGGTGGGCTTCCTCCAGTGTCACCAACAGCATCGCGAACTCCTGCGGCATGGTCGCGCTCATGCTGAAATTGAGTACGGTCATGGGAGCTTTCTGCCCGTATGCCGGCGAGCAATATTCCTTGCGGACCTCCTCGGCCCATCCATGTCCTTGCGCCGCAAGAAGCGCCAGCCCGTGCGACGCGCCTTTCACCCGAAACACGTTCTCTTTTACCAACTGCAGTTCCTGGCCCAAATGCCAGGTAACATCCAATTGATGTTTCCCTTGTCCTTCAACCACGTCACGGATCAGATACACGCCGTTTTGCAATGAGATCACCCAGCGGCGATGTGTGACCGGGGAAGCGAGCCGATGATAGCCGTCATGACTCGCGACCACCAGATCGAAACTTTTCCCCTGCACCCATTGATCGGCTTTCGCCTGAGTCAGTTGTTTCCAGGAAAAAGGCGTGGCAGTCTCCGACTGGTTCGCGCCGTCCACCTTGAGCGTATTGTGCATTTCGGTACCGCGAAACCGGTCGCGTTCGTTGCCATTGCCGACATACTCCAGCGTTCCGGGATCGAGCAGCAGCGAACTTCCCTGGCTCTGCAGGCACACGCTCAACGCGTCGGAATGGCTGTGTCCGCCGCTCTGCGTTCCCTGCGGACCGGCGCGCAGCACGAGTTGCGCCGAAGGTTGCGGAGACGGCAGCAAATAAAATCCGGCGGAAGCCAAGACCGCAGAGTCCATGCCGGGGCGCGTCGCTTCAAGCTTGTCCCAGCGTTGCGCTCCTTCCACTCCCAGCAACCAGACGGTTTCCTCCCGCAGTTCAGACGCTGCAAACTTGTAGTCGCCGCGATCGAAAAGAACGGCTCCCGTCGCCAGAGGATCCAGAAGATGCTCGCTACGATTGCGGCTGGGATCGAAGAGTCTGCCGCCATCGTCATCTCCAACGCGCGGAGCAGGGCCGCCCGCGCGGCCGAGCAAGCACAGCGCCGTCAGCATCTTTTCCATTGCCTTTTCCAAGGCAGGAGGAATGGAAATATCATTGAGCGTTGCCAGAATGGCAGAGTGCAGAAAAAAATCCAGCGCGTAGACGTGATAGTAGGTCGACTGCTCGAAGTGAAATCCATCCGGCTGAACCTGGCGTTCCGCTGCCCGCTGCACGATCTCCCAACCCAGCTTCTTCCAGCGCTCTGACGCCGCCAACTCCGGGCACATCACTCCCAGAAAAAACAGCCCCACGCCCTCGCCCAGCAAATGCGTATTGGGAGAAAAATAGGTGGAGAGATAACGTTCTATGTGCCGCCCGTGCAGCGCGAGACTGCGCAACCACTCGTCGCGGAAATCCGGGATGCCCGGCGCCCCCTGCAGCAGTTGATAGGTCCACAGCCACGACATGCTGCGAAAAGAAACTTCCAGGCTGCTGGCCCAGTTGATTCCGACGGGATATGGATTATCGGACTGCCACTGCCGCCGTTGCCGGAAGATTTCATCTGCGTAGCGATGATCTCCGGTCAATCGGAAGGCTTTCGCCAACGTCACCAGATGCTGATGACGATTCAGTTCCCAGGTGACTTTGCTATCGCCCACCTCGGCAAAAGAGAGATATTGCACTTTATGGAAACTCTTTCGCGGCGCATGTTTTCCATGAACGGCGTCCAAATGCCAGTCAATCGGATTTCCATAATCGAGGTCTTCGTAACCCAGCAGGTCGAATCGATGAGCACAAATTTTGTCGGCGCGTCGGATAATTTCCTTCATCTGCGCTGGAAACCGCTGCCGCAATAAAGCGAGGACTTCATCGATTGATTGCGTGTTAAAGAAAAAGTTGCCGGCTTTGCTACGGCCTGAACGGCGTGAGCTTCGCCCAAAGCCGTATCCGAGGAGCGAGAGCAGCGCGTCCTGGCGCTTGGCGAATTCCTGTCGAAAACGGTCGCGCAGTTCCGCCCGTTCCATCCCCGCCAACCGATCCCGGATATCTCGCCAGTTTCTAGGTTTCATGCCATTCCAGCATCGGAACTGTACAACGATCGCATCGGTGAGCGGCCATTCGTATGCGCTTTCAGCGTGCTAGAAATCGAGTCTGCGGCTGCAGCGCACCGAGCATTACCATCTTAATGCACAGAACCCAAGCCCCGCAGGGCGTCTAGGTTAGTATTACTCTTTGGCCTTTTCTCGAATGGCGGCGCCTTGCACCGAAACGGCTCACTGGAGTGACTGGAACAAACTTTGCGAATTCTGTGGGTCAAAGCGGGCAAGTTGCTCCCAGTCGACACCGGGGGCAAGATCCGTTCCTATAACATTCTCCGCCATCTTGCCCGCAGTCACGAAGTAACTCTGCTCTCCTACTACGGCGGGCAGCGCGACTCTGCCTACGAATCGGAAATCCAGCGCGAATTGCCCGGGGCGCAAACCGTCTACACCGCATCCCCGGATGGAAGCGCTGTTGCGCAAGCGTTGCATTACCTGGGCCGCCTGTTCCAACCGGCGCCCTTTGCCGTAAGTAAATTCACGCACCCTGCCGTGCAATCGGCCGTGGCCGCTTGGCTCAATGAAGAAACAACTCGACGTCGCGGTTTGCGATTTTCTTTCCGCGTCGCTGAACTTCCCGGAGACTCTCGCCACGCCCACCGTACTTTTCCAGCACAACGTAGAGTCCGCCCTGTGGCAGCGTATGGCATCGACGGAAACAAATCCGGCGAAGCGCCTTGCCTATCGCCTAGAAGCTGGGAAAATGCGGCGTTACGAGCGCCGACGCCTTGCGCAAGTTCCATCACGTGATTGCCGTCTCCGAACACGATCGCCAGCAGATGCTGGCGATGGATCCGGACTGCGCCATCACCGTCGTCCCGACCGGGGTTGATACGCAAAAGTATGAAGTCGCTCCGCCATCGTCCACCAATCCTCCCCGGATCGTGTTCACAGGCTCCATGGATTGGGAACCGAACATCGACGCAGTCGCATATTTTTGCCAGCAAATTTTCCCTGGAATTCTCGCTGAGTTTCCTTCGGCAGTCTTCCAGATTGTGGGACGGAACCCGCACGCCAGTGTTCGGAAGCTCGCTTCCCGCTCCATCGAAGTGACGGGGACAGTGCCATCTGTAGCCGACTACCTGCGCGACGCAAGCGTGGTCGTGGTGCCCCTGCGAATCGGGGGCGGAACGCGGTTGAAAATTTTTGAAGCCATGGCCATGGGTAAGGCTCTGGTTTCCACATCAATCGGCGCCGAGGGGCTCGACGTGGAAAACGGACGCGATCTCATCCTGGCCGACGACGCGGCCAGCCAGATTCAGGCCATCACACTTCTGCTGCGCGATTCCACTCTGCGGCGGCGTTACGAAGAAGCTGCCGCCCGGCTTGCCGCGCAATACGATTGGTCAAACATCGAGCGGCGTTTCGCTGAAGTCTTGCAGCAGGTCAGTCGCGGATCCGTGCAGAGCGTCCAGGCGCGCGAGTCACGCATTGCTAGACAACCATGAATATCCTGGTGCTGGATGGAAATCAGAATCAGGCCGTCGCCAGTGTCAGGTCGCTGGCGCGTGCCGGACACACGGTCTTCGCTGGCGAAGCGGCACCTTGGTCCAAGGCGAGCTGGTCCCGCGCCTCTTCCGGTGCCGTTCAGTATCCTTCGCCGCAGAAATCCGTTGATGCCTTTATTAACGCGCTCGTCGCATTCGTACGCGAGAAGCCCGGCACGTTGCTGCTTCCCATGACCGAACTCACCACGCTGCCTTTGTCTGCCCGGCGGGACGTTTTGATCTCTGCGGGAGCGCAGCTGATTTTGCCGGATCACAACGACCTGCTGCGCGCGTTTAATAAGGGTGAGACGACGCGTCTGGCCGCATCTCTGGGTGTGGCAATTCCGAAAACCATCGTGGTCACAGATCCAGAACAAGCTGCCCAGGCCGCGCGGGACATGCACTTCCCCGTTGTCTTGAAACCGCAAGCCTCGGAGGAAATGTCTGCCGACGGTAGGTTGCGCACCGCTGGCCGCCCTCGCTATGCTAAGGACTTGGTCGAGTTCGACGCGGCCTTCCAGGACATTCGCAGTCGAGCGTCGGCGGTGTTGCTTCAGGAATTCGTTGAAGGCGAGGGCACCGGATATTTCGCGCTCATGCACCACGGCGAACTGCGCGCGGAATTTGCACATCGCAGGATTCGCGACGTATACCCCACCGGCTCGGGCAGCGCCGTACGGGTGAGTACACCGATCGATCCGGAGATTCGCCGCTGTTCACTTGCGATTCTATCGGCCCTCCGCTGGCACGGCGTGGCCATGGTCGAATACCGCAAGAAAGCCGGCTCTCCGCCAGTATTTATGGAAGTGAATGGACGATTCTGGCATTCGCTTGCGCTGGCGTGTTATGCAGGTGTTGATTTTCCGCGGCTGCTGGTGGAAATGGCCGAGCATGGCGATGTTGAGCCGAACCGCGATTATCGTTCCGGCATTCGCTGCCGCTGGTTGCTGGGCGATGCGCGCCATCTGGCTGAAGTGTGGAAAGGCCCGCCGCCAGGCTATCCGCTGCCATATCCTAGCCGGCTTGGAACTTTGCTGCAGGTTCTTACACCAGTCCCGGGCACGTATCACGATCTGTTCCAGTGGCGCGACCCGCTGCCCGAGTTTGCGGATTGGATTAATTTTTTTAAGATTCTGACAAAAAGATATTCGACACCCTAGACCCTCATGCTCAAAGGCGCAATGCACGCTCATAGCACTTACTCAGACGGCGAGTTCACCTTAGCCGAACTGCGCGAAACTTTCCGGGCAGAGGGATGCTCGTTTTTGTGCATGACGGATCATGCCGAATATTTCGACGAGAAATCGATTGCGCGCTACACGGCGGAATGCGAGTCGCTCTCGGATAAAGAGTTTTGCATGGTGGCCGGCCTGGAGTATCGATGCGAACGAGACATGCATATCCTCGGGTACTGCTCCACTGAACCGACGCAGTCGACAAAGCCAGAGGAGGTAATCCGGCACATCGGCTCCCAGGGCGCGGTTTCAGTAATAGCCCATCCCAAGGACGACTGTTTTGCATGGATTGAAACCTTCGGCACATTGCCCATGGGAATCGAAACCTGGAACTCGAAGTATGACGGGCGCTACGCTCCCCGCCCGGGTACTTTCGCGCTTCTGCAGCGACTGCAACAACGCGCGCCTCAGATGCATGCCTTCTACGGCATGGATTTGCACTGGAAGAAACAATACCGGGGAATGCGAGTCGTGCTCGATTGCGATCCTCTGGAACCTGCTGCGATTCGGGCGGCGCTGATCGCCGGAAAATATTCCGGCCAGAAAGACAAACTTCTACTGCCATCATCAGGCGTGTTGCCAGACGCTCTTCTGCAGGAATTCGGACAAGCCCAGGCGCGCTCCCGCCGCATGTGGAGCTTTCTGAAAAGCAGCAAGAAGCGGCTCGACAGCCTCGGCATACGGGTGCCAGACTCGCTGAAAGCGCAGCTGCGCAGGATTTTCTGATGGCGGGCCCCCGCGCCGTTTTCCTGATGTACCACGAATTGGAACTGCCGGGCCGCCCTTTGTGCCAATCCGAGCCCGGATATGTCCGTTACATCCTGTCCCGGGAATCGTTCTGTTCTCAAATCGACTGGCTCGTTCGGAACAAATGGCGCGGCCTGAGCGTCGGCGAAGCTTTGGGCTATTCGGCGGAGAAGTCGGTCGCCATCACTTTCGATGATGGAACCGAGACCGACTTGATCGCCGCCGCGCCGATTCTGAAAGAAGCCAAGTTCAACGCCACTTTCTACGTAACCGCTGGATTCGTCGGCAATGCCGGATATATGTCGTCTGTGCAGCTACGCGAGTTGCAGGCACTTGGCTTTGAAATAGGATGCCACTCGATGACTCATGCGTATCTCGACGATCTCGACCCTCCGGCTATGCGCCGCGAGATTTTCGATGCGAAGAAAATGCTGGAAGACACGATCGGCGGAACAATTGAGCACTTCTCGTGCCCCGGTGGCCGGTATAACGATCAGGCTCGCGATCTAGTGCGGGAAGCCGGCTATCTCTCAATGGCCACCAGCCGGGTGCGTGCCAATTCTCCAGCCACTGATCCATACTCCCTGGGTCGCGCGGCCATCTTGCGCGACACCAGCATCGCTAAATTTGAACGCATTTGCACAGCAGAGGCACTGTGGCAAATGCGCCTCAGCGAAACTCTGCTATGCGTGGTGAAGCGAGCCATGGGCAATAGCATCTATGACCGCTGCCGCAGCATCCTGTTGCGAAAACCTTAACCCACGAATTCTGGCTGCCGCCAGCTTGAGCTGTTTCATAACCTCTGCAAGTGTGGCACAATCTTCCGCCAGCGCGACTTCACCAAACCGGAGTGAAGTTTTTGGGCGCGCCCGCGAAACACGCCTGCGCAACTGGCCGCAGGATGGAGCTTCAACCATCCACTCGGTACCGAACTGCATTTTGTCCGGACGCAAAGAAGGCTCGAATGAAGGCAGCATTGCGCGAGTTCCTTCGAAGCAGACTTTCGGAGCGATCCTATCAACGGGTTTGTTTGTCGTGGCGCTGTCGACTCTACTGGCCTAGCTTCGCAGCTTCGTGCATTCTCAACGGCAGTCCAGTCGTACGCGCGTTTCCCAGCCGACGGGCCTCAGATCTCGTTAACCAATTACGCGAGGTCAACGTGCTGGCGCCCACCGAATTGTGCCGGGCCATGAATCGGCATGGAAGTGACAAGGGGGTAGGCGGCCCTCACAATTACACGCCGGTATACTCTGCACTGTTCGGAAAGCTTCGCGGCCAACAGTTCCGAATCTTCGAACTTGGGTTGGGCACCAACCATGCCGGCTTCGCCGCAAACATGGGCCGGGACGGAATACCCGGAGCGTCCCTGCACGCATGGAAAGAGTTCTTTCCCAAGGCGCTCGTTCACGGCGCCGACATCGATCGCAGCATATTGTTCGAGGAGGATCGCATCAAGACCTTCTATTGTGATCAACTCGACTCCAAGGCCATTCAGCTGCTTTGGTCGCAACCGGCTTTGCAGGGCGGCATGGACGTGATCATAGAAGACGGCATGCATACCTTCGAAGGCAGCGTCTCGTTCCTCAACGGCTCAATCGATCAGCTGCGCACAGGCGGGGTGTATGTAGTCGAAGACATTGCGAAGGAATCGCTCGGACGATGGGTGGATGCGCTGGAAACGACCTATGCAAGGCAATTTCCGAATCACGACTTTGCCTTGGTCGAATTGCCGCACTCGTTCAAGCGCAATAACAACAATCTACTAATCATTCGCAAAGCCAGATGACACGTTTCAGCATTGATCACTACGCCGATAACTGAACTGGCTGCGTGCCAAGCTACTGATTCTTGTCGCGCACGTCCTGCGGAGCCAAAGGTGGATTCTCAGAATTATTGGACGCGGCACCACTGCCGATGGTCCTGCGAATCTGATCTGCGAGCCGAGTGGTAAAGATTTCGGATCCTTGAGCATTAAGGTGAAACCCGTCTGAAAATAAGTTTGGCTGAAACTCCCCTGGAGCGGAAAGCACCCATACCGGGACGCCCGCTTTGTCGCCGAGATCCTGCACCTCCTGGGAATGATCCTGACGTAGCGTGGGCGGAACCAGGAGCACGATTTTGACGCCGTAGGTTTGTGCGAGATCGTGCAATTCGGGCAACCTCTCCTTTGCCATTTCCAGTAACACCGCGGGATCGCCGACGTGCGGGCCATGATCTGCAATTCTCGCGGCAAGAAGCCGGAAATTTGGCACCAGCAGAATCATCACGTCCTGACGAATGAATCCTTTGTCCGCCAGCCAGTTGCTCCAGTGAGCAAACCAATAGGTGCTGGCCGTCGTTTTGTCGAGTTTGGCGCGACGCACCGTCATAGGAAAGTCGACCGCACTCATCTGACGACGCGCGAAAGACTCGCCCAAAGTAAACCGCGACGCAAGCTGGTCGGTCGCGAGGGTGAGAACGATCACACTCGGCCGCGCTCCTTCTTCGAGAAGCCTCCGCAGGCCGAAGTACCAGTCCAGGTAATGCGTTTGTTCGATGGCGAACCGGCTCACCGCGCACTGAGGCGCCAGAGTATGCTCCAGGTCGTCGAGTTGAACCCCTTCGAGCAGCAGAGAATTACCCACGAGAAGAACGGTTGGGCGACCGTCGGACGTGAAAGGGCGTAGCGTGTGCGCGGCCTGGGTCTCGATCTCAACTCGACGCTCGGTTCGGCTGAGACGGGTCAGGATCAACGGAGAGATCGTCTCCAGCCCCAACAGAATCAGGGCCAATCCGACCAGCAGCGCGACGATGCCGCTTCGAGCGCTCATTGACCGCCGCGCCTCCGCCGCCGGTATTGGGCGTTCAGAATTGGAAGTAGATAAAGGCATTGGCTTCATTCGCACCAAATAAAGCGATCACCAGCACGCATGCGAGTCCGAAGGCTACGCGAGGCTGCACCCTTGCGGACGCAAAACAATATTCATCTCCAGTCGACTCCAGATAAAAATCAACTAACAGGAGTGGAATGGAGAACAACGCCAGAAACATGAACGCTGCAGGAAATTCCGGTCTCCAGGTCCACTTCGTAAGCCCCTTCAGCATTTGCCCCGCGGCTCCCAACGACGCGGCGCGGAAAAATATCCAGGCTAAACACACAAAATGGAAAATCAGAATTCGCTTAGCCCATCCCGGAACTTTCCATCGGGGCGCAGTCACGCCGCGGGTAAGCTTCCGCTCGACCGCGAGCCCTCCCCCGTGCAGCGCGCCCCACACGACGAAGGTCCAGTTTGCCCCGTGCCACAAGCCGCCGAGTAGCATCGTCAGCAGCAAATTGCGGTAAGTTTTTCGTTCGCCATAACGATTGCCTCCCAGTGGAATGTACAAATAATCCCGGAGCCAAGTACTTAGGCTGATGTGCCAACGCCTCCAGAAATCCTGGATGCTGTCGGCGAGATAAGGCTGGCGGAAATTCACCATGAAATGGAATCCCATCAACTGGGCGCATCCGCGCGCAATGTTGCTGTACCCGCTGAAGTCTCCATAAATTTGCCAGGCGAAGGCATAGGTTCCGAGTAGCAAAACCGGCAGGCTCGGCTGGCGGAACGAGCCGCCAAAGGCCGCGTTCGCAATCAACGCGCAATTGTCCGCGATCACACACTTGCGAAACAGTCCCTCCAGAATCAGCATCATCCCGTCAAAGGCTTTCCCTGAATCCCATTGCCGCGGATTTTGCACTTGCGGCAACAGGTGGGAAGGACGCTGGATAGGCCCGGCAATCAAATGCGGGAAAAACGTAATGAATAGGCCGTAATCGACAAACGATCTGGAAGGTGGCAGCCGCTCGTAATAGACGTCCACGATGTAAGCGACTTCCTGGAAGGTGTAAAACGAGATGCCGGGCGGCAGGATGATTCGCAGAAGTCGCAGCGATGCATGAATTCCCACTGTCGACAGCGCGGTCACCGCCGAATCTGCAAAGAAGTTGAAATACTTGAAGAATCCAAGAATTGAAAAATTGATGACCAGCGACAAGATCAGCAGCGAACGGCGAACCCGGGGATCTTTCGTGTCGGCAAC
This sequence comes from uncultured Acidobacteriota bacterium, assembly GCA_963696765.1. Lineage (GTDB taxonomy): Bacteria > Acidobacteriota > Terriglobia > Terriglobales > Acidobacteriaceae > Sulfotelmatobacter. The sequence continues at coordinate 2,499,500 of CAVOLK010000002.1, read as the reverse complement.
TTTGATGGCAATGAAATAATCGATGGTCGTCGAGGCGATCATCAGGCAGAGAAAACGCCAATCCCACCATCCGTAGAAGAAATAACTCGCGATCAAGAGAAACCGGTTCTGGTTGCGAAATCCCAGGCACCAGTAACATAGGACGACGAGGCACAGAAAAACGAAAAAAATTGGCGTATCGAAAAGCATAGAAATTACGCGGACAGCCGGTTGTTATTGACGAATTTCGGAGAGTACACCAAAAAAGAGCACGCCAAACGCTGACGCAGCATTGCATTTAGCCGGTTGGCTTCGGTTCAACCTCCAGGGGATCGAGGCCCACCAACCGGCCTAGCGTAGTGGCTTTCAGCCGATGCTTGGCCTCGAACATCGCCAGATAAGTCGCTCGCAATCTTGCCGCGCGCACACTCGTTTTTCGCTGCCCCTCCGAGACAAGGAGATATCCCAATTCATGTAAGAACTCGCCCACCAGCGCTTCGAAGTCAGCAGCTTGCTCGGAAGACATTTTCGTTTTCCACCGAGCCACTGGGTCGAAATTTTCGTTGGATGCGGCAGCAAAAGAAGTGTTCGGCTCGCGCACCGATCCGATTGCTGCGAGCTGAATCCGGTCATAGTCCAGGTCATGGTCGATGAACTCGCCCAGCCGCGACAAGGTCGGTCGCGGATTAGCCACCAGATCCTCGAAGCGCACTTCCTGATAGTCCGCTCCTAATTGTCGCCCTTGCTCTCGCCCTTTGCGCAACGCCCACTCCCAATACAGGCCCGCGACTCCCAGCCGTTCACCGCGATCCCACGGCAGAGGGTAAGACCAACCCTGCTGGGCATACGACAGAGCAACATCGCGTCCGTCGCGAATAATGTGGATGAAGAGCGCGTCCGGTATTTGCCGCTTGATTTCCTCCATGTACAGAAGATGGTCGGGAGTGCACTCTGCCCAGCGAGCCATTCCCTGCTTTTGGGCGACTTCCTCCATCATGATTCGCAGGAAATCTCCACCGCTGCGGCACTCCTCCATAATCTTCTCGCTGATTTCGCCGGCATCGAGTCCAGAGACGCGAAACAGTTTGCTTTTCAGCCATGTATTCAGAAGTCGTTCGCCGATCGGCGGCCGAGCGCATTCCACCAAACCGCGGCACCATTAGATTGAAGACGTTGGATTCTGCACGGTACACCGCAAAGCCCCCCGCGGAAAGCAGCATGTGGTAAAGAACGGTAGTTCCCGACCTGGGACAGCCCAACACAAACACGGGCGCCTTGTTCCGCCTCGCCGAGACCGATTCGGTTCCAGTCGCAGCCGTCATGTCAGCCATTGATTTCACGACGCGCTCAGTACCTTTCCTCTGTGGCTTCAATACGAGTCTCACTCCGCTGCTCTCGCATCAGCGTGCGATATGCAGCTAACCAGCTCTCGCGAACCGACGCCCATCGGTAGCGGCCGGATTCTTCATACGCATTGGCAGTCAGTCGCGAGCCTAGTTCTTCATCTCTCAGCACTCGCAGGATATTCTCCGCAAGTGGCGCGGCTTCGCCCGGCGGCGACAACAAGCCGGTTCGCTCATGATCGATCAGATAGCGCATTCCTTCCGGAGCCGTGCTGACCACTGGCGTGCCCGACGCGAAAGCTTCGAGAACCGAAACCGGCATATTGTCGAGGCTTGAGGCATTCACAAAAATATCTGCCTTGTCGTAGACTCGGCCGATTTCCGTCCTGGGAACGGCTCCCAGGAATCTCACTCCAGAAAGGTTTAGTTGCTGAACCAGATCGCGAATTTCTTTTTCCACCGGCCCGGCCCCAGCCAAGTCAAGACACGCATTCGGAAAAACTTTCTGCACCTGCGCAAAGGCTCGCACCACTAGGTCGACGCGGTAATAGGGATGAAATCCGCGCGTACAAACCAAATGTGGACGAAGCGGCGTGCGTGAGCGAAAGTGAAACTGCGACAAGTCCACAATGTTGGGTATAACTTTCGCCTTCAGCCCAAACTCTTCAAACACGTCCACCAGGTAACCGGAAGGAACAATCAGCATGCCCATTCTGCTGAGCATGGAACGAGCCGTCCCGAACCGCTGCAAGTGATCGCGAGCTTCGCCACTGTGATAGTGGAGCAGCACTTTCTTTTTTCGCATCCTGGCTATCCACCACGCCGGAACCGGCGCCAGCAAAAACGACCAGTAGGATGCGGAAAAAATGTGGGCGATATCCGCGTTTTTTAAACCGCGCCAGAGCGCCAGTAAATACAGGGGTTCTCGCACCAGCTGTCCGCACGCCCGGAATCTTTTCCACCCACTTGAAGCCGTGCGGAAACGAAGGATCGATGGGAATGAACTCCGCGCTAACATCGGGATCACTCTGCCAGTTTCTCTGCAGCAGATCAGCCTGAACCGACTGTCCTCCGACATAGCGCAACGATGCCGCCACGATAGTCACTCGCAACGGCTTCTCGAGCCGGCGCCCTTCGAGTGCGAGTAAGGGATGGCTTCCAGAGTTTGCGCTCCAACAGTTCGGCATAGAGTTCCTCATGCCTGCTGCGCATCTGGTCAATCGTGAAATTTTCCTCGGCGAATCGCCGGGCAAGCCGGCTCATCTTTTCCCGCATGGGAACATCAGCAGCCATCTGCTGCACGGCGACAGCAAGCTGCTTCCACATCATTCGGTGGAACCAGAATTCCCCGGCCGTCCGACAGAAGTTCCAGGTTACCTCCAACTTCATTAGCGATCACCGGAACCCCGGCGGCCATCGACTCAAGAATGGCGTTGGAAAGACTTTCCGAAGCGGACGGCAATACGGTTACATCCAAAGATGCCAGGATCGCAGGAATATCGCGCCGTTCCCCCAGAAATTGCACTCGGTCGCGAATTCCTAATTCCTCCGCCATGTTTTCTAGTTCGGGCCGCAGCGGGCCATCTCCCACTAAAACAATTTCCAGGTTCGGCAGGACATGCCGCAGGCGCGCCGCGACCTCCAACAACATTCTGTGATTTTTAGAGCGCGCGTTCATGCGCGCGATTATCCCCACGCGAAAAATGTCCGGACGGCGCGGTGCGATCGGAACCGCGTCGGCGAATGCGGCCGGTGACAGACCGTTGCCAATGACCACGGCCCGCTCCGGGTTCAATCCTTGCTGAATCAGGCGATCCGCAGCCGCCCGAGAATTACAAATAACGCAATCAGCCCAGCGAAACATTGCCAATTGAGCGCGACGCTGACTGGAAGAAAGCAGGTCGCCCAGTTGCCGCTGGCTTCCAATCACAACCGGAGTGCGAGCCATCTTCGCGGCCGGAATCAATGCCAGATTGGTATAGAAATCAAACGCGTGAGCCACCGCGACTTTATTCCGCCGCAGATACGCCGCCAGCCGGTAGCGTGCTCGTCATCGACCGCGGCTGATAGAGGCTGCCGCCAAGATCGAAATGCTGAACTTCTCCGAGATCGATTCGCAGCGGACCGTTCTCCTGCAGGCAACCTAGGCTGACGCGATACTTCGTGGGTTGCAAAGCACGAGCTAGATCGACAAACTGGCGCTCGCTGCCGCCGGTCTCAAAACTGTTAGTCATCAGAAAGACGCCGGGCACGTCGTCACGGTTCTGCGGCGCCCCAGCGAAATCGGAACCCGCAGATATTTCTGGGTCGATCGCGGCGACTGGCGTAGCGGGCAGGTTCATACATCGTCACCACTTACTGGTATTGCGGTCTCCAGCGCGCTGACCGAATTTGTTTCGTGCAGCTTCTCAAGATAATTCCGGTGCCACAATTCAAACATCAGCAGCCGCCAGATTCGGCCTGCATGGTTTCGCCGTCCGCGGAAGTGCTCGTCCAGCAATCTGCCGCACAGCGCGTGCATTCACGTAACCGCGCTGCAGGCTCCGCGGCTCGAGCAGCACAGTCAGGATCAAATCCTTCAACTCGTGGCGAGTCCAATGCACCAGCGGCAACGCAAAACCTTGTTTCGGCCGGTACAAGGTTTCGCGCGGCACTCCAAGCCGCTCCGCCAGTTTCCTGAAAATATATTTTTGTTCGCCGCCGCGCATTTTCCATTCCGCCGTCAAACCAGTGGCCCATTCCAGAAATACGTGATCCACCATGGGCGCTCGCGCTTCCAGCGAGGTCAGCATACTCATCCGGTCAACCTTGGTGAGGATGTCTGCCGGCAAATAAGTTTTGGAATCGAGATAAAGCAACCGGCTTAAAGGATCCTGGGCTGGCGCGCGTTCCAAATATTCGCGGAACACGTCGAAGGGATCGTCTTCTCCTCCATCCGGCGCCATAAATTCATCGGCAAATATCGCCATCTGGCGCTGCACCGGCTGGAAAGAAATGTCCTCCAGATAACGCTCCTGCCACGGCAAAGCGATGCTGTAACTCAGGCTCCGCCCCGGCGTGCTCCGAGGAACTAACTGATGAAGATGGTTGCGATACACGCGGCGCATTCCCTCCGGGATCCAGGGAAGAGCACGATCCTGCAGGCAAACGCGGTAGCGATCATAGCCTGCAAAGATTTCGTCACCCGCATCGCCGGACAACGCAACCGTCACGTGTTGGCGCGCCAGGCACGACACGTAATACGTCGGAAGCGCCGACGCATCCCCAAACGGCTCTTCCAGAGAATGACTCAAAATCTCGACCGAGCTAACCACGTCCGGTTCGAGGATCAGTTCATGATGCTCAGTTCCAAATTTCTGCGCGACCAGCCGCGCGTAGGGCGTTTCGTCGAAATCCTTCTGGCGAAATCCGATCGAGAAAGTCTTTACCGGCCCTGAACTGAACCGGGCCATCAGCGCAACAATCGTCGAGGAGTCTGCGCCTCCGCTCAAAAAAGCGCCCAGCGGCACGTCGGCAATCAGCCGCATCTTCACGGCTTCTCCCAAGTCGCTGTTCCAGTTGCTCCAGGCATTCCTCTTCACTCGCGGGGGAATGCGTTCCGTATGCCGGGAGATCCCAATATTGACTTACAGAAAGTTTGCCGTCTTCGAGCTCAAGCAAGTGTCCGGGCGGAAGTTTCTTGATATCCCGAAACGCAGTCGCCGGGTCGGGAATATATCCGAATTGCGCGTACTGTCTGAGAGCCTGGCGATCGACTTGCGCAAGTTCTGGCGCAACGGCGAGGATGGATTTGATTTCGGAACCAAACAGCAACCGCTCGCCGTCGAATGCATAATGGAGCGGCTTCTCTCCCAAGCGGTCGCGCGCGATCAGCACCTTGCGGCGACGTTCGTCGTAAAGCGCGAACGCGAACATTCCCCGCAACTGGTGGACGCAATCCCGCCCCATCTCCTCGTACAGATGAACAATCACTTCCGTATCGCTGTGGGTCGAAAGATGGTGGCCACGCGCCAGAAGCTCGGAACGAAGCTGCGGAAAGTTATAAATTTCGCCGTTGAAAACCACCCATACCGAACGGTCCTCGTTAAATACCGGCTGGTGTCCTCCAGCCAAATCGATGATGCTCAGGCGGCGCATTCCCAAGCCGGTTCCGTCTTTGACGAAAATGCCCTCGTCATCCGGGACCGCGGTGCACGATCGCCTGGCACATGCGGTGAATCGCCGCCGCCTCAATGCGCTGACCTGCAGCCGTGTTGACGATGCCTGCGATTCCACACATGCTTTATGTTCTCCCGCTCGATTGGGCGGTCGTGCTTTGGCTGACCCGAGCCGGCGATTCGCTCGCAAGTTTCAATCGGTAATTCCTGTATTCGCCAGGATTGCCCTCTCGACCGTCGCAGGCCGCCCAGATAATGTTCGTCATTTCGCGCGCAGTAACGAAGTGAATGATCTCGCGCCGCTCCGGCGCCCCGTCCACAAGATCGGCGAGGAAACGCTGCATCGCTCCCCCCATCACCGCGTCTTCCTGCGTGGCATCCATGCTATGGCAGTGCAGCTTGATAAAGATCCAGTCCGGCCTTCCCTGAACAGAAATGGCCGCCTGCTTCCAGCGCTGAAGCCGGCGCATGCTCGGAGGATTGGCGCCCGTCAATGCCGCATTCTCGAATCGTCCAACATGATTGCGTGCGTGCTTGTCGAAATCCAGCAGCAACGGCCCCTGCACGATAATGGGGAACTTCGTTAAGGGACGATTAAGATGCAGATCCCGGCCTTTGCGATGTGGAGCACGTGCATCCAGCGGAAGTGCGCATTCGTACAACGAATTCACCTTGGCGATCTGCGCCGGATGAAATGCTGCGCTGGGCATAGTGAAGTCCGCGTAGCAGCCGGTGTCGGCGAGAATCTCTATCTCGTTATCGACTCCGCAAGCGAAGCCCCCAGCCGAATTCGCCAGCGCAAAATTGCCATGAACGAACGCGTAGCGCGGCTGGTCCGAGCCTTCCAGAAAACAAAGAGAGCCATGATTGAAAACCAGGGCGTCGCGAAACTCCACCAGCTGCCGGCGCGTATTTTCGGCAGTATCGGGGCCGTCCATTCCGTGATGCAGATGAATCTCAAGTTCGCCCCAACCTTCGTGGCAATGCGACGCAAGACGGTCGACCAATCCCCGGTCATACTGTTCCGCGGGAAAAAAATAAGTGTGAACCAAGGGGCGCCCTTCCTGATCGCGCCACGATGAAACCGCGCGGGGATATTCAGAACACCAACGGTTCACGCGGCGCTCTTGCTCAGCAAAGGGCGCGTGAGCCCGACCGTCTTCAGGCATAATGGAAGGTTCAAAATGATCGGCAAGAACGAAGATCAGATGCACCATTCCCCGGGGAGCCGGCCGCGTCATCCGTTGCCAGACGTAACTTGGAAGCCAGCGGGTATACGCGAGTTTGCGCAAACAGCTGGTCCTGCGTCCCTGCAGCTCTACAGAGGCTTCCTTGGCTCCGCTCTCCATCATCCCATTTCTCGGTCTGCTCATCGCACTTTGCAAAATGCACCCAATCGGCCCAGCGGCATCGAGAGCTATCAGCGGACAAGAGTAAAATCATCCACTTTCTTTTTGCGCGCGCGCACCGCCCAATAGCGGCTGCGCCAGTCTTCCACTACAGGCTCGGCTGAGGGTAATTCTTTCCGCTCCTTCACAATTGCCAGGAGAACCGACGAATACGCAACGTAGAAATACGGGAAAAACTGATAAGCCACGGGCGCAAATAGCGCGCCAATCACGAAGCCGATCATCGAGCCATGCAGCCCACCTACAAACAACTTCGTCTGCTCATCCAGGTCACGGCTCCGGCGAACCTTCCGGAGATTGCGGAACGCACTGCCCAGAAACAGCAGGTAGAGAATCAGCGACGGAATGCCACCCTCGACCGCAATTTGCAGGTAGGTCATGTGCACGTCTTTCCAGACACCCGAATACATCCGAAAATTGCGAATCCCGATCCCCAGAACGGGATAGTGCTCAATGCCCTGGATCGCCCGGTTGATCAGATACTTACGCTCCTCGTACGATCCGTAGGCCCGGTTCTGTTCCTGGGTCTCCACCTGCCCGCTCATGGCCACCATACGATCCGCCAGAGGCCGCCCCGCAAAAGTGAGCAAAGTAATGAGGCCGAAAACGCTGGCTACAATGAGGTAGAGCCGTCGTCCTTTCACCCCGAAATGCCACAAACACATGATTCCGGAAATCACCAGGCAAATGAATCCCGAGCGCGACGCAGTCATGAATAGCGCGAGCCCCATGATGAGAATGGCCGCCGTCCAGCACAGTCGGACGAGCACCCCTTTGCCGGTTAGAAGAAAAGCCAGGCAGAACGGCAGCGTTAAGGCAATCGCAAATGCGAGATCGTTCGAGTTGGAATAGATACCCCCCAACACGCCTTCGAGCCGCTCCTGTCCGCGTCCCAGAATGATCGACACCACGCTGATAATCGCGACCGACGCAGACTGAATGTAGATGAGGCGCCGGAGTTTCGCGAAGTCGGTAACCAGTAAGAAGGTAAGTATCCAGAGGACGGCAATCTTCGCAAAATCCAGGGTGTGGGTGATAGCTCCGCCCCGCCACACCGGCGACAACACCGCCGATAGCGAAAGAATCCCTATCATCCCCAGCAAAAATCGCCCCTCCCAGGGAATGTCTCCGATTTTGCGCTTCGTCCTGCCCAGGCAGGTCAACAACGCCAGAAGAGCAAGGACTCCTGAAATCTTGGCGAGGGGGACATAGGTGAGACCGGGAATCCAGTCTTCTGGCCGTGCGCAGTAGACGACGTAGAACGCAGTCAGCCAGAAGAATCCCGCGGTCGGGGCTGCGGGCTTTTTCCAATCAATGAAACGCGCTCCGACCTGTCGCTCGGCTGGTGTGGCCCGTAAAGTCTTCACCGGATCCAGACCTCCTTGCGCCCAGTAACAAAATTCGCAAAGGCAACCACAGCGGCCGTATTTAAAACAACCAGCGCAAGCACTGCATTGGCAACCCGGGTAAACGCTCCATGCTGCCGGTTGGACAACGCGAACAGAGCAAGCCCGTAAAAACAAACTTGCAGCACAAATGCACCGCGGTACAAGCGCTCGGGGATCGCCACCGAGGCTACCAGCAAAGCTGCCAGCGCAAACGGCACCGCCAGCCGCAGAAGCTTATGGCTCACGAATCGGAACCGCAGACGGATTCTCGCCTGTCAGCACCCATGGAGCAATCTGCAACAACTGGTAATTACCGGTCAGTGTGCGCACCTTGCGGCGAAATTCCTTCTCGGCGCCCAGATCAGGGTCGTCCCAAGCCCGCGCCCGGCCGTCAAAAATGACGCGCGAACCCTGTCGCGCAACTTGCAACGGCAAGAGCACATCATCGAGCAGGGTCTCAGGCGGAATCGGAACCAGCAACGCACGCCGGGCTGCATATAAAGCTCCCGTCGCACCCACTACCGAATCCGACGCACTCTCCAACGCCCGAATCTTTTTCTCTATCCGCCAGTAAAGGCCCATGCGTTTTTCGGCTTCGCCGGAGGCGGCATCGCCCAGCATCAATTCGCCGCTCACACACCCGACTGTCGGATCAGTAAAATTCTCCAGCAGCAGGCGCACGGCGTCAGGCTCGATCTCCTGTCGCGCATCCATAAAAACCAGAATCTCACCCCGCGCGATCGCCACCGCTTCATTCAATCGGCAGGCTTTCCCCTTCGCCTCCGGCGCGAGCACAAGGTGAAAGCGCTCATCCTTCGCGGCTTCCAAAAGAATTTCCGCCGTGCCATCAGTTGAGCCGTCCGACACAATCACAAATTCCAGCCGATCCGGCGGATAGGTAAGAGATGTGAGGTTGCGCAGTTTGCGGGGCAGCGTGCGCTCTTCGTTGCGCACCACCATCACCACCGAGACGAAGGCCTCATTCGCTCCGCGCAGGACCGGCCTGGGACTCACGCGGCTCCAAAACCACAGCCACGCGGCATATCCGGCGTAGGCATAAAAGACAAAGGCCGCGGCGCCCCAGAACATCAATTTCATTGCGCACCCCGGCCCAGCAGGACGATCTTGATCGTCTGGAACATAATCAGAAGATCCAATCCCACCGACGCGTTCTTGATGTAGAACAGGTCGTACTGCAGTTTTTCGCGGGCGTCTTCGAGCGTGTTGCCGTACTTGTACTGCACCTGCGCCCATCCTGTAATTCCGGGCCGCACCACGTGGCGCACGCCGTAATACGGAATCTCTTTGCTGAGCCACTCCACGAATTCCGGCCGCTCCGGACGCGGACCCACAAAATGCATGTCGCCCTTCAACACGCACAATAGTTGAGGAATCTCGTCCAGCCGGGAGGATCGCAGAAACTTTCCCACGCGCGTAATGCGCGGATCATCGTCGGTGGCCCAGGTCGCGCCAGTATCCGCCTCGGCATCCTGCCGCATGGTGCGGAACTTGTAGCAATAAAACGTCGAGCCCTGCCGCCCCACGCGCTTCTGGCGGTACAGAACGGGGCCGGGAGAATCCAGCTTCACCGCCAGCACGATAAAAGGCAGCAGCGGAAGCGAAAGGATCAGTCCCAGCAACGCCACCGAAAAATTCAACCCTCGCCGCACCAGGCGAAACCAGCCGCTGAAGCGGAATCCGTCGGCAGAATATCAGCCAACTGGGATACAGCTGCTCAACTTCGATTCGTCCCGAAATTTTCTCCAGCCACGACGTCGCTTCTTCCACTTTCACGCCGCTCAGCCGCAGTTCCAGCAACTGCTTCCACCGGAAGCGTACCGCGCCGGTCCGGCATGGCAACGATCACGCGGTGCACGCCGTTTTCCTTGGCCAGGCCGACCAGGTGCGAAGCCACAGACTCCCGGGTCAACTCACCTTCAATGTTCCCCGTCCATCCCACAACCTCGATGCCCAGCTCCGTCCGTTGCCGCAACCCGTTCAACAGCCGCTGCGCGCGATCGCCCGTTCCCAGCACGTACACCCGCTCGCGAAAATACGGCTGCTGCACGATCCACGCATACGCCCCGCGCCAACCGAAGAGCATGATGGTCAAAACCACCAGGCCCCACTTGGCTCCCGGCAGAAAAATGCGGCCCGGCAGGAAATAGCGGTAGACGAGATCGACCGCGGCCAGCGTAAATGCCACCAGACCCAGCACCGTGAACAAGCGAAACATCTGGTCCCACTTCGCGCCCACGCTCGAGGAGTCGTACAGATCGAACCCGTGAGAAATCATCAGCACGATCGCCGTAACGGCAGACTATCTTCACGTACCCGCCCTGCACGTTGAGCAGAATCCAACTCGTCTCCTGGTTTTGCCACCACACTGTGAGCAGAAAAGAACAGCCCACCACCACGGCCTCAACGATCAGAAGCACCAGAGTGCGAACGGGATAGTAAACATTGAAAAGCCGGATCACGCCTGCCTTCTCCTAGACCTTGGTTGCGGCTGGCTTTTTTCTGGTACGACTCGTAGTAATAGCGGGCGTAGGGCATCGCATCTTCGCTGGTCCCGTTCAGCACCACACCAATCAGTGATTCCTCCGGAAATTCCTGTCGCGCTTTGCGGGCTAAATCCACTGGAGTCGAGTTCGAACGCACCACCATCAACACTCCATCGCAGGCCTTCGCCAGAACACTGGCATCGGAGACCGGCACCGCCGGCGGCGAATCGATAATGATCCAGTCAAACAGCGGTTCCACGCGTTGCAGCAACAGCTTCAGGCGTCCATTGCCGACCAACTCCGCGGGATCAGTCGACGCCTGTGCCGCTCGGAATGAAGAACAGATTCTCCATCGGTCCGCGCTGCATGATCGAGAACTCGTCGTTCTTCCCCATCAAGTAGTCGGACAGTCCGGGATCGGAAGTTGTTCCCAGCATCAGGTGCAAGCGCGGGGCGCGCAGATCGGCGTCGATCAGCAAGGCCCGCCGTCCGTGCTGCCGCACCATCACCTGCGCCAGGTTCGACGACGTGAACGACTTGCCTTCCTTCGGCAGAGCGCTGGTGACCAGAATTTTCTTCAGCGGCATCTTCTCGCGCAGGTGATAGAGCCGCGAACGCAGCGTGCGAAATTCCTCGGTGCCGCGCGCACCGTCATCGCCATTCAGGAAGAGCATGGTGGCGGAGTCCGGCTTCCATTCCTGTCTGCGCACAGCGCGCCAGCAGCGTATCGGCGCTGAAGGGACTGCCGAGAGCCGGCATTGCCGAATGCATGGGAGCGGGAGGAAAGGCTACCGAGGCCGTTTCCGTCAAGACAACCGGCTCGGAAACAGGAGCTCGCGGCAAAACTTGGTTGCCCGGGACTCACCTGGTTCGCGGCTCGTTCCTGTTCGGCTTTTTTTAGCGCTTCATGAATTCGGCTCATAGTTTCCTCTCTTCGGGAACATCTTTCTCTTCCTGGCGCAGCCGGTCGGCCAGCGTGGCCAGCGATCGCAATGCTTCGACCAAATCGAACTTCTCCCCATTCGGATTAGGATCGGAGCTGGCGCCGGCACCGGCAGCACGCCGGATGTCGTGTTGTCGCCCAAATCGAAATCCCGGGCCACTCCATCCACCACGGCCGGAGCAATTACTTTCTGCTGATCCACGAACGCACTCACCAGGCAGTGCTCGCAAAGCAGGTTGATTACGCGCGGAATCCCGGAGGCGTAGCGATGAATCGCCTCCAGCGCCTCGGGCTCGAAAATCTGCTGCCCGTTCGAACCCGCGATTCGCAATCGCTGCTGCACGTAGGCCTTGGTCTCGTCGAGAGTCAGCGGATGCGTCTTCGCCCGCAACGTCAGGCGCTGCCGCAACTGCCGCAACTGCGGCTGCTTCAGTTTCTGTTCCAGTTCCGGCTGTCCCACCAGAACAATTTGCAGCAGCTTTTCCGTGAAGGTTTCGAGATTCGTCAGCATGCGAATCTCTTCCAGCACTTCGTCGGTGAGATTCTGCGCTTCATCGACGATCAGCACCGCGGTCTCTCCCGCGCGGTAGCGATCCAGCAGCCAGTTGTAGAGCCGCAGCAGGATCTGGCTCTTCGCTTTCGAATCGCAGGGAATGCCGAAGTCCGCCATCATGTAATCCAGAAACTGCGGCACGTTCAGCCGCGAGTTGAAGATGAACGCCGTGGCCACCTGCTGCAGACGCAACCACTCCAGCAATTTGTTGATGAGCGTGGTCTTGCCTGTGCCTACTTCTCCGGTGAGCAGCACAAACCCTTTGCGGCTCTGGATTCCGTAGGTCAGACACGCCAGCGCTTCCTCGGTATGCCGCGTCAGAAAAAGATAACGCGGGTCCGGATTGACGTTGAACGGGTTCGCCCGTAGTCCGAAGAACTCTTTGTACATGGTTTTTCCTGCGGCCAGTTGCGCCTAAACTGCAATCACTTCTTTCTTTTCGTCTTTCTTCTCGTCTGGATGCTTGTTGCCTTTCCAAAACTTGAGCCGGTTGTTCCCATTGTCGGTAGCGACTGGACCCACCCACGGAACCGCCACCAGCATAGGCAACTCCAGCACCGCTTCAGCGTCCGCTTCGGTACGTATGGATTGATCGCGCAACTCCAGCCACATCGCCAATCCAATTCCCAGCGCCAGTCCAACTCCCAAGCCGCCGCCGGCAAACAGCAGGCGGTTCGGGAAACTCGGCGCGTCCGGAAGGTTCGCGGGATTCAGGTTCACCATGCGCTCGCCTTCCGACTGGTTGGTCATGTTCACGGTCAAATCAGCCTTGCTCTTGTTAGCCAGCAGGTCCTGATAATTCTTCTGGGCGTTATCGTAGTCGCGCATCAGCGCCTTGTACTGTTCTTCCACCGCCGGACTCAGCGATACTCGCCCCTGGTACGTCGCGATCTCCTGCTGATACCTTTTCTGATCGCGCGTGGCCGACGCAATCAAATCCGAATATTGGTGAACCTGCATCCGCAACTGCCGAATCTCGGCCGGCTCCATGGCCGAAGCCTTTTCGCTGCCGCCGTCGGTAGCGCTCGCGGGCGCGTTGTTGATCTCCGCCAGTTTCTTTTTCACCTCCGCAATATCCGCCTTGGTTTTGATTACATCCGGATGGTCGTCGGTGTAGCGCGCCTCCAAACTCACCAATTCCGATTGCAGGTCGGACAACTGTTTTTGCAGCGTGTCGGGATTCGTTGTCGTTTGCGACATCTTCCACGTGGATAACTGCTGCGCCAGCACCGATTCCGTGTAGGCTTTGTCCTGCTGGGCGCGATTCAGGGTCTGTGTATTTGAGTCCAGTTGCGAATTCAGCCCCATCAAAATCTTCAGGTTGTCGTCTTCGTCCCCCGGAAGCTGGCCGACGTACTGTTTCTTGAAAGCCGCCAGCTTCGAATCCAGTTCGTCCAGATTGTGCTTGGCATCGTCAATTCCCTTGCTTAGAACGTTGGTCGTTCCGGTAGCACGGTCCTGCATGTAAGTGAGATTTTTCTCCAGGAACAGAGAAGTCAACCCGCTGCAGATCTCCTGCGCCTCGCGCGGCGTCTTGTCGGTATAGCTCAGCCGGAACGCGGGTTCCTGACTGCCTTGAGACCGCCCTCTTCCCGGCCCCGTGCCGATGTCGGTCGAAACGGATTCCAGGGTGAACGTCTGGCCCGTGGTGATGCCATCAATCATCTCATCGATACTCTGCTCGCTCTTCGACGTGCCGTAGATTCCCTGCAACATCGGCTTCAACGCCGCCTGGCTGCTCACCTGCGCCACCAGCGTGTTGATGCGGGCAGCCAAGTCCTCCGTCGCTACCGGCTGCACCATCGTATCGGGCACCTTCTGCCCTTCCACCAGGATGGTCGACTGCGAGGTATATTTCGGGGTAAAAGCGTAGGAGACCAGAAATCCCACCAGCGGCGCCAGCAGCGCTGGAATCAGGATTACCTTCGCTCGCCGCCGCAACATCGACAGATAATCGTCCATCGTTAATTCGCGATTCTGAATCATGCTCGTATTCCTTCTGGCTGTTCCCCTTGCTTGCGCTCGACAGCCATGAAATCAGTCAATCCGGATTGGGCGGGGAGTCCAATCCACTCCAAACGTCAGCACACTGCGGTTCGAAATGCGATTACAGGCCGCAGCTGCCGTGCAGTACGAATGATCAAACTCCAGTTCGTTAAACTGGTAACTGGCGAAGCCACGGAAATTTCGCCCAAACGCCCGTTGCAGGCCACCTCCCACAAAAGCGTAGTTATAGGCGTTCGCGTCATTTGCCGGACACACCGACTGTGGGGTTTGCGCGCTGCCGCAGGCCATCAGTTGCTGCAATGACAGCGGCTGCAATGTGCTGTTAGAGGAATACCCTGTGTCGATGAATCCATTGAGAGTACGGCTCAGCGGGTGCTCCAGGCTAAGGCTAAGGATGTTGCTCTGCGCTCCCGCAAATAATCCCGACCCGCTGGTTTCAAAACGTTGGAATTCCAGATCCACCGTAGCTTTTTGAAATCGGTAGCGGAAGCGCGCTCGCGCCGCCACTCCAGGTTTTGTGCTCTTGACCGCCGTAGGAACCAACGTGTACCCGAAAACCTGGCAATAATACGGTTGCACCACCGGATTGCTGCAGATGGCGGTCTGCGTATCGATGAAGGAGAATTGCGGACCGGCTCCAATCAGCAAATCCATCCGCCCCGAGATCCGGTGCCCATACAAAGCCTGAAAAACATTGGTATGAAAAGAACTCCCCTCAAGCGAGAAGTTGAACCCCTGATAGCCATACACCAGCGCCAGTTGGCTTTGCGGCGAGAGCGATCGGTTGTATCCCAGCTGAACCGAAGTCTGCGAACTGCCGATGAAGGACGTCCCCGCCTGGTCGCTTCCGTAGAAATGCATCAGGGCATATCCCCCAGCCGCGGTGACCGTCGTCCGGGGCGACAGGCTTTCCGAAACATCCGCCAAACTCACATTGATAAGGCGCGGCACAAATCCCAGATTCCCCAGGCTGCTGCCACCCCAAAATCCGCCGAAGCTTGTGTTCCCCAACGACGCAATTCCCTGCGACCCCACCGAACCGTAGGACCCCCCGAAGTTGCCTTCGGGCAGATAGCTGAAGCTGTCGCGCACTGACAATTGCCCGCGCTTCCAGGTGATCTTCTGATCGACATCGAATTGCTGCAGGGTCTGGAAGCCTCGTCCTGGCAACGAGTAGTACTCCAAACCGCCCAGGTAATTGAGAGCCAGATCATAGTGACTCCATAGCCGTTTCAGAGTCAGGCTTCCCACCCCGAGTGTGATCGAAGTTACTCCCCCGCCGCCCAGAGTTTCGCCCGCATTGGTCAAGGCCGACTCGCTGAAAGTTGCTCCCGGCTGCACATAACTGAGCGGCGCCGCGTTCGGCTCCAGCGATGGCAAGTCCAGTCCTGAGAGCGGAGGATTCTCGCTGATCGGAGTCGGGAGCGTATCTTGGCCGTACGCGGGCACGGGCTGTTGCGGAGCCCCCGGCGGAGCCTCGCTCGTCGATGGCGGCGTGGAGTTGTCCTGCGCCCACGCTCCGCTCAGAGCGACAGCCAGCATTCCTACAGTCAAGCTGATGTGGAATTTGTGCATCGCCGTCCCTACGGGACCACCACCGTGTCACCCGGCCTCAGAACAATGTTGCGCTCCGGATGATCGCCCTTGACCACGTCCTTGTAATTGAACGGAATCTTCACCTGTTTGCCGTTTTCGGTGCGCAGCAAGTAAATCGCCTTCAGATTGGCGAACTGCGTGAACCCCGCCTGCGACAGCGCTTGCAGCATAGTCATGTGCGGCAGCAACGGCGTCTGCCCGGTGTGCACCACCTCCCCCGACACAAAAATCCGCTGGCTGTTCATCTGCGTGACCACCACAGTCACCCGCGGGTCGGCGATAAACTTCTTCAGCTTCTCGGTAATCGAATCCTTCAATTGCACCGGAGTCAATCCCGCCGCGGTCACGTCATTCAGCAGCGGCATCGAGATCTTTCCATCGGGACGCACCGGCAAAACTTCCGACAGATCCGGTTCCTTCCAGACGGAAATTCGCAAAACGTCGTCCGCTCCGATCACGTAGTCGGAATCCGTCGTGGCTTCCGGGGCCGCCATCGCGGACGGTCCTTTACCGTTGCTATCGTTCTTCACCACGCCGCTCGTCTGCGCCAGCAGCCCCGACGCCAGCAGCGCCAATCCCATCCACATCGTGAGCTTTATCGCTTTCGTCATACCGTCTCCGCGGAGCTACGACGCTCCAAATCCTTCAAATCCAATTTGCTTTAATTTGTAGAGCAACGCCTTGTAGCTGATCTGCAGTTGTTCCGCGGCCCGCCGCCGGTTCCAGCGTGTGCGCGTCAGCGTATCCAGAATCAGTTCCTTTTCCGCTTCTCGCGATGCCGCCTTCGAAGCTGCTTTCAGCGAGACACTCACCCCATGGTTTCCAGCGTCAGGCTTGCGCATTATCGCGCGCAGACCGCCTAGCGCTACATCCTCATCTCCCAGCGCGACCAGTACGCGGGCGGCATCTTCAAGTTCGCGCAGGTTTCCCGGCCACGCATAATCCAAAAATAAGCGCAGCGTTTGCGCGCTCAAGTCGGGAACCTCCCGGCGAAAATCACGCGCATATTTCCGCAAGAAATACCCCATCAGGAACGGAATGTCTTCCTTCCTCTGGCGCAACGGGGGCACCCGCAAACAAACGCCGCTGATGCGATAGTAGAGATCCTCCCGCAAGTGTCCCCGTTTGACCTCCACTTCGAGATCCCGCGCACTGCCGCAAATCAGCCGCGCGCGCTCACCGCACACCGCACCGCTCCCTGAAGACTGCGGCAGCAAGTCCAGCAGGCGAGCCTGGCACTCCGCATTCAAATCGGCTAACTCTTCCAGATAAATTGTCCCTTGTTTCGTCCCTTCGCCCGACTGCAAAACGGCCAGATCCCCCGGTTCCAGGCCCAAACATTGGAACCAGCGAAAAGACTCCTCACTTCGTTGCGACATTTGATGAATTCGTTGTGCGGTAGCGTGTTTCCCCGCTCCGGGTTCAGCCAACACGAGTACGGGTACATCCCTCTGCGCCAGCTCCCGGATCACGGCCTCCACCGGGCGCATGCTCGGACTCACACCCTCAACGAAAGCCAGTCCAGCGGGCTGCTCCGGCGAACGTTGGCTGTCGCTGCTCGCACTATTGGGAAATAAATTACTCACTTTTACCTTTTTCTGGGTAACGCGCTCCCTGAGAGCGGCAGCCTCGGAACGTCCTTCAAATGCACGGGAATTGCCACCCTCTCCGGACACGGCGCCGAAGCAGGGAGACTATTCTACTCCATTCTTTCAACGACTTAGAGGAAGCCTAGAGCCTTTGTAGGAAACCACACTTGCGCGGACGCCACCCCGCCGAGCCCGTTCTGTGGGACTTGTAGGAAAACTTTTTCACACACCTGACTGCGTCCCGCGAGTCCCGGCCGTCGAAATCGTCAATTGTATTCGGGGGCGGTCAAATCGCGGATTGCCGCTAGAAGTGCCGTCAGGAGCACTTCCAAAGCAGAGTTTGCATTGCGCAGCCGCGTCATTTCGCTTATTCTCGAACTTCCCCCAAACGCTCCGGTGAGCCATCCGTTGCCGACCGAACCCTCGACCGAGAATTCGATGGTCCGCCAGTCTTCAGCAATTTGGGGCGAAGTTCCGCTTTGGCAGGTGGGCGTTCTCGCCGGCCTTTGTCTTTGGCTCTACTGGTCGACCCTGCGACACCTCGTCGGCCAGTGGTGGAGCGATCCCAATTTCTCTCACGGTTTTTTCGTTCCTCTATTCTCCGCCTTCGTGGTCTGGCAGGAGCGCGACCGGCTCGCCCGCATTCGCCCGAATCCGTCGTGGACGGGCGCGATCGTTTTGGTCGCAGGCTTAGGATTGCTCGTCATCGGCCGCTTGGGAGCGGAGCTTTTCCTCGACCGCTCGTCCCTGCTTCTCGTCCTGGCCGGCGTCGTCATTCTTTTTCTAGGATGGAATCTGTTTCGCGCTCTGCTATTCCCTTGGGCGTTTCTGCTGCTGATGATTCCCATCCCCACCATTCTTTTCAACCAGATCACTTTCCCATTGCAGTTGCTGGCTTCGAAGGTCGCGGCCGCGGTGCTGCCCCTGTTCGGAGTTCCCATCCTCCGCGAAGGCAATGTAATCAACCTGCCATCCATGGCGCTGGAAGTCGCCGAAGCCTGCAGCGGCATCCGCTCGCTCATGTCTCTCGTCACTCTCGCCATCATGTACGGATATCTGCTGGAGAAGCGCCTCTGGGTTCGCTGGTTGCTGGCTTTGGCCTCGGTGCCCATCGCCGTGGCCGCCAATAGCATCCGCATCATTGGCACGGGATTGCTGGTGCAATATTGGGACGCCGAAAAGGCGGAGGGCTACTTCCACGCTTCCTGGGGATGGATCATCTTTGTCGTCTCGCTCCTCATGCTTTATGCGCTCCATGGACTGATAAACTTATTGTTCCCGGCGAAAGACGGCGAATCATGAGACTCTCATCCACTCCGCGCTTTATCCTTGCGGCGCTGCTCATCGCCGGCGCCGGCGTCCTGCTGCAGGCGCGCGCGCGCAGCGAAGTCTTTCCGCCTCGACTTCCCTTAAAGCAATTTCCCCAACAGCTCAACGGATGGACGGGCACCGACGTTCCCATCGACCAGGATGTCCTGAATATTCTTGGCCCGGGCGATTTCCTGCTTCGCATCTATCAGAGTCCGCAAAAGGCGCAGTATGTCGATCTGTTCATCGCTTACTTCCGCAGCCAGCGCGCCGGAGATACCATTCACTCGCCCCAGCACTGCCTGCCCGGATCGGGGTGGGCGCCCGTCGAAAACAAACATGTCGTCCTCAACCTTCCCGGCCACGCACCGTTTCCGGCCAACCGATATCTGATTGCCAAGGGAGATGCCCGCCAGCTCGTTCTCTACTGGTTCTGGGCGCATGATCGCGGAGTGGCCAGCGAATACTGGGCAAAGTTTTACCTGGTCACCGATTCCATTAAGATGAACCGCAGCGACGGTTCTCTGGTGCGAATCACCACTCCAATGTACCCGGGGGAAACTGCCGATGCCGCGCAGCAGCGCATTCTGCCCTTCGCCGGAGAAGTTTCGCCTTTGCTCAATAGCTACATCCCGCGCTGAGGAGGGATCCCGGCTTTCAACCTGCAACTCTATGACTCCAGTAACTGTTTGCACTGGTGACCGTGAAGTATCATGCAATGTTGGGCCGGAGGAACGCCTCGTCACGCCTCCGCGATCTGCGGTTGGAGAATGCAATATGAGTCGTTCTGTTTCTGTCCGTTTGCTCTTGGCTTGTTGTGTCCTCACCAGTTTGTTTACAGCCTGTTCGCGCGATCCCAACGTGCGCAAGCAAAAGTATCTCGACAGCGGCGAAAAGTATTTCGCCGAAGGCAAGTACCGCGAGGCCTCAATCCAATACCTGAACGCGATTCAAATCGATGCCCGTTTCGCCCAGGCGCACTACGATCTTAGCCAGGCCTATCTCAAGCAGGGAGATACCCAGCGAGCCTTTCAGGAACTCCTCCGCACCGTGGACCTCGCCCCCGACAATTACCGCGCGCAAACCGATCTCGCCAACCTTCTCGACACGGTCAGAAATCCTGATGGCACTGCTCCAGAAGAGACGCTGAAGCAGGCCAAGACTCACCTCGACATCATTCGCGAGAAGCAGCCAAATGCGCCGGAGACGCACGAGGCCTGGGCCAACTACGACGCGGCGCAGAATCAATTCCCGACCGCCATTCAGGAAATGGAGCAAGCCGTAGCTGCCGATCCGAACCGCTCTCAGTCCTATTTGCTGCTCGCTCTTTTTCAGCTCCGCGTCAACCGCCCCGACCTGGCTGAACTGAACTTTAAGAAAGCCGTTGAAGTCGATCCGAAAGCGATGAACGCTCAACTCGCCTTGGGCGGCTTCTACCAGACGCGCAGCCGCTTTGCTGAGGCCGAACAGCAATACAAGAATGCCATCAACCTAGCTCCGAAGAACCCAGCTCCCCGCGCCGCTTATGTTCGCCTGCTGATGCAGGAAGGCAAAAGAGATGAAATCGAAACCTTCTTGCGCCAGACCAAAAAAGACCTTCCCGATAATCAGGAAGGCTATCGCATGCTCGGAGACTACTATTTCGCCTCCGGCGATCTCGACAAGGCCACAGCGGAATACACCGTGCTGTATAGCGAGCATCCACGAGACCTCCAGGTCAAGAAAAACTACATCCAGCTGCTCATTTTAAAAAACCGGCTCGACGAAGCCACAAAATTGGACAACGAGATTCTCAAGGCGAATCCCAAAGACGCGGACGCTCTGATCTTTGAGGGCCAACTGCAACTCCGCCACAACGATGCCGGGGGCGCCATTAACTCACTGCAAAGTGCGCTGCGCAACGATGCCGACAACGCTGTCGCACATTATCAACTGGGCAACGCCTTCGCTATGCAGAACAACGACGCGCGGGCGGAATCGGAGTGGCACGAGGCAGTACGCATTCGACCGGACCTGACCGACGCGCAGCGCTCGCTGGCCGCTCTGGCATTGCGTCGCGGCGACATCGAAGGGCTGCTCCGCACCGCGCAACTAATCATCAATGCGCAACCGAATTCACCCGAGGGATACCTGCTGAAGGGAATGGGGGACCTTTCCCGCCAGAAATACGCGGACGCCCAACAGGCCGCTGAACAGGCCGCGCAAAGAGCGCCTCGAAGTCCTACTCCCCTGGTTCAATTAGGAACGATTCAACTGGCGCAAAAGCACTATCCCGAGGCGGAAAAGTTTTATCAGCAGGCGCTCACTGTCGATCCCTCGTCAACCGATGCGCTGAGCGGCCTGATGAACACTTATTTCGTCCAGAAACAGCCCGATAAGGCGATCGCCGCCGCCAATGCGCAGATCGCCAAGTCCCCCAACAGCAGCAACTTTTACGATCTCTTAGGCACCGCCTTATTCAATGGAAAGAAGGACTTGCCGGGTGCCGAAGCCGCCCTGCGCAAAGCTATCCAAATCGACAAAAACAACGTCGATGCACTGGAAAAGTTGGGCAAAGTGCAGGTGCAGGCGGGCTCAACTGACCAGGCTCTGGCACTTTATCAGCAGTCCATTAAAGACAATCCGCACGAGGTCGCCTTCTACATTTTGTCGGGCGAACTCTACGAGGCGAAAAAAGACTGGGATCAGGCTAAGTCCATGTACCAGCAAGCTCTATCGATCGCACCCGATCATCCGCTGGCGTCGAACAATCTCGCCTATGTAATGCTGCAGCAGGGTGGAAACGTGGACATGGCCCTGAGCATGGCGCAAACCGCGCGCCGGGGTATGCCGGAGTCTCCCAATGCGGCCGACACTCTCGGCTGGGCCTACTATCAGAAAGGGATCTATCAGTCCGCTATCGGTCAATTTCAAGAGGCGCTGAAGCTCGGCGAGAAACGCGGCGAACCGGACGACGCCGCCGTCCATTACCACCTCGGCATGGCCTATCAAAAACTGAACCAGAATGGCCTCGCTCGCCAACAGTTGGAAAAGGCCATCAAGCTGAGCCCCAACAACGAGGACGCACGCAAAGCCCTGTCTGATCTGCGCGGCTAGCTGCATGAGGGATCACCGCAGGCAATAAGAAACCCCGCCTTCCGGCGGGGTTCTGTTCTTAAGTTAAGGGCGATGTAGGTTAGGACTTCAGCTTGCGGCGGACGATGCCCGCTAGACCGATCAGTCCAGTTCCCAGCAGGCCCAACGAGGCCGGCTCAGGAACGACCAGGGCGGTATCGCCGCTGCTGACCGTTGCGTCGCCATCGAAGTAACCTTTGCCGGTATTGACGATGAGTTGCGACGTTGTATTCGCTCCCCCCAAATTGCCGGCTAGGATGTAGGTGTGGGTGCCATCCGCGCCACCCGAAAAGAGCAACTGAACCGGTCCTTGGAAAGCTCCGTTGAACAACGTCGCGTTCGGAATTCCGCTCATGCCATTCCCGGTGACCTTAAACCACGAACCGGTGTTAGAGAATGTCGCAATCACACAGGGCGTACCACCCGAACAGCTGGTTGTTGTCAAGGAGCCGGACAGGAGTGCTCCCGTGCTAAAGCTAATGCTGCCCAAGTCCCCTGTAACAAGTCCGAGGCCGTTGAGGCCTTTAACGGCGAACAAGGTAGATCCGGTCAGCGTCAGTCCACTGCTCGAACCTGTCAAATTGCCGCCAGTATTGGTGTAATCCACTTGGTTGCCGGCAAAAACTGCCGTTGGCAGGGCCAGTGCCAGTGCAGCCAATAAGAGGAGTCTCTTCATTTTAAATCTCCTAGGAGTTATCACGCCCGGGTCTTTAAGACGACGCGTGGCATTGCGCTTGGATCGTAGCGGCGACCCAAGTTGCGACCCTTAAAGTGCACCTCGAGTACCAAAGCGATCCTTTGTTCAAATGATAGCAAGATAAGTAGTTATCAGAAATTTCCGATTCTGTCAGGACTCAAAAGTGCAAACATCTGCGCATGAACGCCAAACGCCAGCAGATTTTCGTCCCGTTCCGCGATTGGAAATCAGAAGTTTAAAGAGCCAGATTAAGCTCAATCTGCAGCAATATCTTTGGGGCTGCTCGCTTCGTTTCGCTTGACCGTGCGGTTGGAGGGCAGGCCGGCATCGCGAATTTTGTAGAGCAATGCGCGGTAGCTAATGCTCAAAGCCCGCGCTGCTTGCTTGCGGTTCCAATGACAATTCTGTAGCACTTTCAGGATGACTTTCTTTTCCAGTTCGCGCACCGCCTGCCGAGTCAGTTTCTTGAGGGAAATCTGCCCGTCGAGGGGTATCTCGGCATTGAAGAAACTGGGTTCTCGCGGCGCCAGGTCGCTTGAAATCACGTCTTCATTGCCCAGGATCACGTAGCGCTTGATCAGGTTCTCGAGTTCCCGGATGTTGCCCGGCCAGTGATACTTACTCAGATCGGCCATCAGTTCGTTCGACAGCGCCCGCGCCCGGCAATTGTACTTTCGGTTGTGATATTCGAGGAAGTAGGCCACGAGATCTGGAATGTCGCCAGCGCGCTCGCGGAGTGGCGGCAGATGCAGATTGACCACGTTGATGCGGTAGAACAGGTCCGAGCGGAATGTGCCGTTCTCGATTTCCTGCTCGAGTTTGCGATTGGTCGCGCAAACGACGCGTACTTCCACTTTCTTGTCGGCCTGGGCTCCGATCCGGCAAAACTGCCCATCTTGCAGCAACTGCAGTAACTTGGACTGCAGCGACATATCCAGTTCGGAAATCTCGTCGAGAAACAGCGTTCCGCGGTGCGCCATCTCGACGCGGCCGGGCTTCATGCCATAGGCACCGGTGAAGGCGCCCTTTTCGTAGCCGAACAGTTCGCTTTCCAGGAGCGTGCCGGGGATCGCCGGGCAATTCACTTTCACCCAGGGCCCCGTTCGCCATGGCGACGCAGCATGGATCATGCGCGCAATAATATCTTTCCCGGTCCCGCTTTCACCTTGAATGAGCACCGGAACGTTGGCGCTGGCCAGTTTGGTCAAACGGTCGCGCACGGCTTGCATACCATCGGTGCGCCCAAAAATAATTGCTTCCGGCGGCATTTCTCCCAAAGGCTGAACCAGCGTATTCAGGCCACTAGTTGTCATAGCTGTTCTCTACAAACCGGGGAGAACCTGTTACCTGCATCCGGAGAACCAAAAGGGCGTCCTCACTCTTCCCCATTCTAAAACCTACTCTATGTAATTGGAGGTCAGCAACTTACGAAAGAATGGGACCATGAAGCCGTGGTAATCGGAGTATGGAAGCAAGCGTAACACGCGGCGAACGACGATGCGCAAACATTTTCACACGGCAGAAGCGACTTTCCGCCTTCGCCCATTGTGATTTTCAGACAGAAGAAGCGGTCTCGCGAACTTCAAACCCAGCAAATAGTAGCCTTCCGCCGGGGTGGTGCGAAGAGCCTTGGCCCGGAGCGCGCGCGCAGCTTTAGGCAGAACAAAAGCGGCAACCGGGGCGCTGGGAATTTCGAGTTGAATCTGGGCAATGGGCGGCAAAACGCGGCGAATCGCCACCAACATGCCGCCGGCGCTAACGTTTAGCGCGGTGGCAAATTCCAGGAACTCCTTGCCTTTTTCGTCGCGACTGCGCACAAAAACAGGAATCGCCAGCGGCAATCGAGTCCATTTGCGCCGCTCGGCTCCCGCTCGCATTCCATTCATCCAGAAGTTCTCCAAAGTCCTGCTATTTTCTGTGTACGGAGCACCTCATGGGCCAAATGTCGGGTAAACTCCCCATCAAACTGGCATAGCGGTCTGTACGGTCGGCAACTCAGACCGTGAAACCCGTAAAGAAGCGGGAGATCGCCTTGAATTTCAGTTATTTTCAAAGACCGCTGTCGAGAATCGCTTCGTTCCCTCTTCAAACTCCCCAAAGTGCAACCTTTTGCTACACTTGGGTAATTCCGTTGCATTTTCCGTTGACAACAAAATGCCCCTGACATACGATTTTGTTACTGCGGTTCCTCTCCCTGTGTGAGTCCTGTGGTTCGTTCCCATGGCTTCTGTGCAAAAGAGCACGTGTGAAACTGACTCAGGAGAAACTTTGGAAATGCCAGTCGCTGCCGTTCGTTCGGCGGGTGATCTGCCTAGCCCGGAAAATCTGCTGCAAGAATATAAAGAACTTCGGGAGCGCTTTCAGCGCACCACCAACGCGCTGGCTTCCGCCGCCCACGATCTCAAGACTCCTCTGTCGATCCTGAATGGCTACGTGGAAGTACTGCACAGCGAGAAACTGGGGCCGCTAAACGATCGCCAGCGCGAAGTGCTTCAGGACATGCAAGCCAGCGGGACGCGCCTGCGACAGTTCATTCAAGATTTTCTCACCTACAGCGCACTCGAAACCGGCGGGCTGCGCATGCAGTTCGAGACCGGCAATATCAACGAATGTTTGTCGGAAGTTTCGCGCCTGTGGTCCAATCGATTTCAGCAAAAAGGGCTGGCGCTCTATTTTCTGGCGAACGATAAGCTGCCAGATTTTCCTTTCGATTCGCCTAAACTGGAACGTGTGATCTCGAACCTGTTGGAAAATTCCTTCAAGTTCACGCCCACAGGCGGAACGGTATGGCTGCATGCCGAGCCGCACATGTGGGAACGGCGCGCGGCTGCGCAACCTTCCACCGCGGAGCGCCGACGCCAAAACGTGAGTCAGCCGAACTCCGTGAAGGTCAGCGTTTCCGATACCGGCCCTGGAATTCCCGCAGAGTTTCATCTGGAAGTGTTTGACGATTTTTTCCGCCTTCCGGGAAATGAAAATCAGGAGGGCATGGGGCTCGGTCTTGCCATTGCGCGCCGTCTGGTGCAAGGGATGGGCGGCAAGATCTGGGTGGAAAGTGATGCCGGCGCCGGCTGCAAGTTTTCTTTCCTCATCCCTTTCAAACCGCCCGCAACGGCCGCCAGCAAGGGGAAAAATAACCGATGAAGCAAACCGCCAAAATCCTGCTGGTGGACGATGAACCCGGCATGCTGCGTTACATCAAAACTCTGCTGGAAGTGGACGACTACAAAGTCGAAACCGCGACGACGGGCGAGGAAGCACTGCAGCGCGTAGAGCAGGGTCTGCAGCCTGATCTGGTACTGCTCGACGTGCTCATGCCCGGCATAGACGGCCTGCAAACTCTGGAGCAACTGCGCCAGCTTCAACCCGGGGTGAAGGTCGTGATGTTGTCGTGCGTCGCCGACACGCGCAAAGTAGTACACGCGATGAAGTTGGGCGCGCAAGACTATCTCACGAAGCCGTTTCAAAAAGCTGAACTGGATGCGGTCATCGATCTCAGCCTGGGCCAGGGGAAACAGACTTACAGCGGCGAAGTGGAAGAACTCTCGGACGACGTTTTTTTCATCGCGGCCAGCCCTGCCATGCGCAAGATCCGTTCCCAGGCCGCACTCGTCGCGAATGTCGACATTCCGGTGCTGCTGCTGGGCGAGAGCGGAACCGGCAAGGAAGTACTGGGCCGCCTGATCCACAAGCTTTCCAAACGCGCGCATCGCACATTCCTCAAGGTCAACTGCGCCGCGGTGCCCGGCGACCTGCTGGAGAGCGAATTGTTCGGCTACGAGCAGGGCGCTTTCACTGGGGCGAACCACTCGAAGCCGGGCAAGTTCGAACTGTGTAACCGGGGAACGATTCTGCTGGATGAGATTGGCGAAATGCCGCCGCTGTTGCAGGCGAAGCTGCTGCACGTGCTGCAGGATCAGCAGTTCTCACGGCTGGGCAGCCGTTCGGTGATCAAGGTCGACGTGCGCATTCTTGCGGCGACGAACATCAACATTCCGGAAGCACTTGCCAACAAACGCCTGCGCGAGGATCTTTACTATCGCTTGAACGCGTTCACCATGCAGATTCCGCCGCTG
Source organism: uncultured Acidobacteriota bacterium (assembly GCA_963696765.1). GTDB lineage: Bacteria > Acidobacteriota > Terriglobia > Terriglobales > Acidobacteriaceae > Sulfotelmatobacter. The sequence goes on along the minus strand of CAVOLK010000002.1, from coordinate 2,472,837 downwards.
CGCGAACGCAAAGAAGAGATTCCCATCCTGCTCAAGCACTCGATGTCCAGGATGGCTGAGCGCTACGCGCGGGCGCCGCTTCCGCTTTCGCCAGCGCTGTTGCAGGCCTGCCAGAATCATTCGTGGCCGGGCAATCTGCGCGAATTGAATAATTTCCTCAAACGCTACCTGATTCTCGGGGACGAGAAACTGGCAGTGGCGGAACTGCTGCCGAAAAATGACGGCAACGGCGGCATTTCTGCCGACCATTCGGCACGAGCAGGCGAATCGAGAGGCGGACTGAAGTCGCTGGCGCGCACCGCCAAAGATGAAGCCGAGGCGGAGGCCATCACCAAGGCTCTGGAGCAAACTAACTGGAATCGCAAGCAGGCTGCCGGGATTCTGCAGATCAGCTACAAGGCTCTGCTCTATAAGATCCGGCAATATGGGATTGCCGAGGCCAAGGGACATCACAAGCTGTCTGCCGGGGCGTAAGTTCAACCCACTTCCCCCGTAGGGACAGATCGCTGCGTCTTTTTTGCTTAGCTGATTTATCCGCTGCTTATTTCTTCGTGGTTAGCAGAGACGCTGCGAGCAACGTCTGCTGTTGCATTTTGCGGTTAGGGGACCGTCAGGACTACGGTCTGGCTCTTGGTATCGCTGCCTGAGGTTGCGGTCACGGTGACCGTGTAGTTTCCCGGAGGCGTTCCGCTGACCGGCGCTTGCACCGGCCGACTGCTGCATGCCGGCAACAGCAGGATCAGGGCAAAGAGAATACACAGCGATAGAATCCCTGCGATGCGGCGATGACGATTGCCTCCGAATCCCACTCCCAACAATGTCAATCCTGGCAGCAATAACCAGATCGCGTAGAAGCGCCGCGTCAGAAAAATTGCCGTCCCCGTAACGATTGGCCGAATGGTGGTGGTGATGTTGAGCGTAGAGGCACCGGGACCCTGCAGCGAGACAGGATTGCTGGTGAAGTTGCACGTGGAATTCGCGGGCAATCCCGAACACGCCAAAGAAACATTCGTGCCGTAAACGGGATGAGGTGTGAGTTGTACTTGATATTGCGCCGTGTCCCCAGCCACGGCGACGCTGTTGCTGCTGGGCGTGATCTGCAAGCTGAAGTCGGACATCTGGGCCGGCACGGAAGTTTGCGCGAGCACAATATTGCCCGGTCCGGTGACCTGCACCGAGCCGCCATTGAATGCACCAGGCTGGCCGTTGCTGCTCGCGGTGGGGGTGACCACGATGGTGACTGTGGCCGTGGAACCGGCCTGCAGCGAAGGCAAGCTACAGCTCACTGCTGCATTCGTCGAGCCGCCGCCGCAAGTTCCGGCGCTGGTACTCGCGGATACAAACGTCAGCGGCACGCCCGTGATAGATGGGTTGAGATTATTCAAAACCGTGATGTTGTTGGCCAAGTCGGGGCCGCTGTTGGTTACGGTGTAGGTAAACGTGGCCGGGTTCCCAGCGCTGATGTAGGACTGGTTCGTGCCCAGAGTCAGCGCGCCATCGACCGACAGAGTCACGGCGGTTCCCAGTTGAGTAACGAAGGCGTCGTAGCCGCCGCCATTCGCCGCCTGCAGCGGCTTTGAAACCGGGAAGTCAGTCGAGTTGGTGTCGCCGGCGAAGTAGGCGTTCTGGTTCACGTCCAGCGTGATCGAGGTGCCCTGGTCGGTGCCGGTCCCGCCGAGGTAGGTAACCCAGGAGCCCGTCGTCTGCCCAACCACGGTTGCCGTGTTCAAGCGCGCCACAAATGCGTCCTGACAGGGCGTGGCGGCGCCGCTCGGACAGTCCAGGGTGCTCTGAATGGAATTGTTCAGCACGAGAAGATCGGGAGACTGAGTCCAACCCGTGATTAGTGCGCCGCTGGCGGAGTCCACCGTAATCGCCTGTCCCGCCTCGTTGGCGGTTCCACCGAGGAAAGAAAAATAATTGAGTGCGACATTATTCGCAATGGTGGTTGTGTTGCTTGGTGTTGGATTCGTCAAACGCGCCACGAACGCATCGGTCGGAAACGGAGTTGTTGAGGGCGTTGGACATGGTGTAGTCGACGGTTGAGGGTTCACCGGAGTATCGAGACAGCGTTGATACGCCGAGGAAGTGCTCAGAGTCGTAACGCTCGTCCCGATATCGGTGGAATTTGTAGTACCGGTGATATATACGTTGGCCGCACCGGGATCGAGCGCCGATGCCCGTTCCCGAGTCAGTCCCCGTTCCGCCTACGTAAGTAGACCAGATCAGTTGGCCTCCTTGGCCCACGTTGGGATTGGGATTGAGCTTTGCCACAAAGGCATCCGATTCCGTCGGTGCTGATGCCCCTGTCGGATAGGTGCACTGTGGAGCAGTGACGATAACGGTCGGAGGCACTTGATCCAGACAGGGTTGGTAGGCATTGAGGATGGGAAAGTCGGTGTTACTGCATCCCGCGCATCCGCTGTAGAGGAAGTTGGTGGTGCCTGTGAAGTAAATGTTGCGCCCGGGATTATCGACCGCGATACTGCCGCCCACGGCAATCGGGGTTGCCGTGTCGAAGTTCGCTCCTCCGAAATAAGTGGAGTACGCGATGCTGCTGGGGCCTCCGGCAGTCGTATCGACCTTGGTTACAAAGAACTGAATCGCGGCACGGGGCGAGATTTGATAGGGCAATGCCTGGGGAAGCGTGGTCGCCGGGAACTGATCGCTGAAGCTTGCCACATCGGTCGACCTGGTCGTCCCGGTGACATAAATGGCGCCAGAGGTGTCGATCGTCATGCCGCTGGCCACGTCGGTGCCGTTGCCGGAAAGGTAGGACGAGTAGATCAACGATGTGGCGTCGTACTTTAACTCAGTCACGAAGGCGTGCGACGTGCCCGTACTTCCGGTCTCGGGACCCGTTCTGATAGGCGAGCGACGAAGTTGGGAAATTTGTGGAGGAAGTTGTGCCCGCAAGATATGCATTGCCGCTTCCGTCGACGTTGATTCCCACCGGACTGTCGGTGCCGTCGCCTCCGAGATAGGTGATGTAGTCGAGAGTCGCGGGAATGGAACCGAGCGGCGGCGTAATCTTGGCAACGTAAACGTTCTGCGTGCCCTTGAGCGTCGGCTGCAAGATGGTCGGAAATCGTAGGAAGATTGGGAGACTGGGTCGAGCCCGTCAGGTAGATGTTGAAGCTTCCATCGATCGCAATGTAGCTGGAGTGCTCGTCTCCACTGCCTCCGAAATAGGTCGAGAAAGTTAGGATCGGATCAATCACCAGCTCGCGGGAGTGGTCGTAGGATCCGATTGCGAATCCCGCGCGCTTGCCGCCGCGAAGAACGAAGCTGCCGTCCACCGGTTGCTGCTTGCCGGCGATTTCCTGATAGACGCGCGGGGCCTCGAGCCGCATGCTGCCGCTCCGCCCTTGGATGATCAGCGCGCCGTCTTTCACCTGCAACCGTTTTGCGCCGTTGAACTCAAGTTCTGCCTGCCGCGGGTCGGAACCGGGTTCGACCTGGAAGTCATATTCCAGCCGTCCCTGATTTCCGTAGAACAGCAGATTGATTCCGGGATAGACATTTTCGTAGCGCACGCGCGCGAATTGCGGCACGCCCTGCCGCCACTTGGCCGCGTCGTTGCCGAGGAAATAATTGCTCTTGCCGGGTAAACGATCCGCGCCCGTCAAACTCAGGTTCGGATTCGCTCCCGCCAGCTTCATCTGCAGGAACTCTACCCGATCGGGAGATGCAGGCTGCTGGGCGGAGGCGCGCCGCGAGGGCTTGGACGGCTGATTGGACGCCAAGCTGAGAATCGCGCCTTCCGAGCCCAGAAACAGGCTGTATCCGGGGCCACGGCTCACGAACTTCGCACGCGGATCGGAGGCATCGAGATTTCCCTGTCCTTGGTTCGGCTCGAAAATCAGAGGCAGGCCGGCGAGAAGAGAGCGCGCGCGTTGCTGTGCCTGAGGATTGACGCCTATGGGAGAAGACTGCGCGGTCTGCAAAAGGCCAGGCACGGAGGCCTGATCCTCAGAGACTGACGGCGAGAGCGCAGCCGGTTGAATCGCCAGGCGTTGGGCGGCGACGTTCGCCGCAATTCGATGCGAGCGCGTCCCCAAGCCAAAAACTACGCATCCTGCCACCAGCAGCGCCAGCCCGGCAGCCAAAATACGAAACTCATCCTACGGATGCTCTCAACCCACGGCGATCAACGTTCACTCGTTCCTCCGATGCGTTCAAATCACTATTTCGATATTTGCTCAGGTCCTTATCGCTCAGATCAGTGGAGAGATTAGGGACGGCACACAAGTCAACCGAGCCTCGTGCCGGCGAACCTGGCCGCGGCTTGCTTGTCACTGGAACTGGCTGAAAAAATTAAATAACTACTTAAACATCTGACGGATAGACAAGTCAAGCCAGCCACAGCCCTGATCCTGGTGCAATTCCTGTTCAAGGAACTCAGTCTCATCATTTCAGAGAGACTGACCCCACCTGAGCGTCTCGTGAAGGGGAGGAAATCTGACATGAGAAAGCCCAGAGGGATGAATGAATCGTTGTACGCCCGTCCACGAGTGCTCTGATGCGTTCGAGTATGCCGAAAGATGCCGCAACCTGGCACAAAAGTGGCTGAAAGAAGTTGCATGCAGCTCTCGATCTGAGGTGAAAGTGGAAAAGATGATCCCCTTCTTGCGAATCGCTTGCACCAGCCGTCGCTAATTTCGCGCAGAGGATTTGGCGACCTCAGATTTCGGCCCGAAACAGTTGCATTGCGCATTGAGGCGTTGGCAGAGCGATTGCTTCAAATACCCCAAACCCTGCGCGCAAGTTGCGTCCTCCCATGGTTCAGCGGGCGGATTCTGTTCGGAATTCCGGACAGATTTACCGATTTCGTTCAAAACGGCATTTTGCTGTTGCAAACTGCGAATGTTTCGATACAGTGAGGGCGCAGGTTCGAAGCCAACAAGTATTTGGAAGTTTGTGCCGTCTGCTGTCCTCGCATTTCTTTGCATTCCGCGCTCCTGTCGGGGGCGCTTTAGCATGGAACCGAATTCACAGGAACGGCGGATGATGCGGCGCTTCGACATGCGCCTGCCTGCGATCGTCCGCGTCGAGGGCGCCAGCGAAGTTCATACCGAAACCCAGAACGTGAGCGCGCGTGGAGTTTTCTTTTATCTCGACCACGCACTTTCCGCGGGCAGCAAACTCGATGTCACTCTGACCTTCCCTCCACACATTACGCTGACCGATGCGGTGCGCGTCCGTTTTACAGCGCGCGTGATTCGGGTCGAAAATCCTTCGCCCTCCGCCCGCGTCGGTACTGCTGCCATGATTGAGGATTACGAATTCCTTCGCTCCAATGGCGCCCCAGATTTTCTTGCGGCGCTGCAGAAAGAATGGAAGGCGACGAACTAAAGGGCTTCCAGTTCTCAGTTCTCAGTTCTCAGTTCTCAGTCCCCAGTTCTCAGTTTTTAGTTCCCAGCTCTCGTTTTTAGTTGGCCCTCACGGGCCCTGACTTTTGAGTAGCGGGAGTTGAGTCTTGGCGGCACTTCATAGCGTTTGATTAGCCGCAAGGCGGCGGAAGAATGCAGCCCACGGCGCAAGCCGTGGGTGGGAATGAAGAAATTGATGCAAGCCCCAGAGGGGCGAAAGAACATCCCCTCTGTGCATTCACTCCTGAGGCGGAAACCCGGAGGCCGAGCGCCGGAAGCTGGAAGCTTTCACTTCCTTCAACTGCTGCCGCAGACGGCTGAATCGGCGAACCAGGGTGCCAAGATAAACGCCGTGGATGACCCAGGTGGCGATGTAGGCGGCGGCAAGAAATTTGATCGCATTCATGACGAACTCCGGCTGAGAGGAAGACTCGCTTTGGCCGCTACGCCGGGCCCGGCCAAAGATTCCATAGCGTGCGCTTCTTCAATTTCGCGATGCAGCAGTTCCAACCGGAAGCGCGACCAGCATACGAGAAATGCGAAACAAAGAAACGCCATCCAGCTGAGCAGCAGCACCTGCAGCATGCGCGGATCCATCGATCCGCCTCCGCCGATCACGGGCTGCGGATGCTGCGTGCGGAAGAACCAGATCGAAAAATAAACCAGGGGCACATCGAGCGCGCCAAACACCGCCAGCGCCGCGGCCAGCATCTGCGTCTGCGCGCTGTTGGAGAAGCGCCGCAGCACCAGATAACTCACATAAATCAACCACAACACCAGCGTGGAAGTCAGCCGAATATCCCCCGGCGCCCACCAGATGCCCCAGACCGGCCGCGCCCAGATCGGCCCGGTGACCAGCACGATAGTGCAAAAAACTACGCCCACTTCGGCAGTGGTGAGCGCGAGCATGTCGAGTCGGTCTCCAGGAAAAAGCCACCCGATCAGAAAATAAAATACTGGAATCAGCAGCACGGTCGTCGCCACCGCGCTCGGACGCATCCCCGCCGGCAGCAGGCGCTGCACCTGCGGAAGAAAACAGGCGATCACTCCAACCACGCCAATCGCGATCACAATCCATTTCACCGCGCTTTTCGTGGAAGGTTTCCCACTGGCGAGATATTGAATCGACGCGATGAAATTGATGAAGAATAAAAGAAACGCCGTCCACGCCGAGGGCACGTGGTAATAAATGATCCGGTAGACATCGCCCTGCTGCGCATCGGTGGGTGCAACTACCAGCGCCTCATAGAGAGCGTAGGCCAGCAGAATTGCCGTGAGCACCGACAGGATGGGGAAAAGACGTTTCATTCCGCGTGCAAAATCATTCCGAACAAGGCCAGACAAGCTGTAGTAAACACCACATCGTAGGTGAGAAGCAACACGATGTAGAAATGCGCGGACTCTTCTCCGGTCAGAATCGAAGTCGTGCCCGCCACCATGCTAACCACGGCAGGAATGGAAATCGGAAACAGCAAGAGCGGCAGCATGATTTCGCGACTGCGCGTGCGCAGCGACATGGCCGCAAAAAAAGTGCCATTCACCACCAAAGCCCAGGTTCCCAGAATCGCGATCGGCAACAATTGCCACGCCGGGCCTAGAACTCGCACGTTATAGAAAATCACGAACAGCGGAGTCATCAGCGCCTCCAGCACCCCGACAAAAATAAAATTTCCCAACGCCTTCGCCAGAAATAATGCATTAGCCGGGGCCGGCGAGACGCGGTAAGCATCGAGCACCTGATTGCGCAACTCGCGCGCCCAAGTCTGGTTGAGCGCAGTCACCGAGGCAAACAAAAAGCCGACCCACACCAATCCTCCGACAATATGCCGTGACTCTTCCGCCAGCGGGATCGAACGAGAACATGAAAATCACGACCACCAGCAAGGAAAAAAACAGCATGGAGTTGAGCGCGTCTTTCGAGCGCCACTCCAGACGGATGTCCTTCACCAGCGTCGCCAGGGTCACCGACCAGAGCGAATTCATTGGACGTCTCCGGCAGAACCCGCCGTACGAGCCAGGCTGGGAGTGCGATCGACAATCTGGCCGGCATGCATCCAGACAAATTCGTCGGCCACGCCTTCGAGCAGCGACGCCTGGTGCGTGATCACAAAAACTGTCTTCCCTGCATCGCGCATACCCTTTAGCAGCCCGACCATCGCTCGCGCCGATTGCACGTCCACATTCGAAAACGGCTCATCCAGCAGAAGTAACTTCGGATCGTGCAGAATCGCCCGCGCCAGCGACATGCGCTGCCGCATGCCCTGCGAATACTGCCCTACCGCGCGCGTCAGATCTGGATCAAGGCCCACCGCACGGATCACCTCTTCGCAGCGGCCATCGCCGCTCAATGCCATAGAGCCGCGCGAAGTAGCGCAGGTTCTCCATCCCGCTCATCTCGTCATACAGCAGCGAAGGATGAGCCATGTATCCCATGTCGCGGCAGGCGTCACGCGGAGTCTTTCCAAAAATCGAAATCTCTCCCCGCGTCGGCTGCGCCAACCCGGCCAGCGCCCGCAACAGCGTGGTCTTCCCCGCTCCGTTCTCGCCGAGAATCGCATGAAAGCGACCCGCATCAAATTCGGCGGTCACGCCGCGCAGGGCGGCAAAACGTCCAAACTGCTTGATGACGTTGCGAACGGTAATGATGGAAATTGAGGGGTCGCTCACTGGCGTCGCCAAGCCCTTAACTCACCGCAGGCAAGAGTTTACTGGAGGGCAGGAATCTATGCACGGAGCGCAGTCGCGAGTCTTCACTCGTGACCCGAAGGTGCGACCAGAAGGATTAATTGGACATACCGCCCGCCGGCGGTTGCACCTGCGTCAAACTCTTCGTTGGCTCCACTGCCGGCTTGGCGCCCGGAGTACCCGGCTGCGGTGCGTACTTCGACGCGCATTTTGCCTGCAATTGCTTGGCATGGAATACGCCATCCCGATCGAATCGCCCATCCGCCAGGGCCTGGGAATCATCCTTGAATGTGTCGGGCGGGGCTTCGGTCCCGGTATAGTCCACGCGAAGGGTCTGATCTTCTTCCATCAGCACGAACTGCACGTGCGTGCCGGTGCGCTTGATCGAGCCCGGTTGCACATTCCCGGCAACGCGCAAGCGCTTCGCGTAAGCGCCGTCGCCCATCTTGTGCAGTTCTTTGATGGTGACGTAGTAGCTCTTGCTGTCCTGAACGCCCGTGTAGGCGAGGTAGCCGATCAGCAGCAAAATTACCGCCGTCGCGCCTCCGAACTTGAGATAGGTCTTAGCCATGATTCACCCACGTGGAAAAACCCCACTCTTAAAACTGTACGCGGTCGTAACCTGAGAAGCAAGATTCGCGGCAACCCGATTCCCGTGTCAGTTTTACGGTCCAACGTTCCGTGCCCCGCACCGAATCTCGTCCCCGTCCGCTAAAATAAAAACTCTGGAAAGAAAATCCTATGATCCATCCCTGGCACGACGTAACTCCCGGCGACAAGCTTCCCCATGAATTCGACTGCGTTGTCGAAATTCCCTTTGGCTCCAGCGTGAAGTACGAACTCGACAAATCGAGCGGATTAATCCGCCTGGACCGGATCCTATATTCGGCCGTCTACTATCCCGCGAACTACGGATTTATTCCGCAGACGCTTGCGGAAGACGACGATCCGCTCGACGTGCTGGTTCTCTGCCAGGAGCCGGTTGTCCCGCTGACCATCATCCATGGCCGCGCTATTGGACTGATGACGATGATTGACGCCGGAAAGCAGGATCACAAAATCATTGCCGTCGCCACGGAAGATCCGGAGTTCAATTCATATCGTGACGCGGCCGAGATGCCACCGCATCGCCTGCTCATGCTGCGCCGATTTTTTCAGGACTATAAGCAACTCGAAGGCAAGGCCGTCGAAGTAGATGAGATACGCCCCGCAGGCGAAGCCTACCCCATCATCCTCGACGCGCTGCACCGCTACAGCGAACAACGCCGCAAGGGCTTCAAGATCGCAAAGTAGCGTTGCTTTACATGCTCTTGAAGACGAAGCTGATCTCTTTGGTCTCGTTCGCGCCGATGGTCACGCTCTGCGTTGACGTTCCCAACTTCTCGTGCCACGCCTTGATGGTATAAGTCCCCGGCGGCAGGTTGCTGAGATCAAAAGCACCATCCTTGCCAGTTACCGCGAAGTAGGGATGCTTGAAGACCGCGATGTAGCCGCGCATCCAGGGATGTACGTTGCACTTCACCGGAATCGCGATCTCCTCGCGGGCAAACGCTTCTTCGATCTTCGATCCCGGCGGCTCCGCTTTATTCCACTCCCGATTATTTGCGGGCACGGGATGAATGTTGTGCGAAGTAGGATCGTCATTCACCAGTTGCAACGGCTGATTGGCCCGCACCGCCAGCACATGTGGCAGGTACATGCATCCTTTCTGCTCGACGACGACCGGCTGGCTGGGCGGATCGAAGGTTCGATCGCCGAGTCCATCCGATACGAACACAATCACATTCTGCAGGTCGCCCTTCGCGTCGGCCAGCACCTCCTGCGCCATGACGGGAGCAGGATGTTGTTGGGCACAACTCGGATCAGCCGCCATGCTGATGGCCTTAGCCTGGGGAGCCTTGCCCTCAAACCGCACACTCCCACGAACCGTCGCGCCTGCCATGTCGGGGGAAGGGCCGCCCGCTCTCAGCGCGCGGGGAGCGGAAATCCATGCTGCTACAGTCAGAACAACAGTGAAAAACAAAAGCTTGCGATTCATTACGTCACCTCACTGCAAGAGTTCGAACTACTTAGCGCTAGCCAGAACAGCGGTGTACCCGCGTCGGTATCCGTCGACAAACGAAGTGCGATCGCGCTCGCTGGACCAGCGCCCGATGGGAGGGCTCAGCGGCAGGCCTTTCTTGGCAGAGAGTCTTCCGATGAAAAGGCCGTCGCGAAAGGCACCGTCGGCCGCCAAGTTGGTGATCGTGGGTTGAGAATGGCTCGGGGTGTAGCCGCCATTGGCCAGCATCGCCGTCGTGCCCAAGCTTACAGTTAGTGCCAAAGCAAGAATGAAAATCTTCTCCATGTCGTTCTCCTTATCTTTTTAGCCAGTGACCGCACGCAGCACTGCCTCGGCTTGGCCGCGATTCCTCGCGGCCGGAAACTAATTCAGTTCGCAGCGTATGTTTACTCGATCGGCGCGTTCGAGATGAATCGACAATAGTCGAGACGCGAGGAGGGATTGTCAGCGCTTCGTCATTCGTGCGTCATTTCATCGTCATCGAAAATCGGGGCCGCTCGCAGTCGACAGGAAGTTTGATTAAAGGTAAAACGTGCGAAGAAAAGCGGGCCATCTTTCAGGCCCGCCAATGTTTACAGAGTGACGGCTGCCGTGAGGTTCGTGGTTGCTCCGTTGGCTGGGACTTTTCTTGAATCGAGTGGAGTGAGTCCACTGATGCGCGTCAAAACTGTGGTTGTGGCACTTCCGCTGACGAAGTAATTGGTGGTCATCGTGTCGCTGGCTTGGGTGGCGAGTGCCCACGAATAGGGTATCGTTATCTTGCAGGTGCGTGTAGTTCCGCTTCCCGTTGCGCCTACCGTGGCGCTCTCCTCATAGCTACGAGCGCCGGCGGTGATATTATCAACGGCAGAAACGCTTGCCGAGCAATTAATACCGGCAATTGAAGTGGACTTGAGTGTGATGGTGAGGGTTACGGTTATCGTCCCTCCAAAGGTTGTGAGAGTGAGTTCTCCAACATCCTCGCTTGCCTGAGGGACAGGCCGAAAGGCACCCGTGGCGGGATCCAGGTATCCCAGTATGGGTGGCTTGGCTGGTCCGTTCGCCGATTGGCCCCAAGCCGCCGACACGACCGCAACGCAGCAGACGCAAAGCAAGAACAGCCTTGTGTTTTTCATGTCTTTTCCTTTCCGGTTTCTGATTGTTTTGTAACCCAGGGTCGTTTACAGGGGGGAGAGCCGGTTCGCAACGAGCTCCGGCTTTTGCGGACAGTCTAGCACAAAAAATACGGGAAAATACCTCTTGACCTAATGTACTAGCTGTGTAGTACACTGACACACATGGGAAGGAACAGCACTCCCGCCCCCGCCCGGTTCACCATCGACCTGCACAGCGGGGTTCCTGTTTACCGCCAGTTGATCGATCAGGTGCGAAGCGGGATTGCGTCCGGCACACTGACCGCCGGCGACCAGCTGCCAACCGTGCGCCAGCTCGCCGTCGATCTCGCCATCAATCCCAATACCGTAATGCGCGCCTACCGCGAACTGGAACTCGGCGGGCTGCTCGAAACCCATCAAGGCACGGGAACGTTTATCGCGAAGAAAAAACTGGAAAGAAATTCACCGGAACGGGACCGTCAGCTTGGCCAGATGGCCGGAGAATTCGCGGCTCGAGCAGGCGCCGCCGGATTCACGCTGGAAGATCTGATCGAACGACTGCGCAATTTGCTGCCTGATTCTGCGCAGGCCCGTCACACACAAAGGAGATAGACGTCATGGCGAAAATCCGAATGAACGAAGTCAGTGGCATTGCACTCTTGCTGTTCGTCATCAGCATCGTCATTGGTCTGGCAGTCTCCGAAGCGGTTCATAACCAGGCTCCGGCGATCTTGGGAGCGCTGGTCGGCGTCTACTTTCTGTTCGCGATCAAAGTCGTGCGCCAGTGGGAGAAGGTGGCGGTCCTGCGCCTCGGCCGCTACGTCGGACTGCGCGGTCCCGGGCTGTGCCACATTATTCCGGTGATTGAGACGCTCAGCCCGTACGTGGACCAGCGCGTGCGCGTGGCCAGCGTCTCGGCCGAATCGACGCTCACGCGAGACACGGTGCCGGTGAATGTCGACGCCATTGTGTTCTGGATGGTATGGAACGCGGAGAAATCCATTCTCGAAGTGGAGAACTTCATCGAGGCGATCACGCTCAGCGCGCAAACCGCGCTGCGCGAATCGATCGGTCGCCACGAACTGGCGCAGATGATCACCGAGCGTGAAACCCTGGGCCGCGAATTGCAGCGCATTCTCGACGAGAAGACGAATCCATGGGGCATCACCGTGCAGTCGGTCGAAATTCGCGACGTGAAAATTCCGCAAGGCCTGGAAGATGCGATGTCGCGGCAGGCGCAGGCCGAGCGCGAGCGCCAGGCGCGAATCATTCTGGGCCAGGCAGAAAAAGAAATCGCCGACAGTTTTGTGCAGGCCGCAACGTCCTACACCGAGAATCCCGTGGCCCTGCACCTGCGCGCCATGAACATGCTGTATGAAGCCATCAAAGAGAAGGGCTCGATGGTGATCGTGCCATCGTCGGCCGTAGAAACCATGGGCCTCGGCGGCACTCTCGCAACCGCGTCACTCGGCGGAGCCAAACCGTAAAACAATCCAACTGAATAGTTCGAAAGGAGCACAACGTATGAAACGCTTACTGGAAGTGTGTCTAGTCGCAGCAATCTTGGCAACGAACCTGCCGCCTGCATGCGCGCAGTCTCCGGCATTGCAGAAAGGCGTCAGCGTGCAAATGGCTGCGACCAGCAATGCAACGCCAATGCCCGCGGCCGACAATGACGATGCCTGGATCGTCACGATCGGAGCAGACGGCAAACTATACTTCGGCGCCGATCCAGTCGATGCCGATGGCCTGACGAACGATATGAAGATTCATCCTCGCAAACGCGATGCGAAGCTCTACATCAAGGCGGACGCCCGCGCACCGTTCAGCAGTGTCGAAAAGGTAATGCAGATCGGCCGCAAGGCCGTATTTCGAATCGGCGGTCCTCCTGACAAGCCAGAACGAAACACCGGCGTTAGGAAAAATGGTGGCGCCCCAAGGCCTGGAAGTGCTTCTTACCTCGGCGCCCTCAGATGCTGTGGTTGTGGAATTAAACAATTCCGGGAAGCCCTTGGTGAAGATTGACAATCGAGAAGTCGCGCAGGCCAATCTGCAAACCGCGCTCAATCAATCTCTGCAAAATCGAAGCGCCAGAACTGTCGAAATAAAGCCGACAGGCGCGGTGCCGTTCGCACAAGTCGCGCAGGTGATTGACGCTTGTGCGTCGGTCAAAGCCAAAGTCGTCCTGCCCGCGCAAGACTAGACCGGGGCGCCCACCTCTGTCTCTCCGATCTTTGGAGAGACAGGGTGGGGATTTTGATCTTTTACTTCTGCCTTCAGATTTCTGACTTCGCCTCACCACACGTGGCAAGCGTTCTCCGCCACCATCGGCTGCCCGGCCTTGCAGCCCCAAGCCTTCTGGAACTCCGGCATGTTCTCCACCACGCCGTCCACGCGATACTTCCCCGGCGAATGCGGATCGGTCAGCACTCGCACGCGCGCCACTTCCGGACGTCGCTTCTCGCACCACACTCGCCCGAATCCCAGGAAGAAGCGCTGCTCGGGCGTGTAGCCGTCGATCTTCTGCCCTTCTTTTCCGGTTTTGTCGTCGGCGATCATGTGTTCGAGCGCGGCTAGAGCAATCCGCGCTCCGCCATTGTCCGCCGTGTTTTCGCCGAGCGTGAGCCGGCCATTGAGTTTGATGTCATCCACGGCGACAAAGTTCGAATACTCGTCAGCCACGCAGCTCACGCGCTTCTCAAATTCCTCGCCGTCCTGCTTCGTCCACCAGTCGTGGAAATTTCCCTGCGGATCGAACTTGCGGCCCTGGTCGTCGAAACCGTGAGTGAGTTCGTGCCCAATCACCAGCCCGATCCCGCCGAAGTTCACCCCATCATCCATCTTAGGATCAAAGAACGGAGGCTGCAGAATGCCCGCCGGAAAAACAATCTCGTTATACGACGGACTGTAATAGGCATTCACCGTGGGCGGAGTCATGCCCCACTCCTTGCGGTCGAGTGGCTTATCGATCTTCGCGATCTCCCGCTTCGATTCGAATTCGTTGGCCCGCCGCACGTTGCCCAGCAGGTCGCCCGGCTTGATCACGACCGAACTGTAGTCTCGCCATACCGATGGATAACCAATTTTATTGCGAATCGCCTCCAGCTTGACCTTGGCCTGCTTTCTTCGTATCGGCGCTCATCCAGGACAAGTCGTGGATGTCTTCATCCAAAGATTTTTCCAGCGCGTCCACCATTTTCAACATGCGCGCCTTTTCCTCGGGACCAAACGTCGCCTCCACATATCGCTGCCCCAGCGCCTCGCCCAATTCCCGGTCCGTGAGATTCACGCAGCGCTTCCATCGCGCCTGAATTTCCTTTTGTCCGGTAAGCGCCTGCTGATACTTAAAGTTCGCCTCGACGAACGGCTGCGAAAGCCACGGCGCAGCGGCGTTCAGCACATGCCAGCTGACATAGGTCTTCAACGAATCCAGCGACTCGGACTCGATCGTGCCATTCACTTTCTTGAAGAACTCCGGATTGGTTACATTGACCTGCGTAAAGGCGGGCGCGCCCACAGCGGTGAAATAGCGATTGAGATAGAAATTGGGTCCCAGCGCAACCGCCTGATCGCGGCTCATCTTGTGGTCGCGATTCTCTGGCTTGCGGCGCTCCGTGCGGTCCATGGATCCCTGCGCCAATGCGGTCTCAATACGCAAGACGGTTTGCGCCGACTCGCCCGCCTGCTGCGGCGTCTCGCCCGCCAGCGTAAATAACTGCGTGGCATAGTCCACCAGGTGCTGCCGCATTTCTTTCATCTTGGCATTGTCTTCCTTCAGGTAATAATCGCGGTCGGGCAGAGTCAGCCCGCCCTGATCGATGTAGGCAATCACCTGATCGGCGTTGTGCATGTCGGAAGACGAATAAAAATTAAACAGCGGATTCGGGCCGACCAGATGCACGTGCGCGATTTCTGTCATCAGCGCTTCTTTATCTTTCACCGCGGCGACCCGCTCCAGTTCCGGCTTCAGGGGTGCAATCCCTTCAGTGTCCACAGCTTTCTCATCCATGCAGGAACCGTAGAGGTCTCCAATCTTCTGGTCGATTGCGTTCCGGCTGGTCCCGCCGGCCGCGGCTTTCTCCAGAATGCCGCGCTCAATTTCCAGGTTGCGGTCGTGCAATTCGGTAAAGCTTCCCCACTGCGATTGGTCGGCGGGAATCTCGGAATCTTTGATCCAGTTGCCGCAGGCGTACTGGTAAAAATCGACGCAGGGATCGATCGTCTTATCGATGTTGTCGATGCTGAATCCCGGGCTGGGCCTGTTGGAAGAGTTCGACTGCGAAAAACTGAAAGAGGTCACGATCAGCAAAAAGCCCAGCACGATTCCGAACTTGCGCATATGAAATTCTCCTTGGGACAACGCGTGAGATTCTATGCCGGACCAATCTCGAAGAGCAACCGCCCCCGCCAGCGATTCATGTTCTGCCGCGCGGTGTTGGGCGAAAAGGATTTGATCGGGCAGCGCCCTGCATGCTCAGGCTGGCCAAGACGCGGTTATAATCAGGACTCACTGACTTTTTGAATCTGGGGTTCCCCTATGACTTCCACGAATGGCAATGGCAGCAATGGTTACACCGTCCCTCAACCGCGAGCCGAGTGGCTCGCCCGCCGCAAGAAAGAAAACACCAGCGGCAATTTCTCGCAGATGCACTACGCGCGTCAGGGCGTGATCACGGAAGAAATGTCCTTCATCGCGCACAAAGAGAAACTGACGCCAGAGCTGGTGCGCGACGAAGTCGCCCGCGGACGCATGATCATTCCCGCGAACATCAATCATCCGGAGCTTGAGCCCATGGCGATCGGCGTGGCCTCGCTATGCAAGATCAACGCCAACATCGGCAATTCGGCTGTGACTTCCGAAATTCAAGAGGAACTAAAGAAGCTGCACACCGCTGTCCACTACGGCGCCGACACGGTGATGGACCTTTCCACCGGCGGCAACATTCACGAGATTCGCGAAGCCATCCTTCGCCACTCGCCCGTCCCTATCGGCACCGTGCCGATCTACGAAGCCATCGCGCGCGTGAAACGCGTCGAAGACCTGAACGCCGAAGTAATGCTCGAAGTGATCGAAGAGCAAGCCGCCCAGGGCGTCGATTACATGACGATCCATGCCGGCGTGCTGATCCAGTACCTGCCGCTGATTTCCAAGCGCATCACCGGCATTGTCAGCCGCGGCGGCGCTATTCTGGCTCAATGGATGGCCTATAACCACAAACAGAATTTTCTCTACGAGCGCTTCGACGACATCGTCAAGATTTTCAAGAAGTACGATGTCAGCTTCTCGCTGGGCGACGGCCTGCGCCCCGGCTGCGTCGCAGACGCCAGCGACGAGGCCCAGTTCTCCGAACTGAAAACTCTAGGTGAACTCACCAAGAAAGCCTGGGAGCACGACGTGCAGGTCATGATCGAAGGCCCCGGCCACGTTTCCATGGACAAGATCAAGGAGCAGGTCGAAAAAGAAGTTGAACTTTGCTACGAGGCGCCGTTCTACACGCTGGGGCCCGCTCGTCACCGATATTGCTCCCGGCTACGACCACATCACTTCCGCGATCGGTGCGGCGATGATCGGATGGTACGGCGCAGCTATGCTCTGCTACGTCACTCCAAAAGAGCATCTTGGCTTGCCGAACGAAAAGGATGTGAAAGACGGCATCATCGCCTACAAGATTTCCGCGCACGCCGCCGACATCGCTCGCGGACGTCCCGGCGCACGCGACCGCGACGACGCCCTCAGCTACGCGCGCTACAAATTCGACTGGGAAAAACAGTTCGCGCTCTCACTCGACCCCGAAACCGCACGCTCCATGCACGACGAAACATTGCCCGACGATTACTACAAGGAAGCAGCCTTCTGCTCCATGTGTGGTCCCAAGTTCTGCTCGATGAACTACTCGTCGAAGGTGGACGAGTACAACAAACAGGTCCACGGCATCGAAAAGAAAGATTATTCAGAGTTGGTGGAAAAGTTAGTCTCGCTGAAGTAGGAGACAACCGCGGAAGAGGGCCCTTCAGGGCCGCGTCAGCGACGGAGTGAAAAAACTTGTAGGGACAGCCGCCTCGGCTGTCCGCGGAATCGATATGCGGAATTAAAACGGCTGCTGCGACGGATATCTAGTGTTTTTTCGCTCCGTCTTCAGCATTTTTTTCTCTGCCTTGCGTTGCGCCTTGGCATACTTCTTCTGCGCTTTCTGCTGTTTCTTGTTCGCTTTCTGGGAATCGCGCGACGGCGCCATAGGGTTGGTCTGCGGCTGAGCAAACACAGTCACAGATGCGCAAACCCACAACCCACTCAACAGAAAAGCAGAAAGAAATCGCCTCATAAAATCTCTGATCCGATTTTACAACAGCCTGTACCGGGTGCCCCACCCTTCTCGCGCTTTTTGCGAGAGGGTGGGGAATTTGACTTCAAGTCCGAAAAAAAGTCAGCCTAGTCCTGCACAGCGCGGTCAGTGATCTCCAGACCCTTGTCGATAATCGCAAACGCTTCCCGCAACTGCGGTTCGTTGATGCAAAGCGGCGGATTCGTATAGAACGAGTTCCAGCGCACCAGCGTATACAGTCCCTGCTCGCGGAAGAATCGTCCCAGCGCGGCCATTTCGTCGGAAGTTCCGTTGAACGGGGCCATCGGCTGCATAGTCTTCCGGCTACGCACCAACTCGAAGATGCCGAACAGTCCAATCGACCGCACCGCGCCGACCGAGGGATGTTTTGCCTGCAATTCGCGGCCGAGCTCTTTCATGATCGCGCCCATCTTCCTCGTGTTCTCGATGAGATGATCTTCCTCGTAAACGCGAATCGTGGCCAGGGCCGCGGCGCATCCCATGGGATGGGAGTTGTAAGTCAGCCCGCCATAAAACACTTTGTCCTGGAAATGCTGCGCAATGTGATGCCGCATTCCCACCGCTCCCAGCGGAAGATAGCTTGAGGTGAGCCCTTTTGCCATGCAGATCAGGTCGGGAACAACTTTCCAGTGATCGACAGCAAACCATTCGCCGGTTCGGCCAAAGCCTGCCATCACTTCGTCGGCAATCATCAGAATCCCGTACTTGTCGCAGAGCTTGCGCACGCCCTCGAGATATCCGTCAGGCGGAACGAGAATGCCGTTGGTGCCGACTACTGTTTCGAGAATAAAAGCGGCAATCGTGTGGGAGCCTTCGAGCTGAATAGTCTCCTCGATCATAGCCAGCGAAGTTTCCGCGGACTCCCATCCGCGCTCGATGCCGTGATAAGGATCGAGCACTCGCACCACACCCGGAATTCCCGGCTCGGCTGGCCAGCGCCGAGGATCGCCAGTCAGGCTGATGCTGCCTGCGGTCGCGCCGTGATACGAACGGTAACGCGCCATAATCTTGTGCCGCCCGGTAAAGAAGCGGGCAAGCTTGATGGCATTCTCGTTGGCTTCGGCGCCGCCGTTGGTGAAAAAGAAGGTGTCGATATCGCCGGGCGTGATCTCAGCCAGCTTGGCCCCAAGGCGCGCGCGGGGCTCGGTCGCCATAAACGGATTCGCGTAAGCCAGTGTCGCAGCTTGCTCGCTGATAGCGCGAATCACGCGCTCGTCGCCGTGGCCGATGTTCACCGACATCAACTGGCTGTTGAAGTCGATGAACCGCTTGCCCTCGGGCGTCCAGAAATAAATTCCCTTGGCCTTGGCGACGGGGATGGGATCGACCTTCGATTGCGCCGACCACTCAAACAGAGTGTGCTTCCGGGTGAGCTCGACGATTTCTTTCCCGGTCATTGCGGGAGTTGCAAATGTAGTAGTCATGATTCCCTCAGATAGAGTCATTGTGCGATTAAGCGATTAAGTGATCGGTCATTGAACATCGGCACTATGAGAGTTCAATCGCAAAATGACTCAATCGCTCAATCACGAAATTCTAGAATTTCCGGCTGTGTTCTTTAGCCCAGCGTTCGACCACAACTTTTTTATCGGTATAGAACTCAATTGCATCCCGCCCTTGCCCGTGCAGATCGCCAAAGAAACTGTTCTTCCATCCGCTGAACGGGAAATAAGCCATGGGCGCGGCTACCCCAATGTTGATGCCGATGTTGCCGGCAGGCGCCTCGTAACGGAAGCGGCGCGCCGCCGATCCGCTCGACGTAAACAGTGACGCCTGGTTGCCGTAGGCGCTGCGCTCCAGAAAAGCCAAAGCATCGTCGAGGTTGTCGGCGTGAACCAGGCTTAGGACCGGCCCGAAAATTTCGGTGTCGGCCAGGTCGCTGCTCGCGGAAACGTCGTCAAGAATCGTGGGCTTCACGAAATTGCCGGATTCGTATTTCGGAATTTTCGAATTGCGACCGTCAAGCAAAACCTTCGCGCCCTGTTTCTCGCCAAGGCCGATCAGCGACTCGACGCGCTCCTTGCTCTGCGGCGTAATTACTGGCCCCATCTGCACGCCATCTTCCAGGCCGTTGCCAACCCGAAGTTTCGAAGCGGCGTCGGCGATCGAGTCACGAAAAGTTTTCTGGGCCTCGCCGACGGTGACCGCGACCGAAACAGCCAGGCAGCGTTGCCCGGCACAGCCGAAAGCGCTGTCGCTGATGATCTGCGTCGTCATCGGCATGTCGGCGTCGGGAAGAACGATAACGTGGTTCTTCGCGCCGCCCTGGCACTGGCAGCGCTTGCCTTGCTCGCCCGAGCGCGCGTAAATGTAGCGCGCCACCGGGGTCGACCCCACAAAACTGATGGCGCGTACCTTGGGATGGTCAATCAGCGCATCGACCACCGCCTTGCCGCCATTCACCAGATTGACAACGCCCTTCGGCAGCCCCGTTTTTTCCATGAGTTCGTACACGTAACGCATCGTGAGCGGAACGCGCTCGCTCGGTTTCAGAATAAATGTGTTTCCGGTCGCGATTGCGTAAGGCAAATACCAGAACGCGATCATGCCGGGAAAATTGAAAGGGACAATGGCAGCCGTGACGCCGATCGGCTGGCGAATCATCATCTCGTCGATGCCGCGCGCCACGTCCTCCAGGTTGTAGCCCTGCATCATCATGGGAATTCCGCAGGCCACTTCCACGTTCTCGATGGCGCGGCGCATCTCGGCCTTCGCTTCCGCAAACGTTTTTCCGTTTTCCGCGGTGATGATTCGCGCGATGTCGCCGATGTGCTCTTCGAGCAACGTTTTGAGCTTGAACAGCGGCTGAATGCGGTCTTCGGGCGGAGTGCGCCGCCATTCCGGGAAGGCTGCAGCTGCGGCTTCGATGGCGATGTTCACCTCAGCAGCGTCCGCCAGTGGAACCTGCGCCAGGGTTTCGCCCGTGGCGGGATTGATGACGTCGCGCCATTCGGAAGCACGAGAGTCAGTCCATTGACCGTTGATATAGTTCGTGAGTTTCGCGATGGGAGGAGCTGCTACCGTCATGATGAAAATACCTTTCGCTGTCGCGAAGAATGTACGAGCTCGGAATCGCAGAGGGCGCGAGCCCTCGCCCTACATTTAAATGATACCGCTTACAGAGGTCCTTCGACTTCGGTTGGCCTTCGCGCTTGACGCGCGAAAAGCCAATCCTCGCCCAGGATGATAATTCCGTAACTTCAATTCAGCTTCAGACCAGTTGCGCGACTGCGCCTTTCTTGTCGCACACGGCGGCCAGGGCGGACTCCAACACCGCGAGACCTTCGTCTATCTGCGCATCGGTTGCGACCAGCGGCACCAGGACTCGGATCACGTTGGAATACGAGCCTGCAGTGATAGTGATCAGTCCATGCTCGTAACAATACTGCGTGATTTTTTTCGTCTCGTCGGTGGCCGGCGCTTTCGTTTCTTGCGACTGCACAAGCTCAATAGCCTGCATGCCCCCCAGGCCGCGCACATCGCCGATAATTGGCCAGCGAGTCTGCCATTCGCGCGCTCGAGTCTGGAAGCGGTCGCCAAGTTTATTGGCGCGTTCCAGCAAATTCTCGCGCTCAAACAAGTCGAGCACCGCCAGCGCAGCCGCACAGGAAAGAGGATTCCCGGCAAATGTTCCACCGAGACCTCCGGGGCCGGGAGCGTCCATGATTTCAGCGCGCCCGGTGACGGCTGCGAGCGGCAATCCGCCTCCGAGCGATTTCGCAGTGACGATGAGATCGGGCTCAATGCCATATCGCTCGCTGGCGAAAAGCGCGCCAGTGCGTCCGAATCCCGACTGCACTTCGTCGGCAATAAAGAGTATCCCGTGCTTGTGGCAAAGATCGATCAGGACGCGGAAATAATCCGGAGGAGGCGCGATGAAGCCGCCCTCCCCAAGCACCGGCTCGGCAATCACGGCCGCGACTTCTTCATTCGCCACCACTCGCTTGAAGGTGTCCTCGAGATGGCGCGCACAATAAAGATCGCATGACGGATATTTCAAGTTATAGGAGCAGCGATAGCAGTAGGCGAACGGGACGCGATAAACCTCAGCGGGAAACGGCGCAAATCCCGCCTTGTAGGGATGAGTCTTGCTAGTGAGCGCCAGCGTCATCATCGTACGGCCATGAAAAGCGTCTTCGAAGGCGATGATGCCCGGCCGCTTGGTGTAAGCACGCGCAATCTTGACCGCGTTCTCCACCGCCTCAGCGCCGCTGTTGACGAAGATCGTCTTCTTCGCAAACTTTCCCGGAGTCACTTCATTCATGCGTTCGGCCAGGCGCACATAACTCTCGTAAGGCGTGACCTGAACGCAAGTATGCAGAAAGCGATCGAGTTGATCTTTCACGGCTTCAACGACAAGTTCCTGCCGATGACCCACGTTCAGGCAGCCGATGCCTCCGGCGAAATCGAGATAGCGGTTGCCGTCGACGTCTTCGAGCCAGGCATCTTCCGCCCGCGCAACATAAATGGGTGTGCCGTGAGAAAGGCCGCGGGGCACGGCTTTGGCGCGGCGTTCGCCCAGGGCCTTAGACTTCGGGCCGGGAATGGAAGTGCGAAGTTGAATAGTGGACATCGTAATTCTCGTCGTTAGTCGTTCGTCGTCTGGTCGTTACAATCTGCTTCTCACAAAATTCTGTCGCCGGTTTCGGCTCGGTACTCACGACTTGGTACTCGACTCAGTACCAGCCGATGGGCGCTTCGTTCAGGTTGATGTGCACTTGCTTGGTCTCGAGATATTCTTCGATGCCCCAGGGCCCCAGTTCGCGGCCGAAGCCGGATTGCTTGTAGCCTCCCCACGGCGCTTCGACGTAAGTGGGCTGCATGTGATTGACCCATACGATTCCCGCGCGCAGCGCTTTCACGGAGCGCATGGCCTTGAAAATGTCTCGGGTCCAGACTGCGGCGGCGAGGCCGTACGGAGAGTCATTGGCGATTTTGAGTGCGTCCTTTTCGTCCTCGAATGGAATCACCGCCGCCACAGGCCCAAAAATTTCCTCGCGCGCGATGCGGTGGCTGTTGTTCACGTCGTAAAAGATAGTCGGCTGCACGTAGTAGCCCTTGGCAAATTTCTCCGGCCGGCCGCCGCCCGACGCCAGCTTGGCTTCCTTCTTGCCGATTTCCAGATAGGAATTCACGCGGTCGTATTGTTCTTTGCTGACCAGCGGGCCCATCTTGGTTTCCCGCTCGAGCGGTGGCCCGAGCTTGATATTCTTTGCCTTCTCGACCATCGCGTCCACAAAGTTTTTATAGATCGACTTCTGCACCAGGATGCGGCTGCCGGCCGAACAGACTTCGCCCTGATTGATGAACACGCCGAAGAGCGCTCCGTCGATGGCCGCTTCAAAGTCGGCATCGGCGAAAAAAATATTGGGAGACTTTCCGCCAAGTTCAAGAGTGACGCGCTTCACAGTGTCGGCGGCTTGCTTAACGATGATCTTGCCGACGGCCGCGCTGCCGGTGAACGCGATCTTGTTGACGTCGGGATGCTGCACCAGCGGAGCACCGCACGCCTCGCCGAATCCAGTAACGATGTTGACCACGCCCGGTGGCAAGCCGCAGTCGGCAAAATGTTTCGCCAGTTCGAGCGCGGTGAGCGGCGTCTGCTCCGCCGGCTTGAGCACGCAGGTGCATCCGGCGGCCAGCGCCGGCGCCAGCTTCCAAGCAGCCATCAGCAGCGGATAGTTCCACGGAATGATCTGTCCCGCGACACCGACCGGCTCTTTTAGCGTAAGGCTCATCGCGTTGTCGGGAACAGGATTCACGTAGCCGACAACTTTCGTCGCGAGCCCGCCGTAATATTCGAAGCAGGTAGCAACGTCGTTGAGATCGTACTCGGCTTCGACGATGGGCTTGCCCGTGTTGCGGCATTCGAGTTCCGCAAGCGCCGGGAGATTGGCGCGAACCTTTTCGGCAAGACGAAACAGAACGCGGCCGCGTTCCTGCGCGGTCGTCGTAGACCACGGGCCATCTTCAAACGCAGCCTTGGCCGCGGCGACGGCGCGGTTCACATCGTCGGCGGAAGCCTCCGGAACCTGGGCGATCACCTCTTCCGTCGAGGGATCGTAGACCGGGAAAGTCTTCGCGGACTTGCTCGCGACCCATTCGCCGTTGATAAACATCTGATAAGTTTTTACGTCGGTTTTGACTCCGCCGGGCATGTTAAAAACCTCCCTCACGGCCTGAGGCCGAATCTCTCTACCACTCCGCAGCACTCTTAAGATCAGGCCGCGAGCTAATCTCGCGTTGCAGCCGAGAGCCGCTGTTCCCACTCAAAGAAACTACTTCAACGACGCAATTCGGTCGTCGCAACCGGCGCTTCTACACGACTCATCGCGGCCGGAGTAAGTTGCAAGGCTTTGCGGCGACCGTAGACGAAAAAGAAAAATGCCGCTAGGCCGATGAAAAGCAGAGTCATACCCACCATCCAGACCTCGTACCAGAATATCGACGTGATCTGCTGCGCCGGAAAAAATACCAGCGCAATGCCGAGGATTGTGGTCAGAAATCCACTCGTCCCGGCGAGGAATAGCGTGGCACGGCCGTACTGGCCTTGCGGCTTCGACTCCTTCACCGCGAACTTCACCAGCGCGCCAAACATATAGACGAAGGGAACGAGCTGCAGCACCACGGCCAACGAAAGCAGTTTCTGAAATGTTTCCTGCACTCCCGCCCCGGCAAAATTCAACACGACCAAGACGGCCGAAACGATTCCCTGCACAATCAGCGCGGCATACGGCGTGGCGTACTTCGGATGTACTTTGCCGAGCCACGAAGGCATATACGAATCGAGGCCAGCAACGAAGGGGATGCGGGAACAGCCGCCAATCCACGCCGAGCCTATGCCGGCAATAGCGAGACTGAGCATGAGCGCAAAGGGAACGCTGATCCAGTTCGCGCCCACACGCGCAGCCATTCCAGTCACCGCTTGCACCACGCCCTGCAGCACGTTCACATTCTTGCCGACGGCGATGAGCAATGTCAGAGTCGAAGCAATGTAAAGAGTGCCCGACAATAATCCTCCCCAGGCGACCGCGCCGGGCAGAGTGCGGCGAGGATCTTTAATTTCATCGCCCATCACAGAAGCGAGTTCCAGGCCGACCAGCCCGAAGCAAATCACTCCGAAGGAATTAAGCACGAAGCGCGGATTGGCGGGAACTTTGAAGTCAGACGCAGTAATGCCCGTGCCAAATCGTGACCAAATCATGACGCCCAGGCCGACGAGAACTGCGGCGGCAATGAAGGTTCCAACCGCACCGACGTTGTTGACCCACTTGCCCACACCCAGACCACGAATATTTAAGAGGGTGAGCAGCGCAAGCAGGGCAAGCGAAACCGAAGCTGCGAAAATCTTATTGTCGGGAAGCCCCTGATGCCCCGGCCCCAGCACGTAGACCGACACGCCGACGAAATAAAGCATCACCGTCGGCACATAGAGCATGTTGTTGGTCCAGTAGCACCAGCCGGAAAGAAATCCGTGAAAGTCGCCGAATACTTCCTTTGCCCAAAGGTAGACGCCGCCTTCTCCGGGATAACGGTGAGCGAGTTCGATGACGGCAATGCCCTGCGGCCAGAAAAAAAGAACGAGAGAAATAATCCACAGCCAGACGGTCACACCGCCATTGGCGGCGATGGAGGGAACCACATTGAGATTGAAAACGGCAACGACGAACAGCAGCACCAGATCGCGGCGCCCGAGTGCGCGGATCAGATGCGGCTGAGCGGCGGATTGAACATTGCTGGACACAATTCTTTGGAGCGCCTCGCTTCGCTGACAACCGAGGCGGCTGTCACTACATGGATCGGTGCCGCAGGCAGGGCGGACGAATGCGTCCGCCCCAGATACGATTAGTGAGCGACTGCGACCGGGGCGGCGCGCTCCTGCTGCGCTTTCGCCAGCGAAGCCGCGATGTCGTTAAACGCCGCCAGGTGTTTGTCGATGTCGGCCTCGGTGTGCTGCACCGAAATTGTCCACTGCTCGTCCCACCAGTAAGGCTGCGCCATCACGCCGCGGTTGACCATGCCGAACCAGTAATGGCGCCACAGGTCGACGTCAATCGCCTCCCAGTCGCGATAGTTGCGAATTTCCTTGGGATAAAACATGAGAGCGCCATTCGCTCCCGCCTGCGCGATGTAGGCCTGCAGCCCAACCTTGGCGATCGTTGCGCGGTAGCCGTCGGCCAGCTTCTTGCCGAGCTTGTCGACTTTCGCATAGTTCTCGCGGGTGAGCACTTCGCGGAAGGTTGCCAAGCCTGCCGCCATCGAGACCGGATTCGTGTTGTAAGTTCCGCCGTGAAAGACCTTATGCTGGCTGATCAGGTCCATCACCGCAGGATGCGCGCCGAAAGCGGCAAGCGGCAGGCCGCCGCCGATCGACTTCGCCAGGCAGATCATGTCAGGCGTTACTCCAAAATATTCGCTGGCCCCGCCCCAACCGAGCTTGGCGCCAGTTTTCACTTCGTCGAAAATCAGCAGCGCGCCGTTCCTGTCGCAGATTTCGCGCAGGCCTTTCAGGAAGCCCGCTTGCGGCATGCACAGGCCAACATTCATCAGAATCGGCTCGAGAATAATGGCGGCAATTGCGCCGGGATTTTCCTTGAACCGACGTTCGACCGTAGCGAGATCGTTAAACGTGGCAATCACCACGTTCGCGATCGCCGACTTCGGCACGCCAAGTCCGCCAGTCACAGACGTCGGTGCGTGGATGTCGCCATAGTCCGGCGCGTGCGGTTTCACGCTGACCAGAGCGCTGTCGTGCAGGCCGTGATAAGCGCCTTCGAACTTTACAATCTTGTCGCGGCCGGTCGCGGCGCGCGCCAGCCGAATCGCATGCATGGTCGCTTCTGTGCCACTATTGCCGAAGCGGCACATCTCGACCGGGAAACCGGTTGCAAATTTCTTCCGCAAGTTCCCACTCCATGTCGTGCGGCATGCCGAACATCGTGCCGGTCGTAAGCCGCTTCTCCACAGCCTTCATGACCGCGGGATGGCAGTGCCCGGCCATCAGCGCGCCGAAAGTCAGGTTGTGGTCGATATATTCATTGCCATCGAGGTCGCGAAACTTGCTGCCACTGGCTTCTTTCACAAAAATCGGCCAGGGATCATAGGCGCGATAGTTGCTGGCTACGCCGAGCGGAATACGTTTGAGATTTTTCTTGTGCGCTTCGGCGGATTTAGGCGTTCGCCGCTCGAAAGTGGCGAGTTCTTTCTGCAGGTCGGGATACATCAAGGTCTCCGGTAAAAACTCAAGCCCGCGGCTTCTAGGCGAAGCGGGCCATTAGATTGCCGGGCGGTTGGAGCCGCCCGGGCCCTGCTTTAATCGTACACGTAAAACTAGAAGTAGAACTTCAAAGCAAACTGCACTTCACGCGGGTCGCGCGCCGACAGGATCTGGCCGAAGGTCGTATTGCTGAAGTTTCCATCGGGATTTACAAACTGCGTCTTGTTAAACAGATTGAAAATGTCCGCGCGGAACTGAAAGTACTTAGCCTCCGTGAGCGAGACTCGTTTCGAAAAAGTAACGTCCCACTGGTTTTCGCCCGGACCGCAGCAGATCGAGCGCGGCGTAGTGGCGAACGTGCCCGGCGTGGGATCGGAGAATTGGGTCGGATCTAGGTAGAAACTGTTGTTCTTTTTTGGATTCAGGATATGCAGCGGGCCCGTAAGTTGTGGCGCTCCTGCTCCCAAAAAGAACAAGCTGCTGATTAATTCGTTATCGTCCTGAGTCTGAATGCGAATCGGGAAGCCGCTCTGAAGCTGAATGATGCCCGACATGGACCAGTCATCCAGAACTTTTCCCTTGAATCCACTGTACTTCGGCACGGGAAGATCCCAGTAGTAATTGATAACAAACCGTTGCGCCGAATTGAAAAGAGACAGAGCGCGGCTGGCTTTGTAGTTGAACGGGTTGACGGTTTCCTCAAAGCTGGAGGCCCAGTCGAGAGACTTGCTGAAAGTATAGGCCGCCTGCATTTGCAATCCGTGCGAGAACCGTTTTTCGAGGCTGGCCTGTAAAGAGTTGTAGGCCGAGGCCGCAATCGTATCTTCCGCAAAAATATTGGTGAAAACTGGAACACCGTCGGCCGGACATCCAGTGCCGGTCGTCGGGTTGCAGTTCGGCGACGAGTACGGACGTAGTCCAACGAAATTCAGAGTCTGGCCTGCCGCCGCGACCGTGCCTCCGGTCGGCAGGTGGAAGCCATTCGGCAGGAGATTGGGAGAGTTGGTAGCAGGCAGAATGACGCTGAATTGATTGTCTTCAAGAAATGGGCCGCAACTTCCAGGCGAACCATAGGATGACACCTTGGTTGAGTCATTGTTCGCGACCGCCATGATATCAAGGCAAGTTTGCGGATTGGCGGCGTTGATGTCATGCGAAGCCAGCAAACGATGTCCCTGCGATCCAACATAGCCCAGTTGCAGCACGATATCGCGAGCCAGTTCCCTTTGAATATTGAGGTTGTACTGGGCCGAATATTGCGTCCGCATGTGCGGCTGGAAATCCCCGTACAGCAACATGGGACGGAAAGAAGCCCAGTCCTGCGGCGTTCCTGGCTTCGGACTTAGGATTCCGGTGAAAGGATTGGGGCTGACGGTGCCCGTCTGTGAAACAAAAGGAGTATTCAGGAATGTTGACGGCAGATACGTGCTGCCGCCGAAGGGCGGTTCGGCGCCGAACTGCTCGAGCACCAGTTGCTCCATCGGGTTGTAGAACATCCCCCATCCGCCGCGGAACGTAGTCTTGAATTCAAGGCATAAGAAATTCCAATGCGCGGCGCGAACGCCTTGTAATAAGTTTGCGTGAGGCCCGCGGGAATGCCTTTATCTCCGGGAACCACAAGCCCCGTGGGCTGTACGCCCGCGGTGGCGCAGTCGGCAGCTCCAAACGCAGTCTGCTCGGCGGGCGTTAGAACGCAAGGATAAACGGTCGAGTTTTGCCCGGGCCGGAAAGTCTGCACGTGATGGAGCGCATCAGCCAGGGGCGTATCCAGTTCCCAGCGCAGCCCGTAATTCAAAGTAAGCGATGGCTTGATTTTCCAGCTGTCCTGCGCAAACAGATAGACTCCAGTGTTGCGCACATTTTCTCGCTGCGCCGAGCCCTGCGTATAGCTGTCGTCCAGTCCCAGCAAGTAGCCGGGATAATTGTCGTTGAAGAGGACAGAATTTTCGGTCGTGCTGTTGAAACTAAGCTGGCCGCTGACGTTGTAGTAGAGAGTCTGGTCGAAGCGGGATCGGCGCACGTCTGCGCCGAACTTCATCGTGTGATTCGATTTCACCCACGTCAAGCTGTCGGTCCACATGAATGAGTTTCCGACCTGCGGCAGCTCACCTTCCCAACCATTGCCAATCGCAAATCCGCCGCCCACGTTGATAAAGGGGACTCCCGTGTGACTGGCCGGCAAGCCTGTGGTTATGCCGTATTGAGGATTAGTCCCAAGTTGGCCCTGAATCGAGTTCGGCCCTGCACTGGAGTCCGAGGTGCCGTTGAAACAAACCGCCTGCGCAGCCGCAGAGGAACAGGAGTTCTGTACCGCGTTGGTGCTCTGGGGATGCTGGAACGTTAACTGGCCTTCCCGCATATAGGTGAAGCGCGCCTCGTTGATGAGCGAATTGGAAATCGTCCAGGTGTGGCTCGGATTGAACTGCTGATAGCGAGAACCCACGTTGGCGCCGAAGCCGGGAATATTTGCTCCCGAGGCCTGGAAGTTATAGAACGGCTGAAAATTTGTGTCGTTGGTGAAGTAATAGTAAAAACTGAAATTTTGGCGCGCATTGATGTGGTGATCGAAGCGCAGCGTGAACTGGTTCTGGGTATCGGCGCTGGCAGGCACCGCCTGATAGTTGACGCCGTCGGGCCGATTTGCCGCTGGCACAAATCGAAGCATATCGATCGCGACCGGATCCTGGCAGGCTGTGGGGATGGTCGCATTTCCGTTAACGTCGGTAGGAAAAATTCCGACTCCCGCCGCACCTCCCCAAGGCACGCCGGCGGCCGGAGTGGCGCCTCCGGCGGCGTTGATTGCCGCTGTACACCCAGGCCTCCCATTCAACGCATCCGCCGCAAACTGGTCGGTGATCGCGCCACCAAGCGTATTGCCGCTGCCGACGTTGAAAACACCCGTCCTCTCCAGCGGACTAGGAACTGCAACCGTCTCACCGGAAATGCCCTGCCGCACCCTGCGGCCTTCGTAGGAAACGAAAAAGAAAGTGCGATCCTTCAGAATCGGCCCACCGAAGGTGCCGCCGAACTGATTCTGATTCTCCTGCGGCTTCACGGTATTGAAGTATCCCTGCCCGTTGAGAACCGTGTTGCGGAAGTATTCGTAAATGTCGCCATGGAATTTATTCGTTCCAGATTTGGTGACGACGTTTACCACGGCGCCCGAGTTGCGTCCATACTCGGCGTCGAAAGTGTTACTGATTACGCGGAATTCATCAATCGCATCGGGCGTTGGCTGAATTGTGGGAAGGTTCACGAACTGGTCGTTGGCATCGCCTCCGTTCACACTGAAGTTATTGGCGCGGCTGCGGCCTCCGTTGACGGAAACAGCTCCCGCATTGTCGCTACCATAGAAAGTCCCACCGCTGGATCCCAACTGCGACTGCACGCCGGGCTGCAACTGCAGGAACTGGTAAGTGTCACGAGCGTTCAGCGGAAGTTCATTCACCGATCGGTTATTCACCACGCTCCCGAGTTGAGTGCTTGTCGTATCGACGAGAGGCGCCTCGGAAGTGACGTCGACCACCTCCTGGGCCTGTCCCACTGGCATCGTAATGTTCAAAGTGACCACCTGGTTCACATCGAGCGTGATGCTGTGGCGGACAATGTTCTTGAACCCCTTCAGATCGAAGCCGAGGGAGTACGTTCCCACCGCCAAATTCGGGAATACGTAATCGCCGCTTTCGTTGCTGACCGCATTTTGCGCGACTCCGGTGGCATCGTTGGTAGCCGTCACCTTTACCCCGGACAGAACCGCTCCGCTGGAGTCGGCAATCCGGCCGAGGATCCGTCCCCCGGTGCCTTGAGCCAGAAGCATCGTTGCGAGCAAGAGACAGGCGGCGATCGCCGCGCACATGGTTTGGGCGTAGCGGGATCGCTTCGACGAGCGGGGTCGCGGTGAGAGCATGGGAATCTCCGGAAATCTTTCGAGAGAATTGTTTTTTGTTGAAAAGCAGACTACTTGTATCCAGACACAACCTTGCTATAATCCCGCAAGGTTAGAGAAGACAGGCAGGAACTGTCAAGGATAAAAAAACGCGTTCCACCCATTGAAATTTCTAATGTAGCGTTGGCTAAATCCGCGCTCACTATCTAAGTCAGCATGTCTGAACCTTACTTGAAAATCGGAGACGTCGCGCGCAAGGTGGGAGTTTCCCCTTCGGTCATCCGCTCCTGGGAAAGCTTGGGCCTGGCGCGGCCGCGGCGCACGCAAAGCAAGTACCGTCTTTACAGCGCCGAAGATGTGAAGTTGCTGAAGCGCGCGCGCTTCCTCCGCAAGGTACGCGGGCTGAATGCTCCCGCCATCGTGGAATTATTGAAGCGCGAAGGCAGGGTGCGTCCCGCCGCAGATGGAAATGCCGGCGCCATTGGCGGGCATTTACGGCAATTGCGCAACCGGCGCGGACTTTCGCTCGCGCAAGTGGCCCGCTCGGTCGGCATCTCCGTAGGATTTCTCAGCGCACTCGAACGCTCTCAGATGAGCGGTTCGGTGGGAACGCTGCGCAAGCTCGCGCGCTTTTATAAAACCAACATCTTGGATTTCTTCGATGCCAACGGGACCAGCAGTCACCGCGTGCGTCCGACGGAGCGCAAAGTGCTTGAGGCAGGCGAGGGCGTGCGCATGGAGTTGCTCGCCTGGGGCAACACCGTGATGGAACCTCACCTGTTTCGCATCGCGCCTGAAGCCGGCAGCGGCGATCCTTACACTCACGAAGGCGAAGAATTTATTTACGTGTTGCGCGGCGATTTGGAGATTGTCGTCGAGGGCGAAGAGTACCTCCTTAAGCCGGGTGACAGTTTTTATTTTGAAAGCGCCACGCCGCATCGCTGGAAGAATCCCGGCCGCAAGGAAACCTGGGTTCTGTGGATCAACACTCCGCCAACGTTTTAAAGGAGCAACGAGGAAGGATGAAACAAAACAAAAGAATCCTGTGGCGACTCTCGCGCGCGCTTTTGTTCCCAGCCGCCCTGGCATTCGTCGTGTCCTGCTCCAACCGAACGCCCTCGCTCAACCTTCTAGTGTGGGAAGGCTACGCCGACCCATCGTTTATCAAAGCCTTCGAAGAACAAAATCATTGCAAAATCTCGGCGTCCTACATGGGATCGAGCGATGAGTTGATGGCGAAGTTGCGCGGCGGCAGCGCCGGAAATTACGACGTGATCTCGCCCTCGAGCGATGTGGCAACGCAGATCGCGACCTCCGGCCTGGCAGCGCCACTCGACCTTTCGAAGATTCCAAGCTACAGCCAACTCTCTGCGCAACTCACTTCCCTGCCGCTGGTGCGCACGAATGGCCAGACCTACGGCGTGCCGTTCATGTGGGGACCCGATCCGATCATCTACGACACGACGCGTCTTCGCGCAGCCGCCCGATTCCTGGAACGTGTTCTGGGACCCGAAATATCAAGGGCAAAGTTTCTGTGTGGGACGATCTGTCGACGGTCTACATGGCCGCGCAGGTTCTCGGTTACGACAAGCCCGATCCGTCGCAACTTTACAACCTGAGCGATCAGCAACTGGAGGCGGTCAAGAAGAAGCTCCTGGAGCTGAAACCAAACATTCGGAAGATGTGGGCGACCGGCGGAGAGTTGACGAACCTGTTTCGAGAGCCACGAAGTTGTGATCGCCATGGGCTGGCCGCTGAACACTGCCGATCTGCAAGAAAGCAAATTTTCCTGTCGGCGAAACCATTCCCAAAGAAAACACCACGGGCTGGATCGATCACCTGATGATCACCGCAGGCAGCGAGAACAAAGAACTGGCTCACAAATTTCTGGAATACATGATCGAAGCAAAAACCCAGAAGCTGGTCACCGACAAGACACACTATGTTCCGGCGAATCCGCAGGCAGCGCAGTTCATGACGCCCGACGAAGTACAAGACACTGCATCTGGACGACGTGGACAATTATCAGAAGCGGCTTTATTTCTGGCAGAACGTGCCGCGGCGCGCGAAGTATAACGAGATTTGGAACGACGTGAAGGCTGCACAGTAGCATCGATTCCAGCACTTGAGCTGCGAAACCACGCATGGCATCTCCCATCACTCCCGCGCTCGCAACCGCGGCGACTACCTCCTCCGCCGCGAAGCCTGCCTTGCTCAGCATTCGAAGTGTGGCCAAGACGTTCGGCAGCAACGTGGTGCTGCAAAATGTTTCCCTGGAAATTGCGGAGGGAGAATTTCTAACCATTCTCGGCGAAAGCGGCTCGGGCAAGACCACGCTTGCTGCGAATCATCGCGGGCTTCGAAACCGCGACTTCCGGCGAGATTGTGGATGGGAGCGGAGAGGCTCGATCACCAGCCTCCATACCGGCGCCGCGTGAACACGGTGTTTCAACCTATGCTTTGTTTCCGCACCTCACCGTCGAAGAAAACGTCGCCTACGGACTGCGCGTAGCCAAGCGCCCAGCGGCCGAGATCGAACAGCGCGTCGCCGAGGCGCTGGACAAAGTAAAGATGACCGCATACGCCAAAGCGAAGCCCTCGAAGATCAGCGGCGGCCAGCAGCAGCGAGTCGCGCTTGGCTCGCGCGCTGGTGAACCGCCCGCGTCTTCTGCTGCTCGACGAGCCGCTTTCGGCTCTGGATGCGAATCTGCGCCGCCAGATGCAGGTGGAACTGAAATCGCTGCAACGCGAAGTCGGAATCGCGTTTGTATTCGTCACTCACGATCAGGAAGAGGCCATGGTCATGTCCGACCGCATCGCGCTGCTGCGCTCGGGCGAACTCGAGCAGGTGGCCACGCCCGCGCGAAATCTACAGTCGCCCGGCCACCGCCTATGTCGCCCAGTTCATCGGACACACGAATTTGCTGCAAGCCGAAGTACGAAACGGAGTCGTGCGGTCCGGTCCGCTGTCGTGGCAGGCTCCCCTTCCCGATGGCCCGGCGTTGTTTTCGCTGCGCCCGGAGCAGGTTCGCCTGGCGGGAAATGCGGTTGCCGATAACGCAGTTCGCGTTCGCGGCCGGGTTGTGCATCAAGCCTTTCACGGCGCGACGGAATTAATTCGAGTAGCGTGCCCCGGCGAACTCGTCCTGGTTGCGCGAACTGCCGGCGGACTGGAACCAGGCAGCGAGGTTGAACTGGAATTCTCCCCCAGCGATGCGATCCCGGTGCGCGAGTCCGCCGAAAGAATCTGATGTTCTCCCGAACCTACAAGTCGGTCGTGACCCTCCCGCCGCTGGTCTGGGTCTCCGCGTTCCTGCTGGTTCCATATTTGCTGATGTTCTGCTACAGCTTCTGGTCGGTTTCGCCAACGCAGACCATCGTGCATTCGTGGAACCTCGACAACTACAAAGAGTTGCTTCAGAAGACGGTCTACTGGCAGACGCTGCTGCGCTCCATGTGGATTGCGGCGCGCGTGACGCTTTTCTCTCTTGTTGCTGGGATATCCGCTGGCCTACTTCCTCTCGTTCTATGCGGGCAAGCGAAAAGATCTCCTCTACCAGCTCGTCATCATTCCGCTGTGGGTGAGCTATCTGGTGCGCGCCTATGCATGGAAAACAATTCTCGGCTCGGATGGGGTGCTCAACACGCTTCTGCAATATGTCCACCTGACCCGGCATCCGCTAGAGTTCCTGCTCTACAGTCCCTTCGCAGTCGTTTTAACGCTCACGCACATCTACACGCCGTTCACAATCCTGCCGATCTATGCGGCGCTGGAGCACATTCCCCGCAACCTCGTAGAGGCCTCGCATGATCTGGGCGCAACGCCGGCGCAAACCTTCTGGAAAGTTATTTTCCCGCTGTCGATTCCCGGCGTAGTTGCGGGAGCCACATTTGCATTCGTGTTAAGCCTCGGCGATTTCCTCGCGCCGCTGTTGCTGGGCGGCCCCAGCGGCATCATGATCTCGAACATCGTGGTCAGCTTGTTCGGCGCAGCCTACAACTGGCCGCTGGGCGCGGCCATTTCGCTGGCCATGCTCGTAATCGTCGTGAGCTTGCTGTTCTTCTCCGAGCGCTTGGAAAAGAAATGGAGCTTCTCGTGAGCGGCGGCGCTGGCGAACTTACGGCAAACGTCTCGCGCTCGCGCTGGCTGCTCGTGCATGCAGCCGCGGTGTTCGCGTTTCTCTATCTGCCGATCGCGATCCTCATCATTTATTCCTTCAACGGCCAGGGAGTCGGCGGATTCCCCCCGCACCACCTCACCCTCAACTGGTACCGCATCCTGTTCGCCGACGGCCCCATCTGGGATTCCGTCCTCAACAGCCTGCAAGTAGCCTTGGCCGCGATGGCGATCGCGCTAACTTTCGGAATCCCCGCCGCGCTCGCCCTCGACCGCGCCCAGTTCCCCGGCAAAGCCCTCTTCCGCCGACTAGTTCTGCTCCCGCTGATCCTCCCCGGCATCATCACCGGCCTTTCCCTGCTGATGCTTTTCAATATGACGGGAACGAAACTCAGCCTGCTGACGATCGTGCTCGGCCACGGCACGGCCCTGATCTCAGTAGCGACCACCGAAGTTTTCGCCGGCCTGCAAAAACTCGATCGCGCCCAGGAAGAAGCCTCGCTCGACCTGGGAGCAACCTACTGGCAGACCTTCTGGCGCGTGACGGTGCCTAACCTGAAACTGCCCATCATCGGCGCAGCCCTGCTCATCTTCACGCTCTCCATGGACGAAATCGCCGTCAGCTTCTTCCTGATCGGCCGCGACAACACGCTCCCCCTCGAAATCTGGGGCCGCCTGCGCCGCGGCATCACTCCAGAGATCAACGCAGTCTCCACCATCATCTTTCTATTTTCGCTGGCCACCATTGTCGTTTGGTATCGCCTGCGCATGCGAGCCGAAAGCGGCGCCGAAATGGCCGCTGAACTTATCCAACCGACTGAAAGCTGAATCCGTCTCGTCGTTCCCAACAACTCTGTCATCCTGAGCGAAGCCGTTTTTCAAGCGTAGCGAAGGATCTCCGTCGTAACCGGCGCAAAGCGTAAGCCAAACCGCACCACTACCGTCTTTCATGGTCCTTTCGCTCCCCGCATAGTAAAGTAGTAGTAGCCCATCATCTGGAAGGATCCTTTTTGAGTTCAGGCATTCGCAACATCGCCATCATCGCGCACGTCGACCACGGCAAGACCACGCTGGTCGACGCCATGCTGCAACAGAGCGGCACCTTCCGCGCCAACGAGGAGCACGTCGAACGCGTCATGGACTCGAACGAACTGGAGCGCGAGCGCGGCATCACCATCCTCGCCAAGAACACCGCGATCTTCTATCACGACGTAAAGATCAACATCGTCGACACGCCGGGCCACAGCGACTTCGGCGGCGAAGTCGAGCGCGCGCTGAAGATGGTCGACGGCGTCATGCTGCTGGTCGATGCCAGCGAAGGCCCGCTGCCGCAGACGCGCTACGTGCTGAGCAAAGCGCTCGAAGCCAAGCTGCCGCCGATCGTCGTCATCAACAAGATCGACCGCCCCGACGCGCGTCCGCAGGAAGTGCTGAACGAAATCTACGATCTGTTCATCGATCTCGACGCCAACGAAGACCAGCTCGATTTCCCCGTTCTCTACACCAATGCCAAGACCGGCACCGCGACGACCGACATCAAAGGCGGCGGCGAAGACCTGCGCCCGCTGTTCGACGCGATCGTGAAGACCATTCCGCCGCCCAAGGGCGATCCCGACGGTCCGCTGCAGATTCTGGTCGCCAATCTCGATTACAGCGACTATCTCGGACGCCTGGCGATCGCGCGCGTCTTCAACGGCACGATGCGCACCGGCGAGGAAGTCGCCATCGCCAAGCTCGACGGCACGCTGCACAAGACCAAGATCACCAAGCTGTTCTCCTTCGCGGGCCTGAAGCGCGCCGACATCACCGAGACCGAATTGGGCGACATCGTCGCGGTCGCCGGCGTGGAAGGCATCACCATCGGCGAGACCATCACCGACGCCGAGAATCCCGCGCCGCTGCCGCACATCGCGATCGACGAGCCCACCATCGCGATGCTGTTCACCGTCAACACCTCGCCGTTCGCGGGCAGGGAAGGCCAGTACGTCACGTCGCGCAATCTGCGCGAGCGCCTCGAAAAAGAACTGCTGACCAACGTTTCGTCTGCGCGTCGAAGAGACCGGCAGCACCGATTCGTTCAAGGTGATGGGCCGCGGCGAACTGCAGCTCGCCATCCTGATCGAGATGATGCGCCGCGAAGGCTACGAACTCATGGTCGGCAAGCCCGAGATCGTCACCAAGCGCATCGACGGCAAGCTGATGGAGCCGGTCGAACAGCTGACCGTCGACTGCCGGAAGAGTTCGTCGGCGTGGTCATCGAGAAGCTCGGCGCGCGCAAGGGCGAAGTGGCCAAGATGCACAATCACGGCTCCGGCCGCGTGCGCCTCGAGTTCCGCGTGCCCAGCCGCGGCCTGATCGGCCTGCGCAGCGAAATGCTGACCGACACGCGCGGCACCATCGTCATGAACTCGCTGTTCGACGGCTACATCGAATGGCAGGGCGAGATTCCGCACCGGCCCACCGGCGCGCTGGTCGCCGATCGCGGCGGAGTGCCACCGCCTATGCGCTCTGGGGCCTGCAGGAGCGCGGCGAGCTTTTCGTCGGCCCCGGCATCGAAGTCTACGAAGGCATGATCGTCGGCGAGAACGCGCGAGACACCGATCTCGACGTGAACATCGTCCGCGAAAAGAAGCTGACCAACATGCGCGCGTCGACCGCCGACGAAGCCATTCGCCTGGTGCCCTTCCGCCCGTTGAATCTGGAGCAGGCCATCGAATTCATCGCCGACGATGAATTCGTCGAAGTCACGCCCAAATCGCTGCGCCTGCGCAAGAAAATGCTGCAGTCGAATCGCCGGAAAAAGAGTTCATTCGCCACCGTCGAAGAGTCGTGAAGCCCCGAAGCGGGACCACCAAGAGCGTGAAAGAAAAGTTCGTAAAGGAAAAGAGCGCGAAAAAACAACCGCCGCTGCGCATGTTTCTCGTCCCGTGCAGTTGTGGAACAACCTTCGCCGTTGCCGAAAACTACGATCATCAGGGCACGGCCTGGAGCCGCTATCTCATCTGTCCGGGCTGCGGCAAGCGCCACGATCCCAAGAACCGCCTGCTGCAAATGGGATTTCATTCCGAGGGCTACTGGAAGGTCGACGAGTGCTGAAGGTCGACGAGTGCGAGTGTAGCGCGTCAAAGCAGGATCGACGTGTATAGTTCAAGTTGCACAGCCCTTCTCCGCGATCTCTGCGGATGTTCTCAGCGAACTCCGCGGTCAAATTCTTTGCTTTCCGTCACCATCCCGCACGACGTATAGGACGCGCACGACATATAAGAGATGTTATTTCCGACGCACTACACGTGTAGTGCGTCAAGCAAATCGACGTGTATAGTTCAAGTTGCACAGCCCTTCTCCGCGATCTCCGCGGATGTTCTCAGCGAACTCCGCGGTCAAATTCTTTGCTTTCCGTCACCATCGCGCACGATATATAGAGATGTTATTTCCGACGCACTACGCGAGCGCCTCTCGATCCGGCCAAGCTATTCATTTCATACTGTTTTAATCAGCCGCTTTTAGAAAACCTGCTATACTGCTCGCCGCATTTGAACTGTTGCCAGCTGCGGTCCCGATTTTCAGGAAAGGCCCTCCCGACCTGCCAAGTCCGCCGATCTGCTTGCACTTCCGACAGCTCAATGCAGAGGCAGAAGCGTGAAGAATATTTTCGTGGGGAATCTGAGCTTCAATACAAACGAAGACGAACTTCGGACACTGTTTGAGCCTTTCGGGCAAGTGGACCGCGTTAGCATCATGACGGACCGCGACACGGGGCGCTCTCGGGGTTTCGGTTTCGTGGAGATGTCCAGCAACGAAGACGGCGAAAAGGCGATCACAGCCTTGAACGGCTCCTCAGTTGGTGGACGCACAATCAATGTCAACGAAGCCCGGCCCAAGACCGAACGGGCCGGTGGTGGCGGAGGCGGTGGTGGTCGCGATCGCGGAGATCGTGGCGGCCGCGGCGGCGGTGGTGGCGGCGGACGTCGAGACCGCTATTAGCCAGTACTCTTCCCCGCACAATTCAACGCACCGCGCGCGTCACCCCGCGCGCTTGGGGTGGGGCTCGTCTTTTTGACTTTTAAACGACTCCGTCATCCTGAGCCCAGCCGTTTTTCAGGCGTAGCGAAGGATCTCCCGCTTGACTGGCCCGTCGCGTAAGCTAAACTGCACAGCTGCCGATTCGCGACCTGACGTTGAAGACGCTTCCCTTCCCCATGTAGACTGTATCCACGTACGCGCCCGTAGCTCAGCTGGATAGAGCGGTTGCCTCCGGAGCAACAGGCCGGGAGTTCGAATCTCTCCGGGCGCACCAGTTTTATTTCTGCAGCAGTCCCAACTGGCTGGCTACGCAAATCCATTCATTCCCCTGCCGTATCCAGGTGTCGGTAAAGCGCCCGTAATGTTCGTAGGATTTCCCCTTCTGCTTGCCCCTTTCGTGCGTAGCCCCCGTGATCACCACCGTATCGCCGAAGCGATGCGGCTTCATCTCGTCCGACACCTCCAGGCTCAGCGTATTTGAACTGTCGCGGATGGAGGCCAGGAACTGCGGCTTCGACATGACCGTACCGTCATAATCGGTAAACACGAAATCTGCATGAAGCATGCTGCCCATCGCGGCTGCATCGTGCTTGAGCTGAGCCTGGTTCCAAATATTTTCCAACGCGACAATTCGTTGTTCGTCCCCAGCCGACGACGATGTCTGTTGCGCCAACAGAATGCACGGGAGAAACACAATGAGGATGAGAAGCAGCGTTCGTGCCATCCAAATAGCTCCTTGCGTGAAAAACCCGAGAATTCGCCGATCGGAAGTCGAAGTTTAGCAGGATGCCCAGATCAAGAATGTTGACAAAAGCGATGCCATGCAAGCGTTCAAGAAGAAGCTTCGAATGCCGCGGGAATGCCAGCGAAAGTGCGGTCGTTCACTCGGCTGACGAACGGATTTTCTAAGAAGGTGGAGAATCACGCTTACACGGTTGTGGTCTCGATACCGCGCTGGAGGAAGCAGTCAATATGTTTGTATCCTATCTCGTCAAATGGGGGAGAACGTGTGGTTAAAGACCTACTCTCTAAGAGGCATCCTGGATGCTCAATGGCACGTCATAGAACGGTTGCCTCCGGAGCAACAGGCCGGGAGTTCGAATCTCGGGGATGACATCCCTAGTTTTTTGACCCAGTACAATTCAGCTCGTTGTGTCGACCCCAAAATTCATCTGTATAGAATTGGACGGTGTACCAGTCACTCTAGAGGACGCACGACAAAGACTTCGCACGGTATGCCTTTAAGCTTGCCGGGGTTCTGCTTGTTGGCAACGGCCGATAATGAGTCTGTCGGATCGAATACAAGATAGACCGTCGTGTCACTGCCCAGCCCATCCCCAGCCATCCCACTCGATATGCTTCAACTCCCGACTGCTGTGGCGCTTTCAGAACCTTGACTTCGTCCTGATCCGCAGGCATCCATCGCGTTGGACCTACTTCGCGACCATCCTTCGCGTGACGTCTTCAGGCAGCGGATCGAAGTTTCAAGAGGCCGGCGCTGAGGACGAAGTGCCGACACGGCGATGCGGGCTCGAATCGTCCAAATTTCGGAACGTGGCAAGTCCACCGTCTGGTCTTACACAGCTCGGACACAGAACTGTCGCATATCGGAACGGCCTGAGACTCACGCCGAGATTCAGCGAGAGATCTACGTAGGTGTGATAATGCAGCATGAGCGAATCACCTTCGAGCAGCTGTCGAACTAAGTCGAGGAGTTCTGCGACGACCTTGCACGCCTGGCTCGTAACATAGAATGGCGCAAGGGACCGGCTGGACAGTTCTCCGCTAAGGCCGCGACATCGTTGCAGTTTGCTCCGACCCGATGGAGCCATTCTTGGCTTCGAACTGTAAACTTGAGAACGCCGAGGCTCTGTCGCTTGGACGTCTCCATATCGGGCCGACTCTTGTCCCTGAAGCTGCAGTCTGGCGACCATACCCTTGACAGGCTGCAAGGTGAAATGGCAGCTTCCCCGAAAATGGCAACAATGATTCCGGAAGTCTTGCTGGCCGAAACGAAAGCCTCAAGCACTTCGCCCGCAATCATGCCGCGGCCAAGACAAGCACGGATTGATGGTCAATAGAGACGTATTCAAGGAACTCGGGAAGTGGGCGATTGGGACTGGGGCTTCCTCAGCGGCAAGGTCTCGGCCATCCGCTGGGTCCTCGGCGACGATTGGGACATGCTCGACAGCTGAGCGCAGGTAGTTCTAAAGCGGATGCCTCGCGTTCGCCACGATCATTGCGATGGTGGGGGTGTACGGCGCGAGCTTCTCTCCGAGGTCAATAGCCTTGCCCGCGATCTCCAGGACCTTCTCACCGTACCCGAGAACTGCCTTCCAGTTCCGCCTGGGCGCGGGTCTCCGGACTTCCTCTGCCAAGCCCTCGATCGCCGCGAGGCCTTCTTTGACCTGCCTCGGCGTGAGGTCCTCGCTCTGCTGGAGAAGGGCTGCATCTCCTTGAGGCTTGAGCCGGTAGTGTTCCCCATGTGCTCGATCTTTTGGATCGCGTTGTCTGTGGCTATCGCTTGAGCGTGGAACGTCACAGGTCCGTTGAAGTTCTGGGTCACGCCACCGCTTCTGCCATCGCCTCGTCCCACAGGCGCCGGCTTAGTTTCCTCTACGTAGACTCCGAAGTCCTCGACGTGCCTGATGGCGGCCCTGAGTGACGCGTCTGACGTCTCGCAGCCCACTCGAAACGCCGTGCCGTTATTCGCTGAGACAGCTTGAAAACTCCTCATCACCGTCGAATGGCTCGACGACCATGGAAAAAAATCTAGTGTTCCTGAACCTGATGGTGTAGTGCGAATCTGGGCCCAAGAACGTCTCAAGGACACTCCTGGTCGTGTCATGCCAAGCCTTGAAACTGGGGTTCTCGTAGCTCAGGGCGCGAACCGTCTGCAGTTCGTCGAGCTGCCGCTTGAGCAGCCTCATCGCCTTTTGTTGGTACTCTTCGTATACCACCTGTCGATTCTCGTGCACGGAATCAGGCAAGTGCAACAAGAATCTCCGTTGCGCGATTAGTCCTTCTTCTGCGTCGCCAGCATCTTGAGACCGCGCACGAGCTCGGTCCCGTCGGGCTTGAGGCAGTGGCGCAGCGTGACGGGAGGCGTGGAGTGGCGCGGCACCTGGCTTTTTCAATTGCAGCAACGATCCACAGCCTCGTGTGACATCTGACCTTGACCCTACATGCGAAATGAGCAGATGATGGTCAAGGCGGAAGCGGACTGAGACAAAATCTCAGAAAACGCTCTAACTCTTTTGTTTTGCGGATTTTGACCTCTAACCCGTTTGCCCTCAAGATTTTGCAGACACTTTTTGCAAAACCCGCGCCAGTCAAGCCTTTCGCAGGTGGGGGGGGGAGGGGGGGTACCCTCGCATCTCCGAATTTCCCAAAACAGACCTCTCCTAAACATCCTCTCCCAAGCCGCTCATCGCACTTTATTTTCGCGAGAGATTCACAGGCCATCCCCATCCTTCACGCATGAACTACGACGCCATCCTTATTGTCTCTTTCGGCGGACCCGAATCGCGGGAAGATGTCATCCCCTTCCTGGAAAATGTCTTGCGCGGAAGAAACGTCCCGCGCGAGCGCCTGCTCGCCGTCGCCGAACACTACTACCACTTCGATGGCAAGAGTCCCATCAACCAGCAAACCCGCGACCTGATTGCCGCTCTCAAGAACGAACTTGCGCAGCACGGCCCGAACCTGCCCGTCTATTGGGGCAATCGCAACTGGCATCCCATGCTGGCCGACACATTGCGGCAGATGAAGCAGGACGGAGTTCAGCGGGCGCTCGCCTTCGTCACCTCCGCATACAGTTCCTATTCCGGATGCCGGCAGTACCGCGAAGACATCGCTCGCGCGCAAAATGAGATTGGTTCCGGAGCGCCCGAGATCGCTGTGCCCGAGGTCGACAAACTGCGAGCGTTCTTCAACCACCCCGGATTCATTGAGGCAACCGAGGATCGACTGCGCGACGCCCTCGCTCAAATTCCGGCCAACGCGCGCCAAAACATTCAGGTCGTCTACACCGCTCACAGTATTCCACTCTCCATGGCGAATACGTCGGACTACGTCCGCCAACTCGAAGAAGTCAGGAAGTTGGTCTCCGCGAGATTAGAAGTCGCTAACGACGCTCTCATGTATCAAAGCCGTAGCGGTGCGCCCGGACAGCCATGGCTCGAGCCCGACGTTTTGGATTACCTGCGCGAGGTGAAGGCGCGCAATCTGGCCAGCGCCGTCGTGCTCGCGCCCATCGGTTTCATCTCCGATCACATGGAAGTTTTGTATGACCTGGACATCGAGGCGCGCCAGCTTTGCGAATCTCTGTCTTTGCCGATGGCTCGAGCGAAAACGGTAGGTGTTCATCCCAAATTCATCGCCATGATCCGCGACCTCATCCTTGAACGCACCAGCAATGCCGAACGCCGAGCTCTGGGTTCGCTCGGTTCGCGCCCGGATATTTGCCAAGAAAACTGCTGTCCCGCCCCGCAAAGACCGGTTCGGCCACAAGCCGCGCAGCCAGCGCCCGGAACCGCTTAAGCATGTTCCAATTAAGCATGTTCCAATTATTTTCGAGCGAAGATTCCAGGACTAAACTTGAGAAGCGGGCACTTTGTTCTCATCGTAGTTTGTGGCTCGAGGACGTCCCTCAACCAGTCGCATCGTGTCGAGGATTGTCTGCACGACTGCCTTGTCGCCGACCGCCGTATTGAGCATGACGTGATAGAGCGAGCGCGTAGGCCAATCGGCGTTGAAGTAATGTTTCACGTAAGCAATGCGCTCGCGATCGATAGTCTCGACTTGCTCGATTGCATCCTGCTCGCTGCAACCGGTAGCGATGATGCGCCGGATCTTCTCCGAGCGCGGCGCATAAAGAAAAACGTGGAAAGCGCAAGGGTTCTCGCGCAAAAAATAAGGAGCGCCTCGACCGACAATGACTGCGTCTCCTTCATTGCCAATCTTGTTCATCGTTTCCTGCATCATCGCCATCATGCGGTCGGTGTCGAACATCTGGCTGCCCAGAGTAGCGCTGCGTTCGTAGCTGCCGCGCCAGAAAGTTTTCGCGAGACGGTGAAAGCGGCTGTCCATGCGCTCGTCGCAGCGTTTCACGGCCGAAGGATCGACCTGCGCGCGGTGAGCGATTTCCTGGGTGAGCAACTGATCCCATAGCTTCCAGCCCAAACGCTCGGCCAGTTGCGCGGCAATGGCAGCGCCTCCGCTGCCGTACTCGCGCTCGATTGTGATAAGGCGAAACATAGCGTTAGTGTACCGCCATTCCTCCTCCGGGCTTCGATTTTTTCATCAGGAAAACCGTCGGAATCATCGCCAGAATAGCCACTCCCAGAAACCAGAAACAGTCGAGATAAGCCAGCATCGAGGCCTGGCGTTCTACCGTGCCTTGGATGAGCGCATAGGCCTGTCGAGTTGCTCCCGCCGCGCTCGCGCCGTGAGTCTGCATGGCGCGCGATGCTCCCTGAATCATCGACTGCAGA
The DNA here is from genome assembly GCA_963696765.1 of uncultured Acidobacteriota bacterium. Classification (GTDB taxonomy): domain Bacteria; phylum Acidobacteriota; class Terriglobia; order Terriglobales; family Acidobacteriaceae; genus Sulfotelmatobacter. Next base: position 2,428,542 of record CAVOLK010000002.1, on the reverse strand, counting down.
GCCGGATTCGACTGGCTCAGGTGCGACGACAAATCGGTCAAGTGCACCTGGCTGCGCCGGTCCAGCATCGTGGTTACCACGGAAATTCCGACACTTCCGCCCATGTTGCGCGCCAGATTCATCAGCCCCGAAGCGGCATTGTTCTTATCGCGCGGCAAGAACGCGTACGCCGCAGTATTGATGGGCACGAACAGAAACGCCATTCCCACAGCCTGAAAGACGCGCGCAATCACAGCAGTTCTGAAATCGATTTGCAGATCGAAGTTGGTCATGTGAAACAGCGAAAAAGAAAGCATGACCAGGCCGAAAACCAGCAGCCAGCGCGGAGTGTAGCGCGACAGCAGAAATCCGACCAGCGGCAACAGCAGCATGATGGCGAATCCACCGGGCATCAGCGCCATGCCAGATTGCTGCGCGGTATATCCAAGCATCGTCTGCATGAACAGCGGCAGAAGCAAAGTGCTGCCCAGCAGCGCGAAGCCCAGCATGAACATCAGTAAATTCGAGATGCCGAAGGTCCGGTCGCGGAACAAATGCAGATCGATGATCGGATCTTTCTGCTTCCACTCCCAGAAGATCACAAAGATCAACGAAGCCACGGCGATCAGTGTAAGAATCAAGATGAAGTGCGATTCGAACCAGTCATCGCGCTGGCCTTTGTCGAGCACAACCTGCAGCGCGCCCAACCCGAGCGCGACGAAGCCCAGACCAATGTAATCGATCCTCGTCTCGCTCAGTTTGCGGCGCTTGAAGTAAGGCGGATCCTGAATCAATCTCGAAGTCAGCAGAATCGAAATAATCCCGACCGGAATATTGATAAAGAAAATCCAGCGCCAGGTGAAATTGTCGGTGATCCATCCGCCGAGCGTGGGCCCGATCGCTGGCGCTGTAACCACTGCGACGCCATACACGGCAAACGCCATTCCGCGCTTGGCGGGAGGAAAAGTGTCGGCGAGAATGGCCTGCTCACTGGGCTGCAATCCGCCGCCGCCCGCGCCTTGCAGAACGCGGCAAATAATCAGCGTGGTCAGATTTGGCGCGAGCCCGCAAAGAAACGAACTGATGGTGAACAGGGCGACGCAGCCCATGTAAAAATTCTTGCGGCCGACAATGGACGAGAGCCAGCCGCTGAGCGGAAGCACGATCGCGTTCGAAACAAGATAAGAAGTAAGGACCCAGGTGCTTTCATCCTGCCCGGCCGAAAGGCCGCCGGCAATGTGCGGCAGAGCGACGTTGGCGATGGAGGTGTCGAGCACCTCCATGAAAGTCGCCAGCGTGACCGCCAGCGCGATGATCCACGGATTGACCGCCGGACGCCACGCATCGGCATGAGTTCACCCTGTCCAACGGTTGCACTGGCCGCACCCATTACCGAATCCAGACCTTTGGTGTCACCGATTCACCGGGCCGCAACTGGTGATCATTGTTTGAGCCGGGATCGAGAATGATTTTTACCGGAATGCGCTGCACCACTTTCACGTAGTTTCCCGTGGCGTTTTCGGGAGGCAGCAGGCTGAAGCGCGCGCCGCTGGCTCCGGCGACGCTATCGACCTTGCCGTTATAACTTCTCCCATTGGCATCGACTTCGACGGTGACTTTCTGGCCAACCTTCATTTGCCGAAGTTGGGTTTCCTTGAAGTTCGCGGTAATCCAAATATCGTCCAGGTTAATGATCTTCATCAATTCCTGGCCGGGAGCGACGTTCTGGCCGACCTCCACCGTTCGGTCGCTGACAATTCCGTTCACGGGAGCAACGATTTTTGTGTACTCCAAATTCAGCTGGGCTTGGTCGAGATCCGCCTTTTTGCGCTGCGCTTCTGCCAGCGCGGATGTGGCCTTGGCTCGCGTAATCTGCATTTGCCTGGGCGCGGTGTTGGCGTAGCGTGAGTTGACCTCGGCTTGCACCAGTTTGCCTTGAGCTTGCGTAACCTGCTGCTGCGCCGCATCAGCACTGGCCCGCGCGGCTTCCACCGTTGCTTCGCTTGCCTTCGCCGCGGCAATGGCCTGGTCGTACTGCTGTTGCGAAATTTCCTGCTTGTCAACTAGCTGCTTGTAACGTCCAAGGTCGTTTTGCGCCTTAACATTATTGGCTTGGGCCTCCTGCAGTTGGAATTTCGCTGCCTCGAATTGCTGTTTTGCGACTTGAATGCCCGCGCGCGCGCTGCTCACGTCGGCTTCGGAAGCCGAGACCTGGCCGCTGGTATTGATGGAGGTGATCGGAACCGTCACCCCAGCCGCGACTGCGGCTGCCTGCGCATCTTCAAAGTCCGCTTTGGCGCGCTCGTAAGCAACCTGATAATCCGCCGGGTCGATCTCAACCAGCACAGTTCCCGCTTGCACGTATTGATTGTCCTGAACGTTGAGCTTGACCACATGGCCGGAAACGCGAGCGCTAACCGAGTTGACGTGACCGTCAACCTGCGCATCGTCGGTCGATTCATAGCTGGTGAAATAGCGATAAGCGAAGAAACCGGCGATCAATAGAACAATGATGGCAATCACGACGGCGATGCGGAAGCCAGAACTTTGTGTGCGGGAAGGCCGGGTGTGGAAGTCCTCCTCCGTGGCAGGCAGCGGCTTAGTGTTGTTAGCCGATGGTTCGGCCCCAGCTTGCTCGACATTCTTGGGCGGACTCTGAGTGGTTTGCTCCATAGCAGTTATTAATTGCCTTTCAAATATTGTTTGACGCCGTGCTCGGCATCGCCAATGGCGTACGCCAGTTCAACTTTCGAAAGATTGTGGGCATACAGACTCTGAATAAAACTCTCGTGAGCGCTGGCAACGGACTCCTGGGCCTGTACCACTTCCAGGTTATCGGCGACTCCCGCGGTGAAACGGTCTTGCGACTGGGTGAGCGCCTGTTCGGCCAGGTCGACCGAACTTCGGGCAACTTCGACTTGCTCGGCGGCTGCGTTCAAATCGAGCAGCGCGGTACGAACCTCGTAATCGATGCGGCCGCGGAGATCGCCCAGTTGAGAACGCGCTTGCTTCAACTGCGCGTCCGCCTCCAATACGTCGCTATGAGTGCGACCGCCCGCAAAGATGGGAATGTTTATTCCACCGGTGACCTGCCAAGTCCCATTCGACTGCGAGGGATTCACGCCGATGTCGCCCAAGTTCGCATCGACATCCACAGTTGGATAGTGCCCTGCCGTAGCGGCCCTGCGGGAGAGTTCCGCCGACCGGACTCGTGACAGCGCGGCCTGGTAGTCGGGACGCGAGGAATAGGCGCGCTGTAAGTAAGCGTCGAGCGGGAGAGCGGTGAGGGCCTGGTAGGGAGCTTTTTCAGTGAGCACAAACTCCTGGCCCGGCGGCAATCCAATCACTCGCGCCACGTCCAAACGCAGTTTAGCGAGATCGTTGCGGGCAACAATCAGCTGCTGCTGGCGGGCTTGCAGTTCGACCTGCGAGCGCAGCGCGTCAATGGCCGGAGTCAATCCGGCTTTCAGTTGGTCTGAGGCCTTGCCGTAAAGAGCTTGTGCGCTCTTCACTTGGGCCTCGGTCGTCTCCACCCGAGCGCTGGCGGCGATGGCCTCCAAATAGGCGTTCCCAACCGCGAGAACGACCATCTCTCTTGCGTCTTTGTAGGTGAACTGTGCGGCTTTCACACTCTCGGATGCTGAGCGCTCTCTTTCTATATTCCTGAAATTGAATAGCGATTGGCTGAGAGAGGCCCGTGCGTCGAAGTAGTTGAATGCCGGAATTACGCGCGGAAATGCGGCCGGTTTACCGCCTGGTGGAGCAAAAAACGGCGCGAGCTTATTGAACCCGAGTGCCGCCAGACTCTCCGTTTGTACATTTTCGATGACATGGGCGCCAAGGTTGGGAAGCAACTCGGCGAGTTCCTTCCATTTCTCTCCCCGCGCTGTTTCGGCTTGGTCCGAAGCGAGCAACAAGCCGAGGTTGTTCCGCAAACCCCGGTCGATCGCATCCTTGAAGTCAATCTGGAGGATATCCGCAGTGGCCTTGCCTTCGGGAGCGCTGCCCAAGAACGGGCTCTGTGACCCGGGAAGCGTGACATTGGGAACTGAAGGGCTTTGCCCGCTGGCTTGCGCTCGCAGGCCAGGGCACAGGGTTAACACACACAAAACGAAAATTGTCGCGCGGGAAATTATGGATGAGCAAGGCATTCGTGATCGTGCGAAGGTTCGGCACTCCGGTCTGTACTACGGTCAGTGGCCGATGCTTCCTTTCTCGCCTCTAGCATAACTCGTCCGATTTGATTCGTTTGCGAGCTTTAGAGATGCAAACGATTCTGCGGGAACCGGGGTAAACGTCATCCGGAAAGCACGCCTTTGATCTGATTGGAGGTGGGACCGCCGACATCCGCAAGAACCCCGAACCTGATCATGGCCGGCCTTCCCGCTCACGGAACCTCAATTCTGTGACTTAGGTCATCTTGAACGAAGGTACTTGGGGGTTCAATCTTGTAGGGAGCCTAACTACAAGAACGAAAGAGTGTGTTGGATGAGCGCAGCAACAGGAACTGACTGGACCCGAATACTGTCCGATCCGGATCTCGTCCGGCACGTGGGAACTCTGTTACAGACTTACCGCGAAGCGCCGGCGGGAAAACGGGAAGAAGCTCTACTGACGGCGATGCGCCAGATAAAGGCGGGCGCCGCAGCGACTGCAAGCTCTAAACCGAAATCAGCTCCTGAGCCACCGCCGGTTCCGACTCCGACCTCCGACACCCCTCCATTTGCTCCCGACTTGTTCAGTCCAAGTCTGGGGAGCGATCGGCGTAGCAATCCTCGAATCAAGTGTTTCGTGGCGGTCGAGCTTCGGGTCGACGAGACACCGCCTTCAATTTGGGGCAATCTTTCCAACACCAGCGTGGGCGGATGTTTGGTTGAAACCGCCAGTCCAGTCCCGCCCGGCTCCAAAGTCGCGATCGGCTTGTGGGTGCCAAACGGTAAGATATGGGTGAAAGGTTTTGCGCTGAGCGGCGTGGTCGCGCGCAACGGTCCGGCCAACGGAATTCGCGTGCGTTTCGACGGTATGGCACCGGTCGAACGCGACAGCTTGCGGCAGTTCGTAAAATTTGTGCAGGAAACCACGAGGGCGTTTCGAGACGAAGGCACTTACCTGCGGCTTCTCAAATAAGAAGCAATTCCGCAATTTTCTCCCAAATTTCCCCGATCCCACGTTCTCCGGGAAATTGATACACTTTCCTTACGTATGAACCCTTTCCGCAATAGTGAACTCTAAACTATTGTGGGGCGGTCTCGCCGGTGAAATCTCCACGTGGAGGATCGGAAGCGCATGGTAGCCAGTGAACAGGTTTTAGCAACGGGACAGCAACTGGACACGCTTTGTATTAACACCATCCGAACTCTGGCCATCGACGCGGTGCAGCAGGCCAACTCTGGCCATCCCGGTGCGCCGATGGGACTGGCGCCGGTCACGTATTGTTTGTGGCAAGAATTTTTGCGCTACGATCCCGCGGATCCTACCTGGCTAAATCGCGACCGCTTCGTACTTTCCAACGGCCACGCCTCCATGCTGCTGTATGCCATGCTTTATCTGTCTGAGGTTCGGCGGGTCGACAAGCAGGGCAGAGTTTTAAAAGAGCTCGCAGTGCCGTTGGAGGAGATCAAGCGCTTTCGGCAACTCGGGAGCGTGACGCCGGGACATCCTGAATCGCATATTACTTCTGGAATCGAGACCACGACTGGACCCTTGGGACAGGGCGTGGGCAACAGCGTTGGGATGGCGATTGCAAGCAAGTGGCAGGCGGCCAACTTTAACCGCCCTGGCTTCGAAATTTTTGACTTCAACGTGTACGCGATGTGCTCCGATGGCGATTTGATGGAAGGGATTGGCGGGGAAGCCGCTTCCCTGGCCGGGCACTTGAAACTCTCGAACCTTTGTTGGATCTACGACCACAATCACATTACGTTGGATGGCCCGGCGAACTGGTCCTTCAGTGAAGATGTCGCGACCCGCTTTATCGGATATGAATGGAACGTGACGCGCGTCGCCGACGCCAACGATCTGACGATGCTGGCGCGGGCGTTTGAGACTTTCCAGAAGACCACGGACCGTCCCACGCTGATTATTGTCGATAGCCATATCGGCTACGGGTCCCCGCACAAGCAAGACACGAACGCCGCCCACGGCGAGCCGTTGGGCGAAGACGAAGTCAGGCTCGTAAAGAAATTCTACGGCTGGCCGGAAGACGCCAAGTTCCTGGTGCCCGAGGGCGTGCGGGAACATTTCCGCGATGGTATTGGCAGGCGCGGGCATGACTTGCGGGCGCGATGGTCGGACGTGTTTGCGTCCTACTCGCAGAAATTTCCCGAGCTTGCCGAACGGCTCAGCCAGATGCAGCATCATGAACTGCCTGCCGGGTGGGATAAGAATCTGCCCACGTTTCCCGCGGATGCCAAGGGCGTTGCAACGCGCGAGAGCTCGGGAAAAGTACTGAACGTCGTGGCGCAAAATATTCCGTGGGTAGTTGGTGGATCGGCCGACCTGGCGACCTCGAACAAGACCACATTGAAATTCGAAGGCGCGGGAGATTTCACGCCGGATAATCCGGCTGGCCGTAACCTGCACTTTGGCGTGCGTGAACATGTCATGGGCGCAAGCGTGAACGGGATGACGGTATCGGGCCTGCGTGCTTTCGGAGCCACGTTTTTTAACTTCAGCGATTACATGCGCGCGAGCATTCGCCTGGCGGCGCTGATGGAGTGTCCGTCGATTTTCATTTTCACGCATGACTCGATTGGCGTCGGCGAGGATGGTCCGACGCATCAGCCGATCGAGCAACTGGCGTCGCTGCGCGCGATGCCGAATTTGGTTGTGATTCGTCCCGGCGATGCCAACGAGGTGACAGAGGCGTGGAAGATTATTGCGCACCTGCAGAGTTCGCCGGTGGCGCTTGTGTTGACCAGGCAGAATCTGCCAACTCTGGATCGTTCGAAATATGCTGCCGCTTCCGGCGTGGCCAAGGGCGCCTACGTACTGGCCGACGCAGGTGGAAAGCCCGACGTGATTTTGTTGGCCACTGGCAGCGAAGTCTCGCTCTGTGTGGATGCGTACGAAAAATTGAAGGCCGACGGTGTTAAGGCGCGCGTGGTGAGCATGCCTTCATGGGATATTTTTGAGCAGCAGGATGCGGCTTACAAAGAGAGCGTGTTGCCCTCAGACGTGACCGCGCGGGTTTCGGTAGAAATGGCGTCCACTTTCGGATGGGCACGATATACCGGACTGAAGGGGCGCAATATCGGCATGCGTCAATTTGGCGCTTCGGCGCCGCTCAAGGATTTATTAAAACATTTCGGTTTCACCGTGGACGCGGTGGTCAAGGAAGCTCGCGATGCGATGTCGCAAAAGTAGAGGCGTTGTTCGTCTCGCTTAGAGATAGACGTAGCATGCCTACGTCTCTATGAATGAAGATTGCAGGAGAAAATTTATGCAGCCAACCGGCGTTATTGAAAATTCGAAGGCGACAAAAAATCCGCTGAAACAATTGCTCGACTACGGTCAGTCGATGTGGCTCGACTACATCCGGCGTGATCTCTTCACCAGTGGGAAGCTGAAGCACTTGATCACCGAAGATGGATTGCGGGGGATGACTTCGAATCCATCCATCTTCGAGAAAGCGATCGGCGACAGTTCCCTGTACGACGACATTCTGCACTCCCTTGCGTCAAAGAAAGATCTCTCCACCACCGACATTTACGAGCAAATCGCCATTCGTGATATTCAAGATGCGGCGGATGCGCTGCGCGGCGTGTACGACGAATCCAAGTTCCGCGATGGCTACGTGAGCCTGGAAGTTTCTCCATATCTCGCGCTCAAAACGCAAGAGACGATCGACGAGGCGCGACGCCTTTGGAAGGCGGTCAATCGCGAGAACGTCATGATTAAGGTTCCCGGCACAGCGCAGGGGCTTCCCGCGATCCGGCAATTGATCGGCGAAGGAATCAACATCAACGTTACGTTGCTCTTCGCCCAGGAAGTGTATGAGAAGGTCGCCGACGCTTACATCGCCGGGCTGGAAGATCTCGCGGCTCGCGGCGGCAATTTGAAAAAGATGGCGAGTGTGGCCAGCTTTTTTATCAGCCGCATCGATACACTCGTCGACTCCAAGATCGAAGAAAAGCTCAAGGCAACGACCGACGCGAATCAGCAGGCTTTATTGAAGGGTGTTCTTGGAAAAGTGGCGATTGCCAATGGCAAGCTCACCTACCAGCGCTATCAGAAGATTTTCAGCGGCCCGCGCTGGCAGGCGTTGGCGACCAAGGGAGCCCAGACTCAGCGCGTGTTGTGGGCCAGTACGAGCACGAAGAATCCTAACTATCGCGATGTGATTTACGTTGAAGAATTGATCGGTCCCGACACCGTCAACACCATGCCGCCGGCGACTATCGACGCCTTCCGCGATCACGGAAAACTCCGGAACAGCCTTACAGAAGACGTTCCCGCAGCCGCCAAGGTGATGGACGATCTGGCGCAAGCCGGCATTTCGATCAAGGAAGTAACCGACAAGCTGACCGCGGACGGCGTCAAGTTGTTTGCCGATGCCTTCGATAAGCTTTTGGAAGCGGTGAAGAAAAACACGCAGCAAAAAGGATAGCCGTGAGCCGACTGAAGACTTCCCTGCCGGAATCGCTAGCCTCGACAGTAAAAGGGACGATCGCCGACTGGCAGTCGCGTGGAAACATGAAACGCTTGTGGCAGCGCGATGCCACACTCTGGACCGGAAGCGACGAAGACAAGTGGCTGGGCTGGCTCGACATCGTCGAAGAGCAAGTCGCGCAGCAGGATCAACTCCAGAAAATTGCAAAAGAAGTGCAGCAGCGCGAGTTTCAGCACGTCCTGCTGCTGGGCATGGGCGGATCGAGTTTGTGTCCGGAAGTGCTGCGCATGACGTTCGGCAGGATTTCTCACTTCCCCACGCTGCACGTGCTCGATTCCACCGATCCCGGACAGGTCAAATCGTTCGAGCACCAGATCGATATTCCGAAAACGCTCTTCATTGTCTCCAGCAAGTCGGGCAGCACGCTCGAACCGAATATTTTCAAACAATATTTCTTCGAGCGCACCAAGCAGGCGGTGGGCGTCGCGAAGGTCGGCAGCCACTTCATGGCCATCACCGATCCGGGATCGAAAATGCAGCAGGTGGCCGAAGCGGACCACTTTCTGCATGTTTTCTTCGGACGGCCCTCGATTGGCGGACGCTACTCTGCGCTCTCCAATTTCGGGATGGTGCCTGCGGCGGTGATGGGACTAGACACCAAGAAATTTCTCTCTCGTGCCGCGGAGATGGTGCGAGGATGCGGTGCGGGTATTGCCGTAGAAGAAAATCCCGGAGCCGTGCTGGGCATCATTCTCGGATCGGCAGCCAACGCCGGTCGCGACAAAGTTACGATCATCACTTCTCCCGGCATTTCCGACCTGGGAGCGTGGCTGGAGCAATTGCTCGCCGAATCGACTGGAAAAGTCGGCAAAGGAATTATCCCCGTCGATCGTGAGCATCTAACGACTCCAGAAGTTTACGGCAATGATCGCGTGTTCGTTTATGTTCGGCTGGAATCCGGTGCGGACGCCGATCAGGAAGCGAAGGTGGCGGCGATCGAAAAGGCGGGGCATCCCGTGGTGCGCATTTCGATGGCAGACACCTACGACCTGGGCGCGGAATTTTTCCGCTGGGAGATTGCCACTGCGGTCGCAGGCGCGATTATCGGGATCAACGCCTTTAACCAGCCTGACGTCGAAGCCAGCAAAATCGTCACGAAGGATTTGACCTCGGCTTACGAGAAGACAGGATCGTTACCGGCGGAAAAACCGGTCATCGAAGACTCCGGAATCAAACTCTTCACCGACGATAGAAATGCGACAGAACTGGCGAGGCTAGCGGGGAACGACAAGTCGGTCGCGGGATATCTTAAGGCGCATCTGTCGCGCATTAAGACTGGGGACTATTTCGCGGTTCTCGGCTACATCCAAATGAATGCCGAGAACGAGCAAAGCTTGCAGGTCGTTGCGACATCTCGTGCGCGACAAGAAGCGGGTGGCAACGTGTCTGGGCTTCGGTCCGCGATTTCTGCACTCGACCGGACAGGCTTACAAAGGAGGCCCAAACTCGGGCGTATTTCTGCAAATCACTTGTGACGATTCTGTGGAGTTGCCGGTACCGGGACAGAAATACACGTTTGGAATCGTGAAAGCGGCACAGGCGCGCGGGGATTTTCAGGTATTGGCAGATCGCGGACGGCGCGCCCTGCGGGTTCATTTGGGCAGCAATCTCAAAGCGGGGCTGGCGACGCTTGCAGGCAGCGATTCAGAAAGCCCTATAGTTTCTTGCGGCCAACTGATGCGGGACGCGCGTGCGCTTTGTAGGGCCGGCGAACGCAACTCAGTAAGCGGCGACTAGGAGCAACAGACATGCAATTGGGAATGGTAGGTTTGGGCAAGATGGGCGCGAATATGACGCGTCGTCTGATGCGCGGCGGACATCAGCTTGTAGTTTCTGATTTGAGTCCGGACTCGGTAAAGAAGTTGGCGAGCGAGGGCGCGGCTGGATCCACGTCGCTCGAAGATTTGATCGGCAAGCTGACACCTCCGCGCGCGATTTGGATCATGGTTCCCGCGGGCAGCGCGACTGAAGCGACCGTGCAGAAACTCGCCGCGCACCTGCAGTCAGGCGACGCCATCATCGACGGCGGCAATTCCTATTTCAAAGACGACGTGCGCCGCTCGCAACGAGTTGAAGGGCAAGGGCATTCACTACGTCGACGTCGGAACCAGCGGCGGCGTCTGGGGACTCGAACGCGGATACTGCATGATGATCGGCGGTCCCAAAGAAGCGGTGCAGCGGCTCGATCCGATTTTCAAAACGCTGGCTCCGGGCAAGGGCGACATTCCGCGAACTCCGGGACGAGAAAAACTCGGAGGCAACGGCGGAGAATGGCTACATCCATTGCGGTCCGTCGGGCTCTGGGCACTTCGTCAAGATGGTGCACAACGGAATCGAGTACGGCATCATGCAGGCCTATGCGGAAGGCTTCGACATCTTCAAGAACGCCACCAGCAAGGAACTGCCAGAGGACATTCGCTACGACCTGAACCTGCCCGACATCGCGGAAGTATGGCGGCGCGGGAGTGTCGTCAGTTCGTGGCTGCTCGACCTGACGGCGATGGCGCTGACGGAGAATCCCACGCTGTCGGAGTACGAAGGCTACGTGCAGGATTCCGGCGAAGGCCGCTGGACGATTCAGGCAGCGATTGAAGAAGCGGTGCCCGCCGAAGTACTGACCGCGGCGTTGTTCGTGCGTTTTCGCTCGCGGCAAGCAACATACGTTCGCGGAAAAAATGCTTTCCGCGATGCGGCAGAAGTTTGGCGGACACGTGGAGCAGGGTGCGCCTGAAGCGAAAAAGACCGCTTAGGCGCTGAAACCTTTAACCGCAAAGTTCGCTGAGGGCTCGCAGAGAACGCAGAGAAAACAACGATTGCCGCAACGATTTTGTCGCGGATTAGCAGGGGATTGATTTATGGCTGAACTAGCGGAACAACCAACAGCGGCGGCGCCGCCGCGCATCGGCAAGCAGGGCGATCCCTGCGTCATGGTGATTTTCGGAGCAGCCGGCGATCTGACCGGTCGCATGCTGATTCCCGCGCTTTATAACCTGGCGCGCGCCAGCCTGCTTTCGCGAGAGTTTGCGGTGGTGGGAGTTGCCCGCACGCAAATGTCGAATGACGAATTTCGTAAGCGAGTTCATGACGATGTCAAGGCTTACTGCGGAGAATGCGTGGACGACGAGTTGTGGGAGTCGTTCGCGCGCCGCTTCTATTACTTTGCCGGAGATTTCAACGACAATAATCTCTATCCGCAGCTGAAGGATTTTCTCACCAAGATCGATCAGGAACACTCTACCCATCAGAATTTCTTTTATTACATGGCCACCGCGCCGAAGTATTTCGGACCGATTGTGGAACAACTTTCCGCTGCAGGATTAATGGAACAGGGGAACAGTCACTGGCGGCGCGTGGTGATTGAGAAGCCCTTCGGGCACGATCTGGAATCGGCGAAAGCGCTGAACCAGCAACTGCTGAAAGTCGTCGACGAAAAACAGATCTACCGCATCGACCACTATCTCGGCAAAGAGACGGTGCAGAACATCATGGCATTCCGTTTCGCCAACGGAATTTTCGAGCCGGTGTGGAACCGCCGCTACATCGATCACGTGCAGATTTCCGTCGCGGAAACGGTCGGAGTGGAAGGCCGCGGAAGTTATTTCGACCAGGCCGGTTCGCTGCGCGACATGGTGCCCAACCACATCATGCAGCTCATCAGCTTGACCGCAATGGAACCGCCGATTTCCTTCGACGCCAATGCGGTGCGCGATGAGCAAGCCAAAATTCTGCACGCCATTCAACCCATGAGCGATGAAGACGTGCTCAGCCGTACCGTGCGCGGGCAGTACGGCGACGGAACCGAAGACGGCAAGAGAGTGACGTCATATCGCGCGGAGCCGGATGTTCCTCCCGATTCGCGCACCGAAACTTTTGTCGCGATGAAATTGCTGATCGATAACTGGCGGTGGGCCGACGTGCCCTTTTACCTGCGCACTGGAAAGCGAATGGCGGTGCGCAACACGCACATCGTGATACAGTTTCGGCGGGCGCCATTCGTGCTGTTCCGCGACACTCCCGTCGAACACATGATGCCCAACCAACTGGTGCTGCACATTCAACCGGAAGAAGGAATTTCGCTGCAATTCGCGGCCAAGGTTCCCGGTCCGGTCATGCGACTGGGCACAGTGGACATGAATTTCGAATATCAGGAATACTTTGGCAAGCAGTCCAGCACTGGCTATGAACGCCTGCTGCACGATTGCATGATCGGCGACCAGACGCTGTTTCAGCGTGCCGACATGGTGGAGGCGGGCTGGTCGGTGGTGAACCCGGTTCTCGATTTGTGGAAGGCACTGCCGCCGCGGAATTTCCCCAACTACGCTTCAGGCACCTGGGGTCCGAAGGATGCCGACGAACTGTTGGAGCGCGATGGGCGCCGCTGGAGGAACTTCGAGAAATGATTCTGGCCGGCGATATTGGTGGCACCAATGCTCGGCTGGCCTATTTTCAACCCCAGAACGGGCATTTCCGTCTGGTATCGGAACGCATCTTTCCCAGCCGCGAACATAGCGACCTTGGTGAAATTGTCACACGATTTCTTGACGATTCCGGAGCACATCCGGAAGCGGCTTGCTTCGGAATCGCCGGCCCTGTTCGTAACGGCCGCGTGGAAACTTCCAACCTACCCTGGGTGATCGAGCAATCGCGGCTCGCAAAACAAATTCATCTTCCTGCAACTTTGCTGATCAATGATCTTGAAGCCAGCGCCTGGGGAATTGGCGCACTGGCTGATGGCGATCTCGTTCCTTTAAATCGTGTCACTGAGCCGGCGGTCGGAAACCAGGCAGTCATCGCACCGGGAACGGGATTGGGAGAGGCCGGGCTTTTTTGGGACGGAAACCGGCATCACGTTTTTGCCTGTGAAGGCGGCCACACCGATTTTGGTCCGCAGGGAGATTTGCAAATCGAATTAGTGCGCTTCTTGAAAGCACGCTTCGGTCATGTCAGCTACGAGCGTATTCTTTCCGGGCCGGGTTTGGTGAATGTGTACGAATTCTTGCGCGACTATGGATGTGAGAAGGAATCCGCGGAGTTCGCCGCCGCTCTCAAGCAGGGCGATCCGGCCGCGGTAATTTCGCGAGCGGCGTTGGATGGAACTGAGGCGCTTGCAGAGAAGGCGCTCGACCTGTGGATTTCGGTCTACGGCGCGGAAGCCGCCAATCTCGCCTTGAAGGTGATGGCCACGGGAGGCTTGTTCCTGGCCGGAGGTATTTCCCCAAAAATTCTTTCGAAGTTAAAAGGACCAGCGTTTATGAGAGCCTTTGTGGAGAAAGGCCGACTGCGGCCGCTGGTAGAATCGATTCCGGTGCAGGTTATTACCAACGACAAAGCTGGGCTGCTGGGAGCTGCGCGTTGCGCGGCAGCGTGCGGCGGTCGGCGCTAGCCGGACACAAAAACGCGGAAAATGTCGTGAGCGCTTTACCAGAAATTCGAATCCTGACCACGCCACAAGAGTTGTTCTCGGCGGCGGCGGAAGAAGTTGTGCGGGCCGCGAATGAAGCGGTCAAGCAGCGTGGGCGCTTCACGATTGCATTGGCCGGCGGATCGACGCCGAAAGGCCTTTACAATTTACTGGCAACGAATGCCCGCACAGCTTTGCCTTGGGATCGCATGTTTTTTTTCTTCGGCGACGAGCGCCACGTGCCTCCCAACGATCCCGACAGCAATTACCGCATGGCAGACGAGAGCATGCTGTCAAAGATTCCGGTGGCGGCGGCGAATATATTCCGCATTCCCGCTGAGAATCCCGACGCCGACGCCGTCGCCAAAGCGTATGAGGAGACTCTGAAGAAGTTTTTCGCCCTTCAGCCGGGACAGTTTCCTCAGTTTGATCTGATCCTTCTGGGCATGGGCCCAGACGGCCACACCGCTTCTTTGTTCCCGGGCACCGCGGCACTGCAGGAAAAGAAGCGACTCGTCGTCGCCAATTGGGTTGAGAAAATGAAGACCCACCGGATCACCTTGACCTTGCCGGTCCTGAATGCGGCGCGCTGCGTGGCTTTTCTGGTCAGCGGCACCGACAAAGCGACCGTGCTCCGAGCGGTACTGGAAGAAGATGCACCATCCGAGCAATATCCTTCAAAATTGGTGCGGCCGAGCGACGGGGAACTCATCTGGCTACTCGATCGAGCCGCAGCCAGCCAGCTCAAAAAAACAAATTAAGTATCGAGTTTCGCGTCTCACAAAACGCGCCATACGCGCCGCTACGGCTGAATTCCGGCTTGCGCTTTTTCGTGCTGGTCCTGCCGCTTGAGATAGGGAAAAAACGGCGACACCTCGAACGGCATTTTCTCCGAAGCCGATTGCAGGCGCACGGGCGGACTCTTGAGCATCGCGATTCGGTCCGACCAGGGATCAAGCGCAATGCGCGAACCCAAGGGTAAAGCGGAAATCTGATCCAGTCGATCTATTTGCAAATGCTTGGGAGAATCGGCGGCCGCTTGCGTCCGCATCAAGTGGGTGCTCGCGAAGTCGTTGCCAAGGCGACTGTGAAGCAGATTCGGCAATCGAGTCGAGCGGTCTTGCAGGGCTTCCAGGAAAAGTCCGAAATTTGCGAGTTGGGCCTGATACGGCGACTTTGATAAAAGTTCTAGTCCTTTCGCATCGGCCTCAGATTCCTGTGCGGGATCGAAGCGGAAGCTTAAGCGCTTAAAGACCTCTAGATCGGAGAACGGCACTGTCAAGCCAGACAGGGAGTCGGCTCCCACGGAGTGTTTCAGAATAATGTGCCCGAGTTCGTGCGCCAGCACTGCGGCCAACGTCGCCTCGTCCGGCAACACATCCAGTAATCCCCGGCTCACCACGATGGTCCGGCCCATCACGAACGACTCCAGCGGCGTCGTCAGCAATACGCGGCAACGGATCCCCGCCAGATCAAGATCGTTGGTGACCAATAAATTGTTGACCACCGTTTCCAGGATTTGATCGACTTGCCCGTCGGGCGCCATGAGCCCCGCAACCTGCAGACGCTCGACGATATTGTCTTCTGGAGAGTAAGTGGTTTTCCCGATCGTATTCGCCGGACTGACATCCTGCGATGCTTCATGTCGATTGGGATCGATCCACACTGGCGTGTCGGTCAGCGGTTTCGCGAACTCACGATGGTCGCCCGCATGTTGCAGGTCGTAGCCCCAGATGCGGGTTTGAGCTTTGAACCAGAGAGTATGGTTCGCAGGATCATGCGAAGCCGATTCCTGGGTGTAAATATATGCCGGCATCCACATGATGCCCAGCGTGTTCAGCCGCCAACTGTCGAAATGAAAGGCGCGCTTGGAGACCCGTTTCGAGGTATAAGTCCCGGTAAACCGCACGATGTTAAAATTCTGGTCCTCGACCCAGATCCGGCCGACGAAGCCGCGATTCTGCGAGTTTTCTCGAGGACTCACGTCCACCACGCCGCAATGAATGTCTCCCAGAACCTCCCAGCGGACAAACTTGAAAATGTAGTTATGCCGATCGAAATGATCCAGGTCAGGAAAGATCGCCTGCGCGAATCCGGCCGCCGAGAAAGGCCGCGGATTTTTCAAAAGTTTCTTTTCCCAGACCTCCTTCCACCCCTCGGACTCTTCAAAGGCTCGAGTGACCATGCCATTGCCCTTCAGATCCATACGGCTCAAGAAGTAGTCGTCGTTCTCGGGGCGACGTTCCCAGATCGGAATCTGTCTTCTCTTCCTGAATGTAGGTTTCGACGATTGGCGTGAAGTTGCGCATCAAAACGATCAGACGATGTTCCTGCCGGATGGCGGAGTCGACCAACACGTCAAATCTGATGGGGCTCTGCGCGGGAGCCGTCGACGATGGTGGAACTGGATCGGAGGGAGCGGGGCTGACGCTTTGAGCCGCGGCCATTCCTATAACAAACACTTCGAACAGCGTCCGGGTAACCCAGGGGAATGTTCTCCGCGCAAACATGCAGAGAATATTCTAATCCCGCAAGGCCGCGCGGAGCGCTTGTTTTGTAACGTTGACATCTTCTTACAATTCCATAAAAATGCCGTCCACTAAACCGAGGAGAATGTAAATGCGCCGTTGCTCGCTTTGGTTTGTCGTGGTCCTTCTAAGTAGCGTGGCGTTCTCGCAAGATCGGACCAACGCGCGGTCCATGGTGATCTCGCCCCACGGCATCGTCGCCAGCAGCCAGGTGCAAGCTTCGCAGGCCGGAGCCGAGATCCTTTCGCATGGCGGTTCGGCCGTGGATGCGGCCATCGCCACTAACGCTCTGCTCGGCGTGATGGAACCGGACATGAACGGCATCGG
Organism: uncultured Acidobacteriota bacterium; assembly: GCA_963696765.1. Classification (GTDB taxonomy): domain Bacteria; phylum Acidobacteriota; class Terriglobia; order Terriglobales; family Acidobacteriaceae; genus Sulfotelmatobacter. The sequence goes on along the minus strand of CAVOLK010000002.1, from coordinate 2,411,636 downwards.
CGGGGACTTGTTCGCCATTTACTGGGAGGCTAAGACCGGAAAACTTTACGGTTTGAATGCCAGCGGATGGGCTCCAAAGGCCCTGACCATCGATTACCTGAAATCGAAGGGCATCACGCAGATGCCCTTCAGCGGAATCGACACCGTAACCGTGCCGGGCGCGGTGGAAGGCTGGAACAAACTGCATGAGCGTTTCGGGCGCATGGCCTGGAAGGATATTTTTGCGCCCGCGATTTTTTATGCGGAGAACGGTTTCGTCGTTCAAGAAATGATCGGCATGGATTGGCAGGCCTCCGCTCGCGCCAAGCTGAAAAGTGACGACGAGACGCGGCGCGTTTTCCTCGTTCACGACGAAGCCCCTCGCATGGGCGAAGTCTTTAGAAATCCCGACCTGGCAAAAGCCTTCCGCCTGCTTGCAGCCGATGGTCCGCGCGCCTTCTATTCCGGCGAAATCTCCAAAGCCATTCTTGCGACTTCGCGCCAACTCGGCGGCACCATGGCGGCGGAGGACCTGGCCGGACTTTTCGGCGGAGTGGGTCGAACCCATCTCGATTACTTATCGCGGATGGAAAGTCTACGAATTGCCGCCCAACGGGCAAGGCATGGCAGCCCTTGAAATGTTGAACATTCTAGAGCAGTTCTCACCAGCGAAAGCTGGACCGCTCAGCACGGAGGAATTGCATAAGAGAATCGAAGCCATGAAGCTGGCTTATGCCGACCTGGCGCGCTACAACGCCGATCCCCGCTTCGCCAAAGTGCCGGTCGCGGGACTGCTCTCGAAAGAATACGCGAAGCAGCGCGCCCAACTGATCGATCCGGCCAAGGCCGATTGCGAAGTTGACGCCGGACGTCCCCCTGCGGGTGACACTACATATCTCACCGTCGTCGACCGAGAGGGCAATATCGTGTCGCTCATTCAGAGCAACTTCTCGAGTTTCGGCTCCGGGATCACAGTGCGCGGGATGGGCTTTCCACTGCAGAACCGCGGCGCCCTGTTCATGCTCGATCCTGCAAAGCCGGACGCTCTCGCCCCGCACAAGCGCCCCTTCCACACCATCATTCCGGCGTTTATGGAGCATGGCGACGATCACATCGGATTCGGCATCATGGGTGGCGCCAACCAGCCGCTGGCGCACGCGCAATTCGTCTCCAATGTGGTCGATTACGGGATGAACCTTCAGGCCGCGATGGAGACTGCGCGTTTCACTGTGCGCTCGAACTTCGGGATCGGCTGCAATATCCTCATCGAAGATCGCGTGCCCGCCGAAGTTCGCCAGCAGCTCACCAACATGGGACATCAGCTGGATGTGCGCGGGGATTTTTCGCTTTTCATGGGAAGGGGCCAGGCGATCGACCACAACACGAAATCAGGCCTGAACTTCGCGGCTTCGGATGCCAGAACCGATGGATCCGCCGAACCGGAATTTCCCCCGTCATTACATCTGTCGGGCGACACAAAATCGGAAAAGCGCTAGCGGCCCCAAGTGAGGGCCGCGAGGAGGTGACAACGGCTGGTGGTGTATTTCTTGAAACCTGGGCGACACCGGTATTACGGGCAGGTGGCCACTTTTCTAGCCGCGCCAGCCGCCGATTTCTTTCAGCCCTTGGCCGCGGGCGTGTTCGAAAAGCCGCACGCGATGGCGGGAATGCTCGAACTCGTGAATGTCTGCCCAGACTTCCGCTTCCCAGCTCTTTCCGTGAGCGGCAGATTCTCCGCAGGTAGCGCAACGGGTATGAAGCGTAACCTGGACGGCTTCGACTCCGACCGGAGCAGCCCCCGGCAATTCGACGAAGATGCATCGAACTTCCTGCACCTCTTCGTCTTCGCCGAGGATATGCTCGTAGCGCAGCAGATATCCAAAACCGAGCTTCTTGGCTTCCGTTTCCGCCTCGGCGCGAGTGTGAAAAGGGCCATACTCCGCCCGTAACTGTTCGGCGGAGTCGCACGTCATCCAAAAAATCTCTTTGTAAGCCATCGCAGCGTCGGCCCCAGGGGTCGCGAAGCCGGCTCGTGCTGATGTCGGAGCCGGCACTCGACTGATCGGTTTGCACGCTGCAATTGCCGTGCCGCAACAATTCTGATCACAACCTATTGTTGAATATAGAGTTAGTCGTAGCGGACCGTCAGCTGACCCACTGCTGCTCGTGAAACGTTTTGCAGTGTTTGGACGCGAATGAAGAAATCCAGGGCAAACGGCAGAGGCTGGCTGTCGCCTCTGCCTGAAGAAACATTGAATGAATGAAGGCGGCACGGGATCCGATCTTCGACGTAATAAACTCCGCCATTCTTTAGTGGGCGCCGGCGGTCTGGCTAAATGCCATGCCCAAATGCTCGGACTCGGGAGGCCAATTCTTTCCTCCGTGGCTGGCGACGTACATGGCCAATTCCAGGCGGCTCCAAACCCCAATCTTGTCGAAGGTGCTGCGCAAATGATTCTTGATCACTTGTTCGCTAGTGCCCACGATCTTGCCGATTTCGCGGTTGGTCAGCCCTTCCCAGACCAGAATCGAAATCTGAATTTCCTTGGCAGTGAGACGCTCACAGGGAGTCATGACTGAGCTTCCTCCCTGCTGAAGATGGCAATAGCCAGTTTTACGCGCTTGCGGCCCTCGCGAATTCCGGCGCGCAGAAACAGTGTGCGCAAATGCTGCTTTACCGTGCGCGGACTGATGTTGAGTTGGCCTGCAATTTCTTTGTTGCTGCACCCCTGCACCAGCAAGCTCAAAACTTGCTGATCGCGGGGCGTGACTTTGACTTGGTCCAGATCGATCATGGTTGTTTCCTCCGGCTAGCTGCGATCACTTTCGCTTTCTCACATTGCACGGCCTTCGCCAATTGTTCGCACTTCAACCCTCCGCCTTGTTAAGTGCCTTGGAGGACTAGCACTTGGGGTCGGTATCCACGGTTTTCATGTGGCTTTCAGGAGTCCCGTGGTAGGCTAGCCGAGTTCCAAATTGGTCCTCAATAATCGACTCATGTTCATCGTCGGTGACACTTCTACCTCCCCTTGGGATCTCAACGCTCCGCGCCGGCTGCAGCCTGCCACGGCTTGGCGGCAACAGCGGTTACTGGCAATTCGCGTGTTGATCGTTGGTTTTCATCGTTATACATCGCACCTTCGTTTCGAGATGACGCTATGAAAAGACATCAGAGTTCAATCCATGCGGCGAACCAATTCCATTCCCGAATTGAACCGCACTCCAACCTGTTGATTTTCATTTTGGTGCTGGCAGCGGTCGTACCTGCGAGTTTTGCACAGGTAACCCTCGATACGCAGAACCCGAGCTTGAATTCTTCCAGCGCAGCTCCGCTTACTATTACTTTGCAGGACGCGCTGCAGCGAGCTCGCCAGAATGATCCTCAATACCGTTCGGCAGTCACGGATCTTGGTCTCGCGCGGGAGGATCGCGTGCAGGCTCGAGCCGGCCTGCTGCCCGGTGTGAACTACAACAATTCGTTTATTTATACGCAAGGCACCGGCCCACTTCCTGATAGGTGTGTGGCAACGCCGGGGATATGCACCCCGAGCAGGTTCGTCGCCAATAATGGCGTGCACGAATACATCAGCCAGGCCGACGTACATGAGGCGCTATCGCTCACCAACGTTGCGGATTTTCGGCGCTCGGCCGCCGCGCTAGCACAGGCGCGGGCCAAGGCGGAGATCGCCAGGCGGGGACTCGTCGTCACAGTTACTCAGAGTTATTACGGGTTAGTCGTGGCTGAACGTAAATATTCGACAGCGCAGAAGGCCGACGCCGAGGCAGCGCGATTTCTTGACGTCAGCCAGAAACTGGAGCATGGCGGCGAAGTCGCCCATGCCGACGTAGTCAAGGCGCAAATCCAGGCCCAGCAGCAGCGGCGCGATCTGCGGGAAGCTCAGCTGGGCATGGAGAAGAGTCGACTCGATCTGGCGGTCATGCTGTTCCCGGATTTCAACCAGAACTTCGCCGTGGTCGACGACTTACAAACCCTCGAGCCCTTGCCTAGTTTCCCGGAGATCGAAGCAGCGGGCAAGAAAAACAATCCCGACCTGCGCGCCGCTCTGGCCGCGCTCCAGGTCGCCAAACACGAGGTCACGGCGGCTTGGGGTGGTTTGTTGCCATCGCTGAGCGTCGATTATTTTTACGGCATCGATTCGAACGTGTTTGCCATCCGAAATAACGGTGTTCGGAACCTGGGATATTCCGGCGTGGCCAGTTTGCAGATTCCCATCTTCAGTTGGGGCGCGGATCGCAGCAAGCTCAAGCAAGCGGAACTACGCCGCGACCAGGCGCACGTCGAACTGACCTTCGCGCAACGGGAACTGCTGAGTCACCTGCGGCAGTTTTACAGCGAAGCGGAAGCCTCACGCTCGGAGATGGAATCTTTGGCGAGTTCCGCCGAACTGGCCGCCGACAGTATGCGGCTGACCACCTTGCGCTATCAGGCCGGGGAATCCACTGTATTGGAGGTGGTCGACGCGCAAAATACTCTAACCTTGGCCCGCAATGCTTACGACGACGGCCAGGCGCGTTTCCGTATAGCCGTGGCCAACCTCCAAACTCTGACAGGAAATTTCTAGCCGAATGAACCGCAACCAGACCACAGCAACAGACTGCAACCGAAACTTCGAGGTCTTATCCAGCCGCATGTTCGCGCTGGCTTGCATGCTGGTGGGCAGCCTGCTGCTGGCGGGTTGCTCATCGGAGAAGGGCGACAAAGAGCCGACGGTCACGGTGCAAGTTGTCGCCGTAGAAAAAACCGACAATTCAGCGCAACATCACTACGCAAGCTATTTTGTTCCCGCGGCAACAGGCCGCCATCGTGCCCAAGATCAGCGCGCCCGTGCGGAAATTTCTGGTGAAACGCGGCAGCCCGGTTCGCGAAGGACAACTGCTGGCGGTGCTAGAAAATCGCGACCTGACCGCTGCGGAACAAGAAAACAAAGGCAGCTACGAGCAGGCGCAGGCGACCTACGAGACCACCACCGCCGCCGATCTCCCGGAGCAGATCCAGAAGGCCGAGGCCGACGCACAACAGTCCCAGGCCGCGCTCAGTGCACAACAAAAAGTTTACGAGAGCCGCCAGCAACTCTTCGAGCAGGGCGCGCTGCCTCGAAAAGAACTCGATCAGTCGCGCGTCGATTTCACCCAGGCCAACAATCAATACGCCATCGCCAAAAAGCATCTGGACGCGCTGATGGCCATCGGCAAGCAACAGGAACTTCGCTCGGCCGCGGGGCAACTGCAGTCGGCCAAGGGCAAATATCTTGGAGCGGAAGCCCAGTTGAGCTACTCCGAAATTCGCAGCCCCATGAACGGCGTGATCACCGACCGACCGCTCTACCCGGGCGAGATGGCAGCGGCGGGTACGCCTTTGCTCACCGTGATGGATATTTCTTCGGTCATCGCGAAAGCCCACATTCCGCAAAGCGATGCCGCCGCGTTGAAAGTCGGCGATAAAGGGACGATGGCCGTGCCAGGAATCGACGATCCCGTCGAGGGCAAGATCACGGTGATAAGCCCAGCCCTTGACCCCAACAGCACGACGGTCGAAGTCTGGCTTGAGGCCAAGAATCCCAAACATGACCTTGAAGCCGGGCACTAGCGTTCAACTCTCTCTGACAGCGCAAACCGTAAAAGACGCGCTCGTGGTTCCGTCGACCGCAGTCATCAACACTCCAGACGGCAACTCTGCGGTGATGCTTTCAGGCGCGGATGGCCGGGCTCATCAGAAAGTCGTCAAACTTGGAATCCGCAACGGGGACGATGTGCAGATCGTCGACGGCGTCTCTGCCAGCGACAAGGTAATAGCCTCAGGCGCTTACGGACTTCCCGATAACACCAAGATCAAAATGGAAGCGGCAGAAGCACCCGTAGGATCAAAGGATGGCGCCAAGGAGGGTGCCAAAGCTCCCAGTGAGGGATCGAATGAAAAATAATCGCTGCGGAGCACGGGTGTGAAATCATCGAACGGTCACTCGGGTGACGCGCCGTCAACCGAGAAGAGATCCTCAAGCCAATACTGGATCGCGCAACATTCCAGGCCAGTCATCTTCCTCATTCTGACAATGGGCCTGCTGGGCGCCTACCTCGCCTTCACTATCCCGGTCTCGGTTTTCCCGAACACCGATTTCCCTCGCGTCCTGATCGCGGTCGATAACGGCGTCATGCCCATCGACCAGATGACGGTTACCGTGACCCGGCCCATCGAAGAGGCCGTCAACAGCGTGCCCGGACTGCTGAACGTACGTTCCATCACCAGCCGCGGATCGGCCGAGGTGGATCTGTTTTTTCGCTGGGACGTCGACATGTTCCAGACGCTGCAATATGTGAATGCGGCGATTTCGCGGGTGCAGCCGGAACTTCCCTCCACCGCCAAGATCGAAGCCCACCGCCTGACCTTTGCTGCGTTTCCGATCATCGGCTACAGCCTGACATCGGACACCATGCCGCAAACCAAGCTTTGGGAGATGGCCACCTACGAGATGAAGCCACGCCTGAACCGACTGGAAGGCGTTTCCACGGTGATTGTGCAGGGCGGACAAGAGCCCGAATTTCACGTGACGCCAGATCCGGCAAAGCTGCTGATGACAGGAGTCACTGTGTCCGACATTCTGGACACGGTGCGGCGCACCAATCTTATCGATTCTCCTGGGCTGCTCGAACGCAATCATCAGCTGGAACTCGCGCTGGTCAGCGGCCAAGTACGCACGCCGGAAGAAATCGCCAATGCCGTGGTAAAAAATACGACCGCAGGAATTCCCGTGCGGATTGGCGATGTGGCTCAGGTGGCTCCTGGCGTAAAGCCGGTTTACACAGTGGTCACGGCCAACGGCAAGCCCGCGGTTTTGCTGAACATCAACCGCCAGCCTGACGGAAACACGGTGCAGGTGGCGACTGAAGTTCACAACGAAATCGAGAACATTCGCAAGACCCTTCCGCCCGGAATTCGGATTGAGCCCTTCTACGATCAATCCATCATCGTGGACGAATCGATCAAGAGCGTCCGCGATGCGATCTTGCTCGGCCTGATTCTGGCATCGATCATCCTCGTGGTCTTTCTGCGGGACTGGGGAACGTCGCTGGTCGCCGGGCTCGTAATCCCAGTGACCATCATGGTCACATTTATTGCTCTCAAAGTTTTGGGCCAGACCTTCAATCTTATGACGCTGGGCGGTCTGGCCGCGGCGGTTGGTCTGGTCATTGACGATGCGATTGTGGTGGTCGAAAACATTGTCCTGCATCGCGACATGGGACAGACACGGCTGGAAGCCATACGCAGCGCGCTGAAGGAAATCACTGTCCCGCTGATCGGGTCTACCATTACTCCGGTCGTTGTTTTCATTCCACTGATCGTGATCACCGGTGTTACGGGCGTCTTCTTCCGCGCTCTGGCCGTGACCATGACGGTATCGCTGCTCACATCCCTGGTGCTGGCGGTGTCATGGACTCCGACCCTCAGCCAATACTTCATCAAGGGCCGGCGTGGACACGACGGCGCGGAGGACGCGGAGACTCCAACCCATGAACCCGAGAGCGAGGCTCTCTCAGGAAACGACGAAGCGAGAAAAATGCTCGCCGCGGAAGAAAAGCACCTAAGCGGCTTCTTTCTCCGCATCGTGAACTTCCATGAACACTGGTTGCGCCGTGCGCTGGAAAGGCCGCTATTCCTCATCCTCTTTAGCGTCGCCCTGATCGTTGCGGCTTATGTCTGTTACACGTTCTCCGGCTCCGACTTGCTGCCGGAAATGGACGAAGGCGGATTCACCATCGACTACATCATGCCCGCAGGCAGTTCTCTCGCCGAAACTAACCGCGTCGTGAGCCACGTGGAACAGATGCTGCACGAGGTTCCGGAAGTGGAGAGCACATCGCGGCGCACCGGCCTGCAACTCGGACTCGCGGCCGTAACCGAGGCGAACACCGGCGATATTCTGGTTAAGCTGAAAGCCAAACGCGACCGCGACATCGAAGAAATCATGGCTGACATTCGCGCCGACATCAAGAAAGAGGAACCTGCACTCGATGTCGATTTCATTCAAGTTCTGCAGGACATGATCGGTGACCTCACGTCGGCGCCGCAGCCGATTGAGATCAAGCTGTTCTCGCAGGATCCGAAGCTGCTCGAAGAATGGGCGCCCAAGGTTGCGGACGCTATCGGGAAGATCAACGGAGTAGTCGATCTCCTCAACGGCATCGACAACACGATCAGCGGGCCCGCTGTCACGTTCCAGATCGATCCTAGTGTGGCCGCTCGAGCGGGATTCACTGCTGAGGAAGTTGCGCTGGACGCTTCGGCAATTCTGGAGGGCGAACCAGCGCCCACCCCGGTTATCGCAAACGATCGCGCCTACACGTTGCGTGTTCGCTTCCCCGCTGCTAACCGAGCTTCGCTCGAAGCCATGCGCGATACATTGCTGGTCAGCAGCACTGGACATACCGCAACCTTGGGAACGCTGGCAACGGTGGTGGAGAATCCCGGACAGACCGAGGTGCGCCGCGAAAACTTGCAGCGCGATGTGGCCGTCACCGCCCGCTTGGAAGGCCGAAGCCTCGGCAGCGGCATGGCCGACGTACAGCGAGTCGTCGCTGGATTGCACATTCCTTCGAACATTCGCGTGGTCTACGGCGGGACATTTGCGGAGCAGCAAAGGTCGTTCCACGATCTGGTGATCGTGCTAATCCTTGCGGTCCTGCTGCTGTTCATCGTGCTGCTGTTTGAGTTTGGAACGTTCGCCGCGCCGATTGCAATTCTCTCGTCGGCGTTGCTCTCGACCTCCGGCGTTTTCATTGCCCTGATCATTACCCGAACTACTTTCAACATTTCGTCGTTCATGGGGATGATCATGGTCATCGGTATCGTCGCGAAAAATGGCATTCTGTTGCTGGACGCCGACCACAAGTTGCGAGTGCTCGGCCTCGATCCCGAGAAAGCAATGCTGCAAGCCGCCCGACGGCGGTTGCGCCCCATCGTGATGACCGCCCTGGCCACGGTCGCCGGAATGCTGCCGCTGGCCTTCGCCATCGGCGCCGGTTCGCAGATGTTGCAACCGCTCGCCATTGCGGTCATCGGCGGCGTTCTGATTTCAATGGTGCTGTCGCTGATCATCACCCCCGCGGTCCACTTCTATCTCGGCGGCAAAGACGAGCCCGATGCTGCGCTTTCATCTGAAATCTCCGAGTAGGAAAAATCCCCGCTCATCATGCAGATTCCTGCGAAGTTACTGGTGGTTACCTGCGCCGCTGAGCATGATTCCTTTCGCGCAAGAGCACTCGCTTCCCAACAGCATCCGGCTGTAAACTATTGGCACGGTTGAAGCTCTTCACCTGCAAAGGAAAGAGGTCTGTGAACTTCTCAGAGCTTATCCCGCCGGCATGAACCATTTTCAGGCTCGGGGTTGGAGTAGAACGTGCACTAAAATGGACGGAATACCGCCTGCCGGTTTGCGCCCCGGATGGCTCGCACTGACGGAAAACTAGATCGTGTCCCAGAACAAAGAAAAACCGATTCACGACGAGGAAACGCTCGCAAAGATTCTGGAAGCGGCGTACGTGCTGCAAGAGCACAATCGCGAACTACAGGAAAAGAACAAGCTCCAGAAAAAAGAGGAGCCTCTCGCCGCGAAAAAGCCCGACGCCGTGATTCCATCCCAAGCCCCGCGAAAGCCTCAACCGACGAAATCGGATCAACGGGACGATCAGGGTTTCACGCTGGCGCAAATCGTCGAAACCCAGCAGCAAATTCGAACCCAGCACCTGCCTTTCGAAGAGGCGCTCTCTGTGATCGTCGAGCGTGCGACAAAAATTTTGCGCGCGGGTGGCGCAGCCGTTGCCATTCTGGACGGTGACAACGTTAACTACCGGGCAAATGCTGGCGTGCTGGCGCTTCCCTCTGGAACCGAAGTTCCCGCGGAAAAAGCTCTATGCGCGGCTTGCCTTCGCTCGGGAAAAGTTTTCCGCTGCGACGACGTAAATCCTGAGCTGCTGCTCGATACCGAGGCCTGCCGACAGCGCGGCATCGGCTCGCTGATCGCAGTTCCTGTCTTTCACAATGGCGGAGTTGCAGGAGCTTTGGAAATCTACTACCCGAGCGCGAAGGCATTCGCCGACCCGGACGTTCATACCGGCCAACTGATGGCCGGATTAGTAACCGAAGCACTAGCGAGGAATGAAGAAGATTCCTGGAAAAAATCGGTCGCCAGCGAACGGGCGGTAATGCTGGAGGCTCTGGAAAAGTTGAAGCCAAATCTGGCGGCGCTGGTCGACAGGCCCGCCGCATCCGCGGCCAAAGAGTCTGTAGCCAAAATCGCAGTTCCGGCCCTGGATGTTTCGTCGTCAACTTTTCTTTGCCGCAAATGTGGTCATCAACTCGTCGGGCAGGAGCAGTTCTGCGGCAATTGCGGATCGCCCCGCAGCGGCGACTACGACACGGCGAGCCTGCAGAGCAAAGTGTCGGCGATGTGGCAGAGGGAGCAGGCAAATAGACAGTCTGCAGATGCGCATTCTGACTACGGCGCAGAGATCGTCGGGGCGCCGCTGATCAACTTCGAGAAACGCCACGAGGAAGAATCCGCATCCTCTTCCGAAGTAGACGCAGAGTTACCCTCCGATCTTTTTTCTGCCACCGCCCCTCTGCCACGCGATACATTCCAACCAATCGCACTCGACAACGCAGCAGTCACCAACGAACTTGAAATCGCAGATTTCGAGAACCCGCAACAGGGGGACTTGGAGACTTTCCCGCACGCGATCATAGAACCTGACGTCGAGACCCAGGCCGGAGAGCAAACGCAGCGTTCGACAGCCTTGGTGACACGGGAGAGCGGGACCGCATGGAGCTCCGCGTCCAAGGCCCTCGACTTTCTGCAGCAAGCAGGGGCGGCGAAAAACAGCGGGGTTTGGGCACAGTTCTGGAACACTCGTCGCGGGGACATCTACCTGGCGATCGCTGTGGTCTTTGTGCTGGGCGTAATTCGGTGGGCAATCTGGTCGAACCATTCCGTGAGCGCAACCGCGAATCCCGCCACGGCTGCGGCGACTCGCCACAAAGCCGCTCCCGAGGCTGACCTTTCGCTTTTTGATCGGACCCTGATAAAGCTAGGACTAGCCGACGCTCCCGAACCTGCAGAATATAAAGGAAATCCCCATACTCAAGTTTGGGTTGACGTTCACACCGCCTTGTACTACTGCCCCGGTGCCGATCTCTACGGCAAAACCCCGAAAGGCCGATTCAGCACCCAGCGGGATGCTCAACTCGACTCCTTCGAGCCCGCCTACCGCAAAGCCTGCGACTAGAGCTTTTGGCTGTCCTTCTTAGCCGGCTCTGCGGGGTTTAATTTGACAACCCTTGGGCGTGGGAGTGCAATCATACCTATAGGTTCCACCTGCCCACTTCGGATCAGTCTTCGCTAGAGGGAGTTCTCATTGTCAAATTCAACCGAAAAATCCGGGGGAACCAGCACTTTGCCGCTGCCTGAATTGAACCCTCTGCTGAACCCGCTTCTTGCGCAGAATATGGGCCGGTGGGCCCAAGTTTATTTTACGAGTCCGCCCGAGAAGCGCGATCAGGCAGTCCAGGAGCTCGTGCGGGAATTGGAAGCGGAAAATTCAAAAAATTCAAAAGAGGCCCCAAGAGTAGTTGCATCCCCCACACGCAATGAAGAAAAATCGGACCGTGGCGTTCGAACAGCTGCGCTTGCGCCGGATGTTCAGCCCACACTGATTCGATGCCACGCGTGTGGTCGAAAAAATCTAACCACGCAGAAGTTTTGCGGAATGTGCGGCACCCATTTGGGAGAGGAAGCAGCGGCCGCCGCCGCGTTCGACGATCGCTCTGAAATCGCGGTTCCTCGTGCGGATTTGCGCGAGGACTATGCGGGTTATGTTTCGCGGAGCGATGAAGACTTCGATCGGCGAGATCCGGTGAAACCCAACCAGATTTCACATAATGACGTTCATACCCCGAGACTGGACAGAAACGAACTGTCGCTGTTCCAAGGAAGCAACGATTACGATTACGAAGATCGTGAATACTATGACGACGAAGATCCGATTTTTTCCACGCCACCTTCGTCCGGATCCTCTCGCGTCTTAGTGGGACTTCTTTTGGTATTTGCCATCGCCGCGGCGGCTTACTTGGGTTGGCCGAAGGCGAGAGCTACGTTGGAAAGTTTGCGCGCGCAGCCGCCTGCGGCGTCGGCAACGGCGAATGAGAATCCGGCCAATCAACCGGGTTCCACCAGTGATTCGAACGGTATGCCAGCGGCGGACAATCCCCCAGCGGAAACAAACCGCGCCCCCGCCCATCCGGTTGTCAATGCAGCGAGCAAAGAAGCCGACACTTCTGAACCATCCCTGCCTCACGGTGTTTCAAAGCCCCCTAAGGCAGATCCGGAAGCGTCGTCCGCAGGAGGCGGAGAGGAATTGGCGATGGCCCGAGGGTATCTCGACGGAACTAATGGCCGTGGCCGCGACAGCGCCGAGGCTGCGAAGTGGCTGTGGAAGGCTATCGCGAAACACAACCCCGACGCCACCCTTCTTTTGTCGGACCTATATCTGAAGGGCGATGGCGTGTCGAAGAATTGCGATCAGGCGCGGGTATTACTCGACAGCGCGGCGCTGCAAGGCGCAAAAAGCGCAGGGGAACGCCTGCGGCACTTTCAAGCCTTTGGCTGTCAGTAGTTTAGGGGGACTCGCACGCGATCTGTTTCATCCCAGCCGAGGACGCACTTTGGCGTCGTCCTCGGCTGGCTAGAAAAGTTATTGCAAAGCCAACGAGGGAATTCGCCGCGACTCATACCACAGGGCGAGTTCGACCCGATTCCAAAGCCCGAGCTTATCGTAAATCACTCGCAGATAATTTTTAACGACGTGTTCGGTGGTGCCGATGGCATCCGCAACTTCTTTATTCTTAAGGCCTTCGGCAACTAGTTGGATGACTCGGTGTTCACGTTCATTGGGGACACGGGTCCCATAGCGTCCATTTGCAGACATGCTTGCCTCCGATATAAAAGGGTCGCGAGTTTTACTCGCTTGATACCACCGGTAATTCCAAAACGTAGAAAAAGGCGGTTGAAATGAGCTTTTACGGTTCGCCGTGCCATCTTCAACTGGCTTGCAATCTCAGCATTATCACAACCTTGCAGAAGCAGTTCGACGATTTGCTGTTCGCGCGGGCCCAGCCGAACAGGTTGTTCCTTCATTCGATTCCCCCCTTTTTCCTATTTCGATCAACTTCGCCGGGATTCGGCCTAGGCTGAACCTTTCCAAATCTCATAGCATCCACAATGCCATTTTGCGGGATTGAATGTCTGTGACCGCCAAACACCATTTTCCACAGGCACTTGCAGACAATCAAAGCCTTTCGCCAACCTTGCGAAAAGTGACCCGACCAGGCTCGGGTGCGATTTTAGCCGCCATTGGCGCGGCTAAACACACATCAGTGTCTTTGACGGCGAATTACGCTGGCTGGCGCTTCCCGGAAGGAGGTCACAATTCGAAAACTAATAAATCGAAAAGAGGGCCGGTAACGGGCGCTGGCATAGATAAAGTGTCGACAATCAGGTAAACACCTTAGACGAAACTTCCCGACATACACCAACCCTTCGGCACAAATTACACGATCTCCCCTAGGGGAAAAAATGCCAGCCATTCCTCGCACGCTAAAAAAGCAAAAAGTGCGGATTTTAGCCTTTATTTTTTGCACAAAGTCTAAATTTTCGACGGTATTTTTCGAGCAACCCGGCAGGAGGGTCCGCCGGACCAATTTTCGTGTTCCGGGCTCCAAAGGAGCTTTCATTTCATGTTGTCGAGAATAGATCCCACGATTCCGCCGACGACGCCGCCTTGCACGGTCTCACGTCGAGTTTCGTGCGGCATGTATCGCTCGAGGACATGAGCCAGCCTGGCAATGGGAAGTGTCTGCAACCAGATACGGCCGGGCCCGGTTAGCGCCGCCAGAAAAATTCCGTCGCCGCCGAAGATCATGTTCTTGATGCCGGGCACGGTCGTAATCTGAAACCCCACACTCGCTTGAAACGCTCCGACGTGGCCGGGATGCACTCTCAGAGTTTCGCCGGGTTGAAGATCGCGCACGACAAGTTCCCCCGAGAGTTCCAGCCATGCGGTGCCCTGTCCGGTAAGTCTCTGCAACAGAAAACCATCGCCGCCAAAAATTCCCGCACCCAGAGATTGCTGGAAGCCGACGCCAATCTGGATTTGTGGGGTGGCGCAGAGAAATCCATGACGATGAATCATGTATTCATGTCCCGGCGAGACTTCGACAGGCACGATATGGCCTGGCAACTTGGTGGCGAAGGCGAGTTCTCCGGTCGCGCCCAAAGCCCGGTATTCAGTCATAAAAATAGAGCCGCCGCCGGCTACTCGCTTGAGCACTCCGAACAAACCTCCGCCGCCGGCGAACTGGGTATGGGTCAACATCTGAATGGAACTGCTCATCCACGAGAGTTCTCCCGCCTCGGAAATGATGGCCTCGTTGGGGTCGAGAGCAAACTCGAGTACAGGCATGGTCGTGCCGGTGATGCGGCTCTGCATGAAGATCTCCTCGCTAAAGCGACTAACGCTGATTCGCCTTTCGAAACAGCGTAAGAAGCCTTCGAGTATAGCAAGAGGCGGATGCGGCGAGGAGGATGCGGCGATCGCAAGAAGGGCGTCAACGTAACGAAGAGGAACTGTGTATCGCGATTAAAAGCAAAGTGTCGCGCTTATGCCGTCCCAACCACCGTGGTGATCTGCGCTCGCTCTTCCGGCGTTAGCCCCACAAATTCGAATCCGGAGCGAACTCGCGACGTGTGCCGCACGATTGCCACGGTGCTCAGCACTTGCTCGCTCAGTTCTAAATCGATAGCGACGGTGTCCCCGACACGGACGTCGCCTTGAACGATCGCACCTAGGCCACCCGTACCCAGGTCGAGGCTCACGCCCCTCGTCGCCCGCACCCCGGCCCGGGACAAGTGCCGCAGGATGATAGGCACGCTAAACAAGGTGCGGGCATGACGCCGGGCATCGACTCCCGCGTTGTCAGATTCAATTACGGGAACGTGGAATGGCATAGCAATCGCCTCCTCAGTACGCGCAAGAACTGGCCGAGCCGGAGCACGGCCATCTCGGTTGTTGAGCGTAGCCTTCGGCGCCCGGCTGCGAATCAAAGTTATTCGACTCTTAGTGAAAGCTTAAGGCGTCACTTGCGCGTGCCTGACTCACGAAGGCAGCGCGGCTCCCTTGGCACCGCCGGGCAAAGTTGCGCGGATCACATCCAGCAATTCCGCATTGTCGGCGGGCTTCTGGAAGAAAGCGGCGGCACCGGACTGCAGGGCTCTTCGTTCGCTGCTCTGCGGATCGCGCGCGGTCAACACGATCACCGGAATGGTCGACAGCTTATCGTCTTTTTGCAGCCGCTCGAGCACCACAAACCCGTCGCCCGCGGGCAAGCCCAGATCGAGAATGATGAGGTCGGGCTGCTCTTTGTAAGCCTGCGCGATAGCGGAGTAACCGTCCACCGCATTCACGGTATCGTAGTGGTTGGCCCGCAACCGCAACCGAAGCGCCTGCCGCAGGTCGGGATCGTCGTCCACAATCATGATTTTTTGATTTGCCATTTTTGTATTCTCCATTCCGAAGTTCACGCAGAATTTTCCAGCGTGGTTGTCCTTTCCTTATCTAATCGGCCGGGTTCTCGCCCAACATTATTCCAACCATTTCGCTTATTTCCCGCGCCACCTCCTGCACCTGCTGTTCGAGCGGCGAGCCAGTGCCGTCGCGCAGAGCCACCGCCGATGCCGACACCTGCAGTTCGCCGTTACCGTTGAGATCAGGCACTTTGCCAAGTTGCTCGTTAATCCGCGTCATCATGATGTTGGCGCGCTCCAGGTCGGTAGAGGCCACCACCAGAAAAGTTTCCTCCGGCCCGACAGAGGTCATTGGAGGCAACACCAAATCCTTGTCGAGATAGACACAGCGTTGGAGAACGTTCAGGCAGTTATGGCAAATCTCCTTCCAGTTTCCCCGCGGCGGCTTGGCGAGCGGCCGCAGCACCACCTTTACCAGCACAACCGCATCGCGCAGGCGCTGCTGATAGGTGATGACTGGTAGCAGCAGCTTAGCCAGCGAATAGAGCGGCAAAGTGAATGAGAAAGTGGCGCCATTCCCCGCCTCGCTTGCCACCCACATGCGGCCACCGTGAAGGGTGACTAGTTCCTTGGCAATGAATAAACCCAGGCCCAGGCCTTTGCGGCTGTTGTCGACCGCATTCGGGTCTTGATACAGCCGCTCGAACACCAGTGCACGAGCTTCGGAGCTAATGCCGCAACCAGTGTCCGCCACCGAGACATAGACGAAATCCGGATCGGTCGGCACCAGGGAAGCTTGCACCGTTACCGCCCCGCCTTGGGGGGTAAATTTTATGCCGTTCTCGACGAGATTAATGAGCACCTCGAGAATGCGTCCGGGATCGCCATGCACCAGGGGAATCCTGGTGTCGACGCCCACTTCCAACCCCACTCCCTTCTCGCGCGCGGCGACCTGCATCATGGCGACGGCCTGACGAATCAGATCGCCGAGGGCTACGCAGCGCGCTTCGATGCGAATTTTTCCCGACTCCGCCCGGCTGGCCTCCAGCAGGTCGCGAACCATGGCCACGAGCTGGTTCACGCTCTTCAGAATGGTCTTGAGATGATCGCGCTGGTCGGGATTGACTTCTCCCGCGAGCCCATCGGCGAGAATCGTTACGTACTGATGAATGCATGTCAAGGGAGTCCGCAGTTCGTGCGAGACATGCGACAGGAACTGGTTTTTAAACTCCAGTTGCTGTTTGCGGCTCATCTCCAGCGAACGTAACAAAGCTTGCCGTTCAACGGCATAGCGCATGGCGCGATCCAGACTGGCGCTGGAGATGGCTCCTTTCACCAGATAATCCTGCACTCCCTGATGCAGAGCCTTGATCGCCAGCGCTTCGTCGTCATGTCCCGACAGAATTACCACGGGCACGTCCGGGGCTTGTTCGAGGATCTTGCGAAAGGTTTCCGCTCCCTGACTGTCGGGCAGATTGAGGTCCAGCAAGATCAAGTTGGGCGATTTTAGCTTCAGTTTGGCGAGCCCCTCCGACAAACGATTGACGCAGGTCACATCGACTGCCGATTTCCCCTCAACCAGCCGCAAGCGCAATAAGTCGGCATCGCCCGGATTGTCTTCGATCACTAGGACGTGGGTTGCAGGATCACTCATCGTTTTTCCTTCTGCGGCAGGCTGGCAAAACCCAGCCAAAAGTCCGCCATTGATTGGACCATTGCTACGAACTCCGGAAGATTGCCAGGCTTTTGCAAATAGCAGTTCGCCCCCAGTTTGTAGCTGCGAGAAATGTCGGAATTGGCTTGCGAGCTGGTAAAAATCACGACTGGAATTCTGGCCAGGGCGGGGTCGGCCTTAATGTCGGAAAGCACCTCGCATCCGTCCTTATGCGGCAGGTTTAAGTCGAGAACCACCAGATCGGGCACCGGAGCCTGGGCATATTTGCCGCGACGGCGCAGAAAAGAAATCGCTTCCGCGCCGTCATTAACGGCATTGACGTGGAAAAGTTGTTTGCCCTGGGCCAGCACCTCGCTGGCCAAGTCGATGTCCGCTGGATTATCGTCGACCATCAAGATTTCAGGCGTAGTCTTCATTTTTCGCTCCGTCTTCATTCTTTGATCGTGCTCACTGGGAACGTGAACTTGAAGGTAGATCCGTGGTCCACCTGGGATTCGACCCAGATCCGCCCGCCGTGCTGCTCGATCACCTTCTTGCAGATCGCCAGGCCGATCCCGTTCCCGGGATATTCCGTCCGCGTATGCAGCCGCCGGAAAACCTCGAAAACATTTTCCGCCTGTTCGGGCGCGATGCCGATCCCGTTGTCGGATACCGAGAACACCCATTCTTTCCCCTTCATCTCCGCATCCACTCGAATCACTGGTGGCTCAGAGCCGCGGAATTTGATGGCGTTTCCTATGAGGTTTTGAAATACCTGGATCAGTTGGGAACTATCGGCTATTACCACCGGAAGATGAGCGTGCCGCGCCACCGCGCCGCTCTGCTGCATCGCCGCTTCCAGATTCTTCAGCGCAGCCGCAAAAACTTCATTGCAGTCGGTACTCCGCAAGGCCACGCTCTGCCGTCCAACCCGTGAGAAAGCCAGCAGGTCCTGCACTAGCTTCTGCATCCGCAAAGCGCCGTCGACCGAGTAGTGAATGTATTTGTCGGCGTCGGCGTCCAGTTTGCCCGCATATCGTTCCGCCAGTAGCTGCGTATAGATGGCTACCATACGCAGGGGCTCCTGCAAGTCGTGCGAAGCGATGTAGGCGAACTGCTCCAGATCGCGATTGGAGCGTGCCAGATCTTCGAGCAATTGCCGGTGCTCCTCGCGCAGCTTCCTTTCTCGCATAGCGCGTTGCACAGCCTGGGGCAGGCGGGCCAAATGGTCCTTCAGCACGTAGTCGGCAGCTCCCTGTTTGATGCATTCGACTGCTGTCAACTCACCCAGAGCACCAGAAACGAGAATGACAGGAATGTCCAATTGTTCGCGCCGCAGTACCGCGACTGATTCCATGCCGTTCCAGGCGGGCAGCTTGTAATCCGCCAATACCACGTCGTAAGAGTTCCTTCTCACCAATGCAGTGAACTCCTCGGCGGTTTGCGCTACGTCCGCAATGGCCACAAAGCCCGCCGCTTTCAGCGCGCGCACCGAGAGTTCCGCGTCGGCGGACTCGTCCTCGATCAGGAGCACCCGCAGATCGCCACAAACCGGATCGACTCGCTGCGTGGCGGCCTGATCGAGCGTGGTCTTTTCCTGAATGAAAACTGTGGACGTAGTCGCCTTCTTTCGTTCTTTTCTTTCGTGCGCGCCGGCAGGCTCCAGACACTAGGACGACCCTGCGGCTTTCGAATCGCCTACATCCGCCATCGGCTCTCGTAGTGAAGGACTTGAGAAGGAAAGTTCGAAGCCACGCTCGAAGGGCCAGCGGATGGGAAGGAGAAATCTGAGGCCACTTCGCGTTTTGCCCCTGACCTTTGGTGTGAATCTCTGAAGCGATCTCAGGGAATCGGTGTCCTTGCTGAGATTTTTCTAAGACGGCGCTGCCCGCAGCAAGGCCTGAAGCGCATTACGCACCCGCAGCCGCTCCATAAGATTAGACAAAGAGAAGACGAGCCAAAGAGAAGATTGAACACGGAAGGATATACGGAAAGGATATGAGGAACGCTAAAGTCCGGGACACGACTAGCATGTTGCCGGGAGTGGGGGCGAACCCCAAGACCCGAATGTCGGCGGATTTTGAGTCCGCTGCGTATCGCCAGTTCCGCTCTGATAATAAATAACTTAACTAAGAACCCTCATAAAACTGTGTAAGTATATGTGTCAGTACGTGAGTATTTTCCACACCTTACCCAACTCAGAAATCCCGCGACTGGAGAACACGCGACGCCCAGTCGGTGTGCATGTCATATCATGTTGGGGCAAAGGAGCAGTAATCATCCCAATTTATGTTCACGCGAATCATAGCTTGTCTCCTCTTGACCCTGATCTCGGCCCCAGGCCTGTCCGGCGCCGATTTTTCCATGAAGGTGACCGACAAGAATTACCTCGATACTCAAGGCTTCAGCGTTTTTCTCTACGACAGCACGTACCATCCCGTTTTTGTGGACCAAAAGAACACGGCCATGGAGATGATTCTCCACGGCCAGCGCATCGCCACCAACGGCGACGTGCGCCTGATGCCAACGCCGGAGCAGTGGGACCTGGTGGCAACCCTCAAAGGTCGCCATGCCGACAAGGCGAACAACCGGCTCACCGCCGACCTCGCTTTCCCGACGTTCGACTTCAGTTACACACTGGAAGTGGCAGCGGAGCCAGGCGGCGTGAAGGTCAGCATCAATCTCGACAAGCCGCTACCGCAGAAACTGGCGGGGCGGGCGGGCTTCAACCTGGAGTTCCTGCCCTCGATCTACATGGGCAAGGCTTACCTGGTGGACGGAACCAAAGCCGGCATCTTCCCGCGCACGCCGAACGATCCGATGACGAAGGTTTTGCCCCTGCCGGATGAACCGAAAAAGGCGTACTACCTGGAGGACTGGGATAAGGCCAAGGGATACACTCAGCCGCTGCCGTTCGCCGAGGGCAAGAGCATCACCCTGGGGGTCGACGACGCGCTGGCCCGGGTGAATGTGGTATCGGATACGGCCAACCTCATGCTGTTCGATGGACGCGACCGCGCGCAGAACGGCTGGTTCGTGTTGCGTTCGCTGATCCCTTCGGGCAAGACCACCGGCGCCATCGTCTGGCACATCAGGCCGGACGTGATTCCGAACTGGACGCGGCCGCCGATGATCGCGCACAGCCAGGTCGGTTATGCGCCGGGCTTCTCCAAGGTGGCGGTGCTCGAACTCGACCCGAAGTACAACGCCCCGAAGACGGCCAGAGTGCTGCGCCTGATGGAAGACGGATCTTACAAGCAGGTGTTCGAGGGTCCGATCACGCCTTCAACGCCCTGGCTGCGCTACGTCTACTCGAAATTCGACTTCACCCCCGTGAAGGACCCCGGCCTCTATGTAATCGAGTACGCAGACCAGCGCACGGCACCCTTCCCCATCTCAAAGGACGCTTACGCCAACATCTGGCAGGACAGCCTGGACCATCACCTTGCGGAGCAGATGGATCACGTTTCCGTTCGCGAAGGCTACCGCGTGTGGCACGGCGCTTCGCACCTGGATGATGGCCGCATGGCGCCCGTAGTTGGGGAGCAATTCGACGGCTGGAACCAGGCCACAGCAACGGACGGGAAGTACAAAGGCGGCGATCACATCCCTGGGATGAATGTGGGCGGCTGGTACGATGCCGGCGACTTCGACCTCGAGGAGCCTGCGCAACTGAGCGTGATTCAGAGCCTCGCTCTGGCGTATCGCGAATTCCATCTCAAGTACGACGAGCTTACGGTGGATGAAGCCGCCCGTGAGGTTGAGATGCACCGTCCCGATGGCGTGCCGGATACGGTGCAGCAAGTCAAGCACGGCGCACTGCTCATCCTGGCGCAGTTTCACAACATCGGCCACGCCATCCGTGGCACTCACGAGCCAGATCTGCGCCAGTACACACAGGTGGGCGACGGAGCGTCGAAAACTGACGGCCGCATTTACGACCCGAAGCTCGGCCCGAACGAAATGAAGGGCGATTACTCCGGCAAGCCGGACGATCGCTGGATCTTCACCACGAACAACCC
The DNA here is from genome assembly GCA_963696765.1 of uncultured Acidobacteriota bacterium. Taxonomy (GTDB): domain Bacteria; phylum Acidobacteriota; class Terriglobia; order Terriglobales; family Acidobacteriaceae; genus Sulfotelmatobacter. The sequence goes on along the minus strand of CAVOLK010000002.1, from coordinate 2,390,391 downwards.
GTATTTCCAGTGGAATGCCATTGCGGCGCTGGCTGCAGCGGCGGATACGCTGAAAGGCTGGGACGACGCATTAGCGAAAGACTGCCTTGAGACCGCGATCAAAGCATGGAAGGACACGAAGGCTAATCCAACGCTGTATCCGACAGGCAGCGGGCCAGACCGAGAGGCTCCCGCAGGTGGTGTGCTGGCTGCGTCTCAGGGTGTGGTCTCTGGCGCTCAAGGCGCTCGTAACCCAAAGAGCAGCTCGGGTGCTGCCGACAAACTCTGGCGCGCAGCGCCGGCAGCTCCGCCCGCCGGCTCCGGCCGGAGCCGATCTTTCGTCGGCATGGACTGGGCTGCGGCTCTGGAATTGACCATCGCCACGAATGGTGCCGAGCCCTACAAGTCCCGCCTGAAGGAATTGTTCCCTCAGATGATCACTCCGCGAGCAGATGGACTTCAATGGTTGGAAAGCAGTCCGGGCATTGCCTTATCTGGACGCGAGCGCGAAAGATCAAATGCGCGAAGCGGTGAAGACATACATGGCGGGTTTGGACAAGCGGCTGGACGCCACCCCGTTCGGCGTGCCCCCGAGCCTCGGCACCTGGGGCGGATCGGGCGCCGTGGTGGACATGGCCATCCGAATGTATTTCCTGCACAAGACGTTTCCGGATCTCGTGAGCCCCGAATACACACTTCGCGCCGTCAACTACATTCTCGGCACGCACCCGGTATCCAGCACTTCGTATGTAGCCGGAGTCGGTACGGTCTCGAAGACGATGACGTACAGCAACAATCGCGCCGACAATGCTTACATTCCGGGTGCCGTGATTCCGGGATACATCATCATCAAGCCGGATTTTCCGGAGTGCATCGACGACTTCGGATTCCTGTGGTTTGAGGATGAAGCCGTCGTGGCCGGTTCGGCAAGCTGGGTCGTGGCCGGCAACGCTGCGGACGCGATCATTAAGGAATCGAAGTAGACCCAGTACTAATCTCACTCACGCGTCATGGAAAGGTCATGCGGAGTGCATAAGCGTATTTGGCTGGAGCCTGCGCGGGAACATGCACGTGAAGACCGTCCGCCCCTTGATCGAATTGCAGCTTTTCATTGCTGCCCAATAACGTGACGGACTGTACACGCCGGGTGCCGGCGGTAGACGCGAGAGAGTGAATTACAGCCTCGCCATGGGTCGGCCAGCCGAGCCCAATTGCGTAAAGCACATCGCCTTTGGTCGTGAAACGAAAGTCTTCGGCTGTATAACGCGTTGTGTCGGTATCGTGAAAGGATCCCGCCGCTACTTTGGTTGGGCCTTCGCCATAGATCCTCCACGGCCGAGTGCCGTAGATCGACTCCCCATTCACATTCAGCCATGCACCGACGTCGAGAAGAACTTGCTGCACCTCCTCCGGGATCGTGCCGTCAGAGCGTGGACCGATGTTCAACAACAGATTGCCGTTCTTGCTGACGATATCGATCAGCTGATGAACCACGAATTCCGGCGACTTGAAGGTGTCGTCCTTGATGTAGCCCCAGGATTTATTACTTACCGAGGTGTCGGTCTGCCAGTAGAGGGGACGAATCTCGCCCAGTTGTCCGCGTTCCAGATCGAGCACGGCAGAGTGCTCTTGCATGGCGTAGTCTTTGTAATTGATTACTCCTACGTGGTCGCCGTATTTCAGAGAACTGTTGTAATAAAAAGCGGCAAACTTCGTAAGATTTGGCCGGATCGAAGCCTGTCCGATCCACCAATCGAAGTAGACGATGTCGGGATGATATTTCTCCACAAGTTCTGCACTTCGCGCGAGCCAGTCGTCGGCCCACGCTGAAGACACGTAAGTGAAATCATCGTTAAGAGGGACGCCCTGCGGGGCCGACAACCAGTTATGAGCTGGTCCGTAGAATGCTGCATATTGCGGATCGTTTACATCCGAGGGAATAGTACGGCCCACGCCGAGAAAAAAATTGTGTTCCACTCGGTGAGATGACACTCCAAAGTGCAGTCCTGCAGCCCGCACGGCTTTGCCCAGTTCTCCCGTGGTATCGCGATGCGGCCCCATTTTGGCGGCGGTCCAGTCGCTCAATCCGCTGTCGTACATAGCAAAGCCGTCATGATGCTCCGCCACAGGCACAACGTACTTTGCCCCTGATTTCCTGAATAGCTCAGCCCATGCAGCCGGATCGAAGTGTTCGGCTTTGAACATAGGGATGAAGTCCTTGTAGCCAAACTTGTCTTGCGCGCCATACGTCGCTAGATGGTGCTTATATTCTGGCGATCCTGGCACGTACATATTTCGCGGATACCATTCGTTGCCGAAAGCAGGGACTGAATAAGCTCCCCAATGAATGAAAATGCCGAACTTCGCATCTTTGTACCATTCGGGCACCTCGTACTTCTGAAGCGATTCCCAGTCAGCCCGGAACGGGCCCTGGTGGTCCGCGCTCTCGACTTGTTTCAGCAAAGCGGCGCGCTCTGAATCGTATTTACGGCTCGCTTTCTGCCAGATTTGATCGATGCTAGCCGGCTCCTGAGTCGCGGTTGGAGCCGTGGCACTCTGGGCGTGCGCCATAGAAAACGACAGTAACAAGATTGTGGCAACTTTAAGAATCAAGAATAGACGAGGTAAAAGCATTATTGCCCTTTCGTCAGACAGGTCGTTCGATTTCTGCCGGATCAATTCAGCAGCAATTTCCTGGTCGAGCAGCAGCGCGGCTCTACAAAAAGAACATCAATCCATGCTCACCATAACCTTTCTGAAACGTGACGGCCGGTTTGCGAAGCACGAGCGCCCTCATGTCTGTACTCGGTGGAAAATAATCGGTAAAGTTATCGATGTCAACCAATAGACGCTCGGGACAAAAACTGGGTTCTGTATCCCTGATCACCATTTCCAAGGTCTTGAGAAATCGTCCTGACATCGGAGAGGCGACTCGCGCGCGGGTCCTCGCGCGCGTGAAAGAGCTGGACTATCGTCCTAACTTTCAATGCACGCGCGGCTTGATGATCGGCTAAGAGATTGAGGTGACATGCATTCGAGATTCTTACGCAAGATGCTTTTGACACTGTTTTCGACCACTTGTGCTTGGGGGCAGCAATCAGGCTCCTGCCCGAACCTGGCAAACTTCAAAGCCGAGAATGTTGAAATCACCAAAGCGGCGGCCATTGCTGCCGGGACAACGGAGGCTATTCCCTGGAACCAGACTCGCAGCTCACCTCTGCCGGCGTATTGCCGAGTCGAAGGTGTGATGAACCGCCGCACCGGAGTCGACGGGGAAGAGTTCGGAATCACTTTCGCATTAGCCATGCCCGACCAATGGAACGGCGATTTTCTCATGCAAGGTGGAGCTGGTAGCAACGGTATCGTAATGCCGCCCCTTGGATTGAATGCCGCCGGAGAGGCACCTGGGCTCATGCGCGGATTTGCTGTTGTAAGCACGGATTCGGGTCACAAAAGCCGCCATCCAGGATTTGATTTCGGTTTCATGCGAGATCAGCAGGCGTATCTGGACTTTGCTTATCTCGCGAATGCTGAGGTCGCTGCATTAGCCAAGCAACTCATCGCGCAACACTACGGCAAACCGGCAGCCTTTTCGTATTTTTCTGGATGCTCCACGGGCGGCCGCGAAGGCATGATTCTTTCGCAGCGTTATCCAACGGTTTTCAACGGCATCATTTCCGGCGATCCGGCGATGCGTACCGGGCTTTCTAATCTCGCGATCGGCCGCTGGATTCCCATTGCCTTCAATCAAGTTGCTCCGAAGGACGCGAATGGAAAACCAATCATCGAGCAAGCCATTACTGACAACGACCGCAAGCTGATCAAAGATGCCCTCATCAAGAAATGCGATGACAAAGACGGCCTTGCCGACGGCTTGATTTCCGATCCCCTCGCATGCAACTTCGATCCTGAGATGTTGGCGTGCAAGGGCGGGAAAAAGGACTCCTGCCTGGCTCCAGAAAAAGCGGCTGCCATCAAGAAAGCCCTCGCGGGACCGAAGACTTCGAGTGGAACGCAGGTCTATGCCGGCTTCCTTTACGATACCGGCATTACGAACGGTGCACCGTTCCGAGGATTGCTTTCGCCGGGCCCAGGCATTTTCGGCCCCGCGACGACGGACATGTCAATGGATGTCGATAAGGAAGCCCTGGCGGACATCCAACCGCTGGTGGACTCAATGTCCACAAATTTGACGACCTTCTCCGCGCACGGAGGGAAGCTCATCTTCTATCACGGCGACAGCGACCCGTGGTTCTCGCCGCTTGATACGTTCGGCTATTACAAAGACATGGCATCTGCCAACGGGGGCCTCGACGCGGTGTCGAAGTGGAGTCAGTTCTATTTCGTTCCAGGGATGAGCCATTGTGGCGGAGGTCAGGCGCTGGATCAGTTTGATTTGTTGGGCGCAATCGTTAACTGGGTCGAGAACGGAACAACGCCTACATCAGTCGTCGCTACTGGTAAGGCATTTCCTGGGCGCAGCCGGCCGCTGTGTCCCTATCCGAAGCACGCTCAATTCAAGAGGCAGGGAGACACGGAAGACGCAGCCAGCTTCGAATGCCGTTGAATTTTGTCACTTCCGCTAAAAGGACATCGCTTCTTATGCGTTCACTTTTTGTCGGCTTAACGCTGATCGTTATGGCTATCACTGCGCCGGTGATGGCTGCCCAGAAAGTTGAATTGTCTATTGACGCATCCAAAACCGGTGCCAAGATCGACCGTAACATTTTCGGGCAATTCGCAGAGCATCTTGGACACGGCATTTACGAAGGCATTTGGGTCGGGACCGATTCCAAGATCCCGAATACTCGTGGCATTCGCAACGATGTTGTGGGCGCTCTGAGAGCGATAAAGGTCCCGAACGTTCGTTGGCCGGGTGGCTGCTTCGCCGATGAGTATCACTGGCGTAAGGGCATTGGCCCTCAACGCTCAGTAACACTCAACCCCAACTGGGGCGGAGTGACTGAGGCAAACACGTTTGGAACGCATGAGTTCATGGACTTCATCGATCAGATCGGGGCGGACGCGTATGTCTCCGTCAATGTCGGCTCCGGAACTCCCCAGGAGGCGTCCGAGTGGCTGGAATACATGACGGCCGCAGCACCGACGACGCTGGTAAAAGAACGTGCCGCCAACGGGCATCCAGCTCCATACAAAGTCGCGTTGCTCGGCATCGGTAATGAAAGCTGGGATTGTGGGGGCAACATGACTGCTGACTACTACGTCAGCCAGATGAAGATCTACAGCCGCTTCGTAAGGAATTTCAATCCCGCGCAGCAGGAGAAGCAGCAGATGCTCAAGATCGCCGTCGGTCCGGGCGGCGATGGCCCGCGATGGACCGACTGGACGGAAACCGTCATGAAGGCTTATCAGCAACACACGTGGAGCTGGGACATCAACGGACTCTCAATGCACAACTACACGGTCGGACACTGGCCGCCTTCCTATGCGTCGGTAGGATTTGGTGAAACTGAGTACAGCGAAATTCTCAAATCCACTTTGGAAATGGAAGGTCTCATCAGTAAGCACTCGGCGATCATGGACAAGTATGACCCCGACAAGAAGGTTGCCCTCGTGGTTGACGAATGGGGAGGCTGGTACGCGCCGTTGCAGGGCAGCAATCCGGGGTTCCTGGTCCAGCAGAACAGCCTGCGCGACGCCATTATCGCGGCTCTGAACCTTAATATCTTCGCTCGTCATGCCGACCGGGTACGCGGCGCTAATATCGCACAGATGGTCAATGTGCTGCAGGCAATGATCATCACGGACAAAGAGAAGATGGTCCTGACTCCGACCTATTACGTCTTCAAGATGTATGTACCGTTCCAGGACGCCACATTCGTGCCGGTGACTTTTGATGCTGGTTGGTACACACACGGGACCGTGGCGCTGCCACGAGTGGACGCGATCGCGGCGAAAGACGCGAACGGCAAGTTGTGGCTGGAGATTACCAATCTCGATCCCAATGAACCGGTCGAAATCGAGGCAGGCCTGGCGGGCATTACGGCAAAAGCTGCGAGCGGCGAAACTCTGACCGCGCCGAAGGTGGACAGTGTCAACACCTTCGACGCACCTAACACAGTCATGCCGAGGCCGATCTCAGCGAAGGTTCAGGGTGGCAAGCTAACTTTGAAACTGGAGCCTAAGTCTGTAACCGTCGTTTCAGTCGAGCAATAAGCCAAACCGGATCCTGCGACCGCAACGCCGAAGCTAACGAAAAGCTATCGCTCGACGGCGCTGGGGTTCGCATTCGATGGCAACGAAGGAGAACAACATGCGGCGATTCGCAATACTGGTCCTCTTGTCTTTGAGTTTTTGTTGGGCACAGGAATCGGGCAGTTTTCAGCCCTCTACGACGAATGTCTGGGCAGCGGAGTATCCACGGGTTGACAGCGCCGGCAGAGTACAGATTCGCGTGAAAGCGCCAGATGCTACGAAGGTCCGACTGAACTTCTGGAGCGGTCCGAAACTGGACATGGAGAAACAGCAGGATGGATTCTGGACCATCACCACTCCGCCGCTGGTTCCCGGTTTTCACTATTACACCTTGATTATTGATGGAGCAGAGGTCAGTGATCCCAACACTCACGCCTTCTTCGGAGGCGGCAAGCCGGCAAGTGGCGTAGAAGTTCCGGAGCCAGGCTCTACCTATTATTCGGTGCAAGATGTGCCCCACGGCCAAGTCCGCGAGGTCTGGTACAACTCGAAGGTGACGGGAACCTGGCGGCACGCATTGGTCTATCTGCCTCCGAACTACGACGCGCAGACCAAGACACGCTATCCGGTCCTCTACCTGCAACATGGCGCCGGTGAAGACGAGACCGGCTGGGTGCGTCAGGGCAACGCGAATTTCATCCTGGACAACTTGATCGCGGCCCAGAGCTGCAAGCCGATGATCGTGGTCATGGCCTATGGCTACGCGCACCGCGCCGGCGAGGCGCCTGTCGATCTGTTCGCAAAAGGGTTTGGGTCACCTGAAATGTTGAAGGCAATGCAGGATATGGCGGCGGCATTCGAAGATGATGTAACACAGGCTCTGATCCCATTCATTGATTCCACCTTCCGCACGTTATCCGACCGTGACCACCGCGCGATGGCAGGCCTATCGATGGGTGGCATGCAAACCTTCCAGATTACGCTGGATCATCTTGATCTCTTTTCTTACATTGGCGGCTTCAGTGGAGCGGGCGGGATGCTCGTGCTCGGAAATCGGAAACTGGATCCCAAGACCGACTACAACGGAGTGTTCGCTGATCCGGCCGCATTCGCCAGGAAAGTGCACCTGCTCTGGCTTGGCGTAGGAACGAATGAGCCAGAAAGAATGCGCGCAGGACTCCAGAGACTGCACACGTCGCTTCAGGAAGCGAACATACAACATGTTTTCTACGAATCACCCGGTACCGACCACGAGTGGCAAACCTGGCGCCGCGATCTGAAGGATTTCGCGCCGAGACTCTTCTGATCCAGCCCAGGGTCGAGGGTCGAGGCTCTGGGACACCGAGAGTGTGGAAGAGGTGTGTAAGCCATGGTCACGACAGCATTTTGAAAGTAAATTTAATATTTTCAGTTGGATAAGCTAAACGCTCGTTGGTTATGTATTGGCGCAAAGTCCGCTACGTCAACTGCACAGGTTCATCGCATGCGGAGAGCGGACGCCAGTTAGCCGCATATTCTATGGGTTTTTGAGGTGGTGCCGGGAGGGGGAGTCTAGAAAGCAGCTTCGGACAATTTCGGGTGATCTGGGGCGATTTCGCCAGACGTTTTACTAGGAAATCCTAGAGCAGGAATAGACTTTTCAATCCCCACATTGTTGATGTATCCAAGAAAATCGACAGGCCACTCAACGAATCGGAGGATCAGGAATCAAAGTTCCAGCGCCTTAAGACGGGATGGCACGAAGGTTACCGACTCACATCAGAAAGGTCGAACTTTCTCGTAGGATCTTGCTCGACTCCAAGCCCCATCGAAGCCAGGCGACAACGCGTCTCGCATCTGCAGCCGAGCCCTGGACAGTCTGGTCTTCACGTTTGCTTCTGAGAGGCCGAGGGCCTTTGCCGTTTCATTAATACTGAGGTGCCGCACGTCCCGCAAGATCAGCACCGTGCGGTATTTCTCGGGAAGAGATTCGAGGGGTTTGGTGAGTGTGACCCAACCCCCGAAAACTGGACCATCTAGAATGTGAGTTCTCCCAACCCAGGAAAGGAGAACCGCAATGAAAGGCACGCGACACAGTGAAGAGCAAATCATCGCGATCCTGAAGCAAGGCGAAGCAGGATTGACGACGGCGGAGTTGTGCCGACAACACGGGATCACGGAGCAGACCTACTACCGCTGGAAGGCGAAGTATGGCGGGATGGACAGCAGCGAAGCCAAGAAGCTGAAGCAACTGGAGGACGAGAACCGGAAGCTGAAGCATGTGGTGGCGGATCTGACGCTGGATAACCGGGCGCTGAAGGATGTGCTCTCAAAAAACTGGTAGTGCCTGCGGGACTTCGGGCAGCCGTGAGCTATGTGGGAGTCGGGTACCAGATGAGCGAGCGGCACGCCTGCAGGCTGCTGGGTTTGGGACGATCGACGTATCGTTATCGAGCGCGGAAAGCGGAACGAGACACCGCTTTGCGAGCGCGGCTGAAAGAACTGGCAGCGAAACGCATGCGGTTCGGGTATCGGCGGTTGACGGCGATGTTGGTGCGGGAAGGAATGCCGGCCAATCACAAGCGTGTGTACCGGTTGTACCGGACTTGGGTAGCCTCGGCGGAACGTTCGGCGCTCCATTCTGGCTCAATAACCGGGGACAGGTGGTGGGCGCATCCAACTTGCCAGGCGATCAAACCTTCCATCCATTTCTCTGGGATCGCGACAAGCTGAATGACTGGGGAACCCTGGGGGAGGGTACACCGGCGCCGCGTTCATGGTTAATGATGCCGGGGAAACTGTTTTCCCTGCGATGAGAATCATCCAGACGTTGCGGGCTGCGACTACGACACCGTCGAAGCGGTGACCGAGGCTCCAGTTCGCTCGGCGCAAATCAGTACTGCATCAGCGGCAGCGAGTGCAACCAAGTTGTCCCCGACCGAAATGATGTAGCGTCGCTACCATCGCTTCGGAAAGCCTTAAACATTACTGAAATAGGTTGACCGAAAGAAGCGCTCCGGCAAAGCGGGGGGAACCCCCCCCACTTTTGCCGACGATTCAATGAATCTTTCATCGCTGCATTTTCCATATCCCATTTAATGCGCCGTAACCGTGAGTGCGGTCGAAGAAGTGTCCACGGCGTGTCCGTTCACCAATGTAGTGGCTGTAATCGTATAGCTTCCGGGGCAGGTGTTATTCGGAACGCGGAAAGGAAACGACACAGTCTTCTGCGTATTTGGGGGCAATGCAAATGGAGGAGTCGTAAACATCTCTGATTTCGTACTGCTGCAGCTGTCGGGCTGCGCTGGCCCGCTCAAAGTGAACTTAGTGACCACGATTTGCGTCGTGCTTGCGCAAGATCTCAGCGTTCCAGTAACAGTAATCAATGAACCTTGGGCCACGCTGGATGGTGATAGATTGATCGTCACGTAGTGACAGGTCTGCGCGGCCGTCACCGTTAACGTGAAGGTGTTGCTGGTCACGCTGCTCAGCGTGGCAGTGATGTTCGAACTGCCCGTGCTGACACCACTAGCGAGACCTATGGCGCTGATGGTCACCACCGCTGGAGTCGCGGAGTTCCAGCTCGCTAGGCTGGTGATGTTGGCGGTGGAGGCATCGCTGTAGGTGCCGGTGGCGGTGAACTGCTCACTGATGCCCTTGCCGATCGAAGTGTTCGGCGCCGTGATGGCGATGGACCGCAGCGTGGCCGGAAGCACCGTCAACGTGAAAGTGTTGGAAGTTACGCTGCTCAGCGTGGCAGTGATGTTTGAACTGCCCGTGCTGACACCACTAGCGAGACCTGTGGCGCTGATGGTCACCACCGCTGGAGTCGCGGAGTTCCAGTTCACTTGGCTGGTGATGTTGGCGGTGGAGGCATCGCTGTAGGTGCCGGTGGCGGTGAACTGCTCGCTGGTCCCTTTGGCGATCGAACTGTTCAGCGCCGTGATGGCGATGGACCGCAGCGTGGCCGGGGTCACCGTCAACGTGAAGATGTTGCTGGTCACGCCGCTCAGCGTGGCGGTGATGTGCGAACTCCCGGTGCCGGCGCCGGCAGCGAGACCCGTCGTGCTGATGGTCACTACTGCCGGAGTCGCGGAGTTCCAGCTCACTTGGCTGGTGATGTTGGCGGTGGAGGCATCGCTGTAGGTGCCGGTGGCGGTGAACTGCTCGCTGGTGCCTTTGGCGATCGAACTGTTCGGCGCCGTGATGGCGATGGACTGCAACGTTGCTGCCGTCACCGTAAGTGATGCCGTGCCGGTGATGCTTCCGCTCTTGGCGGTGATCGTGGTTGTCCCTGCGGCAAGTGCTTGAGCCAAGCCGCTCGAATTAATCGTCGCTGCTGCGATGTTCGAGGAACTCCACGTCACGCTGCCCGTCAGGTTCTGTGTGCTGTTGTCGCTGAACGTTCCTGTCGCCATGTATTGCTGCGTTAGGCCTGCCGCTACCGACGCCGTCGCCGGAGTTACCGCGATGGACTGCAACGTTGCTGCCGTCACCGTAAGTGATGCCGTGCCGGTGATGCTTCCGCTCTTGGCGGTGATCGTGGTTGTCCCTGCGGCAAGTGCTTGAGCCAAGCCGCTCGAATTAATCGTCGCTGCTGCGATGTTCGAGGAACTCCACGTCACGCTGCCCGTCAGGTTCTGTGTGCTGTTGTCGCTGAACGTTCCTGTCGCCATGTATTGCTGCGTTAGGCCTGCCGCTACCGACGCCGTCGCCGGAGTTACCGCGATGGACTGCAACGTTGCTGCCGTCACCGTAAGTGATGCCGTGCCGGTGATGCTTCCGCTCTTGGCGGTGATCGTGGTTGTGCCCACGTCCACGCTAGTGGCCAAGCCGCTCGTGTTGATCGTTGCTATCGTCGTGAGCGAAGACGACCACGTCGCTGACGCGGTCATGTCCTGGGCGCTGCCGTCGCTGAAATTCCCGGTGGCCGTGAACTGCTGCGTTAGCCCCTTGGCGATCAACGGATTCGCTGGCGTTACCGCAATCGAGCTCAGCGTCACCGTGGGTTGGAGTATGGCGAAGGGCGAGAGGGATGGCACTACGCCGCAGATGGTTGGCGGAATGACAGGTACGGAAGTCACGTTAACCGGCCCCGCGCTTGCAAAATGCCACAGCTGCGAACTAGGGGTAACAGCTGATGAAGTAACGCAAATCGTGATGTTTCCTGCAAATTGGGCAGTCGTCGCCAGGTTGTAATACACACCGCCGAGCAGGAAACCTGTCGGTAATGTCGGCCCGACGGTACTGCTGGCCATGGTTGTGATGCCCGCCTGCGTGACATTGCCGAAGGTTAGCGACACGGGGCTTAGACCTGTGGTGGGGTCGATCGGAGAGACCGAAACATTAGTTCCAGCCGGCGTGTTGACGTCGAGAATCTTGAGTAAAAACGCTTGCTGTCGTGAGGATCCGGATGTCTGGAACTCGCCGGCCACATAGGCGTTTCCGGAGGTATCCACTGCGATTCCCCGATGTTGTTCGCGGGCATTGAGATATAGGGGAGATCCTGGAGGGATTGGATCGGCAGAACCACGCACCCACACCGTTCCGGCTGCATTCAACTTAGCAAACAAGGAAGGCCCATCTTCGTATATCCCGGCGACCCAGGCCTCACCGGCCGCGTTCACAGCGATGGCGGGGTTAAAGTCAGGTCCGCCGCTGGGCACACCAACGAGCGGGGGATAGAACGCTGTTTGACCGGGAAGAGATGTTGAATAAACTAATTGCGATGCGTCGGCGCTCAGCTTGCTTACACTGTTGGAGGCGCCCGCAAGATAGGCGTTCCCTGCCGCATCCACGGCGATCGCATAGCCGTATCTCGGTAAGCTTAGATACGTGGAGTAAGTTATTGAGCCGTCGCTCGAATTCAGTTTCGTAACAAAAGCGGTTGCGTACCCTGGGTATGTTCCACTGGGTACCCCGGGCGGACTACATTGGGTGCAGGTGGGCTGAACGACCGCAGTGCTGGACACTGGGAAGTCGGGGGAATAGGTTAGGCCCGTAACATAAGCGTTCCCGGCGTCATCCACGGCGATACTTGCGCCCGCGTCGTCATTGGATCCCCCGAGGTAGGTGAAGTAACTGATGCTGCCAAGAGTTGGACCTACACCGTTGATCTTGGCAACGAATGCGTCGGAATTCCCTCCTCCAAAAGTTGCCGTCGTCGGAAAACCAGGGACCGCCGTTCCCGTGACGTATGCGTTCCCTGCACGATCCACGGCAATTGCCGGCTGCAACTGCTGATTCGGGAGAGCCGGGCCGAGGTAAGTGAAGTAATCGATGTTGCCAGTTGCACCGTTGATCTTTGCGGCGAATGCGTTAGAGCAGGGGTTGGTGAGAAGAAAAGGGTTGAGAGGGCACGCCGGCGAAGAAGCAGGAACAAACCCCTGAGCTCCCGCCGTGGCCAGGTTCGGGTCATCGGTGTAGCCCGTCACGTAGGCGTTGCCTTGTGGGTCTGCGGCAATTCCAGTTGCGACTGTAGTAGTACCGCCACCCAGATTGGTAACGGGGAATGGAGACACTTCGTTGCCGGACGAGTCGAACTTGTCCACCCGGAAGATTGAGTGCGAAAAGTTTTGGGGCATTTGAGCCGCTAGGTAGACATTGCCGGACGGATCCACTGCAACGTGGGGGACGCTTTGACTCGGCACTGCCAAGTTTTCATATCCACTTCCCACAACGGTTACTGCAAGCACCCCCGCATTCGACGTCACGCCGTTGTGCGATGCCGTGATGAATGTGGAACCCGCCGCAACCCCGGTTGCCAGGCCCGTGTTCACTCCGATCGTCGCTACCGACGGAGAAGAGGACCAAGTCGCGACCAGCGTTAGATCCTGCACCGTGCCGTCAGAGTAGAGACCGGTCGCCGTGAACTGTTGGGTCGACCCCAGGGCGATCGATGCGCTCGTGGGCGTTACCGCAATCGACTTCAATACCACGATTACCGTCAGCACTGCGGTATTCGACGTCACACCGTTCTGCATCGCCGTGATGTTGGTGGAACCTACTCCAGTCCCAGTAGCCAGACCCGTATTCACTCCTATCGTCGCTACCGTTGTGAGGGAAGACGACCACGTTGCTGACGCGGTCAAGTCCTGCTGCGTGCCATCGCTAAGCGTGCCTGTCGCCGCGAACTGTTGGGTCGACCCCGGGGCGATCGATGCGCTCGCCGGCGTCACCGCGATGGACTGCAACGTTGGTGCCGTCACCGTAAGTGATGCGGTGCCGGTGATGCTTCCGCTCTTGGCGGTGATCGTGGTTGTCCCTGCGGCAAGTGCTTGAGCCAAGCCGCTCGAATTAATCGTCGCTGCTGCGATGTTCGAGGAACTCCACGTCACGCTGGCCGTCAGGTTCTGCGTGCTGTTGTCGCTGAACGTTCCTGTCGCGCTGTATTGCTGCGTTAGGCCTGCCACTACCGACGCCGTCGCCGGAGTCACCGCGATGGACTGCAATGTTGGTGCCGTCACCGTAAGTGATGCACTGCCAGAGATGCTTCCGCTCTTCGCGGTGATCGAGGTTGTCCCTGCGGCTAGCGTTTGAGCCAGGCCGCTGGAATTAATCGTCGCTGCTGCGATGTTCGAGGAACTCCACGTCACGCTGGCCGTCAGGTTCTGCGTGCTGTTGTCGCTGAACGTTCCTGTCGCGCTGTATTGCTGCGTTAGGCCTGCCGCTACCGACGCCGTCACCGGAGTTATCGCGATGGACTGCAGCGTTGGTGCCGTCACCGTAAGTGATGCGCTGCCCGAGATGCTTCCGCTCTTCGCGGTGATCGTGGTCGTCCCTGCGGCAAGTGATTGCGCCAGGCCGCTGGCACCAATCGTCGCTGCTGCGATGTTCGAGGAACTCCACGTCACGCTGGCCGTCAGGTTCTGCGTGCTGTTGTCGCTGAACGTTCCTGTCGCCGTGTATTGCTGCGTTAGGCCTGCCGCTACCGACGCCGTCGCCGGGGTCACCGCGATGGAAACCATCTCCCCGGGGGTGACCGTCAGTGTGGTCGAACCCGTGACGCTCCCCTCGGTCGATGAGATCGTGACCGATCCAGCCTTGATGCCTGTCGCGACACCCGTCGCGCTGAGGGTCGCGATGGTGATGTCGGAGGACGCCCAAGACACGCTGCTGGTCAGATTCTGGGTGGTGCCGTCCGCGAAGTGTCCTGTCGCAGTGAACGCCTGCGTCTCGCCAGCCAGCAATGTTGGCGAGGTCGGTGCGACGGTGATCGACTGCAACCCGGCTGCAGTGCCGGGTACGGGTACTGTGAGCTGCTGGGCCTGACTGGCTCCTGCGAAGTTATCGAGAGACACCACCATCAAGCCCAAAGCGGGCGTATTCGCCCACTCGGTGGTGTCGATGGAGAGCGGCACGCTCGCCGTGGCACTTGGAGCGATGTTAGTAATGGCCCCGGTGGTGATCGCGTTGCTGAAGGCGTTGAACGCGCCCTTCCCGGGCATCACGTCGTAACTACCATCTAGGAACCCAAAACTCTCGGCCGTATAAGTGAAGCGTGGGTTCCCTGAATTAACGCCCACATCAATCGCAAAAACTGGTATCAGAATCGTGGAGCCGTCGGTGGGTACCGAAACGAATTGGTAGAAATAATGGTTCGTTGCAAGATTGTAGGCAAAGGTCGCCATCTGACCACTGTAGATGCCAGTGGTAAAGAACCCATAGTCGTCTGTAAACACGTCGTATTCCGGTTTGCCATCTCCGTTGACGTCAAGATAGATGTCAAATTCATTTGTACCGGGGTACGACCACGGCGCGAAGGTGTTCACCGCGAAGACCAGCACCTCGCGACCAAAGGCATCGACATATGACCTCACGCCCACCGCACGCAGTCCAATCGAGCCCAGGGTATCGTGCGCTGCCCGCTGAGCCCCCAGGCGTAGAACTCAGCATTGCCGGCAACCGACGCCGACCCGTTAACTACTTGAGCGGTAGTCGTGGGGCTGGACGGTCCGAAGCCAGATCCAAGTGACGTCGAAATCTGCGAACGGGCACGCGGAACCAAATAGTAGGGCACATTGAGCACTACACCACTGTTGTCGTTCGAGCTCACCGGAGTCAAGGTCACTCGTCCGGCCACTTCCCGGAATGCGCTCGAGTCACCGCTCGTCGCAGCGGGGACCGTCAAGTCCACATGCAGTGTTGCAGTCTGTCCGGGCGATAGCGTCAACGACGGTGGTGCCGCGACCGTATGCGGCGAGGAACCTGTAGCCGGGGTAGTAGAGACATTGAAACTGGCGGGCTGTCCGCCGCGGTTCACCACGGTGATGTCGCCGCCAGTGTTTAGATCCTGCGTGAACTCGCTGACCCAGAAACTCAAGCTCGGGGCGTCATTGTCCCCTCGCGCAACGACAGACGTTAGCGTCGCCGGGAGCGGTTGCACAAGTCCGGCACCGCCCAACCGCGGCGAATATCCGGTGAGCTGAGACGCGTCCGCAGTGTTCACGACCGCGATCCTCACGTCACCGGGGTCCCACCCACTGTGGGCTTGGAGCGCCAGTGCCGCGACACCGGCGACATGTGGGGTTGCCATCGAGGTTCCCGAAAACATCACGCCACCACTACCCGTTCCGGAGGCGGTTGAGATGATATTCACGCCAGGCGCGGTAATATCCGGTTTGAGATGTGCGTCCAGGAGACGAGGACCTGATGACGTGAAGGACGCGAAGCTGTGGAAGGTCGCATTGGATAAACCGCCGTTAGTAAGCGTGACCGATGCCGCGTCAGAGAGTGCTGTGCCGTCAGTGCTGAGTACACCGAGGAAAGGAATGGAGACTCCGCTGATTGGTCCTTCAACCGGGGGGTAACCCGTGGCATTGGTGATTAGCGCCACAGCTGCCGCTCCATGCGCCTGGCCAGAAATGGCACGTTGCACGCGGGTGCACGTGCTCGGGCCGCCGCGAACAGCTACGACAAGTTTGCCTTGGATCACGGAATCTACATACTCACTGTCAGTGCAGCCAAACGAAATCGTTCCGTCCGGATTATGAAGAACGACCACGCCCAGCGTCGTACTGTCAGCGAAGACAGCTTGGTTGGAGTCTTGCGTGACGATGTTCTGCAAGACCTGGCCTTGCGCATTCAACAGCGCAAGGTTTGCGGAGGGATAAGTGTTATGCGAATCCATCGCGGCAACGCTGATGGTCTTGTCTCCGGTAGCCGGCGCGCCGGTGATGTAGGTCACGGCTCCGTCGTTCCCGGCTGACGCCACCACAACGATGCCCGCGTTGGCCGCGTTTTCCAGAGCCTCACTGTCGGCGCTGTCCTCTGTTCCGAAGCGCGCACCCAAGGACAGACTGATGACCTGCATGTTGTTCTGTATAGCCCAGTCAATGGCCTCGACAACGACGTTCGTAGAGCCCGAGCATCCGAAAACGCGAACAGAATAGATATCGGCGAACGGCGCGACTCCCGGCCCGATTCGGAACGATTCGCTCGGCGTGGTCGAGTCGTATGGGCCGGGGTAAGTGGTCCCGTCTGCCAATACGCCGAATCCGGCCGCAGTTCCTGCTACGTGACTTCCGTGCCCCTGACAATCGAGCGGGTTGGGATCTGGTTGCGGAGTGTACTTCGCTGGGTCTGAAGAGCCCCCGTCATAATTGTCACCTACTAAATCCGTTCCTCCTTTTACTTTCGGCGCGTTCGGCCCGAACAGCGCCGGATCGGCGGGCGAGGTGCTCGCTGCAGCGGCAGCTTGAAATGCCGCGACGGTTCCAGGTCCGCCGAAGTTTGCATGCGTATAGTCGATTCCCGTATCAATGATGGCAACCTTGATGTGCTCGCCGTGGAACCCGGGCGGGCCCGCCCATACTGCTGGCGTTCCGATAAAAGGCACACTCGTCGCGTTCTCTAGTTTGTAAGTCAAGACCGGCTTGACACTCACAACTCCAGGTAGCTGCGAAAGAGCAGCAATCTGGTCTAAGCTCGCGCGCACTTTGATGCCGTTGATGGCGTGCTGAAATTTCCCCATTACTTTTGCGCCGTGCGCCTCGATTGTAGGTATCAACGCGTCTTGCCGGGCACGAAGCGTTTTTGCAATACTCTCCGCCTCCGCCTTCTCCAAGTGTTTGCTCCGTCTGCGACCGCGAACTACGGCCACGGGATCGCCGGCCAACTTCAACACAAATGTCATCTCGCCTCGTTTGCCATGCGGGCTCGCAGAAACGGATTGTCCTGACAAAGGCGTCCGCACGAAACGATCAGCTGGACCTGCGGATTGCGCGTGCGAAGCCTGGGGTGCGAAGAGCAATGCCAAAACCATTGTCGCAAGCCACCACGGGTGTACTACACTGCGGCTCTTTTGCGCGTACTTTTGTGTCATGGCAGTCCCTCTTCCTCGGTCCTTTAGCAAAATTCCATGTTGCGCTGTGCGAGCGTTCTTACGAGTTTCAAAGCGTCTCCTCTTCGATTCGCATAATCCTTACTTGAAACCGGAAACGCATATATACCGGCAATGGCCGTTTCGTTCCGGAAAGATGAAGCACCTATTGCCGGGCTTGTCGTATTGAGAGAGGCAAGGAACAGTGAAGGTGGCATTCACGACCGAGGTAGTGCCCGTCATGGGTTTGCTCGCCTCTTCTTCGAGATGCTCGTTATGTTTTTTGGCGCTCGTGCGGAGATCGCTTTCGAGGACCGTCCACTTGGATTTGTCTGCTCTTTCCGGATGTTGAAGGAGGTGTCTCCAGCGCGACTCGAAGGACTTCTCGTAGTGCTGCCAGGCTTCCACGTCTGAGGCGAGTTTGCGTGGCTTAGGCTCCGTGCTTGTCTGGGCGAACCCATTCCCATAAGCAGCAGAGATGACTAGCGCGGCGGCGGCCAATAGGCACGCAATTCCGAGCCAAGGGTCAGAGCGAAGCTCTCTAACACGACGAAGGGCTGGATCCATTGTGAAAGTTTTCTCTATCCGGACCAGGTGAGTTCAGAACCAGCCCAAGATTGGCGAGGCCCAACCTCGGAAATGGTCAACTGGGTGCGGAAACTATCGCACTGCAATCCGACTGTCTTGAAATAAACCTCAAATTCTGTTCAAATCTCACCAAACTGCTTCCCAAATAGGCAGCCTATGTCCACTAGCCGACCCGTGCGGACCGTTTATGCTTTCGGGCCCTTTCGGCTGGATGCGAGCGATTTAGTACTCAAAAAAGAAAACGCGGAAATTCTTCTTACCCGGAAGGCGGTCGAAACTCTGCTTGTTCTGGTGGAAAATTCCGGTCATGTGATGGGAAAAGAAGCGCTGCTCGACCGCGTTTGGCCCGGCACGTTCGTGAATGAAGCCACCCTCTCCCAGAATATTCTGACGCTACGGAAAGCGCTCGGGAAACAGGCCAACGGAGAAGACTATATCGGAACCGTACCTAAGCGTGGCTACCGCTTTGAAGCGCCGGTTACAGAGAGCGCGCCAGCTGATCTTGCAATTTTGTCCCCGGAGTCGGTGCCTCGCACGGCCGGAACCGCGCGGGCCGTCCCACTCTCGCGGCGCGTCGCGCTGTATACCTCGATGGCTATCGCTGTCATGCTCATTGTCTCGACTATGTACCTGGTGCGCTGGCGGCGCGATCGTGCTGCGGCAACCATTCCTCCACCGAAAATCCAATCCATCGCGGTCCTTCCGCTGACGAACTTGTCGGGTGATCCCGCGCAAGATTACCTCGCCGATGGGATCACCGAGGCCATCACAACGGACCTAGCGAAGTTCCGGTCTTTGCGCGTCGTCTCGCGGACATCGGCCGTGCAATACAGCAACCGCAAAAGGCCTCTTGCTGAAATTGCTCGCGAATTGCGCGTGGAGGCTCTTGTCGAAGGCAGCGTAGTGCGTTCCGTGGACCGCGTGCGCGTCACTGCACAGCTCATTGAGGCGGCAAACGATCAGGAGATTTGGGCCCAATCGTACGAGCGCGAGTTGCGCGACCTCCTTGCGCTCCAAAACGATGTCGCGCGCGATATCGCTGAGCATGTGCAAGCGCAGATTACATCACAGGATCGCCAGCGCTTGTCGACCGCGCGGGTTCTCAATCCGGCAGCCCACGAGGAATACCTGAAGGGGCGGTTCTTTTGGAACAAACGGACCGAGAATGGCTACATGGATGCAATTGATCACTTTCTTCGCGCTATCCAGATCGATCCTGAGTATCCCGAGCCATACGCCGGCATGGCGGACACCTACGCGCTGCTCGGTTCTCTCGTAGGAGCTTCCATCCCACGTCGCGAAGCCATGAATAATGCGCGCACGATTGCGCGCAAGGCCCTGGAACTCGACCCCACGCTGGCCGAAGCGCACACTTCGCTCGCATTCGTGCTCATGCACTATGACTGGGACTTCGCCGCCGCCGAGCAGGAGTATCTCCGCGCCATCGACCTAAATCCGAACTATGCTACAGCTCACCAATGGTATGCCGTCAACCTAGCGGCGGAAGGCCGCCTGGACGCTGCTCTCGCCGAGATTCGGCATGCTCAAGAGCTAGACCCGCTGTCTTTGGTTATCAACGCGGATTTCGGCGAATTTCTGGGCTATGCACGACGCTACGAAGATGCCGTCGCGCAACTACAATCCACCTTAAAGATGGACCCCAATTTCCTGCTCGCACACCTGGAGCTGGTCACCGTTTATATCTGCCAGCAGAAATATGCGGAGGCAGCCGCCCATGCTCACAAGGCTATGGAACTCGCCCCGAACAACTTGTGGGCGCAAGGGTTGTTAGGCGAGTGCGATGCCATGAACGGGCAACAAGATCAGGCGCGGAGCGTGATGGCGAGTATCCAACACTCCACACACGCGAATGAAGCAGCTAATTCTCTGGCGAGAATCGCCACTGCCCTTGGTGACAAGGACGCAGCTTTTCACTGGCTACAGGTCGCCCGCGACGAACGCTCCGGAAGCCTGATCCTGCTAAAAGTCGTCCCCTATTGGGATTCTCTCCGCTCCGACCCTCGCTTCTCCACCCTCCTACAGAGTGTCGGATTGGAGGCCAGAGGCAATTCTCCGTAGGACGGCAGAGTCGTTTCTTGGTCCATTCATCATTAATTGTTCCTTGGATCCGAGATGCGGTCATCCGAGGGCCGTCCGCGTCGCGAAGTTTCGGGCAGTTACGAAAAAATTGTTCACTGTCACGGCAGAAGCCGGTAAAAGCATTTGACTCTGCACCAAAGGCTCCTCGCAACTCTTCACGACGCTCTCCTACTGGCGCAATCACCCGACGGTCAGCGTCAACGTCTTGCGATCGGCGAACTTGAGAATTATCTGCGCAAGACAGATTCGTCGCTGGCGTGGTGGCAGCTTGCGTATCAACGCTACAACGCTCTGTGCAAGCAGTCCGGAGCAGTACCCAAAACAGAGAATCAATTGCTTTCCCAGGCCGCGGCCCGGTTTAGACCGGTCGCTGCGTTAGATGTCACCAGGGGCCAGATTGCTCTGGGGCAAAACCTGGTGGAAGTCAAAAGGCAGCTGGGAGCAGAGGTGTCCAGTAGTCCTGTGGTCCGGGGTACGAATGTCGTGAGAGTTGACTACCCGAAGCTTGGCATCGCGGTAATCGGAACCGATGAAGTACTTGCTATTGTTCTTTGCAGTGAGAAGGCCTCTCCGGTCAACATAAGGGAAATGGGACTGGGCACGAAATCCATCCAACTGCAGGTAGGCATGACCAACGCCGATCTTGATCGCTTGCTGGGCGATTCTGACTACGACTTCCGTCAATTGATCGACCCGGATGTGAACTATCGGTTTTACTCTGACCTGGGAATCGCGGTGCTCAGCCAGAGCTCGGATTTGATTTTTCCGTTCTTTCCCAGCCGGTTTGCAGAAGCGCCATTTCTTGCCGACACGGACGTACTTCCAGACGGACACACGTCTGTTCATGGGCGAATCCTTTCCGCCCTTGGAAAGCATCCCGGAATACTAGGGGAGTACTAGGTAACGACGGTAATCTACTGACACCAAAGGTGCTGGTGCCGGGAGGGGGAGTCGAACCCCCAAGACCCGAAGGTCGGCGGATTTTGAGTCCGCTGCGTCTGCCAGTTCCGCCATCCCGGCTCTACTTGCAAGTGCCTGGTTTTACAGCTTGTTTATGGCTTTGTTCCCTTGCAGTCGAAAATGACAAATGTGCAACTGTGTAAGAAAGTGTGTCACTTTCCTCGGATTCCAACAGTGCGTCGTCATTTTGCCCGTAAAGCGCTTTGCCGGCGATTCTCGGGCTAAAGGTCCATTGCCAAGTCATAAAGAAAGCACCCGCACGGGATTCTACCACTTCATTCTTGTCAATTCACCATTTAGCGTGCGCACCCGGTGATGTCAAGCCGCTTGTGTAAAAAGGTTGAGGGTGCGGTTTTTCCATTCCAGGTTGAATCGCTGGAAGATGGAGTAGATGATGCGGTCCACGCTCTGCACATTGACGAAGCAGACCATGGGCCGGGTTCTTCTGCGCACTTCCACGAAGCAGCGTTCGATGACGTTGGTGGTGCGCACCTTCTTCCACAGGTGCCGGGGCAGGGCGAAGAACGACAGCAGTTCGGGCAGATCGTGTTCCAGGCGGCGCACCATGGGACCGTAGTCCCGCAGCCAGCGCGCCCGGAAGCGGCGGAACGCGGTTTGTGCCTGGGTCCGGCTGTCGGCGCGATAAATGGCCTGCGCTCCCGTCTTCACCTCGTCGTAATCGCGTTTGCGCACGTGCTCTAAAATGTTGCGCATCTTATGCACCCAGCAGCGCTGATGGCCCACGCGCGGGTACACGGTCTGGATCGCTGCCGCCAGTCCGGGACAGCCATCGGTGACGATCAGCAGCAACTTCTTGCCTTCCAGTCCGCGGCGGTAAAGATCTGCGAGCAGGCCTTCCCAGTCGGCCTGGCTCTCGCCCCGGCTGCGCAGAAAGGCCAGCAGATGGCGGGTGCCGTCCTGCCGCACGCCATAAGCCACCAGCATGTGCACCCGCTTGCGCCCCGTGGGACGCCGCATGCGCAGGCTCACTCCGTCCAAAAATAAATAGGCGTAATCGTCGGCCAGGCGCGCTTGATGAAACTGCTTCACCACTTCATCCAGCGACCGGGTGATGCGCGACACCGTCTGCGGACTCACCGCCTCGCCGGTCAACGTGGCCACCACGCGTCCCACTTGCCGGGTGGAGATGCCGCGCAGAAACGCCTCCCGGATCAGCAGCGTGACATCCTCGGCCCGGCGTTGAAATTTCTGTACCACCTCGGGCAGGAATCCCCGCTTGCGACTGCGCGCCACGCGCAGCCGCAGTGTGCCGAACTTGGTCACGAAATCACGTTCGTAATACCCGTTGCGGTAGTCCTGGCGCTGGGCCGTGCGCACGTAGCGCCGGCTCACCATATACCGATCGCGCTGCCGCTCGCTCAGAGCTGCGAAAAACTGCTGCGCCGCCTGCTGCGTCCGCGCCTGCAGATCGCCCCAAAAACTTTCCTGCAACTCCTCCACAAAATGTTGGAAACGTTCGCTGATTGGGATTATCTTCGCCATGGGTGTAGGTCTCCTTCGTTGGAGTGGCTTTAGCTTGCGAGGCCAAAGCCAACTTACACCCTCTCGCTTTTTACACAATCAAATTTACGTCACCCATTCGTCTCACTTCTGACCCCCCGACCGCAGTTGTCTGAAACCTGAGAGGCGGCTACGATAGGTTTTCGCTCCCGTCGACTTCATGAAAACAGCATTCATCGCGCGCCGGCTCTACACTCCGATCGAGGAAATCCAGAATCCCCTGCTGCTGGTCGAGGACGGACAGATCTCCGAAGTAAGTTCGAGATCGGCAAAAGAGGTTCCGGGAAAGGCTACCTTGGTCGATTTCGGCGACGCGGTGCTGACGCCGGGATTTCTTGACATCCACATTCACGGCGGAACTGGGGTCGATCTCATGCGGGCCTCGCCCTCCGATCTTCCGCGCCTTAACAAATTCCTAACAACTCACGGCGTCACTGGATATTTTCCGACCACCGTCGCCGCCCCGCTCGACGCTACCTGCGCGGCTCTCGCCCGATTGGCCGACGCCATTGAAGCGGCTGCCAACGACAGATCCGTGCAGGCCCGCCCTCTGGGCATTCATCTCGAGGGACCATTTCTCAGCCACAAACGGCGCGGAGTGCATCCTCCGGAAAATCTGGTCGCGCCCACGCTGGAAATTTTCGACCGCCTTTGGCAGGCGGCGCGCGGGCATGTGCGCATGCTGACCATTGCGCCCGAAATTGAGGGCGCGATGGAAGTGATTGCGGAGGCGGCCCGCCGAAAAGTTTGTGTCAGCATTGGCCACTCCGATGCCGAGATGCCGGTGGCGCAGGACGCGGTCAAGGCGGGAGCGCGCCACGCCACGCACACATTCAACGCCATGCGCCCGCTCGATCATCGCGAGCCCGGTATCCTGGGCGAAGTGCTCAGCGACGACCGCATCAGCGCCGACATCATCGTCGACGGAATTCATGTCGAGCCGCACGTCGTGAAACTTTTTTTGCGAGCCAAGGGCCGCGAACGCGCCGTGCTCATCACCGACGCGATTTCCGCGACCGGCATGCCCGACGGGCGCTACCAGCTCGGGCCGATTGAAGTGGATGTTAAAGACGGCAAGTGTACTTCGGGCAGCAGCCTGGCCGGGAGCGTGCTAACTATGGATCGCGCCGTGCGCAATGTGACGCAATTTTCCGACTGGAGCTTGCGCGATGCAGTGCGCGCCGCCACGCTGAATTCAGCGCTGGCAGCGGGATTGTCGGGCTTGGGAGCTTTAGTTCCGGGTGCGGCCGCGGACTTTAACGTTCTTAGCTCCGCGGGCGAAGTGCGCAAAACCATTGTTGGTGGGCGCGGTTTCTAGTGTAGTGCGTCAAGCAGATCGACGTTTATGGTTCAAGTGGCACAGCCCTTCTCCGCGATCTCTGCGGATGTTCTCTGCGAACTCCGCGGTCAAAGTCTTTGCTTTCGGTCGCCATCGCGCACGATTATATACACGAGATATAGGAAATGTTATTCCCGACGCACTACACCAGGTCGGGGCTCGATGCGTGGTGAGAGAGACGTAGCCAGCTACGTCTCTACGAATGTTGAATCGCTGATCAGTTTGGCTTGCGGCGTCTGGCGTCTACCAAATGATGGAGCAGCATGAGTTCGTCGGCGCGCGAGAGTTGGTCCATAAAATTGCTTCCCGACTTCGGCGTTTCATCGGTTGCGGTTTGTACCGCACTGGCCTGCCGCAATTTATCCCCAAGCTCGGGCTCGTTGCTCATGACCTGCGAGTAGAACCAGAGGAAATGGCGCATCTGGTCGAGCGCCGAACGCAGCACTTCGATGGGCTCCGTCTCCGACAGGGAGTTCAGCGCTTCCATGAGTTCGGGATCGCTCGGAGCTTGCATGGCGGCGCAATTGAGTTCCTGCTGGATGGTTCGCAGGTCCTCGGTCACGCGCGCGATGCGAAGATGAAGGTCGTCCATGTCGTCGTTGGCCATTTTCGGTTTACCTGTCAAACATCTCATCGGCCTCGGCTAGCGAATAGATGTCCCACGGGCATGCGCCTTTGGTAATTCTGCGCGTTACTTTCGTCGGACAAACAGTCACCGCGCTGAGAACCCTTGACTGGCGCGGCTTTTCACGTCTCGCAGAATATTCACAATGAATATCGCCGGCGGAATTACCTCTGGACGGCCTTTGGTGTATTGGCTGTCTGCTCTAAAGTCACCCCCACTCACGGAGCGACAGCCGCCTCGGCGGTCAGCCAAAGCCGGAAGCATTGTCGTTTTGCGATGCAGTGAGGTCTTCGAAAAAAGCTCGCGCCTGCGCGCCGCACATCGCACTGTCGTCGCTCCGCGCACATTTGTGATAAAACCACGCGATGCCGGAAACGCCCCCGCCAGTCTCCACAGCATCAGCCCCTCGCGGCCAGCAACTGGTTCGCGCCATCGGCCGCTGGAGCCTCACTGCACTGGTGGTGAATTCCGTGATCGGCAGCGGCGTCTTCGGCCTGCCCTCAACCGTGGCGGGCCTGATCGGAAAATTCAGCCCAATTGCCGTGCTCCTGGCCGGAATTGGAATGGGCATCATCTTTGGCTGCTTTGCCGAAGTCGCGTCGCGTTTTCCCTATGCGGGTGGACCTTACTTGTACGCCCGCGCGGCGTTCGGCCGCGGCATGGGCATTCAAATGGGATGGATGCTCCTGCTCGGGACAAGTGGCGGCGCCCGCAGCCAATGCGAATTTGTTTGTGATATACCTCGGCGAATTCTGGCCGCACGCCACCGATCCTGTGCCCCGCGCTCTCATTCTTACTGTTCTGGTCGGCGTGCTGGCATTCATCAACGTGCGCGGCGTGCGCGCCGGAACCCAGGTCAGCAACTTCTTCACCGCGGCGAAACTGGTGCCGCTGTTTGCGGTCATCGCCATGGGACTGTTCGTACTGGCCGCGCATCGCGGAACAGTCGCGTCCGCCGCGCCCGCAACCTTAACCACCAACCAATGGTTGAAAGCCGTGTTGTTGCTCGTGTTCGCTTATGGAGGATTCGAAACCGCTCTCGCGCCCATGGGTGAAGCCAAGGACGCCCGCCGCGACGCTCCCTTCGCGCTGTTCGCCGCGCTTCTGGTGTGCACCGTAGCGTATGTCCTCATTCAATGGGTCGTGGTCGGAGTGCTTCCCAACGCCGCATACAGCGAGCGCCCGCTGGCCGACGTGGCTCGAGTCGCGGTCGGTTCCATCGGCGCAGCCTTGGTCGCCGTGGGCGCGCTGATTTCTTTCTATGGATATCTCAGCGCAAAAATTCTCGGCATGCCGCGCGTTACCTTTGCGCTCGCCGAGCAGGGAGACTTCCCGCGCGCATTCGCCGCGGTGCATCCGCGATTTCACACGCCTTATGTTTCGATTCTGGTCTTCACCGCTCTGGTGTGGGCATTTGCGCTCAGCGGCGAATTCAAGTGGAATGTAACGCTCTCCGCGGTGGCGCGCCTGCTCTATTACGCCGTATGCTGCGCCGCGCTACCGGTGCTTCGCCGTAAGCGCGTGGGCGATGCAGGGTTCCGCTTGCCCGCCGGCAATTTACTGGCGGGCACTGCAGTCGTGATGTGCATGATCCTGGTGACCCGCGTCGACTTCGGCCAGTCGCTGATTCTGCTGGCCACGGTGGCGCTGGGTTTGCTGAATTGGGTGCTGGTGCGAAACCGTAAACCGGAGATGCGAGAACAATAGTTCGTAGACTGGCCCTTCCATCGCGAGCAGCGCTTTCTTGCGCTGGATGCCCCAGCGGTAGCCGCCCATGGTGCCGCATCAACCTCGTTTCTTAAGGACGCGTCGCAAATTTCTTTTTCCGTGAAGAACCGCGATAACCTGCAAGGGAGACGTCTCGGGCCTGTAGACAACGCTATAGTTCGGATAGCGGGTTAGCGTCCAGAAACGCAGAGGCCGGTTGGTGAGGTCGGAACGAGAGTGACCGCGCATGGGAGCATCGGCAACGAAGGCGCAAGCCTCATAGATCGCCTGCTCGACTCGGTCGGCGATCTCCTCATTGCCGCTCGCAATGAAGGACCAGATTTCAAAAATATCTTCTTTGGCAAGCGGTGTAAGCGCGTACCCGCTCATCGCTTCGACGCGCGAGTTTGACGCCAGTTCTCTTTCATCTTCTGAATTTCATCGCGAACCTGGGCGCCGTCAATCAGTTCCCCGCGCTCGGCCTGGAAAAATCCTTCTTCGATGTGCGCCATCAAGGCCCTACGTTCTTCCTCGGTCCAGCTTTCCTCCGCGTCTTGAGCTTCGAGGGCGCTGCGGAACACTTCCTCCACACTGCTGTAAGCGCCGCTGGCGAGGCGCCTATTGACTAACTGCTGAAGATCGGGAGGCAGGTTGACCTGCATGGAACCCTCCTGGTCACCGGGCGTTCCGGTGGCCTACTTGGTTTCAGCGTAGGAGACCGGCAACCTAGTGTCAAGCGCAGCTTCGCTGCCTTACAGGTCTTGCCGCTCCATCGCGAGCAGCGCTTTCTTACGCTCGATGCCCCAGCGGTAGCCGCCCATGGTGCCGTCCTCGCGAACCACGCGATGGCAGGGGATCGCGACTGCGACCGGGTTGGTGGCGCAGGCGCGGGCCACGGCGCGGCAGGCGCGGGCTGGCCGATCGCCTTGGCAACCTGGCTGTAGGATTGTGTCGCGCCGAAGGGAATCGATTGCAGGTAAGTCCACACACGACGCTGAAATGCAGTGGCGCGAATGTCGAGCGGCAGCGAAGTGTCGGCATCCTTGCCGCGCATGTGCCGCAGGAGAACGCGCGTCCACGATTGCAAGCCGCCTTCATCCAGTTTGCGGCCGGCGAAGGGAAACTCGCGCTTCAGGCCTTCGATCAGTTCGCCATCCGAGCGCGCAAATTGGATGGAACAAATACCGCGTTCGGTCGCGGCGATCAGCATTCGTCCCAGGGGCGAATCGGCGCAGGTGTAGCGAATGGCAGCGGCAACGGCACCGCGGCGATACTTGTCGGGCGTCATGCCGAGTTGCGACGCGGTGCGTTCGTAGAGGCGGCTGCTGGAGCCGTATCCCGCGTCATACATGGCGCGAGTGACCGAATCGCCGGATTGCAAGTTGCGCTTCAGCAGCCGCAAGCGGCAGGAGTCGGCGTACTCGCGCGGGGTAATGCCGAGCACCGCCTTGAAGCGGCGCTGCAGGTGAAACGGACTCTGGCGGAATTCCTTGCCCAGGCGCGCGAGGGTCACCGGCTCGTCGAGATGCTGTTCGATAAAGCGGCAGATCGATTTCACCGCGTCGGACTCGCGGTTGCCGCTGACGGATTTTGGCTTGCAGCGCAGGCAGGCGCGATAGCCCGCTTGCTCGGCCTGCGCAGGCGCGAGAAAGAATTGGACGTTCTCGCGGCGCGGGCGGCGCGCCGGGCACGATGGCCGGCAATACACGCCCGTACTTGAAACCGCGAACACGAATTCCCCATCGTGCGCGGCATCGCGCCCGAGCACGGCATTCCAGCGCGGGTCTTCCTTGGTAAAGTTTTGGCTCGGCGGAACTTCGCTCGGCCGATATTGGCTCGCGGCAGGCTGCGTTGCGGCTCTGGGTTGACGGGCGGGCATTTCGCTTTCCGCTGTGAGTATGGCATTGGTAGTCATAGTAAGAAAAGCCTACGGCAGGAGCTTTGCACGGACTATCCGAATCTTGCGGCCAAACGGAATTAACGCTGCCCCTGATTTGCGCCCGGCTCGCGGAACGGTTACAGTTCCCCGCGGCACTTTTCCAATCTCACTCTCAAGGATTTTCATGAAGAACGGTCGTGTGGCGATTCTGGGCGTACTCACGCTGGTCATGCTGGCAAGCGGCGGTGGCGCAGCAGGCTTCGAAACACATGCTGAGCAGCGACGAACTGAAGAAAGTGGTTCCGGCGGAATATTTCTTCCGCGGCCAGAAGGCTCCGGTGCAGGTGCGCAACTCAGTGGGCTTTCAGTTGGCCGATGGCAAGATGATGCTGGCCGCGCTGGTCGATGCCTCGGGATACTCTACGGCGATCCAGCAGAAGTACCAGGGCTTGCTGATTACCGAAACCACGCTGAACATTGGCGGATCGGAATTGAAGCCGGGTGAATATGGCTTTGGATTCTCCGCCGACGGCAAGTTTATGGTGATGGACGTTGCCAACAACGACGTGCTGAGCGCGCCGGCGGAGACTGAGGCGGCCTTGCAACATGCTGTCCCGCTGAGACTGGTCGAGGACGCCTCAGGCTACAAGCTTTATGCGGGAAAAAAGTGGGTCGGGATCAAGCCGGAGTAGGCGAATCTCCCGATTTTCATATTGCTTACATATTTGTATGTACATACTCTGAACGTCAATTATCCGCCCCCCAAAAGCCCGACGGCCCATCGCCAGGAATGGCATTTGCGGGGCCGGAAACGGCCCTTCCTGCGACGAACGGCATCGCGACCGCCCCAGAGTTCATCCGCAGGAAAACTTCGCGTCCTGCAGCCTCGCAGGGCCCTCCTACGACTTTTCAATCACTTACACCAAGACTCAACGACTTACAAAGTTTTCAGTGGGATAAAGGTTGGAAAGGTCCCAGCACCGTGGTCATTCCCGCGCGCTTGCGCAGTTCGGTCAGCAGGGCGCTGGCCGCGTTTTGATATGTCTTGCTAGGGTCGGAAGGATCGGCCCAGACGGCGTCGTAAATAATCTGCGACGCTGCTTTCAAGTCAAGGTGCAGGGCGGCTTCATAAATGTCGACTCGCTCCTGCACGCGCTCGTAGCAGGCCTGGCAGATTTCCGCGTGAGCCTGGTCTGCGGAATGGTGTTCGGCAAACTTGCAGAACGCTTCGGGAACGTTCACCACTTCGGAATGCGCTTCCAGCAGCTGCGATTTGAACTGGCGGAGGAATTCCTCGCGCTCCTGCTCGACGACCGTGGTATCGGGAACGGGATCGGTTGCAGCCTGCGTGACCCGAGGCGGCAGTTTGGGCGCGACCGGCGACACGCGCTCGTTGTGCTGGCAGGTTGGGCAAGCGTCGAGATCGGCGGGATAGTAGAGATGGCATTTCGCGCAGGGCAAACCGTAGCCCGCGATTTTCCGCGGCGAATCCGATTCGAGGCTGGACGATGTTCCCCTGGCCAGCGCCGTTTGAACTGCGGCGGCGTTGCCGGCTGCTTGCTTCGATTGCGTTCCGTTGGTCGCCATCATAAGTCTCCACAGTCGAGCGGTTTCCGCGGTTCGAAACTATTGCTTCCCTTCTCAACCTTGGCAGCAGAGGCGGCTGCCGCTACGCACTCTTATTGACTTTTGGTTTCTTTCATTACTTTCAGAAGCTCTTCGCGGCGCGCATGATATAGGGCGCGCTCGGGATCGAGCCGTTCCGCCGAGTCCAGTTCCGCCAATGCTTCTTCATCGCGATCCATGCTGATCAGGCAAGCGGCCAGCGCGTAGTGATTGTCGGCCGAGGCGTTCAGCCGCAGAGCTTCGCGAAATTCTTTCTCCGCGGCGCTGACTTGTTGTTCCTGAAACAACACCGTGCCTAAAAGGTGATGAGCAACTTCTGAGCTGGGATCGAGTGAAACCGCGACCCGAAGTTCGCGGAGCGCGTCTTCCGGTTTGTTGGCCAGCATCAGGGCCTGGCCGAGGATGCGGTGCTCGGTCGATCCCGTCGGATTCTGTCGCAGCGCCAGGCGAAACTGTTCGACCGCGGCGTCGTAGTTCTTCTCGGCCATGTAGGCGCTGGCCATGCAGGCATGTCCCTGCTGCCACTCGGGATGCTTGCTGTACAGCGACTGCAGTTCCTCGATGGCCAGGCGGTAATTTCCCTGATCGCAATAAGTGTTGCCGAGATTGTTTTGGACGGAAGCTTCCGCCGGGGCGATCCGCTTGGCCTCGCGATATTCGGTGACGGCCTGATCCAGGTTGCCTTGTTCGTGCAGGATCAATCCCAGGTTGGAGTGCGCCTCCCAGAATTCAGGGCGCAGGCGAATGGCCCGCTGATAGGCCGTGATCGCGCCGGAAATGTTTCCATCCGCATGCAGGGCGATTCCCATGTCGTAGTAAGTGTCGGCGTTGTTGGGATCGCGCCCCAGCGACTCGGCATAGGCATGAACCGCCGCCCGGTACTGATAATTGGAATAAAGGCCGAGTCCCAGGTATTGATAGGCGTCGGCATTATTGGGATCGAGGCTGAGAGCGGTGCGGGCCTCGGCAATGGCGTTCGGGCCGTCATCCAAGCGATAGAACAGGTACGCCATGGCGGCGTGATTGTCGCTCAGGTCGGGCATGAGGCGGAGGGCTTCCTGGAGTTCGTCGTAGGCCTCATCCCATTTTTCTTCCTGGCGGTAAACGCCGCTCAGGGCAAAGTGCAGGGCGGAATTGGCCTGATCGGGGCCGATTGCCCCGCGCAAATCGATTTCAGCTTCACGGAATTTCTGTTGCCGGATCTCGAGCGGCGGCCTTCAACAGCGAGGCCGGAATGGCAGGCCCGATCTGAGCGGATTGGACGTTTCCTGAATTGACGACCCGCATCAACTCCTTGCCAGCGCCAGACCCTTCCAGTTGGTGCAATTCGTTATGCGTAGGCAGGTTGGCCAGGCCGCGTTCGCTGACCACTCGGGCCAGGCGACTGCCGGGTACGCCCCCTGCCAACCAGGCGGTAAGTTGCGTGGTATTAACCGGTTGACGGTGGCCGAGCGGAAGATTGCCAGAGTGATTTTCGACGTTTTGAGCGGCAGCGGCTGCTGCAAGACTGAGCAGCAGCAGGAAAAATGCGGGCTTGACTCTCACCGGACTCCCCAACACAAGGATTGGCTTGCTTGGCGGGATATTTGAAGGAGTGCGACGGCTGCCTCCACTCAAGCCCCCCGAGAAAACATAGTCCCTAAATGGACCCGCGAGTAAGATCACGGAGGTAACCGAGGACGGAAATGTGGAGTACTGTGGTCCTGGCGTCGAGGCAGGAAATAGGCAAGCCGAGAAAAGCACGGCCAGGTCGGTTGGCCTTCCAGCCATCCGATAGCGTATGATTGGGAATTGTAGCTAGCCCCTTGGAGGCTCCGATGTTTGAAGGTCTATTTCAACCGATGCACCTGATAGTGATTTTCTTTATTGCGCTGCTGGTGTTCGGCCCCAAGAAATTGCCTGAGCTCGGCAAAGGTTTGGGCGAGGGAATCCGTGCCTTGAAAGAAGGCATGAAGGATAATCCTCCCGCGCAGGCCTCGACGGATTCAAGCAAGAAGACTGAACCCAAGGCCTGATCCGGCCCGCTCGCGGCAGCATCCGGCTGCGGCGTAGCAGCATTATTCCTAATTGTGTCCAAGGCAACCCTCGCGGGATTTCCCCCCTCAAATGTCTGCCACTTTGGAGGTTGGAGAACGTGTGTAAATTGAAAGTCCTTACGCTGCTTACCCTTCTTGCAGTTTCGTCCACTCTGTTTGCGGATCAGGTCACGCTGAAAAACGGGGATCGCCTGACCGGCACCATCGTAAAGTCAGACGGCAAGACGCTGGTGATTCATACCGACGCCGCGGACGACGTCACCATCAAGTTTGACGCGATTCAGGAGATCAAGAGCGACCAGATTCTGCACGTGGGCTTAAAAGGCGGCAAGACGGCGGTGGGCCCGGTGACTACGTCGGACGGCAAGGTTGAGATCGCGACCAAGACTTCGGGCACCGTGGAAGCGCCCAAAGAAGACGTGACTGCGATCCGCAGCGAGGAAGGGTACCAAAAGTTCGTGCATCCCGGTTTGATGAACGGCTGGGACGGCGGAATCGATGTGGGCTTCTCCGTCGCGCGCGGAAACGCCCAGACGGAAAACCTGGCGCTGGCTTTCAATGCGACCCATCCCACGCTGAACGACAAGATCACGCTCTACGCCAGTTCGATCAATACCAAGAATGATCTGGCCACGCCGAGCGATGTGGCCAGCCTGCAGACCGGTGGAATCCGCTATGACCGCAACATTAATCCGCGGCTGTTTGCGTTTGTGGGCGCGGACTTCATGGCCAACGCGCTGCAGTTCCTCGACCTGCGCGGAGTTTACGGCGGTGGCTTGGGCTTTCACGCCATCAACAACGACGCGACCATCCTGAATTTCCTGGGCGGCGTGAACTATACGCACGAAACTTATTCGAACGGTCCGCCGGTGGTGGGGAGCGTGCCGCCGGTTTTCGCGTCTTATGGGGTCACCAATAAATTCGTGGCTCTGACTCTGGGCGAAGAACTGACGCACAAGACGGGCAAGAGCACGGTGATTACGCAGAATGTTTATTTCTATCCCGATCTTCAGAACACGAGTGAGTACCGTTTCACCTTCAATCTGGGAAGCGTAACCAAGATCAGCAAATGGCTGGGCTGGCAAAATCAGTTCAGCGACATCTATGTGACCAATCCGCCGCTGAGCGCCAAGAAGAACGACTTGATCTTTACCACCGGGCTGAATATTGCGTTTACGCACAGTACAGCGCAATAGGCGGGCAGCTAATTTGGGGCGGCGTTCATTTTGAGCGCCGCTTTTTCTTTCGCGTTCGCGGATTTTTACTTCTTCATCAGGGCCGACACGTTGGCGGTGATGGCCTGGTTCTTGAGCATGCCGCCCAGAACTAGCGGGCCAATCGCGGTGTGGACGATGCCTCGTCCATCGGTGCGCGGGTCGGGCGTTGTGTCGTTAATGGTGTCCCAGCGGTTGCCGTGCAACTCAAAGGCAAAGGTTATAGGAGAAATCTTCCCAAGTTTGCCGTCGGGTCCTTCGCCTTTGAAGTTGTGGAACGTGGGCGTGCCGCCGGAGAAAACAACCCTGTGTTCTTTTTCGCCTCCGCCGCCGAAGATGCCGAAGCGCGCGGTGCCGGGATGCGGT
This sequence comes from uncultured Acidobacteriota bacterium, assembly GCA_963696765.1. Classification (GTDB taxonomy): domain Bacteria; phylum Acidobacteriota; class Terriglobia; order Terriglobales; family Acidobacteriaceae; genus Sulfotelmatobacter. The sequence goes on along the minus strand of CAVOLK010000002.1, from coordinate 2,356,996 downwards.
GGAAGTTTGGTCCACTCAATCTTGTTGATATCTTTGCGGTCGATCTTTCCCAGCCAGCATTCATCGGAGGCGGCGTAGGGACTGCCGGTCGCGGAATCTTTCTTATCGGGATCGGTCTTTTCTGGATCGGTCTTGTCAGGATTCATCTTGGCGCCGTCGACGAAGACGATGTCATCTTCGGCGATGCCTCCGGCATGACCGAAGACGGGCGTTCCGGGAAAAGGCGTAGCCTGGCTCCAGGTATTTTTTTCGGCGTCGTAGACCTGCACGATGTTCACCGGGCCATTTTTCGATTTACCGCCAACCAGGTAAATATAGCGATCGCGAAATGCGCCGATGATGGCGCTATCGACGGGCACGGGGATGTCGGCGGCACGGTACCAGCGATGGTCGTCGGGGCGGTAGGAATTCACGTCGCCGACCGTAATTTCGTTGCCCTGACCATCCACCACAAATCCACCGAACACGAAAACCTGGCCGCGAGCGCCGACGGCGGAAGCACCGAGGCGGCCCGCCACTCCCGGTACGGCCCGGCCTTCGACCCACTTCTTCGATGAGAGCCGCAGGATATACATCTTGTTAGTGATGTCGTCCCAGGTTCTTTTCGGGCCGACGCCCATCAATGAATAAATTTCAATTCCATTCTTTAGAACTGCGACCGCATTGTTGGCCACCGGCGCGGGCATGGCAGGAATCTTGGGTTCATCGGCAGCAAAGATAAGAGCGGAGAACAGCGCGGGGAGAAGTGCGGGAAGAAAAGCGGTAGGCAGTTTTTTCATTGTTGAGATATTACTTCCTGGGCGGGGTCGCGGAAAAGAGCAGAGCTGAGTTAGAACCAGGTTTTGCGGCGGTATTCGCGGTACTCATCGCCGAATGCGGATTCCAGGACCTTCGCCTCCTTGCGGGCCCGGATAATCTGCAGCGCGGTCACGAAAGCGAGAGCAATCCAGAACACTGGTTTTTGCAGCACCAGCGTGACCCCAGTCAGGCTGATCAGGCCAAACACGTAAATCGGATTGCGAATCTTCGAGTAAATGCCGGAAGTGACGAGGTGATGTGCCTGTGCGCTGACGGCAAATGACGCGCCGAGTTGATAGCGAGCGAGCGCCACCAAGCTGATTCCCACGACAGCGAGCGCGGTCCCAACGTAGCGCTGGAGGTTCCAGGGGCTGGGCCAGGTGAGAAGGACGAACAGCAGAACGATGACGCCGACAATAAAGAGAACGTTCAACGTTTTAAGAGGTATTTCCATTGTGATTCCCTGTGTTGTTTGATCCCCTATTTGAAAAGTTCCTGGCGCACGGCGTGAATGAAGTCGGTGTAGGCGGGAGTCTGGCCGTGGGCGCGCATGTGAGTGGCGATCTGCCCGCGATGGTAGGCGGAATGAATCAATACGTGCGTGAGGACGTCGACGATGGTGCTGGTCCACTGCTCGCCTTTGCTGTTTTTGTAGGAGACGGATTGGGAAACGTCGCCCGCGGTAATCAGGTCGAGAAACTCAAGCCATTGCCCGCCGAGCTTGGCGGCTTGCGCCTCGCACTGCGACAGGTCGGGCTCGGGCCATACGGGAACACTCTGCGGTTGCTTCTTTAAGCGCTCGAGCCAGACCAGTTCGGCAGCGAGGATATGGGACATCAGTTGCAGCGACCGTTGGTTGGTGCCCGCGGGATCGGGGCCACCTGCTTCTTTTGCGCCGGCGTCCCGGATTGCATTTAAAACTTCGCGGTTCGCCCATTCGTCATAGGCGAACTGGCGGCGGAGATAGTCGGCCAGATTCAAGAGTTCCCTCCTCGCAGATGTCTTCTGCGATGCCTCACCAAGGATGATTAAGGCGAGGTTGTAACCATCTTTTCACATTTCGGGGATAAACTGCTTGCTGGAGCGACGCCGGTTGCCCGGCGTTGTCATTTTTTTTCGCGATGCCACGAAAAACGCCGGCCTCTCAACATCTGGATGTAGAGGAATCCGAAGCTAGCGGGACTGCCAGCAAGGCGGAGCCGAGGTTGCGTGGGCCGGACGACCTGGCGCGGTTGGCGCTGAAGGCTTGCCTGATCGCGCGCGATGCGGCGTTTAATGTGCGCGACTTGCTGGTTGACAACTCGCGCATGGCGTTCCTCGCCATCAAAGAATGCGAACAGGAGTTGGACCGGATCGAGCGGCAGATCGACGAACGCATGCCCGCAGCCATTACGCGGGTGAACGAGGCGCGGGCGCGGCAATTGCTTTCCAGTTTGAAATCGACCACCGACCTGGAGCGCATTGGCGACCTGATGATGAGCGTGGCCATGCGCAAGCAGGCGCGAACCTCAAAGATCGCGGCGGCAGACGTGCGGCAACTGGTGGAGATGTCGTCGCGGCTGCGCGACATGCTCGACCTGATTCACACGGGCTTTTCCACGCTCGATCTGGAGTGCGCGCGCAAGGTGTTGCAGATGGATAAAGAGATCGATCAAATCTGTCACGCGTTGTTCCAGAAATATCTGGCGGTGGCGGAGGGGGATACGACCGGCTTCGACGTGCTGCTGATGGCGCAAGCGCTGGAGCGCGCCGGGGACCACACTACGAATCTGGCGGAAGATTTGTATAGCTTGATCGAAGGCCGCAGCCTGCGGCATGTGCCGAAGAAGAAGACTGCGGGGTAGAGCAGTTCTCGGTTCTCAGTTCTCAGTTCTCGGTTCTCGGTTCTCGGTTCTCAGTTCTCGGTTCTCGGTTCTCGGTTCTCAGCTTCTAGCTTCTGGCTTCTAGCTGATTCAAAGACCTAATGGGCCGGCTGTCAGTGGGAGGCCGCGATGACCCAACTGAGAACTGGGAACTGAGAACTGAGAACTTTTTTAGCGCTTCTTGCAAATTCATCATTCTTTAACCTGCGGTACACATTCGCGAAACATTGCCTGCATAGAGTCTCGTCTGGACACGGAATCACGTCCGCGCGGTTTCCGTGTGTCCTTAGTACAAGATGCAATTCCCCCAGAATTCTTACGAGCGGGCCGATGCCGCCGGTGTGTCCGGCGCGCCCAAGCCTGCCATTTTCGTAGTCGAGGACGATGCGGATATTGCGCGGCTGATCGCGCACAATCTGCTGGCCAGCGGATTCGCCGTGCAGAGCTTCGTCAGCGGGGCTTCGTTGATTTCGGAAGCGCTGCGCGAACTGCCGAGCTTGTTTCTACTCGATGTGATGCTACCGGGGACGGACGGCTTCGAACTGTGCCGCCATATCCGGCAGACGCCGGCGCTATCGGCGGTTCCCATCATCTTTCTTACGGCGAAGACTTCGGAATCGGACCGGGTGAAGGGACTGGAACTGGGCGGGGACGATTACATTACTAAGCCATTCAGCCCGCGCGAACTGGTGGCGCGCGTCCGCAGCGTGCTGCGCGGGTTGAGCCAGGATTCCCAAGCCGAAGAAGTAATGCGCTTAGGCGCGCTGGCTATTCATCTCTCTTCGATGACGGTGCAGGTGGAGGGGCGCAACGTGCTCACGACGGTGCGCGAATTCCGGCTGCTGGAATATCTGGCGTCGCATCGCGGCCGCGTGCTGACGCGCGATCAACTGCTCGACGCAGTTTGGAAAGAAACTCCTTTCGTTACGCCGCGATCGATCGACGTCTACATTCGGCGGCTGCGGGAAAAAATTGAAACCGACCCGCGGCATCCGCAATACCTGAAGACCCTGCGCGGCATTGGTTATCGCTTCGAAGTGCCTAAATAAAACCTTGGCCACGGATTTTCACTGATTCACACGGATTAAAAGCAAATACTTGTTTTATCCGTGAAGATCCGTGAAATCCGTGGCTGTGTTTGGCATTTCTAAAATCTTGGCCACCGATTTCACTGATTCACACGGATCAGAAGCAAATGCTTGTTTTATCCGTGACAATCCGTGAAATCCGTGGCTGTGTTCGCCTTTTCTTTCTCATCACTCTTTCTTTTGGTACGCGCTCCCGCCGCGTCGTTTATTCTGTCTAGCATCTGCATCATGGCATCCAGCAAACCTAAAGCCTTGTGGAAGGCTGACGACCAGCAGGCGCGACTGGCGGAGCTGACGGCGCGTTCCGACGAGGCGGCGAAAGATAATCCGCTGCGGCGGGATGTGCGGTCGCTGGGCGCAATCCTGGGACAAGTGCTGGTGGAGCAGTCTGGGCAGGAAATTTTCGAGTCGGTGGAAGAATTGCGGCGGTTGCTGATTGGGCATCGCGAGACGGCGCATCGCGAGTCGGGGCGGCGCGGCGCGCAACAAGACGTGGCTCTGATGCGGCAGGCGCAGGAAATTGTTTCGCGCATGGACTTGCACCATGCATACCAGGTAACGAAGGCATTCGCAGCGTATTTTGAATTGACGAACCTGGCTGAGACCAATCACAGGAAGCGGCGCCGCAGGGCGGGGAAACTGGATCGCGAACATCCCGCACTGCCCGGGTCGTTTCGCGGGACGCTGCTGCGGATGAAAGAGGCGGGAATTTCTGGGCGGGATGCCGCGGCGGCGCTCGGCGAGATCGCGATCACTCCGGTGTTCACGGCGCATCCCACTGAAGTTGCGCGGCAGACGGTGCTGCTGAAGCGCCGGCGCATTGCGCAGCAACTGGAACGGCTGGACCGGCTGCCGCTGACGGCGGAAGAGGCGGAGGATTGCGAAAACAACATCCGCGCCGAAGTGACTTCGCTGTGGCAGACCGATGAAGTGCGCCTGGCGAAACCTACGGTGGATGACGAAATTCGCATGGGACTGCGCTACTTCCGGCTGTCGCTGTTTGACGCGCTGCCGAAAGTGTATGCCGAGGTTGCCGAATCTTTTCGCGACGTTTACGGCCTGGAGCTTGACGAGAATGCTCTGCCCAGCATGGTGCGGTTCGGTTCCTGGATTGGCGGAGACCGCGACGGCAATCCGCTGGTGAAGCCTGATTCCACGCGCAACGCGCTGCAAATGGCGCGCGCGCTGATCCTGCGCGAATACCTTCATGATGTGGAAGCGCTGAGCGACCGGCTCAGTTCGTCGCGGCGGCAGACGGGCGTGTCGAAGGCGCTGCTCTCGCGTTTGCAGCAGTACGAACACGATCTTCCCGGCGTGCACCTGGCATGGGGGCCGCACAATACGACGGAAAGTTATCGCAGATTTCTGTCGTACATGTTTCACAAGCTGCAGCAAAGCCGCGAGGCGGTGGACGCGGCCAGGGCATATGAGAACACGGCAGAGTTTGAAGCTGATTTACTGCTGGTGCAGGAGAGCCTGCGCGCCAATCGCGGTGAGCGGCTGTCGCGAACCTATGTCGATTCGCTGCTGCGCAAAGTGCGCACGTTTGGGTTTCATTTGCACACGCTGGATATTCGCCAGCACGCGCGCGTGCACGCTCGGGCGCTGAAGGAACTGGGGCCGGACCTCAAAAGTGAGGCGCGCTCCGCGGAGACGCGGGAGTTGATGGACACGTTCCGTGCGATCGCGGAATTGAAACGCAGTTATCCCGCGCAGTCGATTCGCCACTACATTATCAGCGGCGCGGAAACGGAGCAGGACGTGCTGGCGGTGGTGCGGCTGGCTGGCGTGGCCGGAGTGCCAGTGGCTGGATCGGGCGACGATCCGGGGCTGATGCCGGTTCCGCTGTTTGAATCGATCGAGTCGCTGCGCGGCGCGGGAGGCGTAATGCGGCGACTGTGGAACGATCCCGAGTACAAGCCTCTGCTTGATTCGTGGGGGCGATGGCAGGAGGTGATGCTGGGCTACTCCGACTCCAATAAAGATGGAGGCATGCTCACCAGCACCTGGGAGCTTTATAAGGCGCATCGCGAGTTGCACGCGGCAGCGCGGGCTAGCGGAGTGAAGCTTCGCCTGTTTCATGGGCGCGGCGGAACGGTGGGGCGCGGCGGCGGGCCTACGCATGCGGCGATTCTGGCGCAGCCTCCGGGATGTTTTTCGGGGCAGATTCGCATCACCGAGCAAGGCGAAGTCCTCAACTGGAAATATGCCGATGCGGTGCTGGCGGAGTGGAATCTGGAGCTGATGATCGCGGCGAGCCTGGAGGCGCTGACGCGGCGCGAAGAACCGGCCGAGGCGCCGATGGGAAGAGGCGATGGAAGAGATGTCGCAGGAGGCCTACGGCGTGTATCGGCGCGAGATTGCCGACAATCCTGATGTGCTGGAATATTTTGAGCAGGCCACTCCGGTGAACGAGTTGGACACGGCGCGCATCGGATCGCGGCCGTCGCGGCGCAGCAAGGGGCGCAAGCTTGAGGACTTGCGCGCGATCCCGTGGGTGTTTGGATGGATGCAGAGCCGGCATGCCGTGCCGGCATGGTTTGGCGTGGGGCACGCGCTGCAGAAATTCGCCAAGAGCGGGCCGGGGCACGAGCAACTCTTGCGGCAGATTGCGCGGGGCTTTCCGGTGTTTTCGGAACTGCTGCGGAATGTGGAGTTAGGTATGGCGAAAGCGGATCTCGGCATTGCGCGCGATTATTCCGGGCTGGTCAAGAACGCGGCGCTGCGAGATCGCGTCTTCTCCATGCTGGAAGAAGAATTTCTAAGAGCGCGGCGGATGATTCTGCGGGTGACCGGACAAAAAGAATTGTTAGGGCGGAATCGGGTGCTGGCGCGGTCGATCCGGCTGCGCAATCCCGTATGTCGATCCGATGAGTTTGATCCAGGTGGAACTGCTGCGGCGGAAGCAGCAGGGGCAGCAGAGTTCGGAGCTGGAATATCCGCTGGGCGCGACTATTAATGGGATCGCGGCGGGGCTGCATAATACGGGGTAGGAATTTAGTCAGAAGTCAGATCTCAGTTCTGAATTCTGAATTCTGAAGTCTGATTTCAGATTTCAGATTGCGATTTCAGATTGAAGACTCGTCTCATGCGAGCTCCTCAATCTGAAATCGAAAATTTGCAATCCTGAAACTTATCCTTTGTTTTCCTTGGCCGCTTCTTTATCTCCGCTCGCGGGGGCCTGACTTACATTTTCGCGGGCTGCTTTTTTCTTAGCGGGTTGCCTCGCGGCTTCAGCCCGCTTTCGTTCCTGGTAACGGCGGTCGTGAAACTGTTGATCGGATGCCTGTTTCTTCATCCCTCTATCATGTCACAGATTCGGCTTGCCGCATGTAGCGACGGGCGCCTCGGCCGTCCAAGCGAAGCCGGGCGCCCGCCGCGCCACGCTACCGGTTAATGTCTTCCTTGTTCTGTAAGCGCTTCACATAGTTCTCAAGATTTGGTTTGTTCGAGTCGGGCGCGCCGGCTAGCGAAAGCTTCACTTCTTTCACTGCGTTATCGAAGTCCCCTTGCGCGCTGTAGACGCGGGCCATGGCCATGTGCGATGTCCATTGATCCGGATACCTCTTGGCGGCGGAGCGGAAGATGGCGAGGGCCTCGTCCTGCTTTTTGTCGCCTTGCAACTGCCGGCCATAGAAATAAAGTTGCACAGCGCTGGCCTTGTCGAGAGCCTTGGTGCGGAAGGCTTCGGCGTCCTGCTTGCGGCCCAGCGCTTCCAGAATTTTCGACTTGTTCATCAGATTGTCGTAGCGCTCTTCGGTCTGGATCGACTGGTCTTCGTCTTTGAGCGCCTCGTTGAGATCGATCTTGTTGGCCAGGAAATATCCGGCAGCGTCGTCCCATAGCTCCCAGTAATACTGGTTCAGGCCGTGCAACTGGTGGTGAATGCTGGCAGTGACGATCTCGTTTACTTTGACCTCGACCTTGAAGGGGACGGCAACTTTGTCCCAACGCATGGTGACGACAGTGGAGTCGGGCTTGACGTCGTCGAAATCGTAGGTGAGCGCGTTGTTCGCTTCGGCCGTCTGCGGTTTCACATTCACGCGCAAGGCGTCGTCCTCTTGCTTGTAACTGAAACTTCCCCAGTCCTTCGAATCTTTGGAGAAGATCACGGTCCACTGGTTCTCGCCGGGGATCATGTGCAGGCCGTAGGTGCCTTTGTCGAGCGGCTGGCCTTCAATGGTGACGGGATCGCTGAAGGTGATGGTCGTATTTTCGTTGGCTCCGGCACGCCATACCTGGCCGTAAGGAACGACTTTGCCCCAGATCTGGCGGCCATTGGCCAGCGGGCGGTGATAGTTGACGCGGATGTCGGTGATGCCAATGCGCTGCAGGATCATGGCGTGCTGGCTGGCGCGCGGCAGGTCGAGCATCAGGGTTTCGCCGGTGGCGGTCTGAGCGGGGCTTAGGGTGGCGATCAACATAACAGCGGCAAACAAAACTGGCAGACAAACTTTTCGCATGGATGCTCCTTCGCTGCTGGCGAGCAGACGAACTAGAAATCTGAAATGGGAGATCGGGCCTAACTGTGTTGCGATGCTGTTGCGCTTAGACGGATGGAGGAAGGGGAGGTGAGCAAGGGGCGATAGAAGCGGGATTGAGCAAGTCGTCTTGTTGTGAAAAAACTAGTTAGAATTATGTGCCGTGAAATGACTGACCGGGGGGTAGGATTCTGGCACCGGACGATGATTTCGGTCTTAGCGAGGAACAGGTTAGATATCGTCGGCCTGATCCACGGGAACGAGATGCAGCAGGAGTGTTCCGGGAGTCTTTGAATCTCACCAAAACGAAGTGTTCTTCTCTCGGCAATTAGAAGTGCAACAGGAAAGTAAATACTTTCACTGGATCAGCAACCGAGCGATACGTGACTTAAGGGAAGAAGGCTCTGATTCTTGGAGAAACTCGACCGCTTACAACAGGAGGAACAATAAATCTATTGTGGCATCGTGGATACAGGTTTTATCGACGCAGTGCGAAACGGGTCGTAACTCTGGTCGAAGAGTACGCTAACCCGAATATAGGTGGAGTTGTGGGTTTGCATGGGGAAATGATGGTGCTTGAAGGTTTTGCGAGAAGTGAATTCGTCATGCGGGGTCGAAATACTCGGGAGTTTAGGGGCAGGTTGTGGATTGAAACCGAAAACAATCTCGATTTTATCTTCGAGAGAGATGGGCAGGCCTATGGAGTTGAAGTGAAGAATACGCTTGGATAGCTATCAGTAGGCCTTACGGAAAACCCACCAATCGCCCAGGTTGAATCCTTTGAAAAGCTCGACGAACAATTGTGGCATTCCCTTCGACGAATACTGAATACGACTAAGACGATCCGGCAGAGTGGCACCTTGGATTATGACGATTTCAAGTCTCGGAAGATGTCGATTGTGTCAATCTGCTCAGGAGGCTCTATGCGTCTACACGCCTTCTCCTTTGCTGTGTCTGCTGTACTTGTCGTCGGTTTCTCTTGGCCAAGACCAACAAAGAACACTGGCTGTGCCGGAGACGTGCTCCGCCACGAAGCCCGGAACCCAACCCTATTTTCCAGCGGCGAGGATGTTGCCAAACATCATGGGTCAGAACTGATCGATTCCGACGGATACGGAATGATTATGAAGTACCAGTTATATCCTTGGACACATAAGGAATTGGCTAAGCGTGTTGCTGACGAGTTGACCTTGCCGGTTGATGCTCCAAGAGCGTTATATGAAGTGACGATGAATCGTTTTTTGGAATGGCATAAGAAGTGGTTGTGAATTGGATTTTAAATTCACTTTGGCATATTGTTAAGCGCAACTGTTTCAGCAAGTTAACTTGTACCCCTATGCGAATACGATTAGTCTCTTAAGTTTAAAGAGAACGAAGCACTTGACCAACAACGACAAACTACAAGTGCAAGATCCTTAAAGGCGAATAAAAAGCGAAACAGCCTCCGCGGCTCCTGTCTGAACACCAGCCCCGGCGTTCCCTGAAATCTTCCGAGGAATCTTATGTCTTCCGCAGTGGTTTCCACTTCGGCGGCCCTGGGCCGCCCTTTTGTATTTGATGGTGAAGAAGTTCCGGCTGAGCGCACGCGTTCTGGCGGGAATCGCCGGGAACAGGCTGAGGCCCAGGAATCGCCGATCGAACGCCTGCAGTCGGCGCTGCAAAATCAGCAATCGAAAATTCCTCCGGCGAGTTTAACTGCGGCTTCACGGCTCACGCTGCGGCCTGCGCCGGAAATGGTTTCGAGCGGCGTTCCGGCCATTGATGGCCTGACCGGCGGGCTGCCGCGGGGATGCGTGACCGAAATCTGCGGCCCCGCGTCTTCGGGGCGCACCACATTAGTATTGTCGGCTTTGGCGGCGGCCACGCGCCGGGGAGAATTTTGCGTGGTGGTCGATGCCAACGACGCGCTCGATCCTTATTCCGCGGCCGCGGCTGGCGTGGATCTGGAGCGGCTGCTGTGGGTGCGCTGCGGCGACGAGCCTCCGGCAAAATCCCGCGACCAACAACGGAGGCGCGCTTCGTTTGCGCGAGAAGCGGAGGAAGGCGACGAAAATTCTTCGCAGGGCGCGTTCGATTTTGAGCGCGGCTCGTGGCCGTCATCTTCTCGGCCTTCAAGTTCGCGGCCGTCGTGTTCTCAGCCTTCCTGGCAGCGGCTGGAGCAAGTGCTGCGGGCTACGGATTTGCTTCTCGAAAGCGGCGGCTTTGGCATGATTGTTCTCGATCTGGGCGACCTGCCGGCAGAGGCGGCGCGGCGCGTTCCGCTGACCACGTGGTTCCGCTTCCGGCGCGCCATCGAACATACGCCGACGATTTTGCTGGCCGTGGAGCAGCGCCCCATCGCCGGAAGCTGCTCTTCCCTGCTGCTGCAGTTGGGCTCGGCAAGTGAGCCGGCGGAGGGGCGAAAGGAAATTTCACGGATGGAAATTTTGCGGACTTCGCGGGGGGAACAATGCGATTTTTCTTTTGCGCCCACCCAGCTTGCGCCCACTCACGCGCAATTGCTCAGCGGCCTGGACATCACGGCGGAGCTGATTCGCTCGCGACTGGATCGCAAGCCGGCGGGCTCCGTAATGTTCACCAGTAAAACCGCATGGGCCGGATGATGACGAGGAAACAAATTACTCAATTACCAAATTACAAAATTACGAAATGAATTTTTGTCATGCCGTTTGCCTGCATCTACGTGCCGAATTTTTCCGTGGCGGCAGCCTTGCGCGCCGAACCGGAATTGCAGGCGCGGACGCTGGCCATTGTCGAAGGCAAGCCTCCGCTGGAAAACATTTTCGCGGTCAATGAAGCGGCCTCGCGGCTGGGCATTGCGCCGGGCATGACTAAGGCACAAGCGGAACTGTGTCCGGAAGTCGCGCTGCGCCCGCGTTCTGCGCTGCAGGAATCCGCTGCGCACGCTGCCTTGCTCGACTGCGCCCAATCGTTTTCGCCTTGTGTGGAAGACTCGTCCTGCGACACTGTACTGCTCGATCTGGCAGGCATGGAGTCGCTAATGGGATCGTTGCCGGAAATTTCCCGCGCCATCTCTCATCGCGCCGCCACGCTCGGACTCGCGGCCAATGTTGCTGTAGCTTCCAATCCGGACGCGGCCGCGCTCGCCGCCCGGGGATTGTGTGGCGTGGGCACTTTTGCCCGCGCTGGCGTCACTGTGATTCCCGCAGGCCAAGAAGCGGAACGATTGGGCCCATTGCTTGTGGAAGTGCTGTTTGCAAATTCGCTCGCCGAAGATCGTGCCAAAGATCAGGAAGAAGCCGCCAAGCGTTTACTCGAAACTCGTTTGCTCGAAACCCGTTTACTCGAAACTCTGGCCCGCTGGGGCATACGAAATTTGCGGGCGCTGGCGGCGCTGCCGGAAATTGCCTTGAGCGAACGCCTCGGGCAGGAAGGCCTGCGCCTGCAGCAACTGGCGCGAGGCGCGGCTTCGCGCACGCTGGTCCCGGTGGAAGCGCCGCTGGTGTTTGAAGAGGCTGTGGAACTGGAACATCCCGTCGTGCTGCTTGAGCCTTTAGCGTTTCTGTTAAATCGCCTGCTCGAACAGCTTTGCGCACGTTTGGGTTCGCGCGCGCTGGCCACGCAGGAATTGCGCCTGACGCTGGAGCTGGAAAACTTCTCGGCCTCAAATCAGCAATCATCAATCAGCAATCATCAATTTCTTCGCATCCTGCGCCTGCCTCAGCCCATGCTCGACGCCAAAGTATTTTTAAAATTATTGCAACTGGATTTGAATGCGCATCCTCCGGGCGCGCCGATTGTGAAGATTCATCTGGCAGCGGAGCCGGCGCGAGCGCGGTCGGCGCAGGGCGGCCTGTTTCTGCCGCCATCGCCGGAGCCGGAAAAACTGGAACTCACCCTTGCACGCATCGCCAGCATGGTCGGCGAAAACAATGTGGGAGCGGTGGAGTTGCTCGACACGCATCGTCCGGAAGGATTTCGCATGCGGCGCTTTGTGGCCAATGCCCTGCACAAGATTGAGCGCGAAAAAGTTCCTGACGCTGCGGAAGAAAAAAATACGGTCACGGCGCTGCGGCGCATTCGCCCTCCGCTGCGCGTGCAGGTGACGCTGGAAAGCGGCCAGCCAGTGCGGGTGGCATGCGCCAGAAAAAAAGAAGTGCAGGGCGAGGTGCTCTGGAAGGCCGGCCCCTGGCGCTCTTCCGGCGATTGGTGGGAGCGCGAAGCCTGGTCGCGCGACGAGTGGGATCTCGCCTTGCGCAGTGGAGAATCTATTTCTTTCTGCCGACTGGTTCACGATTTGCTCGGCGGCGGATGGTTTGTGGAAGGAATGTACGACTGAATTCGAGTTCTCAGTTCTCGGTTCTCAGTTCTCAGCAAGAACTCAGAACAAATGTTTTTCACTGAGAACTGGGAACTGAGAACTGAGAACTTGTATACCGAACTTCACGCCCGCTCCGCGTTCAGCTTTCTCGAAGGCGCATCCCTGCCTGAAGAGTTGATCGGAGTTGGCGCACATCTTGGCATGTCTGCGATGGCGCTGCTCGACAGCGACGGGGTTTACGGGGCGCCGCGGTTTCATCTGGCTGCGAAAAAGATTGGGCTCAAGGCGCACATCGGGGCTGAGGTTACAGTTCAGTTTCGTGATGTCAGTCCCGCGCAAAAGATTTCAGATTGCAGATCTCAGATTGAAGATTTGCATTCGCGCGGATCGTCCGCAATCTGCAATCTGAAATCTGAAATCTACAATCCCTGCCGGCTGCCTCTTCTGGTTTCTTCACGCGCCGGCTACCAGAATCTTTGCCGGCTGATCACGCGAATGAAGTTGCGCGCCAAAAAAGGCGAAGGGACGGTCTGCGCGGAAGAATTGCAGGAGCATGCCCATGGGCCTAATCTGCCTTACCGGCGGGGCGGAGGGGCCGCTGGCTGCGGCTTTGCAGCAGGGCGGCGTGGACGAAGCACGGCGCTGCGTCGATCAACTCGTCGGAATTTTCGGCGCGGAAAATGTCTACGTTGAATTGCAGCGGCATTTTCAGCGCGAAGAAGAGTCCCGCAATCGCGCTGCGATCGACATTGCGCGTTCGCTGAATCTTCCGCTGCTGGCCACCAACGGCGTCTGCTACGCCATTCCGCAGGGGCGGCAACTTTGCGATGCCTTCACCGCCATCCGCAACCATCGCTCGCTGTCGACCGCTGGACGCCTGCTTACGCGCAATGCCGAACGCTTCCTGAGATCTCCGCAGGAGATGCAGCAACTTTTCGCCGACTATCCCGAAGCCATCGCCAACACGCGCGAACTTTCCGCTCGCCTGGAATTCACGCTCAACGATCTGGGCTACGAATTTCCGCGCTATCCCGTCCCCGAAGGCGAGACCATGAATTCTTTTCTGCGCGAGCGCGCGTGGGAAGGATTTCGCGCGCGCTACGGACGCTCGTCGCGCGACATGCAGGCCAAAGCGCGCCGCCAGATCGAGAAAGAATTGGCGCTCATCGAAAAACTCAAGCTGGCAGGATATTTTCTGATCGTGTGGGACCTGGTGCGCTACTGCCGCGAGCAAAACATTCTGGTGCAGGGGCGCGGATCGGCCGCCAACAGCGCCGTTTGCTACTCGCTCGGCATCACGGCGGTCGATGCCGTGGGCATGGAACTTCTATTTGAGCGATTTCTTTCCGAGGAGCGCGGCGAGTGGCCCGACATCGACCTCGACCTGCCCAGCGGCGACGAACGCGAAAAAGTTATCCAATACGTCTACCGGCGATACGGCGCAGCGCGGCGCTGCCATGACGGCCAACGTCATCACCTACCGCAACCGCATGGCGGCGCGCGAAATGGGCAAGGCGCTGGGCTTCGATGCGGAGACGCTGCAGAAAATTTCCGCCGCGGTTGCCACCTGGGAGTTTCGCGACGAAAACGATGCGCTCGACCGCCGCTTTCGCGATGCCGGGCTCGACCTCAACCATCCCCGGCTGCGCAAATATTACGAACTCTGCATCGCCGTGCAGGACATGCCGCGCCATCTCGGCCAGCACTCCGGCGGCATGGTCGTCTGCCAGGGACAACTCGACTCCGTAGTGCCGCTCGAACCCGCGTCCATGCCGGGCCGCGTGGTGGTGCAGTGGGACAAAGAAGATTGCGCCGACATGGGAATCGTGAAAGTCGATCTGCTCGGGCTGGGCATGATGGCCGTGCTCAAGGATTCTATCGAACTCATTCGCGATCACTATCGCGAAGAAGTCGACCTGGCGCATTTGCCGCCCGACGATCCGCAGGTTTATTCCTCGCTGCAGCAGGCCGACACGGTGGGATTGTTCCAGGTGGAAAGTCGCGCGCAAATGGCGTCGCTGCCGCGACTGCGGCCGCGGCGATTTTATGACATCGTGGTGCAGGTGGCGATCATCCGGCCCGGACCGATCGTGGGGCAGATGGTGAATCCATTTATCCTGCGGCGCCAGGGTCGCGAGGCGGTGACGTATGCGCATCCCTCGCTCGAGCCGGTGCTCAAGCGCACGCTCGGAGTTCCACTGTTTCAGGAACAACTGCTGCGGATCGCGATGATCGCGGCAAACTTTACCGGAGGCGAGGCGGAAGACCTGCGACGCGCCATGGGCTTCAAGCGTTCGCAAGCCCGCATGCGCGAAATCGAAGCCAAGCTGCGCGCGGGCATGACGCACAACGGCATCCCTGCGAAGGCGCAGGAAGAAATTATTCTTTCTATTACTTCGTTCGCGCTTTACGGATTTCCCGAGTCGCACGCGGCGAGTTTCGCGCTGATCGCCTATGCCAGCGCTTATTTGAAATGCCGCTACCTGGCGGCGTTCACTGCCGCGCTGCTGAATAACCAGCCGATGGGATTTTATTCTCCCGCGACCATCGTCAAGGATGCGCAGCGCCATGGGCTGAAGCTGTTGCCGGTGGATGTGACTTGTTCGGAGTGGAAGTGCACGTTGGAAGAAGTTCTCAGTTCTCAGTTCTCGGTTCTCAGTAAAAAAGCCATCAGCTCTCAGCCGTCAGCTGTCAGTAAAAACTTTGTCATTCCGACCCCCGAGCGAATGCGAGGGGCGGAGGAATCTCGGTTCTCGATGACCGACGCTCACAATCCGCAACTCCAGTTCCGTAAGGGACGGCATGGGATAGCCCAGGACGGAAGTCCGGGGGAAGCGCCCAAAGACTGTAACGAGTCCCGAAGGGACGACACTCAGTTTACTGAATGGAACGCCCCTGTTCCCAGCGGCGCCATCGCGCTTCGCATGGGGCTGCGTTATGTGCGCGGGCTGCGGGAGGAAGCGGCGCAGGCGCTGGTCCGCGAACGCATGCTGGGACCTTTCGCATCCATTCACGATCTCACGCGCCGCGTGCCTGAACTGCGCAAAGACGAACTTACTACGCTGGCGGAAATCGGAGCGCTGAATTCAGTGAGCAAACCCGGCCACGGATCTTCACGGATTTCCACGGATTCAATCCACAGCCCAATCAACAATCAAAAATCAACAATCACCAATTCTCGGGACTCGCAACTCGCAACTTGCGACACGAAGCTCCACCGCCGCGACGCACTCTGGCAGGTGGAGCGGGCTGTGCGCGGGTCGGGGCCGCTGCTGGAGGCGCAGCCCGAACCGGACGCGTCTTCGCCGCTTCAGCCTATGAATCATGAAGAGCGGCTGGTCGCCGATTTTCATGGCACCGGGTTGACGGTGGGGCCGCATCCCATGGCCTACCGCCGCGACTGGCTTAATGCGATGGGTATTCGCCGCGCCAGCGAACTGCGAAATATACCCAGCGGAAAGCGCCTGCGCATCGGGGGATGCGTCATCGTGCGCCAGCGCCCGGGGACGGCGAAAGGATTTGTGTTTTTAAGTCTGGAAGATGAAACCGGCGTGGCCAACGCCATTATCACGCCTGACTTGTTTCATCAGAATCGGCTGCTGCTGGCGAGCGAGAAGTTTCTCGCCATTGAAGGAATTCTGCAGAATCAGGACAACGTGATTTCCGTTAAAGCGGAACGGGTGCAGCCGCTTTTCGTGACGAAAGCGGAGACCGTATCGCACGATTTTCATTAATAGTCCGCAGGGGCTAAAGCCCCGCATCCTTTTGGAACGCTGGCGGCACGGCTGAAGCCGTGCCCTTTCAAAGCAAGACCGTTTTTCTGCAACCTCGGAAGCCGCGCCCTTCCACAACCGCGCCTTCCGCGCCAGCCTCCCCCAAAAGAGCTGGCGACTGTGCGCCTACAGTTCTCACTTTCCGGTATAGACGACTCTCCAGATCGAGTTGGAGCCGTCGTCGCTGACCAGGAGCGAGCCGTCCTGGGCGACGGTGATGCCTACGGGGCGTCCCCACACGTGGCCGTCGGGCAGCACGAATCCGGTGAGGAAATCTTCGTACTCGCCGGTGGCGTGGCCGGTCTGATGCAGCGGCACCCGAATCACTTCATAGCCAACGCGCACGGCCTTGTTCCACGATCCATGTTCGGCGGCGAAAATGTCGCCGTCATATTCGCGAGGAAACTTGTCGCTCTGATAGAAGGTGAACTCCAGCGAAGCGTTGTGCGGCTGCAGCAACACGTCGGGAACGATCGCCTTGTCTTTCAATTCGGGATGCTTGCCCTCATGCCGCGGATCCTGATGCGCGCCCATGTACCACCAGGGCCAGCCGTAGAATCCGCCCTCTTCCACGTGCGTAATGTAGTCGGGAACGAGATTGTCGCCGAGCGCGTCGCGTTCGTTCACGGAGCACCACAGCTCGCTGGTCTTGGGATTGACCGCGATTCCACCTCCAGCATTACGAATGCCGTAGGCGTAATACCTTCAACTGGCAATTCGCCGGATCGCAGACAAGAATGTCGGCGCGATCTTTCTCGGAGGGATGGGTGTCGGTGTCGTCGACATTCGAGGCTGAGCCGACGGATACAAACATTTTTCCGCCATCGGGAGAGAATGCGATGGAACGCGTCCAGTGTCCACCGCCCGAGGGCAGATCCGCGACGTGCTGCGATTCGCCGCTCGCCTTCAAATCTCCATTGTGATAAGGAAAGCGAATCACTTCGTTGGTGTTGCCGATGTAAATCCACTGCGGATCGGGGCCCGGGGGATAGAAAGCGATGCCGTAGGGCCGCTTCAAGCCAGTGGCAAAAACATCGGACTGCTCGGGCTTGCCATCGTCCTTCATGCCGCGGAAGACGCGAATGCGCCCGGCTTCACTCTCCGCCAGGAACACATCGCCGTTGGGCGCGGTCTTCAACCAGCGTGGATTGTCCAGACCCGACGCGAACAATTCCACCTTGAACCCAACGGGCGCAACCGGGAAAGCGTTTGGCGGGCGCGCTACCACTTGTGCGCCATTCTGCGATGACTCAGTGGCGAACGGCGCCGGCAAATCTTTCACCGTAATCTTGCGGATGGTTCCGGGCTTTTCGTAACGGAAATCGGTAAACGGAGGCTTCGGTGCCGCGCCGGTCAACTTCGTGCCGGGCACTTCGGCGGCAGGCGCTGCGGACGAACCGGCCGCCACTTTGCCTGAGGCCATCGCCTCGACGAAGCTCACAACCTGCCAGCGGCTTTCTTCGGGCAGCGCCGCCCAGGAAGGCATTCCATTATCTTTATCGCCTTTGGTGATGAACCAGAAAATCTCGCCGGCCGAAACTCCTTTGAGTTTGCCGTCGATCAACGACGGCACGTTGCCCGTACCCTGCAAAGTTTTTCCGTGACACGCCAGGCAGTTGCGGGTGTAGACCTGCTTTCCGGCGTCGACGGCGGCCGCTTGTCCGGCGTAGGGATTTTTCTGGGCCTTGGCCGAAGCGGGCGCATCGTGAAAGGGCTGATCGGCCGCGTGCAAAGCGGCGACAGGAAGGAGAGAAAAAAGAACCGCGGAGATGATCCTGCTAACGTGCAAGCGCATAAGCATCCTCACCAGTAAATTTAACTATTTAGAGTAGGCGAAACTGGAAAAAGATGCGAGTCCCGGTGGGCGATCGTTCTATAAAAGCCGGTCGCAAACGCGCCGGCGGGAAATCCACGCCGCGCGGAATGTCGCGTGCCCAATCGCGAACGCGGCGGAAGTGCGTTTCCGTTCCGCTCCAAAAGCCAAGCCGGAATGGGGTTTCGCGATCATGATGAAAACCCTTGCGGACCGAGACTGCAAACAATTGCAGCTTGACTTCCGTCGCCAGTACGCGAACAATCGGGTCGGTCTTCGCAGGATCGTCCACGTACCCGCCATCAAGTTCCGTTCGCCAGGCACCTTGATCGGTGAATTATTCTGCGAGACAAAGAGCGTCAGAAAATCGCCTACCCCCAAAGGCCCTGTTCTGAAACCGTTTATCTTCTCAGGAGAAGTGAATATGCAGAAGTTGACCCTACGCACACTTTTGTGTGCGGCCGTAATTTTGTTCACGTTCAACGCACTCGCCACCGCGCAAAGCACCGCGCATATCCAGCCAGCCGGCACCACCTCGATTGGCACTTCGCAAATGGGCAACGCACAGGGAGGCGTGGAGATTGATCCGGCGTTCTCTTCCGACAGCGACGGCAGCAGTAATGCCGTCGGCGCCGTGGCCATCAACCGCAGCATCGCCAAGAAGCATGGCGTGAGCGGCGGCGTGGTGAACGGTGCCAAAGCCAAATCCAATCCCGTCCTGACGCAGAGCTTCGACGCGCTGAATCTTCACGCCCAACGCTACGCCAACGGCGGCAACCAGTTCACCGTCGAACCGCCCGACCAGGGGCTGTGCGCCGGAAACGGATTCGTGATGGAGTCGGTAAACGATGTGTTGAGCGTGTACGACACCAAGGGCAACAGGTTAGCTGGACCGGTAGATCTCAATACTTTTTATGGATATCCAGCGGCCCTCAACCGCAGCAACTTCGCCTATGGCCCGTCAATCACCGATCCGTCGTGCTATTACGATGCGCAAACTCAGCGCTTCTATCACGTGGTGCTGACGCTGGACCGTGTAGGCACAACTTCCGCGCTAACCGGACGGAATCATCTGGACATCGCGGTGAGCAATACATCGAGCCCGCTGGGAAGCTGGACGATTTACAAACTCGATGTCACCGATGACGGCGCCAACGGCACGCCCAACCATCACTGCCCAGGCGGTCCATGCCTGGGAGACTACCCGCACATTGGCGCGGACGGTTACGGGTTCTACATCAGCACGAACGAGTTCGCGTTGTATGACGGCTACTACGCTTCGCAGATATATGCGCTTTCGAAACGCGCGTTGGCTGCGGGCGGGACAGTGAATTACGTGCAGCTCGATACTGGCACCTATCTGGATTCGAACGGACTGCCGGGCTTCACAGTGTGGCCATCCGTCTCCGCTCCCGGACAGTACGACACGGACAATAAGGGAACCGAGTTTTTCCTCAGCTCGGATGCCGTGTTCTACGGCAACGGCTTCGACAACCAGGTTCGCCAGTGGACGCTGACCAATACGTCAACGCTGGACAGTGCATCCCCCAACCTCGCTTTGACCTTCAACTTCATCACGGTTAATGGTTACGGCGTGCCTCCGAAATCCACGCAGAAAGCCGGCGATTACCCGCTGGGACAAGCTTTGGGCGATCCGGAATCGGAGCATCTCGATAGCAACGATTCGCGAATGCAGCAGGTGTATTACGCGAATGGAAAACTGTGG
The DNA here is from genome assembly GCA_963696765.1 of uncultured Acidobacteriota bacterium. Classification (GTDB taxonomy): domain Bacteria; phylum Acidobacteriota; class Terriglobia; order Terriglobales; family Acidobacteriaceae; genus Sulfotelmatobacter. The sequence goes on along the minus strand of CAVOLK010000002.1, from coordinate 2,337,173 downwards.
GCGGCGCTGGATACCGGAGTGACTTTCGATGGAGTGAACGTCCTCGCCGGCGCTGACTACTTTGTTCTGAATCCCAATAGCCACAAAGTGGTGAATCAGGGATACATTGCGGTGCCAAACAACAATGTGACCTATCCCGCGATCGCAGCGACTTCCTCTGGACGGGGAGTTGTCGCATTCACGCTGACGGGGCCGGATTTCTATCCGTCGGCGGCGTACGCGGGAGTCGATTCCCTGGCGGGCGCCGGTGCGGTTCAACTGGCGGCCGCTGGCGCAGGCCCGTGGGACGGCTTCACCGGCTATCCGCAGTACTCGGGCCGATCGCGCTGGGGAGATTACGGAGCGGCGGCGGTGGACGGCAGCAACATCTGGATCGCCAGCGAGTACATCGGGCAGACCTGCACGCTGGCTCAATGGGAAGCCGATTTCACCTGCGGTGGCACCCGGGCCCAGCTGGGCAACTGGGGCACTCGCATCTCACAACTCAACTTGAAATAACGCTTCTTTAGTGAAGAAGGCCTCGGGCAACCGAGGCCTTTTTATTGGAACAAACCGGCAGGGGAGCGACTCGCCGATGGCGCATCTGAGAACTATTGGGATTATTGTGCCGGGCGCGGCGGAAGAAGGTTTGGTAGCGCTACCGGGAATCGAACCCGGGTTTGAAGATTGAGAATCTTCCGTCCTAACCCCTAGACGATAGCGCCATCGGAGGCGAGCTTAAATTATAACAAAGGGGAATTTCGGGCCGGCGCACGAGTAATGTTTCTGAATCAGGGGAATTTTGAATCTCTCCACCGAGATCTCTCCACCCATTGCGCGGGCGGACGCCCTCGCGACCGCCGGCAGGATGCCGGCACTACTCCGACACCAGCGCTACTGCACCAGGACGGCCACTGCGTTCGCTTTGTACGCAGGCGAACGCTTTCTGGTTTGCGGAATTCCGCAGATCCTCATCACAATTTTTTGTGCAACTGACCGTCATCCACAGGGCGGTACGCGCTATAGTAGATATAAGCCTCAAGCTAAAAACTGAACGGAAACCACGAACACGCAAGGTCAACTTGTATGTTGTTCCTTCATCAACAAATCCAATCATTCCTAAATTTAGGAGGATGCAAGGAGTACTCAATTATGGCTAAACCCAGGTTCACAAAAAACACGCCCAATACCCAAACTAACCCTATCATTCCAAGCCCCCAGCCCTCGTTCTCAGACGCGAAGCCCGAAACGAGCGTTGGACTAGCGGAAGCTCCCCCCGCCGGCATAACCGAAACCAGGAAGACGGAGCCCAAAAAGCCCGCTCGCAAGCCGGAGATCGTAAAAACGGAAGGGCGCGCTAATCTCGTTCCCATCAATGTAGAAGAAGAAGTCCGACGCCTCGCTTATTTGCTGGCGGAGCGCCGCGGATTTGAACCAGGCCACGAAGCCGAAGACTGGTTGACTGCGGAGCGCGAAGTTCGCCAGCGCTATCGCCAGCAATCGGCATAAACGAGTTCGCAAACCGCCTGGCGGCCGAGCCCCGGCCGCCCCTGTGGCGGCTCTCCAGGAGCAAGCGCCGCAGACATTTATTGCACCTGCTCCCATTTGCCAAGTCGACCGTTTGCCTCCGCTGTCGGTTTCTGAAAAAATGGCTTGGGGATCTCCCACATGGCATTCATAGGTAGTTTTGCCTTGCTCTTCGCACTGGCGTTGAGCCTGTATTCGTTCTTCGCGGGTATGTTTGCGCTTTTCTTTCCAGGCGACGCCCTCTGGGAACGCGTAGGCGAAACCGCGCGCCGAGCCGGCATCGTGATATTTGGCGCGGTCGTGCTGGCGGCCATTGCGCTGGTTGTCTCCGCCTTCCGCGACGATTTCACCATCGCTTACATTTTTCATCACAGCAACCGGGATCTTCCGGCTCCTTATAAGTTTGCTACGTTGTGGTCGGGGCAGGAAGGGTCGCTTCTTTTTTGGTCGCTTCTGCTGGCGGGATATGGATTTGTCCTGCGCCTGCGCTACAAGACGGATCCCCGCCTCTTCGCCTACGCTTCAGTCGTTCTGGCCGGTGTGCAGATTTTCTTTCTTGCGCTGGTAAATATCGCCGCCAATCCGTTCGGCCTGCTGGAAGGGCCGATGCGCGCCGATGGCAGCGGCCTGAATCCTTTGCTGCAGTATCCCGAGATGGTGATTCATCCGCCCATGCTCTACCTGGGCTACGTGGGATTCACCGTGCCTTTCGCCTTCGCGCTGGGCGCGCTGATCATGAAGTATCCCGGCGAAAAATGGATTCACATTACTCGCCGCTGGACCATGGTGACCTGGGGATTTCTTACCTGCGGAATTTTTCTGGGCGCGCACTGGGCCTACGCTGTGCTGGGATGGGGAGGATACTGGGGATGGGACCCGGTCGAGAACGCGTCGCTGATGCCGTGGCTGGTGGGCACGGCCTTCCTGCATTCCGTCATGATGCAGGAAAAGCGCGGCATGCTGAAAGTCTGGAACATGTGGCTGGTCTTCGCCACGTTCTGGCTGGCAATTCTGGGGACGTTTCTCACGCGCAGCGGGATCATCAGTTCGGTGCACGCCTTCGCGCAATCGTCGATTGGCAGCTGGTTCGCGTGGTTCCTTGGGATTACCATCGCGGTCTTCGTATTTTTCTTCTTCAAAAATAAAGATCACCTGCGCAGCGAGCACAAACTGGAGTCGCTGATTTCGCGCGAGTCGAGCTTCCTGTTCAACAATCTTCTTTTTGTGCTGCTCTGCTTCACCGTGTTGTGGGGCACGTGGTTCCCCAAGATTTCCGAGTTGGTGCAAGGCAATAAAGTCACCGTAGGCGCGCCGTTCTACAACCGGGTGGCAATTCCGGTGGCAATGCTGCTGCTGATCCTCACTGCGGTAGGTCCGCTGCTGGCCTGGCGCAAAACATCATTCGACAGCCTGAAGCGGAATTTCATGTGGCCGACCATCGGCGCCATCGCGGTAATGGCGTTGTTGATGATCACGCCCGCCAGTTGGGGATCGCCCTTCGGACTGCGGCCGTGGCAGGATATTTCTTACTTCTATTCGCTGATGGCCATCGGGCTCTCGGTGCTGGTCACGCTCACCATCGCGAGCGAATATTTTCGCGGCGGCCGAGTGATTGCCGGACACACCGGACAGGGCATGTTCGCGTCGATGGTGCAGCTCACGCACCGCAACACGCGCCGCTACGGCGGGTATATCGTTCACTTCGGCGTGGTGGTCGTCATCATTGGATTCGCGGGCTCCGCGTTCAATCAGGACAAAGAACAGGAGATGGGATACGGCGACAAGATGACGATTGGCAGCTACACGCTGGTATGCCGGTCGTATACCGACGAAGATTTTCCGAACTACGCGGGCGAGTGGGCTGTGCTCGACGTGTTCAAGGGCGGCAAGCAAATCGATACGCTGACGCCCGAGCGCCGCTTCTATAAGGCCAGCCGGCAGACTTCGACCATGCCGTTCATTCGCTCGACGCTCAATGAAGATCTTTACGTGGTGTATGAGGGCTTGAATCAGGACACGGGGCGGCCGATTTTGAAGGCGCATCTCAACCCGCTGGTGATGTGGATTTGGCTGGGCGTGTGGATCATCCTGGGGGGCACGGTGCTGGCGCTGATCCCGAACGCCCCGGCTCCGGTGCGCGTGGCAGCGGCAGCGAGACTGGTGGAACACGCGGCTCCGGTGGCGGGAGATTGAGGTAGCGACAGCCGCCTCGGTTGTCGGAACACAGCGGAGAGAAAGTTAAGAGCGCAAGCGAAATTATGACGACGAGACGAAAATACCTTTTCCGCCGCCTGCTGCAGTGCGGGCTGCTAAGTCTCGCCGTCTTCGGGCTGGTCGGCGCGGGCGATCCCGCGACGCGCTTCAACGAACTCGGCCATCAGATGATGTGCATCTGCAGCTGCGGGCAGATTTTGCTGGAGTGCAATCACGTGGGCTGCCCGTCGTCTGACGGCATGCGCAACGAATTGATGGCCGCGGTCAGCCGCGGCGACAGCGACAGCCTGGTCGAGCAATCGTTCGTGCAGAAGTATGGCCCGACGGTTTTGGCCGCGCCCACCGGCAGAGGGTTCGATCGCACCGCATGGATCGTTCCGTTTGTCGCGCTTGGACTGGGCCTCGGATTTGTTGTGTTGGTGATTCGCGCGTGGAAGAACCGTCCCGCGCCCGCGATTGCCGATGGCCTGCGCCCGGTGCGCGGCGCCGAACTTGAACAATTCCGCGACCAGGCGCGCAAGGAGACCGACCTATGACCTTCGAACTGGCGTGCTGCCTGCTGGCCGCTGCGGCGGCTGCTTTCTACATTTTCTCTCCTGGCGCCTTCGACGTGGGCCGCGAGAAAACTCGCGCGTCGTACCTGCGCGAACGCAGAGATGCTGTCTACGAAAATCTGCGCGACTTGAACTTCGAATTCAAGGCGGGCAAGATGCCCGAATCCGATTACCAGTCGCTGAAGTCGTCGCTGCAGGACGAAGCCGCCACACTGCTGGCCGAGATCGCGCGCCTGGAGGCCAAGGCCGGCGCCGCGCCTAGAAAAGCGAGATCATGAATCGAGTTGAGACGTTAATGAACTATGCAGGAACAGCGCAGCCCGGCTTTGCCCGGCCCGACAGCCGGGGGCGGCTGTCGCCACATGTTTTAATTTCGACATTTGCGGCTGCGCTCTTCCTGCTTCTTTCAGGGCTTGCGTCGGCACAAACTTTAACTGGCTCCGTTAAAAATTCCACTACCGGCAAGCCGGCTGCCGGTGACGAGGTCGTGCTGCTCAGCCTGGGACAAGGCATGGAAGAGGCGGGCCGCACCAAGACCGACGCCAAGGGCCACTTCAGTTTCAAGCTCGATGCACAAGGCCCTCATCTTGTACGCGTGATTCACCAGGAAGTTACGTATCACCGCATGGCGCCTCCGGGGACCACGTCAGTCGAAGTTGAGGTGTACGACGCCAGCAAGAAGGTAGAGGGCATTGAAGTCGTCGCCGACATCATGCGCTTTCAGGCCTCCCAGGGACAGTTGCAGATTGAGCGCACGTTCGCCGTGGACAATAATTCCAAGCCGCCGCGCACCCAGATGAATGAGCACAATCTGGAGTTCAACGTGCCCGATGGCGCGACCGTCAACGAAGGACAGGCGATGACGGCCGGAGGACAGCCGGTCAAGTCCGCGCCGGTTCCCGAGGACAATGCGAAGAGCCGGTACGCGTTTTTGTTTCCGCTTCGTCCGGGCGAGACGCGGTTCAACGTGGTCTACACGGTTCCGTACACCGGCAGCGCGAATATTGATCCCAAGACGGTTTACCCGCTGGAACATTTTGTGGCGATTGCGCCGAAGACGATGGAGTTCAGCGCCGCGCCCGGAGCGAAATATCAAGTGGCTCCATTCCCCGGACAGCCTGACGCGAACGTGGAAGTAGCTTCCAACATGCAGGTGGGCCAGCCCATGGCGTTCAAGCTTTCGGGCGAGGGCGCGTTAGCTGCGCCTGCGGACGAACAAGGCCAGCAGGGCGAGAGCCCATCAGCCGCGCCGAATGAAAATCGCCCGGGCGGAGGATTGGGACCGCCGATTGACGCGCCCGATCCGCTGCAGAAATATCGCTGGTGGATTCTGGGTGGATTCGCTGCGGTGCTGGTCGTAGGCGGAGTCTACGTGGCGTCGCGGCAGCAGGCTTCCAATCGCGCGGCGCGGGCGGGAAAAGGCTTATCGACTTGGGAAGAAGATGAGGAATATGAGGCGGCCGATATTCCTGCGGCGCACGAGTCGCGCGAACGAGACTCGCGTTCGAGTGAGCCGCGCACGGAGCCAAGCTCGTCTCGCAGTTCTTCCAAACTGCTCGAAGCGCTGAAGGAAGAAATATTCGAGCTCGAAATCGAACACAAGCAGGGACGCATTTCGCAGCAGGAATATGAAAGCGCTAAGTCGGCGCTCGACCAGACTCTGCAGCGCGCCTTGAAGCGGGAAGCGCAGAAGGCCTAGGCGGCTTTCATACCGCATGACTCCTTGTTGGAAACTTCTGTGTTAAAGATCAAAAAATACCCTCTCGGTAGTGGGTCAGTTTGAATTATGAATGTCACAGGGCGTCATCCCGAAGAGCCCGCGTTTTTTACAAGCTGGCCGAGGGATCTCCCGTGGCACACAGTGTCGTAGCGGAAGATCCTCCGCTCCGCCTAAAGAACGGCTACGCTCAGAGCTTGCCCTGAGCTTGTCGAAGGGATGACGCGACGAGCGAACATGCCATCAGAATTTCAAACTGACCCACTACCCCACTCTCGCTGAGATGCGCGAGAAGGGTGGCGCAACCGCTCCGTTTTTCACCCGAATTTCAGTGTCGCAAAGGTATGCATCTCCTCCGTCTGCGCGACATCCAATAGACTGGCGTCACTCAAATTATGGGAAACACATTCAAGACCGCGTTTCTTCTGACCGCGCTGACACTGCTTCTAATGTTTATTGGCCGCGCTTTCGGCGGGCAGAACGGGATGTTCCTGGCCTTGGCGATTGCCGTCGTCATGAACTTCGTTTCGTATTTTTATTCCGACAAGATCGCGCTGGCGATGTACCGGGCGAAGCCGGTGACGCGCGAAGAACTGCCGCGGGCTTACGCGGCGGTCGAACGGCTGACGCAAAAAATTGGCATTCCGATGCCGAAGATTTACGTGATCCCCAGCGAGTCGCCGAACGCGTTTGCTACCGGACGCAATCCGAGCCACGCCTCAGTCGCCGTGACTCACGGCATCTTAGGATTGCTGACGGACGAAGAACTCGAAGGCGTGCTCGCGCATGAACTGGGCCATGTCAGCAACCGCGACATCCTGATCAGTTCGGTCGCGGCAACTCTGGCGGGAGCGATTACCATGCTCGCCAGCATGGGACGGTGGGCGATGCTGTTCGGCGGCTTCGGTGGAAACAGCCGCGACCGCCGCGATGGTGGAGGATTGGGCGCCCTGTTCATGCTGATCGTGGCCCCCATCGCCGCGTCGCTGATTCAATTGGCCGTCTCACGCTCGCGCGAATATCAGGCCGACGCCACTGGCGCACACTTCACCGGCAATCCATATGCGCTGGCCAGCGCGCTGCAGAAACTGGACGCTTATTCGCGCCGCGTGCCGATGCAGGCCAGTCCGTCGACCGCGCACCTGTTTATTATTCAGCCCTTGCTCGGAATGAACTTCGGCAACCTGTTCTCGACCCATCCGCCGATAGCGAAACGCATTGAGCGGCTCACCGGTCGGCCGGCGGAGTTTACGCAGTAAGCTGTCAGCTATCAGCTTTCAGTAGAACCGGCGCAAGAGTGACGAACACCACCGTTCAACCGAAGGCTGCAAAGGTGGGCGTCGTCCCGAGCGAAGCGAGGGATCCGGGTTTTAAGCTGACAGCTCAAGGCTGATAGCTGAAAGCTACTTTCTGGTCCTGTGACGTAGGTAACTCCCGCGCTCCGCCGCCCAATAGTAGAATCGAAATCAATGTCGCCCGAGACCGCCATCGCTGTTTCTCACAAAGCTGCCGAACTGGAAAAGGCTCTGCGCCGCGTGATTCGCGGCAAGGATGAGGTTGTCCGCCTCGCGCTGGTCAGCATTTTTGCCCGCGGACATCTGTTGATTGAGGGCGTTCCCGGCGTCGGCAAGACTACGCTGGGGCAAGCGCTGGCCCGCGCCATCGACTGCACGTTTCAGCGCGTGCAATTTACCAGCGACATGCTGCCCTCCGATGTGCTGGGAATTTCGGTGTACTCGGCGCTGGAGCAGGAATTCGAATTCAAGCGCGGCCCGGTTTTCACCAATGTCCTGCTGGCCGACGAGATCAACCGCACTACTCCCAAGACGCAGTCTGCGCTGTTGGAGGCGATGAGCGAAGGGCAGGTCACGGTCGACGCGCATTCTTACGAGTTGCCGCAGCCGTTTCTAGTGATTGCGACGCAAAATCCGGTGGAGCATCACGGAACGTACCCGCTGCCCGAGTCTCAGCTGGACCGCTTCCTGATGCGGGTGCGCATGGGATATCCCGACGCGCAGGCGGAGCGCCAGATTTTGCGCTCGGAAGCGGGCGCCGCGCATTTGGATGACGTGAGGCCAGTTCTCAGCTCGGCCGACGTACTGGAAATGCAGCAGGCCGTAAAGCAGATTCGCGTCGATGATTCTCTGGTAGGCTACGCGTTGGAAATCGTGCGGCGCACGCGGGAGTCGGAATTTCTGTCGCTCGGCGTCTCGCCGCGCGGATCGCAGGCGCTGTACCGCGCTGCACAAGCCATGGCCTTTCTGGAAGGCCGCACATTCTGCACACCGGAAGATTTCAAGCCCCTGGTCGTTCCAGTGTTCGCCCACCGCGTGGTCGTGAACGGGCTCTACGCCTCGACGCTGAAAAAATCCGAGCAGTCCGACCAGGTGTTGAAAGAAATTATAGCGAGCGTTGCAGTGCCGGTGTAATTGCGCTCGCCGGTTCGCGACTGCCGTCCCTTTTTCCTACCCGCGTTTTTCAAGCTTCTCCGCGGTTAAGTCTTCTGTCAGCGACCGCGCGACTATAATTCTCCCGCCATGTCATTCCTTCGTTTCCTCATGCTGCTCTCGCTCGTTGCCTGGATTGGCGGATTGATCTTCTTTGCGTTTGTGCTGGCGCCCACGGCGTTTCAGGTTTTGCCCAATACGCATCTTGCCGGCAATCTCGTCGGACGCACACTCGGCAAGCTGCATTGGATTGCCATCGTTTCCGGCATCGTGTTTTTGGCAAGTTCTCTGCTTTACAGCCGTTTGGCCGAGGGGACCGCGCACACATTCGCCATCCGGCATGTGCTGATCTGCATAATGCTTGGGCTTACGCTGCTCTCGCAATTCTGGATCATCCCGCGGATGGATACGCTGCGCGCTTCGGTTGCCGACTTCACGACAGTTCCGTTGGATAACCCGGCGCGGGCTCAGTTCGATGCGTTGCATGCGTGGTCGACCCGCGTGGAGGGAGCCGTGTTGTTGCTGGGATTCGTGGTGGTTTATTTGACGGCGGGTGCGTTTACGCGGATTCGGTGAAGACGATTCGCTGACTCTTTCGCCCCTCCGGGGTTTGTTCATCGTATGGCTGCCGCACCCAGGGCTTGCGCCCTGGGCTGCACTCTTCCGCCGCTTCGCGGCTAGACATAAGTTGGAAAGACAAACACTTCCGGTTCTGGTTTAGTGGCGGCTTCGAGCTTCCAGCACTTCGCGGATTTTCAAAGCTAGAGAATCCAACTCGAATGGTTTCTGCAACAGCATGGCTCCCGGGCCGCCGTCTTCGCCTGGAGCCACGCCGAACTCGCCTTCGGTATAGCCCGACATAAAAATTACCCGCATGTCAGGCCGCGAGGCTGAAAGGCGGCGCGCCACTTCGGAGCCGCGGAGATGCGGCATGACAACGTCGGTAAGCAGCACATCGATCGTGCCCTTGTACTGGTCCGCAAGCGCCACCGCATCGCCGCCATCTTTGGCCTCGAGCACGGAGTAACCGAGCTGCTGCAGGAACTGGCAGATCATCCATCGCAGGTCGGGCTGATCTTCGGCCACCAGAATTGTTTCTCCACCGCCGCGCGCAGTTCTCGACGGAGCGTCGACTGGGTGCGGCAGCGGCGCCGTGGCAACCTGAGGAAAATAAACTCGCAGCGTGGTTCCGCGCCCGGGTTCGCTGTTCACCCGCACATGGCCGCCACTGGCGCGCACAATGTTGTAGACCACCGACAGGCCGAGGCCGGTTCCCTCGTCTTTTCGCTTGGTGGTGAAGAAGGGTTCGAAGATGCGGCTTTGCGTATCGATATCCATGCCGATGCCGGTATCGATAACGGCGAGCATCACAAAATTTCCTCGCGGCAAACCGAAGGGACGCTGCGAGCGCACCACATCAGTGGAAACATGCGCGGTCTCGAGCGTGAGCTTACCGCCGGTGGGCATGGCATCGCGGGCATTGACCACCAGATTCATGATGACCTGCTCGACCTGTCCGGGATCGGCGCTGATGCAACAGACGTCGGGATCGAGTTTCACGACGAACTCCATTTCGTCGCGCAAGACTCCGAGCAGCATCTCGCTCATCTGGTTGACCAGCGCATTCAGGTCGAGCACCTGCGGGCTGAAGACGTGCTTGCGGCTGAACGAGAGCAACTGGCGCGTCAGGTTCGCCGCGCTCTCCGTTGTGCGAACGATCGTCTCCACGCTTTTGCGCACGGGCGGGGTCGCGCTGTCTTCTTCCATCACGATTTCAGCGTAGCCGTGAATCACCATCAGCAGATTGTTGAAGTCGTGAGCGATGCCGCCCGCCAGGCGTCCGACCGCTTCCATCTTCTGCGCCTGCCGCACCTGTTCCTCGAGCGCGCGCCGGCCAGTGACATCGCGCGAGGTCACGACGATGCCGCCCACGGCAACATCGTTGAGCAGATTGTTGCCGACCGACTCCAGCCAAACCCACGCGCCATCTTTGCGGCGAAAGCGATATTCCGGAGGAGCGGCGCTTCCCACCTTGAGGGTGAGACGTTCCAGCGCCGAGCGCACAGCCGGCTCGTCCTCGGGATGAATGAACGAGAGGAGACTCTTTCCTAAAAGCTCGGACGGCTTATACCCCGCGACGCGCTCGATGGAAGGACTGTGATAAAGCATGGTTCCGTCGACCGCGACGATGGTGATGACATCGGATAGATTTTGAATGAGATAACTGAAACGCTCTTCGCTGCGGCGCAACACCGCGGCCGCTTCGACCCGGTCGCGGATATCCCGAAAAATTCCCAGCACCGCCGGCCTTCCGCCCCAGTCGGTGGCGCTCGTGCTGACCTCGACCGGAACCAATGTTCCATCGGCGCGTCGCAGTTTGAGTTCGCGGCTGCGCGGGGGGGCGGTGGTGTTTGAGATCAGGGAGCGAGGTGTGCTCGAATTATCGTCGGGTGCATAGAGCTGGGATTCCGACTGACCGACCAGTTGGGCCTCAGAGAGTCCGAGGATTTCGCAGGCCTTGTCGTTGGCTTCGAGAATCTGGCGGGTTTCGGCGTCGATGACGAGGATGCCGTCATTCGCCGTGTTGATCAAGTTACGGTATTTTTCCTCGGAGTTGCGGATCTGTTTCAGCACAGCCGAAGACAGGCCGATGCCGATCAGCAATAGCAAGCCGCTGGCAAGGATAGTAACGAGGGAAAGCACGCGGTTGATCCAGCGCGCGCCCTGCCCGAGCGTCGCGGAGAATTCGTCCTCCAGCGGAGTAACACGGGCGTCGACAGCAGCCACACGATCGCTGATCTCGCGGATTTTCTGCGCATCGGGGTGGGCTGAGTTGACCTCGTGATGAAGTTCGTCGGCTAGAGATCGAAGCTGGTCGATATAGCGATCGCCATCGGTCCAGACCGCGATGGCGCGCGCCATGTAGCCAAATTGTCCGAACTGGCGGAAGAGCCTCGACATGCTGCCTACGTCCTCGGGACTGTTGCGGCCCTGCAGCAGGCCCAGACGAACTATGTCCATGTCGGGCGAGGCCTTCTGCAGTTCCAGGCGGGCCTGCTTATCGCCGATGGGAACGGAGATTTCCGCGAGGTATTGCTGGTAGTCGGCTTCCGCGTGGCTGGCCGCATACTTGTTCAGGCTGAGTACGGCGCGTTTTTCGGCCTTCGACCATAGGCCTTCCCCGGCCACATAGGCGCGCACACCGCTGAGGATTTCGGAACGGACCAACCCGAGGCAGAAGACGCCGATTACGATGGCGACGAACACTCCGACGATAATCAGTAATTTGCGGGCGACGGGAAGGCGGCGGAATATTCTCTCTTGCAATTGCATGCGAGTTCGGAACCAGAAGCCCGAGATCAATCGACCTCCGCCTCCGCAAGGCGGAAAGTCATACTTGGCGCCGCAAATACGAATGCCTGAGCGCAGGCGCTCTCGTCGGCTGCTTTCAGGTGTCCCTGTGCTTACAGAATATCGTGTTCCGGGTAGAAAACGTCAAGGCAAATTGGATGGGGCAGGGAAACCTTGGAGTCGCGACGTGGTTACCACGAGAATGTCTTAGTCAGCTCAGCACGCGAGCGCGAAAACAGTCGACGACGTGGTCGTTGACCATCCCGACCGCTTGCATGAAGGCGTAACAAATTGTGGATCCGACGAAGTTGAAGCCGCGGCCCTTGAGGTCTTTGCTCATCGCATCGGACTGCGGCGTGCGCGCGGGAACCTGCCGGAGTGACTTGGGAAGATTCCGCCGAGGTTTGCCGTCGACAAACTGCCAGATGTAGCGGTCGAACGTGCCGAATTCCTTCTGCACCAGCAAGAAAGCCTTGGCATTGGCAATCGCCGATGCGATTTTGAGCCGATTACGCACGATTCCCGGATCGCGCAGGAGTTCTGCAACTTTGCGCCGGTCGTAGCGGGCTACGCGCTGCGGCTGGAATCTGGAAAAGGCGCGACGATAATTTTCCCGCTTGTTCAGGATCGTGCTCCAACTCAACCCCGCCTGCGCGCCTTCGAGAATCAGGAATTCGAAGAGCATGCGGTCGTCGTGGGCGGGCACGCCCCATTCTTCGTCGTGATAACGAATCATGAGTTCGCCGGCCGCCCAGGCGCAGCGAATGAGCTGCCGATTATCGCTTCGGGCAGGTGTCATTTGGTTATCGGCCGCACCTCATCCCGCGCGGAAGAGTTTAACCGCAAAGGGCAATGAGTTTGCAGCGGTTATTCGAGCGACTTCGGGTCCGACTTGTTTACCGGGGATTTTTTATCGAGCAAGCCCACCAGTTCGCGGGCGCTGGGCGGAATGCCCACCTTGCCGCCGCGAATGATTTCCTTTGCGGTCAGCTTTCTGCCGTAGAGTTTTTCGTTGGCGCTGCCATCGGATCGCAAGGTCGAGCCTTCAAGAGAAACTCCGGCGAACAGACCTTTGTTCCGCGAGTAGGAAAGGATCTCCGCGTTCATGACGATGTCGGTCGCGCCTTCGGCGGTGCGGCCCTTCGGTCCGGCGGCGGCGGAGGCATCGGCTCCCAGTTTCACTTTGCTGTAGAGAAGCGAATTGGCGCCCTTGGGATTCATGACCAGGAGCACGAAGTCGGTAGCCTGCCCGCCCAACTGAAATCCGATGCTGACGCCTTCCAGGGCGTACAGCGCCGGAGCGCCCCATTTTCCTTTGTAGTGCTCGCCGCTGCGGCAGATCATCACACCGCGCCCGTAGCTGCCGCCAATGCCGAAGGCGCCCTTCTTCACCGAGGGGAGGATGACCACGCACTCGGCCTTGTCCAGCAGATCCTGCGGAATGTCGTCGGGAATATTCAGGATTTCTTTCATTACTTCGCCGGCGTCTTTGACGCGGTCGGCTTCGCGCTCATCATTGGCGGCGAAAGCCAATACCCCTGACATCAGGACCAACACAAAACAGACCAAGGATTTCTTCACGAATCCCTCCAATAGATATTTTAAGGAAAAGATGGTTACGCCGTGTGATTATGTTACCCCTGAATCCGCTTGGCTAACAGGGGAGGAACTTTGGGAGATACACGCGGAAGTGCTGGGCCAAGGGCAATAGAATGCGCGAGTTTGGTGCCATGACCTAACGTGTGCTCCTTTTGTAACTTGGCATTTCTCTGCGCGGACTCCTAAAGTCAATCAGACAGCGACCTGCAGTGGGGACAGTATTCGGCATCCAGCGTGCATCCAATAGCTTGGGAGTGTAGGGAAACGCGGTTTAGAGTGAAAAATTTGGATTCCATCGGCATGAAGTACACGAACTGGATTCTCCGGGTTTTAGCGCTTTCCGTGGCAACCTTTTTGTGTGTCGCCCCGTCGCAGGCCCAGTCTGCCTATGCGACAGAGGGGTCCGAATTACACGCTTACAATGCCGCGACTCCGGCCGCCGAGACCGGCGACGATCAGTCGATGATCACCCTGCATGCCCGGGTCAATGAAGTCAATGTGCTGTTCATCGCAACCGATAAGCATGGCAAATTTGTCCGCGACCTGAATCAAAACGATTTCAGCATTCTTGACGATCACAAGCCGCCGCAGGCAATTCTCAACTTCCGCCGCGAAACCGATCTTCCGTTGCATATGGGGTTGCTGATTGACGTCAGCGGCTCGGTAGACAGCCGCTTTGATTTCGAGCAGGGCGCGGCGACGAGTTTTCTGCAGCACACGCTGCGCGCCGGCTTCGATAAAGCATTCGTGGTGGGCTTCAACACCCGCAGCCAGATGGCGCAGGATTTTACCGATAATGTGCAGTCGCTTTCCGCAGGCGTGCGCAAGTTGCACGATGGCGGAGGGACGGCGCTCTACGATGCTGTCTATCACGCGTGCAAAGAAAAGTTCTTAAAAGACCGGCCGGACCGACCCGGTGCGTAAAGCGATTGTGATCGTCAGCGACGGCGAAGATAACCAGAGCGAATTCTCGAAGGCGCAGGCCATCGAGATGGCGCAGCGCGCCGAGGTTATCATCTATGCGATCTCGACCGACGACAGCGGGCTGGTCATGCGCGGCGACAAGGTGCTGGAACAACTGGCCGACGCGACTGGCGGACGAGCGTTTTTTCCCTTCAAGATGAAGGACATCACACACTCGTTTGCCGCGATCGAAGACGAGTTGCGCAGCCAGTACGTAGTGTCCTACAAGCCCGCCGACTTTGATGCGAATGGGCAATTCCGCTCGATTGAAATTTCCTCGCTGAAGAAAGATCTGCAAGTGCGGGCGCGCAAGGGCTATTTCGCGCCACAACAGTAAAACCGGTCTTCCGGCTCTCTCGCATCTATCCCTGCGTTCCTCGCACCGCGTGGTCCAAAAGCCGAAGGCCGCTTCTCGTTGCTCCAGCGCAGCCACTGTGATACCGTCCCATTGATTCCCCGTTTCATCCTGAAGACTTCACGCAGCCGAGGAGAGGCTCATGATTATTGCTTTTCTGGTGATCCTGGTTGTCATCGCCGTGGTGCTGATCGGCATGTACAACAGCCTGGTGCAGCTGCGCGTGCGCTGCGACTCGGCGTGGTCCGATATCGATGTGCAGCTCAAGCGCCGTCACGACCTGATTCCGAACCTCGTCGAAACGGTCAAAGGCTATGCCGCGCACGAGAAGGGGACATTCGAGAACATCGCCAAGTTCCGCTCGCAGGCGATGCAGGCCACCACGCCCGAAGACAAGGCGGTGGCGGAGAATCAGCTGACCGGCGCGTTGAAGAGTTTATTCGCAGTGGCCGAAAACTACCCGGAGCTCAAGGCTTCGGAAGAATTCACCCAGCTGCAAGGATCGCTAAGCCAGACGGAAGATTCCATTCAGAACGCACGCCGCTATTACAACGCGGTGGTGCGCGATTTGAATACGAAGATTCAGTCGTTCCCGACCAACATTATCGCCGGTATGTTCGGGTTCACGCCGCGCCAGTTCTTCGAGACTGCGGCGGCCGACCGCGAACCGGTCGCGGTGAAGTTTTAAAACATTTGTAATTTTGTAATTGGGGAATTTTGTAATTGAAAATCCCAGCGAAGATTCTCCTTTCCGCGCTGCTCTTCTCTTTCTTGACCGCTTCTGCCACGGCAAAGTCGTGGCGGGTCACGGATTTTCAAGACAACATTACCGTCGCGAATGACGGCAGCGCGGTGGTGACCGAGCGCATCGCTGTGGCCTTCGTCGGCGAATGGCACGGCATTCATCGCACCATTCCCATTGAATATCCCGGGCCAAACGGCACGAACTACCAACTCTTCCTCAAAGTTCTGAGCGTCACCGACGACAGCGGCAACCGGCTCAAGTACGATTCGTCCACCTCCAACGGCGCCCGCGATCTGAAGATTTACATTCCCGATGCAGTCGATGCGACGCGGACGGTCGATACTCACTTACGCGGTACGCAACGGCACGCGCTTCTTCAAGGATTACGACGAGTTCTACTGGAACGTCACGGGCAACGATTGGCCGGTGCCCATCGATCACGCGGCGGCGACAGTGCAGTTCCCTGCCGCGGCAGCGGGTTCGCTGCGAGCGCAGGCCTTCACCGGCGTCTACGGCTCGACCCAGCGCGACGCCAGTTCCACCGTCGATGGCGCCGAGGCGCGGTTTGAGACCAGCAACCCGCTGCCCATGCGCGGCGGGCTGACGATCGACGTCTACATTCCGAAAGACATTCTGCAAGAGCCGGGGCCGCTCACGAAATTTTTCTGGTTCTTAGGCGGCAATCCCATCGTCTTTCTGCCGCTAATTACATTGGCGGCAATGTTCGCGCTGTGGTGGTACAAGGGCCGCGATCCGGATCCGGGAATGTCGGTTGCGCCCATGTACGAACCGCCCGCAGGAATTTCTCCGGCCGAAGCGGGCACTCTGCTCGATGACCAGATTCATCCCCGGGACATTACATCGACCGTGGTCGATCTGGCGGTGCGAGGCTACATCAAGATCGAAGAAACTGCGGATAAGGTCCTCATCTTCACGCATAAGGATTACGTTTTCCATCTGCTGAAGCCGCGCGAGCAATGGGGTGCGGATCTGGCGCCGCACGAGCGCGTCATGCTGGAGAATGTTTTCGCCGCCGGCGATGACACCCGCCTCTCCAGCCTGAAGAACCGCTTCTACACGGCGGTTCCGGTCATTCGCCAGGACATTATGGCGGCGCTCAAGACGAAAGGGATATATCTGCTCGACCCCGAATCGGCGAACGGATACAGCGTTGTGGCTGCGGTCGCGATCCTCGTTCCGTTTGCCATTTTTCAATACGAGGGATGGGCGAATTTTTTTAACTCCGCGGTTTTGCTGGTCGTGTGCCTGCTGGTCTCAGCGGTGATCTGGTGGCTGTTTGCGCGAGTCATGACGGCCAAGACTGTGAAGGGCGCGCGCACTCGCGTGGCCGTGCTGGGCTTCCAGGAATTCATGAATCGCGTGGATGCGGAGCGGCTGAAGATCATGCCTCCGACAACATTCGAAAAGTTTCTGCCCTACGCGATGGCGCTGGGCGTGGAGCATCACTGGGCGCAGGCCTTTGCCGGGATCGTGAAAGATCCGCCGCAGTGGTACGTAGGGCCAGGAGGCCCGTACGTAGGCTTCAATCCGATTTTCTTTTCCAGTTCCATGCACAGCATGGCCGGGGATATGCACCAGGTTTTTGTGTCTGCCCCGCGGGCTAGTTCAGGCGGTTCGGGATTTGGTGGCGGAGGCGGAGGCGGTGGGGGGTTCTCAGGCGGCGGATTTGGCGGAGGCGGCGGTGGGGCGTTTTGAGGCTTCAGTAAATAGTGTGGAGCGGGCACTCCACAGGAAAGAAGCCTAATCACCAGCTCGGCTTCGCCTTCGCTCGACAGCCGAGGCGGCTGTCGCTACATGATTCGGCAAGTTGCCGCCAAGTGAGTCAAAAAAAAGGCCGCGCATGGAGTCGCGGCCCTTCCTTTACTGCGAACGAGGGTTATTGTTCGCCACCAGATACGCTGCTACCCCACATTGCATTACTGCCCCACATCGCGTTGCTTCCCCACATCGCGTTACTTCCCCACATCGCGTTACTTCCCCACATGGCGTTGCTGCCCCACATCGCATTGCTTCCCCACATAGCGTTGCTTCCCCACATGGCGTTGCTGGCAGAGGTTTGACTGGATGTGCTCCCTGCCGCTACGGAAGCTTGCGAAGTGCCGGTGACGAACTGAGACGTTCCCCAGACCGTCGCATACGACCACGCGGCAGTGGTGTTCCAGACCGAGGAAGAACTGGCGTTCAAGTTCACCGTGTCAGAGGTTCCGTTAAAGGTCGCTACTGGAGACATTGCTGTTCCCCTCGCGACGTCAGTACTGCTGATCGCGGCCTCTACATCGATGTATCCAGCTCCGACGGTGAACACGTCATCTTGGTCGGTGTATGTGATTCCGGTGGTTGGATCCGTCGTGCTGCTGTAGGCCGGCAACGACTTCCACGCCGTCTTCATAAGGCGCGCCTTCACCTGATCGGGATTGAGGCTGGGACTCTTCTGCAGCAGGTCGGCCACGACTCCGCTCACCACGCCACTGGCCATGCTGGTCCCGCTCAGCGTGAAATAACTGGACGACGGCGCATTGGTTCCGCCGTTCATATAAAAACTATATGGAACCTGATTGCCGGGATAAGTGGAATAGAGAGTGGAACCGGGCGCCTCCAGAGAAACCAGCAAGTTGCCGGGAGCGACCAGATCAGGCTTGGCGATAGCATCGAGCGCAGTCGGGCCCTTAGAACTATAGCTCGCAATCAAATCGTCGACGCGGGTGGGGGTTCCCATGGTCTTCATCGCGCCCACAGTGATCACGTAAGGATCATTGCCCGGCGAAGTAATCGTGCCGTAGCCATTCGTTGCCTGGTAACGACCGTTGTTGCCGGCGGCGACCACCACCACGATGCCGCTCTTCCACGCTGCCTCGACGGCGTGGCACAGAGGGTCCTGCTTGTAGCTTTCGTAGACCGGACGTCCCATCGAAAGATTGATGACACGGATGTTGAATTTAGACTTTAACCAGATCGCCGTATTGATGGCAGCGATGACTCCGCTGTCAGTGCCGACGCCGTTCTGGTCCAGCACTCTCAGGTTAATCAGATTGGCTTGCGGCGCGATGCCTTGAAAAGTCCTGGAATATTTCGCGCCCGTCGAACTCGCGCCATCGCCCGCAATCAAGCCGGCGATGTGCGTGCCGTGACCATACTGATCGCTGGCGCTGGCGTTGCCCGGAACGAAGCTCTGATTCCAGACCACGCGCGACGATCCCCATGCGCCGCCCTTCAAATCAGGATGGCTGGCGACGCCGCTATCAATCAGCGCGACGCCAATGCCGGCGCCCGTATAACCAGACTGCCATGCCGCAAACGCGTTTACGGCCGGCGCGGCGTTGCTGAGAGTCGGCGTCAGTGGCCGGTCCAGGCTGATGTATACGACGTTCGACTGGTTCGACAGGTTCACGATGCCGTTGCCGTCAAGCACCGCAACCAGGCCGTTAACTATGGGTAGGTCGGAGAGGATGGTGCCCCCGAGTTTCAGAACATCGTTGACCAGGCATCCCAACAAGCCCAATAGCCCACTGCAATTGACTTGCGTTCCCGGCGCGTACTGCACGATGACTTGCGCCTTCTGGGTCGACGGATAATTTTGCAAGTCTGGCGAAATCTTCGAATTGTTGGCATGAGCCAACGTGACCGAAAAGATTAGTAGCAGAAGCAGGAACTTCTTCATTGATCCCCCCAAATGGCCCCACGGCGAATGCGCTCATCGGCGCGTAACCGTCCCCAAGTGACTCTCATATGTGCAGGCGTCGGTCCAAAGTGGGACTCGAGTAACCCATAGTTATCAGTGATTTACAGTAGGCCGGTACGGCACTCAACGGGCCTTTTGTCCCACTGCCCGGGGCACGGGACAACTTGTCTCGTAGTAGGAAATCAAGACCGCAAACCTTGGTAATCAGGCAGGTCGGTTTTGGGCGGACAGCGCCCTGTAGATCGTTGAAAATTTAAGTATTTCCATATGTCGTCGGTACGACCCATTGGCGCACGCCTGTACCTCGCCGGGATGGCCCTGGCGGGAGCCGCGTGCTTTGCCTTGGCGTTTTTGCACTGGCAATCGAATGATCCGGTTAAGTTCGTTTGCTATTTATTGACGGCGCTATTGGCCTCCTCGCTGAAGGTGACGCTGCCCGGCCTGGATGCGACGCTCTCAGTCAACTTCCTGTTTACGCTGCTGGGCATTCTCGAGCTCGGAATGCCACAGACGCTGCTGATAGTCCTGGCCAGCACGGTTGGCCAGGCTTATGTGGGGCGGAAGAACCGCGTGAAGCTGGTGCAGTTCATCTTCAACTGGGCGCAGTTAACGGTCTCAGCCACCGTTGCCTACGGCGCTTACGAATTAGTGGTGTCGCGCATCCTGCACGGGCCCGGGCCGCTAGCTCTGCTAGTGGCGGCGATCACCAACTTCGGCTGCAACTCGGCCGCCATGTCAACCATCATCGGGCTGACAGAAGAAAAGACTATTCGTAAGGTGTGGAATGAGAGTTATCTCTGGACGTTCCCCTACTACATGGTGGGAGCGGCCGCGGCCGGGCTGATCCATTTCTTGAACGGGCATATTGGATGGCAGTCGTCACTGCTGGTTCTGCCGCCAATCTACCTCATGCATCGATCGTACCGCCTTTATCTGGGCAAGCTGGAAGCGGAGAAGCGTCACGTCGAAGAAGTTTCGAACCTGCACCTGAGGACGATCGAAACTCTGGCGCTCGCCATCGAAGCCAAAGATCAGACGACCGGCGAACACTTGCAGCGGGTGCGCGTATACGCGATGGAGTTGGCGAAAGAGTTGGGGCTGAATGAGGACGAAACCGAAGCGCTGCGCGCGGCGTCGGTGCTGCACGACATTGGAAAGCTGGCCGTGCCCGAGCACATCATTTCGAAACCGGGCAAACTCACGCCGGAAGAATTCGAAAAGATGAAGATTCATCCCACGGTGGGAGCGGAAATTCTGGAGCAGGTTGACTTTCCCTATCCGGTGGCGCCGATTGTGCGCGCCCATCATGAAAAGTGGGATGGCAGCGGATATCCGAATGGGCTGGCCGGCGAAGCCATTCCGATCGGCGCGCGCATTCTCTCGGCGGTCGATTGCCTGGACGCGCTGGCTTCGGACCGGCAATACCGCAAGGCTTTGCCGCTCCATGAAGCTATGGCGAAGGTAGCGGCGGATGCGGGCAAGAGTTTCGATCCCCGCGTGGTTGCGATCCTGCAGCGCCGCTACGTCGAATTGGAAAAATTGGCGAATGAGCAGCCTCAGCACGCTCCCCCGAAATTGTCGACCGAGATTAAAGTGGAGCGCGGTTCGGCGCCAGACGCCGGGTTTGCGCGGTCTGCGGGATCGCGCGCCGGCTCTCCGGGAGTAAGCAAGAATTCAGCGGCGCTGACTTCCTCGGCGCAGGCGCAAGGTCGGCAGATGCTTGATTTGGTGCGGCAGGCTCAGGCCGGGTTAAGCGCGGAAGACCTCTTTTCCCTTCTGGCGGTGCGGTTGAAGCACCTGGTTCCACACGATGCGATGGCGGTCTATTGCCCCAGGAACGACGTGCTCGCGGCCGAATTCGTGAGTGGCGACAATTTCCGGCTGTTCGCTTCGCTGAAAATTCCGCTGGGAGAAGGCCTCTCCGGATGGGTCGCCGAAAATCATAAGGCGATTTTGAACGGCAATCCGTCGGTGGAACCGGGCTATCTGAATGATCCCACGAAATACAGCACGCTTCGTTCGGCGCTAGCCGTGCCTGTGGAGGGCGCCGCGGGCGTAGCCGCGGTGCTGGCGTTATATCGTGCAGCGCAGGATTCGTTCACCTCGGACGATCAGCACGCAGTGGAGTCGCTGGTTGCTGGGCTCGGCGTGGTGTTGGAGAACACCGCGAAGCG
Organism: uncultured Acidobacteriota bacterium; assembly: GCA_963696765.1. Classification (GTDB taxonomy): domain Bacteria; phylum Acidobacteriota; class Terriglobia; order Terriglobales; family Acidobacteriaceae; genus Sulfotelmatobacter. The sequence continues at coordinate 2,315,848 of CAVOLK010000002.1, read as the reverse complement.
GAAGGCCTCGGGAGCCGGGGCGGGGTCCTCATAGTCAAACTAAGCGCAGGATTTACCAGACGCGATGAACTCCGTATGCGTCGAAGATGCGGTCGTTGCTGACGATTGCCAGATTTTCCGCCTGTGCTTGCGCAATTAGCATCCTGTCGAATGGGTCGCGGTGTTCCCCCGGAAGCCTCCCTGCCCGCACCGCATGATCGAGAGAAATAGGCAGAGCTTCGCACCGCAATTGAGCAAGATAGCGATCCAGATCAGCAATCAATTCATCGCCGCCGGGCAGCTTGCCCAGCCGAGCTTTAGTTGCGATCTCCCAGGCCGAAACTGCACTGACCATAAGATCATGGGAGCCATCTTCGATAGCTCGGCGCGCCCGCGGGGTCAAGGATGGAGAATCATTGAAGGACTAAAGGAGTGTATGCGTGTCCAGCAAATAGCGCATACCCTATTCCCAGCGGTCCAATTCTTCCGGCGGAAGCGGTTCGAAGAATTCCGGTCCGACTACGAGTTTGCCCTTCAAGATGCCCAGCTTCCGCCGGCCCTCAGGATCGGCAACCGGAACCAGCCGGACAACGGGTTCCTTGCCTCGGGCAATAATAATTTCTTCTCCTCGGCAAGCTTTTTCAATCAGCTTGGAAAGATTGGTCTTCGCCTCGTGAATGCCGACAGTTTTCATCATCTCTACCCGAGCTTGTTAGCTAACTCATCTTAGCTAATCTTAGGGCAGGGCAAGAAAATTCGAGTTCTCAATTACTCCATCTCAAAGCTCACATACTGCAGCCCGCCATCGCGCTCGATTTGCATGACCACGGGATCGCCTGTCTTCAGATTTTTCACCGCATCGCGCAGAGCGTCCATAGACAGGATTGGGGTTGTATTCAGCTGATGAATGATGTCCCCGGCCTGCAAGCCGGTGTCAGGCAAGATGAGATCGGCGGCGCGGCCCACGACCACCACGCCAGATGGAATTCGCAACTCGGAACCGAGCCGGGTCCGCAAGTTATCGCTCAGATCGATAGCAAGTACGCCCAGCCGGGCGATAAGGCTGTTCTCGGGGTTGACCGCGTCAAGCAGTTCGTCCATGTGATCGTGCTGCTCGATCGCGGGCACGTAGAGAATTTTCTTTTCGGTGCCGCGGAGAATCTCGAGCTTCACCACCTTGTCGAGGCGGTGCAGGTACAAAGCCGCCGAAAGAGACGGCAGAGTTTCGATGCGCCGGTCATCCGCTGTCAGAATAATGTCTTGAATCTTCAGGCCCGCGGCAGCAGCGGGGCCATCGGGCTTCACGTCGTCCACGACCACGCCCCAGCGCTGCGGCAGGTGCAGTCCCTCCGCCAGCGTGGGAGTTATTTCCTGCGCGCCCGCTCCAATTTCCACGTGATGAACGTGCCCGTATTTGCGCAGGCTGCGGTAAACAAACTCGACCACGCGCGCCGGAATGGCGAACCCCAGGCCTTCGCTGCCGCCGCCTTGCGACAGAATGAACGTGTTAATCCCGAGCACCGCGCCATACATATCGACGAGCGGGCCCCCGCTATTGCCGGGATTGATGGGAGCATCGGTCTGCAAATATGTGAGCGCCTTAGTGGGATCGGGTTGTCGCGCGAGCGCGCTCACCACACCCATGGTGACGGAATTCTGCAAACCCTCGGGACTACCGATAGCAAACACGAGCTGTCCAACATGCGGACGCTGCTGGCTCATCAACGGTAGCGTGGGCAACTCGGTGTCGTCAATTTTCAGCAGCGCGAGATCGGTCTCTTTGTGCTGGCCAACGAGTTTCGCTTCTAGAATGCGGCGCTTTCCGATGGGCACCTGTCCCGCCGAATCGCCCATGGGCAGCGGCAGAGCGACGCGGATGCGCTGTGCCCCCTCGACCACATGAGCGTTAGTCATGATGTATCCGCTTGAGTCGACAATCACTCCTGAACCCACCGCGTGCTGGCGCACGATGAAAGCAGTCTGCGATCGATCCTGGTCGTTCTCGCGCAGAGGCCCGTATCCCGTGACTAAAATCTGCACTACCGCGGGCGAAACCCTCGCGGCCAACGTCTCCAGTGCGCCATTCAGTTGGATCAATACGCCCGGCGGCTCATTGGGTTTGGGACGTGCGGCCTCTGGGCTAACTCTATTCTGGTCATCCTGTGCGGACTTTTGGCTGCTTTGTGTCTGCGCGGACACGACCGCGACACCGCACATCGCCAGAATTAGAACTGAAAGAAATCGTGCCTTGGACCGTGTACCAATCTCAAATAAAGTCGCCATATAGTGGGCTCCAGTCCTGTCTAAAGAGGTGTGAACAAACACTATCATGGGTTCCGAGCTTCAGCGGAAAGCCCGGTATTGACTCGGAATCAGGTGCTGGGCGAGCCTTCCCGCAGGGGGGAATCTAGGTTCTACCGATAACTAACGGGTAATCAGGCTTTTACGCGAGTGCCTTTCGTGATATAACCGCCCGTGAGCATAAAAGCGGGCCTGCGCCCCGCCAGGAGCTTAGTGTGACGATGTTGGCCTCATCCGCAGACGAGAAACTAAGAGCAGGCCAGCCTAGAGGAGGTACCGTGGGGGAAGAAGCACGGACCGGAAAACGGTTCCCGCTGGAATTGCCGATCAAGATTCATAAGGGCGAGTTGGGCGGAGACTCCGAGGGAGTGACGGGGAATCTCAGCGCGGCCGGAGTGTACATTCGCGCCGATTCTTCAATGGACATTGGTTCGCCGGTGGAATTTGAAATCACGCTGCCGCCGGAGATGACGGGCGGGCCGGAGAATGTGACCATTCAATGCAAGGGCCGCGTGGTGCGCTCCGACGAAACCGGAGCTGGCGGAGAAGGCCGCGGCGTGGCCTGCGTGATCGACTCGTACGAGTTCGTGAGGAAATAGACTTTCGGGGAGCGCTGACAACATGCTCAAACTGATTCTGGCCGATAACCAGGCGATCTTCCGGGCGGGTATTGCCAAAGTGCTGGCAGTGGAAGACGAGATGCGCATCGTGGCTCAAGCCCAGACGCCTGAACAGATGTTCATGGCCCTGGACAAGTTTCGCGCCGCCGTGCTGGTGGTGGCAGCGGGATTTCACAATGACTTTGCCGCCATCGTGCAAGGCGCGAACAAAGCCAAGACTCGCGTGATCGTCCTGGCCGACACCGGCGAGAGCGCGCAACGCCACATGACCAACGGCGCGCATGGCGTGGTCTATCGCAATGTGACCAGCGCGGCACTGGTTGACTGCGTGCGCAAAGTGGCGCGCGGCGAAACCTGGGTGCAGGATGTTGCCGTGCCCAGCGAGCTCACCGAAAACGATATGGTCGGATTGCGCGTGCGCGACCGGCTCACCGCCAAAGAACTTCGCATCGTGGCTCTCATCGTGCAGGGATACAAGAACAAGGAAATCGCGACTCAGTTGGGCACGACCGAGCAGGTGATTAAAAATTATCTTCGCAACGTGTATGACAAAATCGGAGTCTCGGACCGGTTGGAACTGGCGCTGTTCACCATTCACCACCGCATTTTGAACGAAGCTGCGGCCGCAACTACGACCGGAGCGGCGCCACAACCGCCGGCAGGAGTGGCACAGTAAGCGTTCGACTCACAAATTACACAATCAGAGGCCGCCCGCGAGGGCGGCCTTTAGACAAACGAATATTGATCGCTGCGAATAAATCCCACTTCCTCGGGCATGGGATCGGGAGTCAAGTCGTAGCCCATCGTCTTCGCCGCAGCGGTCGACTTCATCTCCCATCGATGAGTGCTCCGCTCCCAGCACGACCAAATCTTTCATCTGCGTAGTAGCTGCCGGGCGCCTCGTCGATATTCAGGTTGGCAACGATTGACTTTCAACGGCACCGTCGGATAGTGCGCGAAATAATCCGACCCGAGCAGCCCCATTTCCTCGCCCGTCACAAACACAAACAACACGGAACGGCGTGGAGGCTGCGGCAGACTGAGTAAACGCGCGCGCAATCTCCAGCAGCGTGGAAGTGCCGGACGCATTGTCGAGAGCGCCGTGACAAACGTTGTCGCCCATCGATTGGCGGACAGATTCCCAGATGATCGACATGCGCGCTGTAGACCACATACTGGTCGCGCAGCGCGGGATCGGAACCCTTCAGCTCAGCTACGATATTTGGACTGTGAATTACGCTCTGAGCCGCGACCGTGTGAATGTGCACGCTCACCGGCAATGCAAACGCCTGCGGCTTGCTGGATCGAGCAGTAGCGAAGACTTGTTCCAACGATTTGTGTGCGCCGCCATAAGTCGCGCGCCCTGCTCGCTGAGGGCTGCGCTGCCGCGAATCCTAGCGACAAAGTCGTGGGGGACGCCTTCCCCATTCAGCCAGTGCATCTCTCCCATCTGCACTTGCGGCACAATCCAGTCCCACGGAAAGCGCTTCCAGTCCTCGGGAAGAGAAATCTCGAGCACGCCCACAGCGCCATGGGCCAAGGCATTCTTGGCCTTCACGATTGAGTCCGAGTAATACGCGCGCTCGGTGGATGGAAAGGCGGAAGGCGCGCCATAAATTCTGACCACGATTTTCCCGCGCGACATCGACACCCGCGAAGTCGTCATACTTCTGATCGGGCGCGGTCACTCCGAAACCTACGAAGACGAGCGCCGCGCTGACGTCGCTCTCCGCGCTTGAATCGCCCTCCGCCGCAGGATTCGCGAACCAGGTGTTGAGAATGTAGTCCTTGGCATCGACAAGCTTCTGTTCCTTGCCATTCACGGTGAGCACGAGCGAACTGGCGGAGGCGTCGGTTACTGCCTTCTCCAGCGGCACCGGCTGAAACCAACTGCCGGAGACAGCGGGATGCAATCCCATGCCTTCCAGTTCGGTCGCGACATATTTTGCAGCAACATCGTAGCCAGGCGTACCCGGAGCGCGGCCCTGCAGCAGGCTGTCGGCCAGAAATCGGATGTGGGCGCGGATTTCATCCGCGCGGATCGTCTTGGTCGCGACTTCGATCGCAGCATGATCAGAATCGTTCTGAGCAAAAAGAGGAAAAGATAGTAAGGCACAAGTGACACACAACAGGCTTTGCCGAAAGTTCATTGAAAGGTCCCCAAGCAACTGTGTAAATAGCTTAGACGTTGAACAGGCTTCTTGGTCACAATCCAGAGCAAAACAGTTTGAAGCGAATCATTGTTCTATCGATCCGCATCTATGGACTTTATGGAATATCGACAGTTGGGACGATCCGGTTTAAAAGTTCCCGCGCTAAGTTTTGGCACAGGCACATTCGGCGGCGGAAACGAATTTTTCAAGGCTTGGGGCGCGAGTGATGTTGCCGAGGCGACCCGCCTGGTAGACATCTGCCTCGACGAGGGAGTGAACTTATTCGACACGGCGGATGTTTATTCAGACGGGCTTTCCGAAACGATTCTCGGAAAAGCGATCGCCGGACGCCGCGACAAAGTCCTGGTCTCGACGAAAGCCACGTTCCGCATGGGGCCGGGGCCGAACGATCTGGGATCCTCCCGCCATCACCTGGTTCCGGCCTGTGAGGCGAGTCTGCGGCGTCTGGGCACCGATTACATCGACATCTACCACCTGCACGGCTTCGACGCGCTTACCCCGCTCGATGAGGTGCTGAGCACGCTGGACCATCTGGTGACGAGCGGGAAGGTGCGCTACATTGCGTGCTCGAATTTTTCCGGCTGGCACCTGATGAAGTCGCTGGATGTTTCCGCACGCTATGGTTGGGCGCGCTACGTTGGTCACCAGGTTTATTACTCGCTGATCGGCCGCGAATACGAATGGGAACTGATGCCGCTCGGACTCGATCAGGGAGTGGGCGCGCTGGTTTGGAGTCCGCTGGGATGGGGACGGCTGACGGGAAAAATTCGACGCGGCCAGCCGCTCCCGAAGGAAAGCCGGCTGCATAAAACCGCGGAGCAGGGGCCGCAGGTTTCTGACGAGCACTTGTACAAAGTCATCGACGCACTCGACGAGGTTGCGAAGGAGACGGGGAAGACTGTGGCGCAAGTTGCTTTGAACTGGCTGCTGCAGCGGCCGAGCGTGTCGACGGTAATTTTCGGCGCGCGCAACGAGGAACAGTTGCGGCAGAACCTGAAGGCGGCGGGATGGAACTTGACGGCCGATCAAGTCGCGAAACTAGATCAAGCCTCCGACGTGCCGCCGGTTTATCCCTACTGGCATCAGCGGCAGTTTACGGAGCGAAATCCATTGCCCGGAACTCCCTCGAAATAGAATTTGTAGCGCCGGCATCTTGCCGGCTGTCGCGAGGGCGTCTCGCCCTCGCGTGGCGGCGAGAAGCCGCACGGCAAGATGCCGGGACGGCGGCGCTACAAACTTAGCCGATCTTCTCTCCCACCGATTTCGCTTGCGTGAACAGATACAGATAATCCGGGCCGCCGGATTTGGAATCGGTCCCCGACATATTGAAGCCGCCGAAGGGATGCGCTCCTACCATCGCTCCGGTGCACTTGCGATTGATGTACAAGTTGCCGACGTGAAATTCCTGAATAGCGCGGTCGATCTTGTCGCGCGACTTGGTATAGACAGCGCCGGTCAGGCCAAATTCGGTGTCGTTGGCAATCTCGAGCGCATGATCGAAGCCGCGCGCTTTAATCACCGCCAGCACCGGGCCGAAAATTTCTTCCTGCTCCAGTTTCGATTTCGGCGGAATATCGGCAATCACCGTCGGCTGAATGAAGTAGCCCTCCCCGGAAGCGCGCTCGCCGCCGGTAATGAGCCGCCCGTCTTTCTTGCCTTGTTCAATGTAGCCGAGAATGGTCTTCATCGAGCCTTCGTTGATGACCGCGCCCATCGCGGCGTTCTCCGTGACGTCGCCCACCTGAATCTTTTCGACGCGGGCTTTGAGTTGCTCGAGGAACTTATCGTAAATGCGCTCGTCGACGATGGCGCGCGAGCAGGCGGAGCACTTCTGGCCCTGGAAGCCGAATGCAGCCTGCGCCACGCCTTCGACGGCGGAATCAATATCGGCGTCGGCGTCGACGATGATCGCGTCTTTGCCGCCCATCTCAAGAATGGCGCGCTTGATCCAGACTTGGCCGGGAGCCTGCGTGGCCGCAACTTTGTTGATGTGCAGCCCAACTTCGCGCGAGCCGGTGAAAGCGATAAATCGGGTTTTAGGATGCGCGACAATGGCATCGCCGAAACTGGCCCCAGCGCCGGGGCAGAAATTCACCACGCCCTCGGGCATGCCGGCTTCTTCCAGCAGTTCGATAAATTTTGCTGCGATCGTAGGCGAATCGCTCGACGGCTTCAGGATGACGGTGTTGCCGCTGACGATTGAGGCAATCGTCATTCCCGCCATAATGGCGCAGGGAAAATTCCACGGCGGAATCACGGCGCCCACACCCAGCGGAACATACATCAGCGAGTCGCGCTCGCCGGGCAGCTGGATCGGAGTCTGCGCCTTCGAAAAACGCAGGGCTTCGCGAGCATAGAACTCGCAGAAGTCGATGGTCTCGGAAATGTCGGCGTCGGCCTCGCCCCAATTTTTGCTGACTTCGAAGACCAGCCACGCCATGAATTCCATCTTGCGCTGGCGCAGCAGATCGCCGACGCGAAAGACCAGGCTGGTGCGCTCTTCGACGCTGGTGCGGCTCCAGGATTCGAAAGCCGCCAGCGCGGCCTTCATCGCGGGCTCGACATGTTCCTTGCCCGCCTTCTGGTGGACGCCGACAATCTCCGACGGCTGCGACGGATTCAGCGATTTAATCTTGTCCGCGGTCTTGACATGCTTGCCGCCGATGACGAGGTCATACTCGCGCCCGAGTTGGCCGCGCACTTTGGAGATAGCTGCGCGCATGCGTCGCGCGTTGTCTTCGTTGCGGAAATCGAAAAAGGGCTCGGTGACAAATGGTCCCTGATGCAGGATCGTGCGCGGCCGGACGGGGGCTTCTAGCGTTGCCATGGGAGAAATTCCTTTCGCAGCTGGAGGATTAATCGGTCAAGGATTGCTTGGAATATTTTACACCTCCTGAGAAGGCGAGAACTGACCTTGGTGAACGGAAACGCCGGCCACGATGTCGGGCATTTGCCCGGGCAGCAGGCAAAATACTGAGGCGCAAGGAAGCTATGAAAAGTTAAGTCGATATTTGACTTGTAGCATACCGGGGCAGGACAATGCCGCCATGAGTCCAGAGGTTTCCGATCTTCTAAAGCGGGCGCTCGCGCTCCCCGTCGACGAACGCGCCGCATTGGCTAACACGCTCCTCGACAGTCTGGAGACCACGAATCAGTCTGTCCAAGAGGCGTGGGACGACGAAGTGGCGCGGCGAATGGAAGATCTGAAAGCCGGCAAGGCCGTAACCGTCCCTTGGGAACAGCTGCATCGCGAGCTCTTAGCCATGATGAATGAACGCTAAGCCTATTGAGTATCACCAGGGCGCAAGCGCCGATGTTAAGAGCGCGGTCGCCTGGTACCGGAAGCGTAGTCCCAAGGCTGCTTTGGATTTCATCGAAGAACTGCATCGAGCCGCCGACACAATCCGGGAATCCCCTGATAGCTGGCCTCCGGGCAAAAACAACACAAGACGATTCGTGCTCTGACGATTTCCTTTTTCCATCATCTACTCGGAACATGAATCGGCCATCACAATCTGGGCGGTTGCGCACGGCAGTAGGCGGCCGGACTATTGGGCGCGACGGCTGAAATAGCACGGACTCGTGCGCCAGATGGGCCGCCTTCAAAATCCCCCGCGGCCCCAGCGGCGCAGCTCCGGACTGAGCAAAACCCCACTCCGAACGGCGTAAAGCGCGGGACGTTGCCGTGGACACCGGCTGCCGAGTGGTAGACTCGAACGTTTTCCCAGGAACGAATCCTATGGACATTCAACGAGTAGGAATAATCGGCGCAGGCACAATGGGCAACGGCATTGCCCATGTATTCGCGCGCGGCGGATACGACGTAGTGCTCTGCGACGTGGAGCAGCGCTTTCTGGATCGCGCGCTCGCGACCATCGGCAAAAATCTGGAGCGCGAGGTCGCGAAGAACAAAATCACGGCGGAAGCCAAAACCGAAGCGCTGAGCCGCATTCGTCCGGTCACGAACCGCGGCGAACTTTCGGAGTGCGATTTCGTGATCGAGGCCGCGACCGAGAAGTTCGAGATCAAGACGGAAATTTTTCGCGATCTCGACCGGGTTACTCGCCCAGAAATTATTCTGGCGTCGAATACTTCTTCCATTTCCATTACCAGGCTGGCGGCGCAGACCAAGCGGCCCGAAAAAGTAATTGGCATGCACTTTTTCAATCCAGTGCCGGTGATGAAGCTGGTGGAAGTGATTCGCGGACTGGCCACGTCCCAGGAAACCTTCACCAGCGTGCGCGACTTGGCGATAAAACTGGAAAAAACGCCAGTGGAAGTCAACGACGCGCCCGGCTTCGTTTCCAACCGCGTCCTCATGCCGCTGCTGAACGAGGCCATGTACGCGGTCATGGAAGGCGTGGCCACCGCCGAGGCGGTCGACGAAGTGTTCAAGCTGGGCATGGCCCATCCCATGGGGCCGCTGACGCTGGCGGATTTCATCGGCCTCGACGTTTGCCTCGACATCATGCGCGTCCTGCAAAACGGCCTGGGCGATCCCAAGTACCGGCCCTGCCCCCTGCTGATCAAAATGGTAGACGCCGGATGGCTGGGCAGGAAGAGCGGGCGCGGGTTTTATACATATTGATGATTGTCGATTTCAGATTGTTGATTGCTGATTAATGATTGCTGATTGCTGATTAACGATGGCCGACATCGCGATGGGATTTCTGCTCCGCTCGGGATTACGGAACGTTGCACGCAGAAACCTGGGTCCCTCGCGTTGCTCGGGACGACAAGTAACGGCGTTACTCGCCATGACAACCCACGGAAAGAGCGACGAGTGGTTTTACTTGTTAGCGGCGCTGTGCGGCATCGCCACCGGATGGGCGGACGTGGCGCTGAACGACCTGCTGTTTACCGCCTTGCTGGTGCTGATGGCTTGCATGCTGCTGGGGATGCTGCGGCCGCGCTGGCCGTGGCGCTGGGTGCTGATCGTGGGAATATTCGTTCCCCTGACCGAACTGGCGGCCTACCTGGTTCTCACCGTGAAGCCCACGCGGGCGCAGGTCTACGGATCGTATCTGGCATTTCTTCCCGGAATCGCCGGGGCCTACGGCGGCTCGATCGTGCGACAGGCAATCGATAATTTGCGCGCGGGAAAGTAGGCGCCGGTTAGACCCCGGCGAAGGGCTTTCGCCGGAGTTACGTTTCATTACCTCGGTAAGCCGCAATCGCGTAAAGCCTAGGAATAATCTGCCGATCTCGCTTCCTCAGTGGAGGTGTTCCCTGATGAAGCAGGCGAGATTCGCGCTCCTGATGTTGGCCGCATTATTAACCGGTTGTAATTCGAGTAGCAAGCTGAGCCCGCCCCCAGCGCGGCGGTGCGCGCCTATAACGGAACCGCGTCGGTGGGAGATTTCTTAACTATCTCCATTGACTCGAACGCGCTCACCATCGCCTACAAGAACTACACCAACGGAGAATCCGGGACTGTGCCCTACGTTGTGAATTCCGACGGGACTTACACCATCTCCGATCCCAAGGGAAATCTGCTCTCGGCCTACGAAGTGCCGGGATTCGTGCTGATGGTCGAAGCCGCCAATGCCGGGCCGAACAGCGACACCCCGGCGCTGATCACAGCGGTCGAAAGCGCGCCCTCTTCGATCAACACCTTTGCCGGACGGAATTTTAACTACCTCCAGTTCCGCACCGCGGCCGGAGGCATGGAGATGGGCACAATCACCATCAACGCCCAGGGCACCAGCACGCACGACGGCTACTGGCCGTTCGGCGTATTCAGCCAGAATCTTTTCAATGGCGGGAGTTTCGCGGCTTCTGCGATCAAGGAAGATAGCTCCGGAAACTTTTTCACCATCAGCGAAAACAACACTTCGAGCGACTACGTTTTTGGAACGCAGAGCGGATTCTTTGTAGTAGATACGGGCAACGGCACGATCCTGGGATTGCCCAAGGCAGCGGCGAAAAGCTTTAACGCGTCGAATGCGGGCAGCTATACCGCGGTTTTCTACGAAAAGGCGGGCGCGCAAACCGGCCAGGGCAATGTGGAAACCGGCACACCCACCGAAGGCACTGCGACGGTTACGATCGCCGCGAGCGGGCTGATGACGATTACCGACAGCCAGAACAACAAACTCGCCACCGGCACCCTGGCCGCGGTTGCCGATACTGCCTACCTCTACGACGGCACATCCAACACCTTGTCGGACCCGTGCTGGGGAATGTTTACCTTCCGCATGACAACGGGCGGCATGCAGCAGGATGTGTTCGCTTCGTTCCAGGGCAACGCGGTCGTGTTTTCCAGTTTCCAGACAGCGCTGCCGATCCAAGGCTACGCGCCCTATACGTACTACTACGGAGTTGGATTGAAGTAAGCGGCTGCCGGCACTTAGGTCGCGGATAATCAAAAAGTTACTCCCGATCCACAGGTCCAGCGCGTATGCTGCGAGCATGAGTGTGTGTGTCTCCATGCTGGCCAGCGGGAGCCGCGGCAATTGCGCGATCGTGGCCAGCGCTTGCACGAAAATTCTGGTCGATGCCGGCATCTCCTGCCGGGAAACGTTCAAGCGCATGAAAGCGCTGGGAGAAGATCCGCACACGCTGTCGGCAATTCTCATCACCCACGAGCATTCCGATCACGTTTACGGGCTGGCCATGCTGGCCAAGAAGCTGCGCATCCCAATCTTCATGACCGGGGCGACGCACCAGGCCTGGGCGCGGGCCATGCGCAACGAAAAAGGCGAGCGCCCGCAGCTGGAAAAATTTGAGCAGTTCGAGTCGGGCCACCGCTTTCAAGTGGGCGACATCGAAGTCAGGCCGTTCACCATTCCCCACGATGCCGCCGACCCGGTGGGATTCACCTTTCGCGCCGAGGGCATCAAAGTCGGCATCGCCACCGATCTGGGATATCTGCCGGTAAGCGTGCGCGATCATCTGCGCGGCTGCGACGTGCTGGTGATGGAATCGAATCACGATCTGGAGATGTTGCGGGGCGGGCCCTATCCCTGGTCGGTCAAACAGCGGGTGATGAGCCGGGTGGGGCATCTGTCGAACCTGGCTCTCGCCGATTTCCTCACGAACGACTATGATAATAGTGCAACGTTTGTGGTGCTGGCGCATCTGTCTGAGCAGAACAATCATCCGGAAATTGCGCGGAGAGAGGCGGAAAAGGCGCTTTCCACGCGCGGCGGGTTGTTCCATAACCGGGTGCTTCTGGCGTCCCAGACTGAGGCGATAGAACCGATTCGCCTGTAGGCCTTGAGCGTTCTGGTCTTTTGACTGGTCTTTGGCTGGTCTTTGACTGGTCTATGGCTGTTGGTCTTACCCCCATGAGTCAGCAGTGCATTGATCCAATCGTTGGCAAGATTCTGGCGGGCTGGCGCTATGACATTTCCGGCCTGGCGCCGGAGATGTGCGGCGACTACGAAAACCATTTTGCGGCGTGCGAGCATTGCCGCAGCCGGCAGCAAATTCATCGCATTATCGATGTAGGATTGATCGCGCTGGCCTCGATTTCCGCGGGCGTGTTTCTGCTGGCGTTTGGCGTGATCTGGCACCTGGGCCCGCGGCATGCCTTCTGGCTGGAGATTGCGGCGCTGGCGGGATTCGCCCTTTCGGCGCTGATCTGGCTGGGTGTGGCCGTCGCGACTCCCGCGCCGGTCACGGTTCTCGATGCCGCCAAAGAAGGCGCGCGGCGCGTGCACGACCGCTTGCCGGAAGAAATTCGCCAGCGCCTTCCCGAAGAGCTTCGCATCAAAATTACCGGGACATAAATGCAGGCAGGCGTGCGCATGATCGCGGTGTTGCTGGTGGGCGCGATTCTGGCCGCCGTGCCAGACGCGCTCGTTGCTGCGGTGTCTCCTGCCCTTGCTCTCGGGCATCCTGCGGGTTGTCATGGCTCATGGGCCCGCATCTCCAGCCCCTGCCCCGATCAGCTTTCAGTGCTGTGTGAACGGGCATCATGCGGCGATTCCGAATTCTTTTTTCACGCTGCGCTCGCAGGATGCACAACTCGGCCGCTCGGTTGCGGACGAGCAACTCCGCATAGAGCGTCGCATCCCATCGCAATTCAGTTGAATTTTTGTTTCCTTCCAATAGTCCGCCGGGCAAGACTCCGCTCCGAATCTAGACGCAGGTCTTTCTGAAATTGATTGTCCGTGAACCCTCAGGGACTAAAGCCCGTATTTTTGAGGCTTCTAACGGCACGGCTGAAGCCGTGCCCTTTCAAAACTGATCTCTGAGGGAGATTTTCAGCAGCCTGTGAAGCCGTGCCCGTCCCCGAGGATTCGGTTTTAAATTCTGACTTCTGACTTCTGACTTCTGAATTCTGAATTCGTCATTCGATTTCGCGTTCCGCTTTCACAGCCGGCAGATCGACTTAATGAGGCTCATCGTGAGGAAGATATTTTTCGTGGCGTTGCTGCTGATGGCGCGAGCGCCCGCGCAGGATAGTTCCATGGGGCAAATGCAAATGAATATGCCGATGCCGATGGAGCACACGGCATCATGGATGCCATCGCCGCACCAGGGCTCGGGAACCGGCTGGCAGCCCGCTTCGGTACGCGGATACGAGTGGATGTGGATGCGCGGCGGATGGGAGTTGATGGCGCACGGCGTGATTTTCGCCGACTACAACCAGCAGGGCGGGCCGCGCGGCGCGGGCAAGGCCGAGTCGGTCAACTGGGGCATGACCATGGAGCAGCACCAGCTGGGCAAGGGCACAATTCTTTTTCTGCAGATGTTTTCCGCGGAGTCGCTAACCTCGCCGCATCCCGGATTTCCCGAACTTTTTCAAACTGGCGAGACGTATCATGGCGAGCCGCTGGTCGATCATCAGCATCCCCACAATGTGTTTGCGGAACTGGCCGGCCTCTACGCACTGCCGTTGACCGAAAAAGTTTCGTGGGAGCTTTACGGCGGGCCGTCGGCCGAGCCGGCGCTCGGGCCGGTGACTTATCTGCATCGGGCGTCGGCCTCGGAGTTGCCCATGGCGCCGCTGGCGCATCATCTGACGGATTCCACCCACACTAGTTTCGGAGTGGTTACCACAGGATTCGTGATTGACCGCGTCAAGCTGGAAGCTTCCGCCTTCAACGGGCGCGAGCCCAACGAGCAACGCTGGAGCATCCAACTGGCGGCGCTCGATTCCTGGTCGGGGCGGGCCAGCATTGCGCCCTCGGCCAACTGGGTGGCGCAATACAGTGTTGGCCGGCTCGAGCATCCCGAGGCGCTGGAGCCAGGCAGCCAGTGGCGCGAAACTGCATCGCTGGAATACAACCGACCGCTCGCCGCCGGGAATTGGGCGACTACGTTGTTGTGGGGCCACGTTCACAAGATCGCGACCGATACCACATTGAACAGTTACCTGCTGGAATCGACGCTGAATTTTCGCGAGCGCAACTACGCTTTTTCGCGGCTGGAACTCGTCGACAAAGACGAACTCTTTCCGCAGGCGGCGGTGCATCCCGTCTACCGGATCGGGGCCTACACGTTCGGCGGCGTGCGCGATTTGATCCATGACCGGGCCTGGCAACTGGGGCTGGGAGCGGATGTGACTTTCTATTCCAAGCCAGCCGCGCTCGACTTGGCGTACGGCGACCACCCTGTCTCGTTCCAGATTTTTCTGCGGATGCGGCCGGGACGTGCAAACCATAGGGTAATGGCTCATTTTTAAATTTCTGATGGCATCTTAGATCAGTCGATGGCGTCATCCCTTCGACAAGCTCAGGGCAAGCTCTGAGCGTTGCCGTTCTTCCGGCGGAGCGAAGGATCTCCGCTACGACGCTGTATGGCGCGGGAGATCCCTCAGCCCGCTTATAAGAACGCGGGCTCTTCGGGATGACGCCTTTTGAGATTCACAGTTCAAGCTGAGCCACTACAAACCAAGGTCATCACTAGCACGCAGAAAAAAGTTTTCCACGGGCGGGTTCCGCCGTAGAATCGCTGCAATTCTCCTGCGGTTCGGAGAGAACGACCTTCCATGCTCAGGGCCCTCAAGACACTGCGAGCTGTGCAGTGGGCGATGCTAGCCAGCGTCGTGCTCTACGCGATCGTTGGACAAGTTGTGGGTCCGGCTGCGCGCGGCATCGATCCCACTCTCAGCTACCTGTTCGCAACCTTGAGCGTGGCCATTGTGGGCGCAATTTTCGTAGTGCGGCGCACGCTGGTGCTGCGCGCGGGCGAAAGCCTGGCCTCGCGGCCCGACGACAGCCTCAGTCTGAATCACTGGCGAACCGGCTACCTTGCCACCTACGTGCTCTGCGAGTCGCTGGCCTTGTTTGGCCTGATCCTGCGCTTGCGTGCCAGCCCGGTCGCGGCCAGCGTGCCTTATTACCTGGGTGGATTTATCCTGCTTCTGTTTTTCTGGCCGAGACGGCCCGCGGCCGCCTGAGTTTCCTCGCGGCGGTATGATGTTTCCTGAGGTAATCCCATGTCGATCAATGAGCCGGGAGAACTGGCGGGAATGCGCGCCGCAGGCGAGGTGGTGCGCTGCATGCTGGATGCGATGAAGCAGCAAGTGCGCCCGGGAATTACTACCGCGGAGCTCGACGAAGTGGGCGCGAACGTGATGCGGGAGCGCGGAGCGCAGTCTGCGCCGGCGCTGGTCTATCAATTTCCTGGCGTGAGTTGCATCAGCGTCAACGACGAAGCGGTGCACGGCATTCCCGGCAAACGCGCGCTGCAGCCCGGCGACCTGGTCAAGCTCGATGTCACCATCGAAAAAAATGGATTCATGGCGGATGCCGCGGTAACCGTTCCCGTGGGCGAAGTGACGGATGAGCGGCGGAACCTGGTGGCCTGCGCGGAGCGCGCCTTTGCCAAGGCGATGCTGGTGGCGCGAGCCGGCTTTCGGATTTGGGAGATTGGCCGCGCGGTTGAGCGCGAAGTCCGGCGCAGCGGATTTTCCGTGATTCGCGAACTGGCGGGACATGGCATCGGCCGCACCATCCACGAAGAGCCGCGGGTGCCCAACTTTCCGGATGCGCAGTCGAATCAGGTTCTCACCGAAGGCCTGGTAATTACTGTCGAGCCGATTATCGCCGCAGGTTCGGGCAGAATCTTCATCGCGCCCGACAAGTGGACCATGGTCACGGCCGATCACCGGCCCTCGGCGCACTACGAGCACACGCTGGTGATCACCAAAGGCGCGCCAATACTGCTAACGGCGGCCTGATTTTCACCTCTCCGATTTCGCGGTGAGAAGACGTTGCAAGCAACGTCTCTACGCTGTGGCCCGGGTTTTTTGATTTTGCCCCCACGACACATGTGGGTGCCCTGTCCTTCGCGCAGTTTGCGAAGGGCGGGAACCACGAACGCATACGCAACGCGGTTTCTGCGGAGCAAACAAAAGGTTGTAACGGCAGCATCGCGACCCACCCTTGCAAAAAAACGCAAGGACGGGGCACCCGCGCCGTGGCGCACAGGAACACTATCGAAAGCTGGGCCGGCCGCCGTCGGTCGTCCCTCCAATGAGTCGAATGGGGATTTTTCGACAGTTACCGGCCTGATACTTTCAGAATAACAATGGCGCATAGTCCAACGGTGGCAACTACGATTGCCGTCCAGAAAACGACACGGCAGAAACGCGGCAGCACGCTTCGAGGGAACAGAGTCTCGTAAGTTTTCAGAACCTCATCACCGCCGCGGAAACTCAGCCATTCAATTCTGTCTCTAGTTGAATCCAGTCTCATCAACCGGATTCTGATGGTCCAATGCACGACAAGGCTGACGAGGGCCAATATCACCATTGTGGAGAATGCGATAGCGAACATGTGAGTGCGTCCTCCGAGGGTCGAACTGTGAGAATCATATGCCAGTTCAGGGATAACTGTCGCTATGAGGCGATTCCGCGCCCCGACACGCAGAGACCGCAGATCCTGCGAGGGAGTCGTAACGGCTCAACATTCCGTAAGTTGTTGAGTCTTCGTGGAAGTGATTGAAAACTCGTGGTCACGCCTTGCTCTTAGAGACGCGCGACTCGGCGCGGACGAGGTTCAACCCCACCTCGGCGGCGATCGTCGCAGGAAGGGCCGTTTCCGGCCCCGCAAAGGGCATCCTGGGAGGGCATCCGGACTGTCATTTTAGGAGTCGCGAGACCGCATCTGCCGTCACAAGAGCCGCAATGTACTGCATATTTGTACGTACAAAAACCTTTAAAGCGATTGTTCTCTTTCGGTTATGTATTAATGTGGCAGCTGGCCAGGCCGCGTTTCTCCAGATATTGCTGGTGGTAGTCCTCCGCCGCATAAAATGTTACGGCGGGAACGATCTGGGTTGCGATCGGCTTGGAATAAAGGTGCGCCTTCTCCAGAGCTTCCTTCGAGGCCTGGGCTTCGGCTTGCTGCTCGGGGGAATGAAAGAAGATCGCGGAGCGGTACTGCGTGCCCCAGTCCGGGCCCTGGCGGTTCCGCTGCGTGGGATCGTGGTTCTCCCAGAAAACTTTCAGCAGATCGGCGTAGCGGACTTTGGCGGGATCGAAATCCACTTCCACCGCCTCGGCGTGGCCGGTGCTGTCGGTGCAAACTTCCTTGTAGGTGGGATTATCGGTCTTGCCGCCGATGTAGCCGACGCGGGTTGAAAGCACTCCCGGAATTTGGCGGAAGGTGGCTTCGACTCCCCAGAAGCATCCTGCTGCGAATGTGGCTTTTTCCATTTTTGTCGCTCCATCCTCACATGCATTCG
This sequence comes from uncultured Acidobacteriota bacterium, assembly GCA_963696765.1. GTDB lineage: Bacteria > Acidobacteriota > Terriglobia > Terriglobales > Acidobacteriaceae > Sulfotelmatobacter. The sequence continues at coordinate 2,298,132 of CAVOLK010000002.1, read as the reverse complement.
GTTTCTATTCTGCTTGATTAGATGGCCAAACGCCAAAAAAGTGGCAGTGTCGCATTCTTGTAAAATTGAGCACATAGGTACCGCCGGGAATTGACGCTCTGGCCGAATCACGATAAAGTCCGAAAAGGGTCCTAAGGGTTCTGTTCCGTGTTATTTTCCAGCCACTTCCAAGCCGGGCCAAGAACTGCGCTCAAGCGGGCGTTGTTGATTTTATTATTCTGGGCCACGACCGGAGCAGCACTGGCGATTTCGGGATTCACCCCGCAAACGCGCCTGGGATATCGCACCGGCGATCAGTGGGAACCCGCCATCGCCGCCGACGGGCACGGGCACGTTTACGTTCTTTACCCGCAATATGGCGCGGTTCCCGATTGCCGGAACTGTACGGCGCCGACTGTCGCTCTGCTTGCCAGCGACGATAATGGACAGTCGTGGCAGGCTTCGCGCGCGCTGCTTCCTTTTCCAACCGGGCAGTTCGATCCGCAAATCGTAGTCGATCCCGTCGACCGGCAGACCGTATACGCGTCGTGGATGCAGAACAACAAGCGCGACATTATCGTGGCGCGATCGCTCGACTTTGGGCGTACGTGGTCGTTCTCGTGGGCGGAGCGCGGGCAGGAAGACGCCGACAGGCCGGTGCTGGCGGTTCGCGGAACGGATGTTTATGTCGGTTTCAATCACGAGGAGAAATTTTTCGTCGCGGCGTCGCACGATGCGGGACAGACTTTCGCGGCCGCGCAGGTGAATTCCAATGCTGCGCCCGGTTCGTCGCTGGCGGGCGGAGCGACGGTGGATCCGGCCGGCAATGTTTTTTTTGGCTGGACCGCGTATGCGCGCCAGGAACTGCCGACGCGCCCGGTCAGCATTTTCGTAAGCCGCTCGGCGGATGGCGGGCGGACGTGGAACACATCCCTGCTGGATGTGTCGAGCGCGCCTCCCGGCTGCGACGCACAAAGTTGCGAGACCGGATATCTGGGCCCGCAGATTGCGCTGGCGTCGGATAGCGCGGGAGCGCTCTATGCGCTGTGGAACGCGGGCGCGGCGAATGGCGGGCCGGAGCGCATTTATTTTTCGTCCTCCACCACCGGCGGGGCAAGCTGGGCGGAGCGGGCCGACGTTTCCAACGCGCGAGCAGGGGTGGAACATTCGTTTCCGGCGTTGGTGGCGGGCACTGCGGGCGATGTGCGAGTTGCTTGGATGGATGCGAGAACGTCGGAAGCGGGGAATCCTAACAGTCCGCTCTGGAATACTTACTACCGCAGTTCTACCAACGGCGGCGCCACGTGGAGCGCGGAGACGCAGCTCTCGGGCGCGGTGCGGGGATACGACTACATTCTGCAGAGCGGGTTTCGTTTTCCGTTCGGAGATTATTTCGGGCTTGCGATCGACAGCGATGGCGCGACGCAAGCGGTATGGGGCGAAGGGCGGAATTATAAGTCGCCGGGCGCGATCTGGTACGCACAAGGACGCTAGAGCGGACGTAGCGCCGGCGCCTCGCCGGCTGTGTCTTAGGCTGCCGAAAAACTCCCTTCGTGAACTGAGAATCCCCCAGCGCCTAAAGGCGCCATGATTTCGTTGGACTTGCGGCGCGACTGAAGTCGCGCCCTTTCAAAACTTGGTCGAGATCTGAGTTTTTCAGCAGACTGTTAGGTCAAGTTGCCCACGAAGAATGCGGGCGGGGGCGCCCGCACCACACTTTTATTCCAGCTGCATGCCGCCGGTCAGGTCGGCCAGTCTTGCCACGTGGTGCTGCTGGCACCATTGCTGTAACTCATCCACAATTGTTTCGGTGGCGCATGGATCCCAGTAACTGGCTGTGCCGATCTGTACGGCCGTCGCGCCTGCCAGCATGAATTCGACGACGTCGGCGGCAGTTGAGATTCCTCCCATGCCGATCACGGGAATTCTCACGGCGTGCGCGGCGTCGTAAACCATGCGCACCGCGATGGGCTTGATGGCTGGACCCGACAGACCCGCCGTGACGTTGGCGATGCGCGGCTTGCGGGTTTCGGGATCGATTGCCATGGCCACGAAGGTATTGATCACCGAGAGCGCGTCGGCGCCCGCTTCCTGCGCCACGTAAGCCATTTGGGCGATGCTGGTCACGTTGGGAGAAAGTTTCACGATCAGCGGCCGCGTTAGCGACTCGTTTGGCGGTGGTGACAATTTCATCGAGCGAGCGCGGGTCGGTGCCGAACTGCAGGCCTCCGTGCTCGGTGTTGGGGCAGGAAACATTCAACTCGTAGGCGGCGATGCCCTCGCCCTGGTTGAGAATTTCGATGGTGCGTTCGTAATCTTCGCGGGTGTAGCCGAAAACATTGGCGAGCACGACGGCGTTTTTGATGGTGCGCAGGTGCGGCAACTTCTCGTCGAGAAAGGCCTGCGCGCCGATGTTCTGCAGGCCGATGGCATTGAGCATGCCCGCCGCGGTCTCCCACAGGCGAGGCGGAGGATTGCCGATCATCGGCTCCTTCGACAGTCCCTTCACCACGAATCCGCCCAGCTTGCCGAGATGAACTACATCTTCAAATTCAACGCCGTAACCGAACGTGCCGCTGGCGGCGATGACCGGATTCTTGAGTTCAATCCCGGCGAAGGTCACGCCAAGATCGGGCGTGGACGAGTTGGAATTGGCGGCAGCGCTCATGGCTGGGGATCTCCAGCGCTCGCGGCGGCGTGCGAGGGCGCAAGCCCTTCGGTCAGCACGCGGCCGACGGCGTGGCTGGGAGCATTGATTCCGAGCAGCGATGCGAGCGTAGCCGCAAGGTCGACAGGTTCGCGCGGGCGCGCGATAGGTTCCTGGCCGAAACGGCAGGCCGTAGAACGCAAGCGGCACGTGCGTGTCGTAGTTGTAGGGCGAGGCGTGGTCGGTGCCCTTGGACGAGCCGACGGTGTAAATATCGGGGACGCCCATCACGTACCAGCTTCCAGCGGCGGAATAGCTGTTCAGATATTTTCGTCCCAGAGGAGTGTCGGGAACTTCGCCCTCGGCGAGTTGCGACTTGGTGTAATAGTCGCGCAGGCCGGATTGCTTCAGCGCCTCGCCGACAGCCTTTTCGGCGTCGGCTTCATGGACGTGGGCGGCGGCAAAGGCATCCTGGTCGAGCCACGCCATTGGGTAGTCGAGCTTTACATAGGCTGCGGAATGGCCGGGAGAAAATTTCGCGGTGAGGGCGCTGTTGATGTCGGCTTCGATTTTTTTGCTGTCGAGATTCGCCGCGGGAATGTGCAGTTTCTTGACGGCGTCGGGCAGCGAAGAGACTCCGTGGTCGGCCGAGAGCGCGACCCATACGTTAGCCATTCCGATCTGATGCGCGACGAACCCGATGAAATCGGCTATCTCGCGGTCGAGATCGAGAGCCATCTGCCGCATCTCGGGAGAATCGGGCCCGACCTGGTGGCCAAGAATATCGTTGGGCGAGAGGCTGATCGAGAGCAGGTCGGTCGCCGGGCCGCGGCCTATGTTTTCGTTCTGCATCAGTTCCTTGGCAAACTCGAATTCATATTCGTTGGCGAATGCAGTCGGGCCGACGACTTCGTAGAAACCGGCGTCGGAGCCGTCTCTGCCTTTGCGATGGGCGGTCGAGCGCAGAACGGTTCCCTGCGCGTCTTTCCAGTCGCGATCCCAATATTTCGCGGGATGAGTGGAATTGAAATCCTGCGCCCACTTGGGAAGGTCGTTGCGGTAGTAGGTGGAGGTGATCCAGGCGCCGCTCGCGGGATCGATCCAGTAGGCGGCGTTGCCGGCGAATCCGGCGGGAAGGATGGAGGCGCGGTCCTTCAGTGAAATTCCGAAGACGCGGGCCTTGCCTTGCGTGGCCAGTTTGAGTTCGTCGCCCAGCGTGTCGGCCATCAGGTTGTGCGGCGAGGCTCCAGTCTTGTCGCCGGCGACGCCCACCAGTTTCGTGGCGTCGTCTTCGACGGAGGTGACCATGCGCTTCTTTTTCTGGTCCCACCATTCGTTGGCGACAATGCCGTGGCCGTTGCTGTAGGCGCCGGTGAAGAGGGTGGAGTGCCCGGGAGCCGTGCGGGTGTTGGCGTAGTCGTAGTTGCAGTTGGAGAAATAAGCGCCGTGGTCGAGGAAGAGGCGGAAGCCGCCCTCGCCGAATTGGCCGCGGTAGCGTTCGAGATAGTCGCCGCGAAACTGATCGATGACGATGACCACAACCAGCTTGGGATGGCCGTCGTAGGCGGAGGCGAAGCTCGAAACGCTTGAGGCCGCGAGTACGACTAGCAGGAAAAAGAGTTTGGCAAGGCCTGATCTGGGGGACAGTCTCATCGCGAAGGTAGTTTACACAGAGGAGCGGGTTGGGCGAAAGGACATCAATGCACGGAGTCTCGTGATCTACAATTTCCATTATGCCTTCTACTTCAGGCTCGCCGGAACCATTGGCCATTGGATCGGCCGGTGCGTACAAATGGCTGGTCAGCGAGTTTGAACTCGACGACCTGCTCAAATTCTGCCCTGCTGTGGTGCTGGGAAGGTACCTCGCAATCACTTCCATTGACAGCAGCCAGTTGTCTCCAACTGCAGAGGAAAAATTGGTTGGCTGGGAGAGTCGGCAAGGCATTGCCTACAGTCCGTTGGTTCAGTCTGTCGAGACGTTGCCGCGGGGCGGTTGGGACGAGTGGTACGTCTTCAAGCAGCCTGAGGATTTGGGAGTGTCGCGGCTTGCTAGCAATATTTTTGACCCGGCGGTAAAGCGGGGAGAGGTCGCCGATTTTGTAAATTATGCTTTCGCCTTGCACCCACCGGAGAGGTCGAGCCTCGCCGATCTGTTCTGGAATCAACTCGATTGGATTCAGCCCGAGTCTTACATTGCGGACAATGACTTCCTGACATTCGTGACTCGGGACGAGAGTCTTTACGATGCGGTGTGCCGGGCGATTAATCGGGCAAGCGAGTGATTGGAGAGGTAATTCTTCGGTGGGCAGAGCTGCGGTTGCGCGCGAGATCCTTCACTTCGCCTGTAGCAGCGGCTCCGGTCAGGATGACGCCCCGCGAGGGGGGATTGCTAGCGGCCGTCGAGCTTTGCTCGACTGGACAGCCCCTTCGACTTCGCTCACGCTTGCGCGTGCCCCTTATCTTTTTTGAATGCAGGGAGTTGCGGTCGATTGTACGTACAATCTGGTAAGTATGTTCGCCGATTGGCCGTTCCGGCCTGGCGCAAAAGAGAGTCTGATCTTCATCCAGAATGCCCGTTGCGGGGCCGGAAACGGCCCTTGCTGCGACGATCTCTCCTCAAAGCATGGACAAGGCCAACACCGGGAAAATTATGCGTCCTGCGGACCGCCAGGGGCCTTCTACGACATTTCAATCACTTACACCTAGGCTCAACGACTTACGAACAAATGCCCGCTCGCGAAAAGTTTCGCTTCAAGTTGTCCCCATGAAGAACATGCGCGCCGGCGGCAGAGACGTAGCAAGCTACGTCTCTACGATTCGGCTACACCTTCGGATTACTTCTTTTCTGCGGGCTTGAAATCCAGCGAGGCGGAATTCATGCAGTAGCGCAGTCCGGTTGGGGCTGGGCCATCTTCGAACACATGTCCCAAGTGCGCATCGCATTTGGCGCAGCGAACTTCGGTGCGCACCATGCCGTATTGCGTATCCTTGTGCTCGACCACATTGCTGGACTCGCCCGGCTTGTAGAAACTCGGCCAGCCCGTGCCGGAATTAAACTTCGTCTGCGAATCGAACAGCGGCGCGCCGCAGCACACGCAGTTGTACGTCCCCGCATCTTTCGTGTTCCAGTAGGCGCCGGTAAAGGCGCACTCCGTTCCCGCCTCGCGGGCCACGTGATACTGCTCAGGCGTAAGCTTCTGCTTCCACTCGGCTTCGGTCTTGGTAATTTTCTCTGCCGTCTTTTCGGCCATGACTCAGCTCCATTCTGATTTGTTTTGATAACAATTAGATGTTCGAGCGCGACGAAAGTGGCAAAGACTACTTCTCCACGTCCGCGCCCACTTTGCGATACAGCCCGCGGAAGAACAGCAGGGGCTCGCCCTCGCGCACCACCACGTCTTCGACTTCGGCAATAAAAATTGTGTGGTCTCCGGCATCTTGCGCGGAATGCAGGCGACACTCGAGATATGCCAGCGAGCCGAGCAACATGGGAGTTCCCTGCCTAGTCAGCTCAAATCGCGCCCCGGCTTCTGTCTCGGCATGTTCGTGATCGCGCTCGGGACGGGCGTAGTATTCCGAGATCGCCCGCTGATTCTCGCACAGCACATTGATTCCGAACCGTTTCTTGGCGTGCAGATGCGCGTGGGTGCGCGTGGTGTGATCGACGCAGACCAGCACCAGCATAGGGTCGAGCGAGACCGAGGCGAAGGCGTTGGCGGTCATGCCGTGCACCTCGCCGTCGAGGTCGACGGTCACGATCGTTACCCCGGTGGCGAAGCGCCCCATGGCGTTGCGAAATTCAGTCGTGGTCAGGTTCATACATGTCGGGGCGGACGCATTCGTCCGCCCCGCGAGCGAAGCGGAGAGAGCAAAGTTTCAAGGTTGCAATGTTTCAAGGTTTCAAGGTTTCGAAGGTTTCGAAGGCAAAACCTTGAAACATTTAAACCTTTGAAAACGTTGAAACCTGCCCTTGAGGCTACGCAACCGCCTACATTACCACGCTCTGACGTTGTATGATTCGGTCAACGTGGCCGTCCTCAATAACCCGCTTGCAAGCCGCACGGCATGCGCTTCCGCGCTGGCCGAGGCGCAACCTGGCGTTCCCATCTCGCGGGAAGCCGCGTCGCGCCTGATTCGCTGCGGCGACGAGGACCTGCCCGAACTGCTGGCCGCCGCTCGCGCGGCCAAAGAACGTTTCAAGCCGGGCGCGATCACTTATTCGCGCAAAGTCTTTCTGCCGCTGACCAATCTTTGCCGCGACTACTGCGGATACTGCACCTTCCGCCGCGATCCCGGCGACCCCGGCGCGCACACCATGACTCCCGACGAAGTGCTGGCGGTCGCCCGCGCCGGCGAAAAGCTGGGATGCACCGAAGCATTGTTCTCTTTGGGCGACAAGCCCGAACTGCTCTTCCCCGAGATGCGCGATACGCTGCGCCATCTCGGCTACAAGTCGACGCTGCATTATCTGGAGGCCATGTGTGAGCTGGTGTTGCGGGAGACTCGCCTGCTGCCGCATCCTAATCCTGGCCTGCTCAGCACGGAGTGGATTACGCGGCTGGCCGCGGTTTCGCCCAGCATGGGCCTGATGCTCGAGACCACGAACGCCGCGCTGCTGGCTCCCGGCGCCGCGCACGATAATGCTCCCGACAAAGTTCCGGCCAAGCGAATGCGCACTATTGAAGAGGCGGGCAAGCAAAATGTTCCTTTCACCACCGGAGTGCTGATTGGCATCGGCGAATCGATCGAAGACCGCGTCGACACGCTGCTCGCGATTCGCGATCTGCACGAGCGCTACGGGCATATTCAGGAAGTGATCGTGCAGAATTTCCGCGTGAAGCCGGCGATCCGCATGGCGAACTGGCCCGAGCCCGGCCGCGGCGAGATGCTGCGCGCCGTGGCGGTAGCTCGCTTGTTACTCCCCAACGTCAATATTCAGGCTCCGCCCAATCTCTCCGCGCCTTACTATGAAGAGTTAGTCGATGCCGGCATCAACGACTGGGGAGGGATTTCGCCGCTGACCCCCGACTACATCAATCCGGAAAAGCCGTGGCCGCACCTGGAACAACTGCGCCTGCGCACCGAGGCCAAGGGGCTGCGGCTGCAGCAGCGCCTGCCGGTGTATCCCGAATTTATTTCCGCCGTCGCGGCCAAGCCGGGACTCTTGTCGGAGAAATTGCGCGCCGCAGTGGATGACCATGGCCTGGCTAAAACGGAGCGGGCGGCATGATCTGCGTGCTCAGCGGCGGCACCGGCGGCGCCAAATTCATCGACGGCCTGCAAGCAGGTGATGCCCGCAGAAGAAATTACGGTCATCGTCAATACCGGCGACGACCTGCTGTGGTGGGGCCTCTACGTTTCTCCCGACATTGATTCGATCACTTACGTGCTGTCGGGCATGTTGAGCCGCGAGCGCGGATGGGGCGTGAAGGGCGACACTTTTTTGTGCCTGCAGGCCATGGGGCAACTGGGCGAGCCGACGTGGTTTCATACCGGCGACCGCGACCTGGCGATGCATCTGCTGCGTTCGCGGCTGCTGGCCGAGGGCAAGACGCTGTCGGATGCGACCTCCGTCATTTCAGAAAAACTTGGGGTGAAGGCGCGCGTGCTTCCCATGAGCGACTCGCGCGTGGAAACCCGCGTGGATACGCCGGTCGGCGAGTTGAGCTTCGAGGAATATTTCGTGCAGCGCTGGTATCAGGATCCGGTGAACTCGGTGCGCTTTGCCGGAGCCTCGGACGCAGAGCCTGCGCCGGGAGTGATTGAAGCGATCGAGACGGCGGAAGCGGTGATCATTGCCCCGAGCAATCCCATCACCAGCATTGGCCCGATTCTGGCGGTGCCGGGCATTCGCGAGGCGCTGCTGCGCTGCCGGGGAAAAGTTGCCGCCATCAGTCCGATTGTGGGCAGCGCTCCGATTGCAGGTCCGGCGGGAATTCTGATGGCCGCGCAAGGACTTCCCTGCTCGATTGTGGGCGTGGCGCATGCTTATGAAGATTTTCATCGACGTGCTGGTCTGCGACCATCGCGACACGCGAGCCGCGGAACTGCTTCGCGCCAACGGATTGCACGTGCAGTGCACGCAGACCATCATGCGCACGAACGACGACAAGATTGGGTTGGCGCGCGATGTGCTGGCCTTCATCGCGGAAGCTCCGCGCAGCGGCGACGACGCTCAAACCCACGGCGCTTTTCGACGGTTGGATCAGCAGCCGTGATTCTCGTTCCCGTCAAAAACTTGTCTGGGGCGAAGCAGCGGCTGGCGGCGGTTCTCGACCAGCCGTCGCGCACCGCGCTGGCGCAAGCCATGTTGTACGACGTGCTTACCGCGCTGCACACTTGGAAGGCGCGGCCGCCGGTCGCGGTGGTCACTAGCGATCCTTATGCGACGAGGCTGGCGGCGGAATATGAATTCGAAATTATTCCCGATCCGGAGAATCCCGGAGAGACCGGGGCGATCGAGATGGCCACGCAGTTGTGCGTGGAGCGGGGCGCGGACAGCACGCTGGTGATTCCGGCGGACATTCCGCTGATTCAGGCGTGGGAACTGGAAGAAGTTCTGAAGCACGCGCCTGCCGAGGGTAGCGTGCTGGTGCCCGCGGGAGACGGACGCGGCACGAATGCGGCGTATCGGCGTCCGGCGAATCTGTTCCCGCTGCGCTTTGGCAATGACAGTTTCAAGCCGCATCATGCCGCGGCGCAGGCTACGGGCAAGCCTTGCGTGGTGCTGCAGTTTGCGGGGATTGCGGTGGACGTGGATAATCCGCCGGACTTGCAGGAGTTAGCGGCGTTGCCGGGAGAGACGCGGTCGCAGCGGTTGCTGCGGGAATATGTGGCGACGGGCAAGTTTCGCACGTAGCACGGGACGCATTGGTCTGGGGATGAGATCACGGCGCTGGGCGCTCGCTTCGCTCGCGGGGTGGACGAATGCGTCCGCCCCCACACGATTAGCGGCACCGAAAACCTTTCGAGCTGCGCTCGACCCTTCGGCTTCGCTCAGGGCAAGCTAGCCGGGGGCGGCTGTCCCCACACAAACCTGAACTTCTACTTCTCTTATGGCACGCGCGCGATCTACGCGAACGAACACGGCTCAGGCGGAGCTTCGGCTGATTCCGATTCCGCTGGCGGACGAAATCCGGCCGGGAGATTCACTCGCCGACAAATTGGTCGAGGCGCTGCGGCGGGCGAAGATGCGGTTGCTGGCCGGCGACATTCTCGTCGTGAAGCATAAAATCGTTTCCAAGGCGGAGGGGCGGATCGTCGATCTGGCGACGATTGAGCCTTCGTCCGAATCTGTGGCTTGGGCAAAACAATATGCGCTGGACGCGCGCGTGATTGAACTGGCGCTGCGCGAGAGTCGAGGCGTGATCCGGCGCAAGAACGGCGTGCTCATCACCGAGACGCATCACGGATTTCTGTGCGCCAACAGCGGCATCGATGTGTCGAACGTAAACGGCGGCACGCATGCGCTCCTGCTGCCGGAGGATCCTGACCGGTCCGCGGCGAATTTGCGGCGCGCGCTCAAAAGCCGCACGGGCGTGGCTGTTCCGGTGATCGTTACTGACAGTTTTGGGCGGCCGTGGCGCGAAGGGCTGACAGAGTTCGCGATTGGAATCGCCGGGATGAAGCCGCTGCGCGACGATCGCGGACGGCGCGACTCGCACGGCTACAAGCTGCGCGCCAGCGTTGAGGCCGTGGCCGACGAACTGGCGTGCGCGGCGGGACTGGTGTGCGGAAAACTGAATCGCGCGCCGGCGTGCATCGTGCGCGGATTTCGCTACGAAGCTGGAACGGGGAAAGCGAGAGACCTGCTGCGACCTGCGTCTACAGATTTGTTTCGCTGAGCGCGCTCCTTGAAAATTTCCGCTACGCTCTTTCCCCGAAACTTCCGCTACACTGTAGGGACATTGCTTGCCGCGTCTTGCCGATACTGGCATAGTTGCCGCTGCAGGCAGAGACGTGGTTAGCTACGTCTCTACGGGGAACCGCATGCTGCGCGAACTTACACCGTCGGAACTGGAAGCTTTCCCTTCGCTGGAGTGGCCGGACGCGGCTGCGCGCGTAACTCCCGCGCTGCGGTCGTTCGCTGGAAAAAGTTCTCGAAACGCAGAACGGCGGCGACCTGTCGCTGGAAGAGGCGTACGCGCTGGCCAATGCCGAGGGCGACGATCTGCTCGGCGTGCTGGCGGCGGCGAACCTGCTGCGCGCGGAACTTTGCGGCAACATTGTCACCTACGTAGTGAACCGCAATATCAATTTCACCAACATCTGTTTTGTGGGATGCAAGTTCTGCGCCTTCAGCCGCGGGCCGCGCGAAGCAGACTCTTACTTTCATTCGCTCGAAGACATGGCGCGCAAAGCGGTCGAGGCGTGGGAACTGGGCGCGACCGAAGTCTGCATTCAGGGCGGGCTGCCGCGTGAGCTGTCGAAATTTTATTATCGCGACATTCTGCGCGCGATCAAGCAGGCGGTTCCGCGCATGCACATCCACGCGTTTTCGCCGATGGAAATTGTTTACGGCGTGGAACTCACGGGCATGCCGCTGGCCGATTATCTTTCCATGCTGCGCGATAACGGGCTGGGCACGCTGCCGGGAACGGCGGCGGAAATTCTCGACGACCAGATTCGCCACATTCTTTCGGCCAACAAACTTTCCACGGCGCAGTGGGTCGAGGTCATCCGAACGGCGCATCAGTGCGGCATTCGCACCACGTCGACTCTCATGTACGGACATGCGGAAACGCCGGAGCACTGGGTGCGGCAGATGCGGCTGCTGCGCGAGATTCAAGCGGAAACCGGAGGCTTCACCGAGTTCGTGCCGCTCGGCTTCGTACATCAGAACACGCTGCTGTTTCAGCAGGGGCTGGCGCGGACCGGGCCGACGCTGGCGGAACATCTGAAAGTGCACGCGCTGGCGCGGCTGCTGCTGGCGGGATCGATCGACAACATTCAAGTCTCGTGGGTGAAGCTGAACCGGCGGCTGTCGCAACTCTGCCTGCACGCGGGGGCCAACGATTACGGCGGCACGCTGATGGAAGAAAATATTTCGCGGGAGGCAGGCGCGACCGCGGGGCAGTACACCAGCCCGGAAGATTTTCAGGCGCTGATCCTAGAGATGGGGCGGATTCCGGCGGAACGCAATACGACGTATTCGCGCATGCAGATTAAACTTCCGGTCGCCGAGTGCGTCGCCGAACAATCGCTGGAGGCGGAGTTCGCATGAGCACGAGTCTCGAAGGCATCCGGCCGATCGCGGTGATCGGGGGCACCGGGCCGGCGGGCATGGGGCTGGCGCTGCGCTGGGCGCGGGCGGGAGAGACGGTCATTATCGGTTCGCGCGACGAAAAGCGCGCGCAACAGGCGGCGGACGCGATACAGAAACGGCTCGGAGGCACGGGGAAAATTTCCGGCATGGAAAACAGCGCCGCCTGTGCGGCCGTCCGACATTCTGATGCTGACCGTTCCGTTCGAGGGGCAGGCCTCGCTGCTCAAGAAGCTGAAATCTTCGATCACGGCGGGAAGCATTCTGATCGACGCCACGGTGCCGCTGGCCAGCGGCGTGGGCGGGCGCGCGTCGCGGACTCTGGGCGTGTGGCAGGGGTCGGCGGCGCAGCAGGCGGCGGAACTAATGTCGGAGGAAGTGAGCGTGGTGGCCGCGTTTCATAATGTTTCCGCCGAACTGCTGGGCACGGATACGCCGCTCGATTGCGACGTGATTGTGTGCAGCGACGATCCCGACGCGGCGCAACTCACGCGCGAACTGGCGGCAAAGATTCCCGGAGTGCGCGGCGTGGACGGCGGAAAACTGGAGAACGCGCGCATCGTCGAGCAGATTACTGCCCTGCTGGTCGGCATGAATTTCCGCACCAAGGGCCATGCGGGAATCCGCATCACCGGCCTGCCGCCGAGCGCCTACCGCTGAGCCGTACTTCTATAATCTGTATTCCCATGATCTTCATCGCCATGATCTTCATTGCCACGATCTTCATTCACAGAATTGAGGAGCGAGTTTTTTGAGCGAGAACCGGAACCTCGACGCGGGCTGGCAGTATCACAGCGGCAGCAAGCATTCCTACCAGAGCGTGCGCTTCAATCCGCATGCGCTCGACTGGGAGAACAAGCCGCTGCTGTTCAAGATTTATCCCACGCTGGAGGTGACGCGACTTCCGCGGGATTTCCACGACACCGGCCGTCCTGCGCTGTCGGCGATTGCGGATTTTGGGACGGCGACGCAAAGCGAAGTGGAGAGTGTTCCCGATCTCGAGACTTTGGCCGAGTTGCTGTTTTTTTCGGCGGGAGTGATTCGCAGCCGGAAGCATGCACAAGGAGAAACTTTCTTTCGCGCGGCGGCGTGCACCGGGGCGCTTTATGAAATTGAACTCTACGTGGTGTGCGGCGATCTGCCGGGCAGAGCGGTGCCGGGTGTGAAGAATCCTCCGGGGCTGGCGGCGGGGGTCTATCACTTTGGCGCAGCGGAGTTCGGCTTGCGGCAGCTGCGCGCGGGAGATTTCCGGCAGGCGCTGGCAGACGCGACGGGCAGCGAGCCTTCTGTGGCGCACGCGCCGGTGACGATCGTGTGCAGCGGCACCTATTGGCGCAACGCTTGGAAGTATCGCTCGCGCACCTACCGGCATTTCGGATGGGATAACGGGACGATCCTGGCGAATCTGCTGGCAATGGCCGCGGCGGCGAAGCTTCCGGCGAGAGTTGTTGCGGGCTTTGTCGATTCGCAGGTGGACGCGTTGCTAGGGCTCGACAGCAAGCGGGAGGTCGCGTTTTCGCTGGTGCCGATTGGGTATCAGCAGGCGGCGCTGCCCGGTTCGCCGGAGGTCACGGCGCTCACACTGCCGACCGTTCCGTATTCCGAGACGGAGGTCGAATATCCGTCGATGCGCAAGATGCACGAGGCATCGTCGCTCGAGTCGGCGGCGGAAGTGGAGGCGTGGCGCGGCAAGACGCCGGCGCGGCAACTGTCGCCGACGAAGGGCGATACGATCATGTTGAAACCGCTCGACGATTCTGCGATTCCTAAGGATTCGATTGAGGCGGTGATTTCGCGGCGCGGATCGGCGCGGAGATTCGCGCGCGATCCGATCACGCTGCCGCAGCTTTCGACGATGCTCGATCGCGCCACGCGCGGCATTCCCGCCGACTTTCTCGATCCTGCGGGAAGCCATCTGAATGATCTTTATTTGATTGTGAACCACGTGCTGGGCGTGACGGCGGGAGCTTACGTCTATCACTGGGAGAAAAGAGGGCTTGAGCTGCTGAAGGCGGGGGACTTTCGCGAGAAGGCGGGCTACCTGGGTCTGGAGCAGGAGATTCCGAGGGACGCTTCGGTCGACGTATTCTTTCTGGCCGATCTGAAAAAAATTATGGAGCGCTACGGGAACCGCGGGTATCGCGCCGCGCAACTTGAGGCCGGGATTCTGGGCGGGAAACTTTATCTGGGCGCGTATGCGCAAAAGCTGGGGGCGAGCGGGCTGACGTTCTATGACGACGATGTGGTTAGCTTCTTCTCGCCGCACGCGCGGGGGAAGAGCGCGATATTTCTGGTGGCGCTGGGAAGGGCGAAGTAACAGTTCTCAGTTCTCAGTTCTCGGTTCTCAGTTCTCGGTTCTTAGCTTTTAGCTCTTAGCTCTTGGCTTCGCCTTCCTTTGATTGCTGATGTGGTAAATCCTTGAAACAACCAAAAAAACGGTAGCGCCTTCGGGAGGCCACATTAGTCTTCCGCTACCGGGGTGGTCATTTCTTCGGCGGGCTCGCCGCCGGCCATGGCTTGGGCGATGATCAGCTTGCGGGCTTCTACGCGAATCTTGGGTAGCTGCGCGCCGAACCACCATGCGCCGAGCACCGAGGCTAGGCCACCGATGGCGACCGTCAGCGGCGCGCCTAAGCGGTCGGACAACGCGCCGCCCAGCAGTGCGCCTATGGGCGCCATGCCCATGAACATCATGGAATAGACGGCCATGGTGCGGCCGCGGAGTTCGTCTGGGACCATCACCTGGATGAGAGTGTTCGAGGACGCCATCTGCAGCATGATGAAGTAGCCCACGGGCAGAAGCAGGAAAACTGACAGCCAGAAAGATTTCGACAGCGCGAAGAGCATGAGGCTCACGCCAAAACCGGCGCAGCAGACGGTGATCCACTTGGACAGGCCCTTTACGCCGGAGCGCACAGCCAGGGTGAGAGCGCCGAGGAGCGCGCCCACGCCGGCGGCGCCCATGAGGATGCCGAGGCGGACCGCGCCAAGGTCGTGGGAGCCGATGAGGGAAGCGAGTTCCTGGCCGCCGCCGCGCAGAATTTTGTCGGCGAAGATGGGCATGAGGACTACGTAAGGCATTCCGGTCACGCTCACGATGCCGAGCAGAACCATCAAGGCGCGAATGGGCCCGGTGCGGTTGACGAACTGGAAGCCTTCCATCATGTGCTCGAAAGGCGACGTCTTGGCCGATACGCGGGCGGGGGCGTGCACGTTCATCAGCAGCAGTCCGGCGATCACGGCAATGTAGCTGACGGCGTTGACGAAAAAGCACCAGCCCTCGCCGAGCCTTGCAACCAGAATGCCGGCCACCGCGGGGCCGACGACGCGAGCGCCGTTGAACATGGAAGAATTCAGGGCGATGGCGTTCATCAGGTCGTCCTTGCCGACCATGTCGACCAGGAAGGACTGGCGGCCGGGAATGTCGAAGGCGTTCACCACGCCGAGCAGCGCGGCGAGGACGAAGATGTGCCAGACGTGTACGGTGTGAGTGAGGGTGAGGGCGGCGAGCACGAAGGCCAGCAGCATGGACGCGACTTGCGTGGCAATGACGACGTGCTTGCGGTTGCTGCGATCAGCGACGATGCCGCCGAGGGGCGCGCAGAGGAATACGGGAATCTGGCTGGCAAAGCCTACCCCGCCCAACAGCAATCCCGATCCGGTCAGGCGATAGACGAGCCAGGACTGAGCGACGGTCTGCATCCAGGTGCCGGTGAGGGAGATGAGCTGTCCGCCGAAAAAGAGCTGGAAGTTGCGATGGCGGAGAGCGCGTCCGGCGGCCTGCCAGCGCAGTTTGGAGCTTTCGGCGGCGGCGCTGTTGCCGGCGGCGTTCTCTTGGATGGAAGATTCTGAATCGGCCACGTTTTAGATTGGATGACGACGGGGTGTCTGAAGATTATATATCGCAGGGGCCCGGTGGACGCCTCTGGTAACAGCTCGTCGTGACGAAGTGCAGGTGTCCCGCGCCGTAGTAACGGCGCAGTCACCGGGGCATGATCGATTTCTACCATTCGAAAAGCGCGAAGGGTGCGGCAGCCTCAGTCGTGATGGCTCCAACTCACAAAGAATGCAAAGCTGGGCCAGCCCCCCAGATGGAAGTACAAGATGAACTTCGAGCAGGTTTCCCCGGAAAGGATCGTGGCGACGACCAAGGTTCCGGTTTTTCTGATCCACGGACGGGATGACAGCAACATCCCCATTCGCCATTCGCGCCGGATCGCAGCCGCCAACCCAAGCCTAGCCCTGTGGGAAGTACCTGACACAGATCACTGCGGCGCTATCAGCACCTCGCACGAGGAGTTCGAGCAGCGGCTCACCCATTGGTTTGATGGCCACGGTCGGTTTGCCCCGATGTGATTCGCAGTGATCTCCAGACCCTGGTTACGAGGAAGGCATTGCCTACCAGCAGCAAAAGGATCACCACGTACAAAGCAACCCGTAATCCTGTGTTCTTCCTCAACATGTCGCCGATTTCGTAGTCGAGGGCGGGATGTGTGACGACTGAGTAATCGAATTTCTTTGGCGAGTTGCGAGTCAACGTTTGGATAATAGCAGTCTGCCATGCTGCCGGCAGGAATGTGCTACAGAGATAAATCTCCGTGACCATCAGTGCGAGCAGCAGAATGCTCAGGCTGATTCTCTTAATCACTTTAGGCGGGTGGCCCAGCCTTCCACGGTTTTCCTTTCCCGTTCCGGCACTGCGGGTGCCCCGCTCTTGCGTTTTTTGCAAGGGCGGGTACGATGCTGCTTGTACCATCGGGTCTGTTATGCCCGTCGGCCTGCATCGCACCTACGGCGCTCATCACCTGCACTTTATCACCTGCTCCTGCTATCGGCGATTGCCTTTTCTGGGCAGCGCACGCAGCCGCGACCGTTTCCTCTCGATTCTGGAACAGACGCGGCAAAAATACCGGTTCGTGGTTGTCGGCTACGTCGTCATGCCCGAACATATCCATCTCCTTCTCACCGAACCGGAAGTCGGAACTCCTTCGACCGTGATGCAAGTGCTAAAGCAGCGCACGGCCCGCGCGTTGTTGCTCAAGCGCAAACGGGCCAATCCGCGCCAACGCAATCTGTTTGGCGGCGAGCCGCGGCGCAGAGCGTTCTGGCAGGCGCGCTTCTACGACTTCAATGTATGGACCACGAACAAGCGCGTGGAAAAGCTGCGTTACATGCATCGCAATCCGGTGAAACGGGGGACTGGTGGAAACTCCCGAGCAATGGCGGTGGAGCAGTTATCGTTTTTATCTTCTCGACGAGGCCGGCGCGGTGAAAGTGAATGAAGGGTGGACGAAGATTTCGTTTCGAGATCGGGCGGCGTAGAACCGTCAGCGCAGGCGTTCGTGGTACCCGCCCCTTCGCAAAGTGCGCGAAGGAACGGGGCACCCACTTCATTGGTGATGCAAGCGAGGTCAAAGGCTGGGCCACCCGCCCGGCGTAAAACCGTCAGCGCAGGCGTTAGGTACCCGCCCCTTCGCAAGGTGCGCGAAGGAACGGGGCACCCACTTCATTGGTGATGCAAGCAAGGTCAAAGGCTGGGCCACCCGCCTGCGTAGAACCGGTCAGCGCAGGCGTCCGTGGTACCCGCCCCTTCGCAAAGTGCGCGAAGGAACGGGGCACCCACTTCATTGGTGATGCAAGCGAGGTCAAAGGCTGGGCCACCCGCCCGGCGCGGTGAATGTGAATGAAGGGTGGACAAGAGTCGTTTCGGGATCCGCCGCGTAGAACCGTCAGCGCAGGCGTCCGTGGTACCCGCCCCTTCGCAAAGTGCGCGAAGGAACGGGGCACCCACTTCATTGGTTAGGCAAACGAGGTCAAAGGCTGGGGAACCCGCCCAAAAAATCCAAAAATCCTGCTTCTCTTATGGCGCGGGCTGCGCTAGAGTAGGGAGCGCTTCGGCGATTGGGCCGAGGCAGGGACGGCATTATGAGCAGTCCTCCAGTTCGAATGGAACGGCGCGTTGGACAACGGTTTCCGTATCTTCTTCCGCTATCTTTGCGCCAGCCTGCGACTGCCTTGGAAGGCATGGGATTCACCCAGGACCTGAGCTCGCGGGGAGTGTTTTTCTTTACCGACGCGGCGCTAACCGAAGGAAGCGAAATCGAGATCACGCTGCGGATGCCCTCCGAAATCACGCTGGGCGAAAGCATGCCGGTGCGCTGCCGGGGGCGGATATTGCGGATCGTGAAGTCGGCGGCTAAGAGCGCGGCAGATACCTCGCAGGTCGAAGCGAAAATCGGAGTTGCGGTGCGCCTGGATGGTTACGAGTATCTTTCTGAGTCCGAGTCCCATTTTCCGCGGGTTTCGAGCCTTCATCCCCAGCGTGAGGAAGAACGTCCGCTGGTACAATCGTCGGCGCGTCCGGTTCTAGGCTAGATTTTATGTTTCTGCAATGGGCCCCCAGCAGTTCTCCACGGCAGTTTCCCCCGATTTTAAATATTTCTTATTTTGTCCACAAAGTTCCTTTTCAACAGGACGAAGTTGGCTTACAATTCTTGGCAATAAGGGGTGTGACAAACCTCAGTTGTCTGCGTTGTGCACTTCCTCCCAAGACTTCAAAAACGAACTGCGCTGCAGGAATGGCGCAGGAGTAGTGCTTGTGCACCATTTCGGTTGCATTACCTAGGTCACTTGGCGGAGAGCAGGTTCTCTTTCTAACATGCAAACACCGAGAGAAATCAGCGAGAACCGCGCTATGCATGGGATTGCCGTCGCCCTCCTGACCGAGGACCAAGACCACTTATCCGCGCTGCAAAATCGATTAGAGGCGACGCGCCTGGGACAGGCGGTATTCAGCCATGTCGGATTTCCGGCTGGGCCGACAGACTCGATTCTGAGGCAGTTGCAGGATTCGCGGGCGGAAGTGGTGATTGTCGACATTCCGGCGCATGACGCCCAGCGCGCCGTTCACACTATTGAACTGATTCGGGCCACCACACAACAGATTGCGATCTTCGCCAATGGCGAGATGAACCGGCCCGCCAACATTGTGGCCAGCATGCGCGCGGGAGCGGGGGAATATATCGACTTTGGCGCCGGTTCAGAAGCCCTGCTGGAAGCGCTGACGCGCTATAGCTCGGCCCGCACACGCAACGTTGGCGGGGCAGGCAAAGCCAGGGTATTCACGTTTCTTGGGGCCAAGGGCGGGGCAGGGTGCACCACGGCAGCGGTGAACACGGCGGTGGCGCTGCAGAAGTCGCACGGCGACGTGGTGCTGGTGGACTTTGCGCCGATCGGTCACGCCGCGCTGCATTTGAACTTGCGGCCGCAATTTGGGGTGGCGGACGCGCTGCAGAATCTTCACCGGCTGGACGCATCGCTGCTCGATGGATTGATGACCCCGACCAAAGACGGACTGCGGCTTCTGGCCGGACCGCAACAGCCGTATTCGACCGAACCGACGCCGGCTGAACTGGCTCGGCTTTTCGATCTTCTGGTAAATCATTACCGGTTCGTCATCGTCGACGCTTCCAGCCGTCTTGATCCGATGACCCGGCTGCTTTCCGATCTATCGAATGCGGTGCTGGTGGTGGCTCAGGCCGATGTAGTTTCGCTGTGGAGCGCGGGAAGAATTCATGCATTTCTGGAAGAGGGATCGGGACGCGACCGGTTGCGGCTGGTGCTGAACCGGTATAAGAAAATTCCCGGGTTCACCGAAGAAGATGTGGAGCATTCGACCAACTGCAAGGTTTTATGGAAAGTGCCCAACGCTTTCCAAGCCGTGTCGCCGGCGATTGAACACGGCACGCCCGTGGTGATGCAGGAAGGTCCCGAGATCAGCCGCTCGTATCGGGCGCTGGCCGCGACCTTGGCGGAAGCGTCGTCGAAGATCTGAGGGCGGACCGGATCTGGTCTACGGGCAGGAGGGAGCTGGCAAGAAAGTTCCTGGCCGGCTGAATCTCTCTCCGGTGCGGCAGTAACGCCAGTAGCGGGTACTGAGTACCGAGTACTGAGTACCGCGAAAAAACCTTCCTTCGATTTATTCTTAACAGTCGTTCCCAAAGAATCGTCGCTGCCGAGAAAAAGTCAAAAGCTTTTAACCGCTGAGTTCGCAGAGGCAGGCACGGCTTCGAAGGCGCGTTCTGGCTCGCTACTCGGGACTCGGTACTCGGTACTTACTTTCTCACCTGAGGGGCGGGAGAGGCGTCTTGGGGGAACATTTTGAAGAGTGCTTCGCGCGGGTGGGACGTGACTTTTTTGTTCACGTCGGTGGTGTTCTCGGTTAGCGTGCCCTTGAGGACGAAGTAGGCTTCGTCGCCGGGATTCTTGCCTTCGCCGCGCTCGACCGTGCCCTTGAAGTCGAAGGCGGTGCCGTGAACCGTCTCGGTGGTAAAAATCAGTTTGTTGCCTTCGAGCTTGCCGGTCTTGAAAAACTGATCGAGAAACGCGCCCTTGTCGCTCTCGCCGTCGCCGAAGCGGGAGATGAAGCCGGTGACGTGTCCGGCATCTTCGATCGTGATCTGGATGAATTCGCCTTCTTTTTCGAACGAGTACATGCCGGAGTAGGATGGGGCGCTTTTTGCAGCCTGGTCGGCCGGGGTTGACTTCGCGGAATCCTGCGCGCGAAGCGGAGAGATCGATAGCAGGACCACTGCAAGCGTGACAGCGCAAACGATTTGGATTCTTTTCATGACACTCGCCCCGGGACAATCGTACTCTAAAGTGGCTGCCGAGGTGTGATGTAGCGAGGATGCATGGCGCTGGTAGGGATCCTTCGACTCCGCACGACGGTTTGCTTCACTCACCGTTCTAACTCGGCTCAGGACGACAAATCTTCTCAGAAGCTGTTCCTCACTTCGACTTGGTCGCTTTGCCGTCCAGCACTGTCGCCCACTTGGATCCGTCGGGGGACATTTCGTAGGAAAAGTTGTAAGAGGTGGGCGAGGTGACTTTCATGGTGAAGCGGCCCTTCATGGTCATGTTGCCCATTTTTTCGTCGTTGGTCCAGGTCCAGGTATCGCCGTTGAGAGTGCCCTTGGAGTCGTCGAATTCTCCCCAGCTGTTGAACTCGCGGTAGGTGTAGATCTTGTCGGCATCGGAATATCCCAGGACAGAAATTCCGGCGCCGTTGCCCATGGGAGTTTTGAAGTCGGTGTGGCAGACGAGAAAGAAGCCGCCTTCCATCCATTCGCATTTTTCGCTTTCGGTGGTCTTGCCGCCGGGGCCCATGTCGCTGGGCTTCATGTCGCCATCGAGCGCCCAGGTGCCGGCGAGCATGTCGAGCTTTTTGTGCTCGGGACCGGGCTTGGGCATTTCCATTTGAGCTATCGCGGATACGGATAAGGCCAGCCAGGCTGCGCAGATCATTGCTATGGTTTTCATTTGCGGCCTCCGTAGAACATTGTCGATTGCTGATTTTTGATTGATGATTGAACAACCTTCGCCTGCGGCGGAATAGTAGTCCCGGCGCTAACAGAGCGTCAAGCGTGCTTTCTGGTTTTTAATCAACAATCACAAATCAGCAATCAAAAATTGTTTACCAGTCTCCCCAGTGGGAGGCGGTCATTTGCTGGAATTTCATTTTCCAGGCGTCGGCCTGCTTCACCCAGACGGTGCTGACGTGTTGGTAGCGAGGCGGGGGGCCTTGGTCTTCGGCGGGGGGAACGCGGAGCACCACATCGTAGGTGACGATGGCGACGTTGTCGCCGGCGGGGACTACCTTCATGTCGTAGGGCTGAAAATTCTGGCCGGGGTCGGCGAATTGATCGATCATTTCCTGGCGGCTATAGAGTTGGCCATCGTAGGAGACGAAGGAGAAGTCGTCGGTGAGAGTGCGCTTGAAAAATGCCTGGTCGCCTTTTTTGGCTGCCTCGATAAAACTATGTTCGGCGGCAGTTAGTGTTTGCTCCAGCGGAGTGAGCGGCTTCGCCGGCGGATTCGCGCTTTGGGCACTGGCTACGCAGGACAGGCATAACACGATGCAGAACACCACGAAATGATTTTTCATTGGGTCCCCTTTTCGATTCACGACTCGGCAACTCCCGGCAGGCCGTCGATGCTGCGGCGATTCTTTTCCTGCCGGTAAATCTTCAAGCCTTCCGTCCCGCGTTTTTGGCACCAGGCGGGCAGTTCGCGGCGCTGGCCTTCGAAGTGGAGTAGCGGAACGCCGTAGCCGCAGGAGTCGCTGATTCGCGTGACGTCAATCTCGATGATGGCGCGGGTGCCAACGTAGACAGGAAAGCGCGCTTGCAGCGGCGCGAAGTCAGGCTCGTGTGGTTCGACGACACGTCCGTCGCCGTGCAGGCGCAAAATTTTGGGAGCGCCTTGAAAGGCGCAGAACATCAGCGCGATGCGTCCGTTTTCGCGCAGGTGGGCGATGGTCTCGACGCCGCTGCCAAAAATATCGAGATAGGCGACGGTCTTCGGGCTGAGGATGCGGAAGGTGTCCAGGCCTTTGGGCGAGAGATTGACGTGGCCCTTGGCGTCGAGGGGCGCGGTCGCCACAAAGAACATGGATTGCGCCTCGATGAACTGGCGCAGCGCCGGAGTGATCTCTGGATAAGAGTTGGCCACGTCTTATTCCTGGATTCTCTGCGCCAATTCGGCGCGCGGCACGGACACCTGTTCGCCGGTGGCGAGATTTTTGAGCGAGAACGTGTCGGCTTTTACTTCGTTCTCGCCGACAATCAGAATGTATTTTGCTCCAGCTTTGGTGGCGGCTTCGAACGATTTCTTCAGACGGAACGTGTCGTCGCCCAATTCGACGACGAGATCGTGGCGGCGCAACTCGCGGGCCAGGCGGGCGGCTTCGGCATTCATTCCGGCCATGGGAGCGATGTAGACGTCGGGCTTGCGGACGACGCTCTCGGCCGTCTCTTTCAACGACATGACGAGGCGGTCTTCGCCGATGGCGAATCCGATGCCGGGCGCGGCGGGGCCGCCGAGGGCTTCGGAGAGACCGTCGTAGCGGCCGCCGCCCAGGATTGCGTTCTGCGCGCCGAGCGCGCCGTGGGTGAACTCGAATGCGGTGCGCGTGTAGTAGTCGAGGCCGCGCACCAGGCGGTCGTTCAAATGAAACTCGACACCTACGCGCGTCAGAATTTCCTGCACGGCGGCGAAGTGCTTGCGCGAATCCTCGCCCAGAAATTGCGTGATTCGTGGAAGCCTTTCGATGATGGGCTGATCCTCGGGCACTTTGCAGTCGAACACGCGCAGGGGATTGGTGACGGCGCGGCGCTGGCAGTCGGTGCACATCTGCCCCACGACCGGCTCCAGTGCCTTGCGCAGCGCCTCGTTGAACTGAACTCGATCGGCGGGCGTACCCACAGAATTCAATTCGAGATTCCAACCGGTGATGCCGAGGCGGTCGAGCAGCGTGGCCAGCATTTCGAGGAGTTCGGCGTCGCGGGCGGGAGACTCGCTTCCGGCGGAGGCTGGGCCGATGACCTCGGCGCCGATCTGGTAGAACTGGCGGTAGCGGCCCTTCTGCGGGCGCTCGCGGCGAAACTGCGGGCCGATGTAGTAGAGCTTGTTCAGGCCGCGGTCCCAGAGTTTGTGCTCGATGTAGGCGCGGACGACGCCGGCGGTGTTTTCGGGGCGGAGGGTGAGGGACTGTCCTTTTTCACTGGCCGCGCGCGAGCGATCTTCCCAGGTGTACATTTCTTTGGCGACGATGTCGGTGTCTTCGCCGACGCCGCGGGCGAAGAGGGCGGTCTCCTCGAAAATGGGAGTCCGAATTTCCTGGAAGTTGTAGGCGCGGAAGACGTCGCGCACCGCCGCCTCGACGAAGTTCCACAACGCCGTTTCGGGCGGGAGAAGATCGCGCGTGCCTCGGACTGCCTTAATCATCTGGCTCCTCTTACGTTGTCATCCTAACTGCACTGTCATCCTGAGCGGAGCGAGCTCGAATGAGCTCGCGCAGTCGAAGGACCCCGCGCCCTTCGACATTGCGACAAACCAGTCCGGGAGTTCGCACCATTAAAACTCAAGTCGCCGAAAGCACGGTGCGAACGCCTTGCCGCACCCGAAGAATGCCCCAGGCAACTCGGGGGTCCTTCGACTCCGCGGGACGGTTCGCTTTGCTCACCGTCCTGCTCCGCTCGGGATGACTTCTGAAACGGCGTTGCTGTCCCTGCATTTCGGTACTCATCCTCGGCACTGGGTACTCGGTACAGGGTACTCGTACTCATCGTTCCTTCAGATACTCATCTTTATAGCCTAAATAATTCCTGGCGTAGCGCATGATGGTTTCTTCGTCGGCGGGCTCCAACTTGCGGCGAAATTTGCCGGGGGAACCCATCCAGAGTGAGCCGGGCTCGACTACCGTTTTTTCGGGGATCAGGGTGCCGGCGGCGATGATCGATCCGGCGCCGATTCTCGCGCCGTTCAGGATGATCGATCCCATGCCGATCAGGCAACGATCTTCAATCACGCAGCCGTGCAGCGTGACCGAGTGGCCGACCGTGACGTATTCGCCAAGGTAGACGCCCCACTGCTGCTTCATGCCGTGGAGAACGCTGTTGTCCTGCACGTTGGAGTGGGCGCCGATGCGGATTTCGTGGACGTCGCCGCGGATGACGGCGTTCATCCAGACGGAGGCGTGCTCGCCCAGGACGACGTCGCCGATAATCTGGGCCGATTCGTCCACGAAACAGGTTTCGGGGATGGTTGGGCGGACACCTTTATACGATCGAATCATAGTTGGGAAGGAAATTGAAAATACCACGAGAGAGAGGTTCGGCGTAAGGGCTGGGGTGGGGCTGGGGTCGAGGCTTGGAGCAGTGTCGCCCGGCTCGGCTTCGCCTTCGCTGGACGGACGAATGCGTCCGTCCCCACACGAGTCGTGCCCACACGAACTGTGGCCTCCGACCCGTACCACCTGACCCTTCGTACTTCCCAGACTGGGAACTCTTTCAAAATAGTCCTTGGCGGATCACTGAAGTGTTGTGGCTCGCGTGCTATACAGAAGGTGGTTTCTTCATATTCCGCGGAGAGGCTTCCGGCCGCGCACTGCCATGCGCCTTCCGGCACTTCTCCGCGAACTTTCCCGCCTCGCGTCCGGTTAACGCGGCGACGGGTTTCCTCCGAGTGTCATCTCGCACGCAGGGGGGACCTTATGTCGACGCGCAGGACTTTTGTTTCGATTCTCAGCCTTTTTCTAATCGCAGTGGTCGCGCCGCTGGCCGCTCAGGACGCTACCGGAGCGATCCGTGGAACGGTGTTCGACGCCACGGGAAGCCGGATTGCGCAGGCTTCGATTGCGGTGGTGAATACGGCGACAGGCGTTCGTCATACGGCAACCAGCGACGCGGCGGGAGATTATGCGATCGAACTGCTGCCGCCCGGCGACTACTCGGCCCGCGTGGTGGCGGAGGGTATGTCGCCGCAGATTACGCCGCAGCTGCACGTGGATGTGGGCGCGGCGGCCAATCTGGATTTCAAGCTTGCGATTGCCACCGCGCAGGAAAATGTGACGGTATCGGCTGCCCCTCTGACGGTGGAAACGCAGCCCAGCGCGGTATCGACGTTGCTGGACGAGCGTGCGTTGAATGACGTTCCGTTGAACGGGCGGCGCTTCTCCGATTTAGCTTTGTTTTCGCCGGGAGTGACGAAGGACCCGCGCAGCCTGACTTCTTCCACGAATGGCGACCTGTCGTTCGGAGGTATTCGAGGAATTCAAAATACGACCCTGGTAGACGGCGGCGATTACAACAACGCTTTCTTCGCGCAGGCTCGGGGACGCTACCGCGCGCCGTTCGTTTTGTCGACGGAGGTGGTTCAGGAGTTTCGAGTCTCGACCAATTCATACGGCGCGGAACAGGGGCGCGCCGGAGGAGCGGTGATCAACGTAGTCACGAAGTCGGGTTCGAATCACGTGCACGGTTCGGTGTTTTATCACTTTCGGGACAGCGCTTTCGGGGCTGCCGATGCGTTCCTGGCATTTAAGCCGCACAATCGGCAGCAGCAGTTCGGCGGGACGGTCGGCGGCCCGCTGAAGCGTAACAAGATTTTCTTTTTTGGTGGATTCGACCAGCACATTTTTCATTCGCCGAACGTGGTGGAGTTTCTCGACGGGAGCGCGCAGGTGGTGCCTGCGGCGGGAGCCGGGCCGTACACGCCGGGGGACTATGAGGCTTCGGACCAGGCATTGGTGTTCGCGGCCGCGGCGCGGTTGACCTCGCTGGCGGGGCAATATCCCGCGGCGCAGATTGGCAACACGGCTTACGGCAAGCTCGACATCAACCTGACGCCGAAGCAGCAGCTTTCCCTGCGAGTGAACACGACGAATTACTGGGGAGCGAACAATGTGTTTCTCGACCCGGCCAGCCCCGTGACTTATACGTCGATCAGCGACAACGGCCAGGAACGGGTGATGACCGAGACGGGATTGCTGTCGCTGACTTCAAGCCTGTCCGCGCGCTGGATCAGCCATCTGCGGGCGCAGTATTCCAACGATCTGCAGCAGTCTTACAGCAATACGAGCAGCGTGCTGATAAAGATTCCGAAGATCCTCGATGGCATTGGACGGTCGAACCTGTTGCCGCGGCAGACCCACGAGCACCGCCTGCATGTGGCGGAGACGGTGAGCCTGGAGGGCAGCCGCAATTCGTGGAAGTTCGGCGGGGACGGGCTATTCACGAAGATTTACGATTTCTTTCCCAGCCAGCAGAGCGGCGAATATCTTTTTTATCCGATCAAGGTGAATCCGTTCACCTACGAACCGATGGAAGCGGGGCTGCCGTTAAGCCCGCTGCGCGCTTATGCGCATGAAGTGCCGCACTACTATCTGCAGAATTTCGGGAGCGCTACGTCGAATCCCAATACCAATGAGTATGCGGCGTTCGCGCAAGATACGATTCGCGTGACCGACCGGCTGGCGCTGAGCCTGGGTGTGCGCTGGGACTTGCAAACGTTCACGACTGCAGAATTGGTTTCGAACCCGCTGTTTCCGCCGTCGGGCAAGGTTCCGTTCCTGCCGTATAACTTTGCGCCGCGGGCGGGATTTGCCTACTCGTTCGGCAATACGCGGCCGCTGGTGGTGAGGGGAGGGTACGGTATTTTCTTTGTACGCATTCCGCAGATTTACAACTCGGTGATTCAAACGGAGAACGGGATCGGGGACGCCAGCGTCTTTTTGAATAATAAGAATTACTACGACCACCAGGCTTTTCCCAGCTATCCGAATCCGCTGGTCAGTTGCCCGCTGAATGCGTCGAACTGCGCTCTGCCTGCGGGATTCACCCAGGGCGTGACCAACCGGGTCTCGGCCTTCGCCACTAATTTCGTGACTCCGCGCGTGCAACAGGCGAATCTCACGCTGGAAAAGGAAATAGTGGATCGCACTACGGTGGCGCTGTCGTTGCTGACGGTTCGCGGGGAGCACTTGATCCGGGCGCTGGATGTAAATCTGCCACAGCCAGCGGCCGAGACCTATCCCATTTTCGATTCCACAGGCTCCATCTTTCAAGGCGGATACTACACGCTGGACTCTTTTGCGACCTGGCAGTTCACGCGATCGTTGACTTGCCCCTTTCCGCCTTGCATCAATCCGCTGGGACGACCGATTGCGCAACTTGGCGCGATCAACGAATTCCAAAGCGCGGCGTCGAGCTATTACCACGGAGCCACGCTGTCGATCAATCGCCGAGTGGCGCAGGGAACTTATCTGCGCCTGGCATATACGTACGCGAAAGCGATCGACGATGGACAGGACGCGCTGGTGGCCGGGCAACCCGCGACGGTGCAGAACGCTTATGATCCCAGTTCCGAACGCGGACCTAGCGTCACAGACCAGCGGCAGCGACTGGTCGCGGCCATTTCCGCCGAGCCGCACCCGTTTCATCGCGGGCAGGAACTTCTAGGGCACATTTTTAACGACTGGAGGATTTCGAGCGTAGTTAACTACGGCAGCGGGCGGCCGTTCAATGCGACCGTCGCGGGGGATCCGAACCAGGACGGCAATGATCTCAACGATCGCCTGCCGGGGTATAGCCGCAATGCCTTCACCGGGCCGGACTACGCGACTACCGACTTGCGAGTCACGAAAGTCGTTCGCATCGGCGAGCGCTACAAACTGAATTTCGTTGTCGAGTCTTTCAATCTTCTTAACCGCGACAACCAGCGGGTTACGATCACGTCGAATGGTTTGGTGAACTCTGCCACCACATTTGTGACCAACTCGGTCACGGCGAATATTGCGCCCTATCCTGGCTATTACACTCTGCCTACGAACTTCATGAAGCCTACTGCCGCTTACGCGCCGCGGCAGGTGCAGTTGTCGTTGAAATTCGTTTATTGAGTTTTCGGAAAGCCAGAATCCGCAGCCTGTCTCTCCAAGAAGCGGAGAGACAAGGCTGGGGCACCCTACGAAGTTGTGTGTCGAGCTTCGCTCGACGGACAGCCGGGCGCGGCTGTCCCCACATAAATCTCTCCCACATGGGTCTCTTTGGAGTTCAAGTGTTTACGCGCTATTATCGAGGCAATGGCGCAGAAATCCATGCTGCAGGAATACAGTTGGGATGAGGGCTACGCCCTGGCGGGCATTGAGGATGTGCTGACTCCGGCGCTGCTGCTGTATCCCGAGTTGATTGCAGCCAACATCGAACGCACGCTGGAATTGCTGGGTGGCGACGCAAATCGCTGGCGCGTACACATTAAGACCGCAAAACTGGAACACACTCTGCGAATGCTGGTCGCACGCGGTGTGCGTAATTTCAAGTGCGCGACTACGCTCGAACTGCTGGTGGCCTGCCGGAGCGGGGCGGTCGACGTGCTGCTTGCGTATCCGGCGATGGGGGCGAACGCGCGACGCGTGCTGGAGATCGCGGCGCAGTTTCCCGACGTACGTATTTCCGTGCTGGCCGAGAATCTTGAGCAGGTGCGGCAATGGAGCGGGAGCATTGTCGGAATTTTTCTCGACATCAATCCGGGAATGAATCGCACCGGCATTGAGCAAAGCCAGAGCGAGAAGATTATTTCCGTGGCTCGCGCTGCGATCGAAACTGGCCTCGAGTTTCGCGGCCTGCATTACTATGACGGACAGTATGGCAATCTTGTCGAACCTGAGTTAACCCTGGCAGCGCATCGCGGCTACGACCGCTTGCTGGCGCTGGCTTGTGAACTTCAGCGCTGCGGGCTTCCTGTGCCAGAAGTTATCACGTCGGGTACGCCGACATTTCCCAGTTCGCTGGCTCACGAAGGATTGCGCAGCGGCAACTTCATTCATCGTGTGTCGCCCGGCACGGTTGTTTACTGCGATGCCAGCAGCCTGCAGCAATTGCCTCGCGAATATGGATATCGCGCCGCGGCGCTGGTGTTATCGCGGGTGGTCAGCCACCCGCATGCCGAGGTCGTCACCTGCGACGCCGGGCACAAGACGGTGTCGGCCGACGCGGGCGTTCCCACTTGCGTCGTCGTCGGACATCCGGAACTTACGCCGCTCTCCCCGAGCGAAGAACACTTGCCGCTTGCAGTCCAAGAGAGTGCCGTTGCTCCGCAGGTTGGCGAGGCGCTCTACCTTCTCCCTCGGCACATTTGTCCCACTGTGAATAATTTCAATGACGCGGTGTTGGTGAGAAACGGACGCATTGCATCGATCGAACCGGTCTCGGCGCGGGGGCGCGAGGCGCCACTGCTGCATAGTGCAGGCCAGACATTGTTCGTTGGCGGCCGGTAATCGCGCGAGGCAGCCGAACAGCGACGGATTTATACTCACCGTTTCATCTGACATGGCGAACATTCTTTATGGAGTGAACGGCGAAGGCGCGGGCCACTCTACCCGCGCCAAGGAAGTACTCTCTCATCTGGTCGCGCAGGGACACGAGGTGCACGTCGCGTCGTTTGATCGCGGGTTGCAAACTTTGAGGCCGCAATTCGACGTGACCGAGATTTACGGTTTCCGTTTTGCCTACGTCAACAATCGGGTGCGCTACAAGCGGACGCTTGCGAAAAACCTGATCACCGTTCCGCAGGCGGCCAAGAGCCTTTCGCGTTTGAAAGATTTGGTCGACGAATGGAAGATTAACCTGATCATCACCGATTTCGAACCGCTGACTTGCCACGTTGGGCATAAGAAACGGCTGCCGGTCATTTCCATCGATAACCAGCACTGCCTGACGAATGTTGTGGTGTCGTATCCGGGAAAGTATCGCGGGGACGCGGCTGCCGCGAAACTTGTGACGCGCATGATGACGCCACACGCGAACGCTTACCTGGTCATTTCCTTTTTCACTGCGCCGATACGCAAGCGAAATACGTTTCTTTTTCCGCCGCTGCTGCGGCAGGAAATTCTCAATGCCACGCCGTCACAGGGCGATCATGTGCTGGTCTATGTGACCTCGCCTGCCCCGGCGCTGGCCAGGTTGTTGGGCTCGGTGCGCTGCCGCTTTGTGGCTTACGGGTTCGGCCGCGAGGGAACGAACGAGGAAGGAAACATAACTTTCAAGAAGCCCTCAGTCGACGGATTTTTTAGCGACCTCATCAGCGCGCGCGCTATTGTCGCGAACTCCGGATTCTCACTGGTGACCGAGGCCTTGCATCTGGCTAAGCCTTACCTTGCCGTGCCGGTAAGTCACCAGTTCGAGCAGATCTTCAATGCTTATTGGCTGGAGAAGTCGGGCTACGGAGCGTACTGGGAAGAGTTGAACAAGGAACGGGTCGAGTCGTTTCTCTACAATCTGCCGCACTATCGCGAAGCGCTGGCAAAATATCCCCGGCAGGGGAATGGGGCGCTGCTGGGGAAACTGGATGAACTGCTCGCGCAGTATGGCGTGACTTAACCGGAGCGGTCGGGAGCGGGCCAATTTCGTAATTTTCACATTCCCAAAAACCGCTTGCTCGTGCGAAATTAGTTTATGACTCTCGCGGTTCGTCCTTCGCCCATTCATTCCGTCGGTGTTTATACCTCGAAGCCCATTCGCAAAGGCACGCGGGTGGTGGAGTATGACGGTGAACGCATTACCGCCGACGAAGCCGACCGCCGGTACGAGGGTGTGTCGCGCACGTACCTCTATGGCCTGGATGATGGAAAAACCGTGATCGACGGTCATGGACTGGGCGCGTACCTGAATCATTCCTGCGATCCGAACTGCGAAGTCGACGAGATCAAGAGGCGAGTATGGTTGTTCGCAATCCGAGACATCGCCGCCGGCGAAGAGCTGGTTTGGGATTACAACCTGTACGATGACGACGATCCGGCGCCGTGCCACTGCGGCTCTCCGAAATGCCGCGGCACGATGTATTCGCGAGAGTGGATGGCGAAGGTGCGGCGCAGGGAAGTGCGAAAGAAAAAGCGCGCAGCCTTGCAGAAAAGTAAGCCGAAGAAGAACAGAGCGAGCGCCCGAGCGGCGGCATAACAACAGGTTCGCGGCTCGCTACGCCTCAGACTTGGCGCTGCTCGTGACTGGCTCCTTCCCGTGTTCCCGCCAGCCTTCAATAATCAAATACAGGACTGGAATAAAAAATAGATTCAGCACGGTGGACATGATCATTCCGCCGAAGACGGTGGTGCCAACGGAATGGCGGCCGTTCTCGCCTGCGCCAGTGGCGAAGACGAGCGGCACGACACCGAGAATAAACGCCAGCGACGTCATCAGAATTGGTCGCAGACGAATGGTCGCGGCCTGCACCGCGGCCTCCATCAGCGGCATTCCACGCTGCCGCAACTGTTCGGAAAATTCGACGATCAGAATCGCGTTCTTGCTCGACAAGCCGACCAGCATCACCAGCCCGACCTGGCAGAACACGTCGTTCTGCAAGCCCCGGATGAACTGCGCTCCCAGCGCGCCGAGAAGAGCCATGGGCACGGCCAGCAAAACGATGAATGGCAGAACGAAACTTTCATACTGGGCGGAGAGAGTGAGATAGACCACCAGCGTTCCCAGGCCAAAGAGAATGAGCGAGGTGCCGCCCGCCGCCAATTCCTCGAGCGAGAGTCCGGTCCAACTATAGGAAAAACCCTGCGGCATTTTTTGCGCCAGATTTTCCATGGCGGCGATGGCCTGACCGGAACTGTATCCAGGCGCGGGCGAGCCGTCGATTTCGGCCGAGCGGAACAGGTTGTAGTGACTGATGACCTGCGGCGTGGAAGTCTGGGTGATGCTGATGAGATTGTCGAGCGGCACCATGGCGCCGCTGTCGGAGCGCACATAGAAACGCTTCATGTCCTGCGCGGTGGCGCGGAATTGCTTGTCGGCCTGCACGTAAACGCGATAGGAGCGGTTGTTAAAGTCGAAGTCGTTCACGTAGGACGAGCCCATGTAGACGCCGAGCGTGTCGGTAATTTGCGAGAGCGGGACATGCAGGCTCTTGGCCTTCTCACGGTCGATGGTGACGAGATATTGCGGATCGTTCGCGGTATACGACGTGAACAGACGCGTCAAGTCTTTGCGCTGCGAGGCTTGCCCGATCAGCCCCATAGTTGTGTTCGCCAGGTCCTCCAGCGTGTGAGCAGCCTGATCCTGCACCACGAACTGAAATCCGCCGAACTGTCCCAGGCCCTGAATCGGCGGGGGAAGCGTGGGAAACACAATCGCGCCCGAAATGCCGAACATTCGCGGAGTGATGCGGTGCAAAACGGCGGTTGCATTGTGGGCTTCGCCTTTGCGCTGGGAATAAGGTTTCAGCGGGACGAAGATGAGACCCTGATTCGCGGCAGCGCCCGCGAAACTGAAGCCAGCGATCGAGAACGTTCCTTCCGCCTCGGGCACATCGGCGAGCATACCGGCAACTTGTTTTCCGATCGCCTTGGTGTATTCGAGCGATGCGCCGGATGGGGCCTGAATCACGATGATGAAATATCCCTGATCTTCGTCGGGTACGAATCCTGTGGGCACACGGGTAAAGACGAAGTAAGTCAGACCCAGGCCTGCGAAAAATAAGATCGACATGGCCACTTTGTAATCCAGCACGTGATGCAGTACGGCACGGTAACCGCGCGTGACGGCGACGACACCATCGTCAAACTTTTGCAGCCACCACCACTTTTTCCGGTGGCCGCCGCGCAGCAGAATCGCGCCCAGGACAGGGGCTAGAGTAAGAGCGTTGAAGGCGGAGATGGCGATGGAAAAGGCGATGGTCAATGCGAACTGGCGGAACAGAATTCCGGTTGTTCCAGGAAAGAAAGCAACGGGCACAAACACGGCGACGAGCACCAGCGAAGTAGCAATGACGGCGCTGGTGATCTCGCCGGTGGCGGCTGAGGCGGCTTTGCGGGAGTCGTGTTCGCCCTCGGCCATGTGACGCTCAATGTTTTCAATTACAACGATCGCGTCGTCGACGACCAGGCCGGTAGCGAGCGTGATGCCGAACAATGTCAGGGTGTTGATGGAAAAGCCGAGCAACTTCACGAAGACGAAAGTTCCGATCAGCGAAACTGGAGTAGCGATGAAGTGAATCATCGTCGTCCGCCAGTCGCCCAGGAAAATAAAGATAACCAGAATAACCAACAGGATGGCGGAACCGATGGTGAAGAGCACATCGCGAATCGATTCGCCGACGGCGTCCGTGGTATCGAATGCCAGCTTGTAATGCATGCCGGGCGGAAAACTCTTGGAGAGGCGGTCCAGTTCCGCGATGGCGCGGCGGTCGACGTCGAGTGCGTTAGCAGTGGAAAGTTGCGTGACTCCGAGTCCCACCGCATCCTGTCCATTGAATTGTAGGTCGGAACTGTAAGTCTCGGCGCCGAGTTCGGCGTGGCCGACATCTTTCAGGCGGACCAGAGTGCCGTCGGCGTTGGTTTTTAAAATGATGTTGTCGAACTGCGCCGGCTCGCTCAAGCGGCCGACCGCGCGTACGCTGACTTGATATTGCTGTCCCGCCACGGCCGGCTGCTGGCCGACTTGCCCGGCGGCGACTTCGACGTTCTGCTCAGAGAGCGCGCTCACTACATCGGGAGCGGTCAGGGCACGACCCGCCATACGATCGGGATCGAGCCATAGCCGCATGGAATACTTGCGCTCGCCGAAAATGATCACATCCGCGACGCCGGGAATTCGCTTGAGCGAGTCTCGCACGTACACGTCGAGATAGTTGCTCAAGAAGAGCGTGGAGTATCGGTTCTGATCGGCAGTGACGGCTGCGCCAAAGACAAAATTCTGTGATGTCTTGACCGTGGTGATGCCGACCGCTTTGACGGACGCGGGCAGGCGCCCCTGGGCCGTGTTGACGCGATTCTGAATATCGACGGTGGCGAGATCGGGATCGCGATTGAGATCGAACGTGGCGGTGATGCTGCTGGTGCCGTCGTTGCCGCTGGTGGAAGTGATGTACTTCATCCCCTCGGCGCCGTTGATCTGCTGCTCGAGCGGAATGGTGACCGCGCTTTCGACGGTCTGAGCGCTCGCCCCGATGTAAACGCTGGTCACGCCGACCTGAGGCGGAGCAAGATTCGGAAACTGCGAGATGGGCAGCGTAGGAAGAACAGCCACGCCTGCCAGAACGATCAGCAGCGCGCAGACCGTGGCAAACACCGGACGTTGAATGAAGAAGTTAACGAACATGAAGAATTCCGATGCGGCTTCCGGCCTGGCTATTCGGCTGCCGGTTCCAGCCGCAAAAAATGTTAGAAGTTGTGGTTGATAGTCTCGAATCGGAATGCGGAAACCGGCCCGCTAGCTCTGCGGAATTACCGGAGCTCCGTCGCGCAGAAACTGCGTACCGGAAATGATGACTTTGTCGCCTGCCTTGATGCCATCGCGCACTTCATAATTATTGCCAACAGTCAGTCCGATCTGTAGAGGTGTTTGCCGAGCCACGAATGAGCCCGCTGCTTGAGGCTCGGCGACGAATGCAAAATACTGGCCGGCCAACCGCGAAACCGCGAGAATTGGAACTTCCGGATTTTTGTGCGTCCCCCAAACGACGCGCGCGCGAATGAATTGGGATTGCCGCAAGGCGTCGTTGCCGTTGGTAATTCGCGCCTTTACCAGCACCGTCTGAGTGGTGTTGTCGACTTGTGGAGAAATGAAAGCTGACTCGCGAGTCAGCCAGAACTTTGCCATCGGTGTCGAGCACTTGAACCGGAAGGTTCATCTTGAGTTGCGAGGAGCGCTCGATGGGCACATAAACGTAGGCCTCAAGGCTTCCTGGCTGGTCGACGGTGGTCAGTTGCGTCGTGGTGGTAACGCGATCGCCCTCGCGCACGGGAATATCGCCCACGACACCGGCGCGTGGCGCTACTACTTTGTAGTAATGAAGCTGCACTTGCTGCTCGTTCACCTGGGCATCGAGCGAATCCATTTGCGCCTGGGCAGCGTCGAGCGTGGCTTTCGCCTGTTCGAGATCCTGTTTGCTGACGACACCTGCCGACGACAGGCCCACGGCGCGGTCGTATTGTTTTTTTGCCCAGATCAGATTGGCTTGCTGCGCTGCGCGCGAACTTTCCTGGCTCTTGACGGTAGCTTGTTGCTTGAGCGGATCGATTTCGATCAGAGGCGCGCCGGCCGCGACATGCTCGCCGGAGTGGACAAAGATTTTTGTAATTTGCCCTTCGACCTGCGGCATGATCACGGCCGAGTCGCGCGACTTCAGAGTCGCAACATATTCCGACGCGTCATCGACCGGGACCGCCTGGGCCAGCAGCACTTTGACGGGCATTGCGCCGGGACCGCCGGCGTGAGCATTTTGCGCCGCCTTTCCCGAGCAGGCCAGGGAAACGGCGCTCGCCGCCAAAGCGGCCGTCAGTAGCGCATTGGCCACGCATCGTCGAAGATTGTTTGCCATAAGCTGTCCAACTTCCTTACTACTGTAACCCGAGACGGGGAAAAACGCATTTCGCGCCGGCCTATTCGTGGCCGAGAATAACGATTCTTTAATCTAAGTGCCTGGCCCTTCAACTGGCGACAGTCGGCCTTGGGGTAATCATCTTACCTGAAATCTCGTTCAGCATTTTTACTGCAGTGGTCGTGGGGCTCTCGTGTCGAAAAGGATTCCGGGGAGAGATGGAAGGGGCATAGGCATTGATCGAAAATAAGCGATGCAGCTCGCGCCGGTCACCGCCTACTTTCTCACGGCGATTCCTAGTTCGCGCAACTGGCGCTCATTCACCGGCGTGGGTGCGTCGCACATCAAGTCGACCGCGCGCGCGGTTTTGGGGAAAGGAATCACTTCGCGCAAGCTCTCGGCTCCCGCGAGGATCATGACGATGCGATCGAGCCCCAAGGCGATGCCGCCATGGGGAGGAGTGCCATACTCGAGCGCTTCCAGAAAAAATCCGAAACGCGACTTAGCTTCCTCGTCGGTCATGCCCAGCGCACGAAAGATTTTGCGCTGTATGTCCTGGCGATGAATACGAATCGATCCCGAGCCCAGTTCGGTGCCATTGAGGACGACGTCGTAGGCTAACGCGCGCACGGCGCTCAACGGAGACTGCGGATCGTTGAGCGACTCGACGCCCGCCTCGAGCAGGGCCATGTCCTGTTCGTGCGGCGAGGTAAAGGGATGATGCGCGGCCATCCACTGCTTCTCGCCCTCATCCCACTCGAACATGGGGAAATTTGTGACCCACAGAAAACGGTAATCCCTGGCCGCATCGCCGCTTTTCTTGAAGATGCCATGGCGCTCCGCATACTTCTGCGCCAGCGCGAGCCGCAGCAGTCCGGCTGAGGCGTAGATCGCCAACTCCGCAGGCGTGACTTTGCGATGCGCAGGCATTGCCGTCTGTGGCCCAGCCTGCGCCGATCCGCAGACGAGCACCAGGAGATCGCCGTCTTCCATGCCGGCTTTCTTCGCGATTGCGGCCGCCGCATCGGGAAATTTATTTCCGATGCGCTTGAAGTCTTCGAAAATCTTCGCGCCGCCCTTGGCGTGGAACATCGGCTTGATGTCGTCGCGCTCTTTGCGCGAGAGTTCGCCGACCTTGGGCGTGCGGATCGCGATGACCGGCAGGTTCGCATTGATGGCGAGTTCCTGCAGATTTTCGGCGGTGAAACAGTCGCGCACGTCAGTGAACGCAGGCAGCCGCATATCCGGCTTGTCGATGCCGTATAA
The DNA here is from genome assembly GCA_963696765.1 of uncultured Acidobacteriota bacterium. GTDB lineage: Bacteria > Acidobacteriota > Terriglobia > Terriglobales > Acidobacteriaceae > Sulfotelmatobacter. The sequence goes on along the minus strand of CAVOLK010000002.1, from coordinate 2,261,320 downwards.
ACGAATCGCTTCGTCGTAGTCCATGCGCGGGAACGGCGTTTTGATGGCGCTGCCTGCGGCTAGAAACGCTGCGGTCAGAAATCCTTCGACCACTTCCCAAACGCGCTCGGCCTGCGGATAAGACATCTCCAGATCGATCTGGGTGAACTCGGGCTGGCGGTCGGCGCGCAGGTCTTCGTCGCGGAAGCAGCGCACGATCTGAAAGTATTTATCGAAGCCCGAGATCATCAGTATCTGCTTGAATAATTGCGGCGACTGCGGCAAAGCGTAGAACGTCCCGGGCTGCACGCGGCTGGGGACAAGATAATCGCGCGCGCCTTCGGGCGTGGAGCGCGTCATGAACGGTGTTTCGATCTCGAAAAATCCCTGCGCCGAAAGATAATCGCGGATTGCCTTGGCGACCTTGTGGCGAGTCTCGATGTTGAACTGCATCACGTCGCGGCGCAGATCGATGTAGCGATATTTCAGGCGCGTCTCTTCGTTGGTGAGCGCAGTGTCCGACGGCAAGAATGGCGGCAGCTTCGATTCGTTGAGAATGCGAATCTCACTGGCGACCAGTTCGACTTCTCCGGTAGGAATATTTTTATTGACGGTGTCGGCGTCGCGCCCTTCACCGTGCCGATCACGGCAATCACGTACTCGTTACGCAGAGTGTTGGCCTTGTCGTGCGCCTTGGCGTCGAGTTCTCGGTTGAGCACAACCTGAGTGATGCCGGTGCGGTCGCGCAGGTCGATAAACAAGAGATTGCCCAAGTCGCGCCGGCGGTTGACCCATCCCATGAGCACGGCGCTCTTGCCGGCGTCGGATGCGCGCAGCGTGCCGCACATGTGAGTGCGGCGAAGATCTCCTAAGAAATCGAGCAAAGTATTTCCTTAAAGTGAGAATGCGGCAGGTTGCCGGAACAAAGAATTATAAACGTTATTGACTGGTAGCACTTGCGCGAGGCATTCGCCAACGCAGATTAAATTTTCGAAGCATTAAATTTCGAAGCATTAAATTTTGAACCAGGATGGCCTCGCGAGTATCCCAAGCGGGCTTCCCGCATCTAGTATAAGCAGAATGATTTCAGCCTCCCTGGACGAGACTACGGTGCGCGAGGCGGAGCCGCATCTGCTGGTCGAACTGCCGTCAAGACGGGAAGTTTTTTTCGGCAATGTGCGCGACCTGATGGTTCGGCGCCAGTTGCCACCGCTGGAGCTGCGTTCCACTCCTGCTGAGTTTTGGACGGATGTGCTGGTGGAGCGCAGGCTACCATGGGGTCGGTTCGCGCAATCGGTGGGCTTGCACATTGTGGCGCTCGCTCTGCTCATTGCGGGTGCACGATTTTTTGCGCTGCGGCCGCAGGTCGTGGCGAAGCCGGCCTTCGATCGCTCGCAGGTGATCTACTACCAGGCCTCGGAGTATCTGCCTCCAATCGATACTCGCAAGGCAGAGGCTGCGGTGCCTGCGAAAGCCGATCCCGCGTATTCTCCGCAGCCGATAATTTCTGTGCCGCCTGAGTCGGATAATCGATCTCAAACTGTCGTGACGCCGCCGAACATCAAGCTGAAACGCGAGGTTGCGCTGCCCAACATCGTGGCATGGTCTGACAAGGAGGAGAAGCCGCGGCTGGCGATTCCTCCCGTGCCGGTTACGCCTGCCGCGGAAATTACGCGCATCGCGCCGCAAATGGAGAATTCCGTAGCGGCGCCGCCGCCGGACGCGGCGCGGCTTACCAGTCGGCGAAATTCGCTTGCCTTGCAGGACTCCGTGGTTGCTCCTCCGCCAGAACTACAGGCTTCGAATGCGTCGGCGTTTCAAGGTCCGCAACTGGCGGTCATCGCGCCGCCGCCGACAGTAGAGGCTGCGGCTCGGCCGCTCGGCGAATTGAATGTTGGTCCGAGTTCTGTAATCGCGCCCGCGCCGCAACTGCCGCTGGCCGAGCAGCGTGCGGTTCCTGGGTCGGGCGCACGCGCGATTGGCGCTCCACAGTTGGTTCCTCCGCCTCCGTCGCTGGGCGCCGCCGGAGTGGCTGCGGAGTCTTTTGGTGCGCGCGGGCGCGTGATTGCGCTGAGTTTGCATCCTGCGGTGGGTGCGCCGCCGAATCCGCCGACAGGAAACCGTCGCGGTGCTTTCGCGGCGACACCGGAGGGCCACGCGGGCGCATCGGGATCGCCGGGCGCACATGCAGGAAACGGGACTGCTGCTTCTGTAGGCGCAGGCAAGAAAATTGGAAGCGGAAATGGAAAGAGTACCAGCGATGTTCCTTCGGGGCTTTACGTGGGAAGCACAACGCAAAAAACTTCCGCGGTTGCAGGCGACAAGTCCTCGACCGGCACGGTCAATCCGAACCTGATCGCGAGCGTCCGTGCGCCGCGGGTGAGCGCCCCAGCCCGCACACTGCGGACCGAGAGCGCGAGTAAACTTTCCGCAGCGGAGCGTGAAGTCTTCGGCGACCGCAAGTTTTATTCTCTAAGTCTGAATATGCCGAACCTGAACTCCGGCGGCGGCAGCTGGGTGATCCGGTTCGCCGAACTCAATCACGACTCGAGCGAACACGCGCCCGCCGAAAATCTTTCGCAGCCGGCGGCCACGCGGAAAGTCGATCCAGCTTATCCGCTTACAGCTCATGCGGGAAAATGTCGCCGGAACGGTGATCTTGTACGCGATCATTCATGCGGATGGTTCTGTCGGCAATGTGCGGGTTCTGCGCGGGGTTGACGAGCGGCTCGACCAGTTTGCCAGCCAGGCGATCGCGCGGTGGCAGTTTCAGCCCGCGATGAAGAATGGGACGCCAGTGGATGTCGAGGCTACGTTCCAGATTCCCTTCCGGCCGACTCGGTTGGGAACGAACTTCTGAATCACTCCCGACAGAAATCCGAGAGATGGATGCTTTAACTTTTTGGCTAGGGCTAGACGTTGCTAGTAACGTATCTACGTTCTGAAATTATTTGCCGGCGGCTTTTTTCTTTTCCAGGGCGTCGTAGATGGCGCGGTCGGTGCAGATTTCATAGTAAGAGCGATCGGTCCATCCTTTGATGGAAAAGTCTGCGGGATCGACGCGGGGGATACGGCTGGCGCGGACTACGATTTTGCGGAAAATATCACGGACAACGGGGACCGTCGCGCTGAACAGGCGGAATTCGCCCTTGTCGGAAGAGGCTACTGACGCCGGAAGGCGGACCTGCAGCGGCTCGAGTGTAATCTCCTGCTGCAACTTGCGGAAGGCCATTTCGTTCATACGAATGCCGCTCAGGTTGTAACTCAGAATCACGTCCTCGGGATTTCCGTTCTCGTCGAGTTCGGCGGCCTGAAATGCGTACACGTGAAAAGGCCCTGCCAGCGGCTCCATCACTTTGCGGGCCTTCTTGTTGCAGGAAGAGAGGCGGTCACTTTCGTTCAGGGCCTCTGAAATCATGATCTGATGTTCGCCATCCATCAGGTAAAGCGGGGCTGACTCCTGCAGCGTAATGCCAACGCCCAATTCAAGCTGAGGCATGCCGGAGCGCTGCATGAGTTCGTTGTATCCGCGGACGATTTCGATGATCTCGCGAGCGAGCACGCACATGCGGCTGACCGCGAGCCCGGGTTCGCCTTCGCGCTCGAGGATGGCGAGAATGATGGCGTCGCCTTCAAGAAATACTTTTTGCGCGCCATATTTTTCCAGCAACTTGTTCACCGGATCGTAGAAATTCAGGCTGAAGTAGGACGCGGGGTTCAGGCCCTTCTCCATCATGGTGCGGGTGAGGCGCGTGGAGTCGCGCACATCGGCCTTGAGCACCACGTGGCGCAACACTCGATCCGTGTCCGTCTCCGCCTGTTCTTCGGGGAGCAGGAATTGGTAGAGCGTGCCGTTCACACGCGAGAGTTCCTGCAGGCGCTCATTGCTCACCAGGTTCACGGAATCAAGGGAGGCGTTGGTGACTTCGAGCCGCCGCAAATCGCGGTGATAGTGAAAAAAATCTCCCAGGAAGCGGGCTGCGACTTTAGCGCGCTCGGCGCCGCGGCAGCTGGCAACTTTCGCCACTGCGGCGTACAGGCTGTTGGGCGACAGCTTGCCATGCTCTTGAATCATGCGCTCCACGCGGTCGCACTCGGTGCGGTCGATGAGCGAATTTTTTAATTGCTGGGGATTGATGCGGGGGGCGTATTCGCCGAGCAGCGGCACTACGTGATACGAGGCGATCACGTTTTCCATCACACGCTCGTCTTCGAGCAGGCGAACCCAGGCGGCGAGGCGCTCCTGCTGGGCCATGCCATCGTCGGAATCGTCGGGCGTCCCAGTGCCTACGAGCTCGCGGGCGTTGGCGGGAACATTCATCCACGAGTCGATGGTTTCGGCGGTGGTCTCCTGGCCGTAGATCGAGCGCAGGAAGCCCGAAGCGATCTCACGCATGCGGCCATAGCGGTCGGGATCGCGGTCCCAATTTCCCAGCATCACGTAATGCTCGGCGCAGAGGTAGTCGTCGCGTCCGTCTTCGGAAAACAGCAGGCGGTTTACAAAAAGGGGATAGCTGAAATAACTTCCGCCGCTGGTCTCTTCGCCGAACAGAGAGCGGCGAGTGCGCGCCAGGGTGCTCTTCTCGACTTCGCGCAGGGTCTCAAAGATGTCCTGCCCGGTTTTGCGCAGGATAATTTTTTTTCGCACCTGGAAAGTCGCCAGCCGCTCGCGATACTCGTGCGACCGCTCCATGCGCCCGTTGTCGTAGCTCTTGAGTTGCACGCGGCAACGCTCCAGCACCTGCAGAAATTGCTGGTTCATTTCCGTGCGCACGAACTTGGTGACTGCCAGACGCGCCAGCAGATCGACCGACATCAACGATTCTTTCTTGGCGCGATTCAGCGAAGCGACCTGCAACTCGGCTAACGTGCGTTTCCAGCCGCCCGGATCGTTCTTCGGCCCGGCCTCGCGGCCAGCCTGATTCCGCATCCAGGCCGGTCCCTGCCCGGGCCCCTGAGTAGAACGAGCAGAGTCGGACGTAAGCAGTCCATCCAACTCGCCGTGGCGCGCGATCAAGCGCGCAATCTGTGTTCGCCCCAGTTCTACGAATCGCGGGCTGAGAACGACATCGTGGCGCAGGTTATCGACGCCGACGCTCAATCGTTCGAGCGCAATCGATGGCGTTGAAGCGGCCAAAGACGGCAGTCCCGGTTTGTCGGGCGCACCGCCGAGACGAAAGATGGGAATTCTTGGCATCCGCGATTAGAGTTTTTCGGAAGTCGCTGATTTCAAACGGACATGTCGAGGTTAGCACGCTGGGGACCGGCGCTAAAGTTACCTAGGTTACGGGGTCAAACCCATGATTCTGATCGGTCAAGCGGTCGCCGCAAGGCGGGCATAAACCTTGAACCACCAAGGACACGAAGGTTCACGAAGGAAATCCGATACCGGATTTCCTTACGTGTCTTTCGAAAGACATACTTAAGGGCTCTAGCGCTTATTCGCTCTTGGCGCGGGCTGGCTCGAACTCGTCACCCTTTTGCCATTCGATGAGCTTGGGCAAACTGGCGGCTTCCCATCCTAACGCGAAGCCGAAGCGAGCCATGGCGGAGTCGCCAACGAAATCCATGTCGGCATGGTATTCGTCGCTGGGCTGGTGATAGTGCTTTTCGATGTACTCGTGCTCCTGATCAAGCCCCCAGGACACCGGATGGCCCTTGTATTTCATGCCTTCATTGATGGAGAAAGCGGGAATGCCGACGCGGGCCAGGCTGAAATGATCGGAGCGATAAAAGTGGCCGGCCTCGGGCAGGGCGTCGGGACGAATCGCAAGGCGGAAGTCCTTGGCGGTGGATTCGACCGCCGGATAGAAATTTGTGCGCTCGGCGCCCGCGACCTCGACTTCTTCCGGAGCTCCCAGCGGCATGACGTTGTCATAATTCAGATCGAGAGTAATCTTTCCCGCCGGAATTGGCGGATGCTTGCCTAGATATTCCGAGCCTAATAAGCCCTGTTCCTCGGCAGTGACTGCGGCGAAAAGGATTGAGCGTCGCGGATGCGCCGCGGAGGTGCCGAATGCGCGGGCCAATTCAATCAGAATGCCGCATCCGGTCGCGTTGTCATTGGCGCCATTGAAAATGTTGTCACCGGGCATGTCGGGACGAATGCCGAAGTGATCGTAGTGCGCGGTGTACAGGACCGCTTCATCGGCGAGCTTGCGATCGGAACCGGGCAGCATCGCGACCACGTTGGTCGATTCGAAATGGCGAACCTTGCTCACCAGGTGCGCCCTGAGCCGGGCGTGCAGGTTCACGGGATGGAAGTCGCGCGACTGCGCGTCCTGCATCATCTTGTCGAGATCCATTCCCGACGCCGAAGCGAGCCGTTTTGCAACGTCCAACTGAACCCATGAGGCAACCTTCAACGCCGGCCCTTCCAGCTTCAAGAACGATTTCTCCCCCGAATTCGAATTGCGCACAACTTCCCAGGGATAGCTGGCCATCTGCGTCTGATGGACGAGGATGACGCCTACCGCGCCCTTGCGCGCCGCCTCTTCGTATTTGTAAGTCCAGCGGCCGTAGTAGGTGAGGGCCTTGCCCTTGAAGAATTTCGGATCGTCGGAGGACGGTTCATTGACCAGCATGAGCAGAACTTTTCCACGCACGTCGAGTCCCTTGTAGTCGTCCCAGTTGTACTCGGGCGCCTCGATTCCGTAGCCCACGAAGATAATGTCGGCGTCGACATCGGACTGGGGCTGCTGCGTGTGGTCGTAAGCGACATACTCGTCGAGCGGGCGCAAGTTCATGGTCTCGCCCTGCTTGGGCACGAGAGAAAACTGAGTGTCGGGGAGCGTGGTGATTCCGACCAGGGGCACTCGCTGCATATAAGTGCCGTGATCGCCGGCAGGCTTCAGGCCGTACTCGGCGAATTGAGTAGCAATATATTCCGCGGCAATCTCGCCGCCGCGCTGACCCGTGCCTCGGCCTTCGAGCAGATCGTGCGACAAATATCGTACATGCCAGCGAATGTGATCGGGCGTGATTGTTTCCAGAGCCGCAAACGCGGGTCCGGACAACTTCACAGCGGTAACGGGCTTCGAGCCTTTTGCACCGCTGGCTCCTGCCCCGCCGTCCGCCCATAGCAGCAGGCTTGCGCACACGACTAAACAAGCCGAAATGACTTTCAGCATTCCTCGCATAAACAAGTTTTCTCCCCCAACCAAGCGGCGCGCAGAGCCAGGAAGATTTTTGTGTAGAACTATCTGGATTGTAAAGGACCGCCGCGCCGAGGTTGTATTAGAAGTAACGGGCACGTCTGCACGAGAGTGCAACCACTAACGGGGAATTGCGACCGCGGGACTTGCACGTGGGCCACTTTGGAGCGGTGTGAGGACGATTTTGAATTTGAAGCCGCCGAACCGGCGGCTAATTTTTCGATCCTCAACCAGCGCGGAAGTCGCGCACCTCTTCGCCGGGCTTGAACACAGCCGCGGGCGCGATTTTGCCCGCTTCTGCCATGCGCCGACCGATCTCTTCGAAGTCGGCCTTCACCCATCCAACGCTCGAAACTTCGATCTCGCCATCCTGCGCGACCCAGAAGATGGATGGGACATTGGTCAGCCCGTAGGCGTTGGAGGCTGCATAGGAACGCGGATCATCGAGCAAGACCGGAAAAGTGATTCCAAATTCCTTGATAAACGCGGTCGTGTCGCGCGCATCGTTCTGCGAAACGCCGATGACTCGAGCGCCTTTGGAACCGTAGGCTTTATGCAGGCGCTCGAAAAAAGGAAGCGCATACTGGCAGGTGGGACACGACGCCTTGAAAAATGCCAGCACTACCGGACCATGCGCTCGCTGGTCATCGAGTGAAAAGGGCTTGCCATCTACGGTTCTCAGTTCAAATCCGGGTGCCTTCACTCCGGTTGCCAATGCCGCCATTGTTGCTCCTCCAGTTCGTCCCCGCATGAGATTTCGCAGCCAGCCTGTAACCCCGCGCGAAAGGGCCATGATTGTTAGATGATGCAAAGTGCCGATCGGATGGGGAAAGTCGCAGGAGTTAGTGTGCCACGCTGGGCGCGGTGAAAATTTCCGCTTTACGCAAAATCTTTCGCGTAAGGCCGGTCAGGGCCATGCGCGCTAAGCGATGTGCCGCGATCCACTGCCCGCGGACTCCGAAGGGCGTGGACGTGCGCCACACGCGGACCGTGTAGTCCGTGACGGTAATCGAGTGACGCACCGTAAACAGCGGCGTTCTGAGAGTATGAGCCTTGCCGTTCCCATTTTTCTTATTTTTTCTCTTGCTCTCGTCGCTTCGTGTAATAGGAGATTTCTGCTTTCCATGCGTGCCCACAACGAATTCGGTTATCTCCGGCAACTCCCACATGCCGGCCATTAAGCGAGCGTCGTGCGGCCGGCGGACGAGAAAAACCTCTCCACTGCGATAATCCAGCGCGTAATGAATCTCCCGTTTTTTCTGCAACGCCGTTTTCGCCGATCGCGCCGTTTCGCCTCGCGTGGCGCACAATTCCACCAGCGGACAAGTCAGACATGCCGGCGCTCGCGGAGTGCACACCGTCGCGCCCAACTCCATCATCGCCTGATTGAAGTCTCCGGGACGCTGCGCGATCGAGTAAGTGACTCCGCTTCGATCCAAAAATCTTCCCGGCCGAGAGTCCGTCCCGAAAAACGCTGCAACACGCGTTCGACGTTGCCATCGACTACCGCGACGGCCTCACCGAATGCGATGCTAGAGATGGCCGCCGCCGTATAGCGTCCTATGCCGGGCAAGTCGCGCAGTTGCTCTGCTGTGGAGGGAAAGTTGCCGCTGCGCTCGCGCGCCAGGAACTTGGCGGCTGCATGCATCATGCGCGCGCGCCGGTAATATCCCAAGCCGCTCCACGCCGCGAGCACGGAAGCTTCACGCGCCGACGCCAGCTTTTCAACGGTCGGGAAGCGCCGCAAGAATTCGCGATAATGCGCGATCACGGCCGCCACGCGCGTCTGCTGCAGCATGATCTCGGAAAGCCAAATCCGGTAGGGATCGCGGGTTTCGCGCCATGGCAGAGGGCGCGCGTTCGCGTCATACCAGCACAGCAGAATCGTGCGAAACAGTTGCTTTCGCATCTCGGATTGAGATTGCGCTGCGTACGAAGTCATTCTTGAACTCGCATTTTACCTCAGGAGAATAATCGCGAGCCGTGCGACGCGAGCTGTGAACGAACAACGAAAAACTGTTTTCTCCATTGACCCCAAGCTATACTCGACGAAATAATAGTCGAGCCTAACATCCGTACCGCCGCGTGAGATCGGTTCACGCCCTGTCGTAGCGAGGAGCAGCATGAAGGACTTCAATCGCAAGGTGGAAGACGCGTCGGCGCGAGTGAGCCAGACGATCGGCAACGCGGCTGAACGCCTGGAAAAAGAGATTCCGGAATTCATCAAGTATCTCAACGACGAGGTTGTTCCCGCGGTGCGGACGCACTCCACCAAAGCGTTGCGCGTGGCCTCGAAGAAGCTTACGGACTTCGCCGACTACATGGAGCAGCAGCAACAGCATCCGCCGAAGTGACGCGGTACAGCAGACGTGCTTTGCGTGATCGCTTCACTTTTGTCGGCATCGCTATGCTTGTTTTTGTTCTTATCGCAATCCTTTTTCTCAGCGGCTGCGGCCATCCCAAGCAGGCGCAGGTGAACGTTCCACCACCGCCTCCTCCAGTCAGTGCTGAAGGTACTGAGGCGAGTCCGGCGACAAATGTCCCGAGTTCGAAAGAAGGTGCGAAAGAAAGCGCGAAAAACAAGCCCGAGGTTGCCCCAGACCTGGCTGAACCCGTGCTCCCGCCCGACGCCAGGCCCATCGCCACGGAAACCGGGCTGGCCAGTTGGTATGGGCCGCCTTACCACAATCGCCGCGGATCGAATGGCGAAATCTACAACATGCATGCCATGACGGCCGCGCACCGCACGTATCCGTTGGGCTCGATCGTGCGGGTGACGAATCTAAAGACGGGGCAGGTTGCGCTGGTGCGCATCACCGACCGCGGTCCTTTCATTGCTGGGCGCATCGTCGATCTGTCGCTCGCCGCTGCGCAAAAACTCGACGTTTACAAGCCGGGTGTCGCGCGCGTGAAGGTGGAATTGATGGAGTCGTCCGCATCCGCAGGCGCAGCGGGAAAATGGGCGGTGCAGATTGGAGGATTTCCTCACGAACCCGCTGCAACCAAACTTGCCGATCACCTGAAGCGCCGCTATCACACGGCCAATGTGTTGTGCTTTGCGAGTCCGGCGGGAGACTGGTGGATTCGCGTTCGCGTGCAGGATGACGATCACAGCCGCGCCCAAAAACTCGCCGCCGAAACTCAAACGCCCGAAGGCGCGGTGTTCCTGGTGCGGTTAGATTAAGCCCGTGTGGCGCGGTGCGACCTCGCCCGCGTGCTTTTAAGTTTCATCGAGATACGCGCAGCGGCTCTTGACCCGACTCGCAGCTCGGTAGAAACTGAGCAAGCCATGACAAACACTACCGCCAATTGCCTGTTCTGCCGCATGATCCGCGGCGAGATCCCGACGAAGAAGGTTTATGAGGATGAGCATGTCTACGCTTTCGAAGACATCAAGCCGCAAGCGCCGACGCACGTGCTCATCGTTCCCAAAAAACATTTTGCCGGATTGAAAGAAGCTCAGGCAGGCGACGCGGAAGTGATAGGCCGCTGCCATCTGGCCGCCGCCGAAATCGCGCGCCAGCGCAACATTGAAAAGGGATACCGCACCATCCTGAACGTCGGCCCCGGCGCAGGGCAGTCTGTGTTCCACCTGCACGTGCACCTACTGGGGGGACGGCCGCTGACGTGGCCTCCGGGATAGATCGGGCCTGATACCTCAATCCTCGATAGACACCCGGATCGGCCTCGTCGCTATTTTTCTTCGGGGACGGCGGGGGATGCCGGCGAGAACCAGAAGCTGTAACAGTGGCGACGGAAAGTTGCGTTACTGCACAGTCGGCTCTACATCTTCCGGCGCGCCATGCCGCCGCAGCAACTGCGGCAAATTCTGCGAAAATGCCGACCGCGGCAGCACCATGTCACAACCCACTTCGTGCGCCTTTTGCTTCAGGTCTCCCTGCACATGCGACAGGAATCCGATGATCGACGTGCCCTTTTTCAGCTTGCTCTTGAGCTTCGGAATCAGGGTCAACGGTTTTACGCTGGCCAGGTTCAGATCGAAGATGATGAGCGACGGCTTCTCTTCTCCGTTCAGTTGCATCTTCTCCATCAGATCCTTGTCGGTTTTCACGAATTCAACTTTCACGTTGAGTTTGCGCGCCGTTTCCTGAATCTTCGCCATGAAGAAAAGATCCTCGATAAAAGCAAAGATGCGGGAATTGGTGTCGCCATTCATGGGCAGAGGTTCAGGCTCAGGCTGCGCATACTGGGTGGCAAAACCCGGTCTCTGCCGTCCGCCGCTCTTGTGTCCGTTGTTGTTGCCGCCGGCCAAAGCCGCCCGATAGCTGTGATCCATGGGGGCGGTGTAGATGCCGTCTTTATTTTCTCGGCTCAAGCCCGGTCCGGGTTTCTGGCCGCGTTGATTGTGGGGACGGCGTCCGCGCCGTCTTCGTCTTCCCCCTCCACCGCCGGAGGGTCTTCCTGGTCCTGCGTTCATAGTCCTCTCAAGCTGTTTTGAAAAACATTGCAGATTTTACAGATCTCAAAGGCCCCGACAGTCACCCGCTTCGCCGCTCTGGGGCGGATCTCTGCCATCTTACCGATTCGAACACACGCAGATACGGGTTGCGACTGGACTCACTGTGGAATGAACCCCAACTCCTGAAACGAACTGCTTACGCAATGAAAACTTTATCTTTGAATTTCTATCGATTTCGTTTATCGGATCCGTTAAGGCGCCGCCTCGGATCGGCTGGCGCGGAAGGCCCACGCGGGAACGAGGCCTAAATGAGAACAACCTTATGGTACTCGTCCTTGTGCAACCGCGCAAGGCCCACCGATCCACATTTTGCACAGGAGGACATGACTGTCTGGGGAAAGTTGGTGCCAGGGCGGCCACGGCCAGCTACGCGGATTGCGGATTAGAAATCTCATGGGCCCACTGTTCGGCCTTCCAGTAGTCTTCCGCAACCTGATCGGCATCCAGATGTAGCTTAGCGGTTAACTCCGCAGAAGCGTCCCAGTCCCCGCTTTCGTGAGCAAGCATTAACTGGAAAACAGGGCGCAAGTCGCTGGGCTGACCGAGCAAGACGGCCTTGGTGGCATGGTCCAAGGGAATTTTGTCGAGTATGCTGGCCATTGGCATTTCCAGCATGGCATCGATGAGCGACAAGAGGCCGAGCAGAAATAAATCGGATTCTCCATGTGGCACGCGCGGGGCCAGCAACTCCCCGAATCGTCCTCGCACCAGCGACGAAAGTACCAGGTCGCTGGTTTTTCCCTGCCCTGCGCCAACCGCGGCCACTAATCGCACCCACCGCCTGACACCGCGCTCGCCCAGGATTGACAGGGCATGCCGGACGGAATGGATTTCGCTCTTAAAGCCGAAGACCGCGGAATTCAAATAACGGAGGAGCCGGAAGCATACCGAGGCCTCGACCTTGACCAGTTTCTCAAGTTCGGCAATGTTTAAGTCCGGTCGCGAGACCTCTTGCAACATGCGCAGATAATTCATCTGGTTGGCGGGTATGTCGCGGGTTTCAATCATTTCCGGCCGGCGGAAAAAATATCCCTGAAAATAAACGAAGCCCTGATCCCGAGCGGCGACAAACTCGCCGTGCGTTTCGATTTTCTCCGCCAGCATGCGGCAGCGCCACGGACCGAACTGTTTCATTAACTCCGAGCGCTGCTGCTCGGTCGTTAGTTTCATTTCCACTTTGATGATGTCGGCAATTTCCGCCAGCGCCTGGCGTGAATCGTTGGCCACGTAGTCGTCCAGAGCGATCATGTATCCCGCTTCTTTCAGACTCCTGCAGGCCGCGACCACGTCGGGATCTGCAGGGACATTTTCCAGAACCTCCACCACAGTCGTGGTCGAGGGCAGCAAAGTGACGAAACCCTTGATCAAGGTGTCGCGCGTGCAATTGACGAAGGCGCGGTGCCCATCGCACAACACATCGAGTCCCATCAGCAGAGAACGGTCGACCGTGGCTCGCGAAGCTTCATCAAGGCTCCCGCTGAAGGCGTTTTCCAGGCCATTGCGAAACAGAAGTTCGTAGCCGAAGACGCGCTCCTCCCGGTCGACGATCGGTTGACGCGCCACGTACCGCATCGCCTTCGGCTCCAGCTTTCCTTCGGCCGCGCTTTGTCCCTCTGAAAGATTGCTCACCTGTAACCCTATCGGCACAGTAACTAGAAACGTGATCGCATGAGCATTGTGATTCGAGTAAGTGAGAAGGTGCTTAGAAAGAAAGAGACAAATGAGGTGATTGGGGCCGATGCACTTTCAACATCCCCCTGTCGCACAAAGCGCAACAAGGAGGGGCACCCGCCTGAGGGCACACGGATCGAATAGTGCCGGTGGCGTATGGCCCGGTGGCGTATGGCGAAGAGGCGGAGTTAGACTCTCTGCACTCCGCCCAGTTTGGTTAGAGCCACCACGATCTTCGCCGACCACTGCGCCACTTCGTCCTCGCGCAGCGTTCGGTCGGCCGACTGAAACCGCACTCGCAGCAATACCGAATACTTTCCCGCACCAATGGACCCGCCGCGGAAAATCTCCACCGGGCGGAAGTCGCGCAATCTCGCGAATGTCCAGCTAATTCACGACGGGCTTCTCCATCTGTTCGAACGAAATGCTGGTCGCTGAAGACGAAGGAAAAATCCCGCTCCACCGCAGGATATTTTCCCAACGCACGAAACCGGACTCGCCGCGGCCCGAGTTCATATAGCGCCTGCAAATCGAACTCGGCTAAAAACACATCCTGCCGTAATTTGCGCGAGGCTGCCACGTCGGGATGAATCTGGCCAAACTGGGCCACCACCGCGCCATTCAGCCGCGCCCGCGCCGAGCGTCCAGGATGAAAGTATTCCGCTGTCTCACGGTCGTAACTGGCCTCACCGGCAAACGTAGCCAGTAAATTCTCCACGTCGCCTTTGAACCCGCAGAATGTTTCGGCGGCCGTCGCATGCTCATCCTTGCTCACATCGAGCGCACCACCCACCGGCAAAGATGCACGGATTGACGCTGCAGTCGCGCCCAGGCAAGCTCGCTTCGGCTCTACACGCCCCTGGCTCGACAGGCCATAGACGCTGCCCATTTCGAACAACCGCGCTTCGGGCACATCGCGATTCAAATTCCACGCCAGCATATCGAGCATGCCCGGCGCCAGCGACGTGCGCATGACCGAGGCTTCTTCGCTCAGAGGATTCTCCAGTTCCAACACCTTCATTTCGTTCGATGAAGAGGAAAATCTTTCCGCATCGGCGTGCGAAATAAATGACAGCGATAAAGCCTCGTTGTATCCCAGCGCGAGCGAGCGCTGGCGCAGCGTCGCATCCATCTCCGCGTGCGGCAGTTCAACTACTGCGCCGCTATATGCGGGAAGCGTGTTTTCAAACTTGTCGTAGCCGTGCAGCCGGGCGACCTCTTCGATGACGTCGATCTCGCGCTCGACATCCAGCCGCCAGCTGGGAATGTGAACGCGGAACTCGCGCGTCGCCCTGTCCTTCGGGAATGAGCGCAAAGCCCAACCGCTTCAACAAGCGGAAAATTTCGCCATGATTGAGATTTCCGCCCAAAATACGCTGCACCTCGGCGACCCGCAGAATGATCGGCGCCTGGTCCATGCGCGCCGAGACCACATCGACGACGTCGCCAATCAGTTCCCCGCCGCCGGATTGCAGAATCATCTGCGCGACGAGATCGCAGGACAGGACGGTCGATTCAAAATCCGCTCCGCGTTCAAAGCGGTGGGAGGCGTCGGTATGCAGGCCATGCCGGCGCGACATTTTGCGGACGATCCCGGGATCCCACCACGCCGACTCGATCACGATGTTCCGCGTTTTCTCGGTAATCATGGTGTCGTAGCCGCCCATCACTCCCGCGAGCCCTATCGGCTTTTTCGCGTCGCAGACGACGAGGTCTTCCGAAGTGAGCTTGCGCTCGACGCCGTCGAGAGTTTTCAGCGTCTCGCCATTGCGGGCCTTGCGCACGATAATCTTCCCGCCTTCGAGCAGGTCCATGTCGAAGACGTGCGTTGGCTTCCCCATTTCCCAGAGAACGTAGTTGGTGGCGTCGACGGCATTTGAAATCGGGCGCTGGTCGAGTAGTTGGAGCCGATGCGCAATTTTTTCCGGCGAAGGCTTGATACGCGTGCCGCGAATTACGCGCGCAGAGAATCGCGGGCAGAGGCTCGGCTCCTCGACGGTAATTGGGAAAGGTTTGTCGTGAGAGGTCTTAGCTGAAAGCTGAGAGCTCACAGCTGACAGCGGCTTCAGTGGCGAATCGTAAATCGCCGCCGCCTCTCGTGCCACGCCGTAATGATTCATCGCGTCGGGACGATTTGTCCCGATCTCCATCTCGAAGACGGTGTCGGCGCCCGTCCCGCTGATTCCCTCGACCGAAATTCCAACATTGGTCAAATCCTCAGCGAGCCGCCGGTCGTCGACAGCGAGATCAACAAAATCGCGAATCCAATTTGCGGATAGCCTCATAAGAAATCGATCGGTTCATCCGGATGAGAAGTCTGCCGCAGGCCGCGATATGCGTGGCGCCTGTCACTATTCTCGAGTTCCGTTAGAGTCATCTCGCAGTTACCGACACTGTACGCGAGATCCTTCGCTTCGCCTGAAAAGCGGCTCCGCTCAGGATGACGCAAATCAGAAGCGTATATAAAACGCTTCCGAAGGCCGAGGGCCAACGACCAACGACGGACGGCCAACGGCTGCTATTACGCGAACTGCTGCAAAAATCTTACGTCGCCCTGAAAGAACAACTGAATATCGTCCACGCCATATTTCAGCAGCGCGAGGCGGTCCACGCCCATGCCGAAGGCGAAGCCCGAAACTTTCTTCGGGTCGTAGCCATTATCTTTCACGAACTCGAAGACATTCGGATCCACCATGCCGCAGCCGAGAACTTCAATCCATCCCGTTTGCTTGCAGGGACGGCATGGGTCCGCGCCGCGCTTTCCGCTTCCGCCGCAGATGAAGCAGGTGACATACAACTCCGCGCTGGGTTCGGTGAAAGGAAAAAACGACGGACGGAAATGCGTTTTGACCGACGACCCGAACAGCGACTTCATGGCGTGATCGAGCGTGCCCTTCAAATCTCCGAATGTGATATTGGTGTCGACCGCGAGCCCTTCGATCTGATGAAACATGGGCGAATGGCTGGCATCGGGCGGATCATTGCGATGCACAGTGCCCGGAATGATAATGCGGAGGGGCGGGCGCATTTTTTCCATGGTGCGAATCTGCACGGGAGAAGTATGTGTACGCAGCAAAAGCCGCTCGCGTTGCGGCTTCTCCTGTTGCCCCGCGATGAACAGCGTGTCCTGCGTGTCGCGCGCCGGATGGTTTGGCGGAAAATTCAGGGCCTCGAAATTGTAATAGTCCGTCTCGACTACTGGGCCCTCGGCGACGGAATAGCCGAGCTTCTGAAAGACCGCGACAATCTCGCGCCACGTTCGCATCACGGGATGCTCGGCGCCGATGGGGCGACGGACGCCTGGGAGCGAAATATCAACCTGCGCTGGGAGGGTTGCGTGGTCAAGCGTTCTAGCTCGCCCAACGGAGATACCTTGTGCGAGTTGGATTTCTACTCGAGCTTTAATCTCGTTTACATGCCGTCCGACCTCTGCTTTTCGCTCCTTGGGTGCTGATTTCAGCCAGAGTTCATTGACCTGGGCAAGCAGTCCGTTCTTGCGTGAAAACCATCTATCGCGAAAAATCTTCGGATAGTCAGGACCAGAACCAGAGGTGCGTTCTGATTCGAAAGCGTCAAGCAGTTCGCGAGCCGCAGCATCCAGCGCCGCAGGCGAATAGTCCGTAAGTTTGCGAACGGTGTAGGCCACGATGATCTAACGACTGGAAACACCCACTCAGGCTAAAAAGACTTGTCATCCCGAGCAACGCGAGGGACCTTGGTTCTTGCCTGCGTCGTCAGAAACCCAGATTCCTCGCGCTCTCGCCGCTTTGCGCGGCTGCGAGCGGCTCGGAATGACAATAGAATGACGGCAACTGAGATACCACTCGAATGTTTAATTGCCGAGGCTTAAAGCCGAAGCCGAAAGTGAGCGCCTAGGCTGCCCCTTCAATCGCGCCCTTGGACTGCGTCGCCAGATTTGCAAAACCTGCCGGATCTTTCACCGCCAGGTCCGCCAGAATCTTGCGGTCCAGTTCGATTCCCGCGACTTTCAATCCGTGGATGAACTGGTTGTAGCTCATGCCGTTCAGCTTGGCGGCCGCGCCGATGCGGACAATCCACAGCGAACGGTACTGGCGCTTGCGCTGCTTGCGCCCGGAGTAGGCAAACTTCAGCCCGCGCTCGACTGCTTCTTTCGCCGAGCGGTAGAGCTTTGATTTTGTGAGGAAGTAGCCGCTGGCGCGGTCTAATATTTTCTTGCGCTTGGCGCGGCGTTTGGTTCCGCGTTTTACACGAGGCATCGGTATTCTCCTTTTTTATTTCAACTGACGGCGGCTGGAGGTAAGGACGTTCGCCGTATCGGCGATCTCTGACCTCTTCACGCGCCTGATAAATTGTGCGATTGAGCGATCGGGTGATTGTTCGATTGAGTCCCCGGAGTAACCGGTTTCAATCGCGCAATGACGCAATCGCGAAATCGCTCAATTCATCTCACTGGTACGGGATCATGCGCTTAACTTTTCGCTTGTCGCCATCGCTGACGAGCGCGGGCGATCCCAAATTGCGTTTGCGTTTCTTGCTCTTCGAGGTCAGGATGTGACGCAGGTGCGACCGCCCCCGCTTCACCTTCCCCGTCCCGGTTAGTTTGAAGCGCTTGGCGGCGCCTTTGTGCGTTTTCAATTTCGGCATAAGTCCTCAAAAACAGCCGTCAGCTCTCAGCCGTTAGTTTTTTCAGTCTTTCTCGCAGGATGTCAGATGACCGCTCAGGCGAGACTTGTTATGCAGCTTGCGAATGCGTTTCGTTCCTACGACGCGGGCTTGGCTACCTGCGCCGGCGGAGGCCCAGGCGCACTTTGCGCCGCAGCTTTGTGCTTCTCTTCCCGCTGCTTCTCTTTTTCGCGTTCCTTCTCCGTCTTTTTCGGCGCAAGAATCGCGTGCAGAGTGTTTCCTTCCTGGCGGGGACGAAACTCCACGATGCTGTGCGGTTCCACGTCTTTTATCAGGCGCTCCAGAATCTGGCGGCCCAACCCGGTGCGAGTCATCTCGCGTCCGCGAAAGAAAATCGTCGCCTTGACTTTGTCGCCTTCGTCCAGGAAGCGCAATACGTGATTCTTTTTCGTCTCGTAATCGTGGTCGTCCACATTGATGCGG
Organism: uncultured Acidobacteriota bacterium; assembly: GCA_963696765.1. GTDB lineage: Bacteria > Acidobacteriota > Terriglobia > Terriglobales > Acidobacteriaceae > Sulfotelmatobacter. The sequence continues at coordinate 2,242,948 of CAVOLK010000002.1, read as the reverse complement.
AACTTGACCTCTTTTACGGTGATCGTCTTCTGGTGCTTCTTGGCTTCGCGCTCTTTCTTTTCCTGTTGGTAGAGATACTTCCCATAGTCCATGATGCGGCACACGGGAGGCTGCGCGGTGGGCGAAATCTCAACCAGATCCAGATTCTTTTCGCGGGCCTTCTTGATGGCTTCGTAAGGCGGCATGATACCGAGCTGCTGCCCTTCGTCATCAATCACGCGGATTTCGCGCGCCCGAATGCGATCATTGGTTCGGATAAAACGTTTATCGATAACAGTCCTCCATAGCCTAAGCGACTGAGAATAAAGAATTATAGCATGAGGACTTGGAGATGCGGGACGCCGGATCGGGCTAAAGATGTCGACGCCGCGAAAACTTATTTCGCGACCGTGGGCAATTGCGGCACAATAGTCGAAGAGCGACACGGCCGATCTACCATTCAGGCGTCAGAAGCGTAAGTGGCTGCGCCTCCACAAGGAATCATGTTTATGTGCAGAAATATCAAGACTCTTTTCAATTTCGACCCGCCGGTAACGGACGAAGAAGTTCGCGCCGCATCGCTGCAGTTTATTCGAAAAATCACCGGCTTCAATAAGCCTTCCAAGGCCAATGAGGAAGCTTTTCTTGCGGCAGTGGAGGAGGTGGCGGCCATTTCGAGTCGACTCTTACACTCCCTGGAAACGACCGCGACACCCAAGAACCGCGAAGAGGAGGCGGCGAAAGCAAAGGCTCGCGCCGCGGAAAGGTTTGCAAGTTAGCGGAATTGTTCCAGAAAAGTGCCAGCCTACAGTATGTACGGTATGGTACATTTCAAAGAAATATGCCATATTTACTTCGGAGGCATGTGTGCTTCCCTCCCATGCCTTCTCGACGTTTGGATGACCGAATAAAAGAACTTAGCGATCAGATCGTCCGCGCCTCCAACGAAGAACTGAATTTAGTTTTGCCGCAGCTGCTGCAAGCCATCCACGAAAAACTGGAGCGACTGCGCAGCACTGCCGCAGATCGGTTTCTGGTCGGTAAAATTTTTGCGGAACGTCGCGGTCTACTGCCGTGACCGGCCTTTTGTCTATGAAAAGTTAACCCCATTCTTAGGCTTGCCTTTCAAGACTTTGTAAGCGATTTGGTATTTTCCCCGACAGACAATGCGGGATTTCCCCGTTGATTTTGTCTCCCCCCAAGACGAATAATTCTCTCGCCAGACATCTCCCGTCCCTGAGGCCCCATGACTCCTGACGAACGAGAGCGCATGCACGTGCTGTGTGAGCGGATCGCGAAGGAACAAGACCACGAGAAGTTCGTGAAATTAGTGCAGGAACTCAACGATCTTTTAGATCACAAAGAGCAGCGCCTCGAGGAGTCTTCCAAACAAAACTGATGGAATGGGAGGGCAGTTTAAGGCGCTTCCCAGTCGACGGAGTAAATATCCTGCGTACCCGTTTCGCGAAGAAGCAAGGGGGAATCGTCTGGAGTGAGCGCGAGCGCCCCGCCGTACCGGCCGGTGCTGGCAAAGGCTTTCAGTTCCGCTACGGTTTCGATTTTACGGCTCCGCGATACGGATCCTCACCACCGCATTTTTCGACCGTGTGTCCAAAACATATACGTACTGTCCGTCATGGGACCAGTTCAGCCAGCCCAACGATCCACTTGCGAGTTCGCTCCATTTCTGCGCCGTGACGTCAAATAGCAGAAGCTTGGTCGAATCGGCCGAGAACGCGGAAATGTAGCGGCCGTCGGGGGACCAACGCGGCGAAAAATTTCCTTGCGATTGCGGAAGGGTCGAGACTTGGCGGGTGGCGAGATCGAGCACCCGGATGGCGGACGAAGGATCGTTCGATTCGCCGCCGAAAACGATTTTGCTTCCGTCAGGAGAGAAATTCGGATCGAGCTGCTGTTGACGATCTTCTGGCAAGAGCGGACGAGGGCTGCCGCCGCCGGCGGGGATTTCGTAGATCCTGGCAGGCTTGTCCGAACTGGCAGCGAATTCGAAGAAAACAATTTTCTTCCCGTCGGGCGACCAGCGTGGCAGCACGGCATAGCCGGGCGGGTAGGTAAGTTGCTGGCGCTGGGTGCCGTCCGCTTTGCTTCGCCATAGCGTGCCCTCAGGATAGGAAACGTAGGCGACCCATTGGCCGTCTTTCGAAAAGGAAATATATTCCGCAGAGATTCCACCGAGAAATGGCGAGAACCCGCCAGACTTCTTGTCGTAGCGCATCGACTCGCCCCGAAAGTTTTGTCCTGTGACAAAAATTTTCTTGCCGTCTCGGCTGGGAAGCGGAGAAGACAAAGCCAAGGGACTTGAAGTCAAGGCGATCGGCTTTGGTGAGGGATGAAACCAGCCTGTCCGCTTGTGGCAAGAACCCAAATCTGGCGGTTCGACTGGAAAACGAAATATTTTCCGTCAGCCGTCCACTTGCCGCAGCACTCATCAGGAGGATCGTGCAAGCCGGCCATTAGACGATGCGAATCGGTTCCATTCGCCGAACTCTCCCACGCCAGTTGCTGGCCCAGGGTACCGACGCTCTCGGTGGTATCGAAGCGAAGATGGCGACCATCCGGCGACCATGCGATATTTTTAATATCGCCTTTCATGCTTAGAAGTTTGCGCGGCTCGGTGCCGTCAGCTTTCGCAGTGAAAAGATCGCTGATGTTGCTGTAAGCCAGCAACGTGCCATCAGGGGACCATGCGGCCGTTTCCGCTTCGATATCGCCGAGTCGGCGAGGAGATCCACCCAATACGGGCAAACTCCAGAGTGGTCCACGGGGCGGCGCTCCTAGTCCATCGACTGCAAGAATTTCCGATCCATCCGGCGACAAGTGCACCGGGATCATGTTCGGCGAAGGCATGATCGACAGTTTTCTCGGCTCGCCGCCTGCAGACGACAACTCGGCGATGCTGTGAGCTGCGAAGCTTCCAGCGTTTCCCGCGCCCAAATCTAAGTAGAGTCGTGAGCCATCGGTGCCGATGAGAGATTTCGGTTGACCATCGTGGGTGAGTTGCACGTAGTGCGAAATGTGAGGCACGGGCGCAGGCTGCATCCAAAAATAACCGAGTACCGCAGCGATAGCTACAAAAACTAGGACCGCTACCGCAGGAAGGTTCGTTCTGCGAGTTGCTGTTTTCCTCGCCAGAGTGACAGGTGACGAACCTGAAAGCTCTTCCAGCGCAAAAGCCAAATCTGACGCCGACTGAAACCGTCGATCCGCATCTTTCTCCAGGCAGCGCAGCACGACTCGCTGCAAGGCCACTGGCGTTCCCGGCGCGAGCCCGGAGATGGGTTCCGGTTGCTCGTTCAGAATCGCACTCATTGTGTCGGCCGAAGTGGACCGCTCAAAAGTCCGCTTTCCCATCAACATCTCGTAAAGAATCGCACCGAACGCAAAAATGTCGGTGCGATAGTCGGTGGTCAATCCACGCACTTGCTCGGGAGACATGTAGCCGACGGTTCCCATGGCCACGCCTTGCATGGTTACGGTGGGCGCCAGTGTCGTGATCGACTCTTTGGGTTGGGTCAACTTGGCCAGACCGAAATCGAGGATCTTGATGCGACCCTCTTTGGTGATAAATACGTTGTCGGGCTTGAGATCGCGGTGGACAATTCCCTTCAGATGAGCAGCCGCCAGACCCCGGGCAAGCTGGATTCCATAATCGATAACCTTTTCGAGCGGCAACGGACCGGGCCGCACTGCCTCCCCTAGAGTTTTGCCTTCCAGAAGTTCCGACACCAGGTAAGGCACGCCCGCATAAGTTCCCATCTGGTAGACCGCAAGAATATTGGGATGATTCAGCGCGGCCGCGGCTTTCGCTTCGGTCTCGAAGCGATGCAACCGCTGTGGATCTGAGGAAACCAACTCCGGAAGAATTTTTATAGCGACTTCGCGATCGAGTCTTGTGTCGCGCGCGCGATACACTTCGCCCATGCTTCCTGCTCCGAGCGGCGAGAGGATCTCATACTCACTGAGACGAGTTCCAGGGGCCAGGGTCATGGGCGCGCCCAATTATAAGAGATTCCGTAGCCTTCAGAATTAGGGCTGGGCTGGGAAAAGAGACCCTGTGAGGACGCCACCCGTCACATCCTCAATTCGAGCGCGCAGCCAGTGGTTGGGCGTGTGAGGTCCACGCAGACGCAGTTTCAAATAATTGTCGGTGAGGGCTTCGGTGAATTCGCCGTCGCAGTCGTTGCCGGTGACGTTGAGGGTGATCGCGTCGAGGTCGCGGCCGATGAAGGCGCGCATGAACGCGAGTTTCTTTGCAGCAGCTAACTCGCGTAGAACGCGGTTTCGTTCGCGGGCTACGTGGACCGGCACTTGATTTGGCATCGCGGCGGCGGGAGTGCCCGGTCGCGCGGAATAAGTGAAGACATGCAGGTAAGTAAAGGGCAGATCTTCGATCATGCGGCGCGTAGCTTCGAATTCGGCGTCGGTCTCGCCCGGAAATCCAACCATGACATCAGCGCCGATTGCCGCGGTAGGCATTGCGGCACGGATCTTTTCGATCTTGTCGCGATAGTGCCACGGGCGATACTTGCGATGCATGCGCCGCAAGACCGCGTCGCTGCCGGATTGCATGGGGACATGCGCATGCTTTGCAATGCGCGGCTCCGAAGCGATTAACAAAATCAGTTCGTCGGTCCAGTCCATCGGCTCGACGGAAGAGATGCGGAGTTTTTCCAGCGTGGTGCCGGAGAGGATGGCACGGATAAGGATCTCGAAAGTAGGATTGCTGCTCCCTGCCTCCGGCTTGCGGAGGGCGCGTTCTGCATCCGTGGCCGGAGTCTGGGAACTGGATTGCGCAAACCCGAGGCCGTTCAGATCTCGTCCCCATCTTCCCAGATTGATTCCGCTGATCACTACTTCGCGATAGCCGGAGGCGACCAGACCATTCACCTCGGTCACAATTCGATCGATGGGGAGCGAGCGGCTTTGGCCGCGCACAGAAGGGATCACGCAGAACGAGCAGCGGTTGTCGCAGCCATCCTGTACCTTGAGATTGGGCCGAGTGCGTTCGTTGGCGGCGTCGAAGACAGGCGCGGCTAACAATTCCGTATGTGCAAAAATGTCGGAGACGAAAATCGGGGTTTCTGCCTCTCGGTTTCCAGACTGCGGCAGGAGTGACGCGAGCGGAATAAATGTGTGGTCTGGCGTCTGAGGTCCGGGGACTGACTTCGATCTAGTTCTCCAGATTTCCGCAAGTACGTGCTTGTGAGAGTTGCCGATCACCAGACTCACGCCCGGCAGCGCTGCGATCTCCTCGGGCGCACGTTGAGCGTAACAGCCGGTGACGACGATTTGTGCTTCTGGATTTTGGCGGCGCACGCGGCGAATGGCGGCGCGCGCATCCTGATCGGCTCCGGCCGTGACGGTGCAAGTATTCATTACTACCACCGAGGCTTTCAACGCAGTGGAGGCGCGAGCCATTCCCTGCTCCTCGAATTGCTGTTCGAGCGCCGCACCGTCGGCTTGAGTCGCGCGGCAGCCGAAGTTTTCGATGTGGTATCCGGGCACAGGATTATGGTAGCGCACCCGGCGCAGGTGCTGCCGATTGCCCACTTCGCAAGGACCGCGAGCAGCGAACCTGGTGGGGCAAAACGATGAGCGAAGTCAAAAGCAGCGGACAGGTGTGTCCGCTCCACACTTCAGAAAAACAACGTCAAAGGCAGCGGGCGAGGGCGCCCGCTCAACAACCTCTGCAGGCGGGCACACTTCGGCGCGATTCGCGCTTACTTCACGCGGTAGGGCGAATCAGGCAGTAGCGGCCGTTCTTCGCGACTGGAAACATTCACGGCAAAAGACAGGGCGGCCTTGCGTGGGACGGAAAGGAACGGTGGTTTGTTTTCCGCATCCCGAGCAGGTGGCCTGAGTCTCAACCTTGGTATAGCGATAAGCTTGTCCGGGTGCGGGGGGCGCACCCAAAACCGAGACCCGCTTGGTCTTGCAAGCTTTGCAACGCTTGGGTTCGTTCTTGAACTGCTTATCGTGAAAGAAAAGCTGTTCCCCGGCAGTGAAAATGAAATCACTCCCACAGTCGATACATTTCAGCACCTTGTCCTGAAATTCCATTGAGGATGGCTCCCTTCAGCCCGTTTCCGCGCGCCCACCCGCGGGGAAAGAACTGCGGTGGTACACCGAATAAACAGGTCCTGCAACTCCCCCTCTTGTAATACCCCTTGGACTCGGCCCACCACGCACCAGGAGGGGCGTGGGCACAAACTATATCGCTTTTATGCCGGAAGAATGATGAGTATGAACTCCCTGCTGCAGCTCGAGATGCTGGGGGGCAGATCGAGCAGAGCCGCCCCGGGAAGGAGCGGCCCTTTCATGCGTTAATCCTGTTCTTTACGTGTTTTCTTGCGAGCCCGCTTGCGCGCGAGAGCCGCCTTTACGCGTTTCTTCTCGCCTGGCTTCAGGTAAAAGGAGTGGCGCTTGACCTCCTTGATAATGTCTTCCTGTTGCACCTTGCGCTTGAAGCGGCGCAGAGCGTTCTCGAGGGACTCACCCTCTTGAAGTCGAACTTCTGCCAAACTGACACACCCCCAAACCCGTCCGGATGGACCGAATAGTTATTACAAGGATTTGACTCCAAGTCAAGCGAAAGTGGGAGAATTTGGGGCAAAAACGGCCCAAAATCGAACCGAGATCATTTTGAGACAATTTCTGAGCATGCGGATTGACTTCATGGGAGGGAGTCCGCAGATTCTTGCAAACCACAGGAACGCCGACTCGGGTTCCGCTTTGATTTTGGTCGAATGAACCGGCGAGGAAGAATAAGGAGATTGCGCTTGGCTAGGGCCGCAGAAAGAGCCGCGCCTGCGAAAAAGCGCAGCTGCCAGGAAATGTCGTACGGAGTCATGAGGTATACGACGAAGTATCTTGCAAGCGTGAAAGCAGCGCCAACGTCGTAAATCGCTGGCGCCGTGCAATCCCAGGCTCTTTTCCGATACATTAGTTATTCCCATGCTTGACCTGAATTTCGTTCGCGATAATTTGCCGCTGGTGGAGGAGAAGCTGCGACAGCGCGGCATGGATCCCTCTGCCGTGCTGAAAGATTTTCGCGAAGTCGACACACAACGCCGGCAGGCCATTACCGAGGCCGAGACCAGCAAGGCTCAGCGCAATAAAGCATCGGAAGAAATCGCAAAATTAAAAAAGAGCGGGCAAGACGCCAGCGCCGCGATGGCGCAAACCAAGGATCTGCGAGAGAAAATTCAATCGCTGGAAAAAACGGCGGCGGAGCTCGACACTCGCCTGCGCGACATTCTCGCGGGACTTCCGAACCTGCCCGAATGAGAGCGTTCCTGTCGGCCATAGCGCCGAGCAGAATGTCGAAGTTCGCCGCTGGGGCGCGCCGCCCAAGTTCGAATTCACTCCTAAGGCACATTGGGATCTGGGAGCCGATCTCGGCATCCTCGATCTGGAACGCGCCGCCAAACTAACGGGATCTCGTTTCGCCGTGTACTGGGACTTGGGCGCGAAGCTTGAACGTGCGCTGATGAACTTCATGCTCGACTTGCATACGCGCCAGCACGGATACACCGAAGTTCTGCCGCCCTACCTCGTGAATTCCGATTCGATGTACGGCACCGGGCAGTTGCCGAAGTTCGCCGCCGATCTTTTTCGCGTGCCGCATGGCGACAAAGATCTATGGCTGATTCCCACTGCCGAAGTTCCGGTCACGAATCTGTATCGCGACGAAGTGCTGGACCAGGCGAGACTACCGGTCTCGCTGACCGCGTATACGCCATGCTTTCGCAGCGAGGCGGGATCTTACGGAAAAGATGTGCGCGGGATTATCCGGCAGCACCAGTTTCAGAAAGTGGAACTAGTGAAATTCACGCGGCCGGAGCAGTCTTACCAAGAGCATGAAAAGCTCACGCACGATGCGGAAGAAGTTCTGCAAAAACTTGGCCTGCACTATCGGGTGATGTTGTTGTGCACCGGGGACATGGGCGCATCATCGGCCAAAACGTATGACATCGAAGTTTGGCTGCCGGGGCAGCAACTGTTTCGCGAAATTTCGTCGTGCTCGAATTTTGAGGCGTACCAGGCGAGGCGGGCAAACATTCGCTACCGTCCCGAAGGCAAGAACAAGACCGAGTTTGTACATACACTGAACGGCAGCGGCTTGGCCGTGGGGCGCACCTGGGTTGCGATTGTCGAGAATTACCAGCAGGCCGATGGCAGCGTAATGATTCCCGAAGCGTTGCGGCCGTACATCAGCGCGGAGAGAATTACGCCGAAGAAATTCTAGGGTCGACGGCGTCTGGATTCCGGTCGCCCGACTTCCGCAGTTTGGCCGGACGGCCGGAATCCGCTGAAACATAGGAGTCAGACGCCAGGAGCGAGTAAACTTGCAAAGAGCAGAACTCACGACCATAGCGCCCAGCGCGCCCCTGCCCATGAACGCCATCTGGCGAACAATTCGCGGATACATTCTGTGGCAGTACGAGCGAGGCACGCTGCATTACGACATCATGGTCACGCTGATTATCGTCTTTATCCTGTTCTCGCCGCGCGTGATCAACTTCAATGACAAACCCATCGCCCGGAATCCGCATCCGACTGAAGTAACCGTAACCGCCGATACCGAGGGCCGTCTGATCTACCAGGTTTCGGCCAGCGCGGTTTCGCCGGGCGACGACCGGGCGGTTCGCGATCAGTTGCTGCACATTATTGAGCCGATCTCGGGCGCAGTCTCAATTGTCAGTTACGAGCCTGTCTTCGATGGCAAGGGCAAGGTTCAGAGCTACAAAGTCTTAGCTCAGCGTGAGTAGATCCGGCAGTTCAAACGCAATTCGTACGAAAGTGTGAATGAAAACTCTCTCGCTGATCGTCCCTGCCGCCATCGTTTGCAGTGCGCTCGGCTTCAGTTCGCCGCAGGAAAAACCCGCCGACTCCGCGACGCTGGAATCTGTTCTGAAAACCATGGATACGGCGTCCGCCAACTTCCATGCCACGCAGGCTGAGTTCGAGTGGGATTCTTACGAAAAAGTTATCAACGAAGTCGATGAGATTCAGACCGGTACTATTTATTTCCGCCGCGTGGGCAAAGACATCGAAATGATGGCCGAAGTCAAAATGGCCGGACCCGATCTGAAGCAGCAGAAGCCGGAACGCAAGTACGTACTGTACAGTGGTGGCAAGATTTCGATCTATGAACCGAAGATCGAGCAGGTGACCGCCTACGACCTGGGCAAGAATCGTGTCGATTTAGAAAGTTATGTGGTGCTCGGCTTCGGCGGCAGCGGGCACGATTTGGCGAAGTCATTCGACGTCACCTACGTGGGGCCCGAGACGATAGACGGCGTCGCCACCGCGCAGTTGCAACTCATTCCTAAATCCGAGAAGGTGCGGAACAATTACAACAAGATTCTTCTCTGGATCGATCTGAACAAAGGGATTTCGCTGCAGCAGCAATTTTTCTCGCCGCAGGGAGATTACCGGCTAACGAAATACACTTCCATTCAGGAAAAGAAGATTCCGGACGACATTTTTAAACTGAAGACCACAAGTAAGACGAAAACCCTTTCACCTAAAGGTTAAGTCGTTGAATTTAAAGATCAAGAAGGTGTGCTGAGAATTGCAGTTTGGGAGCTATACTGGCCCCACCTTCAGTTGGGTTCATTCATGGCCAAGGTTTTTACGATTACTGTCCCTCCGAAACTGGGCAACAAGCGCCGGGAGCGTAGCTCCGATCCGCGTTATGTGGACGGCCAACGCCTGCTGGTCGAAGCCATGAAATATCTGGCGCAGGCCGACCCGGTCAAGAACCGCACCGCAATCGAACTGATCTCCGAACACGTGCGCACCCGCTTCCGCATGAGCGACTCGCCGCTGGGATAGAGCTGGCGCGAACTCCGCGGTTCGCCTTGTATCCCGATTCGCACGATACAAACGCGATACACAAAACGAGGGCGGATTTCTCCGCCCCGTGATTCCTTCGGCCCCGGCTAAAACGAGTAACGCGCGGTAACCTGCATGACGCGTGGGGCGCCCTGGATGTTAGTGAAGTTGGAGAAGTTGCTGGCCGGTTGATTCAAGTTTGGATCAAGAGGAATTCCAAACCCGCTTCGACTTGGATCGAATGCGCCCATTTTCTGCGTGTTGGTTACGTTAAACGCCTCCCACCGGATTTGCAGTAATTGAGTCTCGGGAATTTTGGCCGAGAGGCCGCTGAGGTGGAATGTTTTTCCAATGCCCAGGTCCAGAACAATGTATCCAGGAACGCGGAAGACGTTGCGTTCGCCGGTCTCTCCTGGGTAGGCGTTGCGAAAGTGCTGGAAGGCAAACACCGTATTACAGCCGAATAGCTTCGGTGTGCCCTTCGGGTCTCTGGTTGGGCAAGTGTTGAAGTTGGCCGTTCGGACGGCATTGCTCTGAACTTCCCAGTTCGTTGCCCACCGTGCGTCATCAAAGACGCCGGTGGTTCCGTTGTAGAAGCCGACTGGCATGCCAGTGTTGAAGCGGAAAATGCCTGTCAGTTGCCATCCCCCAACCACACCATTACCTATCTTGCTTGCATTTCCCAGGAATGCCCTTCCCCGCCCCAACGGAAGTTGCCACACTGTGTTTGCATTGATCTGGTGACGCGAGTCGAAGTCGGAGTTGGAATACATATCACGCTGGCGGAAAGGGTTAAGAATGAATGACTCTCCGCTGTACCCAACACCGGTCTGCAGGCCCGACGAATCGTCGAGCGAGTGGGACCAGGTGTAATTGAAATCGGCGGTCAGAGTGTTCGTGCGGATCTTGTACGAAGCCGCGAGCGCATGATAGTTCGAGTTGCCAATACTGCCCCAGGCGCTCAAGGCGCCGTATTGGGGCTGGTAGAAGGCATTGGGACCCACGACCGAGAGGCCGTCGATGTATCGACTGTGTCGTCGTATAGTCGCCGCCGACGTCGTTGATCAACTGGTAGACGGCTTGCGTCGAGGTCAGCGATGTGCTGTATCCGAGGGGACCCGCCACTGCGGGGAAGAGGTGCTCGAAATACGGGATGGTTGCGATGCTGCTGGTGGCAACGCCCTGAGCTCTCTGTTTTGCCAACATGGTCCCAGCTGTGTACCAGTCCATTTTGGATTTTGGGTCTACCAAATCGATCGGCTGCATGACGTCGCGCTGCGCCAGCAAATGGCGCCCCGCGCGGCCCAGATAGCTGATCTGGATCATCGTATTCCTGGGTAGCTGGCGTTCAAAGGTACCGCTCCATATGTAGCTCTTGGGCGTGGTGAGACCCTGATCCAGCGAAGACTCGATTCTGAGCGAATTATCGGCTGGCTGCTGTTGCGGAAACTGGATGGACTGCACCACCGGAGGAGCCGGCAGTACACCGCGGATCGCTTGGTCGGTGCTGGTGAAAAGTGGACCGGGGTGTATCCCTTTGGTCGGGTCCAACGCTGCTGGACAAGCTCCGGAAGATCCGTAGTATACCGAGGCTGTATCCTGATACGGCGAACATCCTACATCGTAGGTATTCGGACCGGTCGTAAACGATGATCCGAAGCCTAGCGTATTGCGCACGTCGAAGAAAGTCGCCAGTGCCTGGCCGAAATAGTCGCCGTTCATTGCGAAGCCGCCGCGAAGAACGGATTGGCCGGCACTGCCAAACACGCGTGACAAAAGGCTGGAACCGACGTTCGGCGCCCAAGATACGCCGATGCGCGGTTGGAAGTTGGTTTTGTCCCAGTTGTACATGGGCGAGGCATGATTCGCCGGTCCGGACAGGTTGACGTTAATCGGATTCGTGTAATCGATTCCGAGCTTCGCGTTCTCCGCACGTAACTGCAGGTACTTCCCCAGCGGAACGTCTGGCTTCGTCTCGAAACCCGCAACTTCATAAATCGGACGCGCTAGACCATATCGTAGTCCGAGATCAATGGTCAGATTCGGTTTTGCCTTCCAGGTGTCCTGGACGTAGCCTTCGTAGTCCTGCCCGGCGAAGTTGCGAATCGTGGGCGTTCCCGAAGGCGTCAACTGCAAATTGTGGCCGTAGGTGTAATCCGCGGTGTATTGCGTGAACCGGCCGATCAATGCCGTCATGGCGTTCTCGGCACTCGATCCATCGCCGCCGAACATTGGAATCCCGTACTGTGCTGGATCCGCCACGTAATTGCTCAAGGGCCCGCGCAGCAAGTTAGTGAGGTAATACGAGGGATTCGTGATTGCCTGGTCATAGGCACTCGAATAGCTGGTGCGGATGTTGTTGGTCTTTGTTACGTTCGCACCGAATTGAATCGTGTGGTTGCCCTTGACCCAGCTCAAGTCATCGACCCAGTTATTTACCGGTGTCACGCGCGACAATGCAAACTGCTCATTCGTGGGGATGTAAACGAAGCGAAAGTCGATATCGTTATGGAATAGGTCGCCGCCCTTGGTGAACGATTGACGGGTGTAGCCGTACGTCAATTTGTTGACCAGATTGTTGCGCATGGTCCAGGTATGACCGATCGCAAAACCCCAGGGGTGATCCCATTCGTCGGGAGCCGGCGTATCCGGATACGCCGGAACTCCGCCCCATTTGTCATAGATCACGTTGGCGCGAGCGAACAGGGTCTCATGACTGGTGAGATTGAAATCCATCCTGGCCGAGTGGGAATGCAGACGAACCGGCGTGCGGGCGTTGAAGCGGAATCCTCCCGTATTCATACCGTCGCCAATTGTGTTGTCGTTCGCGACGTACTTTGCCGCCGCTCCCCCCAACGTCTGCAAAGCGGCCTGGTTCAAGCCCTGAATGTCGGGAAAAATGGCCGCGAAATCCTTGGTACCGAGTGTCACCAGTTTCCCGGGGGAACTGCAGTCGTAATTGCCTGAAGTGCCTGAGCACAAATGGAACTTCAGTTCTCCCAGCCCCATGCTCGCCAAGGGAACCGGCGTCTGGTTCGCGGCCAAAACAGGCGTTTCACTTGCATCGGTGCGCCCCTCGTAGCTGTAGAAAAAGAAAACCTTGTTCTTGATAATGGGACCGCCGACGGCACCACCAAAAGTATTGCGAATTAATGTGGGCCGAGCCACGCCGGCGTGGTTGTTAAACCAGTCATTGGCGGTGAAGATCGTATTCCGATTCGATTCGAAAGCCGCGCCATGCCAGCTATTGGAACCCGACTTTGTGACCAATGCGATCTGCGCACCCGATGACCGTCCGCCGCCTGCCCCAGAGTTGACGGTGGAGACGCGGAATTCTTCAATGGCTTCTGAGTTCAGGCGCAGCACCGGTCCTTTTTCGGCATTCGGGATCGTAATATCAGTCTGCGCGGGGCCAATTGCATTACTGTAAGCTTCGTTGATATCTACGCCATCCAGCGTGACATTCGACTGGTCCGCGCGTCCCCCGGCGACGTAGCCGTCCTTGGTCACGCCGGGCTGCAGCGTGAGCAACGAGAGCACGTTGCGGGCTTCCAATGGAAGTTGCGTAATCTGCTGCGAGATGAAATTGTTGCCTAAACTCGCGTCTTGGGTATCCACCATCACCTGGTTGGATTCAGCGCTGACAGTCACTTCCTCGCTCACCGCGCCTACCTGCATCGTGACTTCCGCGGTGTTCGCCTGCGCAATCAAGACGTGAATGTTCTCCAGCACTTGCCGCCTGAAGCCGGGAGCCTGCACTTCGAGCTTGTAATCTCCGGGGGTGAGCAGATCGAACGAATAGCGGCCCTCCGGTCCCGTCTTTTGCGAGCGGGCAGTCGAAGTCGCGGTATTCGTCAGAGTAACAGCGGCATGGGCAATGACGCTGCCCCCGGGATCTTTGACAACACCGCTAAGGGATGTGTTGCTCGTTTGTGTAAACGCGACGCTACCCAACAGGAAAAACAGGCAACTCACCTGAATCAGCCTGAGAGCCAAACCCTTGCAACCACCTGAGCTCGACGGCATACACCACTCTCCCCCCGCCCCCACCGAAACGGAGGGCGTATTCCGATTTTTGTTGCCCAGGAAATTTCTGAACGAATGGGTTCCTGGGGACTGATGGGGCGCTATTGTGCAACGAGGAGAGCAGAACATTCAAGTTGAATTTGTAAATTTTATGTCTCGACTGAATCGTTTAAATACGCACAAAAGACAGAACAGTGAGATTTGGAAATTTATGCACGCCGCTGGAAGAGCGCCGAGGCAAGAATGAGCACTACGGGATAGCATTCCAGGGTATAGCGCGGTTCGGGATTTTCCAGGCTGCCGAGAAAGGCGGAACGCAGGACTAGAAATAAAACGAATAGGCCGATGCCGAAAAATTCACGGGCGCGCGCGAGGCCGGCAAGCGCCATTAGTACATACACCAGGTTTACCAGGCCAAATCCCAGGCTGAGCGCCAGCCAGCGGCGGTCGTCGTTCAACTCCCACCAGCGTGGGTCTGAAGGAAACAGTTCGGTGCGCGGGCGCAGCCACATATCCGCGATGCGCAGCGCAGGCAGCCACATGTAATAGCGTAGCGGCGCGGCATGAATCCGCTCCGCCGCCAGAGTGGCGAAGCGCGCATCGAGTTCCTCCGTCATATCATGATCGCGATTGTAATCGGCAAAAAGTTCTGCGGTTTCTTGTCGCTGCTGCGCGGAGTCGAATGCACGGCGCGGCAGTCGCGTAACGTCAATGTCCGCTCCCGGCACGTTCCAGTAAATCTCCTGCACCGAAACGTAATCGACGATCCAGGTCTTGACCCAGCGATTGAAGCCGTCCATTACCACGTCGTCGGAGTCAGTGGCATAGCGCGGCGCCAGCGGTTCGAAGCGGTGCAGCGTGTGCAGATTGCGAAGCGTCCACGGAACCAGCGGCGCGAGCGCGCCGGCCGCGACCAACACACCTGCCCAGAAGATCGTTCGCGCTCGAAAGCGCGTTTCGTTGCCGGATGCACGCAAGCTTTTCGCGAGCAACCACAAAAGATAAGCCCCGATCGCGGCCAGCAATATGCCGCCATCCGGACGGAGCAAGATTGTGGCCCCTACCGACAACCCGCACCCGAGCCAGAGCAGGGACGAACGCGCAGGCGGTCCGGCTTCGCCCACGCCGAGCCCGCGAAACGCCAGATCGAGCGCCAGCGCAGTAAAGAAAATTTCCAGCGTCTCGGTCAGCGCCGCCGCGGCATAGTTGGCGAGAAACGGACAGAGCGCCGCCAGAAGAAACGCAGCCTGAGCCGCCCTCCCTGAAAACAAGCGCCGGGAAAGATCGGCAATCAGGAAGCAAGTCGCCAGATCGATCAGCACCTGCACAACCAGGACTACGCGAAAATTCCCGGCCCCGAACACGGCGAAGATCGCTGCAAGGAAGGCCGGATATCCGGGCAAACGAGAAAGGGTCGGCGTGATTACGTTGGAATTTGTTATCCCGTAAATGCCATGCCGAAGCCAGTTCTGAGCGATGTCGGCATAGAAGCGGGAATCGTCCACGACGGCGGGAAAATAAGCGACCAACAGGCCACGCAGAGCCAGAGCCGCCACGCTGGCAGCGAAGAAGAATCGCGCGTTCTTTTGCAGGAATTCGCGCACGCTCGCGCCAGTTCCGGCGCGCTGCGAATCATAGCGCGTTTCAGGCAATCCCGGAGATGGGAAAATGCATCTTACGAATCAGAGCAGCAAATCTCACCCTGCCTCGTCTAGAATTGACCGTGTGCCGCACGCGGCATACGATGAACATCGTCCCCCATGGCCGAACCAGTTTTTTATGATCCTCGACGCGCCCGGTGGAAACGCCTGCGGCGACTGGTCGACGTTACTGCCGTTTTCGTTTCCGCGCTAATCATCTTCTTCGTATATACGGCGCTGCGCGACGAACCTTTGCCCGAGTTGCTCTTCTCTCCGCAGAAGCGCGCCTTCAAGGCCCTGAAGGAAAGCGAAAAGGAAAAGGCTCGCGACCGCCAGAAAAAAATTGTAGCCCGCTCTCATCGCAAGTCGAAACTGGCCGCGTCCCAGGTAACGCTGAATCAGGGCGAAGGAATCCGCGCAGCATTTTACGTGCCCTGGGACGCGGCTAGCTTTTCGTCCCTCCGCTCTTATGCGCGCCAAATCGACCTTCTGTATCCCGACTGGCTGCACGTGCTCACGAAAGACGGACGGCTGCAGAGTATCGATGAACAGACCGGCAAGTATTTTGACGTCGTGCAGGGCGCGAATGTTCTTCCCGTCGACGACCGCGTGATGCCGTTTCTAAAGACGGAAGACCCGGCCATGGAAGTCTTTCCCATGGTCAACAATTTCGACGGAACGGATTGGGTGGGCGACATCACTCGCTTCCTGAATGATCCCCAAGCCCGCGCGCTCTTCCGCCGTCAGGCTGCGCAGTTTCTTTCCTCCGGGCGCTACCGCGGGCTGACGATCGATTTCGAGGCCTTTCCGGCCAGCGGCCAGCCGGGGTACGTTGCGCTATTGAAAGAACTATCGGGCGATTTGCACGGACGCGGAATGAAGCTTTATGTCGCGGTACCGCCGCATAACGATGAGTTCAATTATCCCGCCATCGCGGCGGCGGCCGACGGCATCGTGCTGATGAATTATGACGAACATTTTCCCGGGGGCCCGTCCGGCGCCGTGGCCTCGCAGGACTGGTTTGTCAAGAACCTCACTTTCGCGACGACAGTGATTCCCCGGGAAAAAATCATTTGCGCCATCGCCAATTATGGTTACGACTGGGTTCTGAAACCTAAGAAGGGGAACCTGCCTGCGGAGCTCCACGACAGCTCGGTCAGCGTTCAAGAAGCTTGGCTGGAGGCGCGCGATTCCGACGAGGACGTCAACTTCGACGACGACGCCATGAATCCGCACTTCAGCTATCTCGACGAAAAAAGTTTTCGTCACGACGTGTGGTTCGTCGACGGGGTGACTGCGCTCAATCATATGCGGGCGGCGCAGACCCTGGGCATCCGGACGTTTGCTTTATGGCGCCTGGGGAGTGAAGACCGTTCGCTTTGGCGAGTTTGGGACATACCCGGAGAATCGGGTGCGGCCGACAAACTTAAGGATGTTCCGCCCGGAGCTGATGTCGACATGGAGGGCCAGGGGGAGATTCTTCGTATCGAAGATAAGCCGGCGCACGGGACCCGCGATCTGACCATCGACCCCGATAGCCACCTGATCACCGACGAAGTTTTTCAAAATCTGCCCGAGCCTTACCGTGTGGGCCGCTATGGCTACAGTCCAAATAAGATCGCGCTCACATTCGATGACGGTCCTGATCCGGATTGGACTCCGAAAATTCTCGATGTACTCAAGCAGAAAGGCGCGACCGCAACTTTTTTCCTGATCGGCATTCAGACCGATAAGTTTTCCGGCTTGGCCAAACGCATTTATCGGGAAGGCAACACGATTGGGAACCACACCTTCACTCATCCCGACGTCAGCAACATTTCCACCGCGTATATGAAAGTGGAGTTGAACCTGACCGAGCGTCTTTTCGCCAGCCTGGTGGGCGTGCGCGCCACGCTGATGCGCCCTCCCTATGCGATCGATGAGGAACCCGACACTGCCGATCAGGTGCGGCCCCTCGAAGTTCCGCAAGAGATGGGCTATATCACGGTCGGCAATCGCATTGATCCTGACGACTGGAGCGGAAATCCCTCAGCCGAAAAAATTTCAGCCTACGTGCTTTCGCATTTGCCGCCCTGCCGCCAGGAGGATTTGCGTTGCGGCAACATTGTCCTTTTGCATGATGGGGGCGGAAACCGCAGTGAGACGGTGCGCGCCCTGCCCATGATCATCGACGGAATTCGCGCCCGCGGATATGAGATTGCGCCGGTTTACGATCTGCTGAGTAAGACACGCGCCGACGTGATGGCCCCATTACCCGCCGGCGAACTTTGGGCGGCTCGATTGGATCGGCTTGGCTTCTGGCTGTTCGATGTGGGAGTGGTCGGCATCACCTGGATTTTCCTGATCGGCGATCTATTGATGACGGGACGTCTAATCTTCATTGGTACCGCGGCCATCTACGACCGGCTGCGCGAGAAGATTTTCGGTAAGCCCGCCGAAGTCGCCACCTATAAGCCAAAGGCCGCCGTGCTGATTCCGGCTTACAACGAAGAAAAAGTGATTGAGCGAACCGTGCGCGCGGCTTTGAACTCGAACTATCCGAACCTGCTCGTTATTGTCATCGACGACGGCTCCAAAGACCGTACGCTCGAAGTGGCGCGCAAGGCCTTCGCTGCCGAAGCCGCAGCGGGACAAGTCCTGATCCTCGGCAAGCCGAACGCGGGCAAGGCGTCGGCTCTCAACTTCGGGATCGAGCACATCGGGGACGCGGAATTGTTTGTTGGAATCGACGCGGACACCATCATCGCTCCGGATGCCATCGCACGCTTGGTGCCGCATTTCATTAATCCCAAAGTTGGCGCCATCGCGGGCAACGCCAAAGTTGGCAACCGCGTCAACCTCTGGACCCGATGGCAGGCCCTGGAATATATCACCAGCCAGAACTTCGAACGGCGCGCGCTCGACGTGCTCGGCGCCGTGAGCGTTGTTCCGGGCGCGATTGGAGCGTGGCGCGTTTCCGCGGTGCGCGAGGCGGGAGGCTATCACATCGACACGGTCGCTGAAGATGCCGACCTCACCATGGCCCTGCTGCGGCGCGGATATCGCGTCGAGTATGAAGACATGGCTCTGGCTTATACCGAAGCTCCCACCAACGCAAACGCGTTGATGCGCCAGCGTTTTCGATGGTCGTTCGGAATTTTGCAGGCGGTGTACAAACATCGCGGAGTATTTGCGCGCAAGGGCGCGCTGGGATGGGTGGCGCTGCCCAACATCGTAATTTTCCAGATTCTTCTGCCTCTGGTGTCGCCGCTTATCGACATCATGTTTGCCGTGGGCACGCTCTGGTATTTCATCCAGAAACATTTCCATCCCGACTCCACCGATCCAGCCAGCTTTCACAAGTTGGTATTGTTCTTTTTTGCATTTTTGGTGATCGACTTCATCGCGTCGGCGATTGCTTTCGCCCTGGAACGCCAACGGCCTGATGACAAAGAAGATGGATGGCTGCTCACCCAGGTATGGCTGCAGCGCTTCGCTTACCGCCAGCTATTCTCGATTGTGCTCTTCAAAACCCTGAAGCGCGCGCTGGAAGGCCGCAAGTTCGCCTGGGACAAACTGGAGCGAACAGCGGCCGTGAACTATGTTCCGGCCGAGAACCGGGACCGCGTCAACGTGCCGTAGCATTTGCGCAAGCGGGGTTGAGTCGAAAGGTCGCTTCGGGCAGAAGCACGTCAACGAAATCGAATTTTCGCTTTTCTTGTTACCTTGGGCTCGTTTTCGCTAAGAGCGCCTTGCAGAGCGGTGCGGCGTTAGACGGGCAGCGTGACGTTGCATTTTCCCTAATCTTCGGAACATCCTTTTCCAATCGATCGTCTCATCCACATGGCGGAGAACGAAATTCTCGAATCCTTTGTGACTGGAGATAAGCTTTACCAGTTCAGTAACAGTGTCCCAGTGGTTGGCTAGAAGCTTGGCAACTGCATCGCTCGTGCCTTCTGCGATGCCACCGTCATCGCATTGCGAAAACTTCGCGTAAAACCTGTAAACAGAATTCCACGACTTGAGTGCGTCTGTCTGTCTCTCCGCTTGCTCCGCTTCCTGTTGAGTACATGGCTTTCCCTGAGCGGCTACCATCCCCACATCGATCACGTCTCGATCCTGAAATTCATTGAAGCCAACTGGCACCTGGCTCTGTGAACCTCAGCGCCCTCTGTGGTAAACCGGTTTTTAGCTTCCAGAATCCAGCAAGGCCATCCCCGCATCCTTTATCCTAGTAACTGCATTCTTATGACCCCGAAATCCAAGACTTCCAATAGCGGCTCCGGCGCCGCCGTCATCGAATCCAACAACGGCTCCAACCTCGAACGCGAGCGCGTCTTCAACGCCTATCGCCAATGGGGATACCTTGAAGGCGATCTCGATCCCCTCGGCTTTCTTCGTCCCCGCGACACGCCCGAACTCGAGCACAATGGCGAGTATGCCCGCGAAGCCCGCGCCATCTACTCGAGCACCATCGGCGTCGAAATCAACCACATCTACCGCCCCGAGCGTCGCCGCTGGATTTTCGAGCGCATGGAGTCCGGCGATTTTGAAGTCACGCCAGACCACCAGCAGCGCGTCCTCGACCTGCTGATTCGCGCCGACGTGTTCGAACAAGTCATGCAGCAGCGATATCTCGGCAGCAAGCGCTTCTCGCTCGAAGGCGTCACCGCGCTCATTCCGCTGGTCGACGAAGTTCTCGACACCGCTGCCCAGCGTGGGGCAGTCGAATTAGTCATGGGCATGAGCCACCGTGGCCGCCTCAACGTCATGGCGCACGTGGCCAGGCGTCCGCCGCAGGAAATTTTTGCGGGATTTGAAGATGTCGATCCCCGCAGCGTTCTCGGTTCTGGCGACGTGAAATATCACATGGGTGCGACCGGCGAATACCAGACGCGCAGCGGCGGCAAGGTTCACATCCATCTGGTCTCGAACCCAAGCCACCTCGAAGCCGTCGATCCCGTCACCGTTGGCCGCACGCGCGCCAAGCAGGACCGCACTGGCGAAGGCGGACGCGAAAAATATCTGCCGCTGCTCGTGCACGGCGACGCTGCATTCGCAGGACAAGGCGTACTCGCCGAGACCATGAACTACGCCGATCTTCCCGGATACACCGTAGGCGGCACGATTCACGTCGTGGTCAATAATCTCCTCGGCTTCACCACTAGCTATACCGAAGAGCACTCCACGCGCTTCGCAGCCTGCATCGCGCGCCGCCAGTCGATTCCCATCTTCCACGTGAACGGCGAAGACGTGGACGCCGTCGTGCGCGTGGCCCGTATGGCCACCGAGTACCGCTACCAGTTCGGCACCGATGTCGTCATTGATCTCATCGGCTACCGCCGTCACGGACACAGCGAGGTCGACGACCCCACCATCACCCAGCCGCTGCTCTACAAAAAAATCAAAGAGCATCCGCCGCTCTGGGAAATCTACGCAGACGATATCGGCGCTGCCGACGCGCAGGCCCAGGCCGCCGCCATCAAAGCCGAGTTCGAAGCCGCGCAAAAGCAAGCGGGCAGCGTCAAGCACAAGCCGTTGATGCGCGAGCTTCCAAAATATTGGAACAAATATTTCGGTGGGCTCTATCGCCCGGAATACGAAGTCGAGACCGGACTCACGCCCGAAGAGCTATCCGAATTCACGCAGCGGCTCACCACTTATCCCGATGGTTTCCACATTCATCCCAAGGTGAAGAAGTTGCTCGAGCAGCGCGCCGAAATGGGCGCGGGCAAACGCCTCGTAGATTATGGCATGGCCGAGGCTCTGGCTTTCGCGAGCCTGGTGAAAAACGGCATCCACGTGCGCATGTCCGGGCAGGACACCCGCCGCGGCACCTTCAACCAGCGCCACTCCGTGCTCATCGACATCGAGAACGAAGACGAATTTGTTCCGCTGGAAAACATTGCGCCCGGTCAGGCGCGCTGCGAAATTTATAATTCGACGCTGTCCGAGGCCGGAGTGCTCGGCTTCGAATATGGCTACAGCCGCGACTATCCTGAATCGCTCGTACTCTGGGAAGCTCAGTTCGGCGACTTCGTCAACGTCGCCCAAGCCATCATCGACCAATTCATCAGCGCTGGCGAAGCCAAGTGGAATCTGCTTTCCGGCGTCGTGATGCTGCTGCCTCATGGCTACGAAGGCCAGGGGCCGGAGCACTCCAGCGCCCGCATCGAGCGCTTCATTCAACTCGCCGCCAAACACAACATACAGATCGCGCAGCCGTCTAATGCCGCGCAATATTTCCATCTGCTGCGCCGCCAGGCACTGCGCCACTGGCGGAAGCCGCTGGTAGTCTTCACGCCCAAGAGCATGCTGCGCCACGCGGACGCGAGTTCGCCCATCGAGGATTTCACGCACAAGAATTTTCTGAACGTAATTCCTGACAACGAAGTAGGAGAGGCCGACCGCATCCTGATCTGCACCGGAAAAATCGGCCACGAACTGCGAGCTGAGCGAAAAAGGCGAAAAGACACGACCACCGCGATCGTGTTCCTGGAGCAGCTCTATCCGTTCCCAGAAGCAGAAGTCGTCGCCGAGTTCGACCGCCATGGCAAGAACGCCGACGTCGTCTGGGTGCAGGAAGAACCGGCAAACATGGGCGCGCTCTTCAACATGCTGCCGCGCCTGAAGCGAATCGCCGGCGACCGTCCCGTGCTCTCGGTGAAGCGCTCGTCCGGCGCCAGCCCCGCCACCGGCAGCAGCAAAGCCCACGAGGTAGAACAGAAAACTCTGCTAACCCTGGCCTTCACCACCAAATGAAAAGTGTGGCGCGGGCGCCCCCGCCCGCGTGGGGTTGATCCGCGCATTTCGAGTGCCCCATCCCACTCCGAAGCAGTGTTACTCTTGCCTGTCCAATGCCTCGCCGCCCTCAATCCCTCCGCATCGCCATCGACACTGGGGGCACTTTCACCGATTGCGTTTGGATCGACGCAGGCCGCGTGCGCATGCTGAAAGTTTTCTCCACCCCGGCGGATCCCTCGCAAGCTATCGTCGAAGCCCTCCGCCGCATCGCAAAAGAGACAGCGCACGGCGAACTCGTCCTACTCCACGGCACGACCGTCGGCACCAACACGCTGCTGCAGCGCAAAGGCGCGCGCACCGCGCTCGTCACCACCGCCGGCTTCGAAGACGCCATCGAAATCGGACGCCAGGCCCGTCCCAAGCTCTACGATTTTTTCTTCGACCGCATCGAGCCGCTGGTTCCCAAAGATCTCCGCTTCGGCGTCGACGAGCGCACCGCCAGCGACGGAGAAATCCTTACAGCGCCCGACCCCGAAAACCTGCGCTCCCTCGCCCAACAGATTGCGCGAGCTAATCCGCAATCCATCGCAATCTCGTTTCTCTTCTCGTTCGCCAATCCAACCGCCGAACAATCCGCCGCGGACGCCCTGAAAACTCTCGACCTTCCACTATCCATCTCGCACGAAATTCTTCCTGAATTCCGCGAATACGAACGCACCTCCACGGTGGTGATCAATGCCTACCTGCAGCCGGTGATGCAGAGTTATCTGGAAAATCTCGGGAACCGTGCCAGCGAATCGGTGGAAGAGCGGCTCTTCAGCGCGAAGAATGTTCAGGAGGTGGAAGAGCGGCGCTTGAGCGCCGCGAAAAGCGTCCAGGGAAAAAATGGGGCTTCAGCCCCCGCTCCGCGCATTTTCGTCATGCAATCCAGCGGAGGCATTACCGCACTCGCCACCGCGGCCCGCGAACCCGTGCGCACCGTGCTCTCCGGGCCCGCCGGTGGCGTGGTCGGTGCGGCTGCTACGGCCCGCGCCAGCGGCTTCGACCGCATCATCGCCTTCGACATGGGCGGCACGTCAACCGACGTCTCTCTGGTTGAAGGTGAAATCAAAACCGCAACCGATGCCCAGATCACCGGCCTGCCCATCAGCGTGCCTATGCTCGATATTCACACGGTTGGCGCCGGCGGCGGCTCGCTTGCGCGCTTTGACGCCGCCGGCGTTCTCCGCGTCGGACCCGAATCCGCCGGCGCCGATCCGGGCCCCATCTGCTACGGCAGCGGCACGCAGCCCACCGTCACCGACGCCAATCTTCTTCTCGGGCGCCTGCAGCCCAAGCGTTTTCTCGGCGGCGATTTCACGCTCGATCTCGACCGCACCCGCCGCGTCACACAAGAGTGGCTGAAAAAACAAAGTTCAAATCTTACTCTCGAGAAATTCGCCGCCGGAGTCATTCGCGTCGTCAACTCCACTATGGAAAAAGCCATCCGCGTAGTCTCCATTGAGCGCGGCCGCGACCCGCGCCACTTCGCGCTTGGTCGCCTTCGGCGGCGCCGGAGGCCTGCACGCCTGCGCTCTCGCCGAGGCCCTCAGCATTCCGCGCGTTATCGTCCCCGCGCTTCCCGGCGCGCTCTCCGCGCTCGGCATTCTTGCCAGCGACGTCGTGAAAGATTATTCGCGCACTATCCTCTGGCGCGTCTCTGGAAAAATTCCCGCGCCGCAACTGAATCGTGAATTCGCCGCTCTGGAAAAAACTGCCGCAAAAGATTTTCGCGACGAGTCCTGGCAGGGTGGCCCGCACTACAACCGCAGCATCGACATTCGCTACCGCGGCCAGGGCTACGAACTCAACATTCCGTTCACCAAGAATCTTCTCCGCGACTTCGAGCACGAACATCACCGCCGCTACGGCTACACCCACCCCAACCGCGAAGTGGAACTGGTAACCCTTCGCCTGCGCGCTGTGTTGAGATCAGCGAAGATGGAAACCATCACCACTCATGTGGGTGAGATAGACCATGTGGGGACGGCCGCCCTCGGCCGTCCGGGCCGAGCAAAGCTCGGCAAGCTCTCCTCGCCACAGAGCTCAGTTTTGTTTGAGGGCAAGAAATTGCCCACGAAGATTTACGCCCGGGACGATCTCCAACCCGGCAAGAAATACTCCGGCCCAGCCATCATCACCGAATACAGCGCTACCACGGTTATCCCGCCCGGCAAGAAAGTTCTTCTTGACCGCATTGGCAATTTGATAGTTTCGGGCAAATAGTCGCAAGCTTCGTCTTATATTCGCTATCTGTGGGCTCAAAACTTGCGTTAGGTCTTCGTTTTCCACAGTTGGTGCGTAGCATTCACAAGCACAAACATCTGAAAATACGTTACCTGAGATACTACGACCACTTTAGGTGCATTCTTGGGGTGGCAACAATTGGAATGAAACGAATGCTTAGTGGAGGCGTCAAATGGGTCCGCGAAAAAGCCGCCCACAAAAACTCAAACCCGCACCACCCTGCCGGTGCGAGTGCAAAGCTTGTGACATCGGAATTCACTGCGGGACAAAGCCGGACTGCGAACATCCGCCCTATCGATCTAAGCAAAGTACGCACTGAGCAGAGTACGACTGCACTAAGCGGAGTACGCACTAGACGGCTTCGCGTGTTTCGGTTCGGGCGCCGTTCGCCTTTGCTCTTTCTCCACCCATTCCACGAACAGAGCCTGAAATTCTTCTTGCGTATAGACGCCCTTATGAATGAGGAGTGTGTTCATGGCGTAAACCGTAGCCTTGAAACCTTCATCGCGCGACGCCACCGCCAATGCTTCCTCAAAAGACATGACACTCTCCCCCAAAGTGAAAACAGTAAATATCTGCGGCCATCAAAACACTTTAGCAGCGGCCTCGTCAATGCCGTTACCGTAATGTTATCGCCTCGAATCGAATTCAAGATCGCGCCCTCAACCTGATTGTGAATATTCGGTAAATATTCACTGTTTTGCCGCGTTCGCTTCCCCAAACTCGGTACTCAGCACTAGGTACTCGCGACTGCCTTCGTTACAATAATCCCGTGAAACCTAGTCTTTTCGTCGTCGAAGACGATCCCGACATTTCCCGCCTGGTCCGCCATCATCTCGAAAACGAAGGCTTCACCGTTCGCGTTTATCCCACCGGCGCCAACGTGCTCGCCGACGCCGAGCGCCAGCGTCCCGCTCTCTTCGTTCTCGACATCATGGTTCCCGGCAAAGACGGCCTGGAAATCTGCCGCACCATTCGCCAGACTCCCGGCCTCTCCTCGGTCCCGGTAATTTTCCTGACGGCGAAGAACAGCGAAGCCGATCGCGTTCTCGGCCTCGAACTCGGCGCCGACGACTACATCGCCAAGCCCTTCAGCCCGCGCGAACTGGTCGCCCGCGTCAAAGCCGTGCTGCGCCGTTTCGAGCGCCCGCTGCCGCCCAGTCCGTTGAAAGTCGGCGACATCGAAATCGATCCTTCCGCCATGACCCTGACCGTCAGCGGCAATCTCGTTGCGACTACCGCCACCGAGTTTCGCCTGCTCGATTATTTCGCCCGCCACAAGGGACGCGTCTTCAGCCGCGATCATCTTCTCGACTCCGTGTGGCGCGACACTGCCTACGTCACTCCGCGCTCGGTCGATGTCTATGTCCGCCGCATCCGCGAAAAAATCGAGCCCGACCCCGAGAACCCGCGCTACCTGAAAACCGTGCGCGGCGCCGGATACCGCTTCGAGTCCCCCAAATGAAGAGCGGGCTCAAAACGAGGGAAAATTGAAGAACCGCATCTTCTTCAAACTCCTCGCCGTCTTCGTGATCGTCATCGCCGCCACCGCCGTCATTTTCGACGTGATGATTGGCGGCGCGTGGGAATCCTCGCTGCGCACCGAGATCGAGCGCAACCTCACACAGAAGACGCTTCTCTTCGCGCATCGCGTCGAAACCGACCACGCCGCCCACTCTCTCGCCGAAATCGCTTCGCAGGAAGGCCTGGCTGCCGGCGCTCGCGCCACCATCATCGACGCCTCCGGAAAAGTTCTCGCCGATTCCGAAGCCAACCCTGCCAACATGGAGAACCACGCCAGCCGCGCACGAATTCGCTGCCGCCCTCGCCGGCAAAGTCGGCGAGAGCGAGCGGCGCAGCGCCACCGTCGGCATCCCGTTTCTCTATGTCGCCGCTCCGGTATCCGGAGGCGCCGTCCGCCTTGCCTATCCGCTCTCCGATGTCGAGGCGGTGCAGGCACAAGTCCGTCGGCGCCTCATCTGGGGATCTTCCATTGCCTTCCTCATCGCGTTGCTGATCGCCGGCGCCGCTTCGATCTGGACTTCGCGCCGCCTCGAACGCATCGTCGACGTCGCCGCCCGCATCGAGCAGGGCGATCTCCGGGCCCGCGTCGAAGACAAGCCCCTCGATGAAATTGGCCGCGTCGCCGCCGCCATCGACAAAACCGCCAGCCAGGTAGAGCGCAGTTTTGCCGCCGTCCAGTCGAGCCAGCGCCAGCTCGAAACCCTGCTCAACAGCATGCAAGACGCCGTCATCGCCGTCAGCTGCGACGGCCTCGTGCAGTGGGCCAACCAGCCCATGGATCGCCTCGTTCCACAGCACGCGCGTGTCAACGCTCCCGTGGTCGAAACCATTCGCGATCCCGATTTCCTTGCCGCCGTCAAAGCCGCCACCACTACGAAGCAAGTGAAGACTACCCGCGCCACTTCCATCGTCCCAGGACGCGCCTTCGACGTCACCGCCGCGCCCCTGCCCGATGGCGGCGCCGTCGCCGTGCTCCGCGATCTCACCGAAACCGAGCGCGTGGAAAAAACTCGCCGCGATTTCATTGCCAATGTTTCCCACGAACTGCGCACGCCTCTAACTTCTATTCAGGGATATTCCGAAACTCTTCTCGACCTCAGCTCCGACAATTCCGGACACAACCGCGAGTTTCTTGAAATCATCCGCAAGAATGCCGCCCGCATGGCGCGCCTGACCGAAGATTTGCTGACTCTCGCGCGCGTGGAATCCGGCGAGACTCGCTTCGATACCGAGGCCGTCCCGCCTGTCGAATTGCTGCACGACGCGGAAGAAAGTTTTCGCGAAATTGCCCGCGGCCAGGAAGTGGAGTTAACCATCGTAGAGGCAAACGGCGACAAGTCCTCCGTCGAATCATTGCCCCCGGTGCGCGCCGACCGCGAGGCCATTCATCAGGTATTTTCCAACCTGATCGACAATGCCATGAAATACGGGCGCTCCGGCGGGCGCATCGTGCTCGGCGCGCGCCTCGCCCGTCGCGGCGTCGAATTCTTTGTGCAGGATTTCGGCGCCGGCATCGCCTCCGAACACCTGCCGCGCCTCTTCGAACGCTTCTACCGCGTCGACAAAGCCCGCTCGCGCGAATCCGGCGGCACCGGCCTCGGCCTCGCCATCGCCAAACACATCATGCTTGCCCATCGCGGCTCCATCCGCGCCGAAAGCGAACTCACTCGCGGCAGCACCTTTCTCTTCACCTTGCCGACTGCATAACCTATGTAGCGGCACGCATTCGTCCGCCGAATTTTGATTTCGACTTTGATTTCGACGTGCCCCGTTCCCCGAAAAATGCCAGAAAATTCACAGCCTGTTAACCACAAGTTCGACGTCCGTCTCTATCCTTGAGCCGTTGGCAATCTCGCAGCATGTGGAATCTCGACGACGAGTCCGCCAACTTTGTCTCTTCCTCGGATTCCGGCAGGGGATACGCGTTATGAGCATCGCAATCAAAGCTCCCGATCCTGAACCGGCCCACCACTACATCGTGCGGCGCACGGTGGAAGCCTGCCGCATGGCCAAGGAAGCGGCTGGAGCCGCGGCGGAAGGCATCGCCACCGGCTCCAGCGCTCTGCTCAACTCCCTGCGCCAGCGCGAGCGCGAACTCGATACCCTCGACATGGAAATCGACACCGGCGTGACCACCGCCATCACCGAAGTTGGCCCTGCCGAAGCCCGCGAACTTCTGGCTTGCATGAAAGTCATGATCGGCCTCGAACGCATTGGCGACCTGCTGCTCAGCTTCGCCAACAGCGCCCTCTCCGTCAGCGGTCGCATCGACTCCGAAGACACTCGCGACCTCACTCAGATGGCCACCGTGCTCGAAAAAATGCTGACCGACTGCGGCACAGCCTTCTCCGGCCACGACGTTTCCAAGGCTCTCGACGTCCTCCGCGCCGACGCCGAAATGGATCGACTGCGCAACCTCATCTTCCTGCGCCACATTGAGAACCCGGAAGAAGTGCACCGCCAGGCCAGTCTGCAAGTCATTTTCATGACCCAGTCCCTGGAGCGCGCCGGCGATCACGCCAAGAATCTTGCCGAAGAAGTTTGCCACTTCGTCAGCGGACGCACCGTCCGCCACGTCTCCATCGCTTACGACAAGCCGGTCGAGCAGATGTTCATCGACTATCTTCGGCGCCGCGATCAGCCCCGCTGACATCTAAATTCCATCTTTCATCCCCCGCTTTGATCCCTGCTTAGCGGTAAATGCCCGCACCGACTGCTCCAACTCCAGGGATACGGTGTCGGCGATCTTGATCATGTCCGACATCAGGTTACTCAGATCGATCATCAGGAAATTCCGTCGCACGCACTCCGCCGTCACGTCCTGCAGCAGTCGCGCTTCTGCGACTAGCATGGGAATTGAGTAGCCTTGCTGGTAACGCAGCGCTCCGTGCTGTTCCGCCGCCCGCCGCCGTTCCGCGCCGACGGCCTCGCCGCGCGCATGCGCGATTGCCTCGTCCAGCAATCCGGGAACGTGATCTCGCCTTTCCTCCTCCGACAGTTCCACCATTTTTAATTCGTCATTTACATTCACTCGCCTCAGCCATTCGGCGATCACCTTGTCTTTGTCTCCTTCAATGACCGTGGGTACTCTTTTCGTTTTCTGAGGTGGAGTTGCGGGTTGTCCCGACTCCAGGCCGGCTTTGATTTTCACGATCAACTCTTCGATCGGCGTACCTTTAATCAAATAATCGTTCACGTGCTGCCGCAAGGCCTCAAGCGCCGTCTCAAAGCCGGGATAGCCAGTCAGCAGAAACGTCAGCGTCTCCGGATGCGTCCGGCGCATGGCGCTCACCACCACAAAGCCGTCAGAAGGATGTCCAATATTTAAGTCGGAGACCAGCACGTCAAACTCTACCTGTGTAATCTGTGCCAGCGCCTCCGCAACCGTTGCCGCCGTTGTGACATTAAAATTCTCGCTCTCCAGAACCATGCGCAACATGGTTCGGATGCTCTCTTCGTCGTCCACCACCAGCACTCTTGTCACGGGCATTCTGGTTGTTCCTTTTGGCCTAATAATTCTTGCGGGAAAATAATTTCCGATTCGGGAAGCATCTTTCCGGGACGATTCCTTGCCCGAACATACGATGGATGCATTGCAGGGAATAGAGGTTTAAGGGCACTTCTGAGCAAAGCCGAGGGGGATGAGCAATTGTGCACAGACTATCTTCTCCCGGAATGGGAGAATCCAAATACTGGATTCGGACTATCGCTCCCAGTCTCCCTAACCGCTTCCAGGAGGTTTTATGTGGGTTCGTTCAAAACAGTCCAAACAACTGGCGCTCGAACATTTGGAACTCGAAGCGCTCGTACTGGTACGCACCGCAGAGTTGCAAAAACTTTCCCAGCGCCTGCTCAGACTGCAGGATGACGAGCGGCGAAGATTCGCGCGTGATTTGCATGACAGTACCGGCCAAACCCTGGCAGCGCTAAAAATGAGCATCTTGTTCCTGCAACAGAGTTGCAAGGACGACTCGCCAAGACTGTCCCTGATTTCCGCTGTGGATACGCTGGCGGATCAGGCCATCGATGAAATTCGGACCATGTCCTATCTCCTCCATCCACCCCTGTTAGATGAGGTGGGATTCGCTTGCGCCGCCGAGTGGTATATCGAGGGCTTTTCCAAGCGCAGCGGCATCAACGTCAAGGCAGACATCACATATTCGGCGGATCGGCTTCCCCGCAACGTGGAGCTCGCTCTGTTCCGCGTCCTGCAGGAGAGCCTGACCAATGTGCATCGCCACTCCGGCGCGAAGGACGCGGTCGTCCATTTTCAGCGCCAATCCGAAGCGGTGATTTTGGAGATTAAGGATTTCGGCAAAGGTATCCCGGCGGAACGTTTACAGCTGCTCACCGCACTCAGTGCCGAGGTAGGTGTGGGACTCGCCGGTATGCGCGAGCGGCTCCATGAACTGAATGGCGTTTTGGAATTAGAATCCGATCCGCGTGGAACCATGCTGCGAGCTAGCATTCCGCTTTCGCCCATGGGTCAGGCACTTAACCAGGCAGGATTTCAGACCGGGAGCGAAGGCGCGCCAGCCTGATCGTGTGGCGACAGCCGCCAAGCCTGCCCTGAGCGGAGTCGAAGGGGCTGTCCAGTCGAGCGAAGCTCGACCTACCTGAAGTGGAGCACATCCGCCTGCCGCACGTTGAATCCGCGCTCCCCGGCGCAGTATCATGATCAGGAAATGGCCTTTCCTATCAAAGTCTGCAGCGTCTGCCAGGAAGAATTCGAACTGAAACCCGACAAGCCCGGTTTCGCCGACCGCTGTCCGTCGTGCAGCGCCGAGGAGACAACTTCGCCCACTTCCAAGCACCGCATGGACGCCGACGAGCGCCGCTCCGCCTCCGAAGCCAACGCCGCCCGCCGCAATGCCATGCGTGATCTGCTCTACCGCAAAGATAGTTAGTCGCTGGGAGCAGCCGGTGGGTCCACAATTCTGCTAGCGTTCTTTTTTCTGCCGCGCGTAAAACCGGCTGACCTTCGCGCGATTTCCGCAGCGCGTCATGTCGCACCAGCGCCGGTGATGGTTTTTGCTGCTGTCTAGAAAAAACCATTCGCAGGTTTTCGACGAGCACGCCCGAACGTAACCCAGTTGGTCCGAGGCCAGCAGATCCGCGGCCGCGCGGGCGATTGGCCACAGCACAGTGTCGAAGTCGAGCCGCGTGTCGAACGTCCACGCGAAGCCATTCTTTACTGGAACCAATTGCATGTGCCGGGCCGCAGCCCGCGCAAAACTATTCAGGTCCGCGAGAGCCACGGGCGGGACTGGTCGGTGGTTGATCGTGGCCCAGAAAACATCGTGAATCGCTTCCCGCAACTCTCTGGCTCGCAGCAATGATTCCTGCGCCTCTTCCGCATTGGTGTAAGTGCGCTCAAAGAGTTTGTCCACCTGCGTATCCCGAAGCACGCCGGTGTCTTCTCCGAAGCGCGCCAGGTCGATGTAGGTCTTGAGCAATTCTTTCGGCTGCGGCGTGTGCCGGTCGTCGAGCGTGTTCACAAAGTCGAGGCAGACGTTTCCCGCGATCAGGTCAAAGCGTGGAGGACGCCGCCGTTCAATTTTTTCGAGCTCTCGGTTATGGGCCAGGGGTTTGCCTTCTGTACCATTATCTAACCATTAAAACGTTCTTGACAAGTTAGATTTCATTTCATAGCATTGCCCTAACCGCTAAAGATTACTTTGGAGGTTAGACAATGATGACCCATCAAGCGGCGCAAATTCTCGCCCTCCTGCGCAGCGGCCAGCTCAAAAATATCGGAGGCAGACCTGTGCTGATGCAAAATAGACGTTCCTCTTCCATGAAACCGAATCGCAGGCATGCCATCCAACTCGCGCTCGCCTTCGCCGCCATCTATATCGTCTGGGGCTCGACGTACCTCGCCATCCGATATGCGGTTGAGACCATTCCGCCGCTGGTCACTGCAGGCATTCGGCATTCGGTTGCTGGCACGATTCTCATGGCGTGGGCCTGGGCGCGCGGCTTTCGCCCGACGCGCGCGCACTGGATTTCTGGAATCGTTGTGGGCGCATTGTTCTTTCTGGTTGGGCACGGTTCGCTGCATTGGGCGGAAAAGTATGTGGGCTCAGGACTGGCCGCGCTGCTGATCGCCACCGAACCGATGTTCATTCTGGTGCTGGCGTGGTCGATGGGCCAGCAGAAGATCAGCCGCCTGAGCGCGCTGGGCCTGGGTTTGGGCGTGCTGGGTGTGGCTGTGCTCACGGGCGTGGAGTTGACCGTGAAGGGATCGAGCTTGCTGGCGTTGCTGGCGGTATTGCTCGGATCGCTCTCCTGGTCGGCAGGCGTGGTCATCTCTCCCAGGCTGAAGCTGCCTACGGATGCGTTGGGACGCACTGCGTTGCCCACACTCTGCGGTGCAGCGATGCTGCTGGTCGCGGCCGCGATGAGCGGAGAATTTCACGCGACGCACTGGTCGACCATTTCTTCGAAATCACTTTTCGGATTGGCGTACCTGATTATTTTTGGCTCGGTCATCGCCTTCACGGCCTACACCTGGCTACTGCAGCGCTGTCCGCCCGCGCTGGTGGCAACGCACACTTATGCGAACCCAGTGGTGGCGGTATTCCTGGGATGGCTGCTGGCTGGTGAGCCGCTCACGCCGCGAGTGGTGCTGGCCTCAGGCGCAATTCTGGGAGCGATCCTGCTGATTCGCAAAGGCGAGCACGGCGCGAGCGTGGCGCTCCCCTCGCCTGCGGGCGAGGGTGCAATCGAAGCGCGCACAATCAAGGAGTGCGCTTAGTTGTTGCGCTCAACAGCCGAGCAGACGATCCACAGGTGATCCATATACTCGCCGCTCATGGAGCGGAAGCCTGTGACTACTGCGCCTGGAGGGCAATGAGTCTCGACGGGCCTGCCGCCGGCATTCGGGCGCGCGATGGATTCTGTGAGCTCCATGCGATGCTCGTCCCGGCGATCGTTGTCTCTGCGATCGTTGTCTCTGTCGTCTCGGCGATCATTGTCCCGGCGATCATCGTCGCGCCGGTAGCCGCCGCGATCGTCGCCACGGTGATCGTCGTCGTGGTGTTCGCCGCGCATCTCTGCAATCTCCCTAACGGAAATGCATTCGCCCGCCGCTTCGTCGATAGACCCGCCCGTGCGTCCGCGCAATCCGACGAGAACGCGGCCGCCGTGGCAATGCGCGTCATAGACGGGACGCCCGCCGGGGCTGCCCGTTCTGTCGGTCATTCTGAGGTCGTCGCCGAGATCGCCATCGGGACGGAGACGAGCGCAGTCGAGCCAGGCCTGGTTAAAGAATTCGCCAGTCTGCACGTGAAAGCCGACGGCCACGAAGCCCGGTTCACAGAGCGCGTCGCGTGAAGGCCTGCCGCCGGAGCCACCGCCAAAGTCGCGCAGGATAGGATCGCGCGAACGAACGTGAAGACCGTTGCGATCGTCGCGGTCCCGCTCGTGATCGCGATCCTGAGGTGCGGCCAGCGCCGCGAATGCGATCAGCAGCAGAATTGCGAACAGGGAAGCGACTCGCAGAGTGCGGCTGCGTATTTTTTCAGTTTCCAAATTGCCTTTCGAGTTTGTCATGTGCACGCCCCTTGAAAGAATCGGCGCAGCCGAGCGCCGAGCAGATTCGATCAGAATCATAAAAGGCGACGGCAACGGTGACAATGCGAAGTCAGGTTCCTGGGGATGAGCGAGTTCCCTTTTGGAAGCCGTGCAAAGGAAGGAATTGTATGGGTTCAGAGGAGGGGTAAGAGTCTTTCTGGAAACGTACGTACAAATGTTCCTACAGGAGAATTTGTACGTACGAGGTTGTGTGTATTGCATGTTATTTGCGGATTGACGGCCGCGTCACGCGCCTTGCCGCAGCGGCTAAAGCCGGCTCTTTTTGCGGCGATACGGCACGACGTCGTGCCCTTCCACAATTTAAGGTTGTGGCCCCTTTTTGGCAAGAATCAGTCCTTGGCGTCGTGAATGAGGTCCATGATTTGGCGGTGGGCCTCACCGACGTGCTTGAGGGCGCGATCACGCAGGCCGCGCACTGCGGCATCGTCTTCCTCGCGGGAGACGTCCTGGTTGACCTTATCGATCAACTCCAGCGCTTTCTTGTAGCGATCGCGATGGCCGAGCTTCATGTCCACGTGGGGATGATCCTTGAGATCCTTGCCATCATCGATGGAAGCTTTTTTGATCTCGGCGATCGCTTTGTCGATCTCGTCGATGGCATGCTGTTCGTGGTCGTCGACGCGGTCGGAGGGCGAGAGCTTGTCGAGCAGAGCGCGGGCATAGCGCAGATCGCTGAGCGCATGCAGGTAGTAGGGATGTTTGCCCGGGGTATCGGCCGTGAGAGCGGAGCAGATGGCGAATACAAACACCAGCACAGCACACCGTCGGAAAGTCTTCATGATCTCCTCGTGCTTTGGCAGAATGGTGCAGGTTCGGACGCGAAATTGTAGCAAAGGTGGGAAGAGCGTCGCGAACGGAGAATCTGCGCGTGCACTTCCATTTGCGCGGTTGTGCTTCCATCATGGAGTTAACGCGATCGTCGCAGGGCACGCATCCGGAAATATCGAAGATGGGATTCGTCTGTCCGGGGACCGCGAGGAAACCGCAGAAGATTTTGAAGGAGTAACAGTGATTCCTGAGAGACGCAGTTGTGTGCGGCACAAGGTGCATGGTCCAGTGTTTGCCAGCTTCGACGGCGTGACCGGAGGAATGATTCTGGATTTGAGCGAGCAGGGCGTCTCGATGCAGACCATCGTTCCGCTGGAGGCGGAGCGGCGGGTGAAATTGCGGCTCGACCTGCCGGACGACGGACAGTTAGAAACGACAGGATATATCGCCTGGGCCGATGCGCTGGGGCGAGCGGGCGTGCGCTTCTCGGATCTACCAGCAGAAGCGCGGCAGCGGCTGGATGAGTGGCTAATACTGAACGAAAAATCGCCGAGCCGCAAAGCGCCGAAGCTGACGTTCGACCACATGTTGGGCCCAAGCCTGGGAAGCAAATTCTCGGGCAAGGCAGAGAGTAAGCCGCGGTCGGTGAGCCTGGAGGGAATCGGTCTGGAGGGAGATATCGCGGGCAGGTTGGGAGCGGCCGAGGTTTCGAGCACGATTCAATACGAATTCAATGAACTGGGGCCGGACCTGAATAGCGGGCTGCGCGTGATCAGCGAACGGGCACGGACTCTGTTGCGCGGGGACGGTGCGGCAGTCGCACTGATGGACCGCGGTCCGATGATGTGCCGGGCGAGCGTGGGGAAAGGCGGACCGCCGCTGGGCACGCATGTGGATGTGCAGGCGGGATTTTCCGGGGAATGCATTCGAACGGGAAGGGCGCTGCGGTGTGATGACAGCGAGATGGATCCGCGGGTGGAGGCGGAAATCTGCCGCCGGCTGGGCATTCGCTCGATCGTGGCCGCGCCGATCCGGTATGAGCGGGACGTGGTGGGACTGCTGGAAGTTTTTTCTTCCCAGACGTTCGCGTTCGATGATGGAGATGTGGAAGTGCTGGAACGGCTGGCGCAGACTGCGCTGCTGATGCTGAGCCAGGTGGAGCGGTTTTACCGGCGGAGAAAGACGGAGAGTTAGCTTCGGATGGCCTTCTAAAGTCAACGTGCCCTGATTTTCAGAGGGTGGGAGATGCAACTTTCAGCGTCCTGGGACTTTGACCTTGCATTTGGTGTCAAAAAGCATAACGAGGAACAAGAACAGAGTGCTCGTCGCACTATGTTATGACGGATGACCTGGCGCTGGCGACTGCCCCTTAACAACGGAAAACAAGGGAGACATAAAAGCATTTGAGGTAAGGCCCAAGAGCAGACAGAACGTTTGCGGTAACTAGTTTGAATCACAACCTAGAGAGAAGCGCAGCGCAGCACACACCTCATTCATTCGTGCGGAACTAATCTGGGCCACGCGTCTCCCCAGGCGCTGTTGCGATACCGTCACTGCATTGTGTAGGTTCACGGCGCAAGGATGCTTCATGCCGTCCTCCTCGTTCAGAAGAACCTCCGAAGGTACGCCGCGAATCGTGGAAGTCACCGGGGCAACCGTGACTGTCGATAAATAGGCAATGGCGCTATTGCGCGTGAGCACCAAGGCCGGTCGTTTCTTGCCGGGAGCGGCAAACTGGTAGAGCCGAACGTCGCCGCGGGTTATTCTTGCGGCCACGTGGCCTCCGATTCCCAACTCTGCGCTTCCGGGTCGCCTTGCGAGTGTCGCGAGTAACCTTCGCGGTCGCGTTCTTCCTGGGCTTTTAGTTCCAAGCGGCGGAGATGTTCGCGCAGAGCATCGCGCACCAAGGCGGAACGGTTTCGCCGTGTGCGCGTCGCGGCTTGGTCGGCCGCGTCTAACAGCTTTTTATCCAGCACGATTTGAACGATTTCCATATGAGGAGCTCATTCCACAGTATACTCCACAGAGTCTTTTCCCAAACCTCCACAGAAAAAACTTCAGCACCGATCTGCAACCTAACTTGAACCGAATCATAGATCTAGACGATTCGGCAAAAATTGTAGAAGCAGTGTGGTCCATTCGTCCGCGTTTTTTGCGAAACGGCGGGCTTCCTCGACCTGGCTCGCCTGGATTTCTTCGTTAACCCCTGTCAGTTTCCCTTGGCCACTTCCTGTGGCTGAAAGTCTGGATCGCCGAATTGCCAGAGCAGGAACGACATTTCGTCGGCGAACTCCAGGTCGTGTTGGGCGCGGGTTGAACCCATGCCGTGGCCGGCGTCGTAGTCGACGCGCAGCAGGATGGGCTTCTTGCTGGAGGTAGCGGCTTGCAGGCGCGCGGTCATCTTGGCGGGCTGCATGGGATCGACGCGCGGATCGTTGATGCCCGCCGTCAGCAGCACGCCGGGATAGGCGGTGCCATCTTTGACGTGCTGGTATGCGTCCATGGCATAGAGGCCTTTGAAGCCGTCGGGATCGGTGACGGAGCCGAACTCGGCGATGTTGGGCGGGCCGTTGGGCGTGAACTCCATGCGAAGTGCGTTGGAGCAACCGACGCGGATCAGCGCTCCGGCAAACAGATCGGGGCGCTGGGTGATTGCACCGCCAATCAGGATGCCCCCGGCGCTGGTGCCTTCCCCGGAAAGCCGCTTGGCGCTGGTGTATTTGTTTTCGATGAGGTACTGCGCGCTGGCGATGAAGTCATCCATGGTGTGCTGCTTGGTGAGTTTGTAACCCGCGCGGTACCACTCTTCGCCGTACTCACCGCCGCCGCGCACGTGGGCAAATGCGATCACGCCGCCACGCTCGAGCCATGCCAGCCATACTGGATCGAAATAGGCGTCGTAGGAAATGCCGTACGCGCCATAGCCGATCAAGTGTGTCGGATGATTGCCATCGAGCGCGAGGTGCTTCGAGTGAATGATGGAAAGCGGAATCATGGTGCCATCGGCGCTCTTAGCTTTGACTTCTTCGGATTCGTAGCCTGAGGTGTCGATGGGCAGCGGCGGCTGGATTCCGATTTCCGCGGTCTTCCTGGACTTGGGATCGTATTGCAGAAAGTGCGGCGAGGTTGTCCAGGAGACGACGTGGACGAGGGCGCCGGGTTCGGTGGGAGTAACAGAAATTTCGGATACGGATTGCCCTTTGCCGACCGGGATGGGCTCGATGTGGCCGTCGAAGGAGAGGCGGCGCATGCGCCCGATGCCGCCGTCGAGATCGCGAAGGTAGATGCCATCGGTGGCGACGTCGGCCTCCTGAATGACGACTTCGCTGGCCGGGACGACGATGGTGGCGTGAGCGAGATCGGGAGTCTTCAGGTTGATGCGGGTCACTTCATAGCGCGGCTTGCTTTTGTGCGTGACCAGGTAGAGGTCGTCACCGTGAGGCGTGAAATTCGTGATGGCGGCATCGACATCGAAAAGTTTTTTCCAGGCGATGTGGTTGGAGTTGAGTTGGTCGAGCGGAATGTAGTACGCGGTGGCTTCGTTCTGGGTGCCGTGGGCCAGCACTCCGAGCAGATAGGGCGAGCCCGGAGTGTAGACGACGAAGGGGAAATCGTTGTCGTCGATCTTGAGGTCGGGAGAATATTCGTAGCCGAAGACGAAGGGATCCTGCTCGGGATCGCGGCCGAGTTCGTGCAAGTAGGCGCGGCTGCGCTGCTCGAAGGCAGTGCGCGGCATGTCGGGCGTCAGCTTTTGCAGGCGGTTATAGAAAAATGCCTTGTTGCCGGGAAGCCAGGAGATGGCGCCGAAGCGGGCGCGGTCGATGGCGTCGGGCAACTGCTTGCCGGTTGCGGTCTCAAGAACGTGGATCACGCTGTTCTCGGAACCGCCGGGAGATATTCCCAAGGCGACCAGTGTTCCGTCTAACGAGGGCGTGAAGTAATCGATGGAGGAGTGAACGCCGTCTTTGGTGAGGAGTTCGGGATCGAGCAGCAGGCGCTCGGGCGCGGTGCCCTCTTTCACATAGAGCTTAAGATTGTCGGCATTGGGATCGGTCTTGAGATAGAAAACTTTTCCGCCCCAGACCTGGGCATTGCGCACGCGGGTGCTGGCAGTGTCGAGGACCTTGACGCGAGCGAGAAACTTTTCGCGGCCGGGAATACTGGCGAGCGCGGAGCGAGTGTAGGTGTCCTGGGCCTTGAGCCATTCGGCGCCTTTTCCTTCACGCCAGTTCTCGAGCCAGCGGTAAGGATCGGTCACGCTCTGGCCGAAGAAGACTTCAGTTACGTCCTGGCGCTCGGTGGGCGGCGGGCCGGACTGCGCCTGCGCGGCGGGCATGGCGGACAAGGTCAGTGCGACTACGAGAATGTGAAGGCGGATAACGATGGACGAAGGGCCGGAGAAAAAACGCGGCATGGTTGGACTCCTGAAGAGAAGGATTTCGAGGCCCGGGTGGGGATGATAGTCAGAGAGTATGGGGAAAGTCAAAAAAGTGGGAGTTGGGAACGAGAAAGGCAAAATCAAAAGTCTGGAAGTCAGAAGTCAGAAGTCAACAAAAATCAAAAATCAAAACCCCCACCCTGTCGCATAAGACGCGACAAGGGTGGGGCATCCCGCTTCTTTATCCCTTTACGATCTTTTTGGCGGACGGATCCCAGACGGCTACGCTCTTGTTGAAGTAGGAGAAGTTCGCCAGGTGGCAGCCGATGGCGGCGTTGTTGCCGAAGACTTCGTTTTCGACTACCGGCTTGCGAGTGCGAACGGCGTTGTAGAAGTTGGCCTGGTGGTCGACGGTGTCGCTGTAGCCGGGAGGGTTGGCGTAGGACTCGCCCTCATTGTCGACTTGCCATCTGAGAGCCTCGGGCTGCGGATGTTCTTCGTGCCACTTCTGCAGGTACTGGTCGCGCAGCGCTTTGGGCCAGCCGAAAATCGAATAGCCTTCGGGCTCGGGGCGCGTGTCCTGCGGCGTGTAGGTCAGGGTCGCATCCTTGATGATCATCGTGCCCTTGGTGCCGTAGAAGCCGATGAACTCGCCGCCATCGTTGTTCAGGTTGCAGCGCACGGTGACGCGGAAGTTGGGATAGTCGTAGAGAGTTTCGATAAGGTCGGGGAACTCGCGGCCATCTTTGAAGTGGTAGAGGCCTCCGCTGGATTGCGCGCGCTGCGCGGGTTCGTTGGTGCCGGTGATGAAGTGAATGCCGGAAATCAGGTGGACGAAGAGATCGCCGCCCAGGCCCTCGCCGTAGTCGGTGAAGCAGCGCCAGCGGAAGAAGCGGACCGGATCGAAGGAGTGTTTGGGGGCGTTGCCGAGAAAGGTGTTCCAGTCGATGGTTTTTTCGCTGGCGTCGGGCGGAATGGGATAAACCCAGGCGCCGCTGGGCGAGTTGCGGTCCCAGTAGGCGTTGATGGAGAAGACCTCGCCGAGTTTGCCGGAATCGTAAATCTCTTTGGCTTTGGCGTAGAGCACGGAGCTGACGCGCTGGCTGCCGACCTCGACCATGCGATTGTGCTTGTGCGCGGCCTCGACCATGGCGAATCCGTCTTCGACGGTGTGCGACATGGGCTTCTCGCAGTAGACGTCTTTGCCGGCGGCGCAGGCGTCTTCGAAAATGTGGCGATGCTGGTGGTCCATGGTGGCGATCAGGACGCGGTCGACGTCTTTGCGATCGAGAATGGAACGATAGTCGCGGGTGGCGGGGACGTTGGGATTTTTTACCGCTTCCTGCGCGGCGGTGTGGCGGCTGTCGTAGAGATCGCAGACCGCGACGCACTGGATGCCGGGAACTTCGAGCGAAGCCTGGAGATGTTCGCATCCGCGAATGCCGGTGCCGATGGAGGCGAAGCGAATAGTATCGCTGGGCGCGACCGGGCGCGGCCGCGCGGCGAGCATGTGAGGCTGCAGGATGGTTTTACCGACTGTGGTGGCGGCAACGGCGCCGCTGCCGATGTGGATGAATTGACGACGAGTCAGGGGATTCTTAGCCATGAGATTCCGTCCTCACTAGTGCTGCTTGAAATTTCCGCAGGAGGCGAACTCGCCAGCGCAGAGATGATGCGGAGGAATTATTGCACAGCGGAGGGGTAGTTAGTAAAACGATTTTCTAGGGTACTGTTGAGGTTCATCGGCCTTCGAACCGCAGCGGGAGATCAAGGAGGCGGATCGAAACAGGTAGCCCTGGACGCATTCGTCCGGTGGATTTGGTTCGAAGCCGTCTTCGTCGGGCTCGCTTCGCTCGCGGGCGGGCGAATGCGTCCGCCGCTACGTGATTTATTTTGGGAAGAAAAGAAGGCGGGAAAAATTGAAAGGGCCGTGACATTGGTTATGCTCTAGCCGCCAGCTCCTGCGAGGGAGCTAACGACGTGGAGGCATGTACCGTCACGACCCCTTGATGCGATCACTGCTTTCGCAGTTCCAAACCCCAACTGCACCTCGCAGCGCCGTCGGTTTTTTCAGGTCTGGTCGCCTTGCAGGTCGCCCCGCCCGGCTGATCACTCAGTCTATTCGGATCGGCTCATATTATTGTGCCGTCCCTTTCGACCGTCGACGCAAGCAACATTAACAGAGAATTAAAAAACGTCAACGCAAACTATTGGTGCAGTGGAGGGGTGCAACGCTGTGGATAAACCGAAATGCAAACGACTGTCAGGAAAAACCTTAGGGCGAGCTACGGGATATTCATTCTCGTTTTGCACATAAAAATGCACAAGAGCGGGGCCAACTGCAAAACGATGAAAGGGAATCAAATAATCGTCTTGACGGCGAAACAGGATTAGCGCATCGTGCAAAGAGAAGAAACGAAAGTTGCAGTGATGCCCGAACTGGTGGCTTACGTGGACGGCGGGTGCCTGGGTAATCCGGGGCCATCGGGCATTGGAGTGGTGATCAGCGGCTGCGCCAGCGGCCCGGTACGAATCGCCAAATGGATTGGCCACCAG
This sequence comes from uncultured Acidobacteriota bacterium, assembly GCA_963696765.1. GTDB lineage: Bacteria > Acidobacteriota > Terriglobia > Terriglobales > Acidobacteriaceae > Sulfotelmatobacter. The sequence continues at coordinate 2,201,611 of CAVOLK010000002.1, read as the reverse complement.
GATAACAACGTCGCCGAGTATGCCGCGCTGATGGAAGCCTTGCAGTATGCCGTGACTCTTAAGGCGCACAAACTGCACGTTTATTCTGACTCCGAAGTGGTGGTGCGGCAGATGACTGGGCAGTACGAGTGCCGCAGCCCGCGGCTTTATTCTTTGCACTGGACGTGCCGGAAGTTGGCGCGGGCGCTGAAGTTTTCCATTTCGCACGTGCCGCGGGAGAGTAATGCCGAGGCGAATGGGCTGGCGCAGTCGGCGCTACGGCGGCTGAAGAAGTAGGGCCAGGTTCCAGTTGCTACTTGCTACCCTCCCCTCGCCACCCCGAGGGCGGCTGTCCGCACATGAGCATTCTTTCCACATGGGCATTCTTCAATCTCAGGGCAAGAGAGATGTTGCGAGCAACGTCTCTACGATGAGTTCTGGGATGGAATGTTCGCACTTTTGGCTTAGTACTTCCGCGCGGGGAATTTCTTGACACCCCGCTCTCTGCGAGCGAGACTCAACCTACCTACATCCTTAACAGAGTGATGGGAATCGGCCGGGGCAAGGCGCCTGGTCCCGGCTGAATTTAAGGATGATGGTATGGGTCATGCAACCTTCCCCTAGTCGAGAACACGCGGTTTCGTCGACTGCTTCCGTTTCGCTCAACCCTCCGTCCTATGTGCGTTCGCCTCCAGGCGATGGCGGGCATTCGCTGGCCGAGATGGCGCGGCGCGATCTGGACGCGGCGTTGCAGCTATTGGCCGACCGGGCGCAATACATAACCGGCGCGACCGGAGCGGCGATTGCCCTGCGACGCAACGGGAGAAACGACATGCTGTGCCGCGCCAGCACGGGATCCAACGCGCCGGAACTGGGGGCGCTGTTGTCCACTGAATTCGGGCTGTCGGGTGAGAGCGTGCGCACGCGCCAGGCCCTGCGCTGCGACGATGCCGAGAGCGACGTGCGGGTGAATCGCGAGGTCTGCCGCCAGTTAGGGATTGCCTCGGTGGTAGTGATGCCGGTGGTAAACGACGATGGAGTGCTGGGCGTTTTCGAACTCTTCTCTGGGCGGGTGAACGCTTTTGGCGAGCGCGACCTTTCGGCGGTTCAGCGGCTGAGCGAGATGGTGGAAACGGCCGTGCGGCTGGCGGAGGCCGCCGAGCAAGCTGCCGGAGCGGCTGAAGGAAATGGGCGAGATTGTGGTCTCGCTGGCTCAGCAGGCGGGTGCGCCGCAGGGCCAATCGGCGGAGGCTGAGGCAGATCGGGGCGCGGCGGTTGCGGGTGCGGGAGTTCAGGATCCGGCGTCGAACGAACAGGTTTTGGAAGATGTAGTTCTGGAGGGGGCCGTTCCCCAGGAGGAAGAAGTCATTCTGGAGGAGCCGGCGGCTCTTCCGGCGCCGCAGGGGACGGGAGAAACAGGGCCGGAGGCAAACGGTGGCGGAAGTGGCCGCGGCACCGCCGACGGCAGACGCAAGATTGACGGCGGCAAAAGTGCCGCTGCCCACGGCGGCGGAGTTTGTGGCGACGGTTGAGGCAGTTCTGACGCTCGCATCCGCAGATAGTCGCTGCGCCTTCGGCAGGGTCAGGGGAAGCTGTCTCGCCGACTGTTGCCAAGGCGTCCGGGACTTTGCCGGTTACGAGCGAGACTGCAGTGGCGCGCGGTGCCTGCCGCTGAAAAGGTCGTCGCTGCTGCGCCCGTCACTTCTTCTTCTCTCGTCTTCTTCGCCGGTTCAGCCTACTCCGGCCAAGACAGATGTTCCAGTCAAGAAATCATTGTTGTTCTGGTCGGCTGCGGTGAATCCCGCCGATGCCGCGAAGGCAGACGATGCGGACCAGAGCCATGTTCCGCCGGTGTTGCGGAGCCTGCAGCAGTGCCAGGCGTGCGGTTTTCCGGTCTCGGCGGGGCGGTCACTTTGTGTGGAGTGCGAAGAGAAGAAGTGGCGAGGGCAGTTGAAGGTGCCGCAAGCCGCACGTGCGATTCCGCCGGTTGCGTCTGGGTCGAGGAAGGCGGAGGGGCCGGTACTCGCGGCCAGGGTGCCGGCGGGTGCGCCCAACATAGCTGCGGCCAATACAGCTGCGCCCGCACCATTAGCGACTTCCGCGAGTGCGGGTGCGACGGGTGAAACCGGACCGACTGAGGGAAAGGACTTGAACGTAGGCGTACCTGCTGCAGCGTCGGGCGGAAGTCCAGTTGGGTCCACTGGCCTTCAAGGATCAGCTCAGTCCGCCTCCGTACAGACGCCTGATGCGGAGGTAACCTCAACTGCGAATTTCGTCTTAAGCGCCGGCCTCGAGCCCTCGCAATCATGGCTGGCGGCCAATAAGTACATTATTGCCGTACTTGTGGCCGTTGCAGTCCTGGTGGCGGGATTCTTTCTGCTGCGCTGAAAACACTGTTTTTTCTGCCAATTAACTGGGAGGAGCCCCTGAAACCCTTGACAACACAGGCAGGTCTGATAAAGTGCGAGGAAGCTTTGCCAAATACAACGCAACCAGCAGGTGCCATGGCTATGAAGAATGTCTACGAAGTATTGCGTCAGAAAGAGATGGAACTGACTCGCCTGGAGAAGGAAGTAGAGGCCCTGCGACTGGTGGCTCCGCTGCTCTCCGAGGAAAAGGAAATGGCGTCGGACATGGCGAAACCCGCCTTGGCCACGGCTGTGAACGGACCGCAGGCCACGCCTCGCATTCCGGTGCCTTCGTCGCCGTCGATTCCGGCGCCACAACCGGTGCGCGCGGCGGGCTGGGAAGATACCTCCAAGCGCTGGCCGTAGAATTTGAATAGAGTGTCGAGGGACCTCACGCAGGTGGCGTGAGGATCGAATTTTCAGGCAGCCCGGGATGCGTCCCGGGCTGTCGTGTTTCTGGAATAAATTTTGCCAACAGGACTAATGCTTTGGGGAGCTTTCGGCGAAGCTTTTAACCGCGGAGATCGCTGAGGCCAGGAGGCCGCAGAGAAAAGCAAGGCGACTAAAACGCGTCACCGGAACAGATTCCTGGTCTGGTAGCTATGCTCCGACTATTTCGCGCAGGGCCAACAGCAGGCGGTCGACTTCTTCGGCGGTGTTGTAGTGTACGAGGCCGATGCGGAGGAAGCCGCCAGATTTTTCCACGTCGAGATGCTCGGTAAGGTTCAGGGCGTAGTAGTTGCCGTCCCAGGTGAAGAGGCCGCGGTCGCCGAGTTTGGTGGCGAGTTGGAGAGGCGTGTGGTTTTCGATTCGCACGGCGAGAGTTGCGCAACGTTCGTGGAAGCGAGCGGGATCGGTGATGCCGTAGATTTTCAGGCCGGGAATTTGTTGCAGGCCGGAGATCATCTTTTTCAGAAGTCCGCTTTCGTGCTCGTGGATGGCTGCGTAGGCGGCTTCGATGGCGGCGCGGCGGGTAGTGGTCGAGCTTCGCTCGACGGACGGCGACGTCACACGTTCGAGCGGCGGCCGAAGTCGGCGAAGTATTCCACGCAGGCGGCGATTCCGGCGATGCACTCGTGGTTGAGCGTGCCCCACTCCCAGCAGTTCGGAATGGCATTGGTATTCGGGCGAACTTTGTAAGGCCGCAGGCGCTGCAGGTGCTCGCGCTTGCCGAAGAGCACGCCCATGTGCGGGCCGAAAAATTTGTAGGTGGAGCACGCTAGAAAATCGCAATCGAGCGCGGCGACGTCGATCAGGCCATGCGGGCCGTAGTGCACGGCGTCGATGTAGGCGAGCGCTCCGGCGGCGTGCGCGAGGCGGACGATTTCTTTCACCGGATTGATGGTGCCGACGGCGTTTGAGGCGTAGCCAGCGGCGACCAGTTTGGTCTTCGAATTTATCTTCGCGGCGAGGTCCGCCATGTCGAGCGTGCAATCTTCGTCGTGGATCTCGGCCCAGCGGACGGTGACGCCGCGATCTTCCGCGATGGCGAGCCACGGGGAGACGTTGGCGTCGTGGTCGAGGCGCGTGACTACGATTTCGTCTCCGGGCTTCAACTCGCGGCCGATCGCGCGGCTGACATCGCGAAAGTCAGCGTGGTCATGTTGGGGCCGAAGGCGACTTCGTCGGCGGCGCAGTGCAGGAAGTCGGCCATGGCGGCGCGGGCTTCGGCGATCATGGCGTCGGTGTGGCGGCTGGTCGAGTAGGCTCCGCCGGTGTTGGCATTGTCGCGGCGAAGATAGTTGGAGATGGCGTCGATCACGCGCTGCGGAACTTGGGTGCCGCCCGGGCCGTCGAGAAACGCGGCAGGATGGCCGTTGACGGTTTGGGCGAGGGAGGGGAATTGCGCGCGGATGTAGGCGAGGTCGAGGGCGGGACTGAAGGTTTCGATGGAGGACATGATATTCATTTTAGTTCAATCGGTCAGGTCATCTCATTGAACGGCGGTTTGAGAAGGTTTTGGCCCACTGCCGTCGAGAATTTCGATCTCAGGTGGTGTTGTTGACACGACATCAATGAGATGGTTCAGGCAGATGATCTTGTAATGTTGGAAGGGTTTAAAGTGACCGCCAGTATCACGCGCGATATGGTCAAGCAAGTGAGATTTTTCGTACACGCGAAAGAATCTACCCGTGAAAACTTCGTCTTTATAATCTCCGCAAGATCCGACCGCTTCTTCAGTGACTAGGTAGGCTATATAACGCGACCACTGAAGCTCAAAGGTTTTGCATGCTGCTGTTGACTCGATCGGAACCGCGCTGCTGGAAGGGAACATTCCTGATAGGCCCGGCAATTCCAGCGGGCCGGTCTTGGCGCGATTGGCTGTCGCTTCTTGAATGACGATACGTAGCGCGTTGTCGCGTGGCTCTGAGATGCCGCGGAGATAGAGATACTCAGCGTTGTTCAAAGATGCAAATTTGCCTGCCTCATTCATCAGCGACACCCCCAGCGGCCAAAGCCGCGATCAATAGGTGATTCTAGCGGCACGGCTGAAGCCGTGCCCTTCCACGAACCCTAGGGGATCGAGCAATCATCGTTTACTTCACGGTTCTCACAAAGTCTGCCAGCATGCCGTAGGCGGTCGCGTAGAGGCCGGGATTTTCTTCGGTGATGGCTAGGCCGGGGAAGATGTCGGTTTCGAAATTTATGTAGGAGGAGGTGCCGGTGATGCGGGCCATGGGCTGCGTGCTTAGAACTTTTTCCGGACGCACGCTGGCTTTCACGCCGTTGCTGGTGCGTTGAGCGCGGCAGACTAGTTTGAATGGCCATCCGTCGCGGCGGGCATTGCGCAAGGCTTGCGGCGTCAGGTCGCGGATGCCTTCGCGCTCGATTTCGTCAAGGCGCACCGGGACGTCCATGAGGACGGTGATCAGCGCGGCAGTTTTTACGGCGGCGTCCCAACCGTCGATGTCGTGAGTGGCGTCGGTTTCCGCGATGCCGATGGCTTGTGCTTTCTTCAGGGCCTCGTCGAAGGTGAGGCCTTGCTCCATCTCGCTCAGGATCACGTTGGTGGTCGAGTTGAGAATTCCATGGAATCCCTGAAGATGAATGGCGGGTAATTGATCGAACAAAGAAAAGATAGGTACTCCGTCCATCACAGTAGATTCGAACAGGAATTGTTTTCCCCGCGCCCGAGCCAGGTCGCGCAGTTCGCGATAGGCGTGAACGATGGGGCCTTTGTTGGCGGTGATGGCGTGGGCTCCGTGGTCGAGTGCGGCGCGGATGTGGTCGACTGCGGGCTGGCCGTTGGTCACGTTCAGGGACGTGGCTTCGAAGAGAATGTCGGCGCGGGCGGCGGTTAGCCAGTCGCGGACGTTTTGGGCCCCAGCGGCTAAAGCCGCATCAAAATTTGGACCGCTATCGGCGCGGCTGAAGCCGCGCCCCTTCAAATCCCGCTCTTCCAATTTCCGCTCCCCGAAATTTATCTCCTCCGTGCGGTCCGACGCGAGTCGCTCCGGATCCAAGCCGTTCTCGTCGGCGATCCATCCCAGGCGGCGCGAGGCAATGCCCGTGATTCGGAACGCGATGCCGTAGCGATCGCGCAGTTCCGGTGCGCGGTCTTCGAGGAGACGGACGAGCGTCCGGTTGACGTTGCCGAAGCCGAGGAAGCAGAGGTTGTGGGTGCGGATCAAATCCTCACACAGGGGCTGAAGCCCCCTCATTCACGAACGGTGACGCGGCGCTGAAGCGCCGCTCTTCCACGGTGCTCTATGCGCATATCTTGATGTTGCTCTAATGCGTGTATCCTGACGGCGCCGCGGACGCGTATCCGGCAAACATCCGATACGCGTTCCGGCGTGGCGGACAAGAGTGTCCGCCCCACACAGAAAACGAAATCCGCACACACAAACAAAACTTTCACACAAACAAAATCTTCACAGAAACCTAGCCCATCACGGTGGTGTGTTCGGGCTTGATTTTGTAGAGCACGCGGACCTCGCCGGCCTGGCCGTAGGGATATTTATCCACGCCAAGATATTTTTTGGCGAGTTTGTCGATGCTTTCATCGGCGCCTTCTTCGGTGATCTCGACCACGCGGCCGCGAATCTCGAGATAGCGGTAGGGATTTTCGGGATCGATGATGGCCAACGAAACGCGGGGATCGCGGCGCACGTTGCGGTCCTTCTGGCGGCCTCGGGCGGAGTTGAAGATGACGTGCTCGCCATCGAAGTCGCACCACACGGGAGTGACTTGCGGGCGGCCGTCGGGCATTAACGTCCCCAGGCTGGCAAAAGCGCGCTTCTGAAACAGGTCTTTGTATTTTTCGGGGATAGCTTGCGACATTAGTGCCTCCGTAATTTTGCTTCCAGCATTATAGTGGTGTGGCAGGCGAGCTAACAATTTCGACAAGAGGTGAACTGGATCTATGACTGCATGGTTCGGTACGCGCAGATTTCTCTAACCGCGGACACAGACTATTTTAGTTGGCTGTCTTTTTGATGCTCTCGGCCGCGGCAGCGCCGATGTACGCGGCCGAGTGAATCGGCTGCGAAATATCCGCCGACAATTGTGTTCATGACGGATTTTGGCGTGGTCGACGATTCGGTTGCGCTCTGCCGCGGCGTGATGTACGGGGTGATGCCCTCGGTGCGGATTGTGGATCTGACGCACCAGGTGACGCCGTTTTCGATTCTTGATGGCGCGCGCTTTCTTTATGGCGCGACGCCGTACTTTCCATGCTGGGACGGTGTTCGTGGTGGTGATCGATCCTACCGTCGGCAGCACGCGCAAGGCGATCGTGGCGCGTTCGAAGCGTGGGCAATATTTTGTGCTGCCCGATAATGGGCTGCTGACGCTGGTGGAACAGCGCGACGGGATTGAAGCGATGCGCGAGATTACGAATCCGGAGTGGATGATTGGGAGCAAACTGTCGTCCACGTTTCACGGGCGCGACATTTTTTCTCCGGTAGGCGCGCACATGGCGCGCGGCGACGACTGGAGCAAGGTGGGTCCGGAGATGGCTGTGAAAGATCTGGTGCGGCTGGATTTGAAAGTGGCCAGACTCGACGATCGTGGACTGAACGCGACCGTGATCGCGACTGACGGGCCCTACGGCAACCTGGTCACGAACGTGGATGCGGACGATTTCATGAAGCTGGGATACCAGCGCGGCCAGGAAGTTCCGGTGACTGTCGGTGGCCGCGAAATGAAGATGAAGTTCGTGAAGACATTCAGCGATGTGCCGCTGAATGAGCCGTTACTGTATATCGACTCGCGCGGGCATTTGGCCTTGGCGGTGAATCAGAATAATTTTGCGGCGACGTATGGGGTGAAGCCGCCGGCGGAGCTGTTTATTGCGAAGGCGAAGTAGGTATGTGTGGCGGCGGACGCATTCGTCCGCCACGCGAGAGCGGGACGAGATAGTCTGGAGATCAAAAAATCCCACCCTCTCGCAAAGAACGCGAGAAGGGTGGGGCAACCCTTACTCTCGCCGCTGGGCTTCGCCTGCGCGGGACAGCCGAGGCGGCTGTCTCTACATGATCAGGGATGGCTCTCGACATCTTTTGCTACGCGCGGTAAGAGGGCGCGGAGGAGCGATTCGAAGACGGCTTTGACGCGCTCGCCGGTTTCCATGACTTCGGCGTGGGAAAGTGGCTGGTCTAGAATCCCGGCGGCCATGTTGGTCACGCAGGAAATTGCCAGGACTTTTATTTCCATGTGGCGCGCGGCGATCACTTCCGCCACGGTTGACATTCCCACCAGGTCGGCGCCGATGCGGCGGAGATATTCGATTTCCGCCGGAGTTTCGTAGCTGGGGCCGAGCAGCGCGGCGTAAACGCCTTCGTGCAGCGGGATGCCAAGTCTCGCGGCTTCTTCGCGCGCGAGCTTGCGATAGTCACGGTCGATAGGCGCGCGACATGTCGGGAAAGCGGACGCCGAAGCGGTCGTCGTTGGCGCCGACCAGCGGGTTGGTTCCCTGCAAATTGATGTGGTCGCGGATCAGGACCAGCGCGCCTTGCGAGAAGCCGAGATTGATGCCGCCGGCGGCGTTGGTGAGGATGACGGCGCGAATTCCCATGCGTCCGAAGACGCGGATGGGAAATGTGACCTCCTGCGCGGAATATCCCTCGTAAAGATGGGCGCGGCCCTGCATGGCGGCGACTGGGACGTCTCCCGCATTGCCAATGACCATTTGCCCGGCGTGGCCGATGGCGGTGGAGCGCGGGAAAGCGGGGATGTCAGCGTACGGGACACGAGTAGGCGTCGGTGAGCGAGTCGGCGAAGGCACCGAGGCCGGAGCCGAGGACGAGTCCGATCTTTGGGCGCAGAGGCGTGCGCGCGAGAATCAAGTTTGCGGCGGCATCGGCGAGGGTAAATTGGTCGGTCATTGGTGGAGCGGGTAATTCACGTTTACAGGTCGCCGTCGGCGAGATGGCGGCCGTGCCCGTTGCGTTCCAGCCAATCATACAGAAACGTTTGATAGAGGTAAGACGCGACGATCTCTTCGCCGAGTTCGTGAGTTTCAGTGCAGATGAAAGGCACGCGCAGTCCAGCGAGCACCGCGATCAGGGATTGTGTGATGCGATTGGGGCTGGCCGCGCGATAGGGATATTCGGACTTGATCTCAGTAAGCGACGCGGTGATGACGAGCAGGCTGTGAGCGCGTTCGCTCATGCGGCGCAGGCGACTGACGAAGACCGCGCGGTTTGAGGTGAACGAACAGATCAGGTCGGCGAGATCTTTGCGTTCGACCACGCAGGAATCTTCCATGCCGCTCACGGAATAGTCGCCCAGCGGCAGGGCTCGTTCTTCGATGCCGGCAAACCATCCGCGAAAGCGGCGAAAGGAAAGCGGGTTCTGCTCGCGGGTGTCGATGATGGCAACGGGCAGGGGCGTGCGGAGTTGCGTGCCTCCGCGCTCGGCCAGCACTGGTAGCGGAGGATGCGGGACCGGCTTGGTCATCGTGGTCCAGGCGAGGGGGGAGGGGATTAGAGTGCGTTTGCGCGGCATTTGTTTCGTTCAAGTGTAGCGCGGCAAATCTGGCCAAAGTGGAATATTTCGGCGGAGCTGCGAACTTCAAGATCAAAAGCGTGAAGTCAACATCCCCACCCTCTCGCAAAAAGCGCAAGAATGGTGGGGCATCCAGCGCGAGAAGAGTGGGGCACCCGGCGCGACGTTAGGATGGGGTAGCAGGCACTCCGCACTCATTCGAGGCGGACGAATGCGTCCGCCGCTGCGTGTCTGCTACATTGTTTTGGTATGCCGCAGGTTTTGAAAAAGGCCACACGCAATTTTGCCAGCGACAATAATGCCGGAGTGCATCCGGAAGTTTTGGAGGCGATCGCGCGCGCCAACCATGGGCACGTGGTGGCGTATGGCGACGATGCGTATACGCGCTCGGCCATTGCGAAATTTGAAGAGCATTTCGGCACGGGGATCGACGTGTTCTTCACTTTCAACGGCACGGGGGCGAACGTGCTGAGCCTGCAGTCGCTGAACCGGTCTTACCACGCCGTGCTGTGCAGCGAATTTGCGCACATTTACACCGACGAATGCGGCGCGCCGGAAAAACATACGGGATGCAAGCTGATTCCGCTGCCGCACAAGGATGGCAAGATCACGCTCGACGCGGTGCGGCACGCCTATCACGGGATCGGCGATCAGCACCACGTGCAGGCGCGGGTTATTTCGATCACGCAGTCGACGGAGATGGGGACGGTCTACCGGCCGGACGAGATAGAAGCGCTGGCCCGGTTTGCGCACGAGCATGAGATGTTTCTGCATGTGGACGGGGCGCGGATCGCCAACGCTGCCGCTTCGCTCGGACACACGCTGCGGCAGGGGACGCGCGACCTGGGTGTGGATGTGCTGTCGTTCGGCGGCACTAAAAATGGAATCATGGGCGGCGAGGCAGTAGTCTTTTTCAATCGCAAGCTCAGCACGGATTTTCTTTTCCTGCGCAAGCAAGGGATGCAACTGGCGTCGAAGATGCGATTCATTGCGGCGCAGTTCGAGGCGCTGCTGAGCAACGATTTGTGGCGGCGCAGCGCCGAGCACGCCAACCGCATGGCGCGGCTGCTGGAAGCCGAACTGCGGCGGATTCCGCAAGTCAAAATTGTGTGGAAAGTTGAGGCGAACGGCGTGTTCGCGCAGATTCCACGGGCGGCTATCCAGAAAATCAAGGATCGGTACTTTTTTTACGAATGGATCGACGAGGAGTGCATCGTGCGCTGGATGTGCTCGTTCGATACCACGGAAGAAGACGTTAGGGACTTCGCGAGCGTGGTGGCGGAGGCGGTGAAGGACTGAGCCCTAGCGGGCTATTGATTTTTGCGTTGCGGTTGATTACATTGGCGGTCTTTACATCCTTAGCCGGATACCTCGTCCCAGTTTCTGAGCACTTTCAGGGGAATCCAGGAGCCATTCATGCAGGCGAAGTGGTTGACTTTTCTGTTTTTAGTGGCGGGCGGAATTTCCCTTCTGAGCCTCTCTAGTTGCGCGCGCGACCAGAAACTAGTTTCGATTGCGTTGCAACCCCCTGCCGGGTTCGTGTTTGAAGGCTATGGCGCGCAGGGACAGTTCACGGCCCTTGGCACTTACATCCATCCCCCTGAGACCAAGGACATCACCAACCAACTTGTTTGGACTTTGAACATCGCGAATTTCGGGACGCTTACGCAAACCGGTCAAATCACTTACACGCGGTCGGACAGTTGCGGAAGCGGACAAGTTACCGCCACGTTTTACAGCGACCCGTCGAATCACAGCGCGGGATATGTGGTCCTGGGCACGGCTCCGGTGAAGGGCGCCTTGGACGGGACTGCCAGCTGCCAATAAGGCGTTACTCTTCCTGCAGCAGCTTTCCCAAAGACGGCTTGTGCTTCTCCGGTTTCTTTTTCTTCTCGACGACGATCTGTCCGGCGGGCGGCGCGCCGACGCGCTCGCGGGCCAACTCTTTGACCGCGGTTACAGCGCGAAAGCGCTTCACTTTTTTCTTTTTGGCCATTGGCGAATCCCGTTGTGCCGCTGGAGATGAGTGTAACCTGAGGGAGCGGCGGGCCGCGTTTAGCACTCGTATGCCCGGCAAATGTGCAATAATTCACAGTTGGTCGGGAGCGCAACCATCCCGGCGCCGAATTATGGAAGAGCGCGATTTTTTTGACGAGAAGCAAGAAAAGAAACCGGCTTCGCTGAATTGTCCGCACTGCCACCAGGCGGGGGAATATGAAGTGACCTGGGTGGTCCGCACCAAGAAGCGGCAACTTGCCGGGCGAGCCGACGAGCGCGACCGTGCGCGGTTTGCGAAATTTCGTTCGTACATGGTGCGCAAGGACGACATGATGGCGTGCAAGAACATGCGCTGCCGCAAGCGGTTCGAACTTACCGGGCAGTCGACGGTAATCACGGAGTAGTGTTCTTCGGGCTCTGGGCCCCTCAGCGGCTAAAGCCGCAGCGGTGGCGGGCTTTAACGGCACGGCTGAAGCCGTGCCCTTCCCGAAGCGAATCCCGCGCGTGATTCTCAAAATCCCTCGAGTCGATCCCCTTAACGCTTTCCAACGGCCCTGGCGCGATCCACGGGAATCGTCGTTCCAATCTCCAGGAACGTCTCTCTCAACGCCCGCAATCTAAACGCCCGCAATCTAGATGATGACGTCTGGCTATTTCCACTCACAGCGGGCGCTCGTTTATACTTCAAGGTTTTCCCGCGGCCTTGAAAAGCCGTGGGGTGAGGAGTCTTACTCTTGAAAATCCTGGTTTGCATGAAGCAGGTGCCGCAGAAAGACGCGCCGCTCAAACTCAACGAGAGCGGCACGTGGATTCGCGAAGATGTGTCTTACGAAGTAAACGAGCCCGACGCGTTTGCGCTGGAAGAGGCGCTGCGGCAACGTGAGAAGCACAAGGGCGAAGTCGTGGTCATTACGAGTGGCCCGGCACGGGCGCAGCAGGTGTTGCGCGAGGCGCTGGCCAAGGGCGCCGATCGCGCGATTCATCTGGAGGATCCGAAGTTCGTCGGGCTGGATGCGTTCAACACGGCGAAAGCATTTGCGGCGGCGATTAAAGACGAAACTTTCGATCTCATCTTTACCGGGCTGCAGTCCGACGATTACGGGTACGCGCAGACCGGCGTGATCCTGGCGGAGTTGCTGGGACTGCCGCACGCGACCATCATCATGCAGATCGAGAAGACCGATGGCGGGATCCGCGTGAAGCGCGAATTGGAAGCAGGATATTTTCAATTCGTCGACATGCCCACGCCCGCGGTGCTGACCATTCAGTCGGGCATCAACAAACTGCGCTACGCCACGCTGATCGGCATCAAACAGGCGAAGAATAAGCCGATGCGCAAGGTGGCGCTGGCGGAAGTGCAATCGGCGATTGGCGAGAATCTGCAGAAGATCGAGCGGCTGTACGTGCCGCAGAAGACGAAGAAGACGGAGCACATTGAAGGATCGCCGGGAGAGATTGCGAAGAAGTTGGTGGACAAACTACGGAATGAGTTGAGGGTTTTGTAAGTGTAGCCGCGGACGCATTCGTCCGCGGGCCGAGCTTCGCACGGCGGACAGACGAGGGCGGCTGTCCCCACATGAACCTTAGCGATTGCGGGAATTGAGAACTCATTATGGCTGATTCCATCTTAGTGGTAGTCGAACAGCGCGAAGGCAAACTGAATCGCGTCTCCTGGGAAACCATTGCCGCCGGGCAGGCCATTGCTGCGGCAACTGGTTGGACGCTGGAAGCGGCGGTGGCTGGAGGAAGCGCGGCGTCGCTGGCGGCGGAAGTCGCGGCGAAAAAGGTCGCGAAAGTGTATGCCGTCGAGTCGCCAAAGCTTGAGCCTTACACGCCTGATGCTTTTGCCGCCGCGCTGAAGCAGTTCCTGACGGCGAAGCAGCCCAAACTGGTGTTGATGCCGCACACTTATCAAGTGCGCGACTTTGTGCCCAAGCTGGCGACAGCCATGGGGCGCACGGTCATTAGCGATTGCATTGGGTTCAAGCACGAAGGCGGGAAACTGGTTTTCACGCGGCAGATGTTTCAGGGCAAGTTTGCGGCCGATGTCAGCTTTGCCGGTGACGCGCCCTGGTTCGCGACGTTTCAGAACGGCGCGTTTCGCGGAGATAAGGCCGAGGCGGGGGCGAGCGCGGCTCCGGTCGAGACCGTTGCGGCTGAGATTGCCGACGGCGTAATTCGGAACAAGCCACAGGAAGTTTTCAAAGAAGCGAAGCAGGCGGTCGATTTGACGCAAGCGGAGATTATTGTGGCCGTGGGCCGCGGCATCAAAGAGCAGAAAAATATCGAGATCGCGAAGCAGTTGGCTGACGCCTTAGGCGGGGACTTGGCGGCGTCGCGTCCGATCTGCGATTCGGGCTGGCTGCCGATGGACCGTCAGATCGGATCGTCAGGGCAGACGGTTGCGCCCAAGCTTTATTTGGCGCTGGGCATCAGCGGAGCGATCCAGCACCTTGTGGGAATGAAGGGTTCGCGGGCAATCATCGCGGTGAATAAAGATTCAGAGGCGCCGATTTTCGAGATTGCGGATTATGCGATTGTGGGGAATTTGTTCGACATCGTGCCGCCGCTGATTGAGGAAGTGAAGAAGGCGAAGGCGGCAGGTTAGTATTAGTGGCGATGTCCTCAAGACGAACTGGACAGCATGCGTAGAATACAAACATGAACATGACTCTCACGGCGGTATTCGAGGAAGTTTCTGAATCGGAGGGTGGCGGCTACTCGGCCTACGCTGAGGAACTGCCGGGTGCGATATCGGAAGGCGACACGTTGGAAGAAGCTCGTGACAACTTACGAGATGCAATCGAGCTTCTGTTGGAAGCCAATCGCGAACTGACAAGTAAAAGAGGGCCGGGTAGGAAAATTAAGCGGGAGAAAATCAAGGTCTCGGTAGCGTGACAATGTGAAACGCGTAGACTTGATTCGGCACCTCGAAGCGCACGGTTGCTCACTGTTTCGAGAGGGTGCGAAACATAGCGTCTACTTTAATCCGGTCGCACAGCGCACGAGTACGGTTCCAAGGCACCGTGAAGTCAAAAACCCCACCGCTATCCGCATCTGCAAGCAACTGGATGTGCCCGACCCGCTCCGTAACCTAAGTTAAACTTTACTTTAATCGGTTTTTCAGAATGCAATTGCGTCACATTAGAGGGCGAAAGGCGACGGCCGCATGTTGATCTTCCGCAAACCGATTGAAGGCGTGGAACGGCCACAGATGCCGGCCGATGTTGTGATTGTCGGCGGCGGGCCAGCGGGGATGGCTTGCGCCCTGCGGCTTGCGCAGTTGATCGACGCGCACAATGCGACGCATCCCGATTCGCAGCTCAGCAAAGAAAATATTTACGTGCTCGAAAAGGCGCGCGAGGTGGGGCAGCACTGTCTTTCGGGAGCGCTGCTCGATCCGCGGTCGATGCGCGAATTGCTTCCCGGATTTGAAAAAGATGCTCCGCTCGATGCCGCGGTCACGAAGGAAGCGGTCTACTTCCTCACCGAGAAAAGCAAGTTCAAGCTGCCGATTACGCCGCCGTTCCTGCGCGACCACGGGAATTATGTGATTTCGTTAAACCGCTTTGTGAAGTGGCTGGGCGGCAAGGTGGAAGAGACGGGAATCACGGTCTTCACGGGATTCGCCGGGTCGGAACTTCTCTATGACGGTGACCGCGTGACCGGCGTGCGTACGGACGATAAGGGCGTCGATAAGGAAGGGCATCCGAAATCTAATTTTGAGCCGGGCTACGATTTGCACGCGAAGGTGGTCATCCTCGCGGAGGGGCCGCGCGGCTCTTTAACAAAGCAGCTTATTGAAAAGTTCGATCTCGCTAAAAACGCTAATCCGCAAACTTACGGTGTGGGCGTGAAAGAACTCTGGGAAGTGCCTGCGGGACGGCTCGCAGCGGGCGAAGTGATTTACACCATGGGCTGGCCGCTGACCACGAAAGAATACGGTGGGGCGTGGATTTACGGATCGAAAGATAACGTGGTCTCGCTCGGATTTGTGACAGGGTTGGACTATGCGGATCCGCGGCTCGACCCGCAACGCGTGTTGCAGGAGTTTAAGCGGCATCCGTTTGTAGCGAAGTTGCTCGAAGGCGGCAAGATGATTCGCTACGGGGCGAAGTCGATGCCTTACGGCGGCTGGTGGGCGATTCCGCCGGTTGCCGGTAATGGATGGATGATTCTCGGCGACTCGGCCGGCTTCCTGAACTCGGCGCGGCTCAAGGGAATTCATCTCGCGATTAAGAGCGGGATGCTCGCCGCAGAGACGGCGTTTGAAGCGCTGACCAAAGACGATTCGTCGGCCGCGACGCTGAGCGGTTTTCAGACAAAAGTGGAAGCGAGCTGGATCAAAGAAGAGCTTTGGAAAGTTCGCAACCTGCATCAGGGATTCGAGCATGGCATGTATGCGGGAATGTTCCACACCGGGCTGCAGATGATTACCGGCGGGCGCGGCCTGCGCAACCGCTATCCCGCGAAGGCCGGATATGAGGAAATGCGCAAGCTGGCTGAACTCCCTGCGGATGGAGGCGCCGAAGCTCACCTGATCGGTCCCGCCAAGGGCGATGGCAAGCTGACTTTCGATAAGCTAACGGATCTTTATCACTCTGGCACGAAGCATGAAGAGGACCAGCCCGCGCATCTGGTGATTCATGACACGAACATTTGCAATTCGCGATGCGTGAAGGAGTACGGCAGCCCCTGCCAGAATTTCTGTCCCGCGAACGTGTACGAAATGGTCGACGATGCGAGCCAGCCGAACGGCAAGCGCATCAGCCTGAACCCGTCCAACTGCGTGCACTGCAAAACCTGCGACATCGCCGACCCGTATCAGATCATCACCTGGGTGCCGCCGGAAGGCGGCGGCGGGCCGAACTACGACGGGATGTAAGCAGGTTCCTGCCCGTATCGTCCACTTCCAGTTATTGCAGTATGCGCTTACCGTGTATGACGGCGGCAATAACAACCGTGCCCTCTTGCAGGTGGTAGATTATGCGGTAGCTGTAGACCATCAGTTCGCGAATGTTCTCATCGTCGAACTCAGGAACCTTTCGGCCGAGATGAGGAAACTTCGCCAGCAGTTTTGTCTGAGAAACAACTTTCTTTACGACAATGCCAGCGTAAGTTGGGGAGTCTGCGGCAATGTACTCGGCGATGCTTTCGAGGTCGTGTAGTGCGCGGCGAGACCAATCTACTCGGTGAGCCATTTGCTGAGGCGCGCTTCCACTTCCTCCTGGGAGAGCGTGCCGTTGACGCGTGCGTCTTCCACTCCCCGTTGCACTTTGTCCAAGACATACAGGTGGTATTGGATATCCTCGACCGAGGAGTTCTCTGGAAGCTTATTCAGCAGTGACTCGACGTCTTGTTTGGTGGTGCTCATGGCGTGCTCGAAACAAGAATAACACCTCGCCCCCCCAGCGAGGTGATTGACCTGCCAGCAGGGGACAAAGCCTGTGCACGGAGCAGCGATTGGATTGACACAACCAACCAGGGCCACTATTCTCGCTTTCTTCGATGAAGGATTACACTTCGTGACCTTACCCTTACGCTACACCCTGACTGAAGACGAGTACGTGAAAGCGCTTGATGGATCTCGATTATTTTTCGGCGATGGTCGATGACAGGGCATGCTCAGGCGCGATCTGTCGGATGAGGGCCTGCATCCGAATGCCGCGGGCAACAAGATTATGGCGCCGCTGCCGGAGAAGGCCATCGCACGGGCAATGGCCGGCAAACTGTGATGGGCGCGCGCCGGACGCCGGGCAAGCGTTATTCTTTAGATGTCAAGGACAATTCCATGAAATCATCTCGCTTTGTATCGACGGTGACGTTGGGCTTATTGTTCGTCGGCTCCGCGCTGGGCCAGCAGTCCGCGACTGCCCCTGCGATTCCGGCTACCGGCTTCGCTGGGCTGGACCAGTATCGGGCTTCGCGGATCGCCGTGTTCACTGACGATTTTGGCCAACTCGCGCGTTACCACGAGGCGAATGCCGTGCTCAAGGCGCCGGCGACCGGCGAAAATCGCGTTGTGTTTTTCGGCGATTCCATCACCGACATCTGGCATCTCGAGGAATACTTTCCCGGCAAGCCCTACATCAATCGCGGCATTGGCGGGCAGACCACGCCGCAGATGCTGGTGCGCTTTCGCCAGGATGTGATCGACCTGCAACCCAAGGTCGTAATTATTCTCGCGGGAACCAACGACATTGCCGGAAATACCGGGCCCATGCGGCTGGAAGATATTGAGGCGAACTACGCGTCGCTGGCGGAACTCGCGCGGGTTCACAATATCAAGGTGATTTATTGTTCGGTGCTGCCGGTGCACAACTACACGCCGCGGTCGCAGGATTTTTTTGCGCAGCGCTCGCCGGAAAAGATTCTGACGCTCAATCGCTGGCTGAAGAATTATTGCGCGGATGGCCGCAAACAGCTGTAGCTATCTCGACTACTTCAGTGCCTTGGTTGACGATAAGGGGCTGATGAAGAAGGATCTTGCCGACGATGGGTTGCATCCGAATGCTGCGGGTTTCAAGGTTATGGCACCGTTGGCCGAGGCGGCGATCGAAAAAGCGCTGGGTACTCAAAAACCATGAATCTTCTTTTTCGCCCGGCGCGTCCTATAATGTGAATGTAAGTTTCCGACCGCTTCGGCCATTGGGCATACCCGGGTTGAGGCGGCTAGGGGACGAGTTCCCGCGATCGTTAGATTCCGTGATCTCCGCGGCGAAAGCTTTTAACCGCTGAGATCGCAGAGAATTCGCTGAGATCGCTGAGAAGATCCTTCCCCGAGGGTGCTGGTGGAAACGCCGGCGCCTCCCGCGCTTCGGGAGAAGCGCATTGGAAAGGAAACGGCCGCCGGGATGGTCCCGCCTGTTCGTTTTCTGTCCAGAAACAGCTTTTAGCTCTTGGCTCTTAGCTTTTAGCTGAACCTTAGCTAGGGCGTCGGCCGCGAGAGCTAAGAGCTAAAGGCTAAGAGCTTGCCCCTTCACGACAAATTCGGACGTGCCATCACCGACCTGCGAATCTCCATCACCGACCGCTGTAACTACAAGTGTGTGTATTGCCGCACCGGGAATGAAGGGGCGCTGTATGGCGATCTGCCATTCGAAGATTATTTGCGGATGGCGCGGGTGCTGGTGGGCATGGGGATTTCGAAGATTCGACTCACGGGAGGCGAGCCGCTGTTGCGCAAGGGAGTAGTGGAGTTTGTGCGCGAACTGGCGAAGCTGCGACCTCAGGGGCTAAAGCCCGCCTCTTCTTCGAGGCCCAACGGCACGGCTGAAGCCGTGCCTTTCCACGAAACCGGCTCGCGTGGGATTGATTCGGCTGAAGCTTTGCCCTTTCAAAGCACCGAGCCGCTCGACATTGCGCTCACTACGAACGGGCACATGCTGGCCGAAATGGCGCAGCCGTTGAAGGATGCGGGGCTGACGCGGGTTACGGTTTCGATGGACGCGGTCGATCCCGAGCGTTTTGCGCGTATTACACGCGTACCCAATGGATACGATCACGTGCTGGCGGGCGTTCGCGCGGCGCGGCGGGCGGGGTTGTGGCCGCTGAAAGTGAATTGCGTTTTAATGCGCGGCTTCAACGAGGATCAGATCATTCCGTTCGGAATGTTCGCGCGCGAAGAGGGCGTGACCGTGCGGTTTATCGAGTTCATGCCACTGGAAGAAGGCCGTACTTGGGCGCCCTCAACCGTGGTCTCGCTCGACGAAATTCTGGCGCGCATGGCGGAGTACCGGCCGCTGGTGGAAATTCCACACGCGCGCTCGGAGACGGCGCGGCGCTACCGCTTTCAAGATGGCGTGGGCGAGATCGGAATTATCGCGCCAGTGTCGCACCCTTTCTGCGGACATTGCAGCCGCATCCGCATCACTAGCGACGGCAAAATTCGCACCTGCCTGTTTTCAGTGTGGGATCACGATCTGCACGCGCAGATGCGGCGCGGGGCTTCGGACGAAGAGTTGGCGGAGTTCATCCGCGGCGTGGTGGCGAAGAAAGAAGAGCGGCACCATATTGGCGAAGCGGATTTCGTGCCGGCGTCGCGGACCATGGTGCATATTGGCGGTTAGCGTTCGGCCATCAGCTCTCGGCAAAAAGCATTGAACCGCAGAGAACGCGAGACAGCCGCGGAGAACGCAGAGAACACCGGAAGGCTGCAGAGAGCGCCGAGATAGCCGGTCTAAGGGCTACAGATATCTTGTTTCCATTTAAGATGAAGGCGTGAAGGCCGGTGTAGTTACAGTTTCGGCGATTTTTGTTTTCGCTTGCGCGTTACTTCAAGCGCAAACCTTCTACCTCGGCTTCGACCGAAACCAATATCCCGGCGACGCTAATCTCAAGATTCTTCATCAGAATTTTTCTTATACCGGATACTGGCTGAACAATCCTCCCGGAGCAAATTCGAATACATGGGCCGGTCATCGGCGTGCGGTGGAGGCGGCCGGGTTCGGATTTCTCGTGTTGTTTAACGGACGGCTCTATGCCGAACTGAAAAACGTGGCGAATGCCACTCGTCTGGGCCAGTCGGACGCGCGTAACAGCTGCTGCGTCTGCGCGGCGCGAGGGCTTTCCCGCGCACGCCGTCATTTTTCTCGACCAGGAGCAGGGCGGGCGGATGCTGCCCGAGCAGAAAGCCTACATTTACGCTTGGGTCGACGGCATTACAGCCGCGGGATTTCGCGCTGGTATTTATTGTTCCGGGCATTCCTGCGACGGATGATGGCAATGTGGTGACGGCGGAAGATATTCGGCAGGGCGCGGGAAGACGAGATATCGTTTACTGGGCCATCAACGACGCGTGCCCGCCTGCTCCGGGATGCGGATTTCCGCAACGGCCGCCAGTCCCGCGGCGAGCGGCGTTTCGTTTGCGGAAGTCTGGCAGTTCGCGCAGTCCCCGCAGCGAAAGGATGTTGCCGGGCGCTGCACCAACTACAACCGCGACGGCAATTGCTACCCGCCGGGAACCAGCCCCGCGCAAGGTCTTCACATTGACGTAAACACGGCTACATCGCCCGATCCCTCTCAGGGACGAACGCGGTAAAGCACTTGCCACGGATTCACACGGATCTCACGGATAACTCCAATGGGCTCGGCTCAACCGCTCGCCTGCGCTAAAATAGAAATATCTATGGCCGACCGCACTTTCAGCCTCGAGGAAGCGAAGTCTTTGTTGCCCGTGCTGGAGTCGCTGCTGCGTACGGCGATCGCTAGCAAGAAAACCATGGAAGAAGTGGACGCCGAGTTCCAGGCTGTGGCGCACAGAGTTTTCTTGAACGGCGGTATGTTTCTCGATGTCGTCCCGCTGGCGCGGCGCAAAGCGGAGCGGGTGAAGGCCGAGCAACGCGCCAAAGATGCGTTGGCGGAAATAGATTCGATTGGAGTGCAGGTCAAGGACATCGACATCGGCTTGCTCGATTTTCCCTGCGACGTCGAAGGCCAGATAATCCTGCTGTGCTGGAAACTGGGCGAGAAGTCCATTACTCACTGGCACGGGACGCAGGAGGGATTCGCGGGCCGCAAGCCGATCGATGAGCGGATCGCGAAGGCGAAGAAGGTTAACTAGCAGGGTTCAAGGTGGCAAAGTTTCAAGGTTTCGAAACCTTGAAACATTGAGACCTGCGAAACTTTGAAGCCTTCAAACTTTCGCTCAGTTCTCAGTCTCGCTTTTGCTCGACCTTCCTTGGACTTCCTTTTGTGACCGCTAGACCGACAATCCTCCGAAAGTTCCCAAACCTCTCATTCCAAATAATTTCCCCGCCTGAGCAACATACTCGAAAGTTCAGTGTTTACAGGTGAGGAACGTAATGGATACAAGCGCTCGTTTTTGCGTGACAATGCAAGGGCGCTGACAGGGTCTCAAGCAGCCTGGGTGACATACAGTAAAAGGGGAAGTCCATGAGCAAAAAACCTGCCGCAATCCGTTGGGTGTTATTAGGCATCCTGATTTTGTCGTTTTCCGGCGCGTCGTTTTCACAAATCGCGGTCGGAGTTTCGGTGCGCATCGGGCCGCCGGCGCTGCCGGTTTACGCGCAGCCGATTTGCCCCGGCCCGGGATACTACTGGACGCCGGGCTACTGGGGCTGGGACGATGACGGCGGTTATTACTGGGTGCCGGGCACGTGGGTGGTGGCGCCAGTCGGCTTGCTGTGGACGCCCGGCTATTGGGGATGGGGCGGAGGCTTCTACGCGTGGCACGCGGGATATTGGGGACCGCATATCGGTTTCTACGGCGGCATCAATTACGGATACGGTTACACCGGCGTGGGATTTGTCGGGGGCGAATGGCGCGGGCGGAACTTTTATTACAACCGCTCCGTCACCAACGTGAGCGTCACCAATGTAACGAATGTCTATAACAAGACGGTAATCGTGAACAACACGCGAAACGTCAGCTACAACGGCGGGCAGGGCGGCATTGAGGCGCGTCCGACGCGGCAGGAAGAGATGGCGGCGCACGACCGGCATGAGGCTCCGTTGGCGGCGCAAGGCCAACATGAGCGGATCGCGGGCCAAAACCGGCAGAATTTCGCCTCGGAGAATCATGGACGTCCTGCGATCGCGGCCACTGCCAGGCCGGGCGATTTCAGCAGCCGCTCGGCGATTCCAGCCAGGGCTGCGGGTGGCGAATATCACGCGCCCGCCATCTCGCCGCGGCAGGCGCGCGTGAATGCCGCCCCGGCCAATCGAGGCGCGTCCCCGGCGAACAGAGCGCCGACGAATGCGGGATTCCGACCGTTCACGCCTCCCGCGAGGAGTGGGGGGGCGAACCCGAACACGGCGCGCGGGAACGAGAGTCATCCGAATCAAAACCGTCCCGAACAGAACCACCCGAACCAGGCTTATCAGAACCGTTCAAATGAGACGCGTCCGCAACCGCGCCCCAACGAAATGCGTCCGCAACCGCGCCCTAACGAAATGCGTCCGCAACCGCGCCCTAACGAAATGCGTCCGCAACCGCGCCCTAACGAAATGCGTCCGCAACCGCGCCCTAACGAAATGCGTCCGCAGAATGAACGCAGTACTCCTCATTACGCGCCGCCTCCAAGGGAGAGCGCGCCGAGGCAGAATGCGCATCCCTCGAGCCCGCCACCCCATCAGGCTCCGCCGAAGGAGCCGCACCATCAGGGACGGTAACGCACGTTGTTAAGTGGCGTCGCTGAGTCAAAAGGGGCCATCGCTTCTGCGGCGGCCCCGTCACATGAATCGATAGCACGCGAATTTTTATGCAAGGGGCCTGGGTACTGGCGTTCTAAACGGAAAGCAACTGCGTCTGACGGTTGGCTGGGACGATTCCGCGCCTGCAGTTCAGGTACTGGAGTGTGGGCTGGGCGAAATCTTCTCTGCTACAATTTTTGCAGCAGCGATCTGGCAAAGAGCAGGATAGGCAGGGAGCAGGCGCGCCCAAGGAGTTTCCACGAGCATGTCATCGACGAAGCAGAAACTTCGACTCACCTGCGTATTAGCTGCGCTTGTATTTCTGGCTCTTGAGATCGGTTGCAAAGGATTTTTTGTGAACCCCACGCTGACTGGGGTCACGGTCGGCCCCTCCGGCCTGAACCTGACCGTGAGTCAGACCTGGCAGATGACCGCAACCGGCACCTACAGCGACGGGAGCCAGAACACGCTGACGTCTGGAGTAGCGTGGTCCTCGAGCGCTCCGACGATTGCGTCGGTTGGGCAAAGCTCAGGTAGGGTGACGGCACTGCAATCGGGATCGGCAACAATTACGGCATCTTCCGGAGGATGTTCGGCGTGCACCGGAACGGCGTCTGTCACGGTAGTGCTGGCAAACATCTCCTCGATTTCAGTCAGCCCGGCCAGCCAGTCCGTGTCGATTAATGGAACTCCCGTTTCCTTCACTGCGACCGCGGTACCGGGCGGGGATATCACCCAAGCGGCGACCTGGAATGTCGTGGACTCGGCCGGCACTAACCAGAATGCAAACTTCTCTATTTCCTACGCCGCCGGGACCGGAGAACAGTTCCTGCCCGGTAGTTCGGCCACAGCTGGCTCCTACTCGATAGTGGTTACGTATCCGGGTACGACTGCGACGGGTAAAGCAACGCTGATCGTGAATCAATGAGCGTGCCTCACTTCTTTGTGAGAAGTAGGGCTTCTTAGTTTCGGCCGCCGCACAAGAGTTCGCGAAAAGCTGGAACTTATTATCCCAGCCGGCGGACATTTTCTGCCCGAGCGGCGCTCCGAAGATCTTTATCCAGAGAAGCCAGAGGTAGGCCTCGGCGCAAGGCGAGTTCAAGATAAGCTGCGTCGTAGAGTGTGAGCTGATGGCGGCTGGCCAACCGTAAGGTTGAGCCCCAGGCCTGCTTGTCAGTTTCGCTGTCGACCTGAATCGGCAATTGCGCCAGGTCGGCAAGTGTGGCGTCGCGGAAGTCGCCGTTATGGCGCTTCCGCCTGACTCCCATCTCCAGAACATTGGCGACCTCCAAGCGCCAAACTTGCGGAACCCAACCCCCGCTCTGGCTAAGTAAATCGAATACTTGGGAAACGGCTTCGGTCGTCTCGTCGCTGTAGATCCAGGCTAGCGTGATTGAACTGTCTAAAACGACGCTCATGGCATCCTCAGGGGCGCCCGTGGTCTCTCAATTTCTTTAAGGTGTCCCAGTTGAAGGACTCGGGCTTGCGCTGTTGCAGGCGATTGGCTCGCTTCCGGATGCGATCTGACGCCTCGCGGGCGCGACTCTGATCTGCGCCACGGGTGTTGGGCACCAGGCGTGCGACCGGCTTGCCGTGGCGCGTAATTACGATTTCCTCTCCTCGCTCCACGCGGTCGAGCAGAGTTCCCAAAGTGTTCTTGGCTTCGAAAGCGCCGATTTCATTCATAAGAAGTTAAGCTAGCTTAGTCTAGCTTAAACTGCGACGTGGATCAAGCGTGCGAGTTTCAGGGCGGCGCTTCCGACCTTCGTTACGTCCACTCGTGACATTGTGCTCCCCCCGCCTGCGACTTACGATCGTGAGTCCTAAGACGGAATTCTCATGTCTGACATTCGCTGTATCGGCATTGCTACTGGAGGCGGGGATGCTCCCGGTCTCAATGCTGTAATTCGCGCCGCCACCAAGGCCGCTGTCCTCAAGTACCAGTGGAAAGTCATTGGCATACCCGACGGCTTCGACGGCCTGATCTGGCCGGAAAAATCTTTCGAGCTTACGCTCGACCGGGTCAGCGGAATTCTGCCGCGTGGCGGAACTATTCTGGGCACCTCCAATCGCGGAAATCCCTTTCACTACAGGACGCAGGAAAATGGAAAAGAAGTAGTGCGCGACATTTCCGATGAGGTCATCGGCAATGCGAAGAATCTGGGAATCGACGCGATCATCACCATTGGCGGGGACGGCTCGCAGAAAATTGGCCATGAGCTGTTTCAGAAGGGTATGAAGATCGTGGGCGTGCCCAAGACCATCGACAACGATTTGTCGGCCACGGAATTGACGTTTGGGTTCGATACGGCGCTGCACACGGTTACTGACGCCATTGACAAGATTCACACCACGGCGGCCTCGCATCACCGCGTGATGGTGGTGGAAGTGATGGGGCGGGATTGTGGCTGGATCGCACTGGCGGGAGGGATTGCGGGTGGCGCACACATCATTCTCATTCCCGAAATTCCGTTCACCATGAAAAAAATTTGCGAGTTCATCGCAGAGCGCGAGAGCCGGGGCAGCCGCTTTACCATCGTGGCCGTGGCCGAAGGCATCAAGCTGCCGGAGGAATTAAGACAAATGGCTCGCGGCAATCCGGTGGGCAACACCATCGGCGATGCGATTGGATTATTTGCCAACAAGGAAGTGCGGGTCAGTGTGCTCGGACATATGCAGCGCGGGGGGTCGCCGTCGCCTTACGACCGCGTGCTGGCAACGCGTTTCGGTGTGGCCGCGGTCGATTTGATCGCCGAGGGCCAGTTCGGACAAATGGTCGCACTGCGCGCCGGCTCGATTGTCGCCGTCGACATGGCCAAAGCCATCGGCCGGTTGAAGACTGTGCGTCCGGAGGGGGAGTTAGTGCGAACGGCGCGCGCGATTGGGATTGGTTTTGGGGACTGAAAACCTGCAGTTCAGCAGTCGGCGCAGGAATAGTTGCTGAGAGCGATGTTGCCAGGCAACTAAGTGATTTCAATCACAACCCGCCTTGCGGTTTGCAATCGACAATCATCAATCAAAAAACATCAATGCCTTCTACTCTTTCATCATGGTGTCGATGGTCAGATAGAGCTGGCTGTTGTCTTTTACTTCCACGTAGGGCTTGCTGGGATTTTTGCTGCTGACGATGTAGACGGTGGGCGTGTGGTCGAGCTTGATGGCTTTGCCCAGATCGCGGTCCGCGTTCACCAGAGCTGCGAGTTTTCCGCCGGGGTCGAGGACGAAGGGCAACTCGACTTTGTGCGCGGCGGCGAATTTTTCCGCATAGGCACGCAGGTTCTGGGGATTGATCTCCAGTTGATTGGCGAAAATGTAGTCGCGGAATTCGTTGCCCAGGGATTTGGAATGGGTGTCGAAGTAGCGCGCCATAATGGCGGCCTGGTAGGACCAGTTATGCATAGGCAGCGGGAAGTCGTGGCGCACCACAGGAATCTTGTAAGTTTTCGAGGCCTGCTCGACCAGCGGCGCCGTCCGGCTGCACATGGGGCACTGCAAGTCCTCGAAGACGACAATGGCGACTTGCGCTCCCTTGGGCGGACGGAATACCGAATCCACGGTGTCCTGCGCAGGAGCGGCGACCGCGGCCAGAAATGCCAGAGAAAAAATAAAGATGACGAAATAATTGCGGATAGTGGTCTTCATGATTGTTTGTAGTCGGAAACCTTCTCGTCTGTTAGAAGCAGGAGGCCGCAACGGGGAACCTTCCATGACACGACCTGCTTCAGAAATCTCCTCTATGGTAACCGAGAGGGGACGGATGTGTCTCGGCGGCCAACAGAGTGCCGCCCAGGGTTCACGATTCGCAAACCGTATCAAAAACTTTAGCCGTGAGATAAATCCCCTGCAAAAGCTCTTGACCGCGAAGTTCGCAGAGAGGTCGCGGAGATCGCAGAGAAAAGCAAGAAGAAAACGGTCGCCAATCGATGCGGCGCGACGCGTTATAGTAGAAAGTTCGCTCCTCGCTTGGAATCAATCGTGAGACGGTTACTCTCATCCCGAACTGCCGCGCTGGCTGCAATGCTGGTGGCGGGCACGCTCTCATTGCCGGCCTGCGGCCACGGGCATCACCGCGTGCTGGACGTGGCTTACGTGTCGGCCCCGCAGGCAGCGCTGCGCGACCAGGTTGCGGCTATGTATAACCGCGTCGGCAACGTGAAGAACGGCGAGCGTGTCGAGGTGCTGGATCGCGAAAAGCGTTTTGCGCGCGTGCGCACCGCCAGCGGAATCGAAGGGTGGATCGAGCAGCGATACCTGGTCGACCAGAAAATCTACGATGCCTTGCAGAAACTTACGCAGGAGAATCAGAACGATCCGGTGCAGGCTCCGGGCGTGCTGCGTAATGACACCAACCTGCACGTAACGCCGGGTCGCGAGACCGAGCACCTGTACCAACTTGCGTCCGGAGCGAAGGTTGCGATTCTGAAGCGTGCGACCGAAGAAAAGCAGGCGGGCGCGGCGCCGTCGCCCAAGCCGACAGCCAAGTCAGGTGCGAAATCTGCTGCCGGGCCGGCGCTGGAGGACTGGTGGCTGGTACGCGACGATCAAGCGCGCGTGGGTTGGGTGCTGGCGCGCATGGTCGACGTGGATGTTCCCCTCGATATTGCCCAATATGCAGAGGGTCAGCGCTTTGTCGCTTTCTTTGTGCTGGACCAGGTGCCGGACAACGATAAAGGGGTGCAAAAGCAAGTTCCGCAATATCTCTGCGTGCTGACCGATCCTCACGATGGGCTGCCTTACGACTTCGATCAGATCCGGGTGTTTACCTGGAATGTGCGCAAGCATCGCTACGAAACGGCATACCGGGAACACGGGCTGAGCGGAATT
This sequence comes from uncultured Acidobacteriota bacterium, assembly GCA_963696765.1. Lineage (GTDB taxonomy): Bacteria > Acidobacteriota > Terriglobia > Terriglobales > Acidobacteriaceae > Sulfotelmatobacter. The sequence goes on along the minus strand of CAVOLK010000002.1, from coordinate 2,174,297 downwards.
TTGCCGGTGACGATCACCCAGGAAAATTTCGACAAAGAAGGAACTCTGCCGGTTTTCATCGTGCGCGTGAAAGACGACGCTGGCAACGTGAGCGAGCGAAAGTACAAGCTGAATACACCCATTGTGCGTCGCGTGTTAGCGCCAGGCGAAACGATCTCCAGGCCAACTAGAAAGCGGCGAGACTGAGACGTCCAGTCGAAGCTTTCCCATTTTGGGTCGTAACATTCTGAATTCCATAGAAATTCTCTCGTCGTCATACCGAATGTCATATAGTTGCTCATTTGGTCAACACTAAGTGTCTGAAAACAGGTTGTTTGTTGAGGCGTGTTGTTTGGTTCGCGAGTTGCATTCCTATTTGCATCAATAAACGTTGAGTGTGGTAGCAATGCAGCAAAAGGCCCGCGCAAGACGGGTCAAATAAAAATCATATTGAAGTTTTGAAAGATCGGCTCTCAAAGGTGTTCAAAGAGTTTCAAGAGGTTAACAAGTTCATCGGATCGCGATTGATTCCCCCGGTACGCCGGCCAACGCGCTTGATCCGATTCTTAGCAGGAAAATCCAAGGAGGCAGGAAATGCGGTTTGAACGTCTTCCTATCGTTGTAACGTTGTTGCTGGCATTGTTCTTGGCGACGGCCCCGATGTTTGGTCAATCGTTAACTACCGGCAATATCACCGGCACGGTGCTGGATCCCAGTCATGCGGTAGTTCCCGGCGCACCGATCGAGTTGAAAGGCTTGGACACCGGATCGACCGCGTCCACCACGACTAACGCCAACGGCGGCTATAGTTTTGGGCTTTTGAAGCCGGGCCACTATCGGGTCACGGTGAAGCAAGCCGGTTTTGCTGAGCAGACGCAAACCGTGCAAGTCGAGGTCGGCCAGACTTCCAACGTTGAGATCGACCTGACGGTGGCAAAGGGTACGGAGACCGTGGAGGTTTCTGGAACGGCTCCGCTGATTAACACCGAGCCCAGCAACAACACCGCATACTACCCAAGAAGAAGTGGCGCAGTTGCCGAGCGCGGGTGGCGACATCACCAACATCGCCGACACGGCACCGGGCGCCGTGGTCAACGGCACGGGCGGGTACGGAAACTTCACTGTCAACGGCATGCCGGCCACGTCGAACCTGTTCACGGTCAACGGCGAAAACGACATGGACCCGTATTTCAACATCAATAACTCGGGCGCGTCGAACCTAACGCTGGGCCAGAACGAAATTGGCGAAGCGACGGTTATTTCCAATCCTTACGGCGGCCAGTACGGTCAGCTTGCTGGCGCACAGGTCACATATGTAACGAAGTCTGGCACCAACACCTTCCACGGCAACGCGCATGTACTGGTGGAACGGACGTTACCTGAATGCCAATGACTGGATGAACATCCAAGGAGAGCTGGCTGCAGGTGCACCCAATAAAGCAGGTTTCTCGAACGCCAACCAGTGGGCGACGTCGTTTGGCGGCCCGATCATCAAGAACAAGACGTTTTTCTTCGTGGACTATGAAGGGATGCGCTTTGTGTTGCCCAACCAGGATCCGATCACGGCCCCGACCCCTGCTTTCATCAGTGCGGCCGAGGCCTTCGTTGCGGCTAATCATCCGGCGGAATCAACGGACTACAATAAGCTGATGTCTTTCTGGCAGAACGCCCCGGGCTATAGCACGGCGACGCCGAATCCCGCGAGCCCCACGGACTCATGCTATTCGCTTAAGTTGCCCGGTTGGGCCGCGGGAACACCATGTTCGCAGTCCTACACGGCCACTCCGACGGCTCTTGCTTGGGAATATATCCTCGGCGTGCGCGTTGATCAAAAACTAGGCAACAATGATAATCTTTTCGGCCGCTATAAGCTGGATCATGGCTTGCAGCCGACTCATATCGACCCATTCAATCCAGCGTTCGACGCCAACTCGCTGCAGCCCAGCTGGGATGCGCAGGCATCGGAAACGCATGTGTTTGGGCCGACGATGACCAACTCGTTTACCGCGACGCTGAGCCACTATGTAGCACAATTCACAGCACCAACGGCGGCTTCGACGTTCAACTACGCGCAAGCGTTCAGCGAGGATTCCAGCATTTACAACTTCACGAGCCCGAATGCGGGCGCTGCATCGTTCCCTCAAGGACGCAACATTACCCAGTACCAGTTCATCGATGACTTTTCGTGGACGCATGGGAACCACACGTTTAAGTTCGGGGAGAACTTCCGCCGCTACGACATCAGCGATCATAACTTCTTCTATAACTCTCCGGTGGTTTACTGGGGATATTCCGCAACGAATATGCAGCAGTTTGCGGAGGGCTTGGCCTACCAGTACCGCAAGGCCCTGAACGCGTCCAGTAATGTGCCGGTCGCGTTGTGGGGAATGGGGGTGTACGGGCAGGACGAGTGGAAAGCGACGCGCAACCTTAAATTGACCTTGGCTCTGCGGGTTGAGCATAATTCGAATCCGGTCTGCCAGATCAATTGCTTTGCGAACTTCAGGGGACCCTTCACCACTACAGCGTCCTACCAAGCTGGTCTCGCGGGTACTGGAGCTGAATTTGATGTCCCTTACAGCTCCGACATCAAGTATGGCCAGCATCAGGCGTATCCGGGCGTTGATGCTCTGAACCTGTCTCCACGCCTTGGATTTAGCTGGGATCCACGGGGCAACGGCAAGACTGTAGTTAGTGGCGGTTTTGGGCAGTTCTACGACAACCCTGCGGCTCAGTTAGTAGATAATTTGCTGGGCAATCCTCCCGCCACAGTAGCCCTTAGAATCCGGAACTCTCCGTCGAGTGCGGGCGTCCTGCCCTTCGATCCTGCGGGGGCTCCGGCTACCTGGCAGCAGTCCGCAAGCGCCTTCACAATTACCGATAGCTTTAATCAAATCTCGGCTGCCCTGCCGACCGGTGTCCACTTCAATCCTCCGGCAATCGGAGCGATCGTTGGCACCATCCATTCGCCGGAGTGGCAGGAATGGAACTTGTCGGTGCAGCAGGAGCTGAATCGTAGCACGGTGTTTATGATCAACTACGCCGGCAACCATGGCGCTCGGATCGCGTATTCGAACGAATGGCCTAATGCCGTGGACAACTACGGCGGCGTCTATGCGGGAAACAACGGGCCGCCTATTACCACCGGCGTATACGGTGGAGCGCTGCCTCTATCGATTCCCGCTGGCAACTATTCCACCGTGACCGAATACAAGACGGGAGCGGTTTCCAATTACAACGGAGTGACTTTTAGCATCAGGAAACAGTTCACCAAGTGGGTGTCGGCCCATTTGAACTACACTTGGTCGCATAACATCGACGAAACCTCGAATGGTGGCCTTGCGCAGTATGGCTTCGAAGGCAACAACACCATTCTGGGTCAGATTTCGCCGGTCAGCCTGCGTGCCTCTAACTATGGAAACTCGGATTATGACATTCGTCACCTGGTAAATGGTGACTTTGTGTTCAATCCGGAGTTCCATCAGACTGGCGCCCTGAAGTGGGTGGTGAATGGCTGGCAGTTCTCCGGCAAGGCATTCTGGCGTACCGGCCTGCCTTACACCATTCTGGACGGGAACTTGAGCGGGACGACCTTCCAAGGCGCCCCCAATGTTCCGGGAACGGTGATCGGCAATGTGCAGCCCGGCGGCTGCGGTGCCGGCAATGCGAGCTACAACGGGCTGGGCAAGCCCGGCTGTCTCGATCCTGCAGGATTGGCGGATTATAGCGGCGTAGTCAATGGATTCAACTGCTTCTTTAGTGATGCTAATCCGTCCGCCGACTGTCCGAATCCGACTCCACTCTCGGCGTTTCCGAGGCAGGCACGCAACCAGTATCGTGGGCCTCACTACTTCGACATGGACTTGAACCTGTTCAAGAACTTCAAGGTTGGGGAACGGTTCAACTTCGCGATTGGCGCGCAAGCGTTCAACGCGTTCAACCATCCGAACTTTGGTTTGCCGAACGCAACCTTCTTCTCCGGTGACCCGACATTCGGAACCATCAACACCATGCAGAGCACGCCAACCAGCCCATACGGCAACTTCCTGGGCTTCGACTCGTCTCCGCGCGTTATGCAGCTCAGCGCGAAGATTGTGTTCTAGGTTAGGACTGGACGGCTCATCCTTGGAGTTGAGCGGGTAGAGAAACTGACTGGGGCCGGCCGAAAGGTCGGCCTCATTTTTCTTTGGTCGCTAAATCTGTTTCGCATCTATGTGATTCTTGAGACTGTGCGGGCCGGATGATCTATAATTTCGCGCATCTAAGCATTTGAGGTGCTTCTATGAATCGAACCGGCATCGTGGTATTCGGCGCAGCGCTCGCCGCGTCGCTTTGCTACGCGCAAGATGCAACTACTCCGACAGCGCAGGGCCGCGTGGTCGGGCACGGATCTTTTCCTGTAAAGGTGGTCAAGACTCTGGATTCGAGCAAACTGAAGGAAGGCGACGCAGTGGAAGTCGCGACTGCCGGAGCCTTCAAACTTGCCGACGGCACGATGGTTCCGAAAGGTACCAAGTTGACCGGTCATATAACGGCAGCCAAGGCGCGATCCAAAGGCGATTCGGACTCGGAACTCACCTTGGCCTTTGAGAGGATCAATATTCCGGGCGGAAAGCAAATCCCAATCAAAGGAATGGTGCAAGCGGTGTTTCCGCCGGAGGAAGAGGTGGAACCAAACATGGCGGGGAAGGCCACTAACTCTGGAGGGGGTTCTTCACTCGGTGGTGGCGACGTAGGCACCGTGACTAACGCCAGAACTGGCTCGAACATGGATTCGAGTGCTGGAGACCCCGGCATGAGCCCCAAATCAGCCGGAGTGGAAGGCATGCATGGATTGGAGTTGAAAGATGGCGTCCTTACTTCCAAAGGGAAGAATGTGAAGTTGGGCGATGGGGTGCGGATGATTGTGCGGGTCGAGATCCTCGGATAAGGCAGGCCGATCTCTTCGCCAGGTTAAAAAATGAAGGCGCGGCTCGCGGCCGCGCCTTTCTTGTTTTCGACGAATACTGTCGCTACTTCCCGAAGATCACGGTGCTGGAGAAGTGGGAACTTGCGGCCATGTAAAAGAGCAGCGGCACGGACAGGAAAAAGTTCGTCCGCGAGGCGAGAAACGCCTGGCGCGCCATGGTGGCCGCGTTGGCGGGCGGAGTACCGGCCAGCGTTCCGCGGATAATCTTCTTGTTGTTCGGCCAGATGATGCCCCAGACGTTGAACAGCATCACGATGCCGAAGCCGCCGCCGACGCCGATGGAGAGAACGTGGATTGTCGTCTCCGCCGACCGGCGTGTAGTGCACGAACAGCCAGCCCGCGGCGTAGACCAGGATCGCCGTAATCGATGCCGAGCACGTATCCGCTCGGGATCATCTTCTTGATGACCAGGAAGAGGATGAACCAGACGCCGATCCAGAGCAGAAAGAAAAGCCCGATGGTCGCGCCTCCGCTGCCGCCTTCGCGTTGCGCGTCAGGAGCGACATAGAAACTGTCCCCAGTACCAGAAGCCGATGAAGACCGTGACCAGCGAACTCCAGCGAAACCAGTTCAGGGCGGGCAGGGTCAGGTTCTGAAAGATTTTCGGCTTCATGCTGGCGTCCACCTGCTTCATGAAAGGGACGTTGACCAGATTGAAGAAATAGAGCAGGCCAACCCATAAGATGCCCGCGATGAAGTGAAACCAGCGCAGAATGAGCTGCGTGGCTTCTTTGCCGGTGATTGTGGGCATGACCGCTGGCTGCCACTGCGACGAAATGGTGCATTCAGATTCCTCCGCCAAACTTTTAGAATTGTGCAGATCGCTACGGAACAAGAACAACCAGGCTGTGAACGAGGCAAGAACGCTCGCGAAGGGCATAGTGCGTCTTGCGGCGCCGTCCGGTCGAGGAAAGTCTCCACTTTGCCACGGGCGCTGTCAACTCACGGAGCGAAGTTCCAGTTGAAAAGCGGCGGAGATCGCCGTATGGTACTCACATCTGCCGGAAGGCGCGGGAATGCGGAATCTGCGCAACCGGAGGAGTTGTCCCCCCTTGTTCCTGTGGCAGCGGGAAGGCTTCCGGGAACATGCTGTTGGTTTGAGCCGGCTCTCGCGCGAGGTCGTGCGCCGGCGGTTGGCAGTTACGCAGTTCTACAACTCAAGGAGATCGGCTATGGACAGCAATAAGCCGGCGCAGAACATCCAGGATTCCTTCCTCAACACGGCCCGCAAGGAGACGGCTCAGCATCACGATTTACCTGCTGAGTGGAGTGAAGTTAACGGGCCGCATCCGCTCTTTCGACAAGTACTCCGTGGTGCTGGAGGCGAACGGTCAGGAGCAACTCATCTTCAAGCACGCCATCTCGACCGTGGTGATGGGGCGGGTAGCGGCGACGCATGTCGGCTCACGTGGCGCATCCAGAGAAAGCGGTGGGCGCGGGATCGGCGCCAGGACCGGTGCCGACGCCGAGCGCTTCAGGCACCGAAGGATAAGGCGTTTTCGGTTTGGGAAGTTCTCATCGCAAGAAATCCCGCGGCACGGCGCGTTTGCGGCAGGCGTGTGCCTCTTGGCTACGGAAGTCGCACGCGATCCGGAGACGCGAACGTGCGTTTCTGGTTGGGCATCGATGTCCGCACGCGCGGGCGCGGCGCGAAAGGGTACGGTGACGGCGCAGGCGGCTGTGGCCCGTGAAGCGGCCGCGATGCAGACGAAGCCCGGCGGCGCGTCAAAGTCGAACGGCAAGCCGCAGCATTCCAGAATTCGACGCCGACGAATCGCTGGCCGAACTGCGTACACTGGCGGAAAGCGCCGGGGCGCAAGTGGTCGGCGAGATTCTGCAGCGGCGCGACCGGCCCGATCCGGCGACGCTGATTGGCGCGGGCAAGCTGGAAGAAATTGCTGGCGCGGCTGCCTCGGTCAACGCCGACGTGCTGCTCTTCGATCACGATCTCAGTCCTTCGCAGCAGCGCAATATTGAAAAAATCGTTCAGCGGCGCGTGATCGACCGCACGCAGCTCATCCTCGACATTTTTGCGCGGCATGCGCGCACCCGCGAAGGCCAGCTGCAAGTCGAGCTGGCGCAACTGCAATACATGATGCCGCGGCTGGCCGGGCACGGCGTGGAGATGTCGCAACTGGGCGGCGGCATTGGCACGCGCGGTCCCGGTGAAACCAAGCTGGAAACCGATCGCCGCAAGATTGCGCGGCGCGTGCGCCACGTAGAGCAGCAAATAGAAAATGTCCGGCGCATTCGAGCGCAGCAGCGGCAGCGGCGCGAGTCGGCGCCGGTCGCGACCGTGGCGCTGGTGGGCTACACGAATGCGGGCAAGTCGACGCTGTTCAACGCGCTGACGAAGGCCAAGGTGCTGGAATCGTCGCGCATGTTTGCCACGCTGGATCCGACGATTCGCGGCGGTGGAGCTGCCGTCGAAGCGCAAAGTGCTGCTGTCGGATACGGTGGGATTCATTCGCAGCCTGCCCCATACGCTGGTCTCGGCGTTTCGCGCGACGCTCGAGGAAGTGCAGCGGGCATCGTTGATTCTGCATGTGTCCGACGCCAGCAACCGGCTTTCGGCGGAGCAGGACGCGCAGGTGGAAATCGTGTTGAAGGAACTGGAGGCGGAAAAGAAGCCGCGGCTGCGGGTGATGAACAAGATCGATCTGCTGGATGACGAAGTGGCGCAGTCGTTGCAGGCGGACGCCACGCGCGAAGATTCGAAGACCGTCTACGTTTCGGCGGTAGAAGGCACCGGCCTGGATCGATTGCGGGCTCGGATCGACGCGATGATCGAGGAAGATCCCGTCAGCCGCGTGCATCTGCGTGTGCCACAGTCCGAAGGCAAGACGCTCGCCATGCTGGAAGAAAAGGCGCGCATTTTTTCGCGAGAGTACAAAGATGGAGCGGTGGAATTGGAAGTGGAGGCGCCGGCGTCAGTGGTGAGAAGAGTGAGGGAGTTTATCCTTCATTAGCGGAGTACGAGGCTCAATTATGTCATCCATGCATGGACCGGACAGTCGACGCTGGCGAAGTCGACCATCCGACGAATCGCTGAAGCCTAGAAATTTAAATGGGCCGACGACCAAGAAGCGGTGACATTCCTTGGCTATCGGCCCATTCGATCCTGAATTGGATCGGAGGTGATAGTTCAATGCTATTCCTCTTTTCGCTTAAGTCAAGGGCTATATGCAGGCGCTTGCAACTATTCCATAAGTCGTTTATTTGCAGTTAACTGTAGGGGCTTATTCCAGTCCGATAATTTTTCCAAACCGCTGACTGCGGCCATCAGATCGGGCTGGCGAAACGGCTCCAGTTCGCGTTGACATAAATTACCTCGGACGTTAGACTTAACAGTTTTCAGAGCCCTCATTTTTTCCGCTCTAGATCAGCATACATGGACGAGACGCTTCGACAACTAGGGGAATTACTGCTCGGATCGGTGCCGACGGTGATTCTGGTGACGTTGTTGTACGCGCTCTACACCACGATCGTTCACAAGCCATTGCAGCGCGTGCTGGCCGAACGTCGCAGCAAGACCGAGGGTGCGGTCGAGAAGTCGCGCGCCGATATTGCGGCCGCCGAGGCGCGCACCGCGGAATACGAGCAGAAGTTGCGGGAAGCTCGCGCAGCAGTTTTTCGCGCGCAGGAAGCGCGGCGGCAGGCGGCGCTGCAGGCTCGCACCAACGCGCTGCACGAGGCTCGCAGCAGAGCTCAGGCGCAAGTGCTCGCCGCGAAAAACGATATCGAGGCGGACCGCGCGGCCGCAGAGCAAGGACTGCCGGCGGACGCGGCGGCGTTGGCGCAGGAAATCGTGCGGCGCGTGCTGCAGCCGGCGGGGGCAGAGCGGTGATGGCTTCCACGAAGATGGCGTCAATCTTGAAATTCGTCCGCTTGTGTTTTTTCGCGATGTTGATGCTGAACGGCATTGGCGTGATGTCGCTGCGCGCCCAGGCGCCATCGCCGGAGCAGCCTGCGCCCGAAGTGCCTCCGCCTCCCGCGCCAAAGAAGCCGGCGCGCGACGAATCCAAACGGGAAAACTTTGGTCCGGGCAGGCAACTCGCCCACGAAAGCAACGAGGCTGCGGGCGAAGAAAAAGATGAAATGGCCGAGTTCAAGGAATCGTCCTCGGTGCAGATGATCGCGCGGCTGACCGGATTGAATCTGCGGCAATCGTACTGGCTGAGCATTCTGTTGAATTTTGCCGTGATCGCGATTCTCATTGCCTGGGCCGGCTTTAAGTATTTGCCGGGAATGTTTCGCGGCCGGAGCACGGCGATCCAGAAGGCCATGCAGGAAGCGCAGATGGCCAGCGAAGAAGCGCGCCGCAGGCTGGCCGACATCGAATCGCGGCTGATGAAGCTGGATGTCGAAATAGCCATCATGCGCAACGCCGCCGAAAAAGAGGGTGCTGCTGAAGAAGCCCGTATTCAGGCCACCGCGGAAGAAGATGCGCGCAAGATTGTCGCTTCGGCGGAGCAGGAAATTGCGGCAGCAGCCAAGGCTGCGCGCCGGCAACTCACGGCTTATGCCGCCGATCTCGCGGTTGGACTGGCACGGAAACAGATTCGCGTCGACGCGGCCACCGATCAGGCGCTGGTGCGTAATTTTGCCGATCAATTGGGCGCAGACGAAGCGGGAAAGGGCCGGAACTGATGGCTTCGGTTGCCAGCACCTATGCAAGGGCTTTTGCGGACGTGGTGATGAGCGCGCATCTCGACGCGAATCGAGCCGTCGGTGGGCTGCGCGAGATCGTGAGACTGCTGGACGAGAGCGCGGATTTGCGGCGGGTTTGGGAAAATCCGGCGGTGCCAGCGGAACAGAAGCGCAACCTGCTGGATGCGATTGTGCAGCGCGAAGGCATCGACAAGCAAGTGCGCAACCTGATTGCGGTACTGATCGACCACCGGCGTATGCCGTTCCTGCCGAGGATCATCGAGCAATTGGAAAAAGAGCTGGATGCGCGGCTGGGATTCGCCGAAGCACAAATCTCCAGCGCCCGCGAACTGTGCGGACGTGGAGAAGCGGACGCTCGAATCGCAGATGGAGAAAACCACAGGCAAGAAAGTTCGCGCCCGCTATGCGCTGGACTCGTCGCTGCTGGGCGGCGCCGTAGTCCGCGTGGGCAGCACGATTTACGACGGTTCGGTAAAAGGGCAGCTGGAGAGGATCAGGGAAGCGATTAGCGCCTAGCGGGTTGGATCGGGCGGCTGACGCGGAAAAAGCTTTAACCGCAGAGTTCGCTGAGAACGGCCGCAGAGGGCGCGGAGAGAATCAAGCTGAAGGCTAACGGCTGAAAGCTGAGAGCTATTTATGGCACAAATCAAAGCAGACGAAATTACGAAACTGATCCGCGAGCAGATCGAGAACTACGAAACTCAGATCTCCGTGGACGAGACCGGCACGGTCATCACGCTCGGCGACGGCATCGCGCGCGTTTATGGACTCGACAAAGTCATGGCCGGCGAACTGCTGGCGTTTCCCGCACGGCGTGGCCGGCATCGCCATGAACCTGGAAGAAGACCAGGTGGGCGTGGTGCTGCTCGGCGAATATACCGAGATCAAGGAAGGCGACGAGGTCAAGCGCACCGGGCGCATCATGAGCGTGCCCGTGGGCGAGGGCATGATCGGTCGCGTAGTGAACTCGCTGGGCGAGCCCATCGACGACAAGGGGCCCATCGCTTCCGATAAGTTCATCGCGCTTGAGCGCATCGCGCCGGGCGTCATCGACCGGCAGCCGGTGCGCGAGCCCATGGCGACTGGGCTCAAGGCCATCGACAGCATGATTCCAGTCGGCCGCGGCCAGCGCGAACTGATCATCGGCGACCGCCAGACGGGCAAGACCGCGGTTGCGCTCGACACCATCATAAATAGCAAAGGCAACGACCTGATCTGCATTTACAACGCAATCGGGCAGAAGCGTTCTTCGATCGCGCAGGTGGTGAAGATTCTGGAAGACGCCGGCGCGATGGAGTACACCATCGTCGTCGCGGCGTCGGCGTCAGAGCCGGCTCCCATGCAATACATTTCGCCCTACGCGGCGTGTGCCATGGGCGAATACTTCCGCGACACCAAGCGGCATGCGCTGGTCATTTATGACGATCTTTCGAAGCACGCGGCCTCGTATCGCGAGATTTCGTTGCTGCTGCGGCGGCCGCCGGGACGCGAGGCTTATCCCGGAGACGTGTTTTATCTCCACTCGCGATTGCTGGAGCGCGCCTCCAAGCTGAGCGACAAGATGGGTGGAGGATCGCTGACCGCGTTGCCGATTATTGAGACACAGGCGGGCGATGTGTCGGCTTACATTCCGACGAACGTTATTTCGATTACCGACGGCCAGATTTATCTGGAAACCGATTTGTTCAACCAGGGCGTGCGTCCGGCGGTGAACGTCGGACTGTCGGTAAGCCGCGTGGGCGGCAGCGCGCAGATCAAAGCCATGCGGCAGGTTGCGGGAACATTGAAGCTGGAACTGGCGCAGTACCGCGAACTGGCAGCCTTTGCGGCCTTCGGCAGCGATCTCGACAAGGCCACGCAAGCCCAGTTGAATCGCGGGCAACGGCTGGTCGAACTCCTGAAGCAGAATCAGTTCTCGCCGCTGCCATTCTCCAAGCAGATATTGATTATTATGGCGGGCACCGGAGGATTTCTCGACGACCTGCCGGTCGCGCAAGTGCGCGACTTCGAGGCGGAGCTTTATAAGTATGTGGATTCGACGAATCCTGGCCTGCTGCGCGCGATCATGGAGAAGAAGATTCTCGACGATGGCCTGAAGAGCCAGTTGCAGAACGTGATCAAAGAAGCGAAGCAGCAGTTTGTCTCGGAGCGAGAAGCAGTGGCGAAGTAGCGAGGAAGAGTTCTCCGTTCTCTGTTCTCAGTTCTCAGAAAGAGCGCTGAGGCCTATTGTTTTAACTGAGAACTGAGAACTGGCAACTGAGAACTGTTTTCCAATGGCAAACATTCTCGATATTCGACGGCGGATTCGCAGCGTGATCAACACGCGGCAGATCACCAAGGCCATGAAGGTGGTCTCGGCGGCGAAGTTGCGCCGGGCGCAGGAACGGGCTTTGGCCGCGCGTCCGTACGCGCAGATGTTGACGAATGTGCTGAAGTCGCTGGTGGCACGCACCGAGATCTACGATCCGGAGACGGGCGAACCGAAACATCCCCTTCTGGCGCAGCGCGAAGAGAAAAACATTCTGCTGATTATCGTGACCGGCGACAAGGGTTTGGCGGGTGCGTTCAATGCGAACATAACGAAAGCGGCGGCCCGCTTCCTTGAGTCCAAGCGAGGTAAGAATGTCGACATTGAAGCCATCGGCCGCAAAGGGCGGGATTTTCTGCGGCGGCGTTTTCCGGTCGCCAAGGTGCAGACGCGAAGTCTGGCTGATCTTTCAGAATCGCTCGAAACCGAGCCGGAAGCGAGCGAGCGTACCGGAGAGATTCAGATTACCGGGGAACATGTTGGCGTTCTCGGGAAAGTGGAATTTGCGCAGGCGCGCAGGCTGTCGGAAAACGTGATCGCGCGCTACACCCGCGAAGAGATTGACGCCGTCTATATCGTTTTTAACGAGTTTAAGTCGGTGATTGCGCAAAGGCTGATTGTGGAGCAGATTCTTCCCATTGAACAAATCGGTGAGCCGGCGGTGCGCCAGGCCGAGGAGATGTCGGAAGAAGAAAAGAAGAAAGCCAAAGAGGCGGCAATCAGCGCGGGTGTGGGCATGCGCGGCCCAGACAAGCACGTGGAAGAAGTGGCATCGCAGTTCGGCACGGCCCAGGTGGATTACATTTATGAGCAGTCGCCGGAGGAGTTGTTTCGCGCGCTATTGCCGAAGTACGTGAGCATCCAGATTTTCCGCGCGCTGATGGAGTCGGTGGCCGCGGAGCACGCCGCCCGCATGACAGCGATGGATTCGGCCACGAATAACGCCACTGACATGATCGATTCGCTGACGCTGGTCATGAACCGTGCGCGCCAGGCGAAGATCACGAAAGAGATTATCGAGATTGTAAGCGGCGCGGCGGCAATGTGAGAGAAGCTATTAGCTATTAGCCTTTAGCTCTTAGCTTCCCCGGAAAGACTAATGCGAGATTGCTCGGGAACGTCTTTGCGGAAAGGCGAGCAATCCTTGACTAGGTGCAGATTGAGCTAGAAGCTAAGAGCTAAAAGCTAGACAGCTGAGGTTTTATGCCTGAAAACGTAGGACATGTAATTCAAATCGCGGGGCCGGCGGTCGACGTGCAGTTTGCCGAAGGGAAACTGCCGCCCATTTACGAAGCCCTGAAAGTGGTGAGCGACGGCTTCACCGTGCCCAATCCCATCAAGGTAATTCTCGAAGTGCAGCAGCACTTGGGCGAAGGCCGCGTGCGCTGCATCGCCATGGAGCCTACCGACGGCATGGTGCGCGGCATGAAAGCCATCGACCAGGGCGGCCCGATCTCTGTGCCCGTGGGACGCGGAACGCTAGGGCGCGTGATGAACGTGATTGGTGAACCGGTCGATCAGCTGGGCCCAGTCGAATACAAAGTGAGAATGCCGATTCACCGTCTCGCCCCGGCGTTCGACGAACAGGCGACCAGCGCCGAGATGTTCGAGACCGGCGTGAAGGTCATCGATCTCATTCAGCCGTTCTTGAAAGGCGGCAAAATTGGATTGTTCGGCGGCGCAGGCGTGGGCAAGACCGTCGTCATCATGGAATTGATCAACAACGTCGCCAAAAATCACGGCGGTTTTTCCGTGTTTGCCGGCGTCGGCGAGCGGACGCGCGAAGGCAACGACTTGTGGCTGGAAATGTCGGAGTCAGGCGTGATCAAGCCGGGCAAGCCGGCAGAGTCGAAGGCAGCGTTGATCTACGGCCAGATGACGGAGCCTCCCGGTGCGCGTCTGCGCGTCGCGTTGACGGGACTGACGGTCGCGGAATATTTCCGCGACGCCGAGGGCGCCGACACGCTTCTGTTCATCGACAACATTTTCCGTTTCACGCAAGCGGGCTCGGAAGTTTCCGCGCTGCTGGGCCGCATGCCCAGCGCCGTGGGCTACCAGCCCAACCTCGCCACGGAGATGGGCGAACTGCAGGAGCGCATTACGTCCACCAAGAAAGGCTCCGTCACCTCGGTGCAGGCGATTTACGTGCCAGCCGACGATTTGACCGATCCGGCTCCGGCCACCACGTTTGCTCACCTGGACGCGACCACAGTGCTTTCGCGCGCGCTGACTGAAATTGGAATTTATCCGGCAGTCGATCCTCTGGCATCGACATCGCGCATTCTCGATCCGCGCATCGTTGGACAGGAGCACTACGACGTGGCCCAGACGGTGAAGAGAACCCTGCAGACTTACAAAGACCTGCAGGACATTATTGCGATTCTCGGCATCGACGAGTTGACCGAAGATCAAAAGCTGACGGTCGCACGCGCGCGCAAGATTCAACGCTTCCTTTCGCAGCCATTCCACGTTGCCGAACAATTTACCGGCGCGGCGGGACGCTACGTGAAGATTGCCGACACGGTGAAGGGCTTCAAGGCTATCGTGGAAGGCAAGTACGACGACATCCCCGAGCAGGCGTTTTACATGAAGGGGCCGATCGAGGAAGTGCTGGAAGCGGCGGAGAAGATGAAGGCAGCAGCGTAGGAACCGTCGTTGGTCGCTGGTCGTCCGTCGTTCGCGACATTCAATGCGACGACGTAGCCGAACGACCAGCGACAAACGACTAATGCCAATGGCCGATACTTTCAAACTCGAGATCGTCACGCCGGAAAAGAAAGTCGTGGACACGGCGGCTGAAGAAGTCCAGATTCCCGGGAAGAACGGGTATCTGGGCGTACTGCCGGGGCACGCGCCGCTGATCACCGAGTTGGCAGTGGGCGAGATTATTTACTGCGAAAATTCCCAAGAACTCCGTTTGGCGGTCGCATGGGGATTTGCGGAAGTGCTGCCCGATAAAGTCACGATTCTAGCGGAGACGGCCGAGCGTCCCGCGGAGATCGACGTGGAACGCGCGCGCAAATCCAAAGAGCGCGCGGAACAGCTCCTTACCAGCGGCGACACCAACGTCGACGTGGAGCGCGCGCTCGATGCTCTGCACCGCGCCGAAGCGCGGCTCGACGTCGCGGCGAAAGGAAAGTGAGTGCGCCTTAGCTCTTAGCTCCTAGCTTTTAGCTAAATCAAATTCAGGATCTCAGCCTCGGGATCTCATCGCGTCGCATTGTTGACTCCCTCAACCTCCTTATACAATTGTGCCGTTTGTTCCTCGGAGGCTTGCCACATGAAATTTCCTGTCTTCCTTCTCGTTTCCTTTTGCGTGCTCTGCGTTTTCGCAACGGCCCAGCAAGCTAAGCCTGCGCAGGCTCCGCCACAGCAGAGGCCGCCTTGGCTCGACACTCCCGAAGTGCATTCCGACAACAGCGTGACCTTCCGCTTCCTCGCGCCCAACGCGCAGGAAGTGAAACTGGCGCGCGAAGGCACAGATCCGGTGCCCATGCAAAAAGACGACAAGGGTGTCTGGACTGTGACCACGGCGCCCTTGACTCCGGATTACTACGGATACTCGGTTATAGTCGACGGCGTTCGCATGATCGATCCGTTCAACCACCTGCTGAAACCGAATTTGCTTTCTACCGAAAACATGGTGCACGTTCCCGGGCCGTCGTCGCTGCCGTGGGAATTGAATGATGTGCCGCACGGAGAAATCCATCATCACTTTTACAAGTCAGGCGTGGCTCAGGACGACCGCGATTATTACGTCTACACGCCGCCCGGCTACGATCCGGCGGCGAAGACGGCGTATCCCGTGCTGTACTTGCTGCATGGCTACAGCGACGACGCGAGCGGATGGTCGGCGGTCGGGCGTGCCAACGTAATTCTCGACAACCTCATCGCGCAGGGCAAAGCGAAGCCGATGATCGTGGTCATGCCTCTCGGATACGGCACCATGGAAATGATTAGCGGGGGATGGGGTGTGTGGAGTCACACTGACATTCGCGACAAGAATTTCTCGAGGTTCCGCGAAGCGCTGCTCACTGAAGTTATGCCGAAAGTCGAGAGCGAATATCATGTTGCGGCCGACCGCAATTCCCGCGCGATTGCGGGGCTTTCGATGGGCGGATCAGAGTCGCTTTTGACGGGACTGAACAATCTCGACAAGTTTGCCTGGATTGGGGCGTTCAGTTCGGGCGGCATTCCCGACGAGTTTGAAAAAGATTTTCCCGGCCTCGACGCGAAAGCGAACCAGCAGATCCGTCTGCTGTGGATTGCCTGCGGCACCGAGGATCGATTGATCGCGGTGAACCGCAACCTGCGCCAGTGGCTGAAATCGAAGGACATTCAGCACACCGATATCGAGACGCCCGGCATGCATACGTGGCTGGTCTGGCGCAGGAATCTGGCCGAGTTCGCGCCATTGCTGTTCCGATAAAGATGCTAACTTGCCGTTCGGCTTGAGAAAAGTTTGCGTTTGGACAGTTGTAGTTGTTGAGCAGGTAGTAGTGCCGGCTTCGCAGTGCGGGTCGATGGGGCAATCAAGCGAGTTCAGGTAGGAAGTAATGGGAGCTACGCCGGGCTGAGCCGTATCGAAACAATTGCTGTCGGTGCCGCCGCCGTAGGAGGGAGATCCGTAGGAACCGCCGCCGTAGCCGTCTTCGGTGTACCAGTTATTAGTGCCGGCCTGGGGATTGGGATTTTCAATTTCGTCAACGACTCCAGCGTTCGGGCTGCCGCTGGCGACGAGCTGGTTATGCGGAAGACGCCGGGCTGGCCTGCGGCATTGGCAAACCAGATGGCATCGCCGCTGCCGAGCATAACGTGATTCGCGCCAGTGGGCTTCGGGGATGCGTCTCCCACAGGGGCTTAAGACCAAGGGGTTTTCGAGGCCTTTAGCTGTGCTAGTCTGCCTGATATGGCACAACGTACTTTGAGCAAATCCCGGAAAGCTAAGAAAACAACTTTGCGTCGGTCGTCCGTGAAAAATTCCGGAAATGCGCGCCCTAAATCTCCGCGCCTCGGAAAGAACGGGCCGAATGGGAGAACCGCTTCCACTCCCGCTACCGGCAAACATTTTCTCAGCGATAAGGTCGGGTATTTCACCGAGTCGGTTATTCGCGAGATGACGCGGCAGGCGATGCTGCACAAGGCCGTGAATCTGGCGCAGGGCTTCCCGGACTTCCCGGCTCCTGCGGAGATCAAACAAGCGGCGCAGCAGGCGGTTGCGGCCGACGTGAACCAGTATGCGATCACCTGGGGCGCGAAGAATCTGCGGAACGCGATTGCGCGCCAGATGGGCGTGTGGCAAGGGATCACGGTCGATCCCGAGAAAGAGATCACCGTGTGCTGCGGTTCGACCGAGGCGATGATTTCAACTTTGCTCGCAGTCTGCAACACCGGCGATGAAGTCGTGATCTTCGAACCGTTCTACGAAAACTACGGGCCCGACTCGGTGCTGAGCGGCGCGAAGCCAAAGTTCGTGAAGCTGCGGCCTCCCGCGACCGAGGGCAGCGAATGGACGTTCGACGAAAAAGAATTGCGACGGGCCTTCGACAAACACACCAAGGCGATCATCGTGAATACGCCGAATAACCCGACGGGCAAGGTTTTCACGCGGCGCGAACTGGAGTTAATACGCGACCTCTGCGTCGAGTTCGATGTGCTGGCCATAACCGACGAGATTTACGAGCACATTCTTTACGAAGGAACCAGGCACGTGGCGATGGTTTCGCTCGATGGAATGCGCGAGCGCACGGTCACCATCAACGGCATGTCGAAAACCTACAGCGTGACGGGATGGCGCGTGGGCTGGGCGGTTGCGCCGGAGAAGATCACGAATGCGATCCGCAAGGTGCACGATTTTCTGACTGTAGGAGCGCCGGCGCCCTTGCAAGAAGCGGGCGCGGCGGCGTTGAGTCTGCCGCCGGAATATTACGCGAAACTGGCCGAGGGGTACCGGGTGCGGCGCGATCATCTGATGCCTGCGCTGACGGCGGCCGGGTTCAAGTGCTTTCGTCCGCGCGGGGCGTACTACGTGATGACAGACATATCGGCGTTCGGGTTTAAGGACGACGTTGCGTTCGCGAAATATCTGGTGCAGGAAATTGGCGTGGCCTGCGTGCCGGGATCGAGCTTCTATCGCGATCCCAAGGACGGGGCGCGGCAGGTGCGGTTTGCATTCTGCAAAAAGCCGGAGACGCTGGATGAAGCGGCGCGGCGGTTGCTGAAGCTGAGCGCGATGTAAAGACGGCTCATGTAGCGACAGCCGCCTCGGCTGTCAGGGTTTTGCTTTTCCTAGGTCAGAACCCCATGTGAACCTATTTGCCGGGGGCGTACCAGCCGCGGCGCGAGCGCACCTTCAGATTCTTTCGGTCGTTGGCAACTATTTCGATGGTGCGGTAGTGGCCGTCGGATTTGAGGTCTGCCGGCTTGTAGGCAACGGCGTACTGACTGCGGAGTTCGTCCTGAATTTCCGCAAAGGCGTTGGCCACATCGCGAATCTGGAACGGGAAGAAGGCGCGGCCTCCGGTGGCGTCGGCAATGCGCTCGAGCACTTTGTCCCCTGCGCCTTTGGTGCCGCTCACATTGGTGCTGATGGTATAGACGATGGCTTCGGCGCGCTGCGCCATTTCGATTGCTTCCTCGCGAGTCACGTGGCTCTGGTTATCGTCGCCGTCGCTCAGCAAAATAATCGCGCGCCGCACAGTGACGGACTTCGGAGCCTTCATCAGCTTGTCGCGGCAGGCAAAATACAACGCATCGTAAAGCGCCGTGCCTCCGCCGGGCCGCAACTCGTGTACGCCGTGCGCCAGCAGCACGGTGTTGTCGGTGAAATCCTGCGTCACTTCGGGGGTCACGTCGAAGCCCACTACAAAGGCCTGATCGCTGCGCGGATGAATGGTCTGATTCAGAAACTCGATGGCGGATTGCTGCTCGAATTTGAAGCGGTCGCGCACCGAGTTACTAGCATCGATAAGCAAGCCGACCTGCAGCGGCAGGTTGGTCTCGGCGTGGAAGCTGCGAATTTCCTGCGGCGGCTTGTTGTCGTCGAGGATGTGAAAGTCATTCTGCTTGAGATCGGTGATGCGGCGCCCGTGCTTGTCGGTAACGGTGAAGACGACGTTCACCTCGTTGGTGGTGGCGCGAATAGTGGTCAGGGCGTCATCGCCGGAAGGAGCGTTCGAATCCGGAGTCTTCTGCGCGGGCTCGGCCGCAGGCGGAGCAGTCGCAGCCTGACCAGCGGGAGCGGGTGACTGGGAAAACGCGCTCCCCGCCAAGAGGGCCAGAGTCAGCAGTCCGAGGGCAGTGATGATCTTCGTCCCCAAGGTTTTCATCGATACAACATTATATCCGCAAGGCGGCGCGGGCCGCCGTACGGAGCGCATAGTCTCTTCGCAGGGGTGCTGCCCCAAACTTTTTTTCGATTTCCTTCGTGAACCTTAGTGTCCTTAGTGGTGCAAGCCTTTGGTTATCGTTGCCAGAAAGGCCTGCAACTCGGGCGGGAGCGGGCTTTCGAGGGCGATCGTTTTCCCGGTGCGCGGATGGAGTAGTTCCAGGCGTGCGGCATGGAGAAAATTTCGCGGCAAAGAGATGGCGCCGCCTTCATCGGTCGCGCGGCCGCGACGGGCGCGCATTTCGCGCGGCGCCCCGTAGAGCACATCGCCCACCACAGGATGTCCGAGCGACGCCATGTGCACGCGAATCTGGTGCGTGCGGCCGGTGTCGATCTTCACTTCGATCAAGCTGAATTTGCCGAAAGCCGTGTCCAGGCGGCGCAGGACCGAGTAGTGCGAGACCGCGTCGCGGCCGCCTGTGCCGCGCGTCGTCATGCGGATGCGGCGCACGCGATCGCGGCTGATAGCGGCGGAAATTGTTCCGCGATCTTTTTTCGGCCATCCGTGCACGAGTGCGATGTAAGTTTTCTTGACTTCGCGGCGGGCGAACTGCTCCGCCAGCTTGCGATGCGCTTCGTCGTTTTTGGCGACTACAATAAGCCCGCTGGTTTCCTTGTCGAGACGGTGAACGATGCCCGGGCGCATCTCCCCGCCCACGCCCGACAGCGTCGCGAAATGATGCAGCAGCGCATTGACCAGCGTTCCGCGATTGCGCTGATCTTCCCCGTTCGGACCAGTAGCGCCAGCGCCGGCATGAACCATCATCCCGGCGGCCTTGTTGATGATGGCCATGTCGTCGTCTTCATAAACGATGTCCAGCGGAATTTCCTCGGCGATCGCGCGCAGCGGAGGCCGCTCAGCCTCGCCGATCACACAGATGTGCTCGCCGCCACGCAGCTTGAGTGAAGCTTTCGCGGGGGCATCATTCACCAAAACTTTTTCTTGTGAGATGAGTAGCTGAACGCGGGCACGGCTGACGTCGAGACGGGACGCTAGGAATTGGTCAAGGCGCTGGCCGGCGTCGTCCGGCGCAGCAGAAAAAATAGTGGGCGATGGGTCAGGCACTCGGGGGAAGAATACTACATGCTGTCGGCAGAAACGTAGCGGCCTACGTCTCTACTGAATCATCGCGTGGCGGTGACTGTGCGAGCTGGGACTGATTTCGCCCCCGGGCGGAGCCACCAGATCAATCCGCCGGCGACTACCAAGCCGATGGCAATTAATTGCGTGCCCGACATGGCGCCGCCGAAGACGGAGCCGCGGCCTGGATCGTCGCGCAAATATTCAAGGAAGAACCGGGCGATGCCGTAGATGAACATGAACGCGCCAATGACTTGGCCGTCGAACTTGCGGCGCTTCAGCAGCCACATCAGGAAAAAGAAATTCGCCAGTTCCACCGCCGACTCGAACAGCTGCGTCGGCTCGAGCGGTACATTCAGCGGCGTTCCTGTGATCGAGTTGGCCAGCGGATTGTGAAACGTCACCGCCCACCAGTGATGGGTCTCTTTGCCGTAGCAGCATCCGGCGGCGAAGCAACCGATGCGGCCGATGGAGTGGCCGAGCGCCAAGCCGGGAGCGAAGGCGTCGCAAGTCCCAAGCGCGGGCATGTGGTGCTTCCACACATACCAGGCGGCGGCGGCGAAGGCGGCCAGCAGGCCTCCAGAAAAAACTCCGCCAGCCTGCAGAGTGTTGATGCTGAAAATTTCGCCGGGATGCGCCGAGAAATAGCTCCACTCATTGATTACGTACAGCACCTTGGCGCCCACGATGCCGCAGAGCACGACCAGAATCCCGAGGTTCCAGGCCTTATCGCCATCAATGCCCATGCGCTCGGAATTGCGTACGCTGATCCACAGCCCGATCAGGACGCCCATGGAAACGAGGAATCCGTACGTGGGGAGGAAGAACTTTCCTATATGAAAAAGTTGTGGGAACACTGTTTAGTTAGATGCGTGAAACCGGGGATTCGCTACTTGGACAAGTTTAGCAGGAAAGCAGCCATTAGCTCTTAGCCTCTAGCTAAAAGCCAAGAGCTAATTGCTAATAGCTGATTTAATCAAGCCGACCCACTGTGCCGTGTGACGGGGCCGAGAATGAACCCGTCGGTAGACGTTGGGTGCCCGCCGAGACCCTTTAGGCATCTGCGCATGGCGCAGCGTTGCTCACCGGATCCTAGTTCGAGTCGAGCTCCCGTTCATTCTGCATTGGTTCAAATATCGGTTACCCGCCATCACCAACCCGGCAGGCCGGCTTTCAATCTGGATGCTAGGCAAAAGGCACGGACTTGGCAAGTGGGCGAGCGCAAAAAGTTGGCAGGCGGCTTGCTACGAAAGTAATCGCCAGTTCACAAATGGGCTTGCCATGCGGGAAATTTCTTGACATGGCGCCGGCGCTTGAGTTTCACGAATCTGGCGAATCGATTTACTGCGTCGTTGTTTCCGCCCAGTATGAGGTGCGCGCGAGCACGGTGGCGTCCGCGTTGTCGTGCGCGCGCAGGCGCACACGAATCTGGTGCAGGCCGGGACGCGGATTTTTCGGCGAGAAACTCAGCAGGTAACGGCTGTGCAGGTGATTGGTGAAGTCGTTCATGCGCACCTCGAATTTCTTCCGCGTCGCGAACAGTTCGTATTCACCTCCAGTCATCGATGCGATCGTGCTGGGAACATTTTTTCGCATAGCCTGCGAAACCTGGTACATCAGGTCGAGAAAGTTTACGCCTTCGTGCATTTCGTCCTTGTTGGTGCCGCGCCCGGTGTCGAGGATATTGGAAAGCGCGGGAGAAAACGCGAGGGCGTACATCACGGCATTGCTTTGCCCGATGGCCGCGACAGCGTCCTCGATTCTTGTGCGACTGCCGTGATCGCGGGTTTCGCTGATGAGCAGGAGAATGCGCAGCCGCCCCGGCGGTTCCTGGCTGAGCAGGTTCACCGCCGACTTGACGGCATCGAGAATCACGACTCCGTTATCTCCGGGTTGCAGATTTCGCAGATCGTCGTCGACCAGGCTGCCGTCCGTCGTGAAATTGCGGGTGATCTCGACGTGGCTGTCGAACTCGATAACGGCGACGCGGGCGGTTCCGAGTTCGAAAAGCGGATCGAGCATGGTCCGCAAACCCTGCATGCGCGGGAACTCGGCGGCGGCGCGACGTCCCCGCTGCACCACTACGACGAGTGAGATGGGCTGTCCTTCGGGCGCTTCGTCCAGCCGGACGGCTTGCTCCACTCCGTTGTCTTCGACAAGAAAATCGGCAGCCTGCAGGCCGTATAGGATGCCGCCCTCCGCATCTTTCACTAGCGCGGGCACGAGAACAACGTTAGTTTGAGAACGAAGAATGGTTTCTTGAGAACGGGCAAGACTGCCCAACAGAATCAAGGCTAGGAAGATTGCATAGGCGGACCGCAGGCTATCCAGCCTTGCGGGTTTCGCACAAAACTTCGTCCAGCGCATTGGATAATAGATGCGCGCGCTTCAGATAATCGGTTGCCCCGCCGTCCTGCTTTTTCTTCAGGAGCAGGTGATATTCGTCGGCAATGTTGAGGGCCGCGAGCACGGCGAGGCGAACCGTGTCGATGGTATTGGTAGCTTCAGCGACGGCGCGCATCTTGGAGTCGACATACTCCGCGAGTTTAAGGATGTAGTCGGGATCGGAACCGCGCAGGTTGTAGGCCTGGTCGAAAATCTCTACGCGCACGCTGGAGTTCTGCGGATCTCTTACGATCTGGTCCTTGGTCGCCGTCGCCATAAAGCGTTTCTCCTGGGTATTGGCTATCGCTTACCGAAAGAGACACGGCTTGCTTCGTCTCTTTTCTTGCTCTAGCGCCGATTCCCTTCCTAGCTGGCTTCCGCAATCGATTCGATCTGCGACAGCATCTTCTCGACGCGCCCGCGAATCTCCTCGCGCTCTTTCTTCAGGCGCACCGTTTCCCGCCGCAGCGTCCCTAGCTCTTCTTCGCGTTCCTGCATTTGCTGGCGCAGGCGCTGGGCATCGTGTTCGGCAGTAGCCTGAGCCTGGCGCGCCGCTTTGTACAGCTCTATGGTGCGATAAATTTTGTCTTCCAGCGCCTGAAAATCGTCGGCCGGAACCTGTTCTGCCACCTGCTCCACCGCATTCAAAGCCATGATTGCACTCTTCCCACCAGGATTTCTGAAACTTGTTCGCAGTATACTCCACATCTTTGTGGACAGCGCAGCTTCATCGGCGGCTCTATTCAACAGCGTTCACCACGAAGGACACGAAGGTACACGAAGGCGAACGCGCCTCAAAGCAATTTCGAAATTTCGGATATAATTCCCCACTGCCAAGGAGGCTCCAACCTATGAAACGTCTCGCCTCTGTTTCCCTCGGATTGCTGCTCGCTCTGATGGTTCTGCCCTCGAAGAGCGCCGCCAAAACCAAAGTTGAATTGAAAGATGCTCAGGGCAAATCCGTGGGTGAAGTCCTGCTCTGGGATCAGGGAACAGGAGTCGCGCTGCAACTCAAGCTTCACGATCTGTCACCCGGAGTTCACGCCATTCACTTCCATCAGGTACCCAAGTGCGAAGGCCCGGACTTCAAATCGGCTGGGGGACATTTCAATCCCGAAAAAAAGAAGCACGGTTTCGATAACCCCGAGGGGCACCATGCCGGGGATATGAAGAACTTCACCGTCGACGCTCACGGCAAAGCTTCCGCCCGCCTCGAGGACGCCGACGTCACCCTGAAAGCCGGCCCTCACTCGCTGATGAGCGATGGTGCGGCGATTGTGGTCCACGCCAAGGCGGATGACTACAAGACAGATCCGTCGGGGAACTCGGGCGACCGCATCGCCTGCGGCGTGATCACGAAGTAGATTCGGCGCCTCGGCAGTCGATGTTGATACGGCCGAATGCCGGCAGTCTGATTGCCCCATGCCAGGATATTCCGGAACGCCGCTGCCGAAGAAACTGGGAATCAAGCCAGGATTTCGTGTGTTGCTGATCGAAGCTCCGAAGGAAGTGCGGACGGAATTGAAAGCGGCGCTGGCCGGATGCGTGGAGGCGGGCACCGGAAAAGCTGCGGTAGATTTCGC
Organism: uncultured Acidobacteriota bacterium; assembly: GCA_963696765.1. Taxonomy (GTDB): domain Bacteria; phylum Acidobacteriota; class Terriglobia; order Terriglobales; family Acidobacteriaceae; genus Sulfotelmatobacter. The sequence goes on along the minus strand of CAVOLK010000002.1, from coordinate 2,149,934 downwards.
AATGGTCTTTACGAAATCGAAGGCGGCGCTGACGAAGGATTTCGATCGAATCAGCAAGCAACTCACGCCGGCCGGCATGTTGTGGATCAGTTGGCCCAAGAAAAGCTCGGGCGTGGCTACCGACCTGGACGAGAATAAAGTGCGCGAGATTGGGCTGGCCGCGGGACTAGTGGACGTGAAAGTGTGCGCGGTAACCGAAATTTGGTCGGGATTGAAATTTGTGCGGCGGCTGAAAGATCGCTGATCTGCGCGACGGCGAACGGAGAAAAGCATGGTGCGAGTGGGATTGATTGGATTTGGTCTGGCCGGACAGGCGTTTCATGCGCCGGTGATTCGCGGCGTCCAGGGGATGGAACTGGCGTGCATTCTGGAGCGGCACGGCAACAAGGCGAAAGAAAAATATCCCGAAGTGCGAGTGGCGCGAACCCTGGAAGAAATGCTGTCGGACGAGACGCTCCGCCTGATCGTAGTGGCCACGCCCAACGATTCGCATTTTTCCTACGCTAAGGCCTGCCTGGAAGCGGGACGCGATGTCGTGGTGGACAAGCCGCTCACGCCGACGCTGGCGGAAGCGGAAGACTTGATGAGCCTGGCCGCCGATCAAGGCCGTCTGATCACTGTGTATCAAGACCGGCGCTACGATGGCGAGTTCCAGACGGTGAAGGATTTGCTGAAATCGGGCGCGGTCGGCGAGGTGGCGGAATACGAATCGCGCTTCGACCGTTTTCGGCTGCAGGGCAAGCCCAACGCATGGCGGGAGCAGCCGGACCATCCGGCGGCCGGAGTCCTGTGGGACCTGGGGCCGCATTTGATCGATCAGGCGCTGGTTTTATTCGGCGAGCCGCAGTCGATCTGGGCGTCGGCATTCTGCCAGCGCAAGGATTCGAAGATCGACGATTCCTTTGACGTGCACATGGAATATCCCAGCCTGCGGGCGACGCTGCGAGCGCGGATCATTGCCTATGCTCCCGGAGCGCATCTGCTGATTCACGGCACGGGAGGTTCGTTCATCAAATACGGCATGGACCCGCAGGAGGAGATTCTGCGGAGCGAGAATTGCCCTGACGGAAAAGATTGGGGAGCGAATTGGGGAGTCGAACCAGAGGACCGTTGGGGAACTTTGAGCGGCGTGGGCGAAGAGCCGCGAAAAGTAAAGACAGCGCGCGGCGACTATCGCGGCTTCTATGAGAACGTCAGGGACGCGATGGAAAAAGGCGCTCCGCTCGAAGTCACGCCGCAGCAGGCGTTGCGCACCATGCGGGGGATTTTGCTGGCGCATAAGAGCAGCCGGGAAGGGCGCAGAGTGCGCTGGAATGAGGAAGTGGAGTAGTAGCGCCGCCGTCTCGGCGGCTTCGCGGCGCAAACCATGAAGACGCCGCTACAGCAAACCTCGCGGGCAGGAGTGCCCCGCGCCACACGACTCGCGCTACACACGCTCATCCCTTCATAACTTTTTGGAACGCTGACTGGAATCGGCCATTTCCTCCTGCGTGCCTACCGTGACTCGCACGTAGGTGGGCATGATCGGCCAACTGCGGCCGATGAATACGCCTTCCTTCACCATCGCCTCTCGCACGTCTTTTCCGGGTCGCTTGGTGTCGACCATAAAACAATTGGACTCGGACGGGATGAAGGAATATCCATTCTGCGCCAGCCACTGAAAGGTTTGCTGGCGAACTCCGGCGTTGATGCGACGGCGTTGCGGGACAAGGCTCAGGATCCTTGAGGCTGGCGAGAGCGGCGGCGAGGGCGGTCGCGGGCATAAAGTTCTGGCCACCGCGGCTCATTACTTTTTCCAGCAGGTCGGGGCGCGCGATCACGAATCCGCAGCGCAGGCCTGCCATGCCATAGACCTTGGAAAAAGTTCGCAGCACGATGACGTCTTTGCCCGCCTTGACCAGATCGAGCGCGGACGGCGCCTCGCTCAAGTGAATGTACGCTTCGTCGATCAAAACGACAGAATCCTTGGGCTTATTCGCGACGAGATATTCGATGTCGGAGTGCGAAGTGAGCGTGCCGGTGGGATTGTTGGGATTGCAAACGTAAAAGAGACCGGCCTCAGGATCGGCCGCCAGCATGGCTTTCACGTCGTGCGCGTAGGTTTTCGTCAGCGGCACCTTGACCACGCGCGCTCCCGCAACCGCGGCCATGTGCATGCCGGTTTCGAAACAAGGATCGGCGGTGACGTAACTTTTCTGCGGCGACGTGAATGCCAGCACGCTGAGACTCAGCGGCGGAGTGGAGCCGGCCGTGCAGTAGACGGAATCGGGATTGAGGCCTTCGATCTGGGCGAAAGTGTTGGCCAGTTCGTCGGTGAGATCGTCGGCATAGCGGCCGCCGAGGGGAATGATGGCGGCCATCGCGTCGCGCGCCGACTGGCTGGGGCCAAGCGGATTCTCGTTGGAGTCGATGATGACCGCATCCTTGGAATGCGGTGTCCGCCGGTGGGACGCAGCCAGCATGGGTTCATTCATCATTCGCAATGCAGCTGCTGCCGATGCGGCAGCCGACAGATGCAGAAACGATCGCCTCGAGAAACGCGGCATGGAAACCTCCGTCACGGCGTGGACTGCTGAGGTAAGAGATTTAACCACAGTGGGCACAGAGAACACAGAGAAAATCTGCGGAGGCGAAAATTCTGCTACAGAGGAAAAATGCAGCGCGAAATACTCTGTGTAACTCTGTGCCCTCTGTGGTTAAGGTTTCTAGTCCTGTTTGCGCCCGGCGTAATATCCGGCGCGGGCCTGGATTTTGTAGCCCTGCTTGTCTTTGATCTCAAGCTTGCGGTAGCTGCCGTCGAGCTTGGTGTTGGTCGGGGTGTAGCCGATGTTGTACTGGCTGCGGAGTTCGGCGGCGATCTGGTCGAAGGCGTCGCGGAGTTTGTCGAACTTGTTGCCGACGTTAATGACGCGTCCTCCGGTCTGCTCGGTGAGCTTGCGCATCTCGCCTTCACCGGAATAGCCGAAGCCGCCGTAAAATCCGCGATCGGCGCAGAGCAGCACGTAAACGATGGAGTCGGATTTCTGCGCGGCTTCGATCGCGTCCTGAATTTTCAGCCGGCTGCCTTCGTCCTGCCCGTCGGTAAGCAGAACCATAGCTTTGCGGCCGACTTCTTTCGAGAGCATGTCGTGGGCGGAAAGATAAACGGCGTCGTAGAGCAGCGTTCCCGGCGAATTATGCTGCGGGACAGGGCCGCCGCCCATGCCGGGAATTCCTCCACTGCTGTAATCGACGTTCACTTTGGCTTTGTTGAGCGCGGCCTGCAGGCGGTGCACGTCGCGGGTGAAATCCTGCAGCAGGTCGACGCGAGATATCGAAGCTGATGACGAAGGCCTCGTCTTTGTCGGTAAGAATCTGGCGCAGAAAGGCGCCGCCGACTTCCTTCTCCATGTCGATGACGTTGCGCTGGCTGCCGCTGGAATCGATCATGATCCCGAGCGTCAGCGGCAGATTGCTCTCGGCGGTGAAGTACTTGATGGTCTGCGGCTTGCCGTCTTCGTAAATCTCAAAATCGCTCTTGGTGAGGTTGGGGATCAGGGCGCCGTGCTTGTCTTTCACGTTGAAGAAAAGCTGCACGACATTGACGTTAACTTTCAGAGTCTCGGTGGGCTGCTGAGAGTCGTCGGACTTCTGGTCGGGCGCAGCTGGCTGCTGGGCCGGAGCTTGCGCCGAGGGCTGCTGTGCCGCGTTAACCGTCGAGGCCGGGAAAAAAGCAACCGAGGCTATAGCCACCAGGGCCATGATCGGCAGGATAATGATCGGCAAAAGTCGGATCGGGAAGATTCGGCGCAGGAAGATGGAAAGCTTAGGCATCCGGACTCTCTCGGGACTCCAGGTTAGTGATAATCTAATCCCGTTCTGGCTAGTGTTAGTCTAACCCTTAGATGCACCAAATGTTGCGGATCGGGCATCTTACAGTCCGGAATCCAGAGTTTTTTTCGCGAACGAGGCAATTATGGCCCCGGTGATGGGCAGAGGATGGCGGATGCGCAGAAGGTCCAAGCTGGCAGCAGTGTGCACTATCCTGATTTTCACGATTTTGGTCGCCGTCCCTCGCCTGCAGGCTCAGTCCGGCGGGGCCCAGACACAACCACCGGCAACTTCCGCGCAGCCTCAGGAGATCCCAGACGCTCCCTCGACCGTTCAACCGCCCCAGCCCAAGCTTCCCAACCAGCGGCCAGATAACAGCACCAGCAATCCGCCAGCATACCCAGGAGAGTCCGGGGCGCAGCCCAAACAGAATGCGCCGCCGCCCATGCCCCCGGTTGAGACGCTTCCAGCCGGCAGCAGGCCGAGAAACCAGGTCAATCCCAAGGAAGATCTCTACACCATCACGGTAGCGGCGCACGTGGTGCAGATCCCGGTCATGGTGAAGGACTCCGACGGCCGGCCCGTCGATGGACTGCTTCCCAAGGATTTCACCGTGCTCGAAAACGGCAAGAAGCAAACTTTGACATTCTTTTCCAGCGATCCTTTCGAGCTCTCGGTAGCGATTGTTCTCGACACCAATATCGCGGACGTGGTCCTGCAACAAGTCAATCAGACCTATTCCTCGCTGGTGGGCGCCTTCAGCCCCTACGACGAAGTCGCGCTTTACACCTACAGCAGCACGGTCACCCAGGTCACCGACTTCAACGGCCGGGCGACAAAATTAACCGCGGCGCTGAACCAGTTGAAGACGGTGCGCGGCCGCAATAATGGCCCTCCGGTATTGGGCGGTCCGCTGGGTCCGCAAGGGCCGAGCATCAACGGTATGCCAGTCGGCGGCCCCCCGGTGGCGCCGGTCATGACTCCGCCCCGGGAGTCGCATGTTTTGAATGACGCCATCCTGCGCGCGGCCATCGACCTGAGCAGGCAAGATCGTACCCGGCGAAAAGTAATCTTCGTCATCAGCGATGGCCAGGAATTGGGCAGCCGCGCCAGCTATCGCGACGTGCTGCGCGTGCTCCAGACCCACGACATTCAGGTCAAGGCGGTGGTGGTCGACACCGGCGCGCTGCCCGGTTACAAGCAGCTCGAAAAGCTGCACCATATTCCCAAACAAGGCTTCAGCGAAATTCTCCCCCGCTACGTGAATGCCACCGGCGGCGGGAAGATCTTCAGCGAACTCTCCCGCAATGCCATGGAAGAAGCGTATGGGCAGATCACCTCCGAGGCCAGAAACCAGTACACGCTGGCGTATTCCCCGAAGGCCACAACCGGCCCAACTTCCTATCGCAGCATTGAGGTTCTGATCGATAAAAAGGGGCTGAATATCTACGCCAAGCCGGGATATTATCCGGTGCCGACGGCGCGTTAGCGGGGCAGGAACATCGGGGGGCACCTGAGTAACCTGCGGCAAGCGCCTCCCATGTGATATAAAGACCGCGAGCCTCCGAAAAGGAATTGATGCAGGCGGCAACCCCTCAAGGGTATGCCCGCATTTGAGGAAAGTCTTGAGTTTCATCAACTTCGCAGCGCGTGAGATCAATTGCAAGATCGTGTACTACGGCGCCGGTTTAGGCGGCAAGACCACGAATCTGCAGGTGATTTACCAGAAAACGGCGGACCAGCAGAAGGGCAAGATGATCTCGCTGGCCACCGAAACCGAACGTACGTTGTTTTTCGACTTCCTGCCGCTCGACCTCGGCTCGGTGCGCGGCTTCAAGACGCGCATCCACCTCTACACCGTCCCGGGCCAGGTTTTCTATGACGCCAGCCGCAAGCTGATTCTGCGCGGCGTGGATGGCATCGTCTTCGTGGCCGACTCCCAGGAGCAGCGCATGGACGCCAACGTCGAAGCGCTGGAAAACCTGATGTCGAACCTGAAAGAACACGGCTACGACTTCAACAAGATCCCCTACGTGCTGCAGTTGAACAAGCGCGACCTGCCAAACATTCTGCCCATCGACCTACTTTCCACCGAACTGCGCAAGAAGAACGAACCCATCGTCGAAGCGGTCGCCTTCCAGGGCGTAGGCGTCTTCGAAACCCTGAAAGAAATCGCCAAGCAGGTGCTGACGGAGCTAAAAGCCGGCGGCTAGAGTAGCAGGGCAATCGCCGGGCATGGTCACACGTCTCCTGTCTCTGATCCAGCCGGTGCTGAGCGCAATCGGCTGATTTCGTCAGCCGCTTTCGGCGCATAATGTGTGGACATGAAACTCAGCCCACTCAAGCTAGGCATAATTGGAGCGTTGGCGTACTTCACATCGGTGGCGTGGGTGTTCCTGTATTTTCGTATCACCAGTCGGAACGACGCGCCCGGATGGATTATTGAGCGCTCAACGCCAGATGCCCCAAAGTTGATCGCAATGGTCGGCGCGGGGTTAGTTCTAGTGGCAATACTATGGGCGGTTGCGCGACTCATCCGCCGCCGAGTTCAATGAGTGTAATCGCCTGTTTTCGTCAGTAATCCTCATTTTCGTGCTAAGCTCCTTACCGACGAGGCGACACGCGGACATTCCCCCGAGGCCGTTTACGCCAGCCTCCAACTCAATGCGGAGGAGAATTCAAGTGACAAAGCTTTGGCTTGCAGCCGTCATGCTCGTGGTGACGGCAATGGCGAACGCCCAAACGTACACCGTGCTCTATAACTTTGGCAGCCATCAGGGCGACCCGGAAGCTCCAACGGGCGTGCTGGCCCAGGGTTCCGACGGGGGCATCTATGGCACGTCAAGTCCTATTCTCAACACCGCGCCGGTGGATGTATTTAGGTTCACGCCCTCCGGAGTGCTGACGGTCATTCATGACTTCGGACTCTCAGACAACGTGCCGTCCGGCGGAGTAACGTTGGGCACGGACGGAAGGTTTTACGGGGTGATCGGACATATCCCCGGCGTTGATTTTTACGGCGCTGTATTCAAGCTAACGGCGAGCGGCAACCTGAACGTGCTCCATGTTTTCCAGGGCGGAGCAGATGCCCAATGGCCTCAATCCCCTCCGATTGAGACTTTCGACGGCAATTTCTACGGGACCTCACCGGGAGGTGGCAGCAACTGTAACTGTGGAACCGTTTACAAGATGACCCCTGCTGGCACAACCACTTTAATCCACGTCTTCGACGGTACGGATGGGAATGGCCCCCAATCTCCTCCCATGCAAGCGACGAACGGCAACCTCTACGGAACAACCTGGGGCGGCGGCCTCAAGAATGACGGAACCGTTTTCGAGATCAGCCCGTCAGGCAAGTTCTCGGTCATCTTCAATTTTCATTTCACAGATGGGGGGGCCCCGCTAGGACAATTGGTCCAAGCCCAGGACGGCGACCTTTATGGCACAACTGTCGCAGGAGGACCAAATAACGCGGGCGTCGTATTTAAAATCAGCCACGGCACGTATACCGTCTTGCACTATTTTACTGGTGGCAGCGGTGGGAGCGGTTCCCTCGGCTTGGTGCAGGCAACAGACGGAAACTTCTATGGCTTGAGCGGAGGAGGTTCCGGCAACGGCACTATCGTCCGAATTAGCCCTTCGGGCGATTTCGCGACGATCTATAGCTTCCCAAGCGATGGATCGATGGGAAGCAACCCAAATTCCACATTGTTCCAGCACACCAATGGCCTGCTCTACGGAACAACCCAGGCCGGTGGAAGCGCCAATCGGGGCGTCTTCTTCAGCTTCGACATTGGCGCTGGTCCGTTCGTGACCTTCCTGCCAGCCGCGCGCGCGGTTGGGCACACGGTCAAGATCCTGGGACAGGGTTTCACCGGAACCACCGCCGTTTCCTTCAACGGTACTGCGGCCGCGACATTCACAGCGTTGACGGATACCCTCCTGATAGCGACCGTGCCCGCTGGCGCGACCACCGGCTTCATCACCGTAACCACGCCCAGCGGAACGCTTACCAGCAACAAGCAATTCCAGGTGAAGCCGCAGATCACCGGCTTCAGCCCGACGAGCGGTGCGGTGGGAACGTCTGTCGTCATCACCGGCGTAAGCCTGTCTCAGACCTCCAAGATCACCTTTGGCAGCGCGGTGGCAACGAGCTTCACCGCGGATTCCGATACACAGGTCACCGTCACTGTGCCTGCTGGAGCGACTAGCGCAAAGATCGGTGTCACGACAACAGGCGCTCCCGCCTACAGCGCCACAGCGTTCACTGTCACACAGTGACTGGCTCTCGCTTGTTTGGCGAAAAATCGCCATTACACTCAAAATGCCCGGAACAGTGGCCCTGAGTGTGAGGGAATCAAGGGTACGAATTCTCAGCTGGAATTTGTTCCAGATCGCGCTAGTGGACCGCGGCCGTTGCCCGAATTACTTCACGCGCCTGATTCTGCTCATTCAACAGAACCACGATTGGTTCGTGCGTCGCCAACTCCGCCTCGCTATAGCCGGAATACGCGCAGATAATCAGGATGTCTCCAATGGCCGCCTTGCGCGCCGCGGCGCCGTTCAACGAAATCTCCCCCGAACCCCGTTTGCCCCGGATCGCATAGGTACAGAATCGCTCTCCATTGGTGACGTTGTAGAGTTCAATGTATTGGTTCGGTAGAATCCCCGAGACCTCCAGCAGTCCTTCATCGATGCCGCACGATCCCTCATAATCGAGGCAAGCCTGAGTGACGCGCGCGCGGTGCAGTTTGGCTTGCAGCATGGTTTTGATCAAAGTAAACCTCCGGCCAGCAGGTACTTTCCTGGTGAATTGGTCTTAAGTTAAGTCAATAAGTCAAATCAGAAGGTGCAACGAAGGGCGCCACCGAGGGCGGTATGGCTCGATTCACTGTCTCGACCGCAACGCCGGGCGCATAACTTCGCCGACCCAGAGCATCGCCCGACAGGAGCATTTGTGAAATCAGGTAAATACCCTAAAACGGGAGCAACCGGTGGTGCACCCCACGGGACGAACCCATTTTTTCTCCCCGCCTGGGAATGTCGAGAGGGCTGGCCCCATCAATCATTGGTTTGTCCAATTACGGCCGGTATTGTCCGCGAACGAACACGTGCCTCGCATCTGGGCCTCTTAAGTCGTTGCTTTTCAGCCTCCGGAAGACATAACTCTAGGCATCGCACTTGCTCTGGATTCATCCTCGTAGAGGTGCCCTTTGCTTACTTTCTGGCAAGACTTCAGATTTGCCGCGCGGATGCTGGGGAAAAATCCGGGATTCACGCTCGTCGCAGTTCTCACCCTGGCGCTCGGCATTGGTGCCAACACTGCGATCTTTTCGGTCGTCAATTCGGTTTTGATGCGGAACCTCCCTGTCAAAGAACCTCAGCAACTGGTCTTTCTCACCAATCCAGACAACCAGGGCATGGAACAAGGCTTTGCCGACGGAAACCGCGACTTTCTCACCTACACCGAATTTCAGGGGCTATCGAAAAATAACGATGTTCTGTCCGGGTTGGCTGCTTCTGCGAGTGAGGGACCGAAGCTCAGCGTCGGAATTGAGAACCAAGGGCAGATCTCCGAGGGCAACCCTGTCCAGATCGGCCTTGTCAGCGGGTCGTATTTTTCCGTCTTGGGCATAGATCCCCTTCTTGGTCGCCTGTTCAGCTACCGAAGTTGATGCGGTGCGCGACGCCAGTCCCGTCGCGGTGGTGAGCTATCGTTTCTGGCAAGACCAACTCGACGGAAATCGCGCCGCCCTTGGACGCAAAATACGGATACGCGGCACATGGTTTGACGTGATTGGCGTGACGCCTTCCGCATTTAGCGGAGAGACGGTTGGATTTTCAACCGACGTGTGGGTTCCGCTGAGTATGCAATCTGAGATTTATCCGGGCCGCGATTACCTCTCATTGGAGACCAAACCGTTTCACAAAACCGAGTGGCTGCAGGCCATCGGACGCCTGAAGCCAGGGGTGGTAATCGACCGCGCCAATGCCAGCCTCAATGCCGTCTTCCAGCAGATGCTGCAGTCGCAAACCGATCAGATGTCTCCGGAGGAGCGGCGCACATTTCTAAATCAGCATTTGGCCGTCGTCGAAGGCAGCCGCGGGGCCTCGACGCTGCGTGGAGATTTCACCAAGCCTCTACACATTCTGATGGCCATCGTCGGCCTGATTCTTCTGATAGCGTGCGCCAATGTGGCGAACATTTTGTTGGTTCGTTCCGTCGCGAGACAAAAAGAACTAGCCGTCCGAGTCACCATGGGAGCCGGAGCCTGGAGGTTGATCCGTCAGTTGCTGACGGAAAGCATTCTTCTCGCCACCATCGGCGCCGCTTTCGGCCTTCTTCTTGCTCGCTGGGCCGATGCTGCTCTGGTTCGCTTAGTCTCCGGCGGAACCGATCTCATCCCCCTCGACGTGCATCTGGATTCCAGAGTGCTGCTGTTCACTCTGTCCGTTGCCGTCTTGACCGGAATCCTTTTTGGTCTTGTGCCTGCGTTGCGCGCCGCCCGCTTGGACCTCAACCCCATTCTGAAAGGAACATCGCGCGGCATCACCGGTGGAGGCTCACAAGCCGGGCGCGTGCCGGTGGCAAAGATTCTCGTCGTGGCGCAGGTCGCCTTGTCGTTAGTGCTTTTGGTGATAGCCAGTCAATTTCTGCGCAGCTTTAAGAATCTGGCGAGCGTCCAGATTGGCTACGATAGTGATCACCTGTTGGATTTCAGCGTCAGCCCGCTCTCCTATGGCTACAAGAGGTCGGAGATCAATCAACTTTTCCAACAGATACTTGACCGCTTGAACGCGCTTCCGACCATACGCGGAACGACCTTGATGGATAATGGTTTATTCGGGGGAGGAGACTCCAACTCTGACATATCGGTCGAAGGAAGCAAACCCGCCACCGCCGGACCGCAAGACTCGCACTGGGACATGGTTGGGCCAAATTACTTCTCCACGGCGGGGATTCCGATACTCTACGGCCGCGAAATTGGACCGCAAGACAGTGGGCACGGCCAGCGCGTTGGGTTGGTTAATCAGACGGCGGCTCGTTATTTTTTCGGCAATGCGAATCCAATCGGAAAGCGCATTGCGGTAAAGACGACGCTGGGTCCATCGGACTTCGTTGTCATCGGGGTCGTCGCAGATTCCAAACACGGCAGCGTCCGGGAAAAGCCACAGCGCCGGTTCTACGTTCCGTTTTTCAATCCCATTGGGGAAGTGAACTACGCTAATTTCCTGGTCCGCACATCTGCGGATCCAGCCCTCGCAGCATCGACGATTCGCGCCGCTGTGAAACAGATGGCCGGGAATTTGCCGCTGGTGGACATTCAAACCATGAATCAGCGCATCTCTCAGTCGCTGACCAGCGATCGTACAATAACCGAAATCTCGGGAGTTTTCGGTCCTCTTGCAATGATTTTGGTTTGCATCGGGCTCTACGGTGTCATGTCCTATGCGGTCACTGGCCGCACCGGCGAGATCGGAATTCGCATGGCGCTCGGGGCCCAGCGCAAGAACGTTCTTTGGCTCATTCTGCGCGAATCCCTGTTGCTGATTGTGATAGGCGTGGGCGTCGGCGTGCCCGCGATCTTTGGAGCAAGCCAGTGGATTGCGAGTTTGCTGTTCGGCGTAAAGCCGGCAGATATCGCAGCCCTCAGCCTGGCAGCGGCAATATTGTTCGCGGCTGGTACTCTCGCCTGTTACTTTCCGGCGCGTCGGGCCATGCGCGTCGAGCCGACCGTAGCGCTTAGATATGAATAGCTGCCAAGACCAGAGTCGAACTGGCCCGATTTCAACAGTCAACTATGGTGACGACAAATAGGGTGACAGACGGACAAATAGGGTGACAGACGGGACGAACCCCATTTTATTATGCAACTGAGATGAGGGGCTGGACCCCGCCTTTTGCCTAGGTTGGCCACTCCGCTGCCGAAAACTCACCACCGATTCTTTTCCACACCCCAATGTGACGCTCAACCTTGACCCTGGATTTTATTCGCGGCATTATGGCACAGCTCCCGACAATCCAAACCGAAGTGGCCGACTCTAAGTCCTTTGTTTCACGGATTTTGATATCTAACCTCTTTGCCCGCCGGATTTTGCGGGGAATTTCGTGCTAACCCCATGGTTGCAAAGATTCGGGGGGGAGGGGGGTACCCTGAATTTTCGTTTCCTTCAACCGCCTCTCCGGGTCCTGCTGCCAGCGCACTCAACCGCGTGTGATCTACAATGCTTCGTCAAAACGTTAGACCGTCGGCCAGTCGGCCACGATCCGGAGAGAATTCATGCGCATGCGGCAACCAGCACTTCACGCCTTACTCTTATTCCTGTTTTTCTGCGCTCCCTTCACAGCGTCCCAGACTTCATCCCCGCACGGCATCGACGTCTCCGATCTCGATCGCAAGGCCGACCCGTGCAACGACTTCTTTGAATTTGCCAACGGCACCTGGCGCGCCAACAATCCCATTCCCGCCTCGATGACCCGCTGGAGCAAGCGCTGGCAAGCCGGAGAATCCTCCAAAGACAAACTGCGCGAAATTCTTGACGCCGCCTCCGCCGACAAGGCCGCGCCCAAAGGCAGCACCGAACAAATCATTGGCGACTACTACGGCGCGTGCATGGACGAGTCCCGCGTAAACGCCCGCGGCATGGATCCACTCAAGCCGTGGTTCGCCCGCATCGACGCAGCCCGCGACATGAGCGCTCTGCAGCAGGTGATGGCCGAGATGCACGACATCATCGTGAACGCGCCGTTCGCCTTCGGCAGCCAGCAGGATCCGCATAAGCCATCCTGGGTGCTGGCCGACCTGGGCGCCAGCGGCCTGAGCCTGCCCGATCGTGACTACTACCTGAAACCCGAGCCTCGCTTCAAGGAAGCGCGGGAAAAATACCTGGAGCATGTGACCGCCATGTTCAAGCTGGCGGGCTGGGACCAGAAGTCCGCGGCAGCCGCAGCCCAGACCGTCATGGGCATGGAGACGAAACTCGCCGAAGCATCGCTCGACAACGTTGCCCTGCGCGATCCCTCGGCCACCGATCACAACACCACCTTCGCTCAGCTGCAGGCCATGGCTCCGCATTTTGATTGGGTCAATTACTTCAAGCACAAGGAAGTACCCACCGATGTCGACCTGAACGTCGATCAGCCCAAGTTCATGCAGGAGATGGATCGGCAGATGCAGCAGACGCCGCTGCCGGACTGGAAAGTTTATTTGAAGTGGCAGCTTTTGAATTCGGTCGCGAGTTCGCTCTCCGCTCCCTTCGTCGAGGAGGATTTCGCCTTCAACGGCAAGTACCTGAGCGGCACCACCGAAATGAAGCCGCGCTGGAAGCGCTGCGTCGAATCGACCGACCAGTTATACGGCGAGGCGCTGGGCAAGAAGTACGTGGAGAAATATTTCCCGCCCGAAGCCAAGGCCCGCATGCAGGAGATGGTGCGCAATCTTCTCGCCGCCATGCGCGACGACATTCTCAGCCGCCCCTGGATGAGCGACGACACCAAAGAAAAAGCGATGGCCAAGATCGCCACTTTCAATCCCAAGATCGGATATCCCGACAAGTGGAAGGACTACAGCCACGTGGAGATTCGGCGCGACGCGTTCTTTGACGACATGATTGCCGGAAGAAAATTCGTGGAGCAAGACGATCGCTTTACGATCGGCAAGCCCGTCGATCGCGGCCGCTGGGGGATGACGCCGCCCACCTCCGACGCCTACTACAATCCGCTGCTCAACGAAATCGTCTTCCCCGCCGGAATCCTGCAGCCGCCCGCTTTCGACATGAACGCCGTCGATGCCGTGAACTACGGCGCGATCGGCGTCGTGATCGGGCACGAAATCTCGCACGGCTTCGACGATCAAGGCGCGCAATTCGATTATCTCGGGCGCCTGCGCAACTGGTGGACCGAAGCCGACCTGAAAAACTTTCAGGAGCGCGCGGCCTGCGTCGCCAATCAGTTCGACAACTACTTCATCGAGAAAGACATTCACCACAACGGCAAGCTGGTACTCGGCGAAAGCATCGGCGATCTCGGCGGAGCCAAGGTCGCCTACCTCGCATACCAGAAATCGCTGGAGGGCAAGCCGCGTCCCGCGGACATCGATGGCTTCACGCCCGAGCAACAATTCTTCATCGCCTGGGGACAATTTCGCGGCGACGAAATTCGCCCCGAAGCCCAGCGCCTGATGGTGCAGAGCGATCCGCATCCCATCGCGAAGTACAGGGTGATCGGCCCGCTTTCGAATCTGCCGGATTTTCAGGCGGCATGGAAATGCAAAGCGGACGCGCCGATGGTGCGCCCGGAAGGCAAGCGCTGCGACGTATGGTGATGCTCGAGATTCGCGTTACCAACGTGAGGCTGAGACGCTGTTTTCCGTTTGCGGGCGCTTTCCTATTCGCTAGCCTGACTGCAAGGGCATATGTGTTTACCTATCCCTGCGACCAGCGATGATTTCTGCCTTTATCGTGCGTTCGTCGGACCCAACTGCACTGCTGGTCTGGTGCGGTGTCGGATTCTGCGCGGGGATCGGCCTTTTCATCTATGGATTTAAATTACTACAGCGCAGGCGGCTGATTCTCGACACACCGTTCTCGAAGATTCGCAGCGCGGCTATGGGCATGGTCGAGGTCAGCGGCCTCGCGGTTGGCCCATACACGATGATCGCGCCCATCACGGCACGGCCTTGCTACTACTACCGCACGCTGGTCTGGGAGTACAAACAACAGGGCAAGAATAAGCAGTGGGTCAAAGTTGCAGGCGAGTGCATGCACGTGCCGTTTTTCGTCGACGACAACACGGGACGTATGCTGGTCGATCCTCGCGGCGCGGACCTGGACTTACACTGCGACTTCGAAGAGCAATTCTGCGATTCCTTCTTCACCGTGAAGGAGTCGGCCCCGGACAACGTGCGAAATTTTCTTGGACGGCACGGAGTTGTAACCAACAACAAGATCAAGGTGCAGGAGTATTGCATCAAGCCCAAGAATTCGCTCTTCCTGCTGGGAACGCTGAGCGAAAATCCGGGGCTGGAAGTCGGGCCGGAGCCAGTGCGGGAAGATGCCTTGCGCTCGACAAATGCAATGTCATTTTCGCTGGGCTCGATCTCGATGGGATCCATGTTTTCCCTTTCCTCACGCTCACAAGGCGACGACTCGAGCGTTGCTTCCGAATTGGTCCTGGTCGGCACAGCGCGGAGAGACGACTCCTCGCCAGTTGATCCAACTAACTCCCGAAAGCGCTGCCAAGCCAGCCGCGGAAATGAGCCAACAACAAAAGATCGCCGCCGCACTGCTGAAAGCGGGAATCTCGAGTCCCGCCGCTTGGGCTGCGGCAGGAGTCTCGGGACAAACCGCCGCAGTGACGCAAACCATCGCCGACCCTGCAACGGGCGCGAATGGTCAGGAAGCTCAAAACGGCGCTTTCGATCCGCGTCCTCCAGTCGTGCTGATGAAAGGAAATAACAATAAGACCTTCCTGATCTCATGGCGCAGCCAGCAAGAAGTGGCGCGTTCGCTGGGCTGGAAATGCGCTCTGATGATCTGGGGCGGACCGGCTCTCGCTTTGTTGTCCCTATACTTCTTCCTGAATGTTGAGCATTTACGCTGAACCGGTTCTCCGCGCACCACATTTCTAACCTGACTCGATCCGACTGCGCTTAGCCCTTCGCGACGCCTCTAGTACAATCAAACCCGTGAGCGACGCCGTCCGTATCGGAATTCTGGGCGACTTTAACGCCGATTTTCGGTCGCACCACGCCACCACCGAGTCGCTGCAGCACGCCGCCCGCAAGCTGCAAACAAAAGTAGAATCAGAGTGGATCCCGACGTCTTCGCTGACCGCCGAAACGGCGGAGAAGAAGCTGGAGAGTTTCGACGGCCTGTGGGCCTCGCCTGGCAGTCCCTACAAGAGTTTTGACGGGCATGCTGAAGGGAATCGAATTTGCGCGCCGGCGAGATTGGCCATTTCTCGGCACCTGCGGCGGGTTCCAGTATGCCTTCATCGAATTCGCCCGCAACGTTCTCCACATTGCCGACGCCGATAGCGCCGAGAACAATTCCGGTTCGAAAAATATCATCATCTATCCCGTAGCCTGCGCCATGCCCGACCGCAAAGGCGACGCACCGAAACTGTCAGGCGCAATGCCGGAGATTCGCCTGCGTCCCGGCTCCTACCTGCAGTCGTTTTACGGAAAAGACAAAGAGGTAGTGACCGAAGAATTTTTCTGCAATTTTGAAATCAATCCGGAATTCGAATGGGCTGCGATGGAAGCGGGATTTCCCGTGGTGGCACGCGGAGCCGAGGGCGAAATCCGCGCCATCGAGTCGCCAACCCACAGATTCTTTCTGGCTACGCTTTTCCAGCCGCAGTTGTCGTCGACCGAAAAGAAGCCGCATCCGATCATTCTCGCCTTCGTGCAAGCCGCTGCCGATTGGGGCAGGAAAAAGCTGGACGACAGCGTGTTGGAATAAACACGTACGTCGGCGTCTCGCCGGCAGTTGCGGCGGGATTTTGCTGACTGCAGCCGATCGCGCTGGTGAAGTCAGAGTTCCTGTTCGCCGACGCTTACGAAGGTTACCAAAGACCCTGCCCCGCGCCGGATTTTCGCCCGTCACCATCCGCATCTGGAGCGGCATCCCGCCTCCCGCTAGACTCATCGAGTTCGCTCCCCCCATTCGAAAGAGCATCCGCAGGAGCCACTTGTCTATGCACTTGCAGTTGGCCAACTTGAATCGCATTCCGTTCAGCAGCCTGATCAGCTACATACCGGTGATTGCCACGGTGGTGACGTGTTTTTTCAGCGTGATACTCGCGCGCGCGACCCTGCGCTATGTTGAGGCCACGGACAAAGGACTGCAGTTGGCCCGCGAGGAGTTCGAGCGGGAGTGGTCGCCGGATATCCACATCAAAATGGAACGCGTATCGCGCGAGCGAGGCCAGGATCATCGTCACCAATCTGGCGAAGACTTCAGTGCTGCTGCAGCTGTTGCAATTGCGGAAACTTTCGCATGCCATGCCGTTTGAGCGCTGCCGCCTGAACGACCCTCTGGTCGGCGGCATGACGTGGACGCAGGAGATGGGCAAACGAATTCTTGGCTGCACGGGCGAAGAATTTGAGGGCCCGATTGCGGCCTCCATGACGTTTTACGCCGCGGGACGCATGTATCGCACGGACTGGTTTCGCGCGCAGATTCAAGTCCGCGACGGCCGCATCACCAATCTTGAACCCAGCACCATGCCAGCGCGGCGCGTGCGGCAAATTGAGCGCGAGGGCCCCGAACGCCGCCGGGAGTTTGCGCAGGACGTGTCGGCCGAGGCGACTACTGACGAATCGGGAAGCGAGCCGGAGGAGAACGCATTCGCAGCCGACGCGTAAATTAAACGCCCTTCCCTAGTGTAGTGCGTCAAGCAGATCGACGTTTCTAGTTCAAGTCGCACAGCCCTTCTCCGCGATCTCTGCGGATGTTCTCTGCGAACTCTGCGGTCAAATTCTTTGCTTTCCGTCGCCATCGCGCACGACGTATAGGAAATGTTATTTCCGACGCCCTACACTAACGAGATCGTGATCTAGTTGCGGTCGTCAGTCGCCGCGCCACGAAGCGTCTGCTCGCGGCGCGCCTCAGCATGAACCTTCGCGGTGCTGCAACCTGCGGCTCGCTGTTATCCTGCTGCTAGTCTTTTCGAAAACTTGAGATCACAAATTGTGATCTCAAGTTTGAGGAGATTTTCCGACTATGGCGAAAACAGCGATCGTGGTTGCAAAGAAAGTGGATTCGAAAATTTTCGTTTTGCGAGGACAGCGAGTCATCCTCGACACCGACCTTGCGGAACTCTACGGCGTGCCAGTCCGGCAACTGAACCAGCAGGCCAAGCGCAACGCGAAGCGCTTTCCTCCCGCGTTTCGCTTTCAGCTTTCGCCGCATGAGATGAAGATTTTGAGATCACAAAATGTGATCTCAAGTGAAGGGCACGGCGGCGCGCGGTACCGTCCCTGGGCGTTTACCGAGCACGGAGCGATCATGGCGGCCACCGTGCTCAATTCGGATCGCGCAATCGAAATGAGCGTGTTTGTGGTGCTGGCTTTTGTGCGCATGCGGCGCGCGATCGCGGGAAATCGCAACGTGCTGACGAAACTGGCGGAACTGGAGCACCGGTTGGAGGGTCATGACGCCGAGATCCAGCAGTTGATGGAGGCCATTCGCGAACTGATGATGCCGGAAGAACCTAACCGGCGCCGGATTGGATTTGAAGCGCCCGCGGATAAGGGCAAGGTTCTGAAAGGCCGCACGGCCCAGTTGCGCTCTAAAAATAAATAAGGCCTCCGGACGAATGCGTCCGGGGCTGCGTGTTACTGGACGTCGCGCCGCCGAAGTAACTCTTACCAACGAAAGCGAACGTTGACAGAATCGGTGAAGATTCCCGATTGACCGCCGATCCTATTCCTTAGAGGACCACAATATGATCAATCCAATCGGAAGCGTTCACCCGAACGAAGCGCAGCAACCGCCAAAGCCTGAGATTCCGAAGTGGGAACCGCTGGTGCAGACGCCAAAGAGTGGCGCGCTATCCAACGATCAGGTTACGTTGAAGAACGCCGGAGAGGTGGATCATGACGCGGGGAGGTAGAGATGACTGGCGGAGAAAATATCAGTTCTTGCAATGAAACGAAGCGATGCCGAGTTCATGCAATAGCGAAGATGCGTGGGCTCGGGGCCATCGTCAAAGACGTGGCCGAGATGGGCGTTGCATTCAGTGCAGGCGACTGCGGTGCGGACGATGCCGAAGGTAGTGTCGCGGATCTCGGTCACGTTTTCGGTGGCGATCGGAGCCCAGAAACTGGGCCATCCCGTCCCCGAGTCGAACTTGGTGGCGGAATCGAACAGCGCGTTGTCACAACAAATGCAGCGATAGACGCCCGCGTCGTGCAGGTTCCAGTATTTTCCGGAGAAGGCGATTTCGGTATCGGCGTTGCGCGTGATGTCGAAGACTCCGTCGGGAAGTTGCTGGCGCCATTGCGCCGCGGTCTTGATTACTTTGGCGACGCGAGCTGGTTGCAGGCGGTGGCCCGCGCTGGAAAAAAGCACGATGGTGACTTCCCCGGGCGTGCTATCCGCAGCGGTTGCGGCTTGCAGGACGGCAGGCTTTCTCCATTGCCAGAAGACCAAGCCTGCAAGAGTGGCTGCAGAAGTTGCGAGAAAGGCGCGGCGCTGAATGTTCGGTGGCGATGAAGCCGAGCTTCGCTCGGCGGGACCGCCGGGTGCGGCTCTCCCCACATGAGAAATCTCTCGACTGCGACCTGGCTCAGACATGCTCAATCTATTTTCCGGTGTAGAGATCGGGAAACTGTTGGCGCAGGTGCTCGACCTTCGGAGCGTCGTTGAAAACGATGTAGGGCTGGTTGGGATGCAAGGTCGCGTAATTCTGGTGATAGGCCTCGGCAGGATAGAAAGCCTGCAGCGGCACGACTTTGGTCACGATGGGCCCCGAAAATATTTTGGCCTGGTTGAGTTGCGCAATGTAGGACTCAGCGATGCGCTTCTGTTCATCGCTACCGTAGAAAATCGAGGATCGGTATTGCGTGCCCTCGTCGGGGCCCTGGCGGTTAAGCTCTGTTGGGTCGTGCGCCACAGAGAAAAACACGCGCAGCAGTTCACCATAAGTGATCTTCGAAGGGTCGTAAATAATCTCGACCGACTCGGCGTGCCCAGTTTCGCCGGTGCTGACGATCTCGTAATCGGCGGTCTTGGCGGAGCCTCCCGTGTAGCCGGAGGTAGCGCTGATCACGCCTTTCACGTGCTGGAAGACGGCCTGCACTCCCCAGAAACATCCGCCGGAAAGAACTGCGGTTTGTTGGCCAGGGGCGGCGGCGCGCGTGGCGTCCTGCACGGGGGCGGGTACTGCGGCGGATGGGTTGGCTTTGGCGTTGCAGGCAGTGCCGGCAAGAGCTGCGAAAAGAAGTACGGCAACCTGAATGGATGACTGCATCGGATGCTTCCCCTTCGGTACGATATTAGTACGAAACAATGCGAGCTACTGGATTGGAGTTGCGCCGAAGCGAAAAGTTTCAAGGGCTGACCGGAGCTGTGGGCATAAACGCGGCGAGCTAAGTCTTCGGGGCCAGGGGCGAATGCGACGCGCGATCTGATTTCCTGCTTGCTTTTTCGCCTTATGTTCGCCAATAATGGCGGCATGGCCATCACACGCAGGCAGCGGGAAGTTTACGACTTCATTTCGCGATTCGTAGCAGAGCACCAATACTCGCCTTCGTTCGAGGAAATTGGCAAAGGGCTGGAGTTGACATCGCTCGCCACCGTGCACAAGCACGTGACCAACCTGGAAAAAAAGGGACTGCTGACCCGCGACTACAACCGCAGCCGTTCGATTGACCTGCTGCCGCCTAAGGGCCGACTGAAGCAAGCGATGAGCGTGAACACAGGAGTCGTGCTGCCGCTGGTGGGACGAATCGCCGCTGGGCAGCCGATCGAAGCGGTGCAGAACAACGAGACCATTTCGCTGGCAGACTTCGTGCGCTCGAAAGAAGTATTCGTGCTCGAGGTGCGCGGCGATTCCATGCAGGATGAAGCCATCCTCGACGGCGACTACGTGCTGGTGGAGAAAGCCCGCACGGCGCACAACGGAGACATTGTGGTGGCGCTGGTGGATTCGAGCGATGCGACGCTGAAGCGCTTCTACCGCGAAGGCGACAACATCCGGCTGCAGCCCTCGAACGTGGCCATGAAGCCGATCATCGTGCCGGCAGGTGTCCGTGGATGTGCAGGGGCGGGTGATTGGAGTGCTGAGGAAGTACTAAAAAAGCTGTCGGCTCTCAGCTATCTTTCAGCCCAATGCAAAACGCACGCTGCTCGATCGACTCAGCGTGCGTTCAGTGTTTTTAGCTAAGAGCTAGAAGCTAGTCGCTAGAAGCTGCTTACCCCAGATGCTTGTTCAGTGCCTGGGCGATGGCGTCTTTAGGCTTGTAGCCGACGATCTGTTCGACTACTTGGCCTCCCTTGAACACCAGCAAAGTCGGGATGCCGGTGACTTTGTAGCGCATGGGAGTAGCGCTGTTGGAGTCCACATCCATCTTGCCGATCTTGATCTTGCCCTGATACTCGGTCGCCAGTTCTTCGACAATAGGGGCGATCGCGCGGCAAGGGCCGCACCACGTTGCCCAGAAATCCACCAGAACGGGTTTATCCGATTTCAAAACATCCTGGTCGAAGTTTGCATCGGTGACTTCGACGATTCCGTTACCTGCCATTTAGTTTCTCCTCGTTGCGAACGTCGCGCTTTCGGCGGACGCTCCTTGGGGCTGCGCTGCCGGGCGATCTGTATAAGTGCGTCCCGTCAGGGAATCGAACTTACTATCGTACCACTGTAATCAGATGCCGCGGAGGGTGAGAAGGTCGCAAAACGAGGGAACTCGCGCGGGATGGAAAATGCCGGATTGACTTAAGCTTCTGATTCGGCTGGCCGAATCCCCGGCCCGGCGGGTTGGTTCGCGCAAGCGGCCTGGCGGGCGGCCGCTTCGCGACCTTCGGCAGATGGGATGATGATGATGGAAAAGGCAATAAAAAGCGCCCTCGACTTTTCAGTCCAGGACGCCTCGGCAGGGCAGCCCTCCCCCAGAACTGCCAAACCACGAGATGGATATTAAGGACCTTCTCATTTCGTGTAAACGTCACTTTGGTAATTCAACCAAAACAGAGATCCTGCAGGATCCGAATTGGAGAGGCTTGAGGCTACTGTTTCTGCCAGGTTTGGCCAGCGTCGCTGGTGATCCAGGTTTCTGGAGTAGACGTAGAAACCTTCCCATGCGCGGTATCGACGAACTCCAGGCTGACGATGTCGCCGGTAAGACTGGCGCCCGTTGAAGCGGGAAGAACGCGAGTCCAGTGATCCCCGGCGTCGAGGGAGTGAAACAGGATTCCGCCGGAACCACCCGCCCAGACGTCGGCGCCGTTGACGGCGACCGCGCGAAACCGCGGAGCTGCGGTGTCACGTTTGAGAGCTTGACTAGTGTCCTTACTGTCGGTGGGGGTTGCCAATGCTGCAACTTGCCTGCCGGCCGCATTCAACGTCGCGGCATTCGCATTCACATCCACGATCTGCCAAGTGGCGCCCCGGTCGTAAGAGCGCTGCAGAGCGCCAGTGGAGGTGATCGACCAACGGGGAGCGAGCACCGTCGAAGCAATGTCTGCGCCACCCATTCCCGAAGCTGCTCCCGAAGCTGCCGGCGCGGGCGCGGTGGATGGCGAATTGTCATTGGCGGGCGCGGTAAGCGCCGGTTTGGCTTTGCCGACGCGGGCTAGAGCGTACGCCTCAGTGGCGGGCTGCCGCGCGACGGGAAGGTCTTGAATGCTCTTAGCGTCTAGATTATTGTTCTGCGTCTCCGGCTGAGCCGCGGCACTCTCGACTTCCACCACCTGGGAGGACGAAGGAATTTGCATCTTCCCGGATAGATTGTCCGCGCTCTGTTGCTTACTTAACGGTGGCGGGGCCGCGGGAGCTTGATTTTGTGCGTTGGCTTGCTGCTGCCATGCATTCGCTACTTTGGGTCCATGAGGCAGGGGCTCGGCAGCTTGCAAAGCATTTCCGTTCGCAGTTTGAGGCTCTAAGCGCGATGTGCTCGGAGGGCCGGGGCGAGAGACGAGCTTTTTCTCGCCGCCGAAGCTGGACCCCTTCTCGTCGAAGCTGGACATCGATTCCGCGCTACGGGCGCCCGGAGACTGAACTTTGTCAGATTGGACGCCAGGTGCGGCAGCAGCGGGCGCCTCCAAAACTTCCTGCTTCGGCGAGTTCGCGGCAACTTCGACCGGGGTAGCCGATTTCGCCGCTATATCCCGCGACCGGGAGCTCTGCTGATATTGCACAATACCGAGCGAGGTGATCGCGACGACGCCCGCCGCCGCCAATCCCCAGCGGAGAACAGGCCATTTCAGCCAACCGCGTTCGGTCGAGCGGACGACAATCTCCACCGTTTCGGTAGCAGGTAGGGCTAAGGCGACAATCTCGCGGCAATCACCGCACCGCGCCAGGTGCTCAAGCACGCCATCCCGCTCGCGGCTGGGCAGCGAACGTTCAGCGAAGGCCGTGAGGATATCCGCGCCGGGATGCTCGGCTGAAGGAAGATCGATGTTAGCCGCCTTCAGGCGTTCGGTCACGATTTTGGGGACGTTTTGCATTTTTAGATACTGGTTCCAGCTTCTAGATCGGATTCAAACCCTAACCCACGCAGAAGCGGGGACTTGGCGGCTCGCCAACTACGCCACCATACTATCCCTCGCCTTCCCGGACCCTGGCTTCCACTCTCTTTTCAGAGAACGCTGGAGGAGGCGATTCTTGCGCCAGAGTACGACGAATATCTACCTGCAGGTCGCGTACATCGACTTCCAAAGCCTCCTCAGCCTGGCGCCGCGACATCCCGCCGCGAACCAGGGTCGCGGCAATCTGCTTGCGCAACGACTTTGCCAATTTGTCAATCTTGCGGCTGATGGTGGATTCGTGCACGCCCAGCATGCGGGCGATCTCAGCCAGAGTGCGGCCGTCCAGATAATACGCGCTCAGAACCGTGCGGTCCTCGGCGGACAAAGCGGCGAGCGTCTCGTCGGTAGCCTGCGCAAGACGCTGGTCACCGGGCGCAGATGGAGCGGGCTCGGGGGCGCGGAACTGGACTCCCTCTTCGGATTCTTCGTCGAGACTGACCAGGCGCTTGGTGCGGCGGTAGCGATTGACATATTCCTGCGACAGAACCGTACGAAGCCAGCCCTCCAGAGATCCGCGGCCGGTGTAGGAGGCCAGTTTGGAGACACGCTGGCCGTCGCGGATATTGGTGCCATAAAGATCGGCGTAAAGAGTATCGGCGAGTTCGCGGGCGGCGGAATCTTCGCGCGCGATCCGGAGGGCTGAAAGATGAAGTTTCTCGCGGTAGCGCGTCATGAAAATTTCCCACGCGGGATCGCTGCCGGCAGCGCAAGCGCGGGCGAGCGCGAGCTCGTCGATGCGCAGGGTTAGAAAAAACGCGCGCAGGTCTCCGTCGGAAGTTGCGGACGTGGAGTGCTTCGCGCCGATATCGCAAAGAATCGTGGCCAGAGATTCGCGCGAGAGACCAATTTTCTCGCAGCCGCCTTTGGCGTAGAGATCCGGCAGCAGTTCATTTACTACAGACTGCACGGCGGAAATCGGCTTGGTCGAATTCATGTCGTGACAGCGGTCTCTAACCCGCCTGCGCGGCTTTGCACTCTGCGCAAGGACAGATTTCACGCAAAAACTTCCACGAATACAGGCCCAGATCGTGGTTGTCGTTCCAGGAAAACTTGATGGCATACTTGCCCACGCCTTCCGCGGAGAGCGGCTTGGCGTGAGGCTTGAACATCGGCAATGCGCCGGGGGCCGCGGCGGTTGGATCGCCGGGCCGGCGTCCAGCCTTCCCGCGCTCATCTTCGCACATCGCGCACGGGCAGGCGTCGCGCAGATAAACGAAGTTATAGTGCGAGACGTGTCCGTCGTTCCATTCGATATCAACGCCGGTGCCGGTGGAGAGATTCACTTTCACCGACTTCGGGTCGGTGGCCGCAGTGGCGGCTTGAAGCGGGGACTGCATGGAATCAGTATCGCACGGGATGGGCTCTCCGGGTTTCGAACTTCACACCCGAATTGCAGGATACGGCCAAGTTCCTGTAAAATCTAACTTTGCCCTACAAGATCTGAATTTTCCGGGAGTCGTCATGGCACAACAATGTGATATCTGCGGCAAGAAGCCGCAAGCGGGAAACCGCATCAGCCACGCCCACAACGTCACCAAGCGGCGCTGGAACGTCAACCTGCGTCCGGTGCACGCCCGCGTGGGCGCGGCCACCAAGCGCATGCGCGTCTGCACGTCCTGCCTGCGCAGCGGCAAAGTCGTCAAAGCTTAAGCAATCAACCACAGAGGGCACAGGGTTTCACAGAGGATTTTTTGGTCCGCTGTCTTCCCCTGCGCTCTCTGTGGTTAATGTTTTTATTTCACCGCGAGCAACAGCAAGCTAAAAAGAACGGACGAAATTCCTGACCATTGTGAATTTCCTCTGTGCCTCCCTGTGTCCTCTGTGGTTGATGTTTTTAAGCGAGCGCGATCACGTCAATTTCTACCAGCACGTCTTTGGGCAAACGCGCGACCTCGACCGTGGAGCGCGCCGGCGGAGCCGTGCTGAAATACTTGCCATAGACCTCGTTCATGGCGGCGAAGTCGCTCATGTTCTTCAAGTAAACGGTCGACCGAACGACTTTTCCCAAGCCGGTTTCGGCGGCCTCGAGAATCTCCGACAAATTGCGCAGAACGCGGTCGGTCTGGACGGCAACGTCGCCAGTGACAACTTGCTGCGTCGCGGGGTCTATGGCGATCTGCCCGGAGACAAAAACAAATCCGTTCGCCTTGATCGCTTGCGAATAGGGTCCAATGGCTTGAGGGGCGTCTTTAGTAGAAATGATTTCGCGCATAAGGGAATTTTTTGGGCTCTTGGCTTTCAGTTCGGAGCTATCAGCAAGACTACACTACGGCACGCGCGGAAAAAAACTGAGAATAGACCGGGCGTTTGCCTGCCTCCGTTCATCGAAAAAATGGGGAACTTTCGTGGCATCCCATCCGACGGGAATCTGTGAAAAATTGTCTTTTCGGGGAACCTGGAAAGACAATTTCTTCACGGCTTCAGACGGGACGTTCACCAGTTTCCGTGTCAGCGCCTTTCGCCGCTCTGTTTTCTTGCTCTTAGCTGTCATCACACAAGCGTATATCCTTTACCGTCATGACGTCACGTTCCTGCAGGAACGTTGCGACAGCTTCGAGTGACCTCTTAGATTTTCTGCAGTCTCTGCACTTCATGCACGCCCGGAATCTTCCGCAGGCCCGCGATGATCTGCTCCAGGTGCTTCAGGTCGGCGATGTCGAGCACGACTTCCACGCTGGCCTGGCTGTTGGCGGTGTGCGCAGTGATGTTGCGGATGTTGCTCTTGGCATCGCCGATCACTCCGGTAATGCTCTTCAGCATTCCGAAGCGGTCGTCGCAGAAGACGGTCAGTTTCACCGGGTAGGCAGTGGGCGTGCTCTCGTCGCGCGCCCACTCGACATCGATTTTGCGCTCGGGTTCGTAAAGAAGATTCGTCACGTTGGGGCAGTTGATGGAGTGCACCGCGACGCCTTTGCCGCGCGTGATGTAGCCGACAATTCCTTCGCCGCGAATGGGATTGCAACAACGCGCGCGGTAGACGAGCATGTCGCCCTGCCCGCGGACGGTGATGGCGTTGTGATCGCCAAAGACGCGGCGCACCACGCTGGCGATGGCGCCAGGCTGCGAGGTCAAGCCCTCGGACTCGATGTCGCCCGCAATAGAGTGCGTCGCGCCGGCGGGCAGCAAGCGAGCCAGAACCTGCCGCGCGGAATATTTTCCGTAGCCGATTCCCGACATGAGGTCATCGGCCTTGCCCAGGCCGTAGCCGGAGGCGACCTTCTGCATGTCTTCATCTTTTATTTCTTTGAGCGCGATGCGGTACTTGCGCGCTTCTTTTTCGATCAGCTTGCGCCCGATTTCAATGGCGCGCTCGCGCTGGTGGACATTGAGCCAGTGCTTGATTTTGTTGCGCGAACGCGACGACTTGACCAGGCCCAGCCAATCGCGGCTCGGCTTGTGCCCGGGCTGCGTAAGGATTTCGACGATGTCACCGGAATGCAGCTTGTGGCGCAGCGGCACCATGCGCCCGTTAACCTTGGCGCCGATGCAGGTGTGGCCGACTTCGGTGTGAATGGTGTAGGCAAAGTCGATGGGCGTGGCGTCGCGCGGCAGCACCACAACTTTGCCCTTGGGCGTGAAGGTGTAGACCTCTTCGGGATAAAGATCGACTTTGAGCGTGGAAAGAAATTCGTTGGGATCGCTGACGTCGCGCTGCCACTCGACCACCTGCCGCAACCAGGCGAGGCGCTGCTCGTCCTGCGCCGAGACTGGGCCGTCTTTATATTTCCAGTGGGCGGCGATGCCTTCCTCCGCCATCTTGTGCATTTCTTCGGTGCGGATCTGAATTTCAAAGGGCGTGCCGTCTTCCGTGATCACCGAAGTATGCAGCGACTGGTAGAAATTCGGCCGCGGCATGGCAATGAAATCCTTGATGCGCCCCGGCACCGGACGCCACAGGTTGTGAATGATGCCGAGCACGGCGTAGCAATCCTGCAGCGAACGCGTGATCACGCGCATGGCGCAGAGGTCATAAACCTGGTCGACCGAAATGCGCTGCCGCTGCAATTTTTTGTGGATGCTGAACAGGCGCTTGATGCGGCTTTCGACTCGCGCCTGGATGCCCGCTTCCTTCAGCTTGTCGGTGATGGTCTGCTGCATTTTCGCGAGGAAAGCTTCGCCTTCCTTGCGGCGCGCATTGACCGATTTTTCGACCTGCTCGTAGCCCAGCGGGATCGAGAAAGCGGAAGCCCAGGTCTTCGAGCTCGCCGCGAATCTTGCCCATGCCAAGGCGGTGGGCGATGGGCGCGTAGATTTCCAGAGTTTCTTCGGCAATCTTGTGCCGGCGATCTTCTGGCAGATGTTCCAGCGTCCGCATGTTGTGCAGGCGATCGGCCAGTTTGATGAGCACCACGCGGATGTCATCGACCATGGCCAGCATCATCTTGCGCAGGTTTTCGGCTTGCTGCTCCTCGCGCGTGGCGAAATCAATCCTGCTGATTTTGGTGACACCCTCGACGATGTGGGCTACCTGCTCGCCGAATTCCTTGCGAATGTCGACGATCGTGACGGAAGTGTCTTCGACCGAGTCGTGCAGCAGCCCAGCGGCAACGGCGACCGGGTCCATCTTCATTTCGGCGAGGACGAGAGCGACTTCCAGCGGATGGACGAGATAAGGCTCGCCGGAGGCTCGGCTTTGGCCTTCATGATTTTTCAGGGAATAATCGTAGGCCTTCTTGACGATGGTGAGATCGTCCTGCGGACGGTTCTCCTGCATCCGCTTCATCAGATCGCGGAACTTGGTCAGGGTAAGGGCGGTAGTCGCGATCTGTTGGCGCAAGGTCGCCATGTGGGATTATATCCTGCGCCGGGAGCCGATTCCGAGCGGAGGGCCAACGAGCGGCTTAGAGTAAATGGGGCGCGACCAGGCTGATGAAATCTCTGGACGTGATCACCGCGGTTTGCTTCCAGAATCTTGGGAAGTGCTTTTGATTGCCGGTGACCAAGTAATCCGCGCGGGCAGCGTCCGCACACTCCAGGAAAATATCGTCGTCCGGATCGTGGGCCACATTCACTCGCTGTTTCTGAACCACAAGATGACTGCGGTTCTTGAGCAACGGTAGAAGCTGCTGGCGCAGACCTTTGCGAATCTTGAATTCACGACGGGCTAGGACTTCGCTGTACTCTGCCAAGATCGGACGAGAGACGTACAGGCGCGCCGGCTTCGTGATTGCAAGCAGCAGAACAGTGCGTTGCAATCCGGCCGGCTTGATGGCAGCGGAAACCAGCACGTTGGTGTCGATGACCAGGCGAAGCGGTATCACTAGCGCTTTCGCTTTTTCGAGCGCGAGGTTTTGATGATGCGTTCAATCTCGCGGGAACTAAGCGCACTTGTTCCAGCGCGCTCGGATTCCAGGCCGATCACCCGGAGAACTTCGGGTTCCGGAGTCGCCAACCTGACGTAATCGCGGATGCTGAGCAGAACCGCTTTTGGCGTACCGCGCTTCTCGATGACGAGCGAGCGGCGCTCGTCATCGACGCGGCGCAAAAGCTTCCCGAAGTTTGCGCGGGCACGAAGGGCCGAAACCACAATCGTTCCGTTCTTGCTTAAGGAAGTATTGGCAGCCACGAAGTCTCCATTTCAGATATCTAAACTGTACAGTTCAACAACTCCCTGGTCAACAGGGATAAACAATTGTTTTCGGACTTGGCTCCGTGAAGTCGGGCAGTTCAACGATCCGAGATGGCCTGCCGGTTTCAAAAATGCTGAACGCTTCGAAATTCGAGACCGGCTTGGTGTTGCGATGCGAAGCTGCTAGTGTGGTGCGTCGGAAATAACATCCCCTATACGTCGTGCGCGATGGCTACGCAAAGCAAAGAATTTGACCGCAGAGTTCGCAGAGAACATCCGCGGAGTTCGCTGAGAAGGGCTGTGCAACTTGAACTATAAAGGTCGATCTGCTCGACGCACTACAGTAGAGTGACAACCCGCGCCGTGATTTTTCGAATATGATTTCACGAATATGATCTCTCGAATATGATCTCTCGAATCCTCGTCAGCGGTGTCTCTGGGCCAATCGGGGCCGCGCTTCTGCCGTCTCTGAAATCACGCGGATACCAGGTCACGCGGCTGGTGCGAGGGGCAGCGACCGGTAGTGACCAGATCTCGTGGGATCCATTGGAGCCGATTGCTCCCGAAAAAGTTTCCGGGTTCGATGCGGTCATTCATTTGGCGGGCGAGAGCATTGTCGGACGCTGGACGAACGCCAAGAAAATCAAAATCCGGGAAAGCCGCGTCGCAGGCACGACGACTCTGGCGGAGGCTTTGGCGCAGGCGGCCGCTAAGCCGCAGGTATTTGTCTGCAGTTCGGCGATTGGCTACTACGGCGACCGGGGCAACGAGGTGTTGCACGAGGGCAGCAAGCCGGGCGTGGGATTTCTCCCCGACGTCTGCCGCGAGTGGGAAGCGGCAACGCAGGCCGCAGCTAAAGCGGGGGTTCGCACCGTGCAGATGCGCACTGGCGTCGTTTTGAGCCCCAAGGGAGGCGCGCTGGGCAAGATGCTCACGCCGTTCAAGATGGGCGTCGGCGGAAAGATTGGCGACGGGAGACAGTGGATGAGTTGGATCGATGTTCAGGATATGGTCGGCGCTATTCACCACATTCTCAAAAGCGATCTTCTGCAAGGCCCGGTGAACATGGTCGCGCCCAAGCCAGTGACGAATGCGGAATTCACTAAGACGCTAGGAAGTGTGCTGTCGCGGCCCGCGATCCTGCCTGTGCCGGCCTTCGCTGTGAAACTTGCTTTCGGCGAAATGGGCGAAACAGTGCTGCTAGGGAGCCAGCGCGTCGAACCTACGCAACTGGTGATGAGCGGATATCCATTCCGCTTCAGCACTCTGCGGGCATCGCTGGAAAATATCCTAAAATCTTAGCAGCCTCGCGCGCCGCGAACTTCCTGCAGGTACGAACTGCGCGGCTAGGCCGAATGCTGCTTCCGCACCGGCAAAGCGCAGACGGCTCCGTCGGTGAAATTCTCGGCTTCAATTCCGAAGGCGTGATCGAAGCGGGCCCGGTAGTTTTCCCATGCGATCGCGGAAGTCAGTTCGACCAGTTGTGCTTCGGTGAACTTTTCCTGCAGACGGACGAACAGAGCGTCAGAAACTTCCACTGGAGTTTGTGTCATGCGATCGGCATATTCGAGAACCATGCGCTCCAACTCTGAAAAGTTAAAGTCCTGACGGTAGCGATTGAGATTGGCAATCTGCTCTGGGGAGATTCCGCTCGCTCTGCCCACGGCAGAGCCAATGTCGATTCAAAACGGGCACCCGACTAGCGTTGCGACTCGAAGTTCAGCCAAGCCTTTGAGTTTGGCGTCGACTAGCTTACTGCCCGCTTGCGATCGCTCCATCTGAATGTATCCCTTGAAAAGTTTGGAGTGATGCGCAGTCACCTGAACGGGCATGATGACGCGGCCCAGTCGGCGGCGGGTGAGGAAGTAAACCAGCCCCACAAACATCCGCCGCAGTGGCGAGCCCTGATTGCTGCGAGCGCCAAGAATACGCGCCATGGGGAATCCTTATTCCAACACCGACCCAGTTGGGTTGGAACGGTTAATCTCATCCTGAAGTTTCTGCAGAAGCTGGGCGCGTTGCTCGGTACTCAACTCGCGCTGCAACTCCTCTAAGCGCAAGTGCCACGATGTGGTAATGATGCGCGCCAGCAAACTTTGGATCGGAGGTAATGTCGAGCCAGAGCCTGTGCATGAGTTCGAGGTCCTGGGGACGCATGCGCGGAGTGTGGGGCCCGAGAGCGTATTCGCGGATGGTTCCATCGGGAGCGCACACTTCCAGAATCAGCCGCGGACGAGGCTCGGGCAGACGCTCCCAGGCGTCGCCGGTAAGTTTGGCCTGCTCGTCGGCGGTGAGTTTGTTGGAGAGACCGCAGATCACACGGGTGGAATCGAGCCGCTGCGCCGTCACCATGATCGCTTCGAACACGTCGGTGGCGGGCACAACCAGCAAGCGAGATTGGCTTGCCTTCTTTTTCGGCGACGGCCACGGCCGCGGTGAACAGTTCCTGCTCGTAGTGATCGAAGACCTGGCTGGCTTCAAAGACGGTGCTGCCGCTGAAACTGTGCTCGCGATGGTACAGGCGAGCGCTCATCACCACGACATCCTGCTTGCTGGTGTTGGTGTGGCTCAGAACGTTTCGCAGGTAATACAGATTGCGCGGATCGCGCACCGCCACCAGAATATTGCCGGGGCGCACTCCCATAGCGCCGCTGCCCAGTTCCTGATTGCCGTAGACGCGGAACTGGTCGAGTTGCTCGGGCTTGCCGTGGCGTTCTTTGGTTACGTGATGCTCGGAGATGGTAAAGATGGTGAAGAAGACTACGCTGAAGATTACGCCGGCGATCGTGGCCTCGGTACTTGGTGAACAGGTTCACGATGGCGGTCGTGAACAGGACGGCAGAGATCACAATCAGGCCGAGGGGGATCTCGGTCTTGCCGATGTGCAGATTGCCCGGCACCTTCCACTCGCGATTGCCCGGCTCGGTGAAGCGCAGCACCAGCACCGCCAGCGACTTCATGGTGAAGCTCCAGATCACGCCGAAGGCATAGAGCGCGGCCAGCTGGTAGACGTTGCCGCGGCTGAGGATGATGGTGAGCAACTGCATGCCGACGATCAGATTGATGATGCGATAGCTGGTGCCGTAGCGGTGGTGCGGCTTCTGGAACCAGGAGGTGAGAACGCCGTCTTCGGCCACGCGGTTCAGCACGCCGTTCGCGCCGACGATGGAAGTATTCTGCGCGCCGGCCAGAATCAGGACGCCAACCAGCACCACGAAGCCGTGGAAAAGCAGCTTCAGGCTCATGGGCCCGACCAGGTACATGGCGATGCCGCCGATCAGGTTGGCGAAATAATCGGGGCGAACCTTGTCGGGAATGATCATGACCGCGAAGAACGAAACCAGCGAGGTGAAGAGCAGGCTGTAGATGAAGATCACCAGCCCGGTCTTTTCCAGATTCTTCAGCTTGGGATGCTCGATCTCGCGATTGACCTGGGCCAGCGTTTCCTCGCCGCTCATGGCCAGCACCGAGTGGCCGAAGCCGACGAACACGAATGATCCGAAGTGTCAGATGCAGGCTTGAACCAGGTCCGTATTGAGCCAGCCCAGGGATTCTTTGTTCAGCGGAATCACGCCGGCGTGCAACGGGTTGGGCGGCAGCTGAACCGGTGCGCGCAGAACGGTGATGGTGCACCAGATGATCAGGATCACCACCATCACGGTGGTGATGATCATGATCTGCAGAGCCTTCTGGCTCGATTCGTGGATGCCCTGGGTGTTCTTCCACCAGAAGTAGATGACGACGATGATGGCGAAGCCGGCGGCGAAGTGGTCGTCGGAGAAGTCCAAGGGGCGGTGGAGGTAGATGCCGATGTCCTTGATGAAGCCGGCGAGGTATTGGCCGGCGGAAACGGCGCTGATGGGGCCGGTGAGGACGTAGTCGAACAGCAGGGCCGAGACCGAGAACTTGGCCAGCGTGCCGCCCATGGCCTCTTTGACCACGCGGTAAACGCCGCCGCGCACGAACATGCTGCTCGACTCGATATAGAGCGCGCGCACGGCATAGCTGAACAGCATGACCGCGAGGATGAACCAGGGTGCGCTCTTGCCGATGACCTTCTCGGCGTCGCCGCCGGCGTAATAGGCGGAGGAGGCCAGGTCGGACAGAACGATGGCGGCGGCGCGCCAGAACGAGATGAAGGTCAGCATCACCGTGGTGGCGACGAAGACCTTTACTGCCGGCTTTGTACCTTCAGGGGCTGTGGCCATGCTTCGTATGAATGGCGAAAACTATGATTGCGGCTAAGCCATTGAAGATAGCACAGGCGAGGTAGGAAAGCGTTTGCTGGCTGTCTGCGTTTATAGGGACGGTGGCGGATCGGCGGCTGCGCGCTTTTTGGGGCGAGGTAAGTGTGCGTGATCCGGTCATGCCAGCAGAGAGAATCCTCGTCGAGAAAGACCCAGACGTAGCCCATGCCCAGGGAAACAGCGGAGAGATAGGCGGCCAGCACGCGCCAGCGGCGCAGGGAGCGTGTGGTCGCGGTGCCGTCGAAGCGGGCAAGTTCCAGACCGGCGAGGCGCAGACCCGGAGTGTTGCCCGGCGTAGACGACGAGCAGATACTGGTAAGCCGCCCAGAACAAGCAAGGGATTGCGGCTGCGAGCACCCAGAATTTGGACCAGGGGCGGGCGGACAGCGGCCACTTTCCAGAAAATAAAGCCGAAAAGTGCCGAAGCCGCCGACAGAGATCATTCCGTCGACCAGGGCGGCGACAATGCGCAAACCCAGC
Organism: uncultured Acidobacteriota bacterium; assembly: GCA_963696765.1. GTDB lineage: Bacteria > Acidobacteriota > Terriglobia > Terriglobales > Acidobacteriaceae > Sulfotelmatobacter. The sequence continues at coordinate 2,116,568 of CAVOLK010000002.1, read as the reverse complement.
GGTGCGCTTTGCAAAGGAATGTCGATCCCGGGACGTTTTTCGGTTCCTCGCTGCTGGACCGCTTCGATGGTGATTCCGCCGAGAGCTGGTGGCGGAGGCGTCCATTTCCGGCACTTCCAGGATGCGCGGTCGTTCGCAGACCGGCTCTGCCAGTTGGTCGGGCGGCGGCGTGGGCGGGCCCAGCGAATCGCGGGAACTCGATGATCTTTGCGGTCGGAGACCCAGAGGCGTGGATCGAGCGCTGGCGGAATCCGGAGTTGGAGTATTCCACGGGCGGCGCGACGTTTCGTGGCGAAGGCGGCGACTTGCACATCCGCCTCATCGACAGGCGACGGGCTCATGCCGGATGCTCATCGAGAGCAAGGGCATGGTTCGAGGCGCGGCTCAAATGCTGGAGGCGGCGAAGACGCTCTGTTCGACACTAGCGCGCTGGATTCAAACGGTTCAAACCGCAGGCTTAAGCGACGGATAGCGGGGTGGACGCACTTTGCGGCGCGCGCGATAACGATTGAGCCGGGCGGAAAGTTCGTCGCGCCAGGCGTCGGCATCCTCGGCCTCGTCGGAACATCCTCACGAGACCTCCGAATGCGAGAGACTCCGAGCCGCAGCACACCGTCAGAGTGCGACTCGCGGCGATCGTCGGAGCGGTGTCTCGCCTCGGCCTGCTGCAACAACGCAGCGGGAAGGGGCTCCGAATGGCAACGGCAAACTTCTCCACACTGCGGACAATTCATGAATGACCAATCTTTCGAAATCGAAGCAGTTCGCTCGACCACGTACAACCGGGAGTGAAGCAACGGGAATCCTAGCCTTTTTCGCCACTTTGCCTCGCGGCCAGCGCCGTGCTAAGTTCACGATGCCGCGACAAGAAAGCCGAAAGGGCAGATACGCCTTCGATGGACGATCTTCTTCCGTCGATTTTCTTCCGATGACTCTTCGCACTAGATTCCTTATCACGGCGCTGTTTCTTTGTCATCAGCTTCTCGCCTCGGCGCTAGTAACCAGCCAGTTGCCGTCAGAAAATTCCGGCCGAAGCGAATCACTCCTCCACGCAGGAGGCCGGCAGAAGAGAACACTCGGCGGCCCGGCAGCACGCCCTGCGCGCTGCAGGCCGCAACCCAAGAGTCCGGATTCGACGACCATTTGCGCCGACCAGCAGGAAAAAGTCGGCAACGTCTACAAGTTGCACGGCAACGCCGAAATTCACTACCGCAACTACGTCCTGCGCGCCGACGAAATCACCTACAACTCCGACAGCGGCGAGGCGACCGCCTCCGGACACTTCACGCTCGACGGCGGTCCCAACGACGATCACATCAAGGCGAGTCACGGGAACTACAATCTGACGGCCGAGACCGGACGCTTCTACGACGTCACGGCTACCACCGGATTGCGCTTTCGCGGCAGCCGCGCGGTGCTCACCTCGACCGCTCCCTTCGCCTTCTCCGGCAAAATGGTGGAGAAGACCAGTCCCGATCACTACCTGGTCTATGACGGCACGATCACGACCTGCGAACTTCCCCATCCCAAGTGGCAGTTCGAGGCCCACAAAGTTGTCGTCGATGTGGGCGGCAATGCCAGCATCTACCACAGCACTTTTCTGCTGCATGGATTCCCGGTTTTTTATTTTCCCTACGCGACTCATCCCGTGGCGCGTGAGGCGCGAGACGACCGGATTTCTGATCCCGACCGTCGGCCGCTCCTCGACCAACGGCAACGATGGTTGGGGACTCGTTCTACTGGGCCATCAATCGCAGCATGGACGCCACCATTGGGGCGGAATATCTTTCCAAGCGAGGCTGGTCGCAACGCGGAGAATTCCGCGCGCGCCCCAGCGACACTTCCTACGTCGAGCCTGAATTTTTTCGGAGTCATTGACCGCGGGCTCAGCCAGGGCGCGGGCGTTCCTCCGTTGCGCGAAGGCGGCCAGGAGGCGCGCCTGACGGCGGAAGGCAATTTCTCACGGCTTCCGCGCGGTCTCCAATATCGACTATCTGAGTTCATTTCTGTTTCGCCTGGCCTTCAACGAAGTTTTCACCCAGGCGGTGAACTCAGAAGTGAAGTCGCAGGTGTTTCTGTCGAAGGAACTGCAACGGCTTTTCTTTCGGCGGCATGGTGGAGCGCTATCAGAACTTCTTTCAGACTACGAACCCGAATGGCACGCTGTCCAATCCGCCGACGTTCGATTCCATCCAGATCCTGCACACTCCGAGCGTCGACGCATCCAGCGTGGACCGGCAGTTGGGCACATCGCCTTTCGTTTTGGTCCTTCGATGCCTCGCTCGCCGGCCTGTCGCGAAGCGAACCGGGCTTTCATACCGCAGAACTGCTGGGACGCTTCGACTTGAGTCCCGAGATTTCCCTGCCTCTGCAGTTCCACGGCTGGTCTCTGCGCCCAGCACTGGCACTGCATGAGACTTATTACACCGAGCGCTTCGTAAGCGGAGTTGCGGTCAACGATCCCACCAACCGCCAGGCGCTGGAAACGTCGGTCGAAGTGCGAGCCCCGGTGCTGGAGAAAATATTTGACAAGGAATTGTTCGGGCGGAAGTGGAAGCATGTCATCGAACCGCGAGCAATCTATCGCTGGGTGACCGGGGTGAACGACTTCGCCAACGTGCTGCACTTCGACGAGCGCGACATCCTGAGCAACACCCACGAGGTTGAATACGGATTCGTCACGCGGCTCTACGCGAAAGCCTCGTCGCCAGCGCCGATTGAGGAGTGCGATGTGCCGATGACCGGCCTGGCCGTGGGCGCCGCTGCCCCGGAGCAGATCGTTCCGTGGCAGCGTGTCAGCAACCTGGAGAGCCGCCGGTCCTGCAGTCCCGGGCCGGAAACCAAGAGAAGTGGCTACCTGGGAAGTGGAGCAGAAATATTTCCTCGATCCCAACTTCGGCGGAGCGCTGGTGGCCGGGCAGCGCAACGTGTTCACCACGACGGAAGCCCTGACCGGCATTGCGTTCGTCACCCAACCGCGGCATCTTTCCCCTCTGGTATCGCGAATGCGCGTTGCCACCAGCAGCCGCACCGACACCGAGTGGGATCTCGATTACGACTTTCAGCTACGACCGCATCAACGCGAGCACGTTGCTGGTCAACTACAACGTGGGAGCTTTCACGATCGGCGGCGGGGATGCGTTCCTGCAAATTCCGCAGCCCGCGACATCAACGTCGGTCATACCGAGTGAAGGAACTTGCACTCCGGCAACCAGCACGACCACGCAGCCAACCTGCAAGTTTCAACAATTTCGCGTGGCACTGGGTTACGGCGGCCTTACCCGACGGGGACTCAGCGCGGCCAGCAGTTTGGGCTTCGATGCAGAGACGCGGCAGTTGCAGTTTGCCACCGCGCAAACCACCTACAACTGGGACTGCTGCGGCGTGACGCTGGAATACCGTCGGTATGCGATCGCCAATGTCCGCAATGAGAATCTGTTTCGCTTTACTTTCAGCCTGGCCAACATCGGCTCCTTCGGAAATCTGCGCAGGCAGGAGCGGCTGTACTGATTCCCCCAGGCTTTCTCTCCGCGTGTGCGAATTTCTTTGCGTTCTCAGCGGTCTAACAGGCTGCTGAAAAACTCGTTTTTTCAGCAGAAGGCAACCCTCAGGCGCTAAAGCGCAGGTGGTTTTAGAGGACTTAACGGCACGACTGAAGTCGTGCCCTTCCCCAAACGCGCCCGAAACGGAGTTTTTCAGCAGCCTACTAAGGCTTTTTGGGCTGTTGCGAGGCTGGTACGATAGTGGGTATGCCGCATCCTGAGAACAGCGTCGGCTCGAAAGAATCTCGACTGCGGGAAGATCTGCGCAGCCGGGGCCGCTTGCTGGTCGCCTATTCCGGCGGCGTCGATTCCGCATATCTCGCGTGGGCGCTCACCGCGTTCTGGGAACTGACATGCTGGCGGTGATCGCCGACTCACCCAGCCTGGCTCGCACGCAACTCACCGATGCCATCGCCTTTGCCAACGAGCAAGGCATTCCGTTGGAAGTCATCTCGACCTCTGAACTCGACCGCCCTGAATATGCGCGCAACGACGGGCAGCGCTGTTTTCAATGCAAAGACGAACTGTTTGACGTGATGGAGAAACTGCGCGCCGCGCGCGGCTTCGACGCCATCGCCTACGGCGTGAACCTCGACGACCAGGGCGACTTCCGCCCAGGGCAGCAGGCCGCGAAACTGCACCATGTAGCGGCTCCGCTGCTTGAAGGCTGGCCTCACCAAGCAGGAAATTCGCGAACTTGCGCGCCAGGCGGGCTTGCGCATCTGGGACAAGCCGGCATCGGCCTGCCTTTCCTCGCGCATCGAATACGGCCGCCCGGTCACGCGCGAGGCTCTCGACGTGGTCGAACGTGGCGAAGACGCCATTCGCGCTCTCGGCTTTCGCCAGTTTCGCGTGCGCCATCACGGCGACATCGTCCGCATCGAAATCGCCCGCGAGGAACTGGAACGCGCTCTGAATCCCGCCATGGCGGCGCGAGTTCACGGCGATCTTCAAGGCGCTCGGATTCAAGTTCGTCACCCTCGATCTGGAAGGCTTTCGCTCCGGATCGATGAACGCCTTGCTGCCCGCTGGAGCAACTTCGCCGCACCGGATAGACGCGCGACGCGGCCGCCATTTCCGCGACCGGCTTGTATCCGCTGTGAGATAATCGAGCGATAACTAGCGATGCTGAGGCGGTTCCTGTTGATCCTAATTCGACGTTCCTTGTTCGTCCTGCTTCTGATTTGCCTGGGATGTGTTGCCCAGTCCGCGCCCCCCGATGTGGCTCGCAAGATCGAGCACCAGGTGCGCTCCTTTTACAATCTTCCCGCAGACGTGAAAGTCACCGTCGGTGCGATTACGCCCGACGCCGACCTGCCCGGCTATGACGCGGTCACCGTAAACATTGACGGCGGCGAAGGCAAGCAGAAAGACTACAAGTTTCTGCTTTCGAAGGACCGCAACACCATGTTGCGCGTGACCCGCTTCGACTTGAGCAAAGATCCCTTTGCCGATGTCATGAAGCAAGATCGACACCAAGGGTCGGCCCTCGCGCGGCGCCAAGTCAGCCAAAGTTGTCGTGGTTAATTTCGACGACTTCGAATGTCCGTTCTGCTCGCGCATGCACCAGACCTTGTTTCCTGAGATCTTCAAGGAATACGGCGATCGCGTCGACATTCATCTACAAAGACTATCCGCTGTCGGAGATCCATCCCTGGGCGATTCATGCGGCTGTCGACGCGAACTGCCTGGCCGCGCAAAACGATGATGCCTACTGGGACTTCGCCGACTACATTCACGCCAACAAGCGCGAGGTCGATTCGGAAAAGACGCCCGCAGGCGCGCTTCGACGCGATCGACAAGATTGCGATGCTGCAGGGACAGAAACACAACCTGGACGCGGCGAAGCTGCAGTCCTGCGTCAAGGCGCAGAAGGAAGACGCGGTGAGAGCATCCATGAAAGAAGCCGATGACCTGGGCGTGAACGCAACTCCGACGCTGTTCATCAACGGCCAAAAGATTGACGGTGCGGTTCCCATCAACGAAGTGCGCGCCGCACTGGACGCCGCGTTACGAGATGCCGGAGAACCCGTGCCCCAGCATGCTCCCGTCGGCGTCGGCGCCAGCATCCAAGTAAATTTGCGCCGCGGCGCGTCTTCGCGACCGCTCGGCTCGTAGAATTTTTCGAATGTGGTTGCCGTCAGACGGAGAAAGCTGCTTGAAAAATAAATTCCGCTTTGTCCAGGCCGTTGCGGCGCTCTTCGCCGCCGTTCTGCTGGCAGCTCTGGCCGCCTGCAATCAGCAACCCAGTGGCGACGTGATGGCGACGGTGGACGGCCGAAAGATCTTCCGCTCCGATGTCGACAAGTACTACGACAACAATGTCGCCTCCGCCCAGCAAGCTCCCACGGGCGAACAGGCCACCGCGCTGCGGCTGAACATCCTGCACCAGATGATCGACGACGAGATCCTCATGCGGCGCGCCGAGAAACTTGGCCTGCTGGCGACCGACGAAGAAGTGGACCGCAAGTACAACGAAATCAAAGTCGCCCTTTACGCAGGAGGAATTCGACCAGCGGCTCAAGGATAAGAAGATCACGCTAGCCGATTTCAAACGCGACATCCGGCGTTCGCATCACGGTCGACAAGGTGATGAACAAGGAAGTCTCATCCAAGATCAACGTCACCGACCAGGACATCACCGACTACTACAACGCGCACAAAGGCGAGTTCAACCTGATCGAACCGCAGTATCATCTGGCGCAGATTATGGTGACTCCGGCTCCAAACCCGCAAGCGCACAATCAGAACGACAAGGCGCAAAACGAAGCCGATGCGCGCAAGAAGATCCAGATGATCGCCAACCGTCTCGACAGCGGCGACGACTTTGCCACTCTGGCCATGAAGTATTCCGAAGATCCCGAGACTTCCGGCAACGGCGGCGATCTCGGCACCGTGCCCGAGTCAGGCTTGAAGGGCACCGATCCGAGCACGCGCGACGCGGTGATGAAGCTGAAGCCAGGGCAGTACAGTCCCATCATCAGCGTGGTCAATCCCGCGACCAAGCAGGCGCTGGGATTCCGCATTGTGAAGCTGGTTTCGAAGGAACCCGCGGGACAGCGCGAACTTGCGGATCCGCGCGTGCAGCAGGCCATTCGATCGCAGTTGCACGACCGCCGCGAACAATTGCTGAAAGCCGCCTACTACGAAGTTTTGCGGGACTCTGCCAAAGTCGAGAATTACTACGCTAAGAAAATCCTCGACAGCAACGGGATGGAAAAGTAGCGCGGCCGTTAGGCAGCGTGGCGGTTCTACTCGACAATTGCCAGCACGTCGCCGGCATTCACCGCAGCGCCTTCGCTGACCAGAATTTTCTGAATCGTTCCCTTCTTCGGCGACTTGATTTCGTTCTGCATCTTCATCGCCTCGACCACCAGCACGCCTGCGCCTGCTTCGACTTCATCGCCCTGGGCTGACCAGCACGCGAACAATCTTCCCCGGCATGGGAGCAGTAAGTTTTTTGGGACCCTGGTCATCGACCGCGCGGACGCGTCCGCGCAATGAGCGCGGATCGCGAACTTCCGCGGCGAATCGCGCGCTGCCCACCCAAAGATAGCGTCTCGCCACCAACGCGTTCGCACTTCACTTCGTAGGCCCGGTTGCCGATGCGGAGAGAAAGTACATCGGGCCGCGCCAGGACAGCGTCGACTTCCACTTCGCGTCCATCGAGGCGGCATGACCAGCGGCCGTCGGCGCGGTTGAGATCGAGCCGGTAGTTCTTGCCGTCGATGGTGATGTCGTAAGTCATGGGAGCGATTGGTCAGTGGCTGCGTCTGCCAGTTTCAGGGGCAACCTCATCGCAGTGCCTCTTTATGCGCGGCAACTTTCCAGTTGGAAACGGCATTGGGACGGCCGCTTCGCGGAACCATTTGTGACGGGAGGCTCGCCGGGACCAGCAGCCGCAGGACCCAGAACCGCAAATATTCCGGCGGCAATCGCCGCGACTTCCGTCGCTGCAGGGTCCGTGGGAGAGTCAGTTTGCTTCTGCTTTAGAAGGCGATCCAGAAAACCGGTGTCCAGTTTGGCGGCGCGAAAATCCGGATCGCTCAGAATCCGGCGGAACAACGAAATATTGGTCTTGATCCCGCCCACGAAATATTCATTCAGCGCGCGGGTCAGGCGGTTGATGGCCTGTTCGCGGTCGGTACCGTAGCCGATCAGCTTGGCCAGCAGCGGATCGTAATCCATGGGCACGGTCCAGCCTTCGTACATGCCGCTGTCGTGGCGGATTCCGGGCCCTGACGGCAACAGCAGCAGCGTGATCTTACCCGGGCTGGGGAAATAATTGTTGTCGGGATCCTCGGCGTAGATGCGGCACTCGATGGCGTGTCCGCGAATCATCACTTCGTCCTGCGTGAAGGGCAGGCGTTCGCCGGCCGCGATGCGAATCTGCAGGTGCACCAAGTCGAGGCCAGTGACGAGTTCGGTCACGGGATGTTCGACCTGCAGCCGCGTATTCATTTCGAGGAAATAGAAATTCTTCTGCTGGTCGACCAGGAATTCGACCGTGCCGGCATTGGTGTATCCGGCAGCCTGTGCGACGCGAACCGCGACTTCGCCCATGCTGCGCCGCATGTCGGGGTCGACGATGGGCGACGGCGCTTCTTCGACGACTTTCTGATGGCGCCGCTGCAGGGAACACTCGCGCTCGCCGAGATAGACCGTGTTGCCGTGTTCGTCGGCGAGAACCTGCATCTCGATGTGGCGCGGATTGATGATCGCCTTCTCGATGTAGACTTCGCTATCGCCGAAGGAGCGCTCGGCCTCGCTGCGCGCGCCCTCAAGCGCGGACTTTAATTCAGCGGGCGCGTGCACCAGTCGCATGCCTTTGCCGCCGCCGCCCGCTGCGGCCTTCAGCATGATGGGATAGCCGATGCGCGCGGCCACCTCCTCCGCCTGCTCGAATGATTCCAGGCCGCGGGACGTGCCGGGGACAAACGGCACTCCGGCGCGTTCCATGGCTTGCCGGGCGCGGGTTTTCGAGCCCATCGCATCCATGGCTGCCGCGGTCGGGCCGATAAACTTCACTGCCGCATCGGCGCAGGCTCGGGCGAATTTCGCATTCTCGGAAAGAAAACCGTATCCGGGATGAATCGCGTCTGCGCCGGAACGCGCGGCGACGTCGAGAATCTTTTGGATGTTGAGATACGACTCCGATGCCGCGGGCGCGCCGATGGGATAGGCTTCGTCGGCTTTGCGCACGTGCAGCGAGGCGCGATCCACGTCGGAGTAGACGGCGACTGCGGCGATTCCCATCTCGTGGCAGGCGCGAATGACGCGCACCGCAATCTCGCCGCGGTTCGCGATGAGAATTTTCTTGAACATTTTTGCAGCAGCCCCGCTCGAGGAACTCAAGATTTTACACGTTGCGGTGTGCTTTTGGGCGTGGCTCGCAATGCGTAGTGACTCAGTTTGAATTTCAAAATCTCACGGGGGAGTCATCCCGAAGTGCCAGCGTTTTTACCAGCGGGCCGAGGGATCCCCCGTGGCAAACAGTGTCCTAGCGGGGTCCTTCGCTCCGCCCGAAGAACGGCTGCGCTCAGAGCTTGCCCTGAGCTTGTCGAAGGGATGACGCCATCGATGCAGTCAAAAATTCAAACTGAGCCACCACCCAACCGTGAAATCAGACGCCCGACTCGCTCGCATGAAGGCGTGACAAACACGGAAACGCTGCCTACGATTGCGGCGGTCTCGAAAAGCTGACCGCGAAGGGGGCGCGCGGCGGCGGATCGTTGTCGCGTCGCAGCCAGCGGCCGCGGGGAATAAAGCGATAGCGGATGAGGGTCCAGATGGCCAGCCATCCGTCGGAATGGCGGATTTTCTTTCCCTCCACGCGCGGGTGATACGAGATGGAAACTTCGGCGATCTTTTCACCCATGCGGCACAGCTTCGCCGTCACTTCCGGACAGAACTCAAAGCGGCGACATCGCAGTTGAAACTGCGCCAGCAGCGAGCGGCGAACGACCTTGTAGCAGGTGGCTTCATCGTGGATGCCGGCGCGATACAGAAAATTGGTGAGGTGGGTGAGGAGCTTCGCCCCGAGAAAGAAACGCAGCCCGCGCTCCGGCCGATCCGGGCGCACGCCGTAAACCGCATTGGCCTCGCCTGACTCGAGTGGGCGCAGCAATTTGGGATAATCCTGCGGGTCATACTCGAGATCGGAGTCCTGAATCAGCACATACTCGCCGCGCGCATAGGCGAGCGCGGTGCGAATGGCTGCGCCCTTGCCATAATTCTTATCGTGAAATACGACGGTGACGTCGTCGGATGGGGGCAGCGCTTGCAGTTTCTCTCGCGTACCGTCGGTCGAGCCGTCGTCGACGAGAATGATTTCTTTCCTGACCGGCGCGGCGTGGATCGCCTGCAGCAGTTCGTCCAGGTGTGCAGCCTCGTTAAAGACCGGCACGATCACGGAAACAAAAGCGCTCTCGCGATCGTTCGACGCTTGGTCGGGGTGAAGCGCCGTTACCAGGGAGGTCATACTCATGTGCATTTCGGTCGTGCAGTCAAGAACTCGGCCGGTTGTGCCGCTCGACCTGAGATTCTTTCTCGGCCTGAAAGACCGGTTCAGCTCCGCGCCCACACAACACAAATCCGATTCACAAGTACTAAACTGCGCCACTTGCGGGAATTTCTAGCATAGTATCATCTGGAATCGGATCGATTCCAACTCCCAGCATGCCGCCGAGCCAACCCGCCGGAAACCGGATTACAGCTCGTTCACAAATTGGCCCACTCCACTGGCTGGCCCTTCTGCTCTTGCTGGCGGCATGCGTGACAATCCGCTGCCTCAATCTGGCCCGCAAACCCTTCTGGTTTGATGAATGCTTTAGCGTGGAAGTCGCGCGTATTGGCTGGGGAAACTTTCTGCGGCTGCTGTGGTGGCGCGAAGCTAACATGGCGCTTTACTACGCGCTGCTGCGAATGTGGCTGCATTTGGGGCAAAGCGAATTTTTCGTTCGCGGTCTCTCGGTGCTGTTCGCCGCGGCCACTCTGCCGGCAATCTACTGGCTGGCGCGAATGCTGTACGACCGGCGGGTTGCCTTGATCACGGCCGCCCTTTTCACGTTCAACGCTTACAGTGTTCGGTACTCGCAGGAAGCACGGAGCTATTCATTATTTCTGCTGCTAGCGACGTTGTCTTCGGCCTTCCTCGTGGCTTGGCGGCGCGAACCCACGCGCCGCAACCGAGCCGGATACATTCTCGCGAGCGAACTCGCGGTCTACTCGCACTTTTACGCATTGCTATTGATCGCGACGCACTGGTTGACTCTGAAAATGTTCCAGCCAAGCGTTGACAGAGTCGGCACGCAGGCGTCAAAGGAACTTCGCCGCGCGTGGATCGCGATTGGGCTGGCAGTGCTGCCGCTGCTGATCTTTGTGGCCAAGACAGGCGCTGGGCCAATCCGCTGGATCTCGCGGCCAAGCCTGCGCGATCTGTTTGAGTTCTACGAGCATCTCTCGGGCGGCAGCACCTGGATTCTCCCTGTTCTCTATGCCGCGGCATGCGCTGCTGCGGCCATTCCAGCCGGAAAGAAGTTATTCGCGAGGGCTCAGGATTGGGGAACCTGCCGAACGCAGTTCCTGCTGGTTTGGCTTTTCTTTCCGGTCGCAGTCACGGCATTGCTTTCGCTCGCCCGCCCTGTCTTCCTCGACCGTTACATGATCTTCTGCCTGCCCGCACTGCTGATTCTGGTTGCGGCGGGATTAGCGCGGCTGCGGCAAGTCTGGATGCTAGGCGCCGCTCTTGTCGTCATCCTGCTTTTGAGCGCGCAGGGAGTTCTCTTTGTTTATGGCAATGATTTCGACAATGAGCGAGACGCCTCGGGTGCAGCAACCAACTTCATTCTCGATCATGCGCAACCGGGCGACGGAGTTGTCTTCTACATTCCGGCGACCCGCGCTGCTTATGAATTCTTTCGTTCCGTGCGTGCCGGGCAAAACACCGCCAGACCTGATTTCACCGGGGCCTTCGGCCCGGAGATTTTATTTCCTCACCACGCAGCCGGTCTCGACTATCGGGATTTCACCGGCAAGCCTACGCCTGAGTTTCTACGCGCCATCGCGACGGCGCATCCGCGCGTCTGGATTATGTTGATGAACAACGGCGGAGCAAATCCTGATCCGACGACCGTGATGATATTGAGCTCTCTAGCGGGATCGTTCGCGAAGATCCAGACTTGGAACTTTGCAAAGGTCGATGTAAGGCTGTACAGCAAACAGTAGGCGCTGCGGCCCACACATAGTCCTCCACAAAACGAAAGCCCACAGCTTTCGCCGTGGGCCAGAGTCTTTGCGTTGCTTCTCTACTTGTCCATGGTGATTCCGCCAGTAGAGCTCTGCGCTGCCTTTTCGGCTTTGGCCTTCTTCACGCGCAGGGTTTCGTCGACCCAGTGATCCGCCGTCTTCAGATCCTCGGCGCGTCCCGGAAGATCGTCGCACTCCACGTCGCCCTTTTCCCGGTACATCAGGTTTAGGTATGCCATCGCATCGTCATAATCAGGCCGAAGCTGAATGGCCTTGTTCAGGCTGTCGATGCCTTCCTGGATGACCGCTGAATTCTGCGTCTTTAAGTCTGCGCAGACTTTTTTCTGGTCTTTGTTCTTGGCACTGAGACTCTCTTCCGGCTTCATGCCCAACGCGGCACGCTTTTCCATGCGGGGCTGGTAGGCCGCGGTCCAGTCGATCACGCCGACCGAGTAGTAGGGCTCAGGGTCGTTGGGATCAAGATCAGAGGCCATGCGGTAATACTTCTTGGCGTCGTCCCATTTCTTCTCGTTGAGGTAGAGGTAGGCAATTCCCTTCGCCGCATTGACCTTCTGTTCGCGGGCAGGGTTCGCGTCAATGACCCTCTGATATTCGTCGATGGCTTGCTGCGCGGTGCGCAGATTATCGGGAGAGTCGACCCCGGGAATGTATTGCGAGACAAACGCGGTGGCCAGGTACATACGCGCGTTGATCAGGCCGGGATCGAGTTGAACGGCCTGCTGGAAGTGGTCGATGGCCTGTTCGTAGTGATTGTTCTTGTACGATTCCACGCCCTTGTTGAGCTGATCGCGCGCACGCAGCTTGTTGCAGCCTAAAGAAGAGAAGAGCGCCAGCAGCGCCGCCGCCAGCACGATGTATCTCGCGTTCTTATTCATTGCGGTATAAGTCTCCCTCGACAGAGCATCCTAGGCCCAGCAGCATCGATTTGACAAGCGCGGGTGATATGCGCGGCCGCGGAAGCACGGAAGCGAGCATGCTTCCGTGCAGTGGGCCGAATACGAAAGTCGCAAACCCGAACTGCCGGACGGGCAGATCAGGCGCCCGCTTCAATCTTTGCGGTAATCAGGCCGACCTTGTCCACACCAGCCGCATGCGCGATGTCGATAACATTTGCGACATTGACGAAGGGGATCGCGTCATCGCCCTTCACGAACATCACCTTTTCCGCGCGCTGTTTGTAAATGTCGGTAAGACGGCCCTGCAGGTTATCCCAAGTGGCGTCCTCGTTATTGATCTTGACGCCGGGCGCATTGCCCGCACCCAGGTCAACCAACTGCACGACGATGGTGCGGTCGGGCGTGTTGTTCTTGGGCGCGTTCGGCGGAGGCGGCTGAGGAACCAGGGCATCCAGGCCTTTTGGGGTAACCGGTGAGATCACCATAAAGATGATCAAGAGCACCAGCAGCACGTCGATTAACGGCGTGACGTTCATGTTTGCAGTTTGGCCGCCTTTGGGGCCAATTGCCATACCCATGGTAGTTCTCCTTTATTGCCCTGCTTGCCCAGGTGTTGCCGGGGGTGGCGGGGTGGTGGGGCTAGTTTTCCTTTGATCGGTCAGCAAGCCAAGGTCATCGACCCCGGCGGCACGAACCGCGTCCACAACCTGCACTACGCTGCCAAACCGGGCGCGCATGTCTGCCTTTACGTACACGCGTTTATCCGGCTTATTGGCGAGGCGATCTTTCACCTTGCCCGTGAGGTTGTCGACTGCCATCTGTTCGCTGCCGAAATAAACCTTGCCGTCCCGAGTAATGGAGACCAGCAGCGCATCTTCTTTGTCCGCATCCGGCATCTGCTCCGGATTGTTGACCTGGGCCATATCCACGCTAATGCCTTTTTGCAACATGGGCGTGACCACCATGAAGATGATCAGCAGAACCAGCATCACGTCCACCATGGGCGTGACGTTGATGTCTGAGCTGACGTTTGCTCCTTCGTTCCGTTTCGCTAATGCCATAGCTAGTATCTCCCGTGCTTTTGCCGCGGTCCGGGCCTGAGCGCTCCGCCCTTAGGTTGGGAAAGCCCGGCGCCGGAACCTCCGGCGCCGGACAAAAGCAACTCGCACGAAACCAGACCGAGCCTACGTTCCGCGAACCACTTACCGGCGAATATCGCCGCGCTTCTTCAGGAAGTAGTCGATCAATTCGCTGGACGAGTTGTCCATTTCGACGTCGAAGGCTTCCACGCGACCGGTAAGGTAGTTGAACATCATGACGGCCGGGATGGCGACGAGCAGCCCGATGGCCGTCGTTACCAGCGCTTCCGCGATACCGCCGGCGACTGCTGCCAGACCGGTGGCCTTGGAGTTGTTGATGCCGATGAAGGCGTTCAGAATGCCCATCACCGTGCCGAACAGTCCCACGAAGGGAGCGGTCGAGCCGATGGTCGCGAGACCACCCAATCCGCGCTTCAATTCCGCGTGGACGATGGCTTCGGTGCGTTCCAGAGCGCGCTTGGAGGCTTCAATGGTTTCGCCAGGGATTGCGCCCGGGGAATCCTGGTGAGCCTTGAATTCCATCAGGCCAGCGGTGACAACCTTGGCCAGGTGGCTCTTCTTGTTGCGCTCGGCAACCTTGATGGCTTCATCGATGCGGCCATCGCGCAATGCTCCGGCGACTGCGGGAGCAAACGCGCGGGATTGCTTGCGGGCTGCGCTATAGGCCATCCAGCGATCGATCATGACGCCGATCGACCACCCCGACATGATGAAAAGAATGATGACGACGGTTCTGGCGACCCATCCCATTGCCTTCCACAAGCCCAATGGATCGGTGGCCAAGGTCCCGCCGCCTTCCTGGACGACCCAGGTGGCTGCGGCCATAACGTGACTGAGAGTGACGCCTGCTACGTGAGTTGCGAACATGAGTTGCTTTCCCTCCTCGGAACTCTAAACATTTACTTGGACACTTTGATGCGCTTTGCGGTGCCACGCGCTGGCTTCAAGAATTAAATCGCCCAGCGTTTGCGACTTTCGCCGCAAGGCACGAACCCGGCGTCTCGAATCTCGCGGTCAAGCGAGCCTGCCAGGCCTTCGAAGCCCCTTCCCGCCAGCCAGGAATGGCGAGACGGGAAGGCACTGCACAAATCTACCGGAAAGTACGAACTGCGCCACGCTGGGAGTTTAACCCCCGGCGAGGGTGAAGTTGACCTGAACCTGGGTCTCGACTTCGACCGGCTCTCCGTTCAGCAGGTACGGCTTGTACTTCCACTGCTTCACGGCCTCGATCGCTGCCGGAGCCAGCATCGGGTGCCCGCTGATCAACTGCAGGTTCTGGATGCTGCCATCCTTGCTGATTTGCGCTTGCAGAACCACCGTGCCCTGAATGCGGGCCTGGCGAGCCAGCGGCGGGTAGCTTGGGCTGACTTTGCGAATCAGAAGTCCCGACGATACGCCAGACGATACGCGTACGCGCTGCGGAGTCGCAATCTTCGGAACGGCGACCGGCGTAGAACTGAGAACGCTGCCGATCACGCCGCCCATCGATCCTCCCGGGACGCCGCCCGGAACGCCGCCTACGACGCCCGTCGCAGCCATCGCCGGCGGTGGGGCTTCGTCTTCCTTGATCATTTCAATTTTCTTGGGAATCTTGGTCGGAGTGCGCAGTTCGCCATTGATGATGTCGGTCTGAACCTGCTTAACCACATGAACGGGAGCGGCCGCTGGCGGGGGTGGCGGCGGAGGCGGCGGGGGGGCCACCAGCATAAATAGTGTCGTGCCCTTCGGCAGGGCTTCGGTGAAAATCAGCGGAATCAGAACCATGACGCCGACGATCCCGATCTGGATGGCGAACGATACGATCGATGTCCATCCGCGCTTGGTCTTGAGTTTGCCGCCGGATTCGATAAGGCTGTCTTCAAACATTGTAGTTCTCCCCTTACGTCTTCAGACCCTACGTATACTTTGACACCGGACGACTCCCCTTTGCTCCCAGTTTCTACGATCCTTACGGACTACCAGAGCCTTAAGGATCTAAAACCAAATACCCCCACTAAATCCCTACGCTACAAGGGCTAACGCAATCAGTACCTGCGCGCCATCGGGTAACTTACCTAGAACGGCCTGCCATGGCGGTCGGCCGCTTGCCTTTTTCGATACGCCAATCCTGATAGGCCACCAGGATGGGAGCCGCAATCGCAATCGACGAATACGTGCCGATTAGGATGCCGATTACCAGCGCGAGGCTGAATCCACGCAGCACCTCGCCCCCGAACAAAAAGAGTGCGAGTACGGTAAGGAAGGTTAAGCCTGCTGTCAAGATGGTTCTGCTTAGAGTTTGATTAATACTGCGATTGACGATGTCGGAGAGCTTCTCACGCCGCATGAGTTTAATGTTTTCCCGGATGCGGTCAAATACCACGATCGTGTCGTTATTAGAGTAACCAATGAGCGTCAGAATGGCCGCAATTACGGTCAAGGTGATATCGGTATTGGTAAGGGAAAAGAACCCGACCGTAATGAGCGTGTCGTGAAACACGGTTACCACCGCGGCAATGCCGTAAATCCACTCGAACCGGAAGCCCAGGTAAACCAACATCCCAAGCAGCGAATAGAGGGTCGCAAGTCCAGCCTGGGTGCGGAGTTGCGAGCCGACCTGGGGGCCGATGATCTCCACATTGCGCACCCCAAAGTCGGAAACGAAGAAGCCATCCGCCAGCGAGACCGCTGACGCCCTATCAACTCCGGGAGCACTCTGTAGTTGGTCCGGAGAGTTCAGGACCCCGCCCTGCACCTTGTCGCGATAATCGAGAATGGCCTGCGCCTGCGCCGAATATTTTTGATCATCGGCGCCCACGTGCATGGGGTCTTTGTCGAGAAGGTAGTTCTTGACGTCCAAAAAGCTGGCGTTATTCAGGTCGGTCTTGCCCGCGGGAGTATTAGTTTCCAACGCCTTGATAATCTTCAACTTGCCCAGATCGAGCGCCTGTTCGTTGGTCTCGCGCACGTCGAGGTCGATCAATTCCTCATTGTTCGCCGCGGCTCCTAAACGCTGCAGTTTGAAGTTCCGCAGCCCGGCATGGTCGAGCTCGGAACGGATCGCGTTTTCGTCCGGCGTATGCGAAAACTTCACATAAACCAGCGTTCCTCCGCGGAAGTCCACGCCCCACGGAATGTGGTGCCAGAACAATATGGAAAATAAGCCGGCGACGCTGAATATCAGCGAGAAGGCGAGGAAGTACCACTTCTTGCCCAAAAAATCGATGTTGGTATTGCGAAAGAACTCCAAGCGAAAGCTCCAGGTTGCAAAGTTTCAGAGTTTCAAGGTTTCAAAGTCAAAGACTCAAGGTCAACATGGCCGCACTTCGTAACCTTGAAACTTTGCAACCTTGAAACCATGCTCTCAAATGCTGAGCGCTTCGCCGCGTTGTTTCCGGCTGAGCACCCAATCGAAGATGAAGCGCGACACGAATACCGCAGTAAACAGGTTTGCCAGCAATCCGAACGTGAGCGTAGTGGCGAAACCCTTGACCGGGCCGGTGCCAAAGATGAATAGAATCGCGGCCGAAACGATGGTGGTGACGTGTGTATCCACGATCGTGATCCAGGCATGGCTGAAGCCTTGATCCACAGCCGAGGGTGGCGTTTTGCCGTTGCGCAGTTCCTCGCGAATACGCTCGAAAATCAGCACATTGGAATCCACACCCATACCGACGGTGAGAATCACACCCGCAATGCCCGGCAGAGTGAGGGCGACATTAACGCCCGCAATCGTCGACCAACCCAGGAACCCTAGCAGGATGATCAGGTTCATGATGAGCGCCACGTCGGCGTTGATGCCAGCTCCACGGTAATAAATCAGCATGAAAATCAGCACGGCGATCATGCCGATGACCGCGGCCCGCACGCCTGAGCGAATCGAATCGGCGCCGAGCGACGGCCCGACAGTCTCTTCCTGCAGGTACTTAATGCTTGCCGGCAGGGCGCCCGAGCGCAGCACCATGGAAAGATCTTTGGCCTGCTGCTCGGTCATGCGGCCGCCACTGATCGAGCCCTGGTCGCGGATCGCTTCCTTGATGCTGGCTACTTCCTGCACTTTATTGTCGAGCACCACGGCCAGGTTGTCGCCGACGTGAGCCGACGTGAAACTGTAAAATCTCTGCCCGCCCTCGCCAGTCAACGAGAAACTCACGCTGGGCTGGCCATTCTGGTCGGTGCTGGCCTGCGCGTCGCGCAAGTCCTTGCCACTAACCGCCGAAATACGCGAGACGAAATACCACGCCTCTCCCTCGCTCCCCGCGCCGGGAATGCTGTGTCCCTGCATCAGGACTGAGTCCGATGGAATGACTCCACCCTTATCCTGCAGAGCAGCCTGCTCGCTCGGATACGGTCCGCCGAGCGCCTGCTTGATTTCAAGCATCGCTGTGTTTTGTACTATGTCCTTCACGCGGCCGAAGTCGTCCACGCCTGGGAGTTGCATCAGAATCTGGTATTGCCCGAGCCCATGTTCTTCGATTGTGGGCTCGCTGACGCCGAGAGCGTCAACGCGGTTGCGGATGGTTTGGATGGCCTGGGTGACCGCCCGATTCTTCAGGTCAGTCAATGCCGAAGGCTTCATCGCGAGTGTCCATGTATTGTTGGGGCCGCCAGCAGGAGGGTCGTACTCGGGCAGCCGGTCCTGGACGATGCTGACCAGGTCGCCGCGCGCACCCGGTTGCACGCCCTTTATCACAATGTGGTCGGGATTGTTCTGTAAATCGGGCTGCGTGATATCGGCGTAATCGACCTTGCGATTGCGCAGCTGTTCCTTCAGAACTTCGATGGCATTCTGCGCGACGACGTTGACCGCGTCGTTGACCTGTACCTGCAGGATCAGGTGGGTTCCGCCGCTCAAATCAAGGCCCAGGTGGATGTGATCGCCCACCGCATCGAGCAAGCCGTGTCCCGACAAGCTTTTCGGAATGCCGAAGATCCCGAACAGGAAGAACAGCACAATCCCAACGATGACGCCGAGTTTCACGAGAAAATTCTTATTCATAAAAAATCGTGGTCCGTGGCTGCTCTTCAGTATCAGTTTCGCGCGCTGATCACTGGATCCTAGCCACTATTTTGTCTTCACTTCGTCGTCGCTGGTGGTCACCTGCAGCACGGAGGCCTTGGTCACTTCCAGCAGGAGATTATTGGGCGGAACGCGCAGGTGCACGCAATCATCCTTGAGCGCCATAATCGTACCGCGCAGGCCACCAGTCGTCGTGACCCGGTCGCCGGTCTTGAGCTGGTCCAGCATGGCCTGCCACTTCTTCTGGCGGCGCTGCTGGGGCAGAATCAAGAGAAAATAAAAAATGGCAAAAATGAAGATGAGGGGCGCCATGCCCAGCCACCCCATACCGCCGCCTCCGCCACCGAACTGTACTGCCAGGAAATAGTGCATATGAAATTTAGAGCGTATGTATCCGCGAAAAACCGCCCGCGCCCAAGAAGCGCCGCGGGAAGCTTCTATTTCACCACGGAGTTTAGATCGACATCGGCCGGGTTCTTCGGCTTCAGGCTTGAATCCGGGAAGTTCTTGCTATGGAGTTTCAGGCCTCGGTTTTGACCAGACACTCAAAAGAGAACGCGACTCTTCCCCAAGTGAAATAGAATGCCGCACCCGCCGCATAGTGTCAAGGTAGAAACTCAGGTTGTGGATGGTGTTCAGGACTTGCGCCAGCAGTTCATTGGACGCGTAGAGGTGCCGAAGATAGGCTCGCGAGTAGCGCTGGCACACTCGGCAGGGGCAATTGGCGTCGAGCGGACCGGCATCCTGGGCGTAGCGCGCCTGTTTAATGGAAACTTTTCCTGCGGACGTAAAAAGCAGCCCATGCCGCGCGGCCCGCGTCGGCAGAACGCAATCCATCATGTCCACGCCCAGGTTGGCGTACTCGACAATCTCCTCCGGAGTGCCCACTCCCATCAGATAGCGCGGTTGGTCCCTGGGAAGATGCTCCAGCGTCGACTCGACAATCTCGCGGGTGAGTTCGCGAGGCTCGCCCACGCTGAGCCCGCCAATGGCGTAGCCCGGGAACCCGATTTCGATCGTCCGCTCCGCCGATTCTTTTCGCAGCTCCCGATCCATCCCTCCCTGAACAATGCCAAACAGAGCCTGTGTGGCATCGGCCCGCGTGGGGACGGACGCATTCGTCCGTCCAAGGTTTTCGGGAGTTTGGGTTCGTTCCGTCATCCTGAGGACGGACGAATGCGTCCGTCCCTACGTGGCATTTCCCCACGGCACTTCCTGCTTATGCTCTTCGAAATATTTCTTGCTGCGGGCCGCCCACCGCGCCGTCATCTCCATCGAAGCCCGCGCACGAGCCGAATCCGCCGGAAACTCTGTGCACTCGTCAAATGCCATGATGATGTCTGCGCCCAGACCGATCTGCGCCTCCATCGCGCTCTCCGGGCTGAAAAAATGTGACGAGCCGTCGAGGTGCGAACGAAACGTGACACCTTCGTCGGTGACTTTGCGAAGTTCAGAGAGGCTGAAGACCTGAAAGCCCCCGGAGTCGGTGAGAATCGCTCGCCGCCAACTCATAAATCCATGCAGGCCGCCCAGCCGCCGCACGGTGTCGACGCCGGGCCGCAAATAAAGATGGTAAGTGTTGCCGAGAATAATCTGCGCGCCCAGTTCCTCCAGCGTTTCCTGCGGAACCGCCTTTACCGACGCCACCGTTCCCACCGGCATGAAGACCGGAGTCTCAATTTCGGCGTGCGGGGTAAGCAGGCGTCCGGTGCGGGCTTGGCCGCTGTTCTTGTCGATGCGGAAGGCGACAGACATTCTGTCGGATTGTAGCAATGGGGCGGGTTCGGGATTGGGACTTCCCCACCTTTGCCGCAAAGAACGCGGCAAAGATGGGGCGCCCGGCGTGTCGGAGATAACACCGATGAGGATTAGGAGTTCTCAGTTCTCAGTTCTCGGTTTTGATGTTAGCGGTCAGATGTTGTTCAAAAGTTCGGGGCCGACGCCGTTCTACTTCCCTTTCATTTTCTTTACGAACTTCCCCCTACTGACTACTGCGCGCCCGACGGTTCCGCGTCCTATTTCCTCCTCGTCGTCTCGCGCGGTCACGCGCAAGAGATAGAATCGTCCGTCGAATGATTCGAGCACGGCCTCGGCTCGAATGCGGGCGCCGATCCCGCTGGCGGCCCGATGTTCAATGTTGATCGAGGTCCCGACGGTAATCTCGTCGCTTTCACAGAAAGGCTGCAGGGCACGGAAAGCGGCCGTTTCCATCAGGCGGATCATGTCCGGCGTCGAATACACCGGTGGCAATTCCGGATGGTGCGAGGTAAGCGTGTGTTTAAACTCGACCGTCTCCTCAGCCTCGCTGCGCGCGCCAATAGGTATGTCTCTCGCCATGCGTCCTCAAAAGAATCCAATATACGGGCGAGGCATGCCAGCGGCAAGCGCTGGAGATCACTCGGTGCGCCATGTTGCTAGAATGAAGGAAGAACAAGGCCAAGAACTTTTTCTCTGGAGATCGCTGCAAACGCGTCAATGCAGTTCACCGAACAATTCGACGTAGTCGTAGTCGGCGCCGGGCATGCCGGATGCGAAGCCGCGATGGCCGCCGCGCGCATGGGATTGAAGACTGCCCTCTACACCCTCAACGTCGACCTGATCGCGCAGATGTCGTGCAATCCGGCGGTCGGCGGCATTGCCAAGGGACATCTCGTCCGCGAAGTCGACGCGCTCGGCGGCATCATGGGCGAAATTACCGACGCCGTCGGCATTCAGTTCCGCCTCCTGAATACTTCGCGCGGACCCGCGGTGTGGTCGCCCCGCGCCCAATGCGACAAGCAGGCCTATCGCCTGAAAATGCGCGAAGTGCTGGAGGCGCAGCCAAATCTGAAAATCAAGCAGGCGGAAGTCGCGGATCTGATTCTGGGAGGTTCTCAGTTCTCACCTCTCAGTTCTCAGCATGATCGAGAAGGTCACGAGTTGGGTCGCACCGAACAGGCAATCGAGTCGAACGCGGCTTCATCGGGTGAAGGTTTTGATCCGACTGAAAACAGAGAACTGAGAACTGAGAACTCTCATCGCCGCATACTCGGCATACGCCTTCGCGACGGCCGTACTGTGGGCGCACAGGCTGTCATCATCACCACAGGAACTTTTCTGAACGGACTGATCCACTGCGGCGAGCAGCAATATCCCGCGGGACGTTCCGGCGAGCCCAACGCGGTCCTGTTGGGCGAGGCGCTGAAGAAACTCGGCCTGCGCGGCTGCCGCCTTAAGACCGGAACTCCGCCGCGCCTTGACGGCCGCACCATCGACTGGTCGCGCTTTGCGGAACAGCCGGGCGACGTCGATCCCACACCTTT
The DNA here is from genome assembly GCA_963696765.1 of uncultured Acidobacteriota bacterium. Classification (GTDB taxonomy): domain Bacteria; phylum Acidobacteriota; class Terriglobia; order Terriglobales; family Acidobacteriaceae; genus Sulfotelmatobacter. The sequence goes on along the minus strand of CAVOLK010000002.1, from coordinate 2,094,461 downwards.
CAGCTTTCGAACCAAGCGCGTGGCCCACCACGACTCGCAAGTGCCCTGCTACATTGCGTGGACCACTGCCGAGACTCATCGCATCATTCGCGAGAACGTGCACCGCTCGCCCATGTACAGCGGACAGATCCAGTCCATCGGTCCGCGCTACTGTCCTTCGATCGAAGACAAGATCGTAAAGTTTCCCGACAAGGAAATGCACCAGCTTTACCTCGAGCCGGAGGGGTTGAACACGCACGAAATTTACGTCAACGGCATGAGCACGTCGCTGCCGGTGGACGTGCAGCTGGCGATCCTGAAGTCGATTCCGGGGCTCGAAAATGCGGACATGCTGCGCCCCGGCTACGCCATTGAATACGATTCGATCGACCCGACCGAACTGGAGCGCACGCTCGAAACCCGCAAGATTGCCGGCTTGTTCCTCGGCGGGCAGATCAACGGAACCTCGGGCTACGAGGAAGCGGCTTGCCAGGGCCTGATGGCGGGCATCAACGCCGCTCTGCAGGTGAAGCGACAACCGCCGCTGATCTTAGACCGCACAGAAGCTTATACCGCGATCCTTATCGATGACCTGATTTCGAAAGGGACGAACGAACCTTACCGCATGTTTACGTCGCGTGCGGAATTCCGCTTGCATCTGCGCATCGACAATGCCGACCGCCGGCTGACTCCGCACGGCCGCCGCGTCGGCCTGATTTCCGACGCTGCTTGGGCAGACTTCCAGTCGAAGCAGCAGCGTCTGCGAGAGATGAAGGCATTGCTGGAGAGCACTCGGATCACGCCGGGAATGTTGGAAAAACTTCATGCTCCGGCAACGAATTGTCATCCCGAGCGAAGTGAGGCGAAGCCAGAAACAAAAGCTTGTCATCCCGAGCGGAGTGAGGCGAAGCCGAACGCAGTCGAGGGACCTTGGGCTCCTCTCACTGATTATTCATCAGCCCTCGGCCAAACTTTGGCGCAACTCATGAAGCGTCCCGAAGTGAAGGTTGAGCAACTGGTGCCCATCTTGCGTGAGCTGGCGCCAGAGTTTTTTGCCAGGAATTCCTCCGTGCCCTCTGTGCCCCCTGTGGTCAATCTTTCTTCTGAAGTCAGAAACGAACTCAAGTCGGTCGAGACTGAAATAAAGTACGAAGGCTACCTGCTGCAACAGCAGCGCGCCATGGAGCGCCTGAAGAAGGCCGAACAGCATTCCATTCCCGAATGGTTCGACTACTGCTCGGTAAGTGGGCTCTCGCGCGAGATGCAGGAAAAGCTCACGCACGTCCGCCCGCGCACCATCGCCCAGGCCTCACGCATTCCCGGCGTAACGCCCGCAGCGGTTTCGCTGGTGCATGTTTACATTGAAATCCAGGCGCGCCGCCGCGATCAGGCGGCCGCGCTCTAGCGGCAATTTCACGAGCGGCAATTCGCGTTAGCGCGGAGTTTGTTTGGTCTGCAGTTCTTCGGCAAGTTTGAGTTCGCTCTCCGCTTCTTCTTTTTTTCCCATATCGCGGTAAGCCTGGCCGAGCAAGTGGTGGGTCGTAGGATTGTTAGGGTCCATGGTCGCCGCCCGCTGCAGCGCACGCACCGCCAAATCGAATTCGCCTTTTTTCTCGAGCACTTTCCCCATCAGGATGTAGGGCCCGGTCGAAGTTGAATCAAGCCAGATCGATCGCTGCAACACGCGTTCCGCCTCCTCAAACTTCTGCACACGCGAGTAAGCGTCCCCAAGTTTGTAATACGTCGCCGCATTCGCGGGATTGAGAGCCAGCTCTTTTTGAAACTCGGTGATCGCTTCCGGAACTCGCGACTTGTAGAGATACAACTCGCCCAGCAGAAAATGCACCAGAGGCAGCTTGGGATCGAGCGCCACTGCCTTCTGCGCGTACTCTTCCGCGACCGGATCGTACTCCTGCCGCAGCAACATTCGCGCGGTGAATAAATAACTGGCGGCAGAGTCAGGAGCCACATCGAACATTCGCGCGAATGCCTGGCGCGCCTGATCGTAATTTTTCGTCTGGATGTAGCAGATGCCCAGAATGTAAGCCGCGTCCACATTCGCTCGCGAAAACCAGCCTTGCACTTTCTCGAGCAGCGGAATCGCGTCCGCGGGATGTCCGCCCAGATAATCCGAAAGCCCGAGCAACTGGATTGCTTCGCTATTCGCCGGATCGGCTGCCGTCGCCTTTTTCAGATACTCGATCGCCTTGGGGAAATCGCTTTTCTTGTAGTAGGCCGCGCCCATTTCCAGTGCCAGGCCTTTTTCGTTGGGATCGCGGGACTCGACGGCTTGCAATTGCGCGATGGCTTCGTCCACTTTGCCCTGCTGCATCAACTTTCGCGCTTCGGCAAATTCGGCGGGGACGCCGCTGGAGGCCTGCGACTGCGGAGCCGGAGCCTCGGGCGTTGCCGGTTGCTGCGCCAATCCCAGGGCAGAAAATGCACACAAAAATGCTGCCGAGAATGCGAGCCGAGCCCCGAATAATTTCTTTCGATTCCAGCAAGAGTGCATAACAGAAGATAGAGTATAGTCTCGCGGGACGCGAGCGAAGGGCGCTCGCGCCACATCGGGGCCTCACACGTATCAATGCGAGTTCATTTCTTTCTGCAGCGCTTCGAGATTTTCTTTCGCGATCGGCTGGCTGGGATCGATCTGCAGCGCATGTTCGAAATGTGACTTCGCCTCCGCGAAACGTCCCAACTCCGCCAGCGCCGCACCCAGGTTCGCCTCCACGTTCGCGTCTTGCGGCTGCAACTGCAGCGCGAGAGCTAACTGCTGCGACGCACCTACGAAATCGTTCTGCCCCGCCAGCGCAAGTCCCAGATTGTAGTGAGCGTCGAAAGAATCCGGACGCGTCTTCAGCGCCGTCTGCAAATATCCGACGCTTTGTTCAGGATGGCCCGCCGCCACCAAAGCCGCGCCCAGAGCGTTGTTCGCCGCCGCATCCTCGGGCCGCAAGCGCACGGCTGCTTCGTATTCGCGGATCGCGGCGTCGAGTTCGTTCTTTGCCTGCAGCATGGCTGCAAGGTTGTAATGAGCTTCGAAATCGCTGGGATTTTTTTCCACGTTGTGACGTGCCAGGGCCTCCTGTAGCGCCCTGCGCGGATCGCCTTGCGCCGCATCGAAATTCACCGGCAACACCTGCAGCCACAGGTGGCACATTTCATCGCTCGAACGATTCCCGCCTTTCACTCGCGCCGGCGGATGATTCGGATTCAGCGGATTGTCCTCCGAGTTGTCGTACACATAGCGCAAGCTCACCTTCGTTCCCTGGGGCAACTGCACAGGCTCTGCATAGCGGTACACTGCCTGCCAATTCAAATTCCACTGCGGAATGTGGATCAGCGTCTTCGTTGTTCCGTCGGGCAGCGTCGCAAATGCCTGAATATCTTTTCCCAGATAATGCGCGTGCGGATAAATCGCCAGCAACTCGACGTCGATGGGCAGCGTAAATTCGTCAGTGACCAGAAAATCTTTCTGTCCCGCGGGAATGTCGAGCTTGGCGTCGTTTTCCAGCTGAAGCAGCATCGGCAGCTTGGTCGCCGGATGCGGCGTGAAATAAAGTCCGATGCTTGGCTGAATGACTTCCGGCTTCCCAGAAGGTTGCAGATGTGTGTTGAGAATCAGGTCGGTGCCTTTGTCGAGGCGCAGCGCCATTCCTTCGGGCTCAACGTACGGAATCGTTCCCGGCTTCCAGAAGAGCAGGTGACTGTCGGGATCGAACACCTGCGACTCGATACGAATCTCCATGCCGCCGAAACCCGCGCCTGGCTCGGCTTCCCGCTGGCGCGACGACCCGCCGCGGTCGACAAGAATATTCGCGTGATGCACGTAGCGCTTGTCTCCGGGACGAATTTCAATCGCTTTCACCCAGCGTGTTTCTTCAATGGGCACCGGAAAAATAAAATTCCAGTATGTATCGGTACCCGAAGGCGGCAGCGTAAGCGGCTTGTTCGCGGTGAGAACAAGATCGGGCTTGCCGAGCCGCCAGCCCTCGACGAACTTCGGCGTCGGCGGAAGATCCGCGGCATTGCCCTCAAGTTCGCCCTGCTCCACCCAGTCCCGGATCAAATTGATTTCCGCATCCGACAAACGAAGTTCATCGGCAAACTTCAGCCGCTGCGGTTCCGGCAGCCAGGGCGGCATGGCGCGCGACTGCGTTACATCGACAATCTGTCGAGCATGCTTTTTAACGTCGGAATAGTTCAGCAAGGAAAACGGCGCCGCCTCTCCCGGCCGGTGGCAAGTTGCGCAGGATCGAAAAACGATGGGAGCGATGTCGCGATTGAAAGTTACTTGCGCCGCAGGCTTCGCTCTCTCACCGGACGCACGCGCCGCAGGCCAGCCGGAGAGCGCGGCCGACGCACACGCCGCTACCAGAATTATCAGCGTCCACTTAGCAGCGCGCAGCCAGGAGCTTATTGCAGGTCCGAGATGTAACATCCCACTCCCCTGACTTCGCTCTTAGCGACGGCTTTGCCCGCCAACACCGCTCGGAGCGCATCGTCGAGTTCATGCGTGGTCGGCGCGGGACGCTGCCGAAAAAAATCAACGTACCGGTCGTCGATGCGCCCGTCATAGACCAGATGGTGCTCGCGGTCAAACACCGCGACCTCAGGCGTAATCTGCGCGTGCCCCAGCTTGACCAACGCGTGGTCGGGATCGCGCAGCGCCGGCAAATGATAACCATAATCCTGCAGATACTTTCGAATCGCCTGTGGCGAATCGTTCTTGTCCGGATACACCAGCCAGAAATTTGCCTGATCAGAATATTCTTTGCCGAGCTGCTGGATGACCGGGGCGTAACGGCTGGAAACCGGGCAGTCGCGGCGCACGAAGATGAGGACCGCAACCTTGCCAGAATCGCCGGCGAATACATTCACGGCACGCCCGTCGAGATCGAGCGCAGCCTGCCCACGGCCTGCGGCGGCGCAAGCCAGAAGCGTAACCACCGCTAACATCGCTCGATAAATAAACTGAAATCCACCCAACCTCATGAGGTTCACGCCAGTCAAGATTCTAAGAGCGTCCGCCACGAGTGTCCATCGCGCGTTCGACCGCTGCGCGACATGGCCCGTGCCGCTACAATGGCCTGAACATGATTGCCCATGTGCGCGGAAAGCTGCTGGCCAAGCATCCCAACCAGGCCATCGTCGAGACGGCGGGCGTCGGCTACGACGTCACCATCAGCGTGCCGACATTTTCCGACTTGCCTGCGGTCGGCGCCGAGGTCGCGCTGCACATCCACACGCACGTGCGCGAAGACCAGATCGCGCTCTACGGATTTCTGCGTCCCGCGGAGAAATTGCTGTTCGAGAAGCTGATCACGGTGAGCGGAATCGGCCCGAAGCTGGGCATCACAATTTTAAGCGGCATGGCCGCCGACGAAATGGTGGGAGCGATTCGCGGCAACGACGTGGCGCGGCTGACGCGCATCCCCGGCATCGGAAGGAAGACTGCCGAACGCATGGTGCTTGAACTGCGGGACAAACTGCCCGAAACGAATGCTGCTACAACTCCAGCCGTTCCAGCCATGAACGCAACCGAAGAAGACGTGCTCTCCGCGTTGCTGAATTTGGGTTATCAGCGGGCCGCCGCCGAAAAAGCGCTGGCTGCCGCGACAAAGAGTGCCAAAGGCACATCGTTCGATGTAATGTTTCGCGATAGCCTATCCGCCCTGTCGAAATAAGAAAGCTCCAGCGTGTTCCTTCGTGAACCTTCGTGCCCTTGGTGGTGGAAGCTTCTCTTTTGTGCTCTATTTTCCAATGCAAAACGTGCTGAAAATTAAATTCAGGATGTCGTCGGTCGTAGTCTGCCCCGTCATCGCGTCCAGCGGACGCAAGACATTGTAAAGATCGAGCAGCAACATCTCGTGCGGCACTTTTGCGTCCACAGCAGACTTCGCCGCGTCCAGCGCCAGCAGCGAATCGCTAATCAATCCCTGATGCCGCACGTTAGTGAGGAATCCCGACTCCGCCTGTGCGCCTGCTTCGCCGCCGACGTGACGCAAAATAGCGCCGCGCAGTTCGGCGATGCCCTCGCCCGTAACTGCCGAAGTCAGAAGGTGCCGCTCACCGCCCACTGACAACTGCCCGCCCACTCCCAGATCGCACTTATTTCCCACCAGAATCACCGGCCGGTTCTCAGCCTGCCGCAGCAATTCGTTGTCCTTAGCCGTCTGCCCCTGCGACGCGTCGACCACAACCAGCACCAGGTCCGCATCGGCTAGAGCTTCCATCGATTTGCGAATGCCAATCGATTCGGCTTCATCGAGCGCCTCGCGAATGCCGGCGGTGTCGACCAACTTCACCGGGATGCCGCCGATGGCAACCGTTTCGCTGACCAGATCGCGCGTGGTGCCCGGGGTCGCGGTGACGATAGCGCGCTCTCGCTCCACCAGGCGGTTGAACAGGCTCGACTTGCCGACGTTTGGCCGTCCAACAATGGCCAGAGTTAATCCCTCATGCACAATCTTTCCGTAAGCAAACGTCGCGTGGAGCTGTTCGAGCGGCGCTCGCACTCCGGCGATCTGATCGAGAATTGCCGTGTCGGGCATCACCGACACGTCGTCTTCGGCAAAATCAATCCCGGCTTCGAGCACCGCAATCAGCTCCACCAGCTTTTGCTTAACCGGCCGCAATCTCCGCGAGAGCGCGCCCTCCAGTTGCTGCGCCGCAACTTTCGCTTGATACAAAGTCTGCGAGTCGATCAGGTCGCGCACCGCTTCGGCTTGCGTCAAATCGATGCGCCCGTTAAGAAACGCGCGCATGGTGAACTCCCCCGGCTCTGCCAGCCGCGCTCCGGCTGCAACGCAAAGCTCCACAATGTGCCGCAACACCACGGGCGAGCCATGAGCAGAAATCTCAACAATGTCGTCGGTGGTGTAAGAGTGCGGCTTGGCGAAGTAAGTGACCACAACTTCGTCGATGCGATTCGGTTGTTTATCGATATCTGGCTGCGGGTGCCCCATCCTAGTCGCGTTTTTGGCGACTAGGGTGGGGATTTTGACTTCCTCCGACCCAGTCTCCGGCTCGATCAATTCCCCAAACACAGCCCGTCCCGGCTCGAGCTCATGCTTCAGCCGTAACATCGGCTTCGCAATCTCTAGCGCCTGCGCTCCCGCCAGCCGCACCACACCGATCCCGCCCCGCCCCGCAGGCGTAGCAATGGCGACAATCGTGTCCTCGAGATTGAAACCAGCGTTCACGCGCCGATTGTAACGGGTAAACTGGTTATAGTCGTTGGTCGATCGTCGCTGGTGGTTGGCACGCAAAGAGCGCGCAGATCATACACCAACGACTCCGAACGAACGACGAACGACTCTTCAGGAGCATGCCATTGTCTGTCGCCGACGAATTATTACGAGCCAACGAAACTTTCGCGCGCAGCTTCGACCTGGGCGATCTTTCCGTCCGCCCGCGCCGCCACGCGGCCGTGTTGGCCTGCATGGACTCCCGCATTCTGTTCGAGCACTGCCTCGGCCTTCGCCCCGGCGACGCGCACATGATCCGCAACGCGGGCGGCATCGCCACAGAAGATGCCCTGCGCTCGCTGATCGTCTCCCATCATCTGCTCGACACGCAGGAGTTCATCATCATCAATCACACCGACTGCGGGTTGCTGAGAGTGCAGGAATACGAATTAAGGGCGCGCCTCACCGAAAAAATGGGCACTGGCGCCAGCGAACCTGCCCACTTCTACGCCTTCGATGACCTGGAAGAAAACGTTCGCCGCCAGGTGCACCGCGTGAAATCGCACCCTTGGATCCCGAAACACATTCCGGTGCGGGGCTTTGTTTACGACGTGAAGACGGGAAGACTGACGGAAGTCAAGCCGTGACCGTGTGGAGCGGGGGCCCACGCCACACACACGAGCTACCTCACCACCTTCTCAATCTCCGCCCGCAGTTGATCGTAGGGCAAAGCCCCAGGATGGTACATCGCCACTTTCCCCGCACGGTCCAACAGCACCAACGTGGGCGTTGTCGACGCTCCGTAAGTATCGAAATTGTATTTGCTGATGGGCACCGGCATGTCCATCAGCCCGGAATAAAAACGATGCCGCACGGCATCGATGTAGCGCAGTTCATCGCTCGGCGAGGCGTGTTCGATCTGCGCCGTGTAACCGTAAAGGCGAGTCGGCCCAATTACCTGCAATCCCTTGCTGGCGAACTCCGAACGCAACTGCGTGATGATGGGAGCTTCCGCTTTGCAGTCGGCGCACCAGTGCGCCCAAAAAAACAGCAGCACCGGCGAACCCTTGAGTTGCGTGGGCGGCGGCAGCTTCGCTCCCAACAACTCGTCGGACTTCAGCGCTGGCGCCATCCTGCCCTGAAACGACAGCAGGTTCAAATTCTTCTGCAAGCGATCGTGAATCGAAGTGTTGCCATAGGTTCGCAGCGCGGACTGCAGCAGCGCGACTGCCTGCGTCCGATGCCCGCGTTCGGCCAGCACTTGCGACTGGACTTCCAGCGCCGCTCCCAGCGCGATCGGCAAGTGGGCGTCGGCATCCAGCGAACGCTGCTTCAGTTGTTCCAGCACCAGGGCCTTCGTCTGCTTGGCGTATTCGGCCGCCTGATCATATTGGCCCTGGTCCAAAGCGGCGCGCCCCAGCCACGAGTAGGCCTCGGCATATTCGGCGTCGACTCCGCGTTGGCCGCGATAAGAATCGAGGGCTGACTCCGCCGCCGAAAAATTGTTTTGCGCGAGAGCGTAGCGGACGGTATCGACAATCCCAGCCCACGCCGAGGCGGTCAGTAAAAATGTAACCAGCAGAGTGCGAAGACGCATAGGTAGATGATGATCGGTTTGTGAAAAGGTGGCAAGTGCGGGCGATTCTGAGACGGATCAACGCACGGCGCCAGCACGATAAAACGTACGAAGGCGCACATAGTTTCAAGGTTCCAGAGTTTCAAGGTTTCTTAAGTCATTCTATTTTCGGTTTTCAGCTTGAAACATTGAACCCTTGAAACTTTGAAACATCGAGTTCCCACACGGCGAATTTATCCATGAGGCCCGGAGCCATAACACCCCGCATGTCAATTGTTTAGAGCGCACCTACAGGAAAATATGTAGCTATTTTAGGGCACTTTTAATACAATCAGCTTGCGTTTGACTTTAGAGTTCCTTCGCAGTACAAGAATCTCCGCTTAACCCAGCGCGTGACCTGCCTGCAGAAGACCCGAAAAGTTTCAGCGCTACATCAAAGAAAAAGGAAATTGCAACATCATGGAAACAGGAACAGTGAAGTGGTTTAACGACGCCAAGGGCTACGGTTTCATCAGCCGCCAGAACGGCGAGGATGTCTTCGTACATTTCTCCGCCATCCAGGCGAGTGGCTTCCGCAGTCTGCAGGAAGGTCAGCAAGTACAATTTGACGTGGTCAAGGGCCCCAAGGGCTGGCAAGCTGAGAACGTCAAGGGCGTCTAATTCCGCTTCACGGCGACAATTCGACTATAAGGGCGGCCAGTAATGGCCGCCTTTAGTTTTGGCCGAAACATTTTCTCCGTGCCGTAAACTCTTCGCAGAAATCTGCTTTTCGATCGGGCCCCTACTGCTGCATGTCGCGCAGCAGCACGATATCGGAGTCATTGTGCCCGCGAACCACCGCCAGTTTGCTGCCATCCGGCGACCAGTGATAGTCCCAGATCCGCTCGGCCTTGAATGACGTCAACTGCTTGCCAGTTGAACCATCGAGTGACTGCTGCCATAAGTTATCCACGCCGTTTTCGCGAATCGGATAGACCACGGACTTGCCGTCGCGGGTGAAGTGGACAAAATATCCGAACGGGTCGCGCTCAAACTTTATCGTTTTTCGAACTTGCCCCGAACCGGTATCGAGCAATATAAGTTTTTCCGCGTGACCGTTGGCATGGTCAATCGTGGCAAACGCGACGGTGCTGCCGTCGGGCGAAATATCGAAGAGGCCGGAGAGCGTCATGTCGGTCACTTTTTGTGGCGTGCCGCCGTCGATCGACACCCTCATCATCCGGCCTGCACTGTTGTCCATGTAGTAGACCCATCTTGAATCGGGAGAACAGACCGGATAGTTATCCTGCTTGCCGTTCGACAGTTGCTTCAGATTTCCTCCACCGGCATCGGCGCGCCACACGCTCTCGCCGCCTTTTCCCCCAATCAATCCAAAAAGAAAAACCACGTGACGGCCATCGGAACATTCCCAAGGGTCGCCGGTAATCGAGCTCTCTTGCGTGACGAAAGCTCCTTTCGCTCCACTATCTGGATTCAGCCAATGCAACTGGTTCTCGGTGTCGTCGATCAAGCGGCCATGATGAGTCCAGGTGAAATTCGTGAAGTTGGCCACCGAACCGACGGGCCGCGCGTCTGCGCCGCCACCCGATGCTGACATGACGAATAAATTCCATCGTCCCTCGCTGAGCACCGTGGACACGACCTGGCCGTTCGCCGCCAGGCTGAGATCGGAATAGTCATTGGTGTCGCGCGTGACGCGACTTACTTTCCATCAGGATAGGAGACCGACACGATCTGGGCGCGGGTGTAATTAGTGGATCGGTCGCCATCGAGAGCAAGCAAGCTCTTGCCATCGGGCATCCACGTGGGCAAATTCAGCGCGTCGGCTGAACTCAAAATAAGCCGCTGCTGACCGCTGTTCGCATCTACCGCGACGAGTCCGGTGAGGGCGTCTCCGGGCTGATTCACCGCGCACAGGATGGTCTTGCCATCTGGTGACCAAGCGGGGGCCAGAAGGCGCTGGCCCATGGCGCCGCTGGTGAGCACGGTCTCCAAATTTTTATCGAGCGAGCGGACAATCAACTGGTATTTGCCTTCCTCAGGATTGTCATAGCGCAAGAAGGCTACCTTGCGGCCGTCGGGCGAAGTGGTGATGTTGCTGTCCACGTCTTCCGCCAACTTTTCGGGAGCGCCACCCAGCAGCGCTGAACGGTACAGGAATTTCAAGTCGGGGCTTCCGGGATCGCTACGCACAAAATAGAAATAATTGCCGTCGGGCGAAAATCTCAGGCCGCCGTAATACACATCGGCGGGAGGCTGCACCTGGGTGATGCTGTTGGTGGGCACGTTGCGCAACGACAGGCTGGCCAGGCCGTTGTCGCGCACCAGGCTAAGAATATATTTGCCGTCAGGCGAGAGCGCCGCCGAAACCACGTTGCCTTCCTCGGTGACGCGGCTGACCGAGAAATTGCGGAACGGCATGCTCCCATTTCGCGTAAGCAGCGAGTAGATTCCAAAGATTGCAGCCGCGAGCACCACCAGGACGCCCAGAAGGACCAGCGCGCCCGTGCCCACTTTGTGACGCCCCGCCGTCGCGACCACCGCAGAAGAAGAACCCGATTCGGCGACGGTGCGGGCGCCGCAGGAATCTGACTTGCGCCTGAAGCGGTGTGAGAGGCGGCCGAGGCCGCACCGGCGCGCCGCACTCTTCTTCCCCGACTCAACGTCGCGCTTCAGACGCTTCAGATCGCCGCGCAGATCGGCAGCGGACTGGTAGCGCAGGTCGCGATCTTTTTCCAGAAGCTTCTCGATGATCTCCTGTAGCTTGGGCGGCAGATTCGAATTCAACTGCAGCGCAGGAACGGGGTCGAGTTCGAGAATGGCGTGAAACACTACGGCCGACGTGGCTCCAGAAAACGGCAGCTTGCCCGTCGCCATCTGGTAAACAACCGTGCCGAGGGAGAAGAGGTCGGAGCGGGTGTCGAGTTCTTCGCCGCGCGCCTGCTCGGGCGACATGTAGGCGATGGTGCCGACGGTTGCGCCGGGGCTGGTGAGGTGCGCGGGTGGGGGCGAATCCAATGTGGTTCCAATTGTTTCCATCTGCACTTCAGGACGGGTGAGCTTGGCCAGTCCGAAATCCAGAACCTTCACCTGGCCGCGCGGCGAAATAAAAATATTCGCGGGCTTGATGTCGCGGTGGATGATGCCTTTGGCGTGCGCGGCGTCGAGCGCGTCGGCAAGTTGAATGCCAATGTCGAGCAGGCGGTCGATCGGCAGCGCACCGGTGCGCAGTTTCTGGTCGAGGTTCTGCCCTTCGAGCAGTTCCATCGCGATGAACGATTGCGCGTCTTCGCCTTCGGCTTTTTCGACCGCGTAAATGGTGCAGATGTTGGGATGGTTCAGCGCGGATGCGGTGCGCGCCTCCAGGAGAAATCGATCGAGTGCGTTTTGATCGCGCGACAATTGCGGCGGCAGGAACTTCAACGCAACTTTGCGGCCCAGGTTCAGGTCTTCCGCCTCGTACACGATGCCCATGCCACCGCTGCCCAACTGGCCAGTGATGCGGTAATGCGAGATAGTCTGGTTAATCATCATCAATTTTGAAATTCGCGCGCGAGAAATGGAACTCCATCTTAGGGGGGATGGCAGGGAGCGTCAACGCGTGAGCAGGACATGTTCCTGCAGGAACACTGCGCAAAATTATTATTTCTCGCGCGGCAGGTCGTGATTCCGCCGAGGTGGAGTTGGCACGGCGTGGGTATCGTGCAAGGTAAGCCGTGGAAGAAATGTCTACTTTCGCAGAATGTCCAACGACCTGACTAAACTCGTAGAGACGTTGCTGGCAACGTCTGCCTTGCGCGATGATGCTGAGGGCAAGACGTTGCTGGCAACGTCTACGTCTCTACGATTTCTCGTGGTCGGAGATCACGCGGATTTGGTCGCTTCCTGGGTCGATTCCGCTTTCACGGTTTCGGCCGGCTTGACTTCGCCACTTATCGCGGCCTTGAAGCCGCGAATGCCATCGCCCAGGCCTTTCCCAAGCTCGGGAAGTTTTTTCGGGCCAAAAACCAGTAGTGCAAGCCCCACAATCAGTAATAAGTGCATCGGTTGAAACAGTCCTTCGATCATTTAAGTCTCCTCGTCTCGCGGGTAAATGAAAAAATAAATGCCCGGCGGCGCTTCGAGTCTCGCCGCCGAGGCTTTTGCGGCGCTATCGCCGCCGGGCTGACCGACCACATGCATCAGCTATGCCTGGCAAGAGATTGTTCCGTTCATGCCTTGCGGATAGAACCCACCGGAACATTGCCCGCCGTGGTAAACGATGTTGAGCACCTGAGAGGTGGTTCGCGGGATGCTTAAAGCGTTGCCGTCCACATCGTAGGGTTTCTGTTCCGATGGCGGAACGTCGCGAGAATCCACGGCAGGGCTGCCGACGCCATTCATGATGCACGCCGCTCGAATGGAGCCGGAGTGTTGCGCTTCCGTAGCCAGGATCGCTCCGGCTGCGGCCAGGTAAGTCTTGTTGCTGATCAAGGGCGCTGCGCCCAGATATGCGCTGACGCCTACGTCCTCGAACTGCCGCGCGAGTTCCAACCAACTGTCGATGTTGGCGTATCCGTAGCCCAGAGCGGACAGATTGATTGCCGGTTTTTTGACCGCAGCCGAGCCCAGGGCGGCACGCAAGTATTTTACATGCGCTATCTCGTTCTCCCGTAGGCCAGTGGCCATGAAGGCCAGCGGCGAAGACGCGAAGCCGGGAACCATCTTTCCCCCGGTCGTTGGACCAGTCTGTTGCGAAGGGGTGATAACGCCGAGTTCGACGAGGGTTGCGCCATAGGTGGCCATCGAATAGAACTCAGCTTCAAGATATTCCAGATTTAGCGCGAAATTGAGGATATCGGCGTCGGTGATGGTGCTGGAAGCATAGGCGGCCTTGCTCAAGACACCGCCACCGATGGTGGTAGCGGCGGCTACGCCAAGACTGGCCACGCCGACCCGTTTCAAGAATTTGCGACGGTCAGAAGGGTTATTCACAATGCGATCGATCACTTCGGTTTTCATTCGGGAATGCTCCTATGTTTTGATTAGAAACCAGGCTCAATTGCGGTGGCGGTGAGGCGAATCGAGCGGGATTCGCAGGTGAGAGTACGGCCGTTAGGCCATATGTGCTTCCTTCAACTATCCGTCGAGGGCTTGTCAGCATTCCGGAAAGTCGATCAGGTCCGGCATCCGGCAGTGAGCACCCGTACAGTTGAAGTACGGGGCAGGTTGTATTTCGGATTACAACTGTCTGAAGTTTTTGATAATTATTTTTCCGACGACAGTGGAAAGAGTTTTACAACTGGTAGGGCGCAATTTTCATCTCACGTTGCGCGGGACGCGTTGAGTGTCGATTTAACAAAATTGCGAACGGAGCTGGGCCTTTCTCGGCATAATCTCGGAAAGACCTCGGACCTCACGCTTTCTATGGCTGCAAATCCTCAATGGCGGACGGTGCCGAACGCCAGCGCCCCTTGTGCGCCCCAAGTGCACTCCACTAGGCGGAAGAGGTTTCCGGGATGACGGGTTAGCCTGGAATTTAGGCATTACTTCGAAGCTTGCAGCGGACGATTCTGCTCCTGCTCCAATCGGTCGACCATCTCCTGTGGCAGTCCGTGCAGCAGTTCGAGAAATGCTGCATTGGTCCAGCCGAAGCCGACCACGTTCATTTCGTAGCCGAGTTCCACGTGGGCTTCGGAGGAGCGGGTCACGACGTTGTACTTCTCGCGGATGTTGCCGTCGTGGCGAAAGTTTTCGGCGACGGTTGACAAGAACTCGTATGAAACGCGGTCGGCGTCTGAATTGAAGCCATAGCGGCGAAGTCCCTCGATCGCCAGCATCTCGATGTTTCCCCAGCCGTAGGGCAAGTCCCATTGCGCGCCGCTCTCGGTAGTACTCATAGGGAGCCCGCCGGGACGGTCAAAGATTTTCAAGTTGTCGGCGACTGCTTTGGCTTGCTCCGGCGTCGCGAGCCCCGCCCATAGCGGATAGAACGTGGACGCATATTGATAGTCGGACATGCGGCCGGTTTGAAAGTTGTAATCGACAAATATTCCTTGGCCTTGATTCCAGAGATAGCGGGAGATGAGTTGTTTGCGCGCTTCGGCGCGCTGGTTCCACTTCTTGGCGTCGTCGGCATGGCCCAGCCAAAGGCTGATCTGCTCCAAATCTTTTTCTGTTTTGTAGAGCAGGCTGTTCAGGCAGACGGGCGCGTAATGATGGGTGGCCGCGCCGAAGGGCCCGAAGCGAAAGCTCACGTCAAATCCGGATTCGCGCATGGAGCGGTCGCCTTTGTAGTAATCCGCGCTCAGTTTAAACTCTTTTGCCTTCTCGCAGCCGGCGCGGGCCATAGTAGTGGAGACGTCGCACACCTCAAGCGTATAAGGAGCGCCCGCGACGGGCTGCGTCGTCGCAGGGTTGGTTTCGACGATATAGTCATCGGCCTGTGCGGGATGCAGAAAGAAATATTGCGCGACCTTGCGATAGAAACCACTCTCATCCTGAACGGCTTCGGCCGGGGGACCCTCGCCGAAATCGTAATAACGCGACAGCCCGGTCTGTCCTGCGAGGTGCGGATCGCGCGTCCACATGCCGTAATCTTTGTCGAGGTCGGCATAGGCGCGCTCCAGCCAGGCACGGTCGTCACCTGTTCGATCCTTCCCGGCGCGATCTTGCCCGGCATGATCGGATCGCCCATTATTGTTTTTCGCTTGCTGCATCGCGCGGTAAACATCGACGAACATGGAACTCACGAATGGAGGCTGCGACCGCGTCAGGTAATAAGTACGATTGGCGTTGAGCATCGCGCCGTAGTGTTCGATCTCGAAGAAAAAATTATCGACCATCCCCCGCGCCAGTTCGATGCGTCCGGCGCGCAGCAGTCCGCGAATGATGAAATAGCTGTCCCAGCCATACATTTCGTTGAAGCGCCCACCAGGGACAACATATTTGTCGGGAAGATAAAGCAATCCGTGCGGCTGAATCTTGCCGGTCTCGATTTCTCCCAGGCGATGAATCTCGAGTGGCAAATGTTCGACGCGGACGTTGCAGTCGGCGGCCAGTTTGTGCACGGCCGCGGGCTCTGCAACTTCCGCCGGCAGATAAAGCACCGGTGCAACTTTTATCTTGGGATCGACCACGCTCACACATTCGGTCATGGAGCGGGTCAGTGTGCCCCAGGCGGAGTCGATGTAATTCAGGATTGGCTTGAGCCCTTGCCCGGCGGGAGCGTCCGTCTGTGGCGCAGGGGCCTGAGCTTGTGCACTCGCGCCGATCATTGCGAGCAAGACCGCGGGCAAGATTGCGAACAAAATCGCGCGCACAATCGGTGGGCGAACGATGGAAGTGAGAACACTGCGAGATCGATCAGAAGCCTGAGTACGCATGGTGTGTAGAAGCTTCGACATCATAACCGCGGAGCGAGTAAGCGCCAAACTTAATTGGATCGCCACCCGATTGCTTCGATTTTGGTTTATTCTACGTAGTTTGCCGTTTCATCTGAGGGGGCTCAAGTGAATCGATCTCACGTAGTCCTTCGTGTCGTAGCGTGTTTCACTGTGATTTTGGCCGCAACCGCAAGCTGGTCACAGGTTCCGGAAAACACATACCAGGATTTGCATTGGCGCATGATCGGGCCATTTCGCGGCGGCCGCACCCGCGCTGCGGCGGGCGTTCCCAGCCAACCCAGTGTTTTTTATATCGGCTCGGTCAACGGTGGAGTTTGGAAATCCGATGACTACGGCCGCACCTGGAATCCGATCTTCGATCATGAATCGACGCAGTCCATCGGCGCGATCGCTGTGGCGCCCTCCGACCCCGACATTATTTACGTGAGCAGCGGCGAGGGATTGCATCGCCCCGATCTCTCTGTCGGCAATGGCATTTACAAATCCACCGACGCCGGGAAGACGTGGACCCATCTCGCAGGCCTGCGAGATGGACAGCAGATTCCAGCGCTCGCTATTGACCCGCGCGATCCCAATCGAATGTTTGCCGCGGTGCTCGGTCATCCTTACGGGCCGAGTGAAGAACGCGGAGTTTATCGATCGACGGATGGCGGCCAAAACTGGCAGCGAGTGATTTCGAAGGATGAGAATACTGGCGGGTCGGATGTCGAAATCGATCCCGCAAATCCCGATGTGGTTTACGCGTCGATGTGGGAGGCCCGCGAAGGCCCGTGGGAAGATGGCAACGAGTTCAACGGCAGCGGCGGCGGACTGTTTAAGTCTACTGATGGCGGCAGCACCTGGCATCCGTTAAGCAACGGCCTGCCGAAAGACTTGTCGCAAATTTATGTGGCCATCGCGCCCAGCGATTCGCATCGCTTGTATGCAACTCTGTCGACGGCCGCGGGGAAGCTCGGCGTTTACCGCTCCGACGATGCCGGCGATTCATGGACGCAAGTCACGACCGATCCGCGTCCGGCGGGCCGCATCGGCGGCGGCGACCTTTCCATTCCGAAAGTCGATCCGAAAAATCCAGATCTGCTCTACGTGGTCAGCACGGTCACGATGCGTTCGGCGGACGGCGGCAAAACCTGGTCAGGATTTCGCGGAGCGCCCGGCGGCGACGACTACCAGAACCTTTGGATCAATCCCAACAATGGAAACATTATTCTGATTGTCAGCGATCAGGGAGCGATCATCACGGTGAACGCGGGCCAAAGTTGGAGTTCTTGGTACAACCAGCCCACGGCGCAGTTCTATCACGCGATTACTACGAACACGTTTCCTTACCAGGTGTGCGGCGGACAACAAGAGAGCGGATCGGCGTGTACACTGAGCCGTGGCAACGATGGAGCTATCACGTTTCGCGACTGGCATCCCGTGGGCGTGATCGAGTACGGCTACGTCGCGCCCGACCCGTTGGACCCAGACGTTATTTACGGCGGAGGCAGGACCGAGGTTTCGAAATTTCACTTCTCAACCGGCCAAGTGCAGAATGTTACGCCGATCCCGCTACGCAATCCGAAGTACCGGACCAACCGCACCGAGCCGCTGATCTTCTCCCCGGTGGATCCGCACGTTCTTTATTTCGCCAGCAACGTGCTTTTCAAGACGACCGACGGCGGCAACAACTGGCAGACGATAAGCCCTGACTTGACGCGGGAGAATCCTGGCGTGCCTGCGAGCGTGGGCACGCTCGTCCCCAAAGGCGCCGACAAATTGCGCGGCGTGATTTATGCGCTCGCTCCATCGTTCAAGACGACGAACACGCTATGGGCCGGCACCGACGATGGCCAACTGTGGAACACGCGCGACGGCGGGAAGAACTGGACCAACATCACGCCGAAAGAACTGAGCGCGTGGAGCAAGGTGACGCAAATTTCTGCATCGCACTTCGATGAAGAAACGGCTTACGTCTCGGTGAGCCGGTTCCGGATCAACGACGATCATCCTTACATCTATCGAACCCGCGACGGCGGAAAAAGCTGGAGCTTAATCACTACGGGACTGCCTGACTTCGGCCCCGTCGACACGGTGCGCGAAGATCCTGTCCGCAAAGGTTTGCTCTTCGCCGGGACGGAAAACGCGGTTTGGGTTTCGTTCGATGACGGCGACCACTGGCAATCTCTGCAACTGAATCTGCCGCACACTTCGATGCGCGATTTGTGGATTCATGAAAACGATCTGATCGTGGCGACGCACGGACGCTCGTTCTGGATTCTCGACGACATCGCGCCGCTGCGCGAGGCTTCGGCAGCGATTGCGAATGCTGTACATCTGTTCGCTCCGGCGCCCGCGTACCGCGTGCAGCGCGACACCTACACCGACACGCCGCCGCCGCCCGACGAGCCGGCAGCGGCCAATCCGCCGGACGGCGCGATTCTGGATTACTTCCTGCCATCGGCGGCGTCCACGGTTATGCTTGAAATTCTTGATGCGCAGGGACATCTCGTGCGGAAGTTTTCGAACAGCGACAAGCCGGATATCACCGAAGAGGAACTGCAGAAACAATTGATTCCGCTGTATTGGGTGCGCAAGCCGCGCCAACTCTCTACCGAGGCTGGAATGCACCGCTGGGTATGGGACCTGCATTACCCGGCTCCTGCGTCGATGCGGCACGATTATCCGATCTCGGCGATTGCTCACGACACGCCACGCTTTCCTCTGGGCCCGACGGCGCTGCCTGGAACTTATTCTGTTCGGCTGACGGTTGACGGAAAATCTTCTACAGCGCCCATCACGATCAAGATGGATCCGCGAGTCAAAACTTCAGCGGCGGGGCTGCAGAAGAAATTCGAGGCGGAGACGCGGCTGGCTTCGATGATGACGGAATCCGCGCAAGCGCTATTACAAGGCGGCTCAATTCGCACTCAGCTGGAAAAGGTTAGCGCGAATGCGTCGACCAAAGAAGCCGTTGAGCCTTTCCAGAAAAAGCTGACGGCGCTCCTGGGGTCTGCTGCAGGCTTCTTTGCGCCGCCTTCACAGGAGGTCACGCTAGGCCGAGTTAACGGACAAGCCGGCACGCTTTACATGCAAGTGTGGCAGGCGGATGCGGAACCGACCTCCGCGCAAGTGGAAGCTCTGGCGACGACGGAGCATGACAGCGCCGACGTGATGAAGCGCTGGAACGATTTTAAGAACTCGGACTTGCCCGCGCTCAACAAGATGCTGCGGAAGTCAAGTGCTCCGGAGGTCAAACTGGAGGCGGATGTGCATCCGCAAGAACCGCAGGTGGACGAGGAGTAGCGGCCGCGCTATTTTTCGAATTGCATCATAGGACCTCAATTGCGTTCTGTAATTCCGCGGCAATTTTCCGCGGATCCGTGCCCGGAGCAAAGTTCATCGGCTTGCCAATGCGAACACTAATCGTCCACGGCTTCGCAAACTTCTTTCCCGCTTGCTTCACCTCGAAAAGTCCGTCAATGCGCATGGGCAGGACTGGAATACCGAGATTTTCCGCAAGCAATCCGATGCCGGGACGAAACGGATTCATCTTCCCGTCAGTGGTGTGACGACCTTCGGGGAAGACCAGCACGCTGTAGCCGCGATCCACCGCTTCGCCGGCGTAGGCGAAGCTGCGGCGGAAACCGGCTTCGCGCGGCAGCGGAAACAAGTTCAGGAGCGAAACTCCCAGCGCCCACTTCACGTGATCATAAATCCGGCCGAGCAATTCCACGGGCCGGGACCGGCGTGCGCAACGCTTCCAGCGCCTCTCCACCAGTCGCAGTGGCCAGCCGGTGGCGAAAGCGCGCGGGCAGTGCAGTCAGAATAAATCCCGGATCAACGTCCCCCACATGATTTGAGATCACCAGCAGCGGACCGCTCACTCCGCGCAAATTTTCACGGCCTTCAATGCGCGGCCAACCCAATAACAGGATTGCCGGCCGCATCAGTAGATAATGCGCCAGAAAGCGCAACCAGGTCACCGGCCAGCGCAATACCCAGCTTGGATAGTGATATCCAGCGCCAGGCGCTGCGCCGCCGCGCAAGATCTTTTCCAGGTCTCCCACGGTTCGCACCGTGCTGAAACGGGTTTCGCTCAGGTCGACCTGGTAGCGGTCCTCGATCGCGCTTAGCAGTTCTACGCGATCGAGCGAGCTCAGACCAAGGTCGGAGTCGAGGTTCGCAGCGTCGCGCAAGCCGCCTGTATCGCGGCCGGTCACACGCGCAATCATCTCCAACAGCGGACGGTTCGAGTTGTTTGCCGGAGCACGCTCCAGAAAGCGCGCACGCGCCACTTCGCTTATCAAGTTTCGTTGCGGCTTCTGCGTGCTGGTACGGGGAAAATCTTCCTCGGGCCATTCCATCCAGAGTCGCATTCGCTGATGCTCCGCCAGCGACTCATTCGCCCGCTTCACTACTTCCTCCAGCGGGACATCGCCTCGCAGAATTACGACCGCACACGGCTCGGCATTTCCGCCGCGCTCTATTCCGACGACCACACAATCTTTCACCTCCGGTTGCCGGCGCAGCGCGGCTTCCAGATCATCGGGATAAATATTCATTCCACCCGGCGTGACGATTACTTCTTTCTTTCGTCCCTTGAAATAGAGGTTGCCGGTCTCATCGACCGCTCCAATGTCTCCGGTACGATACCAACCTTGCTGATCGAAAACCTTCTCGGCAGCTTTGCCGCCCCAATATCCCGAAGCTACGCCGCCACCGCGGACTAAAATTTCGCCGTCTTCGGCTAGCTTGACTTCGCGCCCTGGCAAGACTTTTCCGATTGAGCCTTTGCCCAAACGAAACGGATGGTTCACGCTGATCAGCGATGTCGTCTCCGTCAATCCGTATCCCTGAATCACGGCGTAGCCAAGTCTTCCCCAGAATTCTTCGGTCTCGGCGTCGAGCGCGGCGCCGCCCGAAATAAATGCCCAGAACTTCCAGCCAAATCGCCGATGAATCGTGCGAAAGGTCCACCAGCGGCGCAGGAAGTGCTGGCTTGCGGAGGATAGAAATCTCAAGCGGAATGCTTCGTTTTGCCTGCGGTCTTCGAGATCGCGCTCAATTTTCTGTTTCAGCGACTGCAGTACGCGCGGCACGCTAACCAAAACTGACACACGCTCTCGACGAATTGTGTCCAGCACTTCAGAGGGTTTCAATTCCTCGTGAAAAATCACCGTGCCCCCAAGCAACGGAGGCAGGAACATCCCCAGAAACTGGCCGAAGACATGGCTGAGCGGCAGCAAGTTCAGGAAGCGGATGGGATGCACGAGGCGTTCGTATTTTAAGTATGTGCGCATCTCGCGCTCGAGAGGAGCGATATTGGCAAGAACATTTCCATGGGTGATGACGACGCCCTTTGGTTCGGCAGTAGTGCCGGAAGTGAAAACAATTTGCAACACATCGTCGTGCCCGAGCGCAACATTTGGCGGAGTTGCCGACTGGCCAACGTCCTTCGCGAGATCTTCCAGGCTCAAGCTAGGGACCGCGGATTCCGCACACTCGCTCTGGTGAGTTCGCGACGCGATCAACAGTTTTGCTGAAACTTTATGCGACACGCGCATGGCAAAATCGGGCGCGGAGCCGTCATCCATTGGCACAACCACGACGCCGCTTAGAACGCAGCCGAAGAAGGCTGCAACCCACTCTGCGGAATTCGCGCCCCAGAGCATTACGCGGTCGCCCTTCGCAATGCCTCGCGTTTCCAGTTCGCGCGAAACGCCAAACGCCATATTGAGAACTTGGCCGTAGGAGCGGGATTGGGTGCGGTATCCGCGGCGCTGGCGGTAGGCAGATTCGTGCCGGTGCGCCTCAAAAGTCTTCAGGAAAAATTCTGCGATCGATTCGGCCATATTTTGACCGTGGCTCTCTCGTTCAAGTTTAGTGGAACTGGCCGTTCAGAAGGCGCCGAGCGAACTCATGGCATTTGCTTCGCTTTCGGCGCCGAAGGCGGGGAACGGCCGGCAAGTTGCCGGCGCTAGGGTTCTACTCTCTTCCTACTCCCAGCGCATCGGCCACGCGGTTAATGTAGTTGAACCACGACGCGATCAGCGTAATCTGCAGAATTCCGCGATCATCGAAGCCCGCCCTGCGCAGTGCTTCGATATCAGTTTTCTGAACCTTGGTGGCATCCTTGGTCAGTTGGACGACGTAATCGATCATCGCCCGGTCCTGTGCCGAAATCGGCGCAGTGGTGTAATCCTTCTGCAGCGCCTCTACCAAGGCTTTATCCAACGTCACCCTACGCAGAAACTCTGCGTGTGATTCGATTCAATAGACGCACCGGTTGGTGACCGAGACCATGGTGGCTATCATCTCGTGCTGCCGCCGCGCGAGCGGGAGGTCGGGCGACATGAGCGCCCCGAAAGTGCTGAACGCATGATAGAGCGCGTCCGGAATGAGCGTGTGCGACCCTACGATGGACGACGCCCCCGACGGATCGGGATGCACCGGGTCACCATACTCTTTCGGATAAAGCAACTTCTCGCCCTCAATCGCGCGCTGCAGTTTTTCGTCGGCCTCAGGCAGTGAAACAGTTCGAATCCAAGTCATGGCTTCCTTTTGTCGCTGGCCTAGTTGAGTGTCCGCAGAATTTCGTTCTGGAAAAATACATCGTACGCCCATCCCGGCCAAATAGCACATTCATAGTAGAAATTGTTAGAGCACCAAGAATAGCGTAACGCCGAGTCAACTGGCCGGCCGTCTCAGTGGCGTCTCGCACTTGGCGCTGACTTTGAACCCGGTAATTCCCTTGGTAACCCTTTCGTACACTCCCTTCTGGTAACCCTTGGTAACCATGCGGTTCATGACGTCCAGACGTACAATTGGCCTTGTCCGGCAGGTCCGTTCGCCAATCAGCAGTGGGCCTTCGGAGCAGTACCCGGGGGAGTTTCCCCACGTTCAGCGAGTGGTATCGAGACCAGGGTCTGGAGTTCGCACTCTTATGGCGTTGTTTGGGTTCAACAAACAGAAGGCTCTCAGCAGTGCGGAGAAGTATGTCCAGCAGGGCAAGATCCAGAATGCCATCGCGGAATACGAGAAGGTCCTCAAGAACGATTCCAAGGATCTGACCGTTACTAATACCGTTGGCGATCTGTACACGCGCCTGGGCGAGACCGATAAAGCCACGACATGCTTCAAGACCGTCGGCGATGCCTACGCCAGCCAGGGATTCACGGTCAAAGCCATCGCGATGTACAAGAAGATCTGCAAGCTGCAGCCCTCGCTCGAGAGCTTGCTGAAGTTAGCGGAACTGTACTCGCAACAGGGCCTGTTCAATGATGCCCGCGCGCAATATCTGCAGGTTGCGGAAGAATTCCTGAAGGCCAACGAACTCGAGAACGCGGTCCGCATCTTCCAGAAGATTCTGGAGATGGATCCGGAAAACAGCACCATGCGGGTGCGGCTGGCGGAAGTGTACGTTCGGCTAAACAAGAAAACGGAAGCGTGGCAGATTTTTTCGGCGGCCGCCGAAAGCCTGCGCTCCAAGGGATCGCTGAGTGAAGCCGAAGCAATTCTACAGCGCATGCTAAAGCTCGATCCCAACAACACCTCTGCCCTGCTCATGCAGGGCAAGAACATGATCGAGTCCGGCGACGCAGCCGGTGCGGTCACAGCTCTGCAGAAAGTTCCCGACATCGATTCCCATCCCGACGCTCTGCGCGACCTGCTCAAGGCTTATTTGCAGACGGGGCAACTCTCTGAGGCGGGAAGCATCGCCAGCAAACTGCTGACGGTGCACAACGACCTCGGTGCCATTTCCAGCTTTTCCGACGCGCTGATGCAGGCCGGTCAGTACGAGAATGCGCTTCAGGTTTTCGACCAGCACGCCGACCGTTTACTGGCGGAAAATTCCGACAAGGTGCTCGACAGCCTGCACGCCATCATCGGGCACGTGCGCGAAAATCCTGACTCGCTGAAGAAACTGCTGGATCTTTTTCACAAAGCGGGCGACACCACGCATGTCAGTGAGGTCACCGAACTCCTGGCCCACGCCAGCGTTCAGTCCGGCGACTTATCCGAAGCGCGCGATCTTTACCAGAAACTCGCGACTCTGGAACCGGCAAATCCGATTCACGTACAGAACTACCAGCAAGTAGTGGGACAGATTGGCGGCACTTCCGGAGACAAGCTCATTACGCCGGAAGAAGCCGTGGTCATCATTGAAGATCTGGAAGCGACCGCGCCTTCGATTCACCAGCATTATTCGGACGAAGTTTCGCTCGCGGTCCGTTCCGCGCTGACCGATGCCGAGCTTTTCATTTCATACAATATGCCCGCCAAGGCGCTCGGTCCGCTGGTGGCCGCATTGCCGATGGCGCCTAACGATCTTCGCCTTAACCAGCGCCTGGCGGCATTGCACACGCGCGCCAGCCGTTTTGCCGAGGCTGCGCTTTGTTGCCGCACGCTGCAACGCGTTTATTCCGAAGCGGACCATCCCGATGAAGCTACGCGATACGGCGAACTGGCCGAGCGATATGAGGAACGGACGTCGATTCGGGTTCCCGGCGTTTCCGGTGATGAGGCTCCAACCTCTCTCGATGCCGCTTTGCCGATTAGCGCCAGCAGCGTTTCGAGCTTGCAGAGTGATGAAGCAGAGATTGAAGTACCCGAGTTTTCCATCGAGGAAGGTTCCGTAGAAGTCAGCGCACCCGAGGAAAGCACCCGAAGCCCCGGCTGCGGCTGCAACCGCTTCTCCCTGGCCGACGATTGGCAAGCACCAACCGAAAGCGGAACCTGCTGAGTTCGCGGTGGCCGATGAATCCTCGTCCGCTCCTGCTGAGGCGCCAGCGGCGTCGGAAATCGATCTGTCTTCCGAGTGGGACGATGCCATCACCGTCGAGGCTGAAGCTCCTGCGGCAGAGACCGCCGATTCCGAGGTTGCCTCCCATGGCTCTCACGAAACTGAGGAGTCTACCAAGGCCATCGAGACCGTCGACGAAATCCGGTTTTATATTTCTCATGGCATGCCGGCGCAAGCCATGGCAGCGTTGGCCAAACTTCAAACTCTTACGAACGACCAGGCGCAGCTCGATGCGCTTCGCGCCGAAGTCGAAGCCTCTATTCAACCGGCCGAGGAAGAAACGGCAGCCGAACCGGCGATGGAAGAGCTCACAGCCGGCGATATTCCGACTCTCGAAGTTGAGATGGAAGAAGCTCCCGTCGAAGAAGTCTACGAACCTCCAGTTGCGGCAGCTCATGCCATCGAAGTTCCAGCCGCGGACTTTCCGGTTGTTGATGAGGCACCCGTTGTTGTACAGCCTCCAGTCGCCGACCCCGAGCCCGTAGTCGCGCAAGTTCCGACTCCGGCACAGCCAGCGGCGGTGATAGAGCAGCCTGCAGCCGAGCCTGCCGTTCTGAAGGAATTCGTTTCGGATCTGGAAACATCGCTAGGAGATGGTTTCCAGCCCGACGCAGCGGCCAAGAAACCGACACCGGCTGCTCCTCCTGCAACGCCAGCGCGTCCAGCTGCGCACGCTGAACCCGCAGTTGCCGCCGAAGCCAGCGTGCCGGTTTTGGGTGAGTTTGTTGCCGACATCGAAGCGTCGCTTGGAGAGGACTTCCTGAAAGGCGCCCCCGTCGCGAGTCTAGAACCGGCTCCTCTCGCGCCGATTGCTCCGGTTGCGAAGGCTGCACCTAAGCCCGCTGCCCCGGCGCCAGTCGTCGCTGCTCCGGTTGTGGCTCCCCCGATTGTCACTCCGGCGGCAGTCGCTCCGAGGGTCGAGGCTCCAAGAGTTGCTCCGCCAATGGCAGCCAGTGCTGCTGCCTCCGCAGCGCCGCAAGCCGGCCCGCACAGTGCGCCCGCGATGTCGTCGTCTGCTGCTGCAACCGGGTCCGTAGCCTGGCAAGCGCCCCCGATCACCGTTCCCAAGCCGCAACCGCCAGCGAGCCTCACTTCCAATGCGCCCGCCACTCGCGGCGCCGCCAAAGCCTCTCCGTTTGGCGATGATGCTGGAGTCGATCTCGCCGAAATGTTTGGCGAACTCAAACACGATCTCGAAGCCGATGTCGCCTCCGCCGACGAAGATCCAGAGACGCATTACAATCTGGGCATCGCCTTCCGTGAAATGGGCCTGCTCGATGAGGCTATTGGAGAATTACAGAAGGCCTGCCAGTCGGTCGATCGCGGTAAGCCGTTCCCGCAAATCATGCAGACTTATACCTGGCTGGCCCAGTGCTTCCTTGAAAAGGGCGTGCCACAGGCCGCCGTCCGCTGGTATGACAAGGCTCTCAACGTTCCGGGCATCGACGGCGAGACCCGCGTCGCCCTCCACTATGAACTGGCTTCGGCCTACGAAAGCGCCGGCGACAAGCCTTCCGCCCTGCACCACTTCATGGACGTCTACGGCAGCAACATCGATTATCGCGATGTCGCCGAGCGCATTAAGGCCCTGAAGTCGTAGAATAGCCCGATGGCTTTTGTCCCCCATTTTTACATCTCGGGGCTCGCTGCCCGCTGCCAATATCTATATGCCAATTGTTGGCGGAGCAGCCGATGACCGACCCCACGCCGTTTTCCGGCGCGCCCGGCAAGTCGCCGGAACCAGGTTCACCTCAGACTGAAACGCGCACCGCGCTGCTTGATCCTCCGGGGCCGGATGCGCAGCATCCCAATCCCAGCGGAGTGCAGGTCTGGATGCATCGCATCTCGGTTTTACTTTTTGTGCTGGTAAGTGCAGTGGCCGGAGTGCTGCTCATCATTTTGCCCTGGACGCCGGAGTGGACCGACAACTACCTGCTGCTTTCGTTCCCTGCTCTGCGCTCGGTGGTATCCAACGGTTTTTTTCGCGGGCTATGCAGCGGCTTGGGACTGCTCGATATCTGGATTGGTTTTTGGGAGGCGCTGCACTACCACGAAAATCAATAGCGTCTGCCAGGCTTCCGCACATGGGGATGCGCAGTTACCGGCCGCCGCAATTTCGAGTCCCGTATCACTCTCCCCGCAACTCGGCTGCACCAGTATTCTGGTGCCTTTATTTCGCACCCGGCTTTTCAAGGCGATTTTCCTTTATGACTGAACCTCTCAAGTCCGCGCTCGTGGCATATCAAAATCCGGCTTTCCTCAACAGCCCCGATGGACGAATTCTTCGTATCCTTGCCGAATACCAGGAACCGCTTGCCCGCTTCCGCCGCGAGCAAATCCAGGATACGGTCGTGTTTTTCGGCTCCGCCCGCTTTCAGGGAGAGAAGGATGCCGCCAGGAAGCTCGCCTCCGTCAAGCAGCAGCACGAATCCGCTCCAGCCGAGCAACTTGAACGAGATTTAAAACTTGCGCAAGCTGGGGTCGACATGGCCCGCTATTACGAAGACGCGCGCCGCCTGGCTCACATGCTGACCGAGTGGTCGATTCAGATTCCCGCGCGCCGCCGCCGTTTCGTGGTCACTACCGGCGGAGGCCCTGGCATTATGGAAGCCGCCAATCTCGGCGCGCACGAAGCCGGGGGGAAAACCATTGGCCTGAACATCCACCTCCCCTTCGAGCAGAGCCCCAATCAATACATCACTCCGGCTCTAAACTTTCAGTTTCACTATTTCTTCATGCGCAAATTCTGGTTCGCCTATCTCGCGAAGGCGCTGGTCATCTTTCCCGGCGGGTTCGGAACCATGGACGAACTTTTTGAGATTCTTACGTTGGCGCAAACCGATAAGCTGGCAAAAAAGATTCTGGTCGTCATCTATGGCAGCGAATACTGGCACCGCGTCATCAACTTCCAGGCCTTTGTCGACGCCGGAACCATAGCGCCCGAAGACGTAAACCAGTTCAAAGTCGTCGACTCACCCGACGATGCATTCGAGTTTCTGCGCGAAGGCCTAACACAATATCATCTCGGCGGCGCACCGAAAAAAGAAGGCGAAGTCCTGCCGGAGATCGCGAAAACGAGGCCCTAGGACATTTTGTTCCTCAGTGTTCCTCAGCGCCCTCTGTGGTTGAAGGTTTTGGTCCTTCTGGGCGCGGTGGGATTAGACTGCATAACGATGCCGACCCCGTGCATCCTCTGCTACATAACTGACCGAAGCGCGTTTCCCGGGGATGAATCCTCGCGGCGTCGCCGCCTGCTGGAAAAAATCCGCGAAGCCGCGCGCGCCGGTGTTGACTACATACAACTCAGAGAAAAAAATCTCTCCACGCGCGAATTGGAATCGCTCGCGAAGGACGCCATGGCCGCGATCCGCGAGAGTTTTCAACTGAGAACTGAGAACCGAGAGCTGAGAACTGCACTCCTCATCAACTCCCGCACCGACGTCGCGCTGGCTGTCCAGGCCGCCGGCGTCCACCTCCGCTCCAACGACATCAACCCGCGAGATGCGAGTGTAGTATGGAGGTGTGGCGCGGGCGCCCCCGCCCGCGAGCCCTCATCACGAGATCCGCTGATCGGAGTCTCCTGTCATTCACCAGAAGAGATTTCCCAAGCGGCCGCCGACGCCGCCACCTTCGCCCTCTTTGGCCCTGTCTTCGAAAAAAAAGAGGCGACTCCGGCGGGCCTCGACCTTTTGCGCGAGGCATGCCGCTCCAACATCCCGGTACTGGCATTGGGGGGGATCACGCTCTCGAATGCCCATTCCTGTCTCGCTGCAGGAGCTGCGGGCATCGCCGCCATTCGCCTCTTCCAGGACAACGACATTGCAGCGGTTGTAGAACATTTGCGTGGCTGAACTGCACCCGGCCAACCACGCTGATAAACTTTCCTTGGCAAGCCCCATCATGACGGCCAGTCCAACTCGAACGGAATCTTCGGTCTCGGTTCTCGAACCGTCGCTGGTTCGAATTCAAGCTGCGTGGTTTCTAATGGGCTCCGATGCCGGACAGGACTGCGAACGGCCGGTTCACCGCGTTTGGGTAGACGGCTTTATGCTGGCCGCCACGCAAGTCACCAACGCCGAATACGAATGCTTCTTGAGGGCAACGTCGGTGACGGCTCCGCCATTCTGGAATGATCCGAACTTTAATCATCCTCAGCAGCCGGTGACCGGCGTCTCGTGGTTTGACGCAGCTCGATACTCCGAATGGCTGGCCGCGCAAACCGGCCGTGGCTACCGCTTGCCCACGGAAGCGGAATGGGAACTCGCCGCCCGCGGCGGGCTCGAACAGAAGAATTTTCCCTGGGGCGATGCCCCGCCGCAATCGCTTCCCGACTATGCCACGCGCTGGCAAACTGGTCCCGAGCCCGTGGCCCGCTACGCTCCCAACCACTTCGGCCTGTACGATATTGGCGAGAACGTTCACGAATGGTGCTGCGACTGGTGCGACCCGAACTACTACGCAACCTCTCCCGAGCAAAATCCCCGCGGTCCCGGACAAAGCCCTATGAAGCCTCCGCGCAAGTCTTCTCGCGGAGGATCCTGGCGTCACCACATTAAAGTCGCGCGCTGCAGCGCCCGCTCCAGCATCCCGCCAGATTTTCAGTATGCCGACTACGGTTTCCGCATAGCCTGCAGCAACATGTGACTTGGTAATTGTGTAATCTAAAATCGTGCCATCAGCTTATCGGTTTTAAAATTACTCAATTACCAAGTTACACAATTACAAAATTCCCCATGTTCACTCCCGACCTTCTCAAAAACAAACACGTGCTCATTACCGGCGGCGGCACCGGCCTCGGCAAGGGCATGGCGCAACGTTTCCTCGAACTCGGCGCCACGGTCCACATCTGCGGACGCCGCGAAGAAGTTTTAGAGGAGGCCGCCGCCGAACTCAGCGCGAAAGGCACCATTCACGCCATTCCGTGCGACGTGCGCAGCCTGGAAGCCGTGGAAGCCATGATCGACTCCATTTGGAGCGAAGACCCGCTCGATATTCTCGTTAACAACGCCGCCGGAAACTTCATCGCCCGCACCGAAGAGCTTTCTCCAGGCGCGTGGAATTCCGTCATCGGAATCGTTTTGATGGGAACGCTGAACTGCACTATGGCCTGCGGACGCCGCTGGCTCAAAGCCAAACGTCCAGGCACGGTCCTCAGCATCTCGGCTACTTACGCTCCGGTAGGTTCCGCTTACGTGGTTCCCTCCGCCGTGTCCAAAGCCGGCGTCGAGGCCCTGATGCGCAGTCTCGCCGTGGAATGGGGCAATCGAGGTATTCGCATGAACGCCATTGCTCCGGGGCCAATTCCGACGCAGGGCGCATTTTCCCGCGTGCTGCCGCGTCCCGAACTCGAAAACCTCGCACTCGATCGCAATCCGCTCCATCGTTTCGGCAAAGTGGAGGAATTGGCAAACCTGGCGGCCTTTCTGGTGAGCGACGCTTCGGCCTATATCAATGGCGAAGTTATCCGGATGGACGGCGGCGAATTTCTGCAAGGTGCAGGAGAATTCAGTAATCTCGGCCGCATCCTGACGGAAGAAGACTGGCAGGCCATCAAACCAAAAAAGTCAGGCCCAACGCAGAAGTAGCAGCCATAAACGTTGTCATCCTGAGCGAAGCGAAGGATCCCTGCAATCCATTCGTCTGCCGTATGGATTCTTCGCTTCGCTCAGAATGACAATTCCGCTCTCGGCCGGCGACCTGCGATCTACTGCGCCCTACGCGGCGACATGACAGCCTTAACAATCATATTCAGCAGGCTGAGCACAATCGCTCCGATGAACGCCGCCAGAAAACCGCGCACCTGAAAACCCGGCGATAACAGCGCTGAAGCAAACTCAAGCATCAAGGCGTTGATGACGAACCAGAACAATCCCAATGTCAACAGCGTCAGAGGAAAAGTGATCACCTTCAGTACAAATCCAATGGTCGCATTGATGAATCCGATGACCAACGCGGCGATCAGCGCGTTCCTTGGTCCGCTGACATAAATCCCCGGCACCACCTGGGCCATCACCCAAACCGCAATCGCGCTCAGCACCCAATGCAGTAGCAGCTTTAACATGGTCGCTCCTTGCTCCTGACCGCGGCGTCCTACAAAGTCAATCGAGAAACTATACCAGCATCGCTGAACTCCCGGTGTCCCCTCTTCTCGCGCTTTTTGCGAAAGGAACTTGCCCTGAGCGCAGTCGAAGGGTGGGATCTTGACTCCGAATAATTTCCGGGTCGAACCATGCATTAAAATTGCACTGGACAATCAAGTGAATCTCACCGAAATCGAAACCCGCGTGCTCGGCTCCCTGATCGAAAAAGATATCACCACGCCCGACTACTACCCGCTCTCGCTCAACGCCCTGGTCAACGCCTGCAATCAGAAAAATAATCGCGACCCGGTGATGACCCTTGACGAAGAAACCGTGCGCCAAGCCCTCGGCACGCTGCAGGAGAAACGCCTGGCAGGCCCGGCCAGCGGCGCCGACAGTCGGGTCACAAAATTCGAACACCGCCTGCAGGAAGTCTTCAACTTCGACCGCCGCGAAATCGCCATCGTCTGCGTGCTCCTACTCCGTGGACCGCAAACTCCCGGCGAACTCCGCAGCCGCACCGAGCGAATGTACCATTTTGAAGCTCTGGACGATATTGTCTCCACCCTCGATCGCCTCGCACAGCGCGATCCGCCGCTGGCTCGAATTCTTCCTCGCCAGCCCGGCACCAAGGAATCCCGCTATACGCACCTCTTCTCCGGCGACGTGCCGATGTCCCCGCCGGCAGAAGATGCCGATGTGCATGTGGCGCGGGCGCCATCGGCAGCAAGTGGCGGCACAACTTCTACGGCCGATCGTTTAGCCTCGCTGGAACAAGAGGTCTCTCGACTCCGCGCCGAAGTCTCCGAAATCCAGCAGCAGTTCGCAGCCTTCCGTCGCCAGTTCGAGTGAGGCAGCCCACGGAACTTTTTCCATCGGCGGAACGTAAAACGATAAGAGGCAGTAGGAGGTCGCCATGTTCGCATTCTTGCTCTGGTGCATTCTTTTCGTTATGTGCTGGCCGCTGGCTTTGCTGGCGCTGGTCGCTTATCCCTTCATCTGGCTGCTGCTGCTTCCGTTTCGAATTGTCGGCGTGGCCGTTCATGGCGTGCTGGAGGTAATTTTTCTCGCTATCACACTGCCGTTCCGGCTGCTGGCTGCGCCGTTCCGCGTCTGAGGCGTTATATCTGATTGACCGAGGATTCTATTGCGGCTTGCATAAGCCAGCACCGGCAGTAAGCCGTTCCCCGGACCCTGCTTCTCGCTCCCCTCATCTTTTTCCCGCTTTCCCCGCCATTGGTGTAGCCTCATACAAGGCGCCACAATTCAGGAGGACCTCATGCGTCGCCGCGAATTCCTCGTTCGCTCCGCCTCCGGTCTGGGATCGGCTTGGCTCAGTTCCAAATCCATTCTCAACGCCATCGCCGAGCAAACGCTCCCGGTCAAATTTTCCGCCTCTGATACCGTCACGCTCGGCAGAACCGGCATTAAAACCAGCCGCCTCGCCATGGGCACCGGCACGGTCGGGTCAGAGCATCATTCGCATCAGACCGCTCTCGGCGTAAAAGGTCTCTCCGATCTCTTGCTAAACGGCTACGACCACGGCCTGCGCTTCTTCGATTCCGCTGATTCTTACGGAAGCCATCCCCACGTCGCGGAAGCGCTCAAGCACGTGCAGCGAGATAAAGTCACCGTGCTCACAAAATCCTGGGCGCGAGACGCTGCCGGCATGCGCGCCGATCTCGACCGCTTCCGCCGCGAAATCGGCACCGACTATCTCGACATTTGCCTGATGCATTGCCTCACTGAGGCGGACTGGACCGACCGCTACCGCGGCGCGATGGACGTTCTATCCGAGGCAAAAGAGAAAGGAACGATCCGGGCTCACGGCTGCTCCTGCCACAGCATCGAAGCTCTCCGTGCCGCGGCCAGTTCTCCCTGGGTCGAGATCGATCTCGCTCGTATCAATCCCGTCGGCGCATACATGGACGCCGATCCGGCTACAGTCGTGGGCGTTCTCAAAGAAATGAAGGCCGCCGGAAAAGCGGTCGTAGGCATGAAGATTCTAGGCCAAGGCACACTGCGCAATCGTCAGGACGAAGGCATCAAATACGCGCTGTCGTTAGGCCTCCTCGACGCATTCACCATCGGCGCCGAAAGCAAGCAGGAACAAGAAGACCTGATCCGTCGCATCGCCGCCGCGTAGTTGTGGAAGAGCGGCGCTTCAGCGCCGCGTTGAATACGAATGGGAAGGGCACGACTTTAGTCGTGCCAGAATCAACTCTCCATCACCTTCAACCCCGGACTCACAATCAAGCGCGCTTCAGTCGAGCGCTGCACATCCTCTGCAGTCAACCCCGGCGCCACTTCCTCCAACACCAACCCATCCTTCGTCACGCGAATGTATGCCATCTCCGTCGCAATAGTGTCGACAACGCTCACGCCAGTCAGCGGCAGCGTGCACTTCTTCAAAATCTTCGGCGCCCCTTCGCGCGTCGTATGCTCCATCGCCACCACCACGCGCCGCGCTCCCGCCACCAGGTCCATCGCCCCGCCCATTCCCTTCACCATTTTCCCGGGGATCATCCAGTTCGCCAGACTGCCCGACTCATCCACTTCCATCGCGCCCAGCACGCTCAAATCAATATGCCCACCGCGAATCATGGCAAACGAATCCGCGCTGGAAAAATAAGAAGTTCCCGGCATCTCGCTCACGGTCTCTTTCCCGGCATTGATGAGATCCGGATCCTCCTGCCCCTCTACCGGATACGGCCCGATCCCCAGCATTCCATTCTCGGACTGCAGTGTGACTTCCATCCCCGCAGGCACATAATTCGCAATCAGCGTCGGCATCCCGATGCCAAGGTTCACGTAAAATCCATCGCGCAACTCGCGCGCAACCCGCTTCACGATGCGTTCGCGTTTATCGATGTCTTTGCCAGGTTTGTTCATTTTCCGTCGTTGGTCGTGAGTCGTTGGCCCTCGTCAGCTCTTCCGTACGGTCCTTCGCTCGATCCGCCGCTCGTACACTTCGCCCTGAAAAATCCGTTTCACATAAATCGAAGGCGTATGAATCTGGTCTCCATCCAACTCCCCAGCGTCCACCAAATGCTCCACTTCGGCAATCGTAATCTTGGCCGCCGTCGCCATCATGGGATTAAAATTCCGCGCCGTCTTCCGGTAAATCAAGTTCCCCTCGCGATCGCCCTTCCAGGCCTTCACCAATGCGAAATCGGCCGTCAGCCCGCGCTCCATCACGTAAGTGCGCCCATCAAACTCGCGAGTCTCTTTTCCTTCCGCGACAATTGTTCCCACGCCCGTCGGCGTATAAAACGCCGGAATCCCCGCGCCGCCCGCGCGAATCCGCTCCGAAAATGTTCCTTGCGGCACCAGGTCCAGCCGTGATCGTTCCCTTCAGCACCATCTCTTCCAGCAACTTGTTCTCGCCGACGTACGATCCAATGTGATGCACGATCTGCCCCGCCGCCAGCAGCAATCCGTTCCCCACTCCGTCCACTCCCACGTTGTTACTGATGGTTCGCAGATCCTTTGTCCCCTTGCGAACCAGGGCGCGAATCAGATTTTCCGGCATGCCGCACAGCCCAAAGCCGCCGATCATGATGGTCGCCCCGTCAAACACGTCGCGGATGGCCTCATCCGCATTGCTCACCACTTTGTTCATAGCGTCAGAATTCTAAATGAATCGATTGCTGATTGTTGATTTGTGATTGTTGATTGAAAACACCATTGTCGTCAGGTCATTTAATCAGCAATCAAAAATATCAATCAACAATCGCCTTCTTCTTCCGCAACCCGTGCGCCTGCTCGAACTCCTCGGCCAGTTGCCGCGTCGCCAGGTTTTCCCGGATGTGCGTGAGTCGCTGCTCCACCTTCCACAGCGCCTGCTCCAGATTCTTCTGATTGGTCATGGCGATGTCCCTCCACATCGAATACGGGCTCGCCGAAATCCGTGTCATCTCCTGCAACGCCCGTCCGCCGGCCGGCAACAGCGGAGCCTCATCGCCAAACTCCTCTACCAGCGCCGCCGCCAGCGCGGTCGAAATCATCTGCGGCACATGGCTGATCCACGCGCACAACCGGTCGTGTTCCTCCGCGGGAAGCACCGCAATCCGCGCCCCGATCCGATCGATCCATCCCGCAAACTCCGCCAGTAATCCTTCATTCAGATTCTGTCCCGGCAGCGGAGACAAGAACCACACCGCCTTGTGAAATAAATCCGCATCCGCGTAGTCGACTCCACTCATCTCCTTGCCTGCCATCGGATGCCCCGCCAAAAACCGCTTCCCTGCATTCTTTCCGAACACTTTCAGAGCGCGGTCCACCACTGCTGCTTTCGTACTTCCGACATCAGTGAGCAAGATCTTCGCGGGCAGCGCTGGCCCCAGCCGCTCGATCAAATCCATAATCGCCAGCACCGGAGTCGCCAACACTACTACCTGGCTGCCGTGTACCGCATCACCCGGATTCGCCATCCCAATGTCGATTGCGCCACGCCGGCGGGCCTTCTCCAGCGTTCCCTCGCGATCGCATCCCACAATGCGCCCGGCGAATTTCTTCTTTCGCAGCGCAAGCCCCAGCGACCCTCCAATCAGGCCAGTGCCAATGATCGTGATTTGACGAATCGACATAAATAAATTGAGCCATTAAGCCATTGAGTCACTGAGCCATTTGCTCCAATTCTCAATCACTCAATGGCGCAATCACGCAATGACTCAATCCTCTAAATTTTTCGTCCCACTGCCGGCGCAATCATCCGCAACTCGTCCATGAGTTTCGCGAACTGCTCGGGAAACAGCGACTGCGCGCCATCCGACAGCGCCTTATCCGGATCGCAATGCACTTCAATGAGCAAAGCATCCGCGCCCGCCGCCACCGACGCTCGCGCCATCGGCGCGACCTTGTCACGCCGTCCCGTTCCGTGCGAAGGATCGGCCGTCATCGGCAAATGCGACAGCTTGTGAATGATCGGAATCGCCGAAATGTCCATGGTGTTCCGCGTGTAGGTTTCAAACGTTCGGATGCCGCGCTCGCACAAGATCACATCGTAGTTGCCGCCGGACATTAATGTATTCTGCCGAAAGCAGCAGCTCTTCAAAAGTCGCCGCAATCCCGCGCTTCAGCAGTACGGGCTTGCGCACCTTGCCCAGTTCGCGCAACAAGTTGAAGTTCTGCATGTTGCGCGCGCCCACCTGCAGAATGTCAACGTAAGGAATCATCATTGGGATCTGCGAAATTTCCATAACCTCGCTGATCACCAGCAGCTTGAATTTGTCTCCCGCTTCGCGTAGCAGCTTCAGCGCGTCTTCCCCGTGACCTTGAAATGAGTACGGCGAACTGCGCGGCTTGAACGCCCCGCCCCGCAGCACTTTCGCCCCCGCTTTCGCCACAGCCTCGGCCGTCGTGAAAATCTGCTCGCGCGACTCCACCGAGCACGGGCCAGCCATCACGACAATTTCATTTCCACCGACGCCAATGCCGTTCGCCAGCTTAACGATTGTTCCTTCAGGGCGAAAACTGCGCCCTGCGAGCTTGTACGGCGAACTGATGCGGTGAACTTCCTGCACCCCAGGCAGCAGTTCGAGGTTGCGAATATCGAAATCGATGCCCGCCCCCACCGCGCCCAGCACGGTCATCCGCGCTCCCGTCGAGCGGTGCACTTCAAAACCGATCTTCACCAGATGCTCGATCACCTGCTGAATCAGTGCCTCGTCCGCGCCTTCCTGCATCGCCACAATCATGTGAACAGCTCCTAGCTCCTAGCTCCTAGCTCTTAGCTCTTAGCTCCACTCTTTTCAGCCACAAGGATACTTGTCATTCCGAGCGTAGCGAGGAATCTGCTTTTGCTTGCAGCTACTCGGTTCGTCAGACGCGGCAAGCTCGGCTTAGCTAACAGCTATTTCAATCATTCACTTCCGAATCCAATTCCGTCTCCGCCGCAGCACCGTCGCTCTTGGGCACAATCTCTTCCTTCTGCACATTCCGCATCACGTCGATAATGCGTTCATAAATCCGCACCAGATCCCGCCCCGCCAGCGGCCCTCGGTTCGCCTCCTGCACATTGGCAAAAACAATCCGCTCCCGATCCGGCTCGTAAATGGGCAACGAAGTATCGCGCTTGAGCCGCCCAATCGCGACCGCAGCCCTTGCCCGTTCGCTCAGCAATTCCACGAGCTTCCGGTCGAGCTCATCAATTTTCTTTCGCCAATCCTCAATATCCATAAACTCTGCCGGGTGCCCCGCCCTTCTCGCGTTTTATGCGAGAGGGTGTGGGTTTTGACTTCGTATGCCGCGACTGACACTGCGGGCGCACTCTTACAATCTTGAAGCCGGGTGCCCCCCATTTTTCCATTCCTGAAATCGAGATCCTCGTCGAGGGCCGTCGCGAATCCCTTAAGCTAAAAGCTGACGGCTAATAGCTGAGAGCTTCCTTACAAACTCCCCCACCGCCGCAGCCTCGCGACCGCGATTCCTCTCGACGGTCTCCACAATTGCGCTGCCCACCACCACCGCATCCGCAAACTCGCCTACTTCCGCAAACTGCTCTGCTGTCGAAATTCCGAATCCCAGCGCAATCGGAAGCTTGGTCACGCGCCGCAACCGCCGCACCAACTTCCGCGCGTCGTCTGCCAGTTGCTGCCGCGCTCCCGTCACTCCCGTTCGCGACACAGCATAGACAAATCCTCGCGAGGCCTCAGCAATCCGTTTCAGGCGTTCATCCGGACTGGTCGGCGCCGCCAGAAATATCGGAGCCAGATCGTATGCCCGCATCGATCGCAAATATTCTCCCGCCTCCTCCACCGGCAGATCCGTCACCAGCGCGCCATCCACTCCGGCGGCCCGCGCCACCTTGCAGAATTTCTCCATCCCCATCCGCAAAATCGGATTGAGATAGGAAAACACAACCAGTCCCGTAGACTGCGCATGTTGCCGCACTTCCGCCGCCAGCGTGAGCACCTGCCCCAGCGAAGTTTCGTGCTTGAGCGCCCTCTCGCTCGCCCGCTGAATCACAGGCCCGTCCGCCACAGGGTCGCTGAACGGCACGCCCAACTCAATTACGTCCGCGCCCGCATCAATAGCGGCCAGCACAATCTCTCGCGTTGTCGCGAGGTCGGGATCCCCGCAAGTCACATACGCAACCAGCGCCGGCTTTTTATGTAAAGTTAAAGGCATCGGAAGAATGCAGATTGAAGATTTCAGATTTCAGAGTGACACCGAGCAGGCAGCACAATCTGAAATCTAAAATCTGAAATCTTCAATCGAGTTTCAAATTTTCCCGCATAATCCCAATATCCTTATCCCCGCGTCCCGAAACATTCACGATCAGAATCTCAGACTTCTTCATCTTTGGCGCGCGTTTCAGCGCTTCCGCAACCGCATGCGCCGACTCCAGCGCGGGAATAATTCCTTCCGTCCGCGCCAGCAAGGTCGTCGCCTCCAGCGCCTCCGCATCCGATGCAGGCACATACTCCGCGCGCCCCGCATCCCGCAACGCCGCGTGCTCCGGCCCAATCGAGGGATAATCCAGCCCCGCCGACACCGAATGCGTCAGCGCAATCTGCCCGCCCGAATCCTGCAGCACGTAAGAATAAGTCCCCTGCAATACTCCCGGAGATCCTCCGCGAAACCGCGCCGCATGATCGCCCAGCGCCTCGCCGCGCCCACCGGCCTCTACGCCAACAAGCCGAACTTTCTTATCTTTAAGAAAGTCGTAAAAAATCCCGATCGCATTCGATCCGCCGCCCACGCACGCGACAATCGCCGTCGGCAGTTTCCCCTCAGCCTTCAGAATCTGCGCCCGCGCCTCCCGCCCAATCACGCGATGGAAATCCCGCACCATCGTCGGATACGGATGCGCCCCCAACACGCTGCCCAACAGATAATGGGTCGTCCGCACATTCGTAACCCAGTCGCGCATCGCCTCGTTGATCGCATCCTTCAGCGTGCGCGATCCCGACGACACCCCGCGCACCTCGGCCCCGAGCAACCGCATGCGGAACACATTCAACTCTTGCCGCCGCATGTCTTCCGTTCCCATGTACACGACACACTCAAATCCCAGCAATGCACAAACGGTAGCCGTCGCCACGCCGTGTTGCCCTGCCCCGGTCTCAGCGATCACGCGATGCTTGCCCATGCGCTCGACCAGCAATCCCTGCCCCAGGCAGTTATTGATCTTGTGCGCTCCGGTGTGCAGCAAGTCTTCGCGCTTCAAATAAATCTTCGCGCCACCCAATTTCTGGGTGAGCCGCCGCGCAAAAAACAGCGGCGTAGGACGCCCCGCATAAGTCGTCAGCAACTCCGTCAGCCGCGCCTGAAATTTCTTATCGCGTTTCGCCCGCTCATATTCGCGCTCCAACTCCTCCAGCGCCGCCATCAGCGTCTCCGGCACATACCGCCCGCCGTAAACCCCAAACCTCCCCGGCTCATTTGGCGCGGGCACTCCCGCCCGCGTACGCCGAGAAGGCTCAACGGCCTGAGAGAAAGATTTAGCGGCCTGTGGGTGCCCCATCCTTGTCTCGCGTTCTTTGCGAGACAGGATGGGGGTCCTGACTGTCGAACCTCTTGGAACCGTAGCCATTCGTTAACTCATCTTCCTATCGATTTCCCGCACCGCCCGTACAAACGCCCGCACCTTCTCCGGATCTTTCTTCCCCGGCCGCGCCTCCACTCCCGAAACCACATCGACACCCCAAGGCCTCAGAATGCTGGATCGCATCTGCCACATTCTCTGGAGTCAGGCCACCGCGACGATTACGATATCCGATCCGCTCAGATCGCGGACAAGTACAACGCTTTGCCTGATTCCAGTCGAACGCTTTTCCTGTTCCCCCCGGCTTGCCGAGAAGCCGCCGGAATCCAAGCAGAATCGCGCGTCACTTTGCCTTTGGCCTCGGCAACGCCACTTGAATGCCCCGAATCGATCCTTCGAATACTCGCTCTGCGGGACCAAGCAATGAACAATCTCTTCGCTTCAGGCGAAATCCATTCCTTCGCAGCCTGTGATACGTTCGGCACGCCGATATTGCTGAATCGCAGTTAGTCCAGCCTGACGCGAGATCCTGCGCTTCGCAGCGGTCCCTGCTCAATGCAATCTTCGACAAATACTCCAACCTTCTCGATGCTCTCCGGCAGCTTCTCCACAATCTCGCCGGCCGTCTCCACCGCTCACGCACCGCGGACTCTTCTCATAAAACACGAACCCCACCGCATCCGCCCCAGCATCCACTGCTACCAGCGCGTCTTCCAAATTCGTCATTCCGCAAATCTTCACCCAAGTCATTGTTTACTTTGCATCCGGTTTACTTTGTCATCCTGAGCGAGGATTTTGCTTCGCGACGAGCGAAGCAAAACCACAGTCGAAGGACCCCGTGCCCGCATCGATCACCCAAGACCTGAACAGGAGTTCTCTCCGCCAACTGTTCAACCCTAACTTCGAGTGGGCGCCGAGTACCGCGTAGCGCGCACTATCAACTCCCGCAAAGCCTCGCCGGGGCGTTCCGCCCGCATCAGCGACTCGCCCACCAGAAACGCGTCATACCCCGCCGCACGCAGTCGCGCTACATCATCGCCGGAATGAATCCCGCTCTCCGCCACCCGCACCACGTCTGAAGAAAACTTCGCCGCCAAAGCAAACGCCGTCTCCAAGTCCACTTTGAACGTCCGCAGATCGCGCGTATTCACGCCAATCAAATCGCATCCCGCATCAAGCGCCCGCTGCAGTTCTTCCTCATCATGCACCTCGCACAAAACATCGAGCCCAAGTCCGCGAGCTCCGTCCGCCAGCGAACTCAGTTCTTTCGCCGACAGCGCCGCCACAATCAGCAACACCGCATCGGCGCAATTCGCCCGCGCCTCCAGTAACTGAAATTCGTCGATAATAAAATCCTTGCGCAAACAGGGAATCGCAACTGCCGACGAAGCCTCCCGCAAATTTCCCAGCGACCCTTGAAAGAATTCCTCGTCGGTCAACACCGACAGAGCAGTCGCTCCC
Source organism: uncultured Acidobacteriota bacterium (assembly GCA_963696765.1). Taxonomy (GTDB): domain Bacteria; phylum Acidobacteriota; class Terriglobia; order Terriglobales; family Acidobacteriaceae; genus Sulfotelmatobacter. Next base: position 2,053,511 of record CAVOLK010000002.1, on the reverse strand, counting down.
GCCTCCGCCAATTCCCGCGCCAATTCGGCGGGATCGAACTCCAGCGCGGATCAGTCCTTTCGATGGCGACGCCTTCTTCAACTCCGCAATCACCGCCACTCCATCGCGGCTCTTCGATTCCAGCGCCCGCCGAAACCCGCGCGGCGCGTGCCGCTCCGCCCGTTGCTCCAGGTCACGCAAGTCCGCTGCGCGCTTGGCCCCAGACACTCGCGCCCGCGTAGCCGCAACAATCCGCTCCAGAATGGCAGCCATAAGGAATCTTTTGATTATAAGGGACTCAAGCCTCGGACCTTTGCAGAGGCGGGTGCCACACCCTTCTCGCGTTCTGAGCGAGAGGAGCCTGCCCTGAGCGCAGGCGAAGGGTGGTGTTTTGACTTCGAAGTCAGGCAATGAACATCAGCCTCGCGCTACTCACTTACAAATCTCGCGTAACTCTTTCAACGGCTTCTCCGCCACCGCCGGATACTTGATGTGCTTCACGTCCATCCACTGTTCCAGCAGCGTGCCTCCGTACTTCGATCCCGCATCCGGATCTGTCTCGTACGCCGGATCGCTCTCCGCCTCCTCCAGCGTCACAAGTGTGAATCCCTTTTTCTGCAGCAGGTCAAGCATATCCGGCAAAATTGTGCTGCTGAACGCCCCCAGATGCAGCAGCAGCACATGATTGATGTCGTGCCCGTACACAAGTGTCGCCATTTGACGGCCCATGTCCAAATAAGCGGACGCCGTTTCCAGATAACTCGACCGCAGCCACGCAATCGACTTTGGATCGTTCTTTCCCACGCAGTGAGCGTACGCACTGTTCCACGCGTAGTCTTCCCAATCGAGCGTCACTTGCGCTACTCGATATTGGTGCGCCTGCAGATAAGCTCGCACGGCGCGCCGCTTCTCGACTGTGTCTCCCTCGCGCAAAAAGGGGTAACGCAACCAATGCCAGTTCTGCATCCTTCTGCGCAACCAACTCCAGCACCGGCTCGTCCTCGTCAATCTCGCGCTCAAACGCCTCCGCCGGATTCGCATTCAAATCCATGTGCGAATATGTATGATTCCCCACCGGCTCCGCAGCCGCCCACAACTTCAACGCCTCCGCGGCATCGGCATTGCCTTCCAGTTTCCTCCCATTGACGAACCCGTACGCGGCAGGCACATGCCGTTTCTGCAACACGGCCAGAGTGTCGCGGGTTATCTGCGCCCGCGTCACACCCGGCGGCAGATCCCCGTTCAGCGGCAGATCATCGAACGTGATCGCAACCTTCTGTGCGGCTGAGGCTTGCACAAGAACTAAGGCGAACAAAGCTTTTGGCGCGAATTTACAACAGAACACCCGAAGCAGATTCTCCCCCATATTTCCCTACTCCATCCCCAGCGACTCCTTAACCGACTTCCCATACTCCCGCGCCTTTTCCAGCACCCGGGGCTCGTCAATGGTCAACAGTTTGTGGTCAAGCATCACAACGCGTCCGCCAATAATCACAGTCTGCACATCGCTCGCCTTTCAGCGAATAAGCGATCTGCGCATAAACGTCGTACATCGGCACCGCGTTCGGTTCGTCCAACCCAATCAGAATCACATCCGCCTTTTTCCCCGCTTCCAGCGATCCAATCTCCTTCTCCATGTGCAGCGCCCGCGCTCCGTCAATCGTCGCCATCTCGACTACCGCTTTCGCGTTTAGGGCCAGTGGGTCCATCTTCGAAATCTTCGCCAGTTTCGCCGCCAGATCGATCTCTTCCATCAAGTCGAGATCGTTATTGCTTCCCGCCGGGCCATCCGTGCCCAGTCCCACGGCCACTCCCGCCGCGCGCATCTCCGGCACCGGGGCCACGCCGCTCGCAAGCATCATATTGCTCGACGGATTATGCACGCATCCCACCTGCCGCTCCGCCAGCAACTTCCGGTCCGCCTCATCCACAAAAATGCAATGCGCCGCCACCAGATCAGGCCCCAGCACCCCAATCTTTTCCAGATATTGCACCGGAGACATTCCGTTCTGCTTCTCGCTGTCTTCCCACTCTTTCTTCATCTCGGCCACGTGCATCAACAGCGGCGCATGATATTTCTTCGCCAGCGCTGCCGCGTCCTGAAGAGTCTTCTTCGAGCAGGTGTAGATCGAATGCGGGGCAGGCGCAGCATGAATCAGCGGATCGCCCTGCCATTTCTGCAGAAACTTTTCCGTGTACGCCAACATGGCCGCATTCGTTTTATTATCCGGTGCCGGAAAGTCGATGAAGGTCTCCCCCAGCAACCCGCGCATCCCCGCGGCTTTGGTCTCCTCGGCCACCGCGTCCTCGAAGTAATACATGTCGGCAAACGTCGTCACACCCGATCGAATCTGCTCCGCTGCCGCCAGCCGCGTTCCCCAGCGCACGAACTCCTCATTCACATTCTTCGCTTCGGCCGGGAAAATATACTTGTACAGCCAATCGTGGAGCGTCACATCGTCGTGCAATCCGCGGAATAGCGTCATGGGCACGTGCACGTGCCCGTTGATGAATCCCGGAAGCACGAGCATCCCGCGACCATCGATAATCTTCGCCCCGTGATATCGGCCTTCGACCTCGGCTCGCGGTCCCACCGCCGCAATCGCATCGCCCTTGATCGCGACGCTGCCCTCGTGCAGAATCGTGCGCGCTCCATCCATGGTCACCACCATGCCGCCGCTGACGATCAGATCCACATCCTGCTTCGTCTGCGCGAACAACCCCGCAGCCGTCACAAGCACCACCGCCACCCACACCGCAATCCGACCCATGCCTATCTCCTGATATTCAGGGTGCCCCACCCTTCTCGCGCTCCATGCGCGAGGGTGGGGATTCTGACGTCACTGCTTTTCCCGGGCCCCCGCCACTCTCTTCAAATAAAACTTGAAAAACTCCTCCGCATTCGAGTCCAAACAAACCTGCGCGTTCGCCGCCCCCGGCTCTTCGCGCGTGAATCCTTTCTCATCCACACGAATATGCAAGCCCTGCACAGGACACAAATCCGGACGCAGCACAAACACCACGGTCATCGGATCGAATAACGTGGGCGTCTCCTGCCCCCACAAGTGATACAGGATCGCCAACTGATCTGTCACCGCCGTCCCCTGGCTGAACAGGAACGCGCGCTTCACCTCGTCCAGTTTCAACTGCGTGGAATCAAGCGGCATCACGAAAAGCGGAACACCCGCCGCAAACAGCTTCTGCGCCGAAGCCACATCGTTCAAAATATTCCATTCCGGCATCGCCGGAACTGCAGCGGTATAGCCCAAGTCGCCATAACCGCGGCGGATCGACCCGCCCATCAGCACCACTCGCTTCAATTTTCGAAACGTCGCCGCATCTCTATCGATCGCCGCCCCCACATTCATCAGCGGCCCAATCGCGATCAGCGTGATCTCTCCGGGATACTTTCGAATTTGCCCCAGCAAAAACTCTACCGCGTCCGCATGCGACGCCTTTGCAAAATGGCTCTCCGCATAGTGCCGCTGCGACATCGGCATCTTGGGCGGCGTCGCCTTACCCGCGAGCACCGGAATCTCGGTGCGCCCCACCTCTGCCAGAAACCTATCTGTAATCTTCGCCCGCGTTTCTGTGTCGCCGAACGTAGTCATCACGCCGAGTATCTGCAGCTCCGGACTTCGCACTGCCAGCGCCAACGCAAACGCATCGTCCACGTCGTCGCCAATATCGGTATCGATTATGACCTTCTCGGGTGCGAGCCCCGCAGCGTGTGCCCAGCTAAGACCCGGCCAAACGCAAACTGCCAATGCCAACACGCACTTAAGAACTAGACCCTGAACATCTCCAATCATTTCGGTTCTCCCTGCTCAGCGTTCTCTGCGGCCTTTCTCAGCGGACTCTGCGGTTAGAAGCTTTATGCGTGTTCCCCGTCCCACACCGTGTCTCGAAGCCCACGGCCCGTTTGAAAGCCCCTCACTCTAACCCCTGCGAAATCAATACCGTATTCCTTGGCTCCCTCCGTGCATTCAACAGGATGCCGCTCGCCGGCACGAGGTGACCAACCATGACCCGCATCAACGCATTCCGCAGCATCGCAAAAACCAGTTCCATGACCTGGGGCAAGAACACAAGCACGCTAATTTTCGCCGCCGTGCTGATCGTCTGCTCCGTAACCGTCGGCTGCTCCAGCGACAAACCGAAGCCAGTAAGTTCTAACAATCAAATTCCCGCTCCGCAACCGGTAACCGCGAGCACGCCAATGCCCGCGCCTGCAGTCGAGGCCGCGGCCAAGCCTGCTCCAAAGAAAATCGTCCACAAAAAACCCGCAACCGTAAATTACACCGACAAGACCTACGGCGTAACCTTCGAATATCCGCGCCGCTATGCCATCGAGACCGGCGATGCCGCGACTGAAGTACTGGCCTCGAACCCCATCGCCATGAATTTCGTTCAGCCCGGCGGAGTTGCACTCGCCGCCGTCGAGTTGCCCGAGACCGGCTTCGCCAACACCGACTTCTCCTCCGCATTTTTCAATGTCAGCATCCACAAATCTCTCACCGCCGATCAATGCACCGAGTTCGCCGTGCCTCAGCCCAAAGCCACGCCGCAAGCCTCAACCACTGACGCCGCGACCGCAGTGACGCCAGTTTCCTCCACCGCAACTGCCACGGATGCCCAGTCCGCACCCGCCTCGAAACTAGTGCTGGGCGACCTGGAACTGCGCGCCACCGAGGCCGTCACCGGCGAAGGCACTCGCCAGAGCGACTCGAAGTACTTCCATGTATTCCAGAATGGAGCCTGCTACGAGTTCGCCTTGAACGTTACCACCGTGGCCTCTGAGGACGGCGTAACAAAGCACGTCGATCGCGACAAAGTCTTCGACCGCCTGGAAAAAATCCTGGCTACAGTGAAGATCAGTCCCATCGCCGCTCCCGAAGTAACCGCCGAGACTCCGGCGCAAACCCCAACCCCAGCCCAGTAAATCTCAGGCTGCCCCACCCTTCTCGCGCATTTCGCGGGAGGGTGGGGATTTTTGAAGTCGCGGGATCACCATTTCTCTCTCGCCACTTCCGTTCAACCTCTGCTCCCTGAGAATTTTCCCATCAGAATCTTCCAATCGGCGGCTGTCCAGACCCGCTCAAGTCCAATCCTCTTTTGCCGATCTAAGCCAAGAGGACAATCTCGCCTTGAACTTCCCTGCGCTCCTCCCCGTTACAGATTCTGCGCCAGACTCGAAAGACGTTTCCTACGCTCGCCTTTGTGATGACTATATCCGCGAGGCGCGACTCATCCAAACCTCGCTCATTCCCACTGACGCCCTTCGACATCCTTCCGTCGAGATCGCCTTCCGCTTCACGCCCTTTTTCGAGGTAGGCGGTGACTTCGTCGATTTCTTCCCGCTTCCCCAAGGCCTCATCGGCCTTTATCTCGGCGATGTCGTCGGTAAAGGATTGCCCGCGACCATGTACGGAGCCCTGGTTATGGGAATCCTTCGCGGCATACACAAGGCGGGCATGAACACCGGCGCCGTTCTGTCCCTCTTGAACCAGCGCTTGCTGCAGCGTCCTCTCCCTGACCGTTTTTGCTCTACTTTGTACGCCGTATTCGACCCTTCCACCCGCACTCTGGCTTTTTCCAATGCCGGACTTCCATTTCCTCTTCACGTCTCTTCGGAACAATGTCAGCCGCTGGGAGAAGGCGGGATGCCTTCCGGCCTTCTTTCTTCAGCATCCTACGACCAACACGTCGTCCAACTCTCCCCCGGTGACGCTGTTCTGTTTGCCACCGACGGCCTCCACGAATCTCTGAATCCAGAGGGAATCGAGTTCAGTTCCACCCGCATGGGCGAATTATGGGCCGAATGCCAGTCCAAGTCCGCAACCGAATCCCTTGAACACATCTTCGACGGCCTCTTTTATTTCTCCAAAGGCACTCCACCCCACGACGACATTACCGCTGCAGTATTGAAGGTCCTGGCCTAGCGTTTCCAATCCAGTATCGAAAGCCTGTAGTCGAGAGCCTGCGTTCGAAAGGGAGTATTCGAAAGGGTCGAGTATTCGATAGGTTGCCCCACCCTTCTCGCGCAGTTTGCGAGAGGGTGGGGATTTTGACTCTGCGTCACTGCGCACCGCCATTACGCGCGTTTATAAAAAAATAGAAAAGCTGATGTTGATAACGGGACTTCTCTAGCAGCCTGCTAGTGCGCTGTCTTCCCATCCAGCAGATCCAGCGCATGCGGAATCAACCCCGCCACGGCCTCCAGGGATTCCACCGCTCCCGCCGGGCTTCCCGGCAAATTCAAAATCAGCGCGCTTCCCCGCACTCCACAAACTCCCCGGCTCAGCGCCGCAAACGGAGTCTTCTTCGTGCCCTCACTCCGCATCCGTTCCGCAACACCGTCGAGCAACCGGTCGCACACGGCGATTGTCGCTTCCGGTGTAACATCGCGCGCAGCAATGCCGGTTCCGCCGGTTGTCACCACGAGCCTAACCTCGCGCGCCAATCGAATCAGTAAATTTTGAATTGAAATGGACTCATCCGGAACAACTTCACGCACCGCGACCGAAAAGTGCAGTTTCTCCAGCCGTTCGACAACTGCCGGCCCCGACCGGTCTTCGCGTTCCCCGCGAGCGCAGGAATCGCTGACCGTCACCACTGCGGCCGTCACCGCTGCCCCATCAGCCGTCGAGGAGGACATCTTCCTCTTCTTCCCTCCGGCCTCGACCCGCGCTCGCTGGCGGGCTCACAGCGCTCACCGGGGAAGACGACGCCGCTGCCGCGGCGGGCTCAGTTTCCGCTCCGCCATCTCTGGCCGACTCGTCCAACAATCGAAGCCCTTCCATCAACAGCCCCTGCGTGTTTAACTGCGTGGTCTCTTTATCGGTCTTGCCTTCAAAGTCGAGCTGGAAATTTCCGCCCGTCCAACGCAGCACTTTGAACACCGCCTCGTCGCCCACCAGCTTGCCGTAGGTCGCGTGTTTCACCTGGCCTTCCGCAAAAAACACTTCGCACTTGTCGCCCTCATTGCTCAGTGAAAGCTGGCAGCTTTTCCGCCCCATTTCCAGCGACTGCATCAGATCGATCACGTTCATCTGCGACAGGCTGCCGGTCACCACCCCGTCCTTGGGCGCGGTCTTCGACATTTTCTCCAGCGCGATGCGGTCGATGGTGCGCTTGATGCGCCGCGTCGCGTCCTTCAGGAAAAACGGCTTCTCCAGATAATCGTCAGCCGCATCCTGCGGCGAGAGCCGCTCCGCAATGTCCGCCTTGCTCGCCATCAACACCGTAGAAAAATTTGCCGTCGCCGGACGGCTCCTCAACTTCTCCACCAACTGCCGTCCATCCATGCCCGGCATTTTGTAATCGCATACCAGCAAATCCGGAACGTCGTCCACTGCTTTCAACAACGCATCCGCTGCATCCGTCGCCGTCGTCACCACCGCCAACGGATCTAGCGCATGCTGCAACATCGCCAGCACCATCGGATTGTCATCCACCACCAGCAGTTTGACGTTATTCGCCATGTCTAAAATCGATTACTTCCCAGGAGTTATTTCGCCCGCCGGTACTCCCCGCTCTTTCCCCCGGTCTTGCTTTGCAGCACAATCTCGCGAATTTCAATGCTCTTGTCCGCGCCCTTGCACATATCGTAGACCGTAAGCGCCGCCACGCTGGCCGCAACCATCGCTTCCATTTCCACCCCGGTCTCGGCGGTGGTGGCTGCTTTCGAGGTGATAGCGACGCCATTTTCGCACAGCCGCAGGTCGACATCAACGACCGCCAACGGAATCGGATGGCACATAGGAATCAACTCTGCCGTGCGTTTAGCCGCCATGATTCCCGCGATGCGCGCCACTTCCAGCGGATCGCCTTTCGGATTATTGGGTAATGCCGCCAGCACTTCGGGCTTCATCGCGACGAATGCGCTGGCCTCAGCCTCACGCCGCGTCGCAGTTTTGCCCGACACATCCACCATTCGCGCGCGCCCCGTGCCGTCGTAGTGGGAAAGTTTCATCGCCATGCAGTAGCTCTATCTTACATGCAGAGGCCGGCGTCCAACGGCTCCACCTGGGCTCACCCCTCTTGCAGGGAAATTGTTGATTGATGATTTTTGATTGTTGATTGAAAAATCTCGCCTCCATGTTTTTGATCTTCAATCGGCAATCAAAAAACAGAAATCAACAATCGCTCGTCATAACCGCAACCCATTCCCCCGCGGAAATCCGCTCGCGATCCGCCGGAATGACAAGATAGCAATTGGCCCGCGCCGTCGCCGCAATATCTCCCGACCCTTGCCAGGCGACTAGCTCGACTTCGGAATTTTCGAATTCGCCAGTCAGCATCGCGGGCAGAAATCGCTTGAGCCCCGTCTTTACGCGAATTTCCCTCTTCAACCGCGCGTGCAGAAATTGCAATGGCCGCGGCAACTCTCCTGCCAACGCTTCCAGCAAGGGCCGCGCAAATAATTCGAAAGTTACCATTGTGGACACTGGGTTGCCCGGCAGCCCAAAGAAATACACACCGCCGCCGGCACCGCCGCACTTGCCAAACACAACTGGCTTCCCCGGCTGAATTTTCGCTCCCGTGAAAAAGAACTCCGCCCCCAGTTCCGCCAGCGCCTGCTCCACCAGATCGTAGCGTCCCATGGAAACCCCACCCGTCATAAGCAGCAGGTCCGCCTTCAACCCTTCTTCAATGAGTCGGCGCAGCCCCCGCAGTTCATCCGGCGCAATAGGCAGCAACACCGCCTCGCCGCCGGCCTTTTCGATCTGCGCCGCCAGTGAATAGCTATTGGAGTTGCGGATCTGCGTTGGCCCGGGAGTCGCGCCCACATCCACGATCTCATCGCCTGTGGTCAGCACCGCAACCCGCGGTCGCTTGTAAACTTTCAACGCGCTTTTGCCCACCGACGCCGCGAGCGCGACCGCCGCGGCATTCAACCGCGTGCCACGATCGAACAGCATCGCTCCTTCACCAGCCTCGGCCCCGCGCGCGACAATATTTTCTCCTGCCGTTACGCCCCGCGTAATCTCGACTTGTTTTCCATGCGCCGAGCTGTACTCCACCATCACCACCGCGTCCGCTCCGGCGGGGACCGGCGCGCCCGTCATAATCGACGCGGCTTGTCCGGTGCCGATGTTGCTGGGAATTTTTCCGAGCGTCTCTCCCGCCCGTATTTCTCCAATCACATCGAGCGTCGCAGGCAGTTGGGACAAATCCGCAGACCGCACCGCATAACCGTCCCGCGTCGATCGCGGAAACGGCGGAAGATCGCGATCCGCCACCACCGGCTCCGCCAAAACGCGCCCTGCCGCCGCGAGCAACTCCACCGACTCCGTCGCCGAATTCCCGCTGGCTCGGATCAACGCAGCCTGATGCTCGACCACGCGCCGAGCATCCTCAAAACTCAATACGTTGGAATTAACGGGCGTGCCGGACATGACTGCCATGATACGACACGGGAAAGAGCATGCTTACGAAGTGGAAAACCCAGGTTGATCCATGAAGCTGGCAACCGAATTACCGCGCCAATTCCTGCCCCAGCGCGGCCGGATTGCTCGCATAAGACAGCCCAGTCTCCAGGTCGATCAGTCGGTCCTGCACCAGTTGCGCGATCTCCCCATCGAAGTGCTGCATCCCTTCGGAAGCGCCCGCCTTCATCGCCTCGATTAGGCTTTTATTCTCGCGCTCGCCCTTTTCAATGAACTCGCGCGTGCGCGCATTCGTCTTCAGGATTTCGAAAGCCGCCACTCGCCCGTTGCGGTCTGCCTTCGACATGAGCCGTTGGCAAATGATGTAGCGGAATGACTTGGCAAAGCGTTCCCGCACCGATTGCTGTTCCACCTGCGAAAACGATCCGATCACCCGCTCCACGGTCTTCGCAGCGTCCATCGTGTTCAGGCTGGAGAACACCAGGTGCCCGGTCTCCGCCGCCTCCAGCACGATCTCAATCGTCTCGCGGTCGCGCATCTCGCCCACCAGAATCACCTCGCGGCGCCTGCCGCATCGCCGAGCGCAGCGCGTGCGCAAAACTCGGCGTATCGCAATGCAACTCCCGCTGATGAATCGTCGAACACTTGTGGTTGTGCAGAAACTCGATGGGATCTTCGATGGTGATGATGTGGTAGTACTTCTCGCGGTTAATGGCGTCCAGCAGCACCGCCAGCGTTGACGACTTGCCCGACCCTGCCGGACCGGTCACCAGCACAATTCCATCCTTGCAGCTTGGTTACATCGGCCAACTGCGGCGGCATGCGCAGCGTCGCGAAATCCGGAATCGTAGTCGGGATCACGCGCATCACCACAGCACAACTGCCTCGCTGAATGAAAATGTTTGCCCGGAAGCGCGCCAGTCCCGGCAGCCCAAAAGAAATGTCGCAGGCCCCATGCTCGCGCAGCGTCGTGATTGCCTGCTTGTTGTCGCCAATCAGGTCGGCGGCAATGTGTCGCGTGTCGTCCGCAGTCAGAAACGTGAGCCCCGGCACTTGCACCGGAATCATCTGCCCATAAACCTGCACCTGCGGCGGACGCCCCGGCGAAAAAACCAGGTCGCTGATCTTGTCCGACAGCCCGCAGCATCGCCCCCAGCAGCGCCGGAGTCGCTACTCTCCCGCTCCCCGAGACGCCTTCTAATACAACGGAAATCGGTGCAATGGTTGGTGCTGCCATTCTCCCTCACGCCCTCAGGAATCGCACGCACCACAGATTGGGAAGAAAACTCAGTGAGTTAACTGTATCGTGCGGCGCGCGAAATGCGTAGGACAAGCAAGGCATAGTCCTTCGTAACTCAAGCTCCAAAAGTAAAAGGGCGGATTCCCGCAGGAACCGCCCTCTCTCGCAACTAACTGTATCGAAAGGAATTACTTCGTCGGCTTCTTCTTGCCGTACTTCGTTTCTACCGACGATCCGATGCTGGTTAGCATCTGCTTCGCCGCGTCCGCATATGTGCCCGTCGGTTGCAAGTTCCAGATACTTCTTGAAGGCCTCGGCCGTTCCCGGAGGCGCCACCATCTTGTCCCCCTGCAGCGTCGCCTTGCCGATCATGTTCACGCCCTTCCAATAATAAGCATCGGCGCGGGTCAGGATCGGCGGCAATCACTTTGTCGAACGCCGCCAGCGCATCATCCACCTTCCCCGCATTCGTTAGCACCGCCCCCGTGTTGAAGTAGTACTGCGCCGCATTGGCCGGATCGGCCTGCGCCGCCAGAGCGTACGTCTTCACCGCGTCGTCCACCTTATTCGACTTCGCATAAGCTTCAGCCAGATTGTTGTAATACGCCGCCAGGTTCTTCGTCGCGTTCGGGTCCTTGTCGTTCTGGACTCCCTTCTTGATATCGATCGCTTTCTGATAGTCCTCGACCGCCGAAGCCAGCCGTTTTTGTTTTTCTGCCGGATCCGTCTGCTTGGTCGCCGACAGCCGGTAATAATCTGCCAGTTTGAACCACAGCAGGTCGCGGGTAGCATCCACTTGCGTCGCTTCCGTCAAGCGACGCGATTGCAGTATCGAAGTCGCCAGCGTCCGCTGCCGTCTTGGCCGCGTTCAACTTCTCATTCAGCGTCTTGACGGTCATCGTTTCCTTGGCCGCCTTGGCTTGCTGCTCCTGCATCTGCTTTCTGCTGCTCCGGAGTCAAGCCCCTGCCCCTTCGCGGCATTGTCCTGTTCCTTCTTCAAATCGAAGTCCAGGGTGTTCTCATCCAGTTGCACCGGGAACCCGTTCTGGTGGAATATTTCTTTACCCGCCTTCATATCGTCCGCGTTCTTGTACAACGTGACGTTGTACTTGCCCGGCGACAGTCCCAGCGAAAAATATTCGCCCTTCTTGTTGGTCTTGATGGCGTATTTCTGGCCATTATCCGTATTGGTCCATACCACCATTCCGTCGACTATGGGGTTGCCCTGCGCGTCTTTGCATACTCCCTTTACCGTTCCCGATGCCTGGGCAACGACTTGAGGCACGCACAGTCCCAGCGCCAGTACTGCGAATAAAAGAATTGCGAAATGCTTTTTCATGTTGCCTCCCGGCATACTCGATTTTTTGCTCGCCGACCTCAAAGCGGATAGACAACTCATAAACTCAAGCTCCACTACCGTCCGATCTCTACCGCACCGCATAAGCTATCGGATCCTGCACTCCCGCCGCCTCGAAAGCCCGCAGTCGCAAACCGCAGCTATCGCAGACTCCGCAGGCTCGGTCTTCCCGGCTGTAGCACGACCAAGTTAAATCGAAGGGCGCATTCAGTTCAAGGCCGAGCTTCACAATCTCATTCTTTCTCATCGCGATGAGTGGCGTCACAATGTCTATGTCGCCCTCCTTCGTGCCCATCTTCACCACTTCATTAAACGCCTTGTAATACGCCGGACGGCAATCCGGATACCCCGAACTATCCGGCTCGACCGCGCCAATATAAACCTTTTTCGCGCCCAGCACCTCCGCCCAACTCACCGCCACCGCCAGAAAATGCGCATTCCGAAAAGGCACATAAGTGACCGGAACTCCATTACCCGCCGCTGAAGCAGTGGGGACCGCAATAGCATCGTCGGTCAGCGCCGATCCGCCAATCGCCCGCAGCGCCTCATTTCGCACCACCAAGCGGTCACGAATCCCCAACCGCTCACAGATAGCCAGAAACGACTGCCGCTCCCGCTCCTCCGTTCGCTGGCCGTAACTGACGTGCACCGCAGCCGCATCATAATCGCGCGCCGCCAAAGCCGCGCACACGCAAGAATCCATCCCTCCGCTGAGAAGAATCACCGCGCGGCCTTGTTTCGAGTTCGGCATAGGAATAGTTCACAATTTCAGATTGAGGATTTTTTGAACGATGATTTTTGATTGCTGATTTGAAACCCAAATCGGCCTTGGCCGTAAAATCTGCAATCTGAAATATCTGAATATCTGAAATCATAAATCTGCGATCGCTCAAGGTTTTCAATCGACAATCATCAATCGCTCAATGTCTCAGACTCCCTTCACCGCCGGATCCCAAATAAACTTATGCAGCTGCAGCCCCAGCCGGGCCGGCACATTGTCGGCGATCATCCACTCCGCCAACTCCTGCGGATCGAGCAGGCAATGCGAACTGTCGCGCGCACCGGTCGCATCTTTGCGAAACGCCGGAGAAAACAACACCGCATTCACGCGCTCCGCCAGCTTATGCCGCAGCGTAAACTCCCGCGCGAATTCGTAGTCCGCTCGGCTGCTCAACACAAACTTGATTTCATCGTGCGCCGCGAGCGCCTCCAGATTTTCCATGCGAAACGTTTCGCCCTCGCCCGAGTCCGGACACTTCACGTCCACGATCTTGACCACCCCAGCCGGAACCCGCTCCAGCAGCCGCTCCCCGCTGGTCTCCAGCAGAACTTTATATCCGTCATCCAGCAAGACGCTGCATGAGCGGCACAACTTCTCGCTCCTGCAGCATGGGCTCACCGCCGGTGATCTCAACCAACCCGCCGCCGGGACTGAGCCGCGAAACCTCGTCCAGCACCTCTTCCATGGCCATCTTGCGCCCGCCCTGAAATGTATATTCGCTGTCGCACCACGAACATCGCAGATTGCACCCGGTCAGCCGCACGAACACACACGGCAGCCCCGCATAAGTCGACTCCCCCTGCAGCGATTTATAAATTTCCGTAATCTGCATGTGCTCTGTGTGTGCGGTGCGGGCGCCCCGCCCGCATTTCGCCGCCACCAACTATTCGGAGTATTTCGCCGTAGTCGTGTCCGTCTCGAACACAGTCACATCCTTCACCCGCACCCGCCCGCTAGTCACGCTCTTCAGCCTCGTATTCGACTGGTCGTAAAAATACTTTGCCAGATTCTCCGCCGACGGATTGATCACGGTGAACGGCTCGATCTCGTTGATCATCTGGTGATCCAGCCGCTCGATGACGTGCTTCATCACTTCGCGCAGGTCCTTGAAATCGAGCAGCAGCCCCGCCTTATCCAGTTCCGCGCCCGCCAGCGTCACCCGGATCTTATAGTTATGCCCGTGCGGATTCTCGCACTTGCCCTTGTAATTCCGCAGGTAATGCCCCGCCGCAAACGTATCTTCCACTGTGACTTCGAACATGTTCCCTCAATCATTCCGGCGCGAATACAGCCCTGCCCGCGCCCTCCGGCCAAACCTATATTGTAACGCCCCAGCCCGCCACACCAAGCGCTGACGACAATCGACAAGTGTCATCCCGACCGGAGCCGGAGCGCCAGCGACGGCAGAGTGGAGGGGACCTCGTGTTTGTTGGGCGAGACTCGCCTAAGCCCGCTCCAGGGCGAAAGCAGCCTACGAAGAACACCGCTCCCCTTGACTCGATTCCCCGCAAAACTGTAGCTTCCCTATTCGCCCTCAAAACCCCAGGAGCACGCATGCTGCCTCGAAAATCGGTAATTCTATTTACTCTTCTCGCGATCGCACCTCTCTTCGCGCAAACCCGTCCCGACACACCTCCCGAGTTCGACGCCAAAGAACACTACACGAAATATGAATACCGCATCCCCATGCGCGACGGTATCCACCTCTTCACCGCCGTCTACGTCCCCAAAGACACGTCGCACGCCTACCCGTTCCTGATCGACCGCACTCCCTACAGCGTCGCCCCTTATGGCGTCGACCTCTACCGCACGCAACTCGGTCCCTCGCCCGACTTCGACAAGGCGGGATACATCTTCGTCTTTCAGGATGTCCGCGGCCGCTACATGTCGGAGGGCCAGTTCGTCGAGATGCGTCCCCACATCGACAACAAGAAATCCAAACAAGACGTTGACGACAGCACCGACCTTTACGACACCATCGACTGGCTGCTCAAAAACGTTCCCAACAACAACGGCAACGCCGGCATCTGGGGGATTTCCTATCCCGGCTTCTTCACCTCGGCCAGCATCATCGATTCCCATCCCGCGCTGAAAGCCGCTTCGCCTCAGGCGCCCATGACCGATCTTTTTATGGGCGACGACGCTTATCACGGCGGCGCCTTCATGCTCGCCGCCAACTTCGGCTTCTATGTTCAGTTCAAGCCGCAGGAGAATCCGCAACTCCCGCCCAAGGAACGTGGCTCCTTTGACTGGGGAACCACCGATGCCTATCGAGTTTTACCTGCAGGCCGGTCCGCTCTCGAATTTAAGAAAATATCTCGAGGGCCAGAGCGCCCTCTGGGACGACCAGGTGAAGCACGATACCTACGACGACTACTGGAAGGCCCGCAATCTGGCTCCGCATATGAAAAACATTCATTGCGCCGTCCTCACCGTTGGCGGATGGTTCGACGCAGAAGACCTGCAAGGCCCCTTCTCAACATTCCATGCCATCGACAAAAATAATCCTGGAATTTTCAACGCGCTCGTCATCGGCCCCTGGGTTCACGGCGGATGGGCCCGCTACGACGGCGCGCACCTGGGTCGCGTTGAGTTCGCCTCCAACACCGGCGAGTACTATCGCAAAAATATTCTGTTCCCATTTTTTGAGCACTACCTGAAAGGCGCCGGCGACCCCAAGCTTCCCAAAGCCTATGTCTTCGAAACCGGCACAAACGTGTGGCGCCAGTACTCCGCGTGGCCGCCCAAGAACGCCGAGTCCAAAACTTTGTTCTTTCATGCCAACGGCGAACTTTCCTTCGACCCACCCGCAGCGGACGCTCAATCCTTCGACGAATACGTCAGCGATCCCGCCAAGCCCGTGCCCTTCGTGAACTACGCCGCGCTCAATGTACCCCAGGAATACATGCTCTCCGACCAGCGCTTCGCCGACAGCCGCACCGACGTCGCCGTCTACCAGACGCCGGTCCTTGCAGGAAGACGTCACCATCGCCGGCCCCATCTCTCCGCGCCTCTTCGTTTCCACCACCGGAACCGATTCAGACTGGGACGTCAAGTTGATCGACGTCTATCCGCCGGATTATCCCGACAGCAATCAGGACGCTCGCCCCGAAGACCGCGACAAGCCCCGAAAAGACGTTCCACCCCCAGCCTTCGCCATGGGCGGCTATCAGCAACTGGTTCGCGGCGAACCCTTCCGCGGAAAATTCCGTCACAGTTTCGAAAAGCCCGAGCCGTTCACTCCCAACAAAGTCGAAGAACTCAACTTCGCCATGCAGGACGTCAACCACACCTTCCGCCGCGGCCATCGCATCATGGTGCAACTGCAAAGTTCCTGGTTCCCGCTCACCGACCGCAATCCGCAAACCTTCGTCAACATCCCCGACGCCAAGCCCGCCGACTTCGTAAAAGCCACCCAGAGCGCGTCTACCACACCAAAACCGAGCCCTCAGGAATCGCGGTGGGTGTGCTATCGGGGTCGGCGACAACCCAGGAACAAAAATAACAGGCATACCTTCAAACTGATGTCATCCCGAAGCCCCGCGTTTTTACCAGCGGGGCGAGGGACCTCGCGCGGACTCCAGTAAATTAGGTCCCAGAGGATAGATGCCGAAGCTAACCTCAGACGGAAGGATCACCATTCCAATCAAAGTTCGTTCCGCGCTCGGCGTTCGCCCAGGTGATCGCATCGAATTTGTCGAAAGACAAAACGATCAATTCACGATCATCGCGGCGAGGGGATCGTTAAAGGAACGGAAAGCAATGTTTCGAAGCAAACGCAATAAGACGGTATCGATTAAACAGATGAATACATCAATCGTCAGGCGCGCATCTGGGAAGCGACGCTAATCGCATCTACAAGAATCGCGCCGCTCACTCCCCCACCCCAAAAAACCCTTCCACCACCCGCATCTCGGTAGTCTTCTTATAGTTCGGCAGGCTCTCCACAAACACGCGCCCATACTGCTTTTTCAGAATGCGATTATCCAGCAAAACGAGAAGTCCGCGATCGTGCAGCGACCGGATCAGGCGCCCGAAGCCCTGCTTCAGCGTGATCACTGCCGCCGGCACCTGATATTGAAAAAACGCGTTCCCGCCCTCCGCGTCGATCGCCTTCACTCGCGCCGCCACCACTGGATCGCTGGGCACGGCAAACGGCAACCGGTCAATGATCACGCAACTCAACTGCTCCCCCTGCACGTCCACGCCCTGCCAGAACGACGACGTCGCGAACAGCACCGCATTCGGCGTCAGCCGAAACTCCTCGAGCAGTGCCGTCTTCGGCGCGTCTCCCTGACGCAACATCGGGAATTCCACTTCCCCCAGCAGCCGCTGGTAAATGTCATTCATCTGCGCGTAGCTGGTAAAAAGCACAAACGCCCGCCCGCGCGTGATCTCCAGGAGTTTCCGAATGCGCTCCGCCGCCTTCACCGTAAATTGCGGCGTACGCGGATCGGGCAAATCCGGCGGTACATACAAAAGCGCCTGACTCTCATAATCGAAATGCGACGGCAGCACCGTCTCCCGCGCATGTTCCATCCCCAACCGCTGCCGGATGTACTCGAACCCTCCGCCCACAGCCAGCGTCGCCGACGTCAACACCGCGCACTCCAGCTTTGACCACAAGCACTCGCGCAGAATCGGACCCACATCAATCGGCGTCGCCTGCAGAAAAACATTTTGCCGTCCTCGCCCAGCCTCAGCACCTTTGCTCCCTCCACCCCGCGCCCCAAACCGCCCGCCCCGCCGCTCAATCCAAAACACCGTGTTGCGGTCCTCCGACTCCATCGCAAATCCCAGCTGCACCTGAATCTCCTGCGCCCGCCGCACAAAGTTAAATACTTCCTCCGGCTTCTGCGGCAGCCCGTCCAGTTCGCCCGCCAACCGCGTGAGCGCCTGGTTCAGCGCCACAAACTCATCTCCGTTCTCTTCCAGAAATTCCCGCCGCGTTTCGAACGCAAACCGCCCATCGCCCGGCGGCAGGAGCGAAAAGAAAAACTGCGACCGTTCCCGCAAACTTCCCACCGCCCCCGACAAGCGACGCCGACATCATGCGATGATGCTGCAGCGAATTCTCCACATCCCGCGCCAGTTCTTCCATCCGCAGGTTGCTCACCGAAATGCCAAAATAATTTCCCGCCACATCTTCCAGTTCGTGCGCCTCATCGAAAATCACCGCCGCCGCTTCCGGCAAAACGCCCGCATCCGGCGCGCCATCCGCCTGCAGCTTGATCGCGAGATCGGCAAAAAATAAATGATGGTTCACGATGATGATGTCGCTCTCCATCGCCTTGCGCCGCATCTCCGTGATGAAGCACCGCTCCCACTCGCTGCACTTCTGCCCAATGCACGCATCCGCCCGCGCATCCAGCTTGTGCCAAAGCAGGCTCGCCTCGGGCAGTTCCGCCAACTCCGCCCGGTCCCCCGTGCTCGTCGTCTTCTCCCACGCAGCAATTGCCCGGTATTGCTCAATCTCTTCCAGCCCGTTCAGCACCGGCTGATCCGTCAGCTCATACAAGCTTCTTGCGGCACAAATAATTGTTCCGCCCCTTCATGTAACAAACCGAAAGCGTTTCTTTGTCATTTCGAGCGGAGCGAGAAATCTGCTCTTCGCCTGCCCCATACAGCGCCTGCTCCAGAAACGGCACATCCTTATAAAAAAGTTGCTCCTGCAGATTTTTCGTCCCCGTGGAAATAATCACCCGCTTCCCCGACCGAATCACCGGCATTAAATAAGCCAGCGTCTTCCCGGTCCCCGTCCCCGCTTCCACGATCAAGTGCCGCTTCTCCGCCAGCGCCTGCTCCACCGCCTGCGCCATCTGCAACTGCCCGCGCCGGAATTCATACGCCGGATGCCTCCGCGACAAAACTCCCCCAGGCGCAAAAAATTGATACAACGAAGCATCCTTGCCGCCGGCAGCGGCAACCTTTGCGGAACCAGGTGTTACGGGTTGGGAACTCAAAGCCACAGAAGTCTCTATAATAGCGATTCCCACCACGGCTCACGTAGCGACAGCCGCCTCGGCTTCAAGGTTTTGACCTTGTTTACATAGGGACAGCCGCCTCTGTCCTACTTTGGGCTTGCGGGTTGGGGCTGGCTTCGGTACCATCGCTGCGTTCTGACATGGCTATGAATCTCTGTTATCTGCACCGAATTCGTGTCTTGGTTTGCGGGGTACGGGTCTTCGTATCCTGTCCGGTGTGGAGGGAACCAGTGAGCTGAGCGAGTTGAAATTTTGAAAGCTCCCGAATCCCGCCCCGCCAGAAACGCTGGCTTGGTGGGTTTTGTGTTTTAGGAGCGACGGCGGATCGAAGTCAGAATGCAGAAGTCAGAAGTCAGAATGCAGAATGCAGAAGTCAGAATGCAGAAGTCAGAATGGAAAGATGAGAAATTTATGACACGGCGAAGCATGACGGGTGGGAGCATTCTTTGGGAGTGCCTGGAGCGCGAGGGTGTGAAGCAGGTTTTTGGCTATCCCGGGGGAGCGATTCTGCCGGCGTACGACGCGCTGAAGGGGAGCAAGATCCATCACATCCTGGTGCGGCACGAGCAGGGTGCGACCCACATGGCGGATGGCTATGCGCGGGCGAGCGGACGGGTCGGAGTCGCGGTCGCGACGTCGGGGCCGGGCGCGACCAACATGGTGACGGGGATTGCGACGGCCATGCTGGATTCGTCGCCGATTGTGTGCATCACGGGGCAGGTGGGCAGCAAGCTGATCGGGTCGGATGCGTTTCAGGAGACCGACATCACGGGCGTGACGCTGCCGATTACCAAGCACAATTATCTGGTGACGCATGCCAGCGAAGTGGCGCGCACGATCCGCGAAGCGTTTTATGTGGCTCGTTCGGGACGGCCGGGGCCGGTTTTGGTGGACATCACGAAGGATGCGCAGCAGTCGACGTGCGAATTCGATTGGGAGGCGGCGAAGCCGCAGTTGCCGGGATATCGTCCGGATCTGTCGCCAGATAAGAAAGAATATGAGCAGGCGCTGGACTTGATTCGCAACTCCAAGCGTCCGGTGATTCTGGCGGGGCACGGCATCATCATTTCCGGGGCGATGAATGAGGTGCGGGAATTTGCCGAGCGGGCGGGGATTCCGGTGGCGCTGACGCTGCTGGGGATCGGGGCGTTTCCGGCTTCGCATCCGCTGAACCTGGGGATGATGGGGATGCACGGCGAGGCGTGGGTGAATCACACGATTCAGGAAGCGGATTTGCTGCTGGCGTTCGGCATGCGCTTCGATGACCGGGTGACGGGAAATTTGAAGACATACGCGTCGAATGCGAAGAAGATTCACATTGAGATCGATCCGGCGGAGATTAACAAGAACGTCAAAGTCGACGTGCCGCTGGTGGGCGACCTGCGCGAAGTGTTGCATGAGTTGCTGCCGCACGTGGAATCGATTGACCGCAGCGAGTGGCTGGACTCGATCGACAAACTGAAGGGCGATGCCGCGGTGCGCGACATTCAGAACCTGCCGGACAGCGGGCATCTTTATGCGGCGCACGTGATCAACGATCTTTGGCGGGAGACGCGCGACGGGGAGACGATTGTCGTCACCGACGTGGGCCAGCACCAGATGTGGGAGGCGCAATATTACAAGCACGAGAAGGCGCGGAGCTTGATCACGTCGGGAGGGCTGGGGACGATGGGATTCGCGCTGCCGGCGGGCATTGGCGCGAAGGTGGCGCGGCCGGAGGCGGAAGTCTGGGTGGTGGTGGGCGATGGCGGATTTCAGATGACGCTGTGCGAGCTGGCGACGATTGTGCAGGAGAAGCTGAAGGTGAACATCGCCATCATCAACAACGGATTTCTCGGCATGGTGCGGCAGTGGCAGGAATTTTTCTACGAGCGCAACTATGCGGCGACGCCGCTGCTGAATCCGGATTTCGAAAAACTAGGCGAGGCGTACGGCATTCGCAGCATGACGGTGAAGGATCGCTCGCAGGTGGTGCCGTCGGTGCGGGCGGCGCGGGAGCATGATGGACCGGTGCTGATTAATTTTAAGGTGGAACAAGAGGACACGGTGTATCCCGATGGTGGCGGCGGGGGCGTCGTTGCATGAGATGATCCGGCGGCCAAGTAAGATTGTCGAGACCGCGGCCGACGAGTAGAGAAAATATGCTGAACACTTATGTGGTGTACGTGGAAAATAAGCCGGGCGTGCTGACGCGGGTGGCGTCGCTGTTTCGGCGGCGCGCGTTCAACATCGATTCGCTGACGGTGGGGCGGACGGAGAAGCCGGAAGTGTCGCGCATGACGATCACCGTCGACGCGGATCACGACCAGGCGCGGCGCATCGAGGCGAATCTTTATAAGCTGGTGAATGTGCTGCTGGTGGAGAACATCACCAACCAGCCCGCGATCGTGCGCGACCTGGCGATGATCAAAGTTGCGGCGACGCATGAGGCGCGCTCGCACGTGCTGGAACTGGCGAGCGTGTTCCGGGCGCGGGTGGTGGATGTGGCGCCTGACTCGCTGACGATCGAAATTACCGGCGCCGAAGATAAGATCGACGGCCTGCTGGAAGTGTTGCGGCCGTATGGCGTTTTGGAGATGGTGCGCACCGGGATTGTGGCCATGCGGCGGGGAAAATCGTCCACTGGGAGTGCGGTGTCCGCTCCGGATGAGGACGTCACGGAAGAGGATGTATCGCAGTCGGTTTGAGCCAGAATCGTGCGCGATAGCCGCTCAAGTTCAAGAAACCATTCTGGGTCTTGAACTTACACATTCGTAAAGTTTCTTCAATTTTGTCTCGTTCCTTTCCCAACTTAAAGTACTCGCTTTCAGGGTTACCGAAGTTTTTGAGAAGTCATCCAAATCGTTGTTTCTAAAAACGTTAGCTGCTATTCATAGAGGGTCCCACATCTCCGTGCGGATGCGCAGCTGTTATGCAAATGACTGGCGCCACCAGCGTCGACCGAGGTCTGCCCGCGCAATCGCGCTCGTGGCGGGGAGTGTCGGGCTTTGCCAAGTTCTACATCGCAGTAGTGGTAATGGCGGGACTGGCCACGCTGATCTATAGCGGCATTCACCAGAGCAGCAAGAACATCGCTGAGTTCATTTGCTACTTGTGCATCGCGATATTGGCGTCGCGGCTGAAGGTAAGCCTGCCGGGAATCTCCGGGACGCTATCGGTAAATTTCCTGTTCATTCTGATCGGCGTGCTGGAACTCAGTTTCGCCGAGACGATGATCCTGGGCGCGGCGTCGATGCTGGCCCAGTGTTTGTATCCTGAGCGTCCACGAGGGATGCAGGTAGCGTTCAACGTGTGCGCGGGCTCGATTTCGACGGCGCTGGCATATGTCGTTTATCACCATCCCCTAACCAACGAATTCATTCCGAATCGGCCGATTTTGCTGGGGCTGGCGGCGACCGTTTACTTTATCGCGAATGCGGGATCGATCGCCGCGGTTATTTCGCTGACCGAGCGCAGGCCGCTGATCCGCATTCTGGTGGACTGCTATTTCTGGTCGTTCCCTTACTACCTGGTAGGGGCGGGAATAGCTGGCTCGATTGCCTGGCTGAACCATACTTTCAACTGGGAAACCTCGTTGCTGCTGGTGCCGGCCGTGTACCTGATCTATCGCTCCTATCGCCTCTACCTGGGCAAACTGGAAGACGAGAAACGTCACGTCGAGGAAATGGCGAACCTGCACCTGAGGACCATTGAGGCGCTGGCGCTGGCGATTGAAGCCAAGGATCATACGACGCACGAACACCTGCAGCGCGTCCGGGTTTATGCGATTGAGGTCGCCAAAGAATTGGGTGTGAAAGGGCCAGAATTGGAAGCGCTGCACGCGGCCGCACTGCTGCACGACATTGGAAAGCTGGCGGTGCCGGAGCACATTATCTCGAAGCCCGGGCGCCTGACGCCGGAAGAATTCGAGAAGATGAAGATTCACACGCTGGTCGGGGCGGAGATTCTGGAGCGGGTGCGTTTCCCCTATCCGGTGGTGCCGATCGTGCGCGCTCACCACGAAAAGTGGGATGGCTCGGGCTATCCCATGGGGCTGAAGGGAGCGGAGATTCCGATCGGCGCGCGCATTCTTGTCGGCCGTGGATTATCTGGATGCGCTGGCGTCGGACCGGCAATACCGGCGCGCGCTGCCGCTGCGAGGATGTGATGCAGAAGCTGGCTGCCGAGTCGGGCAAGTCGTTCGACCCGAAAGTGGTCGATGTGCTGCAGAAACGGTATCAGTATCTGGAACGGCTCGCGGTCGCGAAGGCGGGGCAGGATCCCAATGGACCGCTTTCCACGTCGATCAAGATCGAACGCGGCCTGGAGCCGGCGGCAGGATTCGAGAACGCGGCCGGCCAGGATTATGTTGGACGCGAAAATACGTTCCTGTCATCCATTGCGGCGGCACGGCAGGAAGCCCAATCGCTATTCGAACTCAGCCAGGACCTGGGCGCTTCGCTCAGCTTGACCGAGACGCTGTCGGTGTTTTCGGTGAAGCTGAAGCCGATGGTGCCCTACGACGCGATCGCGATCTACATTAAGCGCGAAGCCGAGCTGGTCCCTGAATATGTGAACGGCGATAACTACCGGCTATTCTCCTCATTGCGAATCCCGGTGGGACAGGGGCTGTCGGGGTGGGTGGCGCATAATCGGAAACCGATCATCAACGGCAATCCGTCAGTCGAGCCGGGATATTTGAACGATCCTTCGAAGTTCAGCACCTTGCGCTCGGCGCTGGCGATTCCGCTGGAGGGCATTGCGGGAGTGATTGGCGTGCTGGCGCTATATCGCGGCGAGCGCGACGCGTTCACCTCCGACAACTTGCGAATTCTGCTGGCGGTCAGCGGCAAGATGGCGCTCTCTATTGAGAATGCGCTGAAGTACCAGCAAGCGGAAGATTCGGCGACCACTGACTACCTCACTGGCCTGCCCAATGCCCGCTCGCTCTTCCTGCAACTGGATCGCGAACTGGCGCGCTGCAAGCGCGACAACCTGGCGCTGACCGTCATGGTCTCTGACATGGACGGCTTCAAGCAGATCAACGACCGTTTCGGACATCTGGAAGGCAATCGCGTGCTGCAGGCTGTTTGCACAAGCGCTGAAAGACAGTAGCCGCGAGTACGATTACGTGGCGCGCATGGGCGGAGATGAATTTGTGGTCATCGCTCCCGGCCTGACTGCAGATGCGGCGGGTAAGAAATCCGAACAAATGCGGACTCTGGCGCGGCAGGCGGGAAGCGAAGTTTGCGGTGAAGATATTCTTTCGCTTAGCGTGGGGCGGGCACTCTATCCCGACGACGGCAAAGATGCGGAACAACTTCTCGCCGAAGCCGACCGGCGCATGTACATGGAAAAGCAAAAGCAGCTTTCCTATAAAGATCGGCGCTCCCATCCCCGGTTGAAGTGCCGGGTAACCATCGAAATGCAAACCGATGCGGGCGGGGCTCCGCTCTTCGCCAACCTGACCGACATCAGCATGGGCGGATGCTTTATCGAAACCAGCACGATTCTTGCGGCGGGCAGCAAACTTAAGGTGGGATTTTCCATGGATGACACCAGCCTTTCGGCGGAGGGCGTGGTAGCGAGGCTCGATCCCGGGTCCGGAGTTGCGGTACAGTTCCGCGAGTTGAACCGGGAGGGCCGGGAGCGCATGCTGAAGATTCTCGAATTTGTGCAGAAGACAACCACGTTCTACAACAACCGCTACCTTAACAGCCTGACCAAGAACTGATTTCCTGGGAAAGTGTGCTTCGCGTGGCGGACGAATGGGTGCCGCTACGTGAACCCATTTGTGAGTAGATTCTCAAGATTGAGAGCGGGCGGCGGCTTGCAGAGTAGTCGCGCGAACAATTTCCGCGCCAATCTGATCGAGCGGGAGGATCTTGTCGGCGAGGCCGCTGCGCGCGACAAAGCCGGGCATGCCCCAGACCACGCTGCTGGCTTCATCCTGCACATAGATGCGGGCCCCCGCGGCGCGCAGCGCTTCGCAGCCCGTTAATCCATCTTGGCCCATCCCGGTGAGGATCACGGCGAGGGCGCGGCCTCCATAGACTTTGGCGACGGAACGAAAAAGCACGTCCACGGAGGGACGGCAGAAGTTTTCGCGCGCTTCTTGATTTACCCGCAAGCGCGTCACGTCTTCCTGGGAGACAACCATATGAAAGTCTCCGGGAGCGAGAGTGGCGCAGCCGGCTTCGAGCGCCTCTCCGGATACGCACTCCCGCACTGGAATCGCCGACTTCGCCGCCAGCCGTGCCGCGAGCAGTGCGGTAAAGATGGGCGGCATATGCTGGGCAATGACGATCGGGACGGGCAGATTTGCCGGCAAAGAGGGTAGAAGCCGGGCCAGGGCATCGGGCCCGCCGGTGGAAACTCCGATTGCAACCACTTGAACTGGCGCCCACAAGGACGGTCTCCACGCGATTGGATATGGCGGCGGCAACTTTGGCGCGGGCACCGCGTGAGCCCCCGGCAGATGACAGAGGGCGCGAATTCGCGGAATCAGCTCGCGAGAGACTGCTTCCAAGGTCTCCGCCATGTCCCGACTGCTGGGCTTGGTGACATAGTCGGTGGCTCCCAGCGCCAGAGCTTCCAGGGTGGCGGAAGCTCCGTGTTCGGTCAGCGTGCTGAACATGATAATGGGAATGCGAGAATCGATTTTGCGCAACTGGCGCACGGTTTCCAGTCCATCCATCTCCGGCATTTCGATGTCGAGCAGGACAATGTCGGGCTTCAGCGCGGGAAATTTCGCCAGTGCGAAACGGCCGTTGCTGGCGGTGCCGGCTACTTCGAGGTCGGGATCGCGAGCCAGCACATCGGAAAGAGTTTTGCGCACGACCACCGCGTCGTCGACGATCAGCACTCGCTTCTTGGCAGGTTGCTGCATATGTCGTCTTCCCCACGAAAGTTTCGGCTGTGCCGTCAGATTGGGGATTGGGAGGAGGCCTTGGAGAGGGGAATCACTCCGCGGCCTCCCGGGGAATCAACTCGCGGAACCATAGGCAGCACGGCTCTTACTCGCCTTGTTTTTTGCCGGACTGGCCTGTTGCTCGTCGGCCTCAAGCTTGAACTGGTCGACCAGGTTTCGCAGCTGCGTTGACATTTCGGTCAACTGTTCCGCCGCCTTCTGGGTATCCTGGGCTCCGTGCGTCGTGCTCTCGGCGGCGGTGGCCACGCCCTGAATGTTCTTCGAGATGTCGGCGGATCCCTTGGCAGCTTCCTGCACGTTGCGCGACATTTCGTTGGTGGTCGCGCTCTGTTCTTCCACGGCGGTCGCGATGGTGCTGGAGATGTCATTGATCTGGTTGATGACGGTGGTGATGCTGCCAATCGATTCCACCGCGCGTTTGGTGTCTTCCTGAATGGCGGTGATCTTCTGGCTGATGTCCTCAGTGGCCTTGGCGGTCTGCTTGGCCAGTTCCTTGACTTCATTGGCTACCACGGCAAACCCCTTTCCGGCCTCGCCGGCGCGAGCGGCTTCGATAGTCGCGTTGAGAGCGAGCAGGTTGGTCTGTTGTGCGATCGAGGTGATGACCTTGATGACCTGGCCGATCTCGGCGCTGGACTCGCCCAGCTTGGCCACAGTCGCATTGGCGGCAGTTGCCGTGCGTACGGCTTCACCAGCGATCTTGGCGGCCTCGCCGGCATTGCTCGAAATGCTCTGCACGGTTGAAGTCATCTCCTCCGCGCCGGTGGCGACGCTATTCAGGTTCGAAGTGACCTGCTGGGTAGCGCTGGCGACGGTGTTGGCCTTGGCCGAGGTCTCCTCCGCGTTGCCGCTCATCTGCTGGCTGGTGGCCGCGAGCTGCTCGGAAGCGCTCGAGAGCGACTGGGCGTTCTGCGCGATCGACTTCATGCTCTTCTGCACCGTATCGGCGGTCTGGTTGGTGGCGGTGCCTACCGCCTCCAGAGCGGCGATGCAGGCATTCAGGTTGTTTTTGATGGTGTTGAAGTCGCCGTTGTAAGGGTCGGTGATTTTGACCCGCTGGTTGGCGTCGGAGACGCGGTGGGTGTAGTCGTTAAGCGCCATGGCCTGCAGGATTTCGCTGGCTTCGACCAGGCCGCCGGAAATGTCGTCGACATATTTCGCGGCTACGTTCAAAGGGCCGATTACGGCGTCAAGCGTCTGGTTGACGCCTTCGACCACCTTGCGGTAATCGCCCTGGTGCTTGCTGGCATCGGCGCGAGTGCTGAGTTTTCCCTCGACCGCGGCCTGGGACAACATGGTGGCATCGGCGATCATGGCGCTCAGCGCCTCTTTCTGGGCGGTGATATCGGTGGCGTATTTGACGACCTTGCACGGTTTGCCGTTCGGGTCGGGGATGGGATTGTAAGAAGCCTGCAGGTAAACCTTGCGTCCACCCTTCCCGATCCGGATGAATTCAGCCGCGTCGTACTCGCCCCGGTTCAGCCGGGCCCAGAATTGCTCGTATTCGTGGCTTTGCTGGTAAGCTTCGTCCACGAACATCCGGTGGTGCTTGCCCTTGATCTCGTCGAGGGTGTAGCCCATCGCTTTGAGGAAGTTGTCGTTGGCGAAGATGATGGTGCCGTCCATATTGAACTCGATTACCGCTTGCGCCTTGCTGATGGCCGCGAGCTGGCCGGCGAGTTCGGCGCTGGCCAGCTTTTCCCTCGCGTCGGCGGCAGTAATGCTGCGGATCAGAAAAAATGCCACAAAACATCCGATAGCCAGCGCCGCAAGAGTTGTGGTCGCCATTCCTACGCTCATCGACCGGGTCTGCGCATTCATCTTTTCCGTGTCGCTTTTTACCAGCGTGGCAAACGATTCCGACATCTCGCCAATGGTTCCCTGAATCGCCTCCGCGATGGCGGTGGCTTTGTCCGCATGCTCGTTGCCCGCCTTGAGAACGGAATCGCGCTCGCCGCTGACGGCCTGCCGCATGGCCGATTCCTGGGCCTCCCGCATGCTAAGAATCTCCTGTTTGGTCTCGAGGAGCCGGTCGCGGTCGGCCTGCACCGTCCAGCGCGGCGCCAGTTCGTCCAGTCTGGCAAGGTCTTTCGCCACATCGTCCCATGCCGAATCGAAACCCACCTTCCCAGCCGCTCTCCGAGCCGAGTCAGCCCCCCCCAGGACAGCCTGACGGCTACGGTTCTGGGTCTGATTCAGGTCTCTCTGCAAGTCCTTACAGGCAGCGATCGAGGGCACGCGCAGGCCGACAATCAGGTCCTGGGTTTGCTTGATGTCACTTGTTTTGGAGCGAGTGAGGAGCACGCTGAGAATCATGAGCGCAAGCACCGAAGCGAAGCCCAATGCCAGTTTTGTTCCCAGGGTGAGTTTCATTTCCTTTTTCTCCTCCGAGATCTTTAGAAATCGTAACCACTCGCACCCCCCGGCTTAGCCGTTCGGCTTCGTCAGCTGGGCCCGGTCAATCATCTGACAGGCCTTTTCGATGTCCAGCACATGCAGGAGGCGGTCATTCAGTTTGTGGACACCCAGGATCATGGAGCGGACCGAACCCTGCAGGGTTTCGGGTGGCGGCTCGAAGGTGGTCTCCTCAACCTCGACCACGTCGCCGATGTGATCGACCAGCAGGCTGACGGGGCCATCCTCGGAACGCACCACCACGTTCATGGCAAGCGTGCCCGGTGGGCTGGGCTTCAGTTCAAGCCCCCGGCGCAGATCGACCGCGGTCACGATCTGGCCGCGTAGGTTGATCAAGCCACTCACTACCGCGGGCGCCAGCGGAACCTTGGTCATGTCGAGCGAACGGATGACTTCCTGGACGCCTTTCAATTCCACTCCGAACAGAAGTTTGTCCAGATAAAAAGTGCAAAATTGTGAAGTTTGGGCCATGACTTAGTTGGCAACTTCCTCCGGTTTAGCGGCACGGCTGGGCCGCGCTGCGCCGAGTTCTGCACCGCGTTCTGCACCACGGAGGATCGCCGGAATGTCCAGCAGTTCCGTCACCCGATTGCCAATCACAGCGGAATAAAGCACCAAGGCCCGGGACGCGGCCGATTTGATGTCCGCTTTGTCTTCCACAATGTCCAGAATCCGCTCGACCACCAGGCCGAAGGATTTTCCTTCGTGATTCAGCACCAGCACCTGAATCGGCTCGGAATCGGCCGGCGGCGGAGCGGGCAGGGCCCGCAGTTTGTTGCGCCGCTCTTCCAGAACGACGGTGAGACGAACCAAAGGCAGAATGCGCCCGCGATATTGCGTGACCCACTGGCTTCCCGACATCTCCACTTGTGCAGGCGGAAACTCTTCGAGTCGCGCCAGCGTGCTGAGTGGTATCGCCATCCGGGAATCGCCCGGACCCGCGAACAACAGGAAGGTCTGTTTGCCGGCCACCCCGGCCACCGATTCCGCGGTCTTTCCGGCCAAGGCGCGGTCCCTGGCTTCGGTAAGCACGCTGGCGTATTGCGCCAGACCGAGCACGTCCAGGATGAGGGCGACGCGCCCATCGCCCATGATGGTGGCGCCGGAGTAGGCGCTGATCCCTTTCAGTTGCTTGCCCAGCGGTTTAACGACGATTTCTTCGGTGTCGGTAATCTCATCGACCACCAGGCCAAATTGGCGGCCGTCGGCCTGCACGACCACGATGTTGGTCGCAGCAGGTCCGGCGGTTTCCTTCTCGCCGGCGGATGCAATCTGCAGTTCGCGGTTCAGATACACCAGCGGCAGCAGGCGCCCGCGCAGCCGGTAGACCGGAGCGCCATGAACCATCTCGATCCCCTTGCCCGCCTCCAGCCGCACCAACTCGAGCAGGCTCACCTGGGGAATGGCGAAGCGCTCGCCGCCGGAAATCACAATGAGGGCGGGAATGATGGCCAGGGTGAGAGGGATCTTGACCTTGACGGTGGTGCCCTGGCCGGCGGTGGAGTGCACCTCGACGGTGCCGCCGATTTTTTCCACGTTGGTTTTGACCACGTCCATGCCGACGCCGCGCCCGGAGACGTTGGAAATTTTTTCGGCGGTGGAAAAACCAGGAAGAAAGATCAGGTTGAAGATGTCGCGATCCTGCATGCGGGCCGCCTGGTCGGCGGGGACCACGCCGCGCTCAATGGCTTTCCGCCGGATGCGCTCCCCATTGAGCCCGGCACCATCGTCGGTGATTTCGATGTTGACCTGGCCACCTTCGTGGAAGGCGCGCAAGATCAGCCGCCCGCAAGGATCCTTGCCGGCTTTCTTGCGATCTGCGGGAGACTCGATGCCGTGGTCGACGGAGTTCCGCACCAGGTGGGTGAGGGGATCTTTAATGGCTTCGATGATGGTGCGGTCCAGGTCGGTCTCCTTGCCCTCCATTTCGACCCGGACTTCCTTGCCGCAGTTAAGCGCCAGATCGCGCACCGTGCGGGGAAATTTGCTCCAGATGTTGCCAATGGGCTGCATGCGGGTGCGCATGACCTGCTCCTGCAGTTCGCTGGCGATGAGATTCATGCGCTGCGAGAGTGTCTGAAAGCCGGCGTCCTCGGTGTTGTTGGAAAACTGCAGCAGCTGGTTGCGCGCCAGCACCAGTTCGCCCACCAGGTTCATAAGCCGGTCGAGCAGGGTGACGCCGACGCGAATGGTTTCGACTGCGGCCTCGGGATTGCGGGATTCGAGAGTGCGCTGCGCCGACTGCACATCCTCCTGGCGGGCGGCGCCTTGATCGATCAGAATATCTCCAATGCGTTTTCGGCCTTCTTCCTGTTGCTGGAGAGCACGGGCCAGGTCCTCCGGACTCACCTGTCCGCGTTGCAGGAGCAGCCCGCCAAGCTTGGACGGATCGGGCAGGAGATCGTCGGGCGCGGGTTCAGGACGGGAGTGCGAAGCTGGCGGCGAACCCGTGATGGTTGCGGCGGGACTTGGTGGCTTCTCCGCGGCATCTGCGGGTGCCACAGGGACAGCGGCGGGGGCCGGGGGGCTGGCTTGTGCCTGTTGCAGGCGCGCCAGATGCTCGATGAGAGAGGCATAATCTTCCTCCCCGTCCTGGCCCGACGCTTGAATCGCGGAAAGCATTTTGCGAACCGCATCCACCATCGCCAGCAATCCGCTGGTGATTTCCTCATTCAGCGTCAGCTTGCCATCGCGCAGGCGGGAGAGCAGGTTTTCGCCCGCATGCGCCAGCTTTTCCAGCCGGGCGAAACCCAGAAACCCGCAGCTGCCCTTGATGGTGTGGATAGTCCGGAAGATGCTCGCCAAAAGTTCTTTGGAAGAGGGATCGGTTTCCAGCTTCACCAGTTCCTGGTCGAGCCGGTCCAGATTCTCGTTGCTCTCGATGAGAAAATCCTTAACGATTTCGTCCATGGCGTTGACGGTTTCCTAGGAGCCGGAGAAGGTCGTGCAAATTCTGAACCGACACCCGATTTCGCTTCGGCACTCAGGGTCGTGCCCGCATGCTCTGCCTCGACGCAGATCGGCAGCGCAGCGGATAACTTGAATTTCGGTCGGGCTTCCGGCTTTCAGATGTGTGTAGACCCAGGGTAGCGGCTTGAAGCGCGATTGCCGCCGCCCGTACACTAGAGGCATGCACGTGCACGTTCATGGCGCGGGCGGTACGACCAGGGTTTTGAAGATATCGCTCGCCGTGACCCTGGGATATATCGGCTTGCTGGTGTTCGCCGGCATCCGGGCGCATTCGCTGGCGCTGCTGTCTGAGGCGGGACATAATCTGTCGGACTTTCTCGCCCTGCTGCTTTCGCTGGTGGCGGTTTATTTTCAATCGCGTCCCGCGAGTTCGACGAAGACTTACGGCTATCACCGCGCGGGAGTGCTGGCGGCGCTGGTCAATGCGACATCCCTGGTGGCGGTTGCGGGCTTCATTTTCTACGAGGCCTTCCGGCGGCTGCAGCACCCGCAGCCAGTGCAGGCCAGCCTGATGATGTGGGTGGCCGCGGCGGGCGTGGTGATGAATGGAGCGATCGCGCTGCTTCTGTATCGCTCGACGCGGCGCTCGGCCGGGATTCGGGCCACGGTTCCGGCGGCGACGTAAATATCCGCAGCGCGCTGCTGCACGAAGTGGGCGACACGCTCTCCACCGCGGCGGTGATAGCCGGCGGCTGGGCTATTCTGGCGACGGGAAATTACTGGATCGATTCCGTGCTTTCGGTCGGCATTGGGGTGCTGATCCTGTGGTCCGGCTTCGGCATCGTGCGCGAGACGCTCAACATTTTGCTGGAAGGCACTCCGCGCGGTATGAAGCTGGAACGGATCGAGTCCGCGATCCGGGCGATCGGCGGAGTGAACGACGTGCATGATCTGCATGTGTGGAGCATCGGATCGGAGACGCACGCGCTGTCCTGCCACATTTCCATCGAGGACATTCCGCCCTCGGTGAGCGAACGCATCTTGCGCGAGGTGAAAGACTGCCTGCTGCACGATTTCCGCATCGACCACACGACCATCCAGTTCGAACATGTGGTGTGCGAAGTAGCGCATGGATGCGTGATTCCGGTGGCGGAGAGCGAAGAGCATCATCATCACAGCCACTAACGGCTTCGTAGGCCTTCTTCGATCAGAACTGTGCAAGCGCGATTAGCGGGGATGTTTCCGGCGCGTGTTATCGCCACGAGTCTGTTAACCAGAGATGGATGCGTCATGAACAGCTCCACGATTGTCCCGCACCTTACGGGAGAACCGGTCATTCGATAAAGATTGGCCAGCGCATGCAAGGCGGATTCCGGATCCTCGGTAAAACCGATGGCTTCTCGATCGCACGAATATTCAAAGAAGCGGGAGAGGCTGTAGACCGCCAGCAGAGGCACGAGGAGAACGACTAGCATAAAGAATGGTCGGAAAATCGCTGCCACCTGAGAGAAGCCGAACGACAAGGGCAGTAGGATCACTACGAGCAGCAGAACAAGTGAGAGTTTTTTGCGACCGTGCCTGCCCTTGACGTGCGCGAGTTCATGGCCTATCACGAAATCGAGCTGGGGGCCGCTCAGGTATTCGCCGAAGTTATCCGTCAGCGCGATTCCCCGTGCCTGACTTCACTCGGCGCAGCTTTATCCCCTGAGCCGCACGCAGCCGCGAAGGCCCTACTACCGCCGCTATACCGACGCCAACAACCCAAAATGTTCCGATCCAGAACCCTTCGAGGATTGCATGAAGGCCCGCAGCTGCCATTAGGAGTGTGATTGGAGGGGCAACTGTGCTCCAGCATGCCAGCCGCAGGATGTCCGCCGCAGTCCAGGTTCGCCCGAGCACCACTGTATCAACGCGGCGCGACACTCCTTCGAGGACGCCTGTGCTGAAGATCGGCGCGATCCAGAAAAGGAGGCGAGGCCAGGAGGCCGCAGTTGGTAGCTCCCAAAGTGCACACCATACAATCAGCGTGATGAGTAGTACTGCGTGGTTCGAGCGACGATGCTGCTGCCACACAACTGCTTGATATGAGCCTTGACCTCGAAGGCTAACGTATCGAAGGAACATCGACGCCAACGGCAACAACAAAATTGCTGCGGAGACAATAGGAACAAGCGTGCCGCGAGTCAACCCGGATACCGCTTGTCGATCAGTTTACGCAACTCAGAGTGATTTACAAGCTGACCGCGATCCGCCGCTGAGACGCCCTTATCCACCTCGCCAAGAAACCACTCCTCGTACCTCGCGCCCGAGTCCCGATTATCTGGTGTATCCATGGTTGATAGGCTAGCACCAGGGAGGGCAGTGTCAACCCTCCTGTTTTTGATCGATCATCGGGCTCTGCTGTTCGTAGATTTCTCGCGCCCGTTCGATGGTGTCGGCTTCTTCGGGCGACTTATCCGGACGCAGGCGGACGATGCGTGGAAAACGCAGCGCGTAGCCGCTCTCGTGACGGTCGGATTGCATCATGTTGTTGAAGGCTACTTCCAGAACAATCTTCGGCTCAACCACGCGGCGGAATCCCTGATCTTCGATGGTGTGATCCAGAAACCACTGCGTCATTTCGGCGATCTCGGCGTCGGTTAAACCGGAATAGGCTTTGCCGATGTTCACCAGCCGGTCTTTATTCGTCGTCCCACACCGCGAAGGTGTAATCGCTGAGCACGCCGATGCGCTTGCCGTGGCCGTACTCGACCGCGGTGACGACCACGTCGAGCGTGGCCAGTTCGCGCTTCATCTTCAGCCAGGATTTGCCGCGCTTGCCCGGCGAGTACGGAGAAGCGAGATCCTTGATCATCAGTCCTTCATTGCCGCGTGCCTGGGCTGCGACGAAAAGCTGATCCAGTTCCTCGGCTGACGCGACGCGAAAGACGGGAGCGCGGATGATGCTTGCGCGTGTGGCCGGTTCTGCTGCATCCGAATCGAAAGCCAGTGCAGCTTGAGCTTTACCCTGTGGCCCTCCGTGGCCTCTGTGGTCAGAAGTTTTGCGGGGCGCGGCTAAGAGCTCATCTAGAATGCGAGCGCGTTCGCTCAGAGGACGGTCGATCACCAACTCTCCGCCTGCGTACAATACGTCGAACGCGAGGTAGGCGACAGGGACGTCGCGCAGCATTTTTTCGCTGACTTTCTTGCGGCCGAGACGTTGCTGCAAAACGCTGAAAGGGCGCGCGCGTCCCAGGTTCACAGCTTTCTGCTCGCCCGCCTCCGATGCCGGTTCGTCCACGACCTGCTGGGTATCGGAAGGATTGCCGGGATAGTCCCACGCGACAATCTCTCCGTCGAGAATCGCATCCTGCGGCAGTCCGGCCAGCGCGCCGGGCAATTCCGGAAACGACTCGGTGATCTCGTCGCGGGTGCGGGAGAAGAACTTCACCTCCCCGTCCGACACGTGAGCTTGGGCGCGAATGCCGTCATATTTGTCTTCCACGGCGGCTTCCGCGAAATAACTGAGGCCTTCTTCCGCCGATTCGATCGGGCTCGCCAGCATGAATCCGAGCGGATGGAAGAGCCGCATCTGCGCTTGCGCGAGAGTGCCTTGCGAGGCCAGTCGCACGGTTTCGCCGATATCGCCGAGCAGCATGTTGGCGCGTTGCACTTCGCTGACAGTTGAGCCGTAGGCGCGGGCAATCGCGTCCTCGACCAGGCTCTCTTTGAGTCCGATACGGAGATCGCCGGTCATGATCTTGACGATGTATTTGGCTTCGAGCGGGGTGGCGCGCGAAAGCAGATCGCGCACAATGGCGGACTTTGCCGCGGGACCTCGCGCGCGCGCGATCTGGCGGAATGTGGACTCAACTTCCAACACTCCCAATCCCTGACTGGAACGCTGCGGCAGGACCTCGCCGGCAACCGCGCCGAGGTCGCCGTGTCGGCGGTACGCGGCGTTGAGTTGGGACTCGTTGCTTCCCGAGAGTTCAGCGACGATCTGCCACAGCGACCGGCCGCCAACCTGCAGAGTAGTTTCTTCCCATGCGGGAAACGCGCGCCCGGAAAGGAAGATCGCCGACACCGCCGCTTCGATCGATGGTCCGCGATTTCAGGTAGTCGGCGACGATGCCGGTTTTCAGCAGTTTTTTGGTGGTGCCGGCAATCGCTTCGCAAGCTGTGGCCAGTTGCTGCATACGTCTCAATGGTATCGTCGATCCGCCCACATGGAGCGCCACGAGACTGTCGTGGGACAGGCGAAAAACTTCTCAGGTTTTCGCTAACCCCAGCTACTGCTGGAACTTAGCCGAATAACCGATTCGCTAAACCGCTGCGCACCCTGTGTTAACCTAGAAGGTGCGTCGTGGCTTTCTTCAGGAGCATCTAACCCTCGTGCATCGATTGAAAAATTATCTGCGATTTCTGGCTGCCGTCCAACTTCTCCCCGCGCTCGAGAGCGGGGAGGAGACGCTTGTCGGCGGGCAAGCCGTGCTGGAGGGCGTAATGATGCGCTCCCCGCACGCCTGGGCAATCGCGTGCCGCAAACCTTCCGGCGAAGTGGTCACCATGAGCGAACCGCTGGAGCGGCCGTCGGAAAAACATAAGTGGATGGCATGGCCGATCGTGCGCGGCGTGATGACGCTCGGCTACGCGATGAATCTGGGCTACCGCGCGCTGCGCTTTTCGGCCAATGTGGCCATCGAAGACATGATGCAAGAAGACACAAAGAAGGGCGACGCAGAGACAGCCGCCTTGGCTGTCCCGCCAAAGCGAAGCGAGGCGGAAGTTCCCAGTCCCGCGAGAAGGCCGCCACCCTCAGCAACTGGCTGGCCGCCGTGAATATCGTCATCTCGCTGGCATTTTTTATTTTCATGTACAAGTACATTCCGCTGCTGGCGGCGACAGAATTGAAAAAGATCGATCCCGCGCTGGGCGGCCGCATTGTTTTCAACCTGATCGACGGCGCGGTTCGCCTGATTCTGTTCCTGATGTTTATCTGGGGAGTTTCGCTCTGGAAGGATATTCGCCGGGTGTATGAATATCACGGCGCCGAGCATAAGACCGTCTTTGCTTTCGAAAACGGAGATCCGCTCAATACCGAGGCCGTGCAGAAATATTCGACCTTCCATCCTCGCTGCGGCACCAGCTTTCTGATGACGGTGATGCTGATCTCAATCGGCTTCTACATGCTGATCCCCTTCACCACGTTCTGGGCGCGCTTCGCGTCGCGCATCGTCCTGTTGCCGATCATTGCGGGAGTTTCCTACGAGATCATCCGCTTCGCCGCGAAGCATCGCGGATCGCTATTCGCGCTGATGACCGCTCCCGGCCTGTGGCTGCAGCGCATCACGACCAAGCCGCCGTCCGACGAGCAGGCGCAGTGCGCCATCGCCGCCCTTGACCACGCCATGTCGCTGGAAAAAGAACGCGGCGGCGAGTTGGTGATTGCCTAGCGACCGTCGTTGGTCGTTCGTCCTTGGTCGCTGGCCAAACCTCTTGGCCATTCGTCACAGACAGCCTATCGAGAGTTGAGATAGCGTAGGCGGCTGGAGGGCGTGAAATGTCTAGATCATCTTTTCGGGATCTGAGAGTTTGGCAAGAGGCGATGACATTGACGACTGAGATTTACAGGAGCACCACGATTTTCCCAAGGCACGAGTTGTACGGTTTAAGCCAGCAGATGCGGCGGGCGGCTGTGTCGGTGCCGAGTAACATCGCGGAAGGTAAAGGCCATCGCTCTAACAAGGAGTTTGTGCATTTCCTGCTGCACGCGCGAGGTTCGCTCCTTGAACTTCAGACTCAACTAATGATCGCCGAGGAATTACTATACTTTGGTAAAGAAGAAGCGGAACGTTTGTTGGGACTGGCCGAGGCCGTAGGCCGCGCGCTAAGCGGTTTGATAAATTCGATGAGCGAAAAAGCAGCCTGAAACCGTAGGGCCAACGACGAACGACCAACGACGGTTTTCCATGTTTGAACGCCTAGACCAAATCGAAAGCCGCTACGAAGAGCTGAACAATGCTCTGGCGTCGCCGGATATCGTCAACGATTCGGCGAGATATCAGAAGACTGCCAAGGCGCATGCCGAGATCGCGCCTATCGTCGAGAAGTATCGCGAATACAAAGATCTGACCAAAGGGATTGCGGACAGCAAGGCAATGCTCGTCGACGAAAAAGATGCCGACATGCGGGCCTACGCGCAGGACGAACTGACGCAACTGGAGGCGCGAGTCAAGGCGGTCGAAGAAGAGCTGAAGGTGTTGCTGCTGCCCAAGGATCCGAACGACGAGAAGAACATCATTCTGGAAATCCGCGCGGGGACGGGCGGAGACGAGGCTACGCTCTTTGCCGCGGAAATTTTCCGCATGTACACGCGCTACGCGGAAACCCAGCGCTGGAAAGTAGAAGTGCTGTCGTCGTCGGAGTCGTCCGCCGGTGGGCTGAAGGAAGTCATCGCCATCATTGAAGGCAACCGGGTTTTCTCGCAACTGAAGTACGAGAGCGGCGTGCACCGGGTGCAGCGTGTGCCCGCTACCGAACAGCAAGGACGGGTGCACACTTCGGCCGTCACGGTCGCGGTGCTGCCCGAGGCGGAAGATGTTGACATCAAGATCGAAGCCAAAGACTTGCGTATCGACACGTTTTGCTCGTCCGGCCCGGGCGGGCAATCGGTGAACACGACTTATTCGGCCGTCCGCATCACGCACATTCCGACGAATACGGTGGTGAGTTGCCAGGACGAAAAGTCGCAGATCAAAAATCGCGAAAAAGGAATGCGCGTGCTGCGCTCGCGCCTGTACGAAATCGAAATGGACAAGCAGCAGCAGGCGCTGGCGAAAGAGCGCAAGGCCATGGTGGGCTCGGGGGATCGCAGCGAGAAGATTCGTACGTACAATTTTCCGCAGAATCGGCTGACTGACCATCGCATTGGATTTACTATTCACCAGCTTGAAGCGGTGATGGACGGGAAGCTGCAACCGCTGATCGAAGCGCTCACCACCCACTATCAGGCCGAAAAGTTGAAGCAGGAAGCCGCCAGCGTAGTTTAGATGACGAGCGTGGGCTTTCCTGCCCGCGACGTGGGAGAGATTATGGCCCAACTCAATGGGACACTCGCATCCGTGCTCGCCGATCGCTATTCCGCGAATGCGGCCCGCGTCCGCGAACTGGCCGCGCCTCTGACCAACTCCCAGTTTTGGCAAAAGCCATTCTCTTTCGGAAACAGCTTCGGCCATCTTGTGCTGCACCTGACCGGCAACTTGAATTACTACATCGGCTCGCAGATTGCAAAGACTGGCTATGTGCGCGACAGGCCGCGCGAATTTAACGACCCCAATCCTCCGGCGAAAGAAGAGGCGCTGAAGCGCTTCGACCATGCG
Source organism: uncultured Acidobacteriota bacterium (assembly GCA_963696765.1). Taxonomy (GTDB): domain Bacteria; phylum Acidobacteriota; class Terriglobia; order Terriglobales; family Acidobacteriaceae; genus Sulfotelmatobacter. The sequence goes on along the minus strand of CAVOLK010000002.1, from coordinate 2,015,182 downwards.
ATTGCCATGGTGCAGAAAACCATCCACGCGCAATCGGCGGACGATTGGGCGAAGGAATATTCTGCGGCTGGCACGAACGCACCGAACCGCCTCGACATGGTTATGCAGTGCGCCGCACACATGCAGCATCACATTGGCCAGATGATTTATCTTGGGTACGAATGGCAGCGGCGCGGGACTGACGAGAAATAGGGCGACAACCCCGTCGCTTGCGCTGACACCTAACCGTCATGACGAAAGAGAAATCTCGCTCGCTGCTCGCGCTCGCGGCCTTTGGCGCCGCCACCGCCGGAGCAGCCTGGTACGGGGCCCATTACAGCCGCAACGGCAACCGGGACTCGTGGTACCGCGAGTTGGATAAACCGAGTTTCACACCGCCGGATGCGGTATTTCCCGTGGTGTGGACGGCGCTCTATGCCATGATCGCGTGGTCGGGCTGGCGGATTTGGAATGCGGCGCCGTCGCGGCATCGCAACGCGGCGCTGCGACTCTGGGTTTCGCAACTCGCGGCGAACGCGCAATGGTCGAAGCTGTTTTTCGGCGAGCGCCGTCCGCGGCGGGCGCTGGGCGATATCGTTGCGCTGGAAGGAACGATTACCTCTTACATTTCCGCCGCGCGTAAGGTCGATCGCGTCGCGGCCAATGCTTTCATTCCCTACGCGGCCTGGGTGGCGTACGCCACGGTTCTCAACGCCGAAATCGTTCGCCGCAATCCCGGGGAGCGCTGAGCACCCTTTCGTTTTACCTCGCGTGCGTTGCGGAATCTGTGGTTAGAATTGCGGGTGCAGCTAAAAGCATCTCTGGCGTCGGCGATCTCCCGCCTTGGGGCTGATAGCGTTCCTTCCCCACGCCTGAACGCCGAACTCCTGCTGATGTTTACGCTTGGCTGCGACCGAGCTTATTTGTTCGCGCATCCCGAACGCGAACTTACCGCCGAAGAACAATCGCGCTATGAGGCTGCTCTTTCTGAGCGCGCTCGCGGCGTGCCCGCGCAATACATCACCGGACATCAGGAATTCTGGGGCATGGATCTGATCGTCACTCCTGCGGTGTTGATTCCTCGTCCAGAAACGGAGCATGTGATTGAAACTGTGCTTCAGCTGCAGAAATCGAATGCTGGACTGAGCACTGCGGACCTTCTAACCCCGGACGGGGAAATAACGCTAAAACCTGGCGGGCAAGAGTGCCCGCCCCACACTCTGCTTCGAATTGTTGATGTTGGAACCGGGTCTGGCGCTATTGCGTTGGCGCTAGCGAAAGAATTTCCCGACGCGGAAATTTACGCCACCGACATCTCCGCTACGGCGCTCGAAGTCGCTCGGGCGAACGCGGCGCGGCATCAACTCGAGACGCGAATCGAGTTTCATCGGGCAGATCTGCTCGATGGGCTTAGTCTGAGCGGGCTGGATTTCGTGGTTTCCAATCCGCCCTACGTAGGCGAAGCGGAAGAAGATGAGGTGCAATTCGAAGTTCGAAAATTTGAGCCACGAGACGCCGTGTTTGGCGGGCCAACCGGAGTGGAGGTGATCACGCGATTGTTGCCGCAGGCTCATGCGGCGCTGCGAGCGGGAGGATGGCTTGTGGTGGAAATCAGCGGGACGATCGCGAGCGCGGTGCAACGACTTCTCGCTACTTCACAAGGCGCCTGGGAAGATGTGGAGATAATTCCTGACCTGCAGTCGATCCCGCGCGTGGTTCAGGCACGAAAGCCGAAGGGCCGCTAAAACCTTGCACCACGAAGGTTCACGAAGGAAATCCAAACTTTTCTGCTTTCCGGTTTCCTTTGTGGACCTTCGTGTCCTTGGTGGTGCAAGGTTTGTGAAGTGCGGGGTTCGGATTTACCGTCGCACCACGGCAGGCTGAATTTCCTCGACGTCAATAATGTCGGTGGGATAATTTCCCGTGTAGCAGGCCGAACAATAGGAAATCTTCTCGCCTTCGCCGCAGGCTTTCTTCAGGCCCTCGACAGCGAAAGATAGGCCAGCGAGTCCGCGCCGATGTAGTCGCGAATCTCCTCCACCGACTTGTTGGCGGCGATCAGCTGCTTCTTCGAAGGCGTGTCCACGCCGTAATAGCAGGGCGAAATCGTGGGCGGACAGGAAATGCGCATGTGCACTTCTTTCGCCCCAGCGCTGCGAATCATGCGGACAATCTTGCGGCTGGTGGTGCCGCGCACGATCGAATCGTCGATCAGCACCACGCGCTTGCCCTCGCAGCAGCGAGCGCACCGGATTCAGCTTCAGCTTCACGCCAAAGTCGCGCACGCTCTGGCTGGGCTCGATGAAGGTGCGCCCCACGTAGTGATTGCGAATCAGCGCAAAGCGAAATGGAATGCCGCTCTCGGCCGCGTAACCCACCGCCGCGGTCACGCCGGAATCGGGCACGGGAACCACCAGATCGGCCTCGACGCCCGCTTCCCGCGCCAATTGGCGGCCGAGTTCCTCGCGGCTGGTCTGCACCGCGCGGCCGAAGACCACGCTGTCGGGGCGCGAAAAATACACGTGCTCGAAGATGCAACTCGATTGCGGCGCAGCCGTCGAGTAGAAACGCGAACTGATTCCTTCCGGCCCGACGACGATGAGTTCGCCGGGCTTCACGTCGCGCACGTAGTCGGCGCCGATCAGATCGAAGGCGCAAGTCTCGGAGGCGAAGACGATGGTGTCGTGCTTCTGTCCCTCGACAGCGGGAATGCGGCCCATGGCGAGCGGCCGGAAGCCGCGCGGATCGCGCACCGCGAAGACGCGGTCGTTGCTCATCATCACCAGCGAAAAAGCGCCTTCGACGCGGCGCAGAGCATCGGCCATCGGCTTCCGGCAGAGTGTGCTCCTTGGAAAGCGCGATCAGGTGAACGATGACTTCGGTGTCGCTGTTGGTCTGAAAAATCGATCCCTGACTCTCCAGTTGCGCGCGCACCTGCTGCGCATTGACCAGGTTGCCGTTGTGCGCCACCGCAATCGAGCCCTTGTTCGATTGCACCAGGATCGGCTGCGCGTTCAGCAGCGCCGAGTCTCCGGCAGTGGAGTAGCGCGTGTGGCCGATGGCCAGCGTGCCGCGCATCTTCGACAGCACATCTTCGGTGAAGATGTCGGCCACCGAGCCCATCGCCTTGTGCACGCGCGAAGCTCAGGCCGTCAGACGTGACAATGCCCGCCGACTCCTGCCCGCGATGCTGCAGCGCATGCAGTCCCAGGTAAGCCAGCTTCTCCGCCTCAGGATGGGCGAAGATCGCCACCACACCGCACTCGTCGTGAAATTTGTCGGAAATCAGCATTTAGCCCTTGGCCTTTAGCTGTTAGCTCTTAGCTTCTAGATCCCAGCTCAACCCCATGACAGCCGAGGCGGCTGTCCCTACGTATTCTGTGCCGCTACCAACTCCGGATCCGTGCGCAGCGCCGATTCCAGCGCGCCTTCGTACGCCGCGTTCAATTCCGAAACCGGCGCTGAAATCACGACCTTGCCATCCAGCGAGATTTCCAGCCGCTCCGGAATCGTCTCCCCGATCACGTCCGCGCTATGCCGTGCTTTTCCGCTACTTCTTTGATTCGCGCCACCTGCTCCGGGTCGCAAGAGATCACGATCCGGCTGGCATCTTCGCCAAACAGCGCAAACTCGGCAAATAGCCCGCCAGACGCCAGATTCACGCGCGCCCCAATGCCTTTGGGAAAGGCCTTCTCGGCCAGCGCCACGGCCATGCCGCCATCGGAGCAGTCGTGCGCCGAATCGACCAAGCCCTGCTGAATCAATTCGATCACAGCCTTCTGCAGCGCGGCTTCTTTCTCCAGATCCAGTTCCGGCGGATATCCCCAGAGCGTGCCCAGAATTTCCTTGGCGTACTCCGATGAGCCGAACTCGCTCTCTGCATCGGTGATATCGCCAGGTTCGCCGGCGCGCAATAGCACGATCGTGCGTCCGGGCGCGGCGAAATGCATTTTCGCGGCCTTGTGCACGTCCTCGAGAATGCCGACAACGCCCAGCACCGGCGTGGGATAAATGCCTTCGCCCAGCGTTTCGTTGTAGAAGCTGACGTTGCCGCCGGTGATCGGAATTTCCAGTTCCTCGCAGGCTTTGGTGATGCCGTCGATGGTTTGCGAGAACTGCCACATGATGTGCGGCTTCTCGGGATTGCCGAAGTTCAGGCAATTGGTCGCGCCGACCGGAGTCGCGCCCGAGCACGCGACGTTGCGCGCAGCCTCGGCGACCGCGTGCATCGCGCCCAGCCGCGGATCGAGATAGCACCAGCGGCCGTTGCCGTCGAGCGCCATCGCCAGGCCGCGCTGCGAGCCCTTGATGCGAATCACGCCCGCATCGCCCGCGCCCGGCGCTTCGACCGTGTTGGTCTGCACCATGTGGTCGTACTGCTGCCAGACCCAGCGCTTGCCGCAGATATTCGGGCTGGCCAGCAAGCTGCTTCAGAGTCGACGTGAAGATCGCTGGCTGCGCCGAGCTTGATGTGTTCCGGCATCTCGCGCGGCACCGGCGGTTCCCAGCGCGCCAGCGGACGCTTGTACACGCGGAGCTTCATCGGTCAGCGCCGGGATTCGGAATCTCCGCCACAACTTTGCCGTGCTCCAGCACGCGCAGCTTGTTGTCGGTCGTGACCTTGCCGACTTCGACCGCGTCGAGTCCCCACTTTTCGAAGACGCGGAAGACTTCGTCCTCGCGGCCCTTTTGCGCGACCAGCAGCATGCGCTCCTGCGACTCGCTGAGCATGATCTCGTAAGGAGTCATGCCGGTTTCGCGCTGGGGCACGCGGTCGAGTTCGATTTCAATGCCCACGCCGCCGCGCCCGCCCATCTCGCAGGTCGAGCAGGTCAGTCCGGCCGCGCCCATGTCCTGAATGCCGACGATCGCGCCGGTCTGCATGGCTTCGAGGCAGGCTTCGAGCAGCAGCTTTTCCAGGAACGGATCGCCCACCTGCACATTCGGCCGCTTCGCTTCCGAGGCTTCGCTGAATTCCTCGCTGGCCATGGTCGCGCCGTGAATGCCGTCGCGTCCGGTCTTCGCGCCGACGTAGATCACCGGATTGCCTTCGCCGGCGGCCTTGGCGTAGAAGATTTCATTCTTGCGCACCAGGCCCAGAGCGAACGCATTCACCAGCGGATTGCCGGAGTAGCAAGGCTCGAACTTCGTCTCGCCGCCGAGATTCGGCACGCCGAAGCAGTTGCCGTAGGAGGCGACGCCGCTGACCACGCCTTCGAGGATGGAGTGATTCTTGTGAAGTTCGGCTTGGGAGGAGCAGTCTTGCGTCGGCGAGCGCTGCCGCTCCACGTGATCGGGCCGAAGCGCAGCGAATCCATCACCGCGACCGGCCGCGCGCCCATGGTGAAAATGTCGCGCAGAATTCCGCCCACGCCGGTGGTCGCGCCCTGAAACGGCTCGATGAACGAAGGATGATTGTGCGACTCGATCTTGAAGGCGCAGGCCCAGCCGTCGCCGATGTCGATGATGCCGGCGTTCTCGCCCGGCCCCTGCAGCACGCGCTTGCTGCGCGTGGGCAGGCGCTTCAGGTGCACGCGCGACGATTTGTAGGAGCAGTGCTCGCTCCACATCACGCTGAAGATGCCGAGTTCGGTGAGCGTGGGCTCGCGCCCGCCGAGCAGTTGCTTGATCTTCTCGTATTCGTCGGGCGTGAGGCCGTGCTGCCGGAGGGTTTCCGGGGAAAAGGCAGAGGTCAAGGAAGTGGCCATGGGAAGAGCTTCTATTGTCGCATTTCGGAGCGGCGGAAGGGATAGGGCCTGCACAAATTGCGTTTTGCGTGCCAAGCGGCCTGCTACGATTCTGATGGCATGAAATCGATCATTGTAGGCACGGCCGGGCACATCGATCACGGGAAAACCGCGCTGGTGAAGGCGCTGACCGGGATCGACGCCGACCGGCTGGAGGAAGAGAAGCGGCGCGGCATCACCATCGATCTCGGTTTCGCGCACATGGACTTGCCGGGCGCAGACGGCGAGACGCTGCACCTGGGTTTTGTGGACGTTCCGGGCCATGAGCGCTTTGTGCGCAACATGCTGGCCGGAGTTGGCGGCATCGATCTGGTGCTGCTGGTGATCGCGGCCGACGAATCGATCAAGCCGCAGACCCGGGAGCACTTCGACATTCTGCAATTGCTGGGCGTGCAGCGCGGCATCACCGTGCTGACCAAGTCGGACGCGGTGGATGCGGAGACGCTCGATGTGGTGCGGTTGGAAGTCGAAGAGTTTCTGCGCGGAACATTTCTGGAGTCGCCGAAGTCTCCGATTGTGGCTGTGAGCTCGCTGACCGGCGCGGGACTCGACGATCTGAAGCGGGCGATGGTCGCGGCTGCGGCCGAGGTCGCAGCCGCGGGATTCGCAAGCTCTGGCGCGTCTTGCCGATCGATCGCGTTTTCACCATGAAGGGATTCGGCACGGTCGTGACCGGAACGCTGGTCGCCGGAACGATTCGCGCGCGAAGAAGAAATGGAAATTTTTCCGTCCGGTCGAAGAGTTCGGGTGCGCGGAGTGCAGGTGCACGGTCAGGCTGCCGACGCAGCCGTTGCGGGGCAACGGACCGCGCTGAATCTGGCGGGAGCGAGCACCGAAGATTTGTCGCGGGGAATGACGCTGGCGCCGCCCGCGACGTTCTGCGACCACGCGCCGTGTGGATGTGCAGTTGCGGCTGCTCGCTTCGGCGCCGCGCGCGTTGAAGAATCGCGACTCGCGTCCACTTTCATTCCAACACGATGGAAACCGTCGCGGAGCTCGCGCTTCACGGCGCCAAGCAACTTGCTCCCGGACGGAGGTCTTTGCGCGGCTGAAGTTTCCCGAGCCATCGCTGCTGCTGCCAGGAGATCGCTTCATCATCCGCCAGTTTTCGCCGGTGGTCACGATCGGCGGCGGCATCGTGCTCGATGCTGTGCCTGTCCCTCGCATGCCCCAACACGAACGCTTCCTGCAAATCCTGGCCGAGGGCGACCCGGAAACAATCCTCTCGGCGCGAATCGCCAGGCGGGGACATATGGGAGTTTCGATGGCGCAACTTATCGCCGAGAGTGGATGGGGCAGAGACTTCGTGGACTCTCAGCTCGCTCGAACGTTGAAGGTAGTGCGCGCACTGCGCGTCGGAGAATTATTTGTCGACGCGGCGGCGATGGTCCAACTCCAGGAACTCATCGTGAACGCGGTTACAGACTTTCACAAGAAAAACTCTTTAGTAGCTGGGATGGCGCGGGAAGCGTTGCGGGAGCAAGTAAAAGCGTCGCCGGAAGTGTTTGCCGCCGCGGTCGAACTGCTTCAGCGGGAAAAGCTCATCGAAGTGGTCGGCGATGTGGTGCGACTTCCCGGCCACGGCGTGGTGATGAAAGATGAAGAAGCAGAGTCGAAGAAGAAAATTGAAGATGCCTTTGCCGTTGCGGGATTGAAAGTCCCCGCGCTTCACGAAGTGCTTGCGGGCCTCAAGGTGGACAAAACTCGCGCGCAGAAAATTGTCACGCTGCTCCTGCGAGACAAGTTGCTGGTCAAAGTTTCCGACGAACTGGTCTTTCACCGCCGCGCCTTGGAAGAGTTGCGCCGCCTCGTCGCATTGCAAAAAGGTAAGTCTCCGAAGATGGACGTGGCGAAGTTCAAAGAATTGACCGGCGTGAGCCGCAAATATGCGATTCCGCTGCTGGAGTATCTCGACCGCGAGCGCGTGACCCGCCGTGTGGGCGATGCACGGGAAATTCTTTAGCCACGGATTTACACGGATCTTCACGGATAACCCAGAACTTTTCTATCCGCGTAATCCGTGTGAATCCGTGGCGAGTTCTTAGATTTTTTCCTCGGGAAATTCCACTTCCAGACCCAACGGATCGGTAAATCGGTTGGTGAGATTGGCCAGTCCGGTGAGCAGATGAATATCGACGATCTCAGGTTCGGAGAATTCTTTCAGCAGTGGCGCGAAGTCGGCGTCATCAATGCTCTGCGGCGCACGCGTTAACTTGTCGACATAGGCCAGCGCGGCGCGTTCTTTGTCGCTGTAGCGGGAATAGTCTCCCGCCTTGAGCGCAGCCCAGTCATCGGCCGTCAGGCCCACGCGTTTCGAAGAAGCAACGTGATGCTGCGTGCAGTAGTGGCATCCGTTGATCAGCGAGACGCGCAGATAAATCATCTCGTAAAGCTTGCGGTCGAGCGAACGGCCAACGCTGGCGTAAAAAGGCAGAAAGTTCTTCAGCATCTCTGGGCGATGCGCCAGCGCCTTCTGCGCATTTCCGGGCTTGCCGCGAAGCGCCTTCTCGTAAATTTCCTTCACGTCGGGGGTCGCCGCTTCCGGACTGATCAAATCAATTCGCGCCATTAGGCCTCCATGCCAGAAAGTTAATCCCTTATCATATTGGAGTCGCGATCATCCTGGCGGGTTAAGCCAGGCATATTCGAAATATGGCCATCGTCAAAATCATCGGCGCGGGACTGGCTGGTTCTGAAGCCGCGTGGCAGTGTGCGCGGCGCGGCTTAGACGTGGAACTCTTCGAGATGCGGCCGGTGCGAACTACGCCCGCCCACCAGACCGCCGACTTCGCCGAACTCGTGTGCTCGAATTCGCTGAAGTCCGACAGCGAAAATACCGCGCCCTGGCTGCTGAAAGAAGAGATGCGCCGCGCGGGTTCGTTGTTGCTGGAGATTGCCCGCGAGTGCGCGGTGCCTGCGGGACACGCCTTGGCTGTAGACCGCGTCACCTTCGCCGCGCGCGTGACCGAAGCAATTTCGCGGGAGCCGCGCATCACGGTCAGGCGCGAAGAAGTGACGGCGGTCGACGAAGCACGCGATGTCACGATCATCGCCACTGGCCCCCTGACTTCGGACGCGCTGGCCTCAGAGATCGCTCGGCTGAGTCATTCAGGCAGAACCTGAGCAGCGGGCGGGGGCGCCCGCTCCACACTTGTATTTTTACGATTCCATCAGCCCGATCGTGGAGGCCGATTCGATCGATCAGTCCCGCGTCTACATGGCGGCGCGCTACGACAAAGGGTCGGCGGACTACATTAACTGTCCGATGACGCCAGAGGAATACGCCCGCTTTTACGATGCGCTGGTGGCCGCGCAGTCGGTGGAAGAGAAGGATTGGGAAAAGCTGAACTACTTCGAGAGTTGCCTGCCGATTGAGGAGATCGCTCGCCGCGGGCGCGATACGCTGCGTTTCGGTCCGATGAAGCCAGTCGGCTTGATCGATCCGCGCACCGGCAGAGATGCCTTACGCGGTGGTGCAGTTGCGGCAGGAGAATCTGCGGGCCGATTCCTACAACCTGGTCGGATTCCAGAATCATTTGAAGTTTGGCGAGCAGGCGCGAGTGCTGCGGCTGATTCCCGGCCTCGAGAATGCGCGCTTCCTGCGCTACGGGCAAATTCATCGCAACACCTACATCAACGCGCCGACGCTGCTGCAGCGAAACCCTGCAGATGAAGACGCATCCGCGAGGTTTTTTTTGCGGGACAGATTTGCGGCGTGGAAGGCTACGTGGAATCGATTGCCACCGGACTGCTGGCCGGGATGCACGCCGCCGCGCTGGCTTTCAGGTGCCGATGTGGTGCCGGCGCCGCGTGCTTCCGCCTTTGGATCGCTCACGCATTACGTCACGCATGCGGATCGCGAAGAATTTTCAGCCGGCGAATATTACGTTCGATCTTCTTCCTCCGCTGGAGAAGAAAATACGCGACCGCAAGGAACGGCATCGCCTGCAGTGCGAACTGGCGCTGCGCGAATTTGATGGCTGGCTTGAGACCATCAACGTATCCCCAGCGCGCGTTTGAATCACCACCTTCCCTAGACAAACAGGCGCCTCGGCTCACAAACCCGTGCTGCACAGGCCATCCGGCGGCTAGTCCTTTTTCCTGCAACAAAATTCCTGCCGAATGCGTATCTAACACTAAGCAGGCGAGGGATGACTTTCTCTCCCGGTCTACGTCCAACTACCGCATGACGCTGCGCGATCTCATCTTCGACGTTCTCCGAACCCTGTGGTCGCACAAGCTTCGCGCCTTTCTCACCATGTTTGGGATTGCCTGGGGCATCGTCTCCATTGTGCTCATGGTTGCGGCCGGCGAGGGCTTGCGCAAGGGCCAGGAGGAGCAGGCGCGAAATCTGGGCAAAGATGTGATGATCGTCTTTCACGGCCGCACCAGCCTGCAGGCCGGCGGCACTGCACGCCGGACGAATCGTGCGCTGGGAAGATCCCGATGTGGCCGTGGTGCAAGTCGGACTCTCCCGATTGCGAATATGCGATTCCGGAGCTTGAACAGGATACCGTCCGCACTCACTCCAACTTCAACAATGCGGCGCTCACCGTGACCGGATCGTATCCCCAGTTCGGCTACATTCGCAGCCTCGACGTGGGCACGGGGCGTTTCTACGATTGGGACGACATGCGCGAAGCACGGCGCGTCGCCTTTCTCGGTTCCGATGCGGCCAAGCAATTGTTTCCCGGGCGCAATCCGGTGGGCGATACGATTTATCTGAATGATTTTCCCTACACCGTGATTGGAGTGATGGCGAAAAAGAAGCAGGACTCCAGCTACGACGGCTGGGACGTGAATAAAGTCTTTGTGCCCTTTGCGGCTATGCGCCGCGACTTTCCCGACAAGCCTCCCGGAACGGATGACGACTTTCGATCAACTTGCTGGTGACGCCGAAATCGGTGGACCAGCACGAAGCCTGCAAACACGAAGTGCGCGTGGCGCTGGCGCGTATGCATCGCTACGATCCCAACGACAAAGAAGCCTGCCCGATCTGGGATACGGTGCAGGAGGCGCAGGCTTTCAAGACCATGACCGATGGCATGAAATTATTTTCTGGGAGCGGTCGGGATCGTGACGCTGATCCTCGGCGGCATCGGCGTGATGAATGTCATGCTGGTCGCGGTGCGCGAGCGCACGCGCGAGATTGGCGTGCGCAAGGCGATTGGCGCTCCCGCCGGAACGATTCTGCGGCAATTTTTTATTGAGGCGTTGATCATCGCCTTCTTGAGCGGAGGGATCGGCCTGGGCGTCGCATTTGGTTTCTGCGCGCTGGTGAACATGTTGCCGATGCCGGATTTCTTCGCCGGGCTGATTCCGAGTTGGAGTTCGGGATTGATCGCGGCCGGCCTGCTGGGAGCGATCGCAGTCGGAGCGGCGCTGTATCCGGCGCGGCGAGCGGCATCGATTGATCCGATTGAAGCCCTGCGCTACGAGGCTGGAGGGTAGACGAAGAACAGGTTTCAAAGTGGCAAGGTTGCAGGGTTTCAGGGTTTCAGGATTTCAGGGTTGCAAGGTTTCAGAGTTGCAAGTAGTGAGGAATCTCGGGCAGGTACTGATGCCTGAAACATTGAAACTCTGAAACCTTAAAACCTTGGAACTTTGAAACATTGAAACTTCTAATAGCCGCGTCAGTCGTTACACATTAGAAATATGCTGATTGAAATCATTCTCGAAGCCTGGATCGCGCTGAAGCGCAACGTCACTCGCAGCTTCCTCACCATGCTGGGCATCGTGTGGGGCATCGCGACGGTGACGTTGCTGATCGCCTACGGCAGCAGTTTCCGCAGCGTGCTGGTCCATGGCTTCGACGCGTTCGGCAAGGGCGTGGTCATCTGCTGGCCGCAGCAAACCAGCGAGCAACCCGGCGGCCAGCGCGCCGGCAAGAAAGTTGTCCTCGAGCAGGCCGATCTCGACATGGTGAAAGCCACCGCTCCGCTGGTGAAACATGTTTGCCTGGAGACGGTTCGGCGTCCCGGAATCGCCTATGGCGACCGCATGGTGGGCACCGCGCCAGTGCGCGGCGTCTGTCCGGAATATGGCGAAATGCGCAACGAAGTTCCGGTCGAAGGCCGCTGGATTAACGCCGAAGACGAACTGGAACGCCGGCGCGTAATCTTCCTGGGCGGGCGACTGAAAGAAGAATTGTTCAGCGGACGGCCCGCGGTCGGCGAAACCGTGCAAGTGTCAGGCGTGCGTTTCACCGTGATCGGCGTGATGGCGCGAAAAATCCAGCTTAGCAACTACTTTTCCAGCGATGACGAATCGTCCTGGATTCCCTATTCGGCGGCGGGAGATTTGTGGAACACGCGCTATGCCGCAGTGATGGTGTTTGAGCCGATCGCCCCGCAGTTCGAGAAGAAAGCCATGGCGCAGGTGTTGGCGGCTGTGGCCACGCGCCAGAATTTTTCGCCGACCGATCCCAAAGCATTTCAAATGTTCGGGCGCGACGAGTTTCGTCCCGTCATCGATGCGCTGACCATTGGCTTGCAGGTGCTGCTCACTTTCATTGGGACCTTAACCCTGGGCATTGGCGGCGTGGGCGTGATGAACATCATGCTGGTATCGGTGGACGAGCGGATTCGCGAGATCGGCCTGCGGCGCGCGCTGGGAGCGCGCAAGCGCCACATCAAACTGCAATTTCTGGCCGAGACACTTCTCATCATGCTCCTCGGCGGCGCGATCGGAGTGCTGTTGTCCTATCTCATCGCATGGTCGGTCGGAACGCTGCCGATGATGGGACCACTGTTTGAAGACGATTCCGGGCAAGCGGACATCCACCTTCGCATTTCGATGATGACGGTCATGCTTTCGTTCGCAGTGCTGCTCGTGGTGGGTGTGATCAGCGGCCTGGTCCCCGCGCTGCGCGCGTCGAAACTCGATCCCGTCGAAGCCCTGCGCTACGAATGAAACCTCAAATCAAAAAATTAATTTGCGCTGCTTCGCGCTTCGCAGTACCTTGCTGCTGGGCGATCTGTCGAGGTGAACCTTGCCGATTTCTGCCGTAGATACCATCACGCTCGCTTTTCAGCACACCAAGCGGCAACTGCTGCAACCGTTTCGTTTCGGGCAGTGGACTCGCCTGGCAATCGTCGGGTTGCTGGCTGGAGAGATGGGTTCCGGCGGAAGATTCCATTTTCCCACGAACTTTCCGCACCAGCCCGGATCGTCGCGGCACCTCCTCGCGCAGGGGTTCCCGAATATCGATCCCGCAATTTGGGGCGGACTCATCGCCACCCTGGTCATCACCGGCACGGTGCTCTTCATTGTGCTGATGTACATCAGCAGCGTGATGCGATTCATCCTGTTCGACAGCGTGCTGACCCAGGAATGCCGCATTCGGCAGGGATGGAACCGAAGGCAGGGAGCAGGCTGGAAGTTTTTTCTCTGGCAGCTGGGTTTTCTTTTCGCCGCTTTCGCCGGTTTGATTCTAGTGCTGGGATTGCCCGCGGCGTTTGCTTTCGGCATGGGGTGGTTTAATTCGCCTCGCGAGCACATTCTGCCGCTGGTTTTCAGCGGAATAGTAGTGTTCTTTCTGATGTTAGTTTTCTTTGTGCTCGTGGCCGTGGTGCACGTGCTCACGAAAGATTTCGTCGTGCCACAGATGGCTCTGCAAGATATTGGCGCAGTCGAAGGCTGGCGACGATTGTGGCCGATGATTCAGGCGGAGCAGGGCGGTTATGCAGCCTACGTGGGAATGAAGATCGTGCTGGCGATTGCCGCGGGGATCGTCATTGGCATCGTTTCGCTGATTCTTGGATTGATCGTCGCTATTCCGGCGGCGGTAGTCGGAATTATCGCTGTGCTGACTGGTAAGACCGCCGGCATGACGTGGAACGTCTTCACCATTACCTTAGCCGTAGTGGTGGGCTGTATTCTGCTGGCAATTTTTCTTTATTTCGTCTCGCTGATTGCGGTGCCCGCCATCGTATTCTTCCCGGCGTATGCGATGTACTTTTTCGCGGCGCGCTACCAGCCGCTAAGCTTGATACTCTATCCGCCGCTCCCGCCAGCACCATCTTTAATATCGACTGTTCCGCAACCTGCGGGATAGGGTTTGGGATCGGTGCTCAACGCCCGCCGGAGATTATGGTCGACGGACACTTGAGCCAGACCTTGAGCCAAACCCTGCTCATCCGAGTGAGTGCTGTTAAACCGGTCTTTGACGGCGGCATCGTCTTCCATTTTTCATGCATCTGAGGTGCGGCAAGAAGCATCCCTGTATAAACAACCGAGCCTGAGTAGTGCCGGGCTTTTTGATTTAGGAGAAAAATACTTGCCGCCTCAACTCAGGAAAGCGCAATGAGGAAGAGGGATTTGCCATATTCCTGCCGGGAACGCACGAAATCCGGGGCGGCGGAGGCTTCTGTTTTACAGAGCAGAGGTCGCGGCGCGAGGAGAATCATGGCTCGCGCTCGAACGTTCGTGGTCTGCGTCGCGATCCTGGTTCCGGCATGCAGTTCGATGCTGTTTTCGCAAAAGCTCAAGTACACAAAACCTCCGGACGCCAAGAATGGCAAGGTTCTTTATGAGAATGGCTGCATCGCGTGCCACGGCAGAAAAGGAGACGGTGCGCCGCAGACGAGCGTGGAATTCAAGCAACCCGACAGCTTTCCAGACTTCACGCGATGCGATCAGACGACGGCGGAGACTAATGCGGCTTATAAAGACGTGATCGTGCATGGGGGGCCGAAGCGCGGTTTCTCACAAATCATGCCGGCCTTTGGGGAGCTGCTGTCGTCGGAGGAGATAGACGATCTTATCGCCTATCTGCGCGATTTCTGTCCAGACAGACGATGGCCGCGCGGAGAACTGAACCTGCCACGGGCGCTGGTGACGGAGAAAGCGTATCCGGAAGATGAGGTCGTGATTTCGACGGCGGTGAAGGCCAGCGGAGCGCCGGGCTTTACGACCGACGTGATCCATGAGCAACGCTTCGGCATTAACAATCAGATCGAGATTGACGTGCCCATCAACGCGCAGGACCAGAACCACGCGTGGAATAGCGGCCTGGGAGACATTACTTTTGGGGTGAAGCGGGTGATGTTCTCCAACCTGCGGACGGGATCGATTTTGAGTTTGCAGGCTGGGCTACTGGCGCCGGTGGGCAATCACAAATATGGATTCGGCAACGGCACGACCACGTTTGAACCCTTCGCCGCGTTCGACCAGTTATTTCCTACAAATACTTTTCTGCAATTTCAGATGGGGGCGGATTTGCCTCATCGCACTGATATCACGCCGCAAAGCCTGTTCTGGCGTGCGGCGGTAGGACAGACTTTCGCGGGAGAACAGCGGCTGGGACGAATGTGGTCGCCGATGGTCGAGTTTCTGGCGGACCGCGACCTCGTGGACGGAGCGAAAACAAATTGGGATGTGCTTCCGGAAATGCAGGTGACAATCAGCGCCAGGCAGCACGTACGCTTCGACATTGGACTCCGCACGCCGATGACAAACACGACCGGGCGCGATAAGCAGTTGGTGTTTTACCTGCTGTGGGATTGGGCAGATGGGAAGCTGTGGGAGGGCTGGAAATGAAGCTGCGCTGGCTGGCTTTACTGTTGCCTACGGCGGCGCTGCTTGCGTTGCCGACCATTTTGCAGGGGGGCTCGAAGGAGAAGGACAAGGTTCTGACGACGGAGTTTCGAACATCGGAGCGTTGCGTCGCCTGCCATAACGAATTGAAGACGAGTTCCGGCGAGGATATTTCCATCGGATTCCAGTGGCGGGCCAGCATCATGGCCAATTCCGCCCGCGATCCCTACTGGCAAGGAAGCGTTCGGCGAGAGTCGATGGATCATCCTGAATCGCAAGCCGCCATCGAAGATGAATGTTCGATCTGCCACATGCCGATTACGCACCTGACCGCGAAGGCGGAAGGCCAAAAGGCGAAGATTTTTGAGAACCTGCCGATCTCCGATTCGGACGCGCAACACCGGGCAGCGGCTGATGGAGTTTCGTGTTCGGTATGCCACCAGGTTCAGAAAGAGAGGTTGGGAACGAACGAAGCGAACAATGGAAACGTTGTGATTGCAAGCGCGAAGGACAAGAATCAGAGACCGGAGTATGGACCGTTTGTCATCGATGCGGGGCATAAACGCGTGATGGAGTCATCGACCGGAGGCTTTGTTCCCGAGGAAGGCGAGCACATTCGTGACTCAGCGTTATGCGGCAGTTGTCATACCCTGAAAACGAAAGCGCGCGGACCCGGAGGAAAAGAAATCGGAAGCCTGCCGGAGCAGATGCCTTATCAAGAGTGGTTGCATAGCGACTATCCCGCCAAGCGCACATGCCAATCGTGCCACATGCCTGAAGTGGAGGAACCGGTGAAGATTACCGCGTTGTTTGGGATTCCGCGAGTGGGCATGCACCGTCATGAATTTGTGGGCGGTAACTTTTTTATGGAACGCGTTCTGAATGGCCACCGTGATGAACTTGGCGTGGCTGCATTGCCGGGTGAGCTTTCAGCGGCTGCCGAACATGCCACTGATTTTCTACAGACGCAAACCGCGAGGCTGAGCATTCGCAAGGTACAGGCAACCGCCGCCGGACTTTCGGTGGAAGTTCTGGTGGAGAACCTTACTGGACACAAATTTCCGACAGCTTATCCATCGCGCCGGGCGTGGCTGCACGTGGTGGTGCGTGACAACAGCGGACGGGTCGTTTTCGAGTCGGGGGCGCTCAATGGCGACGGCTCTATTGTGGGCAATCATAACGACGCGGACCCGTTGCAATTCGAGCCTTACTACCACGAGATCGACAATCCGCAGCAGGTTCAGATTTTCGAGCCGATCTTGAAGGACGCGCAAGGCAAGGTGACAACGGGGCTGCTGTCGGCGGTCGGATATCTGAAGGACAGTCGCATTTTGCCGAGCGGCTTCGATAAAACAACAGCCGAGCCAGACATCTCGGTGGTGGGCGAAGCGGCCTCGGATCCCGATTTCAACGATAAAGGCGCGCTGACCCGCTATGAAATCAGGACGGGCGAGGCGACTGGGCCGTTCCATGTCACAGCCGAACTCTGGTATCAGCCGATCGGTTTCCGCTGGGCACACAATCTCGCGCCTTACAAGGCGCTGGAGCCGGAGCGGTTCGTCGGCTATTACGAAGAGGCTGCGAAACATTCGGCGAGCATGGTGGCGAAGGCAGAGGCAGAGCGCTAATGGAATGTCGCCCGTTTTTCTCTTGCTCCGACAAGAGCGTCTGGGTAAAGTTATGGTCCGAACGCTGTTCCAGGAAGGTTCGTGGAACTTGCCGCGACTTTCCCTTGCTCAGTCAACCCTAATTCCGCGATCCATCTTTCCAAGTAGCGTTTGCCCAACTGGTCCCAACGCAGCCTCAATATTGACGACACGTCTTCGATCTGTCGAGTCGACTTCGAGAGCTTTGCCCATTCGAGCTTCGCGACGATCACGTCTTCAGCACTCGCTACGAAGAGTTTAAGACCTTGCAGGTTGACTGCCTGGCGTCGGCGAAATTCTTCGCGGCTAAAGGCACGAGATTTGCCGAAAATCAGATCAATCTTCCAGCCCGTGGTCACGTCAATCACATCGAACAAGGACTCTCTGCTCTGAGCTTCGAGAGCGGCATCTAAGTCCGCATAATATTCGTCGCCACGAAGCCCCTGAACGAAGGTTCGCAACTGCTCGGTGTTTGCTTCAATTACGAAGTCGATGTCTTGAGTTGACCGTGGCAGGCCAAAGTGTGCGCTGGCAAACGCTCCGGTCAGCATATATGCGATGCCGGCCTGTTCCAGCGCTACGGTGATTCTCCGTAAGACTTCCGGAATGCTCATCGGAACTTTGCGGGCAAGGGCTCGGGCAGGAACGCCAGTCGCAGCAACTCTCGTGCCACGCGCGCTTCGTCCCAGTCCGGGTGATCGCGCTGAATTCCGGCACGGGCCAGGTCGCGAGCGAAAAGACTCATTTCGAAGGCGATGACAAGCCGCTGTTCGCCCGTCAGCGCACGATGAACTTGAACCTGAACTTCCGCTGCCGCGCGGCTCGTATCGGGGGTGAACACGGCAGAATCTTATCACGCAGATACGGCTCGCGACTGGGAACACGGGATCGCCAGCTAGCCGCCTGCGATTGCGCCAATAATCAGCAATGGCTCTTTCCCGGAGGCGACCGCTTCGGGGAGAGGCGTATCGGGCGGCTCGTGGGAGAGATCTTCCTCGCAGGCGAAGAATCGCAGGAAGGCGCGGCGCTCTTGCGTGCCGTGGTCACGGATGGTTCCACGCAGCATGGGATAACGGGCATCGAGAGTGTCGAGCACCGAACGCAGCGTGACAGGACTCTCGACTTCGAGTTGCACTTCGCGGCCGACATGCGCCAGAGTTCGAAGGTGTTGCGGAAGTTCGACGCGAATGGTTACTGCCATTTCAGGATCACCTTCATTTCACGTAGGTCTCTTGCATGTAGAGCGCTTTCCATTCATCTCCGGAACGAATCCACACTTCACCGAACACGCTGTGCCCCTTGGAGGTTTCGCCGCCCGATTTGCCCTCGTATTGCGCAATGTAGGTAACCAGCGCGGCATTGGGCCCAATTGATTTTACGGTGAAATCGCTGAGCGTGTAGCTCAGGAGTTCGAACTCGTCCACGGAATTGACTTCGGTTTTCTTGTCGCCGAAAGCGCTAAGACCTTCTTCGAATTGGCGGAAGTCTCCATCCAGCGAGGACGAGAGAGTGGCTTTGTCTTTGTTTTTGAAGGCCTCCCAGAGCTTGCGAACTTTGGCTTCAAGAACGGGACTGGCCGCAGCGCCCTTCTCTTGCGCGGTTGCGGCGCTCACCAACGACAACAGTAATGCAGCAACGATCCATGCTTTCTTCATATTTCTCCTGGGACAAACCTCAGCGACGCTAGCATCTGGGAACGGGGAAGTCAAAAATCCCCGAACCCAGGTGTGACGAAAGTAACCGGCGGTTTCCCGAAGGCACCTCGGAATGACCGATTCGGTGCCATAGAATTGGGGCGGATGAGTGTGCTTGCCCGATACCGTTGGCTTGCGGCAGCGGCCGGAATTACTCTGGCGTTTGCGGCCGTGTCGGTGATCGCGCCCAGAACCGGCAGATTGACGGCGTTCGCCGATCTTGCGGGACTGGCTCTAATGTTCGCGGCCATTGCCATCGCGGTGGCCAACGCAGTCGCTCGCCCGCGACAGGAACGCAGCTTTTGGACGTTGATGGGCTTGGGCTTTTCGTTATGGGCCTGCAGCCAGGCAGCCTGGACTTATCGCGACATTTGGCTGCATCGCAACGTTCCCAACATCTCATTATTCGACGTCATCCTTTTCTTTCATGCCGTACCCATAATCGCGGCCGTAGGTTGGCGTCCCGACCTGGTAAAGAATGAAGGAAAAACTCATCTCAGCCTGCGAAATTTTCTAATGCTTCTGGGATGGTGGATCTTCCTCTATGCCTTCATCGTGTTCCCTCACCAGTATGTAGTACGCGATATTGATCTGTATAACGCCTGCTACACGCGGCTCTATCTGCTGGAAAATATTTTACTGTTGGCGGTGTTGGGCCAGGCGGCATGGACCAGTTCGAGTGGATGGCGGCGCCTGTATCTGCACTTGTTCTCCGCTTGTTTGCTGTACACCGCGGGCTCGCAATTTCTCGAGCGGGCAGTGTCGGCGGGCCGCTATTACTCAGGAAGCCTCTACGACGTGCCCTTCGTGGGGACGCTTGCGTGGATGACAGCGGCGGTTCTTTCGGCTCGGGGATGGGATTTGGAAAGCCGCCAGGTGACGCTGGATCCGCGCTGGAAGAAAGTGATTCCGCGACTGGTCATGGCGGCGCTGCTTTCGCTCCCCGCCCTCGGCTTATGGACGTTGCTGCTCGATAAATCCGCAGCTCCTTCCCGCTCCTTCCGCGTAGCTACGGTGCTGATCGCAATGTTGCTTTTGGGGGCGCTGGTGTTCCTGCGCCAATATTTGCAAGACCAGGCGCTGATTACTCTTCTGCAGGATTCGCGCCGCGTATACGAGAGCCAGAAGCGTTTGCAGAGCGAATTAGTGCAGAAAGAAAAGCTGGCAACCCTCGGCAATCTGGTGGCGGGCGCGGCCCACGATATTAACCACCCGTTGGACGCCATTATGGGCTATTCCGAGCAGCTGTGGGCGAAGGAACGGCTCACCGAAGAACAGCATGGGCTCCTGCGCAAGATTATGACGCAGGCGCTGCGCACACGCGATCTAGTCTCGGACCTGTTGAGTTTTGCGCAACAGTCGCCAGCAGAAAAAATTCCCGTGGATGTAGTGGTCTTGTTGCAGCGCGCAACGCAGATGCTGGAGTCGCGCCGCCTGCCCGGAAAAATTCGCGTCGAAATCTCGATCGCCGCCGATTTCCCCCGCGTGCACGGCAATGCCAATCAATTGTTCCAGGCGTTTGTCGAAATTATCGAAAACGCGATGGATGCTCTGGAAGAAGTGGGCGGCGGATCTGTGGAGATTAGCGCACGCCGTCAAGGCCGCGAAGCAGTATTGCAGTTCGCCGATTCTGGTCCGGGAATTCGCGAGCCTAAGCGGGTTTTCGATCCCTTCTATACCACTAAGCCGGTCGGCAAAGGAACCGGCCTGGGCCTGAGCGCGGTGTATGGCGTGATCCTCGATCATAGCGGCCAGATCAGCTGCGACAACCGGCCGGGCGGCGGAGCAGTGTTCGTGGTGCGGCTCCCGGCGGAAGCGAAGGCTGCGTTGAAAATGGCTGGCACGGTCGGTCACTGAGTACCTACTTCAAACCTCTGGTTCGTTCCGTTCCTTTTTAGACTCCGCACTCCGTGCGCCCCTGCTCCTGTACCATGAAATGCAATGCCGCAGGCGCTCACTCACAATTCGGCGCGGGTGCTGGAGTTTGACGCGCTCCGGGAAATGCTGCACGGATACGCCTCCTCGCCCCTTGGACAGAAGCGGGTCGCCGCTCTCGCTCCGTCCACCGATCGCCATTGGATTCAGGCTCAGCAGGAATTGACGAGCGAGATTCGCCAATTCCGGCGCGTCGGCGGCCGCTTCGATTTTTCCGGCCTGAGTGAAGTCAATCGGCAGGTGGAGAAATCGCGCATTGCGGGCGCCACGCTGGAAACCACCGAAATTCGCGACGTGATTTTGCTGGTCGACCGCGCGGCCGAGTGGCGCGAGATTGCGTTGCATCCTCCCGCGAATATGAAGTCCGACTGGCGCGGAGTACGCGCGCTCTCGGAGCAGATTGTCGACTTCACCGAATTTCTGCGTTTCTTCCGCAACAAAATCCAGCCCGATGGAACTCTGGAAGACAAGGCCTCGCCGGAGCTGGCGCGCATCCGCCGCGAGATCGAAAAGCAGCGCCGCTCCATTCAGGAATCCCTGCGCGGATATTTGCGCCGGCTGGCCGAGGGCGGCACGGTGCAGGAAGAACTGGTAACCATTCGCGGCGAGCGTTTTGTAATCCCGGTGAAAGTCGAGCAGAAACGCCGCGTGCAGGGTGTGGTGCACGGCGCGAGTTCGAGCGGGCAGACGGTCTTCGTCGAGCCGCTCGAAACCATCGAGCAGAACAACGAACTGGTGCGGCTTTTCGATGAGGAACTGGCGGAGATTCACCGCATCCTGCTGGAGATGACGCAGCGCATCGGATCGCAGGCCGAGGTGATCCTGGCTGCAATCGACGTGCTTGCCGAACTGGAACTGCAATTTGCCAAAGCCCGTTTCGCCGAAGATTACAACTGCGTCGAAGCGAAGCTGAGCGGGCACTGGACGACGCGAGTGGGGTCAACGATTCAAGTGGCGAAAACGGTTCATGTGGGGACAGCCGCCCCGGCTGTCCAAGGCGAGCGCAGCTCGCCTGCTCCTGCACAACGCCCGTCATCCTCTGCTGGAACGCAACCTGAAAGCTCAAAGGCATCGCCGTCGTCCCGGTCAGCGTGGAACTGGAAGGCGAACGCCGGCAACTCATCATCACCGGCCCAAACACCGGCGGCAAGACGGTCACCCTGAAAACCGTCGGCCTTCTCGCTCTGATGGCGCAGTCCGGGCTTCCCGTTCCCGCCGACCGCGCCGAGCTTCCCGTATTCGACGCCGTGCTCGCCGACATCGGCGACTATCAGTCGATCGAGCAAAATCTTTCTACGTTCTCCGCCCACGTCACCAACATTGATTTCATTTCGCGCACCGCGACCGCGCACTCGCTGGTGCTGCTCGACGAACTCGGCTCGGCCACCGATCCCGAAGAGGGCGCGGCCCTGGCCGTTGCCATTGCCGGACACTTCGGCGGCATCGGCTGCATCACCATCATTTCCACGCACCACACGTCGCTCAAGGTCTACGCCGCGAACACGCCCGGCGTGGTGAACGCGTCGGTCGGCTTCGATGAGGCCACGCTGCAGCCGACCTATGAATTGAAAGTCGGCGTGCCCGGCGCGTCTGCGGGCATCAACATTGCTCGCCGCCTGGGATTGAATCCCGACATCATCGAGAGCGCGCGGGCTCGGCTCGGAACGCAGGCTCGCGACGTCGGTCAATTTCTCGACAAGCTTCACGCCAATCTCCGCGAGGCCGAAAGCGAGCGCCTGCAACTGAAAACGCGCGAGCAAGAATTAGAGCGCGAGAAGACCCATCTCGCCGCCGAGGGCCGAAAGGAGCAGCAGGCCAAAGTCCGCGAGATGGAGAAAAAACTCGACAGCCTGTTGCGCGATTTCGAATATCACGCCCGCGAAGCGGTCAACGCCGTGCAGGATCGCGTGGCCGCGCAGAAGCTCTCGAAAGACGCGGAGCGCCGCATCGCCAAGCTGCGCCGCGAGTTTCGCGAGCAGTTCGATTCCACCGTAGTGGCCCACTCCACGCGGAGCCGATCAGGGCGATCCGCACGCGCAACCGCAAGTAGTGAAGCACGTTTCCCAGGGCGACACCGTGAAGCTGAAGTCGACAGGCCGTCCCGCCCGCGTAGTGCGCAAGATCGACGAAAGTCACTTCGAAGTCGAAATGGGCGCGATGAAAATGAAGATCGCGCGCGACGATATCGCCGAGGTGTTGGCCAGCGTGCAGGCACAAGCAAGCGCAACTCCTGTGCAAGCGGCGCGATCGCGAGGAATTTCCGTCTCCCTCGAAAACGAGGATGCCAGTGTGCCCAGCGAAATCAACGTGATCGGCCAGACGGTGGACGATGCCTCGCGCGAAGTCGAAAAGTTCGTCGACCGTGCGTTCCTGGCGGGCCTGCCGCGCGTCCGCGTAGTTCACGGCAGCGGTATGGGCATTCTGCGCAAAGCCCTGCGGCAATTACTGCAGCAGCATCCGCACGTGGCCTCGGTAGCCGAGCCTCCGCAAAACGAAGGCGGCGGCGGAGCGACCGTGGTGGAGTTGCGAGTGTGAAGGTGGCGGAGGGTAAGAGTCTCCTGCCCACTATTGCATCAAGGTTCGTCCCAGATCTATCGCAGAAGTGGTAGCGACCATCCTGCGCCGAGTTCTGCAGTCAATGACCGTCACTGAGCGCTATGGCGATATATCGCCAATCATTTTGCGGTGGGGCTTCGGTCAGCTCCTTCTTCGCACTTTGACATGGTCATGGCGTTTCTCGATGAAAGCTGTGGGTCGAAATCAAATTCCACTCTGATTGACATCGGCTTGTTAGGTTGCCGAAATCGGAATCGCTTTAATGCAAAGACAGCCGACTCATCCAGCCCGTACCCAAGAGAGCCGACTACTTTGATGTCAGCGGCGCAACCGTTCGTTCCGACCGTGGCGGTCAGTCGCACGATTCCTTTGACGTTCGCCTTGAGAGCTTCCTGTGTGTATTGCGGGTCGGGGGCGAAGCAGATACGTGTTTGCGTTTCGCGGCTAGAGCAATCCTTTCCGGCCTTGTCGATGCAGACACCGTTGTTGATGACCGGTGTCGGCTGGCAGTCTGACCGCTTCTGCGCTCCGGCGGCCACGCACAACGTGCCAAGCGCGAGGGATAGAACAAGCGTTTGCCTCATCTACTCTCTATTCTGGCACTTGGATGCAAGTATGGCTGGCGCGAACGGCGTTAGCGCTCCAAAATCCGCCCAAGGCCTTTGACTGTGATGGCTACTTTCGCCAATAGGAGGCACGAGTTCTTCGTCCAATATTCCGTCCCTTCCCCTTCTTCATTTGCTCACAAGCTCCCTTACGCTTTTCAGCAGCGTGCGCGATGGAGCAACCTCTCGTAGCTCCGCGATCTCGGATAATGCTTTGTCGATTCCCGCAAAACCGCAACGCTGCATCCATGCCGCAATCAGGATTGGCGACCGGCTCATGCCCGCAAGGCAATGCACCAGCAGGTTTCCGCGCCGCACGCCGATCGCGATCGCGAACATAATGTCTTCAAACTTTTGCGCCGGGATCGGGCGCGAGTCCGGGATTGGGATGTGGATGTAGGTGATCGACGGAGCTCGGGAAACCGCTTGCTCTCGGGTGAGCGAAATGACGGTTGCGATGCGCTGAGGATTGGAACGCGCCAGTAGCTCCGCATCTTTGAGGTTGCCCACGTAGATCCGTTCCCAAATCCTGGTCACGCGTCCCCTGCTCTCGGGCTATCACGAGTCCGTTGCTAAGCTTCTCACGTACGCCAGCCGATAGAAAGACGAACGGTCATGGTTTTTGAACGCTCGAGTCTGCAATCTGGAGCACGGCTTCAACCCGGCCTCTACGTTTTCCATTCCTTTCAACCGATAACCCTCGATTCCCACAGCTTCTCCACAGTAAATCCCTTCCGGTATATTTCCATCAGCACTTTTCTCCCTGACAATCCATAAGGAGATTTCTGTCCCCGGCCGACTGACCGGGCAGATGAAGAAAAATGGCGAACCCTGGCGATTTCGCGTACACGGTCAAGCAGCAGGCGGACATTGTCC
The DNA here is from genome assembly GCA_963696765.1 of uncultured Acidobacteriota bacterium. Lineage (GTDB taxonomy): Bacteria > Acidobacteriota > Terriglobia > Terriglobales > Acidobacteriaceae > Sulfotelmatobacter. The sequence continues at coordinate 1,990,607 of CAVOLK010000002.1, read as the reverse complement.
GCATCATCGGCGATTACATCAAGCTGAAAAAGGCTGGGGGGGCGAACTTTTCGGGACTGTGTCCCTTTCACAAAGAAAAGACCCCGTCGTTTACGGTCCAGGCAACGCAACAGTTTTACTACTGTTTCGGCTGCCAAGAGTCGGGAGATGTCTTCAAGTTCGTCCAGAAAATCGAAAACATCACCTTCCCCGAATCCGTGCGGATGGTGGCGCAGAAGCTCGGGATTCCGCTGCCGAAGACGGCATACTCCTCTCCCGGCGAAGCCCAGGAAGCCCGTTTGCGCGGGCAGTTGCTCGACGTGCACGAGCGGGCAGTCGCCTTTTTTCAGGAGTGCCTGCGCCGTCCCGAGGGCGCGCGCGCCCGCGAATATTTGGCCGGCCGCGGCCTCGATCAGGAAATGATTGCGCGCTTTCGCATTGGCTACGCGCCCGATTCCGGCTTTCTTCTGCGCGACCGCCTCAAAAATGAATTCAACGAAGAAGTCCTGCGCGAGAGCGGTCTGTTTTCGTGGAAAGATAGTTCGCCCTCAGCCTTGTCATCCCGAGCGGAGGCGGAGCGCTCGAAGAGCGTTCCACCGGAGTCGAGGGACCTCGCGCCCGACTCAGCCTCATCCGTAAATGAAGAGATGTTTGCCTCTGAGCCAACGACCAACGACCAAAAACCAACGACCGCTTCCATGTATTCCAAGTTCCGCAATCGCGTAATGTTTCCCATCGCCAGCGAGGCTGGCAAAGTGATCGCGTTCACCGGGCGAACGCTGGCGACGGATGAAAAATCCGGCCCGAAATATTTGAATTCGCCCGAGACCCCGATCTATTCCAAAGGCAAGGTGCTGTTCAATCTGGATTTGGCCAAAGAGTGGGTGAAAAAGTTCGACTACGCCATCCTGGTCGAAGGTCAGATGGATTGCATCTCGGTCTTCGCCGCCGGATTTCAGAATGTCATCGCCAGCTCCGGCACGGCCTTCACCGAACTGCAAGCCAAGCTGCTCGGACGGTTCAGCAAGAATGTCGTAGTAAATTTCGATCCCGACACAGCCGGCGCCAAGGCCACCGAACGCACTCTCGGGCTGCTGGTGGAAGAAGAATTCCAGATTAAAGTTCTCACGCTCGAACAGGGATTCGATCCCGATCTCTACATCCGGCGCAAGGGCAAGGCCGAATATGGCGAGGCGCTGAAACATTCGCAGAAATATTTCGATTACCTGATCGAGCGGGCGCGTTCACAATTCCCAATCCGCAGCGGCGACGGCAAACAGAAGGCCGTAAATTACTTATTGCCCCACGTCCAGCGCATTCCCAGCCGCATCGTGCGCGACGAACTGGCCCACGAGATTGCGCAGAAGCTGGGAATCGATTCCGCCGTCATGCGGCAGGAACTACGGCATGCGGCGGGAGCACGTGCCTCATCCGCCGTTAAAACTACCGCAGAGGCGCAGGTCACCGACGCCGAAAAAGTTTTGATTCGCGCTCTGGCCTCGGTGCGCCAGATGCAACCCGGCGACGATCACCTTTCCGCGCGCGACGGCGCCGAGGAAGAGTTCGACCCGGCGCGCCAGGCCCAGTTCGTTTTGCAAAACGAAGGGCTGCATCGCGGACTGGCAACGGAATCGCTGGCCGAGTCGCTGCTCAATGTGGGCGCGGAATTTGCCGATGTTCTCCAAGTGCCAGTCACCGAAGCCGATCGCCGCATGCTGGCCTCCATTTTGCTCAAAGAAGACGAGGAGCTTACCGCAGAAGTGGTCGAAGCCGCAGTCCGCGCTCTGCGGCGCATTCATTTGCGCCGCCGCCAGGAAGAGGTGCAGCAGGAACTGAAAGCTCCTGGCCTAGCCGCGGACAAAGAACGCTTGCGGGCTCTGCTGACCGAACTCGAACGAATAAGCCGCGCGCTACGCGATCCGAGCTTGGCCGAAGAGGGCCTGAGAATGGCTGGTACCCAGAAAACAGCTTGAAACAAAAAGGCTTCCAGCGGAATCTAAGTGTTAAGGGAATTGTTGATCGTGGTGGGTCGGCAAAATCAGGCGGGCAACCGATAGACGGCACAGGCTTTATGTGCTAAACTCTAAAAGTTTGTGCTACGTGCACATTCCCGCAACGCCCAGCTTCCCACCTTTTCAGGAAATGTAACTGTACCACACGCTCCTTGTGGAGCGGAATAACGAAGTTTAAGGACACACCTTTTGGCTCTCGAAGATAAATTCGACGACATTAAAAAGCTGATCGACACAGGCAAAGAGAAGGGATATCTCACGTATGACCAGGTCAATGACCTCATACCGCATGACGTGCACAGTCCCGAAGATCTCGACGACCTGCTGACCACGATCGGCACGCAAGGCATCGACGTGCTGGAAGGGCCCAAGCTGCCTTCCGCCACGCTCGATAAAAAATTCGACGAATCCGAGGAAGGCGAGGACGTAGAACTCGATCTGACCCCCGGGGCTCTGGAAAAGACGAATGATCCCGTTCGCATGTATTTGCGCGAGATGGGAACGGTGCCGTTGCTCACGCGCGAAGGCGAAGTGGAAATTGCCAAGCGCATTGAGCGTGGCCAGATTCGCGTGCTCAAGGCACTGTCGCGATCGCCGATTGTGATCCGCGAATTGCTGGCGATGGGCGAGGACTTGAAGAAAGGCGTGCGCTCGATCAAGGAAGTGGTCACCTTCGACGAAGAAGAGATCACCGACGAAATTCTTCAAAACCGCCTGAACGACTTCACCGGCAAGATCGACGACATGGCCAAGCTGTATAAAAAGGCCGCGTTGCTCGAAGAAAAATATCTCGAAGTTTCGAAAACAAAAAAGCCCAAGGATCATCGCCGCGCCCGCCGCAAGCTGGCTCGCGCCATCGTTGCCACCTCGAAAGCGGTGCGCAAGCTGGGATTCACCAACGCCGAACGCAAGCGCCTGATCGAACGCCTCAACAAGACTGTCGACGGCATGCGTTCGCTCGACCGCCAGACTCAGAACCTCGAGCGCAAGGCCGACGCCACGCGCAGCGAAGAACAAAAAAAAGAGTATCGCCGCCAGGCCCGTGCCATTCGCGGAGAAGTTGAAAAACTCGAACTCGAAACCGGCGTGTCGTTCCAGGAGCTCAAGCGCACCCAGCGCGAGATCATCCAGGGCGACATGGACGCGGAGCAGGCCAAGCGTGAACTGATCGAGGCCAACCTCCGCCTGGTCGTTTCCATCGCGAAAAAATATACCAACCGCGGCTTGCAGTTTCTCGACCTGATTCAGGAAGGCAACATCGGACTGATGAAGGCGGTCGACAAATTCGAATACCGCCGCGGCTACAAATTTTCCACGTATGCCACGTGGTGGATTCGCCAGGCCATTACCCGCGCCATCGCCGACCAGGCGCGCACCATTCGCATCCCGGTGCACATGATCGAGACCATCAACAAGCTGATCCGCACCTCGCGGCAGCTGGTGCAGGAACTGGGACGCGAACCTACTAGCGAAGAAATTGCCAAGCGCATGGACATTCCGGTGGCGAAAGTGCGCAAGGTGCTGAAGATCGCACAGGAGCCGATCTCGCTGGAAACGCCGATCGGCGAAGAGGAAGATTCGCACCTCGGCGACTTCATCGAAGACCGCGGCGTAGTTTCCCCGGCCGAGGCAGTGATCAACGTGAACCTGAAGGACCAGACCGGACAGGTCCTGCGCACGCTGACTCCGCGCGAAGAAAAAGTCATCAAGATGCGCTTCGGCCTGGAAGACGGCAGCGAGCACACGCTGGAAGAAGTCGGCCAGTCGTTCGCCGTAACCCGCGAACGCATTCGCCAGATCGAAGCCAAAGCCCTGCGCAAGTTGCGCCACCCGTCAAGGTCAAGAAAGCTGCGCGCGTTCATGGACGGAGTAAGAGACTAGTTGGAAGAGCGGCCTTTCAGGGCCGCATAAGGTGGCCCATACTTTTCTTAAGGCACGGCGCAGGCCATGCCTTTTTCTTTTCTCCTCATTCCCGAATCGGCATGCCGCGCAGAAATATCGTCTCGTCGTTCACACTACGAGAATCTCGACCCATACAATCGACTCGAACGAACGAGCGTTTAGGAGGGCATTGCCAGTGGGTACTGGACGCCGTTTGCGAAACGTCGAGTGGCATTGCAGCCATTAGGGTTCGACTCCCTTGCCCTCCTCGCGTCACTCGACACCAAAGTTCTCTTGTATTCAGCCTGAGCGCGGACTATCCTTAAACTGTTTCGCAGACGGCGTTTGGTATCCACAAAGCCCCGAGTGACTCTCGGGGCTTTGGCTTTTTGGCACAAGGATTCATCCAGACGCTCGCACGACTCTCACCTTGCGCTTCGTCGCCACGACGAAACACCCAGCCCAGCGAGAGACTTCCTCATGCTCGAACAGATCCCGAACACGCCGGACGAGGCTCGCGCTGGTCCGGAGATCGAAGCCGAACGAGCAAAATACCGCAATGCGTTCCTGGAACAAATCGTCGAAGGTCAGAGAAATCCAGATCCTGAGTGATCAGGAACCGATTGTCGAGCTGCGCCGCGTCCCAAACCTCGCGGTCGCTCCTGCCGCTCGAGTTCTCGTCAGCAACGGTATGAACATCGTGGTGGAGACTCGACAAAATAACAGACAGACTCACCGGAAGGTTCTCGTCGAGTTTGACTTTCATCGGGAGTGCCGCATCAGAAATGCGGCGTGGCGGGCACCGGCAAATCTTCTTCCGCGGAGGCCGCCGCAAACGCAATCGCAGCCCGCACGTGCTCGGCGTTCAAAGCGGGAAAATCGGCAAGGATTTCCTCGACGGAGTCTCCCGCAGCCAGGCTCGCCAAGACCGTGCGAAGCAGTAACTCGGGTGCCCCGAAAAACCGGTTCCCCCGCCGCAAATCTGCGGATCTCTTACAATCTTGTCTTCGTGGTTCATCGATAGACATCCTGCCCGAACATCGACGGGCCTTTCAAAAGGCATCATACCATCGGTCGGCGCATCCCCTGAGCGCGTAGAAGTTATTTTGGCGAGAAAGCAGACCTGGCCCCCGGAATTTCTTCTGGTTTTTCCTCTACCTTCCACAAGGAAGTCACATCCTCCACAGTTTCTGCACAATGCTGCGCCTTTTTATTCTTGCGGGGCGAAACGAAGTGGCTGAGAGTGTTGGCAGCGAGACGTGAAGATTCTTGCGCTTGCCGAGATGATTGCGGCAGAGCCAGCGGCAGCCGGTGATTCTCGAGGGTGAATTGCCGGGGGAATCCAGAAAAGCGCGAGAGCGCGGCTGGGAACCCGGGCGTTGCGGCCTCCTCCCCCAATTCTGCTCCTCGGAGCGGGCGGGCCGCTGGCCAACCGCGGCGGTTGTCGATTCGCGACCTCACGGAAACGAATCGGCAATTGGCTTTGGTGAAATGCGGCACTCCACTCGAGCGCTGTGGCGCTGAAGCGGTCATCGCATGCCCTCGCGGCACGATGGCAAGGCAGGAAACCACGTACGATGCGGCCCGGATGGCTGGTCCGGGCCGCATTCTAGTTTTTGGGCCCAGAGAGCCAGATCTCCCACCCCTTCCTTGGCTGCGCGAAGGGTTGTTACCTCCGTCACCGTAGGTCCCTGCGGAGAGCCGATAACATTGCGTCTATGGAAATATTGTTATCGCGAACGCGGCTGTGGTTGGTCGCGATTGGCTATCCCGGGGTTCTGGCGATAGCGGTGGTTCTGATCGTTGCACGCTACATTCAGTATGTGACTCACCCTGATGACGTCGCTGCTTACGGCGGCATGTACGCCGGCGGCGATTTAATGCTCGAAGTGTTCATCCTGGCAATGCTGCTTCTGGTCACGTTCTTTCTCGTACTGGTGATTTACAAGTCGGAGCCAGCCTACACGACGTACGCAAAAGTTCTGGTTGGGCTGAGCCTTACCGCTCCGCTTTGAGTCGGACTGATTAGTATTCCCGCAGTGAACCAGGGCATGAATCTGCTGGGCGAAGTGTGCATGTTTCGCCTGTTTGCGTCTCCGCTAGTTTTGTCTTCGCCTAAACTATGTCTCCTGGCGGGGACAATTTTCATCTGGTAAAAAACTTTTTTGATTTGGACTTGGTTTTCCAGAGGTGCGCTTCGCTTTCACAATGCGAAGGCGCGTAGTGTTCTTTCTGCAATTCTAAAAACCTGGTTCGAGAAAATATTTTGGCGACTACCGATTACAGCATCAGCACCCTTCCCGCGAATGTAGAGGCCGAACGCTCAATACTGGGCGCGATCCTGCTGGACAACTTTGCGTACAACCAGGCTGCGGAACATCTGCGGATTGAGGATTTCTCCCTCGATTCGCATCGGCGGATTTATTCGCGGATGGTCGACTTGGCGGAGTCGTCGCGTCCTATCGACATGATCACGCTGATCGAGGAACTCGATCGGCACAAGGATCTGCAGCCGATCGGCGACGTGGCTTACGTCTCGAGCCTGGTGGAGGGCGTGCCCGACCGGCCGAGCATTGAGCACTACGTCAAGATAGTGCGCGACAAGGCGCTGCTGCGCGGTCTGATTTCGGCAGCCAACACGGCGATTGCGCGCGCGTCCGATCAAGGCGACGCGGCGGAAGATGTGCTCAGCGACGCCGAGGCGGCGATTTTCCAGCTGTCGGAGAAGCGCATTGGGCGCGGCTTCATGGGCGTGCAGGAGATCGTGCGCGAGTCGTTTGGCTCGGTCGATGCGCTGCTGCAGCGCGGCCAGCGCATCACGGGACTGGCGACGCACTACACCGATCTCGACGAAATGACTTCGCGGATTGCAGCGCTCGGACCTGGTGATTATCGCGGCGCGGCCGTCGATGGGCAAGACCGCATTCGTGATGAACATTGCGGAGAATGCGGCGATCGAGGATCAGCAGGTGGTCGGCGTGTTCTCGCTGGAAATGTCGCGCGAGGCGCTGCTGATGCGCTTGCTGTGTTCGCAGGCGCGAGTGGACGCGCACAAGATGCGCACCGGCTCGCTGTGGCAGGACGACACGAAAAAAGTTGTGCGCGCGATGGAGCAACTGGCGCACGCCCCCATCTTCATCGACGACACGCCGGGCATTTCGCTGAGCGAGATGCGCGCCAAGGCGCGGCGGTTGAAGCAGGCGCAGGGCGGGCGGCTGGACCTGATCATCGTCGATTATCTGCAGTTGATGTCGGGCGGCGGAAAGCGTTTCGAAAATCGTACGCAGGAAGTGTCGGCGATTTCGCGCGGGCTGAAGGCTCTGGCTAAGGAATTGAGCGTGCCGGTAATTGCGCTTTCGCAGTTGAGCCGCGCGCCGGAGAGCCGGGGCGGAGATCATCGTCCGCAACTGGCCGACCTGCGCGAGTCGGGATCGATCGAGCAGGATGCCGACTTGGTAATGTTTATCTTCCGCGAAGAGGTCTACAAGCAGGACGATCCGGAGTTGCAGGGTAAAGCCGAGATTATCATCTCCAAGCAGAGAAACGGCCCCATCGGGAAAGTCAGGATGGCGTTTTTGAAAAACAGCACCAGGTTTGAGTCGCTCGCGGAAGGCGGCTTGGCTGACGACGAGCAAGGCTGAGCCTACAGGGAAGACCCTAGGGAGATCACAGTAAGTGTCTGAAGAAATTGGGTTTGCAGAGAGTGGCCGAAAGCACCACCAGCCTGTGGAAAAGATTGTGGAATTGAAAACCGTTTTCGAGATGATCTACAGGAGTGACCGAGCGGCCGGTTTTGGGAAGGCGCATTTTTGGCGTTTAACGCTATGAGTAGTAACCAGTTATGCAATTCATGCGGGATTAACATGCGCGCTAATTATTCGGTCTTGATTTCTTTCCGTTTTTGAGATTTGCACATTTTTGGGTTTTTCACTTGCATTTTTCGGCAATGTCTGCAGTTTTTCCGCTCTTCAATTCCGGCGCGGTCCGCTCGGGAAATCGAATCCGCCTGAACGATTTTCTGAATGCGACTGGTGGCCGGTTAATCGAGTTGCCGTACCCAGATGTTGCGAAAGCTGAGAGGAGGGCTGGGGTCGCCGTGGGCCTGGAGTTTGATGGGTGCGCCATCGAATGCTTTGTAAAAGGGCGCGCCGATGTAGCGGGTCTCGCCTTTTAATTCGAAGTGATTGTCCACCAGAACGCCGTTGAAGAAAACCGTGACGAAGGCGGGAGATTTCACGCTGCCGTCGGAGTTGAAGGTGGGCGCCGTCCAGGCAATGTCGTAGGTCTGCCATTCGCCGGGCTTGCGGTTGGGGTTGGCAAGCGGGATGGACTGCTTGTAAAGACTGCCAGCCTGCCCATTGACGTAGGTTTTGTTGTTGTAGTTATCGAGCACCTGCAGTTCGTAGCCGGCGTCGCCGGGCCCGGTGGAGGCGAGAAAGACTCCGCTATTGCCACGCAACTGGCCGGAGCCGGTTACGTTCTCGGGAATTTTCCATTCGATGTGAAGCTGGTAGTTCTTGAAGCGGCGCTTGGTCTCGATGTTGCCGGCGGGCTTGTTGACGGTGAGAATGCCGTTGGCGACGGTCCAGTTGGCGGGAGCGGAGCGGTCTTTATCCTTGTCCTGGGCCGAGACCCATTCGTCGAGATTCTTGCCGTCGAAGAGAATGATGGCGTCAGACGGCGCGGCCCCGCAAGTTGCGCCGGGCGTGACGACCTTGGGCTCGGGCTGCCACACTTCGGTGTCTTCCGGTTTAGGCGCGGGCTTGGACTCGGGCTTGGACTCGGGCTGTTGCGCGAGCGCGATCGCAGCGAGAGTTACGAATAGAAGCAGGGGAGTAGTTAGGTTGCGCATAGTTGAAGAAGAATACACCCGAAGGAGAGATTCGGGGAAAGAGACAGAAACTAACGGCGGGGCTCGCCCACCCTTCTCGAATCAAGCCTCCCTACGAGGGTTGCCCCACCCTGTCCGCGCGTTCTTGGCGGGAGGGTGGGCTCTACCACGAGCGCGACACCCATCTGTTCTCGCCTCCGGGCAGTCCATTGCGATTCGATCTCCACAATCCCCTCCATCCCCGTTGCATAGTGAACAAAGCTACTCCATTTCCAATCCTGCGGCCTCTCCACGAGTCCTCGCTTTACCGGATTGCGATGGATGTAGCGCAGCTTCCCGATGCGTTTCGCCTCGCTCCACACGGGAAAATCGTAATAGCGAACCTGCCAAAAGCGCGGGAGATCTTCGGCGCGCAGCTTTTGAGACGTGATCTGCTTCAGCATCGGACCACCACGGACAACATCGAGCGTTCCGGTTCGCTGATGAGCTTTGCTTTCTTCAGCTCTGTTGCGCTCCGAGACCGCCAGCAGATCGTTCATGGATTGAATGCTGCTTATGGGAATCTGATTATCCAAGCTCCAGACCTCTTTTTTCACGTCTTCCACCAGACCTCCTGCCGGAACTCGCGTCCGGATCACCAGTGTCATAAATTTCCGCCACGCCTCGTCATTCTGGCTGAACGGAGCGTAGATGGCAGGATCGACTGGCTGGTTCAGTCCAGAATGCTTCACATCGCCCGCAACTCCAACAATGGTCATCCACTCGTGCGCTTCGTTGCGGGCCCAGTCAATGCGGGTTCCAATGGGGTTCTGGCCGGGAAGAAGTTGCCGCGCGAACTCCTCGTTGACGATCGCTACTCGCGGCTCTCCTTCGCGGTCCATCGCGCTGAAGTCGCGTCCGGCGCGAATGGGAATCTGCATAACGCCGAAGTACTCACCCATGACCGATAGCGTTTGCACCAAGTGGTTCGGCTCCCACTGCAGGCCTCGGCCCTCCGTCGATCACGACCCGATGCCCTACGTAATTTCCGGCCAAGGGAAGATCGGTGATCATCGCGGCCTTCACCCCTGGAAAGGCGTTAATTCGCCCAAGCAACTCCCGGCGAAAATTTGTCTGCAGGGGAATCCGCGGATAGCGCGTCCCCGGCAGCTGAAGGTACATGGTGATGACGTTCGCTGGATTGAATCCCGGATCGACGGATCGCAGGCGCAGAAAGCCTTTGATCAGCAATCCCGCACCCGCCAGCAGAACCAGAGCCAGAGCAAGCTCCGCCGTGACCAAAAAGCTGCGCAAGGGACTGCGCGAAACGCCCGTGGCGGTGGTGCGTGCGTTCTCCCGCAAAGCTTCTGCAATATCCCCGCGAGATGCGGACCATGCCGGAAGAAGTCCGAACAGCAGGCCCGTCAACAGCGAGATGGCGAATACGAAGATGAAGACCCGGGTGTCCATGGGAATTGCGTCCCAGCGACGCAGCTCCGCCGGTTTGAACGCCAACAACAACGTTGTGCCTGCCTTTGCCGCGATCAGTCCTGCTGCTCCGCCGACCAGCGCCAACAGCGCACTCTCGGTGAGCCTTTGGCGAATCAGGCGTCCTTGCCGTGCGCCCAACGAGGCACGGATCATCAGCTCGCGCTGTCGAGCCACGCCCCGGGCCATCAGCAGCATCGCGAAATTCGCACAGGCAATCAGCAGCACCAGCCCAACCGCTCCGAATAGAACTAGCAACGCCGGCCGGACATTCCCCACCAGCAACTCCTGCAGCGACATCAGTACTGTGCCACGCTCCCTCTCCGTGTCGGGAAAGGCCTCGGCAAGCCGGTGGTCCGCCTGCGTGATTTCTGCTTGAGCCTGCGCTAACGACACGCCGGGCTTCAGCCGCCAATAGGTATGCATGAAATGCACGCCGCGTTCGGGAGCCGCCTCGGGATATCCCCCCCACAACGCCAGGAAGACATCCGCAAGTTCCCTCGGCAGGGTGAAATTTCTGGGCATCACGCCGATAACTGTGTAACTCCTGTCGCTCAGCCGGATCGCTCTGCCCAGCACGTGAGGATCGGCGCCCAGGAAATCCCGCCAGAACGGATAGCTCAGCACGACATTCCGTGGTCCGCCCTTCATGTCTTCATCGTTGGAGATCCAACGGCCTAACATCGGCTGCACGCCAAGTGTCGCCAAAAGGCCTGCATCCACCCAGGCAGCGTGCACCAGTGCAGGCTCACCATTGCCTGTGAAGTCCATGGGCGAGATATTGACGCCACCGCTGCTGACAAACGAGTTGGTCTGGCGCTGCATGTCTTTAAGATTCGGCAAGCGACTCGTTCTGCCGTCCAGCCAGCAACTGCTGCGGGTTCGGATATGGGAGGGGATCAAGCAAAACCCGATTGACCACGCTGAAGATCGCCGTGTTGGCGCCGATCCCGAGTGCCAGCGTCAGCACAGCGCAAGCGGTAAACGCGGGCGAGTGAAGCAGAGTGCGAGCGCTGTAATGCAAGTCTTGCGCCAGCGTCTCAACAAAGCTGACACCGCGAGCCTCGCGGCATTCGTCCTTGACCTGGTCGAGTCCGCCAAACTCAAGCCGAGCGCGACGCACGGCCTCGGCATGGCTCATTCCCGACTTCACAAATTTCTCGATCTGTCGCTCAACATGAAAACGCAGCTCGTCGTCGAGTTCGTTCTCTGCGGCAGGGTGCCGCATCAATGCACGCACTCGGAAGAGTAAGTCGTGTAATAACACGCGAACCTCCTAGGCAGCTTCGAGGATCTGGCCCACGGCTGCTATCAGCTTCTGCCAGGCCTCCTGTTCGATCCCCAGTTGGCGCCGCCCGGCTTTGGTGAGCTCGTAGAACCTGGCTCGGCGATTGTTCTCGGACGTGCCCCAGCGGGCCTTAATCCAGCCGCGGCGCTCCAGGCGGTGCAGCGCGGGATAAAGCGATCCCTGCTGCACACGCAACACATCGCTGGAGATCTGCTGGATACGTTCAGAAACCGCCCAGCCGTGGAGCGGTTCGAGTGACAAGGTTCGGAGGATGAGTAGCTGTCATGACATAATCGTACACCCCTAATCGTCATCACGTTGCGTTCCCGCAGGAACATTGCGACACGCTAGGCGGCCTGTCCCACGTCCGTTTTCCCTTGGATTTACTTTGATTACCAGCGCCGCTCGGCTTTGCCATCGCGGACGGACGAATGCGTCCGTCGCTACGTGAGTTAGTTACTACCCTCGCCCACTTTTAGCACCGCCAGGAATGCCTCTTGCGGGATGTCGACGCGGCCGATGCGCTTCATGCGCTTCTTGCCTTCTTTTTGCTTTTCGAGCAGCTTGCGTTTGCGGCGAGATGTCGCCGCCGTAGCATTTGGCGATGACGTTCTTGCGGATGGCGTGGACGGTTTCGCGGGCGATGATCTTGGCGCCGATGGAGGCCTGGATGGCGACTTCGAACATCTGGCGCGGAATGAGTTCCCTCATTTTCGAGACCAGAAGCTTTGCCGCGTTCGTAGGCGAAGTCGCGGTGGACGATGATGGAGAGGGCGTCGACGGGCTCGCCGGCGACCAGGATGTCGAGCTTGACCATGGGCGATTCCCAATAGTCGGCCAGATGATAGTCGAGGGAAGCGTAGCCGCGCGAAACGGATTTGAGGCGGTCGTAGAAATCGAGGACGATCTCGTTGAGCGGCAGTTCGTAGTGGAGCATGACGCGGGAGGAGCTGACGTACTCGAAAGTTTTCTGCTTGCCGCGCTTTTCTTCGACCAGCGCGAGAATGCCGCCGACATATTCTTCGTTGGTGAGAATGGTGGCGAGGATGACGGGCTCCTCGATTTTGGCGATCTCGCTGGGATCGAGCCAGCGCGACGGGTTGTCGATTTCGACCATGGTGCCGTCGGTTTTGTAGATCTTGTAGCGGACGCCGGGAGCGGTGGTGATGAGGTCGAGATTGAACTCGCGCTCCAGGCGTTCCTGAATGATTTCCATATGGAGCAGGCCGAGAAAGCCGCAGCGAAATCCGAAGCCAAGGGCGACCGAACTTTCGGGCTCGAAGAAGAAGGACGAATCGTTCAGGCGAAGTTTTTCGAGGGCTTCGCGGAGCTGGGTGTGCGCGTGAGCATCGATGGTGTAGAGCCCGGCGAAAACCATGGGCTTGATTTCTTCGAAGCCGGGCAGGGCTTCGAGCGCGGGATTGGCGTCGTGGGTGATGGTGTCGCCGATTTTGGTGTCGGCGACATTCTTGATGTTGGCGATGATGAAGCCGACTTCGCCGGCGACGAGTTGCTCGATCTCGACCGGCTTGGGAGTGAGCACGCCGAGAGTTTCGGCGTCGAAGGTGGTGCCGTTCCACCAGAGGCGAATGCGGTCGCCCTTTTTGCAGGGTGCCTTGAAAAACGCGGGTGAGCACGACGACGCCGCGGTAAGGGTCGAACCAGGAGTCGAAAATCAGCGCCTGGAGCCGGTTGTCGGGCGAGCCCTTGGGCGGCGGCACGCGCTTCACAATGGCCTCGAGCACGTCGGGAACGCCCTGGCCGGTCTTGGCGCTGATGAGGACGGCGTCGGAGGCGTCGAGGCCGACGGCGCCTTCGATCATTTCCTTGGTGCGCGGAATGTCGGCGCTTTGCAGATCGATCTTGTTGATGACGGGAATGATTTCCAGGCCGTGATTGATTGCGAGATAAGAATTGGCGAGCGTCTGGGCTTCGACTCCCTGCGATGCGTCGACCACCAGCAGCGCGCCTTCGCACGAAGCCAGGGAGCGCGAGACTTCGTAGGAAAAATCCACGTGGCCGGGCGTGTCGATCAGGTTGAGCTGGTAAGTCTGGCCGTCGTGCGCGGTGTACATCATGCGAACGGCGTGAGCCTTGATGGTGATGCCGCGCTCGCGTTCCAGGTCCATGGAATCGAGCACCTGGGCTTGCATTTCGCGCGCGGTGAGCGATCCGGTGAGCTCGAGCAGGCGGTCGGCCAGCGTGGATTTGCCGTGATCGATGTGCGCGATGATCGCGAAATTGCGGATGAAGGCGGCGTCCATGGGTGAGTGGCTAACTCTTGATTCTAACAGGGGAAAAGCGCGGTCTCGGCTGGGGCGGGAGCGCATGGGACGCGAGCTGAGCCGTTACAATTGTGGTTGAGCTTATGTGGGCTGCGCGCGCAAAACGTTCTCCGCGATGGATTGGGATTGTGGTGCGCGTGGCCGTGGTGACATTTGTTGGGACACTGCTTTGCTTTGCGGTGAGTTTGCTGCTGGCGATTTTGGGGATGGTGATTGTTTCGGCTTTGCGCGGAGTGCATCCGGATATGCGGATTGCTTATCGCATGATTGCGCTGCCTATGGCAGTGGTGGCGGGAAGCATTATTTTTGTGCTGTCGCTGGTGATGGAGGTTCGGCACTACCGGCAGAATAGGACGCTGTCTGCGATTGAGCGGATGGGGTAAGGTGCCCGGCTTCGCCGGGCCGGACGGCCCCTTCGACTTCGCTCAGGGCAGGCTACGGGCGGCTTTCCCCACATAGAACCTAGACCAAAACCTTGACAGCCGAGGCGGCTGTCGCCGCACAGACAAAACTGTCGCTACTGACGAATAGAATTGAGATTATGGCTCCTCTTATTGCGATTCCTTTGCCGCATTTTTCTGACCGGGAGTATGCCGAGCGGTCGATAGCGCAATATGAGCGCGCGGTGGAACTGGCCGGAGGGCAGGCGGTTCGCGTTGGGCTGGATCAGACGGCTGGACGAAGTCAGGAAGGTGATGGAGCAGTGCGACGGAGTGTTGCTGCCTGGAAGCAAGGCCGATGTCGATCCGGCAAGGTTCCATGCCGCGAGATCGCCGCACACAGCGGCGGCCGATCCGCGGCGCGATGCGGTGGATGATTTGCTGCTGGAGAATGCCTATCGCGAGCGCAAGCCGGTGCTGGGAATTTGCTATGGATTGCAGAGTCTGAATGTGTACCGCGCGGGATCGTTGATTCAGCACATTCCAGATTTTCTGCCGGAGGCGACGCGGGCGAAGGTGGATCACGAGGCCGGGAGCAAGGTGGCGGTCGCGCACTCGGTGAATATTGAGCCGGGGTCGCGATTAGCGGAAATCGTGGACGGCCAATCGCACGGGCCGGTTGTGGTGCCGGTGAACTCTTCGCATCATCAAGCGGCGGAGAAAATTGGGGAAGGATTGCGGGTAGTTGCGCGCTGTACAGAAGACGGAATTATCGAGGCGCTAGAGGGGAATGCGCCCGATCATTTTGTGGTGGCGGTGCAGTGGCATCCGGAGCGGTCGGTGGATGGGGATGCGGCTTCGCGGGCGATTTTTCGCGCGTTTGTTGAGGCGGCCGTACCGCGCGGCTAGGGTTGCCGAGCAGGTTCGCTGGCTGTCTGAAAGAAGGGTCAGTGCCGCGCGAGATCCCTCCCTCCGCCTGAAGAACGGCTCCGGTCGGGATGACGCCTTCAAAAAGATATTGACCAACAAACGCTAAGCGTTTTTCTTCTTTGCTTTCTTCTTTGCTTTTTCTTCTTTGCTCTATTCTTTGCTTTCTTCTTCGGACGTGCGGATTTTTCCAGCAGTACTACGACGTGGGCGATGGCGGTGTTGTCGAGATTCAGGCCTTCGGGAGTTTTGGCTTTCAGGCCGACGCAGTTCGCGTGCAGGCCGAGCAATTCGGCCACGCGGGTGCGAATGACGGAGGCGCGCGGGCCGATTTTGGGCGCGGCCAAAATCAGACTGGCGTCGATGTTGGCCAAGCTGTACCCGGCGTCGCGCACGCGTTTCAGCGCTTCGCGGAGAAAGACGACGGAATCCGCGCCCTTCCATTGCGGATCGGACGGCGGGAACAGCGCGCCGATGTCGGGAGCGGCAATGGCGCCGAGCAACGCGTCGGTGATGGCGTGCAGCAGGACGTCGCCGTCAGAGTGGCCGCCTAAACCTTTGTCGTGGGGAATGGTGATGCCGCCGATCTTCAGGGGAACGCCGGCGCGGAATTCGTGGGAATCATAGCCGTAGCCGATCCTCATGCTAAAACCTTGGCCACGGATTCGCACGGATTTTCACGGATATTCTTTCTTTCATTGTCGAAAAGCAGGCGGCGGAATTGAGGCTTTAGTCCGAAGTTCAATAACAGACCTACTTCAATTTCGGTCGCGCGCAAATAATGTAATAGCTGGGCTTCGTGGGCTGGTTCTAGAGTTCGGGCGGCTTTGAGTTCGAGTAGAATCTTGCCGTCGACAACGAAGTCCGCAAAATATTGGCCGATCTTCCTGCCGCGAAACCAGACCGGTACTGACAGCTCTCGACGCGGCCTGAGGCCTGCTTCCTGCAACGCGACCACCATGGCGCCCGCATAAGTGGATTCGAGAAATCCATGCCCTAGTTCGTTATAGACATCGTAAAAAATTCGAATGATCTGCGCTGTCAATCCGGAATGCTTCAGATTGGTGCGCAACCGATCCATTACAAACGAGTGTACGCCGCTGAGATCGCGGTTATCCGTGAAAATCCGTGCTAATCCGTGGCTCATTTCCTTAAATAGAACTCCGCCAGTTCCATGTCGGCGGGGGTGGTGATCTTGAGGTTTCGGGGAGAGCCCATGACGACGGCGACTTCGTGTCCGGAGCGCTCGGCCAGGGACGATTCGTCGGTGCCCATGAATCCGTCGGCGGCGGCTTCGTCGAAAGCTTTCTTGATGACGCTGTAGTGAAATCCCTGCGGAGTCTGGGCGAGGACGACGCCGGCGCGTGGGATGGTGGATTTGACGATGGCTCCCTCGGAGGTGCGTTCGACTTGCTTGACGGTGTCGACAGCGGGAAGGCCAGCGATGGCGGCGCCATATTTTTTTGCGGCGTCGATGACTTCCTGAATAATCTCCGTGGTCACAAGCGGACGCACGGCGTCGTGCACGAGGACGACGTCATCGGAGGCGGCGGAAATCGCATTGAGGGCCTGCTCGACGGATTGCTGGCGGTGCTCGCCGCCGGCGACCAACTCGACTTTTTTCTTTTTCACAACGTCGGCTGCTTCTCGGGGCAGACGCTCGCGGAATCCTTCAATTTCATTTTCGCGCAGGGCAATCCAGATCTCGTTGACAGCCTCGACTGCGGCGAATTTGCGGAGGGTGTGAATGAGGATGGGCGTGCCCGCGAGTTCGGTGAATTGCTTGGAGGGATGCGGCTTCTTGGTTTTGGCGTCGAGGGCGCTGGGCATGGGCGCCATGCGCGTTCCAAGCCCGGCAGCCGGAATGATGACGATCACCTTCATGGCGGGGTGTAAGTATACGAGTGCCGAGGGCGGGAGTTCAAATTGGGGCGTTTCGCGCGAGGCCGCTGATCAATTCGAAGAGGCCACCACCACGAAGGACACGAAGGTTCACGAAGGAAACACCTGGCGAACCTTGTCGACATACAATGTCGGGAATCCATTTCCTCTCGGGAGTAATTTTATGCACTCTGTCCTGCGATTTTTGCAATGGGTGTTCTGGAACGCGGAGCGGATTTCGAGCCTGCTGGCGGCTGCGGCGGTGCTGGGAGCGGTGCGCATCTATTATCGGAAAACGGCGCTGGAGAGAGCGACCTGGTTGTCGAGTCTGTATACGAAGTTTTATGAGGCGCCGGATCTGAAGAGAATTCGGAAAGTGCTGGACGAAAGTCCACCGGATGCTCCGGCAGTGGAAGAACTGGCGCGGTGCGAAGATCCGGACTTGACGGACTACCTGAATTTCTTCGAATTCATGGCGTATTTGGAAGTGCGCGGCGAATTGAGCCGAAAAGACGTGGAGGCGCTGTTCGACTATTACCTGCGGCTTCTCTCCAAGCACAAAGACGTGCGAAGATATGTGTGGGACGACAGCAACGGATACGGCTATCTGAAGAAACTGATGGCGCGATTTCCGGCGGCCGATTGCGAGATCAAGTCATGACTCAGCATCTTTTCGTGTATGGCACATTGTCGCCGCGGCACGCGCCGCCGGAGATTGCCGCCACGGTGCGACGGCTGCGTCCGGTGGGACAGGCGTCGGTGCGGGGACGGCTGTATGACCTGGGGGAATATCCCGGGGCAGTGTTGAACGAGAAGTCGCGGTCGGTGATTCGGGGAGAAGTTTTTGAGCTTCCGGAAGATCAGAGCACGCTAACATCGCTGGATAGTTATGAGGGATTTGAGCCGGGCAAGCGAAGTTCGAGCCTGTTTTTGCGGCGGGCGTGGCCGGTCACCATGGACGACGGCAAGCGCGTGCGCTGCTGGGTATACGTTTATAACGGAACCATGAAAGATGCGCTTCCGGTGAGAAACGGGCGGTACTCTCGGCGGCGAATCGCGCGCCGTGCGAAGCGCTCCTCCGACACGAAGTAAGCCATCCTGATTTAATCGCTTGAATCTGCCGCAGGGTGCTTACGATGTGCCCTGCTTGGTCTCCAGAGTACTTGGGACGGTGACCGCTGTGGGGCCCGGTCCGGGAACCGGCACGGGCGGGGCAGCCACGGGCATGGGTGCAGATTGCCGCGAGTAGGCGGCGCGCTCGTCCCACTTGCCGAAGATCATTTTTCCTGCGGTCGTCTGCAAGCACTGAGGTGACCGAGACGTCGATGGTCTTGCCAATCATCTTGCGCGCGTTGTCGACCACGACCATGGTCCCGTCGTCCAGATAAGCGACGCCCTGGTTGTACTCCTTGCCTTCTTTCAGGATGAAGACGCGCATGGTTTCGCCGGGCAGCACGATCGGCTTCAGGGAATTGGCCAGTTCGTTGATGTTCAGGACTTCGACGCCCTGGAGCTGCGCGACCTTGTTCAGGTTGAAGTCGTTGGTGATGATCTTGCCCTCGTAGACTTTGGCGAGTTCGATCAGCTTCATGTCGACTTCGCGGACCGCGGGGAAATCGTCTTCCACGATCTGAATCTGCAGGTTGGCGACTTTCTGCAGGCGCTGCAGGATGTCGAGACCGCGGCGGCCGCGATTGCGCTTGAGGGAGTCGGCGGAATCGGCGACCAGTTGCAGTTCGCGCAAGCACGAACTGCGGGGTCACGATGATGCCGTCGAGGAATCCGGTCTCGGCGATGTCGGCGATGCGGCCATCGATGATGACGCTGGTGTCGAGAATCTTGTAGCTTTTCTTGCCTTGCTTCTCGCCGCCGAAGATCCCGCCCAGCGCGGCCAGGTTCAGCAGATCGCCCTTGTTTGCGCCGACGATCAGGCCGACGTAGGCCATCAGCAGCATGACCAGGATCTGCAGGAAGCTCTGGGTATGGCTTGCGGGAATGCTGTTACGGATGACGAGCGCGAAGAGGTAAGCGCCGCAGATTCCGAGGAAGCTTCCGATGGCGGCGCCGATCAAACGCTTGAGGCTGACGGTGCGCAGCTTCCATTCGAACAACACGATGGCTGCGCCGATGAAAGCGCCCACACCCGCGTCGATGAGGCGAGTCTGCCCGAAGGGCTCAATGAGGAAGCAAGTGATGGCTACAACAATGATAAAAAGAAGACGTACAACAATAATATCCACGGTAAACCTCCCCGCGAATGCAGCTTGCCTGTATGCCCAAACAACTAAGGCGTGCACCCGTGCCAACTCCCGCCGCCCCGGCGCGAGAACTGGCTTTCTCTTTCGCATGCGGAGCGCGCATGAATTAGGGGATGAATGTGCGCCCCGTCCCGGCCGGTTGGGGCTCAGCCGGGGAAACAGTAAGCCAACGCCAAGAGTATATACCTGCCGGGAAGATTCCGGTTCGCCCCCCTACAGTTTTGCCCTGCGTCTGTGTGCAGCAAAGACCTGAGCATGAGGGGGCCGGGCTTGGCATCTCACCATGGCACTTCTGCGCGCTACTTGGGGCAGCGTGCCGGCCCGTGGTCATCAAGACGTTTTTGGAGGATATGATGCGAGCTTTGAGACTTTTAAATTTAGGACTTCTCGCGGCGATGGTCGCGAGTTCTGCGGTAGTTTACGCGCAAGACGATAAACAACAGGAAGAAAAACCGAAGCAGGAAGAGCCGAAGCGGCAGCAAGAGCCGACGAGGCAGGATCAAGCCCGTCCTGAAAACAGGCAGAATGAAGCCAAGCCTGCAGCGAGACAGGATGAGATGAAAGCGCCGCGGCAGGACGAAGCCAGGCCTGCGCACCCGGAACAGCAGGGCCAGCAGAGGCCGGAGCAGCAACAGCGCCCCGAGCAAGCGCAGCCCCGGAACGAAATGAGGCCGGCGCAGCAGGAACCAAACCGGCAGGAACAGAACCGGCCGGAAGCGGGCCGGCAAGAACAAGGAAGACAGGAAGGTGGCCGCCAGGAAGCAGGCCGTCCGGAGGGTCATGATCGCGCCGGCGGAAACCGCGGCCGCATTCCTGACGACCGCTTCCGCGCGGAGTTCGGACGCGAGCATCACTTTGCGGTGCATCATCCGCAAATGGTGTCCGGCCGGCCGCAATTTCAGTACGGCGGCTATACATTCGTCCTGGTCGATCCCTGGCCGCCAGCTTGGGCTTACGACGACGACGATTGCTATATCGACTATATCGACGGAGAGTATTTCCTCTTTAACGTGCGGCATCCCGAAGCGCGGCTCGCTCTCGAAGTCGTGATGTAACAACTCCGATCTTGGGTCTTGGGGATTAGTTGTTGGGCAAATGCCTCCCCAAGATCCAGGACCTGAAGCCCAACATTGCTCTTCCTATCCTGCTAGACTTTTCCCCTGTGAAAGCCCTGGTACTCACGAAGCTCTCCGGCCCGGACGGGCTGGCTGTTCAAGACATTGCGGAGCCCACGCCGAAGGCTGGGCAGACGCTCGTTCGCGTCCATGCCGGGGGAATGAACTTCGCCGACCTGATGACGACCAAGGGCGGGTATCCGGGAACTCCGCCGCCACCGCTGGTTGTGGGGCGCGAATTCGCAGGAGTGGAAGAGAGCAGCGGGCGGCGCGTCATGGGATACGCGCAGTGGGGAGCCTTCGCGGAGAAGACGGCGGCATACGCCAACATGATTTGGCCGATTCCCGATCGGTGGACTGACGAACAGGCGGCCGCCTTCCCGGTCAATTATTTCACGGCCTATCTTGGATATTGGCAGGCTGGCATGACTCCGGGAGCGACGTGGGGACGACCCACGGCTGTCGATCGGAGTGCGCCGCCGCGTGTGCTCATTCATGCGGTCGCAGGCGGAGTGGGGACCGCAGCGGTGCAGATCGGACGGTTGCTGGGCGTCGAGATGTATGGGACGTCGTCGTCGGATGAAAAACTTGCGCGCGTGAAAGAACTGGGGCTGCAGCACGGCATCAACTACAAGCAGCGGGACTATGAAGAGACGGTGAAGAATTTGACGCACGGCGAGGGCGTCGACGCGGTTTTCGAAATGCTGGGTGGGGAGCATACGGCCAAGAGCCTGCGCTGCTTGCGCGATTTCGGGCGCGTGATCCAATACGGAACCGCGACGGGGAAACAACCGCAGATTGACGTGCGCGCGTTGTATGCGAAGTCGGCCAGCGTGCAGGGATTGTGGCTGACTTATTTGTCGCAGAAGCGCGAGATCATGGAACCGGCGTGGCAGCAGCTTTCGGCGTGGATTGAGCAAGGCAAGCTGACGCCGCAAATTGGGCATGTATATCCGCTGGAGCGCGCGGTGGAGGGTTTCAAGCTGCTGCAGGACGGGAAGAATTATCGGGAAGGTTGTGCTGAAGGTCGGGTAAAGATTTTGACCGCTGAGTTCGCGGAGACAGGCCGCGGAGATCGCAGAGGAAGGCCTAACATGAGTTCGGGAGAAAACGCAGCGGAGTTCGCGGAGAAAATCTGGCGGATGCCAAAAAAATCTCGCGAGGCGTGGGCTCTAATCGAAGACCCAGTTTTCGCTCAGCAGGAAATTTGCCAGCGAGCAGACGGTGATGGCGATCGCGTTGGCGACTAGATAGTTCATGTGGCCTTGGCCGACCAATACTTTCATCAAGGCCACATTGCCGGCAACGGACACGACTCCGTTGCTCAGATGAAAACGAAGAAGTCTTGCTGGCTGGCGCGACTTCGCTGGCTGCTCGCGGTTAGAAGATTTCGTGCGCTCGGCCCAGGTGAAGCGCTCGTGCCACACGAAGTTGTGCAGCACCGCCGCTTCGACTGCGATTGCGGTAGCCGCGAGATAGTTAAGGTGCAGCACGGCTTTCAGCAGGAAGAGCGCGGCGAACTGCACTGCGATTCCAATCCCACCTACAAAATTAAATTTGCACCAGCGAGCCAGAAGCGACGACGCGGCTTGCTTGCGGTATGCGGGCGCGGTGACCCTGGTTGCTTTCATTGCGGAATCCTCTCTTCGCGATAGAGGCGGATGGTGTTCTGCAGGGTGAAGACGACGAGCATTAGTGTCATACCGGCCAAGCCGATTGCGCCTCCCACGTCGAATAGGCGGTAGCGCTGGCCAAAAAGATGTACGATCGGCCTCCAGAAAAGAGCCAGGTTCCCGACGGCGAGCAGGATGCGAAGTTCGGTCGGGCCGAAGCGCCAGAACGAGAGACGGAATTCGCCCAAGGTATGCGTCGCCAGGTAGGACTGGATCGAGAGCATGAGAAAGGCGATGAGCAGGCCGATGGCGATCCGTGGCTGCATGTATCCGGAGAGTGCCAAGCCGCCCATGAGAACGAGAGCGCCGAAGCTATCGACCATGTGGTCGACGTAGAAGCCGTAGCGCGGACGCTGGCGCCGCCGAGCTCGCGCGAGTGTGCCGTCGAGCGAGTCGCCGAGCCAATTGAGGGCGAGGCAGGCGACAACTCCGAGGAGCGCGTAGCGGTTGCGGGATGCGAGCGCGTAGCAAACTCCAGCGGCGATCTGTGCCGCCAAACCAAGAGCCGTGAGATGGTCAGGGCCAATGTTGGGTGGAGTGCGAGCGGCTAGCCAGAGCAATGCGCTTTTTTCTGCGGATGCCACCCAGCTTTCCTGCACGCGGAGCATTTGAGGAAAGGGACGCTGCCGACGCTGCTTGGGAACTTTGGCTGTAGCACCAAGAAGGACTGCTCTGGCGGGCTTGCCGAATTCGGATATTGGTTGAGAACCAACGTTTGCCATGTTTGCCTCCTGCCGTGATGGCGTTTGCTGAGCCACTCTGCCGCGGATGCAGCTTGGCGGCAATGCACCGGCGCTCATTCCGAGCTCAACTCGGTATCAACCGCAAAATGGTTCTGGAGCAAGGGGTTACACGGCATGATCAACAATTCTCCTCGGCGATGACTTGCCGGTTTCAGGGCGATGTGGTTTGATCTCCATGCCGAGTAATCGACCTCTACGTGCGAAATCAGCGCCCTCAAGAAATATTCCGCGAAGTCTTTCGTCTCCTTTTTTTTATTTCCGGCTTTTGCAGCGTGCTTTACGAGTTGGTGTGGCTGCGGCTGTCGATGGCCCAGTTTGGGGTGACGACGGCGATGGTTTCGATCGTGCTGTCGGTGTTCATGGCAGGGCTTGGAGCCGGGTCATGGGTGAGCGGCGCGTGGATCCGGAAATATGGCGACAGGCTTAAGGTGCCGGCGCTTCATCTTTATGCGCTGATCGAACTGCTGATCGGAGTGTCGGGCATTCTCGTTCCCTACGAACTCAGCTTGGGCCGAAACCTGCTGGAGCGGGTCGACCTGTCTTCGTCGGCTGCCTACTATTTCACATCTGGTGTTTGGGTAACGTGTGCGCTGGCTCCGTGGTGCGCGCTGATGGGAGCAACCATCCCCGTCGGGATGCGCGCCACTCGCCAGACCATTCCCAACGAAGCCGGGCGATCATTCAGTTACCTCTACACGGCGAATGTTGCGGGCGCGGTAATTGGCACGGTCGTACCGCTGCTGGTTATCGAAATTCTTGGATTTCATAAGACATTGTGGGTAGGGGCCGCGTGTAACGGATGCATTGCGGCGGCGGCGCTCATGCTCTCGCGGAGCGCCGCAAGAGAATCTCCGGCGGAAAGTGCTCGAGCCGGGCACAACTGCGATTGCGCAGGCCGCGGAAAACGGTGGAGGAATTACGGTTCTGCTGTTCCTGACTGGCCTGACCAGCATGGGCATGGAGGTGGTATGGGTACGGCAATTCACTCCTTATCTGGGAACCGTGGTCTATGCCTTCGCTGGGATTTTGTGTGTGTACCTTGCGGGCACATTTGCCGGGTCGAGCATTTACCGGCGATGGAGCGCGCGGCATCCGGGCGAGCTTCCGCAGGAAAGCCCGGTGCTATGGACGCTGTTGGGGCTGGCGTCGCTGCTTCCGCTGGTCATGACAAGTTCAGACGTCGACATGTCGATGGCTGCAAGGATGATTCCGGCGATTGCGCCTTTCACCGGTTTGCTGGGCTTTCTGACTCCCATGCTGGTCGACCGGCGCTCGGGAGGAGATCCCGCTAAAGCGGGAAGAGCATATGCGGTGAATGTGCTGGGATGCATTCTGGGGCCGTTATTGGCAGGTTTCCTGTTGTTGCCGTTTTTGAGCGAGCGCTGGTCGTTGGTTGTTTTGTCGTTGCCGTGGTTGATTTTTGGTTTAAGAGCGGTGCGTCCAGGTTTCGGCGTGATGGCGCGCGTCGCGGCATATGCTCTGCTGCCGTTGGCGGGCCTGATGATCTACTTCGGTGAAGGCTACGATGAGACCTATCCGCAGCGACAGGTGCGTCGCGATTCGACGGCCACGGTCATCGCCGCCGGAACGGGCATGGATAAACAGCTTCTGGTGAATGGATATGGGATGACATCGTTGACGCCGATTACCAAGATGATGGCGCACTTCCCGTTGGCATTTCTCGATCACCCGCCGCAGAATGCGCTCGACATTTGCTTTGGCATGGGCACTACGTTCCGCTCGCTGCTCAGCTGGAAAATCCAAACTACGGCGGTCGAACTGGTGCCGAGCGTGCCCCGGATGTTCAGCTACTTTCATAGCGACGGCGGCGAAGTGATGCAATCTCCACTGGCGCATGTGGTGATCGACGACGGCCGACGCTATCTGGAGCGGACGACGCAGAGCTATGACTTGATTACGGTGGATCCTCCACCGCCGGTGGAGGCTGCGGGATCGAGCCTGCTTTATTCGGAGGAGTTTTACGCGGCGGCTCGGAAGCGACTGCGGCGGGGCGGCATTCTGGCGCAGTGGTTCCCCGAAGGCGACCCGCAGGATTTTGCCGCGGTGGCGCGAGCGTTGCGAAATTCGTTTCCTTATGTGCGGGCATTTGGCAGCATCGACGGCTGGGGCTTGCACTTTCTGGCGAGTGAAGAGCCGATTCCTACTCTCAGCGCCGAAGACTTGCTTCGCAAAATGCCGGCGGCCGCCGTTGCCGATCTCACTGAATGGGACAGCCCGGGCGGAAGCGAGGCTGCCGAAGAGGCTTTCGATACGATGCTGCAAAACGAGGTTCCTATCGAGAGCGTGATCCAGCGGTCTCCCGCAACGCCCTCGATGCGCGACGACCGGCCGATCAACGAGTACTATGCGCTGCGGCGGCGCGGGCACTAAGGCGGCGAAGAATCGCTCACCGCATGGAATGCCTCGAAGCTATCAGCGGGAAAATCCGGTAGTGGTGCAGTTTGGCTTACGCGTTGGGCCTGTTAAGCATGAGATCCTTCGCTACGCCTGAAAAACGGCTCCACTCAGGATGACGCCGTCGTGTATGAGTCAAACTGCACCACTACCGAAAATCCATCCCTTTTTGCCGGTTACGATCATCTAAAAACAATGCGGTGTTGTTTTTGAAAGGAGCGTTATGAAGAGATACGTGTTTCCGATTTACGCAGTGCTGTTGGTGGCGATGTGGGGTTACGGTGTTGCGGGGCTTTCAGCGCAGCAGGCCCCGGGGGGCAATGGAGTTCCGGCGCACATGGTGGTGACGGTCGAACCGCATCACGGAAAGGACGTGCCGGCGATCCAGCGCGAGGATGTGATGGTGTATGAAGGGAAAGGAGCGCGACACCGTGACGGACTGGGTTCCCGCGCAGGGTGAGCACGCGGCTCTCGAACTTTTCATTTTGCTTGACGATGGATCGAGCGAGAGCCTGGGAACGCAGTTGCAGGATCTGCGGAAGTTTATCAGCGAGCAGCCTGCATCGGCGAAGATTGGGATTGCGTACATGCAGAATGGCATCGCCAAGGTGGTACAGAATCCGACCAACGATCATGAGCAGGCGACGAAAGCGCTGCGACTGCCGATGGGAATTCGCGGCGCGAATGGCAGCCCGTATTTTTCTCTGGTCGATCTGATCAAGCGCTGGCCGGCGAGCACCGCACGGCGGGAGGTGATGATGGCTTCGGATGGGATCGACCAATACTATGGCACCGGCGATTTGCAGGACCCGTATCTGGATGAGGCAATCGAACAGGCACAGCGTGCGGGCATTTTGGTTTCTGCGATCTATACGCCCGGCGTCGGGCACTTTGGACACAGCTACTGGCAGACTTATTGGGGGCAACTCTATCTGGCGGAGCTTGCGGAGAAAACCGGAGGCGAAGCGTATTACATCGGCTTCAACGGGCCGCCGGTGGCGTTTGCTCCTTATTTGGAAGACTTGGCGAACCGACTGAACCATCAGTATTTCTTGGGATTTCTTGCTAAGCCTCCGAAGAAGCCAGGGCTGCAACCGGTGAAGTTGCGGACGGAAGTTTCGAATGCAGACTTAGTGTCGGCGGACAGGGTTTGGGTTGGGACTGAGCGATAGCGGAGAGCAAGGGCGGGCAGGAGTGCCCGCCCCACACGGGCCGCACCACACTGCCCTCCGCAGTAGTTGAGATTCCGATAAGATTGACGTTCGAATCGGGTCTCAATGAGAAAACTGCTGCGTTTTTTTCAGCCGTCGCACCAGCACACCGCTTTTTCGGCGACGCTGCTGCTGATTTCGGCGGTCATGCTCTCGCGGGTGATTGGCTACGCGCGGGATGCCTACATTGCGTGGGCGTATGGAGCGGGGGGCGCGACCGACGCGTACGTGGCGGCCTTCACGCTGCCGGATTTTCTCAACTACATTGTGGCCGGGGGCGCGGCCTCGATCACCTTCATCTCGATCTACACGCGATTTCTGGCGGAGAAGCGCGACGAGGACGCGCAGAAAACTTTCTCGATCATAATCACCGTGATGACTGCGGTAATGATTGTTGGGACGATCGCGACGGAGATCTTTGCGCCGCAATTTGTGCGCTGGTTCGTAAAAGGTTTTACGCCCGACAAGATCGAGCTGTGCGTTCACCTGACGCGGATTTTGCTGCCGGCGCAGATTTTCTTTTATGTCGGCGGAGTGGTTTCGGCGGTGCTGCTCTCGCACCGGCTGTTTCTGTTTCCAGCGTTCGGGCCGATCATTTACAACCTGTTCATTATTTTGGGTGGAGTGATCGGCGGGCATCATTTCGGGATTGCGTCGTTAGCTTATGGGGCACTGATTGGCAGCGTTGCCGGGCCGTTTCTGGCGAGCGTGATTGGGGCGGCGCGGATTGGTACGGGATACCGGCCGTCGTTCGATATAACAAATCCGGCGTTTCGGGAGTGGGTGAAACTGTCGATCCCGCTGATGCTGGGAGTTTCGCTGGTAACGGCGGATGACTGGATTCTGCGGCACTACGCGGCGAGCGGCGTGGGCGACATTACGCGGCTCACGTTTGCCAAGCGATTGTTTGCGGTGCCGATTGCGGTGCTGGGACAGGCGACCGGGCAGGCGTCACTGCCATTTTTTGCGCGGCTGTTCAACGAAAAGAAGCTGAAAGAATTTGCCGCGACGGTGAATGATTCGGTGTACCGGGTGTCTGCGGCTTCGTTTCTGGCCAGCGCATGGATGATGGTGGCGGCGCTTCCGCTGATCGATCTGGTCTACCGGCGGGGGAAATTTCTTTTCGGGGACTCGCAAACCAGCGCGATTTATTTTTTCTGGTTTTCGCTTTCCCTGGTTTTATGGTCGGCCCAGGGGCTCTATGCGCGGGCATTTTACGCGGCCGGGGACACGCTCACGCCGATGGTCGCGGTCAGCGTGATTACTTTGGCGTCGATGCCGGTGTATTCCGTTCTTGTTCCATACTTTCGGGGTAGTCGGGCTGGCGTGGGCGTCCGATATAGGGATCGGAATCAATCTGCTGGCTCTGGCATTCCTGCTGCATTATCGAAAGCTAGTTTCGCTGAGTGAGATGCGTTGGCGAGAGTTGGGGAAGGCCGCGCTAACTGCGGCGGTTGCGGGGGGGATCAGCTATGAAGTGGCGAAAGTTGTGCCGTTCGCGACTTCGGGCCTCGGGAGCCGAATAGCAGACCTCACAAAACTTGCGCTGGTGTCGGTTACATGGGCGGCGGCAGTGGCGGCGGGTTTGTGGCTGCTGCGTTCGGAGTTGCCCGGAGATTTGCGTCGGCGCAAGGGGACGGCGTATCCGGAAGTAGCACAGGTTGAGGCGAAGGAGATTTTGGGCGCGGGGAAGTAAAGAAGAGAGCCCTCGAGTCCGTGCCCGGCGGCGGCAGGAGTGTCCGCCCTACACAAGGCCTGCGCTATACTCGTCTCCGGAGAGCATCATGGCCACCGCGGTAAAAGCTGTTTCCATTCAAACTTTCGTGGAAGGCCTTCGCCGTTTGCCCGAGGCTGCGTTCGATCAGACGGAGACGGTGCGGCGGTTTCTGGAGGAGACGCCTGTAAGCGCGGACTCGCTGGCAGCTTATTTGAATTGGGACCGGCAGCACTATACGCGGAATCTGATTGACCGGACGCCGCTGTATGAACTGATGGCGATCTGCTGGGAAGTCGGGCAGGCGAGTTCGGTGCACAATCATCGCGACCAGAATTGCTGGATGGCGGTTCCTATCGGGCGCCTGCAAGTAGAAAATTTTCACCTGGTTCATCAGGACTTGGAAAAAGGACGCTGCCGGCTTGAACCGAGCAACACGGTCGAGATGAACATCTCACATCCGTGCGCGGTGGATCCTACCGATCCCGTGCACCGCGTAGTGAATCCTCGGTCGTTTAACCAGCGCGCGGTCAGCCTGCACGTGTACTCGCGGCCATTCGATACTTGCGTGGTGTACTCGCCCGAACAGGGCACGTGCGGGGAAATTGAACTTCATTTCAACACCGAGTACGGAAAATCTGTGGGGCGCTGATTTTCTATGCTTCCGCGAGCCTATCTTGCCGGACTCGTCGCGATCCTCGCCCTGAGCAGTGAGGGCTGCACCAAGGAGCAGCCTGCACCGGCAAAAACCGTCGCTCATTCGGAACGTATCGTCTCGCTGGCAGGCACGACTCAGACGGTTTTACAGAAGACCTTCAGCGTGAAAACATCAGCTAGCTTTCCGTTCGAGATTCCCGCACACGCGATCCAGCCCCATCTACATGGCATTTTCCAATCATTCGTGGGGCAATTGCACGGAGCTTCCGACAGTACAGCGAACATCGACTTACTGATCCTGAATTCGGAGCAGGCGGATTCCGCGGGCAGCGGAGGGGGCGATGCTCTTTTCTCGGTGGAGGCTTCGCACAATCACGCGGTCAACTTCGATCTTCCTCCGTCGTACAACCAGCCGGTCACTTACTATCTGGTGTTCCGCAACTCGGGCAGCAGCAAAGTGAGCAAGTTGGTGAATGCAAGCTTTCGGGTTGATTTCTAGCGCCTGAAGTGCTGCTACACTAAACGAGTTGCCCGCGCGCAAGAAATCACCGAATCAATCCCCGCCAGCGGCACCTTCGAACGGCAAAGCCGCGAGCAGCGGGCAGTCTGAGCCTACGTCCGTCCACGGGCGAATCTACCTGATCGATACCATGTCGTTCATCTTCCGCGCCTACCACGCGATGGCGCGGCAGCGGCCGATGTCTACTAAGACTGGCCTGCCGACAGCGGCGATCTATGTTTTCGTAAACATGCTGCGCAAGCTGCGCGACGATTTTTCTCCCGAATATCTGGCGGCGGTGTTCGATGTGGCGGGGCCGACTTTTCGCGATGAGCAGGCGGATGCGGTGACCAGCATTCGCAAATTCGACATCAAGACGCAGACTTTCACCGAGGTGGAATACAAGGGGTATAAAGCCAACCGCGTGGCTATGCCGGAAGATCTGGCGCAACAGGTTCCTTACATTCGGCGGGCGCTGGAGGCGTACCGGATTCCGATTCTCGAGGTGGTGCGGTTCGAGGCCGACGACGTGATTGGCACGCTGGCGCGACAGGCGGCCGATGCTTCACATCCCGTTTATGTCGTTTCCAGCGACAAAGACATGATGCAGCTGGTCAACGACAAAGTGCAGATTCTGAATCCGCCGAAGGACAACCTGATCTGCGACGCGGCGAAGGTGGAGGAAATTCTGGGCGTGCCGCCGGAGCGCGTGGTGGACGTGATGGCGCTGCGCGGCGACAGCATCGACAACATTCCGGGGGCTCCGGGAATCGGCGACAAGGGGTCGGTAGAGATCATCAAGCGATTCGGATCGGTCGAGCAGGCGCTGGAGCGTGCCGCGGAGGTCGAGAGAAAAACGTATCGCGAGTCGCTGCAGAACAATCGCGACACGATTCTGTTCAGCAAGAGCATGGCGACCATCGACACGCAATGTTCCGATCGAGCTTGAACGTGGATGCAATGCGCGCGGGGGAGCCGGATGTGGATGCGCTGCGCGCTCTCTTCACCGAACTGGAATTTACTTCGCTTCTGAAAGAACTGCTGCCGGTGGTCGAAGTTGGCGAGACCCACTATACGGAGGCGAAGTCGGCCTCGGATGTCGAGAGTGTGGTGAGTGCGTTGGCCGCAGGAGGCGCGCTCGCGGTGGCGGTCGAACAACAAGAGCGGGCGGCCGTGGTGACGGAAGAAGAAGAGAAAGAAGAGCAGCCGGAAGAAGCTCAAATGTCTTTCATGGAAAGTTCCATGGGAGGCGCGATGGGGGATGCGATTGGCGCGCCGGGCGCGGACGCTCCGGTCTGCTGCGTGGCGATTTCGGCTTCTGCGGGAACCGCCATGACGGTGAACCTCGATTCGAGCGATGCCGCGAGAAAACTTCGATCCATCTTGAGCGATGCAGATGTGCCGAAAGCCGTTCACGATTACAAGGCGGCGATCCACGCGCTGGATCCTTTGGGAATTTCTCTGGCAGGAGTCCGCCACGATCCGATGCTGTACTCGTATCTACTCGATCCGACTTATTCTTCGCACCGACTGGCGGAGGTTGCGCTGCGGCGCTTCAATCTGAAACTGGCCGGGCAACTGGCGGAATCGGCGGACATCACCGGACGGCTGGCGGGCGCGTTGCGCAACGAAGTGGAGCAGGCGGGGCTGGCCAGGCTTTACGAGGAAATGGACCTGCCGCTCGTTCCGGTGCTGGCGCGCATGGAGCAGGCCGGAGTGAAAATCGATACGGCGGCGCTCTCGCAGATGTCGAGCGAACTGGAGCGCGAGATTGCGTGCTAAGGCGAAGGAGATTTACGAAGTCGCGGGGATGGAATTCAATGTCGGCTCGCCGAAGCAGTTGGGCGACGTTCTGTTCAATCGCATGAACTTGCCCAAGCCGGTGAAATACGGCAAGGGACGAACGATATCGACGGCTGTCGATGTGCTCGAGGAGTTGGCGGAGAATTATCCCATCGCGCGCATGGTGCTCGACTACCGGCAGCTTACGAAGCTGAAGTCTACGTACGTGGACGCTTTGCCTGCGCTGATCAATCCCGCGAGCGGACGCCTGCACACAACCTTCGGGCAGACGGGAACGGCGACGGGGCGGCTGTCTTCGGCGAATCCGAACCTGCAGAACATTCCGATTCGCACCGAACTGGGACGCGGAATTCGCGCGGCATTCATCGCGGAGCCTGGGCATGTGCTGCTGACCGCCGATTATTCGCAGATCGAACTGCGGCTACTGGCGCACTTTTCGCAGCGACGCCCTGCTGGTGGAGGCTTACCGGCGCGGCGACGACGTGCACACGCTGACGGCGTCGCAGGTATTCGGCGTGCCGCCGCTGATGGTCACGGCCGATCATCGACGGCAGGCGAAGGTGGTGAACTTCGGCATCGTTTATGGACTTTCGGCGTTTGGGCTTTCGCAGAATCTTGGCATCGAACCCAGCGAAGCCAAGCAGTTCATTGCCGCCTATTTCGAAAAGTACAGCGGCGTGCGCGCGTTCATCGATAAGACGCTGGAAGAGGCACGGCGCGACATGAAGGTGAAAACACTGTTTGGGCGAGTGCGGCCGATTCCCGACATCAACAGCAAGAACGCCAACCAGCGCGGGTTTGCGGAGCGCACGGCGGTGAACACTCCGCTGCAAGGGACGGCGGCCGATCTTATTAAGATTGCAATGATTCGCATCGATGCCGCGCTGCGCGAGCGCAAGCTGGAGTCGAGAATGACGCTGCAGGTGCACGATGAACTGGTGTTTGAGGTTCCCGAGGACGAAGTCGAAGTTATGCAACCGCTGGTGCGCGAGCACATGGAGAAAGTTCATGAGCTGGCTGTGCCGCTGCAGGTGGACATGGGAGTGGGGCCGAACTGGAGAGATCTGGAATAGACGGCCTCTGTTTCTAGTGTAAGATTGTTGTGGTAACCCCTCCGCTGGAGGCTGACGGAATGCCGCACGGCGCCCGTCGCAACAGTGGAATCCTTCCTTGTCGGGACGTGGCTCAGCCTGGTAGAGCACTCGCTTGGGGTGCGAGGGGTCGGCAGTTCAAATCTGCCCGTCCCGACCAATTCAACCTCATTAACTTCACGCAAGGTCCTTCACTCCGTTCAGGATTTCGCCTGCGGGCTCCCGCTTCGCTCACGCCCGCAAACCGGCTCAACTTGGGGTGCGAGGGGTCGGCAGTTCAAATCTGCCCGTCCCGACCATTACCTCGGTCCCTCGCAAACTGCGCTCGGGATTTCGCCTGCGGGCTCCCGCTTCGCTCACGCCCGCAAAACGGCTCAAGTTCAAATCTGCCCGTCCCGACCAATTCTTCGGATTTTCAATTAAGCGACCTTGTCTACTTCAGGCCTTTGACCACGTACGCTTCAGAAAGGATCTGGGAGTAAACGTAGGCATAAGCGCTGCCGTCGTTGGAAAAATGGGGCGCCCCTGCGTTGGCGCCGGGGGGCAGAGCTTCGCCAAAGGTCTTCCAAGGTTCCATTTTTCCGGTAGCGGCGTTTACCCGATAAACTTTGGCGAGACGCTCGCGCATTTGATTCGACATCACATACAGGGAGACACCGTCCGGGGTCCATCCGATGACGGAATATTGGGAGTCGAGGCCGGGGATGGGGCGGATGCTATTTCCGTCCAAAGGCCAGATTCCGCGCTTCCCATCGGGTCCTCGGACGGCGACGTTGTGGCCATCGGGAGAGAGCATGGCCCCGGTAACGCCTTCGGGCGTAATGGCCTTGGAATTTCCGGTGCTCAGGTCGATCAAATAATCGCGAACTCCGTGCTGGGCCTCAATGCCGCTCGCCAGGATCTGCTTGCCGTCGGGCATGTAGCGAACGCCGCCATAACTTATGTTGTCATGCGTCAATGGCCGAGGTTCGCCGGCGCCGGTGGGCACCAGGTTCAGAGCACCACCCTTAGCGGGCGCGGTGATGACCCATTTGCCGTCGGGTGAAATTGCTTTAGCAACGCCTTCGCCCATGCGCACGGGAGGGGATCCATCTGTATTGCGCAAGAAGACCGTGTAGTTCGGCCCCCCGCCCTCGCCTTCTTCTTCAAAAAGAATTTTTGTGCCGTCCGCGCTCACATCTCTCAGAACTGCCCAGCCGAACCAACCTAGCTCGCGTTCTTCCTTGCCACCGGGCGGCACGCCGCGGATGCCGAGACGCTGCTGGTGGGTAATCATTAACGCGAGGCCATTGCGCATGTCCTCAAGCCACATACCGCCAGGAACATTGGCGATGGTTCGTTCCTTGCCAGACAGCGTGACCCCTTTCAGATTGGTAGCGCTGCCGCTGCGGGTAGCAGTAAACCAGATTTCATTGCCCGCGGGGGACCATTCAATGCCCTCCAACGAAACAAATCCCGAAGCCAATTTTTTCTCATGCCCGGCAAGATCGATGACAGCGACGGACCCCTCATCGTCGCCATCTGGGTTCTCATGGTCAGCGAAGGCGACGAGTTTGCCATCTGGGGAAATTGCGGGGTCGCTGATCCAATCGATGCTGTCCAACAGAACGTGACCGACCGGGTACTCCAGTCGCCAGTGATGATTTTCGGAAACGAGACGCACTACCGCCATGCTTTCGCCGTCGGCGCCCCATTCGGCGTCTTGCACATCATCGAGTAGTTCCCGCGGCGTGCCTCCGCTCAAGGGAACTCGAGCCAAGGTTCCAGTGCGGGCATAACCGCCATAGAACGCGGTGTTGAGGCGGATAGCCAATTCGCCGTTCTTGGAGACCGAGAGCAGTTCAGCGTTCTTCAGACCCAGTTCACGAGCGCCATTATTATCGGTACGGGCCATGTAAATCTGATTCTCGCCGCCATCCCATGAGGCGCTGTACACGATGCTGCCATCGGGAGTGAAACGCGCATTGCCGACAGATCCAGTCCGGAAGGTGATTTGCTGGTACTCGGGGGAAGGTGCGGCGCCCTTGCCCCGGCCCATCCACCATCCGAGGGCGAGCAGGGTTGCGGCGATAACAATCATGGACGCGACGGCCAGCACGGGGGACGAGCGGCGAAGGCTCGCCGAGGCAACGGCGCGTTGTGCGCCGGATTTGCTAGCCGCGGAAACCTCGGTCAGGGCTTCCAGATCGAAGGCCAGGTCTCCTGCTGACTGGAAACGTTGACTTGGGTGCTTTTCCAGACAGTGTCGCACGATGCGTTCCAGGCCTGGAGGAACGTTGCGCGCGGTTTCGGAAAGCTCGGGCGCTTCTTCCTTCAGGATCGCGCTCATCGTGTCGGCGGGGGTTTCGCCGTGGAAGGCGCGCTTACCGGAAATCATTTCATAGAGGATCGCGCCAAAGGAAAAAATGTCGGAGCGATGATCGGTCACCTTTCCGCGGACTTGTTCTGGCGACATGTATCCCGCGGTGCCCATGACCACACCCGCTTCGGTTGCAACCTGGACGGTAGGAGCTTCGCCGCCACCGACGTGGGCTTCGGGCTGAGTGAGTTTGGCCAAACCGAAATCCAAAATCTTCAAGCGGTTATCGCTGGTGAGAAACAGGTTCTCTGGTTTCAAGTCGCGATGGACAATCCCCTTTTCATGGGCGGCCGTGAGGCCGCGTGCGACTTGCAGGGCGCAGTCGACGACACGGCGGATGGGCAGCGCTCCATTCCGCAGGCGGTCACGCAGGGTCTCGCCTTCCAGCAACTCGGAGACGACATAAGGAGTCTTGGCCTCCTCTCCTATGTCGAATATGGAAAGGATGTTGGGATGGTTGAGTGCCGCGGCGGCGCGCGCTTCCTGCGCGAAGCGCTGCAAACGTTCGCGATCCGCAGAAAAAGATGAGGGAAGGACTTTAACTGCGACGGTGCGATTCAGCCGCGAGTCGTGGGCGCGATAGACCTCGCCCATTCCGCCGGCACCGAGCAGAGATTGGATTTCGTAGGGACCGAGCTTTGTTCCGGAAGGCAGAGTCATAGGTCGCGGAGATTATACTGCCCCGCGCTCCGCCGGGACTGAGGAGTGGAAGGCGGAGCGGAGGAGATCAGGTTGGCGACACTTCCAATTCGTCTGCGATCGCCAGAATTTTCCTGACGCTGTTCCAGTTGCGGGCGGTGCCGGTCGTCTTCAGCACTGCTGCGATGGAGGCCCAAGGGAGCTTGGATTTGCCGGCGCCGTTGGGGAAGTAAATATAGAGTTCGCGGCCCTTGAGATGAAGTTCCTCTGGATGGCTTGTGAACTTCAACAATGCTGCGTTGGCTTCAGAGCCGGGCTGCAACGCGAGGAAGGTAATTAAAATTTTTCCCGGCTCCAGGCCGCGACTGGCGGGGAACGGCGTGGCGGCGATGGCTTTTCTCAGTTCGTCCGGCGTGCGGAGGATGACCTCGGGACGGCAGCCGAACTTGTGCTCGATCGCATTCTGAATCTTCTTGGTGAGGGCGGGAGAGATTTTTTCTTTGGTGCGGAAAATGACGTTGCCGCTCTGCACGTAGGTGCGAGGGTCTTCGAATTTTAGGGATTCGTAGAGCGCGCGCAGGGCGCCCATTTCAACTTTGTTGTGTCCGCCGACATTGATGCCGCGGAGCATGGATATCAGGATCGGCATGACATCGGGCAGTATAGCGCTCTTCAAGCGCACTCAAAGGCATTCACCACCAAAGGACACGAAGGTTCACGAAGGAAACCTGCTTCGAACTACTCAGTTCGAATAGATTGGGGGCAGTCGACTGCGTTCCGCTTGTTGTTTCGGCCCAAATCCCCGGCTGAATGCCCTACCGAGTAGGTGGAACCAAGAGAATCACTTTGACTTGGACACGGTTGACCCGGAGAATCAGTACACAGACCGGGCCGCGTCCTTCGTCGAAAGCGCCGGTGGTTTCGTTTGGGGATAGTAACGCTGATCTTTCCAGGTCGTGTGGCTTCACGACCTAGGGCTCTGCGCCCAGGGAGAAGTGCTATGTCGGGACAAGTAGTTTTGTATTTTGAGGATCAGGCAGATGCCTTGCGTTTCGCGCTGGCCGCTGGCTCGGTGATGGCAGGGGAAGGCGCGAAGGTCAGCGACGATCTGGTGCAGGAAACCGCGCGCGTCACGCGCATCCGGCTGGATGCGGTGAATGCGGGGAAGAAGTCGAATTCCACGCGCGTGGCGTAAAGGTTCCCGGCGGAGTTAACGCGGCTGCCGGGCTGCGCCCGTCTGGACAGCCGAGGCGGCTGTCTCCACGTGACCTTCCTTATGTGAGCTTCTTTACGCCGTTCCAGCGTTGGTGAAGGCTTCGAGCGCGTCGGAGAGTGTGGGGAACATCAGGAAGACTCGCTCGACGCGGGTAATTTCAAATACCTTCATTACACGTTTATTCACACCTGTGAGAGCCATGCGTCGACCGGCCTTAGCGCAGGAAGTGCAGGCGCTCACCAGCGATCCCAACCCGGACGAATCCAGATAAGGCACTCCGCTGAGATCCAGAATCATGGTAGGTGCGTCTTCGCGGCGTACTGCGTTCATGAAGGGAGATACGTTCTCCATGGTCAGCGGCCCGTGAAGGCTCAGCACTCCGCGGTCGAGACGCTCGATCTCCAGCGATTCAGATGACATGGCGCAGCGATTCTAGGCTACAAGGCGAGTGGGGTTCAAGTTCGGATCCGTAAGATTCATCGCTTACTTCCGGACAGTGCCGTGCCGTCGCAATCTTGCTTGTGATTTCGCTCAGGAGCTAGCCCGTGCGGCGAGCGGAAAGGAGATTCAGAATTTCGCGCAGGCCCTGGCGGATGTGCTGAATCTCGGGCGTAGAATTGGAGGGGAAAGGGATCGCTGACTGTGTTTTGTCAGTCTTCGTTTCGGCGCGTAGTTGTTGGCGCGCGCCAGAGATGGTGAAACCTTGCTCGTAAAGAAGTTGCTTGATGCGCAGCACGCCCTCGACGTCGCGCTTGCGATACATGCGCTGGCCGGTGCTGCTCTTTACGGGCTTGAGTTGCGGAAACTCTGACTCCCAGAAACGCAGGACATAAGCGGGAAGGTGGCACAGGGTAGCCACTTCGCCGATGCGAAAATAAAGTTTGTCAGGGATCAGGATTTCATCTGACCGGTGCTTGACCGAGTTTTTTTTGCGCGCCGCCATTTTGTTCGTTCCCGCCAAAAGCCGCGTGGCCTGCCTATTGTGACACACGTGCGGCGCGCCTTCTAAGAATTTCGTTGCTCAAAGGTTCGGAAGTACGCCGATTAGCCCGAACCAAGGACCTTACGCGGGCGAGCGGCCGCAAAAGGAAAAGCCCCTTAAGAGGTGCTTCTCTTAAGAGGCCAGTGAAATTCGTGGCGTATGCGAGATATCGTCTCGCTGACGGTTAATGTTTCTTCTTTTTTGCCTTCTTCTTAGTTGCCATGAAGGTTCCTCCGTGAACGATTTTCCCTTGCAAAGGTTTCTCGACTACGGGCCCTGATACTTGAGGAACCGACCCTACTTGTAGTAGGCGACGATCCCATATCCCAAGATATTGCGGCAGTGTTAACGAAGTGTCAACAAAATTCTTCGCATCGGTGCGATTTTCTTCGGCCCCGCCATTGGTCGCCAGTCGTTCGTCGTTCGGTAAAAAGCTGCAAGAAGCGTGACGGCAACATGGGCGCTTGCCAACCACCAACGACAAACAGCCAACGGATGGTAGTAAACTGCGCCACATGCGGCGAGATCCGGTCGAACTGGAAATTTTCAAGAACCTGTTTCACTCCATCGCGGAGGAGATGGGAGCGGCGCTGCGGCGTACCGCATTTTCCCCGAATATCAAGGAGCGGCGCGATTACTCGTGCGCGGTTTTCGACGGCAGCGGGTGAGGTGATTGCGATGGGCGATCACATGCCGGTGCATCTTGGGTCGATGCCGATGTCGGTGCGAGCGGCCATCGATGCGGGTGCAATGGAGCCAGGGGATATGGTGATGCTGAACGATCCGTTTCGCGGCGGAACGCATCTGCCTGATATCACGCTGGTCGCGCCGGTGTATGTGGGGGATAAAGATCGACGGCACTCAAGCAAAAGCCGCGGGCGGGGGCCCCTTCGACTACCGCTCAGGGCAGGTCCGCGCCACACTGGCCCGCACCATACCGCGCCCGATTTTTACGTGGCTTCGCGGGCGCATCATGCTGATGTGGGCGGGGCTTATCCGGGGTCGATGGGGCTTTGCCGGGAAATCTATCAGGAGGGTGTGCGAATTCCGCCGGTGAAACTGATGCGGCGGGGCGCGATGGATGCGGACGTGCTCGCGCTGCTGCTCAACAATGTGCGCACGCCCGAGGAACGCGAAGGCGACCTGGGGGCGCAGATCGCGGCGTGCCACACGGGCGCCGAGAGCGCATACGCGAGGTGTGTTCACGCTATGGCGTGGAGCGAGCGAAGCGTGCGGCTGCGGATCTGCTGGATTATTCCGAGGAATTGATGCGAGCGTTCTTGCGGAGCGTGCCAGCCGGGAAGTATCGGGCAGAAGATTATCTCGACGGGGATGGGATTAGCGACCGTGCGATCAAGATTGCGGTTGAGCATAACAGTTCACCAAGTCCGGCAAAGCGACGGCAAGGTGCCGTCGCGACAGCCGGCGAGGACGCCGGCGCTACTGGCGGGCGGGGGCGCCCGCGCCACATGGTCACCGTGGATTTTACGGGCAGCGATCCGCAGGTTGAGGGAAGCGTGAATGCGGTGGCCGCGATTACCTATTCGGCGTGCTTCTACGTTTTCCGCTGCCTGCTGGCGGAGGATGTTCCCGCTGCAGCAGGGCTTATGCGGCCGATCCAGGTAATCGCGCCTGCGGGAACGATAGTCAATGCGCGCCCTCCCGCGGCGGTGGCCGGAGGAAATGTGGAAACATCGCAGCGCATCGTCGATGTAGTGCTGCGGGCGCTGGCGCAGGCGATTCCCGATCGCATCCCGGCGGCGGCTTCGGGAACGATGAATAACTTGACCATCGGCGGAATCGATCCGCGCACGGGCGAGCCATTTGCTTACTACGAAACGGTGGCCGGAGGAATGGGCGCTCGGCCTGGCAAGGCTGGGGTTTCGGGCGTGCATACGCACATGACGAATTCGCTGAACACCCCGGCAGAGGCGTTGGAGTATGCGTATCCATTGCGAGTGAGGAAGTATTTGCTGCGGCCGGACAGCGGTGGCGCAGGAAAGTTTCGGGGAGGCGATGGCATTGTGCGCGAGATAGAGGTGCTCACCGAGTGCGAGGTGACGCTACTCGCAGACCGCCGCACACGCGGGCCGTGGGGACTTGCGGGAGGAGCGGACGGGGCGGCGGGAAAAACTTTCGTTACGCGTCACGACGGGTCAATTCAGCCAATGCCCGGGAAGTTCAGCACTCGTCTGCGGAGGGGCGAGCGCATTACGATTGAGACTCCCGGTGGCGGGGGCTGGGGCGAGGCGTAATTTTTCAGAGGAGGCAGAGGCGATGATGGATGATCTCGCTGCTCAATATCTCGATGAGGCGCGGCGCCAGATGCGCGGCCACAAGC
Source organism: uncultured Acidobacteriota bacterium (assembly GCA_963696765.1). Taxonomy (GTDB): domain Bacteria; phylum Acidobacteriota; class Terriglobia; order Terriglobales; family Acidobacteriaceae; genus Sulfotelmatobacter. The sequence continues at coordinate 1,950,960 of CAVOLK010000002.1, read as the reverse complement.
GCATGGGGGAAGGCGCGATGGCGCAACTTCGCGACGACGACTTTTTCCTGACCCTCGATCCGGAGTCGAACTCGGTCGCGATTCTGGTGAAGCACTTGGCGGGGAATATGCGCTCGCGCTTTACCGACTTTCTGACCAGCGACGGCGAGAAGCCGGACCGTTTTCGCGATCACGAGTTCGAAGTGAGCGGAGCAACCACGCGGGATGACGTGATGCGCTGGTGGGAAGAGGGATGGGCTTCGGTTGTGAGCGCTATCGACGCGCTGAAGCCGGAGGATGTGGTACGAACGGTGACCATTCGGGGAGAACCGCACACTGTTCTGCAAGCCATTAATCGACAAATTGCGCACTATGCAGCGCACGTTGGGCAGATTGTGTTTCTGGCTAAACATCTGCGATCGAATGAGTGGAAAACTTTGAGCATTCCGCGAGGAAAATCAGAAGAATTCAAAAACGTGGCGCCAAAGTCGAAAGGCGGATAGAGACATTCTCGCCGAACTGCCTGCTTCGCCTCGGCAGGAAAGCCGAGGCGGCTGTCGCTACATGGTGCGTTGTGCTTCTCGGCTTCAATGTTTTTCTGCGCTTCCGTTCTTCGATTCCGGCACCGCGGACTTCGGGAAGACCGGAGCCACCAGTTCGACGCGCCACATTGGGCCGCCGAGGTAGGCGATGTTTTCCGACTTGACGAATGTCGGGGACTCGCCACCCTCAACCCAGAGGTTCGAATCGGGCGGCTGCTTTCCAAGCAGTGGCGCCACCAGCCCGGCAATGCCGCCAATTTGAATTTTGATGACGAAGTGCTGCGCTTCACGACCTGCTCCGGCGAGGCTGAACGGATCCTTCCCAGGACTGCTGATGGCAAGTTTCACCAGCCGTGGTTTGGGCGTCGGCACGACCATCGACACCTCGAGCGGCGGCGGGTTAGGCACAAGATTCTTCAGCAAAACGAGCACGATGCCATTGGCTAGATCTGGCGGTAGTTTCATGCGTTCGCTTGCCGTTTTCTCCTTGCCATCGTCGTCGGTGTAATTGACGGTGACTTGCCCGCTGGAAGACGCGATTGTGATTTCCGTGGGGTGAGGAAATGCAGGGCCCTTCTGCACCAGGTGATAGCTGACGAGCCGAAAATAACGGCGCTGAGAGAAGACGGCGGTTTCCTCTTGCCGGGAACCGTCTTTGAAGCGGAAGATCAGGCGGGCGGTAATTTGATTGCCGTGCGGGACCTGGATGAGATCGCCCTCGGCAAGCGGAGTTCCGTCCAGCGTGCTGAGCACGAGAAAGCCGTGCAGCAAACCCTCCTTATAACGAACGGCTACCGGGGCCGCCGACATGGGCGCAGCCGAAATAACACAAGCCAGGGCCAGCAGAATCGCGAGAAAACGAGTGCGCAAAGATTCAACCTCGAGCCGAAGAAAGGGCGGTGCTTCGATGCGATTATCCGGTTTGCGGTTTGCTCCGGCGCAACGGCGACGACGATATAGATGGGGACGCCGGGAGCGGAACCGGGCGCGGTGCTAGAATCAAATGTTTGCGCTTAAGCGGTTTTTCCGACTAAGACAGTTCTGACAGGTGGCAATGATGGCTTCAACAATGCTGGCGGTGGTCAAGCCAGAAGCAGCGCCGGGTGCGGAACTGCGCCAGGTAAAGATTCCCTCTTTCGGGCGCAGCGACGTGCTGGTGAAGGTGAAAGTCGCGTCGATTTGCGGCACCGATCTCCACATTTACAACTGGGACCGATGGGCGCAGAACCGCATTCATCCTCCGCTGATTCCGGGGCATGAGTTCTGCGGGGAAGTGGCGGCGTTTGGAGACGAGGTCACCAGCGTGAAAGAAGGCGATTTCGTCTCGGCGGAGATGCACGTGGCGTGCGGCAAATGCCTGCAGTGCCGCACGGGCGAAGGTCACATTTGCCAGAACGTGAAGATCATTGGCGTAGACGCGGACGGCGCCTTTGCCGAGTATGTCGTGATTCCGGAGTCGAATATCTGGAAACTCGACCCTGCGATTCCGCAGGAGTACGCGTCGATTCTCGATCCGCTGGGAAATGCCGTGCATTCGGTGCTGGCCGGGGAAATCGCGGCCAAGAGCGTGGCGATTACGGGGTGCGGGCCGATCGGATTGTTTTCGATTGCGGTCGCCCAGGCGGTGGGCGCGACATCCGTTTTCGCGATTGAAGTGAATGAGCACCGGGCGCGAATCGCGCGCGAGATGAAGGCCGACTACGTGCTCAATCCCGCCAAGGAAGACGTGAACGCCATCGTCATGGAAAAGACGGGCGGGCTCGGCGTGGACGTGGTGCTGGAAATGGCGGGGCATCCGGACTCGATTCGCACAGCGTTCGATATTGTGCGGCGCGGCGGAAGAATTTCGCTTACTCGGATTGACTTCGAAGCCCATCTCGCTGAATTTTTCCGAAGACATTATTTTCAAGGGAATCACGGTGCAAGGCATCAACGGGCGACGCATGTATCAGACGTGGTATCAGATGACCGCGCTGCTGAAGAGCGGCAAACTCAACCTGCATCCGGTGATCACCGATCGCATTGCGATGAAGGATTTCTCGACGGCGATGGAGCGCCTGAAGACTGGCGAAGCGAGCAAGATTCTGGTGTATCCGAACGGCGTGCGATGATCGGCGTTCGGGCACTTTCTGATTGTCATTCTGGGCGGAGCGAAGAACCTGTGCACGATGGCGGAGGTAAAGATTGCATGATCCTTCCCGCAAGAGCGCGCTCAGGATGAAAGGGCTTAAATTAGAGTCCCTGCTTTCTTCTGCGTTCTTATCCGTGTGAATCCGTGATATCCGTGGCGAGGTTTACTTATGACGACCGCAACCCGCACCAATCCGCTCTCTTATCTCACCGACCAGCTTAACGAACTCAAGGCCAAGGGCACACACTTCAAGCTGCGTGTGCTGGATGACGAGCAGGCGCCGGTGTGCACGTTCGACGGCAAGAAGGTCATCAACCTGGCGTCGAACAATTATCTGGGGCTGACGACGCATCCGAAGCTGCGCGAGGCGGCGCTGGAGGCGACGCGCAAATATGGCGTGGGATCGGGCGCGGTGCGCACGATTGCCGGGACGATGAAGATTCACATGGAGCTTGAAGAAAAGATTGCGCGCTTCAAGAATGTCGAAGCCTGCGTCGTCTTCCAGTCGGGCTTTGCGGCGAATGCGGGAACGGTGTCGGCGGTGCTGGGCAAGGAGGATTTCATCATCTCCGACGCGCTGAACCACGCGTCGATCATCGACGGGGCGCGGCTCTCGAAGGCGAAGATTCTGGTGTTCCGGCACAAGGACATGGCGCATGCGGAAGAGCAACTGGCCAGCATTAAGGATGAGCCGGGCAAAAAGCTGCTGATCACCGACGGCGTGTTCTCCATGGACGGCGACATCGGCCCGCTGCCCGCGCTGTGCGAGCTGGCGGAAAAATATGGCGCCATCATGATGGTCGACGATGCGCACGCGTCTGGCGTGCTGGGGCGCAATGGGCGCGGCACGATCGATCATTTCAAGATGCACGGGCGCGTCGACATTCAGGTTGGGACGCTGTCGAAGGCCATCGGCGCGCTCGGCGGATACGTCTGCGGGACGCGCGATCTGATCGATTTTCTGTATCACCGGGCGCGGCCGTTTCTGTTTTCGACGTCGCATCCGCCGTCGGTGGCGGCGACTTGCATCGCGGCGTTCGATGTTCTAGAGAATGAGCCCGAGCGCATGGAAAAACTTTGGGAGAACACGCGCTTCTGGAAGAAAGAACTGGGGCTGTTGGGCTTCGACATTGGCGGACGCGCTACGCCTGCGAGCGAAACGCCGATCACGCCGATCATTATTGGCGATGGCAAGCTCACCATGGACTTCTCGCGCGAACTGTTCAAGGAAGGCGTGCTGGGCACCGGCATCGCATTCCCGACAGTGCCGGAAGGCAAGGCGCGCATCCGGACCATCATGACGGCGACGCATACGCAGGAAGAGTTACAGCAGGCGCTGAGTGTGCTCAAGAGCGTCGGCAAGCGCATGGGGATACTGGCAAACTGAGCCGCGCGCTGATTCTCGCGCTCTGGCGAGCAGCCGAGCTTTGCTTGGCCGAACAGCCGAGGGCGGCTGTGCCCACACTGCAAAAGAAGGCCGTCACTCGGTTCCAAAAACATTTCTCACTACTTCCTCCGGAGAGGCGGTCTCGGGATGCTCCGCCTTCCATCGCATGGCCGCGGTGATGCGGGTGCGGCCGCTGGGATGATCGTAAAAGAGAAATTCCTCGATCGGACCCGGATCGAGTTTGCGATACTCTCCCAGCATTAAATCGACGTTCGCCTCGCCATCAGGCTGGCGGGCGGCGTTCAGGCCATACATGTCAGCTTCATATTCCATGGTGCGCGTAATCGTGTTAGTGACCGGGGTCATGACAAAGAAGAATATGGAGAAGACAATCATCGCGAGAGGCAGAACCGCGATATCCGTGATCCCGCGGATGCCCCACTCCTCTCCCCAACGCGCGAGGGCAGAACTGCACTCCCCAATTCAGGAAGGCGAAGCCGATCACGATCACGACCCCGATCATGACCAATCCTTTGTAGGCATGATTCAAGACGTAGTGGCCCATCTCGTGCCCCATGGTGGTCTCGATTTCGGGAAGTGTGCAGCGCTTCAGAAGATTGTCATTCAGCGAAATCCGCATCGTATTGGCGAACCCGCTCACATTCGCGCTGACTCGGTTCGACTGCCGGGACGCGTCGAATTCCCACACGTCGCTGGCGGGAATTCCGTTGGCGCGCGCCATACTGAGGATCGGATCCTTGATCCGCGGGTCTTCTAACTTTTTATATTGGTTGAACAACGGTGCGATGTAAACGGGAGCGATCAGACTCACGAAGGCAAAAAACACGATCATCAGAACCGAACCCCAGACCCACCAGCTGGCGCCCAGGCGGCGCACCAGCCCGAACAGCGGAACTATGAGGATTGCGCCAAGAACCACGCCGACCGCTAAACCGACTAACTGGTCGCGCATCCAGGGGCCGAAAGTCTGATTGAGCAATCCATACTTGTGCTCGCGAAAATATCCTTCATAAACCGTGAGCGGAAAGCCGAGCACAGACGTAACAATAATGAACTGGACCCAGTAGAGCGCCGTCTGAAGCGGGCGGAAGCGTGTGATGCGTTCGGCCAGGTTGCGCATCCACGTAGACCAGCCAAAGTGCAACAGTAGCCACATTACCAAGACGGTCGAGAGAAAGTCCCACAGGGTGAGCCAGTACCCGCCTTCAAAGTAGGCGTCAGAACGAGCGCGCTGCGCCGGCGGCATCTTCGCCAGATATGCATTCACCGCGGCGTTGATGTCGAACGGCTGCGGCGGCTGTGCGTTCGCTGAGGTCGAGCCGGCTGAGGGCGGAGAGTTGCCCACCTGCCCAAGGCAAAGAACTGAGACGAAAAGAATGATCGGAAGAACGAGGCAGCGTGCGCGGCGCATCCACACCTCCCTGAAGTCGTCAGGAGTATACGCCCGGGAGCAATAAGGCGAGCGCTATTCCGTCTGGTAAACGATGTTCCCGCCAACAATTGTGGTCACGACTTTTCCCGTGAACTGCCAGCCATCGAAAGGAGTGTTGTGCGAGAGGGAGCGAGATTTCGCCGCGTCGAAAGTCCAGCGTTTTTTGGGATCGAAGATAGTCACATCGGCATGACTGCCGCGCGCCAACGATCCGCGGCCGGGAAGGTCGAAGACCCGGGCCGGGCCTGCGGTGAATAGTTCCACAATGCGCGTCAGCGGAATCTTGTGCTCGCGATGCAGCTGCGTGATTGCCAGGGCCAGAGCGGTCTCCAGTCCGGTGATGCCGAAGGATGCGCGCTCGAATTCGACTTGCTTTTCGTGGATGGCGTGCGGGGCATGATCGGTGGCGATGGCGTCCACTGTGCCGTCGGCTAGCGCGACGATGATCGCCTCTCGGTCGGCTACCGAGCGCAGCGGCGGATTCATCTTGAAGTTGGTATTGTATTCGCCGACATTCTCGTCAAGGAGCGTGAAGTGGTGGGGTGTGACTTCGCAGGTAACGCGGGCCTTCGCGCGCTTGCCGCGGCGCACGGCCTTGAGCGCGCCGGCGGTGGAAAGATGGGCCACGTGCAGACGTGATTCGCGAATCTGCAGGGCGAGCGAGACATCGCGGTCGACGATGCTATCTTCGGCCGCGGCCGGCATCCCGCGCAGTCCCAGGCGGAAACTCGTGGGGCCGAAGTGCATCGAACAATTTTCGGTGAGTCTCGTATCTTCGGCGTGCTGCACGACCGGCAGATTCAGTTCCGCGCCGAGGCGGAGGGCCCTGCGCATGACATCGTCGTTGAGCACTGGCTTGCCGTCGTCGGTGACTGCGACGGTGCCAGCGCGTTTGAGTGCGCCAAAGTCGGTGAGAGTTTCTCCCTTGCTGCCCAGCGTGGCGGCGGCGATAGGAAAAACGTTGACCACGGCTGCGCGCTCGGGATTTCGCAACCACGCGACCCAATCCGCAGTATCAACCACCGGAGCAGTGTTGGGCATGGTGCAGACCGAGGTGAAGCCGCCGGCAGCAGCGGCAGCGGTGCCGCTTGCAATGGTCTCTTTGTAATTTTGTCCAGGCTCGCGCAGGTGGACGTGCAGGTCGATGAAGCCGGGCGCGACGATCAGGCCGCGCGCGTCGAACTTCTCGTCGGCGTCCCCGCGAATTTTATTCGGCAGAGCGATCTCAGCCACGCGGCCATCACGCAAGAGGATATCCATGGGCGCGTTGATCTTCGCCGCCGGATCGATCAGGTGGCCGCCCTTGATCAGCAGGCTGGAGCGTTCGCGTTTTTGGTTCTTAGTACTCAATCTTCAGCACTCCGCCCGTTTTCTTTTCCGATATGCGTGTTCATCCGTGCTAATCCGTGGCTCATTTTGCTTTTCCTAATGCCCGCGCGAGGATTGCCATTCGCGTGGGAACCCCGTTGTGGACTTCGTCGACGATCACCGACTGCGGGCCGTCGGCCACCTCCGCCGTCAATTCCAGGCCGCGAATGATGGGGCCGGGATGCATCACGATAGCATCGCGTTTGGCCAGCTTCAGGCGCGCGGCCGTCATCTGGTAGCGCGCAATGTAGTCCTGCAGTTCGATCTTCTGCCCCGCGAGCCGCTCTTTCTGTACGCGCAGCAGCATGATCACGTCGCTACCACGCAGCGCGTCCTCGAGATGACGCGTCACGCGCAGTCCTGGCGCGAGCGTGGCAGCTACGTCGGGAACGAACTCTGGCGGCCCGCAGAGGGTCAGCTTCACACCAAACTTACTCAGCAGATGGCAGGCGCTGCGGGCGACCCGGCTGTGAACGATGTCTCCGATGATAGTGACTTGCAGGCCCTTGAATGACTTCTTGTGCTTGAGGATGGTGACAGCATCGAGCAGGGCCTGCGAGGGATGTTCGTGCATGCCGTCGCCGGCATTGATGATGGGGATGTCGAGATGGCGCGCCATCAAGTGCGGCGCGCCGGCTGACGGGATGGCGCATCACGATGCAGTCCGCGCCCACGGCGCGCAACGTATAGCCCGTATCGATGATGGATTCGCCTTTTTCAATGCTCGAACCGGAGGATTGCACCAGCGTAGTCATGGCGCCCAGCGACTTCGCGGCAAACTCGAACGACGAACGCGTTCGGGTGGAAGCTTCGTAGAAAAGAAGCACAATCCGCTTGCCGCGCAGCAGGGGACGGGCCTTCTGCGGATTCATGCGGCGGGCGAGTTGTGAGCAGGCCCAGGATTTCCTTCGCGTCGAGATGTTCGATCCCGAGCAGCGAACCGCGTGCAGGTGTCTTCATGGCAAGAAGGGGCAAACGGTGCATCATACGCGGCAGAGCGAAGCCGCCGCAAGAGCGCGGAGGAAAGCACCATCACGTAGCCCCGGACGCATTCGTCCGGGGGGTTGTTGGGCCTGAGGAAATCAAGCGCCCGCCTCCTCGCATTTTGTGCGAGAGGGCGGGAATTCACTTGCTCAGAATCAATCCTGCCTCATCCCGCTTCATGGTCTAAAATCAGGAAGGAAGGACAAGCCACAAATCCGCCTTCTGGTGACTCGTCATGGCATTCCCCATAACCCGACTTCGACGCCTCCGCCGCACGGCTGAACTGCGCAACCTGGTGACTGAAACTCGGCTCACGCCCGACGCCTTCGTCTATCCCATGTTCGTGTGCCCGGGCGAAGGCGTTCGCAAGCCTGTCAGTTCAATGCCTGGTGTCTTCAATTTGTCGGTGGACGAAGCCGTCACCGAAGCGCAGCAAGTTCATTCGCTGGGCGTGCCGTCGGTAATCCTGTTCGGCTTGCCCGATAAAAAAGACGAAGTCGCCACCGGAGCCTGGGCCGACGATGGCATCGTGCAGCAGGCCGCCCGCGCCATCAAGCGCGAAGTCCCCGGCCTGATTCTGATGGGAGATGTTTGCCTCTGCGAATACATGTCGCACGGCCACTGTGGGATTGTGAAAGCGACATCCACTCCGAAATCGCTCGGTGCCGCAGTCGCCGAACCGCCTGCAAAGAAAGGTGTCAGCCAGAACAAGGATGTGAGCGCTTCCGTCGCCGATTATGAAATCCTGAACGACGCCTCGCTCGAACTTCTGGCTCGTGCCTCAGTCTCGCTGGCGAAAGCCGGCATCGACGTCATCGCCCCTTCCGACATGATGGACGGCCGCGTGGCCGCCATCCGGCGCGCGCTCGACGACGCCGATCTCGCCAACACGCCGATTCTTTCCTACGCCGCCAAGTTTGCATCGGGTTACTACGGCCCGTTCCGCGAGGCCGCCGATTCGGCTCCGCAATTCGGCGACCGCCGCTCGTATCAGATGGATGGCGCCAACCTGCGCGAAGCCATGCGCGAAATCGAAGCCGACATCGAAGAAGGCGCCGACATGATCATGGTGAAGCCTGCGCTGCCTTATCTCGACATCATCGCCGCCGCCCGCGACCGTTTCGATTTACCCCTCGCCGCCTATCAGGTCTCTGGTGAATACGCCATGATCGAAGCAGCCGCCCAGAATGGCTGGATCGAGCGCGACCGCGTGATGATGGAGTCGCTGCTCAGCATCCGCCGCGCCGGGGCGAGCATCATCCTGACGTACTACGCCAAAGACGCCGCTAAGCTGTTGGCCTAAGTTGTTGGTGCGGAGCCGGCGCGCCGGTCCGCCAAAATGCCACCTCCTGGCTAACCAACGTCCCAATTCGGGACCAGTCCCAACTTTAATTCGCAGATCGGACGATCTCACGTCGCGGCAGCAATACAATCTTCATTTGCGGGCAGTGCCTGGAGGGTGTTGCCAGTGGGTACGGGCGACCGCCCGCGAAGCGGTCGAGTGGTTACCAGCCACTAAGGTTCGAGTCCCTCGCCGCGGTCACTCGGCAAATCTGAATGCGCTTGACATCGCCCTAGGCTGAGTTATTCTGGAAGTGCTTCGCGGGCGATGTCCAGTACCATGATCAAGGCCTCGGTCAAACCGGGGCCTTCGCTTTTCCGCAATAATCCTCATAACTCCCGCAGCCCATCAAGTCGCGGGCGAACACAAGCAGCGGGCAGGTGCGTCAATTCCTCTGCGATCTCCGCGGCCTTTCTCAGCGCACTCAGCGGTTTAAAAGTTTTTCTGCTTGCGTCCTGCCACTTCGGCTCAACACAAACTTCCCACGCAAACTTCTCCGCAGGAAGCGCTCAGCACGACCAAACTCGCAACAGAAAAAGCCACGGCTGTCCGCGGCTTTGTCCTGACCTCACGAGAAGGTTCGAACTATTTCGAATGCTTGTCTTTGTAGATGGTTTTGCTAACGCGGTTCTGACGCCGGTTGAGATGATTCTGCTCAGCCTTCGTCAGGTGCCCGTTATTCTTGGCCATGTCGCGCTTCTGCTGGTTCTGAATGCTCTGTTCGCGCCTTTCCAGATGCGCAGTTTGTCCCGGCGTCAGCTTACCGTTCTTTACGCCGTTCGCAATGCGATTCTGCTGGTTGGTTTCGCGGCCATTGACCTGGTTCACGCGCGGATGGCCAGGATCGACTTGCCCCGGACCGGCCTGAGGTTGTGCAGCAGCGGCCCCAACAAACATCAGACCACTCGCCGCCAGAACTAATAGGGACTTCGTAGCTGTATTGATCATGGTTGAGCAAACCCCCGCGTTGAAGCTTAGTAGCGCAGGATTGCGCGCGCGCTAGTTACGAAAGTCCGAGCTCTGAATGCCGGCGGCCCCACGATCCAGTTCTGCAAGTACGAACCTCCTCCGTGCGACCAAGCGCGCCCGTCCGGCGCCGGTTACCGAGGCACCCACCCCCCGACGTGGATGGCATAGCTATACGGCAACCCTTAGTTTCGACAACGCATCTATTTGCGGCCACTCTTTCTAAGTCTCTGTAAAAAAGTCGTAAAGCAACTCTAAAACTGCTCAGGATCTGCGAATGCCCATGAACGGCTTTGGGACAAGAGCCGCAGTTGACGACAAAAGCAGTGCTCCGATCCTTCCGTCGTTCTTTGTGATCGGTCCCCCGCGCACGGGCAGCAGTTGGCTGCATATGGTGCTAAGCGAATGCGCGTGGCTTTCCTCCCCCACCAAGGAGACCCGATTTTTCGACAAGTATTTCGATTACGGCGTCGGTTGGTACGGCGCCCACTACCGCAAAGCCGGCAACGGTCGCATGGTTGGTGAAGTTGCTCCCACTTATTTCGCCTCTGCGGATGCTCGCGAACGCATCGCGCGGCTCTTGCCCGCGGCCAAAATCGTCTGCACTTTTCGCAACCCCGTGGACCGGGTCTTGTCGCTCTACCGGATGAAGCGGGCGTATGGCATGATCCCGTGGGCTTTCGATGACGCCCTAACGCGCGATCCCGAGTTGATGGAGTCGAGCCGCTACGCTACTCACCTGACGGCCTGGCTGAAGACATTCGGGCCTTCTCAGGTCATGGTCACGATGTACGAAGACCTTCAAAGCGATCCGCAGTTATATCTGGACAAGGTATTGGACTTTGTGGGAATTCCACGCAGGGAGCTGCATTCTTCCCAAAAGCTGCGTGTCTTCACGGCGGAAACCATGACCGCGCCGCGCAATTATTTTTTGACGCGCGGCGCTCTCCTGCTGGCCGAATGGTCGAAAAAACAGCGTGTCGGATCTCTCGTTCACACCGCTAAAAAGTGGGGAGCAACTAAACTGTTTCTCGGAGGGGGAGCGGCGTTTCCAGAGCTGCCATTGTCCTCCAAGACCAAACTTCACGGCCTCTTCCGAGGCGAAATCGATCAATTGGAAGCCATGCTGAACCGCGACCTCTCGGCATGGAAATAGTGCAGCGTGGTTGGTCGCGTCAGGCCCCGGCGCCCTGGAATTTCACTTCTACCAGCCTGCGGTCTTCGTCGGAGACCTTGAACATTTCCCGCGGCCTCAGGCTCATGAAGCTGGCCACGAATACGTCAGGAATCTGCCCGATGCGGGTGTTGTATGTGTTGACGTCGTCGTTAAAAAATTCGCGCCGGTCGGCAATGCGTTCTTCCAGTTCGCTGATGCGATTCTGCAGCTTCAGGAAATTTTCGTTCGCTTTCAGCTGCGGATAGTTTTCCGCCACGGCAAACAGTCCGCGCAGCGCGCTCGCCACCTGCAGATCGGCAACCGCCTTCTGGCCCACGCTCGCCGCACTCATCGATGCCGTTCGCGCCTGGGTTACGGCCAGCAGCGTCTGCTGCTCATGCTGCATATATCCCTTGACGGTCTCGACCAGGTTTGGGATCTCGTCGTGGCGCTGCTTCAGAAGTACATCGATATTGGCCCACGCGCGGTCATTCTCATTGCGCAGGCGCACCAGCCCGTTGTAAAGAATGACGGTATAAGTCAGCACTCCCGCGACAAACAAGAAGAATGCCAAACCGGTGATTGCACTACTGTCCATAGCGCCCTCGCTCGAAACTTTAAGGTGCCAGTTGCGGGAGGAGGAAGCAAGTGCCAGAAGGGTTGCGTCGGTAGGTGGCGAAAATGTGGCGGGACTTTCTCGTTTGAGGGCAGCCGAGGCGGCTGCCCCTCCGTAGTTCTATGAGATTAGTCTTTGCTGGGCTTTTTCGGCGTCAAGTCGCAGGACTGGCGTACTTGATTCAGATCCAATCCTGACGGGGAGAACTCGGCAATCTGCCGGCCGCTCTGAGTCGGCAATTCGACATTAAATATCTGCGCATCAATCAGACCGCGCGTCGTGTTTTTGTCCATGGACAGAAAGTTACCGCGCACCCAGTTCCATCCTTTATATCCATGCCAGTCGTCGACTCGCACCATCACCTCCAGTTGCGGCTGGCCCCAGAAACCGGGGCGATTGGGAGGAGGCAGGCGCATCCCGGGATTGAATTCGGCCGACTTTAGCTTTCCGGCCTCGCAGAATAACTCGACCCTAGGCGGATAGTTGGGATCCTCGCGGAAGGAATGGTCGGCCAGAAGCTCGAAGCGGGCTCTCTTCGCTCCGGTCATCTTGTCGTCGGCCTGAAACATCGTCCACTTTCCGCCCGCGCTCACTCCGTCTCTTTCATCTTGGTTTGGGCTCATGGAGCCGCGTTGCGCGAAGGCCGCTATAGCGCCAAGTAGCGTCACGCACGCCAAAAAGGCGGTTGTGGCCAGACCCATCCTGTTCGCTTTGTGAAAAGCACGCACTTCGTTCACAGTTCCCTCCCAGACAGATGTTTACTATTATCTAGAACCCGGAAGAAGTGAAAAGTTGCGCGGAAGGTTCGCCCGGGGAAATGTTCGGCGGGGCTACTTCGTATTAACTTTCAAGTCTAAATAGACCTGGGACCGATCGTCGAACTGGCTCACCGACTTGGTATCGCTCTTGGAGTTCTTGTACTGGGCATAGACCTCGTAGTCGATTGCCGTGGAAAGAGCCGGGAAGCGGTAGGTTCCATCAGTGCCCACAATGTAGGTCTTCACCGCTCGTGTCCGCGTATTGGTCAGGTAAACGATGGCGTCGGGGAGCGGATTGTCCTGCGGGTCGAGCACCTTGCCCAGCAGCAATCGTCCGGAACCCTTATCCTTCTTGTCGGGAGTGGCATGCGAAACCGCGCCCAAAACTACCAGCACTGCGCAAGCTATGACCACCGCCCTGATCACCAATGGTTTGCGATTCATGTCGCTGCTATTGTCTCACGGCTATCAACACCAATCGTTAATGGGTTAGGTGCAAACCGGTGTCTTCGCGTTCGTCGTTATAAATGTGAACGGTGACGGGCTGGGCCAAGCGAACGGGTTTGCCGTCGGTTGATTTAACGCCTTTCAGATCGGCCCAGATGATGTAGTCTGCTTCGCCCGCTGGAACACGCTGGGCGAACTCGCCCATGTGGTCGGAATAAAGTTGCCACCGAACTTTTTTGGGTTTGTCGGTGGCGCGACGGATCTTCACCGTGATGCCGTACACCGGATGATCATCGGGACCCCACACCGTGCCCGCAATCAGGGCGTACGGTTTTTCTTTTTCTTTGTCGGATGCTTTCGAGGGCGGGGCTGCGGCCAGGCTCATTCGAGAACTGAAGACGGGTGACAGAAGCATGATTAATAGAAGGCAGACTAATCGTGGAAGCGAACGGCCCTTGCGGCGTTCAGGATAAGTCACCGTCTTCACTTTCCTCCGCCTCGTCGTCCTCTTCCAGGTAGCCTTCTTCTACCGCTTTCAATTCCAGGGGACTGGTGGTCACCACTTCAAAATCAGTCCCACACTCGGGGCACGAAATTACCTCTCCCTCATCCACCTCTTCTTCATCGACATCCAGATTTGTTTCGCACTCAGGACAGAGCACCATAATGCCTCCCTCGCCTATTAGAGCCTCCTGTTAATATTTAGATTCTCCCCGGCTATTGGTCAAGGGGCAGAGGCTGTAGACGCGAGATTTTTCCGCGCGCCGGGAATTTATTTTCCCCAACGAAATTTGTCTGGACGAAGGAAGCCAAGGCATGCTCCATTTCTTTCGAAAGCCGTGCTGGGCCGCCGGTCTCGCGATGCTTGCTTTCATTTCGACGGGCGGCACGGCGCAGTCTCAGAGTTCCGAACCGAGGGTCACCTCCGACCCGGAGATCGCGGCGGCCTTACGCCAAGTCTCCGCGCAACACATTCAGGCCGACATCGAAAAACTGGCAAGCTTTGGAACGCGATTGACCCTCTCCGCCCAGGACTCGGCGTCGATCTCTGCGGGTCGCGGAATTGGCGCCGCCCGGGAATGGATCAAGTCGGAATTCGAGCGCTACTCCAAAGATTGCGATGGATGCCTCGAAGTAAAGACCGACACATTCACCGAACAGCCCACTGAGCGCATTCCGAAGGCGACCGAAATCACCAATGTTTATGCGGTTCTGACAGGGACAAACGCCGCGAGCGCGAAACGCGTTGTGCTGGTGACCGGGCACTACGATTCGCGCAACAGCGACATCCTCGACGCCAAGGGCGACGCTCCCGGAGCCAACGACGACGCCAGCGGAACCGCCGTCAGCCTGGAATGCGCCCGCGTGCTTAGCAAATTAAAGTTCCCGGCAACGATTATTTTTCTGGCAGTGGCCGGCGAAGAACAAGGATTGAACGGCAGCCGCCATTTCGCGAAAATGGCTAAAGATCAGGGCTGGGATCTCGAGGCCGTCCTCAACAACGACATTGTGGGCGGCGACAAGAGCGCGGAACAGGATCATTCTGTGGTCCGCGTATTCTCCGAGGGTGTGCCGACGGCCGCAACCGATCAGGACATTCGACGCATTCGCGGCCTGGGCGGCGAGAGCGATTCCGGATCGCGCGAAGTGGCACGCTATATTGCCGATGTCGGCCGCACTTACGACGCCGGCGTAAAACCGATGCTGATTTTCCGCCTGGATCGCTTCCTGCGCGGCGGCGATCATTCTTCGTTCAACCAGCAGGGATTCTCGGCAGTCCGACTCACCGAGTTCCGCGAGGACTTTCACCATCAGCACCAGAACGTGCGCACGGAAAACGGCGTCGAATATGGCGATCTGCTGAAATTTGTGGACTACGACTACGTCGCGCACGTAGCCCGGCTGAACGCCGCGACGCTGGCATCATTGGCCGCCGCCCCTGCACCTCCGGCCAACGTGCACATTCTGACCAAAGACTTGGAAAATGACACAACGTTGACTTGGGAAGCGTCGCCCGGAGAGCCTGCGGAATATGAAGTAATCTGGCGGGCAACGACTAGCCCGCAGTGGGAGCACGCGCAGGATGTGGGCAGCGCCACTCGCGCTACCCTGAAGATTTCGAAGGACAATGTCATCTTCGCGGTGCGGGCGGTGGATAAGGCTGGGCATCGCAGCCTGCCGGTTGTGCCGACGCCGCAGCGTTAGACGTTGCATCCGCTATTGTGCGAGTAGAATGGATGAAAGACGAGAGGAAATAAGTGCGGCGAACCGGCGAACCCATGACGTTGAGCCTGCCCCCGTTCACCCGGGCGGTGAGCTGGTTGCTGGGCATCAACACGGGCGTGTATCTTCTGCTACTGCTCTTGATGCAAGTGAAGCCCGACGTTCCCCTCTTTGTTCTCGATCATCTCGCGCTTCAACCTCAGGCCGTCGTGCACGGCGCAATCTGGCAGCTCGTCACCTACGGCTTTCTGCACTTCGAGTTCTGGCACTGGTTCGGCAACATGCTCGGCCTGTGGATGTTTGGCTCGGCATTTGAAAGCGCGTGGGGCACAAGGCGTTTCATCGAACTATTTTCCTTTGGAATCGTCGGCGCCGCCATCGTTACCATAGCCGCCTCTTACGCGCACGTGCTGGGCAATCCGGGAACGCGGACGCTGGGCGCTTCCGGCGGCGTCTTCGCGATACTCATTGCCTTCGGCATGCTGTTCGGGGACAACGAAATCATGATGATTCCGTTTCCCTTCATGATTAAAGCGAAATATTTTGTCGGCATCCTGATCGTGATCACGCTGGCATTCGCCATGTCCGGCAGCGGCGGCGTGGCTTACGTTGCCCACCTTGGCGGCCTGTTGTTTGGCTGGCTCTATGTGCGGCGCGGCCTGAAACCGGTGATGAGCATGGGACTCGGCGAACGTTACTACGGCATGCGAAATTCCTATTACCGCTGGAAACGCAAGCGCGCGGCCAAGAAATTCGAAGTTTACATGTCGAAGCACGACCGCCAGGTCCACTTCGACGAACATGGAAACTACATTCCCGAAGACGATAATAATCCCCGCAAAGGCAACGGCGGATCAAAGTCCGGCTGGGTGAATTAGGATCGCGGTTTTCGATCTCAGATTGCAGATTTTCCAATGCAGAAAGCAGAAGTCAGAATGCAGAAGTAAAATTGTTTTCGGAATTTACTTCTGAATTCTGACTTCTAACTTCTGCAATTCCACGAGCACTGTTGCCAGTAGCGCTTCATTTCTTGACTTGCCCTTGAATCCCAAATCGTGACCCGCGCCTTCCACGACCATTAACTTTGTTTTCGCAGGAATCATCTTCAGGGCACGCTCGATTTCCGCAATCGATCCGAAGGGATCGCGCGTACCCTGCACGAAAAGCGTTGGCGTGCGCAGATCGGGAAGATGCTGCGTGCGCTGTTGCTCGGGCTTGCGCGGCGGATGCAGCGGGTAAGAGAGCAGCAGGAGTGCCGAGACGAGTTCAGGCTCTTCGGCGCAAAGCATGCTGGACTGGCGTCCGCCGTAGGAATGTCCGCCAAGAAAGAGTCTGCCTGAGATCATTTTTCGCACTGCGGCGAGAGCATTCTTCAAGCCGGCCCGGTCGCGGCTAGCGTCTCCCGGCCCCGGCGGGCCGAACGATCTCACTTGCCGATACGGCAAATCGCACCGCAGAACCGTAAATCCATTTGCGCTGAAAGTTTCTGCAAACGCCACGAGAAGTGGCGCAGTAGCGCTCGATCCCGCGCCATGCGACAACACGAACCCATCGCCGTTGGGAGCGTCCGGTAAATGAAGATATCCGCGAACTTTGGGATCGACGGCGTTGTCGGCGAACTCGCGGACGGGCATGAAAGCAATTCTAGAACAGGTTCATTTCGTATGGGACAGACCATAGCTTGGCCTGACAGCCGAGGCGGCTGTCTCTACGTGAGTTGACATGCTACTTGTCGAGTTGCACTTCCGTCAGGGTTTCGTAGACCTTTACGATCTGGATCTGGTTGCCCAGCCGCGCCCAGCAGCGCAACATGTCAGGATCTTCCTGAGCGGCGCCGCGTGCTTCCTCTGACTTCCAGTGACGAAGCAAAACATAATGCGATTCTCGATCGCGGTATAGCAAGTCGCGTCCATACCCCTTGGCCGCAACGATCGACATTAGTTCCTTAAAAGTTTCAAGCGCCTGAACTTCCATGCCGGGCACTGGCTCCCAGACGGCCACCGAGAGTATTTCCTGCGGCATAAGGCGGAATTATAACTTGCTGCGTGAGCCGCGGCGCGCTTTCGGCGAGGGCGGCTTCGCGGCGCGAGAATCTTCCTGGCGTGGCTTCGCCCGATGCTGGTTCGGACGCACGATGCGCTCCGCCTCTTCGTCGGTCACCACGTGCAACCGCATCAGGTTCGTGGAACCCGACGCCTGGCGTGTGCCGGCGACGACTCCCAGCACATCCCCTGGCTTCACCAGCCCGCGTCCCACGAGATCCTGTTCGGCCATAGTCACCATCTGTTCCCCGGAGAGCGCGGGGCGGCAACGCACCGGATGCACTCCCCAGTAAAGATTCATGCGCTGCACCACGGGCTCCGTGTGGGCAAAGGCGTAGATCGCGGCTTTTGGGCGATATTTCGAAATCATGCGGGCGGTGTTGCCGGTCTCGGTAAAAACCGCGATCGCGCCCATGGGCAAATCTTCGGCGGCGTGGGCGATCGATTCGCAAATGGTTTCGGCCACGGAGAGTCCGTGTTTTTCGCGCCGGCGGCGGAACTGCACGAAGTCGGCCATGTTACATTCGGCTTCGACCACGATGCGCGACATGATGGCCACCGATTCGCGAGGATATTGACCGCTGGCAGTTTCGGCCGAGAGCATGACCGCGTCGGTTCCGTCGAAGACGGCGTTGGCCACGTCGCTGGCCTCAGCCCGTGTGGGACGCGGGTTTTCGATCATCGACTCCAGCATCTGGGTCGCCGTGATGACTGGCTTTCGCCAGGCGGAAGCGCGGCGGATCACATGCTTTTGAATGACGGGAACTTTTTCTGGCGCCACTTCAACGCCAAGGTCGCCGCGCGCCACCATTACGCCATCCGCGGCTTCGAGGATTTCCTCCAGATGATCGATGGCTTGCGGCTTTTCCAGCTTGGCAATGACCGGAACGTCGCCGTTGTGCGAGGCAATAATCTCTTTGACCATGCTGACGTCGGCGGCGGAGCGCACGAAGGAAAGCGCAACCGCGTCCACGCCATAGCTCAGGCCGAACTCCAAATCTTTGCGGTCTTTTTGCGTGAGCGCGGGAATAGAGAGCGCCACGCCCGGCAGGTTGATGCCCTTGTGCTCTCCCAAGATGCCGCCATTGAGAACGTCGCAAAGCACATCGTTCCCGCGAACCTCGCGAACCCGCAACTCGATCAAGCCATCGCTGAGCAATATGCGCGCGCCCGGCGCGAGTTCCTTGGCCAGATCGGGGAACGTGGTGGAAATGCGCGTGGCAGTTCCGGGAACGTCCTGTGGAGTGATGGTCACGACCGAGCCCGTCTTCAACAGGACCGGCTCGTGCCGCTCCAGCGGTCCCGTACGAATTTTCGGACCTTGCAGATCCTGCAGTATGCAGAGCGTGCGTCCTTCACGCTCGGCGGCGCGGCGCAGCCGCTGGATATTTTGCGCGTGCTCCTCATGCGTGCCATGAGAGAAATTCAGTCGCGCAATGTCCATGCCCAGCCGCAACAGATCGCGCATGGCCACTTCACTGTTACACGCAGGTCCGATGGTGCAGATAATCTTCGCCCGCCGCCGAGACGCCGGCTCGACGAGACTCGGCGACGGTCGACCTGTATCCGAATACTTCTTCGCCGTTTTTGGGGGTCGACTCGCCTTCAATTGTTCCTCGGTAAGAATGTCCAGGTAAAAATCGCCCACGTAGCGGCGGACGCATTCTTCCGCGCTCGCCGGAATCACACGGAAAACCTCCTGGACGAATGCGTCCAGGGCTACGTGTTATGGCTTATTGATCGCCGTGAGTTCTTTTCCCAGCATGGCGCGAGGGAACAGCAGGGCGTTAAATTCCGCGCCCACCAGGATCACCAGGGAGATCATGTACATCCACACCAGCAGCGCCATAGCCGCACCCAGCGATCCATAAATCGTGGCGAAATCGCCGAAATGCAGCAGGTAGGCGCGAAAGCCCACCGTGACCGAGAACCAGAGGATGGTTGCAAGCATAGCTCCCGGCATCACGCTGTGCCACGGCTGGGTGCGCGGAACTGCGTGATGGTAGATCAGCGCAATCACCGCGATGCTGGTGAGCGTGGCGATCAGCCAGCGCATGGCGCCCCAAAGCAGCAGAACGTAGACGCTGAAATCGGGATCGATATAGGGCAAAAGCCGCGTCTCGAACTTGCTGCCCACAGCCACCAGCAGGGTCGCGAAGGTCATAGGAACCAGCGCGAATACGACCAGAAGAAAGGCGATCGAGCGTTCTTGCACCAGGCCCCAGGTTTTCGGCAGTTCGTAACAACGGCGAAATCCGTCCATCCATGAGATCATGACGCCGGATGCCGTCCACAGCGTGATCGCCGAAGTCGTGATCAACATGCTGACCGGATGTTTCGCGGCTCCCTTCAAATAGCCGAGTGCTGTGGTTCCACCCGCTGGCAGGATGCTGCCCAAAGCGTAAGAAATTTCCCGCAAGTAGGGCGCGCCCTTGCGCCAGCTCGCCAGCGCCGACCCAATGATTAACAGCACCGGGAAAAACGTGAGAATCATTGAATAGGCCGAAGCCTTGGCCGTGGCGAACGCGTCGTGAACAAACGCCCGCCATAAGGCTTGTCGCAGGATTCGGAAAAAGCGCAGCATCGGCTGCTCTAGCTTAGGGCTCGAGGGCACTGAGCGCAAAGCGGGAAGTGGCCCGGGTTCCTTAGTGGACAATCGCTGGGGGCTAGCGTGCATCGGTATTAGAACCACTCCAGAAGCAAAAATTCGGGGGCGCAGCGGTACGCCCCCGAATTCGCTTTAGTTTTTTTACTCGGCCGCGGGGAGTTCCGCGGGCAGATCGTCGGTTTCGCCCTCGTGACGCATCATTTCGAGAGCGCGCTCGGCCTCTTCGTACGCTGCCGAGACTTCCGCCTGTACCTTGGCCGCGGCCTCTTCCATTTCTGGCGAGAGGCGCACGTTGCGGTAGTACTCCATGCCGGTTCCGGCAGGGATCAGGCGTCCGACAATTACATTTTCTTTCAGGCCGCGCAGGTGATCGACCTTGCCGTTGATGCTGGCTTCGGTAAGCACTCGCGTGGTCTCCTGGAACGACGCCGCCGAGATGAAGGAGTCGGTGGAGAGCGACGCCTTGGTGATGCCCAGCAGCAGCGGCCGTCCAGTGGCCGGCTTGCCGCCCTGCGCAATCACCCGCTCGTTCTCTTCGCGGAAGGCGAACTTGTCGGTCTGCTCTTCCAGCAGGAACCGCGTGTCGCCCACGTCTTCGACCTTCACCCAGCGCATCATCTGGCGAACGATCACCTCGATGTGCTTGTCCGAGATGTTCACGCCCTGCAGGCGATAGACTTCCTGGATTTCGTTCACCAGGTAAGCCTGCAGTTCTTTTTCGCCCAGCACTGCCAGGATGTCGTGCGGGTTGAGCGGCCCGTCCATGAGTGGTTCGCCCGCCTTCACGCGCTCGCCTTCCTGCACGTTGATGTGAACGCCGCGCGGAACCGAGTATTCCTTTTCGGTGCCGTTGTCGGCGACCACGTAGATTTTCCGCTGGCCCTTCGAAACCTCGCCGAATTTCACCGTGCCATCGATTTCGCTGATGACTGCGGTCTCATGCGGCTTGCGGGCTTCGAACAGCTCGACCACGCGCGGCAGACCACCGGTGATGTCTTTCGTTTTGGTAGTCTCGCGCGGGATCTTTGCCAGCACGTCACCCGGTGTAACGGTGTCGCCGTCCTGAATCATCAGGTGGGCTCGCGAGGGCATGAGGTAGCGCTTGCTCGCCTTGCCTTTGATCACGATCGCGGGCTGGCGCTTCTCGTCCGGAGAATCGCCGACCACGTGCCGCGACAGGCCGGTCACTTCGTCCACTTCCTCGTGCAGGGTTACGCCTTCCTGCAAGTCCTTGAACTGGACGGTGCCGCCGATTTCCGTCAGGATGGCGAACGTATACGGATCCCACTCGACCATGACTTGGCCGAGTTTCACCGGATCGCCATCGTTGACCAGCAGCTTCGCGCCGTATACGACCGAGTAGCGCTCGCGCTCGCGGTTCTTTTCGTCGACGACCGCAATCGAACCCTGGCGGTTCATGACCACCAGGTTTCCCGACTTGGCCTTGACCGTCTGCAATCCGATGAAGCGCACGTTGCCATTGTTCTTGGCATCCAGGCGCGACTGCTCGGACACTCGAGATGCGGTGCCGCCGATGTGGAAGGTACGCATGGTGAGCTGCGTTCCCGGTTCGCCGATGGACTGCGCCGCGATGACGCCGGTCGCTTCGCCCAGTTCGACGAGCCGTCCGGAAGCCAGGTTGCGGCCGTAGCACATCACGCAGACTCCGCGTTTCGATTCGCAGGTCAGCACCGAACGGATTTTCACCCGCTCGATACCGGCAGCCTGAATCGCTCCCGCCAGGTCTTCGGTAATTTCCTGGTTGATGTCGACGATGACGTTGCCGTCATAGTCCTTGATCTTTTCGAGCGACACGCGGCCAATGATGCGGTCGCGCAGCGCTTCGATGATCTCGCCGGCTTCGACGATTCCTTGCACGTAGATGCCGTCGACCGTGCCGCAATCGTACTCGCTGATGATTACGTCCTGCGCCACGTCGACCAGTCGGCGAGTCAGGTATCCGGAGTCCGCCGTCTTCAGCGCCGTGTCGGCCAATCCCTTGCGGGCGCCGTGCGTCGAAACGAAGTACTCCAACACCGTCAACCCTTCACGGAAGTTGGCCGTGATGGGTGACTCGATGATTTCGCCCGAAGGCTTCGCCATCAATCCGCGCATGCCCGAAAGCTGGCGGATCTGCTGTTTCGATCCTCGAGCGCCCGAGTCGGCCATAACATAAATCGGATTCAGATCTCCGGCCTTGTCGCGCCGCTGCATTTCACCGAACATCTCGTCGGCCACTTTTTCCGTGATCGCCGACCAGATTTCGATGACCTTGTTGTAGCGCTCGCCGTTCGTGATGGCTCCGTCTAGGTACTGCTGCTGAACAGCGACCACTTGCTTCTCGGCGTCTTTGACCAGAACCTTCTTGCTGTCAGGGATGACCATGTCGTCGATGCCGATCGACAAGCCGGATTTCGTCGCGAACTTGAAGCCGAGCGTCTTGACCTCGTCGAGCATCTTGACCGTGGTTTCGAGAGCGAAGCGCAGATAGCAATAGTTCACCAGCGCGCCAATTCCCTTTTTCTTGAGCAAGCCATTGATGAAGGGCATACCCTCGGGAAGATGGTCGTTCAGAATCGCGCGGCCGACGGTGGTGTTGATGAAAGCGCGGTCCACCTGAACGGGCTCGGTGTGAATAATGTCCTGATCGTCGTAAGCCGTGGTCAGGTCGATCAACTCGCCCGAGTAGCGCAGGCGAATCGGGCTCAACGTTTCCACTGCTCCCGCGTCCAGCGCCATCAGCACTTCTTCAATGTTGGCGAACGCGCGGCCTTCACCCTTCGCGCCGGGCTTGCCCTTGGTCAGGTAATACAGGCCAAGCACCATGTCCTGGGTAGGAACGGTGATCGGCTGTCCCGACGCCGGAGACAAGATGTTGTGCGAGGCCAGCATCAGCACGCTGGCTTCGACCTGCGCTTCCGGAGACAGCGGAATGTGTACCGCCATCTGGTCGCCGTCGAAGTCGGCGTTGAACGCGGTGCACACCAGCGGGTGAATCTTGATGGCCTTGCCTTCGACGAGCACCGGTTCGAATGCCTGAATGCCGAGGCGGTGCAGCGTAGGAGCGCGGTTCAGCATGACCGGATGGTCCTTGATGACTTCTTCAAGAATGTCCCAAACGATGGGCTCTTGCTGTTCCACCATTTCCTTGGCCTGCTTGATGGTGGTGACGTTGCCCGTCTGCTCCAGTCGGTGATAGATGAACGGCTTGAACAATTCGAGCGCCATCTTCTTCGGCAGGCCGCACTGATGCAGCTTGAGTTCCGGGCCGACCACGATCACGGAACGTCCCGAATAGTCCACGCGCTTGCCGAGCAGGTTCTGGCGGAAGCGTCCCTGCTTTCCTTTCAGCGTGTCGGAGAGCGACTTCAGCGGACGGTTGTTCGCGCCACGCAGCACGCGGCCACGGCGGCCGTTGTCGAACAGGGCGTCGACGGCTTCCTGCAGCATGCGCTTTTCGTTGCGCACGATGACTTCGGGAGCGTGCAGGTCCATCAGCTTCTTCAACCGGTTGTTGCGGTTGATGACGCGGCGATACAGGTCGTTCAAGTCGGAGGTGGCAAAGCGGCCGCCATCGAGTGGAACCAGCGGGCGCAACTCCGGCGGAATCACCGGGATCACGTCGAGGATCATCCAGTGCGGCTTGTTGCCGCTCTTGCGGAACGCCTCGACCACTTTCAGCCGCTTGGCGTACTTGAGCCGCTTCTGCAGCGAGCTCTCGTTCTTCATCTTCTCGCGCAGCTCGACCGAGAGCCCGTCGGTATCCACGCGCTTGAGCAGTTCCTTGATCGCCTCGGCGCCCATCATCGCCTTGAATCCGGCGGGACGGTACTGCTGGTCGAGTTCGCGGAACTTCGCTTCGTCCTTGATCACTTCGCGATCTTTTACCGGAGCGTCGCCGGGTTCGACCACGACGTAGGCTTCGAAATAGAGCACGGACTCAAGGTCGCGCAGGGAAATATCGAGCAGGTGGCCGATGCGGCTGGGCAGCCCCTTGAAGAACCACACGTGCGAGCAGGGCGAAGCCAGCTCGATGTGGCCAAGGCGTTCCCGGCGGACTTTCGACAGAGTGACTTCCACGCCGCACTTGTCGCAGATCACGCCGCGGTGCTTCATGCGTTTGTACTTGCCGCACAAGCACTCCCAGTCCGTCACCGGGCCAAAGATGCGCGCGCAAAACAACCCGTCGCGCTCCGGCTTGAAGGTGCGGTAGTTGATGGTCTCGGGCTTGGTGACTTCGCCGTGCGACCAGCTCCGGATTTTTTCCGGAGAGGCCAGACTGATGCGAATAGCGTCAAAGTCCGCGATCACATTTGCCATTTCAAAGGGGCTCGAACGAAACAAGGTGTTCCTCCGCTTCCTGCGGTTCTGACGCGTCCGCCGACGGGCCCCGGAAACAAGTTCTCAGTCCTCGGTTCTCAGTTCTCAGAAAAACCAAGATTGAACTCTCGCCATTCATGCGGCATCGAGGCCTGATGCCGCAGCGGCGCGCATTTCAAAAAATCTTTTCCACCGTTCCCGGCTCCCGGCCTCGTCTCAGATTTAACTGAGAACCGAGAACCGAGAACTGAGAACTCGCTTTTCCTAGTCTGCTGCCGCGCTGGCCGTGGGCTTCTTCTCAGTCGCCTTGATCAACTCCACATCCAGGCACAGCGACTGCAACTCGCGGATCAGCACGTTAAACGATTCCGGTACGCCGGGCTCCATGGCGGCTTCGCCCTTGACGATGGCCTCGTAAATCTTGGTGCGGCCGTATACGTCGTCGGACTTCGCCGTCAGCAGCTCCTGCAGGATGAACGCTGCGCCATACGCTTCCAGCGCCCAGACTTCCATTTCTCCGAAGCGCTGTCCGCCGAACTGCGCCTTGCCGCCCAGCGGCTGCTGGGTGATCAGCGAGTACGGCCCGATGGAACGCGCGTGAATCTTGTCATCAACCAGGTGCGACAGCTTCAGCATGTAGATGTAGCCCACGGTGACCGGCTGTTCGAACTTCTCTCCAGTCATGCCGTCATGCAGAGTGGTCTTGCCCGAGGTCGGCAGACCGGCGTGTTCGAGCAACGCCTTGATCTCGCCTTCCTTCGAGCCGTCGAATACCGGCGATCCCATGAACACGCCCTTGGTCAGGGTCGGGCGCAACGGATTCCAGTTCTTCGTCGGACATGTCGGAAATGATGTCAGCCAGCTGCGAGTCCTTGAACAGCGCCTTCAACTCGCGCCGGATGGCTTCAGTCCGCGTGTTTTCTTTCAGCAGTTGCGTGATCTTCTCGCCGAGCACGAAGCCAGCCCATCCCAGGTGGGTTTCAAGAATCTGTCCCACGTTCATACGGGAAGGCACGCCGAGCGGGTTGAGCACGATCTCCACCGGCGTTCCGTCTTCGAGGTACGGCATGTCTTCCTCGGGCAGAATGCGCGCGATCACGCCCTTGTTGCCGTGACGGCCGGCCATCTTGTCGCCGACACTCAGCTTGCGCTTCATGGCGATGTAGACCTTGACCAGCTTGATCACGCCCGGCGGCAGTTCGTCGCCCTTGGTGAGTTTTTCTTTCTTCTCGTTGACGATCTTCTTCAGCACGTCGATCTGGCGAGATGTCATCTCTTCGATCTCGTCGATCTGCTCGTTCACCCGCGGATCCTTGTCGGCATACTTGATGCGCTTCAGGTTGCGGGTCGAAATGCGCTCGATCTCGTCGCGATTGAGCACATTGCCCTTGACCAGCAGGCGCTTGTTGGTGCGCTCGTCGTGCAGATCGGCCTGCACTTCCTTGCCGCCCAGGATGTTCTCGAGGCGCTTGAGGCGTTCGTCGGTCAGAATTCGGATTTCGTCCGAAAGGTTCTTTTCCAACTTCGCGATCTGCGTGGCTTCGATGGCCTTCGCGCGCTCGTCCTTTTCCTGGCCCTTGCGCGAGAAGATTTTCACGTCGACGATCACGCCCTCGATGCCCGGAGGGCAGTAGAGCGATGCGTCGCGCACGTCGCCGGCCTTTTCGCCGAAGATGGCGCGCAGCAGTTTCTCTTCCGGAGTGAGCTGGGTTTCTCCCTTCGGCGTAACTTTGCCGACCAGAATGTCGCCCTGCTTGATGCTGGCGCCGATGCGAATCACGCCCGCTTCGTCCAGATTGCGCAGCATAGTTTCGCTGACGTTTGGAATGTCGCGCGTCACTTCTTCCGGCCCCAGCTTGGTGTCGCGCGCCTCGATCTCGTACTCCTCGATGTGAAGCGAGGTGTAGTAATCCTCCTTCACCATCTTCTCCGAAACCAGGATCGCGTCCTCGAAGTTGTAACCGCGCCACGGCATGAAGGCCACCAGGACGTTTCGTCCCAGCGCCAGCTCGCCCGTGATCGGTGCAAGGACCGTCAGCGATGATCTGCCCCTTCAGCACGCGCTCGCCCTTCTTGACCACCGGCTTCTGGTTGATGCAGGTGTTCTGGTTCGAGCGCTTGAACTTCGTGAGCTGGTAAATGTCGCTGCCCACCTCACGCGACAGCTGCGTGGGATGGTGTTCGCCTTCGACGCGCACGATGATGCGCTCGGAGTCGACCGAATCGATAATGCCGTTGCGGCGGGCCAGAACCACTGCGCCCGAGTCGCGAGCGGTGACGCCTTCCATTCCCGTGCCCACGATCGGAGCCTGCGCGCGGAGCAGCGGCACGGACTGGCGTTGCATGTTCGCGCCCATCAGCGCGCGGTTGGCGTCGTCGTGTTCGAGGAACGGCACCAGCGAAGCGGCAACGGAAACCAACTGCTTCGGGCTGACGTCGACGTAGTCCACTTCCTCGCGGCTGACCAGCACAAAGTTGCCGGCCTTGCGGGCGTTGACCAGTTCGGCGACGATGCGGCCCTTGTCGTCGAGTTCCACGTTGGCCTGTGCGATGGTGTGGCGGTCCTCTTCCCACGCGGAAAGATAGAACGAGAACGGTTCGATCGTCGCCGGCTTCTTGCGCTTTTCTTTCAGCTCATTGTTGATCTTCTCGATCTCATGCTTCTCCATGTGATCGCCGACCTTGTGGTCGCTGTCGCCAACATTCACGACGGTGACGTAGTCGATCACGCGTCCGCCCTTGATCCTGCGGTAGGGCGACTCGATGAAGCCGTAGTCGTTGATCCGCGCATAGCAACTCAACGACGAGATCAATCCGATGTTCGGGCCTTCCGGCGTCTCAATCGGGCAGATGCGGCCGTAATGCGTAGGGTGAACGTCGCGGACTTCGAACCCGGCTCGTTCACGCGATAGACCGCCCGGCCCAAGCGCCGAGAGACGCCGCTTGTGCGTAATCTCGGAGAGCGGGTTGGTCTGATCCATGAACTGCGAGAGCTGCGACGATCCGAAGAATTCGCGGATCGCAGCCATCACTGGCTTGGCGTTGACCAGGTCGTGCGGCATCGCCGTCGACATTTCCTGATACACCGACATTTTTTCTTTGATCGCGCGTTCCATGCGGACCAGGCCGATGCGGAACTGGTTCTCCATCAACTCGCCGACCGCACGCACGCGGCGGTTGCCGAGGTGATCGATATCGTCGACGGCGCCAATGCTCTTACGCAGCTTCAGCAGGTACGCAATGGTCGCGTAAAAATCGTCGGGATCGAGCGTCCGCTTGTCGAGACTGGTCGCGTCCTGGTTCTCGTGCAGTTTGATGTTGAACTTCAATCGGCCTACGCGCGAGAAGTCGTACTTGCGCGGATCGAAGAACATGCCGTGGAACAGCGCCGTCGCCGTGTCCAGAGTCGGCGGATCGCCAGGACGCAGCTTGCGGTAAATCTCGATCAGCGCTTCCTGCGGCGTCTTCACTGCATCGCGCTTCAGGGTCTGGCTGATCACCGTTCCCACATCGTCGCGCTCGGGGAAGAACAGGTTCATCTCGACCACGCCGGAATCGAGGATTTTCGAAACCTTATCGGCGGTCAGTTCGGAGTTGGCTTCCAGCATGACTTCGCCAGTGGTGGTGTCGACGATGTCGCCGGCAGTCCACGCGCCTTCGAGATCACTGATGTCCACTTCGATTTCCGTGATCTTCGCCTTCTGAATGTCTTTCAGAACCTGGGCATTGATCTTTCGGCCAGAGTGCGCGATTTCGTCCCCGGACTTGTTCTTGATGCTGTGCGCCAGCTTCATGCCCAGCAGGTT
The DNA here is from genome assembly GCA_963696765.1 of uncultured Acidobacteriota bacterium. Lineage (GTDB taxonomy): Bacteria > Acidobacteriota > Terriglobia > Terriglobales > Acidobacteriaceae > Sulfotelmatobacter. The sequence goes on along the minus strand of CAVOLK010000002.1, from coordinate 1,922,832 downwards.
CGTCGGCTTCTCGCTGGTTGGGTCGAGAGTCCAGAAAAGCTTCTTGTCGCGAACGGCAAGACGGTCGACGGTATAGAACGATTTCAGAATGTCTTCGCCGGTTCGCAGGCCCAGGGCGCGCAGGAAAATCGTGCCCAAAAACTTGCGCTTGCGGTCGATGCGGACGTACAGCACGTTCTTCTGGTCATACTCGAATTCCACCCACGAACCGCGGTAGGGAATAATCTTTCCCAGGAAATAAGTGCGGTTGTTGGCAGTCTCAAAGAACACGCCGGGCGAACGGTGCAACTGGCTGACGATGACGCGCTCGGTGCCATTGATGATGAAGGTGCCGTTCTGCGTCATCAGCGGAACGTCGCCAAAGAAAACTTCCTGCTCTTTAATATCCCGAATCGAGCGGTTGCCGGTCTCGGCGTCCTTGTCGAAAATCGTCAGGCGCATCGTGACCTTGAGCGGCGCGGAGTAAGTCATGCCGCGCTCTTCGCACTCCGCCACGTCGTACTTCAGCTGCAGCCCCACAGGGTCGCCGCACTTGTTGCAGAAGTCGGGCGTATTGGCATTGTAGGTACCGCACTTGCCGCACAGCACTTCGCCAGGATGAAATGGATCGGTAATGACCGTGGATCCGCAATTCTTACAAGTGGTGCGCAGGTGATGCAGCCCTTTCAGGTGCCCGCACTTGCACTCCCAGTTACCAATGGCGTAATCCACAAACTCAAGTTGTGATACGTTGCGGAAGTCGGTGATCGGAAACACGGACTGAAACACTGCCTGCAAGCCGCCGTCTTCGCGCTCGCTGGGCAGTTTGTCCATCTGCAGGAAACGGTCGTAAGACCGCTTCTGAACCTCGATCAGGTTAGGAATCTGAATGGTGGCCGGAATTTTGGAAAAATCGAATCGTTTACGGAAGGCATTTTTCATCGTCAGAAACTCCCAATCTCACGCGCAACCGAAGGCCGCGCTCAAACTGCGGAATGTGTGGGGCGCTTTCGCGCCGCGGGACATACGTTGTGTAGAACTAGGACAGCTTGGAACTTAAAGAACCTAAAAGACAGCGGGGCGCCCGCGGGGACAGTCGTTCCCGCAGACGCCAACCAAGGCGTTTCGCCCTTCTTGATTTGAATTCTTTCGCGCCAGTTCCTCGGCCCGTTTTCCGCCCCGCCTGCCCGCGGAGCAGCCTGCCCTAAAATTTCCCGCGCGAGCTTCGCTCACGCTCGAGTGAATCCCAGGGTAGCAATGGTAGTTAGATGCTATCACCGCCGCCGAAGGTTCACAAGTACAGAACGCGCAACATTAACGATATTGCACCAATTCCGGTGCCTTTTCGAGGTTATGTGGAGCGGGCACTCTTGCCCGCTGACCTCACCGATGCCGCCGGCAAGCGGACAGGAGTGTCCGCTCCACACCAACCATTCACACGAACCCTTACTTTACTTCGACCACCGCACCCGCATCGGTAAATTTCTTCTTGATGGTCTCCGCTTCTTCCTTGGAAACGCCTTCTTTCACGTTCTTAGGCGCGCCATCCACCAGTTCTTTGGCTTCTTTCAAGCCCAGGCTGGTGACTTCGCGGACGGCCTTGATCACGTTGATCTTGTTCGCGCCGACTTCCTTCAGGACGACGGTGAACTCAGTCTTCTCTTCCGCCGGAGCCGCTGCTGCCCCGCCGCCAGCACCGCCCGCCATCATGACCGGGGCCGCTGCCGCCGCCGACACGCCGAGACGCTCTTCCAGCTTCTTTACGAGCTGCGCCGCGTCCAGCAGCGACAACCCTACGATTGACTCTTCCAACTGCGCTAGATCCGCCATGTTATTTCTCCGTTTATTTAGTCTTTTCTTTCTTTCGTCATCCGCCAGCCAGGTTTCCAGTGCGTCCAGGTTCTAGTTCCTCGCGCCAGACAACGTTGGGAACGAACCGCGCAACCCCTGACTTGCCGACAACCAAACTCTTTCGCGTGTGGCGCGGGCACTCTTGCCCGCGAAATCTAACCACCTGGGCGCCGCCAGCCAAAACCACGCTCGCCGCGCTCGCTGGACGGACGAATGCGTCCGTCCCCACACACCCTACGCTTCCTTGAACTTCTTCTGCTGCACGCCCTGATCGACCACCACCGCCAGGTTGCGGCCCACCGCGTTCATCGCGGTCACCAGACGCTGCGCCGGAGCGCTGATCAGGAACAGCAACTTCGAATACAGCTCTTCCTTCGAAGGCATGGTCGCCAGCGCTTCAATCTCTTTGATCGTGACCACGCGCCCTTCGACCACGCCCACCTTGAACGTGAACTCCGGCGCGTCCTTCGCATACTTGGTCAGCGCCTTCGCCATCGCCACCGGATCACCCGTGGTGTAGGCAATCGACGTCACCCCCGTCAAATCCTTCAGTGCGCCTTCGACTTTCGTACCCTTGGCGGCGCGCTCCGCCAGCGTGTTCTTGACTACCTGATATTTCGCGCCCGCGCCGCGCAACGCCTTGCGCAGCTCGTAGTCCTGGGGCACGGTCATCTTCGTGTAAGTTGCCACGACCACGTTCGAAACATTCTTCAGGTCTTTGCTCAGCTTCTCGACCTGTTCCGTCTTTTTCGCTCGAGTAACCGCCATAATTCCATCCTCTACAGTCTGATTTGTCATCCTGAGCGAGACGTTCTTTGTCTCGCTCAGGACCTGGGCGCGCCGCGCGAACATTCTCGCGTTCTTTGCGAGAATGCGAAATCGCGCGTTTGGCGCGCTTCCCTAACTATGCCTTGGCCGCAGCCTCGATGGGCGCCACGTCCAGCAGAATCCCAGGCCCCATCGTCGAACTCAACGTGCAGCCCTTGATGTACTTGCCCTTCGCCACCGACGGCTTGGCCTTAATCACGCTGGTAATCAGCACCGTCGCATTCTCAATCAGCTTGTCGGGCGAGAACGAGATCTTGCCCACCGGGCAATGAACCAGCGCAGTCTTATCGGTGCGAAATTCCACCTTGCCAGCCTTCACTTCCTGCACCGCCTTGGCCACGTCGAAGGTGACCGTGCCCGTCTTCGGGTTCGGCATCAAGCCCTTCGGTCCAAGAATCTTTCCCAGCCGTCCAACCGATTTCATCACGTCAGGCGTGGCGATCAGGGCGTCGAAGTCAGTCCAGTTTTCCTTGGTGATCTTCTCGACCATCTCTTCGCCGCCGGCAAAATCCGCGCCCGCCGCTTCCGCTTCCTTAATCTTGTCGCCGCTCGCGATGACCAAAACCTTCTTCGACCGGCCCAGCCCGTGCGGCAAAACGACCGTCCCGCGCACCATCTGGTCGGCATGTTTGGGATCGACTCCCAGCCGCAGGGTGACCTCGACGGTCTCGTCAAATTTGGCAAATTTCACTTTCTGCAGCAGCGGAACCGCATCCTGCAGTACATAAGGGCGCTGCTCAACCGCGGCATGCGCCTTCGCAATATTCTTTCCTTCTTTTTTGTTCATTCGACTTTTCCTTGTCTCCCACCGTGCGCTCAGCTTCGAACGACCGTGGTGTTTTTCAAATTCGAATTGAGCGATTGCGCGATCGGGTCATTGTACGATTTAAATTCAATCGCTCGATGGCGCGATCACTCAATCACCCAACCACTTCAATTCCCATCGACCGCGCCGTCCCGCGCACACTCTTGATCGCGGTCTCAACCGAAGCTGCATTCAAGTCTGGCATCTTCTGCTTGGCGATATCCTCGACCTGCTTCGCGGTAACTTTGCCGACTTTATCTTTATTCGGCGTGCCCGATCCCTTGGCGATGCCCGCTGCGCGCTTCAACAGGATGGACGCCGGAGGAGTCTTGGTGATGAAAGTGAACGAGCGGTCGTTGTACACCGAAACCACGACCGGGATGATCAGCCCTTCCATCTCTTTCTGATTCGTCCGCGCGTTGAACTGCTTGCAGAACTCCATGATGTTGATCTGCGCCTGGCCGAGCGCCGGGCCTACTGGAGGCGCCGGAGTCGCCTTGCCCGCCGCAATTTGCAACTTCACATAACCTGTAACTTTTTTTGCCATGATCTCTCTTCTATCCTTCGACTGAATTCTTCAGGGCCGCACCGAGCGCTAACCCGATAGTCGGAATTAGTTTCTTCTGAACCGGGTCGGCCGCCAGTCCAAGCCCTTCGATCGTATGCGCGCCAATCACTTCCTTGTCACTGCGTTCCGCGATCACAACGGTATCGGGCCCGCTGAACCCATCGCTCCCGACCCAGACCGCCGCAGTGTCTCTCTCGATGATCGAGCCATCGATCGCGCGAAATCCCGTGCGCCGCAACACCTGTGCTCCTAAACGCTCCGGCGCTCGCGATGGATCCATGAGAACGCGGCCCCTGTGTCAACCATCGCCACAATCTCTTCGGTCTTGTCAGGCGCGCCGGGATTCCACACTCGCAATTTGGCGCTGAACGTACCCATACCTACGCGACCTTTTCCACCTGGTTGAACTCTAACTCCACCGGCGTCGAGCGCCCGAAAATTGTGACCATCACCTTCAGCGTCTCGCGATCCTCGTTTACTTCGTCCACAATGCCGGTAAAGCTGGCGAACGGGCCTTCGCTGATGCGCACCGATTCGTTCTTCTCGAACTTAACTTTGAGTTTCGGCTTCTCGCGGCTGTCGGCAACTTTGTAAACAATGTGCTGCACTTCTTCTTCCGACAGTGGCGTGGGCTGCTGTCCCGTGCCCACGAATCCGGTCACGCGCGGCGTGGACTTCACCACGTGCCACACGTGATCGTCCATGTCCATCTCCACCAGCACGTAGCCGGGATAGAACATGCGCTCCGAGGTATATTTCTTGCCGCCGCGCACTTCCGTGACCGACTCGGTCGGGATCAGCACTTTGCCGATCTTGTCCTGCAGTCCGAAGGCCGCCACGCGCGACTCCAGCGACTCTTTCACCTTGCGCTCAAATCCCGAGTAGGAGTGGATGATGTACCACTTCATGTTCGGGTTCTTGGGCGCCTCTGCGGGGGCGGTAGTTGCGTCCGGCACCACCTGCGACTCACCTGCGTCGCTGGTTGCCGCTTCGTTTTTCTCTTGTTCCACCATATATGGATACTTTTCCCGGCCAGCCGTGGCTTCAGAGCTCGTCTGCATCCGTTAGAAACTGTTACGTCAGTGTGCCTTGAAAAAATTGAACATGGCGGTCACGCCATGTTGAATTACGAAATCGATCACAAAAAAGTACAGCGCGAAAATGGCAACCGTGATCACCACCACCGTGGTTGTGGCCTGAACTTCCTTCCACGAGGGCGCAGTCACTTTGCGCATTTCGCTGCGCACGTCGTTGTAGAACGTCCGAGTTCGCTCCGGCCAGGCCTTCACCGAGCTTACAATCGCGTTTTGTTCCGTCATGGTCGCCATCTTCTCTACTTCTTTCTTCCCGCTCTGACAAATTCTGGCAGGGGCGGAGGGATTCGAACCCCCAAGTTCGGTTTTGGAGACCGACAGTTTAACCGTTGAGCTTACGCCCCTGAATCATTGACTGATTTTGTGATTGAGTCACTGAGCGATTGCAACTTGCTCCAGCTCAATCGCGCAATCGCCCAATCCTATTTCACTTCTTTGTGCGGCGTGTGCTTGCGGCAACGGTTGCAAAATTTCTTGAACTCCAACCGCTCGGTCGTCGTCTTCCGGTTTTTGGTCGTCGAATAATTCCGCTCTTTGCAATCACCGCACTGTAACGTCACAATTTCTCGGGGCATCTCAACAACTCCTAACTCTTAGCTCTTAGTTCCAGCTCGAACCCTTCATCAAGTCAGAAGTCGAAATTCAGAATGCAAAACCTTGTTCCGGTTTTACTTCTGCATTCTTACTTCTGCCTTCCTTACTGAATAATCTCCGCAATCGTTCCGGCGCCTACCGTATGCCCGCCTTCGCGAATCGCGAAGCGCAAGCCCTTTTCCATGGCCACCGGCGTGATCAGCTCAATCACCAGGCTGACGTTGTCCCCCGGCATCACCATCTCCGTGCCCGCCGGCAACTCCGCCACGCCCGTCACGTCCGTCGTTCGCAGATAAAACTGCGGACGATATCCCTTGAAGAACGGCGTATGTCGCCCACCTTCTTCTTTGGTCAGGATATACACCTCAGCCTTGAATTTGGTGTGAGGGGTAATCGACCCGGTCTTCGCCAGCACCATGCCGCGCTCGACGTCTTCCTTCGCAATGCCGCGCAGCAGCAGTCCGGCGTTGTCTCCGGCCATGCCTTCATCCAGTTGCTTCTTGAACATTTCCACGCCGGTCACAACCGTCTTGCGCGTGTCGCGGAAGCCGACGATTTCCACTTCCTCGCCCACTTTCACCTTGCCACGCTCGATTCGTCCCGTAACCACCGTGCCGCGGCCCTGAATCGAAAAAATATCTTCGATCGGCATCAGGAACGGCTTGTCCAGTTCGCGCGCCGGCTGCGGAATATACTTGTCCACCGCCGCCATCAACTCGTCGACCTGCGCCTCCGCCTTGGCTTCGCCGTTCAGCGCGTTCAGCGCCGAAACCCGCACCACCGGCACATCGTCGCCCGGGAACTTGTACGACTTCAGCAGCTCGCGCACTTCCAGTTCGACCAGTTCAAGCAACTCCGGATCGTCGACCGCGTCAACTTTATTCAACGCGACCACCAGATAGGGCACGCCCACCTGCCGCGCCAGCAGCACGTGCTCGCGCGTCTGCGGCATCGGACCGTCCGTCGCCGCAACTACCAGAATGCCGCCATCCATCTGCGCCGCGCCCGTGATCATGTTCTTGATGTAGTCGGCGTGGCCCGGGCAATCGACGTGCGCGTAGTGCCGGTTCGCCGTCTCGTATTCGACGTGCGCCGTCGCGATGGTGATGCCGCGCGCCTTTTCTTCCGGCGCGTTATCGATCGAGTCAAAAGACCGGAACGTGTTCTTCGGATTATGCTTCGACAAAACCTTGGTGATGGCCGCCGTCAACGTGGTCTTGCCATGATCGATGTGACCAATCGTCCCAACGTTGCAGTGCGGCTTGGTGCGATCAAATTTTTCTTTCGCCATAACTCAGCTCTTCGCTCCTAGCTTCTAGCTCAAAACCATTGTCCGCTTGTCATCCTGAGGCGCGCCCTCTGCGCCGAAGGACCTATATAACTTCAGTAGTACTGATACAACTTCTTAAACTTGTGCCGCAGCGCGACCTCGACGCCTTCCAGCTTCGACAGATAAAACTCGCGCATCTGCGCCTGATCCGAAACCGGCAGCGCCTCGTACAACTGCCGCGCGCCCAGCTCCGCAGTGACCACCGATTCCAGCACCCGCTTCGCCAGCACCGCGTCGAAATCCCGCACGCGAATTCCCTTGCGATCCAACTGCTTCAGGAAACTCTCGGCCTTCTCCGGCAAGAACGCCTGCTCCACGGCGGTTTGCAGCCTGGAAAAATCCTCGACCTTCTCAACCTTGATGGCAGCCTTCTCGAATCCCACTGTCATCTCCAAACAATTGTCATCCTGAAGCGACGTTTTTTGTCGCTGAAGGATCTCTAGCATCACGCAACTCGCGTTTCCAAAGTTCCCTCGCAAACTACGCTCGGGATTTCGGCTGCGGGCTCCCGCTTCGCTCACGCCCACAAAACGCCTCAATCTGGAGCGGGAGACGGGAATCGAACCCGCGACCAACAGCTTGGAAGGCTGTGACTCTACCACTGAGTTACTCCCGCGAAACCCAGCTGTCAGCTATCAGCCGTCAGCTCTCAGCCTAACTTCAGCGGCTGAATATAATCTTCAGCACTAGCCTGACTTCCTGCCAAACCAGTTGGGGCTTGGCCAAACATTCTAACCAAAACGATCATCGCGATACTCGCCGCAACCGCAACTACAACAAATCCAACCCGGCTCGCTGTGCGATCCTCAAAAAAGAAAACATCACGGATTACGTCGGTGCCGAACATCAGGACCAGCATTACTGTTAACACAGTATTGCTGCGCCTCTTCTGATCGCCTTTCAGTCGCCGAAGAGCGAACACCTGCACAAGAAGGTAGGCGAAAAGCACCGCTACATAAAGCCACCTAATACTTTGCGAGGCGTCTTGCACTTCAACTCCTGCACTCAATTCTGGAGCCGATGACCAGGATTGAACTGGTGACCTCTCCCTTACCAAGGGAGTGCTCTACCAACTGAGCTACATCGGCCCGTAAAACCCAGCTGTCAGCTATCAGCCTTCAGCTCTCAGCCAAACCCGAGGGCTAAAGCCGCTCCCGTCGTGCGCACTTTAGCGGCGCGTCTGAAGCCGCGCCCTTGCAAAACGGTCCACTACTCTGCGTCGCGCTCGCCGTCCGGATGCAAAACATCTCTTCTGCGGATACAACTCTTCACCGCAAACAGCGCCAGGATCACCAGCGTTCCCGCCCGAATCTTCGGGTCGGTAATCGTCACCCAAGTCAGCGCTCCCAGCACCACGTAACAAACCAGCGCAATGGACAAGCGATTCATCAAGTTCCCTCGCGGAAAAATGCTCGGGATTTCGCCAGCGGACTCCCGCTTCTCTCACGCCCGCCATGCGGCTCAACAAATGGTGCACAGGGAAGGATTCGAACCTTCGTACCTCGCTAGGAGGGACAGATTTACAGTCTGTTGGCTTTAACCACTCACCCACCTGTGCAAAATCTTCGGGCGATGCGGCTGTCGCGCTCCGTCCGGCGGACTACAACACCGAACCGCTGCTCCCCGGCCCAACTCGCACACCGGACGCAGCTCAGATCACACTTCATTTTCGCAACACAGGGAAACCAAGGCTCAAGCCAGACACGGCGATGAACGTTGATCACTGCTCTTGATCACTGCACGCCGGAAAAGTACGAATGGAGTGCGTTGAAAAACCTGTTGCGCCGCTACCGAATCCGCCTGCCGGAACTGCGTTTCCTGGAGCTGGCGAAGGGATTTGAACCCCTGACCCTCTGATTACAAATCAGATGCTCTACCGACTGAGCTACGCCAGCAATCCCGGGTAAGCCGCGCCTTCGCGCGAACCTATCCCTCTGATCCCTTCCAGATGTCCGGGACAATTATTTAAGGTATCACAAGGGGAATTCCCCACGCAAGCATTCGCGGTATGGGCGGTGGCTCAGTTTGAATTTTTGACTACATCTATGGCGTCATCCAGAGCGCAGCCGTTCTTCAGATGGAGCGAAGGATCTCCCGCTAGGACGCTGTGTGCCACGGGAGATCCCTCGGCCCGCTGCTAAAAACGCGGGCACTTCGGGATGACGCCCCGTGAGATTTGACATTCAAACTGAGCCACTTCCACGGTATGAACTAGGGCCCGGGCCGTGATTGGGTGGCGAATCACCGCCCGGATCGGTTGGCTTTCCTTCGTAAACCTTCGTGCCCTTTGTGGTTCAAGGTTTGGTCTTCGTTTCATGCCCTTCGTGGTGAATGCCCTAGTTTTCTAACCGCAGTGCTATCATTTCATCCCTGACCGCAATTCATGCGAATTAGACGCGCTTTCCCCATTTCCCTGGCGCTCGTGATTGTCGTTGCCGCGGTGATCCTCGCCGTCCAGCTGCGCAAGCAGGCTCCCCCGGAACCCGCGCGACTCCTCCCCGGCGCCGACGCCTTCGTCTACGCCAACCTCGGCTGGGCCCGCAAAGCCAACGGCGGCAAGCTCCTCCTTCCCGTCGCCCACGATCCCGAATACGACCGCTTCATCCAGGATACCGGTTTCGACTTCGAGCGCGATCTCGAGGCCGCCGCCTTCGCCATTCACTATCCCGAAAAATGGCCCGGCGGAGGAACCGGCGGCGCGGCCACCGAGCCGCGCTATTCCGAAGTTTTCACCGCAAAATTCGATCGAACCAAGTGCCTCGATTATCTGAAGAAGACCGCCCGATCCGTCGAGAACTACAACTCCATCGACATCTTTACGATCCCGCTCTATGGGCGCTCCTTCCGCATTGCCATCCTCTCCGTCGACACCGTTGCCGCCTCCAATCACGACGATCCCGCCGTCATCCGCGGCATCGTCGACCGCTCCCGCCGCCTGGCTTCGCCGTTTGGCGGCCCGGCTCTTCTCCGCCGCTATTACCGGCACGTCCAGTTCGCCAGCCCGTTCTGGATGGTCGCCCGCACCGAGCCCCTCGCCCGGCAGTTCGACACCTGGTCCGCGCTCTTTCCCAAGCCCGCCGACCTGGTGATTTCCGCCAGCTACAACCCGCTGCATTTTCCCCTGCGCGTCGACGCCCTGCACCTTCGCGCCGAAGCCTGGGCCGCGAGCGACGCCGACGCCCGCGTCATCGCCGACAAGGCCAATGCCTATCTCGCCATGTTTCGCACCGCCGAAATCTCCGTCGGATCCGCCGGCACCGACGCCGACGTCAAAGCTCTCTTCGAAAGCCTGCAAGTGCGCCAGGAGGGAACCCGAGCCATCCTCGCCGCCATTCTTCCCGGCGGATTTCTCCGCAAGCTCAGCGAATCCCCCGAACAATCCCCCGAGCCCGCCACGCCCGCGCCTCAGCCCACCCAGCGTCACTGACAGCGCGCATCGACACGCGCGAAATAATTCACGAGCCGTAAATCCGTGTGAATCGGTGTAAATCCGTGGCCAAGGGTTTGGTTCGGCATTTTTGGGCCTGCAATCCTGCAACGAATCTCCGTCCCGCGCGTCTTATGCAACGAGATAGCCTGCAGCAGCTACAATAAAGAAGAATGAAGAGCCTGCCGCTTCCCATTGCCGCGTTCTTCGCCGGCCTGATTTCTTTTCTCTCGCCGTGCGTGCTCCCGCTGGTGCCGGGCTACGTTTCGCTCATCTCCGGCGTGGGCGTCGAAGAACTGAAGGCGCCGCAGGGCCAGCTCATGCGGCGCGTGATGATCAATTCCATCGGCTTCATTCTCGGATTTAGCGTCGTCTTCATAACCCTCGGCGCGATCTCCACCGAAATCGGCCAGGTGGCCGCGCGCTACAAACACACGCTGTCGATTGTGGCCGGAGTCGTCATTATTATTTTCGGCCTGCACCTCACCGGAATTTTCAAAATCAAAGCCCTCTACACCGACGCGCGCCTGCACAGCGTGAAAGGCAGCAGCACTCCTATCGGCGCATTCGTCATCGGATTCGCCTTCGCTTTCGGCTGGACTCCCTGCCTCGGCCCCATCCTCACCGCCATCCTCACTGTGGCCAGCGAAGAGGACACGGTTGCGAAGGGCATTCTCCTGCTCGCGGTTTATTCTCTGGGGCTCGCGGTGCCGTTTCTGCTTACGTCGCTGCTCATGGAGCGCTTCCTCAAGTTCTACAGCCGCTTCCGCTCGAAGATGCACGTGCTCGAAGTCGCCAGCGGCGGCCTGTTGATCGCCCTCGGCGTTTTGCTGGTTATCGGCCGCTTCACGCTCATTTCAAGCTGGCTGTCGTTTCTGAATCGTTTTGCTTTATAAGTGGGAGGAGTTGAATTATGTCGGAAGATCAAAAACCGGACGAGACGCCACAGAAGAAATCTCATTGGCGCTGCCCCAAGTGCTGGGTCGCTAATCAGAAGGAAGCGCTTCCCGAAGCGGGCGCCGTTCCCGACACTGTAACCTGCAACTCGTGTGGTGCCGCGTATCCCGGCCAAGAAGTCTACGCCGGAAAATATGACGCCGACGCGCCACCCCCCGCGCCGGCCGGAGGACGTAATCCACTCGCCCTGGTTGTGGTCGCGGTCATCGTAGCCGCCATGCTCTATTTCGGCTTTCACGCGGCGCGCCGCTCCGGACCATCTCCGGCGGCCCGCGCCAAGTCCGGCCCCGCGCCCGATTTCACGCTCGAGTCGCTCGAAGGCAAGAGCGTGCGCCTTTCCGACCTGCGCGGCAAAGCGGTTCTGCTGAATTTCTGGGCTACCTGGTGCGGTCCCTGCAAGATTGAAATGCCTTGGTTCGTCGATTTCCAGAACCAGTACGGCGCGCAAGGCTTGCAAATCGTCGGCGTCGCCATGGACGATTCCAGCAAGGAAGATATCGCCAAGTTCACCAAGGAAATGGGCGTGAACTATCCCGTGCTCCTCGGCAAAGAAGCCGTCGGTGACGAGTATGGCGGCGTTCCCGCCCTGCCGGAAAGTTTTCTGATCGGCCGCGACGGCAAAATCGTCGACAAGATCATCGGCCTGCGCGGTAAAGCCGAGATCGAGGACTCCATCAAGAAGGCACTGAATACTCAGCCTGCAAGCACCCAGGCCTCCGCCTCGCAGCCTCAGAAGTGACAATAGGAACCAGAGCCTCGGTCGATCTACTATTGGATGTAACAGGAAAGCGATGTTGCAAGCCCACAACTCGAAGCTGATCGGTTTGCTGCTTCTGATTTCCGGCGCCGCTTCGGCGCAATCTGTGAAGCCGCCTTCGGTCTCGTTCGCTCCTGTTCCTCTAGTCACTGCCCAGCGCGCTAAGCAAACCATGGTCGATCTTGATTTCCGCGTCGCTTCCGGATTTCACATCAACTCCAACACTCCCAAGTCCGAATTCCTCATTCCCACAAATTTGAAGATGGATTTGCCCACCGACATCATCCTCGGGAGGATCGAATACCCTCCGGGAAAAGATTTGAGTTTCCCCTTTTCCCCCGACGAAAAACTAAACGTCTACAGCGGCGATTTCACGATCAGAGTCGCAGTCCATCCGCTGCACGCGGTGCAACCCGGCAAATACGTGATGCACGGCGTTCTCCGCTTTCAAGCCTGCGACAACGCCCAATGCTTCCCGCCCAAAACTCAGCCCGTAAGTTTTGAAGTGAAAGTCGTAAAGGAACCAGCCGGCCCCCACCACAATCCCGGCCAAAGTCCCGCGCGCTAGACGAATCGCGTAGCGACAGCCGCCTAGGCTGTCAGCCAACCAGTCGGTCCGTATTCTTCCCAATTCAGGAATCAATAGTAGAAACATATCGCCGACACAGCTTCAAAAGCTGAGCCATGCCATACCCTGGAAATCGGGCCGTGGTGTAATCGGTAGCACATCTGCCTGTCAAGCTCGAGGGTACGGGTTCGACTCCCGTCGGGTCCACAGCATTCCCGGTTCGGTAGGGAATCTGACGAGGAGTCTCCGACAGGCGGACTCCTCAAGTAACCTTGACTTCTACTTCCGCCGTGATCATAATCGTGTTGAGCTTGACAGGCTGACGTGCTGCCCCGAGTTGATTCCCGCTCGGGGTTCGTTTTTTCCCCCCGCAACGGACGATCTGTGGACTATCGGCCTGAAATCGACGCAGCACTATCGAATCAAGATCCAATACCCAAAGACAAAGTTCTCTTCTGGATCCAGTCGGCGAACGATCTCCCAACGCTGGCCAAGCTTTATCGCATCACGGGCGAAGTCTATTACCGGATTCAGCCTGAGCTTGGCAAAGAGGCTGAGTGCAGCGCGGTCAGGAATTATCTTCTTGAGTGCGTTCGACAAGATGTGTCCGAAAACGAGGAGATCGAAAGCCGGTGGGAAGCTGCCCGGACTCTTCATTTGTGGCTCCGCAAGCTTCTCGAAATGGGCGATGCTTCGGACGAAATAGAACGCACCGCGCACGCCATCACGGAGCTATTCCTCTCGAGCCGAGAGGAAATTCGGCTCGCGATCGAGCAAGGGTTTCTCGAGCACGCGCTGGAGACCACCGCTCTTCGTCCGTACTTTGAAAACTGGTCCACGCATGACCAGCTTCGTGAGCCTTGGGAACGGGCCATGGCGTGGGCAAACGATCATCCGGACTGGAGTTGGAAACTTCACCAGGAGTTTCTGAAGAGAATTCACGAGAAGTAATCTCGGTGCGATCAACCGTCGGGGCGGCTCCCTGAAACCCATCCGCATTCCCAACTCCAAATGAGACTTCGGCACCCATAAACCACTGCAGGCGCGTGACTTACGTCATTTTGTACATACACTTCTGTACGACAAATGTTCCTGAAGGAACATTGTGGAAAACTCTGCCAACCCATTTAGTTTTGGTGGCTTACCCCTTCCCGCCCTGTTTCTTCTCGACCTTCGCCCAAGTGTCTTTCAGCGCGACGGTGCGGTTGAACACCGGCTTGCCCGGCTTGGAGTCGGGGTCGACGCAGAAATAGCCCAGGCGCTCGAACTGATAGCGCGTCGCCCGACTGCGGCATTGGCCAGCGACGGCTCCAGCTTCGCGTCGGTGATCACTTCCAGCGAGTTCGGATTCAGATTGTCGAGTAAGTCCTGGCCTTCTTCCACGTCGCTCGGATCTTCCTTGCGTGAACAGGTTCTCGTAGAGGCGCACCTCGGCGTCGACCGCGTGCGCGGCCGACACCCAGTGGATGGTCGACTTCACCTTGCGGCCGTCGGGCGCGTTGCCGCCGCGCGTTGCCGGATCGTAGGTGCAGTGCACCTCGACGACTTCGCCGCTTGTCGTTCTTCACCACGCTGGTGCAGGTGACGAAGTAGCCGTAGCGCAGCCGCACCTCGCGTCCCGGGCGACAGGCGGAAATATCTTTGGCGGAGGCACTTCGCGGAAGTCGTCCTGCTCGATGTAGAGCACGCGCGAGAACGGCACCTTGCGGCGTGCCCGCGGTCGCGTCCTCGGGATTGTTGACCGCGTCCATCTCTTCGACCTGGCCCTCGGGATAGTTGTCGATCACCACCTTCAGCGGACGCAGCACGGCCATCACGCGCGGGCGCGCGCTTGTTCAGGTCCTCGCGCACGAAGTGTTCGAGCAGCGCCAGTTCGATCGATGCCGTTGGTCTTCGAAACGCCGATCGCAGCCGCAGAAATTGCGGATCGCTTCCGGCGTGTAGCCGCGGCGGCGGATGCCGCGAGAGCGTCGGCATGCGCGGATCGTCCCAGCCGCTGCACGTGGCCCTCCTGCACCAGCTGGCAGCAGCTTGCGCTTGCTCAGCAGCGTGTAGGTCAGGTTCAGCCGGTCGAACTCGATCTGCTGCGAGGGAAAGATGCCCAGCTGCTCGATGAACCAGTCGTAGAGCGGCCGATGGTCTTCGAACTCCAGCGTGCAGATGGAGTGCGTGATGTTCTCGATCGAGTCCGACTGGCCGTGCGCGTAGTCGTACATCGGATAGATGCACCACTTGTTGCCGGTGCGGTGATGCTCGGCGTGCAGGATGCGGTACATCACCGGATCGCGCATGTTCAGGTTCGGCGAGGCCATGTCGATCTTGGCGCGCAGCGCGCGCGAGCCGTCGGGAAACTCGCCCGCCTTCATGCGCTCGAACAGATCGAGATTCTCTTCGACCGAGCGGTTGCGGTACGGGCTGTCTTTGCCGGGCTCGGTCAGCGTGCCGCGATACTTGCGAATCTCGTCGGCGGACAGGTCGCCGACGTACGCCTTGCCGTCGCTTGAATCAGCTGCACCGCCCACTCGTAGAGCTGGTCGAAATAGTCGGAGGCGTAGAAGAGGCCGTCCCAGTCGAAGCCGAGCCAGTGCACGTCTGCCATGATGGAGTCGACGTACTCGGTCTCTTCCTTTTCGGGATTGGTGTCGTCGAAGCGCAGGTTGGTCTGGCCGCCGAACTCGTCGGCCAGTCCGAAGTTCAGGCAGATCGACTTGGCGTGGCCGATGTGCAGATAGCCGTTGGGCTCCGGAGGAAAGCGCGTCTGCACGCGGCCGTCGAACTTATTGGTCTTCAGGTCGTCGAGAATGATGTCGCGAATGAAGTTGGAGCGAGACTCCGGCGCTGCATTGGCGCCGGTCTCAGCCTCAGTATCAGACGTTTTCATAACTAATGATCTTACCGCAAAGAAAGGCTGGTCAGACGCCTGCGGAGACGACCTGTCCGGGCGCGCGCGCCGCGTTCTCTTGTTGCGCGAGCCGGCGGCGATAGCGGACGTGGCGCCAGCGCGTCATCTCGACCAGCGGTTTCCACACGGGATTCACCAGGTCGTGCTTGATCAGCAGATGCCAGAAGCGGTTGGAGCGCTTGTAGAGGTACGACATCGCCAGGTAGGGCGGGACCGCCTGCCAGTGCTTGCGGCCGGCGCCGCCAGATCGAGGCGTGCGAGAACAGGCGCTGGTAGATCCAGGCGTAGCCGTCCTCGAGTTCCTCGGGCGTCATGTGCTTCGGGCGAAAGACGACGTGGCCGGTGTCGTAGAGAGTCCAGTCGCGGTGCAGGAGGCGGCCTTCCGCCTCCATCTGGCGAAACAGCGGCGTCGCCGGATAGGGCGTGAGGATGTGGAACGTGGCGCACTCCAGGCGGTTCTCCTCGATCCATTCGGCGGTGCGCGCGAAGACGTCTTTGCGGTCGTGATCGAAGCCGAGGACGAAGATCCGTTCACCTGGATGCCGTAGTCGTGCAGCATGCGCACGCGGCGGGCGTAGTCGGCGGTCTTCGGCGTCTTCTTGTGGGCGTCGGCGAGGTTCTCGTCGGAGAGCGATTCGAAGCCGACGAAGACGCCGGTGCAGCCGGCGAGCGCCATGTCGCGGATCAGGCTGGGATCGTCGGTCACGTCGATGGTGACGGCGGCGCTCCAGATCTTGTTCAGCGGCCGCAGCGCGGCGCAGAGCTGCGTGCAGGTAGTCGCGGCGCGAGCCGAGATTGTTGTCGATGAAGACGGCGTAGGGCTGGTCGTCGGCTCTGAACTCGTCGACGACCTGCTGCGGATCGCGCATGCGATAGGGCATGCGCAGGCCGTCGGTGGCGAGATAGCAGAAGCCGCAGCGGTTGTGGCAGCCGCGAGTGGCGATCAGGCTGGTGGTGGTCAGGAAGCTGTGGCGCGGAAGGAGCGATCGCCGCGGCGGGGGATCGTCGCGGTAGTCGTTTTCATAGGTGGCGACGTAGCGCGGCTGCAGGCAGTCTGCCTCGACGTCGCGCAGGATGCGCGGCCAGAGCTGCACGCCATCGCCGAGCGCGAGCGCGTCGGCGTGCGGCGCGCATTCGTCGGGACAAGAGAGCACGTGCAGCCCGCCGAGAATCACTTTCGAGCCGCGAGCGCGATACCAGTCGGCCAGTTCGAAGGCGCGCCGCGCAAAGGTCAGATGGACGGTGATGCCGACCACCTGCGGCATCGGACGAAGGGCGGCGGCCGTCGAGCAGGTTCTCGTCCCAGTACTCGCACGCGCCAATGCGCCGGCGTCGTGGCGGCGATGCTGGTCAGCGCCAGCGTCGGCGTGAGCACGTGCTTGCCGAAGCTGGCGTTCGCGTCCTTGGGGTAGAACGGATTGATCAGCAGGGCAAAGTGCGGCTCGACGGATTCGCCTGGCTCGCTCGGATCGAGCGTGGGCGCGATGAGCATCGCAGAGGGGATCCAGCGGGCAGCGACGGGGTGAAGGAAGGGTTCGTCAGCGGAAATCATGGAACTACTTTAAATTGCAAAGTACTTCATGTCAATCCATTATTCGCGTCTATTAGGGCGGGCTCAGAGCTTTCACCACAAAGGACACGAAGGTCCACGAAGGAAATCACTCGCAGACGAGGTCCTTCGCGATCCTTAGCCTTCGCGGTTCAGCTATTTCACTACGCTAGCTCGTCGTGAGCACGACGCGGAATCTGGCCTTGCCGGTGATCATCTGCTGGTAGGCGTCGGCGGCTTTTTCCAGCGGGTAGCGCTCGATCATGGGGCGGACTCCGCTGAGCGAACTGAAGCGCAGCGTGTCCTCGGAATCTTTGGCGGTGCCGGAGGGCCAGCCGTGGATCTTCTTGCGGCCGCCAATCAACTGCAGGGGCGTTACCGTGAGCGATTCGAATCCTGCTCCCACTACGAGCAGGGTGCCGTCGGCAGCGAGGCCATCGACCAGGGCTGAGATGGATTTTGAATCGGGAGCGGTGGCGAGGATAACCTTCGCTCCGCCGAGTTTTTGCAGCGCTTCGGCGGGAGCGCCGGCGCCGGTGTCGACGTATTCGTGCGCGCCCAGTTTGCGGGCGAGCGCCTCTTTGTCTTTGCCGCGGCCGACGGCGATGGTGCGAAACCCCATCTGGCGGGCGTACTGAATTCCGAGATGGCCGAGGCCGCCGATTCCCTGGACGGCAACGGTGTCGCCGCCGCGAGCGCCGGAATTGCGCAGCGAATTGAAGACGGTGATGCCGGCGCAGAGCAGAGGCGCGGCCTCGTCGGCGGGAAGATCCTCGGGCATGGCCGCGACGGCCTCGGCGCCGACGACCATGTATTCGGCGTAGCCTCCGTCGAAGTGGATGGCAGTAATTTTTTCGTTCTGGCAGAGAACGAAATCGCCGCGGCGGCAGGGATCGCACTGGAAGCAGTGTCCGCCGTGCCAGCCGACGCCGACGCGCTGGCCCTGCTTCCAGAGAGTGACGTCGGGGCCGATGGCGTCGATGCGTCCGGCAATTTCGTGGCCGGGAACGCGAGGATATTGGAGTCCGGGCCAGACTCCTTCTTTGACCAGCGCGTCGCTGTGACAAATGCCGCAGGCTTCGACCTTGATGCGCACTTGATTGCGGCCGGGCTGGGGGATGGGGCGATCGACGAGTTCGAAATTTCCGCCAGCTTTGCTGATTTGGACTGCTTTCATGGAAGATTCTCCCGTAAAGTTACGATTCGCAAACTGCTATAGATTCGCGGAGCATGGGTAACGGATACAAAAAGAAAATCACGTAGCCACAGCCGCCTCGGCTGGGGGCGGGCGCAGCAAGCTGGGCTGCAGACGGCAAACCCTGACAGCAGCGGTATAACGGCTCAAGGCAAAACCATGACAGCCGAGGCGGCTGTCGCTACGTGAGACTCGTCGCCCGGTTGATTCGCGTTAATGTTATTTCGCGGCCCAAGACTTCTAACGTTTCGAACAGCGGCGGGGCGTTTTTGCGGCCGCAGACTGCGACGCGGATGGGCTGGAACATCTGTCCTGCCTTGATGCCGAGTTCCTGGGCGGCGGCGCGCAGGGCCTGATCCAGCGGATCGTGCTTGAACTCGACATTGGCGAGTACGGCTTGCGCTTTCTCTAAAACCTTCTTCGCCATGGCGGCGTCGCCCTTTTGCGGGATGAGTTCGGCGGGATCGTAGGGCGGCAGTTGGTCGACGAAGAAGAAGTCGGCGGCGGTGAGCACGTCGCGCAGCAGCTTGATGCGCTCGCGGATGAGCGGCGTGATGCGCAGCATCTTTTCGGGCGTGACGCTGAAGCCGGCGCTTGCGCACGATCGGGAGCAGGCGCTGGCTCAGGTCTTCGATGGGCAGGCCGCGAATGTGTTCGGCGTTGAGCCAGAGTGCCTTGGGATCGAAAGTGTCTTCGTGGTAGGTAACACCCAGGTCCCTCGCTTCGCTCGGGATGACAACATTAGCGGGAGCAGTACTTGCTTCGCTCGGAATGACGGCGCTTGATGAAGCGTTCTCTTTGAAGTTGACCACGGCGTTGGCGCGGTTGATGCCTTCGAGGGAGAAGGCGTCGATCAGTTCCTGGCGGGTCATCTGCTCGCGATCGTTCTTTGGCGACCAGCCCAGCAGGCAGAGGAAGTTGATGAAAGCTTCGGGCAGAAATCCGGCGTCGCGATAAGTGGTGACGCTGACGACCGGGCCGTGGCGGCGCTTGGAGAGCTTGGTGCCGTCGGGCGCAACCAGCAGAGGCAGGTGCGCGAACTGCGGCGGCGTGAAGCCGGCGGCTTCGAAAATCAGAACGTGCTTGAAGGTGTTTGACAGATGATCCTGGCCGCGAATGATGTGGCTGATGCGCAGGTCGGCATCGTCGGCGCAGGAGGCGAGGTGATAGGTGGGCATGCCGTCGGAGCGCAGCAGGGCGAAGTCTTCGATGTCGGCTGCGGCTTTGACCTGCTCGCCATAAACGGCGTCGGTGAAGCGCACCGTTTGGCCGCCGTCGCGGGGCACGCGGAAGCGCAGGGCGAAAGGCTCTCCGGCGGCAGCGCGGCGGTCGCTCTCTTCGCGAGACAGCTCGCGCATGCCGGGATTGAACAGCCAGGTCCCCTGCGCGCCCGAGCGCTCGCTGTCGCCGGTGTGGGCGGGAGTGAAATCGCGGTAAGCAAGGCCTTTCTGGAAGATTGCGTCCGCCATTTGTCGATGCAGTTCGCCGCGCTCGGACTGCTTGTATTCCTCGTCCCAGTCGAGGCCTAGCCACTTCAGGCCTTCGAAAATGGAGTTGACGGAGGCGTCGGTGTTGCGTTCGACGTCGGTATCGTCGAGGCGCAGAATCATGGTGCCGCCGTTGCGGCGGGCGTAGAGCCAGTTGAAGATGAAGGTGCGGGCGCTGCCGACGTGGAGAAATCCGGTGGGCGAGGGCGCGAAGCGGACTCTCGGCTTGGCGGGCGACGAATTCAAAGTTTCGGGCATAGGGCGGTCAGGAGAAATGCCGCATCTGGCACCGGCTGTGGCTGAAACGGTGCGGTCGCCGGCGCCAAAATCTTTAGAGAATCGAGTGACCTTCGATGGTACGGGCCTCGTCACGGCATCGTCAAGCGTGAGCGCCGAAACGATATTGCATGCAACCGTTTGATTTTAAAAGGTATCGAAAGCGCGCATTGTACTTAAATTCTATTGTGTTCGGCGGCGCGGTGTGAAAACATTAATGAACTGTTTCCCCCCGAAACTGAGCCAGCAAGTTTGGCCAGAGGCGTCCTCACCGACCCTATGAACAGTGTTGTCATTACGACGGTTTTGATTCCGGGTTTTGTCTCGGTTCTGCTCTTTCTCGTCTTTACCTATCTGCACGAGCAAAGCCGGCAGCCTTACTTCCGCGCGTGGCAACTGGCCTGGGCCGCTTACTCGCTGCACTACGTTCTCGATACGTTTCCGAAATCTTCCCTGGCATTTTTTGCAAGCGAGCTTTTCCTGGTCGCGATGGCGCTGTGCATTTTTGTTTCGACGCGGCTGATGCGGGACTCGTACCACTTTCGGTGGTATGACGCGGCGGTAGGAGCGTTTGGAGTGGCGCTCGCCGGTGTTGACTCTGCGCGGGCACATTGTGAACGGTGTGTTTCGCCCGGACGTGCAGCCGGCGATCCGCCTGGGGTTGGGGCTGGCGGCGATTCTGCTTTATTGCTCGGCCGTCTTCTACCTGAACAGCCACCGGCGCAAATCGCTGGCATTCCGGGTGCTCGCCGTTTCGCTGGCGTTTTGGGCCGTGCTGATGGGCGTGGGGCAACTGCAGAATCCGTGGACGGAGATGTTCGGCAACGCCAGCCGCTTGTTTGGCCCGGTGCCGCAGATGCTGCTGGGCATCGCGATGGTGATGGTGCTGTTTGAAAACCAGCGCAACGCGGTGCAGGAAAATACGCTGGCGCTGTCGACGCTGGGAGTGGACCCGCGGCGACTGCTCTTCGCCGATGACCTGGTGCCAAGCATGCAAGCCGCGCTCGAGCGCTTGCGAAGCGCCTTGCCGATGGAGCGCGCGGCAATCTTCATTACCGAACGCTGGCGCGGGCTTGTTGCCTTCGGTGCAGCACGGTTTTCCTGCCGGATTTTTGGAGTCTCTGGAGAAAAGCTGGGGCCGGGGAGTACATGTCGCGAACTGGCCTACCGGCACAGCGGAATTTTCACGGTGCAGCGACCTGGCGGAGATGGCCGAACCGTTTCCGGCTTCGTCGAGCGGGAACGTTCGCGGAATTCAAGAAGATTCTCACCGAAGCGGAAGTCCGCAATCTGACGGCGGTGAGCCTGCAGACGCGCGAGCACAATTTTGGCGTAATTCTGTTTCCTCATGCGGAACGGAGAGCCTTCGGTTCGTCGGGTCCGCGGCTGATGGTGGGGCTCGCGCTGCAGTTGGGCCTGACGCTTGAAAATTATGTGGTCAGCCACGACGCGCATCGCCGAACCAAGGAATACGAACTGCTTACGGAGATCGGGAAGGCGATCAGTTCGCGCCTGGATCAGGACGAGATCATGCGCACGATTCAGGTGGAACTGGGACAGATTTTCGATACCAGCCACTTTTACATCGCGTTTCAGGACGGGGAAGAACTGCGCTTCGAACTCGAGGTACGTGACAACGTGGTTCTGCCCAAGCGCACGCGGGAACTGAGAAATGCTTTCAGCGAGTACGTGATTCGCACCGGCGAGCCGCTGCTCATCCGTTCCGACCTGGAGACCACGCGGAAGAATCTGGGCATCGCCTATATTCCGGGCCGTCCGGCGAAGTGTCTGATCGCGGTGCCGATTTTCTTGAGCAATAAGCCTGCGGGAGTGATGGTGGCGATGAATCCCGACCGCGAGTTCGTCTTTGAACAGCGCGATCTGGACGTGCTGGTGACGGCGGCGGGGCAGGTCTCGGTCGCGGTGGAGAATGCGCGGCTGTTTGCCGATGAGCAGCGGCGTTCGCGCCAGCTTGCGTTCTTGAACAACGTTTCCCGAACCGCGATTTCCAGCGACGATCCGATGCACATGCTGGACCAGATCGTGGGCGAGATTCAAAAGAATTTCAGCTTCGATCACATCGGTATCGGCCTGCTCGACTACGGGACGAAGGAAATCGAGATTAAAGCGGAAGCGGGAGTGACTGCGCACGCGGTCGGCAAGCGCATTGCGTTGGGCGCGGGCATTTTGGGCCGGGTGGCCCGCACCGGCGAACGCGCGATGGTGCAGCATGCGTTGCCGGGAAACCTCACGGGAATTCTGGCGGACTCGCGAGCGATCCTGTGCATTCCCATCACGTATGGCGAATCGCTGCTGGGCGTGCTCAACATTGAGAGCCGGAATGAAAATGCGTTCTCGCCGCAGGATGTGCTGATTTTGAATACGCTGGCGGATTTGCTGGCAACGGCGCTGCACAATGCTTTCGTTTTTCAGAAACTGCAACAGCAATCGATCACCGACGGGCTGACCGGGATCAAGACGCGCCGCTTCTTCTGGGAAGCGCTGTCGGCGGAATGGAAACGCGCTTCGCGTTCGGGGCGCCCGTTCTCCGTGGTGCTGATCGATCTGGATAAGTTCAAAGAGGTCAACGACACCATGGGGCACTTCGAGGGTGACCTGGTGCTGGCCCGAGTGGGGCGACTGCTGGAGCAAAAATCGCGGCAATCGAACGTGGTGGCGCGCTACGGCGGCGACGAGTTCATCGTGCTGATGCCCGAAACCGGCTCGGAACAGGCGCAAGTTCTGGCTGAACGCCTTCGGCAGTGGATGGCCAGCGACCCTATGCTGGCGGAGCATCACATTACTGGCAGTTTCGGCGTGGCAAGTTTTCCCATGCACGGTTTTTCCATCGAAGACATCATCCGCGTAGCCGACGCCGGTATGTATGTCTCGAAGCGGTCGGGAGGAAACTCCGTATCTACAGCGCAGGAATATGTCGAGGGGCAGGACTTCGCGCGCCAGCGCCAACAGATTTCGGCATACATCGAAGGCTTCTTGCAGCGCGAGCAGGCCGGGCCCGAACATCTGGAAGAGTTGACGTCGACTTTGTATAAATTGTGCGGCGGCGACGAAGATTGCAACGTCCCGGTGCTCAAGGAGGCGATCGAGTCGCTGAGCCGGGCGGCGGAATCGCGCGAACTGCAAACTGCTGGCCACGGCGACCTGGTGGCACGCTATACAGAAGTGATTGCGCGGGCGCTGGGATTGTCGTCGGAGGAAACGGCCGAACTGGTTTACGCAGCCCGAGTTCATGATGTAGGAAAAATTTTCATTTCCGAGCGGGTTCTGAACAAGCCGGGCCCGCTGACGGACGATGAATTTCAGCAAGTGAAAATGCATGCGCTCGTGGGTGCGGAAATTGTCGGCACCATTCCTCACAGCAAAATGATGCGGGAGGCAATTGAGCATCATCACCAGCGCTTTGACGGCTCGGGCTATCCCGGTGGCTTGCGAGGCGAGGAGATTCCGCTGTGGGCGCGGATCATCGGCCTGACCGACGCCTACGCCAACATGGTCACCGAACAATCATTCGCGGCCGCGCGCACGCCGGAGCAGGCGCTCGACGAACTTTCCAAAATGAGCGGAACACGCTTCGACGGCATGCTGGTGCGGTTGCTGCTGCGTGGGCTGAAGTCGGAGCGCTTGTCGTCGGGCACTGGAGATTGAGCGTCTCACTTTTCCCGCTTGTATCCCCACTTGCAACGGCACGCAGGAAACTTGAAACTAGTCTGCTATGTCGATCCCTCTTTCTCTCGCAGGTAAAGTTGCGCTCATTTCCGGCGGTTCGCGCGGCATTGGAGCGGCCACGGTGCGGATGTTTGCCGCCGCCGGCGCCAAAGTCGCTTTCAGTTATCGCAGCGCTCGCGCGCAGGCGGAAACTCTTGCCAAGGAATGTGGCGCGAACGCATGCCATCCCATTCAATCCGACTTGAAAACTCCAGAAGCCGCGCGGGCTTTGGTCGACGAGACGGTACGGCATTTCGGACGGCTCGACATTCTGGTTGCCAATCACGGGGTGTGGCCAGCGGAGGACGTGCCCATCGAGCGCATGTCGGATGAGCAATGGCGCTCCACGTTGTCGATCAACCTGGATGGAGTTTTCGGTTTGGTGAAGCATGCGGTAGCGCAGATGAAGACGCAGCCTCGCAAGAACGGTCCCACAGGACACATTGTGCTAATCAGTTCGACCAGCGGGCAGCGGGGCGAGGCGTTTCACTGCGACTATTCCGCGACCAAGGGAGCGCTCATCAGCATGACCAAGGGATTGTCGACCGAACTCGCATCCGCCGGCATCTATGTGAATTCGGTTGCTCCGGGCTGGGTCGATACCGAGATGAGCGCGGCGGCGCTGGCCGATCCGAAGAGCGGCGAGGAAATACGTCGTACGATCCCTCTGGGCCGGGCGGGCAAACCGGAAGAGATCGCGGCGCCGGTGCTGTTCCTGTGCACCGAGCACGCCAGTTTTATTACCGGGGAAGTGTTCAACGTGAATGGCGGAGCCGTCCTCACTGGATAAACTGCGAAAAAGAGGCCCAAAAATGGGCCCGGTGGAGCTTGCATTTCGGCGGTTTCGTGCATCCAAGCTGGAAAGGAGCCTGGCCGACGCGGGCGAAAAGTCCACCGAAAACGCTACAATTCTGATTGCGCTCACTCCCTTAAGGAATGAAACGATTTCTCCCCATGTTGGTTTTGGTGTGTTCGGGGCATTGCCTCGTCTGGGGGCAGGCTCAGAACGGAGCGGGCCGGCATCATCGCCGGCTGCTTCCGATACCGCTAAAGCCGCGCCCGCAATTTCTGCCGCTCAGGAAAACGATCACCGGGCGAAAACCCTTATCGATCAGGCCATTGAGGCGCTAGGCGGAAAGACGTATCTCACCATTCGCGACCGCGAGCAGCAGGGACGGGCTTACAGCTTCCATCACGGCCGGCCCAACGGGGAGGGCGCGCTGTTCTGGAGTTTCACCGAATTTCCAGACAAAGAGCGCGTGGAGGTCACGAAAGAGCGTGACATTGCAGAACTCTACGTGGGCAATAAGGCGTGGGAGATTACGTATAAGGGGCCGCATCCGATCGAGCAGAAAGATCTCGACGACTATCTGCGGCGCCGACGCTTTTCGCTCGACACCATTTTGCGGACCTGGGTGAATGATCCCGGAGTGGTGCTGCTGTATGAAGGAGCCGCGATCGCGGCGCAACATCCAGCGACGCAGGTCACGCTGATCAATGCGCAGAATGAGAGCGTCACTCTTTACTTCGATGCCGACAGCCATTTGCCCATCAAGAAGTCGTTCACGTGGCGGGACCCGGTCGACCGGCAGAAAAATGTCGAAGAAGAAGTTTATGACGACTACAAGCCTGTCGCGGGCCTGATGGTGCCCTATAACCTGACGCGCTACTTCAACGGCGACATGGCGAGCCAGCGATTCCTGCATGAGGTCACCATCAATCAGGGGCTGGACCAGGCGATGTTCGACCCGAATTCGCATTACAACCCGAATAAGGCGGCGGGGAAGCAGAGCGGAAAACGCTGACGCCGTTCGAAAAATCTTCTGCGTATCTCCATCGCTCTCGCTCACTCCTGTGAGACCATTTTGCTGTCGGTAGTAAGTCGCTTAGTTACAGATGTTTACGAGGACCACGATGGATGGCGAAGTCGGCGGTTGGCATAACGGGAGAGCCATTTAGTGTGGCTTTTTTGCCACATACAGGATTTGTAACCTTGGCGTAATCTACTGCATTCAAGCAAACGATTTGTCCGTGACCCCCGAGCAGACAATTCGCTCCGCAGTGGAGTGTAGCGGCGTAGGCCTTCATAGCGGCGCTCCCGTTACGCTGCGCATTCTGCCTGCAGCGTCGGGCACCGGGATCGTCTTCCGTCGCATCGACCTCGAGGGCTTCGAAATTGAGGCCATCAGCCGCAACGTTGCGCGCGTCAGCTACGCCACCAGCCTCATGAAAAAGGGCGTGCTCATCTCCACCACCGAGCATGTGCTTTCCGCTTTTATTGGCATGGGCATCGATAACGCGATTGTCGAACTCGACAATCTGGAACTGCCTATCCTTGACGGCAGTGCCCGGCCGTTTGTGGAGATGATCCAGAAGGCGGGCATTCGCAAGCAGCGCCGGCCGCGGAAGTATTTGAAGATTCGCCGCGAGGTGGAGATGCGCGAGGGGAACAAGTTCATCGCCGTATATCCCGCCGACACCTATTCGGTTTCGTATTCGATCAATTTCCCGCATCCGCTGATCGGCAAAGAAACGTTCCAAGTGGAACTGACCAACGGAAGCTATGTGCGCCACATCGCGGGGGCGCGGACGTTTGGCTCGCGGCAGGACGAGAAGGCCATGCGGAATATGGGATTGATTCGCGGCGCCTCCAGCGAGAATTGCATCGTCCTGACCCGCGATGGCGTGGAGAACGGTCCGCTGCGCTTCGCCGACGAATTTGTGCGGCATAAGATTCTGGACCTGGTGGGCGACCTGGCGCTTTTGGGTAAGCAGATTCTCGGCAAGGTGGTCGCCGACCGTGCCGGTCACGCCATGCACACGGCGCTGGTCTCGCGCATCCTGCGCGACAAGACCTTGTGGGAGGAAGTTACTTTCCCCAGCGAAGAGCGGGACAGCGGCGTTGCGCACAACACCGAGGCCGCGGCGGGATCATCCCTCTGAATGTGGTGTTCAGGATTTAAGGCTAGTCCGCGGGCTCGCAGGGGACTGCGCTGGAATCGTACCGATCCTGTGGCTGCTCCCGTAGTAATCGCTCTAATTCAGCTCGTGTGCAATCGATGACTGCGGTCGCAAATTTGCGCGCGGATTCCTGACGTTCTTTCGAGAGCTCTTTCACTCGCATATTCAGCAGAGGGATATCCTGCTCGAACCAGCGCAGAGTGCGTTGCACTTTCGCAATACGGAAATCATTGGTTGACAAATCATTGGTTGACATAGCACTCCTCCGTTTGAGCGTGATCCCCTAGTGGGTCAGTTGAATTATGAATGTCACAGGGCGTCATCCCGAAGAGCCCGCGTTTTACCAGCGGGCCGAGGGATCTCCCGTGGCACACAGTGTCGTAGCGGGAGATCCTTCGCTCCGCCTGAAAAACGGCTACGCTCAGGATGACGCCATCGACGAGCAACATGCCATCAGAATTTCAAACTGACTACCCGTGATCCCTTAGATTGCCACGCATATGGCGGCGCGCAAGTTCAAAGTCTGATACCTGTGGCGCGAGAACTTGAAGAAGATCGGAGAGACGAATCGGCTTGCGGGAGGAACTGCGTGTGGCGAGGGTAAATCTAAGTGGAGCTTTCGGCTTCTGCAGCCATTTTTTCTTTGGATCCTGGAAATTCCTGTTCCATACGTTCGTCGAGCCAGCTTTCGAGTTCAGCCTGCAGGGTCTTGGGAACATTGAGGAAACGGAATCCGGCGAAACCTTTGACGTCGACCCAGGCGACTTCGGCTTCCACTTCGAGATGGACATTCCTGCCGGGTAACGAGAATTTGAGACGGGGCGCAGACGTTTTGGGCAACGCTTCCCGCATCATGAGCGCCATGCCGCCTTCGCTGATGTTGGTGCTGGTGGCATTGAGCGTCTTTTCACCGATTAATACTTTGACCAGCATTTTCACTGGCTGGCGGAAGTAGCGGCGACGCTCCTTGACCATGAAATTCAAGGCCGCGTGAAAACAGCGCGCAGCGTTCAGCGCGCTGATGGGTTTTTGCAGAACGAAATTGGCACCCATGCCGAAGGCTTCCTGAGTGGTCGTTCGTTTTCCGTTGAGAATGGCGAAGGCTACCGAGTTTTTGTTGCTGGGAGTGGACCGCAGGCCTTGCAGCACGGCCAATCCGCCGCTCAGGTCGTCGCAGTCTACGATGATCGCGTCGAACTTATCCGATATCAGGATATCCGCGCCGGCTCGTGCTTCGTGGCAGATCTCCACTTCGATTGATAATTTCTCGAGCGTCGGCCGGATTACACGCAACACTTCCGGGTCCTTGCTCAACACGAGCGAATCCAACGTCATATTATTGATTCTACGGTTGTTTGACGGAGGCACGATAGTGACCAAGGTGATGGAACCTTTGTAGACGGTGCCGCATGTGAATAAAATCTGGCGGCGAGTTTTTTACGAAATCCGAACACGCGTAGGATGGTGGAGCGTCATTGTGTAGGGGATAACGCGAGCGCAGGCCCTGAATGCCCCATCTTGCCTATCTTTCGCTGGGATCGAACATAGGAGATCGCGAGAAAAATCTTCGCGATGCGATCGCGCAACTTGAGCGCGTGGGTCGCGTGACTTCAGTTTCTTCGTTCTATGAAACCGAGCCCGTCGATTTCACGGATCAAGCCTGGTTTCTGAACTGCGCGGTCGGTCTGGAAACGTCCGAGACGGCTGAGCAACTCATGAAGCGGATCCTTGAAATTGAAGGTGAAATGGGGCGGCAGCGTGTCCAGAAAAAAGGACCGCGCATCATCGACATAGACATTCTTTTGTTTGCCGACATGGTCCTCGACTCCCCGGAGCTCACCGTTCCGCATCCCGCGATGCAGCAGCGCCGTTTTGTGCTGGCACCGCTCGCCGAGATCGCGCCAGGGGCGCGGCATCCCGGGCTGAAGAAAACAGTTCGCGAACTGCTCGACGCGTTGCCGCCTGGACAGACCGTGCGGAAACAGCAAGAAAAATAGCCACGGATTGCACGGATCATCACGGATAAAACCCTAAGACCTGCGAAAACCTGTGCAGAATCCGCGGCAGACTTCAGGGAAGAATGATGCGGCTGGCAGTTTCCTGGGAAGCGACAAGGGCCGAGTCTTTCTCAGGGAACTGCGCGAACAGGAACTCGACGAAAGCCCGCGACTTAGGGCGTCCCGAGGTGCGCCCGTGCGCCAGGCGCAGCAGAAAAACCAGAGCTTTCAACACATCGGAGTCGCGCAGACTGGAATAGCCCACGTGCTGTTGCTCAGCCTCGCGATATTCCTTCACCATGGTTTCGACTTCGATTGCCACGCGGCGCTGCAAATCACTGGTAAGAGGCTCCTCGTAGTGCAGGCCAGAGTTCGCCAGGCGCTCGTAACTCGTCGCCAAAGTGGAAAGCGCGGCAATCAAATCCGGATCGTGCAGGCTGCGGTCTGCGCGTGCCGCTTTGGCCAGGGCATAAGTGAGGCCCATCAGCAGATGTTCTTTTTCGTACATGAACTGATCGGAAAGCTGGATTTGCAAAAATAATCCGGCGGGGTCGATCTGGTCAGAGGAACGCGGGTGCTCGTGCTCTCGGGCCTGGCGAAGATAGGGACAGTCGCTCGGGCAATCGAGCGTCACTTCGCGCTGTTCGCCACAACACTGCGGGCAAATACGCCCGTGAACCGCGGGGCAAAAGCGCTTTTCCTTGCGAATTTCGCAGATGGCGCAACTCAAGCGAGGACTCCCTGAAAGCATTATGGCATCCGGGAAGGGGATTTCGGATTGAAGATTGCAGATTGCGGATTTTCAAGTCAAAACGGAGGAGGTGTTTGGTCGGGCCTTCAATCTGAAATCAAAAATCTTCAATCTGAAATTCCTCCGGTTACCACGTTGGTACGCATGGCAAGCGCCCTTCGTCGATGTGAGGCAAAGAAAGCCCTGTAGAAATGCCCCGTTCCGCACCTCTGATTTGTAAAACCCTCGTAAATAAAGGTGTTTTCCACAGGGCCGCGGGTATAAGATAGGCCGCGCTGGTATTAAACTAATTTTCTGTCGAGGAGAAAAACAAATGGCATCAGGTTTGACAAAGACACAGCTCATCCGGCATCTGGCCGAGAAGACCGAACTTCCCAACAAGACCGCGGCGGCGTTCCTGGAGCAACTGGCCGACACCGCGATCAAAGAAACCAAGAAAAACGGCATTTTCGTTGTGCCCGGCCTGGGCCGTCTGGTGAAGGCGCACCGCAAGGCTCGCGTGGGACGCAATCCGCAGACCGGCGAACCCATCCAGATCAAGGCGAAGACCGTGGTGAAGTTCCGCGTGGCCAAGGCCGCGAAGGACGCGATCGCTCCCAAGAAGTAGTTGCGTTCAGAGATCGCTTGCGAAGGCCGGATTCGTCCGGCCTTTGTTTTTCTAAAGCAAGTTCCAAGCACAGGTTTCAAAGTTTCAGGGTTTCAAAGTTGCAAGGTTTCGCGGCCCGGATTCGGCGCCTGTTGAAACCTTGCGACTTTGAAACCTTGAAACCTGGCCTTTACAACTGGATCGTCATTGGAATTGGCGACATCGCGACGCGACGCGTCATCCCTGCGATTCAAGCCGAGCCTAGAAGCCGCCTCTATGGCCTGGTCACGCGCGATGCCGCAAAAGCCGCGCCCTACGATGCCCGCGTTTTTGCAAGTCTCGGGGAAGCCCTGGCCGATCCTGCGGTGAACGCGGTCTACGTGGGCACGCCCGTTTTTCTGCACGCGCCGCAGACGATTCAATCGCTTCGCGCCGGCAAGCATGTACTCTGCGAAAAACCCATGGCGATGAACGAGGCCGAAGCTCGCACCATGGTGCAAGCCGCAGAGCAGAGCGGAAAAACTTTCGGCGTGGCTTACTACCGGCGTTCTTATCCGAAAGTGCAGCGCGCGAAACAACTACTCGCCGCCGGCGTGATTGGCACGCCGGTTCTGGCCGAACTTACCAGCCACGGATGGTTTGACGGGCAAGGCAGCCGCAGCTGGCTGGTCGATCCCGCGAAGGCTGGAGGCGGGCCGCTATTCGACATCGCCTCGCACCGGATCGACGTTCTGAATTATTTTTTCGGTGAGCCGCTGCGAGTTACCGCCCAGCTTTCGAATGTGGTGCATCACTATCCGGTCGAGGACAATGCCACCGTGCTGATCGAGTATGCGGGTGGAGTTCGGGGCGTGGTCGATGTGCGCTGGCACTCCAAGGTTTCGCGCGACGAATGCCGCATCCGAGGAACTGACGGCGAGATGGAACTCTCGCCGCTGAATGGCCCTGACCTCGTTTATCCCGACGGTCGCGAGAGTCTGCCCCCGCATGCCAACCTGCACTATCCCATGCTGGAAAATTTTGTGGATGCGGTGGAGGGAAAAGCCCCGCTGCTAGCAAGTGGAACGTCGTCGTTCTGGACCGATTGGGTCACGGAAAGAGCACACTAGCTAAAGATGCGGGGACAGCCCTCCCTCGGCTATCCGCCGACCCGAAGGTCAGTTCGGGCTCAGTGTGACGACTTCACTTCGCGTACTCGTTCTTCACCACCTCGCCGCCTTTCATCACAAACTTCACGCGCTCGAGAGTGGTCACGTCTTTCAGCGGATCGCCGTCCACGGCGACTATGTCAGCCCAGGCTCCCGGCTCGAGGGTGCCGACTTTGCCCGACCAGCCCAGCAGGTCTGCGGCATTCAGGGTGGCTGCCTGAATCGCCTGCAACGGCGTGAGCCCCAGCCTGCACCATCACTGCGAACTCATGGGCATTCAGGCCGTGCGGATAGACCGCGGCGTCCGTGCCGAAAGCAACTTTCACTCCGCTGGCGAAGGCGTGCGCAATATTCTTGCGGGCGGCTGGAATGACTTCCTGCGCTTTGGCGAGCAGTGGCGGAGGCAGGTGGGTCAGGCCTGCGTTATCGATCATCCAGTCGCCGAGATAGAGCGTCGGCACCAGGTACGTGCCGTGCTCCTTCATGGCTGCGATGCCGGCGTCGTCAATGTATGACCCGTGCTCAACGGAATCGACACCGGCCTCGGCTGCCCAGCGAATTCCCTCGGCGCCGTGGGCGTGCGCGGCGACTTTGCGGCCCAGGCGGTGCGCGTCGGCCACGATCGCCTTCATCTCTTCCAGCGTGTACTGCGAGTGCTGCGGATTGTCGCCCAGCGAAAGCACTCCGCCCGTCGCGCAGACCTTAATTAAATCCGCGCCGTACTTGATGTTCTCGCGAACCTTGTGCTGCACTTCGGCGATGCCGTCAGCGACGCCGTCGCTGGTCGCGTGATATTCGTAGGGCAGCATGTTGTTATCGCAATGCCCGCCGGTAATGCTCAGCGGCGGTCCGCTCACCAGCAACCGCGGGCCGGGCACCTCGCCCGCATTGATCGCATCTCGCAAAGCCACATCGGTGTAGCCGCGAGCTCCCACGTTGCGCGCGGTAGTGAACCCGGCGAGGAGAGTGAGGCGCGCATTCTTGGCGCCGGTCAGGGTCTCGCGCGGCAGAGAAGTCGCCAGCCGTTCGTAGCCGAATTTCGGGTCCATGGTCAGGTGGGTGTGGGCGTCGATCAGGCCGGGAAGGACGGTTGCGTTCGGCAAGTCGATGCGAACCGCGTCGGCAGGAACCTTCGCCTCGGTTCCGCTGACGCTCGTGATCTTCCCGTCTTCGATCACGATCGTCTGATCGGCCAGCAACTTTCCGGTCTTAACGTCGAGTACGTGTCCCGCATGCACGGCCACGTGGCGCGCGGTTTGCGCAATTCCATACGTACACAGGAACAGCACTCCAATGGCAAGCACCGGGGCGCACACTTTATTCCGCATAAGTTTTGGTTCCCTCAGAATTTTGGATTGATGACAGCGATTGAATAGCAATTAGAGTCATGGCGCACGGCGAGGCTTTCGCCAGGCCGAAGAAACGCACAGCTTCGTTGGGCGCAGCACCCTGGTCTTCGCGGCGGCGAGCGGACAGGGCCTAGCCTCCTGGCCCGTCGTTGGAAACGTATTGTTCCAGCGAGTCAAGTTCATGGCTCAAGTCGTCAACGCGCCACTCCAGCAGATTTCGAATGGAGAGAATACCTAGCAGTTTGCCGTTGTCGTCGGCGACCGGAAGATGGCGGAAGTGACGCTCCAGCATGATGCTCAGGGCCTCGCCCGCGCCCGTGGCCCGCGTCGCCATTTCGACGGGGGTGGTCATCAACTCGCGAACTGAAGTCTGCTTCGGATCAACATGGCTGAGCGCCATTTTTCGCAGCACATCGCGCTCGGTAAAAATTCCGGCCACTCGATACTCGCTGTCGACTACCGCGACCGCGCCGACATGATGGTCCAGCATTTTATGAATGGCATCTGCAACGGTGGCTTCCAAGTCCACCGCGGCAATTTCCCGATCGCAAAGATCCAGCACGCTCATAAGTCCTCCTCCGAAACAGCTGAGGCTGTCTTAAGTTGTAAAACGGATGCAGGCATTATGCTCACGGCAGAGCTGAAGTCAAGGAAATTTGCGTGAAAAAATGGCGAACAATGCCATTTCGGAAGTGCCGCCTGTGCGAATTCAGGACGTGCCTACCTCTCCCGGAACACTTTGCCATCCTTCATCACGAACTGCACGTTTTCGAGCGTTTTGATATCGCGCAGCGGGTCTCCACTCATGGCGACGATATCGGCAAATGCTCCCGGAGCCACCACTCCGATCTCGCCTTCCTTGTCGAGCATGACTGCCGCGCGGGAAGTGGCGGACTGGATCGCATCCATCGGCGACATGCCGAATTCGACCATGCGCGAAAATTCCTGCGCGATTGGCTCCGTCCAGGGGATTCCGCCCATGTCGGTTCCGAAGACAATCTTGACGCCTGCCTTCATCGCCTTCTTGAACGAAACTTCGTGCAGCGAGGCGCGCAGGCGGTCGCGCTGGCCCGCCGGCGTGTCGACCGCGGCCCAGTCGGTGTAGTAAACGCTGAGCGTGGGCACATACCAGGTCCCCTGTTTCAGCATCTGCGCGATGGCGGCGTCGTCCAGATCGAGCCCGTGTTCGATGGAATCGCATCCACCGTCGAGTGCGCGATGCAGCCCAATGCCGCCGTAGGCGTGGCACGCGACCTTCTTGCCCCAGCCGTGAGCCTCGTCGACGATGGCGTGCAATTCTTCAACCGTGAGCGTCGGCTGCGAAACCAGCTCCCCGTGCTTTCCGACCCACGAGCGATGAGTCATGTAAACCTTGATCCAATCGGCGCCGTGGTCGAGTTGTTCGCGCGCGGCCTTGCGCGCCTCCACCGGGCCGTCGACGATCTGCGCGCCTTTTGGCATTTCCAGCTCGGGCGCATAGCCGTCCAGAGAATATCCTCCAGTGGTCGAGATGGCTCGAGTCACGACGAACAGCCTTGGGCCGGGAATGTATCCGCCTTCAATCGCCTGCTTGATGCCGATGTCGCCGTAACCTGCGCCTTCGGTTTCCACGTCGCGCAGAGTGGTGAAACCCTGCTCCAGCGCGCGCCTCGCCGAAACGGTGGCCCGTGCCGCCCGCAGCGCTAAGGGCGCCATCAGAATGTTGGCATCGTAGCCGCCCTGCGCCGGATCTTCCCCTTGCAGAAAGATGTGCGTGTGCGAATCGATCAGGCCGGGGAGGACGGTTTGTTTCGACAGGTCGATGACCGCCGCGCCGTCGGGAACCTTCGTGCTGGCCGCGTCAGAGACACTCTCGATTTTGTTGCCTCGGATGACGATCAACTGGTCGTGGCGAACCTTGTCGGACTTTCCATCGATAAGCGTGCCTGCGCGAATTACCGTCACCGCGGGAGATTGAGCAAACGCGGTCGCCACGCAGAAACATATGCTTACCACTACCCAGCGCAAAAGATTCTTCATCGTTTCCCTCTGGCGCGGAATTGTACGACGGAACAGCGACTGCTGGTTAGGATCCGACGGCCGCGTCCGCCTCAATCTCCACCAGAATTTCGGGTGTGATGAGAGCGCTCACCTGCACCATTGAAGTAGCGGGGCGAATGTCGCGGAAGAATTCTCCGTGCGCCTTCCCGACTTTTTCCCATTCCGCGATGTTCGTTACATACATGCGCGTGCGCACGACATCTTTCATGCCGGCGCCCGCTTTCTTCAGTGCGCTCTCTATGTTCTTCAACGTCTGCACGGCCTGGGCATACACGTCGCCCACGCCGACGATCTTTCCATCGGGCCCCGTGGCTGTGGTGCCCGAAACATGTACGTACGAACCGACCTTGACGGCACGGGAGTAACCAACAATAGGCTCCCACGCTGTGCCGCTGGAAAAGTTCTGCCGCTGGTCTTGCTGTGATTGCATTTCGCTTCCTCCCGTTGGGCCTCATTTTAACAAGGAGAAACCGCACATTTCGGAGCGGAATTGGCAGCCGCCTCATTCGACTGCCAGCAAACTACAGGAAAATCCGCAAGCACTTCCTTTTCCAACCACCGCACTTCTAACGGAAACTGTGCACAACTCGCCAACCGTTCGTCTACTTCTAATTGATTGGAAAAACGAATCATGCCGATAAACAAAAGTCACTTGCGTTTCGGCATCGAAGTAATGTAATTAGAGCGCAGGTCGCTGAAACTCCGTGCACCGTGCGGAGTTCGGGGGGTCGAAAATGATTCCGGAATCGCATCCGTTGCAGGAGTTGTTTCAGGATCTGGTGGGTCGACACTACGCCGAGCAGATCGGAATTCGCGATCCGCAAATCGTCGCCTACGTCTCGCATCTGTTGGCCGAATTCTGCGAAGCCAATCAACTTTATAAAATTCAGGATGCAGCCAATCGCCAACTGGCCGATGTCGGCGAGATGCTGCTCGAATCCGATCCGGTGTACGGTCCGGCGCCGTCCTTTGATCGCGAACGCCAGGTGCGCAAACACATTGGCGATTACACTCTATTTTTCGCGGGCATGTTTCCCGAGAGCATCAATCGCTTCCGGCTACGACGCCAGCGGCTGGAAAATTTTGTCGATTGGGTCAAGGCGGGCAAGGAAAGTTATTACATCGTCTCGAAGTTCGAGCACTTCGAGTACGCCAAGGTTGCACCGCTGTTCGCCACTCTCTCCAAGAACTTTGAGGAGTGCGTCTACGGCCTGAACATGGTGAAGAACGATCTGGAGGAGATGCAGCATCCCATTGTTCGCCGGACTGACGACCTTGTGATGTAACTCCCAGGCACGTAAAGGGAAATCAGGCGGCCCGAGTTCGCTGCCGGCGAACTTACACCCGTAAGTCTTTCCCCGTCGCTGTTCGATAGAAGCTCAATGCCGCACTTCCCTGCGCCAGGTGCCGGAACCGCCGCAGGTGCCCGAACTCCGCGCCGGGATCGAATTTCTTTTCATGCTCGGCAATCACCACTGACATCGCCCACACCAGCGAAGAATCCGCCAGAGCCCGCAGAGTCTTCGCATAAGCATCGGTCATGCGATAGGGCGGATCGATGAATACGACGTCAGCCGCGACATGTTTCCGCTCCATCCGCCAGAAGGCGCGCGGCAACTCCTCTTGAAAGATCTTGAAGCCAGTGGTGATGCCGAGGTTCTGGAGATTGGCGCGGATCGCGTCGGCTGCCGCAGCTGAATGCTCGACGAAATAAACTTCCTTGGCGCCGCGGCTCAGAGCCTCGATACCGACCGCGCCTGTTCCCGCGAACAGATCGAGCCAGATGCTGCCCTCCAAGGCCTCTGGATTTCCCGCCGTGAGCACGTTAAAAAGGGTCTCTCGCAGCCGGTCCGAGGTCGGGCGGACGTCCATCCCGCGCAACGACCGCAGCGCGCGGCTTCGATATTTTCCGGCAATCACTCGCATGCCTCTGCACTCTCGGGTACCGCAATCACTATATCCATCCATGTAGAATAAAAGTAGCAAAGGCTTATGCGAAGCTGGTCCATCCCGATTGGACGACTGTTCGGCGTAGAGGTGCGCATTCACCTCACCTTTTTGATCCTGCCGATGTTCATCTTCTGGACGCAGTACGCCGCGAACCAGGGATCGGCCAACGGACCTCGCGACCTGGCGCTGGTCGGCCTTATCCTGGCCTGCGTTGCGGCTCATGAATGTGCACACATGCTTGCCGCGCGGCGGTATGGCATGATCCCCAAGGCGGTAATTCTGCTGCCTCTGACCGGCGTGGCACTCTACGACGAATCGCGGGCGGATAAAACGCAGTTCGCGGCCCTGGGATGGAAGCGCGATGTTCGACTGGCGCTGGTTGGACCGATTGTGAGCCTTGCACTGGCCGGCTTGTCAGCCGCAGTGATCAACCTGATTGGGGGCATTGACCTTTGGAAGTGGCCTTTTCTGCAAGCTGCGAACCTGCCACGCAGCCTGGTGTGGGCCAATCTTTATCTGGCGCTCTTCAATCTTATGCCCGCCTATCCGCTCGATGGCGGACGCGTTTTGCGGGCCTTCCTGGCGCGCAAGCTTGACGCTTCTTCCGCCACACGCCGCGCCGTTTCCATCAGCAACGCTATCGCTATGGTCCTGATGCTTGCAGGACTGTTCAGCGACAGCTGGCTGACCATGGTTGGCGTGATTGTCTTCTCCGCCGCGCAACTCGAAGAACGCGCCCTGGTCTTCCAGTCCGTGCTCGACAACGTCCGCCTCGAAGAAGTGATGCTCACAGATTTCGCCACGCTCTCTCCCGCCGACACGCTGGAGGACGCGCTGGAGAAAGCCGTTCACTCCCTGCAAGATGATTTTCCCGTGGTTCGCGGCAGCGATATGGTGGGAGTGATTTCGAAGCAGCGCATTCTCGATGCGTTGCGCGCCGAAGGAAACGGCTACGTTCAAGCGGTGATGAACAAAATTTTCGAAGTCTCTCTGCGCCAGGATTCGTTAAGCTCGGCGTTTCGCAAGCTGACAGCCCGCAATTCCAGCATCATCCCGGTGGTCGAAGAGGAGCGCCTGATCGGCATCGTCACCCTGCAGAACCTGATGCACTCCATGGCGTTGCTGGCCGAAAGCCGCAAGCTGCGAAGAGACGAAGCCGAAGGGTAAGCGCTAAATCGGAATATGTCGCGACAGCCCCTGCTGTCCGGCGCAGAACCTGCCCAGCGAAGTCGAAGCGGCGAAGCCAAACCGTTTTCATCCCTTGAGTTCCACCCGCGCGAATAACTTCAGCATCTCTTCTTCCGACGGCGGCTGCAGCAAGTTGCGCGCAATGAATTCCTCTGCCTGCGGATAATCCGCTTTTCGGATTCGCTCGGCCGCGTGCGCAAGATCGTAATTCGTATGCCGCAGTTCAATCGTTGGCCCGAGCAGAAGCCAATCGGCTCCCGGCTTTCCAAACGGCATGCCCACGCTGCCTGCATTCACAACGCGAGTCCTGCCGACCATGCGATCGAACTGCATGTGAGTGTGCCCGCAAACGACTACGGCCGCGTCGACTTCATCAAAGACCGGCAGCAGAACCTGCTTCGGGCGTCAAACGCGTAAAGATCTCATTCTCGTTTCGCGGCGTGCCGTGACAGAACAGCACGTCGCCCAGGCCGTCAATCTCAAGACGAATCGTCTTCGGCCAACTGCCGATCACTCGCGCATGCTCAGCAGAGAGCTGCTGCGCCGTCCAGCGTATGACTTCTCGCGCCTGCTCGGGCAGCGGGTAGACATCCACTCCGGCGATGGCCGCAAGCACGGCAACCTCGCCATTGCCTTGAATGAATTGAGTGGGAATATCGAGACTGGAAAGACGGGCCAGTGTCTCAACCGGCATGGGCCCGGGAAGCACGTCGCCTCCGACTACGATGTGCTCGACACCGGCTTGGCGAATCTCTTCCAGCACCGCATCGAGCGCTGGCAGATTTCCGTGAATGTCGTAGAGTGCAGCGACCCTCAAGATTCACCTGCCCCAGTCTCAGAGCAACTGCACAGCCTTCGCCTGCTGCACCGCCGGTATCTGCCGCAACTTCGCCAACACTTCTTCCGGCACGCGCCCGTCGACGTGAACCACGGCAATCGCCTCGCGCGGCTGGTCGGACTCTTTCTGCACTTCTTTTTCAATGCCGCGCCGTCCCAGCGAGAAGTCGGCGATGTTGATCGACTCTTCGCCGAGAATGGTGCCCACCTTGCCGATCACGCCCGGCACGTCGCG
Organism: uncultured Acidobacteriota bacterium; assembly: GCA_963696765.1. Classification (GTDB taxonomy): domain Bacteria; phylum Acidobacteriota; class Terriglobia; order Terriglobales; family Acidobacteriaceae; genus Sulfotelmatobacter. The sequence continues at coordinate 1,883,897 of CAVOLK010000002.1, read as the reverse complement.
GTTCCGCAGATAAATCAGGCTGCGTTCGAGCGGCGCTTCCACGTCGATGCCGTCCACGTGCAGCAGCCGCGGTTCGTTCCCATGCAGCACCGCGCCTTTCACCATGTGCTCGTCCGTCGAGGTCTTCAGAAAAATTGAGAGCACACTTCCCGCGCCTCCGGTCGAGGCCTTCGCCTTGTGCGATTCCAGCACCCGCAGGCCGCGCTCGTCCGCGATGGTCGCCGCATTTACCAGATTCGCCTTTTCCTCCAGCGCCTGGTTCAGGATGCCCTTGATCGCGCCGTTGCGAATCAGTTCGGTTTTCCACTCGGCAATGTGGCCGCCATAGCGAATAGAAATTTCCTCGATACTGCCCTCCGACACCTGCGCCAAAAATCCTCCCAACCGCTCGGCGAGCACGATGTAGGGCTGCATCATGGCATACTCTTCCGCTGACACCGACGGCACATTCACCGCGTTCTGTATCACTCCGTGCTTCAGATACTCCTTGACCTGTTGCGCGATCTGCACGCCCACAGCCTCCTGCGCCTCGAACGTGGAGCCGCCCACATGCGGCGTGAGCAGAACATTTTCCAGCGCCAGAAGTGGCGAATTCTTCGGGGGTTCCTCGGCAAACACATCGATCGCCGCCGCAGCCACTTGCTTGTTCTTGAGTGCAGCAGCGAGGTCGGCCTCATTCACCAACTCGCCGCGGGCGCAGTTCACCAGCCGCACGCCCTTCTTCATCTTCGCAATCGATGCCGCATTGATCATCCCCGTCGTCTGTGGCGTGAGCCCGACATGCAGAGTGATGTAATCGGCCGCTCCATATAATTCGTCGAGCCCGGCCAGCCGGATGCCCTGTTCCTTCGCCACAGCCACCGAAACGAAGGGATCGTGCGCCACAATGTCCATGGCAAACGCGCGCGCGCGCCGCGCCACCTCCATGCCCACCCGTCCCAATCCGATGATCCCCAGCGTCTTCGCGCGCAACTCCGTCCCTTGCAGAGATTTCTTCTCCCACTTTCCGGCGTGCATGAGCGCATCGGCGCGGCACAGATGGCGGGCCATCGCCAGCATCATTCCCAAGGTCTGCTCGGCTACCGCGACGGCGTTGCCGCCCGGCGTATTCATCACCGCGATTCCGCGATGCGTGGCCGCATCGAGATCGATGTTGTCCACGCCGACGCCGGCGCGTCCGATCACTCGCAGTTTCTTAGCGTGCTCCAGCAGCTTGGCGTCGGCCTGCACTGCTGAACGCACGATCAGCGCATCCGCGGACTCCAGTTCTTGTTCGAGCTTGCCGTCCAGTTGCTCCGCCGTGAGCACGGTCCAGCCGGGCTCCTGCAACTGCGCTACCGCCGATGGCGAAATCTTTTCCGCTACGATAATTTTCAAGTATGACTTCCTTTGAAGGAGATTCTGTTCCTCAATTCCTTTGACAACTATTGACGGGAAAATGACACGTCCCTGACACCCCGGCGTAGCGAACTTCCTAGACTCATTCTCACTGGGCCCTGGCCCTGGGAGAAAACTATGAAAACGTTTCAGACTGGTCACACCGTGAAAGCCGCACTGCTCGCGACGCTGTCCGCGCTCACGCTGGCCTGCGGTTACAGCGCGAAAGCAACTCCGCCGAGTGCAGGGACGACTCCTAAGATTGCGGCTCTTAGCCCAGCCAGCGCCACCGCCGGCGGTCCGGCCTTCACCTTGACCGTGAACGGAACTAACTTTGGCGCCAAGGCTGTAGTCAACTGGAATGGCGCCCCTCAAACCACCACAATTGTGAGTGGCAATCAGGTTATGGCGACAATCCCGGCTGCGGCCATCGCGGCCTCTGGCACAGTCGCAGTCACCGTGACCAACCCCGGCACCCCGGGCACCGGCATTTATGGAGGAGGCGGAACTCTTGCGGAAACCTCCACTCCAATGACCTTCACAGTGAACTAGGTGGCCCGGCGCTCAGGCGCCGACCAGTTGCCGCTTGCCGGCTTGGACGCGCGCGTAAACTTCCTGCGCCGCCCGCACCGCCGCGCCGTATTCCACGCTCTGGTCGGTGACCCTGGCCAGTACATGTTCAAGCGCGCCAAGGATACCGATCGTGTCGAGATAGTCGTAGTAGCCGATGTGCGCGATGCGGAACAACTGGCCCTTCATCTCGCCCTGTCCGTTGGCGACGACCGCGTCGAACGCTTCGCGGAATTCTTTCACGATCTTGCCTGAGTCGAGGCCCTCGGGCGCGCAGATTGCCGTGAGTGCCGCCGCCGGAGCAGACGCGAAAAGTTTCAATCCCAACGCCTTCGCCCCGGCTCGGGTCATCTCCGCGCATAGCTCAGCGTTGTTGACCAACGCTTCCCGGCCGGCGGCGAGATCGCCCTTGCCCATTCCGCGAATAAACTCCAGTGCCGCGCCCAGCGCCGCAAATAACGACGTCGCGGGAGTGTACGCCGATTCTCCCTTCGCCGCCGACTTCCGCTCCTTGCGCAGATCGAAGTAATAGCGCGGCGAGGTCGTCGTATCCATGCGCTTCCACGCCCGCTCGCTCACCGCGCAGTACGCGAGGCCCGGAGGAATCATCAATGCCTTCTGCGATCCGCCAATGATCACGTCCACGCCCCAGCCGTCGACGTCGAGATGAGTCGTGCCCAGCCCAGTGATCGCATCCACCACCAGCAAAATATTGTCGCCATGACCGCGGACAATTTTCGCGATGCCTTCTACATCATGCCGCGCGCCGGTGGAACTCTCGGTCGCCTGCACGAATACCGCGCGCACGTCGGGAGTAATCCGCGCCCGAATCTCGTCGAGCGAAAATGTCTCGCCGTAGGGAACGCTCAGCACGTCGACGTTGCAGCCGAATGCTTTGGCCAGGCCCGTCCAGCGCTCGCCGAACTTTCCCGCCGTCAGCACCAGAACCTTGTCGCCCGGCGAAGTCAGGTTCGACACCGACGCTTCCATTACGCCCGTTCCCGAACAAGCCAGCACCAGCACGTCATTTTTGGTGCCGATGAAGTCCTTCATGTCGGCCAGCACCCGCTGATACAGCGCCTTGAAGTCGGCCGTCCGGTGATGGGCCGTAAACGAAGCCATCGCCGTTTGCGCCGCCGGCAACAGCGGCGTCGGCCCGGGAGTAAAGAGACGATTCTTATGCAACATGCGTCACGTCCTTAGAAAATATGGATAAGTGATTAGTTTACCGGAAGCGCCCGATTGCAGCACGTTCGAACGCCGTGATCTGAACGGCAAAATGCGAAAATGTGCAGTGACACGCGTCAGAAAACACGTAGCCCCGGACGCATTCGTCCGGGGCCGTTTTTTATGTTTTGGGCTGGCGTTTCAAAGAAGATGTGAGAGTCCTCAACCCCGCCCCGTCTTCGACGCCAGAATCTCGGGCTTGGCAATATCGGGCGCTTTAGCGAACAAATCTTTCGCCTTCGCGAAAAGCGCCTTGGCGATTTCGCCGTTCAGGTGAGCGTTGCGGCCGTTCTCGTCGGCGAATGTATCGAAGATGCCGTACTTCCCCGGTCCCATTTTTATGGCATACCAGGTAATCGTTCCGGGCTCACGCTCGGCCAACGGCTGCGCCGATTTCAGAAATTCTTCCACTTCTTTTTCTTTGCCCGGCTTAGCTTCCAATTGCGCCCAGATGGCAAGTTTTCCCATGATGTGTATTCCTCCTCCCCATCTGATGCCGAAGAGCTCCGTTTAGAAGCGAAGTTTACGCAGAACTTCACGGATATGATCGCAATCGTTGGCCGGCTCTTCTCTGCGATCTCGGCGGATTTTCTCAGCGCTCTCAGCGGTCAAACGCTTTGTCAGCCGCACGCACGTATAATCCCCTACATGAGCCTCACCGAACAGATTCAGAAAGATATCGTCACCGCCATGAAGGCAAAAGACGAAGCCCGCCTTTCCACCTTGCGCATGGTCAAGAGCGCGCTGCAGCTCAAACAGGTCGAAAAAATGGCCCCGCTCGACGACAAAGAATCCCAGGCCGTGCTGGCCACGCTGATCAAGCAGCGCAAAGAATCCGTCGAGCAGTTCACCAAGGGCGGACGCCAGGAAATGGCCGACAAAGAAGCCGCCGAGATCGTCGTGATCGAAAGCTACCTGCCCAAAGCCGCCGAAGAAGGCGAAGTGATCGCCGGAGTAAAAGCCGCCATCGCCGAAATGGGCGCGCCCACCATGAAAGAAATGGGCACCGTCATGAAGAACGCCATGGCCAAATTCAACGCAGCCGGCATGCGCGTGGATGGAAAGATGGTCAGCGAAATCGTGAAGAAAGAACTGGCAGGCAAGTAGAATTGCTCGTGTGGGACCGGGTCTTAGACCCGGTCAGGTCGAGCGAAGCTCGACTCTTCTCACTTCCCCCTCTGCAACTCCCGGTACGCCTCGCTCTTCGACACTCCCCGTTCCTTCGCCACTTTCTTCAGCGCCACCTTTTCGTCTACTTTCTCTTCAGCCATGATCTGCTCGACCCGCTGTCGGACGGACGGACGGGCAAGAGTGCCGTCCCCACCCCGCCTGTCCCTGTACGAGCATCGCCTTCCTCCGCTTTGCCGATCAGCAGCGTGATCTCGCCCTTCACCGCCGCGCGCGAGCGCAAGTCTTCCAGCACCTCGCCGGCGCGTCCGCGCAGAAATTCCTCGTGCAGCTTGGTCACTTCGCGCGCGATAACAACATGGCGAGCCTCGCCAAGAACTTCGCAAATATCGGCGAGCGTGTCGACAATCCGGTGCGGGGCCTCATAAAACACTTGCGTCCGCGGAGAAGTCTTCACCGCCTCCAGCGCCGCCCGCCGCTCCCCGCGTTTTGATGGAAGAAATCCGCTGAAGCGAAACGAATCCGTGGGCAGGCCGCTCGCCACCAGCGCCGCTAGAAACGCCGACGCCCCCGGGATCGGCACCACCGGCACGCGATGTCGAATCGCCAGCGCGATCAACCGGTATCCCGGATCGGAAATTCCCGGCATGCCCGCATCGGTTACCAGCGCAACGCTCGCGCCCTCCTGCATCTCTTTGACTAACTCCGCCGACTTCGTCATCTCGTTGTGCTCGTGATAGCTGGTGGTGCGCGTCGCAATCGCATAATGATTCAGCAACTTCTGCGTTTGCCGCGTATCTTCGCAGGCGATCACGTCCACTTCCTTCAGCACGCGCAGCGCCCGCAGCGTGATGTCCTCCAGATTTCCGATCGGCGTTCCCACCAGATAGAGCGCCGGCCCAGCGGCGGTGCCGGCATTCCTGCGATCGGATTTCGCCCCGCCCTCAGGTTCCGAATCGTCGAATTCCAGATCCGCATCTGTCATGGCCGGAGTCTACCACCGCGAAAGCCGATTAACTTTAGGCTTTCCTTCGTGAACCTTAGTGCCCTTCGCGGTTTTCGCTCTTGGTTTTTGCGCGAGGCGATCAACGTCGCGGAATTGACGCCACCGCGCTCCGCCCCTAAAATCGATATGAAACCGAGTTGTTCCTCACAACCGTCTCAAACTCATGCCTCTTTACGAATACGAATGCAAGAAGTGCGGCCACCGCTTCGAGAAAATCCAGAAGTTTTCTGACAGGATGGTCAAGACCTGCCCCAAGTGCGGGGGCCAGGTCGAGCAGATGATTTCCGCTCCCGCCGTGCAGTTCAAGGGCTCCGGCTGGTACGTCACCGACTACGCCAAGAAGTCCTCGTCCCCCGGCAGCAGCGGAGATTCGAAAGACAAGAAAGACGACAAGCCCAAGTCAGATAGCTCCAAAGAAGGTTCCTCCAAGGAAAGCGCGTCCAAAGAGAGTTCATCGAAAGAAAGCTCCTCGAAAGAGAGCTCGTCGAAAGAAAGCTCATCGAAGGGCAGCTCTTCCAAGGAAACGCCTCGCAGAGGTTCAGGGCGCCATCGGTAATACACGCGGGCAATTCGCACAGCCGCAAAAACGTCTGACCACCGATCGCCGCCGCCTGCCCTATTTCAGCTCGCGCTCAAAGTGATCAAGAATCATGGTGAACAGATGCACCCGCGCATCTCTTCCGGCGATGCTGTGCGTTTTATTAGGATAGATCATCAGCCGAAACTGTTTTCCCGCATCGATAAGCGCGTTGACCATTTGAACGCTGTTCTGGAAGTGCACATTATCATCGCCCGTGCCATGCACTAACAACAATGCTCCGTGCAACTTATCGGCGTCCTGTGTCACGTCCGACTGCTGGTACCCATCTTTGTCATCCTTCAGCAGGCCCATGTAACGTTCGGTATAAATCGAGTCATAGTTCAACTGGTCGGTGACGGGAGCCACGGCCACGCCCGCGCGAAAACGGTCCGAATGCGTCATGGCATAGAGCGTCATCGATCCGCCATTCGACCATCCCCAAATTGCCACGCGATCCTTATCGAGTTGCGGATACTGCGCCAGCAACTGATCCAGCGCGGTAAGCTGGTCCTTCAATTCGATCGTGCCAAACTCATGCCGGATTGCCGTTTGGAATTTGCGATCGCGCCCCGGCGTTCCGCGATTGTCCACCGCAAAGACCGCGAAGCCCTTGCGCGCGAGGATTTCGTCGAAAGCATCCGGCGTGCCTTTCGTTACCATCTGCGCCGCCGGCCCTCCATAGATATGGATGATCAGCGGAATCTTGCCGCCGGCCGGCGCATCGGGCGGCAGCAGCAATCGCCCGTAGAGTGTCGTCCCGTCGTCCGCCTTAAATTCCAGATACTTCGGCGCGCGCAACCCATATTCCGTAATTGCGTCGTGCGCCTTCCACACCGGATGGCAATCTCCTCCCACCGCACACAGTGCGGTGGTCATCGACGCCTGCGGACCAAAAAATGTGTGGCTATAGTGCTTCCCGTCGTCGCTGAATTTCGCGGAGTGAATTCCCTCTTCCGTGGTGAGCGCCTTGAATCCGGTACCGTCCAGCTGCACAGAAAAAATCTGCATCTGCCGCGGATCATCCTTGTTCGCCGCGAAAAATACCGTGCCCGCAACCTCGTCCACGCCCTCGATCCCCATCACTTCGAAGTCGCCCTTTGTCAGTTGCCGCTCCAGCTTGGCTTCCGCCGCCATGGGGTTCTGCTTGTCGAAGCTATAAAGATAAAGATGCATGTTGCCATCTCGCCAGCTCGGCCACAAAAACTGCGCACCCGATTTCAGGAACCGGACTTCCACGTGCTCAAAATCGATCCAGGCGCCGGGCGTGGTTTCCGTCAACACGACGCGCGACTTCCCCGATTTCGCGTCGACGAAATACAAATCCATTTTGTCCTCGGTTCGGTTCAGCACCTCCGCCCAGATCACGCCAGCGCCCACCCACCCGAATCGCGGGATGTACGAATCCTCTTCGCCGGGCAGCGAAATCCACCGCACTTTGCTCTTGTCCGCTTCGACCACTCCCAGCTTCACCACGGGATTAGGATCGCCGACCTTGGGATACTTCTCGAATTCCACGTTAGGATGCGTGGGCAGCCAATCGGTGATGGGATAGGTCGGCACCTTGGTTTCGTCCATGTGCAGAAACGCAATTTCCTTGCTGTCGGGCGACCAGAAATAATTGCTGCGCACCCCCAACTCTTCCGCGTAGACCCAGTCAATATCGCCGTTGAACAAATCCTCCCCGTTATCTTTGGTCAACTGCTTCTCGTCTTTGCCGTTCACCGGCCGAACATACAGGTTGTGCCTGCGCACATAAGCCACGTGCCCGCCATCCGGCGAGAACTTCGGATCGCCACTGGGATCGGGAGCTGACGTGAACTGCACGGCCGTCGCCGTCTCCAGATCGTAGAGCCATAACTGTCCCTGCGAGTCGAAGATCAGAGTGCCGCGAATCCGGCGCCCACAAATAGGCCGCCACGTGATAGCGGGTGCGCCGCTCCCGCTCGCGCTCGTTCTTCACGACCTTGTTTAGCTCGGGGTCGAGCGACGCCAGCTTCGCCGCGCTGACCAGCAGTCGTTTATCGCCCGTGGCGGCGTCCACATACCACAACTCACCCTTCTCGCCTTTTTCATTACGCTCCACAAACGTGAGCTTCGTCCCGTCGGGACTCCACTCCACCGTCTCCGGTCCGCGTCCGCTGAGTCCGCCCGGCTGATAGATGGCGTCGATGGTGAGCGGCTTGGTGGGAGTATTTTGCGCCACCGAAACCATGGCTCCAAAAATTAGTACGAGCACGACAATGCCAAAGAAGAAAGTAATCTGTCTCTTCAAGAAGCAACCTCGCAGGTAAGAAGTCACAGCAGACCACAACGCGAATTATCGAGTGTACACCGCCTCCGCTGCAGCGGTTGGGAAAGAGGTGCGTTCACCACCAAAGACACGAAGGTTCACGAAGGAAACAAAAAACCTACAAAATCCTTCTGTGGTTACTGCTGCCATATTCCGAGCATAACCAAACTGATCTCTTGTTTCTTGTTTTCCTTCGTGAACCTTCGTGCCCTTGGTGGTGAATGGTTTTCCCCGACAGCCTGCGGCTATAATCATCGCGCCCATGTCTCTGGCCTCTGGCACCAAACTCGGTCCCTACGAAATCCTCGGCCCCCTCGGCGCGGGCGGCATGGGGGAAGTCTACCGGGCCCGCGATTCCCGGCTCGACCGCATCGTCGCCCTCAAAGTTCTTCCCACGTCCTTCTCAGCGGATTCCGAGCGCCTGCGTCGCTTCGAGCAGGAAGCTCGCTCCGTCGCCGCGCTCAACCATCCCAACATTCTGGCGGTGCACGACATTGGAACCCACGATGGCGCGCCCTACATGGTTTGCGAATTGTTAGAGGGCGAGACCCTGCGTGCGCGACTGCATGGTGGCGCCTTATCGCCTCGCCGCGCGATCGAACTAGCAACCCAGATTGCGGAGGGCCTGGCGGCTGCACACGAAAAAGGGATCGTTCACCGCGACCTGAAGCCAGAAAACATATTCCTCACCAAGGACGGCCGGGTAAAGATTCTCGACTTCGGCCTAGCCAAGATTGCGCGAAGCGGCTCGGAGCCCAATGCCGCGCAAACGCTGACCTCTGCCGATGTCGCACTCACCGAGGCCGGCCAGGTCCTTGGCACCGCTGGCTATATGTCTCCCGAGCAGGTGCGCGGCATGGGCGTCGATCACCGTTCGGACATCTTCGCCTTCGGCGCAATTTTCTTCGAGATGCTTAGCGGTAAGCGCGCCTTCAGCCGCGAAACCGCGGCTGAGACCATGACCGCCGTTCTAAAAGAAGATCCACCAGACCTGACGGACTTGAATCGCAACATCTCTCCCGCGCTGGAGCGGATCACCCGCCACTGCCTGGAAAAAAGCCCCGAACAGCGCTTCCAGTCGGCCCGGGATCTCGCTTTCGACCTGGAGGCGCTCTCTCATTTCTCCGGCTCCTCCGCGAAGATCGTGGCCCAGCCCAACGCGATGCAGAGGCTGCGCCGATTTCAGCTGCCGATCACGCTGCTGGTCGTGGCATTGGGCGCCCTACTCGGTTACCTGTTCGGCCACAAGGCAAAGTCATCGTCCGAGATTACCTACCACCAGCTGACCTTCCGCAAAGGCACCGTACTCAGCGCCCGTTTCGCGCCCGACAATCGCACGGTCATCTACAGCGCGGCGTGGGGCGGCAGCCCTCCCGAACTTTTCTCGACGAGGCAGGACAGCATTGAGTCACGACCTGTAGGCTTGAGCCAGGTCGACCTGTTCGGAATCTCTTCTCAGGGTGAACTCGCAGTTTCTCTGAAGCCCACGCCGCTTCCGGGATTTTTCGGAAATCAAGGCACGCTGGGCCGAACGCCACTCACCGGCGGAACGGCTCCTCGCGAGATTCTGGAAAACGTGGAATGGTCCGACTGGTCTCCCGACGGATCGAGCCTGCTCGTGGTGCGGACCGTCGACAACGAAAACCGTATCGAGTATCCCGCCGGCAAAGTCGTGTATAAAGTGGCGGCGCCCGCATGGATCAGCCATCCGCGGCTCTCGCGCGACGGCAAGCGAATCGCTTTTTGCCAGCATCCCGTGCGCGGCGATGATCGAGGGGCGATTACCGTCATCAACTCCGATGGCAGCGGCACCGCGAAATCTTTCGGCGATTTCTCCAGCTTGTATGGCCTCGCTTGGTCCCCCAAAGATGATGAGGTCTGGTTTACCGCCGATCCAACCGTCACTACTATTGCCCGCCGCCTGATGGCCGTGAGCATGTCCGGCGCTTTCCGGTTGCTGGCCGCGGCTCCTGGTGATTTGACCCTGCACGATGTTTCCGCCGACGGCACGGCGGTGATCGCTATCGACGATCGTGAACGCAAAATTTTCTTCACCGATTCTAAAACTCCGGAAAGAGAACTCACCTGGCTTGACCGGGCCGTCCTCGCGGCGTTCTCGCAGGATGGAAAGCTCGTCGTCTTTCACGAAGGCGGCAAAGGTGGAGGATCGCATGGCACGATCTTCCTGCGCAGATCGGATGGATCGCCCGCCGTTCGACTCGGCGAAGGCTACGCCATTGCCCTCTCGCCCGACCAGAAATGGGTGCTTGACACAATACCTGTGATCCCGACTCGATGGGTACTTATTCCTACCGGAGCGGGCGAGGGGGTGGAACTCAAGCCCGTTGGCATCGAGAATGTAGTTCCCTTGGGATTCGCCTCCGACAGCCGGCGAGTCGTTCTGCTTGCCAACGAACCCGGTCACAAGGGCCGCCTATATTCATTCGACCCGACTTCGTCGAAGCTGCAACCGCTCACGCCGGAGGGCACGCGCGGCACGGTGACGCCGGACGGAAAGTTTCTACTGGTGCGCGGCGATAAGCCGCTTCCAGACCTAGTTTCCATGGAGAGCGGTTCACCAATCCGCGAAATAAAGGGAGTGCAGCCCAACGACAGGGGCCTCCAGGTCAGCGACGACGGCAAAGTCGCTCTAGTCGTCAATCTCAACGGCATGACCGCCAGCGTTTATCGCCTTAATCTCGACACTGGCGCCCGGCAACTCGTCCGCACGCTCGAAATGCACGACCCCACCGGCGGCTTCGGCGTGACCCGCGTCCTGGCCACGCCCGACGGCCAGTCCTTCGCCTTCAATACCTTGCGCGATCTCTCGGAACTCTACCTGCTGCAAGGCCTGAACTGATATCCCCAAGCGAATGCTGCTCTGCAGCTGAACCCGCGAATCGCGCTCGGCTCGCATGCTAGAATCAATGCATACGAAATGCTTCCTGACATAGAAAATCTGCTCAAGCTGCAGGAGACCGACAAGGAAATCCGCCGCCTGCAGGACGAAGTCGCCGAATTCCCCAAGCGCGTTGCCGTAATCGAGCAAAAGCTGGCGGGGACAAAGGCTCAACTGGAGAAGGCCCAGACCGCCGTCAAAGCCGACGAAGCCGCCCGCCGCAAGTACGACACCGCCATCAGCGATCTCCGCGGCAAAATTTCCAAGTACCGCGATCAATCCCTCGACGTCAAAACCAACGATCAGTACAAAGCGTTACTGCACGAGATCCAGTTCGCCGAGAAGGAAATCGCCGCCAACGAAGACAAAATTCTCGAGTTGATGGTCAATGCCGACACCCGCGACAAGGAAGTTAAAGTCGCGCAAGCCGAGCTCAAGGCCGAGACCGCCGAAATCGAAAAGGAAAAAGAGGAAGCTCGCCAGCTTACCGCCAAGGACGAAAAGCTTCTGGCTGAGTGGCGCGCCAAGCGCGACCACATTCGCACCAGCGTCAATGAGGACCTGCTTCGCCATTACGAGCGCGTGTCGAAATTTCGCGGCAGCGGCATGTCCGAGGTCCGAGATCAGAAGTGTATGGCATGCCGCGTCATGCTCCGGCCCCAGACATACAACGAAATTCGTTCCGGCACTCAAACCATTATTTGCGACTCCTGCCAGCGCATACTTTATTTCAATGCCGCCGACGAGATGGCTGATGTGAAGCCTTCGACCACGCGCGCCAAACGCCATCATCCCAAAATCGACGCCCCTCAGGCCTGGTATTACCGCGCGGAATTCAACGAGATCGGCGAAGTGTTCCTCTGCCTGACGACGGCCCGCGGGCAGTCCAGCCGCCGCGTCTACGACGTGCAAACCGGACGACTTATCGGCGACATCCTCATCCGCGAGGGCGACTACCGCCAGGCCTTTCCCGAAGACATCACGGGCGCTATGCGCTTGAATGGCGGCTGGAGCGAAGGCGAACTCGACGCCTTCGGAAACGAGCTTCCCATGGTCGCGCTGGACTCGCTCCGCTTCGATTTGGACTTAGCCCGCCACGAAGCCTCCACCGGCTCGCACGCCAAGCAGACAGTGCCCGCCACTACCCCCACCGAGCAAGCCGCCAGCTAAGGGTTCATTTAGCGACAGCCGCCTCGACTGTGAAGGTTTTGGTGTTCGGCTCATAGGCGGACAGCGAGCGGCCTGCTCGCCTCAGCTAAGTCTATAGCGCGACCCGAACTAAATCAGAGGGAGTCCGTTCCTTGGCTCGGGAACGATCCCGGAGGACACTCCTAGATCCTTAGGTACCCGAACTGTAATCCGGTGCGAAGGCATGGTGTGTCAGACGTTTTACCACCAACTGTCAGACAAGCTTAGACTTCCTAGCCTTTCCTCAAATGAATCGACCCATCACCCGTGCGGATGGTCAGCAGGCTACCGCCACCGTTGAGCTTGCCGCGGACTTCGTTCTGCCGGATCTTGCCCTCGGTGGTGACTGGCATGTCGAGATCGATGTGGCCATCGTTGGTGTGCAGGTCTACATCGGCTGCCAACCCTCCTGGAACTTCAAGGGAGACATTGCCGTCGCCGGTTTCGAGTCTCCACCCGGCAGCCAGGGAGGAGCCTCCATCCGCGCGGACATCCAGGTGCCCGTCGCCGGTCTTCAGTTCAAGTTCGTCAAAGCGGCCGTGCGCGGTAATGTGTCCGTCTCCGGTGGAAGCGTGCAACTTGCCATCGACCGATTCCAGGTTTTCGGAGCCGTCGCCGCTGTGCAGATCCATCTCGCCCTTCAATCCGGAGATGTCGATTTTGCCGTCACCCGTTCGCAGATTGACGCGGCCCTCTCGCGGCATCTGGACGATGATGTCCACGCGGTGGTTGCCCCATTCCACGTTGAAGTTATGGTGGGGATAGTGCACGTCGATTTCGACCGAGTCGCCGGTCTGATGCTCTTCCACCCGAATCCCGCCTTCGCCAATCTTGTAGTGCTCTGTGACGACTTTGGCTTCGATGGTGGGCTGATCCCAGGTTGTGACCTTAATGTTAGCGTCGGATGTTTCGATACGGAGTTCAGGCCTGCCGGTCAGGTTGTAGGTCTTTGACCATTCATCGGCGAAAGCGGGTAGCACGGCAACGACGGTCGTGGTCAGGGTGAGCAGTGCGAGACGCTTCATCGCGAGAAGTTTCATAAATCCTCCGGCGGGCACACCTGCGCCCGCGTGTTAGACGTAGTTACGGACAATCGGTGAGGTTAGTTCCAGGAAATCAACTCCTACTCTCTGCTCTCGATCTGACGTACGCCAAGCGGATCAAGGTTCGTTCCGAAAACGGCAGATACAGCAGCGCAGCGCTGGCCGCGAACGCCCCGCCCAACCCGATCTCCTGCGTAAGCAGGAATGGCGAAACTGCCCACAACTCGTCGAGCGCCAGCACGAACGGGAATATTCGATGGAACTTTTCGCCGAGTCGCTGGTAATCGAACCCGACTGCCGACAACAGATAACAGCGCAGCGGAATTCCGACCCCAGCCGTTACCATCACGGTCACCGACAGGACGGTAGCGCCCCATAAAGGTAAAAACAAATCCGCCACGGCTTGGACATCGTGCAGTCGAAAAAGGGCGACGAGATAAAAAATCAGATACATCAACTGAATCAGGGCGAAAAGGCTGCGTGTAAGAGCGCGGTGGGGAATCGGAATTCCGAGTTCGGGATGCAGGGCAGCGAGACACGGGACGATAGAACGTCGGCTGCCCTGTAAGCATTATTGGGTTGAGTCTCTGGCTCTAATCCGCTCTGGGCCTGATTTTGCAAGGGTGCGATAAAACGGTATCCGCGCCGCGCCAGCGTTTCCACATAGCGCGGACTCGAGGCTGAATCTCCCAGCACCTCTCGAACTTTATTGATCGCGGTATTAAGGCTGTGGTCGAAGTCGACGAACGTGTCAGCAGGCCAGAGTTTCTGCTGCAACTCCTCGCGCGTAACCACCTCTCCCGCGCGCTCCAGCAGCAGTGCCAGTACCTGAAACGGTTGTCCCTGCAAGCGCAGTTTCACGCCACTCTTGCGCAGTTCACCCGCGCTGAGATCGAGTTCAAAGACTCCAAACTTCGCGACTCTCTTCTGATTTTGCGGCACAGCCATGGACGACGGGGTAGTTTAGCAGGAAGGGTCGGTGTTCGGTCTTGGGTGTTGGGTGTTAGGTCTTAGGCTTGCGACTCAGCAACAGGCCTCGGACCTCAGACCCAAGACCCAATACCTAACACCCAATACCTAATACCCAACACCGCATTCCGCCGCTACAATATCTTCGTGCTCCCGCCTGACATTCGCGTGCCAACCGCCGAGCAGAAGGCTGCGGATCTCAGGCAACGCCGGCATGCGGTCTACGCGTCGGAAACCACGGGTTTGCTGCTGATCGCGCTCGCGCTGCTGATCCTCACTCTGGTCCGCTACTGGCACCACATCCATTGGAGCTTGCGCTGAACGTGGGCTCTCCGCCGAGCGAAGTCGTCACCCCCGAACCCCTGCTCGTTGTGATTCTCGGCCCCACCGCCAGCGGGAAGACGGCGCTATCGCTCGCGCTCGCTGAGAGATTTAGCGGCGAGATTGTCAACTGCGATTCAGTTGCCATGGTGCGCGAGTTTAATATCGGCACCGCTAAGCCCACCGCCGCCGAGCGCGAACGTGTTCCTCATCACCTGTTGGATGTGGTCGATCCCACGCAACACATGACCGCGGGTGAATACGCCCGACAGGCGCGGCAGGTGCTCAGAGAAATCGGCTCACGCCATCACTTGCCCATCGTGGTCGGCGGGACCGGGCTTTACCTTCGCGCCTTGATCGAGGGTCTCTCTACCGGACCGCAGCGGTCCGAGGAATTGCGCGAGCGTTTGCGCGAAAGCGCCGCGACGCATGGCCCCAATCACCTTCACCGGATTCTTCGTCGCCTGGACGCAACGTCCGCCGAAAAAGTTCACGCCAACGATTTGCCCAAGTTGATTCGCGCGATCGAAGTCTGTATCGCATCACGGCAGAAGATGTCGGAACTCTGGCAACAGGGTCGCGAACCGCTGCGCGGCTTCCGTATTCTGCGGCTCGGCCTCGATCCAGATCGCGCGGCTCTCTATGACCGCATCAACCAGCGCGCGCAGCGCATGTTCGAAAACGGGCTAATCGAAGAAACTCGAGGCTTGCTGCAGAAATACGAAGCCAGCCCGGGGCCACTCGCATCGCTCGGCTACAAACAGGCCGTCCAGCTTTTGCGAGGGGAGTTGACTCGCGAACAGGCGATCCTGGCCGCCCAGCAAGCCCATCGCAACTACGCCAAGCGCCAGATGACCTGGTTCCGCCGCGAGCCGGAGGTCACGTGGTTCAAGGGTTTCGGCGACGATGAGCAGGTCCAGCAGGAAGCGCTGAGATGTGTGGCGGCTTTGGGTGTTGGGTCTTAGGTGTTGGGTGTTGGGTCTTAGGTGTTGGGTTTTAGGCTTTTCGACTTTTCCGGCAGAGTTTTATTCCTAGTTTTTCACCGCTGCTTCCTTTTTCGTGTGACCCATGTCACAGCCCAAAACAACTGCCGTCCGGTATGGTTCGCATTGTGGAGACCAACGTTGCAGGAATCTACGAGGACTTGAAGGTTTGGCGTCGCGCGATGGATTTGGTGGTGTGCATATATCGTTGTACTAGTTCCTTCCCAAAGCAAGAGGTTTATGGCCTAACCAGCCAGATGAGACGTTCGTCGGTTTCCATTCCAAGCAATATCGCCGAAGGCAAAGGACGACATTCACGTAAGGAGCTGCTGCAGTTTCTATTTCACGCTCGAGGATCCTTATTGGAACTTCGAACGCAAATCACCATCGCCAGCGAACTCGGATTCCTCCACGACAGCGATGGGAAAACACTGGCTGACCACGCCTGCGAAGTAGGCCGACTGCTAAACGGTTTGATCAATCGATTCCAGTCGCCAGCCGAACCGTGAAATCACACTACCCAGCGCCGAAGACCCAAGACCCAAGACCCAAGACCTAAGACCTGCCCTTCTGCTATCTTTCCTCCATGCCGCGAATCGTGTCTGCCCTACTTCTTGCTCTGACACTCGCCCTGCCCAGTTTCGCCAAGGACAAGCACGTCCACCCCGGTCCCGTGAAGTCCGCGCACGACGACAAGTGGGCTGAGAAGACCCTGCGCAAGCTTTCGGTCGAAGAAAAAGTCGGACAGGTATTCATGATCTGGTGCCGCGCCAGCTTTCTCAACGTGGAGAGCCCCGAATACCTGGATTGGCTGGACGCGATGCAGAAGTATCACGTCGGTTCGTTCACCATGTCGGTGCATGTGGACGGCCCATTTCTTCTGCGCACCGAGCCTTACGAAGTTGCCGAGTTGCTTAACCGGCTGCAACAAAAGTCCAAGCTGCCATTGTTATTCGCGGCCGATTTTGAGCGAGGGCTTTCCACCCGCATGCTCGGCACCACCAACTTCCCGCACGCCATGGCCTTCGGCGCCGATGGCAATATCGAAGATGCCGAAACTTTCGGCATGATTACCGGACAAGAAGCCAGAGCCGTCGGCATTCACTGGAATTTCTTTCCCGACGCCGACGTGAATTCCAATCCTGCCAATCCCATCATCAATACGCGCTCCTTCGGAGAAGATCCCAAACAAGTGGGCGACCTGGTTACCGCCTACATTAAAGGCGCGCGCGAAGCCGGAATGCTGACCACTGCGAAGCACTTTCCCGGCCATGGCGACACCGCGACCGACTCACACCTCGGAGTCGCCAGCGTGAACGGCGACCGGGCTCATCTCGATTCCATCGAACTGCCGCCCTTCCAACGAGCCATCGCTGCCGGCGTCGATTCCGTCATGGTGGCCCACGTCACCGTCCCGGCGCTCGATCCCGATCCCAATCATGTGGCCACGATCTCCCCGGCAGTCGTTTCCGATCTGCTCGAAAAACAGCTCGGCTTCAAGGGCGTCATCGTCACCGACGCTCTCGACATGGCGGGCCTGACGCATCTTTTCGCCAACGACATTGGGCGTGAGGCGGTCGAAGCATTTAAGGCGGGAAACGATCTACTAATCATCCCTCCTGATTTGCGTGCGTCGTATGAGGCTATGTTGAAGGCGGTTCGTTCTGGCGAGATTTCGCAGAAGCGGCTGGACGCCTCCGTGCTCAAAATCCTGAAACTAAAGGCCGAGATGGGCCTGAACAAATCCCGCACAGTCGACATCAATGCCATCGCAACCACCGTCGGCAGGCCGGAAAACATTGCCTTCGGGCAGAAAGTCGCTGCCGCCGCCGTCACCCTGGTGCGCGATAATGGCAAAGTTCTGCCCCTGAAATCCAAGGGAACCGCCAAGGCCGCGCTTCCGTATATGACCAGAGAGGAGACCCACAACCAGGTGGTGGCTGTCCTTTTTTCGGACGACGTGCGCACCGATTCTGGACGCGCCTTCGGACGTGAGTTCCGCGCCCGCATTCCGGACGCGCGCGTAATTTATGTGGATCCCCGCATCGCCGCCGGCATGAGCGACGAAGTTCTGAAGGCAGTCGACGCGGCGCAAACTGTGGTCGCGGCGGTGTACGTGATTCCGACGGCAGGGAAGGTTGGCAATTCGATGGCAATGTCCGACTCAACCGGCGTTTTGCTGCAGCAGTTGCTTGAGCGTGCTGCCGGAAAAACCGCTGTCGTGGCGATGGGGAATCCTTATCTGGCCAGCGACTTTCCCAAGATCGAAAATTATATGTGCACGTTTTCCAACGCGAGCGTCTCGGAAGTGGCAGCGATCCAGGCACTCTTCGGCGAAATTCCGATTCACGGGCATCTGCCTGTCACCATCCCAAACATTGCGCAACGCGGCGCCGGCCTCGAACGTCCAGCGCAGGTCGCCAAAGGAGGTTCTTCTCATGCGCAGAACTAAATCGCAATTCGCAAGTCTGTCGGCCCTCGGTGCTGGCGACTCTGCTCAGCCTGCTTCTGCCCGCCTGCAGCGTGAACGTAAAAAAACAGCAGGATGGCGAAGATAAGCAGGTCGATATCGACACGCCAGTGGGCGGAATTCATGTGAGTAAGGGCGCCGACGTCGCCGATGTTGGCCTGTCGGTTTATCCCGGAGCCCGGCTGAAGCAAAAGGGGACCGATGGCGAAGATAAAAGCGCCAACGTGAATATCAGCGGGTTCGGTTTCGGAATCAAAGTCGTCGCCCTGGAATATGAGTCCAGCGATTCCCCTGCCAAGCTGATGGCTTACTACAAGGATCAACTTCAAAAGTACGGGCACGTGCTCGAGTGCCATACCAGCCACATGGACTTCAACGCGGACGGGCAAGGCTGGGACCACGGTTCGCACGAGCTGACCTGCGACGGATCGAGCGGCAGCAATATCGAATTGAAAGTCGGCACCAAGGAAAATCAGCACATTGTCGCCATACGGCCTGACGGCCAGGGATCGAACTTCTCGCTGGTCTATGTGCGCACTCACGGCAAGGACGCCGAAATCTAGACTCGTCCGTTTGGAGGAGAAATTATGGCTCACGATTGCGCCTTCGCATTTGCCCTCGCCCTGTCTCTGACTCTGGCGTCGCCCGTCTTCGCTCAGGATTCCGACAGTCAGAATAAGAATCTCGATGTGCGCAGCTCCGTCGGCGACCTGCATGTGGGCAAAGACGCGGATGCCCGCAAAGCCGGGCTGCCACTCTACCCGGGTGCGCGCCTTAAAACCGATGATGAAAACAGCAGCCCTGCCAATCTCAGCGTCTTTACTGAAGCCTTCGGTATCAAGCTGGTGGTTGCGAAGTACGTTTCCGACGACGCCCCCGCGAAGATCATCGACTTCTACCGCGACAAGCTGAAAAAGTACGGCAAGGTTCTGGAGTGCCATTCCCAAAAGCATGCCGACGATGTTTCGGTGAACGACGACGACGATAAAGATTCCAAGGGCAGCAAGGAATTGAAATGTGACGAAAATTCAGGACCGGTCACAGAGTTGAAGGTCGGCACTGACGACAACCAGCACATTGTTGGCATCGAACCTCGCGACGGCGGCAAGGGCTCAGACTTTACCATCGTCTATCTCCATAGTCGCGGCAAGCGTGGAGAGATTTAAGCTAGCTGAGACAGCGTGCCGCGTCCTTGCTTCCCAGCCCCCTGTGCGGTAGTTTCAAAAGCAGCGCTTCCTTTTTGAATGGAACAAGCCTGCTACAAGTGCCGACAAGTTCTGGACGAAGGCGTGCCTTTTTGCCCGCATTGCGCCGCCCCGCAAATCCGCGTAGTAATTTCTGAACCTCCGCCGCTGCCCGTGGCAACTGCCAGCAGAGATTCGGTAGTCTCTGCGACTCTTCCGGCGTCGCAAACCCTCCCGGTTCTTGCCTTGCCGATGCAGTGGTCGGAAGCTTTCCGGCCATGTGCGTTGGCGGCATTGGTCGCATCGTTACTGATGGCTATGGGACTGAATCCTTTCGTAGCCATGCTCAGCGTTGGGTTCCTCGCCGTCTTTTTTTATCGCCAGCGCCGACGCGAAGTCGTGCTAAAGGTCACAACCGCGGCAGGCGTGGGCGCGCTGGGCGGACTACTGTGGTTCGCCATGTCGTCGATCCTGGAGACGCTAATCGTAATCTTTCTGCACCAGGGCCCGGAGCTCCGCAGCCAACTTCTTGCCAAGATCCAGCAAGCCGCTGTTCAGGCTAACGACCCGCAAGTGCAAGCCATATTCGAACGTTTCAAAACCCAAGGTGGACTAGAGTTCATGATGCTAACTGGTTTATTTTTTGCCTTGCTCGCTTCCCTCGTTCTAGGAGGCCTCGGCGGCGCATTAGGCGGCGCCATCCTGGGCCGCCGCGACAAGTCGTAATCTGCGCCCGCACGAAGCGCCGGACCTGCAGACTCCGGCCCGCTGCTACTCCGCGTCGCCGCGCGTGTTTCCCGCGCGTGTGCCCGAACCGGAATATCCTTTTCCCATGCACGTGCGCAAAGTGAGCGCGTGCGGCGAGATCGCATGGCGCGGCCATCGCCATGTGTTCTTAAGCGAAACCCTCATCGGCGAATACGTCGGACTGGAATCTTTCCACGACGACAATCATGACGGTGACCGCTGGTTCACCATCTACTTCGCCGACGTTCTACTGGCCCGTCTCGACAGCTGGACAGTGCATCGCTTGCCCCCAGCGAACAATTTCTACCCGGACGCTGCAAAGGAAGTGGAACTGCCCCCCTTCCTCTGCACTCCATCCCCAAAACCCGGACCAAAATCTGTCAACCATGTCCCCGATCTAAAATGTCAACTATCTCCCCGGCCGGACATGATTACGCTAGCGTTTGAACTTCTACTGACAGCACAGCTGGAAGATCGCGCACGATTGGGGTCCAGCTGTCTCCGGCATCGGCGGAGCAATATACTTGGCCGCCGGTGGTGCCGAAATAGACGCCGCACTTGTCCAGAGTGTCCACGGCCATGGCATCGCGCAGGACGTTTACGTAGCAGTTTTCCTGCGGCAGGCCTTTGGTAAGGCCTTCCCACTCATTGCCTCCGGTGCGGCTGCGATAGACGCGGAGTTTGCCGTCCATCACATAGTGTTCGCCGTCGCTCTTGATGGGGACCACGTAAACCGTTTCCGGCTCGTTTGAATTGATATCGATTACAAAACCGAAATCGGTGGGCAGATTGCCGCTGATCTTTGTCCACTGATCGCCAGCGTTGTCGCTGCGCATCACGTCCCAGTGTTTCTGCATAAAGAGCACGTTCGGACGCTTAGGGTTCATGGCGACGTGATGAACGCAGTGACCAATCTCGGCGTTTGGGTTGGGAATGTATTTCGAGTACAGGCCCTTGTTGATGGGCTTCCAGCTTTTGCCGCCGTCGTCGGTGCGAAATGCGCCGGCGGCCGAGATGGCAATGTAGATCCGGTCAGGATTGCTGGGATCGAGAAGGATGGTATGCAGGCACATGCCTCCAGCGCCCGGTTGCCATTTAGGACCGGTACCGTGGCCGCGCAGGCCAGAAAGTTCGCGCCAGTTCTTGCCGCCATCGGTCGAGCGGAAGAGTGCGGCGTCCTCTACTCCTGCGTAAACCGTATCGGGATCGGTGAGCGACGGCTCGAGGTGCCAAACACGCTTGAACTCCCAGGGATGCTGCTTGCCGTCATAAAACTGGTGGGTGGTAAGCGGCGCTCCGGTTTCGGCAGAGGTGTCGTAAACGAATTTATTGCTCTCACCCTTCGGCATGCCGCCGGGGCCGGTGGTTTCGCCAGGAGGCGTGCCGGGCTGATGCCAGGTCTTGCCGCCATCGTCGGAGCGCTGGATAACCTGCCCGAACCATCCGCTAGTC
The DNA here is from genome assembly GCA_963696765.1 of uncultured Acidobacteriota bacterium. Taxonomy (GTDB): domain Bacteria; phylum Acidobacteriota; class Terriglobia; order Terriglobales; family Acidobacteriaceae; genus Sulfotelmatobacter. The sequence goes on along the minus strand of CAVOLK010000002.1, from coordinate 1,862,463 downwards.
TGCGAGGCATAGATGCGATTGGGATCGGCGGGAGATCCCTTGAGGTGATAAAGTTCCCAGCCCGCGAAGTGCGGGCCGCTGACCTCCCAGTTTTGGCGCTTGCCGTCTGAAGTAAGAATGAATGCGCCCTTGCGCGTCCCCACTAGAACTCGAACTTTGCTCATGCGTGAACCTTTCCCCTCAGAATAGTTCCAAGATTTTATCCGAGGAGAGGATGAGCGAGTCAAGAAATCGGCAGGGGGCGTCATCCATAAAAAACAAACCACACTTGTTTAATGTTGCGACGGCGGAGCAGTCGGAAAAATTGCGCACCGGTCGCCACGCACATCATCCGCATGGCACTCAGATTACTGCCCCAAGATCAGCGGCAGCCCGTTCTTGTTATTGCCAATCACGACGACTTTCGAGTTGGGACTCTTCGCCAGGTTCTCGGTGGCCTCAATCCCTTTCCATTCCAGCAACGAAGGCGTGATGCCCTGGGCAACAATCTGCTGGAAGTCGCGCACACCGGCTGCTTCGATGCGCTTGCGCTGGGCCTCTTGCGTCTCTTTCTGCAGGCGGAAATTCATGGCCAGTGATTCTTGCTCGGCTTGCTGTTTGGCTTCGATCGCAGCCTTGAGCGTGGACGGCAGTTGAATGTCGCGCAGCAGGACGTTTTCAACGATCAGGCCCCGCTGGCTGAGTTGCGTGCTGACTTGATCGTAAATCTGCTTCGCCACCATTTCGCGTTCGCCCGTGTAGAGGGCATTCGCCGTATGCGATGCTGTAGCCTCGCGTATTGCCGACCGCAAAGTAGGCTCAACCACCACTGTTTCGTAATCGGAGCCAATCTTCTGGAACACTTCCGCCGCCCGGTCTGGATTCAGGTGATAAATGAGCGACGTGTCCAGGCTCATCATCAGCCCTTCGCTCGACGGCACGCTGGCCGATTCCTTGAGCGTCTGCGTCTGGATGGAGAGTTCGTTATTCGTCTTCATCGGGTTGATGAGATGGATGCCCTCACCCAGGGTCTCGCCCGACTGCACTTTTCCAAAAAGCGTGAGTACGCCCACGTGGCCTGTCCCAACTTTGGTGACGGCGCTGAAGAGCAGAATCACCAGCAGGAACGCCGCGATTCCCAAACCGATCAGGCGCAGCATGCCGCCGCTACCGCCGCCGCCATCAATTACTCTGCCGCGAGCTGGATCGAAAATCGTCATCGATTTCTCCTTGGTTTCGCACAAATTCTAATTGCTCGGAGAAGGGGAAATAAGTGGCTTTCAGGGCTCGTGACGCGTGTGAGGTGCTAGGTGTTGGGCGTTAGGTGTTAGGAACTAAGGGCCTGCCAATTCAGTCTCGGACGCAGAAGCCTGACACCCAAGACCTAACGCCCAAGACCTAACGCTCAAGACCGCTCCCTGAATCTTGCCGCACAGTCTCCGCATCTCTTACATTAGCCTATGAGCAAAATTCACATTCCTACCCCGCTGCGCCAATATGTGGGCAAGCAAGCTTCGGTCGAAGTCAATGGAGCAACTGTCGGCGAAGCCATGACCGCCCTCGTGGCGCAGCATCCCGACCTGCGAAAACACCTGTATACCGAAGAGGGTAAACTGCGCGCCTTCGTCAACCTTTACCTCAACGACGAAGACATTCGCTACCTGCACAAAGAGGCGACTGAGCTAAAAGAAGGTGATAACATTTCCATCGTGCCTTCCATCGCCGGAGGCGCTGGAGGCGCCGGAAGCGCGCCATCAATCATCGGCATTTCGATTTTGACTTGTCATCCCGAGCAACAGCGAGGGATCTAGGTTTTCGCCTGCCCCGGAGTAAATGGTCGCGCAGACATAAACCGAGATCCCTCGTTTCACTCGGGAGGACAAGCTTTTTCTGGGTTGGACGACAAGTCTCTGGGCTGTACGACAAGTTTGAGGGGTTGCACGACAGCCACTTTTTACATCACGTTTTGTCCGAGGACTTTATGGCCACCATCACCGAAATTCCAGTAACTCTGAACAAAGACGAAATCCTGCGCTACTCGCGCCATCTCATCATGCCCGAGGTGGGCATGGAGGGTCAGCAAAAGTTGAAAGCCGCGCGCGTGCTCTGCATCGGCACCGGAGGCCTGGGCTCGCCACTCGCGCTTTATCTCGCCGCCGCGGGAGTGGGTACGCTCGGCCTGGTCGATTTCGATGTGGTGGACTACACCAACCTGCAGCGCCAGATTATTCACTCCACCGCCGACGTGGGCCGCAAGAAGCTCGACTCCGCGGCCGACAAGCTGAAGGGCATCAATCCCTTCCTGAACCTGCAAACGTTCGACACCAGGCTGAGCAGCGCGAACGCCATGGAATTGTTTCGCGACTTCGACATCATCGCCGACGGCACCGACAATTTTCCTACGCGCTATCTGGTGAACGACGCCTGCGTGCTCTCCGGCAAGCCCAACGTCTACGGGTCAATCTTCCGCTTCGAAGGTCAAGCCAGTGTCTTTGCCACCGAAGATGGCCCTTGCTATCGCTGCCTGTATCCTGAGCCGCCACCGCCGGGATTGGTTCCCTCGTGCGCGGAGGGCGGAGTGCTTGGCATTCTTCCCGGCCTGGTCGGCGTGATGCAGGCCACCGAAGTCATCAAATTAATTCTTGGCATCGGCGAGCCGCTCATCGGCCGCCTGCTGCTGATCGACGCGCTTGGGCATGAAGTTTCGCGAACTCAAGCTGCGCAAAAATCCCGACTGCCCCGTCTGCGGCACGCATCCCACGGTTACCCAGCTGATAGACTACAACGAGTTTTGCGGCATTCGTGGAGAGGAGAAACCGGTGAGCAGCGGCGTTCCCGAAATTCAGGTGGAAGATTTGAAGCGGCGTTTGGACAAGAAAGACGATCTCTTCGTGCTCGACGTGCGCGAGCCTCACGAATACCAGATCTGCAACCTCGGCGGATACCTGATCCCGCTGAACGATCTGCCCAACCGCGTGAATGAACTCGATTCCAGCCGCGAAATCGTGGTCCACTGCAAGATGGGCGGACGCAGCGCTAAGGCCGTCGCCTTCCTGCAGCAGGCTGGCTTCAAGAAAGTTCACAACCTCGCCGGAGGAATTAACGCCTGGGCCGATCGCGTCGATCCCAAAGTGCCGAAGTACTGAAGTCGGTTGTTAGCGGCCAGCCGCCAGTTTCAAAAAGGGAGCGTAAAAGCGCTCCTTTTTTCTGTTGTGCGAAGGATCATTGCCGAAACAAGGCTGTCGGAGCATAATAGCCCGTTCCCAGGCCCTCCTTCTTTTGTCGAGTTGATCAGGATCGGAGAGTTTTCGTGAAAAACATATTGCTTCTAGGCGTCTGCTGGATACTCGTGTGTCCCGCCGTAGTCGCGCAAGCTAGTCAGGCGCAAAGTAACAACGCCCAGCCAATGCAAGCTTCAACCAGTCAAACGCCCATAGCTTCGTCCAGCTTTACTTCGGCGAAAGGATTCGTGCTCGAAGACGGAACCCCGATAAGGATGCGGATCAATCGCACCATCTCATCCGCTGACGCTCACGTGGGCGATACCGTTGACTTTGAAGTTCTTGAAGACATCAGCGTTAACGGCACCTTGGTGATTCCGAAAGGTGGACTGGCTTTTGCAACAGTCACGGAAGCCCAGTCCAAACGCAGGATGGCTCGTGGCGGAAAGCTCGATATAAATATCGACTATGTGAAGTTATTGAGCAGTGACAAGGCAGCCTTACGCGCCGTGAAAGATATGAGCGGCGGTGGCCACACCGGAGCAATGGTAGGTGGAATAGTCGCTACGAGCATCATCTTTTTCCCCGCGGCGCCGTTCTTTCTTTTTATGCATGGCAAGGACATTAGTATTCCAAAGGGAACAGAAATCACTGCCTATGTAAATGGCGACGCGAAGCTGGACATCGCAAAATTTCAACCGAATTCTGCCATCCAACAGGCATCAATGCCCGATTCTACTCGCTCTGGCGCGAGCCCTTCATCGGCAAAGCTTCATATGGAATCGATCCCTTCCGGTGCCGATATCGAAATCGACGGCAGCTTTGTTGGTAATACTCCGTCTGATGTACAAGTGCCCGAGGGTGAGCACGCGATCACTGTGAAAAAAACGGGCTTCAAGGACTGGGAAAGGAAAATGAAGATCAACAACGGGAGCAGCGTGCACCTTAGCGCGGAGTTAGAAAAGACTTCGGGGCAATAAGTTCGATTAAATAATGAAGAGGGAGCGCATCCGTGCTCCCTCCTTGGTTTCGCGCAGATCGTTACTTGCTCGAACCCGCCTGCATGCCATCGCCGGATTCGCCGATCTCCAGGGCATACTTCTTGCCTTGAAAGCGAGCGCCCGACAGAGTGCTGGTGCCGTCGCCGTTCATCTTCACCATGGCTGCGTCATTCGACGGCGCCGAGGTCAGCTCGACAATCTTCGCCGGCACTTTTGCAATCACGTTCTTACCTTGCAGGATGCTGACTTCCACGTTGGGCCCGGTTCCGTCCCATGCCAGCTTATATTCGCCGGCCTTGAGCTTCGTGCCATTGATGGTCGTAGGATTTTGCAAATTTAAATTAGCTTTGCTGGCTGCAAACGCGCTGGAGGCCAGCATTACAGCCAACCCCAAAACTACACTCTTGGAAATCGTCGCGAACTTCATAGCTGCTCCTTTTTTTCTTTTTCTTTCCCGAATCACGTCGGGAAGCGGTTAGGGCGGCCCGGTTCGCGATCGCGCGAGAAAACGCTTCTGGTTTCCCCGCGAATCGCCTACAATGCTGCCGCCGGGGTTGTGCAGACAAGCCACACGCTTGCCCTGCCGCGATGGGGGTTTTCTCACCTGGGCCGCCAAACCGAGCGTGAGAGAATCCCCAGACCCCGCAAATATTTCGCAATCACTCCTGGCCAGCGCCGCCTCTGCGCCGGCTATCCGCTGTGAGAACTTACGTACTCGACGCTTTGAAAGTTCCCTGACTTTTAGTGATTCGCACTTTGTAGTCGCACTTGCTTGGACGATGGCCGCGCGGTTCCGGTAGCAAGAATTCATCTTCCGTTTATCTCGCAGGACGAGAACAACGCACGTTTGTTTTGTGAGGGGGACTCGAACTCAACGTCGCTGGCGGCACATCGCCCTTTCTGATACACCTAACTGCTTGACGCTCGACACCGCCATCTTCCTTTTCATCGCTGGCGCTCTCGGCGGAGCTCTCAACGCCGTTGCCGGAGGCGGCAGCTTCATCGCGTTTCCCGCGCTGCTGTTCACCGGCGTTCCTCCGATTCCTGCCAACGCCACCAACACGATTGCCCTGTGGACAGCGGCCGCGGCCAGCGGCGGCGCCTATCGCAAGCAACTGGATATTCCCCGACGCGTAATGATTCCGCTGTTGGCAGCGAGCTTAGTTGGCGGACTGGCAGGAGCGTTCTTACTATTGAAGACGCCCGCGCAAACCTTTATGCGAGTGCTGCCATGGCTGACGCTGGGAGCGACTCTGCTTTTTGCTTTCGGAAAAAAACTTGCCGGCGGACGCAAATCCGTTTTGGAGCACGAAGCAACGGGAACTGCGCTTGTGGGGGCGACTCTATTTCAACTCTGCGTCGCGGTCTACGGAGGCTACTTCGGTGGCGGCATGGGTATCGTCATGCTCGCCATGCTGGCCGCGCTCGGCATGACCGACATCCATGCCATGAATGCGCTGAAGAGCGTGCTGGGATTCGTGATCAACGGCGTCGCGGTGGTGACCTTTATCGTGTGGCGTGCCGTGTATTGGAAGCAAGGCAGCGTGATGATCGCCGGGGGAATCGTTGGCGGCTACCTTGGAGCGCACTATGCACTCAAGATGCCGCAGAAGTGGGTGCGCATTTTCGTCGTCCTCGTCGGCGCAGGCATGACCGTGTACTTCTTCTGGAAGTCGTACTAAAAGAAACCAGCCACGGATTTGCACGGATCTTCACGGATAATTAAACCAAAGAAGTTAAGTAGATGTTTTGATCCGTGAGAATCCGTGAAAATCCGTGGCCAAGGTTTTACTGCAGCGGCGCAGAGACGTGCTCGTGAACGATGAGCCACTTGCCGTCTTCATTTTCAAAGACAACCGTCCAGCGGAAATTTCCCATCTCGACTTTGCCGGCCTTGCTGGTCATTTCTTCTTTCACCGTAGCCGTGCCCCAGACCAAATCTCCATGGGAATGAATGTCGGCATCGTCGTTCACGGTGAACTTCGCGCTCTTATAACCGGCGAGCACGCCCTTCACGCCCTTCTCATACTCGTCCCAGCTGTTGTACTTCAGCGGTGCGATATCGAAAAAAGTATGCGGTCCGGTGGCGTAGAACTTGGCGACGTTCGCCGGATCGAGGGTCGACCATCCATCCCAGATCTTCTGCAGGTGAGCTTTATCCGGAGCGGGGCCGGCGGAAGTTTTCTTCGCGCTCGACTTCTTCGTCTGGGCAAAGCCAGACAGCGACAGGGCAATCAGGCACAACGAAAGAACGGTGACACAGCGTTTGAGCATCAGGTTTCCTCCAAGCAATTCGGCGAAATTCTCGCACAACGGTCCATCAAATCGCAAAGCTTGAAACCGCAGGGCTATGTCGGCGCATGCTCACTGCGTTTGACCGATTTCCACAGCGCACGTTAGAATAGTTGAGTTTGCCTGTACTCGCCGACCCGTTCTGGGGACGCCTGCTTTGGCTGCTGACGCGCCGGGGCGGAAAACACAGCAAGCACAGGAAGGCCAGTAAGCCCCTTGCGCCCGTGTGCGCGTTGGGTTTCGGCTGAAGTCCCGTTCGAGAGTTCCTTTACGAGTTCCAGGAACGGGCTGAATTTCACGACATTTGACGGAGGCAGACGTATGTACGCGGTTATCCGCGCCGGTGGAAAGCAGTACCGGGTGGCGCCCGGAGACGTAATTCGAGTAGAGAAATTCGGCACCGGTACCGACGGTAAGGTGGAGTTTCCGGTCGTCGCGGTTTCGGGCGAAGAAGGCAAAGTCGGCCTGCAGTCCGACGCGCGCGTGGTCGGCGAAGTAGTCGAAGAAGGCCGCGGCGCGAAAATCCTGGTCTTCCATTACAAGCGCAAGAAGCAATACAAGAAGCTGCGCGGGCACCGGCAGGCCTATACGGCGGTGCGCATCTCGGAGATCGCCTTCGACGGGCAGAGCTTCAAGGCTCCGGAACTGCCCAAGAAAGAACCGAAGCCGAAGAAGGTGAAGGCGCACGAGGGCCACGACGCTGAAGAGCACGAGGAGCACGCCACGCATGCCGGTCACCCGAAGGCCAAAAAGCATGCCAAGAAGAAGGCTGCGCCGAAGAAGGCTGCGAAGAAATCGCATTCCAAGAAGAAGTAAAACCTGGACGGACGAATGCGTGCGTCCACACACCTACGTGGTCTGAACTGAGAGTTGACATATGGCACATAAAAAAGGGCAAGGCACTTCACGAAACGGCCGCGACTCGAACGCGCAGCGGCTTGGCTTTAAGGCATTCGGCGGGCAGGTCGTGCCCGGCGGCACCATCATCGTTCGGCAGCGGGGCACGCGCGTAAAGCCGGGACTCAATGTGGGCCGCGGCAAAGACGATACGCTCTTCGCCAAGATTAGTGGTCGCATCAAGTTCCTGAACAAGGGCTCGATGGGCAAGTTCGTGATGGTCGAACCGATGGAGATCGAGTAGGCGGTTAAGGTCGACAGCATTCGCGGGCGGGGGCGCCCGCGCCACGGAGCTTCTGCCACGCAGCCTCGCCTTCGGGTCGAGGCTTTTCTTTTTGGCCGAGGGTGTCATCCCGAGCGGATCCTTTTGGACCGAGGGTGTCATCCCGAGCGGAGCGAGGGAGCCGGGTGTTTGCCTGCGGTGGCGAACTCCGCGCCGCACGCCAGAAGCAAGGTCCCTCGCTTCGTTCGGGATGACAACAAAGAAGGACGAAGGACCAACGACGAAGAACCAACGACCAACGACCAACGACCAACGACGAAAAACGACCAGCGACCAACGACAGTTCCATGTTCATTGATGAGGCAAAAATTCGGGTCAAGGCCGGCGACGGCGGCAATGGCTGCATGGCCTTCCGGCGGGAGAAGTTCGTTCCGCGCGGCGGACCGTCCGGCGGCGACGGCGGCAAGGGCGGCGACATCGTCATGGAAGTCCAGCGAGCGCCACAACACGCTGGTGCATTTCCGATTCAATCCTGAACACAAGGCCGAGCGCGGACGTCACGGCGAGGGCTCGAACAAGACCGGGCGCGATGGCGTCGGCATTGTCCTGAAAGTTCCTGTTGGAACGATCGTCTACGACGACGAGACCGGCGACAAAATTTTCGAATTCACCGAGGCCGATCAGAAATTCGCCATTGCGCGCGGCGGGCGCGGTGGACGCGGCAATGCGCGGTTCGCTACTTCGGTTCACCAGGCGCCGCGCGAGCATGAGGCGGGACGTCCCGGCGAGGAACACACTTACCGGCTCGAACTGAAGCTGCTGGCCGACGTGGGGCTGGTGGGATATCCGAATGTGGGCAAGTCGACGCTGATCTCGCGCATCTCGGCGGCGCGGCCGAAGATCGCCGACTATCCGTTCACCACGCTGGAACCGAACCTGGGAGTGGTCGTTGTCGGCGACGCGAAGAACGAAGTCAGCTTCGTGGTCGCGGACATTCCCGGCCTGATCGAGGGCGCGCACACGGGCGCCGGACTGGGCACGCAGTTCCTGCGGCACATTGAGCGCACGCGGCTGCTGGTGCATCTGGTCGACGTGTCCGACTCGAGCGGGCGGCCCGATGTGACCAAGGACGTCGAGGTGATCATGGGCGAACTTGGCAGCTTCGGCGCGCATCTCGAAGACAAGCCGATGATCATGGCGGCGTCGAAGATCGATGTCGTCAACAAGGACAAACTCGCGGCGCTTAAAAAGTATTGCAAGAAGCACAAGCTGAAGCTCTACGAGATCTCGGCCGTGACCGGCGAGGGGATTGAAAAGTTGAAGTACGCGATGGCGGAGGAAGTGGAGAAGTTCCGGGAACGTGCTTTGACGGAAGTCGCCGAGAACAGGGAGTAGGTGGGTCTTCACATTTTCTAATCTATGTTCTTCATGGATTTGCGCCATGATACCCGCATGAAGGCTAAACAGCGAACGCCGCCTGACCCCTACTTCTCTCCCGTCCGCTTCTTACCCTCCATCATCACTCTTCTCAATATTCGGTTGATTCGCGTCTGGTAGCCCGGACCTTTGGACTTGAACCAGTCGATCACCTCGATATCCACGCGCAACGAAATCCTCCGCTTGCGTGGACGGTTCCAGCGCGCCTCTGCACCCCTCTCCTCCTCCGCCAGAAACAACACGTCGTCCTCTACCGACGCTTGCAGTTCGATCACTTTCCCCGGTCGCGACCGCGCCTTTCGCCGCTTTGCTTTCTTGGGCTTAGCTGTCATGACACAATCGTATACCCGTTGTCGTCAGCACGTTGCGTTCCTGCAGGAACATTGCGGTGGCCGAGCGGATAGGTTATTCGTCGAGCCTATCGATTCGCTGAACTATCAACACTAACGATCAACACTGAGGAAGCACCGTTTGTCTGGGGCGGCTGGAAGACGTTTTACGAATTCTCACGCGGTTCCGATGTAGGGGATGCTACCCGGCGCTGGAAGCGCCGGGCTATTTTCGGGCGCGCCTCCGGCGCAAGGGTTTCGCGTGGAATCTCAATGGCCGGAATGATACGGATGGCCTTTCAGGATGGTGAAGGCGCGGTAAATTTGTTCGAGGAGCACAACTCGCGCCAACTCGTGCGCCAGCGTCATCTTTCCCAGTGAGAGCGTGTGCTGGGCTGCGGCTCGGGTGGCTTCGCTGAAACCGTCGGCGGGGCCGATGGCGAAAATTATCGGCATCGGGTTGCGATCCTGATAGTCACCCAGAAATTTGGCGAACTGCTCGGAAGAAAGTTCTTTGCCGCGGGAGTCCATCAGGACCAGCGTGGATTTCGCCCCAGTGTTTCCGCTCCTGCGGCCGCACAAATCGAGCAAGGCGGCTTCATCGCGCAGCGGGACGCCTTCGGTGGGCGCATAACGCGAAATTCTTTTGAGATATTCTTGGGTGAGAGCCGCGATCGCGGGTTCTTTCGTCTTGCCGATCCATGCGACCTTGATCTTCACCGGCGAGCCCTCTTACTTCCTTCCTGAGGCGAGCACGACGGAGACGCCAAAGGCTATTTTTTCGCCGTCCCAATAGCGCCGCACGGCGGCATGCACTTCGGCATGGATTTCCGGCCACTTGCCTTCGGGAACACGCTCCAGCAGGGGACGAAAGGGCATGGCGACGGCCTGAACCTGCTCCCAAACTTCTTCGACGGATCCGGGCCAGGCCCAGGGGAGAGTTTTAGTTTCTTCCTCGATTGCGCTGAAGCCAGCCTTGCGCAAAACTTCCGACAGGCTGCCTGGGGCGGAAAACTTGAAAGGATCGGGGCCGCCCGGAGGGAGCAGCGGTCCTCCGATATGCCGATGGACGACGCCCATCATGCTTTGCCAATACGGTTGCTCGAACGGTCCCCAGACAAGAAAGCAGGCGCGTGCGCCCGGACGCAGGACGCGGTGCAAGTCGCGCAAGGCCAGCATCGGATCGGGGAAGAACATTACACCGAAGCGCGAGGTTGCAAGGTCAAAAGTTTCGTCGGGAAAGGGCAGGCTTTGCGCGTCGGCCTGCAGCGTTTTGAAGTTGGTAAACCCTCTACCGCGCGCACGCTGGGCGGCGATCTCGAGTAAGTCAGCGCTGAGATCGAGGGCGGTGACATGCCCGTCCGCACCCACGCGCGCGGCCAGACTGATGGCGGGTTCGCCGGTACCGCTGGCTAGGTCGAGCACGTTCATTCCCGGCGCCGGCTGCGCGTATTCGACGAGCGCATCGGTGACGGGCTGGCCCATGGCCGCCGATTTAGCCTTCCAGCGCTCCGACGCAATCAGTCGATACTGCGTGCCCCAATCGGGCCTGGAGTCTGGCTGCGAGGTCATGGGATGCTTGAGAAATCAGCGAAGAATTACGAGGCTTTCCTGATCTTCATTTTTTTCTTTTTCGGGGCGGAGAGTTTGGGCTCCAATTTCCGCTTGCGGGGAATTATTTTCAAATCGGCAGGCTCCAGGCGCTTCGCCGACTTCCAGAGGCGCTCCAGATCGTAGAACTTGCGCGCCTTTTCGGAGAACACGTGCACCACAAAATCGACGTAGTCGATGAGCACCCACTCCGCCTGCTTGTAACCCTCGACGTGCGCGGGCCGCAAGTCCGCCGACTTCAGGCGCAGTTCGACTTCATCGGCGATGGCTTGCACCTGCCGCGGATTGGTTCCGCTGCACAGAACGAAGTAGTCGGTGAATGCTCCCGACCCTTTTTCCATTTCGAGGATGCTGAGTTCTTCCGCCTTTTTCTCGAGGCAAGCTTGGATGGCGGCGGCGATTTGCTGTTTCAGTGCGTTCTTCTTCATGCGGAATTCAGTAGTCGATGGTTGCTTTCGTGACGTCGATCGCTCTTAATTGTAACCGACTCCCGACGGCTCTAATCCCGCGGTGTCATCCCTAAAAGAGCCGTTCTTCGGGCGAAACGAAGAATCTGGTACGGACTTAATTACTTGGCCGCCCGCTTAGCGTCCGCAGCCGCTAACTCGCGCAGCTTGGCCATAGTAGCCGGGGCCGAGTCCTTACGCTTCTTGTTTTTCTGTCGACGCTTCGTCTTGGTGGTGTAGTGATTCTGAGCCATGTTTGCCTGCTTCCTCGGCGTTTGGACGCCAACCTGATTTGTTCGAAATGTCCGTCGCGCACCTTGTCGTCAAGTCGCTACAAGCCACGCAACCGTTTACCCATGATAACTGGCAGCCTAAAGATTGAGGAAATCTTGAAACCGCAAAACCGGTTCGCGGCAGCTATTTATACAGCCCCAACTTTCGGATGTACTCGGCGACAGGTGCATCGACGAACCGCCCCAGCGACTTGCCGGCCGCAGCGGCCTGCCGGATTGCTGTCGCCGAGGCTGGCTGATGCAGATCTCCCAGCAAGTGAATGGTCGCGCCCTTCAGCACCAGATCGCCGGTTAGAGCGTGCTTGTGGAAGGGTTTGGTTGCCTCCGGGCGCGGACGCAGGCTTTCTGGCAAGGCATTGGCTACGTCGGCCAGCGAATATCCCGGCCGGCTTGCCACGACGAACTCGCACTCGCGAAACAGGGCCTCGGCCTGGTGCCATTTGGCGATGTCGGCAAAAGCATCCATGCCGATGACGAAGAAAAGTTTGTCGCTGGGCTTGAAAGCTTGCTTCAGTCTGCGAATCGTATCGATCGAATAGTTAGGCTTGTCCTGCCGGCCTTTTCGATTTGGAAAGGCCTCTTCCGCAGCCTCCAGCAACGACGGTATGAAGGCCTTCTCGTCCGCCGTCGCCAATGCCAGCATGGCGAAGCGGTGGAGGAACGGGGTAAGCGGCTGCTGTTGCTTGTGAGGAGGAATATTCGCCGGCACGAAATAGATACGATTCAGCTTGTATTGCGCTAGCGCTACGCGCGCCAGCGCCAAGTGGCCGCGGTGCACCGGATCGAAGGTTCCGCCGAAAAGGCCGATATTCATGAATAGGTCTTAAAGCCCGGTAGATCGCCTAGTGTCCAAATTCCCGTCGCGAGATGCAAGCTGAATCGTACTGCCATCGTCCAACCGGCCAACTTTAGCTGGGACTAACGGGCGGATTCTCCCTGTGTCTTTGCGGTAAAGCCGAAATGAACTCCTGTAACTATCCAGTTTCCCGTAATGGAACTAGGATTAGGCCATGCGAGTATCCCTCCCCCTACTTCGCATTCCCGCCGCGCGTGCGCCCATACTTCGGTATGGGGTCGCCGTGCTTAGTACGGCCCTGGCTTTAATCCCCACGGTGCTGCTCGCCGACGTGTCCGAAAGCCGCCTTGCTCTATTTGGCGTCGCCGTGATGGTCAGCGCCTGGTACGGGGGCTGGAAACCCGGAATGGTCGCCACTGCCTTTGCCCTGACGGTGAGCGCTTACTTTACGCTGACCGGCGTCCATAGCCAGGTTGAATCGCGGACCGCAATCGTGCGGCTCTCGCTTTTCTTTTTCGTGGCCATGCTGATCTGTTGGCTGAACGCGGCCTTGCGGGCGTCGCAAGAGAGCCTGCGCCGCTCCGAGGCGAATTTCCGTTCGCTGGTAACGAACGCTCCGTATGGAATATGCCGTTGCGATTCGACCGGAAAGATTCTCGACGCCAATCCTGCCTTTCTGCAAGCGCTGGGTCTCGCTTCCACCAATGAACTGATTGGGCAGCATATTTTTGGGCTCTATGCGGAGAACGATCAGTGGTTCGCATTGGCAGATTTCCTGCGATCGACCGAACCCTTCAAGGGTTTGACGGCGGAATGGAAACGCAAAGACGGCGCGACCACCGTAGTTCGAATCTCGGGGCGCTCGGTCATCAATGACCCCGACGGCAGCGTCGTATTCGAACTGTTTGCGGAGGATGTCACCGAGCGCCGGATCCTCGAGCAGCAGTTGCGCCAGTCGCAGAAGATGGAAGCCATCGGCCGCTTGGCAGGCGGCATAGCCCACGATTTCAATAATCTCTTGATGGTGATTTCCGGCTACTCCGAGTTTCTTCTGGAACGCCTTGGGGCCGAGCCCCACCTGCGCGGCCCGGCGCAGGAAATCGCGGGCGCCGCGGACCGCGCCTCGTCGTTAACGCGTCAACTCCTGGCGTTCAGTCGCAAGCAGATGCTGGCGCCGAGGATTGTCAATCTGAACGACGTGGTGACGGAAAACATCAAGATGCTGACTCGCATGATTGGCGAGGACATCGACCTGGTCATGGTTCCGGGGCCGAATCTGTGGTCTGTGCGCGCCGATGCGGGGCAAATCGACCAGGTCATCATGAATCTCGCGGTGAACGCCCGTGACGCCATGGCGTCGGGCGGCAAGCTCACCATCGCGACGTCGAACTTCACGCTCGACGACGATTACGCGCGCGTGCATGCGCCGCTTCCCTCTGGCGACTACGTCATGGTCGCTATCAGCGATACCGGCGAAGGCATGGACAACGAAACGCAGTCGCACATCTTCGAACCATTCTTCACCACTAAAGGAACGAAAGGAACGGGACTCGGCCTGTCGACGGTTTACGGCATCGTCAAACAGAGTGGCGGATACATCTGGGTTTACAGCGAAGTCGGCCGGGGAACTACATTCAAGATTTACCTGCCGCGCGTCGCCTCCACCGGTCAGGCAGCGCACGTTACCGCGCCCGTGGAATATCGAAAGGTCGAGCCGGGAACCGAGACTATCCTGCTGGTTGAGGACGAAGCCAACCTGCGCTATCTGGCGCGCCAGTATCTGGAAAAGCAGGGATACAAGGTGATCGAGGCCGCCGACGGCGCGGTTGCCATGCAGATCGCCGTGGCGCACGAGAAAGTGATCCACCTGCTGCTCACCGACGTGATCATGCCCGGCATGAACGGCCGCGAGTTAGCACAACGCATCTGCGAAATTCGCCCTAACGTGAAAGTTCTCTACATGTCCGGTTATACCGAGAACGTGATCGGACACAATGGCATGCTGGACGCGGGCGTGCGCCTGCTTCAGAAGCCTTTTACCCTTCGCGACCTGAAGACCAAGGTGCGCGAAGTGCTGGATGCAACTCCAACTCCCCCGGAGGTCGATATGTCGACGCAGTCTGCCGCAACACTTCACGCCGCACGCGCGAAGGAGGCTCCTCCCATGCGCGCGCAACGGTTCTATATTCAATTGCCACTCCGCTATCGCCGTCTCGGCGAGAGGGAATGGCACGTAGGCACAACCGAAAACATCAGCCGGTCGGGCATGCTCTTTGAAGCAGATGAAGTCCTGCAGCCCGCGGTGCAACTGGAAATTAATCTGGTGCTGCCGCAGGAAATTGCCGGGCTTTCCTCCACGGAGGTGGTGTGCCGCGGAGAAATCGTGCGCACCGTGGAGCCCAGCGGGGAAACCGTATCTCCCGGCCCTGGCTGCGCGCATTTTGCAGTATCACTTCCAGCACGGCCCGCTGCCGCGAGCGTAGAACGAGCGGCGGATTTTGTGGGATATGGGGAAGGCGGCCTGCGGGCCGCCTTTTTCTTGTTGCGTATGAACTTGCTTCGAGACGCTCTTATCGCAAAGTTCCTGAAGGATCGCTTCTCGAAAATTTAATTAACCTTGCTGGAGTTGTACCAGTTGCGCCAGGCCTGGGAGTCGTTACCGAAATGCTGGTGGGTGATGTCGGAAAGGGCTTGGGCGGCCCAGGCGTGAGTCTGAGCATCGAGCGACGGATCGTCGGTGTCTGCTATCAGCTGCGGAACCGCGCTCATACGCTGCTCCGGCGTATACAAGCCAGACTCGGCGATACCGCATGCAGCCCGCTCGCGAACGGTCGCGGAAGGATCATCATGCATGGTCTGCAATAGGGGCTCGACGGTTCCGGGGGCTCCGGAGAGCGCGAGGGCCTCAACGGCCCAGCGGCGCGAGTCTTCGTCGGAATCTTTGAGATGACCAGTCAATGCCTGAACTACCCGGTCGGTTTCGACGCCGCGGTTTCCCATCAAACCGAGCGACCAAAGTGCCCAAATCTTGCGCGCGTGACTGGGAGATTCCGCGGAGCGAAGCAGATAGTCGAGGCTGGCAGTATTCTTGGCGAGACCGTAGGCGGCAAGTTCAACTTCGACGCCGGACTGGCGGACGCGCATGTCGTTGGAGTTGAGAGCTGCGGTGGTGAGGTTGGCGATCTGCGAGTTCCACTGCACTTTTCCACGCCAGCGATCGACACGCGAAGAAATCTGGTCGACAGCGCCGTCGCTGTTACCTACCGCAAGTTCCAATAAAGCTTCAGCCTGCTTTTGCGGCTTCATTCGGTCGAGCTGACGAACATCCTTGGCGGAAGCGGGCGCAGCCTCCTGCTCGGAAAACAGATTCTGTAATTTTGAGAAGGCTCCCTGCGCGTGGCCGATGTTGCCCGCGACGAGGGCCGCAAGCATACCAATGGCTGCGGCAAAAATTGGGGCGAATCGTTTCGGGTTCGGGGACGGCCGGACGGAACCGGGGGTTGATCCTGGCAGGTTTGCCTTGATGTCGGAACCCGGCCCGAGAGTGCCGTAGTCGGGAGTTGGTTGCAGACGAGGGTCAGCCACCGCGGCAGAATTAGGCGGCGCGCCCTGGCTAGAAAAGCGTGACTGCGATACATCCATATAATGAAGTCTAGGATCAGGGCCGAAATGCGGTAAAGTTACTTCGGTTTGAATCCTAAAGATTCGATGCACAAACACGGGTTCACGAACCTGGGAAGGGGCCTCGGTCCGTGACATTCGTGATTCCATAGACTTAAAACTTACGAGGAGGAGTGGATGCTGACAAAATCGAAGTGGTTGGTTTCGGTGATCAGTGTGTCCCTGGCGGCGGTGGCGCTGGCCGCCGCTGGTCCGGGATACCACGTTATCAAGACATACAAACTGGGCGGCGAGGGAGGCTGGGACTATCTGACCGCGGACGCTGAGGCGCGTCGCGTCTACATTTCCCGCGGCACCCACGTGATGGTAATCGACGCGGACTCCGGCAAGAGCGTAGGTGACATCGCGGACACGCCGGGAGTTCATGGCATTGCGCTGGCGCCGGAACTGGGTCGCGGATTTACCAGCAACGGGCGCGAAGGCACGGTTAGTATTTTTGACCTGAAAACGCTGGCGACGAGCAGCAAAGTGAAAGTTGGAGAGAATCCCGACGCGATTCTTTACGATCCCGCGACCAAGCGCGTCTTCACGTTTAACGGGCGCAGCCAGGATTCGACGGCCATCGACGCGACGAATGGAACCGTTCTCGGAACCATCAAACTGGACGGCAAGCCGGAGTTTGCGGCCAGCGATGCGAAGGGGATGATCTTCGTCAACATCGAAGACAAGAGCGAGTTGACGGCGATCGATCCGAGCAAGCTGGAAGTAAAGGCAAAATGGCCGCTCGCGCCCTGCACCGAGCCCAGCGGGTTGTCCATTGATCGCAAGAACCGGCGGCTGTTCGTGGGCTGCGATAACAAGATGATGGCGGTGGTGGATGCGGATAGCGGCAAGGTACTGGCCACGCCGGCCATTGGAGAAGGCGTGGACGCGACTACATTCGATCCCGAGACCAGGCTAGCGTTTGCTTCGTGTGGTCATGACGGCGTGCTGACGGTGGTAAAAGAGGAATCGAAAGATAAATTCAGCGTGGCTGAAAATGTGACCACGCAGAACGGAGCGCGCACGCTGGCGCTCGACGAGAAGACTCACAATGTATTCGTGGTGACGGCGCAGTTCGGAGAGCGGCCGGCGGCGACGGCGGATAATCCGCGTCCTCGGCCGCCGATGGTTCCGGACAGCTTCGTTGTGCTGGTGGTGGGGAAGTAAGAAAGCGTTTTTTAATGGAGAGCCCTGCTCCGTGGATAGCGAGCGGGGCTTTCGAATTTCTTCCAAGCGAACTTTTTGCGGTGGCAAGAAGAAACTTCCCAAAGTCGGGAATTCCAGTTAGGATATTTCAACTCCGGACACCGTACGACCGTTCGGTTGGACCGGTGGTCAGCCGAGTGCGGCTGTCTCCACATTAGAACGCGATACGCGTCTGGTAAAACGGTTGTACTCCCGCTGAATTCAATGGTTATGGACTCCGACGATCTGGGAGCGGGGCGGATTTTTTAAACTAATTTGAAACGCTGATGGCCAGGTGAGATGACGATTTCTGACGAGAAGTTTTTTCATGCGCAGGTCACCAAGCGCGTCGATTTTTCTCCCGACTTGTGGATGTTCCGCATTCGCAGCGGCGGAGAGTTTAATTTTGTGCCGGGGCAGTACGCAACCCTGGGGGTTGAGGCGAACGGAAAGCGCGTGGAGCGGCCGTATTCGATCGCGTCGTCGCCCGCCGAGGATGAGGTTGAGTTTTTCTTCGAACTCGTGCCCGAGGGCGCGCTCACGCCACTGCTGCACAAATTGCAGCCCGGCGACCAGTTGCTGATGCGGAAGATTCCGAAAGGAAAATTCGCGCTCGATACGCAGAGTGGACGAACGAATCATCTGCTGATTTCAACGGTGACCGGAGTCGCGCCGTTTGTGAGCTACGTGCGGACGCTGTCCAAGGAATGGAAAGAGGGCCGCTTCGACGGCACGCACAAGCTTTATTTGCTGAATGGAGCGAGCCGGCCTTGGGAATTTGGATATCTCGACGAATTGAATCACTTCGACAAAGAGTTGCCCTGGTTCAAATATGTGCCGACGGTGAGCCGTCCCTGGGATCATGAGGACTGGCCGGGGGAAATCGGACGCGCGGACGACATTCTGCGCAAATATGCCGACCATTGGGAACTGGATGCGAGCAATACCGTGGCCTATTTATGCGGGCATCCGGAGATGATCGAGCACAGCAAGGCGATTCTGAAGCGGCGCGGATTTACGGATAAAGGAGCGGTGAAGGAAGAAGTGTATTGGATTCCGCCGCACAAGTAGGCAGCCTAGCTCTCCGCGGGTGCGAAGAAGACCAGCACGGCCAGTTCTTCTGTGATGTCGTAGAAATGGTGTTCTACTTCGGCGGCGACGAAAAGAACGCTGCCTCCGGAAATTTCGTGGTCCTCTTCCGCGGCCTTAAAACGCGCCCTTCCCCGGATCACGTAGTAGATCTCATCTTCGCTATGCGGCTTCTGCAAGTCAGTCGCACCGGCGGGCAGAACATACACTCCCGCGCTCATGGAAGGCACGCGCAGGAACTCACGGTACGGTTTATCCCGGCTGATTCCTTGCCGCTGGATTTCGGGAACGAAAGCGAAGAGCGCTTTCACGCGAAGATGCCTCCGAAGATGAGATCGGTAAATTGCGGGATGAGGTTTTGCGCCTGCAGGTCGCCCTCGGGCTTATACCACTGGTAAATCCAATTGATCATGCCCAGCAGGGCGAAGGCAGCGGCGCGCGGGCTGACGGCGCATTTTGTATGACGTCCGCGTTGAGCGCTGGCCTGCACGTCGGTGATCAGGCTCTCGACGAAGTGTATGTATTCCTTCTTTCGAGTATTGATACGTTTGCGCAGCGTGGGCGGGAGCGGATGATTCTCGTGCAGCATGACAGTGATTTCGCGGTCGCGCGGGCTGAGAACGACTTCAATGTGCAGCCGGATCAGCGCGCGCAGGCGCTCCTCGGGTCCCACGATGCGGCGCACGGGACCGATGACCAGTTCCTGGGTGATCTCCATGGCATGGTTCATGATCTCGAACAGGATTTCGTCCTTGCTCTGGAAGTGATGGTAGAGGCCACCCTTGCTGAGTTTGAGGGCGGCGGCGACGTCGTTCATGGAAGTGGCGTCGTATCCGCGCTGCTGAAACAGGCGAGCGGCGGTGCGCAAGATTTCCTGCCGGGAATCAACCGGAGCTTCGCGTGGCATCGCGTGCCATGGTAAACAGTTGCGCGGCGGAATGCCAACGTGCGCGGCATCAGACTTCACGCTTGACAGCCATCGACGGCAAAAGGTAGCATTTAGAAATACCGACCGACCGGTCGGTTTTTCGTTGGAGAGGAGCACGCGCGTGGTCAAAATTTTCTATGAGCGGGATGCCAAGCCCGAGGCGTTGAAGGGCAAGACGATCGCCATCCTGGGCTATGGCAGCCAGGGACATGCGCAGGCGCAGAATCTGCGCGACAGCGGATACAAGGTCATTGTCGGCCTCGATCCCGAACCGGCCGAGCGCGCAGCAGGCGCGAGCCGACGGCATGGTGGTGGTGGCTCCCGACGAGGCGGCCAAGCGCGCCGACTGGATCCACATGCTCACGCCCGATGAGACCCAGGGCGAGCTCTACGAGAAGCGCATTCAGCCGTATCTGCATCCCGGAAAAGTCCTTGGCGTGTCGCATGGTTTCAGCATTCATTTCAAGACGATCGTTCCGCCCACGGATGTTGATGTGGTGATGATTGCGCCGAAGAGTCCTGGCCACCTGGTGCGGCGGGTCTATAGCGAAGGGCGTGGCGTGCCGTCGCTGATCGCGATCCAGCAGGATGCCAGCGGTCACGCGCACGAGTTGGCTCTGGCGTATGCGCACGGCATTGGGTCGACGCGTGCGGGCGTTCTGCAGACCACGTTCAAAGAAGAAACCGAGAGTGATTTGTTCGGCGAGCAGGCGGTGCTCTGCGGCGGGCTGACGTCGCTGATCAAGAAGGGATTCGAGACGCTGGTCGAGGCCGGCTACGCGCCGGAGATTGCTTACTTCGAGTGCCTGCACGAAGTGAAGCTGATCGTCGACCTGATTTACGAAGGCGGCCTGGCGCGGATGCGCTATTCGATTTCGAATACCGCGGAGTATGGCGATCTGACCCGCGGCGAGCAGGTCGTGGGCGATGCCACGCGGGCGGCGATGAAGAAGACGCTGGCCGACATTCAGAGCGGCGAGTTCGCGCGGGAGTGGATTGCGGAGAACAAGACCGGCGGCCAGAACTTCAATGCAGCTGCGCGAGAAAGAGAAGCAGCATCCCATCGAGATTGTGGGCGCGCAACTGCGCGGCATGATGAGCTGGCTGCCGAAGGATGGCAAGAAACCGGCTGAGGCACCCAAGGATTCGACCAAACAGGTGGTGAATGCTTAAAGGAGCGGACATCGTTCTGCAGTGCCTGCGCGCCGAAGGGGTGGACCTGGTATTTGGCTATCCCGGCGGCGCGATCATGCCGCTGTACGACGCGCTCGAGGGCAGCGGGGTGCGGCACATTCTCACGCGGCACGAGCAAGGCGCGGTATTTGCGGCGGAAGGCTACGCGCGGGTGACGGGAGAAGTTGGCGTCGCCATGGCGACGAGCGGGCCGGGCGCGACGAATCTGGTCACGGGCATCGCCGACGCGAAGATGGATTCGGTTCCGCTGGTCTGCATCACCGGCCAGGTGCGCAGCGCGCTGATCGGCACCGATGCGTTTCAGGAAACCGACGTTTTTGGCGTCACGCTATCGCTGACGAAGTGGAGCCGGCTGGTTCGCACGATCGACGAGATTCCCGAAGCGATCGCAGAAGGATTCCACTGGGCGCGCAGCGGGCGTCCGGGGCCGGTGGTGATCGATATTCCGACCGATTTGCTGAAGGCGAAGAAGGAATTTTCCGGGCCGGTGAAATTCACGCCGCATGCGCGGCCTGCCGACGCGAAAGCGGAGGGCGGATTCACCGACACGATCGTCGCGTTGCTGCGGCAGTCTTCGAAGCCGGTTGCGCTGGTGGGCGCGGGCGCGAAATTGTCGGGAGCGATCCCGGAGTTGCGGCAGTTGCTCGACGAGCTGAACGTTCCCACATTTGCGACGGTGCACGGGTTGGGCGCGGTTCCGCCGCAGGCACCGTATTACCTGGGCATGGTGGGCATGCACGGAACGCGCGCGGCGAACACGGCGCTGCACGAGACCGATCTGCTGCTGGTGTTCGGAGCGCGGCTGGATGACCGCGTGACCGGCGATCCGACGCGGTTTGCGCCGCATGCCAAGATCGTTCACTTTGAAATTGATCCGGCGCAACTGGATCGCGTGCGTCCCTGCGAATTGCCGGTGATCGGAAATCTGGCGGATACGATTCCGGCGTTTCAAGCGGAATTGCGGCGGCATTCGCTTCCCGACTTTCAGTCCTTGGCGTGCGGTGGCTTGCGGCGCGGAACGCGCAGAGCTTGATCCGCGCGGGCTGGCGCAGCCGACGATTCGTTTTCTCGACGAACTCTTCAGCCGCCTGCCGCAGGACAGCGTGGTTCTCGCCGACGTGGGCCAGCACCAGATGTGGGCGGCGCAGCGTTATCGTTCGTCGTCGCCGCGTGGATTCATTACGTCGGGCGGACTCGGAGCGATGGGCTTCGCTTTGCCGGCCGCGGTGGGCGTGCAACTCGCGAAGCCTGACACGTGCGTGCTCTGCGTTTCCGGCGACGGCGGATTTCAGATGAACATCCAGGAACTGGCGACGGTGCATCGGCTCGGCCTGCCGGTGAAGATGGTCATCATCGACAACAAATATCTGGGCATGGTGCGGCAGTGGCAGCAGCTGTTTTACCAGCGCAACTACGCCGAGACCGACCTGAGCGACAATCCGGATTTCGTGGAGATCGCGAAGGCCTACAAGATTCACAGCTTCCGTCTGAACGAAGACGCGATGCGCGAATTTCCGGTGTCGAGTGAGACCGGGGACCAGATCGACCGCTTCCTGCGTTCGCCGGAGCCGGAGTTGCTGGTATTCGATTGCGCGCCCGAGGCCAATGTTTTTCCGATGGTTCCGGCGGGAGCGGCGCTTTCGGAGATGTTGCTGGAAGAAGAAAACCAATTGCAGATTGCAGAATGTAGATTGCAGATTTACGAACGATGCGTGGTGAAATCAGCAATCTGAAATCTGCAATCTGAAATCGGGTTGATCGGAGCAACACAATGCAGACTTTTCACATTCGCTATCGCAACACGCAGGGAACGTTGATGCGCATCCTGAATGCGGCTTCGCGGCGGGCGCTTGATCTGCCGGTGGTGCAGGCTGAACCGGCGGAGCACGATCACCAGGTTACGCTGGCGCTCGAGGTGAATCAGAAGCAGGTCGGCCAGCTTTACCGCGAGTGGTACGGGATTGCGGATGTCATCAAAGTCAGCTCTGGCGCGGCGCACACGGCGGCGTGGGCGTCGCCGCATCCTCCGGCGGGCGTGGTCGATCGAAGAGGCGCGGGCGGCGGCGCGCGCGTAAGTTCGAGCTTCGGATGTGGCAAGCATGACAGGCTCTTGGGCAGCGTCATGCAACTGGGGAGCCTGCTGCGATGGCGGGCTCCCGTTTTTCGTTTGCAACGAGTGCTGTGAACCGGTTTCACATCTGCACTGCTGTGTCCTGTAATCTCTGACTATGGATCTCAAGCACATTAGCCGTGGAATCACCGAAGGGCGCGACCGCGCGGGCGCGCGCTCCATGTTCAAGGCCATTGGATTCACCGATGCCGATCTGAGCCGGCCGCTGATCGGCGTGGCCAACACGTGGATCGAAACCATGCCGTGCAACTTTCATCTGCGGCGACTTGTCGGCCAAGGTGAAAGAAGGGATTCGCGCGGCCGGCGGCACGCCGATGGAGTTCAACACCATCGCCATCTCCGACGGCGAAACCATGGGCACGGAGGGCATGCGGGCGTCGCTGGTGAGCCGCGAACTGATTGCCGACTCGATCGAACTGGTGTGCCGCGGGCAGATGTTCGACGCGGTGGTGTGCGTGGTGGGCTGCGACAAGACGATTCCGGCGGCGGCGATGGCGCTGGCGCGCATGAATCTTCCGGGCATGGTGCTGTACGGAGGGACGATTGCGCCGGGCAACTATCGCGGGAAAGACGTCACGATTCAGGACGTGTACGAGGCGATCGGCGCGAATGTCGCGGGAAAGATGAGCGACACAGGACTTGCGCGAACTGGAAAATGCGGCGTGTCCGGGCGCGGGCGCGTGCGGCGGGCAATACACGGCGAACACCATGTCGACGGTGATGGAAATGATCGGGCTTTCGCCGATGGGCTTCAACAGCGTACCGGCGATGGATCCGCAGAAAGATGAGATCTCGTTCGCCTGCGGCAAAGTCGTGATGAATGTTCTGCAGAATGGAATTCATGCCGCGCGACATTCTGACGCGAGAGGCGTTCGAGAATGCGATTGCATCGGTGGCGGCGACCGGCGGGTCGACCAATGCGGTTCTGCATCTGCTGGCCATTGCGCGCGAGGCGGGCGTGGGACTGGAGATCGACGACTTCCAGACGGTGAGCGCGCGTACTCCGCTGCTCGCCGATTTGAAACCTTCGGGACGATTCGTGGCTTCCGATATGCATCGCGCGGGCGGCATTCGGTTGCTGGCGCAGCGGCTGCTCGATGGGAAGTATCTGCATTCATCGGCGAAAACCGTTACTGGACGGACGATCGGCGCGGAAGCGGAGAATGCGGTCGAGACTCCGGGACAGGAAGTGATTGTTCCGCTGGACAAGCCGCTGAAAGCGACTGGCGGCCTGGTGATCCTCAAGGGGAATCTTGCGCCGGAAGGTTGCGTGGCGAAGATCAGCGGGCATGAACGGCTGGAGCATCGCGGTCCGGCGCGCGTGTTCGAATCCGAAGAAGATGCGATGGCCGCGGTTACCGCGAAGAAAATTAAAGCGGGAGATGTTGTGGTCATCCGCAACGAAGGGCCGAAGGGCGGTCCGGGAATGCGCGAAATGCTGGGCGTGACGGCGGCGATCGTGGGCGAGGGACTGGGCGGATCGGTGGCTCTGCTGACCGATGGCCGATTCAGCGGCGCGACTCGCGGGCTGATGGCGGGGCACGTTTCTCCCGAAGCGGCGCTCGGAGGTCCGATCGCAGGGGTGCGCGACGGCGACATGATTCGCTTCGATGTGAACCAGCGCGTGCTCGAGGTCGAAGTCAGCGAACGATGAATTGCAGAAGCGCATGGCGCAGTGGAAGGCGCCGGCAGCCGCGGTATCCGACAGGAGTGTTCGCGAAGTATGCGGCGCTGGTATCGTCGGCGTCGCAGGGAGCGATCACGCGGCCGCGCTAGAACCAGTCGCTGCGGTAGGCGATCCACCATGAGAGGAAGAGGATAGGGATGGTGGCGGCGAGGGCCCACCAGAAAGGGAGCACGAAGTCGGCTAACAAGCCGAGCACCGTGAAGACCATCCAGAATATTTTTTTCTGCATTGAGGTGATTGTAAGGCGTTGGGGCGCGAGGGCTGTTGCAAATTGTCGAGCTGCGCTCGACTGGACAGCCGAGGGCGGCCGTCGCCACATAAACTGATTGTTCGGTCACTTATTATTATGGCAACTATGTCAGCAAAACGGACTGTGTTCGAGAAAATTTGGGATGCGCACCTGGTGGCGCAGCCGGCGGGGCGGTCGCCGATTCTTTACATCGATTTGCACCTGGTGCATGAGGTGACTTCGCCGCAGGCTTTTGATGGATTGCGGGCGGCGGGGCGGAAGGTTCGGCAGCCGGCGCGGACGGTGGCGACCGTCGATCACAACATTCCTACCGAGCCGCGTGGAACTCCGATTACGGATCTGATCGCGGCCAAGCAGATCGCGGCGCTGCAGACGAACTGCAAAGAGTTCGGCATCCGGCTGTTCGACATGGATTCGCCGGAGCAGGGGATCGTGCACGTGATTGGTCCGGAGCTGGGGCTGACGCAGCCGGGGATGACGATCGTGTGCGGCGACAGCCATACCAGCACGCACGGAGCGTTTGGGGCGCTGGCGTTTGGGATTGGCACGTCGGAGGTGGAGCACGTGCTGGCCACGCAGTGCCTGGCGCAGCAGCGGCCGAAGACGATGAAGATCGACGTGCGCGGGCGGTTGGCCGAGGGCGTAACGGCGAAGGATCTGGCGCTGGGAATTATCGGGCAGATCGGGACGGATGGCGCGACCGGGCACGTGATCGAATATGCGGGGCCGGCGGTGCGGGCGCTCTCGATGGAAGGGCGCATGACGCTGTGCAACATGAGCATCGAGGCGGGAGCGCGGGCGGGAATGGTGGCGCCGGATGAGACGACCATCGCGTATGTGAAGGGAAAGCGATTTGCTCCGCGGGATGCGGAGTGGGAGAAAGCGGTCGCGTACTGGCGGAGCCTGCCTTCGGATGACGGCGCGAAATTCGACAAGGTGGTGGAGATTGATGGGGCGCAGCTTTGTCCGTTTGTGACGTGGGGAACGAATCCTGGGATGGTGGCGCCGGTGACCGGGCGCGTGCCCGAGGTGAAAGGACTGGAAGATTCGGACCGGCGGGCGGCAGAACTGGCGTTGCAATACATGGGGCTGGAGCCGGGGCGGCGGATTGAAGATATCGCGATTGATCGCGTGTTCATTGGATCGTGCACGAATTCGCGGATTGAAGATCTGCGGGCGGCGGCGCGCGTGGCGAAGGGTCATCACGTGAGTTCGAAGGTGCGGGCGATGGTGGTGCCGGGATCGCAGACGGTG
This sequence comes from uncultured Acidobacteriota bacterium, assembly GCA_963696765.1. Lineage (GTDB taxonomy): Bacteria > Acidobacteriota > Terriglobia > Terriglobales > Acidobacteriaceae > Sulfotelmatobacter. The sequence continues at coordinate 1,836,557 of CAVOLK010000002.1, read as the reverse complement.
AAGCGGGCGGCGGAGCAGGAAGGGCTGCACAGGATTTTTCAGGATGCGGGATTTGAGTGGCGCGAGTCGGGATGCTCGATGTGCCTGGGAATGAATCCGGATATTTTGCAGCCGGGAGAGCGCTGCGCGTCGACCAGCAACCGGAATTTTGAAGGACGGCAGGGGCGCGGGGGACGGACGCATCTGGTGAGTCCGATGATGGCGGCGGCGGCGGCGATTGCGGGACATTTCACGGACATTCGGAATTGGAAGTTTCAGTGAAGTGACCAGGCTCCGCGTGAGCGAGCTAAAGCCGTCGCTGAGCTGATGCTTCTACGGCACGACTGAAGTCGTGCCCTTCCACAAGACTCGACAACTCGGGAACATCATTCGCTGAGCAATGAGGAGCGTGCGAAATGAAACCATTTACTGTGCATCGCGGGCGGGTGGCGCCGCTGGATCGGGTCAACGTCGATACCGATCAGATTATTCCCAAGCAATTTTTGAAGCGGATCGAGAAGACCGGGTTTGGGCAATTTCTGTTTTATGATTGGCGGTTTGGGGCGGATGGGAAGAAGAATCCGGATTTCGTGTTGCACGAACCGCGTTATGAGGGCGCGAGCATCCTGGTTGCGGGAAAGAATTTCGGCTGCGGATCGTCGCGGGAGCATGCGGTGTGGGCGCTGGCGGACTTCGGATTTCGCGCGGTGATCTCGTCTTCGTTCGCGGATATTTTCGCGAACAACAGCACGAAGAATGGATTTCTTGCCGTGCCGTTGCGTGAAGAAGAAGTTGCGCAGCTGATGCAGCGGGCGCAGGACGATCGATGACTATCAGGTCACGATTGACCTTGAGAAGTGCGAAGTGCGGGACGAGCAGGGATTCCGCGCGAAGTTTTCCATCGACGAATTTGTACGGCACTGCCTGCTGAACGGGCTCGACGACATTGGGCTCACGCTGCAGCATGAAGCGGAAATTGTGGCGTATGAAGCCGCCATCCTTCCGCGACCCAGTCGTGATGCGAAAAGCTTTTAACCGCTGAGATCGCTGAGACGGCGCGGAGAACGCGGAGAGAATCGCAGCCTGACTCAAATCTCTATTCTCGAATTTTATTGTGAGAATTGATTTCAGTCAGAAAAGGTCAAAGCGAGTAAAGATTTGTAAAACTTTCGCCCCAGTCTTGACCCGCTCATAGGGCCGCAGTTGATGCTGAATAGGTGCGGTTTTGGCGTAGCTGCTCGCATTGGTTCCTACCTGATCCACCCAGATAGGGAGGCCCCCGGCAAAATTTCCTGCCTTCCTGGGTAGAGTTCCCGCAACCGAGCCTACAATGCTTACGTCTAATACTCGTGCTTCCTGCCGAGCTTGGGCCGACACAGAACGGTGACGGACTAACCTGTGAATATGATTGATTTTTCTAATAGAACGAGCGCGCGTGAAGAGTTTCGCTCCGCGCCCGCCATCGCGCTTTTCGTCCTTGCGGCAGTATGCGCATCTCTCGTTGGCTGTAGCAGTAGTGCCGACTCCAAGCAGCAGAAGGCGCAAGCCGCTGGGCCGCATCCCGTCTCTGTCGCCATCGCGCCGGTGCAGCGCCAGGACGTTCCCGTTTACCTGACAGGCTTGGGTTCGGTGACGGCATTCAATACCGCCAACATCAAGAGCCGGGTCGACGGGCAGATCATGCACGTAAACTTCCGAGAGGGGCAGAACGTCAAGAAGGGCGAACTGCTCATTGAGATTGACGCGCGTCCCTTCCAGGCTCAACTCGATCAAATGCAGGCGCAGTTGTTTCGTGACCAGGCGCAGCTGCGCGACGCCCAGTTGAACTTGCAGCGTTATACGGCGCTGATTCCCTCCGGCAGCATTGCGCAACAGCAGGTCGACACGCAGAAGGCCCTGGTGGATCAACTTGAGGGAACAGTCCGCACCGATCAAGCGCAAATCGAGACCGCGAAGCTGCAAATCGTTTACTGCCACATTACCGCGCCGTTCGATGGGCGTGTGGGATTGCGGCAAGTCGATCCCGGGAACATTGTGCACGCCTCAGACACGAACCCCGATGCTGATTTTGACCCAGTTGCAGCCGATCGCCGTGATCTTCACGCTCACCGAGGATGTGCTGCCGGCGGTGTCGCAGCACATGAAGAAAGGAACGCTGGAGGTGGACGCGTTCAGCCGCGACGACCAGACCAAGCTGGCGACGGGCAAGTTGCTGACGATCGACAATCAGATTGATCCGACGACAGGAACGGCAAAGCTCAAGGCGGTCTTCGACAACAAAGATAATGAGCTGTGGCCGAACCAGTTTGTGAACGCCAACCTGCTATTGGAGACGCGGAAGAACAGCACGGTGGTGCCAACCGCTGCGATTCTGCGGGGGCCGCAGGGAACGTTCGTCTATGCGGTGAATCCTGACAAGACGGTACAGGACAAGCCGGTAACGATTTCGCTGACGCAGGGCGATACGACGGTGATTACGGCCGGGCTCAATCCCGGCGACACGGTCGTGACCGACGGCCAGGACAAACTGCAGAGAGGCAGCCACATTGAACCGCGCAGCACCGGCCAAAGTGGCCGGCACGGCTCGTCGCCCGACGGTAGCGGCAGGAACAAGCTCAGGCAGCGCAGGTTCATGAGTCCTTCACGATTATTCATTCTGCGGCCAGTCGCGACCACGCTGCTGATGGTGGGCGTGCTTCTGGTGGGCTGGGTTGCGTTCATGCAATTGCCGGTCTCGGCGCTGCCCGAGGTCGACTATCCGACCATTCAGGTGGTGACGTTTTATCCGGGAGCCGACCCGGAGGTGATGGCGTCGTCGGTCACGTCTCCGCTGGAGCGGCAATTCGGGCAGGTGCCCGGGCTGAGCCAGATGACGTCGACAAGTTCCTTTGGCAGTTCGGTGATCACGCTGCAGTTCGGCCTCGACCAGAATATCGACGTGGAAGAGCAGCAGGTACAGGCTGCGATCAACTCGGGCTCGACGTATCTGCCGGCGGATCTGCCGAATCCGCCGATCTACAACAAGGTCAATCCTGCGGACGCGCCGATTCTTACCCTGGCGCTGACTTCCGATTCTCTGCCGCTGTCGAAGGTGGAGGACCTGGCGGACACGTCGCTGGCGCAGAAGATTTCGCAGTTGCCGGGCGTAGGGCTGGTTTCGATCAGCGGCGGGCAGAAGCCGGCGGTACGAATTCAGGCCAATCCGACCGCGCTGGCTTCGTATGGACTGAGTCTGGAAGATTTGCGGGCGGCGCTGGCGCAGGCGAACGTGGATCAGGCCAAGGGCGTGATCGATGGCGCGCGTCAGTCCTACACGATCGGCGCCAACGATCAGCTTTTTTCCAGCGAGCAGTACAAGCCGATCGTCGTGGCGTATCACAATGGCGCGCCGGTGCGGCTGAGCGACGTGGCCAACGTCATCGACGGGACCGAGAATAACCAGCTCGCGGCGTGGATGAATTTGACGCCGGCGGTCATCGTCAACATCCAGCGGCAACCGGGGCCAACATCATCAGCGTTGTGGACCGGATCAAGAAACTGCTGCCGCAACTGCAGGCGTCGCTGCCTACGGCGGTGAAAGTGCAGATTCTTACCGACCGCACCACGACGATCCGCGCCTCCGTCAAGGACGTGGAGTTTGAGCTGATGCTGGCCATCGCGCTGGTCGTTATGGTGGTCTTCCTGTTCCTGCGGAATCTTGCCGCGACCGTGATTCCAAGCGTCGCGGTACCGCTCTCGCTGATTGGAACGTTCGGCGTGATGTACCTGCTGGGCTACAGCCTAAACAATCTGACGCTGATGGCGCTGACCATTTCCACCGGATTCGTGGTGGACGACGCCATCGTCATGATCGAGAACATCGACCGCTATCTGGAAGCGGGAGACTCGCCGCTGGATGCGGCGTTAAAGGGCGCGGAACAGATCGGATTCACGATTGTTTCGCTGACCGTTTCGCTGATCGCCGTGCTAATCCCGCTGCTGTTCATGGGCGACATTGTGGGGCGGCTGTTCCGCGAGTTTGCGGTGACGCTGGCGGTGACCATCCTGGTTTCGGCGGGAGTGTCGCTGTCGCTCACGCCGATGATGAGCGCCAAACTGCTCAAGCATCGCAAGGAAGGCGAGAAGGGACGCTTCTACGAAGTCACGGAAGAGTATTACAACCGGATCATCGCTTTTTACGGGCGCACAGTGAAAGTGGTGCTGCGAGCATCAGACCGCGACCCTGCTGGTGACCTTCGGAACGCTGGTGCTCACGCTGTTTCTGTATGTCGTGGTGCCGAAGGGATTTTTCCCGGTGCAGGATACGGGCGTGATTCTGGGCGTTTCGGAGGCGCCCGATTCCATCTCGTTCGATGCGATGGCGCAGCGGCAGCAGGAACTGGCGAAAGTCATTCTGCAGGACAAGGCTGTGGATAGCCTGTCGTCATTCATCGGAGTAGATGGCACGAACACCACGCCGAACGAAGGCCGGATTCAGATCAATCTGAAGCCGCGAGATGAACGCTCCGACGACGCTTCGGCGATTATTCGGCGGCTGCAGCCGGAACTGGCGAAGGTCGACGGCATTACTCTCTACATGCAGCCGGTGCAGGATCTTACGGTGGAAGACCGCGTGAGCCGCACGCAGTTTCAATATTCGATTGAAGATGCGGACGCGCAAGAACTGGCGCAGTGGACTCCGAAGCTGGTGGCCAAGCTGCAGGCTTTGCCTGCGTTGCGCGACGTGGCAACCGACCAGCTGAACAATGGGCTCAAGACGAATGTCACGATCGACCGGGACACTGCGTCGCGGTTGGGAATATTCCCGCAGGCAATCGACAACACTTTGTACGACGCTTTCGGACAGCGCCAGGTTTCGACCATCTTCACGCAGTTGAATCAATATCACGTGATCCTGGAGGTGCTGCCGACTTTCGCGCAGAGTCCGGCGGACCTGCAGAGATATTTACATTCGGCCCAGCACGGTGACGCCGAACAGCGGCGCGCCCACCGCCAACGGAGCGGCAGTAGCCACGAGCGGAGCGCCGGTTCCGATTTCGACGTTTACCCGAATGAACCCGACCACAGCCTCGCTGGCGGTCAACCATCAGGGGCAATTTCCGGTGGTGACGCTCTCGTTCAACCTGGCCCCGGGAGCGTCGCTGGGAGACGCGACCAAGCAGATTCAGCAGGCGGAAAAAGAGATTCAGCTGCCGGCCAGCATTCACGCGGCATTTCAGGGAACGGCGGCGGCGTTTCAGAATTCGCTGGCGTCGGAGCCATATCTGATTCTGGCGGCGGTGATCACGGTTTACATCGTGCTGGGCGTTTTGTACGAGAGCTACATTCATCCGATCACGATTCTTTCCACGCTGCCTTCCGCGGGCGTCGGTGCGATTCTGGCCTTGATGGTTACAGGGAACGATTTAACGGTGGTGGCGCTGATCGGCATCATTCTTCTGATCGGCATTGTGAAGAAGAACGCCATCATGATGATCGACTTCGCGCTGGAAGCGGAACGCGAAGAACATAAACCGCCCGAGGAAGCGATCTACCAGGCGTGCCTGCTGCGTTTCCGGCCGATCATGATGACCACGATGGCGGCGCTGCTGGGCGGATTGCCGCTGGCGCTGGGATCGGGAACAGGTGCGGAGTTGCGGCGGCCGCTGGGCATCACGATTGTGGGCGGATTGCTTCTGAGCCAGTTGCTCACGCTTGTACACCACACCGGTGGTTTATTTGTGGTTCGACCGGCTGGCAGCGAGGTTCGCGCGATATCGGATCGGCAATCCGATCCCGCACGAGCCCATGTCGGCGGATTAAGCCGGCGGATTAGACGATGAGTATTTCAGCTCCATTTATACGGCGTCCGATTGGCACGTCACTGCTGGCGGCAGCGCTGCTGTTATCGGGAATTCTCGCCTTCAATTTCCTTCCGGTCGCTTCGCTGCCGAGGGTGGATTTTCCGGTCATCGGAGTGGGCGCGGGCTTGCCGGGCGCGGACCCGCAGACCATGGCGTCAGCGGTGGCGACGCCGCTGGAACGACAGTTCGGGCGCATCTCCGGCGTGAACCAGATGACTTCGTCGAGCCAGTTGGGCACGACGAGTATCACGCTGCAATTCGACCTAGACCGGGACATCAATGCGGCCGCACGCGACGTGCAGGCCTCGATTAATGCGGCGCGCAGCCAGTTGCCCGCCAACCTCCCGAGCAATCCCAGTTATCGCAAGGCGAATCCGGCGGACGCGCCGATCTTAATCCTCGCGTTAACGTCGGACACGATGACTGTGCCGCAGATGTACGATGCCGCCGATTCGATTCTGGCGCAGAAGTTAGCCCAGGTGGACGGCGTGGGGCAAGTTTTTGTGGGTGGAGCGGCGCAACCCGCGGTACGCGCGGAAGTAAATCCAACTCTGCTGAACAAGCTGGGCGTGGGCCTGGACACAGTCCGGAACGCGCTGAACGCTGCGAACGCGAACCGGCCCAAGGGTTCGGTTTCCAATAACCTTACAACCTATACTTTCGACGACAACGATCAACTCTTTACCGCGGACCAGTACCGCCCGCTGATCGTCTCGTCCAACAACGGTGCGCCAGTGCGGCTGGGAGACGTGGCGGACGTAGAAGATTCCGTCTCTGACCGGCGCAATATCGGGCTGGCCAACGGCAAGCCTTCGGTGCTGATCATCGTCTTCCGGCAGCCGGGCGCAAACATCATCGAGACGGTAGACCGGGTGCGCGGGCTGATGCCGTTCTTGCAGTCCTCGATTTCTCCGGCGATCGACCTCACGATAGCGATGGACCGCACGGTCACAGTGCGAGCCTCGGTGAAGGACATTGAGACGACGCTGATCATTTCCGTCATTCTGGTCATACTGGTGGTGTTCGCGTTTCTGCGCACGGTGCGGGCGACGATTATTCCCAGTATCGCCGTGCCGCTTTCGCTGGTGGGAACCTTCGGCGGGATGTATCTGTTGGGCTATAGCCTGGACAACCTGTCGTTGATGGCGCTGGCGATTTCGACGGGATTCGTGGTGGATGACGCCATTGTAGTGCTGGAAAACATCACGCGCTACGTGGAACAGGGAATGGACGCGGTGCAGGCGGCATTCAAGGGCGCGTCTGAAATTGGCTTCACCGTAGTGTCGATGAGCACTTCGCTGGTAGCCGTGTTCATTCCGCTGCTGATGATGGGCGGAATCGTGGGACGGTTGTTCCGCGAATTCGCCGTGACCTTGAGCATCGCCATCGGCGTTTCGCTGGTCGTTTCCCTAACGACGACGCCAACAATGTGTGCAAAGTTTCTGCGGCCGCCTAAGAATGAAAAGCGCAACGTATTCTATCGCGGCAGCGAATGGGTTTTCGATACTCTGCTGGCTACCTACAGGCAGGCGCTTAAATGGGTGCTGGCCAATCAGCCGGTGACCCTGATCGTTACGATTCTAGTGGCCTGTCTCAGCGTGTTCCTCTACATCAAGGTTCCGAAGGGATTCTTCCCGCAGCAGGATACGGGACGCATCGTGGGCGGCGTAGTGGGCGCGCAGGATATTTCGTTTCAATCCATGAGCGACAAGATGCACCGCTACCTGGACATCGTGATGAAAGATCCGGCGGTCGATTCTGTGGTTGGATTCGCCGGCGGGAATACCGCGCAGAATCAGGGGCGATTCTTCATGATGCTGAAGCCGCTCGATGAGCGGAATGTTTGCCATAAGCAGCATTTTTGGCAGCGCTGCCCGCTGGTGACTGCGGACGATGTCATCAATCGCATGCGCGGCAAGTTGGCGGTTGTGCCAGGAGCGACACTGATTTTGCAATCCGCGCAGGATCTTACGATCGGCGGGAGATTTGGCAACGCGCAGTACCAGTACACGCTGCAGAGCGCGAACCTGGACGACTTGAACAACTGGGCGCCGCGGCTGTTGACGAAGTTAAAGTCTTTGCCGCAATTGCGCGACCAGAATTCGGACCAGCAGGATAAAGGGCTGCAGGCGAAGCTGGTCATCGATCGCGACACGGCTAGCCGTCTGGGAATTACTCCGCAGACGCTGGACAACGCGCTCTACGACGCCTTTGGGCAGCGGCAGGTTTCGACGATGTACCGGGCGCTCAATCAGTATCACGTGGTGATGGAAGTTGCGCCGCAGTTCCAGCAGACTCCCGAGGCCCTGCAAAATATTTATCTGCGGTCGACGGCAGGAACTCCGGTTCCCCTGGCTGCGTTCACGCATTACGAACCGTCGAATACGCCGCTGGCGGTGAATCATCAGGGCCAGGTGCCGTCGGTCACGATTTCATTCAATCTGGCGCCTGGAGTTTCTCTGGGCGAAGCAACTTTGGCGATTGAAGAGGCGGAACGCACCATCGGCTTCCCTTCGACCATTTCAGCCAGCTTTCAGGGGACGGCCGCGGCCTTTCAGGATTCTCTGTCGAGCCAGAAGATCCTGATTGTGACCGCACTATTCACTGTCTACATCGTGCTTGGCATGCTTTATGAAAGTTACATTCACCCCATCACGATTCTCTCGACAATCCCTTCGGCGGGTGTAGGAGCGCTTCTGGCACTGCTTTTGACGCATAACGAACTCAACGTAATTGGAATGATCGGCATCATTCTCTTAATTGGATTGGTGAAGAAGAATGCCATCATGATGATCGACGTGGCCCTGGAGGTCGAGCGCACACAGGGAAAGCCGCCGGTGGAAGCGATTTTCGAAGCCTGCATCCTGCGGTTTCGGCCGATCATGATGACGACCATGGCAGCGCTGCTGGGCGGGTTGCCGCTGGCGTTGGCCACGGGAACCGGTTCCGAACTGCATCGCCCGCTGGGAATTACCATCGTGGGCGGCCTGATTGTGAGCCAGTTGCTGACGCTATTCACGACCCCGGTGGTTTACGTCTACATGGACCGGCTCCGATTGGCGTTGGGAGGGGGCGACGAGGAGAAGGCTCGGCCCGAACCCTCCTCTGCGGGCACTCCGCGTCCTAGTCCTGCGCACTGAACGCCCAATCGACTAAACTGACAAGCGGGTGCAACCTGTCTCGAGAAATCGCGCATCGCACCTTTCAGACTAGCCTGCTTGCTGCGCGAACGGTCGCTTGTCCCGTATGATAGGGGTTACCGGTTTTACCGCTCGAGAGAGATGCATTTCGTCCCGTGTTGCCGGGAGCCAGCGATTTCCCAGTTGTCGTTTTCAACTTCCACCAGGAGTTACGGATGCTAAAGAAAGCAGCGGCTCTGTTGTTTGTATGCGTGAGCGTGGCTATATGTTTGAGTTGTGGGGTTACCAGCGGCAGGTATTTGTATGTGGCTATACCAGGGTTGAATGAGATTGTGGTTTACCGCGAAGACCCCAACTCCGGCATCCTTACGCAACTGGCGGGCAGTCCGATCACGGCGGGGTCGGCGGTGCAATCCTTAGTGGTGCATCCGTCTAATAAATTCATGTACGCCGCAAATACCGGGGATTCTCCAGGCGACGTTTCTTTATTTACGATTTCGCCCGGCGGGGCGATTAATGAAGTCACGCCTCGCACGCAGGCGGGCACTGCGCCCACGGTGCTGGCGATCGACCCCACGGGCGCCTTCCTCTATGTGGGCAACTCCGGTTCAGGCAATATTTCATCATTCTCCATCAACTCCAAGACGGGCGTGCTTAGTCCAGTTCCGGGTTCTCCATTTTCGATGGGATTCAGTCCGCTGAACCTCGCGGTGTCGCCGTCAGGAGCGTTTATTTATGTAACTGGCGTCGGATCTCCCGGTGCCATCCAGGCTTTCAGCGTGAACCAAGGACAGCTGAACCCCACTCCGGTTCCGGGCTCGCCTTTCGTTACCGGAAACGGCCCGTACGGGCTGACGATTGCATCTGGCGGAGGCTTTCTCTACACCGCAAACAAGCTGGACAATTCAATCTCGGAATTCACGATTAATTCCGATGGGTCGCTCACGCAATTCTCAAATTCGCCGATTGGAGTGCAGTACACCGGGCCGCTCGCGCTTTTGGTCGATAAGACGGGGAAATATATGTATGTTGCCAACCAGGGATCGAGCAACGTGGCGGCCTTCTCGATCGGAGGGCAAGGCGCCTCAGCGGGCGCGCTCAATTTGCTAAGCAACTCGCCCTTTGGCACAGGCGCACAGCCTAGCACGCTGGCGATGGATCCAAGCGGCAAATATCTGTTCGTCGGCAACCAGACGACGCCGAAGGTCCAATCTTTCCAACTCGACACCGGCAGCGGGACGCTCACTTCCGTAAACACCTACAACCTGCCGGGCGCGCCGACTTCGATTGCGGTGACCCCGTAGATTTTTCGTCATTAGGAGCGAATGGCTACCACCGTTCAAATCGATCAGGCCGCACACGCGTCGGAACGCTATGCGCAACGAGTCAATCGGGAATGGGTGCGGCTTCTCGATTTGCTGCAGATGAATGTGCGTTATGAGCACTGCACCGGAGCGGAACTGTTTACCGACGACGGAAGGTGCATTCTGGATTTTCTTTCCGGTTACTGCGTTCACAACGTCGGCCACAACCATCCAGCAGTGGTGCGGGCGCTGCAGAGCGAACTGGAGCGCTGCGGTCCGGCCATGATTCAGACGCACGTCGCCGATCTGGCGGGAGAACTGGCGGAAAAGCTGTGCACGCGCGCGGGCGGCCGTTTGGAGAAGGCATTTTTCTGTTCTTCGGGCAGCGAGGGCGTGGAAGCTGCCATAAAGTTTTCGCGAGCGCATACGAAGCGCGCGGGGATCTTGTGCGCCGAACATGCGTTCCACGGGCTGACCTGCGGTGCGTTGTCGTTGATGAGCGATAAGTTTTGGAGCGAGGGTTTCGGTCCGCTTCTGCCGGAGACTGCCGCGGTGCCGTTTGGGGATCTGGATCAGCTGGAGCGCGCGCTGAAAAGCAAGAAATTCGCAGCGTTCATTGTGGAGCCCATTCAGTCGGAGGCCGGGGTCTGTGTTCCAGATCGAGATTACCTGCGCACCGCAGAGTCGCTGTGCCGCCGGCATGGCACGCTGTTCGTGCTCGACGAAGTGCAGACTGGTATGTACCGCACCGGGCGATTCCTGGCGGCGCACGAATTCGGAGTAGAGCCTGACATGGTCGTTCTCGCGAAGGCGATGAGCGGAGGTCTGGTGCCGTGCGGAGCCGTGCTGATGTCGGACGCGGTGTGCCACTCGGTGTATTCGTCGTTGCCGCGGGCGTTCGTTCACACGTCTACCTTCAGCGAGAACAGCCTGGCCATGCGGGCTGCGCTGGCTACTCTGGACGTTCTGGAAAGTGAAAATCTGGGCCAGCGCTCCATTAAAGCGGGTGAGTATTTGCAAGCGCGACTTGCCGAATCGCTGCATGAGTTTGAGATGGTGAAAGAAGTGCGCGGCAAGGGATTGCTGATGGGAATTGAATTTCAAGAGCCCAGCCATTTGCGATTGCGTATTCCATATCAGGCATTCGCAGCGATTCATCCCGCGATGTTTGGCCAAATCGTAGTGATGCGCCTGTTCCGCGATTGCGGGTTTCTGACGCAAATCTGCGGAAACAACTTTCGGGTGCTAAAGGTCGCACCGCCCCTGGTTGTGACCGATCCGCAACTCGACGAATTCGTGCGAGCGATTCGAGGTGTTGTGGAAATCGCGCATTCGGCCGGGGCTTTCTGGTCGGAAGCGATGGGACTGGCGCGGCGTGCCTTCCGCAGCTAGAATCGGCTGCACGCCGAGATGGCGTCGGCCTAAGCTCTCTTGATTTAACACTTTTGATTTAACTACCGGGTTAAAATTCGGCCCAGTCGCACTGGGACAATACGCAAAAACGGCATCCAGCTTGCGGTACAACCGCAAACACCGGCCCACCATCTAAGCCTGTAGCCTCGATTTCCGGCAACAGATGGCGCTGGCACTGTGCCGGGACAGGATCCTAACAAATGAAAATCGCCAGCGCCGCGAGCGCATTTCCCAAACATTACTACCCACAAAAGGTTTTATTAGAAAAACTCCAGGAATTTTGGGGCGACCAGCTTCGAAATCCTGCCATGTTGGCGCGATTGCACAAGAATGTCGCCGTGGAAGGCCGGCACCTCGCAATGGAACCGGACAAGTACAACGATCTCGCCACATGGGGTCAAGCCAACGATGTTTGGATTGAAGTAGCGCAAGATCTGGGAGAGCAAGCCCTGTGCCGCGCGCTGCATCATGCGGGCTTGGAACCGAGCGCGCTGGGTGCATTGTTTTTTACGTCGGTCACTGGCATTTCCAGCCCTTCGATCGACGCCCTGCTGATCAATCGCATGGGTTTGCCGGTGAACATCCGGCGCGTGCCAATTTTTGGGTTGGGATGCGTAGCGGGTGCCGCAGGCATTGCGCGCGCCGCAGATTACGTGCGCGCCTATCCATCACAGGCTGCCGCGCTGGTTTCGGTCGAGCTTTGCTCGCTGACCATTCAGCGCGACGATCTCTCGGTGGCGAACCTGATTTCTTCGGGGCTGTTCGCCGACGGTTCTGCTGCGGCCATCGTGACCGGAGACGATCTGCCGTCAACGGGACCCGAGATTCTTGCGACCCGATCGATTTTTTATCCTGACACGGAACAGATGATGGGATGGAAAGTGACGGAGAAGGGATTTCGCATCACGCTTTCTCCAGAGGTGCCAGTGCTGATCCGCGAGCATCTGGGGCACGATGTGGATTCGTTTCTCGGCGATCACGGGCACCAGCGTGGCGACATCAAGAGCTGGGTGCTGCACACCGGAGGTCCGAAAGTGCTGGAAGCAACCGCTGCCGCACTCGATTTGCACAACGGCCAACTGGATGCGTCCTGGGATTGCTTGAAAAAAGTGGGGAACCTTTCGTCTGCGTCGGTCTTAGTGGTGCTCGAAGATGTCATGCGAAACCGGCGTCCAGAACCCGGCACCCTCGGTGTGCTGGCGGCGATGGGCCCGGGATTTTGTTCCGAACTTTTACTTTTACGGTGGTGAGGTCCGGGAGTTGTTGAATTCGACCGATGTGTTTGTAATTGGCGGCGGTCCCGCGGGGTTGGCGGCGGCGATTGCCGCGCGCCAGCAGGGATTCCGCGTGATCGTCGCCGATGGCGCACGGATGCCGATCGACAAACCCTGCGGCGAAGGCCTGATGCCCGATGGCCTCGCTGCTCTGCAAGAGCTTGGCATTTGTCTGGAACCTCAGCACGGCTATCCATTCCGCGGAGTTCGTTTTGTCAGTTCCGCTCTCGCGGTCGAGGCGAAATTTCCGAATGGAGCGTCGGGCATGGGCGTAAGGCGGCCCGTGTTGCATCGTTTGATAGCAGACCACGCTGCCACGCTGGGAATCGATTTCTTGTGGCAGACCCCGGTGACCGGCATTGCGGCGGATGGCGTTTACCTCGGAAGCCGAAAAGTAAGCGCGCGCTGGATCATCGGAGCAGACGGCGGCAGTTCGCGCGTGCGGCGCTGGGCGAGGTTTGAAGTCGTTCGAAAGCGAGACATCCGCTACGCCTTTCGACAGCACTATAGCGTAGCTCCGTGGACCGATTCCATGGAGCTCCATTGGGGCCGGCAGGGACAAATCTATGTCACGCCGGTGGCAGATGATCAAGTCTGCGTGGCGTTGATTTCTCACAATCCAAAACTGCGGCTCACCGAGGCGTTGGAGCGGTTTCCGGAACTGAAGGCGCGGCTGAATGGAGCTGGCGCAACTTCTAACGAAAGAGGCGCGCTGACCGCGACCTGCAGGCTGAAGCGCGTGAGCCGCGGTAACGTCGCTTTGATCGGCGATGCCTCAGGTACGGTGGATGCCATCACTGGCGAGGGACTCTGCCTTGCGTTCAGCCAGGCGATGGTACTGGCGCAGTGCCTTCGCCGGGGGGAGTTGTGGCGTTACGAGCAGGAACATCGCAAACTTGCGCTGCGGCCCCTTCTTATGGCGCGGTTGATGCTCACGCTCGACGGACGTCCTCGTCTGCAGGATCGAACGCTGCAGACATTTCAGAAATATCCTGCCGTTTTCCGCCGGCTGCTCGGATTACATGTGGGGATACTCTCTCCCTTGCATCTTGCGGTGGATGGTCTCACCTTGGGATGGGGGCTGCTCACCGCATAAGTCATGAACCGCGTCGGCAGATTGAATAACAACGTTGGCTTGCGACGATTTGTGTTGGCAGTAGCAACTCTGCTGATCTCTTGTGTTGGCCTGAGCGCGGCCCAGGATCAGGCGCTTCAACTTGACCCCGCACAAACTTCCGTCAAATTCACACTGGGCGACGTGCTCCACACCGTGCGGGGAACTTTTCAGGTTGAAGCGCGGATCGCTGGAATTCGAGCCGGCCACAGGCAAGATTTCGGGCGAGATTGTTGTCGATGCGCAAAGCGGCGAGAGCGGCAGCGGCGCGCGTGATCGCAAGATGCACAAGGAAATTCTCGAAAGCAGCCGCTATCCCGAGATTGCTTTTCGTCCGGACCGAGTTGAAGGCGCGGTCGCGAATCCCGGAAAATCTTCCGTCAATGTTCACGGGATGTTCAGCATTCACGGCGTGGACCACGAGATCACGGTTCCTGCGGAAGTGGAAATGTCCGCAGATCATTGGACTGCGACGGTGCACTTCACGGTTCCCTACGAGAAGTGGGGAATGAAAAATCCGAGCACGCTGTTTTTGCGGGTCAACAATTTCGTCGATATTGATTTAACCGCGGCGGGAAACGTTGTAAAACCGGCAATTGCGAATTCAGTTCGCTGATTCAGGTCAGAATCCATCCTGCGGAACAATGCCTTTTCCTTCCGTGCATTCATAGCAGCGGCCCGCCGCAAGATTCTTATATTCTTCCGTCCGTCCGCTGGGCCAGTCGATCACCACGCGATCGATGCGGTCGCGCTTTTCCAGGCCAAAAGTTACCGGGAAGTTCGGATTGTGACAGGTAGCTGGAGCCGCCTTTGACCAGCCTGGACTGAGTGAGTCCGCCGGCATAGACGCGGACCAGAGCGCCAATTCCGTCGCGATTTGATTTTGTTCCCACCAACCGAAAGCGAATGCTGCGGTTCCCGTTGAGCAGGTCGTTGCGATAGAGGTAGGCCGGCCCGTTGTTGGTGGTGAGCAGCAGATCGAGATCGCCATCGCGATCGAAGTCACCATACGCAAGTCCACGGCCAACTTTCGGCTGATCGAAACTTCCGCCGGCTTCTGCTGCGACATCGCGAAACATTCCCTTGCCAAGGTTCAGAAACAGTTGAGGGGGCTGCGCGTAACCCACGTTGCCGCGGATGTTGCGTACGGTCTCATCGATGTGGCCGTTAGCAACGGCGAAGTCGAGCCAACCATCGAGGTTGATATCCAGAAAGGCGCAGCCAAAGCCAAGGCTGTTGCGGGAGGCGATGCCCACTCCCGATTGCGGTGCGATGTCTTCGAAGCTCTTGCCGTTGAGACGGTAGAGCCCGATCATTTCGTTGTCGAAGTTTGTGATGGCAACTCCAGGAGTGCCGGAGTTGTCGAAATCTGCGACATCGACGCCCATGCCGGCGCGCGCTTTGCCTTCGCTGCTGAAAGCGATTCCGGCCTCCACCGCTGACATCCTTGAACGTGCCATTGTGCTGGTTGCGATAGAGCTTGTTGGGCTGCGTATCGTTGGCTACGAGCAGATCGGGCCAGCCGTCGTGGTTTGTCGTCGAACAATGCCACTCCCAACGACTTCGAACTGCTATCGAAAATTCCGCTGGCCGCGGTGACGTCTTCAAACGTGCCGTCACCGCGATTGTGAAAGAGCCAGCAGGTCGCTCCGCGATACGCCTCGGGCGTGCAGTAGGACTTGTGCTTGCCGTCGAGGCTGCAGAAGACGTCGTGTTCCGGCGACCACTTCACGTAGTTGCAGACGAATAGATCGAGCAGTCCGTCGCGATCGTAGTCGAACCACAGTGCGGACGTGCTGAATCCTTCGCGCTTGCCCAGGCCGCTGGCGTTCGTCACATCGATGAACGTTCCCTTGCCCGTATTGCGGAAGAGCCGGTTCTGGCCGACGCACGTGATGAGAATGTCGGGAAATCCGTCGTTGTTGTAATCGCCAACCGCGACGCCCATGCCGTACATTTCGACGTCGAGTCCTGCGCGCGCAGTCACGTCGGTGAAGGTGCCGTTGCCGTTGTTGTGATAGAGGTGGAGGGTGGTGCGCCGCTTCTTGTGGCCGGGCCAGTCGGTTCCGTTGATCAGCAGAATGTCCTGCCAGCCGTCGCGATCGTAATCCAGGAACGCGCAGCCGGAGCCGAGAGTTTCAGGCAGGAATTTTCCGCCGAAGGCTCCGCTGTTGTGCTCGAAGTGAATTCCGGCCTGCGCGGTGACATCGGCGAATCGAAAGCCTGGAGAAGCCATCCCTGCTTGGGCCGACAGAGCCTGCAGGCGAGTCAGTTGCGAGCAGGATGCGACTCCTGCCATTCCCCTGAGGAACGACCGGCGATTCACGGAACGTTTACCAGTCCGGCGCGAATGGCGTAGACCACCAACTCCGCAGTTTTGTGAATGCCCAGAGTAGTACATAATGTTGGCGCGGTGAACAGCGACGGTGTTGGCGCTTAGATCGAGCACAGTCGCAATTTCCTTGTTCGACTTGCCGTCGACGATCATCTGCAGCACTTCCAGTTCCCGCGGGGTGAGCGCTGCGCTGCGTTCGCCCTTCAGAGCGGAACGCTGCTCGACCTGCGGATCAAAAACCGTCTCTCCGGCCGCGATCTTGCGAATAGCAGCGCCCAGTTCCAAATCCATCGCGTTCTTGAGGATGTATCCCTTGGCCCCGGCTTCGACCGCCTGCCGCACCCACGTACTCTCGGAATGCATGCTGAGCATCAGGACTGAGGTGCCTGGCGAGACTTGGATTATCTGGCGCGTAGCTTCCAGGCCATTCATGCCCGGGAGCGCGCAATCCATTACGACGACTTGCGGATGAAATTGTTTAGCCAGTTTGATCGACTCCTCGCCGTCGCCGGCTTCGCCCACAACTTTCATGTCGGCTTCATCTTCCAAGCATCCGGCGAAAGCCGCGTCGCACCAGGCTGTGATCATCCACCAGCAACACTGTGATCTTCTTTTCCATAGGACTCCACTTTCTCCCTGGGAACGTCGAGGCGCACCAGAGTTCCGCCTTGCGCTGGACGGGAAAAAACAATTTGCCCGCCCATCAATTCCGAGCGTTCGCGCATGGCGACTAAACCAATCCCGCGCCCAGCAGGACGTTCGGCGATGCCGGCTCCGTGATCCTCTATCTCCAGTTCAAGCGCCCGCGGCAGGAAGCGCAAACGTACCCATGCCTGCTTCGCCCCCGAGTGCCGTGCAACGTTATTGAGTGCCTCTTGCAGAATGCGGTAGATATGTACTCCGGCGCTGCTGTCCACAGGGAACGCAGCACCTTCCTTTTCATAGGATATGGCAATTCCAGTCTGGCGTTCCGCGTTAGGAATGTACCAGTCGAGCGTGCTCTCCAATCCGGCTTCGTCGAGCATGACGGGATGCAATGCTTGCGAGAGGCTGCGAACGCTCTCCAGCGTAGTCTGCACGATCTGCAGAACTTCCTGCAAATCCGCGCGCAGCGACGAACCTTCCGGTGCATGCGTGCCGGCGCGTCGCAACATGGATCCGACCGCCGTCAGGATCTGGCCAAATTCGTCATGCAGTTCCCGCGAAATATAGCGCAGCGTGGATTCCTGGGTCGCGATCAATTTTTGAGCCAGCTCGCTGCGGCGCTCGGAGACCTCGGCCAGACGCGCGAACAGGCGCCGGTTCCAGCGAATCACGGAGAGCCCGTTGAGCAGGATCGCCAGCAGCGTAGCTGCCAGGAAAACATAGGCCTGCCATCGCACCCGGTCGTAAATCTGAACGATGCGCTGGCCGGCTTGCTCCTCGTTTTCGCTGTTTTGTACGAGCAATCGAGCTACCGCGGTGCTCAGCGCGGCTTGCCGCTCTTGTAGCGAAAGTTGAATCTGCTCGCGCGCTTCTTTTTCCTTGCCCTCATGCGCCAGCGCGAAAATTCGGTCGACGGCATCCCAGAACTGATTAAACGATGAAGAGAGAAACGCGCTTTGCTCCGGAGTGCGGCTGGCCGCGGCGAATCCCGCCTCCAGGCGCATGGCATCATCCAGATCGGTGCGAATCCTCTGAAACTGCGCCGACCACGCGGTGAGCGGATACGGCTCATCGCCGCTGACCATGTCACGCATAGCGACGGCGAGCAGGTTCAGGTCGTTTTGAATTCTCAGCAGTTGCAGAGAGTCTTTGCGATTACGGTCGACCAGTCCGGTCTGCAGCTTGCGCAGTCCGGTGACTTGCCAGGTGATATATGCCGAATAGGCCACGACCGCAGATAGCGTAATGAGCAGGCCCAGCAACAGGCCCAAAGTTGGTGATCGCTCCGGCGCGGAGGGACGGGTCACGCCCCGAGGATACAACGTCTGGTCCGCCGTTTCATAGGGCGGCACGCGGCGGCGGGATGTGTGACAATGCAGTAATAAATGAAGCGAATCCGCTCCCAGCAGAGTCGAATAGTAGATTGAGTTCCCCATCCAAAGAAGCCGCGAAGGGCCCGAAAATCCAGCGCCTGAAGGCCGTCTGGCCGGAAGTCTGGAAGTTGATGCGTCCGCGGCGCGGCCTGCTCGCAGCGGGCTTCGTGCTGATGGTCATCAATAAGCTCGCAGGGTTTGTCCTGCCCTATTCTTCGAAATTCCTGATCGACAACGTCGTCGGAAAACATCAGACAGCGTTGCTGCGGCCGCTGGTTTTATCGGTATTGTTGGCAACGCTCATCCAGGGCGTCACTTCGTTTTCCTTGACCCAGTTGCTGTCGAAAGCGGCGCAACGGCTGATCACCGAACTTCGGCAGCAGGTGCAGGCTCATATCTCGCGGCTGCCAGTGGCCTTTTACGATGCCAATAAAACAGGTGCGCTGGTGTCGCGCATCATGAGCGATGTGGAGGGCGTTCGCAATCTTTTGGGAACGGGCCTGGTCGACTTTGTCGGAGGACTGGTCGCCGCCGGGATTGCGGTATCGCTTTTGTTGCGCATTAGTGCGCCGCTGACTCTGATCGCTCTGGGATCGCTGGGTTGCTTTGCGCTCGCCCTGAATCGAGCGTTTTCGACGATCCGGCCGATTTTCCGCGAACGCGGCAAAATCAACGCCGAGGTTACGGGACGCCTGACAGAATCCCTGGGCGGCGTCCGCGTCATCAAGGGATATCACGCGGAAAAACGCGAAGAAACAGTTTTCGCCACTGGCGTGCGACGCCTGCTCGATAACGTCATGCGCACGCTGACCGCGACGTCGCTGATGGGACTCTCCGCCAGCGTGCTGCTAGGCGTGGTGGGAGCGGCGACCATGTATGTGGGCGGGCGCCAGATGATGGCGCACACGCTTAGCCCCGGAAGTTATTTTTCCTATAACTTTTTGCTAGTGTTTTTGATCGCCCCTGTCATGCAGGTTGTGTCGATCGGAACACAGCTTACTGAAGCGCTGGCAGGCCTGGAGCGAACGCAAGAAATTATGGGCGAGAGGCCGGAGGATCAGGATCCGCGGCGCACGGTGGAATTGCATGACATTGTGGGCGAGGTTGCTTTCGAGAATGTGACTTTTAGTTATGACGGAGCGCACGACGTTCTTCGTGATGTTTCTTTCCATTCGGCGCCTGGCACGGTAACTGCTCTCGTGGGTTCGTCGGGTTCGGGGAAGTCGACCACGATCGGCTTGATCTCCGCCTTCTATGTGCCGTCGAAGGGCAAAGTGCTGGTGGACGGCGTGGACTTGAGTACGGTTCGTCTCGATTCTTTTCGCACGCGCCTGGGAGTCGTATTGCAAGAGTCTTTTCTGTTCGACGGAACGATCCGGGAGAACGTCGCCTTCTCGCGGCCCGAGGCCAGCGAGGAAGAAATCATGCGTGCCTGCCGTATCGCGCGGGTGGATGAATTCGCCGAGTCTTTCGCCGATAAATACGACACCGTAGTCGGCGAGCGAGGCGTGAAACTTTCTGGGGGACAGCGGCAAAGAATTTCGATTGCCCGGGCAATCCTGGCGGAGCCGCGCATTTTAATTCTGGACGAAGCCACTTCCAGCCTCGACTCAGAATCGGAGCAGATGATTCAGCAAGGGCTTTCGTACCTGATGCAAGGGCGTACCACGTTCGTGATTGCCCACCGTCTGTCGACCATTCGCCGCGCCGACCAGATTATGGTGATGGAGCAAGGGCAGATCGTGGAGCGCGGCACCCACGCCGAGTTGTATGCCGCCCGCGGCCGTTACTATGACCTCTACACGCGCCAACACGGAGTCGAAGAGAATTTATTTTTAGCTCCCGGCGAAGGAGACGCGGTTGCAGTAGGCGGCAATGGAGCAGAGTCAAAGAGTTCCGCGGTGAAGGCCACCGACGCCTTGGGCGTGCTGCGAGGGGAGATTCGTTAATCCGCATGACATAGTTCCCCTGCAGTCTTTGCCGCCACAGCCACAGCGATTCGCAGCGAAAATGTTTGCCGCCACTACCGCATGGGCGAGACACTGATCCGCGCCGTCGATGGTGTGTCGCTTGAAGTTCGCGCTGGAGAGTTCGTCGCGCTGCTGGGGAGTTCTGGCTCGGGCAAGTCTTCTGTGCTCAATTTAATTGCGGGCCTCGATCGGCCGACGTCGGGAAGCGTCCTGGTGCAGAATCGCGATCTGGCAAAACTTTCGCGCGAAGAACTGGCCAAGTATCGCCTGCATGTGGTGGGGATGGTATTTCAGTCGTTCAATCTGATTCCGAGCATGACGCTGGCGGAGAATGTGGAACTTCCGCTGCGCTTTGCGGAGGTCGATCGCGGCCAGCGGCAGGATCTGGCTCGCGAAGCTCTGGAGCGCGTGGGACTGCGCGCGCGGATGGACCATCGTCCCAGCGAACTCTCCGGGGGCGAGCAACAGAGGGCGGCTTTGGCGCGTGCTTTGATCAACAAGCCACAGCTTCTCTTGGCAGACGAACCCACCGGAAATCTCGACAGCCACACCGGAACCGAAATCATGGATCTGGTTCGCCAGTTCAATCGCGACCTGGGAATGACGGTGGTGATGGTGACGCACGAGCGGGCTCTGGCGGAACGGTACGCGCAACGCATGATTTTTCTGGCTGACGGCAAATTGATCGACGACCGGCAGAATGCGCCTATCGCCGTCGACCTGCGCGGAGGACGAGTCGTGAAGATTCCAGACTTGACCGAACTGGCGCTGCGCAATCTGCGCGAATCGTTGCTGCGAAACTCGCTGACCACGATTGGGATCTCCGTGGGAGTAGCATCGTTGGTGGCGATGCTTTCACTTGGCATTGGCCTGCAACAGCTGTTTTCGCGACGCTTGGCAAAATCCGGCCTGTTCGACACCGTGCTAGTAACTTCGCGACGCGATCTGCGTGGCATGGGACGCGACCGCGATGAAGAACGCAATGCTCCCACTCCCGGCGAGAGCCGCGTCCTTGACGAATCTGCCCGGCGGGAGATCGAACATCTTCCCAACGTGCTCGAAGCTTATCCCGACATTCGCTTCATCTCGGAGCTGCGATTTGGCGACAAGCCGCACCTGACCACCATCTCGGCGCTGCCGGAATCCGCGAAATCCAATGACGCCTTCGAAGGAATGCAGGGGCACTTTTTTTCTTCGGATACAGCGCCTGAAGTGATCCTGCAAAAGACTTTTGCCGAGGAGCTTTTGGGCAAGGCGCCGACTCGCGGCGTCGATGAAACCAGTGTCGCCGATCTCGCGAAACCATTGCTGGGCAAGGAAATGACAATGAGCTACGCACAACGTGCGGCAAGCCCGGCGCAAGCTGCTCCCATGGCGAAGTCCAACGATGATGTCGCGGGATCGTCATACTCAGTGGTTTCACGCGAACAGAGATTAACCATTGTCGGCGTGGCTGATCTCGATCCGGAGAGCATGCGTGGTCCAACTCGCGCCAAAGTTTTCCTTCCGTTGAAACTGGCCGAGAGTTTGCACGTGATGCAGCCCACAGACTTGCGCGAAATCTCGCGCGCCGCAAGCGATCAACCGGTCTATTCCTCGATCAGCGTGCGGGTGAAGAATCCCGACCAGGTGCAGTCGGTTGAAGATGACGTGAAGAAAATGGGGTTCACCACCTTTTCGATTCTGGACGCGAGCCGCGGTCTGCAGCAGGTCTTTAAAGTGTTGTATGCGTTTCTCGGAATTTTCGGCAGCCTGGCTTTGATAGTCGCTTCCATCGGTATCGTAAACACTCTGGTGATGGCCATTCTCGAACGTCGACGCGAGATCGGCATCATGAAGGCGATTGGAGCCAGCGACGGAGATGTAAAGAAGCTTTTCTTTGCCGAGGCCGGCGCGATGGGAATCTTGGGCGGCATTGTCGGCGTCGCTTTGGGCTGGGCCATCGGACAGGTCATCAATTTCGGCACCAACGTCTACCTGAAGCGCCAATCCTTTCCGCCAGAGCATTTCTGGGCTGTTCCTTGGTGGCTGGTCAGCGCTTGCCATTGTTTTCTCTTTTGTCGTCAGCCTGGTTTCCGGATTGTATCCGGCCTCACGCGCCGCCAAACTCGATCCCGTACAGGCGCTCCGCTACGAGTAAACTTGATCCGCATGCGCCGTGCCTTCACGCTCGTCTGCATTGTCTTCTTCTTCGCAGTCGGCCGCGGCGAGCGCTCAGAGCCGCATCGACTGCAGCGCTCTCAATAGCCATATCCTGCAAGGGTCGTTCACTATTGCGTTTACTTGCCCTCCGGCTACGATGGGGGCGCGACACAACATCCTGCGAAGCGTTATCCCGTGCTCTATTTTCTGCACGGCCTGGGCGACAACGAGCAAACGCTATTCAACAGCGGTGGCTGGACGCTGCTCGACGATCTGCGCCGGCAGCGCAAGATGGGCGATTTTCTGATCGTCGCGCCCGAAGGCCGTCGCAGCTTTTACATCAACTCCGCCGACGGCTCGACGCGCTACAGCGACTTTTTTCTGCAGGAGTTCCTTCCCCACATTGAGGGCAAATACCGCATCCGTCCTGGGCGGGCGGGACGCGCCATCAGCGGAATTTCCATGGGCGGATACGGCGCGTTGCGCTTCGCTTTCGCGCATCCGGATCTCTTCTCGGCGGTGAGCGCTCAAAGCGCGGCGCTCATCACTGAATCGCCGCAAACGCTGGACTCGGCATCGCGAACCGGATCGCCACTCGCAGGAGTTCTGGCCGCGGTGTTCGGCAATCCGATCGCCGTGCCTCACTGGAATGCCAACAGTCCGTTCCTGTTGGCAAAAAGAAATGCTGCAGCCCTGAAGAAAATGGCAATTTATTTTAACTGCGGCCAAGATGACAATTACGGTTTCGAAAAAGGCGCGGCCGCGTTGCATGACGAACTGCAAAAAGAAGGGGTGAAGCACGAATATCACGCCTACCCCGGAGACCACAGCCTGTCCTATTTTCTCTCGCACTTCGCCGAGGTCATGGAATTTCACTCCAAAGCATTCGGGCTGTCTGCCGTGACCATGGTTGCGACTGTTGTAAACTAGGCGAAGCTAATCCGATCGCGGCTCGTCGCGCGAACGGTGGCATCCGGAGAGGTGGCCGAGTGGTTGATGGCTCCGGTCTTGAAAACCGGCGTACCCGAAAGGGTACCGGGGGTTCGAATCCCTCCCTCTCCGCCATTACTTTTTTATCTAGCTGTTGCGCGGCGAAGTTACCTGCACTGAGACGACTTCCCTCGCACCGTACTTCGCCTTCCAGGCGTTGGAGAGCCGTTGGCGGCGGGCGTTGCTGCCGCGGCGCGCATTCTGGCTGTTAGTTTATCTTTTAGTTACCCTACCCCCCTCCCCCCCTCTATTTTTGCAAAATATCTGGAATCAGCAACTTACCGACGACGACCAGCGAAATTCCCCGCAAAATCTTCATAACAAAGACCTTATAAGTCAAAATCTAGAAAGCATTGGACTTAGGGGCCGATTTTTGTTGCCAGCCTCCGTGCCGATATGGCTGCGCCTGAATCTTCCGCCGGGGAATTATGGAACAAATCGAGAGGTGTGCTCAAGGTCAGATGTCACAAAGGGCTGTGGATTTCTTTGAGGTGGCGTCGCGTTGGGAAAATAGGAGATGGCCCGTCGGTGCCCGAGTTTTCGCACTTCAGAATGAAAAAACGGTGAACGTCCCGTCTGTCCCCATATTTCCTCTAGAAAGCATTGGACTTAGGGGCCGATTCTTGTTTGCCCAGCGTCCGTGGCGATATTGCTGCGCCTGAATCTTCCGCCGGGGAATTATGGGACGAATCGAGGGGAGTGCACAAGGTCAGATGTCACAAAGGGCTGTGGATTTCTTTGAGGTTGCGTTGCGTGGGGAAAAGAAATGGGGTTCGTCCTGTCTGTCTCCGAATTAATCCCGAATTAATCCCTAGCACCCCACATCACGCATTGAAGAATCTTGGCAAGTGCCCACTCATGCGACCGAACAATTTCATGATGCTTCCGCAGCTATGCCATTTTGGACTTCCGGAGGGCGTCGATCCGAACAAATTCACTTTAATAACGCCATTCTCAACCGAACGCGATCAGTGGATGAATTCGAAGTGCGTCAACATCCATGATGCGCAATCGCGAGTGTACGAACTCACGAACGAATACGACGGTCAAAGAGTTCTACCGAAGAACTTCTTTATGCTGCTGGAGTCTTATCAAAATCATCCAGAAGCGAAGAGCCTTGGGCCGGACGGCAAGCCGTGCGAATTCGATACCCGTGGATTATTGCAGCGGGCGCATATCGTTGCGAACTGGCCGCCGATCTACATCGGAAAAGAGTCCGACAAGCATTGGGAAGAAGGCGAAGACCTGAGTTTGCTGGAATTCAAAACAATTGAATACAAGCGAAAAGGAAACGCAGTTGCGACCGATGAACAACTGGCACGAATCGCAAAAGTTCCCAAGCGGGAATTCATGCGCAGGGGAATCAATCAGCACACGTTGGAGAAAATCTGCGCCAAAGAGCAGGTGCGCGCGATCAAGCTGGCAGCGTGCCTGAAAGCACTAGCAGACCAGGAAAGCGAGACTCTAGTCCGTTTTCGATAATCATAATGGGTAAAAAGTTCAAATCGGAATTAGCTCTTTCTTTTTGATTCATCTAATATTCGATCCTGGCAGCAGGTCGAAAGCCTTGAAGTGACCTCTCTGCCCCCACACGCTTCGTAGGAACGTTAGACACCGATTCTCCAAGAGCTGCCTATGCTTATGGTTTGGCACAATGAGATAAGCTCTCGCTTGTCCTCGATGGTACGTGAGTGCCCATGGCTTTTGAGCGGGACTCAATCGTCCAAGACACGTGAGAATCTTTGCCACCTGCTCAGCAAATGTTCCGCACCTTGTGTGGTGGTGATAAAGAATTATGCTCTGTCCTCGTTGCATATAGAGTTGCAGTTCATCGTAGAACACGTATTTTAGGCTCGACCTGAAAGAGCAGCTCGTCATGGGACGGTTAGCGAGGCCGTTGTCGGGATCTAGGAATACAACATCGGCCGCCAGAGTTGAGCGTAAAGCCGCCTGGCACCATTCTTCCCTTCTATTCCGCCAACCCTTTGCGTTTGTGGGTGATTGAGAAAACCGAAACGGCAAGGCTTGCTCAAAGAAAAGCGTGTCCCGAGGGAGAATGTTTCGCCTTGCAACCTCGGACACCTGTCTCCTTGAGGAGACAAGCTCATGCATGTGTTGATATAACCACGGATCGCAGTCACTAAAAAGGGGAGTCTTTCTGGGATCAGATAGATATCCCGTTAGCCCACCATCACCATTTAACTCTTCTATTCGATTGAGATACCAAACGACCCCTAGTCGCAGATCGTGTCCCGCCAGGGCTCGGAGCAAACCGTATTTTCCAAAGTCTCCAACATCACCTGTATATCGGTCCTGCATCATTTTGACTCACTGCCGTTCGACGACTGCTTCGGAGCAGGCTTCGCCTGATCTTTATTGTGCGCACTCGGAACCGCCTGTGCAGGCGACGCGACCTGAGGTGCCCGCTCTGTCGACTGAAGGAGTTGTTCAACGGCGATCACGCGGTTCTCCAATCGAATCGCTAGCTCATGAGTGAGAAAGAAATCACTAAGTACAGTCGCTAAAACGGCGAGAAGGACAAGAACAGACCCAATTTCAATAATCTTGCCAAACTTGAGAGCATTGTCAATATCGTGTCGAAATGATGCAATTTCTTCGTTAACCGTTGACTCAAAGCGAGCAACGCTGTCTTCGAGTCCCTTTACGGAACTTGACACCGTTATGCCAGCCGGAAGGCTATCTTTAAAACTTTTCCTGGTCGTAACGTAAAGGCGACAACTTCGGTTGTGGAAGCCCGGAACTATCCACCAACTACTATCATTTGGATCCTTCAAGTGCTGGCGGGCGGCGGATAGCAGGGCGCGCGAATCATGCAATTTGGACGTGTCACCGAGTTGGCTAGTCTTTGTGAAATCAATCCATGCGTATGGCTCACCAACCCGAATTGATACCGCAGTATCCGTGAGATTGTGAACGGGACAGCCGAGATAACCTTCATAACCTGGATCGACCTGCGGCCCAGCCCCAACAAGGAGACCTTTGTAAACATATTCCACACGCAAACCGAATCGGGCTGCGATGTAGTGAGGAAGAATCACTCTTTCAGCTGTCGAAGCAATAACAAAGGAGTTGGGCGGAATGACTAGAACGCTGCGTTCGGGATCACCGGGAATCAGTTCCACAACGTTTCCGTTGTAATAATATTCCCTGCCTAGACTCAGCGAGTACGACGCGGATTTTAGGTTTGTGCGTTTGAACTGCGTTTTGTCAATGAGAACTTCGTAGTCGTGCACATAGGTCTCAATCAAATCGGAAAGAAGAACGCCCCTCACCTGCAAAAAAGGATCAACGAACTTCCATTCATTCAAATCACCGGTGTGCATCCTGCACCTCCTCAGAAACCGACTTCAGCGTTCTATTACATCAAGCAATTCTGGGCCAGTAAATATGAAGCGAACCGGCACATTGGCTAGATGTTCCAGTTGATCGATGAACTCCCGTGTACGAGAAGAGAGATCGTTAAAGCTTCTTTTGCCTCTATCGGAGTAATCTAAGTAATCGACACCATGTAGCGCTAGTGCAGTTGGACGATTTACGAGAACGGCTCTGCGAACTGCGTCTTTCTCAAATAGTCCGACCCGCCGGACCTTCTTTGTAACACTCGTGTACTCACATATAGGCTGGTCGGAACCCGAACGCTGTGTTACGTCAGACCACGACACTTCGTTTTGAAGCGGACCAGAATTGCCCGCGACACGAATAGGGTAGGTGCGGACGACCATGATGATCTCAGTCGAGCACGTCGGGCTTAAGCCAACTTCCGACAAAAAGTTACTCGCAGAAGTGTCACGGCTCGTCGCGAAGGGAAAGTTTTGGCTGTGGTGCAACGACAATCCAAATCCCTGAGTTCCTTCGACCAAGATTCGTCTAGAAGAGTCGTACGCTTGATTCAGTTCAATGGCTACATCGACAAGAAATGGTCGCAATTTTTTCGAGTTCTTCGCCAGCTGTAAATCTGGTTGTCGCAACACTTTTTTCGCTGTCGCCACGCCGGTACCGGAGAGCGTCGAGGATATTCGCTCTCTTAGCCCGAGATTGACTTCCTCCTGTTTCTCTGATTCGGTAATCAAAGCAGCGTACGGGTCAAGGCCCAATCGTTCTGGAGTCAACCCGAGATCCTTAATTTCGTGAATCAGAATGTGGGGCTCGATTACTGCGCCAGGAGCGATGAGAAGTCTGATGCCCGGATTGACAACCGCTACAGGTACCTGCCTCAGAACCGTCGTCTGACCTCCGATCGTGAAGCTATGCCCCGCATTAGGCCCGCCACATCGGACAGCAACATCGATCCGATTGTGCCAACTCCAGGTATGCTGCCAATTTGCCTTTTCCTTCAGAACCATACTGACCCCCGACAATAGTTGTGGTTGGCATATGTTCACTCGAAAGCCATCATTGTAGATGATGAAAGGGAGCGTCGAGGCACTCGCCGCTAGACAGTAAACTCTACGAGTCAGGGATATGCTGCTACGCGGGCCCGCACTCGGCAAGCACGATTGTTGTGCGGCATAATGCAGTATGGCCCGAAGAAGGAAACCATTGTTGACGCCGAAGGGCGAGGCGGCTAAAAGTCTGCAGCAAGCAAAATCCGGGCTTAGCGACTTAATGCGGATCGTCGAACCGAACCGCGAAAGTTTCGTTTATCGTCTAAATGATTTTCTTCGTACGGCGCGAACCGTTCCTGAGTTCTTGAGCAAGGAACAAAGAGGATCGGGTCAGCGTGTGTATTCCCCCCAGCGGCGAGGAATTCCAGCCATGCGAGATTGGGTTGACGGTTACATCAGCAAAATGTCTCCCGAGGACCGTGGGACGTACGAATTTCTGATCCAACTGCGAGAAGTATCCAGTCACGACCTCGCGGTACAGCCTGAGCGAAGTACGATTTCTGCGGAAGTCGTTGATAAGAGATTGGGTGAAGCAGACAGCAACATTCATGGGAATCTCCTTTACCAACATGATTTTGGATCGCCAGGAGCAGAGAACGTGATTCAAACCACCAAGGTTTCTGCCAAGTATTTTCTTTCGAATGGCGAAGATGTGCTGAGTTTTTGCAGCAGAGTGGTGTTTATGCTGGAGAATATGGTCAGGGAAGCGTACTCAAAGTTTCCCTGAGGCTACTGGGGAACCGTGGCATCCTGGCAGTCTCCACCATCGCCGCGAGCCCGTCCCCTTCCCACGATTCGCCCGAGCCCTCTTGCGCGTGCAGCATTCTCATCCATTCCCCAACTCAATCACTCGACATTTTCCCATGGGTCTGTAGCATTTCCCACTCAACATTTTTACAGCCCCAGCCCCTTGCTCAACATGTTCAGCCCCTTGTACACGTGTTCATGAGGTGTAGCATTTTCCCCTCTATGCGTATTACCCCCGCCTCCCGTTTGACCCTTCTTTTCTCGCGCCTGTAAGATCAAAGATCACTTCTGAGTGTGTGCTCCGGCCGAGCTGCGCTCGGCATGACCGGGTCTGAGACCCGGTCCCACACGTAAACAAAGATGCCGCACGAACTGCCCAAAGCCTACGAGCCGGGCGCGATTGAAACGCGCTGGGCCGAATACTGGATCAAAGAGAAGCTGTTCTCCGTGACGACGCCGGGGCCGGGGGAGACGCGTCCGGTGTTCACGCTGCTGCTGCCGCCGCCGAACGTGACCGGGCGGCTGCACATGGGGCACATGCTCAACCAGACGCAGATGGACATTATCGTGCGCTGGCATCGCATGCGCGGGATTCATCACGCTGTGGCTGCCGGGCACCGATCATGCCGGCATCGCGACGCAGATGATGGTGGAGCGGCAGCTCGCAGAAAGAAGGCAAGAAGCGCCGCGAGCTGGGCCGCGAGAAATTCGTTGAGCGCGTGTGGGAGTGGAAGAAGCATTACGGCGGCGCGATTCTCGACCAGATGAAGCGGCTGGGCGCGTCGGTCGACTGGGACCGCGAGTACTTCACCATGGACGAGAATCTTTCGCGCGCGGTGCGCGAGGTGTTCGTCCGGCTGTATGAAGAAGGGCTGATCTATCGCGGCAAGTACATCGTGAACTGGTGCCCGTGGCTGCGAGACGGCGATCTCCGATCTCGAAGTGAAGCACGAAGAGGTGGCGGGGAAGCTGTGGGAGATTCGCTATCCGGTGGTCGGGATCGGACGAGTTCATCACGGTGGCGACCACGCGGCCGGAGACGATGCTGGGCGATACGGCGGTTGCGGTGAATGCGAAGGACGAGCGCTACACGCATCTGCACGGGAAGAAAGTGCTGCTGCCGCTGATGAATCGCGAGATTCCGATCATCACCGACGAACTGGCGCAGCCGGAGTTTGGCACGGGCGCGGTGAAGGTGACGCCGGCGCACGATCCCAACGACTTTCAGGCGGGGCTGCGCCACAATCTGCCGCAGATCGATGTGATGGACGAGCACGCGCACATGAACGCAGAACGCCGGGCGCGTATGCGGGCCTCGATCGCTTCGAAGCGCGCAAGCGCGTGCTGGCCGATCTGCGGGAGCAGGGATTTCTGGTGGCGGAGAAGGATTACGCGCTCGCCATTGGGAAGTGCGATCGCTGCGGAACGGTGGTCGAGCCGCGGCTGTCGGAGCAGTGGTTCGTCAAGATCAAGCCGCTGGCGGAGCGCGCGATGGAGGCGGTGGAGAGCGGCGAGATCACGATCGTCCCGGAGAACTACCGCACAGATTTATCTGAACTGGATGAACAACATCCACGACTGGTGCATCTCGCGCCAGTTGTGGTGGGGACATCGCATTCCGGCGTGGACGTGCGAGGGCTGCAAGGAAGTGATTGTGGCGCGCGAGGCGCCGACGAAGTGCACGAAGTGCGGCGGCGCGAAGCTGGAGCAGGATCCCGACGTGCTCGATACCTGGTTCTCGTCGGGCTTGCTGCCGTTCACGACGCTGGGCTGGCCGGAGAAGACGCGGGATCTGGAGGTGTTTTATCCGACGACGCTGCTGATCACGGCGTTCGACATTCTGTTCTTCTGGGTGGCGCGCATGATCATGTTCGGCTGCCACTTCATGCAGGGGCACGAGCAGGATGCCGGCGATCAAGAAGGCGAGCGGCTGGGGCGGACAAGAAGAACGACAGCGTGCCGTTCCGCCAGGTGTACATTCACGCGCTGGTGCGCGATGCCGAGCGGCAGAAGATGTCGAAGACCAAGGGCAACGTGATCGATCCGCTGGAGATCATTGAGCGGTTTGGCACCGATGCGACGCGCTTCACGCTGGCGGCGATGGCGGCGCCGGGAACCGATATTGCGTTCAACGAGAGCCGCACCGATGGCTATCGCGCATTTGCCAACAAGATCTGGAATGCGGCGCGGTTCATGTTCATGAATGTGGACAGGGTCGAGCCGGGCCTGCGGCCCGGGACAGCCGAGGCGCGGCTGTCTCCACATGGGCGTTGCGGGATTTCAGACCGGCACGCTTGAAGACCGGTGGATTCTTTCGCGCTTCAACCGCGTGGCGGCCGATGTGAACGATGCGCTCGCGACCTATCGCTTCCACGAGGCGGCCAACCGCATCTACGATTTTTTCTGGGGCGAGTTCTGCGACTGGTATCTGGAGTTGATCAAGCCGCGGCTGAATTTTGAAGAGGGCGCCGACAAGAGCGCGGCGCGGGCGGCCTGCGCGAACCTGGTGAATTTGTTTGAGGCGTCGCTGCGCCTGCTGCATCCGGTGATGCCGTTTATCACCGAGGAAATCTGGCAGGCGATGTACGATGGCAAGGCGCCGCTGAAGTCGATTGCGCTGGCGGCGTATCCGCAGGCGGATGAGAAGCAGTTCGATCTCGCCGCGGAGACGGAGATGGCGATTCTTGCAGGATCTGATTGTCAGCGTGCGGAATCTGCGGGCGGAGTTGAAGGTTGAGCCGAAGGTGAAGGTGCCGATCGAGGTGTTCGCGCATGAGGCGGGGATTCGCAAGATGATCGAGCAGAATCGCGGCGCGGTCGAGCGGCTGGCGAATGTGGAGAAGATCACGTTCGTGGAAACGTCGCTGGCGAAGCGTGCTGGGGCGCGGCAGCACGGCGCGCTTCGATGTGCATGTGATCTATGAGCAGAAAGATTGATGTGGGCGCGGAGTGCGAGCGCCTGAAGAAAGAACTGGAGAAGATCGAAAAAGAAATGGCCAACGGTCAGAGACAGTTGGGGAACGAGCAATTCCTGGCGAAGGCTCCGGCGAAAGTGGTGGAAGGGTTGCGCAGGCGCGGACAGGAACTGCTGGTGCTGCGGGAGAAAACGATGAGTAAGCTGAAAGAATTGCGTTAGGGCGCGGGGCACAACCGGTTGCCTCGCCGAACGGCAAAACTGGACAGCCGAGGCGTCTGTCTCTACGTGTTTCGAAATATGTTTCGAAGTGCCTGCGGCAACTATTTATGGACTGGAACTCACGACGCATTACGGCGATTCTGGAGAATGCGCTGCTCGAAGACCGGGCGACGCGCGACGCGACCAGCTATGCCTGCATCGATCCCAACCAGCGCGCGTCGGCGACCATTCTTGCCAAGCAGGACTGCATTCTCGCGGGGATCGGCTGTGTGGCGCGCATTCTCGATGTCTATGCGGCGCTCGATGGAGCGGTGACCGCGCATTACGAAGTCACCACGCATCCTGAGATTTTCGATGGCGTACGCCTGCACAAGGGGCAGTCGGTCGCGGTGATCCGGCACAATGCGCGCGTGATTCTTTCCTGCGAGCGCGTGATTCTGAATTTTCTGCAGCGCATGAGCGGGATCGCGACGCTGACACGCAAGTTTGTGGAAGCCGTGTCGGGCACGAAGGCGCGCATTCTCGACACGCGCAAGACCGCGCCGGGCCTGCGCGTGATCGACAAGTACGCGGTGCGCTGCGGCGGCGGCCAGAATCACCGGCTCGATCTCTCCGACGGCGTGCTGATCAAGAACAATCACATCGCGCTGGCGGGCGGCATCGTTCCCGCGCTGGAGCGCGCCGTGCGCAACCGCCGCGGCTCGCAGCCGATCGAAGTGGAAGTGCGCACGCTCGAAGAACTGGAACTGGCGCTGGCGCACGGCGCCGAAGCGATTCTGCTCGACAACATGTCGGTCGAAGATGTGCGCCGCGCGGTGGAACGCTGCTCGCAGCCGGACGTGCAGAAAGATGGACGCCGCATTCCGGTGGAGTGCTCGGGCGGAATTCGCTGGAGAATGTTCGCGCCTATGCCGAGACCGGCGTGGACTTCATCTCGGTGGGCGTGCTGACGCATTCGCCGCAGGCGGTCGATATGAGCATGCGGGTGGTTCCTGCCTGAGGAACCATTGTCGTTTGGCGGCAATTCGCAGCATAATCTCCGCATTACCAAGAGCGGCATAACTCGGAAGCGTCCTGCGCGGCCCAAGGCGCCGGCGGCTCATCCAACACAACCCACCGATGTGCGGCTGGGCCGCATCGTGCGCCTGCTCATGGAGCACGCGACCGTCGTTGTGAGCGGAACCAAGATCGCGGAGGAAATTTCCTGTCAGCCGCTCGGAAGTGTGGCGCCTGATTCAGCAATTGCGTGGCTTGGGCGTGGATGTGGCGGGACATCCGGCGACGGGATATCGACTGCGGTCGGTTCCCGATCTGCTGTTGCCGGAAGTCTTGCGGCCGCTGGTTGCGCGGCACGATCTTCGGCGAGCACCTTCATCATTTTTACAAGATTGGATCGACCAATACCGCGGCGATGGCTGCGGCGGCGGAGGGCGCGCCCGAGGGCAGTGTTTTTCTGGCCGAGGAGCAGACCGCGGGCCGCGGTCGCGGCGCGAACACCTGGCAGTCGCCGCGGTCGACTGGGATTTATTGTTCGGTGGTGCTGCGGCCGGCGCTGCCGCCATCGGATGTGCTGGTGCTGTCGCTGGCGGCGGGGCTGGCGGTGCGATCGGCGATTCAGCAAGTCGATTCGCGGGTGAGCGCGGATCTGAAGTGGCCGAACGACGTGCTGATTGACGGCAAGAAAGTTTGCGGAATTCTCACCGAGATGAATGCCGAGGCCACGCGCGTGCGCTACATCGTGGTGGGAATCGGCATCAATGTGAATCAGGCAGAGTTTTCCGAAGGAGTTGCAGGCGACTTCGCTACGATTGGCGAGCGGAAGCGAGTGGTCGCGGGTGGAGTTGGCGGCTGCTTTGCTAAAATCGCTCGATCGCGAGTATCGGCAGCTATTGGAAAATTCCGATGCGCGGGAGTCGATTCTGCGGCGATTTGCAGAGAGTTCGTCCTGGGTGCGAGGGCAAGGCAGTGCGCATCGAAGAGAATGGCGACAGCTTTGAGGGCACGACGGAAGGCCTGGATGCGCGCGGCTTTCTGCAGGTGCGAACGCGAAGGGGATTACGCACAGTGTTGAGCGGGACGGTGAGGGAACAGTAGCGCCGGCATCGCGTCAGACTGCGCACAGCGCAGGCGTGCGAGCCGCGATGACTCGGCAACAACATGCTTCTTGTCATTGATGTCGGCAATACGAACACGGTGCTGGGTGTCTTCGCCCGGGTGGCCAAAGGGCACGGCGCGGCCGCGGAATCGGACGAGACTCCGCGCTACGAGCGGCTGGTGGCGAACTGGCGCGTGGCCACGTCCCGCACCAGCACGGTCGATGAGTATGGAGTGCTGTTCCGCAATCTGTTTTCGATGGCCGGTCTTGAGTCGAAAGGCATTCACGGCATCGTGATTTCGTCGGTCGTTCCGCCGCTCGATCCGGTGCTGCGGCAGGTGTGCGAGCGCTATTTCAATTTGCAGCCGCTCTTCATCGAACCGGGGGTTAAGACCGGGATGCCGGTGCACTACGACAATCCGGCGGAGGTGGGCGCGGACCGCATCGTGAACGCGGTGGCGGCGTTCGAGAAATATGGCGGGCCGTGCGTGATCGTGGATTTCGGCACGGCCACGACGTTCGATTGCGTTTCGGCGAAGGGCGAATATCTCGGCGGCGTGATTTGCCCGGGCATTGGCATTTCCGCGGACGCGCTGTTTGAGCGCACGGCGCGCTTGCCGCGCGTGGAAATTCGCAAGCCTGCGCGCGTGATCGGATCGAACACCGTGGGCAGCCTGCAGTCCGGTCTTTACTACGGATATCTCGGGCTGGTGGACGGCATCCTCGAACTGCTGCTGGCGGAGTTGGGGGAGGAGACGCGAGTGGTCGCGACCGGCGGGCTCGGGCCGATGATTGGCACGGGATCGAAATACATCAAGACATGTGGATGATTTCCTGACCCTCGAAGGATTGCGCATTATCTGGGAGCGAAACGCATCCGCGCGCAAAGATTCCACTTCGATGGCGGGCGCAGATCCCGCGGCACAATCGAAATCGTCATCTAAAACCGCGCGGCAGAAGTCTAAGAACGGCGGCGCCGATTCCGTATCTTCCTCTTCGCGATCTGTCCGCTGACCTGCCGTGGAAAACTACTTCAACTATTTCACTGAAATTGAAGAGCGCTTCCTGCAGCGCCGCGGCGGAGGCCTGCTGCTCTCGACTCTCGACTGGGCGCTGATTGAAACCTGGAAGGATGCCGGCATTCCGCTGGAGGCGGTGCTGCGCGGGATCGACGAGGCGTTTGATCGCTACGAGCAGCGTCCGTCGAAAACGAAGAAGGTGAACAGCCTGGCGTACTGCTCGCAGGTGGTGCTGGCGGCGGCGGAAGACATGAAGGAAGCCGCGGTGGGTGCGACTGGAGAGGCTCCCGCGAAATCCCGCAGCGGGCAAGGGTTTGAAGCGGAGGTCGTCGCAACGTTTCTGCGGCGCAATGCAGAGTTGCTGGAAGGCGCGAAGTTGCCGCAGGCGGGCGGAGTCGCCGCGCTTGCCCAAGAGAACGCGAAAACGTTGCGCGAGATTTGCCGAAGGAATCGAAAACAAAAACACGGCGCGACTGGAAGACCTGGAGCGCCGGCTCACCGTGATGGAAGAAAAACTTTTCGCCGCTGCTGCTGGCGAGCACTTCCGACGAAGAGGTGGTAGCAGTCCGCGCGGAGGCCGACCGCGATCTGATTCCCTACCGCAGCAAGATGTCGGCGGCGCAGATCGATCAGTTGCAGAAGCAGTATGTGCACAAGCGGCTATTGGAAAAATACCGACTGCCACGACTGAGCTTGTTTTATATGTGATGGCCGTGACCCAGCACACTCTGTCATTCGACGCGTTGATTCTCGGCGGCGGCGCGGCTGGCTTGATGTGCGCCATCGAGGCGGGCAAGCGCGGACGCCGCGTCGCGATTCTGGAGCATGCCGACCGGCTCGGGAAAAAGATCCTCATCTCCGGCGGCGGTCGCTGCAATTTCACGAATATCCACTGCCAGCCCGACAATTTTCTTTCCGCCAATCCGCATTTCGCCAAGTCGGCGTTGGCTCGCTATACGCCGGCGGACTTCATTGCGCTGGTGGAGAAGCATCACATTCCTTATCACGAAAAGACACTGGGGCAGCTGTTTTGCGACGGGTCGGCTCGAGAGATTCTGCAGATGCTTGAGCAGGAGTGCGCGTCGGCGGGCGTGAGAATTTTCCTGAACACGAAAATTGCAGGAGGTGACGAACACGCAGGACTTCGTTGTGCGAACAGCCAATGCCGAATTCCGCGCCCCAGCCCTGGTCGTGGCTACCGGCGGGCTATCCATTCCGAAAATTGGCGCGACCTCGTTCGGCTACGATCTGGCGCGGCAGTTTGGGCTGAAGATACGGGAGCCCTGGCCCGGGCTTGGTTCCTCTGGTGCTAAGTGGCGAGGACCGTCAGCGCTACTGCGATCTGAGCGGCGTTTCGACCGAGGTCATTGCTTCGTGCGACGGGCAACAGTTTCGCGAAAAAATGCTCATCACTCATCGCGGTTTGAGCGGCCCAGCAATTCTGCAGATTTCTTCTTATTGGAGGAAACCGCAGGAGATCCGGATTGACCTTGCCCCGGATGACGATGTGACAAGCATCTTCCAGATCCGAAGATTCCGCGGACGTTGACAACCCTGCGAGCAGAGCTCCGCAAGATACTGCCGGTGCGTTTTGCGGACCGCTGGCTGGAATTGCACGCGCCAACTTCGTGGACGAACGCTGCGCTGGCTGAGATCGAGCAGCAGACGCACGCCTGGACCGTTTCGCCGGTCGGGACCGAAGGCTATGACAAGGCCGAGGTCACTGCGGGCGGCGTAGACACAGACGAGCTTTCGGCGAAGACGATGGAGAGCCATAAAGTTCCTGGCCTTTTCTTCATCGGCGAAGTCGTGGACGTGACCGGCCAACTCGGAGGATTCAATTTTCAGTGGGCGTGGGCCTCGGGAGCGGCTGCTGGCAGGGCAGTGTAGACTGATTTTCCAGAATTCTTCCGGAGGAAACAGAATGATCCGAAGCAGAGGCTTCTTACGATCGATTTTTTATCTGTTCGCATCATGTTTCGTCGCAACTGTCGCCTTCGCACAGACCTCGTCCTCAACACTGCTGATCCTGGCTAAGAGCGACAACACGGTAGCAATTGTCGATCCGGCGACATTGCAGGTTCTGGCTCGGATTCCCTCCGGTCCCGATCCACATGAAATCATCGCCTCGGATGACGGCAAGCGTGCGTACATTTCGAACTACGGTGGAGTAGACAGCAGTCTCAATACTATTTCCGTGGTTGACCTGGTTGCCCGCAAGGCGCTGCCTCCAATCAACCTGGACGCGCTGCATTCCACGCACGGCTTGGACTTCGCCGGTGGGAAGCTTTATTTCACCGCGGAAACGAATAAAGTCATTGGGCGCTACGACCCTGCCAGCAAGCGCGTGGATTGGGTGCTGGGCACGGGGCAAGATCGAACCCATATGATCGTGGTCACCAAGGACCACAAGGACATCGTCACGTCGAACGTGAACTCGGCGACGATCAGCATGATCGAATATGTCGATCCGCCGAGCGGTGGTTTTCGTCCGCCGCAAGGTGCGCCGCGCAAGACCTGGGAGGTGACGAATATTCCGGCCGGCAATGGAGTGGAGGGCTTTGACGTGTCGCCGGATGGGAAAGAGATATGGGCGGCCAATGCGCGCGACTCGACCGTCACCATCATTGACGTCGCTTCTAAGAAGGCTGTACAAACTCTTCCGATCGCGGTGAAATTCGCGAACCGGTTGAAGTTCACGCCCGATGGCCTGCACGTTTTAATCTCTGCACTCGGCGCGGGAAGCGGCGACACCAGCCTTCTGGTGATGGACGCGGCCGCCCGGAAGGAAGTGAAGCAGTTGAAACTGGGCGGTGGGGCCGCGGGAATTCTGATGGCTCCCGACGGTTCGCGCGCTTTTGTGGCGGTTAGTTCGAATGACAAAGTTGCGGTTGTGGACTTGAAGACGCTCGAAGTTGTGAGTGAAATCTCCGCCGGCAAACAGCCTGATGGCATGGCTTGGGCGGTGCGCAAGTAGGATTGTTTTCGGAAGAAGAGCTTTTCACCGCTGAGATCGCTGAGAAATGCCGCGGAGGACGCGGAGAAAAGCTGACTGCGATTTCGTAACCGCAACTTCCACACGACGCAGCCTTTCGCGGATTGATTGCCGCATCCTCCTTTCTCTTCTGGCCCGGGAAGGACTATTATGGCGCGGTGCACCGCAAAGGGGGCTGCTATGAGTAACGCGGTCACCGAGCTCGACGTCCTATGGATCACGGCCGGATTAGGCTGCGATGGCGATACCATCGCAATGACCGCGGCCACGCAGCCTAGTATTGAAGATGTCCTGCGCGGGCAAATTCCCTGGATACCGAAAGTTAATCTGCACAATCCTTTCCTCGCCTTGGCCAATGGCGACGATTTTCTCAGGCCATTCCACGACGCCGCCGAAGGCAAAATCGATAATTTCATTCTGGTGGTCGAAGGGTCGATCCCGAACGAACACAATAAGGATGCAGGGCTACTGGGCGTC
Organism: uncultured Acidobacteriota bacterium; assembly: GCA_963696765.1. Lineage (GTDB taxonomy): Bacteria > Acidobacteriota > Terriglobia > Terriglobales > Acidobacteriaceae > Sulfotelmatobacter. Next base: position 1,798,160 of record CAVOLK010000002.1, on the reverse strand, counting down.
ACTGGGGACGGATAGCAAGACCGGGCAGCCGATCACGACCTGCGAATGGATCGATCGTCTTGCGCCGAAGGCCTGGGCGGTGATGGCCGCCGGAACCTGCGCGACCTATGGCGGCATTCACGCGATGGAAGGCAATCCGACGGGATGCATGGGGCTGGCGGATTATCTGGGATGGAAATGGAAGTCGAAAGCGGAGATTCCCATCGTCTGCGTGCCCGGGTGTCCGGTGCAACCCGACAATTTCATGGAGACGCTTTTGTATCTGCTGCACATGGCGACGGGGCACGCGCCCATGATTCCGCTGGATGAGGCGCTTGCGGCCGACGTGGCTTTTTGGCAACACAGTGCACGAAGGTTGCGACCGCGGCGGATTCTATGAGCAGGCGCAGTTTGCCGAAGAGTACGGTTCTCCGCTTTGCATTGTGAAGCTCGGATGCTGGGGCCCGGTGGTTCAGTGCAATGTGGGAAAGCGCGGGTGGATGGGCGGCATCGGAGGATGCCCGAATGTTGGCGGCATCTGCATTGGCTGTACCATGCCCGGGTTTCCCGACAAGTTCATGCCCTTTATGAACCAGCCGCCGGGATCGCTGTTATCCTCGGCGGCAGTTCAGACCTACGGCCGGGCGATTCACGCGTTGCGGCGCTTTACGCAGGCGTCGCTGAATAAAGAACCCAGCTGGCGCAAACCGGCGAGCGGCAAGATGCAACCAATAGGAACATAGGCGAACCTGAGTCGAGCGTCGAGGTATTCGCGCGTTTAGAAGGCAACAATGGTTTCGTTTTCGTGGCCCGGCAATACGAATGGCGACTCGAGCAGGCAATCTTCTGCGCTAGCCGAATCGGAGTTGAATCCGTCGCAGGCCGAAGAAATACTTCAGGACCTGGCTGGTATTTTTCGGCGGCACAATCCTGCGACCGCACGGCACGTCGTATATCAGCAGGAGCAGCCAGATAACGGAGCGGCTGCGGATGAGCAGTTTCCCAACCTGGAAGCCAGGTACCGTGCGCTGGTCGAGCAAATTCCCGCGGTAGTGTTCATGGCTTATCTGGATCGCGGCATTGGCGAGGCCTACGTGAGCCCGCAGATTGAAGCTGCGCTGGGTTTTTCGCAGGAAGAGTGGCTGGAAGATCCGGTCCGTTGGTACACCCACATTCATCCCGACGACAAACATCGGTGGAGCGTCGAAGCGGCCGAAATGTTTCTTACTGGCAACCCGCTGCGTTCCGCTTACCGGGTCTTATCGCGCGACGGGCGGGTGCTGTGGTTTCATTGCGAAGCCAAAATGATTCGCAAGGAAAATGGAGAGCCCTGGTTCATTCACGGCGTGGGTTTCGACATTACGGATCTGAAGAGAACGGAAGAGGCGCTGCAAAAGGAACGCAACGTTGTATCGGGAATTCTCGACACCGTGGGCGCGCTGGTCGTGGTGCTGGATCCGGAAGGCCGCATCTTGCGTTTCAACCGAGCCTGCGAACAGATGACCGGGTATAGCTTAGAGGAAGTTCAGGGAAAATTGATCTGGGATTTGTTCCTGGCCCCTAACGAGGTCAACGGCTTTAGGACGGTGATCGAGAGGACACGTCAGAACCAGGAGCCGCAGGAGTACGAAGGCGGTTGGATGAATCGCGACGGGCGACAGAGGTTGATCGCATGGTCGACTACGGTACTTCCCGGCGGCGGGGATGCGGCGTCCTACATCATCGCCTCGGGGATCGACATCACCGAGCGGAAGCGCGCGGAAGCGAAGTTTCGCGGGTTATTGGAAGCCGCGCCCGATGCAGTAGTGGTGGTCAATCGCGAGGGCCGGATTGTTCTCGTCAATGCCCAAGTGGAAAAATTATTCGGCTACCGTCGCTCGGAGTTGCTGGGACAGCCGCTCGAATTGCTGGCGCCGGAGCGATTACGCCGCCGGCATTCTCAGCACCGTACGCGTTTCTTCGAAGAGCCACGCGTGCGTCCGATGGGGACGGGAAGTGAACTCTACGGCTTGCATAAGGACGGTCACGAATTTCCCGTCGAAATCAGCCTCAGCCCTTTGGAGACGGACGAAGGTGTATTGGTGTCGAGCGCTATTCGGGACATCACCGAGCGCAAGCGGTTGGAGAAAACGATTCTTGAGATCAGCGCCCGCGAGCAACGCCGCATCGGACAGGACCTGCATGATGGCCTGGGTCAGCATTTAACCGGCATCGCCTTCATGAGCAAAGTGCAGGAACAAAAGCTCATGGAAAAGAATCTTCCGGAGGCAGGCGATGCGGCAAAAATCGTGACCCTCGTCAACCAAGCCATACACAAAACTCGAGAGCTGGCGCGAGGTCTGCTGCCGGTCGTTTCCGATGCCGAGGGATTGATGTCGGCGCTGGACCGGTGGGCCGGCGAAGTGCAGGACTTGTTCGCGGTGAACTGCCGGTTTCAGTGCGAGGCGCCGGTCTTGATCCATGATGACACCGTAGCCACACACCTTTATTATATTGCCCAGGAGGCCGTGAATAATGCGATCAAGCACGGCCACGCGAGAGAGATCGTCATTCGACTGGCCGCTACTGGAGATCAAGGAGAATTGACGATTCAGGATGACGGGTGCGGAATTGGGACTATAGTTCCCGGGAGTAAGGGCGTGGGGCTACACTTGATGAATTATCGCGCCAGAATGGCGGGCGGAACGCTCGAAGTGCAGCGCGGAGCGAGCGGTGGGACAATGGTTACCTGCCAGTTCCCCGTCGAGTACGAATAAGGAAATATGGCTATAGGTTACAAACCGCACATCGCGAGGACGAAGAGAAGAATCCTGGTCGTCGACGATCATCCCATTGTTCGCCAAGGGTTGGCGCTGATGATCAATCGCGAAGCCGACCTGGTCGTTTGCGGCGAAGCGGAGGACGCCACAGGCGCGATGCTCGTTATGGCTTCGGCGCGGCCCGACGTTCTTATCGTCGACATCTCTCTCAATGGCCCTGATGGACTCGACCTGCTGAAGAATATCCGCATCACTCATCCTTCGCTTCCGGTTCTGATTCTTTCCATGCACGATGAGTCGATCTACGCGGAACGCGCGCTCCGGGCCGGCGCCAACGGCTACATCATGAAGCAGGAGGCGACTGAGAAAGTGCTGGTTGCGGTTCGACGCATTTTGAATGGCGAAATTTATGTGAGCGACCGCATCGCGAACAAGATGCTGAAGCATTACATCACCGGGGCGAGCGATTTAAAATGCTCGTCGATCGCGGACCTGAGCGATCGCGAACTGGAAGTGTTTCGCCTCATTGGAGAAGGGCACGGCACCCGGCAGATCGCCGACGAATTGCATTTCAGTATTAAAACCGTGGAGTCCTACCAGGCCCATATTAAAGATAAACTGTCGTTGCGCAGTTCCCGCGAGCTTGTGCAACACGCCATTCAATGGAAGATGAACGAAAAAGTTGCGTAACAGCTCACTACTTTCTTGATCTGGAGCATTCCCCACCGCTTTAATGGGCTCGGCTCTACGTAGATCTGGCTAGTGAAATCCCCGACCCTGTTTATAGTATTCCCCTCCGCCGGAAAACGTAGGGCTCCCGCTTGTTGGCCTCCCCGATATTGTTGATTCTAGCTGCGTAAGCACATTAGCTCTTCCGGTGAAAAAGGAAAGCTGCGGATCGCGGTGTCGCATTGATCTGCCAGTTTCTCCATTGCTGAAGAGGAGTGGGGCGGACGTTATTTTTTAGCGCGATGTTGGGAAAGGAGAACCCAGTCATGGCAGCGGAAACAGTCCCGTACGGTCGGGTCACGCAAAGACCATCGCCTGTGGCCGAAGTACACATTCTCTGGATTACAGCCGGGCTTGGCTGCGATGGAGATTCGGTATCGATAACAGCGGCTACACAACCCAGCATCGAGGACGTATTGCTGGGAGCGATTCCCGGACTTCCGAAAGTGCACCTGCACAATCCGGTGCTGGCTTATGAAATCGGCGACGACTTTATGAAGTACTGGTACATGGCCGAGGAAGGGAAAGCTCGATCCCTTCGTGCTCGTGGTGGAAGGTTCGATTCCCAACGAGAGCATTAAGAAAGAAGGTTACTGGGCGGCGCTCGGCACCGATCCGAATACGGACAGCCCATTACCACGAATGAGTGGATCGATCGCATCGCGCCGAAGGCGTTGGCGGTGATTGCGTGCGGCACCTGCGCGACCTACGGCGGAATACATGCGATGGAGGGCAATCCGACGGGTTGCATGGGATTGGCGGACTACCTGGGATGGGATTGGCGCTCGAAGGCCGGCCTGCCGATCGTAAATGTGCCGGGATGCCCGGTGCAGCCCGACAATTTCATGGAGACTGTGCTCTACCTGCTGTATCAGGTGGCAGGGCTGGCGCCGATGATTCCGCTTGATGATCAACTGCGGCCCACATGGCTGTTCGGAAAGACGGTTCACGAAGGCTGCGACCGCGCGGGCTACTACGAGCAGGGTGACTTCGCTGAAGTTTACGGCTCTCCGAAGTGCATCGTAAAGCTGGGATGCTGGGGACCAGTCGTGAATTGCAATGTGCCGAAGCGGGGATGGATGGCCGGAATTGGCGGCTGCCCCAACGTCGGCGGAATTTGTATCGGTTGTACCATGCCCGGATTTCCCGACAAGTTTATGCCGTTCATGGACGAGCCTCCGGGGGCGCATGTTTCGAGCGCGGCGGTCGGCGCCTATGGGCGCGCAATACGGGCGCTGCGGTCCATCACCCAGAAGACAGTCAACAAAGAACCGAAGTGGCGTCATCCGCGCGCGGAGTTGACGACCGGATATCACCCCAGAGGCTACTGAGAATTCATAAGGAGAGATCCATGAGCACAGTAACCGCACCGACCCAGGATGTTTCGAGCAAGAAGCGAAACCTGGTGGAAATGAATTGGGACCCGATCACCCGGATCGTGGGCAGCCTGGGGATCTTCACGAAGATTGATTTTGAGAATCGCCACGTAGCCGAGTGCCACAGCACTTCGTCCATCTTTCGCGGATACAGCATTTTCATGAAGGGCAAAGATCCGCGCGATGCTCACTTCATCACCAGCCGCATTTGCGGGATTTGCGGCGACAATCACGCGACCTGCGCCACGTACGCTCAGAACATGGCCTTCGGCGTTCGGCCGCCCGATATCGCGGAATGGATCGTGAATCTCGGCGAGGCCGCCGAATACATGTTCGATCACAATATTTTTCAGGACAATCTGGTCGGCGTGGATTTCTGCGAGCAGATGGTGAAGGAAACGAATCCGAAGGTGTGGACGAAGGCGCAATCGACGCTGGCGCCGCACTCCAATCTCCACGGGCTACCGCACCATCGCCGACATCATGACGGCGCTCAATCCTTTTACCGGGGCGTTTTACCTGAGGCTCTGCAGATGAGCCGCATGACCCGCGAGATGTTTTGCCTGATGGAAGGGCGCCACGTGCATCCTTCTACTCTTTATCCGGGCGGAGTCGGCACCGTGCCTACGGTGCAGCTCTTTACCGACTATATTGTGCGGCTCATGAAGTATGTGGAGTTCATGAAGAAGGTAGTGCCGCTGCATGACGACCTGTTCGATTTCTTTTACGAGGCGCTACCAGGATACGAAGAGGTCGGGCGCCGGCGCATTCTGCTCGGATGCTGGGGATCGTTCCAGAATCCGAAAGTCTGCGACTACAAATACGAAAACATGACTGAGTGGGGCCGCGCGATGTACGTGACTCCTGGCGTCGTCGTGGACGGCAAGCTGGTCACGACGGACCTGGTAGATATCAACCTGAACATTCGCATTTTGCTAGGCAGTTCGTACTACGACGATTGGAAGAGCTCCGAGACGTTTGTGAAGACCGATCCGCTCGGAAATCCGGTCGACAAGAATCATCCGTGGAATCAAACCACAATTCCTCGCCCGCAAAAGCGCGACTTCGACGGCAAGTACACCTGGGTCATGTCGCCGCGCTGGCTCGATAAACGGACCAACGACCATCTCGCGCTGGACACTGGCGGAGGGCCGATCGCGCGACTGTGGGCGACTGCGCTCGCTGGGACTCGTAGACATCGGCTACATCAAGTCGACCGGGCATAGCGTGAAGATGTATTTGCCGAAGACTGCATCGAAGCCCGAGGTGGAGTTCGAATGGAAGATTCCGAAGTGGAGCAACGCCATTGAGCGCGACCGCGCGCGAACGTACTTCCAGGCCTACGCGGCTTCGGCGGCGCTGTATTTTGCGGAGCGAGCGCTGCAGGAGCTGCATGCCGGCCGGACCAGAACATGGACCGACTTCAAGGTTCCGGAAGAGGCCATCGGCTGCGGCTTTCACGAAGCGGTTCGCGGCGTGCTCTCGCATCACGTCGTGATCCGCAAAGGGAAGATCGCGAACTACCATCCGTATCCTCCGACGCCGTGGAACGCGAATCCGCGCGATATCTACGGCACTCCGGGACCGTACGAGGACGCGGTGCAAAACACTCCGATCTTCGAGGAGAACGGACCGGAGAAATTCAAGGGCATCGACATCATGCGCGCGGTGCGCAGCTTCGATCCATGCCTGCCGTGCGGCGTGCACATGTACCTGGGCAATGGCAAAGTGCTGGAGACGCATCACTCGCCGATGTTCGGAGTGCAACCTTGAGCCTCAGACGTTGATTGTGGGGTGAGAACGCAGCAGTTCGTCGTGAAACCCTCCTACGGGCGCGAATTGCCGCTTTTTCACTCCCTTTTTGTGCGCGATGGCTGGCTCAAAACACTTTGACAAGGAGCATTGTGGCTGACTCAAAAGATTTTCGGGAAGAGATGCAGCGGATTGGGCAACTGGTGCAGGAGATCGAGTTGATCGCCGATCCTGCCATGAAGGCTTCTACTAAAAACCTGGTGCAATCGATTATGGATTTGCATGGGGCGGCCATGGAAAGGGCGCTCGAGATTGTGGCGGCCGCCGGCGAGCAGGGTCTGAGCATCATTCACCAGATGGGCAGCGATCCGCTGGTGAGCAGCGTTTTACTGCTTTACGGCCTGCATCCCGACGATTTTGAAGCCCGGGTCGCGAATGCTGTGGACCAGATCCGCCCGAAGCTGCGAAAGCAGGGTTGTGAAGTCGAACTGGTTTCCGCAGGCGGCGGTGCAATCCGGTTGCGGGTTGAAACTGGTTCGCACACTTGCGGTTCGACCGCAAAGACGGTGCAGGCCAGCCTGGAGGGAGCGATGTACGACGCGGCGCCGGACTTGACTTCCCTGGTAATCGAAGGCTTCGAAGAGAAGCCGGCTTCAGGATTTGTGGCTTTGGACAAATTGATGGTCGGCGCATCGGTCACTCCTTCGCCGGCCCCTCTAGAACAGGCCGGAGATTAGTAGATTGGGAATGCAGAGACATAGGGAATGCAAAGCATGAGTTCGGCAGACTTCACACCATCCGGCGATGGATTCGGCGTGTTGCGGCAGTTTGCTCGCCGCGAGCGGCGTCCGCTCGAGCGCTGCGAGCTATGCAGCCTTGAACTTCGCGCCGATCATGATCACCTCATTGAACTGGCGCAACGACGCCTGATTTGCACTTGCGAGGCTTGCGCGATTTTGTTCAGCGGGCAGGGAGTGAAGTTCAAGCGGGTGCCTCGTCGCGTGGCCCTACTTTCTGACTTCACGCTGAGCGACGCGGAGTGGGACGGATTGATGGTCCCGATCAACATGGCGTTCTTTTTCAAGAATAGCCTTGAGAATCGCGTGATCGCGATGTATCCAAGTCCGGCGGGCGCCATGGAATCCCTCCTGGCGCTGGAATCGTGGAACGACATCGCGGCACGCAATTCGATCTTGGCAGGGATGGAAGCTGATGTTGAAGCCCTGCTCGTAAACCGGTTGGGATCTTCCCGTGGCCATTCTGCGCCGGAATATTATCTGCTTCCCATCGACGAATGCTACAAACTTGTCGGCCTGATTCGCATGCATTGGAAGGGCCTGTCCGGCGGCGCGGAAGTGTGGCAGGAATTGGGGCAGTTTTTCAGCAGTTTGAAATCGCGAGGCGTTGAGGTCGCGACTTCTTCTACCGAAGAGAGGGGATCTCATGCCTGATCTGAGTTTCCAGGTGGAAGGGGCCGAAGTGGCTGCGCGGTCCGCATCGCCACTTCTCTTATTTAAGCTTCGCCTGACGAACTCCGATCCCGAACAAATCATTCACACCGTCGCGCTGCGCTGCCAGATTCAACTTGAGGTGACCCGCCGCAAATATACGCCGGACGATCAGGCGCGCCTGCGCGATCTGTTTGACGAGCCCAGCCGCTGGGGGCAGACATTGAAAACTTTGCTATGGACGCATGCCAGCGTCGTGGTGCCGTCTTTCCAAGGGACGACCGTGGTTGATATTCCCGTACCTTGCACTTTTGATTTCAATGTGGCTGCCACAAAATACTTTCACGGCTTGGCGGATGGCGACGTTCCTGTCTGCCTGCAGTTCAGCGGAACAGTTTTTTATGCCGCGCCGGAAGGCGGCCTGCAAGTCGCTCCGATTTCTTGGGATAAAGAGGCCCGCTTCCGGCTGCCCGTAAAGGTTTGGCGCGACATGATGGAAACTTACTATCCAAACAGCGCCTGGTTATGCCTGCACAAAGACGTATTTGAGCGGCTGTATCAGTACAAGGTACGACGCGGCATTCCGACATGGGAAGAAGCGCTAGAGAGCGTCATCCCGGTGGAAGAGACGGTGGTGCAATGAATCTCGATGTGGTCGATAAGATCGCGAAGGCGGTGCTTTATGAGGGATACATGCTGTATCCCTACCGGCCATCGTCGGTGAAAAACCAGCAACGCTGGAATTTTGGAGTGCTCTGTCCAAAGACTTATTGCGAGGCGCAGGACGGCACCGAAGCGTCGACGATGCAGACCGAGTGCTTGATGGAGGCCGGTTCCCGCGGTTCCGTCGAAATCCGACTACGATTTCTGCGACTGAACGCACGCTCTGTCGGGCAGTTGACCACACCGGTGGCCCAACTTGTGCCGAGCGATCTACCGCCGCTGCGCTGGGTTGAGAAATTTGAAGTCAACGGGCGGGTGTATCGGGCTTGGCAGGAAGCGTCGGAGCGCGAGGTGATTGTTTCAGCCTGCAGTGTGGAAGCTTTGGCGGGACATCCCACAATTCACAACTTTAGTTTTCCCGCAGACAAACAGATCGAGCCACTGCGCGATCCCGACGGTCTCGTCGGCGGCATTATTGTGCGGGAAGGGAATGCTCTGTGTGGCGAAGTCGAGGTGTCCGCCGCGTGTCACGAGGATGGAGTGTTCAAGCTGACCGTACGGATTCGCAATACCACGCCCTTCGCCGTCGCGGCAGGCGCGACTCGCGACGCGGCGCTGCTGCATTCGCTGGTTTCAACGCATACCATTCTCGGCGCAACGGATGGCGCGTTTGTGTCTCTGCTTGCCCCGCCCCAAGAACTGAGCGAACACGCGGCGAGTTGCAAGAATGTGGGGACATGGCCGGTTCTAGTGGGAGAAGAGGGGCAGCGAGACACTATGCTCTCCTCGCCGATCATTCTTTACGACTATCCGCAGATTGCGCCAGAAAGCGCCGGCGATCTATTTGATGGAACCGAGATCGACGAAATTCTCTCGTTGCGAATCATGACTCTCACCGACGAAGAGAAACTGGAAATGCGCCAATCGGACGAGCGCGCCCGCCAGATGCTGGAGCGCACGGAAACCATGCCGGTGGAACACTTGATGAAGTTGCACGGAGTGTTGCGGGGTCTGCGCCCGCTCAAAGAGGAGGCGCAATGAACGAGTGGGAATGGCAACTCCTCGAAGAAAAAACTTCGATCGATCATCTGGAAGTTTCTGGCATTCAGGTGAAGGCCGGAAGCCGCGTGCGCCTCAATCCCCGCAAGGGCGGAGATGTGATGGACATCGCGCTGGCGGGTCAAACGGCCACGATCGAATGTATCGAGCAGGATTACGAAGGCAAGCGCCACGTTTGCGTGGTGCTGGATAACGATCCCGGAAAAGATCTGGGCATGCTTCGCCAGCCCGGCCATCGTTTCTTTTTTGACGCGGAGGAAGTCGAGCCGCTTACCTCCGACGAAATCTCGCAACTCGCGCCGGCTGCCAAGCCAAAGATTCTGGTGGCGGGTATTGGCAACATTTTTCTGGGAGATGATGCGTTTGGCGTAGAAGTGGCTCGCCGACTGGCGCAGTGCGACCTGCCTGCAGCGGTGCGCGTAGTCGATTTCGGAATCCGCGGTTTCGACCTGGCTTACGCGCTGCAGGATGGTTATGAAACCACAATCCTCGTGGACGCTTGCCCGCACGGTGAAGCGCCGGGTACGCTGTACGTCATTGAGCCTGATTTAAAAGCGCTGGACGATCCGGCGGAGCCGCAGGCGGTGGTTGAAGCGCACGCAATGAATCCAGTAAACGTGCTCCGTATGGCTCGCGCAATGAATATTGAAGTGAAGAATCTTCTTCTCGTGGGGTGCGAGCCCGAAACTCTCGGCGGCGAAGAGGGTCAGATGGGGCTGAGTGCGGCAGTCGATGGCGCATTGGAAGAGGCTGTCAAATTGGTGGAGTCGCTGATCGGCAAAATTCTGAACGAACATCGGCCAGATTCAACCCAGTGAATATCCTGCAAGAAAAGGAGACTGCGATGGCGCTTGGAAATGGAAACGAGAGCCTTATTTACAAAGACACACTCCTCATGCTGAGTGGAGTGGCGCTGGTAGTTTTCGGGACAGGCCTGATTCTTTCCAGCCCGATCGCCCGTCGCTACCTCGGCCAGATCGGCCTGGGGGATCTGGCCCAAGCCGCGTTGCCAGATCTAGACCGGTATTTAAAACTCCGAGCTATGTAAGTGGAGCGTGGTTAAGATCTCGAACTAAGTCAGGGGGAGAGGCTTGCCTACGGCTGGAATTCCGCAAACGGCGATTCGCTATCTGATCGATGGCGGCAAGAGTACTTTCACGGTGCGGGCTTTCGCCACGGGTCTACTCTCGGCCTTCGGCCATGATCCAACGATCGCAATTCCCAATTTCGAGGGTGAGGTATTGTTCAATCCCGAAGCGGTCGAACAAAGCTCCTTGCGAATCGTCATCCACGCGGCTTCGTTGAACGCTACGGACGACATCCGAGAAAAGGATCGCGCGGAAATCAACCGGGCGATGCAGCAGGAAGTGCTAGAGTCCGACTCCTACCCCGACATTATCTACGAGGCATCTCATCTTACCGCCAGCCGTGTTGGAGAAGGTCAATACTGGGGAACTCTGGAGGGAGAATTAACTCTGCACGGAGTGAGCCGCAAGCAGGCTGTGCCGGTGCGCATCTCAGTCAGCGGGGATGCGCTTCGCGCGACTGGGGAGTTTTCCGTCCGCCAGAGCGATTATGAAATTCGCCCAGTCTCAGCGGCCGCCGGAACGGTGAAGCTTAAGGACGAACTCAAGCTATCGTTCGACATTTCAGCCCATAAGCAAGGCTGAAGCGCGCTCGCGGCGCGCGACTGCGCCGCTTGTTCGCAAATGCCAGGCTTCCTTTTGGACCGGGGGCTCATCTTACCTTCGGACAAGACTTGCAAGGAGTCCCTATGAAAAAAGTATTGACGGGTGCCACGACTGTGCTGGGTGTGGCAACGCTGGCATTTGCGGGATATATATTGTTTGCCTCGCTTCCCGACCTGCGCCGCTATATCAGAATCAGCACGATGTGAAGTTGTGTTGATCACTCACTCCTTCGGTTGATCATTCCTTCGACGGTCCGGAGTTTATTGGAGCCACCAGGGCCGCAACTCCGCTCTCCCCGAGCGAGCGATTGAATGCCGGAAGATCCTCTCTCATTACTTTCTGAAAGTCCGCATCTGCGGCTGTCATTTCAGATTCGAAGCCCTGAAGCGATTGCAACTGGGTATCGGTTGGAGCGAAGTCGGCGCCTCCGGCGACGTCCGAGCCGCCTGTGCCGACCTCGGCATTCAGCCAGATCAGGTTGAGATATACCTGGTAAGGCTCGACGAAATATTTGTCGTCGCTGTTCAACAAGGCCGGCGATGCCAGCTTGTGTTCGACCGCGGCTAACTTCTTGTCCAGTTCTTCGACGGCCTTCAGCAGTTCGGCTTTGCGCTTTGCCTTTGCCTCATCCAGATCCTGCGGAGGAGCGGGCGCGCCCGGTGGCCCTTCGTAGTCGTCGTCATCGTCAGCTTCAGCTTTGTCTTTTTCCTTTTTCTTCGGAGGGCGCAGCATAGTCTCGATTACCTCGATCTGTTTGCGCAGCCATTCGATCTGGTTCACAGTATCGGAGACCTGATTGAGATCCGTGCGAATGCGCAGCAGAGTTTTCACGGAGAGCTCAATGTCCGCATCGGATCCGGGCGCGCGGGGATCGCGCAAGATGATGATGGGTTGCGTATAGGATTGGTCGCCTGCTCTCAGCCGCACGCTGTACTTTCCCGGCGCAACGATCGGACCAACTTCGGCCGACCGCGTTCCCCAGTGTGTGATCGGCCGCGAATCGGAATCGCGAAAGCGCGGTTCCTCCCAAATGTGAGGATTATCGGGAGCGGTCGTGCGCAGCGCCACAAACCGGGGCGAGTCATAGCGCAGATCCCACTCGACGCGATTCATTCCGGCGCGGCCTTTCGCTTCCAGTTTTCGGATTGTTTTCCCTTCCGCGTCGAGAACCTCAAGCTGTATCGGCTCTTTGGGTGCCGTCTTCAAAGCAAAAGTGAGCATGGCTTTGCCGCCGCGGGTAAAGCGGTAGGTGTGGCGCGGTTCGAAAAGAACGACGGCAGCATCCGAGTGATTCTTTGCCATCTGCTCGAGCGGCGAAATGTCATCGAGAATGTAGAGCCCTCGTCCGTAGGTGGAAATCACGAGATCGTGAAAATCTTTTTGCACCACCGCCCACGTCACCGGCGCGTGCGGCAATCCTTTTTCCAGAGCCGTCCAGTGGGCTCCGTCATCGAGCGAATAGAAAAGACCGTTGCCCGTGCCGGCAAACAGCAAGCCCTCACAATTCGGATCTTCGGCGATGGTGCGGACATACGACAACGAATGCTTTGGCAGGTTGCCTGTGATCAGCTTCCAGGTCTTGCCCAAGTCTGTCGTCTTGTAGATAAAAGGATCGCGATTATCGACGAGATGAAAATCAACGCTGATGTACGCGGTCGACGGATTAAAAGTTGAAGGCGCAATGCTGGTAATTGTGCCCCAGGGCGGAAGGCCCGGAATATTTTTGCTGACGTTGACCCAGTGCGCGCTCTCGTCCGTGTGCCAGACCTGGCCGTCGTTGGTACCGGCCCAGATCAGCCCCTGCTTAATTTTCGATGGAGCGATCGCGAAAACGACTTCTCCGTAGAATTGCCCGAGATTATCGCCGACAATTCCGCCCGATGGCACGATGCGCGCCGGATCCTGAGTGGAGAGATCGGGACTGATCACCGACCAACTCTGGCCGCCGTTCGTAGTCTTGAAGATAACCTGGCAGCCGTAGTAGACCGCATTGTGATCGAAGGGATCGATGGCCAGCGGCGCCGTCCAGTGGCAACGATACTTAATGTCGTTTGGCGGTGAATCCAGAGTGTGCATCCACGGACTGACGGAGCGGGCGTGCTTGGTGCGCGCGTCCCAGCGCGTGACTTTATTGCCGTAGCAAGTCGCCCAGACCACGTTGGGATCGGTTAAGATCCGGAACGGTGAATCCGGATTCGCATCCGCCCATGGCGTGATCCCACCCCGTCTCCCGCGAATCCACGGGCAGGCTTGGGCCGCGCATGTTCCCGTCATCCTGCATATTGCTATAGAAGTAATAAGGAACCTGGTTGTCGACATCGACGTGATACATCTGGCCAATGGGCAAAGTGACGCGGTGAAAGCCGCGCCCGTGCACCGTGGTGATGCTCATGCCTCCGTCGTCGGTGATAACGAAACGGTCGGCGTTAGTGGGGTCGATCCAAATGTCGTGCGTGTCTCCACCCCACGGCACTTCTTTAAAATTCTCGCCTCCATCGAGCGACTGGTGGAACGAACTATTGGCAACCAGAATTTCGTTGTCGCTGCGCGGCGAAACCGCCAGCCGAGTGTAGTAGCCCGCTCGTCCTATCAAGGCGCGCTGGTAATTCACCGCCTTCCAGTGTTCACCGGCGTCATCTGATCTCCACACGGAACCCTGATCTTTTGTTTGAATCAACGCGAAGACGCGATTCGAATTCGTCGGAGCGACTGCAACGTCAATCTTGCCGAGCGGTCCTTTTGGCAGGCCGTGCTCTTGAATGCGAGTCCATTTCGTTCCACCATCGTGGGAAACATAAACACCGCTGTCCGCGCCTCCACTGAATTCGCCCCAGGTATGCATCTCGACCTGCCACATTCCGGCAAATAATGTGTGGGGATTGTGCGGGTCCATGGAAAGGCCGGAACAGCCTGCATTTTCTCCGGCAAACAGAACGCGGTCCCAATGCTGACCGCCGTCGGTGGTGCGGAAAACGCCCCGGTCTTGTTGTGGCCCGGTGGTGCGCCCCAGAACGCACGCGAAAACGATGTCGGGATTCGACGGGTGAATGATGATGCGGCCAATGCGACCGCTCTCCGGCAGTCCCATGTTCGTCCAGGTTTTGCCGGCGTCGGTTGATTTGTAAATTCCGTTGCCCGTCACGTCGCTGTCGCGGATCACCCATGCCTCGCCGGTTCCCGCCCAAACGGTGCTGGGATCGGAGCGGCTGACGGCAAGAGCGCCGATTGCTGCGACGGGTTGCTTATCAAAAACTGGCTCCCAGCGGTTCCCGCCATCCGTCGATTTCCAGACTCCGCCGGATGCGGCGCCAGCGTAGTAAGTGCTCGGGTCTCCCGGTACGCCGGCCACAGCCGCTATGCGATTGCCGACCCTAGGGCCGACAAAACGAAACCGAAGCTGGCCTTCCTCTTCGGAGTCCGGTTGTTGCGCGCACAACGAAACTACATTACCTATGAGTGCAATCGCAGCAAAGCACAGCGTCAGCTTTCTCATGAACATTCCAGGGAGCCTCCAGATTACGCGTGCATCTTACATGGCTGACGGCATAGGGCCAAGCAAAGTTATGTCAAGAATTTAGGACAGAATCGAACAGGTCGAGATTGGGTTTCGACCTTGCGACGACGATCAAGCGGTCACGTCAGGCATCTTCGCGTAACCCATGCCCGCCAGAACTCCGCGCATATAAGCAAAGCTGCCGATAACACCTGGCATCGGATCGTCGGGATGAATTTCGTATTCCAGATCAACGAATCCGTTGTACTTGATCGCGATAAGCGCTTCAAATATCCCGCGCACCGGCATGATTCCCTCGCCCACCGCGACCTGGCTTTCTTTGTCCTGAAAGTTCGCGAGGTCTTTCATGTGCACGTTGAACAGGCGGGGGCCAGCTTCGCGAATAGCCTTCACCACGTCGGTGTCGGCGCGAACTGTGTGCCCGACATCGATGCAACAACCAATTCGCGGATCCATCCCTTTCACCGCACGGAGAACGTCCAGCGGCGAATGCCACAGCTTATCCTCGGGTCCGTGATTGTGAATCGCGACGCGGATGTCGTATTGCTTTACGAACTTCTCAATTCTTGGAAGTGTTTCCGGCGTTGGGTCGCCCGCGACGATGACCCCAATCCCCGCCCGTTTGCAGTATTCGAATTTGCCTCGAATGTCCGCGTCTTCATCTTTACTGAAATAAATGGCTCCTGCGGCATGAAGCTTGATCCCGGCCGCCGCGTAGTCAGCCAGCGCGGCATCTTCCGGCTGAGGATCCATCGGAAGATGATCTTTCACGTCTTTCGCATTCAGCGCGAGTACGTTGAGTTGCTTCATGAAGTCGATCAACTGAGCCCGGCTGAAGTTGCGAAACGTATAACTTGCCAGCCCCAGCCGCACGGAAGGTGATGTGCCCTCCGCCCGTCCTTGCTGAGAAAGCGCGAAAAGGCCTTTCGGCGCGGCGAGCGAGCCGGCAACCATGGCGCTGGAACGAACGAAGTTGCGACGAGAGAGTTTGCCGTTCATAGAATGTACCTGCGACTAAACTTCCGGCGCCCAACCTTTCTCATACTCGCGCCCCCACATCTTCATTGCCTCGGGATCGCCCTGGATTTTACCGTCCGCAGGGTCGAGTTGCAGTTCCCGATTTACTTCCCACGCGATGTTGGAAAGTTGCAACATGGTAACTGCAACGTTGCCCACCTCGATGGGAGCGTTCAGCTTTTCTCCTTTGCGAATTCCTGCGATGAAGTTCGCGAAGTGCGCGTCGGTCATGGAATCGCGGCCAACCAAGTCTGCCGACAAAGTCTCTGATGCCCGACTTAGACTCGCTCGTCTTTTTTCCTTTCAGGTCATAGATCTCGTAGCCATCGCGATCCACCAGCACCGATCCGTTCGTTCCCATGATGGCCGAACCGCGATCGCGCCCGTAGATTTTCATTCCCTCGCAGCTCTTGCCTTCCCACGAAATCATCTGATCGTCGTATTCGAAGCTCGTGACCAGGGTGTCATAAAACTCCCAGTCGTCTTTAAAGTGGTATCGGCCGCCGGACGAAGTCACCCGCTTCGGATAATCCGCGCCCAGGGCCCAGCGGCAGACGTCGACCTCGTGCGTGCCGTTATTGAGCGTTTCGCCAGTGCCATAGATTCTGAACCAGTGCCAGTTGTAGGGATGCACATTGTCCTTGTAAGGCCTGCGGGGCGCGGGCCCCTGCCACAGGTCCCAATCGAGTTGCGGCGGCACAGGAACTTCTTTGCCCACGCCAATCGATTTTCTGACATTCACGTACCACGCCTTCGCGTAATACGGCCTGCCGATAATGCCGGAGTGAATTTTTTGAACGATCTCGATGGTGTGCGGCGAAGAGCGCTGCTGCGTGCCCATCTGCACGAGCTTTTTGTACTTCCGCTGCGCCTGCACGAGCATCTCTCCTTCCGCAGGATTGTGGCTGCACGGTTTCTCTACGTAAACGTGCTTGCCCGCTTTCAACGCTGCGATAGCAATCGGCGTATGCCAGTGGTCGGGAGTGGCAATCGTAACCGCGTCCACATCTTTCTGTTCGAGAATCTTGCGAAAGTCTTTTTCCGTGCGCGGTGCCTCGCCCATTTCTTTCTGAGTGTTGTCGGCGAATTTCTTGAGAATAGTGCTATCCACATCGCAAACGTAAGAGATGCGGGCAGCGTTCCGGTTCGTCTTCAGCGACGAAAGGTGAGCGTAGCCGCGGCCATTCAGTCCGATCACCGCGAAGTTGAGGCGATCATTCGAGCCGAGGATCTGGGCATAACTTTTAGCCGTAGTTGCTACTGCGACCCCGGCCGCGCTCAAAGCTAATGTGTCGAGAAACTTGCGCCGTGTAATCATCGTTTTCCCCGGAGCGACTGACGGATCCCGCTTTGTCGCAAGCTCACAAGATAACTCGCCACTCACCTGAGGGTCCAGCTTTCGGCCGGAATTATTGCGGGATCCTCGGCAAGGAACGGTCACTGCCAACCCAATATTCCGCCAAGGATTTTAAACTCATGGCGCGCAGGGACCGGTAAAAGGGGGGCGCAAGGTTTTCTGGTATTGATGAAATCGGCGGCCGAGCATGACCTTCTTCGGTGCGAAACAGAAGAACGGCCGCACCGTAGGGTGCGGCCGGAAGGTTTACGACGCTTTCTCGCGACACAAAATATGCGCGCCGAATCTTGCCGAGATCAGAAGCGAACGCGCGCTCCCAATTCGATTTGCCGGTCGCCACCGACCGGGGGCGGCTGCGCCGATCCTTCCAGATTTCCGAACGAACCCGGCGACCCCAGAGACATTCCCTGCGGATCGAGGAACTGATTGTGGTTCAGGACATTCGCAAACACGCCTTGCAATTCCAGGTTCACGCTCTCCGCGACCCGGATGCTCTTCTTGAGGCTGAAGTCTAAATTCCAGTACGGCAGACCGTTGAGGATGCCGAAGCCGCCATCGCGCGTATCGACACCCAAAATCGGGTTGCGATAGTTGTTAAACGCGGCTACTGGATCTTTGAAAATGTTCACCGGCAATCCGCCGGTGGCGGTGGTGCCGGAGCCCGGCGTGTTGTAGTAGGCGTGCCCGCTTTGGATGGGCGCAAGAGGAACCGCGTTCTCGTTGCTGGCATAGGAAATGGAGTCCGCTTCGCCGAAGGCCTGCCCGTTTCCGTCGGTCGTGCCAATCTGGATCGGCTGGCCACTGCCTGACGCAAACACCGTGCCGAATGTCCAACCTCCCAGCACGCGTCCCACAGGTCCCGACTGCCCCTTGAAGAACGGGGGTTGGTAAACGAGATACATGGTGTAGACATACTTCCGGTCGAACGACTGACGTCCATACATCTGGGAAAGGTTGTAGGGATCGTCGGGCGTGATTGCGCTGCTGGCCTGGACGACCGCTCCAGTTCCGAGCGCTTTAGACCAAGTGAAGTTCTCCTGCATGCTCACGCCTTTCCAGTCAGAGGTTTTCAGGGTGACGAAACCGGCGTTGTAGTTGCCATAGCCGACGCTCGCGTTCACCGCGACGCCCGATGACAACTGGCCGCTCCCCCCGAAAGCGGAGCCCGGAATCGGAGTGTTCATCATGGTTCGGGGAAAGTTGAAAGCGTCGCCTCCCGGACCGGTGCAACCCGTGGTTGGGCAACCGACTCCACCATCCAGGTCGCTCCACAAGCTCCAGACGTTGTTCAAAGTAATATTGCCGGTGCCGGTCGCGCCTTCGTTGGCGACTACAGCGGCCGTGCAACTGGTGTTGCCGCAGTAGCCCGTCCCTTTCAATGCCGCCTCGAAAAAGGGCTGGGGTGTCACGGCACCCGCATTTGGTCCTGTCTTGCCGCCGCATCCACCGCCGCCCATGTTCGCTAAACCTCCGCAGTATTCCATCACCATGTTCGCGTAGGCATTCTTAAACTGCTGGCCGCCTCGGGTCATCATGTACGGGACCGCGTTGATGTTGATGGGCTGATACTCGTGGGTGATCCTTCGCCCGATGTAGCCGACCTCGAGAGTCATCTTGCGGTTCAGCTGGCGTTGAATCGTGAAGTCGAAAGAATCGACCACATTGGGCCGGAAGTTCGGGTCGAGCGACTCGCCCGCGCCAGCCGCGATCGCATTGATGCCCGGATAATCCGGCTGTACGAGCGTCGCACTTGGAATTGGAATTGGAGCAGTGCTGCCGTCAATGCCAACGCGGAAAGCGTTATTCGCGCTGGCCGTGCCGGTTGAGCCGCAAGTGTGATTGCTGAGATTGTCGAAGCACTGCACCGGCTGGATCAGTCCTGTTCCCAGCAAAGGTACCAGCACTAGATCAACTCCATTCAGACGTCCATATTGCCGGCCATAGCCGCCGCGAATCACCGTTTCTTCGTGGCCGAATATCTTAGCCGCCATCGAATCGACGTCGAAGCGCGGGCTCCACGCCGCTGCAACGCGCGGGCTGAACGATCCGTAAAACGGATTGTAGGGATACTTCAAGCCGCCCGCGGTATTGCCAACCAGGGCGAATCCCACGTCGGGGTTATACACCTGCCCAAGCAGTGCCGCGCGCTCACGAGCCTTCAAGTAAGGCTCCGCGCCGATCGGCTGATCCGACTGATCGACCAGTTCCACTTGCTTGCCTTGCGCTTCTACTGGCGGCATTTCCAGCGTCCAACCCAGGCCATAGGTCAGAGTAAAGGTCGGCTTCATGTGCCAGGTATCGCTGAAGTAGACGTTGTAATAGGGAATCGTGGCTTGGTCGAACGCCGGGGTGAGTGGAGGATTCAAGTTCAAGTTCGCCCCTGATCGTGTGAAGGCGATCTGCGAAGCGGAAACGATTCCCAGAATCGCAGAGTAATCAGCGCCGCATGCCGTTCGGAATGCGGAGCTGACGATATTGCAAAGCGGCACGCTAACGTCGCCGGATCCCCTCGAACCCAAGCCAAGCTGGTATACCGGCTGGTAGTTGATGCCACCGCCATTGTCAGAGCGTTGGTGGTAATTCCAGTTGTGCTGGTAGGTGCCGCCAAACTGAAACAGATGGTTCCCTTTCAGCATGGAAACATCGTCGCGAAACATCTGGTCGTGGCCATCCCAGAAGCGCGTGCGCGTTTGCTGCGTGTTGACGTTGTAAGGCGCCAGGTTCTGCGTGGCCGACTCTCCGGCTCCAACTTCCATCGCTCCTGCCAAGCCAGGAATCTGAATCGTGTCTCCGGCGCGGCTCCACGACCACCAGTTTCGCAAGGAAGCTATAGTGAATGTCGTTGGTCGTATTCGTGGTGATGTTACTGGTGAGCGCCGCAACGAAGAACCATGCCTGCTGCGGATCGCCAGAGTGCGAGATCGGAGTACCCACTTTATCGCCACTGAAGAAGCCGCCAACATCGATCTGGTCGGTCGTGGCGTTGTTGAGCTTGTAGTAGCGATAGCTCGACATGAAATGTTCTTTGGCGCCGAAATCGTGGTCGATTCGCCCTACCAGAAAGTTGCTGGTTTGGGGCACGCCCACGTTCGCGGAAAAACCAAGGATATTGGCTCCGTCACACTGGCTGTTGATGCAACCCGCATTGGATGTGGGCTCGTACTTCGACCACATCTGTTGCACGTCGGGATTGAGCCCTTTGCTTCGAGGATCGCAGAGTGCGTTGAGAAGGGAAGCGCACCCGCTGTTTCCCGGATACATTGTGCCGTTGTAAGTCACCGCAGTCGGATTCAGGTTGTAGACGGTGCCCGTACTGGGATCGGTTAACAGTCCAAGTTGCATCGCAGGCGACGGTACATTCCGATTGATGGTCTGGGAGTTGGGGAAGCGGAAACCTTCGTAGTTGAAAAAGAAATAAGTCTTGCCGCCCAGCACTTCTTTTGGGATAAGTGGTCCGCCAATCGCCCCGCCAAACCGGCTGTAGTGGAAGGATGGAAGTCCGGTAAGAAACGCCGGATTGTTGTTCTGCCAACTATTCGACGACCAGTTGTTATCCCGATAATATTCGTAAGCCGTGCCGTGAAAAGCGTTGCTGCCGCGTTTCGTTACTACTTTTACTTCCGCGCCGGCAGAGCTGTTGAAGTCAGCGGTCTGGTTCGCGGTGTTGACCTTAAATTCCTCAACGCTATCCTGCGGCGTGGGCAGCACGCCGGTCGGGCCGGCAGCCACACCCAGACTTTGATTCGCAATGCCTCCGCTGGGATCGCCCGCATAGCTCATGGTGTAGACGCTCATGCTGCCATCCATGTCGTTGGTGTTGTTGCCGCCATCGAGCGAAAAATAACTCTGATCGACCACGGCGCCGGCGACGCTTCCATCCGGGCTCACGCCGGGCTGCAACTCGACAAAAGTACTGACGTCGCGTCCCAGGCTCGGCAGATTGTCGATTGCGATACTGGTGAGCGTATTGCCCACCGTCGCATTCATGGTCTGCAACTCGTTGCCCGTGGCCTGCACCTCGACGACAACGTTTGTTCCGCCTACCTGCAGCGTCATATTCAAAGTGACCGACGCGCCGACTTTCACCTCCTGGCTGTTTGTCCTGGTGGTTGAAAATCCCGGCTTACTCACGGCGATGTTGTAGATGCCGGGATTCACGTCAACGTAGGTGTAGCGCCCCGCCGCATTTGTGGTGGCGGTGCGCACAATGTTCGTCGAAGTATCGGTCAGCGTAACGTTTGCGCCTGACACCACAGCACCGGAAGAATCGGTCACCGCTCCCGCAACGGTGCCAGTCGATGTTGACTGCGCCCACAGCGTCGGAAAACTACCCGCTCCCACCACCAACAACAGAACCAAAACCATCTTCGCGCTGCTAGTGTGCATTGCTGCCTCCTGACCGAGGGTTGGACATGCTCGGCCGTCCCTTGAGTACAAAGGCTTCTATGGCGTGAGTGTTAAGCAATTGGCGCGCCGAAGCGCGATCGTCGATTTTTCAACTGTTTAGGTGCGGTTCAGGATTGTCAGTTATGAAATGCAGGAGCAGACAAAACAACCCTCACCACGGTTGTCAGGAAAGCGAAGGTGTTTGGCTGTAAGGCCGTCACCGAGATTTGTAGAAGTACATCAAACGGAAGGGAAAATCCTCAAAGTCCCGATTTCCGGAGACGACGGACGAGTGGTGTGGCACTGGAGAGGGAAAGCTTAGTTCCCATCTGCCTCGCTCGGCCCCTCGCCATGCGAGTACACAATTGCCGGCTGGAAAAACAATTTCACTGGGATCAACAATCGACGCGATTATCACGCCGTGTGCAGCCTTGCAATGCGCATCGAACTGCTCTTGGATCGACTTCTGAAACTCTTCGCGGTTAGGCCGATGGCCGGTAGCTTTCGCCTTGAAAACCGTTGTTGGGCAGGCTGTGCAAGCCGCCTCTACCGGGATGTCGCGCAGCCATTTCGTCACACGGATTGCCGGCTTCTTCATTTGCGCCCGCCTCGTCTGGGCGTAGTTGGCTTCGTCCGAGCGCCCGGATTTTTTTCTTGGCGCACGAATGAAAGCCCGCGCTTCAATTCCGCAGTCAAATCGGTATCCTCCGTCGCCACATGCACTGGCTTTCCGGATTCTTTCCCCAACCACGAATTGAGTTCGTCTGTCGTCGTTTCCACATAGCGACCCTGGCGACGGACGGGCATTCCTTCGGACGCCCATCGTTGCACAACCGACGCAGGCTCCCCCAGGAACTCGGCAATCTGCTGCCAGCCTTTCAGAGTCTCAGGCGAATGTTTTGCCTGAACAGATTTGTTTGCATTTTTTGCCATAGGATCTCGCGCGAAGCCAGCCAGCAGAACCTGCACCCCACGCAGCCGACCGTGCTCCGATTCATCGTATCGCATTGCATTCTCCGCTTCACCGCGTAATTCATGGAAGCGTAAGACGGACCGTTCTCGATGGCAGAGACGCGAAACGATCTCGACCACCCGCGTGAAGAATTGCGAAACCGTACACTGTACTTTCGTAATTGGGTATCAACTGTATTGAGGCGACCTGCAGTTGTACGGCAGAATCGAACCATGTGAGAACGTCCTCACGAATTTTTACTAACGAATAGGAGTACAAAATGCCCTACGAGCCCTCCCTCAAAATGGTGCAAGCGCTTCTGAATCCGGAAGCACGCAAAGCCTTGTCACTTCCCCTGGCGTTACTGGTCACCGGCGCCCTGTCACAGGTCGAGACAACTATCGAACTCACCAACCGTGTGTATGATTCGGTATTTCGTCGCTCCAGCAAGACAACAACGGACTAGAGGCCCGCGTGCACTCGCGACGGACGAATCGAGATATTCGTTACCTCTAGGGGCATTCTTGTGTTTCGGTTCCCGATCACACCGCACAGATTGGACTGTTTGGACTGTTTGGTCACTGACCCGAATGATTCGAGTCGCGGTCGTCGTCGAACTGAAACCGGGGGACAGAAACCACGTCAGTGGCAGGCAACGAACTGGCCACCTGAATTGGAGGCAGTCGCCGTTACGGCAAAATGGGGAGAATCAGAGCCGAAGGGCGGGATCTATCGTGATAAATGACGTTGGTTGCTTTAACCATGCGCGTCCCCCGCGCCTGCTCTTCGCCCGTATTCAAGTTTCGATCAAATCGCGGGAAGTTGCTGCTGGAAACTTCGAGCCGCAGTTTGTGTCCGGGAAGAAAGACATTGCTCGTCGCCCACAGATCCACGCTGATGTGATAAATCTCGCCAGGATTTGCAAGTTCCGGTTTCTCCTGCGAATTGCGATAGCGTAAGCGCAGAATGCCTTCCGTTAAATTCTGGGCAAATCCGTTCGGCCAGACGTCGACCAGTTTCCCAGTAAAGTCTGTATCCACCGCAGAACTGCTGACATAAAGATCGAGCGCAATCGGACCTGTCACTTCCGTGCTTTGGGTAAATGCCGGCGAGGAGAAAACGAGCACGTCATCGCGAGCCTCGGCCGGCCGCTGATCCTGCGGGCCGACACCGGTCGGCAGGGCCGAGCAACAGAGTGATCCGCCAATTGTTGGGGTCGCGTCGTTGGGGTCGTACATATACTGGTCGGGTTTCTCCTCGGCAGGAGCATTCGTAGTCAGCGCGCCGCTGCCTTGCAAGCCATTTGCCGGTTTGGTCGAGTGAAGGTAATAGCGCGTCGCCTTGGCGCGCTGCAGGGGCCAGTCATCTTCGTCGCGCCATTCGTTCTTGCCCATAACGAAAATTCTTACAGGCTTCTCCTGATCCAGTCCATTCCCGATCCCTTTCAGCAGGCTGTCGTACCAGCGAAGAACGGCCTCATCCAGATCGAATGGCAAATTGTCACCAAAATCAACCGCGCCCACCTTTCGAGAGTCCGATCCACCCGCGTGTCCGCCCACGTAAACCAGCAGGCGCTGGCCGCGACGCGCAGCCTCCGTCCCCGCCTCTTTCCGCAGCTGCGAATAATTTTTCAGAGTCCCGCCCAGAAAGATGTCGTACCACGCTCCCAGGCTGAATACGGGAACCTGAATCTGCGAATAGTGATCTTCGATTGACCAGCGCTTCCAAAAATCGTCATAGTTCGGATGCGCCAGCCAGTCGCTGAAATACGGAGCCAGTCCTGCCCCCGACGGGGCTTCCCGCACGGGATAAGACAATAGTGGCAGTTTTTGGGTCCAGCCGAGCGCGTCGCCGCCCGATTGGGCGCGGCGTTCCATGGTGTTTTGCGCCAGTCCCGTCGTCCACGATTCGTCGAACCACTGCTCGAACGCGCCAC
The DNA here is from genome assembly GCA_963696765.1 of uncultured Acidobacteriota bacterium. Classification (GTDB taxonomy): domain Bacteria; phylum Acidobacteriota; class Terriglobia; order Terriglobales; family Acidobacteriaceae; genus Sulfotelmatobacter. Next base: position 1,773,542 of record CAVOLK010000002.1, on the reverse strand, counting down.
CCTGATAGGTCCAGCCGTCGTGATAATTCGACGCGGTAACGTTCGGGGAAATTCCCGCCAGATGAGGCGGGCTGGCAATCGCAGCGAGATACTGCGTCGCGCCGACGTAGGAGCCTCCGAACATCCCGACCTTTCCGTTGGAATACGGAAGCGCCGCTACCCACTCCACCGTGTCGTAGCCGTCTTGCGATTCGTTCTTAAACGGATACCATTCGCCCTCGGATTCATATCTCCCCCGAACGTCCTGCGCGACTATGACGTACCCGCGTGCCGCCCATTTCAGACAGATATCAGCGTCCTGTTTCTTGTCATAGGGCGTGCGCGTCAACAGCACCGGAAACTTGCCATCCGCCTTGGGCCTGCAAATATCTGAGCGCAGCGTGATGCCATCACGCATTCTTGCCGCTACGTCGCGCTCGATGATCACCTCGTAGTGGTCGGCCGCGCGGACTCGCGGCGAAGCCAAGACCGCAAAGACCATGACGAAACAGGCGCTTAGTATTCGGGAATGCAGGATTCCTCGAAGTGCTCGCTCGTCCAATACCGTTCTTGTCATTCGTTCCACCATTGGGCAGTTGAGAGGGCTTGTCGGTTCGCAGCCTAGGCCACGGAAACGGCTCCTGTCAAGGCACGTCCGCACTTCGTGTCGGTAGCACATGATATGTCCGGTTGAAGGGGAAGTGGAATTGAGAAACTGGAACGCGAGACAGGGTGAGCCATTTGCTGTGCTCGTCTTGGCGTATCCCAGGCGGGCAGACAGGATTGCCCCGTGTTACATGTGTTTTGAGATTAGCTTGGAGCGGATAGAACGAGATTTACTTCTTCTTACCCATTTTGCGCGAGATTTCTTCAAAAATCTTTGGGCGCAGATCGGCGAGCACGCTGTCGACGATGTTGGCAATGGCCTCGGGATCGGACTCCGAGTCTGTGGACGCTTCCGCGGGGCTCTTCTCGGCTCCGGCAGCGACTGCCATCGCCTCTTCGGATTCTTTCACCGAGGATTCTTTTGAAGCGCCGGAATCCCCAGACTCGCGAATTCGCCGCCAGCTTGCCCACGCGGCAGCGGTGTTCACGGTCTCATCGGATTCCTTTTTCCCCTCTGGTTTCTCTTCTTTGTTGACTGCCGTCTCGACCGGAGCGGAATCATGGCTAGTCGATACAGAGTCTTGACTGGCAGAAATCGGCTCCAGAGAAACTTCGTTCGTGACCGGCGGCGCCGCGGCATCCTTTAACGTTTCCCCGGAAGTTTCCTGCGCCACCGCGACCGCGCCCGCAGCCAAAGGCTCTTCAACTTTCCGAACTTCTCTGAAACGCTCTTCCTTGTTGTCGCTGTCTCCCCGGTCTTCATGCGTCCGGTCTTCGTGCTCGCTATTTACTTCCTGATGCTTCGGTTCTGCGTGCTTCGCTTCTGCCTGCTCTGGTTCAGAATGTTTCGCAGCCGCTTGCGGCTCGACAGCGGTCGAATGATCTTGGCTGACGGCTTCGCCGCTCGAAGGCGCCTCAGGCGCGGCGCCAGACTGTGCTGCAGAAGTCGTCGCCGCTTCCGCCGAAGTTGCAGCGCCCGCGACGAAAGATTCGGCGACCGTTTCAAGCTTTTGTACTGCGGCCTCGATCGCTTCGGTCGACGCGCTGGCCAGCGCGCTTAACGATTGCGCCACTTCCGGTGCGGGAATGGCAGGAATCGGCTCCGCCACAGACTCAGACGGAGAGGAGAATGTTGCCCCAGCCACTTCAGCCGGAACTGATCCCAGACCGGAGGTCGCAACCGACGCGGCAAATGCGTTTTCTACTGCCGCGAACGCTGCGTAAGCTTTCTGCATTTCTTGTTCGAGCGAAATCGCAGCGTCTTCCGGTCCCAGAGCTACAGAAACCGCGGCCCACCGTGAACCGTCAGCGAGCGGTCCCGCCACTGCCATCGTGACTGGCTCGTTTGCAAGCTCGGCAGCGGCTTCGTGAGACGAAGATCCGGTTGCCGGATTTATCGCTGCTGAGTCCCCGAGTTTCGACTCGAGCCCCGCAATCGCCGCCATCAAATCTGAATTGCTGGCCGCCGCTTCCGCAGCCTCGCTCGCCCTCTCAGGCTGTGCGCTAAATTTTTCCGCGGACGTTTCTTCGAAACTCTTGTCTTCGGATCTTTTCTCTCCGAATCCTGCTTCGACCGTCGCAGGCGCGGCCACTTCCGAGACTGATTGCGGAACCGCGGTCGCAACCTGTTGGTTCGTCTCCGCCCACTCCGGCACAGCCGGTGGCTCCAGCGTGTCCTTCTCCGCGACCTTGCCCTTGACCTGCGCGGCGGCTGCGGCCAACGCAGCAATCTCCTCTGGGGTTACATCCTTCGGCAGGCCTTCAGCCGCCAGCGCGCCAAGATCGACTCGCGGCTCCTCAGTCTTGGCTTCGCGGCGTTTCGAGGGCTTTTCCTGTTGGCTGGCGACGAAATCCACCGGGCTCTCTTCCGGCTCCGCCTTCTTTTTCTTAGGAGGAAAAGAAATGCGGTCCTTCCACCCGATGTCTTCTTCGATGGCGACGGTCTTGTCGTACCGCCCCTCGATCGCTGCAGTCACTCGCGCAAACCGGCCCGGCTTCGAGGTTTCCGCTCGCGGCACAATCTTATCTTCGAGTTTGCTCAGAGCGCTCAGCAGTTCGCTGGCTTCGAACGGCTTGACGATGAACCCGTCAGCGCGCACTCGCTTGGCTTCTTCGGGCTTGAAGGGTTCCAGTTTGCCCACGGTAAGAAGGATCGGAAGCCGCGAAGTTTCCTGCGCTTCCTTGAGGCGCTGGCACACCTCCAACCCGCTGTAGCCGGGCATATACACGTCGAGCACGACTAAGTCTGGCTTCTGCTCGGCTATTTTCTTCAGGGCAGCCGAGCCATTGTTGACAGTGATCACTTCGTACCCCGCATCCGCGAGGATCTTCCGCCCCATGTTCTGAGCGGTCACACTGTCATCGGCAAGCAGTATCTTCCGGGCCAAAGGGTCCTCTGATGGGGAGATAACGCGAAGGTAACCCGATACAAACTCTAAGTCAATGACGCAAAAGGGAAGTAACCGGTTACTAGCGGTCAACACCTACCGCGTGGTGAAGGCAGTCAATGAGTTAGCGACTGAAAAGGATTGCCGCAAGTTAGCGAGACGAATGTCAGCCGCGTCTTGACTGACAACTGAGAGCTGTCAGTGGCTTTTAAAACGGCACGATCTTCTGCAGCCCTTTCTTTCTCTTCTTCTTGCTGCTCGACAGTTCCGCGTCGCTCGCAGGCGTGTTATCCGCCGTCGCCACGGCAGACGATGAACCCTGCTGGATTTCATTCACCTGCGGTGGTGGCGGCAGCGCCTGATCGCCCGCTGTATCAGTCGGCTTCAGTTCATTAGGATCGCTAGCCGTAGGTTTCAACTCATTGGGATCGGACCCCGCAGGTGCCATACTCGACGCCGGAGTCTTTCCAAAAGCCGAACCGCCCAGCCCGGTTGAATTCGCTGCTGGAGCTCCAGTCGCATCCGCGGCCGGTACGTCGGGCTTCACGACTTCCACTCCCACACTCTTCTCGCTTATGCCTGCCGCTGCGTATGTCTCGGACCGAATCACCGAAGTCGCCGCCACCGGTTCCGGATCGGCCAACGACGGCTCACCCACTTTCGCCGCGCTCGATGTGTCCGGACCTTTCTTCACCAGGCCCAGCGCCCTTTGCGTAATCGAGGAATCGCTCCGGCTATTGATCTCCGCCCGGTTGCGCGCCACTTCTCCTCGCGTCGGCCGTGGAATCGGCTGCTTCAGCGCGGTCAGCCGTTTCTTGGCGTCGTCGGAGCGATCCATCAGCGGATAGCGCGTCAGGATCTGCGAATACGCCTGCCCCGCCTTCTTGCTGAGTTCGCCAATGTAACGCGCCTTCACCGCCTCAGTCGCGCAACCCCGCGGCAGGCCATGGACGTCGCACGTCGGAGCGGATCGCAGGCGCGCGATCTGTCCTTCATAATCTTGTCCGAGTAAATAGAGCGCTTCGTCGGCGCGGCTGTAGAGAGGATACTTTTCTACCAGCGACTGCAAGCGCGCGATCGATGCCGGATACGATTGCCGCAAATAATAGAAGCGTCCAACCTGAAACTCGCGTTCGCCCAGCACTTCCTGGACTTCCATCAAGCGCACTTTCGCTTCGGGTACCAGCTTGCTGTCGGGGTACTGCAGAATCATCTTCCGGTATTCGTCCTCGGCGCGCTTGGCATGGGTATAGTCGCGGTCCGCCTTTTCCATCTGCTGGTAGTGGATGTTGGCGATCTTCAGCTGCGCCTCGGCAGCTTCCGCCATGTTGGGAAAGAAAATCTCGAAGTCGCTGTATTCCTGTTCTGCCTGCGCCAGAGCCGCCGTGCCACCCTCGGCGTACCAGGAATCGCCGACCGCCAGCTTGGCGCGCGCAATGTACTCGGAATCCGGATACGTATTGATCAGAGTCTGCAGCGTGAGTCGGGCCACGTCGAAGCGGTTATGCCGCATCGCATCCATGGCTTTGTCGAACAGCACCTTATCCGGCTGCTTCGACCCCAGGTTCGCGAGCGGGTTCACCGACTTCTTGTTGGTGCAGGCGACAGTGAGCGCCAGCAGCATACCCAATACGGCAATCAACGGGATTCGACGTGACATAAAACCTCAATTTGCTCGTGTAGGGCCGGGTACTCTGACCCGGCCGCCGAGCACAGCTCGGCACTTTTGATTGGGACTCGGCAACGTCCCGCTGTCGTAGATCTAAACCTTCACCATGGCCGCTTCCGTCGCCATCTTCAACAACGCCTGCGCATTCTGTCTTGGATCACCATTCCCGAACACCGCGTTGCCCGCCACCAGAATTTCCGCGCCTGCCCGAACAACTTCGGCGACCGTATCGGCTGCCACTCCGCCATCTACCTCGATGCGGTATTGCAGCCCACGCTGGCTGCGAATCTCCGCCAACTTGCGCATTTTGTGCAGCGTGGACGGAATAAACTTCTGCGCCCCAAATCCGGGATTCACCGACATCACCAGCACATAGTCGACCAGGTCGAGCACTTCAGCCAGCGTATCCACCGGAGTCGCGGGATTGATCACCACTCCCGCCAGGCAGTTATGGCTCTTGATGAGGTGCAGCGTCCGGTTCAAATGTCGGCAAGCCTCCTGATGTACCGATATCCAGTCGACACCCGCGTCGGCAAACGCGGGAATGAACTCGTCCGGATTTTCGATCATCAGGTGGCAGTCGAGCGGCAACTTCGTCACCTTGCGCAGAGACTTGACGACGGGAGGCCCGATGGTGAGATTCGGAACAAAGTGTCCGTCCATTACATCCACGTGGATGACACTTGCTCCACCTTCGGCCGCGGCGCGCACCTGCTCGCCTAGCCGGGCAAAATCAGCCGAAAGAATCGACGGTGCCAGTTCGATCAAACGTGAGCTCTCAGAACCTAGGAAACCGGGAAATGACGTGCTGAAATTCTATCACGCATTGGCTCGTGTTAGGCTCGTCGGACGTGACTCCGCTCAGTCCATTCGCGCCCGCTGTCTGCAGTGTGATCGCAGTCTTCATCTGGGGGGCCGCCGACTTTGCCGGAGGCTACGGTTCGCGCCGCGCCAATGCCTTCACTCTCACCGCTTTCTCGCACCTCTGTGCCTTCGCGCTCATGTTCGGCATCGCCCTTCTCCACGGCGGAGAATTTCCTTCGTTCCGTAGCATCGTCTGGGCGATCGCAGCAGGCTCCTCCGGAGGATTTTCTCTCGCCATCTTTTATCGAGCGCTCGCCACCGGACAAATGGGGTTGACCGCTCCCGTCGCAGCTCTGGTGGGCGCGGCGATCCCGACCATGGTCGACATTGCCCTCGAAGGCGCGCCCGGCCGCTGGAGTATTGCCGGCTTTATTCTTGCCGTCGTTGCCATCTGGCTCATCACCCGCCCTGAGCAAGCGCGCGAATCAGAGATCGAGGGGCTGCAAAGCCACAAGGAAATCGCGCAAGCGCGTCGTCCTGCCGGCGTTGGAATGGCCGCTCTAGCCGGCGTCGGATTTGCCGGCTTCTACCTCTGCATCCACCAGGCCGCGGGCTCGCCGCTCTGGGTCGCTACCATCAGCCGCATCGGATCCTTCACCACCACCGCCATCGCCGTCCTCGTCACCCGCGCCCCGCTTGCGCTTGACCGTCCCCGCGCCGCGCTCGGCGCACTCGCCGGATTCCTCGACATCTCCGCCAGCGCCCTCTTCATTTACGCCAGCCAGCACGGACGCCTCGACGAAGCCGTCGTCATCACGTCGCTCTACCCCGCCATGACCGTCCTGCTCGCCCGCATCATTCTGAAAGAACACTTCAGCCGCTGGAAATTCATCGGCCTGCTAGCTGCCCTGGCCGCCGTTCCCTTGATCGCCGCGGGATAGTCTTGCCCGTCCGTATCCGTGAAAATCCGTGCCAATCCGTGGCTAGATTGCTACCATCGCACCAATGCCCCTGATCGAAGTCCGTAATCTGACGAAGATTTTCGCGCACGCCGAATCGCTCTTCGGCGGCAAGTCCGGTGGCGAAGTCCGCGCCGTTGACGACGTTTCCCTCGACATCCATGCCGGCGAAACTCTTGGCCTGGTCGGCGAATCCGGCTCCGGCAAGAGCACTCTCGGGCGACTCATCCTTCGCCTCATCGAGCCCACCTCCGGCAGCGTGCGCCTCGACGGCCGCGACCTGCTCTCTGCCAGTCGCGGCGAAATGCGCCGGCTCCGTCGCGACATGCAGATCATTTTTCAGGATCCCTTCGCCTCTCTGGATCCGCGCTTCCGCGTCGAGGACATAATCGCCGAGCCCCTCGTCATCCACGGCAACGCTCAGCGACAAGCCGGAGATTCAAATGAGGACCGTCCGCGGCAAGGTTCGAGTGAGGACAGCCGCCCCCGGCTGTCCAGTCGAGCGCAGCTTGACCTGCGCGTCACGGAACTCCTCCGTGCCGTCGGCCTCGACGAATCGGTCCGCAACCGCTATCCCCACGAATTCTCCGGAGGCCAGCGCCAGCGCATCGGAATCGCTCGCGCCCTCGCGCTCCGCCCCAAATTCATCGTCTGCGATGAGCCGGTCTCCGCCCTCGACGTGAGCGTCGGCGCTCAGATCGTCAACCTGCTAGCCCAGCTCCAGCGCGACTTCGGGCTCACCTACCTTTTTATCTCCCATTCCATGCCGGTGGTCCGCTACCTCTCCACCCGCATCGCGGTCATGTACCGCGGGAAAATCCTCGAAGTAGGCGACACCGCTCGAATCACCTCGAACCCCACCCACCCCTATACCCGCGCCCTGCTGGAAGCCACTCCAGAATTGTCAGCGTAGTCGCTCCACCCGTGTGGAGACGGCCGCCTCGGCCGGTCCGACGAGCGAAGCGAGGAGCCCCGTCCCTATCCCGCTCCACAGATCAGCCCTCCACCGTTACCTATTCAACGATGCCGCCCGTAAGGCGAAAAATGTCCTTCGCCGAGGGAAAATTATTTCCCACGGCAGTTTTTATATCAGGTTCGCCAAAATTACCTTGCCCAGCTGGATTAGACCTCGAAATCTGACTAAAATGTGTATAGATTTCAAGAGCTTAGCCCCTCAACCTTAATGGGCGATTTGGCATCTGACATGTAATAGGAATGGTAGGCGCTGCGGTACTGGCGCCCGCTGTAAAGGCAAGCGTCGCGTCAGCGCTGGCCGGCTCAGCGACACCGCTGGCTCACTACAATCGGTAAAAGAGACGCAATCGAATTCACGCACGCCCCAGGGCGTGCCGGAGTGGAGCGTTATGCTCCCTCTAACTTGGAGGAAGTCCTTTATGAACAACCGCCTGCTTTTTGCCCTGCCTCTGGCCGCTCTACTTGCTTTCCCGGCCATGGCGCAGACCACCTCGTCTACCTCCGATCAGACTCAGCCTGCCGCCACGCAGCAGACTCAGTCCAACTCGACCGACTCTAGCTCCGCAAGCGGCAAGGCCCCTCTGGCAGCGCCGTCCCGTGAAGGCTTCTGGGGACGCGTAAATCCCTTTGCCCGCAAAAAATATGTGCAGCGCCAGGCTGAGCCCATTCGCGACCGGGTCAACGAACTCGATGAGCTGACCTCGTCGAATGGCAAGGCCATCAAAGACACCGACGCGCGCGCGCAGCAAGGCATCAAGCTCGCTTCCGATAAGGCTAACGAAGCCGATCAGCATGCCATGGATGCGGGCAACAAGGCCACCGCAGCTCAGCAGTCCGCGCAGCAAGTCACCGCTCGCGTGCAGACGGTTGAAACCGTGGTTGGGAACATTGACCAGTACAAGGCCTCGAACCAGACCGAGATCCGTTTCCGTCCGGGACAGACCATGCTGAGCAAGAATGCCAAGGATGCCCTTGACACGATGGCCGGCGGCGTCAAAGGCCAGCGCGGCTACATCATTGAAGTTCAGGGTTTCTCATCCGGCAAGGGTCAGACCGCGATCACTAACTCGCAGAAGATGGCCGAGTCGGTGGTTCGCTATCTCGTCCTGAACCATGAGATTCCTGTCTACCGTATCTACCTGGTTGGCATGGGCAATGCTCCTACACCAGCGACGGATGATGCGGCGAAGACCAAGCGCGTCAGCGGCGGACGCGTGGAAATCAGCCTGCTGAAGAACGACCTGGAGCAGCTCTCCAGCAACACTGGAGCGCCCGCCACTGCGGTCGATCAACAGCAGCAACCCAAATAAGTTTGGTTAGTAACTTTGGAAACTAAGTTTGGGACCAAGGGCGCCTCGCCCACAAGTCCCTCCCCCGGAAAAAGCCTCTCGCGCAAGCGAGGGGCTTTTTCTTGTCGAGACGGCTCACCCTTCCAGCATCGTGCCGTCCATAGGGCTGGGGTGGAACTCGCTTATGTACGATCTGAAACTCGCGTTTCGTCAATTCCGAAAGTCGCCCGGCTTCGCCGCCACTGTCATACTGACCATCTCGCTTGGCATCGGAGCCAACACCGCGATCTTCACGCTGGTGCATGCGATTCTGATGAAGTCGCTGCCAGTGGCCGATCCGGCCACTCTTTACCGCGTTGGCGATCTTGACGACTGCTGCATCAACACTGGCTTCGAAAATGATAACGGCGATTTCGATCTCTTCTCCTACGAACTGTATCGCCACTTCGAGGAGACCACACCTGAGTTCGAGCAACTGGCGGCCTTTCAGTCGGGGCACAACATCTTCAACGTGCGGCGCGGGTCCACCGCCGCAAAATCGGAGCGCGGCGAATACGTTTCCGGAAACTACTTTTCAACTTTCGGACTGGGCGCCTACGCGGGGCGAACGCTGCTGTCGTCCGATGACATTCCGGGCGCAGCGCCCGTCGCGGTTTTGAGCTACCAGGCTTGGCAGGCGGGGCACGCGGGCGACCCGAACGTGATCGGCTCAACGTTTTACATTCAAAACCAGCCTTTCACGATTGTTGGTATCTCGCCTCCGGGGTTCTTCGGCGACCGCATCGACAGCAATCCCCCCGATCTGTGGATTCCGCTCAACGACGAACCGTACATCGAGCGAGAAACCAGCCTTCTGAAGCAGGCCGATACCAACTGGCTTTATGTTCTGGGCCGGGTCAAACCCGGAGTCAATGCCGGCAGCCTGCAGGAAAAATTGTCGGCAAATTTGCGCCAGTGGCTGGCTACGGAACGCGCCTACACCATAAATGGCAATCAGACTCAAATTCCGAAGCAGCACGTTGTCGTGACCGCGGCCGGTGCCGGGGTACAGAACCTGCAGCAGGAGGCGGGCAGTGGCCTTCGCCTGCTTATGGCGATCTCGGGATTGGTGTTGCTGGTGGCCTGCGCCAACATTGCGAATCTACTGCTGGCGAAAGGAGCGTCGCGGCGCGCCGAGACTTCCATCAGCATGGCATTAGGCGCGGCGCGCTCCCGCCTGATCCGCCAGATGCTGGTGGAAAGCCTTGTGCTGGGCTGCGCCGGCGGTGCTGTGGGCGTGGCTCTGGCTTATGGCGGAGCACGTATGATTCTGTCCCTGGCATTTCCCGATTCCCCTCAACTGCCCATCCAAGCCAGTCCTTCGCTCGTGGTACTCGCATTCGCTTTTGCTCTTTCGCTGCTGACCGGGATTATCTTCGGCATCGGGCCCGCATGGGTCACTTCGCACTCCGATCCTGCCGAGGCCCTGCGCGGCGTGAACCGCAGCACGCAAGACCGCTCGTCGTTGCCGCAGAAGTCGCTCATTGTATTCCAGGCGGCAATGTCGCTCGTGCTTCTGGTTTGCGCCGGCTTGCTCACGCAGAGCTTGCGCAACCTCGAGAAGCAAAACTTCGGCCTCACCACAGCGAACCGTTACGTCGTCCACTTCGATCCTGCCGGAGCCGGCTATACGCTCGCTACGGTCGGTGCGTTCAACGAGCAACTGGAACGCGAATTCTCGTCTCTTCCCGGCGTAAAATCCGTGGGCTTGGCACTCTACAGCGCTCTGGAAGGCAACAATTGGGGCGAAGGTGTTTATGTGGAAGGCCGGCCGGCGCCGGGCCCGGAGGAGCATAACGGATCATCGTGGGATCGTGTGAGCCCGCATTTCTTTGAGACCATCGGTCAGCCCGTCATTCGCGGTCGTGGCCTTACCGATCAGGATACGGCTACCTCGCGGATGGTCGCCGTTGTCAACGAGGCTTTCGTCAAGAAGTTCTTTCCTAGCGAAGATCCCCTGGGCCGCCACTTTGGAACCTTCGATCAAAAATACTCCGCTGACTACGAAATCGTCGGCGTCGTCGCCGATGCTAAATACAATAACCCGCGCGAGCCCGTGCGATCCATGTACTTCCGCCCCATGTCGCAACTCAACACAACGATCAAAGAACCGACCTTTGCCAGGGCGGAGAGCAGTTCCCTGTTCCCGAACTCCCTGACCATTCGGTACGCTGGCGACGCGGCCGGGCTGGAATCGCTGGTTCGGCGCACGCTTGCCAGCATCAATCCCAATCTCACCATCATCGACTTCAAGTCGCTGGACTACCAGGTCGCGGGAAACTTCAATCAGGAACGTTTGATCAGCCGCTTGACGATTTTATTTGGAGTGCTGGCTCTCGTACTGGCCTCGGTCGGCCTCTATGGAATTACAGCGTATTCGGTGGCGCGACGCACCAGCGAGATCGGCGTGCGTATGGCGCTCGGAGCGAATCGCCGAGATGTCGTCGCTCTGATATTGCGCGCCGCTTCGTGGCAAGTCGGGCTGGGCCTTGCGATCGGGATTCCAGTAGCCCTGCTGGGTGGCCGCCTGATGGCCAGTCAGCTCTATGGAGTGAAAACGTACGATCCACTGACGCTGGCAGGTGCGGTCGTGGTGCTGTCGGCCTTCGCCGCGATTGCTGGCTTCATTCCCGCTCGGCGCGCGGCCAGCATCGAGCCGATGCGCGCGCTCCGCACCGAGTAAACGGCGCCCTCGGATCAATTTATTTTTGTGGCGCCTTCAAATAGTCGTCCAAGGCGATTTCAAAGTACATCAGCTCATGCCCCTGTGCGTCGTCGATGCCGGTGATTTCTATAGTCGAGCCGGAGAGCGGCGACTCGATCCCGCCGGTATCAAAAAATAGAAATCCGGATTGCGTGCCGTGCGGTTCGACTGCCTTGGCGGCAAACTGCGAGGAATCGATCTCATCCATCTCTTTCTTACTGACCGCACCTTTGACTTTGCGCGGAATAGGGAGCGGAACTGGACTCGGCCGCCCGCTGGCTTGAGGGTTGGAGAGACGGCGATAGAGCTCGCTGGTCGGCACCGGAGTCAGCTTGGAATGGTGTGCCGTAATCAGAGTGATTTCCATGTTGGCGATGGAGACCGGCTGGTCGCCATCATTCGTGACGACGAAGAAGACGGGCAGAAATCCATGGGCCGCAAAGTCCACGGAAAAGATCTTCGCCTTCTCTGGCGTGTCGTAGGGATCCGCTGCGACGGCAAGCTGGGAATCGCGATGGAAATCGTGGGCAGGATAATTGACCGCGCTTCGCGCGACCGGCTTCACAAAGTTCTTGCTGGCTAGCAAGGCTCCGGGAAGAAGCAGCGTAACGCAGATAGCGGCAGCGGCCCAGTGATGGGCGATTCGCACCGGAGAGGACGGCATTCCGTCAATTATAGAGGCTTCGGACGTTTCGTCGATGGTGCGGTTTCGGCGAAAGAGTGCAGCCGAGTTGCCGATGCGGCGGTTTAGAATGACTCAGCTTGAGCTATTTTCTCTACAGTCTTGCGCTGGCGCTGGCCATGGTGGTGAGCCTGCCTTATTGGCTCTACCAGATGGTGCGCCACGGCAAGTATCGCAAGGGCCTCGCCGAACGCATGGGGAAGGTGCCGCAAGGATTGATCGAGAGCCCGCTTCTCAGGTCGAACCCAAAAGAGTCGCCTCCCGCGGGGCGAAGGTTCCGTCACGCACTCAACCTGTCATTTGGATCCATGCCGTCTCCCTCGGAGAAGTGCTCGCGGTCAGTGGACTGGTCGAACAGATGCGCCGGGCCTTTCCGCACCACCGGGTTCTGGTGTCCACCACAACCGACACTGGACAAGCCCTGGCGCGCAAGCGTTTCGGCGACGCCGACGTATTCTACTTTCCCATGGACTTCGCCTTCGCGATCCGGCCGTATCTTCAGGCTCTGCAGCCTGAGTTAGTTGTGCTTGCGGAAACTGAATTTTGGCCGAACTTTCTGCGGCTGGCGCATGCCTCGGGCGCGCGCATCGCGGTTGTTAACGCCCGCATCTCAGACCGCTCCCTGGCCGAACTATCGACGCTTTCGCTGGGCCCTGCGAAAAATGCTGATGCACGTCGATCTCTTTCTGGCGCAGACAGAAACCGATAAGGACAGGCTGCAGTCGATCGGCGCGGACCCGCAACGAGTGCAAGTCACAGGAAATCTCAAGTTCGATCTGAGCTCGCCGGCGTCAACGGCGATTGTCGAAAGCCTCCGCCAGTCGTTGGGCACAGCGTGCGCGGGCCCGGTTCTGGTGTGCGGCAGCACGGTCGAAGGCGAAGAGCCACTACTGCTCAAGGCTTTTGAGAATCTGCGCGTCGGGCATCCCCGTGCGGTGATGATCCTCGCTCCACGTCATCCCGAACGTTTCGATGAGGTAGCGATTCTTGTCCGGCAGTTAGGGATCCCACTGTTCCGGCGCTCGCAATGGCACGGAGAGTCGCTGACGGGCGGAGTGCTGCTGGTCGATTCCATCGGAGAACTCGCAGCGATCTATGCTTTGGCGGATGTTGCGTTCGTGGGCGGAAGCCTGGTGCCGCGCGGCGGCCACAACATTATCGAGCCTGCGCAACACGGGGTGGCCATTGTGACCGGCAATCACACGGAAAATTTTCGCGACATCGTTGGGCTCTTTCAAAGCCGCGACGCGGTGCGCATTGTCGGCATGGCGGAATTGCCTCTGACTCTGATGCAACTTCTGGCGGACGACGCCGAACGCCGCGCGCTTGGCCGTCGCGCCCAGGAGACCATGCGCTCGCAGATGGGCGCGACCTTACGGACGCTGGAGGCGCTGAAGGCCCTTGTCGACGGTGGCAGCGAATCCCAGCCAGCATCGGCGCAGGCCGCCCACACAGATTGAACTTCCTCTCCCCCATTTACGGCGGCGTGGTCGGAGCGCGCAATGCGCTCTACGACCGTCAAATTCTGCGATCACGGCAACTGCAAGGTCCCGTTGTCAGCGTGGGTAATCTTTCCGCCGGAGGAACGGGGAAAACTCCTTTCGTAATTCTCCTGGGCGAGTTGCTCAAGGGGCGCGGAATCAAGTTCGATGTGCTGTCGCGTGGCTACGGCCGCATTTCCAAGGGCGTGCGCTTAGTCGACCCTGCAGGCCTTCCCCGGGAGTTCGGTGATGAGCCTTTGCTGATCGCGCGCAAACTGCAGATGCCGGTGATCGTCGGCGAGGATCGGTATGAAGCCGGGCGCTTCGCCGAATCCAGATTCGGGCCGCAACTTCACCTTCTCGACGACGGCTTTCAGCACCGCGCTCTCGCGCGCGACTTCGACATTGTTCTGGTCACGCCGCAGGATGCCGCCGACCGCTTGCTTCCTGCCGGACGTCTGCGAGAACCATTGCATTCGTTAGCCCGGGCGGATGCTGTGGTGCTGGCCAGCGGCGCCTCCGCCGATTCCTTTCCGATCCAGCAAAAGCTGATATGGCGCGTGCGGCGCGGCATTGTGCCTGTGAACGTTCCAACGCGCCCGGTCGTCTTCTGCGGCATCGCCCGTCCGCAGAATTTCGTGCTTCAACTTCGAGCGGCCAACATCGAACCCATCGCCCAAGCGTTCTATCGGGACCACCATGCTTACAGCGAGAAAGACATTCGTGAGTTGCTCGAACTGAAGCGGCGCAGCGAGGCCGGAGGCTTCGTGACCACCGAAAAAGATGCGGTGAACCTGGGAGGCTATTTGTCTGCGCTCGAGCCATTGGCAGTGATCCCGGTGAAAATGGAACTCGCCGATGCCGCTAACGCCCTCGATACCATGCTGCACAAGATCGCGGAGCGAAAGCGCCAGCCATGAGAGAATCTGTTCTTCGTGGCGCCGGCAACTTGCCGGCTGTCGCGAGGGCGTCTCGCCCGCGCGCTCTCCGGATCGACCAATGCGTGCGATGACTTGCAATGACTAAGCATCTCAAAGAAGCCGACCGCCTGAAGAAGATCGTCGAGACTTTCCCCAACCTCACCGTGACGGTGCTTGGGGACTTGGTGGCGGACGAATTCGTCTTCGGAGAAATATCGCGAGTCTCGCGCGAGGCTCCGGTCCTGATCCTGAAGCACCGCGAGCGCACGGTTGTTCCGGGCGGCGCGGCCAATGCCGCGAACAACCTCGCGGACCTGGGAGTGAATGTTTTACCTGTCGGTATTGTGGGAGACGATGAACCTGGCCGCATGCTGCTGAAACATTTTCGTCACAAACGAATTCCGGTCAGTGGCGTGCTTAAAGATAAGAGCTACACCACGGTCACGAAAACCCGCATTCTGGCAGGTATGACGCACAACTCGCGGCAGCAAGTGGTTCGCGTGGACCGCGAGCCGCTGCAGGCGCCGACTACGCACCTGACTCGCGAACTTTACCTGGCCGCGCGAAACTACGCGCACGCTTCGGACGCGTTGCTGGTCTCCGACTACGGATACGGTGCGGCCACTCCGGCGATCGTGACTGCATTGCGCGAGAAAGGCAAACTCGGAGCGACGCCGATCGTCCTCGATTCGCGTTACCGCCTGCTGGAGTATTCCGGCGCCACCGCTGCCACTCCCAATGAACCAGAAGTGGAAGAGGCGCTGGGCATCCGCGTAGGACAGGACTGGAGCAAAGTTGTTGCCGCCGGTGAGCAACTCATGGCGCGGATGAAACTGCAATCTCTCTTGATCACGCGCGGGCGCGATGGGATGGTCGCCTTCGATCACAAGCACAAGCCGGTAGACATTCCGATTGTTGGCTCCGACCAGGTCGCGGACGTGACCGGTGCCGGCGATACCGTAATTGCTGCGTTTACCGCCGCACTCGCCGCAGGCGCGACTACGGAAGAGGCGGCGCAACTGGCTAACTACGCGGGCGGAATTGTCGTCATGAAGCGCGGCACGGCGACGGTGTCACGCGAAGAATTGTTGCATGCCATTGAACGAACGCCGCCTCAGACACGATCTCATTGAGTTTGCGAAGCAAACGTGAAAACGCACAACAAGATTCTGAGCCGCGAGAAACTACGTGAGCGCGTGGGCGAATGGCGGCGCGGCGGCGAAACCATTACGCTCGCGAATGGCGGCTTCGATCTGCTCCATGTGGGACACGTGCGCTATCTGCGCGGAGCGAAGGCTCTCGGCGGGAGATTAGTGGTCGCTATAAACTCTGACGAATCCGTGCGAGCGCTGAAGGGTGAAGGACGGCCCATCATGCCCGCTGAAGAGCGCGCGGAAATTGTAGCCGCGCTTGAAGGCGTGGATGCGGTCGTGATCTTTTCCGAGCTCGATGTTAGAGCGATCATCGGCGAGATTCGCCCCGACATTCAAGCCAAGGGCACTGACTACACTGCGGACTCGGTGCCGGAGCGCGATGCGGTTACGGAATATGGCGGACGCGTCGAAATCGTTGGCGACGCCAAAGATCATTCCACCAGCGAGATCATCCGCTCGCGACTTTCGCCGAGGAAATCTTGACCGAGGCGGCAGAAAGCAGGATGGACATCGAGCGTCTTGCTCATCGTGCGACTGAGCGCGATGGGCGATGTCATCCATACGCTGCCTGCGGCGCAAGCCCTGCGTGACGCATTTCCCAACGCGATGATCGGCTGGCTGATTGAAGAGCGCTGGGCTGAGCTTTTATGTGCGCCCGGAACGCCGCGCCGCGGGCCGCGTTCGGCGCAGCGACCACTCGCGGACTGGGTTCACACCGTGAGCCTGACCGGATGGCGGAAGTCGCTGTTTACCATTGCGACGGTTCAGCAGATTGCGAAAGTCTGGAATGACGTTCGCTCGGTCCGCTACGACATTGCGGTCGATCTGCAGGGAGCGATTCGTTCCGCAATTCTGGCGCGCTGGTCGGGCGCGCGCGTGGTCTATGGTGCCGCGGAGCCGCGCGAATCTCCAGCCAGCCTTTGGTATACGCGGCCGGTAATCGCGAGGGGAGCGCATGTGATCGAACAGAATCTTTCCATCGCAGAATCTGTGACTCAAGAAAAAATGCAATCGCCGCTGGTGCGACTTCCTCGCGATGCCGCAGCCGAGCGTCGAATCGAGGCGCATTTGGCGGCAGCATCGATCCGCGATTTTGCCATCCTGAACCCAGGCGCAGGCTGGGGAGCGAAACGATGGCCCGCGCAGCGTTATGGAGAAGTTGCTAAGGTGCTCGCCGCGGATGGTCTGCGTTCGATTCTCAACTGTGGTCCGGGCGAAGAGAATCTCGCGACGCGAGGCCGAGGCTGCGAGCGAGGGCGCGGCTAAGGCGATGCAGTGTTCGATCTCAGAATTAATCGCGCTGACGCGGCGAGCGAAGTTGTTCATTGGCGGCGACACTGGGCCGATGCATTTGGCAGCGGCGTTGCGGGTTCCAGTGGTGGCGATCTTTGGGCCGACCGATCCGGCGCGCAATGGGCCTTATAGCACGCGCAGTGTGGTGCTGCGTAATCCGGTGAGTCCGACCACGCACACTCGGCGAGCGGCGCCCGACGAAGGCATGCTCGAGATTGGCGTCCAGGCAGTCATCGACGCGGCACGCAATTTGCTGGCAGAAGGCCGCAGCGGCGGACAGGAGTGTCCGCCCCACACGGACGGTGCGCTTGCGCCGCACAGCGAGGGTGCGCATGGCTGAGTGGTCGCGCATTGCGCGCCGCATCCGCGTGCCTTTGGGATTTGTGTTTGCAGTTCTGTATGTCTGGCTGGCGCAGCCTACTTGGCGTTTCATCGCGCTCGGCACGATTCTGATTGTGCCTGGACTTCTGATTCGCGCGCTGGCTTCGGGGCATGTGCGAAAGAATGAGGCGCTCGCTACTTCTGGCCCTTACGCTTACACGCGAAATCCGCTGTATCTTGGGTCTCTGCTGATCGGTGTCGGCTTCGCTGTTGCCGCGCGCAGTTGGTGGGTGGGAGTGGCGCTGGTGGTGATGTTCTTCGCGATCTATATGCCTGTGATCCGCGATGAAGAGGCTTTCCTGCGCCGGACATTTTCCGAGTTTGAGGAGTATTCGCGCCGCGTGCCGCGCATGTTTCCGCGTCTCTCGCGCTCTGCTACTGCGGAGGGCGCCGGATTCTCAACCGAGTTATATCTGAAGCATCGCGAATACAACGCGCTGCTCGGCGCAGTTGCGATGCTGGCTGCGCTGGTTGTGAAGATGATTGCGTTCCGCGAATAGCCAACTACCGCGACACAGCCAAGTACCGTTCCAACCATTGTTTTCGAGTGAGCAACTCGAAGGACCGTGCTAAGACGAGACAAGACGCTCCGTAGGAAGGGTTGATTTCCAGCATCATAAGCCTCTGCTGACGTGCCCTTTGTAGCGGCAGATTTGCCTTGCTCAGGTCGATCATCTGTAGCTCGGGGAGAGCAGCCACATCGTCTTCATTAAGTTCTTCATGCGTTCTAATTAAGACATCAAAAATAACATTGCCCGTCTTGATGTCATCAGCACTCAAACCGACGACCTCCTCAGCAACGATAGTGAAGTGTTCCTGGGCAGCCGAACTGAGATAAATGTGCGCGCGCCTGCCGTCGATCCAGAGTCCCTCAAACCAGCCATCATGGAATTCGTTATAAGTCTTCATTCTAGGCCCGTGACGATTTAGACCCATCTAAGATTCACTTCTTTGCCAGCAACTCCTTCGCGCGGCTCAACTCCGGCCGCGTCGAGTTCGATCCAGCGCAGTCTTTCAGCAACAACGCGTAGTATTCGTTGGCTTCGGTTTGTTTGCCGGCCGATTCGGCTGCCTGGGCCGCGCCGTAGAGGCCGTTGAAGCGGTTGGGGCTGAACTTCAAATCCAACTGATATTCCGCCAGCGCCTGCTGCGGGCGCTTCGCTTCCAGCAGCATGTCGGCCATCATTTCGCGCGTGGGGATGCCTTGAGGTTCTTCGCCTAACGCTTCTTCCTTGTCGGCCATGGGACGCAGCATGCCAACGGCCTCGTCATACTTGCCTTCGGAAAACGCAAGCCAGGCCTGCGCCTGCTTCAGATCGGTCTCGGTGCTTTCGGCGAAGTCTGTCTTTTTTTCCGCGACAAATTTCTGGTGGATGCTTTCGATCGCGCTTACGTCTTTCCTGACTTCGTCTGTCTGGTGAAGATGCGCGGCGCCGATTGCCTTGGCCCAGTATCCGGTTGAATCCGCGGCGGTGTTTGGAATTGCCATCGGCGTGAGCGCGGCGGCGGTCGTCCAGTCGCGCATTTCCAGCGGATACAAGGCGGCGAAGTTCGCTTCCGTGGCCATGTGCGGATCGAAACCCACGCCGTACATGTCGTGCATTTCGGGCATGGCTTTGACTTCATCCATCAGGGCTTTGGCGTCGGCCTCGCGTCCGCTTTGCAGGTAGGCGTAGAAGAGGAAATCCATGGCGTGAAACTGGTGGCCCTCGCCGCCCATGTGCATGGCAGCGGATTTGCGGGTGGCGGCGATGGAGGCGAGGTTGGAGTTGATGTCGTCCTGCCAGAGGCCAACGCGCGCGAAAATGTGCGAGGGCATGTGCAGGGCGTGGGGCGCGGCGGGCGCGACTTGCGCGTAACGGCGGGCGGCGGGAATGCCGAGTTGCGCCAGTTGCGGCTTGTCGTAGGCGTGAATCAGATAATGCGCCACTCCGGGATGGTCGGGTTCGCTGGCAAACAGCGGTTCGAGAATCGCGGCGGCTTGCTTGCGGTTGGCGAAAGTCTCGTCGTGGTGCGGCTCCGAGGCAAGCAGCGAGAGAGCGTAGAATACCGCGGCTTCGTGATCGTCGGGATAGGACTCGTGAACCTTCTTCATCGCGTCGGAATACGCCTTGGCGCGAGCGTCGTGATCGAGTTTGCCGGAATCGCTATAGAAAGCGGAAATCGCCGCGATGTAGGCCTTCTCGCGCGGCGTGGCGGGTTTTGCTGCGTCCGAGGCCAGCTTTTCTGCGTCGGTGGCCTCGCCGAGGCCGCGCTTGATGACGGCCGCGTCGGGCTCATTCCAGAGCTGATGCCACACACTCATTGCGACTCCCCAATGCGCCATGGCGCAGTGCGGATCGCTATGAGTAATGCTCATGAATTCCTTTTCCGCCTCTTCGTACCAGAAGGAGTGGAGCAGCGCGACGCCGCGGGCGAACGGCTGCTGCACCGACGCGGCGCAGGTGACGGGGAAATGCACCGTGCCCAGCTGCGTGGCGGTGAGATCTTCGTGGTGATGGTCCTTGTCGTCATCGGCGAAGGCGGTGTCGGCGAAGGCGGCGAACGTGGACAGCGAAAGCAGCAGCAGAAGGCACGCAAAGCGTTGCATGGCGACCCCCAGAATGGACGTGATCCGGATTCTAGTCATGGGGCGGGTTGAGGGTCAAACGGGCGTTCGGCTGGTGTGGGTGTGCGGTGCATAACGAGTTCGCCTGCGGCTGGTCACTCCGACCGAAGGGACGGAATTTGGATCTGTTGAAGTCGTGGGTATTAACGTTTCTTATACCCCACCCCCCTCCCCCCTAGAAAACCTAAAATATTCATTCTGTTGGGGTTAAGGGCAAGAGATCGAGATTTTGGCTGCAAAATCTTGAGCTGTAAGGACTTATACGTAAAATCCGGCGGAATAAGGAGTTAGGTGTGGTCTCCGCTGCCAGAAGGGCTCGTGCTGGGTTGTTGCTGGGTTTCTGATTGTGGCGCATGGTTCGAGTGTGCGCCTTTTGAATTTCTCAGTAAAGGTTGTCCGTCACAGGAAGTGGGATTTTTTCTGTGGATGATTGTGGAAGAAGCTTTAGGCGCGCCTAGAAAACGGGGAGCGCCCGCATTACTTCCGAATATCACTAGTGGTCGTAACTTGGTGGGCCGGTTGTGGTCTCGAGCTTAGCGTAGAAAGAAATAACCGGGTTGGAGCTCTTTGCGAGCTCGCCTAAAATCCACAGCTTGTTTTTTGGGTCGTCCGAGAAGCGAGCGGTATAGAGCATGTGGCGAAACATCGTGAACCACAGGTTGGAGTCGTCAATCGAGTAGTAATAGTCCTCCAGGAAAGCTCGATAGTCCTCCATTGCTTTTTCCCGGGCGGGACCAGGAGGGGCCAGCGTCGCCAGCGCATTCAGCGCATCGGCTTTCATGCAGAAGAAGGCCCCCGGAGAGTTCGCATCGTCTTCCGTCAGTTCGTGAATTAGCTTGAGGGTATCATCGTAGTGCGCTAGCCATTCCTGAGTAGAACGTTCCTTAAGGGTCCAGCGGACAACCTCACCATTGCGCTCGCGATTGCCGTGAGTAAGCCACCTCAACGCGTCCAAGATATCCTGAGCTTTTTCAGACTGATCGATTAAATCGCGTTCGTACGTGCCCGCGTCGCCGGAGGACTTTGCTTCGTCTGCCGAGATGCGCCTGAAACGCAATTCTTTTGGATCAAGCTTGCCGAGCAGACCATTTAACTGATCAGCCGATTTAGCGATCTTCCCGATTGGGGGCAAATTGTCGGTGCAGCGACGCGCACTGACCTGACGTACGATATAAGAGCGCAACGCCGGAACCAGCACGTCCGCTTCAGCGGAGGTGATGTGCTCCCCTGGGATAGAGGCTATGAGGGCGTTTTCAGTTGCGCCATACTCGCGGTCCGAAGCGGAAAGCCGCTGAACCGCGGCGGCAAAAAGTGATAGTAGCTCCAGTCGCTGGTCGGGGGATAAGCTTGACGAAAAAATCAGCTCCAGCGCTGGAGCAACCTGTGGAGCGTAATCGATAGAGCGGATGATTTGTCGCAGGAAAAGCAAATCCTCTCCGTTGGCCCGCTGTTTAACTGTAAAGGAACTCTGAAAGAGTAATGCTGCTGTGCGATAGTACGCACCCACATCATCCGTAAACACAGTCTCGCAGCCAGGCCTCGGAAGTCTGAGTGGCTCGATCCGCTGGAATAAGGTTAGTGCAGCGGTCGGATCAAGTGCGACCATTGCCTGGACCGCTCGGGTTTTCAGCGTGAGAGTGTCAAGCCCATTTGCTCTCACGGCATTCGCGGCCACCGAGTTCGAGTTCTCGTCCGCATGCTGTAGATACGGGTGCGGAGCAGGTGTGGCCGACCAGTAAGCTTCTTCGACGAGTTCCTGCTTCCGCGACTTTTTGTCCACTAGCGAGGAAGCGGCGATACGGAGGATCGTATCGGAGTGAAACTCTGGGGGTAGTTGACGCGCCTGGTCCACCAGTGCGTCCCGCTCGACGAGGGAGTGATGCTGCAAACGTCCCGTTTGGGAGAAAGATATGCCTTGCGTAACAGTAAAGAGCAGGGCTAACACCCGCAGAACGTATCCGTGTCCCATGGGAAGGTTGGGAGTGTGCTGCGCTCTTACATTATCTGTTGGCTTTTCTTCCAACTTCAACTGTTGAGATCGCAAGGAACCGTTACCCCAAGTCCACTAAAACCAGTATAAGGGAGATTCGAAATGAGCAGGATGGAGTGACGGGTGGCCCGGAGTTCTGGAGATCTTTCCTTCCCGTTTAGAAACCGTGGGTGCCCCGCTCTTGCTTGCAAGGGCGGGTACGATGCTGACGATACCATGGGATTTGTCATGCCCAGCGGTTTGCATCGTACTTACGTCGCTCATCCCCTGCACTTTATCACCTGCTCGTGCTATCGACGATTGCCTCTTCTGAAGCCCCGGCAGAGCCGTGACTGTTTTCCTGGCGTTCTTGAACAGGCGCGCGTGCGATGTCGTTTTGTGGTCGTTGGGTATGTCGCATGCCCGAGCCTATTCACCTGCTCGTCTTCATCTGCTCATCTTCACCTGCTCAACCCCGAGCCGGAGATCGGAAGGCCTTCCAAGGTCATGCAGACTTTGAAGCAGCGTTTCGCGATCATGTGGCGTAGAAAGGCGCTGGCGAAAACACTCGCTGCAGGCGTCCGGAATTCCCGCCCCTTCGACAAGCTCAGGGCAGGCTCTTGCAAAGAACGCAAGGACGGGGCACCCGCTTGGGTTGGCCCTGCCAGCGAGATCACATCCCTGGAGCGGGTGGCCCACTTTTGATTTCTGTGTGCGCTAATTCCCACAGAGGGTGCCCCATCCTTGCGGTTTTTGCAAGGGTGGGCGGCGATGCTGCATGCGCTACTTGATTTGTTACGACGCGACATGGATAAGAAACTTGCGCTGGCATTTCCGACTCCCGCCCTTCGCAAACGGCGCGAAGGACAGGGCACCCACTGCGTTGGTGATGCCAGCGAGATCAAAAGCCTGGGCCACCCGCCGTCGTACTTGCGGTTTTTGCAAGGGTGGGCGGCGATGCTGCATGCGCTACTTGATTTGCGACGACGCGACATGGACAAGAAACTTGCGCTGGCATTTCCGACTCCCGCCCTTCGCAAACGTCGCGAAGGACAGGGCACCCACTGCGTTGGTGATGCCAGCGAGATCAAAAGCCTGGGCCACCCGCCGTCGTTTTCATAGAAGGATGACAACGGTCATTGGTGCAGGATCTTACGGGACACCAAACCAGCAGGCTGCTGAAGAACTCATTTTTTGCGGCCCAATGGGATCCTCAGGCGCTAAAGCGCGGCCGATTTTCGAGGACTTAACGGCACGACTGAAGTCGTGCCCTTCCCAAGAGTGGCTGCGGAAAAACTCTTTCCCGAGGTTGACACGACCCTCAGCGGCTGAAGCCGCCACTGATTTTGCTGAACTTGCGGCGCGACTAAAGTCGCGCCCTTTCAAAACTCAGTAGGCTCGGCGCGAGCTTTATAATCGCTGTTTATGGTCACTATTCCAGCCAGTTCCGTTGACGCACTCACCAAGTATGAGCCGGTTATTGGGCTGGAGGTGCACGTTCAGCTGCTGACGGCTAGCAAGATTTTCTGCTCTTGCTCGACGCGATTTGGGGCGGCGCCGAATACTAACGTTTGTCCGGTTTGCCTGGGGATGCCGGGGGCGCTGCCGGTGCTGAACAGGAAGGTGGTGGAGTTTGCCACGCTGGCGGCGATGGCGCTGCAGTGCCGCATCAACGAGACTTCTATTTTTGCGCGGAAGAATTATTTTTATCCGGATCTGCCTAAGGGGTATCAGATTTCGCAGTATGACAGGCCGCTGGCGGAGTTTGGGTTTATTGAGATTCCGTTGTCGAAAACGGTGATGGCAGCGAAAAACTGAGAACTGAGAACCGAGAACTGAGAACTAAGAAGATCGGGATCACGCGCGTGCACCTGGAAGAAGACGCGGGCAAGAGCCTGCATGAAGGCTTTCCCGACTCCGACGAGAAGACGGCGATTGACTTGAACCGCACAGGCGTGCCGCTGATCGAAATTGTCAGCGAGCCCGACATCGCGTCGCCGGACGAGGCTTACGAATATCTGACGCGGCTGAAGGAGATCATCCTTTACACCGGCGTGAGCGATTGCAATATGGAGGAGGGGTCGCTGCGCTGCGATGCCAACGTCAGCGTGCGTCCGCGCGGGCAGAAGGAGTTTGGCACGAAGGCGGAAATCAAGAACGTGAATTCGTTTCGCTTCATTCGCGAGGCGCTGGAATATGAGATCGGGCGGCAGATCGACGTGCTCGAATCGGGCGGGAAGATCGCGCAGGAGACGCGCCTTTATAACGCGAACGAAGGCAAGACTTACAGCATGCGCTCGAAGGAGCAGGCGCACGATTACCGCTATTTTCCCGAGCCGGATTTGCTGCCGCTGGTGGTGGACGAAAAGTGGCGGGCGGAGATTGCCGCGCGCGTTGCCCGAGCTGCCGGAGGCGCGGCGCGCGCGCATGGTGAAGGATTACGGGATTACGGAATATGACGCGCAGGTGCTGACGTTGTCGAAATCGCTGGCCGACCAGTTTGAAGAGGCGGCGAAGGCGGCGAAGAATCCCAAGCGCGTGGCGAACCTGGTGCAGGGCGAGTTGATGGGACGGCTCAAAGCGAAGGGAATCGAGATTGAGCAGTCGCCGATTTCGATGCGGGGCGTGGCCGCGTCGGCCGATCTGGTGGAGGCGGGCACGATCTCGGGCAAGATGCTCAAAGACTTGTATGACTTGAGCTTCGAGCGCGGAAAAGATTTTGCCGTCGTTTATGAGGAGGAGGGGCGGCCGCAGCAGTCCACCGATACGTCGGCGCTGGAGAAGATTATTGACGAAGTGCTGGCGGCGAATCCCAAGCAGCTGGAGCAGTACCGGGCGGGGAAGAAAACTATGCTGGGATTTTTTGTGGGGCAGGTGATGAAGGCTTCCAAGGGGCAGGCGAGCCCGCAGGTGGTGAACGAGCTGCTGGGGAAGAAGCTGGAGTAGAGGGATTGCAGATTGCAGATTGAAAAGCAGCCGCTCCGGAAATCTACAATCTGAAATCTGCAATTCCGCCCGGTTTTTGTCCAGGATCCGTTACCTCAACCCTCACTTTGGTCATCTCACTTTTTCCTCTTAGCACCACTAGCATGAACCGTAGGGCCTGCTTGTCTTTGGCCGAACGCTGGGAAAATCGAAATGAAGAAATTCAAGATTGATCGGATCATCAGCATTGCTACATTGGCGGCGTCGTTGGTGGCGATTGTGCTGGTGCTGAAGAAGCCGACGCTGGTGTCGCATCCGCAGGCTCCTGCAGCCATTGCGGAACATGCACAGGCGTTTGATCAGAAGATGGCGGAGTTCGAGCGGGTATCGCAACAAACGCCGGTGAGCGATGCGTCCGCTGGTTCTTCGGACTCCGGGCAGACGATATCGTCGGGTCCCAAGGCTGAGGTGCGGCTCAATTCCGACGAGGTCGGGGCCGTATTGGCGCAGTCGTTAGGCAATGGCGGTGCGAGTCTTCCTGCGGACGCCACTGGCGGCGGGGTTGCGCCCGTCATCAAAGATCAGCAGGTCAGCTTCGATGGCGATCTGGTGCATGGCCAATTCCTGATGGAGGTTGCGGGCAAGGATGTTTGGGTCACGATCTCGGGACATCTGGGCGAGAAGGATGGCTATGCCACGTTCGATCCTACGGAGTTTAAGGTCGGCGACCTGAGTGTGCCGGTGTCGCTGGTGAATCCGACCCTGCAAAAAAAGTTGGCGGAACAGCGTGACCGGCTGAAGCTGCCGGACAATGTTGGGGCGATGCGAGTGGAGAATGGGGAGTTGGTGATGCAGCAGAAGTAGGGAAAGGCATCAGATTGTAGATTTTAGATTGCAGATTGAAAGGCAGAAGGCAGAAGTCAGAATGCGGAAGTCAGATTTCAGAAGTCAGAAGTCAGAATGCAGAAGTCAGAATGCAGAAATCAGAATGTCAGATTTCAGAATGCAGATTTCAGAATTCAGAATGAAGAATGGGTTTTCATTCTGACTTCTGCATTCTGAAATCTAACTTCTGACTTCTGAAATTTGAAATCGACAATCTTTAATTGCTCACCTTGTTTTCGGCGGCTACTTTCGCGTACCAGCGGGCTGAATCTTTCAGGGTTCGTTGCTGCGTTTTGAAGTCTACGTAGGCGAGGCCGAAACGCTGGCTGAATCCGTCGGCCCACTCGAAGTTGTCGAGCAAACTCCAGGCGTGATATCCGCGAACGTCGGCGCTATCGGCGATGGAACCGGCTAATGCCGCGAGATACTCGCGATGATAGGCGATGCGGCGGGAGTCGTGAATCGCGCCCTGCGCGTCGGGTCCATCGTTATAGGAACATCCGCTCTCTGTGATTTCGATTACCGGCTGGTTGTAGTCGCGGGTGATCCGCATCACCATGTCATAGAGGGCTTTCGGCCAGACTTCCCATCCAAAGTCGGTTTTGGGGCCTTGCTGCCCGCCGTCCATCTTCACGGGAAAGAGCCAGTTCTGGGCGTGCGCGACGCGGTCGATGATGCCGGGTGCCGAAGCAATGATGCGGTAATAGAGGTTGATGCCGATGAAATCGAGCGGCGCGCGAACCTGTTCCATGTCGCCGGCCTTGATGGCCATGGCGGTTTCCGGCAAAAAAGTAAGCGCTTCGGGATAACGGCCGCGCAGCGCAGGTTCGAGGAACCAGATGTTGGTCATGGCATGAGCGCGTTCGGCGGCAAGCTTGTCTTCCGCAGAATCGCTGGCGGCCTCGCACGGGGACATGCTAAAAGCGGTGCCCACACGAGCGGCGGGACGAACGGCCTTCAGGGCGCGAAACGCCGCGCCCTGCGCGAGGTTGACCACGTGCGTGGCGCGCAGAAAATCGAGCAGGTTGCTGCGGCCGGGGGCGTGGGTGCCTTCGAGATAGCCCAGGTCAACGAATGCGGCGGGCTCGTTGAAGATCATCCAGTCATTGACTCGGTCGCTCAACTTTTGTGCGGTGACTTGTACATAATCGGCGAAGCGTGCGGCGGTATCGCGATTGGTCCATCCTCCGGCGTCTTCAAGCGGCTGCGGCAGGTCCCAGTGATAGAGCGTGACCAGCGGGCGAATACGGGCTTCGAGCAGAGCATCGACCATCCGGCTGTAATAATCGAAGCCCTTGGAGTTTGCCGCGCCGGATCCGGAGGGTTGAATGCGCGGCCACGCGATCGAGAACCGGTAACTGTTCATATTCATCGCGCGCATGAGGGCAAGGTCGTCGCGCCAGCGATGATAGGAGTCGCAAGCTATATCGCCGGTCTCGCCATTTTTAATTTTGCCGGGGGTGTGTGCGAAGCGGTCCCAAATCGATTCACCTTTGCCGTCTTCGTTCCATGCGCCTTCAATCTGATACGCCGCGGTGGCTGTACCCCAGAAGAATCCTTTAGGGAAGGATGCTGCGGAAACCGTGCTGAAATGCGACTGATTGGCTGGAGCGGAGGCGGAGGTGGTCGCCTTGGACGATCGGCTGCAGGCGGAAAACGTTGCGGGAAGTCCGGCAGCCGCGCCCGCCCCGAGCATCGATTGCACAAATCTGCGGCGGGTTAGGAGCAAGCCAGATGGGTCTCCATAATTATCACCGGAATTATCGCCGGACAGGCGGCAACCTTTCGTCGCCAAAACTGGCCTGCGGGGCGAGATTCGTATCGCCAGTAGGATTTTAGCGGAAGGCGAGGCAGTACACGGGGTTCATTCGCGCCGAGTAATCCAGTCGAGTAACGGTGGCGTGGAGTTGGCAGCGCACCGCCGTTGCGAAAATCGGATCTCCGCGGGCTTTTCGACACGGCTGAGAAAAGACGTAGCAAGCTACTTCCCTAGTGTAGTGCGTCGGAAATAACATCTCCGATACGTCGTGCGCGATGGCGACAGAAAGGAAAGAATTTGACCGCAGAGGTCGCCGAGAACATCCGCAGAGATCGCGGAGAAGGGCTGTGCAACTTGAACTATAAAACGTCGATCTGCTTGACGCACTACACTAGGTTGGCGGGCTTTAGGGATTCAAACTGTCGAACAGCTTCCAGAGTTTGTCGGCAGTGGCGCCGATAAATCCTCCAGCCGCTGGCGTTGTCGGACGTCTCGCGGAAAAGTAGTTCGCCGCGGCCATCGCCGTCGGCGTCGAGGGCGTCCACTAACTCCAGGCGCGGCGCCATGTCGAGGTGATATTTGTCGGTGACGCTGACGAATAGCTTATGCAGATTGTTGTAGATGTCGGGATTGGCCACGAGCAGGATCGAATATTGCAGGTCGGAGTCGGCATACGGAGTGCCAGCGGGCGGCGGAGGCAGGTGCGCATCGGCGGTGAAAATCATCACCGGCTGGTTGTTGCCCCACAGGTCGAAAGTCTTCATCTGCGCGTTCTCGAGAATCGGATCTTTAGCCTTTGCGGCTGAAGTTTTCGCCCGCGTGGGACGCCGCGCGGCTTGCGAGGCCGAAGCTTTCGACGGGGGAACCATTCTTGCTTTGGCTTGCGCCTCAATGTAAGACCGCACCTGTTCCTTCGCCAGGCCGTCATCTGCTTCAGACGTTCGCCTTCTTCGTCCTTGAGCCACTCGAATGCGAACGACTTGGTTTGCGAGACGTTGGCGTCGGAGATTGCGGGGATTAATTGAACGTTAGGCTTATCGGGGGGAGCAGGAGTGGCAGGAGCTCCGTCCTTGGCGGCGATTGGAGGGGGTGCAGCGCGCGCCGGGTCTGCTGTAGCCGGGGACCTCGTCATCCGCGAACGGAGCGGCTGGCTTGCCGCGGCGCAGCCTGGGCCGGTTATCTTCGCTTGTCCCGCTGTCCGACGCCGCTATGGAAGGTCCGCTCGGAGCTTTCGCTTCGGTACCTTTGGCATCGCCGGATTTTGCATCGCCAGTCTTCGGATCGCTCGGTGGCGCAGGAGCGGACGATTTTGGCGCTGGAGAACTCGAATCTGGCTTACTCGTGTTTTGGGTGGGAGTCGTTTGACCCTGCCTTGTTTGATCCGAACCAGTCGATCCTCCCGACGTGTTCTGCGGAGCCGACGGATTTGTATTCGCGGGCGGTTGGCGGTCACTTCTGGTCAGCCGAGGCGGCTCATCCGTCGGCTCCATACCTACTGGCGTCTTTTCCGCTGTCAGCGCCGTCTTCGGCTTCTCGCTTCCTTCCGGAACCCAAGCTCCCGTGCCCAGCCACGGACTCTGCACATTCACCGCATTACTGTGCAGCGCGCTGTTGACCGTGAACAATCCCAGGGAACTGCCCGTTCGCTCAGCCTCGTAGACAGTTCCCGACTCCAGCGCCATGGGGATGGGATCAGCCTTATATTCGGAGGCGTCCCAGAACTTTCCGTCGACGAGAATCGCGATCGGCACCAGCGTCGCCTTGCCATTGGCCGCGAGTTGGAGCACGGCCACGGCCCGCGGCCCGGCATCTTTCTTGCGCGGCGCTTTGCGCTCGCCGGGTGTGATCTGGGGCCGTTCGTCCTGTGCGCGCGCTGAGGTCGAGAAAGAACAAACGACGACGAGCAGCGCGACGAAAAACCATCCGCAGTATAAAATCCTTGGGATCGCCATCTTACCGAAGGCCGTTTTACCCGGAGACATACCCATGAAGGTCAATGATAAGGCTCCTGACTTTACTTTGCAGGACGAGAACGGAAAAGAGGTCGCGCTCAAGGATCTGCTGGGCAAGACCGTCGTTCTCTACTTTTATCCGCGCGCCGACACTCCAGGTTGAACGACTGAAGCTCGCGGGTTCCGCGAGACATATAAAAAGATGCAAAAGACCGGCGCCGTGCTGCTCGGCATATCGCCCGACACGGTCAAGGCGCAAAAGAAATTCCAGCAAAAATTTGATTTGCCCTTCCCCCTGCTGGCCGACGCCGACAAGAAGGTCGCCGAGGCTTTTGGCGTCCTGAAGGAAAAGAATATGTACGGAAAGAAAGTGATGGGAGTGGCGCGAACCACTTTCATCATAGGACCGGACGGGAAAATTCAGCATATCTTCGAGAAGGTGAAACCGGAGATACATGCCGAGGAAGTGTTGGACTATCTCAAGGATTCGGGCAAGGGCGCGGCGTAATCGGTCGAGCATGCGGTTAGAATTTGCCGGATGCGGAAGCCCAACGCAACGCCCGATGCCACGCAGATTCGTCCGCTGGATCGTGATTTCTACAGCCGCGATCCGCGACGGGTGGCGCGAGAGCTTTTGGGCAAGGTGGTGGTTCGGCGGGAAGGCTCGACACGTCTTTCCGGCCGCATTGTCGAAGTGGAAGCTTATCTGGGGACGGAAGATCCTGCCGCTCATTCGGCCGCTGGAAACACTGCCCGCACCGCAGTGCTGTTCGGGCCGCCCGGCTACGCTTACGTTTACTTCATCTACGGAAATCATTACTGTCTCAATGTCTCTTGCGAGCCGGAAGGCCAGGCCGGGGGCGTTCTGATTCGCGCGCTCGAACCGTTATCTGGGATCGCCGAAATGGCGCAGGCCCGCGGCATTGAAATTCATGGTCCTAAAGATTTGGTCAAACTGACCAGCGGGCCGGGACGGTTGGCGCAGGCGTTTGGAATCACCCGCACTCGCGATAATGGTGCGGACCTGACCTGTTCGAGAAACAGCCTATGGATTGGCGACGATGGATATCGCGCCCGTGGCATTCGCCCGACTCCACGTATCGGGATTACTAAGGCAGCCGACAAGCTTCTGCGCTACGTGATTGCGGGGAACGCATTTGTGTCTGGGCGGAGAGTTGGGGTGAAATAGGAAAGACTTCCGTTTTCTGGATTCTCAGCAACCAACCCCTGCGGCCTTTCAGGCCGCCTGACCGGGTCAGAGACCCGGTCCCACACAAAAATCAGGCCACTTAAGAATCGCGAACCTGGGGCGGGACTTGACAGGCGGGTGTAGACTTGGCTCCGGGTCAAGTAGTCCAAAAGCCTTGCTGGAAAAGCCGTTTCGCCTGCCTCCTCCGCGACAGTTTTCCGCAACCCTTAGAGCGGCCCGCATCATCTGATTACTGATTGGTAAGGAGCCGACGTGCCCCGCTTGGCGCGATGTCCGGTTGCGGCGTTAGCTGTATGGGTCGTCATAGCCGCGCCCTTGCTGAGGGCGGCAGACGGCGCGATAGCGAGCCATCCCTCAGCGCCCCGGTCTTACATCCTTGTCGGTTTCGCAGGCGGCTTTGTGCGCCACGACAATCCCCGGCACGGACCAGTGCGGCTGGCAGAACGAATCAGACAAAATCTACAGGCGGGCGACACGATCCAGGTGTTCGAGAACCGCCACCGGAAGGCCGCCTACAACAGCATCCTCCACTTGCTCGACAGCAATCACGACGGCGTGCTCAGCAGCCAGGAGAAATCCCAGGCGCGCATCATTCTCTTTGGGCACAGCTGGGGAGCGTCCGCCGTAGTGATGCTATCCCGGGACCTGAGTCGTGCCGGAATTCCCGTATTGCTCACGGTGCAGGTCGACAGCGTTGAGAAACCGTGGCAACGGGACAAGGTGATTCCCGGCAATGTCGCGGAAGCGGTTAATTTCTATCAACCCCATGGGCTGGTCCACGGCCGAGCGCAGATAACCGCCGCGGACGATGCCAAGACACAGATCTTGGGAAATTATCGATTCGATTACCAGAAAAATCCCGTGCGGTGCCAGGGCGCTTCGTGGTTTCAGCATGTGTTTACGCCCAGCCACATGCAGAGCGATTGCGATCCGCGACTCTGGTCGCAGGTCGAAAGCCTGGTGCGTGAGCGCATGGAACCTCAGCCCGCTGCCGCCGCCGCGATACCGTCGTTGTAGCCGGATTCTACCTGGCTTGCTCTTCTTCGCGTCCTCCGCGGCCTTTCTTTGCGATCTCAGCGGTTCGAGCTTTGGCTAAAAAGAGGCAAAAGAGCTTTTAACCACAGAGGACGCTGAGATCGCTGAGGAAATTCCTTCTTTACTTGGAGGGCGCTTTCGCGAGCAAAATGTTGTCGATGAGGCGCGTGCTTCCCACAAAAGCTGCGACTGCAACTAACGCGCCTTTAGAAACCTCTGGGACTGGATCCAGAGTCTCGGGATTCACGATTTCGAAGTAATCGAGGCGCACCGAGTTTTCCCGGGCGAACTCCTCGCGTCCGGCAGCCACCAACTTGTCCGCATTCCGTTCTCCGGCATCTGCTATCTCTTGAATTCGAACCAGCGAACGATGCAGCGCCAGAGCCTGCTTCCGCTGTTCAGAATTGAGGTAAGCATTGCGCGAACTCATGGCCAGGCCATCGGGATCGCGGACGATGGGACAAGCCACAATTTCCACCGGCAGATCCAGGTCGCGCACCATGCGCCGAATGATGGCCACCTGCGCGGCATCTTTCTGTCCGAAAAATGCCGCATCCGGTTCCACGATGTGAAACAACTTTGCGACCACCGTGGCAACTCCGCGAAAATGTCCGGGGCGCGAGCGCCCGTCCAGCTTGTCGCTCAGCCCGTCGACGGTCACCCAGGTCACGGCACCCGCGGGATACATCTCTTCCACCGACGGCGCGAACAGCAGGTCTACGCCTTCGCGCTGCAGAAATTCGTGATCGCGCTCGAACGTCCGGGGATATTTGGCCAAGTCTTCATTCGGCGCAAACTGCGTGGGATTGACGAAAATCGACGCCGCTACGGCATCACAAGATGCGCGCGCAGCGCGAACCAGCGAAAGGTGGCCTTCGTGCAACGCGCCCATAGTCGGAACGAAGCCGAGACGCTTGCCCGCGCGACGAAAGCCGCGAGAGGCGTTCCGCATCTCGTGAATGGTGGGATAGAGTTTCAAGATGGCTCACGCGGCGGTGCGTACCGCTACGTTGAAGGCACCCACTTAATTGCGATATGCGCGCTTTCGAGGATCCCGCCAACAATACCTTTGTTGCGGCGAATGGCGATAGTGTCCTGCTCGGAGCCTTTTGCAGTATTTTCGGTTGCTGCCACCACGCGCCCGTAAGGCCAATTGGACGCGGGCAAGCCTGCCAGCGCTGGAAGCAACTCCGCGGGCTTCAGCTTAATTTCCGCACTGTCTGCGGCATCCAGCAGCGCCACGCCTCCGGGTTGAATGATGAGATAGGGATTACGCCACGTTCTCATGTCGTGGACGCGCTCGAATTGCGCTGAATTCGCGGCGGGAATGGCCTGCAGCAGAACTTCAGGGGCAGGCGATTGTGCGGCATTCTGCTGGGTGCAGGCCAGCAGGGAAAGCCCCAGGGGCAGGATCGACAGTACCCGCATGCGAAAAAACTTGCCGATCACAGGCCGATCTTACCTCGCCACCACGGGAACGTCATTCTTTGCTGCCCAGACGAGCGCGATGATCCAGCCGATTACGCTCCATCCCAGGAATAGATTGAGCAGGAAGATTGCCAGCAGGTCGCGTTTGCTCCGCGCCAGGGCAATGATCGACGGCAGAAAATACATGACGAAGCCGAAGCCGAAGAACGGCATAAAAATGAAGGTTGAAAGAGTCATGACCGGTCTCCTTTCCTAATAGCCTAGCACTATCAGAACCGAATTGCAGCGCTGCGGCGATGACGTTGAAATCGCGTGGCCAGCGCTGCGCTTTCCCACGGTGCATCCCATACAAAGATACGCAAACTCCACTGCCGAAGTTCCCTGCGATGGAGGCCGGCCGCAAGAGTTAGTGCTACCGGCGCATCGCCCGTTTCCGCTCCAGAACCGCATCAAGATCAGCACCGATCTCTTTCGGCAAATGATAAGACTCCGCGTCCGCCGGATACTGGTGCGAGCGGACATCTGCCCGAAAAGCCCGCACGGCGTGAGTGATGAGCGCCGCCGCATCGCCGTAGCGCCGCACGAATTTTGCCGGCGGGCCAAACGTCAGATTCAAAATGTCGTGAAACACCAGCACCTGGCCGTCGCATTCCGGCCCAGCGCCAATCCCGATCGTCGGTGCTCCGATCTCGGCGGTAATCATCGCTGCCACTTCCCGCGGAATGCCTTCCAGAAAAAGACAGGCCACGCCCGCGCGGTCAAGTGCTACGGCATCGCGCATGAGCTGCTCAATGGCGCTCAGACTCTTGCCTTGCACCTTGTAGCCGCCCATGACATTCACCGACTGCGGGGTCAGCCCGATGTGGCCGGCCACGGGAATCTCGGCGTCGATGATCTGGCGAATCAGGTCGGCGCGCTTTTCTCCGCCTTCGATCTTCACCATTTCGGCGCCGCCTTCTTTCACAAAGCGCGCGGCATTGCTGACGGCGGCTTTCGCGTCAATCTGGTAAGAGCCGTACGGCATGTCGGCGACCAGCAGCGCGTTCTTCAGCCCGCGGCGCACCGCCTTCACGTGGTGCAGCATCTCGTCCATCGTGACCGAGAGCGTGTTCTCGTAGCCGAGCATGGTTTGGGCCAGCGAATCGCCGACCAGCACCATATCGATGCCGGCCTCATCGACCAGGCGCGCGGTGGCATAGTCGTAAGCGGTGAGGCAGGTGATGGGTTCGTGGCGGAGTTTCTGTTCCCGCAGGGATGAGGTGGTGGTCTTTTGGCCGGAGCCGTCGAAGGGATGCGCCAATCGGGGTAAGGCTCATGATGTCCTCCAGTGCCCCTCCGCCTCGGGCGGATAGAGCCTGTACACATCTTCAAGTTCTACAGCTTTGGATATTGTAGGCCGAAAAGGGTTGGCCGTCGATTAGTGTCGCGCCAATGTTTTCAATGGTTTCGAGCCACCAAGGCATTGGCGTCCCGGTTAGAGCACAATCTCGGAGCTTCGTTACGCCTCCGCCGCGTCCTGGCCGCCAAGCGGCAGGAAGTACTGCGTGCCCTTGATGGGTTCGGTGACTTTGCGCAGCAATTCCTGCAGATCTTCGTTGCGATCGACGAAATCGATCTCCGAGGTGTTCACGATCAGCAGATCCGACGAGGTGTAGTGAAAGAAGAAGTGCTCATAGGCCTTGATCACTTCCGCCAGATATTCGTCGCTGATCGCCTTTTCGCCGGGAGAATTCTTTTTCTTCAGCCGCTTTTTCAACACCTCGGGAGTGGCTTGCAAATAAATCACCAGATCGGGCGTGGGCAACTGGTCGCGAAAGTGATTGTAGTAACGGTTGTAGGTGTCGAGTTCCTGGTCGGTAAGATTGAGACAGGCGAATAATTTGTCTTTTTCGAAGATGAAGTCGGAGACGACTGTTTTCTGCGATCGCGGGCCCAGATCGAGCGCCTGCAGTTGCTCGAAGCGCCGCACCAGAAATGTGAACTGCGCCTGAAATGCCGCCCCGCGTTCGCCGTCATAAAAAGAGGGGAGAAACGGATTTGCGTCCGGCTCCATCACCCGCTGCGCATTTAAGCGCTCAGCCAGAATGCGCGCCAGCGTGCTCTTGCCCACGCGAATTGGACCTTCCACAGCAATGTACCGGGGGAGTTCGAAAAGATTGGCCATGAGTTCGCGCGAATTCTCGGAATTGGCAGGATATCTCGGTTGCGCCTGACTGGCAATTGCGGGAAGAGTTAACAGTAAGAAAATTTTAGATTGCTGATTTTAGACGTTAGCGTAGTGCGTCGGAAACGACATCTCCTATAAATCGTTCGCGATGGCGACGAAAAGCAAAGACTTTGACCGCAGCGTTCGCGGAGAACATCCGCAGAGGTCGCGGAGAAGGGCTGTGCAACTTGAACTATAAACGTTGATCTGCTTGACGCACTACACTAGAGCGGATTGTTGACCTAAATCTGAAATCTGCAATCTGCATTAATCTGCATTCTCCAATCTGCATTCTGCAATCCGATACAATTCCCGCATGCTCGGCCTTGTCCTGACTGGTGGCGCGGCGCTCGGCGCCGTCGCTGCAGGATATCAATCGATGGCGCCCACGGGGCAGTGGTACGGGCGCACATTCACCGGCCTGGCTCGCGGCGGCAAGCAAATCGCGCTCACCTATGATGACGGTCCCAACGATCCCCACACGCTGCGCTTGCTGGAGGTCCTTGCCCGCCACAATGTGCATGCAACTTTTTTCCTGATCGGCCGCTTCGTGCAACAACGTCCCGACATCGCACGCGAGATCGTTCGGGCTGGCCACGTCGTTGGTAATCACACTTTCAACCATCCTTCACTGATTTTTAAAAGTGCCGCTGAAATTCGCCAGGAGCTCACCGCGTGCGGCTCCGCGTTGCACGATGCGGTTGGCGCGCACTCCAACCTATTTCGGCCGCCGTTTGGGGGAAGACGCCCCGCAGTTCTGCGCATTGCGCGTGAATTAGGACTGGAGCCGGTAATGTGGAACGTGACTGGCTATGACTGGAATGCGCCATCAGCCGCGGCGATCGAGCGAAAGGTCACAAAGCAGATTCGCGGCGGCGACGTAATTTTGCTTCACGATGGCGGTCATAAAGCCATGGGCGCCGACCGCTCGCAAACTGTTCTCGCAACCGAGAAATTGATTGAACGTTACAAAGGCGAAGGCTATGAATTCAAGACAATCCCCGAGATGATGTTGAAGACTCGGATGCAACCGGATGTCTGAGAAGGGCGCAGATCCCTTCCCAGTTGGTTTCTACTGAGCTACGCACGCATCGCCGCGAATGCCTGTTTCGCCGCCGCAATCGTTCGTTGCACATCTTCTTCGGTGTGTGCGGCGCTCAAAAATGCGGCTTCGTATTGCGAGGGCGGCAGGTAAATGCCGCTGTCGAGCATGCTGCGAAAAAACTTCCCGAATTTCTCCGTGTCTGACTTCGATGCCGAATCCCAATCCGTGACCGGACCAGGACTAAAGAACCAGGTAAACATCGACCCCACGCGATTGTGGCAGAGCGAGACTCCAGCTTCTTTTGCGGCTGCGGCAACGCCCTCCACCAAGGCCGCGCTCAGTTTCTCCAGCCGCGGATAAATCTCTTCTTTGCGATCGCGCAGTTGCTTCAACATGGCGCATCCCGCCGCCATGGCCAACGGATTTCCGGAGAGCGTTCCCGCCTGATACATCGGTCCCAAGGGCGCTACCAGATCCATAATTGCCTTCGATCCGCCGTACGCGCCCACCGGCAATCCTCCGCCGATAATTTTTCCCATCGTCGTCAGGTCGGGGCGAATGTTATAGAGCTCCTGCGCCCCGCCAAACGCCACGCGGAATCCGGTCATGACTTCGTCGAAAATCAGCACCGAGCGTTCGCGCTCGGTCAGCAGCCGCAGCCCGACCAGATAATCGTCCGCAGCGGGAACGCATCCCATGTTTCCAACGACCGGTTCCACAATTACGCATGCGATCTGGTGCTTGAATTTGTGAAATGCGAGTTCAACTACGGAAAGATTGTTGAAGGGCAGCGCCAGCGTGAACTGCGTGAATTCTTCGGGAACGCCCGCCGATCCTGGGATTCCGAGCGTCGCAACGCCAGATCCCGCTTTCACCAGAAGAGCATCGGCATGCCCGTGATAGCAGCCTTCAAACTTCACAATGTATTTTCGCTTTGTGTAGGCCCGAGCCAGGCGAATCGCCGACATGGTCGCTTCTGTACCGGAACTCACGAAGCGAATTTTCTCCGCCGACGGAAAAGCACCTAACACCAGTTCCGCGAGATCGGCTTCGGAGGGAGTCGAAGCTCCAAAGCTGGTGCCGTTGCAGGCGGCGGACACGATGGCATCCAGAACATTAGGCTCGGCGTGTCCGAGAATCAGCGGGCCCCACGATCCGATGTAATCGATGAATTCATTTTCGTCGGCGTCCCAGATGTGCGAGCCCTTGCCGCGCACGATAAACGGAGGATCGCCTCCCACGGATTGAAAAGCCCGAACCGGTGAGTTCACACCCCCCGGAATCATGCTCTCCGCGCGCTTCTGCAGGCGGCGCGACTGCTCGGTTTTACGCGATGTGATAGACGGCATCGAATCCTCTCGACGGGGAGAAATAAGATGTCAAACAATCGAACGGCAGCAAGCGATTACTATACAGTGCGACCGACGGCGAATTCATACGATATTCACGGTTCTGCAATCTCTTTGCAATATACCGGCAGTACAGTAGAGGCATCACAGTGCCCTTCTAACCGGGAGGGTTTCAAAGGGCAGTCTCGGGGGCTCCGGGCTGTCCTTATTTTTTGGTTCAGGGCCGGCGGCGTTTGCTCGCCCCATGGGCTGTCTTCCCGACCTTCCCGGCTTCTTTAACTGAACAGCCTTTTATTAACTGCAATTAACCCCCCATCGTATAATTCATTCTCATGATCACTGTTTCCAAGGAGGATTATCTCAAGTCGATCCTCGAAGCCGAGAGTGAGGGCGAAGCGGTAATCTCCGCGCGGCTCGCCGACTTGCTGAAAGTTTCTCCGCCCGCCGTCACCATGGCGCTCCGCCGCCTGAAGAAAGACGGCCTGGTACGCGTCGAGAATAAAGGCCAGGTGCGATTAACCGCCGCCGGGCGCAAGATTGCGCGTAAGCTGACTCTCCGTCATCATCTCATCGAGCGCATGCTCTCCGAACTTTTCGGCATGGAGTGGTGGAAGGTTCACGACGAGGCGGAGCGCCTGGAGCACGCCGTGTCGCCGGATTTCGAAGCCAAATTGCTGGCGAAGTTGGGTTCTGACGGCGCGTGTCCGCACGGAAACCTGAGTGAAGTTGAGGGCCCGGCCAGCCGTCGCCGCCGTGGGCTTGTTCTGCTCGCCGATGCCGAGTCTGGAAAACACTTACACCGTCAGCGGAATTTACGAACGCGACCGCCGGCTCCTGGAGTTCCTGGAACATCGCGGGGTGCGTCCGGGTGCGAAGCTGCGGCTGCTCGAACGCAACTACGACCAGACCCTGACTTTATCCACGCCCGCGGGAAAAATCTCATTGGGTCCCGCGGCATCCGAGCGAGTCTGGCTTGTGCCTGCCGCGCGTCCAAAACGGTAATCCACTCAAATTACGCTCCTCATGTCCTTTCGTAATAGTTAACTATGGTTCACATTCTGCTGTATACTTCTGCTAACACTCTTTCGCGGGAGTGCCTCTCTCTCCACGCCTGCTAGATGAAGGAAACGAAGACCACATCGACGACGCAGGGGGAAACGCCGGATCATCCTACGGCCGAGCGCCTAAACGTCGTTATTACGCACGAGGATATCGACCGCGCTCACGACCGCGAACGCGTGCTCACCACTCGCACGCAGCGCGGCGCTTGGTCGCGCGCCAGGCTGCTCTGGTTGCTTATCGGACCAGGCATCCTGGTCATGCTGGGCGAAAACGATGGCCCCAGCATGCTGTCGTATGCCGCCACCGGAGCGCACTATGGCATCGGCTTCTTCCTTCCTTTTGTAGTCCTGACTTTCGTGATGGCTTGCGTGGTGCAAGAGATGACGGTGCGACTGGGCGCCGCAACTCACCGTGGGCACGCCGAACTCATCTTCGATCGGTTCGGACCGTTCTGGGGATGGTTCTCCATGATCGACCTCATGGTCGGCAATTTCCTCACGCTCGTCACGGAGTTCATCGCCATCCGTGCGGGCTTGGGATTCTTCGGCGTGCCGCCCGCAGTGGCGGTCGTGGGCGCGTGGCTGGTGCTGTTCGTCGCCTTGATGGCGCATCGCTACTGGACATGGGAACGCATTACGCTCGTGGCCGCCATGTTTAATCTGGTGTTCATTCCGGTCGCACTGCTGAGCCACCCGCACTGGGGAGCGATTGGCAGCGCACTATTCACATGGAAGCCGCTCCCCGGCGGCCTCACGCAGGAAACTGTTTTGATCCTGCTCTCTAATATTGGCGCGACGGTCACGCCCTGGATGCTGTTCTTCCAGCAAAGCGCCATCGCCGACAAGGGCCTCACGACACACGACATTCGCTTCGGCCGCGTCGACACCGTGCTGGGCGCGACTTTGGCCGCGCTGGCCGCGCTGGCGACGATCGTTGCCACTGCGCCTCTATTTGCCCACGGCATGTCTACCGCCAACTTCGAAGGTGCCCAGTTCGCCCAGGCGCTGCAACCTTTTGTTGGGCATTGGGGCTCGGCACTTTTCGCGCTTGGCATGTTTGAAGCAGGCATGGTCGCCGCGGTCACGATTTCGACTTCCTCGGCCTACGCCTTTGGAGAAGTTGCTCACCGGCCGCACAGCTTGAATCTTCCCTTCCAGCAAGGAAAATCTTTCTATCTGGTGCTGATTCTGGAGGCTGCCGCAGCCGCGGGACTCGTTCTGATCCCCGGCATTCCGCTGGTCTATATTGTGCTGGTCGTGAATGTGATCGCGGTCCTGGCCATGCCGCCGGCGTTACTTTTTCTCTACATGCTGGTGAACGATCGCGAGATCATGGGAGAGTTGGTCAGCCCGATGTGGGCGAATATTCTGGCCTTGGGCGTGATCGTTATTCTGGTGGGCGCCGGCGTTCTTTTTGGAATCAGCGTCGTCGCTCCCCACGCTCTGGCCTTGATCGGAGCAAATAGATGATGGATCCGAAATTCAATTCTGCCACCAGCGACGATATAAGCGGCGAAGACCTGGCATCTGTAGTGGCATCTCTCGAACCCGACCAGCTTATCTCGGCGAAACAGAAGCATCATTGTCCGCGGCGTAAGTTAACCCGCAAGGAAATGATTCTCTTCTGGGCTCTCCGCTTTTATCTGGTATTTATGTTTGGGGTCGTGATCTACCAAGCGTGGACGAGCGTTCGTTAGCTTTTTGGGAGTTCCTGCGCGAGAACGTGAATGGCGGACTTCCTCATGCCAGAACCCACCTGCTACATTTTTAGCCAGTGAATCCATCCGAAGAATACGTTGAGCGGCGAAACGCACGCTTGTCTCGGGTTTCGCATTACGAAAAGATTCATATTCGGCTAGGCAACCTCCGGCTTTTTCTAGTCTGCGTCGCTGGAATCATCGCGTGGGAGTCGTTGCACGCCCATCATCTTTCCGTCTGGTGGCTAGCCGCGCCGGCTGCGGCTTTCGTGTGCGTCGCCTATTATCATTCGCGCATTCTGCGGTCGCGCGAGTTGGCGCAGCGTGCCGCTGCTTTTTACGAACGCGGCTTAGCTCGGGTAGAAGATCGTTGGACCGGGCTGGGAGAAACGGGCGAGCGGTTCGACGATCCTCATCACGTATACGGGGCCGACCTTGACTTATTTGGAAAAGGCAGTCTGTTCCAGCTACTGTCGACGGCGCGTACAAGGATGGGAGAAGACCACGCTGGCCCGGTGGTTGCTGTCGCCGTCGCCTGTGGAGCGGCTGCGCGAGCGCCACGCCGCTGTAAGCGAATTGCGCGATCAGCTTGACCTGCGGGAAGATCTCGCGGTGTTGGGTGAAGACGTCAGAGTAGGCGTGCATCCCGACGCGCTTGCGACGTGGGCGGAATCTCGGAACCAGATGAAGCCGCTATGGATTCGGCGGGCGGCGCCCTTACTGGCGGCACTGGCCGTTGCGGGCGCAGTGGTGTGGGCGGTGTGGGGCATGGCGGCGCCGTTCGTCTTGATCGTAGTAATCGAGGCTTCGCTCACCTACCGGCTGAAGAAGCCGCTGGAGGCCGTGCTTCACGGCACGGAACATGCATTTCGCGATTTGGACCTGCTGTCGAAAGTGCTGGCGCGAGTGGAAGCGCACAGCTTCCATGCGCCACGACTTGTGAAGCTTCAACAGGAACTCTTGTCTGGCGGCATCACCGGCTCCGCCGCAATTGATCGCTTAAGAACGCTGGTAAACCGGATCAACTCACGCCATAACATTTTTGTACGAATCATCGATGCGCCGTTCATGTACTCGGTCCAGCTGGCTTTTGCGGCGAAACGCTGGCGGGATATTCACGGCAAAACCGTGCGCATCTGGGCGGAGGCCGTTGGTGAAGTCGAGGCGATTCTTTCTTTGGCCAGTTACAGCTTTGAACATCCCTCAGATACATATCCGAAGTTTGAAGATGGCGAGGCAACGATGGAAGCCGAAGAACTCGGCCATCCCCTGGTGGCCGCCGATGTATGCGTGCGCAACTCGGTAAGCATTCGCGATGGAGTGCGCGTGCTGCTGGTCAGCGGGTCCAACATGTCGGGCAAGAGCACGCTGCTGCGCGCCATTGGCCTCAATGTTGTGCTCGCCATGGCGGGCGCGCCCGTCCGCGCCCGAAGCCTGCGGCTCACCCCGCTGCAGGTCGGCGCGAGCATTCGGGTTAACGATTCGCTGCAGGAAGGCAGTTCGCGATTCTATGCCGAGATCACACGGCTGCGCCAGATTCTCGATCTCGCTGGTGGCAGCCCGCCGCTGCTGTTTCTTTTGGATGAACTGCTGCAAGGCACGAACTCGAACGATCGCCGCATTGGCGCCGACGGAATCGTACGCGCGCTGGTGAAACGCGGCGCTATCGGCCTGGTCAGCACTCATGACCTGGCGCTAACCGACATTGGCGAAGCGAGCAAGGGCCAGTTGCGCAACGTCCACTTCCAGGATGAACTGGAAAGTGGACGCATGACCTTCGACTACAAGCTGCGCGACGGCGTGGTCACCAAGAGCAACGGCCTCGCGCTCATGCGGTCGATTGGGCTGGAAGTGTAAGCGCTTCGCTTTCTACCAGACGCTGCAGCGATTCTGGTTCACCATGGGCGCGCCAGCTTTGCATTGAAACGCCTGCTGGAATTGAGGCATATTCGAGACCACGCCATTCGTCCGATATTTTTCCGGCGAATGCGGATCGACCGTGGCGCGCATGCGCTTGGTCTCGTCGCGGCTCTGTCCGCACCAGCTCTGTCCGTAGCCGACGAAGAAACGCTGATCGGGTGTGAGTCCATCGAGCGGCTCCAGCGTCTGGCCTTTGGTGTCGTCCTTCCAGGCGTTGTAAGCGAGAATCAGGCCGCCTAAGTCGGCGACATCTTCGCCTAGCGTCAGCTTGCCGTTGATCTTGATGTCGTCAATGATCGTGTAGGTCGAATACTGATCGGAGATGCAGCTGGCGCGCTTCACAAATTCTTTTCCGTCTTCTTCGGTCCACCAGTCGCGCAGGTTGCCCTGGGCATCGAACTGGCGGCCTTCGTCGTCGAAACCGTGCGTGAGTTCGTGTCCGATGGTGCCGCCGGTGTCGCCGTAGTTAGGAGCCGCGTCAGAGCTGGGATCGAACGCCGGAGGCTGCAGCACGCCCGCGGGAAAGTTGATGTCGTTCATCTGCGGATTGTAGTAAGCGTTCACGGTCGGCGGAGTCATGTCCCATTCGGAACGGTCCACGGGCTTGCCGATCTTCGCCAGTTCGCGGTCGAATTCGAATTTGCGCGCTCGTTCCACATTGCCGAGTTCGTCGCCGCGCACAATCTCGAGCTTGCTGTAGTCGCGCCACTTGTCGGGATAGCCGATCTTGTTGGCCATTCCGTGCAGCTTCGCGAGAGCCTGCTGTTTGGTGGCCGCGGACATCCACTGCAGACTGTTGATGTCTTGCTCCATGGCCGCCTGAATTTCCTTCACAATCTTCAACGCCTGCTGCTTGGCTTCCGGGCTGAAGTACTTCTCCACGTAAGCCTGGCCGAGAGCTTCGCCCAGATCGCCGTCCACGCCTCGGGTGCAGCGCTTCCACCGCGGCTGAAGTTCCTGCTGCCCGCGGAGTGTCTTGCCGTAAAAGGCGAAATTCTCGTCGACAAAGGGCTTCGAAAGAAACGGGGCATCGGCGTGCGCCAGATGCCAGCGCAGGTAGACCTTCCAATCGGCCAGGCTTTCTTTTTGAATCTCCTCATTCATTGCCTTGAAAAAGTTCGGCGCAGTCACGTTCAACGACTCCAGCGCCGGCATGCCGACCTTGCCGAAGTAAAGGGACCAGTGAAAGTCAGGAGAAATCTTCTGCAGGTCGGCGCTGGTCATCTTGTGGTCCAGCGATTTCGGATCGCGGCGTTCCACGCGGGTCATGGACCCCTTGGCCAGCGCGGTTTCAATGCGCATAACGGTTTGCGCTTCGGCTGCGGCCGTCTCCGGCTTGTCGCCGAGAAGCTCGAACATTTTCTGGACATGCGCAACGTATTGCTTGCGCAGTTCGACTGACTTCGCGTCGTCCTTGGTGTAGTAATCGCGGTCGGGAAGCCCTAGTCCGCCCTGATCGGCGTCGGCAATTACCTGGTTCGCATCGCGGAAGTCCTGAATCGAATCAAAACGGAAGAGGACATTGTCGTCGGTCATGGCCGCGGCCACGTCGGCGATTTCCGGCTTGGAACTAATTTTTGCAATTCTCTCCAGCCCTGGCTTGAGCGGTTCGGCTCCCTTGGCGTCGATCGCCTTCTCGTCGCTGCAGGAAGCGTAGTAGTCGCCGATCTTCTGGTCGACGGCACTGCGCTTGGAGTCGGGCGTCGCGG
The DNA here is from genome assembly GCA_963696765.1 of uncultured Acidobacteriota bacterium. GTDB lineage: Bacteria > Acidobacteriota > Terriglobia > Terriglobales > Acidobacteriaceae > Sulfotelmatobacter. The sequence continues at coordinate 1,729,462 of CAVOLK010000002.1, read as the reverse complement.
CGGCTTCTAAAATCCCGCGCAAACGCGTCAAGTTTTCATCCTGCATTTTCGAGTAGGTGTCCCACGACGACTGGTCGGGAGGAATGGGATTCCTTTTGAGCCAGCCGCCGCAGGAATACGCGAAAAAGTCCGTGCAAGGATCGATGCTGCGGTCCATGGACGTGACATCCAGCGCCGGCTCATGCTTTTCGGTGGCCGGCTGCTGCGCGCTCGCAAAGGAGAGAAATAATGCGAACGTAATCGGAAGAAAGATGCTGCACTTAAATGACATGGACTGTTCCTCTTTAAATTGGAGAAGCGAAAGCAACGTCAAACCTTACTCGATCTCTGGAACGATGTGGAAACTACTTTTGCGGCCATCCCGTGAAGACAGAGAAATCGCGTTTGTCTGGCGTAAAGATAGTATCAATTGTTTCGTGGCTGGCAAGATAGACCAGCGCCACATCTACCAGTGGAGGATGAATATCCTCGTACCGTCTCATCAGGGCTGCAATTGCTTTCGCCTCCGCGCCGGCTAGAGCCAGCAGCTTCAAAAAGGCGTGGTCAACGCTCCGTAGAAGTTGCTGAACGGGACCCTCGAAGCAGCCAATTGCCTCAGTGATTACTGGCCAACTCGAAGGAAGTGGACCAGGCATGTTTCGAAGCGCGTTCACGCAGGCATCATGGTGCATTTGTTCCGAGGAACGTCCCAAGCTCCATCCATTTAAGATGGCAGGATGCCGAAAGACTCGATTCCCACAGTCAAGATCTCGCCTCGCGGCACCGCCCGCCTGAAAGCCGGACACGTCTGGGTCTATCGTTCCGATATTGTCTCTGCCGACGGAGTCCTCCCCGGCTCTCTCGTGCGCGTCACCGACCATCGCGGCAAGAATCTCGGCACGGCCCTCTATTCCAGTTCCTCGCAAATTGCCATCCGCATGCTTTCGAACGAGCCAGTCGGGGACCTCCCGGCGCTTCTCCGCCAGCGAATCGCCGATGGCATCACTTACCGCGAGCCTGTCGTCCACGACACCGACGCCTACCGCGTCATCTTCAGTGAAGCCGATTTCCTCCCCGGGCTGATCGTCGACCGTTACAACGACGTACTGTCCCTGCAAATCCTCACTCAGGCTATGGACGCGGACCCAGTTCGGGAAGCGATCTTGGCAGAACTCACCACCCGCCTGCACCCAGCCTCCATCATCGAGCGCGTCGATCCGCGGGTTCGTGAATTGGAATCCTTGCCGCCGCGCTCTTCCGGTCTGCTGCAAGGCGAGAAATCCGCGACCACATTCACCATGAACGGCGTGCAGTTCCGCTACGATGCCCTGGAAGGACAGAAAACCGGAGCCTTTCTCGACCAGCGCGAGAATTACGCCGCCGCCGCACAGTACGCTAAAGGCGACGTCCTAGACGTTTTCTGCTACCAGGGAGGCTTCGCCCTCCACCTCGCTCCCCGCTGTTCGCAGGTCACCGGGGTCGATAGCTCCCGCCCCGCGCTCGAAGTCGCCGACCAGAATGCCGCCCTCAACTCCGCGCTTCTCCGAGGAAAAGAAATCGAATGGATCGAGGCCAACGCCTTCGACCTGCTCAAGGACTATTCCGCCTCCGATCGCCGCTACGACACCATCGTCCTCGACCCGCCTGCCTTCGCCAAAAGCAAGCGCGATCTCGATGCCGCCCTGCGCGGCTACAAGGAACTCAATCTTCGCGCGCTGAAGATGCTCCGCCCCGGCGGCCTGCTCGTCACTTGCTCGTGCTCCTACCACGTCGGTCAATCCAGCTTCCTGGAAATGCTGGCCGCTGCCGCCCTCGATGCCCACCGCACCCTTCGCCTCTTGGAAGTCCGGAGTCAGTCGAAGGACCACCCAATCCTGTTGAATGTGCCGGAAACGGCATATCTGAAGTGCGTTATTTCATCAGTAAGATGATGAAAATAAAGGTATAATTATTATTGACAACAAGTAACTCACATTTTATGCTTCTTTTGCGCTAACTAAGCGTCTAATAAAGTGACCGCCCAGAGATCCTACTTTGGAAGCCGGTCCACAACCAGTAACCGAAAATTTGAAGGAGGATTTAGTTATGACCGTTTTAACCCGTTGGGAACCGTTCCGCGAGTTCTCTACCCTGCAAGACCGAATGAACCGCCTGTTCCGTGAATCGTACAATGACGCAGGCCGGGACGAATCGTTGACCACGTCGAGCTTTGCCCCTGCCGTCGACGTCTATGAAGACGAGCACAAGGTCACATTGAAGATCGAAGTGCCCGGAATCGACGAGAAGGATATCGACGTTCGCGTCGAAAACAACACGCTTACCGTTCACGGCGAACGCAAGATCGAAAAGGAAGAAAAAGAAGAGAACTACCGCCGCGTGGAGCGCCAGTACGGCAGCTTCACCCGCACCTTCACTCTGCCCCAAACCGTAGACACCGAGAACGTGGCAGCGACCTACGACAAGGGCGTCCTGAAGATCGCGTTGCCCAAGAAAGCCGAAGCCAAGCCCAAGCAGATCAAGGTCAACGTGACCACCGAAAAGGGTGAGAAGACCCTCGAAAGCAAAGGCCCCAAAGCAGCGTAATGCGTTGCTTGTGTGGGAGAGCTCGTGTGGGACCGGGCCTACTGGCCAGGTCATCGAGCGCAGCTCGATCGCTTTTCGCGGGAGGCGGCAGAACCTGGCTGCCTCCCGTCTTTTTCCCTAACCTTTGGCGCGTTTGGCGGAGTTAGTTCACAATGCTTATTGAGACATGAACCCGTGAGAGCTACGCTCGAAGCCATCAACCAAATGCAAGCCGACGGCGTTATCGGCAAGTACGCCATCGGCGGAGCGGTGGGTGCGACATTTTATCTTGAACCTGCGGCCACCCTCGACGTGGACATCTTCGTCATCCTTCCGACAACTGCCGGGAAGTCATTGATTAGCCTTAGCCCAATTTATGACTACCTGAAGGCCCGAGGCGGCACGATACAAGATGAACACCTCGTCATTGGCGGCTGGCCCGTACAGTTCCTTCCGGCAAGCGATGGACTGGAACTCGAAGCCCTCGCGGAAGCGGTTCCGACGACCGTGGAAGATGTTGCTACGTGGGTTATGACGGCTGAACACTTAGCTGCCATCGCCCTGCGTACCGGGCGCCCCAAAGATCACAACCGTATCTTGCAGTTTATTGAGCAAGGAGCTGTTGATAGGAAGAAGTTGCAAATTATCATTGAGCGTCACAATCTGACCGCGAAAGCGGAGCGCTTCGAGAACAAGTTTTTGTGAGATGCCGATGAGTAAACAAGAAATGCGGAAGAGACTGTCGTCGCTGAGTTTTTCCGAAAAAATCAAGATCCTTCAGAAGCTCCGCGATCGCAGCCTGGCAATCGCCGCCAGCGGCCTGAGGCGAAACGCTCACGGCACCGGCACCGACAACCAGCCCGAGCAGCGATTCTGCATCTGCCTTGGCTGGGAGCCATGCGGTTGCGGAAATCAGCCGCCATACCACTGCGTGTTGTGTTGTCGGGAGCTGAATCCAGAGCAAATTGCTGCGGCCAGAGAGCGCGGCTTTTCTTCGAAGAGGGAGAAATAGAATTATGCCCATCCGCTGGGACAAATTTACCGTCAAAGCGCAGGAAGCTGTCCAGCGTGCGAACGAACTGGCCTCCGAGCACGGCAACCCTGAACTGCTGCCGCTGCACCTGCTTGCGGCCTTGCTCGAAGACAAGGAAGGCATTGTGCCGCCCGTCCTGGAGAAGATCGGCATTGGCCCGCAGGCCGTGCTGGCCGAGGTTTATCGCGAGCTCGAAAAACTTCCCAAAGTTTCCGGAAGCGCCGCCCAAGCCACGCTCTCGAACGAGGCCAACAAACTGCTCGACCAGGCTTTCAAAGAAGCGTCGAATTTCAAGGACGAATACGTTTCCACCGAACACCTGCTGCTCGCGATCACGCATCTCAAGCGCGACGCCGCGCAGGAGATCCTCGCCCGCCACGGCGCCACCTACGACGCCATCCTGAAAGCGCTCACCGTGGTCCGCGGCACGCAGAAGGTGACCGACCAGAATCCCGAAGCCAAGTACCAGGCGCTGGAGCGCTACGCTCGCGATCTGACCGAGCAGGCGCGCCGCGGCAAGCTCGATCCCGTCATCGGCCGCGACGAAGAAATCCGCCGCGTCGTCCAGGTGCTCTCCCGCCGCACGAAAAATAATCCGGTGCTGATCGGCGAGCCCGGCGTCGGCAAAACCGCCATCGTCGAAGGCCTCGCGCAGCGCATCGTCTCCGGCGACGTGCCCGAAGTCTCTGAAGAACAAGCGCGTGGTCGCGCTCGATCTCGGCGCCATGCTCGCCGGCGCAAAGTATCGCGGCGAATTCGAAGACCGCCTCAAGGCCGTCCTCAAGGAGATCGAAGACTCGCAGGGCGAGATCATTCTCTTCATCGACGAGCTGCACACGCTGGTCGGCGCCGGCGCGGCCGAAGGCGCCATCGACGCCTCCAACATGCTGAAGCCCGCGCTGGCTCGCGGCGAACTGCGTGCCATCGGCGCCACCACGCTCAACGAATACCGCAAGTACATCGAGAAAGATGCGGCCCTCGAGCGCCGCTTCCAGACCGTCTTCGTCGGCGAGCCGACCGTCGAAGACACCATCGCCATCCTGCGCGGCCTGAAGGAGAACTACGAAGTGCATCACGGCGTGCGCATCAAGGACTCGGCCATCGTCGCCGCGGCGACGCTTTCGCACCGCTACATCACCGACCGCTTCCTGCCCGACAAGGCCATCGACCTTGATCGACGAAGCCGCCGCCTCGCTGCGCATCCAGATCGATTCCCTGCCCACCGAGATCGACCAACTCGAGCGCCGGGCCATGCAGCTCGAAATCGAGAAGCAGGCGCTGAAGAAAGAGGACGACGCGAACTCGCGCGAGCGCCTGACGGTGATCGAGAAGGAGCTCGCCGAAATCCGCGAGAAGTCCAACGCGCTGAAAGGCGAGCTGGAAGAAGGAGAAAGATCTCATCGCGCACAGTTCGCGCGCTCAAAGAGCAGATCGAGACAGCTCAAGGTCGAAGAGCAGGCCGAGGAGCGCAAGGGCAACCTGCAGCGCGTTGCCGAAATCCGCTACGGCCTGATCCGCCAAGCCGAAGAAGAGCTGGCCAAACTCAGCAAGCAGATGGAGAAGCCAAGGCGGCACGCGCATGCTCAAGGAAGAAGTCGACGAAGAAGACATCGCGCGCATCGTCGCCAAGTGGACCGGCATTCCGGTCTCCAAGATGCTCGAAGGCGAAGTCAAGAAGCTGGTCACGATGGAAGATCGCCTGCGCCAGCGCGTGATCGGCCAGGACGAGGCGCTGGAGCGCGTCGCCAATGCCATTCGCCGTTCGCGCGCCGGGCTTAGCGATCCCAAGCGCCCCATCGGCTCCTTCATTTTCCTCGGACCGACCGGCGTCGGCAAAACCGAACTGGCGCGCGCGCTCGCCGAATTTCTGTTCGACGACGAGCATGCCATGATCCGCATCGACATGTCCGAATACATGGAGAAGCACGCGGTCGCGCGCCTGATCGGCGCGCCTCCGGGATACGTCGGCTACGAAGAAGGCGGACAGCTCACCGAGCAGGTGCGTCGCCGTCCGTACGCGGTGGTGCTGTTCGACGAAATCGAAAAGGCGCATCCCGACGTGTTCAACGTTCTGCTGCAGATCATGGACGACGGCCGCCTGACCGACGGCAAGGGCCGCATCGTCGACTTCAAGAACACGATCATCATCATGACCTCGAACATCGGTTCCAGCTATCTGCAGGCCGAAAACATGCGCACGCCCGAGGAGTTCGAAAAAGCCAGCGAGCAGGTGCAGCAACTGCTGCACACGCATTTCAAACCGGAGTTCCTGAACCGCGTCGACGACATCATCGTCTTCCGCCCGCTCGGCAAAGAACAGCTGGTGAAGCATCATCGAACTGCGCCTGGAAGACGTTCGCCGCCTGCTGGCCGATCGCAAGATTTCGCTCGAGCTCACGGACGCCGCCAAAGACTTGCTCTTCACGCAGGGCTACGATCCGAACTTTGGCGCGCGGCCGCTGAAGCGTGCCATCCAGAAGTTGATACAGGATCCGCTCGCGCTGAAGATTCTCGACGGCGAAGTCCTGCACGGCGATCACGTCATCGTCGATGCCGACAAGAAAGCCGGCAAGATGCGCTTCGAGGTAAGCAAACGAGTGGGCGAGAAAGAGCCAGCCAAAGCGAAAACAAAATAAGCCACGGAGATCACGGATTCTTACGGATAACCCAAACCGCTAAAGAAATATCCGTGTGAATCCGTGGCGAGATTTATTTCCTGCTGAAGCTGTCGATCACCGCGGGCGCCTGCGCCAGGTACCATCCCACGGCAACGCGCAGAGCAATCTGCAATCCGTACCACAGAATGGGAACACCGATCTCTGCCACAGAAATTCTCGGCACAAGCGCCGCGACTCCAAGTACCATCACGGCCATCGTGGCCCAGCGCGCCCAATTATGCAGGCGAAACAATCCCCATCCCACCAGCGCGTAGCCGCCTCCAACCAATAGCGTCATATACGGTCCCGCCAATTCCAGGCCGTACATGAAATGTCGTCCGGTCATCAGAGAGATCGCATCCGGCGCCAGCAGCTTTACCGCTCCGATTGCCCACAGATAGATTGCAGCCAATGAGAAGAGAACCGCAATGGCGGTGATGCCTGCTGGCCGCTCCATAAGGAAAGACTAATGCCTGTAACGACAGAGGACACAAAGCCCGCAGAATAATTCCTCTGCGTCCTCTGTGTCCTGTGTGGTAATGTCTTTCTTACGCCAAGTCGAAGAGCAACACTTCTGCGTCCTTCGCGCCTTTGATAGTGACCCGCTTCTCGCCGCTGATGGCCGCGCCATCGCCTTGTGCCAGCTTCTTGCCATTCAGTTCCACGGCGCCGCGCGCGACTTGCAGCCAGCCGTGACGTCCCGCGCCGAACTCGTGCGCGACTTCTTCACCAGGCTTCAGCAACGTGACATAGAGCTGCGCGTCCTGGTTGATCTTCACCGACCCCTCGCTCGCATCGCGCGAGGCGATCAGCCGCAACCGTCCGCGCTTTTCGTTTTCTGGAAACGACTTCTGCTCGTAGCTCGGCGGCAAAGCAGTCTTCTCCGGCAGAATCCAAATCTGCAGCAGATGCACCGCGTCGGTCGTCGATGGATTGAACTCGCTGTGCCGGATGCCGCTGCCTGCGGTCATGCGCTGGCCGTCGCCCGGCAAAATCACCGATCCGGTTCCCAGGCTATCTTTGTGTTCGAGCTTGCCTTCGAGAACGTAGGTGATAATTTCCATGTCGCGATGGGGATGCGTCGGGAAACCGGTGTTAGGCGCAACCCAGTCTTCATTGATGACGCGCAGCGAGCGGAATCCCATCCACTTGGGATCCCAGAAATCGCTGAAGCTAAAGGTGTGATGAGTTTTCAGCCAGCCGTGGTCGCCGCCGCCGCGCTCCTGGCCATGGCGAATCTGAATCATAAGATGTCTCCGTATTAATCAACTGATAAACATTGGATGCTGCAGCCTCCCAAAAGTTCCAAGCCCACGCAGGGGCGAACGCATTCGCCCGCCGCCACGCAGGCGAAGCCGAGCAGCCCTTTGTGGCACACTGAATCAATGCATCGACTCACGCTCGGCGACTTCGAACTCAGCGTTTTTTCTGACGGAACCTATCCGCTCGACGGCGGCGCGTTTTTTGGCGTGGTACCCAAGGTGATGTGGTCGCGCAAGGTCGCGGCTGACGACAAGAATTACGTCACCGCCGGACTCAACTCGCTGCTCATTCGCACGGAAACGCCGCGTACCGGAAAACAGACCGTCCTGATCGAAACCGGCATGGGCAACAAGCTTTCCGAGCGCATGATCAAGTTTTACGGCCAGCCGGCGAAGCTGCTCGACAATCTTGCGGCGGCGGGCGTCGCGCCCGAAGATGTCGACATCGTCATCAACTCGCACCTGCATTTCGATCATTGCGGATGGAACACGGTGCGCGACAAAAACGGGAAGATCGTGCCAACATTTCCGCGGGCCAAGTACTACGCGCCCGAGGGCGAATGGCAATATGCGCGGCGTCCCAGCGAACGCGATGCCATCAGCTTCATTCCCGACAACTACGATCCGCTGGTGGCGAGCGGGCAGATGACGCTGCTCAAGGGCGGCGAAGAAATCCTCCCCGGCATTTCGGTGAAGACTTTTCCCGGACACACGGCGCACATGCAGGCCATCGTTATTCAGAGTCCCGGCGAAAATCCCCACTTCTCCCAAAAGCAGGGAGAAGTGGGGCACCCGCACCCGAAAACGGCGTGCTACATTTCCGACCTCATCCCTACGACGGCGCACATCGACCTGACCTGGGGCATGGCCTTCGACCTCTATCCGCTGCAAACCATCGAGAGCAAGAAGGAATATTACGCGCGGGCGACTCCAGAAAAATGGCTGACGGTCTTCACCCACGATCCGACTACACCGTGGGCTTACGTGGAGATGGATGAGGCGGGGAAGATGGTGGCTAAAACGGTCTCGCAGGTCCAGGGAAATTCACTCCCACTCTAGCCGCCCGCTTGACGAATTGCGAATTGACATTTCCATGACATGCCCGTCCCCGCAACGGGGTTAGCATGACTTCCGGTTGCAAAAGTACAAAGGCTTCGCCAAAAGCGTTTCCGGGCCGCCTCACAATTTTCGCGACAAAAAAGGAGATTGGTTATGTGGAATTCCCTTCGCCGGCTTGCAATGCTTGCCGCATTTGTAGCAATAGGCTTGGCGTGCCTGTGTGGCAGCGCAGCCGCCCAGTACAACTATCACTACCTGGTTTCGAATCAATCGGGAAAAGCAGGGCACACCGATGGGTTGCTCAAGAATCCATGGGGATTGGTCTATGGGCCGGGCTCGCCGTTTTGGGTGAGCGACGAAGACTCGGGCTGGTCGACTCTCTATGACGGCGCTGGAAATCCGAAATCGCTTCAGGTAATTGTTCCTGCGGCCAGTGGTTCGGGCGCAGGCACACCCACCGGCATCGTCTATAACGGATCGCAGGAGTTCGCCATCGACAACTGGGTATCGGTTTTTCTATTTTCCACCTTGGATGGCGCCATTTGCGGATGGTCGTCGTTTGATCCCAGCATGGCGCTGATTGGCACCACGCGGGCAGGCGCGGTCTATACCGGCCTGGCCATCACCAGCCGTACCTCGGGAAACCTTCTCTTCGCCGCCGACTCGGCCAACAACCGCGTCGACGTTTACAACGGAACCTTTAGTCTGGTGAATTCGTTTACCGATCCGACCGCTCCCGCGGGCTTCGCTCCCTTCGGCATTCGTGACATGGGAGGCAAAGTTTATGTGACATTCGCCAACACCAGCGGGGGGACCGGCGGGTTCGTCGACATCTTTTTGGAAGACGGCACATTTGTGAAACAGCTGACCCACAGCTCCGCCTTCAATCAGCCTTGGGGCCTTGCCATGGCGCCGGCGAACTTTGGACCACTGAGCAATACTTTGCTGGTCGGCAACAACAGCACCGCGGGTACCATCAGTGCGTTCAATCCCAATACCGGGAATTTTGTGGGCAAGGTCACAGACGCGTCCGGCGCTCCCATTCGATTAACCGGACTTTGGGGCCTGGACTTTGGCGGAGGGACCACGAACAACGGAGAGACCAATCATCTCTATTTCACGTCCGGCCCCGGTGATACTGACGGCTATTTTGGGCTGATCTGGTTTCACCAGTAAATCGCGGAAGAGGACTTTGGGCCGCCCGGAAGGGCGGCTTTTTTTCGGAAGCTTAATCGTTTCGTGCGGAAGTCGTGCCGACAGCCTCGCGGGCGAGGGCGCCCGCGCCACACAACCTCGCTTCGAAGAACTCTTCTACCCGCGCGAGAATTTCTGGCGCGCTCTTTGATTCGTAGATCGCCTTGCGCAGGCCCGCTCCGCCTGGTACTCCGTGGGTGAACCAGCTGGCAAACTGCTTCATTTTGCCGACGGCGTCGGGGAGTTCCTCTTCGATCAGCATCTGGAAATAGGTGCGGATCATCTGGTAGCGGTCGGCCTCGGAAGGTTCGTCGTAGAGCTTCGCAGGTGACTTGGTCTCGGGCAATGCCACCCGCATGGCAGCGCAATATTGCTCGATCTGCCGGAAGATCCATGGATTCGACGGGGCGGTGCGGCCGATCATGACCGCGTCGCAGCCGGTTTGCGTGACCATGGCGCAGGCATCCTCCGGGCTGCGGATGTCGCCGTTGCCGATGACCGGAATCTTGACCGCATCTTTTATGGCGGCGATCCACTCCCAGCGGGCGTTGCCGCTGTAGCCCATTTCGCGGGTGCGGGCGTGCAGCGCGACTGCGGCTAAGCCGCAATCTTCCGCCATGCGGGCCAGTTCCACGCAGACGATTTCTTCGTCGTTCCATCCGGCGCGAAATTTCACGGTGAAGGGAATTTTCACGGCGGCGCGCACCGCTTCGAAAATTTTGCCGATGGCGGGAAGATCGCGCAGCAGGCCGGAGCCTCCGTTGCACTTGACGACTTTCTTCGCGGGGCATCCCAGATTCAAATCGACCAGGTCGAAGCCCAGGCCCTCGACCATGCGGGCGGCCTCGGCCATCACCTGCGGATCGCTGCCGAAAAGCTGCGCCGAGATCGGGTGCTCGTCTTCGTAGAAATGGAGATAGCGCTTGGCCTTCTGATCTTTCTTGCGGAGCACGCCGTCGGCCGAGGTGAACTCGGTCATGATGAGGCCGCATCCGCCGAGGTTGCGGATGAAGCGGCGGAAGACAGTGTCGGTGACGCCGGCCATGGGCGCGAGCACGGTCGCGGGGGAGATCGTGACGTTGCCGATGGTGAGCGTGGCCAGGGACGACTCGTGTGGCGCGGGCGCTCCCGCCCGCGTCTGCGGCCGAAGAGCGCTTGCGCCCGAGTTGTCCCAGAACTTCTTCACGCTCTTATTCTACCTGCCGTCACAAAGCGAGCCCACAAAACAAAGCCCCCGCCGGGGCGAGGGCTTGAATTTTCGATCCGTGAGAATCCGCGCAAATCCGTGGCTTACTTCTTTGCGGTTTCGGCCTTGGCGTACTTGCGGCGGAAGCGCTCCACGCGGCCGGCGGTGTCCATCAACTTCTGCTTGCCGGTGAAGAACGGATGGCAGTTGGAGCAGATTTCTACGCCGATGTCGCCCTTATGGGTCGAGCGGGTCATAAAGGTGTTGCCGCAGGCGCAGTGCACGCGCACTTCGTTATATGCGGGATGAATAGCTGCTTTCATATGGGTTCCAATCTCGATTCGAATCATTAGATTCTACCGGATTGCAGCAGGATTCAGCAACGGGCAAGCTCTCAGCCATCAGCTGTCAGCTCTCAGCAAACAAAGCCTTTAACCGCCGAGTTCGCAGAGGACGGCCGCGGAGGACGCTGAGAAGGGCTCTGAATTTCGCTCGTCTCCGCGTTCTCTGCGGCCGTCCTCTGCGAACTCAGCGGTTAAGATCTTTGTCTGGAATCGAAGTGGTTCAGGCTGAAAGCTGAGAGCTGAAGCTGATAGCTCTTTTCAAAATCGATACAAATAACTCACCTTCACGAAAAATTGCCGGCTATCGTTGAGGTAGCCTTTCGGCGTCTGAAACACTCCTACGTGCTGCTCGACGTTCAGGTTCTGCAGGTCGCTGTTGTAGCCGACATAAATTGCAGTTCCGGGATGCACCAGGTAGGTGATGAGGAAGTCGGCGTTGAACTCCTTCTGGGTCGGTTCATAGGTGTAGGGCGAACCCACGCCCGGCGTCCCAGCCAGCAGGCCGTTGTATTGCAAAATCACGCGCGCCGAGAGTTGCGGAGTGAATTGCCAGTTCCACTTGCTGCGCAGGATGTGATCGTTGAAAATCCCGCGCCCCACGTCCGGAATCTGGGACTGCTCAAACACAGAAGCGTTGCCCGGCGCTCGCAGCCGCTCAAATAAATAAGTGTTCTCAATCTTCAGTTGCGTCATCGGCCGCAGCGTCAGGCCGGCCTGGGCTGTGTCCTGCAGCGCCAGAAAAGGATGGTTGTAGGGCGCGGAATTCGCGGGGTTCGCCACATAGTTCACGCCCTCTCCCCAGTAATAACTCGCCAGCAGCGTGGCCTTCTTGAAATAGCCGGTCTGGAACGAAGCCCCGCTGGTGTGTTCGTGATAATCCTGATTGCCCAGAGCGGTCGGAGGACAGTAAATGGAAAATCCATAAAAGCAAAAATCCTGCGGACGCAGCCGCTCGCGCAACTCCTCGTAAGGACGCACGATAATGACCGTCTGTCCGCGCCCCTGAACCGCAAGGTAGGGAACATAATCGGTGTCGAGTCGCAGGCCGGTATGGTCAAAGTCATAACGCGTGACCAGCGACGGTCCCCAATCCACAATCCATCCGTGCTTGGGTCGAAAACGGTAGTCAACGTCCTGCTGGGTCTCGCGAATGTCGACGCGATTGATGAATCCGGGAATCGACACGAAGCCTGGGCTGATGTCGTTGTAAGTGCCATCGTAAGTGAAGTGCAGGCCGTCGCGATGCAGTTCGAGCTTCTCGGCCGGCCCGGCATAATAATTATTATTGCCGTGATTGCCGGAGCTGAAGGGATAGAGATTGGCTTCGCAGTTCAAGTTCAGGTTGCTCGAACTAGTGACCGCCTGGCCGTCGAGCGTCCAGTTGGGATTGAACTTCAGGCGCGTGTCCAGGCCGCCGATGCGGTTGAATTCCCCGGTCGTCGGGCACTCCCAGTCGGTGTAAAGGGCACCCACGCTCGATTGGCGGAAGATGTCGCGGCTGGCGCGCGCGATCGTGAAATAAGAGCGAATGCCGGAAAACGGAGTGTCGTCCGGCACGGCCAGTCCCGGACTGCGGTCGTCCGCCGCCATCAGGCCCACCGAATACGGCCCATCTTTTCCCGTCAGGCGGATTCCGGCCGAGGGATCGCCGATACTGCGCGTGAAAAACAGGTCCAGGGGCGTGCGAAAGAAATCTTCGTTCTCCAGAAAAAACGGCCGCTTCTCCGGAAAATAAACCGCGTAGCGCTGATTCACGGTGATCTGCGGGTCTTCCGATTCAACCTGGCTGAAATCGGGATTCGCCGTCGCATCCACCACGAAGCGATCGTGAATGACGAACTTCGCGTCCATCCCCGGTTGCCCTTGGGCCGTGGCTTTCTGAAAATAAGGATTGGCCGGATCGCGCGTGTCGAGCGCGCGGTAGCCGCGCATCAAGCCGTAGGGAATCAATTCGATGTTGTGGCTGGGAGAAATTCCCTCCAGCCCGTAAAGCGTTGCGGCTTGCCCAAGACGGCCCTCGACCTTGTAGGAAACGCGCGGCCAAAAAGTATCTTCGGTCTTGCGCGTAATGCCGCGATACAAAATGATTCCCCACTCCTGCTGTTTCGCCGCCGGGAAACGCAGGCTCTTGAAGGGAATTGCCATCCACACTACGAAGCCGCGATCGGTGACTTTGCCGCGCGAATCCCACACCGTGTCGAACGACGTATCGAAATGCGCGCTCGTCTCTTCCTCGCGCGAAGCCTCGGTCCAGATGGCGTCCCATTGCACCCCCAGCGGCGTGGTCTGAAAGGCGTAGGCCCGGCGCCGATCGTGAAAAGTGTCGAGCATGATCTCCACCTGGTCGTCGTCGTAAACATCCTCGCGGCTCGATAGCCGGGCGCGCACTTGCCTCGGATCGTCGAAGCATACAAAGACCACATAAAGATTTTTCTGGTCGTACCCCAGGTAGGCGTCCGTCGGCTCTGTGACGCCCTCGCCGTCGTGCGGATTTCGTTGGGTGAAACCAGTCACTTTCACCATCTGCTGGGCGGTTCCTCCCAGCGGCTTCATACTGAGGAAATCCTCCAGGGCGGGAGCGCTCGACAGGTGCGGAATCGTGAGTGACGATGTCGCTGTTCTTGTCAACGGCGCGGGCTGCACTTCAGGATTCTTGATTGGCAGTTCCGGCAACTGCGCCGATGGTGGAGGGTTCTGCTGTTGCGGGTTGGGTACCGAAGGATTTTGAGGCGCTGATTGCGAACTTGGAGGATTCGCAGGGGATTGCGGTGAGCCCTGGGCGGCGTTGCCGGAGTTTCGAAACACGGTGGACTGCGGCCAAGAGAACCCCGCGGCCGACGCAACGAACATGCCCACCAGCGCTACTTTCGCGACAAAATGGCCCCTTTGCCTGAGTACTCGATACGAACGCAAAAATCCCCCGGCTCCAGCCCGCCCCCTACGGGGTGGAATTGAGCAAGATACACTATCTGGGCCGTAACGAAACAAAAAAGAATGTTCTGTTTTGAAATCAGGAATCCGCAATACAAGTTATGAGTACGCATGGGCGGACGCGGAGAACCCGATTCCGCTCCTCGTGAAAACTTAACCCTCCGCTTGCTATAACGTACAAATGCGCTCACACGATTATTCGCCCCGGCCTGCGCACCTCAAATGGCTGCTCGATTCTGACCCGGCCATCCGTTGGCAGGTCATGAGGGACCTTGTCACTGAAGCCCCAAACCTGATTGCCGCCGAGCGATCCCATGTCACAACCGAAGGCTGGGGAGCGCAGCTTCTCGTCGGCCAATCCCCTGCCGGCCACTGGGGCGACGGCCCTCGCGGTTGGCGGAAAGACTTACCGAAGGATGACCGAGTCATGCTGGTTGCTATGTACAGTCTCGTCGCCCTGATGGACCTCGGCCTCGACCCCGCTAGTAAGCAGGCTCGCAAAATGATCGACCGGGTCGACAAGCGGCTCGTGTTCAAGCGGCTCAACCAGCGCCCATTCCTCCACGGCGAAACCGAACCCTGCATCAACGGCCGAATCCTCGGCATTGGGGCTTATTTCAAAGAACCCAACGACGCACTGGCCAATCGACTCCTGAGTGAGCAACTTGACGATGGTGGCTGGAATTGCGAAGCGCCCAAGAGCCAACGCTCTTCGTTTCATACCACCATCTGCGTGCTCGAAGGCCTGCTCGAATACGAGCGAGCAAGTGGCAAATCGGAGAAAGTCACTAAGGCCCGTAGGCGAGCCGAAAATTATCTGCTGGAGCGCAGCATGTTCCGCTCGCTTCGAACCGGGGAGGTTATCAACAAACGCTGGCTCCACTTTTCGTTCCCCACTTTTTGGCACTATGACGTCCTGCGCGGCCTCGACTATCTGCGCAATGCGAAAATCGAACCCGACGGTCGCGTCGGCGATGCCATCGAAATCGTGATGCGGCGCCGGCACCAGAACGGACGCTGGCCACTAAACCTCCTGCATCCCGAACATATTCCATTAAAGATGGAAACTGCTGTTGGCGGCGCAAGCCGCTGGAACTCCCTGCGCGCTCTACGAGTTTTGCGTTGGTACAGCAACTCAACGTCGTAGTTGTGGCGTGGCTTCGCGTGGTACGGAGGCGCGGACGGCGGTTTTAACCCACCTCATGGAACGAGTCGGGACTTTCGAGATCAGAACAGCGAGCTCTGCCTGCGGCTGGGTGCAATCTTGAAAAACTCGTAGGCTAATTGCGTCGCGACGCGGCCTCGGGGCGTGCGGTTCAGGAATCCGATCTGCATCAGAAATGGCTCGTAGATTTCTTCGATCGCGTCAGGCTCTTCGGCCAAGACCGCTGCGAGGGTATTCACTCCCACCGGGCCACCGTCGTATTTTTCGATGATCGTCAGCAGTAACCGCCGGTCCACTTCGTCGAACCCGTAATGATCGACCTCCAGCATTTCCAGCGCTGCCTTTGCCGTGGGCTGATCGATCTTTCCCGCGCCCCGCACCTGGGCATAGTCCCGCACCCGCCGCAGCAATCGATTCGCAATTCGGGGCGTGCCCCGCGAACGGCTCGCAATTTCCTTCGCGCCCGCGTCATCGACCTCCACTCCAAGAATCTCCGCCGAGCGCTCCACGATGACCTGCAAATCTTCCGGCGCATAAAATTCCAGCCGCAGCACGATGCCGAAGCGCGACCGCAGCGGCGCCGAAATCAACCCTGCCCGCGTGGTCGCGCCCACAAAGGTGAACGGCTTCACCTCCAGCGTGTGCGTTCGCGCCGACGGTCCCTGCCCGATAATGATGTCGAGCTTGTAATCCTCAAGCGCCGAATACAGCAACTCTTCCAGCACCGGCTGCAGGCGATGGATCTCGTCGATGAACAGCACCTGCTTATCCTGCATGTTAGTAATGATTGCCGTCAGATCGCCCTTGATCTGCAGCAGTGGCGCCGCCGTCGGCTGAAAGTGCACGCCTAGTTCGTTGGCAATGATGTTCGCCAATGTCGTCTTGCCCAGTCCCGGAGGCCCGTAGAGCAGTACGTGGTCCATGGCCTCGCCGCGTGAACGCGCCGCCTCGATCGCCACCGCCAGATTTTCTTTGACCTTCTTTTGCCCGATGAACTCGGCCAGCCGCTGCGGGCGCAGCTTCAACTCAAACGAAGAATCATCCTCGACCGGCGCTGCCGACACCAAGCGCTCGCGATTCGGCTCCGGATTGGGATTGTTCCTGGCGGCCACTGCTCCGGATGGTAGAACGAAATGCGAAACCGCGCAATTGCACAAACTGTTTCGCTGGAATGCCCCGATTTTCCTGGCGGTCGAAACCACCCTGGAATTCATGCAATCTTCATCGCTTTGTTACCGGACTGTAACAAATCCCGCTTAGCGTGTCGGATGGACTTGGGTCCGGGTACGTCACCGCCGGCTATGGTCCTGCTATTTCGGGCATTCGAAGATCGCAAGCAAGCCTGACAATTTTTCCCATCTGGGGTAGTCACAGGAGAAAACAATGAAAAAAGAGATTCTGGCCATCGGCCTGTTCGGCGCGCTCGCCGCGTCGGCGTTCGCTCAGCAGGGCGCAGTACCATCGGGCGTCCCTCACTTGGATCACGCGTTTGTAATCATGATGGAAAATCACGGTTACAGCCAAATCATCGGCAATCCGAATGCTCCCTTCATCAACTTGTATGCCAGAAATGCCAATCTGGCCGCCAACTATTTCGCGGTCGCCCATCCCAGCCTGACCAACTACCTGGAAACTGTCGGCGGATCGAATTTCGGCGTGCTCGACGACAACAATCCACGCTGGCACAGCACCTCCTGCCTGCCGAATCTCGCGACTGGACAGACCAATCTGGAATCGACTCCCAGCGCCATCTGCCCGATCTCCGGCAGCGGCACCGAAGCGGCCACGCCCGCAGTGGACTGTTCGAACGAAGTGACCGGTCCTCCCTGCGATATCAACGTCAACGGCACCGTTTCCTATCCCGCGTCACACACCACATTGGCTATCACCATCGCCGATCAACTCGTAACCGCCGGGAAGTCCTGGAAGACTTATCAGGAGAGCCTGCCGCTAACCGGAGCCAACTGGGTGAACTACAGCGATGGCAATTTCACCAACAACACCAACTTCAGCCAGATCAACCCGCAACTGACGCCGCCATTAAGCACCAGCAAGATCGTCCAACTGTACGCCGTGAAGCATAACCCGTTCGCATACTTTGAGGCCGTACAGGAAGGCACGAATTCGATGCTTAGCCTGAAGCAGATGGTTCCCTTCGATGGCGCAGGCGGACTGTGGGCCGATCTGGCAACCGGCAGTGCGCCCGCATTTCTCTCTGATCGCTCCGAACCAGTGCAACGACCAGCACGGTCGGGGCAACGGAACTGCATTCTGCGGCTTCGATCCTAACGACAATGGCAGCCAGGCTGGACTGAATCCGGCCCTGATCATTCTTGGCGACCAAGCGGTTGCAGCGGATCGTCACCGCAATCAAGGCTTCCCCGGTGTGGGGCCAAGGGCAGAACGTGATCGTCGTGGTTTGGGACGAAAATGACTACTCGCAGGCGCCCGAACACGAACCAGGTTGCCGCCATCGTCGACACCAACTTCGGTCCGCACGGTAAGACCAGCGCGAACTTCTACACTCACTTTTCCCTTCTTCGTACACTGGAGGGCGGCTTCAGTCTGCCCTGCCTGAACCATGCGTGCGACTCCAGCACAGCCGCCATGTCCGATCTCTTTGGTCAAAAGCCGTAGGATTCAAACAGACATTTTGGACGAGAGATACTGCGGGCCGATCTATAAGGGTCGGCCCAAATTTTTATCTGCGGACGACCCGAGGAATATTTCTATACTACGTTAGATAATGGTATAATCAATCCATTATGCCTATTAGTATCAAAAGTATAGATACCGAGCGACTAGCGCGAGAAGTAGCCGCCAAGACGGGAGAGTCCCTGACAGGGGCAATTCAGAAAGCTCTGGAAGAGCGCCTTGATCGGCTCAAACAACAACGTCGCAGTCAAATTCTCCGCGGCCATTTGGAGGAAATCCTTCAACGCGTAGACCGGTTGCCCGTTCTGGATCCCCGCACGCCGGACGAGATTCTGGGCTACGACGAGCACGGGCTTCCCGGCTAAACGATCCACGCTGACTTAAAAGAATGGTCATCGACACTTCAGCCCTCGCCGCCGTCTTTTTCGGAGAGCCCGAACGTCTGAAATTCCTCGATGCTATTACCGCAGCCGAGAGTCGCCTGATTTCTGCGGCCACCGTACTCGAAACCGGCATGGTTCTTGAAGCCCGACAAGGGCAGGATGCCGGCCGCGAGTTCGATCTTTTCGTGATTCGCGCCAATCTTCAAATCGTGCCGGTGGACGCTGAGCAGGTCGAGATCGCCCGCTCTGCCTGGCGCAAGTACGGCAAGGGTCGACACCCTGCAGCGCTCAACTTTGGCGACTGCTTCCCTTATGCACTGGCAAAGTACTCCGGCGAGCCATTGCTGGCGAAGGGAACAGATTTCGGTCTCACGGATGTCGAAGTCTGCAAATAAGGCTGCAGCCGGTTCTTCTATTTCGGATACCAGTCCAGCACCCGCACCTCAATCCCCGTCCCCTCCAGCGCCTTCTGGAACACCGAAAGATCGGACCCGCGATAGTGATACGGAATCACAATCTTCGGATGAAAAGCTTTCACCGCGTCCGCAGCCTCTTCCGGCGGCATAGTGTAAGGCAGGTTCATGCAAACGAAGGCCACGTCAATATTTTTGAGCGCCCGCATCTCCGGCACGCCCTCGGTATCGCCCGAAAAATAAAATCGCTTGCCGCCGTAAGTGAGCACGTAGCCGTTGCCTCGTCCCTTGTCGTGAAAAAGTTTTCCGGGCTCCGGTCCGCGCTTCAGGTTGTAGGCCGGGATCGCCTCAATCGTCCACCCCTGCCAGCTTTTCGTTTCTCCGTTAGCGATGGGCTTGGCACTGGTGACAGTCTGCACCACCGCCGGCGCCGCCAGAATCTCCGTATCTGTTTTGCTGACTTCCTTGATCGAATCGGGAGCCATGTGGTCCCCGTGAATGTCGGTAATCAAAATCAGGTCAGCCTTCGGAAGCCCCGCAAACTTCGCCGGCTTTGCAGGATCGAGATAAATCGTCTTCCCGCCCGCCTCAATCAGCGTGCTGGCATGGTAAAGCGGCGTAATTTTCACCGGCCCCGCCGAAGTGGGAAAGGTTTGCGGCTCGGCAGCGAGCGCCAGCAGCGGTAGCGCGAAAATGGAACAGATAAGAATCACTATGGATTTCATTTATCGACCCCGCGTTGATTGTTACGGCAAATTCTATACAAAATGGCCTGCGTACGAACAGCCGGCCGTGCCCCGGGTCGACCGAAGCCCCCAAAGCTCAGAGCATTCCATTTGGAAAGCTTTATAATCTCTCCATAGGATTGAAAACGTAATAACCGCCCGCCCCAAGAAAAACGCCAAGCTTGCGAGTGCCACGAAGCGCGTCCCCGAAGCAGTCGGTCCGGCTGCCTCGTCAGCGATAAAGTGGCCGGACTTCGCGGCGCGCCGTAAGAGGATATTCGGCAATCGTGTTTTGAATGCCGTTGCAGATTTTCTCAAATATCGCCACCGAGATTGGGAACAGTGAGTCGGCTTCGAGATCTGGCCCGCCACGACGGCTTAAAGGTGCGCACTCGACAGCCTGCACTCGCCTTCGCGCTCGAACTCAAAGCGAAGCGATTCTGAACCTTCGATGAAAGCCAAGCTGGCGAAAGCGATGGGGCTGAAGATCTCCTAACACACCTGAGCTATCTGGCGCAGATTGACCCTGAGATCGTGATGAGTGTAGTCCAGCAGCTTACACTGAAGCCCTAGAGAATCGCCCCTGCTTACTCCTCTTCTTCCTTCACCTCGCCCCGCGCCGCCTTCGCCTTCTCGATAATCTTTTCCTGCAACTGCCCCGGCACCACGTCGTAGTGATGCATTTCCATGTTGAAGCTGCCGCGGCCCTGCGTCATCGACGTCAGCTCCACGCCGTAGGTCAGCATCTCCGACATGGGCACTTCGGCCTTCACCACGGTGTTGCCGCCCTTGTTGTCCATGCCCTGAATGCGGCCGCGTCGGCTGTTCAGATCGCCCATGATCGATCCCGCGAAGTCGTCGGGCACCGTGATTTCCACCGCCATGATCGGCTCGAGCAGCGTCGGCTTGGCCACTTCCATCGCTTTCTTGAACGCGATGCGCCCCGCCATCTGGAACGACAAGTCGTTCGAATCCACGTCGTGATACGACCCGTCATAGAGCACGACGCGAAAATCCACCATCGGAAATCCCGCGAGATATCCGCGCGCCGCCGCATCCTCGAATTCCTTTTTCCATCGGCGGAATATAGTTCTTCGGAATCGCGCCGCCAAAAATATCGTTCACAAATTCGAACTCCCCGCCACGCGGCAGCGGCTCCATCTCTGATCTTGCAATCGCCATACTGCCCGTGACCTCCCGTCTGTTTCTTGTGCCGTCCCTGCACGTCGGCCTTGCCGCGAATCGTCTCGCGATACGGCACCTTCGGCGCCTTCAGCACAACCTCGGTGTGATACCGCTTCTTCAGCTTCGACACGATCACTTCAATGTGCTGCTGCCCCGTACCCGCAATCAGAAATTCCTTCGTCTGCGGATCGCGGAAGAACCGCAGCATCCCATCCTCTTCCATCAGTTTGTGGATGCCCGGTCCCAGCTTGTCTTCATCGGCGCGGCTCTTGGGTTCGATCGCAAACGTAATCGCCGGCTCCGGCAGTTTCACCCGCGGATACTGGATCGGCGCCGACTTGTCGCCCAGCGTGTCGCCGGTCAGCGTGTCTTTCAATTTCGCCACCGCGCCAATATCGCCCGCATGCAGCTCCGGCACCGGAATCGCCGTCTTTCCCTGCATCGTCTGAATGTGCGCGAATTTCTCCTGCCCGCCGCGGCTGAAGTTTTGCAGCGTCGCATCGTTCTTCAACACTCCGGAAAAAACTTTGAAATACGAAATCCGCCCCGCGAACGCGTCCGACACCGTCCGGAACACATACAGCGACACCGGCTCTTCATCCGACTCATGACGCTTGGGCGCGTCGCCATTCCCACCCGCCGCCTCGCCCTGCACCCACTCATGCTCCGACGGCGCAGGCGTGTAGTCGATAATGAAATCCATCACCCGGTCCGCCCCAATGTTGCCCAACCCCGAACTGAAGATGACCGGAAAAATCTTGTCTTCGCGGATCGCATTGTGCAGCGCCGGAATCAGGTCTTCTTCGCCCAGCGTCCCAGCCTCGAAGAACTTCTCCATCAATTTGTCGTCGCCCTCGGCCACCAGTTCCACCAGCATCTCGTGGGCTTCCTGCACCTGCGCCCGCATGTCAGCCGGAATCTCCGTCTCTTTTCCCTTGCCGTTCCCGCCCAGTTCGTACGTGTACGCCTTCATGCGGACCAGGTCGACGACGCCGCTCAAACTTTTCTCGCTGCCAATCGGCAACTCAATCGGAATCACGTCCCGCCCAAACGCGTTGATCAGCGATTCCAGCACGCGCTCGGCATTGGCCCGATCGCGATCCATGCGGTTCACCACGATCAGCCGCGGCGTCTTATATTCCTCGCAATAATTCCACACGCGCTGGGTCACCACTTCCACGCCGGCCACGCCGTCGACCACCACAATCGCCGCGTCCACCACCGGCAGCGCCATCTTCGCTTCATGGACAAACATGCTGAACCCGGGTGTGTCGAGAATATTGATCTTGGTGCTGCCCCACTCCACCACCGCCGCCCCGGTCGAAATCGACATCTTTCGCGCGACCTCTTCTTCGTCGTGGTCGGTCGTGGCCGACCCATCGTCCACGCGCCCCAGCCGCTGGGTTGCGCCCGCCGTGTACAGCATCGCCGACACGAGCGTGGTTTTGCCCGCATGCCCGTGCCCCACCATCGCTACATTCCTGATGTTTGATCCCGAATAGACCTTCAATTTGAGCTCCTTCGGCAGGCGCGTGAAAGAAGCAGGAAACGGCCCATAGAGAGGATGAGTGACGGAACAGGCCAACCCAGCATCCCTGCCAAAACTATGGATGCTACCACGCGGCCAGCGGAAGCCTCAACCGGGAGAACCTCGTTCTCAGCGGATGCCCCACCCTTCTCGCGTTTTTTGCGAGAGAGCCTGCCCTGAGCGCAGCCGAAGGGGTGGGGACTTTGACCTTCAAACCGTAGTATCATCCCCATGCATGCTCGGCAACCGCACCAGCGAACAATGGATCGCGCAATACTCGTCCAGCCATCAGCATCCGGTCAATCGCCTCTGCCACACCTTCGGCATCCCCACGATCCTGCTCTCAGCCGCAATCGCGGTCGCAGGCTTCTTCTTTCATCGCCTCTGGCCCTACGCACTCGGGCTATTCGTGATCGGATGGATCCTCCAATTCGTCGGCCACGCCTTCGAAGGCAAGCCGCCGGAATTCTTCAGCGACTGGCGATTCCTCTTCGTCGGCGTCCGCTGGTGGTGGGCCAAGATCAACGGCAAAGCTTGATCCGTGGGGCGGACGCGCCGCCCGCCAGATCCCGCCGCCGCTTGCGCTCTTTCAACTCCATGTTCTATGCTTGCCCCACCTGGGGTTCTGCTTCACGAAAAGCATGCAGCGCCTGATCGCCAGATTCCTGTTGCTATTCGCGCTTGTCGGAACCTTCCTTCCGCTGGCGCTAGCGGCCACCGCTGCGCCCCCGCACGCCTGCTGCATCCGCAAAGCTGCTCATCAATGTCACGGCGCATTCGGCTTGGCGGACGACAGAGCCCTCCGCAGCGCCAGTTGCTGCAACCACGATTGCTGCCGCGGAGTTCACGTATCCCAATCAGCTCATCCCGACCCGTCCCTGCCATCAATCACGCTGGAAACAGATATCCGCCTCGCACATGCGCAAGCACAGCCGGTTAGCACTCCGCTGCTAACGGCCCAGTCCTCCCGCGCCCCGCCGCAAATCTCCATCGCCTGATAAATCGCTTCGTTCTTAGCGATCTCAATGTGGGGACAGCCGCCAAGCCTGCCCTGAGCGCAGTCGAAGGGGCTGTCCGGCCGGGCAAAGCCCGGCTAGCCCTTTGCGGCGGACACCCTAACCGGTCCTCGGAGATTTCATGCGTTTGCTACGCCTAGCGTTCTGCGCTGCCTGCCTCGCGGCGACCGTGTCTTTCGCCGCCACCGTCGCCTCCGTCCGCGGCATCATTCACGATCCCCAGCACCGCCCCGTGCAGAATGCCATGGTCATGATCAAGGCCAAAACCTCCGACTGGTCGGCCACCGCCAACTCCGACGCCAACGGCAACTTCGCCTTCGCCGCCGTTCCCCTCGGAGAATACGTCGGTCACCGTTGTAGGAGTCGGCTTCGAACAGGCGCAGCAGGATGTCGCCGTCATCTCCGGCATCGGAACCTGTGCTGCACTTCGCGCTCAACATCGCCGGCGCGAAAGAAACCATCAACGTCTCCGGCACGCCCGATGCCGCTCCCACCGATTCCTCAACGCCGACCACGATCGTCGATCGTCTCGACATTGCCCGCACTCCCGGCGCCGACCGCTCCAACAGCCTGGCCATGATCACCGACTTCGTCCCCGGCGCCTACATCACCCACGATCAGCTTCACATCCGCGGCGGCCATCAAACCAGCTGGCTGGTCGACGGCGTCCCCGTGCCCAACACCAACATCGCCTCCAACCTCGGGCCGCAATTCGATCCCAAGGATATCGACTACCTCGAAGTCAGCCGCGGCGGTTACGGCGCCGACATTGGAGACCGCACCTACGGCGTCTTCAACGTCGTGCCCCGCACCGGATTCGAGCGCAACCGCGAGGCCGAACTGGTTCTGAGCGCCGGCAATTTTTATCAGACCAACGACCAGTTCAGCCTCGGCAGCCACACCGAGCGCTTCGCCTACTACGCCAGCGTCAACGGCAACCGCAGCAATCTCGGCATTGAGACGCCCGTCCCCAAGGTCGTGCACGATGCCGCCAACGGATTCGGTGGCTTCGGCTCGCTCATCTTCAACGTCGATCCCGCGAACCAGTTGCGCCTTGTGACCTCGCTGCGCCACGACTACTATCAGATTCCCTACGATCCCTTTCCCAATGACATCGAAAACGCGCCCATCCCCGCGAACAATTCAACGCGCAATATCCCAGCCTCACCTGCGCGACGCCGATCACGAATCCGACGTGGTCGTGAATTTCTCCTGGGTGCACACCTTCAACTCCCGAATGCTGCTCACGGTTTCGCCCTTCTATCACTACAACCGCGCGAATTTTGACAGCGCGCCCACCGATCCCATCGCGGCCACACAGCATCTGCTCCTCCACCTATGGCGGGGGCCAGGTCAGCTTCAGCGTCAACGCAAAATAAAAATGATTTTCAGGCAGGCGTCTACAGTTTCTACCAGCACCAACAATGAACTACTTGGCGCAGTCTTCAACGACGGCAGCGGCGACTCCGCCGTTCTCGCAAACCGAACATCCCTCCGGCAGCCTGACCGCATTTTTCCTTGATGACAAATTCAAACCGCTCTCCTGGCTCACACTTTCCGCCGGACTTCGCCCGACTTATTTTTCCGGCGGCGTCAGCGAGAATTCCATCAGCCCGCGCTTCGGCGTTGCCCTCAACGTGCCGCGCCTGAACTGGACCTTCCGCGCCTCCTACGGCCACTACTACCAGGCGCCTCCATTGATCACCGCCTCCGGTCCGCTGCTGCAATTCGCCAACAGCAACAATCTGGGATTTATTCCTCTCCACGGCGAGCGCGACGAAGAAACCAATTCGGCGTGACCATCCCCTGGCGCGGCTGGGTTCTCGACGCCGACATGTTCCGCACCAATGCGTCAAACTTTTTCGATCACAACAACATCGGCGAATCCAATCTCTTTTTCCCGCTCACCATTCAGAACGCGCATTGTCCGCGGATGGGAGCTCACTCTGCGCTCCCCCCGCATCGCCCATCGCGCCCAGCTTCACCTCGCCTACTCCAACCAAGTTGCCTGGGCGGGAGGATTCATCAACGGCGGCCTGACCGACTTTTCTTTTCTTGACTGGGGTCCGCTCGATCACGACCAGCGCAACACCCTCAACTTCGGCGGCGATATCACCCTGCCCTGGCGCGCCTACGCCTCCACCAACGTCTACTACGGCTCCGGCTTCACCAATGCCTTTCCCGGCCAGCCCTATCCCGGAAACTATCTGCCGCAGCACACCACCTTCGATCTGACCC
Organism: uncultured Acidobacteriota bacterium; assembly: GCA_963696765.1. Classification (GTDB taxonomy): domain Bacteria; phylum Acidobacteriota; class Terriglobia; order Terriglobales; family Acidobacteriaceae; genus Sulfotelmatobacter. Next base: position 1,703,947 of record CAVOLK010000002.1, on the reverse strand, counting down.
TGGGCAAAGATTTCGGCGAGCGCTTCTCCGCTTCCCTCAACGCCATGAACGTCGCCAACCGCCGCGTCGAACTCGACAACAGCGTCACCTTCGGCGGCTTCCACTGGAACAATCCGCGCGAAATCTACGTAGAACTCCGCTACCGCTTCCACTATTAGATCCATGTGGAGACGGTCGCCTCGGCCGTCAACCGAGCGAAGACGGGGGCTTAATACCCGCCGCGATGTTTTGCGACTTCGCCGCTCCAACTCTCTACCAACCCCAATCACGCACTCCGAATCCAATACGCCACTTAAGACACGAATCACAAATTTCCAAGCGGAGGCCGCATGGATCAACGTCAACTCACCCTCCTGATCGCTGTAATCGCGGCAGTTGTAGTGGTTGCCGTGATCGTTTTCATCCTGGCGCGCAAGCGCCGCAGCCAGCAGCTCCGTCAGCGCTTCGGCCCCGAATACGATCGCGTCGTGAAGAAAGAGGGCGAGGTTCGCCGCGCCGAAGGCGTCCTCGAGATGCGCGCCAAGCGCCACGATAAATTCACTCTGCGCCCGCTCTCCGAGGCCAGCCGATTGGATTTCGCCGAGCGTTGGCGCGCTGTGCAAGCGCAGTTCGTCGACGAACCCGCGGGCTCCGTTTCCCAGGCGGACGCTTTAGTCAATGAGCTGATGGCAGCGCGCGGCTATCCCATGTCCGACTTCGAACAGCGCGCCGCCGACATTTCCGTCGACCATCCCGTCGTAGTCGAAAACTATCGCGCAGCCCACGCCATTGCCCTCCGCCACGACAGTGGCCAGGCCAGCACCGAGGACCTGCGCAAAGCCATGGTCCACTATCGCTCTCTGTTTGAAGAGTTGCTCGGCGAACGAGCCGAGAGAAAAGAGGAACGACCAGCATGAGCGTGCCCCTGAGAAAAGATCAACCCGAACTCGAGGAAGACTTAACCACCGCCGACTTGGCCCAGGGCAAGCGTCCTGCAGCCGCGAACCGGATCCACGATCAAATTAGCAACGAGCAAATCAACCAGCAGATCAGCAATGATCGGGCCGACGACGAGCGAAGCAGCGACGATCGAAGCAGCGAAAACCGGCTTGAAAAAGGCGGGCCACAAGAGGTTCGATCCAACCCCGAATTTCGATCGCAAGACCTTCGGCCGAATCAGCAACTTCTTTCCAGCGACGAGCGTCCTAAGCCCATGCTCGCCAGTCGCCCCGGCCAGAGTTCGCAATCCGCGAGTTCGGGCACGCGCAACGCCTCCGACACCGCGCCCCTGTTCCCCAACAACGAGCTTAACGAGTTGCGCAATCGCTGGACTACCGTTCAGGCCGCCTTCGTCGACGAACCTCGACGTGCCGTCGAGCAAGCCGATGGCCTGGTCGCCGCCGCAATGAAACGCCTGGCCGAAGTGTTCGCCCAGGAACGTTCCAATCTCGAGCAACAGTGGGATCGCGGCGACAACGTCTCCACCGAAGACCTGCGCATCGCCCTGCAACGCTATCGATCTTTCTTCCAGCGCCTGCTCTCCATCTAAAGATCCGCGGGCGGCCTAACCTACTCCGCCCGCACTTCCCCAGCCATGGCAACTCGGTCCCGTCCGCGTTAAAGTATTTACAACGTGAACAACCAAACTCGCCGTGCCATCCTCGCTCTGCTGCTTTCGAGCGCATTTTTCTTTTCTTCGTGCTCCAAAACTTCAGCAGGCAAACACTATCCCTTCACCGGTCGCGTCATCTCCATCGACAGTCAGTCCCAGTCGGCCATCATCGACGGCGACGCTATTCCCGGCTTCATGGACGCCATGCCCATGCCCTACAAATTCAAGCCCGCCGACACTCTGAACCATCTACATCCCGGCGATTCCATCTCCGCCGAAGTTGTAGTCGTCCAACCGAAAAGTGACGACGCACCTCCCGACTACTGGCTGGAAAATGTGAAAGTCGTCGCGCACGCGGCCGCCCCCTCCCACGCCTCGGGAGCAAATTCGTTACACATGCCTGTCCCTGGAGAAGATGTTCCCGATTTCTCCTTCACCAATCAAAGCGGCAGGCGCATCACGCTCTCGCAGTATCGCGGACACTTTCTGCTCGTCACTTTTATTTACACCCGCTGCCCCTTCCCCGACTTCTGCCCGCGCGTCAGCAGCAACTTCTCGGAAACCTACAAGCAGCTCGAAAAAAATCCCAGCCTTGCCGGCACTCACCTCTTAAGCATCAGTTTCGATCCCGAACATGACACGCCCAAAGTTCTGCGCGACTACGGATATTCCGTCGCCCACACTCACGAGCCCGCACTCTTCACCCGCTGGGAATTCGCCGCGCCGGCCTCCGCCGACCTGCCACATGTCGCCGATTTCTTCGCGCTTACCGTCCAATACGAAGGCGGCCCTATCACCCACAACCTGAGCACCGCCGTTATTGGTCCCGACGGCAAAATCGTGAAGTGGTATCACGGCAGCGATTGGCAGTCGTCGGATTTAATAAAAGACGTAACCGAAGCAAGGGCAGAAAAAGAAAATGGAATAAAGGGGTAGCGAAAGATTTTCTCAGCGTACTCAGCGTCCCCTCAGCGCTCTCCGCGGTCAATAGCTTTTCGCGGGGAGCCAAAGGTTTTAGCTCGGAAGGTTTTCTCAGCGTACTCAGTGTCTCTCAGCGCTCTCTGCGGTAAAAAGCTTTTCGCCTACAAAGAACGAAAGGTAAAAGATGAAATATCTGTTGCTGATTCTGGCCATTCTTGGAGTGATAGCTTCGTCCCTTGCCCTCCGCGAACATTACCGCACCGTCGGCGATGCCCCCTGCAGCATCAACGAGCGCTGGGATTGCGGCGTTGTCAATCACAGTCCTTACGCCATGCTCGCTGGAATTCCCGTAGCCGCCATCGGCATCGCCGGATACATCCTCATGGCCGCCCTCGCATTCCGGCGCTCCTACCGCCTGCTGCTCATTCCCACATTCGCCGGACTCGCCTTCTCGCTGCATCTCGCCAACATCGAAAAAAATATCCTTGGCGTATGGTGCGTCTACTGCGTCATTTCGCTGGGCATCATCTCCCTGATGTCGCTACTCACTCTCGGCGCCGTCGTCGCGCAGTTTGTCCGCAAGCCTACGCCCGCTTAACGCCGGGGTCGTCGCTTCGCGCCGATCTTCCGATTAATGTCGGTGGAATACTCAATAAAGAAATTCAGCAGCGCCCCGTACCCCGCCTGCCCCAGCATCGCCCGGCCGCCTTCGGCAAACGCATCGCGCGGTTGCGGTTTCCACGCGGTCGAAACCAATCCTCCGCCAAACGATCCTCCATACAGCGCCCACTGCGGCCGTATTCGCCCTTCGCTTTGGTCATAAGTCACAAAGTTCCGCAGGATTGCGTGCCGCGTCCTCGGCCAGAACCCGCTGCAGCGGCATTGATCGTAACGCGGCTCATATTTCAGCGCCGCATTCCCGAGGTACGCTAGCGTGTTCGCCGTGATGAACTGCCCCTCTCGTGACGCGAACCGCTCCGCATACCCGCCCCATCCGTCGTCCCACTGCGATGGCACTCCGCGCGCCTGATCAATTCCTGCCGCGAACATGCGCTTCATATACGCTCCCGGCGTGGCCAGCGTCTGATCCAGATAAATCTCGCGCCGCTCGCTCGGCGTCACCGGCAGCAGCGGCTGTCCCTGTCCCACGTACACTCCGGTCAGCCACCCGCTCTCCCAATCCCGCGCTTTGAACAGTGCCGCCTTTCCCATCTCCCGCGTCGCCACCGCAGCCTCCACCGTCTTTTCCTCAGCATAGCGTGCCGGATTCTGGTTTTCTTCCTTCTTCTCTCCTTGGGGCGCCGGCGAAGCCGGGGTTTCGTCTTGGGGTGCCGCTTGAGGCTGAGAATTTCCTGACGTCGGCGGCGATGCAGGCTGCTGCGGTTCGTTCTGCGCAAATCCGCGGGCGATCGTCAAACAGCCGAGCAGCAAGACAATTTGGCCACCACGACCCCGCCAGTAACGTGCCGTGCTAAACAGCAAGAGTGTGCCCCTTCCGGTGCTTCCGCGGCTTTTTAAGGCGGGCGTTGCTTGAGCTTTGACTGCCTTAGGAAAAACTTTCCAAGTAATGTTGGATGCTCGCCTATCCCACCATCGTTGCAGGAATTGTCGTCCCTTAAGCCTGCCCCCAATAAGCGTGGAAGGGCACGACTTCAGTGGTCCCGTAAAGCTCACAAAAATATGCGGGCTTCCCCCTGGGAAATTGCACGATAGCCAAAATCTCATCTCATAGCGATTCCCAAATCTTTGACCTTCGCTTCTTTCCCTTCCTCCACACTGATAGCATGAGCCACGACCATTGCATCGACAACTTCATTTCGCCGCTGAAGGGCACGATCAGGATGTTCGTGAGGCGAATACCGGGCAGGAGATCGCAACAGTCCCGCAAGCAGTGCCGCTTCTCCGATCTGCAGCTGGTCAGGCTTCTTCTGAAAATAACGTTCCGATGCGCCTTCCACGCCGACAATCTCGTTGCCAAACCAAGTCCGGTTGGCGTAGATCGTGAATAACTCCCGGCGCGAGAAATGCCTCTCTAACTGAAACGCTGTCCGCACCTCTTCAATACCGCGGTTCAATCTTTTCGACGGAGCGCAAAACATGCTGCGAGATATCTGCAAAGAAAGAGGAACTCGTCCCGGTGTTGAATGATTTGTGAAGCTCCGAAGCATATCCGCGAGCACTCCCGAATCGTTTTCGCCGGCTTCCGCGGCGCTCAACGCGGCTCGCAAGTTCTCTCCGATCGAATTGTATGGAATCGCGACCGATCCGACTCCCGTGCATGCATCCCGCACTTGCACAGCCTCAACTGGCGCATACTGCGCCAGGGATTTCACGTCAGGCAGATCGCCCGAATAGCCGAATAACCAGAACAGTAGAGCCCCGCCCGCAAGAACAATTGCAACGATCCCGATCCCGGCTATTTTAAGAACTACTCGCTTCATCCTCTTTGTACCCGGTACTCGCAACTCGGTACTCCGCTACCCTCTCTCGAACGCGTGCTTCTTCTCCAACTCCTCCACCGCCTCGCGCCTCGCACTCTCGAATCGCTGCGCCTGCCCCAGAAGTCCCTGCGTAGCCATCGCCCATTCGCCCTCGATGCGCAGCAATCCCTGCGCCGCCACCAGTCGCGCCGCAATCTCGATCAAATGCGCCGGAGTCGTCTGCAAATACTGCGCTTCCGCCGGATCGCCAATCCATACTCGCTCGCGTGCCGCCAGCGTCGTCTCCCAATAAACTTTCCGCTCAATGAATTCCGCCATCACATCGTCACTCGCCTTGCCAAAAATCCACTGCTGCCGTTTGAAATCATAGTGCCGGCTGGAAAACGGCACCGGCAACAATTTCCCCGACTTCAAAAACTCGATCTGCCGCCGGTCCACTTCCTTGCGCAGCGCGTTGATCACCGGAGCCTCCACGTCCTTCGGCTCCAGCGACGGCATCACCTCGCGCACCGTTTGCGAAAGATTCACCGCCACCGGCGCATGCAAGCCCTCCGAACCTTCCAGCCGGATGTCTCCATGCAGCACCCAGAAATCCGCGCCCGACGTCGACTGGTGAAACGGCCACTCCAGCCGGATCGTCACCGGCAATCCCCGCAGCGTCACCCAGATCTTCTCGCCCCCGGTTCCAACACCTTGCTGCACTTTGCTCATAAGCCTCGATCCCTCTTACTCTGTGAAACTCTGTGCTCTCTGTGGTTGAAAGGTTTTAAAAGTTTACAAGCCCGGTCACTTCCCATCCAGCGTAGCCCGCACCTTCAGCGCCAGATCGACCTTCGTGAACGGCTTCTGCAGCAACTGCACTCCAGGTTCCAGCACCTTGTGCTGCACCACCATATCGTCGGTATAACCCGTCATATAGACAATCCGCGTCTGCGGGCGCTTGCTAAGAATTTTCTCCGCCAGTTGCCTCCCGCTCATCCCCGGCATGATCACGTCGGTCAGCAGTAGATCGATGCCCCCACTAAAATTATCCGCCGTCTGAATCGCCTGCTCCGCGCTCGCCGCCTCGAGTACTCTGTACCCATATCCTTCCAGAAAAATGCGCGTCAACTCCCGCAGGTCCGGCTCGTCCTCCGCTATCAGGATCGTCTCCGTTCCTCGCGACGCCTTTCCATCTGTCGCTGCTTCCACTCGCTTGCGCGTGCTTCCTTCGGCTGCCGGAAAATAAATACGGAATATCGTTCCCTTTCCCACATCGCTGTTCACATGGATGCTTCCGCCACTCTGCTTCACAATCCCGTACACCGTCGCCAGCCCAAGCCCAGTGCCCTTTCCCATCGGCTTAGTAGTGAAAAACGGTTCGAAAATGTGCGCCAGCGTTCCTGCATCCATCCCATGTCCGGAGTCCGTCACTCGCAGCATCACATACCGCCCCGGCGCCAGTTCCAGTTCGCGCGCCTGCTCCGCGCCGACCTCAAGGTTGGAAGTTTCCATCTGCAACTTGCCGCCCTGCGGCATGGCATCTCGCGCGTTGATGGCCAGGTTCATCAGCACCTGTTCCACCTGTCCCGGATCCGCCTTCACCGCCTGCAGCGAAGGATGCAAACTCGCAACCAGTTCGATGTCCTCCCCAATCACCCGCGACAGCATTTTCTGCACATCCGCTACCACATCATTCAGGTCGAGCACTTTCGGTTGCAGCACCTGCTTGCGCCTGAACGCCAGCAATTGTTGCGTTAGCGATGCCGCCCGGTCCGCCGCCCGCCTGATCTGCTCCAACCCGTTGCGCGCCCGCTCGTCTCCGGCCGATGCCGCCAGCAGCAACTCGCCGTGCCCCATTATCACGCTCAAAATATTGTTGAAGTCGTGCGCCACTCCTCCCGCCAGGCGCCCGATCGCCTCCAGTTGCTGCGCATTTCTGAGTTGCTCCTCCAGGTGCACCCGCTCCGTCACATCCCGCGTAATTCCCCAAGTCCTCACCCAGTGCCCGTCCACCACCGTCCCGCTCATCGTATTGCGAAATATTTTCTTCTGGCCCTGCAAGTCAATTTCATACGATTCCTGGTCTGTCGTCCGATACCCGTCGCGCACGAACTTCTCCATAAACTTCCGCGTCCCCGGATCGTTCAGCACCAGAAAGTCCGACAGCCTCTTGCCCGTAAATTCCGCCGCCGACGCCCGCCCGTACATCCTCGCCAGCGCATCGTTGCACTCCGCCAGAACTCCATTCTTCCGGCCCATCTCCAGCTGCTCCGCTACCGGAAGATCGCACGGCACCGGCGGGTTGTACTCCATCCGAAAAATTCCCTCCGAGCTTTGCTCCACAAAAGCCCGGTACCTCTCCTCGCTCTCCCGCAAAGCTTCTTCCGCTTTCCGCCGCGCTTCCTCCGCCTTCAGCCGTTCCGAAATATCCCGCTGGATTCCCCACGTCCGCAGCAGCATTCCCCGTTCCACCACTCCAAACATGCTGTCCAAAAAAACTTTCGGATTCCCGTGCACGTCCGCTTCGTGCAGTTCTCGCTCCAACAACCGGAATCCGTTGCGTACATACTCCCGCGTCAGCTCCAGCTTTTTCCCTTCCTCCGGCAGCAAGTCCGCTAGCCTCTTCCCCAGTAGTTCCGCCGGCGAACTCAGTCCATACATCTGCGCCATCGCTTCATTGCATTCCGCCATGTACGAATGTTCCACGATATGCCGCGACAGTTCCTCCTCCGCCAACTCGATCGCCACCGGCACATCCAGATCCAGCCGAAAAATTCCCTCCGAACTCTGTGCCACAAACAGCCGGTAATTTTCTTCGCTCCGCCGCAGCGCCTCGTCCGCCCGTTTTCGTTCCGTGATCTCAATCAGCAACCCGCGCGTCAGCCGCTTCCCGCTCTGTGGATCGCGCACAATCACCGCTTCGTCCCGCAGCCACACTTCCCGTCCATCTTGCGTCCGCATCCGGTATTCCACCCGGAACGGCTGCCCTTCCTCCCAACTGTCCTCCAGCAGCGCCGTCTGGTGATCCTGCGGATTCAGGTGATTCCACCAAAACCTCGGATCCACCAGGCAATCTTCCGGCCTGTAACCCAGAATCGTACTGACCTGCGGGCTCACATAAAGAAAACGCCCCTGCACTCCAGCCTCGGCCACATACGAGATCGCCGGAACCTGCTCCACCAGTTGCCGGTATTTTTCCTCGGCCTCGCGCAACGCGGCCGTCGCCCGCTTTCCTTCCTCCCGCGAGCGGATCGCCGTTATGCCGTACGCCAGATTGTTCGCCGTCTCGGTGAGCAGCTCTTGCTCCGAGGTTTCAAACGAACCTGCCTGCTCCGAATAAATGGCCAGCACACCCAACACCGCGCCCGCCGACCGCAGAGGCAACGCAATCACCGCCGCGTATCCTCGCTCCAACGCCGCCTCGCGCCACGGCGCAAACAGAGCGTCCGTCGCCGTATCTGCCACCACGCATATCCGGTTCTCCCGGATCGCCGTCCCCACCGGCCCGCGCCCCCTCTCCTTCTCCGACCACGTCAGCGAAATCGTATTCAGATATTCCCCGCCAGACCCCGCGTGCGCCACGGGCTTCACCGTTTGTTGTTCATCCGCCTCCGCATACCCGATGAATGCCATCCGGTATCCGCCCACGCTCACAATGATTTCGCAGATCTGCCCCAACAATTCCTGTTCGCTTCCCGCCCGCGCCAGCGCCTGGGTGCATGCGCTCAGCGTCCGCAGCGCCCGGTTCAGCCGCCGCAGTTCCTTATTGACCGCGCTCTCCCCCGCATCCGGGGAAGAAAAGTCGTGTGGCGCGGGCGCCCCCGCCCGCGTCTGCGGCGAAGAAGAACTTAGATTTTGTGAAAGTGTTTGCTCTGCCTGCGCTTCTTTCGTAGCAGGCGAACTCGAGGCAAACGAGAAAGGAGATTGTGCTGGGGAAGCCGGGCCGCTGTCCGCGGGTTCGTTAGGCTGAGACTTTTCCTGCGTCATGAATACTGCGGGCTGTTCTCCGAATTCCTCGCCGTGAATTGCAGTTAGTGTACAGGTTTCCCCAGACGCAAAGACAGCCCACGTAGCGGCGGTAGTGGTCAGTTTGAAATTCTGATGGCATGTTCGCTCGTCGATGGCGTCATCCTGAGCGTAGCCGTTCTTCAGGCGGAGCGAAGGATCTCCCGCTACGACATTGTGTGCCACGGGAGATCCCTCGGCCCGCTGGCAAAAACGCGGGCTCTTCGGGATGACGCCCTGTGACATTCATAATTCAAACTGACCCACTACCTGGCGTCGGACGCATTCGTCCGCCAAGGTTTTGGTGTACGCTCTTTGTTTTATCCGCGCCCGCGGTTGGAAATTTTGATCCTGCGGTCCATCACTCAATATGAAACACTGAGAACTAAACTCACCGCTTCTTCTTCATCTTCGTCCCCATGCGCAGCAATTTCCGCACAGTCCCCGTTGGCAACCGCTTCATCTGGTCATGCAACTCCGTCACCGCTTCAAAGAACCCGGCCATCGCACTCAACCGCTCCCGCGTGTATTCCGCCCCCGCTTCCTTCGGATCCACATCCGCCAGGCACCGCCGCAGCATCTCCCGCGTCGGATCGATCTCCCGCCGCTTCCTCTGCTCAATCACCAGCCGGAACATCTCCCACACGTCCTTCATCGACTCATAATGTTCCCGCCGGTCGCCCAGCACGTGCACCGCCCGCACGATTCCCCAGGTCTCCAGCTCCCGGATCGACGTGCTCACATTCGATCGCGCCACGCTCAGCGTCTCCGCAATCTCCTCCGCCGGCAGCGCCTTCGGCGACAGGTACAGCAGCGCGTGAATCTGCGCCACCGTCCGGTTGATCCCCCACCGCGTCCCCATCTCCCCCCAGTGAAGGATGTACTGCTTCTGCACTCCAGTAAGTTCGCTCATATCGTTTCTTTCAGTACAAACTGAATATACAGACATCCCACCTCAAGTCAACACTGAAGATGAAATAAGAAAGTCATGAAGAAACACAGTGGAAGAAAATGAGGCGGCAACGAAATAAAGAAGCGGGTGCCCCACCCTTCTCGCGCTTTTGGCGAGAGGGTGGGTACTTTGACTGTTGCTAGCTATAATTCCTCGTGATCCTCGCGCTCCATCCCAGGCCGGGCTTTCCTTTCTATCTCCACCTTGGCAGCCACGTAATCCATCCCCACATATTTTTCGAAACGCTCGCCTACATCATCTCTTTCGGCGTCTACCTCTCTCTTCGCCACCGATTCCGCGACCCAGTCGCCACCCCACTGCGCTGGGCCATGATCGCCGTCGCCGTTTCCGGAGCGGCGATCGGCTCGAAGTTTCTGTTCTGGCTGGAAGACCCGCAACTCACTTGGCACAACCTTCACAATCCGGCGTACCTGCTTGGAGGTAAGACGATCGTCGGCGCACTCGCCTTCGGCCTCCTCACCGTCGAGCTGACCAAGCGCTATATCGGTCTCCGCCAGCCCACCGGCGACCTCTACGCCCTCCCGCTCGCAGTTGGGATCGCCATCGGCCGCATTGGTTGCTTCCTCACTGGCCTCTCCGACAACACCTACGGCACGCCCTCGAATCTTCCCTGGGCCGTCAACTTCGGAGATGGCATCCCTCGCCATCCGACTCAACTCTACGAAATTGTTTTCCTCCTGCTTCTCATCCCGATCCTCTACCGCGTTTTAAAAAGAACTTCGACTGAAAATGAACAAACAAGAATTGTCATCCTGAGCGAAGCGGTGACGAAGCGAAGCGAAGTCACGGCGAAGTCGAAGGACCCCGCGTTTGCGGGCACCATCATCGAAACGCCTAGGCATCATCATCTCCTTTTCCCTGGCGATGCCTTCAAATTATTTATGGTCGCCTACGTTTCCGTCCGCCTGCTCTCCGACTTCCTCAAGCCCTATCCGCGCATCCTCCTCGGCCTCGGAGGAATTCAATGGGCTTGCATCCTCATCTTGCTTTATTATTCCCGCGATGTTTCCCGCTGGCTCCATTTCTCTCAGAGCCAGCCTGTCTAACCCATGGAACGCTGGGCCGCTAACACGCTTCGCACACTCGGGATCATCCTGACCGCGGGCTTCGTGCTGCTCACCAGCCTCTTCCTGCTCTTACTTTCCCTGTGTGCCGCCGGAGGGGGTCTTTCGGGGATTAAGCATCCCGAACAGGTCGTCCCCTACAGCGCCGCCGCCGTTGCCGTGCTCGGGTTCGGGATCTGGTTTATCGCGTGGCTGGCCCGCGGCTTCCAGCGCTCCTCAGCCGTGGCCGAGCGGCTTCCAGCCGGAGTTCCCACTGGCGTACTCCTGCCCGCGCCATCCGGTTCCCCGGCGCCCTCGCTTCCTTTCCACCTTTCGCCTTTGGGCCGCAAAGCCATCGACAGCCTTGTCTTCGCCCTCATCGTGCAAATCGCAGTAAGCGCGGGCGCCTGGATCTTTGGCCAGCTTCACTACTGGTCCCGTCCCAACGCCTTCGCGTCGCACAACTGGACGCTCCTCCTGCTCGCTCCCTACGTCCTTTATCAAGTGCCCTACGCGATTCTCATTTATGTTCTTCTCAAGCGGCCCGATCGCCGCGCGTTTGCCTATGCTCTTGCGGTGCCCGCTGTTCTCCTTCTTCAGTCCCTGTTCAGCCTCGGCGTAGTGGGCTACTACTATGTGCGCCAGCCCAACGGATTTCTTCTCCTAGCCATCCCCTGGCTTATTCACATCGTCATCCTGGTCCTCGCCTATCGGGCGATCCAGCAGGTCGGCCTGCATCCCCCGCCGTCGTCGCTCATCGTTGCCGCAATAGTTACCTTCTTTTACTTTTCCGTGATCCATGCCCTTACTCCCTTCCTCTATCGCTTCCCGTGGAGATGACTTCCCATGGCCAAAACTCGTCCCTATCTTTTCTACGATGTTGCCATCTCGATCTGCTCGACTTGCTACAACAAGGTCGAAGCCAAAACTGTTTTCCAGGATGGCAATGTTTACTTGCTCAAGCGCTGTCCGCAGCACGGCCCCGAGCGCGTCCTCATTGCCGACGACGTTGACTACTACCGCCGCTGCCGCGAGATATTCATCAAGCCCCCTGAGATGCCTCTGGTCTATAACACGCCGGTAAAGTGGGGATGTCCTTACGACTGCGGCCTCTGCACCGATCACGAGCAGCACTCCTGCCTCACGCTGGTTGAGATCTGCGACTACTGTAATCTGCGCTGTCCCGTTTGCTACGCCGCCAGTGGCCCCGAACGCCAACAATTCCGCACCCTCGCGCAGATCGAAAAAATGCTGGACGCCGTCGTCCGCAACGAAGGCCATCCCGACGTAGTCCAACTCTCCGGCGGGGAGCCCACTGCACACCCCGATTTTTTTACGATTGTCGAGATGGCTAAGACTCGTCCCATCCGCCATCTCATGGTCAATACCAACGGCGTCCGCATCGCGCAGGAAGAAGATTTCGCAAAGCGCCTAGCGGATTACAAAGAAGATTTCGAAGTCTATCTGCAGTTCGATTCATTCGAGCGCGATGCGTTGATGGAACTCCGCGGCGCCGATCTTCGCCGCGTCCGCCAAGACGCTCTCGAAAAACTGAACCGCTATAACATCGCCACCAATCTGGTGGTCACTCTGAAGAAAGGGCTAAACGACCACGAAATCGGCAAGATCATCGACTTCGCGCTCCAGCAACCCTGCGTCCGCGGAGTGACCTTCCAGCCGATTCAAGACGCAGGGCGCCTGGAAACGTGGGTGCCCAGCAACTCTTCCAACGAGGGTGGGGATTTTGATCTTCCGCCGGCCGACGCGACTCAAGTAAGCACTCTGCCTACGAACCCTGGGAAATTCGTCCGCAATTTCGATCCCGCAACCGATCGCCTGACGCTCACCGAAATCCGCCGCAAAATTCTCCAGCAGACCAAAGTCTTCCGCGCAGAAGACATCATCCCCGTGCCCTGCCATCCCGACTCGCTGGCGATGGCCTATGCCCTGAAGTTAAACGGGAAAGTTACTCCCTTGACCAGCATGATCCCGCCCGAGATCCTCATCGACGGCGCCGCCAACACCATCCTCTACGAGCAAGAACCCGTAATCCGGGACAACCTCTTCAAACTGTTCGCGACCAATCATTCGCCAGCGAGTAGCGCCGGTAGCCTGCGCGAACTGCTCTGCTGCCTGCCCAAAGTTCTGGTTCCCGATTCCATCACCTACGAAAACATTTTCCGCGTCATCATCATGCAATTCATCGACGCCCACTCGTTCGACGTACGCAGCATAAAAAAAACCTGCGTCCACATCGTCCATCCCGACGGTCGCCTCATCCCCTTCGACACCTACAACCTCTTCTACAGGGACGCCCTCGAACAAACCCGTTTGGATCCGCTGCGAAGAAAGGCCCAAGTCCCTTCCGCAGGAATCCCTCAGCCCACGTAATGGCGGACGAATTCGTCCGCCGAGGTTTTGATTTTGACTTTGAAAAAAGAAGAGCGCCCTAATTCCCGGGCGCCGCCGAAGGATCGCTCAGTGCAATCAGCTTTCCCGGAGGATAATCCGCAGGCGTGAGCGGAGTATCAGGATCAGGATTCACAATGGTCAGAACTTTTCCGCTCCGCACTCCCCGAATGGTCAGGCGCTGGCTCTCCACCGACACCACCCGGTACTTCTCTTCGAAGATCGCTCCCTTCGGGACTTTCATAGTTATTTTGGATGCCATTTACCCAGACCGCGTTTCCTGATTACCGTGCCAAGAACAGTTCTAAAACCATTATGGGCCCACCCCTTAGCTTTCGCAAATCGCCAAGCCCCACGTAGCGGCGAACGCACTCTTCCGCCCAGCTTTGAAAGCCGCGGAAAGAAAAATTTATGTAAAAAAGAAAACCCCTCCTACAATCGTGATTCCGACGCATGAATCGCGATCGCATCCTCGAAATTCTTCTCCCGTTCCTCAGCGCGCCAATCGCGGGCTCCGCAGCGTCAGCCTCACTCTCCTCCACGCAACTCGACAGTATATCGACATACATCGATATACTAATCCGCTGGAACGCCCGCATCAATCTGACCGCGATCCGCGATCCCGAAGACATCGTCACCCGCCACTTCGGCGAAAGCCTCTTCGTCGCCCGCCTCTGTTTCCAGCGAATTCCTGTGGGGACAACCGCCGTCGCCTCTCCGCCCGAGCGCAGCTCGGCTACTGTCGCCGACCTCGGTTCCGGCGCGGGTTTCCCCGGCCTTCCCATCAAACTCTGGGCGCCGCGCATCTCCCTCACCCTGATCGAGTCCAATCACAAAAAAGCAACCTTCCTTCGCGAGGTCACCCGCGCCCTTACATTGACGGACGTCAATATACAAAACACCCGCGCCGAAACCCTCGCCGGAAGCCAATTCCAGGTCGTCACCCTCCGCGCCGTAGAGCGCTTCGAGTCCATCCTCCCAGTAGCGGCCTCCCTGGTATCCCCGTCCGGACGCCTTGCTCTCCTGATCGGCCAAGCCCAGGCAGCTCAAGCCCTGAGCCTTCTACCCCAGCTCGTCTGGCACGAACCCGTTCCAATCCCCACATCCGCATCGAGAATTCTCCTTTGTGCGGACCGGCCGTGAACCAGGAAACGCAACAAGTGGACCATACGCAGCTTTTTTCACAATAAGTAAGGCTGTAGCTGCCAATCCAGCGTGCAAAAGTGGAACTCAAACTGCTATTTAATCCTAAATTTGTGAAGTGCGCAGCCGTCGAAGCGCTGATCTTACACGACGCTCCTCACTTCTCGGCAATTGAACTGAAAAGATGGGGAATCAAACTAGTAATAGTGGGATACAAAGCGAAGTTATAGCCTTTGGCGGCGCAATACTCGATCAGAAGTGGCGCAGGCTTGGCTTGGTGTGGGACAAACACCTTAGATATTAGGCATTCATGGGACTCTGGCATTCGCCGCTAAGAAAGTTTTCCACAGTGTTCCTTCAGGAACATTTCTGCGAAATGTAAAAGATTGACCGCGCGATGGAAGTCCCAGAATGTTCCTGAAGGAACATTCCTACGGCCTTCCCAGCATGCGACGGACCGAAAGGATCGATCGCCATGTTCGACCATCACCGTGTTCGCGGGATTTCCTCCCACCCTGCCAGTGCACACGAAATGTTGTGGTCAACGTATCAGGCACCTATGCGCGATTGCAGAATGTTCCTGAAGGAACATTCTGATCGACTACGTCTGGCGAAGCTTGTGCCTCCACATCTCATCGCCACAAATGTTCCTGCAAGAGCCTAAATGCGATGATCAAAATGGCTCAGACGCATGTCAATCATGTTCCTGCAGGAACATCTCTGTCCATTTGAGCTCGTTAGTGTTCCTTTAGGAACATTTGCTTCGTTTTGCACAAAAATTCGCAGTCGTGCACAGTTAATGTGATTGCATGTGATTGCAAAGCGGATTATGCTGCCGGGTAGCTCTGCTTCTCCTCACAATCGAATGGGACGCGTAATCGCTGTTGCCAACCAGAAGGGTGGCGTCGGGAAGACCACGACCGCCATCAACCTGGCTGCGTCGTTTGCAGCCGCTGAAGTGAACACGTTGCTGGTCGACTGCGATCCGCAGTCGAATGCGACCAGCGGGCTGGGTTTCGCCTAAGGATCCTGACCGCATCAGCTCCTACCATCTTCTAATGAAGGACGCCTCGGCTGAGGAGGCGCTGCTCGCGACTGAACTTGAGCAGCTGTGGCTGATTCCTGCGCACAAAAATCTGATCGGCGCAAACATTGAGCTGGTCGACGCAGAGGGGCGTGAGTTTCGTATGCGCGAAGCACTCGCACCACTGCGCGACCGCTTTCAGTTTGTGGTGCTGGACTGTCCTCCTGCGCTCGATCTGCTTACGCTGAACGCGCTGGTCGCGGCCGATGCGGTGCTCATTCCCATGCAGGGAGAGTACTTTGCCCTTGAGGGTGTGAGCGAACTGCTCGACACCATCGAGCGCATTCGCGCGGGGCTGAATCCTGAGTTGGGAATCGAGGGCGTGGTGCTGACCATGTTCGATGACCGCACCAACCTGGCGCAGCAGGTGATGAGTGAACTGAAGAACTATTTTGGCGAGAAGCTATGCCAGCACGAGCATCCCGCGGAACATACGGCTGGCTGAGGCGCCGAGCCATGGCAAGGCGGCGCTGGTGTACGATCCGCGGTCGAAGGGTGCGGAGAGTTACATACGTTTGGCGAAGGAGATTATTGAGAGGCAGGCATCGGCTCTCAGCTCTCAGCCGTCAGCTGTCAGCGCAGAGCCAGGGGCGCCTGCGGCGGAGCCGGCTGCGGGCGCGGAGTCTCGGGCTGTCGAGGAGATGCCGGGGGCGGCTGGGGAGATGGACAAGACGGCCTGATTGTATATTGATGTATGTCGATCTATATATTGATGCGCGTCGATGTTACGATTGCCGCATTTTGGAGGCCGATTTCGGCCGTCCCTACGGGACGGGATGTAGTGTTCGTGGCCTAACCAGGCGTTGAAATGCCGGGCTATTTTCGGGAGCGCGTGCCGGCGCTGGGTGTATAGGACTCGCGATTCGCGGGTGACGGCAAAGAGTTTTGGTGAGAGAGACAAATATTGAGGGAAATATATCGATGACTACTTCGGCGGCGGAGAACTTGGCGGGGCGAGCGGGCGAGAAAGATAAAGAGAAGGTGGAGAAGCGGCGGGCTTTGGGGCGGGGGCTGGAGTCGTTGCTGCCGGGGCCTCGGGTGGTGACTGGCGGGCAGGGTGGCGCTGCCGGCAAAACCCAGGTTCCTCACTTCGTTCGGAATGACAAAGCTTCTGCGGGCGACGGGCAGATTCGTGGAGAGGCTGTGCCTGGGACGATTCGGGCTGTGGTTGAGGAGGGGGTAGATCTCGAGCAAGAGTCGCGGGCAGGAGTGCCCGCGCCACGCGGATCTGCCTCACACGGGCTGCGCTCACACTTGCCGACCTTCGCACGCGGAAGCCGAGCTGCGCTCGGCTGGACAGCCGGGGGCGGCTGTCCCCACATTTAACACAGCCACTGCGAGCTGTCCCCACATTCAATACGCCGGCGGATGCGGTCGCCCCTTCAGGCACACCTGCGGGCGAGGAGACTATCACGATTTATGCGCAGGCGGAGTCGCGGATGCCGGCGAATCTGGTGGTGAACCTGGCGATTGCGGATATTGACAAGAATCCGTTTCAGACGCGGTATGTGGAGGACGACGAGAAGCTGGAGGAACTGTCGGAATCGATCAAGGCGAACGGCGTGGTGCAGCCGATCATGGTGCGGCCTTCGGACGAGGATGAAGGGCGCTACATCCTAGTTCTCGGCGAGCGGCGGCTGCATGCTTCGAAGAAGGCGGGAAAGACGCACATTCCGGCGATGGTGCGGCGGGTTTCGCTGCAGCAGGCGGCGGAGATGACGATCGTCGAGAACCTGCAGCGCGAAGATTTGAGCGCGCTGGAGCAGGCGGAGGCGTTCCGCGTGTTGAGCACTGAATTTTCGTTGACGCAGGCGCAGATTGGGGAGCGCGTGGGACTGTCGCGAGCGTCGGTGACGAACTACATGCGACTGCTGAAGCTGCCGCGCGACGTGATGCAGTTGCTGGCGGAAAAAAGGATTAACTTCGCGAAGGCCAAGGAATTGTTGAAGCTGAATGGCGATGATCAGATTGCAGAGGCCGCGATCTACGCGGTGAAGAAGGGCCTGACGCTGGAGCAGGTGGAGATGCTGGTGCTGCGGATGAACGGGCTGCTGGATCCGATTCCGGGGATGCCGGGGCAGGAGCCGAGGAAGAGCAGCGGGGCGCGGTGGGTGGATCCGAATGTGCGGGCGGCGCAGTTGGATCTGGAGAGGATGCTGGGAGTGCGAGTGCGGATCCGCGACCGCAAGGGCAAAGGGAAGATTGTGATTGAGTATTCCACGGTGGATGATTATGACCGGGTGGTGGAGATGTTGAGGGGGAAGAAAGCTCCTAGCTCCTAGCTTTTCGCTTTTAGCCTTTAGTGTAGGCGCGTCGGAAATAACATCTCCTAATATATCGTGCGCGATGGCGACGGAAAGCAAAGAGTTTGACCGCAGAGTTCGCAGAGAACATCCGCAGAGTTCGCGAGAGTGCGCGCAACTTGAACTATAAACGTCGATCTGCTTGACCCACTGCGTTAGCTTGGGCGGCCTTCGGGCGGCCTTTTTGTTTTGGGGGAATCTGGATGGTTATCCGGTGGAGTGGTTAGGGCGGGTTCACGGATGGAGTTTGTGTAGTTCGGCGTTATTTTGGGCGCGAGTGGGAGATTATGAGTGCGAATGTTTACCATTGGGGCTCGCGAGTGCTATTCAGCCGTCCCTCCGGGGGACTTGTTGCTGCTTCTAGGGCCCCTCCCGGCGTTGAAACGCCGGGCTATTTTCGGGAGCGCCTCCGGCGCAAACCGGAGGGCAGCGTTTGATCATCGTTCGGCACAAGGTCCCTCCACTCCGCCGTCGCTGGCGCTCCGGCTCCGGTCGGGATGACAAATTTATTCGTTGAGTTCCTCGTGTTAAATCCGACGGAGAAGAGCAGGGTCACGGCGGCTTAAAGCCGCGTCCGAGGGTGCGGCCTTTACGGCCCGACTGAAGTCGGGCCCTTCCACAAAACCTTTCGTGCTTTCCGTCTGGGTCCTCTACGAACTGCTTCGCGGCTGTTGCGAAGAGACACAACTGTGCCGGCATGGACGATGACCAAAACTCAGGCGTAGGTGAAGAGGGTCTTGAAGCCGTAGTCCATGTGGAGTTGCTGGTGGCAGTGGAATAGCGTCGCGCCGGGGTTGTTGGCTGTGAAATCGATTTCTACTTCCTGGTAGCCGCTGACCATGACTACATCTTTCATGATTCCGGAGGTGGGCTGGCCGGCGTATTTTGTGAGTTCGAAAGTGTGGCGGTGGAGGTGGATGGGGTGGATGTCGTCGCTGGCGTTGCGCATGCGGAATTCAGCTTTCTCCATCCTCTGTTTGGCATCCGCGTTGATTCTAGCGGAACATAACGTGATAGCGTGGGTGGCTGCTCAACTGGCGTAACATCGCGATTTCACTCGTTGACCCCGCCGGCCGCAAGCTCAGGCTTTGGGTGGGATGTTTGGCGGAGTTGGCGGGGGCAGAAGCGCGGCGAGTACGAGGGAGCGGAGGCTTTCTATATGGGACTTGAGGGCGACGTGAAGCTCGTTGGTTAGGGCGACAAATTCGTCGCCTTCTGCGGCGATCGCGCGCGCACACAGGTCTTTGATGTACTCTTCCGAAGACATCGCCGATCAGTAGGATGCCAAACAGACGGGCGACGCGCCAATACAGGAAATTGTGTAGGACTTGCTACTATGGCGGGATGTTAAGGATGGTTGGAACGGTCCACTTCTCGCGCAAAAAGCGCGCGAGAAATGGGGCACCCGACACACCCGACGCTCGACGGGAAATTGGTATTCTTGGCTGGCTCGATATTAATTCGCACTTGTGAGGGGGAATATGAATCTGAGAATTATGCGACACGTACAAGTTGGCGGGTTGGTGGTGGGATCGGTGATCGGATTAACTGCGGCGGATGCGGGGACGTTGCCGGCGCCTCCGGTGGCGAAGAAAGTTCCGCATGTAACGGAAGTGAACGGGCACCGGATGGAGGACAACTATTTCTGGCTGCGGGATAAGCCGAATCCGGAAGTGCGGGCGTATCTGGAGGCGGAGAACGCGTATACGGATGCGGTGATGAAGCCGACCGAGGCGTTCCAGAAAAAGTTGTATGGCGAGATGCTGGGGAGGATTAAGGAGACGGACGAGGAAGTGCCCTACCGCGAGGGAGATTATTTTTATTACACGCGAACCGAGGCGGGGAAACAGTATGGGATCCGCTGCCGACGGAAGGGGAGCATGGAGGCGGCGGAGGAAGTGGTGCTGGACGTGAATGAAATGGCGACGGGGCTGGCATTCATGTCGGTGAATGAATATGCAGTGAGTCCGGACGGGAATCTGCTGGCGTATTCGTATGACAACACGGGGTTCCGGCAGTACACGCTGGCGGTGAAGGATCTGCGGACGGGGAAGACGCTGGTGGATCACGCGGAGCGGGTGGGGTCGGTGGTGTGGGCGAACGATAACAAGACGATTTTTTATACGCAGGAAGATGCGGTGTCGAAGCGGCAGTACCGGCTGTACCGGCATGCGGTGGGGACGACGGGCGCGGATGCGCTGGTGTATGAGGAGAAGGACGAGCGCTTCAATGTGTACGCTGACAAAACGCGGAGCGAGGCTTACATCTTTTTATATTGCGCGAGCCATACGACGAGCGAGGCGCGGTACATTGCGGCGGATCGGCCGATGGCGGAGTTCAAGGTGATGGAGCCGCGGAAGCAGGATGTGCAGTACTATCCCGACCATAATGGGGAGTTTTTTTATATTCGGACGAACGATACGGGGAGAAATTTCCGGCTGGTGAAGGCGCCGGTGGCCGATCCGGAGAAAAAGAATTGGACGGAAGTGGTGGCGCAGGATCCGAATGTGATGTTGAACCATCTGGAGATGTTCAAGAACTTTTATGTGCTGATCGAGCGGGAACATGGGCTGCCGCAGATTCAGGTGACGGATTTGAGGAGCGGGGCGTCGCATCGGATTGAGTTTCCGGAGCCGGCTTATTTGAGTCACGGGTATGTGAACCGCGTGTATGACACGACGGAATTCCGGTATGCGTATGAGTCGCCGATTACGCCGCCGTCGGTGTTTGCGTACGACATGGAGAAGGGGACGTCGACGCTGCTGAAGCAGAAGGAAGTGCCGGGCGGATATGACCGGGCGAAATATGTGGTGGAGCAGATTTATGCGCCGGCGGCGGATGGAGTGAAGATTCCGATTTCGGTGGTGCATCGCAAGGATGCGAAGCTGGACGGAAACGAGGGGCTGTATTTGTATGGGTACGGGTCGTATGGATTTTCGATTGATGCGTCGTTTAATCCGAACTGGTTCAGCCTGGTGGACCGAGGAGTGACGGTGGCGGTGGCGCACATTCGCGGCGGCGGGGAGATGGGCAAGGCGTGGCACGATGCGGGCCGGATGATGAACAAGAAAAATACGTTCAGCGACTTTATTGCGTGCGCGGAATATCTGGTGGGGCATGGATATGGATCGAAGGAACGGCTGGTGATCGAGGGGCGGAGCGCGGGCGGATTGTTGATGGGAGCGGTGCTGAATATGCGTCCGGATCTGTTCAAGGCGGCGATGGTGGGCGTGCCGTTTGTGGATGTGATGAACACGATGCTGGATGAGACGCTGCCGCTGACCGTGGGCGAGTTTGAGGAGTGGGGGAATCCGAAGCAGAAGGCGGCGTTCGATTACATGATTACTTATTCGCCGTATGACAACGTGGAGGCGAAGAATTATCCGGACATGCTGGTGAAGACGTCGTTCAACGACAGCCAGGTGATGTATTGGGAGCCGGCGAAGTATGTGGCGAAGATGCGGGCGACGCGGACGGATCATAATACTTTGATTTTGAAAACGAATTTGAGTCCGGCGGGGCACGGTGGGGCGTCGGGGAGATATGACCGGCTGCACGAAGCGGCGTTTGATTACGCTTATATTTTGCGGGAGATGGGGATTGAGGAGTAAGGGGCTTCCTTAGTCTCGCGTTAGTTGAGAGTTGAAATCAAAGTTCAAATTCAAAAGTCAAAATTCAGAAGTCAAAATCCGCTGTCCCCACATAACTTTTAGATCAGGCCGGCGCGGACGCGGCGGAGGAAGTCTTCGCCGTCGGCTTTGGCTTGGGCCAGGACTTTTGGCTGGTTGCGATATTCGAGGGCTACTTCCTGGAGGAAAAGTTCGACGGCGTCTTTGGGCTTGAAGCCTTGGGTGACGAGCTTGCGGATGCGCGGGGTGAAGCTGTCGGCATCGTCGGCGGAGCCGAGGCGAGAGAAGTGATCGGCGCAGCGATGATCCTTAAATTTTGCGGAGGCCAGGCGGTCGAATGCAGTCTTGGCTTCGGGATCGTTGAGCAGCGTGGGCAGAGCGCTGCTCCATTCGCACTGGGAGCAGGTCCATCCATGGAAAGAGTGGCCGGAGGTCCAGATTAATTCTCTGGCCGTTTTCGGTTGTGTCGTTCGACTATCTGTGAGGCGATCCATGAACTGGGCGGGTCCCGTCCCGCCGCCGGCGAGGGCCCATGAATTCTTTTCTGGATTCTACTCTGGAATGATAGGGGCGGGGCGTGTGTAGGAGGGTTCTGGGATCTTTCCGGAGAAAAGCCTTTTACCGCTGAGATCGCAGAGAGTTCGCTGAGGACGCTGAGAAGAGCTGGGGTGGACCGCTGGAGCAGCCGAGCTTGCGCTCGGCCTGTCCGGGTCGGAGGACCCGGACCCACACGAGCAAAAGCGGATTCCTCGCTTCGCTCGGAATGACACTAGAAATTTCGGAATAACATCCTGATTATTTGGCGAAGAAGTAGTCGAAGGATTTTACGGCGGTGAATTCGTCGTCTTTGACATCGAAGACGGTGTAGAGCTTGGTGACGTAGAGGACGTCGCGAACTTTCTGGGTGAGGTGGAGGAGTTTGAGTTCGCCTCCGGCGTTGCGGGCGGCGGTGAAGGAGCTGACGAGTTCTCCCACGCCGGAGCTGTCGAGGTAGTCGACGCTGGCGAGGTTGAGGATGATTTTCTTTTTGCCGTCGGCAAGGAGGTTGCGAACGGCGTCGCGGAGTTCGCCAATCTCAGGACCGAGAATTAGGCGGCCATGGATGTCGAGGATGGTGACGTGGGAGATTTCGCGGGAGTTAATCTTCAAGGACATGCTGCGCACCCGGCGGAATGGTAGTGGGTGATGCGGACCAAGTCAATGTCGGGCGTTGAGGAGAGGGCTAAACCGAGATCTCTCGCTTTGCTCGAGACGACAATGCAACCAGCTGACGGAACGTTCGGCGGGGCTGGGGATGATGGCGGCCAATCCCAAGGTCCCTCGACTGCGCAAAACGATTCGCTTCGCTCATCGTTTTTCTTCGCTCGGGATGACAATGTTGGCTACAGGGCTGGATTTACGTTAGAGAGAAGGTTGGGCGGACAATTCGGATTGGGCGTCGCGGATTTCCTGGATGGCGGAGGTGATGATGGGAGTGGAGTATTCGGGATGGCGGAATTCCAGGTGCATGCCGCGGCCCACGTATTGCAGCTTGAGCATGGAGCCTCCCCAGGTGGAACCGGCGATGGCGACCTGGACCGGCTTCGGGCAAAATTCGGGATGACCGGAGAGAAGAGCTTCGCTGCCTCCGAGAAGGACTGCGGTGTAGCAGTGGTTCATGGTCTGGATCTGGAGGACGGTGGAGGGAGGAAGAGTGTCGAGGTAGACGCCACCTTCGATTTCCGACTGAATGATGCTGCGGTTGACTTCGTTGGCCAAGTTGGGGTGGGCGTTAAACATGCTCGTGACCGGAGATAAGGGTATCGGGTTTCGGGTGGGGGGACAAGAGGCCTTTGGAGCGGGCGGACATGGACTTTAGAGGAAGACAGAGGGGAGGAGGTTGCAGAGAATTGCAGTGGTCGAAGCTCTGCAAGCCGAGCTTCGCTCGGTGGACAGCCCCTTCGACGTCGCTCAGGGCAGGCTTGGGCGGTTGCACCACAGGAGCCTCTTCCCACATCAACCCTGCCCCCTCCTGCCTCGGTAACTAAATCGTGCGGTTGGCACAAGATACAGCGTTCTTGACTGTCACCCGTATTCGGCTTGGTGCTGGTGGGGAGCTTTGGGCGGGGAAGCCTGATAAAATAATGGGACAAAGGGGTTCCTGTTTTCATGCCAGTTCCTGTGTCACAAATGTGGACGGTCGCGAGCTATGTGCTGCGGCAGAAGCTTGCGGGGCGGAAGCAGTATCCGCTGGTGCTGATGCTGGAGCCGCTGTTCCGCTGCAACCTCGCATGCGCGGGATGCGGGAAGATCCAGTACCCGGCACATATTTTGAAAAAGGATCTCTCGCCCGAGGAGTGCTTCCGGGCGGTGGAGGAGTGCGGGGCGCCGATGGTGTCGATTCCGGGCGGAGAGCCGCTGATGCATCCGCAGATCGGGGAGATCATCGAGGGGCTGGTGGCGCGCAAGAAATACATTTACTTGTGCACCAACGCGCTGCTGCTGAAAGAGAAGATCGATCAGTTCAAGCCGAGCAAGTATTTGACGTTCAGCGTGCATTTGGATGGACAGCGGGAAGAGCATGATTTGGCGGTGTGCCGCGAGGGCGGATATGACATTGCGGTCGACGCGGTTCGCGAGGCGCTGAAGCGCGGGTTCCGGGTGACGACGAATACGACGCTGTTTGATGGGGCGAATCCGAAGTCGGTGCGGGCGTTTTTTGACGAGATGATGGAGTTGGGCGTGGAGGGCATGATGCTCTCGCCCGGATACTCGTATGACAAGGCGCCGGACCAGAAACATTTTCTGGGACGGGCGCGGACGCGGCGGATGTTTCGCGCGATTTTGTCGAACCGGAAAAAAGCGTGGCAATTCAATCTGTCGCCCTTGTTCCTGGAATTTTTGATGGGGAAGCGGACGTACCCTTGTACGCCGTGGGGAATGCCGACATATAACATTTTTGGCTGGCAGAAGCCGTGCTACTTGTTGCAGGACGGGTATGCGGAGACGTTTGCGGAGTTGCTCGCTACTACCGAGTGGAGCAATTACGGGACGGAGTCGGGAAATCCGGCGTGCGCGAATTGCATGGTGCACAGCGGATATGAGGCTTCGGCAGTGCATGCCACATTTAATTCGCTGGGCGGATTTCTGGCTACGGTGAAGGGGACTTTGTTCTCGCGGTATCGGGATGATGAGGCGCTGCGGATGCTGGACGAGCCGGTGGCGGCGGTGAATCCGCTGGTGCAGATTGCGGCGACGAGCGAGACGCTGCAGGAGACGCGAGTTTAGTTCGGTGGCAGAAGTTCCTTGATGAGCCGGTGACTGCATTGAGTAGCACGGGGTCCTTCGACTGTGCGTGAACGCCTTTCAGGCGCTCACACTTCGCTCAGGATGACAGGGCTTAATTATCAGGCGCTCACACTCCGCTCAGGATGACAGGGCTTAATTACATTCCAGAGACAATTTTATGACTGGTAAAGAAGGCGGGCACGTGGACCATGCTGCGGCGGAGGCGCCGCCGCACGCGCAGGCGATGAATCCCGATGCGCTGGAAGTTGCTCCGGGGACGGCGCATGAGCGGCTCGAGGGGTGGATTCCGGAGCTGGCTGGAGAAGAAGAGCTGCGGGGGGCGCTGGAGAAGGCGTTCGATTATCGCGGGGATGTGACCATTACGCGCAAGGATGGGTCGAAGGTGGAAGGATATTTGTTTGACCGGCGGACGGGGGCTTCGCTGCGCGAATCGGTGGTGCGGATTTATCCCAGGAATTCTTCGGAGAAGGTTTCGATTTCGTATGCGGAGATTGGGGCGCTCGAGTTTTCGGGGCGCGATACGGCGGCGGGGAAAAGTTGGGAAGCGTGGATGAAGAAGTATGCGGAGAAGAAGGCGCGCGGGGAGAAGGACTTGAGTTTGCATCCGGAGTCGCTGGAGTAAAAGCCTGGGGCTGAAGCCCATCATTTTCCATTTGAGCTGACGCGGCCCTGAAGGGCCGCTCTTCCACGGTTGCACCTCTGGACGGTTGCACTTCCGGTCGTGCCATCCGGTCGTAACCTTCCCGCGCCCAATCTTTTCGTAATGGCCCCAGCTCCCTGTCCCTAATATCTTCCTCAAGAACCCTCGCTTCGCTGACACGGACCCGGCGAGATCCCGCCTCAAATACGACTATTTTCCGGCGGGCGCGAAGGACAGGCTGCCAATCAGGTCTTCTACTTCGTCGTCGGTGCCGGCGATTATCGTGATGGAGACGGCGTAGCCGTGGGAGAGCAGGGCCAAGGTGGATTGGTGCATGACGCGGGAGCCGACATCTTTGTGAAAATCTCCGCGGGCCAGATTTTTTTGGCCTACTGCAATTTCGTAGGGATCTTCGTCGAGCGCGAATCCCTGGGCTTTGGCGACTTCGGTGAGCGGGCCAAAATATTGCGCGGCGTCTTTCAGGCCGGGGTAAGTGGAGATGGGCTCGGCGGCGATGAGGATGGAGGAGTTCACATCTTCGGCGCGGGCTTCGGGCGGGCGGGAGAAGGCTGCCAACAGGACTTTGGCGCCGACTGGGCGGATCTTGGTGTCTTCCGATGGCTGTTCGTCGCGGGCGTTCAATTCTTCGGTGCGCAGGACCCAGCCTGGAGGAATTTTCACAGAGAGTGCGAGAGACTTGTTGCGGTAGACATCGTTGAGGATGGAACCTGGGTCGAGCGTAGATTCGGGAGGCTTTTTGGTGTGTTTGGGATTTGACGAGGAGCTCGTTTCCTGGGCGTGAATCGCGGGGAGCGCTAGGGCGGTGAGGAGGATGAAGTAGAAGACGACGCGTGACATAGAACGATGGTAACGGAATTCGACAGTCGTGGCGGCGTCGGCAAAACCCAAGGTCCCTCGGCTTCGCTCGGGATGACAAGGGCTTCTTATCTACGGGCTTTTTTCTCTACGGGCCTTTTTTCTCTACGGGCTGAGACGTTCCTCGCAACGCCTCTAGGAGCGCATCGCGCTTGCTCAGGCGGCGCGGCCGAGGACTGGTTGAGTGCAGTGGGCGCAGCGGCGGGCTTCGATGGGAATTTCGCTGAGGCATTCGGGACACTTTTTGGTGGTGGGATCGGGCGGCTTCTCGCCGCGGTTCATACGGGCGACGAGGGCATTCACCGGAAGAACTACGAAGAAGTAGACGACGGCTGCGATCAGGACGAAGGAAACGGTGGCGTTGGCGAAATCGCCGATGGGGAATTCTGTGCCGCGGACATAAAATTTCAGGCTCGAATAGTCGGGCTTGCCGACGATCACCGCAATCAGCGGAGTAATGAATGCTTTGGTGAGTCCGGCAACGACGCCTGCGAAGGCCGCGCCGATGACCACGCCGACGGCCATATCCACAACATTTCCACGCAGGATGAATTTCTTGAATCCGCTTAGCATGAGGGCGGGCCTCCGAAAATGAAGTGGTCGTAATGTAAGGCAGGGAGGGCGGGAGGTCAAGTTGGGAGAGACGGATTAGGAATAATTATGTTCGAATTTCGATCTGACCGTTCGGGCCGTCGTACGTCATCAACCATCTGCGCAAGATGTCGCGGCCGATGAGACAGGAAAAGAAACGTTGCTCGATGATCGGACACGCTACCACTCGAATTACATCAAAGCTTGGCAGATCTGTTCCGGGAAACGAAACTGCTGCGGCATATGCTGGATAGCGGCCAACCATACCGCCCACCGTGGTAATGCGGTTCCAATCGGTTTGGAGAAGCTTACAGGTGCTGGCGATTTGCGGATTTATCACAGTTAGCGATGCGCCAGTGTCGATCAATGCATGGACTGGAAGCTCTAGAAATTCCAACCCAATCGCTCCTCCCTCTTCGAGCTCAGGCCGAGTCGTACTGATCAAGATTTCAATATGTGGTCCCTCTAGAAGAAGTTTGCTCGGATTCGGGGGCCACTTCAATTTCTCGCCTCAGTAGATCAGGTAGACGGGATCCTCGGCGCAGACCTGTTTCAACAGAAAGTTATTGCCAAGTCCGGCTGCGGAGAGACCCGCCTTGAAAGCGGCCTCATAGTCCACGTGGAAGCCGACGACTGAATCTCCGACGATGACCACGAATTCTGCCGAGTGGGATTGCAGCCATTCAGATTTATGCTGTTCAAAAATCCGAAGCTCTTTTTGCAGGATGTTCTGTTCGATGGGCATCGTCTACTCTTGTTCGATAAGCATATTATAATATTATAATAGGATTGCAAGGGAATAGTTATCTATGGCAAGGAAGAAGAGACTCGACGCGGATGCGGAACAGGTCGCAGTTTACCTTACTCCGACTGAGAAGTTGGTAATGGACGTAATCGCCGCACGCAGAAAAAGGCGGAAGGAAGAACGGACTAGTCCGAGCGAAGTGGTAGCAGATGGTCTCTGGAAGATTCTCACGGAAGCGGAAAGAGTCCCCAAGGAGAGGATACTTGAGCTCTTAGCCGTTCAATCTGAGAACAAAAACCCCGACAAAATAAAGGTTTTTCCTAAGAGCTAACAGGCACACTCAGATGCGCATGGGCATTACGATATAGCGGTATTTGTAGTCGTCGCCTTCGGCGGGGCGGAATTGGCCGGCGGATTGGGGGTCTTTGAGTTCGAGGCGGACTTCGCTGGTGCCGGCGGCTTTCAGGAAGTCGACCAGGTATTGGGCGTTGAAGCCGATGGTGAGCGGGTCGCCGGTGTACGGGGCCTCGATGGAATCTTCGGATTCGCCGGCTTCGGTGGAGCTGGCGGAGAGTTTCAGTTCGCCTTTTTCCAGGCGCAGGCGGACGGCGCGGGAACGTTCGTCGGCGAACTGGGCTACGCGGAGGATAGCGGAATTGAGTTCGTCGGAATTCAGCGGGACGATCTTGCTGTTGTCCTTGGGAAGAACGGCCTCGAAGTTGGGGAACTGTCCGGTGAGCTGGCGCGAGGTCAGCAGTCGGCTGCCGATGCGGAAAAATAAAGTCGAGTCGTCTTTGGCGAACTCGATGGTCTCGGCATCGGTGGAGTCGAGCAGGGATTTCAGTTCGTCCATGGCTTTTTTGGGGACGAGGGTTTTCATTTCGCCGGAGACGCCATCAAATTTTTCGCCGGCGCGTTCACAGTGGGCAAGGCGATGTCCGTCGGTCGCGACCATGGTGATGGATTCGGGCTTGAGCAGCATGAGGGCGCCGTTGAGCGTGTAGCGCGATTCTTCATTGGAAATAGCAAAGCCGGTGCGCGCGATCAGGCCGCGAAGAACCTGGGCTGGGATGGTGACTGCGCCTGCGGTCGGAAATGCGGGCAGGCTGGGGAAGTTGGATTTGGCCATGCCGACCATCTTGGTGTTCGAGCGGCCGCAGCGAATGCTGACCCAGTGATTTTCGAGCAGCTTGATGGTGATGTCGGCGTCGGGGAGAAGCTTCACGTAGTCGTGGAGTTTGCGCGCGGGGATGGTGCAGGAGCCATCCTTTTTTACCTTGGCGCTGCACGAGGTGCGCAGGCTGAGATCGAGGTCGGTGGCGGTGAGCGACAGGCGGTCGCCGGCGGCCTCGAACAAATAGTTGGAAAGGATGGGAATGGTGGTCTTGCGCTCGACCACGCCTTGCGTGGCAGTTAATTCGCGCAGCAGTTCGAACTTGCTGACCGTGATCTCCATCGTTCCCGCAGCAACCGCGGCCTCCACCGGCATAAGTCCGTCTCCCCTGGAGCTACCTCGGGGGCTGAAGCCCCGACATTTTTATTGCACTCAGCGGCACGGCTGAAGCCGTGCCCTTCCACAAAAACCTTGCGCTTCGCGCTCGCTGAACCGTGATCTTCCCGAGTTCAGGTTTAGCGGTTGACGCCGTGCCCTTTCAAAACACTTCCTGCTACTTTTATTACTATCCTTATATCAAATACAAAACCTATAAAACCAGCAGTAACAGAAGGGGCTTCGGAGAAGTGGAAAACTGGGACAACTGGCGTGTTGTCACCGGGTTCCCGGCCGTCCCTTGATGTTAGAAATCGGTCCCGAACTTTGCGGAGAGGCCAGTGTAATCTGGCTCCACTTCCGATTTCGTTCCTGCCTTGCACAACTTCCACATCGCATTCACAGGTTGTGCGAAGGAAAACTACCTGCATCGGTGGAAAAGACTTCGTTGGCAGTCGTGATGTTCCCTCTATTGCACATGAGCCTGAGATCCTTCGCTCCGCCTAAAGAGCGGCTCCGCTCAGGATGACACTGCTTCTTATACATACTAAGTTCAACCGCCTAATTGCTCGGTCAGTTTGTTGATGAGCCTGTTCAAATCTTTGTCGTTCTTGCGGAGCTCTTCAATCTTCTCGACGGAGTGCAGAACGGTGGTGTGATGCTTGCCTCCGAACTGGCGTCCGATTTCCGGCAGCGAGGCTTCGGTCATGTGCTTGGCCAAGTACATGGCAACCTGGCGCGGGTAGACGATGGCGCGCGAGTTGTTCTTGGCCTTGATCTCGACCAGGCGCAGACCGAATTGTTCGGCGACCATTTTCTGGATGGATTCGATGGTGACCTTGCGGGCCTGCGAGTCGATGAAATTTTTCAGGACCTGCTGTGCGTAGGGCAGCGTGATCTCGGCGCCGATGAGAGACGAGTGAGCGACCAGGCGGATGAGCGCGCCTTCGAGCTCGCGAACGTTAGAGCGAATGTTGGAGGCGACGTAGAGTGCGACGTCGGTGGGCAGAGTGACTTTTTCCTGCTCGGCCTTCTTCTGCAGAATCGCGACTTTGGTTTCGAGATCGGGAGGCTGGATGTCGGCGATCAATCCCCACTCGAAGCGGCTGCGCAGGCGATCTTCGATCTCGGCGAGTTCCTTGGGAGAGCGGTCGCTGGCGATGACGATCTGCTTCATCGACTCGTGCAGGGCGTTGAAGGTGTGGAAGAACTCTTCCTGGGTGCGCTCTTTGCCGGTGAGGAACTGGATGTCGTCGATGAGCAGGACGTCCATGTTGCGGAACTTGTCGCGGAAGCTGGTCATCTTGTCGTAGCGCAGCGAGTTGATCATGTCGTTGGTGAACTTCTCGCTGGAGCACGTAGCAGATGGCGGCTTGCGGCAGGCGGCGCTTGATCTCGTGACCAATGGCCTGCATGAGATGAGTCTTGCCCATGCCCACGCCGCCGTAGAGGAAGAGCGGATTGTAAGCCTTGGACGGACGCTCGGCGACCGCCTGGCAGGCGGCGTGGGCAAACTGATTGCCGCTGCCGATGACGAAGGCGTCGAAGGTGTAGCGAGCATTGAGCTGCGCGGCGCCGTCCCAGTCGAAACGCGACTGCGATGGGGAGGCTGTGGCGGCGGTGAGGCCGCCATCGTGACGAACCGGAGTTGCGGCGGGATCGTCTTCGGGCGTGACAAACTTTACGTCGTTAAATCCGAGGCCGAGGTTGTCGATAGCTTCCTGAATAAGGTCGGCATATTTGTCGCCGGCGTGGCGGAACTCGACGGTGGGAACGCGAACGAAGAGGATGCCTCCGCTGGAGTGACTGTAGCGGGTGGGTTTGAGCCAGGTATCGTAAGAGTGCCGGTTGATTTTCTTTTCCAGCGCATCGAGAATGCGCGCCCAGGGGTTGGGGGAGACTGTTGTGCTAGGAACTGACATATATGAATTATTCACCGAGGCGCCCCGGCGGCTGGTTAGAGAGCGCCTTGTTCAAAACTGCCATTTTACGAAGTAGCTGGAACGACTAATTTTACTGCGGAAAGCGCCTGAGTGACCAAGCGCGGCTGCCCAAAGCAAAAAGAATTTTTTGAAGCAGAATCAGTGCGGCATAGTAGCACAGATTTTTTTGTTGTGTGGAAAAGTTCGCGAGCAAATTTTTCGCGAATCAATATTCAGAACCCGAAGCGGGAGTGCTGTCAAGTGGCGCGATGGTAACTGCCGCGGAGGCGGTGCAGCGGGGTGTGTGAGTGACGTGGAATAGGGAGGAGAGCTGAGTGCGGGATTGTTGCGAGGGCGAAATGTAAATATTTGTTCGCGCTTTGCTGCGGGTCGCGATCACGGAGTTCGGCGAGACTTATGTCTTAGCATTCTTCTCGATTCGGACTGGCATGGGTCTGTGGTCGGGGCTGCCGCGCTTCGCGCTGGCAGGACGGGCGAATGCGACCTTCGCCACACGAGCCGTGGCCACATGAGCGGTTTGGAGGTAATGCGGGGAGTGATTTATACTTACGGTTTGCCCTAAGACTGTTGAAGCAATCAGGAGCGAGTGACTTTGCCCAAGCGTACATTCCAACCCAACCGGCGCAAGCGATCGAAGGTGCACGGATTTCGCACGCGCATGAAGACCCAGGGCGGCAAGAAAGTAATTTCCCGCCGGCGCGCCAAGGGGCGCAAGCGGGTCTCGGTAAAACCAGGTTTCCGCGAATAGTCCAGTGGCGCGGAGAAATGCCGCGTCCCATCCGAGATGGCCAGACTTATTGCGATGGCGATTTTGCCATCGAGCCGAGCGTCTGGCAGCAGCGATCTGGAAACTTAGAGTCAGTGTGACTGCCAGTGTGCCTGGAGAATCGAAGCGAGAAGTCGAGCCGCGATCCGGCCGCGGCTGCTTTCCCCGAAGCGCGCGGCTGTTGCGGCACGCCGATTTCGAGCGCGTGTACAAGCAAGGGCGGCGGCATTTTTCCGCGTCGATGACGGTGTTCTACTGGCCGCGGCCGGAGGCGGACGATGGTGTCGCGAACCGTCATCCCGGACTGCGCATTGGATTTACCGTGGGACGCGCACTCGGCGGAGCGGTGCAGCGCAACCGGATGAAACGGCGTTTGCGGGAAGCGGTGCGGCTGACGCGCCCGTCTACGGGAACGAATGCAGATGTGGTGATTAATCCGAAGAAACTTTTGTTGACGGTTGATTTCGTGGAAGTGGTGAACGAAGTTCGCCGCGCGTTCGTAGTAATTGAGCAGAAGCTTGCGGGAAAAGGAAAAATCAAAGCTTGAACCACGAAGGGCACGAAGATTCACGAAGGAAAACGCGGCTGGTTAGTCTTGTGGGGCGCTTTCCGCAATTTTTCGTGCTGGGATTGTTGCGGGCTTACAAGTGGTCGATTTCGCCGATGGTTGCGCCGTCGTGCCGCTACGTTCCTACCTGCTCGGAATATGCGATGGAAGCGGTCGAACGCTATGGTGCGGGGCGCGGCGGATTGATAGCATTGTGGAGATTGTTGCGCTGCCATCCGTTTGCGCACGGAGGATACGATCCGGTGGTGAAAGCGGGCTCCGAAACGAGCGAAATTCGCTCGGAGGCTAAAGCCTGAATGTTTCTTGATGCAAGATGGCGCGGATGAAAGCCGCGCCCTTTCAAAGCGAGCGTAACGCTCCTATGCGGCGCGACCTGAGGGAACGGTAACTTTGCCAGACATTCAAAATCCACAACACGAACCGGGCAGCGAGAAACGGCTGATGCTGGTTTTTCTGCTGACGTTTGTCGTGATGCTGGCATTTCAACCGCTATTAAAGAAATATTTTCCGCAGCCGGTCACTCCACAGCAGCAGAAACAAGCCGCGCAGGCTCAACCTGTGTCCGCCGGACCCTCGACGGCGGCTGCGTCAAGCGCGTTGCCCGCGCCTCCCGAAAAGGGAGCGACCAAACAGGCGACCAGCGAAACTGAGACTGTGATCGAGAACGATCTGTACCGAATCACGTTTACGAATCGCGGGGCGCAGGTGAAATCGTGGATCCTGAAAAAGTTTGACAATGACGCGCAGAATGGGCCGCTCGACTTGGTGAATGCCGCGGCGGCTGCGCAGTATGGGTATCCGTTGTCATTGTGGACGTATGACGAGACTCTGCGCGGTAAGTTGAATTCGGTGCTGTACGCGTCTTCGCAGGAAGGCAGGCAGACAACGCCAGCGACGATCACGTTCGAGTATGCGGATCAGGATCTGGCGGTGCGCAAGACGTTTAGTTTCGACAGCACCTACATCGTAAAAGTCGAGACGCAGTGCGACCTATAAGGGCAGCCCGCTGGCGGCGCTGCCGGCGTGGCCTGCGGGATTTGGCGACCAGGTGACGCCGGCGTTCTGGGCGGCGGGGGCGATCGATTACCAGTTCAACAAAAACATCGAGCGCGTGGCGATAAAAAAAATCAGCGGCGGCGGAACGTTCCGGGGCCATTTCATTGGGCGGGGCCGACGGACCAGTATTTTGCGGCGGTATTTATTCCGGACGATCCAGCTGACGGCGACGATGGTGACGCTGCGGAACTCGTTGTCGATAGCGCGCGATCCGCAGAAGCCCGAGTCCAAAGA
This sequence comes from uncultured Acidobacteriota bacterium, assembly GCA_963696765.1. Lineage (GTDB taxonomy): Bacteria > Acidobacteriota > Terriglobia > Terriglobales > Acidobacteriaceae > Sulfotelmatobacter. Next base: position 1,670,227 of record CAVOLK010000002.1, on the reverse strand, counting down.
AATGATCACTGTGGACGCGATCGGCGCTGCCGTGGGCAATGTGCACGGGCCGACGGCGGAGCGAATTTTTGTCGGGCCGAAAGAACTCGAAGTGCTGCAGAAAGTTCCGGTGCCGGGCGTGGCTGGGGCGGACAGCGACTTGAACGGGCTGGTGGATTTCGGCTTTTTCGGGATCATCGCCAAGCCGCTGTTTTTGTGGCTGCGGTGGACTTACGCGCACATGATTCCGAACTGGGGCTGGGCCATCGTCCTGCAAACGCTGATCATCAGCCTGGCGCTGCTGCCGCTGCGCATCACGCAGATGAAGTCGATGCTGAAGATGCAGCGCGTGGCGCCGCAGATCAAGGCGATCCAGGAGAAGATATAAGAAGTACAGCCTGCGCGATCCGCGCAAGGCGCCGATGAACGAGGAGATCAGCGCGCTGTATAAGAAAGAAGGAGTGAATCCGGCGGGCGGCTGTTTGCCGCATGGTGATTCAGATTCCGTTTCTGTGGGCTTATTACAAAATGCTGGCGGTGGCGCTGGACTTGCGGCACGCGCACTGGCTATGGATCCATGACTTGTCAGCGGCCGATCCGCTCTTTTTGCTGCCGATCTTCATGGTCGTGAGCATGCTGGTCACGCAGAAGATGACGCCGCAACCGGGAGTGGATCCGGCGCAGCAGAAAATGCTGACGGTGATGATGCCGCTGATGATGGGATTCATCTTCTTCAGGCTGCCGGCGGGACTGAATCTGTATTATGCGGAATCGAATTTGATCCAGATCGCGCAGCAGGCAGTGATGAACCGTACCTCGCTGGGACGGGAAATGCGCGAGATGCTGGCGAAGCGGGCGCGGAAGAAGGAGAAGTGAAGCTTTTAGCTATTAGCTTTTAGCTCTTAGCTTTTTCGTGCCCAGGTAAAAGACCTGAGCCAGTTAACATGTTAAGTGATGCGTTAGCGTGACTTGTTCCTCAATCCAATTAAGTTTTGAGCTAAAGGCCAAGAGCTAATAGCTGAGAGCTGAGTTCCATGTCTATTCCCGACAAACTTGCTGCCGCTAAGAAGATTAATGAATTTCTGCAGGCCGTGGTGACCCACGGCGGACTGCGGTTGAAATACCGGATCGTAGTGGATCCGCCGCTGCCGGAGAACCGGGACTGGGAGAAGCCGGAAATTCTGGTGGATTTCGCCGGACCGGATTCGGCGCTGCTGCTGGACCGCGGTGGAGAATTACTGCGCGCGCTGGAGCTGCTGGCACTGGAGATTTTGCGGTTGCCTTCTGGAGAGCATGAGAAGATTTCGTTCGACTGCCAGAACCAGCGGTCGCTGCGAATCCAGGAGTTGAAGACGGCGGCAAGCGTGGCAGCGGAAAAAGTGAGGAAAACGGGGACACCGTACCAGTTCAGCCCGATGTCGTCGCGCGAGCGAAGGATTGTTCACCTGGCGTTGCGCGAGGAGGCGGATTTGCGCACCGAGAGCGAAGGCGAGGGCATGCGGCGGTGCCTGGTAGTGTATCCCAAGGACTATAAGGCGGCTGGGAATCCGGCGCCGCGAACCTTGCCGTGAAGTTCCACTTTGGGTTGGGTATGGGGCAAACGGACCATGATTCGGGCTTTATTTTAGTTCTAGTGGACCACTGTTACTAAGTGGGTTCGGCGAATTTCGAGTAGCAAGAGTCGAGCTGAGCTCGACGGACAGCTGAGGGCGGCTGTTCCCACACTTAGTTTATTTCCCACTTCAGGCTTAATTTTTCCTATTTCCGTTTGATCATTTGGGCGTTAAAGGGATAAACACTCCACCTATTGATTGGTTGGATTCGTGCGCTCTGTGGTTTCGGGGTGCTAAGCCCTCAGGGGCTAAAGCCCTCGAAGGCCATGACGGCGAACGGCACGGCTGAAGTGGCCGCCGAAAAACTCTTTTCGCGAGGTTGATACGACCCTCAGCGGCTAAAGCCGCCATTCATTTTGCACACCCTACGGCGCGGCTAAAAAGCCGCGCCCTTTCAAAACAACACAAAAAGGACTTTTCCGCAGCCTCTGAAAGCCGTGCCCTTCCACGAAGGGCAGTCAAGCGGCTGAGAAGCGCCGAGGCCAACTTGGCCTGAGGACTGGCCTTCCCAGAGGTCCCGTTTTTCCTCGTTATCCGAATTAGCGGCCGGCTGCTGCGGCTGCGGTCTGCATGGAGCCGGGGAGATTCATGGCTTCGATGCGGTTGAGCACCGATTCCAGGCTCGATCCGGTATCGGTGCAGACATCGACATAGTGATGGCGGCTGCCGTCGGCGTGCATGACGAGCACCTTGGTTTCGGTGCTGACCTTCTTGACCATGTAGGGCAAATGGTGACGATCGTTGCGGGTGAGAGTTGCGCCCAGAACGACGAGATCGAACGAGCTTTTGCGAATCGCTTCGTCGACCGCCTTGCGGCCCAGAGCCGGATGAACGGTGTGGCCGGCTTTTTCCATGGCTGCTGCCTGCTCCTTCAAAACATCTTCATCCCCTTCGCTATAAAGAATTCTCAACTTTGACTTCGCCATTGATTGCCCCTCGAATTTGTGTCGCGCTCGGTACCTGACGCACCCGTACCTGGAAGCCAAGGTAGCAACAGCGGGAGCCGGGGGAAACGTCACCGAAGTTGCACGACGAACGGGAGGTGGAGAAGGCGCCGGAATGTCATTTTTGTAAATTTTTCCCGCGATATGGTGTCGTGCGCTACACTTCTGGCGCGGAGGCTTTCCCCACCCATGCCGGCGACCCACATCTGGAGAGCTGTTCTTCTATCGTTCCTATGGACACCTTGGCTATGCGCGCAATCTGGCGGAGCTCCCACCTCCACGACTACCTGCAATCTGGAAGACGGGCGGCAGGTCTATGTGCGCTATAACGCGGTCGACGCGAAACGGGAGAGGCCGGTGAACGGCAAGACTTGGGCACCCGGTGGCTCACCCATGACGCTGTTCACCGAGGCGCAGCTTTCGCTGTCGAGCTCGACGATACCGATTGGAGCGTATTCGGTCTATGTGATCCCGGCGAAAGATCATTGGACGCTGGTGGTGAATAAGAATGTGACCCCGGGAGCGGCCTACGATCAGAAATCCGATATTGCGCGCGGGCCGATGGAAACGGCGCAAGTGGACGAGCCGTCGCAGGCGCTGGAAGTTGCGTTTGCGCATGTGGGCATGCGCTGCACGTTACGAATTTATATGGGCAAGACTGCTTCGTTCGCGGACTTCACGGCGAAGTAAAGACCGTTTAGAAGTCCGCAGGCAACCCTTCTAATCAGTATTGTCCTGTGGGAGTGTCTTTGACCGCGGCCTGGTCGGCTGAATGCTTCGGAGCGGGTGCTGCGTTCGGCTTGGACTCGCGCGCGCCCAGTCCAATCACCATCGCCATATCCTTGGGGTAGACTACATCGCGCCCGCGCGCGAGGAAGTGGTAATAGATGGAGCTGGCCGCTCCGTAAGCGCCGAATCCTGTGGCCAGCACGCGGCTGCGCGCGATCAGACCGACAATCATGCCGACGAAGCGGAAGCCGGAAGCGCCATTGGCGGCGCTGCCGCCAACATCGCCGCCTCCGCCTCCGCCATGCAAACCTCGGTCGCCGTCAGGCGCGGCCGATGCGGCTGCCAGCATGACCTGAATGCCGGTGGTCAAATAGCGGGTGCGGGGCGTGGTCACCTGGGCTCCGCCTTCGGCGTCCAGCTTAAGGTGTTCGCCTTTCGCGACCGCGACACCTTCCAGGCTGGTCACAACTTTTTGTTCGATGCCATTGGGCGGCGCGACTTCGTGAAAGAGAATTCGGAGCTGGCCGTTGCGGGCCAGGCGGCGCGCGGGCTGCACCTGCATCACGGAGCCGCGAATGACGCTGCCCTCAGGCAAAATCAAATGATCTGAGGCGACCAGAGGTTCGGTTATCAGGGCTTCGACGGAATCTCCTTTGTGAGAGGTCGAAGAATTGAGCGGGGTCAGCAGGCGGGCGTGCACGGAACTGCCGGAGGGTGGCGGGGCGCCCACGTTGGTGAGGAGTTCTGGTTTCACGGACTCGGTGCCGAAGTCCAGAGGCTGCTGCAGGTCGGCGTTGAAGCTGGTGCCAACGTCGATGTATTGGGGATGCACGGGAAGCTGAGCAATAGCGAGGCGTTTCAGCTTGTGCATTTTTCCGGGATCGTGAATCTGTTTTTGCAGGTTCGCCCACTGCTGGTGAATCTGCTGGCGCGTGGCGCTGATTTTTTTCCCGGCGGCATCCTGAACTTTGTTGGTCTTGGCTTTCTCATTGGCCGGGACAAACCGCAGAACGCCGTCGGGCGCCGGAGACGCGACGGTTTGCATGGGAATGCGACGGCCATCGGGCAGTACGAGTTCATCGAACTGAACGTGGACGGCGCGAACCGGGGAAAAGTTTGCGTCCATGGCTTGTAGCGTTCGAATCTTTTTGGGAATGGGATCGATGGCTGAAACTCTTCCGTTGACCGAAGTACCGACGGGGATGAGCAACTTATCGAAGGCGTAGACGGGATCGGTGGTCTTGCCGTGGATGGGCTGGCCGACCTGGCGGATACGAACTTCCGAATCGAGCGCGACTTTGATGGGAGTGCCGGAAGGGACGCTCATGGGCACGGTGACGGGAGCGGCTTCGACGAGGGGAGCGGGGTTCTGCTGTTCGTCGGGCTTTACTGGCTGAACTTCTTGTCCGGTCGGGGGCCGAAGCTTCAGGGTCTGGGCTGAACTCAAGCCGGCGGCCATAAGCAACACGCTGGCTGCACATCCTGCCCGCCTCAAACAAACTCGGCGCATAGAGAGTCCTCGGTGAAAAATCAATTTCTATGTTCGCAACTGATTCTATGTTCGTAACTGACGAAGCGACGTGGGAATCCGGCAGCACGAACCGCTGGCAATGATAGAGACCGCAAACCCTGGAGCGCAGAAAGCCTGCTTAGGACTATGAGTTCGCGGAACGGATATTGGTTGTAATCGGGCCTCGGATTCCAAGGACCCCGGAAAAGCGCTTCCAGAATTGTAGATTTGGGTCGGTCTCGGCGCAAGGGCCTTCGAGCGGCGTCTCTCTCACCGTGGAAAGAGATTTCTGCGACAATTTTCTCATGCGTTATTTGCTGCTGATGCTTTTGATGGCTTCCGCGTGGGGCCAAACTGGACCGCGGGTGCAGTTTTCGCACACAACGGAAAACTTGCGCGGGGTGAGCGCGGTGTCGCGGCAGGTGGCGTGGGCGAGCGGCACGCATGGGACGTACCTGCGGACGATTGACGGCGGGCGCACATGGACTCCGGGGCAGGTGCCGGATGCGGTCGCGCTGGATTTTCGGGCGGTGGTGGCGTTTTCGGGCGAGGAAGCATTTCTGATGTCGGCGGGGCCGGGCGAGCAGTCGCGGATTTATCACACGGTCGATGGCGGAGAGCACTGGGATCTTCAGTTCAAGAATACGAATCCCAAGGGCTTTTTTGATGCGATGGCGTTCTGGGATTCGAAGCATGGAGTGGTAGTGGGCGATCCCATTGCGGACGAGTCGGGAAAATTGAAGTTCGAAGTTTTGCGGACGGATGACGGCCAGAACTGGCGGGCGGTTCCGGCGGCGCAAATGCCCGATGCGATGGAAGGCGAAGGGGCATTCGCGGCGTCGAATACGAGTGTGGCGATTCTGCCGTCGGCTTCCGATTCCAATGTCTGGTTCGCCACTGGGGGCAAGGTGGCGCGTGTGTTTCACTCGGCCGATCGCGGGGAGAGTTGGCAGGTTTACGAAACTCCCATGGTGCACGGTGCGGACTCGATGGGAATTTTTTCGATAGCCTTTCGCGACGCGCATCATGGAGTGATTGCTGGCGGGGACTACAAGCGGCCTAAACAGGACGGGCCGAACCTGGCATTTACGGAAGACGGCGGCAAGAGCTGGACGCTTTCGCCGGTGCATCCGCTGGCTTATTTTTCCGCCGTAGCTTATGACCGACGGGTGAATCAGGCTGCTTCGGCCGACGCGGAAAAGAAAGTGCGTGTGAAACCGATTGCTCCAGAGCGCTTGTTTATCGTGGGTGAGGATTTCATATTCGATCTGCGGCCGCCGAACAATCCTCGGCGCATTGGCGGCCGGGGGCTTCGGTTCAATGCGGTCGGTGCGTATCCGGAAGGTGGGGCGCTGATGGTGGGGGCTAAGGGAGCTATGGCGTTTGTGCCTTGAGCGGCTAGCCAAACGCTCAACCACAGAGGGCACTGAGGTCACAGAGGAACACCCTTATCGTTTAATCACGAAAGGGATTACTAAAGGTCTATCCCTTCTTGTTCTTTGCATGCCGGGCAGATCAACGAAAATTAGCAGGAACATTAAATCGTTCTTATCTCCCCCAGATCGAGAACCCCGTGAAAAACCTTTCTCTGGCCGTGGCTGTTTTCTGCGTATCGACGTTGGCGTTTGCGCAAGCGCCAAATACGTCCGTGGCGAGTGCCAGTTCCGCGGCCGCTCCGGCTAGCGCGAGCACGGTCTCGCGAACCACCAAGGCAGTGCATTACCGGCTGCAGGGCGGGACGACCAAGGTTGATTTTCAGGGAACCGATCTGCTGCAGCGCGCCTCGGGCGAGGCGAAGGTGGAAGGCAAGAAAACGAATTTCGAGATCGACGCGAAATTTCAGGGGCTGGAAGACGCCACCAAGTTCGGACTCGAATTTCTTACCTACGTGGCATGGGCAGTTTCGCCCGAAGGGCGTCCGGTCAATCTTGGCGAGTTGACGCTAGATCACAGCGGGAATGCGCACCTGAAGGCATATACCGATTTGCAGACTTTTGGAATGATCGTGACGGCGGAGCCGTATTTCGCAGTGACGCAGCCGGGGAACATGGTGGTGATGGAAAGCGCTTCGGTGAGTGGCGGCGGCGAGAATATCGGCGCGAAGTATGAACTGGTGACGCGGGGAACGTATTCGTCGACCAACACGCATATACAGGATGCGATTTTCGGAATCGATCCCAAGACGCCCCTGGAACTGTTTGAGGCGCGGAATGCGGTGCGCATTGCGATGATCGCGGCGGGCGACAAGTATGCGAGCACCATTCTGCCGAAAGCCAAACAGCAGTTGATGCATGCCGAGGACCTGTACCGGCAGAAGCAGAAGAAAGAAACGGTGGGAGTAGCCGCGAAGGAAGCGACGGAGACTGCGGAAGAAGCGCGGTTGATGGCGGTGAAGCAAAAGGCGGAAGACGAAGCGCAGGCTGCCGCAGCGGCTCGGGAAGCGAAAGCGCGGGCCGATGCAGAAGCTGAAGCCAAGCGGCGTGCTGAGGCAGAGGCGGCTCGAGCACAGGCGGAGCAGGCTCGCGTGCAGGCTGAACAAGCGCGTGCGCAAGCGGAACAGGCCAAGGCCGAAGCCGAGCGCATGAAGGCGGAAGCGGTGGCGGCGGCGAAGGAAGCAGCACTGCAGCGCGAAGCGGCCGAGAAGGCGAAGGCTGAAGCGGTGGCGCAGCAGCAGGTATTGTCCGCGGAAACTGATAAGGCTCGCGCAGCGGCGGCGCAATCGGACAGCCTGCGGCAGCAAGCGGAGAAAGAAAAGCAGGAGTTGCGGGCGCGGTTGTTGCAGCAATTAAATTCGATTCTGGCGACACGGGATTCGGCACGCGGGCTGGTCGCGAACATGTCGGACGTGCTGTTCCGCAGCGGAAGTTTTGAATTGCTGCCCGGAGCGCGCGAACGGCTGGCTAAGGTGTCGGGAATCGTACTCGCCTATCCAAGCTTGCATGTCGCGATCGAGGGACATACAGACAGCGTTGGTGGCGACGATTACAACCAGGAACTGTCGGAGCACCGCGCGCAGTCGGTGCGCGATTATTTTGTGCAGCAGGGGATTCCTGCCAATACGATTGAAGCGCGCGGCTTCGGGAAAAGCGAGCCGATTGCGTCGAACGATACTCCCGAGGGGCGGCAGCAGAACCGGCGCGTGGAGTTAGTGCTGTCGGGGGATGCGATCGGAAGCGACGAGATGCCGGCGCAGACGGCGACCGCGCAGAATAAGTAGCCGCAATCCCACGGGGGCTAAAGCCCGCCCATCATTCCACGTTTAACGCGGCCCTGAAGGGCCGCTCTTCCACAAAACTGCTCTTCCACAAGGCCTCTCTTTCACACGGCCGCTTGCGCGCGAGCCACTTTGTTGCACGATCCTAACCTTCTCAATACAGCTCACGTAAACTGGAATTGGGTGGGGAGGAACGGATGACCAAAGATCACGAGCAAGTGTTGCGCAAACATCTGGACGAGCTCCTTGCGGGTGGAGGAGCGCATGCCAAGTTTGAAGATGTTATCAAAGGCCTGCCGGTGAAGCTGCGTGGCAAGAAGCCGGCGAAGTTCCCGCATTCTCCGTGGATGTTGCTGGAGCATTTGCGGCTGGCGCAGTGGGACATCCTGGAGTTCAGCCGCAATGAGAAGCATGTTTCGCCGAAATGGCCTGAGGGATATTGGCCGAAGACGGCAGCGCCGCCGAATGCCACGGCGTGGAATAAAAGTGTGCAGCAGTTTCGCAGCGATCGAAGGCGCTGCAGGAGTTGGTGGCGGATCCGAAGACGGATTTGTTTGCGCGGATTCCGTGGGGCGAGGGGCAGACGATCTTGCGGGAGGCCTTGCTGGTGGCGGATCACAACGCGTATCACGTGGCGCAGTTGGTGGATGTGCGGCGGATGCTAGGCGCGTGGAAGGACTAGGCAGGAGATCAAGGCCAGAACTCTATATCAGCGGTAATAAAGGTCCTCAACTGCTTTCTGCACTTGAGCGGAGACTTTGGCCAGATCGTGGCCTTTCAATCCGATCGTCGAGATGGGCTCGCCCACGCGCATTTCCAGCGGACGGCTTTTGATGTGATAGGTGTTCATGGGGAGCAGTTCGTAGGTTCCCACCAGGGCTACGGGGACGATATCCACCTGGGCTTTGATGGCGAGAAAAAATGCTCCTTGCAGGAAGGGCTTGATTTCGCCGTCGGGGGTGCGGCCGCCTTCGGGGAAAATCACCAGGGGCAATCCCGCCTTCAGGCCTTTCAGCGCCTTCCGAATACTGCTGACTGAATGAGACGGATTCTGCTGGTCGATGCAGACTTGGCCGGAGCGCTTCAACTGCCAGCCGACCACGGGATAGGCCAGCAATTCTTTTTTGAAGGCGATGCGAAACTGAAAGGGCAGATTGGCGTAGAGCATGGGGATGTCGAGCGCCGATCCGTGATTGACGGCGTAGACGTGGGGCTTGGTGGTGTCGATCTGATCGAGGCCGGTAACTTTCACGGGCGAGAAGATCGTTGCCATGATCAGCCGGGACCACGTAGTGGAGAACCAGTGCAGCCGCTCGCCGGTGGAGTCGAACATTCCGCCGGGGAGAGCCAGCAGTCCCATGACCAGCGTGTAAAGCCAGATCAGAGGATCGTAGAAGAAATAGGAGCGCAGCCGGCTGAGCCAGCCGTATTTTTTGCCCGGGATGGGGTGGGGGTTAAACCGCGAAGCCGCAAGCGAAATGGGCGCAGCAGCGCCGTTCTCGGGCTCGCCCCTCTCCACCTGGTCAAGCGATGAATTCACTTCAGGCACACTTCCATTCTAGGCGAAAGTGGGTGCGCAGGCACGGCCGTCGTTTGGCTTCGCTGACGGGCGCGACCGCCGGCTGATGCGGAGGTTCAAACATTTCCACAGAGTTCCTGAAGGAACATTTGTCCTACCGAAGCGTACATAAGCGTACATACGAGCTCTCAAGTTGCGACTCCAAAAAGCCGCATGGCTTCGCCGGCCAGATAGATTGAACCCGTCACCACCATGACTGCTTGCGGTCCCGAGAGGGTGCGAGCCCGCTCGAGAGCTTTTCCAACATTCGAGACCGTTTCAATCTCGGCGCCAGTGCGGTTGCCGGCCTGCTGGATCTCTTCTGGCGAGGCCGCCCTCGGATTCTCCGGCCGAGTTGCAATCACCCTCTCGGCCAGAGGGAATAAGATCTCTGTCATCTCCGAGATTGCCTTGTCGCGCATGGCTGCGAAAACAAAAATCAGTGGACGGTTGTCGTAGCGCTCCGAAAGGGCGGAGCGGAGGGCCCAGGCGCCCGCCGGATTGTGCGCCACATCCAGCACAATCTCGGGCCATCCGTCCCTGGCCGGAATGACTTGGAAGCGGCCGGGCCAGCGTGTCTGGCGAATCCCGCGTTCAATTGATTCGGGAGTGATCCCGCGAAGGCCGGCCTTGGCTAACTCCTCGGCGGTCGCGATGGCCAAGGCTACGTTGCGCAGTTGGTGCCGACCGGCTAGGGGCGATTCGACGAGAATCTGCTGGCCCATTACATGGAGGGGATAACGTGAGTGAGTGGCGGCGCGGTTTTCAACGCTTAGCTCGTTCTGCGTACTCGGTACTCGGTACTCGCTACTGCCGGGAGAGACCGGTGGCACATACTGCACGGCGTTGACTCCATTGGCGCCGAGATCGAGAATCGTGTTGCCGATGACGTCGTTGGCTTCGGGCAGTTGCGGCAAAGTGACGACCACGCCGCCGGGGCGGATGATTCCAACCTTTTCCCGCGCGATTTCTGTGACGGTATTGCCGAGAAATTTTTGATGGTCGAGCGAGATGTCGGCGATCACGCTGACCAGGGGTTCGACCACATTGGTGGCATCGAGCCGCCCGCCCATGCCTACTTCGAGGACGGCGATTTCGACCTTCTCGCGCGCGAAGTGGGCGAAGGCGATGGCCGTCATCATTTCAAAGAAGCTGGGATGCCAGGGCAAATCGCGGCGCGCAACCAGTCGCTCGGCTATGAGATCGACTTCGCCGTGCAGGCGGGCAAAATCTTCGTCGCTGATTTCTTGGCCATTCACGCGGATGCGTTCGTTGATGCGCATCAAGTGGGGCGACGTGTAGAGGGCAGTCTTCAAACCCGGAGGCTTGCAGAATGGAGGCCAGCGTCGCCGCCGTCGAGCCTTTGCCGTTGGTGCCAGCAATCAGCACGGCAGGAAAGTCGCGCTCGGGATGATTCATGGCGCTCAGCAGAACGCGCATGTGCGCCAGATCGAACTTGTTCGACGGCGTATGGGCCAACTCGTGGCCAAGCGCGAACATGCTCGCGACTGCGGTTTCGTAGGACATGGGAAAAGCTTTCAGCTATCAGCTCTCGGCTTTCAGCTTGAACACTCAGATTATCAGCCTCGGGAACGAAGGAAAACGTCGGGAGACATTCGGAAGAACTCCGCTTTTGTGGAAAGAGCGAGATATCGGCTCGTCCAGAAATGCGCACTGATTTAGCTGAAAGCTGACGGCTGATAGCTGACAGCTCCTCTACGCCGCCATGAAATCCAGCGCCCTTGCTATGTAGGGTTTCAATTGCTTGCGGGACACCACTGCGTCTAGCATGCCGTGTTCGAGCAGGAACTCGCTGCGCTGGAAGCCTGGCGGCAGTTTCTGGCGGATGGTTTGTTCGATCACGCGCGGGCCGGCGAATCCGATCAGGGCGCCGGGTTCGGCAATATTCAAATCGCCGAGCATGGCAAACGATGCGGTGACGCCGCCGGTCGTGGGATCGGTTAAGAGGGAGATGAACGGTACTTTGGCCTTGTCGAGCTTGGCGAGCGCGGATGAAACTTTGGCCAACTGCATGAGGCTGATGAGGCCCTCCATCATGCGAGCGCCGCCTGAAGCGGAGACGATGATCAGAGGCGTGCGGGTATCGGCAGAGCGCTCGACTGCGCGGGTGATGGCTTCCCCAACGACCGCGCCCATGCTTCCGCCGATGAAGGAATATTCCATGGCGCTCACCACCACGGGCCGTCCCAGCAGCTTTCCCTGCGCGTTAATGATGGCGTCTTTCAGGCCGGTGTCTTTTTGTGCCTGTCTGAGTCGCGAGGAATACGGTTTCAAGTCGACGAATTTGAGCGGGTCGGTGGAGGACAGGTTTCCGTCAAAACTCTCGTATTGATTGTCGTCGAGCAACTGGGAGAGCCGGGTGCGAGCGTCGATGCGAAAGTGCTTGTCGCACTTCGGGCAGACGTTCATGTTCTCTTCCAGATCTTTTTTCCAGATGATCTGGCGGCAGCCTTCGCACTTCACCCACAAGCCCTCGGTGCGGACTTTTTTCTCGCCCGAAGTGTCGAGTTCGCCGGATTCGCGTTTAAACCAAGCCATAAAAAGAATTCAGTCGATTGAGTGATTTAGTCATTGAGTGATTGAAAAGCCTAATTTTGCGGTTCTCAATCGCCCAATCACTTAATCGCCCAATCACTCAATCAGTATTCGATTCCTCTCTGCGCCATGACTCCCTTTTCGTAGGCGTGCTTTACCTGGCGCATTTCGGTGACGGTGTCGGCGGCCTCGACAATTGTGGGGTGCGCGTTCCTGCCCGTCAAGATGACGTGCACCATTTCCGGTTTCTTTTTCAGGCTTTCGACCACCTTGGCCGGATCGAGCATGCCGTAGCTGATGGCGTAGTTGATCTCGTCGAGAACGACCAGATCCCACTGCCCGGACTGAATGGCGCTGATCGGCTTCGGACCAGGCGTCTTCGACCATGCGGACATCTTCGGGATCGGGCTTCTCCGTCCCGACCTTCACGAAGCCGCGGCCCATCTGCTTCATGACGAATTTGTCGCCGAAGGCCTGCACGGCGTCGAGTTCGCCGTAATGCCATGAGCCTTTCAGAAACTGCAGCATCAGTACTTTCATTCCTTGGCCGACCGCGCGCAGGGCGGTTCCCATGGCGGCGGTGGTTTTGCCTTTGCCCGGGCCCGTGTTCACGATGATGAGACCACGACGGATGTCAGCCATGCTTCGGATGAGGCTTGATTCTACTAGATGACGAGCGTCTTCGTATGCGGTGGGCTCGGGAACTGTGGGGTAAGTTGGTGGAGAGTTCGCTGTCCGATTTCGGACAATTCAGTTCCAGAGTGAACAGCGAAGATTGAGCCGAGAAGCGTTCGTATCCATCCTGTCAAGGATTTGGACGAGCCGGCTCGTGGAAGAGAAGTTGCAGTAAGAGGTGTCAGGTCAGCGCTTGGAATCCCAAAAGTTGGGGGAAGATTTCATTCGATATTTACAGATCAGGTGTTCGGCCACCGTCACGAAAATGCAAACGAAATAGGCGGCTGAATAGTCTGCATAGTTGGGGAAAGTGTCGAGAGTAACTCGGGAATCTCGGCACGTTAACAAAATCGGCACAAATCTCGCAGCGGGTGCTTTTTCCACGGAACTGCGGCATCCAAAGTTGCGTAGCTCGGTCAGGCGGATCTCTGTCCCCTCGCAAACTGCGGAGGTCTCATGGTGATCAACAAGTTTGGAGTGTTATGGTTCGGGCTTCTGCTGGCGCTGCCATTGTTTTCGGCGCAGCACGTAGCTGTGCGTTCCCGGCCATCGATTGATTCGGCGGACCAAGTGACGGTCCGCGAAATTGTGGACATGGAACGGCAGGCGCGGGACGCCAGCATTCACCGCGATGCCGAATTCTCGAAGCGTACGCTGGCCGAGGACTACGTGGCCATAACGCCGCTCGGTCAAGTCACCACCAAGCAGGATACGGTTTCGGCGCGCAAGAACGGACAGCTCCGGTACGACACCATCGACGTCAGCGACATGGTGGTGCGAGTCTACGGCGACACGGCCGTGGTTACGGCTCGCGCGGACGTGAAAGGTCATCAGCTTGGCGAGGACTTCAGCGGACCTTATCGCTATACCCGCGTTTGGGTGCGGCACACGGGGCACTGGGAGGCGGTGAGCTACCAGGCGACGGTCACGCAGTAACCATCCTGCGCGAAGGACGGCGGCACTTGCCGGGGGGTGCAGAGGTCTTTCGCTGCGCTCAAGATGACAATCCCTTTCTTTAACGTGGACCTGCTGCCCTACAATTAAAAACTTGTTGGATGGTACCCATGATCTTGCGTGAACACTTTCGTCAAAATAAGCTGACGGTATTTGTAATAGCCGTCGTTTACTGCGCTTTTCTCGCCGCCAGTTCTCAAGCCCAGGAACCGAGACTCTCCCCGGAAAAGCGGACGAAGATCGAGGCAGCCATCTCTTCGTTTATGGCTGAGTCGCACGTTCCCGGCTTGTCGGTGGCAGTCGTGGAAAACGGTGAGTATGAGTGGGGCGGGGGCTTCGGGTTGGCCGATATGGAGAACAACGTTCCGGCCAGCGAGCATACTTTGTTCCGGCTGGGCTCGATTTCCAAGTCGCTCACGGCTACGGCCGCGATGGAACTGGTCGAGCGGGGCAAACTCGACCTTGATGCGCCCGTCCAGAAATATTGCCCGGCCTTTCCGCAAAAGCCATGGCCGATTTCGACGCGCCAGGTGATGGGGCATCTGGGCGGAATCCGGCATTACAAAAGTGATTCGCAGGACGATCCCGAAGGGGGGAACACGAAGCATTTCGAGGATACGATTCAGTCTGGGCTCGATTTTTTTAAGAATGATGCGCTGGTGTCGGAGCCTGGAAAGCAATTTCATTATTCGACTCAGGGTTACACGCTCGTGGGCTGCGTGATTGAAGGAGCGGCGGCGGAGAAGTATGTGGAGTTCGTGAAGCAGAACGTTTTCGTTCCGGCTGGAATGGAGGCCACGCAAGCGGACAATCGATTTGCGATCATTCCTTATCGCACACGCTTCTATCGGAAGACTGAGGCGGGCGTGGTGCAGAATGCGGACTTCCTCGATTCGAGCTACAAGATTCCGGGCGGCGGATGGATATCGTCGGCTAAGGATATGGCGCGGTTCGAAGTTGCGATTCTGAACGACAAGCTGATGCACCGGGCCACGCGCGATTTGATGTGGACACCGCTGAAGCCTGCGGACGGATCCAAAGACGAGTACGCGCTCGGCTGGGCGACTGGGACCGAGGACGGCATCGCGGTCGCCGGTCACGCAGGAGGCCAGCAGGGCTGCAGTACACAATTTCTGATCGCGCCTACGCTTCGCGCCGGAGTCGTCGTACTGACCAACATGGAAGGCGCCGATTCGAGCGGACTTGCGCGAGAAATTCTGAACGTACTGGCGACTCCTGCGCATTGATGGTTTTCTCTTCGCGAACTCTGCGGATTTTCTCAGCGTTCTCTACGGTAGAGAGCTTTTCACCGCTGAGTTCGCGGAGGACATCCGCAGAGAGCGCCGAGAACGGCAAAGCCTTTCCGAAGAGCTCGCCCGCCAGTGACTGTGGCTAATTCGTGAGAGCGAATCACTGACCACAGATCACACTCCTGACCACTGAACACACCACTGACCACCGATCGCACCTCTTTACTACTCCGCCATTTTTGCCACGTGCACGTCGAATCCTGTCTTCGGCAAAAGCGAGGTAAGGGAGAATGCCCTGAATCCGTCGCCGGTGATTTCCGTATGGCGGTAAATTCCGGGTTCGCTCTCGATCGTCTCGCGGCGACCTTCCATGTCGGCCAGGAAAGCCTGGGCACGACTGGCCGTGACTTCAACTTCTTTGGCACGGGTAACGACGGCCTCCGAGGCGTAGGAGCGCACCAGTTTCGGCCAGTATTTTTCCAGCAGATCGGTGCTGGCAAAAATATCGGCCCAGATGATGCGGCCGTTCACCGCTACGACCACTCCCACAGCGTTGCGGTCGTGGAGTTGGCGAATCAAGCTTTGATAGTTCTGCTCAATCGGCTTGGCGATTGCGTCGACGCGCTTCTTGACTTCCTGGTTCTCGTTCACTTTGGCGTAGGAACTGACTTGCGCCATCTCGGTCGCCACAGCGGGCGCCGTGGCGGATACTTCGACCGTGACCTGTTCTTTTTGCGCGTTTACGGCGTCCCAGACTTCCTGCTGGTTCTTGTCGCCCATGGCTTTGGCGCGCACGGAGGGCTGCGCCATGATGGCCATGGGCGGGGGGCTATTTGCTGCGCCTGTTGCAGCGCCGCCGTATACGGCTTCTGAGGCTCCGAATTTATCGCTGCTCGCGACCCAGCGCCCGGGCTCGACGCAGAAGACGCTCAGATCGATGGGGTCACTTTCGGGGAGAACGATGCGGTCTTTGCCGATCACGCGATCCTGCTTGCCCCCGGAGACGATCTCACCAGCGAGTAACAGCAACGGGCGCTTGGAATTGTTTACCAGCACTAACCGGTTTACTTGCGCGCCGTCGTGGCGGATGGCTGGAGCTTGATGCCGGCGGATCAAGCCTTGCACGTTGCCGGCTTCGGTGACCACGACTTCTCCGGAGCGCAGACCTTCGTCGAGGGTCAGGAATTCGCCGGTGGGATAGCTTTTTGCGGCGACCACGGGAAACACGGTTAGATTGCCATGCGCGATTGGCTCCAGCACTTTGTAGCCGGACGCGGGGCTGACTTCGCCCGCTCGCGCATTCTGCTGATCTCCAACTAACCCAGCCATCGTCAGCATCACTGTGAAGGCCAAGACAATTCTTCGATTCATAGGTTCCTCCGACGGCGGACAGTCGCATCCCACGTCCGGGAAACAGCGTGCCGGTGTTTCGCTTCGTTTGCGAAACTAGAGGCCGTTTAACGCATTGTCCGTCTCATTACGCGGGAAGAACGGTCTGCATACCTGGGCTTGCGGGCAAAATTAATTGCTGCCACATCCCGCCGAACGGCGGTTGGAGCTGCTTTTCGGGAATCTGAAGTTGGAATGGGGCGAACGTAATCGCGTGCTTCGCGGAAGCCTTGTAAAATCAAGAGAGCGAGCCTGGAGCCACTTCCGCATTGTCTTTTCTTGACCAACTCAATCCGCAACAGCGTGAAGCTGTCGAAACTACCGAGGGCCCGGTGTTGATCCTGGCCGGCGCCGGCAGTGGGAAGACGCGCGCCATCACGTTTCGTATCGCCTATTTGATCGAGCACAAAGGGGTGATGCCGGAGTCGATTCTGGCGATGACGTTCACCAACAAGGCGGCTGCGGAAATGGGCGAGCGTGTCGAAAAACTTGTCGGCGGACTGAGCATTGCCAAACCTGTAATTTCGACCTTCCATTCATTCTGCGTGCGCATGTTGCGGCGCGACATTGAAGCCATGCGGATTCCTTCGGCTACGCCGGGGCAGCCGCCGATCGGGCACACGAAAAATTTTGTCATCTACGACGAGAGCGACCAGCAAGCCGTGGTCAAAGGCGTGATGAGGCGGCTGGGACTCGACGACAAACAACTCACGCCGCGAACTGTTTTGAGCCGCATCTCGTGGGCGAAAAATCACATGCTCGATCCGCAGGAACTTTACCTGCAATCGGGCGATCCCAAGACGGAGAAGATTGCGCATCTGTACGAGGAGTATCGCAAGGAACTGCGCAAGGCGAACGCGCTCGACTTCGACGATCTATTGCTCGAGGCGGTGCGCCTGCTGAAATCGTCGGCGACGGTACGTGATTACTACAACCGCCGCTTCCAGTATCTGCTGATCGACGAGTACCAGGACACGAACCGCCCGCAATACGAACTGATGCGCATGCTCGCGGGGGAACGCCACAATGTTTGCGCGGTGGGCGACGAAGACCAGTCGATCTATTCGTGGCGGGGAGCGGACATTCGCAACATTCTCGAATTTGAACAGGATTTTCCCGAGGCCAAGATCATCCGCCTCGAACAGAATTACCGCTCGACGCAAAATATCCTGCAGGCGGCGTCGTCGGTGGTAGCGAACAATGTGCGCCGCAAAGGCAAGAACCTTTGGACCTCGCGGCAGGGCGGAACAAAAATCGGATACTACGAAGCGCCGGACGGCGAGAACGAGGCGCTGTTCGCGGCCGACTGGATTGCACGCTATATCCGCGAAGCGGGCGAACGAGGGGAGACTCCGCGCGCCGCGGTGCTCTACCGCACCAACTCGCAGTCACGATTGTTTGAAGAGGCGATGCGGCGGTACGGTTTGAAGTATCACGTGGTCGGCGGATTTTCGTTTTATGAGCGGTCTGAGATCAAGGACATGATTTCGTACCTGAAAGTCATTCATAATCCGGATGACTCGATTTCGCTGCTGCGCGTGATTAACACGCCGACCCGCGGTATTGGCAAGGGAACGATCGACATTCTGGAAAAGCTGGCGCTGGAGACGGGATTGTCGCTGTGGGGCGCGGTCGGTGAAGCGATTCGGCGACAACTCTTGCCGGCGCGGGCGTTAGCGTCGCTGCAGAGTTTTCGCCAGCTGATCGAAGATGGGCGCGCCATGCTGGGAGGGACCTTTGCGGAGCGGTTAGAGGGCGATGTGGAGCAGGCGCCCTCGCGCGCGAATGCTGGCGGCGTTACAGAATCAGCGGACTCCAACGACGCACAAGCCGAGGACGCGACGGCTTTCGATCCGAACGAATTTGGAAACTTCTCGTTTGACTTTGGGGCTGCGGATGCGGAAATCGTGACTCCCGAAATGGATTTGGCCGCGGAGGCTGGGAGTCCTTCGGCAAGCTCATGGCAGGCCCCCCACGACAGCCGGCGGGACGCCGGGGCGACGGGAGAGGGCGCTAACGCGGCTGGCGATCAGCGGCCGCCGGAACCGGAGATTGGGGCACCCGCCGATTCCTTTCCCGCACCTACGGTCAGTACGGCGGATGTTCTGAAATTCCTGATCGACCGCACGGGTTACATCAAATTGCTCGAAGACGAGGACACGCCGGAAGCTTTCTCTCGCATTGAAAACTTGCGCGAATTGGTGAACGCCGCCATGGACTCGCGCGACCGCGCCGAAACTCTTGACCAGTTTCTGGACCATGCTGCTCTGGTCGCCGACGCCGACGACTACGACGCGCGTGCCCAGATCACGCTGATGAGCCTGCACGCCGCCAAGGGCCTGGAGTTCCCCTTGATCTTTCTCAGCGGCTTGGAAGAAGGACTGTTTCCGCATTCGCGCACCATGCTGGTCCCCGAAGACATTGAAGAGGAGCGGCGGCTTTGCTATGTCGGGATGACTCGCGCCATGGATCAACTCATCCTGACGCGCGCGGTTTATCGCAGGAGATACGGAACTGACTTGCCCGAGGCGAGTGTTCCGTCGCGCTTTTTGGAAGAAGTCCCGGCGCCGCTGATCGAGGAGCTGGGAACTAAGAGCGCTCGAGCGGGAACGAACCGCGTGGGGATGGCCGCCCCCGGCCGTTCGGGGCGGAGTCCCGAAGCTGCCGAGAGCTCGCATTATTCCTACGAAGATGAAGACCAAAGCGCTGTCTGGAACGGACGCGAGACCGTCGGGGCGCAGACGCGGCAAAAGCCCACGGCGCCGGCTCGGCCTTACAACTCCATTGAGAACATTGCGGAGTTTTTTGCCAGCCGCGGCAAGAAATTTAGCGTCCCCAAACCAGCAGTGGAAGAGCCGACTGGCAAGCGTGGATTCCGCCCCGGGCAGCGAGTTCGCCATCCTAAATACGGCGAAGGCACGGTCTATCAGCGCGAGGGAGAAGGCGAAGAAGCCAAGATTACGGTACAATTTCCTCGCTTCGGATTAAAGAAGCTGGTGGAGAAGTACGCCCAGTTGGAGCGGGCCTGAAGGAATTGAGTCATTGGGCGACTGGGTGATTGAGCGATTGTCCTTCAATCACGCAGTGACCCAAGCACTCAATCTCACAATTCAAAAGGATTCATGGCAAACACGACAAAACTCAGCAAAGAAGATCGCAAGAAATCGAAACGCGCAGCTCGCAAGAAACGTAAGGCGGAGAAGCCGCTCAAGCCCCGCGACTATGCGCGTGGATCGAAGAAGCCCAAAGTCAAGAAACTGGCTCGCGGCCAGGCAAAGCGGTAAGGGCTAAGCCGAGCTGCGCTCGGCGGACAGCGCCTTCGTCTTCGCTCCGGGCAAGCTTGGGCGGCTGGCCCCACATGGTCCAGGCACTTGCATTCAGCCAGCGTCGTTTCTTTGAGCAGGAGGAACTCTCGCTGGCTGAATGCCGAGTGCTATGATCTGACGGCTGCAATTCAGGAGATTCCAAACCGCTTGTCACAACCGAGCACGGAACCCGCCCCAGTCATCCGAACTTCCGACAACCAGCTTTTCTGCTGCAAGTCGATTGACAAGCTGATTTCGGATTCAGAAGAACCCGAGCGCAAGCTGAAAAAAACGCTGGGTCCCGTTTCGCTGACTGCGCTCGGGATTGGTGCGGTGATTGGTTCCGGTATTTTTACAGTCATTGGAACCGCGATCGCCGGGCAAAAGTTCGATACTTCATCCATCCTGAACGCCCCGCTGCTCGATTACATGATCCGGCACCATGCCACACAGGGCAGGCCGGGCGCGGGACCGGCGTTGGCGCTGTCACTAATGCTGGTTGCAATTGTCTGCGGCTTCACGGCACTGTGTTACGCCGAACTGGCTTCGATGATCCCTATCGCCGGCAGTGCGTATACCTACACTTACGCGACCATGGGCGAGTTGATCGCCTGGATCATCGGATGGGACCTGATCCTCGAATACGCCGTAAGCAACATGGCGGTTAGCGTCGGCTTCGCAGCGCATCTTGTGGGCGCGTTCGACTGGTTTGGATGGCATCCAGCGCTCCGCTGGATTTCGCCAGCATATCTGCCCGGGGGCCTGACCGATCTCAAGGGAAATGTACTTTATGCTCCCGGACTTCACTTTGGCTTCGACATACCCGCGTTTTTGATCGTGATGATTCTGACGGTCGTTCTGGTGCGGGGAATTCGAGAATCCACCGACGCCAACAACACGATGGTGATTCTCAAGATCGCGGCCATTCTGGCGTTTGTGATCGCCGGAGCTCATTTTGTGAATCCGGGGAACTGGCATCCCTTCGCGCCCCAAGGCTGGTCCGGCATTTTAACCGGCGGCTCGATTATTTTCTTTACCTATATCGGCTTTGATTCTGTTTCCACTGCAGCAGAGGAAGCCAAGAATCCGCAGCGAGACTTGCCCATTGGCATTATCGCTACGCTGATCGTGTGCACAGTGCTTTACATCTCCGTGGCTGTCGTGCTCACCGGGTTGGTGCCATGGCACACGCATGCTCGACGATGCTGCCCCCGTCGCCAATAGTTTGAAAGCTTTGGTGGCGCGGACTGGCTCGAACACACTACGTTGGATTGAGCTGGGAGTCTTATTCGGGGCGATGATGGGTATGATCTCCTCGCTGCTGGTGTTCCAGCTCGGCCAGGCGCGCGTCTGGTTCTCGATGTCGCGCGATGGTCTGCTGCCGAAGCTCTTCGGGCGTGTGCATCCGCGCTTTCGTACGCCTTCAACGGCGACCTGGATCGCGGGATTTGTCGTTGGCATCCCTGCCGGGATTCTGGATATTGGAACTTTGTCTGACCTCTCTAACATTGGTACGCTGTTCGCGTTCGCACTGGTCTCGATTGGCGTCATCATTTTGCGGTACCGTGATCCAGGCCGTCACCGCGGATTCCGCGCCCCGGGCGGAATCGCGGCTCCTGTCCTCAGCGTATTGTTCTGTGTGCTGCTGATGTCTGGATTGCCCATCCTGACCTGGCTGCGATTTTTCGCATGGCTGGCGATCGGCCTAACGATCTACTTCACGTACAGCCGGCATCGCAGCGAGTTCGCCCCGAAGTAGGCGGCAACTCGTCACTCTCGCAAATCCTGCTTTAAAAATCTACAATCAGACGGATGAGCTCCGAGCTGGTGCGTCCGCCGAATGCTTTTATCCGACAGCTTCCAAAGGCGGAGCTGCACCTGCATCTCGAAGGGGCGGTTGACCCGGCTACGCTGCTCGAACTGCGCGAACGGCACGGCGAGCACGCGACTCTTGCGGAGGTGGGCGCGCTTTACAGCTATAACGATTTTCAAAGTTTCCTGATGGCCTTCAAGGCGGTGAGCGCGCACCTGCGCGGGCCCGATGACTACGAGTTTGTTACCTATCGGCTGATGCAGCGATTGAAAGAAGAGAGTGTGCTGCACGCTGAGGTTTACGTTGCGGTGGGAGTGTGTCTTTATAGGAAGCAGGATTTCGATGCTATTTTTGAAGGGCTGGAGCGCGGCCGGGCCCGTGGCGAGCGCGATTTCGGGGTTTCGTTGCTGTGGATCTTCGACGCTACCCGGCACTTCGGAGTCGAGGAGGCGCAGAAAGTTTTTGAACTCGCAGCGCGTTACCGAGATCGCCACGTGGTGGGAATCGGAATTGGCGGCGACGAAGTAAAAGCTCCGCCGGAACTTTTTCGTGGCGTCTATGCTTATGCTGACGATCATGGCTTGCGCCTGACGGCTCATGCAGGAGAGACTGGGCCGCCGGAATCGATCTGGGGGGCGCTCAACTTGCACGCCGAGCGAATTGGGCATGGCTTCACTGCGGCACAGGATCCCGACCTGATCGACGAACTGGGCCAGCGCCAGATTCCGATCGAGCTTTGCATTACGAGCAACCTGCGCACCGGAGTGTGCAAGTCGGTAGCTGAACATCCGGCGAAAAACTATTTCGACCAGGGCCTGATGGTCACGCTGAATACCGATGACCCGGCGCTGTTCGGCACGACGCTATCGCGTGAATACCAGTTGGCGCAGGAAACTTTCGGATTCACCGACGAGCACCTGCGGGAATTGGCCCGCAACTCGTTTGAGGCGTCATTCCTGCCGGCCGAAAAGAAACTTGAACTGCTGGGTCTGTTCGACGCTGCCGCGGCGAGGTAATTTTCCCGTGCCGATTCGCCCCATCCTTCAACTCGGCGACCCGCTGCTCAGGCAAAAGGCTGTTAGGGTAGCGGACCCGACCGCGACTGAGGTCCACGATCTCGTCCAAGATCTCGCCGACACGCTCGCGCACTGGCGTGCTGAAACCGGCTACGGGCGCGGCATTGCGGCTCCTCAAGTCGGGCAGTTGAAGCGAGTCATTTTCCTCAAACTTCCGGGTGCCGAACCATGGCCTCTGATTAATCCGGAAATCGTTGAAGCGGGCCAGGAGAAAATCATCGTCTGGGATGCATGTCTGAGTTTCCTCTCGATCTTCATGCAGGTCGAGCGACATCGCCAGGTCACCGTGAGATATCAAACTCTGCAGGGTGAAACGCGGGAATTCAAAGCGGGCGACGATCACAATTTCTCCGAACTCTTGCAGCACGAGATTGACCATCTCGACGGCATTCTCGCGATTGATCGCGTCGTGGATGTGAAGACGATTTGCACCCGCGAAGAATTTGAAAAGCGTTACCGCGATGCCAGCCCGTATGCGGCCGCTCCGGCTACAATCGAAGGCTTAAACGGTGTTAGGTTTTAGGTGTTAGGTCTCAGGCGGGTCGGATGTTGGACCTCAGACCGAACACCTAACACCTAAGGCCAAGACCTAACAACGGATGTTACATATCGGCATTGTCGCTTGCAGCACCGAAGGAGCGGCGCTCTGCTACCGCACGATTTCGCTGGAAGGCTCGCAGATGCTCGGCCGCCACGGCCATCCCGAGATATCGCTGCATTCTTATTCGCTGGCGCAATATATGAAATACATCGAGCGCGGCGACTGGGCAGGCGTGGCCGAGTTGATGATTTCGTCGGCGGAAAAACTGGCGCGAGGCGGGGCTGATTTCCTGATTTGCCCTGACAACACGATTCATCAGGCGTTCGATCTCGTCGAGCATCGCTCGGCACGGCCGTGGCTGCACATTGGCCGCGAAGTCGCGCGCCAGGCGCAAAGCTCCCAATTCAAGCGCTTGGCAGTACTCGGTACTCGTTATCTGATGGAAGGGCCGGTCTATCGTGAAGCGTTGCAGGCCGCGGGCATGGAGCACCGCATTCCGGGTGCGGAACAGCGCGAACGCATCAATCAGATCATCTTCGACGAACTGGTCAACGGCCAATTCCTGCCGAGATCTCTGGCTTACTTCGTAGAAGTAATTCGCGCGCTGAAAGACCAAGGTTGCGACGCCGTGGTGTTGGGCTGCACCGAAATACCCTTGCTGGTCGTGCCTGAGGCGTCTCCTCTGCCGACGCTGGATTCCACGCGCATTCTGGCGAAAGCCGCGCTGCGCAAGGCGATTGAGGGCTGAGGCTTTTCGTATGGAGACAGGCGTCTTAGGTTCTACGGAGTGAAGCTGAGCCGTATTCAATTTAAGACTAAAGTTGGCGAAAACGAACTATGCAGCGCCATCAACTCAAATTCCGATTACTAGCCGGTTTGTACGCCATCGTCCGGCTCGATCCTCACACGCCTGTGCCGGAGTGGGCGATCCGGGGCGACTTTACTTCGGTCAGTCGCACCGCCGACGAGCTCTCGGTTGTATGTGCCGCGGGGAATGTTCCTCCCACGGAAAAATCTGCCGACCGCTGGATCTGCCTGAAACTCGAAGGGCCCTTTCCTTTCTCACAAACCGGAGTTTTGCTTTCCTTCCTTGAACCGCTGTCGACTCGCGACATTCCCATCTTCGCGATTTCCACTTACGATACGGACTACGTCCTCATTCCAGAGAACTTCGCTTCATCGCTCGACCTTCTGCGGGAAGCGGGTCACGAACTTGTTCCCTAAAAGCTGTTGTTGATTTCGCAGCGACTTGCGGCGCGGCTCGAAGCCGCGCCCTTTCAAGCCTCAATCCAGATCAGAGTTTTTCAGCAGCCCGCTAGAAGGAAGAATTTAGTTTTCTGAAAACAGCCTACGACAAGTTCGCCATGTCCTTGCCGAACAAAATCATTCGCATGGAGATGCTGCCGAAGTCGAAGCCTTCATAAGGGTAAGAAACCGCATCGCGTTCAGTCGTGCTGCCCATGCAATACAGCAGCGGCAAGTAGTGTTCGACTGAGGGGTGAGCGGTTGCCAGCAGGGCGTCGCCCCACTTTTGAGGCTCGGCAAGAGAGTTCGCATCATGCGCCTCAACGGCTGTCTTGACCTTTGAGTCAAACTCCACCGCCCAGTCGTAGGCGCCTGAGGGATTGTTCCAATCGATGCGGCCCAGATTGTGCACGATGTTTCCGCTGCCCAGAATCAGAACGCCGCGTTCGCGCAGAGACTGAATCTCGCGGCCAAGTTCCAGATGTTCTTTAAAACTGCGACGCTCGTCCAGACTCAGCTGAAATGCAGGGATGTCGGCATTAGGATACATGTGGCGGAGCACGCTCCACGAGCCGTGATCCAGCCCCCACTTTTCATCGGGAACAATCTCCGGATTGCTAGTGAGTTTTTCTGCCTCTGCAGGCGCGCCGGGAGCGGGGTACTGCACTTGATACAGCGGCTGCGGAAAGCCGTAGAAATCGTGGATCGTTCGCGGGTGGGCGGACGCCAGCACCTGAGCGCCGGGTGTGACCCAATGTGCCGAGATCACGCACACAGCTTTCGGCTTGGGCAGCTTGGCGCTCAGGGATTCGAGCGTTTTGGTGAACGCGTTGTGCTCAATGGCGTTCATCGGCGAGCCGTGGCCGACGAACAGAACTGGCATCTTCTCCACTTGAATCTTCTTTCCGCCTAGACAAAAAGCCGACAGGGCAAATATTTGTTAACAGTTTGATTATCAAAACACGGGGAAGATTCTTTAGCGGGCTGCTGAAAAACCCATTTCGTGAACTGAGAATCCCCAGCGCCTGAAGGCGCCACTGATTTTGCTGGGCTTGCGGCGCGGCTGAAAGCCGCACCCTTTCAAAACTGATCGAGATGGCGCGCCTTTTCAAGACTGATCGAAATACGAACTTCAAACCTTGATCCAGTCTGAGTTTCTCGGCTGCGCGTTACGCGGGAGACTTGGGGCTACTGCAAATCCGCTTTGTCGGGGTTGTAGTAGAAGCGGAAGCGTAGCGCAAGATAAGGGCCGGTGAATTCACTGGGTAGCGGGGGAAATGGATTGGAAGCGGTGATGCTGCCCCACGCAGGACGATCGAGAGCGACGTCTCCCGAAGTGGCGATTAGGCGCATGTCGGCGACTTTTCCATCTCGCGTAATGGCAAACTCAATCGCGAGTTTTCCTTTTTTCATCTCGGCGGATTCCGGAATCAGGTGGTACCAATTTTCTCTGACGTCCTGCAGAATGCGTTGCAGATAGGGGCCGAAATCCACGCCCTGCGTATCGCTCAGGATATCTAGTTGCCCCATTTGACGGCCATGAGCGCCGGTGCCCAGACCAAAATCGCCTTGCTGCCCACCTCCGCCGGCACGATTGGCGGCTGCTCCCTGTGCGGCTTGCTGAATCGCCTGGCCGGCACTCATCCCGCCCGCGTACTTGCTGAACGTGTTGTTAGGCTGGGCAGGCGTTTGCAATTGCGCCTGCTGGTTGGTCTGAAACTGCGGACGAAGCGACTGTTGCTGTGGTCCCTGCTGCGGCTGGTTCTGCGCCACTGTCGGTGGCGCTGCGGGTTGGGGCGCGCGCGGACCGGTCATTCCTGGCCTGCCCGGAGGCGGGGATGCCAGACTCTTCCGCAATTCTTTAGGATCGAGCTCAGGATGACGCGAGGTCGCAATGCGATCTTTATCGGAAGCAATGTTGGTATTCGGACGGCGCGAAGGCTTCTGCAAATCAGGGGGCAAGGCCAGGAAGGTCGTGTTCTTGTCCTGCATCGAGTTCATGGGCACAACTACCACATGGTGCCATCCCAGAGTCTTTTCGATCAGCGGCAAGTTCCAGAGCGCGATCGCGAGCACCAGATGCACGATGATCGAGAGCCAGAGGGCTTCGCGCCAGCGGGAACGTTCCAGATCGTCCTGCAACTGGATGAGCAGGTGAGGCACATGCGCATCCAGATCCCGGTACGCCGTTTCCCAGTCCTGCTGATCGTAAAGCCCAAGCTGCTCCGGTTGGGGCTTTTCAGGCGGGGCGACCGGGTCCTGGAATGGAATTTGTGTGATCGGCATGCGCTCGGCTTAACGGCAAAAAGCTTAGCTGTATCCGCCTGTCATTAGACACTGCAGACACTCGCGGCGTTGCATCCCGGCCTTAAGGAAGTCAATGCAATGTGCGCGCGCGCTCTACAACCAAGTTCTCTCCATTTTCGCATCTTTCAGGGGATTATGCTCAGCTACAAATGGGCCATGACTTCGGGTTGTAAACATATGTAAATAATGATTTAAGAGCTGTGGAGTAAGACTGCAACATGAGCCGTCGGCAGAACAGATCCCGGAATGCGGGAGGCTTACTGCTTTACGGCGGCGATGCCTGCGAGATTCACTTTCTTGCCGTGGTCGCGAATGGCGTCGATGATTTCAAGCGCCAACGCAAGCGAGCGCCGGCCATCTTCGATTGGAACCACCGGCGCGGAGCGTTCGCGCACGGAGCGTAGGAATGATTTGAGCTCAGCGTGTAACGGTTCTTCGGAGGCGACCGTCGGCTTGCTGACGCCGATCTGCGGATTCACCGAAGGCGTGCCGTGCTCTGCGCCTTCCTGATCCACGGTGAAGACCAGCACTTCCTGGCGACCGTAGTCGAGCGAAACGTATTGCCGGGGCTGGAAGAATCGCAGCTTGCGCACCCGCTCGGTGGAAACACGGCTGGCGGTGAAATTCGCGACGCAACCTGATTCCAGTTCCAGGCGAACGTTCGCGATGTCGACCTTGCCCGACAAGATCGGCAGTCCGACGGCCCGCACTTCCTTGACCGGCGACTTGGCGAAGGCCAGCACGATATCGAGATCGTGGATCATCAGATCGAGGACAACATCCACATCCAGCGAACGTGGGGTGAACACGCTCAGCCGGTGTACCTCGAAGAACATGGGCTGCGTGAGCAGAGGAACGGTTGCGCGCACCGCTGGGTTGAAACGCTCGAGATGGCCCACTTGCGCGATGCGCTTGTGCTGGCCTGCGATTGCCACCAACTCGTCCGCTTCAGCCAGAGTGGCTGCCAGCGGTTTTTCGATCAGAACGTCGATTCCTGCCTGCATCAATTCACGCGCCAGTTGCTCGGTGATGCACGGTGGGAGCCGCGATCGACGCGGCCTGCAACTCGCGCTGCCTCGTCAGAGTCAGCATCTGGTCGACCGATCCAAAAGCCTCGCAGCCGAACTCGCGGGCTACAGCGTCGGCGCGGGCCGCATTCGGATCGACCACGCCCAGCAGCCGGACCGGCTCCCCTTGTAGTTCGAGTTCCTTGTACACTCGGGCGTGATTGCGTCCGAAAACGCCCACGCCGACCACGGCGACGGAGATCGGATTATGCGATGGCAGGAAAAATTCTCGAGGGCCAGTTGCCGGAAAGAAATTGTAAACGTAAACCAGGGAAAGAGCATCTGCATTAGCTTTGTGCTTCGGGCGTCCCGCTTCAGAAATTAGCCGCAGAAAGGACTGTATCGCCCTATGAGGACGATCGCGCTGCTGACTATTTCCAACATCTTCATGACCTTTGCCTGGTACGGACACCTGAAGTATCGCGAGGTGCCGCTCTACAAAGTCATTGTGGTGAGCTGGCTGATTGCTTTTTTTGAATATTGTTTCCAGGTGCCGGCGAACCGGATCGGGTCCTATGAGTTCAGCGCGGCGCAACTGAAGACGATTCAGGAAGTAATTACGCTGACTGTCTTCGCCGCATTTTCGGTGCTGTATTTGAAACAGCCGCTGCGCTGGAATTATCTGGCAGGCTTTGCGCTGATCGTCGCTGGCGGTGGCGGTGATTTTCAAAAAGTGGTGAGAAAAGAGGTCTTGGGTGTTAGGTCTAAGGTCCAAGGTCCGAAGCCGAACACCCAACACCTAAGACCTAACACCCACTTTCTTCAAAATCGCAATCTGCCCGGCATGATATAGCTCATGCTGCGCGATCCCATGCAGCAAATGATAAAAATCATACCGCTTGCCCGGACACCGATCCCAAAGCCGCGAATCCGGCAGCCCCGCGACCGTCTTCACCAAAGCCTGATGCGTCCGCTTAGTCTCTGCGACGGCCTTGCGCCACGCACCTTCCGTCACAGTCGTCACCGCCGGAAAATTTGCCAAGCCTTTCGGCTGCCACTTCTCCCCGCTCAGCCTGCGCAACCCCGCGTCATCCCAAACCGCAATATGCAGCACCAGTTCCCAGATGCTGTGAACGTCAGGCAAGCGGCTTAGCGGCGGCCGTGCAAGCATCTACATCGTCCAGCAACTCGAGCAGCGCCGGCCCGTGCCATGCACTGCCGTCGAAGGCCCGCCGCAGCTGGTCGGCGATGCGACTGGCTTCCGATCGCGATTGCGTGTTGTTTCGATTTCATAGAGTCAAACCTAAGTTCCCTCGGCGACAATCGCAATGCCCGCGGCATTCGCCGCATCGATAATTTTTTCTCCGTCGAGAAGCAAACATTTTCCGGCGTCCACCGCGAGGCAGCTTGCTCCCGCCGTCTGCATCACTTCGATCGTCTTCAATCCGATCACCGGCACGTCGAAGCGCATATCCTGATTCGGCTTGGCAATCTTCACCACGGTAAGGGCGCGGCTGAGGGTCGAAGCTTCGCCGTGCAGGGACCGCATAATTTGTCCCGCGCGCTCGATGGCCGCGTCGGTGCCCTCCATGGCCTCGACCGCAACGCACGCCGATTCCGCGATCACCACGGTTTGCCCGATGTCGTGCTCCGCCAATTTTCTGGCTACGCCGCGCCCGTACTCGATGTTCTTGCGTTCCTGCTCGGTCGGTCCACGCTGCGTCAACACGCCGGCTTTGACCAACAAAGGCTCAAGCAGCCAGGTGGATTTCTCGAGCGTGATGCCTTCGTCGGCCAGAACTTTTGCCACTGCTCCAAGAAGTGAATCGGTGTTGCGGGTCGTCAGAGAAAGCAACAGCTTGGCCAGGCGCCAATCGGGACGAATGCTGGAGAAAATCTGCTTATGCCTGACCTGTCCGGCCATGATGGCGCGGCGCACGCCTTCGCGCTGAAAAGTCTCGATCAGCTTCGACAGTTCTCCCAGCGAAAGCCAGTGAACCGCGGCGGCGCCGTGCGCTTCGATCTCGGGGAAGGCCTCTTCCCGAATTGCGGCCACGACAACTTCGTATCCCTGCGCTCGCGCCGCTTCCAGGACGAGAAACGGAAACTTGCCGTTCCCCGCAATCAGCCCGAGTTTTTCGATTTGCGAAGCCACGAAGTCGACGCGAAAATACTGGCGCGGAGCCAGTCTAGCATTTGGCGTGCCAGGTGCCCGGCGTACATGCGGTCAATGAGCACCATCGCTGCTCGAGTAGTTGGGTAGCCGTAGCTCTGATACAGGCGTAGATTACTGCCATGGCTCACAAGAACGCACACTTCCTGCTTGGGCTGTCTTTGATTGCTTTCTTCGGTGTTCGATCAGTAGCGCAACAAAAGCCCCCGGGCAATGGCGATTCGTTGGTGAGAGTAGGACATTTTGTCGCCCCCGCATACCCCGATGCCGCGTGGCTAGCGCGGATACAGGGAGCCGTGGTGACCGAAGTAGCAATCAAGCCGGACGGGACAGTGGATTCGGTGAAGTTTATTTCGGCGCATCCAGCATTTCGAAAATCGGTCCAGACTGCGCTAAGACAGTGGGTGTTTGAGGTTTCAAAGGCTAAAACCGTGAAGATAACCGTGCAATTCCTGCTTGACGCCGATTGTCCCCTGACCGGCTCACAGGAGCCTGACAAGCGGTATTACGTTCAAACTCACGTGTCGGCCGATCTTCCCGCGAATGTTGAGATTAGAACGTGCTTGCCAATCGTGGTGATTAAAAATAGTCAGTCCCAACACCCCTAGTTCGAGTCGCCTCGTTGATACAAAATCGCCATCGCGTAGCCCTCAGTTCTTCCTGCCAGCCGCCCCATACCCCTGCCACAAATATTCCAGCGCCTCGCCCAGCGTCTGTCGCCTCACTGCCCCGTCCACGTGGCCGGCGTTGCGCGCAAATACGAATTGGTAGTGATATCCCTTGGCCGCCAGCGCCTTCGCCATCAGCTCGTTGGCCAGAACCCAGTCGTGCATGTTGTCGCGCATCACATTGGGATTGAACAAATCCCGGTCGCCCACTTCCATCCACATTCGTATCGGCTTGACCGCGCTCTGCGGGATGAGATGCTCGTGAAACCCCCACGCCCCATGCGGCGTTTGCGGATTCCACGGCCACTGCTGGTTGATAAATGTTCCCGAATAGGTGAGCACCCGGTGATACCACTCCGGGTGATACCACGCCATGATCAATGCGCACGATCCTCCCGAACTGCCGCCCATCGTCGCGCGGCCCTCAGGATCTTTCGTGAGTTTCACGTGAGCCTGCGCTTCCACCAGCGGCAAAACTTCCTTCTCCACGAACTCGGCGTACACTCCCGACATGGTGTCGTACTCCAGGCCGCGTTCGCTCCCCTGCGCGTCGCCGCTTCCGTTGCCGATCGAAATCGCAATCATCGCGGGAACTTTGTGGTGCGCAATCAGAGTGTCGAGAGTCGCGAACAGCAACAGGTCGGGGCCATCCGCCCCCACAATAAAGGGCGCGACGCTCCCGGCGACGTACTGCCGGGGAACATAAACGGCGACCTTCCGCGTGTAAGGCGCGGGATGGCTCGTCGTCACCACCAGCTTGGCCGGATTAGCCGGGTCCGGCGTGCCGAACGTGCCCGCATCTCGCGCAATGCCGGGATAAATCTTGCTGTCTGACGAGCTCATGGTGAACTCGACCACCGCACCTTTCGGGATTCCAGCCTGCGCAGGCATTTCCCCAGGAACTGCATGCGTCGGCCCCAGGATGAAATTCCCGTCCGCAGTCGCCGGCGGATTCACGCCATCGGGCAATTCCTTCGCCGTCACGTAGCCGGCGGTGTGAGGGTCCCGCGTTGGGGGCGCAGGACGCTCGGTACGCGGCGTCGGCGCGGGAATCTGGCCGGATGCTGGCCCGGCAATTGCAATCAGCCCAGCTACAAGGCTAAGGCGTATGCATCGCGGTGTTGTCACTGAATCGCTCCTCTTTTCAATGCCTCGCGCCAAGGCCTCGCGAATCGTCGGGCCAGTCTAGCACTTGGCGCCACATCGATAGCCCATGACTCTGAAGCGTAAAGAGCGTAACGGTCGATATAATTGTTTTTCATTGAACTGGAGAGTCGCAAACTCCAAAATTCCCAGCTTTGCTTTGCTCTAGAAACTCGTCTAATTGCGAAGGAGCCTCGCCCATGCCGATTTACACCGCCGCCCTGCGCCACCTGCCGAGCGCGCTTGTACTGTTCGCCGCCTCGACCCTGATTTCACACGCGCAAGAGCACGATCGCAGCAAAGTGCCCGATGAATATAAATGGGACCTGACGGCGATCTATCCGTCGGATCAGGCGTGGCGCGCGGCCAAGGAAAAATTGGCGGCGGAGTTGCCCAAATTACACCAGTTTCAGGGAACGCTGGATTCCTCCCCAGCCCGCCTCGCGGAAGCGTTGGAGATGCAGAGCTCCTTCGACAAAGAACTCAACCGCCTGTTCGTCTACGCCGGCATGAAGTCCGACGAGGACACGCGCGTCAGCACCTACCAGGCCATGCAGCAGGAGATGATTCAGCTGGGATCGGTTCTAGGAACTGAATCGGCGTTCATTGAGCCCGAAATTCTTAAGATGGATAACGCCACCGTCGAGCGATTTATTTCGCAAGAGCCTCGGCTGAAGGTGTATCGCTTTTACCTGGAGGACATTGCGCGACGGCGGGCTCACACGTTAAGCAACGCCGAAGAAAAACTTCTGGCAGCCTCTGGAGTGATGGCGAGCGGCCCATCCAGCGTCTTCGGAATCTTTGCCGACGCCGATTTTCCCTATCCCACGGTCACGCTGAGCGACGGCAAAACCGTCAAGCTGGATAAGGCGGCATTTTCGCTCTACCGCGCTTCACCCAACCGCGAGGACCGGCAAAAAGTTATGGAAGCCTTTTTCACCGCGCTGGAAAAATATCGCGCGACGTTTGGTTCCATGATGAATTCCAATGTGCAGACTTCTGTTTTCTACGCGACGGCTCGTCATTACGACAATTCCCTGCAAGCTTCGCTGGACCGAAATAACATTCCGGTTTCGGTGTATTCGAGGTTGGTGGAGGGAGTGAATCGCAATCTGCCGACCTTTCAGCGCTACCTGAAATTGCGCAAACGCATGATGGGGCTGACTGAA
The DNA here is from genome assembly GCA_963696765.1 of uncultured Acidobacteriota bacterium. GTDB lineage: Bacteria > Acidobacteriota > Terriglobia > Terriglobales > Acidobacteriaceae > Sulfotelmatobacter. The sequence goes on along the minus strand of CAVOLK010000002.1, from coordinate 1,637,409 downwards.
CTGCATTATTACGATCTGTATGCTCCGCTGGTTTCTTCTGTCGATACGAAGTACTCAGTCGACGTTGCCGAACAGAACATTTTGAAGGCGCTGGCGCCGCTCGGCCCCGAATATGCCGCTGGCGCGAAGCGCGCCTTTACCGAACGCTGGATCGACATGTATCCCACCGAAGGCAAGACTTCTGGAGCCTATTCCAACGGCGGGGCGTACGACGTCCATCCCTACATGCTCTTGAACTACAACGGGAAATATGACGACATGAGCACGCTGGCCCACGAACTCGGCCACACCATGCACAGCTACTTCTCGAATAAAACTCAGCCTTACCCGTTGTCGGACTACCCGATTTTTGTGGCTGAAGTCGCTTCGACCTTCAACGAGGCTCTGCTTAACGACTACATGCTCAAGCAGATCAAAGATGATGCGACCCGGCTTTCCCTGCTGGGCAATTATCTGGAGGGCATTAAGGGAACGGTTTTCCGGCAAGCCCAGTTCGCGGAATTCGAACTGCGCATGCATGAGATGGTCGAAAAAGGCCAGCCGCTGACCGGCGATTCGCTCTCGAAGCTTTACAGCGAGATCGTCAAAAAATACTACGGTCACGATCAGGGCGTGTGCATTGTGGACGATTACATCGCCTATGAGTGGGCTTTCATTCCCCACTTCTACAATTCGTATTACGTTTTCCAGTACGCCACTTCGTTCACCGCATCGTCGGCGCTGTCGGAGAAAGTGCTTGCGGGCCAGCCGGGGGCGACGGAGCGCTACCTGAAATTTATTTCCGCCGGGAGATCGAAATATCCCATCGACCTGCTGAAGGACGCCGGCGTTGATATGACCACCGACGAACCGCTCGAACTGACGGTGAAGAAGATGAATCGCGTGATGGATGAGATGGAGAGGTTGCTGGATAAGAAGGGAACGGCGGCGACCGGAAACTAGTTTCTGGTTTGAGGAATTGACCGGTTGCGATGACGTAACGAGCACCAAGGTAACGTCGACTCGTCCTTCGGAGGCACAATACCATTTAGGGATCATGAAGCCTCGCATATCGATCCGCTTGTTTTCGGTTCTGATCGCAGGAATCATCTCGATCCAAATGGCCTCGGCGCAAGAGGTCATCCTCGGAGTCTTGGAGGATAATCAAGGCCACTATGCGGGAGACCCTAACTATCGAAGCGTCCGGGCTGTTTTTGCGAAGAAGAATGGTGAGTGGCAACCGCTGCGAAGCGACTGCCGGGACCAGGAGTGTTTGAAGACTGCCACATCAACCTATCCAAAAGAGATGATATGGACGATTGGGTTCGACGGTAGGACTGTGGGACAAGTGAGCAGCCGGACCCCGCGGGACTTCATGTGGTACAGCAGCTTGGGACAACAGCAGATTACTAGCAGTGGCCCGGTGCCGACTATTGGCAGCCGGTCGCTCGAGTTCGGCGGGTATACCGATGCAGCGGTGTTCAGGCCCCTAATCGCCAACTCTCAGCCATACTTTTCTGATCCTGACCGATGGAAACCCTTCGTAGCGTCTCCTGAGCTAACGGCTGCGTTACAGCAGGCATTCCGCAAACGATTTCCCGAACTATGCCGGTTAAGTGAGGCCGACCAGAGCAAGTTGGAGCCGCTGCCCTATCGCGGCGAGGACGTGAAACTCGTAAAGGCTTACGCTTCGAAGTCCGGCTGGGTCATTGCTCGGTTGCATCTCGAAGCCATCGATTGTGCGGATGTTGAAGCAGGGTTTGATATCGACGATCCGTGGTTCGTGATTGATGCGAAGAAGAAGATAACGTTTCTTGATTCAGGAATGTGGCTGGTCGATTCCGGCGACTACGATAACGACGGAAGATCTGAGTTGGTATTTTCTATCAATCGGGACGACGAAGGGGGATACGAAATCTATTACGACGACTTCGCGAAGCACTCAACCTTTAAGTTTAACTACCATTAGCCGTTTTTCGTCGGCATTTTTCGTAGTTGACAAAACACCGCGAAGTACATCCATCAACGCCCTATTCCGGCGCCGCGCGAGTTCGCTGCCTACTTAATAATCCCGCGCTCCGAGCTCTCAATAAACCGGATCAGCATCTCCACGTCCTCGCCTCGATCCGGTTCAGCCTTCAGCTTCTCCAGCGCCTGCGACGTGTTCATCTTCGAGGCCAGCAGAATCTTGTAGGCATGATGAATCTTCGCAATCCGCTCCTGCGAAAATCCGCGCCGCTCCAGGCCAACTTTATTCATCCCGTAAGCATGCGTGTCGCGCGCGGCCGAGGTCATGGAGTACGGCAAGACATTCTGCGTGATCGTCGTGCCGCCGCCAATATAAGAGTGCGCGCCGATGCGCACGAACTGGTGCACCGGGCACAGCGCTCCCACCACTGCCCATTCTTCGACCGTGACGTGGCCGCCCAGGGTCGCGCCGTTCACGAGCATGGCGTGATCTTCGATCACGCAATCGTGGCCGATGTGGGTATACGCCATGATCAGCAGATGGCTGCCGACCTTGGTCAGGCCACCGCCCTTCACCGTGCCGCGATTGATGGTGACGCACTCGCGGATTTCGTTGTGATCGCCGATCTCGAGCCGCGTCGGCTCGCCTCTTGTAGGTGACATCCTGCGGCGCCATGCCGATGGCGCAAAAAGGAAAGAACACGTTGTCGGCGCCGATTTTTGTTGGGCCTTCGATTACTACGTGCGACGCCAGGCGGCAATCCTCGCCTAGTTCGACTTCGGCGCCGATCACACAATACGGCCCGATTTTGCAGGAGGCAGGAACTTTTGCGCTTGAATCGATGACCGCCGTGGGATGAACGTTCCCGGAGACAGAAGCTTTGGGCGATGGATTCATAGAGTCATTGGCGAATTGCTCAGTGCCTGGTAGATCTCACTTCGAAATGTCGTCCGCTTCAGGGAAAAGCCTTGGACCGCAGAGGTCGCGGAGAAGGGCCGCCGAGAACGCCGAGACGACTTAAATCGAAAAGCCTTGCTCAACGTCCTCTGCGGCTTTCTCCGCGAACTTTCTCCGCGAACTCTGCGATTAAAAGCTGTTTCTCGCTCTATTCCGCGTTGCCATCGCTACCAGTCGATCCGCGTCCGCGTGCGCTGTCGACCAACTGGCAGGAAACCATCGCTTCGGCCACGCGTTTGTCGCCAACGTAGGCGTAGCCCTGCATCTTCGCGGCGGTCATGCCCGGCACCGAACGCCAGCCGGTGACTTCCACTTCCAAACGCAACTGGTCGCCTGGGCTGACCGGCCTGCGAAATCTGGCGCGATCGATTCCGGTAAACATCATGACCTTGTCGCTGCGATCTTCGACCTCGGTCAGCAGCAGCGCGCCGCCCGCCTGCGCAATCGCTTCGACAATCAGCACACCCGGCATGATGGGCAGTCCGGGGAAGTGTCCGTTGAAGAACGGTTCGTTGATGGTGACATTCTTGATGGCGACGATGCGCTTTCTGCGCTCCAGATCGAGCACGCGATCGATCAGCAGGAACGGATAGCGGTGCGGCAGAATCTTCAGAATCTGGTGGATGTCGAGCCCGGCCTTCGCCGTCTCAGGCGAAGATTCCGTCACAGGGATGCTCTTATTCATGGTTTTTCTTCAGCGCTGGGTGTCTCAAAACGGCTTGAAGATTATACTGTACGACTTGCGCCCAGGTGCTTCTCATGCACACGGGAGATCAGCGACCAGATGCCGGGCCGGAAAACAGCAGGTTCGAAGCGAGCTTCTCAGGTTCGTTCCAATTCTCCGTGGAGCGAGCGGCTGCGTTATTTCGAAGCGCGGCGGGAAGAAATGGTTCAGACCATCCGCGAGTTTGTCGCGATTGAATCTCCCAGCGACAATAAACTGGCTGCGGACCGCATGGGTGCGTTGCTGGCCGCGAAGTTTGAAACTCTGGGCGGACACGCGCACGTGCATCGCGCAGAAGATTACGGCGACAGTATCCAGATCAATTTCCCGGGACACGAAAAAATAAAGCCGGTTCTGCTGCTCGGCCATTTCGATACGGTTTATCCGCTGGGAACGCTGGCGACAATGCCGTGCCGCGTGGATGATGGACGCCTGCATGGGCCCGGCGTGCTCGACATGAAGTCGGGCGTCGCGCTCATGCTGTATGCGATTGAAGCTTTGCAATCGTGGCACACCGGCTTGCCGCGGCCGGTTACGGTGTTTCTGGTTTCGGACGAAGAAGTCGGTAGCCACTCTTCGCGGCAAACTACTATGGCGTTGGCCAGGGAATCGGCTGCAGTGCTGGTGCTTGAACCCGCGGGCCCTCGCGGCGCGGTGAAGACGGCGCGCAAAGGGGTGGGCGAATACATCCTGAATGTAAAGGGCGTGGCGGCCCATGCCGGCCTCGACCCGGGCAAGGGGCACAGCGCAATCGTCGAACTCGCGCGACAAATCACCGCTGTTTCTAAACTCAACGATTTGCGTCGAGGTTTGTCCGTGAACCCTGGAGTGATTTATGGTGGAACTCGCACGAATGTTGTAGCGGCTCAAGCCACCGTGGAAATCGACGTGCGCATCAAAGAAGCGAAGCAGGCGGCTGTCCTCGATCGCAAATTCCAGGCGCTGAAGGCGTTCGACAAACACTGCAAACTCAGCGTCCACGGGCGGTATCAACCGCATGCCGATGGAGCGAACCGCTGGCGTGGCGGCGCTCTATAAAAGAGCCCGCGCGCTGGCAGGTCAGATTGACTGGCAACTTGAGGAAGCGGCGGTGGGCGGCGGCTCAGACGGAAACTTCACTGCCGGTATTGGCATTCCGACCCTAGACGGTATGGGAGGCGTCGGCGAGGGCGCGCATGCCCTTCACGAACACATTGTTGTCTCGGAATTGCCGCGGCGGGCGCTGCTGCTGGCGGGGATGATCGAGAGCGTCTGACATTCCGTTGCCAGATTTCGCGGGGTTAACTCATACTACGCGCTGGACGAGGTTATTGTTTTCGAGTGAAGACTAGAAAGTAATCCATCTTGTCACCCTTTACGAAGTCGTACTGACTGGCGAGTTTGTAGCCCGCCTCTTTGGCCTCGCGAATCACCACCTCGCGACCTATCCCGTGGTCCTCCCCGTTTCCGTTGCGGTCAATGATGCCGACCTTAGCGTTTGGGCGCAAGGCTGCGCCCAAGTTCCGCAGCAAGGTAACGGGCTGCTCGACTTCGTGATAGGTCTTGAGCAACAATACGGCGTCCACAGAATTGGCAGGCAGAAGGGCATTGTCAGGTTGGCTCAGGATCGTCTTCACGTTTTGCAGCTTCTCTTTGCGGGAGCGGTCGCCGATGTAACGGGTAGCTTCGGGATTAATGTCGACCGCATAAACCACACCGCCTGCGCCCACGCGGGTGGCGGCGCGAACGGTGAACCATCCTGAGCCGGCGCCGATGTCGGCCACAGCCTTTCCGGGCGCGATGCCAAGAATGTCCATCACGCGATTGACTTGTAATCGCTCTTCGCGACCGGGCGACTCGAACACCGACAAATCTCCGGTATACGGTTCGCTGGTCTTGCGCTGCTGGCTGGACTGCGTGATCGGCGCCGTTTGACCCCGCACGGCTGGGTTTGGAAAGAGCAGGAGCGCAAGCGCGACCATACGAAGAGTAAACATCCGAGCCTCCGAAACTGAGTATTCAATCAGGATAGACTCTGCACAGAACTGCTGGTAAGCGGCCGACGCGGGCGTCCGCTCCTTCCCGGCCACTTTTGACTCCTCCCTCAGCCTAGCCTAAACTTTTCTAAGGGTCTCAGTGGAGGAATTATGGGTGAAGGTCTTTTTCAGCCTTTGCATTTGCTATTGATTGTTGCGATCGCGCTTCTGGTGTTCGGCACCAGCAAGTTCGCGGCCGTGGGCAAAGGCTTGGGCGAAGGCATTCGCAATTTCAAATCTGCTATGAAAGATCCTGAAGCTGAGAAGGAAGAGGCGAAGAAGAAGGAAGAAGAAAAAAAAGTGTAAGCCGCGCCTTCCACTGGCTCCTCGCCGATCAAATCTCTCCTGAGTCGCGCAGCATTCGATAAACCAGGGCCACCGGCAGTCCTACTACGTTGCTGTAGTCCCCTTCGATGCGCGGAATCCAGCGCGACGCCATCCCCTGAATTGCATATGCTCCGGCTTTATCCATAGGCTCGCCGCTGGCGGCATACTGGCGAATTTCATCGTCGGAAAGATCGCTCATGGTCACCAGCGTAGTCTCGGAGCCAGTTCTCAGTTCTCGGTTCTCAGTTCTCAGTATTTCGTACAGGCGACGTTCCGACGGGGTCGGCGGCAGATTCTCACGGCCTCCGCTCGAACCACGCACACTCCCGTAATCACTCGATGCACGCGTCCAGAGAGCAGCCGCAGCATGCGAACAGCATCCTCAGCGTCGATCGGCTTGCCCAGGATCGCCTCATTGATCACCACAATGGTGTCCGCGGCCAGCACGGTGTCTTGCGGTCGGATGCGCGAGACCGCCAGGGCCTTCTCGCGAGCCAGTCGCTCGGCACAATCGCGCGGCGCCTCACCCGCCAGCGGAGTTTCGTCAATGTCCGCAGGCTGCACCGTGAATGGAATACCTGCGTGGCGCAGCAATTCCCGGCGGCGCGGCGAGGCCGAAGCGAGAACGATCATGATGAGATTCTAGCGGAAGATTTTTCGAAAGCCCGCCTGCAGCCGAGGATGTCGGCAGGCCGGACTCAGTTTGCAAATCCGGCCCTTAAACCCGGTCCGCGGTGTGTAGAATAAGCTGAATGTCACAGGCCGCCCCCGCAATCACGCGCAGTCCCGCCGAAGTCGTCAGGCTCACGCCGGTTTCCCAGGCGCAGAACGGAATCTGCTATGCCGTTGCTGGCGAGGTCGCGGTCAACTCGTTCGACCTGGAGCGCATGGTCGCCGCGGTCCCTACGAAAATTGCGGCCGGGCTCGAGCGCAAGGCCTACTACTTTGTCCCGCTTACAGTCAGCCAGGGCGATGAGACGGTCATCGCCGACCGTTATGATGTGGCGCTTAGCGACAATGCGGTTTGCCATCGCAACCTGAATTTGGGCGATTCGCAATGCGTGTTCATCTCCACCCGATTGATGGACGATAAGTTTTCCGTGGCCTTCGAGTTTTATATCAATGTAGGCCACGCCCTGGTGGAACGGGCCGGTGTCTCGCGGGAATTCGGCGAGTTGGCCTGGAGCCAGGTGGAGGCGGGAGTCCGGGGCGAAACTTCGCTGGACGCTTGGGAGGCGCGCAAACTGGCCGCCACCGGTGGCCCCGACGCCGAGCGCTATAAGAACGAATATCTCGAGGCGACCTTCTCCGACACGATTTCTATATATCTGCTGTCCCTTTACCTCGACGTCGATTATTACGATCTGCGCGAGCGCGACTATCCGCTACTGGCTCCGTCCGCGCTGGCCGAGCGACTGCGCAAAGTGGCAGAGTGGTTTCCACCTAATCCCGGGTTCGAATTCGCCGTACTCTACAAGCGCCGCTCGTAATTTCTCCCACGCAAAAGAAATCAGGCCTCACATGTTCGTGAGGCCTAAAGTCCCGGTCCGAGGTCGCTTCGCGTTACTTATTCGAAATCACAAAGTTGACCGTGCTGACCTGATTCCCGTTCACGGTGACGGACTTTTCCCAGGTCTTGGGTTCGGTGAAAACGGGGCGCTGAACGCTGTGTTCGGTGAGCACATCGTAAGCCTGCTCTTTACCGGCCAGGCCCCAGCCTTCGTGCCACGCTACGATCTGATACGTTCCCGGCGGGACGCCGGTGAATTCAAAGCGCCCGCTCTCGTCGGTGACGGCATAGTAAGGATGAGGGGCCACGAACATCTCCGCATTCATCCAGACATGGCCGCCGTTGCAGCGCAAGTGCACCAGTCCCGGCGTGGACATATTGCGGGTGGTAGGCCGGTCAGTGAAAGGAAACGGGAGGTTGAAGCTGGCTGCGCCATCCATGTGAATGGTATGCAAGGTGGCGTCGGAACTGACCATGGTCAGGGGACCACTCTCCGGCACCAGAAGAATGTGCGGGATGTAACGGCAATGCTTTTGATCCAGATGACGCCGCTGCTCGGGCAAGTCCATGGCTTTGCCGCGGGAGATGTCTTTGAGATAGACGACCGTGTTGGCGAGGCCTCCCTGCGGCCCAATGACCAATCGCTCCAGATCGACGCTCTTTTTGGAATCGGGATCGCAAATCTGCGGATCCTTGGTTATCGGAAAGTCGAGCGGGCGCGGAACGCTGCCCGACCATTTCACCGTCCCTGAGATCGTCCCGCCGTCGGCGACGCTGATGACTCTGTAACTCTGCGAAAAAGCCGCGGCAGTGGCGGCCAGAAAGAGCGTTGATACCAACAAGCACTGCGAAACCACTCGGCACATACTCGTCTCCTTGAGGCTCGGGACTGGTCGGCACCGCAACCGACTTCATCTCGTCCGAGCCTGAGATTTGGCCGTACAACTAGCTCTTGCTTACACGAGACCTGCGAAGAAGAGTGCTGCACAGGGACCCGTGAATTACGGGGCAGCACTTGAAATCCCCAAGTACTCGCGATTTCAACGGGGAGTTCCGCCCGAGGGTGAACGGTCTGGTGATTGAAATCACATTTAGAATGCGCCCACGCGCATAGACCGTCGAGATTACCAAGGTGGTAGAACGAGTGGGCGTTCCCCACATAAGAGGCCAAATGTTGGCGTCGTAAATTTGAACACCAGACTTTACAATCATCGATCCATGACTGTGACGGTGCGATCGTTCGCGAAGATCAATCTCGGCCTCGGGATTGGTGCGCCGCGTCAGGACGGATTCCACGAACTGCTCACGGTCTACCAGACGATTGCGCTCCACGATGTAATTCAGGTGAGCGTTGGCCGCGGCAATGGCATCGAGATTCGATGCGCCGACTTGCGCGTGCCCACGGACAATTCCAACACTTGCTTCCGCATCGTCGAGAAAGCGATGTCAGCGTTGCGCGCACAGCGACGTGTCGTCGTCCAGATCGAGAAGCGATTGCCGGTGCAGGGTGGGCTGGGAGGCGCGTCGTCCAACGCTGTTGCGACCTTGCTGGGATTGGAGCGGGCGCTGAAGAAATCTCTGCCGTCAGCAGAAAAATTGAGCATAGCGGCCGAGGTTGGCTCGGACTTGCCGTTGTTTCTGATCAGCGGAACGGTACTCGGTGTCGGCCGTGGGGAGCAAGTTTATCCGCTGGAGGATTTGCCAGCGATGGATTGCGTTGTGGTAACACCGGAAGTGGGCGTGTCGACGCCCAAGGCGTTTGCCGCCTGGGACCGCGTGAACTCGTGTGGCGCGGGCACTCTTGCCCGCGAGGGTTTAGACAAAGACACAGTCGCTGCCCGAAGGCCGACCCTAGCCGAGCTTCGCTCAGCTGGACAGCCGGGGGCGGCTGACCCCACACAAACAAAACCGACACCCAAGGCGCTGAAATTGACGGCTTCCAACGTGTCCGATAGAATGGATGAGCTTGGTCGCGGGTTGTCGGCGTGGCTGAGTGAACCTTTCGCCGGTGCTCCTTTTCGAAGGGGCCGGGCCGGGAATCACATTCTCGAGCTTGTCCGGGCCGGGATCAAGAACGACTTCGAAGAGGTCGTCTTTCCTGAATATCCCGAGCTGAGTGATGGCAAGCGTGCGCTTTTGCGCGCAGGCGCGAAATATGCGTCCTTGTCGGGTTCCGGGTCAACGCTGTATGGATTGTTTGTCTCTCGGGAGGCGGCTGCGCAGGCGGCGGCCAGGCTTCGAAAGCAAGGTTGGGCGGCGCAGGCGACTGCAACACTGCCGCGGCGGGCTTACTGGAAGCGGATTATCGCCGGGTGAGCGGCAAGGGTCGTGCCCGGGGCGCTCGGCTTCGCCATCGCTTGGACGGCCGAGCCGGCCGTCGCCACATAAGGCTTGGCTTCGACAGGCGAAAGCGGTCGTGGCCACATGTGCCCTGGCAAGTTTTTCATTGTTGATTTTTGATTGTTGATTGAAAATCTAAGTGAGACCCCAACGCTTGGGGGTTCGATCGACAGTCAGCAATTGGACAATCAACCATGACTTACTGGGCCGTCGACTAATGGTAGGTCAAGTGCCTTTGGAGCACTTTGTCTAGGTTCGAATCCTAGCGGCCCAGCCAGAAAAAAGTTCTCAGTTGCCAGTTCTCAGTTCTCAGTTGAACTGGCCACAAAACACTGAGAACGGAAACCGGGAACTGAGAACTGCCTATGGCTACTTTGGTGACGCCGACCGAAAAGACCGTTGAGAAGAAGAGCCCGCCTGTGACTGACGACAAGGTCGACCGGAGGCCGCGCCCGCGGACGGACGAGAAGTTCAAGATTTTCAGCGGCACGGCGAACGAGCCATTGGCCGACGAGGTCTGCAGCTTTCTCGGGATGCAGCGCGGGCAGGCGCAGGTGATTCGTTTTCGCGACGGCGAGTGTTATGTCCAGATTCAGGAGAACGTGCGCGGCGCCGATGTTTTCGTGTTGCAGCCGACATGCCGTCCGGTGGACGAACACCTGATGGAGTTGTTGTTGATGGTGGATGCGCTGAAGCGTGCTTCGGCGCGGCGCATCACCGCAGTGATGCCATATTTCGGATATGCGCGACAGGACCGCAAAGACAAGCCGCGCAGCCCGATTTCATCGAAGCTGGTGGCCGACCTGTTGACGACGGCGGGAACGCATCGGGCGCTGATTGTGGATTTGCATACGCCGCAGTTGCAAGGTTTTTTCAATATCCCGGTGGATCACCTGTTCGCGTCTCCGGTGCTGGTGGATCACTTCCGGAAGCTGGCGCTGCCGAACTTGACGGTAGTTTCGCCGGATGCGGGCGGCGTGGAGCGGGCCCGGTTTTTCGCGAAGAAGGTGGATGCGGCGCTGGCGATCGTCGATAAACGCCGCGTCGAAATTAACGTGGCCGAAGTGATGCACGTGATCGGCGACGTCGACGGGCGGACGTGCCTGATTATCGACGACTTGATCGATACGGCCGGAACACTGGTAAAGACGGCGGAAGCCTTGATGGAAAACGGCGCGACTTCGGTCTACGCCTGTGCGTCGCACGCGGTGCTCTCGGGTCCGGCGGTGGAGAATATTACGAACTCAGTCATCAAGGAAGTCGTGGTGACGAATACGATTCCGCTGTCCGCCGAAGCGGATGCGGCGCGAACGCAAAAGGGAGGAAAGATCAGCGTCCTCTCGATTGCAGGATTGATTGGCCGGGCGATTCAGGCCAATCACGAAGAGACTTCGGTCAGCAAGTTATTTACTTAAAGCAGGTTTCAAAGCTTCAGAATTGCAACGTTTCAAGGCAGATGCAATTGTCCCTGAAACCTTGAAACGTGAACTTTGAAACTTGCAATAACAATCGACTGGATAGGAATTGGAGCATATGGCGACTGCAATAGAACAAAACACACTCGAAGCCCAAACGCGCGAGGCGGGAACCAAGAATCATGCCCGGCGCGTGCGCCGCGATGGCAAGATCCCCGCCGTGGTTTACGGAGCGGGCAAAGATTCTTTGCCTATCAGCGTGGATCCGCGTCACGTGATGCGCATTCTGAATTCGGAAACCGGGCACAACACGATTTTCGACCTGGCCCTGAGCGGCGGCGAGCAAAGCAAGGCCATGATCGTCGACTGGCAGTACGAGCCCATCAAGGGCACGTTGCTGCACATTGACCTGAAGCGCATCGCGCTCGACAAGGTGCTGCGGGTCAGCGTTCCGATTTTCCTGGTCGGCGAATCGGCGGGCGTAAAGCAGGAAGGCGGCATCATGGAGCAGATGCTGCGCGAGGTCGAGATCGAGTGCTTGCCGGGAGATATCCCCAGCCACATCGATGCCGACGTCAGCCAGCTTACGTTTGGCAAGGTACTGCGCGTTTCGGAATTGCCGCACTCGGACAAGATCAAGTTCATTACCGACGAAAACCAGCCGGTGGCCCACGTTACCTCGGTGAAGGAAGAAGTTGTTGCTACGCCTGACGCAGCAGCGGCGGAAGCGGCAACGGCGGCCGAGCCCGAAGTCATCAAGAAGGGCAAGCAGGACACTGATGAAGAGGGTGAGGCTCCCGCGGGTAAGGGCGAGAAGGCGGAGAAGCCTGAAAAGGCCGAGAAGAAGGAGAAGAAGTAGCTCCGTAGTAGAAGAGCCGAGCTTTGCTCGGCATGGCCGGGTCAAAGACCCGGCCCCACACGAGTCAAGGAAGCTATCAAGGCGTGAAACTGATCGTCGGTCTTGGCAATCCTGGCATCGAGTATCAGTTCACGCCGCATAACCTGGGCTTTCTGGCGATTGATCGAATCGCGGGGAGCCTGGGAGTGGATGTGAGAAACCGGCAATGCCGGGCGCTGACAGCCCGGGCAGTGATCGCGGATCAGCCGGTGCTGCTGGCCAAGCCGGAGACGTACATGAACTTGAGTGGCGTCTCGGTGCGGGAGTTGGTGGAAGAGTACGAGGCGAAGCCGGAGTCGGACCTGATCGTGATTCAGGACGAACTGGATTTTCCGCTGGGCACGTTGCGTATTCACACGCGGCGAAGTTCGGCGGGGCATAACGGCATCGAGTCGATTATTGGAGCGCTGGGCACGCAGGATTTTCTGCGCATCCGGATCGGTGTAGCGCCCGAACGGAAAGTGTCCGACGGCAAAGAGTATCTGCTGGCGCCGATGCGCAAAGCAGACCTGCAGGCGGCCGATGCGGTGTTGGACACCGTGGAAGAAGCAGTAAAGGTGATTTTGAAGGAAGGTCCGGCGGCGGCGATGAACCGCTTTAACCGCAAAGAGCCGGACGAAGGCAAAGATTAGCCACGGATTTAACGGATTCTCACGGATTAGAAAGTTTTCTTAGAATTTTATCCGTGGAGATCCGTGAGAATCAGTGGCCAGGAATTTGGAGATAACGAATGAATCGCATCTATGAACTGATGTTTATTGTCCGGCCGGATATGACGGATGAAGATCTGGACAAGCTGATTTCAACGCTGCAATCGGTCGTGCCAACTTCTGGCGGCACGGTTCAACGCGTGGACAAAATGGGCAAGCGCCGCTTGGCCTATACCGTGCGCCGGTTCCACGAAGGGATTTATATCCTGATGGTCGTGGAAGGCGGAGGCGCGGTGATTCACGAACTGGAGCGCCGGCTGCGCGTGTCTGAGCCGGTCATCAAGTTCCTTACCGTGCGCGTTGACGAAGAGCAGAAGCGGCTGGACAAGATCAAGCAGCTGCGCGACTCGAAGAAGAAAGTAAGCGCGCAGCCCGCAGCCCCGGCAGCGGCAGAGCCCGCCGCACCGGCGGAAACTCCGGCGACGGCGTAGAGCGATTTGTAGGCGCTTCCGCGCGTCCGGCTTTGCGGCCCAAAAAAGCTTTTGGCCGCTGAGTACGCGGAAGGATCGCAGAGTGCGCTGAGAAATGCCGACTTGGGCCGGACAGATTTTTAGTGAAGAAATTTAGAGGAGAAATATGGCTGAAGAGACGAAAGTAGCAGAGCAATCGGCGCCGAGCGAGAGGCCGCGTCCTAGCGGAGATCGTCCGGGCGGAGATCGTCCGCGATTTGGCGGCGGTGGTGGCGGACGCGGGCCGGGCGGTCCTCCGCGCGAAGGCGGTGGTGGACGCAAGTTTTTCCGGCGCAAGAAAGTGTGCAAGTTCTGCGTCGAGAAAATCGAAGACATCAACTACAAGGACTACCGCATGCTCGGGCAGTTCGTCGCCGAGAGCGGCAAGATCGTGCCGCGGCGCCTGACGGGCGTGTGCGCGCCGCACCAGCACCGGCTGGCGGCCGCCATCAAGAAGGCCCGCAACATCGCGTTGCTGCCGTTTGCCGGACGGGCGAGCTAAACCTTGGCCACGGATTCGCACGGATATTCACGGATTTTTTAATTAATTTGGTTTGTCCGTGTTGAGCCGCGTGAATCCGTGGCAAAAGAATCTTCTGACATTGGAGCTATCATGGAAGTCATTCTGAAAGAAGACGTAGCGAAGCTGGGATCCCGCGGCGACGTGGTCAAGGTCGCGGAGGGATATGGTCGGAATTATCTGTTGCCCCAGAAGCTGGCCATTCAGGCCAACGAGGGCAATAAGGCCGTCATCACGCAGATGAAGGCCGCATCGGTGCGGCGCTCGGCCAAGGAGAAGACGCAGGCCGAGGAACTGGCCAAGCAGTTTGAGGGGGTGTCGGTATCGTTCCAGCGCCGCTCGGGAGAGAACGACCAGCTATTTGGCTCGGTCACGTCGGGCGACTTGGCCGATGCGCTGACCAAGAAAGGTTTCAACATCGATCGCCGCAAGATCCAGCTGCACGAGCCGCTGAAGACCGTGGGCGAGTTCAGCGTCCCGGTAAAGCTGCACAAGGACGTGACCGCACATTTGAAAGTTGTCATCGAGAAGGAAGCGGTCGCGGAGTAGTGCGGGCTTCCTACGCTTGACCCCTAGTCATACACTTTGCTGCGGTGGGCTACTCGGTCACACTGACCGATCTGGTCGCATCGTTGATGATGTACACGATGCGCCAGTCGCCAATTCGGACGCGCCACAGATCTTTATAGCCTCTTAGCTTCTTACATCCGGCGGGTCTCGGCTGAGGTGCAAAGGATTCTATCTTGCGGACGACACGCGCGAGCGCCGTATTCGGCAGAGATTCGAGTTCTTTTCGCGCTGTGGGTTTTAGCTCGACCGCATAGCTATTCACGAAGCCGCCCGCGCCTAACGAGGCTCCGTGCTTTTTCAGGTCGATGAGAACCGCAACTTTCCCGCCTCTGCTGTCCGTAACGAACTGAACTCCAGTCATAGGACCATTCTGCCATACAGACATCCGATCTCCTACTGGTTAGGGGCGTTTGTGAGTGCCAATCGGCCTTCGGAGTTACAATCAGGCCGCGAAGAATGACTGCTCCGACAAATTCCACTCTCTTTGCATCATTGCTCGGCCGGACCGCCCAAGGTTGCTGGCTAGGACACGGAAACTGCCTGTTCCTAGAGTTCGGCCAATCTCAGCCGCCAAGTCCACGTGAAACTCACCCGAGGGGCGAGTGGGGCCTTTGGTGTGACCAAATCCAGTGGCGGATCGAGCTGGGAGACCGGTTGATCGCGGGGTCTGAGGATGACCGTTCTACCATGGAGGCAGGAATTCATGAAATCAACGGCAAGAGTTTTCTGACGGGCGAGATATCTCCTTTCGGCGATTCAACCCTAGCGTTCTCTGACAGCCTACTTCTGCGTACTTTTGTGATCACCACGGAAGAGGATGCCCGCTGGAACTTCCGCGATCAAAAAGGTGACTATTCTAGCCTCGGGACTGATCATTCCTCTATTACGTCGGGGCAATCTGGGATCCAAGTTTCCTCCGGCACCGACCCGTTGCAGCAGTTATCCGGCTTTCTCTGGAACTCGAAGGTGTGGCGGGCCGCTGTAGGTATACAGTACCGATTTGAGGACGACTATGAGCCATCCGATTTGGATTCGGTGCGGCTCGATTTTCGCCGAGTGCTCCCGAAACCAACCAGCAAGGTTGGGCATCGACAAGTGGGATCGCTCCAAATCGACCCAAACACATCTGGTCTGCGCTTGCAGCGATCCGACAAGATCATTGTCGCCTGCGGCGATTCGAGCGAGAAAGTCTTGACGGAGTTCAGGCAGCTTGTAGGAAAGGACCTTCTACGAATCGACGTCGCCCGACCTGGCGGCGACACCGATTTTGTTTTGGAGGATGGCCTGCTTCTACGTTGCTTCCCGGCGACGAGCAAGAGAGGTGAGGCCTGGCGGATTTCTTCAGCGGAGAATGACGAGCTGGTAATGGGGCCAGGAGGGCAATGGTCTTACACGGGCGGCTTGAAATGAAGCGCAGCTGCAACTCATTGCTCCAGAAGTGAGGCACATACCTTGCCAAACGCCTGCTCTTTATTGCAGACCGTTGTTCTGTTTCCCCCTAAATCTTTGCCCCAGAGCAACCTAGCTGTCCCAAAAATCTCTATCCAGCCTATAATTTCTGCTCACGGTTTGGTCGACGACTCGTCTATTCCTGTGCAAGCCCGGATATGGCATGAATACCGGGCAGGTAGAGGACAAGAAAAATGCCGGCCGGTGTTTGGGCAATACCAATTGCCGTTGGCGGACGGGCCCACTCGAAAGCAAAGAGTGAAAGAGTAGACAGAGTCGACAATCACCATGACCCCGCGCGGGGACGCATGGCTGGGCAAGAACGCCGCATAGACGACACGATGTTGATCCGAGAGGCCCAGCGCGGAAACCGCGCCGCCTTCGAGGAACTCGTCCGTCACTACGACCAGTCGGTATTGCGGCTCGCGCTCCATCTCACCGGAACTGAGCAGGACGCTCAGGACGTCTACCAGGACGCCTTCCTGAAGGCCTACAAGAATATTGGAAGTTTCCGGTTCGAGTGTTCCTTCTATACCTGGATTTACCGGATTGTGACCAACTTGTGCCTCGACCACTTGCGCAAGAGGAACGTGCGCAAGGAGGACGCGCCGGTCGCGAAAGACTCCGACGGCGGGGAGTACGACCTGCTCGACCAGGTGCCGGACGGGCGGGCGGGAGCGAATCCGGAGCGCGATTTGTTGCGCCGCCAGTTGGGGGCGCGCATTTCCGGAGCGCTGGAGAAGCTGACGCCGCGCGAGCGCATGGTGTTTGAGTTGAAGCATTACCACGGATTGAAGCTGAGGACAGTGGGAGAGATTTTGCATACCACGGAAGAGACCGCCAAGAATACGCTCTTCCGCGCCACGCAGAAATTGCGCGGGGCGCTGGCGGATATGAGATAGAGACAAGGTTTGAAGGCTTCAATGTTTCAAGGTTTCAGAAGCCCGAAACTTGGAAACCTTAAAAACCTTGAAACAGGGTTCTTATGAGAGATGAGAGCGGGTTTCAATGTTTCAGAGTTTCAAGGTTTCAACGGACCTTGCAATTTGGAAACCTTAGAAACCTTGAAACAGGTTTGCTATGAAATGTGAATGGGTTCGAGAAAATATCGTGCTTCAGGTTTATGGCGAGTTGGCCGATGACGCTCGCCACGAACTGGAGCAACACGTGTCCCGCTGCGCCGACTGCGCAGCCGAACTGAAGGCAGAGCAGGAATTTCATGCGCTGCTCGATCAGGATCGCGCGGCCCATCTGTTACGGAACGAGCCGTCGCCCAACCTGCTGGCGTCTTCGCGCATGCAGTTGCAGGAAGCGCTGGAGACGGCCAAGCAGGGCAGCATGTGGAGCCGGATGGCGTTCGATCCGGCGATCTGGCTGCGGCAAGTGCGGTTCTCGCCAGCTCTGGCGTCGGCCATTCTTATTCTTGGCTTTGCCGGCGGAGTTACAGCCACTTATAAGCTCTACGGATCACGACCCATCACTACCGCCGGCGTACTGAGTCCCTCTAACCCGAACGCGGTTCCCACCGAAGCATCGATCACCGGCATCAGTTCAATCGTGCAGCAGCCGGGCACAAATCAAATCAGCATCAAGTACAACACCATTGCGACCCAGGAAGCCCAGGGTTCGCTGAACGACGATAAAATCCAGCAGTTGCTGCTTTATGCGGCGCGCAACAACTACAACACGGGCGTGCGAGTCGACTCGGTAGATCTGCTGGCACAAAAGAGCGGGGACATGCAGATTCGAGAGGCGCTGATCTATGCGCTGCAGAACGATAGCAATCCTGGCGTGCGGCTGAAGTCTCTGGATGCGCTTGGCAATTACGTGAAAAACGACACCAACGTTCGCGACGCGGTGCTGCGGGCGCTGGTGAACGATAACAATTCAGGCGTGCGCATCGAGGCGCTGCGACTGATCGAACCGGTAAAGGCCGATGGCAGCGTGCGCGGGGTACTGATGGCTTTGGCGGCGAAGGATCAGAGCACTTACATCAAGTCGCAGGCGCGGACCATGCTGGCGCAGTTGCCGGAGATTGATTAGGAATTCAGAAGTAAGAAGTCAGAATGCAGAAGTCAGAAGCTTCTCCTCTGCATTTGACGCAAGAAAACGAGGTGGTTCATTTGAAACGAGCGCTACAAGTCGTCGGGCTGTTGGGCACGCTGGCCCTGCTTGCGCCACTGGCCGTGACGCAGGAATCGCATATTACCCGCGAAGGCGGGGCCTGGGGCCAGGAGATCACGGGTTCGCTGGCAGCGGTCAAGAACTTGAGAATCAAAGTGGACATGGGCTCCGTGGTCGTACGCGGCGGGCAGCAGCAAGGCATCAATTATGTCGTGCATACGCGTTTTGGCACCTCTTCCGAGGAAGAGGCGCGCCGCCAGTTCGAGCAGTACAAGATCACCGCTTATGTGAAGGGCGACACCGCGTGGATCGTGGGAGACTGGCAGGGTGGCAGACATCCGCGTCATTCTTCGTCGGAGTTTTCCGTGATGGTTCCGCGCGATATGGCTCTGGTCAAACTGGAAACCGATGGCGGCAACGTGGAAGCGTCGGGAGTGGCTGGCCGCGTGGAAGCAGGCAGCGGTGGCGGAAGCATGAAACTCGATGACATTGGCGGCGGTGCCAGCGCCGAAACCGGCGGCGGCTCGATCGATGTTGGCACAGTAGGCGGCGATCTTGGCCTGCACACTGGCGGCGGCTCTATCAAGATTCACCATGCCAGCGGCAAAGTCGTTGCCGACACTGGCGGCGGCAGCGTCGAATTGGGGTCTGGAGCGCAGGGCGCCAGCATTGAAACCGGGGGCGGTAGTGTGCAAGTGCGCGAATGCAACGGAAAGGTGAAGGTATCCACGGGCGGCGGAAGCGTGGACCTGAGCGATGTTGGCGGTCCAGCGGAGATTGAAACGGGCGGCGGAAGCATCCACCTGAACTCGGCCAAGGGCCACGTTCAGGCGGAGACGGGCGGCGGCGGCATCGAGCTGCTCGGCGTGCCGTCGGCCCGGGCTGAAACCAGCGCTGGTGGAATTACCGTGAAGCTGGTGAACAACGCCACCGAGCGGAATAATTCCGATCTCGAGACAGGCGCTGGCGACATTACGGTGTATATTGCCGCCGATGTTGCCATCGACGTGCGCGCCAGCGTCGACATGGGTAACGGGCACCGCATCACTTCCGACTTCCCGGATATTCACGTCACCAGCGAAGGCGACAAGTGGGGGCCGAAGTCTCTCTCGGCTGAAGGCAAGTTGAATGGCGGCGGCCCGACGCTGAAAGTGCACACCTCGACTGGCGATATCTGCTTTAAACACGCCAGCCATTGAGAGCCATTTCTGATTGTTGATTTCCGATTGTTGATTGAAGACTTTTATCGTCAGGGTTTTCGATCATCAATCATCAATTACTAAAATCAGCAATCATGTTGCGAGGAAACCATCATGCGCAAATACGTTGCAGCCAGCATCGTGTTAATGCCGTTGCTCCTCAGCTTTTCGAATGCCGCTCAAAGCCGGATGGTGGACCCGCCGGAGCAGCCCTGGGTGTTCTCGAGCGAAGACAGCGGCACCAGTTCGTATCTCGGGGTCGACATATCGGATGTGAGCACCGAGCGCCTGAGCGCCCTGAAGCTGAAAGAAGAGAAAGGCGTTGAGGTCACCATGGTCGACCAGGATGCGCCTGCGGGCAAGGCTGGCATCAGGGAGCACGACGTTATTTTGACTATGAACAACAACGCCGTCGAGAGTGGAGCCCAGTTGCGCCGCATGATCCACGAGACGCCTGCGGGTCGCATCGTCACCTTGGGCATCAGCCGCGATGGGCAGCCCATGACGGTCAAAGTGCAACTCGCCGACAAGCATAAAGAATTCGCGATGACGGGTCCGGACATGAAGAATTTTCACGTCAACATTCCAGAGATTCATATTCCGGACATCGATATTCCGTCGATCAACATGGTGATGGTGACTTCCTCGGCGCGCAGCGGACTGTCGGTGGAAAATATCACGCCGCAGCTGGGAGAGTTTTTCGGGGTGAAGAACGGAAACGGAGTGCTGGTTCGCGCCGTGGAGAAAGGCAGCCGTGCGGAAAAGGCCGGTTTCCGGGCCGGCGATGTGATTGTGAAGGTCAACGATCAGGCAGTGCATGACACCGGCGATTTCAGCCACGCGGTGCGCTCGCGCGATGGCGCAGCCATCAGCGTGGGAGTGATCCGCGACAGGAAAGAGCAGAAGCTGAATCTGACTTTGCCCGACCGCAAAGAGTCGGGTGATCTGCTGAATGGAGCAATCCTCCGACGAATCCGCGATCGACGCGGAGTCCGCCGTCGAATTGGGACAGTTACAACGGTATGTCGCGCGGCTGCAGCCGCAACTGGCGCTGGCCACCGAAGATGCCCGTACGTCGGCGAGAGAACTTCGCAAGGACCTGTGCTCCCAGCAGACGAAATTGCGGCGGCAAGCGGAGAAATTCAAGAACCAATCCCAGATCCAGCGCGACCAGCTTAAGAGGAATCAGGAAAAGTTGAGAATGGAAATGGACGAACTACGCCAGCAATTGCGGGTTCGCGCATTTGACATTTAGCGTTTTGATATCCAGCAAAAAGCCCGTTAGTGTCCGCTTGCGACGCGTAAGCGCTGAACTCGCGAGGCAAACGCGATTCCGTCCTGCCTGTTTAGCGGCATAAAGTCCGCTGTCAGCTGCCCGAACCATATCATCGCGGGTCTTACCGTGAGTTGGAAAGCTTGCCACCCCGGCACTGATTGTGATGGTTCTAGGAACTCCCGGAAATTGGAATTTTTCCACCAACCGCCGCAGTTTTTCCGTGATGGCGGTTGCCTGCTGGGTGCTGATTTGCGTCAGTAAGATCGCGAATTCTTCTCCGCCGTAACGGCAGACCACATCAACCTTGCGCAACTGCTGGTGAAAGAGCGAAGACACCTGGCGCAGCACTTCATCGCCCAGCAGGTGGCCGAACTCATCATTCAGCTTCTTGAACTCGTCGATATCTGCCATCACCACGGCCATGCCCGTTCCGTAACGGCGGGCGCGTTCGATTTCCTCCATGATTCGCAGTTCGAAGAAGCGCCGGTTGAAGATTCCAGTCAGGCCGTCGAGGTAGGCCAGTTGTTTCACGCGTTCCACGTAGTGAGCATTCTGGATTGAGTTGGCGCAAATGTCGGCGACAGATTCGAGAGACTGCAACTCGCTTGCACGAAAAGCATTGGGCTGCGTGCTGTGCAGCGTGAGCACTCCCAGAGTCTGGCCGAATGAAATGAGAGGGATGCTCATGCGTGAGGAGCATCCCTTAAAGAGTCGTAACGACTCCGGCAAGTCGCTTAAATCTTTTTCCACGATCGTGCCGCTGGCCGCGATCACACGTGACCAAGGCTCCGCGCTCGCAGGAAATCGTCCATTCGGAGGCACGATCGGTGTGAGTGTTCCCTGGTGCGCTCGCATTACCAGATCGCCTTCCTCGCGCAAGAGAAGTGATACGTGCGAGACCTGAAAGGCCTTCTGAATCACGGCGCAAACGCGTACCAGAAGCTCTTCCAAATCCATGACGGCAGTGCTTTGCTGGGCGATGGCATTGATCGCCTCCAACTGCCGCGCCCGCTGCCGTTCCAGCGAATACAAACGTGCGTTCTGCAGCGCAATTGAGGCCTGCGTGGAAAATAGAGTCAGCAGTTCGATGGTTTCGGCGTCGAAGTAATCCAGGCGGTCGCTCTGGCAGTCGAGCACGCCTACGACTTCGTCGCGCACCATGAGCGGGATGGCCAGCTCCGACCGGGTAGATTGCGCGGCGCAAATGTAGCGCGGGTCTTGGGTCACGTCGGGAGCATAGACGGGGCGTTTCTGTAGAACGGAGGCTCCCGTGATGCCCTCGTGCTCTCCCAGGCAAATTTTGTCTTTACCGGTATCCCAGCCGATCTGCGACCGAACGCACAACTGCCGGGTCTCCCGATCGAGCAGCAGGATGGCCACGTTCGGAAGATGAAAAAAATCGCGTGCGATCGCCAGGATTCTCTGTAACACCTCGTCCAAATCAAAGGTGGAGAGGACCGCCTGGCCCGCATCGAACAAAACTGCGAGTTTCGGCATGGTGCAACGAATTGTACGGACCGGGCTAGCGGTTACCAAGGTTCCGAAAGTAACTGGCGTGGAGGGCGAGAGAAGTCCGGCCGTCTGCGGCTATCGCCACCTTCTCGCGGTGCGGATCAGGCCATAGGCCACGACGCAAAAAAAGAAATCTACGAGCATGCCCAGGTCCGGTCGGAAGGGACGATGCCGCGCAGCCTCTGGCATCGACGGAAGGAGGGCAAAATACGCCACGTTGCCCAGTATGATCGCCAGCAATGCCTGCAGAAAATTGACCAGCACCGATGGCTTAGACACCGAAGCGCCCCCGCAAGTTTCTAGCGACGATATTCACCGGGCTCATTGTTACCTCAGGCGCGCCCCGGCGTGCTTCAGCGCCCGGCTGTCCGATCCTGCTACCATTCTTTTTCCGCGACCCACGGATTTCTAGCATGCTCGAACTTTCCACCCCGGTTCAATACGTGAAAGGCGTCGGTCCGCGCATCGGGGAAGTCCTTGCCGGCAAGGGAATTCACACCGTCGGCGACCTGCTCCATTATCTGCCTTTTCGCTATGAAGACCGGCTGAATCCGCGGGGAATTTCCGAGCTGCGGCCCGGCGAAATGGCGACCGTAATCGGCGAAGTGCGCAACTCCGGACTGTTTCGCACGCGGAAAATGCCGATTTTTCAGCTGACCGTGGGACAGGGACGAGCGCGCCTGCGCTGCCTCTGTTTCAACGCCACCTATCTGCAGGACAAATTCAAGCCAGGACAGATGATCGCGCTCTACGGCAAGGTCGAGGAGGACCAACGCAGCCGTGAACTGCAAATCATTCAGCCGCAGTTCGAAATTCTGGGGGATGCCAGCGACGGCGAGAGACGCTGCCGAGAAAAAAGCCGCGGAGTCGCTGGAGATCGGCCGCATCGTTCCTATCTACGAGGCCATTGGAAGGCTGACTCCGCGCTGGTTTCGGCGCGCCATTCGCACTGCGCTCGACAACCTGACGCCCGACCTGCCGGACCCGATTCCCGCTGCTGTGCGCGGCCATCTCGGCCTGATTTCGCCGCGCGCGGCGCTGTGGAATGTGCACTGGCCCGAGCCGGGCGAAAGTTTCGAGGACTTGCAGTCTTCGCGCACGCCGGCCCACATTCGGATGATTTTTGACGAACTGTTCTTTGTGGAACTCGGGCTGGAGTTGAAGCGGCGCCAGCAGAAAGCGCAGACAGGGATCGCGTTCCGCCTGGATGATCGGGTGCGCGCGGCGATCAAGAAGATTTTGCCGTTTCATCCCACTCCTGCGCAGAAGCGAGTGCTGAAGGAAATTGCCGTCGACATGGAGAAGCCGTATCCCATGCGGCGTTTGCTGCAGGGCGACGTCGGGTCGGGTAAGACCATCGTGGGTTTCGAGGCCGCGATCATCGCGATCGAGAACGGCTGCCAGGTGGCGCTGATGGCGCCGACCGAAATTCTGGCGCAGCAGCACTATTTTTCCGCCAGGCGAATTCTGGAGAATGCCGGCTACCGCATCGTCTTGCTGACCGGCTCGCTGGAATCCGACCGCAAGCGCGAGGTTCGCCGCCACATTGCGCAGGGTAACGCGCAACTGGTGATCGGCACGCACGCGCTGCTGGAAGAGAAAGTGGAGTTCGCCAATCTCGGACTGGTCATAGTCGACGAGCAGCATCGATTTGGCGTGCTGCAGCGGCTGAAGCTAATGAAGAAGTCGGGTGAAGCGAGAGGACGGCGAGCCGAGCTTCGCTCAGCGGAAGCGACAGGTCCCCGCACGAACGTCAGTGCCCGCCGAGCCCGACGTTCTCGTCATGACGGCGACGCCAATTCCGCGCACGCTCGCGCTCACGCTCTACGGCGATCTCGATCTCAGCGTACTCGACGAGCTCCCGCCCGGTCGCACTCCGATCGTCACCCACTGCGTGGCCGACGACCAATCCCCGCGAGTGTGGGACTTCGTGCGAAAGCAAGTGGCGGCCGGGCACCAGGCCTACGTGGTCTATCCGGTCATCGCGGAGAATGAAGAGAGCGAATTGAAAGCCGCGATCAAGATGTATCGTGAGCTGAGCGGCAACATTTTCGCGGACCTGAAAGTAGGACTGTTGCACGGCCGGCTCGACAGCGAATTGAAAGAGCAAGTGATGCGCATGTTTCAGCGCGGCGAGTTACAGATTCTGGTCGCAACCACCGTCATCGAGGTCGGAGTGGACGTGCCCAATGCGACGGTGATGGTGATTGAGCACGCCGAGCGCTTTGGTCTGGCGCAACTTCATCAGCTACGGGGGCGCATCGGGCGTGGCGGGGCGAAATCTTATTGCGTCCTGATGACGGGAGGAAAAGTGAGCGAAGAAGGCCAGCGGCGCCTGGACGCGATGGTTAAGACGAACGACGGCTTTAAGATCGCCGAACTCGACCTCGAACTGCGCGGTCCGGGCGAATTCTTCGGCACGCGGCAGGCGGGGATGCCGAGCTTCCGCGTGGCCAACCTGATACGCGACGCCAAACTGCTGGAGGCGGCCAAGCGAGAAGCCGCCGCCGTCATCGCCGGCCCCGACGCCGAGATTTCTGCGGAAGAGATCAGCCGCGCACTGGTCCACATGCGAGCGCGCTGGCAGCATACGTATGGCCTGGTTGAGGTTGGCTAGCCGCCGCCGCGCCATCGAAAACCGCCAAACTGATAGAATCGAATGAAATGGCTGGCAGTTCCCAACTGATTCAGATCGAACTTGGCGGTCCGGTCCGGGTGCCCAAACCGCCGTGGATGCGGGCAAAAGCTCCGGTTGGCGACAACTTCCACAATCTAAAAAAACTCGCTCGTGGACTGGGACTGCACACCGTCTGCGAGTCGGCGCAGTGTCCTAACATCGGCGAATGTTGGAACCACAAAACTGCGACCTTCATGTTGCTTGGAGATATTTGCACCAGGCGTTGCGGTTTCTGCGCCGTGCCGAAGGGGCGGCCAGAACCAATCGATCTGGATGAACCACGGCGCGTGGCAGAGGCGGTCGCTACTCTGGGACTGAAGCACGCGGTCGTTACCAGCGTGAACCGCGACGACGACAACATTGGCAGCGCTAGAATTTTCGCCGAGACTATCCGCGAGATTCGTGAGCTAACGCCCGACTGCCGCATCGAAGTACTGATCCCGGATTTTCAGGGTCTGGAAGAGTCTCTTCGCATCGTGCTCGACGCCAAGCCGGACGTGCTGAATCACAATACCGAGACTGTGCCACGCCTCTATCGTGCGGTCCGCTCGGGTGCGCGCTACGAGCGCACACTAACACTGCTGGAGAATGCCAAGAAATTTTCTCCGGGCATTGTCACTAAAAGCGGTGTGATGGTCGGCTTGGGTGAGTCGTCCGACGAATTGATCGAGGTGTTCCGGGACCTGGGCACGCGCGGCGTTGACATTCTCACGGTTGGACAGTATCTACGGCCATCGAAGGATCACCTGCCGATCGCCCGCTTCTATGAGCCGGCGGAGTTCGTTTACTTGCGCGAGCAGGCCCTGCGCTTCGGCTTCCGCCATGTCGAGTCCGGTCCGCTGGTGCGATCGAGCTACCACGCGCATGAGCATGCCGATGCCGCTGCGATGGCCCGGCCCGTTTCCTAACTGATTGCGGTGAGACTTCCGACGCGCACGCCCCGCGAGTTCTTCGCGCTTTAGAAGACGTGCAGCTTGATGCTCAGGTATTTCTTGGGATTTTCCCGAATCGACTTCAGCAAGTTGCGGGTCTCGACCAGCATTTCGTTCGCGTTGTTGTAGAGAGTCTCATCCTTAATGAGTTTTCCAGCCGTGCCTTTGCCGGCTTCCAGTTCGGTAGTTAACTCTGACAGTTTGCTGATCGTGGTATCGAGCTTTTTTGCCAGCTCCTCATCCTTGGTCAACTTGCCAAGAGTGCCCTTGCCGGCATTGATGTCGTCTGTAACTTTCTTCAAGTTGGCAATCGTGTCATTGGCATTGTTGTAGAGCGCCGGATCTTTCAGGAACTTTCCCGCAGTGCCCTTGCCCTGCTGCATGTCGTCGATCACGCCATTCATCTTGTCAAGGGTAACGATGAATTTCTCGTAGGCGTCGTTGCGGCTGATCAGGCGTCCTAAGCTGCCCTCCCCGCTTCCCACTTGCTGCACAATCTGCTGAAACTCTGCGATGGTGGCGGAAAAACGGTTGTACAGCGTCGGATCGTAGATCAGTTTGCCCAACGATCCTTTGCCGCTCTCGGCGAAGGCCAGAATGCGATCGGCTCGCTTAAGGAGCAGGTCCATGTTTTCCAGAGTTCCCTGGCTGGCACGCACCACCTGGTTAAAGTCCGGGTGCACCTCGGTGGGCAGCGTGTCGCCATCGTGCGCCGGAGGGCCGAGAGCCTGAAGGCTGTCGATGTCGAGGAAAGTTTCTCCCAGCACGCCCGCGGTTTCGAGCGATGTCACAGAATCGCGGTGGATGGCATAGCTGTACTTGGTGCTGACTTTCATCAACACCTCGACCGGAGTCAGTTGCTTTTCTTTATCCGGCACGATGATGATCTTGGTCACGTTGCCGATATCCACTCCGCTCAAGCGTACCGGAGCCCCCGGACGCAGACCTTGGGCATTATCAAAATAAGATTTCAGGGTGATGCGGGAGGTGAATAGGCCGTTGGTTCCGGACATCAGAAACAGGAGAAAAGCGAGAGTCAGAGTGGCGACAATAACCGTCGTGCCAACCCGTAGTTGCGACCACTTGAGCTGCTTCTGGCTAGGCAAATAAATTCCTCATAGTGCCAGCTTGGACGGGGATGGCCCCGGGTGCGCGACAGATCGGGATCGCAACCGGTTCCTCGTTCGAATGATAACAAAAACCTGATGGAGTCTAGGCGGCTTTTGCGCGCAGTGCCGGCATGAGCAAGAGCGCGAGCAAGTATGCCATCGCTCCACCCGCCAAAGTAACGGTTAATCCGAACTGTATGGCGAGGACCATGGCCAGCACCGATCCGAGCACGCTGGCTGCGGCATTCATCGCCCATGCCCACTCAATGACACTTTCACGATCCCCCGGTTCCTCCGCAAATTCCGCGGAGCGAATGGCTGCCAGGGCGCGCAAGCCGGTTGGAAACGGCATTCCCATAACAAATCCCAACGGTATGAGAAGAAGTCCGCTCACTATCAGACGATAACCGAATCCTAAGCCAACCAGGGTTGACAGCCAGTTGGGAAGGAAAAAAACATCAACGAGAAGGCTAACTATCACGAGCGTCAGCGGTATCCATCCCAGGCTTGTGCGGGGCAGGCAGAGCCGCGAAAACAGACTCCCCGCGCCGCTTGAAAGCATCAGAAGAAAAATCACCACCGTCAGGGCGTAAGTGGGATGGCCAAGAAAAAGCACGAAGCGCTGGATGAAAGCGATCTCTACCAGTATGTAACCGAGGCCGACGGCCACGAAATAGAGCAGGGGAACGGGCGACTGGCGTCGGTTCCGGCTTCCGAGCGCCAGCGGCAACACCAGAAACGCAAGAACCGCAACTAAGGAAATCACCAGCACCAGCAAAAGCACCAGCACTCCCAGATTCACCTTCCAATCGATGCCGCCGCGCAGGCCGGCTTCTCCAAGAATTTGACCGGGCTTGAGCGTGAAGAAGAAAAAAGGCGCATTATCGGTGACCGGCGCCGTGTTGTAGGCATAACCGCGCGCGAACTTGTAGGGATCGTTGCTCGCGATAAGATCGGAAAACGGATTCTGTCCGTGGTCCGAAGGCAGATAGAGCGGTTCGAGCTGAGGATATTTATCCAGATGCTCGCTGACGGCCGTCTCTTCCGTCGGGGTGAATGGCGTCTTTTTGGCCAGTAC
This sequence comes from uncultured Acidobacteriota bacterium, assembly GCA_963696765.1. GTDB lineage: Bacteria > Acidobacteriota > Terriglobia > Terriglobales > Acidobacteriaceae > Sulfotelmatobacter. The sequence continues at coordinate 1,609,670 of CAVOLK010000002.1, read as the reverse complement.
CACAACCGGGATGCCGTCTTCGTTGAGCGATCCCTGAGAGGCCACAATAAAATTGGCCGCGGGGTTTTTTACTCCGAGGCGATGCAGCGCTTCCATGGCCACCGCGACCACGCGCAGGGCCTCGCGCGGACGCTGAAACTCCCAGCGCGTAATGGCGATCATTCCATCGGGCTTCAGGCGATTGAAATACTCGCGAAAGGCCTCGACGGTGTAGAGATTATTTTCGCTGAGCGCAAACGCTCCTGCTGCGGTCGATGCCCAGGTGTCGACCAGGGTCATCTGCACCACGTCGAACTGTTGCGGAGTCGAGCGCAAGAATGATCGTCCATCAGTGACTTCGATATGCACGTCGGGCCGCTGGTAAAGATGCTCGGAATAGTCGGCGTAACGCTGGCGCATGATCGTGGTCGCGATAATGGGATTGATTTCGATCCCGGTAACGCTTGGACTGCCGTTGGCTATAGCCCGCAGCACGTCAACTCCCCCACCCGGGCCGATAATGGCAAACTCCCCGTGTGGGCGCAGCACATTCGCCAGCGCCGGCGGCGCCGACATGAGATCGCTCTCCCACTCCGTCTGGTGCCAGCGCGACACGTCGGCATTCATGATGAAAGTGTTGGCGTCGGCATCGATGACCACAACTTTTGCTTGATCCTTCCGATCGACCTCGACGCGGGAGAGCGCATTCCAGCGGGAGAATTCGACTTGCGAAGGATCGCGAAAGATGCCTTTGGCATAGACCACGTCGATCAAATGCCCGGAGTAGTTTGCGCCGATCAGGGCCAGCAGAGCGAGCGTCAGGAAGTTCGCCGTTCGGCGCTGGGAAGGTGACCCGGCCCAAATCGCCCCGGCAGCGGCCATTGCGGCTGCGGCTGCGAGCACCACGTTGGGGCCGCCGATCCAATTCAGCAAAGGCACAACGGCCAGACAAGCCATTGCCCCACCGCACAAATCGGCGCCGTAAAGTCGCGGGATGCGCCGGGTCTCGCGTGCGAATACGATTGCGAAGAGAAGTCCGGTAAGAAAGAAGGGAGCAGCGGCCGCCAGATAGAGCGCCGTAAGCCGTCCGAAGTTTCCCCACGAAACCTGCAGCGCGACCGGCACGTGCAACACAATTTCCAGCACCACAACGACGACCACGGAGTTGATGATGCACAGCCACGCGGCGAGCGATCGCGTGTCAGTGCGCGCAAGCCCGACCTTCGCCAGGTGCGCGCAGACGCCACCGGCACCCAAACCCAGCAGAGCAATCGAGATTGCGAGAAAAGCAAAATGGTAGAAAAGGACGACGGAAAAGAGCCGCGTCAGCGCGAGTTCCAGCAACAGCGCGGAGAAACTGGTGAGAGCAAGGCCCGTCAACACGGTCTTTTCGGGAATTTCAATCGGGCTCGACGTCAGCGTGGGAGTCGCCGTGATCACGGACATAGGATTGAAGGCGACAGTCTAGCAGATGGCCGACGCATCCTCTGCGTGCGATCATGAGGTCGTTTAGCTCTCGAGAATCACTTGAGCGAAGGCTTGTTCCGCAGTGTGCGTAATCGAGAGCGCGGCATTTTTCGTTCCGAGTTTGGCCGCGAACTCTCCTGCCTTCCCGTGGAAGGCGATAGTCGGCCGCCCTCCGGGCATGCGGATCACCTCGCAATCGCGCCAGCGCACGCCATGATTCCACCCCGTTCCCAGGGCCTTCATCGCGGCTTCTTTGGCCGCAAAGCGGGCGGCGTACCGCTCGAAGCGATTCGCCTTGGAATCGCAATAGCGAATTTCGCCGGCGGTAAACACGCGATGCAGGAACCGGTCGCCAAAGCGCTCGATGGATTGGCGGATGCGAGGAACTTCAGCGATGTCGATGCCCGTGCCTACGATCATTATTCAGTCTGCCTTCCGCCCAGAATCTTACAGCAACAGTCCTATAGCAGCCGATCTCCGCGATAGATCAAACGCCCATCGATCATGCTAGCCTCCGCCATCAGCTTATGGGGCTTGGCCGGGCCCTCAGCGTCGATATGCAGGACTTCATGCCCCTGTGCCACCAGCCAATCGGAAATCAGCATGCGATGGCAGCGGAAATAGAGGCGCTCCGCGCACATGTAGGCAGTGCGGGAATTTTCGGCGAGCCCAATCAGTTCCCTGGTCGCCCGTTCGAATTCGGGCGTCAGCATGTAATCCGCATAATTGCGGAAGCTCTGATTTCGCAGCGCCAAGTGAGGCGACTCCGCGAGAATCTTCTTGCGGTAGCCGCCTAGCGTGGTCATCGACAGATACCGAATTCCCTCGGCAGCCAGGCTGTGTTCCAGAGAATCGCGGTTGAATTGAGGCAGCCGTCGCGACATTGGGAAGGCCCGAACATCGACCAGAGTCTGAATTCCATGCGCCCGCAGCGCTGCTGCCAATTCCTCAAACGAGCGAGTCGAGTGTCCGATGGTGTAGAGAACTGCCAAGAAATTTGGATGCGGTAAGGCCCTCAGGCGATTCGAGCCAGCGCGGCAGCGATGAGCGAGTCCTGGTCCGCGAATACCGTGCGCAAATCCAGCAGTACTCGCCCTTGCTCAACCCGGGCGATTACGGGCGGATCGGAAGTTCGTAAACGCGCCGCCAACTCATCGGCGCCCATGCTGGCGGAACTCACCGCCAGCAGACGGGTGGGCAGGACTGAGGAGGGTGCGGCGCCGCCGCCGATCACCGAGTCACCATCGATAATTTCGATTTCTAGTTTCAATGATCGCACTTCTGCCGCCAACAACTCAGCTCGATTGCCGATTTCCTGTTTCGTTAATCGCATCATCTTCAGCGTGGGAATGGCGTCATGATCGCGCTTCACATGCGCCAGCAGCGTGGCCTCCAGCGCAGCATAGATCAGCTTATCGACGCGAAGTGCGCGAAACAAAGAGTTGGCGCGCATGCGATCAACCAAGTCTGCGCGGCCGCTGATGAGTCCAGCCTGCGGTCCGCCCAACAACTTATCGCCACTGTAAGTCACCAGATCGACTCCGGCCAGCAAGCTGTCGAGCACGGTGGACTCGCCACTTATGCCAAAGTTCTGCAAATCGACGAGCGCGCCACTGCCCAGGTCTTCCATCAAGGGCAGACCGCGCTGCCGGGCGAGCGCGACTAGTTCCGCCGTCGACGCCTGCTCGGTAAACCCGGTAATTTCAAAATTCGATCGGTGCACGCGCAACAGCAGGCGCGTCCGCTCGGTGATAGCTTTTTCGTAGTCGGCCACGCGCGTGCGATTCGTAGTTCCCACCTCGCGCAGAGTCGCGCCCGACTTCGCCATCACATCCGGAATGCGAAACGATCCGCCGATCTCTACCAGTTCCCCGCGGGATACGATCACTTCACCGCCGTCGGCCAGTGTGTTGAGCGCTAGCAGAACCGCGGCTGCATTGTTGTTTACGACGATGGTCGAAACGGAAGTCGAGTTCGTTTCATCGGCATTTAGCAGGGATCGGAACAGGCGATCGACGTGAACGTCGCGCTTGCCCCGGGATCCCGTCTCAATGTCGTACTCAAGGTTGGAAAATCGCCCGGCAATTTCGCAAGCGTGCTCCAGAGCGGCTTCGGCGATTGGTGCTCGCCCCAGATTGGTGTGCAGGATGACCCCGGTAGCATTGATGACCGGACGTAAGGAAGGTCGAAGCGCTTGGCGAAGATGGGTTTCGATAGCGTCGTCGAGTCCGCTCAACGCGAAGTCCCAATGCAGACTCGTCCAGCAAACCTGACGCAATTTCTTCTCGCAGGCGAGCGAGCACGGCGCGAGCCCCGTCCGTGAGCGCGGCAAGGCCATGAGTGGAGGCGAGCGTAGCCACGCCGGGCAGGCGCAGCACCTCATCGACCGAGGGAAGCGCCCGAAAAAGCTCCGCCTTCGCAGCGCTTTTCATCTCCGGATTATCGCACGAAAGGAGCGCCGCGCCCGGCGGTTCGTCAAGGCGGCTACAACGTGTGGAGATAAGCCAGAAGGTCCTGAATGTCCTGTGAAGTCAGCGACTCACTGAACCCGGGCATTTCGTTGCGGCCGAGGCGGATGATGTCGGTGACCCGCTCGTCGTTGGCCGGCAGTCCGCTCAAAGACAGGTATTTATTCTGAAACATTCCTTTGAGTCCCGGACCTTTTTTGCCGCGAGTGGAATACGGCTCATGGCAGCGATCGCACTTCGCGTCATATATTTTCCTTCCGGCGGCCTGCTGCGCGTTCAGGCCAAGCTCGGCGTCCGACTTGCGGCGTTCAACGTCGCACCCAGGGAGCGTGACCGACCGCCAGAATGGGTAGTACTCCAAGTAAGATAATTTTCACGCGATAAGATTCTAGGCAATTGCCCTGTCGAATGCTTTTCTTTCAATTCCTTTCACCATCCCTGAAATCAGTTGGCTGCGACGCACTGAACCACTCGCGGTACCAATTTAAACGATAAGCTCTCACCTTCACTCATGGGCGCGGCCAATCGGGCTTGTGTGCCGTCTTCGGGCAAGCGTTGCCTGTCCGCCGCGCTTGATTTAGAATCGTGCCGCATGCGACCGGTTTTCCAATGGAACCTCGGGCAACGTTCGCTAGAGCTAGGCAAGCGCACGCTGATCATGGGCATTGTGAATGTTACCCCTGATTCTTTTTCGGACGGCGGGCGGTTTCTAGATCGGGAGCAGGCGGTCGCGCATGCGCTAAGAATGCTGGATGAGGGTGCCGACATCATCGACATAGGCGGCGAATCCACGCGACCGGGGGCGCGCGTCGATGCCGGGGCTCCGCATTTGTCTGAGTCTGCGCAAGCTGCCAAAAGCGGCGCTTCATCCGCAAGTCTCAAGGCGATTGCCCCGGCAGTGAGCGAGGCGGAGGAAGTTTCGCGAGTACTTCCCGTGATTTCCGAATTGAGGAAGACGCGTCCGACAGCGGTGATCTCGGTTGACACCTACAAAGCGGGCGTCGCCCGCGCGGCGGTGGAAGCTGGGGCGGAGATCGTGAACGATGTGAGCGGACTTCGCTGGGATGCTCGCATGACAGAAGACTGTCGCCGATCTCAAATCCGGCGTGGTTGTAATGCATATGCGCGGACGCCCCGAGGAGTGGGGCACGCTGCCGCCGCCCGGCGACGTTATCGCGCTGGTGAAGCGCGAACTGAAAGAGTGGGCAGAAAAAGCGGTCATGGCGGGCGTGCGTCGCGAACGGATTGTCCTCGACCCAGGATTCGGATTCGGAAAACGTTTCGACGAGAACTATCCTCTGCTGGCCCGATTCAGCGAACTGCAGGCGATAGGACTTCCGCTGCTGGTGGGCACTTCCCGGAAATCTTTTATCGGGCGCACGCTGGGCAGCGAAGGCAAAAGCGTGCCGCCACAAGAGCGGCTCTTCGGAACGCTTGCGACCGAGACTGCGTTAATTCTCAAAGGCGCGCACATCGTGCGTACTCATGACGTGAAGGCCGCCGTGGAAGCGGCTCGCGTGGCGGATGCTATTCTGCAGGCGCACTAGCGTAGAGAATCTCTCGAGAACACCTCATTAACGGGTGTGCGATCTTTGTTTTCTCTTGGAGAAACATTGAGCCGCCCATTTTCGCCGGGTGCAATCGAATAGTGTGTTGACTCCCGCATTCATCTGGCAGAGCTGCTGCATCTTTCTACACTGTTTGGAGTGACGATGTTGGCGCACGTTTCTTTCCTCCGCTCAAGTGTATGGACGATCTAACCCAACTTTCGCAAGATCCGCGAGTAACGGTGCGTCGGAGTGGCCCGCCGGCCGAGGATGGCACTTGCGTTGTCTACTGGATGCAGCGCGCTCAACGCGCCACCGACAACCCCGCCCTCGATGTTGCTGTAGACGCCGCCAACGCTCTGCGCAAGCCAGTCGTGGTTTTTTTCGCGCCGGTGCCGTTCTATCCGAACGCCAACCTTCGCCACTACCGCTTCCTCGCCGACGGCATTCCTGGCATTGCCACAGCTCTCGCCAAGCGGAACATTGGTTTCGTGCTGCGCCGTTTTCCTGAGCATAGCCTGCTTCGCTTCTGCGATGAAGTGAAGGCCTCGTTGGTCATTGGGGACGAAAATCCCATGCGCGAACCGGAAGCCTGGCGGCGGGCGGCGACGAAGAAACTGAAAGTTCCGCTCTGGACGGTCGACGCCGACGTAATCGTTCCCTCCAAATTGTTGGAGAAAGCCCAGTATGCAGCCCACATCCTTCGCCGCCGTCTGCAGCCGCAGCTGAAGACATTCCTCACTCCCTCCAGAAATCCGGTCGCCCATGCGGGATGGAAGAAGCCGCGCGGCATGGCGTCGCTCAATCGCGACTTTGATATCACGCAGGACTGGAAACTAGATCGTTCTGTCGCTCCCGTGACCGGCTGGCGCGGCGGCGCCGAAGAAGCTCTTCGCACGCTGCAGGAATTTGTTGAGCATAAGCTGGACGGTTACAGCTCGGGGCGCAACAAACCTGAGATCGACCATACCAGCCGCCTGTCGCCGTATTTACACTTCGGCCATCTCAGCCCGATTACAGTGGCGCTTGCAGTTCAGAAATCCCATGCGCCAACCGCCGACAAGGAAGCTTTTCTGGACCAGTTCATCACCTGGCGTGAACTCGCCGTGAATCTGGTGCGCTTCAATTCTGAGTACGACAATTTCGAATGCGCCGAGCCCTGGGCACACCGCACTCTGGCGAAGCATGCGCACGATCATCGCCCTGTGCTGTACACCGAAAGGCAGTTAGAGCAGGCTGAGACTCACGATCAACTTTGGAACGCCGCTCAAACGCAGATGGTTTCTACGGGATGGATGCACAACTACATGCGCATGTATTGGGCTAAGAAAATTCTGGAATGGACGCGCTCGCCCGCGGATGCGTATCGCATCGCCGTTCTACTTAACGACAAATATGAACTCGACGGGCGCGATCCGAACGGCTATGCCGGGATTGCCTGGGCAATCGTTGGCAAGTTCGACAGGCCTTGGTTCGAGCGCCCGATTTTTGGCCAGATCCGCTACATGTCGGGCCAAAGCACCGGCAGAAAGTTCAACAGCAAGGAATATGTCCGACAGAATCTCTCATAGAATCGGTTCTAGCGCAGGACCTCAGTGCGAGGGCCTGATAGGTACGATAGTTGCCGTCGTAAAAGAGAGTGTCCGCCACGACGTGCTCGCGCCGGTAGTCCAGAATGCGGGAGGTCAAAGTGTGTGCGCCAACGATTCGCACATCCGCGACCGCTTCCATGCTTTTCTGCACCCAGATTCCATCGAGATCGGTGAATGCAAGCTTAATGTGTACCGTCTTTAGCCACCAGGAGGGTGTTTTTTCTGCGTTGCCCTCGACCTGCCGAATCAGGAACGATTGTTTGTCGACCCACGCTTGTCCCGCGATCAAATCTTTGTCGACTCGCCGCGGCTTTAACCCCAGAACGTAGCAGGCGTGCCCATCGAGCATGGCTTCACCCGCGTAACTGAAACTGTAATTCGCGGGGGTAATTGCACTGCTGCCGAGATTGTCCTTCGAGGTAATTTCTACTTCATGATCCAAAATACGCCGCACCAGCTGCGGGCCTCGGCTGCTGCCCGAGGAGCGTTGGATCGTATAGTCGCGATGAGAAGGCGGGCGAAAATTGATCTCGGCTACAACTTCGGAATCGGACTTTGTATCGGTCGCGCTGCTCAGGCGATACTCGCGAATAATCTGGTAAGAAGCTTGAGCCCGCATCGCCGCTTGCGCCGACTGCATCTGGTGCACGATTGCGTCGAGCGACCGGGCCCCCGCCGTCGAAGCCTGTTGAGCGGCGAGCCCGGAACACAGCAGCGCTAACACCGCCCCATTCGTCACCCAGCCGTTAGCAGTTCCCACGTGCGTTCCTCGCGAACCTAAGATGCGGGTTGCACGTGCCGGGCCAAAAGAAAAAGTTGAAAAAGCAGGGTGATTGCGCGGATGCGTTTAAAACGAGTGCAAAATCGTCGACATGCAGGCGACATTCTGCCTACGCGGAATAGGGTAACCGTCCCCTCGTTAGACCCTAGATTCAGAACAAGGGGGCTAAAACCGCTAATGAAATTCCAGTTCGGCGGGTTTCAACCGTCCCCCGGTGCCGATCTGAATGCCCCGTCCATCGCGCCTCTTGGCCTGCAGAGCGAATAATGTTACCTTCGTAATCTCCCTTCAAGTCCCAGTTCTGTTTTTTAATTGAAAGATCGCGCTCGCGGCGGAATTACGGTCATGGAAAATTTTGTCGTCTGCTTAATTGCCCAGGTGAACCTTGTGTTCGGAGTGGCCGGACTTATCTGGCCCGACAGGCTGAAGCCCTACTTCGGCCTGCTGATGTTCCCGTGGCCCGCCTCTTATCGCGCCATCCGCCTGAACGGCGTCATTGCCATCTGTGCGTACTTGCTGGTTCTCGGCAAACTGATCGCCGTCGGCTTCTGATTTCGAGACCCACTCACTTTCGCGGTGAGGGCACATCGCGAACGAATGAGTACGGATCGCGCGCCTCTTCGGGACTATCAGGCCAGCCTTTACCTGATGAGTTTGCCAGTTGCGAGAGTCTCTTAATATCAGTTTCACGGATGGCATCTGTTACCTCACAACGCGATCTGTCCAAGGTCTTGGCTCCAGTTGCCTTCAAATAGTCTGAGAGTGCTGCGGCCTCCACGAGAACCTTTCCCGATCCAGCCCAATGGCGGTCGTCACCGTTCCCCTTTACACCGGAAACCCAAAACGACTCACCTGTCTCCATGTCGACGTAATTACCGCCCGATTCCCCGCGCCGCTGGCCCTTCAGTTTCATCAAACCTCGGCCATTGAAGTACAGCGTCCGCCCAGTTTTTGATGGAGTAACATAGCCAATCCAAGCTGGGCCGTTGTCGGAATGGCCGGTCTTTAGCTCGATGTACCTTAGAAGTTTCACGGCTCCGAATGTGCCATACGATCACCGCTTGATCAACTGACGCTATCAGCGGTTACACTCATCTTCCTGTGCCATCTCAGAAGGCTTTGCCGGAATCCAGCAGGATCGTCACCGGCCCTTCGTTCACCAACTCCACTTGCATCGTTTCCTGGAATCGCCCAGTCTCGCAGCGCAGGCCCGCGGCCCGAATCGTCTCCACAAAAAGTTCATACAGCCGGCGCGCCTGATCCGGCGGCGCCGCTGCATCGAATGACGGACGCTTGCCACGGCGCACATCCCCATACAACGTAAACTGCGACACCGCGAGCACAGCTGCCGCCCACATCGACAACGCTGCGATTCATCTTGCCGTCGACATCTTCGAAAATTCGCAGCCCCACAATCTTGTCCGCGAGATATACGGCGTCGGCCTCGGTATCCTCGCGCCCCACTCCCAGCAGAACCAGCAGGCCTAACCCGATCTCGCCAGTGATCCGCTGATTGACCGTGACCCTGGCGCGGCTGACCCGCTGAACGACGGCACGCATAAAATATCCTCGCTCTCCTGTGAATTCATCGGGGTTGGGGAAGTGCTCGGGGAGCTCGGCTTCGCCTTCGCTGGACGGACCCTTCGACTGCGCTCAGGGCAGGCTGCGTCCGTCCCCACACGAGCATCCTCCAGTTTATTCGACCTGTCATACCGGCCAACGTTTGACCCCGGCGCTGGCCAGCCTTTAGGATTTAACTGTGCAATCCCAAGTCAACCCAGGCTTTGCCCCAACCCGCAGAGCCCTTCCTTTACACTAATTCATCGTGACAATTACACTACACACTCGCCTTTTTTCGTATCGCAGTGCGTAAGCGTGCCAGATGTTGGAAGGCTGAGCCTGAAGGCCGGAGAAAACGGGAACCTGCGATTGCGCAACTATAGAATCCGAATTCAAATCTAACCGAGGCAAGCGAGGAGAAACATGGCAGCCGTTGACGAGAAGGTAAAGCAGATTATCGTGGAGCAGTTGGGAGTGGACGAAGGCGAAGTCACCTCCAGCGCGTCATTTGTGGACGACCTGGGCGCGGACTCGCTGGACACTGTCGAACTGGTCATGGCTTTCGAAGAAGCCTTTGACATTGAGATTCCCGACGAGGACGCGGAGAAGATTCGCACCGTGCAGGACGCGGTCGACTACATCTCCAAGCACGCGAAAGCGGGGAAATAGTTGGGACGCAGGGTCGTAGTTACAGGCCTCGGTTTAATCTGCGGCGTGGGCAATACCACCGACGAGGTGTGGAAGGCCCTGCTGGCGGGCAAGAGCGGTGTGGCGCGCATCACCAGTTTCGACCCAACTGCTTTTGCCTGCCAGATTGCCGCCGAGGTCAAGAACTTCGACCCGCTGAATTTCATCGAGAAAAAAGAAGTCAAGAAAATGGGCCGCTTCATCCACGTGGCCATCGCCGCCGCCGATGAAGCCATTAAAATGTCGGGCCTGAAAATTACTCCCGAAAACGACGAACGCGTAGGCGTTCACATCGGATCGGGAATCGGCGGATTCGACATCATCGAGCGCGAACACACCGCGCTGATGGAAGGCGGCCCGCGCAAGATCTCTCCGTTCTTCATTCCCGCGGCCATCATCAATCTTGCGGCTGGCCAGGTCTCGATGCGTTACGGCGCCAAGGGGCCGAACGAAGCGACCGCGACGGCCTGCACCACCAGCGCCCATTCCATTGGAGACTCTTACCGCATCATTCAGCACAACGACGCGGATGTGATGATCGCAGGCGGCGCCGAAGCCGCGATCACTCCCATGGGCGTGGGCGGATTCGCCGCCATGCGCGCGCTTTCCACGCGCAACGACGAGCCCGAGAAGGCCAGCCGTCCGTGGGATAAAGACCGCGACGGTTTCGTGATCGGCGAAGGTGCTGGGATTTTAATCCTCGAAGAGCTGGAGTTCGCCCGCAAGCGCGGCGCTCCCATCCTTGCCGAGATTGCGGGATACGGCATGAGTGGCGATGCTTACCACATGACACAGCCCGCGCCCGAGCACGAAGGCGGCTTTCGCGTCATGCGCAATGCCGTGCGCGACGCGGGCATTACTCCCGATGTCGTGGGATACGTCAACGCCCACGGCACTTCCACGCCGATCGGCGACACGCTCGAGGCGCATGCCATTCGCAACTTTTTCGGCGACCGGAAAATCCCGGTGAGTTCTACGAAATCGATGACCGGGCACTTGCTCGGCGGAGCCGGCGGGCTTGAGGCCGGAGTTACTGTGCTCGCGCTGCGCGACCAGATTCTTCCTCCCACGATTAACCTGGAGAATCCCGATCCCGATACCGCCGGCATGGACCTGGTTCCAAACCACGCGCGCAAGGCGGAACTTGAGTACGCCATGTCGAACTCATTCGGCTTCGGCGGGACCAACGGCGCGCTGCTGTTCCGGCGTTGGAACGAATAAAGTCTTCCGCGGAGAATTTTCCACGCCGGTAATGCCTCTAAGTTCCTGATTTTGCGAAGCTTCTGGCGCGTAATGTCCCGTCTCTCGCGTTCTCCGAAAAAGTAACGACACTTTGGTACTTCGAGTGTTGACCCTTTGGGTCTTTTCAGTCGGGATGAGTGCCTCCACAATGGTTTTGAAAGTGGAGTCTTCCCCGACCTTATGGATAAAGCTTTCGCCACGACTCTCTCACTCGCTCCCGTCCGTATATCCCGGAAAGCCGCCGCCCGCACCGCTCTCGTAGGATTGAACCCTTCGTCGACGGCTCTGCTGGTGGAGTGCTTCCGGCAATTCAACATTGACACCGTGGTCATGACTTCCAACGCGGCCGAACGCCTGCATAAAGAAAAATTCGAGGCCTGCGTGTTGAGCCTGGGCGACGGGGCTGACGTTGTGATGGAAGCGGCCCGCTCTTCTCCGTCGAACAGCCGGTGCATTATCTACGGTGTAGGCGGCAACGCGCAGGAATCCATGCGCTATTCCAAGTACGGCATCAATGCCATTTTTAACGAACCTCTGGAACGTCCGGCGGCTCTGAAACTAGTTCGCGCCACGCGCATGCTCGTGTTGCATGAATTCCGGCGATATGTCCGCATTCCGGTGATGACCGAAGTCAGCGTTGTCGGAGATGGCCGTCGCGTCGTCGCGTCAAGTATCGAAATGAGTAGCGGCGGCATGTCGCTAAAAAGCTCCGAAGATTTTTCCATTGGAACCAACGTCGACATTTCTTTCTCCTTGATGACTCTGCCGCGAGTCAACGTTCGCGGAGTCGTGAGCTGGCAGAAGCCCAAGTCATTCGGCGTACGCTTCGACGCCACCGACGAACGCCGCCAGAAAGTTAAGGTCTGGATCGATTCCTACCTGGAAAACTGAGGCAGGCCCAGCGAAAAGCCTTTAACCGCTGAGGGCGCTGAGTTCGCAGAGGAAAGGCGCGCGGAGAAGAACCTTGCGACGCCCATGTCAGTTTTCTCCGCGTTCTTTTCTCCGCGAACTCAGCGACTCTCGGCGGTTAAGAGCTTTACTCAACTCATTCCGGAGGATTTTCTCGGCGTTCTTTTCTCCGCGTTCTCCGCGATCTCAGCGGTTAAAAGCTTTGCTCTTTCTCCAGGCTGGCTCCCGTTAAAATAGGTTCGTGTCCGCAGCCAGCACTCGCAACCCGGCGTTGCCCGCGCTTCCATCCATCGACGCCCGCCGTTTTACGCTTCGCCAGCGCATTGCTCTGCGTGTCATCATCTGGCTGGGATACGGAATCATTCGCCTGATCGGTCCCACGCTTCGCATTGCAGTTTCCTACGAAGACGGCGCGCAGAAGACGCTCGATGAGCGCCCGCTCATCGCCTCCTTCTGGCATTCCTGCATGATCCCTGCAACGTATATTTTTCGCGACATGGGAATCCGCGTGATGAGCAGTGACAGTTACGACGGACAGTACATGGGCCGCATCATCCACAAATTCGGCTTCCTCGCGGTCAAAGGGTCGAGCAGCCGCAACGCCGTGCGGGCTCTGCTCGGCCTGAGGCGCGCTCTCGAAGAGGGATGGACCGTGGCATTTACGCTCGATGGACCACGCGGCCCGCGGCACAAAGTGAAGCCCGGCCCTGTAGCGCTGGCGCGATCTTCCGGTCTGGCCATGACCATGTTTCACGCGGCCGTGGACCGCGCCTGGGTGCTGAATACCTGGGATCGCCTGATGATTCCTGTGCCCTTTTCGCGGGTGCTGGTGCGAGTCGGTAAACTGATTCCCGTACCGGAGAATGCCACTGACCAAGATCTGGAACGCTACACCGAAGAACTACAAGCGGCGCTCGATCGAGTTTGCGAATTCGCCGAAGCCCACGTAAAAAAGGCCGGGACCAGCCAGTTTCCTTATTACGAGGGCGGGAGCTGATGATTTTCAGATTGGTGATTTCAGAAGTCAGAAGTTCAGAAGTCAGAAGTCAGAAGTCAGAATTCAGATTCCAGAAGTGAGAAGTCAGAGTTCAGCCTATTTTCCACGCCTCATTAATATCCCACGTTTTCAATCTGAAATCTGAAATCTGACTTCTTGCAATTACCCTATTCCATCGTGGACCCCAGCAGCTGGTACTTGTACTTTTTCCCATCCCAAAACAAGACTGAAGAAGTGTTCTCGCCTTCGCCCGTTTCTTCCATGTAGATGCCGAGAATCGTTTTTTTCTTCGTGGCAAGTCTCTTCACGGTCAGAGTCTTGAAGGGCAGATTGATCAGCAGGAACTTGGCCTTGGGTTTTTCGGCCTGCCATCCATCTTTTTCCGCGCCATGAATGATCAGTAGGCTCAAGCCTTTTCGCTCAGGTTCATCGGAGCCGAAGCCCGACGTCACCTTGATGTCGGTGTATCCCAGAGAAGTGTCAAAGGGATCGGCGACGACGAAACTGTATTCATCCTTATCGGCCATCGGATTTTTGCACCGCGCGGCCACCACTAGATCGTCGACGCCGTCATCGTCAAGATCCGCGACGAACTGCGGCGGACCGGGCATCAGCGAACAGTTATCGCCGAATTGTTTGTGAATGAATTCGTCCGTCACCGCTGGCGACGGAGACTTGGCATGAGCCGGCGGCGGAGGCGGTTGCTTCTTCTCGGCTGGAGCGGCGACCGTCAGTGATAGAAGACAAAGCTGTGAGGAGGAGCAATCGACTGGACGACATGTTTTTAATCTAGTCCGGTTTTGGGCGCGAGGGTAGAGACACAGTAGTGACGGAGGTAACGATCGCATCAGCGTTGAAAGTGTTCCCAGCCGCGCGGCTCCAGTTGGTAGCCGACGCCTTTCAGGTTGCGCACGTAAATGCCGCGCGAACGAGTGATGTTGCCAATGTGAGTCAATGCGACTCCCGCGAGGTGCGAGGGAACCCGTTTGCCAGGTCGAACGGTGAACAGCAATTCGTAGTCCTCACCTCCGTGAAGCGCCAGATCGAGGTCGACTTCGCGAGCGGGCCTGCCGACGCTGGCGCGTGGGATGAGCACGGATTCCAATTCAGCTCCGACGTTGCTCTCTTTACACAGGTGGGCGAGATCGGTGGAAAGACCGTCGCTGGTGTCGATCATGGCCGAGGCCAACCCCTTTTCTCGGAGAATGCGACCCAGTTCGACCCGTGGTTCGGGATAGAAGTGCCGGGGATAGTCGCGGGGTCTCAGCTTCTTCTTCGGATTGGTCCGCATCTGTAGCACGGCGGCCGCCGAGCCACCCAGTTCTCCGCTGACGAAAATGCGGTCCCCAGGCCGGGCTCCAGAGCGCAGAACGGACTTTCCCTTGGGCGCAGTGCCGACCACAATGATGTCGGCAAGGATCCCGCAGGGGGACTCGGCAGTATCCCCTCCAGCGAGCGTGACGCCGAATCTTTCCGCAAGACTGATCAGACTGCGGGCAAACCGCCCTACCCAGGCTTGCGGCAAGTCCCGCGGCAGGGCCATAGAGAGAAACGCAGCTACCGGTTCGCCGCCCATAGCCGCGATGTCGCTCAGTCCCCGCGCCAGGCAGCGGTGGCCGACCGACTCAGGCGGATGCCAGTCGCGCCTGAAGTGAATGCCTTCCAACGTAAAGTCGGTGGTGATCAGAGATTCGTGTCCTGGCAAAAGACGCAGCACAGCGCAGTCGTCTCCAATCCCGGTCAAAACGCTGCCTCGTGGGGGTCGGGCACCCTTGCCCGACCTGTCCCGGCCGGAACTTCCCGCCATCCGCCGTATCTGGGCAATCAGCGCTTTTTCGGGCAGCGGCACAGCCAATTACTATAACGCGCGCGCCCCACTGCCGCAGATGTGGGCGCACCGGCTCCGAACGACGCCGATTGAGGGCTCTATAGGGCGGTTCTCGAAACCGTTGGGCCAAAAGCGCGCCGGTAATCCGTCCTAGGGCCCTCGCGTTACTATCCTTCGGTAACCCCGGATGTCCTTGTGCGTCGTTGACATGGGGAACCCAGTTTGTTAACGTTGACCAGTCATTCATAACAACCTTTGGCCGAGCTAAGTTCTGCAAGACGTTGGAATTGCAGACAGCCGTAGATTTCAAGCTCAGGTCCCAGTTCCGGTAGGTCGAGGGGCGCGCGAGAGTATCCATTCCCAAGATGGAGCGCAGCCTAAAAATTCAGGTGGTCCGCACAGGCTTTTTTGCAACTAAGAAGGCTGGGTTTGGAGTCCGCACCTGATGCTGCAAGCCTGCTGTTCAGGTTTTAGAGGAGCGACGTGCAAAAACGGTTTTACATCCTTTTCGTGGCTCGCGGGGACGACGGACAGTTGCGCAAAATCTCCATTCCCGTGCATTACCTCTACGTCTTTGTAGTGGGCGCCGCGATCGGATTCCTCAGCCTGACCGGCATTGCCAGCTCCTACACCCGCATGCTGCTGAAAGTTTCCCGCTATAACGCACTGCGGACGGAAAAAGATCAGCTCAAGGACAATTATTCACGCCTGGAGCAGGTCGCGAAAGAGCGCGATGTACAGGTTGCCTCTCTGGGTTCGATTGCCGGGGAAGTTTCGGCCCTTTACGGTCTGAAGGCGCAGCCTACGCTGGTGACAGTTACGTCCGAACAGATTCAGGATGTCGATGTAAGTTCCTCGCTTGACCAGTTGCACGCCCTGCGAACCTCAGCCCTGACCGGAGCGACGATGGTGGGCCTCACGATGGGGCTGACTCGCAATGCCACGACCGCCGATTGGTTTAAAGCGAACTCTGCTCCGAACCTGTGGCCCGTCGAGGGCCAGGTGACGGCAAGTTTTGGCGAGCGCATTGATCCTTTCAACGGTGAAGGTGCCTTCCACAGCGGCGTCGATATTGGTAGCAGCTATGGCGCCCCCATCCTCGCCCCCGCCGACGGAGTCGTTACTCGCAGTGAGATCATGGGCGGATATGGCAAGGCGATTATGCTGGATCACGGCAACGGCATTAGCACTCGCTATGGCCACCTTTCCGGTTTCGCCGTAACCGTCGGACAAGCTGTCCACCGTGGCGATGTGATTGGATACGTGGGCACAAGTGGGCGCTCGACCGGACCACATCTGCACTATGAAGTTCGCATCAACGATACGCCCGTAAATCCTTATAAGTACCTCCGCATCACCGTCGCGCACAACGGCGGCTTCACTCCTAGCAGCTAGCCTCCCCATTACTTTCGCTGAATCTGTATTCCACTCGAAGACCGCGTGAGCGCGACCGCGTTACTGCGCGTTACCGGGGTAATGTCTTCCGCTAAACAGATTGCAGAATTAACGCGCCGAGGGCGCTAACATGTAGAGGCCTCTCCCAATTCCCTGGCTGAAACGGAATCTGTCGTCCCAAGGACTGCATGGACAATCCGGAAATAAAGCGGTTTGGCCGATACGAGATCGTGGCTGAATTGGGCCGCGGAGCCATGGGCGTAGTCTACAAAGCCCGTGATCCGCAGATCGACCGCTTGGTCGCGGTCAAGACCGTTTCCATGTGGAGGCAGGAGCAGGAAGAGGAAACGGAATTTAGGCTGCGTTTCCTGAACGAAGCGCAGGCGGCAGGACGACTGCATCACGCCGGCATCGTTTCCATTTTTGATGTTGGCGAAAATCCCGAGAATAAAGATCCTTACATCGTCCTGGAGTACGTTTCGGGCGAGTCTTTGAGCCGGATCATGGCGCGGGAAAAGAAACTCCCGCTGGCCAGAGCGTTACAACTCGCCGAAGAAATCGCCCAGGCGCTCGACTATGCACACGCCCAAGGCGTAGTCCATCGCGACATCAAGCCGGGAAACATTCTCGTGACCGAAGACGGTCATGCCAAAATTGCCGATTTCGGTATTGCGAAGCTGAATCTCGCTCACTTTACTCTGCCTGGCCGAGTGATGGGAACTCCCGCCTACATGGCGCCCGAGCAATTGAGCGGCGAAGGCGTGGACGGCCGCTCCGATCTGTTCTCGCTGGGTGTGATCCTGTATGCCATGGTCACGGGTCATTCTCCGTTTCAGGGGAACAGCGCCACTACGGTCTGCTTCAAAGTCGCAAATCGCGAGCCTGTAGCGGCGAGCGCCTTCGATCTGGCTGTGCCTCCGGAGCTGGACGAAGTGATCTCGCGCGCCATGGCCAAGGATCCCGAGCAGCGCTACCAGACGGGCGGTGAGTTCGCCGACGAGATTCGCGAATTGCAGCAGGTGTTTGAGGCAGGATCAACCACAACTTCGCTGCAGGCAGTGATCGCAACCGGAACCAGATCTACGGTCACGGGCACGCGCAGCCGTCGAACGGGAACAACTGGAAGGCATTCTGCGGCGGAGATCACGCAGGCACGGAATTTAGTCCGCAACGCGATCCGGCAAGTGCCGCTCAGGAATTACGTGCTAGTGGGTGCGGTGCTGGTTCTTCTACTGATCGCAGGTTTCCAGTCCAAGGTATTGGTGATTTCTCCCAGACTAGCGCTAAACGCGCCCACCGCAGGCCCGAGTATTACGGCCGGTTCAAGCGCCGACCGCGTACAAACAACCTCAGCCGAACCGTCGAATGAGCTGCTCACCCCCAGGACTACCGGCCCATCTCGTCATTTGATTCGGAAGTCCCACAAATCCAAGTTCTCGGCAAGTGAGACAGCATCCGCCCAGCCGATCTCGGCAAAGGAATCCGTGACGCCAGTGTGCAACCTCGATCTGGCGGTTCAACACCAGTTCAAAGATGCCACGCTTTTCGTCTGGGTCGACGAGAAACTCGCCTTGACGCGACCCTTGCACGGCGGCGTTCAGAAGCACATGGTGGTATTTAACGGACTGCGCGGTGTGGATTCAGAGACCGTCAAGATCCCCGCGGGACAACATTCCCTTCGCCTCAGGGCGCTCTCTTCGGACGAGACGACTGACCTTTCCAAGACGATTGCGGCAGATTTTATGGGGGGAACGGAACGGTCTCTGCACGTCACCTTCGAGAAGCACAACACCGTGATGCGCCTGACGTGGCAGTAAGCTACTGCCGCAATCCCATCCAGTTTTCCGAGACCACCAGAGAATTCCCCGGGTTTTGCGGATCGTACTTCACCGACGTCGGCAGTCCCAGGCGACAAGAGTGAAGATTGATCCAGTGCCGCAGGTAGGTCACGTCCTGGGAACACTCGTAGGAAACGCCCGCCACGTCGTACTTATAAATCAACATCGTGGCCGCGTGATAATTTTTGGCTGGGGCCAGATCCTGCACGTCGATCACGGTTCCATCGGTGATGCGCCCGGTTGTTTCCAGCCAGGCACGCCGTTGCCGCTCCAGTTCGTCGGCCGTCTTGGATTTGCGCCGAGACAACGCATACGCCGCTAGCAATGCGACGCCGCCGGCCACCAGCCCATAAAGTCGAAGTGAATCCATGCCGAGGTGGGTCGAAATCGGAGCCGTTGCGGCCGATCTCTATTATCAGGATAAGCCCAAAGCGGAATGCGTGGAAGTAGTCGCAAGGTTACCGAGGTGCCCCGCCTGTGAAAAAAAAGTAGAACTGCCGGAGTTCGTTGACGCTGATCGTTGTTCTACTAACCATGTTCTACTAACCATGTTCTACAATCACCCCGCCAGAATGTCGAACGATGTATGAGGGATTGAAAATGAGATTTCGGGGGATGATTGCGGGAACCATCGCAGCGATTTTTTTCTGGGCGTCGCTGACCACGGCGGCAGGCCAAGTCGGAACTCATACTTCCAGCGGGAAAAAGCTTGACCAAACACAAAAATATGACTGGCCGATCTACGGTGGAACGCCTGACAACAATCATTTTTCACCCCTAACCCAGATCAATCGCAAGAACGTAAAGCGGCTGCGTGTGGCCTGGAGCTTCGACACCGAAGAGTCCGGCGGCCTCCAGACCAGCCCAATTGTCGTCAACGGCGTGCTTTACGGGTTAACGCCGTCGCAGAAAGTTTTTGCCTTGAATGCCGCCACCGGAAGGTTGTTGTGGAAGTTCGATTCCGGCATTCGCGGAACGCAACCGGATCGCGGCCTGGCGTACTGGGCCGATGGCAATGATCACAGAATTCTGGTCGGGGTGATGAACTTCGTCTATGCCGTCGACGCGTCGAGCGGCAAGCTGATCGCGAGCTTCGGAAAAGATGGTCGCATCGATCTCCGCGAAAATTTGGATCGGGAAGCTGCCGAGCAATCCATTTATATGACCAGCCCGGC
This sequence comes from uncultured Acidobacteriota bacterium, assembly GCA_963696765.1. Lineage (GTDB taxonomy): Bacteria > Acidobacteriota > Terriglobia > Terriglobales > Acidobacteriaceae > Sulfotelmatobacter. The sequence continues at coordinate 1,590,205 of CAVOLK010000002.1, read as the reverse complement.
GGTGATTTACAAAGACCTCATGATCGTCGGCGGACGCGAAGCCGAAACCTTGCCGGCCTCTTACGGCGATGTGCGGGCTTATGACGTGCGCAGCGGGAACTTGCGCTGGACTTTTCACACCATCCCGCGGCCCGGCGAATTCGGGTACGACACCTGGCCGAAAGACGCCTGGAAGACCAGCGGCGCAGCCAATAATTGGACCGGCATGACGGTGGATGTAAAGCGGGGAATTGTCTACGTTCCGACTGGCTCCGCGGCGTTCGATTTCTACGGAGCCGATCGCGTTGGCGACGATCTGTTTGCGAATTGCCTGATCGCTTTGAACGCCGAAACCGGCGAGCGCATCTGGCATTTTCAAGGAGTGAAGCACGATCTTTGGGACCGCGACTTCCCCGCTCCGCCAGTGCTTTTAACGGTGAAACACGACGGCAAGAAAGTGGACGCAGTCGCGCAAACCACGAAGCAAGGTTTCGTATTTCTGTTCGACCGCGCCAACGGCAAGCCGCTATTTCCGATCGAGTGCCGCAACTATCCAGCCAGTGATGTGCCGGGTGAAGTGGCCGCAACCCAGCAATGCCTGCCTGCGAAGCCCGCGCCCTTTGCGCGGCAATTGCTGACCGAAGATATTGCTGAGCAAGCGCACGCCTGAGGTCCATCAGTGGGCTTTAGAAAAGTTCCGCGGCTTTCGCAGCGAAGGGCAATTCGTTCCTTTCAGCGTTGGCAAGGACACCGTCGTCTTTCCCGGTTTCGATGGAGGGGCGGAGTGGGGCGGGGCGGCAGCCGACCCCGAGACCGGAATTCTTTACGTTAACGCGAACGACCTGGCTTGGACTGGCGCCCTCGCCCAGAATACTTCCGAGAACACTCCCAAAGCGTTGTACCTGAGCCAGTGCGCGGTTTGCCATGGTGAAAACATGGCCGGTTCGCCGCCGTCGATTCCGTCGCTGGTGGGAATCGGTCAGCGGCATTCGCCGCAGGAGATTGCGGCCATCGTCAAAAGCGGCAAGGGACGCATGCCGGGATTTGCGAATCTCGAAGACGATCAGTTCTCGGCGCTTATGTCGTATCTCAGGACGGGCGAAAACAAAGAAATCGTGAGTTCCGGGCCCGAGTCGTCCGCGATCAAATATCACTTCACCGGCTACCACCGTTTTCTCGACCCCGACGGATATCCCGCAGTTGCGCCGCCGTGGGGGACTTTGAGCGCGATCAATCTCAATACCGGCGAATACCTGTGGAAGATTCCGCTGGGAGAGTATCCCGAACTCGCCGCTGCGGGCCTCAAGAATACTGGCACCGAGAACTATGGCGGGCCAATAGTCACAGCGGGCGGACTGCTTTTCATTGGCGCAACCAACTTCGATAAGAAATTTCGCGCCTTCGACAAGACGACCGGAGCCCTGCTTTGGGAAACCACGCTGCCGTTTTCGGGCAACGCAACTCCTGCGACCTACGAAGTGCAGGGACGCCAGTTTGTGGTGATCGCCGCCGGAGGTGGTAAAGATCTCAAGTCGAAGTCGGGAGGAGTCTACGTAGCCTTTGCGCTGAAAAAATAACGCGGAACTCAATCAAGGCAGCGAAGAACAGAGAACTGTCACTTACTCTGGCTGCACACGTCTTTACTCACCATGGCCACGAACCCGCCCTCGGGATTCTTGCCAAACTCGTCGTCATGAGCAGCTTTCTTGCTGACCACAAAGCGCCCGCTGCGGTCCCGAGAATAAAACCATTCTGTGGTGGGGACCGCCGTGCCGCTGGAGCAGTTAAAGCGCACGCGCGAACGCATTTCAACAAACGGCCCGCCCTGCGGCAGATGCGCCGGTTCTTTGAATTCAACCCGTACCAGCGCGAGCCGCTGATTGTTCTTGAGAATGCGAACGGAGCTGACCGACACTTTATCGCCGGCGTCGGTCTGCCCAATGGTTCGCCAATCCCCGGCCGCAAACACCACCAGGCTCAGCAAAAGCATGGGCGCCAGTACGATGGCACTAAGAACGATAAGGGCTTTTTTCAATGCTGGCTGTTCCGCTGGGACTCAAATGTAACGACACACTGTCGTCGAAAAAGTCAGTCCTGTCAACCAAAACTCCGACTATTAGCGCGTCGCAATCGACGCTCGTGCTATCTTTATGGGCGCAGAACACCCTAAGCGACTGCACGGCAATATGGAACTGATTCATTCTACAACAGTTATGTCTCCAGTAGGTCCGTTGTTCCTGGCGGCTTCCGAGTCAGGTCTGGTAGCGCTGGAGTTCGATACGCGCTTGCCGGGGCAGCAAACCGTCCGCCCGAACCCGCGCGATTTTCGGACTGAGAGCAAGGGCAAAGAGCCGAAATTTCGCTTCGAGGAATCGAGCCTGGCCCTGCAGCCATTCGTACTGCAATTAGAGGAATACTTCGACGGCAGGAGGCGCGAGTTCACGTTTCCTCTCGATCTGCGCGGGACCGATTTTCAGTTGGCATGCTGGCGCGCCCTGCTGGTAATTCCCTATGGTGAAACTCGCAGCTACGGCGACATTGCCCGCGCTGTAGGCCGCCCCCAGGGTTTTCGCGCCGTGGGCATGGCCAACAATCGCAATCCAGTCGCGATCGTCGTACCCTGCCATCGCGTGATCGCATCCGATGGATCGCTATGCGGCTACGGCGGCGGCCTCGAGACCAAACGCCAGTTGCTGGAGTTAGAGGGCGCGCTCTCGGGGACCCTGGCAGCATGAGCCCAGCGGCAGTCGCGCCGATTGCTGGATTGCTGGATTGCTAATTGTTGATCGCTGATTGAAGATCAAGACCCGGTTCGCAGTCTGAAATCAACAATCATCAATCAACAATTAGAAATTCTCGATAACCAACAAACCCCGATTGACCACCCACGACCAATCCTCCGCACTCCGCAAAGCCGGTCTCTTCTATCTCGTCTTCGTAATGTTCTCCTACACTACGGGTGGCCCCTTCGGCCTCGAGGATATGGTCACTACCTCGGGGCCGGGGCTGACGCTGATCTACCTCCTGGTCTTGCCATTCTTCTGGTGCATCCCGGTGTCGCTGGTTTCGGCGGAATTGACCACTGCCATGCCGGTCGAGGGCGGCTTCTATCGCTGGACGCGCGCCGCCTTTGGCGACTTCTGGGGATTTCTTGCCGGCTGGTGGAACTGGTCTGCTTCGTTTCTGCTGGGCGGCGTCTACGCCGTGCTGTTCACCGACTACCTGGCCTACTACTTCCCCAAAATGACGTGGTGGGAGCATTACCTCGTCTCGATCGCGCTGATCGCCCTGCTGACGTGGATCAACGTGCGCGGCATTCAGATGGTCGGCCAGGTCGCGACCGCACTTGAGATTTTTATTTTCGTGCCGGTGCTTACGATGGTCGTCATCGCGCTGGCGCACTGGCATCACAACCCCTTCGCGCCCCTGGTGCGTGCCGCATCAACCAACCTTCAAGGTTTTTGGTGTGGGATTGGCGCTCGGGCTATGGCTCTATTCCGGCTACGAACAACTTTCAACCGTCGCGGAAGAGGTCGAGAACCCGCAACGCGCTTATCCGCGCGCGCTGGCAATGGTGGTGCCGCTTTCCATTGCCGCCTACTTCCTGCCGGCCTTTGCCGGACTAGCCTCGGCGGGCAATTGGGAGAAGTGGCATACCGGATTCTTCTCCGACGCCGCCGGCATGATTGGCGGACCGTGGCTGGGCACCTGGATGACGCTGGCCGCGATGGTTGCAAACATCGCCCTGCTGAACAGCACGATCCTGACCACCACGCGCATGCCCTTCGCCCTGGCAGAAGACGGATACCTGCCCGCCCTCCTCACCCGCAAGCACCCGCGCTACGGCACGCCGTGGCTGGCAATCGTAGTATCGGCAGTAATCTACGCGTTGTTGTCGTGGCAGAGTCTCGGACAGTTGGTCTCGGTATATATCTGGCTGCGATCCGCCACCACGCTCCTGACAGTTCTCTCGGCCTGGAAGCTCCGGCGCAACCGGCCTGACCTGAAGCGTTCGTTCACCATTCCCGGCGGCCGAGTGGGATTGTTCTATGTAGTCGCAGCCCCGAGTGTGATGGCGCTGGTCGCGTTGTTGGGCAGCGACCGCTTTGGCCTGATCGGCGGCGCCATCGCCATCGCAGTCGGCCCCGCACTGTATCGGATTCTCAAACCACGCACCGCAGAGCCTTCGCCCGCAAAATAACTGCCAGGGAGAAAATGTGGGACAGCGGCCTCGGCTGTGCGTTGCGCGCAGCTCAACCACTTGCCGGCCATTGGTTTTAAGATATACAATAATAAATGTATATCCAAGGAGGCACATGCAAGTAGCAAAATGGGGAAATAGCCTCGCCGTGCGCTTACCCGCAGCGGTGGTCGAAGCGCTTGAACTGAAGGAAGGCGACCAGATTGAGATTCGTGTCGCGAGCGCCCGTTCCTTCGAAGTGGGCCGCGATCAAAGTCGGCAGCGTGCCTTGGCTCGCCTGCGCAAGTTGGGCCGCCCTTTACCGCCCGGGTTTGTCTTCGACCGCGAAGAAGCGAATGAACGATGAACGGTAAGGTGTTCTTCGACACCAACGTCCTGATTTATGTGATGGCTCTCGGGGATCCACGCCGGGATCGCGCTCAGCAGTTACTAGCTCAAGGCGGAATGGTCAGCGTACAAGTTCTGAACGAGTTCGCGGCAGTCGCGCGACGTAAAATGCGCATGCCTTGGAAGGATGTGGTCGAAGCGCTCGATTCGATCCGAGTCTTGTGTCCGTCGCCGTCGCCGATCACACTGGATGTGCATGAAGCGGCGTTGAGGATCGCGCAAGAGTACGGATTCGGTATATTTGACGCCCTGATCCTCTCTTCAGCCCTTGAGGCGAACTGCTCTACTCTTTTTTCGGAGGACTTGCAGAACGGTCAGGTCATAGACCGTCAGTTAACGATTCGAAATCCGTTTTAGTCTCTCGGCATCACTCACCGAAGATGAAACGTCCCATCTCTTCCCCCAATTTCCTTACTTCCTTGGGGGCGGCGGCTCGAAAGCGTTCCGCAAGTGCAAGGAAGGCTTTCTCTTTTTTCTTCTGTGCTTCAATTTTCATTCAGCTCACCCAATCCAGAAACTTGTACCACGCCCCCGCGAACGGCAGGAACCACGGCTTCCCGTTGTACAAGCCCAGCGGCGCGCCCGGAAACGGAATGCCGACGAACGGATTCTCCGGCTTATCCCCCGCCATGAGTTCCGCGATCTTCTGGCCCTGATATGTGGCCATGGCCACGCCGTGCCCGGCATAGCCGACGGCGAAGTACATGCCATCGAATTGTCCTGCGTGGGGCATGATGTCAAAAGCGAAGTCCAGCGTGCCCCCCCATACGTAGTCGATCTTGGCGTCGCTGAGTTGCGGATAAACCTCGATCATTCCGCGCCGTAGAATTTCCGCGCTTTGCCGTACAGTCTGGGCCGTCTCCGGAAAGAACGCCGCCCGCCCCCCGAAAAGCATGCGGCGATCAGGAGTGAGCCGGTAGTAGTACAGGTAGTTTTTCGAATCGTAGATCATGCGGTTGCGCGGGCTCAATTCGCGGGCAAGCGCTTCGGGCAGAATCTCCGTCGTGATAATGAACGATCCGATCGGAATCAGCTTCTTCTGCAACCCTGGCGTTGCCTTGCCCGTATACCCGCTGGTGCCGACAAAAACTTCATGTGCCCAGATGGCGCCGCGCGAGGTCGTCACCTTCCATCCCGCGTTGCCCTGGCGCGTCTCGCGCTCGATGGTTTCGACGCGGGTGTGCTCGAAGATTTCGGCCCCGGCTTTCATCGCCGCGCGGGCTAGTCCGGCAACATAGCGCGCAGGATTAGCCCCGGCGCTGACTTCATCGACCATGCCGCCGTAATAAATGGTTGATCCGATCTCGCTGCTCAACTCGTTCTTCTGCACCACCCGCAGCGTGTGCTGGAATTCCCTGGCAATCACCTCCGCCTGCCGGGCATAGTCGTCAAAATGCTTCTGTTTACACGCGACTTCGAGATGTCCGCTGCGCACGAAGTCGCAGTCGATTCCTTCTTCGCGCACGATCTGTTCCACGCAGTCCATCGAGGCGAGCGAGGCCGCATACATCCGCTGCGTCCGCTCCCGCCCGTACATGGAGATCAACTTGTTGACGCCGAGTTTCATCCCGGTGAGCACCATCCCGCCGTTCCGGGAACTGGCGCCCCATCCAATGGTTTCCGCCTCCAGCACTGCAACTTTCGCGCCGCGCTTGGCCAGGGTGCGCGCGGCGGAGAGTCCGGTGAACCCCGATCCGATTACGGCGACGTCGGCCACCTCGGGGAGAGGGCGGGAAGCTTCAGCCTTGGGAAATTCAGTGGTGGTGAGCCAGTAGTTATGTTCTTGCAAGGCCATAACGGTTTGTGTCTCAGGATCAGTGTGCACCGGCAAACATGGCCAGCACGGTTGTTAGCGAACCGAGCATTCTAGCCCAGACCCAATCGAAGGTACATGTACCTGCGGTCCGACCTGCTCGTGGAGGGATTCCCCCTCGGTAATCTTGCCGCAGTTACTTGACCACCCTAGTCTGTAGGAGATGGTCCTTCGTTGCCTTTTGTTTTCCTCGGATCAGGGAACTGCCGAGTCCATACGCCAAGTGCTAGTTGCTTTGGGCGTCGAGGGAGAGCACTGTTCCGACGCTGAGAAAGCGGTCGAGCGCGTCACCAATGAGAATTTACAAATCGTCATTATCGACTGGGACTTGCAGCCCGAAGCTTCCGAACTCCTGGCCACAGCGCGCCAGCGGAAAGCCGCCGAAAGGCCGCTTACCCTGGCCATCGTGAGTGAGGAGGCCAGCGTTCCGGCGGCGCTGCAGGCAGGCGCGAACTCGATTTTGCGCAAGCCGCTTCAGATCGAGCAAGTCAGAGATACCTTGACCACCGCCCGTGATCTGCTCCGCGCCAAGCGTGACTCGGCTGTATCCGCGGCGCAGTCGGCGCACGCCGCGGCTGCCTCGGCGAGTTCGTCTACGGCCCCGCCGTCCTTCAGAGTCGTACCGCCGAGCGTGCCAGAGCCGGAAGAAAAGCCTCGCGCCGGCGAGTTTCTCCAACCTTCTGCCAGATCGACTGCTCCCGAATTTGTCTCGTCCCTCGATGTTGTAGTTCCAGCAAAAGATATGGCGCCTTTGGCCGCGACGCCGGTAGACGAGGAGCCAGTTGAGCCTGTGTCGACGGCTGCTTCACCGGCTCCGCCGGGCGGCCCTAAAGGCTTGGAATGGTATTTGAAGACTCGGGCAGGAGCGTCAGCTGTGTCGCCGCCCGTGCCGCCCTCTTCGGTAGGTCCAGTTCCTACAGCTTCCGCGAAGCCGGAATTAGTGGGTTACGAGGCGCCTTCGCGTCCGGCTCCCTCGAAGTCAATCGCTAAACAGCCAGTCGCGTCCGACCCGAAGCGAGGCCACAACAATCTCAGCGAGCGCAAGAAAGAAGCAGAACTGTTTGCCTATATGGCAGGCGGAAAGGACTCTTCCGAGGAAGTCCCGCAGCCCAAGTCCAGGCTGGGAAAGGCGGCAATTTTCGGAGCGCTGGCTCTAGCCAGCTTCGCAATCGTGGCTGCGCCCCAAGCGCCCTGGCATTCTCAGATGCGTGGATTCTGGGCGCGCGGCCAGCAAACAATTCACGGCTGGCTAAACCCGCAGCCGGTCACTCCGGTTCAGGCCCCAGTCGCGCACGAAGACTTTGGCCGCGCCGGTGATGAATATAAGATGCCCGTCGGCGAGCCGATTCCAGATGCGACCACCGATCCGACACAGATTCAAGTGTTGCCGGTCGTAGACCCCACCGCCAAGAAGCCCAGCTCCGATACTCCCGACCCGGCGCAGCCTCAGCCAGACGGAACTGCCGCGCCGCCGGGCGATTCAACCGGCTCAACTGTGCAAGTCCAGGAACAATCGGTTGCTCCATCGAGCGGGGCCGGACAGCCTAAGGGCGTGCCGCCGCCAGCCGCAGTCGCTGTTCCGGTTTCGGCGCCGCACTCTGAAATGCGGGCAGCGGTTCCACGATCTTTGCTTTCACCTCTTCCTGGCACTTCGGTTCCGACTTCGGTCCCAGCGCAATCAGTCCGGCAGAGGAATCCGGCGCCACAGCGCACCTCCGTTAGCGGAAACGTGCCTTCGAGCCTGCGATCGCAACTCGCTTCGACGACTCCCGACGCGAGCGGCAACCGGCCGCCCGAAACCGCCATGGCTGCCATTGAGCCGGTAGCAGTTTCAGAAGCCTCGGAACGGGCTATTCTGACCGACCAGCCCTCCATCGCTTATCCTTCCAACGTCAAGGCGCAAGGCACGGTGGTCCTTCAGGTCCTGATCGGCCGCGACGGCACAGTGCAGGACGCTAAGTTCATGCAGGGTTCGCTGGCTTTCGCGCGGACGGCCATCGATGGCGTGAAGCAGTGGAAGTTCAAGCCATACAGCATGAACGGGCGCCCAGTATCGGTGCAAACCTCGATGACACTGACTTTTAAGCCGACACACTGACGGTAAGTTGTTTGTTTTGTTGGAGGCGGAACCGGATAACCCTCAGCCCGGGTGGCGACCAAAGAATTCACGATTCCAACCAACACTATGTCCGTCTGTTCAACCTGCCCGCGTTACCGATGTGGCTCGAATCAAGCAGCCCGCGGGTGCCAAACTGCATCTACAAGCATATAATAGGCAGAGTTTCGCAGGAAGTAACTCCTTCCAGAAGAAGACCAAACCGATGTCCATGAAAACCAAGGCAGCGATTCTGTTCACCTCTTTTGCCGTACTGCTGTTCGTCGTCGTGGGTTCGCTCGGAGGCGTGCATGCTTCCTCCAACGACGGCTCCTACCGTCAACTGCAGGTTTACAGTGAAGTTCTGTCGCGCGTGCGCAGCGAATACGTGGAAGAACCCAACATTCCTAAGGTGACCGACGGCGCGCTGCATGGTCTTCTGGAATCGCTCGATTCCAACTCTGCCTACATGACCGCCGACGCTTACAAGACGTACAAGGCCCACAAGAACGACGCGAAGGGCGGAATTGGCGCGGTCATCTCGAAGCGCTTTGGGTACGCCGCAGTAGTCGACGTGTTGCCCGGTTCCCCAGCAGAGAAGGCGGGGATTGAGCAGACCGACATCTTCGAATCGATCGAGGGCCAGAGCACGCGAGAAATGTCGTTGCCCGAGATTCGCAGCCTGCTAGCCGGTACTCCGGGATCTACACTGAACGTCGCCGTCGTTCGCGCCCGCAAAGCGGAACCGCAGAAAGTCGTGATCACGCGCGACATCGTCAGCATTCCCTCCGTGGCCGATAAGATGATGGACGATTCCATTGGCTATGTGAAAGTCGAAGCACTCACCAAGGGAAAAACCCAGGAGATCGCGGCCAAGGTCAAGTCGCTCGAAAAATCGGGCGCCAAGAAAATCCTGCTCGACCTGCGCAACTGCGCCGAAGGCGATGAGAACGAGGGCGTCGCGGTCGCGAATCTGTTCCTGAATCACGGGACCATCACTTACTTGCAGGGACAGAAGTTTCCGCGCCAGGCGTTCAATGCCGATCCGGCCAAGGCGATCACCACTCTTCCGGTCGCAGTTCTTGTAAATCGTGGAACTTCGGGCGCGGCTGAGATTGTTGCGGCCGCGATCCTGGAGAACGCGCGCGGCGATGTTGTCGGCGACAAAACCTTCGGCGACGGTTCCGTTCAGAAAACCATTGACCTACCCGATGGCGGCGCGCTAATTATCTCCGTTGCCAAGTACTACTCGCCCAGCGGCAAAGCCATTCAAGACACGGCGATCACTCCTAACGTCGTCGTGGCCGACGCCGCCGACGACTCCGTGGGCCCAGATGACGAGGATACTCCGTCCACTCCAGATCAGGAAGCCAAGCCGAAAAATCCAGTCGATGATCAACTCAACAAGGCCGTGGAAGTTCTCAAGAGCCACGCCAGCTAACTCTGCGTCCCAGTTTGCAATTCCCATCGCGCGCCTCCGGGCGCGCGATTACTTTTGTCAGCAAAACCCGTTCCGGGGATCGCAGTCCAAAGTGCTATCCTGACTTCGTCTCCGGATGAAATCCTTCTACGAAACTCTGCCCCCGGTGGAAATCGGCGGACGCAGGCTGGTTGGCCGCGTCCTGTTCGCCCTGCTCGTGCTGGTTTCCATCCTTGTGGGGGCCTCTGCTGGCTTGCTGCTGGTCTACACCATGGACCTTCCGCAGGTTGATGCCCTCGAAGCCTACCGTCCCAGTTCGATCACCGAACTTTATGACGATCACGAGCGCGTGATCGGATCATTCGCCCTGCAGCGCCGGGTGGTCGTGAGCTACGAGGATTTCCCTCCCGTATTGCGGGATGCCCTCGTCTCCATCGAAGACAAAGATTTCTACCGTCACTCAGGCGTAAATTTCTGGCGAATCATAGGCGCTGCCTATCGTGATATCACTTCGGGCGGCCGCCTGCAGGGTGCGTCGACCCTGACCATGCAATTGGCGCGCAATCTTTTCCTCTCGCCCGATCGCTCCTTCCACCGCAAGGTGCAGGAAACCATGCTCGCCATCCAGATCGAACGCCGCTTCACCAAGCCGCAGATCTTCACGCTCTATGCGAACCAGATCGCTCTTGGACACGGCACGTTTGGCTTCGAGGCTGCATCGGAATTTTATTTCAGCAAGCCGGCAAAGCAACTCACTCTCGCGGAAGCCGCTCTGCTCGCAGGTCTACCCAAAGGCCCCACCGTGTACTCGCCGATTAACCATGCCGACAAGGCGCAAAGGCGGCGCAACCTGGTGATCAATGCGATGCTGGAAGACGGCAAAATTACCGCCGCGCAGGCAGCCGATGCGCGATCCGCGCCGCTGGTGCTGCGTCTGGCGCACGATCCCAATTCCCTGGCTCCTTACTTCGTCGAAGAAATTCGCCGCTATCTCGAGAGTAAGTATGGCGCCGACCAGGTTCATGAAGGCGGCTTGAAGGTCTACACGACGCTGGATGTGGATCTGCAGCGCGCCGCGAATCAGGCAGTGCTCGACGGCCTGGCCGCTTACGAACGTCGGCACGGCTGGAAGAATCATCTCGAGAATGTTGCCGCCAGCGGCGTGCCGCTCGACAAATATTTTCATCCCGACTGGGACGACGAGCCGGAAGCGAACGGATACATCCATGCCCTGGTCACCTCCGCCGGCACCGGCATTGCGACCCTGAAGTTTGGACGATATACCGCCGCTATCGGTCAGCCCGACGTCGCCTGGACTCAGCACAAACTCTCGGACATTCTCAAAACCGGCGACATTTGCTACGTCAAGATTCTTTCGCTCGGTACGAACGGCTCCGCTCGCGTCAGTCTCGAGCAGGATTCCGGCGCCCAAGGTTCGCTGCTTGCCATCGACAATGCCACGGGCGGAATCAAGGCGATGGTTGGCGGTCGCGATTTCAACCAGTCGAAATTCGACCGCGCCACGCAGTCCTTGCGCCAGGTCGGCTCCTCCTTCAAGCCCTACGTCTACACCGCCGCCATCGATCAGGGCGCCAGTCCCGACGACACTATTCTCGACGAGCCGGTCAGCTTTGAAACTTCCTCCGGTCCCTACGCTCCGCACAACTACGACGAAAAATTTGAGGGCATCATCAGCCTGCGCCGCGCACTAGCCCAGTCCCGCAATATTCCAGCGCTGAAGCTCGCCAACAAAATTGGCATCAAGAACGTGATCGATTACGCCGGACGTTTTGGCATCACCGCGCGCCTGCCTCCTTATCTTCCGGTGGCGCTGGGCGCCGCCGAGATTACGTTGATGGAGCAGACTTCGGCCTACAGTGTCTTTCCCAACGACGGGGTACGCGTCATCCCGCGCTATATCACGCGCGTGACGGATTATGAGGGCCGCGTGCTGGAAGAAGATTTTCCCGATGTGAAGGATGTAGTCAGCGAGCGCACCGCCCGCATCATGACCTCGATGTTGCGTGAGGTCGTTCTGCACGGCACTGGGATTGCCGCTTCAAAGCTTCCGTTTCCCGTCGCCGGCAAAACCGGAACGACGAATGATTTCACCGACGCCTGGTTTATGGGATTTTCTCCGACCATGACTTGCGGAGTCTGGGTCGGCTACGACGAGAAGAAATCCCTCGGCGCCAAAGAGACCGGAGCCCACGCTGCCTTGCCGATCTGGATGAATTTCATGACCGTCGCCATGGCCGGAAAAGATCCCGGAGATTTTCAGCCGTCGCCGCTGGCCCCGCATGCCGTCGCGCAAAAAGTAGACACGCCCGACACCGCCCCGGCAACGGAAGAGGCCCACTGAAGGAGGAACAATGGGAAGGAGAATTCTGCTTTGCAGCTTCACGGCTGTTGCGCTGCTCGCTAATCTCGCCGTCTCGGCCCACGCAGCCGGCGATGAAAAGGCCGCTGTTAAACGAGTCCTGCTCACGCAGCAGGAAGCTTGGAACCATCATGACCTTGACCGCTTCATGTCTGGCTACTGGAACTCTCCAGAACTGACTTTCTTTTCAGGGGGGAAACAAACCACGGGTTGGCAAGCGGCGCTGGATCGCTATCGCGCAAACTACAACAGCCCCGGTCACGAAATGGGCAGGCTCGAATTTTCCAACCTTCGCATTGAAATGCTGGGACCAGAGGCGGCCTTCGTCCGCGGAGAATTTCATCTCACCATGCCTGATGGCAAGACGCCTCACGGCCTGTTCACGCTAGTCTTCCGCAGGTTCCCCGATGGCTGGAAGATAATCCATGACCACTCCGCCGCCGCCGAATAAAACCTGAGGTCGCCCCATCCTTGTCGCGCTCTTTGCGACAGGATGGGGAGTCTGGCTTCAACTCGAACGACTCACCTCTTCACCCGCACCTGCACTCGCGTTCCATCCGGAAGACTTCCATTCGAAAGCTCCACAGCGCCGTTCCGCACGACGCCCTCGAACTCTTGCTGCACCGGAAAAGGCTTCACGGGCGCCGTCGCCACCCGCGCTCCGCCACGTCCCATGCCCTTATCCATTGCATCATTCGCCAGTTGATCCGCTTCCTGATTTTGCGCGCGCAGCGCGTGCCCGATCGAAAACCAGTCGAGCTGCGCAATCAGATCCTTTGCCCGGGCGTGCAGCTCCTGCAACGTTGCATTCTTAACCTTGTAAATGCCCTTGATCTGCCGCACCAGCAGTTCGGAATCGCTGATCAGCTTGAGCGCCTTGGGACCGTGTTGCACCGCATATTCAAGCGCCGCGATCAGCCCCTGATACTCGGCAAAGTTATTCGTCTGATGGCCGAGATATTCGCTGAGAGCCGCGACCTTGTGTCCAGCCTCGTCGTGCAAAACGACTCCATAGCCCGCCGGACCGGGATTACCGCGCGCGCCGCCGTCGCTATGCGCAACCAGATAATGTTCGGGAGGATTCTCCCGAGCCTCGAATAAGTGTTTGTTTCCGGTGCTAGGAGAGGAAGTGCGAGAAGAAAAGCTAGGCATGTTCCGAGTTTACAACGACGCAACATGCGGGCTCAACGCCCTGCCGCCAACCTCGTGGCCAGCCGCGGCGGCAGTTTTGCCGCGAAGATTCGATCCTGCGCATCTTTCAAGTTGTAGGGCGTGCGATGGAAATGGACGACCTGCGCGTCGGTATCGAACAGCGCGAACGCCGCCCGCCAATCGCCGTCGCGCGGTTGTCCGACAGACCCGGGATTGAGCAGATAGCGCGTGTGTGGTTTCAGTTGGAACGCGACCGACTCCGCCTGTCCTGCGGTCTGATACTCCGGACGAAAGCCGTCGGCCGAACTGTCGTTTACGAAAAATCCACCCTGCAAATGGGTGTGGCCGAAGAAAGTTAATGGATTGGCCAGCGTGATCAGCGGTGCCAGCGCATCTCCCAGCGAAACTACATATTCGTCTTCGTCGTTGGGAGAACCATGCACCAATTGCACATCGGTGAAATCCGGCAAGGAAACCGGTCCGTGCGGCAATGCGCGCAGCCAATCGAGATTCTCGGGCGTCAATGCATTGCGCGTCCAAAGCGCGGCAGAAGCTGCCATGGGATTGAAATCGTCCAGATCCAGGAGCCCGGTGACCGCCTTGTCGTGATTTCCGCGAACGAAGGTTTTGCCGAGTTCGCGTGAACGGGCCGTCACCTCGTTCGGGCTGGCTCCGTAACCCACGATATCTCCCAGGTTCACCACCTTGTCGAACGATGGTGCGGCGGCCAGGCTGGCTTCCAGAGCTTCGAGATTGGCGTGAATATCGCTGAGAAGAAGTATGCGCACGAAATGCCGATTATAGACTGCGCACGACGAAATACGCAGTCAGGGTTTCCCCGCATTTTTTAGAAGTGGAGTCTATCGCAACATTTCTACCCCGGCTGGTTTACCACCGGGCAGCGGGCCCAATGTCCCGCCGAGACCTGCACTAATGGCGGAAATTCGCGCGCACAGTGAGGAATCCGGAACTCGCAGCGCGGCTCGAACCCGCAGCCCGGCGGCATCGAGTGCAGCGCCGGAACTGTGCCCTCAATCGTCTGCAAAGGACGGCCCCTGTCGGTCCTGAGATCGGGCACGGCCCGCAGCAAGCCTCGAGTATAAGGGTGCGCGGCTGCCTGGAAGATGTCTCGCTTCGCGCCCAGTTCAACCAGGCTTCCCGCATACATAACGGCGACGCGATCCGCGATCTGCGATACGACCGCCAGATCGTGAGAGATGAACAGCATCGCCAATCCAAACTTGATTCTCAGTTGCGCCAGCAATTCCAAAATCTGCGCCTGGATGGTCACGTCGAGCGCCGTGGTGGGTTCATCGGCAATCAGCAACTGAGGGCGGTTGACGATTGCCATGGCAATCATGATCCGCTGGCGCATGCCGCCCGAAAGTTGATGAGGATAGTCGCGGGCCCGGCGCGCTGCATCCGGAATTGCGACATCATTCATCGCGTCTACGGCGCGCTGCCAGGCGGCGTGCTTCGAAATTACGTTGTGCGCCGACACCGCTTCGGCGATCTGGTCCCCCACCCGCATGACGGGATTGAGCGCCGTCATGGGCTCCTGAAAAATCATCGCGATGCGCGAGCCCCGCAGTTGCCGCATCGGATCATCGTCCAGAGTCCTTAAATTCCGCGCCGCGCCATTTTCCCCGAAGAAGATCTCGCCCGAGACTCGCGCCTGCGGCGGCAGCAGCCGCAGGATCGCGAGAGATGTGATCGACTTCCCCGAACCAGATTCGCCCACCAGCCCGAGAACCTCGCCCGGAGCAATCGAGAGACTAAGATCACGAACCGCCGGAAGGGTCGATGTGGCGATTTGTGTGGGGACAGCCGCCCTCGGCTGTCCGGCTGCCCGCAGGGGCGCGGCGCTATTCTGCGCGGGGAATGCGATGTTCAACTTTCGAATGTCAAGCAGAGGCTGCACCATCTCATGGTAGCAGCCCACTTATTTCCCCTCGTAGGTCGTCGGGGGGGTCGCGTGCACGATTCGGAATATTAAAACGGGAAGATGAATGATGGGCCCGCGAAAATGTCCAGCGGCGGAATAACTCACGCACTATACTCGCAGCGAAGCAGTGCATGCCAGGAGAGCCAATGTTGAACCAACAGACCAGACGGACCTTCTTGAAAATGTCTGCCGCCGGATTGACTGCAACCGCAACCGCCGAATTTGGGGCCGCCTTCCCAATCGCCGAGGCAGCACGGCCAGCAGGTGAGATCGCGGTTCGCGTAACCGGTGGAAACCTGCGCTACACCGCGGCCGAGAGCGTGACCTGGCGCAGCTCTGCGGCCGCATCGGAGAATGCAATTGTGCTCAACCCGGGCAAGAAGTTTCAGGAAATCCTGGGATTCGGCGCTGCTTTCACTGATGCTGCCTGTTACACGTTCAACCAGCTTTCGGCACCGGCGCGCGACGAATTGTTTTATGAACTTTTCCATCCGTCGGAGATGGGACTGAATGTTTGCCGAACTTGCATTGGGTCCAGCGACTATTCGACCGAGGTATTCAGCTATGACGAAGGTGAGCCCGATCCGGAGATGACACGGTTCTCAATCGCGCACGATGAGGCTTACGTTCTGCCCATGCTGCGGCAGGCGCGAAAAGTGAATCCCGATCTGTTTTTGTTTTCGTCGCCATGGAGTCCTCCGGGATGGATGAAGGTGGGAGGGTCGATGCTGGGGGGTTCAATCCGGCAGCATTACTTCGGCCCGTACGCTCGATATTTTGTGAAGTTCCTGGAAGCCTATGCGGCAGCGGGCGTGCCGGTGCAGGCGGTCACGGTGCAGAATGAAGTGGATACCGATCAGGACGGCAAGATGCCGGCGTGTCTTTTTCCCCAGGAGTATGAAATCGGATTCGTGAAATATCATCTGGGGCCGCTGCTACAGCAGCACGGGCTCTCGACCAAGATCTGGATTCTCGACCATAACTACAATTTGTGGGGTCGTGCTATTTGCGAACTCGACGACGAGGGCTTGCGCAAATACTGCGACGCGGTCGCATTCCATGGATATGTCGGCACGCCCGAGATGATGGATAAGGTGCACGATGCTCATCCGGACGCGCAACTGTATTGGACGGAGGGAGGTCCGGATTACACCGCGCCAGACTACGCGACGGATTGGGCGAATTGGGGAAAGACATTCACACAGTCGATTCGTCATTGGTGCCGCGCGATAACCGGCTGGAACCTGGCGCTTGACGAAAAGGGACGGCCGAACCTTGGGCCCTTCCCGTGTGGAGGGCTGGTCACGGTCCATTCGCAGACAAAAGAGATCACGCGCAGCGGTCAGTACTGGGCGTTCGCGCATTTTGCGCGCAATGTGAAGCGAGGAGCCAGGAGGATCGAATCGACTTGCCAGACGGCGAGCGTGGAACACGTCGCTTTCGAGAATCCTGACGGCGGGAAGGTTATTGTCGTTACGAATGCTGGGCCAGCGTTGACGGCGACTTTGAAATTAGGAAGCCAATCGGCAGAGGTTGCGTTGGCGCAGGAATCCTTGACCACTTTGTCGTGGACTTAAGTAGGTCGGTTTGCAACCTGGGAAGCGAGTCTCGCGCGCTAAGGTTTTGCGATCTGCCCCCGACGGCGGGCTTCTTCACAAGCCTCGACTGGGTCGCGTCCCGTGACTTGCTTGTACCATGCGGGATGGAAAGTCCAGGCCCAGGCTTCGGTGACGGCGCCGCGAATCATTGCGCGAAACGTTCCGGGCTCGCCGATCGTGCTGAGGTAAATGTGAATGAAGATTCCGCCGAGCATGACGATGGCTGAGATGTCGTGAAGGATGTAGCTGACGGCGACGGCCCAGCGTCCGAAAACCGGTGCACCTGCCCAGAGAATGATTCCGGTGATGAGATAAACGACGGAGCCGCCGACGATCTCCCAGAACTGGGCTTTTTGTCCGGCGTTGAAGAAGCCGGTGTCAGGCGGCTCCATCTTTTCCGTGCCGCTGGCGATTTTCTTCAGGTTGCGCATCCAGCGCGTGTCCGCCGGAGTCCACTTCATGGGTGCGATCCAATTGAGAGTCTGCAATCCAAAGAAAATTACAAATCCCAGGCCGAACCAGGGATGCATGGCGCGCGCGAGCGGTCCGCCGCCAAAGATGGGAGTGAACCAGCGGAATAGCCACGGCAGGTAAATGCCGAATCCGGAGAACAGCGCGAGGAAAAAGAAGAGGGCGACCATCCAATGAAGAACGCGCGTGTAGACGCGATGGCGCTGCAACTCGCCAACGTAGACTTCGTTCTGCCCGATCCGATCGAAAGCGTCGCGCGCCTTGTCATCGAAACGTTCAATCGCCGTGGACATCGTGGCCCTCCTTCTTGAGCGGCGGCTCGGGCTGCGGCACGCGCGGTCCGACGGTGACGTAGTGCAGTAAAACGCCGACTAAGCCAAAGAGAGCGAACGTGCCCAACACCGGTTTGAACAGCCATTTCCAGACGGTATAGCTCCACGGAATCACCGGGTTTTTGGGCAGGCCACCGTAGCGCTCCGGGTTCTCGGCGTCATGCAGAACGTAGACGACGTGCGTGCCGCCAATGGATTGCGGATCGTAGACTCCCGCTTTTTCGAATCCGAAGTTTTCGCGGAGTTGTTTGGCGCGCTCTTCGGCAATGAACTTCATGTCGTCCTTGGTGCCGAACTTCAGGCATCCAGTGGGGCACGCCTTGATGCAGGCGGGTTCGAGGCCGCCGCCGACGCGATCGGAGCAGAGCGTGCACTTGTAGACTTTCTTGGTCGCCGGATTGAATTTTGGAATGTCGTAGGGACATCCCGAGACGCAGAACTCACAGCCAATGCAGTTTTCCTGCTGGAAGTCGACGATGCCGTTGGTGTACTGCACGATTGCGCCATCGGCGGGACAGGCGCGCAGGCAACCGGGATCGGCGCAGTGCATGCACTGGTCCTTGCGCATCAGCCACTGAATCGTTCCATCTTCGCGCTGGTGTTCGTTGAACTTGATCAGATTCCAGAAATTCCAGCGCGTTTCCGGCATCGTCTGGTAAGTGTTGTCGAAGGTGGTCGGACTGAAGGGCATGTCGTTCCACTCGACGCAGGCGACTTCGCAGGCCTTGCAGCCGATGCAGATTGTGGTGTCGATGAGCTTGCAGACTTCGGCATCGCGCTGCATGTCGAAGCCGGGCGCGGTGCCCGAGTGGCCGGAGATTTGCTTGATCTGAAGTGTCTTGCGGTCGCTCATCGTTGTTCCCGGCTGTGCTCTATACCTTTTCGATCTTCACCAGAAATCCCTTGAACTCCGGCGTGAATGCGTTGGGATCGATGACCGTTGGCGTGAGTTGATTCGCCAGTGTCTTCGCGGTCTTGCCTTCGTCCTCCGCAATGCCACGGAATCCCCAATGAATGGGAATGCCGATCTGAAAAGTTTCTTTGCCGTCGATCTTCATCGGGCGAATGCGGCGCGTGACCATGGCTTTGGCAATGTAGTGGCTGCGCGCGCTTGTGACTTTAACTTTTTCGCCGCCGCGAATGCCCATGCGATCGGCAAGCTCTGCCGGAACTTCCACGAACGGCTCCGGCACTAATTGCACGTTCATGGGATTATTTTTGGTCCAGTAGTGATAGTGCTCGGTCAAGCGGTAGGTGGTGCAGATGACGTTGTATCCCTGCTCGACGGTGCCGTACTTGTCCATATCGGTCTTGTATTTCTTCACCACCGGATTGTTGGACTGGTTGGGATGCAACGGATTCGCGATCGGGCTCTCAATCGGCTCATAGAACTCGGGGAACGGCCCGTCGGCCATGGCACTCAAGGGAACGAACAAGCGCCCAATGCCTTCCGGATTCATGATGAACGGGCCCATGTGATCCTTGGGCGGAGAGTCCGCTTTGAAGTCGGGAACGTCGATACCGACCCAGGAATTTTTGCGATTCATCCCACCAAACCTGCCGTCGCGAGGGATCCCACGGCTTGCCGTTCGTGTCACAGGAGGCGCGGTTGTAAAGCACGCGGCGATTGAGCGGCCATGACCACGCCCAGTTGGGATAAATGCCAAGGCCGGATGGATCTTCGGTGCCGCGGCGTTGAGTCATCGCACCGGCCTCAGTCCAGGAACCGCAATACAGCCAGTTGCCGGAGAGAGTTGTGCCGTCATCCTTCAGCCAGGCAAAGCTGGGCAGTTGCTGGCCTGCTTTGATCGTCGCGTTAGTCTTGGGATCGGTGAGGTCGGCGAGTGGCCTTGCCGTTGATCTCCTTCGCGACTTCGGCCAGCGAGGGGTTGTAGGGATCGGTATAGGCAACAAGACGCATTCAGAATCGGATCGGGAAACTTGCCGCCTTCTTTCTTGATACAGTTCGCGAACTTTGAGAAAGATTGTCGCCAGGATCGCCTGATCCAACCGGGCTTGCCCGGGGGGCGGCACGGCGACATTCTTCCACTGCAGCCAGCGGGCAGAATTTACGAAGGTTCCATCCTTCTCGGCGAAACCCGCGCCCGGCAGGCGATAGACCGTGGTATTGATCTTCTTCATGTCGTCGGCTGTGATGCCCGGTGCGCGCCAGAACTCGCTGGTCTCGTCGGGATAGATTTCGCAGACCACCAGCCAGTCGGCTTTCTTCAGGGCGTCGATATTTTTCTGCGAGTCGGGGCCGATCATCACGCCGTTCATGCCGAAGGCGAATATGCCCTTGACCTTGCCCTCGTACATGTCGTTCCAGATATTCACCCAGGAGTAGTTGCGGTCGATCTTGGGCAGATAGTTGAAACGCAAAGTCATTCTCCTTCGTCGCCGCCGGGCCATACATGGCCTTCAGGAACGACACGGCAAACTTGGGCGTGTTGGACCAGTAGTTGAATGAATCCCAGGGATCAGGCTTGGAGGCTGTCGGCGTGATTCGCTTCAGATAGGTGGCGAGATCGGTGTCGGCCGGGCTGGGCATTTTCAGATAGCCGGGCAGAATGTCGAAGATCCCGGCCATGTCGGTGGCGCCCTGAATATTGGAATGGCCGCGCAGGCATTGACGCCGCCGCCGGCGCGTCCGACATTGCCCATGAGCAACTGCAGCATGGCGGCGGTGCGAATGATCTGCGTGCCGAAACTGTGCTGGGTCCAGCCGACCGCATAGATGATGGTGGAGACTTTCTTCATGTCGCCGTCTTTGCGGACCGAGGTGTAGAGGTCGGCGGCTTTCAGGAACTGATCTTGGGGAATGCCGGTAATGCGCTCGACCATCTCGGGCGTGTAGCGCGAGTACTGCTTCTTGAGAAGTTGAAAGACGCAGCGCGGATGCTGCAGCGACAAGTCGAAAGCAATTTTTGGCGGCAACGTGGCGCGCGGCGCCGCCTTTGGCCCCCGCCGGACTTGCACCTTGGTAGCCCTGGCCCTCTGCTTTCTTGGCGCCATGATCTTGAGAGCCGGCTGCGGCATGCGCCGGTGGCTGTTGTTCCGAGCGGCGTAGGCATGACCGGCTTTCCGGTCAGGTCGCCGCCTTCTTCGTAATTCCAGGTCGACTTGTCGTAAATCTGCTTCTCGGGATCGAAGCCCGAGTAGAGGCCATCGTCGGGAAGCTTGAACCCGTCCTTGATAATGAAGGCGGCGTTCGTGTAGTTGACCAGATAGTCGTGGGCGATGCGGTTGTTCTGAACGGCGTAATTGATCAATCCGCCGAGAAAAGCGATGTCGGCGCCGGCGCGAATTTGCAGATACAGATCCGCGGTCGCGGCGGTGCGCGTGAGGCGCGGGTCGACCACGATGGTCTTCGCATTGCGGTGAATCTTCGGCTTCGATCGCCCACTTGAAGCCGCAAGGATGGTTCTCGGCTGGATTGCCACCCATGATCAACATCATGTCGGTGTTCTTGATGTCGATCCAGCCATTGGTCATCGCCCCGCGTCCGAATGTTGGCCCCAAACTGGAGACCGTAGGGCCGTGTCAAACCCGGGCCTGGTTTTCCAGGTAGCAGACCCCCAGGCTGCGCATGGTCTTGACGACCAGATAATTGAATTCGTTGGTGTCGGTGCAGCCGCCGGTGAAGGCAATGCCTTCGCAGCGGTTGACGGTGTTGCCCGTGGGCGTCTTTCTCGATGAAGGTATCGTCGCGCGTCTTTTTCACCTTCTGCGCGATCTCGGCGTAGGCCTGATCCCAGGAGATGTCTTCCCAATCGGTGGCGCCCGGCCGTCGCACCTGCGGCTTGAGCAAGCGGCGGTCGTTCAGGATGTCCTGCTCGAGCGACGAGCCCTTGGGGCAGAGCGTGCCGCGATTGATGGGATGATCGGGATCGCCTTCGACATGCACCACCTGCGGGATCGCGTTCTTGGCCTTGTCGCCGAGCGTGTAGATGATGACGCCGCAACTTACCGAACAATACGGGCAAGTGCTGCGGGTTTCGCTGGCGCGCGAAATTTTCAGATTCTGGGTTTGCGCATAGACAGGAGTGAGATCGAATCCCAGCGCAGAGATGCCAACGCCACCGAGGATGGAACCCTTGAGAAAAGTCCTTCGGGAGAAATCCATCAAAACCTCCAGCAATCTGACCCGAGATCCGTTACGCGAACGGCAGAACGGATGATTGTGAGGTTAAAGTTTTAGCCGCCAGACTGCTTATCCCCAACGGCCCGAATCGAATCCAAGACTAATTCCGAAAACTATAAGCTCGCGTTCTAATCGCCGTCAATGGGGAGACCCTGTAGACAAAGTCTTTGCACGCCTCCGTACCAAAGGCGGACGGGCGCGAGGTTTTGGGGGAAGGGGCAACAAAAGTGGCTGATATAATTTTCACTCGCAGCCGACGTCCTGAACCGACTGGTCTCGGAGCCGTGCTGACGATCACCTGATGACGGTTTCCCCCTGGCAGCGCCGCATCCACCGGGCGCAAGAACTCGCCGCACAATATCCCTTCGCCGCAGAAATTCTTGAGTTTTACGTTCATGTCGCTCGCTTTCAGGAAAACTTGTATGAACGGTTGAGCGTGGCAATACCGCGGCCTGCACAGCCTGCTTCCTTACAAGACGAACTGGGTTCGAATGAATTGGGACATCTCAGTTCTCGATTCGATTTGTTTCTAGCCGTAGCGGAGTCGCATGGACCAAAGGCTCTGGCTGAGCTGAGCCGAGAATTGCGAGGGCGGAGTGAGGAATTCTGGTCTGAGTCGCTGAGAACCGCATGGAGTTCGCACGCGCCCTCCGGCGCTGAGAGCCTGCTGGCGTTTGCGTTTCTTCAGCCCTACGCGGAATTGTTGCGGTCGCAGGCCCAACCACGGCGAGTTTCAACGGCGCACGCGCTGTGCCCTTTTTGCCATCGCAAGCCGGGACTCGGCCTGTTGCGGCAGATGGGCGACGGCGGGGCGCGATCGATGGTGTGTTTTTTTTGCGTCGCGGAGTGGGAGTTTCGGCGAATCGTTTGTCCGGGATGCGGCGAAGAGAACGACAAGGCGCTTCCCGTCTACACTGCCACCGAGTTCGATTTCATTCGCGTGGAGTGCTGCGACACCTGCAAGACCTACATCAAGAGCGTAGACCTGACAAAGAATGGACGCGCCGAGCCGCTGGTCGACGAACTGGCTTCTGCTCCACTCGACCTTTGGGCTCGCGAGCACGGCTACGCCAAGCTGCAATGTAATCTGCTGGGTCTGTAGGCTCAGAACCTTCAACACGAAGGGCACGAAGGAAATCGTACACCTCTTCTTTTACCAGCGTGCGCTATCCTCAAAGCATGCCAAGCCGCTTTCCATCGCGCGGGGATCAGAAGCTGATTCAGATCGTTGATGCCGCGTTGGCCGATGTCACGCGAAGAAGTGGAGAATGGCTCGTTTGCCGCAAGGGATGCACGCAGTGCTGTATCGGCGTGTTCCCCATCAATCAACTCGATGCCATGCGGTTGCGGCGCGGCGTTGCCGCGCTTGAAGAAAGCGATCCCGTGCGAGCGGCACGCGTGCGGCAGCGGGCTAGCGAGTCAATTGCCCACCTCGCGCCGGAGTTTCCTGGCGATCCAGTTAGTGGCGTACTCGACGAAGGAGAAGTGGCCGAGGAACGGTTTGAGAATTTTGCCAACGACGAGCCCTGTCCCGCCTTGGATCCAGTAACAGGAAGTTGCGAGATGTACGAATCGCGACCCATGACGTGCCGCGTATTCGGTCCGCCAGTGCAATCGGAAGGTGGGTTGTGTGTTTGCGAACTCTGTTTTCAAGGGGCTTCCGAGGAAGAGATTACCGCCTGTGAGATGAATCCGGACCCGGAAGGCCTGGAATCGCGCCTCCTCGATCAACTCGAAAGAAATTCAGAAAAGCGCGGGAATACGATCGTCGCCTACGCTCTCGTGTGACTGATTCAGGCCTGCTTCTTCTCCAGTTCTGCCCAGCGCGCGTAGAGTTCGTCGACTTTCCTTTGCGCTTCGTCGAGTTCGGCATGGGCGCTCAACAAGCGTGCGCTGTCACTGGCGATGGCTGGATCTCCGGCCTGGGTCCGCTTGACGTCTAAAATCTCTTCGGCGGCGGCGACGCGTTGTTCGATGCTTGCGTACTCGCGGGCTTCCAGATAGGAAAGTTTCTTTCTTGACGGCGTCTGCGATTCTAAGCTGGCTGTAGCAGGGGCTTTTCCTGGTGAGGCGCCGGCCAATGCAGCCAGTTGGCCTTCCTCCTGCCACGTCTCCCACTGCGAATAGTCCGCAAAGCGCTCGGCGCTGCCTCGGCCATCAAGTCCTAGGACGATGGTCGACACGCGATCCAGCATGTAACGATCATGCGTAACCAGCACCAGCGAACCGCGAAACTCGAGCAAACTTTCTTCCAGGATCTCGAGCGTAGGAATGTCGAGATCGTTGGTGGGCTCGTCCAGCAGAAGCACGTCGGCTGGCTGCAGCATCAGTTGAGCGATCAACACGCGGGCGCGTTCGCCGCCCGACAAGTCGCTCGACCGGCTGATTGAGCTGTTCGCTCTTGAAAAGAAATTTCGCCGCCCACGATGCCACGTGCACAACCCGATCCTGATAGATGACCGAATCTCCCTCCGGTGCCAAAGCGCGCCGCAGGGTGACGTTGGGATCGAGTTCGCGGCGCTGATCGAAATAAACGATGCGCAACTTTTCGGCGCGCCGAATCTCGCCTGCGGTCGCGGCAACTTCGCCGCGCAACAGGCGCAACAGCGTGGTCTTGCCGCTGCCATTGGGACCGACCAAGCCAACCCTAATTCCTGCAGAGATGATGAAGTTTAGTCCCTGGAAGAGGCGACGGCCTCCGATTTCGTAGGAGACGTTTTGCAGTTCGATCAGGCGCTTGGTCTTGCGATCAGTAGCCGAGAAATCGATTTGCGCGCTGCTGCTGCGGGTGCGAGAGTTCAAGTCCGCAAGTTCGTTCATGAGGTCGCCGGCTTTGTCGATGCGCGCCTTTGACTTTCGAGTGCGTGCCTTGGCTCCGCGGCGCAGCCACTCGATCTCCGAATGCACCAAATTTTCCAGAGCTTCCTGGCGCTTCGATTGCGCGTGCAGGAATTCTTCTTTCTTCTCGAGAAAAGTGCTGTAACGTCCCTTTACTCGCAGTATGCCATCAGGATAGATTCGGCTGAGTTCCGCCATCTCGGTAGCGACATTTTCGAGAAAGTAACGATCGTGACTGATGACCACGCACGCGAAGCCGGCCTGCTCCAGCACTTCTTCCAGCCACTCGATCCCGGCCAGGTCCAGGTGATTAGTGGGCTCGTCGAGCAACAGGATGTCGGGGGCCTGCACCAGCGCCTGCACGATTGCGAGCCGCTTTTGCCAGCCGCCGGAGAGCGCCGTGGCTTCCGCGCTCAGACTCGACGAAACCTGCGCGGCCAAGCGTTTCCGCGAAACGCGTTCCCCGTTCCGACTCCGGCACGGCAGAACTTTTCAATGCCGCTTCGACTACCGACCGAACCGTGTCGCCGCTTTTGAATTCCGACTCCTGCTCCACATAGCTCAGGCGAAGTCTTTTGCGGAAGGCGATCTCTCCGTCATCGGTGTCTTCGGTGCCCGCCAGAATACGCAGCAGAGTGGATTTGCCCGAGCCGTTCGGTCCGATCAGGCCAATGCGATCGCCCTCGGAAACGGTGAAGGAAACGTTTTGAAACAGCGGCGCGGCTCCAAAGGATTTGGAGATGCTGCGGACATTAATCAGTGGTGGCAACGATGTGCTGGCTCCCTGAGGACTACTTTGAGATTATCAGGAAGTAAGGCGGGCGTAGGATTCTGCCCAACATGCGGCGAACGACGGCATGATACAGCGCCGCTCGGCTTCGCCTTCGCGGGACAGCCGAGGCGGCTGTCGCTACACGACTATGCCTACCAGGCGGGTTTGCCGTCTTTGAAACGCAGCGTCAGGGTGTCGCCTCCTTTGACCACCTCGCGCGCCAGCGTCAGGTCAGCGCCGTCCTGCTTGATCTTGGAGCCGGTGACCTCGATCTCCTCGTTCGCTTTGAATTCGATGCCCATGTCTTCGAGAAATTTCTTGGGACAAAGAAAAACCTGCATGTCATCCGATCCGCTTTTCATGACGAGGTAGGCGACTGGCTTGCCGCCGGTAGGCGGAACGAACTTCAGTTCCGAGACAGTTCCCTTGAACTTACCTTCGGTGGCGGGATCGTATTTGGGCGGCGCCTGGGCAAGAGCCGACGTGGCCAGAAAGGCGATTGCCGCTAATCTCAGAATTGGACTGTAACGCAGAGCGGAGGAAGTCATCGTGGGCCTCCATCCCGCGAATGGTAGGCCTGTGGCGCGGGAAAAGCAATGAGTTTGTGGGAACATCGGTGCCGAGGCATCGTCGTTTCAGGCTGAAATTCGAGCCTGCTTTTATACTGGATGCGCGATGGTTGACGTGTAATGAGATTAGCTTGGTCTAGTCGTACGGCGCATTGGCACGCATGGATTGCGGCGGCCTTCTTCTGCGCCGCTGCATGTTTCGCGCATGCCGAAACCGGCGGAGAAGCGTGGCTGCGATACGCTCGGTTGAGTCCGCAAGAGGCGAGACTCTATGACAATTTGCCGGGACAGATCGTGGTGCTTCGCGATCGACTGGTGCTCAAGAGCGCACAGCAGGAATTAGTTCGGGGAATTTCGCAGATGTTAGGCAAGACTCTAGGCGAGGGCGTTGTTCCGCACGGCCGGTCAATCATTCTCGGTACGTTTCAGGATTTGCATCGAGTCGACCCAACGTTGCGTCCGCAGACCGTGCTAAAGGGCGATGGTTACTGGTTGAAAACTGCGAAGGTTCATGGGTCTGCAGGTTTGATGGTGACCTCCGCGACGGATCGAGGCGTGCTTTACGGTGTGTTCGCGCTGTTGAGCAAGATCGCTCGCGGGGAGAATGTAGCCGGGATCGACGAGGTGCAGCAGCCATCCGCTCCCATCCGCTGGGTCAATCAGTGGGACAATCTCGATGGCAGGATTGAACGTGGATACGGAGGAGCGTCCATATTTTTCGCCGAAGGAAGAGTTCGCAGCAATCTCACTCGCGCCGGACAATACGCTCGTCTGCTGGCGTCGATCGGAATCAACGGCTGCACCATTAATAACGTAAACGCCGCTCCCGGCGTTCTCGAAGACAATTTCATCGCGCAGGTCAGCCGGGTTGCGGATGCGTTTCGTCCATGGGGCGTGCAGCTTTCTTTGTCGGTCGACCTCAGCAGTCCGCAAGTAGTGGGCGGCTTGGACACATTTGACCCGCTGGATCCGCGGGTTGCCGAGTGGTGGCGCAAGAAGGTCGATGAGATCTACCGGCGGATCCCGGATTTTGGCGGCTTCGTGGTCAAGGCGGACTCCGAGGGCCGGCTTGGTCCTTCCACCTACGGGCGAACTCCCGCCGACGCGGCCAACGTGATTGCCCGCGCTCTCAAGCCGCACGGTGGCATCGTGTTTTACCGCGCCTTCGTCTACAACCATCATCTCGATTGGCAGAACCTGAAGAACGATCGAGCAAAAGCTGCCTACGACAATTTCCACCCGCTTGACGGTCGGTTCGACGACAACGTTGTGATTCAGATTAAGAATGGTCCAATTGACTTCCAGGTGCGTGAGCCCGCTTCGCCGCTCTTCGCCGGGCTACATCACACCAACGAAGCCATCGAATTGCAGATCACCCAGGAATACACGGGCCAACAACGGCAACTCTGCTTTCTGGTTCCCATGTGGAAAGAAGTTCTGGACTTCAACATGCGCATCGATGGCAAAGACACGCCCGTGAAGAGGCTCGTCTCCGGCGATGTCTTCAGCCGTCCGGCCGGCGGCTTCATTGGCGTGGCCAACGTTGGCATGGACGCCAACTGGCTCGGCAGCCCAATGGCTATGGCCAATCTTTACGGCTTCGGACGTCTGGCTTGGAATCCGAATTTGAGCGCCGAAGAAATTGTCGACGAATGGACACGCCTTACCTTCGGCAGCGACCCGCTCGTGATCAAGACGATTTCTAAGCTTCAGCTCGCCTCCTGGCATGTTTATGAGAATTACACTGGGCCGCTAGGCGTCGGAACGCTGACCAACATTCTCGGCAATCACTACGATCCTGGGCCTGACTCCTCGGAGGGAAATGGCTGGGGTCAGTGGCACCGCGCCGATCACGAAGGAATCGGCATGGATCGCACCATCGCGACGGGCACTGGCTTCATTGGCCAATATCCGCCCGAAGTGCAGATCCTGTACGAGTCTGTGGACCGGTGCCCCGACAATCTGCTGCTATTTTTTCATCACGTGGCATATACCCACGTTCTGCATTCGGGAAAAACCGTGGCGCAGCATATTTATGACTCGCACTACGAAGGGGCGGAGGATGCGCGCGCCTTCGTTACGGACTGGAAGGCGCTCGACGGCCACATTGACGAAGAGCGCTACCGCGATATTCTGACGCGTTTCGAATACCAGGCCGGCGAAGCTCTGCGATGGCGCAACACGATTTGCAATTGGTTTTTTAACCTTTCGCACATTGCGGACGACAAGGGGCGATTCCAGCCGCCAGCAGGCAAAATTCCTTAAAGCAGCGAGTATTGCTCTTATTTTGAGCAGAACCCTTGCGGATTTCCAGGAGTTCCGTTAACGTTTACGGTTCCGAAGCCGAAAGGCCCGTTCCCCACCCCGTTCGGGCCGGCCCTCGAAAAACAATGGGTAGACCGCCTACCACTCTCCGCGACATTGCGAAAGCAGTCGGCACCTCAGTCGGTTCCGTACATCGGGCCCTGCATGACAACCCAGGTGTAAGCCCCATGACCAAGGCCCGGGTCCAGCAAATGGCAAGGAATCTCGGATACAGGCCGAACCTCGCCGCCCGATTCCTGTCTTCCAAAAAAACTCTCCGTATTTCGGTGAACACACTGAAGGGGACGACATCTTTCTGGGACGAAGTGCGCGCCGGGATTCGTGAAGAAGCTGGGTCGATTCCGCTGGAGAATGTCGAACTGGAATTTCGAACATTTCCTTGCCTCGGCCAAGGGGAAGAGGAAGCATTTGAATCGGCGATCCGCGAGAAGGTGGACGGCATCATCAGTTTTCCCAGCCGTCCCCAGGTTTTGCGTCCCTGGATCCGCCGCGCGTCGCGCGCGCAAATTCCCGTGGTTTGCGTCGCGACCGACGCTCCCAACAGCGGCCGCTTGGGAATTGTCGCCGTCGATACTTTGGCGAGCGGATCGATCGCAGCCGATCTTATGGGACGATTTCTCCGTGAGCAGTCGGGATCGATTGCCATCACGGTGTTTGATATGGCGGTTACCGAGCATGCCGAAAAGTGCGGGGCGTTTGAAAATACTTTGCGATCGTTTTATCCCAATCTGCGCTTATTGAAGCCCGTCGAAGATCATGATGTGGAATCGGAAGCGTATAGCAAGTGCCGCAAGCTAATGGAGAAACATTCGGACTTGGTCGGCATTTACGTTACGACAGAGGCCTCGATTCCGGTACTCAAAGCCGCCCGCGACGCCAAGGTTTCTGACAGACTGACAATCATCACAACTGACCTTTTCAGCGAGCTTGTTCCGCATCTTCGGTCGGGTGCGGTGGCGGCGACGATCTACCAGCGTCCGCGCGCTCAGGGCCAGATGGCGTTTCGCATGCTGCATGACTTCCTTGCCGAAGGGGCAAGCCGATCAAATCAGATCGCACTGGCCCCGCATTTGGTGATGCGCGGGAACCTGGATTTCTTTCTACACAGGCGGTCCCGGGAAGCGCCGCAGGAGAGAAAAGAGCAAGTAGATCAACATCCCGAGCCTGCGGGCGATCTGATAGAGGATTCCGTTTAACCGATGCCTCAATCCACCCTATTTCCTGAGCCCACAGGCAGGAGGCAAAGATCGCTTATTTAGGGATCGACGTCGGCACAGGCGGCACGCGAGCGCTTGTCCTGGACGAGTCCGGGAAGGTCGTTGCCTCCGGTTCCGAGGAGCACCAGCCATTCGCCAGCCCGCGCCCGGGCTGGGCCGAACAGGATCCGCGGGACTGGTGGCGAGCTTGCGGATTGGCGGTGCGGAAGGCGCTTCAATCAGGCGAGGTGCGCGCCGATGAAATAACCTGCATCGGATTCTCGGGACAGATGCACGGCGCTGTGCTGCTTGATTCCGGCGGCGAGGTCGTTCGCAGCGCGATCATCTGGTGCGATCAGCGCAGCGAAGCGCAAAGCAACGAACTGGAGCAATTGTTCGGCCGCGACAATTTAATTCGCCTGACCTGTAATCCTCCGCTTACGAATTTCACGCTTACGAAATTGCTCTGGGTGCGTGAGACTGAGCCGAAGGTCTGGGCGCGGGTGGCACACGTGATGCTCCCGAAGGATTACGTGCGCTTCCGCCTGACCGGCGAGCGCGCCATCGATCTTGCCGATGCGTCGGGCACGCTCCTGCTCGACGTCGCCAACCGGCGATGGTCGAACGAGGTTCTGGACAAGTCCGGTATTGATAAAAATCTGCTGCCAGCGCTCTACGAATCGCCGCAGGTTTGCGGAAAGGTTTCCGCCGCGGGTGCGGAAGCAACCGGCTTGCGCGAAGGAACTCCGGTAGTGGCCGGCGCGGGAGACCAGGCGGCCGGCGCAGTGGGCATGGGCATTGCGCGCGCCGGCGCGGTCAGCGCCACCATAGGAACTTCCGGGGTTGTCTTTGCCGCTACTGATCGTCCCGCGCTCGATCCTCTAGGACGCCTGCACACCTTCTGCCATGCCATTCCCGGACGCTGGCACGTGATGGGCGTTACGCAGGCTGCGGGATTATCGCTGCGTTGGCTGCGCGATCGCTTCGGGGTCGCACTCGCCGTGCAGACAGGCAACGCACGCGATCCCTACGAACTTCTCGCGGAGGAAGCCAGTTCCGCGCCCGCCGGCTCGGAAGGCGCATTCTGGCTGCCTTATCTGATGGGCGAGCGAACGCCGCATCTCGATCCCAACGCCCGTGCGGCGTTAGTGGGACTCACCGCATCGCACACGCGTGGACACTTGATTCGCGCAGTCATGGAGGGCGTGGCTTACAGCCTCAAAGATACATTCACTATCTTTGGCGAGATGAAAATTCCAGTGACTTCGATTCGCTTGGGCGGGGGTGGCGCGCGCTCACCGCTGTGGAGACAGATTCAAGCCGACGTCTACGATCATGAAGTGGAAATTGTGGCCGCCGAAGAGGGCGCCGCTTATGGCGCGGCGATTCTCGCCGGTGTGGGCGCAGGCGGCTGGAAATCGGTCGATGAAGCCTGTGACTGCGTGGTGCGCGTGGCATCCCGCGTTGCGCCGAATCCGGCGGATTCGAAAACAATGCAGCGCGGATATGGGACGTACCGCAAACTTTATCCCGCGCTGCGAAAGGCTATGAGCTAGGAAGTTGGCGCGGCGGGAGTGCGTAGCCGAAACAAAAGGTCCCTCCACTTCGGTCGGGATGACAAGTTCGTTGGAACGGAACGCCAAGAGTTTCTAGTGTTACTTCGCGGGTTCTTTCACCACGACGATGCGGTCCGCCGCAACATCTCTCATTTGCTGCACAATACCCGAAGGCCAGCGGATCTCCACGAGATCGGCGGATGCATTCGCGCCCAGGCCGAAATGCACCGGCCCAGCGCTCGAGGACGCGTAACCGGCGCTCGTCGTCATGTGGTTATACTGCGCTCCCGATTTTGTGACGACTTTAATTCTTGCTCCAATGCCATCGCGATTGCTCTTGGTTCCCTGCAGCTTAAATTCGAGCCAATGATTATTTCCTGGGCTTTGGTTGATCCAGATTTCCGCCGGCGCGTTGATCGCGCTCACCACGACGTCCAGACGGCCGTCGCCGTTCAAGTCCCCGACGGCCGAGCCGCGGTGGCGCGAAGGCGGCTGCGCCGTCAGCCCCGCTTCTGCCGTTAACGCCGCGAATTTCATTTCGCCGAGATTGCGGAACACAGTGTTGGGCTGCTCCACCGCGAGATTCGGCGCAGCCAGCAGCGACTGCACGTGTCCGCGCGAAACAAAAATATCCTTCCATCCATCGTTGTCGAAATCGGCGATGGTCGGAGAATATCCGGCCATTGGCAAGGCTCAGCTTGGTCATGTTGCTCTCGCGAGTCACTTCCACGAAACTGCCTTTGCCGGTATTGCGGTAGAGCGGGAAACGTTTCTCCATCGAGAGCGACAACAATAATGTCGGGATAGCCGTCGTTATCGAGATCGCGAAAATCCATGCCCATCCCGGAGATAAACGTGCCATCTTCCCGCAACGCAACGTTCGCGTCGAAACCAACTTCCTCAAACTTTCCGCCACCCTTGATTGCGGAAGAACCAGTTCATCAACTTGTCGTTGGGGATGAAGAGATCCATTCTTGCCCGAAAGGTTGGAATCCGCTAGCTGCGACGCCCATGCCCTTGCCGGGATGCGCGCGGAACCCAGCCTCGACTGAAGCGTCGCGAAACGTTCCGTCGCCATTGTTCAGGAACAACTGGTTGGGCGTGGGTTTGTACATCTTGGGATGGCAGTAGTCGCGATGGCCGTAGCCTTCGCACACGGGCTCGTGATCGAAATCCCACTTCAAATAATTGATGACCACGAGATCGAGCAGGCCATCGTTGTTCACATCGACCCAGGCAGCCGCCACGGCCCAGAGCGGCCCGTACTCGGCATCGGGCTTGTTCAATCCGGCCTTCGCGGTTACATCGGTGAAGGTGCCGTTGCCATTGTTGTGGTACAGCGTGTTGCGATAGACGCCCGCAACGAAAATGTCTTCGTAGCCATCATTGTCGTAGTCGCCGATGGCAACCCCGACGTCGAAACCTGTGCCGGCCAGCCCGGCCTTTTCCGTGACATCGGTAAAGTGACCGTGGCCGTCGTTTTCGAAGAGACGGTTGGAGTATTTCGGGGAATCCTTGCGAAGCGTTTTTAGATTGGCGCCGTTGGTGAAGAAAATGTCGAGCTTGCCGTCGTTGTTGTAATCGAAAACGGCCACGCCGCCCGCCATGGTTTCGGGAGCGTGGCGTTCGGGGCTCTCATTACTGTCGAGCGTGAATTCGATGGGCTGAAAGGCGAATCGGATCGGGCTCTCGACCGCAGGGCTCGCGGTTGCTTCGAGTTTCGGCAAAGCTGGGGTCTGTGAAGGCAGGGGCGAGCCCGCGCCCATCAACATTAGGAAGAAAAATATAGACCGCGAGCGCGGAAGCCTGCGACTCATCATGTCCGGAGAGGCACCCACGTGCCTGCCGTCCATTTTACTCCGGCAATTTTTGTTCGCCGCGAATGGAGAGTTGCGCACTCGCCTGCGATGCACCTGTTCCCGGCTGTCCTCCACCTGCAGTGATGGTGTAATCTCCAGCCGAGATCATCCGGTCTCCCACTTCATTTACGTAGCTCAGGTCACGCGGCTGCAGCGTGAGCTTTACATGCTTCACTTCGCCCGCCCCGACCGGAACGCGGCTAAAGCCCCGCAGCGCGCGAAGCGGTACACCCGCCAGCTTGGGGAAAGTAATATAAACTTCCACCACCTCGTCGCCCGCCCGCTGGCTGGCATTCTTCACGTCCACATCAACGGTGAGAGGGGCTCCGGCATCCAGCTCCGAACTCGACAGTTTCAAATTGCTGTACTCGAACTTGGAATACGTCAGGCCGTAACCGAAAGAATAGAGAGGCTGGCCCTCGAAGTAGCGATACGTACGGTTCTTCATCGAATAGTCTTCGAAGGGCGGCAACTGCTCTGCACCTTTGTAGAAGGTTACAGGGAGGCGTCCGGCGGGATTGTTCGCGCCCGCCAAAGTCTCTGCGATCGCCGTTCCGCCTTCTTCCCCGGAGTACCAGGCTTCGAGAATGGCATTGGCGTGATCGTTCGCCCAATTCACCGCGAGCGCGCTGCCGTTCATCAGGACCACCACCAGCGGCTTGCCCGCCCCTTTCAACGCACCGAGCAATGCTTCCTCGTCAGCGGGCAGGCCCAGGCTGGTGCGATCTCCACCTTTGAATCCAGGTACATCGACCTTCATCTCTTCGCCTTCGAGCCGGGAGGTGATGCCGACTACCGCGACGACCACGTCGGCCTGACGCGCCGCCGAAGCGGCTTCGAAACTGGGATCGGCGCTGACTGGCAACCAAACCAGCTTCGTCCCAAACCCGCCGCGCAGAAATTCCACCTTCACCGCATAGCGATGCCCTTTTTCCAACGGCATGGTAACGCCCTGCGAATTCGGATCATGCAGAACCGCGTCGTCTACGATCAACTTGCCATCCAGCCACATGCGGTTCATCGAGCCCACCAATCCGATCTTGTACGTACCGGATGCCGCCGGGGTTAGAAAGCCGGTCCAGCGCGCGGAAAACTCCTTCATACCGTTCGGCGGCGTGATCGCCTGCGGCCCGGGATGGAAGAGTTGCAGATCAACGACAGCGTCGGTACGAACGAGCTGAGGAGTGCCCGAAAAATCGCTGCCGGCGAAATATTCGCCCTTCAATCCCGGCTTGCCGTCGTCGGTCGAGAGTGCCGAAGTTGGAATCACCGTTTCTTTGCGCAGGAAATTGGTTCCGGCAACGTAAGTTACCTGCGCCGCTGAAAATTGCTTCTTAATCCCCTCCAGTGCAGTAACCGCGTGCGACGCCGTGCCGGCGTAGTTGCCGTGCAACACCTCCACAGAGTCAGCCAGCGGCCCGACCACCAAAATTTTCTTGGCGCTTCCGGTCAACGGGAGTACGCCGTCATTCTTGAGCAATACCATGGACTCGCGCGCGGTTTTGAGGGCCAGTGCGCGATGCGGAGCGCTATCAATCTCCGACTCCGGCGTTTGCGCATACGGCACTTTTTCCGGAGGATCGAACATTCCCAGCCGCATGCGCGCCGTAAATAAACGTTTCAACGCGACATCCAGGTCCGCTTCGGTCAGCAAGCCCTGTTTCACCGCATCAATATACGGCTGATAATCGTGGCTGTCTTTGGCGATGGTAAAGAAGTCAGCGCACTCGCTGTCCATTCCTTTCTTGAGCGAGGCCGCTGCGGCTTCAGCCTGGCTCTTCACAAAGTGATGTCCCTCGTAAATGTCGACGATCGCGTCGCAGTCCGATACCACGTAGCCGTTGAACTTCCAGGCGCCGCGCAACTGGTCCTGCAGCAGGAACGTATTCGCGCAGGCGGGCTCGCCATTCACGCGGTTATAGGCGCACATGATCGATTCCGCTTTTCCCTCCGTAATGGCGGCGCGAAAGGCCGGCAGGTACGTGTCCTCCATGTCGTGCTTCGAGACTTGCACGTCGATCGTGTGCCGCGACGGTTCCGGCCCGCTATGCACTGCAAAATGTTTTGGCGTCGAAATAACCCGAAAGTATTTGGGATCGTCGCCCTGCAGGCCGGTCACGAACGCGACGCCCATGCGACCGGTGAGAAAGGGATCTTCGCCGTAGGTCTCCTGCCCGCGTCCCCAGCGCGGATCGCGAAAGATGTTGATATTCGGCGACCAGAAGTCCAAGCCCTCCATAATGTCGCGCCGTCCAGCCTTCACGGCCTGGTTATGTTTAGCGCGCGCTTCGGTGCCGATCACAATGGCCATATGGTGGATTAGAGAATCGTCAAAGGTCGCGGCCAAACCGATCGGCTCAGGGAATACAGTCGCCGTTCCGGCGTTGGCGACGCCATGCAGAGCTTCGCTCCACCAATCGTAGGCCGGAACTTGCAACCTCGGAATGGCGCGCGCCTGATTCACCAGCTGCGAGGCTTTCTCCTCGAGCGTCATCTGCCGCACCAGGTCATCGACGCGAACGTTGATCGGTTGCGAAGGATCGAGGTAGAGGGCACTCTTCGAAGTCTGAGCGGCACCGGTCTGAGAGCCAACGCAGACCAGAAAAATCATCAAAACAAGACTTGGCAGGGTAATTCGAAAGTGGTTGTTCATGGCAAGGTGTCCTTCCGCAACCGGCGCGGTCGACGGCGGAGCGAGCGCTGGGCTGACGAGAGAATTACTTACGTTAACGATTACGGTCGACCGTCGCTTGTAGCACAGTGGATGGGCAAGGTCAAGAAGTCCAGCCTATTTGGCCGGTGGAGCGTCTGCCGACAAAACGTACGTAGTGAAACGGTCCAGCTTGATATTCGCGTGTTTAGAAACCAAAATGATGGCGCCATCGCCGCCGCGCTGCACGTCAACATCTTTCATGACGACACGCCGGTCGGAAGTTTTTGAACTCGGCGTGTCGGGAACTGACGGGCTTTTGTCCGAACTATCCGGAAACGGTTTATACGAATGTGAGTTCGGATCGGGATAGGCGCCCGCCCCGTTCCATGTTGCCTGGGGAGGCTCGGTCGGCCCATACTGCAAATTCTGCCCCGATTCGGAGATGCCGGGGTAGTACCAGGAAGTCAGGTAGAGTTTCACCGGAGCCGATTTTTCCTTCCAGCTCACGGAATCCATACGAATGCTGATCCTGGAAGGCTCGGTTTTAGTCTTTGCCGCCGATTCCACAACTTCTCCCGACAGAATCGAATTCCTCGGGAAAACGACGCCGCTGAGCAAGGTCGCAATTGAGAGTTTTGCCTGGACCTTGGTTCCGACTGCAGTTTTTCCGGCGGCGACGCTTTGCTGCAGAATCACCGGGAATTCCTGCATGCTCCCCTGAACCGCAGTGTCGGCCTTCGCCTGCGCCTCCAGCCTGACGGAGCAGGCCGTGGAGAGGGCCGCCAGGAGAACCATAGTTGATAACGTCTTTAGTAACGTCAGCATCGGCGTTTTACCCCCGATCGTGAGTTAGAATCGCATCGTTCCTGAGGGGCCTGATTTCCAGCTCTTGGACGCTTTCCTCGCTAAAGCCACACTATACTCCCGAAACTCAGGCAAAAATCTTTTGGGGACTAACAATTGTCAAAACCTCGCTACGATAACGATTTTTCTTGACAACGTTCGACGGCAGGATGTAAACACCGTAATCGATTACGGTTACGGTCTCAGGCCCAGCTCTACGCACCTGCGCACTAATTTGCTCGCGAGGTGCGGATCGCGACCAACAAATTCGGAGGCTTCACATGACAGTCCTCTCGCCCACGTTTGCCGGGAGTTTCGTTCCAGCTTTGAAACGCGGCGGCTCTCGCCTCGCGCTTCTCCTCTCCGCCATTTTCCTGATTTTCGCCGCTCAAGCCGTGGCTCAGGAAGCGACCATCGTTGGAACAGTCACCGACCCGTCCGGGGCATCGGTCGCGAGTGCGTCCATCAGCCATCACGAACCTCGATACTGGAGTTTCGCGCACCGTGCCGACCAGCAGCGACGGGCAGTACGTCGTCCCTGGCCTGGCTATTGGGCACTACACCCTGAAGGTCACCGCCGCGGGCTTTAAGGTTGCCGAGCAGACGGGATTGACGCTCGCGGTCGGCGACAGGCAGCGCATCGACTTCAAGTTGCAAGTGGGAAGCGCGCAAGAGCAAGTAACCGTCGAGGCGAACGCGGTCGCGGTACAGACCGATAGCGGCGAAGTCAGCAACGTCATCACTGGCCAGCAAATCACGCAGCTCGCCACCAACGGGCGAAGCTTGTACGAGCTGTTTGCTCTGGCGCCGGGCGCTTCCAGTCTGCAAAGCTCAAGAGTTGGATTTACACCTGTTAGCGGTGACAGCACCGTCAGCATCAACGGGCAGCGTGCCGGTCACAACCTGCAGTTGCTCGATGGTGGCGAGAACCTCGATCGCGGCGGCAGCAGCGGCAGCGTGATGCCGTCGATCGACTCGTTGGCTGAATTCCGTAACATGACTTCGAACTATAGCGCTGAGTATGGTCTGGCGACCGCGGCGCAGATCTCTACCGTCATTAAGTCCGGGACAAAGACTTTCCACGCCGAGGCTTGGGAGTTTTTCCGCAACGACGCTCTTAACTCCCGCAACTACTTCCTGCAAACCGTCCCCCACCTGCGCTACAACATTTATGGCTTCAATGTCGGCGGGAAGGTTCCAGGAATGAACAACCACCCAACATTCTTCTTCTACAACCAGGAGTGGCGCAAAGAGGTCGATGGCGGAACTCTGAACGTGCCCGTTCCGCTGGCAAGTTCGTATCCCGGCGCGAACGGCGACGCCCTGATCCCTTCCACATATAACGGCAAGACGATTCAAGAAATCGTGCCAGCTGTTTTCAAGACCAACCCGAGCTTGATTCCCTCTTCTTGCAGTGCCGGCACCAGGGCTGCTCTCCTTGCCGCCGCAGGCGTAAGCCCGTTCCCCAACAGCACCATTCCTGCGTGCGTCATCTCACCCAATGCTACAGCTCTGCTGACGGCCGGTGGCAAGTACGGCGGGATCTTCCCGACTCCAACCAGTGGAGTAAATTTTCAGGGCGGCAACAACTCCCCGACCAACCTGACGGAAGAGATTGTCCGAGTCGATCACCAGTTCAGCAGCAAGCTTTCGGTGTTCGGGCACTGGATCTCTGAGCAGATCTCGCAGACCTACGGAACCACGCAATGGAGTGGTGACAACGTTCCTTCAATCGCCGATACTTTCGGAAACCCCTCGTACAGTGCGGTGGTGCATGCGACTTATGTCATCAGTCCCTCGCTGCTCAACGAGACGGCGTTCAACTATAACGGTAACCGGATCAACATCATTCCGACTGGTCTGATTACGGCGCCCAGCGGCTTTACCTTTAACCGGCTCTTCGCCGGCCCTAACGCCGACAACCGGATCCCCTCGATTCAGCTCGCAGGCGTGACCGGCAGCAATTACACCTCGAACTGGACCCCCTGGGTCAACAAGGCGGATGATTATCAATTTCGTGATGACGTTTCCTGGACCAAGGGCGCCCATCAACTGAAGTTCGGTTTCAGTTGGGCTATTTACAAAAAGATTCAGGACGCGTTCGCGAATACAGAAGGTAACTTTAAGTTCGATGGTTCGTTCACCAATCCTACTGGGTGCACGTCGTCGGGCACCATCGCCTGCGGATACGACTTTGGCGATTACCTGATGGGTCTTGCTCAACAGTACACAGAAGACGGCGTCAAGATCAGTGGCCATTGGAACAACATCTCGCCAGCGTTGTATGTTCAGGACAACTGGCGCGTCAACACGCGTTTGACCTTGAATCTGGGGCTGCGTTGGGATGGTATTCCACACACCTACGAAGCCAACCACTTGTCTTCGAATTTCTATCCGAGCCTGTACAATCCAGCTAACGCAGCAACTTTTGACTCGAACGGCAACATTTGCAGCAGCAACTCTGTTCCGGCATGTCCCGGTGGGCCGAGCCCGGGCCTGGTCACCAGTACCAATCCGACACTTGGTGGATACCAGTTCTACTTAAACGGCATTGGTACAGGCGGGGTAAACGGGATTCCCAAAGGGTTGGTTAACGACTCCTGGAAAAACTTTGGCCCGCGTCTGGGCTTTGCCTATGACCTCACGGGTCAGGGCAAGACCGTCGTTCGCGGTGGCTTCGGCATGATGTACGAGCGCATTCAGGGTAACGACATGTACAACGGCGCCGTAAACCCGCCGGGCGATCCGAACCCGACGTTGAATGGCGTTTCACTTGACAACCCCGGCCTCAATCTCTCCAAGGGCAATGTGATCTCTGCTGCGCAGTTGCCTGTGCTGCCTCTGGGCGTTACGGGCATCTCGACCCACTACCCACCGCCAGTCAGCTACCAGTACAGTGTTGGTGTCCAGCAGGGACTGGGTGCACACTCTGTCCTGAGCATCTCTTACGTGGGAAGCCAGGGACGGCATCAGAACTACTATCAGGCCATCAACTTGCCCCCTCTCGCCGACTTGGGGAACTTCGTTAGTACCACAGCCCATACTTCCAACGGAAAAGCGAACGGAAAGTCCTTCGCCGAAGACCTGACTTATCTGGGTTTCGGCAACATGCGCTCGGCATATAACGGGGCGAATGCCCACTACAATTCACTGCAGACTTCTCTTACGGGAGTCGTGAAACGCGACCTTCACCTGCAAGTCTCTTACACGGTGTCGAAGGCTATGGATGCGACTACGGCTTCCGGCAGCGGTGGCGACCTCAACAACGCGACGAATCCGTATCAAGGCTGGCGCTACGATTTCGGACCGTCGGTTTACGACCGCAGAAACGTCTTCTTCGGCAACTTCGTTTACGACCTACCCCTGTTCCGGACTGCCACCAGCCGCCTTGTTCGCGGAGCCGCGGGCGGATGGCAATTCTCCGGAATCGTAACCGAGGAGTCGGGCGCGCCAATCAACTTGGGAGTGAGCGGCACGACGGCAGCCAGTTACATCAGCAACTCGGGTACCCGCCCAGTCGTCAGCGGGGCGATCTCCTATCCCAAAACACCCGCGGCGTGGTTCTCGGGCAACTTTGCTGCACCACCCTGTACACCGGGTGGCCCTGGTACCGATTGCTACGGCAATCTGGGATTCGACGCGATCACCGGCCCCGGTCGAAACAACTTCGATTTGGCACTCCTGAAGAACTTCGCTTTCACCGAGCGGTTGCACATGGAGTTCAGAGCCGAAGCCTTCAACGCATTCAACCATACTCAGTTCCAGGGGAACTCGAACACCGGCGGTATCAGCACTAGCTTTGGCGCTGGCGATTTCGGCCAGGTCAAGAATGCCTATGATGCCCGTCAGTGGCAGTTTGCTCTGAAGCTGATCTACTAATTTGCTTCAGTAGCGTTATCCGTGCCCCGCTCGCGCTCAGTACGAGCCGAGCGGGGCTTACTTACTTGCTATCCTGATCGCAATCCACCCTCTAGTTCCATGTGCCACGCTGGCATCGAAGGGCAGTGCTTTGCCGCGAATGGACAGGAGTGTTTGGTGGAGATGCCAGTTGTATACGATTGAGATCCCTGAGTCCCAGGCATGAAGAAGTGGAAGTCCGAACTCGTTCTTGCCGCTCTGCTCTTGCCGGTCCTGCTTTCGATCCTGACGGTCGCCCAGTCACCGACCCCAGCGGACGCCATCGCGCTCGAGCAACAAGGCAGATTGTCCGAAGCTGCTCAGGCCTGGCGGACAGTGACCGCACGCAATCCGCATGATGCTGCAGCCTTCGCCAGCCTGGGAGTAGTGCTCTCCAAAGCAGCAGAAGTACCAGGAAGCGGCCTCCGCCTACAGAAAGGGCTCTAGCGCTCAATCCCAGCCTGCCGGGCGTCGAACTCAACCTTGGCTTAGCGGAATTCAAACTGGGCCACTTCAAGAGCGCCGCTGTTGCGCTGCGTACGGCCGTCGAATCCGACCCATCTAACAACCAGGCGCGCACTCTACTCGGCCTCAGCTACTACGGCTCACAGCGGTTCGAAGAAGCCGTCCAATATCTCGAGCCTGCGGCCAAGAGCGATCCAAGCAATATGGAACTGCATCGCCTGCTGGCGCAAAGCTGCCTCTGGGCCAAGAATTACTCCTGCGCGCAGGACGAATTTCGTGAACTGCTGCAACAGAGCCCCGACTCCGCCGCCGCCCACGTGCTCATGGGCGAAGCTTTAGACGGCTTGGGAAGAACTGCAGAGGCCATCGCCGAGTTCGAAGCTGCCGCGAAAATCTCTCCCAAGGAGCCCAACGTTCATTTTGGCCTGGGCTATCTCTACTGGAAGTCGCATCAGGACGACGAAGCCAGGAAACAGTTTCAACTAGAGTTGGCGATCGATCCCGGGAATGCTCAATCGCTAGCGTATCTCGGCGACATCGAATGGAAGAACAACCATCTCGACGAGGCTCAGTCTCTGCTGAAACGCGCGCTGACCGCCCAGAAGAACATTCGCATCGTCTACGTCGACCTGGGGGCGATCTACCTGCAGCAGAAGAATTATGCGCAGGCCCATGACGCGCTACTTCACGCCGTGGCCCTCGATCCCGAGCTGCCCGACGCGCACTACCAACTCGGGCGTCTGTATCAGGCCCAGGGAAAAGCGGCAGAGGCAGGGAAGGAACTTCACAAGGTTCAGGAATTACACAAGAAGGCGGAGGACAGCCTGGTGGGGAAGATCGCTTCCTCTCCGCCGCCGCTGAATCCGCCGGAGGATCAATGAAAACCACAAAAAAAGTGCGATCGAGCAGCAACGAACACTACCAGCCCAGGCCCGAGCATAAATTTTCGTTCGGGTTGTGGACTTTGGGGAATCGCGGGCGCGATCCATTCGGCGACGCTGTGCGGCCAACCCTGCCACCGAACGAAATAGCGTCCGTGTTGGGCGAGATTGGCGCCTGGGGCGTGAACCTGCATGACAACGACCTGGTTCCTATTGATGCCAAGCCGGTGGAACGCGACCGCATCGTTCGGGAATTCCGCAAGGCCTGCCAGCAAAGCGGCATCGTCGTGCCAATGGCGACCGTGTCTTTATTTTTTCATCCCGTCTTTCGCGACGGAGCCTTCACCGCCAACGATCCTGAAGTGCGCGCTTACGCGCTGCAGAAAACGATGCGCGCCATGGACCTCGGCGCGGAGCTAGGTGCGAAGATATTTGTTCTGTGGGGCGGCCGCGAAGGCGTGGAGACCGACGCCTGCCGCCGCGCCGACGAAGCCGTCAAACGCCTGCGCGAAGCCGTCAACTATCTTTGCGAATACAACATCGCCCGCGGCTACGAATATCGCTTCGCCCTGGAAGCCAAGCCCAATGAGCCGCGCGGCGATATTTACATGGCGACTACAGGACACTACCTGGGCTTTATTCCCACGCTCGATCATCCCGAGATGGTCGGTGTGAATCCGGAAGTCGCGCACGAACAAATGGCCGGGCTCAACTTCATGCACGGAGTCGCGCAGGCCTGGGAAGCGGGCAAACTCTTTCACATCGATTTGAACGATCAAGCCCCCGGACGCTACGACCAGGATCTGCGTTTTGGTTCGTCCAATCCCAAGTCTGCGTTCTGGCTGGTGAAGTTTCTGGAAGATGTCGGCTACGACGGCCCGCGACACTTCGACGCGCACGCTTACCGCACGGAAAATTACGATGGAGTGAAAGACTTCGCCCGCGGCTGCATGCGAACTTACTTGATTCTCAAAGAAAAGGCAGCGCGCTGGAACGCGCACCAAGAAATTCAGGCCATTCTCAAAGA
This sequence comes from uncultured Acidobacteriota bacterium, assembly GCA_963696765.1. Classification (GTDB taxonomy): domain Bacteria; phylum Acidobacteriota; class Terriglobia; order Terriglobales; family Acidobacteriaceae; genus Sulfotelmatobacter. The sequence goes on along the minus strand of CAVOLK010000002.1, from coordinate 1,547,407 downwards.
AGTCTCGACCGAAGTTCCCGGAACTCCGAACGCGAGCCGCTATTCAGAAAAGGGATCGGCAGCGTTACTGTCGCACGTCTTCGATAAAGACGAGATCATGAAGAAGCGTCTGCCTTATGAAAGGCTCGACCAGCTGACGGTCGACATCCTTCTCGGAGCGCAATAGACGGGAGCAATTCCGAACGAAATCAGAATTGTGAACGCGATTCGGAAGAAAGAAATCGGAACTGTGAATGAGATCGGAACGTGGAAGAGCGGCGCTTTAGCGCCGCGTTTCCGCAAAGAAGAGACGGGGCTTCAGCCCCTGTAGTGGCAGATACTTTACGCCCGGCCCTTCTTCGCTGCGACTGCCGCTTTACCTGCAACCTCCCAGGGACGCTTCGGCCGATCCACGGGGGCTTTGTCGCGATCCTCGATGCGGTCGTATTGATACGCCTCGCTCACCGTTCCCAAAGATTCGTTATACAAACTGGGAAGGCCCAGCGCCTCCTTCAAATCCTCGGAGAATTGCTGCAGCGCCTTCAGGTGATCGGCAGAGGCGGGGATTTCCGTCTTGGAAGTTTTCAGAAACTGTTGGTATCCGCGATTGATCAGCTTCGAAATCTCGCTGCCAATGAGGTAGCCGGGATAGGCGAAAATCTTCACCGAGTCTTCGGGGCCTTTTTGGATGGCGGCCGAAACGTTGTATTTGCGGAGAAAGACTCGGCCGTTGGTGCCCGGCGCGTCGGTTACATCGAACCCGTGATCGCGCAACCACGCTAGCGCTTCTTCGTAGGTTCGTGCTTCAATAGTTTTGGCCATTTCGTTTTACGTCGACCTTTCCCTGCCGGCCCATTCTGTTTATTAGATGCATCCTTTATAACGACCGGGCGTAACTTTACACAAGCTGCATCGCCGGGCGAAGCTTATTCATCTAAACAAGCTACTACATATATTGTTTCCGGCCATATAGCACATTACGTTAGTCACGGCGTTGAAGTTCACGGCATGGCATACGGATCTACAAGATTGGCAGCAATGTCGACTGCGATAAAACCCGAGGGATCGCGAGAAACCGCCGTAGGACTGGGTGAAACGCTGGGCCATAGCCTGGTCGAGCGCATCGGCAACACGCCGCTGTTGCGCCTGGATTCCCTCACTCGCGACCTGCCCGGCGTAGCACTCTTGGGTAAGGCCGAATGGTACAACCCCGGCGGATCAGTCAAGGATCGCGCCGCCGCCAATATCGTTGCCCAAGCCCGCCGCAACGGGCAACTACGCGCTGGTCAAATTCTGCTCGATTCCACCAGCGGCAACACTGGCATCGCCTACGCCATGCTGGGCGCGGCCGAGGGATTTCCCGTCACCCTGTGCATGCCGGAAAATGTTTCGCGCGAGCGCAAGCAAATTCTCCAGGGCTATGGCGCCAATATTCTTTATACCGATCCCGCCGACGGCTCCGATGGCGCAATTCGCATGGCCCGCGAGTTGGCGCGCAACCATCCCGATCAATATTTCTATGCCGACCAGTACTCCAACGAAGCCAACTGGAAGGCGCACTATCACGGGACGGCCAATGAGATCTGGCAGCAGACTCAGGGGCGCATCACACATTTTGTTTCGATGCTGGGCACAAGTGGCACTTTTGTCGGCACAACGCGCCGGCTCAAGGAATTGAATCCGGCGGTGCAATGCATTTCGTTACAACCGGACTCATCGTTTCACGGGATTGAAGGCGCCAAGCACATGGCGAGCGCGATTGTGCCGAAAATTTACGATCCGCAACTCGCCGATCAGAACTTAGAGATTGCCACCGAGGATGCTTATGCCATGGCGCGGCAGCTGTCTCGCAACGCCGGACTGCTGGTAGGAATTTCCGCCGCCGCCGCAGTCGTAGGCTGTTTGAAGATCGCCCGCGAATTGCCGCTGCGAAAAGGCCGCGAAGCGGTGATTGTGACCATTCTCTGCGACTCCGGTGACAAATACCTGAGCGAAAGATTCTGGAGCGAAGGCTGAAGAGAATTGGTGAATGATGATTTCTTGATTGCTGATTGAAAAGCCGGGAGCCCCATCCTCGCCGCGTTCTTTGCGGCTAGGGGATTTTGACTCTGACTCGCGCTGCTACCGATCCGATCCTTGAATGCTGAAACTGACTCGTAAAGATTTCGACGTCCTCCGCCAGCACGGCGAAGCGACCTACCCTCACGAATGCTGCGGCATTTTACTCGGCCACGTTGAGGACGACGGAACCCGCGTCGTGACCGCGACCGCCCGGTGCGGCAACACCCGCACCGATTCCGCCCACAACCGCTACAACATCGACCCCAAGGAACTCGTCCGCATTCAGCGTGAAGGCCGCGAACGCGGAGAAGACATCATCGGTTTCTACCACTCCCACCCTGACCATCCTGCCCGCTGGTCCTCCACCGATCTGGCCGAGGCCCACTGGTTCGGCTGCTCCTACGTAATCACCAGCGTCGAAAACGGCAACGCTGCCCTAACGAACTCCTTCGAACTCAGCGGCACCGATGAGTCCGACAAGCGCCTGCGGGATGAAGCCATAGAACTCGCCTGAGCAGCCAGGCTGCCGTATGTTGGGACGGTCGCCAACGGGTGTGCGCCGAGCGCAGCTCGGCACTGACGAAGCCCAAAGGTAGATTGCGCGTGATGCCCATCGAGCCGCACTCGACGAACAGATGGTGGTTGCGCCCCACGTCAAGTCCCAGATCCCTTGCCCGGCGCGGGAAGTGCGTGATTTTCACATTGAAGTGGCCTTGCTCTCGATCCGCCGATTCTTGGATTTCGACCGATGAATCGCACAGAAAGCCGCGTCCGGTGCTGGTTCTGCGAAAAGCAATTTGCGGAGTTGCACTAAATTCGGTCATGCCCTTGTGGACGGGCTGCACTCGGTTGAAAATACGTGTGTTACGAAGCGCGATTTTCGATTGACTGAATTTACAGAAGGAGTACAACAGGATCGTTCTTTGACAGCTTCTTAAGTTTTTCCGGTTGGTGCGGCGTCCGGGACTCAAGCGGAGTCACTTTCCTGATCGCAAGATTGGGAAGGAGGGTGAGCGAGGGTCTATAGCAAAGCGCTGGTCGAGGAGAATCGAGAAGAAATGTTGAAGGCGAGATAGAGTTCCGAGGCGTAGGGTAGATTTATCCGGTTGGCGGTGAGCCCGGAGCCCAAGCGAAGATCGCGCGCAGCAGCCCGCAAGGGAAGCAGCGATAGCAGGTCGAGCAAGGGTCAAACGCGAGCTACTGGCCGAGACGAATGGACCTCACACCACCTCGGAACTCTTAATTTTTTGTGAAGTGCTGTCAGCTGTCAGCTCACTCAGCTAAGATCTTTTCAGTCCTTCCGGCATTCCACCCTTGTTCAGCGGTGAAGTAAATCTTCCAGAAATCTGTACAGATCATCCGTGTAGATCCGTGTGAGATCCGTGGCCAAGGTTCTGCTGTCATTTCCCCGCGTTGCCCGGCCCGCCCACCGCATAAATTCTTGGAATTCGCTGCTCCAGCGGCGGCAGTGCCGGAAACGCCGCATGCGGCTCGGCCTGATACCAGTATGCAACCGAAAAGTAATTGTCCGATCGGTGGTTCGCGTGCCCATGCTCGATGGTCGCGCGCAGCGATTTCGTAAACGGAATCGGCGAGTCAAGATGGAAGCGATAGAGCGACCATCGTCCGCCCGCCAATTCCTGCCCCACCACCGGCGCGCCGAACAATCCATAAGAGAACGCGTGCCCTCCAAAATCCCACGCTCCCAGAAAATAATCTTCCGACCCGGTTCCGTTGATCGACGGCGTGGTTTCACCATCGACAAAAAACATGTCATCGCCTTCGCCCCACCAGCCATCCTGATTCTGCAGCACTGACATGGTCACCCCGACGAAGTGTCCGCGCCCGGTGGCTTCCATCCAAACATAATTGCCTTCGCCATTCAGATTTTTCTTGCCGTCGACCAGCGGATCCCCGTTCGAGTGCCACTGATTCGTCCAGCCCCGCGCGGGCGCGGCCTGCCGGTACTGCGCGTGAAAATAAAGCTGTTCTCCAGAAAGAGGCTTGCTATAAGCCCGGTAGTCGATATTGAAATAAAACGAGTCGACTTTGTGCGAGCCTTCATTTGTTACTGTGATGCGCGCGTGCTTCTGGAAGGGCATTGGGAAAAAACTGTTCAACGCCTTGTCACCGCCCACCGACAATGGCAGCGACTGGTAGAGGTAATACTGCCCCAGTCCGAGCCCAAAGAAGTCGCCCACCGGCGTCTCCACGCTTGGAGTCGTTTCGCCGTCCCAATACATGCGCAGAACCAAAGCCTTCAGATGATTCGGATCGTCGCTAGCGATCGTGAACCAGACATGACTGATCAGCCCCGGCCCGGCCTCGTCGAGTAGCGTAAGAGTCTCCCCGGCCGCGACGGCGCGGAAATCCGCGTTGGCGCCAGTGCGGTCGTAACTCGAAGACCGGTGTTGAACATAGTCCTTCGGCTGCGGCAGGCTAGAAAGCCAAGCGCCAGGATCTTGCGCTAACAGCGGAAAACTTAGGAAGCACAACGTGAGCAGAGCGAAAACTTTTTTCATCTGATCTCTCCGGATCGGGACTGTTCACAGCGGAATATTCCCATGCTTCTTCGGCGGATTCTTGTCCCGCTTCGTCTCCAGCATGGCCAGCGCCTGGATCAATTTCTTCCGCGTCTCTCGCGGCTGGATCACCGCGTCCACAAATCCGCGGTCGGCGGCCACATACGGATTGGCAAAGCGGTCGCGGAACTCTTCGATCTTTTCGCCGCGCACTTGCTCCCGATTCGCGGCAGCGTCCAGTTCCCGCTTGTAGACGATATCCACTGCGCCCTCCGGTCCCATCACCGCAATCTCGGCCGTCGGCCACGCGTAATTCACATCGGTGCGAATGTGTTTCGATGCCATCACGCAATACGCCCCGCCATAAGCCTTGCGCGTGATCACCGTGACCTTCGGCACCGTTGCCTCGGCGAACGCAAAGAGCAGCTTGGCGCCGTGCTTGATGATTCCGCCATACTCCTGCGCGGTGCCCGGCAGAAATCCCGGAACATCTTCAAACGTCACCAGCGGAATGTTGAAACAATCGCAGAAGCGAACGAAGCGCGCGCCCTTCACCGACGCGTTGATGTCGAGCGTCCCGGCCAGCACCGACGGCTGGTTCGCCACGATGCCGACCGGACGGCCATCGAGCCGCGCGAATCCCACCACAATGTTCTTCGCGTAATGCTCCTGCACCTCGAAAAAATAAGCATCGTCCACCACCGCATGAATCACGTCTTTGATGTCATACGGCTGGTTCGACTGTGCCGGAACAATCTTGTCGAGCGCAGCATCGGCGCGGTCGATGGGATCGGTGCAGGCTTTGCGCGGAGGATCATCCAGATTGTTCGACGGCACAGAAGCTCAACAGCTCGCGCACCATGGACAGGCATTCCGCGTCGTCGTGCGCCAGAAAGTGCGCCACGCCTGAGGTTTCGTTGTGCGTCATGGCGCCGCCGAGCTGGTCCTTGGTGACTTCTTCAAGCGTCACCGTCTTGATAACGTCGGGCCCGGTGATGAACATATAAGAAGTCTTGTCGACCATCAGCACGAAGTCGGTGATGGCCGGCGAATAGACCGCCCCTCCCGCGCATGGCCCCATGATCGCCGAAATCTGCGGCACCACTCCGCTGTAGAGCGTGTTGCGCAAGAAAATATCCGCATAGCCCGCCAGCGACATCACGCCTTCCTGAATCCGCGCTCCTCCGGAATCGTTCAGCCCAATCACCGGCGCGCCCATTTTCGCCGCCAGGTCCATGATCTTCACGATCTTCGCCGCGTTCGTTTCCGAAAGCGATCCGCCAAACACGGTGAAGTCCTGCGCGAAAACGTAGACCAGCCGTCCCTCGATGCGGCCGTATCCAGTGATGAATCCGTCGCCGTAGATTTTCTGTTCGGTCATGCCGAAGTCATTGCAGCGGTGGGTGACCAGTTTGTCGGTCTCCTCGAACGTGCCCTCATCGAGCAGAAACTCGATGCGCTCGCGGGCCGACATTTTGCCTTCCTTATGCTGGCGCTCGCGGCGTTTGGCGCCGCCGCCGTCTTCGGCCAGTTGATTCCGTTTTTTCAGTTCGGCCACTTTTTGTTCGAGATTCATGGGCAAGGATTATAGCCTTTGCCGCCAGCCAGGGATGCGGGGGGAATCACGAAGCGGCTTGGTGTGCCGCTCCCAAGTGTCCTGTGACAGCACCAGATCCGCGTGTTGGCCTACCGTAATCTGTCGCTGCCATCGAAGCTCTCGTAGGCTGATGGGGAACCGTTTTTTCCAGAGGAGTGCAATGTCGCCTAAAACCTGGTTTCGAGCCGGAGCCGTCGCCGTTCTTTCGTTGGCGCTCTCGACTTCAATCTCATTCGCGCAGGACGACCACGATCACGGCCACGAGAAACACGACCGTGATTACGATGAGCATGGGCACGGCCACGATCATGAACGCGGCTACGATCGCGAACATGACCGCGAACACGACCGCGAACATGACCACGGCCGCTATTCCGATCACGATCGCGACGCCGCCCGCGGCTGGTATCGCGCGCACTACGAGCATCTTCCGCCCGGCTTGGCCAATCGCGACCGTCTTCCGCCCGGAGTGGAGCGCCAGATCGTAGTTCGCGGGTTTGTGCCAGTGGATGTGCGGAGACAAATGCGGCCCTGCCCGCATGAACTCGAAGTAATGCTTCCGCCTCCGCCTCCGAATTACGCGCACGTCGTAATCGGCGGCAACCTGGTGCTCATGAATCGCGCCAACTTCCAGATCGCCGACGTCTTTCATTTCGATATTCACTAATCGTTGTCTTTCCACTTCGAGCCCGGGGGCCACATCCCCCCGGGCCCCTCATTTTCTTCTGACTTCCGACAAACGCCCCCTCCTGCGGTACACTGCCCTCAATGTCTTCTCTCGCCGACCAGATGGGTTTCAACTTCCGCCCGCCGGAGCGCCGGGTATGGAAAGTTCGCGACCTGGTCGCGGCAGTCCGTTCGCACATCGAACGCGAGTATTCCGATGCATGGGTGGAAGGCGAGATCTCGAATTTCCGCGCTCCCGAATCTGGACATCTTTACTTCACGCTCAAAGACGGCAATGCGCAGATTCGCGTCGTAATGTTCCGTTCCTCGGCGCGCCTGCTGCGCTTTCGTCCGGCCGACGGCCTGCAGGTCGTCGTGCGCGGCCGCATCACCGTCTACGAAGAGCGCGGCGAATTGCAAATTTCCGCCGAGTACATCGAACCCAAGGGCGCAGGCTCGCTGCAGTTAGCCTTCGAGCAACTCAAAGCCAAGCTCGAGGCCGAAGGCCTGTTTGCGGCCGAGCGCAAGAAGCCGATTCCCGCCCTTCCCTCGCGCATTGGCGTAGTGACTTCCGCGCAGGCGGCGGCCCTGCGCGACATTCTCAACGTCCTCCAGCGGCGACATCATTCCGTGAATGTCCTCATCTATCCCGCGCAGGTACAGGGCGAGGCCGCGTCGCACGAAGTCGCGGCGGGCGTGCGCTTCTTCAACCAGCACGACAATGTGGATGTGATCGTTGTCGCGCGCGGCGGCGGATCGGCCGAAGATCTGGCCTCATTCAACAACGAAGCGCTGGCGCGAACGGTAGCCGCGTCCGAAATTCCAGTCATCTCCGCAGTCGGACACGAAACCGATTTCACTATCATCGACTTCGTGGCCGACCTGCGCGCTCCCACTCCCTCGGCCGCGGCCGAACTGGTAATTCGCTCGCGACAGGAAGTCGAAGATTACGCATCAGCTTTGCGCGAACGCCTCAGCCGCGCCATGCGCTACCGGCTGCTGATGGGCCGGCAGGCGCTGACCGAACTCGCGCAGCACGGCGCCTTTGCCCGCATGATGGAACTGATCCGCCAGCGCCAGCAAAAACTTGACGATCTCACTCACCGCATGGAACTGGCCGAGCGCCAGTTGCTGGAGCAGTCGCATCGCCGCTGGGAAATGATTTCCGCCGCCGTCCGGCATTACGATTTGCGCCTGGTGCTCTCCGGCATGCGCAAGGAACTGGAGAGCGGCACCGCGGCGCTGGTCGCCATCATGCGCAACGTGTTGCTTCAGCAGCGAGTGCGTAGCGAGCGTCTTCACACTGCGCTCGAGTCGTTATCTCCTCTGGCGATTCTGGAGCGCGGATACGCTCTGGTATTCGATTCCAGCGGCCAACTGTTAAAAGATGTTCGCGGCGTCAAACTGGGGGAAGAGATTTCCGCCCGTCTGGCTCGCGGCGAAGTCCATGCAACGGTGAACCAGAAGCGGGAATGAGCGTTCGGTGCGGGTACCTACCCTTGTCGCGCTTTTGCGACAGGGACTTTGAAGTACGGCGTCTGCGTAAACTTTTTGGTAACCAGTAACCTCGCAAACTCACTGCATTACAATGAGTTCTTTGAGCCAGATTTTCATCAGGAGATTAGAGTGACGCCAGTCATCCTCTCATGGACGCAGGCCGCCTGGGTGGCGCTCGATATTCTCCTGGTCGCGTTGATCATTTACCAGGTGCTGGTGATGATCCGCGGCACGCGCGCCGCGCCCATGCTGGTGGGGCTGGTTGTCGTCTCTGTAATCTTTTACCTGGCACGCATCGGCGAACTCACCACGCTGAACTGGGTAGTCAGCCATGTGCTCCCTTACCTGGTGTTTGCGCTCATCGTCGTGTTTCAGTCGGAGATTCGCCACGTGCTTGCCGACCTGGGGCGGCGGCTGACATTTCTTGGCGGCTCTTCTTCCGAGAACGACTCCTACGACGACATCGTGCTGGCCGCGAATCTTTTTTCGCAGCACCAGACCGGCGCCCTGATCGTGATCGAACGCGAGATTGGATTGCGCACCCACATCGAAAGCGGCGTCCCGCTCGACGCGCGCCTCTCCTACGATCTGCTGGCCACCATCTTTCGTCCCAGCGCCCCGCTGCACGATGGCGCCGTGATCGTGCAGAAAGACCGCATCGCTGCGGCCGCCTGCTTCCTTCCTCTTTCCATGAATCCGCTGCTCTCCACCCAACTCGGCACGCGCCATCGCGCGGGCATCGGCATCACCGAAGAGACCGACGCGATCGCCGTCATTTGTTCCGAAGAGACCGGGGCCATCAGCCTCGCTATCGGCGGCAAAATCGAACGCGACCTGACAGTCGAGCAACTGCGCGAGCGGCTCAGCAGCGAACTGCGGCGCTTCATGGCTCCCGTTACGCTGCCGACTCCCATCGCCCACGGCGACGACTCCGACGCTCTTTTGGATTCTCCCCTACGCGAGCCGCAACGGAAACCCGAATCTGGCGTTGAATCGGAGCCGCAATCATGAGCGGATTCATCCAGCGCTACGTGCTCCACAATATCGGGCTAAAGTTTTTGTCCTTGTTGCTGGCCGCTGGCCTGTGGTTTCTAATTTCACCCGACGAGCAACCCGCGGAAGTGGCACTGCGCGCGCCCATCGTCTTCGAGCACGTTCCCCCGCAGCTCGAGATCAGTTCCGAACTCATTCCCGAGGCGCAGATTCGAGTTCGCGGACCCGAGCGCGTCATTCGACAATTACAGGCGAACGAGGTTCACGCCGAAATCGAACTGGCAAACGCGCAGCCGGGTGAACGCACATTTGAATTGACTTCGCTGCAGGTCCGCCATCCCAGCGACGTCACCGTAGTCCAGGTCGTGCCCAGCCAACTGCATCTGGCCTTTGACACTCGGCTGACTCGCGATGTCGAGATTCATCCCCGCGTGACTGGAACGTTTACCGATGGCGACCAGATCGTTAAAGTGGACTCCGACCCATCGCGCGTTACGATCACTGGCCCCAGGCATCACGTGGAAAAGATCGACGCGGCCACGACCGATCGTATCGATGCAACTGGCACTCGCGGCAGCGCAGTATTCAACACCAATGTCTATGTTCCCGACCCCCTGGTGCAGGTCGTACAGTCGACCTCCATTCGCGTTACTGTGCTCGTGCAGAAAGCTGGAAGTGCCTCTCCCCACTAATCGGGCGACCCCACGAAACCCTTCTCTGACGCGCTACCATTTATCATCTTCTGTTCTCTCGATTGTTAATTTCTTATGAGCCAGCAAAGGCAATTGTTCGGCACCGACGGTATCCGCGGCGTGGCGGGAGAATTTCCGCTGACCAGGAAAAGCACGTACTTGATTGGCCGCGCCCTCGGCCACGATTTGATCCGTACCGCGCGGAGCCCGCACGCGGTGATCGGCCAGGACACGCGCGAATCCAGTGCATGGATCGCGGATCGCGTCGCCCAGGGCCTGGCCGCGGTGGGTGTCGAAGTGCATAGTGCCGGCGTTATCACCACTCCAGGAGTAGCCTACCTCGCCCGCTCGCGATCGCTGGCTGCGGGCGTGGTGATCTCCGCGTCGCACAATCCCTGGACCGATAACGGGATCAAAGTCTTCTCCGGCGATGGTTTCAAGCTGACCGATGCGCGCGAACTCGCCATCGAAAAAGAAATATTCGCGCTGCTTCAGAACTCCGAGGCCGCAGACGATACCGCGCTAAAGTTTCCCAAGCCGTCTCTGCCTGGAGAGGCCGACCTTCGCCACGCCTATGTCAAATCGCTGGCCGAGGATGTTTCCTCCGACTTGAGCAAGCTCCGCGTGCTGGTGGATTGCGCCAATGGCGCCGCCACCGCCGAGGCCCCGGAACTGTTTCGCAGTCTCAACATTCAGGCAACATTTATCCACGTTTCGCCCGACGGCAAGAATATCAATGAAGGCTGCGGCGCGTTGCATCCCGGAAACTTTGGGCAAAGCTGTCGCGCGAATCCGCAGGCAAGTTCGATCTGGGCGTGACCTTTGACGGCGACGCCGACCGCGCCCTGTTCTGCGACGCTGCCGGCCGCGTAGTAAACGGCGATGGGGTGCTGCTGGCCGCTGCCCGCGACCTGCATGCGCTCGGAAAGTTGAAGGCCGATACCGTGGTCGCCACGACCATGTCGAATATGGGCCTGGAGATCGCGCTGAAAAACTCGGGCATTCGCATGCTGCGGGCCAATGTCGGCGACAAATACGTGCTCGAGGAAATGCTCAAGACCGGCGCAACGCTCGGCGGCGAACAGTCGGGCCACATTATTTTCCGCGATGGCGACGCCACCACCGGCGACGGACTGCTGACCGCCCTGCGCCTGATGGACATCATTGTCCGCGTCGGGAAAGTCCCTGGCGGATCTCGTCGGCGATCTGAAAGTCTTTCCGCAGAAAATTCAGAATGTGCGCGTGCGCGAGAAAGTTCCGTTCGCGCAAATCCCCGCAATCCAGTCGGCGATTGAAGCAGCCGAGCGCGAACTCAACGGCAATGGCCGCGTGGTCGTGCGCTACTCCGGCACCGAAGCCCTGGCCCGCGTCATGGTCGAAGCCGAGTCTGAAGCGAAGATGCGCTCCATCACCGCAGCCATCGCCGCCGAAATTCAGAAAGCCCTGGGAGTTAAATAGCTCGTGTGGGGACAGCCGCCCCGGCTGTCCGTCGGGCGCAGCCCGATCGGTTCTGTCGTCGTCTACTTCTTGCCCTTCTTACCCTTCCGCACCGGCTCTTCCTCAACCACCGCGAACTGAATCTTTTTCTCCACCGGATCGATCCGGTCCACCAGCACCCGAATCTTCTGTCCGAGATGGTAAATCTTCCGGGACCGCTGCCCGATTATCTCGCGCGTGTTCTCGTGAAACGTGTACCGATCGTCGGTCAGCGTGTTCAGCGGCACCAACCCCTCCACAAACAAATCCGTAAGCTCTACGAAAAATCCGAATTTAGTCACGCTGGTGATCAGCCCCTCGAACTCTTCACCTACGCGATCCTGCATGAACTTCACTTTCTTCCATTCCATCAAGTCGCGCTCGGCATCGTCGGCGCGCCGCTCCGACTGGCTCGACTCTTCCGCAATCTCGTGCAATTCTTCCAAAGAAATCGGCCCGCCCAAAGGCCCGAGAGCGTCGCGGTGCGCCTCATGATCCCGGCGCTTGGACCAAGGCGACGGCTTTTCCTCCTCCGGGTGCCCCGCCCTTGTCGCGCCTTTTGCGACAGGGTGGGGGTCTTGACTTGGATTCTGACCAGAATTGTGATCCGCTGTCGGATCCCGTCGCAGCACGTTCTTCAATATCCGATGCACAACCAAATCCGGATACCGCCGGATCGGCGACGTGAAATGCGTATAACTCGTCGCCGCCAGCGCGAAGTGCCCCAGATTCTCCTCCGAATAACGCGCCTGCTTCAGCGACCGCAGCATCAGGTAACTTAGAATGCGTTCTTCCGGCTTGCCGGCGATCTTCTCGGTCAGCTTCTGATACATCCGCGGCGTGATGTGCACTTCCTTCGGCACTTCGATGTCGCGGACACGCTTCCCCGTGCCGTAGGCGGCACGCCGGTCCGTCTTCATCTGCACGCGATGGATCGGCAGCGCACCCACTCCGAGTGAATATCCAAAGGTCGCCGCGATCGTTTCAAAGTCATAAACTCGCTTCGCATCCGGCTTTTCGTGAACACGATAAAGCGACGCAATCCGATTCGACTCCAGATGATGAGCCACACACTCGTTCGCCGAGAGCATGAACTCCTCGATTAACCGGTGTGCCACGTTGCGCTCCGAGCGCGCAATGCTCTTCATCAATCCGAGTTCGTCGAATTCGATTACCGGCTCCGGCAGATCGAAGTCAATCGATCCTCGCCGCTTCCGTTTGTGGTTCAGAATAAGCGCCAGGTCGCGCATCAACTCAAACGTCGCCACCAGCGGCGCATAGCGTTCGCGGGCGGCGCCATCTGCCTTCCAGCACCGCGTTCACCGCCGTATAAGTCATCCGCTCCGCCGAGCGGATTACTCCCTCGCTCAACTCATAGCCAACAATCTCGCCGCGATGGTCCATCTCCATCACGCACGACAGCACCAGCCTCTCCACCTGCGGCCGCAAACTGCAAATATCCGTCGAAAGCTCCAGCGGCAGCATGGGCACTGCGCGGTCTGGAAAATAAACGCTCGTGCCGCGCAGCCGCGCCTCCTGATCCAGCGCAGAATCCGGGGTCACATACTGCGCCACGTCGGCAATGTGCACCTGCAATTCGAAATTGCCATTCGGCAGCATGTGCACATAGACCGCGTCGTCGAAGTCGCGCGCCGTCTCGCCGTCGATGGTGACAACCGGCAGCCCGCGAAAATCGCGGCGCCGCTCCAACTCCTGCGCTGGGATAACATCCGACGCATCTTGCGCTTCCTCCAGCACAGCCGCCGGAAAATGATGCGGCAGGTGAAACTTTCGAATCGTGATCTCGACATCCACTCCGAAATCATCTTCGCGCCCCAGAATCTCGATCACGCGTCCCCGCGGATTCTGCGTCGGCGAAGGCCAATCGGTAATCTCCACATCCACGGCCACGCCTTCCAGATCATTCGACTGTGTTCGGCGCGCAACCTCGTCGCCCAGAACGCGATCGACGGATTTCTTCCTCCGTGCTTTCTGTGTTTGAACTTCGGTTGCTAAAGACGCGGGCTGCTCCATCCCCGGCGGGATCACAATTTCCTGCGTAATCTTGCTGTCGATTGGCTTTACGTAGCCGCCCCGGCTCCCGTAATGAAAAATGCCTACCACCGTAGGGTTCGCGCGCATTACGGGGCGCACGATGCGTCCTTCTGCGCGCCCGTCCGGCCGAACATTGGTCACGTCCACCAGCACCAGATCCCCGTGCATGGCATTCCCAATCAAATGTGGGGGAATGAAAATATCGCCCGTAAGCCGCGCCCTGAGCGACGCGTTCAGCGATTTCGCGTCCGGGATCACAAATCCGAATCCATCCCGATGCATGCTCAAGCGTCCCGCAACCAAATTCTTATCGGCAGCGGCCTGAGGCAAAGAATATCGATCCGAGTCGCTTTGAATTAGAGTCCCGCGGGCCACCAACCTCCGCAATTGCTCGTCGAGCTCCCGCCGCTCCTCCCCCCGCAGCCCCAACTCGCGCACCAGCTGCTTGAATCCCGCCGTGTGCTTCGCCTGGCGCCCAATGTGCTTTAGAATGATCGAGTCAGAAACCATGAAGAGCCTTTCCGCCTTCAGCATACCTCACATGGAATTCCCCACCAGAAATGTGATCCTTAGACCCGTGTAATCGCCATCCGACGAACCGTCAATAAATGCGATCGGTTTGTACGACAGCGGACAGACATCTGTCTTGCGCAGATAAATACTTGGCCAAGTTTGTTCGGTCCCAGAAGGCGCCACATGTACAACAATTCATTGTCCTCGGTTCGAACGCCGATTTGTTCCATCTGTCACGAGCCCGTCCCGCTCAATGACGCAAAGACCGACGAAGACGGTAACGCCATTCATGAAGACTGCTACGTCACCAGACTAGGGATAACTAACCCACCAGAGGGAAGCTCTGCCCGGGACTCAAGCAAGATCCTCTTCATGAGACACCGGCGCTAAACTAACGTTGGCGTACGGATGTCGCGTATCGGCTTGCCGAAAAACAATTCTATAGTTGTCAGCATGTGCGCCCTCCCGATCGTAGTGGCTCAGTTTGAATTTCAAATCTCACGGGGGCGTCATCCCCAAGTGCCCGCGTTTTTACCAGCGGGCCGAGGGATCTCCCATGGAAAACAGCGTCCTGGCGGGAGATCCTTCGCCCCGCCTGAACAACGGCTCCGCTCAGGATGACGCCATCGATGCAGTCCAAAATTCAAACTGAGCCACCACCCTCCCGATTAACTTATTCCTCAAGGTTTGGGGCAGCAGTAAAATAGTTTTTGGACTCCGGTGCTGATTGCCGTCCTGAAGGAGAATTGTTATGACCAGGGAGCACGGAGAATCTAAAATCGTCCAACGCTGGGAACAATTATATAAACACGTGCTGTTCGAAGCCGACGTGCATCAGATGCCTGGGCGGATTGAAGCAGCGAAACATGCGGTCCTGGACCGGCTGGAGGATGTGACCTGCACGAAAAACAAGCAAACCTTTGAAGCCGGGGAGCTGGTGGCTTTGCGCCGCGCACATCGCACCTTAAGAGCGCTCGAGCAACTGTACATCCCCGAGAGTGCCCGCAGAAAAATCGCTTAAGAGTGAATGTCTAAACTGTGAAATCAGGAATGGCGCGCCTATCGGGCGCTCATCTCGCTCTGCCCGTCCACCACAGAACTTTCCCCACAATTCTCCAGGCAGAACCGGCGGTAATAGAAACAGCTTCGTACTCGCGACGGTCCGAGACCAGCGCATCCATGTGATCGAAACGAATCAACCGCGAGACCAGTAGCCCTTGTTCCCGGTGCCACGCGACAACGATCTGCCCCACCAGATTGTCGTTCTCCGTGGAAGAAGTGTCGACCGCAACGATGTAGCCATCCAGGATCAGCGGCGACATGGAATTGCCCTTCACGCGAAGGCAGACGGTAGAAGTGGGATTTGGGCACCACTGGGCAGGCGCCGCCAGCACCGACTCCGGCGAGATATCGGTCAGATCGCTGGTATCGCCCTGGGCTCCAATGGTTCCGGCGTGCACTGGGAGAAGTGGTATCGCCACCAGGTCGACCTGGGCGAGCGACTGTTTCTTATTGCTGCCGGCCTTCACAAACTTTACGTCAAATATTCTGTTCGTAGCGAAACCGCGACCGGCCTCCGGCAATACTCGAGTCACATCGGAAAGGCGCAGGCCAGCCCGCTTCCAGAAAAACCAGCAGAGCGGAGCGTCCGCAAGATTGCCCAGACGAATGTACGTTTCGCCGGTGGGCTCCGCCACACCACGCTCCCAGCGCGAAACCGCCATCGCCGACACGCCTACCCGGCTGCCAAAACCTTCCTGGCTCAACTTGCGAGTGTGGCGCATGTCTTCAATCTTGTGCGCCCACTCGGGAACCGCTATTTCGGATTTTCGATGCACAGCTCTTCACCACGAAATCGTTTGACGGCCCCACGATGCTGGCAGGGTTAAACGCGGCAGCCGCTTGAATAATTGTACGCTATCGTACCTCTCGATTGTTCTAAATTGCTCAGTTTTCCGTAACAACTTCAGCTAGTATCAGGAGTTACTCTCAATCTCAGGGTCGCGTAAGGAGCCGCTGTGGCGAAAATCTCGTCGGGATTCTCGGGAAAATTTGTGGCCAAACCATCTTCCCGGGGAGTTGACCCGCGTTCCATCCGTAATGAGATCCTGCTTTCCCTGCCTTCCAAAGAGTGCGCCGCCGTACTGGCGGACCTTGAGTTCGTCGAGATGCGCAATTACGATTTGCTCAACGAAATGGGAGAACCGATCGAGTATTGCTATTTCATGAATAGCGGGATGACTTCCATTCTCACCATCATGGGCGACGGAAAAGGAGTCGAAGTTGGACTCACGGGAAAAGAAGGCTTTATCGGTCTACCTGTCATCGTGGGCCTGAAAACCAGCGCCACTCGAGCCATCGTTCAAATTACAGGCAGTGCGTTTCGCCTAAGTACTCCGCAGCTTTTGCAGGCCTTGACCAAGTGCCCACAGCTCGTGCAAAAGTTGAATCGTTATTCTCAGGAACTGGCTATGCAGGCCACCCAGGTTGCCGCCTGCAATCGCTTGCACGAAGTCGAGCAGCGGTTGGCACGCTGGCTCCTCATGAGCCAGGACCGGATTGGCGGAGATATTGTGCCTCTCACTCAGGAATTTCTTTCTCACATGCTCGGTACCCGCCGCGCCAGTGTGACCGTCGCCGCTGGGATTCTGCAGAAGGCAGGTTTGATCAAATACGTTCGCGGCGCGGTCACCATCGTCGACCGTGCAAAGCTCGAAGATGCGGCGTGTGAGTGTTACGGTATCATCAGTCGCCAGTCTCAAAATTGGCGCAACGAAGCCCAAGCCTAGCGACCGTGGCTGAGACTCTCGCAGCCGAACGGCGTTATCGTGGTCCGCAACGGTAGTATTCTAGCCCGTGACCATGAACCATGAGGCCTATCTTCGAGGCATTCGCCTCTTCAACGCCCGCGAGTTCTACGATGCCCACGAAGTTTGGGAGGACGTTTGGCGCGAATCCCAAGGACTGGAAAAACAATTTCTTCAGGGGCTCATCCAGGCTGCGGTCGCCTTTCATCATCACTCCACCGGGAATCTCGCGGGAGCTTACTCGCTGATGGAGCGAGGCAGGAAAAATCTCGCCGCGTGCCCGGCAGAGTTCGGTGGAATCGGCGTAAACACTCTGCTGGAGTCGCTGGCCCGGTGGCGAATCGCACTCGCAGAAAGCGGCACACCGCCCGAACATCCCGTAATTACGAGGATCGACTGAATCTCAAAAAGCTTCGCAAAATTCACGATGCAAAAGCTATGCGGAACGCTGGACGTTTAACCAAAGCGAAGCTTCGAGGCAGCCACATGCTTACTCTTCCCGCGTAACCCGAATCCACTCTTCCATCTGATCGAGATACTCCGAAAGGGCGCGCCGGCCCGCGGCGGTCAGCCGGTACTCCGTACGCGGCATTCGTCCTTCAAAAAATTTCACGCAGGAAATGTACTGCGCTTCCTCGAGCTTGCGGGCGTGAACGCTGAGGTTTCCGTCCGTGGTCTTCAGCACCCGCTTCAGGTCGTTGAAACTGAGCGAGTCGTTCGTAGCGAGGGCGCTGACGATGCCCAGCCGGATACGCTCGTGAATCAACCGGTCAAGCTCTGGAAGCTCTGGAGCGCGAAGCGGCCTGAGTTCACGCTTTTCCCGCGACTGGACCTCAGGCTTGGCAGATTTGCGCCGGGATGGTAGGGCTCTAGCCACCGTGCCTCCTCGCGATCAGCAATCCGAAGACGATGTGCAGTCCGCCAAAGCCCGCGCCCAAAAACCAGTTGCCCCAACCCGCCGGGCCCAGCACCGCCAATCCCCCGAGCACCATAAAGCACAGGCCCATAACCGGCACGATCGGCACCGAGAATGCGCCCCCGGTCATGATGCCCGCGCCGTAGAGCAGCAGCCACGTTGCCGGCAGCGCGAACTGCAGGCCCGCGCGAAACAGAAGAAACGTCAGGAAAGCTCCCGCGACCAGCGGCGGCGCCAGGCCGAGCGCCACTTTGCGCGCCGGACCCGAAAACAACGGCAAGCCGCGGCGGTTCGCCTTCCACGTACACGCCAGCAATCCGATCGCGGCAGCCACCACGCCCTCCGCCAGCCACACCCGCAGCCACGCGAACGAAGAAACTTGTTGCGCCGCCAGCCACGCTGCCCCCGCGGCGGTCGCGCCCAGCAACACCTGTCCCCATCCCGAGACCGCGGTAAAGGCCGCCGATCGCTCCATTGTGTCGCGGATGAAGCGCAGATCTTCGAACACTTCCGGAGCGGTACGCGAGGGCACCGACCTCGCAGAGCGGTGGAACCGCCGAAAACCATGCGTCCGCGGCTCAAACATAGCGATAGCATAACTTCACGGTTCGCTTTTGTCGAGTACTTTGCATAGCAAAGTTAAGCCCCTTCGGGGGCCGGCACGCTCGCAGGCCGCGGGAAAACTAATGTCACGAGTAAGTCTTGAAAGGGCGCGACTTCAGTCGCGCCGCAAAATCGGTGGGGCCTTCAGGCGCTGTGAGATTCTCAATTCAGAAAAGAGTTTTTCAAGCAGCCTGCTAGTAGAATTTCGGAAGGCAGCAGCCAACCACGATGACCGGACTCGGCAAATTATTGATCGTCCTGGGAATACTAATGCTCGTGGCCGGCGTCGTTCTCACCCTGCTCGGCCGCACAAACCTGCCGCTGGGTCGATTGCCCGGAGACATCGTCTATCGCGGAAAGAACTCCACGTTCTATTTCCCGCTGGCAACTTCCTTGCTGCTTAGTGTGCTGCTCTCCCTCCTGCTTTATGCTCTGGGACGATGGCGAAGGTGAGCCCCGCTCCTGCGGTTGACTTCCCTCTCCCCAGCCTTTAGATTCTTCCCATCGTTGTTTTTGTTCTTTGCAAGTTCGTTCGGAACGCGCGTCTTTGCCGCTCGGCAAAGACAGGGAAGCGGGTGTAAATCCCGCGCTGCCGCGCAACTGTAAGCGAGGAAATTGCCCTCGGCCACTGGGATATTCCTGGGAAGGTCGCGGGCGTAACCGGATAGCAACCATCCTCACTCGCGAAGCCAGGAGACCGGCGCGATCCGTCTACTTCAACCTCTTTCGCGTGCAAAGGAGGAAGGTATGCGCGTGTTCGGTAGCGCTGTTTTCGGAACGATTCTCTTTCTCTCGGCGGCTGCTTCGGCTGCCGATCTCAAAGTCAAAGTAGTGGACCCGCAATCTGCGGCCGTCGCCGGCGTTCAAGTGTCGCTGATGCGTTTTAACGAAAGCAAAGCTCTGGCTGTGCAGACAACGTCTGCCGAAGGTGCCGCAACATTTCGCCTACCGGGCTCTGGTCCTTATCAAATCCAAGTTCTTGCCCCGGGTTTCGCTTCGGAAACAGTCGATGTTTCTTCGAAGACGGAAATCACGGTCGCCCTTCACGTCGCCATCGCCGCCGAAACCGTGGTCGTCAGCGCCACTCGCACGCCTGTGCCCGGCGAGGCCGCCGGCGCCGATGTCGACACTCTCAGCCGCAGCGCAACTCACCACCATGCAACCAATCGCGGCCAACGATGCCATGCGCTTTCTTCCCGGCGCCGTCATCAACACCTCGGGACAACACGGTGGTCTTTCTTCGCTATTCGTCCGCGGCGGCGAATCCAACTACAACAAAGTCATCGTCGACGGCGTCACCAGTCAACGAGCCCGGCGGCACCTTTGACTTCGGCACGCTCTCGCTGGCGCAGGGCGATCGCATGGAATTCGTTCGCGGCGCGCAAAGCACTCTCTATGGAACCGATGCCATGACCAGCGTCGTACAAGTCTGGACGCGCACCGGCAGCACTCGAACTCCCGAGCTAATCCTTGGCGCCGACGGAGGAAATCTCGGCAACCGCCAGCGGATACGCTTCGCTCGCAGGCGCTCGCGGTCGCTTACGACTACAACTTGTTCGGCGACCAATTCAATACCAACGGCTCCGGAGTGAACGATGCCTACTCCAACTCCCTGGAAGGAGCGAGCCTCGGAGCGCGCCTCAGCGACTCGGTTTCCCTGCGCGCAAATTTCCGTCACGCCAACTGCCACACCGGGGTTCCCGGAGAATGGAACTTCAACGGCTACGTTCCCCTGGTTCCCGCGAATGGATCCTCCGAACCTCTGGTTCCTCTTCAGCCGAATCCTGATGCGCTGGTCGCAGCTCAACAACCTGCTGGGCGGAATTCAATTGCTGGTTGCCGCGCCTCACGGATGGCAGCATCGCTTCAGCGGATTCGATTATGTCTACCGCTACAACGAGCCAATCCCGGCGATCCCGCGCGCGTCAATACTGCTGGCGATCCCATTCGACTATCCTTCCCACGAAGTGGACCACATCAACCGCGCTGGATTCGAATATCAGGGAGATTACTCCGAACGAAGCTGGTCCCACACAACCTTCGGCTATCGCATTGAGAACGAAAACGGATTCGTAGGAGACCTCGATTACGGTCCGCAAACTCACGGCCAGCGGCTCAATCAGGACGCCTACGTTCAACAGGATGTCACGCTCGGGCGGTTAGGAATAATCGCCGGAGGGCGCTTCATTCATGACAGCGCCTTCGGCAACACGGGCGTCCCGCGCGTGGCGCTGACCTTGCAAGCCCTCCGCGGGAAGCGGATGTTCTCGGGCACCCGCCTGCGATTTTCCTACGCCACCGGATTCAAAGAGCCTCGCCTCGAAGAAACTTTCAATGGAGTTCCTGCGAGCCCTTACAACCTTCCGAATTCTTCTCTCAAGCCGGAGCGCGTGCGCGCCTTCGAAGCGGGATTTCAGCAGAATTTCCTGAACAATCAATACGAACTGACCGGGACCTACTTCAACAATCTCTTCCGCGACCAGATCAACTATGTGACGGAAAATATTCCTCCGAACTATCCCGGCCAATACGTGAATGTGAACCAGGCTTTTGCCCAAGGCGCGGAAGTGGCGTTACGCGCGAAGCTGCGGTCGAGGCTGCTGCTGAATACGGCTTACACCTATACCTCGTCGCAATATCTGGATAATCCCTCGCCCTTCGATCCAATTTACGATCCCGGCCAGCCGCTGCTGCGCCGCCCCAAGCATTCCGCGACCGCATTGTTGTCCTACTCGGGCAGTCGCTGGGGCGCAAATCTGGGCGGAAGTTTTGTCGGGCGTCGTGCCGATTCCGATTTCTTCGGCTTCGGCATCGATCACGCCGCCGGATACGTCCGCGTCGATCTCGGAGGATGGTACGCCGTGCGTCCACGCATTACAGTTTACGCGAATGTCGAGAATGCGCTCGACCATCCCTACAACGAAGTCGTCGGCTATCCCGCGCTGCCGATCAATTTTCGCGCGGGTATGAGATTCCGAATCGGCGGCGATTAATTTAAAAGGGTGCCCCACCCTTCTCGCGTTTTTGGCGAGAGGGTAGCGGATTTTGATTTCGTGTGTCTTGTTTACCGGGGTAGCAACTCGAATTCGCGGTCAGCTGACTTTCTGCGGTGATCGCGGCAAAGGCATGCAGGCGGCAATCTTCGCGCCAAAATATTTCGTGCGCGCCATCAGCAGCTTTTCAATGTCCACTTCTTTCAACGGTTGTTGCCGTCCGAGCAAGTGCGTGACCAGGGCGATCTGCGCAAAGTGCTCGACCGTTTCCATCTTCATGTATGCGTGTTCCAGAGTGTCGCCATACGTGACGACGCCGTGGTTCGACATCAGAATCGCATCATAGTTCGGCACAAAAGGCTCCAGCGTCTGCGCCAGTTCCGAGGTCCCCGGAGTTCCGTAGCGCGCCAGCGGAATGCATCCCAGCCCCATCACCACTTCGCAAACCAATGGTTCGGTCAGCGGAATTCCGGCGGCGGCAAATCCGGTCGCGGTCGGCGGATGCGCATGCACGATCGCCTGAATATCGGGACGCATGCGGTAGATCATCAGATGCATCCCGATTTCGCTGGTTACATTGCGGCGGCCGGCCACCCGCTTGCCATCCAGGTCCACGATGACCATGTCCGGAGGCCGCATCGCTCCTTTGCTGACGCAGGTCGGCGTCACCAGTATCCGATCGCCCGTGAGCCGCACCGAAAGATTGCCGTCCATGGCGGCCACGAACCCGCGCTCGTGCAGCATGCGTCCGTAGCGAACGATTTCTTCCCTGTATTTGCGTTCCGTAGGCATGGTTACCTTTGCTTGGTTACCCTGGGGAGAGAGATAAAAGCAGGGCGCAATCTAGGCATCCGCATACTATCAGTAGCCCCCTCGTCGAAACAATCCAAATTTCAATAAAAGCGAACACAGGAGGGCAACTTTTTGCGCATGAACCCCCGCGCAGTCCTGCCAAACCGCGTGCATCGGAGGCGTGTCCTTATAATCGGAGGGCGTGCTGGTTTCCGATTTCCATTACGAACTCCCCGAAGATCTGATTGCGCACGAACCGCTGGCCGACCGCGCCGCATCGCGCCTGCTGCATCTCAACCGCAGCGCTCCTGATTCGAACGAATGCCAACTCAGCGATCGCCAATTCCGCGACTTTCCAGAGTTGCTGCGGCCCGGCGATCTGGTGGTCTTCAACAACACTCGCGTGTTTCCCGCACGCCTCTACGGGCGGCGCAGCGGTTCACGCTCGCAGCCCGTCAGTGAACGAAATCCAGCGGCTCGTGATTTTCTCCGCGGCCGCATCGAAGTTCTCCTCACCCGCCAGTTGCAAAGCGAGCCCAACGAATGGGAATGCCTGGTGCGACCGGGACGCAAAATCGGAGTCGGGGAGCACTTGTTCTTCGGAGAGCATGACGAACTCCAGGCCGAAGTCATCGCGCGCGCCGGCTTCGGCGAGCGGCGTATTCGCTTCGCGCCCGTGCCGAGATTTCTTTGCCAGGCTTGGAAAAGATCGGGCACATCCCGCTCCCGCCCTACATTCCTCGCGACGATTCCGCCGCTGATCGCGAACGCTATCAGACCGTCTACGCGCGCGAGCGCGGATCGGTGGCCGCACCCACTGCCGGCCTCCACTTCACATCTGAGATTCTCGCACGCATGCGCGAGCGTGGAATCGAGACCGCAGAAGTCACGCTCCACGTTGGCCTAGGGACCTTTCAGCCGGTGCGGAGCGCGATCGTAGAAGAACATCAACTGCACTCCGAGGCCTATTCGATCTCGGCCGAAGCTGCGGAACAAATTAATCGTGCGCGCAGGGAATCGCGGCGCATCGTCGCCGTCGGCACCACCACCGTGCGCACGCTGGAATACGCAGCCCGCCAAGGGACGCGGCGAAATCCGCGCCTCCTCGGGCGAAGCCAACCTCTTCATTTATCCCGGCTACAAGTTTCAGGTGGTGCAGGCGCTGCTCACTAATTTTCACTTACCGCAATCCACATTGCTGATGCTGGTCTGCGCCCTCGGCGGAAAAGAGAACGTGATGCGCGCCTACGAGCACGCCGTCGCCCAGCGCTATCGCTTCTATTCCTACGGAGACTGCATGTTCGTGGAGCCTCCGCAGCGCGGATGAAGCAGCGAGAATGACACGAAATGATCTTTTCAACAGCCCGCGAAAGATCGTCGATTCTCTCCGCGTTTACTTGATCGCCAGCGAAATCGGATAGTACTTCTGGATCATCCTTCCGGTCATCAGCCCGCCTTCATACTCCGGAATGATGACTTCGTCGGCGCCCGAGCTGCGAATGGCATTAGCGTAGCGCTGCTGCCCCGCCCGCGTAATGATCTTGGCCTTTGGATTAAGCGAGCGCGCAGTCACCGTGATGTAAAGATTATCCGCGTCGTTGTCGATGACGATGCAAATACCGCGCGCGCGTTCTATTCCCGCCTGCATCAGGATGTCGTGGCGTTTCGCATCTCCCTGAATTACAGGAATCCTGTCGTTGAGCAGTTCGCGGTAAAGCCCTTCGTTGGTTTCAATCAGCACGAAAGGGATCTCGAGTCGCTGTAGTTGATCGACGACCGTGCGGCCGACCTGCCCGTATCCGCAGATAATGAAATGATCGCGCAGGCGATCGACGTTCACTTCGTTGACCATGGTTCTCCAGGCCTCCACACCGTGACGGCTGAAAATGGTGAGCAGCACTCGCTCCGCAATCCATATCTGCAGCGCGAACACTCCCGCATACACAAACAGCGAAAATATCTTGGTGGACTTGTGCGCCGCGCGATATTCGATCGCATGCGGATGAATCACCCAGAACAGCGCGTCCAGCGGCCGCAGTCCTTCCACGCGCATGTAAAAGACAACACACACGCCCAGGAAGGCCGCCAGCACCAGCAGTGGCAGCCACAATCGCCGGATGAACACCAGAATGATGCGACCCATATTTCCCAATGCTGTTCGGCCTAAGAACCGTCCTGAAAAATGGGAACGAGTATATCAAGCGGCGGGAAAACCCTGAATGAATTCTTCAGGAAGACGGGATCGTAAGAAACGTTTGGAAGGGAGTACGCGCGGTCTCGGATGCGGCCCCGCGAAAAAGAAAACGGGCATCCCTGCGGATGCCCGCTCCCGAATACCGGCCAATTCTTAGGCGAAAACTACGCTCGAGCGCCGACAGCCGCCGGCTCATTCGCCGGAGCCGTCTTGTCTTCGCCATTCGCCTTCTGCTGTTGCGGCTGTCCGCCTTTACGGATGTCGATGCCGCCCTTGAAGAATGCGCCGTCTTCAATAGAAATGCGTGCCGCGATCACGTCGCCGGTCAACGAGCCATCGCTGCGAATGTCCACCCGGTCGCTGGCCGTCAAATTGCCGCGCACTTTGCCCAGAACCACGATCTCGCGGGCGTTGATGTTGGCGGCGACTACGCCATTGCGGCCGACGGTGACGCGATTGCCTGAAAGATTGATCGAACCCTCAACTCGCCCATCGATGTAGAGCGATTCCGAGCCCGTCACCTCGCCCTTAATCACCAGCGACTTGCCAATCGTGGCCTGTTCCGCAGTGGTGGTGCTCAGGGGTCGGGCTGCGGCGGGTTCACTCGGCGTGGAGGTCATGGTTGGAGCGCTGGGCGAGGACGGGGTGGGACGTTCCGGCTCGGCAGGGCGGGCAGGTGTTTGGGGCTGATTGGTCGGCTTCCACATGGGATAAACGATCCTTTCCTTGTTGGGATTAGGGGTCACTGGCCGCACTTTCGTGACCAAAAAGAATTGTACTCTTCCCGCTTGAGGAATCGCTGTGGAAAATCCTTTATTTTCAATCGAAAGTTCCTTTGGGGATATGTCCCGTTGCGAGACTTGGCTTATGGCAAGGGCTGGCGGGCTGCATACTTTCTGCGCCTCTTCGTGTAACGATTCCCGGACAAATCTATCGGCGCTCCCATCCGGCGGTCCGGAAGAGTATGCTGGGAGCAGGCGAGATAACCGAATTCACAATCGCCAGTCTAATTCCTACGCTGGGTTTAGCTTCGCGTATCGCACGGGTTTAGCTTCGAGTATCGAGCGAATGTCCGATTCAGCAGCCACGGATTGCCAGCTTTCGTTGATTGAGCGGTTCCACCTAAGAGGAGTCACCTATGTCAGAACCGGCCCTGATCGCATCACCCACATTGGCGATACCCCGCCCCGAGCCCGGCGAATATGCGCCCTACTTTGAGCGCTACATCGCGCTCGTGCCAGGAGGCGATATTCTAGCCACGCTCGATGCCCAGCGTCGGCAAACCTTGCTCCTGCTGTCTGGCCGCGACGAGAGCGACGGCGATTTCCGCTACGCTCCCGGCAAGTGGACCGCGAAACAGGTGCTGGGGCACGTGTGCGACAGCGAGCGCGTCTTCGCCTACCGCGCCCTGCGCATCGCCCGCGGCGACCAGACCCCCATGGAAGGCTTCGAGCAGGACGACTACGTTCGCAACGGTCCGTTCGCGGTGGCCGCTTTGGCCGAGATAGTCGAGGACTACATCGCCGTCCGCCGCGCCACCTTGACCCTGCTCCGTAATCTGGATGAGCAAGCCTGGATGCGCCGGGGCGTCGCCAATAAGAACGAAGCAACCGTCCGCGCCCTTGCCTACACCATCGCCGGCCACGAGCTGCACCACCGCCGAATCCTCGAGGAAAAGTACTTCAACGCCAGCCGCTGAATACGTGCCTCATCGCGCCTGAAGGTTAGACGACTTTGATTATTTTTTTGGCCCTCTCTGTAAAATATTGATTCGCAATCACTTGCGCAACGCGATCCCTCGCTTCGGCCGCAAAATCTTGAGCCGCAAGAACTTATTCGTAAAATATTCCAGAATAAGGACTTGCGGTGCCCAACTGGCCAAGTGGGCTCGGTTTATTGGGGTACGCACCGCTCACGCCCTCATTTTGGAGAGGTGAAGCGGTGCGGCGCAAGGTCAGATGTCACATCGAACTGTGGAAAACGGGTTTTATTTCTGCTAAGCGCGCGACGCTTGCGGACGGGCTTCTCTTGGTCAGAGATCGTGCGGCGCACTGGCGACGCGAGAGCGACTTGCTAAAGGCATGTATATAGCCCCGCGCTCGTGAGGTCGGGAAGCTTTTTTGAGTGAAGGTAGATGAGTGCTATGGGGATATTACGTCACCTAAAAGCCACGAGATGCACGAACATCACGTACGCCTTCAGCAATACCGGATATGACAAAATCAGGATCTTCCACCTGCAAATGGTGCCCCGCCGTAGCCGCAATGTGTTGTTTTGAATTTGTTGAGAGTTTGAGAAATTCCTTCTGCATCTGCTGCGTCGCATTCTCCAATTTGATAGAAAGCGGCTCTTCCAAGCCCGGCACCATACGAAACCGAGGACTATGAGTCAAAACAATTTCAGTTTTCGATCCAAGCGAATGGAGTTGTTGCGCTTGTTCAGTACTCCGCCGGACGTCGAGGTGTTCACTGTTTTTGGAGGATCCTGACAGGATAGCTTCCAAGAATGAGCGAGTATCAGAAATTGCCTTTGCTTCTCCATTTGCTGGGGGCGGCAACAATTTGAGCCAGGTGCTGAACTGATCCGGACAAGTCGAAGATACAAGAACTAGGCCTGCCACATCGGATGGGTAACGATTGGCGAAGACTAGAGCATGGAGGCCGCCGATGGACTGGCCCGCAATTAGATATGGCCCATGAACACCAGCGACCTCCAAGGCGCGGTGCAAATCACTCACAGAATCCAAGCTCGTGATAAACGGTTTTGGATTCGGTTCGCTTCCTCCAAGTCCAGCCCGGTCATACATACACACGCGGGTAGTGACTGAAGTCTTAAATGCAACATTTTGCCAAGCCGCATCCTCGATTGGAGCCGTACCCAGTCCGGCATCAATCACAACCGTGGGAGATCCGCTTCCTTGGCAAGCAATTCGGATATGGCGACCCCCTACATCGAACTTTCCATCGAGTGTCTGCGCTGACATTTTGGGGGGAGTTCCCAAAAAGATTGAGATCAGAGCGAAAATCAGAGCTGACTTTAACGGCGGAATTGTGAACATGGGCTTTAATACGAATTAGCAGATCATAAAGTTCACGCTGGCCTATGCCACTAACAATTGGCGTAAACGGCGATTTCACTCATGATCGCCGCTTGGCCGCCGGGTGTTTGCATTCACACGGCTTCTTCCCGCATCCGATGCACAAGCCAGCCGCACTACGCTTTTGAGCTTTCCTCATCGAAGGTGTCTCGGAAACAAACTTTCTCCAATGCTGATATTTCCGCTTTCGCTTTAGTTTTTCTTTCGCCATCGAGCCGTAGGGTACCACTGCTCAACTGACGATAACAGGCGATTACACTCAAATTCCCCGGAACGGAGTGCCATCGGGATTGTTGGAGCGCGGGTCACCAACTCTGTTCTTTATCGGAGGAGTCCCCGGCTGCGACCATGTGCCGAAGCTGATCTAAGCTCTTCGCGCCGATAACTCACGCGCCATTCCACACGAACAGAGGTTCTTCGGATCAACGTTGAACAGCGAAGACGCAGTAGTAATGTCCAATTCACCCTACCTGAAATTTCAGATTCGAAGAACTCCGTCCTGCACGTCGGTGGATGCCTGATGGACATTTTCGGGCCTGCCCAGATCGCGCCAATAATATTCATCGGCCTGAAAAGCGGCGATCTTTTCTCCTTCTCCCGCGAGACGCAAATAAGACGTGATGATCGAGAACACGCCTTCTTCAGTGAGTCGCGAGAGCAGCCGCGGAGAGATCACGTGGATGCCGGAGAATGCCAGCGGCCGGATCGGGCCGGACTGGTTGGCATTTGTTGATCGAACTATCTCCGGCTCCTGAGCGCGACCTGTCTGCCGCCCGCAGAGTTGGTTCTGCGAGTCGAACAACAGATATCGCGAGGTCTCGCGCTGCTGAACCGCCAGCGTGGCCAGCGCGTGATTCTGACCGTGAACTTTCAGCATGCGGTTGAGATCGATGCTGCTGAGCACGTCCACATTGTGCAGAATAAAAGGCTCGTCTGGAGTCTCGAGAAAAAACCATGCGGCCTTCTTGAGTCCGCCTCCGGTGTCGAGCAAGACTTCTTCGCGCGAGATTTCGATGCGCATGCCGAAGTTGGCGTTCTTTTTCAGGTAATCGACAACGAGGTCGGCAAAGTGATGGACATTGACGATCACTTCGCGAACACCGAAGTGACGCAAGCGGCGGAGCGTGATCTCGAGCAGTGTGTGGCCGGCGACTTCTACCAGCGCCTTGGGACGATCGTCGGTGAGTGGGCGCAGGCGCGTGCCCAGGCCCGCGGCCAGGATCATGGCCTTCATCGCCCGGCTCGTCCCCGTTTGGCACGCTCGGGCGCGGGTTTCTCCGGTTCATTTTTCGATTCGATTTTCTCCAGTTCGCGATGCCGCAAGACGACCTCGACGCCGCCGCGTCCTTGCAGTCGCTTCGCAACCTGCTCCGCAAGATAGACAGAGCGATGCTGCCCTCCGGTGCATCCGAACGACACCATCAGATTCTTAAATCCGCGGCGCTGGTAATTGTTTACGCTCGA
Organism: uncultured Acidobacteriota bacterium; assembly: GCA_963696765.1. Classification (GTDB taxonomy): domain Bacteria; phylum Acidobacteriota; class Terriglobia; order Terriglobales; family Acidobacteriaceae; genus Sulfotelmatobacter. The sequence goes on along the minus strand of CAVOLK010000002.1, from coordinate 1,518,490 downwards.
GTCCACCAGCGACATCACGCTAGCCAGATACTGATGGACGCTTTCCTGCTGGTTGAGGTAGTCGATCACCGGCTGGTCGCGGCCCGTCAGAGTCTTGAAGCGCTCTTCGCGGCCGGGATTGGGCAGGCTGCGCCCGTCAAAGATAAAGCCGCCGCCGTTCCCGCTCTCATCTTTCGGCAAGCCGCGATGGAACGAGAAACTGAAAATCCGCACCACCAGATTGTCCGCATCCGCAGCCAGTCCCTGCAGCTTCTCCGAGGCCAGCATGCTGTGAAACGCGGCCGTCAGCGTGGGCAGCGCGATCGGCAGCGTGACATTGTGCAACAGCCAGCGCAGGTTTTTCAGAGCGTAAGGCACGCTCTGCAGAAAATGCACCTTGCGCTCGTAGAATCCGCGAAAGCCGTACGCCCCCAGCGCCTGCATCAGGCGGATGTAGACGTACGCGTAGTAGTGGTGCATGAATTCGTCGCGCTTCAGATCGATGAAACCGGAAAGCGTGCGCAGGTAATGATCGAGCAACTGCTGGCGCAACTCCGGCGGCAGATCGGCCTTGGCGTCGTACAGAAGTGAGGCAACGTCATACTGCAGCGCGCCCTTGCGCCCGCCCTGGTAGTCGAGGAAAAAGGGCTGGCCGTCGCGCAGCATGATATTTCGCGACTGGAAATCGCGATACAGGAAGTAATCGCGGGGCGCGCTCAACAGAAACTTGGTCAGGCGGCTGAAGTCGTCTTCCAGCGCCTGCTCGCTGAATGGAATACCGGCGAGGCGCAGAAAGTAGTATTTGAAATAATTCAAGTCCCACGAGATCGACTGCCGGTCGAAAGCTTCCCCGCGGATAACATACTTTGTAATTCAGGTCGCTTCCGGCCTCGATCTGAAACCGGGGCAAGGTGGCGATGACTTTTTTATAGGCTTCGACCACCGGCGGCGCGATCTGATCGCCCGTGCGATGCTTCGTAAGAAATTCGAAGAGCGACGTGTCACCCAGATCCTCTTCGAGATAAGCTCCGTGGTCCAGATCCTGCGCATAGATTTGCGGGACAGGCAGGCCATGTTTGCGAAAGTGGCGGGAGAATTCCAGGAAAGCCGCGTTCTCTTCGCGCACATCGTAGAGAATGCCGACCGCACTGGTGTTCGCGCCACGCAGGCGGATGATTTTGCGCCCCGATCCGCCCAGTTGCCCTTGCAGGGGCTGAACCTGCTCCACCGGGGAGTGGAAGTGCTGCTCAAAGAGTTTGCTTAGAACGTCCATGAACTCCGACCGCGCCGTCCACGTTGACGACGCCACTCCCAAGATACCATCGAAGAGGAACGGCATTGCCCGGCGAAGTGCCGATTACATAACCTTAGTGTTTGAGGGAAAAGGCCTTTGCGGCAAAGGCGGGTGAAACTGGTGGCGGCGCGTGGACTCGAACCACGGACCTACGGATTATGAGACCGTCGCTCTAGCCACCTGAGCTACGCCGCCAAACTCGGGGAAAACGGTGCGAAAGGAACCTGGGCGCTGACGCTGCCATGAGCCACATGGCAGCGCGAACCCGGAGCGTTACTTCCAGTAGTCAATTCAGAGTTCAATTCTAAGTTGGGCCGCGAAATAGGTCAAACAAAGTCGCGCCCAGACAGATATACTCTGCGGCAGGTTTGGCGACGTTGTAGCGGCAAATCAAAATCGTCAGAACCGAGATCGTCCGAACCAAGATCGTCCGACCCGCCGATGAAAGCGATTGCCGTCATTCCTGCCCGCCTGGCTTCCACGCGTCTGCCGCGCAAGATGCTGCGCGAGATTGCGGGCAAACCGCTGATTGGGATTGTCTACGAGGCGGTGCGATCTTCGCCCGCTGCTGGCGGATGTCGATCATCGCCACCGATTCTGAAGAGATCATGCAAGTTTGTCGCAGCCATGGCTGGAAAGCGCAGATGACTTCAAGCGCGCATCGCAGCGGGACGGAACGAGTGCACGAGGTTTCCTGCCGCGAGGCTGCCGACGTCTGCGTCAACGTGCAGGGTGACGAGCCTATGGTCCGAGCCGAACAGATCGCGGCCTTGCTGGAGGTGATGGAAAATCGAGTCAGTCCCGGTCGGCACGCTGAAGACTCCCGCTAGCGGAGTCGACGTGCAGAATCCGAATGCGGTGAAAGTAGTAACGGATTTGGATGGGCGGGCGCTTTATTTTTCGCGAGCGACCATCCCGTTCGATCGCGACGGCACGCGGCCGGCCTACTTCAAACATCTCGGCCTCTACGCCTATCGCAAAGCGGCGCTGGACCGATTTGTGAAACTGCCGGAGTCTTCGCTCGAAAAAAGCGAGCGCCTGGAACAATTGCGCTTTTTGGAAAATGGCATTCCGATCTTTGTGGGAGAAACGCCGCACGACAGCGTTGGAGTGGATACGGAAGAAGACTTGCAGCGCGTGATCGAAATTCTGGGACAACGAACAGGTTAGTGACCAGTGGCCAGTGGCCATGGGACGGGTTCAGGCCTGCGGTGTAAGGTTGTGTTTTTGTCCCCAGATTCTTCGCGGCTGCCACACGGCGGGAGATGGCGGGATGCGAATGGAAAAACCATTCGACCCATTTCGAGGGCGTGCGCTCCGCCAGGTTCTGCTCGGCAAGTTTATTCATCGAGCTGATAAAAGGCTCGACGCTGGAGATGGACTCGAAAGCATAACGGTCGGCCTGGCGTTCGTTGAAGCGCGAGTAGGCATTCAGCGCGGGCATCAGCACGAACGAAAGCACGCCGCCGAAACCAGCGCCAGCAGCGGCAAGTCGGCGAAGTCGGACATCTCCTCGAACATGTGATGGTCGACGGCGTAGTGAAGCACCCAGTTCGCCGCCCAGAAACCGAAGAGCGTGATAGCCGCCTGCACGAAAATACTCTTCAGGATATGGCGATGCACATGATGCCCGAGTTCGTGCGCCAGCACGGCTTCGATTTCGTCGGCGAGTGTAATTGTCGAGCAGAGTGTCGGCCAGAATGATGCGGCGGGTGGCGCCCAGTCCGGTCAGAGCGGCGTTGGCCTTCTTGCTTTTTTCCGAAAGCTTCCAGCGATAGACGCCGCGCACCCGAGTGCCGGCACGTTCGCTCAGCACCACCAGGCGGCGGCGCAGTTCTTCATTATCGAGCGGCTCGAATTTGTAGAAGATCGGGAAAAGAATAACGGGGGCCAGTTGCGCCAAAAGAATGAACAGCCCCATGAATAGAGCCCAAGCGAGCATCCACCAATGCTGCGGCCACTGCCGGATGGTCAGATATAACACTTCGACTACGACGCTTCCGAGCACGATGCCGACCAGAAAACCTTTGACCTCGTCCCACGCCCATGCGCTGAATTTTTGCGTGGAGAGTTGGAAGCGGCGCTCCAATTGGAAGCCGTAGTATTCGAGGCCGAGGCCCAGGACTTTGCTGATCGCCAGCAACAGCACCAAGTAAATGAGAAGCGACACTGGATAGTTCTGAAACCCCAGGCGCAAAGCCAAATCGCGAAGCCAAGCCGACCATCCAGTCGCCAGCAAGAGAATCAGAAACGCGAAGCCGGCCAAAAAATCGGTGACTCCCAGCCAGCGCCGGATACGATTGTAGCGACGGGCCTCAGGCGAATCGGAAGGAACCGCCCTCGATTCGTCCGCCATGTTGGTCATCAATACAAGTGTATCCATAAAGCGCCGCGGCGACAGGGCGACTGCCGACCACTAGCCGCTATTCTTCACGAAGTCCTCGCCGGTGACGAGTAACTCTTTGACCAACTCCGGCGACGAAGCTTCGGTATAAAGGCGCAAAAGCGGCTCGGTACCGGAGGCGCGGAAGAGAACCCAGGCTTCGGCACCGTTCCCATTGGTGGGGGCGTCGAGGAAGAATTTTGCGCCATCGAGATGCTCTTTCCTGAGCACCTTGATAGCGGCCGAGAGTTTGAGTAGCTGTCGGCGCGGGCTCGCCGGATGGCGCTCTGCTTCATCTCTTCGGGAATGTGCAAGTCGCGACGGCCGTAATAATGCGGGCCAAAGTCGCGCTGCAGATCGGCAACGAGTTGTCCCAGCGGCTTGCCTTCTTCCGCCATGACGTTGGCCAGCAGCAGGCAGTTGAGCACGCCGTCGCGCTCGGGCAAAAATCGCGCATACCCGATTCCGCCTGACTCTTCGCCGCCAATCAGGATTTCGCGCTCCATCATCAGATCGGCAATGTATTTGAAGCCGATTGAGGTCTCGTGAAGTTTGCGACCGTGCTTCGCGGCGATGCGGTCGAGCATGCGGGTGGTATTAAAGGCGCGCACGACGTCGCCGGGCCATTTTTTTCGTTCGAGCAGCCAGCGCAGCAGGACGCAGAAGATTTTGTGCGAGTCGACAAATGCTGCCGTCTTCGGCGACGGCGCCAATGCGGTCGGCGTCGCCGTCGGTGGCCAGGCCGGCGTCGCACTTCTCGCGAACGACCGTCTCCTGCAACATGGCCGTATGGGGCTCGATCGGTTCGGGATTAATGCCGGGAAACAGCGGGTTGAGTTCCTGCCGAATGGCTACGAACTGAACTCCGCGCTCGGCGAAAATTCCGCGCCAGAACGCCGCGGCCAGAGCCGTACATGGCGTCGACGGCGAACTTGAACTTGGTCTTCGCGATCAAGTCCATGTCGGCGAAGGCGCACACAGCGGCCACGTATTCTTTCTTGAAATCGACCTCGTCGATGGAGCCCTTGTTCCCCTTCGGAGCCGCTCCGGAGGCCAATTCTTCTTCAATCTTTTTCATGATGGAAGGAGTCGCCGAACCGCCGAACTTGCCCTTGAACTTCACGCCATTCCAGTTCCATGGATTGTGGCTGGAGGTGACCATCACGCCGCCGGCTGCGCCATGTTTTTTCACCGCATAGGAAACGGCAGGAGTTGGCGTGTAATCGTTGGCCAACTTTACGGGGATTCCGGCGGCGGCAATGACTTCGGCGACCACCTGTGCCGCGCGCGGAGAAGCGAAACGCGCGTCGTAGCCTACGAAGACGCCGCCCCGCGCGTCTTCATATTTCAATACGTAGGAAGCGATCGCGCCGGCGACCCGTCGCACGTTGTCAAAGGTGAAGTCATCGGCGATGATGCCTCGCCAGCCGTCGGTTCCGAATTTGATTTCTTTCGCCATAGTCATTGAGCGGTCAGCGATTTCTCTTACACCAGCTTGTGCAATTTTTTCTCGTCAAGATACTTTACGACTTTGCCTACATCTTGCGCGTGTTGTCGGGTTGTGATCAGCAACGCGTCCGGGGTTTCGACCACGACCAAATCGGTGACGCCGATCGCCGCGATGAACTTGCCGGGTGAATGAATATAGTTTCCGCGCGCATTCAACAGGAATACAGCGGAACCCTCGACCAGATTGCCTTCTGGCGGCGTTTTCTTTGCCGTGTGGTGCTCGTGCAAGGCGGTCCAGGAGCCAAGATCGTTCCATCCAAAATCGGCTGGCAGGCAATAAATGTTGGCTGCCTCCTCGCCCTTCGCGGAACGCGGTTCAAGGACGGCATAATCGACGCTGATATTTTCGCATTGGGGATAGAGCCGTTTAAAAGTCGCGGCAAATTTGCTGGTTGCATAACTCGCCGCGATTTTTTCCAGCAATGCCGCCGTCTTGGGGAGATGTTCCCAGAGGGCGTCAGCGAGAGTCTGCGCACTCCACAAAAACATTCCGCTGTTCCAGAAATAACTCCCAGCCGCAACGAACTCGGCGGCGCGCTCGGCATTGGGTTTTTCGGTGAAGCGGCGCACTTGCAGCGCTTCGCCCTGAAACAAGCCTCCGGTCTCGATGTATCCATATCCGGTTTCGGCGCGATTGGGGCGGACGCCGAGCACGACGATGTTCGGCCCCGCCGCGGCAAGCTCAATCCCGCGTTCGAGAGTTTCGCGATAGCGCTTCTCGTCTGCAATGACGTGATCGGAAGGGAACAAGCCAATGACAGCATTCGGATCTTCGCGCAGAAGCAGAAACGCAGCCAAACCGATCGCTGGCGCGGTGTTTCGTCCCACAGGTTCGGCAAGCACTTGATCGGGAGGAAGCTTCGGCAGTTGCTTGAGGATGGCAGGTCGCAGATCTTGGTTGGTGATGATCCAAAATTTTTTCGCGGGGGCGAGCGGCAGCAGCCGCGCCACCGTCTGCTGAATCATGGTCTGCTTACCGTCGAGCGCCAGCAATTGCTTGGCGCGCTTTTTGCGGCTGAGTGGCCAGAAGCGCGTGCCGCGCCCGCCAGCCAGAATTACGGGATAGAAATTATTTTTCATGCCGAGAAGTTCAGATTGCAGATTTCAGATTGCAGATTCAAAGCTAAACAAATGCGTGTGCGGAAAAAATCTGAAATCTGAAATCTTCACTCTGAAATGTGTCTTACATTCGCGTTTCCGGCTCGGGCAGCGGCTTTCCGGGAACGTAGGCGCGCAAACATTCCAACGCCCACTGCGGACGCACGCCGAATTTGCCGACGTTGGCAGGAATTACGACCGCATCGCCTTTTGCAAGAGTTACGGGATCCGCGCCGGGCGCCTCGATGACTCCGCAGCCTTCGACGGCGACTAGAATCTGCGCCGAACTTTTCCCCGAATCGTCCTGAGTTTCCAACTGCAGTGGCTCCTTCGCCTCAAACATGTCGACTACGAAGTAGGGCGCGCCGATGAGGGGCGCGTGCCGGTTCTTGCTGCCATTCAAGGCTTGCGGGGCCGGGCGAATTACTTTTCCGGATTTTACTTTTTCCTTCACCGCTGCCATGCCATCTTTCAAATGCAACTCGCGCGGGCGTCCATAGTCGTAGAGGCGGTAAGTTGTGTCGGACTGCTGCTGCGTCTCCACCACAACCGAGCCCGGCCCGAGCGTGTGCACCGTGCCTCCGGCCACGTAGATCATGTCTCCGGCATATACGTTGATCCAGTTGAGAACTTCCTCGGCGCGGTTCTGATGGATCGCTTCTTCCAGTTGCTGCGCCGTCACTCCCGGCTTCAGGCCCAAACCAATTTGTGCGCCGGGCCTGGCGTGGGCAATGTACCAGCACTCGGTCTTTCCCCAAGGCTGGCCGACGCGCAGGGCTTGGGCGTCATCGGGATGTACCTGCACCGAAAGCTTCTCGTGAGGAAAAAGAAATTTGAGGAGCAAGGGAAACCGGCCGGCATCGCGAGCGGCCTCACCTACTAGTTCGCGTTGATACTGGTTGCTCAACTGCGCCAGAGTTTTTCCAGTCAGCGGGCCATTGGCGACTTTGCAGTCGTCGCCGCTGAGCCATGCTTCGCCAATCTTCTCCTCAAACTTGTGATTGGGATAAATGGGCGACAGATCCTGCGTACCCCAAGGGCGCGGATCAAATCCCGGAAGCATTAAAAATGGATAAAGGTTTCCCATGCAAACTTGCGTGCACACCCTTGCGAACACAAAAAAGACCGCTCGCTAGCGGAACGGCCTTGGGCCGACCCCGATGATTTAAGCGGCCCGGCCCTTAGAGCGCCCCAAAAAACTTTCGCATGCGTTCCAGGCCGCGGTCCAGCTCAGATTTCGACGTGGCATAGGAGACCCGAATATGCTCGCCGGTGCCGAAGCCTTCGCCGGGAACGGTGGCCACATGGGCCTCCCGCAACAAACGCCCCGCCACATCTGATGCAGATTTCAGGCCGCCGTTACCCAGAAAAGAAGAAATATTTGGATAAGCGTAGAACGCCCCTTCGGGCAGGGTGCAGGTTACTCCGGTAATAGAGCGCAGGCCCTTTACGACATGATCGCGAAGCTGGATATACTCGCGGCGCATCTGCTCGACGCACTCCTGCGGGCCTTTGAGCGCGGCGACGGCTGCTTTCTGGACGATTGAAGTCGGATTCGAGGTGGACTGGCTTTGCAGCTTCGACATGGCGCTCACGACCGCCGCAGGCGCCAGCGCGTAGCCTAGCCGCCATCCGGTCATGGCGTAGGTTTTCGAGAGCGATCCCAGCACGACCATGCGTTCCTTGTATTCACGCAGGGAGCCAACGGAGAAATTCTTTCCGGTGTAATTCAGATAGACATAGCACTCGTCGGAGAGAACCCAAATGCCGCGCTGGTGGGCCAGGCGCACGACCTCGGTCATATCCGCAGGGCTCATTACGGCGCCGGACGGATTAGAGGGCGAGTTGAGGATGATGACTTTGGTTCGCGGCGTAATCAGGTTCGCGACCATTTCAGCGGTAACGCGAAAGCCTTGCGCCTCATCCGATTCCAGCAGGACACAGTTGCCACCCGCGTACCGGACGATGTCCTTAAACGAAACCCAGTAGGGGACGGGCAGGATGACCTCGTCGCCGTGATCGACCAGAACCTGGATGGCGTTAAACAGGGCATGCTTGCCTCCGGTCGAGGCGATCGCCTCCTCGCGGCGGTAGTCGGAATCGAAGTCCACGTTATGACGGTGCACGATGGCGTCGCGGAGTTCGGCCGTACCCGCGACTGCCGTGTATTTCGTAAAGTTGCCCTGAATGGCGGCGATGGCAGCGTCTTTGATGTGCTGCGGGGTGGCGAAGTGCGGCTCCCCCGCGCCAAAGTCGACCACGTCGATTCCTTGTGACCGCAGCTTATCGGCCTCGGCCACAACCGCCATGGTGGCGGAGGGTTCGATGCGGTTGATTCTTTCCGTGAGTCTGAGCGCTTCCGTAGTTGCCGTGGTCATGCTTTTCTTTTCCTTTTCTTGGGGACTTCTATTAATTCTATGTCGCGAAGCTTGTAGGCGGGGTCTAGTTTCTCGCGCAGCTTCTGCTCGACCGCTTCGGGGACGAGATCTTTCACTGGTCCACCAGCCTGGGCCACTTCGCGCACCAGGCGCGAACTCACGTAAGAATACTTAACGGCCGGCATCATGAAGACAGTTTCCAGAGTCGGTTCGAGTTTGCGGTTCATCAGCGCCATCTGCAGTTCGTACTCGTAGTCGCTGATGGCGCGAATGCCGCGCAACACGCACATGGCGTCGATCGACTTGGCATATTCCACCATCAGGCCGTCGAAGGTATCGATGCGAACATTCGGCCATTCGGCGGTGAGTTGGCGTAACATCTCGAGCCTCTCCGGCAGGCTGAACATTGGGGTCTTCTCCGAATTGCGGAGAATCGCCACCACCAACTGTTCGAACATCTTACTGCCCCGCTCAATCAGATCGAGGTGCCCGTTGGTGGGCGGATCAAACGAACCGGGATAAACAGCGATGCCCTTATTCAATCGTCCTCACAGGAAGGCCGCGTGTGGCGCTTATTAGCAACAGCGAGCAATAGGAGATTTTATGCGGGCGGGAGTGAGGATGGCAATGAGTCCGGGCCGACGGCCTTAGGAGGTGTCTTCCCGAGCAACGCGAGGGACCTCGGTGTTTGCCTGCACCGGCTGCGCGTTTGCTCCAGGCAAGAACCCAGGTCTCTCGCTTCGCTCGGATGACAGCCGTTTCTTGCTCGGGATGGCAGGCCGTTTTAAGCCACGCGTCTGCTAGCGTTTCGCCGCTACAATCGGAGCCTTGACCGGCTCGGGCGGAGCACTGGGCATGGTGGTGACGCGACTGGTCGAGCTAGTCGACCCGTTCGTTGGGGCCGCCGTCGCAGCCGGCGCCGGGCTATGACTCAATCCCAGCGTCTTGCGCACTTCGGTATCGAGCCTGGCCATGACGTCCTTGTTGTCTTTGAGGAACTGGCGGGCATTTTCGCGGCCCTGGCCGATGCGTTCGCCTTTGTAGCTGAACCACGACCCGGACTTCTCGAGAATGTTGTTGTTGACGGCAATGTCGAGCAGGTCGCCTTCCCGCGAAATGCCTTCTCCATAGAGAATGTCGAACTCCGCCTCGCGGAATGGCGCCGCGACCTTGTTCTTCACCACTTTCACTTTTGTGCGCGACCCGGTCACCACGTCGCCTTCCTTGATTGCGGCGATGCGGCGGATGTCGACACGCACCGAAGAATAAAACTTCAGCGCGCGGCCGCCGGTGGTGGTCTCGGGATTGCCGAACATGACGCCAATCTTTTCGCGAATCTGGTTGATGAAGATGAGGCAGGTTCGCGACTTGGAAACCGTTCCCGTCAGCTTGCGCAGCGCCTGCGACATCAGGCGCGCCTGCAGGCCCATGTGGCTGTCGCCCATTTCGCCGTCGAGTTCGGCCTTGGGGACGAGGGCCGCCACTGAGTCGACGACCAGCACGTCAATGGCGTTGGAGCGCACCAGCGCCTCGGTGATTTCCAGCGCCTGCTCGCCATAGTCGGGCTGCGAGACCAGCAGGTTGTCGACGTCGACGCCCAACTTTTTTGCGTAGCCGGGATCGAGCGCATGTTCGGCGTCGACGAATGCGGCCATGCCCCCGGTCTTCTGTGCCTCGGCGATGACCTGCAGGGTGATGGTGGTCTTGCCTGAAGATTCCGGGCCGAAGACTTCCACCACGCGCCCGCGGGGAAAGCCGCCCACGCCCAGCGCGGCATCGAACGAAATCGACCCGGTCGGGATCACCGAGATGGGGACGATGGCTTCCTTCGATCCCAGCCGCATGATCGAGCCCTTGCCGAATTGTTTTTCGATCTGCGAAACCGCGAGTTCAATCGCCTTGCCGCGTTCGTCTGCCATGGTGGCTCCTTAGGAGTGCCGGACTAAATGAAATCTAATCTGGCCGGATTATACATACGAAATCGAAGCGAAGAAAAGGCGAATCAAGATAATTACTGTGGAAAGCGTTCCGAAATGGGCAGCCAGGGTTGTGTGGCGCGGGTGCCCCCGCCCGCGAAATCTATCCAGAAAGGGGAACGAAGTGCTCGGCAATCCAATCGCGAAGCAAGGCAAAGCGAAACTTGCCGTCCGCGATCATTGTTGATTAGGAAGTCAGCTGCAGATCTTGCTGGAAACGTCGAGATCGAATCCATTCATCAACAAGAACGTGTGGGCCGCGGCAAATCCTACTCGCTTATTACCGTCTACGAAAGCATGATTGTTGACCAGCGACTCCAGCAGTGCGGCCGCCTCTTCGCTCAGGTCGTTGTAATATCCGGTTTGAGGCCGAAAAACAGCGGATTCCAAAGATCCCTGATTGAGCAGTCCGTGCTCGCCGCCGTATTCCTCGATCTGGTGATGATGGATGGCGGCGACTTCAGCCACGGTCAGATAGACGCGCTCCCCGCTCACTTGGCCAGTTTCTTGTACAACTCACGATACTTTTCGTTGGAACGCCGATAAGCGGCCATTACTTCCGGCCTGACCATCCGCTGCGAGGGGACGACGTTGTGCAGGTAATGCTCCAGCGCCCGCTCGAGCACAAACCGCTGCGACTGCCCGTTCTCTTTGGCGACCGAGACGAGCTCCTGCGTAGAGCTTCGCATCAATTTCGGGAGCGATTTTGACGGAACGCGGCATGGGGGCTATTTCGGATTTTAGCCGACCGGACTAGCGTAATCAAGATAGATCTAGAGATTGCTATAAATCGCGATCTTGCCGAGTACGTCATCGGTTATCTCGCGTTTATCTCTAGGGCAGTTTTTAGACGGTATATACTTCAGGTGAGTTTTCGAGAGGTACGACCTATGGTCAATAGAATCGTTGAGCCCATAGTATTTGGATTCCTCTTTGTGGTCCTTTTTTGGCTGAGTGAGAGGAATAATGACCCCGAACGCAAAGTGGACGGCAAGAAAATGCGTTTCTGGGTGGCCTTCTCGGCTTGGATGACTTGCGTCGAATTCGCTAGCGCCTGGCATAACGAAATCGGATCGGCCTGGCAGAACCATCCCGACCTGTCACTCTTAGGGACTCTCGTCGTATTCGCGATACTCAAGGCCATTGGGCCGACCTTACCCGACCTCCTGACGATATTCCCCGACGGCGGAGCACGGCAGCACAGAGTTCCGTAACGCCCCTACCGTCTGCAGCAAATCCACCGGCGCTGTCACATCGTGCACCCGGAAATATTTGGCCAGCGCCGGATACTTGCGCGCTACCGCTTCATACATCGCGTATGCCACGTTCCGGTAAGAAACGTGTCCGGCGGGCGTAGTGCGCAACTCGGAGATGTACACGGCCTCGGCGAAATCCATCTTGAATAGCGCGCGCTTGCGGAAGGCCAGCGGAATCGCGTATTGAGAATTCTCTTCCGCCTCCGGCGTCTTGCGGCCGGCTAACTTTTCTACTGCCGCCTGCACGCGGCGCATGGTTGCGTCGAAACGTAAATGCACGCCGGCATCTTCCATGTCGAGCAGCATTTCGTAGCCGTGCTGGGTGGTGAATCCCTGCATGACCTGGATGCAGCGGCGATGGCGGTGCATGTCGCGAAAGCCGCCGGTGTCCATGAGGATGTCGAAGCGAAACTGCTGTCCGGCGCGAAATCCGCGAAGCATTTCATCGTGGCGGCCGCGATGGCGCAGGCCGAGGTCGATGATCTCGCGGCGATGGCGTTCGCCCGCCACCTGCACCGCCTGCCGAATCTGGCGGTAAGAATGGTGAGAGTGTTCGTAGAGCAGCGTGGTCGCAATCTCCACTTCGAGCGGTTCTTCATCGAGCAAATCGACGATGGCCTTCGACGGCGCGATCGGCTCGGAGGCCATCAACTCGCGCGCCGCCTGGCGCAACTCGCGGCGCGTTTCCATCTCGTAGGCATTTGGGTCGGCGTACTTCACCAGCGTGGGCGCGACGCGGACCTCGCGCAGCAATTCCTGCTCGGCGCGGGCGCCCAGTTCAGGATTCACGGCTCGAATCTGTTCAACCAAATCGCGCAAAGATTCTGCATTGACGTTGTAGGCCGCCCCCGTGGCCGCTTTTTTCAGGGACTCGCCCAGCGTGCGCACTTCCTTGTGCGTATGCGACAGCAGATGCGCCACCTGCGTCTCCAGCGTGCGCGCATTGACGATCTCGCCCAGCGAAGTATTGGTCGCCAGCGGCAGCAGGTAGCGCGTAATGTCGAAGGCCCGCGCCTTCAGCGTGCGCTCGTAGGCGTCCTGCTTCATGTCGGCGGGCTTGGGCGTGATGCTGATCAGGTGCTGCGTCATGTGCGCCGAAAGCGCTTCGTACTCGGCGAACAGAAAATCCAGAGTCTCGCGATAGAGTTTGCGAGCTTCGTCATCGGTGCCGAAATCGGGAATGTAGTAGCCGCTCTTCTTGAAATCCTGATAACGGGTAGAGCGCTCCTGGCCGTCCCAGCGCTGCTCATCGGCCAGTTCGATGGCCGCGAGGATGGACAGGCGCTCGACTGCAAGCGCGATATGGGCCAGGTCGGCGATCGAGCGATGTCCGTACTGGAAATAGAAAGTGTTGAGAAATTTCTCCGCCTTCTGGGTGCTGATTTCGCGCAGCGATTCCTTCATCGACAGCGACGAGCGCGAATACTTGGCCATGGCATAGGCCTGGATCTCGGGCTCAACCCCGAACACCGCGAAGACTTCGGTGGAGGGCGGGTCGGGCGAGGTATTTTCGAGGGGAGCAATCGGCTGCGTAGCCGAGGCGCGCTGCGTGGAGCGGTGTCCCGAACCGACCGCGTCTGCCGGGGAAGAATTTTTGTTGGAGGGCTCGGGCATCACGATTACATTGTTGTTCGCAGTCTGCGGCATGAGTGTGGGAATGTTACTCGGCGGAGTTGTGGAATAGCAATGCGATTCGTGAGCGGTTGCTTTTCTCGTTTGGGATACTTGCGGGCAAAAAAGATTTTAACCGCCGAGAACGCTGAGGATTCGCGGAGTTCGCGGAGACGATCCTTGAACTTGACGCCGAACTTTGGAAGCGCAACCCCTCCATCGAGTGATCACTTGCGGTTGCCGGAAGCCCAGGGCGCGTATCATTCGGCTTTCCAAATGTAGTAGTAATAGGATTCGAACGGGAGAAGAACTTTCATGGCTCTTTCAGGACGGGTGGCTTTGGTCACCGGGGCATCGCAAGGCATTGGCCGCACCTGCGCGGTGCGGCTGGCGAGAGAAGGCGCGACGGTAGCCGTGGCGGCACGCAATCAGGAAAAGCTGAACGAACTCGTCAGCGAAATAACCAACGCGGGCGGAAACGCGGCCGCATTCGCGCTCGACGTCGCCGACGAAGAACAGGTGAAGTCGGCGATTAAGGCGGCGATTGCGCAGTTCGGCAAAATCGACATTCTGGTAAATAATGCGGGCATAACCCGCGACCAACTGGTCATGCGCATGAAACGCGCGGATTGGGACGCCGTCCTGCAAACCAATCTCACTTCCGCTTATCTCTGCATTCAGGCCGTCATCGAGTTCCATGCTCAAACAGCGCTGGGGACGCATCATCAACATCACCAGTGTTTTTGGACAGATGGGGCAGGCGGGGCAGGCCAACTATTCTGCCTCCAAGGCCGGGCTGATCGGCCTGACCATGGCGATTGCGCGCGAAGTCGGTTCGCGCAACATAACCTGCAACGCCGTGGCGCCGGGGTTCATCGAAACCGCGATGACTGCCGGTCTAGGAGACGAGTTCAAGCAGACTGCCGTCAAGCAGATTCCACTGGGGAGAGTTGGATCGCCGGAGGACGTCGCCAGCGCTGTGGCATTCCTCGCGTCGGACGAGGCATCGTATATCACCGGCCACGTGCTGAACGTGAACGGCGGGATGTTGATGGGATAGCTCCCAAAGCTTGAACCACTGAGGGCACTGAGGAACACAGAGGAAATGCAAACTGAAAATACAGCTCCTTCCGCATCCTCATCGTACCGGGACCTGACGATGGCGCAAGCCGAGACGCCAGCGCAGATTGCCGCGGTCCGCGAACTTTTTCTTGAGTACGCGCAATCCCTCGGCTTCAGTTTGTGTTTTCAAAGTTTCGACGCGGAGCTGGCGGGACTTCCTGGCGACTACGCTCCGCCCGACGGCCGACTGCTGCTGGCGCAGTATTCAAGATCAACTGCGGGTTGCGTGGCTCTGCACAAACTGGAGGCAGGCATCTGCGAGATGAAACGACTTTACTTGCGTCCGCAATTTCGCGGCAAAGGATTAGGGCGCGCGCTGGCGGAGCGGATTATTGCGGAGGCGCGCCAGATCGGTTACCAGCGCATTCGCCTCGACACCGTCGAGCCGGTGATGAAAGACGCGGTCGCGATGTATCGCAGACTGGGTTTTCGCGAAATCGATCCCTACCGCGCCAACCCCATTGCTGGCGCGCTGTACATGGAGCTGCAGTTGTAATTCCGCCGTCACTTCGGCAACAATATTCGCCCATTAACGGAAAAGGTAAATGCCATGAAGAACGCTCTTTTAGCCTCGCTTGCTATTCTGCTTGCCAGCGCATTTCGCTTTCGCCGCCGAAGGCAAACCTGTGTCTTACAAAAGCGGCGACGAAACGGTGCAGGGGATCCTCTACACCCCTGCCGGCAAAGGCCCCTTTCCCGCGCTGGTGGTGATTCACGAATGGTGGGGACTGAACGATTGGGTGAAGGAGCAGGCGTCGAAGTTGGCCGACCAAGGCTATGCGGTGTTGGCCATCGATCTGTATCGCGGCAAAGTGGCGACCACGCCTGACGAAGCGCATCAGATTATGCGGGGAGTCCCAGAAGACCGCGCCAAACGCGACCTCCACGCCGCCGTGGAATTTCTCAAGTCGCAACCCAAGGTCAAGACAGACCGCATTGGAGCGATCGGATGGTGCATGGGCGGGGGCTACGCGCTGGATGTAGCGCTACAAGAACCCGAGCTCGCGGCGCTGGTCATTAACTACGGCCACCTGGCGACGGACCCCGAGGCCTTGAAGAAAATTAATGCGCCCATTCTCGGCCTCTTCGGCGGCCAGGATAAAGGCATCACACCCGACGACGTTCACAAATTTGAACAACAACTTAAGCAGACTGGGCAAGCAAATCGATATCAAGATCTACGACGATGCCGGACATGCTTTTGAAAATCCCAACAACAAAGATGGATATCGCGCCGCCGATGCCGCCGATGCATGGAAGCGCACCGTCGACTTTCTGGCGATGACACTGAAAAAATAGCGAAGGAATTTGCAAACGACTCGAAACTGGCCGCCCCGTAAGGGATGCGTGCCGGCGCATCTTGTCTTATACGATGTATAAGTAATTCTTGCTTTTCTGCAATGTCAGCGGCCGGTCGTGTAGCACCGATGTGCGATGCCTTGGCACAAATTTCCCACTTGCCAGAAGATACCGATCTGGTTACTATGACGCATCCTGTTATGCTCCCAACCATCAATATCGGCGAGACCATCCGTAACTACCGGCTGCAAAAAGGTATGTCCCAGGGCGATATCGAAAAGCGAACCGGCCTGCTGCGCTGCTACTTGTCGCGGGTGGAAAATGGCCACACCATTCCTTCGCTCGACACTCTCTCCAAGATCGCCGGCGCCATGGAACTTCCCTTATCGCAGTTTTTCGCTGAACCCGGCCACAGCAACGGCTCCAAAGGATTGCCGCAACTCTCCGACGACGAAGTCCGTTTCCTCAGCCAAATACGCCGTTATTCCACCAGCCTCAACGACAGCGACCGCAAGTTAGTGCTCGCGATGGTGAAGAAAATGGCGTCGAATTCGGGGAAATAAGCTTCTAGCTGCTAGCTTCTAGCTTCTAGCTTCTAGCCAAACAACTTCCAAACACTCCGTCGACCACAGAAGTCGCTTCCTGGGCTCCAAGCTAAAAGCTAGTAGCTAGTAGCTAAGCTGTTCCCACCTTACTTTCGTTCAATGCCCGTTAGTGACCGATGGGCACCTCGCTCCCTGCCGGTTTTCCTCACTACACTGTGCATGGAGACCTCTGTGACCACCGACGAAGAGCTGAATATTCTCGACTCGCAGTTGCGACGATTGAAGATTGAGTACGAGATTTTCTTCAGCAATCCGACGAAGAGGCCGCCTACCGATGTTGAGTGGAAGGTCTTAAGCCTGCTGCGTAAGTTCTCCGACGGCGGCCGTATGAACTTCTCCCAGCGTTACCGCTACAACGAAATGGCGCAACGCTACGCAGTCTATAGCGACTTGTGGCGGAAGAAGTCCCGCATCCGCGAAGAAGGTTATCGCCGGCCGCAGGACGCATTGCTCTCCGTGCAAGGAGTGCGCACCGCCGAAGACGAACATAAGGCGCATCATCCGGTGTATGGCGTGGGTCATGCCGCTGCAGCCGCGGCGGGCGCGGTTTCACCGCCGCACTTCACCCTGCAAAGTGTCGACCAGGGGGAACGTGAGAAGGTCGAACGCCTCTATAACACACTAGTCGCAGCCAAGAAAAAGGCGGGCGAGAATGTCTCCGGTAACTTCGACTCGTTCACTGCCTTCGTGCAGAAAAAGACCGAGCAGATTCGCAAGCAGTATCACTGCGAGAACGTTGAGTACTCCGTGGAACTCGCCAACGGCCACGTCAAACTCAAAGCTAAAGCCAAAACTTAAGGAGAACGATATGAGGATTTTTCGCCGTATTCTGCTGACAGTAATCATTCCCTGCGGAGTCCTGTTCGCAGGCGGATACTGGATCGCTCCTGTCGCTCTTTCTTTTTATGCGGCCAAAACAGCGCCAGCCGCAGTCAACGTTGTACCGACCGAACTGCCCGATCATTCGGTGTCGCAGAGCGCCGGACTGCGCCTGTCCTATGTGGGCTATGATTTCGAGGTTCCGTGGAGCGACCTCGACGACAGTCAGACCAAGCTTTATCCGCAGGACCGAGCCGAGAAGAATGAAGCTGTTCTCAGCTTCCGCTCCGGGCTGCGGCTCACGATCACGTCAGTTCCGGCGAGGCAGTTCGTCCACGATTTTTCCAGCG
Organism: uncultured Acidobacteriota bacterium; assembly: GCA_963696765.1. Classification (GTDB taxonomy): domain Bacteria; phylum Acidobacteriota; class Terriglobia; order Terriglobales; family Acidobacteriaceae; genus Sulfotelmatobacter. The sequence goes on along the minus strand of CAVOLK010000002.1, from coordinate 1,500,811 downwards.
ACTTCAGTACGGGCCCGCACCTCGTCAACACATCGTTCGGGCGCGGCGGCGTGGCTTCCGACTACGTGGTCGCCAGCAATATCTACAATTTCAGCCCCGCGACTATGCATTACTGGTCGCTCTCTCCGGAGGTGCACTACCGCGAGGACGTGATGCTCTCGATGAAGAGCATGCTGCCGGGTTCGGCGGAGCACGGAATTTTCAATATTCAAAATGCTGGCTACCGCGGGTTTGAGCAGGGCAATCCGCAAGTTCGCCAGGACACTCTTCGGCTGAATCTTTACTCGGACGACGGCAGCGTGCAGATCAAGTTTTCCCAGAAGGACTATCGCAATCCCGTCGGCATTACGCAGGCTGAGATCAACCGCGTCGTTCAGTCGCTCCAACGGAAGGCCGTAATGGAAAATCCGACCGCGATCGCGCAGTCGAGGTAAGCCAGAGAGCAGTCATTAGAAAAATGTTTGCGGAGCGGCACCCGTGCCTAAGGTGCCGCTCTTAGTTTTTTGGGAAGATGCACAGGGGATGCGCAATGTGTCGTTCGCACTTCCATGACACTCCATTTAATCCTGCTAAAATCTTTCTTAGACTTCTCGAAAATCACGCCTCATGTCCAAAATCCAGCGCGCCATTCTTAGTGTCACCGACAAAACCGGACTAGTCGAGTTCGCCCGCAAGCTATCCGCTCTCGGCATTGAATTGATCTCCACCGGCGGCACCGCCAAACTCCTGCGCGACTCCAACGTTTCGGTGAAAGATATTTCCGAACTGACCGGCTTTCCTGAAATGCTCGACGGGCGAGTGAAGACGCTGCATCCTAAAGTGCACGGCGGTATCCTGCATCGGCGCGAAGATGCGAAACACGTTGCGGCTGTGGCCGAGCATGGCATCGCTCCCATCGACATGGTGGTGGTGAATCTCTACGCTTTTGAAAAGACCGCCGCCAAGCCTGGAGTGGCGTTTGAAGAGCTGATCGAGAATATCGATATCGGCGGCCCTTCCATGATTCGCTCCGCCGCGAAGAATTTTCGCGATGTTGCCATCGTGACTTCGCCCGGCGACTATGACGCTGTGGCCGACGAACTATCCCGCTCCGGCGGCGGCCTTTCGGCCGGGACCAAGTGGCGGCTGGCGCAGAAAGCCTTTGCCACGACTGCCGCATACGATTCGGCGATCGCTTCTACGCTGGAACGAATCAGCGCCGACACGTTTCAGCTGCAGTCGGAGAGCGGCGAGTTTCCCGCGACGCTGCGTTTTAGCTTTCAAAAGAAACTCGACCTGCGCTACGGCGAAAATCCTCATCAGAAAGCCGCGATGTACTCCGATGACTCGGAGTTGGGAGTGGCCAACGCGCGCCAACTGCAGGGCAAGGAGCTTTCCTACAACAACATCGTCGACCTGCAAGCGGCCTGGGACCTGGCACAGGAATTTGAGGAACCGGTCTGCGCCATCATCAAGCACACAAACCCTTGCGGAACCGCTACCGGCAAGACTCTTGCGGAAGCCTACAAGCGTGCTTTGGAATGCGATCCGGTCTCGGCGTTTGGCGGCGTGATCGGCGTGAATCGCCCCATCGACGCCGAGGCTGCCGAAGAGATGCATAAGCTGTTCCTCGAAGTTATCGCGGCCCCAGCCTTTGACGAAGCTGCAAAAGCCAAATTCGCCTCCAAGAAGAATCTGCGCCTGGTGCAGGTGACTCCATCCTCCGAGAAATGGGTTTTGAAGAATATTTCAGGCGGCATACTGGTGCAAGACGCCGACGTCCGGCCCTTGCAAGACGCAGATCTCAAGGTCGTGACTAAGCGCGCTCCCACACCCGAAGAAACCCGTGCACTGCTCTTCGCGTGGAAAGTTTGCAAGCACGTGAAATCCAACGCCATCGTCTACGCGCGGGACGGTCAGACGGTCGGCGTGGGCGCGGGGCAGATGAGCCGCGTGGATTCAGCCAAGATAGGGGCGATGAAGGCGCAACTTCCGCTACCGGGCACAGTCGCCGCCTCCGACGCGTTCTTTCCTTTTCCCGACGGCGTCGAAGAAATCGCCAAAGCGGGAGCTACTGCCATCATCCAGCCGGGCGGCTCGCAACGCGATCCCGAAGTGATCGCAGCCGCCGATCGGCTCGGGCTGGCCATGCTGTTTACCGGAGTTCGGCACTTCCGCCACTGAGCGACTCGTTGATTTCCTGATTGTTGAGTGCGGATTGTAAAGATATCTGTCGGGCGCCGCTGCAGGATCGCGGCGATTTTTCAATCAGCAATTAACAATCATCAATCCCGCAGTCCCTGACCTTCCGGTTGTTCCGGGAGTGATAACACGAGTCGTGTTTTTTCGCAGCATCGCCGGGGATGGGGTTAGAATAAAAGCACCTTTTCCCCCGCGGCTTTGCATCCAAATAAGCTGAGGTTTCGGAAACGCGCTTCCAGCGCAGTCAGGTCAAGCATGAATCGAATGTTTCACGCATTTTTAATGGTCTCGGTGGCCGCAACGGCCGCGGTGAGCCAAACGGCTTCTTCCCCTTCAGATTCGAGTCCAGCCGAGAGTCAGTCTGCCCCGCGTAAAGTCGACCATGCTGCTTCGTATTACCACTACGCCATGGCGCACATGTACGAGGAGATGGTCACGGCCTACGGCCGCAGCGACTTGGCCACCAAAGCGACCGAGGAATACCGGCTAGCCATCGACGCCGATCCTTCGTCCGAATTTCTGACATCCGCGCTTGCGGAACTTTATGTTAAGACCGGCCACATCGCCGATGCCGTCAAGGAAGCCCAGGACATCCTCAAGCGCGATCCCAAGAATCTGGAAGCGCACCGACTGCTGGGCCGCATCTATTTGCGCTCGCTGGGCGATATGCCGGGAGGATCGGGAACCGAAAACATTCTGAAGCTCGCCATTGATCAATACGAGCAGATTGTGAAACTGGACCCGGGAAGCGTGGACGATCACCTGCTGCTGGGCCGCCTCTATCGGCTGAACAACGACCTTCAAAAAGCAGAGGGTGAACTCAAGATCGCCATTAAGATCGATCCCAACTCCGAAGAAGCCGTAACCACGCTCGCCATGCTTTACACGGATGAAGGCGACACGGCTCATGCGCTGAAAGTCCTGGCTTCGATTCCCGACACTGCGCGATCGGCGAAGCTGTACGCCGCTCTCGGTGCAGCCTACGAACAGCGCAAGGATTACAAGAACGCCATCGACGCCTACCAGCACGCCATCGTTCTGGATCGCGACAATCTGGACGCCATCCGCGGCCTCGCGGAAAACCTGGCCAATGACGGACAGCTCGATGCGGCTCTTGAGCAATACAAGGTGATTGCCGACTCGAATCCCGAAGATGCGCAAACTTACGTGCGCATGGCGGAAATCTATCGCCGGCAGGCCAAGTACGATCTGGCGCTCGAGAGCCTGAAGCGCGCCGACACTCTGGTTCCCGACACCATGGACGTTCCCTACAGCATGGCCGCGGTTTATCAGGCGCAGGGTCGCTACGACGACGCCGTCAAGCTGTTGCAGGGTCTGCTGAAGAAGACGGAGAAGAGTGAAATTGGGTCGAGCCAGGCCGACCGCAACAATCGCGCCATTTTCATCGAGCGCCTCGGCATGGTGTATCGCGAGCAGGAGAACTACCCCGCCGCGGTCGAGACCTTCCGCAAAATGCTGATGCTGGGCGACGAAAACGCGCGCAGCGGCTATCAGGAAATTATCGATACCTATCGCGAAGCCAAGGAGTGGCCGCAGGCTACCGCGGCCGCCAAAGAGGCCGTGCAGAAAATGCCCAATGATCGCGACCTGCGCATGGTGCTCGACGCGCAACTGGCCGATACCGGAGAGTTCGACAAGGCCGTGGCCGACATTCGCACCATGCTCAAGGGTGGCCCCGAGGATCGCGAAGTTTATTTGCGGCTAGCCATTATTTATACCCGCGCTAAACGCTGGAACGAGGCCTTGGACAATCTCGCCAAAGCGGAGCAGCTCTCGAGCAAGCCTGACGACAAGGCCTATGTTGCTTTCCTGCGCGGCGATTTGTACCAGCGCCAGAAAATGTTTGACCAGGCGGAGACGGAGTTCAAGAAAGTACTGGCGACCACCGCTCCCACCGATCCGCAGGCTGCCGCCACGCTGAACTATCTCGGCTATATGAATGCGGATCGCGGCGTAAAGCTGGACGAGTCGCTCAACTTCATCAAGCAAGCTTTAACTTTTGAGCCCAACAACGGCGCCTATCTCGACTCTCTTGGCTGGGCCTACTTCAAGCTCGGCAAGTATGATCTGGCGGAAGAAAATCTCACCAAGGCCGAAGCCCACATGGGCACTGATCCGACGGTTCAGGAACATCTCGGCGATCTCTACCAGAAAACTGGGCGTCTGAAATTGGCCGCCGCACACTGGGATCGCGCAGTCCAGGAATGGAATAAAACTGTTCCGGCCGAGGTCGATAGCGACGCATTCGCCAAAGTTCAGCAAAAGCTGGACGCGGCAAAAGTAAAGCTGGCCAAGGAAGAATCCGACAAGCACTGAAGAGCAATTCTTTCGTCCAAGGTCGCACTCCGGAGAAGGGTTTAAGCGTCACTCTGCCGGTGGCGAGCACGACGTCTTCGCTGGCGAGCTCGGGTCGCGACTGGGGTGATCCTTGCGAAGAGGAACCTGGAAAGAGCATCGCCGAAGAGACGGTTCATGGTTGGGCCTTCCGCTTTTTCTGTTTCTTGAGCAGCGCGTCGGTTCGTACGCCGATGTCCTCGACTAGTTTCTTGGTCTTCTCCCAGCGCGCCTCGACGGCTTTCCGTGCAGCCTCGCTTCGCTCCTCCGCAGTACGATTGCTCGCAGTAGCTTTCCCGCCTTTTCGACCAAGTGCCACGGCTGCAGGGTTCTTTGGTGACATGTCGACAGTTGTATCATGCGCCTCCGCAGGCCTATACGCAGCGCTGCGTAAATCGATGATCTTTAAGCAAATAGAGTTCTTGACAATACGCAGCGCTGCGTATACAGTCGGGACCATGAACATCGATGAAAGACTTGAGGCCCTTATTCACTCGGTAGAGCTTCTAGCCGCGATGCACAAAGACGGCGAGAAGCGACACCAGGACGCCGAGAACCGGCTTCGGCGCCTCGAAGAGCTGGTCACCGGCATCGCTGAAGGCACGGCGCGGCTGCTTCATGTCGTGGAACTTCACGAGCAACGGCTGGATCACCTGGAAGGGGACAGCTCAACAATTTAATTAGGCGGGCTGAGCCGGTGCTTCTAACAGTTTGGGATTCTGAAATCACCAATCACCAATCAACAATCGTCAATCAACAATGCTATTCTCCTTCCATGCTGGCCGCCTACGCGGTGCCTGTTGACCATTCCCGCGGACGACGCTTCCCCGAGGCCCCGCATCCCTACCGCAACGACTTTCAACGCGATCGCGACCGGGTGATTCATGCCCGGGCATTCCGCCGGCTGGAGGCCAAGACTCAGGTCTTCACCCGCCGCTACTCCGACCACTTCCGCAACCGGCTCACGCACACTCTGGAAGTTTCGCAGGTCTCCCGCACCATCGCGGGAGCGCTCGACCTGAACGTCGATCTCGCAGAAGCGCTCGCGCTGGTCCACGACATCGGCCATCCTCCCTTTGGCCACGCCGGTGAAAAGGCGCTCAACGCAGCGATGCACGAGCATGGCCTCAGCTTCGACCATAATCTGCACGCCCTGCGCATCGTCGAAGATTTCGAACAGCGGTACGCGGCCTTCCGCGGCCTGAACCTGACTTTCGAGGTTCGCGAGGGCATCATTAAGCACTCACATGACTATGCCGCGAAAGACCACCCCGAACTGGCGGAATATATGCTCGACCTGCGCCCCCCGCTTGAAGCCCAACTGATCGACCTGACCGACGAGATCGCTTACAACACCGCCGACCTCGACGACGGCTTCGAAGCGCATTTGCTCTCGCTCGATGAAATTCGCGAGGGGGTACCGGTCTTTGAGCGCTTCTTTCGCGAAGTGGAACAGCTCTATCCCGACGCACCCGCCAAGCTGCAGTTCAACGAAGCCCTGAAGCGCGTCCTGAATCTGTTCGTGGACGACCTGATTACCAATACGCGCGCCCGTTTGCAAACGGCAGGAGTTCGTACACTCGAAGAAGTTCGCAACCATCCCGAACGGCTCGCCGCCTTCAGTCCAGCCGTCGAAGCCGCTCGCAAGCGGAGCAAAGATTTTCTTTACGAAAATCTTTATTTCAGTTCAGCTTTGGCTGGAGAAAAAGACGATGCCGAGCGCGTCGTGGGCGAGCTCTTTACTTTTTGGATGACGCATCCCGAGTCTCTTCCCCACAATTACCAGGAAAAAGCCAAGGAAGATTCGCTGCCACGCGTGGTCTGCGACTACATCGCGGGCATGACCGACAACTTCATCTTCGAGCAATACGAAAAGCACTGCGGCCGATGAGGATGTTAGAAAGCCGTCGATTCGATTTGCCCGGAGACCGCAACGTCGAATTTTGAATAGTACTTCTTCACGTCGCCAGCCCCGTATTTCGCGCGGAATTTCTCGACCACAGATGCCACCTGCTTGGCGTCGGTGATTGGAATTGCCTTGAGTTCAGCCGAGGCGCCTCCCGCGCCGATCCGGAGCGCAGGATTCTTGAGCACGTTTTTGTACCACTGCGTGTTGGAGCCTTTGACCGGGAGCAGGTAGAGTTGGTCGCCGTCCAATACGAACCAGACGGGATTGGAGATGGTGCGTCCCGATTTTCGTCCGATGACGCTGATTTTGATTTCTTGCGATCGAGTTAGGCGGGCTTTGATGTCCATTTTCAATTCCTTTGTTCTGACATCGTCACCCCAAGTTACTCCGACTTGAGAGAAGCCATGTCGATGGAGAAGCGATACTTCACATCGGACTTGAGCAGCCTCTCGTAAGCCTCGTTGACCTTTTGGATGGGGATGACTTCGACGTCGGCAGTGATGTTGTGCTTGCCGCAGAAATCGAGCATCTCCTGGGTTTCGGCGATGCCGCCGATGTTCGAGCCGGAAAAACTGCGGCGGCGCATGATCAGCGCGAATGCGGCCACGGGCAAGGGTTTCGGGGAGCGCCGACAATCGTGAGGTTGCCGTCGCGCCGCAGCAAGTTGAGATAGGCATTGATATCGTGATCGGCGGAAACAGCGTCGAGAATGAAATCGAAGCTGCTCAGTATGCTTCTGCATCTCGTCGGCATTGCGCGAGACGACGACCTCGTCGGCGCCGAGACGGAGCGCGTCCTCTTTCTTCTTCGGCGAAGTGGTGAAGACAACAACCTGGGCTCCGAGCGCATGGGCAAACTTCACGCCCATGTGACCCAGTCCGCCGAGGCCGACCACGCCAACTTTCTTGCCCTTGCCAACGCCCCAGTGGCGCATCGGCGAGTAAGTGGTGATTCCGGCGCACAGCAGCGGCGCGGTTCCGGCGAGATCGAGATTGGACGGAACCCGCAGCACAAACGCTCGTCGACGACAATGCTCTCGGAGTAGCCGCCGTAGGTGACGCCGCCGAGGTGCTTGTCGGGAGAATTGAAGGTCAGGATCATGTTGGGGCAGAACTGCTCGAAGCCGGCCTGGCACTCGGGACAGGTGCGGTCGGAATCGACCATGCAGCCGACCGCCGCGAGATCGCCGGGCTTGAACTTGGTGACGGCCGAGCCGACCTTGGTGACGCGGCCGACAATCTCATGGCCCGGGACGATCGGATAGACGGTGGGCATGACTTCGCTCCACTCGTTGCGCACCGAGTGAAGATCGGAGTGGCAGATGCCGCAGAACAGGATCTCGATCTGCACATCGTTTTCGGTGGGATCGCGCCGGGGGATCGTGGTGCGACGCCAGCGGCGATGTCGCGCTGGCGGCGGAATATGCTTTCGCTTTGTACGTGCTTTTGCTGGTCATAGGCCGGTCATTTTCTCCAGACGTTCCGGATAGCGTTCGCCTTCCACCTTGATTTGGGATGCGGCTGCATCGATGTCTCGCAGATCTTCGGGCGTGAGTTTGACGGAGACAGCGCCGATGTTTTCTTCGAGACGGTTCAGTTTAGTCGTGCCGGGAATGGGAACGATCCACGGTTTTTGCGCCAACAGCCAGGCGAGCGCGATCTGAGCGGGCGTCGCTTTCTTGCGCTTTCGCGATCTTGCCGAGCAAATCGATCAGCGCCTGATTTGTCTTGAGAGCCTCGGGCGTGAAGCGAGGGAGCGTGCTGCGGAAATCGGTGCTGTCGAATTTCGCGTTTTCCTTGATCGCTCCGGTCAGGAAACCCTTGCCGAGCGGGCTGTACGGCACGAAGCCAATCCCGAGTTCCTCGAGTGTGGGAATCACTTCCTTCTCCGGTTTTCTCCACCACAGAGAATATTCGCTCTGCAGTGCGGTGACCGGCTGCACGGCGTGAGCGCGGCGAATGGTCTTTACGCCTGCCTCGGAGAGTCCGAAGTGCTTGACCTTGCCGGCCTGAATCAGTTCCTTCACCGTGCCGGCGACGTCTTCGATGGGCACGTTCGGGTCAACGCGATGCTGATAGAGCAGGTCGATCACATCTAGTCTTCAACCGCTTGAGCGAGCCTTCGACGGCCTGCTTGATGTGCTCGGGCCGGCTGTTCACGCCTGCCGCTCCCGGCTTATGGTCGCTGCCGCTCAGATCGAATCCGAACTTGGTGGCGATCACCACTTTTTCGCGGAAAGGAGCAAGCGCTTCGCCCACGAGTTCTTCGTTGGTGAACGGGCCGTAGACCTCGGCGGTGTCGAAGAAGGTGACGCCGCGATCCACGGCGGCGTGGAGCAGTGTCGTCATCTCCTGCTTGTCTTTGGGCGGGCCGTAAGAAAAGCTCATTCCCATGCAGCCGAGTCCGAGGGCCGAAACTTCCAGATTGCTTTTTCCAAGTTTGCGTTTTTGCATGATTGCTTCTCCCTCCCGCCTGCCTCCAGGCAGGGTGCTCCTCATAATTGGAGTCGGTTACGTATTTCAATGAAGATTGCCGGATTCTGATAGCTCTTTGATGCCTTCAGGCAAGCAAACGAAGTATAAAATTGGCGGGATGCTCGGGAGCATATCGAATAGGCGCCGCACTCGAGAACGTTGGAGGTAAGCCGCGGAGCGGCGCATAGCTGACGGCGTCACAGTTCTCATTTTACTGACTGATGCAACGCCGAGCCTCTTCAACCGCACGATACAAATGCTTGCCCGCAACCCGGCCCCAGATTAGAATTCCCCCGGAACGTCCCAGGAGGCACTGATGGCCACTGCCCCGGTTGTACCCGCTTTGTCCCAATCGCCCGCGCCCGTCCCCGAATCGCCCAGGCTTTCGGAAGGCGCTCGCATCGTCAACACCTTTATCGCGCCCTCCAAAACTTTCACCGACGTGCGCCGCAACGCCAGTTGGTGGGGACCTTGGTTGCTCATTTCAATCTGCTCCGTGGCTTTCATCTACACCATGGGACGCCAGATCGGCTTCGAACAGATCAGCAAGAATCAGATTGCCCACTCCGCCCGCGCCGACCAGTTCGAAAAAGCGCCGCCCGAGCAGCAGGCAAAGCAGCTTCGCCTCTCCGCGAACATCATGCGTTATTTCGGCTACGGTAGCCCGGTGATGATCCTGTTCTATTTCCTGATCTCGACCGTCGTGCTGTGGACCACCTTTAAGGTTGCGGCCGGGGGCTGAGACCACATTTGGGCAGGCCTATGCCATCGTCATGTACGCCGCGCTTCCCGGCATCGTCGGGGCGATCCTGGGTATCGTTTCATTATTTGCGGGCATCGATCCCGAAGGCTTCGACATTAACAATCCTGTCGGCACCAATCTCGCCTATTACCTGGACCCCGCCACCACGGGAAAATTTCTGCGCGGAATGGCGTCTTCGCTCGACATCATCAATATTTGGTCGATTATTCTGCTGGGCATCGGCTTCGCCTGCACCAGCAAAGTGAAGCGCTCCACGGCCATCACCATCGTCGCCGTCTGGTACCTGGTCTTCAAAGTGGCTGGCGCCGGTCTAGCAGCGGCATTCTCGTGAGCAACGAAGATGAATTTTCGAAGCCGGTCAGCGGGCAGTTGCTCGGGAAGAAAGTCAAGCCTACTTTCGTAGGCTTCAACGTCTACTAAAGTAGATTTTTTATGCACAGCCTAACTCATTGAATCGGCTGCGCTGCCAAAATCGGCCCTGAAGACTCAGCCACTTGCAGAGCCTCACTCCAGGCCTTTTGCACAGTGTTCCTTCAGGAACATTGCGTTTTTAGGGGGCTGCAAGTCAGTTATTGTGCCAGTGCATCTGCCAGCCCAGGTAGCGCACGGCGGCCTCGTACACCGCCGCGGCGGTGCTCGAGAAGTTCGCCGCCACGTGATGCTCAAATCCGTTTTCGCAAATGTAGTGCAGCAACTTCTGCAGCTCTGCAATCTTCACCACGCCCACGCCGCCGAACGTGTTCAGCGCGTCGCTGGTGAACGCGCCCTCGCCCACATAGCCTCGAATTACTCCTGCGGTGTCGTCGGTTGAAAAGCGCGCAAAGCTCATCGCTCCTGGCTTCACCCGGCCCACGACTGTGCCAAACGTATTCTCCTTGCCCACCGTGCCCGCAATGATCTCCTGAAAATCCATGCGCACGTCCTGAAAAAAATGCTTCGGCAGGTTGCTGCAATGGAAGCACACCGCCTTGTCGGGATCGTCGCCGTAATTGTTGTTCCAGTCGAGCAGCGCGCTCGGAGTCTGGGACGCCAACGCCAGCGCGTGCATGCTCAGCGTGCCGCACACATCCACCTCGCAGGCCGCGGGCAGCAGGTTATTGCTCATCATGCTCATGATGGTGCAGGGCACCACGCCAAAATATTCTTCCATCGAAGTCCAGCACTGCACCGCGCTGATCTTCACGTCTGTCGCTTTCATCCAGTCGTCGATCACGTAACCAAGCTTGGCCATCTTGATCAGCGCCGCGTCGGGCACGCCGCCTGGTCGTGACGTATTTGCGAATCTCTGCCAGCTTGCCCTGCACTCCCGCGTGATCGTCTTTCAGCCGCGCGATGCGGCCAAACACTTCCGACAGGTCGAGCGTCTCGGTGGAAATTCCATGCGCCTCGAGCAGTTTCTCGCTGTAGCGCACGGTATTGAATGCCGTTGGACGCGCGCCAATGCTGCCCACGCGCAAATTGCGCATGCCCTTGGCCACGCGGCACACCGCGGCAAACCATGCCAGGTCGGCGCGAAAATCTTCGGAGTCAAGACTGACCGTATGCAGCCGCGTCAGCGAATAGGGAATGCCATACTGCCTCAGGTTGTTGCACGCCGACATCTTTCCGCAAAAGCTGTCGCGACGATGCAGGATGGTCATGTTCTTCGCGTCGTCGGGCGTAGCCTGCACCAGCACCGGAACGTCCAGCCGCGCCAGTCGAAGCGTGTCGGCGATGGCGCGCTCGTCACCGAAGTTTGGCAGCGACACGATCACGCCATCGATCTGGTCGCGATTTTTCTGAAACAACGCCGCGCAACGCTTCGCCTCTTCGTGAGTTTCGACCGCGCCGTGCTTGCTGTCTTCAGGGCCGAGGACCACGCAGTCCATGCCCGCCTGGGCGAGCGCCCGCATTATTTCCTCGCGTCCTGACTTCGCCAATTGGTCGGGGAAGAATCCACGGTTCCCTACGATGACGCCCATCGTCATCTTTCGTTCCGCCATAACAATGCCCTCTATGATGTTTCGGAAAAACCAGTTTATGAATTGCCCGCCATGCGTGCGCGCTCCCGCGCCGGCGAAAAGCGCACACTGAAAAACAGGCCGAGGACCAGCAGCACCGCACCCCACCAGACATTGGCGTGCAGATTGTAGAGCACAACCTGATGCTCCGGCGGAGACATCAACTCATAAATTCCTCGCGCGAAGATCACCGCTCCATTCACCGCCAGAGAGATGCCAATGAAGAACCAAATCGAAAGCGTTCCCCCGGATTTCATTCGTGCCCCCTACCAGAAAATGATTTGCAAAATCACAAACACGATGCCCACCACCGCCGCCCAGAACACCGGCCGGTGGAAAAGCGAGACGCGTTCTTCGTGCGGAATGGGCGTCAAGCCATAGACCAGATCAGCCAATTCGGCGTCAGGTTTCGGTTTCGTCATCAGGCTGACCACTACCGTGACGATGACACAAATCAGCCAGCACCACAGCGCGCGAAACATGTTCTGCGCCTGATCCTGCGCCTGCGAAGAGAGCGCCACATATTTCACCGCGGCGGGATTCACTTTCACCCACGCCCACATCCCCACCGAGGAAAGGGTTCCCGCCAGCAATCCCCAGAATCCGCCAGCCTTAGTTGCGCGTTTCCAAAGCATTCCGATAATCACTGTGCCGAACAGTGGGGCGATGAAGAAGCTGAACAGTTCCTGTACGTAGTCCATGATGCTGTGGGCGTTCATAACCAGGTATGCCGTTCCGATGCTGATCGCGACACCGATGACGGTGCACCAGCGTCCCATGCGCACCTTGCGAATCGTCGGAGGCACTTTTGTTGATCAGGGCGCCGTAAATGTCATAGGTCCAGACCGTGGTGAAGGCGCTGACGTTGCCCGCCATGCCCGACATGAAGCCAGCGATCAGAGCGGTTATGCCAAGACCGAGCAGGCCTGGTCCGCAATAGCGCGCCAGCATCAGCGGCAGCACTTCGTCGTATCCATGCAAACCTTGTTCCTGTCCAAGTTTCGACCACGCCAGGTCGGCTGGAACCAGCCGCAGCAGACTGCCGGTGTGGGGATCGCGCAGCAGCGCCAGTCCCAGAAGTCCCGGAAGGATGACGATGAAGGGAACCATCATCTTGAATGCAGCGCCGATGATGGGAGCGAGCTTGGCGGAGCGCAGGTCTTTCGCCGAGAGGACGCGCTGCACGACGAGGAAGTCGGTGGTCCAGTAGCCCATGGCGATGACTGCTCCGAGCCCAAACACAATGCCAGCCCAGTTGATCCCCATGGGATTGTCGGTAAAGTGTCCCAGTGTCGACCAGGCATGCGTGTAGGCGCCCGGATTGGCTACGTGTTGCTCGGTAAGATTTTGAAGGATCTTGGCCTTGAGCCCGGTCCAGCCGCCGGCTTCGACGAGACCGAGAATGGGAATCAGCAATGCGCCTGCCCAGATGAGAAAGAACTGCAGGACTTCGTTGAAGATCGCCGAGCGCAAGCCGCCAAGAGTCACATAGATCATGACGGTGATGGATGACACCAGGATGCTGAAGGTGAGATTCCATCCCAGAACCACCTTCATCACGACGGCCATGGCGTACATGTTGATGCCGCTCATGAGCACGGTCATGAAAGCGAAGGAAATTGAGGACAACGCCTGCGCCCCCGCACCGTAACGCAGCTTGAGATAACCAGGAACGGAGTGGGTTTTGCAGATGTGATAGAAGGGCATCATCACCAGTGCGAGGAACAACATCGCGGGGATGGCGCCGATCCAGTACCAGTGAGCCGCGAGGATTCCGTACTTATAAGAGTTGCCAGCCCATCCCATCAGTTCGAGCGAGCCCAGGTTCGCCGAGAGAAATGCGAGACCTGCAACCCACGCGGTCATTTCGCGCCCAGCCATGAAAAAGTCTTCGCCAGTGTTAGCCTGTCCTTTCAGGTACAAGCCGATCGCGAGCACCAGCGCGAAATAAAAAATGACGAGGATCCAATCGACTGGCGAGAGATGAACCAGGGTGGAAGAACTCAACATCATCAGAGCAGGAATCATTAGGGTTTGACCTGTCCGTAGTAGGCGTTGCGGCCGTGCTTGCGCAGAAAATGTTTGTCGTGCAGTTCGCGCGCCAGCGGCCGGGAGTCAGGGTTAATCGTGAGCGTGTGGAATGCCATGCGCGCCACGTATTCCAGAATGACGGCATTGTGGGCTGCATCGCGCGCACTCTTGCCCCAGCAGAATGGAGCATGCCCAGCCACCAGCACGGCGGGAATTGCCTCGGGATCAAGCTGTGTGAACGTTCGGCAGATGGCCTCGCCGGTCTCTAATTCGTATTCGCCCGCGATCTCCTCCGGGCTGAGCCGTTCGGTGGCCGGGACGGGGCCGTGAAAATAATCGGCATGCGTGGTTCCGAAGCAGGGGATAGAAGTCTCCGCCTGCGCCCACGCCGTGGCGAATTCGGAATGAGTGTGCGCCACTCCGCCAATGGTCGAGAAGCATTTGTAGAGGGCGAGATGCGTGGGCAGGTCCGAGGAGGGGCGAAGGGTCCCGTCAACGATTTTGCCCTCGAGATCGGAGACGACCATGTGGGCTGGAGTGAGGTCTTCGTACGGTACGCCGCTAGGCTTGATGGCCACCAGGCCTTCGCTGCGATCGATGCCGCTCACGTTGCCGAAGGTGTAGAGCACAAGGCCGCGGCGAACCAGTTCCAGGTTCGCGTGCAGCACCTCTTCGCGCAATGTCTTCAGCAGCATCGGAAAGAATAAGGATCGGTCTCGCCCCAGGTTGCGAGCGGTGATTGTTTGCTGTAAACGTTTACGCCCGAACATTATCGAACCTGCTTGTCTTTGTCAAAGACGGGGCACAATTGAGCGCCGCGAAGATTAACCGCCGTTGCCTGAGCGGACGGTTCGTCATGGGGAATGCGGATAAAATATCAACTATGTGGTCCGGCATTCTGCTTGCGCCAGTATGCCAATCGAGTCCCGCATCATGAGCACCGCAAAATATGACGTTGTGATTGTGGGCGCTGGGATCGTGGGCGCGGCCTGCGCCGACGAGTTGGCGCGGCGAGGTTTGCGGGTGTCGTGGTGGATCGGGACGTAGTGGGTGGAGGCGCGACCGCTGCCGGCATGGGGCACATCGTGGTGATGGACGATTCCGACGCGCAGTTCGCATTGACTCGCTATTCGCAGCGGCTGTGGCAAGGCTTGCGACTGGAACTGCCGGCGGATGTGGAATACGAACAGTGCGGAACGATCTGGGTTGCGGCCGACGACGGAGAGATGGCCGAGGTGCGGCGCAAGCACGACTACTACGCGCGGTGCGAAGTTCCGGCGACTGTGCTTGATGCGGAGGCGTTGCAGCGACTGGAGCCCAATTTGCGCGGTGGGTTGGCGGGAGGCTTGCTGGTTCCCGAGGATGCAGTGCTGTATCCGCCGTGCGCAGCGCGGTTTCTGATGGCGCGCGCTCAGAAATGTTCGGCAGAACTTCGTCTGGGTGCTTCGGTCACGCAGATGGGGCAGGGACGAGTGCGCTTGTCAGACGGCGCCGAGATTGCCGCCGAGTTCCTGGTGAATGCGGCGGGAGCATGGTCTCCGGAACTGATGAGCGGCGTGGAGGTCAAGAAGCGCAAGGGTCATTTGGTGATTACCGATCGCTACCCGGGATTTTTGCGGCACCAGTTGGTGGAACTCGGATACTTGAAGAGCGCGCATTCGGTGAGCGGGGACTCAGTCGCATTCAACGCGCAGCCGCGGCGAACAGGGCAGATCCTGATCGGCTCGTCGCGGCAGTATGGGGCTGAGCACAAAGAGGTCGACCATGAAATTCTGCGGCGCATGCTGGAACGCGCCCAGCAATATATGCCGGGAATTGGGGCGATGTCGGCGGTGCGCACGTGGACAGGATTTCGCGCGGCCACACCCGACAAGCTGCCGCTGATTGGTCCATGGCCGGGAGACAAGTCGCTGTTTCTGGCGACCGGGCATGAAGGGCTGGGAATCACGACGTCGCTGGCTACTGCGAAAATTTTGGCGGATCAGATCACAGGGGCGCGGCCGGAAATTCCAATCGAGCCCTATTTGCCCGCGCGGATGGGAAAACAAAACGCGGGAAAGGAAGTGCATGCCTAGTTTGACGTCGAGCGCATTGACGTTGACGGTAAATGGGGCGCAAGTGACTGTGCCTTCTGGCGCGACGGTAGCGGTGGCGATGGCGGTCGCCGGGCTGGCGTGTCGAACGTCGGTGAGCGGCGAACCGCGCGGGCCACTCTGCGGAATGGGAATTTGTTTCGAGTGCCGCGTGACGATCAATGGCAGGCCGCATTGCCGAAGTTGCCAGATCCTGTGCGAGCCTGGAATGAAAGTGGAGACTGATGGGTAAGACTTCGCGGCGATTCGAGGTGCTGGTGATTGGAGCGGGCCCTGCTGGGATGGCCGCGGCGGCGCGAGCCGCCCAGTGCGGTGCCGCGGTCGGAATCGTGGATGACAATGCGAGATTCGGCGGGCAGATTTGGCGAGGAGGCGAGAATGAAGAAGCGGCCCCTTGGGCCGGCCTGCTGCGCGATGCGCGAGTCACGAAGTTATTTCAGACTACAGTTTTCGATCAGCCGGAAAGCGGAGTGCTGTTGGCGGAGAGCGCGGACGATCTCTGTGAGTTGCGCTACAAAAATTTGATATTGGCGACCGGCGCGCGAGAACGATTTCTTGCCGTTTCCGGGATGGACTTTGCCGAACGTGATGGGAGCGGGCGGCTTGCAGGCGATGGTGAAGTCGGGGCTGCCTATTCGCGGGAAGCGCGTGGTGGTCGCGGGAACCGGGCCGCTGTTGCTGGCGGTCGCGGCTTATTTGCGGAAGCAGGGTGCGGAAATCCCGATCGTTTGCGAGCAGGCATCGTGGGGGAATCTGGCGCGCTTTGGGGCTGCGCTGTTGCGCTATCCGGAAAAGATTTCGCAGGGGCGGCGATTGAAGAGAGAACTTGCGGACGTTTCTTATGTTGCGAATTGCTGGCCGCTGGCGGCGCACGGCGGAGAGCGACTGGAGAGCGTGACGATTTCGCGAGGCGGCAAGACGGAGGTCATCGCGTGCGATTATCTGGCTTGCGGATTTCATCTGGTGCCTAACATCGAACTGCAATCGTTACTGGGGTGCGGGCTGGCGAACGGGTTTGTGCAGGTGGACGATTTTCAGCGAACCTCGGTGCAAGGAGTTTTCTGTGCGGGCGAACCGACGGGCATTGGAGGCGTGGAGTTGGCGCTGGTCGAGGGACAGATCGCCGGCCTGGCTGCGGCGAATGAAACGGCGAGTGCGAGAAAATTGTTTGGCGAGCGGCGGAAGGCGCGGCGTTTCGCGCGGCTGCTGGAGCGGACGTTTCGCCTGCGCGCCGAGTTGAGAGACTTGCCGGCTGCGGAGACCATCGTTTGCCGCTGCGAGGACGTCGCGTATTCTCGTTTGCGGGAACATAAGACGTGGCGCGCGGCAAAACTGCAGACTCGCTGCGGGATGGGACCGTGCCAGGGAAGAGTTTGCGGGCCGGCGACCGAGTTTCTGTTTCATTGGACGCCAGACTCGGTGCGACCGCCGGTGTATCCGACGCGTGTGGAGAGTTTGGCGGGAAGCGGTGAACGGTGAACCGTGGGCGGTGATCGATATGCGGGCGCCGATCAATAGCGACTAACCGCTAGTGTAGTGCGTCGGAAATAACATCTCCTATACATCGTGCGCGATGGCGACGGAAAGCAAAGAATTTGACCGCGGAGTTCGCAGAGAACATCCGCAGAGATCGCGGAGAAGGGCTGCGCAACTTGAACTATAAACGTCGATCTGTTTGACGCACCACACTAGGTTAAGGAGGTTCTCGATGAACTGGAAGGGCGTGATGCCGGCGATTACTACCTGCTTCAATAAAGATCTCAGCGTTGATCATGCCTTCATGGGCAAGCATTGCGGGTGGCTGCTGGACAATGGCTGCGCCGGAATTGTTGCGCTGGGATCGCTGGGAGAAGGCGCGACCTTGGGGTTCGATGAGAAGGCTGAGATTTTGCGGACTTGCGTGCGTGCAGTCGGAGGACGCGGTCCGGTGGTGGCGGCGATTTCGGCGCTCTCGACGGCGGAGGCTGTGGCGCTGGCAAAAGCCGCTGCCGACGCTGGATGCGACGGGCTTATGGTTCTGCCTCCTTATGTATATAAAGGAGACTGGCGCGAAATGAAGAGTCACGTGGCGGCGGTGTTCCGCGCGACGCCGGTGTCTTGCATGCTCTACAACAACCCCGTGGCGTATGGAACCGACTTTCTGCCGGAACAGATTCAGGAACTCGCGGAGGAGCATGAGAATCTTGCGGCGGTGAAAGAGTCGAGCGCGGATGTGCGGCGGGTGGCGGCGATTCGCGCGCTGCTGGATAAGCGGCTTGAGATCTTCGTGGGAGTGGACGATGCGGTGCTGGAAGCGGTGAGCATGGGAGCGACCGGATGGATTGCGGGGTTGGCAAATGCGCTGCCGCGCGAATCGGTGGAGTTGTTCAACTGCGGAGTGCGCGGTGAGAACGAGAAAGCATTCGAACTGTACCGCTGGTTCTTGCCCTTGCTGCGAATGGACACGGTGCCAAAGTTTGTGCAGCTGATCAAATTGGTGCAGGCGGAAGTGGGCATGGGGAATTCGCGGGTGCGTCCGCCGCGGCTGGAGTTGGCGGGTGAAGAACTGCAGCGGACGAGAAAAGTTATTCACGCGGCATTGCAGGCGAGACCGCAGGCGGTAAGCAGCTAGTGTAGTGCTTAGGGAATAACGTCGCCTTTCTGTCGTGCGCGATGGCGACGGGAATCAAAGCCTTTGCCTGCGGAGTTCGCCGAGAACATCCGCAGAGATCGCGGAGAAAGGCTGTCCAACTTGAATTAATTGTTTTAAATGTCGACTGTTTGACGCACTACGCCAGGAGAAAATGAAGATGGGTATCACAGGTACTATGACAAAACTTTCCGCGAGATCGCTGATCGGTTTTCGGGAAGTGACGGGCGCCGGGAAAATGTTCTACGCGGAAAATCCCGCGACTGGCGAAAAGTTGCAGCCGGGGTTCGCGTCGGCAACGGCGGAAGAAGTTGAGCTGGCGGTGAGGTTGGCGGCCGAGGCTTTCGAGGTGTTACCAGCGCGTGCCGGGACGCGAGCGCGGAGCATTCTTGCGCAAGATTGCGGAGAGGATCGAGTCGATCGCCGGCGAGGTGATTGAACGGGCCGCGCAGGAAACTGCGTTGCCGCCGGCGCGATTACAAGGAGAAACTGCGCGTACTTGCGGCCAGCTGCGATTGTTCGCCCAGGTGGTGGAAGAGGGATCGTGGGTGCAGGCACGCATCGACCGCGCGGCGCCTGAACGCAAGCCGCAGCCCAAGCCCGATATACGCTCGATGCTGCGGCCGCTTGGTCCCGTTGTGGTGTTCGGGGCGAGCAATTTTCCGCTGGCGTTTTCGGTGGCAGGCGGAGATACGGTGTCGGCTCTGGCGGCGGGCAATCCGGTAATTTTTAAGGCACATCCCGCGCATCCTGGCACGGGAGAGTTGGTGGGACGCGCGATCCAGCAAAGTGTTCGCGAGTGCGGTTTGCCGGAGGGCGTATTTTCTCTTCTGTTCGATGCGGGAACGCAGGTGGGGACGGCGCTGGTGAAACATCCACTAATCAAGGCAGGGGCATTCACCGGATCGCGCGGGGCGGGCAGGGCGCTGATGGATATTGCGGCGGCGCGCCAGGAGCCGATTCCGTTTTATGCGGAGATGAGCAGCACGAATCCGATGTTCATTCTGCCGGGCGCATTGCGGGAACGGGGCGAGGCCATTGCGACGGGGTTGCATGGCTCATACACACTGGGAGCGGGGCAATTTTGCACCAAGCCGGGCATGGTTTTCTTGCCGGAAGGTTCGGATGCGGCGGCATTCGCTAAGAAGTTGCAGGAATTGGTGAGTGCGGCGACGCCGTTTCATCTGCTGACGCGAACAATTCACTCGTCGTATGATTCGGCGATTGCGGCGCGGGGAAAAGATACGAAGTTGGTTGCGGAGGGGCCGGCAGCGGGGGATGCTGGTTTCGCCGCGTGCGCGGCGCTGTTTGAAACCGAGGCAGCGTCATTTCTTGAGTCGGGTCTGGATGCGGAGATTTTTGGCCCTACGACTTTACTGGTGCGGCATTCCAGCCGCGAGCAAGTTCTGGAGATTGCGCGCGGCCTGGAAGGCCACCTCACAGCAACGATTCACGGAACAGAGGACGACCTGCGCGCGTTCGCGGACCTGCTGGCGATTCTGGAGAATAAAGTCGGGCGACTCGTCTTTAATAGTTTTCCGACGGGCGTGGAAGTCACGCACGCAATGGTGCATGGCGGTCCTTATCCCGCGACTTCGGATGGCCGGTCGACTTCGGTGGGGAGCCAGGCGATTTTTAGATTCGCGCGGCCGGTGTGCTACCAGGGGTTTCCCGACGGCGCGTTGCCCGATGCGCTGAAAGATGCGAATCCGCTGGGCATTTGGCGGATGGTTGATGGCGAGATGACGCGAGGGTGAGACACCGGGCCTGAAGGCCCTCCCACCTGTAACTCTCAACGCGGCCCTAAAGGGCCGCTCTTCCACAAGCACCCGAAGGCTAGATCTGGTAGTCCATGTCTTCCATGATTCTCTGCATCGATTCCGAGAGTGGTTCGCCTTTGGGTGCGGAGCCTTCGAGTTGCTGCACGCGCTCGCGGAGTTTGCTTACTTCGGTCGCCACGGAGGCTAGCGCTTCCGAAAGCGGATCGTTGATCTGTTTGGGATCGGTAATCACCACGCGCTTGCCTTCGCGAAAGATGATGTGGCCGGGGACGCCGACCACGGTGGAGTCTTCGGGCACATTACGCAGCACGACCGAGCCGGCGCCGATGCGGCAATTTTTTCCGACGGTGATGTTGCCCAGAATTTTTGCGCCGCCGCCCACGACCACGCCGTCTTCGAGGGTGGGATGGCGCTTGCCGTGCTCCTTGCCGGTGCCGCCCAGAGTCACGCCCTGGTAGAGAGTCACGTCATTGCCAACGCTGGATGTTTCACCAATCACCACGCCCAGGCCGTGATCGATGAACAGGCGCCGCCCGATTTGGGCGCCGGGATGGATTTCAATTCCGGTAAGAAAACGCGCGACCTGCGAGAACAATCGCGCCAGCAGGAAAAAGCCATGAGTCCAAAGCCGGTGATTGATGCGATAAAACCAGACCGCATGCAGGCCGGAGTAGCACAGGAAAACTTCGAGGCGAGAGCGGGCCGCGGGATCGTGCTCCAGCACGTTGGCCACGTCTTCGCGAATTAGCGAGAGCAGGTGCGGCATGAATCACTGGGCCAAACAATTTCACAAAACAATTTAGACAAAACAATTTTGGAATAACACTTGAAACAATTACGCCGGAAGTTCCGCCGTGGGAAGGTGCAATGCCTTGTCCCGCAATTCGGAAAACAGGATGCTGCTCAAATAACGTTCGCCAAACGATGGCAGGATGACGACGATGAGCTTACCTTTATTCTCCGCGCGCTGCGCCACTTTCAAAGCCGCGACCACGGCGGCTCCCGATGAAATTCCTACAAGCAGGCCTTCTTCGAGAGGAAGGCGGCGCGCCATGGCGATGGATTCGTCGCTGGTCACGGTGATGACTTCGTCGATGTAGTCACGCCGCAGGATGCTGGGAATAAATCCTGCGCCGATGCCCTGGATTTTATGCGGCGAGGGCTTACCGCCTGAGAGAACCGCGCTGTCGGCGGGCTCGACGGCGACCGCTTTGAATGAGGGCTTCTTCGGCTTGATGTACTGGCAAATTCCGGTGATCGTTCCTCCAGTGCCCACGCCAGAGACGAGAATGTCGGCGCGGCCATCGGTGTCGTTCCATATTTCCGGGCCGGTAGTTTCGAAATGAATTTTCGGATTGGCGGGATTGTCAAACTGCTGCAGCATGTAGCCGCCGGGAGTGTTGGCCAGAATTTCTTTGGCTTTGAGAATCGCGCCAGTCATGCCGCGCGGGCCCGGAGTGAGTACGATCTCGGCGCCGAAAGCGAGCAGCAGCCCGCGCCGCTCCAGGCTCATGGTTTCGGGCATGGTGAGAACGAGCTTGTAACCTTTGACCGCGGCGACAAACGCGAGACCGATTCCGGTGTTGCCGCTGGTCGGCTCGATGAGCGTGGTTTTGCCGGGATGAATTTTTCCTTCGCGCTCGGCCTCGACGATCATGCTCACGCCAATGCGATCTTTCACGCTGGCCAGAGGATTCTGGCTCTCGAGTTTCGCGACCACCTCGGCGACGCAACCCTTCGTGACTTTATTCAGCCGCACCAGTGGAGTGTGGCCGATTAATTCCGTGACATCGTTCGCGATTTTCATTTTGATTCCTGCCTTCTCACGTTTCGGCGACGGATTGGGGCACGACGCTTGAGTCCAGTAATACTACCAATCTGCAGTGTACGGATGTGGCGGGAAATTTCGAGACACCGCATAACAATTCTTGACAGTGACTTAACAATTGGACGTTAGCGGACCTGAATACCCGGCAAAAGGAATAGCTATCCGGCGTGCAATCAGTGATTTAAGTGGAACCAAATCAAAAAACTGAATCTCTAGAATTAATACTTGTTTTTGTGCATTCAATGATGTTAGTGTTCCCGACCTATTAGAGGGTTTCGAGCCGGGAGTACAACCTCCTGAGTCGAAATCCGCAGGGCCTCGTTCGAAAAGATTCGAAAAGAAACGTGATTTGAAGAAGTTCACCGCACTTTCTGCGGAATGACTCTTCGTCTATTGGAGGGCTTTGCTATGCGCGTCCGTCGCCAGATTTTCTCTTCCCTGTTCGCCTGCTTCCTTCTCTGTTCGGTCGTCCTCTGGCTGAGCAGCGCCGCGCCCGTCATGGCGCAATCGACCAGCACCGGCACCGTTGTCGGAAATATTACCGACCCGAGCGGCGCGGTTGTCAGTGGCGCGACGGTGACGCTCACCGATCAATCGACGAAAGCCACGCGTACCGCTACCAGCAACGACGCGGGACGTTACATTTTTGTCGACGTCACCCCCGCCGTTTACGATATGACGGTCTCCAAGCAAGGCTTCTCCACCAGTAAGACGCAGACCGAAGTGAAGATCGGTATTGCCGTCACCGCGAACATGGCATTGCAGGTGGGCGGCGCGAATGTGGTGGTCGAAGTCACGGCGGTCGGCAACGAAATGCAGACCATGAACGCGACGGTCGGCAACACCCTGACCAGCGAAACGCTCGACAACCTGCCGAGCATTGGCCGCGACGTGAATACGTTCATCGAGTTGCAACCGGGCGTTGGGCCGGACGGCAGCGTCGCAGGCGCGGTCGTCGACGAAAATTACTTCTCGCTCGACGGCGGCAACAATACCAACGACATGGACGGTGGCGGCAGCGTGTATACATCCGGCGTGGCCGCGAACACCATTGGCGATCCGACCGGCGGAGTTGCGTCGCAATATACGACATACAACAAGCCTTCGGGAGTGATGCCGACTCCGGCGGACAGCGTGGAAGAGTTCAAGGTGAATACCGCCAACCAGACTGCCGACTTTAACAGTTCTTCCGGCGCCGAAATCAAGGTGGTCACCAAGCGCGGCACGAACGCGTTCCACGGCACGGCGTATGAGTATTACCGGGACAACAACTGGTCGGGAAACACCTGGCAGAATAGCTACAATGCAATACTTGGCCGGGAATCGGTTCCTCCGTTTCAAACCGGTGGGCTACCTTCCTATCACTACAGCCGCTACGGCTTCGCTGTTGGAGGGCCACTCATCCCGAAGGAGGTCCTCGGCGGCAAGACCTACTTCTTCTTTAATTTTGAGGGCTTCCGATATCCGCAGGCAGAGACGTTCTATCGAAACGTTCCATCAGCGGCTTTGAAGGCGGGGTTCTTGACGGACGACGCTGCGCCGCACGCGACGTATAGCATAGCGGCGGCTGATCCGAATAACATTGGGCTGAACCCGATCGTGTCGCAGATCTGGAATAATTACATGCCGTCGTCGAACTCGTCTTGCGCTGGCTCGAATACGCAGTGCGACGGATTCAACATTCAGGGATTCCAGGGAACACTTAATCTTCCGCTCAAGAGTAAATTTGCCGTGGCGCGCGTGGACCATGATTTCGGTTCCAAGCAACATTTTATGGCCAGCTACCGCTACTTTAATCAGGTGCAAGCCACCGATGATCAAGTGGATATCGGAGGCGCTTTCAAGGGCGACACATTGGGCAAGCCGGCTTCGCTATCCAGTAATCCGGTTGAACCCTGGTATCTGGTGGCCGGTCTGACGACCAACATCTCTAACAACGTAACCAATGACTTCCACTACAGCTTCCTGCGGAACTGGTGGGCTTGGGGCCGTAAAGGGGACATCATCCAGCCTTGCGCATTGTGCGCGGGACTGGGCGGCGCCTTGGAAATCGAAGCCGGCCAGTCAAAGCTTCAGGATCTCGGTCCTTACAACGTGAACACACAGCAGACGCGTACTCGCTTCTGGGACGGCAAAGATCACATGTTCCGGGACGACGTCTCCATGCTGAAAGGCAACCATCTGTTCCAGTTCGGCGGCACCTATCAACACAACTTTAACTGGCATCAGCGCACGGACAACGGCGGCGGAATTAACTACGCGCCGGTGTACGAACTGGGGAACGGATCGTCGGGATCAATGCTTGGCAGATAAGTTTCCGATTTGCTCGGACCCAACCAAGACGGTCCTGTCGAGCTCCAAGAAATGTAACTCGCTGATGGCAGCGGCATTGGGTATCGTTTCTATTGCGCAAACCGCCTATACGCGTTCGGGGCCGAATCTCTCTCTTGAATCCGCCGCTTACTCCGGCTTTCGACCAGAGCACGATTCCCTACTACAACGTGTACTTCAGCGACACCTGGCACATGAAGCCAACCTTCACGCTGACCTATGGATTGGGCTACGCGCTGGAAATGCCGCCGGTGGAAAAGAGCGGGAAGCAGATTGAAGTGGTGGATGCCTCGGGACAACAACTGGACGCACTTGCATTCCTGAACTCTCGTAAGCGCGCTGCGCTGAATGGAGATGTTTACAATCCGGAGATTGGGTTTGCCCTGGTCGGAAATACGGGAAGCGGCTTGAAGTACCCGTATAACCCGTTCTACGGGCAATTCAGCCCGCGAATCGCAGCGGCTTGGTCGCCGAAGGCTACCGACTGGTATTTTTGGCAACACGGTAGTTCGCGGCGGATATGGCCGCCAATATGGCCGGCTGAATGGCGTCGATCTGGTGCTGGTACCATTGCTAGGCACCGGCTTAATCCAACCCGTTCAGTGCATTGGAGGTGCAGACAGGTGCAGGGTGCGATGGCGGGAATAACTACAGCCACTACAAGCAATGCATTTCGTGTCGGAATGACCGGAAGCATCATTTTGCCGCAGGCTACCCCGACGCTGCCCCAGCCTGACTTTCCGGGATACAACGCGATCGCGGCGGGTGCCGGCGAGGGCTCTGGACCCGCACTTCCGTCCCAATGTGATCGACTCTTTTGACTTCACCATCCAGCGCCAGTTGTCCCGCAGAGTAACCATGGAACTCGGCTACATCGGTCGCAGAATTACTCACGAGTACCTGCCGCTCGACATCAATGCGGTTCCTTACATGATGACAAAGGGCGGGCAAACCTTCTCGAATGCCTATGCGAACGTCGTGCAGCAATACTGCGGCGGACTGGCGGGAATGGGCGGCGGTAACTGCGCCGGGACTGCCAGCGCCGTCACTGCACAACCTTTCTTTGAGAACGCCCTAGCCGGTACAGGCTACTGTAAGGGGTACACAAACTGCACTCAGGCGCATGGTGGCTAATGAGGGCGGAAACCTCGCTAACGCCTTGGTCTGGGACCTGTGGAGTGATCTAGACAGTGGAGTTGGCTGCCCAGCGGCACCTGTGGGGTGCAAAAACGTAAATGGTAATGCGGGGGCGTTCAACTTCCCGCGCAGCATGCAGAACACGCCCATCGCCGCAACCTGCGTTGGGGGCGATAGGCAACGGCTGCCAAGGCCAGTTGACGTCGGGCGTATCGCTCAACGCCAGCGTCGGTTCCGGAAACTACAACGCCGGTTTTGCATCGCTCAAGATCGCCGATTGGCACGGTATCACGGCTCAGTCGAACTTCACCTGGTCGAAAGCTCTCGGCGAAGGAGCGTTCGTCCAGGCCACCAGCGCAATACACTGCTGAAGATGTTTTCAATCTGAAGCAGATGTATGGCCGGCAAGGCTATGACCGGAAGTACGTCTACAACGCCTTGCTGGTCTACTCGCCGCCGTTCTACAAGGGACAGTCGGGCTGGATGGGACGCATGGCTGGTGGTTGGACCTTCGCCACCATCTTCACAGCCGGCTCGGGCACTCCGGTTGAGGTTTACACCACGACCGGAGACAGCGAGGAGTTCGGCTCGGGCGACAACACCAACTTCTTCAGCAACCAGAACGCAATTCCGCATTGCGCCCTACACCAGCGGTCACGTTTACAACGATCCGACTGCAGGTGCGGGACAACTGCCTCGTAACATCTTCAAAGATGGGACGGCGCAGGCCAATAACTGGCGCAACCCGATTCTAGGGTTGGATACGAGAGACGGTGGCGCTGGGGCCCTGAATGGACTGCCTTACTGGAATATGGACTTCAGCTTGAAGAAGAACATTCGGATTGCTGAGAGCGTCGGCCTGGAACTACAGGGCGTGTTCGCGAACGTGCTGAATCACAACCAGTGGCTGGATCCCACTGGCTTGGGCATCGGCAGTTCCGGTTTCGGCGTATTGTCCGGCGGCGAAGCGCAGCCGAGACAGATCGAAATCGGCGGTCGCGTGCGATTCTAACCATTCCCAGAAGGGCGCGGGTTGAGCGCCCTTCTTCAAATCAAGGTCGCGTCCTAGGGGCGCGGCCTTTTTGTTTTGTATGGTATTTGCTGGAATCGGTGGCCGTTACCGGTGTAACAAGTCGTAGGTGACGGCGCCGGCTGAGCTTCCCACGTTTACCATCGACACCATGCGCTCCAGTTTGTGGTGGCCGGTTTTGTGGAAGAAGTAGCTGATGCTGATTACGCCTGCGGTTTCTCCGATAAAGTTGACGGCCAGGCCTGCCGAGGAGCGGCCGAAGATTCTGACTACCGGGTTGAGTTCCTGGCCGCCGCTCTGGAGGTTGGCGCGGGTTACGGCGAAGTCGGCGGTATTGAGGCTTGCAGCCACTACGAAGAGCGCGGTGTTGCCCTTGTCCCAGAAGCGGTGCTGCTCGCCGCTTTCGGCCCGCGCGGATACGAAGGAACTGGTCGACGACTCGATAAACGGAGTGGGAGCATCTGGATCTGCTGAAGCCAGCGGCGCTTGGGCGTGCAGGGCCGGACATAAGGTGGCGCTGGCCAGCGCCAGGGCGCTGAAGCGAAAGAATCTGGAGAATTTGTGGGAAGTCATAGGCGCCCGCCGGGGTCGGCGCGGCACATAAGGAATGGCAATCAAGCATCCATGCAATTTGCAGGAGAATGAACGCAAGCTGCTGAGAACGCGCTGCTTAGTCTATTTTTCTCATGAAAATTTTCGTCCGCTGTGCACTTGTTTGCACGTGCGCTCTCCCATTTTGCCTTTTGGGAGCGCTTGGGGATTGCAAGCGAGGCCTTTCGGAAGACATATTTCAGGACGGGGATATGTAGATCCACGTCAGATGGGGCGCGGTTCCCACCTTCCGCTTACCGCATGAATTTTATGGTCTCGATCATGTCGATCCATTGATCCGGGAGCGGTTGCGCGAGGAGCTTAAGAGCACGAAATTCGCCCTCGTAGTACACTTTCCCGCATGATGCCAAGACACTTCACGACCGCATTTCTAGTCGCCCTCCTGTGCCTGACAATCGGCGGCCTGGCCTTCGCGCAGGCCGGCAAACGACATGAGCAAGCCGTTCAGCAGAAAGCTTTTGGTACGCAGGATGGGAGGCCCATCACCTTGTACACCCTGACCAACGCAAACGGTATGGAAGTGGATGCGATGAATTACGGCGGCATCATCGTGTCAATTCGCGTGCCAGACCGCAAGGGCCAGTTTGCCGATGTTGTGCTGGGGCACGAGAAACTGGAAGGCTACGTTCCCAATCCTCCGTACCTGGGCGCGATCGTTGGGCGCTATGCCAACCGCATCGCCAATGGCACGTTCACCCTCGACGGCAAAACCTACACTTTGCCCAAGAACGACGGGCCGAACACGCTGCACGGTGGCGTCGACAAAACTTTCAATAAAGTTGTGTGGGACGCGGAGCCGCTGAAAGGCAAGGCGGGCGTGACTTTCACCTATCTCAGCAAAGATGGCGACGACGGCTGGCCCGGCAATCTGAAGGTTCGAGTGACATACACGCTGACCAACGACAACTCACTCGAAATCCTGTACGAAGCTACGACTGATAAAGCGACGCCGATCAATCTCAGCCAGCACAGCTATTTCAATCTGGCGGGAGAAGGCACTGGCGACATTCTGAATCACGAACTCACGCTGAACGCGGACCGCTTCACTCCGGTCGACAAGACTCTGATCCCCACGGGCGAACTTCGGCCAGTCAAGGGAACCCCGATGGATTTCACGACGTCGACGAAAGTCGGCGCTCGCATCGACGATAACTACGAGCAACTGGTGCTAGGCCACGGCTACGATCACAACTGGGTCATCAACCGCAGCGGGCGCTGGCCTCGTTCTTGCGGCGCGGATGTATGAGCCGACCAGCGGGCGGGTGCTGGAAGTTTCGACGACGCAGCCGGGAGTGCAGTTCTACACGGGAAATTTTCTCGATGGCAGCGTGACGGGAAAGCAAGGGCACGTTTACAAGCACCGTTACGGGTTCTGCCTGGAGACACAGCATTTCCCGGATTCGCCGAATCATCCGGATTTTCCGAATACGATTTTGAGGCCGGGGAAGACGTTCCGCGAGAAGACGGTGTTTAAGTTTTCGACGAAATAATGGAACGGCGCATTGGGGAACGGCGGACGAATGCGTCCGCTGTTACGTGATTCTCAGTCGGCGCGCAATTCTTCCAGCAGGGCTTTATCTGCGCGCTTCTGATGGTCCGCGGTGAGCTTCTTTCCGGCCGAAGTCAGATAGAACGTATCGATTGCCATTTGCCCTTCGGTATCGATCAGGGCGATCTCGATGTTGCACGCCTGATCGGAGAGGCACGAGGCAATGCGGTGCAGCAGGCGCGGGCGGTCCTGCGTGATCACCTGCACCAGCGTGCTGGTGGACGAACTGGAATCGTCGAAGTCGATTTTGGTTTCTACTTTAACTTTCGTGATCGCGCCTTTTTCCGAGCGCTGGCGGTCGCGCAACATCTTTTCGAGATCGGCCTCGCCGAGCAGAACGCTGGCGACGCTGCGCCGGAATCGGTCCCACTCCGAAAGATTCAGCTCGAGCGTGCGGAAGCGATCGGTAAAGTAGAGGGTGTCGACGACCGTTCCGGCTTCGTTCGAGAACGCGTTGGCCTTCACGATGTTCATGCCCCAGGCCGCGAGCACGCCTGCGAGCTTGGCAAAGAGGAACGGCCGGTCGCGGGTGACCAGCGTCAGCTCATACCAGTGGCGTCCGCGCTTCAATTCGACCTGCACCGGGTCGTGGCCGAGTTCGTCGGCCATGGCCATGTGGCGCATGACTTCTTCGGCGGAATGCACCAGCAAATAGCGCTGCGGAAAGCCTTCCAGAAACTCCTTGAACTTGCTGCTGGTTACGGGCGCCAGCGAGCGCAGGCGGGCCAGTTTTTCATCATTTACATCGGCATGCACGCGCTGGTCGGCGCTGCGGTTCAGATAATTTTCGGCGCTCATGTAGAGCTGCCAGACATTCTCGGCCTTCCACGGCGTCAGCGCCTCGGGATTCACTGCCTTGATGTCGGCGTAGGTGAGCAGGCAAAGCATTTTCAGGCGCTCGGGCGTGCCCACTTTGTCGGCGAAGGCCGCTACGGTTTCGGGATTGAAAATGTCGCGCCGCAAAGCAGCCGACAGTTCGAGGTGGCTGGCAATGAGAAATAAGACTTCCGCGCGCTCCCTGGGATCGACGTCGAGACGGTCCATGGCGCGATTGGCAATTTCGAGGCTGGCCTCCACATGATTGCCGCCGGGCACGCCCTTGCCGGTGTCGTGCAGCAGCAGAGCGAGATAGAGCAGTTCGGGATCTTCCAGTTCGCCGAGCAGTTCGGCGTAGCGCTTATCCCATTCGGACTGCGACTGCTTCAGGCGATGCAGGCTTTCGATGGCGAGGAACGAATGCTCGTCGACGGTGAAGCGATGATAGAAATCGCGCACGACCAGCGAGTCGATGAGCTTTAGTTCGGGCAGCAGCAGAGTCAGCAGGCGCAGCGAATGCATGGCGCGCAAGGCCTCGGCGGCGTGCGGTTGCAGAAGAGTTTCCTGCAGGTAGAGCCAGAGTTCCGCTCCGCGCGGAGGCATGGACGCCAGCGCAGGAAGCGCCTGCTCGATGCGGTATTCCGTGGTCGCGCTCAACTTCAGGCCGTGGTGCGCCATGAAGTGAAACAGGCGCAGGAGCACTTCGGGATCCTGCAACGCTGAAGGCTGCTGCAGAAAGATGAGGCCATCGACCACGGAAAAATCCGCGGTCGTAAGGCGCGAGCGCCAGCTCTGTACCTGGCGGTAGAGCGCAGACCAGGCTTCGGGAATTTCTTCGAGGAGTTGGGTGACGGTTCGCTGCACGGCGCGTGCATGGCCGAAATAGATTCGCATCCAATCGGCAGCCGAGAGCTCCGCGGAATCCGCAGCACCGATTCGAAGCGCGGCGGCTTCGTCCTGCGCCTCCCAGCTCAACGTGTTGTCGTCGCGGCCGTGGCGGAAGTGCAGAAAGCAGCGCGCCGACATCAGGAAGTCGAGCGCGGATTCCAGTTGCTTGCGAACGGGAGCGCGCAGCGAACTGGCGTCGGGCCAGTCATGCAGCTTGTCCATGGCGGAAATCAGCGCAAGCCAGGAGGCGACGTTGCAGTCGCGCAGGCCGCCGGGCGCCTCTTTCAAATTCGGCTCCAGGTGATACAGCGTCATACCGAATTTTGCGTGGCGCTCGCGGGTGACTTCGGCCAGCCCTTGCAGCAGGGCCTTGGACTCGCGCATGACGACTTTTGGAATTACCTTGTCGTGAAGCCGCCGGAAGAGATCGTGATCGCCGGCAAGATAGCGGCAGTCGAGAAGGGAGATCGTGAACTCGGTATTGTTGGCGTCATAGCGTGTCGCACTCGGCCAGTGTGCGCGACGCGGGACTTAGCTTCAGGCGCAGGTCCCACAATTCCTGAGAAAAGCGGCGAACCGGATCTTTGAAAGCTTGCTCGGCGGTGCGATCGCCGAACAGAAAAAGCAGATCAATATCGGAATAAGGAAAGAGCCAGCCCCGCCCGAATCCTCCGGTAGCGACCAATGCAAAGTTGGCAGGCTTGGCCGGGTCGGGAGAAACGATGTCGCGCCACAGTCGCGCCAGTATGTCTTCTACCAAGCGCGTGCGTTGGGCCACGGCGGCGCGCCCGTTTCCAGAAGCCTCGAACTCGCGCTGAATGCGAGCCGATTCGTCGGTCAGGGAACTCCGTAGTTCGGTGATCAATGAGGACGCTGCCATCATGAATGTAGTTAGCCCACGGCCGTCGTCGCACGATCTTTACCTACAGAGCTCCCTCACCACGCTCGTCATTGCGAATGCGGATGGCTTCGTCGACGCGGGAGAGAAAAATCTTGCCGTCGCCGATCTTTCCAGTGCGGGCCGCGCCCAGAATTGCCTGCACGGCCTTTTCGACCATGGCCTCGGCCAGAACCATTTCGATTTTGGTTTTGGGAATCAGATCGACGCTGTACTCTCGTCCGCGATAAACCTCGGTGTGGCCTTTTTGACGGCCGTGCCCGCGCACTTCGATGACTGTCATGCCTTCTACGCCGATCTCATGTAGAGCAGTTTTTACCGCCTCCAGCTTGGAGTTCTGAATGACCGCCTCGATCTTCGTCATATGTCTTGCAGTCCTGTTCTGCGTTCATCACGCTCTGGGAGCGTCAGCAGGCTCTAAAAGCTCCGCCTCAGTCTGAACGCCGCCGCCCTTAATGATAGCCCTCTTCCGAGGGCTGGGAGCGAGGCAGTCGGCGCGTATCTTCCTCGTTCAATAGCGGCTCGGCATGTCAAACCCGAGAACGCCTCACTGTAACGTCCATGGCAGTTTCACGGAAATCGAAACTATTTATCGTGGCTATCAGGTTTTGTTATTCAAGCGGCTTAGAACTTGAACTGCAGGTCGAGTTGGAGGCGACGCGGAGGCTGGGCGGCGACGGGTTTGCCGAATAGAGGGGAAGATTGGGTGCCGATGTAAGTCACGTAGTTGGGATGGTTCAGCACGTTGAAGGCATTGAGCGAAACGGTGAAGACGCGAGATTCTTTCTTGGCCTTGGTTAGAGGGAAATCGTGAGATACGTTCAGGTCGAGATCGATCAGGCCGGGACCGGGCATGGTGTTGCGCGGGACGCCAGCGGGGCGATCGTTGAGGATGCCATCGTGATTGTTGTCGCCGCCCGTTGTGATGTTGACCGGTTTGCCCGAATACAGGGAGAGCGCCAGGCCCATGGTGAAGAATCTGGTGGGCTGCGACGAAGCCAGAAGGTCGAACTTGTGCAGGCGGTCGTTGTCGGACCGTCCCCAATCCGCCGCCGCGTCGTAACTATTTTCGGGGAAGAAGGTGACGCCGCTGGTGTTGTTATACGTGCGGCTCAGCGTGTATTGGATCTGACCGGAGAAATATTTGCTGGGCTTTCCGCGAAAAGTCAGTTCCAGTGCGTTGCCCTTTAAATATCCCTCGGATTGCATCAGGCGGTTTTGGCCGAGGTTGGGATCGGGCGGCACATAGTTGCCGGCGATCAGGATCGGCGCATTGGCATCGATCGAGCGGAAGACGTCGATGCCGCGATTGCCGATATATACCGCGCTGATTGTGCTCTTGGCCGTAACCTGATGCTCGACGCCAATGCTGTATTGCAGGGCATAGGGAATGCGCGTGCGAGGGTCGAGAGTGACCACGCTGGTGGGAATTTGCGACAACACTGCGGGGTTGATGGGGTAAGACACATACGGCGGATCGACGATGAAGCGCAACAGGTTGACGCCGTTGAAGTGCAGCAGGTCTCCGATAGGGCTGGGCCCGGTACGATCGTAGAAAACGCCAAAGCCGCCGCGGATTACGGTGGAACTTCCGGAGCTGGGAGCATAGGCGAAGCTTAGCCGGGGCGCGAAGTTGTGAGGCTCGTCGTGAAAGTAATTTTGCCAGTAGTAACGCATTCCGAGATAAACGGACAGATTCCGGCGCACGCGAATGTCGTCTTCCACAAAGGCGCAGATCACCTTCTCCAGAAAAGTTACATGTCCCTGCCCGGTCTGAACCAGGTAGGTGGCGGGGGAACTGGCTGAGTAGTCGGCAGAACTTTCGAAGGTGTAGGTGCCTTGGCGGTTGGTGAAATCGTCGAGACCGCGGCGGCTGATGTCAGGAATGTCGATGCCGAAACTAAGCTGGTGCTTACCATTTGCGTAGGTGGCGAAATCGGTGCCGTCGAAATGGTATTCGGTGCGGCGAGTGTCGGCCTGCGCGCCGCCCGCGGTAAACAGTCCCGAGACGGCGATTTGAGCCTGGGGAAGAACGCTCGCGGTGGAATTGTCGTAGTGGCCGACGAGAAATCGAGTTTGGTTCAGCCAATGCGGAGAGAACTGGTGCAGGTAGCTGACGTTAATCTCGTGTTCAAGAAAATGCGTGTCAGTCGCCGCACTGGGAAGAATGGTGCCACCGACGTTGGAGTTCTGGCTGGAGCGGTGTTCGTAAGAATAGCCGATCCAGAACTGGTCGCCATTGGCTAGATCGTGGAAGACCCGGCCGGAGCCAAAGAAATGATGGGTGGGATTGGCGACCGTTTGCGCAATCGGGCCGAAGCCGAGCGACTCCGCTGCCGCGATCGCGTTCACATCGACTATGGCTTGCTGATCAAGGATGTCTTCGTCAAGCGCCAGCAGGAAGCTTGTCTTCTTGCTGTGTCCCAACGGCCCGGTCACGGAGCCTTCGTAATATTGCCGGCTCTCCGGGCGGCTTCACGGTTGCGAAAGCATTGCTGGCATCGAAGAACGAGTCGCGGGTCATGAAATTTAATGAGCCATGGAAGTCGGGAGTTCCGCTTTTTGTGACGATTTCCAGGCGTGCGCGTCCAGGGCGCGAAAAGCGCGAAGAATAGGGATTGTTATTGATCTTCACTTCTTGTATGGCGGAGGGCGTGACGCCGGGACCATTGGCCTCGATCCCGTTGACCACCAGCGTCACGCCGTTGGTGCCGGTGGCATTGTCGTCCAGAAATCGCGACATGGTGGTGATGTAATCCTGATCGAAGACCGGAACGCGGTCGAGAGCGTTGCGGTCGATGGTATTGGAATTCTGGTTTTCAGATGTTTCCGTGCTGACGACAGGAACATCGACCCCGGTCGCGACTGTAATGTTTTCGGATTCGACCGAGATCGGCATGACCACGCGAAGCGGAACGAATCGTTTGGCCGAAACCAAGGTCGAAATCCGAGTATTGCGAAATCCGTCTGCGTGAAATTCCAGCGTGAACTTGCCAGGCGAGATGTTGTCGAAGTGGAAAGCCCCGACAGCATCGGTCGAGGTTCGGGCGAGGATCTCGCCCTTGCCTCCCAGCAAGGTCACTTGCGCCTTAGCGATAGCGGCGGCCGAAGGGTCTAGCAAGACTCCACTGACCGAATGGGCCGGCCCGCGATCTTCCGCGGTGGTCGCGCCAGCCGCTGTCTGGGCTGCAGCCGGAATGGGCAGGAGTCTCAGCAGCAACACGATCAGAAGATAAAGTCGGCGGTGGTTCAATGAGATCTCACCTTAAGTTTTAATCGGCAAGGCGCTAACAGTACAAGATGAACCTGAAACGGTTCTGAAAAGGTGATGTTCACCCAGACACTACAGTGTTTACCCTAAAGCGTTTCCGGTATTGCCTCGGACTTTCTACAGTTTTTTACCGATGTCGCTTAGGTAGAACTATTTAGATAATTGGTCGTCCAGCGCGCTCGACCCATCGAGCGCATGGCGATTCTTTGTCACAGGTGTGGGTCGGGCCAGGTGGAGGGCCGCAGTTGTGTCTACTCAAACGTCGAAGGCAAGTGCAACGCTCCCAGGAAAAGTGGAAAAGGTAATTCAGCCTCATCCCGGTTCGGGCGAACCCGAAAAAGCGCAGATCGCGGTGGAAGGAGCTGATCACCTTTATCGAGAAATTCGCGTTCCCAACAGCCTTACCGATGCTCACGGGAAGAGGGTTAAGCTGAAAGAAGGGGCCGAGGTCGAAGTCAAAATCGAGGCCGACCCGGTCGTCACCAACGCAGGGCAAGGGCACGGACGAGCTCCGACTCAGGGCGCCTAATCGGATTCGGAAAACCGATCCATATTCGGCGGCGCGGGGCGCACAGCCCGCGCGCCGCCGGTGGATGGTCATTTGCCCGGTGCTTTCTGCGGCTCCGCCGGAGGCTTAGTAAACTTCGCGTCATCCACCGCAACATTTTGCTTCACATCGGTCACTTGAATTGTGAAACGCCCGCTCGGTCGTGCCAGCGTCCAGCGATAAGGAATTTTTACTCCGTTGGTGTCGCGATAATCGGCGTAGTCGATCTGCGTTGGCATCCATCCCAGAGCGGTTTCGCCGTAGCGCACCAGACGCAGCAGCAGCCCTGATTGCTGGTCAAAATATAAGCGAATCGGAGGCTTGGGTTCGCGTCGGCCTACCAGCACATACGTATCACGGTCGCCGACTTTCTCCTGGCCTTCCACATGGGTCTCGGTAAACATCGCCTTCAAATGCGTCGCCAGATGCAGGTCGGCGTCGATTGAAGCGCCATCGAGGTCGCTGCCGTGCATTTCGCGCAGAGGACGGCCGGGCGTGCCCAACCAACCTTCCTGCCCATTGAATGCGGTGACGCTGTCTCCCTCTGGCATGTGAGTGAAGGAAATGCGCTTGTCCGGTTCTTTGGCGTAGATATCGATGGGCAAGGATTTCCCGCCGAAGTCAATCGTCCCCTTCATAACACGGCTCGTAACTTTATCGACGGCTGCTGCTCCTCCCGCTGCCTGCACATATTTGTCGAGCAGTTGGTCTGCCGAGGGCCCGGAATTTTCACCTGCGCCCGGGGCCGTGGCATCAGGGGTTTCTCTTGGCTTGTCTTCCTTGGCTGCCTCGGTCTTGGTTACCTCGGTCCTGGTTTCCGCGGTCATCACCGCGGGAATCGCCTGGGGCTTGACGTTGCCGCGATGGCAGGAATAGCAGGTCACGGCACGATGACCCTCGAAGTTGTCCTGGTTGATGGCAAACATCATTTCCATCATTTTGCGCGCGGTTTGCTTGTTCTTCTTGTCGTCCTTTTCAAAAGCATTCTGCACGTGGCAGAACTCGCATTCCACGCCCAGCGAAGCTGTAATGAACTGCATGGTGGGAAAGATCTGGTCCGCGGGAATTCCCTTCAGAACTTTGATGTTCTTGAACTGTTCTTCGGCCTTTTTCGGAGCGGATGAAGTTGGGGTCTGAGCCGGAACCGGCGAATGCGGCGCCGCGCCCGATTGAACCGTCGCTCCGATACTCACGAATCCGCAGGCCACGACGAAGGCCACGATCGCCAGAATTTCCATGCGCTTTGCGTTCATCAGTTTCGTTAATTTCCTTCCTTCGAATGTAAATATTCAGATCTGTTCGCGATCTTAGCGATCTCGTCTTGGCGCTCTCGCCGGTTTAAGATCTCGGTGGCAGGAAAAGTGTAACAGCGTCGCGGAAATAGAGTTCAGGGCCGATTGCTGTAAACATATTTTCCCGAAATTTCAGCTACCACGAACCTGCCGGGCAATAACGCATCCACCTTCGCCTTCAGTTGTGGCGGCACAAACAGGAATACGCGCTCCGGCTCGGTCCAATCCTGCTGCAAATCCGCGTCGTTCAAGTAAATGTGAGGAGCATCCGGGAAAGTAGAGCCGAACCACATGGAAGTGGTTCGTCCCTCCACCAAATCAATCGGCCGCTGCAAGTAGAAAAGAAGTGACGAGCCAAAGGCCTGATCGCCATAGATCATCACGCGATCGCCGGGGCGCTCGCGCGCGGCGATCTCTCGCGCCAGATCCTTCGAGGATAAATACGGTCCGAATCGTCCGAGAGCAATGTGAGCAGCGACCAGAAAAACCGCCATCCCTGCGGCCAGCGCCCAGGTTGCGGCGTAGTGTCGCCGCCTGAGGCGCAGAAGAAATGACAGCAGCGGCGCCACCATCAACGCGAAGGCCGCAAGCGCGGCGGGAAGGCGCAGCGCGGCAAACGATGCGTAACTCAAATCCAGCATGTGCGACGTCGAGAGCGTGTCGGTATCCATGTTGTGCTTGGCCAGCACGGTTCCGATGTCCGGCTCAAAGGGCAGATGGCGCGACTGCCAGAGCACGGTCAGCAAAGTTGCGCTCGCGGCCAATCCCACAACTGCTAATGCTGCGGCCGAAATTCTGAGCCCGCCTTTTCGCACTCCAGCGTCGCAATCGCTGGCTTCGGAGCGCGCGATTCCATCCGCCAGCAGCATTAGCAGCGGGAAGTATGCCGGGAAGGTGTAGTACTCCTGGTTGGTCGAGATGGCGAAGAAGATGAGAACCACTCCGGCGAGGATCCAGCACAGCAAGCGAGTGCGAGCGGCAAAATCGCTGCGGCGGGGATTCTTGCGCTCGTCAATGACGGTTCGGATTGCCGCGGGCAGATAAAAACTCCACGGAAACAGCCACACCAGATGCAGCGACCAATAGAGAGCCCACGGCAGCTTGTTGTAGTCGCGCGGATAGCGCTTGCCGAGGAAACGCAGGAAGTGTTCGTTGACGAAATAAAACCAGAAAAATCCGTGTCCGCCCTGACCGCCGGTGTTGCGCAATCCCGCCAGAATGTGCCACGGCGCGGCGATCAGCAGAAATAGCGCCAGTCCCGAGACGATCCGAAATTCGCGCCAGCGTCGCCATTCCCCGGTCAGCGTAAGATACAGGACGGCTGCGCCGCCCGGAAACGCCAGCGCGATCAAGCCCTTGGTGAGCACGCCCAGCGCCATGCACGCGTACCCCGCGTACCAATGCCAGGCCTTGCCGTCAGCTTCAAGAGCGATCAAAAAGAAATACAGGGAGGCGGCGATGAGCAGGCTCAACAGCACGTCTGGAATCATGACGCGGGTAAATAAGAAGACGCCGGCGCTGGTGTACACGAATAATGCAGCGTAGATTCCGGCGCGCTCACCGAAGGCGCGGCGTCCCCAAGACAACGCTAGCACTCCTAAGAGCAGCACTGAGAGCGCCATGGGCAGACGTGCCGCAAATTCGTTTACTCCAAAAAGTCGATAAGAGAACGCCGTCAGCCAATAAGGCAGCGGAGCCTTTTCCAGATAACGCACTCCGTTCACGTGCAACGTGACGTAGTCGCCGGTCACGAGCATCTCGCGTGCGGCCTCGGCGTGAGTGCTGTCGGCGTCATCGAGCAAGGCGGGCGAGAACATCGACCCGAAATACACCGCGACAAACACTGCGGCCAGCGCCCAATAGGACGCGGCCCGCAGCCGCGGCGGCACACGACTCGCTTCGTCAGAAATTGTGGGTGCGGAAATAGCGCTCAATGGGCGTGAACCTGATCAAGTGTTACAGAGGACAACCCGCGCGGGCAAGCGAACAGGCCCCGGTCAATGTCGTTGGGCATCGGGCTTCGCTCCTTGGCGCACGAAGAACTTCCACTTGTCCATCCCAGCCGGCACCGCGACGTCAAAGAAGCCGACCATCATTTCGTCGGAGGTTTGATCGCCCCACGTCACCGTCTTCGTCGGGTCGGGATTGTGCGGATTGTTTTTCGAATTGTCATACCATGCAATGGCCCGCAACCGCGTTCCGGCCTTTAGCGGCCGGGGTTCGGCGAGCCGGTAACTCAGCTGCCAATGGAAGTGATAATTTACCCGCAACAATACTTCCACGCTGCCATCGTCGTGCACAATGTCGTACTCGAACCGCTTGCCGCGCAGATGCATGTGCGGGAACAGGCTCAGAAGCGTCGCATCGTTGGGCAGGGTGCCCTGCACTTCGACGCGAAAATCGTCTGCACCCGGCGGAATAATCAGCGCGTGATTGTTCAGCTGCAGAGTGATTACTCTCTGCTGCGGCGGCGTCTTGGCAAATACCATTCCAATGCTGGTTTGATCCTGATCCGCCGAGCCGTTGGTGGTGTAGTGCATCTGAAACACCAGGTCCGATCCAGCCGGAACGAATTTCGCCATGCCGTCGGGCCACTGATCGGGCGAACTGCCGGGCGCGTACACCAGCAGGAGATCGCTGGTGGTCTCGTGCGCCTCGCGCCGCTCCAGCGGATCGCTCATCGTCGACGCTGTGAACGGCTCGCCCACAGGCGCGTGCCGAAGCCACTGCGAATCTGGCGGACGAATATAGACCACTGCGTGATGCACGTGCGCGGGACTCCCCGGCCGAAATTCCGACATCTGTACCCAGCGATCTTCCGTGAAATGCGTCGGCACGATTTCGTAGGTGTACTCGATTTCCCCTTGCGCTGGAATCGGCACGGCCTTGGGCATCGTGACAACCAAATCGGGTTGGGGAATGTTCCATCCGCTAGCCCACTTGCGTGGCGGAGGCGCGTCGTGTACGTCGCCCGCGGGCGCGTTTGCTTCTGCCCAGGCAGAGATCGTTGCGATCTGCTGCGGGGTCAGCGAAACATCGTTGGCAAAATGTCCGTATCGGGGATCGGCAAACCACGGCGGCATCATCTTCATTTCGACCGCATGCGCCATCGACCGCGCCCACGGACGCGTCTGTTCATAGGTCACGAGCGGCATGGGCGCAACTTCGCCGGGACGATGGCAACTCTGGCAATGATCCTGCAGAATCGGCAGACACGTCCCTAAAGAAGGTTGGAGTGAGTGCCGCTCGCCTGTGATCCAGCGCGGGGCAACTGCCAGCCCGCGGCAGAAAGGAACCCGATTCCAGCGAACAAAATCCCGAGTATTCTCGCCAACGCGGAGCCTGCGACTTTACGGCCCAAACCTGTCATTTCTTATCAGTCTCGCACAATAAAGAAGGTTCGCGTACCGGTCTCGGGGAAAAGCCTTAAACCGCAGAGAACGCAGAGAACGGCCGCAGAGAACGCGGAGAAAGGCGGGAAAATGAAGAACCGCTGCAGAGGACGCGGAGAAAGGTGCCGATGTTGCTCTTCTCGGCGCATCTCGGCGGCATTTCTCAGCGAACTCGGCCGTTCAACGCTTCCTGGGGTAGCTGAGGGTCTTTACGGCGTTGTTGTTTCGGGGAAAAGTTTGGGACCGTCGAGTGCTAGTCCCGCGATCACGGCACGGGTTTGGAAAAAATGCTAAATTCATCACTTCTCATGTCTGCCCCTAATTCCAGGTTCGTTCGCGCTTGCAAGTCCCAGCCCGTTGACCGCACTCCTGTTTGGTTCATGCGTCAAGCCGGGCGCTACATGCCCGAGTACCGGGCGGTCCGCAAGCAGCACTCGCTCCTGGAAATCTGCAAGAAGCCGGCACTGGCCGCCGAGGTCACGATTACCGCCGCGGAGATTCTCGGTATCGACGCTGCCATCATTTTCGCCGATCTGCTTTTGCCACTCGAAGTTATGGGACTGCCTTTTCATTTTTCCGCGGGCGAAGGTCCAGTGATCGAGAAGCCGGTGCGAAGCAAGGAAGACATCGCGAACCTGCGGACCGACCGCGCTGCCGAACTTGGCTATGTTTCCGAGGCAGTGAGCCTGGTGGCAAAGCACTTCGGCGAACGTGTTCCGGTGATCGGATTTTGCGGCGCACCCTTCACCCTGGCCAGTTACATGATCGAAGGCGGAGGCTCGCGCAACTATGTCCACGCCAAAAAAATGATGTACAACTCTCCGGCCGAGTGGGACGTGCTGATGCGCAAGCTGGTCGCGGTCACCTCGTCTTACGCCGCGGACCAGGTGAGGGCTGGCGCCGATGTGATTCAGATTTTCGACAGCTGGGTGGGATGCCTGAGCGTCGAAGACTATCGCCGCTACGTGCTTCCTCACGTCACCGGCATGGTGAAGCAGTTGCAGAAAACCGGGGCGCCCATCATTTATTTTGGCACCGACAGTGCTACGCTTCTTCCCGCGATGAAAGAGACCGGAGCGGACGTGATTGGACTCGACTGGCGCATTCCGCTGGACGAAGGCTGGGCGCGCCTCGACCATGGGCCCGCGGTGCAGGGCAATCTCGACCCCGTGTTGCTGTTCGCCGACTGGAAAGAGTTGAAGCCACGCGCGGAGGATATTCTTCGCCGCGCCGCTGGGCACCCCGGCCACATTTTTAATTTAGGTCACGGCATCCTGCCGGAAACGCCGGTCGACAATGTGAAGGATCTGG
The DNA here is from genome assembly GCA_963696765.1 of uncultured Acidobacteriota bacterium. GTDB lineage: Bacteria > Acidobacteriota > Terriglobia > Terriglobales > Acidobacteriaceae > Sulfotelmatobacter. The sequence goes on along the minus strand of CAVOLK010000002.1, from coordinate 1,459,693 downwards.
CTCGTTTTGTGCAAGAGTATTCGGCGTCGGACTCTCGTTCTTCGGGAAGCCGAAAGTCGGAGCCGGGAAGCCGCAGTTCATGAAACGCATTGCCGTCCTCGGCGGAGGCATCTCTGGCCTCGCTGCTGCCTTCGCGCTGGAAGAGCTTCGTCGTGCCGGTTCCGATCTTGAGTATGTTCTCTACGAAGCTTCGCCGCGTCTGGGTGGCGTTCTGCGCACGGAAAAGGTTGATGGATGCCTCGTGGAGGCCGGTCCCGATTCTTTCATTACTGAAAAACCGTGGGCCACGGATCTCTGCCGCGAACTCGGGCTGGAAGATCAACTTATTGGCTCGAACGATGCCGGCCGCAAGACCTACATTCTGCACAACGGACGGCTCGTCGAAATGCCCGACGGGCTGATGTTTATGATTCCGACGAAAATTCTGCCGACTGGACTTTCGCCACTTTTTTCGTGGAAGGCAAAACTGCGCATGACGAAGGAGTTGTTTCATCCCCCGCGTGCGGTCGATCATGACGAATCCGTTGCGGCCTTTGTGGAGCGCCACTACGGGGCGGAGATGGTCGATCGACTCGCCGACCCGTTGCTTTCCGGCGTGTACGGCGGAGAGGCTTCCAGCCTGAGCGTTCGCGCCGTGCTGCCGCGATTCGCCGAGATGGAACGCACGCACGGCAGTCTTGGCCGCGCCATGCTGGCGGCGCGCAAGAAAATGGCGGCCGGCCCGCGCAAGCCCGCGCCTCCGCTTTTCACTTCTCTCAAGGATGGCATGCAGCATCTGGCCGAAGCGGTGGTCGCGCGCCTTGCCCCGGCATCTTTGTTGACGAATGCTCCCGTGCAGGCCGTCCAAGCCGAAGGCGGGAGCGAAGGATGGGTCGTCTCGGCGGGGATGCAGTCCGATCAGTTCGATCGCGTCATTGTCGCGCTGCCAGCGCCCGCTGCGGCGCAGGTGCTGCGCATGGCCAGCCCCGAGCTTTCCGCTGAGCTTGCAGGGATCCGTTACAGTTCTTCGATCACGGTGGGACTGGGCTACGACCGCGGAGTGCGCGAATCGCTGCCGCCCGGTTTTGGATTCCTGGTGCCGCGTAATGAAGGAAAGAAACTGCTGGCGGCAACTTTCGTTCACAACAAATTTCCGCATCGCGCTCCTGAAGATCGCGCGCTGCTGCGATGCTTTTTCGCGGCCAAGAATGCTGAAGATGTTTGGCAGCTGACCGACGAGCAAATTGTGGAAATTGTGCGTAACGAATTGCAGCAAATTCTCGACCTGCGCGCGGAACCGCTCTTCGACCGCGTCTACAAGTGGAAGTCGGCTATGGCGCAATACGGCGTGGGACATCTTGAGCGTCTCGATCGAATCGAACGACTGCGGAAGCGGTTGCCTGGCCTCGCACTGGCGGGGAATGCCTATCGCGGCATCGGCGTCCCAGACTGCGTCCGCTCCGGAGGCGACGCCGCGAAACAGGTAGCAGAGGTCTAACCCGCCACGCCTGCGATGCTCAAGGAAATCAGAGCCTCATCGTACGTACAGCCCCACTACGCGGACACGTGCGTTTCCGCCGCAGACCCCTCATTGAGGGGACTCTCGCTCTCCGGATTCCGCGGCCTTCGCACTCTACGCCCGAACACAGCTTCTTTCACCAGCTTGAAAATGGTGTGCCGGTTCTGCGCGACCACTTTCACCCACGCCAGCTTCCCCATCATGGGGAAATAAATCCCACGGAAACAAAGCCGCGCCAGGAAGATGTTGATGCGATACCCTAGCGGCTGATCGTCCAACGAATCGACCGCTCCAGCCAAAGCCTCTGGACTGTAAGCGTGAGCCCATCCGTAATTCACTTCCGCGTGAGCTTCGTCGATGCTCATCTTCAGGGGAGTGTGTGCCATGGCGAAGGGAATAAATTCCTGCCAATGCTTTGGTCGCGTCAGCCGGCCCGCAACTTCCAGACGCTTATAGAGCGGAGTGGCGGGCAATGGAGTCAGCAATCCAAAGATCGGGCAGGCCCGGCGGCCAGGTGCGCACTTGCGACAGCGTGCGCTCGGCGACGCCAGTGGTGTCGTTGTCCATGCCAAAAATGAAAGACGTAATTGCGTAGACGTTGCGCTTCGCCAGTCGTTCAAGCACCTGCGGCATATTCTCCTGGCTTGTTGAATCCTTTATTCACATCTTTCAAGTTGGCCGGGTCGATCGATTCCATGCCGATGAACACCCACTTGCCGCCGGAGGCCGCAATCAGGTCGACCAGTTCCTCATCGCGCAGCAGGTTGGCGCTGATCTGCGCCACCCAATGCACCTGTGCGCCCGCGGCGATAATGTCGCGCAGCAGCGACTTGGTGCGCTTGACGTTAATGGCGAAATTGTCGTCGATGAAGAAGACCGCCATCTGCCCTTTTTCTTTGCGGGCGCGCGCTTTCAAAAGCAACAGTTCGTTGACGACGCTTTCGTTGGTGCGAAAGCGGATGGAGTCGCCGAAGAATCCAGTTACAGTGCAGAACTCGCAACCGTAAGGACAACCTCTGCCCGATTCGACGGGAATGATGCGAAACGTCCCCCAGCCCTCGCCGACTTTTTGCAGCATCGAAGTCGCGACTTTGGGGACCAGGTTGAACTGCTCGAGATCGATCGACTGCCAGGGAATCACCGGATATTCTTTCAGCGATGGCTTGCGTTCTTTTCCAGTCTCATCTACCGGCGAATAAATTTCTTTCAGTTCGCCGCGCGCCGCATCGTTCACCATTTGCGGCCAGGTCTCATCTGCTTCGCCCAACGCTACTGCGTCGGCATGACGAGGTCCGCCATCGCGCCCCAGGGCTTCGTCGGCCAATTCGGTGACGTGGGGTCCGCCCATCACGACTTTCACACCGGTGGCGCGGATCGCGTCGGCGATGCGGTAGGCCTTCGCGATCATGCGAGTCATGGCGCCGATGCCGACCAGGTCGATCTTTTCGTCGCGCACATACTGCGCGATCTGAGCCTCATTCATTGGCTTGGCATTGCCATCGATCAGGAGTACTTCATGCCCCGGAGGGGTTAAGGACTGCAGCAAAAACATCCAGAGGTGCGGCATGAAATTGCGGGTGACCCCATTGTCGGGGTTATAAAGAAGAATTCGCATGATTGCTCCCCTCCAGAGAGCGTGAGTACGCCACCGCACGGAAGGGTCACGGGCGATGCCAAGGACTGGCACTTCTACGTATGGGCCTGAAAAGGCTTGGCTGGAAATAGAGCCCTACAGGATTGTACACCTATGTCCGGTGGGGTGGCGCAAGGGGTCTAAATAAGGGACAAATAAGCCTTTATGGAGTGGCTGGAGAAGTCTTGCGGCTGCCTTGGTGTCGCAGCTTTGCCACAACCAGACGTATTTCATCGTAGGTTATCTCCGGAGGCAGGGCGTCCTTTAGTGTTCGCAACCGTACTAATGATGCAACATCATGGCGCCCGCACGCGGCTTCAATCACCGCCAGTTTGTTGCGATCGATCCACTCTGTACGGAACTGCAATTCCCCCTTCTCGACCAGGGTGGCGACAGCATTCACCACGGTCGCGATCTGCCGTCCTCGAATCTTCGCAATATCTTCGAAAGTTTTTCCTTCGGCTAGGAGTTGTAAAGTTTCCAGGGCGGGAGCCGTCTTCTTCTCCGGAGCGGAACTGGCGCGCGCGCCTTCGCGATATTGCTGCAGCGCTACCAGAATCGACTTCCCGTACAACTGGGCCTTCCGTTCACCGATGCCGGTGATGCGGAGGAGGTCGTAGATAGAGCGCGGCTGCATCCGGCAAATTTCATCGAGCGAGCTATCGTGCAGCACGACGAATGCGGCCACACCTTGTTCCTTCGCAGTGCTTCGACGCCACTCGCGCAAATAGTCGCGTAACGCCTGATCTGCCGGAGGCCCAGCACTCGACACCTTCGCGCCGCTCGACGCGGAACTGACGGCGGTACGGCGCGTTACTGAAGGAGTGGTCGATTTTGTCAGCCAAGCTGGGACGGCACAGCAAACGTCGCAGCCTCCGCAAGAAGTCCACTTCGGAGTTTCGCCAAAGTGTGCGCAAATCTGCCGGTGGCGGCAGCGGCCGGATTCCACGAACGCACGAATCACGTTATATCTCTGCCAGGCGCGTTCACGCTCGGTCGCATCCAGAATCTGATTGGCAAAATATGCGAGCAATCCCGCGTCCTGCTTGCGCCAGAGCAGAATGCAGTCGGCGGGATTTCCGTCGCGACCCGCGCGCCCGGCCTCCTGATAAAACTGCTCCACCGATTTGGGCAAGGCCAGATGAATGACGGCCCGCACTGTCGCCTTGTTAATTCCCAGCCCGAAAGCGATGGTACCCACTAGCACGCGCACTTCATCCGACATCCAACGCTCCTGGTTGCGACGCCGCTCGCTGCTGTCCATCTTCGCGTGATAGCCCACTGCGGCGATTCCCTGATTGCCGAGAAAGTCGACAGTCTCTTCGACCTTGCTGATGGTCGGGGAGTAGACGATTACGTTGCCTTCGTCGTAATTACGCACCGCGGCGAGCAGCAGCGCGCTGTGCTCCACGCTGTCACATTGGCGCACCAGATAGCGCAGGTTAGGGCGATGAAAGCTGGCAATATATTTGTCGGGATTGCGCAATTCGAGCTGCGTGAGAATGTCGTGACGCACATGTTGAGTCGCGCTCGCGGTGAACGCCGCGATCGGCCGATCGGGAAACTTTCCCCGCAGCCGGCTCAACTGCCGGTATTCCGGACGGAACTCGTGTCCCCACTCGGAAATGCAGTGAGCCTCATCGATCGCGAAAAATGAAATTGGAACCTGCTGGAGCCATGCCAACGTATCGGCGCGCTGCAGGCGCTCGGGCGACAGATACAACAGCCGAAACGCGCCGTCGCGCGCCTGCTGTATGGTGCGACTCTGTTCCTCGTTGCTCTTCGAGCTGTTGAGAACGGCCGCCGGAATACCCATCTGGGCAAGTTGCGCGGCTTGATCCTGCATCAACGCAATTAGCGGAGAAATTACTATGGTTGTCCGTTCGGAGATGACTGCGGGTAATTGATAGCACAGCGATTTGCCGCCGCCCGTTGGCATGACTACGCAGGTGTCGTGTTCGGCCAGCAGGCTGCGCACGATGCGTTCCTGCAACGGGCGAAACGAATCGTATCCCCAGTAGCGCCGTAACGGAGTCAGCAGATCGGCTTCTGGGGTCATAACGTCAGTATATGGCGTGCGGAAGCAAGCTGATTTCTCACTCAGCACTCGTGAAGCCGAGACTCCCAAACTGAAATCTTAAATCAAGACTTCACTTCGAGAGGCGGCGGTTCCAAGGTCCACTTTACTTGCGGATACACGCGGTCGAACGCGAACCATAGCAGGGCGATCACCACAAAGCAAAGTACGCTGCCTTCTGGGCCTACGGACCCTCCGCTGAGCCAGGGGGCGCCGTGCATAGACGAATGAAGCAAGTGGCCGGGCGCGACCATGCCGCTGTCCGGCACAGAATAGAAGAAAGTCTCGCCCCAATCCCACGTAGCATGAAAGCCGACGGCAAACCAAAGGTTACCGGTGCGCCGCAGAGTGAGGCAAAAGAAAAATCCAATGAATGCCGCAGCCAGCAGGCCGTTCCAGTGCTCGCCCTCGTTGCGCAGATGAATCAGTCCGAACATGCACGACAGGACAATGGCCGCAGGCCAGAAGCCGATGGCGCGAGCCAGAGTGAACTGGGTGTAGCCGCGCAGGAGAAATTCTTCGAACAGGCCTACCAGAAGAAACATTACCGCCCAGAACGCCGCGAAACGCACCAGTCGCGGTCCATGCAGCAAGATGGGACCGAACGTGAAAGCATGCACTCCGTAGAGCGCGAACATCAACAGGGAGATTCCGGCGAAGCCCCAGGCAGTGCCGATCCAGAATCCTCGTCCGAACAGCTTGTTTGAACGGGAGTCCGTAAACTTTCCAAGGACGGCGCTCCACTCGGGCCAGTACCATCGCTGGAACGATTGCGATGAGCAGGTCTCCGAATTCTTCCAGCATCATCGACCAAAGGCCGCTCGCGCCGAGATTGTGCGACCAGGCCAGGTCCACCACGTATTGCTGCAGTAGATAGTACGTGGCCAGGTAGAAGACGAGTCCCCAACCGGGGCGCAGGCCGTCGGGACCCACAAATAAAGTGTTGGTATAGGAAGGCTGGGTCGCAACGGCGAATTCGGGAACTGAGGGCACTGCGGGATTTGGAGCCGAGGTGCTTTCCGGGTTTGTGCCAAGTTCACTCATTGGGCAACGCGTCGGCATCGTTCGCCGCAAACTTTCGCCGCAAACGGCCTCCGACATGGTAAAACACTCGGCTCGACCTTATGCGGCCATATTTCACGCGCGAACGCTTCGGACGTCCGCAGTTTCTGGCGGGGATGCTGCTGCTTTGCTTTTTGGCGCAAGCCGCGTGGTTGGTCCATGCGGAGACGCGAACCGGCGGCGAACCCGATGGGGCCGAGGCGATGCGTATCGGCGAGGGATGGAAGCAGTGGCACGGCCGAGGGATTGCCGGCGCGCCCCTGACGGATCCGGCCGGAGTTTCGCTCGATCCGTTTCGCAAGGACGACAGCGGATTCGATACCGAGCATTCGCCACTGCTCTACCTGGCTTCGGCGGCGCCGCTGTTTGCGTGGCCAAAGGATTTTGGTAGCGATTCCGCAGTTTACTGGCGCTGGCTGCCGCGACTTCCTTTTCTGGCGTGCGGCGTTTTTTTGGGCGCATCATTGTGGTACGTAGCGCGTCGGCTTTGCGGAAATGCCGGTGGATTCATCGCCTTGACCTTCTACTGTTTCTCGCCTTCTCTGCTGCAGGCAAGCGCCGTCTGGCACACCGATCCGGAGATTGTGGTGGCTTGGGGAGCGTTTGGGGCAATCTTTACCGCCATCGCGGTGGCGCACACGCTCTATGCCCCGCGGGAAGTGATTTTATGGAATTGGCGACGGATTGTGTTGCTCGGCATCTCGCTGGCTATCGCCGTGGGATCACAATTCTCGCTCATCGTGCTGGTTCCGATGGCGCTGGGCTTTCTACTTTATGTGGCTCCAGTGCGAAGACAGGCCGGATTGGTGATTTGGGTGGCTGCCTGCGCCGTAGGAGTGATTCTTTTGTTCGCCATTTATTTCTTCCATCCGCACGCGTTCGCGGACAGCATGCGCCGAGCTGCCTTCTGGGGAGCAACGTGGCGCGGCTTTACGGTCCCTGGAGTCTACAAACAGGTGGCAGTACAAATTGGACGCGCGTGCCCGGCGCTGGCCCTGGGACTTCCAGTTGCTGTGGTGACTTATGCTGCGTGGCCGCGAACTCGTTACTTTGGCAATACCGCGCCGCTGCTGGTGGGTGTGCTGTTTCTGGTTCTCGGCATGGCGCATCCCCACGTCGCCGCCGCTGGATTTTTGCTGGCCGCGGCTCCATTTCTGTTCATCTTTGTGTCGGGAGTGCTGGCGGACCTACTCGAAACGCGCTACCGGCCGCTGGTCATGGCGTGCGTGATGGGAATGCTGGCGGCCTACGTGCTTTGGAGTGTCGTGAATCTGGCGCAAGTGCCGCAGGGTTGAGTGAGGATTAGCTAACATTTTGTGAGAGCAACTGCAGGAAACCCCCGATTCCATTTCTCCGCAATTAAAGGCCAAAATATTTTGGGGGTAGTGTGCAATCGTCGCAGCCCGAATCCGTAGCCGTTCCCCGGGGTTCCCGCAAGTGGCGCTGGATTCTCGCAGTCGTCTTCATTCTTCTAGTGGCCATCGGTGTGAGCATTCGGACTGTGATTACGCGCGCAGAGCCCATCCTGCGCACTCGCGTAATCGAAACATTATCGGCCCGGTTCAACAGCCGGGTTGAGCTCTCCGAACTTCACGTATGGATCGCGGACGGCGTCCACGTTCAGGGTAAAGGGCTGCGGATTTATGGCACGACCGACCCGAATCGCTGGGAACCCGGGGTCCAGCCATTGCTGGAGATCGGCGAATTCCGCTTCCAGACTGCGCTGCGCAGCCTGTTTCGAGAGCCCATGCACGTGGACATCGTCTACGTTGACGGCCTGACTGTAAACATTCCACCGACCAACGACCGCAAAGAGATACGCGATCTGCGGCAGCGGGAGCGAGGAATGAGCATCGCGGTCGACCGTTTTTTATGCACGAATACTAAGCTGGTCATTAATACTCCGAGGGCGGATAAACGGCCGCTGGAGTTCGATATCAGCAATTTGCTGATGAAAGAACTTGGGCCGGGACTTCCTTTGCGGTTCGATGCAACCTTGGTTAACCCAAAGCCAGTAGGCAATATCCAATCAAGCGGCCAGTTTGGGCCTCTGAATGAAAAGAAGCCTCGCGACACCGCGGTGATGGGAGACTATTCGTTCACCAATGCGGATCTGGGGACGTTGCGTGGGATCAAAGGAATTCTGTCATCCACTGGAAAATATGGCGGAACTCTGGGTCGCATTGAAGTCGAAGGGCAGACCGATACGCCCGACTTCCAAATCGCCATAAGCGGTCATCCAGTGCCGCTGCATACTGAGTTCCATGCCATCGTCGACGGCACGGACGGCGACACCTACCTCGATCCCGTGAAGGCGAGAGTACTGCATTCCACCTTTACTGCCAGCGGCAAGATCGTGCGTGTGCAGACGCCGCATGGCCACGACATTGAGTTGAAGGTTGTGCTGGGCCACGCTCACATCGAAGATTTGTTGCTTCTCGGAATCAAGACCGAACCTCCCGTCATGACGGGGATGGTTGCCATGAATACCAATCTGAGCCTTCGTCCTGGTCCGGAAGATTTGGCAAATCGTCTCTATCTGGAGGGAACGTTTCACATTCCGGCGGCGCATTTCAACAACGAAAAGGTGCAAGGGAAGATCGATTCTTTGAGCCTGCTGAGTCAGGGCAAACACGGCGGCGCGCAGAGCCAGGTCGAGCCGACTGTGACGTCAGACCTGGAGGGCACGTTCACCCTCGACCGAGGCATCTTCGCTTTCTCCTCTCTCCATTTTCTGGTTCCAGGAACGCACGCGGACGTGACGGGCAAGTACAGCATGGATGGAGACACCTTCGACTTTCACGGCCTGCTGAGGTTGGACGCGAAACTGTCGCAGATGACGACGGGATGGAAGTCAATTTTGCTGAAGCCGGTCGATCCTTTTTTTGCCAAGCATGGAGCGGGCACAGAAGTTCCCTTCAAGATCAGCGGCACCCGTGAAGCGCCGCGCTTCGGCCTCGATTTCGGCCATAAAGACGAACCGAAGGATGATCATCCTAAGGCAGATCACATCGCTGGAGCGCACGGACAGGCTCTCGCTTCTCGCTAAAGCCGCGCTACAGCAATTGCGCAAAATTCAGTACAGCATCTGGGGTATTGATTGACGTGGATGCGAGACATAGTTTTCAAACAGAACCCCAGTGCATGTCACTCCGCTGCATGGCTGGATATCACCAAGGAGGAAAATAATGCAGAAGGACTCATTGCGGGAGCTATACGTCAATGAATTAAAGGACCTGTACAACGCCGAGACCCAGTTAGTTAAGGCGCTGCCCAAGATGGCAAAGGCTTCGTCAAATGCCGAATTGCGGCAGGGATTCGAGGAGCACCTGCGGCAGACCTCGGAACACGTTTCGCGGCTGGAACAGATCTTCGAAATGCTGGGCGAAAAAGCCACTGGCAAGAAGTGTCTGGGTATGGAAGGACTGGTTAAAGAAGGCGCTGAGACGATGTCCGAGGATTACGAGGACGCGTTGATGGACGCCGCACTGATTGGAGCAGCCCAGAGGGTTGAGCATTACGAGATTGCCGGGTACGGAACCGTACGCGCTTTCGCGGAATTGCTGGGCGAAAATGAGCACGTTACGCTGCTGGAGCAGACCCTCGAGGAAGAAAAACAGACAGACGAAAAGCTAAGCCAACTGGCGGAGCAGATCAATTCGCAGGCCGGGGAAGGCGAAGCGGGACAAGAGGAAGAAGAAGGAACAGAAAGTCGTCAGCCAGCGAAGTCGCGATCACGGCGGGCTGCCTAGGCATCCATGTGGGAGGACGAGCCCCGCGTCCTTCCACAGCTTTTCCTTCCGCTTGTGGAAACTACGGGATTCACCCGATATTTCCCGTTGACCTCCTACATTAAATTGCGTACTCGGCCCGACATTCAGACGGACGCCAGGACCCGCTCCCTGGAAATGCCGTACTCAACATCAAGGTGTCACCATTATGAGTACTGTTATGTCTTGCTCAGCGCCCTCCCTCGCTTGGCATGTCCTTTATCACGCCGCACTTTTCGAGAGCGATCGGAATAAAGTTCCGGAGCGCATTGATGAGGCGGAAAAAGCCATACTGTCCCGGATCAAAGAATTGTTTGGCGCAACCAGCGATCACATCGAGGAAGACGTGGTGCTGGACGACGCGCTTTATGCCCTGCGCGCGCTGCGCAGTTGCGTCCGCTCCGACGCAGCTATCGCCTGAAACCTCTTCGGTAAGAGCCATTGTCCTGTTGGTCGAATGTGTTCGTTCGTGCGGGGTGCTCCGCTCCGTCATTTATCGCAACTGATAATCAATCACCCTAAATGACCTTAGAACCGCGCTACGGAAAGCCATCCATCGTGGTTGCGTGCAACGCTGTATTGTTGAGCAGTCGCGTTCGTCGTAGATTTCTTAAAACCGAGAAAGTGGAGCTTCTCATGACGAACAAAGGCGCAATGCAGGCTCTCCCCCCCGCTAAGCATCTGAAACGCGCATTCGAGTGCGCGGTTCGCGACATCTACGAGGTAGGCTTGACCGGCAAGGTTTCTCAGTACCGCACCCCGATCGTGCAGCGGGCTGGGACCAGCGTTGCCGGGTCGCCGGTGAATGCAGAGAAGCAGGCTCTTTCCGACGCCGCCAGGGCGCTGGCTCAGCTGTGGAAGGTTTCCCACAGCCGCTGAGGTTTAGCCGATTGTTGCGATGAAGGTCGAAGGGTGCAACGGGGTAACGCGCATCGGAGGCGTCTTCCTCCGCGTGGCCAGCACTGCCATTGTTGCCACGATCAGGACTGCGAGGGCAATGGCGCAAAAGGCCAGGCAACGAGCCGGTTTTGGATTGCCCGCAAACATAAGTACAGTTCAGATGCGGATTCTGTAGTCCTCGCCCACCAGAAAAGGGTCCGTTCTTTAAAGAAAAATTTCTTTAAAGAAAAAATTTGAGGCACCCCGTATGGGAGTGCCTCTGTGGTTTCAAGTTCTAAGAACGCGCTCTCTTAGACTGCCTTGCGTAGCGTGTCAACACTTTCAGAGCCCCGTTTGACTGCGGACTCGCCAGTGCAGGTGTTGCAATGCGTGACCGCTTCCTTGCGGCGTTCGCGCAGCCGGCTCTGAAACGTATCCCATCGGCCGCCGATTCCTACCGCGCTATTGCTGATGACAACTGAGTCGCTTCCCGCAGGCACCACGCGATCCGTGGGCGATGCAGCTGCCTCAAGATCGGCCCTGGAAGCTCCCGACGCGGCGGTGCTTCGCGACACGGGAACGCGTCCCTGAGTTCGGGCGGCTGCATCCTCCGAATCCAGATTTCCTGTCTCCTGTAAAGTTGTCGGAGTGATGTTGCGGTCGGTTTCGGCGCGGTGCATCACCGGATCAGCCACCCACTTGGAGCGGTAACGGCCCTCATAGCCAGCCCACTTGCTTTCCGATTCCAGATCGGACTCGTTGTAAGGGGGGAAATTCTCAACTTGGCGCTTATCGAGATTGGCCTCGAAATCATTCTCATGCTTGGCTGAAGCGCGGAGACCCTCGGCGGGCACGAGAAACTTCTTGGTCGATAGCCAGCCGCCTGTGTCGACGACCACGTAGCGGATGTTTCCGGTGGAATGGTCGAAAATGACATCGTCGATCTTACCCAGCTTTTCGTCGTTCAAACCGTACAGATGAGAGCCGCGAATATCGTCGGCTGCGTCGGCGACGCGAAGGTCTTTCAAAGTTCCATAATGAGCCACGGTTTCCTCCTCGATGATTTAGATGTGAGCGGGATGAGCGGGCGTCCCAGGTTTTGATTGAAGAACATTCCAATAAGTATGGAATCGGGCGTGGAACGGAACAATCCGCCGTTCACTGTAGAGATTCGCGAGCCCTCAGATCTGGAAGGGTTGATCAGGATCAGGTTCGCGCACGGGCATGTCGGGATTCTCCGGCGAGTCGGGAGGTTCCTTGACGGGAAACGGTTCGGGTTCCGATGGAACGCGGAGCCTGTATTCTGCGGAAAGTGAGTTCGGACGCATGGCAATCTGATGCAGCAAAGCCCGTCAGCGGAGGGCGCGATTTTTTGGAGAATGGTGATCAAAAAAGCGGGCCCATGCTGGGCCCGCAAAAGTGTGAAAACGGCTTAAAAGTTCCTGCTTAGGAATGTGGGGAAGAGTTGCCCCCTGCAGAGGGTGGGCACGGTGTTCCCGGCGTGGGGTTCGTCCCCGGCGACGAGTTACTGTTGCCTTGACTTCCAGGCGTTGCCGGATTTGGAGTCGACGACCCAGTGTTTGGCGTGGAGCCAGCCGATCCGCTAGCCGAGTTTGGCATGGTGCCGCACGGCGAACTGCTCGGCGATGAATTCGGGTTTGTAGTCGACGGCTGAGCGGTGCTGCCAGGAGTGTTGCTATTGGGAGAAGTCCCGGGCGTGGTTGTGTTTGGAGTTCCGCCGGGAGAACTGGAACCGGGAGTGCTTTGACCAGGAGTTTGCCCTGGTGTGGCTTGCGGTGTAGCGCTTCCAGCGGGCGGAGTTGCGGTGCTCGCGGGCGGCGTCGCCGGCGAACCAGGGGAACTCTGTCCCGCCGAGCTCGAACCTCCCGCAGGCGCTCCTCCTCCTGCAGGTGCTGCTCCGCCGGCGCCGCTTTGCGCTACCGCCCAACTGCCACAGCAAAGGACCACCGATAGTAATGCGAGTCTTTTTAACGACATGTGTTCAAGACCTCCAAGCCTTTCGAGTTTGTCAAAATCTGTGCGCCGTTCCAGGGTGGATTTTTGGCTTACACGTATTTTCTCTGGCTCAGGCCCACTTCAGGCTGAGTATGCGCGGGGCGTGATTGTGAAGAGTATCCGGCTTATGCCTTAGAGGTGGGGGTGAAATCGGATGCGGAACTTAGCGGTGGGTCAACGGAATAGTTCGGTTTAGCGAGCGGCACCGAACGCAATATAGGCCAAGCCCGTAACCGAAACCAGAATGAATACGTAAGGCCACAAATCGATCGCCCGCCTCAAGATTGAGATCTCCGAATTCGGTTGCGCTTCCGGCATAAAAACCCGCCTTTTAAACCTTATTTTTAAACCCTTGGACTGAGGAAAGACGGCAAAAACGTATCGGATTTGACACCAAATTAGACCATCCACAGGGCGAGAAAACCATACGGTAAATTCCGTACCGACGGGTCAGGCTGTGACTGATTTGCAAGCAGCACGGTCACTGCTCTTTGGGGCAGGGGATCAGCTTTGAGCGGCGGCTGACAAAATCCGGATGGTGTTTCCGTTTAACTCGCCGGTGATGCGAGCCCGCTTGCCCGCCAGCCTTCCCAGAACGCCCAGATCTCCATCGAGTAAATAGGTAGAGTCGGAGTCAACCAGGGCGAAACTCGCTCCACTGCGTACGCACAGACGAGAACAGTCGGCAGCGGTTTGGCCCAGTGCGCGCGAGTGCCTCGCTCCACACCGGGAGCAGGTCACCAGGCCCTCATAGATTTGTCCGCCGGTTGATGGAGTCTCCTGGCGTGCTGCTGCTTGGTTGGCTGTAGCGCCAGCCGCAGCGCCAAGAGTCGCGAATAGAAGCGCGATGGCACAAGCGATTGCGCTGCCCAGCAGTAGGATCTCAATCCAGATACGGTGCCTTCTCAACTCAGGATTCTCCCTGTCTTCAGATTGGCATAAAGGATGCCATACCGATACCGAAAGTTGCTCAACCGAAACGAATGCAAGTCGATGGCCGCCACGGGATGTCCTTCCCGGTGCAATCTAAGTTGGTGATAGAAGAGACGTAGAGCCCGTGGGGCGATCCTGAGCCGGTCACCATGGAGTAGAAACTTCCCGGAGCCAGGCAAAAGGAGCAAAGGAAAAACTAGGCAGCCGCAGCATGTGCGGCGCGAGCCATCCCCAAACTGGAGGCTTCTCTGGCTCCCGCCTTGCGAAGTAATTCGATGGCGCCGGCGGTCTGCGCGCCCTCTTTGCAGGAGACGTAAACCAGCGCGCCCACGTCGCACAGTTGATGGCCGAGTCGCTTGGCTTCAGCTTCCGAGAAGCCGAGACCAAGCAAAGTGCGCGATCCCCGAGACAGAGAGGGAGAATTCTGTTCTCCTAGCAGCGCCTGGAAGAAAGCTTGAGAACGAACGAAGAATCCGACTGTCGGAATTACTACCGCGCCGAGCTGAGAGAACCAGCCAATCATGCGGGCGCTGCGGACACTTTGTTCTTTTGCCACGTCGCCGATAGTCGCGTCCCCCACGGCCGATGCAGCCGGGTGAGCGGGCGAAAGCACCATGCAGATGTCTTCATTTCCAAACCCCGCTTGATTCAACGTCGAAACAACTTCCGGCAAGGCTACATTGCGAGGGTACATAGCGTAGGCGGCATTTCCGTTGGCGCTCATGTCTTAACCTCCAGAGGCGGGATTGCGGAGAAAGGAGCAAGACTACGACTCCTTCTGCGACACAAATACGAGGCGATGGTCGAAGCTATTCCGTTTTTACTTTTCGGACACTAGGGTAAATCATGTATTCAAGTTTTAAACCTGAGTTGCTAGGACACTAACTCGATTTTCACCACGCGAATGGTGTTGCTGCCGGTCTCGAGGTTCCCCACCACTTTTACGGACTGGTTGACGTAACGGCTCACGTCGCCTGCTTCCTGTAATTCATAGGTAGTATTACTCGCTACTTTCAGCACGAATTTATCGCCGTTCTTGACGATCTTTCCGGTGAAAGACTGAGTGGTAGGAGTTTGGTCTTGAGCTTGGGGTTCCGCCGGCCGTTTACTCTGCTGGTCTTGTTGGCCTGGTTCGGGCACCGGGGTGTCGCGAGCCGGCAGCGGCTGCGGCGCGGGTTGAGGTTTTTGGAATCGCGTCCATGCTACTAACTGCTGGGCTACCAAGGCATCCTCGGGGGATTGCGGAGCCTCCTGCGACTGCTGGGCAAATGCCAAGGGAGTGATGGCCAACAAAAGGCCCGCGAATAATCCGGTCATTCGATACATAACACCTCTCGAAAGACGAAGAAGAATGGGGGCCGCATCGCGCAATCACGGTTCCTAATCAGTGGCGGACCGACAGTCATTAGCTACAGCAGGTACACTCTATGTAATCTTTTTACGCCTGAGCATCCTGACAGGTCCATAAAGCGTTCTCTGTACGTCAGACTGGGGTTACCGCGGTGACCCGAGCGGGCCGGGGAAGTTAGTGCAAGCGAAACTGCCCAAAAAGGGCAGCCATAGGATTGATCGAATATTGCATCGAAACGAAGCTCGAAACATTTCCTGGGTCATGAGTTCCGTGAACATCTCCGAGGTTTTGGGGTCGGGGAGCGAGTCTTTGAGGTTAAAGTATGCGATTGCTGAGCGTTCGGCTCATCATCTCCCTGATCGTCGGCGTATTGCTGGTGTCGCTGTGCTCGTCGGGCTACGAGGTCTGGGCCACAAAGCGAAGTCTGCGGCGGGAACTGCAAAGGCGCTCCGAAGTGCTGGCGGAGAGCCTTGCGGGAAGCGTCGAGCACGACATGGAGAAAGGCACTCTCCAGACGCTCAAGAAGACGGTGCAGCGCTTCGCCAATCGGGAAAACCTGATGGGTATGGCGGTCTACGATCCTCAGGGACGCGTCATTGCAATCACCAAGGACCTGGCTCCGAAGCTGGGGGACCCGCCCCCCCCCGTCGTTCTTGAATCTCTGAAAGAGAACAGCGGGGGGGATGCATTCCAACGCTTAGCGGATTCGCCGGTCCACATCTGCGTTCTTCCGTTGTACAGCCCGGACAAATTTTTGGGAGCCTTGGCGGTCGTTCATGACGCGGGTTACATTCGCGACCAAAGCGTTCACATTTGGCGCGAAACGTTTCTAAGCGGCTTGGTGCTGGTCATCCTGATTGCTCTGATCACGTTGCTGATTGTGCGCTGGAGCATTCAAGGGCCCATCGCCCGGACCGCGCACTGGCTGCGGGCCCTGCGGACCGGGCACATGCCCACTTCGCGCATCGGAATGCCCGACGAGAAGTTGTACCAGCCGCTGGCGCGCGAAGTGGCGTCGCTGGCGCAGAGCCTTAATTCCGCGCGCAGCGCTGCGGAGAGGGAAGCCCGGTTGCGAGCGGCGGGGCAATCGCAGTGGACGGCAGAACGACTGACGGCGGATCTGCGAAATCGCCTAGGCGGAAGCCGCCTCTTCGTGGTCTCGAACCGCGAACCCTATATCCACAAGGCCCGCGGCAAGTCGGTAGAGGTTGAAGTTCCTGCGAGTGGCCTGGTCACAGCGCTCGAACCCGTCTTAAACGCTTGCGAAGGCACCTGGGTGGCGCACGGAAGCGGAACGGCGGACCGGGAAACCGTGGACCGGCATGACCGTATCGCCGTGCCCCCGGACGATCCACACTACACGCTGCGTCGCGTTTGGCTAACGAAGGAGGAAGAAGAAGGCTATTACTACGGATTCGCCAACGAAGGAGTGTGGCCGCTCTGCCATATCGCGCACACACGGCCCATTTTTCGCGCCGAAGACTGGAAGCAATATCAGGCCGTCAATCGCAAGTTTGCCGACGCCTTGCTCGAAGAGATGAAAGACACCGAGAAGCCGGTGGTGCTGGTGCAGGATTACCATTTCGCACTTCTGCCCAGGATGATCAAGCAAAAGCGTCCCGACGCCCGCGTAGCCATCTTCTGGCATATTCCGTGGCCGAATCCGGAGGCTTTTGGAATTTGCCCGTGGCAGCGCGAGCTGGTGGACGGATTGTTGGGCGCCGATCTCATTGGCTTTCACATTCAAAGCCACTGCACTAATTTTTTAGAGACGGCAGACCGGGTGATGGAATCGAGGATCGACTGGGAACATTTCACGATCCAGCGACTGGGCCATGTCAGCACGGTGCATCCCTTTCCGATCAGCGTGGACGCCAGCGAGGTGAGCGAAATTGCGGTTGTCGACTCCGCGCCAGAAGGGCGGTCAGGACTATTGAAGAACCTCGATGTCGAAGCAATTTTCCTGGGAATCGGCGTCGACCGGCTCGATTATACAAAAGGAATTCTCGAGCGGTTTCTGGCGATCGAGCGCTTCCTCGAAAAATATCCGCGCTATCAAGGCCAGTTCACCTTCGTACAAATTGGCGCGCCCAGTCGCAGCCATCTCAAGCGATATCACGATCTGGAAGCCGAGGTCGAAGCCGAGGCCGGGCGAATCAACTGGCGTTTTCAGAAGGAAAAATGGCGGCCGATCGTTTTGTTGAACCGCTCCCACAGTCACCATGAGATTGAACCTTACTTCAAAAACGCCGATCTATGTCTCGTAACCTCGCTGCACGATGGTATGAACCTGGTCGCCAAAGAATTCGTGGCTTCGCGGCACGATGAAAGCGGAGTCCTCATCCTGAGTATTTTCACTGGCGCTGCGCGGGAGTTACGCGACGCGCTGCTGGTGAATCCCTATGACATTGACCAGACCGCCGAAGCGATTCGTGTCGCTCTCGAAATGGACCCCGAAGAAAAACAAACGCGCATGCAACACATGCGGCGTACGATTCGCGAGCACAACGTCTACGAGTGGGCGGGCAATCTGATTGGACAGCTCTGCGAGTTACGACTGGACGATCCGGCAAAAGCGGATGATCAAACTCGCTTAGGCACATCCGCCGCCTGAACCCAAATTCTGTTGGGAACCAAATTTAGCAGAGACTACAGAAGCGGTTCGCCACGCATCCTCGTGGAACGAGGAGTCGGTACGAACTGCGCCAAGACAGGATCGAGCGCGAAAAAGAAGAGAGCACACACCGCGAAGCCGAGCCCCAATGCTTCCAATTGCACCACAAAGCTAAGTACCGAGAAGACCGCCAGAAACGCGCCAAAAGCTCGTAACATGATCGACCCTCCGCAAAGATTCTTCGATAAACCTTGCGTAACCATTACAGCCCAGGCCTCGCGCGACCGGAATACAGGGATGCACCCATTTTGAAGCAAATTTTCTGCCCGCAGGAACCTAGGTTCGGAGATAGCCCTGATTAGGATTCAAACGCATTCAAAAGAAGAAAGCAGGGCGCTCAAGGAACACTTCCGAGCCACCCTGCTATTAGTTGTCTAGCGTCGAATCGCGCTAACCTCGACGGCGCGCATCCTTAGCATCCGAGTCCTCAACGTCGGCATCTTCCGGAGCCCGTTGCGGAGGCTTCGAAGTTGTGGCGTCATCCGTCGCTTTCTTCGCGGCGTCCTTGGTCTTACCCCAGGCATTCTGCACTTTGCCTTCGGCTTGTTTGGCGGCGCCCTTTACTTGCATATTCGGGTCATTCGTCCATTCGCCGGCTTGCCGTTCGACGCGTCCCGCCACGTCCTTCACTTTGCCTTCAACACGGTCCTTGTTCATTTGGAATCTCCTTTTAAAATTTGAATTAATACACTTTCCGTCCATGCCCGGGTAAATTTCGCCTAGGCAATTTTTCGTTCATTCGACTTGTCAGTTTCTACGTCATAACTTGATTGTCGGTCGCCGGGCGTATTCTGGCCATGTGCGCTGTCTCGGTGGGTTTGCAATTCGTCGGGCGAGCCGAACGATTCCTGGCAAACTTCACACGTATTCTGGTTTAGCGGATCTTGGCTCATAGTGAATCCCTCGATTCGTAATTTAAGTGCCAATCCCTCCGTGCGCTGCTCCGGCAAACTGAGATGATTAACAGCCGGGAAGGTTTGTTGGTTTTCTAAAAATGGGAAAGCCCAACAGTAAACGCTCAGCTCCCCGGCCTCAAAAACTGGACCCTTTTAGACCGGGCTGCGGCCTTGAATAACGCGCACCAGGACGGCAATGATCGCCAGGATAAGTAAAATATGAATGAATCCGCCCAACGTGTACGAACTGACCATTCCGAGCAGCCACAAAATAAACAGAAGCGCAGCAATAGTGAAGAGCATAGTTAGCATCTCCCCCGCACAGCTTCAGATAGTTGCTTCCTGAGACTATGGAGGATTGCCGGGTGGGGTCTATCCGGTAAAGCAAGTAATTCTGTCCGTTACACGCTTTAAGGCGATATTCCTGGAGTGCCGTGAAAGAATGCCGCGATATTGCCGATCAAATACTGCCGATCAAAAGACCTGGACAATTCCATTGCGCACTGCGTAGCGAGTCAGGTCGGCGACCGAATGGAGGCCAAGCTTGCGCATGAGATTGGTGCGATGAGTCTCCGCGGTCTTCACGCTGAGACGCAACGCGACTGCAACTTCCTTGCTGGTCTTGCCTTCCGCGAGTAGCTGAATCACCTCGCGCTCGCGGCTTGTAAGAACCTCGGTCGCGGGGTCTTCTTTTTTCTCGTTGGAATCTTGAGAGTGGCCGTCGGGATTCTCGCGATCCAGATACCCTTCCAACACCATCTGGCTGACCCTCGTGGTGAAGAAAGTTCGTTTCATTTGCAAAGCTTCTACCGCGGCTACCAGGTCGCGTCCGGCGTCAGACTTCAGTAGAAAGCCGCGCGCTCCCGCCCGCAGCACCTCGCGTACGACCTGCTCGGAATCGTGCATAGTCAAAATCAGAATAGGCGTCTCTGGCGTGGACGCGAGAATTTGCCGCGCTGCCTCCAGTCCGTTCAAATTAGGCATTCCAATGTCAAGCAGGATCAGATCGGGACTCATCGTGCTGGCAAACTCTACGGCTTCGCGGCCGTCTTTCGCCTCAGCGCAGACGTCCCATCCTGGGTGACCTTCGAGCAACGCGCGAATACCGTGGCGGGCTACTTCATGATCATCGGCAATCAGGATGCGAAGCATGTGCTGCCTCCCAGCAGTCGAGTTCGTGAAGTGTCCGTCTTGGACAGATCAGGGCGCACGAACGCCCAGCCGTCTTCGTGGGTCCCGAGCTAGCGCGTTAATCTCAAAGCACAAACCTTGCCAAACGTGTATTTCATTGCATCTAAGCCGCTTTAATCACCGGGCAATTCTGGGCCTCGTGTAAGTTTTGCCGACTTAGAAAACCTGCAAATTTGCATGTAACTATGGTGTGATCTGGAGCTTTTTCCGGCAATACCGTGTTTTTAGTAACGTTTGAAGGACTACGCAGCATATGGACCGGTTGTTTCTTAGAGGGTTACATGAACAAAGACCAAACGGTACAATCGCGATTGGCATCTAAATCGCGTAGGGAGGCTTGTACCCATGCACGTGTGTAGGACCTTTCTCCGCTCAACGATCAAGGCAGCCTGGCTGCCCATAGCCCTGTGTGCAATTGGCTTTGCGCAGCAGAATACGCCGCCGGCCCAGAGTCCTCCATCAACGCCACCGCCGGCTGCGTGGGATCCCGACTATGGACCACCTCGGACCGCCGTTCCTTCCACTGTGGAAGAACCGCCAAGCCAACCGAACTCGACCCCGGGCCAAGAGTCTCCGATCACATCCGACAAGAGCGCGGACGATTCTGGCCGATTCGTTTTCAAGAAACAAGTTCAAGAGGTAGTGCTGCACGCCACTGTGGTCGATGAAGCTGGACACATGGTGACCGGTCTCGACCAAAGCGCCTTTTCCATTTTCGTGAATAATGTGCCGGAGCCGATCACCTCGTTCCGCCGGGAAGACGTGCCGGTGGCCCTTGGAATTGTGATCGACAATTCAGGATCCATGCGTGACAAGCGGGAAAAGGTGAGCCAAGCTGTCCTGAACCTGGTTCACGCCAGCAATCCCCAGGACGAAGTCTTCGTGGTCAATTTCAACGAGACTCCTTTCCTCGATCAGGATTACACCTCTGACGTGAACCTGCTCCAGGCCGCGATGCATCAGGTGTCCAGCCGAGGGAGTACCGCTCTCTATGATGCTGTGGTGGCCTCGGCGTCGCATCTTCGCGATAATCAGCGCCTCACCAAGAAAGTGCTGCTGGTCATTACTGACGGGCAAGACAACATGAGCCAGGAGACTCTGCAGAGCGCCATTCGCAAACTGCAGCCCGACAAGGGAGCAACGATCTATGCCATTGGGCTGAGCAATGGCGGAATGACGCGAGCCGGGCACGACGCACTGCAGGAGTTGGCTTCGAGCACCGGCGGAGTAGCGTACTTTCCTCGCAGCCTGGACGAAGTAGACTCGATCACGCGCGCGGTTGCGCATGACATTCGCAGCCAGTACACGCTGGCATTCAAGCCAGGAACGGCGAAGCCGGGATATCAGGCGATTCGGGTGGAAGCAAGAGGACCGGGGAAGACGCGCCTGATCGTGAGAACTCGAAGCGGATACTACCCGGGTGAGGCCGTTAAATAGACCTCACCCGGACCTGAAAAACCTTACGCGGCGGTAGGGCCGGTTGGCGTTTTCGGCGGCGGCGGGGGTAATTCAATCTGGATCAAGTTGTTCTTGATGGCGTAAACCACCAAATCGCGAATCGAGTGAAAGCTCAGTTTTCGCATGATATTGCTGCGGTGAGTTTCCACGGTCTTGGTGCTCAAGTTCAGAAGCGATGCCACTTCCTTCGAACTGTTGCCTTCCGCAAGCAATTGAGTGATCTCGCGTTCTCGAGCCGTCAAAGTGGGCAATTTTGGCGCCTCGTTTCGGGAAACGGTTTGCCCCTTCTCCAGAAAGCCCGCCAGCACCAGGTCGTTCACTCGTGGCGTGAAGAACATGCGCTTGTTCTGCAGCGCTTCAACAGCCGACACCAAGTCGCGCGCAGCATCCGACTTCAAAACGAAACCGCGAGCTCCGGCATCGAGCGCTTCGCGAATAACCTGATCGGAATCGGTGATCGTCAGGACGATGACTTTGAAGTGAGGATCGTGCTGCAGGAGTTGACGCGTCGTGTCCAAGCCATTCAGGTTGGGCATTCCAATATCGACGATGACGACGTCGGGATTCAGCTGCAAGGCCTTCTCCACTGCCTCACGGCCATCGCTGGCCTCGCCGCAAACTTCCCATCCTTCATGCTTCTCCAGCAGCGCGCGCAAACCGCGGCGCACGATTTCATGGTCATCAGCTAACAGGATCCTGAGCTTCATAGTCCCCTCTTTTCAGATCGTGCTTTGCAGTTCGATCTTTCGCCGTCTAGCGTAACTCGGCAACATTCCGGCCATTTAGAGCAGTAAAGACCCGGTGCTGGCTTACCGCATCGACCGCCGCCAGAAGATCACGGGCGGCATTGGACTTTACCACATATCCTCGAGCCCCAGCTTCCAGGGCTTCCCGCATCATTTGTGGAGAATCGTGCTGGGTAACGAACAGAATCTCAAGTCCGGGACACTCCTGGCGCAGTAAACGGCAAGCTTCCAGGCCGTTCATTCGCGGCATGGTTACGTCAAGAACCATCACGTCAGGGCTTAGATCCTTCGCCTTCTCTACCGCTTCCGCCCCGTCCGATGCCTCTCCAATAACTTCCCACCCCGAATGTCCCTCCAAAAGCGTCTTCAGGCCCTGCCTCACAATCGGGTGGTCGTCCACCAGCAAGATGCGAATTGTCATTCTATTCAGTCCTTTGGGGAGACCAGACGATTCGCCACAATTCTACCGTTCTTTGTGACAAGCCCTGACCAGAGATCATTATATTATTCTGAACACCACAACGTGGGGGAGGGCCCCGTAACCACTGAGGCTAACTTCCTACAGCATGAGGTCCAATACAGGGAATCCTGTATTTCCGATAGGGATGTTGAAGGAACACAGAACCCGCGTTTCCCTAGGCCGTATTACGGGCGGAAATAACGGGGAAATAAGTTTTATCGTGCAATAAAACCTCGACCGCTTCGACCACCGAACCAATGTCCTGTTTGGCGCACGCTCCACGGACACCTGCCTCGCGCGCCGCTTCCGCAAGTTGATTGGATAGGTGCAGGGTCACCATCAAGATCGGGATCTTGGGGAAAAGTTCGGAAATCTGCCGGGCGACGTCAACCCCGTTCAGGTCCGGCATTTGGTAGTCGAGCAAAATCAGATCGGGCTGGCATTCCAGTACCTGATGGAGGGCCTCGGCGCCGGTGCGCGCTTCGCTGCACACCTGCCAAGTCTCCTGCTGTTCAAGAATCGCTCGCAGATAGCGCCGGACCGCCGGATTGTCGTCGACCAGAAGAATGCGGACCATGAGCGGAAGCCTTCCCATACTTTGATGCCGATTTCGCCAACTCCGTCCTCCTGTAAAGTGCTTCCACAAGAAAATAGGGCTAGCGGGTCAAACATTTACGCAATGCTTTGACGCCTCGATCACATGGCATTGTGGCCGGCGTTCTCCACAGGATTGCCAGAGGTCGCCGAACGACTTCGACGACAGCTTGCCTCTTCACGCTTCGGTGGAATGATTTCCACGGATGGGGCGTGGGTTTAGCACTATGTAAACGTAGGGACAGACAGGACTGGACACAATCCAGTGAAGTCTGTAGGCAATAACTAATTTGTAAAGCGATAACTAATTTGCAAATAGGATGGGCCGGGATTAAGCCTGGGCCGGGTATTTCTGCTCCCCGCCGGAAGGCGGTGGATTTCCCATTTTGGGTCTAGTCGCCTACAGGAAAAAATTTATGCACTTCCGTAATCTAGTGTATTGACTTTCGGTGTTTTATCTTGGCTGTAGCACGACCCAACCACATTTAGGGAAGGATTTTTACATGGAAACCCCTCAGGGAATTTCCGCGCTCCTCGTGTGCGAAAGTTGCGCCGGTTATCGCGAGCAAGACATTCGACGTAGTTTTCGAAACAAGTTCGTCAATTCCATTCTCATCGCAGGGTTGCTGGCTCTTGCTGCGCTTGTGCCCCTTGCTCCCAGCGCTTTCGCTCAAGCCCATTCCACCGTTAGCTGCCCCGCGGGGCACGGATACTGGGACGTGTTGAGCGTCATGATGATGGATCCAGGACTCGCCTCCGATTATCACATGGAAGGCATCACCAACGGCCGGCCTTCGGCCTACATCTACACTCGGTGGGACGAAGCCCAATCGAAAATTTACTACACCAAGAATCCCCAAGGGAATCCGTGGGATATCAACCTGTATGACTCAAGTTACATTTATCAATGGGTCACGGAACTAGGCACCTGGGATGGGGTGAACCACTGGAACGATCCGAAGAGCTGCAAAAAATTCAATAGCGGCACCCAAACCAGCCGGTCCGACTTCTCCATGCGTTGGGCAGCGCGTTGCGCGGTTCCGGGAGGGCAAAATAGTTCGTTCTGGAATCCTCCCGCCGCTCAGCCTGTCAATACGGCCTATTTCACCTATGTCGATGGGGATCAGCAGGGCTCTAGCCGGAACCTCGACTGGTCTTTGATGGAGCTGAAGGCTCCCAGCACCATGAGCATAACGGACCACCGCGCGTATCCTCCCAAGTCGTTTTCCATCACCACCATGCCGTTGGACTATACCTACACCTGCAGCGTGGGTGGAAACGCTAACTCCTGCAAATTTCGCGAAGTCTTCGAGTATGGGGTCGACACTGACGTGAATCCCGTGGACCGGGTCAAGCATACCTACGGGTGGGTGAGCTGGCACTACTACGTCAATTCGACCGGTGGAAACCCAAAAGTTGCGGCCCACTGGGTACTCAGCAATTCGTCCACTACTAACCAGCTCATGGTGGGACAGGTCAGCCCCAGATTCGAGTGTTTCTGAGCTGAAATACTTGCCTAACAACTAGTCGGGATTCATCTCGATCTGCCGGGGCGGTAAGACCGGCAGGTCGGGATGAGTCGGATCCCGCCAAAAAACGTGAAAGCACTCGCCCTCGCTCTGCGGCAGCCAGGTTGTTCCGTCCTCAAACTTCACTGAGCTGGGAAAAAAGATCCAACCCGTCACCGCCTCCGCACTGGCTGCGCGAATACCCGGTTTCTCGAGGATTTGCTCCTGCCCGGGCAAAATGGGTTTGGACGACAGTCCATTGAGCGTTAAACGGCCGCCGTAAGTCGATCGGTGCCAAGAACATTTCGGAAGTAAGCGCAACGCTCGCAATGGGCTTGGCGCTGCTATTTTTCACGGTCAGCGTAAACTTCTCGGGATTTTTCCAAAAATCCCCGTCGCTGAAAGTTATTGGACAAGTGCGCTCTGGCGGAGCGTAGACCATATACACTGCCATCATCCCCGCTTCCATGTGGTCCTCCACATGGCAGTGGAACATCCATGCCCCCGGATTGTCGGCGAGCATATCGACCGTCACCATGCTGCCGGGCAAAAGTTCGATCACATCTGTATGGCGCTGCCCTTCAGTCACGGTTTCGCCGTGCCAATGGGGGCTGTGCAAGTCAATCTCATTCCCCATTCCCAGCAAGTACCAGCGCACCTTATCCCCCTGCTTCATGGTCAGGCCGGGAAGATTGCCGAAAATGAAACCGTTGATGGCGTAAAACTGGCCGGCGGGCTTGCCTCCCATTTCATCGAAAATCATGAAGGCTGCGACAAATTCGCGATTGATATCTTTGGGAGATCCATCTGGATTCGCTTTACCTTTCGCAGTAATGATGATCGGTCCCAGCAGCCCGGCGTTGATTTCAACCGCGGCATCGACGTGAGCGTGGTACCACCACACTATCGAACTGGGTTGGCCCGGACCCGGACCACTCGCCGCGTTCGCAAACCAGTGATAGGTATACCTGGCGCCCGGCGCGACAAAAGCTCCCTTGGCGACCGGTAAATAAAGCGAGCCCTCATTGTTCTTGTCGTAGCGCAGCCCATGCGGATGGATGTCGTGGCCACTATGTGTGCGATTCAGAAAATCGACGACGATCTCGTCGCCCACTTCTGCTCGGATGATCGGGCCAAGAATCCCCACCCACTCCGGCTGCGGCTTCTGAGTGTTAAACGTGTCGTCCGTATATTCGATGTAACGGGTCTTTGCCCACTGCAGTTTTAGCGACCAGGGCTGCGGAACGGGTGTTCCGGTCAGCAGATTGCGGCCGCTCGGAGCGTAATTCCAGTTAACTTCTTCGGCCGCGATGTAGTAGTGCCGCGTTGTCGCGAAGCAGGAATAAGCGGAACAAAAGAGCAGGCATAGCGCCAATCCAAACGCTCGCGGGATTCTCACGGAACTCATTATCCCACCGGGCGCGGCGGTTGTGGAATCAATGCCCTCACTTCCGACGTAGCATTGACCGATCCCGTGCGCGCTGAAAATCACGGAGTCGGCGGCGACAACGAGCACTGACCGCTTGTATTCTGAGCTGGCGGCGAAGGAGGAGTGGCCCACGGTACGTTGGTGAAATCGAAGAACTCATTCATGTTGGCCTGAGCAGCGTCGCGCTTCGTTAGAGCCGGCACGCTGAAGCGAGTTTCAATCAACTTCAAAATTGCGGTGTAGTCGCGCACCGTGTGAGAAACATAATTCTTCTTGGCGTACGGCGAAATTACAATCATCGGCACGCGATAGCCGGTGTGGTTGAAATCGCAAGTCCCGGTTCCAATTTGCCCCGCAGCGTCGCAAATGTCGCCCGCCTGCAGGTCCATGGGCTGGATGCCGTCGGGACTCGGCATCGGCTGCGGCGCCACATGGTCATAAAAACCTCCCGCTTCGTCGTAGGTGAAGATCATCGCGGAATCTTTCCAGCTCGAACTGGTCATCAGATCATTGATCAGACCGGCAGCATACTGCGCTCCGATCTGAACATTGGACGGCCCAGAAGTATCTAAATCGTTGGGATGCTCATCGAGGAAGGCCAGGGAGGCCGGCTCGATCAAGGATACTTGAGGCAGCGTCCCATTCTGCAGGTCAGTCTTATATTGTGAAAGTGGCACCAGGTTTTGCGACAAAGTTGGGCTGTTCACGATCGTCGTCCCGTAGACGAACTGATTAATGTAGGAATAATTCAACAGACACGCGGCAGTGGGATTGGAGCTGCATGTCGTGCCGCTGGTATTCACATAAATCTTCCACGTTACGCCCGCGTTCTGCAATGCTTCAAAAATAGTTGTCACGGTAAGAGGCGTTTCTGGGGGGGCGAGCGGAAGGGCATGTCCGGCGGAAGTTCCGGCCAGAAGATACATGCGGTTGATCTGCGTTCGGTCCATGGCTGGAGAAAACCAGCGATCCGAGGTGGCGAAATTGGACGCCATGAAGTAGTAGTAGTTAAGGTCGCTGCCCTCGAAATATCCCATCGCGCGAACGCCGTTCGTATCCATTAACGTGGGCGATTGCTGGCGCGCGTCGTTCGCGGCCGCGATGACAAATCCGTTGAGCGCTGCGGCGCTCTGGCCTGTCGGGTCGCTGTAATTCCAATCCACGTGGCTCTCATCCCAGAAGGGACTCTGCTCTTCCTGACAAGTCGAGGTGAAATGAAACGAAGGAATTAGAACGCTGCTATCCGGCACGCAAGTCGTCGAGGCCGGAAAAGGTTGTGTTGGATCGCAGCCCGGTATAGCCGGAGCGGCGCCCTGCAGCGGGGCGGCCCCTGTTGTCGGGTTGAATTGCGGCAGGCCATCGAAAGACTGATCTGCGATGCCGCGGTTAGCCCAGTACAGCCGCATCGCTCCGAAATAACTATCGAACGAACGGTTTTCTTGCGCGAAGATGATGATGTGATTGATGCTTTGTAAGCTCCCCGGTCCGGAGGATGTGGTGGTAGCGGTTCGCAAGCCGACGCATCCCACCCAAAGCAGTGAACTCATGCTCAACAACACAGCTAACTTTAAATATTTGGCTTTCATTCGATTAGGTTGTCTGCAGAGACTGAAGTTCGATGAAACACAGCGCCTGAGGGTTGTTTGGAGGTAACCTTGGCCTTTCAAACGGTTTGCGTCTGAATCAAAAGTATCTACTGGGGGCAGCGATTTCTATGACGATTAGCGCTTTCTCCCAGTTCAGATTTGAGAGCCAGGTCGCTCTTCGTTCTCAGATTTTCTCTGCGCACTTCGCAGTTAAGAGCTTGAAGCGCAAGTACGCAAAGTCTCCCACGCGAACGCAAGCTACCAGATTCCCTTATCGTCACCCGTGAATTTGAGATTGACGAAGGCCGCGACGGCCAGCGCAGGCAGGAGCGATAAACGTGCCGCCGAACGAAATCGGCGAGCTGTCCCCGTTCCAATCAGTTGCTGCAAGAATAACTGCGAACCCTGAGGCAGCATAGGCACACGCAGGAAGTGTTTTCCCACATACGTTTTTTCTGCGCCGAAGCGGGCGGAGCGCAGTACAAAGTCGGGCAGAGAGAGCGGTCCATCGCCCGCACGCACGTTGTAGTCGGAAGTAATCTTCAGCAGAGTCGCAACTCCCGGCCAGATGGCCCAGCGTTCCGTGGATGCACGCAACTTGGCAAAATCCAGCCGCCCTGCCCGCACCAGTGTAGTAAGGTTCAGCAAATCGGTGAAACGAATGTAAAAATGGCGATACATCCGTTGCAGGGTCGCGAGTGTGACTTGCTCTTCCGGACTCGGAACGCGAAAGTGAAACGGCCCTACATCTCGCGCCACACTTGTCTCTTCCAGGAGCGCCGGCAGTTCGTCCTGTTCGCCGGTTTGCCCGAGGCAGCCCACATGAATCTCCACGGATCGAGCCTGGCCAGGAACTTGGAAATTCCATTTGTGCGCCAGGCGATCACCCCAGCTCTGCGCTTGCGGCTGAGCCTGCAGTTCGCTGCGCATGGCGCGCACGGTGTCGCGTTCGCTGGCGCCGATGAATAGATCGAGATCGCTGCCAATGTCGGGCCAGTGATCGAGTGTCTTGATGACCAGTGGAGTGTGCCCGGTGAGTTCGAGCGCGCGCACCACATTGTTCAAGGTCGCGAGCGCGCCTTCGACCTGCCGATGTTCGCGTTGCTCAAGGTCGTGCAAATCGTCGAAGGGCTGAGTGAAGGCGCCTACAGCAGCCCACTTCTCTAAAAGCCGCAAAGTTCGCAGGTAAACGCGCTGCAACTCCGAGAAATGCAGGAAGTCGGTCCACTCCTGCTTCGACATGCGTTGCAGTCGCGAGATCGTCTGCCCTACCTGCGGCTTCGCTTCACCCCGCAGAGACCAGTCCGAGTGCAGATGCATGACCGCCAGCATTTCGAACATTTCAGCTGGGCTTATGCTGCTCGCTGCCATTAGTGTCCTCCGGCCGCGCTATTCGACTTCGTCTCGCCGCAACGCGGTATGCCACGCTCAATCGCGGTTCCTTCTTCGTAATCGTTCCAGGTGGCGATCAGGACGAACGGGATGGGGTGCGACGTGTCGTCGTTTTCCTCGAACAGGCGCAAAGTGTCGTCGAACGTCTTTCCGCATCGTGCGTCAATGTGCCGGTTCAAGCTCCACGAAGCCTTGGCGTCGTTGAAGCCCGGCCATATTCCGCCGACCGTCACTTGATCCGGCTGCTTGCGCATCTTGGCGTAAAACTCGTTCAAGTAATCTTCGCCCCACGCTTGGCCGTCGGGATTCCATCCCTTGTGCCCGGGATATACCCACGCATACTCCCCGTCGAAAGCTTTGGCGTATTGTGGCGGTGGGCTGTCCTGATAAATCAAAATCGGCGGCGATTCCCATTGGTTGACCTGCTGCCGCACCTGGAGCCAATCGGTGTGGCCGCCCTTCGGGAATACGAACATGACCGGCCGCCCGTGGTAGGTCAGGTAAGCATCGCGGCCCGGAGCGCCGGGACCAATGTACTTTTTGTAAGCCAGTTCCATCGCCTCCATCGCATCGTCGGTGGCGTGGCCGTTGTCATCCTGCGTCTCGTCGTACATGAGCGCGATGTGAAAGTGTTGTTCGCTGGCAATTCGTTGCAGGAGCGCCGTGCTGCGATCCAGGAAGGGACGCCGCGGCCCATACCAGTCAACCGCAAAGGCATAAATTCCCATGTTGCGGGCGCTCTCAATCTGTTTGCGCAAAACATTCGGGTCGATGCTGCTGTAGCCGACATCAATGTGGTCGGGATCGCCGAACCAGGGCTGGTAGTCCGCAAGTACGAGAGGATTTCCCGGCAACGTTCGCACGTCTTTCAAGGGAACATTTTTCGCGTGCGCGTGCGTGCACGCGCTCGGGAGATAACTTGCCATTAAGACACACGCGGCAAGGACGTAGTGGTGGATTCTCATCTAAAAAATTCCTGCCTTGGATACGATGAGACCGCGCCGCCAAGAGTTGGCTCGTCCAAAGGCCATAAACAGGGCCTCAAAACGACTTGGCTGCAGATACTTCCTCCAAATCGCGGACATACCAGCGATCGGCGCCCGGAGTCATGAGAACCATGTACTCGTGGGGCACGTTCTGCGTATCGAGTAACTTGCTGCCATCGAAAGTCTGAATTTCGAGCTGCGCCTGATCAATCAGTTGCATCGCCGCGCCGTCTGTGGAATAGAAAACCGCCTTCAGGCGATGGCCGTGATCCACAATTCGTACGTGCACGCCGGTTTTCGTTTGTGCGCCGATTCTTTTCGTCAGGCGATCTTTCGCGAATCCTGTAAATACTTCTCCGAGGCCGTCGGTCCGGTTCGCATCCAGGGCGGTGGCCAGATCGCGCCAGGCCTGCGCGTAATAGCGCACGATCGTCGTCCCTGTAAGTTCTTCGATCGCACGCGGAGCAAGGCCCTCGGCATCGAGGTGAACTTCGGGCGCCGATTGTCCGACTGCCAGAACCCCGGCCGCAATCACGAAGCTTGCAAGCGTTAGCAGTCGCACTGAGATTTTCTCGAGAGCCAGCGGCATTTCGATCGTGCTCTTCATAATTTCCCGCTGACCGACACTTCATTGCCCACCACGACGCCGCAAGCTACGGTGACGTGCGCCGGTCCCTGGATGCTGACTTGTGTCTTCGCAACGCCCTTTTTGATTGGAGTGTCGACAGTGCTCTTGCCATTTCGATCAATCGTGGTGAAAGAAACGACGGTGCCGTCGGGCAACGCATTGCCACTGCAATCGCGCACCGGGTCGGTCTCAAGCGTCACCGTTTTCCCGCTGGTCATAGCTTTCACGCGCAAGCCGCAGGCTTCTGCTGCTACTTGCTGTACCACCCGTGCTTCTTGCACGTTGCCGGAGACGGCAGTCACCTGAACCCTCCCCTCATTCCGCGTCGAATCCGTGCGCAACCAAGCTACTCCGCGCTTGGTCGGAACTTGCCGCGAGAACGCCGCACCGCTCGCCGGAGTAATCTTGAAATCGACCGTCGACGGAGCGAGTACCAGATTGAAATACTGGTCAAACACGAACGCGGTCGCATCGATCGAGTTCGGTGTCGAGACCGGAACCCGCGACGGATGCAGGAAGAAGCTCAAGTGCGCCGGTTGCGCCGCCTTCACTTCGAAGCTTGCGGAGGTGCATCCGGAGTCGCAGAGGATCGCGACGTAGCGCCCCGCCGCGCGCACCTCGTTCGCCTGAACTTGCACGCCTCCGTCCAACGTTACGTCGCGCTTCACTACATTGTCCGGCCCCACGAGGTAGAAAGTAGCCCCGCCAGAGCCCTGTACAGGAATGGAGAATGCCTGGCCAGCCTGCACGGTGGTTGGCGGGTGAAGATCCGCCGCCATCGCGGGCAGCGCACACAAGGCGAGCGACGCGACGGCTGTCCAAAGTTTCAGGTCAGTGCGGAAGTTGGGCTTCATTCTAGGAAACTCGCTATGCACTCGCTAGGAACTCGTCCGGGAATAATGATTCACGATGACGCGATAACTTTTCAGTCGATCCGCAATATCATTCGGGATGTCGACCGCAAAGGGCACCGGCACTTGCGGCATGAGCGCCTGATCGACGTAACCGTCCGAAACCCAGATCACTTTGCCCGAGTCGTCGTAGTAAGCGGCCAGCACTTGCGCAATGTTGACCGGGCGGCCGCTTTGGTTAACCAACGCGCCCTGCAGCACGTTACGGTTCAGTCCGTCTTTGCTCAGTTTCTGATCGGCGACGGCGATCACCGGATCCGCGCTGGCCGGAACCAGAAGAGCTCGCGCATCCATGCGCACACTCTTGACCTGATCCATGCGAATGCCGGGAAAATCGATGCGGTAGGGCGAAACCTGTTTCGGGAGCAGCACGTGCGAGATCAGGTCGAAGCTGCCTTCTTCCTCAAGGGGAGAACCATCGGCTTTCAACAGCGTCGCGTTGACGTTCAAATACGCGGGAACAGTATCCTCATTTTCCACTTCGCCGAGAATCACCACGCGTCCTGGGCGCGAAATCGCATTCATCGACGTGATTCGCACTTTCGGCGAGTCGACTTCTTGAGCTCCCCAGTTCTGCGAAGTGTTGCGCCCGATCACATCCCAACGCAAATAGTTCACCGATACGACTTGCGGAGGCACTGCGGTTACGGCCGGCTTCGGCCAGACCACGCGCCATACCGACCCATCGTGACGCACATGCAAATCACGAACATCATCGAGCGACCCTACAGCGCTGGACCAAACCATGCGCACCCTAACCATCGCCTGATCGTTGTCGGCGTGAAGGGGCGAGGCATCCGCGCTTTGCAGCGAAGCATATGTGCGCAGGCTGCCGTCGCTTCCCGCCACGTCGCGAGTGAACGTTTCCAGATCCGTATTGCTGCTGGGATCAAGCGAAGCATAAGCTCGCTGGAAATTGTGAGACTGAATGTCGGCCATTAAAGCATGCACAGCCTCTTCCGGAGTCGACGCGGAAAACATGGCGTGCTGCTTCATTCCACCTGACTGCACCCAGGCTAAAGCGACGAGAAGAACCGTGACGATGGCGATAACTGCAGCCAGACCTAGCTTCATGACCGCACTCCGTTCTGATAGACGCCTTCCGGAGTCTCCCGGGCAACTGCGATGTCCCTCTGGACGCGCCTCGGCTCTCCCAGGAAAAGCACAAACAGAATCGCCAGGATGCTGCTGCCAATGGGCAGGGTCCCCCAGATGAGACCTTGAAACGGAGTGGGGATGGAATCCGACGGAATTGTGCGCGCGGGGACCGCATCGTCCTTGGACCACACGGTAATCGCGCCCGACTCATACGTTTCGATTTGGCGCCATCCGCCGAAAACCAGAAGCGGTTCGTAGAACGGATCGTGCACGAAAATAAATTTCAATCCGTAGTGGTTGGCGTGTAGCAGCATGGCGCGCAGAGAGTCCATGCCGGCCACGCCGAAGAATTTCGCGTTGGTCATCTGCGCCGCGCCGTAACGCGTCATTTCCGGCAACAGTCGGGCCGAGTTGTACTCGCCGTCGATGCTGTTTGCGTTGGCGTAAGTCGACACCTTGGATAGCGCATTGCCGAATCCCAGCGTGAGATAGCGATACTGATCATGTCCGTCGCGATTCAGAAAGCCGACGACCGGATCGACGTTGAGTGAGTTAAACGTGCGAAACGGGCTCCAGGTAAGCCAGCCGAGAGAAAGCGCCAGGGTGGCAACCGCAGCCGTGCTGACGCCAATCGCTCCCCAGCGCGGAAAGCGCTCGATAAGTTCTTCCACCAACAATCCGACGATCGGTAGCGCCAGCACCGTTGCCCACAGGGTGAAACGCTCGAAGGTAAGAATCTCGAATGCGCGGCCGAATATCCATCGCGGAACCGGAGTAGTGCCGCCCAGCGCGATCAGAAACGTTACCCAAAACGCCAGCAGCAGAATTCGCAATCGCGGATTCGACGCGCCCTTGATCACGATAAACGGCAATGCCAGGATCAACGCACCATACGGAACAATGAAATAGTTCATTCCGTAGGTCCAGTTCATCAGCAGGTTCGAACGGCTGGCGTGCGGAATCGGCATCTGCTCGATAGGGTGGCGGATGAGCGCGATCCAGTACGGCAATAAAACAATTCCGACACCAATTCCCGCGATGACCGCGAAGACGAGTCCGCGGCCGATCACAGCGCCGCCAGATTGTCCCTTTCTGCGCCCGTCATACCACGCCAGCCATAACACTGGCAGGGCAAACAGCACGGACCCGAAGATCAATGTCACGTGATGCGCCGATGCCGCGGCCAGGTTGAGCGCAATTCCCGTCAGCAGCGAGCGCCAACTGGCCGAGCGACACCACGCGTAAAGATAAGGCAAACTCAAGAAGTACAGCGCCGCCGACATGGTTGTCGGCAACTGCCCGGCAGAATAGACTAGGAACGCGATGCTGCCCGCGAAAACCGCGAGCACTCCGGCATAACTGGCCGCCCGTTCATCGACCCAGAGCCGCGCGAACCGGTAAGCGCCCACGGCCAGTAAAACGACGGCTGCCAACTGCACCAGCATAAAGGCTTCTGTCAGGCCGACGATGTACGACAGCAGGGCGATCCACTGATGCGTCAATGGCGGATAAGTGGTTTGGGAGAACCCGCCAAACCATTTCTCGTTCCAGGGATTGAACCAGTGGTGAGCATAGTGCGACGCAAAAAAAATGTGCAGGTTCGCATCGTAAGACGTCGTAGCGGGCAACTCCATCACGAGCAAGGGCCCATGAATCGCAAGCGCCAGCAAGATGATGGCAGCAACCGGAATCGGACGTTGCCACATGCTTAATTCAGGCGGAAGCGCAAATCTTTCCTGGCTGTCTTTCATTAGGTTTGGATGTGAATAGAATCTTATGAATCGCGGTCTTTTAAATCGGAATCTTTGATTCCCGCCAAGCCTACAAGGTTGGCACATATTTTGTCATTAGAGTAGCCCTAAGTGTAAGGCTGCCAACCAGACCGGTAGGTTTTCGCATCTGAGCCATGACGAAAGGGCGCGTGTGCCCTTTTGCTACCAGCCGTGTTGCCAGCCATTCGATAAGGGAGGAAGAACGGTGCAAGGATTTTTCAAGGGATGGGTGCGGCTTGCGGTGCTGCTAGTGGCCACTGTGAGCGCGGCTCAAACCTTTGACGTGAACGGCCAGGCTCCTCCCACTACGCCTGGTAAGAAAAAAGGCGCGCAGTCCAGCAAGCCGCAAGGCAGTACCGAAACGGGAACGGGAATGGGCTGGGGCGCGAGCATTGAAGTGGCCCGCGAAGCTCGAGCTGCGCAGACCGCGCTGCAGCACGGTGATGCCGCCGGAGCTACCGCGCACGCGCAACGCGCGGTAAAATCCGCCCCCAACAACGCCGACCTCTGGTTTACGCTGGCTTACGCCGCCCGGCTGAGCGGACAGTACTCGCTCTCCGTTGATGCTTACCATCGCGGCCTCGCCTTGAAGCCCTCTTCGGTAGAAGGGCTTTCCGGCTTGGCGCAAACCTACGCGCGGATGGGAAAAAGTGCCGAGGCACAACAAACACTGGAATTGGTTCTGGCGGCAAATCCTCGCAGCGATTTAGATCTTCAGCTCGCGGGCGAACTGCTGCTTACCACCGATCCCAAGCGCGCCCTGGAATATCTGCAACGCTCCGAAAACGTGAAGGCATCGCCTCGAACGGAGCTTCTACTAGCGCGTGCCTACCAGCGCACCGGAGATGGCGAGGCAGCGCATCGCATGCTGGAAAAAGCCCGCCACTCGGCTCCTAACAATCCCGAAGTAGTGCGCGCGGTCGCCTCCTACTATCGCGACACCGGTCAATTCGCCGAGGCGGTTCAGTTGCTCGAAGACTTGCACGCCAAAGATCCCGGCACGCTCGCCGAACTGGGATACTCCTACACGCTGGCCGGCAACGCCCACGCGGCCGCCGAGACCTATGCCGTCGCGGCCAGCCGGGCGCCCAAGGACCTGGAGATCCAACTGAACGCCGCGCAAGCCATGATCAACGCCGCGGAGTTCGACAAGGCCGCGGCTCTGCTGAAGCAAGCGGCCACATTAAAGCCTGACCATTACCGCGTGTTCGCACTGCGCGGACGGCTGAATGCCGCCGAGCGCCGCAACACCGATGCGATCCGTGAATATGAGGCCGCGCTGGCGCATTTGCCCGAAGGCGTGCCTGAAGGAATTCTCTACCCCATTTCGCTGCGGGTGGATCTGGCGCAGGTGTATCGCGATGCCGGAGACGATTCCAACGCCGACCGCGTTACCAACGATGCCGCGAAGGAGATCAGCGCGATCGACGTGCAGGGCCCGACTCGCCCGGAGTTCCTCCGTCTGCGAGCCGCAACCGAAGCGGCTCAGGGCCACGTGGATGCCGCCGACAAAGATTTCAAAGAAGCGATTCAACTCGAGCCTCGCAACCCGATTTTGCTGCTGAACTATGCCAATCTTCTCTGGAAGACAGATCGCAAAGAAGAAGCGCGCAAGACCTACAGCGAAGCGCTGGCCATCGATCCATCGAACGCGAGCGCGCTCGGCTCGCTCGGCTTCGTGTCGCGCGAGATGGGTGACAACGAAGCTGCGCGCCATTACTTCCTCGAACTCCAGAAAAAGCATCCTGACGATTACATTCCGTACCTCGCGCTCGGCGATTTATACAGCTCGACCCGCCAATTCAAGGAGGCTCAGGAAAGTTATCTGCAGGCCTTCTCGAAAGCGCCAAGCAATCCCCTGATTATTTCCGGTGCCATGAATGCCTCTCTGGAAGGCCACAATCTCCCGCAAGCGAAAGAGTGGTTAGCGCGAGCTTCGGAGACGGTGCAACAGAATCCGCAGGTAATGCGCGAGCATGAGCGCTACTTGACGATCACCGGCAATTACGCGGAATCGGCCGACCTCGGCTATAAGGTGATCGAGAAACTTCCCAAGGATCGCGAAGCCGTCGACTATCTGGCCTACGACCTGTTATTCCTCAAGCGCCTCGATGAGGCCATGAAGCTGGTTCAGCAATATCAACCCATACTCAGGGATGATCGCGACCTGTACTTGATTGCCGGCTACGTGCACGCCGCTCACGGGGAGAACGAGGATGCGGTTCAGGATTTCACGCGCGCGCTTACCATCGATCCTCAAATAGCCGTGGGCTATATGAACCGCGGCTATGTGTACAACGACCTGCGCCTCGCCTCAAAAGCGGAGCAGGATTTCCGCAAAGCTCTGGCGCTCAATCCGAATTACGGCGAAGCGCGCCTGGGGTTGGCCTTCGCCCTGCTGCAATTGCGCCGTTCCACCGCTGCGCTGAAAGAGGCTGATATAGCAGCCCGGCTGCTTCCAGAATCGGAGAGCATCCATCTGGTGAAAGCGGAAGGCTATCGCCAACGAGCCATGCTGACCCGCGCAGAAGGCGAGTACCGGCTGGCCCTGAAGTTCAATCCGAACTCCGCCAACACCTACATCGCTTTAGCCGACGTAGAGTTCCGTCAACATAAATACCAGAAATCAGCCGAGACCTTACAAGCCGGATTGGCGGTCGCGCCCAACGACGCCATGATTTCGGCGCAGTTGGCCAGGTCTTACGCGCAACTGCGCCGCCCGTCCGAGGCCATGCAGGCGATCGGGACCGCCGAGCGTCTCGGCGGCAAGGACTACAAGGTATTGCTTGTGACCGCCGATGCCCTGCGCGTGATGGGGCGTCACGATGAGGCCATGAAGAGATACGAGCGGGCCATGGAAAGCTCCGACGAAAACCGGCTGCAAGTTC
The DNA here is from genome assembly GCA_963696765.1 of uncultured Acidobacteriota bacterium. GTDB lineage: Bacteria > Acidobacteriota > Terriglobia > Terriglobales > Acidobacteriaceae > Sulfotelmatobacter. The sequence goes on along the minus strand of CAVOLK010000002.1, from coordinate 1,422,257 downwards.
GCCTTGCTCTCGCCCGCCTGTTTGCCGAAGAAGGACACGATGCGGAGGCGCAACAACAGGTGGCGCTCGGTTTTGCCGAAGCCAGAGTCGCTACAATCGATGTGACGTCGGCGGAAGACTACCTGAATGCGGCCGATGTTCTGATGGCCATCCACGAGTACGGGCTGGCCGAGCGCATGTTTGGCCGCGCCCAGGCCCTGGGAGCCGATGAGACCGCGGTGGCTATCGGCATGGCCAATGCCTCGCTCGCGGTCGGAGATACGCGCAGCGCCGAACTGCAGCTCTCCAGCCTGCCCGACGATGCCGACCGCAAGAACAACTATTCGTTCCTGGTGGCGCAGGCCAACGTCTATCGCCAGCTTGGAAGGGACGATAAGGCGCTGTCGAATTTCGTTCTCGCTGGCCACATCGATCCTCAGGATCAGGCGACCCAGTTGGCGACCATGGAATTGGCGGAGGAGCAGGGCCGTCCTATCACCGATCGGCTGGGCTTGGCCTCCGGGGTTCGGGTCGGCGCGGTGTTTGAGGACGCAAATATTTACCAGGAGGACGCTCGCCTGCTGGGCGTGCAAAATCAGGGATCATTGTTGCCGCCGCCGCGCCGCACCATCGAGACCTTTGCCGATTCCCGCTTCCAATTCCGGCCGAACGATTCGTTTCCCGCGATTCAAGGTTTCGTCGCCGAGCGCAATGCCCAAGGCTCACTTTCTTTCCCCAGTGTTCTCTTGATCCAGCCCCGCAATACCTTCGACACCATCTTCAACGTTTCAGTGGCGCCCATGGTGCGCATCGGTAACATCAAGCTAACCATCATGCCGGGACTTCAGTACACCGTTCGCCGCGACACGCTTTCGCCGGTCAACATGAACCAGAATCTGTTCCGCCAGTTCCTATATTTGTCCACCAGTTCGATCGCCAACTGGCTGTCGCTATCCGGCAACGTGATTCGCGAAGCGGGTCCATTCACCGATCAAAACCTGCACTCCCGCGATTTTTCGGGAACCATCGACTTCCGCGTGGGTCGGCCTTGGGGCAAGACCGCGTTCCTGACTGGCTATAGCGGGCGTGACCTGCTCTTCGAACCGGCTGTCTATGAGTATTACCAGACGGTTTCCTACGCCGGTCTGGAGCGGTCGTTCGGTCCCCGCATCCGCGCGACTGCTGTGGCAGAGTTTTTGCGTTCCTGGCGAGTTGAAGGCAGTGGGTACGCGATTGCGCAGACCCTCCGCCCGCGCTTCGGCGTCGACGCACTGATCAAGGATCACTGGTCGCTCAGCGCTTCCGGGGCGTGGTCTTCCGGCCGCAGTTTTCACGCCTACGACAACATATCGACGAACGTCCTGGTCACCTACACCCGCGAACGTAACACCGAACGCAGCATAAGCCCAGAAACTGCCATAAGCTACCCTCTACGGTTTTCTTTTGGCTTGGTACAGCAAACCTTTTACGACTTTCCGGGGAGCGGGCGCACCCAAGTGATTCCGGAGGCCCAGGTCACTTTTTGACGTATTCAGGATGCTCCAAGCCGTCTGACGCCGCGAATTTCTTATGAAGACTCCATCAGTAACCCAAGTACCATCGCGTCCGGGGCACCTCGAAGCCTTACGCGAAAAGGTTCTTCGGGGCAGCGCCATTCTTTTATTCAGCTCAGGATTGGTGGCTGCCACCAATCTGCTCTACAACCTCCTGATCGCGAGAATGCTAGGGGCCGCGGGCTTCGGTGATGCGTCAGCTTTATACACGCTGCTGATGTTGTTGTCCGCCGTTACATTGGCGTTTCAGATTGTCACCTCGAAGTTTATCGCTCGCAATTCGGAACTCATCACCAAGGCGCAAATCTATGCCGGCATGATTCGCCGTGCCTGGCGGGTCGGCATCGGCATTGCCCTGGCAATGGGAATCGGTTCCGCTTATCTCAAGTCGTATTTCAACCTGCCAGCACAGCATGACCTGATACTGCTGGCCATCGCGACCGGCGTCTATATCCCGCTCGGAGTTCGTCGCGGAAAAATGCAGGGCTGTTACGACTTCCGCGCCCTCGCCATCAACGTAGTGATTGAGGTTGCGGTCAAGTTTGGCGCTGCCTTGCTCTTCCTCCATTTCGATATGGGCGTGACCGGCGTGATGACCGCGGTTCTGCTTTCAATCGTAGCTGCCTACCTCGCGGGCGGACCGGGCGCCCAATACCGAAGGACGGCCGGTCTGATCAAGGTCGCGCCTTTCGGCGAGAGCATGCACGCCGTGCTGTACTTCGTCGGCCAGGTGATTCTCAGCAACCTCGACATCCTTCTGGTGAAGCATTTCTTCCCGTTGCCGGAAGCCGGAGTCTACGCTGCCGTGGCCCTGGTGGGACGCGTCGTGTTCATGCTGTGCTGGTCGGTGGTGAGCAGCATGTTCCCGGTCACCGCCAGCCAGACGCATCGCCAGGTTGGCCGCTCGGTGCTTTACACCGGATTGTTCCTCGTGGGGACGGTCACTTCCGTATTCATCGCGGGCATCGCCCTTGTCCCCGAAAGCCTGTGGAACCACCTCTTGGGTCAACGCTTCCTGCTGGGTACGACCGCGAGTTTCTCCCCGCTGTTGACCCAATACGCAGGCATGACTGCCATCTATTGCATCGGCGTTGTGCTGATGATGTACGAAATCTCGCGCCGCACCGGAATTGGAGCATGGGTGCAGTTGGGCGCAAGCGTCTTGCTCACTGCAGGAATCTGGCTTTACCACGATTCCTTGTCGCAGGTAATTCTCGTGCAGGTGTTTGTGATGGGTGGGTTGCTCGTGGCCGTTGCCATCCCCGTCTTGCGCGAAAAGGATGAAGACACTCCCGATCAGACTGTTTTGCAGCCCGAACCACTGAAGCGTTTGCGGCGCGTGCCCGAAGAGGAGGTCATCGCGGAATTCCTTCGCAGTGAGTTCTATCACCCCGAGTTCGATTCCTACCGCGCAGACTTCAAGCAGCTAGTGGAGCACCCCGATCTTTCCAATCGGGAGGAAAACTACATCCGCCGGGCATTGTTGTTCCTGCGCCGCGGCCGCCTGTGGCGTGAGTTGCTTCCCGACATGGAGTGGTGGGAGATCGAACTGGCGCCGCGTGACGTAGCTCGCCTGCGTGCCTTTCCCCGCAATCAATGGCGTCGCTTTGCCGGAGGTGGTTTCTATCTTACGGAAATGATTGGCCGCATTGAAGCAGAATTGGCGCGCGGACAACATACGCGCTTTCTGAAGAAGCTCAGCGAAATCGGGGCCGATCTCCGCCAGAAGCAGACCCACGTGCCCGACTCGGTGTTGCTGATCGGCATCGACGGGCAGTACCCGCTCACCATTATCGAAGGGAACCACCGCATGTCGGCCGCCATGATGACCATGCCGGAATCGGCGCATCGCCGTTTCCGTTTTTTCTGCGGCCTCTCTCCTAATATGAATCTGTGTTGCTGGCATAACACCGACCTGCGCAGTTTGACCCGCTATGCCCGTCATACGGTTCGTTACATGTTTCGCGATTCCCTGATCGTGCGGCGGTTGCGGGAAAAGCGGGCCGAGCTCGAGGCCGCGAGAAGCTAACAATCCTACACGGCGCCCTTGCACGAAAAGCCTAGGGATTCCGCGACAATATATTGACCGTGCGAGCGATGTAACGTTGACCGTCGAACTCCGCTTGGATGCTGACTTCCGTGCCTTCCCGCAGTAGGTTGAGGGTGGTGTTATCCAGCGATGCGATGGAAAGTTCGTGCACAGCCTGGTCGGTATCGTTCGACAAAGCCACCACTCGCGAGCGCAGGTCCACCGCTACAATCCGGCCCTGAAATGTAAAAGAGTTTCCCCGCTCCGCAAGAACCTCAACCTTGGTTACCGTATTCTGCTCTGGCGTGAACCACAAATGCACCAGCGTCCCTTCGGACAATGCTTGCGGCGAGGAAGCCTGGCCACGGTTGACCACCGTCGTATTAGCGGTCACTCGAAAGGAAACACTTTCCGGGCTCAAGGGATCGCGCAAGATAAGCCGAGACCTGGTTGCGTCATAGCGCAGGACTTGGCCATTCATTTCAGCCGCAGTCAGTGGCCCGCCGGTGCGCACTGTCACTGCAAACAGCTTCCCACTTTCCACTACGGTGTCGACCGAGACCACCGAACCCGTGGGTATTGCCGACCAGTCTGTGTTTTTCGTCGATGCCGCAGTTGCATTGCCCGGCATAAGCTGGGTGCGTGGATCGAAAGCAATCTTTACGTCACGCCCTCCGAAAGCGCGCACCACCATCTGATCGTGGATCGGGTCGAGATGCTTTAGCACGCCGCGCACTAGCCCTACTTTTTCTTCGGCTTTGCGCGCTAAGGGGGGCGGGCTGTCAGGGCTGGCAGCCTTCGGTGGAGCATTATCGGGCGCAGGGGAAGCTGGAGTTGCCACTTGCGCAGCGGCGCAGCCAGCCATTAAAACGATCGACATTAAAACGATTGACCAGAGGAGTCTTTTCATCGTCGCTTTGATGCTAATTCGGTAGTATACGCAGGGACGGCGCGCGTAGGGTATTTACTGTAGTAAACCGCGATTAGCCTTACGGCATCATAGTAGCGGCGAGGTGTGTGGATTGGGTAAGTTCAAGCTAATCTTTGTGGTCCCAGCTATGCTGGCGCTCCAGCTTGTAGCAGCGTCAATGCCGGGCTTCGCGAGCGAGTTAAAGGTCCCTCTCCCCGGGCGCGGCAACGCCACACCCGCCCAGAAGCTCAATCGCGAAGGGGTAGCGGCTCTCAAGCACGGTCACCACAAGAAAGCCAAGGAGCTTTTCTATAAAGCCTACCTGCTGGATCCTGAGGATCCGTTCACTCTTAATAATCTCGGTTACATGGCGGAACTGGATGGCGATGCCGACCGCGCCCTTCGTTACTATGCCCTCGCCGCAAAGCAGCACACCGATGCAGTCATCGATCAATCCAATGAAGCAGCCCTGAAGGGCAAACCTCTCGACGAGGTTTTCCGTCAAGTGGAAGATTCCGATCGCCAAGTCAGCAAAGTGAACGAGGAAGCAATCGTTCTGCTGCAGGCAGGGCACGTGATCGAAGCCAAGAATCTGCTGCAGTCCGCTCAGCCTCGATTCCCCCACGATCCTTTCCTGCTCAACAATCTCGGCTATGCCCTCGAGACCATTGGCGATATCGAAGGGGCGCAGCGGGCCTATTCCGAGGCGGCCAGCTTGCACTCGACGAAGAAAGTGATTGTGACGCCGCGCCAGAAATGGCGTGGTCGTCCCATCAGCGAAGTAGCTGCGGCCAATGCCGTCGCCGTCAGTGAGCAGATCGCAAAAGGAGAAGGTACTGAGGCAGCCACTGCCCGCCTGAATTTGCGCGGTGTGGCATCCCTGAACGATAACCACCCCGATGAGGCGCGCGAGTTTTTCTTACAGGCCTACAAGCGTGATCCGCAAAATGCTTTTACCTTGAACAACCTGGGTTATGTTTCGGAGATGGCTGGCGATCGGGAAAGCGCGCAAACCTACTACGAAGCTGCACGTTCCGGCCGCGACGCGAACGCCAAGGTCAGCTATGCCACGCGCCGCGACGCCGAGGGACAGAAGATCGATAAAATGGCCGACGAGAACCAGCTTGACGTCGAGGCCACGCTTAAATCGATTCAAGAAACGCGCCGCCGTCAGGCTCGGCCGGTAGAGCTGCAGCGTCGCAACAACTCCACTCCCGACCAAGAGGCCACTCCCGTGCCGCCTCTCGGCATGCAGGCTCCATCGCTCCCGAACCTGCCGCCGCCAGATTTCGACAAAAATCCTCAACCCCAGCAGCCCCAAGACCAACCGCATAAGTAGGAATGCGACTTCGGAGGGACGTAGCTCGCTACGTATCAGCTGATGCAATCCAGGAATGGCGTTCTAGGCGGTTGGTGCCTTGATCTCGTCTTCATCCTGCCAGCGCTGAATCTTCTCGCCCACGCTGCGAGCCAGTTCGTCGGGCCTGTGAAACTGCCCTGCGCGCCGCAGAGTAGCCGCTAGTTGCAGAGTCTTGATGCGCTCCTGCTGGCGGAACGAGCGTATGTAATCGCGCACCACCTGCGGCATGCTCATGGCCACGCCCGCCGCATGACTCTTCCACGCCATCTCTTTAAGCTCTTCCGGAGAATTAAGCGCAGTGACCAACTCCTCGACCAGGCTGTCTTCACTTCCCGGCGTGAAGAAGTTAATGGCGATGCCCTCATGCTCGGCGAGCTCGCGAAAATCCTGAATGCCAGAGGCAATGACCGGGACGCCGTACTGGGCCGCAAGATGGGCCACACCGCTCGACCCCGCGGACGACGTATACGGCATCACCGCCAGGCTCGCGTCACGAAATAGATCGGCAATGTCCTCTTCGGGCACATATCCGAGAAAGCGGATGCGGTCGCTCGCATAGCGATCCTCCATAGACTTCACGTAACCCGCAGTCTTCGGATGATCTCCACCACCGATCACCAATTCCACGTTCGGGATTGTCTGCGCTACGCGATTAAATGCCGCGATCAGCAACTCGAGACGCTTGTACGTTCCCCATTTTCCGAACGCCAGAATGCGATGCGTGGGATTTCCTCTGCGGGTAAAGTCGGGTGGATCGGGCTTCCCGGCAAAGATTCCATGCGAGCGCACACTCACTTGCCCACGCTTATATTTTTCATCCAGAGTACGGCGATAGGCGGGCATGAGCACGGAAAGGGAAGTCGCGCTCAACAGCAGATGCGTAGCCAGCCAGCCTCCCGCTTTGTACAGCCGCTTGTTGGAGACGGCTGCATCCTCCAGATCGACTGTCTCGAATAGCTGGTGCAGGGTGACGTGCGAATGCACGCCATTCAGGCGCGCAAGGGCGGGAGCAACGAGTCCCATGATCGCCGAGATCGGACGATCGCCAAAACTGGCGAAACCGAGATTGAACCACGCAACCTCAGGCTTCACCGTACGAATGGCGCGCGCGATGCTGGCAAGGTTTCCATTCCTTCCGAATCCCCAGCAGCGTACAACGTTAAAGCCGGGTAGTTCCTCGGCCGGTGTTGGGAGGTAATCTCCCAACACCGTCAGCTCGATGCAGCTCTCTTGCCGAAGTTGATTCGCAACGTGGAAACCGTACTCATTTAGCGCGTGACGACTGGGCGGAAACGAAGTGATTAGCGCAATCTTCATGGTTATGGTTCGCTCGAACGCAACACCATCTCCCTCGACAGCCGGCCCAGAAGATGCAAATAGTGCAGGGCGACGGTCGCGCTTGCCTTGCTCTCCCCCGCTTTGCGAAGGCCGAACTGGTAAGGAACCTCGCGCGCGGTGCTGATTCGTCCGCGAACCAGGACTTCCAGCAGCAGCTTGAATCCACTGGTCTGGAAACTCAGGCCTTCAATGCAACGGCGATGAACGATGAAGAATCCCGACATCGGGTCCGTGACCCCAAGTTTCTTCTTGGAGATGAGCGGCGACGCCGCGAGCGTGCTGAGCTTGGACACGGCCGCGCGGATCGGGTTCCAGCCCTTAACGCCGCGTGCTTTCGCATAGCGGCTGGCAATGGCGATGTCGGCCTGCTCGGCCGCCTTCAGCACTTCCGGCAGCAACTCGGGCGGGTGCTGCAAGTCGGCGTCAATCACGCCCAGCAGGTTCGCCGGCGATTGACTCCAGCCATACAGCACCGCCCCGGCTAAACCGCGTTCACCCGTGCGGGAGAGAACTCGAATTCGCGAATCCACCTTCGACCAGTCGCGAACTTTTTCTACCGTTCCATCGGTGCTTCCGTCGTCGACTACTACGATTTCGTATTCGTAATTCGTTTGGCTCAAAGCATTGGTCAGAGCCGACAGAAGGTTGTCGATGTTGCCTGCTTCGTTCAGAGTTGGGACGACGAGTGCAAATGTATTATCGGGAACACCGGGTATCATTCAGGGCCTCCGCTTTAAATAGCGCGTAAGGCTTGGATGGTCTCTAAACGCTTGTGGTTGGGTGGTTTTGCGGGCTACAGGAAGTTTGTTGCCGAACTACTGGATTGACCGTCGCAAACTCGGTAGTTCCCGTGCTGGGCGCGGGGTTTAGAACTTTCGAGCGCTCAATCCGCGTCTGAATTTTCTCGCGCATTTCTTCCGGCGATCCTGGAGAAACCACGATCATTTGCGGAACGAGTTCCCTAAGATTTAGAAAATCCTGCTGATTCTTATGGACGAAGTCCAAGGGGTATTCCGGTTTTCGCGCAAACGCTGCGTCTGGATCCGCGTCGATGATGAAAGCCAAGTCAGGGGCAGGCGTCTGCTTTAGCAGAAGTTTGGAATAAAGGCGCGCCAGGGCAGACTTCGAATAAATATTCGCGATCTGATCATAGACGTAGCGGTCGAAAATTACGACGTCGTAGCTCTCAACGTGAGGATCAGCCAGCAGGCGATGCAATTGCACCACGTCCAGGATATAAAACCCAGCGCGCGCGGTCGACAAGTACCACTTCCGAATGTGTTTATTGTTTCGCGGAAGAAAGGCGCCCTCAGCCGCAGGGGCCGGGGCTGTGCGTTGCCCAACTCCACCTCGAATTCTCGAAAAAACCGCAACATTATCCCAGAAAGTCAGCAGCAAAACGCGCAGACCTTGCTCCTCCAAATATGTCTTGAGGTAGTCGATCTGCGTGCTTTTGCCCGCTCCATCGATCCCAGAAAAACTGATCAGGAAAGGACGGTTGGCGAAGGCCGCGCTCACTTGGCCGGGTTGTAAACCTTCTGCATTCATGGGCGCACAGCAGGCGCACCGGGAGGGCGCGCAGGACTTTTCTCAGACAATGCAACAACTGCACCAACTGCAACTCCGGCTCCAGCTAAAAGGCCTAGCTTAATCAGCAGCGACCTATGATTGCGTTGCCGCGGAGGCGCAACTGCTGCGCCCGAAGGCTGAGCCACTGGAGCTCCCTTTACATTAGGAGCTTTCGCTCCCGCAGTCCCCGACGGAACCTGGTTAGTCTCCTGGCCCTGCGCAGGCTGCGTTTGCGGGGCATCCGGCAAGGGATCATCCGTCCTTGGCGTCGTGCTGCTGCTGGACTGCTGAGAACTCGCTAGAAGCGGCATCTCGCTCGCCATTACAAATGCGCCGGCCAACACCCCAACCGAAACGCATCTTGCATATCTGCGAATGGACGCTTTCATTTACGCACTCCGTGGCAACTGGAATTGGCTCTCGGTTTGACCCTGTGTTCCGTTCGCATTATCCACGGAAGCCGTCTCAGGATAGGCGAGTGCTTCTTCAACTGTATTGAACACCGGAACCAATGAAGGAATGCGAGTTACTTCGAGGAGAACCCGGTTAGCCCGGGATCCTGCGACAAAAACCATCTGCGTATCCCGGCCTGCCACCTGCGCCATGCACTCCAGCAGCAAGTCTATATCTTCGTGAGTCAACTCGGGACAGCCCGAAAGATCCACGACCGTGGGAGCCCCGGAAACGCGCAACCCGCCTAGCAGCACTTTCCGCTGCGCGCGACGGAGTGCGGGACTGGTCCCGCAGGGAAATGGCAGAATGTTCACAATCGCACCTGAAGCCACGGATGTCCGGCAACAGAAGAAGCGCCCAGATCCCATGCCGGAGCCTTGCTGGCGCTGGTGAAAACCTCGGCCGGAACTTCGCACGATGCTTGTTTGCGTGCCGGACGCTGCGAAAGGCGGCCGCCCAAACCAGCAGGCCTCAGGTCGACAACAGTTTCCCACCCTAAATGCTCGAGGAATCCGCCGTCCACTACAGACTCCCGAACGAGAATCCCGGGTGCCAGATAGGTCTGTGGCATCACCGTGGAACGTTCTATCGTGGTTCCGCAGTCAACGATGCAATCTCGCTCCACCGAGGCGAACGGACCGATAGTCGCGCCAGCGCGAATGATGGTGTGCTCGCCAATATATGTTGGCCCAAGGACGCGCGCCGAACTCGCGATCTCCACACCTTCGCCTGCCCAGACCTGCTCGCGGATTTGTTTTCCGAAGGGACGCATTGCGCAGGCTCCGGTCAGAGCGTCGCCTACCAACTCTTGTCGTTCATTGGCAGACAAAATCCTCTTTGCGTATCCGTTGAACTGGTAAGGCAGGTGCATCCCGTCATGAGAATTTTCAGATTCCCCCGCAGGCGCGCGCAGCGCCAATTGATCAAGCAGGGAAACCCCCAACTGCCCACGGGAGTCGCGGGCCTCGGTTACGGGGTTGCGCTTCTCGCAATGAAAGCGGAAGAAATCCTTTAAGTCCATCTCCGCGTAAGAGTTAAGCTTTATCACGAGAAGCTGCTTCACTCCCTGGCGGGCGAACCCAGCCAGCTCCGAGCGGGTCACAGTTCCATCTCGGCGGCCAGAAGTTAGCCACAAACTCTCTACCCCCAGCTTGCGAATGCGATCCATCCACGACTTTAAAACGTCGTTACCCACGATCGGTGTTCGGGAACAGTATGATGGTCGCGCAACCTTAGCATTCGTCGCCTCATGAGGCTGAACCTCATGGATTGCCGTGACGTCTTCCCCACCCGGAACTACTACAAAGGCTCCCAATTCCACAGTCTTACTCCCTTTCCAAGTTGGCCCCAGAACGCACTCTGTGGGCTTTCCTCCCCTTTTCTTCTCTTTGCGCCCTTCGTATCAGTGCGCAATTGAGAAGTGAGGGTGAGATGTGCCGACATCCTTCAAAGATGTCCAAACACATACTACTGCCCGGCCTGTTTGGGGGTAATCGGTGAAACCCTCTAGGTGTAAGGGGCTCTTTAACTTAGGCGGGGTGGTTTAAGAACCTAGGCGCAAAGAATTGCAGCTGTGAAAAGTCTTAGTACTTCTCATTCCTGGTTTTGGCGATTCCGCCTTGAGTCAATACACTGTTCTCGGTAGAATCCTGCATAACCCATCCAGAAAGCCTGTAGGAAGCGTTACAAAATAACCCTACGATCGGAGTCATAAGCGAGATGAGAAAAATTGCATTCATGCTGGCATTGTGTTCGGGCCCCTTGGCCCTCGCGAATGTCTCAGTCTCCGCCCCAGCGAACGGAAGCACGGTAGCCACGTCGGTTCAATACGTTGCGAGCGCTACCACCAGTTGCGGCGCCGGAGTTTCTGCTGTCGGAATCTATTCCGCACCCGGCGACTTAGTTTATAGCACCCCAGGAAATCACCTCAATACAGCGATATACCTAAACCCGGGTACATACCATACCGTCGTTCAGGAATGGGACAACTGCGGCGGTTCGAGCACCACTCCCGTCACGATTTACGTCGGTGGCTCCGCTGGAGGCCAGGTAACGGTCACTGCACCGAAGCAAAACAGTGCGGTCAGCAGCTCGGTTCAATACATTGCTTCTGCCAGCACCTCGTGCACCAGCGGTGTCTCTGCGATCGGCGTTTATTCCGCTCCCGGCAAGCTCGTTTATACAGCCAAGGGGTCGCAACTCAATGCCACGCTGAGCTTTAGCGCTGGCGTTTACAACACGGTAGTGCAGGAATGGGATAATTGCGGTGGATCTTCCACCGCTCCCGTCACGATCAACGTAGGCGGCAGTAGCGGAGGCGGTTCTGGAGGCAAGACCTTTGCCAACCTCCATTTGAATTCAGGCTGGAACGGATCGGCCCTTCTGCCGCCGTCTTACAACCTATGCGGCTACTGCTCGCCCGCAGGGCCGCAGACCACCTTTTCCATGGTGAAGAATGTTTCCTCCCCATCGGTTAGCGGAGCGTCGACAAAGAATTCCGTTGGCGGCCACACGGTCTACTCCGATGGTTTCTGGAACAACAAGCTGATCGGCGATTTTTCCACTCAGGGCTTGCCCGATACAAACAAAACCCTTATCCCCACGCTGCACAGCTTTACGTACGATGTGTACTTCTTCGGGGATAACATCAACGCGTCGCAGGCTTTGGAGTTCGACATCAACCAGTTCGTAGGAGGCCGCTCCTACATCTGGGGGCACGAGTGCCGCATCGCTGGCGGCAACGAATGGGACATCTGGGATAATCCCGGGCCAGAAATGGCATCCGACCGGCATTCCCTGCCATCCGCTTAACAATGCCTGGAACCACCTGGTGATTCAAGCGGAACGAACTTCGGACAATCATCTGCTGTTCAAGTCGATCACGCTCAACGGCGTTACTTCAACTCTCAATTACTACGAGAGCTCCACGCCCACGACGTGGTACGGCGTGACCATCAACTACCAGCAGGACGGCAACTACGCCCAGACGCCGTACTCGATCTGGCTCGACAAGCTCAATTTCACCTATCAGTGAGCTGCAGACTGCCAAAAGCAACAACGCAGCCCTTAGGGGCTGCGTTTTTGTTTGCGTCTAAAGTACTTAGGCCAAAATTCGTTTTTTCCGGCAGAAACTAACTGGCCTTTTTGAGCGATTCCGAGCTAAACAGATTAACGGATGCCACTTTTCTTCCAGCGGCTTCGCATCCTTGAAAGCTCTTCACCGCCTCGTCGGAGGTCTCGAAGGCCTGCAGGACGCCTGCTGCGCCCATGAGTTCCAAAACCGCTTGGGCTTCCGGCGAAAGAGCCGCCAGCTTCAGATCTCCATCCAAGTTCATCGCTACTTCCAGACAGTGCATCATCATTTCCACTCCGGCACGATCAAGCGCCCGTACGTGAGAACAATCGAAAACAATCTGAGGTTGTTCCGTCTCGAGTAGAGGCTGTAAATCCTGCATGAAGCTTTCTACTTCAAGCACATTCAACTGCTCGGGCATTTCCATTATCAGTACGGGTCGACGGAATGACATTTTTCACTCCTCTAAATCGCCATTGGGATCTTGGACTAGCCTAAGACTTCGCACCACCTTAGACTCGCCAATTCCAGCGGCCAGTCGATAGCCTTACCGGCTAGCTTTCGCGAAGCTGAGCATTACCGTGCTCTGATTCTTCGAGCGCCGGCGAATTTTGGTCTTGGGGAAGAGTAAAGTGCGCATTTTCAGCTTGGCTTTGTGAAGTTGAGATTTCGAATTGCCAATCGAGCAATCCAGAAGTTGGGCGATCTCATGATGTTGATAGCCTTCGACTTCGTGGAGCGCAAAAATCGTGCGGCACCCTTCCGGCAGCTCTTGCAGTGCGCGGCGTAGAGCAATGCGGTCGACCACGCCCGACAGATCGGGGTCGCTCTTTCCAAAATCTCGGTGCAGGGAAGGAGACTCAGGGTTGACAGGCTCATCCAGAGAAACCGTGGGAGGCGACTTACGCCGGCGAAGCTTCATTAGGACGGTGTTGACGGCAACTCGATAAAGCCAGGTCGAAAACGCCGCATCGCCACGGAAGGAGCTGACAGTGCGAAAGACTTGCAGAAAAGCCTCCTGCGTCAAGTCTTCGGCTTCAGCAACATCTTTTGTCATCAGGAGGCACACCGAATAAACGCGATTCTTGTGTTGCTGGAACAGCGTTGCAAAGGCTTGCTCATCGCCAGCTTGGGCTCGCTTTACCAGGTTAATCTGGGAGTCGTCGCGTCCCTTAACACCGGCCGCGGGGATGACGGTTGCTTCTGTCGCAGTGATCGCACAAGTTGCCACGTTTGGTCTCCTTATCTTTCAGGTACCGTTAAATTTCGCTCATCATTACTTCCGCGAGCATGGTTAGATTAAGAAAAAGGCAGACAACCTTCTATCGGGTCACATCTGTAAACCGATGCAGGAGACGCTGTAAGCCTCTAGTGTTTTTGCCTATAAGCGCCAAAATCCGCGCCAGGCGCGGATTTTGGGGTAATTTGCGATTATCGGAACAAATTTCAGTCTGTCTAGAACAACATCCCGATTGACATTTTGTTCTCAGTACAGGTGGAATTCGACCTCCACGCTGATCTGCACGTCGACCGGCCTGCCATCCTTCAGTGCGGGCTGGAAACGCCAGTTCCGCACGGCTTCAAGCGCCTTCTCATCCAAGCCCAGGCCTAAGCCGCGGACAACTTTAATATCGCGCGGATGCCCGGCGGAATCGACAATCAGCCACAGGACGCATGTTCCTTGCTTCTTAGCTTTGCGAGCTTCTTCGGTGTAGTCGGGATCGGGGGCCGAAATAGCCGTGGGAGCCGAGATGCCGCCGCCCACCTTGTAAACTCCGCCGCCAATGCCGCCACCGCTGCCAGCTCCGACACCGGGCCCGTGGCCTACGCCAACTCCGCCGCCCGAGCCTGAGCCAATGCCGCCTCCGGATCCCGTGCCATTGGAAGGAGGCGCTCCGGGCATTACGACAGAGGCCTGGGTACCAAGGTTAAGCATCTTGTTTTCAGCTACATGAATCTGCGGGGGAACGACGACCGTGGGCTCAACTGCGAGCTTGGGGTGCGAATTTCGCAGCACAATCGCCGGGGGCGTGATCTGCTGCATCGCAAGCTTGGGCAAACGGCCCTTCGGAGCCTCAATCTTATCGCGATCGCCACCACCGCCGCCGCCACTGACCACGGTCTTTGCGGTCGGGAGCGCGTAGGTCTCAGGGGAAGGAGCGATCAACGTGACGTGTTGGTGTTCGACCACTTTTTGCACCACTTGAGGAGCGAAAAGGGCACCGCTTACCAGCACTCCAATCACGACGATGTGGATGATGGCGGAAACCACAACTCCATTGGCGCGATAATTGTTGTATTGCCCCCAAATCGCATCAGGGGCTTGGGAGTTCCGCTTGCTGTATTGCGGACGCGCAGCACGCGGACTTGATTCGTAACGGGTTCTGGCCAGGGGTTTGGGCATCATTTCCAGGGTAGACTCGGCAGAGTTAGGACTCGACATGGGCGCTCCTCACAACTTTGAGACGGTGTTGGCCTTGCAAATAGATGCTGGTAACTAATACCGGGTTTGTATCGCGGAGAATTGCCAGCATTGACGAAATTGGCGACTTTTTTAGACGAATGCTCATACTCGTATTGGCGAAAATTATATCTAACTTACTGAAAACAAATGGTGGGATGCAGCGGGTTCCCACCATCTGGGCAAGCCACCGATTTCGTGACTGGCTAACATCGGTGTAAAGAAATTGCTCTCAGAGCCGGCCGGCCAGCAACAGTACCAGCACGACGACGACCACTAGGCCCAATCCGCCGCTCGGGTAGTAGCCCCAGGAACGGCTGTACGGCCAGGTGGGCAGCGCGCCCAGCAGCATCAGAATCAACAGGACCAGAAGAATGGTGTACATTAAGCCTCCTCAGAAATTTCACTACTCGTCTGTTGTTATGTACTCTTGCCAGCCCGGGGGGCCGGGCCGGCAAACGAAACGGTTAGTTCAGCCCTTGATTCTTGCTGGATTCACGGCTCTGGCCCGAGTACTTCCGGACGGCTGCCAGAAACGGCTCGCTTACGCCCGTCGGTTGCACCTTGCCACTTAGAATTTCAGAGAAGGGCATAAAGCTTCCATAGAGCAAGCGGGTCTCGTCCTTGTCCTGGCTAATGGCCGCTCCGCTCAGATCGATGCCGGCAAACAAACCGCGCGCGCGGGAGTAAGTGAGCACTTCCGCATTCATTTTGATGTCGGTGTCAGCTGCGGCATCGCGTCCAACCGGGCCCGCCGCTGCGGAAGCATCGGCCCCCAGCTTGAACTTGCTGGACAGCAAATGCTGCATGCCTTGGTCGTTGGTGACGATCATGACGAGATCCACGGCCTGCCCACCCAGTTGGAGACCCCAGCTTCCGCCGGTGATCGTGATGGGTGCGGGTGCGCTCCAGCCCGTTTCGGTGCGGCAGGTAGCCACGCCTTTACCGTGATTTCCGCCAAAACCGATGGCAATTTTTACCATCGAGGGAATCACGGCGATGCACTTGGCATTGCGCATGACCTTGTCTGGAATGGCCTTGTCTGGAGTAGCCATGATTTCATTCAAAACATTGGCGGAAGCGCCGATGCGCTTCGCAATATCGGACTGATCTTTGTCAGCGGCCCAACTCACGCTCATCATGAAGCACACGCTTAACATCAGCAGACATCCGGAGAGTAGCGAAGAGATTCGTCTCATTTGGGTTCTTCCTGTTCTGGGCTCCATCAGAGCACCCTTGGGCGTTCAACGCGTAAAACTTGTTCTGCGTGTATAACGGTAGCCGTTAGGCGGAATAGCCGCTATCCAGCGGAGGCAGTAAAGCACCCTAGAACTTTCCTGAGAAATGGAGTGCTTACTGGAACCTAGATCGTCTGTCAGGGTTTCCCGACGAGCGGATACAGGATCGCCTGTATTGTGAGTCGGAGCGCTCCCAAATATTTTGTAATCTCTACTCGACACAACGCCCCCCAAGCGGGTGCCGATCCTCTGGGACGGATCGGCACCTGCTCCTTCCAAGCAGGCTCCCCGCGTACAGAAAAAACGCTCGTTTAATACAGCGTCTCTTGGATTTCAGAATTGTCCCGCTTGTCGGAAGCTGGCAGTGATCCATCCCTCAGGAGGAAAACACCATGCTTTATTGGGCATTAGTATTTCTGGTCGTAGCGCTGATCTCGGGGGTCTTAGGTTTTACTGGGATTGCGGTGGCGGCAGCAGGTATTTCGAAGCTGCTTTTCGTGGTCTTTCTGGTGCTGTTCCTGATTTCGATTATCGCCCATATGGGCCGGGGTAGGGCGGTTCGTTAGACTATAGGTAGTTCAAACGTACAATACACGCAGGATCCCCCGAGATCCTGCGTTTTTCTTTTTCGTGGAGTTGCCAAGAATTTTCAAAAACGCCGCGGCGCTGCCGAACCGCCACGTCCAGTCGCGTGCTTTTGATGTTCACGAAAGTTCCGTAGTTGTTCCTTCCCGGCCAAATCATACTCGGATAAAAAGGGCCCACTCCACGAGGTAGCAAGGAGGGGCCCTCTCTCGGAACAATATGAAACCGTGCGAAACTACTATCTGGATGAAGTGGCTCTCTGGTGTTTCACTTCCAGTTCATTCACTACCTGCTTCACATTGGGCACCTGCTCCGCCAGTTTCTGCACCGACGCGCGCCGGTCTTGCGAAACCACGGTGCCTTTCAATGTGACCACCCCATTATTTACGTCGTAACGGACGTCATTTTTTAAACGATGCTGCACGAGCATGGCGTCGAGATTCTTGTCGATGCCCGAGTCGAGGTCGGAATCAACCTTCTTCGCGTCGCCTTCGTCGCCGTTGGGGCGCACGCCGATCTCATTGGACACGACTTCGTTTCCCGCAATCGACTTGGCAATTGACTCCGCTCGTCCTTTATCGTCGTCGGTCCTCACTTTGCCGCCCAGTTTCACGACAGCTTTGTCGCGGTCCTGGCTCACGCTCACATCATTGAGCCCAGCCTGGTCCAGAGCATGCCGAATGTCTCCCGCGACATCAGGCGCTTTCGAGGTGTCCGAGCACCCCAGCATTGCCACGACCACAATCGTGGCCAATACGACAGAAACGGTTCTAACTGGTTTCATAAATCTCCTTTGTGTCGTGCACTTTCTTTTCGTCCTCGTTCATTGCTTCGAGGGGCGCAGCTATTTCGTGGAATACGGTTTCGCTGGATATGCATCTTCACGGTGTTACGCTTTGAGGACAATCGACTGGAGTCCGTACAATTTCGCGGAAATTCGCAATGCCGAAGGAAAAGGTAGGGAATATCAGGTAAGTCGATGCGGCAGCCAAGGATGGCTTCCAAGCCGGTCAAACTGCAAAGTCCCCGCGAGGGCCACCGTGTGCAGTCACCCTTCTACGAATAGAAGACATGGCCGCCGCCGATCTGCTTCCCTAAAGCCTATGCATGGTCGGCATCGGCCGAAATCGGTGAAATGGTGTACGAATCGAACACTTGATGGTGTAAGACGGCGCGCTACGCTCAATTCTTCGCCCCGCACCCCGCAGAACTTTTCAACGCTTTAACTTTGGCGCGCATCCAACCTCAACACTATGGGATTAGGTTTGCAAGTGGCGTGGCTCTTGATACTGGGAATTCCGGTCGCGTGCATTGCGTGGACCGTTACCCACGAAGAAGTATTTCGCGAGCCCCGCCAGTACTGCCAAAAGGAATGCGCCGAATCGCGTTCCATCCTGCGCCGCAAATTCTTTTATTTATTTACCTGCGAGTATTGCTTCAGTCACTACGTTTCCGCGGGCATGCTCCTGATTGTGCGCTACAAACTGCTGTATGAGGATTGGCGAGGATACCTGGTCGCATTCTTCGCCCTGGTCTGGGTCGCCAACCAATACATGAGCATTTACAACCGCTTGCGTCTCGACATTAAACATGAGCAGGTTGAAATCAAGGCGGAGGAAAAAAAGGTTGACGTCGGCCAAGGAGAGCCACGAAAAATGGAGCGCCGCCCAGCGGCGTAAGGAAATTTAGACCGAGACGGGAACGCGTTTGTCCTGTCGCTGCGAGGGGATCACAACTTCCACGATGGTGCCGGGGTTGGCATTGGCTAGGCGCAGGCTTCCACCAAGTTCGCTGACGCGTTGCCGCATTCCGCCGATGCCGACGCCCACGCTCTCCGGCCGCAGTTGGATGACCTGGTCTTCAATGCCTTTACCGTCGTCGCGCACGGTAACTTTGATGTGCCCATTGTTTTCGGCCAGGCTGATCGAGCCGTTGCGTGCTCCGGAATGACGGAACATGTTGGTCAGGGCCTCCTGGATAATGCGGAAGATCGCAGTCTCCAGGTCCGGTTTGAGCCGGTTGAGATCGGGAGGATCGACTTCCAGCCCGATTACGATTCCGCTGCGTTCCGAGAGACCTTCCAGATACCAGCGAAGCGCGGAAACCAGCCCCACTTCGTCCAACAGCGGCGGATGCAGCAGATGAGAAATGGTGCGCACCTGCTGGATGGCGCGGTCCACTAACTGGCTTGCGTCCGCGGAGGCCTGCTTCATCGATGGCGAGGTATCCTTCGCCAGAATTCCATCCACAATCATTTTGGCTGCGGCTAACTCTTGTCCCAAGCCGTCGTGAATCTCGCGGGCGATCCGGCGGCGTTCTTCGTCCTGCATCGTCATCAGCCGGCCCGACAGGCGTCGCAGTTCTACGGTTCGCACGTCAACCATCCGCTCCAGTTCGATAGCGCTGTCGCGAATGGATTGTTCCAGCATTTTGCTGTCATGAATGTCAGAACATGTGCCGTACCATTTGAGGATGGTTCCGTCGGGCGCGCGAAGCGGGACCGCTCGCGCTCGGAACCAGCGATATTGCTCGTCTATGCCGCGTATACGGTATTCCGACTCATACGTTTGTCCCGATTGGACGCAGCTCAACCACTCCGCCAAACTCTGCTCCTTGTCGTCCGGATGCACGTATTCCAGCCATCCAAAGCCAGTCCCGGTCCCGGGCGGCGCGCCGGTATATTCGTAAAACCGGCTGCTGATGTAGTCTCTGTTCCCGTCCGCTTGGCGGCTGAAAATAATGTCGGGCGCAGTCTGCACAATAGCGTCCAGCTCCTGATTTTTCTGGGCCAGATCGGCATTCAACTGCTGCAGAGCGCCGGCTTTCTGCTCTAACTCCAGCGTGCGGTCTGCGACTCGCTGTTCGAGTTCGTTATTCAGCCGCTCCAGTTGCAGTTTCTTGCGATGCAACTCCGCGAACACTCTCACTTTTGCCCGCAGCACTTCCGGAACAATCGGTACCGAAAGATAATCGACCGCGCCATGCTGGTATCCCTTCAGGCGGTCGAGATCCGTCAGATGCACCGCGGAAATAAAGATGATCGCCGTCTTCTGAAAGCGGGGATGCTGGCGGATCATCTCGGCCAGTTCGAAGCCGTCGATCTCCGGCATGCTCACGTCCATCAGCACGACCGCGACATCCGTCTTCAGCAGCTTTTCGAGCGCCTCCTTGGCGGAAGTGGCCTTGATCAGGTTCTCGCCCAGCTCGGCGAGAATGGCCTCGTAGCTGAGCAGCTTGCCCGGCTGATCGTCCACCATCAGGATGTTGACTTGTTCGTGGGCCGTCATCATTCTCTCAACGGCTTCGCTCAGCGCGTACGTTCCTGCCAGTTCGCCTGCTCCCGTTGTTTCAGACCCATACTCACCGGTGCAGCCACATCCGCAGCGCCGAGAGCAATTGCTCGGTATTGACCGGCTTGGCCAGATATTCCGACGCGCCCGCTTCCAGACACTTCTCGCGATCGCCCTTCATCGCTTTCGCGGTCAGTGCAATGATCGGCAGCCGGCGGAACGAAGCATTCTGCCGGATCACCTGCATGGTTTCGTATCCATCCATCTCCGGCATCATGATGTCCATCAGGACGATCGCGACATCCGGAGTTGATTCCAGCATGGAGATCGCTTCGCGGCCGGTGCCCGCGGTCAGCACCGTCATTCCGCGGCGCTCCAGAACGCTGCTCAGCGCGAAGATGTTGCGCACGTCGTCGTCGACGACCAGCACCTTCTTGCCGACCAGCGCGTCGTCGGAACGATGCAGCCGGTCGAGCATCTTCTGTTTTTCCGGCGGAAGATCGGCCACCACGCGATGCAGGAACAGCGCGGTCTCGTCGAGCAACCGCTCCGGCGATTCCACGCCCTTCACCACCACGCTGCGAGCCAGCGTGTGCAAGCGCGCATCTTCTTCCGGAGACAGTTCCTTGCCGGTGAAGACCACGACCGGCAAGTCGCTCACTTGGGGATGATCGCGCAGGCGTCTCCAGAACGTCGAAGCCGGTCATGTCCGGCAAGCGCAAGATCGAGCACGACGCAATCGAACGATTCTTGGCTGACCAGCGTCCAGGGCTTCCGCGCCGGTGGCGACCACGGTCACGTCGATGTCGTCATAGCCCAGCAGTTCGCGAATGCTCAACTGCTCGGCAGGATTGTCTTCCACGATCAGCAGCCGTTTGCGGCGCGGCGTGGCGTATTCCTTGATGCGCGACAGCGCCATCTCCAATTCCTCCGGGGTCGTCGGCTTGGTGACGAAGGCAAATGCGCCGCGCGCCAGTCCGTGATGGCGGTCTTCGTCCAGCGTCAGCATCTGCACCGGAATGTGCCGCGTCGCCGGATCCTGTTTCAGATGATTCAGCACCGTCCAGCCCAGCATGTCGGGCAGGAAACATCCAGCGAGACCGCAGTGGGATGGAACTCGCGCGCCAGCGCCAGCGCCTCGGCTCCGCGCATTGCCACCAGCACCTTGAATCCCTTGTCGCGCGACAGATCGCACAAGCACGCGCGCGTAGTGCGGATCGTCTTCGACGATCAGCAAGACTGGCATCGTCCGGCTGCAAGATTGTCGCGATCGTCCGCAATCTGCTCGACCGGGTGTTCCGAGACGTCACGATGTTCGACAACTGAAGCGGCAGCGATGGCGACGTGCGCTTTCCGATCCGCCAGCATGCAACCGCGACGACGACGGGCCCACATAGGTCTGCGGCAAATACAGCGTGAAGGTGCTGCCCTTGCCCGGAGTGCTGCGCAACTGAATTTCGCCGCCCAGCAGGCTGGCCAGTTCGCGGCTGATGGCCAGGCCCAGACCGGTTCCGCCGTACTTGCGGCTGGTGCCGGCATCTGCCTGCTGGAAGGCCTCGAAGATGATGCGCTGTTTCTCGAGCGGGATTCCGATTCCGGTATCGGTGACCTCGAAAGCGATCACCGACGCCGCGCCGCTGAGAATCGGATGATCTTCGCTCCATCCTTTGTTCGCGACCGACACGGAAAGCCGCACCGAACCGTGTTCGGTGAATTTGAATGCGTTCGACAACAGATTCTTCAGCACCTGCTGCAAGCGCTTCGAGTCGGTGACCAGGCTGCGAGTCAGATGCGGATCGGTCTGCACCTCGAACGCCAGCTTCCGGTTCTCCGCCTCGTGGCGGAACGGCCGCGCCACCATCTCGAGCAGGCTGGCGAAGAAGACTTCCTCCGCTTCCACCGAAACCGTGCCCGATTCGATCTTCGACAGATCGAGAATGTCGCTGATCAGGTTCAGCAAGTCGGTTCCCGCGCCGTGAATGGTGCGCGCAAATTCGACCTGCTTCGGCGTCAGGTTGCCATCCGGGTTGTCGCTGAGTTGCTGGCCCAGCACCAGAATGCTGTTCAGCGGCGTGCGCAACTCGTGCGACATGTTGGCCAGGAATTCCGACTTGTACTTGGAAGTGAGCGCCAGTTCCTTGGCCTTCTCTTCCAGCGCGCGGCGGGCCTGCTCGATTTCCTGGTTCTTGCGTTCCACTTCGACGTTCTGTTCGGCCAGCTGTTGCGCTTTCTGCGCCAGCTGCTCGTTGGTCTGCTGCAACTCTTTCTGCTGCGTCTGCAGTTCGGTGGCCAGCTGCTGCGACTGCTTCAGCAGGCCTTCCGTCTGCATCGTGGCTTCAATACTGTTCAGCACGATGCCGATGCTGGCGGTCAGCTGCTCCAGGAATGCCAGATGCGAAGCGGTGAATGCGCTCAGCGAAGCCAGTTCGATCACTGCCTTCACGCGGTCTTCGAACAGCACCGGCAAGCACGATGACGTTGCGCGGAACCGCTTCAAACAATCCGGAACGAATCGGAATCGTCTTTTCCGGCAGGTCGGTGATCAGCATGCGGCGCTTTTCTGCCGCGCACTGCCCGACCAGTCCTTCGCCGATCTTCAAGCGGCGCAGGTGTCCGTCTCGCCGTCATCGGCAAAGGCCGACAGCAGCACCATGCCGGCCGACTCTTCCGTTTCCATCTGGTAGATCACGCCCTGCTGCGCATTCACCAGCGGCGCCAGTTCCGACAGCAACATGCGTCCCACCGTGGCCAGATCGCGCTGGCCTTGCAACATGCCGGTGAAGCGCGCCAGGTTGGTCTTCAGCCAGTCCTGCTCGGTGTTGCGGTCCGTGGTCAGGCGGAGGTTGTCGATCATGGTGTTGATGTTGTCTTTCAACTCCGCCACTTCGCCGCTGGCTTCCACCTGAATCGACCGCGTCAAGTCGCCCTTGGTCACGGCGGTCGCGACTTCGGCGATGGCGCGCACCTGGTTGGTCAGGTTGTCGGCCAGCAGGTTCACGTTGCCGGTCAGATCCTTCCACGTTCCGGCGGCGCCGGGCACGTTGGCCTGGCCGCCGAGACGGCCTTCCACGCCGACTTCGCGAGCCACCGTCGTCACCTGATCGGCGAACGTGGCCAGCGTGTCCGGTCATGTTGTTGATGGTTTCCGCCAGCGCGGCGACTTCGCCCTTGGCGTTCACCGTCAGCTTCTGCGTCAGCTCGCCGTTGGCGACGGCGGTCACGACTTTCACGATGCCGCGCACCTGCTCGGTAAGGTTGGCGGCCATGACGTTGACGTTGTCGGTAAGATCCTTCCACGTTCCGGCGACGCCGGGCACCTTCGCCTGGCCGCCGAGTTTGCCGTCCGTACCCACTTCGCGGGCCACGCGCGTCACTTCGGCGGCGAACGCGTTCAGCTGGTCCACCATCGTGTTGATGGTGTTCTTCAGTTCGAGAATTTCGCCTTTCACGTCGACCGTGATCTTGCGCGACAAGTCGCCGCGGGCCACGGCCGTCGTCACTTCGGCGATGTTTCGCACCTGGGCCGTCAGGTTGCCGGCCATGGCGTTCACCGAGTCGGTAAGATCTTTCCACGTTCCGGCGACGCCGGGCACGTTGGCCTGTCCGCCCAGACGGCCTTCGGAGCCGACTTCGCGGGCCACGCGCGTCACTTCGGCAGCGAACGAGCGCAACTGCTCGACCATCGTGTTCAGCGTTTCTTTCAGCTGCAGGATTTCGCCGCGCACGTCGACCGTGATCTTCTTCGACAAGTCGCCGGTCGCGATTGCGGTTGCGACTTCGGCGATGTTTCGCACCTGGCCGGTCAGGTTGCTGGCCATGAAGTTCACGTTGTCGGTGAGATCCTTCCACGTTCCGGCGACGCCCGGCACCTGCGCCTGGCCGCCGAGTTTGCCGTCGGTGCCGACTTCGCGGGCCACGCGCGTCACTTCGCCGGCGAACGCGTTGAGCTGATCCACCATCGTGTTGATGGTGTTCTTCAGTTCGAGAATTTCGCCTTTCACGTCGACCGTGATCTTGCGCGACAAGTCGCCGCGAGCCACAGCCGTCGTCACTTCGGCGATGTTTCGCACCTGGCCGGTCAGGTTGCCGGCCATCGAGTTCACCGAGTCGGTAAGATCCTTCCACGTTCCGGCGACTCCGGGCACCTTCGCCTGTCCGCCAAGTTTTCCTTCCGATCCGACTTCGCGGGCCACGCGCGTCACTTCGCCGGCGAACGCGTTCAGCTGATCGACCATCGTGTTGATGGTTTCTTTCAGCAGCAGAATTTCGCCGCTGACGTTCACCGTGATCTTCTTCGACAAGTCGCCGCTGGCAATGGCCGTCGAAACTTCGGCGATGTTTCGCACCTGGCCGGTCAAGTTGCTGGCCATGGAGTTCACGGAGTCGGTGAGATCCTTCCACGTTCCGCCGACGCCGGGCACCTGCGCCTGGCCGCCGAGTTTTCCGTCGGTTCCGACTTCGCGGGCCACGCGCGTCACTTCCGAGGCGAACGATCGCAACTGGTCCACCATCGTGTTGATGGTGTCTTTCAGTTCGAGAATTTCGCCCTTCACGTCGACCGTGATCTTGCGCGACAAGTCGCCGCGGGCCACGGCCGTTGCCACTTCGGCGATGTTTCGCACCTGGCCGGTCAGGTTGCTGGCCATGAAGTTGACGTTGTCGGTGAGATCTTTCCACGTTCCGGCGACGCCCGGCACCTGCGCCTGGCCGCCGAGTTTGCCTTCCGTGCCGACTTCGCGGGCCACGCGCGTTACTTCGCCGGCGAACGCGTTCAGCTGGTCCACCATCGTGTTGATGGTGTTCTTGAGTTCGAGAATTTCGCCTTTCACGTCGACCGTGATCTTGCGCGACAAGTCGCCGCGAGCCACGGCCGTCGTCACTTCGGCGATGTTTCGCACCTGGCCAGTCAGGTTGCCGGCCATGGAGTTCACCGAGTCGGTCAGATCCTTCCACGTTCCGGCGACGCCCGGCACGTTTGCCTGACCACCCAGACGGCCTTCGGTTCCCACTTCGCGGGCCACGCGCGTCACTTCGCCGGCGAACCGGTTCAGCTGGTCGACCATCGTGTTCAGCGTTTCTTTCAGCTGCAGAATTTCGCCGCGCACGTCGACCGTGATCTTGCGCGACAAGTCGCCGCTCGCAATAGCGGTTGCCACTTCCGCGATGTTTCGGACCTGGCCAGTCAGGTTGCTGGCCATGAAGTTCACGTTGTCGGTGAGATCTTTCCATGTGCCGCCGACGCCGGGCACTTGCGCCTGGCCGCCGAGTTTGCCTTCCGTACCGACTTCGCGAGCCACGCGCGTCACTTCGCCGGCGAACGCGTTCAGCTGGTCCACCATCGTGTTGATGGTGTCTTTCAGTTCGAGAATTTCGCCTTTCACGTCGACCGTGATTTTGCGGGACAAATCGCCGCGGGCCACAGCCGTCGTGACTTCGGCGATGTTTCGTACCTGGGCCGTCAGGTTGCCGGCCATGGCGTTGACGGAGTCGGTCAGATCTTTCCAGGTTCCGGCGACGCCGGGCACGACCGCCTGTCCGCCGAGTTTGCCGTCGGTTCCGACTTCGCGAGCCACGCGCGTCACTTCCGATGCGAACGATCGCAACTGGTCCACCATCGTGTTGATGGCTTCTTTGAGCTGCAGAATTTCGCCGCGCACGTCGACCGTGATCTTGCGCGACAAGATCGCCGCTGGCCACGGCGGTCGCAACCTCGGCGATGTTTCGCACCTGGCCAGTCAGGTTGCTGGCCATCAGGTTGACGGTGTCGGTGAGATCTTTCCAGGTACCGGCGACGTCGGGCACTTGCGCCTGGCCGCCCAGTTTGCCGTCCGTTCCGACTTCGCGGGCCACGCGCGTCACTTCGGCGGTGAACACGCCCAGCTGCTGAATCATCGTGTTGACGATGTTCGCGGAGCGCAGGAACTCGCCTTCGAGCGGACGCCCATCCACGTCCAGGCGCACCGTCTGGGTAAGATTTCCCTGCGCGACGGCGGCGATGGCGCGCGTAACTTCCGCCGTCGGCCGCAGCAGGTCTTCCACCAGCGTGTTGACCGAAACTTCCATCTCGCCCCATGCGCCTCTCGACTCGTGGAACCGAGTGCGC
Organism: uncultured Acidobacteriota bacterium; assembly: GCA_963696765.1. Taxonomy (GTDB): domain Bacteria; phylum Acidobacteriota; class Terriglobia; order Terriglobales; family Acidobacteriaceae; genus Sulfotelmatobacter. Next base: position 1,396,316 of record CAVOLK010000002.1, on the reverse strand, counting down.
TCGCGGGTTTTGCCCTGTTTGCCGACCACCTGGCCGACGCGCTTCAATTCCTGCGCCATCTGCTGGTTGGCGGCGACGATTTCGTTGAACGTGTCGGCGATTTTTCCCGCCAGTCCCACCCAGGTTCCCGGCAGCCGCACCGAGAAGTCGCCGTCGCGCATGCTTTGCAGGCTGGTCAGGATGACCGTCAGATCCAGCGATCCGTCCGAATCTTTCGGTTTACCGTTGGAGGATTTCCCGTTCTTCGCCGGGCTGGGCGCCAAATTTTCTGCGGGCGCGCTTTCATTCAGTACGGTTTTCTTCATTGTTTCTCCCAAAAAAAGGGGCACTTCAATTCATGCTTCTCCCGCATCTCGGCACTCGCCGAATAGGGGTCATCTAGATAATGGCTCCGACGCAACACAGATTTGGGGAGTACGAATATACGAATATATGGCAAAGGGCGTGGGAACGCTCCCCAGCGCCGTTCCGCCGTCTTTTTGCTTCCGGTATTCGTATCATGGGGCTGAGGGTCAATCCCTAAGGTATTTCCTGTAGCGAACCGCACGATAGTGGGGGGTTACCGAGCCCGGTAAACCCGCGAAACCGCCCTCTGCTTTCCCACGCAACCTCTTGAGACGCTTCAATCTCTAACGCAAGCGCCCGGATTTTTGTGGCGACATCTTTTGGTTAGATGCGCGCTAATCGTCAACTTAAGGGGCCGATCCGGATTATGGAAGGCAGAGTGTCAGCTTCCTGTTGCGACATCAGCATAGTGATTCCTGCGTATAACGAGGAATCGCGCTTGAGCTCAACCCTCGATCAAATTCTAGATTTCGTGCGGCGGCAGCAATGGGCTGCCGAAGTCATTGTGGTCGATGGCTGTTCACAGGATGGCACGGCCGGCCTCGTGCGCCGCTACTCCCATCAGCATTCAAATGTTCGCTTGGTGGCGGTTCCCAGTAACCGGGGCAAGGGCTACTGCGTTCGCGAGGGAGTGATGAATGCCTGCGGCCGCATCATTCTTTTCACCGATGCGGATTTGTCTTCGCCGATTGAAGAGTCGCTGCTGCTGCTGGCGGCGCTTGAAACGGGCGCCGACATTGCGATCGGATCCCGCTGGATGCGCCGCGAACTTCAGAGCCGCCGCCAGTCGCTTTCGCGGCAGGGGATGGGACGCATCTTCAACTTTATGCTGCGTCTCATACTCGGGCTCAATTTCAAGGACACGCAATGCGGCTTCAAGGCTTTCCGCAGAAACGCTGCGCAAACTATTTTTTCCTTGCAAAAGATCGAAGGCTGGGGCTTTGACCCGGAGATTTTATTCCTCGCGAGCCAAGCCGGCGTCACAGTCGTCGAGGTCCCCGTCCGTTGGGCGCACGATGATCGCAGCCGCCTCAATCCGGTCGCGGACGGATTGCGCATGGCGACCGAAGTCCTGGCTGTCCGCTGGTATTCCCTCACCGGCAAATACGCCGATGGCACGAATCTGGGGACTGACTTGCCAATGCCCGCGAGCCAGCAAACCTCTACCACTGCAGAATGATGCGTCTACGCTACAGGTATTCCATAAATGAACTAGATGCCCCACCTGATGGGCACCTTCCCCCGCGCCTCTCTAAGCTCAATGCAGACGACAGAAATCAAACTCAGGTTAAGGGAGTAACGAAAATGATGCGAAAGTTAGGCTTTCGAAGTGTGTTATTTGCGGGCTCGCTGCTGCTCGGGTGCGGGGCCTTGGTATCGGCCCAGGATGCCAGCCAGCAAACGCCGGCTGCGGATAATACCAAGATGAACCAGAACGACCGGAATCCCAACGCGGATCAGCAGCCCAATGAACGCGCCGACCGCGACCTTACTCAGCAAGTTCGCAAAGCCATTGTGGGAGATAAGAGTCTTTCCACCTATGCCCACAATGTGAAAGTCATCGCCCAGAACGGCCAAGTCACGCTGAAGGGGCCGGTTCGCTCGGAAGAAGAGAAGCGAGCGGTGGAAGCCAAGGCGGCTGAAGTTGCGGGTGAGGGCAAAGTCACCAGCGAGTTGACCGTCAAACCAAAAAGCTAAATTCACTTATACCCAAGGAGAGTTCATCATGGCAGGAAAAAATACAGCTGTGTTCGGCATTTACCCCTCGTACGCGGGCGTTGAAAGTGCAGTCGATGCCCTGCGTTCGGCGGGATTCAGAAACGAAGACATTTCCGCGCTGTTTCCAGAAGGATCCGGAACCAGGGAATTTGCTCACGAGAAAAATACGAAAGCCCCTGAGGGTGCCACGACTGGCGCCGGCACCGGCGTCGTGTTAGGCGGCGCGATGGGATGGCTGCTCGGTATCGGCGCCATCGCCATTCCCGGCCTTGGGCCGTTCATTGCTGCCGGTCCGATCATGGCCGCTCTGGCTGGTGCCGGCGTGGGCGGCGCGGTCGGCGGCATCGCCGGAGCCCTCATTGGCATGGGGATCCCGGAATACGAAGCCAAGCGTTATGAAGGCCGCGTAAAAGAGGGCGGAATCCTGCTCTCGGTCCACTCTGACAATTCCGATTGGACGAAGCGGGCTAAGGAAATCCTGAAGCGCACTGGCGCACAGGATATTTCCTCTACCGGCGAAGCTTCGGCCGACGAAAAAGCCGAGGACGCTCGGCTGCGTCGTGCATCCTAACCCAGTGACAAAGTTGAACCGTCGGGGTTGCCGGCAACAGTCTCATAACTGTTGCCTGGCGGCCCCGAATTGTTGTTAGCTGCAGTGCCATTAAGTGAGACAGGAAGCAGGAAGGAAGACAGATGAAAGCCGAAAATAAGCCAACAGCCAAAGATCAGGGCAAAGACAAAAACACATTTCTCTCCGACATCAGCGAGATTCGCCGCCGCGCGCGCCAGCACATCGAGGAAGGCGCCGTCACTGATACCTACAAGGGCGACCGCAAGACTGTTTTGCGGGTACTGAACGAAGCTCTCGCTACCGAGATTGTTTGCGTTCTTCGCTACAAGCGGCACCACTACATGGCTAAGGGAATTCACTCCCAGGCCGTGGCCGAGGAATTCCTGGAACATGCGGCAGAAGAGCAGGAACATGCCGACATGATTGCCGAGAGAATCACTCAACTCGACGGCGAGCCCAACTTCAATCCCGAGGGCCTGCTCACGCGCAGCCACTCCGAGTATGTGGAAGGCGAAAGCCTCGTCGACATGATTAAAGAAGACCTCGTTGCCGAGCGCATCGCGGTCGAGTCCTACACCGAGATTATTCGCTATCTCGCGGATAACGATCCGACCAGCCGGCGCATGATGGAAGAAATTCTCGCAAAAGAAGAAGAACATGCCGAGGACATGAAGACTCTGCTCGAAACGATCGCCCGCGAGGAGAAGCAGGAGGATCGGGCCAGGGCTAGTTAGCCCGACTCGTAACGCGTTGCTGTGGGACGAACCCGGCGGTTTTGTAAACAACAGTTTGTTCAACATGGCGCAAAGCCAAATTCAGGAGCGAATATGGAAAGCCGTAAGCGAGAGAAATGTGCCCACAAGAGTTGCAATTGCATGGCGGGGAACGACAGCAAATATTGCAGCCCTTATTGTGAAGCGGCAAAAGACACAACCGAGATTGCCTGCGGGTGTGAACATGCCGGATGCGCCGGCAAAATCTCCTAATCGAGATCGCTCGGTGTCAGTTAATTTTTGTTATCGGTGAGGCGCGCAAATCTGCCTTGATAGTCGGAGGTTGCTATTGGTCCGCCCCACAAAAACCACCATTCCATCGAAGTCGTCGCTCTTCATCGCGGTTGCCTTGGCGATTGCCGCCCTCTATTTCGGGCGGCAGATTTTTATTCCTCTCGCCCTCGCTCTCGTCCTGAGCTTTCTTCTAACGCCCCTGGTCGGCCTTCTCGAGAAGGTCCGCCTGGGCCGCATTCCGGCGGTACTGGTCGTTATGGTGCTGGGTTTCGCGTTGACCGCCGGACTCGCGTGGGAGGTCGCCGGCCAACTACTCGACATCACCGGCCACATTCGGGATTACAAAACCAACCTCGAAGAAACCATCCGTTCTCTGCATCCTCCCAAGAATGGCCCGATCGGCCAGGCCACAGCGACCGTACGCGAGTTGAATAAAGAACTGGCTACCGCCCCTGCGCAACAAAGCCACGACGCCAATGGCGCGGTCAAAACCGCTCGCCCCGTTCCTGTGCAGGTGACCGCTCCTCCCACAAATCTGATCGAAGACTTGCGCGCTCTTCTGGGCCCGCTCGCCGGACCTACAGAGACCGCTGCCATCGTCGTGATCTTCACCGCATTCATGCTGATCAAGCGCGAAGACTTGCGCAATCGCCTCATCCGCCTCGGCGGCGAAGGGCGATTGACCGTTATGACCCAGGCGCTCGACGACGCCGGCCAGCGCCTCAGCCGTTATCTCCTGTTGCAATTCTTGGTCAATGCCGGCTACGGACTCCTTTTCGGCCTCGGCCTCTATCTCATGCAAATTCCCCACCCGCTACTGTGGGGGATCCTCGCAGCCCTGCTTCGCCTCGTTCCTTATATCGGAACTTTGATCGCTACCGCCTTTCCCATCACCATGGCGTTAGCAGTCTTTCCCGGCTGGCAGCACGCACTAATGATTTTCGGTTTATTCGTGATTCTTGAGACAGTCGTGGCCAACGTCATTGAGCCCTGGCTCTATGGCTCCCACACTGGTATCTCCTCACTCGCCATTCTGGTCGCTGCAGTTTTTTGGTCCGTGCTGTGGGGGCCCGTCGGCCTCATCCTTTCGACCCCGCTTACTGTATGCCTCATGCTCTTGGGTCGCTACGTACCGCGGCTCGCTTTCCTCGAAGTGCTTCTTGGCGATGAGCCGGTGCTCAGTCCTCCCGAACTGTTTTATCAGCGCCTGTTAGCCATGGATCAGGACGAAGCCCGCCGTGTCGCGGAGGCTCCGCTCAAAGAGAAATCTCTGGAAGCTGTCTACACTTCGGTATTGATCCCGGCGCTTCGCTTGGCCGAGGAAGATCGTCACATGGACGCTGTCGGCGAGCGCACCATTGAATTCATCTCCCAAAGCACGCGGGAAATCATCGAGGACCTGGGCGACCGCGTCCTCGCGCAAGATTCCGCCAAGAAGGATGTAGGCGAGAAAGAAGGCGTGGAGAAAAAGAATAAAGAAAACGTCGCTCCTGATCCTCAACTTTCCCAGATCAGAATTGTTTGCGTCCCGGCTAGGGACGAGGCCGACGAGCTCTTGGGAATGATGTTCTCCCAAATTCTTCGGCAGGCTGGCTACACCGCAACTTATCTGACAATCGGAACAGTGGAAGACATGCTGCAACATGTGGGTCGGGGAGGCTTCCAGATCGCGTGCGTCTCGGCGCTTCCGCCCTTTGCAGTGGGACAAGCTCGCTCGCTCTGCAAGCGGCTGCGCACAAAGTTTCCCGAACTGAAAATCATGATCGGCCTGTGGGACTTCGCGGGCGGAGTTTTGAAAGCCCAGGATCGAGTTGGATCGAATTGCGGCCATGGCGTCGCCACATCTTTGTCGGAGGGGCTGCTTCAAGTGCAAAGACTGTCGTCTCTCGACAGCGCAACTTCCGGAGAATCCCAGCAAACCCAGTTCCCCGAAGCACACGAAGATCACGAAGACGAAGAAGAAGACTTAGCAGGCGAAAATTCAGAAGAAGAAAAAAAAGACCTCCGCACCCTCCGCAGCGATCCCGCGGCCTGAAATCCACAGACCCCATTTTCCGGTACGGGATTCGCTGTATTGAGCCTTCGCCCCTGCCAATTTAACCTCGTTTCTGAATTCGAGTGGTCATGGGTTAGCGTCGGTTTTCCGACATTCGGACCCTCACGACCACCCTTCTCGCCGATTCTTTGTCCCTCCTCAGTGAGGCGCCGTGCGGGAAGTTTTTCTAACAACCACCACGGGCCTCGAACAGCCGTCCGGGTATCTCACTGCCAGCCCGGTCAATCGAATCAAATTCGCAACAACAAGGAGACGACATGAAGAAATTTTTGACTATTGTTTTCGCATTGGGTCTGTTGATGTCGATGAGCCTGATTGCTCAAGACACCATGAAGCAGGACAACATGAAGGCTAGCTCTACCAAGGCCTCCAGCATCACTGGCAAAATCAGCGACGACGGTAAGACCTTCGTTAGCGACAAGGACGGCAAGAGCTGGACGATCGGCAATCCTGACGCGGTCAAGGGTCACGAGGGACACCACGTCACCTTGAAAGCCCACGTCGCGGCCGACAGCGACACCGTTGAGGTTGTTTCGCTCAAAATGGCCGGCGACAACATGAAGAGCAATATGAAATAGGCTTTAGCACTGTAGATCCGTGCTCCCCAGGGCCAGCGTGGATGCTGGCCTTTTTATTTTCGGAATCGGCGGATGTTCGCCTCGTCATTTCGTAAAAACACTTCACCGCAAAAGAGTTCACGGGAAACTGTCGGCAACAGTTCCCCGTGACTTAAGCCGAGATCGAATTGACGTCTGAACCCTGAACCGCCTCTTACTAAACTCTGGTCAGGCTGCGCTTCGCCCCATTACAAAATGCAGGATCAGGGAGATCACCGCGAACACGAGCAGCAGATGAATCAGGCCGCCCGCAACGTGAAACACGCTGAAGCCGGTAATCCACGCGATCAACAAAATCACGAACAATATTGTCCAGATACTCATTTCATTCTCCTTTTTAAAACAGCTGTAGAGTTCCGACTACATGCCACATCAGCCTAGCTTCAGTCGCCTGCTCTGTCCTTACCCGGCTTCCGGTAGCGGCTCAGAAATATATCTGTACCCCTTTCTTAAGGGAGGATCCCGCGAACTCATTGCTCCTCCATGCTTTTACGCCAACCCTCCCGGCTAGTTGGCAACTAACCTATGCTCCCGCCACCGCGTTGTAGGAGAGTTTTTGGGGTGCGGGCGATCATCCCAGCGGACTTGCTCTGAAACCCGGCCGGTGGAGATTCATGAACAACGACTCGACCCTTGGCGTGCGATGATTGGCGTTGGCTTGGTGCTCCTGCTGGCGCAGCTCTGCGGTGCCTATTCGGTTCTCACCCATGAAGAAGTCGTCGACCTTCTGTGGAAGGATGACATTCAACCTCTCCTCGCCAAGCGTTTTCCAGATGCCACTTCCGACGATTTAAAGAAAGCGCACGCCTTTGCCTACGGCGGTTCGCTGGTCCAGGACATGGGCTACTATCCCTTCGGCAACAAGTATTTCAGCGATCTCACTCATTACGTTCGCAGCGGCGATTTCGTCGCCAATCTGATCAACGAAGCCTCCGACTTGAACGAGTACGCATTCGCTCTGGGCGCTCTTGCGCATTATTCTGCCGATAATCTCGGCCACCCCGTCATCAACCAGGCTGTCGCCCTGGAGTTTCCCAAGCTGCGTAGAAAATTCGGCAAAGAAGTTACCTACGCCGACGATCCCAAGGCTCACATCCGCACCGAATTCGGATTCGACGTAACCCAGGTCGCCAAGAATCGCTACACCTCCGATCGCTACCACGACTTCATCGGATTCGAAGTCTCGAAACCCGTGCTGGAACGCGCCTTTCAAGACACGTACGGCATCCCGCTCACTGACGTGCTTTCCAAAGAAGACCTGGCCATTGGGACCTTCCGCCGCGCCATCAGCACCATCATCCCCGAGATGACGCGCGTGGCACTGGTCGCGCGAAAACAGGAGATCGTCTCCGAAACTCCGAATTTCAATTCCAGAAAATTTCGCTACTACCTTTCGCGCGCCAACTATCAAAAAGAATGGGGCAAGGGATACCGGCGGCCCGGTTTAGGAACGCGCGTGCTGGCGTTCATTCTGAAGTTCATGCCCAAGGTCGGCCCTTTCAAAGCGCTCGATTTTAAAATTCCTACGCGCAAGACCGAAGATCTTTATATCGCCAGCGTCAACCACACGCTCGACAACTACAAGACTCTTCTCGTTGAAGTGCGAGGCAAAAAGCTCAGCCTTCCCAACACCGACTTCGATACCGGGCGCATGACTCACGCCGGTGAGTACGTTCTCACCGACAACGCCTACGCGCACCTGCTCGACCAGCTTGCCAAGAAGAATTTTGACCAGGTCACTCCCGAACTGCGCGACAACATTCTGGCCTTCTACGCCGATCCCAGCGCTCCTAACGCGACCAAGAAAAAATCCGAGGCGTGGCAGAAAACGCAGGATGAAGTCGCCAAGCTGAAGGCCTTCACGCCGACGGAAACTCCTGCCATCCAGACTTCTCCGTCAATTCAAAGTTCACCCGCGCCTTCGCAGCACGCGGAAAAGTCTTCTCCCAATGTGCAACAATTGTTTTAATCTCCCAACCCTCCCACACTTCCACGGCAACTAATTATTTAGCAAGTGGGTTAAACTCTTGCGCCGAGACGCGCATTTAAAGGGAGGACTATATTTATGGCAGACGATATGGAAAAAAATAAACAGCAAGGCAATCAATCGGGACAGCAGGGCGGACAATCCGGCCAGTTCGGTCAGAAGAGCGGCCAAACCGGTCAGGGCGGCCAGCAGAGCGGTCAACAGTCCGGCCAGCAGAACCAGCAGAAAAAGGGCGGCCAGGGCCAGAACGAAGAAGACGACAACATCGGTCAGCGCCGCGCTTCCTAGTTGAATACCACTTGAACGAAAAAAAGTCCTGGCACCGTTGCCGGGACTTCTTTTTTGGTCGATACGGTATTCGCTACTTCGTTCCCTTGATTTGCCGCACGAGTGTGTCGATCTCCTCCGCTGCAAGCTTGCCTTCAAACTTAGGCATGTGATGTTTACCACTTGTGATAATTGATCGAAGTTCGTCCGCGGAGGCGTCCGTTGTTTTTTCCGAAACCAGCGATGGCCCGCCAAAACGCCGCCCCTCGCCAGTCTTGCCATGACACTTCGCACAATCTTTCTGGTAGACAGGATTTTCAGTCAAGCCGTGGCTCGAGGGCGTCTGTGCGGCGGCAATCGCCGCAATCCATATGAGAACGAATGCTGCAAAAAGGTACTTCACGCAAGTCTCCTTCAACTCTCAATCTGCAACGCACTTCTAAGATGCTCACAGCCCAACTCACATCTTACGTCAGCGGGAAGGGCATGCTCCGAGGTGGGATTACCACGAACCGTGTGGGACCGGGGCCTCTGCCCCGGGTCGCAAAGCGACGCTGGTTTGTTCGGGAAGCCAGAGCCAGGCCGAAGCTTCGCAAAAAAACGCCGCACTTCGAAAAAGAAGTGCGGCGCTGTACTAGTCCGTCTGCCGATTTACGCTTACGCTCCTTCCGGCGCACGCAGCACCCGGAACGTATTCCCGCCATTCGACCACACCAGCACTAATGCATCCTGCCCCTTCGGAACGCTCCCCAGGGCTTGCTGCACGTCGCTCGCGCTCTCGACTTTGTGGCGATTGACCTCGAGGATAATGTCGCCCTGCTGCAGTCCCGCGTTATCCGCGGAACTTCCCGGCTGCACCTGCTCGATCACTGCACCGTGAACGTCGCGCGGTGCCTGCAACTGGTCGCGCAGTTCCGGCGTCAGGTTGCCCAGGCCAATGCCCCAGCGCATCTTGCCCTTGCCTTCAGCCGAGGCTGCGCCATCATCCGCGCCGCCATGGCTTCCCATCGCTTCCAGCGTGACCGGAACCGACATGCTTTTGCCATTGCGCAGCACCGTCAGGTCGACTTTCGTGCCCGGCTGTTTCTGTCCCACCGTCACCTGCAGGTCTCCAGCGTCACTGACTTTCTGACCGTCGACTTCGGTAATCACGTCGCCGATCTGCAGCCCAGCCTTCGCTCCCGGCGAACCCGCATCGACCTGCGTCACCACTCCACCGGTTGCAGTCGATTGATCGAAGAACTTCGCATTCTCCGGAGTAACGTCCGCAATGCCAATCCCGATGCGTCCATGGCTGACTTTGCCGTAGCGAATCAAGCTGTCCACCGTCGGCCGAACGATCTGCGTCGGAATCGCAAATCCCATTCCCGAGAAAGTTCCCGAAGGAGAAACCAGGAACGTATTGATGCCGACCACTTCGCCGCGCGCATCCACCAGCGGGCCGCCGGAGTTGCCCGGATTAATCGCCGCATCGGTCTGGATGAACTGTCCCGGCTTGCTGCGGTTCGAGTCAGGATTGGCGCGGTTCACCGCGCTCACAATTCCGCGCGTCACCGTAAAGTTGAATCCGTAGGGATTGCCGAACGCCAGCACCGTCTGTCCCGGACGTACTTCCTTCGAATCGCCCCATGGTGCGCTGGTTAGATCGGCGCCATCGACTTTTAGCACCGCCAGATCCGTCAGCGGATCGGTGCCAATCAGTTTCGCCTTCATCACCCGGCGATTGCTGGTGGTCACGCGAATGTCCACCGCGCCATCGACCACATGGTTGTTGGTCACGATGTATCCGTCAGGCGAGATCACCACGCCGCTGCCCATGCCGTGCTCGATCTCAGGCTGTCCCTGCCGCATATGCGGCCCAAAGAACTGGCCGAATGGACCACCCTGACCGCCACCTTGTCCACCAAAGAACTGTTCCATACCTTCCGGAAGTTGCTGCCCCGAAGCTTCGGTCTTCGCTTTTGAAGTGACCGTCACGTTGACGACCGCTGGAGTGACGCGCGCCGCCAGAGTTTCCATCGCCTTGTCGAGCGACAACAGCGCGCTGACGCTGTCAACGTCGAGCGGCGCCGCGGCCGGAGCGGCTGCTGCCGCCCTTGCTGCTGCAGGTTTCACGCATTCATAAGTTGCGAACGAACCGGCCAGCGCCAGTGCCAGCACCGGCATCGCCGCCCGCCTCGTCCATGTTTTGAGTTTGTCCTTCCACTGCATCGCTACATTCATTGGAGTTTTTCCTCTTTTTGATTTTTCGTATTGGTTTTTTGGGTACAACTAATTCGTTAGTTCCTGTGAAGAAATTTCGACACTTTCACAAATCTGCATCGCCTATGTTTGTTTTGCGGGAATCCTGTTGCTGTTTGCGTCGACCACCGGATGCAGCACCGTCACGCGCCACATCTGAATCTGAAACACCGGCCGATCCGGTGAGCCGTTCGATCCATTCTCGAACACCACAAATAACGTCTCGGTGAAGGCCACTGGAGCAGCCCGGTTCAGGCGAACGTCTGTGGTTTGAACCTGGGGGCTGCTAATTTCAGTGTCGCGGACTCTAGCGTTATAAACATTCGCCGGCGCGCGGCCTGCATTTCGTTTCGCCTCCGCGGACTGAATCACAGCGGGATGTTCGTAATTGCGTCGGCCCTGTTGCGCGCTGCCCGTCTGCAAGCGAGCCAGCGTGGCCCCACTCCTCTGCTCATGAAACACGGCGTTAGTTGCAGGCACATTCGCGATCGGCGAATCGGTCGCAAGCCTCGCAAACGCAGGACGGTTCATGGGAGCAGTCTGACTATCGCTGAACGCGACCAGCCGAGGCGCTCGTGAAATTCCCACCACGCAGACCGTAGCGAACCCCGCCACCAGCGCCACCGCCGGCTTCCACGCGCGACCCGTCGCGCGCCGATTCCCATCCAGAATTTGCGCGACCCGCAGCGAGGTCTGGCGAATCCGTCCCAGTGCCGCCTGCGCCAGAGCCACGCCCCGCTGGATCAAAGTTTTTTCCGCCAGGTGCGTCAAGCATTCCGCGTACGCCCGTGGACTCTCCGTCTCCGCAATCACCGCGTCGTCGCAAGCCATCTCGCGTTCCAGCGACATCTTCTGTTCAATCCACCACACCGCAGGATGGAAAAAGAAAAGCGCCTTCACAACTTTCTGCGCCAGGTTTGTCCAGTCGTCCCAGCGCCGCAAGTGCGCCAGTTCATGCAGCACAATCTGGTTCAGTTCGTCCGCCGATAATTCCTGCATCACCCAGCCCGGAACGAGAATGACGGGCTTCATCAATCCGACTACGGTCGGCACATTCACCTGATCGGACGTGCACAGCATGACTCGGCGCGTCGCACGATCAAGATTTTCGCGCACGCGCGTGTCGAGCTGCTCCGCATCAACCGGCACGCCGTTCTTTCTCAAAACGTGCAGATGCCGCAACCCACGCCCGATTCCAGCGAGAAACCAAACCGCGATCGTGGCCCACGCCGCAGCCGCATAGAGCGCCCACGAACTCGGCAGCGTCACGGCGGACGTTGCTGCAATGCTCCGTGAGGCGCCATGCGACGCGTCAAGAAAGGGCAGAGCCGCAATCGCCAGCAGCGCGGAGAACCATACCGCAAACCGTGTCCCGGAATTTTGCCGGCGCGCCAAACCCAGCACCGCTCCCGCAAAAATCGCGATCAGCGTTCCCTCCACCAGGCAGTCCACCATCTGCACCGCCGAGCTTTGGGCAATCGCGTTCAGAGTCTTCGCATGGAAGCTCATCGCGTTCAAGCTCACCGCCATCAAATTGGTCGCAAGCAAAATCGTTGCGGTCATCGCGAGTTCACTTGCTCCTTTCCAGCAACTGCCGCAATCGCGTCAGCTCTTCCGCGTCGATGCTTGTCTCCTCCAGTACATTCAACGCCAGCAATTCATGGGAGTTGCCGAAGAACCGGCTGACCAGGTGGCGCACCTCAAATCGCGTCGCATCTTTGCGATCCACTTGCGGCGAATACACGTGCGCGCGCCTGTCCTTCAGATGCTTTACGTAGCCTTTCTTTTCCAGGATGCGGACAATCGTCAGGATGGAGTTGTAGGCCAGCGGCGGCTTTTCCGGCAGCGCCTGCAGCACCTCGTGCACGGTCGCCGACCCCCGGTCCCACAGCACATTCATGATGCGCAACTCGGCTTCGGTCAAAGTTGCCGACTTACTACGAGCCAAAGCGTCCTCCTGAGACGTCGCTGATAATTTGACGTAGGCGATCCAAAAAGGTCAACTAATTTGTTAGTTGCACGGCCGAGCCTTTGGGATGCCTGACACCATTTTGCGCTGCGGATCTGCAGAAACTCGCGAGCGGTTTGGCACCTAAGTGACGGTGTTACCTTAGTGGTTTACACTGCAACGTCTTGAAGAATCTGGGCGAATCGCGATAACCGCAGATATAATATTCGCTTGCAAGGGGCCTGCGATCCTAGGTGCATCCCCGAAGATATAGATATCCGAAGGAGTTCTTATGAGTACTGTCCGGGTTGGCAACCGATTGATTGGAGACGATCAACCGTGCTTTATCATTGCGGAAATCGGCATCAACCACAACGGCGATATCGATCTTGCCAAGAGGCTTATTAGCGTAGCCGTGGCCGCCGGCTGCGACGCGGTCAAGTTTCAGAAGCGCACGATCGACGTGGTCTACACCGCGGAAGAGCTGGCCAAGCCGCGCGAGAATCCCTTTGGCCCCACCAACGGCGACCTGAAGTACGGCCTCGAATTCGAGCAGGAAGAATACGAGGAGATCGAGCCTTCTGCAAATCGGTCAAGATGCTATGGTTCGCCTCACCGTGGGACGAGGCTTCCGTCGATTTCCTGGAGCAGTTCGATGTTCCGGTTCACAAAATCGCTTCCGCTTCGCTGACCGACGACAACTTGTTGCGCCATGTCCGCGCCACCGGCAAGCCCATCATTCTCTCGACTGGCATGAGCACCTATGCCGAGATCGACCACGCCGTCGAAGTCCTGGGCAAGGATGATCTTGTTCTGATGCACGCCACCAGCACCTATCCGGCGTTCTATCCTGAACTGAATCTGCGCGCCATACCGACCATGGCCGAGCGTTACGGCGTGCCCATCGGCTACTCCGGCCACGAGACTGGAATTCCCACCAGCGTTTGCGCCGCTGTTCTCGGAGCCTGCTGCGTAGAGCGCCACATCACGCTGGATCGCTCCATGTGGGGCTCCGATCATGCGGCCTCGCTGGAACCGAACGGCATCTCGCGCCTGGTGCGCGACATTCGGCTGTGGGAGCAGTCAAAAGGCGACGGCATCAAGCGTGTCTACGAGCGCGAGGTTCCCATCATCAAGAAACTGCGCCGCGTCGGGGCCGCGGTTTAGCTGCATGGTCCCTCGGAAATTCCGCAGCGGTCGGCCTGGAGACGATCAGGGCCGTGGCCCTCGATGTCGACGGCGTGCTCACCGACGGCGGGCTCTGGTGGGGACCGGTGGCGAAGAGTGGAAGCGCTTCTGCTTCGCCGACATCATGGGTGTCTCGTCTGGCGCGTCGCGCCGGACTTATCCTGGCCCTCATCTCCGGCGAAAATAGCCCGCTCGTGGATCGCTACGCCGAGAAGATGCACATTTCTCACGTGATCAAGGGATGCCGCGATAAGGCTGCGGCGCTCCGCGAATTTGCCGCGGCCGCTCATGTGGACCTCAGAGAATCTGCTTTATGGGTGACGACGTTAACGATCTCCCGGCCATGGCAATTGCCGGTTTGTCGGCCGCTCCCGCCAATGCGGCATCGGTGGTATTGGCGCGCGCGAACTTTATTGCCAAAGCCGCTGGAGGGAACGGGGCAGTGCGCGAATTGGTTGACGCGCTGCTCGCCGCGCGTGGTCTCACCCCGCAGGAAGTCTTCAGCCGGGAGTGAAGACTTCCAACAAGCAATGATACTTCCCGAATCCCATTTCCGATTGGACCCATGAAGCTTTCCGACTACGTTGTTCGTTTTGTCGCCGATCAAGGTGTGAAGCACGTCTTCCTGGTCACCGGCGGCGGCGCCATGCACCTGAATCAATCGCTCGGCTCTCAACCCGCGATCAAGGCGATTTGCAATTCGCACGAGCAGGCCAGCGCCATCTGCGCCGAAGGCTACGCGAAAGCCACCAATCATCTGGGTGTCTGTATGGTGACAACCGGGCCGGGTGGCACCAACGCCGTCACCGGCGTCGCCGGAGCGTGGCTGGATTCGACGCCGACGCTGTTTCTTTCCGGTCAGGTTAAAAGGCCGGACCGCATGTTCGACAAACAAGGTCGGCCACTGGGCATGCGTCAGCTTGGCGTGCAGGAAGTAGACATCGTCTCGATCGTTAAGCCGATTACGAAGTACGCCGTCACGGTCCTCGATCCGAACGAGATTCGTTACCATCTGGAGAAGGCCGTCTATCTCGCCTTCCACGGCCGTCCCGGGCCGGTCTGGATCGATATCCCGCTCGATGTCCAGGCTTCACCGATTGAAGAGCCGTCGTGCTTTGCGCGGCTTCGATCCCGCGGAGTTGAAAGAGCCCGCCGATGCTTCACTGAAAAACGAAGTCACTCGCCTGATTCAGAAGCTGAACCACGCCGAACGCCCGTTGCTCTTCGCCGGTAACGGCATCCGCCTGGCGCATGCGGAGAAGGAATTTGAAGAGCTGCGGACGATGCTTCGAATTCCGACAGTCGCGACCTGGTGCGCCGCCGATCTGGTTCCGAGCAATGATCCTCTCTACGTTGGCCGGCCAGGCTCGGTCGCGGCTCGCGGCGCGAACTTCGCCCTCCAGAATTCCGATTTTCTTCTAGCCATCGGCGTGCGGCTGGATTTTGCGATCACCGGCTACGCCCCGCAAAACCTGGCGCGTGGCGCACATAAAGCAGTTGTGGATATCGACCAAGCGGAACTGAAAAAACTCCACCCGCACGTGCAGCAGCCAATTCAGTCGGATGCGAAGAAATTCCTGGCGGAGCTCTTGCGTCAAAAAGACTCGATTCGGCTCTCGGATCATTCTGCGTGGGATGCGCGTTGCGCTGACTGGAAAACTCGCTATCCCGTGGTAACGGAAGAGCACCGCAAGCCCGAAGGACGAGTTTCGGTGTTTCACCTCGCAGAGGTGATCGGCACCGAGGTCGAAACCAGAGGATCAGACTTGGTGGTGGGCAACTTCGGGATCGGCCATTGAAATCTATCTGCTCGCCTTTCCGACCTTGCATTCGCAGCGCCTGTTTCACACCGCCGGCCTCGGTGCGATGGGCTATGCCATCCCGATGGCGATTGCAGTGGCCGCGTGCGAATCCCGGAGCGCGAGGTGATCGCGGTGGATGGCGACGGCGGATTCATGTTCAACATCCAGGAATTGGAGACCATCCGCCGCTTGCAGCTGCCGATCAAGTTCTTCGTCTGAACAACGACGGCTATGCTTCGATTCGCGCGTCGCAAAGAGGCTATTTCGGCGAAGCAAATCTAGGCTGCGACAAAAGCAATGGCCTCACCGTCCCCGATCTCGCTCAAGTGGCGAGCGGCATTTGGCTTGGCTTCCGCGGTCATCGAGAATCAGGAGAACCTTCGCGCCGACGTTCGCCGCGTTCTGGACATGAAGGGCCCGGTAGTTTGCGATGTCAACGTCGTGCCCGACGAGATGCGCGCACCGCGCCTGCAGTCTTACCAGAAACCAGACGGCTCATTTGTTTCAAAACCGCTGGAAGATTTGTTCCCGTTTCTTCCACGCGAGGAGTTCCGCGCCAACATGATCGTAGAACCACTGCCGGAATAAGAAGACGATGCAAAATGTATTCGGAATCATGCAAGGGCGTCTGAGCCCGCCCGAAGACGGCCGTTTTCAATCTTTCCCGCGAAGTTCCTGGCGCCAGGAACTGTTCCGCGCGCGAGAAGTTGGGCTCAGTTACATCGAATGGATTTATGACGATTACGGTGCGTCCGTCAACCCAATCGCGAGCCAGGAAGGCAGGGCGGAATTAAACGCTTTAAAGCAAGAGGCCCGCGTTAGAACGCCCGCTGTTTGCGGGGACTGGCTTATGGACCATCCGGTCATACGTTGCTCCCGTGAAGAGCAAATACAGCGCGAGCGCGTGCTCCATGATCTACTTCGTTGGGGAAGGGAAATCGGGGCTTCGCGGGTGGTGCTCCCATTCGTGGATGGCTCATCGATTCACACCGAGGAGGAGAAGGGCATTGTCCTTGAGGTACTGGAAAGAGCGCTCCCCATATCGGAAGAAGTTGGTGTCGAGATGCATCTGGAAGCGGATTTCGGTCCTGCGGAGTTCGCATCTTTTCTTGCGCGCATTCCACATCGGAGTGTCAAGGTAAATTACGATACTGGAAACAGCTCAGGTCTCGGGTACATCGCCAGCGAGGAATTCGCGGCCTACGGCAGTCGCATCGGCAGCATCCATATCAAAGATCGTCTGCGCTTGCGAGATGGAAGAGCGGAAACCAAACCACTGGGTGAAGGCAGCGCAGATTTTGATGATGTCTTCAAAAGCATTCGCAGGATTGGGTACACTGGCGGATTTACTCTGCAGGTGGCGCGGGGAAGGGATGGCGACGAGGTGAACTGGATTAAACAGCAACTTGCCTTCATCCGCCGTTACTGGGCTTAAAGAAATGGATCTTCAACTCACCGATCAGGTGGCATTTGTCGCCGGTTCCTCAAGAGGAATCGGCAGGGCTATCGCATCTATATTGCTCGGCGAAGGTTGCCGTGTCTGCATCACGGGCCGTAATAGCATCGCCCTCAATGAAACAGAAAAAGGTTTGCGCGCAGAGTTCGGCGACAAGGTTTTTGGCATTCCAGGAGACTTGACCGACGGTGCCGTCATTGACGACGCATTGGCCGCCGTTAACCGGAAATGGGGTGGTCCAGACATACTCATAGCTAACGTCGGCAGCGGCAAGGGCAAATCGGGCTGGCATCAAGACGAGGTCGAATGGGAGCGGCTGTTCAACCTGAATTTTTTCGCGAGCGTGCGTTTGGCACAAGCGGTGATTCCCTATCTGCAACCTCGGGGAGGGAGCATCTTGTTTATCGCTTCCATAGTTGCGATCGAGGCCTCCCCGGCTCCGCTGCCTTATAGTGCTGCGAAGGCCGCGCTCGTTAACTACAGCAAGAACTTGTCGCGGAGCGTGGCTGCTGATGGAATTCGAGTAAACTGCCTTGCGCCCGGCAATGTGTTATTCGACGGAGGCTCCTGGGACTCACATCTGAAAGAGCGTCGAGAGGAAGTTGAGCGTTACATCTCCACAGAAGTGCCACAGAAACGCTTTGGCGCGCCCGAGGAAATCGCGAAATTTGCTGCGTACCTGGTTTCCCCGAACTCAAGCTTCGCCACCGGCGGGTGCTACATCATGGATGGCGGCCAGACGCGGAGAGTCTGATGAAGGAACATGCTTCCATGACCGAAGCAAAAAGAAACCGTGTTGCGACGTTGTTCGATCTCCGCAACCGGGTAGCGATCATTACGGGCGGAGCCGGCCTGCTGGGCTACCATCATGGGGCCATTCTCGCATCGGCAGGGGCGCGCGTCGTATTGCTCGATCTCCCGGCGGCCAATCCCCAGGCGCGTGCTCGCCAACTAGAAGATGAGTATGGTTCGGAAACGCTCGGTCTCACAACCGATATCACTAGTGAGGCTTCGCTGGAGCACGCTCGAGCACAGATTCTTGGAAAATTTGGCCGGGTTGACATACTTATCAACAACGCCGCCAACAATCCAAAAGTTGAAAATGGAAACACCACGTGGTCAAGACTGGAGAATTTCCCACTTGACGTTTGGGAGGCCGACATCCGGGTCGGCCTGACCGGCGCGTTCCTCTGCTCTCGCCTTTTCGGCGCGGAAATGGCAAAGCGCAAGTCTGGAGTCATATTGAACGTGGCCTCGGATCTCGCGTTGATTGCTCCCGACCAGCGCCTTTACCGCGTGGAAGGCCTTCCGGATGATCAGCAACCCGTCAAGCCGGTCACGTACTCGGTTGTAAAGACAGGGTTGCTCGGACTTACGCGCTATTTGGCAACCTACTGGAGTAGTTCGAATATCCGCGTCAACGCGCTTTCTCCAGGAGGAGTTTTTAATTCCCAATCGGATGTTTTTCTGAGCCGCGTAAAGCATCTCATCCCGATGGAGCGCATGGCGAATCGGGATGAGTACCAGGGCGCAGTTCTCTTCCTCTGCTCCGACGCGTCCTCGTACATGACCGGGGCCAACCTTGTTGTTGATGGAGGTCGTAGTTGCCTTTAGCCTCGGCTCAATTGAAGAGCTCTGAGTTGTTTTCCGTATCCGGAAAGACGGTCGTGCTTACCGGGGCATCCGGGTTCTTGGGTCGAACTTTGGCTCGCACCATGTTCGCAAACGGAGCGCGCGTAGTTGCGCTCGGACGTTCCGAACGATTGCTGCAGCGAAGCGGAAGGATGGGTAGCGGAATTCCGCCCTGGAAATGTTTCGGTTCACCGCGTCGATATGTACGACTGTCCAGCGCTCAGCCGAACCTTAGATCTTATCGTCGAGAAGGAACGCATCCATTGATGTGCTGGTCAACAACGCTCATGAACTGGGTCCGGGCACTGGCTTCAATGTCCCTGAAGGTTCGCTGGAGGGGGCGACGCTGGACACCTGGATGCGCAATCTGACCGGTGGCGTCTACTGGGCGGCGCTGACCACACAAAAGTTGGGAGCGAAGATGAAGCAACAGCGGGCGGGCAGCATCGTCAATATCTCGACGATGTATGCGCTCGTGGCGCCCCGACCGCAACTTTACGCAAGGCACGGAATTCATTAATCCACCTGGATACTCCGCGTCGAAAGCGGCACTGCTCAGTTTCACTCGATATGTCGCCTCTTTTTGGGGACCGCATGGCGTTCGCGCCAATGCTATTCTGCCTGGACCGTTTTCCAATACCGAAGACATTGCCGGAGGTCAACGCCGTTCAGCCGGATAGCCCGTTTTTGGAGCGGCTGCGAGGTTTTACGTGCCTTGGACGGATCGGCAAGCCGCACGAACTGGCGGGGGCGCTGTTGTTCCTGGCTTCCGATGCGTCCAGCTTTGTGACCGGACAAGCCATCGTCGTCGATGGCGGATGGACCGCCGTTTGAAATAGAGGTAATGAGTTTTCTCCATCGCGGTTTACCCGCGCTGGAGTTCTCGGAACTGGAGTTGGCTCCTCACCGCAATGAGAGTGCTGCCGCAACCAGGATCCATCTAAATGCCGATTACGCTCTAGGTTCCAGCCTCTTTCTTAGCTCTTAGCTAAGCTCCGCGATTCTTGGCTGTTTCTCGCCGCGGCCCGCACTGGGCTCACGAATCCAGTGATGGTCTCAGCCACGTAGTCGAGCATTGGCGGCGTCAACCCCGGATACACGCCAACCCAAAACACATTGTTCATCACAAAGTTCGTGTTGCCCAAATCTCCGACCACTCGATACTCGAGACCCTGATAGGCAGGCTGGCGCAGGAGATTGCCGCCAAACAGAAGCCGTGTTCCGATCTTGTTCGCTTCCAGCGCCGCGGTGAGATCCTCGCGCCGAAATGGCGCACTCTCCCGAACGCCAATCGGAAAACCAAACCATGAAGGATCGGAGTGCGCTGTCGCTTCCGGCAATATCAGATACTCGTCCATCCCCGCCAACGCTGTCTTGAGATGTTGAAAGTTTGCCTTCCGCCGCGCGATAAACTCAGGCAGCTTTTTAAGTTGCGACGCTCCCAGAGCGGCCTGCATATCTGTCGCTTTCAAGTTGTACCCAACGTGCGAATAGATATATTTGTGATCATAGCCGCACGGCAACGAGCCCAGCGTCCACTCGAAACGCTTGCCGCAGGTATTGTCTTTGCCCGGTGCGCACCAGCAATCGCGTCCCCAGTCGCGGAACGAATCAATCAGCACCTGCAACGCCGGCTTGTCGGTGAGGACAGCGCCACCTTCTCCGGTTGTGATGTGGTGCGCCGGATAGAAACTCAACGTTGCGATATCGCCGAAAGTGCCGACGTTTCGTCCCCGGTATGTCGAACCCAGCGCATCGCAGCAATCCTCAATCAGCCAAAGATTGTACTTGCGGACAAAAGCGGTGACAGCATCGAGATCAAACACGTTTCCCAGCGTGTGGGCGAGAAACACGGCCCGAGTGCGGTCACTGCGCGCACTTTCAAGTTGCCGTACGTCAATCTCGTAGCCAGGAACGGCGACGTCCACAAAAACTGGGACGAGTCGATTCTGGAAAATCGGATTCACCGTGGTCGGGAAGCCCGCAGCAACGGTGATAACTTCATCGCCTGGGTTTAACCGCCGTTCGCCGAGCTTTGGCGACGTCAACGCGCTGAGGGCAACAAGGTTTGCCGAAGAGCCGGAGTTCACCAGCGACGCGGAACGCACCCCCACAAACCGAGCCAGTTCCCGTTCGAAAGTCTCGCCAAACCGTCCCGTCGTAAACCAGCCATCCAGCGCAGAATCGACCACGGCGCTCACGTCGGAACCGTCGATTACCTTGCCCGACACCGGTACGGGCGAGACTCCAGGCACAAAGTCGCGCGGCGGAGAAGATTCCAACCAGTATTGAGCGGTCAGATCGAGAATCTTCCGGCGTAGCTGGGCCGTGGTATCCGTCATAAATTCGTGAAAGAGAGTATTCAAAATCATATCATTCAGGATGCTACGGAGCGCTGGATTGGCAGGCGGATAGCTTATGATGTGGCAGGCGCCGCGCTGTGCCCGCATTTGTCCCTTGCCGGATGAGCGCGGCTCAAGACGACGCAACGAAAGGAAGAGCACCCTGATAGACGCGGCTAAAGTTTGGCGCGGACGGCGCGTTTTCTTGACCGGTCACACGGGCTTCAAGGGCAGTTGGCTCGCACTCTGGCTGAGCAGTTTAGGCGCGCACGTTCGCGGCTATGCCCTCGACCCCAACACCGACCCCAACATGTTCAGCCTGACGTCGGTCGGAAACATGGTCGACGACGTTCGCGGCGACATCCGCGATTACTCCAAACTTCAAGCCGCGATGACGGAGTTTGCGCCGGACGTTGTTTTTCATCTCGCGGCGCAGCCGCTCGTGCGCCGCTCCTACGCCGACCCGCTAGGCACCTACGCTACGAACGTCATGGGCACGGTGCACGTGCTGGAAGCGGTTCGCAAGACTCCGAGCGTGCGAGCGGTTGTCTGCGTCACCACCGATAAGGTTTATCAGAATCAGGAATGGGTGTGGCCGTACCGCGAGACGGATTCACTCGGCGGGCATGATCCTTATGCCTCAAGCAAGGCCTGCGCTGAAATTGTGAGCGCGGCCTTTCGCAGTTCGTTCTTTCCCCCCGAACGCTTGCAGCAACACCACGTAGCTCTTGCCACCGCGCGCGCCGGCAACGTGATTGGCGGAGGCGACTGGTCCGAGGACAGGCTCATACCCGATCTGGTTCGCGGCTTCAGTTCCGGCCAGCCGGTGCTGATTCGGCGCCCCAATGCGATTCGCCCGTGGCAATATGTGCTTGAGTCGTTGCAGGGCTACATGATGCTCGCCCAGCAACTATTGGCACAGGAGGCGCGATTCGCCACTGCCTACAACTTCGGGCCGAGCGGCGAAGACACCTGGCCGGTCGAGCGAATTGCCAACAGGCTGGCTGAGATGTGGGGCATTGGCGCCTCGTGGATTCGCGATTCGGAACCGACCGCGCATGAGTCGAATATTCTTCGGCTGGACGCCAGCAAAGTTCGCCTTGAACTCGGATGGAAGCCACGCCTCGGAATCGAAGAGGCTCTGGAGTGGACGGTCGCCTGGTATCAAGCCTGGAAACGCGGCGAGGATATGGCTCAGGTCACCGGGAAACAGATCGTAGAGTATACCGAGTACCGCACAACGTCTTAGGCACGCTTCAGCCGGTCATCGGGAATTGCATAGCAGACACCTTCCCAGCAGTCTTCCGCATAGCGACGCAAGAATAGGTTATATTCCGGGGCTATCGAGTGGATGAGACTGGGAATCTGCCACAGGTGTTCACTGCGATGATAAGTGCAAACCGCCAGGATCGGGTGGTAGCGTCGAAGCAATTCGCTTGCCCCCGCAAGCGCTTTTGGCTCCGCTCCTTCGATGTCCATCTTGACGTAGGTGGGCGCCACGGGCCACGAGAGATTATCCAGCTTCCGACACTCCACGGAAATGGATTGCTCCCCCCCTTCCACAATCTTCGATCCCATTGTCCCGGTGGATGCAAAAGACACGTTGCCGTTTTGGTCGCTGAGGGCGTAGGGCAAAACAGTGATCCGGTCCGCCAATCCCATACTCTTTGCGTTGGCTTCTAGACCTTGCACGTTTTGAGGGTCAGGCTCGACCGCAAAAATGTGCCGAAATTTGCCATTCCAATGTGAAGTAAAGCTGGGGAATATGTCCCCTTGAAAACTTCCGCAGTCGACGAACACTTCGTTTTCAGAAGGCGTCATCAGGTCCGTCGGAAAATATGTTTCTTTCGGATCCAATGGCGGCGGAAGAGATTTATCGTCCAGCCAGTAGCGCCATTCCATTTGCCCGGCGAGTTCGCGTCGCGACTTCTCATCCGCCAGAGCGCCATTACAAGCCCTGATTTCATCGGCAAAGGCGGACAGCTTGTGCGGCAGCTCGATTCCAAAATTCGGCGTGAAAACTTCCCCATATTTCCAGAACAAAGCTGCGGGCGGCGCAACATATTTACACCCGAGCGCCTTCAGTTGGCGGCGCACCGGGGAGCCGTTATAGATCGTAACCACGAAACAAGCTGAGTCGCGATAGCGCTCTGACACAGTAGAGGGGGGAAGGACAGGTATTCCCTCGATTTCGGTGTGCCACAGGCGTTCGTTATTGTCGGAAAAAGCGACAGGCCGAATCCCGGCCTCTTTGAGGCCGTGAAGAACTATCCTGCCAAATGGGCCCGCCCCGAACAGGATGAGACGGTCTTGGTTTTGGCCGGCAAACTTGGCGAATGCATTTTTTTCGCGCGCAAGCGCAGCCTCAGAGGACTCCGAATGAATCCGATTCAGAATCTCGTCCAACTGATTCTCTTTACTTGCATTCGTCATTGGTTTTGTTTTTTCCTTCGCTGATTCTAGGCTATTCTGAAGTCGATGCAACTAGCGGTTCGATCGCGAAAAGTGACCTTTGTATTACGCGGCTTGCTCGCCAAGATTAGAGCCTTAATCGAAATGCAACCTTATCCCGTTACACTGTGCCCGGTCAAGAATGCCTCTCCCGCGCTAACGTTGAAATGGAATTTACTTTGGACGCTCCGCAGATTTCTCGGTCCATGGCTGCCCTCAGGACTTCGACGCTATAATTCTGAAACGTGAGAGCGGAGTGGGACAACGGGTCGTCCAAGACGGGGGTAGATATTTGAGATGAGATCTTTGCGATCAAGTGTTCCCACATGGTGCCGGTTCTTCAGATGTCAGTCGCCGCCATTCAATTTTATCAATTGTCGATGAGCCAATTTCATTTCCCGTTTCCCCCGTCCGATGCCAACGGAGTCCTGAATGTCTAACGGAGTCCATGAAATTGCCCCGCCTCCGTTGAATTCATCTGCGATCGAGCGCGTTCGCCACTGGCTACAAACCGTCCTGGGACTCGATCGGGCGATTGGATTTACCGTTCTCGCGCGCTTCTGGGGCAGTGCGGCCGGTCTTGTCACGGTTGCCCTGATCGCGCGATTCCTTTCCCCTGCCGAGCAGGGGTATTACTACACCTTCGGCAGCCTGGTTGCCCTGCAGATTATTTTTGAGCTGGGTTTTTCCTTTGTGATCTTGCAACTCGCGAGTCACGAGCGCGCCGAACTTTCCATAACCAGTGATTATGAAATTACTGGAAATCCCATAGCCCGCGCCCGTCTCGCCTCTGTAATTCAGAAGTCGGTGCGCTGGTATTCGGTGGCGGCGCTGCTGATGTTCGCTACGGTGCTTCCCCTCGGGCTTTATTTCTTTTCCAGCCATGACCGGACGCATACGGTCTCCTGGCTGGCCCCTTGGTGCCTGGATGCGCTCATGGCGGCACTCAACTTCCAGCTTGATCCGCTCTTGTCCTTTCTGGAAGGTTGCGGCTATGTTCCCGAGGTGGCGCGTCTCCGCTTCATGCAGTCTGTGACAGGAAGTCTGCTGGCTTGGCTTGCTCTGGCACTCCATCACGGTCTATTCGCGCCATCAATGATGCTGTTCGGAATGGCACTCGCTTCCCTGGTCTGGCTGGCTAGCAAGCGCAGATTATTGCTCGGATTACTGCGGCATCAGGCCGGGTCGAATCGAATCAGTTGGAGAGCAGAAGTCTGGCCGTTCCAGTGGAGAATCGCGGTGAGCTCGTTTTGTGGCTACTTTATCTTCTGGCTTTTTAATCCGGTTCTTTTCGCCTTCCGCGGCCCCGTGGAGGCGGGCCAGATGGGAATGTCGCTCAGCCTGGCAAATGCGATTCAAGCCATCGCGGTTTCCTGGGTGAGTACAAAATCTGCGCCCTTCGGAACCCTGATCGCCCGCAAGGAATATGGGCGGCTGGATCATGCATTTTTTCAGGCGATCCGGCAAGCCGTTGCCGTCGCCATCGCTGGCGCTCTGACCGCGTGGCTCGGGGTGATTTACCTGAATGTACACCACATTCGCTTCGCCCACCGCCTGCTCGACCCGTTTTCCATCGCTATGCTGATGGTTATGATGATCACAAATGTCGCGATCTTTGCGGAGGCTTATTATCTCCGCGCCCATAAGCAGGAGGTATTACTTCTCAATTCAATCGTGGGAGCTTTGGCGGTGACGGCATTCGCCCTTATTTTTGGACGTCTTTACGGTGCCAGAGGGATCGTGGCCAGCTGTTGCGTTGGAAGTGTTCCTGGCCTGATGTGGTCGACGTTCCTCTTTCAAAAGTACCGAAGGCTCTGGCATACCTCTTAAGAGATGCGAATAGGTAATCACTCCAGGACCAAGCTGAGGGCAACATGTTTGGTAAGATGAATGTCCTACTACACATTCTCTCACTTCCCGGGTTTCGTGTAGGTCTGGACCGGCATCTTAGTGATTGTTAGCTCTCTTGAATATGGCAGGCGCAGAACCACTCCTTACCGTCGCGATTCCAACTTTCAATTGTGCGCACTTTTTGCCCGATGCCATTGCATCGATCATGCGCCAGGGTTTGGACGATTTTGAAATCCTAATTCTCGACAATGCCTCTGAAGACAATACGGAAGAACTCGTGCGCTCGTTTGAGAATCCGCTTATTCGATACATTCGGAATCCCTCAAATCTGGGGGCTTGTGAAAACGGAAACCGCTGCATTGCGAATGCCCGCGGACTCTACTTTAAAATGCTCTGCGCTGACGACGTTTTACTCGACGGAGTATTGCGAAAACAGTTAAGCGTCTTGCAGGCAGATCCCGATGTCGCTTTGGTCACCTGCGGCTACTTGGAAACTGACCCCGATTTAAAGGTCCAAAATTCCTGGTCCGCCTTTCCCGGGTCGCATCCGGGGCGCCGAGTGATCAATTTCTGCCTCAGTAGAATGACAAACGCCGTCGGCGGCCCGTCCAATATTATGATGCGCCGCACCGCCGCCGCTGGAGTGCTGGGAGACGCCAGTTATCGCTTGCTGGGAGACTTGAAGTTCAACCTCCAGCTTCTGGAACGGGGCAGCTACGTCAGCCTAAATGAGCCGGGCTTCCTGTACCGCCGGCATGCCAACAGCGATTTTGCAACAAACTGCACCGATGAGTTGCATATTCTCGAATATCTTCGGCTGGTAAGCGAATTCAACTGGTGGAATCCGCTCAATTGTTTGGGGGCATCCTTTCGCGGAGGTATCGAAGGCAGGCGAATCGCCCGAGAGCACTGGCGGGAGGCGTGCGCGCCCGGCCGACTAGTACGATCCCTTGAGGCATCTGCCTATTTTCTGTACAAACGCATCCTCAATTCGTCGATGAGCGCAAGGTTGTTCCGCAGCAAGTTAGGGAGAGTGTCGAAGAGTAGCGATTCCCTGATTTCATCATCGTGATCCGGTTACTGGAAGATTGGTAGAATTGCAAGCTTGAACGCCCACATCGTTCTTGGTACTGCGCTAAGTCCTGACATGATGAGAAAATTACGCCTGCTTGGATTGTTCCTGGTGATTTCTGCGGGGGGATGTTTTTCGCAGTCTACCCTGAATGATTCTTTGCCTCAGAGCCAGACCTCTTCGGGCATTTCGGGCATGAATGATACCTCGGGTCAGAACTCGACCTCGCCCAATATCACGGTGGATTGCACCGATCCCTCGCAAGTCGGAAGTTCCGCCTGCATCAATTCAGCCCAAAACCAAATGCAGCGCCAGTCTCAATATCCCTCCTCAACCGTAGGCCTGCCACAGTTGGGAAGTCCTTTCGACTCGAGCCAGTATCCTCCTCGAACCATTCCTCTCAACCCTTCACAGCTTCAACACCCCAAAACTCCCATTTGGCCCGAAACGGAGTTCGAACAAATGGTTGCCGATTCCGTGGGCAGGCCGCTGCCCTTGTTCGGCCAAACCATGTTCGACCAACCTCCCAGCACGTTTGCTCCCATGGACCTGTTGCAGGTTCCAGACGATTACATTATTGGCTCGGGGGACACGCTTCAAATCAGAGTCTGGGGTCAGGTCAACGCCGATGTTCGCGCCACCGTGGACCGCGCCGGCCAGATCTATATTCCACAGGTGGGCCCAGTATCCGTTGCGGGCGTCCACTATGGGGAACTGGAGCAATACCTGAAGAATGTGGTTTCGAAGATTTTCAGAAATTTCAATCTCACAGTCAGTGTCGGCCGGCTCCGCTCCATTCAGGTTCTCGTGCTCGGCAATGCCCGCTATCCGGGAACCTACACCATCAGTTCTTTGAGCACACTGGTGAATGCAATTTTCACCTCCGGCGGTCCCACTCCGCAGGGATCGTTGCGTCACATTCAAGTCCGGCGCGATGGCACAACCATTACCGACTTCGATTTTTACGATTTGTTAATCAAGGGCGACAAGTCCAAGGATGTGCGTCTGCAGCCAGGCGATGTACTTTACATCCCTCACGTCGGTCCCTTGGTTGCAATTGCCGGCTCCGTCAATACTCCGGCCATCTATGAAATGAAAGACACCTCTACCCTGAACGACTTGATTGAGGTTGCCGGCGATTTGAGCACAGTAGCGGATACGAGCAAAGTGCTGATTGATCGTTTTGTCGAACACCAGTCGCGCAAGACTCTGGAATTCCCCTACGACGAGCAGTCCCGTGCTTTGCCTGTTAAGGACGGCGATATCGTTCGCGTCTTTTCCATCATTCCGCGTTTTGAAGATACCGTGACTTTGCGCGGCAATGTCGCCAACCCTGGCCGTTATCCCTGGAAGCCCGGCATGCGGGTTCGAGATCTCATTCCGAATGCGCAAGCATTGCTTACCCGCCGTTACTGGCGCAATCGCGCCGCCATTGTAAACGGCCGCTCTACTGAGTATCCGTTGGTTCCCGCGCCCCGTGCACAGACACAGGCTGGCGGTCAGCAGGCCGGGGGCGCGACGAACAACCCGAATGCAACCACGAATAGTCCTTCCTTCAACGAGGTGCCCGAGGGCATGGGATCTGTAGCTGCCGCAGAGGCAGCAAATTCTCAATCTCAACAGAATCCAACGGCGAATGCATCCTCGCCGACGGGCGAGGCTTCGCTCGCTTCCCGCCAAGGCTCGCAGACTACAAATGGTGCCACCAATCCCAACACTGTGCGCGACGTTGCCGAAGAAGTCCGGCGATATGCCCCTGAAATCAATTGGGACTACGCCATAATTCAGCGCGTCAATCCCCAGGACCTGACTTCAAAGCTCATTTGGATGAATCCGAGAAAGGCGATCCTGGAAGGGGACGAGCAAAGCAATCTGGAATTGCAACCGGGCGATATCGTCACAATTTTTTCGCAGCGCGATATCAGCGTTCCTCAGGCAGACCGCGCGCAGTATGTGATTGTAGAAGGCGAGGTCATGCGTCCCGGTGTCTACAAACTTGAAACCAACGAAACCATCCGCTCCGTATTGCAACGTGCGGGCGGACTGACGCCTAACGCCTACGTGTACGGATCGCTACTCACTCGCGAATCGGCACGGATCGACCAGCAAAAAAGTCTCGACGAACTGGCCAGCAGCATGGAAGTGCAAATCCGGCAATCGGCGGTCGCCGCTGCGGCCTCCGCCAACGCCGGAGATCTGAACCAGATATTGGCGGCACAGGAAGCGATCATCACCCAACTCCGCAACACTCGCGCCAGCGGTCGCGTCGCACTTCCCGTAAAACCTAGGGATAAGAACATCACCGATTTCCCGGACATGGTCATGGAAGACAGCGATCGGCTGGCCATTCCTCACACCCCGTCTACCGTCTCGGTCGTGGGAGATGTCTACAATCCCGGATCCTTCATCTTCACCAATCCCAATAGCGCGGGATCGTATCTCGAGATTGCGGGGAAGGGAAAACCTCAGTCTGACATGCATCACGCATTTGTCTTGCGCGCCAATGGCGTGGTCGTTGCCGCGAACAACGTGAACGGACCTTTCAATGGAGCGAAGTTTAGCCGCATTCGGCTGAACCCAGGTGATGAGATCGTCGTGCCTTACAAGCTCCCGACCGGAGCCTGGATCCGCAGCCTGCAAACCTGGACCCAGATTTCCTCGCAGTTGGCTCTGACCGCTGCCGCGCTCGCGGTCCTCCAATAGCCATGGAATACTTCGGCGTACGAAAGAATGTGCGAGTTGTCAGCATCGGCACGTCGCTCGGCCAAGGCGCTCCCAAACTGGCATGATCTATGCCGATCAGCGATGGATTGGTCCCCATGGCATCGGCCGCTTTGCGGCTCACGTGCTTCCAGCACTGGACTATCGCCCCATTCCTCTCACGTCAAATCCCGCCGCGCCTTTGGATTCCTTGCGACTGGCTCGAACCCTTTCCGCGATTTCTCCCGATGATCTCTTTTTCTCGCCGGGCTACAACTCGCCTCTGTTCTGTAAATCGCCTTTCATCTTCTGCGTGCACGACCTGAGCCATATTTACTGCCCGGAAAATAGCAGCCCTCTTATTCGTCTCTACTACGCCACCATTCTGAAGCGGGCCTGCCACCGGGCAATGAAGATCATCACCGTCTCGGAATTCACTCGCGGACAAATCGTCGAATGGTCCGGCGTGCCGCTGGAAAAGGTCTTCAATGTCCGGTGCGGAGTCGATCCCGAGTATCATCCCGGAGACGATACTTACGGCCTGCCATTTCCATACCTCCTGTCGACCAGTAACCGCAAGCCTCACAAGAACGAATTTCGGGTAGTACAAGCTTTTGCGTTAGCGAAACTCTCCGCGGACATACGCCTGGTCTTCACCGGCAAACCTACGCCTGAACTCTCTGCCTGTGCGGAGCGTCACGGCGTGACCTCGACTGTGCAGTTCCTCGGCCCGGTTCCGGATTCCAAAATGCCGTCCCTCTACCGCGGCGCCCATGCCGTGATCTTTCCTTCACTCTATGAGGGCTTTGGCCTGCCTCCGCTGGAAGCGATGGCCAGCGGCATTCCGGTCGTGACTTCGAACATCACCGCTATGCCAGAGGTCGCAGGAGACGCCGCCCTGCTCGTGGATCCAACCTCGGTAGAGCAAATCGCCGAAGCGATAAAGCGAATTGTGAACGACACATCCCTCCGCCATCAACTTCGAGAGCGGGGCTCATACGGGCGGCTAAGTTTCCCTGGTCCAATACAGCCGCCATGGTGCGCGAAGTAATCATTGGAAATTAGTGGCCTGAATCAAAGAGTCGTCAGATTAGGAAGTCGGCAATAAGGCTCTTCGCCGGAAATCTCCCTCGTAAAATCGTCCATTCGAGTTCTCACAGACCGGCTCGACGTTCGTTCCCCTGATCAAGAAATCTTTACATTCCGATCATTTCAATGCACTTGACAAGAACCCACCTTCTACGAGAAAACCCTTAAGGTCTGTCCTGTAGAGAGGGGGCAGTAATGACGATGACGCGAGGGGCACTCGGCTCCTTAGCTGTCCTGTTTCTCACTTTCGCTTCGCTGGGCTGCGGTGCCGGGAACCCTTCTCCTGCCGCCTATACGACTGTCCTTCCAACGGCAAATCCCTCTGGTGGCGGAGTACACCATTGCACATTTCCATTCCGGATTGAACGCATGGGTTGAATTCGGACCCGATACCACCTACGGCCGCCAGACATCGGTCATGACAAATTCGGTGACCACCCCAGGTGGGAAAGTCCTCGCCATCCTGGTCGCCGGCATGAAAGCCCAGACCACCTACCACATGCGCGCACATGTAACGTGGTCCGGCGGTTCGTGGGTCGATCAGGATCAGACCTTCACTACCGGCCCACTTCCCGGCCTTCCGTCAAATTACAAACCCGGTACTGTGGAGTTCCCTGCCATCAGCGTCCAGACCCCAACCCCAGGGCTTAGCCCTTCGCCCGGTGTGGAATTGCTAAGTCTGACCTCTGCGGCGCAAGTGCTGGCCGTTGATCTTCAGGGCAACATTATCTGGTATTGCCAGGGCAACGCCGAGCCGGTCAAACCACTGCCCAACGGGCATTTCATCATTGTTCATGGCATCGACATTGAGGAAGTCGACCTCGCCTGCAACGTGCTTCGAGATGTGACCTACACCCAGGTCAACCAATCGCTTCAAGCCAACGGCTACGATTTCCTCATTCCTGCGCCGCTCGGTTTGAGCGGTGGAAACCCATTTCACCATGACGTGTTGGCGCTGCCCAACGGGCACTGGATCGCGCTTTCTCAGATTGCCAAAACTTTCTCTGACTTGCCTGGATATTCCGGCCCCACCCAGGTTGTGGGCGACGCCATAGTGGACATCGATCCGGTCGGCAATGTGGCCTGGGCATGGTCATCCTTCGATCATCTGGACGTGAACCGGCATCCTTATTTTGGTCTGCCTGATTGGACCCATAGCAATGCTCTTGTCTACACAGCGGAGGGCAATCTGCTGCTTTCGATGCGGAACCAGAGCTGGATTCTGAAGATCGATTACGCCGACGGAGCCGGCACGGGCAACATTCTCTGGAAACTCGGCGAAGATGGTGATTTCACGATATTTGGAGGTGATCCGAGCCAGTGGTTTTACGCCCAGCATTATCCCAACATTTTAAGTGTCGACGGTTCCCAGACCACCTTGGCTGTCTACGACGATGGCAATGCCCGGGTCGCCGCTGACGGATCGTCCTGCCCGCCTGCCCCACCTGCGCCGACTTGTTACAGCCGCGCCACAGTCTTCCAGGTCGACGAGACCACAAACTCGGCCACGTTGCAGTGGCAATATCTGCCGGGGTTCTTTTCCTTCTGGGGAGGTAGCGTCGATACCTTGAGCAACAACGATATCGAATTCGACAGCAGTTCCCCCTCCACCTACCGGCTCGACAATCATGGAGGTAACTCAAAAAAGCCCCCAACTCGTCTGGCAACTGGACATCGCTGGCGCCGGAGGCGTCGGCGCTTACCGGGGCTACCGCATACCCAGCCTCTACCCGGGAGTGACTTGGCAGCAATGAACCCGGCGGCGGTGCTCCCCATGCCACCGCCGCTCGATTGCAACTAGCGGAGCAAACGCCCTTTAGAGTAGTATTTCAATCGGTGGACGTTCTCACAGGGGCGTGTCGCCGCTCATCTCTTTTGGAGAAGAAGTATCCCATTGTTATCGGATTTTTCGATCTCTCTTCTCCATCCCTCATTTTGAATTCTCTCTGCGACTTTTTCGACTCTGTCATGGCCCAACCGGAACTCCTATGATCAGCCTCAAACTTCCTGCCTTTTGCATGGCCATTCTGATTCTGACATCCAGTTCCGTCTCCCGGGCACAGGAACCGGCCGACCGCGGTCCTAATCTTCCAGACCGTGTTGCCCGGCAGAAAGTGTTGACGCCGGCGGAACGCGGCCGAGCCTTCGAAGCTCCGGTCGATCAGGCTCAACCCAATGCCAGGCCGGAACACCCACCGGTACAGATCGTCACTCCTAACGGCCTGCTTCGGAGCAGGAGCCTGCAGTCGGACCGCCCGCCCTTTCTGGTGTACCGGAACCGATATTGGAGCCTGGACGAACGCCGCAATTGCTCAAATTGGATGCGGCGAAGTCTACATTCCAGCGGGAACTTATATCCAAACAACGACCATCATGAAACCGCGTTGTGTGAGGCTCCATGGAGCTTCGGCAGCCGGGACGGTGCTGAGGTGGACGCCCACGACCGGAGTGGCGATAATCATGGCTGACTTTACTGCTGCGAACGGCTATGCTCCCGAGGGGGCGTTGGAGGACTTAACCCTCATTGGTCCGGGCGCCAATACGAAAACCTGCGGCATCTATTTCGGAGGATCAGACGGTGTTGGATGCGCTCCCTCCCCGGCAATCGATCCCAGCACGAATCAGGGCGACCACGACAATGTCAATCGGGTCAGAATTTATAAGTCATCCGCCGCGGGTGCTTTCGGCGTAGGAATTCAGTGGGGTCACAACGCCTGGTCCAACACAATATTTGAGAGCGATATCGCTTTCAACGGCACCGGGATTTACGTTCCTGGCGATACCACCACCACGGGAGAAAACCTCTCCGTTCTCAACAGCTACATTCAAAACAATTTCGGCGTCGGACTGAAGATTGAGACGGGAAACAATATAAATTTCACTCTGATCAACACTTCTTTGGATTACAACGAGTCTTGGGCCGTGCAAAATGGCACAGCCCCGACGCAGAACGCGGTCAGCCTGGTCAATTGCTACCTTGCTCAGCCAGACCACTGGCTACAGAACTACGGCTACATGAACCTCACTGGCGTGTATGCCAATGACGGCGGAAACTCGGGAACGTTAGGCTATTTGATCGACAATGAGGCGGCATTCTTAACGGTTACCGCGGGGCAGTTCTTCAACAACGGTACGGGGGCAATATTGAATCCGGCAGGGGTCGGCAGTACTTGGATCGCACCAGAAGTGACCAATCCAGGCCCGGAGGGTTTGACTCCAACGATGACTTACATCGACCGTCTCGGAGATCTCGCACCCAGTGCGTTGTACACCGACATCTTTAACCAAAACACAGCCAACCGACTGGCAGGCACATCAACCTGCTCTTCCGGCACGCAAACTATTACTTTCGCAGGCCCTCGCGTAACCCCGCCGGTGGTTCTGGTGTTTGACGAGACAACCAAGGGCGGCATTAATCTCACCATGAAAGCAAACTGGGGCTTCACCGTTTCGTGTGCCGGGGCGTCAGATGTCTTCGATTGGATGATAATCGGAAATCCAAACTAGCAGCATGTGATTCAAGCCCATCCACTGGGGAACGCGCCCTCTGGGCTCTAACGGATGCGTTACTATTCCGCGGCGCACATACTATAGGCAGAAGGCAATGCAAGATCGTTGCGAGACGCTCTTTCCTCGGCTAGGCTCGCAAATAGGATATCGGTTACGGACTAGGCCACGAGCACGGCTATCGTTGGAGAAAACCGTAATCGGTTGTCGCAAAATGTTGCGAAAGCTAGAGCATTTTTTCGTAGTTGGATGCGTCGCCCTTATAGGCGCGGATCGAATCGATCTTTTTGCGGGACATGGTTTTTTTAAACTCACCCCATTTTTATTTTTTGCTCCGCTAGTTGTCTTGAGTCGCCTCCTGTTCATGGGATGGGGCAAAGGATTTCAAGTCGCAGTCATCCCTCCCCTTCGCCGTCAAGTTCCTTACCTCTTTGTGGTTGCACTGTTTCTCTTAGTTTCCGTTGCCTCGACTATTTTCGGACTTAATCCCGATCGAGGTATTATCTCCCTTTTTGACCTGGTGCTAGTATCCGCCCTGGGATATTGCATTTCCGTGAGGATATTGGCCGATCCTGCGCCAGAAAAGCTAGTTGCACGCTGTGTCACACTCGCCCTGGTCGTATGGCTGTTCTTTTGCGTTGCCACATCCATCGCGTGGAGCCAGGGATTTTTTCGCTTGCAGGACGAGCCCGCTTCGTCCATCGGATCCTTGTTTGCGCCTACCGCAACTATATTCGGGCTGGTGCCGCGCCTCTCCGGCGTTAGTCTCGACTCAAATCGCGCGGGCTTCGTCTTGGTAATGTACCTGGTATCTGCTCGATCGTTTTGTCGCAATACTCGCTACACACGCTTTCTCCGTTTCATCATTGGAATCTTCATTCTTGCTCGCCGTCTCCAGATCCGGAATTCCTTGCTATCTGACGTACTTTCTTTTTCTCCACAAACTTCTGGACACGTCTGACGACGTCGCGCGTTGCATTTAAAGTAGCCCCGTTTCTTTTCCTTGTCTGCTGATTCGTCTCGCGTATCGAACTGAAATCATCGGCTTCTTGGACCTGTGGCAGGTTTCCGACGTCCTGTCCGACCGGATTTCGGGAGCCGAAGGCACCTCCGGAGGAGAACACATTGAGTTGATCCAAAGAGGCCTTGAGACTTGGTCTAGTTCGCCCCGCACCATGATTGCGGGCATCGGATTCGCGGGGTGCACCCAGATTGTTCGGTGATATCTTCGGAGAAAATAAGTTCGGCAACTTTCACTCGCTCTACGTGTCCATTCTTGCCGAGCTCGGATTGCCTGCATTCCTTCTTTTCATGATCCTGCTTCTCTATCCGATGATCGGCAGGAAAGGTGCGGCCGCCGGCGTTGCAGCCATCGCAGTTTTCAATATTGCGCTTCAATCCTACATGGAACCTTTTTTTTGGATGGCTCTTGCATTGGCCTGGTCGCTGGAATTGAGGCACTGGGGACCTCGTCATCTTTCCTCCGAGGTCGCTGCTACATCCTAGCCCGTCGTGCCGTTACAGCCTCGGGAGCATACTCCCGCAGATATTTTTCCACCACACACTCTTCTCGAAACACATCCAGTTTCGAAGCATCCGGAACTTTACACTCTCGCCATGCCTGCGGCGAAGCTAACGCCAGATTCATCTTCTCCGCCAACCCATTCACATTTCCCGCTGGAAAAAATTCGACAACATTGGAAAGCCTGGCAATCTCCGGAATCCCGCCCGAGGATGCGCAGATAAGGCTCTTTCCGGCATGCAGGCTCTCAACGCACACATAGGGCAGCGGCTCCGTCCACAGCGACGGCAGCACAACTACATCTACCGAGGAATAGAACGTCGCGGCATCGGTAAACCCTAAACATTCGATCCTCGGATCCGGAAATGCTTTTGCCAGGTTGGCAACGTAGTCCTCGATGCCTCTGCCCGCGATCTTCAGTTTCCAATGCGACGACTTCAGTTGTTGAGTCGCCGTTAGCAGAGTCTCTATACCTTTCTCCTCCTCAACTCTTCCGATAAATCCAAATACCAGATCCCCGGACAACTCTCTACTAACCCGTTCCCGATTAACCAACGATCTATCCGGGCGCTGAATGTTATAGATGACTGTAGTGGAACGATCCTCAAAGAAATGGCGCTTGGTGTGCTCGTGCAAAGCGTGTTGGCTGACGGAGACGATCGAGTCGGGCAAACGTGACAATCGCTCCCTATGGAATGTCAAAGCCTTACAACTAAGACACCAGTCTTCGCAGTTCCGGCCCTTGTCAAACAGCGTGCAACGCGAACACATCAAATAGTAATCGTGTAGGGTATGCACTAAACGTATCTTCCGCCGTTTAACTTCCCGCCAAGCAGCCATTGAAAATCCGCAAATGTTATGCGAATTCACCACGTCCGGTTTTTCCGCGTCCAGAATCCTGCCGATCCGTCTGGCCGCGATCGGGTTCCACATCTCTCGGATGTGCCAGGCGAGTCTGTAAAGCCGATTAGGTTTCTCCGCCCGCCCGAAGGCCCAGTAAAAATTGTCGAGCGGAAGCCGGTACACGCGCACGCCGTTCCGCTCTTCGACAAGTTCCGTCTTCCCTGGGTACAAAGTGATAACCGCTACCCCGTGACCATGACGTACCAGGGCCTCCGCCAGTTCCGCGGCCGCCTTTTCGGCGCCACCGACAACATTGGGAGGATAAAGCGTGCTAAGGATTAGAATTTTCATTTACCGCATTTCCCTATCGGGTCGAGAGAACTCTCATTTCCAGTTGGCTCCGCGGTATCTTCCGGATTTTCAGAAGTTGAGCAGGAAAATCACAAGGTCAAGGCCGCCTTCGCCAAGGGAGGCATCCGCCATCTCAAGCCTTGGCGAGTACCGTGTAATTTGCCGGCAGTCTCGTCGACTTATTTAACGACTCAAGAAACGCACCCGTTAGATTCACCGCGCACCGCAAGGGAAATACCCATTTGTTTAGCCGGAGGCACACGCTCAACATCATTTGAGCCCAGTCTCCTCCATCTTCCCGAATCTCCCACTCCGAAAAGCCTGCATCCTTCATCAACTGTGCAAATCCGTATTTTGTGAAACGGAAGAAATCGTAAGGCTCTTCGTGCAGCGGCCAGTAAAAAGGGCCGCTCACGATCAGGCACCCCCTCGGGCGAAGTACCCGTTTGCATTCCCGCACCATGACGTGGGGGTTCGTAAGATGCTCGATCACTTGGGTTGCAAATACTATATCTACAGATTGATCCCTGATAGGGAGGAGCAGCGCGTCTCCTACAAAGTCCGGCGACGTGTCGACCGTCCCATGGTCCATTCCCCAATGCCAGGCTCCGGGAAATAAATCACCGTATGGCTTATGTCCACACCCGATATCGAGAACGGTCGGGTTCTCACTCCCTACATGCTCCAAGGCCGTTCGGGCGGCCCACTCCAGGTTAGGCCAGAGATATTTATAATGCAGATAATCTTGCTTCCACAGCCGCAACTTACGCTGGCGCAGTCGGCCCGCCAGAGATCCTTTCACCTGGGCCGCTGCAGAGGATTGCTGGTCGATTTGTTGCTCCATTTCCTTTTGTTTTAGCACTTCGCCGATTTTACACGCACCTCAGGATTGCGCGGCGCGTGGAAAGACGAAGCATCCTCCGTTCAGGCGTGGGATTCGGTGGCGGTCTCGGCGGACTTTCGGCCGGCATAGATCAATCCCGCGCCCACGCCCATCACCTGCGCGCAAGCTCGCGCGGCCAGCAGGACGGGCGACAGCAGCGCCACGACTGGATCTTTCGCCATAGCGCGCCACACAAAAGGCAGTGTGCTGACCAAAAAAGCGGCGCACACCAGCAAAGACGCCGGCACTTTCGGATGCACCAGCAAGTCGCGAATAATCGCCAGCGCCAGCGCGGGAGCGAACAGAAGCTGCAGCTTCATCAGTTGTGGAGTGTGACTATCCTTCAAACTCTTATTCGGATTCTTGCGCACCGCCATTACTCGCCAGAACGCGAACTTATATTTCTTCTTCAGATACTTCCATAGCGTGTCAGGATGCGTGTGGTAAACCACCGCCGCCGGAACGAACCTCATCGTCCAGCCGCGTGCCGACATGCGATAAGAAAGTTCTATATCTTCCGCGCAAGCCACCGGGAAACTCGTGTCGTAACCGTTCATCTCCAGGAAGCGGTCACGGCGGAAGCCCGCGGAATAGGTATCGATGAAATCGATACTGGCACGATCTGACATGAGCCGGTATTTATCTTCGTATTCGATCTGCACGAAGCGCGCCGCAATCTGCCGTTGATGAGTGCGGTACACGCCTTTCACTCCGACCACGTTTGCATCTGCGAAAGGCTCGACCATGGCCGCAAGCCAGTCTGCCATGGGAACGCAATCGTCGTCGGTAAAAAGAATTATCGTTCCCTTGGCCTCGAGCGCACCGCGATTGCGCGCAGTGGCAGGCCCCGCATTCGATTGCGTAATCAGGCGAACCCTTGGATAGCGGGCCACAACTTCGGCGGTGTTGTCCGTTGAACCGTCATTCACGACTAATATCTCGGCGTCTTGTCCCGCCGCCTGCTCCAACAATGCATCCAGGCAGTTGCCAATGCGACTCGCTCCGTTAAATGTTGGAATGATGATCGATACCGACATAAATTCACTACGCCAGGTGGCCTCAAATGGCTCCGGGCGGGATCTTACCGTCCTTCTTTCCTCTACAGTATTCTAACCCCGCCAAAGCCGCGAAACAGATCGCCTTCCCATCGTCAGAGCTTGGAAAATACATGCCGCCACTCCATGGCGACGCCACTGGCTCACCCGTAACTACTGTGTTTTCAATAACCCGGCGCCCTCCCGCGATTCTCTCGTTGGTCCCCGTATCCAACCAACCAACTGAAGTCCACTGTCATCCAAGGTACGCCACTGGAGGACTCTCCGCTGTGAAATCTACCTTCAAATTTTGGGGCACGTCTTTGTCTGCCCTGTCCACTCTGTTTCTGGCCGCTTGCGGAGGGGGTTCCGGCATGGGAACTCCGCCCCCGCCCCAGACGTACGCTTTGACGGTTACCGCTCCGGCCGCGGGTTCGGGCACCATCACCAGCAGTCCTTCGGGCATTAATTGTCCCACCACCTGCACTGCCAACTTCGCAGCCAATACAAAAGTGACTCTCACCGCAACCCCTGGCACGAATTACTCTTTCGGGGGATGGAGCGGCAGTTGTACGGGCACCGGCTCCTGCAGCGTGACCATAACCGCTGCTGCTACCGTTACTCCCCTCTTCAACGCCGATTATGGATTGACCGTGACTTTAGCGGGGGCCGGCACGGGCTCCGTGACCAGCACCCCTGCGGGAATCAACTGCCCCACCACGTGCACCGCAAGTTTCACCCAGAATACGCAGGTCACTCTCAACGAAACTCCCGCAGCCAGCACAACCTTTTCGGGATGGGGCGGCGCTTGCTCGGGAACCGCGGCGTGCACCGTCACCATCGCCGGCTCTTCTTCGGTAACCGCAAACTTCGGGGTGACCGGATCGCTGCAAAGCCTGAACCACATTATTATTTTCGCCCAGGAAAATCGCTCGTTCGATCATTACTTCGGCGCCATGCGCCAGTACTGGGCTAACAACGGCATCACCGATCAGTCCTTTGACGGCCTGCCACAATTCAATCCCACCACCGGAATTGCTCCGTTGCAGGGGCCCATTCCTTCCATTCCGGGTTGCGATCCCGCTCAACCGTATCCGGCCTACACCGCTTGCTCTTTCGACACGAGCGTGCAAGTGCCGTCGTTTCATTTCACCTCAACCTGCCAGGAGGAACAGAGTCCCTTCTGGAACGAAGATCACGTGGACTGGGATTACAACGATCCCACCGGCCAGACTGCGGCGGCGCTCAACGGATTTGTCAAAGCCGCCGCCGATGATGCTCGGCAGCAATCACCCGCTTTAATGGACACGGACGGCATTCGCGCCATGGGCTACTTTGACGGGAGCGACCTGAATTACTACTACTTCATGGCGTCGAATTTCTCCACGTCTGACCGTTGGTTCTCGCCGGTCATGGACCGCACTCAGATCAACCGCATGTACCTGCTGGCGGCCACTTCCGCGGGTCACGTACATCCTTTGGTTGCTCCGAAGACTCCACTCGCGAACACGACGATTTTCGAGGCCCTGCAGAACGCCGGCATCACCTGGAAAATTTACGTCAATACTGCCGCCACATCTTGCTCCTCCAATCCCACGGCGGCGTGCCTTCTGAATTATTCCTACATCAACGAGTTCAGCCTACGGGCAGACCATTGTCAACAGCCCGACCTTGTCGCAGAATCTGGTGCCGCTCACGCAATACACCACCGATCTGCAGAATGGAACCCTGCCCCAGGTCGCGCTAATCGAGCCTGCTTCGCCTGTGGGACTCGACGAGCATCCCAACAATACGGATACTTCCACTCCCATCAATGTTCAAGCTGGGGCAAACTACACCGCAGGAATCATCAACGCCTTGATGAATAGCTCCAGCTGGAAGGATTCGGCGCTGATTTTTACCTACGACGAAGCCGGAGGTTTCTACGATCATGTCTCGCCGCAGCCCATGCCCAGTCCGGACGGCATTCAGCCCATGGACATCGTGGCCGGCGACATTTGCGACGCAACCGGGCAGATTGGAACCGGAACCTGCGATTTTACCTACACCGGATATCGCCTTCCCCTCATCGTCGTCTCGCCGTTCGCGAAGAAGAATTATGTCTCTCACACGGTGCGCGACTACACCGCGATCTTGAAGCTGATTGAGACTCGCTTTAACATGCCGGCACTCACCCAACGCGATGCCGCTCAGGCCGACATGAGCGAGTTCTTCGATTTCGTGAATGTCCCTTGGGCAACTCCGCCTTCTCCCCCCACTCAGACCACGAGTGGGCAGTGCACTTTGACTCCCCCGACTCCCTAGCGGGACCGCGACTGACAGGAAGATAAATCAAAAGGCCGCTCGCTATGCGAGCGGCCTTTTGAGCCGTTGTTTAGTCGTTACGGTGTCACGGTGAAACTCTGCAACACGGGCGCCTTGGTGGACTGGTTCGGATAGGTGTAGGGCGAGCTCGGCAATTGGGTCAGATCTCCAGTTGTGTGATTGATGGAGAAACCGACGAGGCCGATATAGCCGCCAGGAGCGTTGCACGATCCCGCATAAAGATAATTTCCGGTCGCATCCGCGCGAATCGGCGCATAACACGTCAGCATCTGGGCCGTGTCCTTGATATAGGTCAAGGCTCCGTTCGCTCCGATGGAATAGATGGAAATGTCGTACACATCGGGGGCGGTGTTCACACCGTACAAGAATTTCCCTGTACCATCCACTGCCAGCGAACTGGGATTCTGCGAGCAACTGGTGCATTGCACTGGTACATTGCACCCGCCATTGTCCGGATAAGGTGAGCCCGCCATTTCAGCCGGAGCTCCGCTGGCGCCGATTGTAAATCCCGAGATGGAATCGATGAAGTCGTCCGCCGTGTACAAGTACTTCCCCGCCATATCGATGATGTCGAGCGGAACATCTGCTCCGGCGCGGCAATTGCTCGGAACTCGCATCTTGAATGGAGATCCAGCCAACGGTGTCAGCATTCCGCTCGTGGTGTTGATTTCGAACGCATTGATATAGTCGCTTTGATCGGCCACATATAAATACTTTCCGGTCGGATCCACTACCAGAGCTTGCGGTCCATTCTCTGTCGCGTAAGGCGAGCCCGGTGCCGGTTTCAGCGCGCCATTATTCTGCAACTCGAACACCGCCACGCCGTCGCCAGCAGATTGTTCGTCGCGCGTGGCAAAAACGAATTTGCCCGAGGGATGTACGGCGACCGCCGTTACTGACCGGTTCACTGGGAACGGAGATCCCGGAACCGGAGTCAGGTAGCCGTTGCTCCGATTGATGTAGTACGCAAATACATCTCCCGAGACGCGGTCGCCTACATAAAGCCGGTATCCACCCTTATCGGAAGCGACCGATGACGGGGCAACGTTGGCTTTCACCGGACCTTGCCAGGTCAGCGCCAGCGCGCCTTTGCCGGGCACAATGGTAAATCCGCGGACGAAGTTGGCCGTGTTTCCGCTCCAATAGTCAGTGTTCACCGTGTAGACAAACCCCGCCGGCTGCGTCTCGCCCGTGATCGTGAGCGTCACGTTTGCTTTGCCCACGCCTCCGCAGTTGTCCCACGCCTGCACCACCGTGTTGTACGTTCCTTTCGGAAGGTTGATGTAGCTGTTCATTTTACCGCCCGACACTTCGGTCGCAACCACGCCTGGTGCCGAGTAGATCTGCATGGTGGAAATTCCTTTGGAACATCCCGGACTGGTCGCGGACGCGACGTAATTAACCGGGCTCGTGGTTTGCGAATCGTTGCCTGGACTGCTGATGGTGACAACCGGAGTGGTGGCGAATGCAGCTGCACTAATGAATAGGGCAGGCAGCGCAAGCCGAAGACTACGCCGAACGATCGTGGAATTCATGTGACCTCGAAATGATTTTCAGAGCCAGTTGAGCTGGACCTGGGACTTAGATATGGGACTTCCCCCCAAAGGTTTACCTTCAAGGTGACGGGCGAATCGCCTGAAACCCGCGCCCAGAGCCCACTACGGCCTCGTCGCAAGTTACCTACGGAATTCCCTCTAGCTCTGCCGAAGCGTCCGCAAGTCCCAATCTCTCCTATGCCTTTGGTTATCTGGCCGGTTTGCAAACCTCCCGTTAAATTCGCTTAAGGATCTCCCGTCGAGTGTCCTGCTTGAGTCTCTTCGAGGTCTAACTGATGCCTTGGGCGATGTGGTGTGCTGCGGGAAAGAAGCATTCAAAACATGCAGTTTTTCAGGGTGCAGCCACCGTCGGCATTCTGGCGTGCCTGCTCTTATTTCAAGCGTGCGCCGGCGTCTCGGTTCCCGGCAACACTAACACTTCGACAAATAACGGCGGCGGTACGCCACCTCCACCGCCACCACCTGCCAGCCTGACAATATCCACCACGCTTCCCTCGGGCACCGTCGCAGCCGCCTACAGTGGTACGGTGAACGCAAGCGGTGGAACGTCGCCCTATGCTTTCTCCGTCGCATCGGGTCAACTGCCGGCGGGCCTGGTCCTCGCTTCAGCCAGCGGAACAATCTCTGGCACGCCAACCGCCGCTGGCACTTTCAGCTTCGCCATCGCCGCGTCCGATGCCAAGTCGCTCTCCAAGCAACAGTCTCTGCAAATCACGATTGCCAGCGCTCCCGTCGTCAACAACTCAAAATCTTTCTCGAACCTTCAGCAAAGCACCTGGGGACAATACGGCCTCACTCCACCGATCTATGCCACCTGTTCTCCCTCGCCCTGTGGTGGAATCAGTTACTCGATGACGCAGGGAATCACTTCGCCCTCCATGAGCGGGAATGCGACACAGTTCACTCTCGGGGGCACCACTCTTTACGGCGACGTCCTGTTTAACAATCACCTGATTGGCGACTTTTCTTCGCAAGGATTGCCCGACACCCACCACACCCTCGTCCCCGCGTACCACACCTTCACTTACGACGTGGATTTTTATACGGACAGCCTTCCAGTTTCGCAGGCGCTTGAGTTTGACATCAATCAGTTCTTCAACAATCTCGGCTTCACCTGGGGACACGAGTGCCGCATCGCGGGCGGCCATGAATGGGACATCTGGGACAACGTCACTCAGCACTGGGTTCCCACCGGCATTGCCTGCTATCCCAACAACAATTCCTGGAACCACCTGACCATTCAGGTGCAGCGCACCTCGGACAATCAGTTGCTGTATCAGTCCATCACGCTCAATGGCGTGACCAGCACCCTGAACCAGTATTCCAATCCCGGTTCAACCCCCGGTTGGTATGGAATCACTGTGAACTATCAGATGGATGGAAACTACCAGCAGGTGCCCTACACCGTTTACCTCGACAACCTCACCTTCACTTACGAGTGACCCCAAACCGGCGTGCGCTCCGTGCAGGTTTGGGTTTGGGCAGGACTCTCACCCACTTTCGTTTTCGAATCTGCCAAAGCAGTAATGAAACTGCCAGCCAGATTACGGTCGCCCCGGCCAGTACCAGCCACGAACTGTGACCCACCAGGAATCGTTTGACTATCAATGCAAATGCGAAAAGTCCCAGACTCCCTAAGGCCGCGCCCGCAGCGTCAATGCCCGCAGCTTTTCTTCCACTCGCGCGGCCGTCTAGTTCCGCCTCTTCTTTCTTTTGCTTCTCGTGCTTCTCGATGAGCGTCGCGCCCGCCGGGAAAATGGCAGGAAACGCCAGGAACAGCCCGCCCACAACCGGACCGTACTCCTTGGCGATCAGCCCCGCTCCCGTGGTCATCAACCCACCAGCAACAAAACGCACCGCCAGTTCGTACCAGCGCGTTTCTTTCAGCCCGGACGGATCAATCTCAATTCGCATCGCCTTTACTTCAGCCAGACTCTCCAAAGTACAAATGCCACCCCGCCCCAGATCGTTAGCGATGACATAGCGACCCACGACGCCGCGAATCGAGCCCGCATCAGCGTCCAACTCACGCAACTGGCGTACACGAAAAATGCCAGCGCTCCCGCCATCATGGAATTCGCTTCGGTCGCAGCATACGCCTTGCCGTCGCTGACGATTGTCAGTCCCAAAGTCGCCAGCGCAATCGACGGAGCCGCTCCAAACAATCCGGCGAAACTTTTCGGCTTGAACAAATCCCCTAGCAGCGCGAATACAGAAACCGCCACTCCCCCA
Source organism: uncultured Acidobacteriota bacterium (assembly GCA_963696765.1). Classification (GTDB taxonomy): domain Bacteria; phylum Acidobacteriota; class Terriglobia; order Terriglobales; family Acidobacteriaceae; genus Sulfotelmatobacter. The sequence goes on along the minus strand of CAVOLK010000002.1, from coordinate 1,351,722 downwards.
ATCAGAAATCGCATCAGCATTACTCTCATAAAGGCGCAGGGGCAAATTATCAGTAGTACTTTCCGCAGGCCTTACAGCAGACTTTTCTTCAACATTTTCAAAGCCTGCCCCGGTCCTCTCATCCGCAAAACTTTAAACTTCTTGCCCTTCTCTTTGTTGTAGTTGATGAAGAACTGTTCAATCTCCTTCAGCATGTTGCTGCTCAAGTCGTCCAAGCTCTTCACGTCGAGATAATCCCGGCTGTGGGCGGCAACGGCGATCAGCCGGTCGTTCCGCTCCGTCTTCCCCTTTTCCGTCTGGTCCGCTTCCATCACTCCGATCAAACGAGTCGGCACCACGCAGCCGGTGAACGTTGGTTCGTCCATCAGAATCAGAATATCTTCGGGATCTCCATCGGCGGCTTGTGTGCCCGGCACGAATCCGAATGCATGCGGAAACACCATGCCCTCGGGGAGCACGCCCGATAGCGAATAGAACCCGATCTTCTCGTCGTACTTAAACTTGTTGCGGCTTCCCCCGGGCGTCTCAATCACCGCCAGTACCACGCCCGGCTTCTTGCGGTCGAAAGGTTTCAAGCACGTCGGATTTGTCGTTTTATTCTTTGCCTTGGCCATGGGTTCTTTCTCTCATCTTGGAGAAGAGGGAGGTCGAAATAGTTGTTAACAATCTGTTAACAATCCGAAAGGTGCTCCAGCGAAAGTGCTCTAGGAAATTACTCGCCGAGACTCGGAAATACAGGGAACACCGGATGAGCGCACTGCGCCCACGCGAGTTATAACCCTGACAGAACATGGAGAATGGAGAATCTATGAGCGACCACTTTCGAAAATCGGAAGACGAACGTTCCCCCGAGCGCAAAGGCGATCTTGAAGCGCAGTTAGACGAGTTGGGCACCGATCCGGGGCAGGTAGGCGTGAATAGCGCCGGCCAGAGCGGCGACGCGCAGGGACTTTCCGCCGAAGAAGACGCGAACGAGGAGTCGGTGGAAGAATTGGCCGAGACCGAGCAGGCCTTGGAAGCGGCCGCCGTCGATGGCGCAGAAGATGCCGCCGATCATCCCGAGCGTCCGGTGCATACGCATGAAGAGTATGGCCGTCCCGATGACGTGCCACCCCGAAGTCGCAACAGCAACGCCGCGTGAAATTGGCAGAAAACTCAGCCATTGCTGTCTGTACAAAGTGCGGTGAAACCCTTAGCCATATGAAGGAACCGCTGTATGGGTGCGCTCCACCAACGGCGTAAGAATCGCGACAACAAAGCTCAATTTGGAGGTTGCATATGCGACGACTAGTATTACTTCTCTCGGTACTTCTGCTCGGTGCGTGCTGGGCCGCTGCTCAGGACACCACCACCTCAAGCCCCAGCCAGTCCGATCCAACATCGGCAAGCTCGGGTCAATCTGCTACCGCCAGCGGCGCCACTTCGGTGCAAGGCTGCCTGAGCGGCTCCAGCGGCAACTACACTCTCACCGACAAAAACGGCAATGCCTATCAACTGACCGGCGACACCGCTAAGCTGAGCGAGCACGTTGGCCATGAAGTGAAGATCATGGGCACCTCGAGTTCGGCTGCCCCCAGCGGCGGCGGCACCGCTACTGGCACTGCGGGACAGGCCAGCGGCAATTCGCAAACCTTGGAAGTCAGCTCCGTGAAGCATATTTCCAAAACCTGCCAGAGCAGCGGCGGGATGGCGAAGTAGCTTTTACGAAGTCGTTTGTCTCCTATACAAAAGCCCAGCCGCAAGGCTGGGCTTCTTTTCGTAGAGACGTTGCTCGCAACCTATTGCTTTACGCTGCCTCGCGCGACGGCGGCTTAGCATGAATCACCTGCGGCTTACCATGCGCCCGCCGGTGAATCTCCTGATTCAGTGTCGGCCTTCTCTTCCCATGCATCTCCGGAACCTGCACCGGCTTCCTCGTACGCGCCGATTCGCAAATTGCTTCCACAATGCGCACATCCGCCAGCCCTTCCAGCCCCGAAGGTTCCGGCTGCTTGTCTTTCAATATGCAATCGGAAAAATAAAATATCTGCGCTGCGAACTGATCCCGCTTGGGAAACGTCTTCGTCGCTGTTTTTTCGCCCACGGTGATCTGCTGCTTCAGCGCCATCGCATATTCGTACGCCGGATCGGCCCGCAGCACGCCTTTCGTCCCGATCAACGCATAACGGCCGATATCAGCCGCGCCAAAACTACAGGTGAAGCTGCCGATGCGTCCTTCGGGAAAACGCATCACCACCGACATCATTTCATCTACGAGTTTGAATCGCTCCTCGCCATTATTCCCAGCCACCGCCATGACTTCGATCGGCTCCGCTCCAAACAGATACCGGCTCGCGTTAATACAGTAGACTCCCATGTCATAAAGCGGTCCGCCGCCGCGCGCCACGGGCTCCGTGACACGAATGTTGTCGCTGGCCACTTGCTGCGCAAACTCCGAAGTGAAAACTCTCAAGTTCCCCAGCTTCCCGCTTCGAGCCAGTTCGATCGCTTCCAGGTTCCCCGCTTCAAAGTGCAACCGGTAGGCGATCATCAATTTCGCATGATTTTCTTTCGCGGCCGCGATCATCGCCTCGCAGTCCGCAGAACTCACTGCCATGGGTTTTTCGCACAAAACATGCACGCCCGCCGCGGCCGCTCGCACCGCATACTCCCGATGCAGATGATTCGGCAATGCCAGATATACCGCGTCGACATTCGACAACGCGCGGCTGTAATCCTGGTATGAGTACAAGTGCTCCAAAGAATATTTCTTGCCCAATTTATCCAGCTTATCCGGGTCCCCTGAGACGAGTGCGAACAGCTCGGAATTCCCCGCGCTCCGGAATGCGGGCAGCACCGCGACCTGAGCGAGGTGCCCCAGGCCCACCACCGCATAACGAATTTTTCGTCCCGTGACACCGCGTCGCGTCATTCGTCCTCCGATTTGCTTTCCTTTTCAAATCCGGCCGCCAACTTGCAATCATGCGTACCGACGTCATGATTCGTCGACATGTTTTGGATGCAACATCCTCGTCAGGGGTGGGCATTCAATCGCACCAAAGAAAGTTTCAAGATCGTCACGCGAGCGCATCTAGGGCCTCCGCCGTATTGCCATAAAGGAACTCGACGCGGTCTCTACAGATTCGCAACGATTGTTCCCCCGCGCCGTTTGTCTTAAAAAGAATTCGGCGCGCATGCAAGCCCGCAGTCGTGAAAGGCGGCCTTGCCAGGCGGTGAAAGATGCTGGGCCCTCGGGACGTACTTGCGGTTCTGAAGTCAATCCTCGGTTCACTCGCTCTCCTCAGTTTGCTAAGCGCACCAAGCCTCACTCAAACCAGCGTCAACGATATTCACGTTGTTCCACGCCTGTCGCCATCCATGGCTAGTGCGGTAACCTCTACCAAACTGGCCCAGGGGACTGGCCTGCATGTCCTTAAAACCGACGTCAAGCTTGTCCTGGTTCCAGTCAGCGTGACCGATCCGCGCCAACGGCTGGTGAGTGGGCTGCAGGCTGAGAACTTCCAGATCTTTGAGGGCAAGAAGCCCCAGCAGATCCGCCACTTTTCCAGCGAAGACCTTCCGGTTTCCGTCGGCATCATTCTCGACGCGAGCGGCAGCATGCGCGAGAAAATGGGACGCGTGCGCGAGGCCGTCCATCAGTTCTGCGAGGGCGCCAATCTACAAGACGAATTTTTCATGATCTCATTTGCCGACGAACCTCGCCTTGCCGCCGATTTCACTTCCTCCTCTCAGGGTATTGAAAAAGAACTTCTCTTCACGCAGCCCAAAGGGCGAACCGCATTGCTCGATGCTATTTACATGGGTTTGCGCAAGATGAAAGATGCGAAGTACGGCAAGAGAGCTTTACTGATCATCTCCGACGGCGGCGACAATCACAGTCGCTACAGCGAGAGTGACGTAAGGGCGGCGGCCAAAGAATCGGATGTCATGATCTACGCCATCGGAACCTTTGACCGCTATGTACCCACCGCGGAAGAATCGCGCGGGCCCATGCTCTTGTCCGAGATTGCCGAGTCCACCGGCGGCCAGGCTTTCACTCTGCAGAATGAAGTCGAATTGCCTGCAGTGGCCAGTCACATCGGAAGGGCGCTGCGAACTCAGTATGTCCTCGCGTATCGCCCCGAGGAAATGCCGCGCGATGGAAAATGGCACAAAATTCAGGTCAAGCTAAGATTGCCCCGAAAATTATCCCTCTTGCGCGCTCACGCCAGGCCTGGATATTACGCCCCGGCGGAGTGATTCCGCCCCATTCCGTCGTACCCACGCCGCCTTCGCGACTTCACGACAACTCCCCTCGAATCAATCGCATCACATCCCGGCAGGCTGGTGCCGTTTGCCTTGATAACGAACTGTACTATTCCGAAGCTGCGCAACCGGTATTGATTGAGATGGGATTCGGTGGTCTCGTATGCGTTTGTTGAGTATCGGGTTTCTGTTCTGGAGCGCGCTTGCGTGCGCACAACTTGCACCCCAGGAACCGCAACCGGCTTACAACGGACAAAATGTCAGCGCCGTTTCGCTCATCGCCAATCCGCATCGTGACCTGAAACCTCTGCTTCCGCTGGTCGCTCAGAAGCCGGGCACGCCCTATAACCAGTCGACCATCGAAGCCACGGCGAAGGCCCTGAAGCAAGCCGGCGGTTTCCCCAAAGTCGACGTCAGCGTCGAGCCCGAAGTCGCCGGACTTCGAATCAACTTCCTGCTTGAGCCCGCCTTCTACATGGGTATAGTGGAATTTCCCGGCGCGGTGAAATATTTCGCCTACACTCGCCTGCTGCAAGTTGCCAATCTTCCCGACGAAGAGCCCTACGATCCCTCCCGCATCCCAGTCGCCGAAGCTGCGTTGACTGACTTCCTTCACCAGAACGGATACTTCCAGGCCAGCATCCACACGGAAATAAAAATCGACGACGCGCGCGAAATCGTCAACGTAACTTTCGCCGTGGACATGGGAAAGCAGGCGAAAATCTCCTCGGTAAAAGTCGAGGGCCCTGACAGTCCCGAGAGCGCGCGCCTGGTACACGCCGTACGGTCCCTGCGGGCGCGGCTGTCGGGCGGTCTGCTGAAATCCGGAAAGCCCTATTCGCCAGAAAGAATCAGCGAAGCGACAAAACTCATCAAGGCCACGCTCACCAAACAGCGTCGATTGGCCAGCACGATCCACGAGAATCCTCCGCAATACAACCCGGCCACCAATCGCGTAGACGTCTTCTTCAAAGTGGAACTAGGCCCCGTTGTCACGGTGCGCACGGTAGGCGCACGCCTGTCCGCGATTCCATTTCTTGCCAGCCGCCAGATGAAGAAGCTCATCCCAATTTATTCCGAAGGAACTATCGATCGCGACCTGGTGCAAGAAGGCCAGCGCAACCTCACCGACTACTTCCAGAAAAAAGGATTCTACGACGCCAAGGTGACCACCGAATACCAGAACCAACCAGACCAAATTCTCGTCGTCTACAACATCGATCGCGGGAAGAAGCACAAAGTGGACCGCATCCTTTTTCACGGAAACTACGACATCCCCGGGAAAGAACTGCTCGCACAAGTCACGGTGAAGCACTCTCACCTGTGGACGCACGGCGCCGTCAGCCAGAAATTGCTAAAGCAGAGCTCCGACAACATCCAGGCACTCTACCGCGATCGTGGTTACGAAGAAGTCAAAGTCAAACCGCAGGTCATCGATCGTGAACCCAAAATTGATGTCGCCTTCGACATTGAGGAGGGCACGCAGACCGTAGTCGAGGACGTTCAAATCTCCGGCAACCAAAACATCGGCTCCGCTCAACTGACCGCCCCGCAAGGCTTTCAACTGAAAGCCGGCGTGCCCTTTTCTCCGCGCAAACTGGCCGACGATCGCAACCGAATCTCCGCCAATTACCTCAATCGCGGATATCTCAACGCTGAAGTCAAAACCCAGGTGAAACCGAAACCGGGCGATTCCCACCGCGTCGACGTTGCCTATGAAATCACCGAGAACCAGCTAGTTCGCATCGGCGAGGTCGCTTATCTCGGGCAGGAACACACGCGACTCTCGCTCATCAAGAAGACCGCCAGGATTCCTCCAGAAACGCCTATGCGCCGCGATCAAATGCTGGAAGCCGAAAGCCGCCTCTACGATCTGAACATCTTCGACTGGTCGAGCGTGGGCCCGCGAAAGCCCATCACCGACCAAACCGATGAGATGGCGCTGGTCAAGGTTCACGAAGCCAAGCGCAATGAAATTACCTACGGATTCGGTTTCGAAGTCTCGCACCGCGGCGGAAACATTCCCACCGGCACCGTCGCCCTGCCAGGCGGTGGCGGCTCCATCGGATTGGGCGGCCATCAGATCGCGCCCAGCCAATCCACCTTCGCCAGCCCGCGCGGCTCGGTCGAATACGATCGCCGCAACATGCGCGGCCTTGGCGAGACTGCCAACGCATCTATCCTCCTGTCGCGTCTCGACCAGCGAGCCTTAACCACCTACTCTCAGCCGCATTTCATGGGCTCGCAATGGCAGTCGCTCTCCAGTTTTTCCGTGGAGCGCAACAGCGAGAATCCCCTCTTCACCGCCGGACTCGGGGATCTGACGTTTCAACTCGAGCGCGTAATCAGCCGTAAATCGAACACGCGCCTCCAACTCCGCTATGACTTCAACAAGACCACCCTCTCGCATCTGCTCGTTCCCGACCTTGTCCTTCCACAGGACCAGCATGTGCACCTCTCAACCTGGTCGGCAACGCTCATTCGCGATACGCGTGACAAGCCGCTCGACGCGCACCGCGGCTCCTTTTCTACCGTCAATCTCGGCATCACGCCCTCCGCCTTCGGCTCCAGCGCGAACTTCGCCAAATTATTCGGGCAGTACGCTTACTACAAGCCAGTGCATTCGGTCGTGTTCGCAAATAGCCTTCGCCTCGGTTTTGCCACGCCATTTTCTGGCAGCTTCGTGCCCACCAGCCAGTTGTTCTTTTCCGGCGGCGGGACTTCGCTCCGCGGGTTTCCCATCGACGAAGCCGGACCGCAACGCCTCGTTCCTTTCTGCAATGTGCTCCAAGGCGTTTCGGGATGCGTGAATGTCACCGTTCCCGTCGGCGGGCGCGAACTTTTCATTTTGAACTCCGAAGCCCGCTTCCCGCTGGGAATCATGAAAGCGCTCGGTGGCGTGGTTTTCTACGACGGCGGCAATGTCTTCAGCGCCATCAACTTCAACAATTTCGTCAACAACTACACGAACACCGTGGGAATCGGACTACGATACGCCACTCCGATCGGCCCAGTCCGTTTCGACATCGGCCGCAATCTGAATCCGGTGCCCGGCATCAACCCGCTGCAGTACTACATCACCATCGGGCAGGCATTTTAGGAGACTCATGAATTGGAAACGAAGGATTGGATGGGCGCTGGCGGGCCTCGTAGCGCTGCTCATCTTCGCCGGATTGGCAGGATATTTCTACCTGCGAAGCAGCAGCTTCCAGCAGTTACGCGTTCGAACAAAATCGTGCAGCAAGCCGATCTGGCCACCGGAGGCCACACCCAAATCGGCAGCCTCGATTTCAGCCTGTCGACGCTCACCGCGCACCTCTACAACATCACGCTGCGCGGCACCGAAGGCCCCGGCCAGCCTCCGCTGCTTCACGCCGACGAACTTACCGTCCGCCTCAAAATCGTTTCTGCGTTGCATCGCCAGGTCAACTTGCGCGAGCTTCTCATCGATCATCCCGTGGTTCACTTGCAGGTCGACCGCGACGGCAAGAACAATCTTCCGGCCGCTCCTCCCAGCCAGAGCAGCAGCAATACCAGCGTCTTCGATCTCGCGGTCGGCCATGTCCAGCTCAACAACGGCGAAGTAAATTACAACGACCGCAAAACGCCGCTCGACGCCGACCTTTACAACCTTGGCACCGACATTCGTTTCGAATCGCTGGCCAAACGTTACGAAGGCGTTATCGCCTACGACAACGGCCATGTGAAGTACGCGCAATACTCCCCGCTGCCCCACAATCTAAAATTGAAATTCACCGCCACACCGGAACGCTTGAACCTCGACTCCGCGCTTCTGAATCTTGGCGCTTCCTCGATCAATCTCCATGCCTCTGTTTTAAATTATTCCAATCCCGTCGCCGACGGCGGCTACCAGATTCAAATCCACACTCAGGACTTCGCCGCACTTGTCGCCACAAGCCGCTCCCGCCGGCGATATATCACTCACCGGTCAATTGCACTACCAGACCGTCGCCAATCAGCCGCTGCTCCGAAGCATCTCCATCAACGGAAAACTCGCGAGCGACGCGCTTTCTGCCGTCGCCTCCGGCAATCGCGTCGAGCTGCGACGCCTCCAGGGAACTTATCAACTGGCGAACGGAAACCTGGAAATACAAAACCTCGCCCTCGATTCTCTGGGCGGCCGCATCACAGCCAACGCCGACATCCAGCATCTCGACACCACGCAAGATGCCCGCGTTCAGGCCGTGCTCCATAACATCTCGCTGGGCGCACTGCAGCGCGCGCTCCGCACACAGGGTCTCAACGCCGCCACCATTTCCGGTTCCGTCGGCGGAAATGTTGCCGCAGCGTGGCAAGGCAGCATGGCCAACCTGCGCGCCCACTCCGATCTCGCCGTTCAGGCTCTGGCCAGCAGTAAATCCAACTCCGCAGGCACTGTTCCCGTCAATGGCGCCATTCACGCCTCCTACGACGGCCCCCGCCAGGTTATTTCTCTGCGCGACACTAGCCTGCGAATTCCTTCCGCAACTCTGGCCGCACAAGGCACCATCGGCGATCACTCCAGCCTGCAACTCAACATCGCGGCCAGCGATCTCCATCAACTCGCGACGCTGGCGACGTCGTTCGGTTCACCTCAAGCTCGCGTCCCCGCGGTTTCCGGCTCCGCAACACTCAGCGCAGTTGTTACAGGTTCCATAAAAAAGCCCGCGGTAGCGGCGCAACTCAACGCTCAGAACTTGCAAGTCGAGGGTAGCCAGTGGACGACCGCCAGCCTGCAGATGCACGCCAATCCCTCACAATTCACAGTGCAGAGCGGCTCCCTGGTTAGCGCTCAGCAGGGGCGCGCCGCTTTCAGCGCCAACGTCGCGTTAAACAACTGGTCTTACGCGGACACGAATCCCCTCGAAGCGCATTTAGACGTGCAGCGCCTGCGCATCGCCGATCTTCAGCGCCTGGCCAATCAGAACTATCCCGTCTCCGGCGACCTCTCGGCCAAAGTCTCGCTGACTGGCTCGCAGGTGAACCCAGAAGGCTCAGGTTCGGCGCAAATCGCCAACGCTACCGCCTACAACGAGCCCATTCAAAACTTCGCTGCCAACTTCAAGGCCGCCAATGGAACAATCGTCTCCACATTGAATCTGGCGGTAGCGGCCGGGGCGCTCGACGCCAATCTTTCTTACACGCCAAAAACCAAAGCCTACAAAGTTCATCTCAACGCCCCCTCCATCGTCCTGCAAAAACTTCAGGCGGTGAAGGCCAAGGATCTCGCCCTCACCGGAACCGTAACTGCATCCATCAACGGCGAAGGAACTCTCGACGACCCGCAACTCACCGCCTCGATTCAGTTGCCGCAACTCCAGCTCCAGCAGAATTCTATCTCCGGTCTGAATGCACAGCTGGATGTCGCTCATCACTATGCCAACCTCGATCTCAGTTCGAAAGTGTCCGAAGCCTCGGTGCACGCACACGGCCGCGTCGCCTTGACTGGCGGCTACTACACCGAGGCGGTCATCGACACCAATTCCATTCCCCTCGACGCTCTGGTGGCCACCTACGCGCCCAGCGTTCCCAAGGGATTCCAGGGCCACACCGAATTGCACGCAACGCTGAAGGGACCGCTGAAAGACAAGTCGCAGGTCGAGGCGCACCTTTCCATCCCGGTTTTCAACGCGAGTTATCAATCGCTGCAGATCGGCATTGCCAGCCCCATTCGCGCCGACTATGCCAACTCCGTCGTGACCCTGCAACCCGCAGAAATTCGCGGCACTGGCACATCGTTGCGTCTGCAAGGCAGGCTGCCCATCGGTGGCACCGCTCCTCCAACCTTGTCGGCCAATGGTTCGATCGACGTTCGCATTCTCAAAATCGTTGCGCCCGATGTGGAGAGCTCCGGCACAATTGCTCTCGATGTCCGCGCCTCCGGCTCATCCGCAAATCCAACCGTCGCAGGCCAGCTTCAGTTCAAAGATATCGCCATCAATACCGCGGATGCTCCCATCGGCGTCGAGAAATTAAATGGCGCCATGGACATCGCTAGCGATCACGTGCAGCTGTCAAACATGACGGCCCAGGTGGGCGGCGGCCAAGTGTCGCTTGGTGGTTCCATCAGCTACAAGCCAACCCTGCATTTTGATCTCGCCCTTCAGGGCAAATCGGTTCGCCTCCGCTATCCCGAGGGCCTACGCTCGCTGCTCGACGCCAATCTCGCCTTCACCGGCACCACTAAAACGTCCATCCTGAACGGCCGCGTCCTGATCGACAATCTTTCTTTCACGCCCGACTTCGACCTGGCGAGCTTCAGCGATCAGTTCAGCACTGGCGGCGCGCCTGCACAGCCTGGTTTTGCAGACACCATCAACCTCGCCATCGGCGTGCAATCCCAGGGAGACTTAAACGCCCGGAGTTCTCAGGTCAGCATTGCCGGACAAGCCGCCCTGCACGTTTCCGGAACCGCGGCCAATCCCGTCATCACCGGCCGCACCACTCTGACCTCGGGAGAATTGTTCTACCGCAACCTGCGTTACCAGTTGCAAAAAGGCGTGATCACCTTCAACGATCCCAACGAGACGCATCCCGTGTTGAACGTCTCGGTAGGCACGATCGTCGAGCAGTACAATCTCACCCTCACCATGCGCGGGCCGCTCGATAAACTCACTACCTCCTACGTTTCCGATCCGCCGCTGGCCACCGCCGACATCATCAACCTGATTGCCCGCGGCAAAACCACGCAGGAGTCCGCCGCTTCCAGCCAGAGCACCGACTCCATGATTGCATCGCAGGCCGCCAGCGAAGTCAGCAGCAGCGTTCAGAAATTGGCAGGAATTTCCAGCTTACAGATCGATCCTATGATCGGTGGCAACAACCAGAATCCTTCCGCCCGCGTCGCGCTGCAGCAGCGCGTCACCAAAAATCTGCTCTTTACTTTTTCCACCGACGTCTCTCAGCCCGGAGCGGAAATAGTCCAAGGCGAATATCAGATCAGCAAGCGCTGGTCGGTAAGCACAGAGCGCGATCAACTAGGCGGCATCTCGGTAGACGGCCGCTTCCACACGCATTTCTAGCGCGTTTAGGAGAGGTAAGTGCGTAGGCATGCCCAGCCCTCGGCGAGCGTTATGGGGCGGTGTTGGGTTTTTTCCTTCGTGGTACTTCGTGCCCTTCGTGGTGGAATCTTTGTTTTTTTGAGGACGTTTATCGGCCCCTCGGCCGTCCCGCGCTAGCTCGCTGTCCTTCTCCGCGTACTCAGCAACTCAGCGCTCTCCGCGGTTCAAAGCTTTTGATCTTATGCCTGCGGCGATGCTAGGCGACTCGGCCCAGAGCCCGGCGGTCAATCCGCCGTCTCTCCTCAGGCGCCGCATCCTTCGGCGGTACGCACCCTTTTTTGCTTTCCTTAGCCAACTCCGCATTCAGTTCCGCACCCACCAGCAGCACAAAAGACGTCCAGTACAACCACGTCATGAACGCGATGAATCCCCCCAGCGTCCCGTACGTCCGATTCAAATTAGCCCAATGCCGAAAATAGTATCCCAGCAGAAAAGAGAGTCCGTTCCACACCACAACAGACAGCACGGCTCCCGGCAGTGTAGCCCCAAAGCGCTGCTTCACGTTCGGGGCCAGATAGTACAGCACTTCCACCGCGAGAACCGTAAAGCAAATCGCCAGCGTCCACCGAAGTGTCGGCCACACCGCAACAAACACAGCTGACATCTCCAGTCGGCCCGCCAGCCAACTTCCAAAGCGCGGACCCACCAGCATCACACCCAGCGCCGAAAGCAGCAGCGTTCCAATGATCGCCGACAGCGCAATCGCCAGCAGCCGCGTCTTCCAGAACGGACGATCCTCATTCACGTCATACGAAATATCCAGCGCCTCGATGATGGAATCGAACGCCGCCGATGTCGTCCAGATCATTCCTATCATTCCAAAAGAAAGCCACGTTCCCCGGTGCGAGGCGAGTACATCGCCCAGCACCGAGTACACCATTTTCATCGTGTCCGCCGGCAGAAGCCGCCCCATCAGTAATAGAACATGGTTGAACAGATCAGGAAGAGAAATGAATCCGACGATCGCAGACAGAAAGATCAACGCGGGAAAAACCGACAGCACAAGATAGTAGGAAAGCGCCGCTGACACTTGCAGAGTATGATGCCGTACGAGATCGCGGTACGTACACGCCAGCGCCCGCTTCATTCCGCCGAGGTCCACACATTCAACTTACTTCCTTCGATCAACCTCGGAGAATACCCGAAAGACGGTATACCGCCCTCTAAGAAACGATGGTCACAATTTCCACGTCCTCGTGCTTGTTTTCCAGATGGACAAGCACCGAGTCGTTTCTGCGCTCCAGCAGCAGGTCAGCCGCTACTTTCCCGCATCGTAGTCCGCGAATCGAAAGCTGCGGAATTCCCTCCGGCAGAAAAGGCCGATCAAAAACGATGCGCCCGCGATCCGCCTGCACCGATATTCCCAGGCAGCCCTCCAGGATCAAGAATGGAGCCGCCGCCGCCCATGCCTGCGGCGAGCAAGCCACCGGATACAGCGTCGGACCTTCGTTCGGCCGCCGCTGCAAGCCGCAAAACAATTCCGGCAGCCGACGCAATTCAACCTCACTGCTCAGGTCCAGCAAGGCCAGCAGCACTTCGCCTGCTTTTTTCTTCGCGCCATATTTCGCCATCCCGCTGGCGATGACAGAATTGTCATGCGGCCAAATCGAACCATTGTGATACGACAGCGGGTTGTACCGTGACTCCGTGCAAGCCACCGTCCGAATTCCCCATCCTGTGAAAGAATCGGCGCTCATCAGCGTCTCCACCACGCGTCGCGCCCGCTCCGGCGAAGCGATCCCGGTATACAGACAATGTCCCGCATTCGAAGCGCGAACCTTGCACGGCCGCTTGCGCCCATCGAGCGCCAAAGCGTACGTCCCCAGATCGTTGCACCAGAATTGCTCTTCAAATTTTGTGCGCAGCGTTTCCGCCTGCACTTCCAGCTCGCAACATCCCTTCACGTCGCCAAGCACGCGGGTCAACCGCGCCGCTGCCAGCTTCGCCGCATAAACGTAACCCTGCACTTCGCACAATGCGATGGGCGGCTCCGCAATTTTTCCGTCCGCATAAAATATGGAATCGTTCGAATCCTTCCACCCTTGCTGCACCAGGCCCTTGTGTGAATGCCGCGCGTACTCCACAAAGCCATCGCCATCCACGTCGCCATACTGGTCGATCCAGGTAAGCGCCCGCTGAATGTGAGGCCACAATTTTTCCAGCAACACACGATCCGCCGTCCGATCGAAATACGCCCCGGCCAGCATAATGAACAGCGGCGTGGCGTCCACGCTCCCGTAATACCGCCCGAATGGCACCTCTCCCAGGTTCGCCATTTCGCTGCGCCGCATCTCGTGCAGAATTTTTCCCGGCTCCGAGTCCGCCACCGAATCAATCTGGTCCGCCTGCGATGCCGCCAGAAATTCCAGCACGCCCTTCGCAATGCTGGGATTCAACCACAGAGTCTGCAGCGCCGTGATAATCCCATCGCGGCCAAATACAGTGCTGAACCACGGCACTCCTGCGTAGGGATAATTCTTCTCCGGATTCCCCGCAATCATCATCTCCAGGTCAGAGATTGATCGCGCCATCCAGTCGCTGAAACGTGAATTCGAACTTGTAATCTCCGGAAAGGCCCGGGACATTTCCGCCAACTCGAAGCGCGCCGAAGACAGCGCCTCCGGATAGCCGATCGAATTCTGCGCTCCATCCGCGCTGCAACAGATCTCAATCTCTACAGTTACCTTTTCTTTGGGACGCAGCGCCAGTTCGAACTCCAGCCCACTCTCGGATACTCGCAGTCCGGGCGCGCCGCTGCGAATGCAAGTCTGGCGCATCACTCGGTCCAGTCCTTCATACGACAAAATGACCGAACTGCCCTGGATTTGATCCTTCAACCGCCGGCCTTTCCGCTCGCGCGCCGTCCCGCGAACTTCGAAAATATCGGTGAAGTCGCCATCAAACCCGATGCGAACCGGAACCTCCAACTCTTCCAGTCCATGATTGTTGAACATTAATTTCTCGAAGCAGGAGTCGCGCCACAGGAATCGCGTCCGCACCAAATGCAGCGTCCCGCGCGGAATCACCAGCTCTCCATCGCTGAACACATCCAGGTTGGCCAGGTCGGCCGTAAACAGAAAATTATTGGTCGCGACCGTAGAACTCAACAACAGCGGCCGGGCATTCCACAAATTCAGCGACAGCGCCGACAAATGCCGCATGCCGTCGTAGAAAAGCCCTTCCTCGCCCAGGCCGGACGTCTGCACATCGCCCAAGCGGTCGAAAACAAAAAACATTCTGCCGTATTTGAGGACGCGAGCCCGGTCATCTGCGGGCGACGAGGTGGTGGCTATGTAGTACTGGGGGTGGGCGATTCCAGTTCCATCCAATTCAACGCTCCCTCTTCGACCGTCATGGAGGCCGATTTTGCCTTAATCAATTGATTGTAGAGCCGCACATAATCCCGCGCCATACGCTCATCGGTGAAGTTCAGCTCAAAGTGCTTGCGGCAATCGCCCCGGTCAATTTCGCCCAGCCGATTTACCGCTTCCACTCCCTCATCAAGGTTGCGAACCAGGAAGCCCGCTACGCCGTCAGGAATAATCTCCGGCACCGAACCGTAAGGATGCCCGATCACCGGCGTTCCGCATGCCATGGCCTCGATCATCACCAGGCCAAACGGTTCCGGCCATTCAATAGGAAACAACAGCGCGGCGGCATTGCCCAGGAACTCCTGCTTCTCCGACGCTCCAATCTCGTGAATAAACTCAATCAATGGATGATTCAACAGTGGCTTGATCTCATGTTCATAATAGTTCCGGTCCGCGCGATCCACCTTCGCCGCAATTTTCAACTTCTTCCCTGAGCGAATCGCAATTTCAATGGCGCGCACCAATCCTTTTTCCGGAGACACTCGTCCCAGAAACGCCAGATAATCTCCGCCCTTCTCGTTCAGCAACAGCGAGTCCGCTGGCAATCCGTGGTGCACCGTCCTCACCCAGTTCACCCATGGCAACGGTTGCCGCTGCGCATCCGAAATCGAAACCAGCGGTACCTCGGAAAATTCCTTATACAGCGGCGCCAGATCGGGCAGGTCCTGCCTGCCGTGGAGCGTAGTCACCGACGGAACTGGAACACGCCTGCTAAGCGAAAAGTGCAGATAGTCAATATGAAAGTGAATCAGGTCGAAATCGTCCGCTTGATCGAAAACCTTCTCTACCATCAGCGCATGATGCGCCAGCGAATCCACACAGTCCGCATCCAACCTCAGCGCTTTCTTACAGGCCGGAATCAGACGCGCATTGGTCACGGAATCGCCGCTGGCAAACAGGGTCACGTCGTGTCCCAGGGCAACCAGCTTCTCGGTGAGCCAGCCGACGACTCGTTCCGTTCCTCCATAAAGGCGTGGCGGAACGCTTTCATACAGTGGCGCGACTTGGGCAATTCTCATGCGTCTTAGTTCCTCCGCTTGACCTATCCAGCCACACCAATGCCTTGGTAAATACAAGATAGGGTTCTTTTTAGATGGCAATTACCCGCCTGCTGTTGTTCACAAAGCGCAGCCTCAGCGTGTCCTTTATTCTCCAACCTTTCGCCCAAACCTCTGCAACCAACGCGAAGATTTTCCGAGGGGCGATTCTCAATGCGCAAGACAAAGCAACACTCCCGGCAGTTTGTTCCGCGGTCCGCTCCAGCCCATCATGTCGAACTCCCCGCGATTTTGTTCGATCTCGACGGCACTCTCATCGATAGCAATTATCAGCACGTCGACGCCTGGTCTGAAGCATTGCTCGCCGCCGGAATCGTCATCCCCCGCTGGAAGATACACCGTCGCGTTGGCATGAGCGGCAAATCCATGATCCAGGAATTGCTCCGCGAACTCCCGCATAAGCCCGGTAAACTCGACCTCGGCCAACTCGAGCAGCATCACGATGCCCGCTTCCGCCGCGCAGTTCCGCACCTGCAACCGCTGCCCGGAGCAAATCAACTGCTGAAGCATCTTGCCCGCCACAAAATCCGCATTGCCATCGCCACCACCGGCGGCCGCGGACCGACTTCCTTGCTCTTGAAGCGCCTTGACCTTCCTGCCCACATCCCCATCATTACGGGAGACGACGTGGAAAAAGCCAAACCCTCGCCCGACGTATTCACGCTCGCCGCCGATCGCCTGAACATCGCCATCGATAACTGCATCGTCGTCGGCGACAGCGTCTGGGACTTGCTGGCCGCCGTGCGCAAAAGCGCGCTGGGCGTGGGTTTTCTGTCAGGTGGCTATGGTCAAGAAGAACTCGAGCGCGCCGGCGCCTTCCGCGTCTACTCCGACGCCGCCGACATGCTCATGCACATCGAACAACTCGGCCTGCCAGGAAAATAAAAGGCAGGAAAACCGAAGCAGGTAAAACCGAAGCAGGTAAAACTGAAGCAGGTAAAACCGAAGCAGGTTGCCCCACCCTTCTCGCGTTTTTTGCGAGAGGGTGGGTATTTCGACTTTGTGTCAATGCATTCGCCTACAGGAACCGCACCTCATGACTACAGAAAATCTTCGATCCCACCTCCGCCCTCAACCGCACTAAACTGCAAAAGAGGAGGTCAGAAATGCCGGAAAAAGAAACGCTCGACCGCGCTCGCGAAGACGCCCGCGAAGGAAAATCGCCCAGCACGCAAGCCGGAGAATTTGTTCGCGAAGAAATGCACCATATCCGCGAAGGCAAGCACGGCGCGGCTTCCACCAAGCAAGCCATCGCCATCGGCCTGTCCAAAGCTCGGCGAGCCGGAGTGAAATTGCAAGCTCCGCAAAATGGCAAAACTTCCGCAGAAACCAGGAAAAAAGCCGAACGCGACTACGAGAAAGGTCAGACTCACGCCGGCAGCAAGCCGTCTGCCAAGCGTTCTCGCGCCACCAGCGACGCTCTGAAGAATGAGGGTCACAGTGCGGCGTCTTCCCGCGCATTGTCGCGGCAGGCGCACTCCGCAGCCCGCAAGCGTTCTGCCTCGGCGCGCCACGACTCGGCCATGAAAGCCAGTCGCACCCGGCGCAAAGCAAGCTGAATTCCTGCTGGATTGATGGAGGATTTGAAAATGATTCGAAAAGTAAAAACAGGCGAATATCGCCTCTACTCGCGCAAGAAGAATGCGAAGACAGGAAAACGCCGCAATCTAGGCACGTTTTCTAGTCGGCGCGCGGCGGAACAGCACGAGAAGGCCGTGCAATATTTCAAGCACCACTAATTGCAACAGGATTGAGTGCAACAGCGCACTTCCCCTCGCGAGCCTTCCCCCAACTCGCGAGGGCCTGCGCATGAAGGCCGCATGGCATCCAAAAAGAAATCGACGAGAAACAAAAAGCGTTGGGTCAAAACCGTAACCACCGATTCCACTCATCCGCCCGAAAGGCCTTTTCACCAAGAGTGCCGCCACCATCGCCCGCTCGCTAGCCTCGAAGAAAGTTTCTCCAAAGGGTCCATCCTCCGGCATGCGCATGTTGACATATTTCATTAACCGCGGCGGACGAGGTCTGACTGGCACGCGAAGAGCAGAATTGCAGAAAGCCAAGGCCCTGCTTTCCCGGCGCATTGAAATGGCAAGGGATTCAACCAGGAAGAAAGCGGCCTGAGCGGCCACAACCGAGTCGCCGCCTATTCGGTCGAATAATTAATTTCCATCCGCCGCACCTGAATACTCGACACATAAAGCGCGATCGACGCCACAACTAATATTCCCAGAATCGCCACCGGCGCCGCCACCGGATCCGAATTCGACACCAACAGCGCAAACAGCGCGGGCGTGCCCGGCGGAGTCGGAATATCCACGGGACACAAAGACTTCAAATAATAAATGACGCTGAATTGCCGCAGCACCGCCGGCAGAAATGGATTGATCCCTTCCCAGATCAAAATCGCCGCCGCCGGAAGAATCGGATTGCGGAACAACATTCCCGCCACCAGAAAAAACGCTCCATACCCAACACACGCGAGCACTGTCACTCCCACATAAATCGCCGCATGTTCCAAACCGTGATTGTGAAATAGATAAGTTTCCCGCGCCGCCGGAGTGAAATGCCACAAAAATGCAATAGTCTG
Organism: uncultured Acidobacteriota bacterium; assembly: GCA_963696765.1. Classification (GTDB taxonomy): domain Bacteria; phylum Acidobacteriota; class Terriglobia; order Terriglobales; family Acidobacteriaceae; genus Sulfotelmatobacter. The sequence goes on along the minus strand of CAVOLK010000002.1, from coordinate 1,333,397 downwards.
CAGCACCTCGCTGGCCGCAAAAATCGTGCTGGTCGCCAGCAATCCCGCCAGAAACTTTCCCGCCATCACCACTTCCCGCCGCACTGGCGCCAGAAAATAAAAGTGCAGGCTCCGGTCCAGAATCTCTCCCCGGAACAAGTTCATAAAAATCCCCAGGCAACCGAAAAAAACCGCCAGCCGCAGAAAAAAGAACTGGAACACGCCGGCGAACACCACCGAATCCTGCCCCAGATTCACCCCTTCGTGAATATTGATGCGGTCGACCTTCCCATTCGCCAACCCCACCATCAGGTCGTTCTGCCCATCGGAGTAGCGGTAACTCTCTCGCGCCACCTCCTCAGCCGGCCCGCTCGGGTCAGGCCCCGGCCGGTGATCGGTCCAATGAAAAACAATCGGCGGCTTCCCCAGGATCGCAATCACTTCCGCTCGCGTCATCTCAGGCTTGATCGCCCGCATGTCCTGCGCCGTTAGCGGCTTCTCTTCGCGCCCCGCCATGCTCGCCATCTTGGCCCGGTGGTTGGCCGACGCCACTGCAAACGCAATAAAGAGCAGAACCGGCAACAGCGCCACCACGTAGATCCACAGGCCGCGCCGCGCGAAAAATGTCTTCCGCATTTCCAGCCGGATCACCGCCCTCACCTGCGCCCACCAGATACTCTTCATCGCACGACCTCTTCGTTCCCGATCAAATACTCGTAAACGGAAAGCACGTCGTCATCCGCCGGCGCAATCGATTCAATGTCGATCCCGCTCAACGCCATTTCGTTCAACGTGAGATAAAACCGGTCCGCGTCGCGCGTCTTCAGCAACAATCCCCGCTCGTCTTTGTGGATGGCAACTTCAATCGTCTGCTCGTACTCGAACATCTTCGCCGCCAGTTCGCGCGGCCGGTCGCAGCGAATCAGAATCTGCGTGGGATGCTCCTGAATCTCGTTGCGCACGTTTTGAATCTTCCCCTCCGCCACCACGTAGCCGTTGCTCAACAGAATCACCTGGTCGGAAATCACGTCGACCTCGTGCAGGATGTGGCTGGAAATAATCAAGTAACATCCCTCCGCCGCCGTGGCGCGAAACAGCGCAATCATCTCCGAGCGCGCCAGCGGATCCAGTCCATTCAGCGGCTCGTCGAGCACCAGCACCTTCGGATCGTGCGCCAACGCCTGCGCCAGCCGGATTCGCTGCCGCATCCCTTTGCTGTATCCCGCAACGTTTCGCTTTGCCGCCTCCACCAGGTTCACGCGCTCAATGGCCCGCCACGCCAGCCGTTCCGCGTTCTTCGCATCGCGGCCCGCCAGCCGCAGGTACGAATAAATAAATTCGTATCCCGTCAATCCTTTCGGAAACGCATCGAACTGCGTCGAATAGCCAACCACTTTGAACAGCTCTTCCGGATCGATCAATCCTGCAATCGAGCACCTGAATCCGCCCGCGCGTCGGCCGCACCAGTCCCGTCATCAGGTTCATCAGCGTCGTTTTGCCCGAACCGTTCGGCCCCACCAGGCTGGTGATCCCCGGCGGAATCGAAAGGTTCACCCGGTTCACGCCCAGGATTTCCCCATAGAACTTCGACACATCTTCGAAGACGATGCGATCGTTCATCGCACCACCTCGTACGCGCGCACCTTGCGCATCAGCAGCCCCAGGCAGATCGCGCAATACAGCAGCAGCGCCGTCCATGCCTGCGCCACCGGAATCGCGTGCTCCGCGTCCACTTGAAACAGCGAATTCCACACCGTCGTCATCAGATATGCAACGTTGAAGAAATGTCCACTCTCGGTTTGCAGCACCGTGTTAATCGCCTGCGCGAAGCCCGCGCCGAAGAACATCACCCCCAGCAACAGCGCGCCCGCCACGATTCTCCACTTCACCCACGCCGAAAGCGCCATCGCCAGCAGCGACAGCATCGCGATCCACAGCAGCGACGAAAGCACCAGGCTGCCCGCAATCCAAAGATGTGTCCACGTCCAACTCGTCCCGGCAAGGCCGGCCTGCATGACGAAGAGAACCAAGCCCGGCACCCACGTGATCTGCGACAACAGAATCGCCAGCACCGAAGATTTGCCCAACACATATTCCGCCCGCGAAAACGGCCGGCAAAAATATAACGGCAGCGCCCCATTGGCCAGATCAGGCGAGATCAGCCCCGGCCCGGCGAATGCCGTCAAAAGAAACGCGAACACTCCCTGCACGCTGATGAAATTGAAAAAGAATTTGTTGTCGATCGATACCAGCCCGCCCGGAACTCCCAGCTGCGCCAGGAAACTCGCGCTATGCGCCAGGTAAATCATGAACGCGCACGCCACCGGATAAAAGAAGCAGATCACGAACAACACAGTCATGAACTTCGACCGGAACAGATTTCGCCGCGAATAACGGAACAGCACCAGAAAGCGCGACCACCCCGCCGTCTGCGGCCCTGCATACGGTTTGTAGTTGCGCCTGTAAATCGCCATCCGCGATTCCTCCAACTAAGGAAGCTCTCAATGAGTATTAAAAACTGCTCTGTCATCCTGAGCGCAGCGAAGGACCCCGTGCAACTCCGCACTACCAGCGGCCCCGAAAGGAGTTTTCACTACGACCGTGAAAGCCCCTCAGCTCTCCATCGCCTTCAGAAAAATATCTTCCAGCGAATCGCGCCTGAAGTTCATGCGCCGGATGCGCACCTGCCGCTCCGCCGCCAGCCGGAAAATGTCCCGCGTCTCCACTCCATCCGCCAGAATCATCTTCATGCGGTTCGCGGTCACGGCGCACTCGCAGCCCAGTTTCTCGATCGCTTCGGTGAAATCGCCATTCGCGCCGTAAGTTTCCAGCTCCAGAAATCTTTTGTTCGCGCGGCGCTCTTCGTCCAGATTCGAATAGTGCGCAATCTTTCCCTGTTTCAGAATCAGCACCTCGTCGCAAGTGTCCTCCACGTCGCGCAACAGGTGCGAACACAGCACGATCCGCATTTCCTTCCCATCGCGAATCTCGCGGATCATGCGGATCATGCGCTGCCGCGCCGAAGGATCCAGCCCATTCGTCGGCTCGTCCAGAATCAGCAACTTCGGCCCGTGCACAATCGCCTGCGCCAGCTTGGCCAGCTGTTTCATGCCCAGCGAATAAGTTCCCAACTCGCGGTAGCGCGCCTCCGCCAGCCCAACGTAGAACAGCGCCTCGTGCGCCCGCTCCAGCGCCATGTCCGGCGGCAGGCCCGAGAGTTCCCCCATCATCCGCACGAACGACACCGCGCTCATCTTCGAAATGAACGCGTCATTCTCCGGCATGTAGCCGACCAGCCCGCGAATCGCGCGCGTCTCTTTTTCAATGTCGTGACCAAACACTCGCGCCGAGCCCGCGGATGGTTTGTAGAAACCGAGAAGGGTATTGATCAGTGTGGATTTGCCCGCGCCGTTCGGGCCGAGCAGCCCGATCGAGCGGCCGCGCAATGTCGCCGTCAAACTGCGCAGGATCTCCCGGTTGCCGAACTGAACCGAAAGACCCTGCAATTCAATCAAAGCGGACAACGGAGCAGCCGGCGTTTTCTGTTCCACCGCGCCGCTTGCCGCTCCGGGTTGGATCGCCGTGCTCACTGCGTTCGCGGTGTCGCGCCTTTCATCGGTCCGCCATTCATCGCTCCGCCCAGAAACATCTGCGGCAGGAACGGCCCATTATGCCCCATGGTCAGCAGCGTGCCCAGATCAAAGCCCATGAAGCCGGTATTGCTCGCCACCACAATCTGCGAAGGCTCGCCATAAGCGTAAATCAAGCCGGGCGCGGAGTTTGCCGTGAGCGCGTCGATCGACCGCATCTGCTGCGCTGTTGCCACTCCGCTCGATTTCACCTGCTGCACCAGCGGACCCAGCACCGGACCGATGTTGTGATAGAAGATCGCCGAGAAGTTCGTGTACCCATCGTTCGGCAACAGCGCCTGAAATCCCGCGGAATGCGACAGCGTGTATCCCGCCTCGCGCGATTGAATCGCCCGCGACAGTGTGCCCGTGTCCGGCGCTGCGACCAGATAGTTGTCGACAAACGTGTAGTCCACTTCGGAATTCACCGCGCTCGGACTGCTGATCGTGAAGTAAGTCCGCGACCCAACCTGCCGCTGCGTCAACTGCAGCGTGTGCCCGTGCGCATTGCCCTCGCGATTGAGACCCTCGACCAGCTTGCCAATCGTCGCCTGCAGCGTCGCCGGATCATCCACCTCGACAATCAGCTTCCAGCGCGGGGTTGGCAGCACCGGTCCGTCGAACGCCATCGTCACCTCGCCGCCCAGCGGCGCCGCAATGTCGTTCAGCACATTCACTCCAGTCTTGGTTTCAAACTCCGCCAGATGCTCGCTGAAGTTCGCGTCGCCCGCCCCGAACATCTTGAACATCTCTTCCACAATGCTTCGCGGATTCTTGATCACCGCCGAGCTCACCATGCTGGCCTCGGGCGTAACGAATTCCAGCGATCCCATCGAAGCCGGCGCCGCCAGCCACGACGCAACCCCTTGCCGCTCCGCTCCGAACATCAGGTCGGCATGGCTCTCCGTCTTCCCGCCAACCTCCCGATGTTCCAGCGTCAGGTAGCGCACGTCACTCATCCCCGGCGGCAGATCATGGCCGCCGCTATCAGCTTGTACGTGCTTCGCGACAATTTGTTCCATGTCGGCGCAGAAAAGCCATTCCGCTCCCTGCTGGTAAGAATTCACAATCTGTTGATAGAACGGCGTCGCCGCAAATTCGCCGGCCGTGCCTTGCTGCCGCACTCGCATCGCCGCCCGCTGCAATTCCGCCAGGTCCGGGCTCGCAATCAACAAGTCATTGCTCAAGTAAACCAGCAGCGGATGTCCCGCCACCGGCGCCGCCGCCCACGGATCGCGCACAACTTGCAGCGCCACCCGCGACGAATTCGAGTTCAGCTTGCGGTTCGCTTTTTGAAGAAACGAATCCAATCCACCCTGCTGCACTTTCGCCAGCACCACCGGAGCGGTGTAGTCGGTTCCATTCTTCCCCACCGCAAACACGATCTCATCGCCCAGATAACTGCTGAACGTCTTCACCTGCTCCAGAACATCCTGCAGCTTGGGCCCGTTGCCTTTTTGCTGCTGCTTCCACCAGTCGCGCAGTTCCGGACTTTGCCGCAGCCGATCCTCGAAAATCTGCCCGGCTTCCGCCAAGGTGTTTGCCAGATTCGGAATCGCCGCATAGATCACGGTGTGGTCGGGAACGTAAGGCAGCAGCGCCGAGTTGTAGCGCAATCCCGGCCCCGGAATCGCCGCAAACTGTTTCTGCAGCACCGCGAAGTCGCCCAGCAACGCCAGATACTTCGCCGAATTCCTGCTCCACGCAATCTCGTTTGGAATGGGAACCTTCGCCACGCTCGATCCCGAAGTCGCTTCCTGCCCCGCAGTCAGGTCAGTCGTGTTGTCTCCAAAATCCACTCGCACCACGCCTTCAATCACCGCCACGCGCGATCCCTTGAGCCCGTGATTCACCGAAAAAATTGTTCCCTTCACCGACACCAGCCCGTCGTCGGTCGCCACATACAGGTGACGCCCCGCAGTCTGCTTCGCGGCCTGCACAATCACCTGCCCGCCATCCAGGCGAATCGTCGTGCCCTTCCACGCCCGCGTAACCGAAAGATCCGCACGCTCGCCCATCTCGACCAGCGATCCATCCAGCAACCGCACCACGGCCTTCGATCCCTTGGCGGTGCGAACTTCGTCTCCATTGCGGATCGCGTAGCCCACCGGAATCACGCGCATCTCCGCGCCCGATCCCGCATAGAGCGAGCCATCCACGCTCTGAACCGCAGCGCGCACCGAATGCTGCCCGGGAAGCAGCCCGTCGCGATACGCGTTGTTAAACGCAACTCCGGCCACGGCGACGCGCGATCACCGCCGCCGCACCCATTGCCCAGCGCCACGCCATCGCAGCAGGACGCCTGCTTTGCACTCGCCACACCGTCTGCATCTCGCCATCGCGCGCGCGCTCCAGCGCATGCCGGCACGCCACGCAGGCGTGCACGTGATCTTCAAACAGCAGCACCCGCGCAGGCGCCAGCTGCTTTCCCACGTACGCTGGAATCAGCGCCTGAAAGTCTTCACATCGCCGCAGCGTGTGCGCCGCGAGATCCGTCGCTGGCTCCGCGCCGGCAATCGATTTCCACACTCGTTCGCCAGCCTGCGCGACCACCCGGTCGTCGACCTGCTCGTTTCGAATTTCCGCCAGCATCCGATCGAACTTTTCATTTTTCATGGCTTGTCTCCTGAATTCCTCGCGATCCATACGCGCCCAGCTCCTTGCGAAGCTGTTGTCGAGTGCGATAAACGATTACCGCCACCAGCACTTGTGAAATACCGAGCATCCGCGCAATCTGCGGATTGCTGAAGCCTTCCAGAAAGCGCAGCGCAAAAATTTCCGCCGGACGCGGCTTCAACTGCGCCATCGCCCGTGCCAACGCCTGCCGCAACTCCCGCGGATCTTCCTGCGCCGGCTCCCGGCAACTCCTCGAGCACCACCGTCCGGTCTGCTTGCCGCGACCGGATCACGTCCAGCGCCGCGTTAATCGCCGCCCGCCGCAAATAACTTTCTTCATTTTCCAGAACCGGCGCGTCCGCCTCGCGCCGGAACAGGCGCAGAAATACCATCTGCGACACGTCCTCGGCATCCGCGGCGTTGCCCGTAATGCGGTACGCCGTGCGAAACACCAGGCCGTGATACGCCCGGAACACCCGCTCGAATTCGTCCGGAAGTGCGATTTCCCGTTCCTCTGCCAGTGCGCTTTGCAGGGTACGCCTCCAGTTGCTCGGTTTCATAACTAAAGACGGTACGGCCGGCAGAATTATTACAGTTCCCGTAGTTTTTTATTTTGAGCGCTAGACCAAAACCCGCGATCCCCATGCCGGTCAACTGTTTAGCGTATCCCCCAAGAAAAATCACCCACCACGAAGGGCCCGAAGGTTCGCGAAGGTTTTAATGCTTTCCTTCGTGAACCTTCGTGCCCTTCGTGGTGGAGGTTTTCGGCGATTAGGCTCCCATGCCCACTTATGGCAGTATTATGCTCGCGAAATCAATGACCTCAACTCTCACGATCAAACCAAAAAGCAATTGCCTCTGGGATCTGGTCAGCCTGGGCGAAGTCATGCTGCGCCTTGACCCCGGCGACGAACGCATCTCCACCACCCGCCACTTCCGCGCCTGGGAGGGCGGCGGCGAATACAACGTCGCCCGCGGCCTGAGGCGCTGCTTTGGATTAGACACCGCCATCGTCACCGCGCTCGCCGACAATCCTATCGGCCGCCTGGTCGAGGACCTCATGCTGCAAGGCGGCGTCAGCCAGAAGTACGTGCGCTGGGCGCCCTACGACGGCGTCGGCCGCGGCGTGCGCAACGGACTGAATTTCACCGAACGCGGCTTTGGAGTTCGCGCCGCCGTCGGATGCTCCGATCGCGGGCACACCGCCGTCTCGCAACTGAAGCCCGGCGAAATCGACTGGGAACAGATTTTCGCGAAAGATGGCGCGCGCTGGTTTCACACCGGAGGAATTTTCTGCGCGCTCTCGGAAACCACGCCTGCAGTAGCGGAAGAGGCCATGCAGGCCGCCAAGCGCTCGGGCGCCGTCATCTCCTACGATTTGAATTATCGTGCCTCACTGTGGAAGGCGATTGGCGGAAAAGCCAAAGCCCAGGAAGTGAATCGCCGCCTCGCCCCGCTGGTCGACGTGATGCTCGGCAACGAAGAAGATTTCACCGCCGCGCTCGGCTTTCCAGTCTCCGGACTCGACGAAGATCATTCCAAACTGGATACGTCTGGGTTCAAGAAGATGATCGAGGCTGTCGTGAAAGAATATCCGTCGCTCTCCGTGATCGCGACAACTCTTCGCCATGCCAAGACCGCCACGGTGAACGATTGGGGAGCGCTGTGCTACTACGGTGGCGCGTTTCATCAGGCGCCGGTGCGCGAAAATCTGGAAATTTACGATCGCGTCGGTGGCGGAGATTCTTTCGCCTCGGGATTGATTTATGGATTTCTTTCGGGCAAAGATGCGCAATGGTCGGTCGAATGCGGCGCAGCACACGGCGCACTGGCCATGACCACGCCCGGGGACACGACCATGGCAACCCTGGCGGAAGTGATGCAGGCAATGAAATCGCGCACCGCTCGCATTGAACGCTGAACCGTAAAGCAAAAAGCGTGAACCACGAAGGGCACGAAGGTTCACGAAGGCTTTTTAACCAGTGTTTTGTTTTCCTTCGTGTACCTTCGTGTCCTTAGTGGTGAAAGGTTTTGAAGTTCTGGAAAAAACATGACCATTGAAGATGTAGTTCGCAGGATCGAAGAAATTGGAATCATCCCCGTGGTCCGCGCGGCGTCGGTGGAAGAAGCAACACGCGCGGTGGAAGCGATTCGCGCCGGCGGCATTGCGGTCGTCGAAATCACTATGACCGTGCCCAACGCGATTTCCGTGATTCGCGAAGTCGCCGCCCAGCACGGCAAAGAGGTATTAGTAGGCGCGGGCACGGTCACCAACGCACAACAGGCCGAGGCTTGCCTGAGCGCGGGCGCCGAATTCCTGGTGAGTCCGGGCTTGGCGCTACCGATGCTCGAAGTCGCGACAGGCTGCTGGAAAATTGGCGATCCCCGGCGCGCTGACGCCCACCGAGCTGATGAACGCGCAGGAACACGGCGCGCGCCTGATCAAGATTTTTCCCTGCGGCAACGTCGGCGGCCCTAAATACTTGCGTTCGCTCAAGGGGCCGTTCCCGAATGCCGCATTGATTCCCACCGGCGGCGTGAATGCGGCCAATGCGGCCGAGTTCATCGCAGCGGGCGCGTTTGCTCTGGGCGTGGGAGCCGACCTGGTCGACGCCGCCGCCCTGCGCTCCGGCAATCTGGAGAAAATCTCCACAGCCGCCCGCGAACTGCTGCAAGCCGTCGCGTCAGCCCGCGCCGCGCTGCGCGAGAAGAAGGCACACTAGCCACCCGGCTGCGTGTGGATCGTGTAGGGACAGCCGCCCCGGCTGTCCGGCCGAGCGCCGCTCGACGGTGCAGCGATATCACCAGGCTTAGCCAGGGTTCTTCTTGCCAGGACTTCCTCGCTGCCGTAGTGGCTCAGTTTGAATTTCAGATCTCACGGGGGCGTCATCCCGAAGTGCCCGCGTTTTTACCAGCGGGCCGAGGGATCTCCCGTGGCAAACAGCGCCCTAGCGAGAGATCCTTCGCTCCGCTTGAAGAACGGCTGCTCAGGATGACGCCATCGGTGCAGTCAAAAATTCAAACTGAGCCAGCACCCTCGCTGCGCTTTGCTGGACAGCCGAGGCCGCTGTCCCTGCCAGAGTTCCATGCTTGCAGTTGCGCGTAAGTTGTTGACGTTCCGTGGAAGTTGTTGAGTCTTCGTGTAAGTGATTGAAATGTCGTAGAGCTGCCCTAGCGAGCCGCAGGACGAAGAATTCTGCTGCGGACGACACTCAGGTGGCCCCAGGTTGCGATCGTCGATGCCAGGGCCGTTTCCGGCCCCGCAAATGGCATTTTAAACGCGGACCGGAACGAGAAACCTTAAGCCGGATCCGAAAATCAAACGTTGTACATACATAATCGTACACATTTCCCTGTTCGCCTAAACTTACTGGTTCACTCCGCTCGCCAGCACTCCTCCATCCACCGGCAAGACGACGCCCGTAACGAAGCTAGCCGCATCCGAGGCGAGAAACACCGCTGCCCCGATCAACTCCTCGAGTTCGCCAAAGCGTTTCATGGGCGTACGCATCAACACTTCTGCGCCGCGCCCGGTGCCAACCAGAAACTTCTCGCTCAGCGGCGTGCGGAAATATCCCGGGGCAATCGCGTTGACGCATACCCCATGCCCGGCCCACTCTACCGCCAAAGACTTGGTCAGCGAGGCCAGTCCAGACTTGCTGGCGGAATATGCCGCCACTTCAAACAGCGCCAGAAACGATCCCATGGACGCGATGTTGATGATGCGCCCGTACTTGCGCTCGACCATGTGGCGCCCGAAGACCTGGCAGGCGCGCAGCGTGCCGGTCAAATTCGTGTCCAGGATGCGATTCCAATCTTCTTCGGAAAAATCCATCGTGGGAGCGCGCTTGGTAATGCCCGCGGCGTTGACCATGATGTCGACCTTGCCGAATGTCTCGAGACAAGCCTGCAGCAACGTGTCGAGCGAGGCGCGGTCGGCCACGTCGCAGGTCACGCGCAACGAGCGCCGCCCCAGCGCTTCGATATCATCCGCGAGCGCTTTCACCAGTTCCATGCGGCGCGCGCTGGCGACCACGTCCGCGCCCGCCTGCGCCAGGCCGAGCGCGATGGTTTTGCCGATTCCAGAACTTCCTCCGACCACCACTGCCACTTTGCCGTTGAGATCCAAGTTGCTTGTAGGCCATAGTTCCTCTAAGAGTTCCCTCGAATATTCAGGAGAAAACCACAATCATGAATCACCAAGGTCACGAGGGTTTTACAAAAGTTCCTTAGCCTTCCTTCGTGCGCCTTCGTGGTGAAGCGTTTTGAAGAGTGTATCCAAAGGAGTGTAACCAAAGCTTCAGATGCGGCGCACTAGCCCCTGATTTGTCGCTTCGCTGTTGCGCAGCAGCAACAACACGAGAATCATACCGACCAGCGGAATCAGTCCCGCCAGAATCACGATGGGATCGAAGGCGTGCGTGCCTGTTGCCTGGCGCGCGTCGGAAAAATGTCCGATCAGCTTGAAAGCAATGATGGTGCCGATTCCCGCGCCGGTCCCGCCCAGTCCGCTCACCGATCCCACCGACTCGCTGCCGAACAGGTCTGACGGCAAAACGTTCGCCATGGTCGTGAAGCCGGCGTAGGTGAAAGTTACGAGCGCAAACAGAAAAGCGATCATATAGAGATTCGTCGTGAAAATAGTCGGAATGAGCAACGTCATGCCGATTCCGCCATAGATGATCGGCGCCTTGCGCGCGGCGCCCAGCGACCATCCACGCTTGATCAGGTAGCCGGAAACTGCGCCTGCGAAGAAACTTCCCACATCGGCGGCGACGAACGGAATCCATACTGCGATCAGGCCGCTGCGCAGCTCGATCCCCTTGGCGACGAGATAGATGGGAAACCATTCCGCGATAAAAAAGAAAACCGGGTCGGTGAACGCTTTAGCGATGATCACCGCCCAGGTCTGCGGCAATTTCAAAAGATCGCTCCAGCGCGGACGCCTCTTTTTTTCTCGCGAGCCGGCTTGCGATGCTTCGCCATCCTGCTTGTCGGCGACGATCATCGCCAGTTCCGCCTGGCTGATCCGGTTGTGCTGCTCCGGCGGATAGTAGAGCCAGCGCCAGGCGATCAGCCAGAGAAAGCCGAGAGCGCCCGGAACCATGAACGCCGGACGCCATCCCCAGCGAAAATAAATCCAGAGAACGATAAAGGGCGCGACCGCCCCGCCAATCGAAGATCCGCTGTCGAAGAGCGCCGTGGCCAGGGCGCGCTCGCGTTTCGGAAACCATTCGGAGACCGCTTTGGTGGCGGCGGGCCAGTTTGCCGACTCACCCGCGCCCAGCAAAAAACGAAACGTCGCGAAGCTATACAGGCCCGAGGCGAGCGACGTGAGCATGGAAATGGTCGAATAGCAGATCACGGTGAACGTGAGGCCGCGGCGCGTGCCCACGCGGTCCATGAGCTTGCCGAATCCGGTTTGGCCGATGGAGTAAGCGACGCGGAAGGCAATCGCGAGATTCGCGTAATCGGAATTGGTCCAGTGATATTGGAGTTTGAGGTAAGGCGCGAGCAGTGACAGCGTCTGCCGATCGATGTAGTTGATGACGGTGGAAGCGAACAGCAGGCAGCCAATCCACCAACGCAACGACGGGATCGGCTTGCGGGCGCGCGCCATTAGATTTTGAGCTTACGAAATCACCATCGCCTGCGATTCTTCCGTCAGCGTGCTCCGCAACTTCGGGCTCAGCAGTGAAGCAGAGTTCGTATCGAGATAGACAGTCGCGTTGAGATGCCGGCGCAGAATCGAAGCGGGAGCCATGGGGCTGATCTCGCCCTCCAGGCACGCCTTCACGGCCTGCGCTTTGCGCCGGTCGGGAACGGTCACGATTAATTCGCTGGCCTGGAGAATCTGGCGCGGCGACATGGAAATGGCCTGGCGCGGTACTTGCGCAATATCGGCAAACCAGCCTTCGCCAACCTGCTGGTGGCGGCAGGCTACGTCGAGAGTGACTACGAGATATGGTTCTTCGGTGTTGAAATCGGCGGGAGGATCGTTGAAAGCGATGTGGCCATTTTCTCCGATGCCAAGAAAGGCGACGTCGATGGGCGCGGATGTGAGTTGCCTGCCCACGCCGCGCGCCACCGTGGCTGGATCGGGCGCGTCGCCTGCGATCCCGTGAAAGTGAACGATCCCGATCTTCGTTACCAGGCGCTCCATCAGAAATTTGCGAAAGCTGGCAGGATGAGAAGCAGGCAGGCCGACGTACTCGTCGAGGTGAAAAGCTTCAACTCGAGACCAGTCGATGTTCGGCGATTTGGTCAGCGCATCCAGAAACTCGAGTTGCGATGCGCCTGTCGCGGCGATGATGCGGGCGTGGCCGCGCTCGGTAATCGCACGCCGGATCGCGGTCGCAGCCTGGTCGGCGGCCGCGCGGCCCATCGCAGATTTGTCTTTGAATATTCTGAGCAGCATTGTGAAACTCGCTCGGCCCGGGACGAACCGCTTTTCATCCGTGGCGAAAGATTATACAAAAGGAAAAAACGACAGGTCAGATTCAAAAGCTTGCACCACGAAGGACACGAAGGTTCACGAAGGAAAGCCTAGAAGACAAAAAACCTTCGTGAACTTTGTGTCCTTTTTGGTGCATGATTTGGCCCTTTGTCGTGAAGGATTTCTCTTGCAAGTTCAGCGCTTGATGCCGCACACTGCGCGATTGGCTGGAAGAAACTTATCGCTGGAACAGCAATCCGAAGAGCACTCATGAGAAATCGAACCCGAATTGTTTTCCTCATCGCCCTCGCGGCCGCATTCTGCAGCGGCTCTGTCAATGCCGTCGCGCAGATGGTCACCGTGGACGCGACGCCCAGCCATGTGGTGAACAAGTTCAGCCCGCTCTACGCGCTGGGCTCGACTGTGGATCGCGTGCCGAGCAACGCTACCGACGTGTTCTTTCGCCCGGACCAGGTTCAGAAAGTGCTGTCGGCGGGCTGGGGAATGGTGAGTTACCGGCAGAATACGGACCTGTTCGTGCAGGCATGGCATTGGAATCCGAAGGGCAAGTGGAGCGATCCTGGCGGCAAAGGATACTTCGTCGGCGACGCGACTCCGACGAAAGAAATGATCCGGCATTCCTATGGCTACCAATTGCGCCACCGCGGCTTCACGCGGAACGGCGGCTCGGAGTTCGATGGCTTCTCGCGCCTGGATGATGGCGACACGGAGTCGTACTGGAAGAGCAATCCCTATCTCAGCAAAGAATTCACCGGAGAGGACGATTCGCTTCACCCGCAGTGGGTCGTCGTGGCGCTCGACAAGAAAGAAGACGTGAATGCAATCCGCATCCACTGGGCCGAGCCGTATGCACGAGATTTCGAAGTGCAGTACTGGGTTGGCGACGGCGACGCCATGGACGACCAGGACAAAGGGGCGTGGAAAGATTTTCCGCAGGGAAGCGTCACAGACGGCAAGGGCGGAATTGAAACTCTGCGGATGGGATCGTCTGCGGTGACGACGAAGTTCGTGCGCGTACTGATGAAACATTCGTCGAACACCTGCGACACGCATGGATCGGCCGACCGCCGCAACTGCGTGGGCTATGCGATTCGCGAACTGTATGTGGGTACGGTTGATGATCGAGGGGAATTCCACGACCTGCTGCACCATTCGCCCGACCAGAAGCAGACGCTCACGCTGTGTTCGTCGGTCGATCCCGTGGCACGAGCCTTCGGATCTTTATGTCGCGCCGGACCGCATGGAATCGGGGGATCAGCCGGGGTTCGATCTATTTTTTACCAGCGGAATCACGCGCGGCCTGCCCGCCATCGTGCCCATTGCAATGTTGTACAGCACGCCGGAGGACGCGGCCGCGCAAATGTCGTACATCAAGAAGCGCGGCTATCCCGTGCGTTACGTGGAAATGGGCGAGGAGCCCGACGGGCAGTACATGCAGCCCGAAGATTACGGCGCATTGTACGTACAGTTCGCGGCCGCGCTGCATCGCGTGGACCCCGGCTTCAAACTCGGTGGACCTGTCTTCGAAGGAGTAACGGAGGACATTAAAGCTTGGCCCGACGCACAGGGTCGAACCTCGTGGCTGGGGCGATTCCTCGACTATCTGAAATCGCACGAGCGCCTACAGGATCTGGCCTTCATGTCGTTCGAACATTATCCCTACGATGGCTGCGAAACTCCCTGGGAAAATCTTTATCAGGAGCCAGAGCTGATTACGCACATCATGAAAGTCTGGCGAGAGGATGGGTTGCCGCCTGGCATTCCTTTACTCGACACCGAGACCAATGATCACGGGGGCGAGGCCGCGGTCGACATTTTCGGAGCGCTGTGGCTGGCGGATTCGTTTGGAGGATTTCTGAGCGCAGGCGGCGAGAGCACCCACTACTATCACGATCTGTCGTACTCGCCGCCGCATCCGGCGTGCCCTAATAGTTGGGGAACGTATCACATGTTCATGGTGAACGATCGTTACGAAATTCAGAAGCCGACGGCGCAATTCTTCGCCGCGCAACTCATTACCCAGAAGTGGGTGCAGCCGATAGATGCCGAGCACCAGCAATATCTTGCGGCGAGCGATGTGAAGGATTCTCAGGGGCACGTGCTGGTGACTGCATATGCGCTGCACCGTCCGGACGGCCAGTGGTCGCTGATGCTCATCAACAAAGATCGCGAGCAAGCGCATGCGATCCAAATCGTATTTCACGGCGCTGACGGCAATCGAAAGTCATTTTTCGCGGGGCCGGTCAAAATGACCACGTTTGGAAAGCAACAATATCAGTGGCATCCCGACCGCAAGAAAGGCTATGCCGATCCCGACGGCCCGGCGGCGAGTTCGATGTTAAATGGTGAACGCGGCACGGAGTACACGTTGCCCGCCGCGTCACTCACTATTCTTCGCGGGCAGTTGCGTTCGGAATAATCAGACTTGCGCGGGTTCGAGGCGCGGCGCCAGCAGTTGCACGAAGGCGAACGCGACCAGGTAGGCGAGTCCGGCCATCACGAAGACGGGGACGTAGGAACCGGTGCGCTGCAGAATGTAGCCGACGGCCTTGGAGACGAGCATTCCGCTGATCATTCCGATCATGGTGGCGAAGCCCACGACGGCGGCGACGGCGCTGCGGGGAAACATGTCGGAGGCGAGCGTGTAAATGTTTGCCGACCATCCCTGGTGCGCACCGGCGGCAATCGCGATCAGAAAAACGGCGAGCCACGCATTTTTGGTAAATGCAGCGATCATGATCGGCGTGACGGCCAACGCACAAACCAGCAGCGCGGTTTTGCGGCTGGCGTTTACCGTCCAGCCTTTTTTCAGAAGTGAGGACGAGAGCCAGCCTCCGGCAACGCTTCCCACGCTGGCACCGCTGTAGATGATGAAGAGCGGCAACGCCATACCGCGCAGGTCGAGCCCGAGATTGCGGCTGAGAAAGTCGGGCATCCAGAACAGATAGACGAACCAGATGGGGTCGGTAAAAAATTTGCCCAGCGCGACGGCCCACGCCTGCCGGTGAGTGATCATGGCGCGAAGGGAAATTGTTGCGGTCTGCTCCTCGACGTCGCTTTGAATGTAGGCGAGTTCGGCGGGCGAAATAAATTTGTCGTGCTCGGGGCGGTGATAGACGGCGAGCCAGCCGGCGATCCAAATGAATCCCAGGGCTCCGGTGCCGATGAAGGCCATGCGCCATCCGAAGCGGTAGGTGATCCAGGGAACGATGAGTGGAGTGACGATCGCTCCAATGTTTGAGCCGCAGTTGAACAGGCCGGTGGCGAGCGCGCGCTCGCGCTTGGGAAACCATTCGGCGACCGCTTTTACGCACGCGGGGAAACTTCCGGCCTCGCCGAAGCCGAGGGCGAAGCGCGCCAAGGCGAACTGGAATACGGACGTGGCGGCGGCGTGAGCCATGGCCGCGGCGCTCCACACGAATACGGCGAGTGAAAATCCTTTGCGCGTGCCCAGGCGGTCGATGAGCTTGCCGATGAAAAGCAATCCGGCGCCGTAGGCGAACTGGAAGGCGAGCACGATGTTGCTGTAGCCGACTTCGGTCCAGCCGAACTGCAGTTGCAGCGTGGGTTTGAGCAGGCCGATGACCTGGCGGTCCATGTAGTTGACCGAGGTCGCGAAAAACAGCATGGCGCAGATGAGCCAGCGGCGGTGGCCGATTGCGGCGGGATCTTCGGGGATCGGGATGGGGTGGAGGTTCACTTATTTCTTAGGGACGCCATGAATCATTTGATCAATAGACAAGGCGCACGGCCCTGGCGTCAAGCGATTCGTGAACTGCTATGATGCTTGGCTTGAAATTGCTCGAATCGCGCCAAGGCGCCGCCTGAGCCCATGACTGGCTTTCTCACTGAAGATTTCCTTTTGACGAACGATGTGGCGCGGCGATTGTATCGCCAGTTTGCCGCGCCGCAGCCGATTCTCGACTATCACTGCCATCTTTCGCCGCGGGACATTGCGGAGAATCGGCGGTTCGCGAACCTGTTCGAGATCTGGCTGGAGGGCGATCACTACAAGTGGCGGGCCATGCGGGCCAACGGCGTTGCGGAGAAGTATGTGACCGGGGACGCGTCGCCGTACGAAAAGTTTTTGGCGTGGGCGCGCACGGTTCCTTACACGCTGCGCAATCCGCTTTATCACTGGACGCATCTGGAATTGCAGCGCTACTTCGGAATTACGGAATTGCTGGATGAAGCGTCGGCGCCGAAGATTTGGGAGCGCGCCAATGCGCAACTGCAGGAACTGACGACGCAGGCGATTCTGCGGAAGTTTCGCGTTGAAGCGTTGTGCACCACCGACGACCCCACCGACGATCTGCGGCATCATCGAGCGATCGCGGAGTCGAAGTTGGAGACGCGCGTGTTCCCGGCATTTCGTCCGGATAAGGCGCTGGCCATTGGCGGCGAAGAATTTTTGCCGTGGGTGGAGAAGCTGGCGGGCGCGGCGAATGTCGAGGTGCGGAATCTGGAATGCTTGATGCAGGCGCTGCGCCAGCGGCACGATGATTTTCATGCGATGGGCTGCCGGCTCTCCGATCATGGACTGGATCATTGTTATGCGGCGCCGTGTACGGAGGTGCAGGCTGCGGCAATTTTCGCGAAGGCGCGCGAGGGACGGGCGATCAGCGAGGAGGAGCGGAGCCAGTTCGCGGCGTTTTTGATGCTGTTCTTCGGACGGCTTGATGCGGAAAAGGGATGGACCAAGCAGTTGCACCTGGGCGCGCATCGCAACGTGAATACCGCGGCGCGGCGGGCGCTGGGCGCGGACACGGGCTATGACGCTGCCGGAGATTTTCCTCAGGGCGAGCATCTCGCGGCATATCTCGACTTACTGGCGCGGGAAAACGCGTTGCCGCAGATGATTATTTATAACGTGAATCCGAAGGACACGTTTCAATTCGCCACGCTGATTGGCAGCTTTCAGGATGGAGGCACGCCGGAAAAAATTCAGTACGGCAGCGCCTGGTGGTTTCTCGACCAGAAGCAGGGAATCGCGGCGCAGCTCGATGCGTTATCGAATGTGGGCCTGCTCTCGCGCTTCGTCGGCATGGTGACCGACTCGCGGTCGTTCATGTCATATCCTCGGCACGAATATTTCCGGCGCGTGCTGTGTGACTTGGTGGGACGCGACGTGGAGCGCGGGGAACTGCCGAATGACGACGCGCTGGTCGGGAGACTCATTCAGGACATTTGCTACCGGAATGCGAAGGAATATTTGCGGCTGCCGACGGGCGCGAGGTCGCACAAGTAGGCATACACAATGGGGCACCTCCCCGTGTAGTGTATGGAATTGAACGCAACTTCTGGCGAATTATAGGGAACCGCTCCCGGCGTCTTAAGCACAGGCTGGGGAGCGGTCGAGGGTGGAAATGAAAGCTGTCATATTGGCGGGCGGGCTCGGGACGCGTCTTAGTGAAGAAACCGTTGTACGCCCGAAACCGATGGTGGAGATCGGCGGGCGGCCGATCCTGTGGCACATTTTGAAAATGTATTCGCAACACGGAATTAACGATTTTATTATCTGCTGCGGATACAAGGGATATCTCATCAAGGAATATTTCGCGAACTATTTCCTGCACATGTCAGACGTGACTTTCGATATGAAAGAGAACCGCATGCAGGTGCACCAGAGCGTGGCCGAGCCGTGGCGGATAACGCTGGTCGATACCGGAGACAATGCGGGCACGGGCGGACGGCTCAAAAAAGTTGCGAACTATCTGGAGCATGAAGATCCGTTTTGCATGACCTACGGGGATGGAGTGAGCGATATCGACATTTCGGCAGCCATCGCATTCCACAAGAGTCATGGACGCAGTGTGACCGTCACCGCGGTGCAGCCACCGGCGCGATTTGGCGGATTAGGCATTGAGGGGACCACCATTTCGGGTTTTCAGGAGAAACCGAAAGGCGAAGGAGGATGGATCAACGGAGGATTTTTTGTGCTCTCGCCGGTTGTCTTCGCGGAGATTCGCGACGACTCCTCGATGTTCGAAGGCGAAGCGATGCAGAGTCTCACTGCGAAGCAGCAGGTGCAGGCCTATTTCCATCGCGGCTTTTGGCAGCCGATGGACACTTTGCGCGACAAACAAAGGCTGGAAGAATTGTGGGCGAGCGGAAAAGCGCCATGGAAAACGTGGTAAGACCCGGCTGCCGCCGGTGTGTCCGTCCATCTTTAAATTTATCTTTAAATTTAGAAGACCGATGAGCCCAGCCAAGCAACTTCCCCAGCAGGATCTGGAATTGATTCTGGAGCAGACCGCTCCACTGTGGGAAGAAGTTCGCGGCCAGCGCATTTTTATTACTGGGGGAACCGGTTTTTTTGGATGCTGGCTGGTGGAAAGTTTTTGTTTTATCAATCAGAAACTCGGCCTGGGGGCCGAGGCCACCATCCTGACGCCGCAATCCTGAGGCGTTCGCCAAGAAATGCCCGCATCTGGCGTCGGACGCGGCAATCACACTGCACGCCGGCGACGTGCGGAAGCTTTTCGTTTCCTGCAGGCGAATACAAGTATGTGATCCATGCTGCGACGGAGACCAGCGGGCAGCAGGCGGCGGATGCGCCTCTGGAGATGCTGTCGACGATTATTGCCGGCACCGAGCGCGCGCTTGAGTTCGCGGCTACGCATGGAACCGAGAAATTTCTTCTGACCAGTTCGGGTGCGGTTTATGGGAAACAGCCGCCTGAACTGACTCATGTTCCGGAAACTTATGCGGGAGCGCCCGATCCGTTGAATCCGAACAATGTGTATGCGGAGGGCAAACGGGCGGCGGAATTGCTTTGTGCGATTTACCAGAAGCGCGGTGGCCTCGATTGCAAGATTGCACGCTGCTGGGCTTTTTGCGGCCCGCATCTTCCGCTTGACCGGCACTTCGCCATCGGCAACTTCATTGGGGATGTGCTGGCCGGCAGGCCGATTCAGATTCAGGGCGATGGCACTCCGAGAAGATCCTATTTGTATGCTGCCGACCTGGCGGTGTGGCTGTGGACGATTTTATTTCGCGCGCCGGCGCTGGTGCCTTTCAACGTGGGTTCAGGCCAGGATGTAAGCATCCTGGAGTTGGCGCAAATAGTAGCTGCGGCCTTGAACCCGCAGGCGGAGATTCGCGTGGCTCGAGAAGCCGTGCCAGGCGCGGTTCCGCTGCGCTACGTTCCCTGCGTGGATCGGGCTCGCGAGTTGCTGGGGTTGCGTGCAACTAACGGACTTGAGGAATGCATTCGCAGGACGGCCGCATGGCACGCGCAGTGAACTGCAGGGCGGCGTAGTCGCGTTGTTCTCGCAAACTTTAAACCCTTCACCACAAAGGGCACGAAGGTTCACGAAGGAAAACAAAGAACCTTGGTTCAGGAACCTTCGTGAACCTTTGTGTCCTTTGTGGTGCAATGGTTTTGTTTTACGACGCAGCGGGCCCTGCGCGATTTCATGGCTTGCCATGGCGAGGGCGTTAATCTATACGGATGGCGGGTTCGGCGACTCAGTCGCCGTGCTGATGGCTGGTGATTTGCGTCAGGCCGTTGTCGTGGCCCGCAGCCGGAGTTCCGTCGGGGATGGCGGATTTCTCGTGCTGGCTGCCGCGCAATAGATATTTCGACAGCGTCACAAAACCTTTGAGATTGCGCTGCAACTCGCGGCGGTCGGTGATCGACTGCTTCAGTTTGTAAAGCAAGTAGGAAGGACTCAGGTAGAAGCTGCGCCGCGCCCGATCGCAGAAAGTTACCAGCTGCTGGTGAGTAATGTTGGGAAGATTGACGACGCTATTGTGCAGGCCGTCTTTGGTGAGCCAGCCTCCCCAGTCTTCGATCTGAATGTAATTTCGGTCCTTGGCTTCCTGATAGGCGGTGGTGCCGGGATAGACCATGATGGGAAAAAATTGAGCCGTGTCGGGCTGCAGTTTCTTCGCGAAATCCAGAGTTTTTTCCATGCTGGCCGGGGTCTCGTTGAGATTTCCGACCATGAAGCAGCCGTGCACCATGATGCCCGATTCCTGGCAGCGGCGAACGAAGCGTTGAGCCTCTTCGTGATACTTGGCGTCGCGGCGGTCGTCGTTGTTCTTCTTCATGCCGTTGATGACTTCCACGTCGCCACTCTCGAAGCCCACGCAGAACAGGCGCGCGCCGGCCTTGTGCAGGGTGGAGAGCAATTCGGTTTCCGCGCCAATGTCGGCGCGGCAGTTGGCGTCGAAGGGCAACTTGTTGCCGCGGCGAATCAACTCCTTGGCCAGCTCCAGGGTGCGCGGCTTGCTGATGATGAAAGTATCGTCCTCCAGCATCACCGTCTTAATTTCCGGCATTTCGCGGGAGACGTAATCGAACTCGTCGGCCACATTGGCCACCGAGCGATAGCGCATGCGGTGCCCGCTGAAGGTCTGCGGATAAACGCAGAACGAGCAGTGATAGGGGCATCCACGGCTGGTGTCAAACACCACCAGCGGCCAGAGTGAGTGACCGTAGAAGTAATCCGGAGTATGCAGAAAGCGCTTATAGACTTCGGAGACGAACGGCAATTCGTCGAGATTTTCAATCGCAGGCCGCGGAGCATTGGTGACGATCTCTCCAGTCGCCTTGCGACGCCATGCCAGGCCGTCGACGGCCGAGAGGTCGGCGCCGCAGGCTTTCGCGGCCAGCCAGTCGCGGACGGTGTATTCGTATTCGCGGATGGCGACGGCCTCCAGCGAAGTCGACATGGCCAGAGTTTCTTTCGGCAGTGCCGAGACGTGACGCCCCACCAGCAAAACATGTAAAGCAGGATTCGCGGCGAGCAACGACTCGATCACGCTGACGTCGTTAAGAATGCTGGGTGTAGAAGTGTCGCAGACTATTGCTTCAATATTTTTAGCGGCGATGCGATCGATGACCGACTGCACGGTATATCCGGCGGCAGGGGAATCGACCAAATCCACGTCGTGCCCGTTCTTGATTGCGACTCCGGCGGCGGTAGCGAGCCACTTAGGGTAGTAGAGAGTTCCACTCTTAGTGACCGCAGGGCTGCGCTGCTCGCGCGAAAAACGCGGGTGAAACGGCGGATTCAAGAACAAAACACGCATTATGGGTGAAGTATACCAAAGCGTGGTGGAAATAAAGGATTTAGTTTGAGTTACCAAGGTGCCGGAATGGGATCATTTCATCGAGCGGCAAGGGGAAGCTGCTGAAATGCGAGAGGGAGAATTAAACCGTTTCTGATTTTCTTTTCCAATAATGCTTAATCGCTTCCAGACGCTGCCGATTTTCGGGGAGCTCGAAAGTGCGGCTCAGGCCGCGGCGCACAATGAGCCAAAATACTGAGACGAAAAAAGCAAGGATGGTGACGCCGAGAACGATCAGAGTTCGATGCGGAGAGGACTTGGTGTCAGGCGGGACGGCGGCGTCGACGACTTGAACGATCTCACCTTCGCGCGCCTCATCAAGTTTTGCAATCTCCAGTTCCTTCGCCAGTAACTCAAAAACTGTCTCCCGGTATTTCAGGTCACGGAAGCGGCGAAGATACTCTAACCCGGCCTGCGTCAC
This sequence comes from uncultured Acidobacteriota bacterium, assembly GCA_963696765.1. Taxonomy (GTDB): domain Bacteria; phylum Acidobacteriota; class Terriglobia; order Terriglobales; family Acidobacteriaceae; genus Sulfotelmatobacter. The sequence continues at coordinate 1,311,217 of CAVOLK010000002.1, read as the reverse complement.
CCGGCCCTTCGACAGGACGATGTCGGAGCCCGAGTCTTGTTGCGATCCCGCAATCTGATTGAGTTGGGACTGCAGCGCGGCGAGTTGTTGCTTGGCCATGATGAGAGCGGGATTGTCGTCGGCAGCGAACGATTTCATGCTTTCAACTTGAACTTCCTTGGCCACGACTTGTGCGCGCAACACGGCTGCCGATTCGATCAACGCTCGCGCCTGGCTGTCGATCTGCAGGACGCCGGTTGACTGTTGGGTTTTTTGCATCGCCTGTTCGGCGGCGGTGAGATCGGTCTTGGCTTGCTCCAATTCGCGTTCAAAAAACAGACGGCGGCGAGCAGCTTCGGAGATGGCCAGGGTTGCGGACAGCCTGCGAAATTCCTCGACGTAGGCGTTTGCCATTGCCGCAGCCCGCTTGGGATCGCCGTCCTCAATCGTAAGGCGAATCATGCCGTCTTTCATTCCGGCAACCGCAGTGGTGCGGCGCTCAAATTCTTTGCGCACCTCCGACATCTTCTTCATCTTGTATTCCGACATTAATCCGAAGCGCTGGATCATCGCGTCTTCGACGGTGCGGCTGGTCAGCATGGAGATGTACATATCGGCCGGGGTCTTGATGCCCAAGCCGCCGGCCAGTGAGCCCAGCGATCCCAATCCTCCAAGACCTCCCATTTGCCCCAGCAAAGCCGAGGCGATGGAGGAACTCTGCTGCGGCGGCAGCAGCATGACTTTGGCTTCGTACCGGACAGGCAGCAGGAGAGCAATCACGACCGCCAATAAAGCGGCGCCCAAAACAAAACGGAAGATGAAGCGCTTGTTCGCTACCAGCAGCAGGGTGAGATCGAGCAGCGAAACTTCGGTCTGTGCCTGGGGAGTAGGTGCGCTTTCTTCGGGCGCCATCGGTTCGGCGTCGATAAAGGGTTCGGTGTGAGTTGCCACTGTAGGATTATTATGACATTGTGCCGAGCGGGATTCTAGCAGACTCGCTTAAAATGGCTGTCCGGTTTGAATCCCCTGCGCCGTCACTTTAGTCGTCGACAGGCCGCTTGTGCTAGTTTTGATGGTTCGGAACTCCGATTAATCGCGGAAGAAATATGCATTCTGGAGCGAACATCCGGGGTGCGACGCTAAAACCTGCAGGGTACAACCATCGATCTCAGGTGGCGCATCGACAGAAGATAAGATGAGTTTGCCGAAAAGCACATTGCCTTCGTTCCTTCGCCGTCTTCGCAATTTTGCAGTAGGCCCATTCGTAATACTGGCGCTGGCAGTGGCCGGTTGCAGCCTAACGGCGCGCGCGCAAACCCCGGAAGCGCAGAGCGATACAGCCGCGCCAGCTCCGCAAAGCCAGACCCAGCCGGCATTTCTTACCCGGCCTCCCGTTGATCTGAAATCCCTTCCGAAGAACCTTTTCATGGATCAGAAGAATTTCTGGCTGGCACCCTTGCACATGTCCCACAAGCAATGGGAATGGGCGGTGCCGCTAGTTCTGGGCGGAGGGTTGCTGGTGGTGGGGGATAACAACATTGAAAAACATGTTCCTACGAACCCGACGACTGTCTCGCGTGCAGTGACCGCGTCTAACGCCGGGGTCGGGCTGCTGGTGGGTGCCGGCGCCGGCCTGTTCCTGCTGGGGCACATGCAGAAGGACGACCAGAAACGAGAAACCGGCATCCTGGCCGGCGAGGCGGCGCTGGGTGCGTTCGCGGATGTGGAGGTTTTCAAGTATGCGGCGGGACGAGAGCGGCCTTTTGTGGGCACCAGTCCGGGACGTTTCTTTGTGGGCGGGGACTCGTTTCCTTCGGCGCATGCGGCGGTAAGTTGGGCCATTGCTAGCGTGATTGCCCATGAGTATCCCGGCGTTCTCACCCAGGTTTTGGCATACGGCGTGGCGGGAGGAGTAAGCGCGGCGCGATTCGCGGGTCAAAAACACTTCGCATCCGATTTGGTGATAGCCAGCGCTCTGGGATGGTACATGGGACGGCAGGTATTCAATTCCCATTCTCACTATAGCGATGCCGATATTGCGAGATATGGCTCGTTCAGTAAGGGAGAAGAGAGCGAGGCAGGCGATTCGGTAAGCAAGACCCGAAATATTGGCTCCAGCTATGTTCCGCTGGACAGCTGGATTTATCCGGCGATGGAACGGTTGGCGGCCTTGGGATACGTCCAAACAGCGTCGCTCACGCTGCGACCCTGGACTCGGCTGGAGTGCGCGCGCGTGCTAACAGAATTCGCGCAGCGTACTACGGGTATGGATACTCCAGATACGGATGCGCCCGAAGAAGTTCAGCAACTTTACAGCGCGCTTTCGCAGGAGTTCGCCCATGAATCCGGATTAATGGGCGGGGATTCGAATTCCGACGTGCAACTGGAATCCGCCTACGCGCGAGCCTTGGGAATTTCGGGCACGCCGTTGACCGACAATTACCACTTCGGCCAGACCTTGCTTAACGATTACGGCAGGCCGTTTGAACAAGGCTTTAATTCTGCGACCGGGGCGTCAGGCTGGGCGGCGAAAGGTCCTTTTGTAATTTACCTTCGTGGCGAATATGAGTCGGCGCCATCCGCGCCCGCGCCGTCGCAAGCGGTGCTCAATTTCTATAGCCAGGCCGACCCCTGGCCGAACAGTCCTGCGCTCCCGGTGGCATCGACCAGCCGCTTTCAGTTGCTGGACAGTTATGTGGGCATGAATTTTGCGAACTGGCAAATTTCTTATGGGCGGCGCAGCTTGTGGTGGGGGCCGGCTGATGGGGGGACCATGGTTCTCACCAATAATGCCCCACCGCTCAACAATATGTTTACAGTGGACCGGGTCGCTCCTTTTCGTTTGCCGTGGCTGTTGCGCTATCTGGGCGACATTCGTTTCGAGGGCTTTATTGGTCACATGACCGGGCTTGAATTTCAGAGCACGACCTATAGCGGTGCGACGACCCACGTGACCCTCGGACAGTATGGAAAGAACCTGCATCCGCAGCCGTTTCTGAGTGGGGCAAAGATCAGTTTCAAGTTCACGCCGAACTTCGAATTTGGCCTGTCGAAAACCACGGTGTATGGAGGGCCGGGAAATCCGCTGACGGTGAAGACGTTTCTCGACAGCACGTTTGGAAAACATGTGAATGGCGACGTGCTGGGGGATGGACGGACGACGGCGGATTTTTCTTACAGAGTTCCAGGCCTTCGCGACTGGCTTACCGCGTATGGCGAAGCTTTCAGTGAGGACGAGGTCTCGCCAATCCCGTACATGCGGAAGTCAGCTTCCCAGGGAGGGCTGTACTTTGCGAAGCTGCCTGCAGTTTCGAAACTAGACCTGCGGCTCGAAGGCGGATATACCAGCCCGGTCAATGGTTATTGTGCGGATTGCTTTTACAGCAACGCCCAGTACATAAGTGGATACAACAACGGCGGCCGCCTGATCGGAACCTGGATTGGTCGGGCAGCTCAAGGCGAATTGGTGAGAAGCAACTATTGGCTAAGTCCGCGAAAAAAAATCGGCGTCGAATTGCGTCACCGTAAGATCGACCGTCAGTACCTGCCGCAAGGTGGGACCCAGAACGACGTTGCCGTGAATGCCGACATCTTCGCCGGACCGGGCTTTCGTTTTACCGGCAATGTCCAATACGAGCGGTGGCAAATTCCTTTACTGGCGTCCACGCGGCAGTCCAATGTATCTGCGTCGCTGCAATTCAGCTTTTGGCCTACGACCCATTGAGTTAGCTGGATCTACACTCCGAATAAAGGGCGAAGGTGGACTGAAATTTCGGGCGGCCACAGGACGAAGATTTCCCCACGTAGGCGTTGACCAATAAGCGGCAGTCAAGGCGGCGTAGAGTTTTCCACAGGCTTTTCCAGTCAGATGGCCCCTCCGCAAGAAGAAATGACTAACGTTACTCGATCGCGAGGGCCCCAATCGGGTACCTTATCGGGAATCGTCCTCGCTGCAATACGGTGCTTTCCTATTGACATGCAACAACATGGCGATTAGATTAGGCCCACAAACACAGCAACAGAAATTGCCAAGGCGATGACAGACTGCTCGGTTGCGTCATGTGACTCTGGTTGCTACTTCCCTCCTGCGTACCGGCGCCCTCGTTCCCGCAGCCACTACGTTACACGCGGAGAGCGGAGCGCAACGGTAAACGTCGATCCTTCAGATTCGATTGTCAGCGTTCTAGAAGTTCACGGAGAGAGCTTTAGAACTTTGGGCCCGTAGGAAAAGCACAGGGGAAGTTGAGCGACCAATGTTTTGGTTAGGAGACGTTGATTTGTATGATTCGCAGTCGTCTTAGCTATGTCCGGTTCTACCTGAAGATTCTGACTCTGCTGTTGCCTGCCTGCTCGTACTTCATTGCGGTCAAAGTTCGTTTCGGATTCAACCTATTCTTTCTCGGAACCGCGCCTTCGGGATTGCCTTCCTACTGGGGGATCGTGTTGCTCACGACTATCGTTTGGGCGATCGCGGCGGAAGAGTCGGAACTGTGGAATGTGGAACAACTGTATGCGCCCGGCGGGAAGTCGAGGCGATTGCTGGAGGCGCTGGCGTTTACTTATGCGGTGGTGATGGCGATTGGCTTTCTATACCGGCAGGCCAGCTACTCTCGGCTGGTCGTCGGCATCAGCGCCGTGGCACTATTCGCGCTGGCCACGATAGCTCGCATTATTTTCCGGGTGGTGCTGGAGTTTCTGCGGAAGAGCGGCAGAAACGAAGTTCGGATCCTGATGGTGGGTACCGACCGTTTCGCGCGCCGCGTGGCGACCTCGCTGCTGCACGGAGAGGTGCTTCCCTGCAAAGTTGTAGGATTCGTTCGCGTGCCGGGGCAGGAGATCACGGTGGAGGGTCCGGTGTATGAGTTGGACCAGATCCCGATTTTCTCCAACGGCAACTCGATTAACGACGTGGTCATTGCGCTTCCTGCAGCCCGGTTGAGCGAGGTTCAACAAATTGCTCCCGCGCTGGAGAAGTTGTGTGTCCCCACGCGCGTTGTAGTCGACCTGGGCGACGGCGTCGGCATTCGCGACCGGCTGATCGATCTGGGCGGCATTCACATGCTCGATCTGCGGCCGACTCTGGCCGAAACCGGTCCTTATCTGTTTCAGAAGCGCGCCTTCGATGTAGCTCTTTCTCTGTTTATTGTGCTGCTCACGCTTCCCATCAGCGTGCTGATTGCCCTGGCTATTAAAGCGACCAGCAGAGGCCCGATCTTTTTCGTTCAAGAACGTGTGGGACTGAACGGGCGCGTGTTTCGCATGCTGAAGTTCCGCACCATGCGGCAAGGCAGCCGCGAAGAAGGGGATACGCGTTGGACTTCCACCAACGACCCGCGGCGCACGGTGGTGGGTGTATTCCTGCGCAAGACCAATCTCGACGAGCTACCCCAGTTCTTGAACGTGTTGAAAGGGGACATGAGCATCGTGGGTCCGCGACCGGAACGAGCTCATTTTGTGGAACGCTTTCTGGAAGAAATCGATCGCTACAACTTCCGCCATACTTTCAAGGTGGGCATTACCGGGTGGGCCCAGGTTAACGGTTGGCGCGGCGACACCTCAATCGCGAAACGCGTGGAATATGACCTGTACTACCTGCGCAATTGGAGCCTGACCTTCGATCTGCAGATTATTACCATGACCTTGCTGCGCATCTTCAACAGCAAGAATGCTTACTGACTTGTTTTCGGCGTGGGAACTTGGTGCTCTCCTCTTCGGCGCAAAAGTTCTCTTGGGCTTCCGACCTATTGCGTTCTCCGCAAACTTCCCGCTGAAACCTCACCACGCGGGCGCGTTGAGAGCATTGCCAGTCTTTCATTCCTAAATTTCTGATTTTTATGGCGTAGGCGCCGTGACCGTGACCTGTGCGGTTGCCGTTAGCCCTGGTATGCCCACGATGTTCGCCGTAATGGTCTGGCTTCCAAGTGTATTCAAGGTGACGCCGTTGACGAAAGTGTGGGAGCCCGCGTCAGCCGCGGTAAATACGTAATACTCGGGATAGATGACGGCGGCGTTATCGGAACTTTTCAACTCGACGGGACTATTGATTTCTTTGTCGGGGCTGGTACCGACCGTCGCGCTCACGGTAATGTTGAAGGGCGAACCGGCGACTGCGGTGGCGGGAGCAGTGAGGTGAAGGGTAGCGGGCGAACCGCATCCCAACAGCGATAATGCGGCTGCAGCCGTTGCCAGCGCCCAGGGGCTCAGTTTGCAACGCCCGATACCATGGAGTCGAACATCGCAAGACTCGCTAAATTTCCCCACGAAATATGAAAAGTTTGTTGCGTCCACTTTAGCCTCTTGTGCGGCGCAGATTCCGGAACTGTTGGAACATCTGACAAGCCTCGTTACTGCGACGCTTCGCGACGCGGTTTGCCCAGGCGAAAATAAATTCCAGCCATTGGCCCGTAAACATTGATTCCGTAATTCGGATACTTGGGTTCGGATAAATAAAGATTCGAGATGTGCATCCAATTGATTCCCGCGGAGATGGAAAAGCGCGGGCTGAGGTTGTAGCGCGCGCCGGCGCCCATGTTCAGTGTGAAGGTAAAGTTCTGCCCCTGCGAGAACTGAACGCCCAAGGGTTCCTTCGCGTTAATACCACCGAGGCCCGCGCGACCGTCGAAGTACGGAACAACGCGCCAGCGGGGCTGAACGAAGTTACGGCGAATGCCCATGATGTAAGCGCCGTAATGGGTCTCGGGGCCCCGCGGCATGACAACCAAGGCTCCGGTCAGGGACAAATCCCAATTGCCGCGTAGAAACCAGGGTCCTGCGACGTCGTCCATTTGCCAGCGCAGCGACACGAGGTTGGGCACAAGCGTGTACCTCAGCGGAGTCATGTTGTATCCATCGCCGAGGAACACGTCGAACGGGAAGGGAATATTGACGGGAAGCCATCCCGACTCGAAGGAGAATTCCCATTTGTTCTTGTAATAGATGTCGCGATTGAAATCCGGCTTGCCCGGTCGGCGTTTTGAAACCTGAACGCTTGGAGCTGTTGAGGGGGTATCTGAATCTTGTGCGATGGATTTCGACGCGGAAAACAGGGACGCCAGAATCAGGGTGGACAGGATCAGCCTTCGCGTACTCATCGGCTTTTGTTCCTGATCCTCCAAAAAATAAAAGGGCGAGTTAAATCGCCGCATACTCCAACTGAGGAATCCGCGCGTGCCCCCCGATGCCATATCGGTGAAACTAGTTGGAAAAAATTTTAACACGCCAATTATTTGCGGCTGTGGATTCAGCGGGGAATTACGACCCGGCGTAGAGCTGAAAGGGCGCCCAATAAAAAGGATTGCGGAAAGCGCCGCCGTGCAGCAGCGCCAACTTCGCCGCGCGCAACGCCTCTTGAGGAGTGGCGCCTTTTTCGAGTTCGTCATAGAAGTGATCCATCAATTGTTCGGTGGATGCGTCAGTGACTTCCCAGAGGCTGGCAATGACGTTGTGGGCTCCGGCGCGCAAAAAAGCCCACGCCAGTCCGACCAGGCCTTCTCCGGAATAGGCGCGCGAGCCAGCGCCGTAGCAGGCCGAGATGGTAACCAGATCGGCGCGGATGGGGTGCTGAACAATATCGCGGGCGTAGAGCTTGAACGAATCGGGTTCGAGCGCGCTTTTGGAAAGCACAATCGCCGAGTCGAAGGGACTCAAGCGGCTGGCGGTGCCGTGGGCGACAAAATGAATTTGTGAAAACTTCTCGGGATGACTGTTCAAGTAGGCCGCGGGCGTGGCTTGCTCGCGCTGGAAAGACCTGTTCCTGCGCGCCACCGAAATGCCGGGCGACGCTGGCCATCTGTTCACCGGCGCGAGGCAGTTCCGGATATTCCTTGCTGGGGGCAATGCTGTCGCCGATGAGGAGAAGATTCCGTTGACGTTTCTGCTCGCGGGCATTCTGCCGATTTGACGATGCGGCGAGCACGCGCAGGGAACTCGCGCTCACCACATCGGCATCTTCAATCCAGAAATGCGGCTTGGGATCTTCGGCCACCAGCGTCTCGAAATTCAGGTTGTTCAGGCTGCCGTCGGGAAGAATGAATCACTTTTTCGTTGCGCGAGAGCAGAGATTTTGCCGGCGCAATGAGCGTGCGATAGAGAGTGCGGCCATCTTCGGATGCGAGAGCGTCTTGCGGGCCATTGAGCGATTGACGATAACGTTGCACCATGGCGTCGATTTCCGCGCCGGAGGCAGCGAGTGAATAGAGCCGGTCTTCAGCGGCGTGATCGCCCACAGATAAGACTGCTTCTCGCCGAGCCAATAAAAAAGAAGGACGCCCTGGGCGCGGCGAGAAATCTGCGCGGCGTTCAAGGCTGGTGGTCCCGCGGGTCGGGCGTTCGGCGTTCGCTTTGAAAGCAGACCCAGGCCTTCGGACAGAGTTCGAGCCCGGCTGTAATCGGCCCAACGGAGGGCGTCGTCCGTTCTTCCTTGGGTTACAAGAAAATGAACGTAGTCGTCGTAGATGAGCTCGCCGTTTGTAAGAAATGAAAGCTGAAAGTCTCCGTGTCGAACCGTGGACCGGGCTCCCTCGAACGTGGCTAGTGCCGCACGATACTCGCGGTCAGCGCCATCGGTTTGCTTTTCGCGTTCATAAAGCAGAGCCAGCGAGTGTTGGGCCTCCCACTTCAGAAAAACAGGGCAAATCTCATCGCGAATAACGGCCTCGAATATCTTTTGCGCTTCGCTCGGATCGGCGCTCTGCGATTCAATTTGTCCCTGAACGAGAGTAGGGTAGAGTTCATCCAGGTGATTGCCACCTGCGCGAGCGATGTCAATAGCCTGCTGGGCATATTTGCTGGCTGTCAAAATGTCGCCGGTCTGCAGTGACAGACGTGCTAGAACGCGGAGCGTATTAAAAATATGCTCCTTCCTGCCTTCATTTTGTGCCAGCCTTAGCGCGTGCGAAAAGGCCTGTTCGGCCAGATCGACCCTGCGTCCGTCCATGTACACGTATCCAATGTTGGTGAGCGCGTTCTCCTGGTCGAAGGTATCGCCGAGTTGCCGGGAGCGTTTCTCGGCTTCGAGCAGCACATCCAGCGCCCGAGGGGAATCTCCGAGTCGATAGTACGACCACGCCAGGTTCTCTTGTGCAGCCAATGCAATATCGTCGGCTCCGAGGACGAGAGCAGCTTTATACGCCGCATTCGAACTGTCGATCGCTTCATCGAAGAGACCTTCCTTAACAAGTGCTCCGCCTAAGTTAAGGAGAGAGGTTGTCTCGAGGAACGTATCTCGCTTGGTTTTGGCAATAGTGAGGCTGCTGCGAAAGGATATTTGAGCCTGTGCAAATTGATTCTGGCCCAGGGCAAGCAGTCCGCGGGCTTGAAACGCTTCGCCACAGCCTTCTACCTTGGGGTCAGTGCACAGTCGCTCTGCTTCCTGCAGTTTTTGATCGGCCGCCGTGAGGTCAAGCCGTCGCCCAAGAGCAACGGCTTGAAGCGCGAGCACCGAGACCTTCAGATCCCTTGGGGCTGAGTCTGCCGCCGAAGAGTCAAGAAGGGTTAGGACCTCTTGGTACCTACCGCTCCAGAGCAGGGACTCCGCTTCCAGAACTTTGTACTTCCACGCCAATTCCGGGCTGGAACGGCGAAACCGCCGATAGCCTTCCTCCGCTTCCCGCTGGCTAGCGACAAGATCGCCATGGACGAACGTGGCTCTGGCGTGTTCGTAATTTGCACTCGAACTTTGGTTTGGAGTGCAGGCTATCGTCAGCCCAATTACGAGCAACAAGGAAAGCAAGAAAGTCGCGCGCGCTTGAAGTGCGAGCCGTTGATCAGGCTCGTTCGAACAAACGCGCCGAATCACCAAACTGTTTGCTCTGATGGTTACGGTCGCGTTGTACCGTTGGTCTTGGCTGTGCCCGCTGAGAGTGGCCCGTCGCCCACGCAGCCCAGCTTCATTCGAACACTGGTCAATTCGAACGAGATGCAAGGCCTTTCGATGTCGTCGTACTTCTTTTCGCTCAGTTGAATTTCGCCCAGCGCTACGTGGCCGAATTCCGGGATCACCAGGATGTGCCCGAACTGCTGCACTCCAGGAATCGGAATGTCGCCGATGTTCTCGACCACGGAACATGTGATGGGCTCGTGTACGGCTTGACTGCCAGGTTTCGCGCTGATGAGCTCGTCGATGTAGGCGAGTTTCTTATCGTACTGTTCCTTCAAATCTTTGGGAAGGCCGGTGGCTTTCGCGATGGTCCTGGTCTGTTCTTTCACTCGTCGCAGGAAGGGCGCATCGTCGAAATACGTTTGGCCATTTGCGGGCAGGTCTCCGCAGATGCCGAGAGTAGGCGTGAGTTTGACCGGGAAGCCGCCAACGCGGAAATTGGTAAACTGCGTGCCCAGAAAAGTTACATGCGGAATGTGGCCATTCTCGTAAGCGTGATCGGTGGAAACTTGCGTGACCAGGCGGTCCGCGCCGATGATCTCGAAAACATTCAGGCCTTCGAGAATCGACGTGGAGATCGTCACCCAGCCATTATTTTTCATGCTACGTGCGCCCGAGAGACGGGTCTCGCCGCGAGTGAAGGAAATCAATCCTTCCACGCTGAAGTCTTCTATGTGGCGCGTGAAGTGACCGCCTCTACGGTCGCTCAGGGAAAGCGGCGCCTGGGGCTCAATCTTCTGGTTGATGGGCCGCTGCAGGTGCCCGCTCAGCACGTGGGCTTCGGCATGATAATCGTGCGACGGTTTTACGGTGGTGGGAGCTTCAGTGTCCGCCATAGTTGCCATAGTGTACCTCCGCTGGGCTTGGAACTCAGCCTTGAATTTAATTCCGAGTTTTTAATTACGAATTTGCAATTCGAACGACGCGTTCCCCAACTCCTTGGTTTCACCGGCGGCAGTAATGCCGTGCACCGCCATCGTGTAAGTGCCTGGCTGGCGGGGCGCGGCTGGGAGCGCGACCGGCCATTGATCCTGCCCTGCCGCAGGCGCGACGCTGAAAGAGCCCTCGAGCTTGCCGCCGGGAGCATACAAGTCGGCGGTGTAGCGGGCATAGGCGGCGTCGGGCGGGATCCGCACAAACAGAAGCAGGCCTTTACCCTCGGGGACCGCGGTGGGCGTGCCACCCGCTCCCCAGGTTCCGAGGTTCACCGAAACCGCGGGCAAAATCCTGGGCTGGTTGAGTTCCGACTGAAGCTTCGGGTAGGTGACCAGATTCTGATATCCAACGATTGCCAGTAAAAGCGCCAGGGCAGGTGCGGCAAACGCAGGGCGCAGCCAGGAAAGCCATCCCCGGCTTGCAGGGCGGCGGCTGGCCGGGATGCGCTCGGGTTCTGGGTTTTCCGCCAGAACCGCTTTCGTGTGTTGCACAAATTGCGCGCCTGCACTAATGTCGCGGGCGCATTCCGTGCAGTCGAAGTAATGCTCTTCGAACTGGTCGCGCATGGCCGGGTCCAGTTCGTTGAGCAGATATTTTTCCGTCATTTTGTCTCGAACCACTTCAGTGTGGTCCATGGTTTCGCCCCCTCATAAACAAATGATCCCGCGCAAGATTCATCTCGCTCTTAAGCTGGAGCAAAATCTGGGGGATTATCTCCCGTATGCTTCAGATACGACGACTTGAATGCTTGCTTGGCACGGTGTAACAGCACTCGCAAATACTCTCGATCAACTCCAAAATTGCGGCAGACTTCATCTTTATCGCGCTCTTCGAGAAAAACCTCGCGCAGCAGGCGCCGGTCGCGCTCGGAAAGCTTGTCGAGGATTTCACGAACCTTCTTCTCTCGCTCTTTGGCACTGAGCGCCCCGAGCACGTCGACATTCGGGGCTGGAAAATCTTTCTCCTCTTCGTCGTCGAGCGAGGTGCTTCGGGTGGACGCCCGGTAGTGCTCGAGCAGTACGTTGTTGCAGATTGAATTTACGTACGGCCCGAGGCGCTCGGGGTGAAGAATCTTTCCATCGCGCAGAGCGACAAAAAATCTCGCGAACGTTTCCTGGCGCACATCTTCAATTGCCTCGGGAGAGTGCAGACGCGAACCCAGCTTGATCTTGATGAGCGCGCCGAAATAGGCGGAGAAATTTTCCTGAGTGCGAAAGTCGCCGGACCGCAAGCGGCTGAGATAGGATTCGTCAAAAGATTGGAACTCCAAGCATTGGCCCCGCACTCTCGGAAGTGCCACAAAGTGTAGCACTGGAGGTGGCCCACCGTTGCCGCTTTTGGGGTTCGGCGCAAGCAGGGCGGGACGCTTCAGAATGGAGTGATTACTCCGGCGGCAAACGGTGGGTGCGGTGGGCCGAGCATTCTGCACTGGAAAATGAACTCCTGCGATCTCGGATTGAAAGAAGGCCTGCGCCGTTGGTTGAAAAAATCTTGATCAAAAGCACCGGAGCCGCTTCCCCCCGGATCGGCTCCGGCGCTTAAAGAACCCATCCCAGTGGTTGCCGGGCTGCGTTCCTGAACTGTGGCTCATCGCTTTCAGCTCTTGCCGCGATGTCCTCCACTTATTGGGATAGTGCGGAGTTGGGCTGGATCGTTTCACAGATTTGCGGGGAATTTTTCTGATCTTCCTTTTTGTTTTGTCTGTTCGACGGTCGGATCCGGTAGTGTCCGATCATGGACAGTGGAATCCCCGACCGGACAATTCTCAATTTTTAGTTGCTCCCCAAAACGAGGCATGTCCGTCTATTTCAATGACTTGCTGCCCCACTGAGAGTGGCGGCGAAGTTGCCAATGCTTCTGTGATGGATATCGCACGCCCTGAATTCAAACAACAGAAACGTAAGCGGCAGATTGGGATCGCGGCCGCGGTCGTCGTAGTGGTGGCGGCATTGACGATCGGTGTGTACCGGCTGCGGCCCGCGGCCCCTACCGTTGAGAGCGGCACGGTGTGGACCGACTCGGTGAAGCGAGGTCCCATGCTGCGGCAGGTGCGCGGCGTAGGCTCGCTGGTTCCGTCGCAGGAAGCGGTGCTGCAGATTCCTGCCGAGACCGAAGCCACCGTGGTGCGCATTCGCATGCTTCCGGGTTCGCTGGTCAAGACCGACACTATCCTGCGTTGAGATGAGCAATCCGCAGGTGGAACAGGCTGCGGTCGATGCCGATCTGCAATTGAAGGCAGCCGAGGCCGAGTATCAGAGCCAGCGCATGACGCTGGAGAGCAATCTGATGAACCAGAAAGCGGGCGCAGCCACCGTCCAAGCGGACTACGCGCAGGCGCACTTGCAGGCAGAGACCGACAAGGCGCTCTATGATCTCGGCGTAATCTCGGGCCTCGCCTATAAGGCCTCTAAAGGAAAGTCTGACGAACTCACCACTCGAAACGGCCTGGAAGGCGACAGGCTGACCAGCACGCAAAAGGCGATCGATTCGCAACTGGCCGAGCAGCAGGCCAAAGTCGACCAGATGCGAGTGCTGGCTCAACTGAAGAAGAAACAACTGGACGCCCTGAAGGTTCGCGCCGGCATCAATGGCGTGCTGGTGGATTTGCCGCTGCAGGTAGGGCAACATGTGCTTCCGGGCGCGATGCTAGCCAAGGTCGTGCAACCGAATCACTTAATGGCGGAATTGAAAGTGGCCGAGACCCAGGCGCGGGACGTGCAAATCGGCGAACCCGCGTCGGTGGACACGCACAATGGCGTCATTTCCGGAGAAGTGATGCGAGTCGATCCGGGAGTACAAAACGGAACGGTCACTGTCGACGTCAAACTAACAGGCGAACTGCCTAAAGGCGCGCGGCCCGATCTGAGCGTGGACGGAACCGTCGACCTGGAACGCCTGGACAATGTTTTGTATGTGGGACGCCCGGCGTTCGGGCAGGAGAACAGCACGATCAGCCTTTTCAAACTCGGGCCGGACGGACACGAAGCCGTGAGAGTTCCGGTAAAAGTCGGGCGGGCATCGGTGAATTCGATCCAGATTGTGGACGGCTTGCACGAAGGCGACAAGGTGGTGCTTTCCGATATGTCGCGCTGGGATAATACGGACCGCATTCGACTCCAGGATTGAACGAGCGGGATTAAACGAGCAGGATTGAACGAGCACGACTAAGAAATCAGACTTCAGAAATCGAGGCGAAGCTCACATGACAGAAGCGAACCAACCCCTGATCCATATTGCAGACCTCACCAAAGTTTTCTACACCGACGAGATTGAGACGCACGCGCTCTCGGGCATCCACCTTTCGATCGCCAAGGGCGAGTACGTGGCCATGTCGGGGCCCTCCGGCTGCGGAAAGTCGACGCTGCTTTCCATCATCGGATTGCTCGATACTCCGACGGCTGGACGCTACCAGTTGAATCACAAGCCGGTGGACAATTTGGATTTTGCCGAGCGGGCGCGCATTCGCAACCAGGAAATTGGGTTCATCTTTCAGAGTTTCAACCTGATCGGCGATCTCACGGTCTACGAAAACGTGGAATTGCCGCTGACCTACCGGCAGAGAATGCCGTCCGCCGACCGCAAGCAGCGTGTGATGGAAGCGCTGGAGCGGGTCGGAATGGCGCACCGGCTGCGACACTATCCGTCGCAGCTTTCCGGCGGTCAGCAGCAGCGCGTGGCTGTGGCTCGAGCGCTGGCGGGGAAACCTTCGATTCTGCTGGCGGACGAGCCCACGGGAAATCTGGATTCGCGCAACGGCGAAGCCGTGATGGAACTTCTTGCCGACCTGCATCGGGAAGGCGCGACCATCTGCATGGTGACGCACGATCCGCGCTTCGCCAAGCACGCGCAGCGCGAGGTCCATCTCTTCGACGGCAAAGTCGTCGCCGAAGAAGAACTTCATAAGCTCATGCAGGAATCCGCAAGCGTGAACGGCTTGATCCAAGACGTTCGTTATGCGCTACGCCAGCTGCGCAAGAGTCCGGGATTCGCCACGGTCACGGTAATCACGCTGGCTCTCGGGATCGGCGCTAATACGGCGATCTTCTCGGTCGTGAACGCGAGTTTTGCTCAGTCCTTTGCCGTTCCCCAATGCCGCCGCGTCGTTTCTATGTTTGAGGAGACACAGAACTTTTCCTAAAGGCTCGATCTCTTATCCGAACTTTCTCGATTGGCAGCGCGACAATCGTTCCTTTGAGGCAATGGCCGCATATCGCTCGACAGATGGCAGCATCACGGGCGTGGGCCAGCCGGAGAATGTGCACGCACAGCGCGTGTCTGCAAACTTCTTTCCGATTCTCGGGGTGAACCCAATCCTGGGACGCAATTTCACTTCCGAAGAAGACCGGCGTGGCGCCAGCTCCGACGGCCCTGATCTCGGAAGGATTGTGGAAGCGAAAGTTCGCTTCGGACCGGAACGTGATTGGCCAACGGCTGACTGTGGCGGGGCAGCCGCGCACCATCATCGGCGTCATTCCAGCTTCGTTTCGATTGCATGTCTTCAACTTCAGAACCGCCGATGTGTACGAAGCCATCGGGGAGGAGACCGATCCGACCTTCTACCTTCGGGATTCGTATCGGGGCATGGACGCTATTGGCTTGTTGAAACCTGGAGTCACGCTCGCGCAGGCGCGTGACGATATGAAGCGAGTGAATGCCGGCCTCGCTGATGCCTATCCCAACGTTGACGGCAGTATCAAGGCCAACATCATCCCTTTGAAGGACAATATCGTTGGTGACATGCGTCCAGCGCTGCTGGTGCTGCTGGGGGCGGTGGGATTCGTCTTACTGATTGCCTGCGTGAATGTCGCCAATCTGCTGCTTGCCCGGTCAACGGCGCGCCAGCGTGAGTTCTCGGTTCGCGCCGCGCTGGGCGCCGGGCAGGCACGAATTCTGCGCCAACTGCTTACCGAAAGCGTCCTGCTCTCGGCGCTCGGCGGCTTGTTCGGGCTGATCCTGGCGGGTGGGGAACGGCCGCGGCCCTTAGGGCAGTCCCGGAAACCATTCCGCGCGCCGAGGAGATCGGGATCGATTTTCCGGTGCTGCTCTTCACCATTTTTGTTTCGGTAGTTACCGGAATCATGTTTGGCTTGCTGCCTGCCATAAGGATGTCGCGGACCGACATCAGTGGAAGACTCAAGGACAGCGGGCGCGCCATCTCCGGCTCTCGTTCGCGCATGCAGTCTGTGCTGGTGATGGGCGAAATGGCCATGGCGCTGGTGCTGCTGGTGGGCGCCGGACTGATGTGCCGCACGTTGGTGCAATTGTGGAAAGTCGATCCCGGGTTTGATCCGCGCAATGTGACCTACTTCGAGGTGACGCCGCCGCCCTCTTTAGCGAATCAACCTCCGGATGCGATTCTGGCCGCGCTTCGCCAAATAAATTCGACCCTCCACAGCGTCCCGGGAGTTGAGGCTGTGTCCTTGCATGAAGGCGCCCTTCCCATGGAAAGCGACAATGAGAGGGGTTTCTTGCTCGAAGGGCAAGAGCTGCCTACGCAGCGAACCAAGAATATTCAGCAAGCTTTGGAATACGCAGTTGAGCCGGAGTATCTGAAAACCATGCGCATTCCGCTCCTTCGTGGGCGCTTCTTAAGCGATGAGGACAATGAAAAGGCTGCGCGCGTGGCGGTGATCGACGCGAGCTTCGCGCAACAATATTTCGCCGGCCAAGACCCGATCGGCAAACACATCCGCATTTTTGAAATCGACAGCGATTCCAGCCAACGCGTTCTTGTACCGCTGGCGATTGTTGGGGTCGTTGGGCACGTGAATCAGTGGGGACTCTGCCGAAGACGCCCGCCATCCCCTGCAAGCCCAGATGTACCGGTCAATCATGCAAAACGGGGCCGCCTACACGAAGGGCGTTGCTCGGGGATTCGATGTATTTGTGCGCTCCAAAACGCCGCTTGCCCCGGAAGCTTTTTTCGAGTCAATTCGCCAGAAACTCCTGGCGAGCAACCGGGACATGATCGTATACGACAACGAATCCGAGGAGGAAGTCGTGGCGGACTCCATTGCCCGCCAGCGCTTCTCGCTCATCCTGCTGGGCGCATTCGCAGGGCTGGCTGCTGTTGCTGGCCGGCATTGGAATTTATGGCGTACTGTCGTATCTGGTTGGGCAGCGCACGCGGGAAATCGGCGTGCGCATGGCTCTTGGAGCGCAGCGGCTTGATGTACTGCGCATGGTTCTGGGAGACGGTGCGCGCATGACGCATGGTGGGGGCAGCCATCGGTCTGGTAGCGGCGCTCGCTCTTACGCGATTGATGGCCAGCATGCTGTTCGGCGTAGGCCCGACCGATCCCGTCACATTCGCTGTAGTTACAGTGGCGTTGTGCGGCATTGCCCTGTTTGCCTGTTACTTGCCGGCCCGCCGTGCCACGCGCGTCGATCCGCTGGTGGCGTTGCGATACGAATAAGGAGACGGAATTCGATGAGTAGGCTTTTTCAGGATCTTCGCTACGCGCTACGCCAGTTGCGCAAGAGCCCGGGCTTTACCGCGGTTGCGGTAATCACGCTGGCGTTGGGCATCGGCGCCAATACCGCCATCTTCAGCGTGGTGAATGGAGTTCTGCTGCGGCCGCTGGAGTTTCCACATCCCGAGCAACTCGTGCGCGTGTGGCACGTTCCACCACCGGCGAGCTTTCCGGGCATGACGACCTTCTCGGTCTCGCCGGCAAACTACCTGGACTGGGAGCGGCAGAATCACGTCTTCGACGCGATGGCGATCTACGGCCACCGCGGGTTCACGCTGACCGGCGGTGACAAGCCGGAACAGGTCGACGGTAGTGCGGCGACGTCTGGCTTCTTCTCAACGCTGGGAGTGCAACCGGCGCTGGGCCGCGTGTTTCTTCCAGAAGAAGATCAACCCGGTCATGCCAATGTGGTCGTGCTTAGCCATCGACTCTGGCAAGAACATTTCGGATCGAATCCCGGCATTGTCGGCCACGACATCCAGTTGGATGGCCAGAGCTACCTGGTGGCGGGCGTCATGCCCACGAGCTTTCAGTTTCCCGACTTCGCGCAAGTGTGGACGCCGATGGCCTGGACTGATCGGGAGAAAGCGGTTCGCGGAAACCACAATGCCGTGGTTGTTGCGCGCCTCAAGCCGGGCGTCGATTTAAAGCAGGCGCAGGCGGAGATGAATACGATTTCCAGCCGGCTGGCGCAGTTGTATCCGGATGACGACAAAGGATGGGGCGCGGTGGTCGTGCCTCTGCACGACGACATGGTCAGCGATGTACGTCCGGCGCTGCTGGTGCTCTTGGGCGCAGTAGCGTTCGTTCTTCTAATCGCTAGCGTGAATGTAGCCAACCTCGCCCTGGCCAGGACGTTTGGCAGGCAGAAAGAAATTGCCATTCGCACCGCGCTGGGCGCGAGTTCGGGACGGGTGCTGCGGCAGATTCTGACTGAATCTGTCTTGCTCGCGCTGGCAGGTGGGGCGCTGGGCCTGAGCTGGGCTCATGTTGGAGTGCGGCTGATCACGGCATTCTTAGCCGACAAACTGCCCCATTCGGTGGCTGTTGGCCTGGATGGCGAGGTCCTCGCGTTCACTGCCGCCATTTCTTTGGCTGCCGGAATTTTGGCGGGAGTTCTTCCCGCTGTGCGCCTGACCCGGGCAGATGTGAGCCAGTCGCTGAAGCAAGGACTGGGACGAACCGACGCGGACTCCAGCGGGCAACGCACGAGAAGCATCCTGGTGGTGTCGGAGGTCGCGCTGTCGCTCATCCTGCTGGTCGGCGCAGGCCTGATGATCCGCAGCTTTCAACGGCTTCACGGCGTGAACCCGGGATTTGATTCCCACAATGTTCTCACCATGAACGCGATGGTCTCCCATGCGAAATTTCCCACGCCGATCCAGCAGATCAACTTCTTCGACCAGGTGCTGCAGCGGGTGCGAGCCTTGCCTGGCGTCGAGGCCGCGGGTGTAGTTGACGACATTCCTCTCGACGAAGGCGGTTCGCATCAACCGATTGCAATCGAGGGCCGTCCCACCGTCCCCGTGTCGGAGCAGCCGGAAGTGGATGTGCGGCTTACCAGCCCGGGATACATGAGCGCGATGCACATTCCCATCCTCCGGGGCCGCGACTTCAACGACACCGACATCGCCGGAAGACCGGCGGCAGTCCTGATCAGTGAATCCATGGCTCGGCAGTTCTGGCCGGGAGAAGATGCGCTTGGAAAGCAGCTCACCATGACTTTCTTCCCCGATGCCGTTCGCGAAGTTGTGGGGATTGTAGGCGACGTGAAGATCGACGGGCTCGATCAGACTCGTCCCAGTGCTGCACTTTACTTTCCGTTGGACCAGGTTTCTGCTCCAGCCAACGGAGGATGGTCTTCATTTCCGATGACGCTGGTGGTACGTTCAACTTCCAGTCCGCAAGGGTTAGTCTCCGCGGTATCGAATGTCGTACACACCGTCGATCGCGAGATGCCCTTGCGCGACATTCTCACCATGGATGACATGGTTGCGAATTCGCTGACGCAGCAGCGATTCAACATGCTACTGCTGGGAGCCTTTGCAGGACTTGCTTTGCTGCTGGCTGCCGTCGGCATCTACAGCGTGCTGTCTTACAGCGTCAAACGCAGCGTGCGCGAAATCGGAATCCGCCTGGCCCTTGGAGCGCAACTGGGCGACGTTTTGCGCATGGTCGTCGTCGAGGGGATGAAGCCGGTCTTGCTGGGCGTGCTGATTGGATCTGCCGGCGCACTCGCGATGGGGAGGATTTTGTCGAGCCTCATTTTTGAGGTGAAGCCAACGGACCCCGTCACATTTCTTGCGGTAACAATTTTGCTGGCCTCGATTGCACTTGTGGCCAGTGTAATCCCGGCTTATCGCGCGACCAAGGTCGATCCCATGGTGGCACTGCGCTATGAGTAAGGAGCGATTCAGATGAATGGAATTATCAGCGATCTCATTTTCGCGGCGCGGCAGTTGCGCAAGAGCCCCGGCTTTACTGCGGTCGCGGTGATTACGCTGGCCCTTGGCATTGGCGCGAATACCGCCATCTTCACCGTCGTGAACGGACTTCTGCTGAAGATGTTGCCGGTGCATGATCCGCAGCAACTGGTTGTGGTGGGCGATCCCGCACAGGCCAACGATCGTAGCAACGGGACGCCCAGCACAGAGATTTTTTCCTATCCGCTGTACAAGGAATTTCGTGACCGCAACTCGGTTTTCTCCGGGCTCAGTGCGGAGGCCACCGATCATCACATTGAAGTCGATGCCGGACAAGGCCAGCTCCCGGACGAAAAAATTACCGGACGCATGGTGAGCGGGAATTATTTTGCGGTGCTCGGCGTCGAACCGGCCGCTGGGCGCGTCTTCTCCGACGCGGACGATACCACCGAGAGCGCCAATCCGGTGGTTGTGCTCGGCTACGAATATTGGAGGCGGAAGTTCGCGCTCTCACCCACGATCATCGGCAAAGACATTCGCCTGAATGGATTTCCCTTCACCGTCGTTGGAGTGGCGCCTCCCGGATTCGACGGCGATGTTGTGGGCGAGCGCATGGCTTTTTTTGTTCCCCTGAGCATGCAGCCGCAAATCATTCGTGGACGTCACTGGCGCACTGCGAGAAATACTTCATGGCTCTCACTGATCGGGCGCTTGAACCCGAACGTGACCCCTGCGCAGGCTCAAGCCAATCTGAACCTGGTATTTCCAGCAGGCGTTGAACGGAGATTACGGGGCGGCGCTTACGTCCGACGACCGCGACTCCATTCGCAATGCCCAAATTAAAGTGGCTGCGGGCGGGGGCGGAATTTCCGAGTTGCGCAGCGACTATCGGATTCCGTTGCTTCTGCTGATGGGCATCGTCGGACTGGTTCTGCTGATTGCGTGTGTGAACGTTGCCAACTTGCTGCTGGCTCGCGCTGCCAGCCGCAGTCGCGAGATCGCCGTGCGCCTTGCCATTGGCGCCAATCAGCGACGTCTGTTGCAGCAGTTGCTGACTGAGAGCGTGCTGTTGGGGCTGCTTGGCGGAATCGCCGGATCGCTTTTGGCGATCTGGGGAGTAAGGCTGCTGGTCCAGCTTATGGGATCGGGAACAGCGCTTGCACTCTCGCCCGACTGGCGGGTGCTCGCGTTCACTATCGTAGTTTCCTTGCTGACCGGAGTCGTCTTCGGACTGGTGCCCGCGTTACAGACTCTGAAAGTGCGGGTGGCGCCCGCGCTGAAAAATGCGGCGCGATCGACTCCGGAGGCGGGCGCCCGGTTTAGCTGGGGCAAGGGATTGATTGCGGCGCAAGTCGCGCTTTCGCTGCTGGTGCTGTTCGCCGCGGGATTGCTGGTACGCAGCCTGCAAAAATTAATGGCACAGAGTTTTGGCTACGACCGCACTCATCTGGTCATTGCGCGCCTGGATCCTACGGCCTCGGGCTATACCAAAGAGAGCATGAAGTTGCTGGCGCAGCAACTTGTGGCGCGCCTCAATTCTGCGCCTGGGGTGCGCGGCGTTACGTATTCCAAGAACGGATTGTTTGCCGGCAGTGAATCTTCTGATGGCATTATCGTGCCCGGCTTCAGCGCCGGCAATGGCCGCGATCAACAGGCGAACGAGGATTTCGTTGGGCCGGATTACTTCTCGGTTGTAGGCATACCCATTCTGACGGGACGGGGCATTGAAGCGCAGGATACGTCGACTTCCACCCGCGTGGCCGTGGTGAATGAAGCGATGGTCAAGCACTTCTTTGCGGGACAGGATCCGATGGGGCGGCAGTTCACGATCAACGATCCGGATTGGGTGGACAAGCCGATTACGATTATCGGCATTTCTCACGATGCGAAAGATCACGGCGACGCAATTCGCGAAGCGGTGAAGCCGCGTTTTTATCTCGCGTTTCAGCAAGTGTCCGACCCCAATCAGATCGTGATCGAGGCGCAAGTGAGCGGCACGCCGTCGAGCGCGACCGCCAATCTGCTGGCGCAAATCAAAGGCGCCGATCCCCGGCTGCCGATCGCGTTCATCGAAACGCTCGACCACTTAGTCACGGGAAGTGCGGGTGACCAGATCGCTCTGGCCAAGCTTTCGACTTTCTTCGGTGTATTGGCGCTGGTGCTCGCCTGCGTCGGGCTCTACGGGGTCATGTCCTACACGGTTGCGGGGCGCACGCGCGAAATTGGCGTGCGCATGGCGCTGGGGGCGCGGCGGGGCGATGTGCTCGAGTTGGTGCTTCGCGAAAGCATGCTGCTGGTGGCGATCGGCCTTGCAGCCGGAATTCCTTTGGCGCTGGCCAGCACCCGAGTTCTGCATAGCTTCCTGTTCGGGTTGAAGAACAGCGATCCACTGTCGTTGGCCGTAGTGATTGGGCTGCTGGGAGTGGTTGCGGCCATCGCAGGATTCATTCCCGCGCGGCGCGCCGCGAAGATCGATCCTATGGCCGCTTTACGTCACGAATAAGAGTTCTGAATTGGGGTAAAGATGATTCAACTGAGAAATATCGAACGCAGCTACAAAGCAGGGGTGGCACAAAGTTGGGTGCTTCGCCGCATCAACCTTGATATTCGCGACGGTGAATTTATCACCATCATGGGACCGTCGGGCGCGGGGAAGTCTTCTCTGTTAAATGTTCTGGCGCTGCTTGACGATGCGTGGCAAGGCGAGTACTGGTTTCGCGAGGACGCGGTTCACCAGATGAAACGCAAGCAGCGCGCCGACATCGCAAAGAGAAATATTGGAATGGTCTTTCAAAGTTATCACCTGCTCGATGACCTCACAGTGCAGGAAAATATCGATCTGCCGCTTTCTTACAAAGACATTCCCCGCGGCGAGCGGCAGAGCCTGGTGGCCGACACGTTGGATCGGTTTCAGATTGTTGCCAAGAAAGATTTGTATCCCAGCCAGCTGTCGGGGGGCCAGCAGCAGTTGGTGGGAATTGCGCGCGCCGTGATTCACAAGCCGCCGCTGTTGCTGGCCGACGAGCCGACGGGGAATCTTCACTCGGGCCAGGCCAAGGAGATCATGGAACTTTTTCGCGGGCTGAACCAGCAGGGAACGACCATCGTGCAGGTCACTCACTCCGAGACCAATGCCAGCTATGGGAGCCGCACCATTCAGTTGCGCGATGGATGGCTGGTGGGAGACACGGCGAATCCCGCGCTCACGCCGTCAGCGGAGGTGAACGCATCGTGAGGAGGCCATTCCATTACAAATTCGTGAAACGGGCGGCAAAGACGTTGTGGATATGCGGAACGTTCGTGGCGAGCGTTGCGGCGCAAGCCACCGCTCCTGGTGCTGCACCCACGACGCCTGCGCCGAACGGAGCACAGCCCGCGACTCCGCTGCAATATGAAATGCCGAAGTCGCACAATCCGCTGAATGCCTATGAGCCCGATCAGGTTCCGGAGCCGGTACTGGCGAATTCGCCGCGTCTGGAGCAATTGGTGCGCGACGGCCAGCTTTATCTTTCGCTGAAAGATGCGATCGACCTCGCGCTTGAAAACAATCTGGACCTGGCGATTGCCCGCTACAATCTGCCGATTGCGAACACCGATATTTTGCGCACGCAGGCCGGAGGATTTTTCCGCGGCGTCAATACCGGCGTCGTTCAAGGCACGCCCGGTGGTGGCGTAGGCGGATTCGGAACTGGCGCTCCCGGTGCCGGCGCGGGCGGTACCACCGGCGGCGCGGGCGGCGCTGGAGCAGGGGCTTCCGGCCTGGTGCAGTCCACGCTCGGGACGGGCACTGCGGTATCGTCCTACGACCCATTTCTTAGTCTGCAGGGCGGAGAAGAGCACCAGACAACTCCTTTGGCGAACCGGCAAATCTACGGCGTGCCGTTATTGCAGCTGAACACGGGCCAGTTTGCGGCGTCGTTCACGCAATCTTTCGCCACGGGCACGAGCGTCAATTTCACTTTCAGCAATGCGCGGCAAACCACCAATAGCCCGTTCTTTAATCTTTCTCCCTCGCTCACTTCGCAGGTTCGCTTGCAATTTCAGCAGGAGTTGCTCGCCGGTTTTGGCTTCGGGCCGAACCTGCGCTATTTGCGCATTGCCCAGAACAACAAAAAAATCTCCGACATCGCGTTCAAAGATCAAGTGATTGCCACAGTTACTCAGATTGAAAATATTTATTGGGACCTGGTCAGCGCCTACGAGCAGACGCAGGTCAACGAGCAATCTTTTTCCTTTGCGCAGCAGACCCTCGACAATACCAAGAAGCAGTTACAGTTGGAGAGCGTCCCCCAGATGGATGTGATGCGCGCCGAGGCGGAGGTGTCGCGACGCGATCAGGATTTAACCGTGGCGCGCACCAGCCTGCAGCTTCAGGAAACTCTGATGAAGAACGCGATCACCAAGAGCCTTGACGATCCCGTTCTGGAAGCGATGCGCGTGATTCCCACAGACCGGCTGCAAACCATCGAAAAGCCGGCCAGCATCGAGGCGAGCGCGTCGATTGCTGACCTGATCGCGACTGCCCTGAACAGCCGGCCCGAGCTCGCCGAAACGAATATCGACCTGGTTAACCGCCAGATCAGCCGGCGCGCCGCCCGCAATGCCTTATTGCCATCGCTCGCGCTGGTTGGGTTTTATGGAGGTTACGGTTTGGCCGGGCCTTTGAATCCCACCTACAGTCTTGGCCAAAATATTTCCAGCGTTCCGGAAGATTTTGCTGGCGCCCTGCAAAACGCCTTCAACAATACCGCGCCTGATTACTATCTGGGACTGAACCTGAATATCCCGATCAGAAACCGAGTGGCCAAAGCCGACCAGTACCGCTCGGAGTTGGAATATCGCCAATCCGAGTTACGCATGGAACAATTGAAGAAGCAGGTTCGCATCGAAGTGCGCAATGCGCAGTATGCGCTCGACCAGACTGGCGCCCGCGTTCAGGCGGCGCGTAAGGCTCGCGACCTGGCCCAGCGCACTTTCGACATCACCAAGAAAGAACAGGACCTGGGCTCAGGGTCGAGCTATCAAACTCTCTCAGCGCAGCGCGATCTGGCGCTTGCCGAACTCGATCTGGTCAGCGCGCAGACAACCTACGAAAAAGCCAAAGTCGAACTGGATCGCACCACCGGCGCAACCTTGGAGCATAATGGCATACTGTTGCAGGATGCGATTAGTGGCGTAGTCTCCCGCCAGTCGCCGTAATCCGTATGCCGACCTCGGCCAAATCCGACGTGGAGTCTGCCGGCTCTCAGGCATGAGTCGGGCGCGCCTCGCGTTCTTGCTGCCGACGATCAGGAGCACATCCTCGAAGCCCTGGAACTGCTGCTGCGTCCGCAAGGCTACAAGGTCGACAAAGTTCGTTCGCCCGCGCTGGTTCGCGAGGCCCTGGCTAGCAATTCTTATGACGCGGTGCTGATCGACCTGAATTACACGCGGGATACGACTTCCGGGCAGGAAGGTCTCGATCTGCTCTCGCAAATTGTCTCGCTCGATGCCACCATTCCGGTGATCGTGATGACCGCGTGGGCCAACGTTGAACTGGCCGTGGAAGCCATGCGGCGGGGCGCGCGAGATTTTGTGCAGAAGCCGTGGGAAAACGAACGGCTGCTATCGATTCTGCGCACCCA
The DNA here is from genome assembly GCA_963696765.1 of uncultured Acidobacteriota bacterium. GTDB lineage: Bacteria > Acidobacteriota > Terriglobia > Terriglobales > Acidobacteriaceae > Sulfotelmatobacter. Next base: position 1,285,905 of record CAVOLK010000002.1, on the reverse strand, counting down.
GGTTGAACTGCATCGCGCCCTGCAGCGGGCCGCCCGTTTAGAGGCGGAGAACCGACTGCTTCGCGCCGAGGGCCGCCCGGAATTTATTGCCGCCGCCCCCGCCATGCAATCCGTTCTCGAAACCATCGCGCGTGTGGGACCCTCGGACGCGAACGTGCTGATCACGGGCGAGCATGGAACGGGAAAGGAAATCGTCGCTCAAACTCTGCACGCGTTGTCGGCACGAACCTCGCGCGCCCTGGTCGCGGTGAATACGGGGGCAATTCCCGACGGCGTATTCGAGAGTGAATTATTCGGACACGTGAAGGGCGCATTCACCGATGCGCGCACCGACCGCATCGGGCGTTTCGAACTCGCGGATGGGGGCACCATTTTTCTCGACGAGATCGGCAATGTTCCTCTGCGCCAGCAGGCGAAGTTACTCCGCGTTCTGGAATCGGGCGAGATCGAGCGCGTCGGATCGTCGCGCTCCCGCCGCGTGAATGTCCGCGTGCTCTCCGCCACCAACAGCGATCTTTCGGCCGCTTGCGCCTCCGGACAGTTTCGCGAAGATCTTCTGTTTCGTTTGAATACGGTGGAGATTCACCTGCCCGCTTTGCGCGAGCGGCGGGAAGATATCCCCTCGTTAGCCGCGCATTTTCTCGCGCGTTACGCCGCGCGTTATCGCCGTCCCGTGAAGGGCTTCGATCCCGCGGCGTTGCAGACGATGATGCAGTATGCGTGGCCGGGAAATGTGCGCGAGTTGGAGCACACCGTGGAGCGGGCCGTTTTGATGTGCCGCGGCAACGAAATTCAGCCTGCCGATTTGGCGCTGAGTGCGCAACGCGCTTCCAGCCAGGGCCTGGAAGACCTCAGCCTCGAAGCCGTAGAAGCCATGCTGGTGCGAAAAGCTCTACAGCGTTATCAGGGCAACGTCAGCCAGGCCGCTGAAGCGCTGGGGCTTAGTCGCGGCGCGCTCTACCGGCGCATGGAGAAGTATGGCGTCTAGCGCGCCCGCGCCGAAACCTGCATCGAAGAAAAAACGAGTTCGCCTCCTCTACGAACACCGCATCAACCTCTACTGTTTCCTGGTTGCGCTCCCTGGCTTGATCGTCAGCATCGTTCTGGTATGGACGCAGCCCTGGACCCTGGAATCGCGGCTTGGGCTCATCGCGCTCGAGATGTTCGCCTGGTGGTTGTTGGCTTTGGCGCTGCAGGAACAAACCACGCGTCCGCTGCAAACACTCGCCAATGTGATTGGCGCGTTGCGCGAGGAAGATTATTCTTTTCGAGCGCGCAATGCCGTCCCCGACGACGCTTTGGGAGAACTCTCTTTAGAAGTGAACGCGCTTGCCGACATGTTGTCGGACGAGAAAATTCGCACGATTGAGGCGACGGCCTTGCTGCAGCGCGTGGTCGACGAGATCGATGCTCCTCTGTTCGCTTTTGATCCAGCGTCGGTGCTTCGCCTGGTGAACCCCGCGGGAGAGCACTTGCTGCGCCAATCGCAGGCGCGGATGCTTGGCCGGAGCGCCACCGACTTGAAATTACAAAAATGCCTGGACGCGGACAACGAAAGCCTGGTCGAACTCGACCTCAAGGACTCTCAAGCGCGATGGCTGCTGCGCCGCAGTTCGTTTCGTCAGAATGGCGTGCCGCACACCTTAGTGGTTCTTTCCGATGTGAGCCGCGCCTTGCGCGAAGAAGAGCGAAGGGCGTGGCAAAGATTGATTCGCGTCCTGGGCCACGAACTGAGCAATTCGCTCGCTCCCATCAAATCGATTGCTGGTAGCCTCAACTCGCAGGTGTCGTCGACTGCCATGGATGCTGATGTGCGCCACGATTTGCAGCACGGGTTGGAGATTATCGAGGCGCGTTCCGCTTCCCTGCATCGTTTTCTGGAAGCTTATCGCCGCCTGGCGCAGATGCCAGCGCCGGTTCTTCGCGATGTCGATCTTCCCCAGCTCGTGGCCCGGGTCGCTAGTCTTGAAACTCGAATTAAAGTTTGCGTCCAGCCCGGGCCGGCAGTCTTATTCATTGCCGATCCTGACCAGCTCGAACAGATGCTGATTAATCTTGTGCGCAACGCCGCGGACGCAGTGATTGAAGTGACGGCCGATGCAACGAAGCGCTCCACTCCAGCGCCCGTTTCGACGTTAAGCGACGGGGATAGGAAGGTTCGAGTGGGCTGGGACCTCGGCGATGTGAATGTGAACTTGTTTATTGAGGACAATGGTCCAGGACTGCTGAACCCCGCCAATGTCTTCACGCCGTTTTACACGACAAAACCCGGCGGGAGCGGGGTTGGCTTAGTACTGTCGCGTCAAATCGCCGAGGCTCACGGTGGAAGGATCGAAATTTCCAACCGAAATGGCGAACGTGGCTGCCTGGTTAAGGTCGTGTTGCCGCGTGCCCCGTTGCAACCGCGCTAGCTGGCGGTTACGACTCGTTCTCGTCCTGAGGCGCGCCGTCAGGGTTCTTTTGCTGGCGCTGCATTTCGTCGAACTGTTGTCCCTGCGTGACGGGCTCTCGATTGGCAGGCACAAGATCTTGCGATTTGTCGCGCGTTTCTGGCCGGCTTGATTGTTGGTGCTGAGGCATATTCCGGTACGCTGCTTTCCAGGCCTTCCGATTCAAGCCCTCGAATGATTACACGAAGGGAAGATTCAGTCCGGCAATACAGAGGAATACCGAGTCGGACACGCTCGCCGTGGTTGCGTGGATTTCTCGGGATCAACGCTCAAGCGGGGATCTCGCTCAAAAGCCCGTGAAACCAGCGTACAGATGGCCAAACAAACCCTGGGCGCAATCGAGCATCCTAAACTGCGCGCAGCACGATCAAAACCGTGAAATTAGTCTCCAAGACACCGAAGCGTCCGGTCAGTCAAGCAGATCATGCCGGAGTTCCTGCTGGCATTAACCAGGCCTTAAGGACTGTCGGCGCGCTGCGCGTCGCCGCTCGTGAATGCAGGGCTTGTGATTTGTGGAAGAATGCGACGCAGACGGTTTTTGGGGAAGGCCCCTCGAAAGCGAAGATCATGTTGGTCGGGGAACAACCGGGAGATCAGGAAGACCGCGCGGGACATCCTTTTGTTGGACCCGCAGGAAAACTGCTGAGCCAGGCGCTGGAACAAGCCTCTGATCGGACGCGACGAAATCTATTTGACCAACGTGGTGAAACATTTCAAGTGGGAAGCTGCCGCACGCGGCAAGAAGCGCATTCACAAAAAGCCTCGCTATTCTGAAATACACGCGTGCCGTCCGTGGCTTGACGCCGAACTGCGTGTGGTGAAGCCTCAAGTCCTCGTTTGCCTGGGCTCAACGGCGGCGCAGTCGTTGTTAGGTCGAACTTTCAGCGTAACTCGCCAGCGCGGGCAACTCATTCAATCGCCTCTCGCGCCTGTCGTGATTGCTACGGTGCATCCCTCCTCGATTTTGCGAGCGCCGGATGCGGAAGCGCGCCGTTTACAGATGCAGGCCTTCGTCAACGATCTTAAAATTGTTGCCGGACTAGCCAGAAAGTTGGAAGCCGCGTAGCACTTCGCGCTGCACGCTGAAATCGATCATGCCTCCCTCGAATACTGGTCTCGCGCAATCGAAACACTCCGACGTGATCGTGGTCGGCGCCGGAGTTGCCGGACTGGTGGCCGCCTCCGAATTGGCCGAGGCCGGCCTTTCCGTAAACATTCTCGAGGCCCGCGATCGCATTGGCGGGCGTGTTTACACGCTGAACGACCTGGAACAGCAATTCCCCGTCGAATTGGGAGCGGAGTTCATTCATGGGCGCCCGCCGGAAATTCTGGATGTACTCCGAAAAAACGACATCCACTTCAGTGAAGTCGATGGCGACAATTTCTGCGTCCAGAACGGCAAGTTGTCGTCTTGCGATTTCTTCTCAGAGGTCGATGAAATTCTGCAGCGCATGAACGACAAAGAGCCTGACGAATCGTTCGCGAACTTCCTGCAGCGCTGCTGTCCGAAGGCATCGCAAGAAACGAAGGATCACGCACTCGGCTACGTTGCGGGATTCAATGCTGCGGATCCAGAGCAGGTCAGCGTGCACTGGCTGTTTCGTCAGATGAGAGCCGAAGAAAAAATCGAAGGCGAGCGAGCCTTCCGACCGCAGGGCGGATATCGGTCTCTGCTCGATGTAATCCAGAAGCGCATCGCCAAGGCGGGAGTCCGCGTGCGCACCAACACAGTGGTCCAGCGAATTGCGTGGCGCGCCGGAAGCGTTGCCATCGATGCCGTGTCGGGGAAAGAGTCCATCTCGCTGCGCGCCAGCCGAGTTCTGGTGACGGTTCCCCTTGGAGTCCTGCAGGCTCGCCCGGGCGAAGCGGGAGCGATTGAATTTTCTCCAGCCCTGCCGCAAGAAAAACTTGATTCGATTTCCGGAATGGAGATGGGCAAAGTCATGCGCGTCGTTCTGCATTTTAAGGAACGATTCTGGGATCGGATTCAATCGTCCGACAGGCGCAACCAGACTTTGGCCGGGATGAGTTTCCTGTTTTCGCAAGATGAATTTTTCCCGACGTGGTGGACTTCGATGCCCGATCAATCTCCCGTCATTACGGGATGGGCGCCGTGGCGCTCCGCCGAAAAAGTTCGATCCGGCGCCGTGCCGGTGGTTACGCGCGCTCTGCAGTCTCTCGGCAGCCTGTTGCGCGTGAGCACCGAAGAGTTGGAGCGCCTGCTGGAAATTGCTTATTTCCACGACTGGCAGGCCGATCCTTTTTCGCGAGGCGCTTACAGTTACGTGAAAGCCGGAAGCGCGGATGCCCCCGCAGTCTTAAGCCGCCCGGTGGAAGACACTTTATTCTTTGCAGGAGAAGCTGCGGATATCACCGGAAATAATGGCACCGTGCATGGAGCTATTGCCAGCGCGCGGCGTGCGGTTGCCGAGATCACGAAGGCGGGCAACGCCAAGGCCGCTGACTAATCGAGTGCGCTTCGTTACAGCAGATTCAGCGCCGATCGATTTTCCCGCTCCACCTGCTTCATCGTGCATTGCGAAGGTTTCTTGTCGGGACGCCAGCGCAGAAATTTCGTGCCGTGGCGAAAGCGGCCGCCAGTGAAGTGATCGAATTGCACCTCCACCACCAGTTTTGGCGCCAGCGGCTGCCATTCCGTCGAGCGCTTAGTGCTCCACCGGCTCGGCCCTCCGGGGGCTTTCCCCGTGAAGCCCGGCGGCTTGATCAGCTTTTTCAGTTTCCGGGTGAGCGCCGGCCGCGCTTCCGCGGTGATGGAAGAAGTGAATCCCACGTGATCGAGTTTGCCATCCTTACCATAGAGTCCGAGCAGCAGCGACCCGACCAGCGGCTCTTTTTCCAGATATCGAAATCCTCCCACAACGCAATCGGCGGTTCGCAGCTTTTTGATCTTCTCCATCCCCTTTCGCGTGCCGCTCTGGTAGGGGAGATCCCTCCGCTTCGCCACCACGCCGTCGACCGACGTTCCCATGTGAAACCAACGTTGGGCGATGGAAAGCTCCGCAGTGAAAGGCGAAAGGCGGATCGTCGTATTATTCTTCAAGTATTTGGCGGCGAATCGATCCAATTCCTCTCGCCGCTTTTCCAGCGGAAGCTCTGCCAGAGACTTTCCTTCCGCATTGACCAGCAAATCGAAGATGATGAACACGCAGGGCGTCTCGCGGCTCAATTTTTCCACGCGGGAAGCGGAGGGATGAATTCTCATCAGCAGCTGATCGAAAGACAAATCGCCGTCCACCGGAATGACAATCTCGCCATCCAGCACGAACTTTGCCGCCCCAAGTTCGCCCAAGGCCGTAACTAATTCTGGAAAGTACCTGGTGAGCGGTTTGCCGGATTTGGATTGCAGATCGATTCGCTTTCCATCGCGGAAAGCCAGGCAGCGAAATCCGTCCCACTTGGGCTCGTATTGCCATTGCTTTCCTTCCGGGAGGCTCGTTGCTGGCGCGGCCTCCATCGGTGGATAAGTTTTGGCAATCGGCAAGGTCATCCGAAACTCCGGCAGAAATTCTGCTATTTACATGCGCTGCTGGTTGGATGGAGCAAAAAATTCCGCTGTTGCTTTAGAAATGTTTTCTCCAACCCGGCCTGTACGTATTTCGTCGGCGCGCTCGACCTCGGCACCGGCTTACAACCCGAATCTAGTGCCAACCTCTCGAACGCTGGTCGCACTCTAACTTCAAGGAGGCTAATCATGGCACAACGGAAATCTTCTAAGAGTCGTAAATATGGCAAGGCCGCGGGCAAAAGCGTGAAGAGCGCAATGCACCGGGAAAAGAAGGGCACCCTCAAGTCAGGCCGGGGAGGAAAAGGCGGAACAGTGAAAAGCCGTAAGCAGGCAATCGCCATCGGCCTTTCTGAAGCGCGCAAGAAGGGCGCAAAAGTTCCACGCAAGAAGGCTGCCTAACCTAGACCGAGCTCTCGTAAGCGGACCTGATCGCTGCACAAAAACAGAAGACCCCGATCCATGAGATCGGGGTCTTCTGTTCCTTCCTAAGCGTTTTAGTACATCTCTTCGCGCGAGGCGACGAGTTGGTACTGCATGTAGCTTCCGAAGTCGGCCCAGCAGCTGTTGTATTGGACAAAGTTGCTGCCGCCGCCAGTCCAATTAAGTGAGGGAGACCCTAGGGTGGCGAGCTGGCCGAAGGGAGAAGTGTGGCTGTTGGTGTTGGCAATCAGGACTTCTCCGTTCACTTGGCCTCCGCCGCCGCCGTGGACATTCATGATGCCCTGTCCTATGACCAGGATCAGTCCATCAAAATTCGCGTTTCCGTTGAAGGTGAGCGTTCCCGTAACGACCAAGACTCCGGCGCCGCTTCCGACAGTTGCATCGCCGTTAATGTAGGTGATCTTCGGGGCAGCGTCGGTTCCGAAAGTGCTTCCTGAGCAGGCAGCATTGCCCGGGCAGACAATATTGGCCTGATTGGCCATGGATTGTGCCAGTGCGTTGAGTTGAGCGGGGGTCGAATAGTTCGTACCGGGCGCCAAGGAGCCATTGCTGGGATAGGCGGTTGTTCCCACGCCCTCATTCTGCACCGACATACCGGAGCTGTCGACGGGGGTTCCCGGAATCATAGGCGATCCGGTGTAGTTCCCGGTACGATTGCTCGGAATGTCGGCTTCCATGTTAGTTACGCCGGCAGCGTCCCCGACACCAATGGCAGGCATCACCGCGGGGGTTGCGGCGGTGCATGCGGCCTGCCCGCCGGGTCCGGTCCAGGGCGTATACGTGCCCGCATTAGCGGGATCGCCACTGTTGGTACCACTAATGCCGAAATTATTGGAATGCGGAGCGCTATTGAACGTAGCCCCGGGTCCGGCAAACTCCAGACCCGCTGCAGGCGGCGTGATCATATAAGCCCCCGCTTCATATTGGCCGACGCGTCGGCTGCCCAACGGCGTGATCGCCATGGCGGTTACCAGATAAACCGGTTGGACGTTAAAGCCGGCGTTTTTAGCCAGGGCGCAAGTTGTATACGCCGCTCCCATTGCGGTCGATACCCTCTCCTTCAGGAGAGTTCCGTCCCAACACACTTGCGAACCGGCAGGCTGGGTTGAATCCACGTAGGTAGTCGCGGTGCCCGGAGTGCCAGTGGTTGCGTTCTGCTTCAGCGTCACGCGGACCCACTTATATTTCAAGGCTGCTGCTGTGTTGGTGTTGGGGGATTGGCTCGCGGTGAATGCATAGCTTCCAGCAGGAACCGCGTTTGCGGCTACACACGCTGTGCCGTGTGCGACACCCGACCCTGCCACACCAGAGAAATACTCGTGACAGAATTCGTCGTCAAAGTATGAGGTGTTATAAGTCTGAGGCGTAACATTGTCCGCAACTCCCGCGGGGTTGGTGATGTAAACGATGGAGCCCGCAGCGGGCGGGAAAGTAGTCGGCAGCGTTAGCGGGAACGTGGCATTCGAGCGAAGGCGGTCACGCGCTTCTTCCAGACCGGCGCGCATGGCAAAGAAAGCCGTCTGCGTGTCCTTGTAATTGCTGTTGATCGAGGTTTCGGTGTTGGACATGTAGATCAGGCCCAACCCGACGGCGGAGATCAAGAGCAGGGCGAGGAGACTGAGAACCAAAGCCATACCGCGTTCGTGTTGACGAAGATTATTTGCGCGCATTTGACAAGACCTCCTCTAGAAGTTGTTCACCAGGCGAGCACTGCCCACTAATGTGGTGACAGGCCGTACCTTGGTCTGCGAGTCGACGCCGGTGGTGGCATCAGCCAGAAGATTGATCGTGAGGCGAATCGACTTGATGCAACTGACGGAGGAGATAGAGCACGTCAGGAGTTGCGTGCTGCCTGCCACCGAGAGATCTACCGGCATCGGAACGATGTTGCCGAACTGGTCATACGCTTGAAACACCGGATAATCTTTAAACGTGCTGAGAGAGGCGTAGTAGGCGGTATTGGTGGCTCCCCAGGCTGTGTTGCCAGTTATGGGTGCGCCCCCGCCGTATGCGTTGGTGCCTCCCGGTATGCCGCTGTTCACCACGTTCTGCAATTCCTGGTAGAAGGTGCGAGGACCCTGGGCCCAGGGAAGAGTGCCATTGACCTTCACAATTTCGCTACGCTGAAGCGTGCAAGGACAACTCGCAGGAGGGTTCGTTCCGTTTGCGTCCACCAGCTTATACTCAAGGGACTCCACGGCTCCGTTACCCTGTATATCTCCCTCAAAAATGATGTGGGTGTTGTCAACGAAAACCAAACCGACTGCCACGGCCGAATTCTGAGCTACGGTAGGCTGAGTGCTATCCGCCGGGCAGTTGCTGGCGGCTCCCGATGTGGCGACCAGGCGGCAATTTGGATACCCCGCCTGATGCAGATCGCGCTCGAACTCATCGACGAACTCGCGCGCGGACTGAGTGAGATCGACCTTGACCTGTTCCGCTTGACTGCGCTGGACGACGGTGTTAATCCCCTGGAACACGGCGCCCAAAACAACCGCAAGTATGGTGCACACGATCAGGAGTTCTACCAGCGTGAAGCCGCCTTGTGACGGAGCCGGATTTTGTCGAGAGCCTTTAGTGTTCATGTGGGATTCGCTCACTAGTCAATGATGGTGCGTATGGTGACGGGGGCGGAGAAAAGCATTGCCAGCTTGCTGCCCGCCGCTGCGGTCTGGCGGGACGATACCGTCAATTGGGCAATGTTGCTTTCGCTGTCCACCTGCATTACATTCCAGCGAACTTCGTACGTGTCCCCGTTGCATGTTGTGTAGGTCATGGCATAACCGACGGTTGCGGAGGTCGCGAACGTCGGGGCAGCCTGGGTCCAGTCGATGTCTCCCACGTTTCCGGGAAAGGGGGCGGTGCCCGACGTGTAAAGCGTGGCTCCATTGCCCGAGGGCGCGGCCGCTGCGGCTGCTCCCGCTTTGTGCAGCTGGGTACCTCCCGTGCTGCAGTCGTTGATCGTGATGAACCCACCGGCCTGCGGATAATTTTGATAGGCCGCGAACTGCTCGAGGATTTCCTGATCCAGCACCACGGCGGCGGTGTCGTTTTTGTTGCGAGCGTTTGAGGATATGGCGCTGAGAATCATGCCCATCGCGCCCGTCATTCCAATGGCGAGCACGCCCATGGCGATCATGAGCTCGATCATCGTCATCCCGCGATCGCTGTTCCGAAGGGAACCCGCGTCCGGCAATATTTGGGTGCGCGATTTAGTCATTTTTGTCTCTCAATCCCGTTGAATCCAATTGCCATTCTTATCGCTAGTCCAAACCTGAATGTGTCCGCTGGGGTTCACGACGACTGCCGCCCAGGGAACATTGCCGATGACTGTCGCTCTCGACATAAACATTACAAAACCCTGGCCGGCAACCTGGTTGCAGGCGTTCGCGGTCCCAATGCAAGGAATGCCGCGCGCACTGAAACTTGGAGGATCGGCGGCTGGGTCGACGGTGAAGTTCAGGCCCGCGATGAACGCGGCCGCGTTCGGGGCGGCGGTGATCGGTCCCTGTGTCACGGTTACAGCCGCGTCGATAGGCAGGAGCGTGTCCCCGGCCGCATAAGCCGCAGTTGGCTTGTCGATGTAATAGATGTTTCCCCCCGCCTGCACGCCAGCCTGGATCGAATAGAACGTGTTTTTTCTGACCGCTTGAATGCGACAAGACTGTAAGAGACCGCTGAGGTTGCTAGCGATATATCGCAGCTTGATATCGTTGAAGGTGGCCATCATTGTGGGCACAGAGATTGCCCCTAGAATCAATGTCACGCTGAGCACGATCATCAGCTCAAACAGCGTAAAGCCCTGCGTTTTCTTCTGTGTTTTCGAATCCAGCATAGTGGCAACGCTTCGGTTTATCGATCGCGGGTATTTCCCCACGTGCTATCAATCGTAGGGGTGGGATGGGAACGGGTCAAAGCACCACAGTACAATTACTCGGCACTGGGCTTTTGTAATCAATTCGGTTACTAAGGTCACAAGGTCGGCGACATTTCACTGACAGACAGGGAATTAAGAAAATGGACGAATCCGTCTACCGCAAACAGACGGATGTCCTGCCATCTGTTTCACGCGGTCACAGCGTCGCATGTTCACCGCGACAAAGAAAGTTTTGAACGGGAAAGAACGGTACAACGTCGATTGCTTGAGGCCGCATTATTAAGAGCTTCGAGATGAAGCCGCTCTTCATGATGACCAGCGAGGCCGGGTAAGGAATCGCCTGCTCCCGACAATTCATACTCTTTTCATCATTCTGTAAGTCCCGTGGCCGGACTCCGGCATCAAAAACGTTTAAGCTTGATGCTGGAGGTTCGCTCCCGTGACGACTTCATCCCCCGTTCTCGACGCACGCCAAACCGTCCGCCCAACTGAGCCGCTTAGCCCTGAAGAACTTCGCAAGATCGATGCCTACTGGCGCGCCTGCAATTATCTGTCGGCGGGCATGATCTATCTGCGCGACAATCCGCTGCTGCGCGAACCGCTGAAGCCGGAGCACATCAAGAACCGGCTGCTTGGTCATTGGGGATCGGATCCCGGGCAGTCTTTGATCTGGGTGCATCTGAATCGCCTGATCAAGAAATACGACCTGAACGTGATGTACATCTCCGGCCCCGGTCACGGCGCGCCGGCCACGCTCGCCAATTGCTACCTCGAGGGCCATTACTCGGAAATCTATCCGGACAAGAGCCGCGACGAAGCCGGCATGCTCAAGTTCTTCCGGCAGTTTTCGTTTCCCGGAGGCATCGGCTCGCATTGCACGCCGGAAACGCCGGGTTCGATTCACGAAGGCGGCGAACTGGGCTACTCCATCTCGCACGCGTACGGAGCCGCATTCGACAATCCCGATCTCATCGTCGCGGTCGCGGTCGGCGACGGCGAGGCGGAGACCGGTCCGCTCGCGACCTCCTGGCATTCGAACAAATTCCTGAATCCGATTCGCGATGGCGCGGTCCTGCCGGTGCTGCATCTGAACGGCTACAAGATCGCGAATCCCACCATCCTGGCGCGCATTCCGCATGAAGAACTGGAAGCGTTGCTGATCGGCTACGGCCACAAGCCGTACTTCGTCGAAGGCGACGACCCGCTGACGATGCATCAGAAAATGGCTTCGACGCTGGAGCAATGCATCCTCGAGATTCGTTCGATCCAGCAGCATGCGCGTTCGACGGGCGATGCGACGCGCCCGCGCTGGCCCATGATCGTGCTGCGCTCGCCGAAGGGATGGACCGGGCCGAAAGAAGTGGACGGCCACAAGGTGGAAGGTTCGTGGCGCGCGCACCAGGTTCCCGTGCTCGATCCGGTCACGAATAAGAAGCATCTGAAGATCGTCGAAGACTGGATGCGCAGCTACAAGCCCGAAGAACTTTTCGACGCGAATGGAACGCTCATCCCGGAACTGCAGGAGCTGGCGCCTTCCGGCCAGCGCCGCATCTCCGCCAATCCGCACGCCAACGGCGGCCTGCTGCGCAAAGAACTCGAGCTGCCGGACTTTCGCGACTATGCCGTCAAGGTGAAGGCGCCGGGCGCGACCTACGTCTCTGCCCACCGATGTGCTTGCGACACTTTCTGCGCCGAAGTGATGCGCCGCAACATGAATTCTTTCCGCGTCTTCGGCCCGGACGAAACTGCCTCCAACAGGCTCACGGCGATCTACGCCGCTTCGAAGAAGACCTGGCTGGCCGAATACAAGCCGGAAGATGCCGACGGCGGCGAACTCGACGTCGCCGGGCGCGTGATGGAAATGCTGAGCGAGCACACGCTCGAAGGCTGGTTTGAAGGCTACGTCCTGACCGGCCGCCACGGCTTCTTCTCCACCTACGAAGCCTTCGTCCACATCATCGATTCGATGTTCAACCAGCACGCCAAGTGGCTGGAGAAATCGAAGAAGGAACTCGACTGGCGAGCGCCTGTGCCTCGATCAACCTCCTCATTACATCGCTGGTGTGGCGGCAGGATCACAACGGCTTCACGCATCAGGATCCGGGATTTCTCGATGTGGTCACCAACAAGAGCCCGGATGTCGTTCGCATCTATCTGCCGCCGGATGCGAACTGCCTGCTGAGTGTGGCCGACCATTGCCTGCGCTCGCGCGATTACGTCAACGTCATCGTCGCCGACAAGCAGGAGCATCTTCAGTACCTCACCATGGAAGATGCGGTCACGCACTGCACCAAGGGCATCGGCATCTGGGACTGGGCGTCCACCGATGACGGCGAGGAGCCCGACGTGGTGATGGCGTGCGCCGGCGACATTGCGACCATGGAGTCCCTGGCGGCCGTCGCAATTCTGAAGGAGCACTTCCCCGATTTGAAAATTCGCTTCGTCAATGTCGTCGATCTGTTCCGGCTGATGCCGGACACGCGAACATCCGCACGGGCTTTCCGATCGCGACTTCGATTCGCTCTTCACCACCGACAAGCCGGTCATCTTCAACTTCCATTCCTATGCCTCGCTGATTCACAAGCTCACCTACCGGCGCACGAATCATGACAACATCCATGTGCGCGGATACAAGGAAAAGGGCAACATCAACACTCCGCTCGAACTCGCGATCCTCAATCAGGTCGATCGCTTCAATCTGGCGATCGACGTCATCGATCGCGTTCCGCGCCTGCGCTCCGTCGGCGCGCACGTCAAGGAATGGCTGAAGGACCAGATCATCGAGAGCATCAACTACGCTCACGCCGAAGGCATCGACAAAGAAGAAATTCGCAACTGGAAATGGCCGGGGTAGGCAATGACGAAAGAGTCTGCCAAGAAAAGACGATCTCATCCTCGTCCTCAACAGCGGCTCGTCTTCGCTGAAGTTCGGCGTCTATCGTCCAGCCGCAACCGAAGGCGGACGGATGAAGCGCCGTTGCTCACGGGAAGCGCGCAGGGCATTGGACGGGACAACGGTTCGTTACATATTCGTTCCGCCGACGGAAAGCCGCTGCTGCAGCGCGACTGCATTCACGAATCGCAGGGCGATGCGCTCGCCACTCTCGCTGCGCGAACTTCGGAAGCATATCCGACGACGCACCGGTCGCGGTCGGCCATCGCGTGGTGCACGGCGGCCCAAAGCTGCGCCAGCATCAACTCATCACGCCGCAAGTGCTGGAGCAGCTTCGCGCCGCCACTCACTTTGCGCCGCTGCACATTCCGCAGGCGCTGACGCTTATCGCATCCGCGCAGTCAATCTTTCCTTCGGCTGCGCATTTCGCCTGCTTCGATGATGCTTTTCACCAGACCATTCCCGAAGTCGCATCGCATCTTCCCCATCCCGCAGCGCTACTTCGACGCCGGTATTCGCCGCTACGGTTTCCACGGAATCTCCTACGAATCTCTGGTGCATCATTTCGGCGCGAACCTTCCCGAACGAGCCATCTTCGCGCATCTGGGCAACGGAGCGAGCCTGTGTGCCCTGCGCAACGGAAAATCGATCGACACCACCATGGGACTCACTCCGACCGGCGGCATTCCGATGGGCACACGATCTGGCGACCTCGACCCCGGCGTTTTGCTTTATCTTCTGCGCAAAGAAAAACTCGCCGCCGACGAGCTTGAAGATTTGCTCAATCATAAGTGCGGCCTGTTCGCGCTCTCCTCCGGCGAGAGCGATGTGAAGGCGCTCGAAGAACGCGCAAGACACGACGACTCCGAAGCCGCCCTCGCCTTGAATATTTTTGCGCTCTCGGTTCGCAAAGCTATTGGAGCCTACCTGGCTCTTCTCGGCGGCGTCGATCTTCTGGTCTTCACCGGCGGCATTGGCGAGCACAGCGAGCGTATTCGTTCCGCCGCGACGCAAGGCCTGGAGTGGCTTGGCCTCACTGCAGACAAAATTAAGGTCGTTCCCACCCAGGAAGAACAGCAAATCGCGCGCCACTGCCGCGCCATGATGCGCGAAGGCCAGTCATCACAGCAATAATGTCCCCTAAAGTCACATGTAGAACGGTAAATATCCCCGCTGCGAGCTGTAACTTATATGTTACACTGCGAAAGTGATTGAGCTCCGGCGCTAGGTTACTGCCGCAGGGAAAGATGTCTTCGGCGAGTGGCTGGCAGGACTCAAGGATCTTCGCGCACAAGCAAAGGTCATCGTTCGCCTTGACCGGCTGGTCGCGGGAAACTTTGCCGATTGCAAGCGATTACGCGGCGGCATAAGTGAGTTGCGGATTGATTGGGGACCAGGCTACCGGGTGTACTACGCAATGCTGGGCGAGTCCTGCGTATTACTCCTGGCCGGTGGTGACAAGCGCAAGCAGTCCTCCGATATTGAAAGAGCGATCGCGTACTTCAAAGACTATAAAGACAGGACCAAGAAGATATGAAACGCAAAACCAGCATCTCCCATGACGAGGCCGTGATTCGCGAACTGCGCGAAAACCCGCGCTTTGCCGTCGAGTATCTGAAAGCCGCATTGGAAGAAGATGGGGACCCAAAAGTCCTGCTGATTGCGCTGCGCCGGGTTGTGCAGGCCCGAGGGATTGCCAAAATTGCAAAAACGGCCGGTGTCGAACGCGAGAGCCTTTATCGCGCGCTCTCGAAGCATGGGAATCCACGGCTGTCCACGCTGGCCGCCGTTACAAAAGCGGTTGGGCTGAAACTGACCGTGGAGTCATCGGGCTAGCATTCCGCAATCCCGCGCAACGGCAGACGATCCCTCCATGCCGTAGAATCTCCTCTTGCTCCTCACAATTGAAAAGATGATCTACGGCGGCGACGGCCTGGCCCGTCTGCCCGCCGATTCGCCCAGTGACGATCGCAGTCGCGGCAAAGCTGTCTTCGTTCCATTTGTTCTCGACAACGAAAAAATTGAGGCTACACTCACCGAGCAGAAGCCGGGCTTCGCGCGAGCCAAGGCTGACGCAATCCTCGAGCCTTCTTCGCATCGGATCCAGCCCGCGTGTCCCTACTTCGGCCGCTGCGGCGGATGCCACTACCAGCACGCCAGCTACGAACATCAACTTGAAATCAAACAAGAAATCCTGCGCGAGAGCCTGCGGCGCACCGCGAAACTCGATCTGCCATTCGACATTCAAGTTCACCCGTCGCCGCCCTGGAACTACCGCAATCGCTCGCGCCTCCAGGTGCAGCTCACTCCTGCGTTCGCGCTGGGATATTTCAAGTTTGCCTCGCACGAACTGCTGCCCGTAGAGCAGTGTCCCATCAGTTCGCCCCTGATCAACCGCGGCATCGCATCTCTATGGCAGAGCGGACGCGCGGGCAAAATTCCACTCGGCGTGCGCGAGGTCGAGTTCTTCGCCAACGCCGACGACACTCAACTTCTTCTCGAGGTCGCCTGCGCCCGCGATGCCCGCCGCGCCGCCGTTCGCGATTGGACCGAGCAGTTGCGCGCCTTGCTTCCGGAGATTGCTGGGGTGGTAGCTTTTCGCGAACCCAATCCCGGCGATCGGAAGGCAGGAACTCCGGAAATTCTGGTCACCGCCGGCGCCGGACATCTGACTTATCAGACGCAGCATGCCGCCTACCGCGTCAGTGCCGGATCTTTCTTCCAAACCAACCGCCATTTGACCGACGAACTGGTCAAGATCGTCACCGCAGGCCAATCCGGCCAGCTGGCGCTTGACCTCTATGCCGGGGTGGGCCTGTTTTCCACAGCCCTGGCCGGTGATTTTCATCACGTAATTTCGGTTGAGACGTCACAGACATCCACAGGGGACCTTTCCTACAATCGGTCCGCGAATGGAGAAGTAGTCCAGGCCACCACGGAGCAGTACCTGGCCCGCGCGGAAAATCCGGAGCGAGTCGGGAAGGGCAAAGGTCCTCATCCTATTCCTAATAAGCCTGACCTGGTGGTGCTGGACCCGCCCCGGAGTGGCCTGGGTGAACGCGTGGCGCGGCTGCTGGCGGCCTTGGACGCGCCCCGCGTGATTTATGTTTCATGCGATCCGGCAACCTTGGCGCGCGATTTGGTGACGTTACTAGCCGCCGGATACCGCGTCGAGCAAGTCCACTTAATAGATTTGTTTCCCCAAACTTACCACCTGGAAAGCGTAGTGCACCTGGCTCGGTAAAACTGATATAGAGCCGATGTAGCGACAGCCGCGTCGGCCGTCCTGCCGAGGCCCTGCCCTGAGCGAAGTCGAAGAGGCGAAGCCCGCAGCATCGCCGGACTGCCGAATCGATTAGGTTTCGAGTTCTATGGTTTCTCCCTCCACTTCCGCCTTCCGCTTCAAGGCAAGCCGCCAGCCCATGCTCTGGGCCGCAGTCTCGTATTCGCTGGGCGTAGTTGCCGGATTCTACCTTTGGCGGCCGACTTTATGGTGGGTGATTGCGGCAGCGTTGTTTGTAGCGGCGGCTGCATATTTCGCTCAACGGCGGTCCGGTGTGGGATGGTTGTTGGCTCTCGGCGCCCTCTTTCTGGCCGGTGCGCTTCATGTTCAGACGCGCACGGCATCCACTCGCCTCGACACGGCAATCCAACCCTACGCCGATGGCCAGGAATTGCAACTCATCGCCCACGTTACGCGCGACGGCCGCGTGCAAGCGGGCGGCTTCGGCGAAGTTCGGCAGACGATTGACGTCGAAACCGAAGAAGTTCAGCCAGCGTCGGGAGAGACCGTGCCCATTCATTCCGGCATCCGCCTGGGCATCTACAGCCCTCGTCCGCAATACCTGGGACGAAACTTCGACCCGGTTGCGCTCCCTGTCGATCTCATGCCACTTTATCATTACGGCGACCGGCTTCGCTTCTCCGCCAAGCTGAGAATGCCGCGAAACTTTCGCAACCCGGGCGCGTTCGACTATCGCGCCTATCTTGCGGACCACGAAATCGTGGCGTTGGGCTCGGCCAAGCTGGAAAACGTGGAACGCCTTCCCAGCTTTTCCGGCAGCCGCATCGAATTGTGGCGCAGCCGCATGCACCGCGCAGTCATCGCGAAAGTGCACGAACTCTGGCCTCCGCGACAGGCCGCATTGATTGACGCCATGGTCATTGGCGAAGAGGCGTTCATCGACCGCGATACCCGCCTCGACTTTCAACGCTCCGGCACTTACCACGTGCTCGTCGTCTCTGGCATGAACGTGAGCATTCTGGCCTTCGTAATTTTCTGGACGCTGCGCCGTCTGCGCTTCGGCGACATCCCGGCCACTCTGCTGACGGTCGCGCTCTGTGCAACTTATGCCTTCACCACCGAAGTTGGTGCTCCAGTTTGGCGCGCAACTTTGATGTGCGCCATTTATCTCACCACACGCCTGCTCTACCGCGACCGTGCCATGGTCAACGCCCTGGGCGCGGCCGCCCTGGGTTTATTGATTCTCGATCCCAGCCAGCTCTTCACGGCTAGTTTTCAGATGACGTTCGTCTGCGTGCTGATTGTGGCTGCTATAGGCATCCCCATTTTGCAGCGCACCTCGCAACTCCAGAAAGTGGCGTTCGCCAACTGGAACTCGCGATACTTTGCCGCCTTCCTGCCTCCGCGAGTCGCACAGTTCCGGCTCGATCTGCAGTTCATCGCAGCACGGCTTACCCGGTTCATCGGAGGAACCTCGTCGCGCCGCGTGGTGCGGACGACCGCAGCATTTTGTCTTGGCGCATGGGAAGTTCTTTTCATTTCAGCCATCATGCAAATGGGCCTCGCCTTGCCCATGGCCTACTATTTCCATCGCGCCACCACGATCGGCGTGCCCTCCAACATCGCCGTTGTGCCATTGACCCAGTTGATGATGCCCGCAGCAGTAGGCGCGTTAGCTCTGGGATCGATTTCCCCATGGCTGGCGAAAGTTCCAGTGCTTCTGACCACGCTCGCTCTCGACGGCATTACGGGCACTGTGCATGGCCTAGGATCGCTGAAAATTGGCTTGCTGCGAGTGGCTGACTTGCGCGTCGCCATGCCATCTTTTGTCGTGATCCTGCTGGCTGCGGCCGCCCTGGTGTTGGCGATGTGGGCGGCGCGCCATCGCCCCGCCGTGGTATGCGCGGGACTCGCGGCCATTCTTGCCGCTTCGCTGGCTCTAACTTTTATCTCTCCCACTCCGCGAACTCACACCGGCCTTTTGGAGGTCACATCAATCGACGTGGGCGAGGGCGATTCCACTCTGTTGGTCACGCCCCAGGGCCGCACTTTGTTGATCGATGCCGGAGGCCCCATCGGCCCCGGCGGATCGCAACTTGATCTTGGCGAGGACGTTGTCTCCCCCTATCTTTGGACGCGCGGTATCTCGCGCCTCGACGCAGTCGCCATCACGCACGGCCACTCCGACCACATCGGAGGCATGATCGCTGTACTGAAAAATTTCCGTCCGAAAGAGTTATGGGTAGGATTGTTGCCGGCTAGCGAGGCCCTTGCAAATGTGATCGCAAGCGCCAATGCGCTAGGCGTGAAAGTCGTCCGCCATTGGGAGGGCGACGAATTCAATCTCGGCGGAGCCGGAATCCGCGTGCTGTTCCCGCCGCGCGACTGGCCGGTCGGCGCCAAACCTCAAAATAATGACTCACTGGTATTGCAGGTTAGTTTTGGCGCTTCCTCGGTTCTACTCGAGGGCGATGCGGAAAAGCAAGTGGAACGGCGGGTCGCTGCGCTCCATCATCCCATTGCGAATCTGGTGAAGATCGGCCACCATGGCAGCGCGAACGCTACTACGCCAGAGCTGGTCGCCTCCGCCCGTCCCCAGTTCGCCATCATCTCAGTCGGCGCGGGCAATTCTTTCGGCCTGCCGCGGATCGAAATTCTTAACCGTCTCGCAGATGCCGGAGTGCGCGTCTACCGCACCGATCTCGACGGCGCCGTCTCGTTCTATCTCGACGGCCACTCCGTCAGCCCCTCCGTGGTGGCTCTTCAATAGCCTGAATTTCCGCCGTCTCGTCCTCATCGGGCGCTGACTTGCGTCCTTCCGCGATCACACGCTGCGCGGGTTCCGCATCTTCTTCCCGCACCAGCAGGATCATTCCACCTAATCCAGGGAACGCATCCTGCACCAACGACGCCGACTTTAGATCGCTGTCGATGCCCGCCGATTCGAGCAATCCCTTCACCACCAGCGCCTCAGATTCGTCCTCCGAGTCGAACACTTTCACCAGTTTCTCGTTAGGATCGGGACGCGGCTGCGCGTCGGCGGTCGAATTGCCAGTCTCTGCCATGACATCTCCAATTCCGGAGTCGAACCAGCAAAGGCTAACCGATTCAACTCCTGCACAGCGATCGATTCTACGCCACGCAGATCACGCGTGCGGCGGACGCATTCGTCCGCCCAGCGCCGTTGCGTTATCCCGCGCCCGTTAATGCTAACGCTTTCCGCTCGCCACGAATCTACAGCAATGACCCCAGAACGACACCTTCGTGCGCTTGCTTTCCCGCGCAAATGGGGCAGAATGGCAGGAACCCTCGGCGCAACGCCCAGCCGGGTCGCGTCATCCAAATTGTGGGAAGGGAATAGGGGAGAGCATGAACATTCATCATCAAGCGGGGCCGGGAGAGAATTTCCCCATGGCGGATCAGGAATCTCTTCGCGAGCGCGAAGAGGAAGCCCGAAAAATCCGCCGCCTGCAAGTGATGATCAGCATGGTCATGTCGGTCATCGGCCAGGACCCAAATCTTACGGTAGAGGAAGCCTCAGAACTGGCCGCTGGAGCCAAGCGAGCTGCACTGGCCATGTTCCCGGACAAGGAACTCGCTTACGATCTGCTATATAAACCCCGCCTGCAACGGCTGATGAAGGAAAGGTTCCGGCTGCAGTAGAGCATTGTTGATTTCTGATTGATGATTGTTGATCGAAAACGTTCCAAACTCTTCAGCCGAAACTTTGAAATCTGAAATCAACAATCATCAATCAACAATCAAGTTCTACTCATCCACCACGGTATTCCGCAGCGTCCCCACGCCCTCAACGCTGACCTCGACCGCATCTCCCGCCACTAGCGGCCCTACGCCAGCCGGAGTCCCCGTGGGAATCAGATCCCCAGGGAACAAAGTCATGCATTGCGCGATGTGGCGGATGACCACGTCGAGCGCAAAGATGAAATCGCGAGTATTCCCCTGCTGCCGAACCTCGCCATTGACGCGGGTTTCCACGCCCACCCCGGCCCCCACTCCGAAACATGGATCGATCTCGTCCGTTACCAGCGGCCCCACCGGACAAAACGTGTCGAAGCCTTTGGCCCGCGTCCACTGCCCGTCTTTATTCTGCAGGTCGCGCGCGGTCACGTCGTTCACGCACGTGTAACCGAGAATATATTGGCGGATGTCCGCATCCGCGGCCGGCTGGTAGCAGGTCTTGCCGATCACGACGGCCAGTTCTCCCTCATGATCTACGCGCTGCGAAATCTTCGGCCGCCGCACCGTCCCGCCCGGCGGCAGCAGCGCCGATGTGGGCTTGAAAAAAATCAGCGGTTCCTTCGGCACATCGTGGCCCAGTTCCGCCGCATGCTCGCGATAATTCCGCCCGACGCACACGATCTTCGACGGCCGCACCGGAGGCAGCAGCGAAGCGTCCTCCAGCGGAATCGCCTCAATGCGGCGCGTGCGCAGGCTCTCCAGATCGCCATCGGCTTCTTCGGGAGGAGTCAGCAGGATCCGCACAATCGCGTCCCGCCCGCCAACGGACTCGACCAATCCGTACTGGACCTGGCCATTGAATTGAAATCGGCAATATTTCATCGTCATCTATCTAACCATATCCACCCGAATTCAAGCGTAAAGCCGGTAAATAATTTGTGACTTTCGGCTCCACTCTAAATTGGTCAGCCTGCGCTTCTCCCCTATCGGCGGCCTAAACCCGACGCCCGCCAGGAAATCTGCTATAGTGTGCCCCAGCGGTTCTGGGCTTAAGAGGCGGCGTTTCCCCGCATCTCCGTTCTCTTGCGGCAAGTTAAGATGGTAAGACCGTCGCCGTAGGGAGTATTTCTGTGCAGTCTGCGCCTCCGCACCTGTCAAACAAATTCATCCTGCGTCGGTTCGCGCCAGCCGTCTGTTTTTTCCTCGCTTCACTCCCCGCCTTTGCGCAATACCTGAACATCAACATGGGCCCGGATAGCGGTTTTCAGCAGATTGATTTCGCGCAGATCCAGCTCGACCAGATTAACCGGAATGCTACCAAGACCGATCAGCAGCGCAAGCAAGATAAAGAAATGATCGACTCCGGCATGATCTCAGCGCTCGACCTCCAAGCTCCTACTAAGGCGGTCGAAGAATACAACCACGGAAACGCCGCTCTCAGAGCCCAGCACGGAGATGAGGCTATCAAGCACCTGCGGCGGGCAGTCGATGTCTACCCTAAATTTGTATCGGCTCACATCAGCCTTGGGCTCGCTTATCTCGACCAGGAAGACAAGCCTCGCGCGCGGAATGAGTTTGAAACCGCGGCCAAGCTCGATCCTAAATTTCCCGGTTCGTTCCTGAATCTGGGAACAGTCGCTCTGGCCGCCAATGATTTTCAGACCGCCCAACCTCAGCTCGAGAAAGCTGCCTCACTTCACCCTCAGGATGCCCGCATCCTAACTTCCCTGGCCTACGCGCAAAACGGAAATCATCACTACCAGGAAGTCCTGCAAACCGCGAAGCTAGTCCACAGCCTCAGCCACCAAGGCATGGCCAACGTGCACTACGTTGCGGCCTCGGCGGCTATGTCGCTCAAGGATTACGATACTGTGGCGCGCGAGCTGAACCTGTTTCTCGGCGAAGATCCCACCAATGCCTTCGCTCCCGTCGCACGCCAAAACCTTGCCACCCTCGCCCGTCATAAGATCGGCGATGCTTCGAGCGCTTCCAGTTCAGCGCGAGCCAACACGCTGGTCGCGTCGCTGCAACCACCGTCTCTTGCGAACACTGAGAGATTGAAGGCGCAACTCACCGGTCTCGACGCGCCGTCGGCCAACGATAGTTGCGAAGACTGCGGAGCGTTGGAGGCGAGCGCCACACCCGAATCCGCCCGTGGTATTGCTCCTTCGGGAATGCCCTCGCTTCCTTCCGGCCCGGCGCCTTTTATCATTCGCACCAATGTCGACCAGGTGACTTTATTCTTCGCCGTCAGCAGCCACGGCCATATGGTGAACGATCTGCAGCAGTCGAACATCCGTGTGCTGGATGACCATAAGCCGCCGGAAAAGATCGAACAGTTTGCCCCGCAATCGAAACTGCCCTTGCGCCTCGCTCTGCTCGTAGACACTAGCGGCTCCGTGCGCGATCGCTTCACGTTCGAAAAGCACGCTGCGACGAAGTTTGTAGAAAAGATGTTGAGTGGCGCCCAGGATCTGGCTTTCATCGAGGGCTTCTCTGAAGTCCCGACAGTCACTCAGGATTTCACTGGACAGCCCGGCGATCTAGGGCAGGGAATTGAGAAGCTGGCCAACGGAGGAGGGACCGCGCTCTTCGATGCCGTCGCTCTCGCGTGCCGCAAACTGGCAGCCTACCCTGAGAGCGAGCGCGTGGCGCGGGTTTTAGTGATCCTCAGCGACGGTGAAGACAATTCCAGCCACACCAGTCTCAAGCAGAGCATTCAGACGGCGGAGCGGACCGGCGTCACCATCTACACAGTCAGCACGAGAGAGGATCGCGGCGATAAGACGGATGCGGATCGCATTCTGGAAGCCCTGGCAGAGCGAACCGGGGGCGAGGCCATGTTTCCCGGCGATATCATGACCTTAGGCAAATCGTTTGACAAACTTCACGACCTGATTCGCAGCCGTTATTTCATCGCTTACAAGCCCGCCGATTTTCAGCCCAACGGAAGTTATCGCGCCATCAGCGTCACCGCGGAAAAAGATGGCAAGCGCCTGCAGGTCCGCTCGCGCAAGGGCTACCACGCGCGCCTCGCCACCGCCAACTGAAAGTCATCCTCGTATAAATTTATCGCCGCTCTACGGTACCGTCTCGCTGGCTTCCTCTGACCGCGCACTTTCGTTGCCTCGAACATCCACTGCCGAGACAGAATAAAAATAACGCTTCCCGGTCGTAACCTCTGCGTCGCGGTAAGCCGGCGCCCTGACTAATTCCGTATTCACCTTCACCGGCGGGCTTCCTTCTTCGTGGCGATATACGTTGTATCCGTCGAGATCGATATCGCTCACCGGAGCCCACACCAGATCGACAAATGGCTTTTGTCCCGGCCCAGACGCCACAGCCTGCACCCCCGACGGAATCGCCGGCGGGAAAACGTCGTGTGCGAATACCTTGATCTCGCGCGTGTCGTCGCCTTCAATCTGCGCTTCGGTCTTGCCGTCCGCTGTAATTACGGTCACGGTCTCCGCCCGGTAATCGTAAGTCTTTTCCCAGTCGATGCCGGTATCGGTAAAACTTAGGCTGTGCTCGCTTTCCGCGGCGATCTCGCCGGCTGGGCTCCACTGCGAACTTCCTTCCAGGCGACGATATACGCGATACACATAATGCAGATTCGGAGTCGGATGGGTTTCGGCCTCGGCGCTGGTCCAGGTCAGCACCACTCCCTCGCCCGCAACGTGCGCCGCAAAGTCACGCGGCGGCGGAAGCGTTCGCGCCAGTCGAACCTGCACTTGGTTCGAAAGTCCCGCCCCGCGGCCAGCTGCATTTAAAACCTCGACCGCAAAAGTAACCGATGCGTCGGGGCTGTCGCTCTCGAGTTGAGACGGGAGCGTGTCGACGTACGATCCTGTAACTTTCTGGTTGGCGGATCGAACGCCTGCCTGCCCTGCAGACTTCCCAATTGGTTTTCCGCATTGCGACAAATGCGCGACCAGTCCCCGACAAATCTGGGTCGCACCGATCTTGCGCATGGTCTGCCGATCCGTGGTAACGCTCGGCACAGTCCATGTGAGCGCCACCTGTTCGCCTTTGCGTGTGGCCCGCAAATCTGATGGAGGCTTCGGCAAGTCCAGGGAAGGCGGCTGCGGCGGCGCAACGCTCGCGCACGCAGTCATCAGCAACGACGCGCCCAAAGCCGACAGAGATTTCGCCGTGAACCCTCGCATCCGGAAGAACAGACTAACAGACCCGTACCCACGGATGCCGTCCGCAGAACTATCCCGCCAGTTCCTTCACTGCGTCACGAAACACCGCCGTATGCCGCGTCCACATCGTTCGCCTCGGTCTGCGGCGACATGAGCGCCATGTTGTGAAATGGCGTCAGCAAAATTCCGCGATTCATGGCGTAGAGGTGCATGAAGCGTTCCAGTTCGAAGTCCATCGCATCGTGAGCCTCGCTGCCGGTCTTCGGTTCGCGCGCGCCAAAAAGATATTCCGCGCGGCAACCGAGGCGCGTTACGTGCCACGGAAGTTCCGCATCCGCGATCGCCCTGGCCACGCCGACCGTCCACGCTCGGCCATCGGGATCATGCGCGTCGAAGGCTTCTTTGGTAAGCACGCTTCGACAGCGTGGCCCGCATCGCCGCCAGCGAAAGCGCATTTCCCGCCAGCGTGCCGCCGATCCCGCCCACGTCGCAGTTCTCCAGTTCCTGCCCGGCGACAATGCGTTCGGCCACTTCCTGCGAGAATCCGTACGCCGCGCCCGGAATGCCCGCGCCAATCGCCTTGCCAAAAACCAGAATGTCGGGATCGAGATTCTCCGCCCGAGTATAGCCGCCGGGTCCGGCGCAGATCGTGTGCGTTTCGTCGATGATCAGCAGCGTGCCGTGCTTGCGCGTGAGTTCGCGCAGCGCCTGATGATATCCCGGCTGCGGATGCACGATGCCAACATTGGTCATCGCCGGCTCGGCCAGCACGCACGCCACATCGCCGGGCGCGAGCGCCTGCTCCAGTGCCGTCGATATCGTTGAACTCGACAACCTTGGTCGTGACCGCGGGATTGACCGGAGGCCCAATGTTCCCCGCTCGCGGCCCGACTTCGCCGTTTGCCTGCAGCGTGATGAACGTCTCATCCACCGTGCCGTGATAGCACCAGTTGAAGACCAGAATCTTCGGGCGCCCCGTGATCTGCCGCGCCAGCCGGATCGAGAAGCGATTCGCGTCCGTCGCGGTCAGCGCGAACTGCCAGTAGGGCAGACTGGAATCGCTTCTGCAATTCCTCGCCAACAAAAATCGCGTCCTCGCTCGGCAGCATCAGCGTGATGCCGCGCCGCGCCTGCTCTTCGACCGCCTTCACCGTCGCGACGGGAGAGTGCCCGGTCATCGCGCCCGTGTCGCCCAGGCAGAAGTCGATGTAGCGATGCCCGTCCACGTCGAAGAATTGCGCCCCTTGCGCCTCGCGCACGAACGGCGGAAACGCTCCCGCCCACTTCACCATCCAGTTCATGGGCACGCCCGCCAGCAGCGACTTGCGCGCCCGCTCAAACAGCGCCTTCGACTTCGGACGCTCGTCCACAAACTTCTTCTGCTCGCGTTGCATCAGGGACTGCAAGGCGGGTGCGATCGATGGTTTTCATTGGCTTGATGAATTGAAACGCCAGAGAACATAGACCACACAAGGCAGGTTTTCCTCAGTGTTACCCTGTGCCCTCTGTGGTTGAGAATTGTCTTACAGAATGTACCGCGACAAATCCTGATCCTTCACGATGTCGGTGAGCATCTTGCGCACATACTCCGCGTCGATCGTAACGTGCTCGCCCTTTCTTCTCGGGCGCATCGAAGCTCAGTTCGTCGAGCACGCGCTCCATGATCGTGTGCAGGCGCCGCGCCCCGATATTCTCCGTGCTCTCGTTCACGCGGAAGGCAAAGTGCGCAATTTCGTCCAGCGCTTCCTTCGTGAACTCCAGCTTCACGCCCTCGGTATCGAGCAAGGCCGTGTACTGCTTCACCAGCGACGACTTCGGCTCGGTCAGAATCCGCACGAAATCTTCCATGGTCAGCGATTGCAATTCCACGCGAATCGGAAAGCGCCCCTGCAGTTCGGGAATCAGGTCGCTCGGCTTCGACACGTGAAACGCGCCCGCCGCAATAAACAGGATGTGGTCGGTGCGCACCATGCCGTAGCGCGTATTGACCGTCGTCCCTTCGACGATCGGCAGAATGTCGCGCTGCACGCCTTCGCGTGAAACATCCGGCCCATGGCCGCCTTCGCGCCCGGCGATCTTGTCGATCTCGTCCAGGAATACGATGCCCGAATTCTCCACGCGGTCGATCGCCATGCGCGTGACCTGATCCATGTCGATCAGCCGCTGCTCTTCTTCCTGAATCAGATATTCGAAGGCCTCGTTCACCTTCATCTTCCGCTTCTTGGTGCGCTGCCCGAAGATGTTCGGCAACATGTCCTTAATGTTGACGTCCATCTCCTCCACGCCCTGGTTGGTCAGAATTTCAAACGACGGGAAATTGCGTTCGCGCACGTCGATCTCGACCGTGCGATCGTCCAGCTTGCCTTCGCGCAATTGCTGCCGCAGTTTTTCGCGCGTGCGGCTCGAAGATTCTGCCAGCGATGTGCTGCCGTCGATCACCACGCCGCCCGAAGTCGAAGTTCCGTCCGCTCGCGGTGGCGGCGATGGCGGCAGCAGAATATCGAGCAGCCGCTCTTCCGCATTCAATTCCGCCTTGTCGGCGACGTCCTCCAGCTTTTCTTCGCGGACGTTGTCGATCGCGATCTCCACCAGGTCGCGCACCATCGATTCCACGTCGCGGCCTACGTAGCCGACTTCGGTAAACTTCGAAGCTTCGACTTTCAGGAACGGAGAATTCGCCAGCTTCGCCAACCGCCGCGCGATCTCCGTCTTGCCCACGCCCGTGGGCCCGATCATGATGATGTTCTTGGGAATGATTTCTTCGGCGAGTTCGGGAGTGAGTTTCTGCCGGCGCATGCGGTTGCGCAGCGCAATGGCCACGGCGCGCTTGGCGTCCTTCTGGCCAATCACGTGTTTGTCGAGCTCGACAACGATCTCGCGCGGAGTCAGTTCGTCCAGCGCAAGCTGCTCTTCTTCGGCGGATGAGGGAAGATAAATGGCCATAAATCGGTTCTCAGTTCCCAGTTCTCAGTTCTCAGTCAGCCAAGTCTTTGCTGAGAACTGAGAACCGAGAACTAAGAACTACAGTTCTTCAATCGTTACTTTGTCATTGGTATAGATGCACATCTTGCCCGCAATCTTCATGGCTTCTTCGGCAATCTGGCGGGCGGAAAGTTCGGTGTGTTCCGCCAGTGCCTGCGCCGCTGCCTGTGCGTAAGGGCCGCCGCTGCCGATCGCCGCTACTTCCGCCGTCCGGCTCGATCACATCGCCCTGCCCGCTGAGCAGAAACGTCTGCTCCTTGTCGCGAAACCAGCAGCAGCGCTTCCAGATGCCGCAGAAATTTGTCGGTGCGCCAGTCCCGCGCCAACTCCACCGCAGCCCGGCCCAGGTTCCCGTGATACTGCTCCAGCTTGGCCTCGAAGCGGCTGAACAGCGTAAAGGCGTCGGCGGTCGAGCCCGCGAATCCCGCCACAATCTTGTCGTTGTAGAGCCGCCGGATCTTCTTGGCCGAATGCTTGATCACCGACTCGCCCAGCGTAACCTGGCCGTCGCCGGCGAGAACGACTTTGCCATTCCGGCGCACCGACAAAACTGTCGTCGATCGTATCAGTCGCTTCGTAGTCATGAGCGCAATTTTTGATTATAGCAGCGCCTCGCGACCGCCCTCGCCGGGCGCGGTCAAAACCAGCGTTTTCTGCGATTTATAGAGTGCTTCGGTAACCCACTTGCGGATTACTGCTGTGACATTTACCCGTCTCGCCCGGGGCCGTAGCTTGTAACTCATGCGCCAGTCTGCTGCGGTACTGTGTCACGACCAACGATCTCTGCAAACCTTGCAGTCCACCCTCGACGAGATGGGAATTGACCTGGTGAACTGCCCCTCCGAGCAGGAGGCGCTGGAATTGGTCATGACCGGCCGTGGCTCCACGCTGATTGTCGACTTCGATTTGCCGGGATCGCAGGAAGTGATCCGCATGGCGTCGCTGCTGCCGTCGGGCCAGAAACCGGCGCTGCTGGCCGTCGCCAGCCGGGCATGGCCTGGAACTGGACAGGCCTTTCAGTCCGGCGCCAGCCGCATTCTCTACCGGCCTCTGGAGGCAGCACAGTTGAGAGACGCCTTGCAGGCCGAGAAGAAAAATAAGACGGCGAACCGCCGCAAGACCGCACGTTACGAAGTCAAGACGCGTAGTCCATCTGGAACTCGCAACCGGGACGCTGGCAGGGATCAGTATCGACATCGGCGAGCACGGTCTCGCGGTGCAGTGTACCGAGGCCGTTCCCGTGAGCCTCGAACGTGGCTTTCCAGTGCGTGTTGCCGGGCACCGATTTCACGCTGCAGGGCCACGCCGATGTAATGTGGGCCAGCGATCAGGGCCGCGCCGGACTATTCTTTTCCAAGTTGAGTCCCGCCGGGCGCAAACAACTGAAGCGCTGGCTCGCCAAGCGCAGCGCTCACAGCAAAGACAAGCACAAAAACACCGTGCACGATCTTATGCCGCCCGAAGACGCTCACGTTTCTTTCTCCGTCTCCGAATAATTCGCGAACAGGCCGTGGCGCGCCGGCGACGCGCAAGCTTGTGCGCCGCTCGACCGTAGCCGCGAAGCGGCGCAAGCCGTGGGGTTTCCCGCGAAAAGACGCGCCAGCCCCGCAGGAGCGAAAGAAACTTCTCACTGATTTATCGCACCGGCCCCGCCTGCCTTAGAATCATTTCTGAAATTCGAGGAGACCTCTCTGTCCACATCTATCCAAGCCGCTTTCAACGGACATTCCATGGTCGGCGCACTCCAGCGCGTTCTCGTGTGTTCGCCGAAGACCGCAGGCTGGGATTGCGCGGAAATGTGTCGACCGCTGGCGCGACCTCGGATTTCATCACGCACCCGATTTCGCAGCCGCGCAATCGCAACACGAAATATTCTGCCGCGAACTCGCTGTCGCCGACGCGGAAATCATCGAGCTCGCCGCCGCGCCGGAACTTTCCCTCGACGCCGTCTACACTCACGACGCTTCGCTCGCAACCGATTTCGGATTAATCGTGATGCGTCCCGGCAAGGCGAATCGCGTGTTCGAAGGCCAGCATCAGGCTGCGTTCTGTTCGCGCCTCTCAGGGGACGGCACGAACCGTGTGGGGACGGGCGCATTCGCCCGTCCGGCGAGCGAAGCGAGCGCTCTCGATCTCTCAATTCCTACGCTCGGCGAAATCATCGCGCCCGGAACCACCGAAGCCGGCGACATTCTCTGGCTCGATTCCAAAACGCTGCTCATCGGCCACGGCTACCGCACCAATGCCGCTGGCATCGCGCAAATGCGCGCCTTTCTCTCGCCCAAAGGAATACAAGTTCTATCCGCGCCGCTGCCCTACGGCCCCGGGCCCGCGGCCTGTCTGCATCTGATGTCGCTGATCAGCCTGCTCGACGAGCAAACTGCGTTGGTCGATCTTCCCTGGCTTGCGGTCGAGACTGTAGAGTTGCTCCAGTCGCGCGGATTCCAATTCATTCAGATCGACGACTCCGAGCGCGATACCCTCGCCTGCAACGTGCTTGCGCTTGGCAACAAGCGTCTGCTCGCGATCGAAGAAAATCACAAGACCAACGCCCGCCTGCGCGAAGCCGGATTCGACGTCCACACCTTCCCCGGCAGCGAACTATGCATCAACGGCAGCGGCGGCCCCACCTGCCTGACCCGCCCGTTGCTGAGAAGCTGACGGTTGAGGGCGGTTGGTAATGACCTGTAAAGCTTGCTCGGAGTTCTCGCTTCGCTCGCTGGACGGGCGAATGCGCCCGTCCCCACACGGTCCGTTCCGTCCCTCGGCTCAAAGCATCCGGCGCAGCGGAATCAATTCTCGAATCCGTGCATCGCGCATGTATAACCCTCCCCACGCCAGCATTCCAAGAATCACTGGCATCGGATAGGTAGGATCGCCCACCCGCAGCGTCGTAATCGTCGCGCCGCCCAGCAATCCAGTCATCAGGATCGCTCCCAGCACGGCAGTGCGCGGAATCAGATAAATCACCACGCAAATCAGCTCGATCAATCCCACGGGAATGATGAGCCGCTCAGGAACTCCTGCACGCGCGAATCCCTCTAAGACCGACGGAAGCCTCATCAACTTCATGACGCTTCCCAGCAGAATCAGCAACACTGGCAAAGCGCTCATGATCCGTCCCGCCCACAATTTGCCCTTCGAATTTGTAGTTATCGCTTGCATGAGTCCTCCGCGGAAGTCGAAATGAAAGATCGCTGGAAGGCGCCGGTCGCCCTCCAGCGCGAAGTTTGCATATGGAGTAAGTCGCCTCAGCTGTCCCCATCTTTTGCTCTGTATGTGGGGACGGGCGCATTCGCCCGTCAAGGTTTTGATCTAAGCCTCCGCTCGCTCGCCCTCCGCGGACTGAAGAAAAGCTCCCAGCCGCTCCAGGGTTTGCGCCCAGCCCATTTCCATCCCCTGCAGATACTGCGGAGCCTGGGCGGTTGCGGCGATCACGCGGGCTTGCACCGTCAGCCGAGTCTTCCCGCGTTGCTCAACGAAACTTACCACATTCCGAATGTCGAACATCGGCTTGCCCTTGTCATCGAGTGCGCTGCTCACGAAGATCAGCCGTTCCGGCGCGGTCGATCTCTTCGAAGACGCCCGTCATGGGATACACCACTCCATCCGGCGCCCGCATATGAATGCGTATCGCGCCGCCCACCCGCACGTCCAGTTCGCACACTGGATTGGTGAATCCCTTCGGCCCCCACCATTGTGCTGTCTGCTTCGCGTCAGTCCATGCCTTGAACACGAGCTCGCGCGGAGCGTCGAACTCCCGCGTCATCACCAGATCCCATTCCGAGGATCCCCGCGCACTAATCCCTGCGTTGTATGCCGACATGCTTCTTCTCCTTCTTTTTATTTTTCGAATCCTGTTTTTTCATTTCCCGCAAATAGTCGTCGAGCCGGTCGAAACTCTCCTGCCAAAACCGGCGGTAGTGTTCCACCCAACCGGCCACGTCTTGCAGAGGGCCCGCTTGCAGGCGGCAGGGCCGCCATTGCGCCTCGCGCCCGCGCGCGATTAAACCGGCCCGCTGCAGGACTTTCAAGTGCTTCGAAATCGCCGGCATGCTCATGGCGAATGGCTGCGCCAATTCCGTGACCGAGGCCTCGCCCGACGCCAGCCGCGCCAGAATCGCGCGCCGCGTGGGGTCGGCCAAAGCTCCGAAGGTTTGGCTGAGTCTGTCGTTCATCGATTATTTGTAATAAACCAGTCAGTTAAATAACTATTAGGTTAAATACACCCCTTGAGCCCGCTCTGTCAACTGGTTTTTCCTTCCACCTTCGTTTGGAGCTTTCGGGCTGGAGGGACCGTCCAAACCTTGCGCTTGGAGTTAGTATGATGGAACCGATTTTCAAACATTTCTTTCTGGAAAGAGCCTTGGATGCCAGTTCGTTGTCCGCGAATCCTGCTCGCGTTCTTCGTTATCGCAATCGCTACAATCCCGGCGCCCGCGCAGACGGCCGTCGCTTCCACCGGCCGTGACTCTGGAAGCCGTAACCAGTTCTCATCCGCTGCGCGACGGCATTGAACTGCAGGCGGGCTCGGCCACCCTTCGCATCACCGCGCTGCGCGACGACATTGTCCGCGTGCGCATTTCTTCCGACAGCAATCTTCCCGAGGACGCTTCCTGGGCCGTGCTCCCCGAGTCCCGCAGCAAATCCGTCGACGTGAAGCCGGTCGACGACTCCTGCCGCCGTAGGCTTCCGCACCGCCGCGCTTGAAGTTCGCGTGGAGCGCAATCCGCTCCGTATCGTCATCCGCGATCTCAGCGGAAAAATCATCTCCGCCGACGCCGTTGGCCGCCCCATGAAGTTCCAACTCGGCGGCTTCTCCGTCTCCCGCCAAATGCCCGGCGACGAGCACTACTTCGGCCTCGGCGACAAGGCCGGATCCTTCGATCGCCGCGAGCAGGCTTTCACTCTCTGG
This sequence comes from uncultured Acidobacteriota bacterium, assembly GCA_963696765.1. Lineage (GTDB taxonomy): Bacteria > Acidobacteriota > Terriglobia > Terriglobales > Acidobacteriaceae > Sulfotelmatobacter. The sequence continues at coordinate 1,253,733 of CAVOLK010000002.1, read as the reverse complement.
AACACCGACGTGGGCCCGCAGGAATCGACCGACCCGCTCTACAAGAGCATTCCGTTTTTTCTCGCCATCAACGGCACTCACAGTTACGGAATTTTTCTCGACAACACCTGGCGCACCTGGTTCGACTTCGGCAAGTCGGCGCGCGACGTGTATTCCTTCGGCTCCGAAGGCGGACCGCTCGACTACTACTTTCTCTACGGCCCCTCGCCCAAGCAGGTGGTCGAGGGCTACGCCTATCTCACGGGAACGCCGCCGCTGCCGCCGCTGTGGTCGCTCGGCTTCCAGCAATCGCGCTACAGCTACGCGCCCGAGTCGCAGATTCGAGAAATCGCCACTCGCCTTCGCACCGACAGAATTCCGTCCGACGTGGTCTACCTCGACATCGATTACCAGTACAAGAATCGCCCCTTCACCGTCGATCCCAAAACGTTCCCGAATTTTCCCGGCCTGGTTTCCGATCTGCGCAAACAGCATTTCCATCTCGTCAACATCACCGACCTGCACATCGCGCATGTTGCCAACCAGGGCTATGCGCCCTACGACTCTGGCAAAGCTGGCGACCAGTTCGTAAAAAATCCCGATGGCTCCGAATTCGTCGGCATCGTGTGGCCCGGCCCCGCGGTGTTTCCCGATTTCACCCGCGCCCAAACTCGCGAATGGTGGGGCGGCCTTTATCGCGAGTTCGTGCAAGACGGCGTCTCCGGCTTCTGGAACGACATGAACGAGCCGTCCGTCTTCGATGGACCCGGCAAGACCATGCCGCTCGATACCGTCCATCGCATCGAAGAGCCCGGATTCGCCACCCGCACCGCCACGCACGCGGAAATTCACAACATCGTCGGACTGGAAAATGCCCGCGCCACTTTCGAAGGCCTGCTCAAATTGCGTCCCGACGAGCGCCCCTTTGTCCTCACGCGCGCCACTTACGCCGGAGGCCAGCGCTACGGATTCACCTGGACCGGCGACAATTCCGCGACCTGGAATCATCTGCGCCTCGCCACGCAGATGGTGCTCAATCTCGGCGTCAGCGGCATCTCTTTTGTCGGCGCCGATGTCGGCGGCTTCAACGGCTCGCCGCCGCCCGCTCTACTCACGCGCTGGGTCGAGCAGGCCGCGTTCTCGCCTTTGTTTCGCGATCACGCCACCAAGGGCAGCCTGCCGCACGAAATCTGGAATAGCGGTCCCGAGCAGGAGGCCATTCGCCGCCACTACATCGAGACTCGTTATCGTCTGCTGCCCTACATTTACGCTCTGGCCGAAGAGTCCTCGCGCACCGGACTGCCGCTCATGCGTCCCATCTTCCTCGAGTTCCCCGAAATCTTCGCGCCCAACTCCGACGGCTTCGATCATCTCGACACCGAATTCCTTCTCGGCCCCAGCCTGCTCGTCGCGCCGCCGCCCTTCGGCGAGATGCTCGACGACTACGCCGTCTCCTTCCCGAGACATCACGACTGGTACGACTTCTGGACTGGCCTCAAGGCGCCATCCTCGCCCCAACCCGCTCCCATTGCGGCGGTGGTGACCGCGCTCAACGTGGGCGCAGAAGTCTCGGGGCCTCGCCCCATTCATCCGCCGCTCGACACTTTGCCCGTCTATGTTCGGGACGGAAGCATCCTGCCCCTGCAGCCGCTGATTCAGAACACCGACGAGACTCCCAGCGGGCCGCTCGAACTCCGCGTCTATCCCGGCGCGCAATGCAGCGGCTCCATCTATCTCGACGACGGCCACACCCTGCGCTACCAGAAAGGCGAATTGCTCCGCCAGAATTTCACCTGCCAGTTTGACGCAAACTCGGTCCATGTAACGTTTCACGCGCGTGAGGGATCGTACCCGCCCTGGTGGAAGTTCATCGAGGTGGTGGTCTACGACTGGCCGTCCGCTCACGCCGAGGCAAAGTTTTCCAGCAGCACCTACCCGCTGAAAACAACCTACGACGCGAAACAGCACGCCCTACACATGACGCTAGCCGATGTGGCCGGAGAGGCGGAACTCACGGTGCGAGGCAAGTCCACGCACTGATCGGAATGCCCGAGGCGCACGGCGCAGTCGGGGTGCTTACGCGGTTTCCAAGTTGACACTCCAGAGTAGAATCGAGTCTCTTTTCTGCGAGTGCGCACATGCAGGCTCGGCTCAGTTTCGCCAGCATTCTGTTATTGACGGCTTTTCCTGCATGGCTCGCTTCAGCGCAACAGTCATCCCAGCAACAATCATCCCAAACAGTGCTTTCATGTCGGACCGCGACAAAGCCGGGCTTCGAGGTCCGGTGAAGACGGTGATCGAGGAGCAGACTTTCCCGGGCGCTGACGGCCGGCAGCCGTTCACAACTACAACCACAACGCGCTACGCGCCCAGTGTTCAGATTCTTGAAGCCCGAATGGGAAATCTCGACGACCCGGGATGGACGACGAGCTACACCTATTCTTCGGATGGGCTGCCTGCAAAGATTGCTTCTGGAAACGCGAGTTCCGACCCCGCAGTTTCTGAAACGACCTATCTTTACGACGACGCTCAAAGGCTGGTCGGGGCGGCGGGTGACAAGGTTCAAGTTCACTATCGATATGACGACAAGGGGCGCAAGTCCGTCATTGAAAACTACGATTCACAGCCTTTGGCCGTCCGAGCAAGGCTTATGCGGGAGATTGGCAAGGAACGGACCTTGGATTTGCTACAGATCTTGGCGGCACTCTCACCACGTCGTACAACGGGCAGGGGGTGGCGACGGCGTGCGGAGTTCCGTGATGCGGAAGGAAAACTCCGGGCCACATTGTGCGAAAGTTCGACGCAGCAGGCCGCATCGTTGCAGAACAGCAGTTCGCGGATGCTCCGCACGATCTCATGTTCCCCGAAGAGTTACGATCAAACTCAATCCGGAACAGCTTAAGGCAGTGGGAACTTTTGCCGCTGGCATGGAGAACAGAATCAACTCCTCTCACGATCCCTAAGGTCGCGTTGACGGAGCGGCGCAGGAGCGGCGGACCTTTTGGCGAGAGGGGACAATCGCGACCTATAACGACCAGAGACGAAGCTTCGGGAACAGAGACGACCACCGTCAGGAGGTCCGAATGCTGGAAGGCTATACAGCCTCAGCGACGCAGGAGGCAATATTCCCGTCTTCAGCCGAATCCTGCGCAACCGCCTCACGGTATACGAAGCTCAGTACACCTACCAATACGACGCGTCTGGCAATTCGGACCGAGCAGGCCACCGTTGGCCGCTCGAGCCTGGCGCAGCATTCTCGTCCTCGGCTTCGTCCGCCGTCGCAGGGTGGGCTATTACTGATGTGTACTCTGTGCAGCCGAACGTTTCGAAGCATGTCGATAAGACGGCATAGTTCATTATCGCCCTCCTTTCACGAGGCAAACCTCGCGTCCCACCTGAACCCTTCGGCCTCTTCCTGTTAAAATTGAATTCTCATGCTTCTTCCCTTCGTCCGCGAACTCTTCGCGGACGTAGAAATGCTTCCCGCTTTCACGCGTGTTGCCTCCCACCTGCGAGGAGGGCACGGGGCGCATTCGTGTCTCCGGACTCTCGCCCACGGCAAAAGCCTTGCTGCTCGTGCTTTTGCGCCGGCACGCCGACCGTCCGCTCATCTTCGTCGTCAACGACAACCGCGCCGTCGAGGATTTCGTCCCCGTCCTCCGCGGCTTTTGCGAACTCACCGGCGCCTGCGATCCCGAACTCCGTCGTCTCCCTTCCCGCCCGCGACGTGCTGCCGTTCCAGAATCTTTCTCCGCATCCCGAACTGCAGGAAGAGCGCGCCACTGCCCTGTGGAAGATCGCCACCGGCAAAGCGTCGATCGTCGTCACTCCGGTCGCGGCCACCGCCATCCTGCAGCGCTCGGCCGACTACTACACCGACCTGGCCCGCATGCTGCGCCGCGGCGAATCGTTCGACGTCGACAACCTGCTCGCGCACCTGAACACCGTCGGCTACACCTCCGCCGACGTCGTCGAAATGCCCGGCGAGTACGCCCTGCGCGGCGGCATCCTCGATGTCTACTCCCCCGAAGCCGAGCGCCCGGTCCGCATCGAATTCTTCGGCGACGAAGTCGAATCCATCCGCCGCTTCGATCCCGCCTCGCAGCGTTCCTCCAATCCCATGGACGAAGCGCTCCTGCTGCCGCTCACCGAAACTCCGGTCAGCGATCAACTGCTCGGCGCAATTCACACCCGGCTCTCCGGCAAACGCATCGACGGGCACGGAAGAAATCGTCGAGGCCGCCGTCCGCTCCGGCGGCGTCACGGTGTTTCCCGGATGGGAGTTCTACGCACCCGTCGCTGGATCCGACCGCACCGTCTTCGATCTGCTGCCCAACGCCGCCGTGTTGCTCGACGAACCCGATCTGCTCCGCGCCGAGTTCGACCGCTTCTGGACCCGCGTCGAAGAAGCCCACGAGCGCAGCGGCGTCGGCAATCTCGTGCGCCCCGTCGATCTGTATCTTCCGCCCGACGACTGGTGGAAGAAAGTCGCCTCGCTCACCGGAGCCGATGTCGAACATCTCGGCATCACGCGCAGCGAAGACGCACGGAGTCCTCCGTCACTTTCCTTACCCAGCCCACTCCCCGCTTCCATGGCGCAGTTCCGACCATGCTCGAAGAAGTGCAGAAGCTGACGGCGGCAGGGCAACCAGGTACTGTTTTCCGTTCCCAACACCGGAGAGGTCGAGCGCCTCGCCGACATCTTCACCGAATACAACGTCTCGTTTCGTCTCGGCAGCCGCACCCGCGGCGGCGAAAGTTACGCCGACGAGACCAGTTACTTCGCCGGAGAAGTTCTCACCACCACGCTCGCCAAAGCCTACGTGCCCGATGGCGTGCTGTTTCCCGACGCGCACCTCGCCATCTTCGGCGCGCGCGATTTGTTCGACGAATCCGACGCCGTGGCTTCGCGCCCGCAGCGCCAGAAGTCGAAAGTCTCCGCGTTCCTCTCCGACTTCCGCGACCTGCAGGTCGGCGACTACGTCGTCCACGTCGAACACGGCATCGGCCAGTATCAGGGCCTGAAAGAAATCAATCAGGGCGACGGCAACGCCGAGTTCATGCTGCTCGAATACGCCGAAGGCGCGCGCCTCTACGTCCCGCTGACGCGCCTCGACCTGATTCAGAAATACCGGTCGTCCGAAGGCGCGAAGCCCGCGCTCAGCCATCTCGGCACGCAGGCCTGGGCCAAGACCAAGGCTCGCGTGCGCAAGGCCATGAAAGACATGGCCGACGAACTTCTCAAGCTCTACGCCGAACGCAAAATGGCGCAGGGGCATTCCTTCCCCGCCGGCAACGAATTCGTTCGCGAGTTCGAAGACGCGTTCGAATTCAACGAAACCGAAGACCAGGCGCAGGCCATCGCCGACGTCACGCGCGACATGGAATCCTCGCAGCCCATGGACCGCCTGCTCTGCGGCGACGTCGGCTACGGCAAGACGGAAGTCGCCATGCGCGCGGCGTTCAAGGCCGTCGGCGACAACAAGCAGGTCGCCGTGCTCGCGCCCACCACCGTCCTCGCCTTCCAGCACTACGAAACGTTCAAGCAGCGCTTCGGGCCGTTTCCCGTCACCATCGAAATGATCAGCCGCTTCCGCAACCCGAAGCAGCAGAAAGAAATTCTGCAGAAAGCCGAAGCCGGAAAAATCGACATCCTCATCGGCACGCACCGCATTCTCTCGAAAGATCTAAAGTTCGCCGACCTCGGCCTGCTCATCGTCGACGAAGAACAGCGCTTCGGCGTGCGCCACAAAGAGCGCATCAAGCAGATGCGCAAGCAGGTCGACGTGCTCACCATGTCGGCCACGCCCATCCCGCGCACGCTGCACATGTCGCTGGTCGGCCTGCGCGACATGAGCGTGATCGAGACGCCGCCCAAAGATCGCATGGCGATTCAAACCGTCGTCGCCAGCTGGGACGACAAGCTCATCCAGTCCTCGATCGAGCAGGAACTGGAGCGCGGCGGACAGGTCTACTTCGTTCACAACCGCGTCGAGAGCATCTGGGAGATTGCCGCCAAACTGCAGGAACTGGTTCCGAAGGCCCGCATCATCGTCGGCCACGGCCAGATGGGCGAAACCGAACTGGAAAAAGTGATGCTCGGCTTCATGCATCACGAAGCCGACATTCTGGTCGCCACCACCATCATCGAAAACGGCCTCGACATTCCGCTCTGCAACACCATCCTGATCAATCGCGCCGACCGCCTTGGCCTCTCCGAGCTCTACCAGCTGCGCGGCCGCGTTGGCCGTTCGAACCGCCGCGCCTACGCCTACCTGCTGATTCCGAAAGAAGTCGAACTCACGCCCATCGCGCGCCGGCGCCTGGCGGCATTGAAAGAATTCTCCGACCTCGGCGCGGGATTCAAAATCGCCGCGCTCGATCTCGAACTGCGCGGCGCCGGCAATCTGCTCGGCGGCGAGCAGAGCGGACACATCGAGGCCATCGGCTTCGAACTCTACACGCAAATGCTCGAGCGCGCCGTCCGCGAAATGAAGGGCGAAGCCGCTCCCGACGAAGCCGAAACGCAACTCAACCTTGGCCTCAACATCCGCATCAACTGCCGACTACATTCCGGAAGAGAATCAGCGCCTGCAGATGTACAAGCGCGTGGCCGGAGTGGAAACCGAATCGCAACTCGCCGATGTCGGGGCCGAATTGCAGGACCGCTACGGACCGCCGCCGCCCGCCGTGCGCAACCTGCTCGACTACGCCTCGCTCAAGCTGCTCTGCATGCGCGTTGGCGTCAACGCCATCGAGCGCAAGCGCGATTCTGTCACATTCAAGTTCCGCCAGAACGCCGCCGTCGATCCCGAACACCTGGCGCGCTTCGTCTCCGCGCAGCGCGGCGCCAATTCACTCCCGACGGCATGTTGAAGTTCGTTCTGAAAGCAACTGCCGCCGAAGAAGTCCTTCGCGCCCTGCGCACAGTTCTTGGAGCAACTGGCGAGCGAGGAAGCGGCATCAGAAGTCGGTTCGAACGCAATTGGAAGCGAGCCGCAGTAACCGGTTCGACAATCGCCAGCCGCGAAAGTGACCAGTTACAATTTGTTCGGCCCGAAACTCGGCGCAAGTCCAACAGCAGCGACTAACGACGAACGACGAACGACGAACGACCAACGACGATTCACCTGCGACCGCCCCATGAAAATGAAAGTCCGCAAAGCCGTATTTCCCGCCGCCGGTCTGGGCACCCGCTTTCTGCCGGCCACCAAAGCTCAGCCCAAGGAAATGCTTCCGCTGGTCGACAAGCCCATCATTCAATACGGCGTGGAAGAGGCCATGGCCTCCGGCTGCGATCAGATCGTCATCATCACCGGCCGCGGCAAGCAGGCCATTGAAGATCACTTCGACGTCAGCTACGAACTCGAAAAAATGCTCGAAGAGCGCGGCAAGACCGACCTGCTCAAGATCGTCCGCTACATTTCCGACATGATGCATGTGGCCTACGTACGCCAGAAAGAAGCGCTCGGCCTGGGCCACGCCGTGCTCATGGCGCGCGAACTGGTCGGCAATGAGCCCTTCGCCGTGCTGCTCGCCGACGACGTCATCGACAATCCCGTGCCCTGCCTCAAGCAGATGGTCGACGTTTTCGACCAGAAACAATGCTCCGTGATTGCCGCCCAGGTGGTCGAAGGCAAGATGATTTCTTCCTACGGCGTTTTCGATGCGCAGCCCGCCGAAGGCTTCAACGGCCGCCTCTTCGAAATCCGCAACATGGTCGAAAAACCGAAGCCCGAAGAAGCCCCGTCAAACCTGGCGATCATCGGCCGCTACATTCTGACTCCGGCAATTTTCGACTGCCTCGCCAGCACCAAAACCGGCGCCGGCGGCGAACTTCAACTCACCGACGGCATGCGCATGTTGCTCAAGCAGGAAAAAATGTACGCCTACGTCTACGAAGGCCGCGCTACGACACCGGCGACAAACTAGGATTCCTGAAAGCCACAGTAGAATTCGCGCTGAAGCGCAACGACCTGGGCGGTCCGTTCCGCGAATACTTGAAAGGGCTGAAAGCTGTAAGAAATTGCAGATTTAAGATTTCAGAATGCAGATTGCAAAGGCCCGATTTTCAATCTGAAATCTAAAATCTGCAATCTGAAGTCTGAATTCTGACTTCTGACTTCTGAATCTGAAACTTCTGCAATCTATCTACGCTCCCTTAAGCTTTCGCGACTTCTCCTCCACGCCCCGCGCCAGCTTCTCCTTGTGCGCGTCAAGTTTCTTCGCGATCGAAGCATCCCCCAGCCCAATCATCTGCGCCGCGAGAATTCCCGCATTGGTCGCGCCCGGCTTTCCAATCGCCACGGTCGCCACCGGAATTCCCGCCGGCATCTGCACCGTCGCCAGCAGCGAATCCATCCCCTGCAGCGAAGTCGAAGGAATCGGCACGCCAATCACCGGCAGCGTCGTATGCGCGGCGATCACTCCCGCCAGATGCGCCGCTCCGCCCGCCCCGGCGATGATCACCTGAATCCCGCGCTCCGCGGCCTTGCGCGCGAAGTCCGCCGTCCGGTCGGGCGAACGGTGCGCCGAAGTCACGTCCATCTCATACGCAATGCCGAACTCGTCGAGCGCCTTGCCCGCCTCGCGCATAATCTCCAAATCCGAATCACTGCCCATCACAATCGAAACCAATGTCTTGCTCATCGCTCCTCTCGCAATAAAGTTTTTGAAATTGTCATCCTGAACGGAATCCGGATACGCCGTTGCGGTAGAGATCCTTCGCACTGCGGATTGTACTTCGCTTCGCGAAGCAAATCCTGCCGCTCAGGATGACATTCATCAAGGATCCCGCAGCTCTCACTTCTTCAACGCCCGCGCCGCAATATCCTTCCGGTAGTGCGCCCCATCAAAACTAATCTTCGCGCAAGCCTCATAAGCCCGCTCCACAGCCGTCTCCAGATCGCGGAGCTCGCGCCGTCACTCCCAGCACGCGTCCGCCCGCGGTGTAATAAATCCCATCGCGCTTCGAAGTCCCGGCATGAAATACCTTCACGCCTTCAATCGCGCCCGCCTCTTCGAGCCCATCAATCCGCTTCCCCGACTTCATACGTCCCCGGATATCCTCCCGACGACATCACCACGCACACCGACGCATCCTGCGACCACTTGAAATCTCCATCGCTCACGCGCCCTTCAATCGAAGCCTCGAGCGCCTCGATCAGATCGCTCTCCAGCCGCATCAGAATCGGCTGCGTCTCCGGATCGCCAAAGCGGCAATTGAACTCCAGCACCATCGGCCCGCGCGCCGTCATCATCAGCCCGCAGTAGAGCACGCCCTTGAACTCCGCGCCCTCGGCCTTCATGCCCGCCACCACCGGCTGCGCAATGTGATGCACCAGCCAGTCGCGCATCTGGTCGTCGACAATGTCCGCCGTCGAATACGCGCCCATGCCGCCCGTGTTCGGACCGGTATCGCCGTCGCCCACGCGCTTGTGATCCTGCGCCGCCACCAGCGGAGCCACGCGCTCGCCGTCGCTGAACACCAGAAACGAAAGCTCGTCGCCCTTCAAACATTCTTCCAGCACGACGCGCGTGCCCGCCTCGCCCAGCATCTTTCCGCTGAGCATTTCCGCCGCCACGCTGGCCGCCTCTTCCTTGCTCTTGGCGATGACCACGCCCTTGCCCGCCGCCAGCCCGTCGGCCTTCACCACCACCGGCGTATGAAAATGCCCGAGCGCCGACCGCACCTGCTCGATCGAATCGCAAATTGCAAAGTGGAGCCGTGGGAATATGATGCCGCTGCAGAAATTCCTTGGCGAAACTCTTGCTCGACTCCAGTTGCGCCGCGGCCTGCGTCGGACCAAACACCGGCCATCCGCGCCGCGTGAACTCATCCACCACGCCCAGAGTGAGCGGCAGTTCCGGGCCGACCACGGTCAGATCCGGCTGCAGCCGCGCCGCCAGGCTCACGATCGAATCCAGGCTCTTCAAATCGGCGGCCAGGCATTCCGCGTCGTCCGCAATTCCGCCGTTCCCGGGCGCGCAATAAAGCTGCGAAATGCGCGGCGACTGCCGCAGCTTCCACACCAACGCATGCTCGCGCCCGCCGCTGCCTAAGACCAGAACTTTCATAAGCCAGAGAAAATCAAGGTTAGGGGTTGAGCGGGAATGCTGTCAAACGCAAGACACCTGGCCTGTTGTTCGTAACATTCCTGTAATCCCGACGGCGTATGCGTGGAGACCCTGACCTTCCCGTAGAGACGCTGCTTGCAACGTCTCCCCATCACGGAGTTAACTATAGTTAATGTCATGTGGTATGGTTACATGAGCTGGCGAATCTCTGAGACTCAATCGTCCGCGCCAGCCAGGAACGCAGAAGGTTGCGAAAGATTGCATGGGACGTCACGACAAATTCGGAGAGACACGCTCACTCTGGCCGATGATTCTGGCTGTGATGTTGATCGCGGCTGCGCCCGCTCTTGCGCAGCAGTCCGCCGCCCCAGCCTCCCCGCCGCCCACTCAATCCGCGCCGCCAGTGGACGCCTCCGCCGTGCCCGATCCGCCTCCGGACGACGGCACGCAGTCCATGTTCCCGCATCTCAAGGACACGCGCTTCTGGCTCTCCGGTCAGGCCAACTTCGTCTTCCAAACGCATCCCGAATTTCACGCGCCCTACAGCGGCCCGCACAGCCTCGAGCCCGCATTACGAAAAAGCCACCTCGCGCCTGGTGACGCTCTACACCGGCGTGCGCCTGAACAACTCCACCGAAGTGCTCGTCGACATCGAAGAAGCCGGCGGCGCCGCGCTCAGCCACCGGCCTCGGCCTGGCCGGCAACACCGATCTCGACATCGTGCGCAATCCGCTCCTGAGCAAAGCCCCGTATCTCGGCCGCGGCATGATCCACAAAGTCTTCGCGCTCAGCAACGACAAAGTCGAGAACCAGCGCAACTTCCTTCTCGCTGTTCGACGAACTTCCGCGCCGCCGCCTCGAACTCCGCTTCGGCAAGTTCAGCATGCCCGATTTCTTCGACATGAATTCCGTCGGCTCCGACACCCACTTCCAATTCCTCAACTGGACCATCGACAACAACGGCGCCTACGACTACGCCGCCGACACTCGCGGCTACACCGTCGGGTTCACCGCCGACTACGAAGATCGCAACTGGGGATTCCGTTTCGCCGAAGCTCTCATGCCCAAGGTCGCCAACGGAATCGATCTGGTCTGGAAGCCGTGGCAGGTCCACGCGGAAAATTTCGAATACGAACTTCGCCACGGAGTGATCCCGAAGAAAGCGGGCGTCGTCCGCCTGCTCGGCCTACACCAACTCCGCCAACATGGGCATCTATCGCGATCAGGTCATCCAAGCCGCGGACGAACACGTCACGCCCGACATCACCGCACATCCCTGGCACATCACGCGCAAGTACGGATTCGGCATCAACCTCGAGCAGAATCTGACTCACTACCTCACCGCCTTCGCCCGCTTCGGATGGGACAACGGCAAGACCGAATCCTTCGCCTACACCGAAGTCGATCAAACTTTCGCCGAAGGCGTGGGAGCGAACGGCGCATGGTGGCATCGCAAGCAGGATCGCGCCGGCATCGCGTTCGTGAGCAACGCCATCAAGAAAGATCACCAGAACTATCTCGCCGCCGGAGGCTTAGGATTTCTGCTCGGCGACGGCCATCTGAACTACGGCCGCGAAAATATTCTTGAGACCTACTACACCGTCCACGTGTGGCGCGGAATTTACCTGGCTCCGGGCCTGCAGCACATCAACAATCCCGGCTACAACCGCGACCGCGGGCCAGTCCTGGTCCCCTCATTCCGCGCCCACGTCGAATTCTAAAACCGTGTGGAGCGGTTGGTGTGGAGCGGGCACTCTTGCCCGCTGCTTTTCGCCGCTGCAGGCAAGCGGGCAGGAGTGCCCGCTCCACACAGTCATCCTTAGAAAGTTCCTAACGCAGCGCCAGCTCCGCCATTAAACTGCTGAATAATTCCGTAACACTCACACGCGGAGCCTTCCAGTTTTTTCCGATTCAAAATCCTCACCGACCCGCGGTTATATTCAATGATCTTTCTTTTTTGCAGCCCGCCGGCCGCCAGGCTCACGCTCGGACGATCCGTCCCCAGCATCATCGCCAGAAAATCGTGCGTGATGCGCAGCAGCCCCGACCCCACGCGGTCCTGCGTCAGCAGCAGCCAGCGCGACAGCCGCTGTTCAATGTCGTGCAGCCGGTTGCATCCCGCCGTCTGCGCCACTTGCAACCCGTGAATCGCCGCGTATCGGTTGAGCCCGCCATGCAACTTCGGGCTCGATAGCAGCACCTCTTCCAAGTGTTCGACGCTCACCTTGAATCCTTCTCCTCCAATTTGCATGACCGCGCGATGCGGGCTGCGTCGCAAGCCCGCGGCCACCGGGATGGGCGTGAAGCCTTCATTCCCAACCACCCCTACTTCCACGCTTTCCTCTTTTTGGGTTGTGAACACCAGCGAAACCATGCCCTGATTCAAGAAGTAAACCTCTTCCAGCTTTTGGTTTGCCTCGTGCAGCCTGAAGCGCTGCGGCAATGGTACGAACTGAAGATGCGGCCTGAGGGCGTTAAATTCTGTTTCTGGAAGCGCCAGAAGAATGGCATTCGAAATTGGCTTGCCTGCCGGATTCGTCCGCTCTCCGGCTTGCACTTGAGGGGCCCGGTTGGCAACTACATTCGTTGCTTTGCGCACAGCGTCCTCCGCGTTGACGGTCTTAACGAGTTGTTAACAAATCGTTAGATGCCGCACCCGCTCCCTCACTTCTCATCGAATATCTGAAAATCTCATCGAATATCTGAAAACCATCCGCCGCCGCACGGTATGGTCTCTACCAAGTTTGCTGTATTGGTGGGAGAGTATTTCATGGTACTTTCGTATGGCATCAAACATTGCGGAATAGTGTGACTGCTCGGTGCCACCCGTCTGGTTCTGCTCTTCCATCTCAATGTCCACGCGAATATTGATTGCCGAGGACAATCCGGCGGTTCGGACCGCACTGCGCAGCGTCCTTCTGACCGCCGGAAACTGGGAAGTCATCGAGGCCGTGGATGGTCAGGAAGCCATCGCCAAGGCTCAAGAACTGAAGCCCAACCTCATCATTCTCGATCTCGTCATGCCCGTGATGGATGGCCTCAAAGCTGCCCGGCAACTTTCTCAACTCTTTCCTGCCATCCCCATGATCATGCATACCATGCACTGGTCTCCCCAAGTGGAAATAGAGGCTCAAAAAGTCGGTGTGCGGAAAGTCATCTCCAAAACCGATACCCGGCTGCTGATTTCCACAGTGCAGGAAGTCCTCTTGGCTTCGCCTCCCGCGCCCGCACCTGAGACCGCACTTTCAGCAGATATTCCGGTTCCTACCGCAACCCCGCCTCCTGAAATCCTCGAAGCCGGTTCTGCCAAACCGTCCGAAAATGCCGCGGAATCTTCGGAAACCACTGGCGACGTTCACCCGAATCCCCAGATAAACTGACCGAAGCTGCCCTCGGAACCCAGGCTGCTGGCTCGGTCTTAAGCACTTCGAATGAGGGACCGCGTCCGTTTTCACGAACAGTTCAACTTCCCGTAACCTGCCATTCACAGACTCTCCCTAGCATCTCCGCGAGGTCACAATGAAAAAACTTGCTTTCCTTTCCCTCGCGGCGGCTCTTTCCGTGGGCCTTGCGCTTGCCCAGAACAGTTCCTCCTACAACGAAAACCACATCACACGAGTTCTCCTGATCAGCGTCGACGGCATGCACGCTGTTGATTTCGCGAACTGCGCCAATGGCATCAGCACCGTCAACAACGGCGAGCCCTATTGCCCGGCGATTGCTGCCCTGGGCAAGACCGGCGTCAACTACGTCGCCGCCAGCACCTCGAAACCTTCTGACTCCTTCCCCGGCCTGACCGCCATCGTCACCGGCGGAAGCCCGGCGCTGACCGGCGTCTACTACGACGTCGCCTATTCCCGGAATTCTCGACGGCCCGCGAAGACGACCGGCAACGGAAATGCGGCCGGCCCCTGCACCGCCGGTGCGGCGCCGACCGGCACTACCACCGAGTATGAAGAAGGCATCGACATCGACCAGACCAAGGTGAACGGCGGCGCTCCCGGCGCGTCGCTCACCGACGGCGGCATCGCCTCCATCGATCCCCAGAGACTGCCCCGCGACCCAGCCAACGGCTGCGCGCCCGTCTATCCCGTGGCAATTCGTCCGCGCCAACAGCATCTTCAGCGTCATTCACGCAGGCTGGCGGATACGCGGCATGGTCCGACAAGCACCCGGCCTACTCCTCGGTCGCCTCCGGCATCGGCCCGGCGGCGCTCGACGACTTCTACGCGCCTGAAATCAACTCCAACGTGATCGGCCTTCCCGGCGTCACCACGCCGACCGGCATTTCCTGCGCCACCGTTCGCGATCCGAGCTCGGATCTGACCGCCTGGACCAACAGCTTCCAGAACATTCAGTGCTACGACACGCTGAAGGTCAACGCGATCCTGAACGAGATCGACGGCAAGAATCACCTCGGCACCAAAACGACCCAGGTTCCCACCATCTTCGGCATGAACTTCCAGGCGGTCAGCGTGGGCCAGAAGCTGATTGAAGCCAGCAACAGCACCACTGGCGGATATCTGGATGCCGCGGGCACGCCCAGCGCCGCGCTGCTCGACGAATTCAAGTTCGTCGACGCCTCGATCGCGGCATTCGTCAATGAGCTGAAGGACGCAGGGACTTTACGATTCGACCCTGATCGTGATCACTGCCAAGCACGGCCAGTCGCCCATCGATCCCGCCCGTTACGTCGGCGCAGACGCAGCAACGGCACGTCGCCGGCAACCCTGCTCTCCAACGCCGGCTACATTCCGTACTCGGAATCCACCAACAACCCGACCGGCATCGGGCCGACGGAAGATGACGTCTCGCTGCTCTGGCTGAAGAACTCCTCGCGATACCGACGCCAGCGTCGAGATCCTCGAAGATAATGCTTCCGCCACCGGAATCGGGCTTGGCCAGATCTTCTACGGTCCGTCGCTTGCCACTCAACTACAACGACCCAACCGTCGATCCGCGCACGCCGGACATCATCGTGACCCCGAATGTCGGCGTCACCTACTCCGGCAGCCACGCGAAACAGGAGGAGCACGGCGGGTTCGCGCATGACGACACCAACGTCATTCTGCTGCTCGCCCACACCGGATTCCAAGCCGCGACGGTGAAAGCCGCCGTGGGCACGGCTCAGGTGGCTCCTACCATCCTCCAGGCTCTGCAAATCGATCCCAGCGCCCTGCAGGCCGTTCGCATCGAGGGAACACCCGTACTGCCCGCGGTTCAATTCCCCTAACCGCAAACTACGCTACGCAATCACGGGCGCTCCCTCGGGAGCGCCCTTTTTTCGATTTCGTCCAAATCTTGTCAAGAGGGCAAAACCGCTCGAACTCGCCTAACTCTCTGCAAGCACGCCAAATATAAAGTTGGATTTTTTGCCGGTTGCCCCCGGGCAATTTGCTATTCTGGATATATAGACAAAAGTTCAGCGAGGCGCGGCCCACCGGTCGCGCCTTTCGTGTTTTCGGGGGACGAGATGTGAAGTGTTGGTGAGGCTTGCCGGTTGCCCCATCCTTGTCGCGTTTTTTGCGACAGGGTGGGGATTTTGACTTGTGCCGTTGAACCAAACCCAAGGTCCCTCCGCTACGCCGTCGCTTTCGCTCCGGCTCCGGTCGGGATGACAAGAGTGTCGCGGCGCTGTCTACACTCCCACCGGCTGCGGCTTCGTCGCCAGCAACTGCCGCAGCACATACTGCAGAATGCCGCCGTTGGCGTAGTAGAGCGCTTCCTGCGGCGTGTCGATGCGGACTAGCGCTTCGAACTCTACCGGGTCTTTGCCCTTTGCGGTGGCGCGAACTTTGACGGTGCGGCCGGCGGCGAAGTGTTCGACCAGGTCGCGGATGCCGGTGATTTCGAATACTTCTTCTCCGGTCAGTTTGAGCGATTCGGCGTTCTGGCCTGCGGCGAACTGCAGCGGCAGGATGCCCATGCCCACCAGGTTCGAGCGATGAATGCGTTCGTAGCTTTCGGCGATCACGGCGCGCACGCCCAGCAGCGCCGGACCTTTGGCGGCCCAGTCGCGCGATGAACCGGAGCCGTATTCTTTTCCGGCGAGAATGACGAGCGGCGTGCCGGCCTCGCGATATTTTTCCGAGGCGTCGAAGATCGACATCTCGGTGTTGCGTCGGCAGGTGGCGGGTGAATCCGCCTTCGGTTGCGACCAGTTTGTTGCGCAGGCGCACGTTGGCGAAGGTGCCGCGCACCATCACTTCGTGATTGCCGCGGCGCGAACCGTAGGAGTTGAAGTCCGCGGGCTTCACGCCGTGCTCCTGCAGATATTTTCCGGCGGGGCTGTCTTTCTTGATCGATCCGGCGGGGGAGATGTGGTCGGTGGTGACGCTGTCGCCGAGCACGGCCAGCACGCGCGCCTTCTTGATGTCGGTGACAGGCGCGGGCTTCACCGACATGTCGTCGAAGTAGGGAGCGCGGCGGATGTAGGTGGAATCTTGTTCCCACGAATAGGTCTGGCCCTTGGGCACGGAGAGGCCGCGCCAGCGTTCGTCGCCCTGAAACACGTCGGCGTAGGACTTCGGAAAACATTTCCGAGGTGATGGAATGCTGCATGCTTTCTTCGATTTCGCGCTGCGATGGCCAGATGTCGGCCAGATATACCGGCTGGCCGTCGCGGCCTTTGCCGATCGCGTCTTTGCGCAAGTCGATGTCGATGCGGCCGGCGAGCGCGAAGGCCACCACCAGCGGCGGCGACATCAGGTAGTTGGCGCGCACTTCGGAGTTGATGCGGCCCTCGAAGTTGCGATTTCCGGAAAGCACCGACGCGACCACCAGTTCTTTGTCGTCGATGGCCTGCGAAACTTCGGTGGGCAGCGGGCCGGAGTTGCCGATGCAGGTGGTGCAGCCGTAGCCGACGAGATGGAACTTCAGCTTCTCGAGATAAGGCGTGAGTCCTGCCTTCGCGAGATAGTCGGTCACGACTTTCGAGCCCGGGGCGAGAGAAGTCTTCACCCACGCCGGAACCGAGAGGCCCTTCTCGACGGCTTTTTTGGCGAGCAGTCCGGCGGCGATCAGCACCGAAGGATTCGAAGTGTTGGTGCACGAAGTGATGGCGGCGATGACGACGCTGCCGTGCTTCAGCGAATCTTTCACCGATGCGGGAACATGCTCGTGAACGTTGGGATCTTCCACGCCGATGGCGGCGGGATTTCCGCCTTCCTGCTCCCACGTTCGCGTTGTTGCGGAGCGGCAACTGGCGGACGCTGCCGCAGTCTTCGCCGCAGTTTTCGGCTTGAGCAGCGAGGGCAGAGCTTTTTGAAACGATTCTCCAGCCTGCGAAAGCACGACGCGATCCTGCGGACGCTTCGGTCCCGCCAGGCTGGGTTCGACGGTGGCGAGATCGAGCGCGAGCAATTCGGAGTATTCCGCCTCGGCAGTCTTCTCGTCGTGGAACAGGCCCTGCTCGCGGCTGTAGGCTTCAACCAGAGCAATCTGTTCTTCCGAGCGTCCGGTCAGCCGCAGATACTTCAGAGTTTCTTTGTCGATCGGAAAAATTCCGCAAGTCGCGCCGTACTCGGGAGACATATTGGCAATGGTGGCGCGATCGGCCAGCGAGAGATCGTGCAGGCCCGGGCCGAAGTATTCGACAAATTTGCCGACCACTCCGTGCTTGCGCAACATCTCGGTAACGGTCAGAACCAAGTCGGTAGCGGTCGCTCCCTCGCGCAAGCGGCCGGTGAGCTTCACGCCGACCACCAGCGGAATCAGCATGGAGACGGGCTGTCCCAGCATCGCGGCCTCAGCTTCAATTCCGCCCACGCCCCAACCCAAGACGCCCAAGCCATTCACCATGGTGGTGTGACTGTCGGTGCCGACGAGGGTGTCGGGGTAGGCGGTGCGCTTGCCGGCGGATTCGTGGACGAAGACTACGCGGGCGAGATATTCGAGGTTGACCTGGTGGACGATGCCGGTGTCGGGGGGAACGATGGCGAGATTGCGGAATCCGGTTTGGCCCCAGCGAAGGAAGGAGTAACGCTCCTTGTTGCGCTGGAATTCGAGCAGGGCGTTCATTTCGAACGCATTGGGCGTGCCGAATTCGTCGACCTGGACGGAGTGGTCGATGACCAGTTCGACGGGCTGCAGAGGATTGATGAGGGCGGGATCGCCGCCGAGAGTCTGCATGGCGTCGCGCATGGCGGCGAGATCGACGACGCAGGGGACGCCGGTGAAATCCTGCAGCAGGACGCGGCTGGGAGTGAAGGCGATTTCTTTGTCGGGCTTCGATTTGCTGTTCCAGCGGGCGAGAGCGCGGACTTCTTCTTTGGTGACGTTGCGGCCGTCTTCGGTGCGGAGCAAGTTTTCGAGCAGGATGCGCAGGGAGAACGGCAGATGTTTGGTGGAGATTCCCTGCTTATCGAGAGCGTCGAGGCGGTAGATTTCGTATTCTTTGCTGCCGACTTTGAGAGTAGAGCGGGAATTGAAACTGTTCACAGACATGATTGCCTTCCTCTGGGAATGACTGGCGCGCTAGAGACGTGGGAGCGCGGGATGCAACTTAATAGTGTAATGCTTTTGGGGGGAATGCGGAGGGGAGAGCAGCCGCCGCCGCGACGAAGATTATCGGCGGACTGCCCGGGGCGGCTGTTGTTACATAAGCAACTTCAAAAGCTGGACAGCCGAGGCGGCTGTCGCTGCGCGGATAGGTGTGGTGTAATAGAAGTAACCAATTCTCATGGCATCTTTTACTACTCAGCTGCGACGACGGGCTAAAGGTCTGCACCGGAACCTGCGTGGGGCGAATATGGCGATCCGGGCGCTGGCTTCGACTGACCATCCGCTGCTGGCGCACATTATTCCGATGCGGCGCTGCAACCTGGCGTGTACGTACTGCAATGAGTACGACGACTTCTCGAAGCCGGTGGCGATCGAGGAGATGTACCGGCGGATCGACAAACTCGGGGAGTTGGGGACGGCGGTGGTGACGATTTCGGGCGGGGAGCCGTTGATGCATCCTGAACTGGATGATGTGATCCGGCGGATTCGCGCGAACGGGATGATCGCGGGGCTGATTACGAATGGATATCTGCTGGTGGCCGACCGGATTCGGCGGCTGAACCGCGCCGGGTTGGAGTGGCTGCAGATTTCGATCGACAACGTGAATCCCGACGAAGTGTCGAAGAAGAGTCTGAAGGTGCTCGACAAGAAATTGCAGTTGCTGGCGGAGCATGCCGAGTTTCACGTGAATATTAATTCGGTGGTGGGCGGCGGGATTCCGCATCCGCAGGACGCGCTGGTGATTGGGAAGCGGGCGATCGAGTTGGGGTTCACGTCGACGATTGGAATTATTCACGACGGCAGCGGGCAGTTGCAGCCGCTGGGGGATGAAGAGCGGCGGATTTATCACGAGATGCAGGCGCTGGAGAAAAGCAGCTTCACGCGCATCCATGCATTTCAGGACAACATTGCGAAGGGGCAGCCGAACGACTGGCGCTGCCGGGCGGGCGGACGGTATTTGTATATTTGCGAAAACGGGCTGGTGCATTATTGCTCGCAGCAGCGCGGGTATCCGGGCGTGCCGCTGGCGACGTATACGCGAGAAGATTTGCGGCGGGAATATTTGACGGAGAAGGGATGCGCGCCGCATTGCACGGTGTCGTGCGTGCATCAGGTTTCGATTTTCGATTCGTGGCGAGGGCCGCAGCGGGTGGCGACGGCGGTGGAAGGGCACGCGGAGGAGTTGGTACAGATTAAGTAGGGATTCCCGCGGCCAGGATTACCGGTGCCAATCTCAATGGACCGGTTTGCGGTATGTTCTTTCGCCCCGCTGGGGCTTGACTCCAGTTCTGCCTCACGCCCACGGCTTGCGCCGTGGGCTGCATTCTGGCGCCGCCTTCGCGGCTGACCCACTCCACTCTACAAACTGCCAAGCGTTTCCACGCTACAAACTACCAAACGTTACACAGCTGTCGGCTCCGGCCGATCGCACGAATTATTTCTTGGGTTGGGCTGTGGGAGGCAGAAGATTGTTCAGGCGGAGGTACATGGCGGCGGAGCTGTAGTGGTCGGCCCAGTCGTTGGTGAGGGCGATGAGGGCGAAGGCGCGGGGGCCTTTGCGTCCGCCGAATAATTCGACTTCGTCGCCGAGCTTGGAGTCGTCAACTTTGGCGAGGGCGGTGGAGCAGAATTCGAAGCTCGCCTTTAAGCCGGCAACCAACTTATCTTTTTCATCGGATTCCTTCAGGGGCACGGACGGCTTGACCTCGGGCACGTCGCCGATGGTTGAGCACAGGTGATTGTTGGAGCCGATGATGTGCAGGACGAGGTGGCCGAAGGTCATCTGCTGTTCGGTAGGTTTGTAGCTGAATTTGTCGGCGGGCATCGCTTCGGCGGCAGCCACCAGATTTTTTTGCTGGCGCGGCAGGATTTCGCGGGCCACGGATGTGACCGGATTTTTTTCTTGCGCGAACACGGCGGCGGCTGTGCAGAGCAGGAAAAGACAGATTGCGGTTTTCATGAGGTTCCCTCCGGTTTTTAGTCGACTCCATTCTACAGCGGGTGGGATAGTGAAAGAAGGCCGGGCTGCGCCGGGCGGACAGGGGGGGGATGTCCCCACATACACTTGCACATACAAATTCAAGATCAAAAGCTTGACAGCTGAGGCGGCTGTCGCCGCATAGAAATCGCAAGCCGGATGCAGGAACTCCCCAACACGCCGAGGTGTCTGATGTTGCAGGACACGCGCGTGCCGAGAGGAGCAAGCATCCATGGCATTCTCACTTGCAGGCGGAGGTGCGTCTCGGCCGCAGATTAATGTGACGCCGCTGATCGACGTGCTGTTGACGCTGATCATCATGTTCATGCTGGTGGTGGCGATGGATCCGGAATACGGGGAGAAGGTGCAGATTCCGCAGCCGGCGAAAGATTCGGCGTCGCAGCCGGAGGTTGAGCGGACGGTGGTGATTCAGGTGGTGTGGACGGCGAAGGATTCGCTGCCCAGCGTGAGGATTAATCAAGAAGACGTGCGCTGGGAAAATCTGGAGGCGCGGCTGGCGCAGATTTATTTAAAGCGGGCGGAGAAAGTGGCGTTCGTGCGTGGAGATGCGGATGTGGATTTTGTTTATGTGGCGGATGTGATTGATCTGGCACACGCGGCGGGGGTGGAGCGGATTGGGCTGATGAGCGAGGAGCGGAACTGATTTAAACCACAGAGGGCACCGAGGGCACAGAGTAAGGCCGGGCTGCACCCGGCGGACAGCCGAGGCGGCTGTCGCTACGTGAGTCTTACGAATTTCTGGCGCGGTTTTTGATCCAGATGGGGGTGCCTACGAAGCCGAAGGCTTCGCGGATTTGGTTTTCCAGGAAGCGCTGGTAGGAGAAGTGGAGCTTCACGGCACGGTTGGTGAAGAGGACGAAAGTGGGCGGGGCGACCGCGGCTTGCGTCATGTAGAGGATTTTGACGCGCTGGCGCATGGGGACGGAGGCGCGTTCGAAGTCGACGCGCTCGATGAAGCGATTCATTTGCGAAGTGGTGACGCGCTTGCGGCGCTCGGTGGCGACTTCTTCGAGGAGCGGGAAGATTTTTTCGGTGCCTTTGCCGCTCTGGGCGGAGATGAAAACGATGGGCGCGTAGTTGAGAAATTTCAGTTCGTAACGCAGGCGCTGTTCGTAGGCGTCGCGATCGCCGGGGCGTTTGGTTTCGCGCATGCGCTCGGCCTTGGTGGCGCGGCCAGATTTTTCTTTTCCGCTGATCATTAAATCCCATTTATTGACGACGATGATGGTGGAGCGGCCGCTCTCGTGGGCGTATCCGGCGATGGAGGCGTCGAGCTGGCTGACGCCTTCGGTGGCATCGATGACGAGCAGCGCGATGTCGGCCGCTTCGAGATGCTTGCGCGCCATGACGACGGAAAGTTTTTCCGCCATGAGGTGAGTCTTGCCTTTGCGGCGAATTCCGGCGGTGTCGATGAAGCGGAAGCTGCGTCCGTTGTGCTCGATGACTTCGTCGACGGCATCGCGAGTGGTGCCGGGAATGGGCGAGACGATGGCGCGGTCGGAGGACGTGAGGCAATTGATCAGCGTGGATTTGCCGACATTGGGGTGGCCGATGATGGCTACTTTTACTTCGTGGGCGGGTTCTTCGGTGGGAGATTCGTCGGCGGCCTGGGAATTGTCTTTGGCCGATTGCGAACCGTCGTTGGCCGTTGGTCGCTGGTCGTTATCTGTTTCCTGCTCGGTTGATTCTGTCGGCTTGTCGGGCAGGCTTTCTATGACTGCGTCGAGGAGATCGTCGACGCCGCGGCCGTGCTCGGCGGAGATGGGGAACATTTTCTGGATGCCGAGCCGATGGAAGTCGTCGATCAGCGAGGATTGCTTTTCGCTGTCGACTTTGTTGACGGCGAGGAAGAGCGGGCGGTTGGCTTTGCGGAGCAGGCGAACCAGCTCGAGATCGGGAGCGGCAAGTTCGGTGCGTCCGTCGATGACCATGACGATGGCGGCGGCTTCGTTGAGCGCGACGCGGGCCTGGCGATAAATCTCGGAGGGGATGAGATCTTTTTCTTCGGGGAGAATGCCGCCGGTGTCGACGATGCGGAGGTGACGGCCTTCCCACTCGGCGTCTCCGTAGAGGCGGTCGCGAGTGATGCCGGGTTCGTCGCCGACGATGGCGCGGCGGGATCCGACGATGCGATTGAAGAGCGTGGACTTGCCAACGTTGGGGCGGCCGACGATGGCGATGGTGGGCAGGGCGGCGGTGGTGGACGAGTTGTAGGTGGGTTGGGTCAAGTTGGTTTGATTGGGCCTCGGTCGTTTGATGGGCCTCGGTCAATGATATCTGGATTTGTGGTGGGGCACTGCCGACTCGTGGAGTCGGCTGGACAGCGGGGAGCCGTCAAGTTCCGGGACATGGTTCGGAGACATGGTTTACATTTTGTTCCATCCCAAATGTGTAAGGGGATGTGTCGGAACAATGTGTAAAGGATGTCATTAAACTGTACACGCCTCGGCCCCGATTCCCCAACGCCACGTGTAAGAGCGGCGCTTCAGCGCCGTGTCAGCTCGATCCATCGGAGCATGGCGTCAGCCGTGTGGGAATAGGAAGAGCACGACCTCAGTCGTGCCACCAACACACAACAAATGTCCCCGACCCCATCGGCGTGAATAGACCACGGTCGCAGGAAGACTGGTTAGACCAGCCGCGAAGCGGCGAAAGATTACAGCCCACGGCGCAAGCCGTGGGTGGTTGGCGGGAAAACCTTAACGAGCCCCGAAGGGGCGAAAGAAACCAATCCCAAATCTATCGCCCGTCGGTTGGAGCTCCCAGCCTCACCGACAGTCTCCGGATAATCTGTCTCGCGGATCGAACTCACGCCACCCTCTTTCCGCCTCTTTTTCAACCTCGGTCACGAACTCGCCGATCGATCGACCGTGCGGGATGGAGAGCCCTGTGATGCAACACCGCATCCCATAAGCGGCCAGAACAGAAGCGCGGAAGAAGCTCTGATTGATTCTAGTCCGAACGAGTGTTTCACGAATCCGACCCTCGGGAATTCCGTTGCCTCATCGACTGCGCTGGAGCTGTCCCCGGTCATGTTCCGCAGAGGTCGCTCGCTCTCAAATGCCAATGCCTCCCAGTTGTGATTGAACTCGTTCCAGACCGACGGCGTGCGCCTGATGGCTTCGGCTAGGTCGATGATCAGACGATTGCGAATGTGTATCTGGCCGAACGCGATTTTGCAGTAGAGGTTGAAGGCGACGAGCAGTTCTTCGCGAGTCCAATCCCGTCGGGGCATAAGGGCGACACATCTGCCGCGGAAGTGTAAACACGAGCCTTCAAACGACTACGGCCGGAGGACTCAGCTGAAGCTAGCTGCGAAGCGGCGAAAGATTACAGCCCACGGGGCAAGCCCTGGGTGGGCGAAAGAGGGCGTCCCGGCGGGGCGAAAGCGAGCTAGTCCCAGATGTATCGCTCATCGTAGGCCACATTGTTTTTCTTGAGGAACGCGACAAACTCCTCCTGAAACGAGTGCTTCTGATGATGTTCTTCCTGCTCGGCAATATATTTCTTAACCGCCTCGCCATTCGATTCGCTCACGCTGAATACGCCATATCCAGTCTGCCATCCGAATTCGTGGCCCCATTTTTCGTGCACCCAGCGCGATGAGTTGGCCTTCATGATGCGCACGACTTCTGCGGCCGAATGAACTGGACGTAGCCTCGCGAGCATGTGAACGTGGTCTGCGGTGCCATTGACGATCAGCGCAGTTCCGTTCATTTCGCGGACGATCCCTCCGAGATACGCGAACAGATCCACGCGGAAACCGGGCTTGATCAGCGGACGCCGACCCTGTGTGGAGAAGATAAAATGAAGCAGAATGTTGCCGGATGTGTGGGACATTTTTCTTTCGCCCCTCCGGGGCTGACAGTGTTTGTTCATCAGCTCACCCACGGCTTACGCCGTGGGCTGCGTTCTTTCGCCGCTTCGCGGCTTCTTTGGAACCTCTTCAAGACGTCCGCCATCGGACAAGGACGATTCGTATTGGCGCCCCGTGAATGTCGATTATCTTCTGCGCTTTTAGGCCCGAAATGCTGTGACGGATGTCACACTGCACCCGGATTTCGCGAGCTCGGCAGAACCAAACCGGTAAACTTAATCATTTTTCAAATTCATGCTTGCAATTTTTCTCATTCGTCTGTATAAACAATTCACCGAGAGCAGAAGTGTGGCAGCCGGTCGTATTTGTTGAATCTCTCGTGTCCGCCCGGCATCTAATTTACAAAAGAGTGTTGAGCTCTTAATCGTCCCGGCCACGGGACTTGATTCGGAAACGTCTTGTAGGTTTCTGAAGGGTACCTTCAAAGCAAGGACCTCCAACTAGGATCTTTTCTCAATTTTCTGTCTTCCGCTTCGGCGTGCGCCGAATATTTCGGCGTCTTTGTAAATCCAGAGCGGAAGGCAATATCGTTGCGCGTTGTAAACGAGCCGCAAAGTTCCAAAGTGGCAAAGGTTTCAAGGTTTGAAAAACCTTGAGACTCTGAAACCTGCGAAACTTTGAAACGTGCTCCCCGAATGCCGCATTCAATCCCGGCACTTTCCCAATGTGGAAATCGCGTGGAAATGCTGTGGGATGCGGGCGTTGACAGGGTCTAGCGCGAACGATATGTTTAAAAGGTTTCGAGGACAGCCGGATTCGCTCTTGTTGGGTTCGCCCAAAAAAAGCGAGTCCGTCTAGAACTGAAGGCGCGCCGCTCAGGCGGAAGGCGATTCGGTCTTTGACAACTCGGTTGAACGTGCCAGTCGTGAGAGAACGGATTCGGGCATTAGTCCGAAACGATCTCACAAGATAGACTGCTGTGCCTCTTAGCGGAGGCGCTAGTGGTCGCCAACACATCCCTTTCGAGCGGATGGAGTTGGCAGCCTACCTTCTACCCGTCGGTAGGCGAACTAGGTTTCAAACGAGAGTTTGATCCTGGCTCAGAATCAACGCTGGCGGCGTGCCTAACACATGCAAGTCGAACGAGAAAGTGGAGCAATCCATGAGTAAAGTGGCGACCGGGTGAGTAACACGTGACTAACCTACCTTCGAGTGGGGGATAACATCGGGAAACCGATGCTAATACCGCATAACATCGCAAGATCAAAGCAGCAATGCGCTGGAAGAGGGGGTCGCGGCTGATTAGCTAGTTGGCGGGGTAACGGCCCACCAAGGCGAAGATCGGTATCCGGCCTGAGAGGGCGCACGGACACACTGGAACTGAAACACGGTCCAGACTCCTACGGGAGGCAGCAGTGGGGAATTTTGCGCAATGGGGGAAACCCTGACGCAGCAACGCCGCGTGGAGGATGAAGCCCCTTGGGGCGTAAACTCCTTTCGACCAAGACGATAATGACGGTACTGGTGGAAGAAGCACCGGCTAACTCTGTGCCAGCAGCCGCGGTAATACAGAGGGTGCGAGCGTTGTTCGGAATTATTGGGCGTAAAGGGCGCGTAGGCGGTGCCACAAGTCACCTGTGAAATCCCTAGGCTTAACCTAGGGCCTGCAGGCGAAACTGTGGTGCTGGAGTATGGGAGAGGTGCGTGGAATTCCCGGTGTAGCGGTGAAATGCGTAGATATCGGGAGGAACACCTGTGGCGAAAGCGGCGCACTGGACCATAACTGACGCTGAGGCGCGAAAGCTAGGGGAGCAAACAGGATTAGATACCCTGGTAGTCCTAGCCCTAAACGATGATTGCTTGGTGTAGCAGGTACCCAATCCTGCTGTGCCGCAGCTAACGCGATAAGCAATCCGCCTGGGGAGTACGGTCGCAAGGCTGAAACTCAAAGGAATTGACGGGGGCCCGCACAAGCGGTGGAGCATGTGGTTCAATTCGACGCAACGCGAAGAACCTTACCTGGGCTCGAAGCGCAGTGGACCGGGGTAGAAATATCCCTTCCCCTTAAAAGGCTGCTGCGGAGGTGCTGCATGGCTGTCGTCAGCTCGTGTCGTGAGATGTTGGGTTAAGTCCCGCAACGAGCGCAACCCTTATCCCTAGTTGCCATCGGGTCAAGCCGGGCACTCTAGTGAAACTGCCTGGGATAACCAGGAGGAAGGTGGGGATGACGTCAAGTCCTCATGGCCTTTATGTCCAGGGCTACACACGTGCTACAATGGCCGGTACAAACCGTCGCAAACCCGTGAGGGGGAGCTAATCGGAAAAAGCCGGCCTCAGTTCGGATTGGAGTCTGCAACTCGACTCCATGAAGCTGGAATCGCTAGTAATCGCGGATCAGAACGCCGCGGTGAATACGTTCCCGGGCCTTGTACACACCGCCCGTCACATCACGAAAGTGGGCCGTACTAGAAGCTGGTGTGCTAACCGCAAGGAGGCAGCCATCCAAGGTACAGCTCATGATTGGGGTGAAGTCGTAACAAGGTAGCCGTAGGAGAACCTGCGGCTGGATCACCTCCTTTCTAAGAGAGAACGTCATGGCACTCACGCGACTCCGTTTCGCTGATTGATTTCTGAAAAGACTTCGATCTGCGAAACACATGGAGTTTAAACACGCGTGGGATGTTGCCATGTACCCTGCCCTTCCTCACATAACCTGGGAGGAAAGGCGGGAGCCTCGTTTCGGACCTCTCTTTCTCGTTTCCGTTCGCATGATGGTCAGCTCCGGCTTAGCTGGGGCGCACGTTCAACCTTGTCCTCGAAAAATTTTTCCTCTGTCATTCCGAGCGCAGCGAGGAATCTCGGTTTGTGCCGGCGCAGGCAGAAACCCAGATCCCTCGCTCCGCTCGGGATGACACTAGGGAGTTATACTGGGCTCAGGACTTTCGGTCGGACCGGGCCTGTAGCTCAGGTGGCTAGAGCGCACCCCTGATAAGGGTGAGGTCGATAGTTCAAGTCTATCCAGGCCCACCAGAATCAAGGTTTCAAAGTCGCAGGGTTTCAAAGTTTCAAGGTGTTTCGTTGAAACCTTCGAAACTTTGAGACGTTGAAACTTTGCGGTTGGGGCTGTAGCTCAGCTGGGAGAGCGCCTGGTTTGCAACCAGGAGGCCACCGGTTCGATCCCGGTCAGCTCCACCAAGTTCAGCCGTCAGCTATCAGCTATCAGCTATCAGAGTGAGAGCGGTTTGCTGAGAGCTAAAGGCTGAGAGGCGAGAGGTCGCAACCTGATGTTGGGCGTCAATGAAATTGGCGTCGAACATTGGGTTGGAGGAATTCTGGAGTTTGCACACTCTGGGATTAGTAAGACCCATACCCGCTGAGGCGGGGTGAGTGAAGGGTTGTTGATTCTGGTTTCTAGCTAATAGCTAGAAGCTGAGAGCCAGCAGCTTCTATCACGAGGACGATATTTGACAACTGAATAGATTGGGCAAATTACAAGGCGTTGTAAATTTTTATGAGTGCCTGATATGCCTGCTGGTGTACGTAGCATGAGGTTTCAGAGTTTCCAGTTTCAAGATCTCGGGGCTGTCCCTGAGACAGGCAAGACTCGGAAGCGTTGGAACTGAAGCAAGCGTGCGAGGAGCAGGAATCAAAGGCCCATAGAATTTAAGCGGCGTGTGGTGGCTTGAATCGAAATCAAACCCAAGGTCCCTCGACTTCGCGTGCTTTCTCGCTTAGCGAGAAATCATGCTTCGCTCGGGATGACAATGGGGATGAGATTGAAACAGAGTTGCCGTGTGCTGAGTAAATTTTGTGGTCAAGCTACTAAGGGCGCATGGTGGATGCCTTGGCAGAAGCAGGCGAAGAAGGACGTGGCAAGCTGCGATAAGCCTCGGGGAGCCGCAAGCAGGCTTTGATCCGGGGATTTCCGAATGGGGAAACCCACGGAGGTAAACCCTCCGTACGGCGTGATGAATCCATAGTCACGCACGAGCGAACCCTGGGAAGTGAACCATCTCAGTACCAGGAGGAAAAGAAAGAAACCTCGATTCCGAGAGTAGTGGCGAGCGAAATCGGAACAGCCTAAACCGGTAAGACCTTCGGGTTCTACCGGGGTTGTAGGGTCGACAACAGTAGAGTTACCAATCCAGTCATTAGTCGAAGCCCTCTGGAAAGAGGGGCCATAGAGTGTGATAGCCACGTAGATGAAAATGACCTGGACTCGAAGTCGATACCTGAGTACCGCGGAGCACGAGAAACTTTGCGGGAAGCTACGGAGACCATTCCGTAAGGCTAAATACTAGCTTCTGACCGATAGTGAACCAGTACCGTGAGGGAAAGGCGAAAAGAACCCCAGCGAGGGGAGTGAAATAGTACCTGAAACCGTGTGCCTACAAACGGTGGGAGGACTATGCGGCGCAAGCCGAAAGTCTGACCGCGTGCCTATTGCATAATGAGCCGGCTAGTTATTCTTGTCAGCAAGGTTAAGCGAAAGCGAGCCGTAGCGAAAGCGAGTCCGAATAGGGCGATCCAGTTGGCAGGAATAGACGCGAAGCGGGATGATCTACCCTTGGCCAGGCTGAAAGTGGAGTAACATCCACTGGAGGGCCGAACGGGTGTTTGTTGAAAAAAGCTCCGATGAGCTGAGGGTAGGGGTGAAAGGCTAATCAAATTCCGTGATAGCTCGTTCTCTCCGAAATAGCTTTAGGGCTAGCCTCGGATGATTTGTCGTGGTGGTAGAGAACTGAATGGACTATGGGGCTTTCCAGCTTACAGAATCCAATCAAACTTCGAATGCCATAGAACAACCAATCCGGGAGTCAGACGGCGGGGGCTAAGCTTCGTCGTCGAGAGGAAAACAGTCCAGATCGCCTGCTAAGGTCCCAAAATACAAGCTAAGTGGGAAAGGAAGTCGGAACGCCCAGACAGCCAGGAGGTTGGCTTAGAAGCAGCCATCCTTTAAAGAAAGCGTAATAGCTCACTGGTCAAGCGGTCCGGTGCCGACAATTTAACGGGGCTAAAGCTTGTTACCGAAGCAGCGAATGCACAGAGTAACATCTGTGCGTGGTAGGAGAGCATTCCCAACAGTTTGAAGCCAGACTGAGAAGACTGGTGGACGGTTGAGAAGAGACCCTGCCGGCATAAGTAGCGATAACGGAGGTGGGAACCCTCCGCGCCGAAAGTCTAAGGTTTCCTGAGAAAGGTTAATCCGCTCAGGGTCAGGCGGTCCCTAAGGCGAGGCCGAAAGGCGTAGCCGATGGACATCCGGTTAATATTCCGGACCTCCCTTGTTTCGTTATACGATGGGGTGACGCAGTAGGATAAGCAGGCCGTTCTATGGCTATAACGGTCGATGCGTGTAAGGTGTTTCTCGTAGGCAAATCCGCGAGGAAGTTATCACTGAGACGCAAAGCAGTACTCCGTATGGAGGAAAGCTGCCGATTCCACACTGCCAAGAAAAACCTCTAAGGAGAACACAAGGGAACCGTACCTCAAACCGACACAGGTAGACGAGGAGAATATCCAAAGGCGCTCGTGAGAACAGTTGGTAAGGAACTCGGCAATATAACCCCGTAACTTCGGGAGAAGGGGTGCCCCGGTAGAGTTCATAGCTCGAGGGGGCCGCAGCGAAATGCGCACTGCGACTGTTTAACAAAAACACAGGTCTCTGCAAAGTCGAAAACGACGTATAGGGGCTGACGCCTGCCCGGTGCTGGAAGGTTAAAGGGAGAGGTCAACCGCAAGGTGAAGCTTCGAACTGAAGCCCCAGTGAACGGCGGCCGTAACTATAACGGTCCTAAGGTTAGTATTCGCTAGCCTTAGTAAAATCTGGCTATATGCTGGAAGGTCTGAGTATCCCACGCTACTTGAAAGCTAAGTGACAATGCGATGGGTGCAGATAATCAGCAGGAAAGGTCAGTGAGACGGATCTCTTGCGAGGGCGCCAGGAAATTTGGCGCGCGAAGCGCGAGGTTCGTGGAAGGGCACGACTTCAGTCGTGCCGTAAAGGCGGCAAAATTGACGGGGCTTTAGCCCCGGAGGTTTGGCTTCCTCTCACTGAAATCCTCAGAGACTATATGCCGGATTCCAACCGAAAAGTTTGGTTGGAAAAGATATAGTCCGAACTGCATGGCGACATGCAGAGAGTGGCAGAAATGTCCACTTCCCTTCGCAAGGTCATCGATAAAGTTAAGGAGAGCGACCCTCAGCGGCTAAAGCCGAATCCGAGGGCGGCTTCTAACGGCACGACTGAAAGTCGTGCCTTTCCCGAAACCACTTGATGATGAGTGAAGGCGTAACAAAGTTGAGCGAAATTCCTTGTCGGGTAAGTTCCGACCTGCACGAATGGCGTAACGAAAGTGCGACTGTCTTGCCGACTGACACGGCGAACTTGTAGTGCCGGTGAAGATGCCGGTTGCCCGCAACTAGACGGAAAGACCCCGTGCACCTTTACTATACCTTTACCATGAACTATGGCCCTTGCTGCGCAGGATAGGTGGGAGGCTTTGATTCCAGGCTCTCGGGCTTGGAGGAGCCAACGGTGAGATACCACCCTGCGAGATCTGTGGTTCTAACTTACTCCCGTGAACCGGGAGAGGGACATGGTAAGGCGGGTAGTTTGACTGGGGCGGTCGCCTCCTAAACGGTAACGGAGGCGCGCGAAGCTACGCTCAGGCTGTTTGGAAATCAGCCGACGAGTGCAAAAGCATAAGCGTGGTTGACTGCGAGTCCTACAAGACGAGCAGGTACGAAAGTAGGCTTTAGTGATCCGGTGGTTCTGCATGGAAGGGCCATCGCTCAACGGATAAAAGGTACGCCGGGGATAACAGGCTGATCGGAGCCAAGAGTTCATATCGACGCTCCGGTTTGGCACCTCGATGTCGGCTCATCGCATCCTGGAGCTGTAGAAGGTTCCAAGGGTTAGGCTGTTCGCCTATTAAAGCGGTACGTGAGCTGGGTTCAGAACGTCGCGAGACAGTTCGGTCCCTATCTGTTGTGGGCGCAGGAGATTTGAGAGGACCTGTCCTTAGTACGAGAGGACCGGGATGGACGAACCTCTTGTGTTCGAGCTGTCATGCCAATGGCACCGCTCGGTAGCGAAGTTCGGTTGTGATAACCGCTGAATGCATATAAGCGGGAAGCACTCCTCAAGATGAGATCTCCCAACCCGTAAGGGATAAGAAGGGCCCAGGAAGACTACCTGGTTGATAGGCTGGAGGTGGAAGTGCAGCAATGCATGTAGCTTACCAGTACTAATCGCCCGTTCGGCTTGACCATAAAATTTACTCGGTGCAGAAAGCAGCTGTCAGCTCTCAGCTTTCAGCCATCAGCTAGAAACTGAGCTGAGCTGAAAGCGAGTTTCTCTCGGCCGCCAGAAATTGGGCGGTGAGAAAGGAAGTCGCTGACATCTGCGCGCCGACGAAAAGCCGAAGTAATTCGTAACTGAAATCGGAATTAAGCAAGAAGAAAGTAAGTTACACCCAATCTATTCAGTTGTGAGGTATCGAACCTCACGCTCTTTGAAAATCTGCTCTCAGCTATCAGCTCTGAGCTTTCAGCTCGCATGAATGACTTTGTCATTCCGAGCGAAGCGAGGAATCTGCTGTTGGTGGGAGCCACCAAGTTTGCTGTCCATCAGCCTTGAAGAGTCAGCGCAGCAGGAATTGCTGACGGCTGATAGCTGACAGCTACGACTTGTCGGTAATCATACCGCGGGGGATCCACCCGTTCCCATCCCGAACACGGAAGTTAAGCCCCGCTGGGCCGATTGTACTGCACGCGAAAGTGTGTGGGAGAGTAGGTAGTTGCCGGCATTAATAAAGGCCAGTCTGAGAAATCAGATTGGCCTTTTCCTTTTTTGTGCGAAACTGCTGCGCAGCCATGGCCGGAGCGAATTGTGACGATATACGAAATTGACGGCGAGCGATTTTCCACTCTGGAAGAGTTTTACGGTGAAATCGATCGGGTGATGCGCCTATCAGCATGGGGGCACAATCTCGATGCCTTCAACGACGTTTTGAGGGGCGGGTTCGGCACCCCGGAAGAAGGATTTGCGATTCGATGGAAGAATCACGGCACTTCCAAAAGTCGACTCGGCTATCCGGAAACTGTTCGCCAACTCAAGTTGCGATTGGAGCGATGCCATCCTGGTAGCCGTGAGTCCGTTTCTCGATATTTGCAGGATGCAGAGCAGGAAAAGGATCAAACCGCATTTGACTGGCTGGTGGATATCATGCGTCGACACGGACGCGGCGGTGAGGAAGAACAGGATGAAGTGGAGCTAATTTTGGATTAAGAGATCCTTCGCGAAGAGCGCTCAGGATTTCGGCAGAAGGCTCCCGCGCGCAAAGAACGCGCGCTCACGCCTCCTAATCGCCTCAAGTTAAGCCCCGCTGGGCCGATTGTACTGCACGCGAAAGTGTGGGGGAGAGTAGGTAGTTGCCGGCATTAATAAAGGCCGTTGAGAGAAATCTCGACGGCCTTTTCCTTTTTCCGGTGCGGCGTTATGCTGGTGGAGGAGTTTCGCCATGGCAGCCCTCGATTGGTCGCAGTGCTCGGTGGTGGAGAGCGTTCCCGGCAAGGTAAGCGGCGCATGGGTGTTGAAGGGCACGCGTATGCCAGTGTCCGCCATCTTCGAGAACCTTGAGGCTGGGGCGAATCTCGACGACATCATGAAGTGGTACGACGGCCTCGATCGCGAACAAGTCAAAGCCGTCATTGAGTTTGCCGCCCGTAGTCTCGACAAAGCGCCAGTCCTGGCGCCTTAGGCTCGTCTGATGCGCGTCTTATTCGATCAAGCGACGCCCGTACCGATTC
Source organism: uncultured Acidobacteriota bacterium (assembly GCA_963696765.1). Lineage (GTDB taxonomy): Bacteria > Acidobacteriota > Terriglobia > Terriglobales > Acidobacteriaceae > Sulfotelmatobacter. Next base: position 1,220,545 of record CAVOLK010000002.1, on the reverse strand, counting down.
GCCCCTATCTCAAAGGACACGAGGTCCGCACCGCTGCACAAGAAGGATGGGACAAGCTCAAGAACGGCGAATTGCTTGTGGCTGCTGAAACCGACGGCTTTGACGTACTGCTCACGACAGACAAGAACATGCGCTACCAGCAGAATCTGGCGGGCCGCAAAATCGCGGTCGTGGTTCTCGGCCTCCAGCAATGGCCGAGCCTTCAACCTCACCTCCAACTCGTCGTGGACGCGGTCAATGCCGCCGTGCCCGGCAGCTACACGGAAATCGAACTGCCCCGGTAGCCGAGTATCGACGGTTCCGAATAGGCCAAGTTAAGGTCCTTCGCGAACGGCGGCCAGGATATAGCTGGAAGGGTTGAGGTTCGCGGGCTCCCGTTTTGGGAGGATGTTCGCAAAATCTCGGCAGCGAACTGATTTGGAGAACACGGAAGCAGAGGATGGAGCTATATTGGCGACCGGGGAGAAAATTCTCAGAGGACCCCGCCGAAAAACGGCCAGCCAGGAGGGACGATGTGCGTCATCTGTGAGCGCGAACTTTGGGGCGAGCACCGAGCGCTCGAACGCGAGTTTTTCAAGCCGTGCAAGACCTGCAAAAAATTTCCGGGGACCAACTCCGACGGAACCTGTTATCACTGCTTTGCTGTTGGCAACACGATCGACGAGTGTCCCGAGTGCGTGGGCAAACCATGGAGCGAGGAATTCCTCGAAGCCAAAGATGAGATCGAAGGCCCGGACAAGCTGCTGCTCCCGTTCTAGTTACCACTCGATCCGTTTGGTTCCGGCAACCAGATCGAAATGGCGATCGCGGCTCAGGAGGGGAAGAGAATGCTGGCGGCACAGTGCGGCAATCCAGATGTCATTGGTTGGGATCGGCTTCCCCTTGCGTTTTAGTTCGAGAGTGATTTCCGCGTAATAATGCGTGGTCGGCTCCTGAACGTCCAACACCATTACAGTCATGGAGCAGCGCTGCCAGCCAGTTTTCGTAGCTGGCCCGCTGGCGCGACTGGGCGATGCCATGGCGATACTCGCCGAGGACAATCACCGGGAGCACTCCTTTTTTTGCTAACGTTTCTGTGTTTCAAAGCTCCAATGTTTCAACGGGTCGGTTGAAACTTTGAGACTTTGATCCATCGGAGGCGCGATGAACCCCAGGCCCGTCGTATTTACTTATCCCACTCGACGGCAGATGCTCGCCGGCGTCTTCGTGGCGGGTGCCACTCAAATTCTCACCATCGCCGCCCGGGGACAATCTGCGGACAAGAACCCCCAGATGCAAGCCATCCCCACTTCTGACGCCAACAAAGCCCGCACCTCGCTCCATCAGGAGATCGACTACAAAGCGTCCCCCCAGCGCATCTACGACGTGGTCCTAAGCTCGAAAGATTTCACATCGTTCTCCGGATACCCGGCCGAGATCGATCCCAAAGTCGGCGGAGCCTTCTCCATGTTCGGAGGGCTGGTGCTCGGCCGCAACGTGGAACTCATTCCCAACCAGCGGATCGTGCAGGCTTGGCGCCTCTCGCAGGAATTTCCTGAAGGAGTTTACTCGCTGGTCAAGTTCGAATTGAAGCCAGAAGGGTCCGGAACGAAAATCATTCTCGATCACACCGGATTTCCCGAAGGCCACTTCGATCACCTCGACATTGGATGGCACTCGCACTATTGGGATCCCCTGCGGAAGTTTCTGGCGTAGGAGCATCACCCATCTTCGGTTAACTTCCTGGCTGCGGCTGTGAGAGCTGCGACGGCTATCTGAACGGGTCAAATCGCATTACCGCGCTCGCTTCGCTCGCGGCGCGGACGAATGCGTCCGCCGCTACGTGGCACATTTGGAGGTCAGGAGCTAAAGTCTTTGGCCCTCAGCGGCTAAAGCCGCGAGTGATTTCGCGATGCTTACGGCACGGCTAAAGCCGTGCCCTTCCACAAACGGCGCTGCTTACGGAACGGCGCGGAAGGGAACGGCGCTGCTTATGGAACGGCGCGCTGCTTACGGCAACCGAGATGCGTACGAACGGCGCTGCTCTATTGATTCGGAGCGGGGTTCAACAGGTCGCAGCGCTCGACGCACTTTTCGGTGTCGACTTCGACGGTCGCTTTCTTGTGGCCGGAAACATCGATGTCGGGCATGATCAGCAGGGTTTGCGTGCCGTTGGCTACGTTGAAGGTGCAGTTGAAGCTCATCGACTGGACGCCGCGTTCTTTGCAGCCGGTTTGGTCTAGGGCGTCGGTGAGGCTGATGGTCTTGTCGTAGACCTGGTCGGCGAGGTGCGATGGCAGCAGAGCGAGCGTTAGGGGGATAGGCGACTTGATGTGGACGCTGAGTTCCTGGCCGTCGTGGTCGGGAGTCATCAGGCTGTAGACCTTGGGGGCGGGCGTGATCTGATATTTTTCGTCGAGGATGCGGCGCCAGTGAAACTCAGGCTGAAGGACACGGAAATACTGGATGTGAAGATCGTTGGGAGCCATGAATTGCCGCACGCCGGGTCCGAGGATGATGCCAATGGTCGTGACGACAGGCTTCTCGGGCCTGCGCTCATCGTGGAACGTGATGATCATCGGGCGTTCGGAGGGAAGGTGGCACTCGTAAATCGTGCTGGTGACATGTTCCCTCACGCAGAGGAAGCTGAAATGTGCAGGAGCTTCGGGGTGCTGCACGGAGGCGTTCCATTCGTCGGCCCACGTCATGGCCACGGTGACCGGATATCGGGAGTCGATCTGCACATGCATGTCGCCCCCGCTGGCGGCGGGACGGTAGATGCGTCCGCCGTGAAGGCTGGCGGGCTCCAGAGGGATGGTCTCGGCGTCGGCAGCGATCCAGGTGGTAGGAACTTGCGCAGACGAGGTCAAGGCGAAGGCGCAGAGCAGCAGCACGGCGAAAATTGAAAGTTTCCTCATAGTAGAAGTATTTGCTGGATAAGTGCTTGTACTCCAGCGAATTCGTGAGGAAGGATTACGAAGGTACCGGTTTTCGGGCCTTGGAGGGCCCAAAATTGGAGAGGAAAATGCCCACCCTAACGTCGCAGGGCGCGACGTTAGAGATGGGGCACGCGCACCCGCGATTTGAAGGAGTCGCTTACGCAGCGGATTGGTGTTGATAGGCCGGGACGAAGGTGTCGGCTACGAAAGTTTCGTAACTGGTTGGCGTGGTGTTTTGCGGGGTACGCGGTTCTAGGGCGCGCATGGATCCGGAGTTCAATGAGCCGATCATCTCCAGAAGCAGCCTGGCGAATTGCTCGGACATTCCCATCTGCACCAGGACGCCGCGGAATTGGTCGTCGGGAGCCTGGACGTATTTGAGGCCGGGCTTGCCGATTGCCTGGCCGATAATTGTGGCGACTTCGGCGTAGGTGAGATCGCGTTGACCGAGGAGTTCACGGGTTTGTTTGCCGTGGGCGGACGGATTTAACAGAGCATCGGTAGCGGCGGCGCCGATGTCGCGGGTGGCGATCATGGGAAGTTTCAGGTCCGCGCGAAGAGGCGTGGTGACGCTGCCCATCATGCGAATCGCGTTGACCTGGGGAAGCGTGTTTTCCATGAAATAGCCCGCACGCAGGTGGAGCACGTTCGCGTCGGCGATCTGGTTGAGTTTTTGTTCGAGATGATAAAGGCCGACTACGGGGCCGGTGCCGGTGGCATTGGCGGCTCCCACGCTGCTGAGGGCGACTACATTTTTTGTTCCCGCATTTTGCACGGCGGCGGCGATCGCGTCGCTTACGCGATTCGAATAACCGAGCGGATCGGTGCTGGTGGGATTGGGTGGAATCATGACGTAGGCCGAGTCGGCGTGGTCGAAAGCTTTGGCGAGAGCCGCTGCGTCGGTGAGGTCGGCGATGAAAGGCTCTGCGCCTTTCGCCGCGAGAGACTGTAAATGGGCTGCGTTTCTGCCAACGACACGAACTTTCTGCCCGCCGGTGAGAAGATTGTTCGCCACTACGTGTCCGGTGTTGCCGCTTGCTCCTAGTACTACGTACATAAATTTACCTCCATGACCGGGTTGGATGCGGGAGGATGCATTTCGACTCCGATCGCATCGCCTCGAACGAACGCCTCCCTACATGGATACTGCTAATGCGCGACGATTGTTCCGGGGCCCAGGAGCGCTTGGCCGGGGAAAATGTTTTCTACCAGCTTGCCGTCGTCGATCACCGGCGTTCCCGCCACCAGCAAATAATGCACGCCTACGCTCGGTTCCATTGGCTTCTCGAAAGTCGATTTGTCGGCGATGGTTTCGGGGTCGAAGACTACGATGTCGGCGTCGTCGCCTTCCTGCAGGCGGCCTTTGCGGCTGGCGGCGATGGTGGATCGCTCCAGCATTTGCGCGGGCATGAGCGTCATTTTATTCAGGGCTTCCATCAGAGTCAGCGACTTTTTCTCGCGGACATATTGGGCTAGCACGCGCGAGTAGGTTCCAGCATTGCGGGGATGGCTTTCGAGTCCGTCGCTGGCGATCATGATCAGCGGGTTGGGAATGATGGCGTCGACGATCTGCTGCGTGTTGGCGAAGATCAGCACCCATTGCGTCTTGCTGGAGTTGTGCAGTTCGTCGAAGCGCTCTTTGGTGAGGTGCTCGCCGGTGTCGGGCAGAACGAGATTGCTGTAGTCGATGCCTTGTTTTTCGCGCCATCCGGGATTGAATACGGCGGAGTTGATGGCGGTCATGCCGGCGATGTAGGGATAGGCCTCGGTGGTGACGTCGAGATTGCGGGCGCGGGCTCCGGCAACCAGCGAGAGGCATTCGAGGGAGTCGCGAAGGCAGGTGCTGTTGATGTGAACGATGTGCAGAGGCGCGCCGGTGATGGCGGCTGCGCCGATGACTTCTTCCACTGCCTCGATGGCGGAGCCGGGCTCGAGATGGCCGGCACTTCGCACATGAGTATAGACAGGGAGTTTGCGTTCGGCAGCGACGCGGAACATGTCGATGACTTCGAGGCGCGTGGCTCCAGGAGTGTACGCGATGCCCATGCCGATGCCGAGAGCGCCGGCGTCGAGTTGGTTGCGCAGGCGTTGCTCGATGCGCGCGATCTGTTCGGGAGTGGCGGGCTGGTCGGTGGCGGGTCCGCTTTGCGGGAGGATGGTTCCCTCGGGCAGAGGCGAGCCGAAAATTAGGACGCGAGCGGCGACGTGGCTGGCGGTGGTGCCGTAGTTGATGAGCGAATGTCCTTGCTTGGAATTTAAAAACTGGGTGACGTCGGGAGCGCCGATTTCCATTTCGAGGGCGGTGGTCACGCCGTCGAAGGCTTTGACGCGCTGGCTGGCGATGTCCTGGGCGTGCTGATGAAGGTCGATGAAGCCGGGGGCGACGACTAATCCGGCGGCTTGGATGACGCGGCGGCCGCTGAGCGCGGTCGTGGAGACGGCGGCGATTTTTCCGTCGCGGATGCCGACGTTGCGGACGGCGTCGAGGCGGGTCTCGGGATCGATAACGCGGCCGCCTTCGATCACGATTTCGTATTGCTGGGCGGCGGCGAGGGTTGTCGCGAAGGCGAGAGCGAGGGTGAAGAAGACGTTGCGCATGGCGGCTCCGAAGCTAGCGATGATAGCAGGAGTGAGTGGGCCCGTGGATGGCGCCGCTACGTGATTCTCTGTTGATCACGTAGACTAACGTTTCTTGAAAAAAATTGGACACATACTGGCGCGCTATACGGCTTGGGTTCTGGGGCTGATGAAGGTGCTCGGCATCTGGGGGCCGTTTGTGATTGCGTTTGCCGACAGCGCGCTGCTGGGGATGCCGGTGGATTTTATTGTGGCCACGTATGTGTGGCAGGATCGCAAGCGGATGCTGCTGTATGTGGCGATGGCGTCGCTGGGATCGGCGCTGGGGAGCATTCCGCTGTACATCGTGGGCTATCTGGGCGGCGAGAAGGTGCTGCGCAAGCGGATCTCGGAGGAGCGCTTTCTTAAAATTCATGCGTCGTTCGAGCAGCACGAATTCTGGGCGCTGATGTTTCCGGGGATGCTGCCGCCGCCCACACCCTTCAAAATTTTCGTGCTGGGAGCGGCGGTGTTCGAAATGCGGTTCCGCGATTTTCTGGTCGCGATTTTTGCCGGGAGGTTCGTGCGGTTTCTGGTGCTGTCGGTGCTGGTGCTTTATTTTGGGCCGCAGATTGTGGGACTGTTCGGGGGAGTGGTCAAGCGGCATTGGATTTTAGTGGCGGCGGTAATCGTCGGCGGGATTTGTGTGTGGCTGGGATGGCGGCTTTGGCGGCAGGCGCGAGTGGAATCGGCCGAGGCCGGAGAGTAGGTTGTCGCCGGTGCAACTTTCGAGATGGAAGGCGAGTCCAATCAGGGTAGGATTAGTCGAGACGGTTTGCCCGCTCGGGCAGCAGCCGCTCTGGTGGAGGGAACCGATATGAAGAATTCCACCTTGCTCAAGCCTTTTCTTGCAGGATTCGTATCGCTCATCATTCTTTGCGCAGGCACGCCTGCCCTTGCCCAGCGTGGAGGTCACGGTGGTGGAGGCGGAGGTGGGGGGTCCACGGTGGCGGTTATGGTGGCGGCTTTCACGGAGGTGGTGGGTACGGCGGCTATCATGGCGGAGGTTATGGCTACGGCGGCGGACGATCTGGAGGGATGGGCGGCGGCGCCTCGTCGCGCAGCTATGGAGGCGGACGCGGCGTTGGAGGAGGAAGAGGTTGGTCCTCGGGTAGAGGTTCTGCGGGCGGATGGTCCGGCTGGGGTGGAAACAGAGGGAACGTTTCGCGCATTGCCGACGGACAGTGGCATTCGTTCGGCGCGGCTCGAGGCGGCGTCACGGCGGCGCGAGTTGGCGGCTTCGGTGGATCGGCTAACTGGCGCGGAGGCTATTACGGCGGGCGCGGCGGTTATTACGGCTGGCGGGGCGGGTATGGTGGCTGGGGCGGATGTTGGGGCTGCGGCTGGGGATTTGGCCTTGGGTTTGGGTGGTGGCCGGGATGGAGTCCTTTTTGGTATTGGCCGCCGTATGGGTATAGCCCGTGGTGGGACTACGGGTATCCGGCTTACATTTATCCCGATGCATACTAGGTGGGGTTAGCTGCAGCCGTGACATAGGGCGGCGCGCTGGACAGCCCGGGGCGGCTGTCACCACATAATCATTTCGGGCAGAGCCGACGGGACCGTCTCACATTTACATTTTCCCACGTGCACATGCGTACAGCCGAGGCGGCTGTGGCTACGCGGGCATTTACTTCATTCACAAAATCACTTCAACGTTATGCTGCGGCTATGTGGTCGGGGGATTTGCCGCGCCCGGATACTGCATGGAATAGCGCTGGCAAGCCGAACATGGCTGCGGCGAAGAGGAGATCACCAGTGGCGGCGTGGCGGAAGAATGGGATGCCTGCCTCGTAGCTCGTCAACAGGCCGGCGAAAGTTCGCGGATACATGTCCCACGCGGCCCAGACCGCAAAGTTACTGACCAGAAAAAAAGCGACGGAACCGAAGAGCGCCGAGGCGAGAATGCGCACGGGGCCGGCGTTCCGCTTGAGAGTCGTGCCCAGGCCGAGCATTCCGGCGTACCACGCCCAGGTCACGAAATGATCCCAGCTAAAGGGGTAGCGATAAACCAGCGTGGTGAGGATGACGTCGGAGGCGGCAAGGAGCGCGAGTGGGACCCAGAGTTGACGGCGAGGTCCGCGCGCGCCGAAGAAGAGAAGCGCCGCGCCCACTGGAGTGAAAGCCATGGGATGGGGCAGGAAGCGGACTGCGAGCGCAAAAAGAATGAATACGTAAGCCAGCATGGATCACCTCGAACGGAGATTCTATTCTGGGCGCTGGCGCGGCTGGCGTCAAGGGAGGGGGCCAACTCTTGATTTTCGAGGGCGCGAGGCGGAGACAGAAAACTGAAGTCAGAAGTCAGAAGTCAAAAGTCAAAATAAAAAGTCTGAAATCAAGAATCCAAAATCAGAATCAAAATCTGAAATCAAAATCTGAAATCAAAAATCTGAAATCAAAAGTCTGAAATCTGAAATCTGAAATCAAAATCCCCACCCTAACGTCGCAAAATGCGCGACGTTAGGATGGGGCACCCGGCGCGTCCCGATTATTTGGGTTCTGGGACTACTACTTGGCCTTTATCGGTTTCGTAGACGTCGCCTACTACTTTGCAGATTGTTGTCGACCTCGACGGCTCTGGTCAGCGCGCGGCGGCTGGGACGGCGCCCGGCGATCGAAATTCCGGCGAAGCGCAGGTCCTGAAAAAGAACCATGAAGCCTTGCATTGGCGGCTGCAGCGGCTCGGTTTCGATGATGGGATACTTTGCCCAATCTAAAAATACGCGTCCGGCATAGGAATTTTTTGCTGCCAGCGTGACCGGAGTTTCTTCCGGCTTGTAGCGGATTTCCATGCTTCCTTCGGGATCGACTTCGGGCGCGAGCGAATCGACGGGCGCGAGCGCGAAGAATGCGGGCGTTTCTACAACGCCGTACCAGTGGAAGGGATCGATCCACTTGGGATAGGCGGAGGCGCGAATGGGATCGACGCCGTTGTATTCGCGGGCTTCGAGAGCGCTGACGGCGCGGCGATGTTCATAGTCACGCAGACCCCAGAGCGCAACGACGCCCACCAGTGCAAGCGTGGCGGCAACACGTCCGCGAGAACTGCGACGACGGGCGCCGATTTCTTTGTCGATGAGGGCGAAGATCGACGGGATGATCAGTCCGAGCAGCAGAAGCGCGAACATGACCGGCTCGAAAATGAAGACAATGTCCCACGAATACCATTTCTCGCTGACCGGCCAGAATGGGCGGACGCCGTAGTTGTTGGTGAAGTCGAGCAGGATGTGGCTGAGACCGGCGAGGCAGGCATAGAGAAAGAGCAGACCCCACCGCGGCGGCAGGTTGGGATCTTTAACCTTGCGGCCACGGATACGCCAGATCAGATAGACGAAGCCGAGCACGACTGCGGCGTCGATCACAATGCCGACGAAGGAGTGGGTGAATCCGCGATGGTGGGCGAAGCCGAAGGTTGGGCCGCGCACGATGCCCGCGATTACATCGAGATCCGGAGCCTCGGCGGCGAGCGTCAACGTGAGCGTGGCCAGCGCGGTCTTGCGGTTGAGCCCGGCGCGTCCCAGACAAGCGCCGGTCAGGAAGTGAGTGATCGGTTCCAAGTGGTTCGCAGGATTCTAGCATCTGAGCACTCGCGCTCCGCATTGCGTGTTCATTAATAGCTGAATGCCGGGTGCGGCTTTTGCGCGCATCTGCTAACCTGCCGATCATGGATTACCTCTGGACCCCGTGGCGCTACGCCTACGTATCGGGCACGGAAAAGACCGTCGGCTGCATCTTCTGCGAGGCGCCGAAAGAAAAGGACGACGCCAAGGTGCTGATCGTCCACCGCGGCCAGCATTGTTTCGTAATTCTGAACGCGTATCCGTACACGCCGGGGCACGTGATGATCGTCCCCTACGCGCATCTGGACGAACTGCAGAAGCTGCCAACCGAAGCAGCCAACGAGATGATGGCGCTCTCTCAGCGGATGGAGACCGTGCTCCGCGAACTCTACCATCCTGACGGCATCAATCTTGGAATGAACATCGGCAAGGCTGCCGGAGCGGGCATCGCCGGACACATCCACATGCACGAACTGCCGCGCTGGGTGGCCGACGCAAACTTCATGTCGGTAGTCGGCGAGACGCGCATCCTGCCGGAGACGCTGGATGTGACGTGGGGGAGAATGCGCGAAGCGCTGCGACCCGCGTAGCGACTCTCCCTACGGGAAACGTTCATCCGACAAGCTTTTCCATTTCTTTCTCATCAATCACGGCCACGCCCAACTGCTTCGCCTTATCCAACTTCGATCCCGCATCGGCGCCCGCCACCACATAATCTGTCTTCTTGCTCACCGAACCTGAGACGCGTCCTCCTGCGTCCTCGATCATCTTCTTGGCTTCGTCGCGTGTGTGCTTTGCCAGCGTGCCCGTAAGAACGAATGTCTTTCCCGCGAGTTTCGTCCCGCGTTCTTTCTTCGCGCCTTTGAATGCCAGCCCCGCCACGCCCAGGCGCTCGACCAGTTTGCGGTTCGCCGGAATGCTGAAGAACTCTACGATGCTCTCCGCGATCCGCGGCCCCACTTCGTTCACGTTCTGCAACTCCTCGACCCCCGCCGAAGCCAGCGCCTCCATCGAACCGAAATGTTCGGCCAGAAACTGCGCCGTCCGCGCCCCCACAAAGCGGATGCCGAGCCCGTAGATCACGCGCTCCAGCTGCAGCTTCTTCGAATTTTCGATTTCGTCCAGAATGTTCTGCGCCGACTTGTCGGCGAAGCGTTCCAGGCTGAGCAGGTCTTTCTTGGTCAGGTCGTAGATGTCGGCGACATTCTTCACCAGGCCGCGCTCGATCAGCTGGTTGACGAGCGCCTCGCCCATGCCGTCGATATTCATCACGCCGCGAGAAGAAAAATGCAGAATTGTTCCCAGCAATTTCGCCGGACAGTTCGCATTTACGCAGCGGTAATCGACTTCTCCCTCGGTGCGCACAACTTTTGTGCCGCACACCGGGCATTTCTCCGGCACTTCGACATCTTCTTTGCCGCGCGGATGATCTTTGCCGTCATCCACAACCTTCGCAACCTTGGGAATCACGTCGCCGCCGCGCTCAACTTGCACCCAGTCGCCGATCTTCACGCCCAGGCGTTCGATCTCGTCCATGTTGTGCAGCGTGGCATTGCGCACCGTCGTGCCGCCAATGGAAATCGGATCCAGTTCGGCAACGGGCGTGAGTTTGCCGGTGCGTCCAACCTGCCAGCGCACACTCTTCAGCTGCGTGACTCCTCCGCGCGCGGCATACTTGTAAGCAATCGCCCACCGGGGAGCCTTGCCGGTGAAGCCGAGTTCATCCTGCAGCGCAATGCGGTCGACTTTCACCACGATCCCGTCAATCTCGTAAGGCAGCGACTCGCGTTTTCCCTCCCACTCCTGGATAAACTTCCACACTTCATCCATCGAGTGAACCAGCTTGTAGTTGGGATTGACTTTGAATCCGGCCGCGTTGAGCGCGCTGAGCGTCTTCGAGTGGCGGTCGAAGAAAGTCCGGCCCCCTGCGAGCAGAATGTAGGGAAAAAAGTCCATGCGCCGTTCCGCGGTAACATTGGCGTCGAGTTGACGGACGGTGCCGGCGGTGAAATTTCGAGGGTTGGCGAAAGTTGGCAGTCCGTTGCGCTCGCGTTCTTCGTTGATTTTCTTGAACGATGCCGTGGGCATGAGCAATTCGCCGCGTGCTTCGAAGTCCGCGGGAATCCCCGCCTTCTTCAGCCGATCCTTCGGAATCGACAGCGGCACCGACCGCACCGTGCGCACGTTGAGCGTGACGTCTTCCCCCACGGTTCCATCGCCGCGGGTCACGCCCCGCGCCAGGCGGCCATCTTCATACACCAGCGCCAGTGACATGCCATCGAGCTTCAACTCGCAAACGTAGTCGACCTCGCTCCGTCCGCTCAGTTCGTGCACCCGCCGCTCCCAACCGCGCAATTCGTCTTCGCTGTAAGTGTTGTCGAGCGAGAGCATGGGCGTGGAGTGCCGCACCTTCACGAATCCCTCGCGCGGCTTGCCGCCCACGCGCTGGGTCGGCGAATCGGGCGTCACCAGCGAAGGATTGCTCGCTTTCCAGATCCTTCAGCTGCTGCATCAGCTTGTCGAATTCGGCGTCGCTGATTTCGGGATTATCGAGAACGTAATAAAGATGTTCGTGGTGGCGGATCTTCTCGCGCAGAGCTTCGATCTTTTTTTCTAGGTCCTTCATCGCATGAAATTATAAAGAAACATGTAGGGACAGCGGCTGTCGCCACGTAAGCCGACCAGGGGCAGACGCCTCAGGTACAATCCAAGTTCGTCCTCGCTATGCGTAAGGCGGCGTTGCTTTACAACCCGGACTCCGGCGGCAGCAAGCAACGCCAGCGGGAATTGGAATCGGCGCTCGCCGTTCTCCGAAACGGAGCGGTGGAAGCCGATCTGGTGCCCACCGAATCTCCCTATCATGCCGTAGAAGAAACTCGCCGCGCCATCGACTCCGGCTGCGACACTATTTTTGCCTGCGGCGGCGACGGCACCATCCACAACATCGCGCAAGTTCTGGCTAACACGCCCACCGCGCTGGCCATTCTTCCCATGGGAACCGCCAACGCTCTGGCGCACGACCTGAATCTTCCGCTGAAAATCGCCGCTGCTGCCAAAGCCTTGCTGCAGGCCGTCCCGCGCCGCATCGCGCTGGGGCGCGTCAGCTTTGTCGATATGGAGGGCAATTCCGGCACGCGCTATTTCGTAATCGCCGCCGGAGTGGGCGTCGACGCTCATCTTTTTTACAAGTTGCACAGCGGAGTCAAACAGCGCATGGGTATGTCGGCCTACTACGCCAAAGCGTGGCACTTGTGGTTCAGCTATCCCATGACGCGTTTTGTGGCGGAGCAGATCGAAACTGGCTCGGGAGCGGCCACCCGCGCGGAACTCACCGAACTGATGGCCATTCGCATTCGCAACTTTGGCGGAGTGCTGCAGGAACTCGCTCCCGGAGCCTCGCTCGATCGCGACGATATGCGCGTGGTCTCGTGCCGCACCGCCAGCCGATCCGCCTATCTCGCCTACGTCACTCGTGGCCTGCTGCGCATGCACTGGAGAATCCGCGGGATTGATCTAGCTCACTGCACAAGGGTCAGCTGCCAATACCAGCCTTCGAACAGTGGAGGGCAAAAGCAAAAAATTTACGTTGAAGCCGACGGCGAACTGCTGGGCACGCTGCCCGCCGAACTAACGGTCGCGCCCGACGCGTTGACGCTGCTCGCCCCAACGCGCTGAGGTTTTCCTTTAGCTGCGAGCGATCAAGTTAGGCGGCGCAATCGGCTTTCGTGACCTGAATTTTGCTTCTCTAATCCAGCCGAATACTGAGTGATCAGACGCTCGGCCGACGATATTCGGCCTTCCGGTTTTACAAACTCCTAACCACTGTGAATATGCCGTAAATATCCGTGCTTTGCGTTTGACACTGTTCGCGAGCGATTGCTATAGTCGAAGAGTTCCCATTGGACGCGGGTTCTCTGTAAAAACGTCCGACAGCTGGGATTGTCCAAGCTCACTCGCCAGGGTGAGCCCACCACAACCAAACGACTCATCCAGCAGTCCGCAGAGCAGGTCCCGCATCCGGTCATCAGAGAGGCATAACCTTGTTCGACGAGACCACCACTCACAACTCCGAATCCAACTCCACTGTCGCAACCGAAAACGAGCCGACGACAGAACAGCAGCACCAGCCCGAAGAGCATCAGGCTGCCGCCACCACCGACCACTCCGACGAAGCGCACGCCGACTCCGACGACGTTGCTTCCGACGACCTTGCTTCTGAAGATAAGAATGCGGCCACCGAAGACTTCGCCTCAGTGCTCGAGAGTTTCACCACCGAAGCCGAAGAAGCGGTGAGTGAAGATCGCGTCATCAAGGGCACGGTGCTCAAGCTGACGGGAACGCACGTGGTGGTCGATGTCGGCGCCAAGTCGGAAGGCATGCTGCCGCTGGCGGAAGTGCTCGATCACGAGGGCAAGCCGAAGTTCAAGCCCGGCGACGAGATCGACGTGATGCGCGAGAAGGGTCCGGCCGAGGAAGGCTACATCAACCTCTCGCACCAGAAGGCGCAGCGCATCCACGCCTGGGAAGAAATCGAAAAAGCTTACAACGAGAAGAAGCCGATCAATGCGGTGGTGATCGACCGCATTAAGGGCGGCCTGACGGTCGACATTCTTGGCGCGCACGCTTTCCTGCCGGGATCGCAGGTGGACCTGCGGCCCATCCGCAACCTGGACGGCATGAAGGGCCAGACGCTGGAAGTCGCGGTCATCAAGCTGAACAAGAAGCGCGGCAACATCGTGGTCTCGCGCAAGGACTTGCTGGAAGGCGAGCAGAACGAGAAGCGCTCGAAGACGCTGGAGCATCTGGAAGAAGGATCGGTGCTCACGGGCGTCGTGAAGAACCTGACCGAATACGGCGCGTTTGTCGACCTCGGCGGCCTCGATGGCCTGCTGCACATCACCGACATGTCGTGGGGACGCCTGACTCACCCGAAAGATCTGGTGAACGTCGGCGACCAGATTCAGGTGAAGGTGCTGAAGTACGACAAAGAGAAGCAGCGGGTTTCACTGGGATTCAAGCAGCTCACGCCCGACCCGTGGCTCGATGCCGAGCATCGTTATCCCGAAGGTGCGCACGTTGGCGGGCGCGTGATCAGCGTGACCGACTACGGCGCGTTCGTGGAACTGGAGCAGGGCATTGAGGGCCTGGTGCACGTCAGCGAAATGACGTGGTCGAAGCGCATGAAGCATCCGTCGAAGCTGGTGAATGTCGGCGATCAAGTGGAGTGCGTGGTGCTGAACGTGAATCCGACCGAGCGCCGCATTTCGCTCGGGATGCGGCAACTAGCGGCCAATCCGTGGGACTCGTTGCATGAGAAGTTTCCAGTTGGCATGACTGTCGAAGGACGCGTGCGCAACCTGACCGACTTTGGCGCCTTCATCGAAATCGAAGACGGCATTGACGGGCTGGTGCACGTGAGCAACTTGAGCTGGACCAAGCGCGTGAAGCATCCTTCGGAAGTGCTGAAGAAGGGCGACCGCGTGAAGGCGATTGTTCTGGCGATCGAGCCCGACAAGCGCCGCTTGTCGCTGGGCGTAAAGCAGTTGCAGCCCGACGTTTGGGAATCGTTCTTCCAGTCGCATCACGTGGGCGACGTGGTTCACGGCAAAGTGCTGCGGGTGGCGGCATTCGGCGCGTTTGTCGAAATCGCCGAGGGCGTAGAAGGCCTGTGCCACAAATCCGAAGCCACCGACGAGAACGGCCAGCCGCTGGCCCTGGAGCCGGGATTCGAACACGACTTCAAAATCATCAAGATGAATCCGGAAGAGAAGAAAGTAGGGCTCAGCATCCGTGCGGTGGGCGAAGAAGCTTCGCGCTCGGAAGTGGAAGCTTACAAGCAGCCCGTCTCCAGCACCAGTTCTACCATCGGCGAACTGATTAATTGGAAGCGCGCCAGCAACGAAAACAACTAAATATTCAGGAATCCTGAAGCAAGGCCGCCGTGAAGGCGGCCTTTTGTTTTTCCTTCGTGAACCTTCGTGTTCTTCGTGGTGAGGGTGTTGTCTTGAGAGTTTTGTCGTTTGGCCGCTTCCCGCGCGGTGTTCTAGAATCATTCGTTTGCCTTTTGTCATCTTTAGATACTGAGGATCACCACTTTGCCCGATACTTTATACGACGTAGCTATCATCGGCAGCGGCCCTGCTGGATATACGGCCGCAATTCGCGCCGGCCAATACGGCCTGAAGACCGCGCTCATCGAAAAAGATGGATTTCTCGGCGGCACCTGCCTGCACGTGGGCTGCATTCCGACCAAGGCGCTGTTGTTCAACGCGGAACTTTGGGATCATTTGAAAGAAGCAAAAGAATTCGGCATTGAAGGCGTGGACAGCCGCAAGCTGAACTGGGCGGCGATTCAGGAGCGCAAGAGCAAGATTGTTGCCAAGCACGCCAAGGGCCTGGAATTCCTGATGAAGAAGAATAAGGTGCAGACGGTGAAAGGCTACGGCAAGCTCACCGGGGCGGCGCAGAATGGCGTACACACAATCGAAGTCACCAATGACGGAAAGCCCACGCAACTCAAAACGAAGAACGTGATTCTCGCGACCGGCTCGGAAGCCCGCATGCTGCCCGGTCTGGAGGCCAACGACCGCATCCTGACCAACATTGAGATCCTCAGCCTGAAAGAGCTTCCAAAGTCGATTGTGATTGTGGGTGCGGGCGCGGTGGGCGTGGAGTTTGCGTCGATCTACCGCTCGTTCGACACAGAGGTGACGATCGTCGAAATGCTGCCGCGCCTGGTTCCCGTGGAGGACGAAGAAGTTTCCAAGGAACTCGCGCGCGTATTCCGCAAGCGCGGCATCAACTTCCACACCAGCGCCAAGGTCGACAAGGTGGAGAAAACGAAGGCCGGCGTGGCCGTAACGATTACCGCGGAAGGTAAACAACAGAAGATTGAAGCGGATAAAATTCTGATCGCCGTGGGCCGCAAGCCGCGCACGCAAAATGTAGGCCTGGAGCGCACGAAAATCAAGCCCGACCGCGAATTCATCAAGACCGATTCCTGGATGCAGACGGCCGAGCCTGGCGTCTATGCGGTTGGAGACATCGTGCTCGGAACGCCGCAATTGGCGCACGTTGGCGCAATGGAAGCGCTGGTTGCGGTGGCGAAAATTGCGGGCAAGCCCGGCAAGACGATCAATCCCGAACACATTCCCGGCGCGACCTATTGCCATCCGGAAATCGGCAGCGTAGGGCTCACCGAAACCAAGGCGCGAGAAGCAGGATACAACGTGAAGATCGGCAAGTTTCCCTTCACCGCCAATTCGCGCGCCTCGATCGTCGGCCAGCATGAGGGCTTCATCAAGATCGTTTCGGATGCCGACTACGGCGAAATTCTGGGCGTGCACATCATCGGCCCGCAGGCGACGGAGTTGATTGCCGAAGCCGTCACCGCCATGGAACTCGAAGCCACAGTCGAGGATTTGATGTGGACGATTCACGCGCACCCAACCCTGGCGGAAGCCATGCTGGACGCGGCAAACAGCGTGTATGGAATCGCGATCAATGCCTAGCGAATTGCGAGCGGGCGTAAAATGAAAGTGCGCGATCACTGAGGATGCTGGAGCCGGATGCCTGGCGCCTCGATCGCGCACGTGGAAGCCATCGCCAGTTCAAGCATTCGATGAAACCCGGGTTCGTAACAGTCCCGGGAAAGCCTAACGATGACCTTGGCGCCGGTACACTGAACAGCATCTTGAAACAGGCGGGATTGAAAAAATGAAAAAATATCTGATTGTGATTGAGAAAACGGGGACAAGCTATTCCGCGTACTCGCCTGATCTTGACGGATGCGTGGCAACCGGTAAAACGCGCGAGGAAGTCGAGCGCGAGATGCAAGAAGCGATCGCGTTTCATCTCGACGGCATGGCTCGAAGCGGTGAACCAATTCCGGAGCCGCATACCTATTCCACCTACGTCGAAGTTCCTACCCAGGCGCGCTAGGCCGTGGAAAAATGTTTCGACGCCATGGTTGCCCACAATTCGCGGCCATAGAATTTTGATCGCCCTCATCCAACTCGGCACCGTTGATTACGCCACCGGCCTCCGCCTGCAGCAACAGTTAATCGCGTTGCGCAAAGAAGAAAAGATTGGAGACGTCCTGCTCCTGCTCGAACATTCGCCCGTCATCACTCTCGGGACGAAATGCGAAAGCTGCGAACGTGATCGCATCGCCCGATCTGCTGAAACAACGTGGGGTTGAGCTTTTTGAATGCGATCGCGGGGGCGACGTAACGTTCCACGGCCCCGGCCAGATCGTCGGCTATCCCATCTTCGATCTGCGCGGATTCACTAACGCCGACGGCAAGCGCCTGGGCGTGGTGGAATTCGTCCGCCGCCTGGAGGAAGTCCTGATCCGCACCTGCATCGACTTCGCCATCCCCACCAAGCGAGTCGCAGGCCTGACCGGTGTCTGGACCGACCCGAACAAGACGGAGCCCAATATTTTGTCATCCCGAGCGAAAGAGAACGATTCGCAGAATCGTTCTCTGCAGTCGAGGGACCTTGGGTTCCCCGCCGCCACGACAGACCATGGGGAGACAGCCGCCTCGGCTGTCAGGCGAAGAGAAGCAAGCCGCACCACCACGTGCCTCGAAGCCAAACTTGCCGCCATCGGAGTGCACGTCTCCCGCTTCGTCACCTCCCACGGTTTCGCCCTCAACGTGAACACCGATCTCAGCTATTTCAACCTGATCGTCCCCTGCGGCATCACGACGAAGCCAGTGACCTCGATGCAGCAAGAACTCGGCAAGCCACTCGATCTCAACGCCGTCGCCGAATCCATCTCACGCAATTTCGGTGTCGTGTTCCAGAGCCAGATGCTATGGGTGGACACGCTGGACGCACTGCTGGGCCGAACGGTCGGCGTCCCCGTGCGACTGCCAGCTGAACTGCACGACCTTCACCCACACGATGAGACCGCTTCGGCGTGACTTCGCACGGGGAGCGGTGTATGTTGCGGTTTTGTTTTCGGATACCCGCTGCGATTGCGAGCGGCGCATGAATGCGCTCGACGAAAGATCACCATGAGCACACCGCGAAAAATCATCACCTACATTGCCACGAGCGCTGATGGCTATATCGCTCGTCTGGATGGCGATGTGGAATGGCTCAATCGCCGCCCCGATACTGTCGACTACGGCATGGGCAAGTTTTATCGCACGATCGACACCATCTTGTGGGGGCGCAAGACTTACGACTGGGCGCTGGCTTATCACCAGAAGGCGGGAACTCAGGACAACATCTTCGACAAGAGCCTCACAAATTATGTGTTCTCGCGGAAGCCTCCAAAGAAAACGGCGCCGGGCGCGGAGTTTGTTTCCGAGCCCGTAAAATCTTTCGCGCACAAGCTGCGTGCCGGGACGGGCAAACATATCTGGATGATGGGCGGCGGAGAACTGATTGCCTCGTTCCTCGACATCGGCGAGATCGACGAGTTCGACATCCACGTCATACCGGTCTTCATTGGCGAGGGAATCCCATTGATGGCACCGCGGCACCGCGACATCTCGCTAAGCCTGCTGGCCGCGCGAAAATATCCCGACGGCGTCGTTCGCCTCCGCTACCAGGTCATGCGCTAACGCAGGAGTGGCCCAATCCTGTTGAGTCGCGGTACCATCAATAAAACGAAGATCTTATGGCAATCAAGAAAAAGAGATTGAACAGCAGGTCCAGTTCCAACGGGCATCGCGCTCGGAACGGCGCTTCGCGCTCCACGGCCAAAACGACGGCGAACAGCGAACTCCGCACCTACTCCATCCCCGACTACCGCCTCGAGCATTCCGACTTCACCGTGCACCAGGCCATCGAGAAAGATAAAGACGGCGCGGAGCACGTCCGCTACGAAGTCGAAGGCAATCTCGATGCGCCCGTGCCGCCGATCCGCGAATCCAAATATCTCGACAAGAAGCAATGCATCGAGATCTATCGCTACATGCTGCTCAACCGCAAAATGGAGGTCGCGCTCGAAAATCTTTACAAGCAAGGCAAAGTCGTCGGCGGAGTCTACTTCGGCCTAGGCCAGGAAGCCTGCTCCTGCGCCTCCGCCTACGCGCTCGACAAGGACGACTGGTTCGCCCCCATGATTCGCAACCAGGGCTCGCTGCTGGTGCGCGGCTTTCGCGCCAGCGACACCATGATGCAATACATGGCCAAGGCCGACTCGCCGACTAAAGGCCGCGACGGCACGTCGCACTTCGGTGACATCGAGAAGCGCAACATGGTCTCGCCCATCTCGATGCTGGGCGATCTCATCCCCGTTCTCTCAGGAGTTGCGCTCGGCGCGCGATTGCAGGGACGCAACGTCGCCGTCATGACTTACATCGGAGACGGAGGCCAGTCTACCGGCGTGACATACGAAGGTATCAACTTCGCCGCCGTGCAGAATCTCGGCCTCGTGCTCTTCGTCGAATCGAATCTCTGGGCCTACTCCACGCCGTCGGAAATGCAATACCGCTGCAAAGATCTTGCCGAACGCGCCATCGGATACGGCATCCCCGGCGTGATCGTCGACGGCACCGACGCCTGCCAGGTCTACGACGCCGCCCGCGAAGCCGTCGAGCGCGCCCACCGCGGCGAAGGCCCCACCATGATCGAAGCGAAAATGATGCGCATGAAAGGCCACGCCATTCACGACGCCGCCGCGTACGTGCCGAAGCCAATGTTCGACTTCTGGAAAAAGCGCGACCCCATCGCCCGCTTCGAAAATTACCTGGTGAAAGAAAAAAAGTGGCTGACCGCGAAAGAAAACGAAGCCCTGATCGCAGAAGTGGAAGAAGTAATCGAAGCGGAACGAGAGATCGCCGTGAACTCCCCGATGCCAACCCCGGAATCCGCCGAAGGCGGCGTCTTCTGCGAAAACGGCTGCCACGAAATCAAACCAAAATACGGGATGCCGAAAGTAAAAAAGGGAACCGGCAGGTTCAAAGAAACAGAAGCGGCCGCGCACTTCAAGTAGGCCAAGATCGGATACGGCCTATCGCCGCGATTTCGACCTAGGCTTGATTTTTTCCGGAGGGATAACCTGCCCCTGAAGAGCTTTCTCCGGTCCCATCTGGAGTTCTGACTGCCCAACCATCTGGTCGGCTGTTTCACCCCGTCCGATGTCGTAAATCGCTGGCTTACAGAGGATCTCGCGCACCGCAAGGTCCGTTAGCATTCGCCTAGTCGGCGCTGCTTCTGCCAATACGGCGGTATCGGATGTGATAGCTATAACATGCTGACCCCATTCAACTTCGCCGGCGTCGCATGCAATCATGACTGCTTGGACGCAAAGACTCATGCTTCCGCCGAAGATATTGAGTGCGCTCTCCACCAATGACAGGTCATGGCCTAACACGCCCCTGTCCCCTGAGCGAGACGCAATCGGGTCAAATGGTAAGTGGGCCCGGAGAATTGGAATCGAGTGGTCGTGGAATCGCTGTCTCAGTTCTTCGTTAATGACGCAATCCACGTGTTTACCTTCAGCGTCCGAGAACGGTTGGCCCACTGGAAAGGTGACAGCGACCAGCTTTACCTTGGAGAACTCGGGTTTCGAGCAAAACTCGTCCAACGCCATGCTGACGCCTAACCCATGCGCAGTGAAGATAACCACCTTTTCTATGTTGTGGTTCGCGGCCGCCCGGAAGGCCGCTCGTAGGCACTCCAGCAGATTTTCCCTACCCTCCTGAAGAAAGTACGTGATCGGCGCAGTGAATTGTTTCATGGTGATCCCTATCGCAACTTAAAACCCATTGCTGCGTCCAACTCGATCCCTTCCTTGCGCGCGCGAAAAACTGCCTCGACGAACTGAAACATATCAACGTCCTCTAGCGCCAATCCCTCCACCTTGCTCTGCTCGTAGTGCGGAGCCGGGTGAGGTTTTTTGTAGTGCAAGTGGGGCGGCTCGCAGGACTTTCCGCTCTTGCAGATGCGCAACACCAAGGGATTGCTCGAGCTTCTGTCGATCTTTCCATTGTCGTCTACATTTATGATCGGGCCGTAATGGAACGAAAGGTAATCCCGCGTTGGCTTCTTCCCTGCGCGATGGGACCAGATCTCATGACATACGATGTAACAGTTATCTTTGAACGTAAGCCACCACGAGAAGTCCCACATTTTCGGGTCAACCAAGCTTCCTGGGCCGGGACGGTACACTGGCGGCTTCGCAACGCAATCGGCAGGAATTTCTAGGTCCGCGGTCTTCTTGTCAAAGGCGGCTTGGTAGTCTTGGTAGTGGCTCACAAACTAGGCTGCCAGTTGTTCAAGTACCTTGTCCTTTTCAGGAACCTTGCCGGACGCGGACACTCCGGCAGAAAGGTACTCCCGATGCAACTCCTCCTCATATTCGCGGAGTGCATCGGAGTGCGCCAGCATGGCCTCCCATTCAAATTCGTCCTCGTCGCTTACGCGCAGACGCACTTCCGGGTTGTTTCGGAACTCGTGATTGGAGCAGCCATACTTCTTGCGGAGATCACGAAGACGGGCGCTAATTTCAGCGCGTGTGAGAATCACTTCAGGCATCTGATTGTTCACCTATCGTTAAATTTGAAGGTCGCCTAAACGTGACAGCACCGCACGGCGAACGCAAACCGTAGCAATTGCAGCACGTTAGCTGTAATGTGTTTTGGATGTCAAGAAAAATATAGCATCGGCCCGTGGCCACGCGCTCCTGACGGAGGTACCCAGCATGGGTCTGACGGAGCATAGACTAAAGTAACCTGCTTTACCAGAATTGTACCATCCGTAAAGAGCTGTACGCCAATTGCCGATACCCAGCACTTCGGCCAGAGGTCTCATATACTTTAGGAGCAACGCTACACTGTCGTTACTGGAAATTCTGAGAACATGCCACAACTCACGTATCTCGAAGCCATCCGCCAGGGAATCTGGGAAGAAATGGACCGCGACCCCTCCGTCTTCTGCCTGGGCGAAGACATCGGCATCTACGGCGGTGCCTTCAAAGTCACCGACGGATTCATCGACCGCTTCGGCCCCGAGCGCGTCATCGACACGCCTATCGCCGAGTCCGCCATCGTCGGCGCGGCCTTCGGAGCGTCGCTTACCGGCATGCGCCCGGTCGCCGAATTTCAGTTCATGGACTTCATCGGCTGCGCCTTCAACCAGATCAGCAACATGGTCGCCAAGACACACTACCTCTGGGGAGCGCCTGCACCGCTCGTCCTGCGCGGGCCCAGCGGTGGCTACGTCCACGGCGGCCCTTTCCACTCGCAGAATCCCGAGATGTGGTTCGTACACAATCCCGGCCTGAAAGTAATTTGCCCAGCCACACCCTACGACGCCAAGGGCCTGATCAAAGCCGCCATCCGCGACAACAATCCCTGCATTTTCTTCGAGCACAAATATCTCTACCGCCGCATAAAAGAAGAAGTACCCGCGGAAGATTATGTCGTTCCCATCGGCAAGGCGCGCATCGCGCGCGAAGGCCGTGACCTGAGCATCATTACTTATGCGGCAATGGTCCACACCGCACTCGAGGCCGCCGAGATCCTCGCAAAAGAAAATATCGATCTCGAGATCCTCGACCTGCGCACCGTCTCGCCGCTCGACCGCGAAGCCGTCACGCAGACGGTAAAGAAGACAAACAAAGTTATCATTCTGCACGAGCACTCGCGAACGGGCGGGCTCGCCGGAGAAATAGCAGCTATCATCAACGAAGAAGCCTTCGACGATCTCGACGGCCCCATCGTCCGCATCGCCGGCCTTGATTCCGCGATCCCCTTCTCCCCGCCGCAGGAGCGTCACTACTTGCCCAAGGTTGAAGACGTAGTCCGCGAAGCCCGCCGCCTGAAGTCCTATTGACTCAAGTAGCGGCGGACGCATTCGTCCGCCGTCGCTTGAAAGCCATAAAGCTTATGTGGGGATAGCCGCCCCCGGCTGTCCAGTCGAGCGAAGCTCGACGAGGCATTCTGAAACTTATTGCGGCCGCCTCGCGAAGATGGCCCGCAAGCTAGCGCCCAACCCCGCCCATCTGCCACAATAGCCCGTCCGGAGGATTCATGGGAAAGTTCGCTCTCGGTGTAATCGTCGCGCTTCTGGTGGTCATACTCGGCGGCCTCGGTTTCGCCATGCTCGGATTGTTTCCAACCGCCGCCAATGTCGAGCCTCCGCACATCGAGCGCCGACTTGCCATGGGCGCAGTCGATGCCTCCATGGAGCGCCATGCTCCCCGCATCACCAGCCCGCTCACGGCCACCGATCCCAATCTGGAAGACGGCATGAAGCTTTACACCATGAATTGCGCGCTCTGCCACGGAGGCCTCGACCGCAAGCCTTCTCCGCTCGCCAATTCCTTTTATCCTCCGCCGCCGAATCTGATTTCTGATCCGCCCGACGACCCCGAATGGCACATTTTCTACACCATTCGCACCGGCGTCCGTTACACGGGCATGCCCGCCTGGGACAAGTCACTCAGCGAGCCCGATATGTGGAAGATCACGCTGCTGCTCTCCCATCTCGACAAACTTCCGCCCGCCGTCCAGGAATACTGGAAAGCAAATTTCAACGCCGCCCCCGAAGTAGAAAAAAAAGAACCAATGCATGATCGTGATCACGATCGCCACTAAAAGAACACGGGCAAAGGATGTGTCGCAGGCGAAGCGAGGAGCCCACGCGGCAGATAAGGGCCGACGAAAGAGAAGGCAGGCGCGAAACCGAAGCACGCGAAGTGGAAGGGCACGACTTTAGTCGTGCCGTAAATGCGATCTTAAGACCGCGGCTTTAGCCGCTGAGGCCTGTCATTCGCATCAACTCCCTCACCCGCTATAATATTCGGTTGCGCCCGATCCCTTTTCGAACTGGGTCCGCGCGTGGAAGGAAATATGCCTACTGACATCATCATGCCCCAGATGGGTGAGTCCATCGTTGAGGGCACTATTACCAAGTGGTTGAAGAAGCCCGGCGACAAGGTTCAGCGCGACGAACCGCTGTTCGAGATCTCTACCGACAAGGTCGACGCCGAGATCCCCGCGCCCGCCTCCGGCGTCTTGCAGGAAATTAAAGTCGCCGAAGGCACGACCGTCGGCGTTAATACGATCGTCGGAACTATCGCCGTCGACGGCGAGGCCGCTTCCGCTCCCAGCAAGCCCGCCGCTGCAGCCCCCACCGCCGAAAAGGCCACTAGGCCTGAACCGAGAACCGAAGAAAAGAAATCAGCACCGGCCTCCGCCCCCGCTCCGCAAGAAGACGAAGAAGAAGCCCGCTCCTCGCCGCTGGTCCGCAAAATCGCCCGCGAACACGGCGTCAGCCTCTCCAAAATTTCCGGCACCGGACTCGGCGGCCGCATCACCAAGCAAGACATCATGCAGTTCATCGAAGGCCAGGGATCACGACCCGCCAGTGTGGGGTCGGACGCATTCGGAAATCTGCCCCGAGCGGAGTCGAGAGGTCCGCCGAGCGTAGCGAGGCGCCCGCCCCGCAACCTCCTGCCCCTGCCCAAAAGCCCACCGCTCCCGCCCCCTACCCCGGCGATCTCGTCCCCATGACGAACATGCGCAAGCTGATCGCCAAGCACATGATCGAGTCGCGCCGCACCAGCGCTCACGTCCACTGCATGTACGAAGTGGACTTCACTCGCATCGTCAACCTGCGCAACAAACAAAAAGCGGGATTCGAGCAGCGTCACGGCGCGCGCCTCACCTTCATGCCGTTCTTCGTGCGCGCCACCGTCATCGCCTTGCAACAGTGGCCCATTCTCAACGCCACCATTGAAGGCGACAATATTCGCTACCATCGCAACATCAACATGGGCATCGCCGTCGCACTCGACTGGGGACTCATCGTTCCCGTCCTGAAAAATGCCGGAGACCTGAATTTCCTCGGCCTGCAGCGCGGCATCTCCGATCTCGGCGAACGCGCCCGAACCAAGAAACTGAAGCCAGAAGACGTCGAAGGCTCGACCTTCACCGTCACCAATCCCGGCCAGTTCGGCGCCGTCTTCGGTCTCCCCATCATCAACCAGCCCAACTCCGCCATCATGGGCGTCGGCGGAATCACCAAGCAGCCCATGGTGATCACTGACAAAGACGGCAGCGATTCGATCGCCATCCGCTCCGTCGTGCATCTCACGCTCGGCTACGACCACCGACTCATCGACGGCGCCGTCGCCGACCAGTTCATGGCGATGGTAAAAAAGATTCTCGAAACCTGGAGCGAAGAAGTCGGCTAAAGGCGGTCGCACTCTGTGTCCCCCGTGCCCTCTGTGGTAAACGGTTTTGACGTTCGCCATCTCTAAGGCTGCGAGTTGGCAGCCGCTGGCTTTGCCGCTCCACCCTTCGCCCAAGTGGACGCGTTCAGGCACTCAACCGTCCCATCGATGATCTTCGAAATTCCCTCGCGAAACTTATCGGGATCGACGATTTCCCGCGCGGACACCGCATCCACGGTTGCCAGCGCACTCCCCGTCGCCGCGTTGGTCACTGTCACTCCATCCACCGCCGCTGCAGTCGGACTAACTTTCAAAAACGGATTTCCCCGCGCGTCCGTGATCGTATCCACCGACGCCGAAGTCGCTCCCAGCGGCAATTGCACGTTGCCACTCAAAGTTGTCCCCGACTGCGTCTCTCCCGTCACATCGTTCTTCAAAAGGTAAGTCGTATCCACCGACATGAGATCTGCATACGCTCACGCCGCCCGATCCTGTCGTATTCAGGTGCACCATCGCCGCGCCCGTGTTCATCGTCGGATCGCCTGTCGCCCCTACCACCGATCCCCACGACGCCCCGCTCCAGTACGCCACATCGCTCATCGCCTCGGCGTGAATCGATCGCACATGGCATCCGGTAAAACTTCCCGCGCAGTGGAACGCCGCTCCCGTCGTGGATCCCGGCCCGCCCCGCGCTCCTATGATCGTCAGCGCATCCCACGTCCCTTGCGACGATGTCCCGCCCGTCAGAATTCCGTCCGCCGTCGTCGTCGCGCTCGTATTGAACAGCACATAAATATGATCCATCGTGAAATTCGAAGTCGACGGCGTCCCCTGCACATTCACGCACGCTCCGCCGTTCGCCGCATTGCAATTCCTCACGCGCAAATAACTCACGCCCGATCCTTCATCAATGCCTTGCCCCTGAAACCCATAGCACCCGGCCACCGGCGTATTCCCGCAGTCCGCCTGCATGTGATTAATCCGCGTATCGAAAAATGTGTTCGTCCCATCTCCAATCGCGAAAATTGCCGTGTTGCTCGGAAATCCCGTCGTCGCCACCACCACTCCACTCGACCACTCAATTCCATCTGCAACGCAAGCATTACAAAGCGACCACTGCGCCATGGTGTTCCACGTGGCCCCGCCGAAAATAAATTTCACCGGCGCGGTCACGCCCGAAAAAGGATTCACTCCGCACGTCTGCGTCCCGCTGAATCCGCGCGCGTCCACCACTCCGCCTCGCGTCTGCGAATTCAGGCTCTGCCCCGCCGCCGCAATCTTCGCGCACGCATCCGTTCCCGAAAAAGTTGTCGCATCCAAAAATAACGTCGCTGTGCTCCCCGTTCCTCCGTGCGCCAGCGGCAGCGGATCGCTCACCGTCGTTCCCCACGCGGTCCCGCTCGCCGCCGTCGCAAATCCCGTCCCGCCCGGATACACCATGCTGCCCCGCCCGCACGTCCCCCACGTCCCATTACCCAGCAGGCAAGTGCTCGCACTCGCCGTGCCCGTCCCCAACTCGCTCGCCGGAATTGTTCCCGACGTCAAGTCCGCCTTCGCCGCCAGCGCCGTATCCACATACTGCTTCGGTGTAGCCTGCAGCGCCGTTGTCGGATTGCCCGGCAGCACGATCGGCAGCGACATGGTCAGCCCCAACGACTCACTGAATTGCGCGATCGCCGTCGCCGGAATTCCTGTCGTCGTCGTCGACCCCCCAATCGCCAGGCAATTCGCTCCGCAAGTGTAAATATCCTCGTAGTGCGGTCCCGTCGTATTCAGCGTCAGCCCTGGCGCCGTCTGGCTCGCCTGGTAGAATCCGCCGCCATTAATAATGTGCGGCTGTAGCACCCCGATCGAGGTGCCAAAAAAATTGATGTTCCCCGCCGCCTGAATGCTTGTGTCCCCGCCATGCACCGATTGAAATGCCGTCAGTCCCCCGCTCGTGTGGTCGATAATCTGAAACTCGTTCGTCGTAAATGGATTCCCGATCGACCACTCCTCGCTCCCGTTATAGTTCTCCAGCCAAAACGTGCACGACACGTTCAACGTTGTCCCACACTGCATCCCGCTATTGGCGTTCTGCGTGTCCGAAGGTGAGAGCTGGAAAAAGTTCGTGCTCCGCACGCTGGAACCAGACAGCTCCACCGGCGATCCAAATGTGTAATCGAGAGGCAGGTTGCCCCCAAACACATTGTTTCCCGCGCCCATCTTCCCCGACGGCTGATCACCCTCCCAATAAGGTGCGATCCACACAATCGGAGTTCCGCCACTATTGCTGAAGATCGGTCCATGCGAAATTCCTCCCGCATAACTGATCTGCGCCGATCCCACCGCCGTCAGGCAATTCGTCGCCAGTTGCACTGTGTACTCGTTCCACACCTTTAAGATCGTCGTCGACAGCAGCGCTCCGCCCGCTCCCGCTCCGGCCACGTTAATCGCCGCTCCCGCCTGCGTATCCAGCCCGAACTGCGCCGACTGCGAATACAAATATGCCTGCCCGACTGCGCACGAAGCATCCGCAGTCGTGCGAATCGCATTCGCCAGCATATGCGTCGACCCGTCCACATTCACAGTCCCCGAACTCTCCGCGGAATGGCTCGGCGCCGCCCACGTAAACGAAAAATGCTGCGTGTCCGTGTATCCCGTCACGTAGTAAACGCCGTTGTAATTGTTAGTTCCCGCAATCGCGATCCATATATGATTCTGAATTCCCGCTACCGCGCTCGCCGCCACTACGTTGCACGTAGTACCCGAACAACCGATGCTCGATATGTTCGAAGTCGCTTTCGCCGCTATCCCCGCATCTCGCCCGTCTGCCGTCGTGAACGTCGCGATGTGCGTATTCCCCAGGTTCGCGTCATCCTCAACGCCCCACCCTCCCGCGTTGTACGCCAGGAACCGGCTCTCGATGCCCGCATTCGAATCGCCGCCATGAATATAAAGATCGTTGTGCTGGTTGCCGCTCCCCTCGCCGCCCTTCACCTCCCACACATCCGGCTGTCCGGTGAATCCGCCGAGCACAACATTCGTCCCGTCAATGTGAATTCCATCGCGCGCATTGCAATTCACCTGCACTCGCTCCAGCGTCGGTTCGCCCCCATATACCAGCACTCCGTCTGTCGCTCCAGTAAACGGATACACCAGCGCGTTACCCGAGCTATAACAGGCGTTCGCGTTGTACGCCGGCTTGCCCCCGCCAACTTCCTCAATGTCGCGAATCGCACAGCCCGAACACGAAGGATCGATCTCAAAGCCAATCACGCCCGCCGCAAACAGAAACACCGGGGCACCTTGCCACATCTCATTCGCATTGCTCTCCAGAATCGTGCCGTTGTACTTCAGGTGAAATGTGCAGCTCGAGTAATAATCAATCGTCGAGGCTGCTCCTCCGCCCCGCGTCGGCGCTCCCGCCTTTCGCACCATCAACCGCTTCCCTGGGTTCGCATCGATGAACGCCTGAAAGCTGCTGCACACATCCGTCGAACCATCCGCCACCACCAGCGGATAGTCCGCCACATCCGCAATCACTTTCGTCTGGTAGACGCTGGGGTTTCCCGCTCCGCTCGAAACCAGCGCCGACCCGTTCGCAACGCCCACCGGACCGCCTCCGCTCCCACACGCTCCCCAAGTCCCATTGCCCAGCAGGCACGTTCCCGCTCCCGCCGCTCCCGCTCCCAGTTCTCCCGCCGGCACAACTCCTGAAACCAAATCCGCCTTCGCCGACGCTCCCTGGTCCACATACTGCTTCGTCGCCGCCTGCAGCGGCGCTACCGGAGCTGCCGGCAGCGTGATTGGTCCCGTCATCGTTCCGCCTGCTGTCGACAAAAAATTTCCCGCCCCCACATTCGAAATCGACGTGTCCACATAAGCTTTATTCGCAACCTGCCCTGTGCTCGTCGGCGCCGGAACGGTCGGCGCAGCCGCAAATGTCTTCGTGCCGCTGATGGTCTCCGTTCCGTTCAAGTGCACCACCGCACTGTCATTCGCCTTCGTCGCCAGCTCTGAATTCACGTACTGCATCGACACCGGCTGCCCCGCCACTCCCGATCCCGGCGTCGTCCGCACCGCCGCCAGATTTGCCGGAGACGTCGTCGGCACTATCCAGTATTCCGTTCTCTCTTCTCCCGGCCCCACCTGGTACACGACGGTGTAGTACATCCCCGCCGGACTCGCGCCCGCATTCGGCACCAGCGCCACGCTCAGCGCGCCGCCCGCGCCCAGGGCTGTACTCGTCGAGCCCCCAGCCACCGCCGCACCGCTCGCCGTCAGAAATGCCGGCCACGTGATAATCAAATTTCCCTGCGCCGTGCTTCCGTCCGCGAGATAAACCGTATCCGCAATCGTGGTCGTCGCCGGCCCGCTCTGGGGAACCGCGCCCGCTTTCCGCGCCGCCAGCGCACCTACCGCAATTGCCAGCACTGCCATCCACCAATAAAAAAGCCGCCCCATAGGGCGGCGGGCCGCGTCAAACATCGTCTCCTCCATCCAACCCAGGTGTGGAGCGGACTCTCCCGTCCGCTGCCTTCTTCCGCCGCACCACAACATGTTCACCCAAAACAGCGGACTGCCCCGCTCTACCCACCATTCCCCAAGAATTCTTCCACGCTCCGTACATACACCTCGGCAAAATCCGCCACCGGACGCCGCATCTGAATCAATTCCATCGCGTCGCCCACGCTCCATCCCATCGAACTCAGCACTGCCAGCGTCATCATCGGCGCCCTGTGCACTCCCGCCGCGCAATGAATGAATACCTTCGCGTCCCTCTCTTCCAGCGCCGCCTTCGCAAAATCCACTCCGCGCCGAAACAGATCCGCAGGCTTCATCTCAAAATCGTCGTCCGTCGGATTCCACAGCACCTCAACCCCGTGCGCCACTCCCAGCGGACGGTCGTCGAATTCGATCTGCATGTCGATGACGTGCGTGATCCCCGCCTCCGCCACCTTCGCCATGTTGTCCGACGTCCAAATCCCGCCTCCGACCGCAATCCGGTCGGTCACCCAAGTGATATCCATCCCTGTCCTATATCTCGTCCGAGTGCGCTCGACTCCCCGGGTGCCGCGCCCTTGTCGCGTGCCTTGAAGCCTGCGGTCGCCCCACCCTTGTCGCGTTTTTTGCGACAGAGCCTGCCCTGAGCCTGCCGAAGGGGTGGGGGTTTTGACTTCGCTAGCTTCAATGCGCGACCGGTTCTGGTCTCTCGTTTTCCCAGGTCCAACCCAGATCGCAACTCCCGTCTGTCGTTCCACTGCTCCGCCTCATTCTACGGTATCGTTCGCACCAGCGCAGGAGTGTCATCGCCTTCCGCGTCGTCTCCACCGGAACTCGTGTGCGTCCCCGGCTCAGTCGTCCCCACGCTTCCCTCGACCGCCGGACTTCCCACTCTCCCCATCTCGTCCTCATCATCCAGCGCAATCGGCTTATCCGGAAGATCCAGCCGGTTCATCAGCGTCTTCGCCAGGCAATCCTCGTCGTCCGTGCCAAACGTTCCATCCGTCAGCGCGGGATAAATCCCCGCCACCTCGAACAAATATTTCGCGGGAGCCAGCTGCCCGGATCCCGCCTGCTCCATTACCGCCTTCGCAATTCTCCTGGCCCCCGACTGCACGATCTTCGAAATATCTTTTCGCACCTCCGCGGGATTCGATTCCTTCTTTGCCCTGGGACTCGCGCTTTTCGCCTTCGCCTTAACCGTCTTCGCCGCCTTGCTCTTGGCTTTTTTCTTCATGATTGCTCTGCCCGCTTCCTTGAATTCTGAAATCGTCATCGCAAAAAGCAGAAGGCGCGCCCGAAGACGCGCCCTCCGCGAGAACTTTTCTGTTTTTCTTACTCTCTATTTCAAGAATAACAAATTGACAGGGGGCAATCGGCAAAAAAACCAACTTTATTTTTCCCTTAGTAACAACGACTTACACCGATTCACTCGCTTTACCCCCCTTGACAACATTTTTTTCAAATCGGCATTTGACTGCCGGCCAAGCAAATCAGTTCCCCTGTGGAACTCTGCGCAATCTGTGGTTGACGTTTTTTCTCTGCGCGCCTTTCTCCGCCAACTCCGCGTCCTCTGCGGTTAAAAGCTTTTTGTAACTGCCGACGAGTCGAAAGCAAAACACAAGCCGCGCCATATAAGCGCGCCCTCAACCTTCCGCGGCTTATCTCTGCGCGCCTTTCTCCGCGAGCTCCGCGTCCTCTGCGGTTAAAAGCTTTCGCTCATAACTGCCGATCAGTCGCAAGCAAAAAATAAGGCGCGCTATATAAGCGCGCCCTGCACTGTTACTAACTCTCTAATTCAAGAATATCAAATTACCCAGGGGCAATCGGCAAAAAATCAAACTTTATATTTCTCATTTTTGCAGTCACTTGAGAGCATTTGCTCGTTCTCCCCCTCTTGACAAGAATTATCCACAACCGCCTCGATCGGTTTCATCAGCCCAACATCCAGCAGTATCTCCACCAATAAGTCGAGTACGACCGGCATGTAAGTTCCCACCGTCCTCACCGTGCAATGCAACAGTTTCGCGGTCGCCGCCTGATCATGCTCCTGCAGGATGTGCCGCGCAATCAGCTGCTGCGAAAACTGATCCAGTCGCGCCAGGCACTTTTCCATGTCGTGCACAAAGATCACGCGATCCTCAAACGTCGCCACCGTATACGAAGTCACCTTCGCCCGAAAGAACTCCCGCCCCAACAACGACGGCAGCCGTCCCGTCTCAATCGAATACCGCATGTATCGCCGCAACATCGCCACTGTCCTTCCCCGGTATGTCCGCCGCGTCCGTTCCCGATCCTCTTCCGCCCGCTCTCGCAAATGAAATGCCAGTTCCGCCAATCGCTGCGGATCCGCTTGCCCCGCCAGTTGCTGTTCGCGAACTTCCTGCGTCGACATCTGCGTCGACGAATACTCTGGCTCCTCATTCCGCTTGCGCCGCGGAAAGCCTGCATTCGCGCCATCCTGCGGCGGAGGTTCCGCCTGCGCCGCGATCCATGCAATCACGCTGCTCATAACAAGCCTCCCGCCGCTTCCAACTCGTTCATTTCCTTCGCGCCGGTCCGGAAGGCGCAGCCTTCGATCGCGATCGCCGGATGAACTGGCAGCATGACCCTCGCCGGCCTTTTCTTCGCAGCCGGCAATTCGTCCAGAGCGTGCTGGCACTTCTCGCAGTAAACTCCTGCGCCGCACTCTCTTACCCATAACCCGCCGCAGTGTTCGCAATACTTCAGTTCCATTCCAATCCCTCGCTTCTCTTCGCCTTGATGTTCGTTATTCATCGCTCCTCCAAAGGTTCGTAAGAAATCCACCGTCCACATCGAAAGCTGGAAGCCTTAAGCGAAAACAAAAGCCCTGCGTCGATCCCCCCACTCTTGCGGGAACCGAACGCAGGGCTCGTTTTTCTTACGACGACCTGCCTGGGCTATTTAGTTAAACTGCCGTGCCACATCCGTGCCGCTATCTCAAACATTCGACGAACTTACGGTTTTCGCGAGCTTTCGTCGTCTCCACTTCCACCCTGCTTCTGGTGAAAGTAGCTTTCCTGGTAGCCCGACTTGAGTACGCGCCCATTTTCCATGAACACATTTACTTGTCCGGTGAAGCGTAGCGACATTAGCAAGTGTTCCAGCGATGCCGATAACACTTCCGCTGATTTTACCTTCCGGCGAAACTCGCCGAAGGTCTTCTCCTCGTTCCAGTCGCCGGGTTGACTCATCATTCCTTTTTTTCCGTAGAGCATAGGGCCCTCTAGGATGCCGCGATCCTATAGCTGTCAATTTTCTCAGTCAAGGTTGGAATACCAATGTGGCCTTGTGCAAATCTTCATGACTAAACGGATGGGACTAAGCCACTACTAGCTTGCAGGTCACCACTGACAAAGTCTGACGAAGGTCCTCTTCGCGAGAATTTGCTGAAGCGCATTTTCCCCTGCTGCCTTGCCGGCCTCCGCCTCGCCCGGCAAATCCAGCTCAAGCAAAATAGAATCTTCAACTTCTGAAACCTGAAACTTCGTCGCAGACGCGAAAGCATCGACGGCGCGCAAGCCATACAACGTTCCGCGCTCGATCGGGTTAACTCTTTCCACGTCAAGCACCGCGCTTCTATTTTGCGTCCCAGCCGCGAAATCAAAAACATGTCGCTCACCAATACCCCGTTGCCACAGACTCGCCATTACAACCCACTTACGCCAAAACGCGTGAGCGGTGTCAATATGTACGTTGTTCTGAAAAGCGATACTGGCAGGATAAGTTGCGTCGGGATGGCTAAACGGATGGGTTGCCCCACCCTTGTCGCGGGGTTTGCGACAGGGTGGGTTTTTTGACTCTGACGTTGACTTTGACGTTGGCTTTGACTCCGATGCGCCTCGCTCAATCCACGCCGTTACTTCTGCGGGGGTGCAGTTATTCCCTGCGAGTCATAGGAGTAGATGACCTGCTCCCCGTAGAGCACCTCGGTCGACCACCATCCCAGGGCCGCGGCGAGAGCAAGAATCGCGGAGAGTAGAACCAGCTTCGCCCACTGTTCCTTTCGCCACGAACATTTCGTGCCCTTATCGCGTCTGGCTTCCGACTGGGCGGGCGTTTCCAGCGACGGCTTCTTCCAAACCAGCCACGCGCCCACCAGCGCTAGCAGCAACAGAGTGAACTCCATGTACGGCGGATCGGCGGGCAGATGTTCGTGGAAATGGTTATTCAGGGCGATCGCCGCCACGGCAAAGATAATGGCGGGCACGGGCACTATCACCAGACTCAGCCATGAGCGCGGCTTTTCACGGCGCAGCGCCGCGCCCAGCGCAAACACGCACAGCGTAAATCCGATCATGCCGTTAAACGCCGCGCCCCGCAGTACCATCACCTGATCGTGCAACTGGCGAAGCCGCACCGTGAAGTCGCCGCCCTTGCCCATCAGCGCGTTTTCCTGCAGGCCGAGAATTTCAGCCACCGTATCGATGAACTGGTCGTCCTTCTGCTCGTATTTGTGCAACGTCAACCCGCCCAGCGGCAGCCCACACAAGGATTTCTGCGCCTGAAATTCTTTGAGCTTGCTCCCCAGCGTGGGATTCTCCGCCCCGGCCCGCAGCAGCTGATGGTCGTCGGCACTGCAATAAACGCGAGTCAGGATGCGGTCTTCGGTTACGCTTTCGTGCAACAGATGCCGGCCCAGCTGCAGGCGAAGGTCGCTGTCGTTGAAAAAATCCTGTGCAACCCGAGTTACCGCCGAGCCCAGCGTGTAGGCCATGGCAAAGAGCAAGACCCCGGCCACCGCCGGTTGCTCCTGCTTCTTCACCCAGTTTAGAAAGCTCCCAACACGATTTTCGCCTTCGAAACAAAACAAATGAATGAGCAGGATCACCCAGGGCAGGGCGAGCGCTCCCGCCAGAATCGTGTCGAACGCGATTGTGAGAGCGCCCATGGCCTTGCTTCCTTAACCGAGTGAACCCGCCCGCGCCGGCGCGCCTACTTCAAGTCTGCGAGATCGGCCTGCTAACTCCTGCATGCTGAAACCTCCCGGAGCTTTTTTCGACCCATCGAGATAGTCGGTGCTCAGAATCGCGTAGGCTTCGTCGCAGTAGGTTTCCCAGAACGACCACGTCATGACTTGTAGTGCTCCCCAGGTCACAACCGTTACGCCGCGCGCATCGTAAGCCACCACGGGAACGGCGTGGCCTCCCCACGAACCCGGCTTGCCGTCGCCCGTCGGACCTCCCGGAGGCACCGACCAGGGCTGATGGTTCTGCACCTGCGCCTGCGCGCTGATGGGCAACTGCACTCCGATGTAGCAGCCTTCGAAGATGTAAACCGAATCCATGATGTGGATGTGATTGGCCGGTTCGAGCGCGACGTAGGCGCCAATCTTGTGGCTGGCGATTCCGGTTTGCCGCCAGTAGTTCAGCACGTCGATCTCCTGCGCGCCGTTGTCGTTAGCCCCGGTCGTGGGGTTGTAGCCGGTGATGGCCGAATACGCGGCGACGATCTGCTTGTCGGTGGGCGTCACCATTTTCTTGCCCGCGTTCGCCGTCCATTCCATGATCAGGTGTCCGGCGGCGGCGCAGGTGCAGTCGCCAATCTGATCGTTGTCCATCATTCCCCACGACGCGCCCACTTTGGCGGTGAGGTCGGCGGTCGCAGGCGGCGCGGGCAGCGTCGTCGTCACGTAAGAAGCGAGCAGCAGCGTGCGTGGATCGTGCCGCGCCCCTCCCTTGCCCAGCTTGAGTTTTTTCGGATCGATCTTCGACGGATCGGATTTCATGGTGACGCCCGCCCGCGCGTCCACCACTTTCGTGTCCAGTTTTCTTACAGCCATAGGAGTCTCCCTTCAGTGAGATTTCAGAATTTGCGGAATTGCCCGGTCGCGAAAAAAGCTCGGCCCGAAAAAGCTCGGCCCACCCGCACACGCAGAGTTTTGCCACCGGACTTACTGAGGGGAAGAAGTAGGGCGCATGTTAGACCTGAAAAGGCCGCGCCCGTCAGCGATCGATGAAAATGTTACGAAAAACGAACAAGGGCAGCCTGCTCGCTTCAGAGCTTGCGCGGAAGCGAAGAGGTTAAGTCCGTGACCGGAGCCTGGATGGAGGCAGGTCGCATCGTGTTAGGGAATCGAGCGATCCTGCTTCGCGCGCGGCCAGCGCTGGATCTGCATCCGAGGACAGCAGCGGCCAGCCTTTGTGCAGCACGTAATCCAGCCACGCGCCCGCCGCTTGCGACGTGAGAACCGCGGCCAACACCAGCGTGGTATAGAACTTTGGGCTGATGATGCCGGCCTCGAAGGCCACGCTGGCCAGCACAATGCCCGGACCGCCGCGAGCGTTGGTGGTGATTGCCAGGTTGATCAAGTCGAGCCCGCGGAATCCGGCGAGGCGGCCCGCCAGCGACACGGAAAGAATTTTGACGATGCAGCTTCCGAGGATGAAGGCGGCCAGCATTCCCCAGGAAACGCCGCGCACCAGGTCAAGCTTCAATCCTACGAGCGCGAAATACACGGGGATGAAGAATGCGAACGAAACTTTTCCGATGGCGTCGAGTGCTTCGGCGAAGAGCTTGCGCTTTTTGTGAACCACGGCAAATCCCGCGAGGAACGCGGCAAACACCACGCTCACGTCGAGCGCTCCCGCCAGCACGCAGTAGGCCAGCAGAACTGCGATGGCGTAGGCGACCGGCGAATGCTTCGCGAAAACGTTGAACCGCGATTTGTTGATCCGCTTCACCAGGCGCGGCAACAGCGTCAGCCCGAAGCCGAAAAATCCGACGGTGGCGATGAGGTGATACGCCATCTGTTTCGGATTGAGCACGGTCGCTCCGGCCATAGCCGTCGCCAAGGCGAGCGCCAGCCAAAGCACGATGTCTTCCAGCACGGCGACGCCGAGAATGAGCCGCGCGAAACGCGTTTGCAGAATGTGCAGGTCGGCGAAAATCTTCGAGACCACGGGGACCGACGTGACCGCGACGCCCACCGCCAGAATGATGATCAGCGAGAGGCGGTTGCCGTTCGGGCCCGCGAGCACGGGCCGGATCAGCCATGGCCCCAGCGCGAGCCCCAGCAGAAACGGGACGCCGGTTCCGACCATGACCAGCCAGCCCACTTCGCGGCGTTCTTCGCGGCTGAATAGTTGGCGCGTTTCCGCGCCCGAAAGAAACATCAGCAGCAGCAGGCCGAGCCAATAGACGAAGCTGAGAATGTTTCCCTGATGCTGGGCGGTGTCGGCAAGCCGCGCTGCCAAGGGCAAGCGGCCGAGCAGGGCGGGGCCGAGCACGACTCCGGCAAAAATCTCGCCGACTACGCGAGGCTGGCGCAGCCGCACAAAAAGATAGCCGAGCAGCTGCGCCGCCGCGACCAGAAGCAAAAGCAGGAATAAAACGGAAGTCAGATCGGAATTCGACATGGCGCTGCGCCATTCTATGATGTTTGAAGCGCGGCAGGGGTTTGGAGGCGCTTGAATCTATTTGGCATCGGCGATCGGTTCGCCAGAAAAATCTCAAAAGGTGAGTGGAATTTAACCCCGTTCATGGCGGGGAGATTGCATCCAACTCTCCGGCATTCACGGTTCGTGCCCAAAGGAAAGCAAGCGTGCAAACTAAAAGGCGTTGTCCGTATTGCGTTGAGGGCAAAGACTTCAAGGCGATGAACGAGCGCCTGGGCGGAACGTGGTTTGAATGCACGAAGTGCAGCCACGTAGCCATGCCCGAGGACGACGATTTTCACTGCTGTTGCCGGAATTGCGGCAAGCAGGTGCCTTCCATCAAGCCGCAGCGTTTCTAGTGGGGCGCGTACCGCCGGCTGACATTTGAACTCCGCATTACTCCCGTAACCTGTGGGTGCGGTTACTTTTTCCATATCATTATTGTCAGGCTATGAATTTAACATCCCTGTTAATCTGCTCGGACGATCGCGCCTTGCGCGTGTTGCGCAGCGTTCTGGGCGAATTAGAAATCGATGTCGAGCACTGCGCGGACCTGCGCAGCGCGGCGAAAGAGTTGTCGCAACGCTCGTTTGGGGCGGTCATTGTCGATTGCAAGGACGAGCGCAGCTTCGGGCTGCTGAAGAGCGTTCGCACCGGGCAGCACAACAGCAAGTCGATGGCGATTGCGATCATCGAGGCGCGCACCAACCTGCAGGCGGCATTCAAGCTGGGCGCGAATTTCGTAGTCTTCAAGCCGATCTCGACGGAGAAAGCGAAATCCAGTTTTCGCGCGGCCCGGGCCTTGATGAAGCGGGAGCGGCGGCGCAGCGTGCGGCTGCAGGTGAAGATCGCGGCCTACTTCCGGTTTCAGAATGGAGAGGGCGAACAGGTTTCCGTTACCAGCCTGAGCGAAGGCGGGATGGCGGTGCGGTTTGGCGGCGCGCCGGGCAAGCGAGTCAGCCTGGTCAGTTTCAGCTTTGCGCTGCCCGACACTACGACCGTGATTGAAGCCACGGGAACCATCGCCTGGCAGGATGCGCGCAATCATGCCGGCATCCAGTTTGCCGCGCTGCCCGAGAGTTCGCTGCAGAGTTTGAAAGAGTGGTTGCGGCTGCAATCCGGCGAGAAGCACGATCCGCCCATCCGCTGCACGCTGGTGGCGATCAGTTCGGCAGGTTGCTTTCTGCGCACCGCGTCGCCCTTCCCGCCGCAAACCCGCGTGGAGTTGTTGCTGCGCGCCGCCGATAGCTCGGTCAAGACACAAGGCAAAGTGCAACTCATGGACCCCGAACTTGGCATGGGGATTGAGTTCCTGGCCTCGACGCCGGATCATCGCGAACGCTTGCAGGGGTTGATCGAGCGCGTGACCGCCAGCCCCGACATGGTGCAGGAAGTTCTGGTCGAGCCGGAAGGAATGGATTGGGACTACGATGCAACGCAGCCGGCCGCCCCGGCGCTTGCTGACGAAGCGGGAAGCGATCCTCTGCTCGCGTTGTTCAGGAGCGGAGCCTCGCTTAACAAAGCGCAGTTTCTGCTGGAACTTGAAAAATACCAGTTGGCGGCGACGCCACCCGACACGGGGGAAGTCGCCATGGCCGAGCCTTTCGCCTATCAGCGGAGGGAGCCGAGGATTGCCGTGTCGCTGCCGGTGCAGGTGCTGCCCCACGATCAACTGGTTCACGATCTTCAGCTCGACGATCTTCGTGGCGACGACCGCGGCGGTGAGTTTCACGGCGCCGACACTCAGGCCGGTGAATTTCAGGCGGACGTTTTGATTGATGCGAGCGCTAGCGGAGGAGTTCGTCCCACCACCGCGCACTTTATTGACGTGAGCCATCGCGGGGCGCGCATTGGCGGTGTCGCGTTCCATCTGAAGGCGGGGGAAGTTGTGAACCTAGTGTCGGACGGCGTGGAGGCGCGCTTTCTCGTCATCTGGGTCGGGGCACCGGGCACGCCGCAGGAAGGCCAGATCGGCCTGCAGAGCCTGACCGTCAGCTGACTCGGGACAGTGTCTGTGAATCCCACTCTCGTATGGTTCGTGCAGGGTGAGATCTTTCGACTGCGCATGCCGGATCGCTTCGCTCTCCTGCATGCTCCGCTCAAGATGACAAAGTAGAGCGCATGCCGGATCGCTTCCCCCTCCTGCGTGCTCCGCTCAAGATGACAAAGTTCGACGGATCGCTTCGCTCTCCTGCGTGCTTCGCTCAAGATGACAAAGTAGAGCAGGGTCGCTTCAGGGGCCGCGACGTTTCACGATTACTGCTCCGGAATCACCGACTTCAAATAGGCGACTACCGCTTCGGCGTCGGCGCTGTTCATGCGAAATTGCGGCATGGGAGCGCGCAACGGGGTGCCAGTGGTCCAAATGCCGGTGGTGAGCAGCTTGACCATGTCGGCGTCGCTGGCGGGCAATGGCGTGCCGCCGATGCGCGGTGCAGTCAGTGGCCAATTCGAGTCGGGCCTGGCGGGGTTCCAGGGAACGGCTGCGCCCTGCAACTGGTGAGAGCGGTCGGCGCTGCCATCGGAGTTTTGCGGAGTGTGGCACTGGCCGCAGCGGGCCACGCCCTCCACCAGATATTTTCCGCGAGCCGCGTCGCCGCCGCTCGATGCTTTTCCGCGAGACTGAGAGTTCTGGTTCTGGGCAAGGAGCAGGCTGGCCGAGAGCAAGCCGATCGCGAAGGCGGCGCGGCAAAGTTTTCTATGCACAACATTCAGTGGCATGACTTTCACCTTCCGCTAATTTACGCCTCGCCGGCGAATAGCGGTATCGGGATGAGCCCTAGGGTAGTGGGTCCGTTTGAATTATGAATGTCACAGGGCGTCATCCCGAAGAGACCGCGTTTTTTACCGGCGGGCCGAGGGATCTCCCGTGGCACACACTGTCGTAGTGACCCGCTATCAGCCCTAGGCGCTTGCCAGTGGAATGGTGGATTCTGACAAAAGGGATGAGGCTTAGCGCGCGCTCGCCTGGGAGAAATTGTGTGCGATGCGGGAGACGACTTCTGGCATATGGCCAGCGACTCTTTGCTTGATGCCCGGCGCGAACTCGTGCAGGAGGTTCATGCCGGCGTCGTTGCCCACGGTGGAACCGAAATTGGAAAGCGGAGCGGTGCCCGACCGGGCGCGGTAGCGGCGCGAAGCGTTCTCGGCGGCGACCGAAGTGAGCACGCGCAGGAAATATGCCGTATTGACGTGGGCTTTTCCGCCCGGATCGCGCATCAGAAAGACTCGCGACGCCGCGTCCGTGGCCCGCGCCATCATATGATCGCTGGACGAGGCCTGATACCGCGAATGCTGCTGCATGGTGGGATAAAAGTATTTGTGGAGAAATGCGGCGGAACCTTTTTTCTCTTCCGCCGGGGCCGCGCGGAAAACCATGTTGGCGCTTGGGGCTTCAGGAAGAAAGGCCAGAGGCTTCGCCACTTCCCTAACGGGCAAGGACAGACGCGGTACAGAACTGACTTCCCGCAGAGTTTCTGCCGAATGCGCCAGTTGTGCCGAAGGGGCGTCAGGCAAGGATCGTGCGGTGTCGACGGGCGGACGCTGCGACTGAGTGGAAATTGCCTTCGGCGAGACGCGGGGTATCAAGTTCGCTGCCACAGTTTTGCTTTGAGCCAGTGCTGCAGACGCCGCATACAGCCCAAGAGCGGCAATTCCGAGAAGTGCAATTGATTTCAACATAAGTGCACTTTGCCAAGCGGCTAGCCCCTTGCAGGCTCCCAGATCGCCCGTTTCCAGTGCGCCTCACCTTAAGTAAAGCAATTTCCGTGCCAATTTCTGGCGGTATCTGATGGTGCGTATGTTGGTTGTAAAACAGAGGGTTACAGTTGCTGGCGGAAGGGCTTAGGGCATTCTGCGGGTATAGCTGTAGGAACAGTGTGCCGACGGCGTCGTTTTTTCCCTCAGGCTTCGAAAGGCCCAACACCGCATGGCGCGGCGCGTTTGGGAAGGGCACGACTTCAGGCCGCAACCTACTTAATCAAGATTTGAGTAGTGGGTCAGTTTGAAATTGTGATGGCATGTTCGCTCGTCGATGGCGTCCTCCTGACCGTAGCCGTTCTTCAGGCCGAGCGAAGGATCTCCCGCTACGACACTGTGTGCCACGGGAGATCCCTCGGCCCGCTAGTAAAAAACGCGGGCTCGTCGGGATGACGCCCTGTGACATTCATAATTCGAACTGATGACGCCTGTGACATTCATAATTCAAACTGACCCACTACCGAGATTGGAGTTTTTCGAGCCGGGAAAAGTTACAGCCAGAAGTCGCTGGTAGGGAATGACGCTGGGGCCGGATCGGCGCCGGCGACGCGGGCGATGGAGGGTTCGACGCGGTTGCGGCCGGCATGCTTGGCCTGATAGAGCGCGGTGTCGGCGGCATGCAGCAGTTTCTCGATATCGACGGCGGCGTCGGCAATAGCGACGCCGAGACTCAGGCTGACCTGCACGCTGGCTCCGCCGGCCACGATGTTGCATCCGCCAACGTGGCAGCGCACGCGTTCGGCGAGTTCCCAGGTGTCGGCGAGATCGCAGCCGGGAGCGACGATGAGGAACTCTTCGCCGCCGCAGCGTCCCACCGAATCGTAAGGGCGGACGACGGCAGCGATGCCGCTGGCGATGATGCGGAGAACGGCGTCGCCGGCGGCGTGTCCGCGGCTGTCGTTGATGGCCTTGAAGTGATCCACGTCGATCATGATCAGGCCGACCGGCTGATGATCGCGTTCGGAGCGCAGCAGGTCGCGCTCCAGAATCGCCAAGAATCGCCTTGCGGTTCCACAGGCTGGTCAGGCCATCGCGGGAAGCCTCGCGGCGCAACGCCTCTTTTGCCGTGATCAGGCGGTTCTGGGTGACCAGCAGGCGGGCGCTCGAGCACAGAAATGACAGCAGCACGACCATCGCCGCCAGTCCCAAGCGCTCGCGCGCAATGCGCAACGACATGAACAGGACCAGCAGCGGGTAGAGCAAATAAAAAAGTTCGGTGAAGACGCGAGCCTCGCGGCGGGATGGTTCCAGCGTGGCGTCGGGCGCGTCAGCCTGCTTCCATGAAACTACAATGACGGTGGGGACGACGAGCACAATGCTCCACAGCAGATCGAACCACGCGCCGGTGTGCAGGATGCGTCCCGGGCCGTAATCGTACAAAGCGTCCACAGCGCCCGACAGGAGAAGGAAGATTCCCATGCGCAAGAACAGGTAGCGAGCATCGCGGGAGCGGCTGACCGCACCGCGCAGAATGAAGGCGACCGATACCAGGCCGTAGCCCGCGAAGTAAGGACCCCAGACCGAGTGGGCCATTTCTCCCGACTCTGACTTCGGTATGAAGAAGAAATACAAGTACGCGGCAACGCAGACCAGGACCGCTTGCACAAAGTCGAGAGCGACCAGGGCGTCGAGCTTGCCGGTTCCGCTGTCGGGGTCGAGGAAAATCGCCATGGCCAGCGGAGCGAACCAGAAACAGAACAAGAAGTTCTCAATGCCGCTGACTGCTGGGGACGAGGCGACATCGTTGTAAACGCTAAAGCTCTGGGCCACGCACCACACCAGGTAGGCGAAAGCGGTAAGGCGCCAAAAGGAAAGCGCCATACCCTCGGACCGGCGGCCGGCCGCGACGATGGCAGAGATCAGGACGATGCCCAGCGTGAGCTGAATCAGGTCGGAGAGG
Organism: uncultured Acidobacteriota bacterium; assembly: GCA_963696765.1. Classification (GTDB taxonomy): domain Bacteria; phylum Acidobacteriota; class Terriglobia; order Terriglobales; family Acidobacteriaceae; genus Sulfotelmatobacter. The sequence continues at coordinate 1,177,769 of CAVOLK010000002.1, read as the reverse complement.
AACGGGCCGGGGGCTTTCGTCCCAAGAGAAACCACGACCAGCACGTGAGCTCAGCCACAACGCGCAGGCAACAGCTATGACGATGGGCTTGCGAGGCAAACCTTCCCCTTCTCCAAAAAAGTATTCACAGCTTGTGTCGCAGGGAGGATCGAGCTGCACCGCCAAGGCTGACGTCTACAAAATCCTTTTGGCAGTACAGCCGGACTGAGACCCCACTAGTATCCGGTATTACGCGGGCCCAATCATGTAACCATAGTACCCAAGGGACATGACGCCAAGTGGAAAGTTAGAGCCATGACTCGAGCAGTTTTTTGAGGATTTCGACTGCGTCGCCGAGTTTGGTTAGTTCCTCTGGGGCGAGCCGATCGAGATGGGAAGCCAGGTAGGCGATGCGCCGCTGGCGGCCCTGTTGAAGCAGGCGGATACCCTTGCTGGTGGCCACGATCCGCATGCGGCGGGCATCGTGCGGATCGGCGGTGATCTGAATAAGGCGGCTCTTGGCCAGTCCGGCCACGATGCGGCTCATAGTAGGCGGCTTGACTTGCTCGGCGGCGGCCAGTTCGCCCAGGGTTTTCGGGCCTCCGAAAACCAGCACCGAGAGCGCGGAGAGACGTGCCGGGCCCTCGCCGGTGGCGACGTCCTGCTTGCGGACGCGGCGCAGCAGGTGGATGGCGGCGGAGTGCAGCCGGTCGGCGATGGCTAATACGCCGGGCGTGCCAGGATCGGAAGAAGACGCGGAATTTTCGTGGGCCGTCATTTTTTGGTGGTGGCTCAGTTTGAATTTTTGACTGCATCGATGACGTCATCCAACGTCGTTATGCAATCAAGCGCAGCCGTTCTTCAGGCCGAGCGAAGGACCTCCCGCTAGGACGCTGTTTGCCACGGGATATCCCTCGGCCCGCTGGTAGAAACGCGGGCACTTCGGGATGACGCACCCGTGAGATTTGAAATTCAAACTGAGCCACTACGCATTTTTCAGTTGACGCGGCTCGTGAAATATAGTTAGCTATGCTAACTAATATGCTGGCGGAGGTCAAGCGATGAATATAGCGACGACGGGAATCGGAATTTCGCGCATCGGGCAGATCGCCATCAATGCGCATGACGTGGAGCGCGCGGCCGCTTTCTATCAGGACACGCTGGGGTTGAAGCTGCTGTTCAGAGCGGGGCCGGGGCTGGCTTTTTTCGACTGTGGCGGCGTGCGCCTGATGCTGACGCGTCCGGAGAAGCCCGAGTTCGACCATCCTAGCTCGATTTTGTATTTTGCGGTGCCCGATATACAAGCCGCCTACGCGGCGATGAAAGAAAAAGCCGTGAAGTTTGAGGACGAGCCGCACATGATCGCGCGCATGCCCGATCATGATTTGTGGATGGCGTTCTTTCGCGACTCGGAAGGGAATTTATTGGGACTGATGAGCGAGGTGAAGCGGTAAAGCTGCCTCTGCTATTATCGCTGGCGGAGTCATTCGCATTATGCAGGACTTCGAGGACGACGAAATACCCATTCTTTCCGGAAGAGGAGAAGCATTCATGGAAGAAGCTCCGGCCACAGGTTCGGGCGCCGCACGGCGCAACGAAGACATCGCACTCGATCTGATGAAATTCATCGCCATGACCACGGGATACGGCCGCACCACCTCGTCGGGTGTGGGATTTCAAGGCACAGGATCGGCGGCCAAGCCGGAAGACTATGCCGCCCACCTGCTCGAGTTATACGGAAAATGCCTTGGCGCGGTGGGCGCAAAGAAGTAGGGTCGGGTCCGCTCCGCTTTACGAAAAGAAAAAACCGCGTCCCTTGCCGGGGACGCGGTTTTTAATTATGCAGGGATGGGTGGCGGACTTCCGGGCTTTGCCCGGCGACAGCCCCTTCGACTTCGCTCAGGGCGGGCTTAGGCGGCTGTCCCCACATTTAACTTTTCAATAACTTTGCTATCTGCGGCGCTTGCCTTTTTTTGCCGCTTTTTTCTTGGCAGGTTTCTTTGCCGCCTTTTTCTTTGCGGGTTTCTTGGCCGCTTTCTTTTTGGCGGGCTTCTTCGCCGCTTTTTTCTTCGCAGGCTTTTTTGCCGCTTTCTTCTTGGCTGCGGGCTTGGGCTTGTTGCCGCCTCCGCTCGGGGCGGATGGCGCGGGCTTTGGGGCCGGCTTGGGCTTGGGGGCGGGAGGCGGAGGCACGGAGATGGATTCCGGCTGGTTCACTTCGCCAGAGGGCGTGCCGGATTCTTCTTCTTCCTCTTCTTCTTCGAAATCTTCTTCCAGCGACTCGCTGTAGGCGCCGCTGTCGCCGAATTCCTCTTCCTCATCACGTGCGTACAGCGTGGGATCGTAGAACGTCATTGCTCCTCCTGATTTCAGTGGCGGCCGGGTACGGACGGAAATCCCGGCTGCGGGCACAAAGAATTTAAAAGACCACCGGAAACTTCTGCTGGACGGCGCGCGATTATAGCACGACGTTCGGTGCAGGCTGCAAGGACCGCCGACACAGACTTCTGCCTATCCTGTTATCACAGTGCGCGCGCAAAGGGAAGAGGAATTCGAAACAGCGGGGCGTCGGGCGACAAGGTGGGTTACCCCTCCATTTTATTTTCAGCACGAAATTATCTGGCTAGTTGGATGGTCAGGATCATGCCGGGGCGGATTACGGCTACGTTGCGGTTGTCGCGCTTGAGGGCGGCGACGGTGGTGCGGTAGGCGTTGGCGATGGAGTAGAGAGTTTCGCCGTGCTTCACTTTGTGGCGGACGACTGCGGCCTGAATGGTCTGAATCTGCGCGGACTTAGTGGCCGGCGGCTTGGCGGTGGCGGTTTCGGTGGACTTCGGATGTTTCGACTTCGAGCGCGCAGCTACGTCGGTATCGTGTTCGCCTGGAGAAACGGGCAGGTGCAGGGCTAGCACGCGGCGTCCGCGGAGGCTGTCGCCGTGGATGCCGTTCCAGCGGCGTAGCATCTGCGGCGAAATGCCGAAGTTGTCGGCGACGGTTTCGACCGTGTCTCCCGCGTGAACGTTGTAGCGCGTGATCCGTCGGGCGTAGGTCGCGGTGTCGCTCTGCGGATGCTTGCCGGGCGTGACGGGAATGACTAACTTCGTGTCGGCGTCGAGTTCGGCGTCTTCCAAGTGGTTGGCGGCGAGGATCGATTTCGCAGTGGTGTGATAATTCCGCGCCAGCGAGGCCAGCGTGTCGCCGGGATGAACCGTGTGATAGCGCCACCAGAGCCGCATGTCGGGCGGAATGGAGGCGATCGCGGTTTCGTATTGCTTCTTTCGTTCCGGCGGGCAGGTGCAGCTCAAACTTGCCCACGCGCGGAGTGGTCATGCGCAGCAGGCTGGGATTCAAGTCCTGCAGTTCGGTCGCGGTGGAGTTCACGCACTCGGCCACCAGGCGCAGGTCGACCGGATAGTTCACGGTGACGATGTCGTAGTCGGTAGGCTGCTCCATCACGACCTGATCCAAGCCGTACTGCGACAGGATTCTTGGTCATGATGGTGACGGCCAGAATGATGGGAACGTAGTTGCGCGTCTCTTTGGGCAGAACGTTGCGGCGATAGAGTTCCCAGAAATCGGCGTAGCCAGTGCGCTTCACGGCGGCCTGCACGGTGCCGGGGCCGGAGTTGTAAGCGGCCATGGCGAGATACCAGTCGCCAAACTGGTTGTAGAGATCTTTCAGATGGTGGGCGGCGGCGCGCGTGGATTTTTCGGGATCCTGGCGATCGTCGACCCACATGTTGTGGGAGAGGCCGTATCCGCGGGCGCGGCTGCCCATGAATTGCCAGATGCCGCGGGCGCCCACGCGCGAGACAGCGTGAGGATGAAATCCGGACTCGGCTTGCGCCAGATAGATCAGATCCTGCGGGACGCCTTCCTGCTTCAAGGTGGCGACAATCATGTCGTGATAGCGGCCGGAGCGGGAGAAGGCGCGCTCGAAGCTGTCGCGTCCGCGGCCGGAGAAGTAGGTGATGTAGCCGGCGACCTGGTCGGTCATCATGAGCGGCAGGTCGGAGTGAGTAGTCTTCAAGTCGGCTTGCGCCTTGGCTTTCACGCTGGCATCGGGCGTGGGCGTCAGGCCGTTGGTTTCGTCGATGGGAGCCGGCTCGGCTTTTTGCTGCTGCGCGTCGGCGTCGGTGGGAGTGCCGCCGGGATAAAGATCGTTCACGCCTTGCACGATGCGATCGAATTCATTCTGCAGACGCTCATCGGAACGAACGTCGAGATTGCTGCTCAGCAGATCGTTGAGGGCATTGTCGAAATCCTGCTTGGCTTCTTCGGTTCGTCCCGCTTCGTGATTGGCTAGTCCCTCGCGATATTCTTTTTCGACTTTGACGATCAGGTCGGCGACCGGGTCAGAAGACTTGACTGTAGCGGGATCTGGCGCGGCGAGCGATTCCATGCCGGAAGCTGGTTGAGGCTGAGCGTCGTCTGCCGGAGATGGGAGCTGGAGCGGGAGCGGCGGCCTTTTCTGGAACTTGAGCCGAAGTGGGACCGGGCTTCAGTGACGGCGCTTTGCCCGGAGGCAGAAGCGAAACGGGCTTCTGAGCGCTCTGGCAGGCGGAACCCGCCAGAGCCATGGAAGCCAGCACCGCGGTCCGGACATAGAGTTTTACTAATCGCATGTTTCTATAGGAGATAGGTGAGTCTGCTTGTTCAAAGTCCGGCGTCGATTCTACCAAAATCGTACTCGGCAGCCTCGGTTGGGTCAACGCCGAAAAGGCACCAGACGCGGTTACTTTCGGCACCCGACCTGATGGTTACTCTAGAACCAAGACTTGGGCTCTTGACTCCGAACCTTCTGAGCTTGGCCGTCGGAGATAGGATGATCACTCTTACTCTAGCGGTTGTCGGGCTTGCAACCTAAGTCGGCCCTCGACCCGATAGGCTCCCGGGTCCACATAAACATGCCCTGATACCCGCTGAAGGGGATTCTGAGTGTAATGGCGATTTTTCGCCAGTCAACGCAAATGCGGTCTCAGCAGGTTCAGCGTCTCGAACATGACCACGCCCACAACGAAAGTGGTGACGCATGACAGAAACGTCGCAACAAGGCCGCGAGACGCAAGCCGAACGAGACGATCAGCTTCCTTTCCAAACCGCAATAGCGAAAAGAGCGCGGTTACAACACCAAACTGGAACACTGCGCACACAACCAACCAGACAATGGCGTGGTGCTGCGCGACCGCTACGTCCGTTTCTCTTCCGGGCAGCCCGATGAGTGCTCCAGCAACGATGCCGTTCGCCATGTAAAACAAATATGCAAGAGCGGCGACAGTCGAAAATGCGCCCGCCAAGCAGGCAACTATCCATGTCGCGATGCGCGGTCTACTTGCTCTGCGAATTGGTTCCATACAGCTAAAGTACGCCACACGCGCAAGAATGGTTTCATAACTGTCGAAATCAGGCGTTATCACAAGCTTGCGCTTTTACTTCGCCTTTTCTGACCTCAGTGAGTGATATGGCGATATTTCAACAGTCATCAGTCTACTTGCATTGCTCCCACCACTCATTCATCGACAGGGTGACAGAGTACCAATGACTTTCCAAGCGACGAACTGCATCCACGTCGCATGGTATGCCGTTGAGTTTGCCGGACTCACCACGGCTGGCTGCTGCTGAAAGTGAGTCTGTCGGGTCGAAAACGACGTAAACAGTCCAGTCACCTACCGGGGCACCACCCCATCCGTCCCACTCGATGTGCCGCAACTGTCCGTTAACACTCGGCTGCGCCAAAACCTCAGCTTTATATCGACGCGCCCGTATGAACCAACGTGCATGGCTTCGGATTGCGTAAGAGTTCCACGCAATCACCATCGAAATGACGAACGCCACTCCAAGCGCCGCATATAAAAACATCCTTCGTCTTGGCTTTCCGGTATCCAATGGCACCATGCGCCACTTTATAGCGCAAAGTACATCGGTAGGTCAAAATGGTCGATTGGGATTAGCGCGATGTTGTTAACAGACGATAGCACTCAAGTTGCTGCCTGCTCCCCACGTGCCTTCCGGAAGTCTTCCGAAAACTCCAGCGCGACGGCAAATTTCCTCGCAAAGAACCACGCCAGATTGAGTCGCCTGCCGATGCTCCCCGGAGGTCGTAACAAGAACCGAATCCAAAGGCCAAGGTCATAGAGAACCCGAAGGCTGCATCGATGCCAACACGCAATCCTAGGTCCTGATGGCCGCTCAGCATGAGTACCGCTGAAGCCGCAATTGGCCCCCGACCGTTCCACCTGTTCCATCAGGACTTAGCGCAGGATTTCTACGTCCATGTTTCTAATCTTCCGCCGAGTGGTTAACCACAGAACTGTAGCTCTCAGTTGTCGAAATCAGGCCATTACACTCAGAATGGGTTCAAAGAGCCTCTTCTAGTTCGGATCGCGTAATTCGGATTGCAGCAGTTTCGTCTCGATGGGCCAAGTGGAGTAGGCGAATGCAATTATCGCAACGACATTCACGAATGGAACGGCCATCAGTAAGCCATGCCATCGCGGGTAGCCTGCTTTCGAAGAAATGTTCCCAAACACAAGGTAGGCGAAAAAACTCGAAACGACGATCTCAATCCAATCTTTAGCCGTAAGGTCATCTGACCCTCCAGACTCTAATTTCTCTGTCGCTGATCATAACTGTTGTTAGCAGGCGATTTCACGTTTTGACCGGTAGTTTATTGAGCGTGGGGATATCGCGAGAGCCACGTCTGGCTGGGCTGTTGCCTATAAAGGGCGACGGACTCGGGGCGGGGTCTGAGTGTAAAGTCCAGGGCCTGAGGTCTGATTTCCGCTTCACACTCGCCAGTAGTCGGGGCGCCAGGTTTGAATCGACTTCTTGATTTCGGCGCGGGGCAACTTTTCGTTCATGGCTCGCTCGGCCAACTTTGGGAGTTCGGCGTCGGAGGCGAAGCGCAGGGCGCAGAGCTGGCCTTCGGTCAACTCGGGAATGCGGGCGCGAAGCGGTTCCGGCATCAGGCGCATCAGGCGCAACTGCTCTTCCAGGCGGATGACGCGATCTTGCACCCTGATAGAGTAGAAGCGCTCTTTAAGGGCAAGGACCAGAAAAGCGAGCGCCAGCAGAATGAGGAGAAAGGCGTGGAAGTGATCGCGAAAATCGCCTTCGGTGATGTGGGCGAAGAAATGGATCAGGGTGAAGATCAGTCCGAGCACGAATACAGGGAGCACGAAGAAGTGAAACAGCGGATCCCAGCGGGTGTGATTGGCAAAAGTCTGGGGCTTGGTTTCGGCCATGAAGGCCTCCTTGCTTTGAAGACGTGCCAGTCTAGCAGACAAGTACGGCGGCGATTGCGACGTAGATTTAGAATGTCGCGGCGTAAGGCAATCAACCACAGAGGGCGCTGAGGCCACAGGGTACGGCAGGGCCGTCGTGGCGCAAAAATCGCGACATGGGTGGGGCACGCGTTCGGTTCGACCGGAAACGATGAACGCAATCGGGGCATAAATAATGAGTACGGGAGTCTCCCCCAAGGCTCCCGTACCCATCCTGGCCGCGCGGCTTGCTACTTCAGGGCGAGCAGGATCTCGTTCGCGGGTGTTGGCCTATTGCGTCACCCGCTTCTAAAATTCGTTCCTCGCTGCGGAACTGTTGCAATCTTGCTCCGGGCACGGGAAAAGGTCCATGGAGATGGTCTGAAGCGAAATCAATTCATCTGAAGAACCGCAAGAGCTTGACAGGCGGGCTAACGCAGAGAAGAATGGCTGGATTCTTGGACAATGATTTTCCAGCATGCCTGATAAAAAAGTACGATTCGCGGAGTTCGAATTGGATTTTGGCCGCTTTCAACTGTGCCGTGGCGGGCATCCCGTGCGGCTGGAAGGCTTGCCCCTGCAGTTGCTGATGTACCTGGTAGAGCACCATCGGCAGCTGGTGACGCGGGAACAGATCGCTGACGCATTGTGGGGCAAGGATGTATTCGTCGATATCGAGCAAGGGATCAACACCGCGATCCGCAAGGTCCGCATAGTCTTAGGGGATGATTCGGCGCAGCCACGGTATCTGCAGACGGTGGTCGGGCGCGGCTACCGGTTCGTGCCGGAACTTGTGGTTGACGGAAGCGAGGGTGCGGCGAATGCGGGCGATTCGCAGGCCTTCAAGATATCCGCCGAGGAATTCGGGCGCGCGCTGCTGGCTGCGGCGGGGCTCGACGATCCGGAAATGCCGCCCAAAGTGCCGAACAATTCTTAGCTGCGTTCTGCTTCGCAAGGGAATCCAACCCAAATCATGAAAGCTATTCAAGTGAAACAGCCGGGAGGGCCGGAGGCGATGGAACTGGTGGATTTGCCGGTTCCGCAGCCGAAGGCGAATGAGGCGGTGGTGAAGTTGTCCGCTTCGGGAGTGAACTTTATCGACGTGTATTTCCGCGAAGGGAGGTACAAAGCGGTGCCGCCGTTCGTGCTGGGGCAGGAGGGCGCGGGCGTGGTGAACGCGGTGGGCAACGAAGTGACGTCGGTCAAGAACGGCGACCGCGTGGCCTGGACCGGGGTGATGGGATCGTACGCGGAATATGCGGCGGTGCCTGTGGATCGGCTGGTGCCGATTCCCGATGGGGTGAGCGATCAGCAGGCTGCGGGGACGATGCTGCAGGGGATGACGGCGCATTATTTGTCGCACGATACGTATCCGTTAAAGCGCGGGGAGACGGCGCTGGTGCACGCGGCGGCGGGCGGCGTGGGATTGCTGCTGGTGCAGATGGCGCACAATATTGGCGCCCGCGTGATTGCCACGGTGTCGACCGACGAGAAGGCGAAGCTGGCGCGGGAGGCTGGGGCGGACGACATTATTCTCTACACACAGACGGACTTTGAGGCGGAGACGAAACGCCTGACCGGCGGCAAGGGCGTGGACGTGGTCTACGATTCGGTGGGGAAGACGACGTTCGAAAAGGGGCTGAACACTCTGCGGCCACGCGGGATGATGGTTCTGTTTGGCGGATCGAGTGGGGCGGTGCCTCCGTTCGATCTGATCGCGCTGGCGCAGAAAGGGTCGCTATACGTCACCAGACCGTCGCTGGTGAACTACATTGCCACGCGCGAGGAGTTGGTGGCGCGATCGAGCGCGGTGTTTGGCATGATCGCGGCGGGCAAACTCAAGCTGCGGATTGAGCACACGTATCCGCTGGGCGAGGCGCAGCGGGCGCATCGCGAGTTGGAAGGGCGGAAGACTACGGGGAAGTTGCTGCTGATTCCGTAGGGATCAAGCTTTAATCAATTTGTCATCCGCGCGCGAAATCGAAGGACCTTGGCTGGAGTTTGGCCAGTCCGGGGAATTCTTTAGCAACGGCTGGATCTTGCGAATCAGTTTGAGGATCTTCAACGCACGCGGGACACGAGGTCCTCGACTTCGTGCCTGCTTCGCTTCGCGAACCAGCCACTGCGCTCAGGATGACAATGCGCGGAAGGGAAAATCATGAAAGCGATTCGGGTGCAGCATACGGGCGGGCCCGAGGTGATGGAGGTCGCCGACGTTCCCATGCCGCTGGCAAAGGCCGGCGAGGCCGTCGTGAAGGTTTCCGTGGCCGGGGTGAATGCGATCGATGGGCAGTTTCGCGATGGGAGTTTGCGGACTCCGCTGCCGTTTATTCCGGGGCAGGAAGGCGCGGGAGTGGTGACGGCTGTGGGCGCACAGGCGAAAGCGGTCAAAGTAGGCGACCGCGTGGCGTGGAGCGGGGCGCTGGGATCGTATGCGGAGTTTGTTGCGGTATCGGCGGACGGCCTGGTGCCGGTGCCGGACGCGGTGAGCGACGAGCAAGCCGCGGCGGTGATGATGCACGGGCTGACTGCGCACTACCTGGCGAACGATGCCCACAAACTGAAAGCGGGAGAGACGGCGCTGGTGCATGCGGCGGCGGGCGGCGTGGGATTACTGCTGGTGCAGATGGCGCGAATGATTGGCGCGCGCGTGATTGGCACGGCTTCGAGCGAGGACAAGGCCAGACTCGCACGCGAGGCGGGCGCGGATGAGGTGATCATTTTTACCCGGCAGGATTTTGAAGCGGAAGTGAAACGGCTGACTGACGGTAAAGGCGTCGATGTGGTGTACGACGGTGTGGGCAAGGCGACGTTCGAAAAAAATCTGAATGTCATGCGGCCTCGGGGGATGTTGGTTTTGTATGGCATGTCGAGCGGTCCGGTGCCGCCGGTGGATCCGGCGAAGCTTTCGGAGAAAGGGTCGCTGTACATGGCGCGCACCACGCTGGCGCACTTCACCGCGACACGCGAAGAACTGCTGGCGCGCACCGGGGCGCTGTTCGCGATGATTGCGGAGGGCAAGCTGAAGCTGCGAATTGCGAAGAAGTATCCGCTAGCGGACGCGGCGCAGGCGCATCGCGACATGGAAGCGCGGAAGGTGGCGGGGAAGCTGCTGCTGGTGGTTTAGAGCAAAACCAAGAGCATTCACCACGAAGGGCACGAAGGTTCACGAAGAAAAACCTCAACATCATGCAGCGCACGTTGGGAAGTTGCTGCAATCCATGAGAAATTGACCGCGTGGCTCTGGGACACCGCTTGACCTTTTCAAATTAGCCGCAGGTTTGGAAAATCCATCGCATAACGATTGCCATCACGCGTCATCAGCCGGTCGGCTTTGAGCATGGCATGCGAGGCGATCACGAAGTCTGCCAGCAGGCGCTTCGGCGAGCCTCCGCCGGATTGGCGGCGTCGAATGCAGTAAGCAGAAAAACTCCTGGCCGCCTGTCGCCAAACGTCTTCTCCGAGGTCGAAGTCAACTGTGATGGAACTTTCCTTGAGGGCCTTTTCGGCACGCTCGAAGTCGAGCCCGGGGATGGCCGAAAGCTCGACGAATACAGGGCCACTGATCACCAGCGCTCCTTGGGCGTGAAGTCTTAACAACTGGGTGATGATCGCAGTGGCTTCGGCCGCTCCCGTCAAAACGGGAGAGAGGATGTTTGTATCAAGAGCGGTCCTCATTCGTAGTCTTTATCGCTACGCATATCGTCATCGCTACGCATATCGTCGATCCAAGCTTTAATTCCTTCTTCCCCGCCGGGAAACGGCGGCGCAAGTCCAATGAGCTTTTCGAAGGGGTTGGCTTCCGAGCGAGCCGGGCGTAGCACGGTGCGGTCGTCCTCCACCACAAACTCAACCCGGTCGCCGGGTTCAAGCCCGAGGCGTTTTCGGATTTTATGGGGAACAGTGATCTGGCCTTTGCTGCTGATTGTGCTAGAGTTCTTCATCTTTGCATAGTTTCTTTACTTCTAACATTTACTTCTTTACCTAATAGTAAAGAATACATACGGCCAGTTCTATCCGTCAAGTGGATTTCAGGCCTGGCTAACTTTTCCGGCGTGGCATGAACAACGTCAAAAGCAAGAGCAGTCACCACGAAGGGGCACGAAGGTTCACGAAGGAAACCCTAGGAATTCCTTCGTGAACCTTTGTGTCCTTCCCGGTCCCTGTTTTTCAGTTTTGCTGGCGGGTGTAGTGGCGGACGTATTCTGGCGGAGTTTTTCCGGGCAATAACCTCGCGTCGTCGATGGGGTTGCCCACGATTGTTTCGAGGGGAACGACTCCGGCCCAAGTGGGGAATGAGTAGTCTTCCTCGTCGTCGATTGGGGGACCGGTGCGGACTTTTGCGGAAAATTCTTCGATGGGGACTCGCAGGACCGACGTGGCTTTGAGTTCTTGCGGGTTGGGTTGGCGGGAATCGTCCCAGCGGCCGGGGAGGATGTGTTCGGAAAGAAGGCGCAGGGCCTCCAGTTTTTCTTCCGGGTCGTCGACCAGAGTGGCTTTGCCCAGGATTACGACCGAGCGGTAGTTCATGGAATGATTGAAAACTGAACGGGCTAGGACTAGGCCGTCGAGAAGAGTGACGGTGACGCAGACTTGCGCGGCGGCGCCAGATTGAAGGTGGCGGAGCATGCGGCTGGCGGCGGATCCGTGGACGTAAAGATTAGCGTCCTTGCGACCGTAAGAAGTGGGGATGACGAAGGGCTGGCCGTCGACGACGAAGCCGACGTGACAGAGGAAGGCTTCGTCGAGGATGCGGTAGACGGTGTCGCGATCGTAAACCGCACGCTGGGGTTCGCGAACCACACGGGTGCGCGCGGTGGGCAGGGACTGTTCTGACATGAAGGAATGGACTCCGGGCAAGCGCCAAGGATGGTGGAAGTGTAACATCCGGCCGCGGACATCAGGCTTTCCGGAGGCTTGGTAGTCAGGGGTTTATTCGTACGAATCGACGGCTGGGATCGCGACGGAACTTTGGGCGTTTCAAGGCCTTGGAGATTGTCCTAGTTGTGTCATCTGTGTGTCATCCCGAGCGAAGTCGAGGGACCTTGCGTTTCTTTCGGGTACCAATCGGCTGCCAAATCCTTCCACGCCGGGTTCTTTCGTTCGATCAACCACATCTTTTTTTCGCGCCGCCAGCGCTTCAATTGTTTTTCACGATCGATCGCGTTTGCCACATCATCAAAACTTTCCCAGTAAACAAGGCGCGTGCAGTTGTAATCGTCGGTGAAGCCTTCGAAGGCATGGGTTTTATGTTGCCAGACGCGTTTGCGGAGATTGTTCGTCATGCCAATGTAGAGAGCGCGGCGTGAAGCGCTCTGCATCATGTAGACGTAGTAGATGTACTCGTCGCGCATCTGCATCTTCCCACTGAAACGCAAGGTCCCTCGACTGCGCAAAACGATTCGCTTCGCTCACCGTTTTGCTTCGCTCGGGATGACAATGAGGAGCAGTACTTGCTCCGCATTGACAATTGCGAGCATTTCACGTCTTTGCTCGGTTTGTCTGTGATGGGTGAACACGGGATCGAAAATGGCGCGTTTGCTTTTTGGCAGCCCTGAAACGCAAGGTCCCTCGACTGCGCAAAACGATTCGCTCCGCTCATCGCTTTGCTTCGCTCGGGATGACAATGAGAAGAATTTCACATCGCTGCTAAATTCTCCGTAATGAGGAGGATTTCACATCGCCGCTAAATTGTCTGTGATGTGTGAACGCACAATCTACACAGGGACTCTCTTCAACGTCTTCCAGCTACCAGTAAATTTTCAATGCGAACTGGAATTGACGGGGATCGTAGGCGGCGGTGGGCTGGCCCGCGTTGGTGAACAGGGGGCTGACCGCGGCTACGTTCATTTTATTGGCGACATTGAACATGTCGACGATGAATTCGGTGCTGAAGCGCTCGCCCATAGGAATGCGCTTGGAGATCCGCATGTCGTCGAAGACGCGTCCAGGGCTGGATGCCGGCGTTGCGACCGAGATTGCCGTCGAGTTGCAGCAGCGTGGGATTGGTGAGAGTGGCGGCCCATGTTTGAATGCACGGTTCCTGGAACAGCTCCCGTGGTCGAGTATTTCGAAGCGACGGGCGCGTAGCCGGAGGCCGTGCAGATTGGGTTGGCGATGGTGTTGGGGCGGCCGGTCAGCGAGGAGAGCTGAAGATTGTCGCCGTTGCCGGTGATGATGTTGAAAGGACGTCCCGAGGCGATATCGAGCAACGGAGCCCAGGTCCAATCGCTGAGGATGTGGCGGGCGAAGCCGCGGCCGACCTGTCCTGTCTGGAAGACGCCGCTGAAGACGAAGCGATGGCGCTGGTCGAAAAGTGAAGTGGAGCGATCGACGCCGGGATAGAAACTGTCCTGCGGCGTGAGTGTGGCCTGAAGATCGGTGGAGTCGTCGATGGCATGCGACCAGGTGTAAGAGGCGAGGAATTCGAAGTGCTGGTTGAAGCGGCGGCGCAGGTTGGCGCTGAAGCCGTGGTAGACGGAACTCCCGTTGGAGTAGTTGGCGTCCATGTCGCCGAAGGGAACGCAGCCGGTGTATCCGCCGGTAAGGGGAGCACAGGTTGCATTGAATCCCTGGCTGGTCAGGCCGGCTTCCATTTGTTCAGCGAGGCCCACACAGGAGCTTCCTCCGGCGAGGAGTACGGCCTGGGCGATGGACGGATTCAAACCGCCGGGACGGAAAAAGTTCATCAGCGGGGAACTCACCCAGGGGCCAAGTGGGCCGTCACCGCAGGGCGAGCGCTCCGGTACCCACCGTGAAGGGGCTGGCGAGGAGTTTGGCCTGCGGCGAGGGCGGCGTTGAAATTGGCGACCATCAGGTCGCCGCGAATGGTGTTGGCGTTGATGGGACGGTTCAGGTGGCGTCCGCCGTTGAAGTTGTAGGCGAGGCTGAGGGCGAATCCGTCGCCGAGATCGTGCTCGACGCTGAGGTTCGCCTGCTGCGAGTAGGCGTAGACGAAATTCTTCGACTGCGGATATCCGAAGGGCTGGAAGGCGAGCGGCAGGAACGTGGATTGGCCCGGGTTCGAGGCGTTGAAGTTCAGATAATTCTGATTGAGAAAGACGGACTGGGGAAAATTCAGCGATCTGAAACTGCTGCTGGTTGGGCAGGTATCCCATGTTGTTGTTCGCCGAGCGGGAAGGGCGAAGGCGTGCAGGCAGGTTGCGCCAGCGTGCCTTGAAAAATAGGGATTGCATTCAGATTGCTGGGGCTGCCCGGTGTGGAGCAGAGTCCGGTGCCGGCGAAGGCAAGTTGGCCGCTGGAAGAACCGTCGGACGCGTCGCCGAGGAAGTAGAGGCCGAGCAAGGGATGGTCATAGAACATGCCGTAGGAGGCGCGAATTACCGTCTTGCCGTTCCCTGCCGGATCCCAAGCTAAGCCGATGCGCGGCTGAATGTTGTTCTTGTCGGTTTGAATGCCCTTCTGCAATCCGAGCAAGTTGTAAGCGGGAAGCGCCAGACCTTGCGGGGCCTTGAACTTGGGTGGAATTTCCACGTCGTAACGAATGCCGTAGTTGAGGGTGAGGTTGGGATTGACGCGCCATGAGTCCTGCCAGAATGCCCCGATAGGAATGTTCTTGAATGAGTCGCTGGGACTGCCGAGTCCCTGAATAAAATCGCCGGGCAATCCGGCGCCATAGGCCTGCACGGGCGAGAGATCCGGGAATGGAGTGCCGGGAATTGGCGAGGTGAAGCCCAGGTTGGAGGAACTGAAGCTGCCGAAATCGTAGACGCCGCCGTAGTTGACGGTGAAGGTTGCGGTGAGCGGAAGGTAGTTCACGTCGGCGCCGAACTTGGTGTTGTGGCGGCCGATGGTCCAGGACAAATTGTCGGTGAACTGGTAGCGCTGCTCGACGCGCTGAATGTACGAATAAGGCTCGCGGCCGAAGTAGGCGAAGCCGGGAATGTTGATGGCGGGGTCGGAGCCTCCGGGAATTTGCGTGTTGTAGAAGTAGGAGAGTCCGCGGCGGGCGTATTGAAAGCGGAATTCGTTGACCTTGTTGGCGCCGAGGGTCCAGGTGTCCTGAAAGACGCCGGCAACGTCACGATACGTCTGTTCCGCGGTGCGGGAATAAGCGTTCTGCCCGAAGGGCTGATCCTGGCCGCTGCCTTCGATGCCGGTCACGGTGCTGGGGCTGACGTTGACGCGGAAAGTCAGGCGATGATTGGCTCCGACATTCTGGTCGAGGCGGAGCGAGTAGAGGCTGGTGCCTTCAAAGACAGGGAAGTTGCCTTCCTGCGAGGCCAAGCGTCTGGTAGGACTTCGGGACAAAGCACGGTGGCGCCGGGCAACTTGTGGGAAAGCCGGCGATGCCGGGAAAGCCCCCGGTCAAGCCAACGGGCCAAGCGCCATTTACGGCCATTCCCGAAGAGGCGCCAACTAGTCCGACGATACTGTGCCACTCCTTTTGCGAAGGCAGGACTGCCCTGCCACGGCGGCGTCGACGGCAGGATTGGCGAGAAATCCGATTTGTGCGGGCGTGAGCTGAAGGTTCACGAATGCCGGCCGGGGCGCCGAAAAATGCCGAAGCATCGAAAGGAACCAGTCCGAAATTTCCCTGGCCGATGCTGGAGAATCCAGTTTCGTGGCGGCGCGTGATCTCGTAGGAGAAAAAGTAAAACGACTTATCTTTTTTCAGGGCTCCGCCGAAAGCGACGCCGGCCTGCACGCGCGTGTATGCGGGATTGGGAACGGTGCTGAAGGGGTTCACTGCCTGAAAGTTGCGGTTGCGAAGATAGCCAAAGACATCGCCGTGAAAGCCGTTGGAGCCGGAGCGGGTGATGATGTTGACGACGCCGCCGGCGGCGCGGCCGTATTCCGCGGCGTAGTTGTTGGTGATGATTTGAAATTCCTGCACGTCTTCCTGGGAGACTGTGGAGCGCACGCCATTAGTCGAGTTGTCGGTAGCGTCGGCACCATCGACGTTGACGAGGTTGGAACGGGCACGCTGGCCGCTCATGTTGAGCCCGGAGGTGGGAGCAGCGCCGAGGCTGGGCGCGTTGTCGCGGACGACCTGGGAATCGGTGAGCGTGAAGTTGATGTAGTTGCGGCCGTTGATGGGGAGATTGTCGATGCGGCGCTGACCGATGGTGTCGGTGGTGGAGCTGCGCGACGTTTCGACGAGATCGGCTTGCGAAGATACTTCGACAACTTCGCGGCCTCCGGCGACTTCGAGCGCGACCGGAAGCTCAACCGTGCCACCGACGGTGACGATGACGTTGGTGTTTTCAACTTTGGTGAAGCCCGGAGTTTCGACGGTGACAGAATAGGAACCGGGAGGCAATTGGCGAACGCTGTAGCCGCCCTCGCCGTCAGCGGTAGCGGCGCGCTCTAAGCCCTTGGCAACGTCGCGAGCGGTCACGGCCGCGTTGGTGACGAGATTTCCCTTGGCGTCTCTTACAGTGACATGCAAATCGCCGGTGGCTACGCCGCCCTGAGCGAATGCCACAGCGGAAAGAAACAGTAAAAAGAAAGTCAGAAAGATGGCTTGAGCAGTGCGGATCATGAGGTTCTCCCTTGAACTCGCGAAGGCGAGCGGACAGCGGGAACGATTCCCGCGGGAAATTGCCGGTGTAGTCACAAAGTGATCTGGGACAGTTGAATCCCGGTGGTTTTATAACAAAAGCACGGGCGAAAACAAGTAAGCAGTGGGGCACGCTGGTTCCTAAGGTTACCTGCGCTGCGAGGCGTCAAACTGCGCTGAGCGCACAACGAAACAGCGGCCCGGTGTGAGGCGAATGGGGAGCAGACGGTCACTGTCGAATCAGATCGTCGAATCGGATCGAGTGAATCAGAACGTGGCTGAAATGCGAAGCGGGGCGGCTGGATTTTGCAGCCGGCCGAGTAGCATGGCGGCGCCATTCAAGCGCTCGTAGCCGCGCAGCACGGGAGCCGCGGCCAAGCCGGAGTTGGGCCAAGCCAAGGCAACGTAGATTCTGAGCAGTGCGAAGGCGGCGTTGCGGCGAAGGAGCAGGGCGTTGTCGACGAGTTGGCGCGCAGCCTCGGCAGTCTGAACGTTTCCGGTGAGGGTATTGGCGGTCAAGGCGACTTGTCCCATGCGAACTAACAGGGCAGCATTTCTTGCAGCGATCTGGATGTAGGCGGCCATGGCGCGCAGGCGCTCGCGGCGGACCAGGCGAAACTCTGCCGCGGTGAGGCGGCGGCGAAGATAGTCGTCTTCCGCGGGATCGACGAGATTGCGAAAAGCCTCGATGTCAATGGGCCGGATTTGCGCGGCGAGGGCAGAGTTCGAGGAAATCTGCAGACTGCGGGACAGCGCGATGCTGGAGATTAAAACCAGCGCCAGGACGGCAGCGACGACGAGAATGATGGCAATACTCATAAATGCACCAGACGCTCCAATTCGCGGTTCCATAGGTCGAGAGTGCTTTCGGGCAGAGGAACCGCAGGCTTGACGGTAACTTTGCCGGGGACGAGCAGGTAATAGAACCAAAGCAGAACGCAGAGATGAAACGCGGCCATGTTGACGAAAACAAGGAGGACGCGGGTGGAATGCGTGAGGCCGCCATTGGCGATCATGGCCCAGGTGGCCAAATGCACGGACGCGGAGAAGCTCAGGCCGAGAGCAATTCCGAAGACTTTGCGAGGCCATTCGAGATGGAAAAAAGCGGCGAAAAGAAAGATGGCTACGAGGACGCCGCACTCGACCAGGTAGGTGGTTTGTTCGAGAAGGTTGGCGCGGTAGACAATCGCGACGGCATCACTCTGCGGGGCGAAGGCGGCTGCCAAAACACCGGCCAAGAGTAAAACAGCACCGACGCCGCGGAGAATGACCTTCCCCAGTTGTGCCAGAGAAGCATAGGCACCGAAGACGGAGGCAAAAATTTCGCCAATGAGCAATAACTTCAGCGCGGCTTCGAGGGCTAATTCTGCGTAATCGATACGCCAATAAGTGTTTGCAGAAACGAAAGGCAGTATGTCGGCGGCATAGAGGATCAGCGGAGCAATACCACCAAGAAGGGCGTAAGCGAAAAAGGCCGGAAACTGGAGAAAGGCGCCACGCCTCCAAAGAAGGGCTGCCAAAATGAGCAGAAAGAGGTGAGGCGCGACCCAGAGGTAGTGCCAAAGGATTGAGTGCGCCTGCAGCATAGCCGTAGCGCCAAACTATACAGCGGCTAGCCGCAGGCGGCAATGTCGAAGTAATTCTTGTCCGGTTTTTGTAAGATCCGCGAGTTTGTCGTTCAGCTCGAAGGATTTTCGTGCATACTTCAGGGCTTACGGCTTGCAGATCGTCGTGCCGCAGCCGCCGCCGTTGCCCGTACCATCAGCCTTAACTGCTGTTGGAACGACTAAAGTGTTGAAAAACAGGACAGCTGCGCCAAGCACCAAAAGAGCACGTTTCACGGTTGTTATCTCCTTGTGACTGCGAGTTAGACCGTGATAATTTCATGGGTGCTCCCTGCCAAGAAAGTTACTAAAGATTGCGGGAGCGTTCGGAATTCGTAACAAGATGACTCTGAAATCTGCTATGCAGGACGTCAAAGAAACTACCCTGGCGGCGGTTTCGGGGCTGCTGGGGAAATTGGCGTACCTGGCCTCATTGCGCCGCGCCCAAGGCCGTTATGAACATTGGGGGATCGAGCTGGTGCACGGGGCGGAATCTTCAGAGCGGGCATTGAAGACGGCGCATGCCGAGGTGGTGGCAGGAGTGTTGCGAACGCCGCTGCAGTCGCTGGTGGAGGACTTGGAGGAATCGAGTCGGGAGAGCGGGGTTGCGGCGGGACCTTACGTGGAGAAGTTGCTGAAGAACTTTGACGACTTGCTGCCGGGAGATCGGCAGGACTCAGCGTCAGCCGCTCATCTCAATTCAGTGCTGCTTGCCCTTTCGAATTTGCAGAAGAATCGAGGGCGCTCCACTCGGTCAATTTCATAGCCACTCCCACGACCTGGCCGAGGACTTCGGCGTCCTGAGGATGTCGCAGGATGCGAACCGGAACAGGCGAAAGAGGATGTGGCTGCAGGATGATCTCTTCGCGACGCATGCTGCACCAGCAGCAGGTGTGACCTTCGCGAGTTTCCACGAAGTAGATAGGACGTTCGTATTCCGAGCGCCAGGAACCTTCTAATACTTTGTTTCTGGATTCGTCGACCTGGATAAAACTGCCTGGGGGCAGGATGGGGTACATAGTCAGGTCGTTGGTGCCGACATAACCGTAAGTGAAATCGGTGTTGGCAAATTGCTCGAGGTAGGCGACCGGGACGAGTCCCCACTGCTCAACCATGCGGCCAAGATTGGTAGTGCGACGTTCGTCGAACGCGGGATCCATGCGCATGGGAATCCGCACTGACGACACGCCGGCGAGCACGTCGGAAATGTGTGATTTCGGCGGCGAGAACAATCCCAAATCGGCAGCCGTGTTGTTGAGATCAACCCCATACCAGGACATCAGTTCACGAACGTCACGGCGATAAATGATGGAGAGCGTGTAGAGGCGGTAAATGCTGGGTAGAATTCCTTTAGTCTCGATGTCGGAGAGGCGGCTGGGCGGAATGGAAAACTCTTCGTTGCGATACTTATCGGCAACACGCGCACTCGAGGTTTCGATATCACGCATGGTAAGGCCGAGTTTTTCGCGGAGAGTACGAAGGCTTTTTCCCGCCGGTAGCATCCTTTGCCTCCAAAGAAAAGTGGGTGAATAATATCAAACACCGGGCGGATTGTGGCGGCAATTTGTTTAGAAAGTGACCCTGGGCAAGTTGTTACGAATTCCGAACAGCCGAAAAGGCTTGCCAGGCGCGGGAAACGAGGCGTTGGTGGTGGTTGCTCCTGCGGAGTAGGCGGGTATTCGATGACTGGTGGATTTCCCGCTAATTGTTCGGATTTCGTAACAAGAGCGTTTTTGGGGCCAATTTTACTGGCAGCTCTGACTGCGTTCCTTCAATTTTCCCAGTTTTGGTGCCGGCCTGCTGAACCCCTGCGAAAAACAAATGGGCGTGTGACATTTGTCACGCTAGCCCCGTGATGGATGGCACTGGCGCATCATTTCGATCCCCGCGAAGATGACCCTCACAAGATGGAAACACGAAATTCAATCTGCGGCGGCGCAAGACCGAGCGCGGAGGACAAGATGATCGGAACATTGGAACAGGCCGAGCGGGTGGGAAGATCAGACGCGAGCGCGATTGTGGCCAGTCTGGAAAGTGTAAATAAGAATTATGGCAACGTGCGAGCGCTGCGTGGGGTTGATTTCCGGGTGCGCGCCGGAGAAGTGGTGGCGCTGCTTGGTCCGAACGGGGCGGGCAAGACGACGGCGGTGAAGTTGCTGTTGGGCTTGCTGCAGCCCAATTCGGGAAGGGCGAGAGTTTTTGGCGGCGACCCCACGAATCCGGAAAACCGGATGAGAACGGGAGCGATGTTGCAAGTGGGCCGGGTTCCGGAAACGCTGCGGGTTGGCGAGCACATCGATTTGTTCTCGAGTTATTACAAGAGGCCGATGGCGGTTGGCGAAGTGCTGGCGGCCGCGGGGCTCGAGAAACTGCAGGATCGAAAGTTTGGCGATCTTTCGGGAGGACAGCGGCAGCGCGTGCTGTTTGCGCTGGCGATTTGCGGCGATCCGGATTTGCTTTTTCTGGATGAGCCGACTGCGGGTCTCGACGTGGAAGCGCGGCGCATGTTGTGGGACGAGATTCGCAGGATGGTCGGGCGCGGCAAGACGGTGCTGCTCACCACACATTATCTGGAAGAGGCGGACGCGCTGGCGGATCGCGTAGCAGTCATCAATCAGGGAGAAATTATCGCGGAAGGAAGTCCCGCGGAGATCAAAGCCAAAACTGCGGGGAAACGAATTCGCTGCATCACCAGCCTGAGCGTGAATGCAATTCGCCAGATTCGGGGCGTGACCGAAGTAAAGGAAGATCGCGAGGCGGTAGAAATTCATGGGGCCGAGGCGGAGGCGATTGTGCGCGAACTGCTGGCGCGGGACATGAATCTTTCGGGCCTTGAAATCGCGAGCGCGGGATTGGAAGAAGCATTCCTGGCGCTGACTGCGGATACGGTAGGTGAAGGAAACTTCAAGCGGGAGGAAACGCTATGAGCACAGCGACCTTGGCATTGGGCACTACGCAAATTCAACGCTCGCCGAGTCACACAGCGACGATTTATCTGAAGGAAGCTAAGTACGAATTCTTGAAGAACCTGCGCTTGCGGGTGTACACGGCGTCGGTGCTGAGTTTCCCGATCATGTTTTATGTGTTGTTCGGGCTGGTGCTGAATTCGAAGCAGGCAATCGGGAGCACCGCAGTGCCCACATACTTGATCGCGACCTACGGCACGTTCGGAGTGATGGGCGCATCGTTATTTGGAACTGCGGCAGGCTTGGCCTCGGATCGCGGACTGGGATGGCTGCAGGTGAAGCGCGCGAGTCCCATGCCGCCATTCGCGTATTTCGCGGCGAAGGTTGTGACCAGCATGATTTTCAGCACGATTATCGTGCTCGCGCTCTTCACTCTGGGAATCGCCCTGGGCGGAGTGCGAATGCCGGTCGCCGATTTCGCGCGGCTGTTGGGAACCTTGGTAGCCGGTTCACTGCCATTCTCGGCGATGGGACTGGCTCTGGGATATTTCGCCGGACCGAATTCGGCGCCGTCTGCGATCAATTTGATTTATCTGCCGATGTCGTTTTGCAGCGGGCTGTGGGTGCCATTTATGTTTTTGCCGAAAGTTGTGCGGCAGATCGCGCTGGTGTTGCCTCCGTATCATTTGTCGCAGTTGGCGCTGGGAGTGGTGGGCGCGGGGACCCACGAATCGGCGGCGACGCATTGGGAAGTACTGCTGGGATTCACGATGATCTGCCTGGGCGTGGCGCGGATCGGGTTTCAGCGCGATCAGGGGAAGTTGTACGGATAATTTCTAACGGGCGCGACGCGAGGAGTTGGTTATGAGTGCAAATTCGAAAAAATCGATGGGATGGATGATTGTCCTGATCCTGCTGGGAATGGCCGCTCTCTACGGCTGGATCGAAGTGGCTGAGCCTGCTCATTCCCGCGGCGATATTGGTGTGGTTCACCGCAAAACCCGGTCTTGGAACTGGCCGGAATTGACTGCAAGGTTGACAATAAAAGCATGCCATTCCTAGGTTCGCGTGAGTTCGAGGAGAGTTCCCCGGTACGAGGCTGGTCGATGAAATTGCGACCGCTCGGCGCGGCGCTTCGGGACCGGGATCACGGATGGGGACCTCTGCTCTGGGTGCTTTATCTCGGGTTCTTTTTCGTTCAGCCCGTCGCAGAGCACGTCAGCGCAAAGCGATGGGCCCTCGACGGTTTGGGAGCCGCGATATTCCTCATGCTTTACTGGGGAATTTTTCTGCTGGAGAGGCCCCTGCCGCTGCTGCACGTTGGCGGCATGGTGCTTCTGGGAGTTTTGTACCTTCCTTTTAATCCGGGGGGCTGCACGTTTTTTATTTTTGCGGCCGCCATGGTTCCCTTCCTGGTGAACACGCAACGGAAGGCAATCGCAGGGTTGGGCGTTGTAGCGGCTGTTGCCGCGACCGAAGGATTGCTTCTCCACGTCAGTGCGTGGGAGCTTTTTTGGGTGGCGGTATTTCCCGTGTTCATCGGCGCCGGCAACATTTTTTTCGCGGAACGCAATCGCATGAACCGAAAGTTGCGCAAGGCGAATGAAGAAATCGAAAACCTGGCCAAGGTGGCGGAACGGGAGCGGATTGCGCGTGATCTGCATGACGTGCTGGGGCACACGCTGTCGGTAATTACGCTGAAGTCAGAACTGGCGGGCAAGTTGGTGGAACGCGATCCGCAACGGGCGGGAAAAGAAATTCGCGAAGTGGAAGAAATTTCGCGGCAGGCGCTGTCGGATGTGCGGGATGCGATTCGCGGATATCGCTCTCGGGGGCTGGTGGCGGAATTGGCGCAGGCGAAGATGACGCTGGAAACGGCGGGGCTGACCGTGCAGTGTGATGCCGCGACCACAGTGAAGCTGCCGGCGGTGCAGGAAAGCGTGCTTTCTCTGGCGGTGCGGGAAGCGGTGACCAACGTGGTGCGGCATGCGCAGGCGCGAACCTGCCGCATGCGGCTGGAACAGCAGAATGGAAGTTGCCGGTTTGAGATTCACGACGACGGTTGCGGCAGCTCCAACGGCGAGGGCAACGGGCTGCGGGGCATGCGCGAGCGCGTGGAGATGCTGGGCGGCACGCTCGATCGCAGCACCGAAGCCGGCACGACGCTCACCATCACACTGCCGTTGAAAGAAGTCGGGCCGAAGGGTGAAGGCTGCCAGAATTGAATCCCGCAAATAAAGAAGGTCGTAAGACGATCCGCGTGGTGCTGGCGGAAGACCAGGGGATGGTACTGGGAGCGCTGGCCGCGCTGCTCGATATTGAGGGAGACATTTCTGTAGTGGCGCAGGCGCGCAACGGCAAAGAGGCGCTGGAGGCCGTGCTCGCGCACAAGCCGGATGTATTCATCACCGACATTGAAATGCCGCACATGAGCGGCCTGGACGTGGCTGCGGAGTTAAAGCGGCGGCGAACGGGGACTCGGGTAGTGATTGTGACGACGTTTGCGCGCTCGGGATATTTGCGGCGCGCGCTGGATGCGGGAGCATTGGGCTATCTGCTGAAAGATATGCGCGCCGAAGAACTCGCCGACGCGGTGCGCCGCGTGCATCAGGGATTGCGCGTGATTCATCCGGAACTGGCGACCGAGGCGTGGGGAGAGATGGATCCGCTCACCGATCGCGAACGGCAGGTGCTGCGGCTAGCGGGCGAAGGCATGGCCAGCGGCGATATTGCGGTTGAACTGAAGCTCTCCGACGGCACGGTGCGAAATTATCTTTCCGAGGCGATCAGCAAGTTGGGGGCGAATAACCGGGTGGACGCGGCGCGGATCGCGAGAACTAAAGGGTGGTTGTAAAGCAGTGGTCTGTGGTCAGAAAAACCAAGAAGATCGCTTCAAATGCCGCGAACTATAGTAATTCGCTCACAAATCAAACAGCGGCTTTTGGGCGAGTTGTCGTGATATACCAGCCACAATGCTGGAAGTTCGCTTAAAACCGGGCGAATCGGGAATCGCGCAGCCAGAGCCGTTTGGCGAGCGCCGGTATCGCATGAACCGATGGCTGCCGCTCGCGCCTGCAGCCGGGCTGATCGGGACCATGCTCGCGATTCTGGTTTATCCGCCGCTGGAGCGGAGTTTTTACTCCCTGAGTGTCTTCATTCTTTTTGTGATCTGCATTCTGTTAGTTTCTCAAGTGCAGAGGAGGCAGAAGCGTGGCGACGACGTCAGCTCGTTTTTTCCCATGACGGCCTGGGTTGCGCTGATTCCTGTTGGGATTGCGGCCGTTCTATTCGTAAATGGTGGGCTTGATCGTTCTCTGGTCGAGTCGCATCGTGTGGTGGTGCTGCAGAAGACGGTTAGGCACGGGAAAAGTTACTCGTATTATCTGGAGACATCTTCGTGGCGAGCCAATCATTTGTCAGAGGAGTTACAGGTTTCCTCCCCGGTGTTCGGTCAATTTCAAAATAATGATATGGCGATCGTCGAGGTGCATCGAGGCGCGCTCGGCATTCCCTGGCTGGGAAACATTCACAAAGAGCGTTGAGATCGCGGCCTTGCCTCAGGGCGCGCTGCGCTTAATCCCAGATTCTTGCTTGTGGGTTGTGTTCCGGGCGGGTCAGAGAGTTATCGACCTTGCGACGCTGCCAACTGTTGAATCGGGGAATCGGCTTCGGCGAAGCACATTTTTCTGAGACGAATCAGCACGAAAATGATTGCGGCACTTAGAGCCGCGCCGCCAAGACCATAGTCGACGGCGTTCATTGCGGTGCGGCGATAGGCTTCCGCTGGCGGAGTGACCGAGTACACTCGCACTCGCGATCGTCCCTTCATTGCCGGGAACAGATAAATGGGAATCGATGTTCCGACGGGAACCTGCTCGTCGAGTTCTGCCTCATTGCGCGGAACGGTCGGCAGGTAAGGACGCAGGCTCATCCACTCGCGCTGGCCGTCCACCATACCGCTGGCGTACGCATCGACGCCACCTTTGGAACCCCTTTGGTAATAAGTTTGTGCCACGACGAACTCAGTGCGATGGTGAGGCTGTCCTTGATAACGGTGCCAGTCGTTCCAGTTATTAAGGAATATCACGAAACCGAAGAGCAGGGTCGAGAAGAGTACAAGCGAGCAGAACGCGACACCGAGACTCAAGACCTTAAAGAGTGTCGCGTGAGACAAGGGTCCTTGCGGCGGGCGTGGTGCGAGTTGCCGTTGCTTCGCCCAGCCAGAGAGCGCTGTGCCCAGCACAATGATGACCCCGAAAAAAGCGATCATGATCTTTGGAAATCTGAATACGAGCATAAAGGTGGCCATGAAGGCGAACTGAACGAACGCAGCGATCCAGAGTTTCGGGCTGCTCGCGATCTTTGCTCCAGGGGTTGCTCCGGAAATCGGAGTTGCGCACATCGGGCATATGGACGAGGAAGTATCGGTCAGTTCAGAGCCGCACTTCGGACATTTTTGAATGAAAGCCATCCGCGGCGATTACAGCATGGGAGAGTGAGTCGAGCAATTGACCGAGGTAACTAAAAATCGAGGTTCAGGTTCCCTGGGGTCTTTTCAACGCACATCGCGCTTCACGATGCGGGGGCCTAAAGCCATAAGCCGAGGTCACGAGCTTTCGCGAATTACGCCTGCATCCTGCTGCTTGACGGTCTTATAGGCCCAAGCCATGCGGGGAGTGTTGTGGGCGATGCCGATGTGGCCTTCGGGGTTGAGGACGATGATGCCGCCGTGGCCGTTCAATCGCTGTTTCAGATAGTTCATCGCTTCCTGCGCGGACCACTCCGGAAGATTGCCGGCGGAGATGCGGTCGGCGGTCCACTTTGCCAAAACTAATTTCATGATGGGCTCGCCCCACCCGGTTGTGGAAACGGCAGCGCTCTCATTGTTGGCATAGCAGCCGCAACCGATGAGCGAGGAATCGCCGAGGCGTCCGGGAGCTTTGTTGAGCGTGCCGCCAGTAGAAGTGGCGGCGGCGATGTTGCCATTGCGGTCGAGGGCGACTGCGCCGACGGTGTCGTGAGAAATCGTCATGTCATCAGAGTTGGGCGCGAACAAATCGTTGCCGTGCTGTGACGGAGGGCGACGCGCTGCTTCGGCCTGGTAAGCGCGCAGGCGCTCGATCTCGCGCGGAATGATCAGGTCTCTGTTTTCGCAGAGCGGGATGCCGTGTTCGGCGGCGAACTGCTCGGCACCGGGACCAACGAAATAGACGTGCGGGCTGTCGCTGAGAATCTTGCGGGCTGCGCGCACGGGATTGCGCAGGCGCTCGACGCATCCCACGCCGCCGGCGCGAAGGGTAGCGCCGTCCATGATGAGGGCGTCGAGTTGCACTTTGCCGTCGCGGTTGAGGAAACTGCCGCGTCCGGCGTCGAAGGTCTCGTCGTCTTCTAGGATGACGACGGCTTCCTCAACGGCGTCGAGTGCCGAGCCACCGCGCTCGAGCACGCGCCATCCCGCGGCCAGAGCGTTGTTCACGCCGCGGATGTGGGCGTCGACCATGTCGTCGGGCATGGCCCATGCGCCGCCGTGGATGACGAGAACGGGGTTAGTGGGCAAGAGAGGTCCTTAGAATTGGCGATGCTTGAGCCATCTTAGGCATCAGAACGCGACCCGATAGCATAGCACTTTCGTTCGCGGAGAAGGCGATTCGTGAAAGAGTAAGGAGGTATATAATGAAGTAAGGAAAGAGGTTTTACAATGCAGAAGCAAGCGCGAATTACCAGCAAAGGACAGATCACGGTGCCTCACGAGATCCGTAAGTTCCTGGGCGTGAAGGCCGGCGATCACCTGGTATTTGAGACTAGCGGAGCCCGTGCTAACGTCCGACCGGTGCGCGCGAGGAGTCCCTTTGCGCCGTATCGGGGGGTTGGAAACGGATTAACAAGCTCCGGCAGGAAAGCCATTGTGCGAAGCCTGCGAGAGCTGCGCGGCCAATGACCACCGTCATCGACACAAACATCATTGCTGCGCTCTGGGACCGTGATGATTCGCTGAATGCTGCCGCGCAAGCAGCGCTGGATGCTGCCCTTTCGCGCGGAAGCCTGATTGTTCCCGCACCGGTTTATGCGGAATTGATGGCATTCGCGGGGCGCACGGAAGCGTTTCTCGACGCCTTTTTTCGCGACACGGGTATCGTTGTGGATTGGGACTTGGAACAGAGCGTATGGCGGCTGGCAGGGCAGGCTTTCCTGGCGTATGCGACGCGGCGACGTAAACAGCGCGAAGCGGGGCCACGCCGGATTTTGGCGGATTTCGTAATCGGTGGTTATTCCGCGAGGCACAACTACTGGTTGCTTACACTTGATGAGGGGGTTTATAAAGCCGCTTTTCCGACACTTAGAATCGTCACTGCTTAGGCCTCGTGCTCCGGATGCGACCCGATAGTTCAACAGGGCAGAGCCGCGAGTCACCGTTACCGGTACCGAGAGAGTCGCGTTATGCGATTCGGAAACTGGAGACCTGGAGAAAGTGCGTGGCGCCGATGATTCTGAGGACAAATCGGACCGGCAGGGGGAAGTGGCGACGAGTAGGGTCATCGACTAGAGTGGGGGCGGAAAGGCGATAGTTTGTGCGGCGGGTTTCGAGTTTGGCGCTGCCAGCTGCCAAGACGTTTTGAACCCATTGACTCTTGGGGCCGTAGGTGAGGGCGATGAGAAAACCTCCAGGAATGCGGAAGACATTGACGGGAGTGCGAAATAGGCTTCCTGACTTTCGTCCGACATGAGTGATGACGCCGAATCCGGGGAGCCAAGTGACAAAAGGGGCGGTGAGGCGGTTGGTCACTTTGAGGTTGAAGGCTGCGACCCAGCGAGGGCGGAAGCGGACGAACAGAGGCGCTGCGATCAGGAGTAGGAAGAAGACTATGGTTGCGGTTTTCAGCATGGGGGCTTCGTCCTAGGATCGTTTCTAGTTTACGCCGGGTTTGCGGGTGAGTTCGTAATCTTCGATGAGAGAGAAAAGCACTTCGGCGATCTTCTTCGACAGTGGCTCGCTTCGCTTCGCTGGACGGACCAATGCGTCCGTCCCCACACAAGTTGGGAATGCATCCGTTCCCACACCAATCTTAGGCGGCCTGGCCTGGAGTCAGGCTCACTGGCGGGTCCTGGGTTCGGGTCCAGGTGTAGCGCATGCGGTGGATTACGGTGATGGTGCTTAGGACTGCGATGACCCACAGGACTGGCGCCATGCGGTTGAACAATGCTCCCAGGATTACCAGGACCAGGCGTTCGGGGCGCTCCATGAAGCCTACGCGGCAGGAGCCGATCAGGCTTTCGGCGCGGGCTCGGGTGTAGCTGACCATGATGGCGCTGATCATGACGAAGGCGGCGAGCACGACCCAGAAGAAGCGTCCGCCGCGGGCGTAGAAGACGAGCAGGCCGAGGAACTGGCTGGCGTCGGAGTAGCGGTCGACGACGGAGTCGAAGAAGGCTCCGAAGCGGGTGACGCGGTTGGTGGCGCGAGCGACCTGGCCGTCCACCAGATCGAAAAAGCCGGAGAAGATGATCACCAGTCCGGCGTAGAAGAACATGCGCTGCTGGTTGTCGGCGTTGGCGGAGGCGAACAGGACGGCGGCCCAGGTGTTGACGAGCAGTCCCATGAAGGTGAGGACGTTAGGATTGATGCGGGAGAGCGCGAGCCAGCGGACGATGGTATCGAGCAGGACTCCGCAGGCACGGCCGAAGGCGCTGGTCCAGGAAGCGCTCATGGGAGCGGCTCCCGGTTCCGCGAATGCTGGAACGAATGGGCAGTTCTCGCGAGATCCTTCTCTCCGCCTGAAAAGCGCCTCCGCTCAGGATGACGCCATAAATTCTTTTGCGGGAGGGGCATTTAGGCGCCAGCCTCTTTCGGCTCGTCGGCGATTTCGTCGTGGATGGTGCTCAGGGTCAGGATCTCCAGTTCGCGCTTGCCGTTGGGACTTACGACGATGACGGTGTCTCCGACTTTTTTGTTGAGCAGGCAGCGGCCGATGGGCGAGGTGGTGGAAATTTTTCCGGTCGCTACATCGGATTCTTCGCTGGTCACCAGCTTGTACTGCATTTCTTCGTTTTTCGTGCTGTCGAACACTTTGACGGTCGAGCCCAAGCCCACTTTGTCGTGGGGAATGTTGTTCATGTTGACCATGGACAGGTCGGCGAGGCGCTTGCCGAGCTGGCGGACGCGCGCCTTGACGAACTCCTGGCGCTGCTTGGCCATGTGATATTCGGCATTCTCGCTGAGGTCGCCGAGGGCGGCGGCTTTCTTAATTTCTTTGGGAAGCTCGTGGATCAGCTCGTGTTCAAGCGCGTTGATTTCTTCCTGCAGTTTTCGTTTGATTGCGTCGGTCATGAGGGTACGGCGAGGCTTTGGGTATTATAACTCCGCCTTCTGGCTTGCGACCGCTTCGTGCTCCGGCCTTCCGGATTGGGCGTGTCGATTTCGCCGTTTCCCGTTCGACGTATAAATAGAGCGGGGATCGGACGGTGGGGCCGCTCAAAATCTAAAGAGGAGATCACAATGCGAGTCATGGTCATCGTAAAAGCGAGCAAGGAATCCGAGGCCGGGGGTCTTCCGGATACCGAGATTCTTACGAAGATGGGGAAGTATAACGAGGAGTTGGTGAAGGCGGGAATCATGCTGGCAGGCGAAGGATTGCAGCCCACTTCGAAGGGCAAGCGGGTGGTGTTTTCCGGAACGAAGCGCACGGTCCTCGACGGCCCGTTCACCGAGAGCAAGGAGTTGATTGCGGGATACTGGATCTGGCAGGTGCGATCGATGGAGGAAGCGGTGGAGTGGCTGAAGCGTTGCCCCAATCCTCATAAAGAAGACACCAACGTCGAGATTCGCCCCGTGTTTGAGGCGGCGGACTTTGGAGAAAACTTCACGCCTGAGTTGAGAGAGCAGGAGCGGCAGCTCGCCGAAGAGATCGCAAAGAGGAAATGAAAGATTTTTGAAATCTGGTGTCGATCTGGCGATGGTTGGTTCGACGTATAGATAGAGAGCGGGATCCGAGAGGGGCCCGCACCGACGAGATAAATCTTTAAAAGGAGAAGTGCAATGAAATTTCTGAGCATTTACAAGACGGTTGAGCGCAATAGTCCGCCATCGGCGGAAGCGATGGCCGCGATGGGCAAGTTGGTGGAAGAGGGCTTCAAAGCGGGCTGGCTGGTAGCGACGGAAGGCTGCCTGCCATCGGCGCTAGGAGCGCGGGTCCGGCGATCGAGCGGAAACCTGAGCGTGACGGACGGGCCATTCACGGAAGCGAAGGAACTGGTTGGCGGGTTTGCGATTCTGAAGGCGAACTCCAAGGCGGAGGCGATCCAGTTGGCCAAGGACTTCCTGAAAGTGGCGGGAGACGGCGAATGCGAACTGCGCCAGATCTACGAGATGGACGCCCCCGGCCAGAACGCGCCTTGCACAACTCATGAGGTTGCACTGAAGGCCTGAATAATGATGTGATCGGTAGCGTGGGTGCTGCCGAGACACATCGCACGATCGAGGCCGTGTGGAGGATCGAGTCGGCTCGGGTGATTGCCGGGCTGACTCGAATCGTTCACGACGTGGGCCGCGCGGAAGAGCTGGCGCAGGACGCGCTGGTGGCAGCACTGGAGCAGTGGCCGGAGTCGGGAATTCCGGAAAATCCGGGCGCCTGGCTCATGGCGACCGCGAAACATCGAGCCATCGATTCCCTTCGCCGTACGACGCTCGCCGACCGCAAGCACGAAGATCTAGGCCGCGAAATGGCGGAGCGGGAGATGGCGGTGCCAGACCTGGCGGCTGCCATGGATGACAACATCGGCGACGATATGCTGCGGCTGGTATTTATCGCCTGCCACCCGGTGCTCTCGACGGAAGCGCGAGTGGCGCTCACGCTGAGATTGCTGGGTGGGCTAACGACGGACGAGATTGCTCGCGCCTACCTTGTGGCCGAGCCGACCATCGCACAGCGGATTGTTCGCGCCAAGCGGACGCTCAGCGACGCGCAAGTTCCCTTCGAAGTGCCCCGCGGGGACGAATTCACAGCGCGGTTGTCGTCCGTTTTGCAGGTTATCTATCTCATCTTTAACGAGGGGTACTCCGCAACCGCGGGGGATGACTGGCTGCGTCCCGCACTCTGCGAAGATGCGCTTCGGCTAGGGCGAATTCTCGCGGAGTTAGTACCGGACCAAGCCGAGGTGCATGGACTGGTCGCGCTGATGGAGATTCAGGCGTCGCGGGCTAAGGCGCGCGTGGGGCCGTCGGGCGAGCCGATTCTCTTGCTCGAGCAGAATCGCGCGCAGTGGGACCGGTTGCTGATTCATCGCGGGCTGGAGGCGCTGGAGCGCGCACTACGGATCGACGGGCGGAAGGGGACCGTACGCGATTCAGGCGGAGATCGCAGCGTGCCACGCGCGAGCGGTGACGAATGGGGAAACGGATTGGGAGCGCATCGCCGACTTGTATGGAGAACTGGGCGAGATTGCGCCGTCGCCTGTGGTGGAGTTGAACCGGGCGGTGGCGGTGAGCATGGCATTTGGACCGGCGGCGGGATTGGAGTTGGTGAATCCGCTGCGGAATGATCCCGCGATGCGGAGTTATCATCTGCTGCCCAGCGTGCGCGGCGACCTGCTTAAGAAGCTTGGCCGGCGGGAGGAAGCGCGCGCGGAGTTCGAGCGGGCAGCGGCTATTACGCGGAATGCGCGGGAGCGAAACTTGCTTTTAGAGCGGGCTCGAAGTTGTGAGTAGCGAAAAAAGAATTAACCACAGAGGACAATGGGGACGCGGAGGACACTTGCGTGACCTTCAACGCTAGGCCTGGAGTTCGGAGGCTTCTGGGAAGCGGAGTTTGCACTTGGCCAGGGCGGCGGTGAGAATTTCTTCCACCTTGGACTCTTCACAATTGCGGGCCATGGCTAATTCACTGACCAGCAGGTAGCGGGCGCGCTCCAGCATCTTTTTTTCGCGGAAGGAGAGAGGCTTGGCTTGGTGTAAGGCGATCAGGCTCTTCAGGACGCCGGCGACTTCGAGCAGGGAGCCGGTGCGCATGCGGTCGGAGTTTTCCTTGAAGCGGTCTTTCCAGTCGCCGTTGCTGCCGTTTTCGTTTACCGAGAGTGCGTCCAGAACTTTCTGGATTTCGCCGTTGCGAACGACGCGGCGCAGGCCCACGCTGCCGGCATTCTGGCAGGGCACCATCACCTTGAGGCTGCTGGCTTTAATGTGCAGGAGATAGAAGCGTTCGATGGTGGCGCCGATGGAGCGGCTGCTGATCTGCTCGATCACTCCGACGCCATGGTTGGGATAGACAACCTTGTCGCCGATGTGGAAATTCATGTCCGTACCGCTCATGTAATAAACCCCAGAAAGGCGATAGGTCCGAAGGAGAGAAACGTTTACAGCCTCTATTCATGCTACTCTCCGCGTGCGCCAAAAGCAAGGAGGGGCGCGAGGAACGAGGCCGCGACGGCATTCTAAAGTGATTGAAAAATAAAAACTTAGGCGTCCTGGAAGCGGTCGTCGGCGGGTTTCGATGCGAGGTGTCGGAGGAATGCGCCGAATTATGCAGGCAAAAAGCTCTTGACCGCGGAGCACGCCGAGGAAGCGCTGAGACCGCGGAGAACGGCCTCTGCTTCCGGGTTCATTGCTAACTGGGAACGATTTCTCCAGCTTCGCTTTTCTCAGCGATCTCGGCAAAAGGATTAAAGCCGGCTGCGGCTTTCCATCCAGCCTTGAAGAATTAGGATTGCGGCCATGCGATCGACGGCTTTGCCTCGCTTTTCAATCGACAAATCGGTCTCGCGCAGCAGGCGGTTCGCCTCCGCCGAGGTTAACCGTTCGTCCCAGAGATGGACCGGCAGGCGGAATCGTTTGCGCAGGTCCTCCGCGAACACCTGCATTTTGTCGGACTGAATTCCTTCGGCGCCGCTCATGCGCAGGGGCAGACCGACCACTATTTCCCTGACGTCATACTGCTGGATCACCCGCTGGAGTTGTTCAAAATCGTAGCGCTTGTTCCTGCGCTGCAAGGTCTCCAAGCCTTGAGCGGTGATTCCGAGCGGGTCCGAGACCGCGACTCCGATCCGGCGCGAGCCGACGTCGAGGCCGAGAACGCGGCCGGAAGGCATGCTCCGACCGCTTCCGGCTCGTCGATTCTGCCAGCGAGTCTTTGGGATCCGAATCCACGGGCCGATTATATGCGCCGTTACCGTCCGCGCATGGCTTGCCGGTAGGCCACTACATTCTTATTGTGCTCTTCGATGGTTCGGGCGAAGCGGTGGTGGCCCTGGGCGTCGGCGACGAAATAATAGAAGTCGCTTTGGGCAGGGTGCATGGCGGCTTCGAGGGCGCTGCGTCCGGGATTGCCGATAGGCCCCGGGGGCAGTCCGGCGTGCCGGTAGGTGTTGTAGGGAGAACTGAACTGCATGTCGGCGTGATGGAGCGCGCCTTGATAACTGCCGGAGAGCAGTTCGGCGTAGATGATGCTGGGGTCGGCGTCGAGTGCGATGTTTTTGTTCAGGCGGTTGTAGTAGACGCTGGCGACCATGGGGCGTTCTTCGGCGACGGATGTTTCTTTCTCGACGATCGAGGCCATGATGACGGTGCGCTGCACGTCGGTTGGCTCGGGTGTAATGGACGGGTTATCGTTCGCGTCGCGGGTTTGAACGATCACCACGCCGCAGAGATGCCCGGACCGGCCGGATGCGCTGACCACGGTCTCGCCGGCTTCTCCAGTAATCAGCCCGATTTGTTTGGCGACAACATGAAACTGGCAGACCATGGCCTGCGCCATCTCCTGCATGCTCATCATGCGGGAGAACTGATAGGTATCGGGAAAAAGGTATCCCTCGAGCGAGTGGGCGCCGGGGGCGATGTCGGCGATCAAGGAGGTGTCGGACTGGGCGACTTTCAGGAAATCCTGGGCGGGGCCAAGCCCGGCTTCTTCGATGGCGCGGGCGATGTCGAACATAGTGAAGCCTTCGGGCACGACGACGGTATGGAAGTAGACATCGCCCCGGCGCAGGCGCTTCTGGATTTCAATGACGTTGGCCGGCTTGTCGAAGAGGTATTCACCAGCTTTTAAAGAGCGCTTGGGGTGCAGGTAGTGCCAGAGCACGAAGGCTTCCTGGCTGCGAATAAGTCCGGCGTTTTTGAGTTCGGCGGCGATGCGGTGGGTAGAGAATCCGGGACGCAGCATGACGAACTTCTGGCCGGAAGGGTCGACGGGCATGAGCAGAGCCCAGGCAGACCATCCCGCGATCCCCAGAAGTGCGATCAGAAACAGCCAGAGAATCTTGCGCACAGTGTCCTCAGTTTAGACGATTGCGGCGGGAGCGCAGCCCCTGAAACTGCGGCCGGACTTTACTTTAGTAAGTAGTTGATATGCGGCAGGACGTTTACCAGAAAGTAGAAACTCGGGGGCCATTCTTATTTGCAACCTTTTCAACGCGATATACTCCAATGTGCAGGGCATTTATCTATTCATGAGAAGTCGGTCGTTCGTATTCGCTGTGCCATTGTTTCTGGGAGTGCTGTCCACCACGGGCTGCATGTTCCGCACCCGTCCGGTTGAGGACCAGTACTCCAAAGCCCCCCTCAAAGAGTCGACGCAGCAGGGGCTGATTGACAGCATCAATCAGCAAGCCGAATCCATTCATTCGCTGAAGGCGACGGTGGACATCGACAGCTCGGTGGGCGGGCTGAAGAAGGGCCACTACACCGACTACAAAGAGATCCGCGGCTACGTTCTGGCGCGCAAGCCGGATGAACTCCACATGGTCGGGTTAATGCCGATTGTGCGCTCGACGGCGTTTGACATGGTCAGCAACGGCCAGGAGTTCAAACTGTGGATTCCTCCGAAGAATCGCTTCGTGACTGGCAAGAACGAGGTGACCAATCCAAATGCGGACCAGCCGATGGAGAATATTCGGCCGCAGAATATTTATGAGGCGCTGCTGATTCGGCATATCGATCCGAATTCCGAAGTAGCGGTATTGGAAAACGGCTACGAGACTCTGCACGACGCCAAGGGACACCGCGTGCTGCAAGAGGATTACGAGTTGACCATCATCCAGAAGTACGACAAGGGCTGGAGGCTGGGGAGAAAGATTCTTTTCGGGCGCATTGATCTGAAGCCGCACCGGCAGTTTATTTATAGCGAAGACGGCAAGGTGGCGACGGACGCGAAGTACGCGGAGTATAAGGACTACGACGGGTTCAGCTTCCCTTCGCGCATCGAGATTTACCGGCCGCAGGAGGAGTACGACATTACGCTGAACATGCTGAAGGTTGAGGTGAACCAGCCGCTGAAGGATGATCAGTTTGTGCTGGAGCAGCCGGCGGGGGCGGTGGTGGTGAATCTGGATCGTCCGCAGTCTAGTTTGGTTACGCCGCTGGGGCAGAGGTAGCAGTTCCGAAGACCTAAAATCAAAATCCCCTCCTTGTGGCATAATGCGCGGCAAGGGTGGGGCACCCGGACGTCGGGGCATCCGCTTACTCTTATGATGAACAAGATGGTTTTGGCCAATCTGGTGCACCGGCCGACGCGGTCATTTATTGCTACCAGCGCAATTGCGCTCGAAGTCACCATGATTTTGATGGTGGTGGCGCTCTTTTACGGGCTGCTGAATGGATCGAAGCAGAGCCAGTTGGGCGTGGGCGCGGATTTAATGGTCATGCCGCCGGGATCGTCTGGGCTGATCGGAATGTCGGGTGCGCCGATCTCGGTGAAGGTGGGTGACGTTCTGCGAAAAGTGCCGCACGTTGCCGCGGCGGTTCCGGTCATTTGGACATTCACGCAAAAGCCGGTGGAAATCATCTACGGCATCGATCTAGCGAGCTTCAACGAACTTCCGCCTAAGTTTATTTATCTGTCGGGCGGCCCGTTCCAGGATCCTTATGACGTGATCGTGGACGATTATTTTGCCGGCATGAACCACAACAAAGTCGGCGACAAAATCGAAATCCTGAACCATGATTTCCGCATCTGCGGAATCGTTCCCCATGGCAAGGGCGGACGCAAGTTTCTGCCGCTGTCGACCATGCAGGACCTGGTTGGCGCTGAGGGCCGAGCTTCGGTGTTTTATATCAAGCTCGATAATCCCGCGAATACCGACGCGGTCGAAAAATCGATTGAGAAGATTGAGGGCATGGAAAAGTATGCGGTGCGCTCGATGCCGGAATATTTGTCGATGATGACTCCGGAAAATCTTCCGGGGTTCGACCTGGCGATCAAGATTGTGATTGGCGTGGCGGTGGTAGTGGGATTTCTGGTGATCTTCCAGTCGATGTACACGGCGGTCATGGAGCGGACGCGGGAGATTGGAATTCTGAAATCGCTGGGCGCTTCGAAGTGGTACATCGTGAACGTGGTGCTGCGCGAAACTGTGCTGCTGGCGGTGGCGGGAATTATTGCGGGGATCATTATCAGCATGGTGACGCGGCGCGTGATCATGTTCGAGAAGCCGGTGCTGCGGCTGTTCTGGAGCAACCAGTGGGTGCTGCGGGCTTCGATCATCGCGGTGGTGGGAGCGCTGTTGGGGGCGTTGTATCCGGCGTTGAAGGCGGCGCAGAGAGATCCGATTGACGCGCTGGCGTACGAGTGAGAGCTTTTTCAACTTGCTCGGTTTTTCGCTGCTTTGAGGTTGCTGCGCTGACATCTTTTGCCGGCTTGCCTGGTTGACAGTTTCATTGGGGACTTGCCGCGGCTCTGACTAGACAGCCGAGGCGGCTGTCTCTCCATTTGCGGTCGCGAATGGTAACATAGCGTTGACAATTCTTTGCAGGCTACGGTATCGTAAAGACTTTGGTAGTCGTGTGGTTGCCCGCCTGATGGTCCTGGCGTCCTCGCTGGGGAATCAACGAGCGGTCTTCTTTCGCAGCTTTATTCAATCGGGAGAACTCTGATGTCAACCTATTTCCCCAAAGAGGGGGAAATTGTGCGCAAGTGGTACGTCGTGGATGCGGATGGGCAGACGCTCGGGCGCCTGGCCTCGCAGGTAGCGCGCATCCTCATGGGCAAAGAAAACCCGCAATATACGCCGTTTCTCGATACTGGCGATCACGTAATCGTGATCAATGCCGATAAGGTCAGAACGACCGGCGTGAAGGCGGAGCAGAAGCAATATCACCACTACACCGGGTATCCGGGTGGACTGCGCACCGAAGATTTCAAGAATCGGATGACGCGCCGGCCCGAGGCGGTGATTGAGGCGGCGGTGAAGCGCATGCTGCCGAAGAACAAGCTGGCGGCGCACATGCTCTCGAAGCTGAATGTGTACAAGGGCGATAAGCATCCGCACCAGGCGCAGAAGCCGCAGGATTTCAAGCTGGAAGTGCGCGAGTATAAGCCGCGCAAGGTTGCGGTTTCGTAGGCGCCGAGTAGAGCCGAGATTCCTCGCTTCGCTCGGAATGACAACTTTTTTGTGGATAGATATATGCGGCTCGGGGCTTCCGGTTTGGCTGGAAGCTAAGAGCTAAAGGCTAGGAGCTACATGGCAGAATTGGTTCAATACTACGGAACGGGACGGCGCAAGACGGCGATCGCCCGAGTTTATTTGCGTCCAGGCAGTGGCGATTTCAAGGTGAACGGGCGGGCGTTCGAGGAATATTTCGTGACCCCGGCGCAGCGGTCGGCGGCGAAGGCGCCTTTGGCCTCTTCGGATACTGGCGGCGACGTTTAACGTGATTGCCAGCGTGCTGGGCGGCGGCGTTCGCGGACAAGCGGATGCGGTGAAGTTGGGCATTGCGCGCGCATTGATGCAGTTCAATGCGGAACTGCGCAAGAAGCTGAAGGCCGAGGGCATGGTCAGCCGCGATTCGCGCGGCAAGGAACGCAAGAAGTACGGGCAGAAGGGCGCCCGCAAGCGGTTCCAGTTCTCGAAGAGATAAGGTGCTGTGCTTGGCGGGATGCAGGGGCGAATGAGATTCCTCGCTCCGGCTGAAAGGCGCCTCCGCTCGGAATGACACAGTTTTGTTTTTTTAGGAAAGTTTTGGATGTTGTTTTTTGGCTGAGAGCTGACGGCTGAAAGCTGACAGCTGTTTTAGGTGTTCAATTCTTCCCGTGCCTCGCGTGCGGGGCGGGAATGGCAATCGGGCAGGCGGGTTTCAACGTTTCAGAGTTTCAAGGTTGCAGAGACCTTGAAACCTTGTAACTTCGAAACTTTGAAACCTCGATCTCCTGATGCAGACTAAAGAGGAGGTTCATTGGCTACCATTACCATGAAAGAGTTGCTCGAAGCGGGCGTTCACTTCGGGCATCAGACCAAGCGCTGGAATCCCAAGATGAAGGAATTCATCTTCGGAGAGCGCAACGGGATCTACATCATCGACCTGCAGAAGACGCTGAAGATGTTCAAAGAGGCGTCGAAGTTTGTGCAGGATCTGGCGAACGACGGCCGCATCGTGCTGTTCGTCGGCACCAAGCGCCAGGCGCAGGATGCGATTGCCGAAGAGGCGCAGAAGTGCGGGATGTTCTACATCAACCAGCGCTGGCTGGGCGGACTGCTCACCAACTGGATTACGGTGCAGAAGTCGGTGAAGCGGCTGAAGGAGCTCGACGAGATGGCCACGGATGGCCGCTACGAGCTGCTGCCGAAGAAAGAAGTTATCAAGCTCGAACGCGAGCGCAAGCATTTGCAGGCCAACCTGGCCGGCATCAAGAATATGAGTCGCCTGCCCGACGCGATCTTTGTGATCGATTCGAATAAAGAGCAGATCGCCGTGAGAGAAGCCCGCAAGCTGGGCATTCCGGTGGTCGCCGTTGTCGACACGAATTGCGATCCCAGTGAAGTGGATTATGTGATCCCCGGCAACGACGATGCGCTGCGGGCGATCCGGCTGTTTACGTCGAAGATTTCGGAGTCGATTGCCGAGGGTGCGCAGTTGATGACCGACAAGCAGGTGGCCGACATGCAGGCGGCTTCGGATGCCGCGCAGGCCGCTGAGTCTGCCGCTCCCGAGTATCATGGCGACGCGACTGCCGCGGTCGATGCTTCCGAGGACATCAGCATGGAAGAAGTGCTGGGCGCGGGCACGCACAAGAAGCCGGTGGCGAACGAAGAGGCCGAGTTGCCGAAGGTGGAGAGCCAGACGGTTTAGGGCGGTCCCGAGTCGCGAGTACCGAGTACCGAGAAAAAACCGGGCACTTGATATCAGACCCGCGCGGGTCGTCTGGCGCGGGTCGTTCTTTATAGGCTTCGAGGTTGCAGAGTTTCAAGGTTTCAATGAGACCGGAAGCGCTCGATCTCGAAACCTTTGAAACTTTGGCACTTTGAAACTTTGAAATTCGAGGAATTATGGGTACTACTACAGTGAATATTTCGGCAGCACAAGTGAAAGACCTCCGGGAGAAGACCGGAGCTCCGATGATGGATTGCAAGCAGGCCCTGACTGAAGCCAAAGGCGACATGGAGCAGGCGGTCGTGATCCTGCGCAAGAAGGGCGTATCGGTTGCGGCCAAGAAGGCGGCGCGCGTGACCAGCGAGGGAGCGGTGGCCAGCTACATTCACGCCGGCGGCAAGATTGGTGTGCTCGTCGAGGTGAACTGCGAGAGCGATTTCGTGGCGCGCACTGACGACTTCAAGGAGTTGGTGCACGATATCGCCATGCACATTGCGGCCAGCGATCCGAGGTATGTGCGCAAGGAAGATGTCACGCCCGCCGACTTCGCGCGCGAGAAGGATATTTTTCTCGCTCAGGCGATTGCCAGCGGCAAGCCCGCGAACATCGCCGAGAAAATGGTGAACGGCAAGATGGAAAAGTTCTACGAAGAGGTCTGCCTGCTGGAGCAGCCGTTCATTAAGGACCAGACCATGTCGATCTCGCAATTGATCGCAGCCAAGATCGGCAAACTGGGCGAGAACATTGCGGTTCGGCGATTTGCCCGGTTCAAGGTAGGCGACGCGGGCGAGACTGTGGCCAGCACGAAGCCTACAGAGCCGAAAACGGAGTAAACTCAAGGCGCCCTGCGGGGCGCCTTTTTTGTGCCGATTTCATGAACACCTTGGCTTGTGCGTCATCCTGAGCGTAGCCGGTTTTCAGGCGGAGCGAACGATCTCGCGCGGGTACGACTTTTGTTGCAGGCGAGATCCCTCGCCCCGCTGGAAAAAATGCGGGGCTTCGGGATGACGCCGCTAAGAAATGTGTCGCCACTGAGAACCGATTATGACATCGACGACTCCTGCCTTTAAACGCGTTCTTCTCAAGTTGTCAGGTGAGGCGCTGGCGGCCAATCAGGGCTTTGGCGTGGAGTCGGCTCGCATCCACGAAGTTGCCGCCGAACTGGCCGACGTTCACAAGCTGGGCGTGCAACTGGCGATCGTGGTGGGCGGAGGAAACTTTTTCCGCGGCGTAGCGCAGCAGGCCAAGGACATGGACCGGGTCTCCGCCGATCACATGGGCATGCTGGCGACGGTGATCAATGCGCTGGCGCTGCAGGATGCGCTGGAAAAGCAGGGCGTGTACACGCGCGTGCAGATCGGCGATCGAGATGAACCAGGTGGCAGAGCCGTTCATTCGGCGGCGGGCGATCCGGCATCTGGAAAAGGGCCGCATCGTGATTTTTGCGGGAGGCATCGGCAATCCTTATTTCTCGACCGACACGGCGGCTTCGCTGCGGGCCATGGAGATCAAGGCTGACGCGATTCTCAAAGCCACCAAGGTGGATGGCATCTACGACGCCGATCCGATGAAAGTGGACGGCGCGAAGAAGTTCAATCACATTTCCTACATGGACGTGCTGAAGCTGGGATTGAAAGTGATGGACTCGACCGCCATCAGCCTGTGCAAGGACAACAACCTGCCCATCATCGTTTTCAACCTGAACCAGCATGGGAACATCCGGCGGGTGGTGCTGGGGGAGAAGATCGGATCGCGGGTGAGCGCGCAGGCGGCAAGCGTTTAAAATCGGCCACGGATTTTCACGGATTCACACGGATTTTCTGAATTGCTGATCCGTATAAATCCGCGAGATCCGTGGCTGTTTTATTTTCGGTTTATAATGCAACGTTTTGATCTTGCGACTTTTTGATTCTGGACTGATACGGGGCTAAGAAAAATATGGCTCAAGCGACGATGGCGGCGATTGCCGGCCTGAAAGAAACGTACGTACAACTGAAGACGCGGATGGATAAGGCAGTCGAGGATTTCCGCAAGGCGATGGCTGCGGTGCGGACCGGCCGCGCGAACGTGCACATGCTGGACAATGTGAGCGTGGATTATTACGGATCGCAGATGCCGCTGAACCAGATCGCGCAGGTGCATGCTCCAGAGCCGCAGTTGATTACGGTGCAGCCGTTCGATCCGTCGCAGCTGGGGGCGATTGAGAAGTCGATCCGGTCGAGCGACATGGGGCTGAATCCGATGAACGACGGCAAGCTGATTCGCGTGCCGGTGCCACCGCTCACGCAGGAGCGGCGGCAGGATATGGTGAAGTCTCTCCACCGTGTGCTGGAAGAGCACCGGACGGCGGTGCGCAACATCCGCCGCGATGGCAACGACGCGATCAAGAAGGCGCTAAAAGACAAGAAGATTAGCGAAGACGAAGAGAAGCGCTCGCTGGACGAGATTCAGAAGCTGACCGACGGCGAAATCAAGAAGATGGAAGAGATGAGCAAGGCGAAAGAAAAGGAAGTGCTGGAACTCAAGTAAGCGCTTCGCCGAGGAAGCTCGCCGAACTCACGTTTGATTAAAACGATCATTCCACTGACAGCCGAGGCGGCTGCCCCTCCGTTGTTCTCGGTGGGTTCTCCCATATAATCGAAATTCATGAAGCAGGTTGTCCATGCCGCTTGTCCGCACGATTGTCCCGATGCTTGCGGAGTGCTGATTACCGTGGAGGATGGGCGGGCGACGAAGATTCAGGGCGATCCGGAGCATCCGGTGACGCGGGGATTTTTGTGTGCCAAGGTCGCGAAGTATCTGGATCGAGTGTATTCGCCGGACCGGGTTTTATATCCCATGCGGCGGATTGGGGCTAAGGGGCCAGGGGTGGGGCAGCGGAGCTGCGCTCCGCATGGACGGACGAATTCGTCCGTCCCCACACAAGCAGAGCATGGACAGCCGAGGGTCGCTGTCCCCGCACAAGCAGCTTCCAGCGGGGTCTGGCGGAGAATTTCTTGGGACGAGGCTCTGGACGAGATTGCGGGGCGGTTGCGGGGGATTGCGGCGGAGTTTGGCAGCGAGGCGATTCTGCCTTATTCGTTCGGGGGAACGCTGGGGGCGATGAACAGCGCCTCGATGGACCGCAGATTCTTTCATCGGCTGGGAGCTTCGCAACTCGAGCGCGCGATCTGTTCGGCGGCAGGGGAAGCCGGGCTGGAGTCGGTGCTGGGCGTGAAGATGGGCACGGAGCCGGAGCAGTTCCGGCATTCCAAATACATCATTGCGTGGGCGTCGAACATTCACGGCAACAACGTGCATTTGTGGCCGTTCATTGCCGAGGCGCGGCGGAATGGCGCGAAGCTGGTGGTGATCGATCCTTATCGCACGCGGACTGCGGAGTGCGCCGACTGGTATTTGCCAATCAATCCGGGGACGGATGCGGCGCTGGCGCTGGGCATGATGCACGTGATCATCGGCGAAAACCTGCACGATGCCGACTATGTTGCGAAGTACACGCTGGGCTTCGAGCAGCTGCGCGAGAAGGTAAAAGAATATTCGCCGGAGCGGGTGGCGCAGTGGACGGGGATTGCGGCCGACGATATTCGCAAGCTGGCGCGGGAATATGCGACGGTGCGGCCGTCGGTGATCCGCCTGAACTATGGCGTGCAGCGGTCGGAGGGTGGTGGGACGGCGACACGCGCGATCGCGATGCTGCCTTGCATTTTGGGATCGTGGAAAGAAATTGGCGGCGGGCTGCAGCTCTCGACCAGCGGGGCGGCGCGCTTCAACACGGATGCGCTGAAGCGAACTGACTTGATGAAGACGGCGCTGGGACGCGAAGCTCGG
Source organism: uncultured Acidobacteriota bacterium (assembly GCA_963696765.1). GTDB lineage: Bacteria > Acidobacteriota > Terriglobia > Terriglobales > Acidobacteriaceae > Sulfotelmatobacter. The sequence goes on along the minus strand of CAVOLK010000002.1, from coordinate 1,134,600 downwards.
ACCATCAACATGGTGGAGCTGGGCCGGGTGCTGAACACGGTGAACGATCCGCCAGTGAAAGCGTTGTTCGTTTACAGCTCGAACCCGGCGGCGGTTTGTCCGGATCACAATTCGGTAGTGCGCGGGCTGCTGCGGCCCGATTTGTTCACCGTGGTGCACGAGCAGTTTTTCACCGACACGACCGACTATGCCGACATTGTCTTGCCGGCGACCACTTTTTTTGAGCACAAGGATTTGCAGAAGGCGTACGGGCACTATTACGTGCAGGTTTCGAATCAGGCCATTGAGCCGCTGGGCGAATGCCGTTCGAACGTGGAAGTGTTTCGCGGGCTGGCCGAGCGGATGGGATTTGCGGAGGACTGTTTCCGCGAGAGTGTGGACGAGATGATTGACTTGGCGCTGGATTCGGAGGATCCGTGGCTTTCCGGAATTAATCGTCAGCGACTGGAGTTAGGGCAGGTGCGGCTGAATTTTGGGGCTTCTGATTCTCCGGATGCCGGGGCGGAACTACGCTGCGCTGGACAGCCGAGGGCGGCTGTCCCCACACAAGCAAATGCTGGACGGACGAATGCGTCCGCCCCCACACGAGCACAGGAGCCAGAGGCGTTTTTACCGTTTGCTGCGGGGGGCTTTCGCACGCCCTCGGGGAAGGCGGAGCTTTATAGCGAGGCGGTGAAGGCGTTGGGGCTTGATCCGGTGGCTGAGTTCAAGCCTCCGACGGAATCGCGGCACGGTCAGGCTAACCGGGCTCTTCCGCTGGAGTTGCTGGCTCGCAAGTCCGACAACTTCCTGAATTCAACTTTTTCCAATGTGCCGTCGGTCCAGGCGATGGAGGAACCGGGTCTGCTGGAAATTTCAACTCCGGACGCGCGGGCGCGCGGCATTGCCGATGGCGACCAGGTTCGCGTGTTCAACGGTCGCGGCGACATCCTGCTGAAGGCGAGAGTCGACGGCAAAGTGCAGCCCGGAGTGGTGTGTGCGAGACTCAATTGGGCGAAGAAGACCGCCGGCTTTCAGAGCATTAATGCCCTTACCTCAGAAAAACTTGCCGACATGGGCAACTCGGCCACGTTTTATTCCGTCTTGGTTGAAGTAGAGTTGTCTCAGCCATCCCGATGAAGCAACCGCGGGTCTCGGCCGATCTGGCGAGAACTGCAAGATTATAAACAGAAAGAGTTGCCGCTTGGACGCTTTCCATTGCTCTACCGTATAATGACAGTTTTCTTACATCCCCAGAGGCTGAGGTCGTAGCGATTCCTTTTCGCTTTCATTCGGAGAACCTTGTTGTGCCCAGCGGCCCTTGCGTTCTCGGGGCGGTGTCGGGGCCATCTCCTTCATTTCAACGGCCTTGGCCGAAGATGAGGCGGGGAGTGGCAGGATTGCGCTGGCTCGTGGCGATGCTCCTGCTAGCGACGGCGAGCCTGACCTGGGCACAGACCGATGTCATCTCTGACATTCAAGTCACCGGCAACCGGCGAATCCCCAAAGAGACGATTCTGGCGCGAATCTTCACCAAGCCCGGCGACATTTTCGACACGTCGGCGCTGGAGCGCGATTTCAATTCTCTGTGGAACACGGGCTATTTCGAGGACATCAAGTTCCTGCGTGAGCAAACTCCGAAGGGCTGGCGCATCATCGTGCAGGTCAAAGAGAAGCCGACGATTCGCGAAATTCTCTACCAGGGGGCCAGTTCAGTTTCCAACAGTGACATCCTCGACCGATTTAAGCAGGACAAAGTCGGACTGGTGGTGGAGAGTCAATATGACCCCACGCGCCTCAAGAAGGCGGAAGTCTCGATCAAGAATTTGCTGTCTGAGCATGGGCGGCAGTTTGCGACCATTCGAACCGAAGTTCGGCAGATTCCTCCCGCGTCGGTCGGAATCACGTTCGTAGTGAAGGAAGGGCCGAAGGTGAAGGTCGGCAAAATCAAGTTCGAAGGCAACAAGGCGATTAAGTCGCGCGTGCTGAGAGCGGCAATGAAGAACCTGAAGCCGATTGGCGTTCCGCATTCCATCTTCCTGGAGAACATTTTCGCCAAGACTTACGACGCCACCAAGCTGGAAGAGGACACAGAGCGGGTGCGCGCCGAATACCAGAATCGCGGCTACTTCAAGGCGCTGGTGAGCGATCCGAAGACGGAAATTCACGATACTGGCCACAAGGGCTTCCACATTCCTCTGGTGCAGTCGGGGCCAGGTAAAGCAGTCGACATGACAATACCGATCGAAGAAGGCGAGCAGTACCGGCTGGGCAAGATCACTTTCAAGAACAACAAGGCGATTTCAAACACGGCCGCATTGCGCTCGCTGTTCCCGCTGAAGGATGGAGACATTTTCAGCCGCGAGAAGATTGCCAAAGGACTGGAGGCGCTGCGCAAGGCTTACGGCGAGTACGGGTACATCAACTACACGGGCGTTCCCTCGACGACTTTTGACGACGAAAAGAAACTCGCCAACCTGGAAATCGACGTCGATGAGGGCAAGCAATTTTATGTGCGCCGCATCGAGTTCATCGGCAATACTACGACGCGCGACAAAGTGATCCGGCGCGAATTAGCGCTGGAAGAGGGTGGGGTTTACAACTCTCGTCTGTGGGAACTGAGCCTGCTCCGGCTGAATCAACTTTCCTACTTCGACCAGCTCAAGCCGGACGATCCGAACGTGACCGAGAAAAAGCTGGACGAGAAAAATGGGCAAGTGGACCTCACGCTGAAGGTTCACGAAAAGGGCAAGAACAGCATCGGGCTGAACGGAGGCGTGAGCGGCCTGGAAGGCGCCTTCGTCGGATTGAACTATTCCACGAACAACTTCCTAGGGCTGGGCGAGACCCTGCAAATCCAGATCAACCTCGGGAATCTGGCGCGCAGCGCAATGTTTGGCTTCACCCAGCCTTATATGTTCGATCGCCCGCTGCAGTTCGGGTTCACAGTGTTTGGCAACAAAGTTAGTTACAACCAGGCGCGACAACTTTCCATCTTCAGCGGGCAGAGTTCGAACTTGCCCAGCGCCGTTTTGCAGAACCTGCAGAATTATTCGCAGTCGACCGTGGGTTTCACGACTTCGCTGAGTACTCCGTTGCGCAATAAACGTTCGTTCAAGCGCGTGGGCATTACCTATTCGCTGGACCGGTCGGATTTGATTCCGCTTAGCACGGCGTCCAGGAGCCTTTTCGACTTCCTCGCATTCCAGGGCATCACTGGACCGCAGGCGGTGAATGGAATCATCACCAGCAAGATTTTCCCCAACTTCTCGTTCAACACCCTGGACAGCGGGATTTCACCGCACAAGGGACACCAGATGACGCTGGGAATGGAGTTGGCGGGCTTGGGCGGGACGGTAAGGTCGATGCGCCCGATCATCCAGTACAAGCGTTTCATTCCGGTGCAGAATCGTCGGAACGCGGTCGGCTATAACGTGCAGGCGTCGTACATCAGCGGCTTCGACGGACTGGTCGCGCCGCCGTTCCAGCGCTTCTACATGGGCGGCGAAAACGATATTCGCGGCTTTGATATTCGGTCGATCTCGCCGGTGGCGTTCCTGCCCAGTTCTAATGCAATCACGCTCACTAACCCGGATGGGACACCCGTTCCCAAGAACCCGGCCAATCCGCGGCTGGGAAATTGGACGATTCCCATTCCGGTGGACCAGATTGTGTTTCCCGGCGGCGACCTGAGCGTATTCGGGAACCTGGAATACCGCATCACCGTTGCGGGGCCGGTGGCGATCGTTCCGTTCGTAGACGGCGGTTTCGACGCGGTCGTCCGGCCGTCGCAATTGCAGATTGCCACCGTGCAATATGACCAGGTGATTAGCACCTATTTCGGATGTCCGACGCTGGATGCGGGATACAACTGCCAGGGTGGGCATACGCTCGATCAGCTTGGCAAACTGCCTTCGCAGAATCTGCAAATATTGGGCTCCACGAACTGGCGCCCCCGTATGTCCACCGGACTCGAACTGCAGATGTTTTTGCCGGTGGTGAATGCGCCGTTCCGAATTTATTGGGCATATAACCCGGTGCGGCTCGACGAACAGGCCAATCCGCCAATTCCGATTACCCGTGCCATGTTCCCGCCGGGAGCGGCTGGCGACTACACCTATCGCCAGGCCGTGAACACTTATGCCCCAAGTTTCCAGTTGAGGGAGCCGCGGAAGACTTTCCGGTTTACGGTCGCGACGACGTTCTAAGAGTTTGACGGGCCAAGAGCGAGGTCTCTATAATGCTGGTGAGCCACGCCATATTGTGCGAGAAGAGGGTGGAAAGCATGCCCCGCAGTTCGGCGTGGAATGGTAGGAATCGAGAGCCGCTTTCGATGGCGGCAGCTACCGCAGCGCAGACCTCATTCAGTGCGGCCCAGCGTTGACTGAAGAAGCGATCAGAAAAGCGATATCGAAGTTCATTCCCGGAACCAGGTTCCAAGGAGTTCAACCGATCCAATGAAAAGCACGTTCTTGCGAGTTCTTCTGGCCGTTGCGGTGACGTTCACGTTTTCCGCCTTGGCCCAAACCGGCAGCGCTGCAACCCCGTCTGGCTCGAGCGCCAAGCCTGCCGATCCGCTCCCCTCGGCGCCTTCAGCCACGACTGGCGCCGGCACCGGTACCAAAATCGGCGCCATCAACATACAGGAGGCCATCTTCGGCAGCAATGAAGGCCGCCGCGATCTGGAAGCGCTGGAAAAGAAGTATGAGCCCAAGCGAAACGAACTGAAGAGTCAGAACGACGAACTCGAAGGTTTGAAGAAGCAGATGACGACCCAGGAAGGCAAGCTGAGCGACGACGCGGCCGCCACCCTGAAGAAGCAGATTGAAAGCAAGCAGAAACTTTTCGATCGTGCGGTTCAGGATTTTCAGGAAGAGGGCGGCAACCAGCAGCAGGAGATCGCGGGCCGCATTCTGCAGAAGATGGCGCCCATGATCGTTAAGTATTCTCAGGAAAACGGCTTTGGCATGGTCGTGGACACCTCGAAGCCATGGCCTCAGAGCGCGGTGCTTTGGTGGGATGCGGATAAGATCGACATCACCAAGGCGGTAGTTGAGGCTTACAACGCGCAGTCAGGCGTACCTGCGCCGGCCGCGCCAGCCACCACAGCGCCGAAGACGACTCCGAAGGCCGCGCCTGCGAAGCCTGCAGCGCCCAAGCCGACTCAACCACAGTAGTTCAACTGCGACACCTTTGGTGTCGAGAAAGTTCCAGCAGGCCGCGTGAAAACGCGGCCTTTTTTATTTTGCCTGCTCGATCTGTCGCGGGCGGCGCGGTGTCCATACCAGCAAACAGATTTCACGCTGGAGGTCACTATGTTTGCCGAGAGCATGCTGGAAACTTCATGGGGCCAACGCACTCGCCAGGGCTGGACTACTTTGACTTCTTTCGGAGTGCAGGCGGTGGTGATCAGCCTGCTGTTAATGCTGCCGTTGTGGAGAACGGTTGGCTTGCCGCCGGCGCGGGTTCTTTCAACACCGGTAACTTTGGGATCGCCGTCACCGGCGGAGCCCGTCGTTCATCGGCAGAATGTCACGACCATCGTTCCGCGCAATCTTGACGAGAACGTAATCGTGGCGCCGCGGGAAGTTCCGCTACACATTTCGATGATCGACGAACCTTCGGGGCCGCCGCAGATTAGTCCCAGCCCGTCGGGAACTCGGGACGGGATGGGGAACGGTTCTGGAGACGTGTGGAGAGCGCTCGGTGATTCCATCGTTCGTCCGGCCCCGCTACCGGTTCCCGCGCCTGCGCCGAACGCTCGCGTCTTCCGCAGTTCAGACCTGCTGGCAGGAAGCCTGGTTCGGCGGGTTCAACCCGTCTATCCGCCGCTGGCGAGGAGTGCGCGGATTCAAGGGACCGTGGTTCTGTCGGCGGTCATCAGCAAGGCGGGCACTATGGAAAATCTGCGCGTTGTATCTGGGCATCCCATGCTGGTGACGGCGGCGATGGAGGCAGTCAGCCAGTGGCGCTACCGGCCGTACATTTTGAATCACGAGCCGATCGAAGTGGAGACGCAGATTATTGTGAGCTTCTCGTTGGCGGGAAACTAAGCTCCGGATGCTGACGACACGGCGGATGTAGCCCCTGCGTAACGTAGGCGGGCGGGCTTCCCCCGCTATAATCGCGACAGTGGCGAGCACAGCAGAAATCCTGAGCCGCGTGGCAACGCGTCCGACGTGGGCGGAAGTTTCTCTGGCTACGTTGCGGCAAAATTTTCGAACGGTGCAGAAGCACGTAGGCGCGAACGTAACGGTGTGCGCCGTGGTGAAGGCCGATGCCTACGGGCACGGCGCCGTCGAATGCTCGCGCGCGCTGGAAGCCGAAGGGGCGCGCTGGTTGGGGGTCACTTCGCTGGATGAGGCGATTCCGCTCCGCGAGGCCGGGGTCCGCGCCAACATTCTCTTGATGACCGGATTTTGGCGAGGCGAGGAAAGCGAGATTGTGCGCCTGCACCTCACCCCCACGGTGTGGGAACCGTGGCATATCGAGTTGCTGGACCGTGCGGCGGCCGCGCTCGGAGTGGCGAAGCATCCGGTCCATTTGAAGGTCGATACCGGTATGGGGCGTCTCGGGGTCGCAGTCGATCAGCTTGCTGGCGTGCTGGCTGTTTTGAAATCGGCTAAACATATTGCGCTTGAGGGACTCTCCACCCACCTGGCGTCTTCTGAAATTATGGATGCGCCTTCGGTAGCCGAGCAGGAACGCAGCTTTGAAGCTGCACGACGCATGGTGCGCGAGGCTGGAATGGAGCCGGCATTCGTGCACATGGCGAATACCGGCGCGGTGATTTCGCGGCGCGAAACGTGGAACAGCATGGTGCGACCCGGCGTCGCGCTCTATGGATATTATTTGCCGTTCCAGCGGGCGGGCCGCGAAGTGAGTGGAGGCACGCTGCGTTTGCCGGTGAAACCAGTGCTCACCTGGAAAACGCGCATTCTGTCGCTGCGCGATTTTAGCGCGAACCAGCCGCTGGGCTATGGCGCAACCTATGTGACGAAGGCCCCGGCGCACGTTGCGGTATTGCCCGTGGGCTACGCCGACGGCTACAACCGGCAACTCTCCAATCGCGGACGGGTGATTGTGCGCGAGCATTACGCGCCCATCGTGGGCCGCATCTCGATGGACCTCACGCTGGCGGACGTTACCGGGATTCCCGGCGTCAGCGTAGGGGATGAAGTCATCCTGCTCGGTACCGGCGAGGGCTTGAGCGTGGACGCCCTGGAACACGCGGAGCTAGCCAACAGCACTCCATACGAAATCCTCTGCAATATTTCCAAACGCGTTCCCCGCAGATATAGCAGCTAGCGCGCAGCGTGCTCAGAATTGTCGTCCCGAGCGAAGCGAGGGATCTGGGTGCTTGCTCGTACCGAACACACCGATTGCGACGGCCAGAACCTGGATCCCTCGCTTCGCTCGGGATGACAGGGGTTGGGAGCAAAGGACAGTCGAGCGCGCCACTTACGCGCGAAATATCCAACGCCGACCGCTTATTGCTGCTGTTCCGTGAACGCCATCAGAATGGTGTGCGTTCCCTTGCTAAACTAGAAGGTTGACCATGCCTTCGCGCTACGCACAGTGGATGTACGACTGGGAACACCGGCTCACGTCGGTGGACAATAATCGCGTGGTGCGTCCGCTGGAATGGGGCGTGGAATGGACGCGAGACTGGCCTTGCCGCAACGGCTATCGCCTCGGCCACACGCCGGAAAATCCTGAGAAGTATATTTTGGATTACAACCGCCGCATCGTCGCGGCGAGCGATGAATTTTATTCCTATACACGCGCAACCGATTTTCGACTGGAGACGCGTGAGGTGCAGGTTTTCTCCACGCGCGAAGTGCCCGACCCGAAGCTCGAGGCCAAGGTCAAAGGAACGTTCGGAGAATTTCTGCGCTTCACCTCGCCGGTGAAGACGCCGTATCCGGAAAATAATCTGGTGAATGCGCGCTGGTTTCCGGCGCGGGGGCGGCGCGCGATTGTGCTGCTGCCGCACTGGAACGCGGACGCGATCGCCTACGTCAGCTTGTGCCGCGTGCTGAACCTGCTGGGGATTGCGGTGCTGCGGCTGACCATGCCGTATCACGACATTCGCATGCCCGCCGAAATCAGCCGCGCGGACTATGCTGTATCCGCGAACATCGGACGCACGCTCGACGCGGTGCGCCAGGGGGTGATCGACATTCGAAGTTGCCTCGACTGGCTCGAAGAGCAGGGCTACAGCCAGCTTGGCATTGTGGGGACGAGCCTCGGATCGTGCTATGCGTTCATTGCGACGGCGCATGATCCGCGCATTCGCGTGGCGGCGTTCAATCACGCGTCGACCTACGTTGCCGATGTGGTGTGGCACGGGCAGTCGACGCGGCACATTCGGCAGGGAATCGAGCAGCAGATCGACCTGGAGCGGCTGCGGCAGGCTTGGCTGGCGGTCAGCCCGATGTCGTATTTCAAGCAGTTCGCGCGCTGGCCGCGGAAGTCGCTGATCGTTTATGCGAAGTACGATCTGACATTTTTGCCGGAACTCTCGCATCAGGTCGTCGAGGAATTTGAGCGGCACGGGCTCGATCACAAAGTTGCAGTGCTGCCCTGCGGGCACTACACGACCGGGGAAACGCCGTACAAATACATGGACGGCTGGCACCTGGCGTCGTTCTTGCGGACGGCGTTTTGAACGGCATGGACCAAGGCATCCACCACGAAGGACACGAAGGTTCACGAAGGAAAACCTTGGATTTCCTTCGTGCCCTTTGTGGCCTTCGTGGTTAAGGTTCCCGCGCTAAGAATGCTGAGATGCAGTCTGCTCAAGATGCCGACGCGATCGTGGAGTACCGGCGCGGCGAGTTCGTGATCAGCACCGACCGCGGCCGCCTCGATCTGGATGTGATTCACGGGTTCCTGACGAATTGCTATTGGGCGAAGGGGATTCCGCGGGAAGTTGTGGCGCGGTCGATCGAGCATTCCCTGTGCTTTGGCGTTTATGATGGTAGCGGCGCGCAAGTCGGATTTGCCCGGGTGATCAGCGACTTCGCGACTGTCGCGTATCTTGGCGATGTGTTTGTGCTGGAATCGCATCGCGGACGCGGGCTGAGCAAGTGGCTGATGGAATGCATCATGCAGCATCCCGCGCTGCAGAATTTGCGACGCTGGATTCTGACTGACTCGCGACGCGCACGGTCTGTACGCGCAGTTTGGATTTACGCCGGTGAAGGCGCCGGAGCGATATATGGAACTGCATCGCCCGGATGTTTACGAGATCAGGAAACGATATGAAAACTTCAACTTCTACAAAAATGTACCGCCCGCTCTACGAAACCGATCCGCAGATTGCCGCTGCCATTGACAACGAAACCCGCCGCCAGCACGAGGGGCTGGAGCTGATTGCCTCGGAAAATTTTGTCAGCGAAGCCGTGCTCGAAGCCGCGGGCTCGGTGTTCACGAACAAGTATGCGGAGGGCTATCCGGGCAAGCGCTATTACGGCGGCTGCGAGTTTGCCGACGTCGTCGAGAACCTGGCGCGCGACCGGGCGAAGCAACTGTTCGGCGCGGAGCACGCCAACGTGCAGCCCCACGCCGGATCGCAGGCGAACATGGAAGCCTACGCCGCCGTTCTGCAGCCGGGCGACACGATTCTGGGACTGAACCTGGCGCACGGCGGGCATCTCACGCATGGGCATCATCTGAATTTTTCGGGCAAGACCTACAAGATCGTTCCCTACGGTGTGACCAAAGAAACGGAAACAATCGACTACGACGAGCTGGAAAAGACTCGCCGAACAAGAGCGGCCGAAGCTGATCATTGGCGGAGGCAGCGCCTACCCGCGCATCATCGACTTCGCGCGCATGCGCCAGATTGCCGACAAAGTGGGCGCGCTCTATCTGGTCGACATGGCGCACTTCGCCGGACTGGTGGCCGGCGGCGCGCATCCTTCGCCGGTGCCGCATGCGCACATCGTGACCTCGACCACGCACAAGACGCTGCGCGGCCCGCGCGCGGGAATGATTCTTTCCAAGGCCGAATTCGCGCAGGCCATCGACAAAGTCGTGTTTCCCGGGATGCAGGGCGGGCCGCTGGTGCACATCATCGCGGCCAAGGCAGTGTGCTTCCAGGAAGCGATGCAGCCCGAGTTCCGCGACTACGCGCGGCAGGTTGTGGCCAACGCCAAGGTGCTGGCGCAAACGCTGGCCGACGAAGGCTTCCGCATCATTTCCGGCGGCACCGATACGCACCTCATGCTGGTCGATGTATTCTCCAAAGGCATGCTGGGCAGCGAAGCCGAGAAGGCGCTGGGCGAAGCCGGAATCACGGTGAACAAGAATGCGATTCCGTTCGACACGAATCCGCCGATGAAGCCGAGCGGCATTCGCATCGGCACGCCTGCGCTGACCACGCGCGGCATGAAAGAGAACGAGATGAGCCAGGTCGGCCGCTGGATCGCCGAAGTGCTTCTGCACCGCAGCGATGCGGCAGTGCTGAGCAAGGTGCGCAAGCAGGTGCTCGATCTGTGCGAGGCGTTCCCGCTCTACGCGGAGCGCCGGGCGAAGGCGCAGGCTGAAGTGAGGGCATAATTCGCGTTCTCGACTCCGTCTCAGTCTCCCGGAGCGGCGCCCTCTGTGGTTAAATGCCAGCGGTGAAGATCGCCATCGACATTCGGCGGATGACCGAGTTTGGCGTCGGCACCTACATCCGCAACGTGGTTCGCACGCTGGGCCGGCTCGATCACGAGAATCATATTTTCTGATCGGGTCTCCGGCCAAGGTCGAGGAGATTGGCCCCCTGCCGCCTAACTTCCACACCATTCCGCTGCTCGCGCCGGAGCGTTCGTTCCAGGGCTACCGGGAATTCCGCACCGCGCTGAAGCGGCTGGACTGCGACCTGGTCCACATTCCCAATCTGTTTTCCGTGCCGCGGGCGTTGCCTTGTCCCTATGTGATGACGGTGCACGACATGCTCGAACACATGTCGCGGGCCCGCGAGCAGAGCGGATTCTGGCGTTCGCTCTACTTTCAGATGACGAAGCGAGTGCTGGGCGGGGCGGCACGAATTTTTGCCGTGTCGAATTTCACGCGCAACGAAATCGAGAAGCTGTTTGAAATTCCTGCCGAGCGAATCGAAGTGGTCTACAACGCCATTGATGAACGCTTCCTGCACGGCCACGCCAGCGCGGCCGACCGCGAGTTGATCGCGCGGCGCTACCAGGTGACGTATCCGTTTCTGCTCTATGCCGGACGAATCAGCCCGCACAAGAATGTGGTGCGCATGATCGAAGCTTTCTCCGCGCTGAAGACGGAACTGGAAAGAGAGCAGGCCTATCCCGATCTGAAGCTCATCATCATTGGAGACGATCTTTCCGGCAATCCCGATCTGCGGCGCACCGTGGTGCGCAGCGGCGTGCAGAACGATGTGCGCTTTCTGGGATTCGTCCCCATCGAAGTGCTGCGGATTTTCTATGACGAGGCGAAGATCTTCGTCTTCCCGTCGCTGTATGAGGGCTTTGGGCTTGCCTCCGCTGGAGGCCATGGTCGCACGGAACTCCGGTGGTGACCTCGAACGTTTCGTCGCTGCCCGAGGTGGTGGGCAATGCGGCCGTGCTGGTGAATCCCGAGAATGTGTTCGAAATCATGCGCGCCCTGCATCGCGTGCTCATGGACCAAGCGCTGCGCGACCGAATGAAGGAGCGCGGCTACCAGCAGGCGGCGAAATTTTCCTGGGAGACGTCGGTGCGGCGGATTCTAGAGGCGTACGCGCACGTCGTAGATGGCGATCCCGCGCCCGCGGGACAGACAGCCCGCCGCCGATTAATGCTCGACCGCCGCCGAACTTACCGGCTATTTCAGCAGAGGCTGTCCGGGCGAGAGGATGGCGAGCTTGTGCAGCTTGGCGGTGATGCGAGTGCGGTCGGCATCGGTTTTGGCGGCGGCCAGGCGCTTGCGCAACTGGACGATTTTCTCTTTGCGGGTGCGGCGCCGGCGAATCTCCGGGCGGCGGCTGGGTGCTGACATGAGGCGCTCCTGAAAGTCAATTTAAAGTTGTGGCAGCCGGACCTGTAAGCCGAATTCTGTCCGCGGGATTGCTCCTGCTGGACGGCCATTCCTCTGGGCCGCGCATCGCTGCGCGGCTCTAGCGACCTACCCGAAGGTTTGACGCACCGAGCCGGCACGTGTCCGCAACCGAAGCCGCGAACTTCCTTCCTATTTGGTCTTGCTCCGTGTGGGGTTTGCCCTGCCCGCGACATTACTGCCGCGGCGGTGCGCTCTTACCGCACCTTTTCACCCTTACCCCGGCCGGTGAAGGCTAGGGCGGTATATTTTCTGTGGCACTTTCCGTCGAGCGATCCCGCTCGAACCGCGCGGGGGCCCTCCCGGACGTTATCCGGCACACTGCTCTGCGGAGTTCGGACTTTCCTCTCCCCGCGTCCGAAGACGCGGGAAGCGACCGTCCGGTCCGGCTGCCTACGGAATCATTATATGCGAAGGTCGGATGGCTGCTTTCGACTTTCGGATTCCGGGCTCCTTGGGCTTTGCGGTGGGTCGCGGTTTTGCAGTCGATTCATCGCTTCGCGCTGTTAAACTCTAGCAGTCCTCAGCCGTGCCGGCATTTCCAAAGCCGGAAGCCAACCTCATGAACATCGCTGAAGCCATTCGCATCGCGCTGCGGTCGCTGTGGGCCAATAAGCTGCGATCCGTGCTCACGCTTTTGGGCGTGGTGATCGGCATTGCCGCTGTGATTGCCGTGGTCACGTTCGTTTCCGGGATACAGGATTACGTGGCGAAGAAGATTTTCAATCTAGGCGCGGACGTGTTCATTATCAGCAAGACCTCGGCCGTTGAGACTAACGTCGATCATTTTCTCGCCGCGGAGAAGCGGAAGAATTTGGAACTCGAAGACTATCAGGCTGTGCTCGAGGCCTGCCGCCATTGCGAATATGTGGGCGCGCTGATGCGCGGCAGCGGGCGCGTGAAGCACAACGAACAATCGATCAGCGATACGACCATCCAGGGCATCACGCCGTCGGTGGCATTGATCCTCGATACCGATCTGACTTACGGACGGATGTTGAACGACACCGACCTGAATAACCATTCGCAAGTCGCGGTTGTGGGCACCGATATCGTGGAGCACCTGCTGGGCGGAGCCGACCCGCTCGGGCAGGAAATTCATATCGACGGGTGGACCTACCAGGTGATCGGCGTCGGCAAGAAAAAAGGCAAAACACTCGGCCAGAGCGCCGACAATTATGTCCTGATCCCAGTGACGGTTTACCTGAAACAATATGGCTCGCACAAAAACAGCGTTGGAATTTGGGGCAAAGCCATGGCGACCGGCGCTCCGCTGAGCCAGGCGATTGATGAGGCGCGAGTGGCGCTGCGGGCGCATCGGCACGATCGTCCTGGAGAAGAGGACAGTTTCGAAATCGAAACCAACGCCAGCTTGCTGAGTATCTGGTCGGGACTGAGCAGCACATTTTTTATGGCGACGATTGGGATTGCCGCCGTGTCGCTGGTCGTGGGCGGAATAGTGATCATGAATATCATGCTGGTCTCGGTGACGGAGCGGACGCGGGAAATCGGCATCCGCAAAGCTCTGGGGGCGCGGCGGGACGATGTGCTGCTCCAGTTTTTGATCGAGGCGGTGATTCTCGCGCTGATCGGCGGAGTGTTGGGAGTTCTGTCGGGGGTGGGCGTCGCAGAAGTCGTAACGTTGCTGATTGGCATGCCTTCTTCGATCAAGTTATGGGCCGTAGGAGCCGGTTTGATAGTCGCAGGCAGCGTGGGAGTATTTTTTGGAGTCTATCCTGCCAGGAAAGCGGCGAGGCTGGATCCGATTGTGGCGCTGCGGTTTGAGATGTAGAAGATTAAGTACTTACTGTCATCCCGAGCAACGCGAGGGATCTGGGTTCTTGCATGCGATGGCATCAACGCAGATTCCTCGCTTCTCTCGGAATGACAAAATTCGGAACGAAAGAATCAAGATGAATTCATGATGCGCAAAGACGAATTCGGCGAAATTTTCCGCATGGCGATGGATACGATCCGCAACAATAAGTTGCGTTCGGGGCTGACCGTGTTGGGCATTGTGATTGGAGTGGCCGTTGTGATTGGCGTTTCGTCGATTGGGCGCGGGCTCGACGAAAACGTCCGCGACCTGGTTGCCAGCATCGGATCGAATGTAATTTTTGTTTTTCACTTGGACTTCTTCACCTTTGGCCGCATGACCGACGAAATGCGCACCCGCAAGGGAACTGACCTACGACGACGCTGTGGCCATGCGGGATCTACCTCACATCAAGGCAGTCTCGGCGGGTTTGCGAATTTTTCGGCCGGAACTGGGCGTGGGCAGCTACGCGGTAAAGTATGGCGACAAAAAGGTGAAGAATACGATTATCGAAGGGGACATGGCATCTGCCAAAGATGTGTTCGATCTCCCCATGCAGAGTGGCCGCTGGTTTTCTGACTTCGACGACGAACATCACTCCCCGGTAGTCGTTGTCTGCTACGAAACCCAGCACGAGCTGTTTGGCGACCAGGACCCTCTGGGCCGCGAGGTGAACATTGAAGGCCGCCTTTTTCAGGTGATTGGGACGGTCAAGAAAATCAAATCGGTCTTCGGCGGGGGCAAAGATCCGAACGACAATCGCGTCATCTTGCCTCTGAAGACTTTCAAAACGCTGCATCCGGAAATGAAGCAGCACATAATCAGCGTCAAAGCCACGTCGCACGACGACATGCCGAAGGCGATGGACGAGATCCGGGAATTGCTGCGGCGCCGGCGGAAAGTTGCGTTCGATAAGCCAGACAACTTTGCGGTAATGACTTCGGACTCGATCTCCGACGTGTGGAACCAGCTGACCGGCGCGCTTTTTGTCGGCATGTTCGCGATTTCCAGCGTGGCGCTGATTGTTGGCGGTGTCGGGCGTGATGAATATCATGCTGGTGAGCGTGACCGAGCGCACGCGCGAGATCGGCGTGCGCAAAGCGATTGGGGCGCGCAAGCGCGACATTCTTTTGCAATTCACGTTGGAGGCGATCATGCTGACGGCGGTCGGCGGCGTCGATCGGCGTGACTGCGGGCGCGCTGGTGGTGTGGGGGATTCCGATGATGTGGCCTTCGCTGCCGGCCCGCATGTCGATGTTCTGGACCACATTCGGCTTCACTGCCGCCGCTGGAGTCGGACTGGTCTTTGGAATTTATCCCGCGTGGAAGGCGGCGAACCTGGATCCGATCGAGTCGTTGCGCTACGAATAGACTGGCCTGCTTTCCGCATGATTCATATCATCGCCAGAATCTTTCAGCTCTTGCGGTCTTCTGGGCTGCATCTCCAGTTCCATCTACTATCTGATTTGCTTGTGGAGCGCGGCGGCTTTCTTCGCGTGCGGAAGGCGAGCGAGGGCGCCCGCCCCACACTGACTTCGTCTTTGCCTCCGGTCTCAATTCTCAAGCCGCTGAAGGGCACCGACCCCGACATCTACGAAAGTTTCCGCAGCCACTGCCTGCAGGACTATCCCGAGTACGAAATTATTTTCGGCGTCAGCGATGCGGGCGATCCGGCGGTGGCGAGCGTGCGAGCAATTGCAGCGTGAATTCCCTGACCGAACGATTCGCCTGACTGTCGCGTCCGAGCATACTCGGCGCGAACGTGAAGGTCAGCAATCTTGAGCAGATGGTGCAAGCGGCTCGCTATGAGCATTTGCTGGTCAACGACAGCGATATTCGTGTGGAGCCCGATTATCTTCGGCGAGTGATCGCTCCCTTCATGGATGAGCGCGTAGGAATGGTGACGTGCCTGTATCGTGGAGTGGCCGCGCCCACATTCGGCTCGCAGTTGGAGTCACTGGGCATCAGCACAGATTTTTGCGCGGGCGTGTTAGTTGCGCGGCAACTGGAGGGCGGACTTCACTTCGGGCTCGGCTCGACGCTGGCGTTTCGCAAAAACGAGTTGGAGAAGATCGGCGGATTCCGTTCGATCGTAGATTTTCTCGCCGATGATTATGAATTAGGCCGTCGAATCGCCGATCTCGGCCTGCAGGTTCAACTTTCCGACGTCGTGGTCGAGACGCATCTTCCCGCATATGACCTCCGGGGATTTCTGGCTCATCAGTTGCGCTGGTGCGCGGAGCGTGCGCGACTCGCGAACCGGAGGCTACATTGGGCTGGCATCCACGTTCGGGCTGATGTGGGCGATTGGTCGCCTTGATCGCAAGCCGTGCAGCGCCGTGGTCGTGGGCCGTGCTCGGCGTAACCGCTCTGCTGCGGTTGACCGTGGCACTGGTCGTGGGCAGAGTCGTGCTGCAAGACCGGCAGACTGGTCGGCCAGCTGTGGCTTTTGCCTGTTCGTGACCTAATCGCCGTTGCGGTGTGGATCGCAAGCTTCGCAGGCCATACGGTCACCTGGCGCGGCGATCGATTTCAACTTAGGAATGGAAAGCTGACTCGCATTGCGCCGAAATAACTGTGCGGTTGTCTATTCGGTGCGGAATCAATTCGAATCGGCCGTCGGAAAACAGCCGGTAGCGGCGCCCGCGCCAGGAAATCGTGTTTCCAAAGAATCCAGCAATCCAAAAACAGAAACCCAATAAGTCTTCGACCGGCAGTAGCAGCCAATTAATCTTCGTCCTCAAGACGCGCCTCGAAACCGTGTAAGCCGCGGCGGCGCGCACGACCAAAGCAATCGGCAGAACGGGCCACCAGCCGGGCGATGCCGCGCATACCAGCAGCGCAAGCGGCAGCGGCATGGTAAACAACTGTCCGAAATATCCGGCGGGACGCGAACGCCGCGTACTGCGGGCCCAGCGCAGGCGATGCTCCACATTCTGTTTCCAGGTAGCACTGCCAATGTGATGCTCGACTACAAACGAGGAAAGAATCACGCCATATCCCGCGTCAATCGCGAACTTGCCGAGGACGAAATCTTCCGCCAGATAATCCTTCAACCGGGCAAAGCCGCCAATCGCTTGCAGCACGCTGCGGCGTGCAGCGATGGTGGGGCCAACGGCAAACTGCATGCCTTCAAGCATCCTCGCAACCAAGGCGCTTCCCCAAAAATCGGTATTCATGCCAATCGCTTCCAGGCGCGACCAGAAACTCGGTCCCGGAACCGCGCAGTAAGGGCAGGTCGCCACTCCGAGATGGCCGTCCTGAAATTCGGCTGCGATAGTGCGCAGAAGATCGCGAGTCACGCGAATGTCGCTGTCGCTCATCACAACCAGATCGTTGGAGGCTGCGGCCAGCATGCGATCGAGGCTAAAGACCTTGGCGTTGGGGTACGGCGGCTCGCCGGTGACCACTAATCGTGACCGAACGCTCGGATATTCTCGCTGCAGGCGGGTTACGATTTCGCACGCAGGATCGGCCTCGCTTCTCACCGCGAACAAGATTTCGAAAGCGGGATAGTCCTGTTCAAAGAAAGTGCGAAGATTCGATTCGAGATCGAGGTCCAGGCCAGCCAGGGGTTTTAGGATGCTGATAGGCTCAGCGGAACCCAGAGCCGGTGGCCGTGCGGCTAGATAACGCAAGGCGGCCACGATCTGCAAGATCGAATAAACGATGGCCCCGCACAGGACCAGGAACAAAAAGTCTGCCAGAAGTTTTCCGGGCTGCAAAGCAAAAAATAGCAGGAACGATGCACCCCGCGCGCCTGGAAGCATGGAGCCAGTTAAGACCAAGAGAGTAATTATACCTAGCGCGGTTGCCGAGGCTCGGCGGGCTTCACTGAGAGGGTTAGAGCGGAGCGGACAGTGAGAGACAGTTGTTTTAAGGTATAGGGCTTCTGCACGAAATTGGTTTCAAGATCGAGCACGTTGTGGTCGAGCAGCGTCTTGCCTGCATAGCCCGAAACGAACAAGAGTTTGGTATCGGGGAGCAAGTGCGTCAGTTGTTTGGCTAACTCGCCACCGCTCATATTGGGCATCACTACGTCGGTAATCAGCAAGTGAATGGTGGAGGCAGTCTCCCGAGCCACCACGAGTGCATCGACGCCATCTTTGGCCTCGAGTACGGTGTACCCGAGCAGCCGAAGGTATTCCGCAGTCGCCTGCCGCACTGACTGTTCGTCTTCGACAAGGAGGATGGTTTCCGATCCACCAGGAGCCGGGGTGTGGTTGATATCGTCGGCCTCGACCGCCTTGTCGCGCCCCGCAGCACAAGGCAGGTAAATTTTGAATACGGTGCCCATCGCCAGTTCGCTATATGCCCAGATGAATCCTTTGTTCTGCTTCACAATTCCATAGACGGTTGCCAGTCCGAGTCCCGTCCCCTTGCCCAGAGGTTTAGTGGTAAAGAAGGGCTCGAAGATATGGGGTAGATGTTCGGGAAGAATTCCGGCACCATCGTCGCTCACGGTAATAAGGGCGTAGCGTCCGGTGGGAATCACTGCTTGTTTGCAATGGACGTAGTCGTCGTCGAGTGTCACGTTGCAGGTTTCAATTCGGAACCGCCCCCCTTCCGGCATGGCGTCACGCGCATTGGCGGCCAGGTTCATGAGAATCTGCTCGATCTGCAGGGGATCGACGCGCACCCGTTCCAGGCCCTCCCCGGGCACAAAACTGAAAGTGATATCTTCGCCAATCAGGCGCGGGAGAGTCTTGGCAATGTGGGCGACTATGGGATTCAGGTCTGTAACCCGCAAGGCCTGGGGCTGCTTGCGGCTGAAGGCCAGGAGTTGCCGGGTCAACTCGGCGGCGCGGCGTGCCGCCAGCAGAATTTCGTTGAGCTTGGATTGAAGCGGGCCGGTCTGTGGCACCGCATCTAATGCTAGTTCGGCATAGCTGGTTATGATGGTGAGGATATTGTTGAAGTCATGAGCTACGCCGCCCGCGAGGTGGCCGATCGCGTCCATCTTTTGTGACTGGAGAAGTTGTGCTTCCAGCCGCATCCGTTCGGTGAGATCGCGGCCGTTGGAAATGAAATTCGTGATTTGCCCGGAAGCATTCCGGACGGGACAAATGCTCTCTTCCACGTAATAGAGGTCGCCGTTCTTCTTCCGATTTACGAGAATGCCGCGGTAAACGTTGCCCGCACGAATCGTCTTCCAGATTTCCTGGTAAAGCTGTAGCGCTTGTTCGCCGGACTTCAGAATCCGGGGAGTTTTGCCGCATACTTCGTCCCGCTGGTATCCGGTCAGCGATTCGAATGCCGGGTTGACGTATTCGATAATCCCGTGGAGATCGGTGATCATGATGGTATCGGCCGATTGCTCCACGGCATGCGAAAGTTTTCGCAGGGTCTGCTCCGCGGTTTGCTGTTCCTTCTGCAAGGAATGAATCGCCAAGGCGTTGCGGATGGTGCGGACCAGGGTTGCGCCATCCAGTTGCGACTTAGCCACGCAGTTCCAGGTTCCACCTTCAATGATTTCGGTGACTGTCTTTTCGTCCGCATGTTCGGTCAATAGAATGAAAGGTATGGTGACTCCGGCATGAAGAAAATCTGCCACCAGGTGAACCGCCTCGGCGTCCCCGGTTTCGTGCTCGAACAGAACCAGGTCATACTTCTTCTGCTGAATCATCTCCTTGGCTTCGTTCAGCGATGGGGCATGGTCGAGTTCAGCGGCAAGCACGCTAGGGGCTCGCCCCAGCATCTCGCGAATCAGGTAAAAGTCTTCCTCTCTGCTGCCTACCAGCAGAACATGGAGAGGAGCCACGGCGGGTTTTGCGGCTGTAGACACTATTTTGTCTTCTTAATTAGTTACTATCGGTCTATCGGATTGCTGGCGTGGGCGAGGCAGTGGTGTTTCTGCTACCCAGCGTCATGATATTTCCCGAAACAAGATACATTCCGAAACAGGATAAGCATTTGTGATCGTCTGAAATGCCGCTTGACGCCGGCCACTGTGCGTTCTGGATTTTCGCCCTCCTCTGTTCACCACTTTTGTTAACCAATCGGCGATTGCCCCGTCTAATCCTGCAAGGATTCGCATCCGAGCGAAGGCCCCGGAGCACGTCCGGTCCCTAGCCCTGAGTGGGGACGGCGCTGTAATCAGCACGTCAAAGCAAAATTGGGGGGTGTATGGAAAACGTCGAGCGGGCAAACGGATCGATAAGACCAGCGGAGCGATACGATGTTGGACATGTGCAGGAAGTGATCCGCCAGGCGCACGGGGAACTGCGTCAGCTACTGCAGCAGCGCGCTGAAATTATGAAGCGCATCGGAACGGTAAAGCAGACTATCTCTGGCCTGGCCAATCTTTTTGGAGATGAACTTCTGAACGAGGAGTTGCTGGAGTTGGTGGATCGTAAGAGTAGCGGCCGTCAGCCGGGATTCACCAAAGCCTGCCGGATGATCCTCATGGAGGCAGGTCACGCCCTCAATTCGCGGGACATCTGCGACTATTTCCAGCAGAAAATGCCTGCCATTCTAGCCCGCCACAAGGATCCGATAGCGTCAGTCACGACTGTGCTGAATCGTCTGGTCGAATATGGCGAGGCGCAGCCCGTGATGTTGAATGGCCGAAGAGCATGGTTGTGGGTTGCCGAAGTTAAGGTGGAGGCGCCAGCACGAGAACCACGCCTGATGGCGAGCTAAAACGAGCGGATGGATACAGATCCGCCGTTCCGTCCTGAACCCGTCCGAGGCTATCCCGGAGGCAGCAGCATTCCTTTCTCCAAGTGTCGCGTCACGTGCGCATAGGATGCTGCGTGCGGATCGTGCGTGACCATCACGATCGTTTTCTGGAAATCCTCGTTGAGACGCTTCAGAATCTCCAGCACTTCGGTGGCGGAGTGGCTGTCCAGATCGCCTGTCGGCTCGTCGGCGAGCAGCAGTGTTGGATCGCTGACAATGGCCCGCGCAATGGCCACACGCTGCTCCTGTCCGCCTGAGAGCTGCTTGGGCAGATGGTTCACGCGATCCTCCAGCCCAACCAACTTGAGCGCGGTCAGCACGTGTTCGCGCCGTTGTTGCGCATTCAGTTTGGTCAGCAGCAGTGGAAGTTCCACGTTCTCAAAAGCGGTGAGCACGGGAATCAGGTTGAACGTCTGAAAGACGTATCCGATGTGTTCGTTGCGCCAGTGGGCGATCTGCGAGTCGCCGAAGCGGAAAATGTCCTGGCCCTGCACCAGCAATTCCCCGCTGGTGGGCCGGTCAATGGCCGCGATCATATTCAGCAGCGTTGTCTTGCCGGAGCCGGACGGTCCCATCAGGGCGAGGAATTCGCCCTTGGCGATGTCGATGGAAACGTCGTCGAGCGCTGTCACCTGAAAAGCGTCACGCTTGAATATTTTGCTGACGCTGCGAACCTGGACAACTTTGGCGCCTGTGGCAATGTTCGGTTGTGCGACTGTACTCATGATTGCCCCTTAATTTTGATTTTGTCTCCATCTTTCAAAGTGGCGGGCGCGGTAGTGATGACGCTTTCGCCCCCGACCAGTCCATCGACCAGCGCACCATCGCTGCGCTGGCCCACTATGTGAATCTCCCGCGCGACTGCCTTTCCGTTGTATGCAATCAGCACAATTTTCTTGCCGTCGCGATCGCGAATTGCGGTGGTGGGAACGTACACGCCCGACGGTCCTGTGGAATTCTTCGGTGTGTCGTTAGCCAGAAACTTTACGGTGGCGTTCATCTCCGGCCGCAGTTGCACGTCGGAATACTTATTCGGATTCGAAACCTGCACTTTCACCTGAACCGTCGCTTTCTGGCGGTTCGCCTCGGGAGAGATTTGCGCGATCACTCCGTCATATTCCTTATCGGGATAGGCGTCGGTTGTAACCTTTGCCCGCTGAGTGGGGCTAAGGCGCGCGAAGTCTGCTTGCGCAATATCGAGCTCGACCTGCAGGTCGTTGAGATCCGCCAAAGACACGACGGATCCCTGTGGGCCGCCGGCGGCCGCGCTGGCAAATTGCGCCGTGATCAGTTCTCCCTTTTCCGCGGTGCGATCGAGAATAGTCCCCGTGACTGGGGCACGGATCACCGTCGCGTCCAGTTGCGATTTCGCGTAATCGAGAGATCCTTGGGCTTGCGTTACGGCGCCCTGAGCGCGGGCAATCTCTTCGGCGCGCGGCCCTATCTTCGACAACTGGAATGCCTTCTCCAGCGAATTCACACGCTGTTGGTCAGACTCATACTTTGCCGTAGCGTCATCAAGCGCCTGACGCGACACAACGCCGCTGCCCGCCAGTTCTTTCGTGCGATCGAGCGTGAGTTTGTCATTAACCAGCGTGGCGCGGGCTTCATCCAGATTGTGCTGCGCCTGCTGAACTTCTTCCGGCCGCGATCCATGCTGCAATTCGTCGAGGTACGCGCGGGCATTTTCCAGGGCGCCGCGAGCACCTTCGTAAGACGCGCGGAACTCCTGATCTTCCAGGCGAACCAGCACTTGGCCTTCCTTTACTTTGTCGCCCTTCTCCACGCCGATCCATGCCAGACGGCCGGTGACTTTGGAGTTCACGTTGATAGTGTGATGGGCCACGATGTAGCCGGTGGCCGAGAGCACGGTGCCACCCGCGTCGTTGCCGCTGGTTTGCGCCGCAGCTCGGACCACTTCAACTTCCGGTACGTCGGAAGAGAACGTCCGGTAAGCCAGAGTGATCAGTCCAAGTAGCACGACCACCGCGATCCCGACCAGGATGTAACGGCGCGCCCACGCGGGAGGCTCGCCGCCGGAGTCGCCGCGTTGCGAGCGGTCTATGCGCAAGCTCTGCAGGTCTTCGTGTTTCGTATCAATCGCCATAAGAATGTTTACGGATACTACCTTCCCCAAGTTTCATTAGTCGCTAAAGCCGGCAAGATGCCGGTGCCACGACTTCCCTAGCTGCGCAACGCATTCAGAATATTCTGCCGCGCCGCGTGCCACGCCGGTGCGAGTCCGCCTACGAATCCCATAATCAGCGCGAAGGCAACCGCATACATGGCAACCTGCGGCGTGATGCGCAGAGCGAACACGACTTCGCTGAAGGTCACAGCATTGGACGTCCCAGTCTGCATTCCGTTGAATGGCAGCATCAGCAAAATCCCGGCGGCTGCACCCAGAAGCGCCAACAGCAAGGACTCCAGAACAAACGAAGTCAATATGGATGGCCGGGAGAATCCGATGACTCGCAGCGTTGCAATCTCGCGCCCGCGATAGGCGACGGCAGCGTACATAGTATTCATGGCGGCGAAAATCGAGCCGATCGCCATGATGAATGCCACCACGATTCCAATAACCTTGATCGGTGCACCCGAACTGGTCTGCTTCGCGTAATAATCGGTTTCCAGCATGCCTTCCAGTTTCAGCCGCTGATCGTCGCTCACCCGGTTCTTGAGCGCATCGGCCGCGATGGGATCGGTGGCATGCAGATATGCCGAGGAATATCCGCCCTGCCGGTCGAAGTCTGACGCCATCTGGTTCACGTCGCCCCAAACCTCGGACTCGTAAGCCGATCCGCCGGCGTCAAACACTCCAACCACCTTCCACGATCCCTTGCCAAACTCCATGGTGTCGCCGATGTTGGCATGCGTGAACCGGTCGCGAATGGATTTGCTCACCACCACTTCACGCTGCCCGGTGTGAAACCAATCTCCGGCAACTAATTTCACGCCCGGATGATTCTCGGGGCCAGGAATCTGACGCATCTCCAGGCCATCGGGCATCATGCCGCGCACCGTAACGTTTACTTCGCCGGTACCGTCCTTGCGCGGGAGAATGATGACCACCACCCACTCGCCGGAAGTCATCGGCTCTCCGTGACTATCTTTCGCAATGCCGGGAAGAGTCTTCAGCGTGGGATAGAGCGAGGCATCGAAGCCGCCAGACAATTCCGCCTCCGATCCTTTGCGCAGCACCAGAACGTTCAGCGGATTGCCGCTGTTGACGAAGGCGCGGTGGAGTCCCGCCAGCAAGGCCATCAGAAAGATTGCTGTCGTGACGGTGAGCGCGATGCCCAGCGCCGTCATGATGGTGAGGCCCTTGCGGAGCCGAAGATTGCGAATGTTATAGCTGATCGGTATCGCCATAAATAAGCTCTATGTTGTGCCGCTATGATAGCCGCCGAGTCGGCGGCGCTACTCATCCAATATGTCGCAGCCCTTCCACAATGTTTTTGCGCGACGCGTTGAGTGCCGGCAAGTATCCGCTCACCAATCCCAATGTCAGGGCCAAGGCCAACGATAACCCGGCCGTGGGCGTAGTCACTTTCATGGAGAGAGGAACTCCCAGCGCAATGAAGCTGCGCGTCAAAAACCAGATCACTGGGATCGCGATCAGAATTCCCAACACTCCGCCGGCTACGGCCACGGCCACGGACTCGCTGACGAACATCGACAGCACCCGCCGGCGGGTGAATCCGAGAGTCTTCAGCACGGCCACTTCGCGCGTCCGGCTGCGCACCGACATCGCCATGGTGTTCGCCGAAACCAGCATGATGGTGAACACCACCGCCCCGCAGATTCCGAGGATGAATGCCTTGATGTTTCCCAGCGAAGCGACGAAGCCCAGTTGAAATGCCTTCTCGCTCTCGGTTTTCGTCTGCAGCGGCGAGTTGCGGAACATGTCATCCACTTCGTGCGATACCCGCGACACGTTCTCCGCGGAATCGATTTGCGCTGCGTACCAACCCGCCTGCCCTTTGAACCACGGCACCGACTCTTCCAGATACTTGGCGTTGAAATAGAGCGCATTCTGCGGCGGATCGCGATGGTAGATGCCGCGAATGGTCAGGTCGAGATTCGCCGGAAAAATCGTTCCCTGCAAGGTGACCCGGTCGCCGATTTTCCAGCCATACTTTTTCGCGAGCGTGACGTCTACCAGCGCGCCCGCGCGATCCTGCTGCCAGGCCTTCAATTGATCTGGAGGAAGTATCTTGTCCGATGCAACTTTCAAATATTCGTCCGGATCGGTCGCCACATTCGCAAAAAAATGTTCCGGGCGGTCATCGATGTAGCGCCCCCCGAACCAGGTAAGCGGCACCACCGCGGTCACGCCCTGGACGCTGCGAATCTTGTCCCGGTAAAACGCGGGCAGGAAAAAGGCGAGCGAGACGCGGTCGCGGGTAATCACCCGGCGCGAGGCTTCGGGAGCAACCTGGTCAACATAAAACGAGCGCCAGATGCAGATCATCAGCGTGAGCAGCAGCAGCGAGAAGCTGATGCTGACCATGGTCAGCAGGCTGCGCCGCTTGTTCCGAAACGCGTTCCGCACCACAAAACTGCCCAGCGTCATAAATCGTCCTAAGAACCTCAGCCGATGTGCCGCAAGCCGTCGACTATGTTGATCTGCGAAGCGGTGTAGGAAGGGACAGCAGAACTCAGCAGTCCGACCAGACCCGATGTCAGCATGGCCGCCAGCCATATCCCAGGAGTCACCTTCATCGGGAAGAAACTGAAGAATTGCGGAGAATGAGTCAGCCCGTAGACCATCAACCAGCCGAGGCCAACTCCGAGCAACCCTCCTCCCAGCGAGAGCGCGACCGCCTCGCTCACGAACAGGCCCAGCACGCCGCGTTTGGTAAAGCCCAGCGTCTTGAGCACGGCTACTTCGCGCGTGCGCTCGCGAATCGACATCGCCATGGTGTTGGCCGAGACCAGAAGCGTCGCGAAGACTACGGCCGAGCAGATGCTCAGGATGAACGCCTTCACGTTGCCCATCATGGCGACGAACTCCAGGCCGAACGCTTTCTCGCTCTCGGTCTTGGTCGGCTGCGGTGAGTTGCGAAACATGTCGTCCACCGTGCTGGCAATCTGGCTCACATCCCCGGGGATGCCGCCAGGATGCTGAACGTTCCGGCCCGTCCCTTGAAGAAGTCGACGGCCTCTTCCACATACTTGGCGTTGAAGTAAACGGATTTGTTGTCCGGGGTCGAATGGAAAATTCCGCGAACGTTTAACTCCAGATTGATGGGATAAATCGTTCCCTGGAGAACGATGCGATCTCCCAGCTTCCACCCATATTTCGTGGCGAGAGAATCGTCGACGATCACGCCCTGGCGGTCGCGCTGCCACGCAGTAATCTGGTCCTGAGGCAGAGCGAGGTCGCGGAAGGTCTTGAAGAACTCGTCGGGGTCGGTGCCAAATTGCGCGAAGAAGTTCTCCGGCTTCTGGTCTTTATAGATGCCGCCGAACCACGAGACTGGGACGACCGATAACACTCCGGGAACTGCTCGAATTTTCTCCCGGTAGTAACCGGGCAAATTGAACGTAAGGGAAACGCGATGCCGCACGACCAGTCTTTCCGCCGACTCCGCGCTGCCTTGGTCCAGGTAGAAAGCTCTCCAGATGGTCATCATCAGGGTGAGCAGCAGCAAAGAAAAAGCGATGCTCAACACGGTCAAAGTGCTGCGGCGCTTGTTGCGGAAGGCGTTCTTCGTAACGAACCGGGTCAACGTCATCGGCGTACTCCAGAGGGAAACGGGAAATGCGCGCAGGTGGGAGGCGCGTCCCGAGGTACCAAGAATAGACGAAACACCTTGCCCGCGACAAGCAGTCTGGAATCGACCTTTGTAGCCCTGACCCTCATAGAAGTGTTCTCCTTGTTTCTATTGCTCGATGGACTTGTCCGCCAGTAGAGATCGTCATCCGAGCGGGATGACAAATGTCATCAGGACCGATCCGCATAAGAGTTACAACTGGCAGCCGAGGGAAAGGTTATGTGGGTGCGTGCTGTCGAAGGGGAAGACGGCGGTCGCCGGCTAGGATTCGTGATCGTCAAAGGGCGTCCAAAAACATCGGGAAGCCAAGATTGATGGCCTAGGGATCCTGGGCTAATTCCTTGCAGTGCAGTCGGTTCCACGGCTTTGCCCGCTTACCTTGGTAACTCGAAGGTTCGCGAAAGCCGAGATATCCTAGGCCTACCGATTCATCCGGTTTCCGCCGGTCGAGAACTTGACACGACCGACGCGAAGAATCGCGGTGCTGTGAAACGGGAAAAACAAATGCCTACGAAAATCGGCCCTTTCGAAATATTAAGTGAACTGTCAAAGTCGCCCACGAGCCTGGTCTACAAAGCCAACGATCCGGAAAGCGGGCAGACAATCGCCCTGAAGGCGATTCAGCTGAAGGCGTTCGGCGAGGGCGCGCCCGCTCTCGAACAGGCACTCGTGGCCGAAGCCGAAAGCACCAAGGTTCTCAGCAATCCCAACATCACCAACGTATTTGGCGCAGGCGAAATCGAGGGCCAGTTCTGCGCGGCTATGGATTACGTACAGGGAAACAGCATTGCCACCATGCTGGCGCGCAAAGAAGGATTTTCCATCTGGGATCTTCTCGATATCGGACGGCAATTGTGCAGCGGTTTCGAGCATGCGAAGTCGCACAACATCGCTCACTACAGTTTGGAACCGTCCAAAATCATGTGCGGGTGGGACGGTACGGTCAGAATTCTGGGGTTCGGCGTTTCCAGCGTTGGCAACTTCCTGCAACATATTCCGGAAGGAATCCCTTCGGTCTTGTATTACATGTCGCCCGAACAGGCGAAGGGAGAGGCGGCCGATGCCCGGTCGAATTTATTCAGTTTAGGCGCCATGTTTTATGAAATGGTGACCGAGCGCAAGCCCTTCGACGGTCCCGACGCGAGTTCCGTGCGGCAAAGCATTTTAGAAAGCGCTCCGGTTTCACCCCTCCATGTGAATCCCAAGGTGCATCCGCTGTTGAGCGACCTCATCATGAAGGCACTGGCCAAAGATCCGGCGCAGCGCTACCAGAGCGGAAAGCAACTGCTCGAGGATTTGGAGAACTGCAAAGAAGCACGGCCGGCGGCGCCGAACAAACTGCAGTCGCCAAAAACCCCTGCAAATGCGGTCAAGACGAATGCCGTTGCCCAAGCGAAGTTTGCCGGACCCGCAGGGGCATCCAAGCCGGTCGAAAAGAAAATCGCATCGCCGCAGGTACCAAGCGCGCCGGTCCAGGCAGCCGCTCCCAAACCGCTGAAAGCGGCGGCGGCATCCGCCGGAATAGGCAGCAGCGCAGCAGGCGTGCGCGTCGACCACACAAATTCGTCTGAAAAGCAAACGATTGATGGGCTCGCGACACATTCCGCGAATCTGTCGTCGGCGGTGAGCGATGAACCGCAGGTAGAGACTTTCGATAGCCAGGCTTCCGGAGCAACTCCGAGGATAGCGGTCGATCCCTTAATGGCCGAGGGCGGACCAGTCGCCAGCAGCGGCACCAGCTTCTCGGAAATCTCGGAACTGCCACCGCTCAAGGAAGTCTATATTGCGCCGCCGCCGCCGCCAGTTCCGTTGGAGCGCGAGGAACTCGCAGGCCCGGTGGTTACAGCCTTTAAAGCGACCCGCAAAGTCGAGGAGAAGCCGAAAGTCCAGCCGCGCGAAGTTGCCCAGAAAGCGATCAAAGAAATTAGGGGCGTTCCGCCGAAGTTGATGCTCTACGCTATCGCCGGGGCGGTTATTTTGATTCTGGTCATCGGCATTGGAGTCAGTCTCTACGTACACAGTTTGAATAGCGACGACGATTCGGGCGGCAAGCGCCCCGCCGCTGCAGCGCAGACGCCGGCGCAACCTGAAAGTAGCCAGCCGTCGCCGCAGGCCGCTCCAGCACCGGCTCCTGAAGCATCACAGCCCGCTCAGACTCAAGAGGCGGCCGACCAGACGGCAGCGTCCGATGCCCCGGCACGAGACTCTCAGCCTGTGGCCTCTTCGAGAGCGAGAAATTCCCGCCGGAAGGTGGCAACTCCCGCAACTATTCCTGGGCAGTTAGCCATTGAGTCGACGCCTGCGGGCGCACAAGTTCAACTGGATGGCCAGACCGACGCGAGCTGGGTTACGCCCGTGGCGTTGGCGAATCTGCAGCCTGGGCAGCATTCGATCAGCATCAGCAAGCCGGGCTACTCCACCGACTCGCGCACCGTGAATGTCACTGCAGGAAACCGTGCAACAACAGTCGTACACCTGGCGAAGCTGATGGCCACTCTGGTAGTGAAAAGCGATCCGCCGGGAGCCAACATATACGTGGACGGCCGAGACACCAGCACGAAGACGCCAGCCCAGGTCAGTGTGGACAAAGGCCAGCATGTGGTGCTGGTGCGCATGCCGGGATACATCGATGAAACCATGAACGCGCAATTCGCCTTGGGACAGACTTTCAGCTTCTCGCCCACGCTGCGGCCGCTCGGCAATACCGACAACTTGAGGACCGTTGGGAAAATGTCGAAGCTATTCGGGCAAAAGGGCGGACAGGGAACGGTCAGCATTCATACCCAACCCAAGGGTGCGCAGATTGCCATCAACCAGCACCTGGTCGAAAAACCGTCGCCTGCCGATGTGCTACTTGATCCTGGCAACTACGTGATTGACATCACCATCAGCGGATATGCGCCGATTCACAAAGTCATCAACGTCGAGAAAGGCAGCAAGCTTGTGCTTGACGAAGTGATGCAGCCACAGTAGTGCGTAGCGAATTCCGGTAAATCCATTGTGTGGCGCGGGCGCCCTCGCCCGCGTAGCCTTCACTTGTGCCGCATGCACGCGGGCGAGAGCGCCCGCGCCACCCATACTTCTGCAAAGGGCATTGCCAGCGTTCCGTACCCGCATCCCACACCGGCAACGGAGGCGCAAGCGTTCTCTTTCTCATGTCATTCCTGCCGCGGCGTGATGGCACAGTTCCCGAAAGCAGTTTTGTAATGGAAGAAACGACGGCGGGAAGGAAATTGCCTGACAAAGAAGAGCGCTGAAAGCGCCACGCTAGTCCTAAAAAGAAATCTACTTGGGTAGCTTGAAGTTGATCGTGACCTGCGTCTGGATTTCGACCGGCTCACCGTTGAGCAGATAGGGTTTGTACTTCCACTGTTTGACCGCATCCGTAGCTGCTTTGGTCAATTGAGAATCGCCATTCAAAACTTTCACATGGGTGATGTCGCCGGTTTTTGAAACCGTTGCCATCAATTCCACGGAACCTTCAACCCGCATATCGAGAGCATTTCTGGGGTAGACAGGCTGAACTTTCTTGTAGAGCAAACCGCGCGATACGCCCTGTGAGATATTCAGGGTTTGCAGCATTGGTTTTGGCGCAAGGTCGGGAGCGCTGCCCAAGTCGGGCGGAGGCGCTGCGGCACCCGCGGCCGCTATTCCAACCATGCTCGGAGCTGGAGCGTCCGCTGCGCCAAGTTTTGCACGTGACGTAGGAGCCTTTCCGCCTTTCACCACCAGCGGCGCGGGGGCATCCTCGATCGCGTCGGCAGTTTTGCCGGCATCGGTGGCATCGACATTTTCAACCGCAGAGTTAGTTCCATCCGATCCGTGGCTTTTGCCCGCTGGCCCTAGGGTCGACGAACTGGGCGAGGAGGAAGATGGTTTCAGCGCGCCGGTTGCCGCCGCTGAGGGCTTGGCGGTGCTCTTTACAGGCCGCGAAGTCGTGACCGGTGCGGAGATCGTTTCCGTTTCCTGGTCGTTGGGCGCGCTGGCCTGTCCGTGGAAATGAGCCCAGCCTGCGTACGCTGCTACAGCGATGATCCCCGCAGCGACGACTCCCAAGAAAATCTTCTTGCCGGCGCCGCTCGGTTCCGCGGCAGCGTTCGCGCCTCCAAAGGTGAATGTCGGCTCCGGCCCCGCCGCGACAGAGGCTTCAGTCTGTACTGCCTCCGCCTTGTTCGATCGAGCGTCCGCTTCAACGTGTTCAATTAAGGCTTCTGCGGCCCGAGCGTCCTGCCGTTCGCGGGCTGGGGCGGGCGCACTAGCTGCCCCTCCGCCGAAAGTGGCTGGTGACGCAGGGCTCGATGGAGCCTTCAGTTCCGGCGCCGAACCGGCAACCGCTCCGGCCAGAAACTTGTTGGTTTGAAGCGAAGGAGTAATAAACCTTTTTGTGGGCTCAACTGCCGCGGGCGTGGAAACAGAATCTTCGCCGCTGATGTCGAGCAGATCTTCATCTTGCGCGGAAGTGCTTGCACTCGCAACTGGAGCAGGCACCGGCCAGCCCGAAGTTTCGGTCCTAGTCGGGGCAGGTCTTGTCGAGACGGCGGCTGGTGCGGGAACCTCTGGCTTGGCAGAAACTGCGGATTTCGGTGGGTCTGGTGTCACAAGCGATGCGGCCGTCGCCGGGCTCCCAGGCTTGGCCGGTTCGCTCTTGCGCAGCAACCCGCGAGCCACGCGCAGCGTTCCCTTGGCCTGTTCGATGTTGATGGGTTTGGTCAGGACGAGGTTGGCGCCGATGCGGAACGCCTTCGCGACCCCGGCCTGACCTTCCACTACGGCTACGGCAAGCGACGCCTGGTTGGACGTCGAATTGCGCGCGCTCTTGAACAACAATGTGGCATTCTGCTCGTTATCGCAGTCGACCACGACAGCGTCGAAGTGTTGGCCCATCAGCTTCTTGACTGCAGCAAATGGTTCGGTGCAGGACTCGACGTTGAACTCGAGCTCGCTTAAAACCTGCGTCACCGTGCGAGCGGTTTTTTCGTCGGGACAGAAGAGAAGAGCTTGGTAACCCATACCAAAACCATCGTAGGTACACCGGTAAGCCGCAGCAAGTTACGCTGGTAATTCGCAGCGCTTGATTTTCTGTGGTGTTTCCCCAGGGCAGGAAACGGGACGAATGGCATTCGCTCGTAAGGCCCTGGAACCTTCCACGTGCATACAATGGCGGCCATGCGACTGCCGCTGTGGCTCAAGATCGGATGGACTCTCTGGCTG
The DNA here is from genome assembly GCA_963696765.1 of uncultured Acidobacteriota bacterium. Classification (GTDB taxonomy): domain Bacteria; phylum Acidobacteriota; class Terriglobia; order Terriglobales; family Acidobacteriaceae; genus Sulfotelmatobacter. The sequence goes on along the minus strand of CAVOLK010000002.1, from coordinate 1,103,076 downwards.
CTCGTGTGGGCGCCGCTGTACTGGCGGCAATACGGCGCGCAGAATTTTCTTTTCTTCTGCGATCTGGGAAATGTGCTGATCGGAATTGGCTTGTGGCTGGAGAGCCCGCTGATTTTTTCCTGGGCAGCTTCGCGGGCTGCTGCTGTTCCAAACGCATCTACACGCGTTGATCTCGCGGGCGCTGTGCTGACTGGGCGCCACCTCATTGGCGGCACCGAATACATGTTCGATCCGAACTTGCCGCTGGCCATTCGCCTGCTCAGCTTGTTTCATGTCGTCACGCCGCCGCTGCTGCTGTGGGCGATTTGGCGATCTGGGTTACGACCGGCGCGGATGGAAGTTGCAAACGCTGATGGCGTGGATCGTGGTGCCGATCAATTATTTCTGGCGCCCGGAGAAGGATGTGAACTGGGCGCGGGGGCTGTTCTTTCACGAGCAACACGTCATGCCGGGATGGCTTTATCTGCTCCTGTATCTTGTAGCGGTTCCACTGTTGGTTTATTTCCCCACACATCTGTTTCTGCATCGGATGACGCAACGCTGGAAGCCGCGCAGGCAGTAGCGCCGCCATTTTCGCGGCCGACCGGCGGGGCCACCGAGCGGATGTCCTAGCTGTTCTTGCCCGACTCTCCAGGTGTCTTCAGAACGGCAGACTCCGGTTGCGGGTAGTCAATCGATCCTTTAAACGAAGAAATGTCGTCCGCGTGAAAATCAGGGAAGGGCAACTTCTTCCCATCCTTCAAATCCGCAATCGTCTTGACTGCCTTTTCTGATTTTTCTTTTTCGAGTCCTGCGTCGCGGCTCAAATAAAGCGTTTGCGAAGGGAGCGCCAGGCCGCCGCCCGAATTCTCCATCACATCCATAATGCGTAACAAAAGATCTTCGCGGATCGCGGCGAATTCATTGAACTCCCGCGTCAGGATGTAAGCGAAAACTTCCACGCTGAGAGAGGTGCCGGCAATGTCGGTCAGGCGCACGCGCACGCTTTTGGTTTCCACCTTCGGATGGCTGTAGAGCAGACGCCGGATTTCGGCGAGCACGAAGCGCACATGGTCCGCCTTGCTTTCAGGCCGCAGGCCGAGAGTGGTCTTGAAAAGAAGTTTGTCGCGGCGGCTGAGATTTTCAAGATTGATGGTCGCCACCGTGCCGTTGGGAATCGCGACCAGCGTGCGCTCATCAGTGCGGATGCGCGTGGAACGCAGTCCGATGTCCTCGACCACCCCGGTGCGGTCGCCGAAACGGCAGACATCGCCGACCCGAAACACTTCGTCGCCAAGAACCGAAACGCCGCCAAAAAGATTTGCGATGGTCTGCTGTGCGCCGAAGCCGATGGCAAGTCCGCCAATGCCGAGGCCGGCGAGCGCGGTGCTCATGTTGAAGCCGAGGTTGCTGAGCACGGCCAGGACGCCCGCGACAAAAATCACGGCTTTGAGGATGCGCTCACCCAACAGCATGAGCGAGCCTGTGCCCGCAAGTCCGCGCGTCAGGGCGCGATTGCGCACGCGGAGCAGGGCCCACTGAACGACGCGCCACAGAATCCACGTCGCACTGACGATCAGCGCCACCGACGTGATTTGAAAATAGTAGTGTCGTGGAAGCAGCGGAATGTGAAGGTAGACGGCGAAGACTTGATGAATCAGAGTGCCCGCCAAGCAGCCACGCCGGACCGGAAACCGAGCGCCAGTTCGCCACCTCCAACTGACCGAGCCGGCGCGCCCACCAACGCAATGGAATTTCCAGCAACGCCAGAATGAGCCAGCCCAGGGCGGCTGCGACCGGCAGGGCGACCACCAAGGCGAGAAATTGCCACAGTGGCATGTCTGCGAATTCGTGCTTCACCAGCACATTGGGAAGGCGCGATTCAACGTGCCGCGCCTGCACCTGCTCGTACAGTTCGGGGATTTTGGACAGCGTGTCCGAAGCGATCAGCCAGATCTTGCCTGCGTTGGGATCGGAGACGCGTACCAGATCAAGATCGACCTCAACGTCGCCCGACGACATGGTTCCCAACTTCTGGCGTCCAAGCGGGACGCCTTCCTGCGGAACTCCGTCAGCCTGCGTGAAGTTTTTGAATCGCCCGGTGAACGCGTTGTCGAGAACAATTTTCAGTTTTGTAGCAAGCTGCTGGCCCTCGGACTGTCGGCGGGCAGCACTCAGTTGCAAATATTGCGCGGCGATTCCGTAATCTCCGGATTGCGCCGCCTGCAAAAATCCGAGCATGCTGCCCGACGGCGTGGTGCGCCCCAGGGGATCGGCCGCAGTATTCGCCGTGGAATTGGCGGTCGAACCGGACAGAACCTGGCTCTGTGCCGGAATCGCGGCAACCACCGGGAAGCTTCCGAGAGAAAAGATGCAGACGAGTAGCCACCCAGGGAGAATAGGCATACCTTTCTCTCGCCTTAAGTGGCGCGGGCTTGCGCATGCTGTTGGTGGGAATTGAAGCATGGAAGCCATCATTGTATCGAAACGCAGGCCGCTAGCTGCGCTTCGGCCGGTAGATGTGCGTGCTGGTGCCGAAGAAAACTTCGGCGGATTCCATGACCGTTTCCGAAAGCGTGGGATGCGGATGAATGGTCAAGGCCACGTCCTTGGCGAGCGCCGCCATTTCGATGGCCAGCACGCCTTCCGCGATCATCTCTCCAGCGCCGGCGCCCACAATTCCCACTCCCAGCACCCGCTCGCTCTGCGGATCGATGAGAAGCTTGGTCATGCCTTCGGGCCGATCGAGAGTGACCGCGCGGCCGGAAGCGGCCCACGGAAACTTCGCCACCTTGATCTCGCGATTTTCTTTTTGCGCCTGCGTCTCGGTCAGACCGCACCACGCAACTTCGGGATCGGTAAAGACGACCGCGGGAATCGCATTGGGTTCGAACGCGACTTTGTGCCCGGCAATCGCCTCGACCGCGGTCCGGCCTTCATGCGACGCCTTGTGCGCCAGCATGGGCTCGCCCACCACATCGCCGATGGCGTAGATGGATGGATCGTCGGTCTGCAATTGCTTGTTCACCTGAATGAAGCCACGCTGGCCGACTTTCACCTGCGTCTTGTCGAGACCGGGGATTTCGGAATTCGGCTTGCGGCCTACCGATACCAACACGCGCTCGAAAACTTTTTCGCTCTCTTTTACGTTCGCGCCTTCGAAGCGCGCGCGAATGCCGCTGCCCTCGTCCTTGACCGAGGCGACAGTAGTGTTGAGCAGAATCCCGTCGAACATTTTTTCCAGCCGCTTGTGCAGCGGGAGTACCAAATCGCGATCCGCGCCCGGCAGCAGGCCGGGAAGCATTTCCACAACGGTCACGCGAGTGCCAAGTGCGGCATAGACCGAGCCCAGTTCAAGCCCGATGTAACCACCGCCGACCACCAGCAGCGTGCCAGGAATATCTTCCAGATTCAGTGCGCCAGTTGAATCCATCATGCGCGGCGTATCGATTTTCAAAGCTGGAACGATCGCGGGACGGGAGCCAGTCGCAATAATGATGCGATCGAAACTAAGCGATTCCTCCGCTCCGCCGGATTTGGTTACGCGCAGCGTGGTTGAATTCTCGAACGCCGCTCGTCCTTGCACGTAATGAACCTTGCGCTGCTTGGAGAGAACGCCCAGGCCGCCCGTCAACTTCTTGACCACATTTTCTTTCCACGAGCGCAGGCGAGCGAGATCGATTTTCGGCGCGGCGAAATCAATGCCCCAGTCTTTGGCCTGATGCGATTCTTCCAGCAACTTGGCTACGTGCAGCAGCGCTTTCGACGGAATGCAGCCGCGATAAAGGCAGACTCCGCCCGGATTCAACTCCGGGTCGATTAGCGTGACGTTCATGCCGAGATCGGCGGCCAGAAATGCTGCGGCGTATCCCCCGGGACCGCCGCCGACAACTGCAATGTTCAGGACTGTAGGTTCAGACATGTTTGTGAAGAAGGTTTCAAAGTTTCAGAGTTTCAAGGGTTCAAAAGTTAGAGTTACTCGACGCGTCGCAACCTTAAAACTTTGCAATCTTGAAACCTTGAAACCTTGAATGATTCCTGGAATTTCTATCCCTGGACCGACAGCAAGAACGGCTGTTCGAAAGCTTCCGCAATCCAGCGCAAGAAGCGGGCCGCATCGGCTCCGTCGATCAACCGGTGATCGTAGGAAAGCGAGAGCGGCAAAATGAGCCGCGGCTCGAATTTGCCATTGATCCATTCGGGCTCCATGCGCGAGCGCGAAAGCCCGAGGATCGCCACTTCCGGATAATTCACGATTGGCGTGAACCCCACGCCGCCAATGCCGCCCAGATTCGTAATGGTGAAAGTGCCGCCTTCCATATCCGCAGGCGTCAGCTTTTTATCGCGCGCCTTTTTGGAAAACTGCGACAACTCGACCGCCAGTTCGACAATGTTTTTCTTGTCGACCTCGCGGATCACCGGCACGAGCAGCCCGCGATCCGTATCGGCAGCCACCCCAATGCTGATGTATTGCTTGTAGACGATTTCTTCTTTCTCAATGTCGATGCTGGCATTGAACTGCGGAAACACTTTGAGCGCGGCGGCGCAGACCTTCAGCGCGATGGCCGTCACCGTCATCTTGCCGCCGGCTTCTTCCGCTTTCGGGGCGAACTTCGCGCGTAACTGTTCGAGTTCGGTGATGTCGGCGCGGTCGTGCTGCGTGACATGAGGAATCGTGTTCCAGGCCTCCGCAAGATGCTCCGCAGTTTTGCGGCGAACTCCGCGCATGGAAACGCGCTCGACCTTGCCCCATTTGGCGAAGTCGGGAAGCTGCGGCTGAGCGAAATGCCCGGCGCGCGGCGGCGCCTGGGCCGCAGTGGCCGCCGCAGAAAGCAGTGCTCTTCGCGTAAGCCTTAACGTCGTCTTCGCTGATGCGCCCGCCCGGTCCCGAGCCCTTTACTTCGTAGATGTCAACTCCGACCTCGCGTGCCAATCGCCGCACATGCGGAGCCGCCGGAATCGGTTGGCGATGTTCCGTGCCCGCCACCTTGCCCAATTGTGCGGGCATGCTGAACGATGCGGCACCCGGCTGCTGCGGTTGGTCGGGCGGCAGAGCCTGCTCTTCCGTCTTGCCTTCGGCGCGAATCGCTGCCTGAAACGCCAGACGCGCGCCGTGCTGTCCGGAAACATGCTCGACCGGAGCGTTCCGCGAACGACTGGCTTCCGTGGGCGCAGCCTGCCCACCCTCGAGCGTGAAGATCACTTGCCCAACCTTGACCTTCTCGCCCTCTTTTACCTTCACTTCTTTCACTACGCCGCTGACCGAAGACGGAACTTCGACCACGGCCTTATCGGTCTCCAACTCCATGACCGGCTGGCCTTCGGAAACTTTGGCGCCGGGCGCGACCATCAATCGCACCAGGTCGCCCTGAGAAATATTTTCGCCAAGTTCGGGGAGTTTGAACTCGCTGGGCCCCGAAACGCCTGAAGAGGTTGTGCTCGCGCTGGGCTTTGCCGGGGCGGGCGTCGCAGGAGGCGCGATTGGCGCAGAAGTCGCAGCTCCGGCTGACTGCTTCGCAGCCTGGCTCCGGCTGTGCTGGCGCGGGCGCAGGAGCTTTCGCGGGCGCCGCAGTGCTCGGGAGACGTTTTTGCTTCCGCTCCGTCCACCGTGAAGATCACTTGCCCCACTTTAATTTTGTCGCCCTCTTTGACCCGAATTTCCTGCACCGTTCCGGTCACCGACGAAGGAACTTCGAGGACCGCCTTGTCGGTTTCCAGTTCCATCACCGACTGCCCGGTGCTCACGCTGGCGCCCGGTGAAACCATGAGGCGAACAAGATCGCCCTGTTCGATGTTTTCTCCCAGCTCGGGAAGTTTGAATTCGATCACCGCGTCCATTCCTTTTCTCAAAATCTTTTCAGCTAGCTGATCGCCGGATTCGCCTTGTCGGGATTGATCCCCAGTTCCTGAACGGCTCGCTTCACTACGTCCGTGCCAATCTTTTTCTCGCGGGCCAGCGCTCCCAGTGTTGCGAGCACAATGTGCTTAGCATCCACTTCAAAAAAGTCGCGCAAGGCCACCCGGTTCTCGCTGCGTCCGAAGCCGTCCGTTCCCAAAGATACGAGTTGTCCGGGCACCCACTTGCCAAGACTTTCCGGCAGCACCTTCATATAGTCAGAGGCCGCAATGAACGGCCCGGCCGCGTCTTTCAGAGTCTGCGTGACATACGGAACTCTCGCCGGCTCCGCGGGATGCAACATGTTCCAGCGCTCGCAATCGTTGCCGTCGCGATACAGCTGCTTGTAGCTGGTCACACTCCATACGTCGGCCGCTACGCCGTATTTTTCTTCCAGAATCTGCTGAGCCTTAAGCACTTCGAACATGATGGCGCCGCTTCCGAGCAATTGCGCGCGTAGTTTCGCGTCGCTCTTGCCGGAAGTCTTGAACCGGTACAAACCTTTCAGCACGCCCTCGCGAACATTGCCTTCGGTCGGCATCCCTGGCATGGGCAAGGGTTCGTTGCCGACGGTCAAGTAATAGAAGATCGATTCCTGATCGATATACATGCGCTTGATGCCATCCTGAATAATGATGGCGATCTCGTAGGCAAAGGCCGGGTCGTAGGCGAGAAGGTTCGGCACCGGAAGCGCGAGCACATGGCTGTGCCCGTCCTGGTGCTGCAGTCCTTCTCCAGCCAGGGTGGTGCGACCCGCGGTGCCGCCGACGAGAAATCCTCGGCAGCGCATGTCCGCCGCGGCCCAGATCAAATCGCCGATCCGCTGGAAACCGAACATCGAGTAATAAATAAAGAAGGGAATCGTATTGATTCCGTGATTCGCATACGCCGTGCCCGCCGCGATAAACGAGCACATCGACCCCGACTCGGTGATGCCCTCCTCGAGAATCTGCCCGTTCTTCGCTTCTTTGTAGTAGAGCAGCGTGTCCATGTCGACGGGTTCGTAGTTCTGCCCCACGCTGGAATAAATGCCCACTTGGCGGAACAACGCTTCCATGCCGAAGGTCCGCGCTTCGTCAGGAACGATCGGCACAATCAGTTTGCCCAGTTCCGGATCGCGCAACAACTTCGCCAGCAGGCGCACGAACACCATGGTCGTCGAAACATCGCGTCCCTCGGTGCCTTTGTGGAACTCCTCGAAGAGCGCGTCCGGTAAGGATTCCAGCGCCGCCGCCCGCACTTTGCGAGTCGGCATATACCCGCCGAGTTGCTGGCGGCGTGCCTGCATATACTTGATTTCCGCACTGTCGTCCGATGGCCGGTAGAAGGGCGCCTCATGCAGTTCGTCGTCGGGAATAGGAATTCCGAAGCGCGAACGGAACAGTTCCAGTTCATCTTCGTTTAACTTTTTCTGTTGGTGCGTGATGTTCTTGCCTTCGCCCGCCTCACCCAGCCCGTAGCCTTTAATCGTCTTGGCCAAAACGATGCTCGGCGCTCCCGTGTGATCGAACGCAGCCCGAAAGGCAGCGTGAACTTTAATGGGATCGTGCCCGCCCAGCCGCATACGCGCCAGTTGATCGTCGGAAAGATGTTCCACCATTTTCAGTAGCCGCGGATCGGTGCCGAACAGGTTTTGCCGGAAATACGCTCCGCTTTCGACAAAATATTTCTGATATTGCCCGTCGCTGATCTCGCCCAGACGCCGCACCAGCAGGCCGTCACGGTCATTCTGAATGAGAGTGTCCCAGTCCGTGCCCCAGATGACTTTGATGACGTTCCAACCTGCGCCACGGAAAATCGCTTCCAGTTCCTGAATGATTTTTCCGTTGCCGCGCACTGGGCCATCGAGCCGCTGCAGGTTGCAGTTCACCACGAAGATTAGGTTGTCGAGCTTTTCCCGCGAGGCCAGCGTGATCGAACCCAGCGACTCGGGTTCGTCCATTTCGCCGTCGCCCAGAAATGCCCACACCTTGCCGCCCGTCGACTGCTTGAGTCCGCGATTTTCCAGATACTTGATAAAGCGCGCGTGATAAATCGCCTGAATCGGCCCCAGTCCCATGGAAACCGTGGGGAACTCCCAGAACTCCGGCATGAGCCACGGATGGGGATAAGAGGAAAGCCCTCCGCCCGGTTTCAGTTCGCGGCGGAAATTTTGCAGCTTCTCCTTCGAGATGCGGCCTTCGAGGTAAGCGCGGGAATAAATTCCGGGAGCGGCGTGTCCTTGAAAATATACGACGTCGCGATCTCCGCCCTCAGTTTGCGCGCGAAAGAAATGGTTGAACGCAACTTCGTAGAGCGTGGCGGCCGAAGCGAAAGTCGAAATATGCCCGCCAATGCCCTCTTGAATTTTGTTGGCGCGAACCACCATGGCCAGCGCGTTCCAGCGGACCAGGCTCTTGATGCGGCGCTCCATCTCCTGGCTGCCAGGAAACGGAGCCTGCTGCCGCGCCGGAATCGTATTCTGGTACGGCGTGGTGGCCGAGAACGGCAGATTAATTCCTGCCTCGCGCCGCGCGTGCAGCGCCAGTTGCTGCAACAATCGGCCTGCGCGGTTGGGACCGCCGCTGGAAAGTACATAATCCAGGGAATCGACCCACTCCCTGGTTTCCAAAACTTCTAAGCCGTCAGTTTCCGTCTGAGCCACGTCTGGTTTCTCCGTCGTAGAATGCGCAATACTCCATCATAATTCATACGCGGGAATTATTGCTGGGACGAGGGTCGAGAACCGGCGAGTTTTTAGTTTTCGGATTTCGCTTCGCGGACGGCTGTCGCACGGAGGCGAAATTGTCGTACCACCATTCCGCCCATCACGATCGCGATTGGATCGGAGAAGGCCCGGGGCATATTCCAAAGGTAATTAAAATCGCCAGTCTGAGCGAGGGCCGATACATAACCGAAAAGGATCAACATGCACAGTACAAACCCGAGCGCCATGGTCACTGTCATTTCTCGCTTCTTCGCAACCAGGGCAACCACGCACCCAGTAAACAGCGACGTGAGCAGAAACGCTGGAATTAGCGCGTTCAGCAGCCACAGATAAGCATGAAAATGATTGGACCAGTACATTAGATATCTGTCGGTCAGCACGGTTAACAATTTTCCGGGCAGCCAGTGCGCAAACCGCAGTAATAGAAAGCCTCCGCCTACGGTGCCCGTCGTCGACCACGGGGCGCCGCGAAGTCCGCCGACTCCGAGCTCGGCAACTGTCCGCAAGCTCTGGCGCCAATACCACTTGCGCGCTACAGCGATTCCCCATCTCGATCCCGCCTGTCCGAATTCTTCGTACAGGTCACCCACAATGGACTCATCATCGGTGGTGAACAGAGTCACCAGCCAGGTGGCGATTCGCGGTGGTTGAATGGAATGCGCCTTAGTCGTCATGAAAAGCTCCGGATAAGATCCAGTCCCGCAGCCATGCTCTGTAATGCCCGTTGCGTGCGGTTTACCGCCACACTCCCTTGGCCGTGACACGAAAAAAGCGTTTCGAGCGTCCGCCCCGCTCGGGCGTAGGATCGCCGCGTCGCGACTTGACGTACCCCTTGCGTTCCAGTCGATCGAGCGTGGCATAAACCGCTCCGATCGAGACTTCGCGTCTGGTGCGGGATTCGATCTCCTGCCGCACGCGTAACGCCGTAAGCTCGATCTTCCAGCCGAAGCAGCGCCAGCACAATCAAGTGCTCGAATTCGCCAAGAGAGTCGCGCTCAGCCATTATCTATACAATATAGAATAAATGCTCGGCGGCTTGCAATGCTCGCGTAGCGACAGTGCCTCGCTGTACGACTAGCCGCCTCGGACAGCGCCACGCTCCACGTTTAGCCAGCTTGATTTAGAATCGCGAGCTGCGTCAGTTCGGCTAGGAGGATTCCATGTTGCGAATCGTTTGCTGCTGGTGGCGGTCATCGTGCTAGTAGTTCTCGTGCCGCGCCTGTTGTCGCGCTCAGCCACGCCGTCCGAAGGCAGCAACGCGCCCGACTTCACGCTGCCTTCACAGGAAGGCTCGCCCGTCAGCTTGAAAGACTATCGAGGAAAGTGGGTTGTCCTTTATTTCTATCCCAAGGATCAAACGCCCGGCTGCTCCCGCGAAGCCCATAACTTCCAAGTGGATCAACCAAAGTACGCAGAGCGCAACGCGGTGGTGCTGGGCGTGAGCCTCGATAGCGTGGATTCCCACAAAAAGTTCTGCGCCAAGGAAGGCCTGAACTTCAAGCTGCTAGCCGATATCCATCACGCGGTAACCGACTCTTACGGATCGCTGACCAACCTCGGGCTCGTAAAGTTTGCGGCCCGTCACACTTTCCTAATCGATCCCAATGGCAAAATCGCGAAGGCATACACCAGCGTTGATCCAATGAAGCACAGCGTCGAAGTTGCTGGCGGAATTAGACACGCTGCAGAAATCCGAATCGGACAAGCGCTAGACGCGAACGGTATCGACGCAGTTCCCTCGACTGCCGGAGCCCCCATGAACTCTCGGCGTTCTCAGCGCGATTTTCTCAGCGCTCTCTGCGGTCTAAGATTTGCCTTCTTGCGGTAAGAAAAAAAGCCTTGGACCGCAGTGACCGCCGAGCATTTCGCGCAACTCGCAGAGAAAAAATGGAACCGGACGTGATCGTTCCTTCTCCAGATCGGCCGTCGAAGTACACTAGCAGGATGGCGACCGCGGCCAGGAATGATGTGCCCGAGAAATAACGTGCCACACCGTGATGGACACCGCAGCGGCGCCTACCGCTTTCCGCCCGGCTTCCAGCGCAACCTGCTCTGGTTCGCGTTCCGCCGCTTTCGTCCTGCGAATCCAATCTTTCTGTTTCAGCACCTCACCGAGGAATACGGCGACATTGCGCACTACAAGATCGGCTGGAATCACATCGTTTTCCTGAACCATCCTGACTACATTCGCGAAATCCTCGTCGTGCAGAACGACAACTTCATCAAGGAACGAACCGTCCAGCGCACAAAAATGTTGCTGGGCGAGGGCATGATCACCAGCGAAGGCGCGCAACACCGCTCCCAGAGGCAGACCGCCCAGCCTGCCTTTCATCGCCAGCGCATTCCCGAATACGCGAACTTGATGGTTCACGAAGCCGCCCAGGTGCGCGAGCGCTGGCGCCACGGCGAGCAGCGCGACATTGCTATCGACATGATGCGCCTCACGCTCAACGTGGTCGCGCAAACCCTGTTTGCCACCGATCTCCGCCAGGAAGTCAGCGAACTCGCCGACGCCATCAACCGCATCATGGGCCTCTACAATTTTCTGGTGATGTTGCCGGCTGCGGAATTGCTTGTGCACGCCCGTCCTCCGGGCCTGGCCGCGTTCGTAAGAGCGCGCAAGCGCATCGACGCCGTCGTCTACCGCATGATCGCCGCCCACCGCCAGCGAGAGACTCAAGGCAGCAGCCTGCTCGACCTGATGCTGGCCGCCTCGCCCGATCACGATGCCGACTTCGGAGCGTTCGCTCCGCGATCAGGTGATCACCATTTTTCTGGCAGGATACGAGACCGTCGCCAACGCTCTTTCCTGGACCTGGTATTTGCTTTCGCAGAATCCCGAGTGCGAACGCCGCTTCCATGACGGAAATCGACCGCGAACTGCAAGGCCGCTTGCCGACGTACGACGATGTTCCCCGCCTGCGTTACGTCGAAATGGTGCTGGCGGAATCCATGCGGCTCTATCCCCCCGCGTGGGCGATGGGCCGTTATGCTCGGTCCGATTTTCAACTCGGCGACTTTTTTCTTCCGGCAAAAACCACCGTGCTGATGAGCCAGTTCATCACCCATCGCGATGCGCGCTTCTTTCCTGACCCTCTGCGCTTCGATCCCGAGCGCTTCACTCCCGAAGCCAAGTCGCGACGAACGAAGCTCACCTACTTTCCCTTCGGAGCCGGAGCCCGGCAGTGCATTGGCGAAGTCGTTTGCCTGGATGGAAAGCGTGTTGCTGCTGGCTACGCTGGCGCAGAAGTGGAGGCTGAAACTCGTTCCCGGACATCCCGTCGAACCTGAGCCGCTGATCACGCTGCGTCCCAAGTACGGGATGCGGATGGAGATAGAAACGCGCACGCCAGCCAGTCGCAGCTAGAGCGCGTTCATGAGATTGCGCTCGAAGGAAGCCCACCGGTTATTTCGCGGCGGTCTCGTCCAGTCGGTGCAGGCCCGAACGCCGCATGGCGAACAGAATCGTCCACCCAATCAGTCCCGCAGCGTAAAAGAATACGAATCCCAGCACAGATGCCTCCCACCATAACGGAGTGCACGGGATGGATTGGCCCGATAGGAGGATCCACGGCGCCCCGCAGCGACGCCGAAATCGACTCTCCCTTCTGAATGGCCAGAATGACACCACCAAGAATAATCGTCATCAACACCGCCGTTGCTTTCGGAAAACGAAATTCGGTGTGCATCGTGAACCTCCTGTTTGAAAATATTTGCGAGAATTCGTCGCCGCCGCCGGCCCGCCAATGTTCCCGCATGGCCCCGCCGATAATTCCTGCGGCCTCGCGAACGTAAAGACGGATCTCGGCCGGCAGTCCCTGCGCAGCCGTCTCGGTGTGCAACTCACGGAAGACAGCAAGCATTTCCTCGCCGAACTCTTCGCGATGCGGCGCGGGATAAAGGCGCAGTGCGTATCGATAAAAGTTGAGGCTGGGCATGGGATCATACCTCCTTCGCCGAGATCCGCAGATTCGCCAAACGCGTAAGATTCTTCATTCGGCCAACTTCAACTTGCAGGTTCTTGCGTCCACGCGATGTCAGTCGATAGGCCTGCCGGCCGCGCGGGCTCTCCTGCTCTTTAATTCGCTCAATCCATTCTTCATCCAGCAGTCGGCGCAGAGCGCCGTAGAGTGTGCCAGTGCTGAGCACCACGCGTCTATCGCTCATCTGTTCGACGTCTTTGAGGATCGAGTAACCATGCCGAGGCTGGCTCGCCAAACTAAGAAGGATAAGCAGAACCGGTTCGGTAAGTGGCAGAAACTCCATTATGCCCTCTGGCGACATGTCGCCAAACGCCATAATGCTCCAAAATGTTTTTCAAGTCAAGAGTTCCCGGATTTCCCCTGGGTTGCGTGGTGGCCTAATGTGGTTACGACGTTGAACCTAACCTCGGCCCCGGAACCGGATAATATGCCGCCGGTCGCGTTTCGATGGCCGGCCTTCAGGCAAGACTTCGAATTGCAGCATCGCTTTTCGTTCGGCAGCTACCTTTGCGCGCATCTCCCGGCTCTCGTCCGTTTCGCGATAGAGCGTCTGCGCCACCGGTGCCGGACCGCGCACCTCGCTGAGCAGCAAAACGTCTACGTGAAACTCGCCGCCCTCGTTGCTTATCTGCAAACGGTCACCGACGCGCACCTCGCGTGCCGCCTTGGCGGGCTGCCCGTTCGACACAACCCTGCCAAGTTCGCACGCCTTTTTGGCCAGCGGCCGCGTCTTGAAAAATCGCGCAGCCCACAGCCACATATCCATTCGCACGCCAGTCATCGATCCATTTTCCTATAGCCCAACTGCACCGCCGGGCCTAAAAGTGAAAAATCAAATCGCTCGCCACTGTAAGCTGGTTCTGCCTGCGCCCGAAGTCATAAGCCTTGCGATCCCACGCCCGCTCGAAACGCAATTCCGGCCGAATCTGAACCGTAGTTCCGATCCAGTGGCACCACGTAATCGTGTTCTCCGAATATTTGGTCGCGTAGCCCGTGCGCTGGCCCTTTTTGTCGTCGAGAAAATCGCTTCGAAACGACAGGAAATCATGCGTTGAAAGTTCCTTCTGCAGAAAATTGACGACCGCATATTCGGGAGCCGTGCAACGCTGTTCCCCTGCCAGGCAGTACGCCGCATTCGCCCCAACTTCGGGCTGGATCGATCCCCCGACCGCCGGCACGTCGCGCTCATACATGTACCAGCTTTCGGTGGCCATGTGCACCGTCTTCGAAAATTTGTGATACCACGTGGCATCATATTGCTGCAGATTGTTGTAGGCGTAGCGGCCATCGTTGATCCCGTTCGCGCACGCATAAACATTATCGTTCACCGACTTCGTGGTATAGCTCACGCACGCCGTGCCCGACGCCTTCGCATCCGGCGTCCACAAGGCCACGTCGTGGCCGCCGGTTATCCCAAGCTGCACCAGCCACTGGTCGTTGAGCTTGACCGTCGCCATCAGCCCCGTATCGGTGAACGGATCGATCGCATACAGCAGCGAATGGCTGAAAATATAATTGTTCGGCGCCAGTTGAGCCTCGATCCCCGGCACGGAAATAAAGCGTCCCAGCCTGAGGTTCATCCCCTGCGCCACCTGCGGAATGTAAACATCGACATATTCCAGCGTGGGATCGAATCCATACTGATGATGATCGTTCAGCAACTGCCCGCTGCCATAGCCCTTCCCTGTGGTAAAGCGATAATCCGTGCCATAGAGCGCCGTCAAGTGATAGCCCCAATCGACATGATCGCGTTGCACTGAATCCGGCAAGCGCTCGGCGTAAAGAACAATCTGGTTCATTTCCAAACGGTTCGAATAGAGATCGTTCGCCTCGGGCGAATTGCTTTGCGATGACGTGCTGAAATTCAGCGTGGGATCGATCCATCCATAGAGCTTCGTCCGGCTTCTTGCCTGATTGATTGCGGTCATCAGCGGATAACTGTTCGTATCGGGCTCGCCAATGACGGGCGATCCGCCATAGGACCAATCAGAATTGGGAAACGGCGGAGAATCCAGCGGCGAAGGAAGTCCGCGCCGCGGTGGCGCTGGCGAAGAAGAAGGAGCAGTCCCAAACCAATCCTGACGGTAAAACTCCGCCCAGCGCGCCAAGAAACTTTTCTTCGCCTGAGCCGTGGCGGTTTTCGGAGCATCCGGCGGAATATTCGCCTCATTCCCCGCCTGGCCCCGAGCAAAATTGCAGCATAGGCACAAGCACATCAGAAAGCAGCATCGGCCGAGGCGCGAGAAATCCCTTAGTGGCATAAAAACGGCGAGACTGTTAGAGGCCGAAGGCAGGTCAGATGCGAAGGTTCTTACAGCAACTTCAGAGAACCACAAAAAGATTGGAGGCGCGGGTCGGAATCGAACCGACGCATAAAGGTTTTGCAGACCTCTCCCTTACCACTTGGGTACCGCGCCCTGCTCCCTACGTTAGCGTTCCGGCCGGAAAAAGTCCATCTGCGGAAAACTGGCTGGCAACAAAAAATCTGGAGCGGGAGACGGGATTTGAACCCGCGACTTCGACCTTGGCAAGGTCGCACTCTACCACTGAGTTACTCCCGCTCGACCGGAAAATTATAGCATTTACGCTGCCCTGCGCCCATCGCGACTGGCACATGCGGAATGCGGTTTGGCCTACGCAAATTCGAGTTCAATCTTTTTCGCCGCCCGGTCCAGGTTCACAATGCGAAAACTGCGAACCTGCCCAGTTCGCACCGGTTCTACTTTGGGCGGACCGCCGGACCCAGTCTTCCATTTCGCCTGCAGCATCGAACTCAACGATGACACGTCTGACTTCAATTCCCTGGGCGCCTCGGCCTTCGGCGCTGCTGCCGTCGATTTGCAGGTGGCGTGAATCCCGTCGCCCAATTCCACCCGCGCCTGGCCGCCCGAATCATCCATCAGTCGGCCCGTGACCAGATCGCCTTCGTTGTGCTCCGCAATATATTCGTCCAGGCCAGTCGGAACCAGTTGCTTCATGCCCAATCGCATCTGCCGCTTTTCCAAATCGATGGCGAGCACTTGCGCCTTGACCACCTGCCCGACGCGCAGCACGTCCTGCGGCTGGTTGATTCTTTTTTCCGCGCTGATGTCGCTCACGTGGATCATGCCCTCAATTCCTTCCGAGAGCTGCACAAACGCTCCGAACTTAGTCAGATTTGTAATCGGCCCTTCGACGGCCGATCCCACCTGAAAGCGCTGCGAAATCTCGGCCCAAGGATCGCCCAGTGCCTGCTTCAGTCCCAGCGAGATGCGCTGCTCGGCGGCTTTCACTTGCAGAATGACCACCTCGACCGTTTCGCCCTGCTTCACCACGTCGCTGGCCTTGCGGATTTTTCCCTTTGCCCACGACATTTCCGAAATATGAATCAATCCCTCGATACCGGGCTCCAGCTCCACGAAAGCTCCGAATTCCATCAGCCGCGTGACTGTGCCGCGCACCCGATCGCCGGCCTTGAACTTTCCCGCAACCGCGTCCCACGGATGCGGCTGCAACTGCTTCAGGCCGACAGAAATTCGCCGCTTGTCGGAGTCCGACGCAACCTTGAGCACTTTCACTTCGACTGCTTGCCCCACCGAGAGCACGTCGGCCGGCTTGTTCACGCGTCCCCAGGAGATATCGCTCACGTGCAGCAGAGCATCCACTCCGCCCAGATCGACGAAGGCGCCATAATCCGTCAGGCTGCGCACAGTGCCGCTGACCGTGTCGCCCTCCTTGATCTGCCCAATAGAGCCTGTCTTTTGCGGAGCGTTCTTCTTCTTCCGCTACTGCGCGGCGATCGACCACGACATCCTCGTCGGTAACGTCGAGCTTGATGATGCGGCAGCGAATTTCCTGCCCCACCAACTTCTCCATCTCCGCCGCTTCGCGCACTCCGCTGCGCGAAGCGGGCATGAACGCCCGCACTCCCACGTCGACGCTGAATCCGCCTTTGATCACGCCCGTCACCGTGCCCAGCACGGTCGATTTGTCGGCGAAAGCTTTTTCCAGCGCCGATCCAATCCATGGGCCGTTCAACTCTTGAAGCGCGAAAGCTCGTAGTAGCCGTCGAGATCGCGCCCCTTCACCGTGACCATGCACTTGTCGCCGGGCTTCAGAGTCTCCCCTTGCAGCGCCGCCAGCGGCAGAATTCCTTCCGACTTGTATCCGATATCGAAGAACACGGACTCGGCGTTGACCGCAATCACCGTGGCCTGCAGTTGCCGGCTGCCTTCGGTCTTGCGCGAATGGCTCTTCTGGAACTGCGACAAAATGTCGCCGAAAGATTCCGTGCTTTCGGGGACAATTTGGGTTTCTGGAGTTTCTGGATTGGACATGGAAGGTTACAAGCCTCGTCGCGGGATAGGTAAAGCTAGGATATCATCGCCGAAAGCAGTGCCGCGGTCCCGGTGGCCGAACATCTTCAGGAGAGCGCCGAGTCAAAGATTATTCGTGCACCACCCACTGCGGATCATCCTCCGGCCTCACGATCTGCCCATCGCGCATGTGAATGATGCGGTCGCCATACTTCGCCGCCTCGGGATTGTGCGTGATCATCAGCACGGTTTGTCCCAGTTCCTGATTCGACAGCCGCAACATGCCAAGCACAACATCGGAATTCTTGGAATCGAGATTGCCCGTGGGTTCGTCAGCCAGCACAACCGCCGGCTTGTTGATGAGCGCGCGCGCCAGAGCCACGCGCTGCTGCTCGCCTCCCGAAAGTTCCGAAGGGCGATGGCTCAGCCGCTTGGTCAATCCGAGAAGATCGGTGATGCGATTGAAGTGAGCCGGATCGCCAGTCGCCGTTGCCGGAAATTTCCTGCGCGATCTCGATGTTGGAACGCGCGTCGAGCGTGGGCAGCAGGTTGAATTTCTGGAAGACGAAGCCGATCTTGCGCTTGCGCATGCGGGTTCGTTCCGCATCGGAGAGAGTGGCCAGAGTCGTCGCCATCGAGCACGACGCTGCCGCCATCGGCCCGTGTCAGTCCGCCCAAAAGATAAAAAAGAGTGGACTTTCCGCTGCCCGACGGGCCCACCACGCTGACAAACTCGCCCTTCTGCACGCTGAAGGAAATCCCGCGCAGCGCCTCGACCTCAATTTTGCCCACGTGATAGGTCTTGCGCAGGTTTTTCGCTTCGATGAATGCTTCGGCCATGCCTGTCAAGAATCTTACACGAAGCTCTGCACGAGAGAATGCCAACCGTAGAGACGTTGCTCGCAACGCGCTCTCGTTTAGCCTGGAAAAACTGCAGAGGAAGACTCAGGCCACGCCGATGTGTCGCGTAACATCCGGAGGCCGCGGGTGCATGCGCTTGGGTCCGCGCTTGCGCACCAGCAATAGGCGAACCCGCTCCAGCAGATCGGCCGGAGCATACATTCCTTTGGTGAGAAAAACATCCGCCTGCGAATCGTGATCGTAAATCCGGACCTTGCTCGAGATGAGAATGGCGGGAGTGTGCGGCGACAGATCTTTAATCTTGGCAATCAGTTGCGGCCCGTCCAGTCCGGGCATCGCCATGTCGGCGATTACCAGGTCGACTCCGCCTTGCATGAAGCGCGCCAGCGCTTCCTCTCCGCGCGAAAAGCTGGCTACGCGGTATCCGCGGGTCTCCAGCATGATTTTGCGGTGGGAAAGAGACTGTTCGTTATCGTCTACACACAGAATCGTGCGCTTAGGTTTCATCAGCCTTCCGCATCCGTCAGCCGCGATCGCAAATGCGAATCGCGAAATTGACAGAAGCTTTTCTCGATATGAAGAATGTCAGAGCGAAATGAATGCTAACGGCTGACACTCTCGCTGTAAAGTGTCGCCGATGCTAATGGGACTTTTTGGCCATTGATTTTTTTTGCACGCAACTGCGCCGCTGTGTTTTCCGCAGCTTGCGTAGTGAATGTTAGAGAAAAACTTCGCCGCGCATTACTTCGATTGCATTGCCTCCGACGCGCACGTTAACTACACGGTTATCGCGCCGCGACGCGCGCACAAAAATCCGGCTCGGCCGCTGCATCTCGACGCCCTGCTCGATCAGCACGCGTTCGTCCGGTTGCGCCACGCCGTGCGCCACCATCCACGCCGCCGTGCATCCCGCGGCCGATCCCGTGGCCGGATCCTCGCCGTTGTAAAAAAGCATGCGCGCGTGCAAACGGGCCGCCGGATCGACGGTTTCACGCGCCACGAAGTAGAAAAATTTCCCGCCCGTTTTCTCCAGGTATTCCGCGGCCCGATTCAGGTCGACTCTTAATTTCTGGATCACGCCAGCGATTTCAGCGGAGTCACGGTAAAGGCGACGCCGGTCGACACGGTTTCGATCGGCAGTGCCGGGTCGAAGTCTTCGACGCTTAATCCAGTCGCGCGCGCCACAGCTTCGCGATCGTGCTGCATTCCAAATACGGGATCGATCTGCGTCATCTCGCCAAACGCCGGCTGCCCCGCACGTCTCTTCAAATCGCACAGGAACTTTTCCCACGTTCAGGTCGAGCATGATTTCCTTCGCGCCCGAGTCTCCGCGCAGCGCGAATGCCGTTCCCAGCGTGGGATGTCCCGCAAATGGCAACTCTTCCTGCACCGTGAAAATTCTCACTCGCACGCCGCGTTCCTTTTCTGTTTCCGTCGCCGCATCGCGCGGAAAAATGAAAGTCGTCTCCGACAGATTCATCTCCTTCGCGATCGACTGCATCTCCGCATCGCTCAATCCGCGCCCATCGAAAAAGACCGCCAGAGAATTTCCCTCCAGCGGATTGGAAGAAAAAACGTCCCATTGCGCCATCGCCAGCCGCCGCGTTTGTTTGCTCATGAGTGTCCCCAGAAACGCCAACTTGTCCTGCCACCACAAAAGATGCACGCCCGGTCGCGGCGATGCAGAAAATGCAGCGAACAAAATCCTGCGCAGAGTTTTGCAGCCCAGGCGGTTTGACACTCGCTGCTCGCGCGCTTCTATCCTGAAAACATGTTTTCCTCTTTCCACGCCAGTGCTGAGGCTTGTTGTCGACCGGCGCCGGCGTGTGGGTAGGGAAACAGCCAGATTCTTCCCAGCCCACCCGGTCAAGCGGGTGGGTTTCGTTTTCATCCGCTTTTTCAGTCCAGGCCGGCGACGGGCAGATTTTCCGAATCTTGCGCGATCTAATTTCATCGATCTAATTACATTAAGGAGAGGATCATGACTACCGCGACCGAAACTTATAGTGTTCCCCGTATCAACGATACGGCTCCCGATTTCACCGCCGAAACCACGCAAGGGACCATCCACTTTCACGACTGGATCGGCGACGGCTGGGCCATTCTGTTTTCCCATCCCAAGGATTTCACGCCCGTCTGCACCACCGAACTCGGCACGATGGCGAAGCTGCAACCGGAATTCGCCAAGCGCAACGTGAAGATCCTCGGCCTGAGCGTCGACCCCGTGACCAATCACAGTAAGTGGGCAGCCGACATCGAAGAGACGCAAGGCGCAAAAGTCAACTACCCAATGATCGGCGACCCGCAGCTCAAAATTGCCAAGCTCTACGGCATGCTGCCGGCCGAGAGCGGGACAACGTCGGAAGGCCGCACCGCCGCCGACAACGCCACCGTGCGCACCGTTTTCGTCATCGGTCCCGACAAGAAAATCAAGCTGCAACTCAGCTATCCCATGAGCACCGGCCGCAACTTCGACGAGATCCTGCGCGTGATCGATTCGATTCAGCTCACCGCCAAGCACAAAGTCTCGACCCCGGCAAACTGGAAGCCCGGCGACGACGTCATCATCGGCGGAAACGTTTCGAACGAAGAAGCGCAAAAGCTCTATCCCAACGGATGGAAGTCGCCAAAGCCGTACCTGCGTATCGTTCCGCAGCCGAAATAGCCACGCGCAGGCTACAGCGAACTGGGAGTTCACCCGGACTGCATCGACCTGCGCCGCCACGCATTCGTGGTCTTCGAAATCAGGCCAGCGACACCGCGTTCAGGCCTGTTACGATTTCACTGCGGCAGGTCGGCGGCTTTTCTTGTCGCGCCAGGGAAGCGAATGCGGTCCTTTTGTGGATCAAGACGTGAAGGCTCATATCTCAACACGTGCTCTATTTTGGTGGTGCGGGTGGTCTTCCCAAACGTGTTCCCCACTTCCACAGCAGTCGAAGAACAACGAAGGCCGGAACCAAAATCACAAGCACTATCACAATCATTATCAACACGTGCATCGGCTGAAACAGTCCTTCACCCATTGGCTTCCTCTGAGGTCGCAAAAGTTTCAACCTGAGGAATGCGCAAGTCAAGCATGGAGTCACGCGGCCTAGTTCTGAGCGCCAACCCCATCAGCCATGTCTATAGTCAACCTTGCGAAGCGCGCAAACGTGCGAATCCTGATGCTTGGAATGGGGTTTTCGCCTTCCATCGCCAACTCGTACACCAGCCTCTTGCTGAATCTGCAGCACCGCCGAGATTTCCGTAGCTGTTAAGATTTCACTCATGACGGAAGCGCATGCGGTCCGGTGATCGTCCCGGTCTTCAAAACCGGCGGGTGGCAGGCACTCCTGTCACCGGTGGGTTCGACCCCCACTCGCTTCCGCCAAACTCACCTCTTCTTGTACCCGCGCAGCCGGCTGCGTCTCCACTTTCCCGGCCCGCCCGACCGTGCCAACCAATAGCACTCTCGGGCCATTCCCGTTTTTTCCCGCCAGTTCTATTCTCGTTCTTGAGCAGCACTTGGGGGAGGGCTGATCAACAAACGTCCCACGACTCAAATTGAGTCTGGGGCGTTTTGTTTTGCGGACAATTGCCTCCGCCGCCGGTCTGCCATCCGCCGTGTCTTAATACCTTTCCTGAATCGGGTAAAATAATCCCTTGGGTCACCCTGCATTCACCCGGAACAAACCTTCGCCCCGCGAACCGCGGCGGGCGCTTTCTCTCGTTCTTTTTCTGTTTTTGGCAGCCGCGGCCCGCGCCGACAATGCCGCCTTCGACCTCATCGGCCCTAAAGTCGACGTTCGCGTGCAGCGCGCCGGAGTCACGCTGCCCATCGCCGAAGTCCCCAATCTGCAGGCCGGAGACCGCCTGTGGATCCATCCCGATCTCCCCGACAGCCAGTCGGTGCGCTATCTGATGGTCGTGGCATTTCTGCGCGGAGCCACCAACCCGCCTCCCGACTCCTGGTTCACTCGCGTCGAAACCTGGACCAAGCCCGTCCATGAAGAAGGAGTCTTCGTGAATGTGCCCGAAGAAGCCGAGGAAGCTCTCATCTTCCTCGCTCCTGAAACTGGCGGAGCCTTTAACACTCTCCGCGGCGCGGTTCGCGGCAAGCCCGGCGCTTTCGTGCGCGCATCGCAGGATTTAGTCCAGGCCAGTCTCGACCGCCAGCGTCTCGACAAATATCTCGACGCGGTCCGCGAGATTTCCGCCAGCGATCCCGAGCAATTAAAAGCGCGCACCACGTTGCTGGCGCGCAGTCTCAACATTCGCCTCGAGCAGCAGTGCTTCGACAAGCCCACCGCCCAGCAGGCTCCCTGCCTCACCCAGAACACCGATCAGTTAGTGCTCGACGACGCCCACAGCCAGACCATGGTTGCCACTCTCACCTCCGGCCCGTCCACCGACCTGCTCGCACAGATCTCTGCCTCGCCCAACGCCCGCAGCGGTTACTACAGTCCTTACGTGGGCGCGGTGGTTGACGTGGCCCGCATTCTGAGCACCGCGCATACCGCGCAATATCAGTACATCCCCGCGCTGGCTTTGCCGAAAAAAGACGAACTCAACCTGCGCCTCAATAATCCGCCGTCCTTTCGCAATCCCAAGTCTGTCCTGGTGATTGGTCTGCCGCCGGTTCACCCGGCGCCAGTTCCGCCATTGCGCGCCGTGGACGCAGCGCAGGTATTTTGCGCGGGCAAGCCTTCGCTGCTGCTTCCCGCCGAAGGCGCTCCGCTGGTTTTTTCTACCGACCTGGCGCACAATCTCGTGCTCCACGTCGACACCAAGTCGGGCCACGGCATCGATCTGCCCGCCAAGCCCGATCCCCTGCTCGGAGGTTTTTCCATCGAGACGCAAGCGCTGCAATCCGCCGACATGGATGGAGAAATAGTCGGCACGATTCGCGGATCGTGGGGCTTCCACGCATTCGATGGACCGCATTACCGCCTGCGCGCTTCGCGGCCCGGACAATGGATCGTCGCTTCCAAAGATGCCAGCGCCCTCATCGTGGGCCGCGAAGATACGCTCCATCTTGCAGTCTCCCGACGCATGCTGCGTCAGCCAGGTGAAACTCAAAGACGAGCAGGGAAAGTTGCTGGAGACCGAGTGGAAGAGTCCGAAGCCCGACGAACTCGAAGTCAAAGTCCCGCTGCAGAATGCCAATGCGGGATCGGTCACCATGCTGATCAGGAAATTTGGCCTGAACGACCTCGACGAGATTCCCCTTCACACCTACGCCGAAGCGGGACGCCTCGACAGTTTCAGCATCCACGCCGGCGACACCGATGGCCTGCTCAAGGGCACGCGCCTCGATCACGTCGACAGCCTCGAGCTGAACGGCCTACGTTTCCTTCCCGGCACGCTCGCCCGCGCGCATCAGCAGGACGAACTCAAGCTGGCCACGCAGGATGCCAGCGTGAAAACGAAACTCCATCCCGCAGATTCGATCCTGGTTCGCGTGACTCTGAAAGACGGCCGCGTCCTCGACCTCAAATCGGAAGTCGAAGCCCCGCGCCCCTCGGTTACTCTGCTCAACCAGAGCGTGCAACTGGACCAGACTTCTTCGCCGGTCACAGTTCACCTCGGCAGCGACGATGAATTGCCGCAGGATGGCCGCCTGAACTTCTTCCTCAAAACTCAGCAGCCGGAGACGTTTCCTTCCAGCGAAAAAATCGAAGTCGCCACGGCCGACGAATCTTTCCGCGTGCTGCTGAGCTTCAACGACGGTAATCTTACCCTGCAGGATTCGAAGACCGTCTTCGCGGTCCTCGATCCCATGAAACTTCTCGGCCCGTCCGCCTTCGGTCGGCTTAAGTTCCGCGCGGTCACCGGCGATGGCACCGACGGTGATTGGCAGCCGCTCGTCAACCTGGTCCGCATTCCCACGCTCACGGGCGTGCGCTGCGGTTCCGCTCCCGACAAGCAGTGCACCCTCAACGGCGACAAGCTTTTCCTGCTCGACTCGGTCAGCACCGAAGCCGATTTCTCCAACTCATTCACCGTCCCCGAAGGTTTCGTAGAAGATGCCCTGGCAATTCCGCCGCCGAAAGGAAAAACTCTCTACATCAAACTCCGCGACGATCCCGCCACGGTAGACACCGTAACCCTACCCGCCCAAACCGCCCAGCCCTAGCTCGCCGAAAATGGTGTCGAGGACAAAATGTGGTGATGTGGGGGACGTAGGGAAAGCCGCCTAAGCCTGCCCTGCCCTCGTCTTTTACGCTGAAACCGTCCCGCCAACTATGCGCTGGCAGTGGCAGCCATAGCCTTGGGGGCCTCGGCCGGCTTGGAATGGCTCTGCTGATCTTTATGCTTGGCTTCGGTGCTGCGGACCTGGATCCCGCCCTTGAGCGCGGCGCCATCTTCCACGCTGATGCGCGAGCAGGAGATATCTCCATGCACCGAGCCTTCGGCGCGAATGTCGACGCGATCGCTGCACTCGATGTTGCCGGTCACTTTGCCCATGACCACAACTTCGCGAGCCTGCACGCTGGCGTCGATCTTGCCGTTGCGGCCAATGGTGACGCGGCTTTCCGGCATGGTGATCTTGCCTTCGATGCGTCCGTCAACGTAGAGGGCTTCGGAGCCGCTCACTTCGCCCTTAATGTAGAGGGTGCGGCCAATGGTGGCCTGGTCCACGGGAGCGGTAACGGTCTTGATTGGGTTGTAGGCGTTAGGGTTGGAAGCCGATGTGCCGGCTTTCGGGTTTAAGGAGTCCGACGATTGAAGCATGTGACCTTCCTTGGGTCTCCGCGTGGCGCCTTGCCCGGGCTGACGCCTGACACCTGGTCATGCGGGTGATGGTGAAATTTTGGTGGCCTTCGGCAGTTGCTGGCCTAGTGGCCAATCTGAATATCGCACAGACGTAAGTGCCGGCGAGAGATTACGGAAGATGCTGTACGGCTGCGGAGGCATCGTGGGAGGGCGGGTTTCTCTGCGGCCTCCGCGAGAACTCCGCGAACTCTGCGGTTCAAAGCTTCGAAACAGGTAACCGCAGAGTTCGCTGAGGTTTCGCGGAGATCGCGGAAAGAATCTAGCGGGAACTCGATAATGACGGTTTCAACTCGATTCGGATGATCGGAGCAGGTTGTGTCGCAGTTGCGATGCTTTGTGGACAGCGGCCCCGCTATTCCTTATAGACCCACGCCCCCGCTTCCGTGCTGGCGATAATCATCCCCAGATAAACCAGCGGCATCAGCGGCCCAGCCGGTAGATTGGAAACTGGTTCGTTGGTCGCCACGCTCTTCAACAGTTGCCCGACGACGAGCAGCCAGACCGCCAAGCCCGCGATCGCAGCGGTCTTTGGACCAGCGCCGAATCGTGGCCTGATCGCGGCGTACCACCATGTCATCAGCATTCCCAGAAACAGGAACACAAAAACGAAGAACAGGGCGCTCATGCCAGGGCGTAGTGATTGGGCCGCCGCCTGCAGACTCTGCCGTCCGAAAATCGCTGCCGAAGCAGTCGCGAGTGCGATCATCACAATGCCGGCGACCATCCCGCCCAACACGACTCGACCCCAGTTGATTTTGTCCATGGCCCATTCTTTAACCCGGCTGAATTCCGAGCCAGATTACTAAAATGCTAGTCGTCGCGTCGCCGACGGACGATCTTCAGTGCGGAAGTCGCGCACGGAAGCGGGCAGACGCGAAGCGCGCGCGTGCCTACCTACCCCATCTTCCGTAATCTCGCCGGGGCGGAGGAGGCTCATGGAGAGCAGAGAAAAACTGACTGAAAATGGATAATACCTGGGAGAAGTGTTCTCACCATCTCATTGGAGAACGGATGGTTCGTGTGTCGATGCAGCGGGCGCCGCCTCCGGTAGCTGAGGCGAGATAAGATGCTGCGCGCATCTTATCTCGCCTCTCGCTTACACCCGGATGGTTTCAACCGAATTGCGTAATCCGGCTTGCGCTCTAGTGGTGCCCGCCGCCATGCCCACCGCCCGCATGGCCACGACCGCGATATCCTGGGAGGGCGTGTTCACCTCTCGCTTCATGGCCGGCGTTGCCCACATTGCCTCGCCCATCCCGCGCTTCGTTTCCCCGGAAGTGGTTGAAGCGCTCCGCCCCGCGCTCCGGCATTGGTCCAGCGTAACCGTGATGAGGATCATACCGGTTATCGACATGTCCGTAAAAGTGGTGAGGGCCGTGAAACCACGGGCCAGCTCCAAGAAAAACCCCGCCAGCAAACCAATCCGGGCCGTAGTAGCCGTAAGGGGCGCAGTCATACGGTGGATAGTCGAAGTATCCGTAAGGACACACGGGAGCGGGCCCGATGTTTACGCCAATAGCAACCTGAGCTGGCGCCACGGGTGCAGAACATAAAAGGCCGGCGACGAGAACCGCGAAAACAAGCGCAGTGATTTTGAACATGAATTCTCCCTCGATTCGTTCAGAGTTTCAACTTTCACCGCTAAGGGCAGACAATCTTGAGGATCATAACGGGCAAACCGGCCATTGACTGTCAATTTTTGTAAGCAGGCCGTAGCGTGTTTTGACATTCGAATCCCATGGCGAGGCTGGGGTGTCTGCGGTTCTTCGGGACCGCATGTCAGATTATTGCCCTTCCTGCAGGCTGGCCGCGGTCTCTTCCCATTCCTTGATGAGGGCGGCGTGGTCGGCCTTGTGCTGGTCGAGTTCTTGGGACTGCCGCTGGCTTTCTTCGGCGCTGACAAAATTCTGTAGCGCGGTTTCGAGCTCTGCGATGGCGCTTTCGGCGGAACTGATCTTCGCTTCCAGTTCGTGGACGCGATCTTGCATTTGTTTGCGCTTGATGGGGTTCAGGCGCTTCTTCGGAGACTCGGGCTCAGCGTCGGGGCGATTCCCATTCGCCGGCTGATGCCCGTTGTTTGAAGAACTACTTTTCGCAGACGCCGCGAAAGATGGGGCGGCCGGTTCCGATTTTTTTGCTCCGGGAACGTCGGTTAGCGTCGGCGCAACTTTCTGTCCCCCCTGTTTGCGCCAGAGGTAGTCTTCGTAGTTGCCGGGGAAGACGTCGACCTCGCCGTCGCCGACTTCGAAGACGCGCGTGGCCAGCTTGTCGATGAAGTAGCGGTCGTGCGAGACGAAGACCACCGTGCCGGTGTATTTCTTGAGCGCGTCGAGCAGCACGTCCTTGGCGCGCATGTCGAGGTGGTTGGTGGGCTCGTCGAGCAGCAGGAAGTTGGCGGGATGCAGCAGCATGCGCGCCAGCGCGTAGCGATTGCGCTCGCCGCCGGAGAGCACGCCGATCTGCTTGAACACATCGTCTTCGGAGAACAGGAAACAGCCGAGCAGGCTGCGCAGCTCGGTCTTGCGTGAGCGCGCGGAGCGGCGTCGCCGAGATCGTCGAGCATGCGCGCGTCGGGATCGAGCTCCTTGTACTGATCCTGCGCGAAGTAGTCCGGCGTCGACGTTGTGGCCGAGCGTGTAATTCGCCGTGAGGTCACCGGCTCCGTGCCGGCCAGCAGCTTGATCAGCGTCGATTTGCCGGCGCCGTTCACGCCGACCAGCGCGATGCGGTCGCCGCGCTCGATGATGAAGTTGGCGTCGCGGAAAACTACTTGTCGTTCGTCTGCCGTAGCTCTTGGCGACGTCTTCGAACTCGGCCACGATGCGGCCGCTGGGCTTGGGCTGCGGGAACGTGAAGTGGATGGTCTTCTCGTCCGGCGGAATTTCGATGCGCTCGATCTTTTCCAGTTCCTTGATGCGGCTCTGCACCTGCTTGGCCTTGGTGGCCTGGTAGCGGAAGCGGTTGATGAAGGCTTCGAGTTGCTCGATGCGGTCGCGCTGGTTGCGGTAGGCGGCCTCCAGCTGCGCGTTGCGCTCCGTCTTCTGCGCCAGGAATTTGTCGTAGTTGCCGGTGTAGAAGTAGACGCGCTTGTTCCAGATCTCGGCGATCTTGTTGACGGTGACGTCGAGAAAGTAGCGGTCGTGCGAGATCAGGACGAAGGCGTTCGGATAGTTCTGCGAGATATTCTTCCAGCCAGTTGCGGGCTTCGAGATCGAGATGGTTGGTGGGCTCGTCGAGCAGCAGCAGGTTGGGCTTCTCCAGCAGCAGCTTGGCGAGCGCGATGCGCATCTGCCAGCCGCCGGAGAACTCCTCGGTGCGGCGCGGCCAGTCATCCTTGCGAAAGCCCAGGCCGGTCAGCACTGTGCCCACCTGCGCATTCGATGGCGTAGCCGTCGCGGGTGCGGAACTCGTGCTCCACGCGGTGGAAGCGGTCGGCGACCTGCGCGTACTCGGCGCTGGTGTGGTCGAGTTCCGCCATGCTGTGGGTGCAGCGACTCCAGCTCCTGTCTCCATGGCGCGCAGGTCGTCGAAGACCGTCATGCACTCGGCGAAGACGGTGCGGCCGGAGAGCGAAAGGCCGTCCTGCGGAAGATAGCCGGCGGAGGTGCCTTTGGCGACGGTGAGCGAGCCGTAGTCGAGCGTGTCCATGCCGGCGAGGACTTTCAGCAGCGTGGACTTGCCGGTGCCGTTGGCGCCGACCAGGCCGATGCGCTCGCTTGGCGTGATCAGCCAGTCGCGTTTTCGAAAAGGAGTTTGTGGCCGAAACGTTTGCCGGCGCCGGAGAGTTGAATCATGGGGCTGGAGTTATGGTCTCATAAAGCGGGGGCGGCGGGAGAGTGGGAGTGGGAGACTGAGGTTGGGGGTGGGAGTGTAATCGGGATTTTTCGCCAGTTACCGGAGCCTTAGAGCACACATCTCCAGAAAATAACGCGGACGTGTCATAGCTACTGCAGCAACCAGCTGGGCCCGAAGAAGCATCTACCTTCCGCCGTGTTCCGGTGAAGAGGGCCAACCTTCAACAGCCGGTGGACCCGAATTTCAGCCTCGTCGTCGGCGAATGATTCCAAGACGGATGGGACCCTAACGGACCTCAAAAAAGGAGTTTCCCATGATTACAAATGAGCTCACCGTTGCCCGACAGCTCCTCGCGCTTCGGCGCAAGGAAGTGCTGGCGCTTGGCTTGATGCTGGCTTACGCACTGGTTATTACCCAGCCTGCTCATGCGCAGGAAGTCAGCTATATCCTCTTCGATCCTACCGGTTCAACCTACACCCAGCCGAACTGCATCAACCGGGAAGGAGCCATCACCGGGTACTATAACGACAGCAATGGTGTTACCCACGGTTTCCTGCGCGCTCGCGACGGCACGATCACCACGTTTGATGCTCCAGGCTCCGCCTACACCATACCTCAAAGCGTTAACCGCGTTGGCGCAATCGTGGGGACCTACGCTGACGCGCAGCACTTCGTGAGTCACGGCTTCCTGCGCGCTCGCGACGGCAGCTTCACCACCATCGACCCTCCGGGCTCAGTGGGCACCGGGGCTGAAGCCATAAACGCAAGGGGGGAGATTGCCGGAACCTATAGTGACGGGGGCATTTCTTTCGGCCACGGTTTCCTGCGCTTTCGCGATGGCACATTTGCGACCTTCGATCCTCCGAGTTCCGAATTTACCTTCCCCGCCGGCATCAACAAGGCGGGGGAGATCACAGGGCACTACACTGACACGAATAATGTGGTTCACGGCTTCCTGCGCGCTCGCGGCGGCACCCTCACAACCTTCGACGTTCCCGGCTCGAACTACACTAACCCCGTAGGCATTAATCAAGCGGGTGAGATCACCGGATTTTACCTGGACAGTAGCAGTGCGTCGCACGGATTCCTGCGCTCTCGGGACGGCATCCTGACATTGTTCGATTTCCCGGGGGCGATCTTGACTGCCCCGACTGCCATCAATTCGAAAGGGGAGATCATCGGATCCTGGACCGATGCGAACGGCCAGAGTCACGGTTTCCTGCGGACCCCCGATGGCACTATTACGACCATCGATCCTCCGAACGATGGCGGCGGTACCGTTCCCTTCGGTATCAACTCTGCACGGACGATTATTGGGGTTGCCAATGGCAGCCACGGGTTCATACGCATCGAGGACAGACGAGACGAGGACGGGCACGGAGACAACGATTAGCAGTACATTGGTGGGGAGGGAATGGTGGCCTCTGATGGGCTCCCAACCCGCCCTCCCTTCTGCTAGCAGCTAACTCGGTGTGTGCCGGGCTTGAAAAGCGAGACGCGCTTTCCTATTTATGTGGAAGTTTCAGTCAACTGGCTTAAACAGGCCATTTCGCTCAGAACCATCAGTTTGCCAGCATGTGTACGATGACGACTCCGACGATCACTGCTGCTGTCAGGGTCGTTACCGCGACGGATGTCCTCGCCCCCGCAGGGTGAATCACGGCAAGCGCTTTTTGCGGAAGGTTGGCAACCTGGGCGCTGCCGCTCGAATCCCGCAGGAGCAAGAAACAGCCTGAAATCAACACCGAGAGCGGTAAAGCGAGTAGCAGTACCCACAGCGTCCACATCCTCGCGGCGTACCAGAGGACGATCTGGTGGGCAGTGTGTCCGGGCTCGTTTTGCAGCCGCTGCACGATCACGGCGACCAAAAAGAGGACGGCAGGAGAAATCAGCAGGAGATGCGCGGCTGCGAGGGCGCGTTTCATCGGTTCACCTCAGTGCACTTTATATCACAAAGTACACTGCAAGGCGAGACAATTCGAGGAAGATGGCAGAAGGACGAATCAGGCCATTAGCGCTCAGAATACAGATCAGGCTGCGCTGTCTCTGAGAAATTGGGCGAACGAACGGATTGATTTCATCTTCTCTTCGCGCAAGCCGCGCAGATCTTCCTCGCTAAGTCGATTTTCGTACAAGAGTCGCCCCAACACATCTATACGTCGCGAATCGCGAAAGTCGTACTTGCGGTCAATCTCTTTTCGGCGTTCCGTCAGGTAATGTTCCAGGTCCCACAGATCCGACGACTTCCGGATCTCGCTGGCCATTCGCTTTGTTTCCTGAATCACTTCGTGAAGCTCCTGGCCCAGAGCGGCGTCGAAGGCTTCGCGGGCGATGGTCTTTTCTGACTTCGACCAAATCGGTTGGTTTTGGTAAGGATTTTGATTGGGTGTCGCGGACGGGCTGGTCATGTTCCGATCCTCCGTGGCGGCATTGTACCGCTTGCCCACGTGTCCTTTCTACACGCACGGCGCAGTGGCGCATGAATGTCAACGAAAGCTGGCCGCCCCCCAATCCGACTACAAATTCAACGGCGTTTTCGGCGCTGGAAGCAAAACCAATGCCTTGAGAATTCCCTGCGAGGCTGCGGGTCGCTGCGGGGTGCGCGGGGTCCTTCGACTCCGTTTTCGCGCGCGCGCGAAAACTCCGCTCAGGATGACAATGGGGTCAGGGTTATGGACGAGGGCCAGCAAATCGCATATGCCCGCTCCATCGGGGTGGCGTCACCATGGACGACGATCCGCCGCGGAAGGATTAATCGGAGGGTCGGATGCCAGCGGCGCAATTTGAAATTTTTCTTCAATTGCCCGGCCCCTTAATCTGCATCTAAGCCCCGGAATGCCATCTCACCGCCTCCTTTCCGCTATCGCGTTCGTTCTATTTTCCACGCTGGTCGCGGCCGGGGGTAGCGCGCGCCACAATCAAACAGCTGCTGTGAGCCAACCCGCGTCTGCCGAGAAAATTTCTGTGCCGGGTGTTTCGGATTTCGGCAAGGTTGACGATTTCCTCTATCGAGGGGCGCAACCAAAAGATGACGGAGTGGAGCAGCTCAAGAAGCTCGGCATCGATACCATTGTCGACCTGCGCGGCGAATTTCCGGGAGTAATAGAGAAGGAACGCGAGCAAGCGCAATCCCTGAATATGCGCTTTATCAATCTGCCCGGATCCGGCTGGGCTACACCTTCCGATGAGGAAGTCGCTCGATTCTTCTCGCTCGTTCGGGAGCGGCCGCGGAGGAAAATCTTTATTCACTGCTGGCTCGGCGGCGACCGCAGCGGAACGCTTATCGCAGCCTACCGCATCGCGTTCGACGGTTGGTCGCCTGAGCAGGCCATCCAGGAAATGCGCTCATTCCATTACCGACACCTCTGGCATCCAAATATGGCGCGCTGGGTGAAGAAATTCCCAGACCACTTGGCGCAGTCACCCCAGCTCGCATCCTTTCGTGCAATGCGTACTCAGCCATAGCAAGGCTGGGGGTCGCCGCTGAGTGCGCGGCTTACGGCCAGACGACTTCGGCGATGGGATCTTTGGACGAGGCGGCGGGGCGGGCGTTGCGCGGGGTGGGATAGGTTCCCCAGGATTCGTTGTGAAACTGGATGCGTTCTAATGCGCGGTCGATAACAGCTTCGAGTTCGCGAGTGTATTTCACTTCGCGGCCTTTGGCGAGACGGCGCTTGGCTTCCGCGGGGCTCACCCAGGTGGGGCGGCGATTGCCTTCGTCGGGGCGGCGCATCTGGTGGACTTCCATGAGGAAAGCTTTGATCACGAATTCCTGGACGCCTCCGGGCTGCCAGAAGACACCCTTGGAATGCAGGTAAAGATGGAAGTGGCGCGGCTCGATGGTGCCGATCGCGCCGGCTTCTTCGACTGCTTCGCGCTCGGCGGCTTGGCTATGCGACAAGTCAGGAGCGGTCGAGCCCTTGGGGAAAGTCCACTTGTTGCCGCCGTTGGTATTAACCAGAAGGAACTCGATGGCGGCGCCGCGGCGGCGATAACAGATGGCGGCTACCTGCAGCGGCAGCGACTTCGCGGCGCGGGATGAGGCCATAGGCGGCGATCCTCCTGACTCAATCCTACATGTTTAATGCTACATGGAAGATATTTCACCTGTGTGAATGTGCAACAAAAATTGTGCAGGTGGGAGGGTTACGAAAGGGTTACGTGGGGATGGCGGTCGATTTAACTTCTCTTTCGTCTTTCTAAACTTCTTTCCTAGCAGGCTGCCGGAAACTTTCGCCGCGGGCCTGACACGCCCTCAGCGGCTAAAGCCGCAGTTAATTTGCGCCACTTACGGCGCCGCTAAAGCCGCGCCCTTTCAAAACTGACTGGGAGCGGAATTATTCAGGTTAGTGACAAAGGCTTGACCCGCATTAGGTTCGTAAAACCGGACAGCCGAGGCGGCTGTCGCTACGTGCTACTTCTTCCCTAGCAGGCGGATGCGGGAGGTGAAGGCGCGGCCTTCGCAGGCGGTGAAGGTGGGTTGGGGATGCGTGGAGTCGATGACGTTGTCGACTACGTAGGGATTGCAGCGGCCGGTGATGTTGTCGAAGCCGCCGCGAACTGCGAGATAGTAGCCGAAGAGATGAAAGCGCTTTTCGAGTTGCAGGTTGAGAGCGACCACATCGGGATAGCGCTGCGCGCCCGGCGGGCCGATGAGTTGCTGCTGGTCGGTGAGCAGGTTGTAGGGGAATCCGGTGCGGGCTTCGAGGGAATAGGCGACTTCGAGTTGATGGATGAGGGGAAGCTGGAACAGAGGAAAGTATCCCCAGGAAAGGAAGCGGTTGGGAGCGTCCCATGGATAGGGGCCGGGCTGCTGCGGACTGAAGATGGGACTGTCGACATTGAAGTCGAGAGCCTGGCTGGAGTGGGCGGTGGAGCGAGTGTAGGAGCCCATCAGCATGTAGTTTCCGCGAAAGTTGTGGCGCAGGCTGATCTGCAGGGCTTCGTAATGATCAGCGCGAGTGTTTTCGAGGAAATAATTTCCGGCGGGGGAATTGTTGAGCGTGTTGTAGACGAATCCGTTGGAGCCGCGGCGGTCGAGGAATTCGGCTTTCAGATAAACAGCGGCGGGAAGTTTCTTTTCGAGCGCCAGGCTCCAGTTGAGAAAACGCGGAACCTGCAGCGTGTTTTGGTTGACGGTGAAGGTGGTAGTTACCGGGCCGGTGGTGGCGACGCAGTTGGCGGCGCAGTTGGGGGCGGGGATGGAATAAAAAATATCCTGGCGGGTGCCGGCGTAGGGGCGCGCGATCAGGAAAATCGGAGTGGCGTCGTAGACCAGGCCGACGCCGGCGGAAAGCTTGGTGTTGCCGGAAGCGTCGAGGACGTAGGTTCCGGCGAGGCGCGGGGAGATGGCGGCGTGGCGGACGATTTCGTCCCAATCGAGGCGAATGCCGGAAGCGATCAAGAGGCGGTCGGTCACGAGCCAGCGATCCTCGGCATAAGCGCTGACTTCGGCGTTGTATTGCTCATGCCGCGGAGCCTCGCTGAAGGTGGAATAGCGGGTGCAGGGGAAATTGTCGTTCTGTGGCGCGGTAAAGCAGAGGCTCGAGGACGTGAGCGTGTTGTTGCCGCTCAGGAAATAAATCGGCTGCCGTAAGAAAAACGCGTCGTAGGAAATGCGGTCGAGATCGGTTCCGAATTTGAAGTCGTGGCGGCCATGCCACTGGCGCGGCGGAAGAAATAAATTCGCGATGGCTTGCCAGCGGTGGGCATGCGTATCGTCTTTGAGATAGAAGCTGCCTCCGGTGGTAGTGGGATTGAGGAAGTAGGGAAGAGAGCCGTAGGGATTGAGTTCGGCGCTGTATTCGTCGAAGGCCAGTCCGGTTTCGAGGAGTTGGCCTGCCGCGAAGTAGTGCTGATCTTTGGCGCTGCCGGCGTAAGCGGTCTCGACATTTCTAGGATTCGAGAGTTGCGGGCTCTGCGGCGAGAGAAAGGCGTACTGGTCGTGAAGGTAGTTGGCCAGAAAGCTGCCAGTGAAAATATTACGGCTGGTGATGTTGGTTTGCAGCTTGACGAGATTGCCGAGGCGCCAAATGTAATCGTTGTCGGCATCGGCGGGGAGAGCGGTGAAGACGAGGTTGTCGTATTCGCCGTCGAAGGCGTCATAGAACCAAGTTTTTCCTTTCTCGATTGGCCCGGAGAAGGTGAAGCGGGGCAGGAATTGGTCGAAGCGCCAGCCGTGCTTGTTCTGGATGGAGGGAATAAAATCGGTGGCGGCGAAGCGGAAATGATCGTCGCCAATGCCGGTGTTGAGGCTGAGCAGGCCGCCGGAGCCTTTGCCATACTCGGCGGGTTCGCGCGCGGGCTCGACTTGAATATTGCGGAAGGCATCGGTGCTGACGCGGACGACGAGTTGTCCATTGGCGGGTTGAGTGACGTTGAAGCCGTCGAGCAGGGTGACGGTCTGGTAGGTCTGGGCTCCGGCGACGTGGGGCTGGCCATACTGATCCTGCACGACACCGGGGATGAAGTTGAGGACGTTGCGATAGTCGTGGGTGCCGGGATAGACGATATTGATGACGTCGAGGCCGCTGACGGTTTCTTGCGAAGAGATTTGCGCAGGATCGATGGCGACAGGAGATTCGTGAACGTCGACAACTTCGCGAACTTCCCGCTGATGCGAGAGTACAACTTCGATGACCGAACTGGGAGAGATTTGGACGATGGGCTCGACGACTTCATAGAAGCCTTCTTTTTCGACGCGAAGTTGATAGGTTCCGGCAGGCAGAGAAGGAAAGGGACAGCGTCCGGCGAAGTCGGTGAGGCAGCGGAGCGTGGGCAGAGGCGGCAGATTGGACAAACACGCGAGCCGAGGAGACAGCGACTCCATTTTCATCGGCGACAGCGACGGTGGGAGCAGGAATCGACTGGGCTGCGGCAGTGCAGGCCAGAGTGAGCGTAAGAAAAAGAGCACGCATGCGTGTCAGGCTATTTTACAGTCGGATGCGGAGACGCCGGATTTGGTTTTGAGATTACTGGAAGAAGCCCTAACACAACGGGCTTTTTGTTTTGCCGTCTTCCATCACGGCTTCGAGTAAGCCGCGCAACCTACTGTCGAAAGGAACCCGAGAAAGGGGAGCCATCTTTATGACCAAGAGCGAACAGTTCGTTCTGGTAATCCTCAATTATAAGTTTGTTATTAGTCGACAAGTTTGCTATAAGTCAGTCCGACGATTCGCCTTTGAGGGGGAGGCGGCGATGGGAGTTGTGTGCTGTACACTCTTCAGACGCGCCACGCTTGGGCCGGAGAACGTTGGTCCGACCACACGTGCCAGTGTGGCGGTTGCCAGGTAGTTTCCGCGCTTCACCGAGCCGCCCCGAAGTTCCTCCCGAGTTTCATCCGCACTTACAACTGCACTTACGAGCCTGAAAACGGATCGGCAGATCCCCTATGTCCGAATCAGGCGAACCCTGTCTATCTGAGGAAAGAGATTCCTGATGTAATGGCGGTCCAATCAGGCAGAGAAAAGGGTTCCAGAAAGCTTTTCGCGAGATGCGGCGCCCGGCCGATCCCACGAATCGAGGTGTTCTGCCATGCCGAGTGATGGGTCCGATGCGGACGCAGGAGATCTTCGTTTTGCGCATCCCGAGGCTCTGATCGAACCGGAGAAGTTGCTGGCGGCATATTTCAGTTCATCGACAGTAGGGCTCTCCATCCTGGACTCCGAACTGCGCTATCTCGCGATTAACAGCACGCTGGCAAAAATGAACGGGGTGCCCGCAGCCGACCACATCGGCAAAACCGTGCGAGAAGTGTTAGGCGATGCCGCGGGAGCGATCGAGTCCGGGGTGCATCACGTTTTAGCGACGAGGGAGCCGGTAACGGAACACGAAGTTTCTGTCCTGCTCCCCACGAGAAACGACGTGGGTCACTGGGTCGAACACTATTTTCCCATCAAAGATGAATATGGAACAGTGAAGCGAATCGCGATCGTGGTAATCGAGGTTACCGAGCAAAAGAAGCTGGAACAATCGCTGAAAGATGTCGGGGGAAATTAGGCAAACAGTCGGAGCGGCTGCAGATGTTGTTGGACGTGAGTGCGATCCTGGCGTCGAACTCGGACTTGCACCAGGTGTTTCCGCGAATTTCGGCGCGCGTTCGGCGGGTGCTGCGTCACGAATATGCGGGCTTCGAACTGCACGACAGCAATACCGGCCTTCTGGTCCGGCAAGTGGAAGACTTCCCGCTGGGCAAGGGAATGCTTTCCAGCGTACCCATCAGCCCCTACAACAGTCCGGGAGGGCGAGCGCTGCAGGAAAGAAGCCCTTTGACCTTTTCGAGAGAGCAGATGGAGGGATTTCAAGCCGAGATCACGAAGAGTTTTCTGGCGGAGGGATTGCGTTCTCTGTGTTGCGTCCCGATGGTGCGGCCCAACGGCCCGCTCGGCGTGCTGGTGCTGGGTAGCACTCGCCCCAACGCCTTTCCCGGCGAGGACCTTGACCTGCTGAACCAGGTGGCGACGCAGCTTGCGGTGGCGCTGGAAAATCATCGGGCAGCATTGGAAATCCAAACCCTGAAAGATCGCCTGGCCGAGGAGAAGAAATACCTCGAAGGCGACCTGCCGACCGAAGGAGTGTTCGAGGGAATCGTCGGTTACAGTCCGGCGTTCAAGAAGGTCATGGAACAGGTGGTTACGGTTGCTGCCAGCAATGCGACGGTGTTGATTCTGGGAGAAACCGGAACTGGGAAGGAGTTGGTTGCGCGCGCGCTTCACCGCATGAGCCGGCGCAAAGACGCGCCCTTCATCAAGCTTAACTGCGCCGCCATCCCGACGGGCTTACTGGAAAGTGAATTGTTCGGGCACGAGAGAGGAGCCTTTACCGGGGCGATCAACCAGAAGATCGGACGCCTGGAGACAGCGGATGGAGGAACGCTATTTCTCGACGAGATTGGAGAAATTCCGCTAGAGCTGCAACCCAAGTTACTGCGGGTTCTGCAGGATCAGGAGTTCGAACGGCTGGGCAGCAACAAGACTATTAAAGTGGACCTGCGGCTGGTGGCGGCCACGAATCGGGATCTGGCGAAGGGAGTGTCGGAGCGCGAGTTTCGCAGCGATCTTTATTACCGGCTTAACGTATTTCCGATCCAAGTGCCGCCGTTGCGCGAGCGGCGTGAGGATATTCCGCTGCTGGTCCGCTACTTCGTCCACAAGTTTGCGGCGCGCATGGAACGCAATATTGAGACGATTCCCAAAGAGACCATGAAAATCCTGGCGAGCTGGCCGTGGCCGGGAAACATCCGCGAACTGGAAAATCTTATGGAAAGGTCGGTCATCCTTAGCGAAGGCAGAGCGTTGCACGTCCCGTTATCGGAAATGCGGAGTGTTGGGGGCGGCGCGGCGACTGGGGGAGATCAGAGCCTGGATGCGGCGGAGCGGGAACACATCATTCGGGTGCTGCGAGAAACGCGGGGAATGATCTCGGGTCCGAGCGGGGCTGCCCGGCGGTTGGGTTTGAAACGTACCACCCTGCAATCCAAAATGCATCGGCTGAAAATAACGCGCAAGGATTATGCCGAGGGCGATTGAGGCCAGGTGTTTCGCGCTGGGAAATTGAGGTCGAGGGATAAGTGCTCGGTGGAAAACGACGACTAATCGGCAACGTGCCGAAATTGCACAGGGTGGGACCAGGGTCGGGGTTGGTTTCTATTTTGGAACTTATTCCAAACAGGGAAGTTCCGCGCGTGGGAAGTGGTTCCGTTTTTGGCCATAAGAGTGCCCTGTACAGTTTCGTCCTTCGACTCTGGCCGGTCCCAGATTGATTCCCGACCTTAGCCCCAGGGAACTACCGTTCTCGAAGTAGAAGTCATTGCCGGGGCACCGGCTTTTCACGGAGTAGAAGTGTTGCTGACCAGCAAGTATCAAAAGGCCTCTGTGTCTTCGAGCCTGTTCCTCGATGTCGTCTTGCCGGCCCCCAAGCCTCAATGGAACGATCATTCTCGCGCCACCTGCGGATGGAGCGAGCCACTGGTCGAATTGCCGCTTCCCCCCAGCGAGGTGCAGCCTAGTCCGCAGATTCGACCGGACGAGATCGATCCTCTGTATTTGTTCATGTGTCATCTGGCATGGGAACAGGAGCAGGAACCAAGTGCGGGGTGGGAGTTGCTGGCGGCGGGGCAGAGCTTGAATGCTGACGCGCGCGCGCATGCCCGCGCTCTGTTGTCCAGTTCGCGACATTTCGGGGGGCTCAGTCAGGGCGCTGCCTCGTGCCGATCGGCTAAACAGAAGCGATTTTTTTCAATGGAGACAGACATGGCCCCTAACGGACAGGAAAACATTGACGACTGCAGGGATTGTGAATTAACCACGGCGCGATTTTTTTGCGGACTCTCCCCGTCGGCCCTGCAGGCGTTCAATGACATAAGCCACAAGAGCATGCTTCCGGCAGGGGCCATTCTGTTTGTCGAAGGGCAAGTCCCGCGCGGCATGTTCATTCTGTGCTCGGGGAAGGTGAATCTTTCCACGACCTCGCGCGAAGGCAAGATTCTGATTCTCAAGACGGCGGAGGAAGGAGAGGCACTGGGACTGAGCGCATCCATCTCGGGGGCAGGGTACGAGTCGACGGCGGAAACGGCGACGCCGTGCATTCTGAATTTTGTGGATCGCAACGAATATCTGGATCTGATGCAAGCTTACAGTGAAATTGGACTGCACACGGCACAGTCGCTCAGCCGCGATTATCAATCAGCCTATCGCGACATTCACGACTTGGTGCTGACGCGTTCCTCCGCTGGAAAGCTGGCCCGGCTATTGCTGTCGTACTCGCCAACACAGGGAGTGGAAGCCGCCGAGACTCGCGTCCATTCGGCAATGACTCATGAAGAAATGGCGCAACGCATCGGCTCGTCGCGCGAAACCGTAACCCGGCTCTTAAGCAATTTGAAGAAGAAACAATTGATACGGCTGGACGGCCCGATACTGGTAATTCGGGACCGCTCGGCGCTGCAAGCTCTTGCCGTTTAGCTCTCCCCCCTCGACCGGAGGACAGATCTCTCTGTTTCTCGCTGTCCTCCGGGCTTCGTTCTGGCCCTTTCCGTAATTTTTGCGGCGGAAAGACGAAATGCATTCAGGCTCGCTGATCGACGATTTGTTTGCTGTGGTGGAACGAACTCAAAGATTCGGCCATCCGCCGTCCGCTGCGAGCGCAGACCTGCGAAGGTCCCAAGTTGTGTACAAGGAAGGTTATAGTGCACCGAGTAGCTCTCCGCCGGAACCGCTAGAGCCCGAACAGTTCGCGCAGGCGCTTGGTTTGAGCGCGGCTGACTGGAATCTCTGTCTGCTTCTTGTCATCCATGCGCAGCTGGTACGAGCTTTTGAACCAGGGAACGACTTCGCGGATGCGGTTGATGTTCACCAGGTAGGAACGGTGCGCGCGCCAAAAGAGATTCGTATCTAGACTGTCGAGCAATTCCTCAAGGGTGCGGCAGTTGGATTGTCCTTCCATGCCAACGGGTCCCCCGGTGACGACGGAAATCACGCCATCTTCGATCCAGGCGTAACAGATATCTTTCTGATCGACCAGAAACATGCGGCCCACGGTCTTGAGCAGAACCTTGGAGGCAGGCTGCTTCTGCGATTCGATCATGCGCACCAGGGTTTCGATCTTCTCCGAGGGCAATCCGTCGGCGTCCTGCTTAGTTCGCGCTTTCTGGATGGCCTGGGCGACGCGCTTTTTGTCGAAGGGCTTCAGCAAGTAGTCGACGGCGTTAACTTCGAACGCCTTTACGGCGTACTGATCGAAGGCGGTAGCAAAGATGATTTTGGGCAGGGGAATTTTCTTGTCGAGCAGCTTCTTGATGACCCCGAAACCATCGAGCCCCGGCATTTGCACGTCGAGAAAAACCAGGTCCGGAGTGTGTTCCTTAATCAGGTTGAGGGCTTCGAGTCCATTCTTGCCCTGGGCGACGACATTGACATCGTCGGCGTTCTTCAGCAGGTAAGCGAGTTCGTCGCGGGCGAGTTGCTCATCGTCCACGATGACTGCGGATAAAACCATGGTTGCTCCGGGGAAATGCCCGAGAATCACTGAATCGAGTATAGTGCCAGGAATTTTCCCTTGCAACGTTCACCGAAGGTGCACGAAGGACAAGAGTTCACCACGAAGAGCACGAAGGTGCGAAGGAAAACAAATCTGAATCAGGCCATTCGCGCGTCGCGATTTAGCGCCCTGATTCGTCATGGCGCTCGTACCGAATCCTTTTCAGCCCGATGAACTTCGAAAGGCTTGCCGGCTGCTATTTGTTTGGAGCCCGTTTTTTCCGCGCTGCTTCGAGCTTCGCTAGATTCTTCTTCATTTCTTTAAAACTGGCGTCGATCTTTGCCCAGCGGGCCTCGACGGCTTTGCGGGCGGCATCACTGCGTTCTTCCGCAGTGAGCTTCTTAGCGCGGGCCCGCCCACCTTTTCGTCCGAGCGTGACCGCTGCAGGGTTCTTGGGTGACATAGTCCAGTGTTTTATCACAAGAGTTCGCCAGTTCATACGTAGCGTTACGTAAGCGATTGAAACGATTGCGAATATAAAGCTTCGACACTACGTAGCGGTCCGTATAATGTATTATCGATATCCTGCGCGGAGGCAAGACGAATATCGATCAGCGACTTGAAGCACTAACGCACTCCGTGGAACTTCTAGCCGGAATGCAAATAGAGACCGAGAAGCGCATGGCGCAACTGGCCGAGAGCGTGACGCAGTTAGCCGCTCGGACCTCGAGGCTTGAAGAGTCGATGTGACACTCACCGAGGGAATGCTTTGCTGGCGCGTATAGCGATTGACCACACTGAACGACTGGAAGGCATGGAAGGGAATCGCCCTCGGCAGTAGAAAGCCGAAGTTGTTTCAACTTCCCACCACCGCCAGATTACTTCTGCACGAAGAACTCTGCCATGGACGGTGCGCTGGCCGCGGCTCCGGGAGGGTTGGTTAGCTGGAGCGCTTCCATCACTGTAAGCAGCATGCTCTGGTGCTGATAGAGCGTGGTTGAAGTTTGCATGTAGCCCGCCTTTACGTTCGGTCCCCAGAAAACTGGAGAGACATGTCCGCCGCCGTTGGTGGTGTCAGTGTCGAGCGCTTCGTCAAAGTCAACGATAAGAATTCCGTCGCCTGCGGACGAGAATGCCGAGTAATTCGATAAGGGAGCGACGACGTTGGTTTGAAGCCAGGTGTCGGCCTGCTGCGGAGTGCCGTTGTGAGCATCGTCGTCGACGTTGGGGACGATAAAGGAAAATTCCGGGAGCGCATCGCTGGCCAGGTCGGTGGCGAACTGGGAGAACGGCCAGATGACGGCATTCGCCACCTGAGCATTGCTGGTGACGTCGGAGAGCATGGCGAAGGGATTGTGGCGAATAAGGTAGAGACCGGTGTTGCCGCCGACGTAACCTTGCGTGATGCCTTCGGCGTAAACCTTGAATGAGACTCCTGCAGTGAGCATGCGGCGGGCCAGGTTGTCTTCGTTCCAGACGGTGGTGGAGCTGTCGTCGTTGGTCAGAATCTGCCCAGTGGTGAGCATGAAGTAGTTGCCGATCGACGGGTGAGTATTGGCGTAGTAGTTGGTGGGCAGAGCGCCGTTGGCGATGAGGCTGTTGAGATTGGGCCAGTCAGTTGTGTTGCCGACCACGGTTGCATAACCCTGGTTTTCTTCCATCACCATGACGATGTGCTTGCTTTGGGCAGATTGTAACTGCACGGTCACGGAGGCGGTGCCGGACTTGGTTGTATCTTGTGCGCTGGTTGCGGTCACGGTTACGGAGCCGGCGGCGCCGGGAGCGGTGAAGACTCCGGCCGCGTTAATGCTGCCGGACGCGGCGGACCACGTCACCGCGGAGCTAAAACTTCCCGTACCTTGTACCGTCGCTTTGCATTGCGACGTGGCCTGCGCCGCAACCGCTGAGGGTGCGCACGAAACTGCGACGGAAGCGATGGAAGACGATGGCGGGGGCGGGTTGCTGCTGGAGCCACCGCCGCCGCAGGCCGTGGCCATCACGAGCACCATGATCGCGAGCAGCGCGTATAAGGATGAAGTCTTCACAGACGTGTGGTTCGGCTTTTCGCCGGTGGCCGGATATTACCAAGCCTGCCGGGGCATACAAACGAAAAGTAAGACTGCGAATAGATGCAGGCAGCAGGCTTAAGGCTGGCTCTGAAACGGAGGGCCTGGAGCGGATTCCGGGTGTTCAGTGACCGTGGCGGCCTTGGGGCTTCGCGAAATCCCGGGCAATCCATTTCGACAAGAAGGTGCTGGGATGCTCGACGAATCCAATCTTGCGGTAAAGTTCCAGGGCCGCGGTGTTCTCGCGCACGACTTCCAAATGGAGGGTGCGAACTCCAGCGGAGCGCGCGGCTTGTTCGACGAATTCCAAAGTCTTGCGTCCCCAGCCGCGGCGGCGATACTCCTCGAGAAGGTAAAGTTCGTCGACGAAGGCGTCGCGGCCCAGCCACTCCAGGCTGTAGCCGAAGCAGACGACCACATAACCGACTGGACCGCCGCCATCAAGGATGAGCCAGGCCCGGCCGAGGTTCTCATCCCGCAGGAGGGCCAGGAGAGCGACGTGCGCTTTCTGTTCTTCGAAGCCGTGTCCGTCGAACGCGTAATACTCGCGCATGAAGCGGAGCAGCGTGCCGGCGTCGGACTCAATGGCCAGGCGAAAATGAGGCTCGTGATTCATTGCGATTTCTCTGCGATCCTCGCGAATTCTCAGCGCACTCTGCGGTTAACGGCTTTTCAGACCGTTGGCGTTCAAACAACATTTTCCAGCGCGAGGGCCATGCCCATGCCGCCGCTTACGCACAGCGTGGCCACGCCGCGTTTTGTATTGCGTTTGAGCATCTCGTGCAGCAGCGTGACCGTAATGCGCGTCCCGGTGCAGCCGATGGGATGGCCGAGCGCGATGGCGCCGCCGTTCACATTAAGCCGGTCGCGATTCAGATTCAACGTGCGGTCGCAGGCCAAG
Source organism: uncultured Acidobacteriota bacterium (assembly GCA_963696765.1). GTDB lineage: Bacteria > Acidobacteriota > Terriglobia > Terriglobales > Acidobacteriaceae > Sulfotelmatobacter. The sequence continues at coordinate 1,059,861 of CAVOLK010000002.1, read as the reverse complement.
ACCTGCGCGGCGAAAGCCTCGTTCAATTCGATGAGCCCGAATTCGTGAGTGCGCAGATTGTGTTTCTCCTCCAATTTTCGCAGAGCCGGCACGGGCCCAATGCCCATGGTGCGCGGATCCACTCCGGCTGAGGCGACCGCCGCGATGCGAGCCAGCGGTTTCAGATTATTCTGCTTCACGAAATGTTCCCCGGCCACGACCACCGCAGCCGCGCCGTCGGTAATGCCGGAAGAATTTCCCGCGGTGATGGTTCCGGTTTCCGAAAACACGGGTGGCAAGCTTGCCCAGCTTTTCCATGCTCGCGTCAGGGAAAGGATGCTCGTCGCGGGCGAAGGTCGTAGCGCCCTTCTTGCCCTCGATGGTTACGGGAACAATTTCGGCGTCGAAGCGTCCGGCGGCAATGGCGCGGGCGGCGCGGGTTTGCGAGAGCAGCGCGAATTCATCTTGTTCCTCGCGGGAAATTTCGTATTGCCCGGCCAGCACCTCGGCGGTCTCGCCCATTACCATTTTCGCCAGCGGACAGAAAAATCCGTCGCGATACATTCCGTCGACCAATTCCTGATTGCCCAGGCGGTATCCCCAGCGCGCTTTGTCGAGATAATAAGGAACGCGCGACATGGACTCGGCGCCGCCGGCGAGAATGCAGTTGGCAGTCGCCCAGCAGAATTGCCTGGTAGGCGAGCGCGATCGCCTTCATCCCGGAGGCGCAAGCCTTGTTGACCGTGTATGCGGGAACTTCCTGCGGCACGGCGCTGCGCACGGAAATTTGCCGAGCCACGTTGGGACCGCCGCCAGCCTGGCGGGCGTTGCCGAAGATGGTCTCCTCGACCTGCGCGGGTTCGATGCCGGCCCGTTCCATGGCTGCGGTCGCGGCCACCACGCCCATGTCTGCGGCGGTCAGCGAAGCCAGCGTTCCGCCAAATTTCCCGATGGGCGTTCGCACCGCGGAAAGAATATAGACTCCTTGCAAGCTTACCCTCCAGACATTCGAGTTTAGCAGCAGGGGTGCCTCGTAAAAATTCACAATCTAAAACGAATCCTCGGGCATCCTCCGCGCCATCTAGAATTGCAGCACACCCAAAATCTTCACAGTTAACCTCTAGCTGCGTTTGCAACCACCTAATTATTTAAGGAGGATCTATGCCGTACGTTGATGTGGGCAAAGAAAATTCCGGCGCGATCAGTCTCTATTACGAAGACCACGGTGCGGGTAAGCCCGTCGTCCTGATCCATGGATATCCGTTGAGCAGTTCGTCGTGGGAAAAACAAGTTCCAGTGTTGCTGGCTGCCGGGTATCGAGTCATCGCCTATGACCGGCGCGGGTTTGGGCAATCGAGCCAGCCTACTTCCGGATATAACTACGACACGTTCGCCGAAGATTTGCACAAACTGATTACCCACTTGAAACTGCGCGATTTTGCCCTGGTCGGGTTCTCCATGGGTGGCGGCGAAGTGGCGCGCTATATCGGAAGATTTGGATCGAGAGATGTCAGCCATGCGGTCATCATCTCGGGCGTTCCGCCGTATCTGCTGAAGGCGGCGGACAATCCGGAAGGCGTGGACGGCAGCGTGTTCGAGGGGATTGAGAAAGCGGTGGCGGCCGATCGTTACGCGTTCTTAACCGACTTTTTCAAGAATTTCTACAACACTGACGTGAATCTGGCCAAGCGGGTCAGCGAGCAGGCGGTGCAGGCGAGTTGGAACGTAGCCGCCGCGGCGTCGGCTACGGCCACCCTGGCCTGCGTGCCCACCTGGGGTGAAGATTTCCGGAAGGATGTTGCGAAGATCGACGTCCCCACGCTAGTCATTCAAGGCGATTCGGATCGAATCGTCCCCTTTGCTTCCTCGGGACAGCGTACGGCCAAACTAATCAGCGGCGCCGAACTCGTCACCATCAAAGATGGCCCGCACAACATCGCCTGGACGCACGCTGATGAGGTCAACAGCGCGCTGACGACGTTCCTGGCGCGGCCGGCGGCTAAGGGCCAAGCAACCGCGCCGAGAACGAAGGCAGTTGCGTAATTTGTGTAGGGACAGCCACCCTCGGCTGTCCGGTCGAGAGAAGCGCGACAGGTTATGTGCCCCATCCTTGCGCGTGCAAGGATGGGGATTTTCGGGCGTGTCGGTGACTCGGCTAATGCCGATTCACTCGTCGCGGCTGTAAGGTCCCGAGGAACGAACATGCCGCAGACGACGCATTAGGGCATCCGCATCGTTAGCCCTAGCTGCCTGCGCGGCGTATTGTTGCAGCCAGTCGCGGAAGGCGGCATTCAAGGTTGTGCCTCGTGCGCGCGCCGTCCTACGCGCGCGAAATCGAGGTTTCGTCCGCGCTCAGAGTCAGTTGTTTCATGCGGTCACAATCGACTGTTTTAGAAGATGCTGTCGTGGCGGGTGCGATCGCAATTCACAACCGCCTTCGCCGCGCGACGGCGCTTGCCATTCCATCTAAGCTCCGGCATAATAAGAGTTTGCCTCGATCTCACCGGACTCTTCCGGAACAAGGATATAAGACCTGTGTTAATGATTCGACTGGCGCGCCGTGGTGCGCGTAAACAACCGTACTATCGCATTGTGGTGATTGAGAAGGAGCGCGCCCGCAACGGCCGTCCGGTGGAAGTGGTCGGGACTTATAATCCCCGCACCAATCCCGCCAGCGTCGAACTGAAGCGCGAACGCGTGGAGTACTGGGTGTCGAAGGGCGCCCAGATGTCGGACCGGGTGAACAAACTGTTCTCCAAGCCTCCCGCTCCGGTCGCCGCCGGTTCTGCCGCTTAGGTTTTTTGCGGCCGCCGATTCCCGCGCCTTCGCGAAAATCGCGAAGGATGACCACTTTCATTCGAACCTCACCGCGAGAATGACACGACTATGACTGAGCCTTCTGGAGATGTGCGCGCGCTGGTTGAGATGATCGCGAAATCGCTGGTCGACACTCCCGATGAAGTTTTTGTGGAGAAGTTCGACGACGGCGTGATCGAACTGGAAGTCGCCGAAAGCGACGTAGGCAAAGTCATTGGACGCCAGGGCCGCACCGCCCGTGCCTTTCGGGCTTTGCTGAGCGCTGCCGGTCACCGGGCACGCCAGCGCTACACGCTCGAGATCATCGAGTAGAAGCGAGTTGAGCGTTGAAACCAGCGGCGAGTTCGTCACCCTGGCCCGGGTGGTCAAGACGCAAGGGCGGCGCGGGGAAGTTGCGGCCCAGGTTCACAGCGACGTTCCGGACCGATTCGCGGCAGGCATGAAGTTGTTGGCGCTGCCGAGGCGAAGAGTCAGACGAAGATGCGCGGCGGGAACTGGTAGTCGAAGATTTGTGGCCGCACAAGGACCTGCTGGTTCTGAAGTTTCGCGGCGTAGATTCGATTTCCGAAGCTGAGGTTCTGGTTGGATCGGAGTTGCAGGTTCCTGTGGCCCAGCGGTCGAAGTTGGAAGCGGGTTGGAATTATGTGAGCGATTTGATCGGCTGCACCGTGCTCGATCGTTCTCGCGAGATTGGCCGGATTGAAGATGTGCAGTTCGGAGCCGGGGAAGCGCCGCTGCTGACGGTTGCGAATGCCGCCGGAAAGAAATTCGAAGTGCCGTTCGCGGAAGCGTACCTGGAAGAGGTCGATGTAAAGCAGCGCCGGGTGCGCGTGAATCTTCCGGAAGGCATGCTGGAAATTAATGCTCCGCTGACGCCGGAAGAAAAGCGGGAGCAGCAGAGAGGAAAGAAAGCAGAAGCCGCATCGTAGAGGTTCCTAGAAGTGAACGATCAGTGGCCCTGGTGAAGCTGCGCTTTCAAGGTTTCGAGTTCCGCCGAGATGAAAGCCGATATTCTGACGATCTTCCCCGGCTTCTTTCACGGACCGCTGGATCACGGCATTACCCGCCGGGCCTGCGAGATGGGGCTGGCGAAAATTGAAGTCCACGACTTGCGGCAGTTTACGCACGACAAGCACCGTACCGTGGATGACCGCCCGTTCGGCGGCGGCGAGGGCATGGTGCTCAAGCCGGAACCGATCTTTGAATGTTTAGAGACGTTGCAGGTGGCCCCGCGCGAGGACCGCATAGGCGGACGCGTGAGGCAGTCGGTGATATTGCTTTCCGCGCAGGGTCAGCGCTTCACGCAGGCGGTTGCCGCGGAAGTGGCCGCGCTCGATCGCATCGTATTGATCTGCGGTCGCTATGAGGGCGTGGATGAACGCATCGCGGATTTTATCGCGGACCGCGAGCTTTCGATCGGCGACTACGTGCTGAGCGGCGGAGAGTTGGCCGCGGCGGTGATCATCGAAGCGGTGACGCGATTGTTGCCGGGAGCAGTGGGCAACGAAGCATCGACGCGGCAGGAATCGTTTACCGCGCACGATAAGGCGGGCGAGTTTCCGGAAAATGACGCGGCGGATTCGACCTGCGGATCGGGCGGATTGCTGGATTATCCGCACTACACGCGTCCCGCGGAGTTTCGCGGAATGACGGTGCCGGAAGTTCTGATGAACGGCAACCACCAAGAAATTCGCCGCTGGCGTCGGCAGCGGGCACTGGAAAAGACGCTGCGCAACCGCCCGGATTTGCTGGAAGGCGCGGAACTGAGTGCGGAAGACAGTAAGGTTTTGGCCCGCATCAAGGCCGCGGACAGGCTTTGAGTGTGAGGCTCCCGAAAATTCTGATCGAGATTTAAAACGAAGGAAGAAACGACATGTCAAACTTAATCATCGAAAAGCTGCTGGCGAAATCGCAACGCACGGATATTCCGGCGTTCCGTCCCGGCGACACGGTTCGCGTTCACGTGAAAATCAAGGAAGGCGACAAGGAACGGGTGCAGGCCTTCGAAGGCGTGGTCATCAAGCGCGACAACGGGCCGCAGGCCAGCTTCACCGTGCGCAAGATCAGCTTTGGCCAGGGCGTGGAGCGCATTTTCCCGGTTCAGTCCAAGGTGGTCGACAAGGTCGAACTGCTGCGCTCTTCGAAAGTTCGGCGAGCGCGGTTATTCTATCTGCGCGGGCTGCGCGGGAAAGCGGCGCGCTTGCGGGATGCAGAGAAGGCTTAGAGTTTCTGTGTGGGGCTGGCATTTCATGCACCGCTGGCGGCTGCAACGGTCGCTGGCGCGGCCTGACCGGGTCGGAGGACCCGGTCCCACACTAACACCTACACTGGGTCTGGCTTACCCGGTTCTACGAAGCCTGAGGCCCCGCACTAAACCTGTACTGGTGCTTCTGCCGGGAGGGCGATTCCTCCGGAATGGTTCTTCTTATTCTGCTCCGCGTCGTAGTCTTTTCTGGTTCCAACAAAAAATTCAATCTTGCCGCCCACTGGAATTCCGTCGCCCGTCTTGAAGAGCGAGTGCGAATAGCCCCAGACCGCGCCTTCACTGGAATTGTGAAAAGTCGCGTGGGCATTGGTCAGAAGAGTTGAGGTGCTGACCTTGCCGCTCCTGGGCACGGATACCAGAAAGGCCTCGCCGCGCTTCTCGAGCGGAGGAGCGTCTTTCACTCCCATCTCCAGCAGGAAATCGCCGGTGAAGCCGGACGGAATTTCGACAATGATTTGAGGCGCCGAATTCTGTTTGGAGCAGGCAGTGGCGGCCAGGAGAAAAAGTGCGCAAATCATTGCGGGCCAAATTGCGGGGAAGATCTTCCGGTTCATCCTTTAACCTCTTGCATTCTGGGCGGAGAAATTTGTGGCGCGGCGGTTCTAGGTATGGGCACACGTGCGACGATTTCGGTGCCAACGGCGCTGGAGTTCACTTCGAGGGTGCCGCCGATTTCGCGGATGCGCTCGGTCATGCCCGCCAGTCCAACGCCGCCGCCGGAACCGTCTTCGCGCAGGCTCTTGGCGACGGATGCGGGCATGCCGCTGCCGTAGTCGCGCACTCGCAAGATGACCTGGTTGCGAGCGGTCTGCAGGCTGACATCGGCTCGTTTCGCGCCGGAATGGCGGTGCACATTGGTCAGGCTTTCCTGCAGCACCCGGAACAGAACCAGTTCGGTCGCTTCCGGAAAGCGGCCCGCGCCATCGCGAATGTCGAGATTGACGTCGATACCGCTGCGCTTTCCAAAGCCTTCGACGAACCAGCGCGAAGCCGAGTTCAGGCCGGCCTCGTCGAGCAGGGGAGGGTGCAGCAGGTGCGAAATGGTGCGCGTTTCCGAGATGGAATCGTCCAGCAGCTTGATGCAATCCTGCAGCACGTGATCCCCGGGCAATTTGGACTGCAGGGTAGAGAGGGCCATCTTGGTGGCCGCCAGTTGCTGCCCGACGGAGTCGTGCAATTCGCGCGCGAATTTTCGGCGCTCTTCGTCTTGCAACGTCAACAATTTGGCGCTGAGCGTCCGTTGCGCCAGTTCGGCTCGCGAGCGGGCCGACACTTGAACCATCAGCAGACGATGGTGCAGAAAAAACAGCACCAGCGCCAGAAAGAGGCTGGTCAGCAGAATTTCGGCGGTCAGCGAGGTAGACCGGCTGGCGCGCGCCTGCCGCTCGGCCAGCAATAGCTCCTCGTCGTCATACATGTGCTGCAGGATCCGGTCGGTCTCATCGGCTGCAGCCAGGCTCTGGTGGCTGATTGCGGCCTGGGCCGCAGGGGTCGACTTTCCCGTCTTCTTAAGGTCGATCGCTTGACCGAGAAGAGCGATGCGACGTTCCTTCAGCTCCGCGAGTTTGCGGGAGTTGGCTTGCTGTTGGACGTTGTCGGCGGTCAAGAGCTGGATCGCCGCCGCAGCGTTTCGGATGTCGCTCACCACTCGGGCTTGCTGCTGCAGCAGATCGTTGTCGCCGGTGTCAATGTATTCCGAGCGCAGGCGCCCGGCGCGCGCCGTGGCCATGGAAAATTGCGCCAGTGCACTCTGCACGTCGCGTGTATGGCGGACCCATTGCTGGCTTGAGTCCATGCTGGTGAAGGCGAGATAGGCGGAGCAACTGCTGAGAAGGAGGAAGAGTATAGCGGCGGCCAGCGCCGCATTCACCTTTCCAATGGAAGACATACTCGACCCGAGAAACCCGCAAACATTGTAAACGAAGTGCCTGTGGAGGGGCCTGCGAAAAGGGCTGGCGAGCTAGATCCGGCGAGGGCGGGCGTAAAGGTAACCGCCGCTCGGGGTTACCCTACGGCAGACGCCAGTTGCGGCCCGGAGGCCTGACCCTCGACAAATTCCTTGACCCGTCGGTTTCGCAGTTTGCCTAGGACGTAGCTGAGCAAGGGCCGATCGCCGCGACGGATCTCGTGGAACTCCACGCCCATGGCCAGGTTGTCGACCATATATTTCACCTGGGCCTTAACCGCCAGGCTGACGTCGAAAATGTTCAACGCGAGGCGGCAATCGGTGCCGGGACGCAGGATTTCAGTGGACGCGATGCGAGCTCCGAATTCCGAAATCTGCTGCAGTTCGCCTTCAACCCGCTGCACGCCGTCCATAACCTGGGCCTGACCCTCGACGTAGAAGCGCGGCCTGCGGCGGCGGTTGGCGGGCGTTTGCGGGCCGCTAAAGGAACGAGTCAGTTTGCCCGGCTGAAGGCTCTCCAGATCGATAGGCTGGTATTGCTCTTGGATCTGGCGCAACTCTTCGTCCCACGGCGACTTGCCTTCAACGCATTGCACGGTGAATTGCCCGCGCAAGGCGGAAGCGGCGTCGGCGGCCCATACCACCTGGCAAATGGCTTTGTTGCGGCCGCGCTCGACCATTACCATGTCGCCGACATTGACCTCGCGCGTGCCCAGCAAGCGCGCGCCCTGAGCATGAACGTCGTAGGTGCAGGCCATTTCCGCGGCCGCGCGTCCTTCCTGGCCAATCAAACTCCAGCGCACGGGAAGCGCAAGATGCACGAGTTTTCCGGCGAGCAGGCCGTCATCCGGCGATGGTTTGTTTTGGCTCGGCAAGGCTTCCTCTCAGATCGAGTGCGACTGACGCCAAGTTACCAGTACATGTCCTAACGGGCAATGTACTTGCGTAATGGGAGGTGTGGTTACTGGCGGGTAGGTTCGGCTTTGGGTTTCCGGAACCGTCGGTGAGTTGAAACTTGGCTTGCAAGAATTTCTGTGCTGGACGAAGATGGGGTCAAGCCAATACTTTCTGTGATGAAGACGCGATGAAATTAACGTCCGCACGAACGCTCTCGCCGTCCGCGGCCAAGCTGCGGCTGCTGAAGAAGCTGCGCTGCACGCTGCGCTACGAAAAAAAAGCGTGGGCCTCCGGAGCGCGGCTGGTGGCCGGAGTGGATGAAGTGGGACGCGGCTCGCTGTTTGGGTGCGTAGTGGCGGCGGCGGTGATTCTTGACCCGGCCTACCGGGTGCGCGGTCTGCGCGATTCCAAGTTGCTGCCTGCGGAGCGGCGCGAAGTGCTGGCGGAGCGCATACGCGACCATGCGATCGCGTGGGCTGTGGCGGCCGTGGATGTGGCGCGCATCGATCAGATCAATATTTATCATGCCTCGCGGCTGGCCATGCGCGACGCCGTGACGCGGCTGGCTCCCGCGGCGGATCATTTGCTCATTGATGCGCTGCGCATTGATTGCGAGCAGCCGCAGGTGGCGATCATCCATGGGGACGCGGTTTCGGCTTCGATCGCGGCGGCCTCGATTCTGGCGAAGGTGGAGCGGGATCGGATGATGCGCGAATGGGACAAGGTGTTTCCGGCGTATGGATTGGGTTCGCACAAAGGATACTGCACGCCGCGACACCTGGCGGCGCTGCGCGAGTTCGGACCGACGCCGCTGCACCGGCAATCGTTCGCGCCGGTGTGGCAGAATCCGGTGCCGCAGGAGGCCTTCGCATTTATGGAGGATGACGAGTAGCGCTGGGTGAAACTGCCGCAGGATGAAGGAGTTGGAGCGGCGGCCGGGAGTTTTCCACAATGTTCCTGCAGGAACATTTTTATTACGGTTGTGTACGTACAATAGTATAAGTATAGTGAGATATATGAAACATAAAGCACGAGTTACGAAAAGCGGAAAGCGCGGCAAAGTGAAATCGTCCTCGCGGCGGAAGAGCGGGCAGCAGAGGAAGGGTATAAGCCTGATGGCGTCGGCCGAAGCCAGGAAGCGCGGAGCAGTTTCGATGCGCGAGGTGATGGAGTTTTACAAACCACTCAAGAAGCCCGTGACCCTTCGGCTGGATGCCGATGTGCTGGCGTGGTTCAAGAGGGATGGGCGCCGATATCAGACACGGATTAACGCGGCGCTCCGCCGGGTGATGGAGCGCGAGATGAAAGCCGCGCGGTAAGGTGAGGAAGCGATTCGACGGACAATTGCGTGGGAGTTAGAGAATCCGCCGGAAGCACCTTCCGCGCAGTTGGATTATGCGGCTGAGGATGCGGCGGTTGCGGGACGGAGGAATTCCAATTCTTGGGATTGAAATCAAAATCCCCGCCCGAGCAATCAGGCAGAATTCAGCCTTAGGCACAGCTCAGCCCTCTAACCGAGACGGGCTACATGCGAATCCATCGCCTTCAGCGCCAAGCCCCGCGCTACCGAGGTAAATTCGTTCCCGCCTCGAATTCGCTTCTCTCCAAATCGCCTTTCGAAGATTCTTCTGACGGCTGGAACAAATGAAGAGCCCCCCGTCAGGAAGACCATATTGACGTCTTTGGGCAGCACACCGGAAGAACTGAGGAGAGAATCGACGCATCGTGCGATCTGTCCAATCTCTTCAGAAATCCACTCCTCGAACGATGTTTGTTCCACCATCGCTCTCAGATCCACAAACCCATCCGAAAACTGAAATGCGGCCACTGGGTCTTTCGACAAATCGCACTTTACTTTTTGCACAGCGCGGTGCAGGTGGAATCCCAGATCTTCTTTTATGAAGTGAATGAGCGCTGCGATTTTATCGGGTTCAAGCGCCTGCGCGTGAACGCCCCTTAGCATGTTCATCACATCCCTGCCTCTTAACAGGGACAGATGATGCCAGCGCTCTAGCCTTATATAAACCCAGTTTGGAACCGTTAGGATCTTGCCCAGCGAGCGCAACTGCGATCCGGCCCCGAGGGCCGGTGAAACGAGGTGCCTAATGATCTTTGCATCAAATGAATCTCCCGCTATGCCGACTCCAGCGTTCCCTACGATGTCGCCCGGGACTCTGCCTCTTCGACGCACGGTAGGGCCAACGTGAACTAATGAGAAGTCGCTCGTACCGCCACCGAAATCCCCAATAAGAATGAGTTCGTCATGATCGAGCGTGGATTCATAGTAGTGAGCCGCTGCTACCGGCTCCATTTCGAACTCTATGGATTCATAGCCAGCTGAATCAAAAGCCGATCGAAGCCGGCCCTCCGCATAACTGTCATCTTCCTGGTTTTCAGCTCCTACAAAATGAACCGGCCTTCCCACTACGGCCGACCTGATTTTGATCCCGAACTGATGCTCCGCCTTTTCCCGCAGGTCCCTGAGGATCCTGGCAATTAGATCTTCCAGCGTGTACCGTCGACCGAAAACCTCCGTGCCGTGAAGGGTGCGACTGCTCAGGAAGGACTTGAGCGACTGAATCAGCCGCCCCTTCACGTCCGCGGAAAGATAGTGTTCGATGCCCTCTGGGCCCGTCCACGATTTCAGAGTATTCACGCCGCCTTCCTTCACTTGCTGAAGATACAGCAGCGACCGATACGCGTCAGTCAGGCTCCCCAGGTTCAGAAACTTCGCAAGCTGAACCCCATCTGCGGATCCCGCAAAGGCAATCGAGCTGTTAGTTGTCCCAAAGTCGATGCCGATCGCGTCATTGCTTGTTTGGGAACGTGGAGAAGGCGGATTCATTTGGCAGGCGGGACTGCATCAGGGCGTTAAGCAATCCTAACACCCGCAATTTCAGGCCAAGGCGTCTCGCGTTCACTAAAAATTTGTTAGCGCGAGGCTCAAAGAGACCGCCAATGATAATGTGAGAGATGCGTGACTTCATCCTCGAGAAAACATGCGGGCACAGGCGCAGCGAGCGATCTGCCCGCGATCCCCGAGCCTTCGTATGCTGAGCGTGCACGGACCCTGATGCACTTGAGCCGCGTGGGCAGCCTCTCCACCCATTCGCGCAAGCAGCCGGGGTTTCCCTTTGGGTCCGTGATGCCCTTTGGACTGGACGATCACGGTCGTCCACTCTTTCTCATCAGCACGATGGCAATGCATACGCAGAACTTGAAGGCAGACGTCCGCGCCAGCTTGCTCGTGACCCAGGATGACGCCGGCGGCGATCCGCTGGGAGCATCCAGAGTCACGTTAGTAGGAAATGTACTGCCCGTGCCAGAGTTAGAGATTCCAGAGACGAGAGAGGTCTACCTGGGACGCCACGCCAACAGCCGGTATTGGGTGGATTTTGAAGACTTTTCGTTTTACCGCATGGACGTCGTGGACATTTATTACGTTGGGGGTTTCGGGGTGATGGGTTGGGTATCTGCCTCCGAATATCTGGGCAGCCGACCCGACCCATTGGCCGACTCAATTAGTGAAATCATTCAGCACATGAACGCCGAGCACAAGGATGCGCTCGTACTGCTTGCTCGGGAATTTGCTCAGGTTGAGTCTCAGCAGGCGACGATGACGGCGGTCGATCGCCTGGGCTTTCATGTGCGCTTGAAGACCACTGACGGTATGCGCGGAACTCGGATCGCATTTCCGCGGGAGGTCAGGAGTCTGGCAGAGACTCGTAAGGTGATGGTCGAGATGGTGCAACAGGCGCGCCGGCGCATTGGAACAAGTTGATACTTTCGAGGCGCGGCAATTTTTTCTGTTATTCTCGCGTGCCGGGCCGACGCGGTCCGAACCCCAAAATCCCCACCCTTCGGCTGCGCTCAGGGCAAGCTCTGTCGCTGAAAATCGCGACAAGGGTGGGGCACCTCGGCTTCAATTAAGAGCGGCCCCGGACGAATGCGTCCGGGGCTGCGTGTAAATCAAATCCGCGAAGGTTATTTTTAAAATTGGGGACGGACGAATGCGTCCGTCCCCACGTGTCTTAGTGGCAGTTGGGGAAGTTCAGCGAGGCTACCCAGGTGTTCCAGGCAAAGGAACCGTCCACTGGATAGAACTCGGTGGAATACCAGAACGTGCAGGAGTTGCTGCCGTCGAGCGCCATGCTGGAGTAATCGCCCCAGCGGTCGTAGGAATTCATCTGCGAGCCTCCGCCTTGCTTAATGACGGCTTCGGCCTCAGTGGTTCCTAACGGATCGCCGGCAGTTTGACCGGAGTAATAAATTGACGGGTAATCTCCGGCGGCGGCACTCGATCGGGAGTAGCCGACAGCGATGTCTCCGGCCTTATTCATGGCGACCGAACCCATCCAGCGGTATTCGCCGTCATCGGGAGTGATGCCGGATTGATAGAGCGATAGCTTGGTCGTGCCCAGGCCCTTTGAACGGAATTCGTACCAAGTGGTGGCGACGGCCGAGGAGTTGTTCACGCTGTGCGCCACGAGGAAATGCTGGGTGCCTCGACTGCTGAAATGAGCCAAGCGATACATGAGGCGATCGCCAAGCGTGTCAAGCATGTCAGAGCCTGCGGTCGGCTGAGGGACGCAATCGGTGGTGAGGAAACCACCGCTGACGCACAAGGCCAGATCGAACGCGGGCACGCTGATGGGCATGCTGCCATCGACTCCGGCGAGTTTCGAGTTGTTGGGTTTTCCGAAGTCGACGGAAAACACATATTCGTAAACGTGGGTGTCGCCAGGCAGGAAGTTGTCGATCGCTCCGAGATAAACTTCAGCGTCGTTGGGGCCAGAAGGAGTGTCGTCGTCAGCGGGCAGCATGCTGTCGTCGAAGAGCGTGCCGTTGGAATTATCCGCGATGCAGACTTGCTTGGCATTGGGATTTCCCTGCCGCATGAGATTGGCCTGATAGGCACAGACGTTGACGCCCAGGAAGCCGGCGCCGAAGAGGTTCTGCGACTGGTAATAGGTATTTGGTTTCAATCCCCACTTAGGATAGTCAGGGAAACCGTTGGACTGAGGGAACTGGTAGCGGTAGTAGCTGCCGGAAGCGTCAGAGGTTTGCGAGACGGCTACGCAGGTGTAGTAGGGTCCGCTGAATACATTCTGCGCTGCGATCCAGACGTGGTTGGCTTTGTCCCATTGGATGATAGGATCGCCGTCGTTGTTGGCTTCGCACGGTCCGCCGAAACCCTTCCAGAAATTCGTGCCGGCGAAGGGGCCGGCGACGACCGCGCCGCTCGACTTATCAAATACGGCATAACAGACGTTGACCCACTGCACGATCTGAGTGTCGCCTACGGCCGCATTGGTGTCAGGCGGCACATAGTAGTAGCCCGAGAGAGGCGGGCAGGAGAGAGAGTCGCCAATCTGGTTGACGCCCTCGAAGCCGAGTCCGACGGTCGCGCTGATGTTCGCGGTCGGGGCCGAAATTGCATGGGCCGCAGCTTGGCTGTGAAGAGCGCCGTTGGAGAGCAGAGGCTTCGTGCGAAGCGGCGCGTGAGTTTGATGAATCCCTTGTGCACTCGGGGCTTCCATGGCGAGTTCCGACAAAGGCCGCGAAACGTCGAAGTGAACGGGTTGGTTGGCGACGGCGTTGCCGATGACTTTAGGCGCTTGCTGGGCGGATGCAGGGGCGATGCATAGCGCAGCAACGGTTAGGGTGGAAAGTGCTGTGAGGCAAACTCTCTTGGCGTTGCTTTTCATAATGCAATTCCTCTTCTTTGCGTGAAAATTTTTAACGATCAAGGTTCGAGAGGGCCCGGCAGGAGGAGCAACAGGGAAACCCGCCCTGCAATTCTAGTGAGAACTAGCTGGTTGAGATTGAGATCGCGGCGCTACGTTTGAAGTCCGCATGCCAAGCAGTCGGGATCATACGCCCAACGTGCGGCTCGGGGAACTGTGAAAAGATTTTCATACAAGGAAGAAGACTCTTTACCACCAGGGGCACGGAGGTTCACGAAGGAAAACCTCAAACCTTCTCACCTCCAAGGGCGCGAAGGTTCACGAAGGAAAGCAGGAGAATGCTATTGCTGGGTGTCGGCGAGTCGATTGAGGAGTTGAGTGTTTTTCTGAAGAGCCTGCCGCAGGATTTCGGCCTGCTGCTGCGCGGTTGGCCAATCCTGCTTTTCGACGGCTTCGGTCAAGCCGGGCAGTTCCAGGTGGGCATAGGTGAAGCGGGCGCCGTAGAGTGTGTGTTTGAACCAGGGGCGTCCGGGGATGCCGTCGGGGTTGAGCCAGTTGCGTTCGACTTGCATCATGCCGTGATTGAGGGTGAGGGCGAGTTTAGGATCGATGGGGCTGGAGGCGAGTTTCATTTTTAGGGATTCGTTCAGTTTGTTCCCGGCGACTTCGAAGGCGTCGATGGCTTGTTCTACTTTGCTCAGGTCAAGTTGAGTCGGGCTCTTTGATCGCGCCCGCGCAGTTCCAGCGTTTGAAACAAATCCGTGGTGGAAATTCCCCGATAGGCCGCAGCCAGCGCAAGCAGGTACGGGGTCCTTCGACTGCGCGCGCGCTTCGCTCCGCGGAGCCCGCGCTTCGCTCACGATTACAGATTTATTTTTGGTTGCGAGTTCTTGCACGAACTGGCGGATGTTGGCGGCGTAAGTCGCAAAATCGAAGGGGAGCAGATCGGCATTGGCGAGACGAAGCGCGGTTACGCCCCAGAGTTGCGACATCAGCGTGTGGTATTTGTAGCCGGGGTCGCCGAAATGGTTCATCCAGTAGAAATCGTCATAGCCGGAGTGGTAGACGCCGTAGTCGCCTTCGAATCCCAGGCCGATGACGGGCATGCCAATGAAGTTTAGAAAGACGGTGTGGTCGCTGCCGCTGCCGATGCGAGTGTCGGCGAGAGTTGCGTTGGCGACCCCGGAGCTGAACGGGCCGTATTGGGCTCCGGCTTTCTTCTCGCGCGCGATGGTTTCTTCCCACGCGGCGTAGAGGCTTTTGCCGGATGGATCCTGCAGCGCGCGCGTGGTTTCTTCGAGCATCGGCGCCAGCGACGCCACGGCTTGGCCGTGAAAGTTGGGGCCCGAAGTGGCTTCGTCTACGTTAATGTAGGCGACGGCCTTGGCGCGGAGGTCGTCGGCGAATTGCTCGCCCCATTCGGTGGAACCGGTGAGGCCGACTTCTTCTCCGTCCCAACTGCAGACCACGATGGTGCGGCGGGGACGCATGCCTTGCTTCGCCATCGCGCCGAGCGAGCGCGTGAGTTCCATCATGGAGGCGGTGCCGCTGGAGGGATCGACGCCGCCGAAGACCCAAGCGTCGCGATGATTGCCGAGCACGATCCATTCGTCGGGGAGTTCGGCGCCACGAATGCGGCCTTCGACCACGTAGTAGGGCTGGAGTGCCGTTGTCCATTTCGATTTTGAGATGGACTTTCACACGGTCGCCGCCAAGGCGATAGGTGATGGGCAGTCCGCCTTGCCAACTTTCTGGAGCGGGAGGCCCGTCCATATTTTCGAGTAAGGGTTTCGCGTCGTGCCACGAAAGCGGGAGTGCCATGATTTTGGGCGCGGACTCGGCCTGCTCGATCGGAATGCGCTTTGCGCCGGGAACCGACGCCCAGCCCGGCGTTTGCGGGTCGCCGGGGACAATGAAGTCGTAAGTGATGGCGCCGCGCTGGATGTGATATTCCGGGCCCCAGGGGCCGTCGGGATCGACTGTACCTTTCTTGTATCCGTCTTCGGCGGGATCGCTGTAAATCAAAATTGCGGCCGCGCCTTCGCGCTGGGCGGTGAGCGCTTTGAATCCGCGATAGCTGTAAGGATTGGAATAGCGCACGAGGACGATTTTATTTTTGACGCTGATGCCGTTCTGGCGCAGCAGATCGTAGTCTTCGGGATTGCCGCTGTGGGCGTAGACGACGGGCGCGGTCACGTCGCCGGAGATGGACATGCCGAGCCATGCGCCGCTGATGGCGGGATTTTTCGAGTCGGGATCGGCATCCAGCGGAGCTTCGCGGAGCGTGGCTTGATAGTGGACTGGAGCGATCATTTCGAGCGAGGCCGACTTGGGATTGGTGCCGTAAACGTCGTAGCGGCGGATGATGACGTCGTCGAGGCCCTGCTTACGCCATTCGGCGGCGATGTAGTCGGCGAGTTCGTTGTTGCGCTTGGATCCGGCGACATGGGGCTCGGCGGTGAAGACGCGGTGCTGGCGGCGTTCTTCGTCGGGAGTGGGGATGGACTTGAATTTGGATTCGATTTCGGCTTCGTGTGCGGCAGTGAGTGGGAGTGAAGCCGAGAATGGAGGTTTGGGCGGAGGCTGGAAGGATAGAAAGAATAGAGTGAGGATTCGAGAGAATGGATAGTTTCATGAGTGGATGGGCATTTTCGCGTGCAAAGACTACCACAGGCTGCGCTGCTGTGCACCGCCTGACCGCCGCCTGACCGGGTCAGAGACCCGGTCCCACACAGGCAAAATAAGCAAAGGCTACCACACTGGTAGAGTTCGACGCTGTATGATTTCGCTGGATGTCGCGACGCGGAAAGTTCATTACATTCGAAGGGCTTGATGGCACGGGCAAGAGCACGCAGCTGCGGAAGCTGGCTGCGGTGGTGCGCGCGGCAGGGCACAAAGTGGTGGAGACGCGCGAGCCGGGCGGAACGCTGACGGGAGAGAAAATTCGCAAGGTGTTGCTGGACTCGGCGACAGCGGGGCTTTCACCGCTGGCGGAGATGGCGCTGATGTTCGCGTCGCGGGCGCAGCATATTGCTGAAGTGATCGAGCCGGCGCTGGCGCAAGGGAGCATCGTGCTCAGCGACCGCTTCACCGATTCTTCGGAAGCGTATCAGGGCTACGGGCGCAGGCTGGGGAGCGACGCGGTGCGGGAGTTGCATCGGGTGCTGTGCGGGAATCTGCAGCCGGATTTGACCATCCTGCTGGATTCGGACGCGGCGGCCAGCGTCCATCGGGCGCGCCAGCGGAATAAACGCGATGCGAAAAATTCAAGCCGAGGCCATGACGAGAACCGGTTCGAGCAGGAGACGCGTGCATTTTTTACGCGCGTGCACGAAGGCTATCTTGCAATTGCGAAGCGGGAGCCGGGGCGGATTGCAGTAGTGGATGCTCGCGGCACGCCCGGGCAGACGCATCAGCGCATTGTAGAGTTGGTGCGGCGAAAGATGAGGGTGTGTTGAGCTCCTGGCAGGCTGACGGTTTAAGCAAGGCGAGCATCGCTCTCCCCACATAACCTGTTCGCTCTTGTAAGCTTCGTGAAACGAACTTCGTGCTCTGCTGAGAGCCGTTTTGTTCCCGCGCTCGGCCCCACTCCCTCCGTAACTATGCCTCGAGCCCCATCGCTGCTAGCCTGCAATCAGGACTTGCCTCATTTTCATGGGCTGTTAGGGATGCCGCCGAATAGGAGCAGAATCAGGCGGGGACGCTCTTCTGAAGAGATGGCCTGCGAGAATCCTTCGCTCGACCGGAAACAGCCCAATTTTCTTCCCACGCAATGCCTGCACGCACGCGTCATCAACTCAAACAGGAATTTTCATCCCGCTGATACGGCAGAACGACAGGGCGGAACGAAAAGTCTACGCCGCCCGCGCCTTCACCAGCGCTTCATACTCTTGGTCCGACGAGGCTGATAGCAGCACCCACATGGTGTAAACGCCCATCGCGGTGCCCAGCGGAATATTGGTGAACAACGCAATGAACGCCAGGATCAGCGCCATGCTGCGCGCCCAACTTTCGCGCTGTAGCAACCCCCATCCAGCCAGAAATCCAAATGCCGCTTTGGCGAGCACAATAAATCCGAGCGTAGTGAACAGGGCGGTCAGGAAACCCGTGGGTACATCCGGTGGCACATCTTTCATCTCGCGGAGATGGGGAAACAGTGCGTTGCCCAAAACCAGCAGCACCAGCCCGCCCAGAGTATTGAGTGCGGAGAAGGCCAGCCACAGAATTGCCAGCAGATGCACGTGCCGCTGCACTTTTCCCGGTAACGCCCGGGGCGCGATCGTGCCCACGATCTGTTTCCCGCACTTGCTGCAAAATCCCTGCCCCGGCTGTACCTCGGTGCCGCATCCATCGCAGAACATGTTTTTCGTCCCCCGGTCCGTTTCGCGACTTGCATCTCGCATTTGCAAGTCTTCAACGTTCAACAGATGATACGAAAACATCTCGGAAGAGTTCCGTGAATACGGCCTCCTCTCGCGCGCGAACCTCAGCCCAATGGCATGCGCTGGAATTCGAAAACGAAAAGGCCACCCGGCAACAGGGTGGCCTCTTCTTCAAGGGAGAATAGTTCCAACGGAGCTTTAAAATCCGTCAAAACTTTCTGGAACAAATCTTATGAGCCTAAAAACGGGGGTGTCAAGGGATTTTTAGTAAATAAATGTCTTTGTTTTCAGTGGTTTACAAAATCAATTAACAAAGCCGACGAGTGTAGCAATTTGAGACAAACGGCACGACCGGAGCGTCTAAAACAATCTATTTAAAGCTACTTACTTGGCTTAAACCGGATTTTGCGGAGCCTCACGGTCCCCGTCCGGCCCGCTGGGGGAGATCACCTCCACCACCGTTTCGGTCAGGCGCAGCGAGATGAATTCCATCTGTTCGGGGCGGTCAAAAACCTTCTCGGGATACCACCGCTTCATCAAAATTCGGATTCCGCCAAAAGCTATGCCCGCCACAATCGCAAGTCCGCCAACAATCGCGCACAAGATCACGGTGTTGAGAATCAGCAGGTAAAGATCGCGCGCCTGCGGGTTATCGCTCGGCGTGTTCCAGGTGACGCTGGCCTCGTAGTTCACCATGCCCAGCAAAGATTTCGCATCGCTGTCGGAAACCGGGCCCGTCGCAATCACAATCATCGGTCCCGTGCGCTTGTCGAAGAACGAGCCCGCATTCTCGATGCTCGAAACGCCTTCCTGCGGTTGCGCCATGTGTTTCGCGGCGTCGATGCGCCGCAAGTGTTCCGCCGCCATTTGCGGCGTTGGATAAGAGATCAGCATCAGCGTGGCTTCGCCGCTAGGAGTGTCGTAGCGGCCCAGGCTCACTTCCGAACTGGCGCCAAAGTCGACCAGGTCCGCCGACACCGGAGGCGCCTGCGGAGCCAGCGCAGCCGGACCCATCACATACTTTTGCGTATTCGCCACGTACCCGCGGCGCGGCATGAACTCGATAAACGACGGCAAGTTCGCCGCGTTTCCGTTGGGACGAGGCAGCGCCCCCGCGAGTTCGCGCAACTCCGCCCCCGCCATTGCCGATTCCCTGCTGAACTGCGCATCCACCAGCACATTGCCGCGGTAAAAAAGCACGCGCTGTCCCAGTGACGCGCC
Organism: uncultured Acidobacteriota bacterium; assembly: GCA_963696765.1. Classification (GTDB taxonomy): domain Bacteria; phylum Acidobacteriota; class Terriglobia; order Terriglobales; family Acidobacteriaceae; genus Sulfotelmatobacter. The sequence continues at coordinate 1,040,706 of CAVOLK010000002.1, read as the reverse complement.
CTGATCGCCGATTTGTTCTTTCGCCATCTGCGGCTCCAGATAAAACGTGTAGGCCCCAAACGCTCCCGAAGCATCGGCAAACCGCGCCGCGCGGATCTTCAACGTGCGCCCATCGTCGCGCGTATACGTGCCCGAAGCCAGGTCGGTAAAGCCATATTCCTTGAGCACGGCGGCATTGGTAGAGTCGGCGGCCGCCGGATCGGCACTCGTCTGCGGAGAACCTTGCAGTTGCCATCCGCCAAATTGCTGCGGCAGTAGCGCGACCGGCTTGGAAGGATTCTCCTTCGAAGAATTCTGGCTGGAAGGGTGAGCGTCGGCAGCCCGAGCATCCGACCGGACCGCAGCGCCCGACGCCGAGGCGAGCCCCAAAAAACAAGCCAATGTAAACGGAATAACGACAGACCGGGAAAATCTCATCGAATGGCCCCGCAGGCAGAACTGCTCTACTAATTAGACCACAGAGCCAGCAGAAAGGTTTCACAAACCAAACACATAGCCCCGGACGCATTCGTCCGGGGACGGTTCGCGGCTGGTTTCGATAGTTACGCTGTATCACAGTGCGAGTAAAATCTCAGAAATGAGTATGCTTCTGAAACGCACGCGCTGGGCGGCGCTGCTAACCTGCTATCTTGTCGTCGTCAGGGTCGGCGGATTTTTCCATATCAGCCTTCCGATGGACTCGTTCTGGCGTCCGCACAATCTCAGGCGGTTCAGACCCTATTACACTGCCCCACGTAGTGAAGGTCATTTCCGAATCCCACCACGGCCTCGATGAGTGTAGCTGATTTTGTCTACTGACGAACGATGATGCTACGTGGTCCATGTCGGGAACACCCGTTTTATTACCCAGTGGTCAGTCAGGCGGGTAAGCAGATAGAGTTCCCCAGAGCCGCCGTCCTCTGATATGCCCGAACTCACATGAACCAACGCATACTGCTTTGCGCTGTCGAACGCCACTCTGGAGAACGTCAGCAACTCAGCATCGTTCCCGAACACTCGATGGAACTGCGACCATCTCTTAGCGACGTCATTGCTGGAGAATATTCGTTTGATTTGCGCGGGAGAACTGAAAACGAGCAGCTTCGAAACACTATTCAGAGAGGGAATGCTGCAGGGCCGACTCAGCTTCAGTTTGTAATCTCGTTCGAGTTCGTTCTGTCGGACTTCTGGGACAATTGGCGCGGGAGACAACAAAACCGTGCTACCGCTTGGAGCCGCGTTTAGCTGAGGAAGTAATTCCGAGGTTTCGTCTCGCAAGAGCAGGTCACGCAAGGTGAAGGTCCGTGCGAAATGTGAACTGTCGGTTCTGCTTTCGACGACCAAGTTGACTGCGAGTGCGCACACGACCAATCGCCCTAAGGACGGGTTGCTACGCACATTCCGCTCTTCTCGGCCTACAGAGCAATTGCTCGAAGCGGCTACTGACGATTGGAAAAATGCTCCAAAGTATCAGCCACCCCACTAACACGGAAACGCGAACAGTACTTCTCTCCTGCGGTTAACGCTACCCAGCGGGGAACTAAAGAAGCCACTGTTTCAGGCGGGCGGCGTCACGTCGTAGAATCGCGAATACAGTCCGCGTACGCTGCAACCCCTCGCCGAATGCGCACTTAAGCTCCCAATTGGACGCCTAACCCCTTCTGCCTCAAGCTTACCCGGAATCATGTTACCTTCGTGCCTCCCCTGCTACCCATCGGGGCCATTCTCTCCGCTTGGCTCCTGCTGCACACTAACGTCAGGGTGATAGCAATGGAGTCGGGGACTGTGGAGCAGCGGCGCGGAAGTCGTACGAAAGCCGTTCTTCCGGTGCGCGTAAAAGGCAAAGACAGCGCCGGCAAGGCTTTCGACGAACTGGTCCACACGCTGGACGTAACTCCTGACGGAGTGCGGTTGGGCTCCGTGCGTCACCAGTTGAAGGTGCTCGACGAGCTTACAGTTTTCTATCGCCAGCGGCGGATTCAGTTTCGCGTCGTCTGGACGAAAAAGCTCGAAGGCACGTCGGAATATCAGGTCGGGCTGCAGGCCGTAACGCACGACAGTGAAGTTTGGGGGCTAAGTTTTCCGGACTATAAACGCCAACCCGCTTCGCCGTCGGCGGTCTTCAGCAGCGCAGGGGCATAACAGGAGAGGAATAACCATGAACTACAACTTACGCAAACTTTGGTCGGATGAAGAAGGTCAGGACATCGCCGAATACTCTGTGATGCTGGCAGTGGTCCTGGTGATCGTCGTGGGCACCGTGCGCCTGATCGGCTCCAACGCCTCCAACGTCTTCTCGCAGGTCGGCAGCTCGATCCAGTAAGCGGCCTCGCGCCTTACTCCGCTCGCGAATAACTCCGCTCCGCGAAGCAAAGTTGAAAGTTATTGTCCGGCGGCTTTGTCCAGCTTGCTGGCCACTTTCACTCCGCTCAATCCGTCCACATACTTCGCGATTCCGCGGTAGAGCGACTCGGCGATGCGCTGGCGGTATTCGCTGGTCTCCAGGCGATGCTCGTCGGTGGGATTGCTGACAAACGAAATCTCCGCCAGGATCGACGGCATGTTGGCGCCAATCAGCACGATGAACGGCGCCTTCTTCACTCCGCGGTTGCGGATGGCCGGACTCTTCGCCGCCAGCCCGCTGTGCAGCGACTCCTGCACGTCCCCGGCGAACTCGCGCGACTCTTCAATCTTTTCCTTCAGCGCGATCTTCTTGACCAGATCCCGCAACTCGTAGATCGATTTCTCCGAAACCGCGTTCTCGCGCGCCGCCACTTCCAGCGCTTCCGGCGACGAAGTGAAGTTCAGGTAATAGGTTTCCACGCCGCGCGCATCGGGATCGTGGCTGGAGTTGGCATGAATCGAAATAAACAGGTCGGCGCGCTGCTGGTTGGCGATCGCAGTCCGCGTTTCGAGCGGAATAAACGTATCGTTCTTGCGCGTGTAGACCACTTCCGCGCCCAGCCGCGTCTGCAGCAGCTTGCCCAGCCGCCGTCCCACTTCCAGCACCAGATCTTTTTCCTGCAGTCCTTCGGGCCAATCGTCCCCGTATCGTGACCGCCATGGCCGGGATCGATCACGATTTTGCCAATCTTCAGTCCCAGCGCGCGGATCAGCGACCGGTCGCCGCTGGCCGTCGGCTTCGCCTCGCGCATATCGAGATCGTCGTTGCTCGCCCGGTTCGATGCCAGACGTGACGCCGACTTCCGCTTGGCATGGCTTGGAGGCGCAACCACATCATCATCGTCAGCCTCGACCATGACTTTCTTCACGGCGGGAGTCGTGCTCTTGTCCTTCTTAGCAACGGCTGCGGACGAACTTGTCTTAGCGGCTGCGACGTTGTCCTTCGGCGCAACTTTCGTTTCGTCGCCCACATCTTCGCTCGTGACTGGAGCCTTCCCAGCCTCGGCCCGCAAGTCTCCTCTTACTTTCGCCTCGGCTTCCTTCAGCGCCTCTTCCGGCGTCAAGTCGTCGGCGCTCGCATTGCTTCTAGATCCCGCAGTCGGCGGAGCTTCCACATCCGCCATGGCCGCGCTGTCTTTCAACAGCATCGCGTGCATGTTCTTGCGGTTATTTTTGCCGTGAATATCGATGATCAGCCGGTAGGGATTGGGCAGCAGAAAGGCTTCATAATCCGAAAGATTGTCGACTTCGAGCACCACGCGCGTGCGTCCCGGCTGAAACTGCGCCACGCGAATCTTCTTCAGGAACCCGTCATCCACATCGAAGCTCTTGCCCACCAGCGTCGACGCCAGCCGCGTGCCTCGCAGGTCAAAGAAAATTCGGTCGGGATTGGAGATGCGCTGCGAGCCGAACTTGATCTCGTTCTCCAGGTCGATGGCCACCCGCGTGTAATCCGGCGTCGACCAGTGCCGGATGCTGGTCACCCGCGCGGCGCGCTCGCCATTCGCCTCCGCCGCAGCCACCTCGCTCTTGTTCTCGCCGCTCTTAGCCTCAGCAGGTTTCGCCTCAGCCGTCGAGTCATCCTCCGAATCGGCTGCATCGCCAGCGGACCTCTCGGCATTCTTGCTCTTGGCCGCCGCTACCTCTTTGCCAGGCTTCTTCTGTTTCTGCTTCTGCGTCTCGGCCTTCTTCCCGCGTTCCGCGTCGCGATCGAGCGCCGCAATCTCTCGCTTCGCATCTTCCGCCTGGCGTTGCTGCGGATAGCGATGCAGGAACTCCTCGAAAGCGCTGCGCGCCTGCTCCGCATCGTTCAGGTCGTCTTTATAAATCTCGCCGATGGTAAAAAGCGCGTCGCAGCGATACCTGCTGCCCGGATACTCCTTGCGCAAAAATCTGTACTGCGCGATCGCCTCATTCAGGATCTTGTCGTCGTCGAAGCGCCGCCCCATCTCCACCAGCGTCTCCGCGACAGCCACCACGCTCGGGTCCGCCTTGGTCGAAGTAGGCGCCCCGTAATAGACATTGCGATAGGAGTTGAGGACTCGCTGGTAGTCGCGCCGCGTGCGCTCGGCTGGAGGACGTCCGTTGAGCGCTTCCCGCATCCGTTCGGCAGAGGCAAAGCGGTCCCGAGCCCACGCTTCACCATGATGCGCGCGGGCATGGGCCGGCACTCCGGAGAGGGCCAGCAACAGCAGCAGCGCTCCCCAGCGCCGCCTGCGCTGGCTCGTTTTCATTTTCACAGTCGCCGGTCCGTTACTGTCTCGATCCGCCGTTTGCAGTTGAACTGCCTTGGTACCTGAGAGAATTCTAAGTTAAGCAGATGCTCGGTTAAACAGATGCTCGAATCTTAATCCGTGTTGCTGATGTACAACACTCCCCGCGCATCTCGTTGAACCCGCACGGGATCGTGGGTCGGGCCCGACGGCGACAGATCGAAGCCGCCGTAGTAAAGGTTGGTAATCCGGCGAACGTAATTCTGGGTCTCGGCAAAGTGTGGCACGCCAGAACTCCGCGCCACCGCTCCCGAACCCGCGTTATACGCCGCCAGCGTCAATTTCACGTCGCCGCCATAGTTTTCCAAGAGTTGCTTCAAGTGCCGCACGCCGGCGTCTACGTTCTGCGCCGGATCAAAGGGATTATTCACCTTCAGCGAGCGCGCCGTCGAAGGCATGAGCTGCATCAGCCCCATCGCGCCCTTGCGCGAAACCGCGTTGGAATTGAAGTTCGATTCCACTTTCACCACCGCACGCACCAGGTTCGGATCCACATTGTGCCGCGCAGCCGCCATCACAATCGACTGATCGATCTCTTCCTGCGACGCCTGATGTCCGCGCGCATTGGCCGCCACGATCTTGGCGTTCGCCGATTGCACCGAGTCATGCCCGAAATACTGCGTTGACCTCGGCCGCGGCCGAGCGCGCCGCTTGCATCGACGCCGACCCCGCCGTAGCTACTGGCTTCCAGCGGCTTTCTTTGCTGCTCCAGTACACCAGCGAAGATCGCTTGGCTGGCGCGGCCGGAGTGACTGCTCTCGGAGCCGGCGCATCTTCGTTCACATACACCTTGCGTCCGTGCTCTTGGGTGGTGGTGATCGTCTCAGAGGAATGATCGCTCTCGGCGGCCCACATCCGGGGCGCCGCAAGTGAACATAAGGAGGTCGCGATAGCCGTCGTGGCCGTCAGCATGAGTGCGAGTTGCAGGTGCTTTCGCATAGTCCGGGCTTTTCCTTTCCCCAAACCTCACCGAAGGGCGCTTCAAACATACGTTGCCCTTCCACCTTCCACCCGCAACCTGACGGAGAATTCTGAACCAGAGTATGACGATTATAGGCGCGAGTTCTGCGACCATACAATCTCTCCGAAGGGAGTAGAACCATCGGAGTAATCGATGTAACTCATTTAAATTGTGAAGGTTAGATAATTCTTAGCTTTGCTCTCGCAATCCTCAGTAATCACCGCTTGGTTACTCTCGCCCGTATTCCTAGGTACTGCCCGTCGAATCACGCCACGAACCGAAGCCAGCCGCGAAACGGCGAAAGAATGCAGCCCACGGCGCAAGCCGTGGGAGCGATAACCGCCGCAGATCCAGCCCTGGAGGGGCGAAAGAAAATCGCCCGGCGTTTCAACGAGGGGCAGCGTACGAAAATGCGGAACCGAGTCCCAGAGGGCCCCTGAAGTTCTTACGAAAAACTTGCGAAATGTCCTACGCCTTCTCCAACGCCGCTGCGAACGCATCCAGCGACAACGACCGCAACAAATTCCGCCGCATCCCGCGCTCCACCTCTGCCAACCGGTCGGATGCCGCCGTGATCCATTCGAAATCCGCGGACTCCGCCAACCGCTTCAACTCCGACGCAATATCCGTGTTCCGCACCAAATCCGGCGCACCCGCCTCGATCGACGCCAGATCGCGCAACAACGAATACAGCGTGCGAATCAATGCCTCGGTTTTCTCGCGCCCCTCCGCGCCCGGACGGTACGTCTCGGTAACTTTGAACAATTCGGTATGTTCTCCGCCCGCCAGCGCGGATTTCAAAATCGCCAGCGCATGCCCGCGCGCTGCCACATACGCCGCCAGGTCGAAGCTGCGCGCCCGTCCCACGGCGCCTTCGCAAAGCCGCGCTACCAGCGCCCGCTCTGCCGCCTTCCACTCCGGACGATGCTTCGCCAGATACAACTCAATCTCCTCCGCCGGCAATGCTCCCAACTGAAACACCATCGACCGCGAACGAATCGTCGGCAGCAACTCCCCGGGATTTTCCGTCAGCAGAAAAATCGTCGCGAAGTCCGGCGGCTCTTCCAGCACCTTGAGCAGCGAATTCGCCGCCTCTTTCATGAACGCCGAGTCGGTGAAAATGTAGACCCGTTCCTTGCCCTCCGCCGGTCGGTAATAAATCGTCTCAATCACCCGCCGCACCTGGTCGACCTTGATCATCATCTGCGGAGGATCGGGCGGTATCACCAGAACGTCAGGATGCGTCTGCACAAAGAGCCGCGTCTCTTTTTTATCCGTCTCGCGCAGGTTTTCCCGCGCCTCCACGGCCTCGGCGAAACGCGCATCCAGGTCCGCCGCTTGCGCAATGCGCGTGCAGTTCGCACACTTCCCGCAAAAATCGGGCAGCCCACCCGTCTTCACCGGGTCCAGGCAATTCAGCGCCTGAGCCAGCATCAGCGCCAGCGTGTACTTGCCCGATCCTCGCCCCCCGGCCAGCACCACCGCATGCGGAAAGCGCTCGCGCGCCAACATATCGCGCAAACGATGAACCGTCTCGGCATTCCCATGAAAATCAGAAAACATAGAATCCTAGTTTTTAGGATTGTCATTCTAAGCGAAGCCAGAGTTCATGAAAAGAGAGCAGATCATTGCGGATTTGTATAAAAATACCGGCGGCTCGGAAAGCTCTTGAGAATGCGTTTAGAAAAATGCTTGGGGTCGAAAACGGCTAGGGCAATGCCGCTTCGCTTTGAGTGGTGACGTGATATTCTTTTGAAAGATCGGCGTGTTCCCCGCCGTTTGACGTGCCGATGATCCGGCACTTTGGGGCGTTTGGAACAAAAGTTGTCTGTAACTCGTTGGGCCGACGTAGCTCAGTTGGTAGAGCAGCCGATTCGTAATCGGCAGGTCAGCGGTTCAAGTCCGCTCGTCGGCTCCATCCTCTCAATCACTTACCACTCTTTTCACTGTACCCTCAATTCGTTGTGACGTGGTTTGTGACGTAGATTCCTCTGATCGATGGCTTCGCGCACCGAATCCAACACCGGATGCTGGTATCGCATTGCCGTCCGCACATCCGTGTGGCCCATGACGTTCATCACCATCGCCAGATTTCCAGTTGCGCCGTACACCGCGGTACCAAAGGTATGACGTGCGCAATATAGCACCAAGTTCCCGGGCAGTCGCGCTTCACTGCGCGCGTCCCTGAACTGTTTTGCAACCGTGGTCAGGTGCCCGCCTTTCGCGCGCCGCGAAGGGAACAGCCAGCCGTCTCGTTTGTCCGCGCAGCGAACCATCAACAGGTCCAGCATTCGCTCGCTGATCGGTACATGCCGACGGGCTGCTTTGGTTTTTCCATTCGGGTTGAATATCAACCGCTGGCTCCAGTTGATGTTCTCAATCCGAATGCGAAAGACTTCCTCGGGGCGCATCCCAGTGTCCTGAATCACGATGAGGACGTCTCTCATTGGTTGTTTTGCCACAGCAAGCAACTTCGCCTCAGTTTCCGAGTCAATGGTCAGTTCGCGGCCCACTTCCTTCATCAGCTTGATACCCGGCGACCCTGCAATCACTTTCCACTCCGCCGCCTTGCCCAGCAGTCTTCGCAGTGTGCGAAGGGCCTGATTGACATAAGCCGGCGAACCCGCCAATGCTAAGGAATCCAACTCTTCTGTGGTGATGCGGTCGAGATTCATTCTCATCAGCGGCGTCGAGCGAATTTGATTCCACCCCACGCGGTAGTAACGGCGCGACTTCGGAGCCAGATGTCGGGCATGCTCCACCCACTCCAGAAACCTCGGAGCGAAGTCACAAAGCAAAGGTGCTCGCCGCAGAACCGCGGACGGTCCCCTTCGTTCTGCTTCTTCGATCAGTTTCGATTCGACCTTTCTGGCTCTCGACTCCGACGTTTGGCCAGTTGTCCCGCGCTGGCGCCGACCTGCAACCGTGAAGTCATAGTGCCAGGTCTTGCCTCGCCTATATAGCATTCTTCTCCTCCATGTATGCCCGCACGGAAGGAGTTCGGCGATTGCGTTCAATGTATCGCAAAACGTACTCCTCCGCATACCGGATGGACCCTTCTAATTTGACCCAAGAGGGCCCGTGCCCGACCTTCCGCCAATACCGGAGTGTGCCCGCGGGAATTGAGGTCATATCGGAAACCGCGTTGGTCGTAAGAAGTTTCATTTTCCAGGACCGCTGCACTGGTCGCTCTCAACACTCACCAACACTCCGACTTGCTCGAGACGATCGATAAGCTCGCGGAGGGACCAATTTCCCGCGAGAAAATCCTTATTTTCCAGGCAGTCCTTCCGACTGATGAAGACGCGGGTGCCACGGAGGACGCGATGCTGGAAGGGGAGATATGACGGCTATCGAAGTGTTGCACGCTGTGGAGAACGCCGGCGGATCGATCGCAGTGAACGGCGGCCAGATCAAATACACGATACCCAAACGGGCAGCATGGTTGGTCTCCGAACTTCGGCAGCAGCGGGAAGCGCTGATTGAATTGTTTGCCGAACGCGGGAACCCTCTCTCGATGCCGTCCGGAGTTCGCCTGGTGAAATGGGAACCGAAGAATCCTCCCATCGCGATCATCCGCATGGGGATCGTTTTGAGAAAGGTGTTGTCAAGAACACCGGGCTTGCCCCGAAGCGCGATGAGCCGTTGTGCCAATGCAACCCGTTCATTACCAAGTTGGGCCACTTCGCCCAAAGGAGCCTCCGTCGTCACGAGCACGTCCCCAGATTCCGGAATACCCCTTCGCATCCAAGCTTCATAATCATCTTCGGCAATAAACTCGTCTGGTTGTTCGATCCTGCCAGCCTTCACTACTTTGGCTGTGATCAGTGGAATTCCAGAGGATGTCTTCTTGGGTGTTTTCCCTCTGTAGTCGATGATGGCGGCCATGCAATCCTCAAGGAGCTGCACTTTCCACTCATTCGCCATACCCAAGCTCCTTGAGGCTGGCGGCAATGGCTGCGTCGAGCTTCGCAGCTTCGGCGATCTGACCGCGCAGAGTCCCAGCGAGCCGTTTCATCTTTTCTTCGAACGGTTCACCATCGTCTTCGACCTCTTCGGCTCCCACATAACGCCCCGGCGTGAGCACGTAAACGTGAGTGCGGATTTCGTCCAGCTTCACAGCCTTACAAAAGCCGGGCAGATCGGCGTAAGTTCCCGCGTCTTTGTCGCATCGCCAAGCGTGATAGGTTCCAGCTATCTTCGCCACATCGTTATCACTGAGTTCGCGATGTACCCGGTCAACCAGCGTCCCCATCTCGCGGGCATCGATGAGGGCAACCCGAAGATCAATCTAGCGAACTCGAAGATTCAAGTACTTGCAAAGCTGGCGGCGAAGGGGATTTTGGGCAATGGTGAAGCGGATCATGGGATCGCTGGAAGCGTCCAGTGCGCTCTGCCCGCCGTTGGGCTCGGTTGTTTCGAGCCTTTCTCAGCCTTAAGCTTGACGGGGGTACCCTCCCTTGCTGCGACTCATCGCAAACATCTCTGAGCGTTCCGCCCCGCGCGCCATCACGGTCAGCGGCGCGGACATTGATGGCGACCATGCGGTCGGGTTCCTCCCCACAGCTCTCCCAAGTCTGGCCTGACATAACCCACGAAGTGCCAGCCCCGGGACTGGACATTTGGCGCCGAGACAACTCGCCGATCACGGCACCATGAGGCCGGAGGGTTCGGGAGGAGTAGTTTGACATCGGCACGCATTGCCGCGTGAAAGTTCTTTGGATCGCGTCTTTGCTAAAGGTCTTCGGCGCCGAAGATGTCTCGCGATGGATTGAATCGACCCGTTGTCCATCGTGACTCACAGCTGTTGTAACCTATGGTATTGAGGATCTGATCGCAACCGGACCTGGACTGCCAACAGGGTCCGGATGGTTCACCTCGACATCCGTAAATGGAAAGAGCCCGCCTGAAGTGGACAATGCAGCGGATGCGACGTAAAGTCTGCGTGTGATTAGGCGCGCCAGTCGAGTTCCGATAATCGGTCAAGCCCAGCGGCGCCACGGGCGCACTGCTTTGATCGATTCGCAGGGGTCCTTCACTTACGACGATTTGCTGGATGCATCGTCGTGCGTTGCGGCGGCCCTGTTCGCCGGCCGCGAGGACCTTCAGGAAGAGCGGGTGGCGTTTCTGCTGACCCCCGGATTTCCGTGGGTGGCGACACTGTGGGGCATTTGGTTGGCAGGTGGTGTTGCCGTTCCGTTGCCACTCAACTCTCCGAGACCTGAGTTGGAATACTCTCTCGACGACAGCCAGGCATCGACATTGGTTTTCGATACCCCCGCTGCTCCGCTTCTATTGCCAATCGCCGCAGCCCGTGGCAGCCGCGCCTTGTCTTATGACGAACTTGCCGCTCGCCAACCGGGAGACCTGCCGGAAATCACCGCGGACATCACCAGTGAACGGCGCGCCATGATTCTCTACACCAGCGGCACAACCAGCCAGCCGAAGGGCGTGGTCACTACCCATGCCAACATTGCAGCGCAAATCGTGAGTCTGGTGGAGGCTTGGGAGTGGTCGGTCAGCGATCGCATTGTGTTGTGTTTGCCCCTGCACCACGTGCACGGAATCATTAACGTTGTTTCCTGTGCGCTGTGGGCGGGCGCCAGGTGTCAGATGCTGCCGCGCTTCGACGCGAATGCCACGTGGGACGCTATCGCCGGTAGTGACATAACTCTATTCATGGCGGTGCCGACTATTTACGCGAAGCTCATCAAGGCATGGGAGATGGCTTCGCCGGAGCGCCGCGCGCATTTGAGCCAGTCATGCGCGAAAGTGCGTCTGATGGTGTCCGGTTCGGCAGCTCTGCCGGTTAGTACGCTCCGGCGCTGGAAGGAAATCACTGGCCACACACTGTTGGAGCGCTACGGCATGACGGAGATTGGCATGGCGCTGTCGAACTCTTTACGGAGCGAGCGTGTGCCAGGCAGCGTTGGTATGCCCCTGCCGACCGTCGAGGTTCAGCTCGTCGGAGAGGACGGCATGCCGGTTGCGCCAGGAACGCCGGGCGAGATTGAAGTCCGGGGTCCGAGCGTGTTTGCGGAATACTGGGGCAAGCCTGACGCAACGCGCGATGCTTTTCGCAATGGCTGGTTTCGCACCGGAGATACTGCGGTCGTCGAGAACGGTGTTTATCGCATTCTTGGTCGAACGAATATCGACATCCTCAAGACGGGGGGACACAAGGTATCCGCTCTGGAGATTGAGGAAACATTACGCAAGCATCCCGCAGTTGCCGAGTGTGCCGTCGCTGGCGTGTCCGATCCAGAGTGGGGCGAGCGCGTCGTTGCGGCCGTGGTATTAAATGAGGGCGCTGCCTTGGATCTTCCGTCTCTTCGTGCCTGGGCCAAGGAGTTGCTAGCGGCTCACAAATTGCCTTCGCGGCTTCTCCTGGTGGATGCACTTCCGCGCAATGCGATAGGCAAGGTAATCAAGCCCGCGGTTATAGCGCTGTTTCAAAGCGCGGACGCCGATCCCGCCTAAGCCGTGTGTCATGCGCCCCTTGTGAAAAACCGAAATGAAGATTGGCGAAGCCGGAATCTAAGCCGAAACGGACGCGATCATTTTTTCAACCACGGATCTTTCCGGATCAATAAGGAAGGTCCAGATCAGTGCACCCGTGAGAAGGACGCCAGCGGTAATAAAGAATGGGGTGATCCACGATCCTCTCTGCACAAAGACTCCAAAGACAATTGGAGATATGGACGCGGCTAAACTACCCGCCATATTCATCACGCCCGACACGGTACCGCTGTATTCGCCACCAACATCCATAGGGACGGCCCAGGCGGGACTGATCACTAACTCCAGAAAGAAAAGGGAAGCCGTCAAACAAAGAATTGCAGTGTACGCCGAGTGTGCCGTAGCTGCGGGAATCAGGCAAGCTCCTGAGGCCAGCATTGCGGGTGCAGCTACGACGCGGCGGGCGAACTTGAGCTTGCCAGTCTTCCTATACACGGTGTCAGTTAGACTTCCTCCTACAATGTCTCCTACCATACCGGCCAAGAGAGGAAGCGATGCCAACGTCCCGACACTCTTCAGCGACAAGTGACGGTATTCAAGAAGATAGGTGGGAAACCACGTCATGAAAAAGTAGGTGCCGTAGTAGAAACAGCAATATCCGGCTGCGATGTACCACATGTTGGCCGAGCCGAAAATAATTTTCCACGGTGGCGCAAGCTGTTGATGTAGGTCAATCTCTTTGATTGAGCCGTCCGGGTTGCTGCCTCGTATCTCGGCTAGCTCCGACCGATTAACTTTGGGGTGTTCTTCTGGAAGGTTGCGATATAACAGGTAAAACGCCCCGGACCATAAAAAGCCCGCCGCTCCGAATAAGTAAAAAATCCAACGCCACCCGAATGCGACCATGATCCTCACAGCAACGAATGGCACGATAGCGACGGCGAATCGGCTGAAACTATGTGTGACGCCGTGAACGATGCCGCGTTCCGCTTTGGGGAACCAGAGTTGCATCGCTCGGGTGGCAGCGGGGAAGGCTCCCGATTCAGCCAATCCGAAAACGAAACGTATACCGACTAGCGACGCCACACCCGCGGCAATGGCGGTCATCGCCGTCATGAGAGACCAGAAGGGAACGATGATCAGCAGCACTAAACGCGGGCCCAACCGGTCTGCAAGCCATCCCAGCGGGATTTGTCCTATCGCGTAGGCCCATAAAAAAACGCTGAATACAATGCCAACTGCGGTCTGGCTGAGCCCAAATTCTTTTGCCATTGCGGGCGCGGCGATTGAGATGCCCGTCCGATCCATGTACGTGATCATGTACATCAGGCTGATCAATACAAGGACCAGCCAACGGGTTTTGCTCGGCTTGGAGGTTGTGTTTCCCGGAAAGACACGTCCCGCAACGGAGATGTGAGTCGCGTCCGGCATTCGCTCAGGTGCGGTCGGCTGTGGCTTTCTTGATCGATTTTGCTTGCCGCAACACCGGCCGGTGAGAAGCGCTCGCGGCCAGGGGGATGTCGACCGGACGCCCCTCTTCCGCTGACTTGTCTGCACGCTTGGTAGACCTGCATCACCATTCGGGCGTGCTCCGGCGTCACCAGCGGTTGCTGGCCTTTTGCCACGCACTCAAGAAAATGAATAGTTTCTGCTTCCATGGGGCCCGCATATACATGGCCGACCTTTTCTCCGGGCATAGTAGAGATAGGGAATTCGATGCCCCTCTTCATCGTGTTAACGCTGACGTCGCGATGGGTGTCGTCCACCATGATCGAACCTTCAGTGCCAACCATCTCAATCCATGTCGAAGAGAAATTCGGATAGGCGGGGGGAAGCACCCAGCCGGCCCCGATCGTAAAAACACACCCGTCGTCCAGAGTGACGATGATCCAGACGCAGTCAGGAATATCGTGCGTCGCCTGCATGATTTTGCGAACTTCCTGAGCGTATACGCGAACTGGCTTCCGCGGGGCAAAGCACCAGAGCACAAAGTCGATGTCGTGAGTCGCTTCCATCGCGGCAGGAGAAAGCTTTATGCGGCCGCCGATTTTGTTGCCCAGGTTACGGGTGATGTGCCGACTTACCAGAGCGCTGATTGGCTGGCCGATCGTTCCGTCGTCGATTGACCGTTTCACATAAGCGAACTTAGGGTTGAAGCGCTGAGAATATCCTATGGTAAACAGTAGTCTCTTGCTCCGAGCAAGATCCATTAACTCATCGGCTTCGGAAAGCTCAAGCGCCATCGGCTTTTCCAGAAAAACATGCTTACCGGCCAGAAGGCTTTCCTTCGCCATCGGAAAATGCGTAGTCTCCGGCGTCGCGGAGATAATCATGGCGTCGATATTTCTGTTTTCGAGCAGGGCGTGGTAGTCGCCGGTCGCGGTGGCGTGCTTGGTTCTGGTGGCAACTTCTCGCAGGCGCTCAGGCCTAATCTCAGCGAGGTGGAGAGCGCTCACGTAAGGGCTGGAAGCGCAGGTTTCCGCGCGAATGCCTCCACACCAACCCGTCCCGACAATTCCAATACCGATTTGCTTCACGGGGGCCACGCCTCGTTCATTATCCCACTTCGTGACTTAGTCCGAATGATTGCGACTGCAGAGGCGCTACTTTCCAACCAGTAACACGCCGAAACTGTTAGGCTTCATCGGAGGTTCCTCTTCTCCTTTGGGAGTCACTGGCTCAAACTCGGCGATGGGAAGAAAGATGTTGTGGGTCTTGAAGTCTATCGCCATGGTGCGGGCATATTTCTTGGTGGGGACATTTTCAACAACCGTGTACTTATCAGGGGAATCTTCGTGAATGACGCTGAGATCTCCCGATTCACCGTTTGAGCTGAAAACGAGTTGCGTGTAGGGATCGAAGCCCGCGGCATCTGGATCCTCGCCGATGTCAGGAGTCGCTACGACCTTGCCGGTGTCCGCATTCACGACCATCATTTTCTTGTTGCCGCAAACGGAAAATAGTCGCCGGTTCTTCTGATCAAAAGCCAGTCCCGAGGGCTCTTTGCAGCCCGCGAGTGGCCAGCGATGGAGTACCGACAGCTTCTGCGCATCGATTTCAAGAAGCTGCGACTTGTCTTCAATATTCACAAACACATGGCCTTTGTCGTCACCGGCGGCAAACTCTGGCTTGCCACCCACCGGAATCATACCGGCAACCTTGCCATCTCCGGCGTCAATAGCAACGGCGTTGGCGGTTTGGCCGTTGAACGCAAAAACGCGTTTCGATCCCGCGTCGTAATACACGGCATCTGGATTTCTGCCCCCTGACTTGATTGTCCCTATGGTCTTCAGCGTCTTGAGATCAAAGATGACGACAGTGTTGGCTCGGCCGGCGGTGATAAAGCCCCGGCCCAGATCGGTCGCCAGCGCGATACCGTGGACCCCCGGAGTATCGGGAATGTCCCCGACGACAGCCCCGGAATCTGCGTCCAGCACAACCACGTGATTGCCATGCGAGACGTAGACGCGTCGAGCCGCGCTGTCTACGGCGCAATAGTCCCATCGGCCTTTTCCGCCGATAGGAATGGTTTTTACGACGTGATAGCCCGACCGACCAGGGGCGGCCTGGGCGAAGGTGGCGAAAAGAAAACTTGCCACAACGCTAAGCACCACGGCAGCCATTACAGGCTTGTTTTTAGAATGCATGATGACGAAATTCCTCCTCTTCAAAATGAACAGCGCGTTTACCCATGGAGCGTAGCGCTTTGTTCGCGCTTCGATTTCAGAGCTTCAGGGTTCACAGGATTACGAGGCGCCTCCCCACTGAGGACGCGCACAACTTCCTCGGCCGCTATGTTTTGCAGGTCGATCAACGATTCTTCCGAATAGAAACTCATGTGCGGCGTCAGAATCACGTTGTCGCGGCCCAACAATGGTGAGCTAGAGGGCGGTTCCTGAGACAGGACGTCCAAAGCTGCCCCGGCCAATTGCCCTTGATCAAGCGCCCGGGCAAGCGCTTCTTCATCCACGATGGGCCCCCGCGCAGTGTTAATGAGATGCGCCGTGGGTTTCATTCTAGAAAACACATCGGCATTGAAGAGGTGCTTGGTCTCAGGGCCTAGAGGAGTGTGGATCGAAATATGGTCCGACACTTTTACCAACTCTGAGAAGTCGACTTTTTCGACTCCGGCCTGCTTCATGGTTTCTTCCGGAACGAATGGATCGTAACTGATAACTCTGAGACTAAAACCTTTGGCCTTGGGTGCAACTAACTGCGGAATTCTGCCAAATCCAACCAACCCCAGGACACTGCCTCGCAAGCGATGAATCGGAACTACGGCAGGCATCTCCCAGCGGCCTGCGTGGGCAAGTGAATTGGCGAACGGTATCTTGCGCACCAAGGCTAAGAGCAGGGCCACGGCGTGATCGGAGACCTCGTCGATGCAATAGTCCGGCACCCGCGTGACAACGATGCCCGCATTCGTGGCCGCAGCAATGTCCACATTGTCAACCCCGATTCCGAAGCGGGCGATGATTCGGCAACGCGTCATTTGACCGATCATCTCGGCCGTTATCTTGGCATACGTGACCAGCAGAGCGTCGGCATTGCCCGCCACTTGCACGATGGCGTCGCGTGTGGCCTTCTCTGCCAAAAGCAACTCGGCGCCAACCCTCGACAGCACTTCTCGAGCAAGGTTCAAGTTCGGAAAGACTGAATCCGAAACAGCGACAACAGGATGCCGCATGGTTAACCCGCCATCGCTTCTTCCATATGTTCCATCAGTGTGAATACGACCGGCCCTTTCCCTGAGACTAGAACATTTTCTTCCAGTCGCGTGGTTTGGGGCAAACCCTGATGCCCGGCGAAGGTTTCAATCGCGAAGTACATATTTTCTTTAATTTCCGCTGGATATTTCAGCGAATAGGCACGAGAAATCCACATGCCTTCATAGAGTGTCAGGCCGATGCTGTGAGCGAACTGCTGCAACGTGACCGTCCCATATTTGTCGTCATCGTACTTGGGGAAGGCCGCAGCCACGTCTGCCGTAGTATTGCCGGGACGCAATTTATCCAGGCCCGCATACATGGAATCGTAGACCTCGCGGTATAAGTCGATCTCCTGCTGATTCATTTTTGCCGCACACTTGAAGCAGCGAACAAAATCAATAAAGTAACCGGATGGGCCCACCGCGTTGATATCCACGATCACCAGGTCCCCTTGGCGGATGATCTTCTCGGTTGCCCAGCGGCGATACGGGCTGGTATTGCCTCCGGATGCCACAATGATGTCATAAATAATCTCGCAACCCCGTTCCAGCATGAACTCATGCACTTTAGCTTCGATCTCGCGTTCTCTCACGCCGGGCTTGAGCCACTCGTGCTTGATTCTCCACATGGCGGCATCGCCGATACTGGACGCCTGCTTCAATAACTCGATCTCGTCCCGCGTTTTGATGACGCGTGCAGCGGATACCGCTGGCCAAGCGTCGGTAATGTTGAGGCGGCATTCTTCAAACGCTTTTAGCGACGGCCAATCGAAGTTGTCGATGCCGACTCGCTCCTTGCGAAGCCCGTGAGCCTCCAAAACCTCAACCACACTCTGCGCCATCCGGCCGGCCATTGCCGGAACGGCGCCCTCTGCCCATTGCCAGGTGATCGCAGGCTTAATGCGGCCTTCCATCCAGGGAAGATCAATTTCGGCGCAGTGCAGATCCGATCCTGCGGTCTCGAATAGCAACGGCTCGCCGTCGTGAGGTACAACCGCGTAGCGGATGTTGATGTTGTATTTCCAGTTTCCCTGATAGGAAGCCGTGACGTAACGAATATTGGCGCCGGCAAAGAGAACCAAGGCGCCCAGGTCACGCGCATTCATCTGTTCCTTGAGACGCAGCAAACGCTCCTTGCGCAGGCGGTCAAAGTCGACACGGTGTTGCCAGTCCGCTCCAGTCTGGCTGTAGACACGGCGAGGATCCCATTCATGCGGTTTGCCTATGAAGCTGATATCCATTGCTATGTCTCCCTACGTTCAACTGCCTCGGAGAGGTGTTGAAGGCAGATCGATGCGAGAGCCCACAACCAAACTATTGCCTTAAAGCCCCGCTGGGCATCCGGTTGGGCGCATGCCGATTTTCACGGGCGCCTGCCGGCGCGGTCCTGGAGCTCCGCTAGTCCGTCAGGCGGTGATCCTAGCCTAGCTTGGGCATTTGGACCACTAATATCTTGAGATGTTATTCATACCGTTTTATTATGGGTACCCAAATGGCAACTGAGGCCCGCTCCCGCTCGCAACAGCGAGTCGGTCAGCCAAAAACCGAATCCGCCGTGCCTTCGCAGGTGTTTGGTCCCCTCATCGATTCCCTGGATCTCAAGCAGATTCGGTGCTTTGTGGCAGCCTATGAGGAAGGCAGCTTCAGCAAGGCGGCTCTGCGAGAGCATTGCACCCAACCGGGGCTCAGCGTCTACATTCAGCGTCTTGAAAGCATGCTGGCTCACCGATTGTTTGATAGAAAGGCTCGGGGTGTAACTCCGACAATCGCAGGCCGACATTTCTATGTCTGCTGCGCCGACGTTCTAAAGACCGTCAGCGTTGCCAAGCAACGGATGCACGACATGGCCGGCAATGTCGCCACCGACATTAACGTAGGCGTATCGCCGACATTATTTAAGGGAGTTCTACCGTGGATGTTGCCTGATTATTTAACCGCACACCCGTATGTGGACGTACGGCTCGCGGAAGCGTACAGTGGCACGCTCACCGACTGGGTAGTCTCTGGAGAGGTCCAGGTTGCCATTGTCACTAAGCCTCCCGTGCATTTCGGCTTGGAAGCGACTCACTTTTTTCGTGACCGGCTCGTACTCGTTTCACGCGGCAGTGGCACGCGTCAGAAAGGACGGCGTCCCCGCCGCGGTTCTGCCGAGTTACAAGACCTGAAGCTGATTCTTCCGTCGCCGAGACATAGTTTGCGTCAGGTCATCGAGGCCGCAGCGGTACGACTGGCCTCCAAAGGATCAGGCAGAATTCTGGAGATCGACGGTATGCTAGGCACACTTGAACTCGTCCGAAATTCTGATTGGGCAACCGTGGTTGCCAGCATCGCGGTCATGGATGAGGTGAAACAAGGCAGGCTTTTAGCCGAGCCAATCTATGGACCCGAGCTGTGGCTCGATTTTTACCTGATACGTACGAAAGACCGGCTGCTATCTCCTGCTTGCCAAGATTTCCTACGCTGGTTGAGAGAGACGCTCACGCGTGTTGCCAAGGCCCAGGGACCCACTTGTCAAGCTACGGTTGCCTGAACTGTGTGGACGCCGCAATTTGTCGAATGCTTTCGAACAGAACCGGCCGTAGCTGCTTTTCGAATTTCCATCTCATCGCTTTCGAAAATACCGTTGGGTGCGATTGAATTTTTCTTGCCTTCGTAGCGTTTGCATCGTGTTCGTGCCGTGCTCGCAACATCCTAACCAGCTGTAATGCTACGCTGGCCGAAAAGGACGGGAGGTACATGAGCAGGATTTCTCTTTTGGTGAACGGCGCAGTCCACGCGGTTGATGTCGACCCGGAAACCCCGCTGCTTTATGTGCTCAGCGACGAACTCCATCTGCGGGGACCGAAATTCGGTTGCGGGCTCGGTCAATGTGGAGCGTGTACCGTCATTATGAACGGGAGCGCAGTGCGTTCTTGCGTCACACCCGTCGGTGGAGTGAATCGGGCGGAGATTGTAACCCTGGAAGGCCTGGGCAGCCCCGAAAAGCCGCATCCCATACAGCAAGCTTTCATCGACGAAGAAGCGGCACAATGCGGATTCTGTTTGAGTGGCGTGATCCTCAGCGCGAAAGCCTTTCTCGATAAAAATCCAAAGGCGAAGGACGACGAAATCAGGCAGGCACTGGCTGGCGTGTTATGTCGATGCTTCGTTCACGCGCGCATGTTCAAAGCCATTCAACAATATGCGAAAACGAGGCGCGCATGACCACGAAATTGTCGCGTCGCGATTTCCTGACGAGATCCAGCGCTCTGGTTGTGAGCTTCAGCATGGCGCCTCTGCTCGAACCACTCGCCTCGGGCCAGGGCCAATTTGACACGCGCTTGTCGCATATCGATCCTGCGAAGCTCGATTCCTGGATTGCCGTGGGTGCAGACGGCATCGTGACCGGGTATACGGGCAAGTGCGACTTCGGGCAGGGGATGTTCACCGCGCAGACGCAGCTGGTCGCGGAAGAACTATGCGTACCCATCGACCGCGTGCATCTGATTCAGTGCGATACGTCGCTGACGCCGGACCAGGGAACTACGTCCGGTAGTCAATCGACGCCGACAAATTTCAATAACCGTGGACTGGCCCAAGCGGCCGCCACCGCGCGCGTAGCGCTGCTCAAAATGGCGTCCCAACGTTTCGGAGTGCCTGTTGGCAAACTGACGGCTGCCGATGGATTTATCAGTGAGAAAGGCGGGCGTCGTGTCAGCTATCGAGAACTCGTCGCGGGTAAGAAGCTCAATCTTACTATCGACCCCACGGCGAAGCGCCGGGCGCCGAACGAGTGGACGGTTTTGGGCAAGCCGCTGCCGTCCCTGGATATCAGGGATCTGATCACTGGCCGCGTCGAGTTCGTCCACAACGTTCACCTTGCTGGAATGCTGCACGGTCGAGTGGTTCGGCCGCCCGCGGTGGGTGCAACGGTAGTCAGCGTCAATGAAGGTTCGGTTCGTGGAGTGCCCGGCTTGGTAAAGGTTGTGGTGCGCAAAAATTTCATTGGAGTGGTGGCCGAAAAACAGATGCAAGCGGCCGAAGGTGCCGCCCAACTCGAGGTCGTCTGGACGTCGGGCATCGGTCTGCCGGCTCAGCAAGATTTCTACGATTACATCCGCAAGCAGCCGTCCCGCGACATGCTCTTGGTCGATTCGCAGGACGTGGACCAAAAGCTGACCCAGGCCGCAACCGTTTTGAAGGCGACTTATCGCCATCCCTGCCAGGCGCACGGATCGATTGGAGCGTCTTGCGCCGTGGCGGATGTGCAAGCCGATAAAGCCACGGTCTGGTCGTCCACGCAGTCCGTATATCCGACGAGACAGGGAGTGGCCACGCTGCTGGGGCTGCCGGTTGATGATGTGCGCGTTATCTTCGTGCGCGGCTCGGGGTGTTACGGGCTCAACGGCGCCGATACCGTATCGTTTGATGCCGCACTTCTCTCGCAAGCCGTTCGCCGACCGGTCCGTGTGCAACTCTCGCGTGAAGATGAGATGGCTTGGGGCGAAAACTACGGATCAGCGTGCGTGATTGATCAGCGTGCCGGCATCGACTCGTCGGGAGCGATTGTTGCATGGGATTGCGAGCCATGGGCGGTATCGCTCGGCGGCCGTCCCGGTTATGACCGCCCGGGCAACGTGATCACCGGAACGCTTGCCGGGTTTGAGCCCCACACCGTCACACCACAGCCAGCCTCCAAACCGGTGAGGGAACTGGACAACGGCAGCAACGCGGTGCCGTCGTACGTAATGGGATGCGTCGGCCACAAGTGCGGTGGCACTGGAAATGTTCGTAGTGAGCGCGTCCTCTTCCACACCGTGAAGTCGCCTTTCTTTACCGGTCCACTGCGCTCGCCTCTGCGTCTGCAGAACACATTTGCGCACGAATGTTTCATGGACGAGCTCAGCGCGTGCGCAAAGGCTGATCCGGTCGCATACCGCCTTCGGCATCTCCGCGAGCCACGACTCATCGAAGTGGTGAAAGCGGCGGCTCAGGCGGCTAGATGGGATGCACGGCCATCGCCCAAGTCCGAGCAGCAACGCGGCGCGCTCGCACGCGGACGCGGCATCGCTTGCGTTGCGTATGAGGGTGAGAATGGTTATGCAGCGCTGATCGCCGAGGTCGAAATCGATCTCGCCTCAGGTCGAGTTCAGGCCAACCGTTTTGTGGCGGCGCAGGATTGCGGTCCGATCTCGAACCCGGCCGGGCTCCGCAATCAAATCGAGGGCGGCATACTGCAAGGGATGAGTCGTGCTGTCAGCGAAGAAGTGACGTGGGATGATCGCCAGATTACTTCGATAGACTGGAACACTTATCACAGCTTGAGTCTCGGGATCGAAGTACCCGTAATCGAATGCGTCCTGATCAATCGCTCCGATGTCGAAGCGATGGGAGCAGGAGAGACTGCGATCACGGTGACCGCTGCGGCGATCGGCAACGCAATTTTCGATGCTACGGGAGCTCGTTTGCGCCAGGTTCCCTTCACTCCGGCGCGCGTGAAGGCGGCGCTCGATGCGAAGAGTTGAAAGCCCTCAAGATACAGGCTACCTCTACGGATTACCGAATCACGCTTTGAGCGGCTCGGTAATAACGGATCCCCCTGACTCGATCTCTTCAAGCCGCCGCTTCCTTGGCTCAACTCCCCAAATAAGGACGATAACGATCTGCACAATTAGGAGCGCGATCATAAAAGCCAGAACGCCACCAACGTGGTAAGACCTGAATAGTGCAACGACGATAAACGGCGTAAGAATCGTCGCGCCCCGGCCGAAGGTGTTGCAGATTCCTGACGCCCTCATTCGAACTTCAGTCGGGAAAAGCTCTGGGATATAAATTGCGAACAGAAGAGTGACCAGAATGTAGATCGGGATGGTCAACAGGAAACCTACAACCACTAAGATGCGAGGATTACTTACGAACGGATAGATGCTGCCGATTACAATGCTAAGAACCGAGGCGCCTAGAATCGTCGGCTTGCGTCCCCAAGAATCCGCGGTCGACGCGCCAATCGCGGACCCAACCGGCGCGCCCAGCGACATAACCAGCGAGTAGGCGAGCGACGACGCGATGCTGCGTCCGGCCTGCACAAAAAAAGTTGGCAGCCACGTGATGAATCCATAAATCAATGTGTTGATCACAATCAGCGTGGTCGCGCCTACGATCATGCGCGGAAGCAGCAGAGGGCTAAGCAGCACGCCCAAGCCGCGCGATTGAATCGTCGGAGAAGAAATCGCAGGCGGCTTCAGGGGAGCATGGTGACGCGACACTTCTTCTTCGATGGCTCGAAGGATCGCATCCGCCTGTCCGTGGCGACCGATCGATTCCAGCCATCGCGGTGATTCGGGTAGAGATTTTCGCAAATGCCAAACGGCTAGCGCTCCTAAGCCGCCGATCAGGAACATGATGCGCCAGCCGAATCTTGGAATAATCAGAGTTCCAAGCAGCGCAGTGACCGGTAAGCCTGCCACCACGAAGACGGAAATGAGCCCGAGCCATTTCCCCCGTGCCTGCGGAGGAACGAACTCCGTCATCGTGGCATAGCCCACGACATTCTCCGCGCCCAGGCCTGCTCCCATCACAAATCGCAGCAAGATCAGCGCCACCATCGAAGGTGCGAACGCAGCCGCAATGGAAGCAATACCAAAAATTGCAAGGTTCGCCTGATAAGTGAAGCGTCGGCCGTAGCGATCGCCAAGAAAACCCGTCAGGAATGATCCCAACATCATCCCCAGAAACGTGACGGAGACGAACTCGGCGTTCTGCCGCATCGTGGAAAAGCCGCTTCTGAGGGTTGCACCCAGAACGGTTGCAGCCACATAAATGTCGAAACCATCGAAGAACATTCCAATACCGATCAGCCACATGATGCGGCGGTGGAACGAAGAAATCGGAAGCCGATCGAGGCGTGCTCCCGCATTGGCGGTTGCCGGCATTTTTATTTCGCCTGCGCCAGCCGCGCCAGGCTATCGACGGTCAAGGCTTCAGCAGCTAAGCGGCAATTCTGATCGAACGCATTCTGCTGGGCCGTCTGAAAAAACTGCTTGCACCGTCGAGCGGCAGAAGGGTCGAGCCGCAGAATGCGGTCGACAAGGGCATCGGCGTCGCTGGTTAAACGCTGGGCCGGGCAAACTTGCGAGATGAGGCCAGCTTGCATCGCGAGCTGAGGGGAGATGGGATCGCCGAAAAGCACAAGCGGAAATGCGAAGCGAGGCAGCGCATATTCGCCAACGTATGCCATGACCGCGGAGGGAGCAAGGCCGGAACACATTTCTGGAAAACCCAGGGCTGCTTGCTCTGACACGAGAGCGAAATCAGATACGATCGCGAGTCCGAAGCCGAAACCAAAAGCATCGCCCTGCACTTCAGCAATGCTGATTAGAGATGAGGCTCGCAACGAACGTTTAAGCTCGATGAGGCGAACTGCTTCGCGGCGTATGCTTTCGACGTCACGGCCTGCACGTTCGCGGCCAGTACAGAAGACTTTACCTAGCGCGCGGATGCGTAATACCCGTGCCTCGGGACGAGATGCGTCGCGCTGAAGCTCCGAAAGCATCGCGTCGAACATCGCTCCGGTAATCTCGTTGCCATGCTCAACATTGTCCAGAGTGAAGGTGAGAACATCTCCGGCACGTTCAATCCTTACGGCGAGTTTGCTCGAGTCTTGCATTTAGAAAGGCTCCTGAGACGACACGAAGCGTCACCGTATACAAGACCACAAGTCCTGTCAACAGCGCCGCATACTAAAGGTGCGAATCTCAGAAAAAGACAAACGAAACCCTTTGAGATATCCTCGTCAGCTGCCCAAAGAAGTATTGAGCAATCGACCCCAACGCAACTGAGTGCAAACTCAGAAAGTCTTCGTCAAATGGCCGAAAAGGGAAGCGTGGTAGAGAATCTCTCAGGCGACATGGCCCGAACCATGCCCCGGCTAAACCGCAATCAAGTACGCAGCTTTTGGGCAGCATGGGCAGGATGGACCATGGACGGAATGGACTCTTTCATCTACTCCTTAGTCCTAGTTCCAGCCTTGCGCGATCTATTGCCCAAGTCTGGAATCGCGGCTACCCCTGCCAATGTTGGGTATTACGGTGGACTTCTGTTCGCCCTGTTCATGATTGGCTGGGGCACTGCACTGATTTGGGGTCCGATTGCTGACCGGTTCGGACGAGTTCGAACGATGATGTTTAGTATTGCTTGGTTTTCATTCTTCACTCTGTCGTCCGCATTTGCAACCGGACTATGGAGCCTCGCGATCCTGCGTTTCCTGGCCGGCGTGGGCATCGGCGGAGAATGGTCGGTTGGGGCGGCTCTGGTTGCCGAAGAGTGGCCCGAGGAATGTCGAACCAAAGGCGGTGCTTGGATGCATACCGGATATTACGTCGGGTTTTTTCTGGCCGCCGCCGCAAACTACTTTATTGGTAGCCGCTTTGGGTGGAGATACATGTTTGTCGTCGGCGGCCTTCCCGCAATCCTGGTTGGTTTCATTCGCAATAAGGTCCGGGAGCCGGAACGGTGGGCGAGCAAAGTGGAAGACCTCGGCGAGCAATGGAAAATGCACCATGCGTTCCTGGAACTTTTTTCGCCGCGGTATCGCCGACGCACCATTCTTAATTCGATGTACCTGATCGTCTCCCTGATAGGTTTGTGGGCGGCAGCAGTGTATGTGCCGGCAGCCATGACCGACATCGCTACGAGGACGGGTCACAACGCCATGGAGGCGGCAAAACTCGCCTCTTACTCAACGGCATTGCTGGGAGTAGCGACCGCGGTCGGCGCTCTCATCGTGTCCTTGCTTGGCGAGCGGTTGGGTCGTCGAGCCACTCTGGGGATTTTTTACGGCATTATGCTCGGATCGATCTGGTTGGCATTCGGCCGTGTGTTTTACTTGCAGACCGACGCAGTCGGCTGGTTCATGCTGTGCGCTGTTCTGCTTGGGTTGGGCGGAGCAAATTTTGCGGTTTACTCATTCTGGCTCCCCGAACAATATGGAACAGAGTGCCGCGCCAGCGCATTTGCTTTTATCACGAATGTCGGACGCTTTGCAGCGGCAGGTTTTACTTTCTTGGTCGGTGCGGGGATTCGCCATTTTCAAACCATGGGTACGCCTGTCGCTCTCACCGCTCTGGCTTTCATAGTTGGGATTGCTCTCTTGCCTTTTGGCGAAGAGACGAAGGGGAAGAGTTTGCCAGCTTGAAGCAAGCGCGGGCCTTCGAGACAGATTCGCGATAACGTTCGCGATAACTCGAAGGGGTTCGACTACTGGGGAAGACTTGTTATGGACCAGAATCGTAAGAATCTCTTGGAAGACGCACAGGCTGTTGACGCCGCCTCAAGAGGCGGGACCACGTCGAAACGAACGGGGCGTGCGCACGGAATGGCACGTGGGCTGACGTTGTTGACAATGCGAGTCGACCGCGAATTCCGCCTCGGGATCAAGACTCAACAAGGAATTCTGGATGCGACCAAGGCAGCCGCGGTGTTAGATATGCACGCACCCGCGACCGTGGATGATCTGCTTCAGAATGAAGACGGTCCTAGCCTCAATTCATTGGTGGCCGCCGCTCTCCAATCGAATTTCGCCGCGGAGGCATTTGTCGACGAAGAGAGCATCACGTATGGGCCAGTGGTGACCCGTCCTGAAAAGATTGTCTGCGTGGGACTCAACTACCGGCGTCATGCTAAGGAAGTCAATTTGCCCATTCCGCAACAGCCTGTGCTTTTTAGCAAGTTCAACAATTCTCTGAGTGGTCACAACCACGACATCCAGCTCCCCATCGAACTTGCCAACAAATTTGATTATGAAACCGAACTGGTCATCGTGATGGGAAAGAACGCCAGCAACGTCAGCGAGGCCGATGCGATCTCCCACGTGGCGGGCTATTGCGTAGGCAACGATTTAAGCGCGCGCGATTTGCAGTTCGACAGGGGCGGCCAATGGTTAGTTGGCAAGACGCTAGACCAATTTGCCCCGTTGGGTCCTTATCTGGTCACCGCCGATCAAGTCGCTCCGGACAACTTGAAGATCGAATGCCGGGTGAACGGCGAGACGCGACAATCATCCAGCACCGACGACTTCATCTTCAACACCGCTCACATTGTCAGCTACATTTCCCGGCACATTACTTTGAGAGCAGGCGACATCATTTTCACGGGCACTCCTGAAGGCGTGATTCTTGGCCATTCGAAGGACAAGCAGGTATGGCTCAAAGCCGGCGACAAGATTGCTTGCAGCGTGGAGAAATTGGGGGAGCTGAGGTTTCGACTCGTTTGAAGGAATCTCGCGAATCGCCGGAGCAGATAGTATCGCCAGCTATATTGAAAAACAATCGCTTCTATATCGCATTATTATTTGACAATATAGCCTCAGCAGGTTAAATATGCACCCGCGCATAAGTATGCCCCTGCGATGAAGCGAATACGTGGGTTCACTGAGTTTGTCGCCATGTCGGTTTCACATGTGTAGGTTTCGGTGCGGCTTTTCTCGGCGATATCATTCCGTCCACACTCCGCATTATTCTGTCCAGTCCGCTAGGAGGCAGTGATGTTGTTTCCGCCCAGTCTGCGGAACATTCTTGGTTATTTGGCAGTAGCAGTGGCTTTGCTGCTAACCATTCTGTGCTCCCACCCTGTACTTGGACAGGTGGTCGGCGGGACCATCTCCGGGACCATCAGCGACAAATCCGGCGCGCTGGTTGCCAAGGCCACCGTGACTTTGACCAATCTGGCGACGGGCGTGACCACTTCGGTCACAACCAATGCTCAAGGCCTCTACAGCCTACCCAACCTGCTGCCTGGGAACTATCAACAGAAAGTCTCGGCGGCTGGCTTCGAAACCGCCGTCCGGAACGGTATCGTTCTGACGGTAGGTTCTCAGATGGTTTCCAATATCGAAATGAGGGTGGGTGCTATCAATGAAACGATCGAGGTGAGTGATCAGCCAGCTGATTTACAGCTAGAGTCGTCGTCGATCAGTAGTTCCACGGATTCAAAAACGATTGTCGAACTACCGCTGAATGCTCGATCGTGGACCGATCTCGCGACTCTTCAGCCCGGTGTCTCCGCCATCCGGGCGATGGCGCCGGTTTCCAGCACAGACCGTCTCGGCCGTGGATATGGGGTCGAGTTGTCGGTCAGCGGCGGACGCCCCCAGCAGAACAACTATCTTCTGGATGGGATCAGCATTAACGACTACACCAATCAGGCTCCGGGCAGCGTCCTCGGGGGCAACCTGGGCGTGGACGCGGTCTCCGAATTTTCCGTTTTGACCATCAACCAAGGCGCCGAGTACGGCCGGACATCGGGCGGCGTGATCAGCGCTATCACTCGCACCGGGACAAATCACTTTCACGGCAGCGCTTATGAGTTCTTGCGCAATAGTGCACTCGATGCGCGCAATTACTTTGACGGGCCCACCATTGCCCCTTTTCGACGAAACCAGTTCGGAGTGGCGGCGGGCGGTCCCATCAAGAAAGACAAGACCTTCTTTTTCGCTGACTACGAAGGACTGCGCCAGGCGCTGGGTTTGAGCATGGTCGACAACGTGCCTTCGCCGGCCGCCCGCGGGATCGATCCAGTTACTGGGCAACCAACGGTTGCTGTTGTGAATGGACAACCGCTTCCGGCCAAAGGCCAGCCAGGTGCCGCCCCTAATCCTGACCCGACGACGCACATCGACACGGCAGTCCTGCCATATCTGGCGTTCTATCCGCTGCCGAACCAGGGAACGAGTGGTGACACGGGGATCTACGCCTTTTCTGGTTCCCAAATCACCACCGAAAACTACTTCACGACCCGGGTGGACCATAGATTCTCGAACATAGACAGCTTGGCAGGCAGCTACATGTACGATAATTCCCCGTCTTCGCAGAACGACGAATTTAACAACAAACTGATCTTCACTAAAACCAGGCGGCAGTTGGTTAGTCTGGAAGAGAACCACGTCTTCCGCTCATCACTGATGAACTCTATCCGTCTGGGGTATCACCGCGAATATGCGGCCGCGCCCTCCGGCAGCAAGGCCATCAATCCGCTCGCGGCGGACACCAGTTTGGGATATGTGCCGGGAGATACGGTAGGATTCATCGGTGTACCGGGGCTGACGTTTTTTACCGGAGGACAGAGTACTCAAACACCAGCGGAGTACAACTGGAATTCATGGCAAATCTACGACAACGTGTTTTTGACCAAAGGCAAGCACAGCCTGAAATTCGGCGGGAACGTGGAGCGGATCATCGACAACCAGACCACGCCTTCGCAACCGGGTGGAGACTTCGAATTCAGTTCTCTTGCGGACTTTCTCACCAACAACGGATACAGTAATCCCCCCGACCTCATGACCCTCATCGGCGACGCGCCGGGCATCGTGGCGCGGAGAAGGATGCGAGAAACGATCTTTGGCGCCTACCTCCAGGACGATATGCACCTGCTCCCTACACTGACGCTCAACCTGGGGTTGCGCTATGAAATGGCGACCGTGCCCTCGGAAACGCACGGACATCTCGCGAGCCTGCAACATCTGACTGACCCTACTGTGATCGTGCGTTCGCCTCTGTTCACGAATCCTACGTTGCGTAATTTTGAACCCCGCATCGGGTTCGCCTGGGATCCCTTTGGCAACGCCAAAACCGCCGTCCGCGGCGGCTTCGGAATGTTCGATGTCCTGGCTCTTCCGGCAAACCTGCGGCACACGGTTGACGGAACAGTGCCTTTTTACGCCTCGGTGAATGGCTCGGTCCCAGTCGGATCCTTTGGTCCCTTTGCGTCTTTTACCGGGTCCCAGCAGGCGGCGTATACAACCCTCTCGGCCAGTGGAACGGCGCAGCGCGCGGCCTACATCGATCAACACCCGAAGCGCAATTATGTCATGCAATGGAACCTGAATATCCAGCGCGCGATTGCTTCCAACACCACCGGGATGATCGCGTACGTTGGTTCGCGTTCGATACATAACCTCATGCAGACGGACGATTCCTCGATCGTGCTGCCCATGACCAAAACTCCGGAAGGATACCTCTGGCCCCAGACCCTCCAGCCCACACTCAACCCCAATTTTGGTCGCGTGCCCGGAACGTTTTGGAATTCTGACGGCATTTATCATGCCCTCGAAGTCCAGGTGCAGAAACGACTGACGCACGGCCTCTCGGGCCAGGTCTCTTACACTTGGGGGAGAACAATTGATAGCGCATCAGGCTCGACCGATGGCGATCAATTTCGCAATGGACTGTCCAGCATGTTCTTCTTCGACCCCCGGCTTCGGCGCGGACCTTCGGACTTCAATCAGACTCACAACGTAGTGTTCAGCTACACGTGGGAGATTCCAAGTCCGAAAGATCTTCCTGGAATCTTGGGCTGGGCCGCAGATGGTTGGGAATACGGCGGGATCTTCGAGGCAAACACTGGCGTGCCATTTACCGTCACTATCGCGCCAGATCCGCTCGGAATGAATAGCACTGACTCGTTCAGCTTTCCAGACATCGTGCGCGGGTGCAACCCAGTTCATGGTGGCCTGAATTACCTTAACTTGAACTGCTTTGCGCTTCCGCTTCAAGCCCCGGATATTGCTGCTTTATGCGTCCCGTTCAGCGGCGCCTCGGTTCCCAACACCTGTGCGAACCTTCTGGGTACTGCCAGGCGCAACAGCATCGTGGGTCCGGGGCTCGTCAACTTGGATATGTCTCTGTTCAAGAACAACTACGTGAGGCGAATTTCCGAACAATTTAACGTCCAGTTCCGCGTGGAAGTTTTCAACATTCTCAATCACACCAATTTCAATCCGCCGACAGCCAACAGTCAGGTATTTAATGGGGACGGAAGTACCGGAGGGCTGACCCCGGGTCTGCTGGACACTACCGCAACCACTTCGAGACAGGTTCAGTTTGCTTTGAAAGTGATCTGGTAAGCACCGCCGCGCGAACAGAATGGCATTGGTCAATCGCCGCTTCCAACCCATAGTCGATCATCTAGTCTATGAACCCGATACGGCGAAGATCAGCATCCCGATGCGATTCCCGCAGTCCCTCGCCGGTTCTGGAGGAGGAACACAATGCCTCGACGCATAAGACGACTAGCTTCGTTTATCGCGGTGATAGGCGGCGTCATTTGCGCAGGATCCGCCGCCTACGGGCAGGGAAGTTGGGTAAAGCTGGCGCCGTTTCCCGAACCTGCGGAGGAGATCTCGGGCGCATCGGCGGGCGGCAAGATGTACGTGTTCGCAGGCCTCGCGCCGGTCTGGAAGCCCGTCGGGATGGTTTATGAATATGACCCAGCCACCAATCGGTGGGCGAAGAAGAAATCGATGGCGCTTCCTTCGCATCATGTAGCCTTCACCACCTACCACGACAAGATTTACGCTTTCGGAGGCTTCGTGCTGCCAGAATCCGGGCCGCCCGGGTGGGTACCAGTCAACAATGCATGGGAATATGACCCCGTGGCCGATGCGTGGAAAGCGCTTGCGCCGATGCCAAGCAGGCGCGGTTCTGCCTTGGCGGCAGTGGCAAAGGATAAGATATACGTGATTGGCGGCGCTGCCACCATTCCAGGATCGAACGAAACGGCTGTGTTCCCGACGCACCCGCACATGTCGGTGGGGACCGTCGAGGAATACGATCCTGCTGCCAACACTTGGCGCGAGCGAAGTGCGATGCCGACTCCGCGCAACCATGCCGCAATCGGCGCCGTCAACGGAAAGATATATGTGATTGGCGGGCGGGTCGGCGCGGCGTTCATCGGTCTGGCTTCGGACATCTCCGTGGTAGAGGAATACGATCCAGACACCGATCAGTGGAGTGGTCCCCGGGCCCGTATGCCGATTGCGCGGAGCGCACTTGGAGCGGGAGTCTATCGCGGACGCATTTACGTTGCCGGAGGTGAGTATCAGGATCCTCACATGATGGCGACGTTCCGCGCTCTGGAAGCTTACGATCCGGTGAGCAACACATGGACAGAGATGCCGCCGATGCCTGTGTCCCGCCACGGGCTGGCGGTGGGTGTGATCGGCAATCGCCTGCACGTAATAAGCGGTGACGTGCAGTCGGCTGGCACGGGAGTAGAGGTTTCCACTGGCGAGCACGACGCATTCGAGTTTTCTGCGGGTCCGTAGCTTCGTGGGAGCGGAAGAAGATCAACTGGCACAAGAGTGAGCGTTTAAAGAGTCCAAGCGAAGGAACACAGTGAAGATCAAATCGGCCACTGAAGAGGGAATGTCAAGAAGGCAACTGCTCCAAGCGGGACTGGCGACAGCGGCAACGGTGGCAATAAGCCATACCGGCAATGCAGCGGCGCAAGACCAAAGCGCGCGCACTAACAACGCTCGCGTGATTGACATTCATGCCCACTATTTCCCCGAGGCCTACCTCAATCTCGTCGCCACGGACGGCAAGCGATTCAATGCCGAGTACCAGACGACGGACAAAGGATGGTTCATAAAGACACCCGCTGGCAACAATGGCCCGTTACCGGCAAAGTTCATCGACTTAAAGACACGTATTGCGGACATGGACCAACAAGGCGTGGCCGTACAAGCGATTTCACTTACTGCCCCTATGTTGTATTGGTGCGATGCCGACCTCTCCACCAGGCTGGCCACAGCGTGGAATGACGCGGCGGCGGCAGCGCACCAAACCTATCCCACTCGGCTCGTCGCCTTCTTGACTCTACCCATGCTCTATCCCGATCACGCGCTGAGCGAACTTGAGCGGGCTAGCAAATTGCCCGGCATGCGCGGCGTCTATTTGGGTACCAACATAGCCGGTCACGATCTCGACGATGCGCTGTTCGCGCCTGTCTTGGCGCGCATTGAGGCCCTCGATCTTCCCGTGTTCCTGCATCCCGTGGAACCGATGGGTGGCGATCGCCTGAAACCCTTCTTTCTCTCGAATATGGTGGGCAATCCCGTTGACACCGCGGTCGCGGCTTGCCACCTGATTTTTGGTGGAGTGCTCGACCGTCATCCCAAACTTCAAGTATGCCTGCCGCACGCGGGCGGCGTGCTGCCCATACTGGTTGGCCGCCTCGATCAAGGCTGGAAAGTACGCGACGAGTTGAAGCACTTGCCGCACGCTCCGAGTACCTATCTGCAACGCTTTACCTATGACACCATCACTCACTCGAAGCCGGCTATGGAATTCGTAGTCAAACAAGTGGGGGCGGAGCGCGTGATGGTCGGCAGCGATTACTGCTTTACCATGGGCTATGATCGGCCGGTCGAGTTTCTTGATCAAGTCGACCTCACCGGAGTACAGCGCCACATGATTCTCGGGGGCAATGCGGAACGGCTATTGAAGCTCTAGGCGAAAGCCAAGAAAAGAGTAGTTAATTGCAAATCAGACTCCTCGGCAGCGAAGGCGGACACTGTCCCGGCTTTTCCTCGGAGTGCACATGTGCCGTCCGGTTTCAAGGGGGTCTTGAAGGCTGGCGGACTTTGACGAGAACAGCGTGCCTCGCAATTCTGTTCGCAATCCTGTGTACGATGGGCTTTGCGCAGCGCCCGCAAGAGGCTGCAATGACGATCACTTTGGCGGGGCAGTCGATGATCCGGTCGGATATCCGCGCGACCGCACCGGCCGCGGTACCGGTGATTCAGGGGCTGCTGAAAGGCGATGTGGTATTCACCAACTTTGAAGCTGCAGTCGCCGAAAAAGGTGAGACGGTCGACGAGGGCAGGGGATTTCTCGCTCCTCCTGAAGCGCTCGATGCCCTGACAACCTTTGGTTTTAATTTGTTGTCCCTGTCCGACAACCATGCATTCGATCTGAAAGTGACGGGCATTCAGAACACGATCCGGGGGAATCTTTCGTAACCTAGCGCGAGGCGGCTCGCGTCAATGCCGGCAAAGGTCCCAAAGCGCCTGCTTGCAGTGCGGGTTCCATGATGAACAGAATGCGACCTGGTGCAGTGGAAATTCGAGCCAATGCGCGCATACCGCGAAGTGTCAGAAACCAATCCGTAACTACTAGGTCTCAACCTCCCCGGACACATCCTTTGGATCGTGGCGGCCTTTTAAGGATTGTTCCAAGAATGTTACGCCGCTTACCACGAAGCAGAAGTTCGGTGTCGCAAATCGACATGTCCCGGGCCGTGGTTATGGTTAAGTCAGCCTATTTCTGGCGAAGAAGCTTTCTGCGAATGTCGGGCCAGAATTCCTGGAAAATGTGATTCAGGACGGCGGACTCCATCTGCGTCCCCCAGTTCGTGGCGGTTTGTCTGAGGCCGCGCTCCTCAGGCGGATAATAGGCGTTGGACAAACCCGCTTCCAGCCCATTGCCCACCACCTCCGAGAAGTTGAAACTCGTGCCTCCGGAATCTGTCTTGGTGACGAATGTCTGAGAGATCGCGTACCCTGTGCGGTGGAGAAAACCTCCCTTGCCTAAGGTGTAATAACGTGGGTCCTCGTGCGTGAGCGCGGGGACAATGGCCTCGGTGAAAAAGGTTCCCGACACTCCGTCCGTGAAGGTGCGCCAATAATAACGCCCGTAACCGGCGACTCCGCCGCCGAGTTCCGGATCGGATTTCAGGGCCATGGCTTGAGCGGCCAAGATTGCGGTCCAAGTAAACGAGGAGTAGTCCGTGACACTATCGTGCGCGGCGAGAGAAAATTTCTCGCGGGTGGACAACGGTGGAAGCTGGGTATTGGCACTCACAAAAATGTACCCAAACGATCCATGCGTTTGGAGGCCACCGTGCCGACCGCGAACCGCCACGATTCGATGAGCGTCATCGCCTTGTTCACGAAAGTTGACTGTGGTTTGTGTATCCCCACGCGATGGATCAGCAGCGTCATTGCAGATTTTGTTTTTGCTTTCCTGTCCTGCGTGCTAGTTTGTGAATCCTCCCGGTTGCATTGACTTGCTCCATTGAGCCGCCTAACATGGCAACCTGCAAGAACTTGCGCTCGGTTCTCCTATGATTGGCAAAGTCATTTCGCACTATCGGGTCGAAGAACTTCTCGGCGGCGGGGGCATGGGAGTCGTGTACCGCGCCGTGGATCTTCGTCTCGGCAGGAATGTTGCGATTAAGTTTCTCCCGCCCGAGCTGATGCGGGACCATCAGGCGCTCGAACGATTCCAGCGAGAAGCCCGCGCCGCTTCCGCTCTCAATCATCCCAACATCTGCACGATTCACGAAATTGACGAGGCCGAAGGCCACCCCTTCATCGTGATGGAGTGTCTCGCCGGAGAAACTCTCAAGCACCTCATCACCGGTAAGCCGCTTCCCAGCAACCAGATTCTCGAAATCACAATTCAAATTGCCGATGCCCTCGAAGCCGCGCACGAAAGTGGCATCATCCATCGAGACCTCAAGCCCGCAAATATCTTTCTCACCCGGCGTGGCCAAGCTAAAGTGCTGGACTTTGGATTAGCCAAATTGATCACCAATCCGCGCCAGGTGGCCGAAGGAGTAGGAGCTTCCGCCCTTCCTACGGTGAACACCGGTGGAGATTTGACGAGCACGGGCGCTGCAGTCGGCACGGTGGCGTATATGTCTCCGGAGCAGGCTCGCGGCCAAGAGCTCGATGTGCGTACCGACCTCTACTCGCTCGGTGCAGTGTTGTATGAAATGGCCACGGGACGGCTGGCCTCTGGCATGGGGACTACTGCGGTCGTCTTCGAAGCCATTCTCAATCGCAATCCCATCCCAGCGACCCGGCTGAATGTGGATCTGTTGCCAGATCTGGGTTGGATCATCGCGAAGTTACTCGAAAAAGACCGACGCATGCGCTACCAGTCCGCCGCCGAACTGCGCGCCGATCTCGGCCGAGTCCAGCGCGATTCGGGATCGTCCCGTGTCTCCGGCACGGTGATGCACCAACCCACCAGGACCCGGTGGCATCTGCCCATTCTGGCGACAATCGGTTTCGCCTTGCTGGTAACGGTTATCGCTGTGGCTCCGCGTGTTTGGCAGCAGCTGCGAGGGAGCAGTTCCGCCTCCGCCCGGATTCATTCCATCGCCGTGCTGCCGTTCGCGAACGTCGGTGCCGACGCCAATATCGAATATCTGGCTGATGGCATGACCGATGGCATCATCGGCGGCCTCTCGCGGGTCCCGGAGTTGCGGGTGATGGCCCGCAGCACCGTGTTCAGCTACAAGGGCAAGGAAACCAATGCCCAGAAGGTGGGACAGGAACTCAACGTCGACGCTGTCCTAACGGGACGCGTTGCCCAACGAGGCGATGTCCTGACCATTCAGGCCGATCTGGTCAGCGTCGCGGACGGATCGGAGCTGTGGGGCCAAAAGTACAATCGCAGAGTCGCGGATCTGTTAAACGTTCAGGAAGACATCTCCAGGGAGATCTACGAAAATCTGCGCCCCAGACTTACCGGCCAAGCGACACTTCAGCTAGCCAAGCATTACACCGACAACCCCGAGGCTTATCAGCTCTATCTTCAAGGCCTTTACTATAGGAACAAATGGACGGAAGTGGGACTTACCAAGGCCATCGATTATTTTAAGCAAGCGGCTGAGAGAGATCCGAACTACGCTTTGGCATTTGCGGGACTTGCCGACGCCTACAATTTCCTGGGCGATACCGGCTATGTTGCCCCTAAGCAGGTTCGCCAAAACGCGACATCGGCGGCCACTCAGGCCTTAAAGATCGATGACACGCTACCTGAGGCGCACATTTCTCTCGCTCTGGTGCACGAAGCTTACGACTGGGATTGGTCAGGGGCGGAAACCGAATTCAAGCGGGCTCTCGAACTTGACCCTAATTCTGCCACCGCCCACGAGTGGTACGGAAATTTTCTGATGAGGATGGGACGTCTGGCGGAAGCTCGGGCGGAACTTACGAAGGCACTGGAACTCGATCCGCTTTCTCTGCCCATCAATGCTAGCGTCGGGCGGCAGCTGTATTTTGCGCGGCAATACGAGCCCGCGATCCAACAATTGAAGAAGACGCTCGAGCTGGATCCAAATTTTGTGCTCGCACAGCGCGCGTTGGAGGCGGCCTACGCTCAATCCGGGATGTACAAGGAGGCGATTGCCGAGCGGCAAAGGCTTTTGACGCTTTCAGGAAATCCGGACCTGGCTGTCGCCATAGGCGAAGATTACCGCAAGTCCGGCTACGCGGGCGTGCTGCAAGGCTCACTGGAAGGGTTGAAAGAAGTCTCCAAAGAGCGCTACGTTCCTCCTTATAATGTCGCGCAGATCTATGCCAGGCTCGTGGACAAACAACAAACCCTGGCCTGGCTGGAGCAGGCTTTCATCGAGCGCGATACCCAGCTTACCTACATGAAGGTAGAGCCTGCCTTCGACGAGATCCGCTCCGATCCGCGCTTCCAGCAGTTGCAGCAGCGTCTAGCCATGCCGAAATAATCTCAAGCCTGGGCCCATCGTCATCGTAATGGATACCCCGGTTCCCCTGGCAGGTGCCCATCTACTCGAATCACCTTGGTTCCGGGCCGCACATCGCGCGCATCGACGAAGGCAATGGCACCCGGAATGGCCGTCACCAACTCATTGGCCATGTCATTGGAGTAGACCACTTTGGGCGCGGTAGCCGATTCAGCGCGAAAGATCTTGGCAATCCAAAACTGTTTGAACTGCGACTCCGACATCTGATAGATGATCTTCAGAACCACGTCCCGCTCTCGCGCCACGGGTGCGCGGATCAGCAGAACTACGCCCAAATTGGTATTCCAGTATTGCCGTTCACCTCGAAATACCTTGCGCACTTCGGCCAGAGTCAGATTGCGGACCGGGATGTCAGGATCAGCCACCAGCGCCACGTCAACATTGTGGCCTTGAGCTACCGCCGGGACGGTGCAGCAAAAACACAGCCATCCCAACAACAGCATTCCAAGCGCGGTTTTCCAATGTGCCGTCATCATAGTCGGCTTAGAACGTAAACGCAGACTGGAAGAAAGTCTCATTCACACTGGGCAGGCCTGTCGCCTGACGGGACTTCCGATACTCGCCCTTGAAGCACGCGAAGTTTGTAATGTCCCATCTCACGCCAACCGTTGAACCGACTAGATCTTCCACCAAAGGCGTCCCTGTACTGTCCCACACCGGCTCTTGGGGCGGCCTGTGAATATACTCGAAACGATAGTAAGGCTTCCATTTGTTTTCCTGCCAGGGAAGCCGGTACGCCACTTGCGCATAGTATCCCGTGGTGTTGAAGGTCTGCGACGTTTGCAAACTTGCGTGGTGAACATTCTCGTATTCGGCCAGCAATTCCGGGCGCCCTCTTGTCCAAGTCACATATCCTCCGGCGATCCATTCCCGGAAGTTTACTCCGGGCTTCGGCGTGAGCTCATCGTGATAATAAGAACCTCCCAACTCCAATCCCGATAAGTGGAATGGTTGAGACGACAGTTTGGCGAGCCACGCACGGTTGTTGTTGACATCGCCGCTGTCACCTGCCTTACTGAAATTCGCACCGCGGCCATTGCCCAGCGCCAGGCTATAGCTCAGGCCCAATCCACCCGAGGGGATGCTCCCTTCAGCTTGCGCGCCTACGATATGGACAGGAGTAAACGTCCCGCCAAATTTAATCATCTCCGGCCGGGCGATCGTCGTCTGCAGCCACGCCCCATGGTGGAAAGCGGTGTTCCAATAGCCGATCGGAGTATGAAATTTGCCGAAAGAGATCTTGAAGTAGTCGTTGTAGTCGAAACGGACAAACGAGCGCTCTACATTCAGGTCGTAGGTAGTCGGCTGTGCCGTGAAGGTTACCTCCCCGAAATAGGTGACCTTCCGCGAAAGCGGCGACGCAAAGTGCAGGTCCAGTTGCCCCAAAGAGTAGCCGCTTGTGGTGCCTTTCTTGTCCGTCGCGTGGAAATCCACATCTCCGAATCCACGGATCTGCAAAGA
The DNA here is from genome assembly GCA_963696765.1 of uncultured Acidobacteriota bacterium. GTDB lineage: Bacteria > Acidobacteriota > Terriglobia > Terriglobales > Acidobacteriaceae > Sulfotelmatobacter. The sequence goes on along the minus strand of CAVOLK010000002.1, from coordinate 1,002,137 downwards.
CGGATAATGGATCTCGGCCTCGCGGATCTCCGTTGGTGTGGCTCCGTGCTCGTGCATCGCCTGGCTGGCGACAGCCGGTGCCATTTGATGTTCAACCGGCGCCGACAACACCGGGCTGCTACCCTGGGCCGCTACCTCTTTACCCTGTCGTGCCTCAAGGTCGCTGATCCGCTTCTCCATTTGTTGGATACGATCCAGCAAACTCTGGATAGATGGTTCAGACGGGGATGCTTGGCTCGCGGACTGCGCCAGCAACGCTGAGCTTGCCAACCACAACAGGAAGAGTACGAGTACAGAGCGCAAATTGCCTCCTCGGAAACCGACCTCTTTTATTTGGAACCTGGGGGACGCCGACAGATTAGGTCGCTAGTCTATTCCGAGGGGCACGCTTTGGAGAAGGAAAATTTCAAGACGGATTTCCGTCTTGAAGTCGCGCCTTATACGCAGTTGAACCAGCGGCCGTACGCTACATCGAGAAGAAGTTTGCTGCAGTGCAGGTAGAATGGGCTGACCAAAAGTATTTCCAAAACGGTGGTAGCGGATCAGGCGGAGACTCCAGGCTCGATCCACGAAGGCGGCGAACTTGGCTATTCAGTGAGCCACGCTGCCGGGCAATTCGTGACTCGGCGGCCATCAAGTTCTACATCTGCAATCTAATGACACAAGCCAATGAAAGTCTGGGCCGTACCGCGGCCGACCATATTCGCGCGCTCTACGATCATGCCGGTTGCCGTTTGTTCGATTACGCATTGATCAATCGGCAACCGGCTTCCGAAGACCTCAAGGCGAAGTATGCGCTCGAAGGCGCGTCGCAAATTTGTCGCGGATCTGGAGGCGATCGAGGCGTTAGGTGTTTGTCCTGTGCTAGGCGATCACCTCTACGAGGACAATGTAGCGCGCCATAATTTTGAACGGGTTGCAAAAAACTTGCTGGAAATAGCCGTACGGCACCCTCGCAAGAATCTCCGGCACATCGCTAAACTGCGCTTTTTCAGTGACGGGTAACTGCAAGAGTCAGGGATTTCATTTCCAGCTTCTGACCGAGCAGTTTCTGGTAACGAGGGTCTGAACTGAGCTGATTGAAGGGCCGCCACTGCGAAAGACCCTGGGGCGCAATGATCTTGGCGCCCTGCTCAAGCGAGTCTAGGGCCGCATCCCGCTCTCCTAACCCAAGGTGAAGCAATGCTGAAAAGGTTGGGCTGCCCGAGCCGTGGCGGACCATGTCATTCAACTTTGCTAATAATCTTTTCGCTTCGTCGGTATGCCCGGTCACCGCCATCACATAACCGGCTTCACCCATGGTGCGCGGATTGGGTGCGTCCAATGCCAGCCCGGTGCGCGCCTCTCTAAGCGCATCGGAGGCGTCCCCTGTTTCCAAATCAATCAACGCCAAAGTTTCGTGCGGCTGCCCAAAGTCCGGGGCCAATTCAATAGCCTGATGCAGGCGGATTTTTGCCTCCTCGTTACGTCCCGTAGCATACAGAAATGCGCCTTCGTCGGCGTTGATGACCGGGGAGAGCGGGTCAAGCTGCCGCGCTTTTTCGATGTCGGCGAGAGCTTCGCCATTCCTGCCCGAAAAGTGTAGATAGAATGCGTCCCAATGATGGGCGGCTGAATAGTTCGGGTTCAGATCGAGTGCTCGCTGCAACTCGGGTCCAGCTCGCTGCCAGTCGTGACCATTAAGGTAAATGATTCCCAACAGTGCATGCGCATCGGCAAGGCTCTCGTCCAATTGGAGAGCACGGCGCGCTGCCGCTTCAGCCTTGGAATACGAATTGTGCCATTCAACACTATCGTAAGAAGGCATCAGCGCATATGCACTCGCCAAGCCCGCGTACGCTGGAGCATATTGCGAATCGAGCCCGACGGCCCGCTGATAATACTCGGCTGATTTCGCCAGGTCCGTAGCAGTACGCTTATTCCAGTGATATCGGCCCAGTAGACAGAGTTCGTAGACTTCTGGATCGACGGGCCGCGGCGATGTTGAATTTGATTCGTGGGCGCGCAATGTACCGCCAACTTTGCTGGCAATTTCTTGCGAAACTTCCTCTTCCATGCCGAGCAGGTCGCCCAGTTTGCGGTCGTACTTTTGCGCCCACAGGTGACGGTCCTCGGTGGCATCGATTAGTTGAACCGTGACCGAGACCCGGTCGCCGGACCGCGCCACCGCTCCCTCGACGATGGCTTCGGCCCCAAGCTCCTGAGCAATCTGCTTAATCGGCTCGCTGGTCTGCTTGTATCGCATAACCGAGGTTCGCGAGATGACTCGCAAAGGAAGTGATTGCGCGAGCTTCGTAATCAGTTCCTCGGTGATTCCGTCAGCAAAATAGTCCTGGCCAGGATCAGGCGATAAATTCCTAAGAGGAAGTACCGCGAGAGAGTGAATTTGCGCTGGATGATGGGCCTTGGCTGATTGCGAACGTAAAAGCCATACTCCGAGCACGAGAAAAGCTATCGCTAGAATCGCAGCAAAAGTCCAACGAGGGCGGGCGGAGTAACGGGCGGGCGTGGGGAGGCTTAGCGGTGCCGAGTCGATCGCCGCCGGTGACGGTGACAGAACGGCCTGCGAAACGAGGTCTGAATTTCTTACTTCTACCGGAAGAAGAAATCTATAACCCTTCTTAGAAATGGTCTGAATAAATGTCGGGTCCTCGGCTGAGTCACCGAGCGCGTCCCGCACTTTCTTTATCGCGACGTTGATGCCCTGTTCATAATCAACAAAGGTGTCGCTGTTCCACATCCGCTCCTTTAACTGCTCGCGCGTAACCAGGGTCTGTGGATGATCGAGCAAAACGCTAAGCAAGAGCAGCGGCTTCTCCTGCAAGCGCAGACTCGTGTGGCCGTTGCGCAACTCTGCTTCGGCGGTCGACAACTCGAACTCGGCAAACCTGTAAACCCGGTCCTGCATACGCGAAGGTGGAACTTTGAGGCGGGGACACGATTTTCTCTGAGAAAACGGAGATTTTCAAGCTCAATCGAAGAGCACACACCGATAAAAGGCGTGCTTGTAAGTTGCTGGTCACATGCATCTTGCACCGGTTAATTCATAATTAATAAGAATTTCATTCGCCGGAAATTGACCAAAACGCCGGATTCGCACATAAACGGCAGCACGGTTCGCTACTCGCGCCGCGATGAATCTCCCGTAAAGGTGGACACTGTGAAGAGACTCTGTGCGTTGGTCGTCCTCTGCTTTCTGATCCTAATGCTCGCTTCTTGTGGAAGTATCAGCGACAGCAACAAGAACAACACCAGCCCGCCGCCAGTTGCCAGCGTCACTGTGTCGCCTTCTTCACCTTCGATGGTCGCGGGCAAGACTCAGCAGTTCACTGCAACGGCAAAGGACAGCAGCGGCAACGCTATTACTGGAGTGGCGTTCACATGGGCGAGCAGCGCGACTGGCGTCGCAACAATTAATAGCAGCGGGCTAGCCACCGGGGTAAGCGCGGGGACAACTCAAATCTCCGCCTCGGCGAGCGGAATCACCAGCTCCGCGGACACACTCACAGTTACTCCTCCGCCCACAGTTGCGTCGATCACCGTTTCTCCATCGTCGCCGTCCATCGCCGTGAACGCGAGGCAGCAGTTCACCGCAACAGCAAAAGATAGCGGCGGCAACACGATCAGCGGAGTGGCGTTCACATGGGCCAGCAGCGACACGAGCGTCGCCACAATTAACAGCAGCGGGCTTGCCACTGGCGTAAGCGCTGGGACAACTCAAATTAGCGCGTCGGCAAGCGGGGTCACCAGTTCCAACGACCTTTTGACAGTGATGCCGCCGACCTCCGCCTGCACTCCAGGCGGCAGCGAATCGCTCCTGAACGGAGGCTACGCTTTCCTGCTCAAAGGCTTTGACGGCTCCGGTAATCCTGCACTCGTTGTAGGCGCACTCACCTTCGACGGCGTAGGCGCAGTCAGCGCCGGCAGCATGGACATGAATCTGAACTCCGGCGTCGAGTCGGATGTTTTAGTAACCTCCGGCTGCTACCAGATCGGCAGCGATCAACGGGGATTGATGGTGATTAATACCTCGAATAGTCAAACCCAGAACTACCGCTTCTCTGTGAATAACCCCGGCACGACCGTGCACATGATTGACTTCGATGCGGCAGGTCCATTCACAGCGGGAATCATGCGCAAACAGAGCGGCGGTCCATTCACCGACGCATCGGCTAAGGGCAACTATGCTTTCGGCGGCTCATCGCTGCAAAACTCTGCCGTCTGCGCTGCTCCTTGCAAAGCGGGCGTCATTGGCGTGATTGACTTGGACGGAAATGGCGGGGTTACTGGCGGATCTCAGGATTTCAACCAGAACGGAACACTAGACGGGAACGCGTCTAACACGACTTGGCCAGCGAGCCCGATTCCCATCGACAGTGGAGGCACGTACACCGTTTCTGCAAATGGGAGGGCAACGTTGGGGTACACCGTCGGTGGCGGGTCCTCCAGCAGCAACACGGTTCTGTACCTTGTTTCCCCTGGAGAAACCTTCTTCGTAAGCGCTGACCCACAAACTACCGGCAGCGTTGTCGCGGGAACCGCGCTCTTGCAGTCCGGCGCGCCATTCGCCGCAAATCCTCTCGCCGGAAGCTACGTCGGCTACGACACGGGTATGGGTTTGACAGCAGGTGGGACAACACCCGGAGGAGGAAGAACCGATCTCTTTCTCCTGGGTTCACTCACTTCCGGCAATAACGCGATCAACGGCGTGCAATACCGGAACAATGGCGGCAGGTTTGGTTCGGGCGGTTTTGCCGGCAGCACGTATAGCATCTCACCGATAGGACGATCGATCATCTCCGGAACTGGTGGCCACGCGCCGTTGCTCTATCTTGTGAGTACCAGCCAGGCGTTCTTCCTCCAGAGCAATCTTAGCGTTGATACAGGTTTCTTCCAGCAGCAGAGCGGCGGACCGTTCTCCGATTCCTCCGCGACTGGAACCTATGCCGTGGGCGACATTGAGCCGGTGCTGCCTACCGGTGGCGCCTTCTCGGGCGTAGCAATGTTCACGCGTGCTACGACCAGCATCGGCCTCACCGTAGATGGCAACGGCAGTGGCGGATCAGCGGTTGATCAGACGCAGAGTATGACGTATTCGATCGATAGTAGCGGTCTGGGTTTGATTCCATCCGGTTGCTCGGTTACCGCAACACCCATCACGTGCAGTACCGCCTTCTACCTCATTTCGCCGACGAAGGCAGTCGTGATGGATTTGCAATCCGCGCACCCAAAAATTCAAACTGTGGACCAGTAAGAAGGAGCACAGAAACAAATTCGCAACGGACGTAAACTCAAGGACACAAGAGGCCGGCGAGTTCCCACTGCGGGCCTCTTTTCTATCTCACCCCCGATCTGGCGTGACCTCAGGTGAGCTCTTCTGCTCGCATTTTCAGTTCGTTCTCGCCGCACACTTTGGGGTTAGTACATTTGACAGTGTGTAGCCGCTGAAGTGTATCAATCTGATACTTGATCAAATGGCTCAGTGCCAAGAAGATCAGGAATATTCGGAGCACGAAAATATGATTCGCAATGTAATCAGGAGCATCGGAATTTCCGCGCTGTTGCTTTCAAGCCTGAATTTATTTGCCCAGTATCGAAGAGATACTCCGCCCCCCAACGATCAGGGAAATTATTAAGGCAATGCCAACAGCGTAAACGCTGGCGGAAACTAGACGCAGTATTCTGGCAAAGACCCATGACGGCGGCCAAGCGGGTGCGTTTTGAACTGCGCGCTGAGAATGCCCCGAACAGCGACGACCAGGCCAAAGTCATTCTGTATTGCACCAATGGCAAGTTGAAGCTCGCCGACTTTCGTCCTGATATGCGTTTGGCCCGACCCAACTGGCCGGGCTTTTGGGGACAGCCGCTAATGCGCGTGACTGTCCGTGTGGATAACGCTCACAGTTACCACAATTGGAACTGGATCAATGGCCATTTTCTTGCCATGGATAAAGGTACGGCGCGTGAATTGATCGGCGCACGTTTGTTTCGGGTGGAGTTCCAAACCCCTCGTGGTCCGCAGGTCGCAGAATTTTCTCCTGAGGGTCTGGACCTCAAATCAGTTTCGCAAGCTTGCGATTTGAAACCGAAAAAGCCGTAGGTCCCCTCCTGTTGCCGACGAATATACCCAGATACCGCATCGTTGTCTTGATGTCCTTGTGACCCAACAAGTATTGGATGGTTTGAACCTTTGTCGTGCCTGAATACATCGAAATGTATGTAAGTCTGCATGGAAGGTGTTGCCCGCGTTCTTTGCGACGCGCTGCACGGACAACCTAGATCTCGGCACTCCATCCGGACGGCTGATGTTTCAAATCATTGGCGTCATGGCGGAGTTCGAGCGCGCATTGATTCAAGAACGGGTCAGGGCAGGGCTGCGCAATGCACGCGCCAAAGGAAAGCGGCTGGGATGGCCGCGAGCGGCCATCAGTGAGGCTCAGGTCGCCGACTTACGGCATTCGGGAGCCTCCTGGCGCAGGTTGCGAAGGAACTGGGGATTGGACTGGGTACGGCTCAGCGGTTCGCGAGATTACGAAGCTTTCCAGACTGACATGAACGGCACCGACCCACTAGTCCTTCGTTTCGAAGGCTAGTGTCGGGAATTTCCGGGTATTCGTCCGCAGCAGCCCGAGGCTTCTCAACAACTGTCGGTTTGTCGACAAAACGACAGTTGCAATCGGTTATTACTGGGGCCTTTTTCAGCACCGATCTGACGAAACTTCCTACCCGACTTCCCGTTACTAATCCGGACAAATTCCCCCCAGCCCGTTTCTGGGTAACTTCCGGTTGGCTGACGATTGGCTTTGGAGTATGGGATTCAAATCGCGCAGGCATTGGTCATTGCGCACCGGGCAGGAATCCTGCATCGCGATTTAAAACCGCAGAACGTTATGCTGACCGCGAGCGGACCGAAGTTGCTCGATTTTGGCCTGGCCAAGACCGCGCCCGCGCTCGGAATAAGTTCTGCGGCCAGCGGCATGACGCCTTCGACTCCGACGATGACGATTGCGGAACTGAGTTCTCCAGCCCAGCCCCTGACGCGACAGGGAACCGTGGTGGGAACGTTCCAATACATGGCTCCCGAACAGATTGCGCCAGCATCGCCGGCTGCGCTGGATCACTTGGTCAAAAGCTGTCTAGAGAAAAATCCGCAGGAGCGGATCCAGACAGCGCAAGACGTGAGACTGCAGTTGAAGTGGATTGCGGAGGGCGGTGGCATAAGTTCGAAAGTGTTTGCCGCGCCGAAACGCCCGTGGATCTGGTGGGCCGTGGCCAGCATGGCATTGCTGGTGGCGGCGGGAACGACGGCGGCGTATATGAGGGAAGCATCACGGCCAAAGCCGGTGATGCGCATGTCAATTTTGCCTCCCGAGGGGACGTCATTTGTCATCACCGTGCCGGCCTCAGGGCCGGCGGTCATCTCGCCAGACGGCACCCGGGTGGCATTCACGACGCGCGATGCCAAGGGAAAAGTCCAGCTCTATGTGAGGACGCTAAGTTCGTTGACGTCGCAGGCTCTGTCGGGCACGGAAGAGGCGATGTATCCATTCTGGTCTGCCGATAGCCAGACATTGGGTTTTTTGCGGTGGGCAAGCTGAAGAGGATCAGCGCCACTGGCGGCCCGGTGCAAATCGTGTGCGACGCGACCCATGGGCGCGGAGGCGCATGGAATAAGGATGGCGTAATCCTGTTCACGCCTTCGGGGCAAGGTCCAATGCTGCGCGTTCCGGCGAACGGTGGAAAGCCCGAGCCGGCTTCGAAACTGGATGAATCGCACGCCGAGAACAGCCATCGTTGGCCGCGGTTCCTGCCCGACCAAAAACATTTTCTGTTCTGGGCGCGCAACACCGGAAGTTATCGGTTTCGTCGATCAGTACCCATAAACGCGCATGGCGGCCTTCGTGCCACGAGACGCCGTTGCTGCGAGAAAGTGATGCCATTCCGTTTTCGCTCTTTTTCCGACTTCGATAAGTGCGTTGGCCATTTGGCGCTCTTGAGGTGGCTGACTACCTATGCTGGTGGAATGGGCAGCCACAAGCCACGCTACTCAGTTCGCAGGACTTCAGCCGGATCTACGAAAGCGGCCCGCCGCGCAGGCAGAAACATGGCGGCAAGCGATACGACAGCCAGCATCACGCTGACGCAACTCAGTGTCATGGGATCCCACTCTTTCACGCCAAAAAGCAGGCTGCGCAGCAACCGCGACGCGATGACCGAACCAATGAGTCCCAAAGCCAGTCCGGTTCCAATCAGCCGCCCCGCCTGGCCCAGCACAAGAGTATAGATCGCGGCGCGCGGGGCACCCAGCGCGATGCGCACACCGATTTCGCGACGACGCTGGTGTACCGAGTATGCAATGACCCCGTAGAGTCCGACCACACTCAAAATGAGAGCCGCCGCCGCAAACCCTCCAATCAGCCATGCTGAGAATCGATGCAGAAGCGCGGCCTGCGTCTCCTCGATCGTGTCATCGATTGTTGTCTCGTTGGACACGGCTATACCGTTATTTATCCTATGCAACGTGGCTGTGACCGAGGACAGGAGTGCAACTGGCTCCTGTCCCGTCCGGACCACAATATGGAATCCGCGGTCGAGGATTTGCCGCACAGGGAAATACTCAGCAGGACCCGGGGGCACATCCAGGGCACCCTCGTGAACGTCTTCGATTTCACCGACCACCTCCCAGACCCACGGGCGTCCGCCTTCGAGATTCGAGAATCTTTGACCAATCGGGTTCTCGTTGGGAAAGTATTTACGGGCAAGAGAGGCATTGATGATCGCCACCCCAGGCATCGAAGCGTCGTCTGCCTCGGTGAAGAGCCTTCCGCGCATCAGCCTGGCGCCCATCGTGCGCAGGTATCCGGGACTGATGTGGCGTTCGTCAACTTCGTTTTCGCCGCTGAGTTTGGGTTTCCCAATCACCTGGATTGAGTCGGTGCTGCAATCGCATTGAACAGGCAGAAGGCTGGTGAATCCTACAGACTGAACGCCCGGCAGTTGCCCAACACGGCGCGCGAGCTCCTGATAGAGTTCGGCAGTTTGTCCGGCGGTACTGGCTGTGCGGGGAAGAACAACCTCCGCGGTGGCCAGATGTGAGGGGTTGAAGCCCAAAGGGACGTGCAGCAGGCGATAAAGGCTCCTGGCCAACAATCCGGCACCGGAGAGCAGAATCACGGCAACAATCAGTTCGACGATGACAAGATTCGACCCAATGCGCTGCCAGGAACGGGACACGGTGCCGCGGTCTCCTTCGGCGAGTGCATCCCTTCCCCTCTGCACGGACAGACGGAAGATGGGAGTGGCCGCTATCAGGATTGCAGCGAGCGCGCAGATTCCGACGGAAAAGGCGTACGCATGCGGGTTCAGGTGTACGCCTTCGAGAAAGGGCATGTTCGCCGCCATGTCTTTCGGAACCAGTCCGTTGAGTAGGCGGATCAGTCCAACTGCCGCCACCAGGCCGCTAACACATCCCAGCAGGGCAAGCAGACAACCTTCGGTGACAAATTGCTGCACCAGTCGAGCAGGCGTGGCTCCTAAAGCGGCCCTGACAGCAATTTCACGCCGTCGGCTTTCAGAGCGGGCAAGCATGAGGCTAGCCACGTTCACACAGGCAATGAGTAGGAGAAGAACCGCGCCGCCGAGAAGAGTTAACAAGGCAGGCCGTATGTCGCCCACAATCACTTCAGAGAGCGGGACAACAGATGCACCCAGATGGAATTCCCGGGTCGCATACTCCCGCTGCAAGAGATCGGCAATGGAATTCATTTCGGCGAGTGCTGCGTCCCTGTTAATTCCCTCGCGAAGTCGGCCGATTCCCCAGAAGTTATAGAAGTCTCGTGAATGCTCATGGAAACTTAGGGTGTTGATGGGCACCCAGAACTCCGCATTGCCGGCTGGCCCAAACGAAAATGTGCGAGGAAGAACGCCGATGATTGTGAAGGCTCTGCCGTCGAGGTCGACCGTCCCCCCGACAGCGTTGCGCTGACCTCCGAAACGATTGAGCCAGGTTCGATAACTCAGCAGCAGGACATTCGGCCCACCCAGTCGGTCTTCCCCAGGATAGAAATCCCGGCCAATTGCGGGATGAATACCGAGCGTTCGGAAGAAGCCGCCGCTCACGCGCTCTGCTGAGACAGATTGAGGGCCGGACGGCGATTGAAGGAGAAAACCCGCGCCAGTGTATACATCCAGTGAACTGAAAGATTTATTCGTGCTCTGCCAATCAAGAAAGTCTGGGTATGAGAGGGGCCAGCGAGGAGATCCGGAACTGCTTTCGTTCACAGACATAAGGCGATTGGGATTGACGTATGGGAGCGGCTCCAGCAAAGCAGTGTCAGCGAAAGCGAAGATCGCCACAGCCGAACCGACGCCGAGCATCAGCACGAAAATCGCAGCAAGGGCGAACACCGGGTTTCCGGCAAGCTGGCGCAGGGCGAACTTCAAATCACTAATCAGATTGTCAAGCCAGAGCACACGTCCTTTGAGGTAAAAACGCTCCTGAGCAGCGGCGACATTGCCAAAGACGACTCTCGCCCGGCGGTGGGCTTCCTCACGGCTCAGGCCCTCAGCCTCCAGTTCATCTGCTTCGAGCTGCAAATGCGCCTGGACCTCATCCGAAAAATCTTTTGCACTCCTCGTGCGCCGGAACATGAACTAAGCCTCCCCGCCCTCTGGCGTGCTCGGGCCTCCAAGAATCAGGCCCATCGCGCGTGTCAGCCTGTGCCACTCGCTGGCCTTCTCGGCAAGATACTCACGGCCCTTCGCAGTGAGAGAATAAAACCGCGCTTTCCGATTGTTATCGCTCACGCCCCATTTGGCGCCGATCAGCTTTCTGTCTTCAAGGCGTTGTAGTGCGAGGTACAGCGAACCATGATCGACGAGGAAAACCTCTTCTGACTGGCGCTGAATCGAGCGAGCGATTCCCTGGCCATGGCAAGGTCCGAAAACGAGGGTCTTCAAAATGAGCACGTCAAGAGTGCCCTGAAGGAGGGAAATGCGCTCGGCTTCCTTTCGGGTCGTCATCCGACACAAGAATGTCACTGCTTGGGTCGGATGTCAACACGTGCCGCTCGTCCTTCACTGGCGATGTCAGGGGCTAGGCCAGCGAATCGCTAATTTAACAATGACCTACTCGCGGCACGAAGGATAGATACCGACAAACGCCCTTCGAGGAAGTTGGCCGGGTTGGTGCCGGCAAGTCGACTCGTGGAACATGATTGGGCGAACAGCAATCTGATTTGTCTTATTGCTTAGGGACAAAGAAACGTGCGGAGGCAATCCGTTTCTAGTCTTCTTCATTGTATTTTCCATTGGCATAGGACTCGTTCCAAAAACCCACCTCGTGAGTGTTCGGGAATTCGCTGATTCTTATACGCCGAAATTCAGGAATTGGAGCGTTCGGAAAATATGTGTTTTTGGAACGAGCTTCGGTGCAGGGTACAATGCTTCCGCTTTCTCGGATCAAAGAGTAAATCCCATTTACGGCAGAGGAAATCTCCATGCATCGCAAGAACATTCTCGCAGCAGGTTTGCTGCTTTCAGTTTTCGCCGTGTCACTGGGTCCCGCGCATTTACGGTAAGACTTGGTGGGATTCGGTCACGTTTCTCACCGCGGACGATATGGAAGGGCGGGAAGCCGGCAGCAAGGGTTTGGAGGCGGCGGAAGCTTATGTCTTTGCTCAATTGAAACAGGCGGGGCTGCAATCCGCCGGCAACGATGGCTCCGAAGGGTGGAGGAAGTGAGAGAGCGAAACTCGGACCGCTGACGCCGACTCCAGCCCGAGGGGGGTGGGGGGAGGAATCTATTGCGCCCGACCAAATTAATGGTGGGAAGAAGCGTGGCTCGGCCTACCTAAGAGCGCGGAGTGCTCGGATTCGATGAATATATTTCGTGTACCCGCTCTCTGAGAATCGGAAGCGCCCCTTACCCTGAGTCAGAACGGAACCTTCGGCGAATAGTTCAGCCATGCACTGCTGGAGTGCTTCATGTTCTCCGGCGTCCGGCGTGAAGCTGTACCAGTAATCTTTATTCTTCCTCGACTCAAATTGCTCCGCCAATGGGATGAGGACTTTGTCTAGAACTGTAGTGTTCATTTCGAGCACAGTACAACTTCGTCGTTTTGAAATTTGTGAAGAAACTACTTGCTTGGCAAATGTGAGATTCACCAATGCGACGACATAGCGAAACAAAGAAACGACTGCGCGCCATGAGCAGTATTGAGAAGGAAAAAAGACTCGACGAACTTAACCGGATATTTGCAGTCACGCAAAACACCAAGTCGAGGGAATCTTTCCAGGATGCGACCGAGGAACGAGAGTGGTTGAAAAAGAAGCTGGGTTACAAACACTGAATCCGTAGTCACGTCGGCTTTTCGCATTATTCACTTCCGTTCCGACATTTCTACGCCCCATTTGATTGTAGTCTGTCATAACAACCGCACCTCGTCAGGCTTGTTAGATTGTTACGAATCCGAACACTATGGATTGCTCTGCCGGAAGGTGTCGGGCCGACCACTAAATCGGCCTTAATTTTCTTCTACAATGTTCCGAAGTGAAAGGGTTTGTACGATCAACGATACGGGCTTAGACACGCAGCAGGACTAGGGGAGCACGGGTAATGGAATGTGCAGTCAAGGATGAATTGGACCAACACCTATCTAATGTTCGCAAGCTTGCGGCGCGGCGTGACCTGACAGCGGAAGAGCGGCTGGCGGCTATTCGAGCAGAGCAATTCGCAATACGGCTTCTAAAAGAACACGACGCGGCAGGACACGGCGGCAAGCGATGCCCATACGCGACGCAAGTCTGGTAGCGGGAGCTTTGCTCTGTCGGATTTTTGATCGAGGTAGGCTTGGGCTTCTTCCAGAGTCTCGAAGCGCAAGCCTTTCGATGGCGTTTCCTGCGCATGACCGACGCCCGATTCGACTTTGCCTTTGCGGTCGGGATCATCTATTTTGGGGTCGGAACAAGTCACGTCGGCTGCCTTCTTTTTAATAACCATCTGTTTTCTCCTGACCATCACCATTGATCAATATCTCAAACGCTTGAAGATTTCAGTTCAACACTAGCGAAACACTCATCCAGGGCCGCATGCACCTCCCCGTGCTGGCCAAAAAGACTGAGCATCGTCACGCGGGCAAGGTTGGCCCAAATCGTGATCTGGCGTGCAGAATGGGAAATACGTTGAGGAAACAGCATCCTTTTCGATGGCCCTGAAGCGTACTGAAGCGGGATGGCGCATCACCTCTTGGGCTTACTGTAAGCAGACAATCGAATAGCGATCAGAGTGGGAAAGCGAAGCGTATTTCTCGCGTCCGCACAAATCCTTCATCGACATGGTCAACGGCAGAACGGAAGCAAAGTCTTTCGCGGTTGCATCCATACGGGAGGGCCCTTTGGCATAGATCGCCCTACGGACGAGTCGAGCCACTCGTAAATTTAAGGGTCGTCCCCGAACGTAGGCATGCGCGAAGCGTGCCATCATCAGTCGTCTCCCTCGCTTAGTACGGACTGCCGGCGTTGCGGCGGGCAATCCCGGTGATGATTTTCATCAGAGCTAATCATACTGACGCTCCCGGCGAATACCTAATGAGGGGCGCCCATGTCGAGACGCGCCAGACCCTCAGTTCTATAGGCGCCTTATTTTGGACAACCGGCTCGTAGTTGCTCTTCTTAGGCCCTGTCATTCGTTCCTCCGACCTGGAGATCACGGTCCTTCGTCTGATCTGTCGCTTCCAACCCGAGTCCTTCCTCTTCTAGCATGTTTCGCCATTCAACGACTAATTTCCCGTCCTGCATTAAATAATGGAGCCGACCTCTCTGCTCTGGCCAAACACCGGTATCGGCGTAGTATTCCCGATCTAGCTGGCTCCGCCCTCGAAATATCCGCTTGTCTTCTTCCCAGAGTTTGAGAAGGCTCTTCCGGTCCAAAGTATCTAAACTGCTCGGCCGGTTTGGTATGGGATCCGGAAGTGCTCCGCCCGAAGCGGAAGTCTCGAGTTCCTCTAAGGTTAGGCTCGCGTAGAAGCGTTGCCACACAAACCAGTCTAAGAACCGCCGCCGGTTCTCCAGCTTGGCCAGCCGGTCGAGAATCGATGACTTGATCATCTAAAATTCTCCTTCCTCGTTGCCCGCTTGTGGGTTCGATGGCAGCACGGCACGCTCTTGCGTTAGCTGGGCCATCTCAAGCGCGCCTAGCCGGCTTTCAACATCCGATGCTTCAAGGGCACGCAAGTAGCTCGCTCCGAGATAACCCAGCGCATTCGCGACTCTTGGATCCAGTTTCCCGCCCCGAATTTCAATCATCGACTCAGCTAGAAGATCACGCAGATCTGCCGCGGTCTTTGGCGCCGCAAATTCCCTCAGATCACCCGGTCTATACGCCCGCCGGCGCCCTCCCTTACTGCCGAGAGCCGCAGCTCTCCCGGGCTCGGCATGTAGCGAGCAGTGCGTTTCGTTCTTGAGAGCACGCGCTCCGCATCGCTTACCATCTCGCTTTTTATGGTCACACTGCATCGCTAGACCTCACTGTTTATGTGGCTCTAGGCCGCTAAGCGGCAGGGGGTGGGTCTTGCTCGATGACGGTCTCTGGGACAACTTTCCATAGAGGCTTCCACTTGCATCATTTTTTGTGACGTATTTGTGACGTAAGCATTCAACTCGTTTCACTTAAGACCAACGTAATCAACATCGCCAGAACTTCCTTCCGTGCGGGCCGAATATTGTTAAAGTCTTTTGCTGCAACGAACTTAGCTGCTGCAGCGGTATGACCTGACGATAATTCGTAATCGGCAGGTCAGCGGTTCAAGTCCGCTCGTCGGCTCCATCCTTTCAAATGCTTGCGAGCATCTCACCGAATTCTGCCGCACCTCATTCGGCGCCTTCATCTTGTTCAGTATCTGCCGCACGGGCGATTTTTTTTCCAGTCGTTGCATCGCCTCAGTTACCACAGTTGCCGCCGTTGACGCTTCCTGTTGACCGCGCAGCGCCTTTTCTTAGATGATTGTGGCGCATGGACGTTGAACGCATCATCGACGATATCGAGCAGATCGAGGAAATGTTCGAAGCGCCCGATACCAGGCCATTCAGCGCAACCGACATCACCGCTGCCAATCGCAGGCATGACGAAATGCTTGCACACAGCCCGTGGTTCCGGCTCTGGCAAGCGTATGGCGTCTGCTGCCGCACCGAAACCCCAGTGCTCCGACTCGGGAAACTAGAGAGCTAGTCCCCGAACTTCCTCGAGGAGAGGAATTATGGGTGTGACCCGGAGCGCGGGGATCGACGAGATGCTAGTCACCATTCTTCCCACCTGGCAACTTTCTTTCTAGAACGTTCTCCAAGATAAATAATTCATGAATGCGCACGCCAATGGTGCACGCGACCGAGAGGCCTGCGGCATCGTCCCTATCCTTACCCTTATCTTTCAAGCACTTCCGGCCGAGTTTTTTCGGCCACCACGTTCGTGCCATAGATGGCACTGGGGGGCCATTTACCGGGAAGGGGCCCGGAGTTAGATTGTCTTTGAGCAGCACTTGGGGGAGGGCTGATCAACAAACGCCTCTTGGACTCTTCGGAGTCTGGGGCGTTTTGTTTTTTGGGCAGAAAATCAATTTCTGCCGGGCGGCCTCCATTCTTCAGTCCCCTGCGCTGCCATCCCTTTGCCCCCAGCCATCCTTTCGCCCTTCACCGTCACTGCTGCGCGCCTATCCGTCCGGTTTCGCAGGTGGTAGATTTTGTTTGCGCCATTATCGGCGAACGAGTCGGAGGACGAAGCCATGCCATTTCAATTTGCGCGCCGTGAATTTCTTGCGGGGATGGTGGCCATGACCGCCGCGAATGCCACATCGCGATTTGCGCCGCAAGGCGATGCTCATTTGCCATTCCGCGTTGCTGTCCTCAATGACGAGATTTCCCAAGATTTCGGGCACGCCTGCGAGGTTGCGTCGCGCGAGTTCGGCATGCACTGGATCGAACTGCGCGGCATGTGGAAGAAAAACATTGTCAGCCTCGACGAAAAAGAAGTTGCCGAGGCGCGGCGCATTCTCGAGAAATATCAGCTGAAGGTGACCGATATCGCCAGCCCGTTGTTTAAGGTCGACTGGCCTGGGGCGCCGAAATCGAAGTTCAGCGAAGCCAAAAGTTTCGGCGCGAATTTCACCCTCGAACAGCAGGACGAAGTTCTGGAGCGGGCCATGGACATGGCAAAATCGTTTCAGACGGATCGCGTTCGCTGCTTCGACTTCTGGCGGCTGGAAGATCAGGCTCCGTATCGCCAGGCCATCAACGACAAACTGCGAGACGCGGCCGCCAAGGCCGAGAAGAAGGGAATCACTTTGCTGCTGGAAAACGAAATGGCGTGCAACACGGCCACAGCGGCGGAGGCGGTCAAGGTGTTGAGCGCGGTGCAGAATTCGTCGTTCATGCTGAATTGGGATCCCGGCAACGCTGCGGCCAGCGGCGAGACTCCTTATCCGGACGGCTACAACATGTTGCCCAAGGAGCGCATCGGCCATTGCCACTGCAAAGACGTCGTCAGGAAAGGAAAAAAATATGACTGGGCGCCGATGGGTGGAGGGATCATAGATTGGTCGGGTCAGTTCAAGGCGTTGAAGCGTGACGGTTATCACTTTGCGGTGAGCCTGGAGACGCACTGGAACGGCGGAGGATCGCCGGAGGAATCTTCGCGCCAAAGTTGGGCGGGGATGAAAAAGCTGCTGCAGGGGGCGGATGCGTTGTAGGACGCCGACTGCTCTCAACATGACCGTCTTCTTTCTAGTCAAACTTCTCATTGAATTCTTCGTGATCGCATCAGTCTGATCAAAACGGGAATGCGGTTTTGCATTCGCGCCCGCGGAGCCTTCCCTTCTTTCGGTTCCTTCCACGATCTGTTACTGTTTTCAGTTCGCTTTTTGTGGACTTACGCGAGCGAAAGGATCTGACGCGCGTGATTGTCGGAGTTCCGAAAGAAAGCTATCCCGGGGAGCGGCGAGTGGCGCTCGTTCCCGCGGTAATCCCGAACCTCGTGAAGGCCGGGCTCGAGGTCATTGTTGAAACTGGAGCGGGCGAGCAGGCAGGCTATCCGGACGCGATGTACGTCGACAAGGGCGCGAAGATCGTGGCGGATCGCGCCGCGGTGTTCGCGACCGCCGACATCGTGGTGCAGGTGCTGTGCTACGGGTCGAACGACGTTACGGGCAAGGCCGATCTTCCACTGATGCGGCGCGGGCAGGCGCTGATCGGGTTTCTGCGGCCAATGGGTTCAGCGGAAGTTGTGCAGCAGATCGCGCAGGCAGGGGTGACCGCTTTTTCCGTGGAACTGATGCCGCGAACCACCCGCGCCCAGAGCATGGACGCCCTCTCCTCGATGGCAACCTGCTGCGGCTACAAGGCCGTGTTGCTGGCGGCCGAAACCTCGCCGCGAATTTTTCCCATGATGACGACCGCTGCGGGGACGATCACGCCGGCGCGTGTGTTCGTGATTGGCGCGGGCGTGGCCGGGCTGCAAGCGATCTCGACCGCCCGCCGTCTGGGCGCAGTCGCCTCGGCCTACGACATGCGTCCGGCAGCGAAAGAGCAGGTGCAGAGCCTGGGTGGACGCTTCGTCGAACTTCCCATCGAAGCCCAGAACGCGCAGGACGCCCGCGGCTACGGCACCGCACAGGACGAGACTTTCTACGCGCGCCAGCGCGAACTGCTGACCAGAGTCGTCGCCGAGAGCGACGTCGTGATCACTGCGGCAGTCATTCCGGGCAAGAAGTCGCCCGTGCTGATCACTGCCGACATGGTGAAGGGCATGGCTCCGGGATCGGTGATCGTCGATCTCGCAGCCGAGCGCGGCGGCAACTGCGAACTCACCCGCACCGGCGAAACCATTCAGGCGCACGGCGTCACGATTATCGGCGCGATCAATCTCGCCACCAGCGTGCCCTACCACGCCAGCCAGATGTACGCGCGCAACGTGACGACGTTCCTGCTCTACATGGTGAAAGAGGGCAAACTGCAACTGAACCTGCAGGACGAAATCGTTCGCGAAACCATGATCACGAATGGCGGAGAAGTGGTGAACGCGCGAGTGCGCGAATTCTTCAAGATGCCGGCGCTGGCACCGCCAGCACTAGAGACTTAATGCAAAGGAGCCATTATGCCAGCAGATTTCATTTCTAACCTTTACGTTTTCATCCTGGCCGGCTTCGTCGGGTTTGAAGTGATCCGCGAGTTTCGCCGCTGCTGCACACGCCGCTGATGTCGCTGACCAACGCCCTCGACGCCATCGTCGTGGTCGGCGGCCATCATCATCGCGGGGCGGCATGAGACGCAGGCTCACGACCGTGCTGGGCGCGATTGCGGTGGCGGCCTCGTTCAGCAATATGGTGGGCGGATTCCTGATCACCGACCGCATGCTGCGCATGTTCAAGATCCGGCAGGTCGAAACAATCATGACCGCGCTGGCGCTGCAGCAGTATCTCGATTTCGCCTACATTGCCGCGGTCGTTCTGTTCATTCTGTCGCTCAAGGTGCTTGAGTTCGCCGACGACGGCGCGCCGGGGCGTTCTGGCCGGGGAGATCGGCGCGGCGCTGGCGGTCGTCGCCACGCTGTTCAATCCCGAAGTGGTGCAGTACAAGTGGATCCTCATCGCGCTGATCATCGGCGCGGGCATCGGCATTCCGCTGGGCATGGTGCACATGACCGCGGTGCCGCAGCGAACCGCGCTTGAGCCATGCCTTTGGCGCGCTCTCGCGCGGCCCTGATCGGCATTGCCGAATTCTACGTGGGCACCGCGCCGGTCACGCGGTTTCAAATGGGCGAGATCGCGCTGGAAGTCATCATCGGTTCCCTCACCTTTACCGGCAGCCTGATGGCCGCGGGAAAGCTGCAGGAAATCCTGCCGCAGCGGCCCATCGTCTATCGCGGACAGAACATCGTCAACCTTTCCGTCCTGGCAGGTGCGCTCGGGCTGGCCGTCGCGCTGGTGGTGAATCCCGCACACGCCATGCTGTTTCCCGATCATGGTGGTTGTGGCGCTGATCTTTGGCGTGCTGCTGGTCACCCCCATCGGCGGCGCCGACATGCCGACGGTCATCTCGCTGCTGAATTCCTACGCGGGCTTTTCGGCCGCGCTGCTGGGCTTTGTGCTCAACAGCAAACTGCTGATCGTCGCGGGCGCGCTCGACGGCTCCTCCGGCTTCATTCTGTCCGTCATCATGTGCAAGGCCATGAACCGCTCGTTCACCAACGTGCTGTTCGGAGCCTTCGGCCAGGTGCAGGCTTCGGCGGCGGCCGGCGAAAGAAGAACGAGCCGGTGCGCAGCGCCACTCCCGAAGAGGCCGCTGCGATCCTGTCGGCGGCGAACAAAGTCGTCATCGTTCCCGGCTACGGCATGGCCGTGGCGCAGGCGCAGCACAAAGTGCGCGAACTTTACGACGCGCTCACCAAGAAGCGGAGTCGACGTCCGCTTCGCCATTCATCCGGTGGCGGGCCGCATGCCCGGCCACATGAACGTGCTGCTCGCCGAAGCCGACATTCCCTACGACCGCCTCATCGAAATGGACGAGATCAACGGCGACTTCCCGCAGACCGACGTGGCCCTGATCATCGGCGCCAACGACGTCACCAATCCCGCGGCGCGCACCGACCAGTCGAGCCCGATCTTCGGCATGCCGATTCTCGACGTGGACAAGGCGCACACCGTGATGGTCATCAAGCGCGGCATGAGCCCGGGCTTCGCCGGCATCGACAACCCGCTGTACTATCTCGACCGCACGCTGATGCTGTTCGGCGACGCCAAGCAGTTTGTGGGCGGGATTGTGCGAGAGTTGGGCGGCGGGCACTGAGTTGTTCCGACAGGGCGGTCGTGTATCAGTTGTCGCATGAAGGCTTTTAAGCGAATTATCCGAGTAGTGAGCAAAGCTATAGGCTACGTCGCCGGAATCGTACTGGCTTTCTCTCCGTTTACGAATACAGGATTGGCGCTGATGGCTGTCTCCGGTGTGGTTGCCCTGATTTGCTTTGTGGCTTTTATGTGGTCAGAGCCCGAAGAAGACTATCCTCAAAATTCAGACTAATACATTACCGGTAGCATCGGCGCTGGGGTTTCGCCAGAACCTCGGAGTAAACTTAGGAATTGAAGGTCGAAATGGTGCGGTCAAACAATGTGATCACCCATGATCCTGCCGTGCTCGGAGGCACCCCGGTGTTCCGGGGGACCCGAGTCCCTTTCCAGACATTGCTCGATTATCTGGAAGGCGGCCAGACCTTGAACGAATTCCTCGACGACTTTCCAACCGTAACTCGTGAAGCCGCCGCGCAGGCTCTTGAGTATGCCAAGTCGCTCGTAATTGACGATATCCGGTGCTCTGCGGCGGTAAATGCGGGATTGGCCGCAGCCGATCGCGGAGACCTCTTGGAGCACGACGAAGTCGGCGATAAGCTGAAAACGATCTTGCGGCCCTGACGAACTTGCGCTGAACCCACCGCCGATCTCCAAAGTGTTACATTTCTTACGACATGCGAACCTTACTCGTTGCGACCGCACTTCTTCTCTCCGCTTGCGTTAATGCTCAGTCCCAAACCCAGCCTCAACTCAACCTGATGCCCATGCCTGCCAGCGTGCAGCAGGGAAGCGGGCAGTTAGCGATCAACCAATCGTTCTCAGTCACGGTAAGTGGCGCGCGCGACGCTTCGCTGGATGGCGCGATACAAAGATTCACGACGCAACTCTCGCGCCAGACTGGTATTCCCTTTCGCGCGAAGCCGGGCGCCACGCCGACGCTGCAGATCCATGCCGATCACGGCCGCGAGGCCGTGCAGAAACTCGGCGAAGATGAGTCGTACGAGTTGACCGTCGCCGATTCAGGAGCGAAACTCGCGGCGCCGACGACGCTCGGCGTTCTGCGCGGCCTGCAGACATTTCTGCAACTGGTGCAAATTACTCCCACGGGATTTGCCGCGCCTGCGGTCACCATCAAAGATCAGCCGCGCTTTCCGTGGCGGGGCCTGCTGATCGATGTGAGCCGGCACTTCATTCCCATCGACGTGCTGAAGCGCAACATCGACGGTATGGCAGCGGTGAAGATGAACGTGCTGCACTGGCATCTTTCCGATGACCAGGGTTTCCGCGCGGAGAGCAAGAAGTTTCCCAAGCTGACGCAGGCGGGATCGGAGGGGATGTTTTACACGCAGGAAGAAATTCGCGACCTCATTGCCTACGCGCATGATCGCGGCAGTTCGCGTCATGCCGGAGTTCGACATGCCCGGTCACACGCGGTCGTGGTACCTGGGATATCCCGAACTCTCCAGCGGCGCGGGTCCGTACACGCTGGACGGCGGCGGCATCGATCCGATCATGGATCCCACGCGCGAGTCGACTTACAAGTTCCTGGAAAAGTTCATTGCGGAAATGGCCAAGCTGTTTCCCGATGCTTACTTCCACATCGGCGGCGACGAGGTCGACGGCAAGCAGTGGGACGCGAATCCGAAAATTCAGGAATTCATTAAAGCGCACGGCATGAAGAACAATCAGGATCTGCAGGCCTATTTCAACCAGCGCCTGGAAAAGATTGTGGCCAAGAACCACAAGACCATGGTTGGCTGGGACGAGATCCTGCATCCCGATCTGCCGAAGACGATGGTCGTGCAATCGTGGCGCGGGCAAGCGTCGCTGGCCGCGGCCGCCAAACAAGGCTACCGCGGCCTGCTTTCCTACGGATACTATCTCGACCTGATGTGGCCGGCGGCGCGGCACTACGCGGTCGATCCCATGGCCGACGCAGCCGCTGCGCTTAGCCCGCAGGAGAAGAGCCTGATTCTTGGCGGCGAGTCTTGCCAGTGGGCGGAGTGGGTCACGCCGGAAAATATCGATTCGCACATCTGGCCGCGCAACGCGGTGATCGCCGAGCGCCTGTGGTCGCCGCAAGAGGTGAAAGATGTCGCATCGATGTACACGCGCATGAACGCCATCAGCTACGACCTGGAATGGCTCGGCCTGACGCACAACTCGGCGCGAACAGAAATGCTGCAGCGCATGGCCGGGAATGCCGACATCGACGCACTACGAGTGCTGGCCGACGTAGTCGAACCCGTCAAAGACTACAACCGCTGGGACGACGCGAAGGGGCCTATCGACTTCCACGCGCCGCTGACGCGCATGATCGATGCGGCCAATCCGGAGAGCGACACGGCGCGGCGCTTCAGCGATCTGGTGCAGGCGTTCGTGCAGAGCGGATACAAAGACCAGGCGGCCGAAGCGCAGATTCGCAGCTACCTGACGACCTGGCGGGACAACGATGCGCGGCTGCATCCGGTGCTGGCGCAATCGGCGCTGCTGCAGGAAGACGTGCCGCTATCGCAGAGCCTGTCGGCGCTCGGCGCGGCGGGCCTGCAGGCGCTCGACTATCTCGACAAGGGCCAGCCTGCTCCGGATTCGTGGAAGGCGCAGCAAAACGCGGTAATCGATCAGGCTAAGACGCGCCAAGCCGACCTGCTGCTGACGGTGGTGGCTCCGGTGCAGCAGTTAGTGGACGCGAGCGTGGGTCAGATGCAACCCAAGTAGGTATGGCGGGAATGATACAGTTGTGATATCATGATATCACTCTAATGGGAGGTGTCATGGCCCAACTTGTCGTTCGAAATTTGGAACAAGCGGTTAAGACCCGGTTGCAGCGCCGTGCCAAGCGCAATGGCCGCAGTATGGAAGAGGAAGCGCGGGAGATTCTCCGCGCCGCCGCACTTGAAGCCATTGCTCCGGCTGGTGGCCTGGGCACCGAAATCGCTGCCTTGGTGCGAGGTACGGGGCTGAAATTCGAAGTCGAAGAATTCCGCGGACACCCTGTAAAGCCAGCGACGTTCGACGAGTAGCGCCTCGATCATGACGATTCTCGATACGAATGTCATCTCGGCTCTCATGAATGACCCACCAGAGGATCGGGTTGTGGCATGGCTTGATGGTCAGGCTCGGACATCGATCTGGACGACCTCCATCACGATCTTCGAGGTTCGGTCAGGATTGGAAATCATGCCTCCTGGCAGGAGGCAGGCAAAGCTATCGGAGGTTTTCGAGCGAATCCTTGACCGTCTGGGACAACGCATCGCGGTTTTCGACGACGAGGCAGCACGGCGAGCAGCGAACCTTACGGCGGCGAGGCGAAAGAAAGGACGCGTTGTCGATCTGCGCGACACCATGATCGCCGGGATCGTGCTGGTCCGGCAGTCAGCTATCGCCACTCGAAACACTTCACACTTTAGTGATATTCCCGCCGCCATCATCAATCCTTGGCTCGCGTAGATCGAGCCGCGGCGTGATATTCTATTAACTCCAGCTGCGCACCGTCTTGGCGGAAATTCCCTCGCAGTTCCTGAAGAAGTTCAGCAGAAGAGAAACCAGAACATGCTTTCAGTCAGCAATGTGTCCATGCGCTACGGCGCCAAAATTCTGTTCGATGAAGTCTCCACGGCGTTCACGCCGGGCAAGCGCTACGGCCTGACCGGGCCCAACGGCGCCGGCAAATCCACGTTCATGAAGCTGCTGAGCGGCGAAATCGATCCGCAAAAGGGCACCGTCGTTCGTCCGCGCAAGCTCGGCGTGCTGAGCCAGGACCAGTTCGCCTTCGACGCCTACTCCGCGATCGACACCGTCATCATGGGCAACAAGCGGCTGTGGGCGGCCATGCAGGAGCGCGACGCGATCTACGAAAAGCCCGAGATGACCGACGCAGACGGCATGAAGCTCGGCGAACTCGAAGGCATTGTCGGCGAAGAAGACGGCTACACCGCCGAGAGCGACGCCGCCATCCTGCTGCAAGGCCTCGACATTCCTGACGACGCTGCACACCCGCAAGATGAGCGAATTGCAGGGCGGACAGAAAGTCCGCGTGCTGCTGGCGCAGGCTCTGTTCGGGCATCCGCAGGCGCTGCTGCTCGACGAACCCACGAACCACCTTGACTTGGATTCGATTCACTGGCTGCAGGGATTTCTGAATGTCTACGACGGAGTCGTGATCGCCATCTCGCAC
This sequence comes from uncultured Acidobacteriota bacterium, assembly GCA_963696765.1. GTDB lineage: Bacteria > Acidobacteriota > Terriglobia > Terriglobales > Acidobacteriaceae > Sulfotelmatobacter. The sequence continues at coordinate 978,128 of CAVOLK010000002.1, read as the reverse complement.
GACCGCCATTTCCTGAACAGCATTTGCACGCACATCGCCGACATCGACTACGAAACCATCATCACCTACACCGGCAGCTACGACGACATGGTCGTGGCCAAGACGCAGGTGCGCTCGCAGATCGAATCGCAGAACGCGCAGCGCGAAAAGAAGATTTCGCAGTTGAACGAATTCATCGCGCGTTTCGCGGCCGGAACGCGATCGAGCCAGGTGCAATCGCGGCGCAAGGAAGTCGAGCGCCTGCAAGTCACCGAACTGGCGAGGTCGAACATCGCACGCCCGTTCATCAAGTTTGAGCAGAAGCGTCCTTCGGGCAAGCACATTCTCGAAGTCGAGCATCTTGAGCAAGGCCTACGGCGACAACCAGGTCATCCGCGAACTTCACCGCCAGCATCATCCGCGGCGAGAAAATCGCGCTCATGGGACGCAACGGCGCAGGCAAGACCACGCTGCTGAACGCGCTGCTGGCGAACTCTCCGACCACGCCGGAAGCCGAACTGCGCAAGACCAGCGGCTACGACGGGCCTTTCGTCGACGCGGGCAAAGTGATCTGGGGACACGAAGCTTCGATCGGCTACTTCGCGCAGGACCACCGCAGCCTGATCGAGGGCGGGACGACTGCCATCGAATGGCTGCATCAGTGGGATCCAGCGGCCGTGACCGAAGAACTGCGCGGAATTCTGGGGCAGATGCTGTTTGCGCGCGATGAAGCCACGAAGTCGACCAGCGTTCTCTCCGGCGGCGAAGCGGCGCGGCTGCTCTTCTGCAAACTGATGCTGCAGAAGCCGAACGTGCTGGTGCTCGACGAGCCGACGAACCACCTGGATCTCGAATCCATCAACGCGCTGAACATCGCCTTGCAGCGCTATCAGGGAACGGTTTTTCTGGTGACTCACGATCATGATCTGATCGACGAAGTCGCCACGCGCATCTGGCACTTCGAGAGCGACCACAAGATCACCGACTTCAAGGGAACGTACGAGGAATATCAGAAGGCGGCAGTTGCGGTTTAGCTCGTGTGGCGCGGGCACTCTTGCCCGCGAGGTTTTAAGACTGCAAAACAAAAAAGCGCTGGCGAGAACTGCCGCACAAAAACGCGGGCAAGAGTGCCCGCTCCACACTCAAACCTACCTGCACCATTTTTGTTGCATGTAAATCAACCAGGTTCTCCACAGCGTTTCACAGCATTTGCAGTTGCGTTACCTGCCTCGATTTGCGGATAATGGCGGGAAGATTTGTTAGCAGGCGGTTGAGTGTCTCTGTGTACAGTCGAGCCGATTTACTGAGAATTCTTCATGTCACACCGCGCCAGTTGACTAACTGGGAGCGGGTTGGCCTGGTCTCGTCCGCCGAAGCGTATTCTTTTTCCGATCTGCTGGAAATCAAAAAAGTTCGCGACCTGTGCGCCATGAGCGTGCGCCCGGCGGTGATTCGCCAGTCGCTCGACGCGATGCGCAAGCAGGCCTCGGGAGTGGAGAAGCCGCTGCTCGAAGCCGGGCGCGTGGTCCACCGCAAAGCATCGAGTCGCTTTCCGCCATGACGGCAAATTGCTGGAGCCGATCGCGGGACAGTTCCTGATGGATTTTTCCGAGCGCGAAAAAGTCGTGACCAGCACTCCGGTGCCGAAGTCCGAGCCCACGCCGCGGGACCACGAAGTTGCGGGATGGTTTGCCCGCGGCATCGCGCTGGAAGAGGATCCCAACACGCAGGCCGAGGCCATCTCCGCATATCACCAGGTTCTCGCGATTGACCCGGCGCACGCCGCGGCGCACATCAACCTGGGCACGCTCTATTACAACCGCCAGGATTTCGCCTCGGCGGAAAAGCATTACCGGCACGCCATCGAAGCCGATCCGCGTTACTCGCTGGCATATTTCGATCTGGGCAATGTGCTCGACGAGACTGGGCGCGTGCACGAAGCGATTTCGACTTACAAAACCGCATTGCAGTTGGCGCCCACCTACGCCGATGCGCATTACAATCTGGCGCTGGCCTACGAAAAAATGCGCGAACCGCGCAAGGCGCTCAAGCACTGGCAGGCCTATGTGAAGCTCGACACCGCCGGCCCGTGGTCGGTGCATGCCCGCAGCCAGATCAAGCGCATCCTGCAGGCCGACACGCTGAAGCTGGTTCATTCCCGCCCCAAATAGTAGTCCCATCTCAAACCTTTGTGCTGTCATCCTGAGCGTAGCCGCTTTTCAGGCGGAGCGAAGAGCCTGCCCTGAGCGAAGTCGAAGGGATCTCGCGCGAGTATGGCGGCTGCGGCCGCGGTGGAGTGACCTGCTGTCATATGTTTGCCTCGGACGAACCGACATCGACTCGACGGTACGAAAAATCGGGCCTAGCGAGGGGAGGTACCCCCCTCCCCCCCCAATTCTTTGGACTCATCGAGTTAGCAGGAAATTCCCGCTAAAATACGGATATCAAAGAACTTAGATACTAAAATCCGCGATCTAAAGGAGTTACGGGCTGATTCATCGCTGGGATCGCCCTTTGTCGCTCCCGCTCGACTCACTGCCCTTGCTTGGGCAATCATGCACGAATCAAAAAGTGGGCGCAAGGTCAGATGTCACAGTGCGGCTGTGGATTTGTTTTGGGGTTGGTGGTGCGTCGGAAAAATTGGGGTTCGTCGCGGCGGGCCTCGCATCCACGCGCATCTCCAGTCCCCCAGGGTTTCAAGGAACTCTCATGAAGTCGGCTTAGTATCCTTCGGAAAGCATTCGGGCCAAACGCTCAAGATATTCTGCGGTGGGAGCTAAGTTATGAGAACTGAGATTATTCATTCCCCAGCCCCTCCCATGTACCAAAAATACATGTGTTCCTCCTCCCACGCTTCGGCTGGTTGTGGCCCAAGCTTCGTCTAGTAAGAGTTCGTCCCTGTATTCAGTAGCGGGACCTAAATAGGGTTGTAGAAATTAACAAGTCTTCTGCTCGTTGTATACCCGCTCCAAGTTGATTCGAATTGTCCTGGCCAAATCGTTTTCTGTTGATCCGGTGGGGCCCTCTTTTAGTCGCTGTTGTAAAGCTAAAGTTTCCGCATTTATTTCCTGTTGCTGATCTGACATTTAGCTTTCGGAGATTGTCTGGCGAACGCTATAACCTTCGTGCGCAATTGATAGTTTGTCATCCTTTGAATGGCCGGGGCCTGTACACCATTACCCGAACGACCACGACTTGCTGCCAGCGCACCTTCCCAATCAATGCTTTGGCTATAGGTTGGCCGCTGAGACTGTTCGCATTCGATAACTTGAGCAAGCATTTTGTTAAGCTGGAATCAAGTTCGCCCTGAGTGTATTTGACGTCCCCTTCAGTTTTAATATCTTTCGCCTGCTGCTCCGGCTTTGCTCCCTCATCACGACTGCTTATGCGCACCTGCTGAACAAATGCCAACACAATGGCCAGAGCAGGAAGGGCATACAACAGGGCCATCCAACGCGACCTTTCCACTCGCTTGTCGTCAGATAAGCTCCTAGCGGCCAAGATTCCCCCCGCGAGTGCCAGAGCGCATGGAATGACCACGTTGAGCAGAATTTCGAGAAGGGCATCGAGCTTCACGCACACACCTCCACCGCGCCAAGAGTCTAGTCTTGAACCATGAAGGATAGCCTTTTAACCGCCTACGGCAAAGTTGGACGGGAAACCGTCCTGCACAAAAAGGGTCTTGCCTGCACAAAAATCAGGCATTTTTTGCCTCTTTCTGTGGGGCTCTCCGATTAAAGGCCGGGGAAATTTAGCGGCTGAGCCTGAATGTAAACCGTACGTCAATTCGGTTGTGGTCAAGGATCGTCTGAATCTTTGGCCATTTCTGTCGATACGCCTCGATAATGCCATCCGCGATCTTCAAGGCATTAGCAAAGGCCACGTGTAAGTCGGGAGCAGCAATCTCGGCGAGCGAATCCGATGCAACTCGGTACACTGCACTTGCTAGTTTATCGGTAAATTTACGGCCTAGTGCTTCCCGGATCTTCCACAGATCAGCGTACCGGGCGGGTTATTCGGATCCATCGAATTCCAATAGCTCGCATGGAGGTATTCTCTAGGTCAGTAGAGAAGAAGGTTATTAGATTCAGTTGGGCTGAGTTCTTAACTGGGTCCTTCCAGAACTCCGGAGATGTCGTTATGTCCGGAAACGCCCGTTGCATTACATAAACGGCGTATATGTGCGAGACGACCTTTCGGTTCGCTACTTGTAAACGCGGAATCTTTAATTCTCCACGATATATTTGCGGGGGACTCGAGAATCTCCTGATTCTCCTCGTGCACTGTTACCGGAGGGATTCTGGACGGGACGGGTATTTCGAGCCTCTTGAAATAGGCGTGCATTCCTGCAATGTCGTACTTGATGACCTGCCGCCTCCACCAGGTAAATGCCGATGCGTCTTTGAACGTTACGCTCGTCGCGTTTACAAAAAGCGTCCAGGCTATCCAGCCGATTCGAAGGCAAAGAAGGAGGCAGACCACCCAAGTGACGCGAGCGACCGCCCTGCTGTGAGGAAAATCGAAGTTTTCGTATCCGAATTGGGCGAGCGTAGAATAACAGCCAGAACGCTCTCGATCTCCATCTCTCGCTTTTCGTCTGTGTTCATGTGCCGCTAGCTACTTTACACCGTAAACCTGTCAGCGACGGGTGGCCCGTATAAGCCTGGTTTTGGCTTTGAGTGAGCAGTTCTGCACGACAGAGTCTTCCCATCGCTCTTCGTGTTTTCGCACTGTCGGGTCGATGTCGAATAGTCCGAGGCAACCCGTTAAATAGCAGGTCCCTCCACTCCACAGATCATCACTTTGTGATGATCTGTTCCGGTCGGGATGACAGAATTGAGGAGTTCCGCTTTCCATTTCCCGAAAGCTCGCCAGTCCCCGACCATTAAACAGCAGGTCCCTCCACTCCACAGATCATCACTTTGTGATGATCTGTTCCGGTCGGGATGACAGAATTGAGGAGTCCCGCTTTCCATTTCCCGAACGCTCGCCAGTCCCCCAGCCATAAACAGCAGGTCCCTCCACTCCACAGATCATCACTTTGTGATGATCTGTTCCGGTCGGGATGACAAAATTGAGGAGTCCGCTTTCCATTTCCCGAACGCTCGCGGCCCCCCAACCATTAAACAGCAGGTCCCTCCACTCCACGGATCATCACTTTGTGATGATCTGCTCCGGTCGGGATGACAGAATTGAGGAGTCCGCTTTTCGTCGCACGAACGCTCGCGGCCCCCCAACCATTAAACAGCAGGTCCCTCCACTTCACAGGTCATCACTTTGTGATGATCTGTTCCGGTCGGGATGACAGAATTGGGGAGTTCCGCTTTTCATCTCACGAACCTTCGTCAGCCGGTCCAACCTGTTGCGGCAATGCTAAAATCTATCGTTTGCCATCCTGATGTTGGAAGGCTTCTTATGCCCGAAACTACGCTGCAGGCTGCTGTTCCCGCGCCGCTTACCACTCTCACCGAAGACGAAATTCTTTTTCGCGATAACATTCGGCAGTTTGCCGATGAGAAGATTCGTCCGCTGGTGAAGGAGATGGACGAGAAAGGTGTTTTCGACAAAGATCTCATCCACGATTTCTTCCAGCTCGGCCTGATGGGAATTGAGATTCCCGAGGAGTACGGCGGAGGCGGGGCGAAGTTTTTCGAGGCGATTCTGGCGGTCGAGGAACTTTCGCGCGTGGACGCGTCTTCGGGCGTGATCGTCGACGTGCAGAATACGCTGGTCAACAACGCGCTGCTGCGCTGGGGCAGCGACGAGCAGAAGAAGCGCTACCTGCCCAAGATGGCCGCGGAGACGGTGGGCGCTTACGCCCTCAGCGAGGCGGGATCGGGCTCGGATGCGTTTGCGCTGCAGACGCGCGCGCTGCTGAAAGGCAGCGAGTACGTGCTTAACGGGCGCAAGCTGTGGATCACGAACGCGCAAAGAGGCGGGATTATTCGTGCTGTTCGCGACGATTGATGCCAGCGCGGGATACAAGGGCATTACGGCGTTTCTGATCGAGAAGGATTTCGCCGGATTCACCGTTGGCAAGAAGGAAGACAAGCTGGGCATTCGGGCGTCGTCCACGTGCGAGCTGATTCTGGAAGATTGCCGCGTGCCCAAGGAGAACGTGCTGGGCGAGCCGGGCAAGGGATACAAGATCGCGATTGAAACCTTGAACGAAGGGCGCATTGGCATTGGCGCGCAGATGATTGGGCTTGGCGCGCGGGGCCTGGGAGTTTGCCTGCAAGTACGCGGTGGAGCGCAAGCAGTTCGGCAAAGCGATTTCGGAATTTCAGGGAATTCAGTTTCAGATTGCGCAAATGGCGACGGAGATTGAGGCTGCGCGGCTGATGGTTTACAACTGCGCGCGCATGAAGGATGCTGGCGTGAACTTCGTGAAGGAAGCAGCTATGACTAAGCTGTTCGCCTCGCAGGTGGCCGAGAGGGTGACGTCGCTGGCTATTGAGATTTATGGCGGGTACGGCTTTACGAAGGATTATCCCGTGGAGAAGTATTGGCGCGACGCCAAGATCGGCAAGATTTATGAAGGCACGTCGAACATGCAGTTGGCGACGATTGCCAAGCTGGTGCTGGGAAAGTAAGGCTCGCAGGGCGCGGACCAACTACGGGGCTGCTGAAAAATTCATTTTTGCGGCAGAAGGCAATCCTCAGGCGCTAAAGCGCGCCTGATTTTAGAGGACTTAACGGCACGACTGAAGTCGTGCCCTTCCACGAGAACTTGCGCGAAGCGGAGTCTTCGGCCGCCTACTACGGGGCGAAGCGGACTTCGATGGTCTCCCGGGATTCGCTGCCGGAGGCGAATTTCCATTTCGCTACGGCATCTTCCGCCGCCTTGAGCAGGATGGGGCTGCCGCCTTTGGGTTCGACGGCTTTCACGTCTCCGTCGGCCGCGACTACCGCAACTACTTTGACGGTGCCTCCGAGGTTCATTTTTCTGGCCAGTTCGGGATACTCGGGGGCCAATTTTCGCACGACTTTACGGCCGTTATCGGTGGAAGTTTGCTGGTTTTGGGCGGTTGCCGAAGGTCCAAAACCGAATGAGAGCAGAAGAAACAGTGCCAGAACGTTGCGCAGCTGCATGAGGTCTTTCCTGAGATAGAGGAGTTTGTGTTGCCACTTCTAATGAATCGATCTTAGAAGTTCCAAGCTTCTCAGAAAAGTAACCGCAGTAACCGGAGTTACCTGGCGGCTTCCCGTCTCCGTCAGCGGCCTCAGCTCAGCAGACTTAAATCAGCAGGCTTAGATCAGCGGACCTAATTCAGCAGACATAGGCGTTTGCGGCCAATATTGCTTGCTCTAATGTGCATTGAGTTGCACATGGGGAACTAGCGGCTGATTACTCAGACAGAGATAAAGGACTTAACATCAAGTGTTTAGCTGAGATTTTGACGTTGGCTTCTCAGGTGCAATTGTCAGTGTGCCCATGGGATCGGGCCGAAGACCGGGGTGCCATTTGACGAACTTATTAGGGAACCAAGCAGGGAACCAAGTCATTTCGATTTCATCTTCCTCCACGCCGGAGATCGGCGCTGCTCACGCTGCAAAGAAGCAAAGCTGGTTGCCGCTGCTGACCGTGTTGTTCCTGATCTCTTACGGCCTGATGACTATGCTGATTGTGGAGCAGGGGCGGACGATTGAGTCACAGCGCTCGCTGATTCGTGAGCTGTTCCGCGACAGCCAGGAGTTGTCAGCTGTAAAGAAAGCCCAGCAGCAGAGTGGCGATGTGCCGGCGGTTCAGACCCAAGCCCCGGTAGCCCAAGCTCCGGCAATGCCGAACCCGTCAATGCAGAATCCGTCAGAGCAGTACCCGTCAACCCAGGCACCGAGCAGACAGGCCCCGTCTTCCCAGGCAGGACCGCAAGCAGCACCGCAACGTGGCACGCAGAAAGAAGCATCGAAGCAGAAACCGACGTTCAAGATGCCGTCGAAGCCAGCATCCGATCTGGTGGATGACGTTCGAACCCTGAGCATGATCTAGCCATTACGAATTAAGATGGCTCGCGGGGCAGAAGTCGAGCAAGGTTGTAAAGACTGAATATTGAAGATTTCGTTCTGTGGTTAAGCAGTAGAAATAAAAATTGTAGGACGCAAGCAGGAATGCAATGAAGGTTCTGACCCTAGCCTTGTTGTTCAGTTTGCCCGCCACCCCATGGTCGCCGCAAAAACCGCTGCGGCAACCATCCAGCCAGATCGCAAAACGCGCCAAGGGTGGACGCTGGTACTTTGCCGCGTCCGGCCACGCCGTCTACTGCTACGGCCCAGTGATGACCTTGCCGCGCGCTAATGGCGACTTGCAGCGAGTGGCCACGCTGTGCCGCGACGGCAGCGCGGTGGTGCCGCTCAAGGACTAGTCGAGCAAACGACCGTGGCGGACCGATTCGTCGAAGTGTTTTCGCCGTAATCGCGAGCAGTGCCGATTGCAACTGTTTCCCTCCTCTGGTTCGTGTCCACGGCCAGCCGCTTAGCAGGCTGGCGATCCTCAGGCGCTAAAGCGCGGCTGATTTTCGAGGACATAACGGCACGACTGAAGTCGTGCCCTTCCCAAAACGGAGTTTTGCAGCAGCCTTCTAGGGAGTGGGAACCACCGCCTGAGTCTGGTTCGAGTAGGTGCTCTCCATTCCTGTGGAATCCACTGCCGTCACCACGTAGTAATACGTCTGTCCTCCAGTTACGGCGTTGTCTGTCTCGGAGGTAGCCGTATCCAGCGCGGAGTTGATTCGTGTGTAGGGGCCGCCGGAGACGGTTCCGCGATAGATGTTGTATCCGACCACGTCGCCTGACGTGCTGGTGTTCCATCCAAGATTCACGCTGTGCTGCGGCATGACTCCGGAGCCGGTTACGACTTCCACGGAGGGAGAATTGGCGGCATTGCTCGCAAAGGTGACATTTGCGGATGCGGAACCGGAAGTCTGCGGGGCAAATGTCAGTTCAAACCCAACACTACTTCCGGCCGGGATCGTCACCGGCAAAGTGAGGCCGCTGACGGAAAATTGCGATCCGCTCACTCCGAACGAGGAGACGGTTACGGACGAGTTCGTCGCGGTGAGCGTGCCCGCCTGATTTTGGGGTGTTCCTACAGTAACGCTGCCGAAATTGATGGTAGAAGGAGAGACCGCGAGTTGGCCGGGCAGAGCGCCGGTTCCAGTCTCCGCAACGGAAAACGTAGGATTCGATCCGTTGGAGCTGATGGCGAGACTTCCGCTCGCGCTGCCTGCGGTTTGTGGCGCGAATGTCGCGCTGAAGGTCACGCTCTGAGCCGCGGCCAACGTGACGGGCAGAGTAATTCCGCTCAAACTGAACCCGGTGCCGCTGGGAGTGATCTGGGAAATTGTGAGCGACGATCCCCCGGTGTTCGTCAGTTTCTCGGAAAGAGAAGCAGTGCTGCCGGTCGTCACGTTTCCAAAGCCGAGGCTTGCCGGACTGGCCGCAAGCTGGCCTGCGCTGACGCCCGTTCCCGATAGCGAAACAGAGGAATTGGGATTCGATCCGGTGGAGCTGATGGCGAGATTTCCGCTTGCGCTGCCTGCCGTTTGCGGTGCGAATGATGCGGTGAAGGTTACGCTCTGAGCTGCGGCAAGTGTCACGGGGCAGAGTAATTCCGCTCAAAGCTGAAGCCGGTGCCGCTGGCGAGTGATCTGAGAAATTGTGAGAGACGATCCGCCCGTGTTCGTCAGTTTCTCGGACAAGACTCGAACTGCTTCCCGCGGTCACACTTCCAAAACTAAGGCTTGCGGGGCTTGCCGCGAGCTGGCCCGGCGTCACGCCGGTTCCGGCGAGGGGGACACTCAGAGAAGTGTTGGATGCGTTCGACGCGATGGCCAGGTTGCCGCTGGCCGCGCTGCCCGAGGTGGGAGTGAAGGTGACGCTGAAACTTACACTTTGTCCTGCGCTCACAGTGATCGGCAACGTTAAACCGCTGGCGGTGAAGCCGGATCCGGTTGCGCTGTCGCCAGAGATCGTGACGCTTGCCCCGCCGGGGTTGGTGAGAGTTTCCGTCATCGTCTGGGAACTGCCCACTTGAACATTGCCGAACGCGAGGCTGCTGGGAACTGCCGTCAGTTGGCCGGAGGTCATCCCGGTGCCCGACAGCGGCAACGTTGCCGTGTTAGTAATGCCGCGTCCTCTTCTTGTTAGGGTAGTGAACGAAATCGAGACCATGCCAATGTCGGCACCGGAAGACTGCGGAGCAAACTTCACCTTCGCGGTTACGCTTTGGCCGCCCGCAAGTGTCACGGGGTAGATCAAACCACTAAAGGTGAAACCCGTTCCTGACAGGGAGGCTTGAGTGATGGTCAACCTCGTCCCGCCAGAATTTGTCAGCGTGACTGTTTGCATCTGGCTGGCGCCGACGGCAATGCTGCCGAAGTTCACGGCTGAGGGATTGGGCGTAATCTGGCCGCTGCCAGCGAACGCATTGGAAGCCAGAAAAAGAATGGCAGAAAAGAGGGACAGCAAACGAAATCCAGACAGGATTTCGCTCCAACAGGGGGAGGAGCTTTTCACGGTACAACCTCATGTGCCGCGCGAGAGCTACGCGGAGGGGGATAAGAAGCCGCAGCCCCGTTGCGCGGCTGCTCTACCCGGAGTTGCGGCACTTTCAAGTGTGAGGGGAATCACGCGGACTCGACAGATACCAGAGGGGCACTACGGAAGTCGGAATGGATCACAGCAGGACCTGTACCTCTGACATAGACCTAGTCAGTAATTAGTGTTTGTTGCGGTAGGATTGCGGTCGTGCTTAGGCGCCAGGACGACGATCTTGCGGCTTGCGTCCAATTACCACCGAGAGGCATCAAAAGCGCAAACACTTTGAGGATCTTCTTATGTCTATCCGACCGGTCAAGCGACTTATTAAATCGAAACCCACGCTGGAGGGCGCCGGGGTGCATTTGCGCCGCGCCTTCGGCTTTGGCAACACTCACGACTTCGATCCATTTCTGCTGCTCGACGACTTCCGCAACGACGTGCCCGAGGACTATCTCGCCGGCTTCCCGTGGCACCCGCATCGCGGGATCGAGACGATCACCTACGTTCTCGCCGGGACCGTCGAGCATGGCGACAGCATGGGCAATCAGGGCGCGATTGCCGCCGGCGATGTGCAGTGGATGACTGCGGGCAGCGGCATCATTCATCAGGAGATGCCGAAGGGCGACGCCACCGGCCGCATGCACGGCTTCCAGTTGTGGGCGAATCTGCCGTCCGCCTTGAAGATGACCGCACCGCGTTATCAGGAAGTGAAGACTGGCGAAATTCCGCAAGTCACTGACGACGACGGAACGCACGTGCGCATCGTCTGCGGAACTTTCTGGGGCAAGTCGGGCCCCGTCGAAGGAGTTGCCGCCGATCCGATTTATCTTGACGTCTCGGTGCCGCCGGGAAAAAGAAAAACGCTGCCGGTTGAGACCACGCGCCACGCTTTCGCCTACGTTTTCGCGGGCGATGGAAAATTCTGCAATGCCTCTGGACCGCTCGCCGTGCCCACGGAAGGCGTGGGATGGGCCGATACGAAGCCCCCTGCCGACGCCGAGAACCGCTCGCTGGTTGTTTTCGACCGCGGTGATGAAGTCGAAGTGCAGGCCGGCGAAGATGGAATCCGGTTCCTGCTGGTCTCGGGAAAACCGCTCGAAGAGCCGGTCGCGTGGTACGGCCCGATTGTCATGAACACGCAGGAGCAGTTGCAACAGGCATTCCAGGAACTCGAGAAAGGAACTTTTTTGAAGAAAAAGCGGGGGTAGTAACAAACGGGAACACGAAGAGTTTGGATTTTCCTTCGTGAACCTTCGCGCCCTTTGTGGTGATTGATTGCCGTTTTTAATCTCATGCCCGAACTCCCTGAAGTAGAAACCATCGCACGCGGCCTGGCTAAACGCGTTACCGGAGATGAAATCGAATCGGTCTGGCTGGGGCAGAAAAAAGAGCCGCTGAAATCTCCTGCGTCTCAAATTGCTGCGACACTCGAACATAGCCGCATCGAGGCGGTTCGGCGCATGGGCAAGCACATCGTCTTCGATCTGGAGCGGGAGGCTTCGCCCGCAAAAAACAAGAGTCCGAAACGGAAGACGAAGGGGAGTGGGTCCAAGCAATCTGGATCGATTGCACGAGCAGAGGCGGGCGAGGGCGTCCGCCCCACACAGACGAGGGCACAGTGGATCGTGCACCTCGGCATGACAGGCCGACTGCAGATCTGCGAACCCGGAACCGAAGTTGAGAAACATACTCATGCGATTCTCAAACTGTCGTCCGGCCGGGAATTGCGTTTTGTCGATCCACGGCGATTTGGCCGGCTGAGCGTGGCGCAGGCAGGGGACTTCGACGCCAGCGGCACCGAACCTCTGGAAATCGAGTTCGAGGCTTTTGCGAAGTTGTTTCGCGGCCGCAAGACTCCTATCAAGAGCGCGCTGCTGAATCAGAAACTCCTGCGCGGTGTCGGGAACATTTACGCCGACGAATCTTTGTTCCGGGCGGGCATCCGGCCGCGCCGGCGCGCGGCCAGCATATCTCGCGAACAGCTTCAGAAACTTCACTTCGCCGTACAGGAAGTGCTAAAGGAAGCGATTGTGCTGGGCGGTTCTTCGATCTCCGACTATGTGAACTCGGACGGAGAAGAGGGATTTTTCCAGCTACAGCATCGTGTCTACGGGCGCGAAGCGGAAGACTGTCTGGTTTGCAAGAAGCCTATCAAGCGAATCGTGATCGGCGGGCGCAGCAGCCATTACTGCCCGAGGTGCCAGAAATAAAATTGATTTCAGATTGATGATTTCAGATTGCTGATTGAAGATTGCTGATTGAACCCATCGAACGGTCTGTTTACGGGTTTTGCAATCGTCAATCAACAATCAACAATCATCAATCAACAATGATTTCTGCTAATCTTTCTGGCCATGCCTGACTTTTCCATTGGAGTCGATCTGGGCGGCACCAACCTGCGGGTTGCGGCGGTCGGCACCGACGGCCAGCTTCTCGAAAAAATTACGCTGGGCGTGAAGGTGGCTCTGGGGCGCGATCACGTCATTGGCGAAATGTGCGATGCCATTCACCGCCTGGTCGAACAATATAGCGGCGGCGGGAAGTTTGTGGGGGCGGGCATCGGCGTCCCCGGCATCATCGACATGGAAACCGGGATGATGCGCCTGTCCGCCAATCTTCCGGGCTGGGCGGATTATCCGGTGCGCGACGAGATCGAGCGGCGTCTGGGCCCGGGAACGCGCGTGTTCCTCGACAACGACGCCAAGATGGCGGCCCTCGGCGAAAAATGGATGGGGGCGGGACGCGATGTCGACAACATGGCGATGGTGACGCTGGGCACAGGGATTGGCGGCGCGATTATTTTGAACGGGAAAATTTTCTACGGCATGAACGGCATGGCCGGAGAATTCGGCCACGTGACGGTCGAGCCCAACGGAGTGCTGTGCGGCTGCGGCAACCGCGGTTGCGCCGAGCGTTACGCTTCCGCGACTGCGGTCGTACGCATGGCGCGCGAGGCGATTGAATCGGGCCAAGCTCCGGCGCTCGCCAAGGCGGCAAATGCCGATGCCGAATTCAGCGCGAAGTCGATTTACAATCTCGCGCTTCAGGGCAATGCAGACGCGCAAAACATCTTTCACCGCTTCGGCGTGGCGCTCGGCATCCTGCTGGCCGATCTCATCAACGTCCTGAATCTTGAAATGTTTGTGATCGGTGGCGGCGTGGTCAGCGCGTGGGACGCCTTTGCCCCGTCGATGTTCGCCGAGATGCGGGACCGGTCGCTAGTCTATGCCGCCACTGCACCGGACGATCCTCTGAGCAAGAAAGCAGGGGCGTCGGCGCAAATCGCCCAGTACACGCGCAAGAAAACGATTATCACGCGGGCGTTGCTGGGCAGCGATGCCGGACTTTACGGCGCCGCTCGAATTCCAACGTCTTAGCTGCAAACGAGATCACGTAGCCGCCCCGACGTGATTGACAGACTCGTCGCTTCTTTCAGGATGACCCGAGTGTGATCACCGCGGATGGATGTAGTGGATGATCAGGAAGGTTCCGGCGGCCACCAGGGCCGAGGCGGGGATTGTAAGAATCCACGCCCACACGATGCGTCCCGCAACTCCCCAGCGCACGGCAGACAAGCGGTGTACCGCGCCCACGCCAACGATGGCGCCGGTTATGGTATGAGTGGTGCTGACCGGAATGCCGGCAAGAGCGGTGCCGAACAAGGTGATGGCTCCGGCACTTTCGGCGCAGAAACCTCCGAGGGGCTTCAGCTTTGTGATCTTCTGCCCCATGGTATGAACGATGCGCCAGCCGCCGAAGTACGTTCCCGCGGCGATGGCAGCGTGCGCGGCCAGGATGATTGGCCAGCGAAAATGTCCCCAGTTCGTGAGCATGTCGGCTTTGCTCATGAATCCGGCGGTGTAGAGTGCGCCCGCGACAATGCCCATGGTTTTCTGGGCGTCGTTGCCGCCATGTCCGAGGCTGTAGGCTGCGGCGGAGAGAAGTTGCAGCTTGCGAAACCATTTATCGACGAGTTGCGGAGGTTTGTGCTGCAGAATCCAGTGAGCCGCGACCATGAAACCCAGGCCCAGCACCATCCCCATGACTGGGGCGACCACAATGAAGATCAGGGTTTTGTACCAGCCCTCGGGAATAATCACGGAGAGCATGGTTGCGGGGCCGGTATGAAGGGCCGCGTGCATCATGGCTGCGCCGGCGTAACCGCCTATCAAGGCGTGCGAGGAAGAAGTCGGAAGTCCCCACCACCAGGTGAGCACATCCCAGACGATGGCGCCGAACAGCGCGGCCATGACGACGTATTGATCCACGTCTTCCAGGCGGATCATGCCTTTGCCGATGGTTTTGGCGACGGCCGTGCCAAGCAAAAATGCGGCCAAAAAATTGAAAGTAGCGGCCCATAGCACGGCGAGCTTGGGCGAGAGCACGCGCGTGGAAACCACCGTTGCGATGCTATTAGCGGAGTCGTGAAATCCGTTGAGGAAATCGAAGATTAAGGCGACAAGGATCGTGATCAGGACCAGCAGCACATCTCTGTTCAACGGGGGTTTCTCCGGTCTGAGGTCGCGAAGTCTTTACTCGCGAAATCGGGACTAGGTGCTCTTGACGATGATGGCCTCAAGCACGTTGGCTGCGTCCTCTGCTTTGTCGGTGGCATTCTCCAGTACTTCGTACAACTCCTTCAACTTGATCAGTTGAATGGGATCTTTTTCGTTTTCGAAAAGGTCGGCGATGGCGCGCCGGCTCACGTGGTCGGCCATATCCTCGAGCCGGTTGACCTCTTCGCAATACTCCATCACCTCGCCGTTTTTCTCCAGCAGGGAAACGGCGGTAGCGAGGCCTTCACACTGCAGCACGATGATCCCAGCCAACTCGGCGGAAACTGGGGGAGGCGCGCTGATTTTATACATGACCAGCCGGAGAGCCGCGGAATTCACGAAGTCGAGCACATCGTCGAGTGAAGACGCCAATCGATGGATATCCTCGCGATCGAAGGGAGTGATGAAAGTCTGGTTAAGTTTCGTAATGATGGCGTGAGTGGCCTTGTCCGCCTTGTGCTCAATGGCCTGCACCTGGCTGACACGCATGGCCAGATCGCTCGGGTCGGCGAGGATGCTGCGGAGCAATTTAGCTCCCTCGGTGAGGTGGCCGGAGAGGTCAGCGAGCAGATCGAAAAACTTGGGGTCGCGAGGGAGCAGGCGCATTTAAGGGTTTCATTCCCGGCTCAGGGCCAAGACCACGGCGAGCAAGAGCAGAGTAATATCTCACGCTTGGTGTGCCAGAGGCAAACTGGAGACGATTAGCGAGGTATTTTGCGGTTGACCAGGGCGGGGGAACGGCGTGGGGTCTTCAGTCCAATGACGACGAACAAGACGAAAACCGCGACCGATCCGAGTGCTACTGCCTGCAGAAAACCGACGAAGTCTTGACTCAAACCCATTGCTGCAGTATGCGCGTGCCGGGGCCGGAAGGCGACGTTACTTCCAGGGTAGACCTAACGGGTGACGAGCGTAATTGGCGCCTAACTAGCAGGTGGTCCCGAAATAGCTAAACTCGGTTCCAGGTCTGGAATAGTGGGCTGTTCTCGGACCTGCGCGCGGGATTGCCTGACTGCGATGCCGACCAGGAGCACCGTTCCTCCAAAGAACAGCGTGTCTCCAACGTAATTGAGTTCGTCCAGAGCTTCTGGCGTGCCCAGAGCCTTTACGAAGATGGGGAAGTAGAAAAAAAGTGTGAGCAGCGTCATCACCGCGCCAACGGAAGCGGCAGCTAGCGGTGTCTTCCAGTTGAAGAGCATGGCTATTCCTGCAACTAAGAGCACGGCGCCGACGGCGTAAGACCAGAACTCTGGAATAGGCAACCAGTCGGGCGAAACTTTCTCCAGCGGAACTCCGGGCGCGAATTTGGGAAAGGCAAAGTGCTCGATGCTGTAAAAGATCAGCACAATGGCCACGCACGTCCTCCCGATCGCGATCAGCAGCTTTGAGATTCGCGGGCTATGCGGCTGCCACGCTGCACCCGCAAGAGCCAAGGGCCCTGCTGCGAATGCGGTTTCCCGCAGCGCGTACGACCAGTAAATTCGGTTTTTCAAATGCGCGATCGCGCCCGGCAGGTCCATGGTCGCAACGAAGATGAAAAACATAATGCCCAGCAGCAGAGCTGACCAGCGCAATTGCTTTCTGGCAATGAGACTTACTGCGGCTGCGAAGAGTCCTGTACCCACGAAGTAGGTCCAGAAGAGCGGCGCCGGTATCCAGTGAGGAACCAGCCTCATGATCGAGTTCGCGGCTAGAAAATGCTGCGTGCCGAAGACCGCCAGCGGCGCGGCTTCAAAGACGTATCCCAACGTCAGCAACTGGTCGAGTCCGAAAGGGGGAACCAGTTCTTTCCGGACGAGCAAAAGTCCGATGACCAGAAACACCGATCCCGAGAAGCATGACCAAAACACGAGACTTGAAAACATGAGTTCCTTCGTTATCCAGCCACAAATCCGTTCATGCCGATCCAAAGCTGTGCCAGCGTGTGTAGATGTTTCTTGTAGGTGCGAGTGACGGTATACTCCTTTCCGCCCTTTACACGTAGAGCATACTCGCCAGTTGGCCAAGGTTGTATTTCTTCCACCAGCGCTATATTGACCAGCACGGAGCGATGAATCCGCACGAATCCATGAGCACCGAGCGTTGCTTCAAGGGTCGAGATTGACTCTCGCAGCCGGTGTGAGCTCGACGTGCACAATAACACGCTGTAATTTCCCCGGGCTTCGACTGCGACAATATCTTCCACGCAAAGGAAGAGAATCCTTCCGTCAGCTTTGATCGCGATGCGAGTAGACCTTCGTCCGAGTGCAGGCTCGATCTGCAACGGAGCATGCGGGTTTCTCGGCGAGGGCATGGCCGTAGGCCGCCGAATGGCACGCTCAGGTCCCTCGATGTCCCGGTACAACGGGAGTAGACGTTGGCACAGAGCCATGAACGGGTTCAATATTCGAATTCACAGATGGTCCCCCAGTCGCCCCCGGCTACTGCCCAAGGCGGTGTATTTGTCTAGAATGCACCTGAGAATGGTCGTTTGCCATGCCCATTTGACGCGATTTCGACATAGCCACTAGGATTGCGAAATGAGAAGAGTGGCCTCCGGCATTCTGCCCATGATCGCGATTGACCGGAAGGCGCCGCAGCCTCTCCACCAGCAGATCTATGCTGGATTTCGCGCCGCCATTGTTGGCGGAAATTTGCATCCAGGGCAACGCATTCCGTCGACACGCGTTCTTGCCATTGAACTTGGGGTTTCGCGCTTCCCGGTTTTGAATGCCTACGCCCAGCTTCTTGCGGAAGGTTACTTCGAAAGCCGTGTGGGCGCGGGAACCGTGATTTCCACTTCGATTCCGGACCAGATTCCGCGTGCGGGTCAGGCCGCAGTTGGATCCAAAATCTCTTACGCAGGGCCAAGGCCGGTTGCGCGGCGCATATCGCTTTTTCCCCGCATTGCCGCTAAACCCGGCCAGCGCGGCTCGGCAGCGTTTCGAGTGGGACAGGTGGCTTTCGACCAGTTTCCTCTGAAGGTCTGGTCAAACCTGGTTTCACGCCACTGCCGAAACATGGACGCTGGATCGACTCATTACCGCAGCCCGATGGGTTCTGAGCCGTTCCGCCAAACCATTGCCCGCTATTTGCGAACCGCGAGGTCGGTGCGTTGCGACGCTTCCCAAATCATGATCGTCAACGGTTCGCAGCAGGCGCTGGAAATTACAGCCCGCGTGCTGCTCAATCCCGGCGATCGCGTATGGATGGAAGAGCCCTGCTATTGGCTGGCACGATCTGTGTTTGCACTTGCGGGCTGCCGCCTGGTTCCGGTTCCAGTGGACGAACAAGGTCTGTCGGTTGAAGCGGGAATCAAGTTGTCGCGTAAGGCTCGCGCCGCTTTTGTCACGCCCTCTCATCAATTTCCGCTGGGCGTGACCATGAGCGCTTCACGCCGCTTTCAATTGCTGGAGTGGGCTCACAAGGCGGGGTCGTGGGTGATCGAGGATGACTACGATAGCGAATACCGGTTTGAGAGTTTGCCGATCGCGTCATTGCAGGGACTCGATGACAACGCCCGTGTGATCTACATCGGGACCTTCAGCAAGGTTTTGTTTCCTTCCTTGCGCCTCGGTTACATCGTTATTCCTCCAGATCTTGTCGAGCGATTCATTTCCGTTCGCCTGATTATGGATATCGCTCCTCCGGATTTTTTCCAGCATGTGATCGCGGATTTTATGAATGAAGGGCACTTTGCCCGCCATCTTCGAAGAATGAGGGTGCTTTACCGCGAACAGAGATCGGCGTTGGTTCGCTGTATGAAAGAGGAACTGGGCACCATGGTTGAGGTGCTGGGAAGCGAAGCGGGACTGCATCTGCCGGTGGCGATGAGAACGCCGCGCAGAATTAGCGACCTTGAAATTGCGGAGCGGGCGGCACGCGAGAACCTTTGGTTGTGGCCGCTTTCTCCGTATTACGCGGGCAAGCCGGCGCGTTCCGGCTTTGTACTTGGTTTCGGTGGCACGCGGGTGGAAGAAATTCCGCCCGCCGTGAAGATCCTCCGCAAGCTCCTGGGCTCAACGTGATGCGTTCCCTTGGCTCCGAAGCGCACAGCGCCGCGCTGCGGCGGGATCGCCCGTTGGCGGCGGGGCGTGATCCACCGCGACACCTATCAAATGTCGAACGCAAACGAGCGTCGCAGATCAGTTCAATAAAACCGGTTTTGCCCCCACGGGAACAGCGTTATTTGGGATGGCAGTTATGTTACCGAGCAAGTCGCGATATTGGGTATATTTGGCATTCACGGCTAACTCCACTGTGCTACAGACTCCGTTGCTGCACGACTGCGACGTGTCCCAGATAGCGAGCATTTGCGTGCCATCAGGCTTAGCTATAGGACAGCTGTAGACCGTACCTGTCGCTGAGCAAGAGGAGAGCACGTTGCCGACCATCCAACCGTAGACTTGCTGGTAAGCAATTCCAGACGGATTCAGTGTGCAGTTCGCTTGTGGAGTACACAGGGTCCCGTAGACGGGATTTTCAAACTCATACCACGTCATACTAGCCAGACCAGCGGACCAACCAAGCAGGTAGTAACGCGCTACGAATGCAGCTTGCAGGTCAGGATCTGAAAGCGTGGAGTCGGCCAGCCATCCTCCTTCTCCACTCCACAGAGGAGCGGCAAGATCCGCAGGATTCAAGACGGACTTCATCAGGGCAACTTGCGTGACTACGTCTTCTGCAGGAAGACCATCGACATAAAGGTGAAAGTTCAGAACATCTACAGCGTTGCGGCCACGATCGCCGGTCGTACAGAGACTTCCTGCGTAAGGAGAACTGTCACAGTGCAAGAAATTTTCGAGTACGCCCGAGCCGTGGCCCGTGCCTTCAGCGCTTGGAGTAAGTATCCTGGCGGTCGCATCAATGGCGGAGTACGCGCATGGACTGCCGTCAACCGTTCCTGTCCCTGTAACGGCACAACGTAGATCTTCGGTCATTCTTACCATCTGGGCATAAGTGGCATGAATAGCACATCGCCCGGTTCCCGATTCGCAGGTTGCATAGGTCGTCCCTACTACTGGGTTTCGGTACCATTCATTCCATGGCTCGTAATATTTAATGTGAGCGTGCGTGAGCAGATAAGTAGGATCGTTGACATGGGAGGCTAGTGCACGGATGAATGTAACGTATGCAATATCCGTTCCTGAACCGTCGCTGGCAATGTCACCGGGGAGATCGCATCCCCCGGGCGCCAGAAAATCGCAGTTGGTATCGCTTGGTTTGCTGGAGGCCCACGATGGGACTGCAGCGATGGTGTAGACGACGCCGTCGGTGATGTTATGCGAGAAGAGGTTTGCCAAGGCTGTGTCGAGCATCGACCAGTTGTAGCTGCCGTTCGTGGGATTCTGGCTGTTCCAGCCCATCCCCCTTTCCGGATTGAAGAGACGATACGTTCCGAAGCTCAACGCAGAGGGATAGGTCGTACCGCCATTCGACCCAGGCGGAAGGCTTTCAATGCCAAAAAATGATGACGGAATCTTGGCAGCATTGCTACTCGCGCCCATGACCGTAATCGATGTAGACGCACTCAATGCGGGGTCGGCGACGCTGGTCGCTGTCACTGTAAAAGTTGTTCTTTGACTCACGATGGGAGGCGTGAAGAGCCCAGTCGAAGAGATCGAGCCTCCCGAAGCCGACCAGGTTGCGGCGCTATTGCCAGAGTTACTGACAGCAGCCGTGTATTGCTGAGTGCTGCCGGACTGAATGGTGCTGTTGACCGGTGAAATGGTCATGGTGGCCGCGGAAGTTGAATGACCCCCCGTGGAAAAACCGCACGACGATAGGAAAAGCAATGGCAGCAAGCATATAAATACAACGAAACACGACTGTGTTCTAACCAAAGAAAATAAATGCCCTTTTTGAGAATCGTTGGTAATCGCTGGCGACAGTGGCATGGGGGAGCCTCGCACTTGGTGAATGCCCAAGTTATGAGGCAAGTTATCAGTCGCGCGGGGATGGCTGGCAGATCGCGAAAGGGTGGGGTCACTGCACTAAAGTCGTAGCTCGGATTCCAACTCGGGGGGCAAGTACGAATGGGATGTGCCGATGTTCTTCGGTAACTGGAAACGGCGAAAGGTCCGGTGCCTGCGCCGCTGGCGGGCAGGCATTCACGCCGCATCAAGTCAGCTGCCAGTACTCGAAGTGGGTAGTTGACGCAAAATCTCTATTCCGCTCAAAATGCCCGGCCCAGGGATTCTGAGTGCATGGCTGTCGTCGAAAGTTGGGAGAATGATGGCATGAAGTATTACATGATTGTTGCAATTCCGCTGTTGTCCTCGCTGGCGTTTGCAGCCGATAAACAAGCCTCCTGCGTTACCGACGACAAAAGCATCCTTAGTCGCTCTCCCTCCGGCGTCCCCCAGGTCAGCAACCTGGGCCTGATACAGATTACTTGCCGAGCACCCGGACGCCCGTGGCGATCAGATCCTAAACCCGGTTTTGGACGCTTCGCTTTGCGTCTCAAAACGGTCGCTTATCAGATTGGCGACGACGGGACCAAAACCGTTGTTCCGTCCTTCAGCAACGTCACCGGCGGAAGCGATTGTGGGCCTCCCCAGATCTCCGGCGAATGCAATGAGGCGTCGCTCCTCTGGTATCTCAACATCCCGATCGACCCCACCGAAGCCATCGCTGCAATCCGGAAATTCGGTAGGAAACGCGACGCCGAGCGGACTCTTTCGCCAGAGCAGCGCCAGCAGGCAGAAGACCACCTTCGCGATTTGGAAAGGCATCCCGACGAGCTGGCGGAAATCGTGAGGCAGTACCGTCCCGGACACTTCCTGATCGAGTGCCGCATCATGGACGGCGACCGCCTGTGGGCGGTCGGCCACGTTGAACTCGAAATATTGTTCAAGGGCCGCGCCTTCGATGCACTCATTGGCAAACCACGACAACAGCCATAGCACTCAGAATCCCTGGTCCGGGCAGTACTAAGAGGAGGTAGCGATGTTCTTCAGTAACTGGAAGCTGCGACGGGCAAGGTGCCAGCTCGGCTGCGGGCAAGCATTCACGCCCTGCCTGGGTTTGACCCTCTGCTGCCAAGCCCTTAAACTTGAGGAAGTTCTCCGCCAATTCTGAGCCATCCTGCGGGAGGGATTCCTGAGACGTTTGCTGAATTGTGGGTTTCGAGGTGGACTGCGCTGTCTGGCGGTCGCGGCTTGTCTTGGCGTGCTGTCGGCATGGCCTGCGGCTGCGGACAATAATCGAATCACGCTGGATACGAACGAGACTTTGTTCGCGGTGCTGACCGCGATGAATACCTGCGGCTATAACGTCGACCTGAATATTTCCGACGCGCAGCGCCTTAACATCCGCGCCGAGGTGGAGCGAAACCTGCGAAACTCGGCCGACGCCCAGACCGTTACCAACACGATGTGCGAATGGTACCTGGCGCATCAGGCACGAGATCCGCAGCATGATCTTTCGCAGTACATCTCTCTGGCGCTCTACCTGTCGGGCCCTCCGCACTTTCTTCCCCGCGGGAAAGAGGAAGATTTACCGCCGGATGTCGGCCCTCTCACTTCCTTTGGCGCGCAGTTGGAGCAGTTTTACGAGAAAGCCGGGCTGCATTCGATCTGGGAGCGGCACCGCGCCAACTATGCCGCGTTGATCGAGCGTTATCACGAACCGCTGGCCAAGATGGTGTTCGACACCGACATTTATTTGAAGCTGCAGTCCGGCGGATATCTGGGGCGCTCGTTCACGATTTATTTGGATTTCATGGGCGATCCCAGCGAGGCCAACGCGCGCAATTACGGTTCCGATTATTACGTGGTGCTGTTTCCATCGCCTGATCCAAACTCGGTCGATCCGCTGAAGATGCCGCAGATTCGGCACACCTACCTGCATTATCTGCTGGATCCGCTGGCCGACAAGCATGTCGCTGCCATCAAGCGGCTCGAACCGCTGCTGCAGTCGGTAAAGCGAGCGCCTCTCGAAGAGAGTTTTCGGCGAGACATTTCGCTGCTGGCGACGGAGTGCCTGGTGCGGGCGATTGAAATTCGGACGACGGGCACCAAGCAAACCGCCGAGGCGATGCGGTTGCAGGCTGTGGACGACGCGGTCAAGCAGGGCTACATCCTGACTCGCTACTTTTATACTTCGCTGCTGGCGTTTGAAAAAGATCCGGCGGGATTGCGCAGCGCGTACTCGGACTTGATCAACAATATTGACGTGAAGGCGCAGGAGAAAGCCGCGAACGAAGTGCAGTTTGCCGACGTTACCTCGCCGGAGTTGGTGCAACTGTCGCGCATGGAGGACCGGAGGATTCTGTCGACGGCGGAAAAGCGGCTCGCCGCCAACGATCCCAAGGGCGCGCAGGATCTGGCGCAGCAAGCTCTCGACCGAAAGATTGGCGATCAGGGACGAGCGTTGTTCATCCTGGCGCAGGTGGCCGTCGCCAACAAGAATCGGGAAGGCGCGCTGGAGAACTTTCAGAAGGCGATTCAGGCCACGAAAGATCCCAAGGTGCTGGGCTGGTCACACGTGTATGCGGGAAGGATTCTCGACATGAAAGAAGATCGCGAAGCGGCGTTGAATGAATATCGCGCGGCTTTGACCTCGGGGGCAGAATTGCCGGAGGTGAAAGCGGCCGCGGAGCGCGGACTGCAACAGGCGTACGAGCCTCCGGCGAAGCCGCAGTGAGAAGCTATTAGACTGGCAGGTGATCGGGCTGTCAGCTATAGGCTTGGAGTAAAAGCTGCTGCGGTTCCATCGGGCACGATAGAATGCACGGTTGCAGACTTCACAGGTCGATTTGAAATTTCGGAATGCGAGTTAGAGGAGAAGGCATGAAGCGAGCAGCGATGTTGAGCGCGGTGCTGGGTGCAGTATTGGGCGGCGTCCCGGCAATGTGCGGCGCAGGTTTCGCGCAGAGCAGTGCGGCACAGACGCCGCCAGCCGGGCAGGCGGCACCGCCAGCCGGGCAAGCGCAGCCTGCGGGACAAGCGGCCGCCCCAACTGGAAAACGGCCGCCGAAGGTGAACAGTCAGGAAGAATACACGGCTTACAAGGCGGCGGCCGCGCTGACCGATGCCGCCGCGCTGGAGAAGGCGGCCGACGACTTCGCGGCGAAATATCCCGACAGCGAGCTGCGGACCCTGTTGTACCGCACGGCCATGCAGCGCTATCAAATGGCCAACAACGCCGACAAGATGATGGACATGGGCAAAAAGATCCTGGCGATCGATCCTGACGATCCCGAAGCTCTGGTGGGCACGGCGCAGGTTCTGGCGGAACGCACGCACGACACCGATATTGATCGGGACGAGCGCCTCGCCGAAGCTCGCAAGAACGCGGAGCGGTCTCTGGTGACGGTTGATACCGACATTCCGAGTTCGGGGTATCCGCCCGAGCAACTGGCTTCCTATAAAGGATATTTGCGCTCGGAAGCGTATGCCGTCCTGGGCAAGCTTTCGTCTGACTCGAAGAATTGGACACAGGCGGAGAGCGAGTTGCGCAAGTCGATCGATGCGTTTCCGCAGCAGGTCGATCCGATTGCAGTGCTGCGGCTGGCGGTCGCGCTCGATATGCAGAACAAGATTCCGGAAGCTTTAAAGTATGCCGATCAAGCCGTGGAATTGACCAAGGACCGCCCAGACTCTGGCGCGGGCAAAGCATCTCGTGATGAGAAGGACCGCCTCACCAAACTGAACGTGGGTGCGGCGCCCGCACAGACTCCCCCAAGAAATAGATTCGGAACGGCCGAAAGTTCGGCCAGGCCTCGGCATGAAGGAACGGGAAATTACGGCGCTGGAAGAAGGGCTCGGGTACCATTTCCGGCGTCGGGCGGTAATTGAGCAGGCGGTCACCCACAGTTCGCAGGCGCGAGAACAGGAAGCGCAACAGACGGGCGACAGCAAGTACACCGTCAGCGACAACGAGCAGCTCGAGTTTCTGGGCGATGCGGTGCTGGCGCTGGTGACCAGCGAAGAACTCTTTCAGCGCTTCCCACATTTTCGCGAAGGTGAGCTTTCGAAGCTGCGGGCGCACCTGGTCAGCGAGCGGCATTTGATTCGCGTGGCGCAGCAGTTGGAACTTGGTCACTATCTGCGGCTGGGGCGCGGCGAGGAAAAAAGTGGAGGCCGTAGTAAGACCGCCTTGCTGGTGGACGCGTTCGAAGCGATTCTGGCGGCGATTTATTTGGACGGCGGCTTGCAGGTCGCGCGTGATTTCGTTCTGCGCAGCGTCATTGCGCCGGAACTGGAGCGCATGGAACGCGGCGGCGGTTCGTTGCCGGTGACGGATTTCAAATCCGCTCTGCAAGAGGCGGTCCAAAGCCTCGGTCTCCCTCAGCCCATTTACGCCTTGGTCGAGGAGGCTGGTCCGGAGCACAGCAAGACGTTTACGGTTGAAGCGCGTCTACATACTAAGAATGGCAAGAATTCTGAGTTCGTGGGGCGCGCTCAGGGATCGACCAAAAAGACCGCTGAGCAGGATGCGGCACGGCAACTGCTGACGTTCCTGGCTTCCCGCCCGAAGGCCGAGGAAGTGAGGGCTGGTGCTCGGGACTCGCGCCCGGCGGGTCAATAGCCGATAATTAGATTTCATGGATTTGTCGAACCAGCCCGTAGTAACGCCCGAGCGTCCTCCAATGGCAGAAGGACCGCCGGTTGCTTCCGAGATACCTCCTGCCTCGGTGGCTGCAACGGCACAGAGCCAAGCTGCGGCCTCCATTAGCTACGATCTAATTAACTCAGCGCAGTCCCTGATGGGGACTGTGGTAATTGCCATCTTCGTCATCACCTTTATTGTGCAGGCTTTTCAGATTCCGTCGGAATCGATGGAGAATACGCTGCTGGTCGGCGACTACCTGCTCGTCAATAAGCTCTGCTACGGCGGGCGCGGGCTGGGCGACCATCTTTTGCCCTACCAGAAAATCGCACCCGGCGACATCATCGTGTTCCATTATCCGGTCGACCCGACACAGCACTTCGTCAAGCGCGTGATCGGAGTGCCCGGGGACCGCCTGCGCTTGGTGAACAAGAAGGTTTGGATCAACGGCAAGCCGATTGACGAACCCTACGTGCGCTTTCTGGAACCGCCGAACAACATGTTCCGCGATAATTTTCCACGCACCGATATCCCCGCCTACGGCCTCGAAGGGAAGTGGTGGCTGGAAATGCGGAAGCTAGTAGAGGATGGCCAGTTGATCGTTCCGGAGGGTCATTACTTCGTGATGGGCGACAATCGCGATGACAGCCAGGACAGCCGCTACTGGGGCTTCGTGCCGCGCGAGAATATCATCGGCACCCCACTGGTCATTTACTGGTCGGTGCGCGACTGGGATAAAAATCCGTCGCCCTCGGTTGAGGGCAGACTCTATCACCTGGCTTATGCCGTCACGCATATCTTTCAGATCACGCGCTGGAACCGGACGCTCCGGCTGGTACACTGAATACTTCCAGCGGCGTTCGCAACCCAATCGCCGGAGATTTCCTGAAGGCTGAAAGCATCGTTTGATTACAGAAAAAAAATTGGCGAAGAAAGAAGTCATCGTAGAAGACGTCGCGGAAGAGAAGCCCAAGGAATCTACGGTCGAGTTTCTCGCCTCGCTGGCCGCCGTGTTGGTGACCGGACTATTCATCATCACGTTTGTGGTGCAGGCCTTTGAGATTCCCTCGAGCTCGATGGAGAACACGCTGCTCATCGGCGATCACGTTTTCGTGAATCGCATCCAGTTTGCCCCCAAATCTTCGTGGATCGGCCCGCTGCTTCCGTATCGCGACCCGCATTTCCGCGACATCGTCGTATTTTTGTCGCCAGCCGAGCCCGGACTTTACATTGTGAAGCGAATCATCGGCTTGCCGGGCGACCGCATCCACTTGCGAAACGGCGTCGTTTATCGCAACGGCGATGCCCTCGAGGAGCCTTACGTCTTGCACGACCGCGATACGCTCGATCCTTACCGCAATGATTTTCCGTCAGTTTCTCCGAATGACGATCCCAATGTGAATCCCAACTGGATGGTCGACCTGCCTTCGTTTATTCATGGCGACGACATTGTGGTTCCGCCGAACCACTACTTCGCCATGGGCGACCATCGCGGCGTAAGCCTCGACAGCCGCTACTGGGGATTTATTCCCAGGGAAAATGTCATCGGGCGACCCATGTTCATCTACTGGTCGTTTGAAACTCCGGATGATCAATATCGGAAAACTGCGTGGGGCGATCGTATTCTCTTCCTGGGCAAAGTCGTTCTGCACTTTTTCGATGAAACGCGCTGGAGGCGTACGCTCCAGTTTGTAAGATAACGATGAAGCCCCTCGAAGGTTCAGTCAGGGCGCGGTGAAGCTCCTCTCCTCCAAGCGGCGAATGGCAGTGGCGGCGGCATGTATCGTGCTGCTTTTCGTCCTTCGACCCGGCGCCTCCCGTTTGAAGTCTCGCATTATCGTCTCCATGAGTTCGGCGTTAGGCCGTTCCGTCGACATTGGCTCGGTACACCTGCGGATGCTACCGCGTCCCGGATTCGATCTCGAAAACCTCGTGGTCTACGACGATCCCGCGTTTGGCGCGGAGCCCATGCTGCGGGCGGGCGAAGTGACGGCGGCGCTCCGGCTGACTTCCTTATTGCGAGGGCGGCTTGAAATCGCGCGCCTCGACCTGACTGAGCCCAGCCTGAATCTGGTGCATGCCGAGAGCGGACGCTGGAACCTGGAAACTTTGTTGGAGCGCGCGGCACACATCCCGTTGGCGCCGACGGGCAAAGCTAAGTTGGAACCGCGTCCAGGATTTCCCTATATCGAAGCCACGTCGGCGCGCATTAATTTCAAAAGTGGCCAGGAAAAGAAGCCGTTCGCCCTGACCAACGCGGATTTCTCGTTGTGGCAGGATTCGGAAAACAGTTGGGGCGCGCGCCTGAAGGCACAACCTTTTCGCACTGACTTGAATTTGAACGATATCGGACTGCTGCAGCTAAGCGGCACCTGGCAGCGGGCGGAAGCTCTCCGCGATACGCCGCTACAACTCAGCGTCGAGTGGAGCCGCGCTCAACTTGGCCAGCTTACGAAATTCTTCACCGGGAACGACCTGGGATGGCGCGGCGAGATCCTGTTGGCGACGACGCTGGCAGGAACTCCGGCGCACCTGCAGATTGCCAGCGATGCTTCAATCGATGATTTCCGCCGCTACGACATTACCAGCGGCAAAGCGCTGCGCCTGGCGGCTCATTGCGACAGCGAATACAGCTCGCTCGATCATCTATTCCAGCAGATTTTGTGCAGCGCGCCCGTGGGAAGCGGGCTCATCACATTGAAGGGTAGCGCGGGGCTTCCGGGAAGTCATAACTACGAACTGGCGATCTCGGCGGAAGATGTGCCCGCTCGCGCAGCCGCGATTCTGGCGCAGCGAGCTAAAAATAATCTACCCGACGATCTGGTCGCAGACGGAAGCGTGAGTGGCGGCCTCCGAATCGCTCACAAGGCAGGAATCACATCGAAATTGCAATTCGAAGGGCGCGGCGAGATTGCTAATTTTCGTTTGACGTCGGCCGGGAACAAGGCGGACATTGCTTCCGATACTCTTCCTTTTCTCTTGACTGCGGGGAATTCCGTCACGAGGCAACACCCGACTCGTAACAACGCGACTGCAATCCCCGCTCTCGAAGGTCCGCGCATCGAGTTCGGTCCCTTTGCGCTGGCAATCGGGCATGGCGCGTCCCCGGCGGCTCGCGGTTGGTTCAGCCGCAGCGGCTACAGCATTGCGGTCGCGGGCGAGACCTCGATCCCGAAAGCTTTGCGAATGGCGCGAATGGTCGGGCTTCCGGCGCTGCAGTCGCCCGCGACTGAGGGCACAGCTCAGCTTGACTTGCAGATCAACGGATTATGGGCGGCGAGCGCGACTGGAGCTGGATCGGGATTCTCTACACCTCGAGTAACGGGCACCGCGAAGTTACACGACGTGCACCTCGCGCTCCGCGGTACTGGAAGTCCCGCCGAGATTATCTCGGCCGAGCTGCAACTTTTGCCTGACGAAGTTCGCGTGACAAAGCTGAACGCGAACGCTGCGGGCGCAGAGTGGACGGGTTCGCTTGCCTTGCCTCGCGGTTGCGGAATGCCCGCCGCATGCCAGGTTCATTTTCTTCTGAACACCGATCAAGTCGACCTTGGGGCCCTGCGCGAATGGGCGAGTCCAAGCGCAGCGTCGAAACCTTGGTATTTCGTCCTGAAAGCTAATGCACCTTCGTTCCTGGCGAATGTCCGAGCGTCGGGGCAGTTCACTGCCAACCGCTTGCACCTGCAAAAGGTCGACGCGACGAACGTTTCCGCCAGAATGACGCTCGACAGCGGAAAGCTGCAACTCTCGCAGTTAACCGGAGATATTCTCGGCGGCCGCCATCGCGGCGGATGGCAAGCAGACTTCAGCGTGAAGCCTGCGCTCTGCAAAGGCAGCGGAACTCTTACCGCAGTCTCCTTGGCAGACGTCGCCGACGCAATGAATGACGACTGGATCGCCGGAACCGCGAATGCAGCGTACACCTTGAAAGGTCCATGCCCAGCGGATTTCTGGAGTTCCGCGGCAGGCACGCTGCAGTTTGAAATGACAGATGGATCCTTGCGACACGTCTCCCTTGCCGACGATTCGCAGCCGTTAAAGATCGCGAGCCTCGCAGGACAGGCACAGCTGGACTCCAGCGCGATTGAGATTAAAGCTGCCCGGCTGAATTCGCCGGATGGACAGTTTCAGTTGACGGGTAGTGCATCGCTGACGGGCGAACTCGATTTGAAATTGACGAGAATGCCGTCGGGAGCGGCCACCCCCGGATACGCCGTTACCGGAACGCTGGGCGCGCCGCGAGTGAGTCCGTTGGTGTCGCCGCAGACCCAGGCGAACCTGAACCCGTAGTTCGCTTTCAGTTTTTCGAAGTTGAAGCGGTCGTCTACGGCACATATCCCGGGCCACGCAGCACCTTCCCCGGCAGCGCTCCCGTCATTTTCCCCTGATCAATCACGGGCACGCCGTTGACCAGCACGTACTCCATCCCTTCGGAAAGCTGATTAGGATTGTCGAAGGTGGCGCGATCGCGCACGGTCGCCGGATCGAAGATCACCACGTCGGCCCACATACCCTCTTTGAGCACGCCGCGATCGGTCAGGCGCATGCGTTGCGCCGGCAGCGCCGAGAATTTGCGAATCGCATCTTCCAGAGTCAGAACTTTTTCTTCACGAACATATTTGGCCAGAATGCGGGGGAACGTTCCGTAGGCTCGCGGGTGAGGGTGCGCCTGCCCCAGCAGTCCCTCGGGCGAAGTGCCTTCGGAATCGTTATCGATTGCGACCCACGGCTGTTGCAGCGCGAGCGTCACATCGGGCTGCGACATGGCGAATACCGCAACTCCCGTCGATGGATCCTGAATTAAAAAGTCGAAGAGCGCATCCATGGGATCTTTGTGCCACAGCTTGGCAATTTCCGAGAGGCGCTTTCCCTGCATCGGCAGCAATTCTGAATTCTCCACCGCGCCGATCATGATCGCGTCCGGACCGGGAATTTCCTGCCATTCGTTGTCCCAATCTTTCGACGGAGTGAGCATATCTTTGCGAATGCGCGCGCGCGTGGCCGGGTCCTTCAGGCGGTCGACAAGCTTTGCGGTTCCGCCGTCGTGCGCCCAGGGCGGGATGAATGCCGAGAAATCGTTGTACCACGCGGTGTATGCGTAGGTGTCGGCCGTTACATCGTCTCCGGCGGCGCGGGCGGCGGTTATCTTCGCCACGACTTCCGGCATGCGTCCCCAATTGTTCTTGCCCGCGACTTTGATGTGCCAGATCTCCACCGGGATGTGGGCTTCGCGGCCGATGCGCAGCGCTTCATCGATGGCTTGCAGAACCGAGTCGCCCTCGTTGCGCATGTGTGTAGAGTAAATGCCGCCGAAGTTTGCGGCTTCACCTGCGAGCGCAATCAATTCCTCAGTCTTCGCATACGGCGCGGGCGGATACTGCAGCGCCGTCGACACTCCGACCGCGCCATCTTTCATCGCGTCGCGCACGAGTGACTTCATCTGCTCGAGCTGCGCGGGCGTGGGCTGCACGTCATCATCGCCCAGCACCATGCGCCGCACTTGCGTCGCGCCCACGTAACTGGCGAGGTTGATTCCCATGCCCTGTTTTTCCAGCCGCCCAAAATATTCGCGGAAAGTTCGCCAGTCGGGATTGATCTTGAAATGCTCGTAGCCGCTGCGGTCAGACTGAATGATGGCGTCGTTGAGCGGGGCAATCGAATTTCCTTCGCCAGTAACTTCCGACGTGATGCCTTGATATATCTTCGACGGCAGGCGAGGATCGACCAGAATCGTGAGTTCCGATTGACCCAGCATGTCGATGAATCCCGGCGCAACCACCTTGCCGCCCGCATCGATCGTGCGC
The DNA here is from genome assembly GCA_963696765.1 of uncultured Acidobacteriota bacterium. Taxonomy (GTDB): domain Bacteria; phylum Acidobacteriota; class Terriglobia; order Terriglobales; family Acidobacteriaceae; genus Sulfotelmatobacter. The sequence goes on along the minus strand of CAVOLK010000002.1, from coordinate 946,717 downwards.
TTGCTTGGCGCGTTCGCGAGATTGCCGATGGCTGCGATCTTTCCATCGCGAATGCCAACGTCCCCGGAATACCACGGTGAACCAGTGCCGTCGATGATGTGGCCGTGGGTGATAACGAGATCGAAGGCCGGAGTCTGAGCGGACAGGGAAGCGAGCGATAAACAGTAAGGAAAAGGCCCACAGCAAGTTACGCTGGAATGGAATCGAAAGAAGTTTCAGAATGTCCGTCAAAGTTCCTCCCCAAGATTCGAGTGCGTTCGCTTCCCAACGGCTGCGCCCAAGCGCAATCCAGATCGCGAGCGCCAGCCATTCATAGATCGTGAAGTGCCCGGGTATGAGCGGGATCAATTTCATCAGCGCCATCGCAATTCCGACCGCCAACCCGAGCCACGCCATGGCGCGTTCGCCAGCGGAAAGAAGCATTCCATCGCGCCGCGCGCGCGCCAAGGCGAGGCATGCGGCGCAGGTCGCCGACCAACCGACGGCGCACGCCACCGATCCAACTTCGGTGATGGGAACCAGAATCGCGTCTCCCAGCAGCATGCAAACTGCGGTCGCGATGCCAACGCATAGAACCGCGGCCGACGGGGTCCGATAAAGTTCGTGAACCGCTCCCGCGCGCGCATCCACCATGCCGCGGCGTCCCAGAGCAAACAACAAGCGGCTGGCGGCTACGAAATTTCCGTTGAAACATTTGAACAGCGACAGCAGCGCCGCCGCAAGAATGATCTGCACGATCCAGCGCGAGCCGAAATGCCCGTAACCCAGCGCTCGTTGGAATGCCACGGCAGTCATAAACTTTTCTCCGGTCAGTTGCCGCCAGGGCGCTACAAAGGCAACGGCCGCCACGATGCTTGCGTAAAAAACAATTCCGACAAAGATCGCCATCCAGATCGCGCGAAAGAAGCTTTGGGCGCGGAACTCAGGGCTCGCCTCCTCCGCCGCCTTGCCCACCGATTCGAAGCCGGTCATGAAGTAAGGCACAATCTGAATCACCAGCAGGATCGAAACCAGCGGCGTGTGCGTGAACAGCGGGTGAATATTAGCCGTCGAGCCGCGGCTGACTCCGAGAACGACAAAAATTACAAACAGAGCCAGAGTGCCGAAGCTGGTCCAGTTCTGAAACGTCGCGCTCAGGCGAATGCCGCGATAGTTCAGCAGCGTCAGGAGCGCAGTCAGTCCCAGGCCGATGACAAGATGCGGAAGATATACCGGGCGGCCGGCGATGCGGTAGAGTTCCATCGTGTCGAGACTGGGAACGATGTAGCCAGCGATGCGGCCCACCGCGACGGCCTCCCACGGGCAAACGATGAAGTAAGCCAGCATCATCATCCAACCGGTGGCAAAGCTGAGGCGGCGCGGAAAAACCGCGGAGGTGTACGCAATTTCCCCCGCGGCATCGGGCATGGCTACTACCAGCCGCCCGTACACCCATCCGATGGGAAACAGCAGCGCGCCGCCAATCACGAAGCCTAGCAGCGCGCCGAGTGAACCTCCGCGCAGCAGCCAGTCATCCATGATGACCAGCCATCCCACGCCCACCATGGTTCCCCACCCTAGCGTGAAGTAGTCGGTGGCGCGAAGTTGACGGGCGAGTGTGTGCACGAGGTTGGGAGTGTCTGGGAGCGTCGCGAATTATAAAGCATCGGCATCCGGCTTCCGGTTTGACCGCTCGATCGCTGCATGGTTTTCCGAAAGCCGAAGCCCGCCATGTTAGTATCGATATTCAGCCTGGAATGTTAATCCACGACCCGATTCGCCCAGAAATCCGTACCTCCGGCAGCATCTCAGCACTCGCAAGACTAGAGAAGTCCTTCGTGAATCTTCGTGTCCTTGGTGGTGATTGTTTTTCGGCACCGAAATGACCTCGGCCTCCAAATCCCGCAAACGCGTGCTCAGTGGTATGCGCTCGACCGGCAAGCTGCATCTCGGTAACTACGTCGGTGCGCTGCAAAATTGGGTTCGCATGCAGGACGAGTACGAATGTTTTTTCATGGTGGCCGACTGGCACGCGCTCACCACCGACTACGCCGACACCTCGCGCATCAAAGAAAATTCCCTGGAAGTCGTGCTCGACTGGCTGGCCGCCGGCCTCGATCCTGAAAAGTCGGTAATCTTCATCCAGTCGCACGTTCCGGCGCACGCCGAGTTGCACCTGCTGTTTTCGATGATCACGCCGCTGGGCTGGCTGGAGCGCGTTCCAACCTACAAAGAGCAGCGCGAAAATATCAAGGACAAAGACCTCGGCACCTACGGATTTCTTGGGTACCCCGTGCTGCAGGCAGCCGACATTCTCGTCTACAAGGCCGATTGCGTTCCCGTGGGCGAAGATCAGGTGGCGCACGTCGAGCTGACGCGCGAGATTGCGCGGCGCTTCAACGGATTCTATGGCGCGAAGAAGGAAGTCTTTCCCGAGCCGCAGGCGCTGCTCACTCCCGCCGCCAAGTTGCCCGGCACCGACGGCCGCAAAATGTCGAAGTCATACGGCAACACGATCCTGCTGACCGATCCCGAACCGGTGGTGCGGCAGAAGTTGAAGACCATGGTGACCGACCCGGCGCGGGTGCGGCGCTCCGATCCTGGCAATCCCGATGTGTGTCCGGTCGGCGACCTTCACAAAATTTTCAGCAGCAAAGAAACCATGGCCAAGGTGAACGAAGGCTGCCGCTCGGCTGGCATCGGTTGCATCGAATGCAAAGGCTGGGCCGCGGATTCGCTGGTTACGCTGCTCAATCCCATGCAGGAGCGCCGCAAGAAATTTGAAGAGAATTCGCGCCTCGCGTGGGATATTCTGGAGGCGGGTACCGAGCGCGCCCGGCGTGCAGCGGGCGAGACCATGAACGACGTGCGAGCGGCGATGGGGATGTCTCTGGAGTACGAAGGACTGAAGAAGTAGTTGCACGGGTCCTTCGCTTCGCTCAGAATGACAAACTGAAAATTGATGACGGACAATGCAAAATTCGATGCGATGAATGAGCGGATTGCGGCGGCTCCGCCCGCAATTGTCGCCGGCGCTCAGGCTGGCCACGATGCCGCCAGCAAAGAAGTGGCAAAGAAAGGCGCGACGAAAAAAGAAGAAAGCGATTCGCCCTTCGCGGTCGCCGTCACCGACGTCTACGAGGGTCCGCTCGACCTGCTGCTCGACCTCATCCGCAAGCAGGACATCGACATTTACGACATTCCCATTGCCCGCATCACCGAGCAATATCTCGCCTACGTGGAGAAGATTCGCGAACTGGACGTGAACGTCGCCGCCGATTTCATCTACATGGCGGCCGTGCTGATTCACATCAAGTCGAAGATGCTGCTGCCGCGCGATCCCGCTGCCTCTGCCGAAGAACAGGAAGATCCGCGCAGCGAACTGGTCAACCGCCTGCTCGAGCACGAGAAATTCAAGTCGGCTGCGCAGATGCTGTTACAGAAGCAGCAGATCGAAGATGCCGTGCTCTCGAATCCTTCGCTGAAGGAATTTATGGAGGCGGAAGGCGCCGAGCCGGAAATCGCCGCCGACGTCATCGACCTGGTCAAGACATTTCAGCAAGTGCTGGAGCGGGTGCGCACGCGTCCCGTGCTCAACGTCGACGAAGAAACCGTCACCGTCGGCCAGATGATCGATTACCTCCGGCGCCGCCTTTCGCTCGAAGACCGGCCGATCCGCCTGAAGCAGATGCTCATGCGGGTTGAATCGCGGAACGCCCTGGTCTGCCTGTTCCTGGCGTTGCTCGAAATGGTGCGCCTGCAGGCGATCCAGGTTCGTCAGGAAAAAATGTTTGGCGAGATCGCGATCCGCAAGCACACGCACTTCGATGAGATCATGAACCAGCAGTCCGCAGTGCGTGACGACTGGAAATGAAGCGCAGTGGCCACTGAACATTTACTATGTCCCTGAAAGCTGAACTCGAAGCCATCATTTACGCGGCCGAAACTCCCATCACGCTGGAGCAGATGACCCAGCTCGTGAAAGAAACGGTCATCGCTGGCGGAGCGGCGGACGAGGCCGAGATGAAGTCGCGCGTTCGCTCTTGCCTGGAAGAGCTTGTCGGTGAATATGGCGTGCCCGACCACGGTATCGAAATTCGCCAGGTCGCCGGCGGATACCGCATGTCCACCAAGCCCGAGCAGCACGAAGTCGTGCGCTCATTCGCCAAGAGTTTGAAGCCGCCGATCCGCCTGTCGCTCCCCGCCCTGGAAACGCTGGCCGTCATCGCGTACAAGCAGCCGGTCACGGTTCCGGAGATTAGCGAAATTCGCGGCGTCGATTCCGGCGGCGTAATTGGCACGCTGCTCGATCGCAAACTGATCACGACCGCGGGACGCAAGCAGGTGATTGGGCGTCCCATTCTCTACAAAACCACCAAGGAATTTCTGATGCGCTTTGGGCTGAAAGATGTGAATGAATTGCCCAGCATGGAGGAATTCGAAAAGCTGGTGGCAGAATCGTTTCAGGCCGAGCTGATTCCCGCAGAGAGTGCGGCGTCGGGTGAAGCTGCGCAGCCAGAGTCACGCGATTCGAGCGGCGCCAGCGAGCCGGCGGAACCTGACGACGCGCCCGAAGTGGAAACGCCAAGCGAAAGTTTGTCAGAAACGAAGAAGGCGGGCTGACAGTCCCCATGCCCCTTGAACGCCTGCAGAAAATTATCGCCGCCGCCGGAGTCGCTTCCCGCCGCAAGGCCGAGCAACTGATCTCGTCGGGCCATGTGCAGGTCAACGGCAAAATCATCACCGAACTCGGCACCAAGGCCGATCCTGAAACCGACCACGTGCGCGTCAACGGCAAACTCCTTCACGGCGCGCAGCGTCACATTTATCTCCTGCTCAACAAGCCCAAAGGCTACGTCACGACCATGAGCGATCCACAAAAGCGGCCGACTGTCATGGACCTGATTCACGGCGTCAAGGGCCGCGTCTATCCAATCGGCCGCCTGGACTACGCCAGCGAAGGGTTACTGCTGCTCACCAACGACGGCGAACTCGCGCACAGCCTGATGAAAGCCGCCTCGCATGTTGCCAAGACTTACGTCGTCAAAGTTGCGGGCACCCCCAAGGAAGAAGCCATCACCAAATTGCGCGCCGGAGTTTCCATCGCCACCGACGACGGCAAGCGAGTGAAGACTGGTCCGGCTTTGGTGCGAGTGGTGAAAGAAGCCGCCAATCCCTGGTACGAAATCACGCTGATCGAGGGACGCAATCGCCAGATTCGGCGCATGTTTGAGGCGGTCGGCCATCACGTGGAAAAAATCAAGCGCGTGAAATATGGTCCGCTCTCGCTCGATGTTCCTCCGGGGAAATTTCGTTCGCTTACTCTGAAGGAAGTGGAGCGCCTGAAATCCGCCACCCGCGCCACCATCGCCAAGAAACCAGCGTGATGACCTGCGCCGAGCATGAGCCGATTTTCTGATCTGGTCCTGAAGCACGCCGCCGATCTCGCCGCATATTGTCCCGCGCCTGCCGCCGCCAACGATTCCCAACTGATCAAGCTCGACTCCAACGAAAATCCTTTTGGCCCATCCCCGCGAGCGATCGCTGCCATACAGTCCGCGCAGTGTGCGGCCAACTTTTATCCCGACGACAATTGTCTCGAGTTGCGCGCACGGCTCGCCACTCATCACGACGTTGCCGTCGATCAAGTTCTAGTAACGGCGGGCTCGACCGAGATGCTGGCTCTGCTATGCCAGACGATGCTCGCTCCCGGGCGCAACGCGGTAACCAGCGAGCGCTCGTTCATCATTTATCGGATGCTGGTCCAGGCCACGGGAGCGAAGTTGATCCAAACTCCGATGCGCGGAGACAGCTTCGATCTCGACGCGATCCTCGCAGCGATCAACGAGGACACGCGCCTCGTCTTCCTGGCGAATCCCAACAATCCCACCGGAACCGTGCTCCAAGCCACCGCGGTCGACAACTTCCTCGCGAGAGTTCCCGCGCACGTCGTGGTCGTTCTCGACGAGGCCTATTACGATTTCGCCATCTCCTTCGCAGCGCTGCGCGGCCAGGAGTATTCACATTCTCATGATTATCTGAAGCAGGGCGCCAGCGTGGTCGTCCTGCGAACCTTTTCCAAAGCTCACGGACTTGCTGGCTTGCGGATTGGCTACGGGCTCGGCCCGCCGGAACTTCTGGCCTACTGCTCGCGCATGCAAAGCACGTTCTCGGTTTCGTCCATTGCCCAGGCGGCGGCCCTGGCCGCGCTCGGAGATTGCGACCACATCGCGCAAGCCGTCACCAACAATACGTCGCAAGCTCACATTCTTACCGAAGGTTTAACGAAACTAAAAATCCGCGTAGTTCCTACGTCCGCGAATTTTCTGTATTGCGACGTCGGCGAAGACGCTTCTGCGGTTGCGGCGCGCCTGCGCGCCCGGGGGATTAGCGTGCGTCTCCTGAACGTGTGGGGCGCCCCGCATTGCATCCGGGTGACAGTTGGAACGCCCGAACAGAACGCAAGGTTTTTATCCGTCATGCGCACAATCAGCGGCCATTCGCCCGAGCCGGCATCCGTCCCGCTCCCCAATCCACGGTAACCTGCGGCCGATGACCTTCAATAGACCTCCTTTGTTGCTCTAACCCGCGTCCCCAACAAAATAAATCACTTACAAGCGGGAACTCTGCGCGCCTTACCGGAGTCTATGTTTAATGAGAGTCGCGGCTCCGCTTGCACTTTGCCGGACTTGGCCAGAAAGCGAATTTTAGGGCGCGGTAGGGTGGAAAATCCTATAATCAGGGGACGCCATTATGGCGGGAGCAACCACCTTGGGTGATCTGGCAAGCGCAATCGGGATGCGGTCGCAGGAAGAAGCGGCCATTGTCGCGGAGCTGAAAGCCGGTTCGGAAGCGGCCTACGCCTGGCTGATTGGCGAGTTTCAGCAGCCGGTGTATGGCTTGGTGTATCGGGTCGTTAACGATCCGGCGGACGCGGCCGACACGACGCAGGACGTCTTCCTGAAAGTGTTTCGCGGCATGAAGCATTTTCACGGCGGCTCGAGCCTGAAGACTTGGATTTATCGCATCGCGCTGCACGAGGCGGCCAACCGGCGGCGCTGGTGGTTCCGGCACAAGGCGAAAGAAACGTCGATTGAGCCGGCCGAATCCGATGGGCCGAGTATTGGCGAGAACGCAATGCAGTTGGCGCTGACCGATCATGCCGATTCACCGTTCGACAGTGTCGCGCATCGCGAGGTGCAACGCCGCGTGGATGAAGAATTGAGAAAGGTTCCAGAGCCCTACCGGACCACGCTCATTCTGCGCGATCTGGAAGAGATGTCGTACGAAGAAATTGCCGAAGTGCTGGAAATTTCGCTGGGAACGGTGAAGTCGCGACTGACCCGCGGCAGAGACGCACTACGGCAAAGGCTGGCGCCCTACGTGCGCGAGGTAGGAAACGAACTGGGGTTGACCGCTCCGCTGTCGGACACCAAAGAACAGCGGACTTCGCGGTCGCAGGTAGCTGGAGGGGGGAGAAGGGTCGAGGTGATGCAATGAAGGGCACAGGGAACGTGATCGAACTGCAGTGCCCCAAGGCGAAGCGGTTATTTTCGCCGTATTTGGATGGAGCGGTGACGGGCGCGGAGATGCTCGCGCTGCAGCAACATTTGTCGGACTGCTCGGAGTGCAACGAGCAATATCAGCGCTTGCGCCAAACCCAACAGCTGTTGGCAAGCGTGAAGCGTCCGAAGGTTCCGGCGGATCTCGGTCTGAAGTTGCGCCTGGCGATTTCGCGGGAAACCGAACACGCCAAGCGCGGCCGCTTCGAAGGAATGATGGTTCGCCTGGAGAATGCCTTTGATGCGTTCATGGTTCCGGCTACCGCCGGATTTTTGAGCGCCCTGATTATTTTCGGAATTGCGATGGTCTATTTCGTGGCTCCGTCCTCTTTGCAGGCTGGCAACGACGTTCCGCTGGTCATGGTCAACACCGCGCCAGAGCTGCAGCAGAGCGCCTTTGGCATGACTCTCGACACCATCAACTCCGAGTCCCTGGTGATTGAAGCCTACGTCGACGCCAACGGCCGCGTGCAGGATTATCGTATTCTTTCCGATCCCCAGGATTCGAAGGAAGTGTTGCCGCAAGTAAAGCGGATGCTGATCTTCACCACGTTCCGCCCCGCTCTGTCGATGGGCCGTCCCACGCCGAGCCGCGCGGTGCTCTCGTTTTCAAAGATCAGCGTACGCGGATAGTTCCGGGAATCCCGCGGGCAGTGATCTCGCCCGCGGCCTTATCGGGCGAGAGCTTCTCCCGGAACTTCCAGCTTCAACTGCCGCAAGATGCGCGCCAGCGCCACCAGCAGCGTCTCGCTGCCCTTGTCCAAACCTAACTCCGCTTTATCCAGAAACGCGCACGCCCCGTCCTGTTCCAGACGGACCGCATTCTTGTGCGACAGTCCGGTGAAGGCCACCACCGCAATTCCAGCGGTCGCCGGGTCTTTTTTCAACGCCTTCAGCACATCGGGTCCCGTCATTTTGGGCAGCAGCATATCCAACAGGATCACGTCCGGTTTCTTTTCTCGCGCAATCTCCAACGCACTTGGCCCATCGGCAGGCCGTGCTCACCTCGTAGCCCGCCCGCGCCAGCGCCCGCTCCGTCGCCAGCCGCAGAAACTTGCTGTCATCCACCAGCAAAATCTTCGTCATTCGAGCCACGTCTTTCGCATCGCGCGCTGCTTAATCATTCGTGTCTCCGAGGCTCGTAATCCGAGCCTATTCGATAGCTTCCTTATTGCTTATCGGCAGATTTTCTAAACAGACCAGCTCAAGGGAGTGAACTCGCAAGGATGGATCAAATAAGGGTTTTCTCAGGATGCGTCGTGGGTCGAGCCTGACTTCGTCTTTGCCCGCTTCGATCGGGAACTGCCGGCGTTCGGTTCGAACGATCCGCCGATCAGCGCTCTGACCGCCGCCCGGCACGCTTCGCGCAACTCTTTCTCATGCCCCTCGGGGACCGATCTCGCCAGCAGTAGTTTCGACCGTGCCATGCAGAGTCGCCCACAGCGCCAGCGCCAGCCGCGTGTGATCCTCTGGCGAACCGCCCAGCCGTTTTGCCAGTTGCACTTCCAGAAATGCGAAGTTTGGCCTCGACTCCCGGATCGGCCGCGGCCGCCCGGATCCCTTTGGCCGGCAGCAACTCGTACCCGTAGGCATAGAACAATTCGTAGTCGTGCGGCAGGCGCAGCGCCTCGTCGATGTAAGCCTCGGCCATAGCCTCCAGGCTTCCGCCCACCTCGAAACGCGTCCGAAGACGCACCACCGTTCGCCGCAGCACGCCGCGTATCAGGTCGCGCCGGTCTTTGAAACGCCGGTACACGGTGGGTGTATTCGTCCCCGCGGCCCGCGCCACCGCCCGCATGGTGAGTGACTTCTCGCCGCCGCGCGTCCACAGCGCCTGGGCTGCATTCAGAATGCGATCTTCAAGTTCCGGGTCCGGCTGTCGCGGCATCTTCCGGGTTCTCCTGGGCACTGTGATTGTTTAACGAGGTAAACATAACAGTGTCTGTCTAATCATACTCGTTCGTCGGTTTCCTACCGCGACGCCGGATCTGCGGCTTCCCGCGCCCGCACTTTCTTTTCCTTGGACTGGCCCGGATTTGCTTCGCAGAAAATCGTTTTAATTACGTTGACACTGTACACATTACGATGTATAAATAATTAGTCTTTGGGCCCCCTCCTGCAATGTTCCTTAATTTAAAGATCCAGGAGTGCGTTTTGCAGATGTATTCGTACGAGAATGCCGATGACTGCCGTGCCATTGTGGAGATGAATTCCGAACTCCACCATGCTCACCTGGAGGTTCTCAGCGCGCATTGCGCTGTCCATCAACTCCGCCTTCACTACTCCGCCGACGATCTCGCCCGTTTCGGGCGCCGCGACATCCTGCGCAAATCTGCGGAAGCCGCCAGCGCGCTCAGCGACTTTTACGCGTCGATCGAGGAAAAGATTCCGCCGGCCGCGCCCCCTCCCGAGCCTCGACTGAACGGCGCCCAGATCGCGCTGGCCATCGAATACGTGTCGTCTTACCTGCGCGAAAAACGGGAGCACTATTTTCCCGCGGCCGTTGCCGCTCAGCAACCAGCATAAAGCCCGCATGTGGCCTTATTTCTCTCCGCAGTTGCTCGACCAGGTCCGCATTGTCGAACTCCACGGCAAGCGCGTTCCTGCGCCCACTTTCTATGCCCAGGCGCGCGCCCTCGGTTTCGACAATCTTCCGCAAGTCACGCACATGGACTCGCTGACCTTCATCGACGTGCTGGTTTTCAACCAAACGCTCGGCGAACGTTCGCTGTTCCATGCACTGGTGCACGCGGTGCAGTTTCAAATGCTCGGACTCGAACGCTACACCGAGCTGTTCGTGAAAAGCTTCGTGAAGACGAAAGCCCATTTCAGCGTGCCTCTGGAAGCCCATGCGTTTGCGCTGGAATCGAAGTTCAAGCGCCCTTCGGCAGAAAGATTTTCCGTCGAGGACGAAGTCGAGCGCTGGGTGAAGGATGGACGCTATTAACCGCATCCCTGCGCTCGCGCACCACAAGTTGCCCTCCCCGTCACGCCCGGGGCGGCCTTAAGCCGTCCCGTCGTGACACTGCAAGTTTTCACCCCCGCGCCATAAAAAGGGGCGGCGAAGTACCGCCCCGCAACACCCTCCAGATCCACAGGCGTGGGGAATCTAGCTCATGTACCAACCACCATTTACTGACAGGGTTTGGCCCGTCAGGTATTCGTTCGTTGCCAGCATCACAGCTACCGAGGCAACGTCGTCCACGGAACCGAAGTGTCCCATGGGGATTAGAGAGGGGCTCGCGTTTGGGTTGCTGGTCACCATATCGGTCTCAATCAGTGCGGGAGCGATGGCGTTAACGGTGATCCCATCCTTCACGAATGCTGAGGCGCAGGAATGGGTCAGCCCAATGATTCCGGCCTTGGAAGCGGCATAGTGCGGTCCTACGGCACCGCCGGTTTGTGCTGCAACGGAGGACAGGTTGATGATTCTTCCCCACTTCTTTTGTCGCATCGGTCCGATCACAGCCTGCGTGACCAGGAAGACCGATTTCAAATTGACAGTGAGCATCTCGTCCCACTCCGGCTCCGTGATCTCCTCCAGCTTGCGAGGACGAGCGATGGCCGCGTTGTTCACGAGGATGCCGATACTGCCGAGTCGGGCTTCAACCTCTGCGATCATGTGTTTCACGTCGGCTGCGAGTGACACATCAGCCTGAACTGCGATTGCCTTTCTTCCCCTCGCGATGACCCCGGCGCAAACGGCTTTCGCAGCGTCGGCTCTTTCACGGTAGTTAACGGCAACATCGGCGCCAGCGCTGGCCAGCGCAACGGCGATGGCTGCTCCGATTCCTCTACTGCCGCCAGTGATTAGCGCAACTCGGTTCTTCAAATCGTTCATGGGGGCATTCTATGACGAGTGCCAGGCGCCGCGGGGATGACAATCATGTATTGCGGTGGTTTCGGGATCGGAGTTTCTGTGCAAGATTGACCAGTTTTCTGCTGCGGGCTGTCGCATCATCCAACGATGAGGGCAAGAAAGCCATAGCTTCTGAAATCGTGTGTTGGAGCATCTTCCCGCCTGCCCGCTGAGTGCCGGTTACTTGCGACAAATCTTACAAATCAGCCATCTTAAGTTAGGTGGAGAATGCGTAGAGGTAGTTAACTAATGAAGAAATTAAGTTTGGCTATGGGTCTGCTAGGAGTGCTGCTGGCGACAAGTTTTGGGCATGCGCAGAAAGCCTCGACAAGCAACAACGCGAAGAATGTTGTCTACGTGAGTGCGGATACCGCGCCGTTCAAACAGGCTCCCACCGGCGGAGTCGCGATGGCGACCCTTTGGGGTGACCCCGACAAGGGCGTTCACGGAACGTTCACGAAATTCGATCCCGGATACGACGCGGGAATACACACTCATACCGCCGATGTCTGGATCGTCGTTATCAAAGGCGCCTATCTATATAAGGATGACGCGGGCGAGAAGCGGGTGGGGCCCGGAGAATTCCTCCGAGTTCCTGGCGGCCACAAGCATTGGAGCGGCGGTGACAAGGCGGAAGGCGCCCTCTTTTATGAGGAAGCGTCAGGGAAGTTCGATACCGTACCTGCGAAATAGAATTCCCCACAGAATCTCATGGTCAGTCATAGGGGACTCATTTCTAAGGGCGTCACACAACAAAACGGGGCGGCTTGCGCCGCCCCGCTTCGAGTCTAAACAGCGGGCGAGGGCGCCCGCTCCACACTTTACGTTCCTTCGCTCCAGCCCGCAAGATACTCTTCCTGCTCCGGCGTGAGCCGGTCGATCTTGATTCCCATGGACTCCAGCTTCAGCTTGGCGACGCGCTTGTCGAGTTCGTCGGGAACTTTGTAGACCGTCTTCTCCAGCTTCTTGCTGTTCTTCACCATGTATTCGACGGAGAGCGCCTGGTCGGCGAAGGACATATCCATTACCGACGCGGGATGGCCTTCGGCCGCGGCCAGGTTGATCAGGCGGCCTTCGCCCAGGACGTTGATCTTGCGGCCATCTTTCAGCGAGTACTCTTCGACGAAGTTGCGCGTGGTGCGCTTGGAGGACGACATCTTTTCCAGGGCAGGGATGTCGATCTCAACATTGAAGTGGCCCGAGTTGGAGACGATCGCGCCGTCCTTCATCAGGTCGAAGTGTTCTTTGGTGAGCACGCTCTTGTTGCCGGTCACGGTGCAGAACACGTCGCCGAGTTTGGCGGCTTCGGTCATCGACATCACGCGGAAGCCGTCCATGACGGCCTCGAGCGCTTTGGTCGGATCGATCTCGGTGACAATAACTTCAGCTCCAGCGCCGCGCGCTCGGCTGGCCAATCCGCGGCCGCACCAGCCGTAGCCGGCGACCACGAACTTCGATCCGGCCAACAGGAAGTTGGTGGCGCGGATGATGCCGTCGATGGTGGACTGACCCGTGCCGTAGCGGTTGTCGAACAGATGCTTGGTGTCGGCGTCGTTGACGGCGACGATGGGAAACTTGAGCACGCCTTCCTTGGCCATGGCGCGCAGGCGAATGACTCCGGTGGTGGTCTCTTCGGTTCCGCCAATCACGTCCTCCAGCGCGTCGGTGCGCTTGGTGTGGAGAATGGTGACCAGGTCGGCGCCGTCGTCCATGGTAATGTGCGGCTTGTGGTCGATGGCCGCCAGGATGTGATTGTAATAAGTGTCGTTGTCTTCACCTTTGATGGCGTAGACGGGAATGTTGTGGTCGCGCACCAGGCTGGCGGCAACGTCATCCTGCGTAGACAGGGGATTGGAGGCGCAAAGCACGACCTCGGCGCCGCCGTCGCGCAGGCAGATCCCGAGGTTTGCGGTCTCGGCGGTAACGTGCAGGCAGGCCGAAATTCGGATGCCCTTCAGCGGCTGGTTCTTGATGAATTCCTTGCGGATAATCTGCAGCACTTTCATGGACTGGTTCGCCCACTCAATGCGCTTCTTTCCTAAATCGGCCAGTTCGACGTTCTTGATATCGCAATTCACTGCTGCTGTTGACATGCTTCTCCTATGTGGCGCGCTAAAAGCGCAAACAACTATAAGTTTGATTACCGATGAAAGCATTGAGCTCGTCTTTGTCCCCAACATGTTGTCATTCGAGCAAGCAGATCTCTGCGGCATCTAAGAATCTTGCGCCGAACTCTGCGGTCGACCTAGCTTTTCATGACACGCCCTGAGATTCGCTGAGCCGATTGTCGCCCCTGAGATGCGCAGAGAAAGCAAACTACTTGCGAACCGCTTGACCTGCGTGTTCGCGCAGCCCGGCATCGCTGGCCAGTTTCGCCGCTTTGTCGGTGGCTTCCCAGGTGAAGTCGGAGTCGCTGCGTCCAAAGTGCCCGTAAGCCGCGGTCTTCTTGTAGATCGGCCGGCGCAGGTTGAGCGAATCGATGATGCCGCGCGGCGTCAACTTGAAGTGCGAGCGAACTAAGTCCGGGATGATTGCCGGATCCACCTTCTCGGTTCCGAACGTTTCGACCAGCACGCTGACCGGATCGGCCACGCCGATCGCGTATGCCAGTTGTACTTCGCAGCGTCCTGCCAATCCGCCCGCGACAATGTTTTTGGCAATGTGCCGCGCCATGTAAGCCGCGGAACGGTCGACCTTCGTCGGATCTTTTCCGCTGAATGCTCCGCCGCCGTGCCGTCCCATGCCTCCATAAGTATCGACAATAATCTTGCGACCGGTGAGTCCGGTGTCGCCCATAGGCCCGCCAATCACAAACCGCCCGGTAGGATTGATGTGATACTTCGTATCTTCATCGAGCAAATGCGCCGGAATGACGGCCTGAATCACGTGCTTCAAAATCCCGGCGCGTAATTCGTCGTTGGCGACCGTCTCGGAATGCTGGGTCGAAATGACCACCGCATCCACGCGCAGCACCTTGCCGTTCGCGTCATATTCCACTGTAACCTGGGATTTTCCATCAGGGCGAAGGAAGGGAAGTGTGCCATTCTTGCGAACCTGCGAGAGTCGCATGGTCAGCTTGTGGGCCAGAGAAATGGGAGTCGGCATCAGCTCTTCATTCTCATCAACCGCATAGCCAAACATCATTCCCTGGTCGCCGGCGCCGCCGGTGTCTACGCCCATGGCGATATCGCCGGACTGTTTGTTGATGCTGGAGATTACAGCGCAGGTGTTGCAGTCGAAGCCGTGAAGGGCGTTGTCGTATCCGATGGACTGAACGGTGCCGCGGACGACCTGCTGGAAGTCGACGTAAGCTTTGGTGGTGATTTCGCCGGCGATGACGACCAGGCCGGTGGCGGTAAGGGTTTCGCAGGCGACGCGGCTGGTGGAATCTTCGGCGAGGCAGGCGTCGAGGATAGCATCCGAAATCTGGTCGGCGATCTTATCGGGATGGCCTTCGGTCACGGATTCGGAGGTAAATAAATAACGATTCTTTGATGCCAAGTTGTGTTTCTCCTTAGTGCACTTCGTGTGCAGGAAACTATGGGCTCTGTATCTGGGGGAACCCGGAAATCTACGCGGCCGCTGCGGGGCGGCGCCTCGAGAAGAAGTCCGATAAAAGGTTACCAGAGCGGTTACAGGCACGCAACGGTTTTTGCCCTAAGTGACTGGGGATGAGTTCAATAGCGGAATTGCGAAGCTGGACGGGAGGAATGAGCGGTTTAGCGGAAGATAGGTCTCCCGGCGGATCGAAATCCCCACCCTCTCGCAGAAAACGCGAGAAGGGTGGGGGCACCCGCTTTTGTTCGAAGGCGTACTGACAGGTTGGACTAGACAGTGTATAAGTATTCACATCCCTGGCCGGAGAATTCGATTTCGTTGTCTGTAAGGCAGACAGAGAAATTGACCACAGACCCTCCCCCGCTATTACTGCTGCGATTGGTGTATTCGCGCCCCTTTCGTCTTTGAGCCGGAAAAAATCTCATTATGCAGAATGAAGCGCGGGTAAATTCCACTGCCAATTCGCGGGCGGCCGATGGACTGGGGAAAATGATTTCCCAGAGTTCGGGCTGCCCGGAGCATCGGATCGGAATCCTGATGTCACAAACCGGACGTTTCCTGGAGTGCATCCATTGCCGTTTGAGTTTTACTTTTCCGCCGGGAACGCAATACGAGACCATCGCGAAACAATTCGAGTCGCATCGCTGCGGGTCGCTCACGCCCCGCGGTGAGGGATTAGATTAGGGCGGTGTCGTTCTTGGCGTTCTGAACGCGGGGATCTCGAGCCGACGCGCGGACGAAACAGCAGGTCCCTCCACTCCGCCGTCGCTTGCGCTCCGACTCCGGTCGGGATGACAAAATCTGAGCATCCCAGCTATTCGTAGCGCAGCGCGGTCATGGGGTCTGTCTTTACGGCACGTCTTGCGGGGGCGGAACAGGCTAGCGCGGACACTAGGCTTAACAGGACCGTCACGGCCAGCAGGACTAACGGGTCTCGCGAACTGCCTTGTGCCCAGCGAGCGAGGAGTTGGTTGAGGGCGAGCGTCAGGAGTACACCGGCGATGATTCCGCCTCCTACGCTCACTGCGGTCGAAGAAAAAACGATTCGCAGGACGTGCGTGCGTTGCGCGCCCAGGGCGATGCGAATGCCGAATTCGTTGGTGCGCTGCGCGACGGAATACGAAACCACGCTATAGAGTCCCACTGCGGCTAGCGCCAGCGCGAGCAGGGCGAACGCGCCGAAGAGCCAAGCCACCAAGTGCTCCTGCTCATATTCCTGCTGGCTGGTGATCCAGTGATCCAGATCCTGAACTCCGCCGTCGACCTGCTGGTCGGGATCGAGGGTGTTGACCTGCATGCCGATGGCGTGCAGAAGCGTGAGCGGCGGCACCTCGGAGCGGACGAGAATTTGTACATAGACCCGCATGGCGAGTGTGTAAGGGACGAAGATTTCGGGAAGGATCGGATTGCGCAAGCCATCATCGCGTTTGTCGGCGACGATGCCGACAATCTGCAGCCAGGAGTCGGCGCCCGCGGCTGCAAGGTTGTAAGGTGGCTCATCTTTGACGGCGGGGACTTTCAGGGAGTGGCCAATGGCGTCGCCGTTGGGAAAGTAGATGCGGGCCATGGTCTGGTTGATGACGGCGACTTTCGCGGCATTGTGATTTTCGCTTTCATCCCAAATTCGGCCCTGAGCAAGAGGAATGCGGAGAATGGGAAAGTATCCGGGATTTACGAAGTTGACGCGAACTTTTTGCTCGTCGCGCGGCAACTGGCCGAGAACTTCGACGGGTGTCTGCCATCCGTTGGCGGGCGGAGTGGCGTTGCTGGAAATTGCGGCCATGGTTACGCCGGGGACGGTGGCGGCGCGGTTGCGAAGTTGCTCGAAGTAAGATTCGCGTGCCTGCCACGTCGGATAGGCGCCGTCATGGATAGGGATTCCAACCGACATGACGTTGTGCGGATCGTAGCCGAGCGGCGTGTGAATGAGGCGCAGGAAGCCTTCCATGGCCGCACCCGCGCCGGCCAGCATGACGAGGGTCAGCGCAACTTGCGCGCCGGTGAGGATGGCGTGAGTGGTGCGTCCGCGAACTCCACCGGCAATTTTGCGAGTGCTGGACTGCATGACCTGGCTGACTTCGGGTCGCGACATCTGGAGCGCGGGCCACAAGCCGAAAAGAATTCCGGTGAGAAGAGCGAGAGTCACGCTGAAGGCGAGCACCGGCAGATTGATCTGGATGGCGGCCTCGTGCGGAAAAGAATATTTCGGAAGAAGAACGATGATGATGGCGAGGGCGCGGTAGGCGAGCAGGACGCCGAGCACGGCGCCGGTGAGGGAAAGCAGCAACGCTTCGGTCAACAGCTGGCGGACGATGCGGCGGCGGCTGGCGCCGATGGCGGTGCGGACGGCGAACTCATGCTGGCGGGCCGTGCCGCGCGCGAGCAGAAGAATGGACACGTTGCCGCAGCCGATGGCCAGCAGCAAGCCCACTGCGCTGAACAGGAGATACAGAGTGCCGCCGAGATCCCGAACGAAATCCTCGTTCAAGCCGACCACGTGGAGCTGGAACTTAGTGGTGGGGAAATGCGTGGGTGATTCCCTGGCGAATTCCCCGATCAAGGGTTGCAACGCGGCGTCGGCGGCCTGATGGGTGACTCCGGGCTTCAGGCGCAGTCCAACATAATAAGACTTGACGGGATCCTGCGTGATTTTCAGCGGGAGGTAGACATCTCCGTCGCCCCAGGTGAAGCGCGGGGCGGCGACGCCGACAATGGTGTAATTCTTGCGGACGAGTTGCAGATTCTGACCGAGCACGGCGGGGTCGGAGTTGAAATGGCGCTGCCAGAATTTGTAGCCGAGCACAACGACAGGTTGAGGTTCCTGACCGTCGATGGCGTCGGAGGGGATTAAGCCGCGACCGAGTGCGGGAGGGACACCCATGAAGTTA
Source organism: uncultured Acidobacteriota bacterium (assembly GCA_963696765.1). Taxonomy (GTDB): domain Bacteria; phylum Acidobacteriota; class Terriglobia; order Terriglobales; family Acidobacteriaceae; genus Sulfotelmatobacter. Next base: position 928,871 of record CAVOLK010000002.1, on the reverse strand, counting down.
AAGCTGTTGGAACTCAGGTAGACGCCGTTGAGGTCTTCGGGGAGATCGTGGCCGGTAACGGTGAGATTCCAGTCCTCCTCCATGAAAGCGTCTTCAATGACGGGCGATTTGCGGATTTGCTGCCACTGCGCGCCGTTGAGGCCGAACCCCATGTTCTGATTCGCTTTGGTGGCGAGGCGCATGTGGACCATGCGGTCGGGGGCGGCGTAGGGATACGGATTCATCAGGATGGCGTAGACCACGCTGAACACCGCAGTGGTGGCTCCAATGCCGAGGGCGAGAGAGATGACAGCGGTGAGGGTGAATCCCGGATTCTTTTGCAGTTGCCGGAGTGCGTAGCGGAAATCCTGAAGCAAAGTCTGCATGGGCGATTCTCCCCTCGAGATGGACGAGGTAGCGGCACGTCTGTCACCAAGTGGGGAGTGTGGGAAGTGGTTTAGTTTGCACGGGGAAACAAATTGTTGGGAGGGTTCGTGGTGTTCGATTTTGAGTGGAGATGTTCGGGAGTGGACAGGGGAGGAAAAATACGCAAGTGTTGGCGAGCCGATGGCCCAGGCTCTAATGATCTGGGTGCACTGGCTCGCGAAAAGAACGGTTCAGTCCCAAGATCAGGGCATCTAGGTTGACGATGAGGCCTATCATCGCCACCAGGTAAAGCACGGCTATTATGGGCCTTGCCATTGCGATTCATTTAGAATTTGCGATTTGAGCTTCGCATCGCCAGAGTGTGCGCGGCTCTAGCTGGTGCGGCCGCCGAGTTGCTGCTCTTTTTTGGCGCGTGCGAGGCGCAGTTGCTCGATTGCCGATGCCACGCGGTTGCGAGCATCCGTCGCATAATCTTTGAGAAGATCATCCGTCTGGAGGGGTAGAACCTCACCGAGACACTCTTCCAATCGCCCCACCAACCAGTCGATCAGCTGTATTGAGCGGTCACCCTGCTGGACCGTGGGATCATCATTAGGAAACGCCATTCTCTATGTCCTCTTCTGCAACGATAGCACTCCGATGGTTGCTTTAGTGGTCTTGTGTTGGTAGCGGCGCGGTGGGGACGATGTGCAGGCCGTTGGCATCGAAGACGAAAGTTTTGACTTCCGATTCGGCGCCGTTGGCGGGAATTTCCTGGCCATTGAAGACGAAAGTGACTCCGGCGGCGTTGCCGATGCGGGCGACGATTTCGTGGCCGGCTCGGATGGAGGCGTGGGCCGGGGCGATGAGGGTTTCCTGGCTGACGGGTTGACCGTCGGCCTGAACGGATATCCAGGAAGTTTCCTGGGCGCGGATTACGAGAGTCAGCGGAGCGGCGGATTTCACGGCCGGCGCGGTTACAGCCTTGCCGAAAGTTCGCGTGGTCACATCATTGGATTCGGTGACGACTGGCGAACTGGGCGTCGAGACAGCGGCGGCGGAGTGAGTGATTTGCGGCGGCTGGGATTTTGGCGCCGCCGCTGCGGTTGCGACGGACGCAGGCTTGGACGGCGGCTTGGCGGGCGATGTGTTCACAGGTACGGGGTGCGATACGCTTGCGGCGGGGGGTGGAATCGTTTGCTGGGCAGGTGGCGTCACGCTGGCCGATAGATGCGCGCGGTGAGAGTGGCGGACCCAAAGGATGGCTGCCAGCATGATGACGACTGCGGCGACGGCAATAATTCGCCAGGGAATGTCGGGAGTGGAACTTCCGCCAAAATCTTTTGGCGCGGAGCGAACGTGCTCGGCGCGTGGAAGTTGCAGTCCGGGGAGTTCCTCGACTTGCACGGGCGCGTCGGAGTTCACAGTGGTTTTGGAGTGTTCGACGAGGACGCGTTTTTGCTGCGGCGCGACGCGCGCGGCGTTGGCGGGATGCGTGGCTGGTTCTGGTTCCCAAACTTCGTGAGCATCGATCTGCGCCTGGCGGAGGCAAGCCAGATAGTCGGTGACTGCCTCTTCGGCGTCGAGGCCGAGATGCTTGGCGTAGGCGCGAATGAATCCTTTATTAAAGACACCGCCGGGAAGCTGGTCGAAGTGTTCTTCTTCGATGGCGCGAAGCATGCGCGAGCTGATCTTGGTGACGTTGGAAACGTCGTCGAGCGAGATTTCTTTTTTCTCGCGCGCCTTGCGAAATTTGTCGCCGAATTCGCCCACGGTTTTTTTGGCCAGAGGGCGAGTTTCGCCCGGGTGATGACGGGAACATCATAGGACAAGAGGAACGGGCGCGCCACCGTCAAGAGGACTAGGAACAAGGTAACCGCGTGCTTCAGGGAAATCCCCACCCCTTCGGCCACGCTCAGGGCAGGCTCTAGCCGCAAAATCCGCGGCTAGGATGGGCACCCACCCAATTTCGGTTAGAAGCGCTTAAGGCTTTTTGCGGAGAACCAGGGTGAATTGCGCTTTGCAGGTGGTGGCCGGGTCGTCGAAGGCGGAGGCGGTGCGATCGGCTTCGGAGGCTTCAAAAAAGAGGCCATTCTTGACGCGGGCGGGGATGCCGGTGAAGCGAGCCTTGCCGTCGACGTTGGTGCCGACTTCGAGGTCGAGTTTGCGCGCGTACATGAATCCGTAAGCGATGTGGACCTTGATCTTAGCGGCGTAGACGGGAGCGCCGGCGGGATCGTTGACGGTGAAGTCGGCGGAACAGTCGCCGACTCCGCCATCGACTACGGGGACTTCCTTGGGATCGGGTTGCGCGGGCGGCGTTTGCGAAAATGCCGGGAGCGAAAGCGCGAGGGCCAAGAGCGCTAGACTGGAGCGGAGATGTTTCTTTTTCATGTTCGTCCTTGAACTCAAAGCATATGCCATCACGGTTCAAAGGAGAAGCCTGGAGCCTGGGAATGCGAGAACAAAGGCAAATCAACTACAACGTCAAAGGCAGCGGGCAGGAGTGCCCGCTCCACACTCTCGTTCCAGAGTTTGGCCGACGGAAGGGCTTGAGGTGGTTGGCTTTACAGGTACAGGTTACCAACGGTCATTGCGGGTGCACGAAAGTGACGAATATAATTTTTGAACACCACCTGTAACAGCGAGGGACACGGAATTTCTGCATGCCTGAGGCCGGCACTCAATTGACGCGGCAGAATCAGGAACTGACGATCTTTCACGACGTGGCTAAGGCGCTCACGTCGTCGCTGGATCTCGACTCGATTCTGCAGACCATCATGGACAAGATGGCCGAATATTTTCGTCCCGACACGTGGTCGCTCTTGATGGTGGACGAAGCGCGCGACGAACTCTACTTTGCGATCGCGGTGGGCGACAAGGCCGAGGCGCTGAAGAGCGTGCGCCTGAAAGTGGGCGAGGGAATCGCCGGGTGGGTGGCGAAACACGGAGAGGCGCGGGTAGTGCCGGATGTGCACAGCGATCCGGTTTTTGCCAGCCGGGTGGACGACGCTACCAAGTGGCAGACGCGATCGGTGATTTGCGTGCCGCTGCGATCGAAGCTGCGCGTGCTGGGCGTGATCCAGTTGGTCAACGTGGATATGGAGCAGTTCAAGGATGCGGAACTGTTCTTTCTGCAGTCGCTGTGCGACTACGCGGCCATCGCCATTGAAAATGCGCGCTGGGTGGAGAAGATACAGGAACTGACCATCACCGACGATTGCACGGGACTGTATAACGCGCGGCATTTGTACAAGACGCTGGACACCGAGGTTTACCGCTCGTCGCGATTCGGTTACGAATTCAGCGTTCTGTTTATTGACCTTGACCACTTCAAGGCGGTCAACGACACGCACGGGCATTTGATTGGGAGCAAGCTGCTGGCGGAGATTGGATATTTGATTAAGGCGCAGCTGCGGTTGATTGATTTTGCGTTTCGCTATGGCGGAGATGAGTTTGTCGTGTTGCTGCCGCAGACGGGAAAAGATCAGGCGCTGGTGGTGGCTAGAAGGTTGCGCGACGCGCTGCGGTCCAGCAATTTTTGCAGCGAAGAAGGATTGAACCTGAATGTGCGGGCGTCGATTGGGCTGGCCACCTATCCGCATGATGCGCGCACGGCGCATGATGTGATCCGGCAGGCGGATGGAATGATGTACGTGGTGAAAAATTCCAGCCGCGATAATATTGGGATTGCGCAGCGCGGGACGTTGAAGGAATAGGGTTTCGAGATTTCGGGTTCACACGTAGAACATTTTTTCCACCTTCCAGTTTTTCTTTCGTCCCTTCGGGACTCGCTTCCTCCATGCCGTCTAACCCAGCGCTTACGCGCTGGGCTGTAATATTTCGCCGCTCCGCGGCTGAACCTTCCTCTCGATCTTGCACCGGATGATGGTTGCGTGGGTCGCGTTAGTTTCAGTTTGGCTTGGGAGTCTCGGCGGGCTTTGTTTCTTTACTGGAAGGCTTCCAAGGATTGGGGTTGGCGGGGGCTTTGGGGTTGACGCCGAAATCCCAGACGTAGAGGTTCATGCCTTGTTTGCCGGTTTCTTCCTGCGGCATCATTTCAACTACGACATATTCTCCGGGCGCAAGACTTTCTTGCGGAGTGAGTTTCAACCAGCCGCCGCTGACACGGGTGGAGGTGCTCTTGACCAGGTGCTGTTCCTCGCTGACTTTGCCGGTGACCTGGCGCTTCACGTCGCCGAGAATGCGCTTGCCATTTTTAACTTCGGCGCGGACGATGCGAAAGCGGTCGAAGGCGGCAACCGGCTGTTGCGGCTGCTCGGGCTGCTGGGGAGATTCGGCCGTGTGGCTGGAATCTTTGGCGGCGGACTGGTCGGCGTCGAACTTGATGTAGAGCGAAGGAACTTCGACGTGAGCCTGAATGGCGGCATGAGCGCCGTCGAGTTCGATGGCTTGCTTCAGACCGGCGATGGGGTTGATGGCGCCGCGAAAAATGTTGCCTTTGGTGTTGCGGTCGATGTCGCCGGCGGTCTGTTGGATTTCCAGGAGTTGCGGCTCGCCCTGAAAACTGTCGAGCAGAAATACGCCTGAATCCTCGGGCAGGCGAAGTCCGGGGGCGACTTGGGGAAGCAGAGTTTCTTCGCGCTCCCGCTCGAGTTCGAGTTCCTTATCGAGCTGCGCGGCTTCGGGAACGGACGCTCCGGCGGTGCGATCTTTCTCGTACTTTTCAGTGGCCGGCCAGTCGACTAGCGACTCGGGGATTTCTTCCCACTCATCGCGCTCAGCGCTCATGTAGCGCACGCGATTGCCCTTGACCTCGTATTTCGTGACCAGCTGATAGGAGCCGTCTTTGAGGATGAGGCGGCGGGCGAGATCCTGGGCCGGGGAAGGCGTGACAGTCGCGGTGAGAAGCAGGAGCAGGCTGACGAGCAGCGTTGCAGGAAGGAATCTGCTGTTTCCCCTCATCATTCCATTGTACGATTGCTGGACTCGGAGCGAGACTAAGTCCGAGATCCGTTCAAAGCGCCGCTAGCAAAGCCGCGTCTACAGCGATTGGGACAATGTAGTATTCTTGTTGATCGCGAACGCTATCGCCCTGCAAACAATGAAACGCACTCTTCTTCCAACAGCTCTCTTTCTTTTGCTGTTCAACACGGTTTGGACGGCAACCGCCTTCGGACAGGCTGGTCTCTGCGGCGCCCGTGTCTTACGCGTCGATGACGGAGTTGAACGGGATGCTGACGCAACTGGAGGGCGCCTCCAAGAGCACGCAGGAAGATCTGGGAAAGCTGCGGATCGAGCGCTGGAAGATGGACGGCGGTTCGAAGAAACAGATGCTGGCGAATATAGAGTCGATTCAGCGCAACCTGCAGGACGCGCTGCCTGAGATCATTTCGCAGTTGCGCTCGCACCCCGAAGACCTGCCCTCAACTTTTAAGCTGTATCGAAATCTCGATGCCCTCTATGACGTGCTGGGAAATGTGGTAGAGGTGACAGGCGGGTTCGGATCGAAAGATGATTTTCAGTCGGTATCGAATGATCTGAGCACCTTCGAGGGCGCGCGGAAGCAATTGGCGGGACGGATTGAGACGTTGTCTTCCGCGAAGGAAGCGGAGATTGTGCGACTGAGGGCTGACCTGAAGACGGCGCAGGCCGCCCCAGCGACTCCGCCGAAAAAGACTGTTGTGGACGATAATGAGCCGCCCAAAAAGCCGGCGGTGAAGAAGAAGCCGAAACCGAAGACTCCACCGGCGACGACACCGCCGGGGCAGACTCCGCCCGCGCAGCCCGCGCCTTCCAAGCCGCAATAGCGAACGGTCGCGTCCCGACTTCGGCAAGCCTGAATCCAGTCAAGAATCCCCACCCTGTCGCAGCATCAGACGCGACAAGGGTGGGCAGCCGCAATTCAGGTGCACCGCACTTCAAGCCGAATCTGGTAATCTTCCTGCCGCATCTACATTTCATTCCTGGGATGAGGGATGAGGTTCAATTTGGCGTTTTTCATCAATTCGCATGGCAGCATTGTGGGGACGGTGGTTGGCCTCATCATCCTGTGGGTGGTGCTGCTGGATGCGTTTGAGACGGTGGTGCTGCCGCGGCGAGTGACGCGGCAATTCAAGCTGACGGCTTGGTTCTACCGGCGTACCTGGATTCCATGGCGGGCAATTGCGCGCCGGGTTAAGAAGACCTCAAGGCAGCAGAACTTTCTCGGATACTTCGGGCCGCTATCGCTGATCATGTTGCTGGCGTTTTGGGCGACGGGACTGATTTTTGGATTCGCTCTGATCCAATACGGCATTGGCGGCCATGAGCAGTTAAACCAGGAGCCGCTGACCTTCGGCCGAATTCTTTATCACAGCGGAGAAACTTTTTTTACGCTGGGATACGGCGATATTGTGCCGACATCGGCACCGGCGCGCGCGCTTTCGGTGATCGAAGCGGGGATGGGATTCGCATTTCTCGGCGTGGTGATTGGGTATATCCCGGTGGTCTACTCATCGTTCTCGCGGCGGGAGATTCAGATTTCAATGCTGGATGCGCGCGCGGGTTCGCCGCCGTCGGCTGCGGAGTTGCTGCTGCGGTTGGCTGGCAGGTCCGACGATCCTGGAGTGGAGCAGAAAGTTCTCGACGAGGTTCTGCGGGATTGGGAACGTTGGGCGGCCGAGTTGCTGGAGAGCCACATCTCGTATCCTGTGCTGAGTTTTTTTCGCTCGCAACACAGTAATCAGTCCTGGGTGGGTGCGCTGACCACCATGCTCGACGTGACATCGCTGGTGCTGACTGGGATTGAAGGGGTGCATCCGGGGCAGGCGAAGCTTACATTTGCGATGGCGCGGCACGCGGCGGTGGACCTGGCGCAGGTGGTAAATGCGCGATACGATCCCGGCGCCCCGGAGCGAATCAACGAGGAAGGGCTGAAGGCTTTGCGCGAGGGTTTGAGGTTCGCGGGATTGCAGCTTCGGAATGATGAGTATGCTGGGGACAAACTGACGAAGCTGCGGTCGATGTATGAACCGTATGTACATTCGATCTCGCGCAACCTGTTGCTGACGCTGCCATCGTGGAGATACGAACAGAAAGCGCGCGACGACTGGCAGGCGGGGCCATGGGACCGGCTGATCCAGGCGCGCGGGTTGGGTGCGCTGGGAGCAAAGTCGTCTGCGCCTGTGCAGTTGCCAACTGGTGAGGATCACTTCTGACGTCGGCAGATGTTTCCTGATCGACATTCGGGTCGTGCAGGCAAGACGTAGCGAGCCACGTCTCTATGACCCGGACCATGAGAAGGTCGATTCCGGCGCGTGCTAACATCGGGGTTCCCACGAATGAAACATACTGGCGAGAACGTGGTGCGCATTGAGGCGGAAGCTTTGCGCGCGCTGGCGGATCGCATTGCCGGACCCATGAACGGGGCGTTTCAGCAGGCGGTGGAGTTGCTGTTCTGCTGCGCGGGGCGCGTGGTGGTGACGGGCATGGGCAAGAGTGGATTGATCGCGCGCAAGATTGCGGCGACGTTCAGTTCGACGGGAACTCCGGCGTTATATCTGCATCCGGTGGAGGCGCTGCACGGGGATTTAGGAATGGTGGTGCGCGGGGATTTGGTGCTGGCGCTTTCGGCATCGGGGGAGACGGAAGAGATTTTGCAGTTGCTGGCGACGATTAAGCGGCTGCGGGTGCCGTTGATTGCGATGACTGGGGATGAGATCTGTCCATCGAAGAGAAACACAAGGTCCCTCGACTTCGCTCGGGATGACAGAGGAGTGAACAAGGTTTCGACTTTGGCGGCGGCGGCGGATGTGGCTTTGGATTGTTCGATCGCGGAGGAGGCTTGCGCGCTGGGATTGGCGCCGACCGCTTCGACCACCACCATGCTGGCGCTGGGAGATGCATTGGCGGTGACGCTGAGTGAACGGCGCGGATTCAAGGAGGAAGACTTCGCGAACCTGCATCCGGGGGGAAAGCTGGGGAAGAGGCTGGCGCGTGTGGAATCGCTGATGCACACCGGGGAAGCGCTGCCGCGGGTTTCGCCGCAGACGAAAATGCCGGATGTGATTTATGAAATGTCGCGCAAGAAACTGGGCGTGACGGCGGTGGTGGAAGGTGAAAGGCTGGTTGGAATTATCAGCGACGGGGACTTGCGGCGGCTGCTGGAGAAGCGGGGAAAAGAAGTGCTGGATCTGGCGGCGGGAGAGGCGATGACGCGGAATCCGAAGACGATTGGGGCGAGCGAGTTTGCGGCCACGGCGCTGGCGCTGATGGAAGAGAAGAAGATCACTTCGCTGATGGTGGTGGACGGAGGCGGAAAGCTGGAAGGGATTGTGCATCTGCACGATCTGTGGACGACGGAACTGGTCTAGGATTGAGTGATCGGGCGATCGGGTCATTGCGCGATTGGAAAGCAATCTCGTTTTTTCAATCGCTCAATCGCCCGATTGCCCAATCACTCAATGAGGTTTCCATGTATCACTACGATCCAAAGACGGCGTTGGAAGAATTGACCGAAGATGCGAACTTGCCGAACCCGGTGCATGTGCGGGATATGCTTTTGCGCAAAAAGCTGACGGCGGACAAGTCGCTGGAGTTGAACCGGCTGTTCGTGGAGTATCAGAAATTTTTTGGCGAGGCGCAAAAGCTGGGGAAAGAAATTTTGAAGCAGTTGGCGGGATAGGAAGCCTCTCGGGTCGAGGCGCGAGGCCCAATCGTCAATTCAGAAAATCCAGTAACTGCTCGCGAGTAAAGCCTGCCTCTCTCAATAGCGACATCAAGGTTCCTTTCGGTAAATCCCGATTGTGACTGGGGACGACGGCTCGTCGGTGGCTCGTGGGATGGTAGAAGATGAAGTGGCTGCCAGATGTGTGGTCGAGGTTAAAGCCGTTCCGTTCGAGAAAGTGGATGACCTGGCGCGGCTTGATAGCGGGGAGTTTGGGCGTCATCACAACCCGTTATACCAAGTGCGAAACCTACAAAACCAGCAGTAACAGAAGTCGCCACAGAGAAGTGGGAAACAAAAGCAAATTTTCGTTTTTAGCGAGTTCGCACCGAATCTTAACTGTGCGAAATGGATTTAGGCACTGCAGGCCCCTCAGCGCGCGTATTCGAGATCTAACGTGGCGAGGAGGGTATCTTCATCGCTAGGGACAGGGTCATTGTGTTTGCGGAGGCTCGCGATATAGCCAGAGATCGCGTCCCTGGCCATTTCTTGTGCTTCTTTCAGCGTCCGTCCGTAGGTCACGCAGCCGGGTAAAGCCGGGACTAAGGCGGTGTAGCCGCCTTCGGGCTCCGGCCGGAGCATGATGTTGTAGCGATAGCGGGCCTTAGGCATAACCTCAGACTATTGGAAGTTAATCACGGATCATTGTCAAGCACCATGCTGCACCCCACAGGTTGGGTGAGGTGATCATTTACAATAACGAATTCTCCTTTGAATTGGGCTTGTGCCTGGGCTTTGGTACTCCTGCTTGGTACTCAACTTATGCATCGATGGTCTGAACTCTTTATTCCTACATTGCGCGAGGCGCCGGCGGATGCCGAGGTCGCGAGCCACAAGTTTCTGGTGCGGGCGGGATACATTCGTCAGCTTGGGGCCGGGATTTATTCGTATTTGTTTCTCGGCAACCGGTCGTTCAACAAGATCATGGCCATCGTCCGGCAGGAGATGGACCGGATCGGGCAGGAGTTTTATTTGCCGGCGCTGCATCCGCGGGAAGTCTGGGAGGCCAGCGGGCGCTGGGCACTGATGGGTGAGAACCTGTTCCGGCTCAAGGACCGCAAAGGCGCGGATATGTGCCTGGGCATGACCGAAGAAGAGGTCATGACTTCGATCGCGATGAAGGAGTTGCGAAGTTACAAGCAGCTGCCGCAGATCTGGTACCAGATTGCGCCGAAGTTTCGCGACGAGCCGCGGCCGAAGTCGGGGCTGCTGCGGGTGCGGCAGTTCATGATGAAGGACGCGTATTCGTTCGACATCGATGCGGCGGGGCTCGATGTTTCTTACAAGAAACATTACGAGACCTACTGCCGGATCTTTGACCGCTGCGGGCTGAAGTACATGGTGGTCGAGGCCGACTCGGGGGCGATGGGCGGGAAGGAATCGCACGAGTTCATGGTGCGGACTCCGGCGGGCGAAGATCGGATTGTCAGCTGCGACGGGTGCGACTATGCGGCGAACATGGAGAAGGCAACGTCGAAGCTGGAGGCGGTGGAGGACTTGAAGCCTGAGGGCGACGGCCAGCCGCTCGAAGTGCATACGCCGGGGCAGAAGACGATTGAGGATGTAGCGAAATTTCTGGGCGTGTCGCCGAAGAACAAGATCAAAACGCTGGCCTACATGGCGGACGAGGTCGATGCGAAAGGTAAAAAGACTTCGCGGGCGATTGTGGTGCTGATGCGCGGGGATCATCAACTCAACGAGGCGAAGTTCGCGGGCGCAGTCGGGGTCGCAACGCGGCCCATGGAAGAGGGTGAGATCAAATCGTTGTTCAAGTCTCCGGCGGGATATCTGGGGCCGGTCGGAATCGAGTGGGCTCGCGATTTGAAGAAGCATGAAGGCGAGCCGGTGTTACTAGTCGACAAGGCGCTGGAAGGACGGGCGAATCTGATTGGGGGCGCGAACAAAGAGGACTATCACCTGAAGAATCTGACGCCGGGGAAAACTTTTCAACCGACGGCATATGTCGACCTGCGCGCGGTGACGGCGGGCGAGGCTTGCCCGAATTGCGGCAAGGCGTTGCGCATCGACACTGCGGTGGAGATTGGGCACATCTTCAAGCTGGGCTACCGGTATACGGAGTCGATGGGAGCGCGGGTGCTCGACAAGAACGGCAAAGAAGTGACGCCGATCATGGGGAGCTACGGGATCGGGATTGAGCGCATCCTGACGGCGGCGGTGGAGCAGGGCAATGACGAGAACGGGTTCTGGTTGCCGCCGGCGATCGCGCCGTTTGAGATTGTGGTTGCTCCGGTGAACGTAAAAGATGAAACGGTGCGAACGGCGGCCGAGGACATTGCGAAGCAGTTAGAAACCGCGGGATACGACGTGATTCTGGACGATCGGGATGAGCGGCCGGGGGTGAAGTTCAAAGATGCGGATTTAGTCGGAATCCCATTTCGAATCACAGTGGGAAAGAAGGTTACCGAAGGTACCGTCGAAGTTGTTCTACGCTCGACTCGGGAAGTACGCGATGTTAGGATCACCGCGATTGTGGAAACTTTTTCGAAGTTGCTCGGCCGCGCGGCATGAATTTGTTGGCATTTGCGGCAGGGCGGATCGTGGGACATGAGTACATTCAAAGCACTGGCCGGGTTTCTGGTCATCATCTACCTGGTATATGCAGGATTCCAAATCCTGCCGCCGGAGATGAATAACTACTCGTATCAGGACGATTTGCGGACCTTGGCGATGATGGGCGGAGCGAACCCGCACACTACCGACCAGGAACTGCTCGAGCAGGCAATCAAGAAAGCCCAGGAACATCAAATCACGCTCATCCCGGAGAATGTGACGGTACAGCGAATCGGGACACCGGGAGCGCCGGCGGTGTATGTGGCGGCGGAGTACAACGTTCCTGTCAGCTTACCAGGATATTCCCTCACTTTGCATTTCACACCTTCCAGCGGAAACAGGGGTTTCTAGGCGGTTCGACTCGGTCTGCCGCTGTGGAGACGAACCACGAGGTTCTGAAGTGGGCAAATTCAAAATCATTACTGTGCTGATTGTGCTCGCCCTACTGGTGAGTACCGGGTGGCAATTGGCGGCCTGCGAATTGGCCAATCTGGAATTGCGGGAAGACATGAAAGACATTGGGTCGCTGCTGGGAACTCGGATCGGGATGACGGATGTGAGATCCGACGAGTATCTCCAGCAGGCCGTAATCCGCAAAGCGGCCGAACACAACATTCTGCTGCAGCCCGAGCAGGTAACTGTGGAGCATGCCGGGACGAGCGAGGCTCCCGTGACTTATATAACGGCGGACTACACGGTACGCGTGGATTTGCCTGGAAAAACCATCCTCTTACGCTTCACACCGACGAACCGGCAGTAACGGCTTCCATTCGCGCCGCGTGTCTTTGCCTCCTGTGTGCCCAGAGTGAGCCGCAAATGACGTTCGTAACTTGTCACGCGGTTACGAGGGACCCTACCATCGGCGAGGGAAAATAAGTTTTTTTCGAAGAATCCGCGAGGCTCGATTCGCAAGTCTTCCGGGAGAAGTTATGGCGACGAAGTTACGACTGCTCGTTGGTTTGGTTGCGGTCCTGACACTGGCGGTGTCGATGGTGGGCTGCGGCCACTACACCTGTGGCATAACGTTTGGCAGTTCCACCTGCGGTTCAGGAGGCGGTGGTGGCCTTGGACAGGGCGGGGGCGGCAATACCATCCAGAATCCCGCTGTGTTTGACTACTTCGTAACACTCGGAGGGATAGACGCAGCTTTCGTGGATACGTCGAATAATTTCGGTCTTATTCCTAATTTCACGGATGCGTCGACAGGTCTCGCTCCGGTTGACGGCATGGTGATCGTCCACAAGAAATGGCTGTATGTGGACGAAGGTACGAAGGTGTCGGCATTCTCGATTAACACAGCGACGGGAGCCCTGACCCCTCTCACCGGCAGCCCGTTCGCTTCGAGCGGCACAGAATCCGCGTCGATTACTACGGATCCCGCAGGACAGTTCCTGTTTTTAACTGGTGCAAATAATGCTCAGGTTGTGGTTTTCGCGGTCAACCAAACGGATGGCACTCTAGCTTCAGTGGGTTCATTTCCCACGGGCTTTTTCGCCGGTGACGTGACTACGGATGGTCTCGGCAAGTATCTCTATGTGACGGAAGGCAATCTCGGCACCCAGGTGGCGGTCTTCGCAATCGGCACAACCGGATCTCTTGCCCCGATTTCGGGAAGTCCATTCCCGATTACCATCGCGCAACTCAGAGGAGAGCCCAGCGGAAACTTCTTGCTCGGTATAACGGGCAACGGGGCGAACAACGGCTTTACCACCGACAACCACATTTATGTCTATTCGATCGACCAGTCGACCGGGGCAATCACGCCGGTAGCGGGATCACCCTTTGCGACGGTGTTCACCCCTGCCAACCTGCAAGTTCATCCCAGCGGGAAGTTCGTTTACACATTTAACCAGAACGTCTCGGACGTGACTTCGCCCACTGAGTGCTATCAAATTAACGCTACAACCGGAGCGCTAAATCCGGTGGCCGGCTCACCTTTTACCGTAGTGTCCGCGTCTAACGGAGTCTTCGATCAGAATGGGACATTCCTTTTCACGCATCCTGGCACGAGCCTTTCGGTGGCGAGCGTCAACACCGCCACGGGAGGTTTGAGCAGCGCGGCTCCCTCCATAACTGGAGTTGGGCAGTCAACCGCATGGGTCGCGTCGGACGTTCACTGAGCAATTGCGCGGGAGCGAACTTACCACTTTGCCGAGTTTCTTAAGCCCCAGCACAAGTGGCGAAGGCAGTTAACGGGTTGGAGACTCGCATGTACTGCGGGTCTCTTTTCGTTTTTGCGGTAGCGGTACAATAAGGACATCTCTGGCTGATAACGCAACAGACCGTAGTGTGTAGTTTGCGGGGTAGGCCTGTGATTGACGATACAAACCTTTTTAGCTATCCCGACGTCTGAGAAGGTAAGGAGTTATTTCACGAGTAGAGTCTTCCGGCCAGCAACAGTTCTCGCATTGTGACGATCAAAATCAAAATTCCGAAGGGACGAGGGGGGAGCGCGGGTAGGGTCATACCCTGGCTGCCACGCGATCCCGTGTTGCGCGCGGCGCTGCTGGCATTTTTGATCCTGGCCGTGGCGTTTACGGCATTCTTTTCTTACTTTTACATCAAGTACGACCGCATCATCGAGAAGCGGTTCCGAAGTCCCGTATTTGCCAATTCGGCAAAGATTTTCGCCTTGCCGAAGACGGTGAGGGACGGCGAAAAGATCGAGACGCGGGAAATCGTTACCGAGTTGCGCCGCGCCGGGTATACCGACGAAAAGGAAGGCCAGACCAGCCTCGGCACCTACCGCTTGCTGAAGGATGGCATCGAGATTACTCCAGGGGCGGAGTCCTACCATAGCCCGGAACCGGCGCGCATCAGCATTCACGACGGCCAGGTCGATCAGATCACGAGCAACGGCAGCGATCTCTCCGCGTATGAACTGGAGCCGCAACTGGTGACCGCGTTGTTCGACGCCGAGCAGCGGTCGAAGCGCGAACTGGTGAAGTACAACGATATTCCGCCCATGATGGTGCAGGCGGTGCTGGCGATTGAAGACCGGCGCTTCTTTGAGCACAGCGGCGTGAATTTTCTGCGCATGGCCGAAGCCGCCTATATCGACGTGGTACGGGGACGGCACGAGCAGGGCGGATCGACGCTGACCATGCAGCTTTCGCGCGGATTTTTTCTGACTCCGGAAAAGACGATCCGGCGCAAGGTCACCGAGATGCTGATCGCCGAAGAACTCGAGCAGAAGTTCAGCAAGAAACAGATTTTCGAGTTTTACGCGAACTGGGTGGATCTGGGGCAGAGAGGATCGTTCTCGATCAGCGGGTTCGCGGAGGCGTCAAAGGCATATTTCAACAAGGATTTGAAGGACATCACGCTGCCTGAGGCCGCCTTGCTGGCGGGATTGATTCAGCGGCCGAGCTATCTGTCGCCCTACCGGCATCCGGAGCGCGCGATGGAGCGGCGGAACCTGGTGCTGGAGTCGATGGTGGAGACGCACGCGATCACGCGGGAGCAAGCGGACAAAGCCAAGGCTGCGCCGTTGAAATTGGCGCCGCCGAATGTGGAAGCCAGCGATGCGCCTTACTACGTCGACATGTTGCGGGATACGCTGATCAGCAAGTTCAACGAGAACGAGTTGAACGATCAGTCGTACCGCATTTATACGACGCTTGATCCTGAACTGCAGAAAGCGGCCGCGGAGGCGGTCGAGTCGGGCATTAAGCTGGTCGATGCCCAAGTGAAAAAGTTACGCACCAAGAAAGTGAAAGTCGGGAAGAAGTACGAAACCAAGGTGTTGCCCGGCCCGCAGGCGCAGGTTGCGATGGTGGTGCTCGATCCTCACACCGGGGCGGTGCTGGCGCTGGTGGGAGGCCGGGATTACGGGTTTAGCCAGCTGAATCACGCGAATGCAAAGCGGCCGACGGGATCGATCTTCAAACCGTTTGTTTATGCGGCGGCGGTGAACAGCGCGCTGGATGGATCGCCCACGGTGCTGACTCCGGCGTCGACGGTGACGGATGCGCCGTCGAGTTTCGCTTACGGCGATCAGATATATGAGCCGCGCAACTACAAAGAGGAATATCACGGAGATGTTTCGTTGCGCTACGCACTGGCCATGTCGCTGAACAATGCCACCGTAAAGGTGGCGGAAGAAGTTGGCTACGACAAGGTGGCGAACCTGGCGAAGGCTGCAGGAATTACGTCGGTGAAAGCGACGCCAGCGATGGCGCTGGGATCGTACGATGCATCGCCGATGGACATGGCTGGGGCGTATACGACATTTGCGAATAACGGCGTGCGCTTGTCGCCAACGCTGCTGCGATCGGTGCGGAATGGCAAAGGCGACGTGATCGCCAACTACAACACCGATCAACGCCAGGTGCTCGATCCGCGGATTGCCTACATCCTGACCAACATGATGGAAGGTGTGATCAACAACGGATTGGGATATACGGCGGTGCGAGTGCGGGGCTTCACGGCGCCAGCGGCAGGAAAGACTGGCAGTTCGCACGATGGTTGGTTCGCGGGATATACGTCGAATTTGCTGTGCATTGTGTGGGTGGGGTACGACGATTACAGCGACCTGCGCTTGACCGGCGCGCTGACGGCCGGCCCCATCTGGACCGAGTTCATGAAGAAGGCCGCCGCGCTGCCGCAGTATTCGGATATGAAGCCGTTCCAGCAGCCGACTGGAGTGGTGGATGTGCAGCTGGATAAATTTACGAACCGGTTGGCCACACCGGGTTGCCCGGACGACTATGTTTCCGCATTCGTGGCAGGAACGGAGCCGCGCGAAACCTGCGACGCGCAAGAGGGAATGAAGGGATTCTTCTCGAAGATTTTTGGCGGAGGAAATAAGCCTCTGCCTGCTCCTCCGGCGCCGGGAGAAGCGGCGATTCAGGAAGATCCAAATAAGCCGGACGAAGCCAAGAAAAAGAAGGGGCTCTTTGGGAAGATCGCGGGAATGTTTAAGGATGAGAAGAGTACGACTCCCGCACAGAAACCGGCGCCGGATAATGGACAGCCTGCGGAGCCGCACTGATCGGTTCATTCTATCGGCACCCCGTCGAAGGCTGAAACCTGAAATCCAGCGCCTCGAACCTGAAGGCTGTTATCCGATCCCGGGCGGCAAAAATCCTTCGCCGGAGGGGCAAAACTGTGCCAGAATAGGGCCACTAGCTGGGGGTGGCCTATGTCGTCCTGCCCGAGAATTTCGCTGGTTCCTGTCTCGCTTTTCCTCCTTTTCACCTGCGGCCTGTCCAGTCTTTGCCTGGGACAAGTTTCGCACTCCGAACAAGTTCAGATAAAGCCGCCGCTGCTGCGAAGCATCGATCCTCCGGCGCCCGATGCGACGTCGGCAGATCTGGAGGCGCGGGCGGAGCAGTTGCGCGGGGGGAAACTTTATCTGGACGCGCTCGATTACTATCGCGCGGCGTTGGCCAAGAAACCGAACTCGGCCGAGTTGATGAATAAGATCGGTATTACCGAGTTGATGATGCAGCGCTACCGCGAGGCGAAAAAGGCATTCGATCAGTCGATCAAAATGGATCGGAAACATGCCGACGCCTATAACAATCGAGCCGTGGTTCTTTACGAAGAGCGCAAATACGGGGCGGCAATCAAGGACTACCGCCGCGCGATTGCTCTGGACGCGAATTCCGCATCGTTTTTCAGCAATCTGGGAGCCGCGCTTTTTGCTAAGAAAGACTTTGATCCTGCGGTGCGGGCCTATCAACATGCTGTCGAACTCGATCCCGATGTCTTTGAGCGCACGTCGCGCGGCGGCGTGCAGGCGCAGTTGCCCAGCCCCGGTGATCGCGCCCACTACGATTTCACGGTTGCGAAACTCTACGCCAAGATGGGCTATTCCGAGCGCTCCCTTGAGTATTTGCGGAAAGCGCTGGAAGAAGGTTACAAAGATTTCAATAGCGTTTATAAAGACGCGGAATTCGCCGGGGTGCGAAAAGACAAACGGTTTGCGGAATTGGTGGCGTCGAAGCCCGCGGCGCTGCCGGAATAAGAATCTGCGCCGCGCGAATTTTTAGCGAATTTGTTTCCGCAAACTGTGACGTACTCGGCTTGGCGCAAATTTTACAAAGGTTTACAAAATTAGACGGAACTTAGCCGACGTTGGGTGTTTAATTTTCTTCACATACTCCTGAAAACAACAGGGTGAGTAAGGAGAACGGTAGCCCATCGGATGCTGACCCGAGCACGCCCCAAGCAAGCATCCGGTGGGTTTTTTTTTTCAGCTCTTAGCCTCTAGCTCTTAGCTTTTAGCTAAAGACCGGCTCTCCCACCACTCGACATTCCTCGGCATCGGCCTGCGATCACGATCCCTCTTTGCAGAGCTGCGAATACCTTGGGCTTTGAAGCTAAAAGCTAGGAGCTAATGGCTAAAAGCTTCGTCATTCGCCGACATAATCTTCCAGGGCCTTCTTCCATTTGCCTTGCGCTTTGAGGATGAACTCGACGGCGTCGCGGAACCCGCCTTCACCGCCGCCGTGGGCGCGTGATGTAGTGGGCTTCGCGCTTGACTTCGGCGCGGGCGTTTTGGACCGCGATGGCCAGGCCCGCTGCGCGCATGGCGGGAAGATCGATGATGTCATCGCCGACGAATGCGGCCTCTGCGGGCTGGAGTCTTTCTTCCTTGACGACTTCCTCGAGGGCTGCGCGCTTGTCTCGAACTCCTTGGCGGGCGTGTTCGATCTTCAGGTCGCGAGCACGCAGAGTCACGGTTTCAGAGCTGCGGCGGGTGATGAGACCGGTCTTGAGACCGGCGATTCGCGCCAGTGAATTGGCGACGCCGTCGTGCGCATGAAATCCTTTGACTTCGATCTGGCCTTGAGCCGTTCTGTTCGGCTGCGGCGGATTTGGGCCGCTGCGCATCTTCCGGGATGAAGTAGAGCTTGCCGTCGGTGAGGACGCCGTCCACGTCGAAGAGGAGGAGTTTGATTTTGCGGGCGCGGGCGATCGCGGAAAGTTTGGGCATTGGCGGGATTTTAGCATCTGTTCGAGCGTGGCTCAGGGGCGGGTGATCCACAAGATCGGGAAATGACGACCTAGTTTTTCGAAGTGGCGATCCGACGTAACAAGGGTGGCATTCCGCTCCATGGCGACGGCGGCGGCGATGCAATCGACATAAGGGATATTGTGCAGCGCCTTGAGTTGGCCTGCCCTGAGAGATTGGGAAAGATCGACTGGAATAATCTGCACCGGCAATCGAGAGAGTTTCGCGACGGTCTGACGAGCGCTCTCCTCTCCGGTTCTCTGCCACGTGAGATAGAAGACCTCGCCGAGGTTCAGAACAGATATATACAACAGGAGTTGCTGGCGGAAAGCACCCGCCAGCAGCTGTTCGATCTTGTCTGATCCCGGGCCGCTCTGAACATAGTCAACAACTGCGCTGGCATCGAGCGCATAACCCTTCATCTCTATCGATCTTTCTCGATGCCGTGTTCGCGCTCACGATCCTCGGCGAGCGAAAAATTACCTTTCAATGACCCCCGCAGGCTGCGGATGAATTCCTCCGTGATCGGCAGTATCACCACGCGATCTTTCTCGCGGTAGATGCTGAGACAGGATCCTTCCTTGAGGCTTAGCTCTTCTCGCAAATACTCCGGCAGCACGACGGTACCTCCTGGGCCGAGGAAGGCCGTTGCGGAGCGCATTTCCTCAAAGCCCGCTAAGTCGCTGGCGGTGTCTGTATTCGGAGGAAATTGGTGGGGGACGGTCACGAATTCCGGAGCCTTTGTGGGGTGGGCAGCTGGCGATTGCTTGGAGTAAACGTCGTCATACCAGCCGATTAATTCTTGATAGGCTGCGGGCAAGTCAACTTTGTCCGGCCTGATGTCCCCATTCCGATCCGGGTGGCAGTCATCACCCACGCGCAGCAATCTTCTGTAGCCACGTCTTGTTTCATAGAGCATGCGGTGCCGTCCACCGTTCGGTTTCTTGTTTGCCACGCAGTGGCCCGAGACGTGGGCTTGCAGGCCCGGTCGAAAACCACCGACAAGCTTTTCCCGAGCCGCCCGTGAAACAATTTCCTGAACCCCGAAGTCTTCTCTGTCCGGGTTCTCTCGTTGAAGCAATGCCGTTGCTGTCCAGACCGCGTCGGTTATGCGCATAGGATTTTGTTCGCTTTCTCGAATATACAAACTAACGTACAAACAAACTATTCTATTGAAGCTCTATTGTCAAGGCGAATGCTTGGCGAAGATAAATTTTCGGTCTAGAATATCTTGATGCAGTTCCTTCCTGATTCCCTGGCCTGGGCTCACCCTCTGGTGGCGGAGTGGTTTGTGCGAAAGTTTGGCACTCCCACCGAGCCGCAGGAGCAGGGTTGGCCGCACATTCTTGCGGGACGGACTACGCTGATATCTGCGCCGACCGGTTCGGGCAAGACTCTCGCCGCATTTCTCGCTTGCATTGACCGGCTGGTGCGCAAGGCGCTGGCCGGAAATCTGACGGACCGCACCGAAGTGCTTTATGTTTCGCCGCTCAAGGCGCTGGGCAACGACATTCAGAAAAACCTGGAAGGGCCGCTGGGCGAGATTCTCGCGCTGGCAGGCGAGCGCGGCATGCTGATGCCCGAGATTCGCACGGCGGTGCGCACCGGCGACACGCTGGCGCACGAGCGGCGAAGCATGCTGAAGCGGCCTCCGCACATTCTGGTGACCACGCCGGAGTCGCTCTACATTCTGCTTACCGCCGATAAGAGCCGCGCCATTCTGCGCGATGTTGAGACGGTGATCGTCGACGAAATTCATGCGGTCGCGGACGACAAGCGCGGAGCGCATCTGACGCTGTCGCTGGAGCGGTTGGAAGCGCTGTCGCATCGTCCGCCGGTTCGCATTGGGCTGTCGGCGACGCAGAAGCCGATTGAAGAAGTGGCGCATTTTCTGACAGGCAGCGGGCGGCCTGATCCGGTGATCGTCAACATTGGGCACAAGCGCAAGCTGGATCTGGGAATCGAAGTCTCGCCCATGCCGCTCGGGCCGGTGGCGTCGAACGAAATGTGGGACACGATCTACGACCGGCTGGTGGCGCTGGTGGCGGAGCACCGGTCGACGCTGGTGTTTGTGAATACGCGGCGGATGGCGGAGCGGCTCGTGTCACGAGTTGGGCGAACGCATCGGGGAAGAGAATGTGGCGGCGCATCACGGTTCGCTGTCGCGCAAACTGCGGCTGGCGGCGGAGAAGAAATTGAAAGAGGGTCAGGTGCGAGTGTTGGTGGCGACCGCCTCGCTTGAGTTGGGAATTGATGTGGGCACCGTCGACCTGGCGGTGCAGATCAATTCGCCGCGATCGATTGCGGTGGCGCTGCAGCGCGTGGGACGGTCTGGTCACTGGCGTGGCGCGGTGCCGAAGGGACGATTCTTTGCTACGACGCGCGATGATTTGATGGAGTGTGCGGCGCTGGTGCGGGCGATCAAGCTCGGGGATTTGGATCGGCTGATGATTCCAGAGGCTCCGCTGGATGTGCTGGCGCAGCAGATTGTGGCAACGTGTGCTTCCGCGAGTGGCGTGGTGGCAAAGGAGACGCGTGCCGATTCGGCTGATGGTGCCGAAACCTTGCGGGCGGGAGCGCCCGCGCCACACCGGGGCGAGCCGCACTCCGTGCCACAGGGGGACGGGTGGGATGAGGATGAACTTTTTGCTTTGGTGCGGCGGGCTTATCCGTATCGCGAACTGAAGCGGGAGACGTTCGACTCGATTCTCGAAATGCTGTCGGAGGGAATTGCGGCGCGGCGCGGACGGTATGGTGCGTACGTGCATCGCGACCGCGTGAATGGCAGGTTGCGGGCGCGGCGTGGGGCGCGGCTGGCGGCCATCACCAGCGGCGGCGCGATTCCCGACAATTCTCTTTACACCGTGGTCGCCGAGCCCGATGGCGTGGTCGTGGGAACTGTCGACGAAGACTTTGCGGTGGAGAGCAATCGCGGCGACATCATGCTGCTGGGGAACACGTCGTGGATGATTCATCGCATCGAGACCAATGCCGGGCGGATGCTGGTGCAGGACGCGCATGGGGCGCCGCCGAGCGTTCCGTTCTGGCGCGGCGAGGCTCCGGCGCGAACGCAGGAATTGTCGGCGCATGTCGGCGAATTGCGGCAGAAGATCAGCGAGATGCTGCCGAGCACTTCGCCGGTAGGATTTTCGGCAACGCAGCCGGAAGTCGCTGCCGCAGTGAAGTGGCTGAAGGACGAATGCGGGCTGGATGATTCCGGCGCGGAGCAGATGATCGAGTACGTGCTGCAGGGGCGGGCCGTGCTGGGAGCGGTGCCCACGCAGACCACCGTGATCGCGGAACGGTTCTTCGATGAAGGCGGCGGGATGCAGCTGGTGATCCACGCGCCGTTCGGCGGGAGGATCAATAAAGCCTGGGGACTTTCGCTGCGCAAGCGATTTTGCGTGGGATTCAATTTTGAATTGCAGGCCGCGGCGACCGATAACGGCTTGAACATTGCGTTGGCCGAGCAGCACAGTTTTCCGCTGGGCGATGTGTTTCGATTTCTTGCAGGCGGATACGGTGCAGCCGATTCTGGAGCAGGCGGCGCTGGATTCTCCGATCTTTGCGACGCGCTGGCGCTGGGACGCGAACCGGGCGCTGGCGCTGCTGCGTTTTCAGAATGGCAAGAAAGTTCCGCCGCAAATTCAGCGCATGCGGTCGGACGATTTGCTGGCGTCGGTGTTTCCGGACGCGGCCGCTTGCTTTGAAAACATTGAGGGCGAAAGAAAAATTCCCGATCATCCGCTGGTGGGCGAGGTGATGAAAGATGTGCTCACCGAAGCGATGGATGTGGAGGGATTGAAGTCGCTGCTGCGCGGGATGGCGTCGGGAGAGATTCGAGTGATCGCGGTGGACACTCCGGTGCCGTCGCAGTTTTCGCACGAAATTCTGAATGCGAATCCGTATGCGTATCTGGATGATGCGCCGCTGGAGGAGCGGCGGGCGCGCGCAGTGAACATGCGGCGAGTGCTGCCGGAGTCGGTGCTGGAGGAAGTGGGAGGACTGGATCCGGGAGCGATTGCGCAGGTGCGAGAAGAAGCGTGGCCGGATGTGCGCGATGCGGATGAATTGCATGATGTGCTGCACACGCTGCTGGCGCTGCCGGAGGAACTCACTGGTGGTGCCACCGAGGAAATCCCCACCCTAATCTCGCCAGAGAACGGCGAGATTAGGATGGGGCACCCGACATTGAACTGGACTGCCGAGGGCGGACGTCCCTACAGGGATGATCTTGCACGGGCTCAGTGGCCAGCATACTTCGAACGTTTGGTGAATGAAGGGCGGGCGGGGATCGCACTGGTTGAGTCGCGGCGGTACTGGGTGGCGGCGGAGAGGGCTCGCAGCTTTCAGACGCTGTTTCCTTCGGCATCGTTTGAGCAGAAATTGGCCGACGTGGAGAGCGCTCAGGTCTCTCGGGATGATGCTTTGCTGGCGCTTGTGACTGGGTGGATGTCGCACTCGGGGCCGGTGACGGCTTCGCAACTTGGCGGAGTGTTGGGGCTGGCTGCTTCTGAGATTGAAAAAGGGCTCCTGCGAATGGAGGCTAGCGGGACTGTGCTGCGGGGAAACTTCACCGGAAGCGCAGGCACGCGGGCGGGGGCGCCCGCGCCACACGAGGCTCCGCACTCCGCTTCGCACCAAGCTGTCGAACTCCGCTCGACTGGACAGCCGGGGGCGGCCGTCCCCACACAGCCTGTACAAGCGACGGAGACCGAGTGGTGCGAGCGGCGGTTGCTGGCGCGGATTCATCGGCTGACGGTGGGCATGTTGCGCAAGCAGATTGAGCCGGTGACGGCCGCGGCATTCATGCGCTGGCTGATGCGGTGGCAGCATGTTTCGCCCGGGACGCAGGTCACTGGCGAGCGCGGGACTCTGGAAGTGTTGCAGCAGTTGCAGGGATTCGAGATTCCGGCGAATGCGTGGGAACGGCAAGTGCTGGCGCGGCGGATTGCCGATTACGATCCGCAATGGCTGGATCAACTTTGCCTGACAGGCGCGGTGGGCTGGGGCAGGTTGTCACCGCATCCGGCCACGGTTGATGCGGGCGGAACGGCTAGTAAGAACGCTGCGCCGGAAAGCGATTCTCCAGCGCCTCGCCAGCGGCGGGTGATTCCGACCAGCGTCGCGCCCATTACTTTCTTCGTGCGGGAAGAAGCGGACTGGATGATTCCGCGGCACGCGGCAGGCGATGAGGCCGAGGCGCGCGGGCTGAGCCATGGGGCGCAACTGGTGCTGGAATTTCTGCGGCAGCGCGGAGCTTCGTTCTTCGCGGACATTGTGCGCGGCACGGGCAAGCTCAAGGCGGAGATTGAAACCGGACTTTGGGAACTGGTTGCGGCCGGGCTGGTGACCGCCGATGGCTTCGATAATTTGCGAGCGCTGATCGATCCCAAGCGGCGTGCCGGGCAGGGCAGCGGGCGCAGCACGCGTCCGCGGCACAGTTCGGGACGGTGGGCGCTGCTGCATCCCGATGTGGCGGCGGAGAGAAATCGCGCCGTCGAGGCAGCGTGCTGGATGCTGCTGCGGCGTTATGGCATTGTGATTCGCGACCTGCTGGCGCGCGAGTCGAATTTGCCGCCGTGGCGCGAATTGCTGATGGCATTCCGCCGCCTGGAAGATCGCGGAGAGATTCGCGGTGGCCGTTTCGTAGATGGATTTCTGGGCGAGCAGTTCGCGCTGCCGGTCGCGGTCGAATCGGTGCGGTCGATGCGGGGCTTGCCCCTGAGCGGTGACACGGTGACTTTGTCGGCGGCGGATCCCCTGAACCTGATTGGGATTCTGGTGCCTGGAGAAAGAGTGCCGGCGATTTCCGGGAGGACGGTGAGCTACACCGATGGAATTGCAGTTTCAGGGATGGAGCAGATCGTGGCTAGCCAGGCCGCCGGGAATTCGGCGCAAACGGCGTAACCTCGGCGGCTAAAAGCCGCGCCCTTTTAAGACAAAACAAAAAAAGTCAGAAGCTCGATGAGGGGGTCCCCCGAGCTTCTGACTAGCGATCTCGGCTAGAACAGATTGAAAGCGCTTCCCCCGTCGCTTTTTGCCAAGAATCCGCACTATTCCTTAGTGCATGCGGAATTCCATTTCCGAACGGTCAAGCCGCATTTCGTAGGAAATACTAATCCCTTTATTTGTAATTACTTAGTCGTAAGGAAAATCCACCTCTGAGCTGTGAGTGCGCCCGCCTGCTATCCAATCAGATAGTTTGACTAGCCGTTCGGATATTGGAAATCATCGTCGCCGCATATGCATTTCCTCCCCAGCTGTGATAAGAAGTTCAGCACGGAATGGGAGACCCCTGTTTGCGCCCTAGACTCCTGGTGATCGCCGGACCCGCAAAAGACTCGACCATTCCATTGCCCGACGGGGAAGCCACCCTTGGTCGCGATCCAGCCAACTTGGTTTCGGTGGCTGACGCGTCGGTTTCGCGCAAACACTGCTTACTGCGCAGAGAAGAAGACGGGCGCTTTCAGATCCGCGATCTGGACAGCCGCAACGGGACTCTGGTAAATGGCCGTGCGGTGAAAGAGCAGTGGCTGCGGCACGGCGACGAGATCGCGACCGGCGACTCCGTATTTGTGTTTCTAGTGGAGGAGCAGGATCAATCCGTTCTTGCCAGCCGGGTCGAATTCGAGGAACACGACGCCACGGTTGAGACCAAGCTGATCCATCCCCGCGAAGTAGTGTACCTGCACCCTGAGCGCCTGCAGCGGGAGCTGCCTGAAACTTCGGAGGTGGCGCGCAATTTGGGTGCGCTGCTGAAGATCAGCCGCGTGGTGCATGCCATTCGCGACCTGGAGGAATTGCAGGCGCAGTTGCTGGACTTGATTTTTGAAGTGGTGCCGGCGGGACGAGGCGCGATTCTTCTGGCCGACGGCGCAGGCCAGGAGTTCAACTGCCTGTATGCGCGGACGCGCCGAGCGGGGCAACCCCAACTGGTGCGCGTGAGCCGCACGATCGCCCGCCAGGTGATGAAAGACAATGTCGCGATTCTTGGAGTGGATGTTCCCGCCAGCGGCAAGCTCCGCGCCGTGGAAAGCCTGGCCGTTTCAGAAGTGCGAACGCTTTTGTGCGTGCCTTTAACAGTCTTCCAACGCGCGATTGGATGCATTTATCTCGACAGCACCAATGCCGGCGACCGGTTTCGAGAAGAGCACCTGCAATTGTTGACGGCGATCGCCGGAGTTTCGGCGGTAGCGCTAGACAATGCGCGGCGGCTGCAATGGCTGGAGCAGGAAAATCAGCGGCTGACCACGGAAGTCCGCCAGGAGCAGAGCCTGGTGGGAGAAGGCGCGCGCATTAAAGAGATTTATCAGTTTCTCGCGAGAGTGGCGCCCACCGAATCGACCGTGCTGATCGAGGGTGAAAGTGGAACGGGCAAAGAGTTGGTGGCTCACGCATTGCATCGCAACAGTCACCGGGCGAACAAGCCATTCGTGGCGATCAACTGCGCGGCGATTCCGGAATCTTTGCTGGAGAGCGATTTGTTCGGGCACGAGCGCGGGGCTTTTACCGGCGCGTCAGTGCAGAAAAAGGGACGCTTGGAAGTGGCCGATGGCGGCGTGGTATTCCTGGACGAAATCGGCGAACTGGCTCCGGCGCTGCAGGTGAAGTTGCTGCGGGTTTTGCAGGAACGTGAATTCGAACGCGTGGGCGGCACGCACGCCATCAAGATTGACATTCGATTGATTGCCGCTACTAATCGCGACCTGCACGAAGCGGTGCGTACCGGAGAATTTCGCCAGGACCTTTATTACCGGCTTGCGGTCGTGAAACTGACCATGCCTCCGCTGCGGGAACGCCGCGAAGATATTCCCATGCTGACGCGGCACTTTTTGCAGAAGTACGCTCACCGCTGCAAGGTGAAGGCGAAGCCGGTTTCGCGCGAAGCTATGGCGGCCCTGGTGACGTACGAGTGGCCGGGCAACGTGCGCGAACTGGAAAATGCGGTGGAGCGGGCGCTGGTGATGGGAGCATCGGACACGGTGCAGTTAGAAGATTTGCCGGAATCCTTGTTGGAGCAGGCTCCGGCCGCGGAAACGCACGAAGGCAAGTATCACGCTGGCGTGAAGGAATTGAAGAAGCAATTGATTCTCGATGCGGTCGAGCAGACTCGCGGAAATTACGTGGAAGCGGCGGGAATTCTGGGCGTGCATCCGAATTATCTGCACCGCCTGATTCGGAATTTGGGATTAAAAGATTCGCTGCAAGATTTGCTGCGGGGGCGCAATAAGTTTTTGGCGTAGCAGTTTGGGTTTCGCCAGAACTTTGCCAATTCGATTAGGGTGTGGCGTGCGCTTCGGCTAACGCTTTCCTCACCGCCAGCAATTCCTTCAGGATTCCTCGCAGCTTTGTGGACTCCAGTGCGTTGGCACCATCCGACTTAGCTTCTTTCGGATTGTCGTGGACTTCCATAAACACGCCGTCCACTCCAGCGGCCACGGCGGCGCGCGCAAGCAGCGGAATGAATTCGGGCTGTCCGCCGCTGGTTGCGGGGCCGCTGGCTTCAGACTGTGACGAAGGCAGTTGCACAGAATGGGTCGCATCGAAAACCACCGGAGCGAACTTTCGCATAATGGCGAGCGAGCGCATGTCCACGACCAGGTTGTTGTATCCGAAGCTGGCCCCGCGCTCGGTCAGAAAGACTTGCGTGTTGCCGGCATCGCGGCATTTCTCCACCGCGTGACGCATATCCCACGGCGAATTGAATTGTCCCTTCTTGATGTTCACCGCTCGTCCACTCAAAGCGGCGGCGACGACGAGATCGGTCTGCCGGCTGAGAAATGCGGGAATCTGCAGAACGTCCGCGACCTCGGCGACCTTGCCCACGTCCGCCGTTTCGTGCACATCGGTCAGCACCGGCAGGTTGAGTTCCGTTTTAATCTTCTTCAGAATGCGCAAGCCCTCTTTCAGGCCGGGTCCGCGAAAGCTGCGAATCGACGTTCGGTTGGCCTTGTCATAGCTTGCCTTGAAGATGAACGGAAACGCCAGAGCCTTGGTCACGCCCTTGATGATTTCCGCCATCCGCATGGCATGCTCTTCGCTCTCAATGACGCACGGGCCGGCGATCAGGAAAAGATCTCCCGAGCCGATGTGAACGTCGCCGACTTGAAAAGAAGTTTGCATCAACACCTTAGCCACGGATCTCCACGGATTCACACGGATCGAGACATCAATATCCATGACGATCTGTGAAAATCCGTGGCTGCCTTTTAGACTCTCACCCTCTCGGGCCGGTGGAACATTTCTACCGCGGCGGTGTCTTTCTGCGCACGCCGCTGCAGTCCGTATTCATACGCCGCGCCCACAAATGTACTGAACAGCGGATGCGGCTCCAGCGGTTTCGATTTGAACTCGGGATGAAACTGGCAGCCGATGAAATGCGGATGGTCGGGAAGTTCCACCATCTCGACGTACGTTCCGTCTGGCGTTGAGCCCGAGATTCGCAGCCCCGCCGCTACCATGGGCTCTTCATATTCGCGGTTGAATTCGTAACGATGCCGGTGGCGCTCGCTGATCTCGATCTTGCCGTATATCTTGTGCGCCAAGGTTCCGGGCTCAATCTTGCAGGGCCATGCACCCAATCGCATGGTGCCGCCAAGTTCCTCGACTCCGCGCAACTCGCGCAGCTTGTAAATTACGCGATGCGGCGTGGCCGGATCGAACTCGCTGGAATTCGCTTCGGCCAGTCCCACCACGTTGCGCGCAAATTCGATGCATGCAGTCTGCATGCCCAGGCAAATTCCGAAGTAGGGAACCTTCTTCTCTCTCGCGTACCGGATCGCCAGCAGCATTCCTTCGATGCCGCGCTTGCCAAACCCCCCTGGCACGAGAATCCCGTCATAGCCTTCGAGTTGGTTCTCGTAACTTTTGTCGCCCTCTTTGTTTTCCAGGCCCTCGGCTTCGATCCAGTTGATCTGCAGCTTCAGGTTGTGAGCCAGCGCCCCGTGTACCAGCGCCTCTTTCAGCGATTTGTACGAGTCTTCGTACTCGACGTATTTTCCGACGATGCCAATCGTGACCGTGTCTTTGGGATTGTAGACGCGGTGCACAATGTCCTCCCACTTCGACAGGTCGCGGTCTCTGGCTTCCATGCGCAGGCATTTCAGCACAAGCGTGTCGACGCCTTCATTGGCGAATACCAGCGGGACTTCGTAGACGGAAGCTACATCCTTAGCGGTAATCACAGCTTCATCAGGGACGTTGCAGAACAGCGCAATCTTCGACTTGATATCTTTCGCGAGAAAACGGTCGGTGCGGCACAGAAGAATATCTGGTTGAATTCCAATGCTGAGCAGTTCTTTCACCGAGTGCTGCGTGGGCTTGGTCTTCAATTCCTGCGCGGCCGCAATGAACGGGACCAGAGTCACATGCACAAACAAAGTGTGCTCGCGACCGAGTTCCTGGCGCATCTGGCGGATGGCTTCCATGAAGGGCAGGGACTCGATATCGCCAACCGTTCCGCCAATCTCGACGATGGCAACGTCCACATCTTGCGCGACTTTCTTCATCGCGGCTTTGATTTCGTTGGTGACGTGCGGAATCACCTGCACCGTCTTGCCCAGATAGTCGCCGCGGCGCTCCTTGGCGATGATCTGCTCGTAGAGGCGACCGGTCGTCCAATTGTTATCGCGAGAAAGTTTCGAGTGAGTGAAGCGCTCGTAGTGGCCCAGGTCGAGATCGGTTTCCGCGCCGTCATCGGTTACAAAAACTTCGCCATGCTGAAACGGCGACATGGTTCCCGGATCCACATTGAGGTAGGGATCGAACTTCATGATGTTGACCTTCATTCCCCGGCTCTCCAGCAGGCAGCCGATGGAGGCCGCGGCCAATCCCTTGCCGAGTGAAGACACAACTCCGCCCGTTACAAAGATGTACTTCGCTGGCATCTCTTCCTCGCTTTAAATTGTTTTTGAAAAATGGTGCAGGTGGGGTGCACGATCAATTATGGCAGAACTGCCTGTGGAAAGAAACGGAAGAATTCCCTGGCCCGTGGTAAATTTGCGACGTGCGTCGGTTGCTCACCATTATCGTTGGCTTTCTAGTAATGGCGCCTGCTGCCGCGCAAACCACCGTCTCCTTTCGGACCGACGACGGAGGCCTAGTGTATGCCGATGTTTACGGGGATGATGCCAGAGCCGTGGTGCTGGCCCATGGCGGGCAGTTCAACAAAGAGAGCTGGAATAAACAGGCGGGGGCGCTGGTCGCGGCGAAGTTTCGAGTGTTAGCCCTCAATTTTCGCGGCTACGGGAAATCCAAAGGCCCAGGCGACTCCGACCCGATGGACGCCCCACTCTATCAGGACGTTCTTGCCGCCGTCCGCTACCTTCGAAAAACGGGCGCGAAAAGCGTGTCGGTAGTGGGGGCCAGCATGGGAGGATGGGCTGCCGGCGACGCCTCAATCGCTTCGCGTCCGGGCGAGATCGACAGGCTTATATTCCTCGGCTCTGCGCCCGGCGGGCCTGCAGACAAACTCAAGTGCCCGTCTCTATTCATCGTGGCGCGCAACGATGCCAGCGGAGATGGGCCGCGCCTCCCCGGGATTCGCGAACAATACGAGAAGGCTCCCAAACCAAAAGAGCTGATCATTCTTGAGGGCTCGGCACACGCTCAGTTTCTATTCCAAACCGACCAAGCCGACCGCGTGATGAGCGCGATCCTCCGCTTTCTTTCCGCGAAGTGATTTCCGAAGAACACGCGTAAACCAACGCCTTCTTGATCCTTCGCGTGCTTAGTTGGGCAGGATTTTCAGTTGATCGAGCGCACAGAATTCGGTAGTGGGTCAGTTTGAAATTCTGATGGCATGTTCGCTCGTCGATGGCGTCATCTGAGCGTAGCCGTTTTTCAGGCGGAGCGAAGGATCTCCCGCTACGACACTGTGTGCCACGGGAGATCCCTCGGCCCGCTGGCAAAGACGCGGGCACTTCGGGATGACGCCCTGTGACATTCATAATTCAAACTGACCCACTACCCAGAATTCGGACGCGTTGACTATCTACGTCCACTCAGCGAGAATACTCAAGGCCGTCCGCAACGGACTGCTAGTAGTGTCCCCCAACACAGTGGGCCTGTGGCGCAGCTGGGAGCGCGCTTCCATGGCATGGAAGAGGTCGCCGGTTCGATCCCGGCCAGGTCCACCAAATCTCTCAACGTACAATTGGCGACGAAAGCCGCAAAAACGAAAACAAAATGCGGCGGCTCTGTCGATCACAAACCCTCCGCCCTCGGGAGAGCAGGAAGAGCTGCGTCCGAATCAGGGACCGGTTTTTCTTGACTTTCGGCATAAACGAAAGTAATAGTGTGGACTCGTAATAATATCGAAAGTTCGGTAGAGGAGAAGCCATGCGTGTCCGCCGTCGCAGTCTGCACTCCGTCGCATCTTTCATCGGTCCATTTTTGCTCACATTGGTCGCTGTCGACAGCGGGTTTCGCGCAGGGATCGTACGAGGCGCAGGTACGCGGCACGGTGACGGACCAGAGCGGGGCGATCATGGTGAACGCTGCCGTCACCATTACCAATGACGGCACGAATATCTCGCAGACTGCGCAGAGCGACGAGCATGGGCAATACTTCTTCACCGGGCTTGCGCCCAGCCGTCTACACGGTAAAAGCAGAGGTGTCGGGCTTCCGCATCTCCGAAAAAAAGGATGTGGTTTTGCAGGTCGATCAGCAAACCACCGTTGATTTTGCGCTGCATCCGCTGGGCGTGAGTGAGACGTATCGAGGTCACACAACCGCTCCGCTGATGGACACCGAGAGTGCGACTCTGGGCACGGACATCAGCAGCGAATATGTGCACGAACTGCCCGCTGGCCAACCGCAGCTTCTTTGGGCTGACGTTCCTGGCGGCGGGCGTAACCGAAGTGTCAGGGTCAGGCACCAGTGACAACTATCCGTCGGGAACGAACTTCACTTCCAACGGACAGCGCAACGCAACCGCCGAGATACGGCTGGACGGCGCCCTGATCAGCGCGCCGGAACAAGGCGAGGGAGGCAATTCCAACGTCTACTACGAGCCCCTGGTCGAGGGCATGCAGGAAATGAAGGTGCAGAACAACAGCTTCTCGGCCGAGTTCGGCAACAACGGCGGCACAGTAGTAAACATGGTGATGAAGAGCGGAACCGACCGCTTCCATGGCAGCGGCTGGTATTTCCTGCAGCGCGCGCAGTTGGACGCGCGCGATTTCTTCAATCCCGCCAACGTCGGCCCGAAGCCCGACAGCAAGCGCGACCAGGGTGGATTTTCGCTGGGCGGGCCGATCATAAAGAACCGCACGTTCTTCTTTGTCGATTTCGAGAAGGTGAGAAGCTCCAGCGCGTCCAGCGGAGTTGTGACCGTACCGACGCTGGCCGAGCGGCAAGGCGACTTTTCGGCGACAGCGAATCCTATTTACGACCCGACTGCCGCAGGTTGCGGGAATCCCTGCCTGAACCAGGCCGCAGGTGCAGTCCAACGGTCAGGGTGAACGTGATCCCGCCGGGGAACTGGATCCCATCGGATTGGCCGTCCTCAATCTCTATCCGAAACCCAGCAACGGGAATGAGTTCAACAACTACAACTTTACGACGTTGGCGAACGCTCCGGGTTACCAGTTCGACATCAAGATCGACCACCAGACTCAACGACCGCAACCGTCTCAGCGGCCGCTACAGCCGAGGCTGGAGCAACTTTACGACTCCGCTGACCCTGGGCGACGGCTTCGATAATGACGGAATCAAGAGCGGTGTAACGGTGGCGCAAAACGCTTCGCTGGAATATACCTGGACCATAAACCCGCGGATCATCTGGACCAGCCATGTAGGAGTCGACCGGGTGCACGAACTATCGCTCCCGAGTATCCCGACGATCTCCAGTTTCAACGCCTCGCTGCCGGCTGGGGTTCAGGGATTGCCTTCGGTGTTCGAACAGGCCAACGGGATCGACAAGATGCCGACGTTTCTGATGCAGGGAAGTTCTCCCTGGACGAATCTCTACGATCAGTGCTGCATCAACACTACCTTTGCGCACACTCTGGTCAGTTACTCCTCGCAGTTGGTGATTTCCAAAGGGTCGCACCTGATTAAAGTCGGCGGCGAGCAGAGAATTTTCTACAACAATTTCTGGCAGCCGAATTATCCGAGCGGCTTCATGACCTTTACGGATGACACGACATCGCCGAATCCGAACAGCGATACAGATGCTTCGGGAAACTCAACCGGCAATCCCTTCGCCAGCCTGGCTTTTGGCTACGGCGATAATGTCAACGCCTCCAGTCAACTGGTGGTGACGCCTTCGGTCGCGAACCGGTCGCTGGAGACGGGGTTTTATGTGCAGGACGACTGGAAGGTGACCCCGAAACTCACCATCAATCTGGGCTTGCGTTACCAGTGGAGTTCGCCATATACGTCGCGCGGCAACCAGATTGAGTTCAGCAATTTCGCCGCCAACAGTGGCGTGAATATCGACCTGACCAGCGTGCCGGCCGTTGCGCAAGCGGCGGGTGCCCTGAGCGCACAAGGGCAGATGCAGAGCGTTGGACTCAACTACCCTGCGTCGCAAGAACTGCTCGGCACTACGCAATTCCCGACGTCCAGCAGGAGAACGATTCCGACCTACCGGAAAGATCGTTGGGCCGAGGCTGGGTTTCTCCTATCAACTCGATCAGCAGACAGTGGTACGTGGTGGGGCGGGCATCTATTTCGGAATGAGCCCGGCCACAAACTTCCAGTATCCCGGCTCGGCGTTCCGTAAAACGGCGAACCTGTTTTTTACGAACGATAATTTTCAAACGCAATCCGCGACCCTGGAGAATCCGTTTCCCGGAGGCTTTACCGGTCCGCAGGGTAAGCAGTACGGCCAGTTTGCGAACTGGGGTTATCAGAACCCGAACGATCTGGGCACGACGGCGGCGCGCGATGCAGAGCTCTACCAGTGGAATCTGGGAATCCAGCGGCTGCTCCCCAGCCAGATCGTGCTAGGCGTGGACTACTCCGCCAACCGAAGCACGCATCTGCCCTGGGCCGGCACCAACAACCGCTCTTTCATCCCGTCGGCTTTGCTGGCACAGATCACCGCGGCGAGTAACTCCGACGGATTCAGACTTGCACCGCGGATGGCTGCGTAAGCAACTTTCTTCAGACGCAGGTGGGCAACCCGTTTTTCTCGATGTTCAATCGCCGGGTGCGTTCCTACCGCTACCCATCCCTGCTTCAACGAGCCCAATTCGAACTACGGTGATCCGAGCGACTCTGCCCTTGGGAACTCTGTTGAACCAGTACCCACAATTCAACGGCGACTTTGAGGCGCTGATGCTCGAGGAAGCGAGTTCGTGGTACAACGCTCTGCAGATTCGCTTCCAGAAGCGCACCACGCACCACATCAGTTTTGAGGGCAGCTACACGATATCGAAGGCAACCGACGATTCGTCGGCGGGCCGGAACAACTGGGTCGGCGCGCTGGGGAACGGCATTCCGCAGCAACTGGATCGCCTGTATCGGGAACACAGCATTGGGGGCAACGACACGCCCCAGCGGCTAGCGGCTGCCGTGGTCGTGGATCTGCCGATTGGCCGCAAGCAATGGATTGGCGGCAACATGAACCGGGCGGTTGACGCCGTGGTGGGAGGCTGGTCGCTGGCGACGATCATCACCGAGCAAGCCGGCCAACCGATGGCTCTCGCCATGTCCAACGCCCGTTTGGCAAACGGCACCCAGCGCCCCGAGGTTGTCTGCTCCCAGTTTAAGACCGGGACCAGCGTGCACTGCTGCCGCCTTGACTTGGCAGAATGCGAATCCCGCCCCCTATCTCAACGCCAACTGTTTTGCCGATCCCGGCGACCAGGTTCCCGGCAATGCGCCACGGTATTTTTCCGGCCTGCGCACCGACGGCATCCACAACATGGATCTGAATATTTACAAGTCGTTCGTGCCCAAAGAAGGCATGCGGATCGAAGTGCGGGCGGAGACATTTAATACATTCAATCACCCCCGTTTTGCGCCGCCGAATACGTCTGTGGGAGATCCGCTTTTCGGGACAATTACCAGTGACAGTGTCAACGGGACGGTTCTGGAAAATCCGCGATCCTTCCAGTTTGGATTGAGATTTGAATTCTGATCCGGTGCGTGACTAGCGTAGTGCGTCAAGCAGATCGACGTTTACAGTTCAAGTTGCACAGCTCTTCTCCGCGATCTCTGCGGATGTTCTCCGCGAACTCTGCGGTCAAATTCTTTGCTTTCCGTCGCCATCGCGCACGACGAATAGGAGATGTTATTTCGGACCACTACACTAGCGTTTTCGGGCACTCTTACTCATGAAAACCATACTCGGGCTGTTCTCTGCGCTGACAATCTGTGTGTGCGGATTTTTTGCTCTCGCACAAACTTCTGCCCCCATTCCAGACTCGTCTCAACAGAACTGGACGAACCAGGATTGGACCAACTACGTGCGCATCGGCGCCTATGGCCTGAAAGGCGGCGATGCGAACGAAATCGTACAAAAAGCGCAGGCCAGCGATGTCTTTGGGATTGAAGTCGACAACGACATCCCCGGACGATACGAAAGCTTTGTCCATCCCGAAGAGAAGCTGAAGGCGATTCGCGCGGTGGCGGAGGCAGCGCACAAGGTCGGCAATCATGCTTTCGTTTACATTGCGGGAACGGAATGCATCACGGCGCACGGCGACACAGTGGCGCATACCCTGGCGAAAGATCATCCCGACTGGCTGCAGCGGAAGATCACGGGAGAACCGGCAATCTTCGGAGGCGGCACTGCGTTCTGGATTCGTAAAGGCGATGAGGACGTGTGGGTGAGTCCGTATGCCCCGGAATGGCGCAAGATTTACATGGAGCGCGTGCGGCAGATTGCGGGCACCGGCATCGACGGCATCTACATCGATATTCCTTACTGGATGACGCACTTCGACGGCTGGGAGGATACGTGGGCGAGCTTCGATGATTACACCGTGGCGGCGTTCAAGCGGGAGACCGGGCTGGATGCGAAGAAAGACTTGAAGCTGGGAGATTTTTCCGATCCGGCGTTTCGCAAGTGGGTGGAATTCAGGATTCAAACCTTCACCGATTTCCTGGCGGAGATTTCGCAAAACGCAAAGGGAGTGAATCCGCAAATCAAAATCATTCCCGAGATTTATCCGGGGATCGAAGAAGAAGCGGTTCGCGTCGGCGCCGACGTCTACAGCCTGTATGCAGTGGTGGACGCGGTTGCGCATGAATATGAATTCGGCGAAGGCGACCACATGGCCTCGTCGCGAAAGCCGCTGGATTGGTTCCGGTACCAGGTGGGCATGCATTCGTTTCGCGCGTTCGCGCAAGGCAAGGCGACGTGGATTCTGAACTACTCCTGGGATGGCGACAAGAAAGTGGATGCGCGGGAAGCGATGATGAACCTGGCCATGTCGCAGGTCATGGTAGGGGCGAACTTCTGGGATGCGCCCGGCCACTCCATGGCGGGATCGAATGATCTGCCGACCAGGAAGAAAATCTTCGAATGGATTGCCGCGCATGAGAAGACTTTCTACCAGCCCCGCACGCCCGTGGATCCCATTGGAGTTTATTTTTCCCCGGAGACGCGCAACTTTTTTGCGCGCGAGTTTATCGATTCCTATCGCGGGATTTTGATCTCTGCTGATGCAGAAGCATCTTGAGTTCCAAATTGTGACGCCGCGAACTCTGGCCGAGTTTCATGGGCGAACGCTGGTGTTGCCGGACGTCCGCGTGCTAAACGATAGCGAGCGGGATTGGCTGAAGAAATTTGCTGCGGCGGGAAAAACGGTGATAGTCACCGGGACTGACTCGACCGAACTCGGCGATGCGCCACATGTAGTGCGGTTCCCGAGTAGCCCCGGCAAGGCGTACAGCGCGGCTTTAGAAAAAGATTTTGACCATGCTTCGCCGGATTCGCAGCCGGAATTCCTCGCCAGCCTGCAAGGCGGGAAGACAGTGCAGATCCAGGCATCCACAGAAATTGCGACTTCTATTTCGCGAGGCCCCGATGGACGCATCCAGTGCTTCCTGGCGAACTTCGCCGGACTGCGCGGCGGATCGAATCCCATCCAGACTCCGCAAAATGGAGTCACCGTGAGCGTCGCGTCGAAGTCGAAGGGGAAAGGATTCTATTTGCCCTTCCTCGGAGAGATGCAGCCGGTTCAGGGAGTGCGCCACGGAGATTCCATCGACTTCACACTGCCAACGATTACCAAGGGCGCGGTTTTCTGGTATGAACCATAGAAGTACGAGCCATAGAGTGTGCTGTCGCGCGCTTTCGCCTGGAGCTTCGTGATTGCCGTGATTGAGTAGCTCGTGGCAGCGCTACGGCCTAATTTCAATTGGTGTTCGATCCGGCACTGCCTGCCAGATTTCGTCGATCTCTTCATTGGTGACAGCCACGCACCCATCAGTCCAGTCTTTCAGCCGGTGCGATGTTCCAATCCAACCGTAGTGATTGGGCAGACCGTGAACAAAGACGTCCCCACCGGGCAAGACGCCGTTCTGTCGCGCCAACCGGCGATCCCTTTCGTTGGGGTAGGAAATATGGATGGACTTATAGAACTGGCTATGAGCGTTACGCGAGTCCAGTACGTATGTTCCTTCCGGGGTCTTGTGATCTCCCTGCCGCGACTTCGCGCCTATGGGATCTCCGCCGAGGGCAACCTTGTAGCTCTTAATCACTCTTCCCTGATAGAGAAGTTGAAGAGTGCGTTCCTTCTTGAGGACTACGACCCGGTCAGCGCGAAGACGAGCCTGGGCCAAACTCACGCTGCAGAGCAGGCAAATGGCCACGCCCACTAGAATCCGAATCCTCACACCACGGAATTATAGCGACGCGATTCCGCCGAGATGCTACGCTGTCTAGGTGAACTTCCAGGTTCGAAGAAAACTCACGTGGAGCCGACCGCTCTTCGGCAAGCTGCGGGCAGACTCTCGGCTCTCCTGCCAGAGCGGAGCTCAGCGCCTCTGGCAATTCCCTGCGCAACTTATTCTAATTTTCGTGTGCGCGACACTGCCGGGCTTCGCTGCCGCGAGTTGGACCGTCCGCGCCGAGCCGACAAACCTGGTCAATGGCGCCCCGGTGCTGTTTCAGGTGAAGCCTCCGGCCAAGCTTAAATCGCTCCGCGGCAAATGGCTGGGTCATCAAGTGGAGTTCACCTACGACGGCACTTCGAAAACCTGGTTCACCTTGGCTGGTGTAAGTTTCGAGACGGCTCCGGGCAAGTATCCCATTGAATTATCCGGGGAACGCGTCGCTGCGGGAACACCGCTGACCTTCACGCGTACATTTGCTATCGCCCACGCAAAATATCCGCAGATCCGAGTCGAGCTTACGGTGGAAAAAAAATTCACCGAGCCCTCTGCCGAGCAACTTCAGCAAATCGCCGACAGCGTGAAAGTAAAAGACGATTACCTGAACCGCGTTACGCCGGCTCGCGAGTGGGACGGAAAGTTCGCGGCTCCCGCCGAGGCCGCAATCTCCGACGTCTACGGCTCGCAGCGAATCTTCAACGGCAAGGCTCAGCGGCCCCACTACGGGCTCGATTTCCGGGTTCCCACGGGAACCCCTGTCGCGGCCATGAATTCGGGCACCGTGCTGCTGGCCCGCTTCCTTTATTTCGAAGGCAACTGCGTCGTCATCGACCACGGCCAGGGACTGCTCACGCTGTACTTCCATCTTTCCGAGATCAAAGTAAAAGAAGGAGACTCGGTGAAGCGCGGCCAGGAAATCGGCCTGAGCGGCGGCACGGGACGCGCCACGGGCCCGCATCTCCACGTCGCCGTTCGATGGCAAGGAACCTATCTCGATCCGGCCCGTTTGCTGCAGATGCCGTTACCCTAATCGAACACAAACACCGGCGGCCAACCTCGCTAATCAAAAATCATTATTCGAGTACCACGACATTTTCCTTCGCGCACATTTCCTTCAGCACTTCCGGCCTCCGCGTCTCGGATGTGGGACATGTCTTCTGCCAGGCATGTTAGATTTAGATTGCCGATGAAACATATTGCCAACTGGGCGTTGAACGTTGCCGCTTTGCGCGGAGCGACCTACGCCGATGTACGGGTGGTGGCGCACCGCAGCCGCGCACTCAGCACAAAGAATGGCAAGGTGGGCAGCGCTTCCGACGCCGAATCGGTGGGCATGAGCGTCCGGGCGATTGCGAATGGGGCATGGGGATTCGCGGCGTCCGCGGAACTGGGACGCGGGGCGGTAGAAGCGACGGCTGCGCGAGCCGTAGAGATCGCGCGAGCTTCCGCGCAAGTCAAGCGCGAAGATGTTCGCCTTGCGCCGGAAAAACCTGTGACTGCAGAGTGGAGCACTCCCTACAAAATCGACCCGTTCACGGTATCGGTCGAGACGAATATCGACCTGCTGTTGAAGATTGATGCTGAGTTGCGCGCGGTCGCCGGAATCACGCTCGCCGAAACGAATCTGAATTTCAATCGCGAAGAGCAGTGGTTTGTTTCGTCGGAGGGCGCGGACATCCACCAGACCAAGCTCTCCACCGGAGCCGGATATGCGGCGTATGCGTTTGCCGGAAATGAAATTCAGAAGCGGTCGTATCCTAATTCCTATGGCGGGCAGTGGCAGAACAAAGGCTATGAGCTGATCGAAGAATTGAAACTGGTGGAGAACGCGCGCCGCATTGCCGAGGAGGCGGTCGCTCTGCATCGGGCCGATCAGTGTCCGGAAGGGAAGTTCGACATCATTCTCGACAGCTCACAGCTCGGGCTGCAGATTCATGAGTCGGTGGGACATCCCATTGAGTTGGATCGCGTCCTGGGGATGGAGGCAAATTTTGCGGGCACGTCATTTCTAACTCTCGACAAGCTGCGTAAATTGCGTTACGGCACGGACCTGGTGAATGTGGTCGCGGACGCCCGCCAGGAGCATGGTCCCGGGCTTGGCACTTTCGGATTTGACGACGAAGGAGTGGCCGCGCAGTGTACGCCGATCATCACCAACGGCCTGTTCACAGGCTATCTCAGTTCACGGGAGACGGCGCACACGATCGGCGAAACGCGGTCGGGAGGAACGTTGCGTGCCGAAGGCTGGAATCGATTGCCCATGATTCGCATGACGAATATCAGCCTGCTGCCGGGAGAAAAACCTTTAAGCCTGGAGCAGTTAATCGCATCGACCGATCACGGCATTCTCCTGCAGACCAATCGCTCGTGGTCGATCGACGACAAGCGCTACAACTTTCAGTTCGGGTGCGAGATTGGCTGGGAAATTAAAGGTGGCAAGCGCGTGCGCATGGTGAAGAATCCATCCTATTCAGGTATCACGACGGAGTTCTGGAATTCGCTCGACGCCATCTGCTCGCGCGACGAGTGGATTTTGTGGGGAACTCCGAACTGCGGCAAAGGCCAGCCGCAGCAGGTGATGGGAACCGGGCATGGGGCCGCGCCATCAAGATTCCGTGCGATCAAAGTGGGGAGCGCGTTTACGGGGACGTGATATATGTCACAGAGATTTTCTTCGCGCATGCGATAGCATTTGGCACTTAGCACTTGGCTGACAGAGGTCAGAAAGATGCTTACATCGCTGCTTCAGAAGATCAACGCCGATCGTCAAGATTCTAATTGCTAGATGCTAATTGCTAAGTGCTGAATGCTATCAAACGAACAAGCCGCCGATATATTCGCCCGCATCCAGAAGCTCTCGACCGGGGATGAGGTCGAAGTGCTCTTCTCCGGCGGACACTTTGCGCTCACTCGTTTCGCCAACAACATTATTCATCAGAACGTGGCGGAAGAAAATCACGTAGTTTCGGTGCGCGCCGTGTTTGGCGGAAAAACGGCGCGCGCTTTCACCAATAAGTTTGACGACGAGAGTTTGCGGCAGGTGGTGCGGTCGGCGGAAGCTTTGGCGAAAGTGCAGCATCCTGACCCTGATCTCTTACCTCTGCCAAGTCCGACAGAGGCCGCGGGCGAGGGCGCCCGCGCCACACCTGCGATTTCTCGTCACTTCGATCAGACGGCTGCCATCACTCCTGAACTGCGGGCGGCGGGTGTTCAAAGAATCGTAGGCGTCGCCGAAAAGCACAAGCTCACTACCGCCGGAGTTTTTTCCAGCGCGGAATCTTTCGAGGGAATTTTCAATTCGCGGGGCCTGAGTAACTGGCACACGCAAACGTCGGCGGAAATTTCGATCACCATGCTGGCGGACGATTCCTCCGGCTGGCAGAAGGCGAGTTCGCCCGACGTGGCGAACCTGAATCCCTTGACGCTGGCCGAGACGGCCGCGAAAAAGGCCGTCGATTCAGCCCGCCCGCGCGAGATTCCGGCGGGGAAGTACACAGTAATTTTGGAACCGTCCGCCGTGCTCGACATTGTGGGATTCATGTTCTGGGATTACTCAGGCATGGCGATTCTCGACCAGCGCTCGTTTCTCACGGGACGGATCGGCACCAAACTATTCGGCGACAACATCACCATCTGGGACGACGTGTCGCATCCTCTGCAGTCGGGTTCGCCCTTCGACGGAGAGGGCATGCGCAGGCAGCGATTACCGCTAGTGGAAAACGGAATCGTCAGGCGCGTCGTCTACGCGCGTGCGACCGCGGAACGAATGCGGCGATCTGAATATAAAGATAAAGTTGGTCCGATCGCCGCGACCGGTCACGGATTCGCGCTGCCCAACGAAATGGGCGAGATGCCGCTGAACATCGTATTCGCTCCTCCGAACGCTCCGCAGACCATCGAGCAAATGATTGCGTCGACTGAAC
Source organism: uncultured Acidobacteriota bacterium (assembly GCA_963696765.1). Taxonomy (GTDB): domain Bacteria; phylum Acidobacteriota; class Terriglobia; order Terriglobales; family Acidobacteriaceae; genus Sulfotelmatobacter. The sequence goes on along the minus strand of CAVOLK010000002.1, from coordinate 887,607 downwards.
GCGGAGTGCTGGTGACGCGACTGTGGTACATCCGAGAAGTCGAGCCCTTCGAAAAAATGCTCACTGGAATGACGCGCGACGGAACGTTCCTTGTGGAGAACGGCCGCGTGCAAGGGGGAGTTCGAAATTTCCGTTTCAATGAGAGCCTGATTCATATGCTTTCGAATGTAGAAGCGATGAGCGCGCCCATCCGCTCCAGCGGTGAAGAGTCCTTCGACATGGTGGTTCCGGCGATGAAAGTTCGCGATTTTAACTTCACCGAAGTCACGAAATTTTAGGAACGTTTAATCCTTCGATATCGGCCCGGCCAGAGCGGCTTATCACTCTCAATTCCACACCGAACTTCACCGGAAGTTGACCCTGTTTCGGCCGCATGTCGAAGGCTGCGGCAGTTTATTTCAGGCTGATATCCAGCCGCAGGATCCCTCCTAATCTATTCAAAGAAAAGCAGTTATCCCCGTTTGTTCCATGACTTCGGTAACTTTATTTGCCCCATTCTCAGGTGTACGCTGCCCTTGAGTTGAACGTAAGTCCGGCAGCAGAAGCGGGTGCTTCCGGAAGGAAAGGTTCTTCACAGCGTGGCCACTGAAGGCACAGCACCGATGACCGAGAAGCAGGCGAGCATGGGGCAGTACGAAGACATGCAAAGTGCCGCGCGCTTTCCGCTGCATCTTGCCGCGTCGTTAAAGACGCAGGGCACCGCATACTCGGCCGAGACCGAAAACATTTCAGCGAACGGTGTGTTGTTCGCGATGGACAACGATGTACCCGTAGGCTCGCTGGTGGACTTTACGATTTTGCTGCCGGCCGAAATTGTCGGCTTGCGGCGCGATGTGCAAATCGATTGCCGGGGCCGGGTGGTACGCAGCTTCGAAGATCGAGGCCGCCGCGCAGTGGGCGTAGTGATCGACGAGTACCATTTCGAGCGAGCGTAGGCGCAAGGAACCGAATGGCTACCATTCCAGTGAGCGTGGACGAAAAAGTCGGAGCAGCAGAAGATGGCGCCAACGGCCAGTTCGTCCGCGTTATTCTGGCCGACACGCAGGCCATCTTCCGCGCCGGCTTGCGCAAAGTATTCGCGCTCGAGGATGACATTCGGGTAGTCGGGCAGGCGGAAACGCTGGCGCAAACGCAATCCGCGGTGGCAAAATTTTCCGCCGACGTTCTGATCTTCGAAGCCGCCCTCACGCCCAATCCCGTTGAAGCCGTCGCCAATCTTCTTCGACAAAGTCCGCCGCTGCGCATTGTGGTCGTAACTCCTGGCGCCGATGAGGATCTAACTCTGGAATTGTTTCGTCGCGGCGCGCACGGTATTGTGTCGCGCGAAGTGGAGCCGGAACTGTTAGTGGAGTGCTTGCGCAAGGTGGTGGCGGGCGAACCCTGGCTCGATCCTCAGGCCGTTCGCTGGGTGCTCGAAGCCTATCGCAACCAAAATAACCGGCCCACGGGGTCGCGTCCGAAAGTGCAACTGACGCCGAAGGAAATGCTGATCGTTTCGTGCGTGACCCAGGGCATGAAAAATAAAGAAATCGCCCTGCGGGTGGGTACCACCGAGCAGGTAGTAAAAAATTACCTGCGCAAGGTTTACGATAAGCTTGGAGTTGCAGATCGGCTGGAGTTGGCGCTCTACTGTCTGAACCATCACGTGGTCGACAATACGAAGGTGCCACCGTTGCCGGTATCCGCGGAAAACGGCAATCTTGCAAAGGCCGCCGCAGCCGGGGCTTCCACTGCCAGTTCTTCTCCAGTCCCTTCGGTAGCGAGTTCTTCGCTGAGCGTGGACGTTCCAGAAAAGCTTTCCTGAAACGCAGCTCGCTCGCAGTCGTTCCTCTTCGTACTGCAACTGCTCATACTGTAACTGCTCAAGTTGCGGTCCCACGAGTTCACCCATAGAATTAAAAGGCAGAACCTGATGCGCTACTGTTTACCTGCGCGGCGGGCGGACGGCAAGGGCGTTCCTTCCGATCGATTCAAGCCGGAGAGATGGCCGAGTGGCTGAAGGCGCACGCTTGGAAAGCGTGTTTACTCGAAAGGGTAACGTGGGTTCGAATCCCACTCTCTCCGCCAGTTCCAAAAATCACCAATGAAGATTAATTTCGGTTTGCGGGTCATCCGCCCAGAGTCGTTTGGCAAACGTCCTTGAGGACGGAACGGGGGGGCACGTTATCGATTACTTTTCTCGCAGCAGGACTACGTCGGAGGTGTTCTGGGCACGGGCGACGGCGAGGGTTTTTCCATCCGGCGACCATTGAAATTCGGCGATGTGCTGAGAAGAGAAGTTGCTGATCTGGTGTCCGGGCGAGCCATCGAGCGGTTGTACAAAAATGTTGTCCACGCCTTGATCGCGAACGATGTAGGCCACGAATTTCCCATCCGGAGTGAAGCTCATGGCGTTGGTGAAGCCAGTCCCGCCTCCGGTAGCCATCCGGGGATCGGGTCGGAGCAAGATGGGAGACGACGGCGCGCTTGAGTCATGCGAGGTTGGGTCAAGGGTTACCAGCGCCAGCCTGCTCACGGCCCCTGGTGAGTTATCGGCGGAGTTTACATCCGCATTAAAAATCAGATGCTTGCCGTCGGGCGAAATCGCTTGGCCAGCGCCGAATCCGTACATGCCGCGAACGTCGCTTGCCGGCACAGGCTCCGGTTGTCCGCCTTCGAGGGGCACTCTCTTGGAATAGTGTGGTCCGCCGCCATCGTAGTAATAGACCCATTTCCCATCCGGGGAGCAAACCGGAAAGCGGTCGAAAGCTCCGTTAGTGAGTTGCGCCGGGTTTGACCCGTCGGAGTTGGTTCGCCAGATATGAACCTGGTTCGTGCCCCCGTGAAAAGCCCAGGCAACAACGATGTAGCGATCGCCACAGCGCGCCGTGTCCGCGAGCCAGGAGTTCGGATCACTGAGGATTGTGGATTGCTGCCCTCCATCGGGATTCATGGTTCGCAAACTTTGTCCGTCGTAAACGAGCAACTTGCCGGCCGCAGTCCAGGCGACGGATTGCACATCTTGGATTTGCGCTATCGGTTGGACGGGGGCATTTGCCTGCGAACCGGCGCCGGAAATCAAACTTAGGCTATTGGTGGTCCTTACTTGTACCGTGGCAGCGGTCTTGCCGTCGGCAGACACCGTCAGTGTGTCGTAGGTATTCGTATCCCGGGTGATGGGTTGGATCTGTCCTCCGGCGTGAGAAACCATGCCGATTTGCGAACGCGAGTAGCTCGGCCCCTTCTGGCTGTACCGGGCGAGAAGCCATTGACCGCTCGGCAGCCATACCACGTCGAACACCAATTCGTTCTTGAAGGAGGCCAAAGGTTCCGCTTGTTTCCCGGCAATATCAAACGATTTGACGGTGCCCAGCATGTCGCCGAGAGTGTAGAGACTGTAAGTAAGCCGCTTGCCGTCCGGCGACCAGGTCATGCTTCGAGGGAGAGCGCCCGCCCCATTCTCGGCGATTTGGAGGATGGTTTCGTCGCTGCCGTCGGAATTGGCCGTGAGCAAACGATACTTGCCTACCTCTGGATCGTTGGCGCGAGCATAGGCGATGCGATGTCCGTCGGGCGAAAATGCAATCTCGCTATCCACATCGCGAGTAATGAGCTGCGGAGTGCCGCCCAGCACGGGAGTGCGGTAAAGATCCCACTCGCTCTGGGTACTGATGCCGGCCTGACGAAAATAAACGTAATTCCCATCGATCGCGAAAGCCAGGGAACGGTAGACCGCCGCTGCCGGAGGGACGATCTGAGTATCGCTGCCGGTTGGAATGTTGCGCAGCCACAGGCTCTCCAGGCCATTATCGTTCTGCACGTTCAAAACATATTTGCCGTCAGGCGATATCGCAGCCTGTTGTGCCTTGCCGGTGTTCGTGATCTGCGTGATAGTGAAATTTTGGAATGGGGTGGGCCCGCTGCGGCTGAGCAGAGAGTAGACGCCGAACCCGCCGGCGGCGAGCAGAATCAGGCCCACTACCACGGCAGCCGCCAAGCCAAATTTGTGCTCCCGCGCTACCGCGCTCACGCTGGAACCGCTGGCGGCCTGAGGCGCTGAGGTCTGTGCGGCGACCGATCCGGTTCCGGACGACGGCACCGTTCGAGACAATGCAACTTGCTGGGTTGCGCTGTCGGAGCTTTCTTGCGTCTGGGCCGCGGATCGGTGACCGGAACCGCTGTCCCGCTGCAGACGCTTTAAGTCACTGCGGATCTCCGAGGCGTGCTGGTAGCGCATGTCCCGGTCTTTCTCGAGGGCCTTATTGATGATCTCGTCGAGGCGGGCCGGCACATCGGGATTGAAACGCAGCGGCGGTAACGGAGTGCGATTGAGGATGGCGTCAAAAATGACGGCGGAGGTGTTTCCTCGGAATGGCACGGTGCCCGTCACCATTTCGTACAGCACGGCGCCGAAGGAAAACAGATCGGTGCGCAGATCGAGGTCTTTGCCTTTCGCCTGCTCTGGCGACATGTAGGCCACGGTTCCGATTGCTGCGCCTGGGCTCGTGAGGTTTTCCATACTGACGCCAGCGGTTGCGTCAATTTCTCCCACAGTTGCGTTACCCGTCATCGGCGTCAGTTTGGCGAGGCCGAAATCGAGAACCTTGCCATGTCCACGCTTGGTGACAAAAATGTTCGCCGGCTTGATGTCGCGATGAATAATGCCTTCGCTGTGAGCGGCATCGAGGGCATCGGCAATTTCAATGGCCAGAGACAGGACCGTCTCGCTCTCCATCGGCCGTCCGGCGATGCGGTGTTTCAGCGTCAGGCCGTCCAGAAACTCCATGGCGATGAAGGCTTGGCCATCCTGTTCGCCAATATCGTAAATCGTGCAGATGTTCGGATGGTTCAAGTGCGGACGCAGCCTGGGCCTCACGTTGAAAACGGGCAAGCGACTGCGGGTCGCGGGCAACTTCCTCCGGAAGAAACTTGAGGGCAACGAAACGGTGCAGCCGCGTGTCCTCGGCTTTGTAAACCACGCCCATGCCACCGCCGCCGAGCTTTTCCACGATGCGATAGTGCGAGATGGTCTGGCCGATCATTCTGGAGATGGATAGTTTTTGGTCGCTTCATATTACGGAGGTGCCATCCGGGAGTCAACGATGGGCGTCACCGGGTGTAGATGCTCTAAGAAAATGTCACCCCTTAGCTGCAACGAGACCCTGTCACCCTGCAAGGGCGGTGATGATGAGTCAGAAAGAGGCTCGCCACCTGAATCTTCTTGCTCATCCGCTCATCCAAAACACACGGCAATTACTGTAAGCGTCGCGTCCGCCATTCTAAACGGGGGGAATCGGTGTTTGAGAGCATTGTCTGCCAGATTACGGAATACGAACCCGCGGTGCTCGAATCGCTGATTGAGCTCGCGGTCGAGATTGCTCGTGAAGGTCGCGAGGGCAGACGCATCGGCACGCTATTCACCCTGGGTGATGAGAACGAAGTGCTCGCCCGTTCCAGGCCTCTAATCTTGGATCCTCTTGCGGGTCATCCTGAATCTTCGCGGAACGTCACCAATCTCAACTTGCGTGGCACCATCAAGGAATTGGCTCAGCTCGATGGCGGTTTCGTGGTCAGCCACGGCGGAATTTTCCTTTCGGCGTGCCGCTATCTCGACGCAGTCGCCGCTCAGGTGCAGGTGCCGCTCGGGCTGGGCAGCCGTCACATTGCAGCCGCCAACATGAGTGCGGTCACCAAGGCAGTAGGAGTTGTGGTTTCGGAAAGTTCGATGGTGCGATTGTTCTGTCACGGCCAACTTGTCGGCGAGATCATCCCCGAAATCTGGATGATGGATCACGGCAGCCATCTTCGAGGCAGCGTGAAGAAAGAACAAGTCGGCGAATTGACTGTGCTTACGCCAACCTGGCGATCAGCCTCGCCGCTTCCCAAACTGATCGTGAATTCACCGACAGAATAATTCCCGCCAGGATTGCCTTCGATCACCCAGGTCAGTTCAGTAGGATGTCGGCACCAGCGCGTCTTCGGGATATGCGGGCATTCCGAACTCAGGCACGTCCAATCCTTCTTCCTCTGATTCGGCGGGCACACGCATGCTTTTTACCTTATTTACGATCCCGAAAATCAGGAAGGTCGCGCCGAATGCCCATGCCGCGTACAAAGTCGCGCCCATCAGTTGGCACCAAAACTGGCGCGAGTCGCCGTGAATGAGTCCAGTCACGCCTTGTCCGGCATGTCCGAGATAACTGCTCGCGCCCACTCCGTTCCATCCCGCGCCGTAAGTGCCGTCGGCGAAAATCCCCACGCAGACCCCGCCAAACCAGCCGCAAAATCCGTGCACGGACACAGCTCCGCAGGGATCATCAATCTTAAGGACGCGTTCGTTAAACAGCACCCCGCCGCAAACCAGGCAGCCCGCGAGAGCTCCTATGATCACCGACGAAGTCGGCGAGACAAACGCGCAGGGAGCAGTGATCGCCACCAACCCAGCCAGCATTCCGTTGCACGCCATCGTGATATCGGGCTTGCCGAAAAGGAAATACCAGAGCAGCATCGCTGCCGCTGATCCGGCCACCGCTGCCAGATTAGTGTTGATGGCAACCACCGAAATGCGAAGATCGGTCGCACCCAGCGTGGAACCGGGATTGAATCCCATCCATCCAAACAGCAAAATGAAAGTTCCGGTCACAACGTAAACCACGTTGTGCGCCGGGAACGCGCGAATTTTTCCGCCCGGGCCAAATTTTCCCAGGCGCGGACCGAGCACGATGGCCAGCGCCATCGCGCAGAATCCGCCCACCGCATGCACCACGGTCGATCCCGCAAAATCGACATACCCGTGGCCCAGATTCATCGTCGATCCCAGTTGCGACAACCAGCCCCCGCCCCAGGCCCAGCAGCCGGAAATCGGATAAAGAATTGCGCCGATGAAAAATTCGCAGAGCAGAAACGCCCAAAAGCTTATGCGTTCGCAGATCGCCCCCACAATGATGTAGCCCGCTGTCTCCATGAAAACCACTTCGAACAATGCCAGGCAATTGCTGCCGCTGTCATACGCTGGACCCAGAAAAAAGAATCCTTTCCCGCCGACGAATCCCCAATGCCCGCTTCCAATCAGAAAATGATTCAACGTAGGCACGCCGCCAAGATTCGCCGGCGCGGCGTTAATGGCGACCGCCCCGAACTGGAATGCATATCCAACGGCGTAATACGCGAGAAACGCAAAAACATACGCCGCGAAATTCAGCATCATCAGGTGCGCCGCATTTTTCTTGCGCACCAACCCGCACGTGAGCAAGGCAAACCCCGCCTGCATGAATAGAACAAGGTAGCCCGTGTTCAGCGTCCACGCGAAGTTGGTGGCGACCCGCACGTGGCCCACGCTGTCGGCAAGTTTCACCGCCAGGGGTTCCTTAGCCGCCTGCGCCTGATATTCGTCGAACGCCTTCTTGTTCTGAATGTAATCCGGAGCATTTTTGTCGGTCGGTTCCGGGACGACAAAAGGATTGCCAGCGGCATCGACCGCGCTCGTTTTATCCCCGGTCGCAACTCCGGCTGGGTCAGGCTTGGGCGCGTCGTCGGCAAAACCGAATGCTGAAAATGAGGCTAACGTTCCGGCCAGCAAGACGATCATCGCCACACTGCCTACCAAAGTCCGGCGCAGAGACCGGACTGCGCGTTTCATCATCTTTAAATGCTCCTGTGGTAACGATGTCGTCTCACGACTGATCTTGTTGAGACGTAGCTCGCTGCGTCTCGCTAACCAGAATTGCGGATGCCAAAATTAAGAGCTTCACCCGCCACGCAATTGCGCCCGCGCACAAGCCTGTGGCCCCAAATCAATTCGCGACAATAAATGCGACCATCTTCTCCGTCCAATACAAATTTCTTATAGCCCGTATTCAGAAAAGTCTCGTCCTGGTCACGCGTAACATTCGCAATCGCCAGGTGAGCGAGTCTTCGGGCACAGGCCCTGCCAGCGCCGGTTGACGCTGTAAGAGCATCATTGCGGCCGCAATTGCGGTCTACGTCCCGTGCAAGCCTTTCCATGCTCCGCACATGAGGTAATCGGGAATCATTTAAAATATTGTTTCTTCGCGCAGAAAATGACCGCCCCTGCCAGCCGCAGAGTTCGCGTAATCGACTCCCACACCGGAGGCGAGCCCACGCGCCTGGTTGTCAGCGGAGGCCCCGATCTCGGCTACGGTCCGCTCGCCGAACGCCTCGAACGTTTTCGCCGCGAGCACGACAGTTTTCGTTCCGCGGTCGTCAACGAACCGCGCGGCTCCGACGTCATCGTCGGTGCGTTGCTCTGCGACCCCGTCGACCCGTCCTGCGCCGCCGGCGTCATCTTCTTTAATAATGTTGGATACCTCGGCATGTGCGGTCACGGGACCATCGGCCTCGTCGCGACGCTCTCCTTCTTGAATCGCATTCGGCCCGGCGAGCACCGCATCGAAACTCCCGTCGGAACCGTGAGCGCCGTTCTGCACGCGAACGGCGAAGTCACCGTGAACAACATTGCCGAGCTACCGTCTAGCCGCCAATGTTGAAGTCGAAGTCCCGCGCTACGGCAAGGTGCGCGGCGATGTCGCTTGGGGCGGTAACTGGTTTTTCCTCGTCAGCGACCACAGCATGGAACTCTCGCTGAACAATATCGAGCAACTCACGGACTTCACCTGGGCAATCCGTCAGGCGCTTGGCCAGCAGGGAATTACCGGAGCCGCAAATCAGGAGATCGACCACATCGAGCTTTTTGGTCCGTCCAGCTTGCCTTCCGTCGACAGCAAAAATTTCGTGCTCTGTCCCGGCAAGGCCTACGATCGCTCTCCATGCGGCACCGGCACCAGCGCCAAGCTGGCCTGCCTTTATGCCGACGGCAAAATCCGCGAAGGTCAGATCTGGAAACAGGAAAGCATTGTCGGCAGCGTATTCGAGGGCAGCATCACAGTTCGCGATGGCATGGTTTATCCCAGCATCAAGGGTTCAGCCTTTGTGAATTCAGAAGCTGAACTGCTCCTCGATCCCCAAGATCCATTTTGCATGGGTATTCGTGCGTGATGACGCTCGATCAACGTACGCGAACTCCGGCAGCACTTCGAGCAACGATTCGGCGATCACCCCAGAATCTTCCGCGCCCCCGGCCGCGTCAACCTGATTGGCGAACACACCGACTACAACGACGGATTCGTCATGCCCGCCGCCGTTGCCTTCTCGACCTATGTTGCAATCGCCGTGCGCCACGACCGAAAACTCATCGTTCACTCTGAACAATTCCCCGGCAATTTTGAATTCGATCTCGACCACCTGCCTGGCTCCCGCACCGGATCGTGGTGCGACTACGTGCTCGGCGTTGCCCACGTGCTTCGCCAGCGCGGCCACAAACTTCAGGGCGCGAATCTGCTTGTACACGGCGAAGTCCCCGATAGGCGCCGGCCTAAGTTCGTCCGCGGCCGTTGAAGTCGCGTCTGCGCTCGCTCTGATGAGCGCTGGCAATACCCAACTCCCGCTCCCAGAGGTCGCCCAAGCTCTGCCGTGAGGCCGAAAACAGTTTCGTTGGCGCTCGCGTCGGCATCATGGACCAGTTCGTCTCATGTCTGGGAAAATCCGGCCACGCGCTTCTTGCTCGATTGCCGTTCGCTTGAGTTTCAGTTCGTCCCCATTCCCGCGGGCATCCAACTCGTAGTCTGCAATACCATGGTTAAGCACGATCATGCGACCGGAGCCTACAACCCGCGCCGCGCAAGAATGTGAAGAAGCGGTCCGATATTTTCAGAAGTGGGATCCCGCAGTCCGCGCTCTGCGTGATGTCTCAGTTGGAACTGCTCGATCGACACATCGAGCGACCTTCCCGCCACGATCGCCAAGCGCTGTACCCACGTCATCCGCGAAAACCAGCGAACTCTCGATGCCGCGCGCGCACTCACGGAAGGGAATTTAATTCGAGTCGGAGAATTAATGCGCGACTCGCACCACAGCCTGCGCGATCTCTACGAGGTGAGTTGCAGGGAACTCGACATCATGGTCGACGCCGCGCAAGGCTTGCCCGGCTTTTGCGGCGGACGCATGACTGGCGGCGGCTTCGGAGGCTGCACCGTCAACCTGGTCCGCGAAGAAAATGCCGCCAGACTTCGCCGCGCAGATCGCCGAACGCTATCGCAGAGCGACCGGAATCGATCCCCAGATTTATCTTTGCACCGCTGAAGACGGAGCCGGAGAGCTTAGCTAGACCTGCGTCTGATCCTCGCCGTTCGGTGCCCACCCCTGCAGCTTGACCAGCCAGTTTGCCGGCTCCGGAAGAATCGCGAACTTCGGCAGTTCTCCGCGCACCATCGCCACTTCATCGCAGCAGTGAAATCGCGGGCAGGCGTGGCAGTCTTTGTAAATCTTGTCGGGAAGATCCTCGCGCTGCGCCACCGAAAATCCCTGGCCCGCAAAGAAATCCGGCTTGCGCGTGAACAGGCAAATGCAATCCACGCGATGCCGCTTCGCCTCGGCCATCAGCGCTTTCACCAGTCGTCCGCCGCCGCCTTTGCCCTGAGCCCAGGGAGCAACGGTAATCGAGCGAATCTCGGCCAGGTGCGTGCCATACAGATGCAGCGCGCCGCATCCGATGATGCGCCCGTCATCTTCGAGCACCACGAAATCCCGGACGTTCTCGCAAATTTCCGGCAGCGTGCGCGGCAGCAGCGTGCCGTCGCCGGAGTACGCCGCAATCAATTCGTGAATCTGTTCTGCATCGGGCAGAATTGCTTTACGCGTGCGCATGGACCTCCTCGCGAAGAGACTCGATTCTCTTCCTGGTAGCGCTGATTGCCTGCCGTACCCGGGCCGGTGCCGTGCCGCCCGGAACATCGTGCACCGCCAGCACCGAAGCCAGCTTCAACGATTCGTAGAAATCCTGATCGAACGCCGGACTCAGCGATCGCAAGTTCGTCGAGTGGCAGGTCCTGAAGTTCGCAGTTTCGCTCGATGCAAATTTGCACTGCCTTGCCGATCCGCTCGTGCGCCAGCCGCGAAGGCACGCCGCGCTTCACCAGGTACGTCGCCGCTGCCCACGCATTCATGAATCCAGACTGCGCCGCCTGTTGCATGCGCTCGTCGATGGAACTCCACCGCCTTCATCCATCCCGTAACCAGCGGCAGCATCTGCAGCAGCGTGTCGGAGGCGTCGAAGAGCGGCTCCTGCGTTTCCTGCAAGTCTTTGTTGTAAGCCAGCGGCAAGCCCTTCACCGTCGACCATCAGCGCAGTCGCATTTCCCAGGACGCGCCCGCTCTTGCCGCGCACCAACTCGAGCAGATCGGGATTCTTCTTCTGCGGCATCGCGCTGCTGCCGGTCGAGTACGCCTCCGGCAGATCCAGATGAATCCGTATTCCTGCGATGAAAACAGAATCATCTCCTCCGCCCACCGGCTCAAGATGCACGGCCAGCAGCGACAGCGCGTTCACGAACTCCAGCGCAAAATCGCGATCGCTGGTCGCGTCGATGCTGTTCGCGGTTGGCCCGTCGAATCCAAGAGTGTCGGCCATGAAGCTCCGATCCAGCGGCAACGTCGCACCCGCCACTGCGCCCGATCCCAGCGGACAAACATTCAGCCGCTTGCGGCAATCCGCCAGTCGATCCGCATCGCGCAAAAACATTTCGACATACGCCAGCAGCCAATGCCCGACCAGCACCGGCTCGGCCCGCTGCAGATGCGTGTACGCCGGCATCGCCGCATCGCCAGCCTGCTCCGCGCGGTCCACCATCACGCCGCACAGTTCGGCCAGTTCATGCCGCAGTTGATCGATCGCTGCTCTCACGTACAGCCGCAGGTCGGTCGCAATCTGCTCGTTGCGGCTGCGGCCGCTGTGCAGCTTGTATCCGGTCTCGCCGATCAGCGCGACCAGTTGCTTCTCCACGAAGTGATGGACGTCTTCCGCTTCCTCGTCGTCGAGAAACGCCGGCGAAGTCGCCGCCTTCTCGCCAATCTGCTCCAGCCCCTGCAGAATGCTGATCAGTTCGTCCGCCGACAGAATGCCGGCGTTCTTCAGCGCGCGCGCGTGCGCGCCGCTGGCCGCAAGTTCGTAGCTGCAGCAAGCGGCGATCGAAGCCGAACGACCGCTGCCAGCGCTCGAAGTCAGGATCCAGCGGCTGCCGGAACCTTCCCGACCACATCTTCATCGCGCGACCTCCACGCGAGCCCGTGCCCGCGACCGCGACGGCAGCCCGAGAATGCGGATGAATCCCTGCCGCATCCTTCTGGTCGTAGCTGTCGCCCATCGTGAACGAAGAAAGATCGGTGCGATAGAGCGAATGCTCCGACTCGCGGCTGACCACCGAAACATTTCCCTTGTACAGCGACAGCGTGACGCTTCCCGGTCATCTCTTTCTGCGTGCTCTCGACGAACGCATCCAGCGCCTCGCGCAGCGGCGTGAACCACAGCCCGAAGTAAACCAGTCTCCGCATACTTCAGCCCGATGTGCTGCTTGAAGTGCGCCACGTCGCGCTCCAGGCACAGCGCCTCCAGTTCGCGATGCGCCGTGATCAGCAGCGTGCCGCCGGGAGTCTCATAGCATCCGCGCGACTTGATTCCGACAAAACGGTTCTCGACCAGATCGACGCGGCCGATCGCATTGCGCGCGCCGATCTCGTTCAGCAGTTCGACCAGCGACACCGGATCCATCTTCATCCCGTTCACCGAGACTGGAACGCCTTGCGCAAAGCCGATGCTGCACCTGCTCTTCCTTGTCCGGCGCTTCCTGCGGCGAACGCGTAATCTGCCACGTCGTCGCCAAAGGCGCGTTGCCGGCATCTTCCAGTTCGCCGCCTTCGTGGCTGATGTGCCACAGATTGCGGTCGCGGCTGTGAATCTTCTCGCGGCTCGCCGCCACCGGAATTCCGTGCTGCTCGGCGTAATCGAGACAATCTTCGCGCGACTTCAGCGTCCACTCCCGCCACGGCGCAATGATCTTCAACTCCGGAGCCAGCGCCTGATACGTCAACTCGAACCGCACCTGATCGTTGCCTTTGCCCGTGCATCCGTGCGCGACCGCGGTCGCGCCTTCGCGCAGCGCCACTTCCACCTGATGCTTCGCAATCACCGGACGCGCCAGCGAAGTTCCCAGCAGATACTTGTGCTCGTACACCGCCCCAGCCTTCAGAGCAGGGAACACGTATCCGGTCAGGAATTCTTCGCGCAGATCTTCGACGATCACCTTGCTGGCGCCGGTCGCGTAGGCCTTCTCGCACCACGGCCTCAATGTCGTCTCCCTGGCCCACGTCGCCGACCATGGCGATCACGTCGTAGGAATAGTTTTCTTTCAGCCATGGAATGATGATCGAAGTATCCAATCCACCGGAATAAGCGAGAACAACTTTCTCAGGCATGAGCGCTCCTTACGGGCAGGCGAACCGCGCCGCCCAGCAATAAATAAAGAATAGCTTTCTGCACGTGCAGGCGGTTTTCCGCCTGCTCGAAGATGACCGAATTCTCCGAGTCCATCACCTCGTCGGTGACTTCCTCGCCGCGATGCGCCGGCAGGCAATGCATGAACACCGCATGGGGCGCGGCTTTCGCCATCAGTTCTCGATTCACCTGGTAGGGCGGAAATATCGCGCGCCGCTGCCCGGCTTCGTTTTCCTGCCCCATGCTCGCCCACGCGTCGGTATAAACCGCGTCGACGCCCGCGACCGCCGCGTGCGGATCGGTCAGCAACTCGATGCGGGCGCCAGTCTGTTTTGCGATCTTTCGCGCGTCGGCGACAATCTGCGCGTTCGGCGCGTAGCCCTTCGGCGTCGCGATGCGAATCGACGATCCGAGGCACGCGCACGTCAGCAGCAGCGAATGCGCCACGTTGTTGCCGTCGCCCACATACGCCAGCGAAACTTTCGTCAGGTCGCCGAACCGCTCCTGCAGCGTGAAATAATCCGCCAGCGCCTGGCAGGGATGCTCCAGATCGCTCAGCGCATTGATCACCGGAATCGAAGCGTAGCGCGCCATGCCGTCGATCGTCTCCTGCGCAAACGTGCGCAGCACGATCACGTCGACCCAGCGCTCCAGATTATGCGCGATGTCGCTCAGCGTCTCGCGCGCATCCAGTCGGCTCTGCGACTGGTCCACGAACATCGCCGTCCCGCCCAGGCTCGTCATTCCCGCCTCGAACGTCAGCCGCGTCCGCAGCGATGGCTTCTCGAAAAACATCACCATCTGTTTCCCCGCGAGCGACCGCTGAAACACCGACGGACGCGACTTCATCAACTCCGCCAGATGCAGCACCGCCTGCACTCCCTGCGGCCCCAGATCGCGTGTCGAAACCAAGTCGGGACACCAGAACGTCCCCGGAAATGTTTCCGGCATCGCCGGAACTCTGCTCTGCAATGGACTATTCAATTCCCGCTCCAATCCTGAATCCGATTCTGCGCTCAAGCGCAGGTCACTTCCGTCCCACAATTCATTTTCGTCAAATAAAACTGCGGCAGCGCCTCCGCCTCTGCCGCGGGCAAGATCCGCACTCGTCCCACCCCTTGCTTCAGCGCCTGCCGGCAGGCTTCCAGCTTCGGCAACATGCCGCCGCTGACGACCGATCCGTCCACCATGTCCTGTGCCTGCTTCGTGCTCAGCCACGGAATCACCGCGCCTTCCGCGTCTTTCACTCCGGGCACGTCCGTCAGAAAGATCAGCGCATTCGCATGGCACGCCGCCGCGCAGGCCGCCGCCATCTCGTCCGCATTCACGTTGTAATATTCGCCGTCCGCGCCCAGCGCCAGCGAAGCCAGTACCGGAATTCCTCCCTGCTGCCACAGCGCCTCGATCCAGCACGGCTCCGCAAAGCAAATCTCGCCGACGAATCCTAAATCGCTTCCGCGAACATGCTTCCGCCGCGCGCGAAACGACATGCCATCGCCGCCGCAGAATCCCACCGCCGGCATTCCCGCAGCCTGGATCGCGGCCACCACTTTCTTGTTCACCATTCCGCCCAGCACCATCAGCGCCACGTCGCGCGTCTCCGCATCGGTCACGCGCAGCCCGCCGATGAATTCGCTTTGCTTGCCCAGTTGCTTCAGAACGCGCGTCAGCGCGCTGCCGCCGCCGTGCACGACGGCCACGCGATGCCCGTCCTGCGCCAGTTCCGCAATCGCGCGCGCACACTTGCGCAGCGTAGTCAGCATCTTCCAGCGCCGCTCCTCCGATTTTCACTACGATCATCACTGCAGTCCCTCGTCTTCCGCCCATCCGTACATCAGGTTCATGTTCTGCACGGCCTGTCCGGCCGCGCCTTTCAGCAGGTTGTCGATGCACGAAATCAGCACCAGCCGCTTTCCGTCTTCCGCCAGGCAAAATCCCAGATCGCAATAATTTGTGTGCAGAGAAAACTGCACCTGCGGCAGCTTCGGAGTCGGAAACACCCGCACCCAGCGCTTGCCCTCATAAAAATTGCGAAAGCACGATTCCACTTCCAGCGGCGTCATCTCGTGGTTGAGCTGCACATAAATCGTCGACAGAATTCCCCGCGGAATCGGCAGCAGATGCGGAGTAAACGTCAACTCCTGCGCTCCCAGCCCAAGCTGCTCGACAATCTCGCCCATGTGCCGGTGATTGAATACCGAATACGCCGACAAGTTGTCGGCCACCGAAACAAAGTGCGTCTTCGCCGTCGGTTCCTTGCCCGCCCCCGACACGCCCGACTTCGAATCGGAAATAATTCCGTGGCTCCGGTCGACCACTCCCGCTGTCAGCAACGGAGCCAGCGCCAGAATCACCGACGTCGCATAGCATCCCGGATTCGCCACCAGCGTGGCATTCGCGATGCGATCGCTATTCAGTTCAGGCAGACCGTAAACCGCTCTCGCCGTCAATTCCGCCGCCGTCACCGCATCCGAATCCTGAAAGTCATAGATCGCGCGATGCTGCTCCTGCTTCAACCGCCACGCCCCGCTCAAATCGATCACGCGCAGCCCCTGTGCCAGCGCTTCCGGAACCAGCGCACGCGAAGCCTCATGCGGTGTCGCCAGAAAAAGCAAATCCACTCCCTGCTGCTTCAGCGCCGGCCACGAAAGCGAATGCAAGGGATACCCGCCGTTACCCGACAGCGCCGGAAATACGTCCGCCAGATCGGCACTGCCGTTATCCGCCGAACGCCGCAGCAGGCACGGCTTCTCCAGTCGCGGATGGCGCAGAAGAATCCGCGTCAACTCCAGCCCGGAATATCCCGTCGCTCCCAGCACTGCGGTTTTTAGCTTCGCGCCCATTAACTCAGCATTTCCTCGATCCGCGATGCCAGCCCCTTGGCGTCGTCTTTATCCGGACACACAATCAGAATTGTGTCGTCCCCCGCAATCGTTCCCACCACTTCACTCCAGTCGGTTTCGTCCAGCGCCGCTGCCACCGGCTGCGCGCTGCCCACAATAGTTTTAATCACCAGCAGATTCTGTGCCGACCGAATGTCAAGCACGAATTCCCGCACCAGTCGCGACACCGGGGGCAACGCAATCCCCGACGCTCCGTCGCCGTGGGGCAGGGAATAGCCCTGCGAAGTCTTGCTCAGGTTCAAATCCCGAATGTCCCGCGACAGCGTCGCCTGCCCAACCTTGAACCCGCGCTTCCGCAGCAGCCGCTGCAGGTCTTCCTGGCTGGCGATGGATCCGTGCTTCAGCACATCCAGAACCGCCCGTTGCCGTAAGGTTTTATTCATCATGAATAAATATGCACCCTATTGCATAAATATGTCTCTATCTTACGGTCCTGATCCCAGATGTCAAGCGGAAATCTCGGTTAACTAAGACGGGTCCGTCCATAAATAATTGCCCTTCGACATTCCTCCGGCAAAAAGAGTTTCTCCGCATTCTTCGCGGCAGTTCTCCGCGCCCTCAGCGGTTAAAAGCTCCCCCTGATACACTACTTCGCGGTCGAGAAGCGCCGAAAATAGAGCACGAATGAATCCCAAGCCCACACTGGCCGCCGAACTGATCGCCGAATTTCTCGGCACCTTCGTGCTCATCCTCCTCGGCGACGGCGTGGTCGCGATGGTCGTTCTGTTTCCCACCAACAATCCCGGCGAGATCATCCATGGCGGCTACACCAACATCACTCTCGGCTGGGGCCTCGCCGTCACCATGGGCATTTATATCTCCGGCAAAATCTCAGGCGCGCACCTCAATCCCGCTGTCACCTTGGCCTTCGCGGTCTTTCGCGGATTCCCCTGGCGCAAAGTTCTGCCCTACTCCATCGCGCAAACTGCCGGAGCTTTCGTGGCCGCAGCCCTCGTCTACTGGAATTACCTGCCCGCATTTCGCCAGGTTGATCCGCAACTGCAGCGCACCGCCGGGGTCTTCACCACATTCCCGGCGTTTCCGGCGCTACCTCAGGCGGGGTTCCTCGACCAACTCATTGGCACCGGTTTGCTCGTGCTTCTCATATTCGCGATCATCGATGAATTCAATGCTCCGCCCGGAGCCAATCTTGCTCCCGTGCTCATCGGATTAGTCGTCGTTGCCATCGGCATGAGCTTTGGCGGCATTCACGGCTACGCCATCAATCCCGCGCGCGATTTCGGTCCGCGTCTGTTCACCGCAGTCGCCGGCTTTCGCAACAACGGCCTCACCGACGGAACCCGCGTGTGGTGGATCCCAGTCCTGGCTCCGCTCCTCGGTGGCCTGGCTGGTGCGGCCATCTGGGACTTTTGGCATTCGCCGCTTCCTGCGACCAAAGAGTTCGTAGAGACGTTGCTCGCAACATCTCGGCCGGCGCATAACGTTTTCAGTCGAGAGTAATCAACCGGCAGCAGTGGTTGTTAGCGCAAGGAGATACAGTGCAATACGTTTTAGCCCTCGACCAGGGCACCACCAGTTCCCGCGCTCTGCTGTTCGATCGCGAAGGCAACGTTCGCTCCGTCGCCCAGCGTGAGTTCGAACAGATATTTCCCCGGCCCGGATGGGTCGAGCACGATCCCGAGCAGATCGCGTCCTCGCAAATTGCGGTCGCACTTGAAGCTCTGGCCAAAGCCGGCGCGCGATCCAGCGACGTGGCTGCCATCGGCATCGCCAACCAGCGCGAGACCACGATCGTATGGAATCGCGATACCGGTCAACCCATCTGCAACGCAATCGTCTGGCAAGATCGCCGCACCGCCGATTTCTGCGAGCGACTCCGCAGCGAAGGCCACAGCCCTCTCATCCAGCAGCGTACAGGCCTTTTAATCGATTCCTATTTTTCCGCCAGCAAGATTTCCTGGATTCTCGAAAATGTTCCCGGCGCGCGCGCGCAAGCGGATGCCGGCAAGCTCGCCTTTGGTACCGTCGACTCCTGGCTGCTCTGGAAACTCACCGGCGGACGCGTTCACGCCACCGATCCCAGCAATGCCTCGCGCACCATGCTCTTCAATATTCATACGGGCGCGTGGGATCGCGAACTCCTCGATCTGTTTCAAATTCCACCGTCAATGATGCCGACGGTGCTTTCCTCCAGCGAGGTGTTTGGCGAAGTGACCGCGACAAAAGAACTCGACGGCATTCCTGTCGCCGGCATTGCCGGTGACCAGCAGGCGGCACTCTTCGGCCAGCGCTGCACCCAGCCCGGACTCACCAAAAATACTTACGGCACCGGATGCTTCATGCTGCAAAACACCGGGCGCAGTGCCGTGCCGTCCTCCAATCGGCTCGTTACCACCGTTGCCTGGAAAATTAAAGACGGCACCGAATACGCGCTCGAAGGCAGTGTCTTCGTCGGCGGCGCGGTGGTGCAGTGGTTGCGCGATGGGCTCGGCCTGATTCGAACCTCGCAAGAAGTCGAGGCGCTCGCCAATTCCGTTCGCGACAATGGCGGCGTATTTTTCGTTCCCGCTTTCGTTGGACTGGGCGCGCCTCACTGGGATTCTTACGCCCGCGGCTCCATCTTCGGTCTCACGCGCGGCGCCACCGCAGGTCACATTGCCCGCGCCGCGCTGGAGAGCATTGCCTACCAGGTCGCCGATTTGCTGGATGCGATGCGTCGCGATTCCGGCGCCGCCGTGCCCGAACTTCGCGTCGACGGCGGCGCCGCCGCCAATGACGGCCTCATGCAATTTCAGTCCGACATTCTCGGCACGCCCGTCGTTCGTCCCGCTGTCACGGAAACGACCGCGCTGGGTGCGGCATACCTGGCTGGCCTCGCAGTCGATTTTTGGAAAGGCGATCTCGCCGCATCAACGGCCAGTGATCGCCGCTTCGAGCCCCAGATGCCAGCATCTCAGGCACGCCAGCTACGCAACCGCTGGAATGAAGCAGTCTCACGCGCCAAAAATTGGGAATCGGAAGCCATGGATAATTGAAAATAAGAAACTCGAAAATAAATTAAGGTTCCGGTTTTCGTTCGTGAACCTTCGTGCCCTTCGTGGTTCAAGATCTTGGGTTTTTAGAATGATGTCGAAAAGGAAGTTCCCAATCACAAAAGGAATTTAAAAAATGCCACGTTTGCTTTTACTTCCGTTAGTTTTCGTGCTGTCGCTCGCGCCTGTCCATGCCGCCAAGGTACAAGCCGTGCACGAAGGCGATACCATCTCGCTGTCAAACGCTGCAATCTCGGCGACATGGTCGGTCCGCGATGGTTCCCTGCAGTGGCAAGCCCTCGCCAACCATCTGACCGCTACGAGCCTGCCTCTCTCCGGAAGCGTCTTCGCCTTGCTGCCGAAAGAAGGCGCGGTGCTCCCTTCCTCTGATTTCAAAATAGTCGCAGCGCCTGCCATCGAAGACGCGCCCGTCTCGAAAGATTCTTCCAAAGCCGCCGATCGCTTGCCGGGCCGTCAAGTCCGCATCGAACTCGAAGATCCCTCCGCCAAACTCCACGTAACCTGGACCGCGATCCTGCGTGAAGATGCCAACTACATTCGTCAGGAAATCACCATCCACGCCGTCCGGGAACCGTTCGCGCTGGCGCAAGTTCTTCTCATCGACGCAGTCGTGCCCGGCGCTGTCGTCTCAGGAAATGTCAAAGGCTCGCCCGTTACCGCCGGAACCTGGTTTCTCGGTTTCGAGCATCCGCTGTCGGAATGTCGCGTCCGCGCCGATCGCGGCTCCTGTTGGATCGAGCGCGAGCTTCCCCTGCAGCCCGCGCAGAGCGTGACTTATTCCTCCGTGATCGGCGTGACTCACGCTGCACAACTGCGTCGCGACTTCTTGAACTATGTCGAACTCGAACGCGCGCATCCCTATCGCACCTTTCTGCACTACAACTCGTGGTACGACCTGGGATTCTTCGACCGTTACAACGAGCATCAGGCAGTCGAAGTCGTGCAGAGTTTCGGCGAGCACTTGACCAAACAACGCGGCGTTAAACTCGACAGTTTCCTCTTCGACGACGGCTGGGACGATCCCTCGACTCTCTGGAAATTCAATCCAGGTTTTCCAGACGGACTCACAAAAGTGACGCAGACCGCGGCGCAATTCGGCGCTGCGCCCGGCATCTGGCTCTCGCCGTGGGGCGGCTACGACGGTCCGAAAAAGCAGCGCATGGCTTCCGCGCAGGCGCAAGGATTCGAAACCAACGAGGGCGGACTCGCGCTCTCCGGCCCGAAATACTATCGCTACTTCCGCGATACCTGCCTCAACATGATCGAAAAATATGGCGTGAACCAGTTCAAGTTCGACGGCACCGGCAATGTGAACGAAGTCATCAAAGGCAGCGAGTTCGACAGCGACTTCGCCGCCGCCATCCACCTGATCGGCGAGCTGCGCGCGAAAAAGCCAGACCTGTACATCAACCTCACGACCGGAACCTATCCTTCGCCGTTCTGGCTGCTCTATGCCGATTCAATCTGGCGCGGCGGCGACGATCACAGCTTCGCCGGCGTCGGCACCAATCGCCAGCGCTGGATCACCTATCGCGACTCGCAGATTTATCGCTGGGTCGTCGAAGAGGGTCCGCTGTTCCCAATCAATTCTTTAATGCTTCACGGGATGATCTTCGCCCGCTACGCGGAACGCCTGGGCGTCGATCCCGGCCACGATTTCCCTGACGAAGTTCATGACTACTTCGGCACCGGAACGCAACTGCAGGAGATGTACATCACGCCGTCATTGCTGTCGTCGGGCGACTGGGATGTGCTGGCCGAGGCCGCGAAGTGGTCGCGCGAGAACGCGCAGACTCTGAAGGACTCGCACTGGGTCGGCGGCGATCCGGCGCGCCTGGAAGTTTATGGCTGGGCCTCCTGGTCGCGTGAAAAAGCAATCCTGACTCTGCGCAACCCCAGCGATAAGCCGCAGGATTTCACCACGAGTCTAGCAACGCTTCTGGAACTGCCCGCAGATTCGAAACCGGCGTACGCCGCGCGCAGCCCTTGGAAAGCTGAGAGCTCCCAATCGCCGCTCTCGATTCCGGCGGAACAACAGCAACAATTTCACCTACGTCCATTTCAGGTGTTGACCCTGGAACTGGTGCCGTCGCCATAAGGGCCGCAGGAATTAAAACTTGAAAGAACGAAGTTTTTTGTGGGGACATCCGCCCTCAGCTGTCCGCCGGGCGCAGCCGGCGCATTTGCCCGCCGTTACTGACTCATGAAGGCCGCCAACTGGCTTAAGGAGCCCAGGCGAGGCCGTCGGCAAACTTGCCCGCGTCGATCAACTTCTGCACGTTCCATTGCGTGAGATCAATGGCCGCAACTTTGCCGCTCGCGGCGCACGAGACATATGCCACCTTGCCGTCGGGCCGAACCAGAATTTCCTGCGGCGAATTCGCGACGTCAATGCGGCGTGCTACCTGCATGCTTCCCAGGTCGACTACCGCAACCTGATTGGTCGAAGGTATCGCGACTAGCAGCCAACGGCCATCAGGCGTTGCCGCCGCGCCATAGCCCAGCCCGGGCAGCGGCACCCACGTTTTAACCTTGTTGGTCGCGGTATCGATCACCGCCAGTTGCGGCTTGGTTTGGTCGGAAGTGAACACAAGCTTGTCATCGGCGGAGATTGAAATTCGCTGAACTGTTTTCGCGACAGGGATGACGGCGAGTGTTTTCCGTCCGGCCAGGTCGAGAACAGAAACCGTGCCCGGTCCAACGTTTGCAGTGTAGCCTCGGTGCCCGTCATGCGAGAGGGCCAGCATGTGCGATTCTTCCTGGCCGGTGGGAACGGTTCCGACGATCTTCAGCGTGTGCGGATCGATGATCGTCACGGTCTTATCCAACTCTGTCGTGACGTAAAGCAACCCGCTGGCTGGATCGAGAACCGGAAAGTGCGGGCGTACCCCGTGGCCGAAGTCAATGTCGTCGACGATTTTTCGCAACGACAAATCGATCACCAGCATATCGTGGCCATCGATGCCCGGCTTTCCTACACCAGTGCTGCCATAGATCGGCAGAAACGCAGTGCGTCCGTCCGCCGAAGCGGCGATTTCGTGGCCGTGAACCTCGGTGGTTTTCTCAGCTATGGTCGCGACTTGCCGCGCCAAGGCTGGATCGACAATGCTTACATTTGCGTCGCCCTGGTTAACGACCAGCAAGCTTTGAGCATTGACGCTGGCAGGGAGCAACGCCAAAGATAGAAATGCCAAGAATAAATATTGAACCATGAGCTTTCGCATGGGCGAAAGTATAGCCCATCGCTCGCTGAACTACCGACCAGGCGCCACGCTGAGATCCGAGAATTACGGCCCGACGCCCCCGGTATGGCAATCGGCGCAACTGACCTGGGTCAAGTCTCCAATATCGACGGGATGTTTGAAAGTTTGCGGCGCAGCCGGGGCCACGCTGCTGACGGTGCCATCGGTCTGTGACATGAGCGAGTGGCACTGATTGCAATCTCTGCTGATGACTTTTCCGTCGGCGCTGACGTGCTGGCCGTCATGGCAGCGGAAGCAGCCGTTAAAGAAGTAATGGCCCAAGTTGTTGGGATGCGTCTGCCAGTTCACCTTCATCTCGGGGAAAGTGGTGCGGCGGAAAATTTCCTGCACCTCGGTCACCGCGTTACGAATTTCCACCTGCTTGCCGTTGGCGACGTTGGGATATTTCTTTTCGTAAAAATCTTGCAGTCCGCTCGCAATGCCCCGCATGGCGTCGTCGGTGGTGGTGTAGGTTCCGGTTAGCACCGTCACTGCCTGCTGCTTAATGAAGGGCAGGGAAATATCCAGTCGACGCGCCAGCAACGATTGATCTATAGCCAGATCCGGCGGTACGAAGATGTGCGTCGGACGGTTGTGGCAGTCTACGCAATCCATGTGGTGGCGCGGAGCCTTGGCAATCTGATCTTTGCTGAGCGTGGAGTCCTTGGCGTAGTACTCGGTCACGCGTCCCTGCAGGTCTTCGACGTGAATGTAGGGAATGGTCTGGCGCTTTTCGTCCGCCGCAACGTAGTCGATCTTGTTGGCGATGTTCATGTGCCAGTGAATGCCCTCCGGCGCGCCCGTGGCCGGATCGCCGCCGCCGGTCTTGATGATCATGCGAATCTGGCGCAGCGTATTCTTTTCATCGTTGCCATAGTGGTTGAAAACTTTGAGTTGTCCGCCATAAAACTTTTTCGGCCAATGGCACTGCTCGCAGGTTTCCTGCGCCGGGCGCAAATTGTGCACCGGCGTGGGAATGGGACGCGGGTAGGTTTTAAACAAAGTGGCATAAACCTGGCGGCTGCCGGTGAGTTTTGACTTCACAAACCAGGCCGCGCCCCCACCCACATGGCACTCCGCGCAGGCTACTCGGGCATGCGGCGAGTGTTGATACGCCGTATATTCCGGGCTCATCACCGTGTGGCACAACTGCCCGCAAAATTCTACCGACTCGGTGAACTCGTAAGCCTTGTAACTGCCCGCCACGCTCACCATGACAAACACGACCAGGAACGTCATGAACGAAATGACGGCGCTGCGCTGCGTGGGATCGTTGAGATCGATGCGCGGGTAGAAGGCGGTGGGCGCTACTTTCTTGCGCCGCTCGATCAGCACTCCCGCCAGCATGAACAGCAGGCCCATCACCAGGAATGCCGGCGACGCCATGTAAGCCAGTATCCCGATGTAAGGGCTCGGCTTGGCGGCGATCTGATCGATGACGGTAAAAAGGAAAATGTTTGCGAGGCTGACGATCGCCAGCGCCATTCCGGCCAGGCTTACGGGATTGCGCAGCAGCATGCGCAATCCGTGCCTTGCCTCTTGCCGGGGCGAGGGAGTTTGCTCACTGTCCATGTTTGCGTCCGCTCATAGCCATGACCGCCATGATCCAGACCAGAGCCCAGTACTCGGCCTTCTGCGCATAGTGGAAGCGGGAATTCAAGTTTCTGTGAAGTCAGGCCGGGATCGTCGCAGACATTTTGCCACGCGCTCCGGCCATCGTCCAGCGTGGAATAAATCGCGTATTCGCGTGCGCGAGAGTAGCGTCGCCGTGGCAGCCGGGCATTCGTCCGCCGTCATTTTTGCCCGAGCTTACTGGCTTGGAATTCGTGGCGACGAGAACGGCAGAAGCAATTAAAAAGAATGTGAGAGCAAGTCCGGGCGCTAAAATATTCCGTATCGTTCGCGCGGGTTGCTCTGACCAGCCAATCCTTCAGAATTGAATTGTCTCCGGCGGCTCGGCCGCCTCGGTTGAATTACTTGGCTAGACTGCGAATGTAGGCCACCAACCCCTGGATTTCGGTGTCTTTGAGTTTGCCGCTGTAGCTCGGCATCTTGCCTTTGCCCTTGGTGATGATTTCGGTCAGCTGGGCATCCGACTCGGCTTTCACTTCCGGAGAAGCGAAGTCGCGGGTTCCCATTTTGCCGCCCCTGCCGTCGGGGCCGTGACACATGGAGCACCTTGACTTAAAGGTTGCGCCTGCGTCCTGAGCCACTGCCGACGAAGCACCGATTGCGAATACTCCACATGCCAGTAGACCCGCCAGGCCCATTCGAAAAGAGAGACGTTTCATGGTGCCTCCTCCTGAGGAAGATGTTTCTGGCACGATATCACGGACCGAGGGTAGCCGATGATCGGTCTGAATTTAAAAAGAAACAACTGCTGCAGCTTAGGGGCTCCACGCTGATCGCAGCCGCGTGGCCCTGGAAAAAATCGTGCAGTCGTAGCTGCACACTGCTCATGTAGCGACAGCCGGCTCGGGCGTCCATGCCGCGCATGTGGGGATGCTCATGTGGGGACGGGCGCTTTCGCCCGTCCGCCGAACGCAGTGAGGCCAGTTGGCGCAAACGCCGCCGAGATCTCAACTCTCAGCGACGTCCCGCTGTTAACCTTCTCGCCTGGTCGGTCTCCACGCGTGCTGCGTTACAATCGCTGCAAGATGAATAATGAAGATTACACGCGGTACGAGCGCGAGTCGCCCGAAAATGTCACCCGCTAATTTCCCGTGCAACGGCGCGCAGAAAAATCTCCGGCTATGACCCGATGATTCAAATCCACTGCGCCGCTCTCCTCTTCGACATGGATGGAGTGCTCGTGAACTCCACTCCCGCTGTCGCCCGCGTCTGGCGCCAATGGGCCATCGAGCACGGCTTCGATCCCGAAGAAGTCGTAGCCCGCGCCCACGGACGTCCCAGTCTAACCACCGTCCGCGAATATCTTCCTAACTCCGATCACGAGGCCGAGAACCGTGAAGTCGAACGCCGCGAAATCGCTGACCTCGAAGGCGTCGTCCCTCTCCCCGGCGCGCTTGCCCTGCTGGCCAGCCTTCCGCCCGATCGCTGGACCATCGTTACCTCGTGTACCCGCGCCCTCGCCGAAGTCCGCATTCGCGCCGCCGGCCTGCCGCTGCCAAAAAAACTGATTACCTCCAACGACATCACTCAGGGCAAGCCGCATCCCGAACCCTATCTCAAAGGCGCCTCAGTCCTGAGATTTCCGCCGGAGGAATGTATTGTCGTCGAAGATGTCCCCGCTGGAGTCCGCGCCGGGAAAGCCGCTGGGGCGAAAGTCATCGCCTTCAAAACCACAGTTCAGGAGGCTGCCCTGCGCGAGTCCGGCGCCGACTGGATCCTGAACAACTGCTCCGAGATCCACCTTCTAAACATCAAGAACAGCCTGCATCTGGAGCTAGGCTAGCGGTGGTTTCCCTCCGTGATCTCCGTGTCCTCCGTGGATAGAGGTTTTCAGGTGCCCGCAAAAATACCGAATCCCCCGTATCGCAATCGATTTGTCCCTGCCCTAAACTTTGGGGTTAAAGTAACCAGTTTCGAAAGAGAGAGAAAAACCATGAAACACACGCTCCTGATTTTGTTCGCAGTCCTCCTCACCCTCCCTACCCTCGCTCCGGCCCAGGATTCCGCCAAATCCCAGGACCGCATCGTACGAGAAGTTCGCCACGAGTTGCTGATGTTGCCCTACTTCGGCGTCTTCGACTACATCGCCTTCAAAGTGGACGGCGGGACCGTCACCCTGCTCGGCCAGGTCGTGCGCCCCACCCTGAAGTCCGACTCCGAAAATGCGGTGAAGCATATTGAAGGGGTCGAAAAAGTCGACAACCAGATCGAGGTTTTACCTCCCTCCTCCATGGACGACCAACTCCGCATCGCGCTCTTCCGCGCCATCTATCAATATCCCTCGCTGCAGAAATACGAACTGGGCGTCCAGAAGCCGATTCGCATTATCGTGAAGAATGGCCGCGTCACCCTGGAGGGCATCGTGGACAGCGATGCCGACAAGAATCTCGTAAACCTTCGGGCCAACGGCGTCCCCGGAATTTTCTCGGTGACCAACAACTTGCAAGTCTCGAAATCGTGAACTGAGCCGGATTCGTGCGAGAGGAAGCCCACTGCTTCCTCTCGATTTTCGGTGGACAGCTAAAACGACTCATGTGGGGACAGCCGCTCTTAGCCTGCCCTGAGCGCAGTCGAAGGGGCTGTCCAGTCGAGCGAAGCTCGACAGCCTTTCCCTTGCCACCGCTCGCCAAACCTCCTTCCGCGTATAATGCTTTCCGGATTCCACTTCCGCCTCGACGCGGAACAATCGGAGGAACGCACTCATGAGTTTCAATGCCATGAATCGCCGCACCTTTCTCGAAACCGCCACCACCGCTGCCGCCGCAACCATGTTGACCAGCCGCCTGAGTTGGGCCGCCGGCGAGCACAAAATCGAAAAAGTCGGCGTGCAGCTGTATACCGTGCGCGATCAGATGAAGTCCGACTTCGACGGCACCATCGCCAAGGTCGCCCAGATCGGCTACAAGGAAGTCGAATTCGCCGGATACTTCGGCCACACCCCGCAGCAGGTCCGCGCCGCTTGCGAAAAGAACGGCCTCGATCCCGTCTCTACCCATGTGCAATACGACGAACTCGACGACAAATTCCCGTCCGTCATCGAAGACTCCAAAACCATCGGCTTGAAATACATCGTCTGCCCCTGGATTCCCGAAGAGCTGCGCAAGAATCCCGACATCTGGAAGCAGGCCGCCGAAAAATTCAACCGCTGCGGCGAGCAGACCAAAAAAGCCGGCATGCAGTTCGCCTATCACAATCACTGGTTCGAATTTCTTCCCGTCAACGGCAAGCTCCCCTACGACGAACTGCTTAAATTGTGCGATGCCAAGAACGTGAAGATGGAAATGGATCTGTGCTGGATCACCGCCGCCGGAGCCGATCCCCTCAAATATTTCAATCGCTATCCCGGACGCTTCCCGCTGGTCCACGTCAAAGACCTCAAGAAGATTCCCAAAGTCACCCAGGGCGGCTCGCAAAGTTTCGGCGACACCGTCGACCTGACCGCGGTCGGTAGCGGCATCATCGACTGGAAGAAACTTTTCGCCCAGTCCGAGAAAGCCGGAATCAAGCACTACATCGTCGAACACGACAGACCGAAAGATCCATTCGACAGCATCGCCAAAAGCTACGATTACCTGAGCAAGCTGCGCTGGTAGCGCTGCCCGGCTCGGGCAACTCGCGTTCCTCGTAAATAGCTCTCAGCTATCAGCCGCCAGCTCTCAGCCGAACCCTGAGGGCTGACGGTTTAAGCTGATAGCTGACGGCTGACAGCTTTCTTCTCAGGACTCTCATGCAAGTTCGGCGCACGCCCAAAACTTTCGACGTTTGCATCATCGGCTCCGGCGCCTCCGGAGGCACCGCCGCGAAAGTGCTTACCGAGGGCGGATTGAGCGTCGCGCTGCTCGAGGCCGGGCCTCCCGTGGTTCCCGAGCGCGATTACAAGGAACACATGTGGCCTTACGACCTGCCGCATCGCGGCGCCGGTGTCGGCGGCCGCGCCGGCAAAGGCCTCGAAGACGAATTCCTCGCTCCCAACGGCGCCTGGCAAATCGAGGGCGAGCCTTACATCTCCGCTCCCGGCTCCCGGTTTCAATGGTTCCGCTCGCGCATCGTCGGCGGACGCACCAACCACTGGGGACGCATCGCTCTGCGCATGGCTCCGGTGGATTTCAAGGCTCGCTCCCACGACGGACAAGGCGACGACTGGCCTCTCACCTACGATGACGTTGCGCCTTACTACGACAAAGTCGAGTCTTACATCGGAGTTTTCGGCACCAAAGAAAATATTCCCAGCGCGCCCGACGGAATTTTTCAACCGCCTCCCAAACCCCGCTGCAGCGAAACCATCGTCAAGAAGGCCTGCGACCATCTGCACATTCTTTGCATTCCCTCGCGGCTGGCGATTCTGACCCAGCCGCTCAACGGCCGTCCCGCCTGCCACTACTGCGCGCAGTGCGGCCGCGGATGCATCACCGCGTCCAACTTCAGTTCCAGCCAGGTCATGATTCCGCCCGCGGAAAAAACCGGACGCCTCACTCTTGTGACCGGCGCCATGGCCCGCGAACTCGTCGTCAACAAAGGCGGCAAGGTCGAAGCGGTTTCCTACATCGACAAGGCCACTCGGGAAGAGAAGCGCATTTATGCGCGCGCCTTCATCGTCGCCGCCAGTTCCTGCGAATCCGCCCGCCTGCTGCTGAATTCCAAGTCCACGCTTGTTTCCCGATGGCCTCGCCAATTCTTCCGGCGTGGTCGGCCGCAACCTGATGGACACGGTCGGCAGCTCACGCTGGCGGATATTTTCCCGTGCTCGAAAAAGTGCCGGCGCACAATCACGACGGCGTGGGCGGCATGCACATGTACCTGCCCTGGTGGAAGTTCGATCGCAAGAATGAATTTCTTCGCGGCTATCACACCGAGTTCGGCGGCGGACGCGGCATGCCCGGCGTCGGCGAATTCGACGATGTGTGCGACGACTTCGAGGGCTACGGCTCCGCCCTGAAACAGGAGTGCAAGAAAAAATACGGCACCTATATCGGATTCGCCGGGCGCGGCGAGATGATCCCCAACGAAAACTGCTATTGCGAGATCGATCCCGCGGCCGTCGACCAGTGGGGCATCCCCGTGCTGCGCTTTCACTGGAAGTGGGGCGACAACGAAATTCGCATGGCTCGAGACATGCAGGAAACCTACCGCGAAATCGTGGAAGCGGCGGGCGGAGTCTTTATGTCCAAGGCCATTCCCGACGGCCCGAATCCCTATGGCATTGCCGATGGCGGCGTCATCATCCACGAGGTCGGCACGGTCCGCATGGGCGCGCATCCGGCGACGTCGGCGCTCAACCAGTACTGCCAGTCCCACGACGTGAAAAATTTATTTGTCACCGACGGCGCTAGCTTCGTCACCAACGCCGACAAGAATCCCACGCTTACGATTATGGCGCTGACGTGGCGCGCTTCCGATTACTTGCTCGACCAGGCGAAGAAAGGAAATCTGTAGCCGCCCATGACCATTTCTCGACGCGACATTCTGAAATCGCTGACCATCACCGCCGTGACCGGCTCTGTGCTACGCGTGATTCCTCTCGAAGCCGCCGAGTACGCGCATCGCATGGTGCAAGCGGAAAAAGCCGCCGCGCCCGATCAGCCCTACGCTGCCCAAGTTTTTTTCCGCGCACGCCTACAAGACTCTGCAAACTCTCTGCCAGACGATCATTCCCTCCGACGAAGACGCCAAGGGCGCGATCGAGGCCGGAGCCCCCGAGTTCATCGACCTCATCACCAGCGAAAATCAGGAATACCAAGTCGCTCTCGGCGGCGGCCTGATGTGGCTCGACAACACCTGCATCGATCGCTACGGCAAGGTCTATCTCGAGTGCGCGCCCGCGCAGCAGAAAGAAATTCTTGACCTAATCGCCTACCGCAAGAATGCGACGCAAACTCCCAGCCTCGGCCAAGGCATCGACTTCTTCGCATTCCTGCGCAAGCTCACCGCCGACGGCTTCTTCACCAGCGAAATCGGAATCGAATATCTAGGCTACATCGGCAACACTTTCCTGAAAGACTTCCCCGGCTGCCCTCCAGTACCAGGCTTGTAGATTTCTGTGTGAAGTAAAGAGTGTGGAGCGGGCACTCCTGCCCGCTTGCCTCCAGCGCCCCCAAAAATCAGCGGGCAAGAGTGCCCGCGCCACACGAGGCTTTTCTAACTAACACAAAACAAGGAAGAACCAGTGTTTTCTTATAACTCCAATTTAGGATATAATAATATCCAGTAATGGAGTAGCCGCAATGAATGCTCTGGCTGCCTTGCCCGACATCGGCCTCGACCTGCGGAAGTTGCCCGACCTCACCGACTCCGTCACGCGCGCGCGCCTGAGCCCGCCGGCCATCGCCGCTTTTTTTGCCATCGTCGACAAATGGCAACTGCGCAACGAAGACGCGATGGCGCTGCTCGGCGGCGCCTCTCACGGCCGCTACTACGAACTGAAAAAGAATCGCAAGGGCGTGCTCTCCCAGGACGAACTCACACGCGTCTCGCTCCTCATCGGCATTTTCAAGGCGCTCAACATTCTCTTCAGCCAGCGCCTCGCCAACCAGTGGACCTCCCGCCCCAATTCCAATCCCATGTTCAACAACGCGCCGCCGCTGGCAGTTGCTGGTGCGCGGCGGAGTGCCCGGCATGATCGGCGTGCGCCGCCTGCTCGACCATCGCCGCGGCGGCCGCTGAAATTTTCGCTGGATAAGCTGTGCTCCCCACCACTGCCATCGACCAGCGCGACACCCATCGCCTGATCCCCGCGCAATTCGCCGACGGCGGAGCCTCGGTGCTCACGCGCCTCACCGACGATCCCAAAACGCTCGCAGCCATTTTCGAACTCGACAACGCCACCAACGATCGCCTGCTCGCGGAATCGCGACTCGCCCCGGGCATCGACGAACGCGAACTCGTGTTTGGCATTCCGTCGTACCGCATCATCAATGCGGCCTTCTGCCATCCTTCGCCCGCGGGATCGCGCTTCAACTCCGCCGACCGCGGCGTGTGGTACGCCTCGTTCGAACTCGAGACCTCGCAGGCCGAAGTCGTCTATCACCGCCAGTTCTGGCTTCGGGAAACTGCGTGGGAAGAAGAGGATACTGCCGACTATCTCGACTACTTGGCGGACTTCCGCGCGGAATTCCACGATCTTCGTTCGAACGATTGCCTCTCGCGCGAGGAAGCGATCGTTTATGCTGGCTGTCTGTCGCCGACCAGTTACGCAGCGTCGCAGGCGCTGGCCGCGCAATTGCTCGAAATGGGATCGGCAGGAATTGTTTATCCGTGCGTGCGCCGCGCAGGGGGAACTTGTCTTGCTTGTTTTCGTCCCGTGCTGGTGACGAACGTTCGCGTGGGAAACATTTTCACTATCACTTTTCCCGATTCGCACAGCACGCCAACCATTCGCCGCGTTTAGCGGGCAGGAGTATCAGTATACGTTCCACACAAACTATTTTCTCCACACGCAATTGCCTACGCTTTGGCGAACGGCTCTTCCAGCGACACAGGCTTGGGTGTGAACAGCTCCGCGCCGTTTTCCATGATGTGCATGTCGTCTTCAATGCGCACGCCGAACTCGCCGCGAATATAAATTCCCGGCTCGTTGCTGGTGGTCATGTTGGCCTGCAGCTTGGTCGGATTGCCGCGCACCAGATAAGGCCACTCGTGGCCGTCCATGCCCATGCCGTGGCCCAGGCGGTGCGTGAAATATTTGTAGTCGGGGCCGAATCCGCCGTCGGTCACGACTTTTCGCGCGGCGGCATCGATCGCTCCACACTCCACTCCCGGACGCGCCGCGGCCAGCGCCGCCGACTGCGCCCGCAGCACGATGTCGAAGACGCGATTCATCTTGTCGGAAGCCTTGCCCAGCACATAAGTCCGAGTGATGTCCGATTGATAGCCTTCCACCGCGCAGCCGCCATCCATCAGAACGATGGTGCCCTCGTGCACCACCTGTGGCGTGACCGAGCCGTGAGGAAACGCGGAAAACTCTCCCACCTGCACCTCGGCACCTCCCGTGAATCCCAGGCGATCGTGCGCTTTCTTCACCAGGTCTTCGAGTTGCGGCTGCGTCATGCCATCTTTCACCGCCAGGTACGCCGCGTGGTAAGCCGCAAGCGTAACCTGCGCCGCCAGCCGCATCAGCGCGATTTCGTGCGCCGTCTTGATCATGCGGCATCCCGCCGTCACCGGAGTCGCGCTGGTAAGGTTAGCCTGCGACGCGGCCTTGTGGATGCCGTCGGCAAACACGAAGTGCACCGTCTCCTCGATTCCCAGCTTGCCGCCGCTAATGCCGCGATCTTTCAATCCCTGCGCCACGCGCTCGTAAGGGCTCTCGTCCTCCTGCCACACGCGCACGTCGGGCTGCGCGCCGTCGGGCGCGTTCTGGATCTGTTCGCGCGCGCGGCCTTCTTCAAACGCCGGGCAAACATAAAACGCCGCACCCTTGGCGGGCAGCACCAGCGCGAACATGCGCTCGCCGCCCCACCAGCGGATGCCGCTGAAGTAGCGCAGCGACGTGCCTTCCATCAGCAGAATGGCGTCGAGCCCGTTCTCGCTCATCAGTTGCCGCGCGCGCTCCTGGCGTTCGTGGCGCTCGTCGCGCGAAATGGGCGTAGCCTCGCTCTTGCGCGATTGCAGCTTCGCCAGCGATGGCGGCAGCGAAGCGTCCGCCTCTTGGGCCGCGGCCGCAGTTACCAGCGAACGGGACGCCGCCATCCCCGCCGTTACACCGCCCACTTCCAAAAACCGTCGCCGCGAGATCATGCATTCCCCTCCGAGAGTAGAGTTCGGACATTATAGGGGCAACGGGACATTTTTGATTGATGATTGCTGATTGATGATTGCTGATTTCTGATTGGGCGATCGGGCGATTTGGCGATCGGGCGATTCTGGATTGACGATCTTGAACTTCGGATTCGAGAACCAGGGACTTGCGACGGGAAATCTAAACCATCGCGGCATAACGACAAACGACAAACGACCGACGACCAATGACGGAAAACGCGGACAAGCGCAATGATTCCAGTAAGTTAGACCTAGTTTACGTACATCCGTGTACGTACAATCGAGGGAATTGTGCCGGCGTCGGCAAAAGCGCTCCCGCTCCTCGCCTACAATGCCCTTTGCGGGGCCGGAAACGCCCCTGGCATCGACGATCGATGCCCGACCCATGGTAGAAGTCCTCCGCAACGAAACTCTTCGCCAGCGGGGCTGCAAGGAGCCTTCTACGACTTTTCAACGACTTCCACGAAGGCTCAATGACTTACGAGAGAAGACCCGGCAGCACATGCGGTCAATGCCGCAACCGGCAAGACATACGGTCAATGCTGCCATAGGACTGGATGCGGGTCTGCCTTTGGTTTGATTACCAGTGCTGGACGTTCGGACTGGATACACTGTCGCCGGGTGAAGGGAAGCAATTTACCGTTGGCCGACACAAAGATGTCGTAACAGCCTTTTGGTGCTGCGAACGAAAACCTTCCGTCCACGTCTGTACTACCTTCCCATCTGTTAGAAACGTAGCCTTCATCCAGTTGCTGATAATTGCGGATGAGGACGAAAGCCCCGTTTATCGGCTTGCCATCTGGCATCAGAACAAAACCGCTTATCCCAGTAGGCTCGTTCTGCGAAATCGAGGGCACGGCTACAACTAAAATGCAGATCAGCACCAAGGTTCGCATGAAGCTCACTCCTGTACCGCTTGGATTATCTCCCACCGGAGCGCTTGAGGTAAGATCGGCGCTACGATCGTTGCGGTATGCTTGCTTCACTTTTGAATCTGGGTTTCAGTGCGCATCTTGCGGGGAGTGGAATGTGACTTCGGTGGATGAGTCTGCCGGGCGGCGGCAGAGTTATGTCGAGGACTGCCAGGTTTGCTGCAAGCCGAATGTGCAGAAAGGCTTGGGTGCTCAGAGAATTTCTTCCTGAGTCCGCGGCGATTTGGTCAGGTGCTGCGGTCGCGGGTCCATGCCCATAGGAGTGCGCTGCCCGCGGCTATCGCTGTCAGGCCGAGTCCGGCGCGCTGCATGGAACTGCGGACTTCGGCGTGGCGCTGGTTCATGATCGCGGATTCGGGGAATGAATCATTCGTGAGCGGCGGGTTGAGCGCCATCTGCAGAACCTCGGCTACATGAAGCGCGTGGCGGTTCGTGCCTTGCGCGATCTGCTCGCGGCAACTAAATCCGTCGGCGATGATGAGCCAGCCGGCGGGCGCGTTGCGGACGGCGGGCAGAAGTTCGAGTTCGCCGATGGCGGCGGAGACTTCGTATTTGTCGTGCTCGAAGCCGAAGGATCCGGCCATGCCGCAGCATCCCGGAGCGGGCGACTGGAAGTCGACACCGATGCGGCGCAGCAGAGATTCTTCGGCGGTCATCTTCATGATCGACTTGTGGTGGCAGTGCCCATGCAGCAGCGCCTTGCGATCGAGTTGCGGCAGCGGAGAACTGCCGGAATTGGTTTCGAGAAACTCGCTGAGCAGAAATGTCTGGCGGGCCAAGGCTTGCGCGCGCTCGTCGTGGGGGAAGAGGTTGAGCAGTTCGTCGCGAAAGACGGCGACGCAGCTGGGCTCGAGTCCGACGACGGGAATGCCGGCTTCGATCTCGGGCTCGAGTTGGTCGAGAATGTTGAGCAGCAGGGATTGCGCGCGGTCGAGCATGCCGAAATCGTAGAGTGGGCGGCCGCAGCAGAGATTCGCTTGCGGAAGGATGACGCGGTATCCGGCGGCTTCTAGAACTTCGACGGCGGCTTT
Source organism: uncultured Acidobacteriota bacterium (assembly GCA_963696765.1). GTDB lineage: Bacteria > Acidobacteriota > Terriglobia > Terriglobales > Acidobacteriaceae > Sulfotelmatobacter. Next base: position 852,775 of record CAVOLK010000002.1, on the reverse strand, counting down.
GGCGGTGGCGGGCAGGAAATAGTTGTTGAAAGTGTCGGGCCAGAGGAGAACCTCGGGGGCTGAAGCCACTGAGTTTTGGTCCGCCTGACGCGGCGCTGAAGCGCCGCTCTTCCACGGTGATCGAAGGGTCGTGTTTCGTCCCGCAGGGGCTAAAGCCCCGTCGTAGTGGCCGCGATTTGGCGTGGCTGAAGGCCGCGCCCTTTCAAAGCCCCCTCTGCGGTGGAACCATTGCTTAAATGTTTCGGGGGCGAAGGGGGGGATGGTGCGCTGGTGCGGAATTCCAGCGACGAACTTCGCGATGTCGCGCAGGAAGGGAAGTTGCGTGGTCAGGTTGACCAGGCCCGGCGCATTCGACGCGAGGCGCGCCCACAGGTCGATGTTGCCGAAAGCGTAGGCGCTGCGCGGGCGTACGCGGCCCTCATAATAATGAGACAGGAACTCGGCTTTGTAGGTGGCGACGTCGACGCCGACCGGGCAATCGCTCTTGCACCCTTTGCAGGCGAGACAAAGGTCGAGCGATTGTTTGACTTCTTCACTACGCCAGCCATCGCGAATGATCCCATCTTCTCGAGTTGTTCCTTGGGTCATTTCCCAGAGCAGGTGAGCGCGACCGCGGGTGGAGTGCTCTTCTTCGCGGGTGACGCGCCAACTGGGGCACATCACGCCGCCGTCGTCGCCACGGCCTTCGCGGCGGCATTTGCCAACGCCCACGCAGCGCAGAGCCGCGAACGGCAGGCTGCCATGGTCGGCGGGAAACTGGAAACGAGTCTCGGGTTCCCAAGGCGCGTAATTTGCTCCCAGGCGCAGATTTTCGTCCAGCTTGTAAGGAGTCTGCTCAGGCCAGCCGATGACTTTGCCGGGATTCATTTTGCCGTCGGGATCCCAGGTGGACTTGAATTTATGGAACGCCTGCATCAGTTCCGGGCCAAACATTTTCGGCAGAAGTTCGGCGCGGGCCTGGCCGTCGCCATGTTCGCCGGAGAGTGAGCCGCCGTAGCTGACGACGAGATCCGCGGCTTGCTCGGCGAACTTGCGGTACTTGGCGATGCCATCTTTCGATTGCAGGTCGAAGTTGAGGCGCGTGTGCACGCAGCCGTCGCCGAAGTGGCCGTAGAGGGAACTCTTGTAACCGAAGTCACCCATTATCTTTCGCAGGTCGCGGAGATAGCCGCCCAGTTTGTCGGGCGCGACCGCAGCGTCTTCCCATCCTTCCCAGTTAAGCGGTTCGCCGGGTACATGCGAAGTGGCGCCGAGGCTGGATTCGCGAATGTCCCACACGCGTTTAGCTCGCGCACCAGAATACAACTGCACATTCGGAGGAGTCGCGCTACGGTTGAGCGCGTCGATCAGGCGGAGCGCCTGTGATTCCGCTTCGGAGAGAGTTTCGCCGCCGAACTCAATCATGAGCCAGCCGCCGCCCTTCGGGAGCAGGGCAAGCCCTTCTGTGTTGATGCCCTTCACGCGCTCGTAGTAGACGAGAAGATCGTCGAAGCCTTCGAGGCCGATGGGCTTGTGCTCCAGGATTTCGGGAACGTGATCGGCGCACTGATAAATGTCGGGATAGGCGGCGACGAGCAGCACGCGCTGCGGAGGGCTTTCGACGAGGCGGCACGTAGCTTCGAGAACCGTAGCGCAAGTTCCTTCGGAGCCGACCAGAGCGCGGGCGATGTGGAATCCGTTTTCGGGGAGCAGGTAGTTCAAGTTGTAGCCAGAGACGCGGCGCGGGATGTTGGGGAACTTCTGGCGGATGAGATCGGCAGTATTGGTCGGCGATTTGCTTTAGGGAGGAGTAGATCTCATTTGCGCGGAGTGAGGTGTTGGGCTTGGTAAACCTGGACGGACGAATGCGTCCGTCCCCACATGACCGGTTTGGCGAATGAAGTTCTCGCCCACTGTCAGGCGAGCGCCGTCGTAAGTGACGATTTCCAGTTCTTCGATGTTGTCGTCGGTTTTGCCGGCCATGACGGAATGGACGCCGCAGGAATTGTTTCCGATCATGCCGCCGATGGTGCAGCGGTCGTGGGTGGCGGGATCGGGAGCGAAGGTGAGGTGATGTTTTTCGGCGGCGTTGCGCAGGTGGTCGAGCACGACTCCGGGCTGCACGCGGGCGATGCGGCGCGTGGGATCGATCTCGAGGATGCTTGCCATGTGCTTAGAAAAATCGAGCACGATGGCGACGTTGCAGCATTGTCCCGCGAGCGAAGTGCCTCCGCCGCGGCAGAGTAAGGGAGCGCCGAATTCGCGGCACACGGCGATTGCGGCGATCACATCATCGGCATCATGAGGAAGAACCACTCCGATGGGAACCTGACGATAGTTGGAGGCGTCGGTGGCGTAGAGCGCGCGGCTGCCATTGTCGAAGCGAACTTCGCCGCGAACGTTCTTGCGCAGGGCTTCATGAAGTCCCGAAGCGTCGGTCATTGAGGACTTCGAGGTTGGCTGGGAATCTGCGACTCTGTTTTGCATGGGCCCTTAGTCGGAGGATTTCTTGGTCACGTTGGTGATTTGAATTTTCGTCATGTCGCCGCTGGGGTGAATATTGATGGTGACCATATTCTTCTGAGTGTTGGAAACGATGCTGCAATGGTTTTGATCGGAGGTCGTGACCATGGCGCCGGGGAACTTTGGTTTATAGAAGCTGCAAACCTTGTCTGGCGCATCGGGAGTTTCCAGGACGGCGGTGACCGTACGAATGCCGCCAAAAGCCGCGGAGGATGCGCCATGGCGCTGAACTTGCGCTCCGGGATAAAGATCGATGCCGAGATCTTTGGCGGCTTGGTCAGGATCCTTGGAAGTTTCAACTGAGCCGAACGGTGTGTCGACTTTCACATGATCGCCGTTCTGGTTGACATGAGAGCTTCGGGCGATGCGATATCCGATGATACCAACAGTGGCGATGCCGAGAACGCCGAAGGCGACGATGATGGCGACCACGATGAGGATGACTTTGAGAGCGCTGCTGCCTCCGGTTGGAGTGGGAGCAGATGCAGGCACGGCCGGAGGACCGGCGGGCGTTGCGGCGGGAGTGGTTGTGCCCGGAGCGACAGCGGTGCCACATTTATTGCAGAATTTTGTGCCCGGATTCAGGGTCGCGCCGCATGTATTGCAGAATGCCATAAGTCACCTCGTACGAGCGTGAGAAGAATCGACGGCGCGAGTATAACGCATGCGGTGAGGCGAAAGCTTCCGACTGTGGACGAAGAGTCGGGCTGCGCCCGGCGGACAGCCGAGGGCTGTCTCCACACAAATCTTGTCCCCACGTAAATCTATGCGCGGACGGGCGAATGCGCCCGTCGTTACGTGAGCATTGCTAGCTCCACGTGCGGGTGCCGTAATCGGCCATGGACAAGACCAGCAGGATGAAGAGGAAGAAGACAGTCGAGATCACCACTAGTTTAAGCAGTCTGTCGTGCGCACCTTTCAAGTGCATGAAGAAGAGCGCGACCAGGAGCGCCTTGATGGTGGCGATGATGAGAGCGACGGCGGCGTTGAAGCGACCGAGATCGATGTAGGCGACCTTGTAGGTGACGAATGTTCCCACAAGCAGTGCGCCCCACACGCTGAAATACATTTTCAGGGGCGACGATTTTGAATGGTCAGACATAGGATGCCTCGGATGCAATCTTTCTTGATGGATCAGTCCTGGTCTTTTCGTCGACGATGCTCCACGCGAGATCCTTCGCTCCGCCTGAAAGGCGGCTGCGCTCAGGATGACGCCGAATTGAATTTCTCGACAGCTTCATGGGTGACGATCGATCAAGTAGAGCAACGGGAATAAATAAATCCAGACGATGTCGACGAAATGCCAGTACAGGCCGCCGATTTCGAGCGGCGTGTGATATTCGGGAGTGAAGCGTCCCTTCCACGCCATGTATCAAGAGCCAGGAAAAAATTCCGAGGCCGATGATCATGTGCAGCGCGTGCAGCCCGGTCATGATGAAGTAGAGCGCAAAGAAAATCTCGGCATGGCGCGGGTTGGCGTACTGATCGGGATGGCCGGGAATAGGCACGTGGTCGAAGCTGAAGGACGCCCCGGGAACGTGGTGCTCTTCGAATTTATCTTTGTATTCTTTGCCCTTGATGCCGAGGAAGGCCACGCCGAACAACATGGTCAGGATGAGGGTGCCAATCATCAGCTTGCGCTGAGCGGTTTGCGCGGCCCAGATGGCGAGCACGACGGTCAAGCTACTGCAGATGAGGACGGCGGTGTTGGTGGCGCCGAGCGTGGCGTCGATGGATTTGCTGGCCGCGCCGAAATCGCCGAAATACCAGCGGCGATAAATCAGATAAGCGCAGAACAAGCCGCCGAAGAACATGACTTCGGTGGCGAGGAAGATCCACATGCCGAAGTTGGAGGCATCGCGCTGCTGCTCCGCATCGGAAAAGTGATGCAGCAGTTCGGGATGGTGTTCCTCTTCGCGATGAAGGCCGATGACAGTGCTATCCGACAACTTTGACCTCCTGCTTGTGTCCGGCATCGATCTCGTCGTAGTTGTAGGCTTCCCAGGTGACGACGGGCTCGGTCTCAAAGTTGAAAGTCGTGGGCGGCGACGACGTCATCCATTCCAGTCCGGCGGCGTTCCATGGATTGTCGGGCGCGGGCTTGCCGTAGCGCATCGACCACAAGAAGTAAATCATGGGCAGCAGGTAGCCGACTCCGAGCACGGTTGCGCCGGCGGTCGACAGAACGTTGAGCACCTGGAATTCCTGCGGATACTGGAAATAACGGCGCGGCATGCCGAGGTAACCGAGAATAAATTGCGGGAAGAATGTGAGATTGAATCCCAGGAAAACGATGAGGGCCGCAAGGCGAGCCCAACTTTCGGGATAGAGGCGTCCGGAAATTTTCGGCCACCAGAAATGCAGGCCGCCCAGGTAACCCATGAGCGCGCCGCCGACCATGATGTAGTGGAAGTGGGCGATGACGAAATACGTGTCGGTGACGTGAACGTCGATGCCCAGCGCGGCCAGGAACAATCCGGTGAGGCCGCCCATGGTGAACAGTCCGAGGAAGCCGAAGGCGTAGAGCATGGGCGCGTCGTAGTGGATGGAACCTTTATATAAGGTAGCGGTCCAGTTGAAGACCTTCACGGCCGACGGAACTGCGACGGCATAGCTGAGCAGCGAGAAGACGAGCGCGGCGTAGACGGAAATTCCGGCGACGAACATGTGATGCGCCCAGACCAGGAATCCGAAGACGGCGATGGCGATCGACGAGAACGCAACGAAGCTGTAGCCGAAGATGCGCTTGCGCGAGAAGCAGGCAATGATCTCGGTGACCACGCCCATCGACGGCAGAATCATGATGTAGACGGCGGGATGCGAATAAAACCAGAACAAATGCTGGAAGAGCAGAGGATCGCCGCCGAGTTTGGGATCGAAGATGCCGAGATGCAGAGTTCGTTCCGCCGCGACCAGCACGATGGTGATGGCGATGACGGGCGTGCCGAGAATCTGAATGATGCTGGTGGCGTAGTGCGCCCAGATGAATAGCGGCAGGCGCGACCAGGTCATTCCGGGGGCACGCATGCGATGAATGGTGACAACGAAATTCAGCCCGGTGAGGATCGAAGAGAATCCGGCGACGAAGATGGCGAGTCCGGCCTCGACAATTTTTGTGTTGGTGAAGGCGGTGCTGAAGGGCGTGTAAAAGGTCCATCCGGTATCGACGCCGCCGGTCAGCATGCAGTGCAGCATCATCAGGCCGCCGATGATGTAGAGATACCAACTGAGCAGGTTGATGCGCGGGAAGGCCAGATCTTTGGCGCCGATCATCATGGGCACCAGAAAATTGCCGAGCACGGCGGGAATCGAGGGAATGAGGAAGAAGAAGACCATGACCATGCCGTGCATGGTGAAAAGTTTGTTGTAAGTGTCGGCCTGCACCAGGTCGCCGGCGGGCGTGAGCAGTTCCAGGCGGATGAGCAGCGCGAAGAAACCGCCGATGAAAAAGAAGAACGTGATCGAGATCAGGTAAAGCAGGGCGATGCGCTTGTGGTCGGTGGTAAAGCAGCCACGAGCCGACACCATAGTGCTTGTTCAGATAATTTTCGCGTTCGACGGGTTGAATGATTGCGGTAGCCATACTTATTGCACCTGACTTCCTGCGGCTTTGTCATTGTTCTGGTCCGCAGTCGCGGCGGTCTTCACCGGCGTCGCCACGGGTTGAGATATCGATTTCACGTATGCCACCAGCGCATTTAATTGCTCTTCGCTGACGAGCCCTTGAAACGTCGGCATGACGGGCTTGAATCCGTTGACGACCTTGGCGCCGGGATCGAGGATGGATTCGCGAATGTAATTTTCGTCGGCGGTCACGGTGCGTCCGTCGGCGAGTTGCACGGGCTTGCCAAAAACTCCTTGCAGGTTGGGGCCGCGGCCTTGCGAGTCGGTGCGATGGCAGGTGCCGCAGCCGAGTTCGGCAAAGATTTTTTCTCCGGTCGCGGAGAGCGGGCCGGAGGTGCCACCGCCCATCCAGGCCTCGAACTGCGCGGGTTCCATGACCACGATGGAGCCGATCATGCCGGAATGCATGGTGCCGCAGTATTCGGCGCAGAACAGGTGATAGGTGCCGGGTTTGGTCGCGCGGAACCACGCGACCGTGTAGCGGCCGGGCAGCACGTCCTGCTTCATGCGGAAGGCGGGAACGTAGAAGCTGTGGATGACGTCCTGCGAAGTCATGATGAGCTTCACGTCGCGGCCAACAGGGACGTGAAGTTCGTTGATCTCACGCTGGCCTTCGGCGTGTTCCAGTTTCCACATCCACTGCTTGGCGACGACGTAAACTTCGGTGGAGTCGCGCGGAGGCGTGCGGCTTTTGAAATACACCCCCGCGCCCCAGGCAAAGATTGCCACGAAGACGAAGAACGGGATGATCGTCCACGTCAGTTCGAGCGGGAGAGAGCCCTCGATCTGTTCGGCAAGAACACCGCGGCGGTGTCGGTAGCGCGCGGCGAAGTATACGACCGCGGTAAAGATCAGCAGCGTCATCAGTCCTGACACGATGAGCAGGAAGATGAAGAGGGCGTCGACGTTGCCCGCCGCCGTGGAGGCCCTTGCGGGCCATAATGGAAAATTATCGAACATAATTCAATCAGCGACTGATAGAGCTAAACCCAAGGTCCCTCGACTGCGCAGAACGGCTCGCGATGCTCGCCATCCTGCTTCGCTCGGGATGACAATTTAAAACAAGCGCATGTAGGAACGGACGCAATCGTCCGTTCAGCAGATCTTGACGGACGAATGCGTCCGTCGCCACACGATTCTCTTTACCGCGCTCGGGATGATCGTTAAAGAACATTGCCGTGACCTTGCTTTACTTCGCGCCAATCTCTTTTTGGCGGCGCGATTTTTTCCAGGCGAAACAGAATGAACAGGAAGCACGCCATCATCAAGATGGTGAGGCCTCCGCCCAGACGCAACATGTTGCTGACGACGGCGCCGTACTTTCCGGTCGCAGGATCGTAGTGATAGCAGTAGAGCAGGACTTGGTCGACGGCATTTCCGATTTTGTTCTGCGAGGCTTCGACCAGGCCCATGCGCAGGTCTTTCGGCGGAAAATCCACGCCGTAGAAGTAGCGCGAGATGCGGCCCTGCGGCGTGAGCACCATGATGGCGGTGGCGTGCGCGTACTGGTTGATGCGCGGATCGTACTGATACTGGAAGCCGACTGCTTTCGTGAGCGCGTTGATCGACTCCGCCGGTCCGGTCAGGAAATGCCAGCCGCTGGCGGCACCGGGACGGCCGTAGCGCTTGAGATAATCCTGCTTCTTGGCGGCGGCGATCGCGGGCGTTTCCTGCGGATTGAAACTGATGGTGACAACGTCGAATTCGTTGCCGACGTCGAACTTCACCATCTTCATGGCGCCGCGTGAGTCCGGCGAGAGCTTCTCCGCAGAGCATGGTGCAGTTGTAGTAGACGAGATTCAGGATGAGCGGCTTCTTGCCGAAGTAGTCGCCGAGTTTGACGGCGCGGCCCGTGTCGTCGACGAAGGCGAGATCGGGCGGGACTTGTCCGTTGAGATGCTGCTCGATGCCGACGTTCTGTAAATACGGCGGGCGAACGTTGGCTGGCGGCGACAGGATGCCTTTGGTCATGGCTTGGGGCCAGGCTTGGGAGCAGGTCGTCAGGACAAGAAGGGCAACGGTTAGCTTTAGTCCACGCGAGATCCCTTCGGCAGGCTCAGGGCAGGCTCTTCGCTTCGCCTGAAAAACGGCTCCGCTCAGAATGACGCACAGTTGGGATTGGGATGAGGCTGTCGAGCTTCGCTCGACTGGACGGGCGGGGGCGCCTGTCCCCACATGAGCATCCGTCCCCACATGAGCGGATCCGGACTTCGAATTGTGATTGTTGTCGCTCACTTCTTTGCCTTCTTATCCTTCTGCTTTTCCGACGCGGGCTTCGAGGGCTGAGCTGCTTCGGCTGCGGTTTGCGCGTGCACTGGCAGTCCACGCTGGGCGATCAGGTCCATGGCACGGTCGATGGGGATGCGAACGGTGCCAGCTTTCTGGTCGACCCAATCGTAGGTGCTGAGCGTTTCCGCCTCGTCGGTGCGAACTTTGTCCAACTGGCCGCGTTCGTCGATTTCCAGTTGCGGGCTGGGGAAGTTCTGCTTCAGATAGTCTTTGTAATCGGCCGAGAGTTTGCGAGTGTCCTTGGGAGCGTTCGTCACCAGCGGGCTGACTGGAGTTTGATTCGCATTTGAAGTTTTTTCGAGATAGGAATAAATCCCGTTCACGACGAAGTAGACGAACATTCCGGCCACGGCGAGCCCCAGCAGGAAATAGAGAACGCCGGAGACGCCGATGTCCTGGCGCTCGTAGCCCTCACCGGCGGAGGGTTTCACGGGATGGAGATCGTTGCTCATGCGTTCTCCGGATGATGATGCTCGGGCGCGAGAACTTCTATCGCGGACGGATCATAGGCGGGCAGCAGCGGCAGCGCGCCCAGGTTGCGGAAGAAGTAGGCGAGCCAGAATCCGCCGATGGCGATCGGCACGACGATGTCAGCCACGGTTACGTTGAACGTCTTCGAAAAATTCGGCTCGATGATCCAGAACAGATCGACGTAGCGCATCAGCATGAGCCAAACCGCCAGCCATACCAGTTTGCGAATGTTGCGCTTGAAAGGCCGCGAGAGCAGCGTTCCGAACGGAATCGCAAAATGGAAGATGACGATGAACAGGCCGACGTATCCCCAGCCACCGTTCAAACGCCGCAGGTAATAAGTGATCTCCGACGGCAGGTTGCCGGCCCAGATGATGAGCCACTGCGAATAGTTGAAGTAGGCCCAGACCATGATGAAGGTGAGCATCCACTTGCCGTGGTCGTGCACGAAGTCGGGCTTCAACATCTCCGACATGGGCTTGTAGTTGAAGAGGATGCGTTCGACGACCACGGCGAAACACATGGCTGTCAGCACTTCGCCGATAAGGATGACCAGGCCGAAGATAGTTGAAATCCAGCTGGGATCGAGCGACATGACCCAGTCAATCGCCGCAAAAGAAATCGTGAAAGCGTAGAGAATCAGCCCCGGACCTGCGACTGCTTTGAAACGCTGCGTGTTGTCGGGGGCGCCGGCGCGGTCGGTTTGCTTCGACCAATGCGAGAGCAAGTAGGACAGCAGATTCCAGATGGCGAAGTAGAAAATGGCGCGAAGGATGAAACCGTTCGTGGTGAGATAGGTTTTGGTGATGTCTTCGAGGTGCTCGCGGAGATGTTTGTCGGCGACTTGGTCGAGCGGCTGCGCCCAGATGTAAAGCTTATGGATGCCGAGAATGACAGGGATGAACAGCAGCGCCAGCAGAGGCACGGTGCGCATGGCGGCGCCGAGAATGCGACGGATGACCATGCCCCAACCGCCGCCGGTGAGGTGGCGGATCATGAGTATGGCCATTGACCCGAGGGCCACGCCCAGCCAGCACATGAAGCCGAGCAGATAGGCGCGGAAAAACTCCTGCGGCCGCACAAAGGCGAGGATGACCGCGATAATGCCGAAGACGACGCCGACGATCAGCGAGCGCTGCGCAATGGTCTTCACCACCGGCGGGGGCGTCAGATCGATGAGTTTCACAGGCGCCGCGCTCATTGCTTTTCCTCGGGGGTGGAATTGTTTTCCGGCAACACTGTGGGCAGGGTCGCCCCGGTACCGGGCGTGCGGAACCTCGGCGGCTCGGAGGGAATTTTCTGTCCCGCAGGAACGTCGGCCATGGTCGCGTTCTGGCTCAACTGCAGCGCGCGCACGTAGGCCACGATGTCCCACCGATCCTGCGGCGGAATCTGCGAAGCGTAGTCGGGCATGATCCCGAAACCTTCGGTGATGATGTCGAAGAAATATCCCAGCGGCGCTTTCTGCAGGCGTGCGATGTGGAACGATGGCGGCTTGCGGGCAAATCCGCGCGAAGGCACGAAGCCGTTGCCGTCTCCCAGGCGCGAGTGGCAGGGGGCGCAGAAAATGTTGAAACGCTCACGCCCGCGGTCGAGCACTTCTTTGGTAACCGCGAAGGGCATGGCGTCGCCGGGATTGGTGCCGATTTTTCCGGTATAGAAATAAGTGTCTTCGTGCAACTGGCCGCGGGCTACGGTGCCCTCGACGGGCGGGCGCTCGGAGCGCTGATCGGCGAAGAAATCGCTGCGGGAAAGCGGATTCTGGCGCGGTTGCACGTGCATGTCGAGGCGGCAGGCCGTGGTGAGGGTGATCGCTACTACGGCAGCCAAAACCTTTGGCCACGAAGAGCACGAGGGTCGGCTTGGGAAAGACCATCGCGCAGGCTTTCGTGGAATCCCACCCTTGCGCAGAGAACGCGCAAGGATGGGGCACCCAGCGCGCAAAACTCTTAACCACGAAGGGCACGAAGGTTCACTCGGGAAACCTGGACGGACGAATGCGTCCGTCCCCACACATGCGTCCGTCCCCACACGAACTGGTTTGCGGAAGCGCTGCATTTTAGCTGGGCACCTCCGAAATGGAGCGCGGCGCAAAGCTTTCGAGGAAGCGCCGCGTTTCCGTGGGATCGTACTTCTTGTCGGTGGAGAACACGATCAGGAAGAAGCGATCTTTCGAAGCCGAGGAAAAGCGTGGGACGTTGAATACCGGGTGGTACGGCATGGGCAAGCCGTTCAGCGCGAGCATGCCGAAGACCGCCGAAATTCCGGCGAACAGAATTGTCATCTCGAATGTAATGACGATGAACGCGGGCCAGGAATGCGGCGGCTTGCCGCCGATGTTCAGGGGATAGTCGACGGCGTCCATCCAGTACTGCATAAGGTATCCGGTCAGGCCGCCGATGATGCCGCCGATCAACACGACCAGTGGAACTTCATCGCGATGGAAACCGATTTCTTCCGCCAGGCCTTCGACGGGGAACGGACTGTAGGCGTCGATCTTTTTGTAGCCCGCCTGATGAGTGGCGTGGGCCGCGTCGACGAGCGCCTGCGCGGAGTCGAACTCGGCCATGATGCCGTAGATGGGATCGCGCTTCATCTTCTGAACCTCGACACCTCGACAAGATGCTTGAGTTGTCCCACAGCGGCTAAAGCCGCATTTTTTGTCGAACCAAACGGCACGACTGAAGTCGTGCCCTTCCCGATTTTGCCGGCCCTCATGCGCATCATTCCTTCACCTCCGCCTCGGGCAGGAGGGTGCGCATCTCGAAGATGGAAATCGCGGGCAGAATCCGCAGGAACAGGAACATGGCGGCCAGGAACATGCCGATGGTGCCGATGTAGGTCATCCAGTCCCAACGCGTGGGATAGTACATACCCCAGGAAGATGTCAGGAAGTCGCGACTGCAGGCTGACGACCACGATGATGAAACGCTCGAGCCACATGCCAACGAGGATTACGCCGGAGATGACGAACAGCGCAATGGGACTGGTGCGCAGCTTGCGAATCCAAAGTGTCTGGGGAATAAAAATGTTACAGGCCAGCAATGCGAAATACCGAATAGGCATACGGTCCATGCAGGCGATTCCAGAGGGTGAAGGCATCGTAACGATCGCCGCTGTACCAGCCCATGAAAGCCTCGATGCCGTATCCGTAGGCGACGATGAGTCCGGTGGCCAGCATGACTTTCGCGGAATTCTGCAGGTGGCGCTCGGTGATGAAATCTTCCAGCCCATAAATTTTGCGGATTGGGATGGCAAGCATCAGCACCATGGCGAAGCCGGAGTAAATGGCGCCGGCCACGAAGTAGGGCGGGAAGATAGTGGTGTGCCATCCGGGGACGATGCCGATGGCGAAGTCGAAACTCACAACCGTGTGAACGGAAAGCACGAGTGGCGTGGCCAAGCCCGCGAGCAGCAGATAAGCGGTTTCATAGCGATGCCAGTGGCGAGCCGAACCGCGCCATCCTAACGACAGCATGCCGTAAACAATTTTCAGCGCGTGATTGTCGGTGCGGTCGCGCAGTGTGGCGAAGTCTGGGATCAGCCCCATGAACCAGAACAGAGCGGAAATTGTGGCGTAGGTGGAAACGGCGAATACGTCCCACATGAGCGGACTGCGGAACTGCGGCCATACGCCCATGGTGCTGGGATAGGGGAAGAGCCAGTAAGCCAGCCACGGACGCCCCACGTGGATGGCGGGGAAGATTCCGGCGGCGGCCACGGCGAACAGCGTCATGGCTTCGGCGAAACGGTTGATAGAGTTGCGCCACGACTGGCGCAGCAATAAGAGGATGGCGGAGATGAGCGTGCCGGCGTGGCCGATGCCGATCCACCACACGAAGTTGACAATGGCGAAGCCCCAGCCGATGGGGATGGTGACGCCCCAGATGCCGATGCCCTTGAGGAAAAGATATCCGATGGCGAACAGCATCATCATGGTGAGCATGAAGCCGATGCCGAAGCCGATGAACCATCCGTTGGAAGCGGGACGGGTCAGGACGATGGCGCTGATTTTTTCCGTGACCGTGCCGAAAGTGTGGCCCGGCTCGATAACGGGTGCGCGCTCGAGTTCGGTCGACGATTTGTATTGCTCGCTCATAGCTCTTAGCTGCCGGCTTCTAGCTTCTAGCTCTTAGCTTCCAATTCCGGGTTCGGATTTCTTACTTCTGCTAAATACGTTGTTCTTGGGCGGGTGTTGAGTTCGCCCAGGAGGCTGTAGTTGCGGGCCTGCGCTTTCAACTTTGAAACTTTGCTGTTCGGGTCGTTGATGTTGCCGAAGACGATGGCGCCTGCGGGACATGACTGCTGGCAGGCGGTTTGGAGTTCGGCGTCATTAATTTTGCGGTCTTCGCGCTCGGCGTCGATGCGGCGCTCGTTGATGCGCTGCACGCAGTACGTACATTTTTCCATGACGCCGCGGCTGCGCACGCTGACGTCGGGATTGCGCATCATCTTATATTGCGGCGTCTCCCAGTCCTGGAAGAGCAGGAAGTTGAAGCGGCGCACTTTATAAGGACAGTTGTTCGAGCAATAGCGCGTGCCCACGCAGCGGTTGTAGACCATGTCGTTCAGGCCTTCGGTGGTGTGGTTGGTGGCGCCGACCGGGCAGACGACTTCGCAGGGCGCGTTCTCGCATTGCATGCAGGGCACGGGCTGGAAAAATGCTTTCGGATTGTCGCGGTCGCCCTGGTAGTAGGCGTCGACGCGAATCCAGTGCATGTGGCGGCCGATGACGGTCTGCTCCTTGCCGACGACGGCGATGTTGTTCTCCGACTGGCAGGCGAGCATGCAGTTGTTGCAGCCCACGCAGGAGTTCAGATCGATGGTCATGCCCCACGCGTAGTCTTCTTCTTTGTAGGGATAAGGCTTGTAGAGCGTGAGTTCGTAGGGCGTCTCTTCTTCTTTGGCGAAGTTGGGTTCTTTGCGATATTCCTCGAGCGTGGTTTCGCGGACGAGCGGACGATGCGCGCCGTCGGGCGTGTCCATCGACTGCATGCCTTGCGTGGAGGCGAGCTTGTAGGTGTCTCCGGTCTTGCGTATCGTGACGCCGGTGGCGATCCACGGGTCGGCAGTGGTGCGCAGGGCGTAGGCGTCGAAACCTTGCGCGGTGCCGACGCGTCCGGCGCGCTTGCGTCCGTAGCCGAGCGTGATGGTGACAGAGTTGTCGGGATGTCCTGCCTGAATCCAGACGGGGCCGTGTGATTTTTTTGCCGTTCAGTTCGAGTTCGACGACGTCTTCGACTTTGATGCCGAGGCGGTCGGCCATCTTGGGACCGATGAGGACGGCGTTGTCCCAAGTGAGCTTAGTCATCGGCTTGGGAAGTTCCTGCAGCCAGCCGTTGTTGGAGAATTGTCCGTCGTAGATGGTGGGGTCGCGGCGGATGTTGAGCTCGATGGCGTTGGCGATCGGCGGGACTTGGATTCCGGCGGCGCGGTCGCCGATTTCGCGGTGACCGATTTCGGAGCAAAGGCCGTGCCTTCGATCCAGCCGTCGTGCAGCGACTTGCGCCAGAACTGCTCGAAGTCGGCGCCAGTGTGCTGCTTCTGCCAGTAGGCGCGCGACAGATCGTATCCGGTCGCATCGGCTTGGCCGGAGAGCAGCGCGACGAATTCGAGTGCGCTCTTGCCGTTGTAGAGCGGCGCAATCAGCGGCTGAATGATGCTGACCGTGCCGTCGTAGGCGCGGGCATCGCCCCAGGCTTCGAGTTCATGCGCGGCATTCACGTGCCACTGGCAGAGTTCGGCGGTCTCGTTCTGATAGAGGCCGTAGATGCACGCGCAGCGGAACTTTGCCGTTCTTCAGCGCGTCGGCGAAATTCAGGTCGGCGGGCGCGTCGTACGCGGGATTGCCGCCGAGGATGATCAGCAGATCGACTTTGCCGCGCGTTCATGTCGGCGACGAGATCCTTGATCGATTCGGTCTGGTTGATCGGATTCGCGTCGACCGGGTCGGTGTAGAAAACGGTCTTGCCGACATTGCCGAGCTTGGCGTTCATCGCGTGGGCCAAGAGCATGAACGGCAGGAGGTTGGTGGTCGCCGGCAATAACCACGCCTGAGCCGCGATGGTTCGCGCAGATCCTGAGCGAGTGCAACGGCAGAATCTGCTCTGCGGTCTATGTACGTGAGCCGATGCTGAATCCGTACCGATCGCTGGCCGAGCCAGCACTGCAATCTCGATATCGCGATGCCCGCAGCGGACCACCGATGATCCGCCTTCGCGCCCGTTGAACTCGGCGTGCTCTCGATGACGTACAGCCGGTTCATGTTGCCGCTGTCGGGATTGCGGCGGCTGGCGAAGTCGCGGATGTATTTCGCGTTGCCGGGGAATCCGGCGTAGAGGAAGTCGGCGTCGAGCGAGACGATTACGTCGGCCTTCGAAAAATCGTAGCGCGTCTCGACTGGCTGGCCGAAGGCCAGCTTCGCGCCTTCGAGCACGTTGTCGCGATTGACCGGTTCGTAGACGTGCCACTTGGCCTGCGGATAAACCTTCAGGAAATTGCGCAGCTGGTCGGCGAGCGTGGGCGAAGAAATTGTCGGCGTGAGAATGCGGATGCCCGCGCCCTGCAGCGCTTTCTGCGCGCTGAGCGGGCCGCGGATCGCGCTGAGAAATGCCTGCCACGAGCGCTGGTCGCCCATCGACATCACGCTCTGCGAGCGGTCGGGATCGTAGAGGCCGAGGATCGAAGCCTGCGTGAAGATGTCGGTGCCGCCGAGCGACGCGGGATGCTGATCGTTGCCTTCGATTTTTGTGGGACGGCCGAGATGGCTTTCGACGAGCACCGGGCTGGCGTATCCGCCGAGCGTGACGGCCGTGGCGTAATACATGGGGCGGCCGGGGATTACGTTTTCCGGCTGGCGCACGTAGGGGACGATGGGCTCGAGCGGGAGTTTGACGCAGCCCGTCATGCCGGCCAGGCCGAGCGAGGCGCCCATCACCTTGAGGAAGCCGCGGCGCGAAACGGAGTCGACCCATTCGGATGCGCCTTTGGGGAATTCGCGGTGGAGCGCATCCTGAAAGTCGTGGCTGCCCGCGAGTTCTTCCAGGCTGCGCCAGTATTCGGGGCCGGTTTTTTCGGCAGCATCGTGGGCGGTGGCCTGGTCGATCTTTTCGCGGACGGCGCTCAGATCCAGATGTTTGCTTGGGCAAACGTCTTCGCGCTTTTTAATCTGGACCAGGTCGCCCGTGTTTTTTTCGTCGTTCGTCATGATCTAAAACAAACCAGCGTCATCATGCAAATCAGTGTCATCCTGAGCGAAGCGAGATTTCGCGAAGCGAAGTCTCGCGTAGTCGAAGGACCCCATGCCCTGCGAACCTGGCAGTGCGGCGTCGGGGAATTCCCTCTCGACAGCACGGGGAGAACGCCTTTCATCCGCGGCGAAGAACGGTGAAGCATCGGGGTCCTTCGACTCCATGTTTGTTTCGCTTCGCGAAGCAAACATTCCGCTCAGGATGACAGGGTTATGACTCATATGTTTTATCGAACTTATCTGTGACAGGTGCTGCAATTCGCTATGTCTTTCACGCTGATGACAGGATTATGACTCATATGTTTTATCGAACTATCTGTGGCAGGTGCTGCAATTTGTTATGTCTTTCACGCTGCGGACGTTGTACTTCTTGACCAGGGCCGTGCCCAGGCCTTGCTGATCGGTATAGCTCTGGCCGTCGACTACTACTGGCGTTGATCCGGTCGGCGGCAGGTAGCGCATGTTGAATACCTGGTCGCGCGGGCGCAGATTTTTTTCTGGCGCGCGATGGCAGCTCAGGCACCACTCCATTTGCAGCGACTCCTGCTGGTACATGAACGGCATCTGGTCGACCGGGCCGTGGCAGGTGTTGCAGCCGACTCCTTTATTAATGTGAATGCTGTGATTGAAATATACGAAGTCGGGAAGCTGGTTGACGCGCGTCCACTGCAGCGACTCGCCTGACTTGTAGCTGGCGCGCACGGGCTCTAGCAACTTGGCGTTGGTCCAGATCTGCGAGTGGCAGTTCATGCAGGTCTTGGTCGGAGGAATGCCGGCGAAACTCGAAGTCTCAACCGAGGTGTGGCAGTAGCGGCAATCGATGCCGAGGCCGGTGACGTGGTGCTGGTGGCTGAAGGGGACCGGCTGCGCCCGGCGAACGCCCGCATAAGTAATGTAGGGCGAACGCTGAATTTCCATCGCCATCCAGCCCAGGGCTGCCACGACAAAGACCGCGCCAAAGATCGTGGCGCGAGACAGTGTGTTCGTACTGCGATGAAAAATCTGCGACATTCCCTTATGAGATCGAGCTTAAGAGACCCAGCGGATCGCCCGCGATGCGGTTGAACTGATTTAGTACGAAAGAAAACCACCCACTGGCTTTCTGAAAGTCGTCTGCGAAACCAGAAATTATAAATAAGTTTGCGGAAGTTTGTTGCGTTTTTTGGCCTTCGCGAAAGAAAAAAAGTTTCGACGGGAACGTTACTGAAAAAAATTTGAGGTGGGCAGTTGAGTCGATTCACCGCACGCGAGATCCCTCCCTTCGCCGGAAGAACGGCTCCGGTCGGGATGACGCCGAGGCAAAAGCGATCACCACAGCCCCGGACGAATGCGTCCGGGACGACATGAAATTAGCGAAGATTCATTACCATTAATTTCGGTTCGGTCATCTCTTCGATGGCGTAACGCAGGCCCTCGCGGCCGAAACCGGAATCTTTGATGCCGCCGTAGGGCATTTGGTCTACACGGAATGACGGCACGTCTCCCGCGATGACGCCGCCGACTTCGAGTTCTTCGAAAGCCTGGAAGAGCAACTTCGCGTCGCGCGTAAAAACGCCGGCCTGCATGCCGTAGGCGGAGCTGTTGACCTGGCGCAACGCCTGGTCGAAATCGCGGTAAGGTTCGACGGTCACGACCGGGCCGAACACTTCCTGGCAATTCACTTTCATTTCGGGCTTAGTGCCGGTAAGCACGGTAGGCTCGACGATGAGTTGCTTGCGGCCGCCGCCGGCGAGCAGGCGGGCGCCGGAGCGAATCGCGTCGTCGATCCAACCGACGGTGCGGATGGCGTCGCTTTCGCGGATGAGCGGACCCACGTCGGTAGTCTCATCGAGCGGATCGCCGATTTTGAGTTTCTTCACGCCCTCGACCAGAAGATCGGTGAAGCGGCCGTAGACGGAGTGCTCGACCAGAATGCGCTGCACCGAGATGCAGGTTTGCCCGGCATAGGCGAAGCCGCCGGTGACGCAGCGTTCGGCCGCATATTCGAGGTCGGCGTCGCTATGGACGATGACGGCGGCATTGCCTCCGAGTTCGAGCACGACTTTCTTTTTTCCGGCGCGGCGCTTGATGTCCCACCCGACGGGTACGCTGCCGGTGAAACTGATGAGCTTGATGCGATCGTCGGTGACCAGAAGTCCGGCATCTTCGTTGGAGAGGGGGAGCACGTTGAGGCCGCCGTCGGGCCATCCGGCCTGCTGCACGCATTCGGCGAGAAGCAGCGAGCAGAGCGGAGTTTGAGGCGCGGGCTTCAGCACCATGGAGCATCCGGCGGCAATGGCCGGCGCCACTTTGTGAGCGACCAGATTGATGGGGAAATTAAAAGGCGTGATGCCGGCGATGGGGCCGAGCGGAAAGCGGCGCACGATGCCCCAACGCCCGGCGGTGAATTCCTGCCAGTCGAGGGGAAGGAATTCGCCGTAGATGCGCGTGCTCTCTTCGGCGGCGATGTTGAAAGTGAAAATGGCGCGCTCCACTTCAATCCGCGCGGCCTTGATGGGCTTGCCGGCTTCCTGAGCGAGCGTGTGCGCGAATTCTTCCTTGCGCTCGACCATGGAGGCGGAGATGCGGCGGAGAACGCGCTGGCGCTCGAAGGCGGGCAGGCGTCGGGTGGTGCCAAAAGCCTTGACCGAGGCGGCAATGGCAGCTTCGGCGTGCTCACGGCGTCCCTGCACGACGCGGGCGATCAGGCTGCCGTCGTAGGGAGCGCGGATCTCGACGATGTCGCCGTCCTCTTGCCACCGGCCATCTACAAAAAAACCGTGGGTCGCAACCGGCGCGATCGTCTCTGACATTTTCTTCTGGCCCCCAGGGAACTGACTGGGACAATTATAGGACTTTTGGATGACAGGAACGTTTAGTTTGGTTTTGAAGAAAAAATCTGAACCACAGAGGACACAGGGGAGCACAGAGTAAAGCTTTACAATTGCCTCGGATTGATGACTTCTACGACCATTTCTGAGCTTTCACAGGGCTTGCGGCGCAGGGAAGTCTCCGCCGTCGAGATTACGCGGGATTGCCTGCGGCGCATTGAGAAGTTAAATCCTGCGCTCAATGCTTTCATCACGGTCATGGACGAGTCGGCGCTCGAGGATGCGCGTCGGGCCGATGCCGAGATTGCGCGCGGCGAGTGGCGCGGGCCGCTGCACGGCGTGCCGGTGGCGCTCAAAGATCTCATCGATACCGCGAACGTGCGGACGACGGCGGCCAGCGCCCTATATAAGGACCGGGTTCCGACCGAGGATGCGGAGGTGGTGCGGCGGTTGCGGCAGGCGGGCGCGGTCATCATTGGCAAGAATAATCTGCACGAGTTCGCTTACGGCGGCAGTTCGCTGGTCAGCTATTTTGGCGACGTGCACAATCCGTGGGACGTTGGCCGGATAACGGGGGGATCGTCCGGAGGGTCGGCGGCAGCAGTGGTTGCCGGGCTGGCGTATGCCGCGATCGGCACCGACACAGCGGGCTCGATTCGTGAGCCGGCGGCGCTGTGCGGGTGCGTCGGACTGAAGCCGACATATGGGCGCGTTTCGGGCAGGGGAGTGATTCCGCTGTCGCTGTCGCTCGATCATGTTGGACCACTGGCCGCTACGGTGGCAGATGCCGCCATCGTGCTGCAGGCGATTGCGGGATACGACGCGGGCGACATCACCAAGGCGGACGTGCCAGTGGCGGATTATGTTTCTGCGCTGCGCGAGGATGCGAAGGCGCTGCGGGTGGGCGTGCTCCGCGATTATTTCTTTGACGATCTGGATGCCGAAGTGGCTTCGGCAATAGAGCACGCGCTGCGGGGAATTGCGACGCTGGTGACGGAGGTGAAAGATGTTCGCCTGGAGGTGCCGACCGATCGCACGTTGCAGGCGGCCGAGTCCTATGCATTTCACGCGGAGAATGTGGCGGAAAGTCCAGAGTTGTACCAGCCGGAGACGCTGCGGCGCATTCGCAGCGGAGAGAGCGTGACAGCGGCCGAATACATTCAGCGGCGTCGCGAGTTGGACGAGGCCAGGCGCGGAATTGGGCAGATTTTTGCGGAGGTAGATTTGCTGGTAACGCCGACCATGCCCATGCCTGCGCCGGCGATTGCTGATCTCAGAGCTGATCCCGAGGCGCTGCGGCCGGCGGAACTAAGGTTGCTGCGCAACACACGGCCTTTCAATGTGTGGGGATTGCCGGCGATTTCTGTGCCTTGCGGATTCGCGCAGAGCGGCTTGCCGATTGGGCTCCAGATCTCGGGTCCGCACTGGCGCGAGGATTTGGTTTTGCGGTTGGCTCATGCTTACGAGCAGGCCACGGCGTGGCACAAGCGGGCCTGCGAACTAAAGTGAGCCATCACTCGCGCGGCAGGATCCGTCTGCGTACACGAAGAAGTAATCGCCGGTTAGAGGAAGGCGGCTGGACTCTCCGCGGGTCAGTTCACCGAAACGGTGTAAAATGCTGTTCTGTTTTGATTGCGTTCTATTTCTCCGCAGTCGCGGTCCTCATCCTTGTTGATCTTAAATTTAGGTTGATCTTAAATTTCTTTATCCGGGTACTCGCCGGGCGAGGACGCCCCGTTAGACGCAACATTTCGTTCCAATACGAGATCAGGTGGGATGAAGAAGTGAGATGAAGAAGATTGGGTTTGTAGCCGCAATGACATTGTTAGCCCTGGCACTTTTGTCCACTCGCTACCATATGGCGGAGTTGCCGATCTATCACTTCTTTGGCGGCGGCGAAGGGCCCGAGCCCTCGGACTTGCACCTGCGTGGAGAATTCGTTGAAAGCAATCTGGGGGCGGCGGAAGGACCATCCGGATCGCTTACCGTACGCATGATTGCGCAGCAATTCGTTTTCGTGCCGCAGTGCCTGGTAGTGCCTGCAGGTGTTCCTATCACGTTTCGAATTACTAGTGCCGACGTCGTGCACAGGCTGAGCTTCCTGGGTACTGACTACGGCCTGAATGCTGTGCCGGGAGCGATCACCGAAGCGACCTTTACTTTTGCCAAGGCTGGCACATTCCAGATTCCGTGCCATGAATTCTGCGGGGCAGGGCATTATGCGATGCGAGGCCAGCTGAATGTGGTCCCGCGCGATCAGTTTGCCTCCTTGCTTCCCGGCGAAAGGCGGACCTGTGAGCCACGCTAGTCAGGCTTCGCCTTTGCGAGGAAAAACGCGTTGGCTTGGGATCCTGGCGGTTTTGTGTGGGATGACCGTCTTATTGGCGGGAAGCCGGACTTCCGCGCCAGCCGTGAATTCCGAACCGCCAGTTCGCATACCTTCGAACGTAGCCTGGACAGAAGAAACTCTTAGCATTGTTTCTAAAGGTGATGCCTTCCACGGATTGCTTCTTGCCCGGCGCTGCAATCACTGTCATGGCGAAGAAGGATACAGCCCCGTTTCGGACTACCCCAACCTGGCTGGCCTGGACCGGCTGTCGTTCTGGAAACAGATGCAGGATTTTCGATCCGGGAAGCGTACTTCGCCGGTGATGCAGGTCGTCGCCGAAAGAATTTCTGCGCGCGACTCGGCCGATCTGGCCGCTTATTTCGCCATGCTGCCTACCGCCAGTGATTCGCAGGACAACCGGGCGTTTCCGCAGGCCATGCATGACCCTTCTCGGGCTCTAGTGGCCATGCGCCTCATTGTTTTCGGGGATGGCCAGCGCGGCATTCCACCCTGCCAGTCGTGCCACGGTCCGGTGAGTTATGTGAAAGGAGCTCCACCGCTCGCTACCCAGAATGGCCCCTATCTGGAACAGCAGCTCGAGCACTTTTCAAATGGATCCCGGGCCAATGATATTAACGTTCGCATGCGCAGCATCGCGCGACAGCTCACTGCGGAGGAGAAGACGGCAGTCTCGGAATACTACGGCGCCGGACTGGGGCCGGGTGTGAACTGAAGCGTAGTAAGGCTTCGGAAACTCGGTGGCAAGAGTTTCCTGCCCAAGAGGCCACACGCAACCTCCTCACCGCAATTTGTCGCCGCACAAGGGTAACGATGTTACATCTCTCTAAAGCTCATCAACCCGAGGCGAAATTGTTTCGTCGTGATCGCTTGTGATAGTTCTGGTTACAATGGCTACACCACTCGCATTCGCAAGCCAATCCTATTGACGCTGTTCTTGGCCGCTACTTTGCTGCGTCATGATGTTCTTTGCAGGGAACGTTTTTCAGTTCTGCGTGCGATGCTTCCTCGGCGGGATCGATGATCAAGCGTACTTCGACCACGGCATCGGGGCAGTTCTGAGTTGTGATGATATTGGCTCGGCTGAAACCGGCCGGCAACAAGTCTCGATTCGCCTCAAGATACCGGTCGATGTATGTATGGTCGTACGCGTCGCCTTCCACCAGCTTCCATTCGGCGCGCAACCTAAGCTTCACTTCGTCGGCGGCCACGATGTCGAGCTTTCCCATGTGGTACTGCGGTCCCTCCTGGATCGAGATATTCAGATTCGCGGTTCCGTCCGAGGCGAGCTTGGTTTCGGGAATAGCCATAGAATCGAGGAAGCCGTTCGTACCGTAAAGCTTGCGCAGGCTTTCAAGGCCGCTGGCAACTTTAGCTCTTTCGAAAAGGTCTCCTTTTTGGAGCGGGAATTGTTCTCGTAGTTTTGCAGGACTGAAAGCATGAGCGTCAACGAAAGTGACCTGTGCAAGTCTGTACTGCACGCCCTCTGAAACTTCCGCTTCCACGGACACGGGTTTGGGAGTGCCCAGCGGGTCGCGGGGTTTGATACCCAGGCTTTTCACTTCCACGGCAAAATATCCTCGGTCCTGAAATGCCGCCCGAAGCCGTTCCCCCAGTTCTTCAGAATCGTCGTCGTAGCAAGAGCCGATGAAATCGCTGGTAAGTTTGGCGAGGTCGGTTGCGCCGACGGTCTGCGTGCCGGTGATGGTGAAATCAGTAACGAGGATTCCGGCGCGCTTGTTGGAACGGTTATCGTTGACGCAGTCGGCGCGGAGAAAAGCCGCCGGGAGGAAAAGCGCGAAGAGCAAAGTCCATGGCCCAAGCCTCATGATGGCTCCTCCTTGGCTTGCTGATTGAGTGGGATTCTACGGGCGAGAGTTTCGTTGCCTGAGTGGGGAAAGTTATAGGTGGGTTTACGACTGTAGTGCGTCGAAAATAACATCTCCTATACGTGGTTCGCGATGGCGACGGAAAGCAAAGAATTTGACCGCAGAGTTCGCGGAGAACATCCGCAGAGATCGCGGAGAAGGGCTGTGCAACTTGAACTATAAACGTTGATCTGCATGACGCACAACACTAGGTGAGATAGGGATCCTTCTCCGATGGAGACGGGATGCCTTTCAGTTCAAAAACGCAAACCGTGGCGAGCGCCGCTCGGCTTCACCCCTTCGACTTCGCTCAGGGCAGGCTTCCGCGGGACGGCCGAGGCGGCTGTCTCTAAGTGGAGCTTTGCTAGTCCACGGTTCTCACATCGTCTGGCAGCATGAGCGCGAAAGTGCAGGTGCGGGTGGTCATGGAGCAGGAGAGCGAGCCCCGGCGGAAGACTTTTACCGGCGTGTCGTCGGGGAAAGTAATGTGATAATCGGCGGTGCGCAGGGCTTCGCTGAACGATTTGAGCTTTTCGTCTCCGCTCACAAATTTCACGGAATCGACTTTCGCGGATGTTCCTCCACCGCCGCTCAACAGGATGAAGAAATCGGCGTTGCCGGTTTGCGTGGCCTTGCCCAGGTCGATAATGCTCAGGTGCTGCATTTCGTCTTTGTAGCGGGCGACGGCGGCGGCGGCCTTGGCGTCTCCGCCGGCGAGCGTGGCCAGGCGGCCGCGCGTCTCAGGATCGGGGCGCAGTCCATTCATCGATAGCGCATAGGTGCGCAGGGCGCGATCCTTGTCCCCGCGCTTCTCGTAAATCTGGCCGAGATGATCGCCGACTTCGGCGTGATGACCGAGTTCCCACGCGGCCGCGACGTATTTTTCAGCCTTGCCCAAGTCGCCTTCCGCGAAGTGTACCCAGCCCAGCGTGTCCCAGTAAGCGACCAGCGACGAGACCAGCGGTAAATCTTTTTGCGAGAGTCGGTCGAGCGAAACATTGCGCAGCGCCGCCGCCGTGGCCGATACCGCTGACTCGGCATACTGCTGCGCGCGGTCGAGATGAGAATCCTTGAGCGAAAGCTGGTACGCAATGTTGTTCCAGGTGTTGGGCGTGGCCGAGAGTTCAACGGCATGATCGAAGGCGGCCAGCGCTTTGTCGTCCTGCCCAAGATTCAGGTAGGCATTGCCCAGGCTGACTTGCAACTCGGGACTCTCCGGGGTCAGCGACGACGCCTTCTCGAGTGCGGCCGCGGCCAGGTCCCACTTGTGCCATTCTTCGTACATGGCACCGAGGTTGGCGTATGCGAATTTGTCGAGAGGATTATTTTCCAGCTGCTTGTTGAAGGATTTTACGGCTTCGTCGTACTTGCGCTCGTTCCAATAAACGCGGCCGAGATTGTTATAGGCAAATTCGTCGTAGGGATTGACTTCGAGCTGCTTTTGAAAATTCGTGATCGCCTGATCGTCCTGGCGCATCGCGAAATAAATAAGCCCGAGATTATTCCAGGCGAACTTATTCTTAGGATCGACTTCCGTTGCGCGCTTCAGCAGCGCAATCGCTACGGGCAGATTGCCGCTTTCGGTGGCCGCCTTGGCGCTGTCCACCAGGTCATCGGCTTTCATGTCCGCGGGAGGAACAGGAGCTCCCGCGACCGTGCTTTCTACGGAAAGCCGTTGCGCGAGATCGGCGCCCACGGCGCGGCGAAACGATTCGTAGTCGGAGGAGCGCGCGACCGGTAATTCATCCTGACGCAGAACCAGCTTGCGTCCCGCGGTGAAAACGCCGCCCTCCACTTTGTAGGAGGCATCGTATTCGGCATAGTCGCGCTTAAGCGTGAACGCCAGCGGCAGATGAGCGCTGTACTTCGCCGGCAACTGCAACTTGATCTGGTAAGCGTACTCCGCCTTTGGCCCGAGCTTCAGAGGTTCAGCGGTGTCATTGTCGTCGCCATCACCCACGTCGGGCAGATTGAATTGCACCAGCGGCAGAACAATTTCTGTCTTCTTCCGGGACCAGTCGAGGAAATTCACCTTGGAAACGTCGTAGGACATGGTGAAAGGCTCGCGGGTCGCGGCGGGGTCGCTGATCTTGATATTGGTGACATCGCCGCCGAGTCCGGCATTCACATTTTCGACGACGCGCTGCCAGTTGGCCTGCGGCACGCGGCGAAACACGGAACGCAGCAGCAGTTCTTCGTCGCCGCGAAATTCGTAGTGCACGTGGGCTTCGAGTTTACCGATTTCGTTAATCTTGCCGTCAATCGTAGAGGCCTCGCTGTCGGGCATGGGAGTATCGGCGGGCGTTTCCTCGAGATGCGGCGCCACTGAAGACGGCGGCTCCGCGGGAGGAATCACCAGGGCCTGCTTCTTGCGCAGCGAATAGGCGAGCAGGCGAAAGGGCGCGACCTCGCTGGTGGTATCCATCCAGACTTCTTCTTTTTCGTTGCCCTTCACCATGGGAAGCATCGTGATCACGTGATCGAACTGCGAAGGCGAGGGAACGTCGGGATCGAGTTTGCGCGTGGAATTGATCAGCACCGAATCGGCGTGCAGGCCTTCGGCTTCGAGCAGCGACGCCAGCAGCGTGTGTTTATCTTTGCAGTCGCCGTACTGGTCGTGAAGCACGTCGGCGGCGTGATGCGGCTGGTAACGGCCAACTCCCAGCGAGAGGCTGACGTAGCGAAAGTTCTTCGCGACGAAATCGTAGAGCGCCTCAGTCTTCTCGAGATCGCTTGTCATTCCCTTGGTCAATTCCTGGGCCTTGGCGCGAACTTCGGGCGAGGGCGCGCGGCGATCTTTTTCCAGGTTGGCGTACCAGCGCCCGATCTGCTCCCAGCTTTCGAAGGTGGTGAGCTGAATGTCGGGGCGGTCTTCGTCGGGGCGGTGTTTCTTTTTCTTCTTGTCTTTCGCTTTTGCGGTTTCGTCCTCGCGCTCCAGGTGCGAACTCGACCAGTGATATAGCCGCCGGCCGTTGGCCTCGGTGATTTTCGGATCCATCCCAGGCTTGCATTTCAACTTCAGGGAGCGCTCTTTGGGGACATCGACGTCCACGGTTTCGTCGAGCGAAATGTTGCTTTTGTCGAAGTCGTAATCTGCCCAGAATTGCCCGGCGGCCAGCGGCGTGTGAATCACCGTGACCATGTCGTATTCCAAAACTTCGCCGGGGCGCAGCCCCGGAACCGTAATGTGTTTCTGACGGTAATCGGTGTATACCGGAGCTTCGCGCTCGATGGGGGCGCTCAAGTCCTGCACGGCGTCGTCGCTGGCCTTGACCACGCTGCCATCGGCTTTGAGCACGCGCACGTAAGGAATTTCGACGCGCTCGTTGGCCGAATTGTAGCCCTCGAGAAGCTGTCCCCACTGTTGCACGCCGGCTTCGCTCTGCACGCGAATGCGCGCCTTGGTTTCTTTTCGTCCCGTGCCGTCGGCCTCAAACCGGTAGGTTGAATGCATCTGCTCGATGACGAACGACTCTTCGGAATAATCCGGAGCCTTCACCGCGTTTGCCGCTCTGTCGGCGGCGGTGCCCGTCGGCACCTTGTCGGAATCCTTCGACTGCCCGGGCAGGGGAGAGTTGTCTGCGGGTTTTTGGGCACTCGGTGGTATGCCCGGCTGCTGGGACTGAGCCCCCGCGGTTAACAGGCAGGCAACAAAAAGAGCGAAGCAGAGATTACGCATAGTTTGTTCGGGAACCACTGCCATTATCCCACGTCGTGGATGATCCGCGAGAGATGCCGTCTTGGGCAGCGAGGAACGACAGTCACGAAACAGTGGGCGAGTGAGGGAGCGCAGTGCCGTTCAGGGTATTTTCACTTGAAGACAAAGAATTTGACTATTAATATATTCGTTTCCATTACATTTTTCTCGTTCACCCGCCTGAATCCGGGGTAAAATTCGTCCTCAGATAACCTTGCTTCGCCATGATGCGAGGCAGGCGTGACGCATAATGTTCTTGCGCCACGATCTTTCCGCGGAGGTTTTGCATGGAAGATCGGGCCCCTATCGTTTCCGCTTCGAATACCGACCAGTCCTCTACTTCTACTTCCACTTCAGCCATTCGCCAGCATGAAGGGCGCGGGGCGTGGGTTCTCACCGCCTACGGCATCTCGGGCCTGGCGCTGTTTGGAGTTCTGGCGTACTTCTTCTCGGACTTCATCTCCCATTAGTCCGGGCCCGCAAGGTCGAACGGGCGCGCGCGTCCGCGGAAGTGGAAGAAGTGTATTTCCTGCGAGGCAATGGTCGGAATGTGGCCGGCGTCGCGAGCGCCCGCTTGAGAAGCTTTCACATTCGAACGTGCTACAATGAGCGGCCTTCGGTTGTCGTTTCGGCACCCGACACTAACCCCACGTAAGGATTGCAAGAAAGCACGCAGAAATCTGTGGCCAAGACTCCCACCAGCCCGACGCCGATCACCTACGCCGACGCTGGGGTGGACATTAGCCGCGCCAACCGTACCAAGCAGCGCATCAAGTACCTGGCACACAAAACTTTTACCCGTGGTGTGCTGAGCGAGATTGGCGGCTTTGGCGGTCTGTTCTCGATTGATAAGACGAAATACACCGACCCGGTGCTGGTTTCGAGCGTGGACGGAGTAGGCACTAAGCTGAAAATTGCTTTTGAGATGGACCTGCATTCGACCGTTGGCGCCGACCTCGTGAACCACTGCGTCAATGACATTGCCGTGCAGGGAGCGGCTCCGCTGTTTTTTATGGATTATCTGGCGACGGGGACGCTCGATCCCTCGATTGCGGAAAAAGTTGTCGAGGGCATCGCCGACGCCTGCAAGCACAATGGCTGCGCGCTGATTGGCGGCGAGACCGCCGAAATGCCGGGTTTTTATCCGGACGGGGAATACGATCTGGCCGGATTTATTGTGGGCGTGGTTGATCGCGAAAAAATTATTACCGGCAAAGATGTGCAAATCGGCGACATCATTCTCGGCATGCCTTCGAACGGCCTGCACACCAACGGATATTCGCTGGCCCGCAAGCTGCTATTCGAGGTGGCGCACTATTCGGCGGATACATACGTGAACGAAGTGAAGAATAAAGTCGGCAACGAATTAATGCGCACCCACAAGAGCTACTGGCCGGCGCTCAGGAAGTTGATTGACGCGCAGTGCGTGTCGGCGCTGGCGCACATCACCGGCGGCGGGATTACTGAGAATCTGCCGCGCGTGCTGCCGCGCGGGACGGCCGCCGTCATCGAAATGGGGACGTGGCCGGTGCTCCCAATCTTCGAACATCTGCAGCAACTGGGCAACGTGCCGCAGGACGAGATGCTGCGGACCTTCAACATGGGACTGGGCATGCTGCTGGTGGTGCCGTCGGCGAAGTTCAAAAAAGCGCAGTCGGTGCTGGAGCGCGTCGGCGAAAAGGCATACACCATCGGCCGCATCGTGAAGGGCGAGCGCAAGGTCACCTACAGCTAAAAGCATTGCTGATTGTTGATTTTTGATTGCTGATTGAAAATCCCAGGAACCTGCGATTTTCAATCATCAATCAACAATCATCAATCATCGATCGAAAATGCACTCCCTCGGCATTCTTCTCTCCGGACGCGGATCTAACTTTGTCGCCATCGCCGACAGCATTGACGCGGGCCGCATCCCGAATGCGCGGATCGCGGTAGTGATCTCCAACAAGCCGGACGCGCCCGGGCTCGCGATTGCGCGCGAGCGAGGACTGACTGCGCTGATCATTCCTTCCAAGGGAAAGAGCCGCGAGGAGCACGACCGCGAGGTCGTCGCCGCTCTGCAACGGCATAATGTGCAACTGGTCTGTCTGGCCGGATACATGCGGCTGCTGTCACCGTGGTTCGTGCGGCAGTTCCCTCACCAGATTCTCAACATTCATCCGTCTCTGCTGCCTGCGTTTCCGGGCCTGGAAGCGCAGGAACAGGCCTCCGCCTATGGCGTGAAAGTTTCCGGCTGCACCGTCCATTTCGTGGACGAAGAACTGGATCACGGGCCGATCATCGTGCAGAAGGCCGTGAATGTCCTCGACACCGATGACGAACATACGCTGTCGGCGCGCATCCTCGAACAGGAACACGTCGCCTACAGCGAGGCGATTAATATCGTGCTGAGCGGGAGGTTCACGGTTGTGGGACGACGGCTGACGGTAAGTCAGAAGTCAGAAATCAGAATGCAGAAGTGAAAGGCTGGCGGTAAGCAGAAATGCAAAAGTCACAATACAAAAGTGAAATCTTGTGACATCCGTCACAGCTTTTCACGAGTCGTTGCATCGATGATGGCAGCGTGGACCGCCGTGACGATCTGAAGGTTCGGACGAAAGAATTTGCATTGCGTAGTGCGTTTGTTCAAAGTGCTTCCTCATCGCGAAGAAGCGCGGGTCATTGGCAGACAACTCCTGCGCTCGGGTACTTCGGTGGGAGCTAATTACCGGGCGGCTTGTCGTGGCCGATCGAGGGCGGAATTTGTGGCTAAGCTCGGTATCGTTCTTGAAAGAAGCGGACGAGACCGTCTTCTGGCTGGAACTCCTGCAGGAATCGGATATCGTGGATGCTCAGAGACTGATTCCTCTGATTCGAGAAGCTCACGAACTTACCGCAATTTTTGTCGCTTCCATTTGCACTGCCAAAGGGGTTGGAGCCTAGAAACTGTTCTTCTCGAGCTGATCTAAACCGGGCTGTGGCACGTAGGCTCTAACTTCTGCATTCTGACTTCTGCATTCTGACCTCAGCATTCTGACCTCAGCATTCTGACCTCAGCATTCTGACTTCCGCATTCCTTATAATGATTTCTTCCCATGCCAACCTTCGCACCCGTCGACGAACAACTCGCCTACCTGAAAAAAGGCTCTGCGGAAATCATTCGCGAGGCCGAACTCCGCGCCAAGCTGGAGAAGTCGCGCGCCAGCGGAAAACCGCTGCGCGTCAAACTCGGCATGGATCCGACCGCGCCCGACCTGCATCTCGGACACACGGTGGTGCTGCGGAAGCTGAAACATTTTCAGGACCTCGGGCACACGGCGATTTTTCTGATTGGCGATTTCACGGGCATGATCGGCGATCCCACGGGCCGCTCGGTGACGCGGCCTCCGCTGAGCCGCGAGCAGATCGAGCAAAATGCGGAGACTTACAAGGCGCAGGTTTTCAAGATTCTCGATCCGCAGAAGACTGTGATCGACTTCAATCGCCGCTGGATGGGTACGCTGACCGCCGACGATTTCGTGCGCCTGATGGCGAAGTACACAGTGTCGCAACTGCTCGAGCGCGAGGACTTTCACAAGCGTTTTCAGGAAGAGAAGCCAATCTCGGTGCATGAACTGCTCTACCCGCTGGTGCAGGGATACGACTCGGTCGCGCTCGAGGCCGACGTGGAACTGGGCGGCACCGATCAGAAATTCAATCTGCTGGTGGGCCGCGAACTGCAGCGCGCTTATGGCCAGGAATCGCAAGTGGTGCTGACCACGCCGATTCTCGAAGGCCTGGACGGCGTGCAGAAAATGTCGAAGTCGCTGGGCAATGCGATCGGCATTCACGAGCCGCCGCTGGAGATGTACGGGAAGGTGATGAGCATCTCCGACGAAATGATGTGGCGCTACTACGAGCTGCTGACGGACGTGCAGGTGGCGGAGATCGAAAAGATGAAACGCGAAACTCATCCCATGCAGGCGAAGAAAGATCTGGCGCGGAGGATCGTGGCGGACTTCCATTCGGCTGGAGGCGGCAGCGAAGGCGGCGGAGGATTGGGCCAAAGCAGTTTCAGAAGGATGCGAAGTGCCGGAAGATGCGCCGAGGAAGTCTGCGGTTGCCCTCAGTGGAACTCGGTGGATCGGTTGACGTTGCAGAGTTCTCGCGGCTCGTCTGACGCTCGAAGACTGCGACCGTCGTTCTGGTTGAAATGCGGGCTTGCGGCGTCCGCAACGGAGGCCGTGCGAAAGCTGAAGCAAGGTTCCGTCAGAGTCGAAAATGAAGTGATCCGAAAGAGCCGCGCATTGCCGTGTGCGGGAGCCGCCCCTCGATTAGAACTGACAGTGCGAGTCGGCACGCCAGCAAGCTCACGAATCGCGATCATCAAGTTGGTCCACGTTGCCTGTCCCCGCATCGCCTGATCTGCTAGGCTCATGCGCGCATGCGGGCGGCGGCTATTCTCGGGCTGGGATGTTCGGCGAAAACTCTCAAGCCTTTTCAATCTGACAATACTGTCGAGTGGCGGATGGGCATGCCTGGCTCGCGCGACGATGCCGATGCGATCGTACTCTTCGGCGGGGACGGCACGATCCATCGGCATCTGGCGTCGTTAGTGCGGTTGGGCCTGCCTCTGCTGATTGTGCCTGCGGGGAGTGGAAACGACTTCGCCGGGTCTATCGGGCTGCGGCGCGTGCGCGATGCGCTTGCAGCCTGGAAAAAATTCTGCGATGGCGCGGGCAATGTGCGCAGCATCGACTTGGGAGTAATTGCGGCTGTCGAAAAAGCGGTCGGGGCGCCCGCGCCACACCGGGAGCCCGAGCCACACGGGCCGCGCTACTTCTGTTGTGTCGCCGGCGTAGGTCTTGACGGCGAGGTGTCCCGACGCGCCAACCGGCTACCGCGCTGGCTGCGGGGACACGGCGGATATCTGCTGAGCCTGGCTCCAACGATCTTTACCTTTGCGCCGCTGCCCATGAAGATTTGCACGCCAACCGAAAGCGCGATTAATAGCGACGGCTGGACCACTCGCAGCGATGGGCCCACGCTGCTGGCCGCCTTCGCCAACACTCCGTTTTATGGCGGCGGAATGAAGATCGCGCCGCAAGCCAAAATGGACGACGGCTTGCTCGATGTTTGCATCGTCGGCGGTCGTCGATCCCTTCAAACTTTTCTGCATGTTTCCGACCGTCTACAGCGGCCGCCATCTGGGTATCCGGGAGGTCGAATACTTCCAGGCCGCGCGGGCACGGATCGAGACCGAGCATCCACTCGATGTTTATGCCGACGGAGAATACGTTTGCCGCACGCCGGTGGAAATCGGCATCCATCCCGGCGCGCTGAAGATTGTGACGCCCTAGCTAGTCGCCCGGCCCGGTAAAATCCCGCCAAGTGCTAAACTTTCTCCATGTCTGAAGGACGTTCGCGCACCCTGCTCTGGGTTCTGATTGGTGGAGGAGCTTTTTTCCTCTTCGTGCTGGCCGTGTTCACACTGGTTTACCTGACGCTGCACGCGGGCGGCACCGACGCCGGCATCACGTCATTCGGCGACCGCATCGGCGTGGTCGATCTCGACGGCGTCATCCTTTCGCCGCAGCCGGTGGTGAGCGAACTCAAGAAGTTCGGCGACGATTCCTCGATTAAGGCAATTATTCTGCACGTGAATTCTCCCGGCGGCGGCGTGGCTGCGTCGGAGGAGATTTATCGCGAGGTCAAGCGCATTCGCAACGAGAAGAAGAAGCGCATCGTGGTTTCCATTGAAACCGTGGGCGCCAGCGGGGCGTATTACGTGTCCGCGGCGTCCGACAAGATTTATGCCGACGAAGGCAGCATTGTCGGCTCCATCGGCGTGATCGCGCAGTGGGTGAACTACGGCGACCTGCTGAAGTGGGCCAAACTGAAAGATGTCGTGATCAAGACCGGCGAATTCAAGGACACCGGCAACCCGGCCCGCGACCTCACGCCCAGCGAGCAGGCCTACATGCAGTCGCTGATCGATAACATGTTCGGGCAGTTCATAAAAGCGGTGAGCGACGGACGCGGCATGAAATATGACGATGTGAAGTCGATTGCCAACGGCAAGGTGTGGACCGGCCAGCAGGCCTTCAACATGAAGCTGATCGACGGCGTTGGCGACTTCGAGACCGCTGTCGCCGACACGGCGAAGTCGGTGGGCATCAAGGGCGAGCCCACGCTGGTGCGTCCGGAGAAAGACCGCAAAACATTGATGGACCTGCTGTTAGGCGATGTTTCCCAGTTCCTGCCCGGACGCGAGAAAATGCTGGAACAGCAAGTCGGTTTCTACTATCTGTGGAAATAGAACTACCGTGTCTGAGCGAAGTGATGGCGTATCTATCCCGGAACTTGCATTAAACCCCTGAAATTTGAGAAGGTTATGCAGGATGCGGCGGCGAGCCTGGGACTCTGATAGCGGCGCGCATCGATGTTCCCGGCAGCGGCCATGAACCGCTGCGCGTGCCGGGAAGAACAACGAGGGGTTATGACCAAAGCCGATCTGATTGACGAAGTCTCGCGTTTGGCAGAACTTACGCGCAAAGACAGCGAAGTGATCGTGGAGACGATTTTCGACAGCGTCGTGCGTTCGCTGCGTGCCGGCGACAAGATCGAGATCCGCGGCTTTGGCAGCTTCCGCACGCGGCAGCGCAAGCCTCGCGTCGGCCGCAATCCCAAGACCGGAGAGCGCGTAGACGTTCCGGCCAAGAAAATTCCATTCTTCAAGCCCAGTAAAGAATTGAAAGATCTGGTCAATGAGAGCGCCGCGACGGCAGCGGCAACTCCCGCGCCGCCAGCAACTTCGGTGCCTCCCGCCGTATAAATCGTTATGCGGGGACAGCCGCCCTCGGCTGTCCGCTGCGCAAAGCGCGGCAAGTTCTGAGGCCTGCTTCTAATTCTTTCCTAAGTCTGCTAATTCTTTCCTAAGTACAGATCGGCGACTCTCAGGGCCAGCGCCTGCGGATCCACAGTCCGCCCGGTTCGCCAGCACAATTACCGTCAACTGATCGTCGGGAAAACGCTGGATGGTCGTCCGGAATCCAATGGTTTCGCCGTCGTGGTACATGCGCCGGTGGCTGTGGTAGGGATCGAGAAACCAGCCGAAGCCGTAGCTGACCGGCTTTGCTTCGGGAGTGGCGGCATCACCGGTGGGCCGCACCGGAGTGAGCGCGGGCCGCATTTCCGCTTCGCTCAGCAGGGTGTGCTCGCCGAGGGCGCGGTCCCATTTGGCCAGATCGTCGAGCGAAGTATAAATTCCGCCGTCACCGAGCACGGCCGAAGTCGAACTCTGGTCGGTCTCGCGCCAGACGCCGTTAACTTTGCTGTGCCCGTAGGCGCGGTGCGGCACTTCGTTCTTGCCTTTCTCATAGGCCAGCGTGTTGGTCATTTTCAGAGGCGTGAAGATTCGTTCCTGCAGAAACTCACCGAAGTTCGTGCCGGAAACTTTTTCCACGATCATGGCCAGCACCGCATAGCCCGAGTTGCTGTACTCCCACTTCGAGCCCGGCGGAAATTTGCCGCTGGTTTGCTGCTCCAGCAACTTCAAAACGCCGGCGTCGAGAATCTGCGGAATCTTTTCGTCCGGAGTGTTGGGATACTGCTTCTCCAGAATATCTTCGTAGTCGGGCAGGCCGGAAGTGTGGTTCAGCAGATTGCGAATCGTGATCGCTTTTCCGTAAGCCGGAAATTCGGGGAAGATGTCGGTGAGGTGATCGTCGTAGCGCAGCTTGCCGTCGTGCACGAGCAGCATGATGCACGTAGCGGTGAACTGCTTGGTGAAGGATGCCAGGCGAAAATTCGTTTGCGAATCGATGGCATGCCGGGTGCGAAGATCGGTGACGCCATATCCGCGGCGGAAAACAGGTTGGCCGTTTTGGACTACGAGGACGGCCGCGCCGGGAGCGGTACTGGATTTCAGCGAGGAGAAGACGGCGTCGATCTGGGCGGAGGGAACTTGGGCGGAAGCAGCAATGGAGAAAGCGCACGATAGTAGTGTGATTGCGAGTCTCATCTTCATGTCGATCCGTGTTGTGGCATGGAAAGATAGCAGATCGAAGTACGAGCCTGATTGATTCAGTCGGAAGGGAGCGGCCGTACTGCACAAAAACCCAGTGGGTTGGTGTCAAATTGGTAGAATCCATACTCAGAAAGAACGGCTCTGATTTTAGCGCTAAGGGGAGTGCCAATCACGTTAAGGACGGTGTACGGAGGATTGGCCGAGTAGGAACCGTGATGCAAGTCTATGGCGTTTATCTGAGAAACGAGAAGATCCTCAGGCGACGAAGCCTTTTGATCGTTGAAAACGGTAATTCCCTTAAGATGATTTTTTTCTTTGACTTCCTTCCATAATCGCTCAGCAACACTGCGATTGAGGGGCGTGCTAACGATCCACACGGGCACGCCAGGCGACAACCCCGCTAATCGGTCCCCGAAGTCTCGATCTACTACAACGCAAACCTTGTATCGGACCTCAACCATAATCATCCTTATCGCAATCGAAAGTCGCGGGCGGGGGCGCCCGCGCCACACAAAGTTACTCGCGGATTCCGGCTGCTGCCATCATTCTTCCTGTTTTGCCTTTCTCCGCGCGGTAGGAGAATAGCAATTCTGGATGGCAGTTGGTGCACAGTGGAGACGTTTCGATATTTTTCTTCGTCACGCCCGCCGCCAGTAGTTGCTGGCGGTTGGCCTCCACCAAATCCAGGAATATTTTCTTTGGCAGGTCGCTGTGCCCGGGAGCGCGCGCGCTTAGAAACAGCAGCGGATATTTTTCGCGGACTGGATCGGACTCCTTGACCTCGCGGAAGAGGCTGGCTCCGTATTCGAACTGCGACTCGAACTTGATGCGCACCTCTTCGCCGACTTCATAGCAGCAGCCTTGAATGCCGGGACCGATCGCGGCTTTGATGTCGCGGGGATTGGTGCCGAAGCAGCGGTGCATTTCGCCCACTCCTTTTTCGACGATGCGCTTGACGGTGCCGCGCCATCCGGCATGAAACACGCCCACCGCGTGGCGCTTGGTGTCGACCAAAATCACAGGCAGGCAGTCGGCCGTCTGGATGCCGAGCAGCAGGCCGGGAGTCGCGGTGATGAGACCGTCCCCGCTGAGCGGGTCTTGCAATGGCAAACCGTTCGACGGCGAATCGGGAATCGCATCGACGCGGTGAATGATGTCGGAGTGAATCTGGCGCAGTGTAATCAGCGGCCAGAGGGACGCACCGCCTTTCCGCGAGCCACGGCGCGGTTTCGTCGCGGCTCCTAGTTCACGCAGAAACGCGGCGCGATTGCGTTCGACCGCGGCCCGAGCGTCCTCTTTGGTGAAGCCGAGGTTGAGAGTGTCTTTTCCATAAGGGCGGGACAATCCGCCTACGCGCGTGGAGAATCCATGCACCAGCCAGGGGAGTTGGCTGAGATGCTGAGCGCGCAGAATCGTAAGCTTAGTTTTGTTTGGGGCCCGGGTTGGCACGCTTCCATGTTACCTGATGTCAAAGTGTGGAGCGGGCACCGTGCCCGCTGCCTTTGAGGTTGATTTTCTCGAACGAAACTTCAAAGGCAAAAGACAAAATCAAAGTCAAAAGCAGCGGACAGGAGTGTCCGCTCCGCACTGTTTGCCGGAGTTGCCGGCACTCCGCTATAGTTTTATGCATGTTTGCCGACTTCACCGCCACCGATCGCTGGACTAAGAAACAGGTGCATTGCGTATATCAAGCCATGATCGTCGCCATTGCCACGCGGCACGCCGACGCGGTCGACATCAAATTCCTGGTCGACGGACGCACGGTTTGGGTGGCGCTGCCGCATCCGGCATGGGTGGAATATAAGAAGCGCACCGGCAAGGCCATCACCGATTCGCTGGCCGTGGAGATTGCCGGGCATTATTTAAAAAGCGCGCTCGAGGCGGGCGAAGGACTGGGGCAGCGAAATGTATTCGCTGACGGTGCAGGAGACGCTGGCTCATCTGGAGTCAGCGGTCACAGATATGCAGGCGCAACCGGCGTAGGGTGTCGGCGCAGAAGCAGCGGCGCGAGAGCGCCCGCTCCACGCACACTCAGCAGTCTCAGATCACGACCGCTTCCTTGTACTCCCCAAACACGCGCCGCATGGCGTCCGAAATTTCTCCTACCGTCGCGCAGGCTTCGACCGCGGTCAGAATGCGCGGCATGACATTCGCGCCCGAGCGCGCCGCATCTTCCACGCCCGCGAGCGCTGCCTTCCACGGACCCGCATCACGCCTGCGCTCGCAACGCGCGCAAGCGCTCGACCTGCTTGGGTTCCAGCGCGGGATCGATGCGCTGAATCGGGATCGGCTTTTCTTCGTTCGACCTCGAAGCGGTTCACGCCGACCACGATCGCCTCGCTGCTGATCGACCGCCTGCTGATATTCGTAAGCGGCATTCTGAATTTCCTGCTGCACGAATCCGCGCTCGATCGCCTTCAGCATTCCGCCGATGCACTTCGATCTTGCCCAGATATTCCGCGGCGCGCTTCTCGATCTCGTTGGTCAGCGACTCGATGTAATACGATCCGGCCAGCGGATCGATGGTCTGCGGCGCGCCCGATTCGTAGGCAATGACCTGCTGCGTGCGCAGCGCGATGCGCGCCGCCTGCTCGGTGGGCAGCGCCAGCGCTTCGTCGTAGGAATTGGTGTGCAGCGACTGCGTTCCGCCCAGCACCGCCGCCATGGCCTGAATCGCGGTGCGCACGATATTGTTCTCCGGTTGCTGCGCGGTCAGCGTCGATCCGGCCGTCTGCGTATGGAAGCGCAACATCCACGACTGCGGATTCTTCGCCTTGAAATGTTCGCGCATGATGCGCGCCCACATGCGCCGCGCGGCGCGGAACTTCGCCACCTCTTCCAGAAAATTGTTGTGCGCGTTGAAGAAGAAAGAAAGCCGCGGCGCGAACTTGTCCACATCCAGTCCGGCCTTGATCGCCGCCTCCACGTAGGCCATGCCATTGCCCAGCGTGAACGCGACTTCCTGCACCGCCGTCGATCCCGCCTCGCGCATGTGGTAGCCGGAGATCGAAATCGTGTTCCACTCGGGCACGTTCTCGTTCGCCCAGGCAAACATGTCGGTGATGATGCGCATCGCCTGCTGCGGCGGATAAATGTAAGTCCCGCGCGCGATGTATTCCTTCAGCACATCGTTCTGCACCGTGCCCGAGAGCTTGCGGATGTCGCGCGCCCTGCCGCCGCGCCACCGCGACATACAGCGCCAGCAGGATCGACGCCGTCGCATTGATGGTCATCGATGTAGAAATCTTCGTCAGGTCGATGCCGTCGAACAGCCGCTGCATGTCTTCGATGGAATCGATCGCGACTCCGACCTTGCCGACTTCGCCCGCCGCCAGCGGATGGTCGGAATCGAGCCCGATCTGCGTCGGCAAATCGAACGCGACGGAGAGTCCCGTGGTCCCATTCGCCAGCAGATACTTGTAGCGCTTGTTCGATTCCTCGGCGTCGCCCATGCCGGCGTACTGCCGCATGGTCCAGAGCCGGCCGCGGTACATGGTGGCCTGCACGCCGCGGGTGAAGGGATATTCCCCGGGATAGCCGACTTCGCGTTTCGTAGTCCGAGCCTTTGAGATCGGCAGGGGTGTAGAGCGGATTTACCGCGATGTGGGAGGAAGTTTCGATCTCGGCTTGGTTCCGGGCGGGCGCTTCAGCTTTTCAGTCATGGCGTCACTCGAAACTCATCCGTGTAGAACCGTCGCGTCATCCCAGTGCTGACGAAATTCATCTTGCGAACGCTGGCTTTTTCGCCGCGCCCTCCAGAACGAACTCAGGCCAAACCAGGCAAAGGTCACTGTGCAGCAAACTGCAATCGCGAAACGGCTGCTGCCCGCGCCTTCCGGCATGGTACTTTTCGTATTCCTTACAACGCGGCGCTGCCAAAGCCAGGGCCAAGATCAGGAAAATAAGCCCGGTCACTTCCAGCCACAACTGGTGGAGCGGCGCGCCCGAAGGATCGACCTGTCGTGCGGACGCCGCTCATCACGGCGCTGAAGGTGCGGCTGCGTCCCGCCTGCTGCCCGGCCACGCGGGCCACCGCCCCCAACTTGCGTAACGTGGAAACTTTGCTCACGGCCTCGATTTTAACAGCCTTCGGCGCTACAATGACGCAGCGCCAGGACGCAGCGAACCGTTCCGCGCGCCGATGGCATCTAACGGCTTAGGCTGGCGATTTCGTCCCAGGGGGACTCAGTGGATCCACAACTCAAGCAACTCATGAAAGAGCTCGGCGACGCCATCAACGAATCTCTGTCCGATTCCGAGCAGATCTCTGAAGTTGTCTCCCGCATCAAAGAGGGCGGATACGACATTTTCCTGGTGCTTGAAGCCACCATTGGCGTCAGCAAGCAGGGCGAAAAATCGTCGGACAAGACCTCCCTGGTCACTACGTTGTCGACCAATCCCGAATTCAAAATCAACGATCAGGACCTGAAGTTCCTGAAATCGCTGCGCATCAAGATCGACGAAGACAAGCACGACCCCGACAAAGGGAAATAGCTTGCCATTCGCTTAAAAGCCAGAAATCACAGGCCACCGGACACAAGGTTCACGAAGGCTGTTTTTCCTTCGTGTGACATCGTGTCCTTCGTGGTAATGATTTTGAGTGGAGCGAATCGTCATCCCAGATTGCGCGCGCGTTAGCAACCCTCCGCGCCTGTGCTAACATCTACTGTTTTCTTTTCGCATCTGCCGTGCGGAAGGCAAGATTCCGGTAACAACAGCCGGAACGGAATCTGAGGGCAGTAATGAAAGACACGCTCGGGGTTCTCTTGGCAGGCGGCGCTGGGGAACGGCTCTATCCTCTCACTCGCGACCGCGCCAAGCCCGCCGTCACCTTCGGCGGCATCTACCGCATCATCGACATCACGCTTTCCAATTGCCTGAACTCCGACCTGCGCCGCGTCTACAT
This sequence comes from uncultured Acidobacteriota bacterium, assembly GCA_963696765.1. Classification (GTDB taxonomy): domain Bacteria; phylum Acidobacteriota; class Terriglobia; order Terriglobales; family Acidobacteriaceae; genus Sulfotelmatobacter. The sequence goes on along the minus strand of CAVOLK010000002.1, from coordinate 813,025 downwards.
CCTCACGCAGTACAAAGCGCTCTCGCTCAACCGCCACATCCGCGAAGGCTGGAACATTCTGGGCCGCGAAGTCGGCGAATTCGTCGAAGTCCTGCCGCCCATGAAGCGGGTGAGCGACCAGTGGTACCAGGGCACGGCCGACGCGGTTTACCAGAACATTTATTCCATCGGCTCCGAGCAGCCCAAGCATGTGCTCATTCTTTCCGGCGACCACATCTACAAGATGGATTACGGCAAGATGATGAAGCAGCATCAGGACTCGGCCGCCGACATCACGCTGGCGACCATCCAGATCGATCCCGAAGAGACATTCCGTTTCGGCGTGGTCGACGTCGACAAAGACGGCCGCATCAAGGGCTTCGAGGAGAAACCGAAAACCACCGACGCTGCGCTCGCCCTCAATCCGCGACAAGGTCGCCGGCTTCGATGGGCATTTATCTGTTCAACGCCGACGTGCTGATTCCGGTGTTGCTCAAGGACGCCGAGAATCCGCAATCGAGCCACGACTTCGGCAAAGACATCCTGCCCAAGATGGTCGACGACTACCGCGTCTACGCCTACGACTTCGTCGACGAAAACAAGAAGGAAGCTCTCTACTGGCGCGACGTGGGCACGCTCGAAGCCTACTACGAAGCCAACATGGACATCGTTTCGGTCTCGCCGATCTTCAATCTTTACGACGAGCGCTGGCCGATCCGCACGCACCAGCGCCAGTATCCGCCGGCGAAATTCGTGTTCGCCGAATCCGGGCCGCACCGGCACCGCGCTCGATTCCATCGTCTCCAACGGATGCATCGTCTCCGGCGGCATCGTGAAGAATTCCATCCTCTCGCCCGACGTGCGCGTCAACTCCTACACCGAAGTCGACGACAGCATCCTGTTCTCGCACGTCAGCGTCGGCCGCCACTGCCGCATCCGCAAAGCGATCCTCGACCGCGACGTGCACATCCCCGAGGGCACCACCATCGGCTACGACGCCGAGGCCGACCGCCAGCGCTATTTCGTCACCGAAAGCGGCATCACCGTGGTCACGCGCGATTATTCGCTGTTCGAAAATCCGGTGACGGTGGATTACTTCACCAGCGAATAAGCAATCCTTTCCGCTCACGTCCGCATTTCCGCATCCTTGCGACTCCATTTCGCATCGTTTACATACGCGCTGCAGCGCGGGAGGCAATCATTCATGTCACGAGTATTTATTACGGGTTCTTCCGACGGGCTAGGCCGAATGGCTGCCGAACTCTTAATCGAACAGGGGCACAGTGTCGTGCTGCATGCCCGCAACGAAAAGCGCGGAAAAGACGCGATGGCCGCGGTTCCGCAGGCCAAGACCGTGGTCATCGGAGACCTGTCGAGCATTGCTGAAACTCGTGGAGTCGCAGAACAGGTCAACAAGCTTGGCGCCTTCGATGCAGTCATCCACAATGCCGGCGTCGGTTACCGTGAACCTCGCCGTATTCCGACCGCAGATGGCTTGCCTCATGTTTTTGCCGTCAACACGCTCGCGCCCTATATTTTGACCGCGCTGATCCAGCGGCCGAAGCGCCTGGTCTACTTGAGTTCAGGCCTGCACCGGAATGGCGATCCCAGCCTGAACGATCTTGCCTGGAAGGAGCGCCCGTGGCAGGGCCAGCAGGCTTACTCGGATACGAAATTTCATGATGTGCTTCTGGCGTTTGCGATGGCGCGCCGGTGGCCGGGTGTTTTCTCCAATGCTCTAGAACCGGGATGGGTGGCCACAAAAATGGGAGGCGCCGGCGCCACCGACAATCTGGACGAAGGCCATCGCACCCAAGTCTGGCTCGCGGTGAGCGAAGATGCCGCCGCCAAAGTCACGGGGGAATACTTCTATCACATGAGGCTACGTTCTCCGAAGGCGGACACGCGCGAGCCCGAACGCCAGGAAATGCTGATCGAGGCATGCGCCCGCTTCTCGGGGGTTACCATGCCGGAGTGACGAGACTCCAACTCCGGATACTGTTTATGTTGGTGGGACTTTTCCAACTGCCTTGCAACATCACGGCCTGACAGCCGAGGCGGCTATCGCTACGCGATTCGCCTAACCAAAACCGACACGCCTCAACCCAGTGGCCGCGCTGCTACAATGCCCTGTTTCGCAATCATGATTCCATAGCCGCGAACTTCAATCGCCCACAATCGACGTACTGTCTTGTGGGTAGCGCTTGGAAGAGTCTCTCCAGTAATTGGATCCTCCAGGCCGAAGTCTCAGGGTTGTAAGCAGATTTCCGGGGAGTACAAGTGGAAGACGTCCAGGTCGTCGCGATGCTGGTCCGGCGCTGTATCGCCGGCGACGCCGCCGCCTGGGAGGAAATCGTGCAAACCTACAACCGGCGCATCTACAACATCTGCTACCGCTTCGCCGGATCGGCGCGACGACGCCCAGGACCTCACCCAGGAAGTCTTCATCAAGATGTACCGCACCCTGTCGAGCTATGACCACACCAAGGGCGCGTTCGTCACCTGGGTGACGACCATCACCCGCAACCTGCTGGTCGACCATTTCCGCAAGACCAAGCAGGACCGGATGACCGACTCCATGGACACCGCTGCCTCCGAACATGAGGACGCTCAGCCGCTCAGTGAGCAAATTCCTGACCAATCGGCTCCGCCCGACGCCCGCGTACGCAGCCGGGAGGTCGGCGAGACCGTCCACGCGGCCCTGGCCAAGCTTTCGCCCGAGCTTCGGGAAGCAGTGATTCTAAGGGACTTACAGGATATGGACTACCGTGAAATTGCCACCGTTTTGAAGGTTCCGGAGGGTACCGTGAAATCACGAATAAATAGAGGGCGAGCGGAACTTGCACGCCTGCTTACAACGTACCTATAGGCAGGTGATGTGATGCCAGACCACACCAGTAACGGAATGCAGTGTAACGAGTTCGACCTGCTGCTGTCGGACGCCCTCGACGGCGTCCTGAGCGGGTCGGGACTCGACCGCTTCCAGGCCCACGCCCGGAGTTGCAAGGCGTGCGGTCCGCTGCTCGCCGAAGCTGAGGCGGGCCGCAACTGGCTGAAGGGTCTCACGGAGGTGGAGCCTCCAGCCAGCCTGGTCAACAACATCCTGGCATCCACAACGGGCGTTGACACCCAACGCCTGCGAGACACCGTACGCTCTGCCCAGCCCCGAATTTCCTGGTGGGAGCATGTACAGGCCTCGCTGCTCGAGCCGATCTGGGCCACGGTCCGCCAGCCGCGCTTTGCCATGTCATTCGGCATGGCGTTCTTCGCGCTGTCGGTGGGCCTGACCGTCGCCGGGGTAAAACCCGCCGACCTGCGCCAGATCAGCTTGCGGCCATCGGCGATCCGGCACACGTACTACACCACGCAGGCGCGCGTCGTGCGCTACTACGAGAATGTGCGGATCGTTTACGAAGTCGAGTCGCGCGTGCGCGAAATCAAGCGCAACGTCGCGCCCGCCGAGCCCGGTCCTCCACGTCTCGACCGGCGAAACCCAAGGACGACAAGAACGACACAACACAACAGCCCGAGCAGAAGCAGGAGCGCAACTACAGCCAGACGGATAGCCATCTCATTCTGGCCAGCGCTCCTCTGGGTCCATCGCCATCTTTTCGCGATCTGCCTGTAGTGTCGGTGACCACGTACAGGAGGTTCGTATGAACTGCGCCACACACAGCGATACTGCTGCAGTGGCCTTCTGCCGCACTTGCGGCAAGCCACTTTGTAACCAATGCACCCGCGACGTCCGCGGAGTGATTTACTGCGAATCGTGCCTGGCCGCACGCATGGAGGGCACGGTCGCCGCTCCGGCTGCGGGATTTGTTCCGCCTGCGCAAGCCGTCTACCAACCTTTGGGATCCGCTTCCTCCGGGGGCCGCGGCCTCCGCTGAACACTGGCCCGAATCCCGCCGTCGCTGGAATTCTCGCCGGATTCTTTCCCATCGGCGTCGGCGCCGTTTACACCGGCCAGTACGCCAAAGGATTGTCGCACCTGGTCATCATGGTGCTGCTGATCCTCGGCGTGAGTTCCGATCTTCCCTGGTATGTGATCACAGTACTCGGAATCCTCATCGGATTTTTCTACGTCTACCAGATCATCGACGCAGTGCGCAGCGCCAAGGCAATCCAGATGGGCGAACCTGCTCCCGATCCGTTCGGTCTGGCGTCCACCTTTGGCGCCGGCGAAAAATTCGAAGGCACCAAGGTTCCCGCTGGAGCCGCCGTTCTCATCGGCTTGGGCGTGCTCTTCCTTTTGCACACTGCCGGGATCTTTGAGTTCGGTCTGGATCGTTTTTGGCCGCTCATCCTGATCTTTCTCGGCGTGTGGCTCTTCGCCAAGCAATGGGGCCTGATTGGAGGCGCAATCGGCGTGCCAGTGCGACCACTGCCGCACCCGCAGACTCATGGTTCCCGGCGATCCTGGTCACTCTGGGCGTGCTCTTCCTGCTCGACAGCACTTCGCGGATTGGCTTCGGCAGAACCTGGCCCGCCATTCTGCTGGTCATCGGAGTGGTCAAGCTATTGCAGAGCAACGCTTCGTCCAACGGACACGTTGGGCCTCTGCCACCGTCCACGCCGCCCTATGTTCCACCTGGGGGTTCACCGCCCGTGGTGCAGCCGCCGTCTCCGGCAGATCCCGAGCAGACCGCCTCCTCTGGGGAGGTGAAAAATGTCTAACCCAGTCATCACTCCAGGACTTCCGCCAGTCGCTCCTTTGCCGCCACATCGTCGCCGCTCGTTTGCCGGACCGTTCGTGCTGATCATCCTCGGCACGGTCTTCCTGATGGCGACCATGCATCTGCTGTCCATTGGCAGGCTGGCCCACCTGTTCGCCAACTACTGGCCGGCGCTGCTCATCCTGTGGGGTGTGATCAAACTGATCGAGCATCTGCGCGCGCAGCGCGAAGGCTCTCGCGCCTCGGGCATCGGCGGCGGAGGCGTCGTCCTGGTCGTCATGATCGTCGTCTTCGGCCTGATAGCAACCCAGCTCGAGCACGTCAACTGGTCGGGCCTGCGCGATCAGTTCAACTTGGATAACGATGACTTCAGCGACATCTTCGGCCAGAGCTACAACTACAACGATCATCTCGAGCAGGACTATCCCGCCGGCGCGAGCCTGAAGGTCATCGACTCGCATGGCGCAGTCAGCGTGCACCCGTCCGACGACAACAAGATCACCGTTGTCGTGCGCAAGCGCGTGGGCGCCGACAATCAGAACGACGCCGATAAGTACAACAGCGAGACCAAGCCCACCATCACCGTGATCGGCGGCCTGGTAACGCTCGACGCCAAGGCCGAGGCCGCGGGAGATCATGCCGTGATACCGATCTCGACATTTCGGTGCCGCGGAAGGCTCAGGTCACGATCGTTTCCCGCCGCGGCGATGTGAACCTTTCCGGCCGCGATGGCAACGTCGACATCTCCGCCCAGCACTCCGACACCAATGTCGAAGATGTAAACGGCAACGTGAAAGTCAACCAGGAAAAGGGCTCGGTCAAAATCGAGCAGATCACCGGCGATGTGCACGTCGAAGGCCGGGTCAACGAAGTCTCGGTCGCCGACGTAAAGGGCGCCGTTCAACTCGACGGCGAATTTCAGGAGAGCGTCAAGCTGGCGCGCATCACCAAGACTGTGACCTTCAAGTCATCGCGCACCGACATGGAATTCTCGCGCATCGAGGGGACCCTCGATCTGGACTCCGACGAACTGCACGCCGAGCAGATTACCGGTCCGCTGCACCTGACGACGCGCTCGAAAAATATCCGGCTGGAACAGGTCTCAGGAGACGTTCGGGTGCAGAACGACAATGGCGCGATTGAAGTCGGAATGCGCACGGTGGGCAACATGCAGATCGACAACCGCAACGGCGACATCCAGCTGAGCTTGCCCGACAAGGCGGCGTTCCGCCTCGATGCACACACGCGCGACGGCGAAATTCAGTCGGACTTTCCCGAACTGAAAGTGAACAACGATCGAGCACGAAACCAAAGCCACCGGCAGCGTCGGCAACGGCTCGTCGCACATCGTGCTCAACAACGAGCACGACGGCATCGAAATTCGCAAAGCCAGCTCGCAGCCGCCCAAACCGCCAGAGCCGCCAAAGCCGGGCAAGGCTTTGCCCGCCGCCCAAGGTAAAGTGGAACCGACGGAAAACTGAAGAGGGCAAAGTTTCAAGGTGTGAAGGTTTCAAAGTTTCAAAAAAGCGCGAATCCCAACATGGCCATGTAGAGACAGCCGCCTCGGCTGTCCCGTGAAGCGAAGCCGAGCGGCACCCATGTCTGCTGCCGAAAATACTGCGGAGCGCGTTAGTGCCCCCGCCTCTCATGACCAACGCCTCCACCTGCGCCAGCACCTCATCCTCGCTCATGCCTGAAGAATTAATCACCACCGCATCCTGCGCGGCCACCAGCGGAGACGCGGCCCGCGTGCGATCGCGCCGGTCGCGCTCGCGCAATTCCGCCGCCACGTTCGCGGCCACATCTCCTTTGATCTTCTGCTGCGCCATGCGTCGCTGCTCGCGCACGACCGGATCGGCGTCCAGAAAAATCTTCAAGTCGGCGTCCGGGAAAACCTTCGTCCCGATGTCGCGGCCTTCCATCACCACGCCGCCGCCCGCGCCCATCTCCCGCTGACGAGCCACCATCCACTCCCGCACCTTGGGATGCACCGAGACGCGCGACGCCGCCTCCGACACATCGCGCTCGCGAATGCGCGACGAAACGTCGTGCCCGTCGAGCAAGGTGCGATTTCCGCCAATCGTCGGCTCCAGTTGAATGCGCGCCTCCTGCGCCAGTTTCAGCAGCGCCGCTTCATCGTCGAACGAGGCGTCGTGCTCGATCGCTTTCAGCGCCAGCGCGCGATACATCGCGCCGCTCTCCAGGTTCACGTAGCCCAACTTCCGCGCCAGCCGCGAAGCAATGGTGCTCTTGCCCGCGCCCGCCGGCCCGTCAATGGCAATGGTTAATTTGCGTGAAGGCTGATCTTTTCCCGTGTCAGTCATGTTCCCAGTGAGGTATGTTCCGCGTCCGGCATGCGAAGTTAAAGATTGTACACGCGGTGAAAGGGCACGGCTTTGGCCGTGCCGCAAAGGGTCAGAAACGTTAGCGGCTTCAGCCGTGTGGTTGCGCTTCCTGCCGACAATAAAGACGCCCTTCTCGCCCCTCTGAGCAGAATCATTCCTGCCGCCCCGACCGCACCTGCTCCGGCCGTCCATCCCAATTCCCGCAGCTTCCGAATGCTCAACGAATCATGCCGCTTCGCCAGCCGCACGCCGTTCGCGTCGCGCACCAGATCGCAGTGATAATAATCCGGCACCGGCAATCCCAGCGCCCGATACAGAAGAATCTGCCGCGCCGTCGACTTCAGCAGATCCGCGCCGCGCACCACTTCCGTGATCCCCATCGCCGCATCGTCGACGACCACGGCCAGCTGATAGGCCGGCACGTCGTCACGCCGCCACACAATGAAGTCTCCGAAATCGCGCCCAGCAACCATGCGCTGCGGCCCCAGATGAAGATCGGTAAAACAAATTTCCTCGCCATCAGGCACTCGAAATCGCCAGTTCACCCCGGCGGGATCGAGGCTTCCTCGGCTCCGCCTTCGACTCCGCTCAGGGCAGGCTTCGCGGGACAGCCGAGGCGACTGTCGCCACATGGCTCGTGTGAGGCCGGGTTTTCGATCCGCCTGCGGAGCGAAGCTCCGATGCGTTGCCGCGGCCGGCATCGTCCCGAATAAACCGGCTCATCATCCAAATCATTCGGAGCCCCCGCCGCCTGCGCCACATCCTTTCGCGAGCACGTACACGGATAAATCATTCCCGCGTCGCGCAGCTTCTTCCACGCCTCCAGATAAAACTCCGCGCCGCTCGCTTTGCGTGTAAGGACCAACCGGCCCTCCGCGATCCGGTCCCTCAGTCCACTCGATTCCGAGCCAGCGCAAATCTTCCATCATAGCCTGCACGAACTCCGGCCGGCACCGCTGCGCATCCAAATCTTCATTGCGCAAAATCAACTGCCCGCCACGCTCCGCCGCGCGCTGCGCCGCCATCCAAAACGTGCGCGCATGGCCGAGATGCAGCAGCCCAGTAGGCGAAGGCGCAAGCCGCCCGCGATAGAGTTTCAGATTTGAATCAACCGACATGGTTCAATAGCGCCACCTCGGAAGCGCGCCAACTGAGGACGAGTTCCGCCGCAGAAAGCGCCACCGTGGAAGAGCGGCGCTTCAGCGCCGCGTAAAGCGAGAGTCGCCGCCGGGCTTCAGCCCCCGTGGTCGTCGTTCAGCTGCCAGGCGGCGTGCCCTTGCCGGGGCGACCACTACGGGCTGCGCCCCGGGGACTACCGCAACTTTCTCCGGCGTGATCTGCAGCATCGATCGTCCGCTCACGTGCACGAAGCTCAACTCGCGCGCTGCCAGCAGCGCGTTGACTGCATCTTTCACCTTCGACCGCGCGACGAAGTTTCCAAAGAAAATTTCCAGGTCAGCCTGCTCGATCGCGATCACCGAGTCCAGATATTTCGAGATGCAGCGCCGTCAGCGCCTCCTGCACCGACAAGCCAACGCCCTCTTTCACCGCGTCCGGCGCCCAGCGATACAGCACGTCCCACACCGAGCCCTCGCTGGGTTTGTAGTCCACGCGCGTAATGCGCAGCTTCGACCACAACTCACCCAGCGCGTCGTCGAGTGCGGGGAACGACACGCTGCCGCCCAGCACTTCCTGCATTTTCTGTTTCGAGATCGGACCATCGCGCGTGATCAATTCAAACGCGTCGCACGCGAGTGCAGAATACGGAGACCGTGAACCCGGCTTTCGGCGCCAGCTTCGGATTCCGCTCGCCCATGAGCGCATAAAAATACGGAAACACTGAGGCTGCGATGAGAAATCCGTTGTTCTCTTCGAACAGATTGGCCTCGAACGCCGCGCGCTCGCGCAGCAACCGCACCATCAGTTCCGTGGCCTCCGCTGCCCGCGGATCCTTGAACGCATGCTGCCATCCCGGCAAGCGCTCGTCCGATCCAACAAACGCGCCAATGAAAGTCGGCACCAGCAGCGCCGGCCGCTTGGGATACATCAGGCAGAAGCCGACCTCCTCCAGAAAGACGCGCGCCTGCTCGATCGTCCGGATGGCCTTGCCCTCCAGTCGCCACTTCTCGCGCCGCAGTTGTTGTAGTTCGAGATCAGTCATAGAAGCGTAGCTATCAGCTGTCAGCTTCAGCAAAACAAACCGGTCTTACCGTGACAGCTATAGCTAGATTCTCTTAAACGCCTTCTGAATGTCCTTCACAGAATACCTCAGCACCACCGGCCTGCCGTGCGGGCACGACATGGGGTGGTCGGTTTTCGCCAGTTCTGCGAGCAGCCACTCCATTTTATTTTGTTCGAGCGGCATGTTCACTTTGATGGCGGCGTGGCATGCGATCGAGGCGGCGATGCGGGCGCGAATCTTTTCCAGATTCAGCGACTGCTCTTCGCGGGAAAACTGGTCGAGCAATTCGTGCAGCATATTTTCGACCGCGGACGCCTCTACTCCCGCCGGCGCGACTTTGACCGCCACGCTGCGCGCGCCGAAGGGCTCGGCCTCAAATCCGTTGTGCTGCAACTCGTCGGAGATTTCGCTGAACACCGCCTGCTGCGCGGGAGACAACTCCAGCACGATCGGCATCAGCAATCGCTGGCTTTCCACTTTCTGCGCGGCGCGCTGTTTGAGCATGCGCTCGAACAGCACGCGCTCGTGAGCGACGTGCTGATCCACAATCCACAAACCATCTTCGTTCACCGCCAGGATGAACGAATTGCGAATCTGCCCGAGCGGCTTCAGCGTGCCCAGCGACGAGAGCGTCGGCTCCTCTTCGCTCGACATCGAGCGCCGGGAGCGCAGCCATGGTCTGGGACCGTCTTCAGACTTCGCGCGCCAACGAGACCGCCGCGTTCGCCTCGACCGCAATTCCGCCTTCGAACTGGAATCGCGCCGAAACCGGCGGTGGCACGGGCGCCTGCAACGCGAATCCTCCGGAAACTTCCGGCTCCCGCCATCCGCCTTCCGGAATGCTTACGGCGGAAGTTGGAAGCGCTCCGTCGCTCGATGGTTCCCAACTCGCGCCCGGAGTCAGCGCGCCTGGCGTGAGCGATGTGCTCGCGGTCGCGTGGGCGCGAATCTCGGTCATGAACTGCGGCACCGGGCGCGCCTTCATCAGCGCGGCTCGCACCGAGTCGCGGACAAAGTCATGCATCACGCTCTGCTGCCGGAACCGAACTTCCGTCTTCGAAGGATGCACATTCACATCGACCTCGCCGGCCGGCATCTCCAGAAACAGCAGCACCACCGGATAAACCGTCGGTGGAATAATGTTGCGGTAAGCCTCGGTGAGCGCGTGCTGCACCAGGCGGTCGCGAATCAGTCGTCCGTTGACGAAGACGAAAATCGAATTGCGGTTCAGCTTCTGGATCTCGGGCTTCGACACGAAGCCGTGAATCCGCATCTCGCCCGGATCTTTCGATTCTTGCGGCTCGCCCTCGTCTTCTTCTTGCTTGCGCCGCCACGGCGGAGGCTGCGGCAATCCCACGCGCTCCAGCGCCTGCCGCGAGGCCACGGGAATCAACTGGTCCAGCGTCTCCTTGCCAAAGACCTGATAAACGCGCTCGCTGTATCCAGCCACCGGAGGCGCCACCAGCATGGCATTGGTCGCCGAGTGCAACTCGAAATGTTTTTCGGGATGCGCCAGCGCATAGTGCGTGACCAGCGACGCGATGTGCGACAACTCCGTCGACTCGGCCTTGAGAAATTTCTTGCGCGCGGGAGTATTGAAGAAAAGATCGCGCACCGTAATCGAAGTTCCCAGCGGCAGTCCAGCCTCTTCTACGCGGGCAATTTTTCCGCCATTGATTTCGATGACCGTCCCCGCCGCTTCTTCCTCGGCCCGAGTTTCCAGCCGCAGGCGCGAGACCGACGCAATCGAGGGCAGTGCCTCGCCGCGAAATCCCAGCGTGGCCACGCTCAGCAGGTCTTCGGCATTCTTGATCTTCGAAGTCGCGTGGCGCTCGAAGGCCAGCATGGCGTCGTCGCGCACCATGCCGCATCCGTTGTCGGTAATCTGAATCAGTTTCTTGCCGCCCGCCTCCACGCTGATCTTGATGCGCGTAGCCCCGGCATCGAGCGAGTTTTCCAGCATCTCCTTCACCACCGACGCAGGCCGCTCCACCACCTCGCCGGCGGCGATCTGGTTGGCAACGGTCTCGGAGAGTACGTGAATGCGGCCCATGCGGCAGTTCTCAGTTCTCGGTTCTCAGTTCTCAGTGTTGAGGAGTAACGGCCAGTTTCGCAGATGGAAGTTGAGAAGGCAAAGTCGGAGCTGCGGCCATCAGCGAACTTCAGTTCAGTCGGAGGCCGACGGCGGTAAGCTGGCCACATGATCAACTCAGGCCGTTCCACACCATCCGATGAAATAGTTTGTCCAGGTCACGAGGCGACTCTTTCGCGCCGCGATCGATCCACCATCGCAGCAGCGACAGCAAACTTCCTGCGAGCGCCACGGCATGAGCAGCTACTTCCGGCTGCGGCAGCTTTGGCACTCGAGTGGATTCTTTGAGTCGCCGCTCGATCCCTCTGGCAAAGTAGCCTTGCGCGAGATCGAGAAAATCCTGCATGCGGCCGCAGTCGACGAGCGCGCGCCATATCTTATTCTGGCCGCCGATGTGCGCGAACATTTCTTCCACAGGGACAACTCGGTGCGACTTCTCATTGCGCAGGCTGAGCATGTTGCTCATCGTCGCGAGAAACATTTCCAACTGGCTGAGCAGCAGGTCATTCTTGTCGCGGAAGTGAAGATAAAAAGTGGAACGTCCCACCGACGCGCGATCCAGCACCTCCTGCACCGTGACCTCATCCATAGGCTTCTCCACCATCAACTCCAACAGCGCCATGCCAAGCCGATCGTGTGTGCGCCGGGAGCGCTTATCCGGTTTTCGCTTTATCTGACCCTGCGTCGAAAGGTTCGCCATTTTGGATCGCTCATTCCTGGACATCGACGGCCCCTTTGTTCAACAACGCGAAACTCATCTCGACTTGACGCCCTGCGATTGCTACATTGCGAATCATAAGACAAACCGCTGCGATAAAGGAGAAACTTGATGAATCACTTTCGTTCGCTCGCGATTGGCGCCACGTTAATGGTTTCGCTGACGTTACTGATGCAACAGACCGTCGCCGCTCAAACTCATGGTGATGAGCAAGGTCAAAGGCAAAGCGGCACGCCAGCTGGAATGCCGACGGTCGACCAACACCTGAAAGCGCTGAGCGAGAAGCTCGACCTGACCGCCGAGCAGCAGGCCAAATTCAGGCCGATCCTGCAGCGAATGCAAGACGAGTCGCAGAATGTCATGCGCGACACTACCCTGTCGGACCAGGCCCGCCACGACAAAATGAAGAGCATCCACGACAAGGCGGAGAAGCAAGCCCGTCCTTTATTGAATGCTGAGCAGAAAAAGAAACTCGACGAACTCGAACAGCAGCCACACCCTGATATTCAGGGCAATGGCAGCGGTGCGGCGCGGCCGCCTCAGTAACGCGAGGTAGGAGGGATTCCGTGGCTTGGCTTCGCGCTAAGCCACGGTTACTTCCGCAGTTACCTATGCACCAAAATTGATGCAACGTTCATCACCCCGTAACATTCCCCAGCTACAACCGGAGTATGGATCTGCCCGTGCACAACACGCTGATCCTTTCCGACCTGCACCTGGGTGCAGAGACCAGTCACGCGCGCGAGGCTACGCGCGTGCTCAAGCAGAATCGCTTCCAGCGCCTGATTCTGCTGGGCGACATTTTTGCCGACCTTAACTTCGCCCGCCTCACCAAAGATCACTGGAAGTTTCTGGGCTACATTCGCAAGCTGTCGAATCCCAAGCGCAACATCGAAGTCGTGTGGGTGGAGGGCAATCACGATCACGGCCTCGCCAACATCATGTCGCACCTGGTCGGGGTTCGCGTCTACCAGCAGTACGCGTGGCAACACTGCGGGCTGAAGCATCTTGCGATTCACGGCCACCAGTTCGACGGCTTCCAGGTCAACCGGGTGCGGCTCAGCCGGTGGGGCACTTCGCTGTATCTGCGGTTGCAGAAGATGGATTTAAAACGGAAGCCGATCGCGCGGCTGATCGACCGGCTAAACACACGCTGGCTGCGGATGTCGCCGAAAGTGGCGACCGGCGCGCTTTCCTACGCTGCACAGCATGGCGCGGATCGAATTTTCTGCGGGCATACTCACGAAGCAACTCACGTGGAGCAGAACGGAATTCATTACTACAACTCCGGCGGGTGGGTCGATTCGCGGCTTACTTACCTGACGATCGACGAACAGGGGGTCGAAATCCATGAGTATCAGCAAGCATGTCTACGACAACAATGACTGCCACGAGCATCAGATCCGGCGAGCACGAGCTCAATGAGCATGACTACGACGGGCAGGATCGCGAACGAACTGACGATCGTGATTCCGGCGAAGAACGAGGCGAAGCTGATTCCGCGTTTGCTGACCTCGCTGACGAATCAGGATTACTCGAAGATGTCGAGTACGAGAGTCTTAGTCGCTGACGCGAACTCGACCGACGGCACGCCGGAGGTCGTGCTCGGCTTTCGCGACCGCCTGAACGTGAGCGTGATTCGCGGCGGCATGCCGTCGGTGGGACGCAACCTGGGCGCCGCCCAGGCCGACACTCCCTACGTGCTGTTTCTGGATGCCGACATCGAACTCGCCGACCGCTCCCTGGTGCGGCGCTGTGTGGAAATGGCCAAGGGCAAGGAACTGCACTGCATCACCACCAACATTTTGTGTGCGGAAGGCAGTTGGCTCGACAAGGCCTTCTACATGGGCAACGATTTTTTTCAGTACCTCTCGTACCTGCACCGTCCTTTCGCCACGGGAATGTTCATGCTGTTCGACCGCAAGAAATTCTGGGAACTGGGCGGATTTCACGAACAGATTTTATTCGCCGAAGATTACCGCCTGAGCCAGCAAGTCGAGCGCAAACGATTCGCGATTGTGCGCGGCGGCGTCTACACCACCAATCGCCGCTTCAAAAAGATGGGACACCTGCGCGTAGGCTGGCTATTCCTGTGGACCGCGATGAATTACTGGAACGAAAAATATTTCTTGCGCGATCACAAGTATTGGGCATCGGAAGCGGACGGAGCGAAGCGAGCCTAGAAAACCATTGTTGATTGTTGATTTCTGATTGTTGATTGAAATGCTAACTCGGCAAGCAATCATCAATCAGCAATCAACAATTCAAAACCGAAACGCCGCGCCTAGCGCCAACCGAAAATTGTTCTGCGTCGAATTGAAAAACTCTGTCCGCAGGTAGTCGCCCTCAACCCGCGCGGCCAGTGGTCCAATCAGCCGATAATCCAAGCCTCCGCCAACCGCGTACGCGAATGAAGTGTTCGAAGGCGTGGGAATCGTCCCGCCAGTATGGATGTGCGCCGCGCCGACCATCAGCTCGGCAAAAGGCGTGAACTTTCCCAGCGGCACCGAGAGTCGCGGGCCCACCAGATATTCCTGCTCATGTCCGGTCACGTTGACGTTGAGCGGCCCGTTGGGCGTTAACTCCACAAAACTCTCCGACCCGTAGTGGCCGCTTACGTCGCCCACGATCCCGACAAACGGCAGAAATTTTCCTTCAGCGGAGGCTTCCCATCCATGCAGGTTCGAACCAGTCACAGTCGAGCCGACCAGTTCAGTGCCAGACGCCGAGGAATTCGTACGTTCGTACGAAAAACCCACAAAAACATTTCCCGATGGAATTTGGGCGCTGGCTAAGCCAGCGAATAAGAAAAGTGCGGCCCCAAGACAAACAGCTTTCAGCATGAAAAAAATCCCCTTCCTGGCATCCATGAACCCGTACAGATCGACAAAGTTTTGGACGTTGAAAGAGAGATTCGGATCGCGTGGAATTGGTTGATGAAAACTTACTGTGGTGCGGGTTCGTGTGGTGCGGGCACTCTTGCCCGCAAGGTTCAAGGCGCAGCCGGCAAGTGGGCAGGAGTGCCCGCTCCACACGATTGCAGCAATGGAGCAGTCCTCAGAAGCGCCAAACCGGGCCCGTGGAAGCCCGGTAGTCGTTCTGGTAAGCGCTTCCGTAGTGGCTGTAAATGTAGTCGCCCTGGAACCGCCACGAAAAGCTTTTGAAGCGCAGCCTGTAGTCGGCGCCGCCGCCTACGTCGACCGCGATTGGGTTATAAACGAATCCCACGGAGTTTACGTGCCGGATGCCGCCAAACGCCTGAATGAAAGGCCGCCATTTTCCGTAGTTCAAAGAAATCCGCGGGCCCGCCAGGATGAAGTATTGCGTCACTTTCTCCGAGCCCCGGCGATAGTAGCCGCCGCCATCAATGACAATTCCGAGCCGCGAAAAGCGCGTGAACGGCAGCGCCTCAACCGACGCGTCAAAGCCCTTATAGCTCTGCTTGTTGATAATATCGGTGAGTTGGCCGTAGGAAGCGCCGACGTACACATTGCCATTGGGAAGAAGCCCGTTAAATTGTGCCGCCATGGGGATCGAGAACAAAAGAAAACAAAACCCGGCCAGCACCGAAGCAGCAGTCTTCGACACGCAGTATTCCTCCCCGGCGGCTAGGCCGGCAAAAAGTGCAATTTAATCAACGAAATCCGTTAGATGCAGTGTACCGGATGCCCAAGATGTCCCAGTTTACAAAATTTGTGCGGCCGCAGCCGGCCTTGCGGGACCGCAAGTGAATCAAAATTTACCGGATATTCATGGTGCCAAAACCTATCCACCCGCGTCTATCTACTAGCATGCAACCAATGGACATGAATTGGCAAATGGGCGCGCAGCCGGGAATTGCGGCTGCCTTCGAATACCACAAGGAGTTGAAGTTGAAACTCAGTCTTGAAACCCGTAATTGTGGCGATGTCATCATCGTGCACTGCCAGGGACGCATCGTGTATCGCGATGAAGCGGCCGCGTTGTCGCAGGTAGTTGGACAAGTGTTGCCGCAGGCGCGCAAGCTCGTGCTCGACCTGAGCGGCGTGACCGCGATGGACAGCGCCGGCATTGGCGAACTGGCCCTGCTGCAGACCTGGGCCCAGGGCAGCAACGTGAGCCTGAAGTGTGCCGGACCTAATCCCATGGTCCGCACGTTGCTCGACCTCACCAACCTGGACTCTGTCGTAGAAGTGCATCCCTCGCTGGATGCGGCGCTGGAGTCTTTCCGCGAGGAGCGCGTCTGCGCCGACTGCTGACCGCGGAGATACCTTTCTTATCCAAGGAGCAAAGTTCGCTTTGCTCCTTTTTTTTATTTTATTAAGAGATTGGAAAAAGAGCTTGACCGCCGAGTACGCGGAGGCTTCGCTGAGGGCGCTGAGAAAAGCAACTCACTTTAGTTTTCGCGCTGGAAGCGATAGCACCCCTTGCGCTCGACGGCGACCGCTTCCGCTACTTTCAGAAAAGCGGTTGCCGCGTGCGACAGGTTCGCGTCTTTGCGGTAGATGAGCCGCAGCTTGCGTTTCAACTGCAGTTCCCGCACCGGAATCGCCACCAGTTCGCCTCGCGCCAACTCCGTCTCCACGCTGATCTCCGGCACCAGCGCCACTCCGTGTCCCATCGCCACAAATTGTTTAATGGCCTGCAGCGTGGGCAGTTCTAAATCCATGTGCAGAGGAGTTTTGTGCGTCTTGAAAAGCTGAATCACTTTTTCGCGATAGGGCGACGAAACGATATGCGCCACAAAAGATTCCGCGCCCAGTTGGCGAATGCTAACCTGCGGCGCCGAGGCCAGGGGATGCGTGGGAGGAACGACGAATACCAGCTCGTCCAGGTACACGACCACCGAATGCAGGCTGGTTTCCTGGGGTTCGTAGGAGAGCACGCCGAACTCCGCGCTGTAACGAAGCACGTCGTCGGGAATGTGGCTGCCCAGCGCGCGCTCCACCGTAATCTTGATCATGGGATGCAGGCGCCGAAACTCGGCCAGCAGCGGCAGCAGGTAAAGCACGGTGAATTCGTTGGCGGCGATCACCAGCTTGCCTTTTTGCAACTCCCGCAATTCAGCCAGAGATTCGGTAGCTTCACTGCGCAGGTTCACCAGCTTTTCGGCATACTCGAGCAGCACTTTCCCGGCGTCGGTAAGCACGCCTTCGCGCGACGAGCGGTCAAATAAAGCTTCGCCGAGTTCGTCCTCCAGTTTGCGAATGGTCTGGCTGACCGCCGACTGGGTGCGAAACAGTTTCTCCGCGGCCCGAGAGAACCGACGCTCCCGGGCTACTGCAAGAAAGACTTCCAGCTGCGAAAGCTCCATGTTTTTGTCCGTTAATCGATTTGCGAAGTTATATTAGTAAAACTTATTATAGAATAGTATCTAATGATTGCTGAAGAATTATAAGTTTTGCTTCTAGGCGTCAGGCTCGTACCATGGAACATGAGCATTCTCATGAGGAGATTATGACCGCGGATCGCGCACGCATCACGATATTTGACACCACTCTTCGCGACGGAGAACAGTCGCCGGGCTGCAGCATGAACCAGCAGGAAAAGCTGCGCCTGGCTCACCAACTCGACCGTCTCGGCGTCGACGTGATCGAGGCCGGGTTCCCCATTGCCTCCGATGGCGACTTCGAATCGGTGAAGGCGATTGCGTCCGTAGTGCGGCGTCCTATCATCGCCGGCCTGGCTCGCGCCTGCCGTCCCGACATCGAGCGCGCCTGGGAAGCCTTGCGGGTGGCGGCGCGGCCGCGCATCCACGTCTTTCTCGCCACTTCCGACATTCATTTGAAATACAAGCTGCGCATCACGCGCGATCAGTGTGTGCGAGCAGGCCCGCGAAGCGATTCGCTTCGCCAAGTCTCTCTGCGATGATGTTGAGTTCTCTCCGGAAGATGCGACTCGCACCGACCCTGAATTTCCTGTGCCGGGTGCTGGAAGCCGTCGTCGAAGCGGGAGCCACTACGCTGAACATTCCCGACACGGTCGGCTACACCGTGCCGACGGAGTTCGGCGAACTGATCACAACCATCCGCCAGCGGGTGAAGGGAATCGAGAACGTAGTCATCTCGGCACACTGCCACAACGATCTGGGCATGGCAGTCGCGAACGCTCTGGCGGCGGTTTCCGCTGGCGCGCGGCAGGTCGAGTGCACCATCAACGGCATCGGCGAGCGCGCCGGGAATGCGTCGCTGGAAGAAATTGTGATGGCGCATGCGCGTTCGTCCGCGATCGGTATCGCCTATCGAAACCGGCGTGGTCGGCGAGCAGATCTTTCCCGCCAGCCAGATGTTGAGCGAAATCACGGGCGTGCCCGGTGCAGCCGAACAAGGCGATCATCGGGCGCAACGCCTTTGCTCACGAGGCCGGCATTCATCAGGACGGCATGTTGAAGAATCCGCTGACCTACGAAATCATGACGCCGCAGTCGGTCGGAGTTCCCGACTCGAAAGCTGGTGCTGGGCAAGCACTCCGGCCGGCACGCTCTCAGCATCCGCTGCGAACAACTGGGCTACCAGTTCGACCGCCGCGGGCTGGACGATATCTATCGTCGCTTTGTCCGCCTGGCGGACAAAATCAAACATGTGGAAGATCATCATTTGCTGGAATTAATTCGCGACACCCACAAGCCCTCGGGATCGGCCACGCCGCTGATCGAAAAACTCGTTCCGCCGAAGGCCGCCGTCGTGAATGCTCCCGCTCCGACAGCGGAACCCGAGCCAGAGCCCGAGCCGATGAAGGCGTTTCCCATCGGCCCGCACACCAACGCATTCGGCGCCCCGGTTCCGGTTCACAGCGATTCCCACCACGAGCAGACCCAGCAGGAAGATTATCTGTGGGGAGTCTAAAAGAATTGAGTCATTGGGAGATTTGTGATTGAGCCATTGCACGGGATCGGATCGCCGCTCTCTTCTTGATCGGTAAAACTTGAATTGAATCGCCAAATCGCGAAATCGCCCAATCGCTAAATCGCCAAATCCCGCATGCTCTTGAAACTCACCATTCTCCCCGGCGACGGCATTGGTCCGGAAGTCACTGAACAGGCCGTGCTCGTTCTGCGCGCCGTGGCCGACCGATTCGGTCATCAACTCGAACTTCAACAGAAACTGATTGGCGGTGCCGCATTGAGTGCGGTGAACGATCCTCTGCCGGCCGACACGCTGCAAGCGTGCCTTGCATCGACTGCCGTGCTGCTGGGCGCCGTGGGCACTCCGGCGTTCGATCACAATCCCGGCCATCTGCGCCCTGAGGCGGGGTTGCTGCGCATCCGGCGCGAACTGGGCGCGTACGCCAATCTGCGGCCGGCGGTATTTTTTCCCGCGCTCGAAGACACTTCTCCGCTGCGCGCGGAAGTCGTTCGCGGCACCGACATCATGATCGTCCGCGAACTGCTCGGCGGCCTTACTTCGGCCAGCCGCGGTCCATTTCAGGGAACTCGGAATCGAGCGCGCCGGGTTCGCGCGTCGCGGTCAATACCATGCGCTACGGCGAGCCGGAAATCGAGCGCATCGCGCGCGTGGCGTTCGATCTGGCAATGAAGCGTCGCCGGAAGGTTCTTTCCGTCGACAAAGCCAACGTCCTCGAATGCTCGCGGCTGTGGCGAGAAGTGGTCACGCGCGTCGGCAAAGATTATCCCGAGGTGAAACTCGGCCACCAGTACGTCGATTCGGCCGCCATGCTCCTCGTGCAGCGCCCCACCGACTTCGACGTGCTGCTCACCGAAAACATGTTTGGCGATATTTTGTCGGATCAAGCCGGCGGCGTTGTCGGATCGCTCGGCCTGCTCGCTTCGGCAAGCATAGGCGGCCCAGTCGGCCTGTACGAGCCGGTACACGGCTCAGCGCCCGACATTGCCGGGAAGGGAATCGCGAATCCGCTAGGCGCGATCCTGTCGGTAGCGATGCTGCTGCGGCATTCGTGCCAGTTGGAGAAGGAAGCGGCCTGCATCGAGAGCGCGGTGGCGTCAGTGCTGTCTGAAGGCGCCCGCACCGCCGACCTGGCGGCGAAATCGCACACCGCAATTTCAACGGGGGAGATGGGCCGCAAAGTAGTTGCGGCGGTGAAAGCGTCTCCGCATCAGGCCGAAAAGTCGGCGTGAGCGCGCGAGCGCTCGGCAGGATGACGAGCAGAGTGGTTAGCCGCGGAGCGGCGACAGAATGCAGCCCACGGCGCTAGCCGTGGGTGCGCAGTCCAGTTTAGTAAGCCCCGAAGGGGCGAAAGAGACTACGACACAATCTTTCCGAAAACAGTCAGCCCCGCGGCCCGCGCTGTTGCGGCATAGCCTTGGCAGCGTGTTGCGGCGCGGATCCGACATCATACTTCCCACTCAAGTCATACCATCGGATTCGCAGCATCTCCATCATCATTCGCGAGCCGTCGACCAGCGGATTAATGCGAGTTCCGCCGCTGTGTCCCCAGGCCACGGGAACTTCCTGCACTTTGAAATTAAACTTGCGTGCGAGGAAAAGAATTTCCGGATCGAAGCCCCAGCGCTCAATTCTCTGCAGCGGGAAAATCGCCTGCACCGCCGCCTGCCGGAACGCCTTGAATCCGCATTGCGTGTCTTTGAATTTCAATCCGAGGGTGAGCCGCAGGATCAGGTTGAAAATTCTGCCAAAGAGTTGCCGATGCAGCGGCTGGCGCTGCGTCTGCGTTTCGGCGCGCAGCCAGCGCGAGCCAATCGCGATATCGGCGCCCGCTTCCAGCGCCTGAAAAAGTTTCGGAGCCTCTTCAATCGGCGACGACAAGTCGGCATCGCTGAACAATACAATGCGGCCGCGGGCGTTGAGCATGCCATGGCGCACGCTATATCCCTTGCCCCGGTTGCCGGGATTTTCCACCAGCCGCAGCGCGGCGTCTTTGGCGGCGAAGCTGCGCACAATGTCAGCGGTGTTATCGCGGGATCCGTCGTTCACGACAATGACTTCCGCGTCCCAGCCCTGTGCGTGCACGTAGGCCAGCACCTTCTCGAGAGTTGCGCCCAGGCGCGCGCCTCTCGTTGTAGGCCGGAATCACGATGCTGTAGCGGGGCTCCAAAAACAGTTCTCAGTTCTCGGTTCTCAGTTCTCAGTCGCATCGTGCCGACGGCCCGAGATACCGGTTGCAGTATCGCCATTGTACGGCTTCATTTCAGAATTCCGGAAATCAAAAGCCGCAGAGGGGTCCGGGATTTGCTAGGCACTGAGAGCTGAGATCTGGACTGAGACCGGAACTGAGCACGAAAGTCCGGGATTTGCAAGAGAATTGAAGAGGCGAGAACCAAGAAGCGAGAGAGAAGGGGAGCTGAGAACTAGGCACTGAGAACTGAGAACCGAGAACTGAGAACCGAGAACTGTCCTCAAGCCACCTGACGTTGCTGCTCAAGCATGGAGAAGTATTCCGCCACCAGTTCGGCGTCCCAAAGGCCGCGCGCAGCCTCTTCGCGCATGGTCTCGGCGGCTAGTTCGTGAGTCAGCGCAGGTTTGTAGGACCGGGCGGTGCGCAGCGCGTCATACACATCGACCACTTGCAGAATTCGCGGCAGCACGGGAATCTCCCCTCTCATCAGCCCATCGGGGTAGCCCGAGCCGTCGCTGTGCTCGTGATGGTGGCGAATGATAGGGAGCACCAGCCGCAAGGAATGCAGCGGCCGGCAAATATTTTCGCCGGTCGCCGGATGCAGCTTCATCACCGCCCACTCTTCGGGCGTAAGGTCGCTGCCTTTTTTCAGAATGTCATCGGGCACGGCAATCTTGCCCAGATCGTGCAAATATCCGCCGCGCTTCAGCGCGAGAATGGAATCTTCATCCATGCCCAGATGCCGGCCAAGATCCGCCGCGTGCACCGCAAGCCGTTCACAGTGCCCCTCGGTATAAGGATCGCGGCCTTCTACGATCAGCCCCAGCGTGCACAGAACCGAATCGGCGGTTTCCAGTTCGTCGGTAAATTCCTTCAAGCGCAGCAGCGACTTCACTCGGGCGATCAGTTCTTCGGCGAGCACGGGCTTGTTCAGGAAGTCGTCGGCGCCCGCCTCAATGCCCCGCACTTTGTCGGTGCTGTCGCTGAGCCCTGTGATTAAGACAAAGGGAATCAGGCGCGTCGCCGGATTTTCTTTCAAGCCGCGGCAAAATTCGTAGCCCGATTTGCCCGGCATCATCACGTCGGAAAGAATCAGGTCGGGCAGTTGCTTGCGCACCTCTACTTCGGCCTGCTCGGCACTGGCGGCGGTGGTCACGTCGTAGCCGCGCATGGTGAGCAACTGGCTCATCAGGCCCGCAATGCTGGGCTGGTCATCGACCACCAGAATTCGCGGTGCGCGGCGCTGCAGTAGAAGATTTCCCATACGTTGATAAGAAGCGGCTAGCGTCTTCGCAGTTGTCCGCGCAAATGGTCGCGATGGCGAAGCAGGCGAGACGCTCATAAAGGTTGCTAACCGGCCCTGATTCTAACCCTATTTTCTGATTTTCGCCGAGCAGAAGCAAATATATAGAATCGCGAGAACCATTATGGGAATGGGCCATTCCCGATTCGGCACGCAAAATGTTGCGAATGTGATGCACGTCCTTGTTCTCTAATGCGTGGCTCGCCTACTCTCGGCTATGCGCATTGCAAAACTCTGCGCGGTTTGCTGGCTGGTCGCTTCGCTTCTGTCGAATGCCGCGGGTGCGGCCGCAAAAGTTCACGTCATCACCTTTGGCAAATCCACTCCAGTCCAGTGGTTTGCCGGCCCCGACGCAGGCGACAAACCGGTGACCATCAAGATTCACGCCCTCATAGTGGACGGACGCGTCAAGGAGTATGCCGTCGGGCCGCAGCATGAAGTCACCGAGCGGCTGTTTGTGGTGCGGCGCGCGTTTCGCGTGAATGACAGCCTTCCCGAAGATCCCAGCCCGCGCTGGCAGTGGCAGCGCGGAGGCTGGCTGCTGGTCGATCGCCTCACCGGACACATTGCTCCCATCAATCTTCCCGAGTTCGACGTTTTTTATTCCGCGGCCAGTTGGTACCGCGACTACATTGCTTATTGCGGCGTAGCCGACGATGGCAAAAAAACTTTTGCGATCGTCGCGCAGATTGGCCGCCGCAAGCCGGTGCTGAAAAAGCCGCTCTCCGATAACGGCGTCGCCGACGATGCCGCGCCCGACTCCGCCTGCCCAGCACCGTCGTGGCAGCGCAGCCCGGTGCGCGTCAGCTTCGAGCCCGCCGGCATCCCGAAACAAACCTTCGCCATCCGCGGGCACGTGGTCGATGTGGTGAATGACGCGGAGGAGGAGGAAGAGGCGAAATAGATTTCAGATTGTAGATTTCAGAAGTCAGATTTCAGAAGTCAGAAATAAGAAGTCAGAAGTCAGAAATAAGAACGGTCCTAAGCAATCAGAAATCAGAAATCAGAAATCTTAAATCAGCAATCAACAATCTGAAATCTGAAATCCCGCCCCTAGTCTCCCGCCGCTTCCACCGCCGGAAGTTCTTCCGCAACAGTTTTCTCTTTCACCTTCGCGCTGGTTACAAGAATTACCGACAGCACCACGATGGCGCTTCCCATCAGGATGAACCGGTCAACGCGCTCGTGCAGGATCAGCCATCCCAGAAAAACCGCGACTACGGGATTCACATACGCATAAGTCGAAACCTTCGACGTGGGCACGTGCTCCAGCAGCCAGATGTAGGCGGTGTAGCCGATCCACGAACCGCACACTACCAGATACATCACCGCGCTGACGCCGCGCACGGTCCAGCGCACGTGCGCGAAATCGCCATTGAAAATCGCAAACAAAAAATTTCCCGCGCCCGCCGCGATGACCTGCCACGCGGTTGAGCTGAACACGTCCATGCCCGACTGCCAGCGCTTGGAGAGCACCGACCCTAGCGCCCAGCTGAACGAGCCGAAGATCAGGCTGATCGACGCCCACAGCTCGCGATGGCCCATGGTTCCCGCCTGCAACTGCGGCCAGACCAGCACGAACAGGCCGACGATCCCAAGAAACAATCCCGCTTTGCCGCGCGCGGAAATGTGATGGTCGCCAAGCAGCAGCGAATCGAGCACCAGAAACCACAGCGGGGTGATGGCGACGATCAGCGCCGCCAGCCCCGACGACACCGCAAGTTCCGCATAGGACAGCGTGAGGTTGCCGCCCATCAGCAGCAGCAGGCCAACCACCGCGGCCAGCGCGATCTGGCGCGGAGAATAAAAAATCCTGCGCCCCGTCGCCGCGCAAACCGCCAGCATCACCGTCCCCGCAATCGAAAAACGCAGCCCGCACATGAACGCCGGTGGAATCGTCTGCACCGCAATGTCGATGCCCAGATAAGTCGAGCCCCAGAACAGGTACACCAGTCCGAAGGCAAGAATCACCATCCACGGTCGCGGGTTCTGAGCGGAATGCATGGTAGTGAGAAGCAGGGGAAGTTAAAAGATATCAGACGCCCGCGTCGCAGGATGGATTCTAAAGTTGAGCAGAAGTGGAAATGAGCCGCGGGCCGGGTGGCCCGGGTTTTAGCGATTTCTGTGTACAAAAACATCGCCAAAGCTGGGCCGCCGGCCCGCCTGACCTCCGCCTACGGCTGCACATTCGTCACGCCTTCCGCCCCCGCCTTCGGAAAATGCTTCTCATACCACGCAATCGAACGATCGGTCGCGTCGATCTGATGTTTAGTCTCAGAAAGCCCGTTGCGTATCTTCCATCGTGGTCTCGCGGTCGGTCAGGCCGCGCCGCGTGCCGCGATACACAATAAATTTCCCATCCGGCGACCATAGCGGATCGTACTCGTTGAACTCCGTCGCCGTCAGCCGGTGAATGCTGTTATCCGCAAGCTGCAGCGTAAACAGATCGTAGTTGAAGAACTCATCCTGGTTCGGCTCCCGGTTAGAGGCGAACAGCAACTCCTTTCCATCCGGCGACCAATCAATCGAGTGCTCATCAAAATTTCCCTGCGTCAGCTGCCGCACCTGCTTCGACGCAATGTCGACCACGAAAATGTGCAGCCTCTGGTTGTCGTTGAAACGCGTCATCCCTTCACCCGCGTCGGGCTTGTACAGATAACGCGTGATCACCATGGGATCGCCGCTGGCCTCAGCCGCTCCTTCGCCCGCCGTCGACGATACGAATGCGATCTGTTTTCCATCCGGCGACCACGTGAAATCTTTCCCCGTCCCTGGCAGCGGAGAATTCGTTCCCGCAAGCTCCGCCAGAAACGTCGCATCGCTGCCATCGGGATGCGCAATCACCAGCCCATGCTTATCGCCGTCGGCCCCGCGAAATGCGATCCACTTTCCGTCGTTCGACCACAGCGGGCCGCCCGCAGGCTTGTCGCCACCCAGGCGAACGCTCTTCTCCGTGCTCAAGTCCATCACCCAGAGCTGTCCATAAGGCCGCCCCGGCCGGTCGCGCATGGTGACGGTATACGCTACGTATCGGCCGTCGGGCGAAAGCGCCACCCCGCCCACGGAGCGCAGCCGCGAGAGATCGCCGCTCGCCAGAAGCTGGGCGCTGGCCGGTGTCGCGACCGCGACCGCAATCACAGCACAAAACAAGCAGATTAAAACCCGACACAATCGGTCTTTCGTCGACGCAAACATCGTGGGCGCTAGCATTGAATCCTCCCCGATTCCGAGTTGTATAACATAGACGCCGATAAAAGTTTGAGAAGTTTAAAGCACGCGAGGGCCACGCGGTCCGGCTCCGCGACCAGACTGCTGAAAAACTCAGATCTCGATCAAGTTTTGCAGGGACGCGGCTTTGAGCCGCGCCGTAACTGGCGTTGACGACAGGCATTAGATCAAGATTTTATGGCAGGTAAAAAGCATCGCGCCGCCTGAGGTCACGCGATCTGTTGTCTTGTTCCCTCACCCGGCTCGACCGGCAGAGTTGCCGTTACGGTGGTGCCGGCTGTCGTGGAACGAATCTCCAGCTTGCCGCCCAGATGCTTGAGCCGTTCCGACATACCGCGGAAGCCAATTCCGCTCCGCGCCTGCGGCCCCTGAACCAGCTTTTCCGCCGGAAGGCCTACTCCCGCATCTTCCGCTGTAACCACGATTTCTGAACCTTGCTCCCGCAATCGTATCGCCGCAGTTCGACTCCCGGAATGGCGATGAATATTCGTCAGGCACTCCTGCACCACCCGGAAAATAGTGGTTTCGATCTCGGCGGGCAGGCGGCGCAGACCGGCAGGCACCTGCAGTTCGACTTTGATCTTGCTGCGCGCGCTAAATCCTTCCACATACCAGCGCAGCGCCGATGCCAGCCCCATTTCGTCCAGCAGCGGCGGATGCAACAAATAGGAAATCGTCCGAATCTCGTCGCTGATTTGCTTCACCAGCACGCTATTCTCAGCCACCGCCCTCGCCCCGACTTCGTCCAGTTTTTCAGACTGCGCTTGCACCGTCGCAATGTTCATCCCGATGGCGACCAACATTTGCCCCACGCTGTCATGCAGCTCTCGCGCCAGCCTTCGGGCTTCCTCATCCCTTATCTGCAGCAAACGCGCCGAAAGATCACGCAGGCTCTCGTTGGCCCGCCTCAGCTCTTCGGTTCTTTCTTCAACCCGCTTCTCCAGTTCCTCCCGCGCGCTTTGCAGCTGCTTCTCAATGTGCTTGCGCCCGGTCAGGTCTTGACTCACACCCACAATGCCGACGGTCGCTCCCGCAGCGTCGAACAGCGGAGAAAGTGTCACCAGCGCCGGTATGAACTCTCCGTTCTTGCAACGCACCGCAAACTCTCCCGCCCAGCTATTGCCCGCCATCAGCGACGCCATGTGCCGCGCCGCTTCCTCGGAGGTCTCGGCAGACACCGTGATACCCATAATGCTTTTTCCGATGACTTCTTCCGAGGCCCAGCCATACAGCTTTTCCGCAGACGGGTTCCAGTAGCTGACAATGCCGGTAACATCGGTGACAATCACCGCAGCCTGCAGCGTTGTGAGGATCGGTATGTCCCCCAGAACAGGGGCGCCGGGCGCGCGCTCAACCTCGAGTCGGGCAGAGTTCACAGGTAGGAAAGTCCGATCAGACGTTTCCACGATAGCGCAACCGGATTCGGTTCGCAAGAAGCCCGCTTGTATTGCGCGTATTGCTAGATCTCACTACTGTAGTGCGTCAAGCAGATCGACGTTTGTAGTTCAAGTTGCGCAGCCCTTCTCAGCGATCTCTGCGGTCAAAGTCTTTCCTTTCCGCCGCTATCGCGTCCGATATATCGGAGGCCTTATTTCCGACGCACTACACTAGTTAGGCCGAACCTGAACGCGCTTTGGGTGTGCCCGGGAAAACCGTCCGCCTATCTTCCGCTCGCATTCCTCACCGAGCTCGACAAAACTTCTCTCGTTTCCACATACCGCAAGAAACGCGGTTGTCCACGGCCTCTCCAATACTTGGAATCGTAGCGATTCACTCCCGGCCCATTATGCAGCACGCTCAGAAAAGAATGCCGCCTGGGATCGACCACAATACCCGCATGTCCCGGCCACACTGCCAGGTCGCCCGGCTGCGGATGCGCCACCCGCCGGAATTCCGCGTCTCCCTCATACAGCTCTGTCGAGCTCGCATAGGTATAAGGGAACCCCGCTCGCTCATAAGTCCCGTGAACGAAGTGCGAACAGTCATACCGCGGCAGGCGCGAGGAATTCAGGGCGACCCGCACAATCTCCCGCCCCTCGGACCGCGTCACTGTGCGCGCGCGGCTCACTCTCCGCTGCAACGCCGCATCCCGATGGATCCCGCGTCCAGCCTCGTCGGCCATTCCCGCCTCTTGCCCGGATGCCGCAGGTAACACGGCCGCGCACGCAAGTAACACCAGCGCCGCTGTTTTTGCAGGGAATTCCATAGTCCTCCTTATAACGCGCCTCGATCAGGCAGGACAGGTCACCGGGGTGGCAGGAGGATCCCAGAAAATGTCCTAGTCTGAGATGCACCTTCGGTACCGGGAGTTTTGAGGAATTCCTGCATCCATGCCGCAAATTCCAGCTTTGGACGGCCTTGTTGCCGCGCCGCGCCGGCATTCTTCCAACAAAAAGCCCTCCCGTTGGGGGACGGGAGGGTCACAGAATTCGTTCGCGTTCTAGGCGCGGACGACGTTCGCCGCTTGAAATCCTTTGGGGCCCTTCAACAAATCAAACTCCACGGTTTCACCTTCGTTGAGCGTGCGGTAGCCGTTCTCCTGGATGGCGGAGAAGTGCACGAACACATCTTCCCCCGTGGAGCGTTGGATAAATCCATACCCCTTCGCCCCGTTAAACCACTTCACTGTACCTTTCTCTCTCACGGCAGAAACTCCTTTCACAATCGCGAAGAATAGCTCTCCGGACCCTCGATCGTCGCTTCGGTCACCCGAAGCCCCCCTCAGGGAATCCGGTAGAACTTTCGGTTGCGTTTACGATTTGTGGAAGAAGTACTCCAAAACGAAAAGACTCCTTCAGTTTCCGCTGCGGCACATTTTCCGCTGCGGCAACTTCGGGAGCCCGGCAATTTGGCGCGTATCCACCACAGCTACAAAAACGTCAACCGCTTACTGGTCTCACCACCGGACCAATTCCGGTAATGCGCAGACGATAATACGGGCTATTAAATCGATTCGCAACAAAAATTAGTGAGAATTTCGCTGGAATTTTGATTCCTCCCCCGAATCCCCATAACTTTAACAAAGATAAAGAAATAGCTCGGTAACCACCCTAGAACTTGGGTGTCTTTCCCTCCCGCCCCCCTCTGCTACCATGAACTTTCCCATGGCCCATCCGCCCATTCCGGCGCCTCCTCAGGCCGGTCCCGTACGGCAGCGCACGCTCCCCCCTTCGCCCCGCCGGCCGTCCCAATCTTTGCTCGTTTCGACGCTGAAATATCTTCTCCGCACCGAGGTCCACACCTTCGCTTTCTCGGTAGCGGCCAACGCAATCCTTTCTTTCTTTCCCTTCGTCGTTCTGCTCATGACGCTCATTCGCCGCGTCTTCCATTCCCGCGTCATGTACGACGTCGTCCTGCAACTGCTGCGCGACTACTTGCCCGCCGGCCAGGATTTCGTCATCCGCAATCTCAACGCCATGGTCGATTCCCGCAAGCGCGTCCAGGTCGTCTCGCTCATCATTCTTCTAGTCACTTCTTCCGGCGTATTCCTGCCGCTCGAAGTAGCCCTCAACCGCATCTGGCGCTTCGAAAACAATCGCTCCTACCTCGGCAATCAACTCATCTCGCTCGGACTCGCCTTCGCCTGTGGCGTGCTCGCGCTGCTCTCCATCGCGCTGACCGCGGGCCCGGTCTCTTTCATGGAATTTTTGTTGCGCGGCTACGGCACGGGATTCGTGCGGTTGGTGGGATTCTTAATGATGAAGGTCTTCGCTATTGCCGCCAGCATCGCCATTTTCTTTCTCATCTACTGGCTGTTGCCCAACGGCAAAGTTCCCGCGCGCGCGGTTCTGCCCGCGGCCATCATCATGGGATTGCTTTCGGAAGCGCTGAAGTATGCCTACATCCTCGCCCTGCCCTGGCTGAATTTTCAGGAAGTCTACGGACCCTTCGCGCTCTCCGTCAGCATGATGTTCTGGGCATTCCTCTCCGGCCTGCTGCTCCTGGCCGGCGCCAACCTCTCCGCCGAAGAACACCTGCACCACGCCCTCTAGATATTGCCGAAACTCGGATCTCGATCAAGTATTGAAAGGGCGCAGCTAAGTTTTGAAAAGGGCGCGGTTTCAACCGCGCCGCAAGTCCGACAAGATCAGTGGCGCCTTCAGGCGCTGAGGGATACTCAGTTCACGAATGCGTTTTCGGCAACCTGCTCTGCACGGGCCTGTGTCGGGTGTTGCTCTTAGCTAAGAGCTAACAGCTAAGAGCTAAGAGCTAAGAGCTCTAAGAGCTTAAGAGCTAAGAGCCGCCTCACTTCTTCGCCTCTCCAATCGAAAGCAACTCCACCTCAAACACCAGCGTCTCTCCCGGCCCAATGTCGCCGCCCGCGCCGTGATCTCCATAACCCAGATCCGCCGGAATCCATAACTGCCACTTCGATCCCACCGGCATCAACTGCAGCGCTTCGGTCCAGCCCTTGATCACTCCACCCACCGGAAACGACTCCGGATGCCCGCGCTTGTACGAACTGTCAAACTCCTTGCCGTTGAGCAGCGTCCCGCGATAATTGCAGGTCACAGTATCGGTCGGCGTAGGTTTCGGTCCCGCCCCCGCGGTCAGAATTTTGTACTGCAGCCCGCTCGGCAGCGTCACCACGCCCTCTTTACTCTTGTTCGCCGCCAGGAAAGCCTCGCCCGTTTTGCGAGCCGCTCCGCCTTCCTCCTTCGCCTTCGCCTCCTGCTTCCCGCGAATCTCGTTTTGCAGTTGCATCAGCGCAGCACGCTGCTCGTCCTCAGTCATCGCCGTTTTGCTCCCGGAAAGCGCGTCCTTGAATCCTCGCGCCGCGATCGCCGCATCCAGCGCCTCGTTCGCGCCCTGCCGCCGCAAGTCCCCGCCAATCTTCATCCCCAGCGCGTAGCTCGCCTTATCTTTCTGCGTCTTCAGCGCGAGAGGAGTCCCAGTTCGCGGCGCAACCTTGTGAGCCGGTGTCGTCGTCTTCTTAGCGGGAGCAGTCTGCGAAGCAGATTTCCCCGACGCCGGTTGACCTGCTTGAGCAGAAGACGGTTGAGAAGAGGACGGTTTGGCAGAGGAAGGAGCGGAGGACGCCGGTGTCTGCTGCGCCAG
The DNA here is from genome assembly GCA_963696765.1 of uncultured Acidobacteriota bacterium. Taxonomy (GTDB): domain Bacteria; phylum Acidobacteriota; class Terriglobia; order Terriglobales; family Acidobacteriaceae; genus Sulfotelmatobacter. The sequence continues at coordinate 782,411 of CAVOLK010000002.1, read as the reverse complement.
GGACATCCCCAGCAATAAGATTCCCGCCGCCAATAGTTGGCACATAAAACAAATGCTCTTTTTCATATCCCAGCATTGTCCCATTGCCGCAACATGAAAGTAAAACGCCGTAGTTCGACGCCGTAGTTCGAAAAGGCGTGTCCGGCAGCCGCACTTCATCGCCATTGTCGTTTGCGACAGAGCCCGTCAAGCGAAGTCGAGGGGGTGAAGATCGTCGATCTTTCGCGACTCTGTAAATTGAGCAGGGATTTTGAGCGCAATCGGAATTTAATTCGGGGACAGGTCCCCGAATTTTCCACGGCATGCGAGACTCTGCCCGCATCAGCGCCCGACCGCGTGCTATTTCGCGAGACTTGAACAATCTCACTCAGAAATAACTCAGCCACGCATCACGGCGCCGCTGCTTCAAACCCCCAAACCAGCGGCATAGCGGATACAAACTCAGAACCACAACAAGCCAGACCAGGTAAACGACGGACAAAGAGTATCCCCACCCCGGCGGCGGTGTAATAGGGAACTGACCCACGCCAGGCGACTCAAACATCCAATGCACCTGGCCGTAGCGCCCGTAGCACACCGCAATTGCGATCAGATGGATGAGCGGAATATGCAGCACATAATAAAACAGCGGCACTTTGCCCACTGTAAGCGCAGGCCGCAGCCAGCGCGGCGTCCCGCGATCCGCGATCCAAAGAAATAGCAACTCCGGCCCCAGCGTCATCAACAGAAATAGCAGCGACGGCGGATACTTTGTAGTATTCAAAAACGAGAGCGCAGTAAACATCACAGATTTCTGCTGGCCCCACGGCAGCGGATCGCCATAGACGTTTATCGCGCGCAAAAGGATGAAGCCTACGGTCAAGCCAATGCCTGCGCGCAGCAAGAATGCTCTTCGCCGTGCGGCCGGCCAGTTGTAGACTTGTCCCAGCGCATAGCCCGTGGCTGTGACTCCGACCCAGGGCACCAGCGCATAAGCAACGAATATCGTGTGTTGCGGACCATTCACTAAAAAGTTAGGCGAATGCAGAATCGTCCAAAGCCAGTTGGACGATTGCACCGAATCGAATAGATTGTGCGTAGCGATGAGCGTCAGGCCGAATGCCGCGACCGCCCATGCGGGAAGATAAACCAATCCAGAAAGCACGATCATCGCCCAGCCCAGCGCCCACAGCACATTCAACAGAACTAGGCGATAGTCAAAATTAAACTGCCAGCCTAAACAGCGGACCACTACCAGTTCCAGAAAAATCAGCCACAACCCGCGCGTGAACAGGAACCCCGACAACTCGCGCTTCGATTTCCTGCCCAGAGACAAATACGCTCCCGTGCCCGTGAGCAGAAAGAAACCTGGGGCGCAAAAATGTGTGACCCAGCGCGTGAAAAACAGGGGAATTGTTGTAGTCGCCGGATCGGTTGGATTTCCGCCAGTCCCGAAGAAGTCTCGAGTGTGGTCAAGGGCCATCAGAATCATGATGATCCCGCGCAACAGGTCGACCGATTCGATGCGCGCGCGTTTTTCCGGAGCGGGTTCGGCGGTGGCGGACATCAACCCGATATTAGCAGCACGTTTCATCCCTGTTAGACGAAACTCCTCGTCAGTCGCGAGCATCATGGCCGAAACCCCAGACGGGCTTTCCTCGTTTACAATAGTTTCTTCCCTATGGATCTGGCTGCCATTCAAGCTGCGCTGCGCGAACGCAATATTGACGCGTGGCTTTTTTACGATCATCACCATCGCGATCCCATTGCCTATCGCGTGCTCGGCCTGCCCGCCGGCATGATGGTCACCCGGCGCTGGTTTTACCTGATTCCCGCCGAAGGCGAGCCGCAGAAACTCGTCCACAAGATTGAAGCCGGCCACCTCGATTCCTTGCCCGGCAAGAAACATCAATACTCCGGCTGGCAGGAATTGTTCGACAAGCTCAAGGCGATGCTGGCGAACTATCGCGACCTCGCCATGCAATATTCACCTAACAACATTGTCTTCTACGTTTCGCTAGTGGATGCGGGCACGGTCGACCTGATCCGCGGCCTCGGCAAAAACGTCGTCAGTTCCGCCGACCTGGTCGCGCAGTTCGAATCCACCTGGACCGAAGAGCAGATCCGCTCGCACTTCGCCGCCCGCGACAGCGTCGATTCCATTGTGGCCGAGTCGTTCAAGGAAATCGGGCGCCGCGTTCGCAACGGCGGCACCAGGGAGCACGAAATTCAGCAGTGGTTCATGGAAGCCTTCGCCCGCGAAAATCTGCTGACCGACGATCCGCCCATCGTCGCCGTCAACGCCAACGCCGGAAACCCGCACTACGAGCCCAATGCCAGCCATCCCGTGCCCGTGCGCGAAGGCGATCTCATCCTGCTCGACGTGTGGGGCAAAAAGAACACGCCCAACGCGGTTTACTACGACATTACATGGATGGGTTTTGTAGGCGGTGCGCCTTCGGGACGCATGCAGGAGATTTTCCAGATTGTGCGCGACGCGCGCGACGCCGGCGTGAAGACGGTCCTCGACGCAATTAATTCCGGACGCCGCATTGCCGGATGGGAAGTCGATCGCGCCACCCGCGGCCACATCCAAAAGGCCGGATACGGCGATTATTTTATTCATCGCACCGGGCATTCCATCGGCACCGACGTTCATTCCAACGGCGCCAACATGGACGACCTGGAAATTCACGACGAGCGCCAGATTCTTCCCAATTCCTGCTTCTCCATCGAGCCCGGCATTTACCTGCCGGAGTTTGGCGTGCGCAGCGAGGTGAACGTGCTGGTGCGCCCCAAATCCGCCGAAGTTACCGGCAAAATTCAACGTGAGATTGTGAATATCTGAATGGCTAATACGACCTCAGAAAAAATGAAAGCGGCCGAACCAATCAGCGTCATGGCTGTAGTCGCGCCCGCGGTGGGCTGGCTCATTCCCGGCGCAGGGCACATGATCCAGAGGCGCTGGATTCGCGGCCTGCTTCTCTTCATCTCCATCGCAACTTTGTTCGTGCTCGGCCTCGCCATGCAGGGCCGCATCTACAAAGCGAACGGCGGCGACATTCTCGACATCCTCGGCTTCATCGGCGATGTCGGCGCGGGCGGCTTTTACATTTTGACCCTGGCCAACGACTGGGGACAGGGCGCAATCGCCTTCGCCACCGCCGATTACGGCACAAAATTTATGATCGTCGCGGGACTGCTGAATTTCATCGCCGTCGCCGACGCCTATCACATTGCTATCGGGAAGAAACGATGAAACAGTTCCCAGTTCCCAGTTCTCAGTTCTCAGTTAGAACCTTCCGGAGATTCGCGCAGTGAACATCACTCTCAATCATTTCAGCGCGGCGGCCGTATTTGCCCTGTTCGCCTCCATCGTCTTCGGCATCACCCACCGCGACACCACGCGCGAAATGGTCCGCTACGGCCTCTACTGCTTCGCCATGTTCCTCGGCGGGGTGTTCGTAGCAGGCTGGGCCATGTGGCTGTTGCGCAGGTAGCTTCTAGCTCCTAGCTGCTAGCCTCTAGCTTGCACGGCGTTCTTGACTCTAAACAGCACAATTGAGTTCAATCACGCCCTCGTGCGGCAGGAAGACTGAGCTAAAAGCCAGAAGCCAGAAGCTTTCTATCCTTCCCACACGAAAGCATCAAAAATCTTCTTCTCCTCGAATTTCAGCCGGCGATAAAGCGCCACCGCCCGTGTGTTCGCCTCGGTCACGGTCAGAGATAGCAAAGAAAAATTCCGCTTGCGCAAATTTCCCTCGGTAGCCGCCATCAACGACTCGCCAATTCGCCGCGAGCGATACTCCGGCAGCACGCACACCTGCGTCACGTGGCCCACGTCGTGGCGAACGCGCGAGCACAGAATCAATCCAATCAAGCTCTTCGCCTTGCGATCGAGCGCCACGAACGACGCCTCGGCATCGAACACGCCGCATCCCGGAAAGCGCACAATGTTATTCAGAAAACGCAGCGATCCGCTGAGCGTGTGGTACTGATCGTTGATCTGCGCATCCACATGGCCGCGATACGCCGCGGTAATCACCGCGGCCGACGGCTGATAATCGGCGTCGGTCCAGCGCCGGATCTCAACTTCCGGATGGACCGCATTTTTCTCCGGCGCGGTTTTTCCCAGCGCCAGCGTCATGAACAGTCGCGGATGCCGCTGGAATCCCGTCTCCAGAAACGGACGCGAAACCGAATTCACTTCGTGCGCCAGCAACTGCGCCTCCACGCGATGAATTCCCGGCGACTGCTGCAATGTTTCAATCACATGCGTCAGCAGCTTCAATTCAACCTCGCGCGCGTTGGGCAGGCGGTCGCCATTGATCACGTACAGGTCGCCAATCACTCCCTTGCTGCCTTCATACACAAAAAACGAATAGCCGAAGACGCGCCCGCGCTCGACCGCCGCATAACCCGGCAGAATTTTTGCGTCGACATAGCGCAGGATCATCTCCGCCGAGCCCGAGTAATCCCACGAGAGTTGCCGCGCCCACAGCTGCGTTTCGTCGTCCAGCAGCGGACGCAGGTCGACAGAAGAAAAATGCCTGAGGTCGAGAATCTCCAAAGGGCTCCGGCAGCGCGCCGCCGCAAAAGGGCTGCAGCAAACATCGCGGCAAAATTCCGAGTGTAGTGGGTCTCGCAGGCCTTAGGCAAACCCGGCGAACACCCGCGAGCAACATGCAAAGGCAGGCGAAAGGCGTGTTTCGCCGCACCCATCTTCGTCATGGGCATCAACGAACTTGCATCCCAGCCCGGCGAAACACGCCTTTCGCTCGGAGCGAAGCGGAGTGGAGGGACCCTGTGTTTTTCAACCCCTTTCATTCTCGGTCAGTCCGGGTGATGGGTCAGTGTGAATTATGAATGTCACAGGGCGTCATCCCGAAGAGCCCGCGTTTTTACCAGTGGGCCGAGGGATCTCCCGTGGCAAACAGCGCCCTAGCGGGAGATCCTTCGCTCCGGTTGAAGTACGGCTACGCTTGATTGCATAACGACGTTGGATGACGCCATCGACGAGCGAACACGCCATCAGAATTTCAAACTGACCACTACCTCAGTCCGTCGTAGCTAGTAGCCAGAAGCTCCTCCCTGCTAAACTCATGCGCTTGCCGTAGAGACGTTGCTGGGAATGTCTTGCGGGCGGCGCCCGTGCTATTGTTCCGCGTCCGTGACCCACCTGAGACGTAGCCAGCTACGTCTCTACGGATGATTTCGTGAGCTGTTTCGTGATGAGATTTTGGTGGACGTTTCGTGACCAATGATTTTGTGATGGATGATTTCGTTTGGGGGTCGCTTATGCGCCGGCTTCTTGTCTCTCTTCGTGATTCACTTCTATTTTCTCTGCTCGCTCTCGTCTTCACCGTTCCCGCGCTCGCCCAAGCCAAACATCCTTTCACTTTCGAAGACATGATGAAGCTGAAGCGCGTGGGCGATCCGCAAGTCTCGCCCGACGGCAAGTGGGTAATCTTCAGCGTAGTCGACGTCGATCTCGAAGCCAACACGAAGACGCCGCACATCTGGATCGTGCCGCTGAGAATGCTCATGTGGGGACGGGCGCCCCGCCCGTCCAGGCCGAGCGAAGCTCGGCAGGCTCTGCCTCGACCGCGGAGCATGAACTCATCGCCGACCAGGACGCCGACCGCCCGCGCTGGGCGCCGGACGGCAAGCGCTTCGCATTTCTCTCGACGAAAGAAGGCGGATCGCAAGTCTGGATTGCGGACTTCGATGGCGCGGCAGGAACCGTTACGGGCGTGCACAAGCTGACTTCGATCGCCACCGAAGCCAGCGGTGAACTCTGGTCGCCCGACGGCAAGAACATTCTGTTCACTTCCGATGTGTATCCCGAATGCGACGGCGCGCCAGAGGCAGAAGCAGCGTGCAACGCGAAGAAAGTTGAAGAAGCCGAGCAGTCGAAGGTGAAGGCGCTGATTTTCGATCACCTGCTCTATCGCCACTGGAATGCGTACAAAGAAGGCAAGCGCAGCCACATCTTGGTGGTGCGAGTTCCGCAGACTCCTGTCGCGCACGCCACCGGCGCGTCACAACGGTCCTCTGATGCCGTCTGCCTCGCGATCTCACGCCCGGCGACTACGATGCGCCCGTGTTCTCGCTCGGCGGGCAGGACGACTACGCCTTCTCGCCCGACGGGCAAGGAGATTTGCTACACCTCGAATCACGACAAGAATCCAGCAGCTTCGACCAACAACGATCTGTGGATCGTCCCGGTCAATGTGGGAGCGGGCGACTCGCCCGCCCAGGTTTTGGCCAAGACCAAGAACATCACCGCCGACAATCCCGCCAGCGACTCGACGCCGCTCTATTCGCCCGATGGCAAGCTACATCGCCTACCGCGCCCAGCAGCGTCCGGGATACGAGAGCGACCGCTTCCGCCTGATGCTCTACGACCGCAAGACGGGAGAGAAGAAGAATCTGACGGAGAATTTCGACCGTTGGGTTGGGACATTTACTTGGGCGCCGGATTCCTCACGCATTTATTTCGTCGCAGAAGATAAGGGCGCATTCGCCGATTTATTCGATCGCATCGTGAACGGACACCCGAGGCAGAAGTCGAACGACTGACGATTCGTGCAGCGGCTTCAACGATCGACCTGTCGCCGTTGCCGGACGGCAAGACAATTGTCGTTCACGCGAATGTCGATAGGCATCCGAACGAGATCGTATGTCGTCAGTCGCCAGTGAACTATCCGAACAAGCATGTGCGAGTCGCAAGCAGCGCTCAGTCCGACGGAGCATGCGGCGAATCAGGTCGAAGACTGAACGCTGTAGCGTCAACGAATGCTGGGCACTTACCCACCTCAACGACGCTGTCCTCTCGCAAGTCGCCATGTCCCCGCTCGAATCCTTCTGGTTCACCGGCGCGCACGGCGACAAAGTCCAAGGCTTCCTCGTCAAGCCGCCGAACTTCGATGCCTCGCAAGAAATATCCCGTGAAGTTCCTCATCCACGGCGGGCCGCAGGGCGCCTGGGGAGACGACTGGTCGCTATCGCTGGAATCCCGAACTGTTCGCGCGCCAACTCCGCGCCCAGCGGATACGTCGTCATCATGATCAACTTCCACGGCTCGACCGGATACGGGCAGAAGTTCATCGACGCCATCAACGGCGACTGGGGCGGCGCTCCGTTTGAAGACCTGATGAAGGGCCTCGACTACGCCGAGAAGACTTATCCGTTCATCGACAAAGACCGCGAGTGCGCGCTGGGCGCGAGCTACGGCGGATACGCCATCAACTGGATCCTCGGCCACACCGACCGCTTCAAGTGCCTCGTGTCGCACGACGGCATGTTCAACGCCGAGTCCGCCTGGGGCACCACCGAAGAACTCTGGTTCAACGAGTGGGAGTTCAAAGGCACGCCCTACGACAATCGCGCGAGCTACGAGAAGTGGTCGCCGCACCAGTACGCGAAGAATTTCAAGACGCCGACGCTGGTCGTCCACGGCCAGCTCGACTACCGCCTCGACGTGAGCGAAGGCTTCCAGCTCTTCACCACGCTGCAGATGGAAGGCGTGCCGTCGAAGATGCTCTACTTCCCCGACGAAGGCCACTGGGTGCTGAAGCCGCAGAACTCGCAGCTCTGGTACAAGACGGTGAACGACTGGGTCGATCAGTGGACGAAGTAGAGCCGGTCTCCTCTGTGCTCAGCGATGGTCGATGTTAACGGTTCGATGTGGGGACAGCCGCCCTCGGCAGTGCGTGCTGTCGGGAAGCGACGATTGTGTGGGGCGGACACCTTGTCCGCCCCTGCCGGGGGCATCTCGACTGTAAGTCATTGACTTCCGGTGTAAGTGATTGAGCCTTCGTGCAAGTGATTGAAATATCGTAGGAGCGCGCAGGAAGGCGCAGGAAGGCGCAGGACGCAGAAATATCCTCGGCTTGGAGCTTTCCTCGGAGCCGCTATCGATCGTCGATGCCAGGGCCGTTTCCGGCCCCGCAAAGGGCATCGTAGGCGACGAGCAAAAGCGATTATTGCCCTCGGCGAATCGCGCCCCAAAAAAGCGACTTCAATACAATATTGTACGTACAATCGCTCTCAAGTTGTTATGGATCATCCACTTGCGTACGTTCGACACCCCTTTCCCCAACGATTCGAATGGTACCTCGGAGCTGCAACGGAGGAATTTCGACTGGCGCGTGGCCTGACGTACCCAGGCTCAAGGGCGGGAGTAGCTGCAACGGATAATTCAGCGTGGCGCTGGCTCCGGCTGCAACTCCAATGTCTACTTCCAGCGGAGCGCTGAAGCCCCCGGACGAAGGCACGATGTTGGCCAGGCCGTTGCTGTCGGTTAAGGCTGTGCTCGAACTCACCTGGAGAATCGTTGGCATCGCGCCATTTCCTGGGTTGATGGTGCCGTTACCTCCTCCTGAAGGTGTGCCGCGCATTACGGTGCTGAGAAAAAGCACGCTGGCCGCGGTTACTGGGTCCGGAGGCGTCGCAGAATCCGTAACCCGCACGACGACCGGCTGAAACGCGTGGCCGGTGGATATCTGCCCGCTTCCCGAGACTGGCCACAACATCAGGTTGACGAGCGGCACCGGGTTGACGTAAATCGTTTGGCAAGGAGCGTTGCCCGGCGCGACGCAGGCGGTCAACTGCACCGTGGCTGTAAGTTGCGTAACGGTCAAGCGTCACGGTGGCGTATCCGCTGGAATTGCTTGGCGCGCTGGCCGCGCTGAGGTTGCCGGAGCCGCCGACCACGGTGAAGTTTACCGTGACGTTGTTACGCGGCACGCCGTTGCTCAGCACGCGCGCGGTCAGCGGCAGGCTGGCGGAGGCGCCTTGCGCCACCCACAGGCGCGGGGTCAACACGCCGATGTCAGACGCCGATTCGACAGCGTAGAGCGTCGTACTCACTGCTTTCGACGCGCCATAAGCGGCTGGGGCAAGCGTGGCGCTGATGGTCGCCACGCCGGTAGCGGACGGAATGAGGAAAGTGGCGGCATTTCCACTCTGATCGCTGACGACGGAGCACGACGACGCGCCGCCGCACGCCGAAAGTTGCACGCTGTTGGTCGCGCTCCACACGATAGTCGCGCCGCTGACGGGAGTGACTCCGTCGGATGCGAGCACGCGCACCGTCACCGGGTTGAACGCTTGCGTGCCGACGGAAGTTGGCGAATTCAGGCCGTTGCCGAGCAGGCTGATGCTGTCGGTGGCGGCCGCTCCATAGGTGATTGCGCCAGTCATGACGGAAGCGGCGCCGCTGACGGGATCGGAGATGGTGATGTTCTGCGGCCCGTCAGATTGCGCGGGAGCGCCCAGCAACATCTGGCCGGGGCTGACGGCGAACTGCGTTGCGGCGGTGCTGCCCATGGCTGCGGTCAATCCCGGAGCGAACCCGCTGCCGCGCACGGTGACCACGCCGCCGTTTACGCTGACCCGCGCGGGAGAAAGGGAATCGGCGTAAAGCACGTGAGCGTGATAGTGGTAATCGGGGCGGCCGTCGCCGCGAATGTCGGAAATGCCGATCAGGAAGCTGGCAGAGGTTCCGACTTGCGCGTCCAGCCGCGTCATGCCGAAAACAGTCTGGTTGAATGCAGAGCTGGTAAAGGCCGGCGGTGGCGTGCCTTCCGGATCGGATGCGGCCCACATCCCAATGACGGGCTGAACTTTAGCCTCGCTGGCATTTCCGGTTTCATCCAGCGCGGTCACGGCGATCGACAGCGTGCGATTGGCTTGGGCGGAGAGGATTCTGTAATTCATGTTTCCGTATCCGCTGAGCGATCCCAGCCAATCGCCTCCCGGGGGAATGGCCGCGGGAACGGTCCAACTCGATGACGCTTGCGGGACAGGTTGCGCTGTGTTGGTCATTACGATGTCGTGCGCGAGATCGTTCCCTATTGTGACCGTGACAATGATCGGAGTAAAAACTCCCGAAGGCGCGACCGGGCCGGGCGAGTAAGGGCCCACGCTCGAAGACCAAGTTGGATTGAGAGACTCCACACTCAACTGGTATTGGGCGCTTGAGCCGTTCGGCGGCTGAAGTCCCGCGAGATCGAAAAAGCCTTCCAGGCCTTGGCTAGTCGGATCCCCAATCGGTGAGGGGATTGCCTAAAGCATCGTCGAAGCCTGTGACGTAGTTGCCGGCGTCGCCTGTAAATAGAAATCCCGAGACCGACGTGGCGGCGTAGCGGCGCGAGGGCAGGCCCGTCGTGGGATCGATCCAGCGCGCCACCACGTTCACGCCTTGCATGGCCTGCGTCTGATTTCCGTGCGTGTCGGTGAACCATACCGTGCCGTGAATGCGCGCGGTTACCGCGGAAAAAATCTGCTTGCCGGGAAAATTCGACAGATTTTGCGCAGTGACCGGATAAAGCCGCGACAGCGATGCCGTGTCGTCCATCGAGAGCTGGTAGGGATTGGGATAACACAGCGTTATGGGCTTGCAGTTGGGAGGGTCGGCGAAGTGCATCACGGGGAATCCGGCGTAGTCGTCGGCGCGTGGGATGGGGCGAGCCGGTGATCACATTGGGATTGAGCTGCGACCAGCCGGCGCCGAGAACGCTGCCGATGACGCGCACTAAACGATATTCGACGTCGATGCGTTGCGAGGACTGCAGCGCGCACTGCCCGTTGATCACGATCAGGGCATGCTGGTAGACGGCGGTCGCTCCATAATTGTCGTCGCCGCCGAAAACGGCGTTGGAGAAGCATTCGCTGGTATCGCCGGCGCCGGCTCCCATCAAGGCATCGGTGACCGAGCCATCGTAGTCGTAGACGATGCCGACGGGCTTGCTGGTGGCCGAGGGCTGAATGTCGACGGGCAGGGTGATGGTGCCGTCGGCATTCACGATGACGTTGGTGCCATTTACATCTTCGGCGAGTTGGCCGCCCCATGTGGTGGCGAGGGCCGCGGTGGGAACGGAGGTCCATTGGCTGAAGGCGTCGGCGACAAAGGCGTTGGCCGAGGCGTTGGGCAGGTACGGGCTTAGGTCGCCTTGATCGGTGTAGTAGGTGACCTGTCCGAGCGGCCAGGTCAGCGGCTGCCCGGTGTTGGTAGGGTCGAAGAAGGTTGTGCCCGCGACATTCCTGGGGCCCCCGGCGCTAGCCGTTTGGACGAAGATCAAAACAAGAAAGATCATCGCCACTGGGCAGGCCAGCCTGAGGAGAAGTGAGCGCCGGGTAAATGCCATGCGAGTCTTCATGGTGCCCCGATGCGAATGCACTTACTCCTCCTCACTGGCGCGTCGGACCGCCAAGGCGAAATCGTTGAAACGCAGGCGCGACTTCCCACCCAGGACGGGATCGGCTCGAAAGGCTGCGAGATGTTGTGCCGAGAGCAAGACACGGCCCCAGGCATCGATGGGCAAACGCCCCATTGCTCCGGCGACACAACTCGTCAGGCCCAGCCTGCTGGGGGGATACAAGAAAAGCAGAACGTGTTCGCCGAGTCGATAGCGCTGGCCGCCCGACCACAGGCCAATCCATTGCGTAATAGTGAGATCCTCGCCGGGAGTGGCGCCACGAATGGCGTTTTCCACGTGAAAAGTGATGGCGACAGTTTCCAGGGTCTGGCCGTTGGCCGCGGGATGGCGGGCGATGGCGGTGACGGTGCCGGAAAAAATTGTTCCGGCGGCGCGGGTGAGCGCGGGCAGGTCGATTGTGCCTTGGAACGGCGCGGACGCCTGGGGGCGACGAACGGGCGGAGGAGTCGGATCGTCGACTGGCGGCTGCAGAACGCGCGGCGAATGAGGCAAATTGAAATCGGGCATGGTGATGGACCGATCAGACTGGCCGCGCAGCACGGCCGGCGCCAGAAGCAGAATCGAAATCGTGAGCAGACACGAGCCACTTCTCCCAAGCATGGGGAGACCTCTGGATGAAACGTCTGCTCGGAGGGAACCGGACCACAACAACCGGACCACTAAAACCGGGAAACACACTAACCGGGAAACAGCTCAGCCTAGTCCGATGCGAAGCAGGAAAGCTGTGACCAATGTCACAACGGGCTGTGGATTTCAAAAAAAGATTTCTGCTCTCGGGCGCACTAAATAGGAAGTTTTTCAAGATGCAGATTACCCCAAGAAATCATTTGACAATAAACTACACCTGTAGTAGTAATGCATACATCAGTAGGAGACAAGATGGCTGGACCCAAACTAGCGAAGCTCGAACTTCAGATCATGGAAACTTTGTGGACGCGCGACAGCGCTTCCATCCGCGAGATTCAGGAAGCGTTTCCGGAAAAAGGACGACCCGCGTACACGACCGTTCAGACTACCGTGTACCGCCTGGAAGCGAAAAAAGCGGTGCGCCGGGTGAAGAAGGTGGGAAACTTTCATATTTTCGCAGCGGCGGTTTCGCGCGACGCGGCGCAGCGCCGGCTGATCGACGACCTGCTGGCCCTGTTTGGCGGGCGCACGCAGCCGGTGATGGCGCACCTGATTGAATCCGGGCAACTCACGCTGGAAGATGTGAAGGAAGCTGAGAAGACTCTGCGCAAGCTGGAGAGAAACGATAGATCCATATGATGCCGAGATATTTATTGGCGACGAAGCGCTTCGAAGCCTTTCGTGGCCAATGGCATCTGCAAAGTGCTTTTTGTGGCGCTCGCTGTTTCCCTGGCGTGTAGCGCGCAAGTGCGGGTGCCGGACACTCCTGCGGGCCAGCAGTGTGCGGCGTGGCTTGAGGCTTTCAATCGCGGCGATCGGGAAGCATTCCGGCAATTTCTGGAAAAGAATTATCCATCCAGCGTAGCGCGCATCGATCGGACCCTGGAATTCCGCTTGCGGACCGGCGGCTTCGAACTTAGAAAAATTGAAGACTCCACACCGACAAAGTTGGTTGCGCTGGTGCAAGAGCGCAGTTCCGATCAGTTCGGGCGTCTTACTTTGGAGACGGAGGCGGCCGAACCGCACCGCATCACCAATGTGGGACTGCAAGCCATTCCGCGGCCTGCCGAGTTCTCGCTGCCACGCATGAGCGAGCGCGATCTGACGGCAGCGTTGCGAAAACAACTTGAGCAAGAAGCGGCGGCAGGCACCTTCGCCGGTGCGGTGCTCGTGTCAAAGAATGGTAAAGCGGATTTTGCCGAGGCTTATGGCTTTGCCGACCAGGAGCGCAAGACGCCGAACACGCTGACAACGCGCTTTCGGATTGGCTCGATGAACAAAATGTTTACCGCCGTGGCGACCTTGCAACTGGCGCAGGCGGGCAAGCTGGGACTGAACGATGCGGTGGGGAAGTACTTGCCCGACTATCCCAATAAAGATATTGCCACGAAAGTAACGATCCATGAACTGCTCACGCACACGGGCGGCACTGGCGACATCTTTGGCCCGGAATTTGACGCGCATCGGCTGGAACTGCGCACGCTGCAGGACTACGTGAAACTCTATGGCGCTCGCGGACCCCAGTTCGAGCCCGGCAGCAAGTGGGAGTACAGCAACTACGGGTTCATTCTGCTGGGCGCGGTGATCGAAAAGGTGAGCGGCGAAAGTTATTACGATTACGTGCGGGAGCACGTCTATACGCCAGCGGGCATGACTGCGACGGGGTCGGAGCCGGAGGATCAGGCGGTTGAGGGTCGCAGTACCGGCTACACGAAAAAGGACAGTCCCGATTGGCGGCCGAATACCGACACGCTGCCCTATCGCGGATCGTCGGCGGGAGGCGGGTACTCCACCGTGGAAGATCTGGTGAAGTTTGCGACGGCGCTGCAGGGAAACAAGCTGCTCGATGCGCATTACACGGAGTTGTTGACCACAGGCAAGCCCGGCACGCCGGACAACAGCTACGCGTACGGGTTTGGAGATCAGAAGATTAACGGCATGCGATGCTTCGGTCACGGCGGCGGCGCTCCGGGTATGAATGGCGAGTTGCAGATCTGCCCCGGATCGGGATATGTGGTGGCCGTGCTGGCGAATATGGATCCGCCGGCGGCGACGCGGGTCGCGGATTTCGTCACCAACCGGTTGCCAGAGCCAACCAGCTCGGGAACTCAAGAACGAAAGGACAAAGCACAATGATCGCGGCAAATTTGTACGCCATGTGGAGCGAGGGTCGCGGCCGCGTTGGGCAATCACCTGTGGCAGTCGACGCTGTTTGCCGGCACCGCCGGATTGCTGGCGCTGACCTTACGGAAAAATCAGGCGCGGGCGCGCTATTGGGTTTGGCTGGCGGCGTCGGTGAAATTTCTGATTCCGTTTTCGCTGCTGGTCGAAATTGGTAAACGTCTCGCTTGGACGTCACGCCTCGGCGGGATCGAACACGGAAGTGTTGGTGGTGATGGAGCAAGTAAGCCGGCCTTTCACCCAAGTGGGAAAGGCAATTCCGGCGGCGGTTGCGCCGTTGCAGAGCGTTTGGCATTTCCTTCCAATGGCGCCGGCTGTCGCGTGGGCTGCGGGATTCGCCGTGGTGCTTGCAATGTGGTGCGTGCGCTGGCGGCGGGTTGCGGCCGCTAAGCAGAAAGCAACGCCGGTGCTCGAGGGTCGCGAGATCGAGGCGCTGCGGCGGTTGAACGGCATTGCGGAACTTCGTATGCCGGTTGAGATTCTCCTGTCGCGGGAATCGCTCGAGCCTGGCATCTTCGGCATTGCGCGACCGGTGCTGATCTGGCCCGCGGGAATTTCTGAACATCTCGACGACCAGCACCTGGAGGCGGTGATCGCGCACGAGTTGTGGCACGTGCGCCGTCGCGACAACCTGGCGGCCGCGATCCACATGGTGGTGGAGGCGCTGTTCTGGTTCCATCCGCTGGTTTGGTGGATGGGAGCGCGGCTGGTCGAGGAACGCGAACAGGCTTGCGATGAAGCGGTGTTGCAATTGGGCAGTGAGCGGCACGTCTATGCCGAAAGCATTTTGAAGGTGTGCGAATTTTGTGTGGGGTCGCCCCTGGCCTGCGTGTCTGGGGTTACGGGCGCCGATTTGAAAAAGAGGATGGTGTACATCATGAACGGGCGAATTGCACGAAAACTGGATGCCGGAAAAAAGTTGTTGCTGAGCGCGGCGGTCTTGTTGGCCTTGGCCATCCCGATCGGGTTTGGGGTGATGAACGCAACGCAGGGACGCGCGCAGGCGCAGGAAGAAAGCACGAACGCTGCCAAGTTAACGGTCTCGGTGAAGCCGAGCGAACTTTCGACTCCGACGTATGCGGAGAGTGGGGTGCATATGGTGCGGATGATGTATGGGCCGAAGGGGTTCGAGGCGAGGAACGCGAGCTTGCTGACAATTATTCAAGAGGCTTATGGCGTTCAGGCCGATCAGATTCCGGGCGCGCCGGAGTTGGTTAAGACTGCAGCGTACGACATTGAGATCAAGTCGGAAGGGAATGCGGGAAAGGCTCAGTTGACGGGTCCGTTTTTCGGCCAGACCGAGATCCGCAATCAACTGCGGTCGCTTTTGGCGGAGCGCTTCAAGCTGGTGCTGCACCATGAGACAAAGGTGCTGCCGCAGTATGTGTTGGAAGTGGGCGAGAACGGTTCGAAGTTGCAGCCGACCAAATATGCGGACACTCCCGACACTGCAGCAGGTCCGGACGGAAAGAGTATTCACCGGATGATGATGAGGCAAGGCGGCGACGGGCAGGTGATGGGCATTGGAGCGCAGAAATCTTCGATGGCGGAGTTGGCCAGGCAGCTGTCCATGCAACTGGGCGAGAACGTGGTGGATAAGACGGGGCTGACGGGGCAATACGATTTCAATCTGCAGTGGTCGCAAGGGGCGAATAACGATTCGCTCTTCAGCGCAGTGCAGGAGCAGCTTGGACTGAAGTTAGCGCCGCAACAGGCGCCGACGGATGTGTTGGTGATCGATCACGTGGAACTGCCGGAGGCGGATGCTTCGCGGTAATTTTCGGCGATGAGGCGGGAAGGGAACGAACCTTCCCGCTAGACTTAGCGGTGCCGCCCGGTACCGATTCCAGGGTTATGAGTGTTATGGCGATGTTTCAACAACTGAGTGTTTTGCCGCCGATGTTTGTCGACCGTCGGGGCAGCCATAGCAACACGGAAAGTCCCAAGCTCACGATTATCGCAACGATAATCGAAAGAAAGAGCAAGCTCGACGTAATAGCAAACAAGAATAGTGCGATCCAGCCGCAGTAAAGCTTAGGGAAGGAAAGAGCAGAATCGAACCAGCGCGAGCCCGTGCCTACATTCCACAACCACAATCCAGCAATGACACAGGTGAAGGATAATCCTAAGCCCAATTCCATTGTTCTAGCCCACGAACGTGGATCGACCCAGTTTGAATTGTGAAACTGCCCTGTTCGTATGGAATACAGCATCGCAGTACATGGAATGCTGACCAGCACGGCGATGGCCCAGTCACCGATTGCCGCATACCTGTAGAGCCGCTGCGGAGTCATAGCTTTTATAGACACCATTCTAGGGGTTCGGGCTCACAATCCACGGCCACCAGTTAATGCGTTATCGCGATCTATCAACAGCCAACCTGAGGAGAGGTCATTTTCTGTACAGCTTCTCAAGCACCAGTGCATCGTCCACCGTGCGGGCTGAATCCAGTGAACCGCGACGCCAACAACCCACATTACCTCTACGTCTGAACGATCTGACTCGGGAACCAGTTCGACCCGATACTCAATGGGCTTGCCATCGGTATCTCTCTTCGTTGATTGCGAAAGCACTTTGAAAGCTTTAGCTGCTTTCCAATCAGAAAGCGCTTCGCTTCCTCGGGTTTATCGAAGTCGTCGTAATATATCGCCAAGGCATTACCGTTGGATGCTTTGTACCCAGTGAAACCAAAATGCGCGCCAGACCACCATCTGGTCTGAAACCCAGCATTCGTTGCCGCCTTATCTTCGATCTCGCCCATTGCAACCTTTTGGAAGGTGAGGGGCTTTTTGTCTGTACACTTCGCCGAAACGCCGGACAGGAGAAGCACTACCGCAATGGCGGTCATTGTGTGTGACATGGCAGTGATCGTTTTCCAACTCACGGAATAAGATTAGGACCGTTCCAAATCAATGGGAACAGTACCGAAGTTCCGATTGAGGATGTCGTGGTTGACGAAATCAGGCGATTTCGCTCATTGAGGGTTTTGAGTGCTGTTGGGATTTTCGCCGACTATTGCGGGGTTGCCGTTTAAAACTTCACTTCCACGGAACAAAGCGGTGCGCGCGGGCGTATCCCACTCTATCTGCGAGGGTGGGATGAGAATGGATTGGCGCGTCAAGCTGTGCCTGCTGTTGTTGCTGCTTCCCTTACCGGCATTTGCCCAGGACGAGAAAGCCGGGTTGGAAGCGACGATCCGGCACGAAGATGCGGCGTTCTGGGACGCCTATAACCGCTGCGACGTGGAGAAAATGTCGCAGTTTTTCTGGCCGGACATTGAGTTCTATCACGATAAAGGCGGGCTGACGGTGGGGCTCGGCCCCTTCGTCGAGAAGTTGAAGACCGGGCTGTGCGGCAAGCCGAACTTTCGGCTGCGGCGGGAAGCGGTGCCGGACACGGTGAAGGTCTACCCTCTGCAAAACAATGGCGTGGCCTACGGGGCGGTGATCTCGGGCGAACACTATTTTTACATTAACGACAGCGGCAAGCCCGAATACCGCGACGGCGTGGCAAAGTTCTTCCACGTCTGGCTGCTGAAAGAGGGCGCGTGGAAGATGGGGCGGGTGGTGAGCTATGACCATCGTGACGCCTCCTCCCAGAACGCCGCAAAGGAAGTGACGAGTTCAGCCCGAGGTGCTGGCGCAGTACGTTGGCAAGTACAGGGCGCCCAAAAATGGCGCGTCTGGAGGTCACTCGCGACAACAACGTGCTCGTGCTGATAGTCGGCGACAAGAAGTTCGTGCTGCATCCCAAGTCAGAGAACGACTTCTACGTGGCGGATCGTGATTTGACCTTCGAGTTCGTAAAGGAAGGGCCAAAAGTCTCCAAGATCATCGTCCGCGAACACGGAGCAGTGGTGGAAGAGGCACGGCCGGAGTAAAAGGAAAGCTAGGGGAATGTTTCACTGCACGATGAAAACGGTTTTGTCGTCGATCAACGCGGCGTCGCCGTTGGCTCGGAGCTGGTCGTCCTGTTTTACTGCGTAATTCAGCACGGCATTGCAGATGTCCCTGGCCGGTTGCCGATAATGTTTGCGGAGTCATCCACCCGCAAAGGCTGCCTGACCCCAACCACCAAATTAATGAGACTGCTGCCCAAGCAGGCGAAGCGTGGTGCGCTACGTCGCCCAGCAGCTTGCCTTGGAGGTAATCGTCTGCGAAGTTCGCTACAAATATTGCGATACCCCATCCTAGCGCACCGTAGAAACAAACATACTGCGTGAAACTCAATCTACGGAGCATGCCCTCTCGTTGCTGAAATTCTGTCGGCGCCGGTATGCCGAAACGCTTGCCGACGAAGCCTAAGGCCACCACCCAGAGCAGCCCAAGTGCGAGCGAAATCAGGAAAGCCAACGAGTGACGGATGATGTGAGCATTTTGCTGCGAACCAGAACAAAACGCCATCTCTGTCCCAGGGAAATATGAGGACGTCCCCGGTTTATTAAGACGGTAACGCTCGACCGGATGCGAGGGCACGCCCTATACGGGACTTGCGACGCGCCAGGGGGCGGACCCCCACTGGGCGGTAGGGAGAGTCCACTTTCAGCCGGCGAGCCTCATCTAATCCCGAATATCCACAAGAAAATCCGTGCTGGTCGCGGGGGTCAAGCGAAATCGTAGCGAAGGAATAGCGAAGGAACCAAAGGCTTAAACGCAACCCCTAGTGGTTAACCAATCCGAGGACCACAAGCCTTCGTACTTTCCCAAAACGGTGTCCAAGTGGGTTGAGCACTATCAAGTTTGTGCTTGACAATAAACGACTTACAGCTAAGATGTGGTACAAAGTGGTACGAAGTGGTAAGCGCGGTAAGGAAATGGGAAACGCGAGCTGAAAACGAGGAGCCGGTGGAAAACCGACCCAAAAGCACGACGGACAGCCCGAATCGCCTGAGCTTTACTGAACTTTGCACGACTTTGACCTCCCTGGTTGCTGTGGTAGCGGCGTACAGAAGGACCCCGGTAAGGGGCAAGGGCCTTAAGCATGTTTCGCGGCAATCATCCAACCCGGGTCGACGAAAAAGGACGGCTCAAGATTCCGGCCGAGTTCAAGCGGGTGATCGACGAGAAGTACAGCGCGCAATTTTACATCACAAGTTTGGATGGCAGGGTTGCTCAAGTGTATCCCTTCGAGGAATGGGAGCGGATCGAGCAGAAGCTGGCAGGGCTCTCCAATTTCAATCCCACGAAGAAAAAGTTTCTGGACCGGACGAATTATTACGGGCAGCAGGTGGAGATGGATGGGCAGGGACGGTTGCTGCTGCCGCAGTTGCTGCGCGAGACGGGGCAGATCAAGGGCGAGGTAGCGGTTCTGGGGAATTTGACGTATCTCGTGGTCAGGAACCTGGAGCTGTTCAAGCGGGAGATCGAGGAAGACAAGTTCACGCCTGACGATGAGAAGACGCTCGACGAATTGGGCATCTAGTGGGCGAGGGTTCAACAGACACCCCTCAGGGGGTTGGACGTGGTGGCGGGCAAGCGATCCACGTACCGGTTCTTTTAAAAGAAGCGATCGACTTTTTAGCCGTGCGGCGGGGTGGGACTTATATCGACGCCACGGTGGGTTTGGGCGGGCACAGTTACGAAATCGCAAAACGCCTGGGCGCACCGGGACATTTGATTGGGCTCGATAAGGATCCTGCGGCGCTGAAGATTGCGGGCGAAAGGCTACAGGCCGTCGTTGGTCGTTCGTCGTTAGTCGTTGGCGAAGAACAAGGTGAACGACCAGCGACCGACGACCAACGACAGCAGCCGGATTGGCCGGAGATTACGTTGTTGCAGCGGTCCTTTGCGGAAATTGCCAAGGGCCAACGACCAGCGACCATCGACGGAATTCTGGCCGATGTGGGAGTGAGCAGCCTGCAGTTGGACGACGCGGCGCGCGGATTTAGTTTTCAGGCGGATGGACCGCTGGACATGCGGATGGACCCGCGTGGCGAGCGAACCGCCGAACAAGTGGTAAACCACCTCGACGAGCGACAGCTTGCCGATGTGATTTACGAATTCGGAGAGGAAAGGAGGTCGCGGAGAATCGCCAGAGCCATTTGCCGGTCGCGGCCGATACGATCTACCGCACATCTTGCGGATGTCATATCAGCCGCGGCCCGGCCAATGAATCAGGCAGAACGTAGGATTCATCCCGCGACTAAGACTTTTCAAGCTCTTCGAATCTTCGTAAACCGCGAACTGGAAGATCTGAAGGCGCTGCTGGAAGCGGCGCCGCGGATTCTGAAGCCAGGAGGACGCGTGGTGGTGATCAGTTTTCACTCGCTGGAGGATCGGATCGTGAAGGATGCCTTCCGCGAGGGCGCGACGAAGGACAAGCAATTTCGGGTGCTGACCAAGAAGCCGGTAACGGCAACGGAATTGGAAAGCGATCGGAATCCGCGGGCGCGCAGCGCGAAATTGCGGGCGGCGGAGAGAGTTTGAGTTTGGCTCCGGAAAACCTGCCGGAGTTCCCGGCACAGCTGTAATGGCGTGCCGGGGCAAAAGTTCAGGTCGAAGGCGGACGAAGATTCGCCGAGAAGCTGAAAGCTGACGGCTGATAGCTGAAAGCTGCTTGCACGGGTTCCGTGGTAGGAATCCAAAAATGAGGGAACGGGCGATGCACACAGGAACAATGATCAGCGACTTGATGGCAACGGTGGAGCGGGTGGGGCGGGCGACGCAACAGCAACTGAACGAGCAACGGGAACTGCACGAGATTTTCGCGATGCAGATTCCGGTCGTCGAGGGTGACCACATTTTCATGGGAGCAGCCTAATGGCAGCAGCAGCGGCAACATTTCGCGGATCGTACCCGGTGCAAGAGCGTCGTTCGATTTGGACAGGTACGCCGGAGATCTACTTCTCCAAGGCGATCGACAATTCACGGCTGGTCAAGGTGGAGGATCCGCGGCGCAATCGCGAGATGAAGCAGTTCGGCACCGCGCTGGCCTGCCTGTTCCTGCTGGTGTTTACCTATGCCTGGCAGCATTTCAAGGCGATCGAGTACGGGTATCAAATTGAGTCGGCGAAGCGGGAGTTGAGCGAGAAGACGGAGATGAATCATGCGCTGCGGCTGGAAGATGCGTCGCTGCGCGATCCGGAGCGCATTGATGTGCTGGCGCGGCGGATTGGGCTGGTGCCGCCGGAGCCGGGACAGGTGATTCGCATGGATGCCACTGCGGGGGATGCGCAAGGGCCGGTGATGGCGAGCGCGATGCCGGTGACGGTGATTCCGGGGCAGTAGATGGGCACAGCCGAGCTGCGCTCGGCGGACGGCCTCCTGACTTTGCTCATGGCGATCGGCCGTCCCCACATGAATTTTATTGGCGGTCCGCCTGACGGTGGGCCGCCAGAGTTGTCTTAGGGCAGTGGTGAGAACGCCTCGCGAGGCCGGAGGCGCCGCAACGAGGCACGGGGTCCTTCGACTGCGCATGCCGATTCGCTTTGCTCATCGACATGCTTCGCTCAGGATGACAAGCGTGGAATAACGGCTAACGACCAACGACCAACGACCAACGACCAACGACCAACGACCAACGACCAACGACCAACGACAAATGACCAACGACCAACGACTAACGACTAACGACTAACCGCGGGGCCTGATGGCTACTCAATCCAACTCCGGCAAGAATTCACGGCTTCACCTGCTGAGCGCGGTGCTTGTGTTTTGGTGCGTGGCTATTTGCGGGCGGCTGGTTTATCTGCAGATTTTCAGTTATGGCCGGTTCGTAAAGCAGGCGGGACACCAGCAGCAGCGGGCGATTCCGCTGGCCGCGAAGCGCGGTGTTATTTACGACCGCGCGGGACATGAGCTGGCGATGTCGGTGCTGGTCGATTCCGCGTTCGCGGTTCCGACGGAAGTAAAAGATCTTCCTACCGCGGTGAACCTCATTACGCGTATTACCGGAGATGACTTCAACGTGGTGCTGGCGGACTGCCGCGCGCACAAGACGTTTTGCTGGGTGGCGCGCAAGGCGAACGACGAGACCATCCAGAGAATTAATTCGCTGAAGCTGCAGGGCATTCATTTCCAGAAAGAGCCGAAGCGGTTTTATCCAGCGCGGGATTTGGCGGCGCAGGTACTGGGTTCGGTGGGCATGGAGGATTCGGGGCAGAGCGGCATTGAGCACGAGTTTGACGACGAACTGCGGGGACGCGCGGGGAAGATGTTTATTTCGGTGGATGCGCGGCGGCAGTGGTTCGCCGACGTGGAGACGCAACCGGACCCGGGCGAGAACCTGGTCCTGACGATCGACAAGAATATTCAATACATCGCGGAAAAAGAGTTGGACCAGGCGATTCACGATACGCAGGCGATTGCGGGGACGGTGATTGTGGAGAACCCGCATACAGGCGAGATTCTGGCGCTGGCGAAC
The DNA here is from genome assembly GCA_963696765.1 of uncultured Acidobacteriota bacterium. Taxonomy (GTDB): domain Bacteria; phylum Acidobacteriota; class Terriglobia; order Terriglobales; family Acidobacteriaceae; genus Sulfotelmatobacter. The sequence goes on along the minus strand of CAVOLK010000002.1, from coordinate 760,038 downwards.
CGGCCAACGTTCAATCCGAACTTGCGCAAGCAGATCACGCCGGGCGCGCTGACGAATCGCGCGGTGAGCTATGTGTATGAGCCGGGATCGACCTTCAAGCTGGTGACGATTTCGGCGGCGCTGGAAGAAAAAGTTACGAATCCCAATGAGCTGTTCGACTGCCAGATGGGAGCGATTGTTTATAACGGCATGCGCATTCGCGACTCGAAGCCGCACGGAATTCTGCCGGTGTGGGGCGTGCTGGCGGAGTCGAGCGACGTGGGCGCGATCAAGATTGCGCTGCGGCTGGGCGAAGAGCGGTTCTACAAATACATTCGCGCGTACGGCTTTGGGCAGCAGACGGGGATTGAGTTGCCGGGCGAGACGCGCGGCCTGACCAAGCCGGTAAGCCGCTGGTCGAAGGTTTCGATTGCGGCGATTTCGATGGGGCAGGAGATTGGGATTTCCCCAATCCAGCTGGCGGGGCTGATTTCGACGTTTGCGAATGATGGTGTATGGGTGGCGCCGAGAATCCTGACGGGCGAGGTGCAGCCGAAGGGAACGCCGCAGACGGTGGCGTTTCATCCCGGGCCGTCGCATCGCGTGATTTCTCCTTATACGGCGGCGGAGATGCGGTCGATGATGCAGAAAGTGGTGCTCGAGGGCACGGGGCGGAAGGCGATTCTGGAAGGCTACTCGTCGGCGGGCAAGACGGGCACGGCGCAGAAGGTGGATCCGGCGACGGGAGTTTATTCGAAGACGAAATATATTGGGTCGTTCGCGGGGTTCGCTCCGGTGAATAATCCGCAGATCGTGGTGGCGGTGATTCTGGATTCGGCGGTGGGGCTGCACCAGGGCGGGCAGATTTCGGCGCCGGTCTTCAAGCGCATTTCCCAGCAGGTGCTGGAATATATGCATGTGCCGCACGATTTGCCGCTGGCGCCGCAGCATCAGTTGCTGATGGCTCGGTCGAAGATGAAGGAAAAGGATTTGGAAGAGGGCACACCGGATCATCCGGGCGAGACGCTGGAGACGGCGGAGGTGAGCGGGGATTCTTCCGAGTCGGCGAAGCCCAGTGTGGCGCGGGCACTCCTTCGGCAAGCTCGGGCAGGCTCTGCCCGCGAACGCCCGAGCCACGGGCAATGTCGTGCAGGCGGCAGTGCGCGAGCCGGTGTCGACGATTGCGCCGGGATCGATCGAGGAAGCTCCGGCGAAGACTTCAGACGCGACAGCGCCGGCGAAATTGCCATCGAGCGGAACCGTGGTGCTCGACGTGGAGCAGGGCGGAATCGAGGTGCCGTCGTTCGTGGGCAAGACGGTGCGCGGCGCGGTGGAAGCGGCGCAGGACATTGGGCTGGAACTGGATGCGGTGGGCAGCGGCGTGGCGCGGCAGCAGACTCCCGCTGCGGGAACTCACGTGGCGGCTGGGGCGCGGGTTACGGTGCAGTTCGGGCGGTAAATCAAAATCTTTAACCGCAGAGGACACAGAGGTCACAGAGGAAGATAAAAAATTCCTCGGTGCGCCTCTGTGTCCTCTGTGGTTCAAGCCTTCCGGTTTGACCCGTGGAAAAAGCGCGTGATACGGTAGTCAGTCACATACCTATTGGGGCAGGGCCGGCCACGGACTGCTGATTGAGGCCTAATTTGTCTTCGGTGGAGGCGACGCCTGCCGGCGTCACGACGAACATCCGCAAAACTGCTTTGAACGCGGTCCATCGCCAGATGGGCGCGAAGATGGTGGAGTTCAACGGCTGGGACATGCCGGTGGAATATCCCGCGTCGATAGGCTGCGGGATTATCAGCGAACACATGGCGGTGCGCACGGGCGTGGGGATTTTTGACGTCAGCCACATGGGCGACATCCGGCTGGCGGGGCCGCAGGCGCTGGCGGCGGTGCAGCATATTTCCATGAACGACGCGTCGCGGCTGGCGGTGGGGCAGGCGCAGTATTCGGCGCTGCTTTATCCGCAGGGGACGTTTGTGGATGACGTGATCGTGCACCGGCTGGGCGAGGACGAATATCTGCTGGTCATCAATGCGGGAACGCGGGAGAAAGATTTCGGCTGGGTGCGCGACAACACGCGGCAGTTCGAGTGCGCGGTGGAAAATCTTTCGGACGACTTCACGCAGATTGCGATCCAGGGACCGAAGGCGGTGAACCTGCTGCAGAAGCTGACCGACGCGGACTTGAGCGCGGTGAAGTTTTATTGGGTGACGCGCGGGACGCTGTGCGGGTTGAAGAATATTCTGATGGGGCGCACGGGATATACCGCGGAAGATGGATTTGAGATTTACATTCCGGCGGACGAGGCGACCAGCGCGCGCGTGTGGTACGAGATTCTGGCGGCGGGCAAGGAATTTGGCGTGGTGCCTTGCGGGCTGGGAGCGCGCAACACGCTTCGGCTGGAGGGCAAGCTTCCGCTCTACGGACACGAAATTTCCGATACCATTAATGTTTGGGAAGCGGGGCTGGATCGCTTCTGCAAGATGGAGAAGCCGGAGTTCATTGGGCGCGACGCTCTGGAGAAGGCGAAGGCGGCGGGCATGAAGCGAACGCTGGTTGGCCTGGAGATGACGGAACGCGGCATTGCGCGCGATGGATATAAGGTGCTCGATTCCGGCGGACGGGAAGTGGGATACGTGACCAGCGGATCGCCGGCGCCGTTTTTGAAGAAGAATATTGCGCTGGCGTATGTGCCGGTGGAGTTGGGCGCAGTGGGCACGGCGGTGAAGGTGGAGATTCGCGGGCAGGGCGTGGGCGCGGTGGTGGTGCCGACGCCGTTTTATAAGCGGCCGAAGAAGACGAATTAACCACAGAGGACGCAGAGGATCACAGAGAACTTTGCTAGAAGCTAGCAGCTAGGAGCTAGAAGCTTTCATGGCTTACCCGACAGATCGCAAATATACGAAAGAGCACGAGTGGATCCAGGTGAACGGAAACTCGGGCACCATTGGAATCACCGACTACGCGCAGCAGTCGCTGGGGGACATTGTGTTTGTCGAGACTCCCAAGGTGGGCGCGGAGCTGACCGCGGGAAAGACTTTTGGCACGGTCGAGTCGGTGAAGGCGGTGTCGGATTTGTTCGCTCCGGTGTCGGGCACGCGTGACCGAAGTGAATGCGGACCTGGCCACGTCGCCGGAGCAGGTGAATAAAGATGCGCACGGGGCGTGGATGGTGAAGGTCACGCTGAAGAATCCGGGCGAACTGGATGGGCTGCTCTCGGCGGCGGATTACGACAAGTACGTGGCGGAAGAGGCGGGACACTGAGAGAGGGTGCGGACGTCTGGCCTGAGGCCGAACGCCGGTTTTGCGCGCTTCGCCGCTCTTCCTGATGAATTTTGCACTCGAGTCAAACGAACGTTTGCATGCCTCAATCCAAATGACCTCGAGGCTCATCTAAAGAATTTCTATGCGCTATTTACCTAAATCTCCTGCCGACCGCGAAGCCATGCTGAAGGCGATTGGACTGCGTTCGGTCGACGATCTGTTTGCGCCGATTCCGGCGGAATACCGGCTGAGCCGCGATCTGAAGATTCCGCGGCAGATGGCGGAGTCGGAAATTGTCGATTTCTTCCGGCAGCGGTCGCGCGAAAACGGCGAGGGCTACACCAGCTTTCTGGGGGCGGGCGCTTATTTTCACTACCGGCCCGTGATTATCGATTCGCTGATTTCGCGCGGCGAGTTTCTGACTGCGTATACGCCTTATCAGGCGGAGATTTCGCAGGGGACGCTGCAATCCATTTTTGAATTTCAGACGATGATCTGCGAGTTGACCGGCATGGAAGTGGCGAACGCGTCGATGTATGACGGGTCGACGGCGGCGGCCGAAGCGGTGATGATGGCGGTGCGGCTGACGGGACGGCGGTCGGTGGTGGTGGCGCGCAGCCTGCATCCGGAGTATCGCGAAGTGCTGGCGACGTATGCGACGCATCAGGGGATGCCGCTCTCGACTGCGGGATTCAATGACGACGGCCGGGTGAATTTGAAAGAACTGGAGGAGGCGATCACGCCTGAGACGGCGTGCGTGCTGGTGCAGTCGCCGAATTTCTTTGGCACGATTGAAGATGTGGACGCGATTGCCGAGATCGCGCACAAGCATGGAGCGATGCTGGTGGTGTCGATCGCGGAGGCGGTGTCGCTGGGAATTGTGGAACCGCCGCGGCAGGCGGACGTGATCGCCATGGAAGCGCAGTCGTTCGGCGTGCCGCTGGGATTCGGCGGGCCTTACTGCGGCGTGATCGCGACGCGCGAGAAATATGTGCGGCAGATGCCGGGGCGGCTGGTGGGCCAGACGGTCGACAAGCAAGGCAAGCGCGGATTTGTGCTGACGCTGGCGACGCGCGAGCAGCATATCCGGCGCGAGAAGGCGACTTCGAACATTTGCACCAACCAGGCGCTGGTCGCGCTGATGGTCAATATTTTTATGACGGTGTACGGCAAAGTCGGGCTGAAGGAATTGGCCAAACAGAATCTGGCGAAGACGGCTTACGCGGCCGCGCAGTTCGCGAAGCACGGCAAAGTTCTGTTCGGCGGCACGCCGCGGTTCAACGAGTTCGTGGTGCAGACCAGTGAAGATCCATACGCGATTAATGGGCGATTGCTCGGGCACAAGATGGTCGGCGGATTGCCGCTGAAGAAGTTTTATCCCGAACTGGGGAATGCGGCGTTGTGGTGCTGCACGGAGTTGACGACGCGCACCGCGATTGATACGGCGGTTGGGTTGGTGGCGGAGAGCGAGCGCTCGGTGCGGTCGAGCGAAAGAGGAAGTGGAGGAGGTGACGCGATGAAGCACATGACTCGCAAAGCGACGCGCCACGTCAATCAGAATGAAGGATTGATCTTCGAGAAGTCGTCGGCGGGGAAGGCGGCGTGGAAGTTGCCGCCGCTCGATGTCCCGGAAGTGGATACGGCGAAACTTCTTGGGGATTCCGAGAGAAAAGATCTGGGCAATATGCCGGAGGTGAGCGAGATCGAAATCATTCGCCACTTCACGCGCATGTCCACGTGGAATTACGCGATCGATCTGGGGATGTATCCGCTGGGCTCGTGCACCATGAAGTACAACCCGCGGGTGAACGAAGCGGTGGCGCGGGTGGAGGGAATTGCGAACGGGCATCCTTACCAGCCGGAGAAGATTTCGCAGGGCGCGCTGTACATCATCAAGACGCTGAGCGAGCAGTTGATCGAGATCACCGGGATGGACGCGATCACGCTGCAACCCGCGGCGGGCGCGCATGGCGAGATGACCGGGCTGCTGATGGTGCGGGCGTATCACCAGTCGAAAGGAAATGCGCGCAAGAAAATTCTGATTCCGGATTCGGCGCACGGGACGAATCCGGCGACCGCCGCGATGGTGAATTATGCGGTGGAGAATCTGAAGTCGGATTCGCGCGGCATGGTCGACATTGCCGCGCTCGAAGCGCAGATGAACGAAGATGTCGCGGCGCTGATGCTGACCAATCCGAATACGCTGGGCGTGTTCGAGCAGCAGATTCACAAGATTGCCGACATTCTGCATGCCAAGGGCGGCCTGCTCTACATGGACGGCGCGAACATGAACGCGCTGGTGGGCAAGGTGCGGCCGGGAGACTTCGGCGTCGACGTGATGCACTTGAACCTGCACAAAACTTTTTCGACGCCGCACGGCGGAGGCGGCCCGGGATCGGGGCCGGTTGCGATCAAGAAGGCGCTGGAGCCGTTTTTGCCGACGCCCGTGTTGACTACGAATGCGGATGGAACGCTGGGTTTCGACTACGATCGGCCGCAGTCGGTGGGACGAGTGCGCGCGTTCTACGGAAATTTTGGGATGTTCGTGCGCGCGCTTGCCTACATTCAGGCGAATGGGCCGGACGGCCTGCGACAGACGACGGAAGATGCGGTGCTGAACGCGAACTACATTCGCAAGGGACTAGAAGGCGTCTACGATCTGCCGTATTCGACGCCGACGATGCACGAAGTGGTGTTCAGCGATAAGCTGCAGCTGAAAAAAGGCGTGCGCACCATGGACATTGCGAAGCGGCTGATCGATTACGGATTCCATCCTTACACGACGGCGTTTCCGCTGATTGTGCCGGGCGCGCTGATGATCGAGCCGACCGAAAGCGAATCGAAGGAAGAGATGGATTTGTTTATCGAGGCGATGAAGTCGATTGCCGAGGAAGTGGAAGAAGATCCGCAGACGGTGCTGGATGCGCCGCATTCGACGCGAGTCTCGCGGCTGGATGAGACTGCGGCGGCGCGCAAGCCGGTCTTGCGGTGGAAGCCGGCGTCGTAAAACAATTGTTGATTGATGATTTTTGATTGCTGATTGAAAAACCGGAATATTGCGAGCTGGGTTCAAATCAACAATCAAAAATCATCAATCAACAATTTCCTTCCTCGTTATTTCGCGCTGATGTCGACCGTGGCGCGGGTTGTCTCCCAATCGATCCTCATGGTGCAGCCGCTGCCTGATTTGTCGTAGGCGATGGTGAAGTTCTCCACTGGCGACGGGAGCTTCGAGACTTTCATGTCAACGCGCGCCAGTTCGTCGCTCTCGTACTTGTAGGGAATGCCCCATTCGCCAGTTTTCTTGTTGATGATGAGTGTCCACTTGTCGGCGTTGGGGACGGTGAAGATGGTGTAGCTGCCGGCGGGGACGTTTTTGCCGCCGACGACGACGTCGGCGCTGGGGACGAAGGTGGTGGCTTCATTGGCGCCGGTGCGCCAGACTTCGCCGAAGGGAACGAGGCCGCCGTAGATTTTGCGGCCCTTGGTGCGCGGGCTGGAGTAGTCGGTCTTGATGGTCTTGCCGCCGCCGAGGTCGCAGGTGGCGGAGGCGGCTGGACTGGGCTTGCTCTTCTGTGCAGGCGGCGAAGATGGTGAGAGTGAAAATCATGCCGATGACAAGGGCAATTCGTTTCTGCATGGCTTCTCCTTTTGAGTCGCGAGTCGTACTAAGAATTTCGACGTGTGAGTTGGATTTATGTCAGCGCGCCCATTATGCCGGATGAACGGGCACGGGTACAATCTTGGCATGCCGGTATTCGATGAAAAGCAGGAAGAACTGGAACATTACGAGACCATGATGGGCGTGCCGCGCGGGCGGCTGGCCGTGACCATGGACGCGATCACCGACGCGATGGCGCTGGTCGGCCAGCACGGCGTCTATTGCCAGAGCCAGCGCTGGCCGGGCAAGCCGGTGATGGATATTCAGATCATCATGAAGAGCCTGACCGACGCGAAAGAGCTGATCCAGAGCGTGATGGAAGAGCTGAAGAAGAAAACTTAAAAGCATTCACCACGAAGGACACGAAGGTTCACGAAGGAAGCGAAAACAGTCAACACGAAGGTGCACGAAGGAAAATAGCTTCGGGTGATGCTTCGCGTGTTATTTTCCGGCTTCTACGGTTTCACCGTTATCATCACCACACCGTGCGAGGGCACTGTGGCTGAGAATTTTCCGGTCATCTTTCCCAGATCTTTGTGCTGCCACAGGTCGCGCACCGAAGCGCTGACTGACGCGGGATAGCCCAGATCATCCCAGTTGGCGGTGATTTGCTGCTCGGTCGCACCGCGATTCAGCAGGATTACGGCGCGGCTTCCATCCTTGAGTTGCTTTGACCAAACTTCCTGATCGCCGTTTTTGGCGACGCGTTCGCCCTGGCGGCCTAGCGCGTCCTGATCGACAGCGATCACTTCTTTGTTCGTGAGGATGTCGCGAATTTCCGGACGCATGTTGCGCAGGTCGTTGCCGGCGATGAGCGGCGCGGCGAGGAGCGCCCACAGGCTGAAGTGGGAGCGATACTCGACGTCGGTCATGCCGCCGTTGCCGACTTCGAGCATGTCGGGATCGTTCCAGTGGCCGGGGCCGGCGTAAGAGTAGAGTGGCGCTTCCTGATCGATGATCGCCAGCACGCCGTTGGAGCAGCAGCTGCCGTCCGGCCATTTTTCCTGTCCGCCCCAGCGGTCGTTGATGTCGCCGGTGGATCGCCAGAGATTGCCGCCGACTTCTTTGCCCCAGAGCCAGGGCTTGGCGGTTCCCCATTCGCAGATGCTGAGGACGATGGGGCGACCGGAGGCGTCGAGCGCGGCGCGCATGTTGGCGTAGGAGGCTTTCGCGTCTTGCGTGGTGGTGTTGCACCAATCGTATTTGAGGTAGTCGACGCCCCAGGCGGCGTACTGGATGGCGTCCTGATATTCGTGGCCGAGGCCGCCGGGGCGTCCGGCGCAGGTTTTCGTGCCGGCGTCGGAATAGACGCCGAACTTCAGGCCGAGCGAATGAATGTAGTCGCCGACGGCTTTCATGCCGTGGGGAAAGTGCTGCGGGTCGGCGACGATGTTGCCGGCGGCGTCGCGGCTCACCTGCCAGCAGTCGTCAATGTTGACGTAGATGTATCCGGCATCTTTCATGCCCGACTTCACGACGGCGTCGGCCATGCCCTTGATGAGATCTTCGCTCACGTTGCAGGCGAACTTGTTCCAGGAGTTCCATCCCATGGGCGGAGTGAGGGCGAGATTCGCGGAGGGAGTTTTTTCTTGCGCGAGAAGGCAGGAGGCGAAGAAGCGGCAGGCATGCGAGAACCGCGAGTAGGAAGATCGCAGTTTCATGCAGACGTTTTACCAGAAGAGTGCGGGGAGTGGGTACTGAAACATCAGGGTGAAGACGAAGAAGGCGGGATTTCTTGTGGGTGAAGCGCGTAATTCTGCTCCTTGCCGGCAGTGCCCAAAAAGCAGCGGCGCAAGAGTGCCCGCTCCGACACGACTGAGCTTCGCGGTTTAAGTTTTGCTTAACTCGCTGAAAAGCCTTGGACCGCGGAGAACGCTGAGGACTGCCGCGGAGAGCGCCGGAGAAGGGCATGATTCTGGATAACCCCGATCTGGACTACAATGCCGGGTTGCCTTTTTATTTCTGGGTATTCGACGGAGAGATTTTATGCGCGGTCTTCGCAATTTGACGCTGCTGGTCGGTTGCGTGTTTGCTTTTCGCAATGGCTACATACTGCACACGCGCAATCAGAATCCGTCGGGATTTTCGAGGGGCACGGCGACGTGGGTAACGTTTTGCACGCCGGTTCGGTCGACTACGACGCGGCGAAGAAGACGTACACCATTAGCGGCAGCGGCGAAAACATGTGGTTGGCGGCGGACGCCTTTCAGTTTGTGTGGAAGAAAGTCTCGGGAGATGTGACGCTGACGGCCGACATTTCGTTTCTGACTACGACTGGGAACGAGCACAAAAAGGCGGCGCTGATGCTGCGGCAGAGTCTGGATGGCGATTCGGTTTATGTGGACGTGGCGCTGCATGCGAGCGGTCTGACCTCGCTGCAATTTCGCGAAGCGAAGGGCGCGATTACTCGGCAGATTCAATCGAACCTGTCTGCGCCGAAGCGGTTGCGCATTGCCAAGCGCGGCGATTACGTATACATGTCGCTGGCGGCGGACGGAGGCGAGCCCAAGGTTGCAGGCGGATGGCTGCGCATTCCGCTGCAGGGAACCTTTTACGTGGGGCTGGGCGTGTGTTCGCACGATAAAGATGTCGTGGAGAAAGCGGAGTTCGCGAACGTGGAGTTGACGCAGCCTGCGCCGGCGGAGGCGGGCAAGCCGACGCTCTACAGCACGCTGGAAAATGTGACGATCGATTCTGCCAGACCGGCGCGTAGTTTATCTCGCGGCGGGTCGATTTGAGGCTCCGAACTGGATGCGCGACGGGAGCGCGATTTCTGTTCAATCGCGATGGGCATATTGAGCGGCTGGCGGTTGGCAGCGACAAGCCTGTGGCCATCGATACCGGTTTCGCGAACCGCTGCAACAACGATCACGGCATTTCGCCTGACGCGACGGAGATTGCGATCAGCGACAATTCGCAGGGCGAGCATGAGTCGCGGGTTTATATTGTGCCTATTTCTGGCGGAACGCCGCGGCGCATCACGGAAAAGTCTCCGTCGTACTGGCACGGCTGGTCGCCGGACGGGAAGACGCTGGCGTTTGTGGGGCAGCGCAATGGCGACTTCGATATTTATGCGATTCCGGCGGCGGGCGGCGAAGAGACGCGGCTGACGACCGCAAAGGGACTGGACGACGGGCCAGAATATTCGCCGGATGGAAAGTATATTTACTTCAATTCGGAGCGCACCGGGCACATGCAGATCTGGCGGATGAAGCCGGATGGCAGCGAGCAGGAGCAGGTTTTCTCCGACGAATTGAATAACTGGTTCCCGCACATTTCGCCCGACGGGAAGTGGATGGTGTTTCTGACTTATGGCGCGGAGGTGACGGGCCATCCGGAAAATAAAGATGTGATGCTGCGGCTGATGTCGCTGGCCGACAAGAAGATCACGGTGCTGGCGAAGTTGTTCGGCGGGCAGGGAACGATCAACGTTCCGTCATGGTCGCCTGACAGCAAGCAGGTGGCGTTTGTGAGTTACATGCTGGTGCCGGAGGAAAGTCCGCAGGGTGCGATTCCCAAGACCGCCAGCGAGGACGAGTCCGCTGGAGTCGTGCTAACAAAATTGTCTGCACCGAGATATCCGCCGCTCGCCGCTCAGGCGAGAATCGGCGGTGACGTACAAGTGAAGTTGGTAATCCGGCCGGACGGCGTGGTCGAGTCGGCGACATTGGTGAAGGGCAGTCCGTTCCTTGCTCCCGAAGCCCTCGATAGTGCTCGGCAGTCACAATTCGAGTGTCGTGGATGCAACGGGACGAATAAGGTCGCACGAACTAACCTACACTTTTCAGATCGTTGGGAAACTCGATCGCTGTTGCTGTAGCACATCTCCGAGTAAAGGGCCAAACTGGAAAGAGCCGCAGGTGGATCAGTTGCAGGATCAAATCACGGTTTCCGCCGCGCCGACGTGCACATGTCCCGACCCCTGCTGGGCCGACGACCTGGCGAACGATTCGAAGGAGCGCGCCGCCAAATGTCTTTACTTGTGGAAGTGTGCGGCTCGCCACGGGATCATTGGGGTCTACTGAGGCCCCGAGTGCGCACGCTGTAAGGAATTCTAGCGACCGACTTTCTCGTCGAAGAATTTTGCCATGAGTTCCAAGGCTTCTTTGGTTTCGGGCAACTGAAAGTGATACCAGAAGGCGTGGGGGAGCGCTTCGAAAACGACAAGGCGCGCGTCGATGCCGGATTGAAGGAGGGCGCGATGGAATGAGGTGGTGTCGCTCAGCAGGATGTCGCGGGTGCTGGTGACGAGCAGAGTGGGCGGCATGCCGTGGAGATCGGCGAAGAGCGGCGACAGCGTGGGATCTTTGCGATCGGTCTTGCCGACATATTGATCGTCGGGGAGATGATTGGGATCGATGGGATGCATCTCGCCGGGAAGGCCGTTGAGGGTGAAGAGTTGGCGGGAGTCGCCGACGTGGCTGAAGTCGCCCAGGCCGGAGAAAATTCCCAGCGCGGCGGGAAGCGGCAGGCCCGATTGCTTGAGACGAACTGCGACTTCGGCAGTGAGGATGGCGCCCGCCGAAGTTCCGAAGATACCGATGCTGCCGGGCTTGTACGTTTTGAGAAGTTCCTTGTAGACGGCGACCACGTCGTCGACGGCGGCGGGGAAGGGATTTTCGGGCGCAAGGCGATAATAGACAGAAACGACTCTTGTCTTCGCGAGATTGGCGATGGGAATGCCTTCGATCAGGGAGCCGGAGTCGGAATTGAATCCGCCGCCATGCAGGTTGATGAGCACGCGGTCGCGATTGGCGGCGGGCATGGCGAGCGGCGTGATGATGTCGGTGCGAACGCCCGCGGTTGTGGTCTCCTCAACGTTGGCGGGATAATATTTGCGGGCTTCGCCGGAGCCGAACTTGCGCCATTCGTCGGTACGGGCGCGGCGCTCGGCGAGAGCTTGCTCTCCACCTTTTTGCTGCGTCAGCGAGGCGAGCCATTGTTGCGCTTCGGGACTGATGGTGGTGGGCATGGGCACGACGCGGGTGATGTGCGCGGTACCATCGGAGTCGAAGGTGGCCGAATCCTGGGGTGCGGTGGGATTCTGGGCAGTGGCAGCTAAAGCGAGAGCGGCGAATAGAGGCAGGGTTGCGAGTTTCATCGGACAGTTGTATCAGAGGAAGGATGCGGGCGGAAGCGCGTGAAGAGCATCGCACAAGGAACTCTTCGGGCATAACGCCCACCACCTCAGGATCAACGCGGCATTCCGAGTGCCAATTCCATATGCGCGGGAATCAACACCGAGATTCCTCGCGCCAAGAAAAAGGCGCTCGGAATGACAACGTTTTTTTATTTATCATTTAAGGACGAGGCGTAGATCTTCAAGAGACTGACGATGTTGGCAAGTGGCGGAACGCCCGAGATCTTGATCGCTTTTGAAGATGTTCAATAACTGATCTATGCCAGGGTGTACTTGCCGCGCTCGATCGTTTTCTGCGCGATCTGCTGGCGGAGTTCGATGGTGTTGAAGGGTTCGTGTTTCGCCAGGCGGCGGAGGATGGCGAGTTGGGTGCGCATCATGTCGCCGTCGGCGACGGCGGCAATCACTTTTTTCGCTGCGGATTCGATTTTCTCCATGGCTTGCGAGAGATAGACGCGGGTCATGGCGATCGGTAATGCCGCTCCGGCTTCGCCCCTGGCCTGCACGATTTTCTGCGCGCGCAACACGGCCGACTCCATGGCGTAGGTCTCGATGGTCATGTCGGCGATGGCGCCCATGATTTCCTGCTGATCCTGGATTGCCTGCATGTATTTCTGCGTGGCCGCGCCTGCCGCGAACAGGCCGAGCTTCTTGGCTTGCGCGACCAGTTTGCGTTCGTCGGGGAGCGGGCCTTCGAGATCTTCGGCTGTGGACGGACCGGAGAGGACTTCGTCCATCAGTTTTTTGATGGCGGGCATGAGCGGCAACTGCCCGGTCATGGCGCGCTTCAGCAGAAATCCGGTGATGATCAGGCGGTTGATTTCGTTGGTGCCTTCGAAGATGCGATTGATGCGGGCGTCGCGATAGGCGCGCTCGGCGGGATATTCCTCGACGAATCCGTAGCCCGCGTAAATCTGCAGGGTTTCGTCGACGACATAGTCGATCATCTCCGATCCCCAGACTTTGATGATGGAGCATTCGACGGCGTATTCCTCGATGGCTTTGAGCATCTGCTTGGCGGAGTCGGCGGCGGATTTGTCGACCTCGCCGAGAGCGGCATCCATCATGCCGACGGTGCGATAGACGAGCGATTCGCCCACGTAGAGCAGCGTCGCCATGTTGGCGATTTTCTCGCGCACCAGGCCGAAGTCGGCGATGACTTTGTTGAAAGCCTTGCGCTGCTTGGCATAGCCGATGGCGTTCTCGAGTGAAACGCGGCCGCCGCCCACGCACATGGCGCCCAGCTTGAAGCGGCCGACGTTAAGGATGTTGAACGCAATGGTGGCGCCTTTGCCGATTTCGCCCAGAAGATTTTCCACCGGGACTTTGCAGTCATTGAGAATGATGGGGCAGGTAGAGGAGCCGCGAATGCCCATCTTGTGCTCTTCGGCGCCGACGGAGAATCCGGGGAAAGTTCGCTCGACCAGGAAGGCGCTGAACTTTTCGCCGTTGATTTTGGCGAAGACGGTGAAGAGGTCGGCGAATCCGGCGTTGGTGATCCACATTTTTTCGCCGTTGAGAATGTAGTGCTTGCCGTCGGAGGAAAGCTCGGCACGGGCGCGGCAGTTGAGCGCGTCGGAGCCGGAGGAGGCTTCCGACAAGGCGTAGGCGCCGACGATTTCGCCGGAGGCCAGGCGCGGCAGGTATTTATTTTTCTGTTCTTCGGTGCCGAAGTAGACGATGGGCAGCATGCCGATGCCGCTGTGCGCGCCCCAGGTGGTGGCGAAGCCGGCATATTTGGCGATGTGATCGGCGATGACGGCGGCGGTGACTTTATCCATTTCGAGGCCGCCGTAGGCTTCGGGGATTTCGACTCCGCTGAGGCCAAGTTCGCCGGCTTTTTTCAACAAGTCGCGGGAGACGGAGAAATCTTTGTGCTCGATTTTTTCGACGTTGGGAAGGATTTCGTTGACGGCAAACTCTTCGGCGGTTTGCCCGATGAGTTGGTGCTGTTCGCTGAAGTCTTCGGGCGTGAAAACTTCTTCGGGCGCCCGCGATTCGAGCAGAAAGCTGCCACCGGAAATCTTGTTCTTCGGAACTGCAGTCGTTGCCATGTCACTCCCCCAAGTAGAAGCGCATCGCCGATCCGGGCGGCTGCGCACTTTTCATTTTAATGGCGAATGGGGTCGGAAGGATATACGGGAATCTCCGGCATTTATGGGGTTTTTGTGGGGGAAATTGAGCTTAAGGAACCAAGAGCTTTCACCACCAAGGGCACGAAGGCTCACGAAGGAAACCCATCAAAACGAAATATGACTTCGCTGGCCGTGATTCTGGCGCAGGGCTGAGCTTCTCTTCTCGGATGATTCAGGACGGGGATGTCTTCCGGTTCGCGGCGAGGCAGGAGCGGTGGGGGAGGCATATCACCGCGGTCATTGAAACAACCGAAAATATTATTGGCGAGCGGCGACTGCGAACCTTGCGGGACTTGGCGGCCAAGGCGGTCGATGCCAAGACTCAGCAGGATGCTTGTCGAATCGCTGCTGAAACACTCTCGGAAAACTCCAGCGACTCTCCGTTTACTGCGCTGTGTTCGATCGTGAATGCGCAGTCGCGTCTTCTGTTCACTACTTGCATTCCAGCGGATCATGCTCTCCAATCGTTGCTTTCTGGCTCGGGTTCGAATCTTTCGGAGAAGCTGATGCAAGCTGTCGAATCGGATCAACCCCTGGAAGTTGATCTGCACTCCCTCCCGCAATATTTCCTCCGATCGTGCGAACGTTGTTCAGCAAGATCAGATTGTGCAACCCGCTCAGTTCGCGGGATAATGGTCTCTTGTAGTGGCGCACCAACCATCAATGCGAATTTTGCTTGCCGACGATAATGAATGGGTGCGGCGTGGCGTCAAGAGTATTCTGGCTCCTATGACCGACTGGGAAATCTGTGGTGAAGCCAAGAGCGGTGAAGAAGCCCTTCAGATCGCTGCGGAAGTTCTCCCCGACCTGGTTCTTTTAGATGTGAGCATGCCCGGCCTGAATGGGCTGGACGCAGCTCGTCTGCTTCGCGAAAAAGTGCCCTCCGCCAAGATCGTGATTATGAGCCAGCACGATCCGGCCATTCTACTATCGCGCGCTCTTGAAGCGGGCGCCCATGACTGCATCGACAAGAGTCGTTTGAGCACAAAGCTATTGCCAACTATCGCCAGCGTGATGAGTACGGTCGAACATCAACCCGGTTCGCAGTCGTAATTGCTTCGTCGATTACGATGAATCGTCGGCCCGATCCTATGCGCATTGATGCTCACCAGCATTTCTGGCATTACAATTCTGTCGAATATGAGTGGATCGATGATTCGATGAAATTGCTGCGCCGCGATTTTCTCCCGGAACACTTAAAGCGTGAGATGGGGAACAACGATTTTCAGAAATCGGTTGTGGTCCACGTGCGGCAGACTCTGCTGGAGACTCGCTGGCTTCTCGATCTGGCGGCCGTCTACCCGTGGATCGCCGGTGTAGTTGGCTGGGTCAATCTTCGCTCGCCGGACGTTCGCACGCATTTGCAGGACCTGGCTCGAAATTCAAAACTAGTGGGTGTTCGCCACATCGTGCAAAGCGAAACCGACGATCGCTTCCTGTTGCAACCTGATTTCCTGCGCGGCATTTCCGCCCTCGAAGAATTCGATCTTGCTTACGACATCCTGATTTATCCCAGACATCTTACCGTGGCCGCTGAATTCGTCGAGCGATTCCCACGCCAGCGTTTTGTTCTCGATCATCTCGCCAAGCCGCCGATTAAAAGCGGCCAGATCAATTCCTGGGCGCAGGGGATCTCTCGTCTGGCGGCATTTCCTAATGTATTTTGCAAACTTTCGGGATTGGTTACGGAAGCCGACTGGCACAACTGGACGCCCGCGCAAATTACGCCCTATCTCGACATTGCCTTCGATTCATTCGGCCCCGACCGCTTGATGATTGGTTCTGACTGGCCCGTATGCCTGGTCGCGGCGTCGTATGGTAAAACGGTCGATGCTGTGAAAGAGTATCTCCTGCAGAAAAGGCCGGGCTGCCTCGATCGTGTTCTCGGCGGCAATGCCGAGCGCTTTTGGGGCTTGCAGGCACGCTCGGAGAGTTCGAGCTGATTTTTGTGGGGACAGCCAGCCTCGGCTGTCTGTCGAGCGCAGCTCGACCCTGCTTCGAGCCGCGACCAAAACAGGGCTCTCACGCCGATGTTTTACAATAGCCGGGCGAATCGCGCCCCACGCTTCCTACTGCGATGCAGCTCAACGTCCTCCAACTCGATCCCCGCGACAACGTTCTAGTTGCGCTTGCGGACCTAAAGGCCGGCGCGCGAGTTGAGTACCACGACCAATCCTGCAGGTTGCTCAACAATATTCCGGCCAAACACAAGTTCGCCGTACAGGCCATCGGCGCACATGGCGACGTCATCATGTACGGAGTTCTGGTGGGCAGAGCCGTCGGGCCGATCGCTGCTGGAGAACTCTTGACGATCGGCAATATCCAACATCAGGCTGCTCCGTTCCACGAACAGTCAGGCGAATTTGGCTGGTCGCCGCCCGATGTTTCGCGATTAAAGCAGCGGACGTTTCTTGGATATCGTCGGCCCGATGGACAAGTAGGCACGCGAAACTACTGGCTGGTCATCCCTCTGGTTTTTTGCGAGAACAAGAATATACAAGTACTGAAGCAAGCCTTCGAAGAGGAATTGGGCTTCGCTCGTCCCCAAGTCTACCGAAGTCAGGTTGCCGAACTGGCAAAGCTTTATCGCGAAGGAAAGCTGGAACAAACTGATACTCGCGGCTTCTCCGTAGATGCGCTACCCGCCATCCCCGACCCGCTATTCGAGAATGTCGATGGCGTGCGCTTTCTGCTTCACGACGGTGGATGCGGCGGCACTCGCGAGGACTCCAATAATCTCTGCGGCCTCATTGCGGGTTACATCCATCATCCAAATGTCGCTGGCGCCACCGTCCTGAGCCTGGGATGCCAGCACGCGCAGATCGGAATTCTTCGCGAGGAAATTCGCAGGCGCGATCCCAAGTTCGCCAAGCCGTTGTTCATATTCGAGCAGCAGCGCAGCGGGTCGGAAGCGGCCATGATGTCCGACGCGATTCGACAAACCTTCCTGGGACTGGTCGAAGCCAATAAATGTCGTCGAACTTCCGCACCGCTTGCCGATTTGTGTGTAGGGTTGAAGTGTGGCGGCTCCGACGGCTTCTCCGGAATCTCGGCCAATCCCGCCATTGGACACACATCCGATCTTCTGGTTGCTCTGGGCGCCCGAACCATCCTCTCCGAGTTCCCTGAGTTGTGCGGAGTGGAACAGGAGCTGATCGATCGCGGCCAGAATCCGGCGGTCGGTAATCGCTTCATTCAGCTTATGCGCGACTATGCCGCCCGCGCCGCTGCCGTGCGATCCGGTTTCGACATGAATCCTTCTCCCGGAAACATGCGGGACGGACTTTTGACTGACGCGATGAAATCCGCCGGGGCAGCCAAGAAGGGAGGCACCTCTCCCGTGACCGCCGTTCTCGACTACCCCGAATATTCGACCGAGCCCGGACTCAATTTACAGTGCACGCCGGGCAACGATGTGGAGTGCGTGACCGCGCAAGTCGGCGCAGGAGCAAGCGTGGTTCTTTTCACAACCGGTCTCGGAACGCCTACTGGAAATCCGATCGCTCCAGTCGTAAAGCTTTCCACCAACTCCAGCTTGGCAGAACGCATGCACGACATCATCGACATCGACACTGGCACGGTCATAACCGGTGAGAAAACAATCGAACAAATGGGGGACGCAATTCTGGACTTCGTTGTCCAGGTCGCAAGCGGCAAAGTCCGAACGAAAGCCGAACACAAGGCGCAGGAGGATTTCATTCCCTGGAAACGAGGCGTTTCGCTCTGAGCAACGAAGAGACCAAAGCTCGCCCTTTTCGGCTGGACGGAAAAGTTGCTGCCATCACCGGCGGCGGCAGCGGCATTGGGCAAGCCATCGCTTTGAGATTTGCGGCGCAAGGCGCCGTCGTTCGCATTCTCGACGTAAATGAATCGGCGGCGTCGGCGACGTGCGGGCAAATCGCTGCAGCGGGCGGCATTGCTTCAGCATACCTTTGCGATGTGACTAACCAATCCGAAGTGAAAAGTCGATTCGATGAACTATTCCGGCACGAGCGCGTTCACATTCTGATTAATAACGCGGGCATTTCGCACATTGGCACGGTCGAGAGCACGACCGAAGAAGACTTTGATCGCGTGGTTCGAGTGAACGTTAAGGGCTTCTACAACTGCATGCATGCGATCGTGCCGCATATGAAGAGTTCCGGCGGCGGGGTGATTCTGAACATGGCGTCAATCGCCGGGTCGGCGGGCATTCCCGATCGCTTCGCCTATTCGATGAGCAAAGGCGCAGTCGTGGCAATGACTTATTCGACCGCCCGCGATTATCTCGCGCACAACATCCGCTGCAACTGCATTTCTCCGGCCCGGGTGCACACTCCGTTTGTCGACGATTATTTGCGGAAGAACTATCCCGGACGCGAGCAGGAGATGTTCGACAAACTGGCAAAATCGCAGCCCATCGGAAGAATGGCCGATCCGGCGGAGGTCGCGTCTCTCGCCTTGTTTCTGTGTTCGGACGAAGCCGCCTTCATTACCGGTGCGGACTATCCCATCGATGGCGGCTTTTTCAACCTGCGAGGCTAAGGCATGGACCTGCAACTGAAAGACAAGGTCGTGATTGTCACCGGAGGCGCCAAGGGAATCGGCGCCGCGATTGTGCGTGCCTTGGCTGCCGAAGGTGCAATTCCGGTGATCGTGGACCGCGATGCTGACGCCGCAACCCAACTGCAAAGCGAACTCAAAACAAGGGGCACCGCTTGCGGACTCATCGCCGTCGATCTCTCCACCGCGGAGAACTGTTCGAAGTCTGTCGAGCAAGCGGGGGTGAAATTTGGGCGAATCGATGCGCTCGTGAACAATGCCGGACGCAATGACAAAGTCGGGCTGGAGGATGGCAGTCCTGAAGAATACGTAGCGTCGCTCAACCGCAACCTGATTCACTACTACAGCATGGCCCACTACGCGTTGCCGCATCTGAAACGATCGCGCGGCGCGATCGTCAACATTGGCTCCAAGACCGCCGTTACCGGGCAGGGCAGCACCTCCGGCTACGCGTCCTCGAAAGGCGCGATCATGGCCCTGACTCGGGAATGGGCGGCCGAATTGCTGCCTTACGGCATTCGCGTGAATACCGTAGTTCCCGCTGAGGTCATGACGCCGCTCTATCGCGAGTGGCTCGACACCTTTCCCAATCCCGAAGACAAATTGAAAACCATCCTGTCTAAGATTCCGCTTGAACAACGAATGACGACAGCGGAGGAAATTGCCGCCATGGTCGTTTTCTTGATCTCATCCAAATCCAGCCACACCACCGGCCAGCACTTATTCGTCGACGGCGGCTACGTTCACCTGGATCGCGCACTCACGTGAGGACATCCTGTGAGTAACTCCGCGCCCATCACCGAACGACGCTACCTTGTGCCGCTGGCTCTGGTCACCAGCCTATTTTTTCTGTGGGCCATTGGCGTCAATCTGAATGACATCCTGATCCAGCATCTCAAGAAAGCATTTGGCCTCACCGATACTCGATCGTCGCTGATTCAGTTTGCGTTTTTTGGCGGCTATTGCGTTGCTGCTCTGCCTGCGGGGTGGCTGATGCAGCGACTGGGCTATAAACGAGGAATTCTGATCGGGTTGCTGGTCTGCGCTACCGGAACAATTCTGTTCATCCCCGCCGCATCGGTTCGAGTCTACGGATTTTTTCTCTTCGCGCTCTTCGTGATGGCTTGCGGACAGTCATGTCTGGAAGTCGCGGCCAATCCCTACGTGACCACTCTCGGCCCCGCGCAAAGCTCGGAGCGAAGGTTGAATCTGGCGCAATCTTTCAACTCCACTGGCGCCGTGCTGATCGCTCTTCTTGGATCGAGGTTCATTCTCTCCGGCATCGAGCATACGCCCTCGGAACTCGCCGCCATGAATCCGGCTCAGCTTCTGGCCTATCGCACATCCGAAGCGAACATGGTGAAGGTCCCCTATCTCATCATCACCTGTGTCTTTCTGTTTGTTGCACTGCTCATTTTCCTGACCAAGCTGCCGGAAATTCACGAGACAAATCTTGATGCGTCGGCAGAGCACCAGCGTTAATCTGCGTGGCACCTTCGCCTTTCCGCATTTGATCAAAGGCGTGATCGCACAATTCTTCTACGTCGGCGCCCAGGTCGGCGTGGCCAGTTTCATAATTCGATTCGCCGAGTTCACTCTGCCAGGGACGCGCGAAAAGGTCGCCGCTCACTATCTGCAAGCGCACTTGGCCGGTTTCATGATCGGGCGATTCTCCGGCTCCGCTATCATGAGCAAAATCGCCGCGCCTCGCCTGCTGAGCGCCTTCGCGGGCGGCTCGGTCCTCTGCTTGCTCGTTGTTCTCTCCATCTCGGGCGTCGCGCCCGTATGGGCGATTGTATTGCTCGGTTTTTTTCATTCGATTATGTTCCCGACAATTTTCGCGCTGAGCTTAAAAGGCCTGGGGCCGTACACAAAACTAGGATCGTCCCTGCTGGTTATGGCGATAATCGGAGGCGCAATCTGCCCAGTGATCATGGGCAGGATTTCCGATGCCTGGAATATCCAGCATGCCTTTGTAGTTCCTTTAATCTGTCATGCATACGTCTTTTATTTCGCGATGTGGGGATATCGGCCAGTTGCGGTCGCACCCCTCAATTCCTCCTTACCAATGCCCGTCACGGAGGCTGAATGAGCCGGCGCTTCTGCCTTACTCTCGACCTGAAAGACGATCCTAAGCTGATCGCCGAGTACAAACGCTATCATGAGAAAATCTGGCCCGAGATCAGTCGAAGCATCAAAGATGCCGGCATCGAGGACATGGAAATCTATCTCCTCGGGACTCGCATGTTCATGATCATGGAAGTGAACGAGTCTTTCTCGTTTGAGGCTAAGAATAAAGCCGACCGGCTGAATCCGAAGGTCGAGGAATGGGAGAGCCTTATGAGCACGTTCCAGAAATCGTTGCCCCAGGCGAAATCGGGGGAGAAATGGGTACTGATGGAACGAGTGTTTAAGTTGGAAGATTAGAAGTTGCGTTCCCGCGTCCGAGGGCATGCCTTTACTTTTTTCCCGCTGCTTTTTACCTTATCTATAGATGCCAGCTTACTTTACTCCTGATCTCTTTCGCTTTCTTTCCCGTCTGAAACGCAACAATAAGCGTGACTGGTTTCTTAAGCATCAGGAAGAATTCGATATTTCCGTTCGCCAGCCGGCGCTGCGATTTATCACCGATTTTGCCGCGCCCTTGTACGAAATTTCCCCATATCTCGTCGCCGATCCGCGTCCCTCGCGCGGTTCCCTGTTCCGCATCTATCGCGATGTCCGCTTCTCTCACGACAAGAAGCCTTACAAGACGAATCTTGCCATGCGATTTTCACATCGTGGCAAGGACGTTCACTCTCCCGGCTTTTATCTCCATCTGGAACCGGGTGGATGCTTTGCCGCATCAGGTCTGTGGCGGCCTGAGCCCCCAACTCTCCTCAAAGTCCGAAATGCAATCGTGGCACGTCCGAAGGATTGGCGGCCGGTCCGCAAACTTCTCAACTGGGACGACGCTGGAAAACTTCGCCGCCCGCCTCGCGGATTCCCGGTCGATCACGAATTCGTGGAAGATCTCAAACTTCGCGACCTCGGCACCGCGGTCGAATTCACCGACAAACAGATCTGCAGTCCAAACTTTATGTCGACATTCGTCAAAGCCTGCCGCACTATGTCACCCGCTCGCAGCATTTCTGAGCAGCGCATAGGTCTTAAATTTTGAGGAAAAGCCGAAAGCCTCATTCGCTCGAAGTGCATGAAGCCCGGCAGAAGCCCCTTATAAATCGCCATCCCCACCACCGCATCGACACCGATGGCGTGCAGACCCTCAATCTCTTTTTGCGACCGGATCCCCCCCGCAGCGATGAACTGTTTGCTCGTCGCCTCGCGCAGCGGGCGAATCACCTCCAGCGGAAAGCCCTGCAACAATCCTTCCGTTTCCACGTGCGTGTACAGAAACGCCCCGCACCACGGATCAAGCGCCTCCATCATTTGAAGGGGACTGACGTTCGTCACTTCGCGCCATCCATGCACGGCGACTCTCCCGCCAATCGCATCGAGGGCGAAGACTAGTCGGCTGGCTCCAACCGCGGCCGCCATCGCTTCGGCGAAGGCTCTATCCAGTTCGCCCCGATTGAATAGAGACGACCCGAGGATCACCTTCCGGGCTCCCGCCGCCAACGCAGCTTGCGCCGCCGCGATCGTTCGGATGCCTCCACCCACCTGGCATGGCAACTGGCGCGCGAATTCGCGGACTAATTCAGCGTTGTCACCCGTTCCGACAGCGGCGTCCAGATCGATGAGTTGGACCAGCGGATATTTTGCGAAGCGTTTCACCCACGCATCAAAATCGTCGAACTCCAGCGCCTTCTTCCTGCCCTGCACGAGTTGTACAATCTTGCCGCCCATCAGATCGATTGAAGGAATCAGCACGGCCACCTCACCGGAATTCCTTGCGCTGCGATTTCCTGCTTCAAGTCCGCAAGCCGGTTGAAGCCGTAGTGAAAAATAGACGCGGCCAGCGCGGCGTCGGCGTGCCCATCGCGAAATACCTCCACAAAATGCTGCGCCCCACCCGCGCCGCCTGAGGCAATGACCGGGATTCGAACCGAGTCGGCAACCGCTTTCGTCAATTCGCAATCGAATCCAGCGCCCGTGCCGTCGCGGTCCATCGAGGTCAGAAGAATTTCTCCCGCGCCACGCGACTCCGCCTCCCGTGCCCACGCAATTGCATCGCGAGTGGTTCCCGTGCGCCCGCCATGGCTGAAAGCTTCCCAGCGCGAACTTCCCACAGACTGCTTGGCATCGATCGCCACCACCACCGCCTGTGAACCAAAGCGCGCAGCAATTCGTGTAATCACAGTTGGGTCCGCAAGCGCAGCGGAATTGATGCTGATCTTGTCCGCACCCGCCGCAAACACCGCCGCCGCATCTTCCAGTGTGCGAATGCCGCCTCCGACCGTGAACGGAATGAACAACTCCGCCGCCGCCCTCCTCACCGTGTCAAGCAGCGTCGCGCGTCTCTCGTGCGCGGCCGAAATGTCCAGCAACACAATTTCGTCGGCTCCCGCCGCGCTGTGCGCCTTCGCCAGTTCTGCCGGATCGCCCGCGTCGCGCAGGTTTTCAAACTGCACGCCCTTCACCACGCGGCCGCCGTCCACGTCCAGGCAAGCGATAATGCGTTTCGTCAACATGTCACAGCGCGCAGAAATTGCTCAATATCTTCAAACCGGTCTCGCCAGATTTTTCAGGATGAAACTGCACCCCAAACAAATGCTCTCGTTCCACCGCTGCCGAAAAACTCCCTCCATATTCGCAGCACGCCACGGTGAACTCCGTGAGCGGCGCGCGAAACGAATGCGTGAAATACACAAACGAAGATGACACCACCCCGCGAAATAGCCGTGACGATGGCGCGACCTCAATCTGGTTCCAGCCCACGTGCGGCGATTTCACGCTCGCAGGAAAGCGCTCGCATTCGCCTTCCAACACACCCAGTCCCACAGTCTCCGGCGATTCCTGGCTCCGCTCAAACATCCATTGCATTCCCACACAAATGCCAAGAAACGGAACTCCATCCTTAATGCCATCTACAATCGCATTCTTTAACCCTGAGCCCTCGAGCGCCGAAGTGGAAGCAAAGTGGCCGACGCCCGGAAGAACGATCTTCTTCGCATTTCTAACCAGCCCGGGATCGGAAGTAATCGCGCATTCCTGTCCCAGATAGTCCAGTGCCTTCTTCACTGAAACCAGGTTTCCCGCGCCGTAATCCACAATCGCGATGCTCACAGCACTCCCTTCGTGCTGGGCAACAGCCGCGCCATGCGCTGATCGCGCCAGCAGGCCGCACGCAGCGCCCGCGCAAATGCCTTGAACAATGCCTCAATCTTGTGATGGCTCGATCGACCGTAGAGTACGCGCGCATGCACGTTCGCCCGCGCTCCCCGAGCAAATCCCTCAAAAAAGTCGGGCACCAACTCCGCTTGCAGATCGCCCACCAGGCGCGTGCGCACCTTGGTGTCGATTACAGCGGCCGTGCGGCCGCAGAAGTCTACGGCAGCCATGCCCATGGTTTCGTCCATTGGCATCAGGAAATATCCGGCTCGCAGAATGCCGCGCTTGCTGCCGAGCGCCTTATCAAATGCCTGCCCGAGCACGATGCCCACATCTTCAACTGTGTGATGCTGGTCCACATCGAGATCGCCCTTTGCCTTCAGCTTCAGATCGAAGCCGCCGTGATGCGCGAATAGTTCCAGCATATGATCGAAGAACCGGATACCGGTCGACACCTGATAGCGGCCGCGTCCCTCGATGGTGAGCGAGATCTGAATCTGCGTTTCCTTGCTGACGCGATTGATGCTTCCTTTTCTCATCGCCGCGATGCTCCCTGTGCAATGCCGAGGTCTTCGCATGTTTCCTGCAGTGCGGTGAGTAAGCGGTCCGCATGCGCGCGCGGGCCCAGCGTGATTCGCACACATCCATCGCACCCTTGATCGCTGGTCCGGTCGCGCACCAGGATGCCACGCCGCCGCATCTGCTCGACAAAAGCAGCTGCCGCGCCCACACGCGCCAGCACGAAATTCGCCTGGCTGGGCCAGAACTGAATTCCCATGGCTCGACAGCGCCCGCTCCAGTCGCGCTCGCGACTCGCGAACTTCGCTCACGTATTGTTGAATGTAGGCTTGATCCGCGAGCGCTTCTGGCAAGCAAGCCAGCGCAACCGCATTCACGTTGTAGGGGGAGCAAACCCGCCGCACGGCCCGCATCTGCTCTGCATTGCCGACCAGCATCCCGATGCGCAACCCGGCGAGCCCGTAGGCCTTCGAAAAAGTGCGCGCCACAAACAGATTGGCCGATTCTCTGCGAGCCGGCAGCACGCTCTGCCCGTAAAACTCGAAATACGCTTCGTCGATAAGCACCGCCGCGTCCGGCGCGGAACGAGCGATTCGCAGCAGATCTGGCTTCCGTTGCCACCGTTCCCGTAGGGTTGTTGGGATTCGCAATCGCGATCAGCCGCGTGCGCGGTGTGATCCGCTTGCACACATCTTCAGCGGGAAAATCAAAATCCTTGCCAGCGGGAACGCTGATCAACTTGCGCACCCGCCGCCATCACGTAAATTCGGTACATGGAATACGTGGGAACAACGATCACCGCTTCGTCGCCGGGTTCGAGATAAGTCTGACACAGCAGATGGATGGCCTCGTCCACGCCGTTGGTCAACAGCAGTTCGCACGCGTCGATACCAACCATCTCCGCGATTTCCCGCTTCCACCGGTTCGCGCTCCGGATATCTTCGCAAGTTGTTCTGGACCCAACTCCCGCAAACGTTCAAGCACTCGCGGCGAGCACCCCACCGTGTTCTCGTTGAAATCCAGACGCAGCCCGTCGCGGCCCGCCAGCGGCGGGTGGTACGACGGCAGCGTGCGCACCGCCTCGCGTGGACTAAGCATGTTCGCACCTCACGCGGATCGATCGCCCATGCGCCGGCAAACCTTCTGCCACTGCGAGGCACTCAATCGCCGGTGCAATTCGCTTCAACCCCCCGGCAGATAACTGCTGCACCGTAATCACCTTCACAAAATCCACCACGCTCAGGCCTCCGCGAAACCGCGCCTGCCCCGAAGTCGGCAGCACGTGGTTCGGCCCGGACGCATAGTCGCCCGCGGCCTGTGCCGAATAATCTCCTACAAAAATCGAACCGGCGTTCTGGATGAACGGCAAGTCGTCCGCCTCCACCGTGATGTGCTCAGCCGCAATTCGATTGGCCCACTCACGCCCCTGCTCTCGCGACGCCGCAACGAGAATTACTCCCCGTGCTCGCAGCGATTTCTTCGCAATCTGCATTTCCTTTCGCCGCCTTCGCCACTGCCGCGCTCACTGATCGCGCCAGTTCCCGCGATGTAGTGATAAACACCGCCAGCGTCTCTGGATCATGCTCGGCCTGTGCGACCAAGTCGGCTGCAATAAACTCTGGAACGCCTGACTCGCTCAGCACCACAGCCTCCGTCGGACCCGCCAGAAAATCAATCGCGCAATCAAATGACACCAACTTCTTTGCCACCGTTACATAGGCGTTTCCCGGTCCTACAATCTTGTCCACGCGTGCGATACTGCTCGTGCCCCATAGGCCAGCGCCGCAATGGCCTGTGCACCTCCGACACGGTAAAACTCGCGTCACTCCAAGCATCGCGGCCGCAGCCAACACTTCCATCGACGGCTTGGGCGACACCACGCGAATGTTTTTCACGCCCGCCACTTGCGCTGGAATCACGGTCATCAGAAGCGTCGAAACCAGCGGATAACGGCCGCCCGGCACATAGCAGCCGACCGCATCGAGAGGCCGCACAACTTGTCCCACGGAGATTCCTCCTCGCCTTCGCATCCAGGCCGCAGGCTTTTGCCATTCGCAAAACTGCCGAATGTTACGCGCAGCCAAACGCAAAGAATTCTGCAACTCGCGAGAAACCTGACGGCAGCGCATCCTGCCATCTCCTGCTCCGGCACCTGCAGAGATTGCTTCGCACCAAGTCCATCCCACTTCTCTGCAAAGCGCCGCAGCGATCGCTCCCCACCGCGACGAACGTCCTCGACGATGCGCCGCACTCGCGATTCCAAGCCGGTCAGCCGCGCCTCGCGTGACGCGAGGCGCTTCGACCGCTGCATCGGCTTCCCGGCCCGAAACGATCCGCATCACAGCACCACCTTGTTCAGCGGATACTCCACAATGCCCTGCGCCTTCGCCTCTTTCAGCCGCGGAATCACTGTCCCACGCCGCGCCCTCGTCGATCACGGTATTGACCGCGAGCCAGTCTTCATCACTCAGGTGAGAAATCGTCGGCTTCTGCAACGCCGGCAGCACCGCCAGCACCGCGGCGAGATTTTCTTTGCGGACATTCAGCATCAATCCCACGCGGTCCTGCGCTTCCATCGCTCCTTGCAGCATCA
The DNA here is from genome assembly GCA_963696765.1 of uncultured Acidobacteriota bacterium. Taxonomy (GTDB): domain Bacteria; phylum Acidobacteriota; class Terriglobia; order Terriglobales; family Acidobacteriaceae; genus Sulfotelmatobacter. The sequence continues at coordinate 732,929 of CAVOLK010000002.1, read as the reverse complement.
GAGCGAGGTTGTCGATCTTCCGTCGTTTGTCGCGATCGGCATACGAGCTCTTGTTCGCGATCAGCTGCGTATTCGATTCCAGCACCGTCTCCAAGAATCCGCAACCGGTTCGCTTTAAGTGAACTGCCGGTCTCGGTGACTTCCACAATCGCGTCGGCCAGCATGGGAGGCTTCACCTCGGTCGCTCCCCACGAAAACTCCACCTTCACGTCGACATGTCTACGGGCAAAGTAATCGCGCGTGACTTTCACCAGTTCCGTCGCGACGATTTTTCCCGATAGATCCTCGGCGCGTTGAACCGCAGATTCCTCTGGCGCCGCCAGCACCCATCGCACTTTGCCGCGGCTGCGCTTGGCATAGATCAAGTCACTCACCGTCGCAACTTCCAGCCCGCTCTCGATCACCCAGTCGAGCCCGGTCAGTCCCGCGTCAATCGCGCCATGTTCCACGTAGCGCGCCATCTCCTGCGCCCGGATCAGCATGCAATCGATCTCCGGATCGGCGGTGCTGGCGAAGTACGATCGCCCGTTCGTATAGGCTGGCAGGCCCGCCCGCGCGAACAACGCTAAGGTCGCCTCCTGCAGACTGCCCTTGGGAATTCCGATACGCAGCTTCATCGGGTCTCCTGCGGGCTTGCGGTGCGTACCGCGCCTTGGGCGACCGCCTCGGTGAAGCACGAACGGGTGCCGCGATGGCACACCATACCCGCTCCTTCAACCCTCACGCGCACCAGCAGAGTATCGCGGTCACAATCCGTATGCGCCGACACCACCCGCAGCCGGTTCCCCGACGTCTCGCCTTTTACCCACAACTTCTGGCGTGTCCGGCTGATAGAAGGTCACATATCCGGTTTCCAATGTTTGATCCAGCGCCTGGCGATTCATGAATCCAACCATCAGAACCTGCCCGTCGCCGGAATCCTGAACTACCGCCGGAAGCAAACCGCTCATTTTGTCGAAATCGAATTCCGCATTCATTGCCGTACTCCATTGTTAGAGAAACAAATATTTAGAGAAACAAAAAGCCCGCTGAGCGTTGTCGCGTCAGCGGGCCGGAACTCCTGAAAAGTGCTGTTAGATCAAAGCTGCAATCTCAGGTGCACGTCGCCGCCTCCACGCTATGCGCGTGGTGGTGATGGCGATGATGCAAGTGAGATAACATCTGCCGAATAGCCTATGAGAGCCTGCGCGCGTGGTCAATAACTTTTAATTATTAACCGATACATTTTTTGAATAGTTACAATTTGAATTTCGCATCGCCCCTAGGATGCCGCAACAACTCCTGATAGGATTCACGGCTGGCAATGCTTTTGCTGCTAGTTAGTGAAGCACTCATGAGGAACTTCTTTCCCCCCTCACGATTTCTGATGCAAGCTGGAATTGTCTTCATCGTTTTAATCGCAACCGCGCTTTCCCACGGCCAATCGACCAACGATCCGCCGGCCTACGGGCCGTTTAATGCGGTGTTCCTGGCTGATGGCGACGGCCTGAAGAAGCCTCTGGAAAAAAACGATTCGTTCTTGCGCGCGGATTCACCTTGGTCGATCTACGCCTGGGTCAAGCCCGCCGAAGTCCAGAAAATGCCAAGCCTGGTCGCAGGTTTTGGCGATCCCGAAGAAGAGTTTCCCCGATTCCTCGCGCTCAGCAGCGATCACCTGATCCTGCATATGGGCAAGGACAATAGTCTATTTTCGGCCACCTCTCTCACCGCTGGAAAATGGCATTTCATCGCGGCAACATTTGATGGCGAGCAATTCCGAATGTACGCCGACGGCGTCCTCGTCGCCAGCGGGAAGCTGGCTCTCGGAAACGTTAGCCCAGTTCTCGAGATGGCTCCGTCTTCATCACCATCGCCCAACTGGCGCCACTTCGGCGGCTCCATCGCTTCCCTCACTGTGCTTCGAAATGCGTTGAGCAGCGATGAGCTTCAGCAGCTCTTTCAAAAACCTGCTGACTTTTCAATCATTGAATTCGAAGAGGGATCGAAATCCTGGCCCGTCCAGACTCGGGCGCAAGCTGGATATCGTGCGCCGCAGGATCCCGCGACCATGCCGCACACTAAAGCGCATTTCTCCACTCCACTCGCCAAGCCACTGAAGCCCGAAGAAATTCTCTCCGTCACCGGAGATCGCCAGTGGACGCTCGCTGCCGGATGGACCATGCTCCCCGCCCCAAAAATAAATGCAGAGGGCCCGACGATCTCCCAACCGGGCCTCAATGCTCACGACTGGATGTCCGCAACCGTTCCTGGCACCGTGCTCACCACCATGATTGATCGCGGCGTCTATCCCGATCCCGATTATGGCTTGAACAATCTCGCGATCCCCGAGAGCCTGAACAAGCAGGATTACTGGTATCGAGTGGAGTTTCACGCCCCGACTGAGGCCCGCGGCCGCCGGCTCACCTTGACCTTCGAAGGCATCAATTACCGCGCCCAGGTATGGCTCAACGGCCAATCCCTCGGCTCCATCAAAGGGGCGTTCATCCGCGGCATCTTCGACGTAACCAACGTTATTCAACTGGACAAGGCGAATGTCCTTGCCGTGCGCGTCTCGCCTCCGCCCCACCCCGGAATTCCCCAGGAACAATCCATCAAAGCCGGGCCGGGAGAGAACGGTGGCATTATGTGTCTGGATGGGCCGACTTTCGTCGCCACCGAGGGCTGGGATTGGATTCCCGCCGTTCGCGATCGCGACACCGGCATCTGGCAACCGGTAACGCTCACCGCTACTAGTTCCGTGAAAATTGGAGATCCGCAGGTTGTGACGTCGCTCCCTTTGCCCGACACCACTCGCGCTAGTGTAGAAATCATGGTTCCGCTCAAGAACCTTTCAAGCTCGCCAGCGACCGGCACGCTGAAGGCTTCTTTCGGCGAGACCACAGTGACCAAACAAATAAACTTGCCTCCCGGTGAAAGCGCCGTGACCTTGGAACCCTCCGAGTTCTCGCAACTGACAGTGCAGCATCCGCGGCTCTGGTGGCCCAATGGATACGGCAAGCCGGAGCTTTATAAACTGCATCTGACTTTCTCCGAGGGAAATGCGGAGTCCGACAGCAAAACGTTGCGCTTCGGAATTCGCGAGATCACCTACGAACTCAGCCTTCTCGACAGTACCGGCCATCTGCGCCGCGTGGAATATTCGCCGACCGCCACGCGCCTAAAATCCGAGCCAGACGTCGATGTCCGCCATGAAGGCATGCGCCAGATCGCCGCCGCCGATCCTTTCCCGCCTTCTTTCCCGCCAGAGTGGAAAGAGGATTGGAAATCCTGGGTTGCATCGCTGATGCCCGGCGCTGAACAATCTCCGTCGGTGAAGATGCTCGACGATACGAGAGCCTCTCCCTACCTCGTAATCAAGGTAAACGGGGTGCGCATTGCTTGCCGCGGCGGCAACTGGGGCATGGATGATTCCCGCAAGCGCGTGTCCCGCGCGCACCTCGAGCCTTTTTTCCGCCTGCATCGTGACGCCAACCTCAACATCATTCGCAACTGGGTTGGGCAAAACACGGAACAAACTTTCTACGATCTTGCCGACGAATATGGCCTGCTGGTCTGGAATGATTTCTGGGAATCAACGCAGAACTACAACCTCGAGGTCCAAGACCCCGCTCTATTTCTGGACAATGCTCGCGACACCATTCTGCGCTTCCGCAATCATCCCTCGATCGTAGCCTGGTGCGGCCGCAATGAAGGCGTGCCCCAACCCGTCCTCAACGAGGGTCTCATCGCGCTGACTCGATCTCTCGACGGCACGCGCTACTATTTTCCCAGTTCGAATCAAATCAACCTGCAGAACAGCGGCCCCTACAAATACACCGACCCGACTCTCTACTACACCACACTGAATCACGGATTCTCCGTGGAAACCGGGACTCCGTCATTTTCGACGCTGGAGTCTTTTCGCGCGTGGATTCCCAAAGAGGATCAGTGGCCGATCAGCGATGACTGGGCCTATCACGACTGGCACCAGAGCGGAAATGGCGACATGGCTCCGTTCATGGAACAAATGCAAACCGAATTCGGCGCTCCCACGAGCCTGGAAGATTTTGAGCGTAAGGCGCAGATGCTCGACTACGTCGATCACCGCGCGATCTTCGAAGGTATGAACGCCCACCTCTGGTCCCCCAACAGCGGACGCCTGTTGTGGATGACCCAGCCCGCATGGCCCAGCAACACCTGGCAAATCCTGACCGCCGACTACGACACGCAATCGTCGTACTACGCCGTGAAGAAGGCCTGCGAACCGCTGCACGCGCAACTCGATCTGTCCAACTACAACGTAGCGATCGTCAATACCACCAACGAACTGCGCCCCGGATTATTGCTTGCGGCGAGCGTTTATTCCCTCGACAATAAGTTTTTGTTCCATCACGAAGAGAAGCGAGATGCCGCCGCCAATACGCTTACGGATGCCTTCAGGCTGGATCTGGCACCGTTGTTTTTGTCGGAAAGAGTAGTGCTAGTAAATTTAGAGCTGCGCAACTCCGCGGGCGAAGTGGTTTCCAGAAATTTCTATTGGCTGGGAGCGGACAATGCTTCTTACCGCCGCCTGAATCGTCTTCCCCTGGCTTCGCTTTCGGCGGCTGCCAAGTCAACGCGCACCGGCGACGAAGTACGAGTGCAAATTGAATTGCGCAACACCGGAACAACTGCCTCACTCGCGACCAAGCTAACTCTGCTGAACGCCGCTGACGGTTCGCGAATTCTTCCCGCCTACTTCACCGATAACTATGTATCGCTTCTGCCCGGAGAGACTCGCGAAATAGAAGTAACTTATCCCGCGAAATCGTCGACCGGCCCGGCGCAAATAGCATTACGCGGATGGAATTTAGCCAACCAGGTAATCTCGATTCAGTAAGGCAATCGTGCTCAGAAAGAGATGTCGCCTCGTCGTCATGAGCGAAGCGAAGAATCTCTGCGCTTTCCGCCCACGTCAGTTTAAGATCCCGGCTGCCCCGCCTTGATCTCCGCCGCCTTACCCGCGTGATACACAACCACCAGCGGCTTCCCGCCGTTAGGATAGTGCACCGTCTTTTCGTTGGTACTCGCGCCTGCGTCGGGCATGCCCATGCCGACCGCGAAATCGGCCTGCATCTCGTTCATCCCAGCCTTCACTTCATGCTGGTCGACTGCCTGCCACACGTCTGCCGGCCAGTGCTTGTACAGGTCGTGCGGGTCCTCCACGAAAAACATCTCATCGGAATAAATTTTGTATTGGCCCTCCGTCTCATATCCAATTGGCACCGCGTAGGTCTTTCCTTCCTTCTCAAAAACGGCCATCACCTGCGTGCGTTGCCCCGCGTCCGGTGACTTCGCCGTCACTACGTCCTTAATCTCCAGCTTCTCGATCGGCAACAGCAACCCCGCGTCGTGGGCGAAGTCGACACTCTTGTTCGCAGCATCGTAACGATAATAGGTATAGCGATAGCCCTCTTTCACCCACACCGGTTGCTGGGTAAGCTGCTTCGCGCTCTTTAAGTCATAGGGATAAAGTTTCTTGGGATTAACGTAGTAATCGGGATTTGAGTAACCGGCATTTGCGGCCACTTTGGCCTTCTCGGCGGCAATTTTATCTTCATGGCGCTGGTAAAGAACCCAGCCCGAGCGCAAGCCCGCGACCACCATCGCCAGCAACAGCGCTAGTTGTATCTTGTGCCGAGCCTCTGGACTCATCATGCGAGAACCATATCAGTTTCCTGCTTTACATCTCGGCCTTTCTCAGCGTCCTCAGCGGCGTTTCTCCGCGCTCTCTGCGGTCAAAAGCTTTCCCCTCTTCGACGCCAACTGCTGCCGCTGCAACCGCCTGCTCACAGCCATAAGGTAAACTATTCAAGAGAGGAATTTCGCAATGCCAGCCATCACAGAAGAAGACGTTATGAGCGCGCTAAAGAGTTGCTATGATCCCGAGATCCCCGTCAACATCGTGGATCTCGGCCTCATCTACAAAGTAGATTTCGCTTCCGCGCCAAGCGACAACACCGCCGATCCCAGGCAAGACGTCACCGTTGAAATGACTCTCACCGCGCAAGGGTGCCCCGAACATGTGAACATCAGCGCCCAGGTCAAATCGCGCGTAGAGCAATTGCCCGGCGTCGGCAACTGCAGCGTCAACGTCGTCTGGACGCCGCCTTGGACCCCCGAGCGCCTAAGCCCCGAAGCCCGAAAGCAACTCGGCATCGAATAAAGAAACGGCTTCAGAGTCCAGCTTCGCCTCAGCGCGGTTTCGGCCTATGGGAGGATGAATCTGACCTCCTGGAAGTCGGCCTTCATCCAATCTCGTCCCAGGCTCCCGCCGCTCCGCGGCCTGCGGCCTCGGTAATTCGCTTGCCCGCCTGCCCGGCCATTTCCATCACGCGCATGCCGCGTTCGAAATAATCCGGCAAGGATTGCCGCACTCGATCGAACGTCTCCGGATATTCCGCCGCCAACATCGCCAGTCCAACCCCGCCAGCCAGCACGCCCGCCGGATATCTTTTCTTCATAAACAACATTGCGGCGGCGCCCAGTGCACTCAGCAAGGATCGCTTTTTTCCAAGAGTCCATTGTTTTCTCTCCTCAAAGAGCACTTAAGGTGCTAAAAAAGCGCTCTTTGTTGCCAGAATTGTAGCGCAGCATCGTCGACGCCGATTTCCATCCTCCCCGGTGGCTTATACTGCTTCGTCCCCTGGAGGGCTCCCAATGTTCTGTTCGCAGCTCCGCCGCACCGCATTCGTCCTCACGATTTTCTCCGCCGTACTTTCCGCTCAAACCAAGCCTCGCGCCCGTGATCTTGGTATCCCATTCGATGGCACTCCCGGGGCCTACAATGCCATCACCGACGTGAAAGGAGTCGAAGTCGGACACGCCACTCTCATCTCCGGCGAAGGCAAACTTGAAATCGGCAAGGGTCCAGTTCGGACTGGCGTGACCGCCATTCATCCCCGCGGTAAAGCGGGCAACGATGCCGTTTTCGCAGCCTGGTTCACTCTCAACGGCAACGGGGAAATGACCGGCACGACCTGGGTCGATGACTCCGGATTTCTCAATGGCCCCGTCATGATCACCAACACTCACAGCGTAGGAGTCGTTCGCGACGCCGTCATCGCCTGGAAAGTCAAGCACGGCACTCCCGACATGGAAGGCTACTGGTGGTCGCTACCCGTGGTCGCCGAAACCTGGGACGGCTATCTCAACGACATTAATGGATTTCACGTCAAGCCCGAAGATGCCTTCCACGCCCTCGATTCCGCTCATTCGGGTCCCGTTGAAGAAGGCAACGTCGGCGGCGGCACCGGCATGATCTGCAACGAATTTAAGGGAGGCATCGGCACCTCCTCACGCGTGCTCGATGCAAAAGATGGAGGTTACACCGTCGGCGTTCTGGTGCAGTGCAATTACGGTTCGCGCGATCAGTTACGGATTGCCGGCATTAATGTAGGCCGCGAAATTCCTGAGCACACCATTTTTCACGAAGATGTTGGTTCCATCATCGTCGTGCTCGCCACCGACGCCCCGCTGATTCCGACGCAACTCAAGCGCATAGCCCGGAAAATTTCCCTCGGCCTCGGTCGCGACGGCTCTTATTCCGGCGACGGCTCAGGCGACATTTTTATCGCCTTCTCTACCGCCAATCCCGGCGCCGTTGGATCCAAAGGGCTGCACCAGCTCACCATGCTCCCCAATGATTCACTCAATCCAATCTTTCTGGCCACAGTCCAGGCGACGGAAGAAGCCGTGGTCAACGCCATGGTCGCTGCCGAAACAATGACCGGCATCAACAATCACACGGTAATTGCCCTACCCCACGAACGCCTGCGCGAGGTCCTGAAGAAACACAACCAGCTGCAGAAATGAGTCTTACCGCGGATTAATCACCGAGAAGTGCCCCACTATTATGGCGTTGTGCGAGAGCGTGGGGATTTTGACTTTCCGTTTTGACTTTCCGGTCTGGTCTCCGCTTCGATCTGCAAGGGAGAAATCCCTGTCTACGGACCGAAAGTTCCATTTCCCCGCCGGAAATCCTCCAATTCAATTCCAAACCGCTTGAGCATCGATTGCAGCGTTGTCCGTTTGATCCCGAGGCGCCTCGCCGCTCCGTCCACCCCGGACAATATTCCGTTGGTCTCCCGCAAAACTCGAATAATATGTTCGCGTTCCATCTCCGTCAAATTGTCATCGGTAATGTCCTGCGGTACATCCAACTCCCCCGGCGGAGCCGCAAGCGTTCGGCCTTTGCTCAAGATCACCATGCGCTCAATCATGTTCTCGAGTTCCCGGATATTACCCGGCCAGTTCCAGTTCTCCAGCACTTTCATCGTCTCTTCCGGAACAGCGTCGATCTGCTTCCCCATGCGCACCGAGTGCTTCTTCACAAAGTGATGCACCAGAATCGGAATATCGCCCCGCCGCAGGCGCAGAGCCGGCAACTCAATGGGAAAAACGTTAAGCCGGTAAAACAAATCCTCGCGAAACTTTTTGTCGGCAACATCCTGGTGCAAATCCCGGTTGGTGGCGGAAATGATTCGCACATCGACACGCATGGTGCGGACCCCGCCCAGGCGCTCGAACTCCCGGTCTTGCAACACCCGCAGCAGCTTTGGCTGAAGTTCAAGAGGCATTTCCCCGATTTCGTCCAGGAATAATGTTCCTTTGTCCGCCAGTTCGATGCGCCCAACTTTTCGATTGACCGCACCCGTGAATGCTCCTTTCTCATGTCCGAAGAGTTCGCTCTCCAGCAATCCCTCAGGCACGGCGGCGCAATTGAGCTTGATGAATGTCTGGTTGCGCCGCGCGCTCAGCGCATGCAGCGATCGCGCCACTAGTTCCTTTCCTGTACCGGTCTCACCCAGCAACAAGACCGTGGAATCGGTCGGCGCCACCACGCGCACGTTTTTCAATACATCCATCAGCGCGGGACTTTGCCCTATGATTTCCTCAAACCCGAGCTCCGCCTGAATCTGCTCCTCCAGATAAGATTTTTCCTGCGCCAGCTTGTCCCGCGCGTCTTGCAGACGATCGGTCATCTCCCTCAGTTGCGCGATGTCCATTGAAGCCCCGGTGATGCCAGCGATGTTTCCGCTGCTGTCGAACAGCGGTTCGATCGTGATATCGAACGCCTCGTTCTTTCCGTTGTGCGGAATTACTACCTCCTGGCGTAATGACTTCCCGGTTTTCAGAACCCGCCGTTTCAGTTCCACCAGGCTCGCGGCCTTCTTCGCCCCAATAATCTCTGCATCGGTTTTGCCGATCACCTCCTGCTGCCAGTAAGTCTGCGGATTGTAAATCCAGGTATAACGCAGGTCTCGGTCTTGATTGAAAACCGTAATTGGAGACTCCTTCAGCGCAACCCGAAAACGTTCTTCGTTTTGGCGCATCGCTTTTTCCGCGGCCTTCCGTTCGCTGATGTCACGCAATATCCCTTGCAGCCGCCCATCCGGCAGTTGTTTTCCTAAAACTTCGCCCGGAAAAATCGTCCCATTCTTCCTTCGGAAGGTCCACTCGTTTCGGGTCGTTTGACCACTCAGGATTCGCTCCCGTTCGTTCGCGACGGCCGCGTTCTCTTCCGGAACCACCACGTCGGTAATCGACAACTTCAAGATTTCCGCGGGGGTGTATCCCAGCATTTCTGCTCCCGCCGAATTCACGTCCAGATATTTTCCTTGTGCGTCGGCGATGAAAATTCCGTCGGCCGCCTGTTCCACCAGCAGCCGGAAATGATTTTCACTCTCCTTCAGCGCTTTCTCCGCGCGACTCCGGTCCTCCTCAACCTTCACTTGCTCTGTCACGTCACGCTGGATGCCCCACGTGCGTATCAATTTCCCGTCCTCCACGATTCCGATCAAGCTGTTGCGAAATATCTTGCGATTGCCGCGGGCATCCACCTCGTGCGATTCCCGTTCCACTACCTGGAATCCTGACCGGATGTATTCGCGCGTCATCTGGACATTGCGCGGGTCGTCGGCGATCAGCATTTCTGTCAGCCGCTTCCCCAGCAAGTCATCTTCTGAGGCAAAGCCGTACATCTTCGCCATGGCGTCATTGCACTCGGCCAAATAAGAGTGCCGAAGAAGGTGCTGCACGAGTTCGTCCTCGGGCAGATCGACGGCCACCGGTGTGTCTAACTCCTCGCGGAAGATGCCCTCCGAACTTTGAGACACGAAGCTGCGATAATCTTCTTCGCGCCGCCGCAAACTTTCTTCCGCCTGCTTGCGCTCCGTTATGTCGATGGCTGTGGCCTGCACCACCGGAACGCCATTAGGGCCGTCCGCGATGATCACCGTGTTGAACAAAACCCAAACCGCAGCGTCATTCCTGCCCCGCATCTGCATCTCTCGGCTAAAGAAAGCCCCCTGTTGCCGCAAGTCCCGCATCAGCGGCTCCCGGTCCGCCAGGTTGAAATAGAAATCCGCTGTGGGACGGCCACGCACCTCATCCGCGCTCCCATATCCCAGCAGCCGCGCCCAAGCCTCGTTGCAATCCAAAACCTTCCCCTCCATGCTGGCGATCGCCACGCCCGCAACGTTTTTCTCGAAGAGCAGGCGGTAGCGTTGCTCCGATGCACCCAACGCCACCTCTGCCCTGCGGCGCTCCGTAACGTCCCACGCCATTCCTCGTACGATTGGCGCGGCCACCCCTTCCCTCCGCAACGTGTTGTTATATTCCCAAATCCTGCGCTCCCCGCTCTTCGCGACCACCCACAACAGCCCGTGATCCGCACCCGCCTTCGTGATCCTCTCCAAATATTCTTCAAACTGGTCGCGCCCCTCCGGCGCAATCAATTCCCGCATCGGTTGCTTCAATAGCTCCGCGACCTCATACCCCAGCCGGCGCGCGGACGCGGGATTTACAGATAACAGGCGTCCCGCCAAATCGTGCGTACAAACTAGTTCTTCGCTGTGTTCCACCAGGTCCCGATAGCGTTCCTCGCTTTCTCGCAGTGCTGTTTCCGCGTCTTTGCGCTCGCTGACGTTTCGCGTTACCGCCACCACATAACTGCGTTCCAGTTCCACCAGTTTGAGACTCCTCTCCACTGGAAACGTCGAACCATCCTTTCGCTTATATCCGGCGTGAACTACCAGGAACTCCGACTCGCGCAATTGTTTCAGCATCCGAGTTTGCGTTGCCTTGTCGACTCCCGGGTCGATATCGAACACCGTCATCGACAGCAACTCTTCGCGCGTATATCCCAGGTCCTCGCAGGTTTTCTCGTTCACATCCAGGAATCGTAGCGTCTCCGGATCGACCACCTCTACTGCGTCATTCGAATGGTCAATCAGCTTACGAAATAACGCCAGAGCCCGCGTCGCTTCCTTGCGCTCGGTAATGTCTCGCAGCACGCACGTTACCCGCTCTACTCCTTTCGGGCCTTCCATCGGAAAGTACGAAACGAAAAGATCCCGTATCCCCAGCGCCGGGTAGTTGTACCGCATCTCGTATTGCACGATCTTTCCCTGAAAGCATTCATCCAGCTTTTTCTTAATCGTCGACTCGAAGACCCCGGCATCCAGGACTTCCGAAATCTTCCGGCCGAGCACATCGTCTCTCCTCATTCCCCGATAGTCCAGAAAGGCGCGGTTTACCAGCACGTAGCGATAATCGCGATCCACCACCGTGATCATCTCTTCCAAATATTCCACGGCCTTTTCGCACCCCAGCAACCGCTGGCCGCGTCTCCGAAACAGCTCCCCCAACGCGCTGATGGCGATTCCGAGGACTGTAAACAGCAGCAACCCGACCATGTCTCGCGATCTCTTTACGGCAAAGGAGTGCAGCGGTTCCATCCAGAAATAATCGGCTATGGCCGCTGAAAGAAGCGTCGCAAGGGAACTGGGCCCGAAGCCGCCCTGCAGCGCAATCAGCATGATCGTGGGATAAAACAGGATAAACGGCTGGGTAAACCCAAGCGCAACACCTAGCCCGTAGCGCAGTAGGGTTGCGGTTAACACTGCTGCCAGCGCGAATCCATACATTTGCGGCCGCGATTGCAGCCAGCGTGCGGATCTTGCGGTGGTTTCCCTTCGATCGGCAAAACTCATAGCCAACCTCTCACTTCATGGGATTCCCGGGGTCAGTAGCCTGCTCCTTCACAAAAGTTTGCAAAGGGCAATTTTACGGCACTTCCTCTTCCGCATAGAGGTGTCCCGCATACTCGACAATACGCAGGCCCAGGGGAGGGACATACTTGCAGTAACAGCCCGCCATCATAACTCGGTTGAAGCTTTTTATGTTATCGAATTCACAATTCGATTATCCAAGTCCCAATATGGGACTAATCTCGGCGGTTGCTTTTTGCCAAGTCGGGGAATAAGAATTATCAGTCTAGGTTGGAGAGTTTACTATCAAATTCCTGCGATAGGCACTTCGCGCGGGCAAGCTAATTGGCGGACTTTGCACTCCAGCAGGCTGCTGAAAACACAAGCCTCGATCACGTTTTGAAAAGGCGCGCCGTCGGTCCGGCAAAATCAGTGGCGCCTTAGAATGACTCTAAATAGAAGCGCGGTGGCCGAAATCCTGACCCGTGGTTTCCCGGCGCAGGAGTAATACTCTGCTTAAGTAGGGCATTGATTTCCCTCTCCAGAATCTCCCGTTCCTCCGCCCAAAGAGAGGTGAAGCGAAACGGCTGCATATAGCCGCGCGCGGCTCGCATGGGGAACAGCATTTCGGCCTTCGGACGGATCGCGCCTCCGCCGATCGGAACCGTCAAACCGACTTTGGCTCGCTCTTCCACGTACATAGCCAGTTCCAGCAACCCTCCTGTTATCGAGATTTGGTGAACTTTGCCGGGAACACGGCGCAGGTTCTCCATCTGCACGATAACGGTAACAGTCCCGCGCAGGTTGGCACGAGGCGCCCGGGTTGGCCGAGTTGGCGATAACTGATCCATCGATTACTCCGACGACTTAGAGCCGTACACCGCGAACATGGGAGCAACTATCCCCCTGCAAGCCTCGGGAAATGACTGCGGTCAGCAAGTGGTCGGTCCGCCGCATCGCTTTCCAGTCGTACTCATAGGCCCGTCCACAACCCAGGCAGATCTGGTAGTAACGGCCATTCTCGTCCACGCGCGGCCATGAAAAGCGGTGCGTGCAACCTCGTTTCAGCAAATTCATTAAGAAGTTCAATCTGTCACCACCTGGTTGCGGCTCTTCCAATGATCGAGCCAGCGCGAGAAAAACGGTTTGGAGCGGCCCAACATGTCCTGCAGCGTCGACAGCAGAATCGTTGGAGGTTGCGATTTCGACAGAAACGAATCCACCGAACTCAACTTATTCTTGGGCAGCGGCCCATAGGCCGACAACAGCATGATCGGAACCTGCGAATTGATGCGCTTCATCTTTGCGGCCACTACGTCCCCATTCATCCCCGGCATCTGATAATCGAGGACAACCGCATCCACTGGCCGCGTACGGAACAATTTCAATCCTTCGTCTCCGCCGCTCGCCTCTAGAACCTCGTACCCGCTTTTTTCGAGCAGCATTTTCCGGCCAATCAGTCCGTTCCAGTGGTCGTCAATACAAAGAATGGTAGCCTTCCTGCGAGACATGACTGTTCAACTTCCGATCCGGCCAGTTTTAGTTTGGTCAGCGCCGTAGCTCCAGATGGCTACGAATGCTGGGTGTCGAAGTGGTGGGCACGTTGATTCTGCCTACATCCTTTCGCACTTTCAAATTACGAATGTGCACTCCGTCGACAGTTACCACGCCGTGGGATGAGCTCGAAGCAAAAAGAAAGGCGAGTCATAATCGACTCGCCTGAATTCCGTCGAGACGTAACTTGATTACGTCTATGCGTGCAGCTTTGCGAACGCCTTAGTGTTGCGAAGGCCCCACCATTTCATTCTTCATCACATTTACTTCCACGCGACCGCCGCTGCTGTGTTTCGCCATGGTCCCGTCGCCGCCAGCCGCTGGCGTATTGCCCATACTCATCACATAAACCCGGTAAACCGGAATTTGATGATTGAGCACCAGGTACCGCTCCACCGAATCCGCCATCTTTCGCGAGCTGGCAATCGCCGCTGCGCCCCGTCCCGGCGCGAATCCCCGGACCTCGATGATGTAGCTGCGCTGATCCTTCAACGGCTCCGCCAACTGGTCCAGCGCATCCTTGGCCGACTTGCTCAGCACCGTTTGACCGGCCTGAAATCGAATTTCAGTCTGGCCTCCGTCTTTATATTGATCGAGGTTGCTCACCATCTGCTCTACCGACCCGACGCGAGTCGAAGCGTCGTTGGCGCTGGTTTGCGCCGCTTGCGCCTTGGTGCCAGCGTCCGTAGCGTGCTGGTCCGCCAGGTTGACCTTCTCCGATGCCAACTGGATGCCTTGGGTTGCGCGCGTATCCACGTCCTTGATCGACCCGCTATTTTCCGACGTCAGCTGATCCAGTTCGTTGATCCGGTCGCGTATCGGGCCGACCTGCCGTTGTACATACTTCTTGTTGGCAAACGGATGCGTCACCAGATTCACCAGGTTCGGATCGTCGCCGTCCCAGAAATTCTTGGAAGTTGGCGCTTGAATCGGCTCCCTGGGACTGGTTGTCGTGTTCTGAGACCCTGAGCTGCTTTGGTCGGACGACGGTGGGTTGGTTTGCGCCAGCACCGGAAGTGCCAGCACGATGGTCAACAGTAGCGTTAAGAATATGCGAGGTTTCATCTTCACCTTCTCCAAACTGGCGCACCGAAGGCTCTCTTGCGCCCGGACGGCCATCCTTTGCGACATTGAGATTGTGCACGTAGTGGGCCAAAGCTGCAAGTGCTACATCAGCGCGAAACGTCTCTCTCGCGCCCAAACACTGCATCATGTGTGCAGAACTCTTCATCCTCATCCCGCCGGATTAGGCTAGGAGAGCCGCCAATGCGGCCGCGGAGACAGTCGCCGAGGGCCGCATGTGGGATGGCCACCGAGGCAATATGTTGGGACAGCCAATACATGCGGACAGCGGCCCTCGGTTGTCCGCCGAGCGCTGCTCGGCTGCGTCTATCCGCAAACGACTCGTCCCCCCCCAAAAAGGTCTATCTCGCTCCTACAGCAAACACCGTAAGGCTTTCTTCTCGCACGCATGGTAAAAACCACCATAATTCGCTCCTCAGGTGGGTCATGGCCTCGTGATCGCGAAACTTAGAAATTGCGAAGAAGGAGTTCCTGGCCGGACGCTCCGGGCTCGTCGACCATCAAACTGATGGCCCGAGTCGAGCTCTGCCATGCCCCCTAAGAGACTGGAGACCAATGCGCGCCAAAGAAAAAGTAAATGTGCTGATGGTCGACGATCAGCCCGCCAAACTCCTCACTTACGAAGCTATCCTGGCGGACTTGGACGAGAATCTTATTCCCGCCGGGTCCGGCGCGGAAGCCCTCGATCTTCTACTGAAAAAAGACGTCGCCGTTGTTCTCACCGACGTCAGTATGCCCGTCATGGACGGTTTCGAATTGGCCGACACCATTCGTCAGCATCCCCGCTTTCAGCAGATGCCCATCATCTTCATTTCCGCGGTCTGCGTCACCGACTACGACCGGCTCAAGGGCTACCAAACCGGCGCCGTCGATTACATTTCCGTTCCCATCGTTCCAGAACTACTGCGCGCCAAAGTTTCGGTTTTTGCCGAATTGCATCGCCGTGAAGTGCAGTTGGAAACGCTGAATCGCGAACTCCGTCGCTTGTCTAACAGCCTCATCGCTGCGCAAGATGACGAGCGTCGCCGCATCGCTCGCGCCATGCACGACGGCTTGGGCCAGGAACTCACTGCCGCAAAAATGGTTCTGGACGGGATTCTTCTTCACGACGAGCCTGCGGAATCTCCCAAAGCCTTGGCCGCTGCCGATGCCAGTTCCATGATCGATCGCGCCCTGCAGCAGGTCCGTAGCATTTCGCATCTCCTGCATCCTCCGTTGTTGGATGAGGTCGGCCTCAGCTCTGCGATTTCCTGGTTCCTCGAGGGTTTCACCAAGCGCAGCGGCATTGGCACATCTCTCGACCTGCAGCCCTCAGAATTTCCCAGGTTTCCCGCCGACCTGGAAACCGCAGTTTTTCGCATCGTGCAGGAAGCCTTGAATAATGTCTTCCGCCACTCCGGAGCACGCAACAGTTGGGTTGCCTTGCGTCACCAGGACGCCCAACTCATCGTAAGCGTGGGCGATAACGGGAAGGGCATCAGTGCAGCTGTCTTAGAGTACCGTCCCAACAGCATTGGCGTCGGGATTGGAGGAATGCGTCAGCGCGTAAAAGAGTTGGGTGGAGAACTACGCTTGCAGAATTGCAATCCCGGCACGCTGGTCGAGTGCACCATTCCGGTCGGTAATTGTATTGTTCGCGAACCCATCGCGTCGCCGGCCCTCAAAAATAGCTTGCAGAAAGATAATGTATTCGCAGAAGAGCCCTCGCCGCTGGCGGCGACACCGGTGCCTCTTTCATCCATTAGTGGTTAAGGAATCCCAGGGTGCCCCGCCCTTCTCGCGTTCTTAGCGAGAGGGTGGGGACTTTGACTTCGCATCGAGTCCGAACTGCTGCGAGAGCAAATCGTGAACCTTACTCACTTCCCTTCGAGCTTAATGTCTCCCACTCCCACATGCGCACGAAGTTCATACTTCCCTTCGCCCCGATATTTCAGACTTTTCCCCAGCCATCCGCTGGTCGCGCCGAAACCATCGCCGCTCACATCCCCAATACCGGCACTGGCATTCACCACGCGATATCCTGAGCGTTCGTCGGCCACGCGGATATCACCTACCCCGAGCGTTAAATCCTTGTCGCCCTCCACGTCTTCTATGGTCACATCTCCGACCTTGTCGTGCACATCGAGCTTGGTGTTCTCGGGCACCAAAAGCTCCACGTCGAAGCTGGTATTGTCCCCGTAAGGTGCATGGAACTCGATGGTGGCCTCGCTGCCGCGCACCTCGAAATCTACATGTGCATCTTTCACGTTTCGCTCGTGCCGCGCCTTGACGGTATAACGCAGGCTGATCTTATTAGAATCCCCGCGCCGGATGTGCATGTCACCCACCTTTAACTGCACATGCACGAAACCGCCGGACGCAAACTCCCGGGCATCGCTGTGCGTCTCCTCATAATTCCAGTCGCTAGCCGCACACAATGGCGCCGCGCAGAACGGCATGAGGAGTAGACACGTCAAAATTGTTTTGTGAATGAAATTCGAACGTGCAGCAGTTCTTCCGAGCATAATGCACCTCGCGGGCGGGGTGGCGCCTGGCTGATATTACGCGTCTGCCCATGCAGAAGTTCCCGGAATCTTGGGCGAGTCAGTGCCCAAAGTCGGCAACCCCGTCCCACACGAGTTGGACGGCGATCGCCAGAATTAGAAAGCCAAAAATCTTATTGATCGCGCCCACCGCGCTGGGCCCAAGTCGCCGCACCAGCGGTCCGCCCAGCCAGAAGAACAGCGCCACGCTCAACGCGATTCCCGCGATCCCAATCACCATTCCCAGATACGACGCCGCGCTGTCCACGCTAGCCGCCAGCGCCATCACCACCCCAATCGCACCCGGCCCCGACATCAGGGGCATGGCCAGCGGCGTCAGCGAAATGTCCTCTTTGTTCTCTGCTTCGTGACTTTCCGCCGGGGTGATGCGTGCCGTCGATGTCACCATTCCCCACGCCGTATTCGCCACAATCAGCCCGCCGGCAATTTTCAATACTGGCAGCGAGATCCCAAAAAAGTGCAGCACAAATCGCCCAAAGAAGAGAAATGCCACCAGGATCACGAACACCCACACCCCGGTCTTGAACGCCGTGCGCGAGCGCTCCCGCGCGCTCCAGTTCGAAGTCATGGTGAAGAAAATGGGAATTCCGCCGAAAGGATCGACAATCGGAAACAACGCCAGAAATGTCGCCGCCGCCGAAGCCGGCAATGTCCGCAAAAACTGTCCGAGCGCGTGAGCCGATGTCATGCCATTAGCCGTGTTTGAACGGATTGATGATCTCTACTCCCAGACGCTTAAAGTCCTTTTCGTTCCGCGTTGCTACGGTCAGTCCATGCAATCGTGCGGTCGCTGCGATCATGGCGTCATATAAAAGATCCGCTTGCCGGGCAACCATCATGCGCGCCATCTCGCGGAAGCAGCGTCCATCCAAAGCCAGGACAGTCGTCGAAGCTCCTACTTCGTCCACCCATGCTTCAATCGCATTCGCCTTATCTGGATCCTGCTGGCGCGTCCGCTCAATTCCCTCCTGCAATTCGCCGAGCGTAACCGCAGATAAAAATATCTGATCCGCCCGCAAGCCATCTAACCAGGCCATCACCGCCCCATGTGGCTTCCTTTTACGAATCTCAGAGACAATGTTGGTATCGAGCAGATATCGAGTCACTCGAACTCCACGGGCGGACGCCGTTTCCACTTTCTGCGGGCCGCAACAATGTTGTCAAACCGCGGTCCCGACAGCAGCAGTTCTTTTATGCTGGGACGGGATGTGCTCTGCATCCGGCGCCACTCTTCAATCGGCACCAGAATCGCGGCCTCGATCCCCCGGCGCGTGACGATCTGCGGTCCTTCCTTCAGCGCGGCGTTCAGGAACTCGCTAAAACGCGATTTGGCCTCTTGTAATTGCCAAGACCCCATGGATACCCTCCCGGCCTTCTATCATATGACTAGTTAGATGACTAGTCAATCGGCTAACGGTAACTCTCCAGCGCCTTCGCCGCCCGCTCCAGCGCCCCGGCCAGCGCCGCCAACTGCTGCCGCGCCCGCTCCCTGTCTCCTTTGTCGAGAGCTTCATTCACTCCGGGAATCACCACCGCCGCATATCCTGTATATTCTCCCGGCGCGTAAATCATATGCCGGAACCATGGACGATGCGGCAACCCCTGCGGATCGAGCATCGCCCGCTCCGCCCCGCGCAAGGCCTGGTTCAGCCGCGCCGCATCCGCCGGTGGACTCTTCTGTTTCGCCGATATCTTCACCCCAGCATTTTGAAAGCGGCGCGCCGCCGCGTCCACCGCGCGGAAATCCAGCGCCTGCGCTCCAAACTTGTCCTCCGCCCGCTTACGCGCCGCATCCAGATACACCGCGATTTCTTTCCCGTACTCTTCGTAGTCATAGGGCAGAACGTCGGCGTCGGCCATGCGCACCGCTTCCAGTCCAAACACTCGCGCCATCTGCTGCTCGTAAACGAAATCCGGATCACCGAATTTCTTGAACCAAGCGAAATTGTCGAACACCGAGTGATATACGCCATACGGCCCACTCGAACTCACGTCGCTCGACGGGATTCCCAAATGCTGCAGAAACGCCGTGTAGTCGGACCCACTGCCCAAATCTCCTACCGAAACGTCGCCCTTCACCTGCGCGGCGGGAGTCCGGCGTCCGCCTCCAATTGCCTCGGAAGGATTTTGCGCGTCCGATTCCGCTGCCTTCTGCCACGCCTCATAGACCGTACCGCCTTTGGGGCTAGGGACAACTTTCGTCACGTCCCGCAGAAACTGCTTCAGGCTCGGGACAGCCGACGCTCCAAACTTCTGCCCCGAAACCGCAACGTCCATGTTGAAATATGCGGCTGCATTCGCAAGCTCAGTCTCATGCTCCTCCACCCACTCCGTCGAGCCCATCAATCCCTCTTCTTCGCCATCCCAACTGGCGAAGATCAATGTTCGCTTCGGTTTCCAGCCCGACTTCAGCAGTTCGCCCACGCCGTGCACCGCCTCCAGCATCGCCGCCGTCCCGCTGTTCGGATCCACCGCGCCATACACCCATGCGTCGCGATGGTTTCCCGCGACTACCCACTCGTCCGGCAATTCACTCCCACGCGCCCGCCCGATCACATCCCACAACGTGCGGAATTGATAATCCTGCCGCAGATGCATCTTCAGCTTCGCCGGCCCCGGTCCCACGTGATACGTAAACGGCAGCGCTCCCTGCCACTCCCTCGGCGAGTCCGGTCCACCCAAGTGCTGCAATACCGGCCACGCATCGTGATAGGACAGCGGCGTCACGGGAATCTTCGGCATCTGCGCCGATTGCTCCGGCGCGATTCGCTTCGTCGTCTGGCAGCGATGCCACCGACGCCACTCCCGGCGTGGTCGGGTCTCCCGGAAACTCGAACATATATCCCACCGACCCGCGCTGCACGCCAGTGTCCGGCCGCCACGGCCCATCGGGATATTTGTCGCCGCGCCGCCACCCATCATCGGCCGGATCGGAATAGATGATCATCCCCGCCGCCCCGTGCTCCTGCGCCACAAACACTTTGACCCCGCGAAAATTCTGCCCGTAACGCACCAGCACGATCTTCCCGCGCACATCGATCTTCAACTTGTCGAGCTTTTCGAAATCCTCAGGAGTCCCATAATTCGCATAAACAACATCAGCCTCCACATCGCCCGACGGTGACATGCCATTGAACGGCATAACCACGCGCGGATCGTCTTGATAGGCATCGCCGTCCACACGTTCGCGCGTGGGACCGTGCATCTCCACGCCCGCGGGCGCAACCAAGTCAACGCTGATCTCCGCGGGATAATTCATCCACACTTTGTATTCCACGATCTGCGTGTCCAGCCCCGCCTCGCGGAACTTTTGCGCGACATAATCCGCCGTCGCCTTGTCCTCGATAGTCCCCGCCATGTGCGGAGCCTGCGTCAGAACGCGCAGATGTTCTTCCGCCAACTTCGCATCAGGCACCCCTAGGAAGCGCGACTCCGTAGCCTGCTCCGCCGCCGCATCGCGAAAACCGAAAATCGTCGGTGATGAATTGGAAACAGCGGCGGGGCCGCTGGTTAGAGGAGATGGTGCGGAAAGGAATAGTGCGACAGACAGAACAGCAGATGAGAGAACTTTCATCAGGCTCCTGCGGTCAAAGGTAGTAAGGTAGCACAGGAGCAGTCTGGCTTCACGGCTGGAGTGCAATGAAAAGCAAATTCAAAGCTCTCAAAATCACGTCGCCCAAGGCCGATCGCGGAGTTCACGACGTCAGCATAAATCATGACCGCTATTTGGCAGAATTTACATACGCCCGCAAGATCGCTGGACCGAAAGGTCTGATTCCTGCTTTGTCCGCACAGCCATCACGACCGGACTGGCCGGACTCGTCATCCTGCGCAAGCTGCGGGACGACTCGGTATCCCATAAAGGCTCGAGGTATGTGCGGCAGGTGCGACAACGCTCATCGACACCTGGATCAAATCGACAAATGGGATATATCCGACGAAAAGAGCCTCAAGGGCTACCCGCCTGGCGCTATTTACAGAAATTCTAAGAAGTTGGCCCTCTTACAACTCAGGCACCGAAAAGAGTGGCAACGCCGCTTGAGTTTACTCAAGCTAAGAGAGGAGAGACTAAAAGGCTCAATCAGCGGCAAGGATATCGAGGATCAACTCCGCCGAATAGCGCGCCTTGCTGGCGCCAAGAAACGCCTCTTTGACGGAGTCGCTGGTCCAGTAGGGATGGGCTTTGGCCCTGAACAGAGGAGCAGATTGTACGAACTGCTGAATCGAATTGAGGAATCCGCTCCTTGGCGCGGCATCAATCGGCTCAGGGACTTATCCGAGCCGTACGTGGATTGACGCGCGTAGTTACCGCACCTGCCCGTTCCCGATAATTTCATACTTCGACGAAGTCAATTCAGCCAGTGCGAACGGTCCGCGGCAGTGCAGTTTCTGGGTGCTGATCCCCATCTCGGCGCCGAAGCCGAACTCAGCGCCATCGGTAAACCGAGTCGACGCATTCCAATAGACCGCCGCGGAATCCACGCCACGGAGAAACTTTCGAGCGTTGGCTTCGTCGCGGGTCACGATCGCATCACTGTGCTTTGTCGAATAACGGTTGATGTGAGCAATCGCGTCATCGACGCCGGCTACTACCGCCACTGCCATGCAAAGCCGCAGATACTCCTCGTGCCAGTCCGCTTCTTGCGCTTGCCCGACCGGCAATGGCGCAGCCAGCGCGCGGACTCTCTCGTCGCCGCGCGTTTCCACGCCGCACTCGATCAACTTCTTCACGATTCGCGGAACATACTCTGTTGCAATATGTTCGTGCACCAGCAATTTTTCGGCGGCGTTGCACACCGACGGCCGCTGCGTCTTGGCGTTGATCACGATGCGGTCCGCCATGTCAAAATCCGCCGACTCGTCCACGAAAATGTGGCAATTCCCCGCACCGGTTTCGATCACGGGAACGGAAGAATTCTCCGTGACGAACGTGATTAGCCCCGCGCCACCGCGTGGAATGATAACGTCGACCAGTCCGCGGGCCTTGATGAGTTCCAGCACGGATTGGCGGGTGCTTGAATCGAGCAGTTCGATTGCACCCTCGGGGACGCCGCCGACGCCAGCCATGATCTCAGCCAAGCGCTGGTTGCTGTGGCTCGCTTCCTTGCCGCCGCGCAGCACGATGGCGTTGCCGGTCTTGAATGCGAGCACCGCGGTGTCGACCGTGACGTTTGGCCGCGACTCGTAAATGATTCCGACGACGCCCAGTGGGACGCGGAGCTTTCGGATGTGCAGGCCGTTCGCCTTGGTCCATTCCGCCAGAGTCTCGCCGACGGGATCGGGTAGCGCGGCGACTTCGCGCACGCCGGTCGCCATTTCTCTGATCCGCGACGAAGTGAGCAGAAGGCGGTCGCGCATGGCGCCTTCCAGGCCGGAAGTTTCCACATCCTCGTGGTTGGCGGCCAGGATGCTCTTCTCGTTTACTTCGAGCGCTTCGGCGATCGCGAGCAGGATCACATCTTTTTCTGCGGTGGAAAACAAAGCCAGACGCGCCGATGCGGCGCGGGCGCGGAGCAACTTTTCCTGCGTCGAAGCTGCGGAGGTGATGCCATCTGCCATTTCTTATGTGTCTTTCTTCGCTAATCTTCGCTCATCTATTTTCGTCTATCTATTTTCTGCGGCGGAAAGGCGGAAAGTAAGTTCCGATTTTTCGTTCCATCCCCGCCGTAATGGCGTTGGGATGCCGCCCGTTCACGATGGCCACATGAACTCCGCCTTCGCTTGCCAGTTTCGCGGCCCGCAGTTTCGAAATCATTCCTCCCCGCCCCAGCACGCTTTTTCCGTTGCATTGCGCTTCGAGCTCGGGAGTCAGTTTGCGAATCACCCGCTGCAGCCGCGGCTTTTTGCGCCCGTTGGGAATTAAAAATCCGTCGACATTGGTCAGCAGCAAAAGCCAGTCTGCCTTCACCGCCCGCGCCAGCAGCGAACTCAACTCGTCGTTGTCGCCAAACGCTCCCTCCAACTCGCGCACCGAAACGCTGTCGTTTTCATTCACGATCGGCACCACGCCCAGCGCCAGCAACTCCGCCACCGCGTTCTGCAAATTGCGATAGCGCACCGGCGAAGTGAAATCGTCGCTCGACAGCAGCAACTGCGCCACCACCTTCTTGCCAAAGAACAGCCGCTCATAGGTGTGCATCAGCTTGCTCTGCCCCACCGCCGCGCAGGCTTGCATTCGCGGCACGTTGCCCGGACGCTTCCGCAGTGACAGCCCAGACATGCCCGCCGCAATCGCCCCAGATGTCACAATCAAATACTCATTCTTCGACAAATCGAACTGGTCGATCATCCCCCGCAGCAGGTTGATGTCAATCGTCCCGCCGGGAGCGATAAGACTAGTTCCGACTTTGATGACCACTCGCATAGTAAGGTCAAAATGCACGCCGCGCGGATCGAATCACGTCCCCGCAACTTCCTGCCCCGGGAACTTCCGAAAACTCAGAGTGACGGGACAATATCTCTATCCTGCCGTTAGAATGGCTTTCTGGCAAGGCGATACGCGCGCCAGCTTTCATTGTTATGCCTGCTCCAAACGCCACCAGCCGCTTTTCCGATCGCGTAGAAAATTATGTTCGCTACCGGCCTGGCTATCCCGTAGACGTCTTGCGATCCCTAAAAGAAGCCTGCGGGCTCACGCCCGGCCACGTGATCGCCGACCTGGCCTCGGGCACAGGCATCTGGACCCGCATGTTGCTGGAAAATGGAAACAAGGTTTTCGGCGTTGAGCCCAACGCCGAAATGCGCCAGGCAGGCGAGCAATTTTTAGCGCACTTTCCCAACTTCACCAGCGTGGCAGGCACCGCGGAGGCAACCACTCTTCCTGAAGCAAGCGTCGATTTCGTCACTGCCGCGCAAGCGGCCCACTGGTTCCATCGCCAGCGCGCCCGGCGGGAATTCCTTCGCATTCTCAAGCCCGGCGGACGGCTGGTGCTTCTCTGGAACGAACGCCTCACCGATTCCACACTGTTCTTGCGCGACTATGAACAGCTGCTGCTGACCTACGGCACCGACTACGAAGACGTTCGCCACGAGCGCACCACCGACGCGGTAAATGAATTCTTCGATCCGCACCCATTTCAAGAGCGCGTGTTCCCCATGCGCCAGGAATTCGACTATGCCGGCCTCGAAGGCCGGCTGCTTTCGTCGTCGTATGCGCCCGGCCCCGATCATCCGAATCACGCGCCCATGCTGCGGGAACTGCGGCGCATCTTTGATCGGCACGCCGTAAACAATCGCGTAAGGTTTGATTACTACACACGGCTCTATTTTGCGCGACTGCGCTGAGGGGAGAACATCGGGCAGCGAGGCCTTTTCACAGACCGAGTAGACAATTTCGCAATGATCGGCGCCATCATTCATACAGCGGTTATGTTGCACGCTGACGCTTTCCCGAAAGTATTTTCCCAGACCCAGTCCCACGCCCACCGCGAAAGCGCACATTCTCCGCTGCGAATTGTACGTCACAATGACCTTGTGAATATTGATGCGACGCGCCACCAGATACGGCGGCGCGTCCCCCCGTTCCTGCTGCCGCGCCCTGACGTGCGCAATCTTTTCGGCGTGCTCGATAATATCCAAGCTGCGCCACTCCGGCTGGATCAGATGCGAGTACATCCCCAGCAGCGCGGGCACTGTGAACTCCCCAAAATCCTGCAGGACCACTCGCTCGGACTTGCCACTCAATCGTTCGACTGCCGCAAACAGCGCTTGAGCTTCCGCCGCCGGATAAGCCTGCGAGAGATATACGCGGTCCGCCAGTCCGGCAGTCTTTAATACACGATCCCAATGCCCGCGCCCAAACTGGCTTTCCACGTAGTCACGGAACTGCCACAAAATTCTTCCGTGAACCGTGCAGGCGCTGCGTTGTTGGGCTGGGCTCGACATAACGTTTCTCTGGGCGCGTGCGAGCCGATTGCTGTCGCATCTGTGCTAAAAACATTAGATTGGCCAAGACTAGATCGGCCAAGTAAGAGATCGACAGTTTTCCGGCAATCTTTAGCCGCAGCTTTCTGTTCTCAGAAGGACCTGAGAGAAATGCCAGACGAAAAATCTTTTCACATGACACCCGAAGAATTCCGCCGCCACGGCCACGCCATGGTCGACTGGATCGCCGATTACCAATCCCGCGTCGAATCTCTCCCCGTGCTCTCGCAGGTCAAGCCGGGAGAGATTCGCGCCGCCCTTCCCGCCAATCCTCCGGCACAAGGCGAGCCCTTCGACGCTCTGCTCAAAGATGTTGAGCGCATCATCCTTCCCGGCGTCACCCACTGGCAGTCGCCCAATTTTTTCGCCTACTTTCCCTGCAACGCGTCCGGCCCAGGAATTCTGGGCGATCTTCTTTCCTCCGGACTCGGCATTCAAGGCATGCTCTGGTCCACCAGCCCCGCATGCACCGAACTCGAGACTCACGTCATGGACTGGCTGGTCAGCATGCTCGGCCTGCCCGAAAAGTTCCTCTCCTCGAAGACCGGCGGAGGCGTCATTCAAGACACCGCTTCCAGTGCCGCGCTCTGCGCCCTGCTGGCCGCGCGCGAGCGCGCCACCAACTACGCCAGCAACAAGAAAGGATGCGATGGCCGCCTCGTCGCCTACGCGTCCACCCAAACTCATTCCTCGCTAGAAAAAGCGGCGATGATTGCCGGCATCGGCGTGGAAAATCTGCGCCTCATCGAAGTCGACGAAAATCTCGCCATGCGCCCCGACGCACTGGCCCGCCAAATCGACGCCGACAAGCGCGCCGGCCTCACTCCATTTTTTGTGTGCGCCACCATCGGCACAACTTCTTCCAACGCCATGGACCCCGTCAGCGCCATCGGCGAAGTTTGCCGCGGGCACAATCTCTGGCTTCACGTGGACGCCGCCATGTCGGGCACCGCCATGCTCTGCCCCGAATTCCGCCAACTGCAGAACGGTGTCGAACTCGCCGACAGCTACAACTTCAATCCCCATAAATGGATGTTCACCAACTTCGACTGCAGTTGCTTTTGGGTCGCCGACCGCAAGGCGCTAATTCAAACCTTGAGCATCCTGCCCGAATATCTTCGCAATCAAGCCAGCGAGTCGGGCGCGGTCATCGACTACCGCGACTGGCACATCCAACTCGGGCGCCGTTTCCGCTCTCTGAAATTGTGGTTCGTAATCCGCCATTACGGCATCGAAGGCCTGCAGCATCACATTCGCCAGCACGTGCAACTGGCGCAGCAGTTCGCCCAATGGGTGCGAAACGACGATCGCTTCGAACTGGCCGCGCCCGCCCCGCTGAATCTAATTTGCTTCCGCCACAAAGCGGGAGACGCCGCGAACCAAACCATCCTCGATCGCCTGAACCGCAGCGGCGACCTTTTCCTCACACACACCAAGCTGCACGGCAAGCTCACGCTGCGCCTCAGCGTAGGCCAAACCCACACGCAAGCCCGCCACGTAGAAAATGCGTGGAAGAGAATTCAGGAAGAAGCAGGAAGGCTGGCTATTTAGCGGAAACTGAAGCCATGTTTTCGAAGCATGTCGATTAGCGGTCTCGCTCCAGGTCAAGTTCTAGGCCCACTAACGGTGACTCGCGGAAAAACTGAACAAGGCTTTTCGCCTTGCGTGACTCGGAGAGGTCTTCACCATCTTTTTTGCGCCCAGCTTTTGATCTCGCTCATTGGCTGGTTTTCCGCTGCGTAATTTGCCACCCAGCTTTGGGCCGCGGCCGCGCAGCTGTTTCTTCGGCGCTTTGCTCATAGTTGATCCGATAGCACTATCAAGCTTGTTGGGGTTCAGATACCGCTTAAGACACATCGATCGAAAAGAGGTAAACCCTTCAGTCCGCCGGCATGGGCGCAGGCCGCACCACAGCAGTGTTCGGCCTCGCGTTCACCGCAACTTCTTCCGGCGTCGCCAGCCACTTGCGCACTTCTGGCAGCGCCTGCCGCATGGCCACTTCGCCCACGCGAATCAAATCCTTGGCGCGCTTGAAATCGTCGTAGGCAAATCCCGCGACGTCCGGCTCGATCACCAGGTCCGCCGCTCCCCGCCACAGGCTCGACATCGCATCCTGCGCGATCGCGAACGATTGCCCAATCACGTCAAACAAATGTCGCGGTGGCCCGCCATGCCCCCAAGTGCCTTTCAAATGCACCGCCAGCACGCGGTCCGCACCCATCTCACGCACCGGGCGCGTCGGCACCGGATGCGACAACATCCCATCCACCAGATAGCGTCCGCGAATCTCCACCGGAAGAAACATTCCCGGATAAGCACAACTGGCGCGCACCGGGTCAATAATCGACCCCGAATGAAATACCACCGCCTCGCCCGTGTTGAAGTCCGTTGCAGTCACGCCCAGCGGAATGCGCAGCTCTTCGAAAGTCTTCACTTTCAAAATGCGCGTGAGAAAGGAAATCATACGGTCGTTGGAGGCGAAGCCGCAGCGCGAAAGCGTCCAGCGTGCAAAGGTGGTGAAGCGTACGCTGGCCGCCATGTCTTCCAACTCCTGCAGCGATACGCCGCTGCAGTAGGCCGCGCCAATCAGCGCGCCCACACTGGTGCCACAAACCGCCCTTATCGGAATGCCTTCTTGTTCGAGAACCTTCAGAACGCCAACATGCGCAATGCCTCGCGCAAATCCTCCGCCCAGGGCTAATCCAATCGACGGAGCTCGCGACGGCAGAATTGGGGACGCCTGGCGGGAGAGCTCCCGCCCAAAGGCTTGGACCGACCGAATAATCTTCCCCAGACCATTCACCGTAAACCCCACGTTTCCGGCGCGATCACCTATGACCTAATCCCACAGCTACTAACATGACACAATTCTTAGATGCTCATAAGGGCACGAATGTGCTACCGATTATTACGTTAGGTAGCCCCAACGGCACAGTAACTGGTTACCTTGAAATCCGTAGCAGGTGACGGATTCCCTGTATTCCTGCTAAGTTGCGGACAGTATGATTCGTGAGTTTTCGGCCGGCGGCGTCGTCCTGCGCAAGCACGAGAATGCCTGGTGCGTAGCAGTCATCGAACTGCCCTTGGCCCAGGCATCGACTACGGATCCCGGCAAGACCGGCTCACGTTCCAAACCCAAGGCCCTTCTGTGCTTGCCCAAAGGCCTGATCGACCCCGGCGAAAAACCGCTCGACGCCGCCCTCCGCGAAGTCCGCGAAGAAACCGGAATCACGGCCGTTCCTGTAATCAAACTTGGCGACAGCAAGTATGTTTACGTCCGCTCCTGGGGCGACGGTGAGCGCGTCTTCAAAATTGTCAGCTTCTATTTACTGCGCTACGAGTCGGGAGAGATCGACAATATCAGCACCGAGATGCGCATCGAAGTTCGCCGCGCCAAGTGGATTCCGCTGAAAGATGCTGCCAAAGAACTAGCCTATGGGGGCGAAAAACAAATGGCCCGCCAAGCCCTGGATTATGTCGAGGCCCATGCCGGCCTATAATTCCGCCTCTGGATAATTTCTCTGCAATGCAATTACCATTGCCAGTTCACCGGTCCATGAAATCCTCTGTGTACGCTGTGTCCTCTGTGGTTAACGATTTCATATTTGAGGCCTGATAATGAAGCGCATCAATAAAGTCGCAATCCTCGGCGCCGGAACCATGGGCGCCCGCATCGCCGCGCATTTTGCCAACGCCGGCGTTCCCAGCTATTTGTTCGACATTATCCCTCCCGACGCCGACGGCGCCGCGCGCGGTTCTGAGCGTAATAAGATCGCCTCCACGGGACTCGACGCCGCCAAAAAATCCAAGCCCGCCGCCTTTATGGAACCCTCGCTCGCCCGC
Organism: uncultured Acidobacteriota bacterium; assembly: GCA_963696765.1. Classification (GTDB taxonomy): domain Bacteria; phylum Acidobacteriota; class Terriglobia; order Terriglobales; family Acidobacteriaceae; genus Sulfotelmatobacter. The sequence continues at coordinate 703,972 of CAVOLK010000002.1, read as the reverse complement.
CTCGTCACCGTCGGCAACTTCGAAGACGACATCAAGAGACTCGCCGACGTCGACTGGATCATCGAGGCAGTCGTCGAGAATCTCGACATCAAGCGCGCGTTACTGAAAAAAGTCGAAGCCGTGCGCAAGCCCGGCACCATCGTCACCACCAACACCAGCGGCCTGCCCGTCGGCAAAATCGCCGAAGGATTCTCCGACGACTTCCGCCGGGCGTGGTTTGGCACGCACTTCTTTAACCCACCGCGCTACATGCGCCTGCTCGAAATTATTCCCACGCCCGAATCCGATCGCGCCGCCATCGAAGCCATTGCCCACTTTTGCGACGTCCGGCTTGGCAAGGGCGTCGTGCTCGCCAAAGACACGCCCAACTTCATCGGCAACCGCATCGGAACTTTCTCGGTTTTGAATGTCATGCGCCTGATGCAGGAGATGGACCTCACCATCGAAGAAGTCGACGCCCTGACCGGACAAGCCGTGGGATGGCCCAAGTCCGCCACTTTCCGCACCATCGATCTGGTCGGGCTCGACATTCTCGGCCACGTCGTCGGCAACATGACAAAAAATGTTCACGACGAGCGCAGCGATCTGCGCCTCCCCGACTTCTTCAACAAGATGCTCGAGAAAAAATGGCTGGGAGACAAAACCAAAGCCGGCTTCTACAAAAAAAGTAGTGTGGGTCGGGCGCCCTCGCCCGCCAACTCCAGCCCGGAACCCGAACGCCTGGCCCTCGACTGGAAAACGCTCGAATACCATCCCCGCCAGAAGCCGAAATTCCTCGCCCTCGACATGGCCAAAAACATCGAAGACACCGGCACGCGCCTACGCACCCTGCTCGGCCTCGATGGCGCCGCCCCGCAGAAAGCTGACAAGGCCGGAGCGTTTCTCTGGGCCGCGCTCTCCGATCTTTGGACCTACTCCGCCAACCGCGTCCCAGAAATTTCCGACTCCATCGTCGAGATCGACCGCGCCATGCGCCTCGGCTTCAACTGGGAACTCGGCCCCTTCGAACTATGGGACGCGGCCGGAGTGGAAGCCACCGTCGCCCGCATGAAAAAAGAAGGCAAGCCAGTCCCCGCCAACGTCGAGCACCTGCTCGCCTCTGGCCAAAAATCCTGGTACCTCGACGATCCCAAATCTCCCGCCGGAAAAAAGTACTGGGAACTGGGAACCGAAAGCTGGGAGACGCTGCAAGTACCCGCCGGCGTCTGGTCGGTCACGGTCGCAAAAAAATCCAACGGAGTGGTCAAGAAAAATTCTGGCGCATCCCTCGTCGACTTGGGCGACGGCGTGGCCTGCATCGAGTTCCACAGCAAGATGAACTCTCTCGGCGCCGACATCATCAGTCTGATTATTCAAACCTTGAAGCCCGGCGGCCCCGGCGACGCCTTCGACGCGTTCGTCATCACCAACGACGCCACGAATTTTTCCGTCGGCGCCAACCTCATGCTGCTGTTGATGAGCGTGCAGGAAGAAGAGTGGGACGACGTCGACCTCGCCATCCGCCAGTTTCAGGGCATGACGCAGGCCATCAAGTTCTCGCCCAAACCCGTAGTCTCCGCCCCATTCGGTCTCTGCCTTGGCGGCGGCACGGAAATTTCCCTGCACGCTGCCGCCCGCCAGCCCCATGCCGAGCTTTACACCGGACTCGTCGAAGTCGGCGTCGGCCTGCTCCCCGGCGGCGGAGGTTGCAAAGAAATGCTGCTGCGCGCCGTCGACAGCGCGGCCGCTTCGCGCGGAAAAGTTTCCGGCGAAGCCCTCGCCGGTTCCGTCGAAATGATGGAGGCGATGAAAAAAGCCTTCGAGGCCATCGCCACCGCGAAAGTCGCGACCTCGGCTCACGAAGCCCGCGACCTCGGCTTCCTCTCGGATTCCGATCGCATCACCATGAACCGCGAGCGCGTCCTCTCCGACGCCAAGTCCCGCGCACTAGAACTCGCCCGCGCCGGATACGAACCGCCCATCCCACGCACCGACATTCCCGCCCCCGGCGAAAGCCTGCTCGCGGCGCTGAAAATGGGCGTCCACCTCATGCGCCAGGGCGACTTCATCACCGATTACGAAGTAAAACTCGGCGGCAAAATCGCCGAAGTCCTCTGCGGCGGCAACGTCACTCCCGGCACGCCTGTCAGCGAACAGTACATCCTCGACCTAGAGCGCGAAGGCTTCAAATCCCTCTGCGGGGAAAAGAAAACCCAAGAAAGAATTCAGTTCACGCTAAAAACAGGAAAGACGCTAAGAAATTGAAGGAGCACGGAATGACCGACGACAATGAGTTCGATCTCGAATCTCAATATCGCGACATGGCCAGTGATGCCACTCGCGAACGCGAAGCGGAAGAGTGGATTGAAGGACTGATCGCTTACAATTCCGCTAGGGGACCGAGAAGGTGAGCTCTGCGCTACAATCGCCTCATGCGCCGACTTCTAATGGCAGCTGCCGCGGTCATTTCTCTGGCCCTGCTTATTTTTTTGCCGTCATTCGCGAGCGCCCAATCGACTCCCGAAAAAGACGCGCCCGCAAAAGAATCCGCTCCCGACGTCCCTGACGCAATCGCCGTTCCCGCCGGCCTCGAACCAGTTCTCTTCGTCCGCGCCAAGGGATCGCAGATCTACACCTGCCAGGCCGCCGCTGACGGCAAATTTACTTGGACGCTGAAAGGCCCGGAGGCCGAACTGAAAGATCGCAAAGATAAAGTAATCGGCCAGCATTCCGCGGGCCCCACCTGGAAGCTGAAAGACGGCAGCGAAGTCACAGGAAAAATGGTCGCGAAGATCGACTCGCTCGATCCCGATTCAATTCCCTGGCTGCTGGTGAATGTCGAGAGCCATGCCGGAAAGCCCGGCCTGCTCACCAACGTGACCACTATCCAACGCGTCCACACCCACGGCGGCAAGCCCGGCAACGACGCCTGCGACGACTCTCACAAAGGCGCCGAAACCAAAAGCGATTACACCGCCGACTATTATTTTTTCGCGCCCGCGAAGTGATCTTTCCATGAAGGTTGGCGATGTGATCAAGCGTTTGGAAGCGGACGGCTGGCAGCTAGTCCGCACCCGAGGCAGCCATCGTCAATATCATCATCCGAGCAAACCCGGTACGGCTACCGTTGCCGGCCATCCGTCGGTAGACATTCCGCCCGGAACGTTGAACAATATCCTTAAACAGGCAGCGCTCAAATGAAATATCTAGTCATCTATGAGAAGTCCCCCGAAGGTTGGGGCGCATACGCTTCTGATCTTCCTGGACTCGGCGTCGCCGGGCCCACGCTCGACGAGGTGAAAGAACTTATGCGTGAAGCGATGGAGTTCCATCTCGAAGGCATGCGCCAGCACGGCGACCCTATTCCAGCGCCCAGTGCTATTACGGAATACATCACGGTATAAATCCTATGCGTGAAGTCATCATCGCTTCCTCAGTTCGCACTCCCGTGGGTCGTGCCTTCAAAGGCACGCTCCGCGCCACTCGTCCCGACGAACTCGCGGCCGTCGCCATCAAAGGCGCTCTCGACCGCGTCCCCCAACTCGATCCCAAGGAGATCGAAGACGTCATCCTCGGCTGCGCCATGCCTGAAGCCGAGCAAGGCATGAACGTCGCCCGCATCGCTTCGCTGCGCGCTGGTCTGCCCGTCGAAGTTTCCGCGCTCACCATCAACCGCTTCTGTTCTTCCGGCCTTCAGTCGATCGCCATGGCGGCCGAGCGCATCATGAGCGGCGGCGCCGAAGTCATCGTCGCCGGCGGCACCGAATCCATGTCGATGATTCCCATGGGCGGCCACAAAATCTCGCCCAACCCCTGGCTCGTCGATCATTATCCCGACGCCTATCTCACGATGGGACTCACCGCCGAGCGCGTTGGCCAACGCTTCGGCATCACGCGTCAGGCGGCTGACGAATTCTCGCTGCGCAGCCACCAGAAAGCACTAGCCGCCATTCAAGCCGGAAAGTTCGACGACGAAGTCGTGCCTGTCCCCGTGAGTTTCAGCACACCAAACGGCTCGAAGCCGAAGCGTCAGGAAATTGTTTTCAAAACCGACGAAGGCCCGCGCGCCGACACCTCGCTGGAAGCGTTACTCGCGCTCAAGCCCGCATTTCACATGAAGGGCACGGTGACCGCCGGCAACTCGTCGCAAATGTCCGATGGCGCAGCCGCCGCTGTCGTCATGTCAGCCGATCGTGCAAAAGCGCTCGGCATTACTCCCTTGGCGCGCTATGTCTCGTTCTCAACCGCCGGCTACAAGCCGGAAGAAATGGGACTCGGCCCAGTCTTCGCAATTCCAAAAGCGCTGAAGATGGCGGGGCTGAAGCTCTCCGACATCGACGTCATCGAATTGAACGAAGCCTTCGCCGCGCAGTCGCTCGCAGTGATCAAAGAAGCAGGCTTGGACCCGGAGAAAGTCAATCCCAACGGCGGCGCCATCGCGCTGGGACATCCCCTGGGTTGCACCGGCGCCAAACTAACCGCCACCGTGATCCGCGAACTGAAGCGCCGCAATGCCCGCTACGGCATGGTCACCATGTGCGTCGGCGGAGGCATGGGCGCCGCCGGCATTTTCGAAAACCTTTAAACCCTTCACCACCAAGGCCGCGAAGGTAGACCTGGACCTTTTACCACCAAGGCCACGCGTCGTTGTAGAGAACCACACACTCCGGCCCCCAATACAGCACGATGGGAAACCGAGAGGCCAGGCAAATGCTGACCGATGTCTTTAGGCTCTGCGGCCAAGGTTCGATCGGCCCGAGCGAAGTTTGTGACCAGTCCCGTTCCCGAATCAAGCGGCTCATCTCTTCGCCGCCGGCTAGCCATTCCGGGCCAGGAACATGCGGCGGTAGTTCTGCTCTAACGTGAGAAGAGTTCTTAATTTCGTCGAGCGTGGCCAGCAGCTGTTGAGAAAGATCGCTCTTGGCGATGTAGCCGTGCGCGTCGACCTCCTGGGCTTGTCGCTGCGCTACCGCGGGATCGTTCCGGCTGATGATGATAACTTTTGATTCAGGGAGTTCGCGGCGGATGATGCGAGTGGCCTCCAGCCCATTGATGCGAGGCATGGATATGTCCATGAGCACGATGGTGGGCCGCAAAGCCTTTGCTTTTTCCACACCTTCGAGCCCATCTTCCACCTCGCCGCAGATTGTCCATTCTGGACGCGCGGAAAGCAGGGTCCTGAGTCCGTGTCGGACGACCTCGTGATCGTCAACGATGAGTATGTCACCCGAGATCAATTAGCCCCCGAAGAGCCGAGCGCCCCCGAAATTCGTTTCATGTACTTGCATCTTTAAATTGATGCCACGAGGAATGAAACACCGCTTAAACGGCGCCTTACGACGGCAACGGGCGCAAATGGCAGGCATACAGTCTTCACTGTATGAGGCCTCGTAGAATGAAGCCGTTTTAGAAGCAAACAGGTCGGTCGCCAGTCGCCTTCGGTAATCATCGGGGAAGCGACTGGCTGACCTTCATCCACTACTGCTGAGGAGGTGGTGCCTGATTGGAATCGGCATCAGGATGGTGGCCTTGCATTCTCTGTTCGCGCTTGGCCTGCATTTCGTCCCACTTCTTCTGTTGGGTCGAGTCCAGAATTCCGCGGATCTGGGCGTCGGTGGCCTTGTGAATATCCATCATTTTCGCCCGGCGATCGTCCTGAGAAAGGGAAGCTGTCGGAGTGAAGGCTTTCCATCTGCGAGTGCTGAGACTGCAGGGCATCCTGCACCTTGGTCTGCTGATCAGCAGTAAGGTTCAGGCGCTTGGTTAATTCCTTGGTGCGCTGAGCGGGATCCTGCGGGCCGCGATGCCAGTTGCCTTGCCCTTGTGCGGACTGAGATTGCTGGTCGGCCGGCGGAGCATCTTGCGCAGTCGCGAAAGGCGCCGCGATTGAAATGGCGCCGGCTGCAGCTAATACGAGCAGGGATTGCTTGAACATGGAACTCTCCTTTTTGAAACAACTCGGTCTACGAGAATGAACGGAATTATCCACCCAAAGTTGCGCTTGCCGGAAGCAATTCACACCGTCTTTGCATAACTTTACGCAACTACCATCGTTTCGGATTTTCGCAAGGATCTAACAAACATTTACAGTTTCAAAGCCGTTGGGGCGGTATTATCCAGCCAGATGGTGGGGGAACGACTCCACGGACTTATGAAGTTTTCCAGCTTTAAAATCGCAGCGGCCTCGGGTAAGCTGCGTCCTCGTTGTGCGATTCAGCGTGCTGTCGCTTTGAGCGTGGTGATTTTTCTTCCGCTTATGTTGCGCGGGCAAGTGGTCGCGCCAGCGCCTGCGCCGAACGCGGCGGCACGGGTTATTCGAGGCACAGTGAAGTTGGGGAATATGCCAATTCCGGGCGCTGCAGTCTTGGCTACGAACGCGGATACGAAAGGACAAGTCAGCACCTCAACGGATGTGGATGGCACCTATTCGTTGCGCATCCCGGAGAATGGACATTACACGGTGCGCGTGCAAATGACGGCATTTGCCGTGGGGGTGCAGCAAGTGGTGGTGGACGCGGCACATCAGCAAGTGCAGGCGAATTTTGAATTGATGCTGCAGTCGCGGGCGCGAGTGCTTCGCAGCGAGCAATCGCAGGCCACCTCGGCCGGGCGGGGCTTTCAAAGTCTTTCCGTATTTCAGAGTGCCGGGCAGGATGCGGCGGGCGGTTCCATGAGTGATGTGGCTCCCTCCGGGATGCCTGTCCCCGGAATTTCGCCGGACAGCGCGACGGAGTCGGTTGCGATTTCGGGGAATACTACCAGTTCCTTTAATACGTTGAGCGCCGACGAAATGCAGCAGCGCTTCAATGACGCCCGGCAACAGGGCGGCGGCTTTGGTGGAGGTGGTTTTGGAGGCGGCGGTTTCGGAGGAGGAGGCTTTGGCGGCGGTGGTTTTGGCCGGCGCGGTTTCGACAGTAACCAGCCGCATGGCTCCGTCTATTACGGCATAGGCGACTCCGCCCTGAATGCATCCCCTTATTCGCTCACGGGCGCGCCCAAGGAAAACCCAAGTTACGTTCAAAACAGTTTCGGCGGATCGGTCGGCGGGCCGCTGAATATTCCTCATCTTCCCGCCGTGAAAGTCGATTATCGACGGGGATACTACGCGCCCGCGGATTACCAGTATTCCACGAAAGACGACAAAGAGAGGCAGCTTGAAGAAGAACTCGCTTCCGAATTGCCCACTACAGATTTACCGCTGTATCTTGGGGTGGCATATTTCCGCTTGGACGGGAATAAATTCTTCGTGCCAATCTCATTGGTCGTGCCGGGATCCCAGATTCCGTTCGTTCGCAGCAGTGATCGCGATAAGGCGACTCTCGATGTGATTGGAATGGTGCGCGATAACCAACACCATCCCTTGAACAGAATTCGCGACACCGTCAAACTCGCAGTGAGCACCTCGACCGAGGTTCAAAAAAAGAATGTGCAGTATGACACGGGTATGAGCCTATTGAGCGGAAAGTATCACCTGAAGTTTGTGGTGCGCGAAAATCAAACAGGTCGCATGGGATCGTTTGAAACTGACATCGACGTGCCAGACTTGAAATCGCAGCCGCTGAAGATGAGTTCCATCGTGCTGGCCAGCCAAATCCAGCCGAGCAAGAAAAGTTCCAACCTGAATCCATTGATACACGATGGGAATGAAATCATTCCTAATATCACGCATGTTTTCTCCGCGACGCAGCATCTCCTTCTTTACTATGAGGTCTACGATCCGGCGCGCCCGGACGGGAGCCAGCCTGCTGCCGGAGTCGCAGCGAACAAGCCTGGCATTCGGCTGTTGTCGAACGTGGCATTCTTCCAGGGGAAAGTGAAAAGCTACGAGAGCTCTTTAGTCCAACTGACGGACTTCAATGCCCGCTCGCGAAAAGCGGCGGTGTTTCAACTGGATGTGCCACTCACGTCGCTGAATCCGGGCTTCTATACCTGTCAGGTCAACGTGATTGACGATGCCGGCGGCCACTTCCTCTTTCCGCGGCTGGCTCTCTTGATCCGGAATGAAAATACGAAGGCGCCTCGCTGAGAACCGATCGCTCCTTCATTCGCAATACTTGAATCCATGTACGAATATGGATGAGGCAGAAAAATCATTGCCGTGTTGGCGCGTCTCCGCATCCAAAGCAAGCTGGAAATGCCATCGATCATGCGGAGGGTAAGTCCTGTCCATTCCCATTGAAGATTACGCGATGATTGGCGACTGCCACACCGCTGCCCTCGTTTCAAAGCAAGGTTCAATCGACTGGCTTTGCCTTCCATACTTCGATTCTCCCGCATGTTTTGCGGCGCTAGTCGGAACGGAGGAAAACGGGCATTGGTCGATCTCTCCCGAGGGACCAGTTCGCGCCGTGCGCCGCTGCTACCGCGATGGGTCCCTGATTCTCGAAACCGAATTCAAAACTGAGAGTGGGTCGGCCAAGCTCATCGACTGCATGGTACTTCGTGACCACTCGCCGGTGCTGGTACGCGAGGTCGTCGGTACCAGAGGGCAGATTCGCATGAAGATGGACCTGGTGATTCGCTTCGATTATGGATCGGTGGTTCCTTGGGTTCAAAAGATCGAAGGCGGCATTTCGGCGATAGCCGGTCCAGATATGATTCGTCTGCGTTCCGACGTCTCCATGCGCGGCGAAAATATGAAAACCGAATCGGAATTCACCATTTCGGAAGGACAGAGCCTTCGGTTCGACCTAACTTGGTATCCCTCGAACGAGCCGGAGCCTCCGGCGGTGAATGTCGACGCGGCACTTCAGAAGACCGAGAAATGGTGGCGAGAATGGTCGGATCGCTGTTCGTATCAGGGGGAGTGGCGCGAAGCGGTGCTGCGTTCGTTGATTACGCTGAAGGGCCTGACGTATCTGCCTACCGGTGGAATCGTCGCCGCGCCTACAACTTCTTTGCCCGAACTCATCGGCGGAGTGCGCAACTGGGATTACCGGTTTTGCTGGGTGCGCGATGCGACTCTGACCTTGCAGTCCATGCTGAACGCGGGGTATCTCGATGAGGCGCGTGACTGGCGCGAGTGGCTGTTGCGAGCGGTCGCCGGGAGTCCATCGGAGCTCAATATTCTTTACGGGCTGCGGGGCGAACGCAGGCTGACTGAACTGGAACTGCCGTGGTTGCAGGGATACGAAAAATCTGCGCCGGTCCGTATCGGCAATGCCGCTTACAGTCAATATCAATTAGATATCTTCGGCGAAGTGGTCAATACACTTTTCATGGCGCGACAAGCGGGACTGCAACCTTCTCCACATGGCCGCCATGAGATCGCGCTGGCGATGTTGGAATTTCTGGAGACCGGATGGGAGCGGCCCGATGAGGGCATTTGGGAGGTGCGCGGGCCGCGCCGGCATTTTGTCCACTCAAAGATGATGGCGTGGGTGGCCGTCGATCGCCTGATCCGTTCGGCGGAAATGGGCCGCTTCGCCACCGATATCCCTCGCTGGCGAAAGCTTCGTGATGCCATTCATGAGCAGGTTTGCCGTCAGGGTTTCGATGCGGACTTGAACTCTTTTGTGCAGTACTACGGTTCGAAGTACCTCGATGCCAGCATCCTCATGATGCCGCTGGTGGGCTTTCTTCCCGCCGAATGATCCACGCGTGGTTGGCACCGTTCAGGCGATCGAGAAACATCTCGTGCAGAATGGCTTTGTCGGGCGGTATACGCAAGACCCGGCCGTCGACGGCATGCCCCATGGAGAAGGAACATTTCTTGCTTGCTCGTTCTGGCTGGCCGACAATTATGAACTGCAGGGCCGCCACGATGATGCGGTGCAGATGTTCGAGCGTCTGTTGGCAATCCGGAATGATGTTGGACTGCTCGCCGAAGAATACGACTCGTTCGGAAAGCGTCAACTCGGTAATTTCCCGCAAGCTTTCTCGCACGTGGGCCTGGTGAATACAGCCTTCAATTTGACTCGTTGATCGCGGCGACGTTGCGGCGACGCTTTCTAAGGCTGGATCAGTTGGCCGGGAGTGGGATGGACTTGTTCGTTCTGGATTGCGGATGCGTCCCAGCCTCCGCCCAATGCTTTGACCAGCAGGACCGACGTGACCATTTGCTGGCCGAGCAATTGCGTTGAGAGTCGCTGGTTCGTTAACAGAACAGACTGGGCAGTGATGACATCGAGGAACGTGGTCAACCCGCCGACATAGCGGTCGTTGGCAATGTCGAGGGCGCGATGCGCGTCCGCGACCGCTGCATTCTGGGTTTCAGCGGCGCGTGACAAAGAATCGAGGCCGGATAAATTGTCTTCCACTTGCTGAAAAGCGGTAAGCGCCGACTGGCGATAATTGGCGACGGATTCATTATAGGCCGCTTGCGTAGCCGCTAGATTGGCGCGATTGCGGCCGCCATTGAAAATCGGTTGCAGCAAGTCTCCCCCCAGCGACCAGAACGCGCTGGGCGCACTGATCAGCGAACTCAGGCTGATACTCTGGAAACCTCCACTGCCTGAAATGGTGAATTGCGGATAGAACGCGGTTCGGGCAACTCCCACGAGCGCATTTTCATTGGCCATCGCACGCTCCGCGGTGGCGATATCGGGACGCCGTTCGAGCAGGTCCGACGGCAACCCCAAGGGCACCGGCGGTGGAACGGCGCGAAGTGGTGCGACCGGAACGCTAAATGTGGAGGCAGGGTTTCCCGTGAGTGCGGAAATGGCGTGTTCGAACTGGGCACGTTGCTGCTGCAGAAGATAGAGTTGCGTCACAGTGGAATCAAGCAGAGTTTGCTGTTGGGCGACATCCAGTCCTGACGCGACCCCGCCTTCGTGACGATGGTTCACCAAGACCAGGCCCCGCTGTTGGATTGTTACCGACTCTTGTACCACCTGAGTTTCAGCATCGAGCTCGCGCAAGCTGAAATAATCAGCGGCCAGTTCCGCGGTCAGGACGAGTTGAACGTTTTGCAAGATCGGCCGCCGTGCCTTGCAGGTTAGCGTTGGCCGCTTCCAGGTTCTTCCGGTTCCGTCCGAAGAGATCGACTTCGTAGTTAAGAGCGAACGGAATCTCGTAGACGCTCTGCGTGACTGCTGGTGTAGCACTCACGACTTGAGGGCGATTGCCTGAGTAGCGCACGCGCGACACGTTAGGATCGGCGCTGAGCGTAGGGAACAGCGGAGCCGACGCCACTCGCGCCAGAGAACGCGCCTGGTTCAGGCGATCCTGCGCGGCAAGCAGCGACTGGTTCGCCGCGAGCAATTGCTTCTCATAACCGTTCAGTTCGTCGTCGTGGAAAATTTCCCACCAGGCTCCCTTTGGGATTGCATCTCCGGGAGCGGCCTGACGCCACGGGCCTTCGGTTTTCCAGGCAGGCGGAGTTTGGATTTGCGCACGCTGATATTTAGGTCCTACAGCGCATCCTGCGAGCCAAACGCTCGCGCCGAGCGCCGCCGCCACCAACCATTTCATGAATGCTGGCCCTCTTGCCTTTCGGGGGCAACATTCACCTTCTGGCCATTTTCCAGCGCATCGGAGGGATTAATGATGATGCGATCCTCCAGGCTTACTCCGCCCAGAACTTCCAGCGTCGTGCCATAGTCGCGGCCAATTGTGATCGGCCGCAATTGCACCTTGTTGTCCGCTCCCACGACCGCAACCTGCGCACCCTCCTGTCGAAAGAGCATGGCATTGACCGGCACCGTAACTTTTTGCGCGTTGATCTTCGGCGCGAAATGTACCTCGCCGAAGGAACCGCGCAACAAACGGCCGTCTTTGTTGGGAACATCCACTTCGGTGAGCAGGGTGCGCGTTGCGGGATCAATCGCGTCGGCCGTGCGCGTCACTGTGCCCTTAAACTTCTGGCCGGGAATCTCTTGCAGCGTGATATAGGCCGGCATCCCGTTTTTTATGGCAGGCGAATAAGCCTGGGGAACGTTGCTGAATACGCGGATGGGATCAACCTTGGCAAGAATGAAAAGTTCCACGCCACCCGAGCCCGCGTTAATCAGCGCTCCCGGATCGACGTTGCGTTTGACCAGCACCCCCGAAAATGGCGCGTACACACGCTTAAAGGATTCCATCTGCTCGAGACGACGGACATTGGCATCGGCCGCTGCCAGGTTCGCTATAGCCTGCTGGTACGCGCTGGACTGCGTGTCGGCCTCTTGCTGAGAAACGGAATCAGTCTTGCGGAGATTCTGCCAGCGATCGGCAGAAATTTTGGCCAAGTCCCGTTGCGCGACGATTTGCTGCCGGTTCGCGCGCGACTGCGACAATTCCTGATCGACTTCCGGAGTATCAATGTCCGCCAGCAGTTCGCCTTTATTCACGCGGCTGCCAATGTCCTTGTACCAGTGGAGCAAATATCCACTCGTGCGGGCGTAGATCGGCGACTCTTCATAGGCCTGCAAAGATGCGGGCAGCACTAATTCCTCGTCGGGCGCTTCCGCGGTCGGATGAACGACCGAGACGGTGGGAACGGCATCGGTCTCCGTTTCCTTGGCCAATGCGTGTCCCGCGCGAATGCGGCTAACCATGCTGAGTGCGCCGCTCAGCGCCAGCAACACCACTACCACCACGACGATGAGAACGGCCTTGCGCGGAGGCGCAGGCGGCAACTCCGGCGGTGGGTTTACTTGCGGAGGAACATGCTGCACTTCCTCAGTTGTTTGATTCGTTTCTGTGTGCGTCTGCATGATTGCTTGCTCAAGTTCCTTTTATGAAATCTACCTTATTTAAGGCTTGCTTATATTTCTTTCTCCCGTGCTTCGCGACGGCTGTGAACGATGGCGAAGACACATGGCACAAAAAATAATGTTGCCACAGTCGCGAACATCAAACCTCCGATGACGGCTCTGCCCAAGGGCGCATTCTGTTCTCCGCCCTCACCCAAACCCAGCGACATGGGGAACATGCCGATCACCATTGCCAGGGCGGTCATCAGTACCGGGCGCACGCGAGTGTAACCCGCCTCCAGCGCGGCCTGCACTGCACCTACGCCCACCTGCATCCGATCGCGCGCAAACGATACCATCAAGATGGAATTGGCCGTCGCAACGCCCATGCACATCACGGCTCCGGTCAGCGACGGCACGCTCAGCGTAGTGTGGGTCAGCAGAAGAATCCACGCGATTCCCGCCAGCGCACCGGGAAGTGCCGTGATGATGACGAACGGATCAAGCCATGATTGGAAGTTCACCACGATCAGGAAATAGACCAGCAGGATTGCTCCTAGCAATCCGATTCCTAATCCGAAGAAAGAGCTTCGCATGGTCTCGACTTGCCCGCGCACCACAATCTGCGATCCGCGTGGCAGGTGGTTCATGAACGGCTGCAGGACTTTCATCGTGTCCTTCGCCACCGCCCCCAGATCGCGTCCTTGCGTGCTGGCGTATACGTCGATCACCGGCTGCACGTTGTAGTGCGAGACTACGGCCGGCCTCGAAACCGGAGCCAACCGCACCAGGTTTCCCAGCACCTGCGAGTTCGGCACCGACGGATCGTTGACCGGCATATTCATCAAATCCTGCAACGACGTCATGCGGTACTGCGGGGACTGCACCGCGACCGAATAAGTGACGCCATTCTGTGGATTCAGCCAGAAAGCGGGTGCGGTCTGAAAGCTGCCGCTGAGAGAAACAAGCACGCTCTGCGCGACGTCCCGCGGATTCATCCCGACCTGGGTGACGAGATCGCGATCCATGTCGAGATGTAGAGTCGGCAGACCGAGCATCTGCTGCACGTGCACGTCCGCGGTCCCGGGAACTGGACGCAACCGGTTGGCAATCTGCTGGGCAATATCATAATTACTCTGCATGTCCGGGCCCATCACCTGAATATCGATCGGCGCGGGCAACCCAAAGTTCAGAATCTGGGTGACGATGTCCGCGGGCTGAAAAAAGAACTCCACGCCGGGAAAGCTTCGCGGAAGTTCCTGACGCAACTGCCGGACAATTTCTTCGGTGGGACGATGGCGCTCGGCATTCAGGCCAACCAGAATCTCCGCATCGCTGGTCCCGATTACTCCGGAATTGCTGTAGGACAAATTGATACTGGAGTTCGGCAGTCCAATGTTATCCAGTATCGTCGCAATCTCGCCTGGGGCTAGATCCTGGTGCAGAAACTGCTCTACCTGGTCGCAAAGGCGAGCCGTTTCTTCCACGCGAAGGCCGGCTCGACCGCGCAGGTGCAATCGTATGAGGCCGGCGTCAACGGAGGGGAAGAAGTCCTCGCCTAAGAAGAATACCCAGCCTAGCGATAGCACGCAGAACGCGAGAAAGAAGCTGGCAAAGAGCACGCGATGCTGAATTGTAGTCTCCAAAAGCTGGTAGTAGCCGCTGCGGAACTTTTCGAATCCCCTTTCAAATCCTCGTTGAAAGCGGCCCATGAAAGTCTTCGGTCCCCGCCGCTTTATGCTCGTGTCCGCGCATGATGTACATCACGAGCGTGGGGATCAGCGTTCGCGAAAGGAAATAGGAAGCCAGCATGGCGAAGACCACCGCCTCGGCCAGCGGCACGAACAGAAACTTGGCCACGCCGGTCAGGAAAAACATGGGCACGAACACAATGCAAATACAAATCGTGGAAACAAAGGCCGGGACGGCGATCTGCGCCGCGCCGTCGAGAATCGCCTGCTTCATCTCCTTGCCCTGCGCCAGGTTGCGCTCGATATTTTCGATTTCCACGGTCGCGTCGTCGACCAGAATTCCCACCGCCAGCGCCAGACCGCCCAGGGTCATGATGTTGATGGTCTGCCCCAGCGCGCTGAGCACGAGAATCGATACGAAGATCGAAAGCGGGATCGAGATCGAGATGACAATCGTGGGACGCCAGTCCCCGAGAAAAAGCAGGATCATGCAGGCGGTCAGAGCAGCTGCGGTCAGTCCTTCCGTAATCACGCCCCGAATGGACGCGCGCACGAACAGCGACTGATCGAAGAGCGCGGTGATCTTCATCTCCGGCGGGAGAGACTGTGACGCAAGCTGAGCCATGCGTTTCACGCCCTCGACGATGGTGATGGTGGACGCGCTGCCCACCTTCAGCATCGACATCAGAGCGCCACGCACTCCGTCCATGTGCACGATGTTGGTTTGCGGCGCGAACCCGTCGCGAATGTGCGCCACATCCCGCATGTAGATGGTCGAACCATTCACTGTCTTGACCGGCAGGTCGTTCAGTTCGGCGATGGTTTGCGGGTTGCCGTTCATCTCGACCTGATATTCCAGCGAACCGATCTTGGTGGTGCCGGCAGGAAGAATCAGGTTTTGCGCATTGAGCGCGTTGACGATGTCGTTGGGCGAAAGGCCATTAGCCTGAAGCCGCGGCAGATCGAGGTCGACCTGGATCTGGCGTATTTTTCCGCCATAAGGATATGGGGTTGCCGCGCCAGGTACCGTGGCTAACTGCGAGCGCAAAAAATTGTTACCTAAGTCGAAGAGTTGTTGCTCGGGTAGCGTTTTGCTGCTCAAACCAAGTTGCACAATCGGCGTTGAGGAAGCGGAATAAGTTACGATCAGAGGCGGAACTGTTCCCGGCGGTAAACCTCGCAATGTGGTTTGCACCATCGCCGTGGTCTGTGCCAATGCGGTCTGGATGTTCGCCGAAGGCTGGAAAAATATCTTAATGACTCCAATCCCGTTCAGCGATTGCGACTCGACGTGCTCAATGTCGTTGACTGTAATGGTCAGGCCGCGCTCGGAATTCGTGACAATGCGGTCGGCCATTTCATCCGGCGCCATTCCCGCGTAGTTCCACACTACGCTAATTACGGGGATGTTGATGTCGGGCAGCACATCAACCGGCATGCGCAAAACGACCAGTGGCGTCAATAGGAGCAGTACTATCGCCATTACCACGAACGTATAAGGACGCCTAAGGGCTAACGCTACAATCCACATGAATCCAACTGCTCTCCAACCCAGGTAGGGTAAAGGCGAACCGCGCGGTCATCACCGACATGAAATTGATGAAACTGGAGGCCGAGTCGATTCAACAGTATATGAGAATCGCAGCGCGATGCCGAGAGCAACACATTACTTTACAAAACTGGCGCCGAATCTCATGGGAACCCGCTGTGGCGGCTTGCTTCAGCCTAGTCGCCGGTTCCAATTTTTTCTCCGCGCTTCAACGTCCGGTCGAAGAAATCAGCGGTCGCAGAGTATGCTCTCACCCAATCTTTCCACCTCAGAAATCCGTGAATCTCATCGGGAATGATCATTTGCTCGAAGGGCACGTGCTGCGCTCGCAAGCGCTGCACCAGATCTACCGACTGGTTAAACGGCACATTGCGATCGTCGTCGCCGTGAATGAGCAGCACCGGAGACTTCCACGTGCCGACGTACGCATCGGGAGAAGAATCCCATGCCAGCTTGATGGCAGCATCGGCGTCCGGCGGGCGCAGTGCCAGATTGCCGAAGTATGGACGCTCCGTCAGAAACACGCTCCAGTCATGGACGCCATGGAAATCTACGCCGGCCTTGAACAGATCTGAATTCCGCGCCAGGCCCATCGCCGTCAAAAAGCCGCCGTAGGAACCGCCCCACAGTCCAATTTTCTCCGCGTCCACTTCCGGAAGCGTCTGCAGATATCGTCCTGCGGCAACTACGTCCTTGTACTCCGCTGCGCCTCGCCAGATGCTATTAGGTGCTTCACGGAAGGCGCGGCCGTACATCACACCAAGCCGATAATTCACCGACAGCACTGCGTATCCGCGGCTAGCCAGATATTGATTTTCCGCGTACGCGTTGTGGTAGTAGTCCATGTAATGAAAGCCGAGCATCATCTGGCGACTTGGACCGCCGTGCGTGAAGACCAGCCCAGGAACCTTACCCTGCGCGTTGCGCGGCAGAAAAAGCTGGCCGTGTAGTGTGAGGCCGTCGTCGCTTTTAAAAATCACTTGCTTCGGGGGCACCAGCGAGGCCGAGGGGAAATCCCCCGGCAGCGCTTGCTTCGCGATAATCTCGCGGCCTTTTGCGGTAACTTCGTAAGGCATCGCTGGTGATGTTGCCGTTGAGCCCAGACAAAGAATGCTCTTGCCGTCTCCCGTTTGAACCGGAGTCCACTCCATCGTGTCGCCGCTAGTAAGCGCCTGCTGTGGCGAGCCTCCGGCGGCAACTACGCTCCACAAATGGCGACGGTCTACATCGCTCTCGTTCGAGGAATAAATTATCGAAGCCTTGTCCGCGCTGAGCATGACATCTTCCACATCAAAATCGCCGGGCGTGAGCAGTGTGGCTGTACGGCCGCTTGCTAGTATCGAATACAGATGGTTGCGTCCATCCTGCTCGGAAGCAAATACAATTCGTCCGTCAGTGGCAAAGTTGAGCGAACCTTCCCCGCTAAGTTGTGGCTGGGAATCTTCCAGCTTCGAACCGCTATGCCACAGCGCGCGCCCCGTGCCCGTGGCGGCATCGGCAATCCAGATCGACCACGGCTTCGGTCGCACGGGGATTAGCGGCAATTTGTTCTCATCGCCGGCCGTGCGGGCAAAAACAATCGACTTGCCATCCGGCGACCAGCGCGGCATCGAATCCTTGTCCACGCTCGGCGCCATATAACGGATTGGGCCACCGTCGAAATCGTAAATCGCGATGAAGGTGTGATCCCCGCGCTCGCTGGCGAATGCGATGTGTTTTCCGTCCGGCGACCATTTCGGCTCTACCGAATCTCCGCGGACCGAAGCCAGTTCCTTGGCCGGCTGTTTGCCGTTGACACCGCTGAGCCATAACTTCTTTTTCGCGGACCATACCGCACTCTTGCCGTCGGGCGAAATTTCGATGTCCTCACAGCCCTCGTCTCCGCAACCCATTTCGCCCAATAGCCGCGGGGATGCGTTCCTGGCATCGATGTCCAAAGCGAAGACTTGCTGCTTGGCGCCCTTCGTCGAGCTGTCTGGATTGGCGCTCTCTTGCGTGTCATTCAGTTCACTGCCTAGCGCGTAGAGCACTACTTTGCCGTCGGGCGTCAGCCGCAAACTGGCAATGGGTTGGCCGTCATCGGCGCTGTAGTGAGTGACCTGGCGCGCGGAGTGGGCGAAGTCAGGGCCGTCCGCCACCCACACGTTGCGAACTCCCTTTGCATCGAAGACCCATGCCACGCGGCTCCCGTGTTCCGCCGCCACAAGTTCGCTCGGAAAAGGCGAACTCAAAACTTGCTCCAGAGTGAACGGAGTCTGCGCTGAAAGAACCGGCACGAAAACGAAAGACAGACCAAGAGCGAGTAGCAGGAGAAGCTTGGCAAATCGCATAGGCGGGTAGATTAAGCTACTTTCGGCTGTACTGCCAATAGCGATCTAGAGCGGTGCCCTCGCGCGACGCCAGGATTTCCCTCCCGCCAAGTGGTGTATCATCTGGCAATTCTATGAATCCCGATAAGAAATTGTTACAGAGTCTTCCCAAGGTGCTTCTGCACGAGCATTTGGATGGAGTTCTGCGCCCGCAGACGGTGATTGAATTAGCAAAAGACGCAAACTACACCAACCTTCCCACAGATAATCCGGAAGCTCTAGCGCAGTGGTTTTTTCGTGGAGCCAACCAGGGTAGCTTAGGGAAATATCTGGAAGGCTTCGCGCACACTATCGCAGTCATGCAGACGGAGGAGGCCCTCCAGCGCGTCGCCTACGAACAGGCCGAGGATCTGAGTCGAGACGGCGTCGTGTATTTTGAAACTCGCTTTGCGCCCGTATTTCACACTCAAAAAGGATTGACCCACCAGCAGATCGTTTCCGCGGTGTTGAAGGGCTTGGATCGCGGACGGAAGGATTTCGGAATCTCCTCCGGCCTTATTATTTGCGCCATGCGCAACATGAATACTTCGCTCGAAATGGCGGAACTGGCAGTTGATTTTCGCGCCCGCGGCGTTGTTGGCTTCGATCTTGCTGGCGAGGAGGGCGGCTATCCCCCCAAGAAGCATGTGGACGCCTTTCACTATATCCAGCGCGAAAATTTCAACATTACGATTCACGCTGGAGAAGGCTACGGGAAAGAGTCGATCTGGCAGGCGATTCAATACTGCGGGGCGCACCGCATCGGGCATGGTACGCGACTCATTGATGACATCGCAGTTGTGGACGGCAAGGCGGTGAAGTTAGGAGACCTGGCCCAGTACGTTCTCGACAAGCGCATTCCATTGGAGATCTGTCTTCTGAGTAACGTCCATACCGGCGCGACTCCGAGCCTGGCTGAGCATCCATTCAGAATTCTTTATCAGGAAAAATTTCGGGTCACGTTAAACACCGACAATCGGCTCATGAGCAATACCACCATGACCCAGGAGTTTGAAGCCGCCGCAAACACTTTTGGCCTCACGCTTGATGACTTCGAAAAAATTACGATCAATGCGATGAAGAGTGCGTTTCTTCCTTACAAAGAGCGCTTGAAGTTCATCTACTCCGACATTAAGCCCAGGTATGCGAAGATTCGCGAGTCGACGAAGGCGACATCTCGATGAGTCACTGCGGCGTGCCGACATTTCTCGCCGCGCGAAGTTTTAAAATCTCACTGCGATAAGGCGGCAAGCGTTTCCGCCAATACCAATGCACCTCGAGCAATATCGTCAGCCGATGCGTACTCATCGGGACGGTGGCTATACCCGTTTCGGCAAGGTATAAACAGCATGGCGACGGGAGCGATGCGCGAAATAAAAAGCGAGTCGTGGTAAGCCCGGCTCACCATCGAAAGAAATGTCAGTCCATGGTGACGGCACGACTGAGACAGGGCTTCGACGATTTCGGGAGCGCATTTCGCGGGTGCGTCTGCATTCAGTAACTCGCTCCGTATCGACACCTGCCGCGCCGCTGAAATCGATTCCCATGCGACTTCGATTTCGCGCAGCACGCGATCGCGACGCACAATGTCCGTGTCGCGGATGTCCACGCTAAGCCGGACCCTGGCCGGAATGCTGTTAACGGCGCCGGGAAATACATCGCAGATGCCGACGGTTGCGACGGTGTCGATAGCCCCGCTAGTGCGCGCGCTGTGCTCAATTGCGAGAATTAATTCGGCCGCGGCACACAGCGCGTCATGCCGGTCGGGCATCAAGACAGCGCCCGCATGCCCGCCCGATCCTTCAATTAAGATTCGGAGACTCGCCGGGGCGGCGATGTTCGTCACAATCCCCAGAGGAATTTGCTGTCGCTCCAGCAGCGGTCCCTGTTCGATATGGAGTTCAACGAATGCTTTGTAGTAACCACTGGGCAATTGCACCTGTCCGAGTTCGCCGGCAAATCCAGCACCCTGGCGGACTTCGTCCAGCGTTGCACCATCATTGTCTTTTAGTTTTCGCGCCGCATCTGCAGAAAGCGTGCCCGCTAACAGCCTGCTCCCCAAACATCCAATTCCAAAACGCGTCGGCTCTTCCGAAGTGAAGATGAGAAGTTCAATCGAATGCTTAGGGCGAAATCCGCTCTGCTGTAACGCACGTATGGCCGCCAGCCCTCCCAGTACTCCTACAACGCCATCGTATTTTCCGGCATTCGGAATGGCGTCGATGTGCGACCCGGTGCCGACCACGGGCGCGTTCGGAACGGATCCCTTCCAGCGAGCAAACGTATTGCCGACAGCATCCTCGCGCGACCGTGAGTCCCGCCTCTTCGCACTGCGCCTTCATCCATGCGCGCGCCTTGAGGTCGGTTGGCGTGAAAACAATTCGGGTCACCGCGGGAGCTTCAGCATCAGAAAATGAAGCCAGGATTTCGATTTCGCGAAGCAGACGGTCCCGGTCAATCGCGAGATTCATCGCTTCAGACCTGCCATGGAATGCCGGTTCCAATCTTTATAGATGAGATACTTCGCCGGAACTTTGCCGATTGCTCCGAACCACTGCGGACACCATGGCGCCATCCAGATGAAGTCTCCCGCGGTCACCGGATACCACGAGTCCCCAAGCCGGTAGATTCCGCCGCCTTCGAGCATGATGAGGCCGTGTTCCATCACATGCATTTCGACCATGCTCAAAGCCGCACCGGGTTGGTAGACCATCGTATTCACCGCGAAGTCGAAGCTCATCTCGTCCGGCAGCAAACATTTCACTTGCAGGTTGGGATCGTCCCCCAGCGAGTGAGAAGAGATCGCATCCTCGATTGAAACGATTGCGTGCGGTGGGTTCACAGCTTCGAGAGCATAATAATGTTTCTCGATGACAGTCGCGCGGGTAGCGCTGGTTGCCGTCACGCGATGATTCATCCCCTGAGGAAGATAAGCGTAACCGCCCGCTCTTAATTCGCTCGGTTTGCCCTCCATTTCCAATTTCAGTCTGCCCTCGATCACGAAGACGAAGCGCTGCGCCTGTGTGCCGCCTAGCTCGCCGCCAACTTCGAACTCGGCCGTGTACTGCGTGAACCCGGCTCCCAAGACAGGGCTGACGTGCACAATCGCGGAACAAGCTTTCATTCCAGGCAGAGCAGTCCGCACAAACGTATCTGGCGTTAACAGCAAGTGATTGGATTGCTGCGCACTTCGTGTCTGGCCAAGATTATGCACGGTTTTTCCTTTTGTAGAATTCGGGAGAGGCGGCAAGCTGATCGAGAAGATGTAAACCACAGTCGAGCGCCTTCTCCACGTCTGCCCGTCCGACCGATTCCGCGGAATCGTGGCTGATCCCTCCCGGAGTTCGCAGAAAAATCATCGCGCTCGGAACTTTCTCGGCCATGATCATGGCATCGTGACCTGCGCCGCTCGCCATCCGATGCGACGGGCATCCGCTTTTGACGATTGCCTTCTCGATCTCACCGATCAGGAACGAATTCATCGCCACAGCAGGCTGGCTCAGCAGCACGGTCTCGCGCACTGCTAGCCCGCGGCGGCGGCCAATTTCTTTCGCTTGATAAATGAGTTCGTTCACTGCGCCAATGCGAGCTTCGTCTGCGCTATGGCGAACGTCGAGCGCCGCCCGCGTCTCTCCGGCGACCACATTTGTCGCTCCGGGCGCGGCTTCGATCTTTCCTACTGTCGCCACCAAACCCGGAATCTGTTGCGCCAAGCGTTCTACGGCCCCGATCCACTCCGCGGCGCCGGCCAGGGCATCACATCGAAGATCCATAGGCGTTGTTCCTGCATGATTGGCGCGACCCAGGAAGGTAAATTCTAATCGGCTTTGTCCCGCAATCGCGTCGACCGCGGCGAGAGGCAGATTCATGTTCTCTAGCACCGGTCCCTGTTCGATGTGAAATTCCAGGTAGCCCAGCGTATCCGCAGCCAGTTCAGCCTGAGGAATCTCCGCAGGATTCAGGCCAAACTCTTCGATCGCCTTTTGGACTGAGGTGCCGCGTGCATCTTGAATACCGAGCATCTGCAGATCCAATCTGCCTACCAGCGCACGGCTGCCGATGAACGGAGCGCCGAAGCGCACCCCTTCTTCTTCGGAAAAGCCAACAACTTCGATTGCGAATGGAAGTCGGCGCCCGCGCAATTCCTCCAGCAGTCCGATAGCGATCACCACTCCGAGGACACCGTCGTAGGCGCCCGCGTTGGGAACGGTATCGAGGTGAGATCCAATCAGCAGGCGCGGAGCTTCGGCCTGCGACGCAGGATAATATCCGCGGAAATTTCCGGCGGCATCGATTCGTACCTGAGCGCCGAGCGGTTCCATCCAGCGAGAAATTTCCCGATGGCATTCGCGCATCGGCGGCGACAGGAAAGTTCGGCGCGTGCCGGTGGAATCTTCGGAGAACGAAGCGAGCTTCTGGCATCGGCCGATGACTGCGTCCGCGCGAGTTGCAATCTCAGTTAGCATCGGATTCTAATTCGCTGACAGCGTCAGCCGTGAAAAAGCTCACGCCTCCCGAATGACCTTCGCCGCCGCCCAGCCCAGGAGAACGAGAGCAACCAAAACTTCCCACGCGTGATCGTTCCCATAGGTCGCGACGGGAAAGTGATTGCTGATCATGATAAAAACAACAGGAACCGCCAGGAAAGTATTGTGTTTGGATCGCAACTTGGCTTGAGCGCTGAGTGCGGCGTCAAACGTCGTTCCGGTCGCCGCCGCCGCGATCATTCTGCGCTGCGAAGGAAGGATGCGAAACCAGACGTTGGCGGTCATTATCGTTCCGAAAAGTGCGCCGACGTGAATATATGCGGCGCGACCGCTGAAAACACGGGTCAAAGTCCAGGCCAGCACCGCAATCATCAAAACAGAGAAGGCGGCAAACGCTGCTTCAGATCGGCCCAGAGGTGAACGCAGCGCCAGATCATAGACGATCCACCCACCCGCGATCACGCCGAGTCCGATGGCAACGCCGCGGATTTGCGAAATCTCCGCGACATCGGGATCAATTAATCCACTGCTGGAGTAATAGACGAGAACCAGCAAAACCATGCCGCTAACCCAAGTCATCAGCGCCTCCCAGCGAAACCAGTTGACCTGGTCGGGGCCGACCTTCAAGGACTTCTGGCGGTCGACGGTATAGAAACCGCCGCTGTGCACCATCCATATGGACGGACTGGTGTCCGCGTTAGCGTTTTTGGCGAGCTTTGTAAAACGTCCGTCCAGCCACGTGAAGTAGTACGTTTGCCCGACCCACATGATCGCCGCGAACACGTGGAACCACCGCACCAGCAGGTTGAGCCATTCGCGAATTGACGAAGTCACTTAGTCACTCCAGCGGCGAAAACTGCCGCTCAAGTTCCACGGTAGGTCGTGTATCCGTTAGGGCTGAGGAGCAGCGGAATGTGAAAATGAGATTCGCCCTCTCGAATGCGGAACGCAACCTCCACGACCGGATACAGTGTCCCGAGTTTCTGTAGTTCGAAATATTTCTCCGTGTCAAAAATCAACCGATAGACGCCTAAGGAAAGGTCTTCGCTTTCCGGCAATAACTCAGCACAGCGGCCATCTTGGTCGGTACGCGCCGAAGTCAACAAGCGCCACTCGCCCGAGGCGTTCTGCTTTTCCAGTCGCACCTGCACATTCGCCGCAGGCTTGCCCTGCACGAGGTCTAAAACGTGGGTGGAGATGCGCCTCATCCCTGAATCCATTTTCTGAGCCGGAGTTCCGTGATCTGCCGCTGCTGCTCAGCGGCCTCAAGTAGTTCCGTCTGGAGATCATTCTTCAGTCGTCGTTGGAGAATCTCCAGAATCTCCCCCGCAGACTTGCCGGTAGCGCACACAATGAAGATGCGCCCGAACCGCTGCTCATATTCGCGATTGGCATCGGTTAGAGCGCTCTTCACGGCATCGTCAGCGACCGCGACGTTGCGTTGTTCCTGCGACGACCAGCCTAGAGATTCGGCCGATGGAGATCGCGGCGGAGCCTCAACTCGTGACTCGCCGATCCGTGGATGACTCTGAAACGCTTCCATCCAGTCTGAATGCGCCAGATTTCGCCATACTTCGTTCGATGCCGCCAGAATCTCGCTCTCGCTGGCAAGCGGTCGCATGGCAGCCAGGCCTTGCGCCCAAGCCCTCGAGCCGCAGCAGGGAAGGATTGTTTTCGCAGCTTCGTCAATGGAAAGATGATTCCAGCGTTCCAGAGAGTTCTCATGTCGAGGGTATTGCCTTCGGGATTCAAGGTGCTCTAGAAACTCGACCACGAGATTGCCAGCCACCGCGGCGCGATATCGAGCTGTTGAACGGATGTCGTCAATCGGACGAACCTCGTCAGCGCAATCTGTCTCGCTGTGCACGACCAGCGTCGAATCAATCGAGCGCCCGATGACCGCTTGCTCTGTCTGCCGCAGAGCGGAGCGGAACGGGTGCAACACTTCCAAGTGCGATGCGCACGTCTTCAATCACTCCGTTTGCAATTCGACCCAGCGCGGCGATGCACACTTTCGAAATCGCCTGTGCACTGCGAGCCCCCACTTTGCGGGCGTGGCTCAAATATCCCGCGTATCGGCGCGGCAGGCACACCGCCTGAATCAGTTCGTCGGCCGCGAGCAAAGTCTTCTTATAGCCAGTGTGAAACGTAACGTAGGGCACCCGGCGTTCGCCTCGTACCGATACTAAAATCAATTCCGCTTCGTACACGAGCAACGCGCGGCAATGAATCCGCGGCCGGCGATGCATTCACAATGTTGCCGCCGATCGTTCCGCGATTCTGATTCGCGATCCCGCCGGTCCATTTAGCGGCAGCGGAAAGAAGAGGGAACTCGCGTCCAATAATTTCGTCGCTTCGAATGTCTGTGTACGTACACCCGGCCCCAATTCGAATCTCATCGGACGTGACGTCAATCCGCCGCAACTCAGGTAGATTCCAGATGCTGACCAGCCTTCGCGCGGTAAGAGTCCCCGCCGCATACTGCACCATCACGTCCGTGCCTCCGGCGATCGGATGCCACGCGCCTGGTTCGCGAGCGAGCAGCGCAACTGTCGCCTGCAAGCTGCCAGCCGCGACCATTTCGTAGTCACAGGGATTCGATCTCATATCGTCGTCCTGTGGCGCGCGGCTTCCGCCACGGCCTCAACAATCTGGCTGTAGCCGGTGCATCGGCACAAATTGCCGGAAAGCCCTTCCCGGATTTCTTCCGTCGTAGGCATGGGATTCCTCTGTAACAGATGCAAGGCGGCGAGAATCATCCCCGGCGTGCAAATGCCGCACTGCGCGCCCCCGCATTCCAGAAACGCTTCCTGCAAGACATGCAAGCGATCGCCTGACGCAAGTCCTTCGACCGTGACAACGCTTGTGCCATCCGCCTGCAGAATCGGGATGAGGCAGCTGTTTACGAGCGCTCCGTCCATCAACACCGAGCAGGAGCCGCATTCACCCTCGCCGCAGCCTTCTTTCGCGCCCGTCAATCCCAATTCCAGTCGCAACACGTCGAGCAAGCGTTCCATCGGATAAACGCACACACTTCTCAACTCACCGTTGACCGTGAATGATATTTCGGTCTTGCCTGCGTGCTGGCGAGAAGTTGTCATCGTTCCCCGACTTTTGAAATCGCGCCCGTCTCCGTCGATGTCGCGAGGCCATCCATAATATCTTCCGGAAGCAGAGGGAATCGAATCGAAAGGAACGCCGAGCGCGTCCACTACCGCATTTACGATCGCCGGAGCGGGACCGTCCATAGGAAGTTCGCCAATCCCCTTCGCGCCATAGGCTCCGTGAACATTTCCCAACTCTTCAAAAAACACGCGTATGGGCGGCAGGTCGCTCGAAGTCGGCATGATGTAGTTCGTCATCTGGCCGTTTTGAATGCGCCCGTTTTGCCAAACTACTTTTTCATAAAGGCTGAATCCAATCCCTTGCGCAATGCCGCCGATAATTTGTCCTCGCGCTAGAAGCGGGTGCAGCACTTTGCCAACTTCCTGCAGAGCGACGAAATCATTCACCGAGACACTGTAGGTCGTAAGGTCGACGGTGACTTCCGCAATGTAAACCGCCCAGGCAAAGGCGGCATATGCTTCTCCGCGATAAGCTTGATCGTCCCAGAAAATATCGCTCGGCGGATCATAGCGCGACCAGCAACGAAATTGGCCATGCGCCGCTACGTATTGCTCGGCAGGCGGCGCGAAATTCATCGGCGGAATAACCTTCCCGCAGCAGATTCGAAGAAACTAGAGTCTGCGCAATTCCTCGCGCCGCCGACTCTACCAACTTCCCCACCACCATCGCAGTGCGGGACGCAACTGTCGGGCCGCTGTTGGGCACTTCTAATGTGTCCGG
Source organism: uncultured Acidobacteriota bacterium (assembly GCA_963696765.1). Taxonomy (GTDB): domain Bacteria; phylum Acidobacteriota; class Terriglobia; order Terriglobales; family Acidobacteriaceae; genus Sulfotelmatobacter. Next base: position 677,455 of record CAVOLK010000002.1, on the reverse strand, counting down.
TTGCGCGACCGTGACGTTCTCATAGGGCAGTCCGAGAGCCTCGGCGGCAATCTGGCTGAGCACGGTTTTCGTTCCCTGGCCAAATTCCGTGCTCGACACCAGCACCCGCACACTGCCATCGGCGCATCCTTCCACGCCGACAACGGAACTCAGATAACGCTCGCCCGACCCGGTGAATCCTGCGCCGTGTAGGAACGCGGCAATGCCCATGCCTTTTTTGATATGGCCGAGCTGATTGCCCTTCTCAAAACTTTGTTTCTTCGAGCGATAATCTGAAAGGTCTAAAGCGCGATCCAGCAACTTTCCGAGATCGATCGGTTCGCGTATCACCTGTTCCGTCGTTGTGTCCTGCTCTGGCTGCAGAAAATTTCGACGACGAATCTCTACCGCAGAGAGGCCCACTGCCTGCGCGATCCGATCCATATGCCGCTCCATGGCGAACAAGCTCTGCGGCGCTCCAAAACCACGGAACGCTCCATGGGGCGGCGCATTCGTGGCAACCGCCTTCGCGCGAATACTCACACTCGGCCAGTAATAAGGTCCTCCGGCATGGATCGCGCCTCGAGACAGCACGACCGGCGACAAGGTGAGATAGGCCCCGCCATCAATCGTGAAGTCGATCTCGCCGCCGAGAATCTTTCCATCCCGGCTGACGGCAGTCCGGTGGCGGGTGCGCGACGGATGCCGCTTCGTGGTAGCCGCCATGTCTTCCATGCGGTCGTAAACAATTTTCACTGGCCTTCCCGACTTCATGGCCAGCAGCGCAGCATGCGCGGCGATCATCGACGGATATTCTTCCTTGCCACCAAAAGCGCCTCCGGTCTCCATCTGCACGACGCGCACTTTTTCCGCCGGCAAATTGCAGAGGGCCATGAGCGCTTTGTGAATGTAATAAGGACATTGCAGCGAACCCCAAACCGTGATCCCCTGGGCCGCGTCAAAGGAAGCGATCATCCCGTTGTTTTCGATGTAGAGTTGTTCCTGCGCTCCGGTCGAGTACTCGCCTTCCACGATGTAGTCGGCCTTATCCCATACCGCATCGAGATCGCCTTTTTCGATCAAGTAGGTTTTGAAGAGATTGTCGTTTCCCCAAATGATTTCGTCGCGGCGCTCACTTTCCTCCATCGTGAATATGGCAGGCAACGCGTCATATTCGATGGACACCGCTCGAACCGCCTGCGGAAGCAGATGACGGTCCCGATGGGCCAGCAACAAAATGGGTTCCTCCGGATGGTTCACGCAATTCACTGGCCAGACAAGGCTGATCGTCCCCGATCAACGCGATGCAATTCTTCCCGGGAATATCTTTTGCAGACACGACCACAAATTCATCCCATGCAACGCCGGGACCGAAGGTGATCTTGCGAATCCGTCCGCGCGGAACCTGGCTGCGAACCGTGGCTCCGAAGAGCATGTCCGGCAGAACCATATCGTCGACGTACTGCGACTTTCCAGTTACCTTGTCGCGACCTTCCTTGCGTGGAACCGACGTGCCGACGATGCGGTCTGTATTCATCTAAAGATTGATACCCGTGTCCCAGAGCGCGGGGATGGGATAGTGTATGACAAACTGGACGGTAGTGGCGTGCCGGCGAGATAGAAAAAGGTTATCGCTGCGATTGATCGTTCTCTTTCGCCGCATATTCTCGACCCACACATTCAGCGGGGAATTCTCCGTCGCTAAATATAAGATCTCCCCGCAGATACGTGGCCTTTACAACGCCCCACAACTTCTCCCCCAGATAGGGCGAGACCAGATGGCGGTAGTAGAGTTTGTCCACCGTCACAACAAATTCGCTGTCCGCGTCAAACACCGCAAAGTCCGCGTCATAGCCCGGAGCAATGCGTCCCTTGTGCGCATCGCAACCAGCCAGGCGAGCCGGGCCCTCCGCCATCCAATGTGTCAGATCGAGCAATGTGAATCCTCGTTTGCTCGCCTCCGTCCACATCAGCGGCAGAGCGACCGACAGACTGGCAATCCCGCCCCACGCAGTCCGAAAATTGCCCTCGTCAAGTCGCTTCATCGCGGGAGGACAAGGCGAATGGTCGGTGACCACCATGTCGATCGTTCCGTCCCTCAGTCCCTGCCACAGTCTCTCGCGATTTTCACTGCTGCGAATAGGCGGCGCACACTTGCTCAGCGTTGCCCCGTCGGGAATGTTCTCCGCTGAGAGATACAAATAATGCGGGCAGGTTTCCACGGTCACCGGGAGCCCTTCGGCGCGTGCGTCGCAAAGCTCCTCCAGCGCCAGGCTGGTTGCGAGATGGACTATGTGCAGATGAAAGCCGTATTCGCGGCACAACGACAGCATCAGCCGTATGGCATCCAGTTCTGCTTCATCGGGCCGCGACTGCAGGTAAGTTGAATAGCGGCTCCAGTCGGCGCCCCTCAAAGCTTCGGTTGCGCGATCGATGGCACGCAGGCAACTCCGCATGTACCAATAGAGGCAAGCCGGTTCGAGCAACGTGAGGCAGAGCCTTTCGCAGCTGATGCTCCGTGACCATGGTGAAACCGTCGATGCCGGGATCGATCAGAAAGCATTTGAACCCTCGCACTCCAGCAGTTGCGAGCGCTTCGATATCGCCTTGATTGTCGTGAACCACGCCGCCCCATGCCGCCCAGTCAACGCGGCATCGGCCCTCCGCAGCCGCACGCTTGGCCTGCAGTGCCGCCACCGAAGTTGTCGCAGGAAGGCAGTTCAGCGGCATGTCGACGAGCAGTGTGTAACCTCCGGCCGCTGCCGCCCGCGTCGCGGTTTCGAAGCCCTCCCACTCGCCTCGACCAGGCTCATTAATATGAACGTGGGAGTCGACCAGCCCCGGAAGGACGGCCAATTCACCGAAGTCATGAATCTCAAAACCCTTTGGAATTTCGTCGGGAGCAACCACCGCCTTGATCCGCTCTCCCTCAACCAGGACGGCGGCCGCACGAATTCCGTCCGGTGCTACTACCCGTCGAGAAACAAAGGCTTGCAAGCTCAAACCGCAGGCTCCTTGTATGGTCCGCACCTAAATACAGAGTACATGCTTGCTAAAATCCTGCATGGGCGGCAGGGCCCGAACTATCGGCTTACGAAGTTTCGGCTCCCGGCTTATACTCGCCTCAAGCTCACCGACTGCTCAAGCGACGATCGAAAGATTCCGCTGTGCGCGGTTCTAAAGCTGCATATACCGTAGTCACGCATCCCAGAGTCGTCTAATGGACAATCCATTCATGGCGCGCGCCATCCAGCTCTCAATCGAGAATGTTCAATCCGGACGCGGCGGTCCCTTCGGCGCAGTCATAGTGAAAGATGGCGCCATTATCGGTGAAGCGGCCAACCAGGTCACCTGCACTAACGATCCCACCGCACACGCGGAAGTGCTCGCCATCCGCGCCGCCTGCAAAACACTTGCTGCGTTTGATCTTGAAGGCTGCGAAATCTATACATCGTGTGAGCCCTGCCCCATGTGTTTGGGGGCAATTTACTGGGCCCGTCTGGCACGAGTGTACTTCGCGAATAGCGATGCCGACGCGTCGAAAATCGGATTCGATGATTCTCTGATCTATCGCGAAATCGCGCAACCGCATTCCAAGCGCAAAATTCCGATGATTCAGATGATGCGCGAACAGGCATTGGCGGCTTTTCGTGCCTGGGAAAAAAAGTCCAACAAAATCGAATATTAACGGCAAAGCACGCGCACAGCCCGAATCCATTGCGGCACGGCAACTTTACGTTGCCGTACCGCCCTGCCGGTTCGAGCCGCCCAAGTGGTTGTTGTCGCGTTCGGCGATGCGGACATCCGTGAATATCCAGGTCCCTTTCCATCCGGGCCGAGTCTTAACCGTAGACCAAGTCGGTGCTCTGTCCGACCTCGATGATGTAACCGTCAGGATCGCGGATGTAGCAGCGTATCTCCCCGTACTTGGGAATCGGCTCCGTGATGAACTCGGCTCCTCGACTCTTCCATAATTCATAGCACGCTTGAATATCCGCAACGCGGAAATTCATAAAGCTGTTGATGTGATTCGGGTCGGGGACGCTGAGCGTGACCGTCGGCTTATCTGGGGTCGGCCCGCCTCCAACGTTCAGAATCATCCAGATATTCGCAAGCTGAAGGTACGGAGGCGCGTTGCCGTCACCCATGGTCAGAATGCGAGCGCCGAAGACCTTTTCGTAATAGCGAGCCGATCGCTCGACGTCGGCCACGGTGAGAAAATGCGCGACGCTGATCCCCTCGCGCGGGGGCATCTCATAGCTCTTCTTGTCGACTTCTACGCTGTTTGTTGATGCCTGCAATTCCGATTTAGTGCTCATAACTTCCTCCGATCACAGCAGCAGCCTGATTAAGCCAGAGGTCCAACCGCAAATCTATTGGACGAACGTATCGAGGGATACCAAAGTATTGGTTAGATATTACCGCAGGAAGAATGCGCATTCTCAAATATCCTGTACTGCGCTCCCACCATACCGGAGGCCATTTGTCCGGTGGTGTGGAGTAAGATTCACGCTTGAGGAGAGTCCGTGAAATAGAAAATTGGCGCTAGCGGGATAGCGTGGCATGCAACCACAAAAGAGTTTCCGTGCCTTGCAGAGTTGCAAGCGAGAACCGCCTCGCCATTCGAGGTCTATTCCTCAGACGACTTTGGAAGTCAAAGGGGGAACCGGCTGCGTCTCCCTGGAATAAAAAGCAATCCGACGCTACCCCCTACTGCAGAGATTGCGCCGTAATAAAACACCGCGGCGTGACTAATGTGGTCCCACAACAAGCCAGCGACGATGCTTGCGACCAGTCCCAGAAGTCCGACGACTGTACTGAACCAGCCGACAGCACTGGCGCGCAGACGCTCCGGCACGAAATCGGAAGCAAGTGCTTTCCCGACCGACCGAAATATTCCCTGAAATAATCCGTAGAACACGAACAAAACCGCAATCGCTGCCACGCTTCTAGCCCTGGCAAAGCCAAGATACGCGACGAAAAAGATCACGAACGACGCCAGCAGAATGTTTCTTCTACCCCAGCGATCGGAGAGAGATCCCGCTGGATATGAAATCAGTGCGGCCATCAAATTGAAACCCGCATAAATCAGGATGGTGACGGCAAACGAGGCGCCAGTGCTCTTTGTCTGGAGAATTAAAAATGAATTACTTGAGTTGCCGATCTCAAAAATCGCGATCACCAACAGGTATTTCCAATATCCGCCGGGGAATTCTCGGAAACTGACATCGATTTTGGATTTTGCTGCCACATGGACGGGCCGTTCGTGAACCAGCAGGACCATTAAGAACGCAAGCAGTCCGGGAACTATAGCGACGAAAAAGATCCGTCGGATCTCGAAATGGAACGACAGCAAAAGCAGAATGGCCAATAATGGCCCTAAGAAAGCTCCCAGATTGTCGCCAATTCCCTCAAGGCCGAAGGCTCGCCCTCTATATTCATCGGAGACAGAAGACGCAATGAGGGCATCGCGCGGAGCGGAACGAAATCCAGCCCCGAGGCGATCTAGGAAACGACCGCCTAATACGCCTGTCCATGCCGCGGCAATGCCCATCAGCGGCTTACCCAAAGCCGATACGAAGTAACCGATGAGTGCGAGAATCTTCCTTTTCTGAAGCTTATCCGAGAGCCAACCTGAGAAACCCTGAACGACATTCTGTGTTGCCTCTGCAATGCCTTCCACCACGCCGACGACACTTCCGCTCGCATGGAGTGCCTGTGTGAGGAAGATCGGAAGGATGGGATAGAGCATCTCCGAGGAGATATCGGCGAATAGACTTGCAAACGCCAGGAGAACTGTATTCTTCGAAATGCCAGCGGGGTAACGGGTTCGCATTTCAGCCATGATCAACGACCGGAGATGTTTCGTAACTCCACGTTAGCCGAACCGTGTCTTGAATCCATCCAATAGTTCGGCGCGGCGGCTTACGGTTGCCACTCTTGCTCCACTCTTGGCGAACAGCAATGCTGTCGCTCGCGCGGTGTCAGTTTCACACCCCGTGGCCCAGTCTTTCCGTCTTATGCAGCAGCCTGCCGAATCGGCCCCGCCTTTGCGACCTCGGCGCATGTAACCGCGCATTGACGGCACGCTGCAGCACACTTCCTCATCGTTTCGCCCTCGTATTTCCCGCACTCGGCCGCGCAAGCTGCGCACAGCTCGGAACAGATACCGCACAGCCGGTCAGCAAATCCAGAGCTGTCCGTAAGCAGGATTACGCAGGTTCGGCAGATTTCGAGACATTCGTTACAAAGCCGGATACAGTCCCTCATCATCATCGGATCTTGTTCCAGGGACTCAGCGCGGCATTGAGCGCACCAGCGTGAGCACTGCAAACACTCCTCTATACACCGGTCAAGGGTTTGATTTGAAATCGTCATCCGATCCTCCATTCTTTATCGAACTCTTACGTGTTCCCGGAGTCTCGACCACTCAGATGCTCCCCGGAATCCGATTCACGCTCCGGCACCCAACCTTGCACCCGTACAGAGGGGCTGGATGTCAGAAAAAAACCTCCTCTAAGTAAGGAGGAGAAGTCTTTTTTCTTGACATCCCCTTTTATAGAACCCGCAGCTGTGGTGCCTTCTGTAGTTTGAAGGCCGGGCCACCCGCCCCGCCCACCCTTAGTTTCCGGAACGGAACGGACCCGGCTTTGCTTTACGTTCAGATCTCGCGCATGACAATCATCAAAACTTCATCTTATTTCGCCTGCGCTAGCTTCGTGACAACATCGGCAACTTTATCGAGTATCTGGTTCCAGCCCTCCATTTGACCGCTATTCTTCGCGCTCTCCATGGGTTCATTTCCAATGAAGGTGAGTTTCGTCTGGCCGTTCCCGAGATCCTCAAAGATGGTCACGTCGTACGCACCGTCGATGGCCTCATGTTCTATTCCTAATTCCGCAGCCTCAACCTTGTTTCCCTTCGAGTCCGCGAAGTACATGGAGGAAACAATCTTTTCCAGGGGAACAATCTCGTGGTATTCAACCGCATTCCAGAACTCCTGCCCATCCGGCGCTCTCATACAGAGGAGAGATTTTCCTCCCACGCGAAAATCCATCCGGCAAACGGGGGCGGTAAAACCCTTCGGGCCCCACCACTGCATCACGTACTTCGGGTCTGTCCACGCCTTCCAAACCAACTCGCGTGGGGCATCAAAAATTCTTGTAACCACCATTCGCTCGATCTCGTTCACCGTGTTTTTTGCCATCTCTGACCTCCTCTTTCTTCATTTGACTTACAACTGCTTCCAGTTTGTCGAAACTCTCTTCCCAGAATCGGCGATAGCTGATCGCCCAGTCGCTGACTGTTTTAATCGCCGCTGGCCTAAGCGTGCACACACTCTCTCGTCCACGCTTGGTCTTGATCACAATCCGCGCCCGCACCAGGTAGGCAATATGTTTTGAAATCATCTGCTGCGAGAGTGCAAACGGTTCCGTCAATCCATGCACCGACGCAGGCCCATGCGAGAGTCGTTGGATCATTGCCCGCCGGGTTGGATCAGACAAGGCGGCGAAGGTTGTACCCAATCTATCCACAACCATATGGTAGTGGATTAGCTATGAATGTCAAGTGTGAATTTTGGGGCGGGTGGCCCGCCCTTTGTGATTTCTGCATGCACCGTTCCGACCGAGGGTGCCCCATCCTTGCGTTCTTTGCAAGGGTGGGTGACGATGCTGCGTGTGTTATTTGATTGGTTGCCGCGCCGTGACCAAACCCGCTCGACTCATGCGTTCCCGATTCCCGCCCTTCGCAAAGTGCGCGAAGGACGGGGCACCCTCTGTCCTGTGTCTGCCGGCAATCAAAAGCCCGGGCCACTCCGCCCGCACAAGTCCTGACTGACGCGGCAAACCGAAAGTAACTGTTGCAGTCGGGACTCAACGCCAACCGCCAACGAGTCACACATCTTTGGCAGGATGGTCGACCGTGCCGAACTCCTTGCGTATATCTTCGAAAAGCCCAAGCCCACCTTCGGCGGCAAAGAAGTCAATGTATTCATCATGACTGAAGAATGCGTTTAAGTAGTTCGCCTGAGTCAAGATGTATCCGCCCCAGCCGTTCAACATCGCAATTTGCAGAAACGATGTTAAGTCTTCCGATTCGTGGCCGAGAAACAGGTGGCCGGGTGCTTCATGAAGGAGACGAAGATCCCCGTAACTTTGCCGGAGTTTGTAGTACAGATGCAGGTTCTCGCTGCTTCCCCAGATACCCCACTCCGTAATCCATACCAACGCCGGATTGCGGAACATCAACGAGCTTGCAATCCATTGCGCAAGATAAAAAATGCGCCCTACTGTAGTCGGATAGTGAACGTGCGCTCTATGAATTTCAGGGATCGCGTCGGGCTTTCCCCGCCCTAGCCCACCAAGCCATTCCTCGCATTCGTTTTTAGTGTAAAAGCGCAATGGGGCTTGATTCTATCAGCCGCCAGCGCCCTTGGAGTACGCACAAGTCCTGATTCACAGGCCCTTCGATAATCCAACGCGCCACCGTTAGCCGGCAATTTTTCCGCCCAAGCTACACTGGAAGAGGCAGCGTGCCGCGAGTTGCTCCTTCAAAATGATCTCTTTCTCAAACATCAATAAGCAGTATGGCAAGCAGTTGCTCTTTGTGGATGCCTCGTTTCAGTTGAATCCCGGCGAGAAAGTCGGGCTGGTCGGGCCCAACGGGGCGGGCAAGACAACGCTTTTCCGGATGGTGGTTGGCGAGGAAACTCCCGACGAGGGCACGGTCTCTGTCCCCAAGAAGTTGACGATCGGTTACTTTCGCCAGGACGTCGAGGAGATGCAGGGCCGTTCGGTGCTGGATGAAGCGATCGCAGGCAGCGGACGCGTCGGCGATCTGCACCACGAGCTCGAAGCCTTGCAGCGGGAAATGTCCGACCCTGACAAGGCCGATGACATGGACCGCATCCTTGAGCGCTTCGGTCACGTGCAGGAGGAGTACGAGCATTTAGGCGGTTACGCGCTCGAATCGCAAGCCCGTGAAGTGCTCCACGGTCTGGGATTCAAAGACGACCAGATTGACGGCGACGTGGGCGCTCTCTCCGGTGGATGGAAGATGCGCGTTGCGCTGGCGCGCGTCCTGCTCGGGATGCCGGACGTATTGCTGATGGACGAACCGACGAACCACCTCGACATAGAATCCATCATCTGGCTTGAGCAGTTTCTCAAGTCATTTCCTGGCGCGCTGCTCATGACCTCGCACGACCGCGAGTTCATGAATCGCCTGGTCTCAAAGATTGCTGAGATTGATGGCGGTGAAATCATCACCTACTCAGGTGACTACGACTTCTACGAGCGCGAGCGGGCGGTGCGAGAGAGCAATCAGCAGGCAGCATTTGCCCGGCAGCAGTCCATGCTTGCCAAAGAACAACGCTTCATCGATCGCTTCAGGACGCACGCCGCCAAAGCGGCCCAGGTGCAGAGCCGCATCAAGGCGCTGGACAAGATCGAGAAGATCGAGTTGCCAAAAAAACGGCAGGTAGTGAAATTCGATTTTCGTGTCCCGCCGCGATCCGGCGAACAGGTAGCCGTGCTTGAGAATCTGCACAAGAGTTACGGCCCGCGTGTGATTTATGAAGGATTCAATCTCACCATCCGCCGCGGAGAACGCTGGGCCGTCATGGGAAGAAACGGCGCGGGCAAGACTACGCTTCTCAAAATGATTGCCGGAGCCAGCGCTCCCGATGCGGGAAGCGTGCGGCTCGGCGCCAGCCTGTATATGGGCTACTTCGCACAACAATCGCTGGACGTGCTCAGCCCTGATCTCACCGTCGCCGAACAGTTGCAGCAGGATTTTCCCCAGGACAGTATTGGCGCGTTGCGGAACCTGGCGGGAGCATTTCAGTTCTCCGGCGACGACACGGATAAAAAAATCCGCGCACTCTCCGGCGGAGAGAAATCGCGGCTGGCCATCGCGCGCATGCTCTTCAACCCGCCAAACTTCCTGGTGCTCGACGAGCCGACCAATCACCTGGATCTTGCGACCAAGGAAATGCTGGTGGACGCCTTGAAGGATTTTGAAGGCACCATGATCTTCGTATCGCATGACCGCATGTTCCTTCGCGGTCTCGGCTCACGTGTGCTGGAACTGGGCGGCGAGAGCGGCACGGACCGCAATCCCACTGTCTATCCCGGCTCCTATATTGAATATGTCCAGAAGCTTGGACACGAGGCGCCCGGGATCTATTCGTAGGGGTTCACCCAGTGTGCCCAATGTTCCTGAAGGAACATTGCGTCATGACGTATATGGGATGACGATATTGTCATGACAGTCAAGCTCATGGAAACATAGGAGAAAGTGGAAACCGGATGGGTTCGTACCCGGGCGGGGTGCCCCGGCGTTTGATCGCGCCGACATCGCTAATATAGTGGGGTGTTCCGTCCTTGCGTTTTGTGCAAGGGCGGATGCTGCCAAAATCGTGGAATTTATTGTGCCCAATAGTCTGCATCGCACGTGCAGTACGTCATCATTTGAACTTTAGGTTGAACGAACGTCGGACGAAGATTAAGCTTCGGAATCGGGACGCGTAAAAAGCATCACTGCGGGTGTCCGTGGTACCCGCCCTTGCACAGAACGCAAGAGCGGGGCACCCCACTTTGTTGGTGGTGCCAGCAAGACCAAAGGCGGGGCCACCCGCCCATCATCTGGACCTCAAGGTGAACGAACGTCGGACGAAGATTACGTTTCGGGATCGGGCCACGAAAAAGCGTCCACTGCGGGCGTCCGTGGTACCCGCCCTTGCACAGAACGCAAGAGCGGGGCACCCACTTTGTTGGTGGTGCCAGCAAGACCAAAGGCTGGGCCATCCGCCCGCGGGCGATCCCTCGGCCCGCGGTAAAAACGCGGGCGCTTCGGGATGACGCCTTGAGATCTTATAGATCTTAAAAATCGGCAAGCTCGCTACGTGGAAGCGAGCCGTTCATCTAGCGCTGAGCAAGACTGGGTTGCGCTGGGCAAGGCTGTTGAAGAGCAAAAACGTGGTGCGGGCGGAGGGACTTGAACCCTCATGGGCCGTTTAAGCCCTGCGGATTTTCATACCGTCTACGGCTTTCGCCGCCCGGATGTGAAGCCTTAGAGGATTCACGCCAGGTTTGCGGTCTGGACTATCCCTTCACCCTCTTCCGGAGATCCGGAGCTTAGGTGCTGCCCGTCTAGTCTCTACACCTTCCCGGCTGCAGTCCTTCCGGGCTTGGCTCGGGATTGCCACTTAAGGTTTCCCCGAATTTGAGCAGTTCTGCATCGCCGGTTTCCCAGACGAGCACTCAAGTTTTTCTTAAGTCCGCTGCGTATGCCATTCCGCCACGCCCGCGCGCGGCTGTCTTAGTCATCATATGCCAATCGGCCCATCGTGCAACGCCTCTTGCAAAGGCCTGCCAATCAAGAGGTCTCTATTCAATAAATAAGGGGAACTGTGAGTCAGTTCCCCTTATTGGACAGTTTTGGACAGACGCTGCGAGTGTCCAATTGCCGGAAATCTTATGATTGCGTTGGGCTCCAGTGGAACCCGTGGACTGCATGGTTGCACGTTTATTTCGAATCTTCTGGTCAATAACCTCTTCCGGGATCAGAACTCGCCGGATCGGACCGTATTTAAAAGTCTTGTTGCTCGCTTAGGCTCAGCTTTGCTCTGATCCTCTGGCGTTGCATCCCTGGGGATCGGTATGGTCGCGAAAACGCGGGTCCCGGACTTGTCCGACTCGATATTTACGCTCCCTTCGAATTGACGTAGGCGTTCCCGCATACCTCTTATCCCAACACCCGAGCGCCCCGATTGAATCTCAGCCATCCGTTCGGACGACATGCCTTTTCCCTGGTCCCGGATATCCAAAGTGATCTGATTCGATCCTCGATCTATTCGGATCGAAGCGGTCTTGCTTTCTGAATGTCGATGAATATTTGTCAAAGATTCCTGCACCAGCCGGAAGATCACAAGTTCCAATTCGCCAGGTAGCCTTCCAAACTGCTCCGAAATTTCAAAGCGGACTTCTAATCCGCTGCGTTCCTGGAGCCCTTGTAGATACCAACTGATTGCGGAATATAATCCGCTCTCATCCAACAGCGGCGGATGCAATAGATAAGAGGTCGTACGTATCTCGCGATGCAACTGTTGAACGGTTTTTTGGATTTCCTCAATCTTCGAAGCAACCTCGGACGATTTGTACTTCGCCTCTTGCATGAATAATTCAAGGTTTATGTCAAGTACAGTCAAGGTCTGACCCACGCTGTCGTGCAATTCGCGCGCGATATGCCGGCGTTCTTCATCCTGACTTTGCAGCAATCGCCAGGAAAGCTGGCGCACACGGTTGGACTGCTCCTCCAGTTCTCGCGTTCGAGCACGCACTTCTGCGTCCAGTGTTTGGGCTAGTTTGCGGAAATTATCCTCTGCCTCTTTGCGAGCAGTGACGTCGCTGGCTGCACCGAACCACTCCAGGATCTCGCCGTTTCCATTGAGTAGCGGAACCGCTCGCGAGTAGGTCCAGCCTAGCGTTCCGTCCGCCCGGCGGACGCGATGTTCAAGCTGGAACGGAGTCCGCGTCCGCAGCGCTTCGCGTATTGCCTGCAAAACAAGCGGCTGATCGTCGGGGTGAATATGTTCGTTCAGCCAATCGTTCTTCGGTCGGCCGATATCCGCGACGAAGCCCCTCCCGTCGAGTTGGCTCATCTGGCTCCAGTCGGCACTCATGCGATAAACCATGTCCGAACTGGCGTTCACAAGTGCGCGGAGCCGCTCTTCGCTCTGCCGCAGCAATTCCTCCGCCTGCTTCCGTTCGGAAATGTCGGCTGTAACAGCGAGATGCACTATGGTCTCATCCGGATTTCGCAAGGGTGCGGCGTGGGTTTCCATGTGCCGCCGTTTGCCCTCTAGCCCAACGATGTCGAACTGGAGTGAACCCTGCTCGCCCCGGCAGACGCTCTCATTGAATGCCTTGAAGCGATCCCGATCCTCTGGCGCAATCAGATCATAAACATTCTTACCAACCACCTCGTCTATAAAATGCGCGCCAACCATCTTCAGCCCAGGGCCGTTCATGTGCAACAACGTGCCATCTGCCGAAATCAGTTTGACGCACTCCGGCGTGGTTTCGACAATCGCCCGGAAACGTTCTTCGCTTTCTCGCAGCGCCACTTCAATGCGTTTTCTTTCACTGACGTCCCGGGCTACCTTTGATGCTCCGATCACTTTCCCCGCCGCATTGCGGATGGGAGAAATCGTGAGTGAGACATCCAGATTCGTGCCGTCTTTCCGTAGGCGCACAGTTTCGAAGTGTTCGACTCCCTCGCCTTTCGCCAAGCGCCTGAGCATGTCTTCTTCTTCGGAACGTCGTTCCCGGGGGACGATGAGAGTAATATGCTGACCGACAGCTTCCTCGGCCTTATATCCAAACAGTCGTTCGGCACTCTGATTCCAACTGGTTATCGTTCCATCGAGCGTCTTGCTGACAATGGCATCATCTGAAGAATCGACGATTGCAGCCAAAAGTGAGGTCGTCCGTTCCGCCTGCTTTCGCTCGGTCACATCATGGAAGGTAATAAGGATGAGAGAATCCCCGACTCCCGCCAATCGGCGTGCATCAAGCATAAGCGTCCTTCTGCCGGCAGGGGCTTCGCGGTCGATTTCGAGAGCCTGAAATTCACTAGGGCCAGAAAGAGTTGATACGACGGACGCCCACACCTCGGAGGTCTCCCATTCGTTATTTCCTAACTTGCGGATTGAAATGCCCCGCGCCTCATCCCGCGAAACTCCAAATAGGGTATAGAAGGCACGGTTCGCCGTCTGCACCTGCAATTTACCGTCGAGAACAACGACAGGATCAACTACCGTGTTGAGGATTGCCTTCGTGTATTCCCGTTCGTAGATGGCTTGATCAATGCTCGCGCGAAAGGCCGTGACATTCGTGAGTGTGAGCACTGCGCCCAGAATCTGGCGATCGTTTCCAGTGTAGGGAGCTATTCGAAGAAGAAAATATCTATCGCCATCGCGGGTTTCGATCCGGTGTGGTGCTCCGTCAGCGATCACCCGCGCGCAAATTCTATTGAGGTCCTCCACCCCAGCGAGAGTAGTGCCAAGAGAACAACCAAGATCCGAGACCTTTAAGCCAAACGCCGTCATGGCGGCCCGGTTGATGCGGACCACTTTACATTCGCGGCTGATGATAACTATCGGAACATCGACAGCATCGAGCACACTGATCTCGCTGGGGGTCAGCCCGTCCAAAGTCGGAGCGTCGCTTGACACAGTTCCAGCTACGAATAGCTTGCTTTCCTGGGCCATGGATTATCTCTGTTTTCAGCCAGTCGTACGATACAGCGTGCGACTCCGTTGCAGCACATCATCGGCTACAACTGGGAGCGTCTGACGCAACGCCAAAAGTAACGCCTGAGAACGCGGCATATGAAACGAACCGGGATACCGCGACAAAAGTCGGTCCTCCAGGACACGGGATTCGTCCGGGCCCACGGCGTCCCGAAGTGCTTCCGACACGGCTCGCTCAAGCCGAGAGTAGTCCTCGACCGGAATAAGATGGGAATGATTCTCGCTGAGCCTCGGCAGCATACGAGCGTGCACGTCCCCGTCGAAGTTATCCATTAAGAAGGAGCAGAAGATCGCGATATCCTGCTCATGCGCGAGGTTGTCGAATAAATCTTCGAGGTTCATACTCGCGGCAACGTCCCCGCGCTCCCAAAGAATGTTAACCATCTCGCCCCACCAGCGCACTTTCGGGTAACGACCGTCTTTGCGAGCTTGTGAAACAACGTTTGCAGCCAAACCTAGGAAAACGGGCGAATCCGGCATTCCGTCATGCATAAAGCTGGGTAGCAGATTGTCTGCGTCAACAATCGTTAGCTGTCCCCGTTTTTCGGCAGCTTTCACATCCACGCCCTCGCTTTCCAGGCGGGGCCGAAAAGCGTCCCAATGGGCAATCGTCGGAACTAGAATTACCCCCTCGCCGTTGGCAATCGCCGCGGCCGCAAACCGACAGACCGCCCGATTTAAAAATTGTTGATCCTGATAAAGCTGGACGATATGATCGCGCGGCGCCGCGCCGGCTAAAAGACCGCACCACGGCTCACCTTTGCCCGCTGTGTTTTTTGTCTCGCCCAAGCTGCTATTGTCTTCCATTGCCAGCCTCCCCATCTCCGGAAATGTTTGTGACGAAGCGGCTTCCCTCAACGCTGAAATCTCGTTGGCGACCAGCCACCGCGTCGTTTGAATCGGCGCCGCAACAGTGCTCGATCATCGACGATTAAGGCTTTGACGGAGCTGGTACCGATCTCTTAAAAGTTTCGTTCTTGATCATCCGCTGGGTCGACCACCGCTGATGTAAATATAACCTTCATTGGAGGGGTCAGTCACCTAATCGAGCCACCGAGAACCACGCCCTGACAATGCATGAAGGTCCAATGGCGGCCAATACAGTGTTTAGTGTATTGACCGGAATCGACCAGAATTCAGCCACGGAATTGTGGAAAGCCAAGCTACTCTAACGAAGATTTGCGGGCAAAGCTGGAGATCGGAGTCAATTCTGTTGGAGGGGTACTCACAAGTAACCAGAGTTTGGATTGGAGCTACACAGGAACGAGGGCCATGATTTCTTTCTCAATCGTCCCCGCTCGCGAGAAATTGTCAAGTTTGATTAGAAGGGCGTGAGTGATTTCCTGCCCTTTTGTGACCACCAACATGCCTGCAAGGGTTCGAATCTCCTGCTGTAAAATCATGCCGGTTGTAAGCTTCGAAGCCGGAACTTTTCGCAACTCCATTTTGGCGCTCTCGGGCTTGATGCTGGCCAATGCCTCGACCAGTTCTGCTCCGAACTCCGCACGACGAGCCCGAAGTTTGAGAATTACGTCTTCTTCCGACAACCCCTTCATCCGGAGATCGTCAAAGGCAACCGCGAGTTTGAGCATCTTAGCTCCAAACACGATAGCTTCCGCGCCTGCTCCCGGAATCTCGGGAACGTTTGCCGGGGTTTCCTTGATGAGCTGTTGGCTTATCATCCAGGCAATTGGTTCCATCCGGGGAATGTTAACGAGAAGATCCTTAGCCACTTGAGGATGAGCGGCGAATCGAGCTTGATTTTCGGGCGAAAGATTCTCCCCCAAGTATGCTGCCTGGAGAACCTCCGGAACAAGGGTCACGCAGCCCAATTGAGATAGCATGGCTGCTGCCTCGAATCGCCATGGAGATGGCAGATCGAACTTGCTCACCAAATGGCGAACGCAGCGAGCGATACGCATCGACCTTCCAAACGCCTCCGGGCTGGCAGCGCCCAGGACATCCGTCAGTACTTTGATGCTCCCCATGAGAGTGCGTTCGAGGAGTTCCTTCTCGGCCGTTATCAAGCGGTGCTGGACCAATCCGGTAGTGACGGCTGTCGCGAGAACCTCTTTAGCGCAAGGCTTCGTAAGAAAGCGGAATATGTTTCCCTCATTCACTGCGGCTACGGCCGCATTCAAGTCTGTGTACCCGGTCAGTAACATCCTTACAGTGTCGGGGGCGGTCTGCCGAACCTGTGCCAGGAATTGTGCGCCGTTCATTCCGGGCATTCGCATATCCGAGACCACGACGGAATATGGACCGCACACACGGATTGAGTTTAGGGCTTGTTCGGCACCTACAGCGGTGTCCACCTCGAACTCTTTGTGCAACATTCGCTTGAGTCCATCCAGGACTTGCGGTTCGTCGTCTACGAAGAGGATTTTGTCAGGCATAACGCTCCTTTAGCCGCATTTTGCCGTTGCGGGTATTTCCATAACGCGAGCGCAGGCTTGTGCAAGGCCGACCCAATCGGCAGCCCGCGCTTCGCTGCCGTTGCCCGCCTATCGCAGGCCCGTAACGGCTCAGGGACGGCACAATCTTTATATCGGCGGAGTGCGCCCGATTAATCAGTTACTTACTACACCTCCTAAAAGAGTTTTGAGTAGAAGTCCCGCAGAGTGGGTCGGACTGATGAGCTAAAGTGAACGACGCCTTGGGCCGATGAATCCCTGAGGGTGGAGTCTCTCGCGTGTATGCGGCACAACAAATGATCCTCCGAACCCCGATCCCGGTGACATACGACTATGGACTAGTCGCGCTCTCGGTGCTGATAGCCATTTGTGCATCCTACGCGGCTCTGGACCTTGCAGGACGGGTGACCGCAAACCAGGGCCCTACCCGTATCGCATGGCTCATGGGAGGCGCCTTTGCCATGGGGAGCGGGATCTGGTCGATGCATTACATGGGGATGCTGGCGTACGGGTTGCCAATACCTGTGTACTACCACGTTCCGACGGTGGGCCTCTCGCTGTTGGCCGCGGACTTGGCCTCATTCATCGCCTTATATGTAGTAAGCCGCCAGCGAATCACCCCGCTTCATCTTGCTGCTGGCAGTCTGTTGATGGGCGCCGGCATTGCGATCATGCACTACACCGGTATGGCGGCAATGCGTCTGGCCGCGATGCACCATTACGCCCGGGGACTCTGGGTTTTGTCCATCGTTTTAGCCGTCATGATTTCCTTTGTAGGTCTCCTGCTTATCTCCTATTCTCGCGACGAGGATACTGGCTGGATTGCCAAACTCGCGATCGCAGTAGTTATGGGCTTGGCAATTCCCGTTATGCACTACACCGGCATGGCAGCGGTCAGTTTCACATCCACGGGCAATGCACCAAATCTGTCGCAGTCGGTGAACATCTCTGCATTGGCAACCTCCGCCATACTTGTCATAACGTTCGTCGTCTTGGGATTTGTCGTGATCACGTCGTTGGTCGATCGCCGACTGGCTGCTCAACAGTCAATACTGGACGACGAACGCAAGATGCTGCGCGCCCTCATCGACAATATCCCCGACTTCATGTACGTAAAGGACAGGCAAAGCAGGTTCGTGATTGCTAACGCCCATACTGCTCAGGTTTTGGGAGCGAGAAGCGCGGAGGAGTTGCTCGGGAAAACCGATTCGGATTACTTGCCCGGAGAACTAGCCAGGGCTTTCCATGCTGACGAGCAGGAAGTGATGCGTTCGGGACAAGCTTTGTACAACCGTGAAGAAAAAGGCCTCGACGCCACCGGCAAGGAGACCTACGTCCTGACTACAAAGGTTCCTCTGCGCAACCGCAAAGGGATGATTACCGGAGTTGCCGGAGTAGGCCGGGATATCCGTGAGCGCAAGAAAACTGAAGAAGCGCTTCGCACGGCGCATCGAGAGGCAGAGATTTTCATCAACGCCGTGCCGTCGATTCTCATCAGCGTAGACCAGGATTCACAAATCACGCGTTGGAATTCGACCGCTACCGGTACGTTCGGATTATCTACATCCGAAGTCCTAGGAAAACGATTGGCAGACTGCGGTGTCCGATGGCTACGACCCGACATGCCCGAAGAGATTCGAGGTTGGTGCTCCGAACAGGGCTCTCGGCGATGCGACCTTGTTCCGTTTGAGATAAACGGAGAAAAGCGCCTGCTGGGACTAACAATCACAGCAGTTCGCACAGCAAAGGGAAGAGCAGCCGAATTGTTGGTCATCGGTTCAGACGTCACCGAACGAATTGCCCTTGAAACGCAGCTCCGGCAGGCGCAGAAACTGGAATCTGTTGGACAACTTGCGGCTGGTATCGCGCACGAGATCAATACGCCAACTCAATATATCGGAGACAATATTCGGTTTCTGAAAGATGCCTTCCAGGATCTCAGAACCCTCTTCGTCAATTATGAACGGCTGCTGGAAGCCGCCAAGGACAACACATTATCTCTGCGAAACGGTACAAGAAGTCGCGGCTTCGGTGGAACGCGCTGACACAGACTACCTATTTGATGAAGTTCCTAAAGCTATCGAGCAGGCGGCCGAAGGCGTGACCCGAGTCTCAACGATTGTGAGTGCGATGAAAGAGTTCTCTCATCCGGATACGAAGGAGAAGGTCCGGCTCGACTTGAACCATGCTATTGAAAGCACCATTACGGTCGCACGCAGTGAATGGAAGTACGTGGCTGATCTGGAAACCGACCTCGACCCGACACTGCCTCCGATCTCCTGTCAGCCTGGAGAGTTTAATCAGGTGATCCTGAACCTGATCGTCAACGCCGCACACGCAATTGGCGACGTTGTGGGCAAAGAAGGCTCTGAAAGGGGAAAGATCAAAGTGCAAACCCGGAGTTATCCGGAATGGGCAGAAATCCGCATCCAGGACACAGGCTCAGGAATTCCAGAAAAGGTGCGATCCCGAATCTTCGATCCGTTTTTCACCACCAAGGAAATTGGCAAGGGAACGGGGCAGGGCCTGGCCATCGCTCGCTCGGTGGTCGTTGACAAGCACAATGGAACTATTCATTTTGAAACGGAAGAGGGAAGAGGGACAACCTTTATCATTCGCCTACCGCATGATGGAAAGATTCCCGCCACCAGGGCCGCGTCGGTATGAAACGCATCCTGTTCGTGGATGATGAAAGCAAGATTCTGGACGGCATCCGACGTATGCTGTACGCCGACCGAAAACGCTGGGACCTACACTTTGCTGTCGGCGGCGAAGCCGCATTGAAGGTATGCGAAACCAGCAGCTTCGACCTGGTGATTTCCGACATGCGTATGCCAGGAATGGACGGCGCCACGCTACTGAGCCACATTCGCGACCTCTACCCAGGCACCGCGCGAATTATTCTTTCCGGATATTCCGACGCGGCGTTGGCGACCCGTGCAGTTCCCATGGCCCAGCGCTTTCTTGCTAAGCCATGCAATGCGTCCGAACTTCAATCCACGATCGAGCGGGTCCTTACTCTGCAGGATTTGATGTGTGCGCCAGAGATTCGAACAATAGTTGGAGGGGTAGGCGAATTGCCTTCGCTGTCGCGTACCTATACAGCTCTTACAGAGGCGGTGAAAGATCCGAGCGCCTCCATCAGACAGGTTGCGGACATCATCAGCCAAGACGTCGCGATGTCGGCGAAAGTGTTGCAACTCGTCAACAGCGCTTTTTTCGGGTTAGCGCAGAAAATCACCAGCGTGCAGAACGCTGCCGCACACCTGGGGACGGAGACGATCAAGAATCTCGCTCTAGCTTCGGAGGCCTTCAGAGTGTTCCCGCCCGACTCGCGCATCCCGCAGTCGGTTTACGAATCTATGCAGCGACACGCACAGCGGACAGCGGTTATCGCCGCCACCCTCCCCGCGGACTCCAAAACACGCGATATTACGGTCTTGGCCGCCCTTCTTCACGATATCGGGAGCTTGATCCTGGCCAGCAAACTGCCCGATAAGTTCTGCTCCGTGCACGCAATTGCTAAGGAACACGGATGCAAGGTTTTTGAAGCCGAAGAGGAACTACTCGGTACCTCACATGCAGAAATAGGCGCCTACCTACTCGGATTGTGGGGCCTTCCCCCCCTTGCTATTGAGGCGATCGCGCATCACCATCATCCTACTCGCATACCGCATTCCGACTTCGATAGCACGGCGGCCGTCTATGTTGCGGACCTTTTGGCCCATGAGTTGGATGCTCATCCGCAAGGTGCAAAAGGAATTGAGATCGAGCAGTCGGATCGAGAGTGCCTTGATGGACTCGGGGTCCTACCCCAGTTGGAATCCTTTCGCGAGATTGCGGTCCAAAACAGCGATTGAAAGATTGAAATGGCCGTTCCCCGCACAGAGTTGTTGTCTTGCGGGCGCCGGCAGAAGAGGTTCAGATTGCCCTTTACCGCTAGGGTCAGCCCCCTCCTTCCCCCAATTAGAGAGGAGATAGCATTTCAGCGGTGAGCAGCTTTGCTTCGGACGTTCACATCGTCGTCCGTCTGTCCGCCCGGCACAGATGGCTTGGACTTTGCAAAGACATCGTGAAGGCTCCGGCTCAGGTCTTCAATGGTGTCTGGCTTCAACAGTAAATCGGGTAACCCAAGATTGCGAACTTCCTGGTTGTCCTCGGGACGAATATACCCGGAAGCAATCAAGATGGGGGTGCCAGGTCGGATTTGCAAAAGCTCGCGTGCGAGATCGATACCGGACATTTGCGGCATAGAGAGGTCGCTCACGACGACATCAAAATCATGTGGCCCTGACCTAAAAGTTTCCAAGGCCTTCCCCGGTTCAGTGCAGCCCGTCACCTCGTATCCGAGTCGCGTCAGCATTCGCTTCATGAGGAACACCAGCGGCTCCTCGTCGTCTACGTAGAGGATTCGTTCGCCGTGACCGCGAAATTCCCCTTCGGTCGACTGCGTCTGTGTTTTCTGGGCCGACCCCTGGGCCGCGGGGAGGTAGAGTTGAAAAACCGTGCCTTTTCCCGGTTCGCTGTAAACCGTGATTGCACCGCCGTGAGTTTTTATGATGCCATGAACAACGGACAAACCCAGTCCAGTGCCTTCACCCTTGGGCTTGGTCGTGTAAAAAGGCTCAAAGATCCGAGCTGCCGTGGCTTTGTCCATGCCACAACCATTGTCGCGAATGGAGACGCGAAGATAACTTCCTTCGTGGAGTTCCGGAGTTGTGCGCGCAAGATCGGCATCCACGATGACCGACTCTAAACGAATTTCCAATATCCCAACAGACTGTTTTGCCATGGCATCCGCTGCGTTCGTGGCCAGATTCATGACGATCTGATGGATTTGAGTGGAATCGGCGAAAACATCTGGCAGCCCCGAAGCGAAGTGAGTGCGAATTTCAATTCCAGCGCGCAATCCGGCGCGGAGCAACTTCAAAGCTTCGTCAACGACGGGTGTCAATTTGATAACTTCGCGCTTCGGCGCGTCCTGACGACCGAAGGTGAGGATCTGGCGGACGAGCTGAGTGGCGCGTAGCGTGCCCTTTTGGATTTCAGCGAGGTTCGGCTGCAGGGGATGATCGGCGGGCAAGTCGGCAAGTGCGAGCTTGGTGTTTCCGGCGATCGCGGTGAGGATGTTATTGAAGTCGTGGGCAATGCCGGCAGCCAGTTGCCCCACGGACTCCAAACGCTGCGATACCTGAAGCTGCTGCTCCAGCTTTTTGCGTTCGCTGATGTCGACTACGGTGCTCGAAATCCAAGTCCCTTCCGCCGTCACCAGCGGGCCGAGACTGATTTCAAGCGGAAACGTTGTTCCGTCCTTTCGACGGCCGCGAAGTTCCATTCCAACTCCCATGGGCCGCGTCTGGGGACTGTTGGTGTAAGCCGTGCGATGCCCAACGTGCCCCCCGCGATGTTGCTCGGGTACAAGCATCTCAACAGCGTGCCCAATCAATTCTTCCCGGCTATACCCGAACATGCGCTGGAGTTGTGCGTTGGCTTCGTTGACATGACCCTTTTCGTCACAAATCAGGATGCCTGTGGGCGCGGTGTCCACCAGAAGCCGGAAGCGGTCTTCGGCCTGCTTCCGTTGCGCAACTTCGTGTTCCAGATTGACGGTGCGCTCCTGAATCTCCAGATAGCGAAGAGCATTTTCATAGGCAACCGCCAGCTTCGCGGCGATGGTGGCCAGAAAACGCCTATCTTCCTCGGTGAATGCCAGGTTCGAAAGCTTGTTCGCGACATAGA
Source organism: uncultured Acidobacteriota bacterium (assembly GCA_963696765.1). Lineage (GTDB taxonomy): Bacteria > Acidobacteriota > Terriglobia > Terriglobales > Acidobacteriaceae > Sulfotelmatobacter. The sequence goes on along the minus strand of CAVOLK010000002.1, from coordinate 655,006 downwards.
TCAAACCGTAATTTCGTGTGCCTGTTTGGATAGGCATCCCCAGGAAACCGCTCACGGGAGGATGACCGGCGGGAAGCGCCAAACGGATCAGTTCTTTGTCATGGCCGAAGGCTTGCGCAGTTTTGCCTTGCACCGCGATTTCCTGAAACGTCCCTGCCACTTCAGGCCGACTAAGTTTGATGGCAGTTTCGTCGTCGATGCCCGTGGTAACAAACAATGCGAAGCGTGCGTCGCCCTTCCTCACGCTGCCCGCGCCGGCATAGTTTGCTCCAATGATTTTGCGCGCCGCGCTCACTGCATGTTCCAGCAGGTGTTTTGGATCGTTCGTGCGGGACAGCTGTAAGCCCAGATCGAGCAGCGCCGCCAGGCGCAGACTCATTGCATCCAACCGCTTGCCTTTTTCATAAAAGGCGTCGATCAGCATGGGAACAGGATCATGAGTCGCCGTGGAGATGTCTAACGGGGTCGGAGGGTGAACCGGAAGCCCGAGCACTCGATTCACCGTGCCCAGAATTTTTTCCGGCTCGCACGGCTTTCCAATGAAGTCGTTGACCCCACAAGCTCGGCCCAGAGTCTGCGTCTCGTGATCAAGGAAACTGGCGCTTTGAAAAATGACGGGGACATTCTTGAATCCCGAAAACTGGCGAAGCCGCGAAACAAACTCGTAACCGTTCATCGTCGGCATCAGAATGTCCGAGATCACCAAGCTGGGGGAAAGCTTGCGGGCAGAATCCAGTCCTTCCTCACCGTCGCACGCTTCGTCGACCTGGTGGCCGAACGGGGTGAGCAGAGACACGTAAAGCTGCCGGGTGGCGGGATCGTCATCGACAATAAGAATCTTGGCCATTTCACTTTTGCGGCGCCTGCGCCGGGGTGTTGTCTGCCGTGCGCTCCCGGTGCGGCTTAGCCTACCCTCACGCGCTGGCCTCAGCCTCCCTGGGGCACTGCAATCTGACCCAACGCTCTCTGAATCGTGTCGAGGAAGTGCTTCGAGTTGATGGGTTTCTGGAAATACGCGACTGCGCCTTCCTTCAGCGCGCGGTCTTTGGTCGCTCGCTCTTCGCGCGCGCTGACTACAATGATCGGCGTCAGCGCGAAGTCAAGCAGAGACTTGAGACGCTGCATGACGATAAAACCGTCGCCTCCCGGCAGCCCGATGTCGAGCACAATGAGATCGGGCTTTTCCTTTCGCGCGACGCTGACCGCCGAAATCGCGTCGCTGGCGGCGGCAACCTGGTATCCCTGCGATCGCAATCGGACGTTAAGCACTTGCAAGATATCCTTGTCGTCATCGATGAGCAAAATTTTCTTCTCCCCCATCGTCAGCTCCTGTCCGCAACCATTGTTTTCAAGCTTTCCTCTATCACTCTCATCACAGCGGCCCGCTGTTCGCTGGCTGAAGGTTTTCTGCGCGCAATTGACAAGTCAATTTGTGATAGCCCTACCACGGGAGGATCAGGCAAAGTAGCGGTGTCCGCATTGAGCTTCAGTTGATCTTCGAGTCGCCTGGCCAACACCTCCGCGCCACGCTCCTCTGTCCGTGCCAGCACCAGAAACAGCTGCCCGATGCGCGTGGCATAGGTGTCTGGCATGACGGCATCCAGATTGGGGAGAACACAATGCTCGATTGTTTCTCGAATCGAAGTCAAAAGGTCTTTCTTCGTGTTGCCTGAGCTAGAGGCTTCCACCGTGATCCAAAACATGTTTTCCGGAACAGGGTCTTCCCCCAGCATCGGCTCCGCCAGGTTGGCCACGGAGAAAACCGGCAAGGTGAAGGCGAAGACACTTCCTGTACCGGACTGGCTCTTGACTTCGATCTCGCCGCCATGCAACGTCGCCAGTTGCTTGCAGATGCACAGACCCAGGCCCAGGCCCCTGCGGGCGGAGGAGTCTGCGTGCGGTGCCTGATAAAGACGATCAAAAACTCTGGCTGATTCTTCGGGGCTCATACCGCATCCCGTATCCCTTACTTGAATGCGAACGAAGCGGGAATCTTGTTGATCGAGGCCGGCACGAACCGTGATAGTCCCTTGTTCCGGCGTGAACTTCATGGCGTTATCCAGAAGGTTGGTCGCTATCTGGCGTATCCGTCCCCGGTCGCCGATGACCAGCGGCAGCGAGGCCGAAATATCCAATGCAAGTTCAATACGTTTTTGTGCGGCGGCCGGTCGCGCTGACGCCACTGCCTCAGTCAGCACATCGGCCAGCGGCATACTACGCAGGTCCACGCGCAGCTTGCCGGTCTCAATTCGTGTCGTGTCCAGCAGATCTCCAATCATCGTGTTGAGCTGGTGTGTGTTCCGCAGAGCGGTGGCGATGTATTCGCGCTGCTGCGCATTGATCTCTCCCGCGACCCCCTCCATCAAAATTTCCAGGAACTGCTGCAGCACCATTACCGGGGAGCGGAGTTCGTGGGAGACATGGGAAAGGAACTCATCCTTGAGCCGGGCCTGCTCGTTGCGGCTGAGTTCGAGTTCCTGTTGGACTCGCTTGCGGTCTTCAATTTCAACTGCGAGACGGCTTGAGAATTGTTGGATCTCTTCGTAGAACCTGACGTTCTCGTAAACCAGGGCCATTTTGGTCGAGAGGGTGGTGGCGATCCGCTTGTCCTCATCGCTGAAATCCGGTTCGCCTAACTTATTCACGAGACAGAGGCAGCCAAGATGGTTCGCGGACGTCGCAATGGGTACATAGAGTACCGAACCGGCGGCTTTTTCCAATAAGACCCCGAGCTCAGCGGCTTCATCCTTCCCCAAGCATCGCCCTCGGGCTTGCTTCATCAGGCCTATGAGCCCGCAGTCACAAGTGGGAAGAGAGGCGGAGACCGAAGAGTCGGCACTAGCGGGGGCGGAAAAGAAAAGATGCCTCGGGCTATCGCCGGGAGCAACGATGTGGACCGAAGATTCACGCGCTTTGACCAATCCCATTGCGCTGTAGCAAAACATCTTTACCAGTTGTTCCGGGTTGCGCTCCGCCGCCAAGTCGAGCATGAATTCCACCAGGGCGGCGGCTCGGTCGCTGAGATAAGGCTGTCGCGTATCCGAGACGGGCGCGGCGGGTGCGAGTTGCACCTCCGAAGTCAAAACCGGATTTCGCCATGCATTGGCCAGGAGGGCCGCTCGGACATATTCCAAGATCACTTCGGGAGCGGTGGGCTTGGTAAGCACAGCGAAGGCGCCCAGGTCTTTCGCCTTGGCTTCGAGTTCCGGAGTCTTATAAGCAGCCGTATACAGAATGACCGGAACCTGACGGGTAATGGAATCGGCCCGCATGGCTTGCAGGAAGGTCAACCCGTTCATATTCGGCATATGGACGTCACTGATGATCAGGTCGAGATGATCGACGGCGGGCAATTCGGTAGGCGAATTTGCTTCGATGGTCCTATAGCCGGAATAGCCCAGCAGGCTCACCAGGAAGTCCCGGTTGATGGCGCGATCATCCACCACCAGAATCGTGGGGCGACTATCCTCTAGTTGATGCGCAGATTTCCCAGGGGCGCCCGCCGTACCTAGTCTGGCGATTGTGTTGAGTGACATCGGTGGAGGGTTCGCGAAACAACATCCTTCCCTGCGCCCCTACGTTGGATCATCGGCTGAGATGGGCATGAGCATTAGAGCAAAACCGCCGATTTACCGTTCTGCACCGTTCCTGGCAGGAACACCCAAAACGTGGCCGCTGAACGAGATCAATGAGGGGTTCGACCGTGCAGGCAAGCTTCCAATTCGTTCAACAAGGTTTCGGGCTCCAGCGGCCGGCACAAGAACCGGGCCGCTCCCTGCGATAGCGCCCTTTCCTGCTCCCGTTCCGACGAAGTTGTGGACGACAGGAAAACAAAAGGAGTCTGCCGCACCTCGGGATCGGCCCGCACCAGCCGGATAAGGTCGTATCCATCCTGATGCGGCATGTGAACGTCGGAGACAATTAAGTCGGGCCGCGAGCGTCGGGCCAGTTCCATGCCCTCCTGAACATTGGGAGCGCTGATGACCTCATAGCCATGCGGCTCCAGAATGCTGCGTGCCAGTTGCAGATTGGTCGGCGAGTTGTCCACAAAAAGCAAGACGCCGCGCTTCGCCATCGGTTCCGGCGAATGCCGTTCCACGACGGGGAACGCAGCTGGTCTTGGAGAAGATTGCGCAGGGGGCTGCCCTGGGAGGAAGCTCTGAACCTTGTCGACGAATGATTCCGGATCGATCGGCTTGGAAATGTAGCCATCAAAACCGGAGCTGAGAAGTTTTTCCCGATCGCCCACCATCGCCAGGGCAGTCACGCCCACGATCGGAATGTGGCGGCATTGCGGATCTTGCCGCAATCGGCTCGCGACTTCGTAGCCATCCATTTTGGGCATGTGGATGTCGAGCAGGATGAGGTCCGGCCGATGTTGCCGGGCCATCTCGATACCTTCCGCCCCATCCTTTGCCGAACTCACGCTGTGGCCGAAGGCCTGCAATAGATAGAGCGCGAGCTGCAGGTTCGTCGGATTGTCTTCGATCACGAGAATGTTTGCCGTAATTCGCTCCTTTCCGGCTCATGCCCGCTGCCGGCATTCCTCTTTTCAGACGGATTGGCGCCGGAGACTCTTCTGAAGGCACTCTTCCAATTCCGCCACCAACGCTTCGGACTCAATAGGACGGGAGATGAATTTCAAAGCTCCGCAGGCGAGAGCGGTTTCTTTTTCGCGGATCGACCACACGGAGGAAGACAAAAAGACGAATGGGATGTGAGCCAGGTCGGGATCGCCCTGCACCATGCGGTGAAAGTCATAGCCATCCTGCTGCGGCATGTGAACATCGGAGACGATCAGGTCCGGCTTGGTTCGCCGCGCCAGCTCAATGCCTTCACGGGCGGAAGCGGCAGTCAGGATTTCGTAGCCCAATGGTTCGAGCAGGCTTTGCGCCAGATGGATGTTGGCGGGAGTGTTGTCCACGAACAGAAGAGCGGCCCGCTTTGCGTTCGGCGACTCGTTCGAGGTCGGCTGCCGCTGCGCGCTTTTCGCCACAGGCGGCGGCCCTTCGGCTCGGTGTGGCGGCAGTCCGAGAAACTCCTGCACTTTGGCGGAAAATGTTTCCGGCTCGATCGGCTTCGAAATGTAGCCATCGAAACCGGAGCCGAGAAGCTTCTCCCGGTCCCCCACCATCGCCAACGCGGTCACGGCAACAATGGGAATGGAGCCGCAGCCGGGATCGCCGCGCAGGCGGGAGGCCACTTCGTAGCCATCCATTTTCGGCATGTGAATGTCGAGCAGGATGAGGTCGGGCTTTTCCCGGCGCGCCAACTCGATGCCGTCGGCGCCCTCCCTCGCTCCCTGTACCTGGTGGCCAAAGGCCCGCAGCAGATACACCACCAATTGCAGGTTCGTGGGGTTATCTTCAATGACTAGAATGCGCGCCGTATTCGTCTTCCTTTCCTGCGTGCTCGCAGCATCGTCCGTTACTGCCCGGCCTGCGCCTTCCGCGCCGCCCCAAAGCCCTGGGTAAGCGGCAGGGAAACGGTGAACCGGCTGCCTTTCCCATACTCGCTCTCGAATGAAATGCGGCCGCCAATCATGATGGCTAACTTCTGACTCACGTGCAGCCCCAGGCCGGTGCCTTCGTAGGCGCGCGTCGAGGAACTGTCCACCTGCATGAATGCCTGGAAAAGTTTTGGCTGGTCTTCCTGGCGAATGCCCAGTCCGGTATCGGTAACCGAAATCTCCGCCGTGGATACGCCATTTTCATCCCGTTCGTGGAGTTCCAGCTTTACCGCCCCTCGCTCCGTGAACTTGATGGCGTTATTGGTGAGGTTAATGAGAATCTGGGTCAACGAACGGCGGTCGGTGCGAATGTTGATCTCGTGGTCGGGAAGCGCGATTTCGAGTTTGAGGCTCTTTCCCTCGGCGAGCGTACGCAGCGTGGTACTCACTTCGCCGATGACCGTCTGGCAGGTTACCGGCTCCATATTGAGCTCCACGTTGCCGGATTCGATCTTGGCGAGATCGAGCAAGTCGTTGATGAGCGAAAGCAAGTGACGGCTGCTGGCCTGGATCGTGCGCAACTGCTTTTCCTGCTCCTCGTTCAAGGGGCCAGGGAGCTTCATCAGCAACGTGCCGGTGAAACCGATGACGGCATTCAAGGGAGTGCGCAGTTCGTGGCTCATGCTGGCCAGGAAGCGGTCTTTGGCCAGGCTGGCATTTTCCAGTTCGACGTTCTTTTCCTGCAACGTCTGCTCAAAGCGTTTGCGCTCGGTCACGTCGCGGGCGGCGGCAAACACGCCTTGCAGCTTGCCCGTCTGGTCGTTAAAGGTGGTCGCGTTGTAACTGACCACGGTTTCGCGTCCGGTTTTCGAGCGTGCGGTGAGCTCGTAGTTGGTGACCCGGCCTTCGCGCAGCACCTCGCGAATGCCTTCTTCGGCGCGCTTCGGATCGGTAAAGTAAGTCTTGAAAGCGGTACCGATCAGATCTTCCCGGGTGCCCCCGGTGAGCGCCTCCATCTGCTGGTTGACATCGGTGATGATGCCCAGGGGATCGGTGGTCATCAGCGCGTCGATGTTCGATTCGATCAGCGACCGGGTATAGAACTGGGAATCGCGAAGCTGCTTTTCGAGGCCCTTCTGCGCGGTAATGTCGCGCGCCGCAGCCAGGATTCCGAGCGCCGTGCCTGCGGTATCGGTAAAGACGCCGGCATTGAAGCTGACCGTAATTTTGCGTCCGTAGCGGGTAATCAAAACCAGCTCGTAGCTGATGACCCGTTTCTCGGCTAACGTCTGCTGCACGCCCGAGCGGGCGCGCTCCGGTTCGGTAAAGTATTCCGCGAAACGCGAGTTGATCAGGTGCTTGCGCGAGTAACCGGTCAGCCGGGTGGCTTCCTCGTTGACGTCGGTAATGGTCCCGTCGGGGGCGATGGCGAACAGAGCGTCGGCCGAGGCTTCGATGAGCGACCGGTTGTACACCTGCTGCTCGGCCAGTTGGAGTTGCAAGCGGGCTTGCTCCGAGATGTCGCGGGCCGAGGCGAAGATGCCCTGCACCTGCCCGTCCGGAGCGCGGAAGATGGAGGCGTTGAAGGAGACGGTCGCTTTGCGTCCGCCCTTCGAGCGCAAAACCAATTCATAGTTCGTGACCGTACCTTCGGTCAGGGTCCGCTTCACGCCCAGGTCCGCTTGATCGGGCTCGGTGAAGTATTGTTTGAAGACGGAGCCGATCAGTTCTTCACGGGGATAGCCGGTCATGCGGCACATCTGATCGTTTACGTCGGTGATAAAGCCGGTGGGATCGACGGTAACCAGGCCGTCCACGGAACTTTCGATCAAGCCGCGCAGATAATTCTGCTGCTCGCGCAACTGCTCTTCCAGACGGACCCGGTCCGTAATATCGCGGGCGGAGGCAAAAATGCCGCGCACGCTGCCCAGCGGATCGCGGAATACCGACGCGTTGAATGAAACCTGCAGCAGCCGGCGGGTGCGGGAGATTAAAGTGAGCGCGTACTCGGTGACTACGCCGGTATCGAAGGTTTGCTTGACCCCGGCAGTGGCTCGCTCCGGCTCGGTGAAGTAGTCGGCGAAGGGGCTGCCAATCAGCTCGGTGCGCCTGTAACCGGTCATGCGGCACATCTGCTCGTTCACGTCGGAGATGGTTCCCGCCGGATCGACCGTGATCAACCCATCAACCGAGCTTTCGATCAAACCGCGGTTGTAGGCCTGCTGCTCGCGCAGCTGTTCTTCCAGCTTTTTTTGCTCTGTGATGTCGCGCGCAGCGGCGAAGACGCCTTGCAGTTTGCCGGCCTGGTCGTTGAAGGTGGTGGCGTTGTAGCTGACCACCGCTCGCGACCGGTCTTCGAGCGGGCGGTAAGCTCATAGTTCGTGACCTTGCCCGTTGCAACACCTGCCGGATGCCCTCCTCGGCTCTGTCCGGATCGGTGAAATGATCTTTGAAGGCTTTGCCGATCAGCTCTTCCCGAGTACCCCCGGTGAGTGACTCCATCTGCTGATTCACGTCGGTGATGATGCCGAGAGAATCGGTGGTCATCAGCGCGTCGATATTCGATTCGATCAGCGAGCGGGTATAGAACTGCGATGCCTGCAACTGGAGTTCCAGCCGTTTCTGTGCGGTAATATCGCGGGCGGAGGCAAAAATTCCGCGGATGTTGCCCAGAGGATCGCGGAAGACGGCGGCATTGAACGATACCGGAATCTGCCTGTCGGCCCCGGCCTGCAGCGTAAGCACATAGTTGGTGACGGAGCCTTCCTTGAAGGTCAGGCGCACGCCCTCCGCCGCCAGTTCCCGCTCTACAAAATACTCCGGGAACGATGATCCAATGAGCTGAGCGCGCGATTTTCCCGCCATCTTGCTCATGGTTTCATTCACGTCAGTAATGGCCATCTTCTCGTCGACGGTTACCAGGCCATCGACGGACGCCTCGATCAGTCCGCGGTTGTAAGCACGCTCCTCGGCCAGCTGGCCTTGCAGACGGGCCTGATCGGTGATGTCGCGGGCGGAGGCGAAGATGCCTCGAACCTTGCCCTCGGTGTCTTTGAAGATCGCGGCATTGAACGAAACCAGCAGTTCCTGGCCTTCTTTGCGGCGCAGCGTGAGCTCGTAGTTGGTAACGGCGTCTTTGTCGAGCGTCTGGCGGACGCCGTCGGCGGCGCGTTTCGGATCGGTAAAGTATTGCTGGAATGGCGTCCCGACAAGCTCGGTTCGGGTATAGCCCGACATGCGACACATGGTTTCGTTTACGTCCGTTATGCTGAGAACCGGATCCACCGTGATCAGGCCGTCGAGCGAAGCTTCAATCAACCCACGGTTGTAGGCGCGCTCTTCCCCGAGTTGCGACTGCAGCCGCGACTGCTCGGTGATATCGCGGGCCGAGGCGAAGATCCCCCGCACATCCCCGGAAGCATCTTTGAAGACCGAAGCGTTGAACGAGACCCGCATGGGCGCGCCACTGCGCCGCGTCAGGGTAAGCACGTAGTCCGTGACCACGCCTTTTTCGAAGGTCTCTTTGACTCCTGCTGTGGCGCGCTCCGGATCCTGGAAATAATCGGAGAACGGTGTGCCGATCAGTTCCTCGCGGTTGTAACCGGACATGCGGCACATCTGCTCGTTCACGTCGGAAATGCTGCCGGAGGGATCGACCGTGATCAGCCCGTCGACCGAGGCTTCGATCAGCCCGCGGTTGTACGACTCCGACTCGCGCAGCTGTTGCTCGAGTTTTTTCTGTTCCGTAATGTCGCGGGCGGCGGCGAATACGCCTTGCAGCTTGCCGCTGGCATCGCGAAAGGTCGACGCATTGTAAGAAACGACGGTGGCCCGTCCGTCTTTGGATTTGGCGGTCAGTTCGTAGTTCGTGACCCGGCCTTCGCGGAGCACCAGGCGGATGCCATCTTCTGCGCGGGCTGGGTCGGTGAAGAAATCCTTGAAGAGCTTACCGATGAGATCCTCTCGCAAATAGCCGGTCAATGCGACCATCTGCTGGTTGACGTCGGTGATGATGCCCAGCGGATCGGTGGTCATCAAGGCGTCAATATTGGATTCAATCAGCGACCTGGTATAGAACTGCGTCGCCTTCACCTCCTCGGTCAGGCGAATTTCGTCGGAGATGTCCTTCGAAATGAGCAGGAAGCCGATTGCTCTCCGCGAGGAGTCCATGCGCGGTGTGATCACGACGCGGGCGGTGAACTGCTGGCCATTCTTGCGCTGGCGGCGCAGGGTGCCTTCCCACTTTCCATCTCGCAGTGCGGCATCGAGGAGTTCGCGGGGTTTGCCGCTGGCTACATCGTCGGGGGTGTGCAGAATGGACGAGTTGGCTTTGCCCACCACCTCCGAGGGCTCATATCCATACAGCCTTCGCGCGCCCTCATTCCACAACAGGATTTTTCCTTCCAGATCCTTCCCGATGATCGAGTATTCGGTCGAGGATTCCAGAATATTGGCGATGAAATCGACCGCCTCTTGCGGGTTGCCAACAATGGCGTTGTCGAAAAGCTTGGCTTTTCGCATTTCCTCGGTAAAGCGCATCTCCTGGGAAACGTCTTTGGAGATCAGCAGAAAGCCAATCGGCTCGCCCTGAGGGCTTCGCCGGGGTGTAATAACTACCCGTGCACTGATGCGCCTTGCATCCTTACGCACTCTTGCGATAACGCCTTCCCACTTGCCGTCCCTGAGAGCAGCATCCATGATTTCTCGTGGCTTTCCCAAAGCCACGTCCTCGGGAGTGTGCAAAATTTCGGAATTAAGTTTTCCGATAACCTCATCCGCATCGTAGCCATACATTCGCCGGGCGCCCTCGTTCCACAGCAAAATCTTTCCATCGAGATCTTTGCCGATGACGGAGTATTCAGTCGACGAGTCGAGGATGTTGCTGATGAATTCCACCGCCTGTTGCCCGGTGCCAAGGTTAGAACTGTCAAAGAGTCCGGCCATCATTGCAACCTCGTGTCAGAAAGTAGTGCGTAAAACGTGTGCCTGGGGATGAAGATGAGCGGATTTCGTTCCTCGATTGCGGCAACGAATCTCTGCATCCCTCAGAAACTTTCCCGAGTGTCATCACAGCTTCGCTCCCATCGTCAACGCAAAAAGTGCGGGTGTCACGCGGGGAATGAGCGGGGGAGAAACGAAAGGAGGAGGTTTGTCCTGTTTCGGCAGCCAGTGCCGTTTTGGGGTTCGAACCAGCCAAACGGAAGATCGCGGCGCTTAGCGCCGAGCCAATAGCCGGGTAGCAGATCTTGTTTTGCCACCGCGATCAAAAGCCAGCTGAAGGATAGGGCGAAGGAAGTTTCCCTGAAGAATTTGAGGCCCGAAACAGCCACGTCCAGTGATTTTGGAATTCGGGACTACGCCGGTAGTCCCTCAAATCTGTAAATGGTTGCGGGGGGTGGATTTGAACCACCGACCTTTGGGTTATGAGCCCAACGAGCTACCAGACTGCTCCACCCCGCAGTTCGATGATAGCAACCGCACAGGGTGCCGTCAAACGTGCGAATCGTACTTGCGACAATCGTCGTCGCGGCATGACTGGGGTTCGAAGGGTTTCCGTTGCCCGCAGACTACGGCCGCTCTGGGCCATAGCGATGCGAAAGCCTCTGGTCTTCCTAATCCGAAGAAATGATGGAACCAAATGGAAGATCGCGAGCATCCAAGCCGTATCGCTTGGATTGTGCCGAGCACGTTCTTTTCATTTTTGTGCGACCTCAGCCAAGCTCATAATCACAAGAGAGAGGTCCGTATGGCAAAGCGTTTTGCCCAGAAAGAAGTCTCCACTCCTCGTCAGACCACCATCAACGCACAACCGCGGATTCATCAGAGAGCCGCCGAGATTCAGGCTTATGGCACCGTCTCGCACGGGCTGCCGCTCGAACTGGAAGAGCCGTTGCGCCTGGAAATGACCGAGCAATTGAATCTGTTGCTCGCCGACACCATGACCTTGCGCGACCTCTACAAGAAGTCTCACTGGCAAGTTGCCGGGCCAACGTTTTATCAGCTGCATCTTTTGTTCGACAAACACTTCGGAGAGCAGGTGGAGATCGTGGACACCATCGCCGAGCGGATCCAGTTGCTGGGCGGAGTTTCGCTGGCCATGGCCGCCGACGTTGCCGAGACCACGCGCATCGAGCGCCCGCCTCGTGGTCGCGAAGAAGTCCCAGTGCAGATTTCGCGGCTCCTGGATGCTCATCAAATCATAATCGGCCACTGCCGCGAGTTGGCGCGGCGCGCTTCGGAGTTGGGCGACGACGGCACCAATGATCTGGTCGTCAGCGATGTGTTGCGGGCCAACGAATTGCAGGTATGGTTCTTGAGCGAACATCTGGTCGATGCTCCACTGGTGCACGCTGTTGAGCCGGGCTCGAGAAAAGTGGGATAGTTTTCTGCGCCTTCAAGGAATGCGGATCCGACGTCGCGGGTCCGCATTGATCCCCTCCACACTCAGCAAGTCAACGCAATAGAAAAGTGTGGCCGGCCCCACGCCCATGCCGCGTGCGAGACACCGACGCGGCCGAAGGCGCCCACTCCGCACAAACGAAAAACGCATTGATATGCTGGACGCCGCGCAGTAAGCTGTCCTGTCTTCGCATAAATATGCAATCTTCTATCCAGCAAATTCTCGGCAGTTACAACGACCGCGCGCCCCTTTCGCAAGCCTCAACCATCCCCGCCCCTTGGTATACCGACGCTCGCATCGCCGAGATGGAGCGACTACACGTCTTCAGCAAAACCTGGCAACTCGCCGCTCGCACCGATCAACTACAGCACGCGGGCGCATTCGTCACCATGCGGCTTGCGGGAGAGCCCATCGTCGTTGTGCGCGGAAGCGACGGCACGCTGCGCGCTTTTTACAACGTATGCCGTCACCATGCCGCCGCCGTCGTGACCCAGCCTTGCGGGCAGGCGGATATTTTGCAATGCCCTTACCACGGCTGGAAATATGGCCTGGATGGCTCGCTCAAAGGCATGCCCGAATTCGACGGGGTCGAGAACTTTGATCGCGCCCAGAACGGTTTGCTTCCCATACGGGTGGAAACCTGGGAGTGTTTCGTGTTCGTTAATCTCGATCCGCAAGCTCCGCCGTTGCAGGAATTTCTTGGCGGCCTGGTGAAGCGCGTTGCTCCGCTTGGCATCAGCAAGCTTCATTATTTTGACCGCCGGACCTACGACATCAAGTGCAATTGGAAAGTCTACGTCGACAATTATCTCGACGGCGGATATCACGTGCCCCACCTGCATAAGGGCCTCAACTCCGTTCTCGACTACAAGCAGTACACCATTGAGAACGAAGACCGTTACTGCCTGCAATCGAGTCCAATGGTCGCTTCCGAGGAAGACGCCGCCACCGGTGCAACCCGCAAGGGCGATCGCGCCCGCTATTTCTGGCAATATCCGAACCTCATGATCAACTGCTACGAGGGATACATGGACACAAACTATGTGATCCCGGTCGACGCCGATCATTGCAGAGTGATCTTCGATTTCTACTTCAGCGATGTGAGCGAGGCGCGCCGCGAGTACAACACTGAATCAGTCAACGTTGGCAATCGGGTGCAGGATGAAGATCTCGGCATTTGCGAAGACGTGCAGCGCGGCCTGAAGTCGCGGGCTTATGGCGCCGGCCGCCTCTCTGTTCGCCGCGAAGCCGGAGAGCAACTGTTCCACCGTCTGCTCGCTGCCGATCTCAGGGCTGGCCTCAAGTCCGACTGCAAAGCCGATTCCACGGAATGTTCCACATCATCCCTTTCCGCGGCCGACTGAGTCTTCTGGCTCCGTACTTAATAATTGCGCAGATATTCGCCTGCTCGAAGACGTCAAGTTCGTAATGAAAGATGGCAAAATCTACAAACAGTGATGCGCGAGCACTGATGATCTGGGAAGTCACCGCGCCCACCGCCGGTCACTCCTGCGGTTCCTGCTCCCGCCGCATGGCACGTAGATCGATCCCCAGCTGCTCCGCCTTTTTGTAAAGATGGCTTCGCTCCAGCCCAAGCGCCTTCGCAGCCATACTCACGTTTTGATGGCTGCGTTTCAGTTCCGCCAGAATCACGTCGCGCTCGAACGACTGCACACGATCGGCGAGAGGGCCCGTCCCGACGGCGGACGCCCCGGTAGCCAAGCCAGAAGAAGTCTTCGGCAAAGCGAGTTGCACTGTCGCCAGATCGACCTGCCCGTCGGTCGCCAGCAGCATCAGCCGCTCGACCATATTGCGCAACTCTCGAACATTTCCCGGCCAGGAATGAGCTTGCAGCGCTTCCATCGCTTCACTCGTAAAAGGAACCGGCTTCCATCCATTCTGCGCGCACACTTGCTCGCCAAAGTGCTCCACTAGCGCAGGGATGTCGTCGCGCCGCTCGCGCAACGGAGGAAGCGTCAGCGGAAAAACGTGGATGCGGTGAAATAAATCCTGCCGGAACTTTTCCTCGCGCACCCGCGCTTCCAGGTCACGATGAGTCGCGACCACAACGCGCACATTTACGCGGATTGTTTTGTCGCCTCCAATCCGTTCCACTTCGCCTTCCTCCAGCACGCGCAATAACTTTGCCTGCATGTTCAGCGGCATGTCGCCGATCTCATCGAGAAAGATTGTCCCTTGATCCGCTTGCTCGAACTTGCCAATGTGCCGCCCCGACGCGCCGGTGAACGAACCTTTCTCATGCCCGAAAAGTTCTGACTCAATCAGCTCAGCCGGAACCGCGGCGCAATTCAACGTCACGAAAGGCCCCGCCGCGCGCGGGCTCCGCTCATGGATCGTGCGCGCCACCAGTTCTTTGCCCGTGCCGGTCTCGCCGAAGATGCACACCCGAGACTCGCTGGCGGCCACGCGCTCCAGTTGCGCCATCACCCGCCGCATGGCCTCGCCCTTCCACACGATTTCGTGCTTGCCAAGCCGCTGGCGAAGTTGCCGATTCTCGCTCTCCAGTCGCTGCAATTTGAGCGCGTTCTCCACCGTGAGCATGAGTTTGTCGCTGGAGATCGGCTTCTCCAGGAAATCGATTGCGCCGAGCTTGCGTCGCTCGCACCGCCATTTCAATGTGCGCTTGTCCCGACATCATGACCACCGGCGTGGTTACTCCCTGTCGCTTCAAATCCTCGAGCAGCGAAAGCCCATCTTTTCCCGGCATGACTACATCCGAAAGAATCAAATCGAAATCCTGCGCCTTCGCCAGTTCCAAGGCTTTCGCCGCGTTGTCGCAGACCGTGGCCTCGTGTCCCGCCAGGCGGAAGGCACGCGACAACGAAGCCAGCGTATTGGCTTCGTCATCGACGATTAAAAGATGCGCTTTGAGTGGCAAACTTCCTCCTCGCCATTTCAGCCGTGAGACCGATCCGCGCGTTCTCGCTCTGCGACGTTCTAAGTGCCTCAAGATTTTCCGGCAATTCGATCATGAAAGCCGTCCCGCTCCCCGGCTCACTTCGCACGCTGATTCTTCCACCATGATCGCTGATCACCGACTGCACAATCGCCAAACCCAGTCCGGTGCCATGCTGCTTGCTGGTGTAATAAGGAGTGAAAATTCGCTCGCACTCCTCGCGCGTCAGCCCAGTGCCAGTATCGGCGACCTCAATCATTATCTTCCCATCCTCGCGCCTGGTTCGGAGCGTGAGCGTGCCGCCGTTCGGCATCGCATCCATCGCATTGAGCACCAGGTTCGACAGCGCGCGATGCAGCAAATCCGGATCGGCGGCGATCGTTCCGACGTTCTCATCCAATTCCAGTTTGCTCGCGATCGGCGCTCGCCCTGGTGCCTGCAATTGCGCCTGAAAAAGTTTGCACCACGCCGCGCACGATTTCATTTACCTGCACAGCTTGCAACTCCGGACGCGGCATCCGGGAGAACTCGCTGAACCGGCCAATGATTGTCTTGAGGTTCGAGATCTCCGCCAGCAGCGTGCTCGAGCTCTCGCGAAACACATCGTCGAACTGTTCGGGACTCTGCGTTCGGGCACGCAACAGATTCTCCACCGTGAGTTGGAGAGGGAATAGCGGATTCTTCAATTCATGTGCCAAACGCCGCGCCAGTTCTCGCCAGGCCGCAACCCGTTCGGTCTGTACCAGCCGTTCCTTTTGCGCGACCAGTTCCGCCGTCATCCGGTTGAAGGACTCGGCGAGTTGCGCGATTTCGTCGTGACCATGCACCTCTACCTGCGCGCCCCATTGGCCGGCGGCAACTTCCTGCGACGCCCTCGCCAGTTGTTCCATGGGCCGCGTTACCCGGGCGGCCGCCCAACTGCTGAGCAAAATCGCCAGCACGATCCCGCCTCCGCCCGCCAGCAGCGCCGACGTTCGAATGCGGCGCGTCAACTCCACATAGGATCGCCGCGAATTTCCCACCAGCAGAATCGCTAGCATGGGACGCTCTTCGTCCGCTGCCTGCGCCGCGCAGCGGAATCGCGTGAAACAGTTCCTCATCCGCCGCGTCGGATGACCAATCCACAATTCCAGTCATTTCCTGGTTAGAGCGCCGGACCGACTCGATCAATGGCGCTAGGGTTTCTGCAGGCCGCGCAGCACTTGAAACTCCGCCAGACGGACCGAGAAGAGAAGCGGGCAAAAACGAATCACTACGGTTCTGATACAGCAGAACGCGCATGTCCGCCGGCAAATCGAGTCCGGAAAGAAAATTCTTGTCGAGCCGCCGTCCGCCCACCACATACACCGGATGCTCCCCCACGCTCGTCGCTCGCACCGCAAAAATTCCTAACGCAGTGGAGTCTTGCAATTCCTCGCGCTTCAGAAACGCGCTCTGGCCGCTCGATGCCGCTAAACTTTCGAACGCGGCGTCGGCATAGCCGAATTTCGCCGGCCACTGCGCCGAGGAAATGATGGTGCCCCGCTCGTCCAGAAATTCGAGAAAATCGAGTTGGTGGCTTTCCGCCATCGATTTGGCAAGTTCGAAATATTCGGCGGAGCCTGTCGATGTCCCGTCGTGCGCAGATGTCCCGTTCACGGCGATCGCCATCCGGCCGACTGTATCAGAAGCAGCGATGGCCTCCGCCTGTCGAGCAACCTCTTCGCCGCGACGCCTGAACTCGCCCTGAAACTGCGTGACCAGAGCCGCTGTTCGCCGGTCTTCGGTGTTTTCAAACGCGCTGCGCGTCAATGCCAGCACCAGCCAGGCTACCGCCCCCACCGACAAAAAAACCGTCAGCGTGAACACCGCCAAAAGTTTGCGGCGAAAAGTCATGATTGATCGATCATTATTATTTGCTCGGAATATTATTTATTCGCCACTTCCCACCATGCGTCGGCGACAGTCCAGCTTCCATCGGGTTGCAGAGCCCAGTTCTCCAGGCCCGCCGCACCCGCATAAGACGCAGGCAGGTGAAAAAGAGGAATCACGCGCAGCGTCGCCAGCAGCGCCACTTCCGCCGCATACAGATCCTCCCTCGCCACCACCGTTGCTCCGCGATGGGCAAGTCAGCCAGCGTGGCTACTCCCGCCAGTGCGATCCACGGATCAAGCGACGCCAGCGGAATTCGCACCAGCCGCAAATCCCCGCGCCGTGCCCGCCGCAGGCTGCAACGACAATCCCGCATCCTTCGCGTTCAGCGAGATGCGCTCCGCCAACACCCGCGCCAACGCATCGTTGCCATCGTACCCAACAGTCCAGGTCGGCGCCCGTCCGGCTTGTTGGCGCGCTTGCCGCGCCCGTGGCAAATCGGCGTCTGTAGGAAAAACGAATTCGTACCCGCTCATCCAGTTGGGAAGGATTCCGCCCGCCGCTTGCCCCGCGCCCTGCAGCAGCACGCTCCGCATCGACGCGCGCTCCACACTCAGGGCCAATGCCTGGCGCAAGAGTTTTTCCTCCGGCGACGCCGGGTCGCGCGCAAACATCAGCGCCAGCAGCTCAATTGAATTAGAACTCACCATGCGCCGCCGCTCCTGCGAAAAGCGATGAACTTGTTCCGCCGCCACTTCCACCAAGTCCGCTTTGCCCAATTCCAGGGCCGTCATCTGATCACGAACACTCTTGCCCATTTCAATCTCGATCTCATCGAGAAAAGGACGCCCGCCCCAGCAATTTTCTTCCGCCGCCAGCGACAACTTCTTTCCCGGCTGCCAATCGACAATGTGAAATGGTCCCGTCCCGCTGGGCGAGTTGCCGGAACTCCTCAACACAATTGCATTTCGTAACAATGCCAACTCGCCCAGCAAATCGAAGTCAGGCTTTTCTAACTCGATCGATAACGAGTCCGCATCCACCGCCATCTTCCATCCAGGATTCGCGTCGCGCAGGGAAGCGGCCGCAATCTCAGCAGTCAAAACAGTTCCGTCGTGAAACTTTACTCCTCGGCGAATGCGAAGCTGCCAGCGCTGTCCACCGGCAGTCGATTGCCACTCCGTCGCGAGCGCAGGCTGAATTCGCCCGCTCTCGTCGGTCGTAACCAGAGTGTCGAACATTAGCCGGGTCAGGCTGCGGCGGCCAAACGAATCCGGCTGCGCATTATCCGCCGGATCGAGCGACATCGGCGCCGTGCGCATCGCAACGTGCAGCACACCTCCGTACTGCGGACGCGTCTCCGCCGTCGCCGTCGCTGCGGCCAACATCAAGCTACTGACTGCAAACCACTGCCATCCGATACGCCTCATAATTTCCTGTCTCTCGATTTCGCACCACCGCGATCGCCGTATCGCCCTTCGATTCCGTCCACAAAGCTGTTATCGGTCCGGAGAATTCAGTCGCGACCGTGACCGCCACGGGATCGCGATCTGGAAACTCATACGCGCGCACGCTGTCCGCGTCTCCATCGGAACTTGTAGCCAGCACTTGCCAGTTCGAGCCGCACGAAGTTTTCACCGTAGTCACGTCGCTGCCCCACGCGACCCTTGCAACCTGGTCGCTCACTCCGTCGATTAGGTGTACGTGGCCGTCGGTCGCGGCGAAGAGCCACAGCAAATATTTCTCGCGCGGCAAAAATGCCGCCGAATAAAATTTCGGCGCGCTCGCGAACTTGCCGATTCCCGAAGTCAAAACGCCGGTAAAAAAGTTGCGGGTTGGAGCGTAAAATGCTCCCATGGCTGGAATTGTTGTGGAAGCCGTCCCGCCTGCGAAGTCAGAGAATTTCGCGCCACTCAAAGCCGCGGGCACGATCGGCCAGGGATCATCCGTCTCCCTGCAATTCAGCGATAAAGGCGCACCCGCCGAACTGCGGCAAATCACGCCCGGCAAATAGACATCCAGCAGATGATCCCTTGCTGGAACCAGCCTTCCGCGCAAATCCCGCGGCCACGGCCGTGTATGGACGATGTTCAGCGACTGCTCCTGCTGCCATTTTCCCGCCTGCCAGCGATAGAGACTCACTCTCTCCGCGTTCAGCACCGCGATGTGCGTGGGCGTGCCATTATCTTCCAGCACCGCGACATCGAGAACGGCTTCGTCTTGCGACCATAACAAAGTCTTGTGCAAGCTCAGCGGCACCGATTCACGCACCGTCACCGAACCCGCGGGCCGCGGCATCGATACCATCACAACCCCAGTCTCGCTCGCGCCCTGCCGAATCTGCGCCACCCACACGTAGTCCGTTGCATTCTCCGACAACGAAATTGCGATCGTAGCCGCAGCCTGATCCGCATTCACGAAGCGAAGCCCTGCAGTTTCGAGCGCGCTCCGCAAACCGTTTTGAATGATTTCCTGTTCGCGCTTCCCCAGGGAAGAACGATTCTCAACGACAAGCGTGACCGCGCCCGGCCCCGTGACCGCAACAATCTTCGTCGCCAGTTGCTGCTCGGGCTGACTCCAGTCAGTCGCGGCCGCGGTAATCGCCAGCGCGAGCAGAATGAAAGACAGTCGACCCGCAACAATAAAGATATGCGCAAGAGGGAAGCGGCGGCAGGGGAAGAGGCGGCGCACCGGGTTAAAACGAGCGCATGGAATGCCCGAATTATAAACCGCCCCAATCATGATCGAACCCAGTCCCCTCTGTACTCTTTGGACACCACCGCACCACGTAGCGACAGCCGCCTCGGCTGTCCAGGTTGTTGACTTCGCGTGATACCGCCTCACCGAGGCTGCTCCTCCGCCGCCCCACTCTGATTCGCCACGCTCATGCCCCGCAACACATCGTTGGCAAAGAAAAATTTTCCATCCGCCGGCACCATCATGATCTGCAGCTTGTCCGATAGCCGCTCCGCGACAATCTTATTAATCAGCAGCGGATTCTGCTTCAAAATCGCCGCCTCGCTCGACAACCGCTCCGCATCCGCCGCGGCCGTCACTCGAATGCGGTCCGCTTCCGCCGCCGCCAGCAACTTCCTGCGTTCGTTTTCCGCCTTGCTGTCGATCACCTTGGCCTGCGCCGCCGCTTCCGCATTCTGGATGGTCGCTTCCTTTCGCGCTTCGGCTTCCAGTTTGCTCTGCTGAATCTGCTTCTCTTTCAGCGGCAGCGTGTATTTCATCGCATCGGATTCGCCCTTCGCCTGCAACACGTGAACCTGCGCCTCGCCCTCGGCCTGCTTGATCTGCTGCACTTTCGTCGCCTCGGCTTCCAGTTCCGAAATGCGTACCTGCTTTTGCTTCAGCTCCGTCTCCACGCCCATGCGGTCGTTTTCCTGCTCTTTCAGCAGCAAGAGTCTCCAGCCCCTTCGCATACTCCTCCGGCAACTGAATGTCGCGCAGCATCACTTCCTTCACCACGATTCCATCGGCCGCCAACTTCTGCGTGATCATCCCCGCGGCTTTCCGCCGTATCTCTTCACGCTTCGCCGAAAAAACATCGCGCACCGTATAGTTCGGAACCAGTTCCCGCCACACGCTGGCGACGACCGGCGGAACAATCTCTTTCTCCACCGGACGCGGCAGGTTGCTTTCAATGTAGTCCAACCGCTTGGGATCGAGACGATAGCGCACCGTAATCGCCAACCCCAGCGTCAGTCCTTCTTTCGCCTGCACGTCGAGCAGTTGCGACTTGCTCGACACATTCGCCGCGGCGTTCTTTCCATCCTCCAGCACGCCGGTCGTAAAAACCTGATCGCGCGTATCGAACAGAGCCACGTCTTCCACCAGTGGCGCCACCACGTGCGCGCCGGGATAAAGCGTGCCCGGCACCGTCCCACTCATCTGGCTGACGCGAATTCCCGCCATGCCGCTCGGCACCACCACGATCGCGAACGCCAGCAGCATCGGCCCCCACGCCAGCAAGCCGAGCGCCAGCGAAGTACGCCAGCGCCATTGCGGCTGCGGCGGAATAGGACCCGCTCCCGGAGCGGCCGCTGCCCGCCGGTACAGCAATTCGCGATACAGGTCAAAACCTAAAATGCTTACAGCCACGAGAATCATCCCGAGGCCCCCAGCAATCAGAAAATATTTCAACGCCAGCATGGTAGTTCTCCTTTGCGAGTTTCTAACTCAACGCTTCTGCCCTGGTTTCACCGCAGCCGTCTGCCGTGCCAATTTGTCTGCCGCGAAGAACAGACGGAACACTTGCCCAAAGATCAGTTCCTCCGCCAGCAACGCGATCGCGAGCGAGAAGATCATTCCGCCCAACACAGCCAAAAATGTGATTGCCATTTGCATAATTCCTCCCAGTTTCGCCCTGATTTCGTGGGCTGTGCCATATAGAGGGCAGAACGGGAGCCAAACTTTAAATTATTGAAAGCAAAGGGATTGGTTGTTAGTTGAAAAAGCCGCAGTGTGTGGCTACAGCCACGCTGTCGATTCCCGCACACACGATCGAAGATTGCCCACAGGCGACAGAAATCACAAATTACACGGGTGGAGAGGGCCATGCCTGATGCCGTCAGCCGTCCGCCGCCTCTTCGTTGACTTCATTCCGTTTCCCCCGCTATCGTTGCGACTCTATGAACGTTGTCAAAGCCACCCGCAACTTCGAGGGATGGCTGGCTCATCGCACCGATATTGTTAAGAAAGACCTCCGCCTTAAACACGTCAGCATGAAGTCCGCAATCTTTCCCTTTCTGCGCGCCACCTTCTACCGCTGGGCGCAGATCTGGCCCGAGATATGTCCCGATCTCGCCAAGGCGCCGCACGTGCTGGCGGTCGGCGATCTTCACATAGAAAATTTTGGCACCTGGCGCGACGTGGAAGGACGCCTCATCTGGGGAGTCAACGACTTCGACGAAGCTCATCCCATGGCCTATGCCAACGACCTGGTTCGCCTGGCCGTCAGCGCTCACCTCGCCTCCGAAGCCGGGAACTTGCCGCTCAAGCACAAAGACATTTGCGACTCGATTCTCGAAGGCTACAGCCAAAGCATGCGTACTGGAGGATTGCCGTTCGTCCTCGGCGAGAACCACGACTGGCTGCGTCAGATCGCAGAAAATGAGTTGCGCGATCCCATTCACTTCTGGGCAAGAATGAATGCCTTGCCTACGGCAAGAGGAGAAGTCCCGATCAGCGCGATCGACGCGATCGAACACCTTATGCCGGCCCGCGGTTTAGCTTATCGCCTGGCGCAGCGCGTCGCCGGCCTGGGAAGCCTGGGACACGCGCGCTATGTCGCCATCGCCGACTGGCACGGCGGCAGAATCGCCCGTGAGGCCAAAGCTCTGGTTTCATCCGCCTGTTATTGGGCCAAGGATCACGATGGTCCTCCCGAAATTCTCTACCAGACCATCATCAGCCGCGCCGTGCGCTGTCCCGATCCTTTTGTTCAGCTGCGCGGCCGCTGGATTATTCGTCGCCTGAGCCCACACTGCTCCCGCATCGAAATAACCACGCTACACGCCCCCGGCAAGGAATTGCGCCTGCTTCACGCGATGGGATGGGAAACGGCGAACATTCACCTGGGAGCTAACACCGCCCGCAAGGCCATCCTCAAACACCTGCAAAAGCAGAAGGCAAAGTGGCTGCACGATGCCGCCGAAGACATGGTGAAAGCCGTACGTGCAGATTGGAAAACGTGGAGAGAAGATGGGTACGCGTAGGGCTAACCTAATGTAGTGCTTAAGCAGATAGACGATTACAGTTCAGGTTACGCAGCGCTTCTCCGCGATCTCTGCGGATGTTCTCTGCGAACTCTGCGGTCAAATTCTTTGCTTTCCGTCGCCAGCGCGCATGATGTATAGGGGACGTTACTTCCGACGCACTACACTAGGCCAGGCGCGCTCCAGCCGCTGCTGCCGTAACGCTCACCGATGGCCTTCGCAACGGAGCCAGCTTCACTCCCGCTTCCCGGTCATAGATCAGCGTCCACTGCGCGGCACAATCATCGCATAGCCAGTAACGCTCCACGCTCCATTGCTGCTGGCGCGCTCGACCGGCCGGCGGCATGGCTTCCCTTAGTTTAGTCACGCGCTCGGTCTCCACCAGAAACAGCTTCCCATCTCGGAGCTTGAGGAAGGGCTTTCCACATTGGGAATTAGCGCACCGGCTAAGCATGTTCTTACTTCTTCCTGCTCGCGGCGGAGCTATTTCGACGAGTCACGGGAAAGGCGACTGCACTTCGTCTGCCAAGGTGTTGCGCTCTCTATTTACTGCGTTTCCCCGAAACCATTCTCCTTCGCCCTGCCGTTGCAATTCAGCTTTGCCACCCAATCGGCAGTTGCTGCCGACCTCGCGTCGTCATGTTCCTGCACGCCCTCACTTCATCGCACTACCATCAATCGTATGCTCCCTCCCCGGTTTTCCACACCCCGAACCACTTCCGTCACTCCCGGACCGCGCGCCATCTATTTACCTTGTACAGCACCATGTTAAGAACGAGGGTGCGGCAATCATGTTTCGCAAGACCTTGTACGGTGCGGCTTTTCAGGATGTTAATTTTGTCCCGCTGCAGTCTGCCACTTTTTGCGTGCAATGTGAGCTGATCAGCAACAACAGCAAACCTTTTTGCCTGGCGTGCGGAAGCAACGCCCTGCTCGGCCTGTCCCGCGTACTCGGCGGCTCGCTGCGGAACCAGCAGACTGCCCATCTCATCACCGATTCAGAGCTGAATAACCTGGTGCGCGATCTGCTCCGCACCGTCCCCGATCCTGACGTCGTCAACATCGCCGACCATTCCCGCATGCCTTCGCTGGCCATGCGCAGCCAGCTTCGCGTCGCCAACGCAGCCCATCCCGCCTCCGGTTTCCGAGCCGTATCCCCGATCGAAGAAGCCGAGATCTTTCCCGCCGAACTGGACCTTGAGCCCGCCATCAGCGCCATCACCGAGCGCGCCCAGCACCTGACCGGAGCCACCGGAGCCGCCATGGCGCTGCGCGCCGGAGACGAAATTGTCTGCCGCGCCCGCGCCGGACGCACCGCTCCCGACCTCGGCATTCGTCTTCAAACCGATATCGGCATCTCCGCCGAAGCCGTCCGCTCCGGCGAAATCATGCTCTGTCACGATGCCGAACTCAATCCGCGTGTCGATCTCGCCAGTTGCCGCCGCCTCGGCGTCCGCTCCATCCTGGTCTCGCCGCTGCGCCACTACCGCCGCACGCTGGGCGTTTTCGAGGTTCTTTCCTCCTCTCCGGGCGCCTTCGACGAGCGCGACGTGGCTACCATGCAGCTGCTTTCCAGCATGATGGTCGCCGCCATTTCCCGCATCTCCAGCCTGCGTCAGGCCCAACTCCTGCGCCGTTCCGGCTAGCTTTCCCCGCCGATCGGTCGCGTCGTTTGCCTCAACCGCCGCTGCTCGCGGTCCCTCCGATTTTTCTTCGTTGCCTACTTTCCCATATTCCGGGTTAATATGGTGCCATCAGAATCCGGTCCTTCCCATGGCTGTGATGAACTCGTCGTTGCATCCGGTTTTATCCAACCGTCGCCGGCGTGTGCGACACAAGATTCAAACCCCTGCCTACGCCAGTTTCATCGAGCAATCTCAGGCTTCGACCCTCGATCTGCACGAGATCGTCGACATCAGCGAAGACGGAATTGCCCTCCAGTGCCATGCGCCCCTTGAAATTAAGTCTGCAAGTGAATTTGTGCCTCGACCTCGCCGATTGCGCGGAACACATCTACACCACCGGCCAGGTAATCTGGTCGAACTCCTCGGGCCGCGCCGGCCTGCATTTTTCTGAGTTGCCTCCGGAATCCTTGTCCCGGTTGCGGCAGTGGCTTTTCGTCAACGTGATGTCCGGAGTCGCGCACGGGGAAACTCAGCTTGGCGCCTTCCTCGCAGATGCTCCTCCGCGCCCCAACTACAGCGACACGCTCGCGGCCGTCACCGCGGTGCAGCGCCAGGTAGAAGCCCTCGGTTCTGATCTCGCCTCAGCCCTTCAGTTAGTCGCAGAGCGCGCGCATAGCATGGTTCGCGCCTCGGGCGCTGCCATCGCGCTCGCCGAAGATGATCCCGGATTCCTGGTCTGTCGCGCCAGTTCCGGTCCGGACGCTCCGCCCGTCGGGGCCCGCCTGCAAATCGGCTCCGGTTTTTCCGGCGAGTGCGTGAAAACCGGAGCTTCGCTTCGCTGCGACGACACCGAAACCGATTCGCGCGTGGATCGCGAGAGTTGCCGCGCACTGGGCATTCGGTCTATGCTCGCCGTCCCGCTGCGCGTCGGCGAGAAATCAATCGGAATTCTTGAAGTTTTCTCCGGCCATGCGAATCGTTTTTCCGAAGCCGACGAGCGTGTGCTGCAGCGCCTCGCTCTGGCTGTGCTCGCCGCCGTGAACCGGACCCTCCGCGTCGAGAGCCTTCCGCCCCTGCAGCCTGCTCCCGCTGAAACCGCCTTTGCACCCAAGCCCGGCAGTGTACTCTTCGCCTCCGTTCCCGAAGCGGAAGAAAGAGTCGAAATTGCAGAAGAAAAAACCTCCAGCGGCATCAGCCTCCCGCGCTCGCACCTGATTCTTCTCGTCTGTGCCGCCGCCGCCATCGCCATGGTCCTCGGCTATAACCTCGCTCCCTTGATTCAGAGCAAGCTCGAACAACGCGCCCGCACGCCCATTCAAACTGTGCTGGCTTCCTCTCAACCTCCGAAGCCCGACGCCCGCAGCCTCCCACCCCCGCCATGGAAGCTGCCTCTTTCGAACTCATGCGCCAACTGGCGCAGGATGGCGATCCCGTCGCCGAGTACGCCTTGGGTCTTCGTTATTTTCAGGGCGATGACAAGAACGGACTCGTTCGCGACGAGAAGCAAGCCTTCCGCTGGTTCAGCCGGGCCGCCGAACATGGCAGCCTCGCCGCCCAGGCAAAGTTGGGATTTCTCTACTGGGGCGGACGCGGCGTTCCCAAAGATCTCAATCAAGCTTATTTCTGGACCGTGCTGGCACGCGCTCGCGGCGACCAGGAGAACAAAGATCTCTTAGCGGTTCTCGCCTCGGGCATGACGCGCAGCCAGGCCGCCGCCATCGAACAGCAAGCCGACCTCTGGCTCCAGCAGCACACGCGCAAGAAGCCCGCCGCCGGCCGTCCCAGCGGGCAGTTGCGAACCTCGGTTGTTCCTCCCGCGATTAAATAGGCCACGATAAAATAGCCGTAGAGGATTTTGTGCCCACCCTCCGCGAAGTCCTGGATCAGCACGTCCGCGAAGCCGATGCCGCTCTCTACGAAAAACTCGACAACCATCGCGTCCGCTGCTTCTCCTGCGGCCACTGCTGCCCCATTCCCGAAGGCCAGCCCGGTGTGTGCAAAGTCCGCTTCAACCGCGGCGGCACGCTCTACGTCCCCTGGGGATACACCGCCGGAATGCAATGCGATCCCATCGAGAAGAAGCCCTTCTTCCACGCGCATCCCGGCGCTCTCGCCTACAGCTTCGGCATGCTCGGCTGCGATCTCCACTGCGGATACTGCCAGAACTGGGTCACCTCGCAGGCTCTGCGCGATCCCAATGCCGTCTCGCCGCCGCTCGAGGCCTCGCCCGAAGCTCTGGTGCGCGACGCTCTCGATCAAGGCGCGCAGGTTCTAGTCAGCACCTACAACGAGCCGCTGATCACCAGCGAATGGGCCGTCGCAGTTTTCAAAGAAGCCAGAGCCGCCGGCCTGCTCACCGGATTCGTCTCCAACGGCAACGGCACGCCGCAGGTGCTCGAATACCTGCGCCCCTGGCTCGATCTCTACAAAGTCGATCTCAAGAGCTTCGACGATCGCCACTACCACGAACTCGGCGGACGCATTGGCCCCATCCTCGACAGCATCCGCCGCATTCACCAGATGGGATTGTGGCTCGAAATCGTCACCCTGCTCATTCCCGGCTTCAACGACTCTCCCGACGAACTGCGCCGCCTCACCGAATTCCTCGCCGGCATCTCGCCCGATATCCCGTGGCACGTGACCGCATTTCACACCGACTACAAAATGCAGGGCGATGGCCAGCGCGACACCACTCCGGAAGATTTACTGCGGGCCGCCGAAATCGGCCGCGAAGCGGGCCTGCGCTACATCTATCGCCGGAAATCTTCCCGGCATGGTCGGCGATTGGGAAGACACGCGCTGCCCGCAGTGCAGCGAGACCCTGATCCGCCGCTACGGATATCTCATCCAAGACTACCGCCTCACTCCCGAAGGCCGCTGCCCACGATGCTCCACTCAAATCCCCGGCCGCTGGGCCGCTCAATTCGACGGCCAGATCACCTCCCGCCCTTTCCTCTCCACACAACCGCTCCCGTTTATTTACAATCACAAGTCGTTGATTTGATTTTTAATTTTGCTTTTGAATTTGCTTTTGATTATGTGGGGACGGATTATGTGGGGACGGACGCATTCGTCCGTCCGCCGGGCGCAGCCCGGCTGTTTTAGGTTTCTCTGGCTCATGCGAAATAAAGTCATCCTCTCGGTGATCGCCACTCTTCTCCTCACCTCCTGTTCTCCGCGCGACTTCCTGACCCGCCGTCTCGCCACCGACCTAATCGCCGCCTCCGACGCCTTCAAAGCCCCGCAGCAGTTTTCACTGCAAACAGGCATTGTCGCCAACAAAGACTACGTCTCCCCGGAATACTCGTCCTGCAACAACACGGCTGGATCTCCGCCAACACCGCGAAGTGTCCCGCAGGCATCACGCCCCGCCATGCTGGGACGTTCTGCTGACTCCCTCCGGCGTCGACACCATTCGCGCCCTGATTCCTGCCGATGAAGCCGACAAATCCCTGCTCTTCATTCCCGTCGCCAGACGTGAACTCCTGGCCGTGACCGGCATCAGCAAGCAGGGCAATCTGGCCGATGTCGACTTCACCTGGAAATGGGTTCCGTTGAACGAAGTCGGCGCCGCGCTCTACTCCGGCGATCTGCACTACAGCTCCACCGTCGGATTTCGCAACTACGATGACGGCTGGCGCATTGTCCTACCCAAGCCGCGTCCCGCTCCGGACAGACCGCTCGACGACGCCCTCAAAAATGCCGAGCCTATCCCGTGACCACCTCCGCTCCAGCCGTCCCTGCGTGGATCATCTCCGCTGCGAACTGGCTCACTCCGAATCGCATTCGCGCGCAAGCGATCGTTCTCGCTCTCTGCTTGTGGGGAGTGTGTGCCGTCGATTTCGCAACCCCCGGATTGTTCGACCGCGCCGGCAACATCAAATTTCAGGACTTCCTGCAGTTTTACATTTCCGCGCGCCTGATCAACCAAGGCCGCAGCAGCCGAACTCTACGATCAGTTCGTGGCCGATCAGGAAATGCATGCGATCATCGGCGCGCCCACTCGCGTGCGACTTCCAACCGTCTACGGCCCGCAGGTCGGCTTCTTATTCACGCCGCTAGCGAAGCTTTCGTTCCCGGCGGCCGCGCGCATTTGGACGTGCTCAGCCTGCTCGTCTAGTCGCGTGCCTCTATCTGCTCTGGAGATCATGCCCGGCACTGCGATCGCATGCCGCGAACCGTCGCCATCTGCGCGCTCGCCTTTCCACCGATCTTTCATTTCTTCGTGCGCGGACAAATCTCCGCGCTCGCTGCTGCTCTGCTTCTCCGCCGCATTTCTCGCCTTCCGCGCCGATCGCGACTGGCTCGCCGGAATCGCTCTCGGCTGCCTCGTCTTCAAGCCGCAATTTCTAGTCGCGATTCCGCTGGTCCTGTTGCTCGCGCAGGCGTGGAAGGCCTTCGCCGGACTCGCCGTTGCCGCCGCCGCACAATTAGCCTTCACCACAATCTACTTCGGCGCCGCAGTCATGCGCGCGTACTTCGACACCATGCTGCACATGTCGCGCTGGCTCGGCATTTCTGAAATTGGTCCCGCCCACATCCAGATGCATTCGCTGCGCTCGTTCTTTACGCTCCTCATTCCGTGGCCCGATATTTCGCTCGCCCTCTACGTTGTGAGTTCGATTGCCGCAATTGCAATCGCCGCAGTTGTCTGGAAATCTTCCGCCGCGCTAGCCGTGCGCTTTTCCGCCCTGATCCTCGCCGCGGTCCTCGTCAATCCTCATCTTTTCATCTACGACCTGCTGGTCCTTGCGCCCGCGTTCCTATTGCTCGTCGATTGGATGCTGCGACGCGCATCCCGCCGCCTCGCCGACGCTTAAAGTGCTCTTGTATCTTGCCTTCGTCTTACCTCTGTTCGGCCCGCTGTCGCGATGGACTCACCTCCAACTCTCCGTCCTAGCCTTCGCCGCGCTGCTCTGGAGCTTATGGCGCGAATCCAAAATTCCGTCTCACAAACTTGCCTCGAACCAATCCGCCGTTGTATAACCCTTCTTCCCATCTGGGCCCGGAGTTCGCAGAGAAGATCATTTCGGAAGTCGCGATCGAATTCAGCGGTTGGCAGTACACGCCCAACGCTGTTCTCCGCGCTCTCTGCGCATTCTCCGCGCACTTCTGCGGTTAAAAGCTTTTGAACCTAGAGTTCGCCGAAAAAAAACTATGCGAATCCAAAAACTCGTAGTCCTGCTTGCAACCGTTCTGACTTGCGCACTCGCCGTCACCGCGCAAAGCAAACCCAAACTCACGCTCGACGAATTCTTCAACTCCGTCAGCTTTCCGGCGCTCGAGATTTCGCCCGACGGCCATTCCGTCGTCATCGTCGCCGAGCGCGCCGACTGGGACCAGCAAATCTTCCGCAACGATCTCTGGCTCTATCGCGACGACGGCAAAGTCGGCTCGCTGATTCAGCTGACGCAATCCGGGCACGACTCCGAGCCCAAGTGGTCGCCCGACGGCAAGTGGATCGCCTTCCTCTCCGAGCGCAAACATCGGGAAGAGCGACGACGATAACGATTCCGATTCCGATTCCGACGAAAGGCGAGCCAGCGCAGATCTACCTGATCTCGCCCAGCGGCGGCGAAGCCTTCGCCGTCACCCAAGGCGAAGAAGAAGTTCACACATTTTCCTGGTCGGCCGATTCGCAGACCATCTACTTCGCCACGCGCCAGCCCTGGAGCAAGCAGCAGAAAGACGATTACAAGAAAGAGTGGAAAGATGTCGTGCAGTATCGCACCGCCGAGCGCGGCGACACGATCTTCGCGCTCGACGTGTCCGACGCTCTCGCCCGCCACTCCGCCGCGCCCGCGAAGGTCGAAAAAGAAAGACAAAGAGAAAGACAAGCAGCCCGATCTCACTCCCGGCGCGCGCGCCATCGCAACCATTCCACTGCGCGTCGACAGCCTCGTCACTTCGCCCGATGGCACGCAAGCTCGCCTTCGTCAGCAACGCCATCAACCAGCGCCAGGAAAAATACGAAGACGTAGAAATCTACACCGTCGACGTAAGTGTGGCGCGGGCGCCCTCGCCCGCGAATGCCGACAGCACGCCAAATGCTGCAGCTGCCCTCCAGCAGCCGCATCGCGTCACCACAACCAGGCGGAAGAAGTGCGCCCGCGCTGGGCCAGCGACAGCCGTCACATCTTCTTCACCGTCGAAGTCGGAGACGTCTCCGGTCCCTACCGCGACCTGCAGCCGCATCTCTACTGGGTTGATGCTGACTCGGGCAAAGTCGAGCAGTGGGGCAAGAACTTTCACCGGCCAGATCGTAAGCTACGGCCCTTACGGCAATGGCGTGGTCGTCACTGCCCGCCTGGGCACCGAAGTTCAGATGTATGCCGCCGCCAATCCTTCCGATTCGCTGCACATATTTGCCGGACAAAAAGGTACGTACGAAGAACTCGCGACATCTCGTAACACGCGTCAAGTCGCTTTCACTTACTCTTCCTTCGCGCAGCCCGCCGAAGTCTACCTGGCCGACAGCGCCGATCAACTCGATCAAGCTCGTCCCATCACATCCTTCAACAAGCTCTTCGCCGAGCGCGATCTGCCGCAAGGCAAGCCCTACCAGTGGAAGGCCGACGACGGCACCACCGTCGAAGGCATGCTGATCTATCCTCCGGGAAAATTCGAAGCCAAGCATCTGCCCATGCTCACCTTCATCCACGGCGGCCCCGCCGACGCCGACGGCAATCACTTCGAAGCCGACTGGTACCAGTGGGCCGCGCTCGCCGCCACCAACGGATGGCTCGTCTTCGAGCCCAACTACCGCGGTTCCACCGGATACGGCGACAAGTTCCTGCTGCAGATCGTTCCCGTCATCGTCTCGCGTCCCGGCAAAGACATTCTCGAAGGCGTCGACGCGCTGGTCAAAGACGGCATCGCCGATCCCGACCGCCTCACCGTCGGCGGCTACAGCTACGGCGGATACATGACCAACTGGCTCATCACCCAGACCACGCGCTTCAAAGCCGCAGTCACCGGCGCCGGCGCGGTCGAGCACATCGGCAACTGGGGCAACGACGACACCACCTACGACGACGCCTACTTCCTCGGCGGACGCCCCTGGGAAGCCCCGCAGCGCTATCACGACGAAGCCGCCATCTTCCAGATCGACAAAGTCAAAACGCCCACGCACCTGGTCGCCGGAGCCGACGACATCCGCGTCGCCGTGATGGAAGATTATCTGCTAGAGCACGCGCTCTACTCGCTCGGCGTTCCGAACAGGCTCTTAGTCTTCCCCGGCGAAGGCCACTGCTCTCGGCAAGAATCCCTGGCACGGAAAAATCAAAGTCCGCGAAGAGCTGAAGTGGCTGCAAAAATACGGCGGCGTGCCCGCCAGCAACTAACACGACTCGAGTGGAAGATGCTCGTGTGGGGACGGGCGCATTCGCCCGTCCAGCGAAGGACGAAGCCAAGCCAATAATGCTCCGAGCCCCGAAGGGGAGCCATAAGATAGCCCCGGACGTGAGTCCGGGGTAAGCCCAACAAAGCTAGCTGAGTCCCGCAAGGGCGACACAAGGCGGCAGTGAACTAAGTTCGCTGCGCCAACGTATACTGCAACAGCCGACTCGAGGTTCGGCGCATGATGAAGACCAACAAGACATCGCCTCTGCTGCTATCTGTGATCGTTCTCTGTGCCGCCGCATTCCTCGCCTCCGCCGCCCCGCTGCCCTCCAGCCCGGAATATACCGCCGACGCCCAGCTCAAGCTGCCCGAGAACTACCGTCAGTGGGTCTACCTGACGACCGGCTTCGACATGAGCTACAACCCGTCCCTGTCAATGGGCCACCACATGTTCGACAACGTCTTCGTCAATCCCGAGTCCTACAAGTCCTTCGTCGACAGCGGAATCTGGCCCGACAAAACCGTGCTGGTCCTCGAAGGCCGCATGGGCCAGGACAAAGGTTCGATCAATCAGAAAGGCAGCTACCAGGGCACTGAGATCATGGGCATCGAAGCCCACGTAAAAGACGAAGCGCGCTTCCCCGGCAAGTGGGCTTTCTTCATCTTCGACGGAGCCAAAACCGCCAAGATGGTCCCCACCAACATGGACTGCTACACCTGCCACACCCAACACGCTGCCGTGGACACGACATTCGTCCAGTTCTATCCCACGCTTCTGCCCATAGCCGAAAAGAAAGGCACGCTCAGCGCGTCGTACCAGAAAGAAAGCGCATCCCCGCAGAAGTAGGGGTTAGCCCACCTGTGGCGGGGTGTGGCCCATGTCTTTGACTTCAGCTGGTGGCCCAGCGTTTTGACCTCGCTGGCACAACAAACACCGAGGGTTCTATAAAAGGGGATGTCAGAAAAAACCCTCCTCTAAGTAAGGAGGAGAAGTCTTTTTTCTTGACATCCCCTTTTATAGAACCCGTCAGCCGGCACAAACAACGATCGGCTGGTTTGTTCTCGGTACTCGGTACTCGCGACTGGGTACTTACTTCGCGGCCATTTTCACTGCGTGGGAACTGGCGGCGTAGCGGGCGATGCCGCGGTAGAGGGCTTCGGCGATTTGTTCGCGGTAGCCGTCGCTGCGGAGTTTCTGTTCGTCGGTGGGACTGCTGACAAAGGAAACTTCGGCGAGAATTCCGGGCATGGCGCTCTCGGTGAGTACAACGAATCCGGCTTCTTTCACGCCGCGATCGCGCAGGCCGGGATTCTGCGCCGAGAGTGTGCCGTAGAGCGAGCGCTGCACGCTGGCCGCCAGCCGACGTGATTGCTCGATGCGATCGTGCAAGTCCGCGGGAGAAAGCGTCGCGGTCATGGCTGGCTTCGCACTGGCCGCAGTCAGGCGCGCGTCCACATCTTTGGAACCGGCCTCTTTCGAGCCGGGAGTCGTGAAGAAATTGGTGTAGTAGGTTTCGACGCCGCGCGCCGACGGCAGATCGCTATAGTTGGCGTGCACCGAGACGAACAAGTCGGCCTGCGACTGAGTTGGCGATGCTGGCGCGTTCGTCGAGAGGAATGTAGTTGTCGTCCTGGCGCGTGTAGATGACTTCCATTCCCAGGCGGCTTTCGAGCAGTTTGCCCAGGCGCTCGGCGATTTCGAGGACCAGATCTTTTTCGAGCAAGCCGCGGCGGCCGACGGTGCCAAGGTCCCAACCGCCGTGCCCGGCGTCGACCACGATGCGCAGCTTGGGGACGCGCGCGCGCAGTTGCAAGTCTTCTTTTGTGGGCGGAGGAATGACGATGGCCAATTTATTTTTTTCGGCTCCAGTCGCGTTGGGAAACAGATTGACCGCGGCTTTGGGAGTCGCGCCGACTTTGCGTACTTCGACCACGAGGCGGTAAGGATTCGGTTCAAGACTGACGGAGAAAGTCGAGTTGGCCTTGGTCTCGAGAACGATGCGCGTCATGCCGGCGACGGGCTGCGCCATGCGAATGCGGTTGACGAAAGTGTCGCCCACATCGATCGACTTGGCGATGAGGTCGGAGGCGAGTTGGGTGTCGCGCAAATCGAAATAGATGCGGTCGGGGCTAGCGAGGCGATGCGCTTCGTATTGAACCTGGTCCTCGAGATCGAGCACCACGGTGCTCGCGTCGGCCGAGGTCCAGTGGCGCACGCCGGTGACGCGCGGAAATTTCGAGAGTTCCTGCGAAGTTGCGGCGGAGTTGGACGACTCGTCGGGCTCGGTAGTCGAGTCGGCGGAGGCGCCCGCCGTCATAGGATTCGAAGGCGCGAGCACGGCCGGAGCGGCGACGGTCACGTTGTTTGCGGGCTCAGAGCCAACGGGCTTGAGCGGAATTTCGTCGTTGTGAACGATCGCGCTGCCGAGTTGGTCGGTCTTCAGCTTCCACCAGACTCCGCCGGCGAAGGCAGTAACGATCACGATGGCGATGAGCAGCATCAGAGCGACCGGCTTGCGCGGCTCGGCTTCTGGCTTCGGCGACTTTCCGGCTTCGGGCGAGCGATCTGCAGGCTGCAGCGACTTTTCTAGCTTTGGACGCCGGTTCGGTCGGCAGGCTTTTCGAGAATGGTTTTCGCGGGAACGGAGAGCAGGCTTCGCTTCGACCGGCTTCTTCTCGGCTCGTTCCAACGACCGGAACGACAGAAGCCGGACTCTTCGATGCGACGGGCACCGGAACAATCGATGCGGCGGAAACTGGAGTTGATGGAGTTGGAGCTGAGAGATTCGGGGCGGCGGCGGAAGCGCTCGGTACGGGACGAACAGGTCGCGACGGTTCGACTGTCGCCTTTGCAGCGCGGCGCTGTTTCCAGCTTCGTGACGGCGGCTTGCGCCGACTCGGCGAAGCGATCTTCATCTTCGGGCTTGAGCGCGCCCAGTACCAGTTCGGCGAGCAGCGTCAGGTTTCGAATGTCGGTGTCGTTGAATCCGAAAGGCCAGGCGGAGAATGCTTCGAGGACTCCGATTACGCGGCGGCGTCCGCAGAGCGGGACCGCGACCATGGAGCGCGCTCCCAGCTTGCGGCAGGCTTCGAGGTTGACGCGAGGATCGGTTTCGGTGTCGTCGCAGCTAACGGTCTGCGCGGTGCGAAAGCAAGCGCCGGAAAACGCAGAGTCGCGGTCAATGCGCGCGCCGATGTCGGGGCGAACCGTGCCCGCCGCAGCGCGCAAAACGATCTCATTATTTTCCGCGAGCGCGATGGCGAGACCATCCGCGCCGGTGATGGCGATGGCGCGTTCGGCGACCAGTTGCAGCACTTCGGCGAGAACGAACTGCTCGTCACCAGTAAACTCCGCGGCAAACTCGACGACCGGAGCGCCTGCATCGAAGGTCTGCCGGTGATGGGCGAGAGCCTTCCTGCGGCGAAGCTGCTCGTGCAGCGCCGAGAATGCCAGCAGCGCTTGCAGGGCGTCGCGTTGCGAAGGCTTGGTGGAATCTTGCGCGCGAAAATCGGAGAGTGCGGATGCACTCTGGCTCTCATTTTCATCGCGCGGCCATGACGGCGCACCGCCTCCGCTGAACGGAGTGGTTGCGTCCAAGTCCGGCTTAGTGGTGGTGGATGCCATTAAGGATAGTTCATCTGTAAGTTATCGGGCTTTGCGGCGAGTTTCAATTACCTAGGCATGCCCCTTTGGCCATGTACTTTGGTAAGGCATCTTCTCACGCGTTGGCTTGGGGGCGTGACTGCAAGTTTTTGCTCACGCCTACAGCGAGTCGCTGGCGGCAGAGACGTAGCGAGTGTAGTGCGTCGGAAATAACATCGCCTATATATCGTGCGCGATGGGGACGGAAAGCAAAGAATTTGACCGCAGAGTTCGCAGAGAACATCCGCAGAGATCGCGGAGAAGGGCAGTGCAACTTGAACTATAACCGTCGATCTGCTTGACGCATCACACTAGCTACGTCTCTACGGGCGAAGATGATTGCGAACCAGTTTGGTTACTAAAAAGGTACTTCTTAAGGGCGGTAAGATGGACGGCACGGGACTGGCCGAAGTGGAATTCATTGGGTGGTGAGGTATGGATGTTGGAGTAGCGCTGGCGCGGCAAACGCGGAGCCAGCACAGGCACGAACTGCGAACGCTGAGCTACGCCTCGGTGGAGCAGGCGAACGGCGGGATCGTTCGCAACATCAGTCACAGCGGAATCGGGCTGCAGGTGGTAGCGGCCCTGCGTCCGCAGCAGCCAATACGCGTGCGTTTCGAATTGAATCATCCGCGGCTTCGAGTGGAGACGCAGGGCGAGGTTTCGTGGTCGACGCGCGCGGGGCAGTGCGGCATTCGCTTCGTCGATCTTTCTCCGAAAACTGCTCGCCAGATTGACGAATGGATTTTTGGGAATATGCTCGAAGGCGCCTGCCAGCATACCGAGCGGGCCGGCTTTCTGTTTCCACGAAGCGCGTCTCTGTTTCAGGGTGGGGATGAGGAAGACGATGGCTTGATGACTTCGGCGACGCCAGTTCGGGTCATCGAACCATCGAGGTGGATCGATCCCTTGCAGCCGGCTCATGCAGGCGTTGGTGTGGTTGAGAATGCCCCGGCGACGTCGACTGCATTTGACTGGCTCTCGCAGCCGTTGACTGGCCGAAGTCTGATCTGGACGATCAATTCACTTGTAATCGTGGCGGCGCTACTGCTCTTTGGGGTTGTGTTTCTTTCGATTACCGGAGAGCCGCCGCGGTGGCCGGTCGCCACAGCTGCTGGGTCCGCAGTTTTTGTGGGAGCGTTGTACTGGGGATTTTTCCGGGTGTTTGGGGGAACCAGCCCCGGCGTGAGATTGGCGCGCATGGCCGGATGGGATGTTGAAGAGGAAGAAGCGAGAGACACTCGCTTTCGTTGAAGTTCGGCGCGATCTCGCTACGCGCATCTTAGTTGGCGAAATACTGCTGTGCCAGCCATAGTTGCAGCATCCGCTGTTGTTGCTTCGCCAGTTTTACGAAGCGAATTCCGAGATTGCCGCGCTTATCCTGCCACGCGATTTCAGCCTTAGCCTTCATTCCCGTGCGCGCGCCCGGCAGGTCGAATGAGACTTGCAGCGACTTCACGCCGTCGACAAGATCTTCAGTGCGGATCTGCATCCCGCCCTGGCTGAGATTGACGAGGGACGCGTCCAGGGCCCTGCGGCCGTCGCATCGCACAGATACAGGGAGTTCCACGCCTGTGCGGTGATAGCGAAGGCGTCCGTCGAGGATGAGGTTGCGCGCGGCGGAAAGAGTTCGCACCGCCTGTTCCACGGAGATTGGTTTCTGAAACGCAAAGAGCGCGCCGCTCTGATCCAAGCTGGACTGGTTGTTCCTGGCGCCCATGATCACCAGGGGAATGGAGTTCGGCTGGCCATCGATACTTTGCAGTTCGCGCAGAAATTGCGAGCTGCCGTTGAGATCGCAATCCACGATGAGGGCGTCGACCTTCGACTTTGCCAGGCGCGCCAGGGCGCGCTGCGGCTCGTTTTCGACGGCAACTTCAATTTGCAGACCGCCGAGGATGCACTCCAGAACACTGACTTCCTGCCAATCGCGCGAAACCACCATCGAGGAAAGTGTCATGCCTTCACTCTTATCGATGACGGTAATACCGGCTAGATAACGAACGTAACGAGGGATTGTAAAACGGGATGCGACGGGAAGGTCTGACGGCGAAGGTTTCAAAGGTGGGCACACGGTCGTAGTGAAAACTCCTTTGGAGGCCGCTGGTAGTGCGGGCATGCAAGGGGTCCTTCGCTGCGCTCAGGATGACAGAACGGGTTTTGATACTTGTTCAGCTTCCCTAATCGAGAGCAAGTGCGATTCGCAGGGCTTCGTCGAGTTCGGCGATTTTCGTGGGGGAGAGCGAACCGATGAACTGCGTGAAATGAGTTTTCGGAAGGCTTCGAAGGTTGTCGCATATGATCCAACTATCGTGCTTAAGCCCCTCATCCGGACCCACAGCGATTTGGGTTGAGATTCCCACACCGTTACTGAACACCGGAGCGCAGATCAAAGTAGAAAAGCTGGAATCAATCAAGGCTTGCCGGCTGATGACAACACAAATCCGATGACGTTTGGGGTCGCCCTCCGGCTTGTGAGTTCGATAAATGTCTCCGCGCTTCATGATCGTGGAAGAGTGACTCACCACTCTCCTGGAGCCTGATCTTCCAAGCCGTCCTCAGCATCGCGGTTGAGCTTCTCCGCATGCTGATTGATGAGCTGGATATCGCGCGCGTCGCGTTGGGCGCGAGAGCGCTGACGCAGGTATTGCTGCAGTATGGCTTCGATGAAAGCGGAGCGGGATTGCTTCGACCCTGCCACGCGATCGATTCCGGTCAAGACTTCTTTCGAGAGTGTGACAGAAGTCTTCTCTTTGATACTACCTTTCATACTACTATTATACCACTTAGACTACCACCTCATGATAGATCCTTCGGACACGGGATCCTCTTAGCTGATCTGTTGGAGAATGGCGCGGGCCTCGGCTGCCGGATCGGCGGCTTCAGTGATGGGGCGGCCGACGACGATGTGCGTGGCGCCTGCGGCAATGGCTTGCGCAGGAGTGACGATGCGGGCTTGATCGGCCTTGCTGCTGCCGGCGGGACGGATTCCGGGTGTGACGATGGCGAAGTCGTCGCCGAGTTGGGCCCGCAATGAGGGAGCTTCGTGGGCGGAGGTGACGATGCCCTGGCAGCCGCTGGAAAGAGCTAGCTTGGCGAGGCGGACGATGCTGTCCTGCATCGAATCGTGGATACCGATCTGGTCGAGGTCGGCTGCGTCCATGCTGGTGAGGACGGTCACGGCGAGGACCGTCAGTTCGGGATAAGGCTTGGCCGCTTCGGCTGCTGCGCGCAGCATTTTGGCGCCGCCGGAGGAATGCACGGTCAGCATGCTTACTCCGAGTTTTGCGGCCTCGGCGACGGCTGCGCCGACGGTGTTCGGAATGTCGTGGTACTTGAGGTCGAGAAAGACACGGCGGCCGGAATCTACCAAGTCGCGAACGACTTGCGGACCCACGGCGGTGTAGAGCTGCATGCCGACCTTGAAGGTGAGGGCAGAGTCGCCGACGGCGGCGACGATTTTCTGTGCCGCGGCGGCGGTGGAGACATCGAGCGCCACGATGAGACGCTGGCGCGGCTCATCATGGCGAAAATCATGGTGGCGAAAATTGTGGCCCGGGTGGCTTACGCCACCCTTTGGGATGCTGGGTGATGTCGTTGGCATCCCAGCCAGTGTAATGACTTTACGGGAGTTTCGCCAGCGGAGGATGGTTCATGGCGACGGTCTGGTAAGCAGGCTTTACCTCGCGTGGGTTGACCAGATCCAGACGGACGCGTTGCAGGCCACGCTGCTTGAATTCCAAGGCTTGGGCCGCGCCGTAGGACAAGTCGATGATCCGGCCGGGGACGATTGGTCCACGGTCATTGACCCTAACGATGACAGCCCTGCCGTTGCGCAGGTTGGTGACTCGCACGTAGCTCCCCATGGGAAGCTTCAGGTGAGCGGCAGTCATGTCGTACATATCGTAAGGCTCGCCGCTGGCGGTTGGCTTTCCGTCGAAAATCTGGCCATACCAGGAGGCGGTGCCCACCTGATACGGTTTCGTTTTAACCTGCGTGCGGACTGCGGGTTTCGGAGTTGGACTAATTGATGCCGCTGACGCCTCCGAGATGTTCGGTCCCTGAGCCGCTCCCAGGCAAACGATCAAAAAAGCAATCGTCAGTCCATGAGCTAAAAATCGTCGCATTCAGTTCTCCTCG
Organism: uncultured Acidobacteriota bacterium; assembly: GCA_963696765.1. Taxonomy (GTDB): domain Bacteria; phylum Acidobacteriota; class Terriglobia; order Terriglobales; family Acidobacteriaceae; genus Sulfotelmatobacter. The sequence goes on along the minus strand of CAVOLK010000002.1, from coordinate 615,917 downwards.
CATACTCAAAAGTGCTTTTGGCCTTAAGGCTTTCGTTCCTGCAGTTCTGTGATGCTAGCGGGGTGCCAAACCCGTGTCAATGCGGATTAGGGGGTAGATGGATGACCGCCTAGTTATGGATGTCTTACGTAACCTGTTGTTAATCTAGGCAGATACGGGGAAGGCCCTTTATTTCCGGCAGCTTGTCTATTTATTAAAAAGTAAATAGCACCTCGGGGAAAGTAAGGTAGAAATTACAAGCTCACTGGAATCAATGGCTTACCGGATGCCAGACGACAAACTACGTAGAATCATGTATTTGCGGGGAAGGCTCGAGGTCGCGGGGGCGAAAAACTCTTTTCCCGAGGTAAGTCCCCAAGGTAACTTGGAGCGGCAAAACGAGATGAGGCGCTGAGGCTGAATCGGGTTACTATCGGACTCAGCGGAAGCGGAAGTCCATGACCGAAAAGCCACCTATTGTCCTTACGATCGCGGGGTTCGATCCGTCTTCCGGGGCTGGCGTCACAGCCGATATCAAGACTATTGCTGCGCACGGCTGCTATGGGGTGGCTTGCATTACAGCCATGACGGTGCAGTCGACGCGGGGCGTAAAACGGGTGGAAGTGGTCGACCCGGCAGTGCTGGCCGAGAGCCTGGAAGAGCTGGCGGCGGACTTGGACATTGCGGCAGTGCACCTTGGGATGCTCGGTTCGGGGAAGGTCGTTAAGGTGGTGGCGGACTTTCTGGGTGCGCAGTCGCTAAACGGGCAGTCGGCTGGCCGCGCCGGGAAGGGCAGGTTAGCCAATATTGTGCTCGACCCGATTCTAAAGTCCTCGTCCGGGGCAGACCTGCTGGACGCTGCTGGGACGAAGATACTGATCGAAAGGCTGATTCCGCTGGCTGACGTGGTGACACCCAATGTTGACGAAGCGGCGGCCCTGACGGGAATTCAGGTGAAGGATCTGGAGGGGATGAAAGCGGCCGCTGACAAACTGCACGATATGGGCGCGGCGGCTGTGGTGATAACCGGGGGGCATCTGGAGAAGGCAATCGATCTACTCAGTTTCAGGACGAAGCGCGGAATCGAGCAGGAAATCTTCAAGGCGGAGCGGCAGCGTTCGAACTCAACCCACGGCACGGGCTGCGCGTTTTCGACCGCGATGGCGTGCCACCTGGCAATGGATCGGGGACTGGCAGAAGCTGCGTTGCTGGCGAAGACTTATGTGACTGCGGCTATTTCTTATGGACATCCGCTGGGCACAGGGACGGGGCCGGTGCATCATCTTTATCGGATGGGGCAGCAAAGACGAGCGGTTGGATCGGGGAACGAAGGCTAGCTCTGAGTGGAACGTACAAGCATAGGGAACCTCTGATTAAGTTCGGCAAGCGCAAACACGAGGTCTCTCGACTGCGCAGAATTGCCAAAAAGACGGCAATTCTGCTTCGCTCGGGATGGCAGAGATTGCTTTACGGGATGACAGAAATCGCTCTAAATGATTAGTTGCCAGAGGGTTTCTTGAGCAGAATTCCGGCGACGAACGAGGCGGTTGCGGCCAGCAGCCACTCGGCGCGGTAGAACTGGATGGCCTGCCAATCCACGAAGGTTCGAACCGTGAGAAGTCCTACCGACAGAGCTCCGGCGACGCAGGCTATCCCCAAGATGAAGGCGACGAGGGAAGCGGTGGAAAGGCCGATCCGGCTCTGGATTTCGTGAAAGTGCAAGTAATGCAGCCAAGCCGGGAACTCCACATGGGACCAGAAGAACCTGGCGTCGGAGAAAAGCATCTGACTTCGATCCGAGATGCGCTGCCAGACTCCAGCCAAAGAAGTCCCGTATTCCTTCAAGGCAACGGTCGTCACTTCTGGGCGGCGCTGGCCGCAAGAATGGCAAAAACGGGATCCCAGTAAAAATTCGGTGCTGCAGCGGGAGCAGGCCTCGGCCATCGACGGAATAGTTTCCGAAATGGCGAGTTCTGCGGGAAGAACTGGGGAGGGCGGGTTCCAAAACTCGTTCTGCGTTTCTTGAATTACGTCTGCCATGATGTTCCCTACAGCGATGTACTTAAGGCCAGTGGCATTCCAACAGCCAAAAGTCTCCTGTTGCTAATAGCCGCAATCCCAAATACTTGCAGACTTTTCACAAGGTCCTGCAGTAGTTCCGCAGGCAATAATTACGCGCGGCAGCGAGTAAAGATGCGTCGGTTACGAAAGCCCAGCAACTGTGGAAGCGCGCTAAATCAAGGAGCGAATCCGGCCGGCTGGCGCTGATTATAAGTTGCGGCGGCGATCCGGCGAGATAGCGTCCGGGGCACGTAGATGACGCTCTTGGTTCGCGAAGGGGTTATTGGGTGCGGCAAAAAACGGAGCAGCGCGAACGCGGTTCGACTAAACTGGGGGAATCGAACCGTGACCGGGGAAAACAAAAACCTCTCGACGATGCTTCGGCGGAGTGCCGTGTCGCTCGTACCGCTTTGTTTATTGCTGCCTTGGGCGCTCGCTGGCGCGGGCCAGACGCGCTCTTCGGCGTACGCGGCCCACAGCGAAGGGCGCGATGCGCAGACTGAGTCCGCGTCCGATCACTTCTACAACATGGACTACGACCGAGCCACGCTGGAGTTCGAGAAGATTGTGGAGAAGCATCCCGACGATCCGTTTGCGGTGAACCGTCTGCTGACCTCGGTGCTGATGCACGACCTCTATGACACGGGCGCGATGAACACCGGGGATTACAGCAATGACAGCTTTATCGGGCGGCAGCCACGTCCAACGCCAGCGGCGGTGAAAGAAAGGATCCAGCAGTTGGTTCGGCGGGCAGAGGATCTGGAAGAGCAGCAATTGAAGGCGAATCCCAAGAATGTGGACGCACTTTATTGCCGCGGGGTCACGCGAGCGCAGTTTTCGGTGTATACGGGCCTGGTGGAGCGGGCATGGTTTTCGGCCCTGCGCAATGCAGTCGGAGCGCGGCACGATCACGAGCGCGTGCTCGAACTCGATCCCGATTACGTGGATGCGAAGATGGTGGTGGGCACACATAACTACGTGATCAGCCGTCTTCCGTGGAGCGTGAAAGTAGCCGCGGCGTTGGCAGGGCTGAGCGGATCGAGCGAAAAGGGCTTGGCATATTTGCGCGATGTGGCGCGAAGTGATGGGGAGAATGCGGTTGACGCCAAAGTCGTGCTGACGCTGTTTCTGCGGCGCGAACACCAGTACGACGAAGCGCTAGGGTATATGAACGAATTGTCGGTGAAGTATCCGCGGAATCATTTGTTTCTCACTGAAGTGGCGAATCTGGACCGAGCGGCGGGGCGGCTGCCGGAGGCTGAGGCGGTGTATCGCAAGGTCTGGCAGAACGGGCGCGAAGGGAAGTACGGGAATCTGCATTATGAGCTGGCGGCGTGGGGATTGGGAGAGCTGTTGCGGTCGGAGAAAAATCCGGCTGGTGCCGCTGAAGCGTATGACTTGGTGAATCAGGCTCCGAACCCGGATACGGACGTCTTGCAGAAGGCCAATTTGGCGGCGGGAGAGATGTACGACCTGCTGCAGAAACGCGACTTGGCGATGAAGAAATATGAGACTGTGCTGGCGGGGAATGCCAATACGGGGCCGGCGGACGAGGCTCGGCGGTACATCAAGGAAGCGTACCGGGAATAGTCGATCCGTATTGTCGAGCTTCGCTAGACCGGACAGCCGGGGGGGCGGCTGTCCCCACATGAGTTTTGAGATCAGCGTTTGATATGATGGATGCATCAATCAATTGATGGGGAGCGAATATGAACCGCCGTGTGGACGCACATCTTGCCCGGACTCAGTTTGGCCAGATCATGGATCGAGCCGTGGAGAACAACGAACGCTTCGTCGTGGAACGGCGGGGGGAGCCTGCGGTGGTGATTATGAGCGTTCAGGACTTTATTCGCACCACGGCCCCGGCACCCGACTGGCTGGAGAAGGCATGGAAAGGGGCGAAGAAGAGAGGCTTGGACAAACTCTCCACGCATCAGATTGAAGCTGAAATTTCCTCTTACAGGGGTGGGAAGGGCAGGTGATACGCGCGGTCATCGACACGAATGTTCTTGTGTCTGCCATGATCTCGCGAGAAGGGAACAAAGCATTAATCCTCTTGGCAATAAGCCAAGGCTTGGTGGTGCCGTGCGTTTCTGCGGAGATTCTGAGGGAATATTCTGGCGTGCTGCAACGAGAGAAATTTGCTTTTCGAGCGACGAAGTGGAAGAGATGCTTGGTTTATTTCGGCGTCAAGGCGTTCTGCTCGATGCGGTTCCGTTAGTTGATCTGTCGCCTGATCCGGAAGACAACAAGTTTATCGCGTGTGCCGTTGCGGGTGACGTGGACTTCCTGGTGACTGGTAACAAACGGCACTTCCCACAGGCCAAAGGACCCGGACCGAAAATCGTTAACGCGGCAGAATTGTTGGAACTTATCACCCTCGAGTTGGGAAACAACTGAGGGAACCTTTCGAGGCGGGATTGCGTATCATCTAGCGGGGGCATAGCCATGTATTGCAACTATTGCGGGAAGGTGATTCAGGACGATGCTGCGGTTTGCGCCTATTGCGGAGTGCGGGTGGCGGCTTCGCTGGCGAGGACGAAATTGGTGCGGCCGCGGCTGGGACGGAAGGTCGCGGGCGTCTGCCTGGGGTTCTCGGAATACTTCGACGTCGATGTCACCCTGGTTCGGATAGCGTGGCTGATCACTGCGTTCATGGGATGTTTTGGGTGCGTGGCTTATATCATCGCGTGGATCGTGATGCCGGAGGAGCGACTGCTGCTGCAGGCGCCGGTCAGTGCACAGCACGCGACGAATTCCTAGCGTCGAGCTGCGCATCGCAGCCTTGCGACCTCACTCGTAGAGCGAGAGCGATTCCTTCACTTGTGATTTAATCGCTGGCATGGAGCCAATTCCCTTCCAGCGCATTAAGAGCGGCGACGCGGAAATTGTTTACTGGACCCTCGGCGACGGTCCTCCGGTTATTCTGCTGCATCCTTTTCCTGTTAATCATGAATTCTGGCTGCCGGTAGCCTCGGCTCTGGCTACGCGGTATCGCGTGATCATGCCCGACCTGCGCGGGCACGGCGATTCCGGCGTGGGCGAGGGTCCGGCGACTATGGAAAAACATGCGGCGGATATTGCTGGCGTAATGGATGACGCGGAGGTGGGGCGGGCTCCGCTGGTGGGAGTTTCGATTGGCGGATACGCTCTGTTCGAATTCTGGAGGAAGCATCGCGGACGCGTTGCGGCGCTGGGATTGTGCAACACGAAAGCGCAGGCGGATGGCGCAGAAGCGCGTGGCGGGCGGCTGCAGGCTGCGAATGACGTTCTGGAACGGGGAACGGAAACGTTTTTCGAGTCGATGATTCAGAAGGTGATGGCGAAGACGACGCGCGAGATGCGCCCGGACCTGGTTGAGGGCGCGTTGCGCTTGATGCGGAAGATGTCGGCCGAAGATGTGGCGCAAGTGCAGCGCGGAATGGCGGCACGAGCGGATTCGGTGGAAACATTGAAGACCATTAATGTTCCCACTTTGCTGGTGACCGGCGACGAAGATGCAATGACCGGAGTGAACGAGGCGGAGTTGATGAGGCGGCATATTTCCGGAAGTGAACTGCGGGTGATTTCAAAGGCGGGGCATTATTCGGCGTGGGAACAGCCGGACGAAGCGGCAAGAGTGCTGCGGCAGTTTTTGGATGGCCTCTGACTTTCGTTTTGTACGGGCGCGGCTTCCGAAGGCTACGAGAAAATGCGACCCTCAGCGGCTAAAGCCGGCATACGTTTGCACGATTTGCGGCGCGGCTGAAGCCGCGTCCTTTCAAAGCCAGTTTTCTTTCAAGCCACGCGCTTTCAAAGCGACGATTCTTTCGAGGCCGTGCTTCTTTCAAAGAATACTTCTTTCAAAGAATACTTCTTTCAAAAAAGCTATTTAGGCCTTGCGCATGGCTTGGTCTAGAATCGACGCCATGAAGAAACTTGCCATTGCGCTTGCATTTGTTTTGCAGATGGGCGCACACGGACAAACTGCTTCGCAGCGGCCACACATTCTCGGCATCGACCACGTGTCGTTTTACACCACTGCGCCCGACGGGGTGAAAAAACTCTACGGCGACGTCTTAGGTTTGTCTTCCGGCACGACGGTCGAGCCTGGCGGAACGTTGCGCTACATAATCGGTTCGCAGTGGGTCGGCTACGGTGCTGCGCCCGATCCGAAAGCTGGAGACCGCATGGATCACGTGGCTTTTGCTACCGACGACGTCAAGGCTCTGCGGGGGTATCTGCTTGGGAAGGGGATTAAGGCGCCGGAGATTCAGGAGCGGGCGGACCATACTCGGTTCTTGATGGTGGAGGATCCGGAGGGACATCGCGTGGAGTTTGTGCAGCGAGTCAGCGGTGACACGGCGCCGGCGGCGGCTTCGGCGGTTTCACGCCACATGATTCACGCTGGCTTTCTGGTTTATCACCGCGAAGCGGAGGATCATTTTTACCGCGACATTCTTGGCTTTCGTCCGTACTGGCACGGAGGAATGAAGGACAACGAGACCGACTGGGTTTCGCTGCAGGTGCCGGATGGCACGGACTGGCTGGAATACATGCTGAATCAACCGGAGCATCCCGATCTGCGGCTGACGGGAGTGATGAACCACATTTCGCTGGGCGTCGTGAATATGAAAAAGGCGCAGGCGATTCTGGAAGCGCACGGATGGCAGCCGCACGGCGACGAGAAAGCGCAGATGGGCAGGGATGGGAAGTGGCAGTTGAACCTGTACGATCCTGATTTTACGCGGGTGGAACTGATGGAGTTTAAGCCAGTGCAGAAGCCATGCTGTTCCGACTTTACCGCGGCGCATCCGTCGGAGTGACGGCCTTATTTTTTAGCAGCATCAAATTTGATCTGAAGGATTTCTTTCGTTTCGGCGGGCGTTGTCTCCCACTTAGCCTTGGAAACTGCTTCGGTAGCGGCTTGCACAAACACGGGACTGCCGCCTAGTTGCATGGTATCGACCGGGTACCCGGCGGGAGAAACCGTAATTCGCAGTCGCACGGTGCCACTGAGGCTGATCTTGCGGGCCAGCGGCGGGTAAACGGGGTGGATTTCGACGATCAGCTTGCGCTTCCCTTCGGATCGGACCTGCTGGGCAAGAGCGCCGGGATGAGACGGGATCTGGGCCACAGCGAGCGCCAAGAGCGAGATTCGGAGCCAGTAGCGCTTTAGCATGGCAACTCCCGCATGCAAGGTCTCCCACGGCTTCTAACTACTCTCCTGGCTCGGGCGATCATTTAACTCATCGTCACTTGCGCGAATGATCTTTAGGCTGGGAATGACCCAGAAGCAGACGATCAATTGCGGGAGAAGCCGGGCAGTGGTGCAGTTTGGCTTACGCGTTGGGCCTGTTAAGCATGAGATCCTTCGCTACGCCTGAAAAACGGCTTCGCTTGATTGCAACGACGTTGGATGACGCCGTCGTGTAAGAGTCAAACTGCACCACTATGAGAAGCTGCGGAATGACGCGGAGAATGGAGGATCGCCGGGCTAGGCTGCGATGGCGACGGGAATCGAAACGCGAATGCTGGTGCCTTGAGGACTGGACTGCAGGCGGAAGTCACCGCCAATTTCGAAGACCCGCTCACGCATGCCGGCCAGGCCGACTCCGGCGACGGCGCCGCGGTTTCCGAGGCGATCCAAGAGATCCTTGGGCATCCCCTTGCCTTGATCGTTTACTTCGAGCACAACGTCGCCGGGGTTCCCGCGGAGAGACACTTCCGCGGTCTGACTGCCGGAGTGTTTATGGATGTTGGTGAGCGCCTCCTGCACGATGCGGAAGAGCATGGTCTCGACCAGAGTAGGAAGGCGATGGGAGCATTCGCAGTGGAGCGTGACCCGAATGCCGCTGCGGTTGCCGAATTCCTCCACGAACCATTTCATGGCGGAGTTCAATCCGATCTCGTCCAACAACGGGGGATGCAGGAGATGGGAAAGAGTACGAGTCTCGCTGAGACAAAGCTGGATGATGTTTTGCAGGTCGTCAGAACGCTTCTTGTCGATACTCGGAGTATCGGCGACCAGAGCGGCCAAGCTCATCGACATGGCTGCCAGATATTGGCCCATGCTGTCGTGCAGTTCGCGGGCGAGACGGCGGCGCTCTTCATCCTGGGCGCGAATGAGTTTTGAGGACAGTTGACGAAGCGCGACCGTGCGCTTGGCGACCTCCGACTCCAGTCTTTCCTGGTTGGAGCGGAGCACCTCGCGGGCTTCGCGCTGGGTGTGGATGTCGGTGTTGGTGCCCAACCAGCGAATGACTTTTCCCTGCTGGTCCCGAATGGGGATCACGCGTGTCAGGAACCAGCGAAAGTGGCCATCGGCGCCGCGTAGAGGGAACTCCATCTCAAAGGGAAGGCCTTTTCGAACGCACTCGTGCCACCGCCGAAGAATCTGGGGCAAAATTTCGGGATCATGAAGAGATTGCCATCCTGAGCCATCCAACTGCTCAAATGTTTTGCCGGTATATGCGAACCAACCGTCGTTGTACCAGAGAGTGCGCCCTTGAGCGTCAGCGATCCAGGCGAGCTGAGGCATGGCATTGGCGAGGAGGCGAAACTGTTCCTCGGCGCGGCGCAAAGCTTCTTCGCGGAGTTGAAGTTCGCGGAGGTGATCGCGAACTTCGTATTGCTTTTCGCGGGCGCGAACTGCGGCCTGCACCGAACTGACCAGAGTGACAGCGCGCAGAGGGCGCTCCTGGAGAGTGAGATTGCCCAGGGGGATTCGCATGCTGGCCAATTGCCGGGTGGTGCGATTGGGTTCGCCGCCTCCGGTGAGAACAATGATGGGCAGGTCGGACCATGGGGGCTGAAACGAGAGCGAAGAGGCAATGTCCCGGATTTGCTGTTCGCCGAGCGCTTCTTCGCTGAGGACTGCGGCGGCAGCGCCCGACTTCAATTCGCCGACAACTTCGTCGGTGCCGCGACAAATGTAGGAAGACACGCCGACCCCATCAAGAGCGGCGGAGATAAGATCGGCATCACGGCCACTGGGAGCGAGGATCAGTACACGCAGGTCCTGGTTACTGGACGGGGTCGAGTTCATTATTTTTGTCTTTGCCATCGATTCTGCGCCGCTTCTGAACCAGAATGTCGGGGACGCCAGTGAGCACGCCCTTGAAGTTGAACAGAGGATCCCCAACGACGATCCCGTGGTGGAGGCGCAGTTCGCGAATGGTGCGTTCATGGTGACCGCTGCGTTTCTTGATCATGGAAATAGCCTGCCGGACTTCTCCTTTGGCTTCGAAGAAGCGAATCAAAAGAACGGAATCGGCCAGATAGCTGACGTCGACCGGAGTTTGCATCTCGCGGCCGATGAGGCCGTGCTGGGCCAGAACCATAAAACTGGCGACACCCTTTTGATTCATGAAAGTCGTGAGCTCATGTAACTGCATGGGGAGGTATTTTTCCCCGGGCATGGCGTTCATGAAGCCGTTGAGGCTGTCGATGATGACGACTTGGGCGCCATGAGCTTCCACGGATTGATGCACCATATCGGCGAACTCGCCGGGAGATAGTTCGGCGACGTCGACTTGGCGAAGCAGAAGCTGCCCATTGTCAACAAACGGTTCGGTATCGAAGCCGAGATTTCGCAGACGGGACAAGTAGGATGAAATGCCCTCGTCGAATAAGTAGATGGCGGCGGCTTCACCTCGTTGCATGGCGGCAAAAGCATACTTCGCCGCGATGGTCGATTTGCCGGCGCCGGCAGGGCCGATGATTAGGGTGCTAGTGCCGCGATCAATTCCGCCACCCACGAGCGAATCGAGCTCCTTGATGCCGCTGGAGATTTGTTCGCGTTTGAAGTGGGCTTTATGTTCGGAGGCGATAAGGCGCGGATAGACTGATAGCCCACCTTTCTTGATGCTGTAATCGTGGAAGCCTTCGCGAAAGGACGATCCCCGCAATTTGAGCACCTCGAGGCGGCGACGCTTGACTCCGTAATCGCGAGAAAGGTTTTCCAGAGCGATTACGCCGTGGGCAATACTCTGGAGTTGGAGGTCGCGATCGGTGTTGGTGCGATCGTCGAGCAGCAGGACGGTGCGCTGCTTGCCGGAGAAATATTGCTTAAAGGCGAGAATTTGACGGCGGTAGCGCAGCGGATCTTGAGCCAGCATGCGCAATTCGGAAAGCGAGTCGATCACCACGCGTGTCGGGTTGATTTCCTCGACCTTGGCGACGATGGCTTTGGTGGTGTCGCCGAGTTCGACTTCTGAAGGATGAAAGACGGTGTATTGCCGCTCCGGCCGAAGAGCTTCCGCGTCGGGCAACAACTCAAAGATATGCACTTTGTCGAGGTTCCAGCCGTGAGAGGCTGCGACGTCGTGCAATTCCTTAGCGGATTCGGACAGGGTTACATACAGCGCTGATTCGCCCACGCTGATGCCGGATAACAAGAACTGCAATGCCAGCGTAGTCTTGCCGGTTCCGGGGTCGCCCTCGACCAGGTATAAATGCCCGGCCGGTAAGCCAGTTTCGAGAATGTTGTCCAACCCCCCGATGCCGGTATTGAGCCTGGTATGGTTCGTCATCGCGTCTTCCCTCTAGCGCTGGCTTTCATCGAGTGACGGCTAGCGCCGCCCGATTGGCCGCCAATCAAATTGTTGAGATTCGCCGGAACCGGGCCGTTTCTCGTCACCACAGTTTGAAAATTGCGTTAGTTAGAGAGAAAAAAGATTCAGGAGGTTGGCCCGAAATCGGCGTAACTCATAGTGAGGCCTTCTCTTGGGTAGGTGCGGTAAATGGAGCGGGTCACGACTCTCCGTCGGAGCGGGGGTAACGTTGCGGGGGAGTTTTTTGGATGTGACAGTTTTGCCGCTTTTTAGTGTTTACGCTCGACAGGAACATTTTGATGCCAACGTACCCCTATGTTTTCGGGGAAGTACAAGGTTCGCCGTAATGACAGGTGGTTATGCGGGATTTAGCCTTGAATTACCCGCCTAAGGCGGCGTCAGCGGTGCGGTTTGCAACCTTTCCGGGCCACGACGGTTTTCGAGCTTTTGTAGCGGAAACGTATTCGAAACAGGAGGCTGGCAAATGAGCATCTGGACGATATTGTTCGTAGTCTTAATTATCGCGTGGATCGGCGGGTTCACGGTATTCCATGTCACCGGCGGGCTGATTCACTTGTTGCTGGTGTTCGCGGTTATATCGCTGATCCTGCACTTCGTGCTAGGCACGCGAGCCGCCTAGTGTGGCCTCCTACTCCGCATGTTCATATCCGCTAGCAGGGGAAGGGCATGCGCGAGAATTTGGAATTAAATGCCAGGGCTAAGTGCCCTGCCAAAAATGAGAGGATCAAAATGAGAATGAATTGGAACAACGTCATGAAATCGCTTCTTAAAACTGCTGTTTACGTCATGGACCAGACCTCCGATAAGGTTGACCGGGTATCGGAACGGGCTTCGGACTTCGCCGACGACGCGCGTACGACATTCTTTCCGGAAGAAGATCACACTGTGCGCAACATTCTATTGTTCGCGGCCGGAATTGGAGTTGGAGCCGGTGCAGCATTGCTGCTCGCTCCAGGCAGCGGCGAGGATCTCCGCAATTCGATTGGCGAAAAAGTGCAAGACATCAGCGACAAGGTAAAGAATCGCGTATCAAGCCAGAACTACGGAGCAACCGGGACCGAGTAGGGGAAGTTCTCGCAAACCGAACGTCGCAAGCCGCAAGGCGATCGACGCGGTAATCCAGCGCGGAGGAAATTCGATGGACGCAAGAAAATATGTTTCTGCCTTATTCCTTTCGGCCGCATTGGCGAGCAGCGCCTTGGCTTTCACACCCCAGGATGAACAAAGTCCGAAGCAGGACATGAAAGACGCGGGGCACGAAACCAAGAACGCCGCGAAGGACACCGGAAGGGCGACTAAAAAAACGACGAAGAATACCGGCCACGCGATAAAACATACGACGAAGAAAGCTGCGAACAAGACTGCGGACAAGACGCAGGAAGGCGCGCAGAAAGTAAAAGACAAGACGGACCCGAATCAATAGCTGAATAGCTGCGGGATGAGCGCCTCCTTGGAAAACAAGCCTAGGGGGCGCTTTTTCGCTTGGAGATTTTGATGGCCATGAATACGAGGGACGCGAAGTTGGCTTCTATATCATCGCTCCGATCCGGCATTTTCTGGATGCTTGTTCTTGGCGGCAGCGTCGGACTGAGTGGATGCACCACCGACAATCATCGGCAAAGTTCGGACGAGTTGCGCGAGAAAACCGCCGAGACTACCGCGGAAGTGAAGCGCGATGCGAAATCGATGGCGGAAGGCGTGAAGGAAGGCTGGAGCCGCGATAAAGAGCGAATCGACCTGAACCGTGCGACCCGCGAACAACTGGTTGGTGCGGGACTGACTCGAGCGCAGAGCGATCATGTGATCGAGCACCGGCCATACGCGAGCACACACGAGTTGCTGACAAAGCACGTTCTTTCGGAGGATGAATATCGAGAGGTAGAACCGCATCTGCGGGCCGGAGAACCGTCGGACAGTAAGCTCGGGCCACGCGAATGAGTTCGCAGCTGTCGAAGTGATCGCTTCTAATAATTCATGGCTTACACCTGGTTCGTACTTCTGCTGGCGACTGCCGGCAGCGTTGTTTTCCTTCTGTTGTTGCACGGAACGTCGCTGGGAAAAGCTCTCCACGAGAATATTCCCGACCGGCCGAGGCGACGGCTGTTTGTCGCCTCCGTGAGTTTTTTTATGACGTTCGGCGGGGTGCGCGGTGTAGTCTACGCCGTCGTGCACCAGATTCCGCCATTCCATTTTGTCCAGATGGGTGGGCGGCACATTCATCATCTGGTATTTGGAATTATTCTCCTGCTTCTGGTGGGCTATGGCTGGCTTTGCGAAATCGGCAACGGTTCTGACGACTCGTCGATTTTATGGGGCCGTTTGATGTCGATTCTTTACGGAGTGGGAGCGGCGCTGACGCTGGACGAATTCGCCTTGTGGTTAAACCTGAAGGATGTTTACTGGGCGCGCGAAGGGCGGACTAGCATCGACGCGGTCATACTCTTCGGAGCACTCCTGGCAGTAGGATGCTGGGGCGCCCCGCTGTTGGATTGGCGCCGGAAAAAGTCAAAATGACGGACTGGGGCCGCCGAGTTAGAGGCGATAATCAGCCTGGCCGGCTGCCCTTGCGGGCAGCACGGCAGGTTGAAACTATTTGACTTACTGCGGACGATTTGAGGACTGCGGGTTCACCGAGGGAGACGCGGGCGATCCTAAGTTCTGGTTACCGATTACGTCGCCCGAAACCACCATATCTACCCGTCGGTTCAGTTTGCGTCCTGCAGCGGTGCTGTTGTCGGCGACTGGGTCAGCCTTTCCGAAACCTTCAGCGACCACGTTATTGATGGAGACGCCGGAACTCACCAGATAGTCGCGCACAGTAGCAGCGCGCTTTTCCGAAAGAGTCTGATTGTATTCTTCGCTGCCGATGCTGTCGGTGTAGCCCTCTATGTTCAAGTGGAGATCGGGATAAGCGAGGACGATTCCGGAGATGCGCGCCAGGCGTTCGCGAGCTTCGGGTTTCAAGGTGTACTTGTTAAAGGCGAAGAGAACGTCGGGCATGCTGACGATCAAGCCGCGAGCGGTGTCCTTGGTCTGAAGCACTTGATTGAGTTGAGCAAGCAAGCGAGCGCGCAATTCTTCTTTTTGGCGAACGGCGTCTTGCCGGGCCTGTTCGGCGGCCGAGGCCTGTTGTTCCGCGAGGGCCTGTTGTTGACTCGCTTGCAGAGCGGCCTGACGAGCTGCGTCGGCCTCAGCCTGGGCCTGTTGTTGAGCGGCGAGAGCGGCGGCTTGCTGTTGTTGCGCGGCGGCCTCAGCAGACTCGGCTTCGGCGCGGCGACGGGCATCTTCGGCAGATTGGGCCTGAGCGTCTTGCGCGTTCTGGCGAGCGGCCTGGGCGTCGGCTTCAGCCTTGGCTTGTGCCGCTTCGCGGGCACGACGTTCTGTGTCGAGGCGTTCCTGCTCCTGGCGGCGCAGGGTCAGCACGCGAGCGTCCTCGGCCATCTGAGTTGCGCCACGAGCTGCGGTGCCGATGGGAGTGCGTCCTTGTTTGCGCTGCAGGTAGTCTTCGGCGCGTTGCAGCATGTCTTCCGCTTTGGTGAGACTGTCAGGAGCATATTGCTGCGCGCCGGCAGCCTTGGCTATGGCGACGGCATTGCGGGCTTCGAGTAAATCTAGAGGAGCGTTCGCTCCGGCCATCGACGCCGGAAGCTGGTCGGGAGGAACATCGATGGTATATTGCTTGCCCTCCAGCACGTCGAATTTGGCGTCGATCGGCTCTTCGAATCCCTTGGTTTCCTGGCGCAGCACATTTTCCGCGACGACTTCATTGCTGGGGCGGATGACCGCATAATACGGCTCGGCGGTGACGATCATTCCGAAGGCTTGCAGATCGGTGGTGACGTCGATCTTGTCTTTGCCTCCGTCGCTGGGCAGGACTTCACCGAGGTTGACGGCGCGGCCTTCAGGAGTAATCGCCCACAAAACGTAAGTGAGGAACTGACCCCCGAGACTCCTGGCGGGTCGCAGATGAGTGAGTTCGGCGCTGATGGCGAGGCGTCCGGCTTTGCCGTCTACCTTAGCGTGCCCACCGACCTCGGGCATAAGATCGGTGCCGCGAAAGTCGACCATCGTCGAACCGCCGCGGTGGCGGTAGTTCACGGCTTTGGTGGTGCGGGCGAATACATTGACGCGAAAAACGGGAATGTCCTGCCCGGTGTTTTGGTTCATCTGCTGGGGAGCGGCGTCCTGGTCAGGAGCGGGAGCCTGGTCCGGATGAGGATTCTGGGGATACATGGGGGCGACCGAGTTGTCTTGTGCCCAAATCAATGAGCAGAGAACAAGAGGGAAGAGCAGGGTAAGAATTGATTTTTTCATAAGCACATCTCGCAAAAGGAAGGATCCTTTTGACTTGGGTGCGAGGTCGAGCCGTAAGGTTGGGAGGGAATGCAGCGCTGGAAGCGAATTTATCGCCAGGAGTATATAAGGTCGAACTCGATCAAATCGAGGGTGAGGCGGGTATCTGAGATTTTCTCTTTCCCAAAGTGAAGTAGAAGGTAGCGCCTTTGCCGACTTGGCTTTCTGTCCAGATCTCGCCGCCATGGCGCCTCACGATTCTCTGGACCGTGGCCAGCCCGATTCCGTTGCCGGGAAATTCTTCCACGGAATGGAGACGTTGGAAAGGCTGGAAGAGGCGACTGGCAGATTGAGGATCGAATCCGACGCCGTTATCGCGTACGAAATAGACAGGAACCCCGTCCTTGGCGTGGACGCCGAATTCGATTTTCGCCGCGGGTTGCTTGGACGTGTATTTCCAGGCGTTGCGGAAGAGATTGTCGATCACCAACTGCAGCAGGCGCGGATCACCTTCTATGGGATCGCTATCGGCGATCAGGCATTCCATCTTGCGCTGGGGTGAGCTACTGCGTAGCTCGTCGCACATTGTCCGCGCGATAGCGGATAAGTCGACAGGTTGCCTGACCATGGCGCCGCTGGTCACGCGCGACAGGTTGAGCAAGTCGTCAATCAACTGCATCATGCGACGGCCGGAGCTGCGGATGCGATCGACCAACTCATTGGCCTTGGCGTCGAGTTGGCGGCCGTATTCCTTGGAGAGAACGTAAGCAAAGCCGTTGAGGGCATCGACGGGTCCGCGCAGGTCGTGGGAGACGGAATAAGAAAAAGCTTCGAGTTCGCGGTTGGCTACGAGCAATTCGCGGGTGCGCTCGGCCACGCGATGTTCCAGTTCAGCTTGCCCGCGCCGCAACTCGTCATCGCGCTGCTGGATTTGCGACAGCATTTCATTAAAGGCATCCACCAGCAGTGCGACTTCATCGCGCTCGCCGCTGGGAAGAGCCCGAACAGAATAGTTCTTGTCCTGCGAGACGGAGCGGGCCACTTCGGCCAGGCTAACAATGGGCGTTACGACGGATTTTCGGAACAACGAAGAAACAAGCGAAGCTACGATCAGGCTCAGCAGCAACACTCCGCAGGCGATGGCGGCGTAGCGTTTTAACCGGCTGTCGATTTCGCGCAGGTCGGATTGGATGTAGACGAACCCGACATTCTGATCCTGGAAAATGATGGGTTCTACGAGCAGCAGATGGGTGCCGCGAAAACCGTAAGATCCTGTTTTAGTTCCGGAGAGCCTGGGAACGCTCAAGGGCCGAGCGACGCCCGTTCGCAAGTAAGTGGCGAAAAGATTGTAATCAAAAGTGAAAATGCTGGCGGCTTCGATGTTCGGCGAATTCTTCAAAGCGGCAAGAGTATTGACCGCGGACTGAGGATCATTGAAGAGAAGAGCTGAAACGCTGTTGAAGCCTACGATCTGCGCCTGTGAGCGCAGAGAATGCACTAAACTTTGCCGGGAAGTAACTTGATCGTAGGCGAAAAGTGCCGCGCCGGCGAGCAGCAGAGCCACACCGCTGACCAGCATATTCATCAAAGTTATTTTTCGGGAGATCGACTTGGTTCTCATTTGCCAATCTCCCTGGCTTGGTTTGTCCCGATAACCTTGACGGCGACTTTGAGCAGTTCAGAACTGACGGTTAGTCTCGCATCGCTGACGGCAGTTACGTTGACTTGGAATCGAATTTTGTCTTCCTGGTTGACGAGCTCAATCATGCCTCCGCGCTGAGTGAAGCCGGGCATATCGCTCACGGTCAGCAGGTTCGACTGTTTCGCCATTGCCAGGATGAGCTTGAGGCGGCCCTCTTCTGACGAAGCGATGAACAGGATTCTGCAGTGGGTGGCGTCGGCGACATTGGAAATGTTTTTGACACGAATGTCCTTACCGTCAAGTTTTTCTCCCGAGACGGTGGAAGCGAGCGCTGAGCCAAAGGGATTTTTGCCGAGCACGCAAATGTCGAAGGAATCGGAACCGGAAGGCGGAACCTGCCAGCGCACAAATTTGCCGAAGTTGAAAAGATAGGCAGCCTTCACCTGGGATTCGGTGGGATGAGCCTGCTGGGCGGTACCGTTGAGAGGATGCAACGAGAAACAAAGCAGCAGAGCGAGCGTCTTCAGCCCCGGCCGTAGAGCGGTGGCCCGAAGCGGAAACATGCGCTGCTTAAAAAATATGACAAATCTTCTCATGCACGGTATGACGATCGCGACGCATCATTTCTGCCAGGTGATTTGAGCATAGGCGCTGCGTTTAATCTGCACCAGCGGGCCGGGATCGGTCCCGAACTCGGCATGGTGAGGCTGCAACAGGTTTTGTCCGACTACGGAAAAGCGAAAATGTTCAGTCATGCTCCAGCCCAGCGAAACGTCTGCACTGGAATAGGCGCGAACGCTCTGGCCGGGTAAGGCGCTCACATAACGGTAAAGGAGATCGAGCGAAACTGCTTTGGGCAGATCGAAGCTGGACTGAGCCAGGACTTGATGTCGGGGGCTGGAACCCTCGATGCCGGGAGCGGAGCCGATGTCGAGAGAGTTGGGAGCTTTTTTGATGTGCATCTCAAGAAATGAGTAAGAGCCTCGCAGGCGCCAGAAGTCGGTGACTTGCCATTCCGGAGCGATCTCGCCTCCGGAAGTTTCGCCCAACAAACCGTTCCCGAATTGTGCGGGAAGAAGAATATGAGTGGGTGGAGGATTGGTTTCGAGAAAGGGAGCGCCGGTGACATCTTCGCTGAACAGGCTGCTGTAGTGATTGTAAAAAGCAGACAAGTCGAGATAAAGCTTTGAGCCCACTAGTCGGCGGTAGCCGAGTTCGTAACCGTTTAATTGTTCGGGGCGGAAATTCTTGTTGGGATTAAAGCGGGCGAAAAAGGGAAGGCCGTTCGGGGCAATTTCGATGAAGCCGGCGAGCGAGAAGTTCTCTTCTGCGTCGGATGGAGTGCGCAGCGCATGAGTGTAAGCGGCCCACAGAGTCTGAGTGTCAGTCGGCGTATATAAAAGGCGAACGCTGGGCTCGGGTTCTACGTCAGTGAAATTGGTCTTGATAAATTTGGATCCCAAGGAGAGCGACAAGCGGTGGTCGACAATCCCGATGTCATCTTGAAGAAACGCGGAAAACAGAGTGTCGGTTCTTGGGCTCGGCGTGAAGGTGAGGCCGGAGACTACAACCGGATTTTGGCCGCGGCTGGAGCGCGCTCCCAAGCCCCAAGTAACCTCCTGCCGGCCGGGAAGGGGAAAGCGCTGCAGGAAGTCCACGTCGAAAGTGTCGCGGAGATCGGTAAAGTTTGGCTCGTAGCGATTGGTCCGATCGTAGAAAGCCTGCACCTGAATGTCTTTGCCTTCGCCCATGTTTTTTTTCCACCGGCCCAGAATGTTGCCGCCGGAGAGCAAGGCGTTACGATCGAGAACTTGGGAATAAGGAGGAGCGTAGGTGGTGGCGACTACACTTTCTCCGGCGCGTTCGTCGTAGATATCGCCCTGGAGTGTGAAATCATCCTGTGAGCTCTCGGCCCAGTCGAGGCGAAAGCCGCCTTGCATGGCGCGCCAGTGGTCGAATTCGCGATTGTCGGAATGGAACTGGGCGGCTCGATTGAAGCCCTTGGCGTAGGCCCGGTAATTTAGCGCGCCACGGTGCCCGCCCTGACGAAGGGCCAAGGAGCCCTGCTCCACATTTCCGGCGAGCGCGGAAGCGAGGGTTCCCTGCGTTTCCGAAGCAGACTTGGTGATTACATTGATGACGCCGTTCACGGAATTCGGACCCCAGATGGTACCGCCGGGGCCGCGAATGACTTCGATGCGGTCAATATCCTGCATGACCGTATCTTGCACTTCCCAATAAGTTCCCGCGAGTAAAGTCGTATAGACGGTACGGCCGTCGATGAGGACGAGGACGGAGCGGCAAAGGCGGCTGCCGAATCCGCGAATGCCGATCGACCATTTGTCGCTGTCGATGCGTGCGACTTCAACGCCTGGCGCCAGCCGCAAGGCTTCTGGGATGCTGGTGGCCCCGGAGCGCACAATGGCGTCGTGAGTGATCACATAAATCGCGGCGGGAGTTTTCCAAATCGCTTCGGGAGTTTTCGTCGCGGTGGTGACCTTGAGATTTCCTAACTCGGCCAAGCTAAGTCCCTTGAGGGAATTGGCCTGGTCCTCTGGCGTAGTGTCTGCGAGCGCGAAGGCGGGAGTGCCATAGAGGGCGAGTGAAAACAGCAGGAAAACGAGCCTGAAATTTACGGATCGGGATGACGTGTTCATGTGTGAAGTGGCCCTTGCGCTGAACTGCGTAATCCTGTTGCCGCTATCTGCCGAGCTGCCCGGCGGTCTTCAACTGGATCAACCTTTCAAGTTCTCGAAGAAGCACTTCCACATCCCGCTTCTGCATCCAGGAGTCGACGACTCCGATGGTTTCGCCCGGAAGCGAAGCAAATCCCGACAATACGATGAGGGGAACCTCAGGGCGCAAATCTTTCATCTCACGCGCCACTGAGAGACCGGTCATCCCGGGCATAAAATAATCGAGCACCACAGCGTCGACCGGGGTGGAACGGAAAACCTCGAGGGCGTCCTTGCCATTTCGAGCGGTAAGGACCTTGAAGCCGGCCGATTCGAGTACCATTTTTCTGGCCGCGAGTTCGTTGATTTCGTCGTCGGCGCAGAGCACGGTTCTTGCCTCGTGTATCGTATGTTTGGGACCGGAATCTGTATCCAAGACCTTGGCAATGGCCGACAAGAGTACCTCCACGTCCTGTCCTTTTTGGACGTAGATGTTTACCGTGTCGAGCATGCGAGGAGGGAGCTGGACGGCTGAAACCGCGATGATCGGCAACTGAGGGAAATTTGTCTTTACTGTCTCTGCGACCCGGTCGCCATTCATGCCCGGCATGAGGTAGTCGAGGATTACAAGATCGACATGCTTGCCGGAAGACAGAATCTCCAGAGCGTCGATACCGCCCGATGCCGTTAGTACGTCATATCCCGAGCTGCGCAAGACGTTTTTGCGCACTTCAAGGGTTTCCCGGTCATCATCAATACAGAGGATGGTCGCCAAAATAAGACGTCCGACGTGGGATCGCTATTGCGAAGTGGTTGATTGTGGCGGTGATGAGACTGAAGAAGCCATACAGATTTTCGTTCATTACTAAACAGTAAACAGTTGGTTCGGCGATGGCCGACGGGCTAAGACGCAGGTGGAACTTTCCAATACGCCTTTCCCGATTGATTTGACTCCACTTGCCGCCGTCGGCTAGCCTCAGAGTTCGCGCTTCAAATCCTTGAGTCTGCGACCGAATGCGATCTCCACATAGATTATTGAACCGGGCGGTTATGGCGCTGCTGGCGGTGTGCGCCGCGTCTCCCGCAACGGCGTCAGTTCATCCGGTTCACGCCGCGCATGGGATGGTGGTGAGCGTGCACGAACTGGCATCGCATGTTGGGGTGGACATTCTGCAGGCGGGCGGCAATGCAGTGGACGCGGCGGTGGCTACCGGATTCGCGCTGGCAGTGGTGCATCCTGCGGCGGGAAATATTGGGGGCGGCGGGTTCATGCTGATTCGCATGGCCGACGGCAAGGCGCACTTTCTCGATTACCGCGAAATGGCTCCCGGGGCGGCGACGCGCGACATGTATCTGGACGCCCAGGGCAACGTGATTCCCGACGCGAGCCAGATTGGCTACAAGGCGATTGGAGTGCCCGGGTCAGTGGCCGGCATGGTTTTTGCCGAGCAGAAATATGGCAAGTTGACGCTGAAACAGGTGATGGCTCCTGCGATCCGATTGGCGAGCGAAGGATATGCGCTGACCTGGGAAGAGGCGGCCGACTTGCATGACCGTCATCTGGCGGAGTTTCCCGAATCGCATCGCGTTTTTCAGCGCAGCGGCGACTACTACAAGCCGGGGGAAATTTTCCGGCAGCCGGATCTGGCGCGAACGCTGGAGCGGATCTGCTGAGAAGCCGGATGATTTCTATCATGGCGCGCTGGCGCGGGAACTGGCCGCCGCGATGCAGAAGGGCGGCGGGTTAATCACGGCCGGGGATTTAGCGCGCTACGAAGTGAAGGAGCGCGAACCGGTGCGCGGGACTTACCGCGGATATGAAGTGATCAGCGCTCCGCCGCCATCGTCTGGCGGGGCCGTGTTGATTGAAATTCTTAATATTCTTGAGCGCTACGATCTGGGAAAAATGGGCGAGCGCTCGGCGCAGTCTATGCATTACACACTGGAAGCCTTCCGGCGGGCGTTCTTTGATCGCGCCGAGTTTATGGGTGATCCCGACTTCGCGAAGATCCCGGTGGCGCAGTTGATCGATAAACGATATGCCGCCGCGTGGGACGAGACCATCGACCCGGCGCACGCCACGGACAGCAAGGATCTGAAGCGGCCCGCGGTTTTCAATGAACTGGAGCAGTACGCGGCGGAGCATCCGCCGGCGACGGTGCCGCAGGAGTCGAATCACACGACGCACTTTTCGGTAATGGATGCGGACGGGAATGCGGTAGCCGTGACTACTACGATTAACTCCTGGTTTGGCTCGCGGGTGACCGCTGACGGGCTGGGATTCTTGCTGAACGACGAGATGGACGATTTTTCGTCGAAGCCGGGTGTGCCGAACTCCGATGGCTTGATTCAGAGCAATGCCAATGCAATCGGCCCGGGGAAGCGGCCGCTGTCGTCGATGACGCCAACGATTGTGGTGCGCGACGGAAAGACGGCGATGGTGCTGGGTTCGCCGGGGAGTTCGAAAATCATTACGACCGTGGCCAATGTTTTAATGGGCGTGGTGGACTACGGAATGAATATTCAAGAGTCGGTGAATGCGCCGCGCTTTCACCACCAGTGGCTGCCCGACGTGGTCGACGTGGAACAATGGTTTTCTCCCGATACCGTGAACCTGCTGGAGCATATGGGATATAAGGTGGAAGTGGGGCTGCACTATGGAAGTTTTTTTGCGCCCTATTGGAGCGATGCGGAATGCATCGCCGTTGACGGCAAAACCGGCGACCGGCTGGGCGCCAGCGATGTGCGGGGCGGAGGAAAGGCAGTGGGATACTAAGAAAATTGATGATTGTTGATTGAGTGATTGGTGATTGAAAACTTCGAAGCTGGCGGCGTAGGGGTTCAATCAACAATCAGAAATCATCAATCAGCAATTTTCCTAAGGGATGATCATGCAGAAAGCAGTCTCCACATATCTGTTCGTGAAAGAGCGGCTGCATCCCGGCATACTGGATGGGCTGGCGCGCAGCGGTGTGCAGGCGGTCGAGATTTTTGCGGCGCGCCAGCATTTGGATTACGCCAACCGCAAGGCGCACGTGAAAGAAATTGCCGATTGGTTCCGCGGCAGCGGCATCCCCCTCCATTCGGTGCACTCGCCTCTGTACTCCGACTACGAGTGGGGACGCGCCGGGGCTCCGCCAGTTAATGTGGCGTCGCCCGACCGCGCGGCGCGGATCGAGGCGATGGACGAGATCAAGCGAGCGCTGGAAATTGCCGAGCAGATTCCGTTCCGTTTTCTGGTGCAGCATCTGGGTACGCCGAATGAAAGTTTCAGCGACAAGAAGTTTGAGGCGGCCATGACTTCGATCGAACATCTGAGGGCATTCGCCAAGCCGCTCGGCGTGCGGATTCTGCTGGAAAATATTCCCAACGAATTGTCGACGCCGGACCGGCTGGTGGAAATGATCAAGGGGGCTCACTTCGACGATGTGGGCGTGTGTTTCGATTTTGGACACGCGCACCTGGAAGGCTCGGTGAGCATGGCGTTTGAGATTCTGCGGAATTACATTCGCTCGACCCACGTTCACGACAACGCCAAAGATAAAGATTCGCATCTGTGGCCGGGGCAGGGAACCATCGACTGGAAAGAAGCCATGGAACTTCTGCGTTCGGCGCCGCAAACCCCGCCCCTGCTGCTGGAACTGGGGGAAGATGAGAAAGTCAACGCGCTGGAGAAATTGCCGGAAACTTTCGAGAAGCTGGAGACTGCATAGGTTTCAAGGTTCCATAGTTTCAATGTTTCAACAAAACTCGCATGCACTTGCGCTTACATTGAAACTTTAAAACCTTGAAACTTTGAAACCTGAAATCATGTCCCCTGTCACTACCATTGCGGAGATCGGCAAGCACGAGGGCCAGGCGGTCACCATCCGCGGGTGGCTCTACAACCTGCGCGAGAGCGGGAAATTATTGTTTCCGCAATTTCGCGACGGCTCGGGAATTATTCAGGGCGTGGTGCCGAAGAACGCGGTCTCGCCGGAAGTTTTCGATGCGATCAAGACGCTGACGCAGGAGTCGAGCGTCATCGTGGAGGGAAAGGTTCGCGCCGACAAGCGCGCCCATGGCGGCTACGAACTCGACGTGGCCAACGTGCAGGTGGTGCAGCGCGTGCCGGAGTCGTCGCCGTATCCGATCACTCCCAAGGAGCACGGCACTGATTTTCTGATGGAGCACCGGCACTTGTGGGTGCGGTCGCAGCGGCAGGCGGCAATTTTGCGGGTGCGGGCGGAGATCATCAAGGCGGCGCGCGACTTCTTCGACGAACGCGGCTTCACGCTCACCGATCCTCCCATCATCACTCCTGCGGCCTGCGAAGGCACGACTACTCTTTTTCCGGTGGATTATTTCGACGAGCAGGCGTTTTTGACGCAGTCGGGCCAGCTTTATGTGGAAGCGACTGCGATGGCGCTGGGCAAAGTGTATTCGTTCGGCCCCACATTTCGCGCGGAGAAATCGAAAACGCGGCGGCATCTGACCGAGTTCTGGATGGTGGAACCGGAAGTGGCTTATGCCGAGCTCGACGACGTGATGGAACTCGCCGAGGGATTGATCACGTTCATCGTGAAGCGTTGCCTGGAGAAGAGGCGAGGCGATCTGCAGACCATTGGGCGCGATATTTCCAAGCTGGAAAAAATCGAGTCGCCGTTTCCGCGCATCAGCTACGACGATGCGGTGAAAAATCTGCAAGAAGGTCACGCGCAGGGCAAGCTGGAAACGAAATTTGAATGGGGCGGCGACCTGGGCTCACCCGATGAAACTTATTTGTCCGCGCAGTTCGATAAGCCAGTCATGGTGCATCGTTACCCGGCAAAAATAAAGGCGTTTTACATGGAACCTGATCCGCAGCGGCCTGAACTCGCGCTGTGCGTGGACGTGCTCGCGCCCGAAGGGTACGGAGAAATTATTGGTGGGTCGCAGCGCATGGCGTCGTACGAATTGCTGCTGCAGCGCATTCACGAGCACGGTCTGCCGGAGGAAGCGTTCAAGTGGTATCTCGATCTGCGGAAGTTTGGCAGCGTGCCGCATGGCGGATTCGGCATGGGCATTGAGCGCGCCGTGGCCTGGATCTGCGGGCTCGAGCATGTGCGCGAGACGATTCCGTTTCCCCGGATGCTTTACCGGCTGTACCCGTGAAGAATTGAGCCATTGCGTGATTGAGTCATTGTGCGATTAAAAGCGGGACGGTTCCTTCCAATCACCCAATGGCGCAATCGCAAAATCGCTCAATGAGCAGTTGACTCCATGATGACAACTACATCGGCGCCCTCGACCAACATCACTCCTCGAAAAATCCGCGTCATTGGCGTGCCGCTCGACCTTGGACAGTCGCGGCGCGGAGTGGATATGGGCCCGTCGGCCGTGCGGGTCGCCGGTCTTGAAGCGCGGCTGGAGGCGCTGGGACACGAAGTGGAAGATGGGGGGAACGTTCCGGTCGCGATTCCGGAGCAGAAAAAAGAAGGCGACACGCACGCCAAATATTTGAAGGAGATTACCGCGACCTGCACCAAGCATGCGGAATTGGTGGTCAAAACGCTGGAGGCCGGAAAGGTTCCGTTGGCGCTGGGCGGCGACCATTCCATGGCGGCAGGAACGGTGTCGGGCGTCGCGGAATTTTACCGACGGCAGAATCAGCACGTGGGCTTGATCTGGATCGATGCGCACACTGACATCAACACGCCGGACTCGTCCCCCAGCGGAAATGTGCATGGGATGCCGCTGGCGGCGCTGCTGGGGCTGTGGCCTTCAGAACTGGGAAACATCTTCGATTTTTCCCCCAAGGTGAAGCCGCAGAATTGCGTGCTGGTGGGAGTGCGCGACATTGACGCAGTGGAAAAGGAAAATGTGGTGAAGGCGGGCATTGGCGTTTTCACCATGCGCGACATTGACGAGCGCGGCATGCGCACGGTGATGGAAGAGGCGCTGCGCATGGCGGCGCGAGGCACTGCGGGCTATCACATTTCGCTCGACATGGACTGGGTCGATCCGGAGGACGCGCCGGGCGTGGGCACTCCGGTGCGCGGCGGCGCGACCTACCGCGAGGCGCATCTTGCCATGGAAATTATTGCCGACCACGGGCGCATGCTCAGTTTTGAAATCGTCGAGGTCAATCCCGTGATCGACGAGCACAACCGCACGGCCGACTTGGCGGTGGAGTTGGCGCTGTCCGCGTTTGGAAAGAAAATTCTTTAGCCTCGGATGTTCACGGAGTCACTCTGCTTCGGGTGGCTTCATCCCATTCCTGTTCACCACGATGAAGCAGGGGTTCGCGGTCCTCAGGCAGAATCCAGCGTTGCTGCACTAATTCGTCGACGGCATTTTTGTAGCGGGCCATAAAATCTTCGCGTCCCGAATAGCGTTCTGCGATGGACTTGCGCGGATCGCTCGTCTTCTGGCGTTCAGCAGCAGTTTTGGGAAATGGCAAGTACGAGGCTTCGAAGGAAACCCGCTGGTCGGGCGCGCCAATCGATGGGTCGCGAAGATTCCAGCTTGTATAAGTTGCCAGCGGAACGGTGATCTCGGGCAGGCGCACCCCGTCGCGCTCGTTGCCATCGGCATCCACCTGCGGCACGAGCAGGGGAAACGGCTCGCCGACTTTCGGCGGCTGCACGCTGAGAATTCCATCCTGCCAGTTCGGACCGAAATCCAAATGCCATGCCTGATTCGCTTCATGCGGCCGGTTGACGCCGGGAATCGCGGGCAACGCATAGTCGCGCAGCGGCACCAGCGTTCCGTCCGCAATCTTCGGATAGCTGCTGGCGGGCGGAAGGGTGTTGCTGCGCACCCACGCGTCCATGTTGGCGATCATGGCGCGCCAGAAATATTTCACCGGCAGCGGCGATTGCGGCTGCTGTCCAAGCAGATCGCCTTTTCCTTTTTCCGGCGGGAAGGGTCCGGAGAAATGCTGCAGTCCGGTGAAGTGATAAATGCGGACGCTATCGGAGATGGGAGCGTCGCGTTTGCCATCGGCGGTGGTGTGAATCAGCGCGGCGGCGCGGCCCCAATATTCATAAGACGTGTTCGAGAAAAAAATTTTCGGCACAACCTTTTCAGCGACGGCGCGATCGAGCAGGCCGCCAGTTTCTCCGGTGACTGGATCTTTCTCGGGTTGGTCGGTGAAGGGAAAAATATCGGTGGGAAAGAATACCGAGGACGTCGGCTGCGCGTCGCGCGAGGGCTGTGCGAAGCGATAGTTGAAACTGCCGCGGCCCGCGCCGGCCACATGGGCCAGAACGCCGTCGAGTGCGATTCGTCCTTCTTCGTCGGCATTGAAACCTTGATAGAGAAAGTCGCGAAGAAAGCGCCCATTCTGCGAAATGCCCTCGCCATAAACGCGGGTGGCGGGGGTGATGGCATCTTCAGCATGCTTGGCATACGAGGCAAAATCGCGAATCGCGGCAAAGCCGCCGCCCGCCACGACGGGGTCGGCGACAACATAAACATATTCGTAAATTTTTCCCGGCCGAAAGCCGCCGTTGAGATGGATTTGCCGGTCGCTCGGACTAAGTTTTCCGTCGACCGTCTGCTGCGAACTGCCATTCCGCGCGGGGAATGACGGTGCGTTGTGCATCGCGCGAGTCGCGCACCGTCAACACGTTTCGCGGATCGTCGGGCGCGGCCACGGGATATTCGCTGCCGCCGATGTTGCCCAGGATGAGATGTCCCAGCGGAATTTCCGGCATCACTTTCGACGGCATCAGATCGCCGCGCAGCAATCCGGTAATCGTCTTTCCGTTGTCCTTCGCGACCGGCGCGAAGAATCGAAGCGCGTCCGCGCCGGCCGCGTCCCACTGCCAGCCCAGGCTCACGATGGTGAAACCGTTGCGCAGCAGCCATGCATCCCCGGCATCGGCAGCGAGATCCCAGTCGCCGCCATCGACTAGTCCGATGATGCGTCCGCGTCCACGGTTCGGCACTTCCAGCAGAAGCGAGCCGTTGCCTTTGTGCGCATCCTTAGGCCGCACGGCGATAAAGTCCGCCGAGAACTCGACCTCGCCATTCTTTAAGTTCGCCGCTTTGTCGAGATCGACGATGCGCCGGTTGTGCGGATTCGCTACCGGAAGGGAAAAATAAACGCGCCCTGTGATGCGCTCGTAAGCGCCCGCATCGCCGAACTGCTTGCCCCCAAGAACGTCGGTGCGCGTCGCGGTTTCCACGCGAACCACGCGCGCATTCAGGGGGAAAATGCTCAGTGCGAGAAAGAAAAATAGCGAGGCCACCAGTCGCAGTCGCATGCGCGGAAGAATATCATTGTTTGCCGCGTGCGTTTCAGCTCGCGGTTCGGTGTACAATTCCTGCCACTCGCCCTGTCCAGGAAATCTGGTCGCTAACGACCATCATAGGATGGAAAAATGAATCGATTTTCCCGGATGTTCGCCACCGCTTCGACTTTTTGTTTCGCAGTTTTAATCTTCGCAGCGACCGCAGAAAGCTCGCTCGCGCAAACCACGCCAGCACAATCCACAGAGCCCGCCAGACCGGCTTCGTCCAGGAGGCAGGCAGCCACGCCATCGATGGAAAAGCCCGCGGAGAGCGCCATTAAGCCGGAGCCGGCTGCCGAGCCAAAGGCCGCTTCCCGTGAGGCTGCGCCCGACAACAAAGACAAAGAAGAGCATTACGACGTAAGCGAAGTTCCAGCGGTGGTCACCCATCACCAGGTCACGGTCGAAGGAAAATTGCTGAAGTACACCGCCACGGCCGGCCGCCTGCCCATCAAGCGCGGCGACGGCAAGATTGAAGCGGAAATGTTTTACGTCGCCTACACGCTCGACGGCCAGGACGCAACCAAGCGCCCGCTAACTTTTGCTTACAACGGCGGCCCGGGATCGGCTTCCATCTGGTTGCACATGGGTGCGCTGGGTCCGCGCCGCGTCGTGCTGCAACCAGACGGCTTCATGCCTCCGGCGCCCTATCGCATCGAAGACAATCCGCACACGCTGCTCGACAAAAGCGACCTTGTGCTGGTTGACGCTATTAATACCGGGTTCAGCCGTGCGGCCGACAGCGAAATGCTGAAGAAATTCTGGGGTGTGAAAGGCGACATTGAAGCCTTCAGCGAATTTATCCGGCTCTACATCAGCCGCAACGAGCGCTGGGCTTCGCCGCTGTACCTGTTCGGCGAAAGCTACGGAACCACGCGCTCCGCGGGCATTGCCGGATATCTCGCCGATCGCGGCATTTCCTTCAATGGCATCACGCTGCTTTCGACCGTGCTGAACTTCGAAACGCTGGAAGACAACTTCACTAACGATCAGCCCTACATTTTTCTAATTCCGTCGTACACCATGATCGCCGGTTATCATCACAAGCTTCCGCCCGATCTGGCGCAGGACATGAATCGCGCGCGCGAGCAATCGGAACAGTGGGCGTCCACCGAATATACGCAGGCCCTGGCCAAGGGAGACGCACTGAGTCCCGACGAGCGCCAGAAAGTCATCGACCAGATGGCGCGCTTCACTGGCCTGTCGAAAGAAGTGATCGACGAGGCTAATCTGCGAATCAACGTGCAGAAGTTCACGCATTATCTGCTGATCGACCAGAAGCTGCGCGTCGGCCGCCTGGATGCGCGCTACACCGGCCCCGACCCGAATGGCTTGCTCGACACGCCGTTCTACGATCCGACCGGCGCGGCGACCGGGCCGCCGTTTACCTCGGTTTTCAACAACTATCTGCGCACTGAACTGAACTATAAGGTCGACATGCCCTACAACGTGCGAGCGCCGCGCGGCAACGGCCCGGGAGGCGACACCTGGGATTGGGGATCGGCGGGCAGTGGATTTCCCGATACCGCGTCCGCGCTGCGGCAGGCAATCGTGAAAAATCCGTACCTGAAAGTTTTAGTGATGGAAGGCTACTACGATCTCGCCACGCCGTATTACGCCGCGAACTACACAATGGATCATTTGAACCTGCCGCAAAAATTTCGCGAAAGCGTTTCCTTTGCGACGTACGATTCGGGGCACATGGTCTATCTGCCGATGGATGGCCTGAAGAAGATGAAAGCGGACCAGGCAGCATTCATGGGAAAGTCGGCCGGAGCGCAGTAGGATTTCAACTCTTCGCACGAGCGGACCGGCTGTTGAGGCTGACAGCCGGTTTTCAAGCAACAATCATAAATCGACAATCGTCAATGTTCCTCATCGGCTGTATTGATTCTTCTTCTTGTCTTCATGGCGCTCGATGCCGAGTTGAATGAGGCGGTCGATGAGGTCGGCATATTCCAGACCGGACGCCGCCCACAGCTTGGGATACATGCTGATGGCGGTGAATCCGGGCATGGTGTTGATCTCGTTCAGGAAAATTTTCCGCGTCTTCGGATCCATTAGAAAATCCACGCGCGCCAGGCCGGAACAATCCACTGCCTTGAATGCCGCCACCGCCAGGTCCTGAACTTTTTTCGTTTCCGCCTTGGTAAGCTTTGCGGGAATGATGAGCTGCGAGCCTTCGTCCACGTACTTCGCGGTGTAATCGTAGAACTCTTTGCCGGGAACGATCTCTCCCGGCACCGACGCCGCCGGCTCGTCATTGCCCAGCACCGAGCACTCGATCTCGCGGGCTTTTTCCTTTTTGCCGCCGACGCCTTGCTCGATCACGATCTTGCGATCGAACTTCGCCGCCTCTTCGATCGCGGGCCCGAGTTCTTTGCGGTTGTGCGCCTTGCTGATGCCCACCGACGACCCGAGATTCGCCGGCTTCACGAACACCGGGTAAGTCAGCTTGCTCTCCATCAGCTTCTGAACTTTCTTCGGATCTTTTTCCCACGCGCTGCGCAGAATGGTCACGTGCTTCACGATCGGGATTCCCGCGGCAATGAACAACGACTTCATGATGTCTTTGTCCATGCCCGCAGCCGAACCCAGCACGCCCGCGCCCACGTAAGGAATGTCGGCGAGTTCGAGCAGGCCCTGGATCGTTCCGTCCTCGCCGAACGTGCCATGCAGCACGGGAAAGATCACGTCAACGTTGATGGCGCGATCGCTGGCGCGGCGCATCATCGCGGCATCGGTCTGAAAAGGGACGAGGCCGCTCTGCCGGTGCACCGGCTCCGGCGGCACCACGACCGACTCGCCCCGGGCCAGCACCGCCGCCGAAGCTGTCGTGTCGGGATCACCGGCTCGCAAGTGTCGAGGCTCGAGCACGAGTTTGCCCTGCAGCAGGTTTTCGGCATGCTCCGCCGTGAGCCAGCGACCATCTTTGGTGATGCCGATGGGCACGACCTCATACTTATTTTTATCAATTGCGTTGAGAACCGACGCGGCCGAAAGCAGCGAAACCTCATGCTCCCCGCTGCGTCCGCCAAATAAGATGCCGACCCGAATTTTTTCCATGAGCTAATAGTTTCAACGTGCATGAACTCTTCCGTCAATCGCGGCGATGGCCGTTTGCCTCTTGACGCACCGTCCGCGGGTCTGTAATATCTAACGAACAAGTTCGCTCTTCAACCTAGTTGTGGAGCGGACCTGAATTTCATGCAGAGTGGCTGAGGGACGAGCCCTGTGACGCCACGGCAACCGATCCGGGATCATATATCCCGGGTGCTTGGTGCCAACTCTCTCCTGGAAACAGGGAACATGGGATTCGGCAAGCGCGCTGTATTGGTATTTCGCTTTCCGATAGCCTCTTTTCCTTTTCCTGGAAAAAGAGGCCTTTGCTTTTTAGGCCGCTTTTTCGGGCTCGTCCTCAGCTATTCGCAGAAGAGCAAGGTTTCAACGTGGCAAGGTTTCAAGGTTCCAAAGTCGCCGCTGACGGCGCAAGATCCTTGACGACTCTGAAACATTGAAACCTTGTAGCTTTGAAACCTTCAAGAAAGCGAGTAGCGCAATGTCTCACTACGAACTGCGGTGCCGGGAATGCGGACGGACATGGGGAAACCAGCCCCGGTCGATCTGCGACGACTGTTTCTCTCCTCTGGAAGTTGCCTACGACTACGACGCGCTGCGCGGGCTCGATTAGTCGCGAGAGCATTTCCCAGCGGCCGCCGAACATGTGGCGCTACTCCGAACTTTTGCCCCTCCCCCAGGGCTATGAAGCGCGGTTGCCGGTCGGTTTCAC
This sequence comes from uncultured Acidobacteriota bacterium, assembly GCA_963696765.1. Classification (GTDB taxonomy): domain Bacteria; phylum Acidobacteriota; class Terriglobia; order Terriglobales; family Acidobacteriaceae; genus Sulfotelmatobacter. Next base: position 584,664 of record CAVOLK010000002.1, on the reverse strand, counting down.
TCCACTCTTTCAGGCTCCACGTCTGGCTGAACAGTTGAGTGGAACCACCGGCGCCGCGAAAAATCTCTACATCAAGAACGATGCCGTCTGTTTTCCGACATTGAGTTTCAAAGACCGTGTGGTGGCCGTGGCTCTGTCACAGGCGAAGGCGTTCGGATTCGACACGGTGTCGTGCTCTTCCACCGGAAACCTGGCCAACGCGGTGGCCGCGCACGCGGCGCGCGAAGGACTGAAGGCTTGGATATTTATTCCTTCCGATCTGGAGCCCGCGAAAATTCTCGGCACGAATGTGTTTGGCGCGAAAGTGGTGCGCATCGCCGGCAACTACGATCAGGTCAACCGCCTGTGCTCGCAGATCGCCGACGAGCATCGCTGGGGCTTCGTCAACGTGAACTTGCGGCCGTACTACGCCGAGGGATCGAAGACCGTGGGATTCGAAATCGCCGAGCAACTGGGCTGGCGCTTGCCGGATAACGTGGTCTGCCCGATGGCTGGCGGTTCGCTGATCGTGAAGATCAAGAAAGCGTTCGATGAATTGGTGAAGCTCGGACTGGTCGAAGGCAAGGAAGTGAAATTCTTCGGAGCACAGGCTACCGGTTGCTCTCCGATTTCGACTGCGGTCAAGACCGGCAGTTCGGAGATTGAGCCACAGAAGCCTTCGACGATCGCGCGCTCGCTAGCCATTGGCAATCCTGCGGACGGGCACTACGCGATCAAAGTGATCAAGGGCAGCGGAGGATGGAGCGAGGATGTCAGCGATCCGCAAGTGATCGATTCGATCAAGTTGCTGGCGGAAACCGAAGGCGTGTTCACCGAAACCGCGGGCGGCGTGACCGTCGGATGCGCCGGCAAATTGTATCGGCAGGACCGCATCCTGCCGGAAGAAACGACCGTTCTGTGCATCACGGGCAACGGCCTGAAGACCACCGATGCGCTCGCCGGCGTTTACCAGACGGAGCGTCCGATTGCCCCGAAGTTGACCGAGTTCGAACACTACCTGCAGCAGACGCTGAGTCCTGCGGAGATTCCGGGAGTGCTGGCGAACGCAGAAGCGATGGGAGCGTAGATATGGCGATCACGGTACAAATTCCGACTGCACTGCGGCGCCACACTGCTGGCGTCGGTTCGATCTCTTGCGCGGCGTCGAATCTTGGAGAACTGTTTTCGGTGCTCGACGAAAAATTTCCCGACCTGAAGCCGCATCTGCGCGACGACAAGGGGCAAGTGCGGCGCTTTCTGAATATCTACGTGAACGAAGAAGACATTCGCTTTCTGGGCGGACAGACTTACGCGTTCCAGGAGGGCGACGAAGTCTTGCTGGTGCCCTCGATTGCGGGCGGAACGATGTAACAGTTGACCGCGCTAGGCGAAACACTCTAAAAAACTAATCCCCTCAAGCCGCTGTCTCAGCGGCTTTGTTATTTGTGTTCTGTTTCTTCGTGCCCTCGACAGGCTCAACAAACGTCGCAACATTTGCGTAATGGCGCGCTGTGAGTCGCGTATTGCTTAACGCAAGAAAAATAATTTTGAAATTCACTCGAAATGCGCAATCGTGCGCTACCGAATTTTCTGCGTACTCGTCTCACTCCGCAAGTTGTCACACGACTCTTCGTGCTTCGATGACAAGCAATGAAGCGCGTTCCTGACAGCGGCTCGGGAGGTTGCCATGAAGAGTCGCAGGTTTGTTGCTGTTGTGGTTTTGTTTGTAGCCTCGGTTGCCGCGGCGCAATTCGATTCGAGCCACATAGGCCAGCAAGTGCGAGTCACCTCTCGGAACGGTGGCTGTGAAGCTTCCGAGCGCTCAAGCCTCGTGGGGCACGGTATTAGGGTTGCCGACGGCGGGACGAACGAACGCTGCGAGGTTAACTGTTTCAACGTGCAGGCTGGGTCCTGTCAATTGAGTTTGAGCGGTGCAGGAGTTGCCAGCGCCGATCTAGGAACGATCGAAGTGACATCCTCCGGTATCAATGAGTTCGATGTCCGGGTGGAGCGGCCAAACGATCCGGGCCGTGGCGTTGGCGGCTACCGCAACGCCTTTGTGTCGACCTCCGATTTGGGCATTCCCAGCCGAGCCCGCAAAGAATTCGACAAAGCCTCCGAATTAATTGGCAAACGAGAATTGGACCGGGCGATTCAGAAGCTGAACAAAGCCATCTCGATTTATCCCGATTACGCAGGCGCCTACAACAATTTGGGCGTGCTTTACGCGTGGACGGGAGATCATGTGCGAGAGCGTGAATCGCTGGAGCACGCCATCCGTCTTAACGATCACTTTGCCCTGGCCTATCTCAACCTTGGAAGACTCAACGTGGCCGCAGGCGATTTTCCGGCGGCGGAAGCATCGTTAGACAAGGCTTCTACCTTCGATCCGGCTGATTCGATGGCGCTGATTCTTCTCTCATGGGCGGAGTTTCAGCAGGGTCATTTCGACGAAGCCATCGCGACCGGCTGCAAGGCGCACCTGCTGGGAAAGGCTCACGCTTTTGCGCATCGGGTGGCGGCGCGCGCATTTGAACAGCAAAGGAACAGAGCCGGGGCGTTGGCGGAGTTGGAGTTGTACCTGAAAGAGGAACCAGCGGGGCCCCCCGCAGAGGCTGCGCGCAAGGAGTTGGAAATCGTGAAAGCGGTCCTTCCATGAACGACAATTGCGCCTTCATGGGCCGCTGTCGTGAGCAGGGCTCAACCTACTCGCCATCGAATCAAAGATTTCTCGCGGAGTAAAATCCGGCTAATGCGGATGCCAGTTAGCAGGCTTGACCGCCGGGTGTATAATCTAACTAACTGGTTAATTAATGGCGAGACTGTTCCATCCTCGAAATGTACCTGCGCCGCGCATGGGCTCGCGCGGACAGCCCCAGGAAAGCCGAGCCGCCATCCTCAAGGCTGCAGCCAAAGAGTTTGCCGAGAACGGTATTGCCGGGGCGCGCACCGACGCCATCGCCCGCGAAGCCCGGGTAAACAAAGCGCTGCTGTATTACTACTTCAAGGACAAAGAGACGCTTTACGGCGCGGTGCTCGATGAAGCATTTTCGGGCCTGAAGCAGACCGTCTTCCGGGTGCTCGACGGTGACTTGCCGACGCGCGAAAAGATGCTGGCTTATGCCGGAGCGTATTTCGATTTCATCGCGTCGAATCAGATTTATCCCAGACTGATGCAGCGCGAAATGATGCGGGCCCGCGATGGCCAGTCACCACATATTGACAAAGTGATCAAGAACTATATTCAGCCGATCTTCGGCCGGGTGGGTGAATTGATGCGCAAAGGAATTGCGGACGGTGAGTTCCGCCCGGTCAACCCGGCGCATTTTGTGCCTTCGATGGTCGCCATGATCGTTTTTTATTTCAGCAGCGCCCCCATGATGCGGAAGATCGTGGGATTCAACCCGCTGACGGCCGGAGCGGATCGCGGAGCGGCGCGCTGCGGTGCTGGATTTCATCTCCGCCGCATTGTTCCGGCCCGAACGCAACCCCACGCAAGGAGCACGCTCATGAGCGCGCGTAACCGCTTTTTCATTCTTCTCGGAATTATTTTTGTCATTGCCGCGACCTACTATTTTCTTTCGACTGACCACTCGCGCGACCTGGTACTGATCGGCACGGTTGACGCCAACCAGGTGATCGTCAGCGCGCAGGTTGAAGGCCGCATTCAGAAATTGCTGGTCGATGAAGGCACGCCAGTGAAGGCAGGAGATTTAATCGCTGTGCTTGATCCATCCGAATTGCAGGCGCAGGAGGCGGCGGCGACGGCCAATATCGACAGTCTGCAGCATAAAGTCACCGAGATGCGGGATACGGAACAATCGACCTCGGGTTCCACTTCGAGCGATGTGGCGAACGCGCAGGCCAAGCTGTCATCCGCGAAGGCGCAACTGCTGCAGGCTAAGGCGGCTCTGGATCGTACGGAGAGCGACAGCCGTCGCGCCATCGAACTGGCCAAGGCGGGAATCACATCCGATCAGGAACGCGTGCAGGCGGAGACCAATTTGCAGGCAGCGCAGGCCACGGTGCAGGCGCAGCAGGAACTGGTTCGGGCAGCGCAGGCCGACTTGAACGCGGCCGTCGCGCGCACGCATCAGGCGAATGCCGCGAAGAGCACCGTGGCCTCGACGCAAGCCGACTTGAAAAATGCGCTGGCCATGAAGAATCAGGCGGCGGTGCGATTGGGTTATACGAACGTTTACGCTCCGGTCAGTGGGACTGTTTCGGTGCGCGCAGCGCGGCAAGGAGAAGTCGTAAACATCGGCGCACCGATCGTCACTGTTGTCGATCTCAACGACACCTGGGCGCGAGTCGCGATTCCCGAAACTTATGCCGACCACATCGGCTACGGCGATGTGCTGCGCGTGCGTTTGCCGGGCGGAACCGTGACCAGCGGCAAAGTGTTCTTTAAGGGCGTAGAAGGAGACTTCGCGACCCAGCGCGATGTGAGCCGCCGCAAGCGCGACATCAAGACGATTGTGCTGAAAGTTCGCATGGACAACCCTAAAGGCGCTTATGTGCCGGGCATGACGGCGGAAGTGCTGGTATCGCCGGAACAACTGAAGGGCGGCGGTACGCAGAATGCCGCGACGGCGGAGAAGCGATGATGGCGGAAATGAATCCCAACGCACGCGATGCGGCGGCGCAGCCTGCAAATGGTCATGGATTGGAGAAGCCAATCTACGATCCCTCGGCGCCGTCGGCGATTGAAGTTCGAGCACATCGTCAAGAAGTACGGCGACTTCACCGCGGTCGACGACGTTTCCTTCAGCGTGACTGAGGGTGAAATCTTCGGCTTGCTCGGGCCGAACGGCGCAGGGAAGTCGACGCTCATCCGCATGATGACCACGCTGATTCCGATTACTTCCGGGTACGCCACGATTGCCGGACACGACGTCTCCAAGGAGCCGAATGCGGCGCGGCGCATGATTGGCGTGATTCCGCAGGCGCTGACCAGCGACCTCGATCTGACCGTCGAAGAGAACATGAATATTTATGCGAAGCTCTACGACGTGCCGGCGAAAGAGCGCAAGAAGTCGATCGACGAGCTATTGGAGCTAGTGGATCTGACGAAATGGCGCGATGCGCAAACCAAGACGCTCTCTGGCGGCATGCGGCGGCGGCTCGAAATTGCGCGCGGGCTGGTGCACCATCCGCGAATCTTTTTTCTGGACGAGCCGACGACGGGACTCGATCCCGTGTCCCGTGTGGCGGTGTGGGAGATGCTGGGAAACATCAAGGAGCACCGGCAGCTGACCATTCTGATCACGACCCACTACATGGATGAAGCCGACCGGCTGTGCGATCGCATCGCGATTGTCGATCACGGCAAACTCGTTGCGCTCGACGCGCCCATGGCTCTGAAGGCGAGCGTGCCGGGATCGAACGTGATCGAAGCGCAGTTCGAGAATCCTCCGGCCGATTGGGAGCAGCGCCTGCATGCACTCAACGAGGTCACTTCCGTGCAGCATGAAGGCGCCGGGATGTACCGCGTGCTGACCGGCAATGGTTCGCGCACCACGACCGAACTGGTTGAGATGGCGGTGCACAGCAAAGTGCCGGTGAAATCGCTCTCGGTGCAGAACACGACTCTGGACGACGTGTTCGTGCATTACACGGGACGGCAACTGCGCGACGAACTGCAAAAAGCCTATGCGTTTGTGATGCCGCAGCGGCCGGGCTTGCAGCCATGAGCGCGGTCGTTGGTCGTTCGTCGTTGGTCGTTGGCCAACCGGTTTTGCTGTCAACGACCAACGACTAACGACTAACGACGGGATTCAGGACTGACGATTGCGGGCTCAGGACTTGCGACTCAGGACTAATGTATGAACGAATGATGGCCATTGTCGAGCGCGAGATGCGGAAGTTTTTCCGCTCGCCGGCGCTCATGCTGGCTTCGATGATTTTTCCGCTGGTGCAGCTCATTATTCTGGGCAATGCATTCGGCGGGAAGATTCACGATGCCCGGGTTGCCATCGTCGATCAGGACGGTGGCCCCCAGGCGTTGCGCGTGCGCGAGGCATTCGACTCGGTGCGTGCGAATATCCGCACCTTCGTTCCCATCTATTACGACAGCGACAGGCAGGCGATGGAAGATGTGCGGAATGGGAAACTGGAGGGCGCGGTCATTATTCCACCGCAGTTTTCGCGGCGCGTGTATGAGGAAAATCATCCGCGCATCGCGCTGGTTGTGGACAATAGCGACAACTTCATGAGTTCGGCGGTTGAATCCGAGCTTTCGGACCTGACCAACTCGCTCAACCAGCCAACCGTCTCGCCGCGCATCCTGCAGCAAACCGCGCTCGACATCGTCGAACTTTATCCCTACATCGAATACATGAAGTTTCTGCTGCCCGGGTCGCTGGCGCTGGCCATGTTTGTGTCGGTGATGATCGGCGGGGGCATGCTCTATATCGACGACAAAGCGCGAGGCGTGCACGAGGGCTACCTGGTCACGCCCATCACCAAGCTCGAACTGGTGCTGGGCTTGAATCTTGCGGGCTCGATTAAAGCCGTCATGACGGGCGTGATCATCGTGGTGATCGGCTCGCTGCTGGCGGGCGTCGGCACAATTTTCAATCCGGTGACAGACATCGGCTTGCTCATCATGATCGTGCTGACCTCGCTGGCATTCAATACCATGATGTTTCTGCTGATGGTGCGGATTGAAGATCCACTGGTGCCGCGGGCGATGTTTGGCATTCTCAATACTCTCCTATTTTTTCCCAGCGGGTCGGTTTATCCCATCCAGGCGTTTCCGCCCTGGTTGCGCTTTATCGCCAAGTGTGACCCGTTCACCTACGCAGTGGACGGCTTCAAATGTTTGCTGCTGAAAGAAACCACGCTCTCGGCTGTCTGGCCCGACATGCTTTTCCTCTCGCTCTTCGGGGCGATCACACTAGGAATTGCGATTCCGTTATTCAAGCGAACTCTGTAGAAAATTGAGCGATTGGGTGATTTTGCCATTGGGTGATTGAAAAACCGCGGAACTGCCATCAAATCGCGCAATCACCCGATCGCACATTCGCTCAATTCTCAGGGAACTTTTCACATGTCCGTCGTGTCCGTTATGCTAGAGAGGTATGACGCTACTGGACGCTCAGGAATACGATCCCGAAAAGCCGCGGAAACGCCGCATGCGAATCATCTCCGCGGTTGCGATACTGCTGGTAGTTCTAGCCTTAGGCTGGTGGTTCCGCTATTGGCCGTATGAACATATCGCGGGCAAGTTCTTCGACGCGCTGCAGAAGCAGGATTACAAGACCGCCTACGGGATCTGGATGCACGATCCGCAGTGGCAGCAGCATCCCGCGCAGTATCCGAAGTATCCGTTCAACGAGTTTTATACCGACTGGGGTCCGGGCGGGGAGTGGGGGCTCATCAAAACCCAGAAAGTCTACGGCGCGAGCAACTGTCCCGGCGGCGGCACGGGTGTGGTTGTGGATGTGATCGTCAACGACCGCGCCGAACATGCGCAGGTGTGGGTGGAGAAATCGGACCACACGTTAAGCTATCCGCCGTGCGAGCTGATTTTTCGGTAATGTCTTCGTGTGGTGCGGGCATTCTTTCCCGCAAGGTTCTGGGCGCGCGGCCGGCAAGCGGGCAGGAGTGCCCGCTCCACACTTTACGCAGGGGACTGAGCGAGCGCGTCCAGGGTTTTCGTTAGGCTGGCGTCGTCGCTGACATTCAGGCAAGTCTTCGAGCGATCGATCTGCCGCATCAGCCCGCACAGCACTTTTCCCGGTCCAACTTCGATAAATGTTTGCACGCCTTGCGCGATCAGCAGGCGTATGCACGGATCCCACTTTACCGATCCTGTGACCTGCCGCAGTAGCGTGTCGCGGGCGCGTAAATCGTCGATCACGAGTTCGGCTTCCACATTGCAGGCGACGGGATAGACGGGCTTCTGCATCTTGAGGACATTGAGATCGTGTTCCAGGCGGTCTTGTGCCGGCTTCATCAGCGAACAATGGAAGGGAGCGCTGACCGGCAAGCAGTTTGGCGCGCTTGGCGCCACGCTCGTCCGCAAGTTTCGCGGCCCGCTCGACGGCTGCTGTGTTTCCTGAGATGACAATCTGTTCCGGCGAATTGATGTTGGCCGGTTCGCAGACTTCTCCCTGCGCTGCGTCGTGGCACACGGCCGATACGTTTCTCGGGACTCCATGCCGAGAATGGCGGCCATGGCGCCCACTCCTACCGGAACCGCTTCCTGCATGTATTTGCCGCGATTGCGCACGGTGCGCGACGGCGTCCGCGAAGTTGAAGGTGCCGGCCGCGACGTGCGCGGAATATTCGCCGAGGCTGTGTCCCGCGACGTAGCTCGGCTTGGGCATGCGCGTTTCCAAAACGCGCAACGCCGCCACCGAGACAGTCAGAATCGCCGGCTGCGTGATCTCGGTTAAGCGAAGCTGGTCCTCCGGTCCCTCGAAGCAGATGGTGGAGAGCTTGTAGCCGAGAGCGTCGTCGGCCTCTTCGAAAGTCTGGCGGGCGACAGGATATTTCTCGGCCAGTTCTTTGCCCATGCCGACTGCCTGCGAGCCCTGGCCGGGGAACAACAGTGCGATGGTGTTTTCAGTCATGGAAGAATTGAGTAATTGGGAAATTTGGTAGTTGTGTAATTTTGAAACCCAGGTCAATTGTTGCAAATTACAATTACCACATTCTCCAATTAACCGATTTCAGCGTGCGCCGGCCGTACTGCGGCCAAGCCGCGTTCAATCGATCCGTTGATCCCGCGCTCGGAAAATTCTGCCGCCACCCGCACCGCATTCTTGATCGCATTCGCGTTCGACGAACCGTGCGTAATGATGCATGCGCCCTTCACGCCCAGCAGCGGCGCGCCACCGTATTCGGTGTGGTCAAGGCGCTTCTTGAAATCGGTGAAGGCGCTGCGCGAGAGCAACGCGCCCACTTGCCGCGTGATGGTGGCCTTCAGCGATTCCTTCAAGGCGGTGCGCACCAGGTTGGCCACGCCCTCGGAAATCTTCAGCGCAACGTTGCCGACAAATCCGTCGGCCACGATCACGTCGACCTGTCCGTTGTAAAGATCGCGGCCTTCCACGTTGCCCACAAAATTCAGCGGAAGCTGCTTAAGCAACTGGAAAGCTTTGGCGCGTGAGTTCGTTGCCCTTGGTTTCCTCTTCGCCGATGGAAAGCAAGCCCGACGCGCGGCCCGGCGCTGCCGGCTTTCTTTCCGAACATGGCGCGAAAATAAATGTCGCCCATCACGGCGAACTGTTCGAGATTCTGCGGCGTGCAATCGACGTTCGCGCCGACGTCGAGCAGCATCGCAGGGTTTCCCGGGGCGGTGGGGAAGACCGCGGCCAGCGCGGGACGATCGACGCCCGGAACCGCGCCCAGCACGACTTTTGCCGTGGCCATGGCGGCGCCGGTGTTGCCGGCGGTAACGAAGCCCGCAGCCTGTCCCTCGCGCACCATGCGCAAGCCAACCCGCATGGAGGAGTCGCGCTTGGCGCGAACCGCCTCCACTTTGTCTTCCATGGTGATGAATTCGCTGGCGTGGACGATTTCGATGGGCAGGCGCGCGGCCGCGGGATGGCGATCCAGTTCCGCCTTGATCACGGTTTCCGGGCCGACCAGCAGCACCCGCAACGCCGTATTGGCGCGCCGCTTGTATGGCGCCTTCAATCTCAGGCTTGGGAGCGCGGTCCGAACCCATCGCATCCAGCGCGATCACGCTAGGCATGGTGTTGTTGAGCTAGCTGGCTTCTTTAACGTCGAGGACTTCGCGTCCCTTATAGTAACCGCACTTGGGGCAGGCGCGATGCGGCATTTTCTTCTCGTGACAGTTGGGGCACTCGGACAGACTGTGGGCTTTGAGTGCGTCGTGGGCGCGCCGGGTGGAGGTGCGTTTCTGGGAGTGTCGCCGTTTTGGATTAGGCATGGTTAAAATTCCTTTCGCTAAGAAGCTGTCAGCTCTCAGCCGTCAGCTTTCAGCTTTTCAAATCTGAATGCTTGCGTCATCGAACTGACGCCGCTAGAAATCAAAATTCGGACGGACGCGATCAGGAGCTGACTGACAGCTGATAGCTGACAGCTTTCTAGTGTTCCAGCTTGCTGCGAATCTCTCGCAACGCCGTCCAGCGCGGATCCTCGATCGTGGTCGAACAGGAGCACGGTTCTTCGTTCAAATTCTTGCCGCAATGCGCGCACAAGCCTTTGCAATCATCGCGGCAGGTGACTTTCAAAGGCAAAGCCAGCAGCACCTGCTCGCGCAAAACATCTTCCAGCAGAATTCCGTCTCCTTGATAATAGCCGATTTCGGCCTCGGCGTCGGTCACCGAAAGCTCGTCGCGGCCGGCATCGGCGCCCAGCGGGCGGTAGAGCAACTCGAACTCCCGCGTTATGTCCTGCGCGACCGGTTCAATGCAGCGAGCACATTCCAGTTCCAGGCCCGCCGTCAGCCGTCCGCGCAGGCGAATGTCCTGAATGATCTGATGCTTGCCGTGATGCTCTTCGACGATCTCGGCGTGTCCCGAAGCTTTCAGCGGAGTTCGCTGCTGGGCTTCGCCGCCCAGATCGATGCACTCCGGGCTGGAACTCCTCCTCAAAATCCAGAGGCTGGCGTTCCAATTCATGAATGTCGAGAAACATCGGGAAACCTCCGCGGCAATCTGCCGAAAACCAGCCCGCGGAAGCACGCCAAGAGGCGTAAGTACCGCAAGGAGCAAGACTTAGGATAAAGCTTGTCAGCCAGGAGTGTCAAGGAAATGGAGCTTTGCAACGGTATATGGAAGTGCTAGACTTTCCCTAGGAGAGGACTATGGCGACGCTCTATGTCGAGAATGTTCCTGACGATATCTATAAGGCCTTGCGGAAACGCGCTCGGGGAAACCGTACGTCCATTGCAGCCGAGGTCATCTCACTTTTGCAGCAGTTCGTTCCGACGGAAGCGGAGTTGAAACGACGCCGTGAATTCTACGACCGGATGTCCGAGCTGCGGTCCAAACCTGCTCTCACTCCCGGACCATTTCCATCCGCCGAAGAAATGATTCGCGAGGACCGCGAGCGTTGAAGCAATTGGTTCTGGACGCCAGCGTTGCCATCAAGTGGGCGATGCCGTTTGCGCGTGAACCCCTGACGGACGAGTCGGTGCGTTTGTTGAGGCGTTACATCGATGCGGAAGTCGAGTTCATCGTTCCCGATGTTTTTTGGGCCGAAGTCGGGAACGTTTTATGGAAAGGCGCACGTCAGCGCAGATGGCCACGGGATCAGGCCGAGGCTGTAGCCGCCGACATGCGGGCTCGAGATTTTCCCACCGTGCCGTCCCGCATTTTGCTTGCCGAGGCTTTGAGAATTGCATTCGCTTACGATCGGTCAACTTACGATTGCCTCTACGTCGCTTTAGCCGTCGAGTCCAAGACCGAACTGATCACCGCCGACGAGCGTCTCGCCAACGCTCTCGCGGCGCATCTGCCGGTCAAATGGCTGGGCGCAGTGTGAGCGTATCCATCGGCCCCCACTCACGGCTATCACCCCGCGACGCCTTAGTCGCTCAGGCGCAGCATCTCAATTGTTTGCGTGGGTGCTTCCTCGAAAATCAGTTTTCTCTCAATATCCATCGCACTTTTCGCCAGGTGGTGCGGGACAAACCAGGCCACAGCCGCGACGGGCACGAGGCTGAGCATTCGCAAGGGTTCCACCAGAGCCGACGACTCGAACTCGGGCGTCGAGACCGCATAGATAAGAAAGCCGAAACAGCACGACAGAAACGTGACGATGGAATGCTGCTTGAAAAGCGGGAGCGTGCAGGTGAACGGGAGTTTGCGAAATCGGACGAGCACGATATTCGTCAACAACACGGCCCAGACAACCACCAGCATCGTGTGAAGGCCCGCGATCATCCAGCCTTCGAGGTAAACATACGCCGGGAATGCGATGAGCAGCAGCGGAGGCAGCACCAGAATCAGAATTACTTTTCTCGCCAGCCGTTCGCATGCTTGCCCATCTTCATCGAGCATCAGCTGAAAGATCCAGTTGGCGCGCAACTCGACAGGGATATCGAACACCAAGCGAAGGCCAACAATCGCCAGGAAGCTCACGATAAACGGAATGGAGAGTGCGCCGGTCGACAGGGCAGCCGCGCGAAGACTGCTCGCGCCTTCATAGGCGCCCATCAGCGCCTGAGAAGCGAGGACCACTCCCAGCCCTCCCACGGCCGTCAGAACCAGACGATGCGGTTCGCTGCGGACAAGAGTCTTGCACACAAACCTAAAGCATCCTTTTTCAAATTGCGTTCTCAGCGCCAGTCGATCGAGCAGAACTCCCCAGAAAGATATCTGCGAAGTGCGGGCTGTGTCGGTTACTTCGGTGGTCTCGGCAATGCGCACGAAGTAGCGGCGATAGCTCACCGCATAGGCGCAGAGTGCGAGGGCCGCAACCAGCGCGAACCCTGGAAAGGCGATTCTCGATAACTGCATAAGCGCCGGGCCCGCGCGGCCGTTCAAGGATTGGCATAGGCCCAGAAACCAGCAGGAGGGCGTCAGCATCGTCCACACCGGCGCCGACCCTTTCAGACGACGCAACAAATCTGGAACCGCGAAACTGGTGCACAGAATCGCGACCAGGTAAATAACCACAATGCCGCGAACGTAGGTGGAGACGCGCCGGAAGGCGCGAGCAGGCAAGACCGCCATCAAAACTCCCAAGAGGGAGAACACGGCAAAAAATGCGAAAACGCTGGCCAGCATGACAACGAGGGTGTGGACGAGGCCGAACCTAACAAAAAATAGAAGCGATTTTTGCGTCGCTTCTACAACTGCGGGGAAGAGGATGCACGAGGCCGCATTCACATCCACCGCGATCAATCCAGCGAGGCATACGACTGCCACGAGATTTGCGAGAAAAATGCTGCGAGTGGAAATGGGCAGTGGAACCAGATTCATGTAGTCGCGCCGGTCGGGAAAGATCGCATCCCATCGCCAAACCGCGACCGCGCCAGTCACCGTCATGGAAAGTACGATGAAGAAATACTCGTCAGGAAGCGTGATCAGCAAGGGATCAACATTGGGAATTCCGCGCAGCCATTGCAGCAGAGTTCCATATTTGTTGAGCAAGAGCAGGGAAACGAATCCCCCGGGCATGGCCAGCAGCGTGAGCACCAACCCGACGCCAAGATCGAGGCCCTCGGCGTCCGAGTCTCCGCCGCCGCGGAAGATGCGAGCGACGAAGAGTTGAACCATCCGCCAAAAAGGCCGCTCGCTTCGCTCCTGATATTCGCGGAAAACCGCAGCCATCGCGTCGCGGATCATGCGGCCTTCTTTTTCATGACGGTGACGATGTCCTGCGCCACTTTCAGGGTGTCGACATCGTCAACCAGATGCAGAAATGTATTCTCCAGCGACTGCCCGAGAATCTGGCCAATGTTAGCTACGGAGTCCTGCGCGATCACGACGCCTTTCCTCAGGATCAGGACGTCGGTGCAAACTTTTTCCACGACCTCCAGCACATGTGAGCAATAGAAGACAAGCTTGCCCTGCTGCCCGAGCGCCTGCACCAGATTTTTGAAGATCAGCGCGGAAGTGACGTCCAGTCCCGACAGCGGCTCGTCAAAAATGAAGACCTCAGGGTCATCCATGATCGCGGCGATCAGCAGAATGCGCTGCCGCATGCCCTTCGAATAGGAACCAATCGCAGCGTGCCGGACAGAATGCAGGGAGAAGAGCTCAAGCAAAGAGTTAATCCGGGTTTCGAGATCAAAGCGGTTCATCCCGCGCAGGGTCGCGATCAACTCCAGATATTCCCAGCCGGTCAGGTAGGGATAGAGAAGGGGTTCTTCGGGAACGTAGCCCAGGAGTTTGCGATAGCCAGCCAAGTCGTCTTGAATATTGTGGCCGTCGAACTGCACCACGCCACGCGTCGGCTGCAACAAGCCGGTGAGCATCTTCACGGTCGTACTTTTGCCGGAGCCATTCGGGCCAAGGCATCCGAGTACTTCTCCGGGTCGCAATGTGAACGAGAGATCCTGCACCGCGGGCAACGAGGCGTAACGCTTCGTCAGGTGAACGGCTTCGAGCATGGACTACCTCGCGACGAAGGCCCCAGGCGCAGAGACAGAACTGAATTGGTGAATTAGACACCGGCCGCGAGCTCTGAGTTCCGGGGAAAATTCGTTACTTGCGTCCCTAAAGGCTCGGTGTGTCGAATCCTAGCTGAGAATCGGCAGCTTCCGAATTCTTTTTTTCGTGGCCGCGTAGATTGCGTTGCACAGCGCGGGAGCGAGCGGCGGCACCGACGGTTCACCGATGCCCGTCGGAACCTCGGCGCTGGGAACGTAATAGACCTCAACACTTGGAGTGTCTTCCATGCGCACGGGAGCGTAGTCGTCGAAGTTTCCCTGGACCACGCGGCCTTTCTCGATGGTGATCCTGGCGCGCAGAGCATTGCCAAGCCCGTAAACGATGCCGCCCTGAATTTGCTGTTCGAGGATGCTTGGATTTACGACCTGGCCGCAGTCGACCACCGCGACCACGCGATGCACACGCGGTTGATCGTTCTCCATAGTGATCTCGACCACCTCGGCCATGTAGGAAGAAAAGCAGCCGAAGCAGGCGACTCCGCGATAGTGGCCTGCCGGAAGAGGCTGGTTCCATCCGGCTTTTTCAGCGGCAAGTTGCAGCACGCCGCGCATGCGGGCCGTTTTCCAGGTGGTTGTGAAATAAGGCAAGTCCTGATCTTTCGCCAGCAGATGCAGTCGATACTGCAGCGGGTCTTTGCCCGCGGCGACGGCAAGTTCGTCGATGAAGCTCTCCAGCGCAAACGCCGCCTGCAGCGCGTAGACCGAACGCATCCAGCCCAGCGGCACGGGGGTTTCGGTCAGCACATATTCGATCGTGTAGTTAGGTATCCCATAGACCGGGCCAGCTTCGTCGGGCAGATCGGGATCCACGCCTCCCGGCGTCGGTTGCCCTTTTTGCCCGCTGATCGACGGAGCGATGATGCGATGGGTGAGCGCGGCCGGAAATCCTGACCCATCGAGCGTCGCCGTAAGTTGATGCAAGCTCGCCGGACGGTAGGTGGAAAAACGCATGTCGTCTTCGCGCGTCCAGACCACTTTCACCGGGGCATTGATTGCCTTCGAAACCAGCGCGGCTTCCACGGCGTAGTCGTGTTCCAGGCGCCGGCCAAAGCCTCCGCCCATGAGCGTGACGTGAACTTTCACTTGATCCGGGTCGAGCCCGATGGCTGTGGCCACGGAGTCGCGGCAGTCCTGCGGAACCTGCGTGGGCGCCCATAATTCGCAGGTTGCGCCCTGATAGTGCGCCGTGCAATTTCCCGGTTCCATGGGCGCATGGGCCATGAATGGCAATTCGTATTCGGCAGAGATGTGGCGCCCGCCGGCCTTCGCTGCCTCTCCTGCCGCATAGAGGTTCACGCCTTTTTTCGACGCACCTTGTTTCAGAGACGCAGTGACGGCGGCACTATTCAGATCTTTGTTCGGGCCATCGTCCCATGTGACGTTGAGTACGCGGCGGCCTTCCATCGCTCCCCAAACACTGTCGGCGACCACGGCGACGGCGGAGTCGCCAATTTTCCCGACGTAACTCACGCCGGAAATCTTTTTCGATTCCTTGTCGTCAAATGCCGAGACTTTTCCGGCAATCGTGGGACACCGCGATAGCACGGCGAACTTCATTCCCGGCATGCGGTAGTCGAGACCGAAGATCGCTTCGCCTTTTACTTTGTCGGGAGTATCCACGCGCGCGAAGCGTTGCCCGACGATTTTGTAGTCTTTGCTCTGCTTCAGCGGGACGTCGGTCGGAATCGGAAGGGTGGCGGCTTTGCTGGCGAGTTCGCCGTAAGTCAGAATCCGGTTGGTGGCGGCGTGCTTGATGTGGCTGTTCTCGGCGGTGCAGGTGGATCGCGGAACGTTCCACGTCAGAGCGGCGGCGGAGATCAGCATCTCGCGTGCGGCAGCCCCGGCTTTGCGCATTGGATCCCACGTCGTGCGAATGCTGGCGCTGCCACCAGTCGTCTGATCGCCGAAGAGCGTGCTGGCGCCCGCCTGCTCGATGGCGATCTGCTTCCAGTCGGCTTCGAGTTCCTCGGCGAGGATCATGGGCAGCGCAGTGCGCACGCCCTGTCCCATCTCGGAGCGCGCCACCACGATCGTAATTTTGTTGTCAGGCGTGATGCGCAGATAGGCGTTGGGCGAAAAACTTTCCGCCTGCGAAGCCGATTTATGCGGGAGATAGAAACCGATGACCAGTCCGGCCCCGGCCGCGACTCCTGCAGCGACGAATTCGCGGCGCGAAAGTGGGCTCATCGCGAGCCTCCACTGCCAGTGCCGGCGGCGCGATGCACCGCTTTGCGAATTCGTTCATAGGTTCCGCAGCGGCACAGGTTGCCATTCATGGCTTGGGTGATCTGCTCGTCCGTGGGATTCGGTGTCTTCGCCAGCAGTGCCGCGGCCGACATGATCTGCCCGGTCTGGCAGTAGCCGCATTGCGGCACTTCTTCGGCGATCCAGGCTTGCTGCAGCACGTGCAGACCGTTGGCGCCCAGGCCCTCAATGGTGGTTACGCTTTTGCCCGCAGCCTGCGACACCGGGGTCGAGCAGGAACGAATCGGGTTGCCATCGACGTGGACGGTGCAGGCGCCACACAATCCCGCGCCGCAGCCGAATTTAGTTCCAGTGAGTTCCAGCGTATCGCGCAGAACCCAGAGGAGCGGAGTCTCCGGAGAGACGCTGACTTTCTTGTCACTGCCGTTAACGCGGAGTGTGATGTCTGCCATGTAAGTTCAGTTGGAATACCGGGACTGCCCAACATGGTATCTAACCTGAGGAAAAAGTGGAATGGGAACCGGCTCAACCAATCCGCGGTCCTCGGAATCCTACTTCAGTTCGGCCAATTTCTGGGTGGCGAGCTGTCCTGCCTCGGCGCCGGGATTTTCTTTTTTAATTTGCTCGTAGATTCGCTTGGCGTCGAGCGGCTGGCTGGAATTCTGATAGAGCTCGGCCAACTGCAATTGCGCCGTTACCTTGCCGACCGACGCGGTCGGTTTGTTGATCAATTCCTGATAGAGCGCAGCGGCCTCTTTGGTGCGGTTGGTCTGTCCGTAGAGCGAGGCGAGAGCAGACTTGGCTACGGCCGCGACCTCACGGTTGCCAGCGGAGGCGACCTGCTTGAAGTTGCGCTCGGCAGCGGCATTGTCGGACAAACTGGCCGCGGTCACGCCCAGAAAGTAATGCGCCATATCGGCCGTGCGGGTGTGGGGATACTTGTCGACGATCGCCTGAAACTGTTTCTGCGCGGCCTGCGCGCGCTCTTTGGCCGACGTAAAGCTAGGAACGTCAGGCTGGGCAGGCGTTCCTTCGGGGCGCAGTTGCGTGTCCATGGTACGAACCGCCTGCGCCAGGTCGAAGCTGGCTTTTTCATCCTGCGCGCTCAGGTAGTACCATCCGCCAACAACCGCGGCAACGACAATGGCGAGCGCGACTACGGATACGATTAAAGTTGTGCGGTGGGCGACGGTCCAATCGGCGGTTTTTTCCGCGGCGTCAAAGGTGACGCGGCTGAAGGCATCCTGTTTCAGTTGATGGCGGGTTTCTGCGCGCACGTACTTCCCTTCTGGTTATATACAGTAGGCTGGATAAACTAGCAGTTTAACAGGCGTAAAACGAGCCGTCAAAAGCGGAATCGCCCTGAAAATTCCGACTCAGGCAGCTGCCGGTGAAGGGTCACTGACCTCTACGGGAGATGCTGTCGGCAAACCGTCGCCGACCGGCAAGCGCACCACGACGATTGTGCCCGTGCTGTTGGAGTTCATGTCCAGCGACCCACCGAGCTGGCGAATCCTTTCGCGCATGCCGCGAATTCCCACTCCGGGCGTGCCGGAAGCGGCCATTTCTTCCTGCTTATCGAGCGGAATACCTTTACCCTTGTCCGCGACCTCGACCATCACATCCTGATCGCGCTGACGCAGGCGAATCTTGGCGACGGGACTTCCAGAATGGCGATGGATATTGGTGAGGCATTCCTGAACCACGCGAAAAATCGCAGTCTCCGACTCTCGCGGCAGGCGGCCGAAATCCTCCGGGAAGATCGAGGTCGACTCTGATTTTGCTGCGCAGCGCGAAGCCATCCACATACCAGCGAAGGGCGGAGGACAAGCCCGCTTCGTCGAGCAACGGCGGATGCAGCAAGTGTGAAATCGTGCGCACCTCGGAGGTCATTTCATGAACCAGGTTTTCGCTGTCGGCCAGAGCATTAGCGGTTTTGGTCAGCCGCTCGATGTCGCCGCGCACCGTCGACAGGTTCATGCTCAGAGCCGCCAGCAACTGTCCTACACTGTCGTGCAGTTCGCGCGCGATGCGGCGTCTTTCATCATCCTGCAATTGCAGCAGCCGAGCCGACAGGTTGCGCAAATTCTGATTGGCTGCGTCCAGGTCTGCCGTTCGCTCCTGCACGCGACCCTCGAGTTCCCCCTGGGCCTGGAGCAACTTCTCATTTTGTCGGCGACGGCTTTCCGCCAGGGCCAGGACGACGAGCGAGCCGCATAACAAAGTCAGCAACAGAACTGACTGGGCAACTGTGGGAACACTGAAAGAGTGTAGGGTCGTCAAAGGTCCATACAGCCCGCCAGCCAGGCCCAGTGTGATCGCGAGAATGGATGGGCCAATTCCGCAGTACCAGGCGGAAAATGCGATTGCCGGCAACAGGACTACGAAAACTGCAGACTCCCCGGCTAAGCCACGCAGGGCGGCGCCAAGAATAAGAGCGATCAGAACCGAGGTGGTCGCGAGGACGTAGCGCAGAAAAGTGCTTGCATGGATTCGCGCCGACAACGACAAAGAGTTAGTCCCCATGATTTCACCCTAAGGTCAGGCAGCAAAAAAAGCTAGGTGGCTAAAGGGCAGACTGCAAAAAAAAGCACTACCAATTTCACCATCATAACAGGATCGATAAACGAGGTGAACCCGAAAATATCGTCCGCGTTAATCCTTTCGATGGCTGAAGATAGGGTGCGATTCACGCCGGTTGAGGGCGTGCGCGCCGGAAGATCGAATGTTGTACGATACCCTGCGGCAGCCCAGTTTGCGCTTTCCGAACGCCGCGAAAAAAGTCCGGCGACGGCGATCGCCTGCACATAGAGAGGTTTTCGCCAAATTCATGGAGAGAAAAGAAATGTCATCGCATAAATTTCTGTCGACCGCTTTCGCGATTCTCTTGTGCCTTAGTTTGACCGCGTCCGCGGCCGATAAGAAGTCCAAAGACTCAAAAAACGAGGAGGCGAGTAAGCCTTCCTACGAGATGCCTCAGCCTGCAACCGAGAATCTTGATTTCACGATGTATCAACGCATACGCGACGAGGGTCTTGAGCACTCGCACGTCATGGAGTTTGCTTCCGCGCTGGCGGATGGCATTGGTCCGCGGCTTACCGGCTCTCCAAACTTGAAGCGCGCCAATGTGTGGACGCGCGATCAATTCACTGCCATGGGCTGCGTTAACGCGCATCTCGAAGATTGGGGCGAGTTTGGCATGGGTTGGCGGCAACTAAACACCTGGGTGCGAATGTCGTCGCCCGACACAGCGGTTTTCATCGCGCAGGCGCTGCCCTGGTCGCCGGCGAGCAAAGGGCCCATCAGTGGACGCGCGATTTGGGTGAATGCGAAAGACGAGAAGGATCTGGAAAAGTACAAAGGCAAACTGGCCGGGAAAATAGTTTTCTTCGGCGACATGCGCGACGTGAAACCCGTCGACAAGCCTTTATTCGAGCGCAGGGACGACGCTAACCTGAAACAAACCGCCGAATTTCCCGTGCACGTGGGAGAACCCGAGCACGGGTTCCAGGATTTTATTAAGCGGCTGGAATTCCGTGAGCAGGCGGGAAAATTTCTTACGGCGGAGCACGCCGCCGGAATTGTGATTCCCAGCCGCGATGGCCGCAATAACGGCGGATCAGGCGGAACAATTTTCGACGACGGCGGCAGCGGCATGGGTTGGTTTACCTACCAGCGCGAGCACGCCGAGCAACTGCCGATCGTGGTGATGGCCATTGAAAATTATGGACGCGTGTACCGATTGCTCAAGGCCAACGTTCCGGTCACCGTCGAGATGGATGTGGAAACAGAATTTACCGGCGATCACGAGCATGGCTTCGATACGATTGCGGAAATACCCGGCACCGACCCCAAGCTGAAAGATGAAGTGGTGATGGTCGGCGGCCATCTCGATTCGTGGGCCTCTGCGACCGGTGCCACCGACAACGGAGCGGGCACCGTGGTGGCGATGGAAGTCATGCGCATTCTGAACGCGTTGCACGTGCAACCCCGGCGCACTATCCGCGTCGGCCTGTGGACCGGCGAGGAGCAGGGAGAGTTCGGTTCCTATGGATACGTGAAGCAGCATTTTGGATACGTACCGCTTTCGACTGAGCCGGATCAGATGAAACTTCCTGATTTCCTGCGCAAACCTTCCGGCGCAGTGCAGTTGAAACCCGACCAGCAGAAAATCTCGGGATACTTCAACGTCGACAATGGCTCAGG
This sequence comes from uncultured Acidobacteriota bacterium, assembly GCA_963696765.1. Lineage (GTDB taxonomy): Bacteria > Acidobacteriota > Terriglobia > Terriglobales > Acidobacteriaceae > Sulfotelmatobacter. The sequence continues at coordinate 564,176 of CAVOLK010000002.1, read as the reverse complement.
AAAAATTCGCGGTATTTATTTGCAGGAAAATCCCGCGGTCGCACCGATATTTCAGCAGTGGATCGCGCCTTTGCAGGACCTGGGCGTAACCACGCTGACCATGAGGAATACAGGCGGCACCGATCACGAGGCCTTCGACTCCGTTGGCGTGCCGGGGTTTCAGTTCATTCAGGACATGCTCGACTATGGATCGCGCACCCACCACTCCAACATGGATACCTACGAGCGGCTGCAGCCCGATGACTTGGCGCAGGCAGCGGTCGTGGAAGCGATCTTCGTCTACAACACGGCGATGCGGGACCAGATGCTTCCGCGAAAGCCGTTGCCGCGCCCGGAACTGGAAGAGCAGCTGAAGGCGCCTCTGAAAAATGTGATGCCGGGTGCGGAAGCAGCCGCAGAGGAGATGAAGAAGCCCGAAAACTAGCCGGCGGAGGTACTCGCGCCGGGGCGCAAGGAGACGCAGCCGAGAGAGAGAGATAGCGAGCTACGTCTCTACGAGATTTACGAAAACGGCGCATACGAAAACGGCACGATCCTTGCACATGCCAACCTTGTTGAGATAGCCTCGTCTAACCCAACAATCTCCGGTCCTGGAGTTTTCCATGGCTGCGATTCATTTGCTGATCAATAACAGTCCACACGAGGTGGACGTCGCTTCCGACACGCCTCTGTTGTGGGTTCTGCGCGACAAACTTAGCCTGACGGGCACGAAGTATGGCTGCGGAATGGGCTTGTGCGGAGCGTGCACGGTTCATCTCGACGGCGAGGCAGTGCGCGCCTGCCAGACTCCGATTTCATCGGTGGGCGCGAAGAAAGTGACGACCATCGAGGGATTGTCGGTCGATAACTCGCATCCCGTACAACGTGCGTGGATCGCCGAGCAGGTGCCGCAATGCGGATATTGCCAGCCGGGACAAATTATGTCGGCGTCGGCGCTGCTGGACAAAACTCCTAAGCCGACCGACGAGCAGATCGACGCGGCGATGGGTGGAAATTTATGTCGCTGCGGCATGTATCAGCGAATCCGCCGCGCGATTCATCGTGCGAGCGCCGAGAAGGGAGCATGACCATGAACATCAGCCGCCGACAATTCGTGCTGACAGGAACGGCCGGGGCCGCAGCCTTGGTCATTGGCGTGCGCTTTTCGGAATCGCTACTGCAGCGCGCAGGAATCCGACCCGGGCGCGAAGAAGCCTGCGCCCAATCCCTTTGACGCCTACGTGCACGTGAAGCCCGACGGGCACATCACGCTGATCGTCGCCAAATCGGAAATGGGGCAGGGAATCAAGACGGGACTCGCGATGCTCCTGGCGGAAGAAGCGGATGTTGACTTCAAGTCAGTGAGCGTGGAGCAAGCCGAGACTCGCCCGGATATTTACACACACATGGGAACCGGCGGAAGCGGCAGCACGATGGAAGGTTTCATGCCGCTCCGGCGCGCGGGTGCAACCGTGCGCCTGCTGATGATCACAGCGGCCGCGGCGCAATGGAGTGTTACTCCGGCTGAATGTGAAACGAAAAACGGAACCGTGTTGCACAAAAACTCCGATCGCAAGGCCACCTACGGGGAACTGGTTGAGGCTGCGCGGAAATTGCCTCTGCCCGATCAGCAAAAAGTGAAACTGAAAGACGAAGCGGATTTCACCTTGATCGGCCACGCGACGCCGCGCGTCGATATTCCGTCGAAGGTAAATGGCAGCGCGAAGTTTGGAATTGACGTGCGCGTGCCCGGGATGGTGTTTGCGGTGGTGGCGCGCTGTCCCACATTTGGCGGCAAGCCGGCGCACTTCGATGCAGCCAAAGCGAAGGCAGTGCCGGGAGTGCTCGATGTGTTTGAAATTCCCGCCTTCGGCGCGGACAAGTTCACCGCCGGAGGAGTCGTCGTCGTGGCCGATTCTACCTGGTCCGCAATGAAAGGCCGCGACGCACTACAGATCACATGGGACCGCGGTGCCGCGGCTTCGGAGTCGAGCGAGCAGATGCGGCAGGCCCTGCGTAGCGCGGCGACAAAACCGGGCAAGCGCGTACGCAACGACGGCGACGTGGATGCGGCGCTGTCGAATGGCTCGAAAAAAGTTGAAGCCGTCTACGAAATGCCGCTCCTGGCGCACGCCACCATGGAACCCATGAACATTACCGCACACGCGCGCGGCGGCGAAGCGGAAGTGTGGGCGCCAACGCAATCGCCCGATTGGGTGCAGGGAACCGTGGCGAACGTGCTCGGGCTCAAGCCCGAGAAGGTCGTCGTGCATACAACGTTGATGGGCGGCGGATTCGGGCGGCGCTACATGGCGGATTTTCCGGCGGAGGTTGCGCAGATCGCGAAAGTTGTCGGCAAGCCCGTGCAACTGGTCTGGACGCGCGAAGACGACATGACTCACGACTTCTACCGCCCCGCGACGTGCCATCGCATGCAAGGCGTGGTCGACGCCAACGGCCGTCCGCTGGCCTGGTTCCACACTCTGGCCTCGACGTCCATCAAGGGCTATTGGGATCCAAAGGTCGATCCCGCAGAAGATGAATCCGGCGGCGCCGCGCAAGTGCCCTACGCAATTCCCAATGTGCGGCTCGAATATAACGACGTTTCCAGCGCGGTGCCGCGTGCTTGGTGGCGCTCGGTGGAGAATTCGTTCAACGGTTTTGTGGTGGAAAGTTTTATCGACGAACTCGCAGCCGCGGCCGGCCAGGATCCAGTGCAGTTTCGCAGGAGCCTGCTGGTGAAGCCTGCGAACTGGAAGCCGAAATCCGAGGACGATCCCGATCCCGCCCGACTCCTGGGCGTGTTGAACCTTGCCGCAGAAAAGTCTGGCTGGTCGAAGCCCTTGCCCAAGGGCCGCGGACGGGGCATCGCCGCCTTTCATTCCTTCGGAAGTTATTTTGCCGAAGTGGCCGAAGTGACTGTGAAGGGAAGCGAATTCAAGATCGATCGCATTGTGGCGGCGGTGGATTGCGGGCAGATCGTGAATCCCGAGTCGGTGCGCTCGCAGACGGAAGGCGCGATCATTTACGGATTGAGCGCCGCGCTGAAAAATGAAATCACAATAAAAGAGGGCGCGGTCGAGCAAACGAATTTTGATGGATACGATCCCATCCGCATCAACGAAGCGCCGCCTGTCGAAGTGCATTTGATCATCAACAAAGAAGATCCGGGCGGGATGGGCGAGCCAGCGCTGCCGCCGCTGGCGCCCGCCGTGGCGAATGCGATTTTTGCCGCCTCCGGCCAGCGATTGCGGAAAATGCCATTTCAGATGAAGGCAGTATGAGTTTTGGCGCCCGGTTGTTCTCTGCGCTCTCTGCGGAATTTCTCTGCGTGCTCTGCGGTATAAAGCTTTTGACCGCAGAGTTCGCTGAGGAAACTGAGTTCGCAGAGAAAAATCATGCAGTCAGCTTCGACTCAGGGGGCCGTCCCCACACCATCCACGCCGTCCCCACTTAGGCTAAAGGAAAAACGCCGCCCAAATTCCGGCGGCGCGCACATCAAACTTTTTCAGCCAGGATTTACCGCGGAGCTTCCTCCAACAATCCCTGCTCCAGTTTTTCCTGGCATTCGATGCAGTGGCGCGTCCAAGGCACGGCTTCCAGCCGCTTGGCATTGATTTCTTTGCCGCAGTGAATGCATTCGCCGAAGCTGCCTTCGCGGATGCGGGCCAGCGCTTTATCTACCATCTGCAAAGTCTGCCGATCGTTGTTGCTCTGGCTGAACAGAAATTCCTTGGTATAGGAACTGGCGGCCCGGTCGGCAATGTCCTGCGCGGTATCCTCGTCGGCAGAACGGCCGTCGGCCTGGGTGCGATTCACAGTCCGACGCAATTCCTGCTGCCGCGTTTCTAAACGTTTTTTGAACGCTTCCAGCTTCTTCTTATCCATAGGTCACTTCTGCTCTTCGATCCTTAAAACTCGATTCGGAAAATCGCTCCATCAAACTCCGAGGACGCCTCATCCCGGAGGCGTCCTGGTCTTAAGGCCAAACGAACATGGCCAAACGAAGATGATAAGCGCCAAAAATAAGATGCGTCAACCGCAGCGAAGGCTGCAGTGGATTGCATTCGCGGCGAAGCCAACCTTTTTTCGTGCGCCCGCTTCTAACTGGCCCTCAGCTTCCCCCGCTGAGATGCGCCGGCATCATTCACCGTGCATGAATTTTGACGTTGAGCGAAAACGTCGCGCCACACGAAGGATCCGCTCCCACTGAAATGCTATCGCGGCAGTGGGTCCTTCATGCTGGCCAAGGCATAACCCATCACAGCCATAGCGGCGGCATTTTCGCGCAATTCCGCGGGAACAACTTTATCCAGCGTGTCGGCGGCGCTGTGATGGTAATCGAAGTAGTGGCGTCCATCTTGCAGAATCCCGAGCGCGGGCACGCCTCCCTCTGACATCGCGGAAATGTCGGCGCCCGGCGGATAGCTGCTGGGCATCAGCGCGCTCGCTCCGAAACTTTGCAAGATCCCCATAACCGGGCGCAAAAGCTCTGCCGCGTGCGGCGACATTTTGACGTCGAAGCCCAGCGGGTGCGCCGCGCCCGCGTCGCTCTCGATGGCCGCTGCGTAATGCGGAAATTCCGCGGAATAATCCTTCGTATATTGCTGACTGCCTGCGCCGCCACTCTCTTCGTCCATCCACGCAATCACCCGCAGCGTGCGCTTGGGATGCAGATGCAGCTTCTGCAAGATCTCAGCCGCTTCCATGGCCACCACTACCCCCGCGCCATCGTCGATCGCCCCGGTACCCAGATCCCACGAATCCAAATGCCCCGATACGATCACGACTTGTTCCGGATGTTCGCTGCCCTTCAGGTCCGCGATCACGTTGTGGCTGGTAACGTCGGGAAGCTTCTGCGGAGTCAGACTAAGGTGCATGCGCACCTTGCCTTGCGCCGCGAGGTCAGCGATCAGGATGGCATCTTCCGCCGTAACAGCGCCGGCGGGAATTCCCGCCGGATTGCTGAAGCCAGTATGCGGCAAGCGAAAGTCGGCGCTGCCCACCGTCCGTACTAATGCCGCCACCGCGCCCAACTCGGCCGCAGCCTTGGGGCCAGCGCCGCGATAGCGCACCGCTTCTCCGTAAGCCATGAATGCCATTCCACCCGCGGCTTTCTTCTTGTCGAACAATTCGTTGAAGAGCACAATTTTGCCCGCAACTTTGTCGTGGCCCAAGGCTTTTAGTTCGTCGAAGTTATTGACGACCACCACGTCGGCGGTAAGTCCCTCGGCAGGAGTCGACCCGCTTCCGCCCAAGGCAGTGAGGACGACCTTCTGCGTAGTGCCTTTTGCCTGCCCAGCGTATTCGATCAGTTCCGCGGTTTCGGCTCCGCGTACCCAGTGCGGCACTTTTACTTCTTCCAGATGTACGTCCAGCCCAAGCTGGCGCAACTCGGCTGCCACGTACTCGACCGCTGCCTCTGCCTGCGGCGATCCGGTCTGGCGCGGACCGATGTTTTCCGTGAGATGAGCGAGTTGATGGTAGGCGTAGTCGTCGGAGAGCGCGGCTGTCTTGATCGCGGAAAGCTCGTCCAGCAACCGCGGCGAAAAGTTCGCCTGCTCTTCCGCGGATGCCTGAGGCTGTGAAGCGAACCGCGGAGCTGCGGGCTTCTGGCTCTGAGCTCCGGCTGAGACGGAGAAGAATGCAAACATTAGAAGAGCGACGGAGTGTTTGGAAGACAATAGTGTGGCGGCAGAATGGGCTCGGGTCATGGTCGCTGGTCAGTGTATCTGACAGCGGCAGAAGAACGAAACAGCCATTATGAGTTTCAGTTTTCGACTGAGGAAATTCTCTTCAGCAAAAAAATGGCCCCATTGCTGGGGCCACGTTTCAAGAGGTCACGAATTGGTGGGTAAAGTCAGGAAAGGCGATGCAAGACGCCGTTCCGACAGCCGGAACGGTTCGGAAAGTGACGCGGAGTAAGTGTGGAAGTCATGGTGCTTGAGTTTGCGGCCTCTTTGTTACCTGACAAAGAAGCATTTGCCGCGCCAAAGTCACGCGTCCTCGCAATTGCGCTCACGCGAGCCGATAAATCCCTGAGGATTAACGAGTTAGTTCAAACAAAATGGTTAGGCGTGAACCGCGATGGTAAATTGTGAAAAAAGGGAAGTGCAGAACAATGCACATTCGTTGCAGGCGCCTACCAGAGCTCACAAACACCAAGCCCATGGCGGTGAGCCACGGGCTTGGAACAATCTTCATCAGGCTGAAGTCCCTGATTACCTAACTGTTACCTGCAACCGTCCGCAGCTTCCCGGGTAGAAAGTGATAGGGAGGCCAGGGACCGCTGATGGTCACTTCGCAGTTCTTCAACTGCTTGGCGGCGGTGGTGTACCGGTTCTGGTATTTTTCCACGCTCTTGGCGTCGATCAGGTGGGCAATGTCGATCAACATGCCCTCCGGCGCGACTTTCTTGCAGCTGACTTCTTCCTCCAACGGATTGAATAGCTTATGCACCTGGACGGAGAGAGCCCGAGCCTTAGTTTGGCGCTCGCGCTCGCGCGAAGCCTTCACCTTCAGCTTCGACAAATAGTCGCCGCCTACGGTGTCTGGTAACTCAATGTCGATCATGGCCTCGCGCAGGGATCCGTCGCGTACCACCAACTTGATGTGCATTTCGGACTTTCCCCGCAGTTTTGCCACGCTCACGCCAAATGCCCGCCGGTTGACCCGGACGGCCTGACGCAAGGCGTCGTCGGTGTCGAAAATCGTGCCAAACTTGAAAGGAAGAACGGTGGAATTGCGGAAGCAGTTGCTGACCACCCGCGCGTGCTCAATCGCGGATTTCTGGTCAAGTTGACCTGCTGCGTGGTCATATTCGCTGACAATTACCGCGAATTCGCCACTCGGATAGCTTAAAACCGCTGCGCCGTTCACTCCTTGAACGCCCTCTAACACAAAAGGGCGGCGAGTGCGGGTTCCATTGGGAAGGGTTTGGTGCTCGGTAAGACAGTACGCGTACCACGCCATAGTGAACTCTCCGAACCGGGTTGGAGGCGTCTGGGAAGCCTCTCGTCGAGTTTTCAACAAAGTTAAAAAGCTGGTTGGAACGGGCGGTACCTGGGTGTTAACTATCCGGCAATGCGGAAAGCACGCATTACCTAAGTTCATATTACTTTGTGCACCGTACAAAATGCAACTTTTTCTTAGCAAGCCGCATCGAAAGCCCTCCTTTCCCGACGGCGGAGCGTTTGGTTCGCTCTTGCAGGGCCGCGTAAAGAGGGGACAGATCGAACGTTCAGCTAATTTTTGACGACTGGAAATTAGTGAGCGTCCCTGCTGTCCGTTTTGTCACTCAGTTTTGTCCCAGTCCCAGTTGCCCACGGGAGTTAGGAATCGGGTACCCCTCCCCCTCCCCCCTCGAATCTTGGGAATCATGGAGTTAGCAGGAAATTCCCCGCAAAATCCGGAAAACAAAACAGTTAGATATCAAAATCCGTGAAACAAAGGACTTAGAGGCCGGCGGTTTCGATCAAACTGTCGCGACCTGCGCCATAATTGCGCGAATAAAATTCTCAGTCAAGGTTGCGCGTCACATGCGAGCTGTGGAAAAAAATGGAGGAGGGCTGGTGGCTCAGGCTTTTGTCTCGCTGCCATCACCAGCATGGTGGTGCCCCGTTCCTTCGCGCATTTTGCGAAGGGGCGGGTGCCACGAGCGCACCGGCAGAGGGTTTTATGCAGGTGGGCAAAACCCGCGTCGGCAGCACCGATACCCGCCCTTGCCAAAAAACGCAAGGAAACGGGGCACCCTCAATTAAGATGGTGCACGCACAAAATCTTTAAAGGTGGGCCACCCGCCATCCCGCAAGTGTTGCCGCCATTGCCATCATTGTGACCGAAGCATGCAGAAGCTGCGCCGTACGCTCCCCCTTCAGGCGTCGGACCGAACCAGTTTTTCCATGTGAGGTGGGTAAGCTCGTGCATGATGGTTCCGGCATGGCACACGAACATCCCATTCGCCTTCGCGCCGGATCGCAGCCGCCAACCCAAGCCAAGTCCTGTGCCGAAGTACCTGACATCAGATCACTGCGCCTGCGATTCTTAGCACCTCGCACCTTCGCGCGAGCTCGAGTCTGTTCGGCGCACGCGGATAGAGTATGCAAGGACAACCACGGACGGTTTTTGCACCGATGTGATCGCGTGGCTATTCGATCCCTCCAGTTATGCTTCTCTGGCTTCGCAGATGTGACCGCAGCCATTGCCCGGTTTCTCTAGTCAGTCAGCAGGATCATCCACCTACACAGTCAACCCGTAACCCTGTGACCGTTCCGCGCGGCCGCTGAAATGGTAGCGATCGCCTGTGTGACGACCGAGTAATCGAATTAGCTCACCTGGCGACTTGCGGAGTCAACGTCTGGATCGAATCGTGTCAGTCTCCAGGCTGCCGGCAGGAATGCGCGACCGTTCGATAAATCTCCGTGTAGCCGTCAGTCCGAGTCAGCAGAATGCCCACCGATCGTTCGAATTCTTCCCTGATGAGCGCATTCGGACTGTTTTTGCATTTGGCGGGTGGCCCACCCTTCCACGGTTTTCCTTTCCCGTTCCGGCACTGCGGGTGCCCCGCTCTTGCGCTTTTTGCAAGGGCGGGTACGATGCTGCTTGTTACCATCGGGTTTGTTATGCCCGTCGGCCTGCATCGCACCTACGGCGCTCATCACCTGCACTTTATCACCTGCTCCTGCTATCGGCGATTGCCTTTTCTGGGCAGCGCACGCAGCCGCGACCGCTTCCTCTCGATTCTGGAACAGACGCGGCAGAAATACCGGTTCGTGGTTGTCGGCTACGTCGTCATGCCCGAACATATCCATCTCCTTCTCACCGAACCGGAAGTCGGAACTCCTTCGACCGTGATGCAAGTGCTAAAGCAGCGCACAGCCCGCGCGTTGTTGCCCAAGCGCAAACGGGCCAATCCGCGCCAACGCAATCTGTTTGGCGGCGAGCCGCGGCGCAGAGCGTTCTGGCAGGCGCGCTTCTACGACTTCAATGTGTGGACCACGAACAAGCGCGTGGAGAAGCTGCGTTACATGCATCGCAATCCGGTGAAACGGGGACTGGTGGAAACTCCCGAGCAATGGCGGTGGAGCAGTTATCGTTTTTATCTTTTCGACGAGGCCGGCGTGGTGAAAGTGAATGAGGGATGGGGGAAGATTTCGTTTCGAGATCGGGCGGCGTAGAACCGTCAGCGCAGGCGTCCGTGGTACCCGCCCCTTCGCAAAGTGCGCGAAGGAACGGGGCACCCACTTCATTGGTGATGCAAGCGAGGTCAAAGGCTGGGCCACCCGCCTGGGCCACCCGCCCGCGGTGAAAGTGAATGAAGGGTGGACGAAGATTTCGTTTCGGGATCGGGCGGCGTAGAACCGTCAGCGCAGGCGTCCGTGGTACCCGCCCCTTCGCAAAGTGCGCGAAGGAACGGGGCACCCACTTCATTGGTGATGCAAGCGAGGTCAAAGGCTGGGCCACCCGCCGGAAAAAACCCTCCTCTAAGTAAGGAGGAGAAGTCTTTTTTCTTGACATCCCCTTTTATAGAACCCCACTTCATTGGTGATGCAAGCAAGGTCAAAGGCTGGGCCACCCGCCAGCCTCGGCCGCGCACTCTCACTTTCCGGCCGCGGAGCGTTTGGTTCGCTCCTGCAGTGCGAGTAAAACCACGCGCAGCATCTCATCCCAAGGCGCCGGTTTTCCCGTCCAGATTTCGAACTGGCGGGCGGCCTGGTGCACGAACATCTCAATGCCGGGAATGACCTGCGCGCCGCGTTCCTTGGCCAGTTTCAGGAAGCGCGTTTCTGCAGGATCGTAAATCATGTCGAAGACATAGCGAGCATTGATCTCTTGCTCCTGCAGCGGCGATTCGCGGGTGTTGCCCATGCCTACCGGGGTCGCATTGATGATTACGTCGAAGGCAGCCTTCTTAAGATCGGGGCGTTTAATGATTCGGGCGTGCGCCTGATGCGCGAGTTTCTTGGCGGGCGCGGCGGTTCGATTCAGGATGTAAACTTCGGACCCTCGTTCCTTCAGGCCAAAGACGGCGGCGCGGGCCGCGCCTCCGGCTCCGATCACTAAAATCCGGGCGCCTTCCAAGGTATTCAAGCGCCGCTCCAGCGGGCGAACGATTCCGGCTGCGTCGGTGTTGAAGCCGTAGAGCTTGCCATCCTGCGCGCGCACAACGGTGTTGCAGGCGCCAATCTTCGTGGTATGGGCGTCGGTGTTGTCGAGGTGCGGGAGAATCGCTTCTTTGTACGGCATGGTTACGCTGATGCCGTGAATTGGAATCTCGCGCACGCAGGTCAATAGATCCTTTAGCGTTTTCGCGTGAAGCGCCAGGTAGACCGCGTTGACATTCTCGCGCCGGAAGGCCGCATTCATAATCGCCGGCGACAAAGAGTGCGCAATGGGATCGCCGACCACGCCGTAGACTCGCGTGGCTACGTCAACCTGTTCAATGCGATAGACGTTGCGGAGTTCCTGTGCGGTCACCTGGCCGGGCGCGGTTTCTTCGCCGGCAACGGCTGATGCGAAGGTGAATACGCTGCCCGCGCGCACCCCGAGAACCCGGCTGATAATTCCTTGCTCCCCCATGCACATGCCCACCACGGAGTCCCGGTCGCCTTCTTGCGCGAGGAATTTGATCATGGTCACGTTGTCGGTCAACGTGGTCGCGGTGCTGACGACTTTGTAAAAGTCGGCAGGGTAGGCGCGCATCTTTTCCAGAGTTTCGGGAAGTTTCCTGGTCGCCCGAAAATCGTGAAACGAAAGGATTAACGCGGCTCGGGCGCGAAGTTTCTGCAGTTGCGCCGGCTTGCACTTAGCGGCGGTTTGCAACTCGACGTCGACCAACTGGCAGCCTGCGGCCGCAGCTTTGCTCAAGATATCCAATTGAGAGGCGATCGAGCCGCGGAATTTTCCTCCGCTGGCGACCCGTCGGCAGGTCGCAATCACAAACGTTCCGTGATGCGATTCCATCAAACGTTTGATCCGGGGAAGCGCCAAGGCAGGCTTTGAAAGGTAGTCCAACCTTAACTCCAGGAAAGAGTTATCCCGCATCAGGAGTTCAGCTTTTTCGGCCATTTCATTGGGATCGGAGCCAGTCACCGCCACGCACACGCGGGGCAGTCGCAGGGGTAGAGGCCGAGGCGAATAAGGCGGAGCTGAATTCATCTTTCGAAAGTTGAGGCACCCGGTTTCCGGGCCTAAGAATGACGGCGAATTATTACAGGCTGCTAATTAGTTATGCAACAACGGATTACTGGTCGGCGCGAAAAAGCTTCTGCTCCAGGGTTCCCGACACCCTCGTAACCTTGACCCTCCCCGCCGTGCTTGTTACCTTCCGGCTGAAGCCTTTTCTTTTCCGGCATTTAACTAGGGGGGAGCGCATGGCGATCCCGCCCGGAGGTAACATGAAGAAAACAGGACTGTTTGTGTTGTTGCTGGCGGCAGCGGCCTGGGCGCAGAGCGGCCCGGATGCGAATACTTTCGAAGGTCCGCAGGGAACGTCGCCGACCAAGATGAGCTTTCCCAACATGCGGTTTCAGACGCCCACCTATGCGGACTTGTATTGCGCCGGATTCATCAGCAAAAAGACCTTGCCCGACGCCAACTATGTGGCGGGAGGCCTGCAGACGCCGAACACGACGAAGTTCACTCGCGGCGATATGATCTATCTCCACGGCACGGGCTATAGCGCCGGGGCGGAATACGAGATTGTGCGCGCGCTGCGCGACATTAACGAATACGAGACCTACCCTGGCCAGGGCAAGCTGCTAAAAGTGGTCGGCCAGCCCTATGCCGAGGTTGGACGCGTCAAGATTATCGACGTGCGCAACAAGGTCGCGATCGGACAGGTCGAGTACTCCTGTGACGCCGCCAATCCCGGCGACACTGCCATCCCATTCGCCGAAAAGCAATCTGTAACTTTGGCGGCGCCGGTCCGTTTCGACCGCTTCCTGCCTTCCAGCAACCGGCTCTCGGGGCGCATCGTGATGGGAAAAGACTTTGATACGGTACTCGGTACCGGAAACAAGCTCTACATCAACCTGGGAGCGAACCAGGGCGTGAAAATTGGCGACTACTTCCGCGCCGTGCGTCGCTATGAGGAGGACCTGAAGGACCCAGTTGACTCGCTCTCGTTCAAGGCTACCTTGGCCGAGGACAGTCAGAAGAAAGTTCCTTCGTTCGATCCCGCCATGTTCGAGAAGGGCAATGGTCCTGTCATTCACGTGCGCGACTTGCCGCGCAGATCGGTAGGCGAGATCGTGATTATCGGCGTGACGAATACCACTGCGACCGGCATGATCATCTTCTCTCTCGAAGATGTGCATGCGGGCGACGGCGTGGAATTGGATCAGTTGCAATAGCGGTTGAAGAGAATTCCGCTCAGTGAGAAAGCCGGGGACGGGAAACCGTTCCCGGCTTTATTTTTAAGGCGCGAGCTCCCCGCGTGATTGAAGTGCGAAGAGAAAGGCAGGCACTGGGTCTTTTTCGCCGGCACGGCTGAAATCAACTTTCTTTTTTTAAGAAATGATTTTCTCTGCAGAACTCCTCAGCGCGCTCCGCGGTCAAAAGCTTTCACCGCAGAGTACCCTGAGGACGCGCAGAGAACGCTGAGAAATGCAGGAGCTGGGGCTTTATCGCCCGCAGGGCTAAAATCAAGTTTCTTTTGCAGAATGATCTTCTCTGCGAACTCATTTACCTCAGCGCACTCTGCGGTCGAGAGCTTCTTCAGCGCAGAGTACTCTTTCTAAATCCAATTAATTCGGAGTCCGTTTGTCCCCGAAAACTTCCGCGGTGAACGCTTCAATCGTGGCGCCATTCTTCCACGCGTCCAGCGGGAGCCCGGCTTTGCGGCAGGTTTGTTCGAGGAATGTGGTTCGGTCCCAGTTGTGCTCGGTGGGCACTTGCGGCAGAAGCAGTCCTCGCCGTCCCGCCATGCTGATGAGCAGTCCGTGGCGCCCGATCTCGACCGCTTCGGCAGGAATCGGTTGCGGAGGCGATAGGATGCTCAGCTCAATTTCCAGGTGCGGAGCTTCCGGCAAGGTTACGGGATGGAATCGAGTGTCTTCGAAAGCCGCTGCGCGCGCGGTGTCCGCCACAGCGCGATAGACCGGGCTCACCGGCAGCACATAGCCAACGCAGCCGCGCAACTGACCGCCTAGATGAAGAGTGGTGAATGCACCGCGCGGCTCGCCCAGGTGATCGGTCGGCGGGTCGAGCGGAATGTCGCGTCCTTCCAGCGCCGAGAGAATCGATTCGTGGGCAAGGCGCAGCAGTACGGAGCGTTCGTCGGTCGAAAATTCTCCCTGGAGCGTCGCGAGGTTCCACGGCAAGCGGATCTAGGTGGTGGCGACATCGCGGTCCGCCGGAGGCGGCGGCACCGGCTTGCGGCGCCGGCTCAGAATGAAGGCGCGGCGGCGGCGCTTGACCACGCGCCGGTCAATCTTCGACCAGAAGGCGACAAAGTAGTCGATCGCCGAAACCAGCGAGACACACACCATGAACCCGATCGCCACCGATGCGATCCAATGAATCGGAAAGATGTAATGGCCGTAGACGGGCACTTCTTTCCAGTGGTGGTCGAGGATGACCGCGACGACCGAGACGATCTGCACCACCATTTTGAACTTGCCGAGTTCGCTGGCTTCGATGGTGAATCCCTCGGATGCGGCGATGGAACGCAGGCCGCTCACCAGGAACTCGCGTCCAATCACGATCACGGCGATCCACGCGGGCACCAGGCTGGGATTCAATTGCACCAGCGTAACGAAGGCCGCGGCGATGAGAAGTTTGTCGGCCAACGGATCGAGCAGAATTCCCATGGTCGTAACCTGCCCGCGCTTGCGAGCAAGATAGCCGTCAATTCCATCGGTCATGGAAGCGGCGATGAACAGCGCCGAAGCGAGCAATTCTTTTTCGCCGTTCGCGCTGCTGAAGCGGCCGCTGGAAAGAATCCACATCAGCAGAGGGATGCTGGCGATACGGATCAGCGTGATGGAGTTGGGCAGGTTCACAACTTTGACGGGTCGCCGGGGGCCAGCCGGAATCCAGTTTCGATTATCCTCCAGCGCCACAGGGAACGCAATGGACGATGAACTTCAGCGGTGGCTCAGTTTGAATTTTTGACTGCACCGATGGCGTCATCCAACGTCGTTATGCAATCAAGCGCAGCTGTTCTTCAGATGGGATGAGACGGCTGGTCTCGCGGAACGAGCATAAAATGCTGTCCGCAGCGCATTCGAAGTGCAAAAGGAGACCAGCCAATGAAGAAGAGTAGCAGAGAAACAGAGTGGAAGCAGAAGAGGTATCCGACCGTGGGCGTGGACTTGGGAGACCGGTTCAGCCGCTACTGTGCCTTAAATCGCGATGGCGAAGTCATCGAAGAAGGTCGGTGGGCGCCTTTCTGGGCTTGCGTCCCCGGCAGCGCCAGTCGGGCGACTCCGATCCGGAACACAACATCAGCAAGACGGGAAATATTTATCTGCGCCGTCTCCTGGTGCAAGGGGCGCACGATGTGCTGGGCCGGTTTGGACCGGATTCGGCGCTGCGCCGCTGGGGACTGAAGCTGGCCACCGGCGGACAACGCAGCAAAAAACGGGCCGTGGTCGCGGTCGCCCGTAAGCTGGCCGTACTTCTGCACCACCTGTGGCGAACCGGACAGAGCTATCAGCCCTTTCCGGCGGCGGCCTCCAGCACTAAGACCTCATCCTGAGAAGCAGCGCACGGTGTGGGCAGGAGCAAATATTTTCCACGCAGTAGAACATTGCGTCACCGGCGGAACTGCGCCGGGTCTCGGGATGACGCTGTTTGTGTCTGACACTCAACACTGTGGTTAAATAGTGTTCTCTATGGCACTCGAAGAATACAAACGGAAACGGCGGTTTGAAGAGACGCCCGAGCCTCCGCCGAAAGTGGAGGCGAAGGCCGGCAACCGGTTTGTGGTTCAGAAGCATGACGCCACGCGGCTGCACTACGATTTCCGGCTGGAGATGGAAGGCGTGCTGAAGTCGTGGGCGGTGCCGAAGGGACCATCGCTCGATCCCGCCGACAAGCGGCTGGCGATGCAGGTCGAGGATCATCCGGTTTCCTATTTTGATTTTGAGGGCAACATTCCAGAAAACAATTACGGTGCCGGGACGGTGATCGTGTGGGATGTGGGCACGTGGCAGCCGCTCTCGCCGGTGCCGGTGAATGGGAAGTATGTGCCGGGCACGGAAGCGGAAGCGGCGGCGATGCTGGCCAAGGGCGACTTGAAGTTTCGTTTGAATGGGAAGCGGCTGAAGGGAGATTTCGCGCTGATCAAGATGCGCGGGCGGCGTCCGGGAAGCAAGGGCACCGAGTGGTTGCTGATCAAAAAGCACGACGATCACGCGGTCGAGGGATACGACATCGAGGAATTTGACCAGTCGGTACTCAGCGGACGGAATCTAGAAGAAGTGGCTGGCGACGCGGGCTCGCGCGAGTGGAAGAGCCGGCCCACGGGCCGCGGGAAATTAAAAGCTGCGTGGCTGGCCGATGCGGTGGCCCGGCTTGATCAGAAAAAAGCGGCAGCGGGCGGATTAAAAAAAAAGCAACAGCCCACCGCCGAGAGCGCAAAGAAAAGAACGCGGAGAACGCTGAGAAAATCCAAGAAAAGCGCTTAGCGGCGGCAGAAAATACTTCCCTTCCCGTTGCCACGAAAACCGTTTCCACAAAAATCCTTCCCACGAAAACCACAACTCGTACAAAACCCGCTCATCGTGCGAACTCTGCAAGCTCGCCCTTGCCTTCCGACTTGCCTTCCTCTGTGGCCTCAGTGGCCTCAGTGCCCTCTGTGGTTAATCCCTCTCCAGTGCATGCAGTGAAGCGACCGATGCCCACTGCAATCCATCCGATGCTGGCGGAATCGATTGCCGAGCCATTTGATGGGACCGACTGGCTCTTTGAGATCAAGTGGGACGGTTATCGCGCGGTCGCATTCATCGAGAACGGCAAGGTGCGGCTGGTTTCGCGCAATCAGAACGACCTGACGGGACGCTATCCGGAGTTGAAGGACATGGCCGGGCTGATCAAGGCGAAGACCGCGATCCTCGACGGAGAAGTGGTCGCGCTCGACGATCAGGGAAAAGCGTCGTTCAGCCTGATGCAGCAGCGCACGGGATTTCGTCCCGGTGGACGCCGGGCGGCGGGCAATGCGGACGTGCCCGTGCTGTATTACGCCTTTGACCTGCTCTATCTCGACGGCTACGACTGGCGGCGTGTGCCGCTCGAAGAGCGCAAACGCAAGCTGGCGACGGTACTCGTAACGGGCGACGTTGTGCGCTACTCCGATCACTATGCGGAGCACGGCAAGGCGTTGTTTGAAATTGCCCGCAATAAAGGGCTGGAAGGAATTGTGGCGAAGAGGCGCGCGAGCTGCTACGAAGAGCGCCGCAGCGGCGACTGGCTGAAGATCAAGATTCGACACCGCCTGGAGGCCGTGGTCGGCGGATATACCGAAACCAAGGGCAGCCGCACACATTTTGGTTCGCTGGTGCTCGGGCTATACGACAAAAAGGGACGCCTAATTCACGTGGGGCAGGCGGGGAGCGGCTTCAATCAGAAATCGCTGGGCGAAATTGCAGGCGTGTTGAAGAAACTGGAAACCACGAAAAATCCGTTCTCCGGGGATGTCGATGCGCTTCGCAAAGTCAGCTTCGTGAAGCCGCAACTGGTGGCCGAGATCGAGTACGCGGAGTGGACGGGCGGGACGAATACCGGGACTGGGCCGAAGCTGCGGGCCCCGGTCTTCCTGGGACTGCGCGACGACAAGAGTCCAAAAGAATGCACCTTCGAGCAGAGTGGCTTAGGAATTCCAGGCAAGTGACGACTGGCCGCTGGCAACGGCTATTTGATGTCCTTCATCGCCAACATCGTGCCGTAGTCGCGGCCCGTGGGATCGACAGCGCGGGCTACGATAGAGGCGAACGCGTCCCGCAGTTCCGGATATTTGGCAGCGACGGCCTTAATTACGTTCACGTTGCTCTGATAGGTCACGTTGGTGTTCGAGATGTCGGCGGCCTGATATTTCACGATCAAATCGAGGTCGTTTCCCACGATTTGCGGAAACATAGAAATCAGCTTGTAGGTTGTGGTTCCGGCGGGAAGGTCCGCGGTTTTACCCACTGGAAGGTCAGCTGGTTGCACACTGTGAGCCTCGTCATAGAGCTTATCGGTGGCCAAAGTGCTCATAAAGGGCAGCGGAGTGACCAAGCTTCGACCCTCAAGAAAGTAAAACCAGGCATTGTGCACCTGCCCCTTGGCTTTGTACTCGCGGGCTTTATTCAGGAACCAGTCGCTGTCGTGTCCCGCAACTTGTCCCGGCAGGATGTAGAGGCCGGCCAACTTCCACTCGGTTCCAGCCTGCTGGAGAATCAGCGAAAACATGGTCTTCCCTTGTGGCGAATTCGCATCGAGTAGAACCACGCCATACTTGCCCGCAGGGAGATTATCGAGGTAAAACACAGCGCTGGTGGCGGTTTGGCCGCTCTTGCCAAAGACGCCGCAATAAAACTCGGCGTGCGGGCTGGGAGTGCTGCCATCGAGCAGAAATACTCCCTTTACAGTGGCTTGCGCGGCGGCGAGGTCCTTCTCATGATCTTTGATAGTGCCCTCAATCCCGCCAAAATCGCCTGCAAGGCTGGGGATAGAGTTCTGCCGCAGCGACGCCGTATCTGCCTTCGTGGACATTGCAAAAAAGCGCTGTCCGGCCGAGGTGATAGCCGTCCGGGTAGCATCATCGAGGTCGCTCGCCGTCTGACAGCTTTGCGCGCCAGAGAGGATCGGCAAGAAGCAGAGGGTCAGCAAGGCAATCCACAGGGTCGAGGTGAGGCCGCGGGCCAGATTCATATTGAACTCCGCCTTTACTTTCATGAGGTTGAAAAAGGCTGGGTTCCAGTTTACGCTGCTTCAGCCTTACACAGTTAAGATTTAGCGCCTACCGAAATGGTTGACTGCAATCGACTTGCCCAAGCTCGGCGATTTTCGGTCCGGGCGCCAATCCCCTGCAAGAGCGCCAGGTTATAACGTTCCTTGTGATAGCGTGTGGAGTGGAATCATCTGCCGATTCTTCTGCGGGGCGGTGATAAAATTGCTACTAGTTGGTCCTGGAATGTTTCGGAAGAAGAAAATGTTTGGAGGGCTGGACATGAGCACGGGGCGGAAATTTGCGAAGAACGTGGGATGCCTCGTCCTATGCCTGGCAAGTTCGTACCTCGTCTTTGCTACACCCGCAGACGCTTTAGCTGCTCAAACTCAGGCGGCCAGTCAGCCAAAGCCCACTTCTCCGAAGCCTAAAAAGTCCAAGAAAACTACGAAGGCGCAAAAGCCCCAACTGGCACCGCTTCCATCCGGACCGACCGGGCCCGTGCAACAGATTCCGCTTGATTCCATGGCGCCCGTGGCGCCACAAGTCAGCTACCAGAACGCGCAATTGACAATTGTCGCGCCCAACTCAACCCTGGGCGACATTTTGCGTGCGGTGCGCAAACAAACAGGAGCGGAGATCGAGATTCCTCCGGCGACCGATCGTGTGGTGACACACTTAGGCCCTGGTCCAGCGCGCGAAGTAATGGCCGAACTGTTGAATGGCTCGCGCTTTAACTACGTGCTGCTGGGATCCCCGGCCGACAACTCTGTGCTAACCCGCATTGTTCTCGTAGCTAAAGTCACAACCCCGGAAGCGAATCCGAATCCCGCGCAAATGGCGCAGCAACAGCAACCCGGAATGGTTCAGCGCTCGGGTAATCCGGGCGCGGGACCCGAGCAGGAACCGAACGGGATGCCTTCGCCTGACGACGCCGCGGAAGACGCGGCGGCAGATCAAGCGGCCGCCGAGGCCGAACAGCCTGCGACTCCTCCCGACCAAAACGCGGTGAAGACGCCACAACAGATGCTGCAGGAGATGCAGCAACGACAACTACAGATGCAGCAGCAACAGATGGGCCAGCCCCCCGCGGGCCAAGGCGTGCCGCCGCAGCAGCCACCTCCGCAGCCACAATAATTCTTTACGCTGGCGGCAACGGACGCCGCATCAGCCAAGCTGCGTGCGAATTCTTTTTTCAGTTGTTCAGGTAGCTACGGTCGGTTTCCAGTGGCATTCTCGGAACGACGCGCGAGACTAATTCATTCTTAGTGTCCAGTAGCTCATTACGAGTTTTTCCACCAAGGCGGACCGGCTCAATTAAGCTCCACAACCAGATGTGAGTGTCGAGCAGCAGCTTCAATCTCGTAACACTTCCCAATCGGATTCGTCGTCAGCAGGGGAGATTATGTCACCCAAAATCTTGCTCTTCCCCTTCATCGATCCAATCCAATCGTTCGATCGGACCGGAGAAGGCGGCACAACTTCGGCGATGGGCCAGCCGAAACGTTCAGATCGCCCAAAAACTTTCCTGCAACTCCTCCACAGGCTCAACTGGACCTGGTGAAGTTCATGGGGCAACTCGAGGCCAGACAGACTATTGCCGTTCCGAGATTGTTCGGCTATGAACGCGCTCAAGCGTTAATGCACCTCGCGCTACTGTCAGAGCAAGCAGGCAACGATGAGGCGTTCCAGCGGTACATTCACGACGCGCAAAAAAGCCTCGATGATGCCGACCAGAAGTGGTACTCGGAAGAAGCGATGCGGAAATTTATCACCGTGGCCGATAAGTAATTTAAGAGTGGCTCCCCGGAATGCGCATGCCCATCGCGTGCGGGTAAGGCTGACGAACGCAGCTCAATTTCACGGTAGCCCGAATGCAAACACCGCGCTGCCCGCGGCGATCGCCACGTATTCTTTCCCATCGACCGCGAACGCCATCGGTGGTGCATAGACGGCTCCGCCCATCTGGAAGTGCCACAACGGTTTTCCCGATGCCGCGTCGAAGGCAATGAAGTTTCCTTCCGCGTCGCCGCTGAAGACCAGCCCTCCGGCTGTTGAAAGCACTCCCGACCACGTTGGCGAGGTGTGTTCGAACGTCCACTTCACCTGCCCGGTCGCCGGATCGATTGCCTTCAGAAATCCGCGATAGGGCTCAGCTTCTTCCGACGGAAAATACGCGCTCCCGTAAAACGCGTGGCCCGCCTCGTAAGGCTGGGGCGCCGTGCTGAAGGTGTCGCATTGATCACGCGCTGTCACATAAAACAGCCCCGTCTGCGGGTCGTAGGTCGGAGCCATGAAGTTCGTAGTCCCGGCCGCCCCGGGACAAACTGTGCGCCCCTCCAGCGTCGGTGCCGCTTCCTTTTTCTCCACCGGACGCCCATCGGCATCCTTGGTGTCGCTCCATGTAGTTTTGCCGTAGGCGGTTGCGGAAATCAGTTTGCCGTTGCTGCGATCGATCACATAAAAGAATCCGTTGCGGTCGGCCTGCGCGATCAGATGTTTGCCGCCCGCCTCGATCATCACCGGAACCTGCGTCGCGTCCCAGTCGTGCTCGTCGTGCTTGGTGAACTGGAAATACCAATTCATTTTGCCGGTGTCGGCATTCAGCGCCAGCAGGGAATTGCTGTAGAGGTTGTCGCCCGCGCGCCCTTCGCCGCGATTCGACGGCGCAGGATTTCCCGTCGGCCAGAAAAGTTGATTCGTGGCCGGATCGTATGTGCCCGTATTCCAAGCTGGCGCTCCGCCGACTTTCCACGAATCCCCCTGCCAGGTGTCGTGCCCCGGCTCGCCCGGCCCCGGCACCGTATAGAAGCGCCATTTGCGCTCGCCGGTCGTCGGCGTCGTAGGCGTCAATGAATCCGCGCACCCCGTACTCGCCGCCGGAGATGCCGATCACGATGAGATTCTTCACCGCCAGCGGCGCAACTGTGAAACTGTTTCCGGTTCGATAGTCCGCGGCAACTTCGTCCCACACGACGTTGCCGGTCTTCGCGTCGAGCGCGATGACGTGCGCATCGAGCGTTCCGAGAAAAACTTTGTCGCCCAGAATCGCCAGTCCGCGATTCACATGCCCGCAGCACGGACGAATATCCGCCGGGAATTGCCGCTGATACATCCAGATTGGCCGCCCGGTGCGCGCATCGAGCGCAAAGGCGCGGTCGTCCTGCGCGGTGGCATAAAGAATTCCGTCGACCACCAGCGGCGTAGTCTCCAGCTTTCCGGTCGCTGTGGTCTGGTAGACCCACTTCGCCACCAGGCGATTCGCATTCGTGAGATTGACCTGATCGAGAGCGCTGAACCGTTTTCCGGAATAGTCGCCCGAGTAAGTCATCCAGTTCTGCGGTTCTTTGGCAGAATTCAACAATCGCTCAAAGGTGACCTGCGCATCAGCGTAACCAGCGAAAACGCTCGCAATCAACCATGCCAGCAGCGCCACGAGGGTCCTGATCCGACCGTGGTTGGCCCGACCGTGGCTGACTAGGCAGTGCCTGACTCGACCAAGCTTGACTCGACCGTGGAAGAGCGGTGCTTCAGCGCCGCGTTGAGCAGAAGAAAATTGCAGGGGCTTTAGCCCCCGTGCGGCGCGGGGCCTGAAGGCCAGCGATAAGGCGACCCGAGACGCGGCCCTAAAGGGGCCGCTCTTCCACGGTCGTGCGGTCCGCCGCCGTTTCATCGACGGCCGTTCCGGTGTTATGGTCGACTTGAACAGGCCTCGCCGCGTCATTTCGCCCCCACGCTGCTCAAGTAGGTCACGATGTCCTCAAGGTCTTTGTCGCTCAAAAGATCTGCGCCGTACATCGGCATCGCCGACTGCCGCGTCTTCTGAAAGGACTTCAACTGGTCTTTCTCCAACAGATGAATCTGGTCGCTCATATCCATGATCTGCACGCTGAAGCTGTCCTCGTTCAGTGTGACGCCCTTGATTTCTTTCCCGTCCGCCGTAACCGCCGTGACGCTTTCATATTCCTGCGGAAATTCCTTCGTCGCCTCCGTCAATCCCCACGCCAGCCTCCGGCTGGGATTGCGCACGGAATCGATAATCGCCGCCTGCGTCCGCGATCCGCCCACTCCCGTCAAATCTGGGCCCAGCCGCCCGCCCTTGCCTTCGACCATGTGGCACAGCGAGCAGTTCGCGTCGCCATAAAACAACTCTTTCCCGTGCGCCGCATTGCCTGCCGGATGCGCCGGAGCCTTCACTTCCTGGCTGCGAATGTAGGTGATGATCTGCCAGATCTCCTGGTCGGTCATGCCAACGCCTTGCCCGTTGGTTCCATTGGCCGGCATGGCGGTCCCGGGAATTCCGTTGCTGATCACCTGAAACATCTCCGCGTCGTTGTGAGTGTGCTTCTTCACCGCTCGCGTCAGATCCGGCCCGCGCCCTCCGCCGTGCGCGCCGAGTCCATGGCACAACGCGCAGTTGATGCGGAACTCATATTCGCCCGGCCTTCGCGGCCTTAGTGCTACCCGCCAAAGGATTGCGATCGTCGGCGGCCAGCCGTTATCGCGAGGAGAAGTAAGGCAATCACTCCTGATAACCATCGAGCCATTCGTGGACCTTCCTGAATTTGCCGCATTCTACGCCATCGGATCGATGGTTGCCGCTCTGGAAATCTCGGCAGTTTGGGAGCAAGTGCATTTCTCCCCCGCCTGGACATGACCGGCGGGCATCTGCCGCCGGCACTTTTGGCTCTCTACACTGAAATCCTCGCCTTGCCGATGCCGATATTACTGAGTGGGCGAACAATTTTTACCTGATGCGCCAAGTTGTTGATCTATCAGCCTTTCCAGCGAAAGGCGGCGGGCTGCGGAAGGCCCAGATGAGCCAGCACGCGATAGGCAAATTCGCGCGCCATCTCATCTAATGAAGCAGGACGGTAATAGAACGCCGGGATCAGCGGGAAGATGGTGGCTCCGGCGTCGGCGGCCCGGTACATGTTGCGGATGTGGATTTTGTTGAGCGGCGTCTCGCGGACGCAGAGCACCAGCGGACGCTTCTCTTTGAGAGAGACGTCGGCGGCGCGCTCGATCAGTTGCGACGCGACGCCGTTGGCGATACGGGCCAGAGTGCCCACGCTGCATGGGATGACGATCATGGCGTCGGCGGGATAAGAACCGCTGGCGACGTTGGCGCCGATGTCGGCGTTCGATTGAACTTTGATTTTTCGCGGCGAAGCGCGAGCCGAGAAGTCTGGCCGACCAGATTGGACCGGCCTTTCAAGTCCAACTCTTCGGCCATGACGCGCAGCGCGCTGTCGGAGGCGATGAAGTTTACCGTCTCCACGCGCCGGTCGCGCTTCGACGGCGAGCAGCAACTGCCGCAGAAAGATGGCTCCGCTGGCCCCGGTGGTAGCGACGGTCAGATTCTGCGGCGGATGGTTGGGCAAGATAGCTCCAGAATATCGGTTCTTCGAGACGGAGCATAGGGAGTTGATGAACCAGAAGTCAAGATGAACGAGAGCTAGGAGCTAGCAGCTAGAAGCTGAATATGGCCACCACCGCCAATCTTCGATCCCGTCGCAGCGCAGCGCAGTTGCACGCGCTGGCGGGAGTGGAGCGCGAAATCCGCGCCCAGGATTCGCACTACCGCCGCAAATATCTTCGTGAATTCAACCAGGCGTTTCGCAGCTATGATTCTCTGCTCGACTCCTCGAGCAATTCGAAGCGCTCTGCACGCGGCCGACGTGGTTCTGATCGGCGACTATCACGCGTTGCCGGCGGCGCAGCGCTATGCCGCATCGCTGATCGAGCAGCGTGCGCTGGCCGGCGATCGTCCGGTCGTGCTCGGAGTCGAAACGATTTTTGCCCGCGACCAGCACATTCTCGACGAATGGTGGCGCCGCGAGATTGACGAAAACGAACTGCGCCAGCGCATCCGCTTCGATCTTGATTGGGGATACGACTGGGCTCCGTTCTACGAACTTGCTGGTCACGGCGCGCGATCATGCCGAGGCGCTTTACGGCCTTGACTGCATGCCGCGCGAAGATCTGCGCAAGATCGGCGCGCGCGACCGCCACGCTGCCGCTCAAGATTGTCCGAGATTCGCGCTGCGTCATCCGAATGCCGTGATCTTCGTTCTATTCGGCGAGTCGCACCTCGCTCCCGGGCACTTGCCGCGCGAGCTGCATCAGCTTCATGCCCGGCGCAAAGATTCTCACCGTTCTGCAGAACATCGATGCGCTCTACTGGCGAGCGGCCGGGAGAGCCTGCCGACAAAGTGGAAGCGGTTCGCGTCAACGACGACGTGCTGTGCGTATTCAACGCCACTCCGCTGGAAAAATACGAGAGCTACCGCCTCTTTCTGGATCAGTGGAGCCGGTGCGACGATGGTCCTGATTTTGCGCCGACCATCTACAACCTGATCGACAGTCTGGTGCGCTTTCTCGAAATCAACCGCTACTCGCCGCACAACAGCACGCAGCCGAAATTCCTGGTCGACATGCTGCCTGAGGTCTATGGCGCTTCGTCCGAGGGAATGCTGCGGCGTCTGCTGTCACGCAAGGGGATCGACGAAGCCGAGCGTGAAGCCATGCTCGTGCGGGTTGAAGAGCGCGGCAGTGCCTACCTGCCGCAGGTGAATGCGTTTTATGTCCGCGAATTTCAGATGATGCATGCGGCGGAAGATGCCACGCGCTTCCTGCATCAGGCTTGCCAGGGCTTGCCGCAACGTCTCGATGGCCAATCAGAGGAAAAAAGAAGCGAAGGAGCGCAAGAATCCGATCGATGCGTTTCTACGCGCGCGTCGATCGAGCATGCTGTCGCCTATTTCGGATCGCGCGTGCTGTATCCCTCGCGGCCCGCACCCGAAGACTCATCGTTCATCTCGCGCAGCGTGTGTGAAAAATTAGCCCAGGCCGCCGTTCGCGCTGAGGTCCGTGCCGACAAAGATAAGTTCGAAAGCACCGCGCAGGACCTGGGCTATCGCATCGGCAGCCAGATTTATGACGCTTATCTCGCCGGGAAAGTCGCGCCCAGCGGCCTGCGCCGCCTCTTCCTCGCTCACCTCGACGAGCCGGGCCTGGCGCGCAAAGTCTGCGCATACGGTGATCGCCAAACTGCGCGCCGTCTCAGGCTCAGCGCCGGGCGCAACCCGCTCCTGACTTCGGGGGCATCGTCGAAGTGCTAATCTAGAATTCCTCGGCTGAATGCTGACTGCCGAATGCCGCTTTGAACGCCGAATCCATCCGCAAACTTTTCGAGCAAGTTCGCAAAGGCAAACTCACGCCCGACGATGCCGTCGCTCGCCTCCGCCATTTGCCCTTCGAAGATCTCGGCTTCGCTAAAGTCGATCATCACCGCGCCCTGCGCAATGGCATGCCTGAAGTCATCCTCGGCGAAGGGAAGACTCCGTCACAGGTCGCAGGAATCTTCGCCCGCCTCGCCGAACATGGCGGCAACGTCCTGGCCACGCGCGCAAGCGAAAAACAATTTGCAGCGGTCAAGAAAAAAAGTTCGCGCCGTCGAATATCGCGACCTCGCGCGCGCCATCGTCCTGCAGCGCGATCCCACAAGATATGGCAAGGGAATTGTCGCCGTCGTTTCCGCGGGAACCAGCGACATTCCCGTCGCGGAAGAGGCCGTCGTCACTGCCGAAGTCATGGGCAACGAAGTCGAGCATTTCTACGACGTCGGAGTTGCCGGCATTCACCGTCTGCTGGCCAATCGCGAAGCGCTGACACGCGCCCGTGTCGTCATCGTCTGCGCCGGCATGGAAGGCGCGTTGCCCAGCGTTGTCGGAGGCCTGGTCGGCGTTCCCGTCATCGCCGTGCCCACCAGCATTGGCTATGGCGCATCGTTCAAAGGAATGGCCGCGCTGCTTGGCATGCTCAACTCCTGCGCCTCGAACGTCAGCGTGGTAAATATTGACAACGGATTTGGCGCCGGATACGTTGCCTCGCTGATCAACCGGCTCCCGTGATCCTACAGTTCGCCACTCGCCGCCGGGTATCGAAGACAAAAAAAAGGCGCGGTTTCCGCCGCGCCTCTTTTCACAGCTACACCGACTCTACAAGCCCTGCTGGCCCGACTTTCCTTCGATGTGCAGTTTGTTGTCCACACTGAAGGCGCCGAAGAGTTGGTTGGCTCTGATGCCGGCGACTTCCTTGTCCATCTTGTTGTCGACCGAACCGTAAAGCGTCAGGTGCCCGTTGTCTACGATAATGCGGATCGGGCGCGCCGGGTCAATCGCGTACTTGCTCAACACGGTGTCACCGTAGATCACACGCATCGCCCGGAAGCGCAGCCCGTCGTCGAACTGTGAGACCGGCTCCAGCGAAATGTTCTCGATCACGTCCTTTACGCCGGGCGTGGTCGCGATGTCGGCCAAAGCTTCGTCGCGGCCAATGCCAGTTCGATCCTGGCCTTCAACGGTGACCACTCCATTCTTCACACCCAGAGCAAAGTAGTCGAATGTGATGTCATAGCCCACGCGCACATAACGCAGCTTCTTGGCCAGTTTCTGCTCAAGTTCTGCGTCGGGCACATTCGGCCCGGCCGATGTCCACCAGGTTGCGCACGCCCTGCGCGTGTCCGGCCTTGCGTGCCACTTTTGCCGCGTCCAGCTTAGCCTGATAAACGTCGACCGTGCCGGTAAGGGTCACGATCCCCTCTGCCACGCCGGCCTTCACATTGCTGAACTCGCGCTTGGCCGCCAGTTTCTGCGTCACCGCTGTTTGAATTTGATTGTCGTACCGGGAAGCCGCGCCCGTATCGGCCATGAGCGTTGCGCCCAAAAGCCCCACGGCTATCAGCGTTCCCAGCGCTTTTACTAAAGTCCTATTTCTTGCCATAAACCTCACCTCCGACGCATTGACAAATTGTTACGAACTAACTACCTGGTTAATTCATTCGATGCGAACGTAAGCAGGAGAGATGCACCGCGTGCCAGTCAGGCGAGTTGCTTCCACGACGATTTCGCGAGCGCAACTTTTTCTCTTGAGATGGGTTTGTTAAGGCAGTCGGCATATCCCCGCGCTGCCGGCGCGGCGCTTATTGTCGATGGCAGAGCAGGCTTCGACGATGTGGATCCCACGGAGTTGAAAGGCGGTCGTCCGGTACTGCTTACCAACTGTACGAAGAACAAAAAACCCGCATCCCGAATTGAATGCTACAGCCGCCACCCCTCGCTGGTTCATCCCAAACTTCCTCTTGTAATCGTCTTCCGCACGATCTGCCGCACTGGGGTGCAATCGATATCGATTCTGCGTGTCGAGATCAGTGTGGCGATTGCGCCAAAATAAGTGACACGAATGATCGGAATGCTTCACCAAAGTAACTTCGGCGTCCGCGTTATCGGTCATCATCTGCCGAAAAGCCGCCAAATCGCGCCCATTTTGAACTCTCCGCTTTTGGGATTACCCCCGTAACCTTTCGAGCCATTATCCCGCGTTCTACCATCCATTTTTGGCTGCGCATTCAAGGGGGGAATTCGCGGATGGGTGAACGTGTCACCCAATCAAGACGGGCGGAAATTGCCCACGCCAACCGGCTCAAGAAAGCGCTGGAGAGCGGAGCTCCGCCGGCTTTTGTCCAACCCGGAAACGGCCAGTCTGGAAACGGCAAGGCTGGTGACAGCGACGCGGCCATTCACGGTGCATGCTCGGAAATATCGTGTCCTCTGCCTCCGCTGCCCGAGCCCCATAAGGGTCTTCAAAACTCCGAATCTCATCTCCAATTTTTGGAGCAGACATTCCATGCTTCTCCTGACGGATTGAGCATCGCCGACCTAACCCACCGCGTGCTCTTCGCGAACGAAACGTTCGTGCGCATGTTTGAATACGAAGCGTCCGAAGTAGTCGGGCAGCCCTTGGAAAATCTGGTCGTGCCTCCTGACCGGCTGGCCGAGTCGCAATGGGTGACCGAGGCGCTCGCCAAGGGCCAGCGCATCACCCTGGAAACTCAACGCAGAAAAAAAGATGGCTCTCTGCTTGATGTCTCCATGTCGTGCGCCCCGCTTTTTCTGGATGGAAAGATGGCAGGCTTTTACGCCGGCTATCATGATATTTCCGATCGCCGGCGAGTCGAGGCGCTGAGCTCCGCGCTCTACCGCATCGCCGAAAAGAGCAGCAGCGCGCACGATCTCCAACAATTCTTTGCCGCTGTCCATGGCATTGTGGACGAGTTGATGTATGCGCGGAACTTCTATATCGCTCTTTATGATCCGGAATCCGACCTGCTCACTTTTCCGTATTTTGTCGACGAGCAGGACACTGCGCCCGCTCCCAAGAAATTGGGGCGCGGACTCACCGACTACCTCATTCGCGCGGGTCAACCGCTTCTGGCCACGCCAGAAGTTTTGCAGGCTATGGAAGACCGTGGCGAGGTTGCGCGCAATGGATCGCGGTCTCTCGACTGGATGGGCGTTCCGCTGAAAGTCAACAGTCATACGTTCGGCGCCCTGGTCGTGCAGACCTACTCCAAAAATATCCGCTATGGCGAACGCGACAAGGAGATCTTGACTTTCGTGGCGCGGCAGCTTGCCAGTGCGGTCGAGATCAAGAAAAACGAGCAAGCCCTGCGCCGCTCCGAAGCGCGCTACCGCTCTTTGGTGCAGAGTTCGGTCTACGGAATTTACCGCTCCAGCCTGGAAGGCAGGTTCCTGGACGTCAATCCCGCGCTCATCGCGATGCTGGGCTATGGCTCGGCGGAGCAAGTGTTACTGCTTGATCCCACCAAGGATGTGTTCGCGCACACCGAAGAGCATACGCGACTCATCGAAGAATTCCGCCGCACCGGGCGCCTCGACGGAATGGAGGTGAAATGGAAGCGCAGCGATGGCATGGCGATCACAGTGCGCATCAGTGGCCGCGCAGTGAGCAGCGCCGATGAACCCGCTGACGTGCTGGAGGCGATCGCGGAAGATGTGACCGACCGCCGCGTGCTCGAAGACCAGTTCCGTCAGGCGCAGAAAATGGAAGCCGTTGGTCGGCTCGCCGGAGGCGTGGCCCACGACTTCAACAATCTTCTGATGGTCATTAGCGGCTACGCCGAGGTCATGCTGTCTGCCTTGGAATCCGACCACCTGCTGCGCGAGAAGGCTCTCGCCATTCAGCAGGCCTCCGATCGCGCCACCACTTTGACGCGTCAGTTGCTGGCATTCAGCCGTAAGCAATTGCTGGAACTCAAAGTCGTCGACGTCAACGCCATTGTTGCGGACATGGAGCGCCTGCTGCGTCCCTTGATTGGCGAAAACGTCGAGTTTGTCACCAACTTTTCTCCCGACGCCGCGCACACTCGCGCCGATGCCGGCCAGTTGGAACAGGTGCTGATGAACCTTGTGGTCAACGCGAAAGATGCGATGCTCAGCGGCGGAACACTCACCATCCAGACAGCAACAATTGTTGTCGACGAGAGTCACCGCCCCAGCCCCACGTTCATCCGTCCCGGCAACTATGTCATGCTCTCCGTCAGCGACACCGGCATGGGCATGGACAAAGAAACCCAGTCGCGAATCTTTGAGCCTTTCTTTACTACCAAGGAAAAAGGCAAGGGAACCGGGCTCGGCCTGTCGACTGTTTATGGCATCGTGAAGCAGAGTGGCGGCTACGTGATGGTGCAAAGCGAAGTCGATCGCGGCACCACCTTCCAGATTTATCTGCCTCGGGTTGAAGGCGTCGCCGAGAAGCATTCCACTCCAACGACCTCCACGGCCCTGGGTGGCGCCGAGACCGTTCTGCTGGTCGAAGACGAAGAATCCGTTCGCCAACTTGTTCGCGAAACCCTTACTGGAAAGGGCTACCGGGTCATGGAAGCGGCAAACGGGGAAGCCGGAGCGGCCATCGCCGCGCAACACGAGGGCAAGATCGACCTCGTCATCACCGACGTGATTATGCCCGGGATGGGCGGACGCGAATTGGTTAAGCACCTTGCCCAGTCCCGCCCCGAAACCAAGGTTCTCTATCTCTCCGGTTACACCGAGGACGCGATCGTTAGCGAAGGGACCATTGAGAGCGGCGCGGCCTTTCTGCAGAAACCCTTCACCCTGCAAAACCTGGCGCGCAAGGTCAGGGAAGTGTTGGGATAGGCAGTTAAAAGACAGACCAAACATCAGAACTCAAATTCCAAAACAATTCTTCTGAAACTTTTTCTCGGCGCGCTCGTCCTATCTGTTGGAAGATAGATAATAGAGACAGTGCAGATCGGCCAGGGCGAATCGGTTGGAGAAAAAGGGGTCCCATGCTCATCAAAAAGGATGCAGTCATTCGTGCTTCGGAGATTACTCCTAAGAGTTTGTATTTGAATCGCCGCAAGTTTCTGGCTGGGGCGGCCATCGCGAGCGCCGCAGCAGCCACGGGCTTTGGCCTGCGCGAGATTGTTTCGCCTTCGACCACCGCGCTCGCTGGGAACAAAATCGACGGCATTCAGAAGAGCCCGTTCAGCACCACCGAGGCCATCACCCCTTACAAAGATGTCACCACGTACAACAACTACTACGAATTTTCCACCGACAAGGACGGCCCCTCGAAACTCGCGCAAAATTTTCGCACCCGGCCTTGGACGGTAAAGATCGATGGCCAGGTTGAGAAAAAGCAGGAACTCGATATCGACACGATTCGCAAGTTGGCTTCTCCCGAGGAGCGAATTTATCGTCATCGCTGCGTGGAAGGTTGGTCCATCGTCGTCCCGTGGGTCGGCTTTTCGCTGAGCGAATTGATCAAGCGCGCCAATCCCACCAGCAAGGCAAAGTTTGTCGAGTTCACTACGATTTACGATCCCAAGCAAATGCCGGGGCAGGATCGGCAAGTGCTGCAATGGCCCTACGTGGAAGGCCTGCGCATGGACGAAGCCATGCACCCGCTCGCCCTGCTCTGTTTCGGCATGTACGGGGAAGACCTGCCTAATCAGGATGGCGCTCCCATTCGCATCGTCTTGCCCTGGAAGTACGGCTTCAAAAGCGCGAAGGCAATTGTGCACATCCGCTTCACCGAAAAGCAGCCGGAGAATACCTGGAATCTTTCCGCTCCTAACGAGTATGGTTTTTATTCCAATGTGAATCCAAACGTCGACCACCCGCGCTGGAGCCAGGCCAAAGAACGCAGGCTCGGAGAGTTCTTCAAGCGCCCAACCTTAATGTTTAACGGTTACGATCAGGTTGCCAGCCTGTACACCGGCATGGATTTGAAGAAGAATTTCTAGAAGCGGTGATGACTGATCGGTGAGCCGCAGCGGGCTGACCTTAATACTAGTCACTGACACTCCTTACTCCCCATTGGTTCTATGCCGCGTTGGCTCAAACCCGTGATCTTTCTGGCGTGCCTCGCGCCGCTGGCGGACCTCGTTTGGCGAGGCTTTCACGCCCAGCTTGGCGCCAACCCCATTGAGGCGATTACCCACCGCACCGGCGATTGCACTCTTACCTTCCTGCTAATCACGTTGTCGGTTACGCCCCTGCGCAAACTGACGCGGCAGTATTGGCTGATCGGCTTGCGCCGCATGCTCGGCCTCTTCGCGTTCTTCTACGGCACTCTGCACCTCATGACCTACGTGTGGCTCGACAAATTTTTCGACGTACATGAAATGATCGCCGACATCGCCAAGCGCCGCTTCATCACCGCCGGAATGACAGCCTATGCCCTGATGATTCCCCTCGCGCTCACCTCGACCAAGTGGTCGATCCGAAAGCTCGGCGGCAAGCGCTGGCAGGCCCTGCACCGCCTCATCTATTTCAGCGCCGCCGCCGGGGTCATTCATTACATCTGGCTGGTGAAAGCAGACTTGAAGAAGCCTCTGGAGTACGCATCCGTTCTCGCACTGCTGTTGCTCTACCGTCTATTCGCCTGGTTCTCATCCCGCAGTCCGCAACCCGCGAAAGCACGCACTTCGGAAAGCTAAGGAATTCACAGGGACCTCGTCTTGCGGCCGTTTCAAACTCCAGCCCGGGTTGCACAACGACCAACGACCAACGGCATCTGGCAAAAGCAAAAGGCGCGGCTCGGAATGAATCCCAGCCGCGCCCTTGTCTTCCGCGAACTTCCTCTAGTTCTTCTTCCGCCAATGCGCAGCGTGAGCCTGGATCGCCGGCCGCACCATGAATAGGTGCGGCTTGGCAATCGCTCCCGTAGTTCCTGCGGTCGGATTCTGCAGCACAAATACTCCAGCCGCGACCTGGCCGGTGTCCACTTCTATGAACGGGAAGGTCGTGCCATCCACTGGATAGAAAGTCAGCGCGAAACCGCCGTTCAGGGTGGAGTTCGAACTGTTACCGGTAGTGGCTACTATCTGGCCGCGGCCGTTCGAACCCGGTGCCGCATAGGTTCCGCTGAGCGCAACGCCAAATGCGGTTGACGTTCCCGGGCTTGCGCTCCCGACGGAGTTTTCGTCCACCACGCCCGTGACTGTCGTCCCGCTGCTATTGGCAGTAAATTGGGCGATGTCGTCCACCTCGGCTGCGCCAGCGCCAGTCGTCGTTCCCAGGTTCGTGCCCGAAAGATTCAAAGCGTAGCCTTGCGCTGCGGCGAAGGTGGCGCCTGAAGTCTGCGGGTAAGCCGATCCCACCATGGTTCCGGAGTTGTCGATCTCCAGCAACAGCAGCCCGCCGCTGGATGGATAAGCTGCGTACCCTGATCCGTTTGTGAAACTCGTCAGACCCAACGTGTACCGGCCCGCACCCCCGGCCGCATAAGTGCCTGTGAACGTGATCGGCGACGGCGAAACGCTGCCCCCGATGTTGGCATCTACGCTGGAAGCGTTCGTGATGTTCCCCGAACCGTCAGTCACCAGAAAGCCCCCAGCCACTGCTGCGGCGCTCGCTCCCGGGTAAGATCCCGCCAGGGTGAAGGCCATGGTGCCAGACGGCACCGACGTGCTGCTCTGCGAGTAAGCATCCCCCAATAGAGTTGCGCTCGCATCCATCTCAATAAATTTTAAGTGAGTCGCGTCAATGGCATACACGTCATAGGTCAGCGCCCCAAACTGGGTCGTGCTCAGTGTGGACGCCGGCGTCGAAGAAGGTCCTGGCACCACGTTCCCCGTAACAGCTTGATTGGGGTAAGCGAATCCGCCATCGTTGAAGTCTTCGCTGCCGGCTGTAATCGCGCCGCCTGTCCCCAGTGTGAAATTGCCCACCGTGGCAAACAGGTTCGCAGTTCCGCTGCTGACGTCTGCTCCTGAAAAAATAAACGCATACGATCCCGTAGGCGTCACGCCAGAGGTTTGCGCGTCAATGGTTCCGCTTCCCGTCGCAATGCCGTCGAACTCGATGACAAGCCCGTGTGAGCTGTCGGCGAGCACGATATCAAGAGTGATCTTCCCCAAGGAAGTCGCGGTGTTTAGCGTAACCCGACCGCGCCCGTCCACTCCCACCGTATACGAGCTGCTGCTGGCAATCGCCGCATTGGCTACCGGCGCAGTAAGGTCCGCGTCGTTCAGATCAATTGTTCCGCCGGTAATGCCACCGATCCCATTGCCCCCGCTTCCGTTTGCCGTGAACGTTCCCAGCGCAGAGTAAGGCGCCCCATCGCCGGAAATGCCCGACACCGAGAATACGTACGTACCGCTCAGGTTGCTATTGCTGAACTGTCCGCTCGGCGGAGGAACAGGAGGGGCAATGCTTACGCCGCTGCCTCCGCAACTCGCTAGCAGCGCTAATCCGGAAATTGCACAAATAAGGATCGACAAGAAAAAATAATTTCGTGACGGCATGACATCCCCCTGAGGTATTGGTGTGGAGTTGGATCTTGTTAGAACAAATGGCACTTTGCTATGGCCGCTAGAATCAACCCCATGCTCGATAAAAAGTAGCGTGAAAAGTGCAGAATTTTTCAGACTTTACATGATTTCAGATTGCAGATTGATGGACTATTCCGTGGTCGGCGGCAGTGTCAGAACGCGCTTTTTAAATTCGAGCCTAAGGCGAAAGTTGGGCAGGAATCTCAAATCAACAATCTGAAATGTGAAATGTGCATTCTGAAATCCGCATTCTGAAATCACTTCACGTTCACGTCGGTGACGCGTATGTCGGGATACTGGCGGTTCCATTGCGCGGAGATGCTGTCGAAGGTGAGGCGAAAAGGCTCGGTCTGGCCGGGGGCCAGCGGGGAAACGCTCAGGTCCACAGGTTCGGCGTAGGCGCCGTTGTTGCGGACGACCTGCAGCGGGACTTCTTCGCGCTGCGCCATCTGGCTCATGTCGTCTTTGAAAATCACTTCAACGACAGCATGCGTCACCGTCTTGTCGCCGGTATTGGTAATCGCGCCGTCAACATAACTAACTGTATGGCCGATGAAATTTTCTGCGGCGCTCATCTTGAAGTCAGAGAGTTTCAGGCTGGCAAGGTAGGGCGAAACGGTCTTCGCAGCTTTCGGAGGTTCGCGCAGCAGAAACGCCGCGGCCAGGGCCACGGCAATCACCACAAACACCGCAGCACCGATAATCAAACGGCTGGAGTCGCGTTCTTCCGCGACCGGATTTGGTTGGCCCAGGCTATCCATGAAGGAATTGTAGGCTGTTGGATTTAGCTTGTCGATTTCTGGCTTGGTCAGGCTTGAACGCAGAGCCCGCTAGGTGCGTCTCGCGGCTAACAAGCGCTCAGCATTGTCGTGATAAACCTGCTTCAAGATTTCATCGCTCAGGCCGAAGCCATTCAGACTCCAGTGATAGGAAAACTGGTCGGTCTCATAAAAATGTTCATCCAGCGATTCCAGGATGCGGAATGTCACGCGGTACATCGCCTTGTCAAAGCCCATGTCGGTGCCGTAGACGAGCCGGTCGGCGTGCTTCTCGTAGAACTTTGCGGCGAAGCGCGGAATCGGGGCAGTTTCGGCATAGCGCGCGGAAATATCCGCATACAGATTCGGATGGCGTTCCAGCACCTCGCCCAGCCGCGTCAGGTCGTAGCTGAGATTGGCGAAGTGGCAGGCGATGAATGTCGTGTTGCGATGGCGCGCAGCCGTGCGCTCGAGAATGTCGACCATGCCCGGCAGGCCGACGATATTCGGCTGATTATCGAGTCGCCACTCGTAGGCATTCATCAGCCCGTCGTTGTAGCGGTCCATCTTCTGGTACATCCAGATCGGATCGGCGACGTGCAGGCTCACCGGCATCCCGAGCTCGCCGCACTTGTCCCACAGCGCATCCATGCGCGGATCATCCGGATGCATGCCTGGCGCATTCGACTTTCCCGACCTTAGGCCCTGGCCTTTGTCGTGAATTTCTCCCACTCCGCGCGCGCCCGCCTGCTTGCAGCGTTCGAGTTCCTTCACCGCTGAGGGCCCGAATCCCGGCTTGTCGTAGCCCGCGAAGTCGAAACCGCACCACATCTCGAAGCGGTCGGGATGCTTGGCATACTTGCGCTGAATCTCGTCAAACGCGGCGCCGGTCGACATGGTAAGGATGATCGTCTTCGCGATTCCGACTTCGTCCATGTTGCCGACCCACTGGTCAATCTCAGCGGCAGTTTTGGCATAAGGATGCGAGTGCATGTCGATGATCGGGAACTTCGCTTTCGCGATTTGCGTGACCGGAATCTTATAGATCGATTTCGGCCGGTAGTCTTTGAGCAGAAGCGTCTCGGGCGACGCGGCCTTTGTTGCTGGTTTCTCGGCAGTTGGCCCGTGGGCAGGCGCGGACGCTTTCGCGTCCTGGGTAATGGCTGAGAGCGCGCGGGCAGAAGGAAGTCCCAGCGCCAGCCCGGCGAGGTTTGCCCACTTCAAGAATGACCTTCGATTGAATGAATCTGGATGCACGGAGCCTCCGCCCGGAATTCGCCGGACACAAATGTCTATGCCGATGTGCGAAAGAAGGCAAGTAGAAACAGCACGCCGAACAGAATATCAACCCCGCCAAGCACCAGGTCCGAGGCGTGCAGGCGCTGCTGCAGGTAAAGCACGAGGAGGGTGGCCCCGTATCCGAACTTTTCCAGCACTGCGGGGATCATCATGGGCCGCATGCGCACTGGATCGCGCGCGATCATCATGAACGCCACTTGAAACGCCAGTCCCACGCTGAGGAATCCGTAATAGAAACCGGGATGCGTAATTGCGGGAGGGTCTTGCCGGCCGATCACGTCGAACATGAAGTAAAGGGGCGCGAGAACTAGAACGCCCCAGATTGCGGCAATCCAGAAGACTACTTTGGCGAATTTCATGTGTGTACGCCTACCCCTAGATTCCTCCCTTCGGTCGGAATGACAAGGGTTGCTAGCGTGGCTATCGGATGACAACCTTCCCTCCGATCGGAATGACAACTATGTTTAGTCAGACTCCCTGGCGGTTACTCTGATGCGGGGGCAATTCTGTCCTACTCGCCGCCTACGGTGAGTCCATCCACGCGAATCGTGGGAGCGGCCACCGAGCCACGGAACTCCAGGTCGTTCGCAATTTCGGAAATGTTGAAAAACAGTTCCTTCAGATTGCCGGCGACCGTGATCTCTTCCACCGGGTATGCGAATTCGCCGCCGGAAATCCACATGCCGGAAGCGCCACGGGAATAGTCTCCAGTCACGAGATTCACGCCCTGGCCCAGAAACTCGGTAACGTATAGCCCTTCTTTAATTCCGCCGATCAATTCCTTCGGCGTCTTCGAGCCGGGCTGCAGAAAATAATTTCCCGGCCCGATCCCGGGCGTTCCCGCCAGCCCGCGCGAGGCGTTCCCCGTGGTCTGCAAGCCGAGTTTCTTCGCGGTGTAGGTGTTTAGTAAATACGATTTCAATACGCCGTTCTCAAGCACGACGGTGCGCCGCGTGGGCACGCCCTCGCCATCGAACGGACTGGTGCCGAAGCCTCCGGCGATCGTGCCATCGTCAATAATGTTGACGTTGTCGCCGGCGATCTTCTGGCCCAATTTGCCCGCCAGAAACGATGCGCCGCGGTAGACCGAGTCTCCGTTCACTCCTTCGAAAATGTGTTCCAGAATCGAGGTCGAAACCATGGGATCGAAAATAATCGGCACTTGCGCGGTCTTGGCTTTGCGCGCGCCGAGTCGGCGCAGCGTGCGCTCGGCCGCGATCTTGCCGACTTTTTCAGGCGCGTCGAGCTTCTTCAGCGTGCGCGCCACCGAGTACCAGTAATCGCGCTGCATCGCGCCGGCTTCGGTCTGCGCAATCGGCACGGCGGCGACTGAGCAATACGACCGCCGGAACTCGCCGACGAACCCATGCGAATTGGCCAGAACTTTGTGCCCGGTCGCGGCGTCGAACGATCCGCCTTCGGAATTCTTGATGCGCGGATCGAAATCCAGGGCGGCCTTTTCCGCGCGACGCGCGTATTCGATGCGATCCGGGCCCGGCAGCGAATAAACGTCTTCGTGATAGAGCGCGAGATCGCCCGGCAGGGAACCCAATTGAGAGGCCTCGGGAATTCCGCCGAAGGGATCTTCCGACGTGATCTTCGACAGTTCCAGCGCGGACTTCACCATGCGGTCGAGCCCCGCCGGCGAAAAATCGCTCGAGTAAGTGCTGGCCGCGCGCTGGCCAAAAAAGACGCGCATCCCGATGGACTTCGATCCGGATTCTTTCAATGTTTCAACCTGCCCCATGCGAACCAGCGTGGAGAATTCGTCGCCCTCGCGTACCACGCATTCGGCGGCGGTTGCGCCGCCGGCCATTGCGCGGCGCGACGATGTCCTGCGCGAGGGTCTTGAGATCAGTGCCGAGTTTTTGAGTTCCAGGATTGACTTCTGTTATAGGCATAAAGGTTTATTTTATCTCAACAAACGCCTTTGTTTTCCTATGGTTTGGGAATAATGCAGTTATGCATTACAATATCTTCTGCGGGCGATTTGCTATGACCACATTAACGGTGACGGCGCGGGGCCAGGTGACCTTTCGGAAAAAGGTGCTGCAACACCTGGGCATCAAGCCCGGGGAAAAGATTGCCCTGGAATTGCTTCCCGATGGCCGAGGCATTCTGCGAGCAGCGAAGCCTAGTGGAAAGATCGAGGATTTCTTCGGCGTGCTTGCGGGCAAGACGAAGAAGGTGGCAACGATTGAAGAGATGAATGAAGCGGCTGCACGCGGATGGGCTGGCGGGCTGTCTGGCAAGATCCGAACTGAAAAGGCTCGAGCTGGCAAAAAATGAAAATCGCGGTGGATACGAACGTTCTGGTGAGGGCGGCTGTAGGCGATGATGCCGAGCAGGCCGACGCTGCGATCAAGTCGATGGGGCGAGCCGAAATGGTCGCGATCGCGATCCCGTGCCTGTGCGAGTTTGTTTGGGTGCTGGGCAGCGTTTATCGCTTTCGTCCACCCGATATAGCGAAGGCGATTCGTGCTTTGCTTGCCGCGGAAAATGTCGAGAGCAACCGAGCGGCGGTTGAAGCTGGCCTGGCAGTTATGGATGCTGGCGGAGATTTTGCGGATGGCGTGATTGCCTACGAGGGACAATGGCTGGGCGCGGAGACGTTCGTTTCGTTCGATCAAAAGGCTGTGGAGACGCTTGCGGCGAGGGGTGTGCCGGCGCGGCGACTTTAATCGAAGGACGCTATAGGAGACCGCTGGAGAGGTCGACGGCGTTTGGCTGACCGGTCCCAAATCATTGGGAAGAACTCCCTGAGACTTCGTTAATGGTGCTGGCCTGCAGGGGTCCTTCGACTGCGGTTGATCTCTGCGCTTAGGCGCAGAGATCAATCCTCGCTCAGGATGACAAAATCTTGAAAAATATCCGTGAAATCCGTGTGAATCCGTGGCAAGAAGTCTTACTGCATGAAGCCGCCCGGATCTTTTCTCGCGGTCCCGCCGACCGTCAGGCGATCGATCTTCAGCGTCGGAATGCCGACGCCCACCGGCACGGCCTGCCCGTCTTTTCCGCAGGTGCCTACGCCCTCGTCGAGTTTCAGATCGTTGCCTACCATCGAGACGCGGGTCAAGACATCGGGGCCGTTGCCGATCAGCGTTGCGCCCTTGATGGGCGCGGTGATCTGGCCGTCTTCAATCATGTACGCTTCGGAGGCGGAGAACACGAACTTGCCGTTGGTGATGTCCACCTGGCCGCCGCCAAAGTTCACCGCGTAAATTCCGTGCTTGACCGAGCGAATAATGTCTCCCGGATCGTCCTGGCCCGCGAGCATGTAGGTGTTGGTCATGCGGGGCATGGGAATGTGCTCGTAACTTTCGCGGCGCCCGTTGCCGGTATCGGAGATGCCCATCAGCCGCGAGGAAAGCTTGTCGCTGAGATATCCCTTGAGAATTCCATTTTCGATGAGCACGGTTTCCTGCGTAGGCTCGCCCTCATCGTCGACATTGAGCGATCCGCGGCGCCATGGCATGGTGCCGTTGTCGACCACCGTGCACTTTTCGCTCGCTACGCGTTTGCCGACCAGTCCGGCAAATGCAGAAGTCTTCTTGCGGTTGAAGTCGGCTTCCAGCCCATGTCCCACTGCCTCGTGCAGCAGCACGCCCGGCCATCCCGGGCCTAGCACCACTTCCATTTCGCCGGCGGGAGCCTCGCGAGCGTCCAGTTGCAGGATGGACTGCCGCGCGGATTCTTTGGCGAAGAATTCTGGAGTCTTCTCGCCGAAGAAGAAATCGAGTGCTACGCGTCCGCCGCCGCCCGACGATCCGCGCGCGGAATTTCCTTCAGTCTTCGCGATGCACGAGACGTTCATGCGCGCCAGCGGCTGCGAATCTTCCGCGAAAGTTCCGTCCGATCCGACGACCAGAATGTTTCGCAATTCGTCCGCGTAGCTCGCGCGTACTTCCTGAATTCGTGGATCGTAGGCACGCGCGGCTTTGTCGGCACGCATGACCAGTTCGACTTTGGCGCTGATCTCGGCATCTACTGACGGCAGCGTCACGGGATACAGACTGCGTGCCGCGGCTCTCTGAAAACCAGCTACGGTTGTTTTCGCCGGAGCGCTTGCGATCAAGGCCGCAGTGCGCGCCGCATGCAGGATTCGCGCCGCCGAAAGATCGTCGGTGTAGGCGTAGCCGGTGCGTTCACCGGAAACGACGCGCACGCCGCATCCCGCGGAAATGCCCTGCGACGCGGACTTCACCATCGATTCGTCGACCATCAGCGAGGTCGAGGAAAGATATTCAAAGTAGAGGTCGGCGTAATCGCCACCCGCGGAAAGAGCGGCCGACAGGTAGTGTTCCAGATCGGTCTCGGTCACACCGTAGTGGTCGAAGAAAAATCGTTGCTTATCGAAATTCTGTTTGTCCGAACTTTGTTTATTCAAGCTTTGTTTATTCACGCTTTGTTTGTCCACGTAAGTTAGATGCCGGCGAGTTCAGCGAAGACTCTTAGCGGGCACTCCGGTACCGCTATTATCCCACACGCGATCCGATAGAACGCATTCGCCGGACTCTTCCACATGACAGCCGATGACGATGGTCACTCGTCACAGACATTCGCCTGCGTTAACGTGGACAATTCCCTCATGACTCCTGACGCACTTACCCGCACTGTGCAGGACTTTCTCAGCGAAGCCTCGGGGGCGGTTGTGCTCGAAAATGGCGCGGTGGCCTTCGACTTGGGGCAGTCCAAATATTCGATCTCGGGCGATTACAACAAATGCCTGTTGCACCTGTGGTCGGCCGAGCGCAACACTGTGCGGCGCGTGCTCGATGCCGAGGTGAAGAATGGCGTTTTGAAACTGGCCGTGCAGCGGCTGGGGCAGTCGCGCCCTACGCGGCTGGAAATTTGCCGCGAGCGCGACCGGCGGTCGCCCTCCGCAAAAAAGGCCGCCCGGACAAGCTATGAACAAAAGCTGCGCCGCGCTCTTGATCGCCACTTTCCCGGATTCGCCGTCACGCGTCTCACCACGGCCATGGACCTGGAAAAATCCTTTGGCCCCATCTACGCCCGCGGAGTGCTGCGCCGGGGGCAGTCTGCTTTCGCCGTGCTCGGGGTGAACGCTTCCGAGACGCAGGCATCTATTGATGCCTCGCTGACTTTCGGAATCCTCTGGCTCGAAGCCTGCCGCCATTCGTCGGCAGGGAAGTTCCTGGTCGAGGGACTGCACCTGTTTGTTCCGCACGGCTGCTCCGCGCTCGTCCGCGAGCGCATGGCGAACCTGAATCGCGGCGCCGCTAAGTGGAGTTTGTTTGAGTTGGACGAGCGTCATGACGCTTTGCAGGAAATCGACTGCACCGACCGCGGAAATGTTGCCACTCGGCTGGTCCATGCCACCAACGAAGCTGCGGCGCTAGAACGGTTCGCCGAGTCGATCGCGAGAATCCACGGCATTCTGCCCAACTGCGAGGTTGCGGTTCTTTCCGCGGCTGAACTTGCTTTTCGCTGGCGTGGGCTGGAGTTTGCCCGGGCCCGCATGGGCGCCGAGGCCGAGACCTTCCGCAGCAAGCAGGAGATCGTATTTGGCGTGGGCGCCGAAGAGAGGGTGCTCGAAGAGCGCAACTGGATATTCTTCGAACAGTTGCTGTCTGCCATTCGCGACACTCGCCATCCCTACGGGCCGCGACAGGATCCGCTTTTCCGACTGCGCCCGGAACGCTGGCTGGAGTCGCTGGTGGTCGCCGACGTCAGCGTGATCGATGAGCGGCTCGATCCTGAATCGCTGTATTCGCAGGTTCCCGCATTCTCCGCCTCTGACCGCGCAATGCTCGACGTGCTGACATGTACTCACAATGGCAGGCTCGCGGTCGTCGAACTCAAGGCCGACGAAGATATTCACCTCCCGCTGCAGGGTCTGGATTACTGGTCCCGAGTCGAGTGGCATCATGCTCGCGGGGAATTTCCGCGCTTCGGATATTTCCCGGGCTGCGAGCTCTCGGCCGAGAAACCGCTGCTCTACCTGGTAGCGCCTGCCCTGCACGTTCATCCCGCAACCGACATGCTGCTCCGCTATCTGTCGCCGGAAATCGATTGGGAATTTGTGGGCATAGACGAGCGGTGGCGGGAAGGAGTGAAGGTGGTGTTCCGCAAACGGCCGGACCGGCGTGGGCGTTCCGGAGGCGAGACGACACAAAACCCTACGCAGTTCCAGAGCAGAGTTGCGGTTTGATTTTAGCCGACTACCGATCGAGTAAGACTCCCATATTGTCAGAGGCGCCAAAGGCCTTGACATATTGTGCCTTCCCAATTGCTCCCGGGCCATTGGGGCCCATCTCGTAGTAGACCTTTGCCTCTAAGGGAAACGCTTTCAGCGCGTCAATCAATTCCCTTACGGTCCATTGTTTGCCCGCCATATTTCCTCCATTACGTGGCCAGTTAGGATTTCTGAATCATTTTTTTTGAAGGGCGACTTACTGGGCAGAACCAGCAGCCACTGCCGGCGCCGGCGACACGGATTTCAGTTGGTCCAAAGACGTCAGTACGTTTTTCCAGCGAACCTGGTCCTTTTTTGTCTCGATTGCGGCGGTGGGGTCGGAATAAAACTGCAGAATGTTGTCGCGCAATTCTGGCGACGTGAGATTGAACTTCCGTTCGGACAACTGGGCAAGCAACTTTGCATAGGCGTCGTCGGTGAGAGAGTATTCGGCCGGCGTCGTCAGTTGGCCAGAATCAAGATCGCAGTTGGGAAGGACGAGTTTGTCGTTGCGCAGTTCTTCGAGGAAGACGCGATAGTGGTCGACGGTAGTGTTGATGCTCTTGAAATAGAGATCTTCCGTTTGCGGAGTGGGATTATTGAAATCCATTCCTTTGAAGGGGCCGACTTTCGGCATGTAGCGGAGGATCGTCGACAATATTCGCGTGCCCGCGCCTGGCTTTTTGTAGTCCTTTCCCCATTGCTTTTCGTAGTCGGAGCGCGAGAGACGGTAGAGGAATTTTCGTTTCGCGAAGTCCGGGGTTTCGTGCATCAAGTCTTTCTTGTGAGTCTGCAAGGCGACCTGGGTCATCCGCGGAATCATCCGGCTGACGGCGAAACGGTACGACCCTACCGCCATGTCCTCGTGGGTCAGCACGTCTTTCAAGGGCATTCCGTAGACAACGGGAAAGACACGTTCCAGCAGAGACTTGGACACCAGGAATCCGATGAAGTCGTGATATTGCTGCGAGGCGTAGCGATTTTTTGCTACCTGCACGGTGTCGAATCCGAACTCGGTTTTCAGGTGCGCAGTCTTGTCCTGGGCATAGCGAACGGACTTGCCATATTTGGCTCGCAGCTTCGGATATTCGATGGCGACGGCCTGGTTGACCGCCGGATGACCGGCGATATCCGATGCATAGTGAGACAGTGCGCCCAGGGCGAAGGCGTATTCGTTGGCATCCTGGCTTTCAAGCAGCAACTCGCGGACAAAGTCTCCGCTGCGAACGTAGTGGACCAGATCGCTGAACTCTGTGCTGCCGAACGGGTAGTATCCCAGGTCCTGGATGACGGCGCCGCCATAGGCATAGGCATGCGCCTGGGTAATTTGTTCTTCGGTCAGTCCCGGATATCGCTTGAGCAAGAGCGGGCGGATCGCATCCGTCCACACGAGATCCACAATTTCCTCGTGAGTGAGAACCGAGTAGGCGGACGAACTACTGCAGGACAGGAGCACGATAAGAAAAACTGTCGCGGCACGCATGACAAACTGGGGCCAACTATTTACGTTTGCGTCAGCCGACATCGTCCGGTGGCTCATAAATCAGATGCGCCCGAGAACCAGCAGAATGACAAGTATGAGAATGACGAGACCTACCCCGCCAGACGGTGCGTAGCCCCAACTTCGACTATGGTTCCATCGCGGCAGAACTCCGAGAAGCGCCAAAATCAGGATCACGATCAGGATGGTTCCAAGCATGTTTGCTCCTTGGGCGGCACGCGGGCGGCCTCGCCCGCGTGCCGTGTGTTCTAGCGCAAGCTTCCGGTTGTTGCATTGACTGGTTTGCCGATGGCTTCGCCGGAGACGAGAAGTTCCACTCTCCGGTTCTGCTGCCGGCCCGCGGCGTTATCGTTGGAGGAAACGGCCTGGCTGTTGCCGAAACCTCTGGACGAAACCGAATTGGTCGATACTCCCTGCTGCACGAGGTAGTCGCGCACAGAGTTGGCACGATTCTCCGAGAGGGTTTGGTTCATGGAATCGCCGCCAACGTTATCGGTATAGCCGCCGACTTCGATGTTGAGCCCGGGGTACGCCAGCAAGATGCCTGCAACTTTCGACAGTTTCTCGCGTGCTCCCGGCTTCAACGAATACTTTCCACTGTCAAACAACACGTCGGACATGCTGACGATCAGGCCGCGAGCGGTATCGCGAGTCTGAAGAATGGAATTCAGTTGCTCGGATAATTTTGCGCGCATGGCAGCCTTGTCAGTTTCCGCCGCTTGCGCGCTCTGCTGCGCCTTCAGCGTATCGGCGCGAGACTGGTCGGCATCAGCCTGGGCCGCCGCGAGTGCCGTTGCTGAAGAGGCCTGGTTGTCCGCCATATCGGCTCGGGCTTTCGCCGTGGCCGATTGGGCGTCAGTCGCATCATTGCGGGCTTGTATGCTCGCGGACTGGGCTGTGGCAGCGTCGGATTGCGCTTGAATGTTGGCTGATTGTGCATTCGCAGCGTCGGCTCGGGCTTGGACAATGGCAGATTGCGAATCCGCATTGTCGGCTCGAGCCTTGTCGGCGGCGAGTTGCGCATCCGCGGCGTCGGTTCGCGACCTGGCAGCGTCCGATTCAGCCTGACGTCGGCCGGCCTCGGCTCGGGCCTGGTCGGATTGGGCATTTTCCTTTTGCCGGGTTGCGTCGTCGGTCTGCGCCCGCGATTGTGAGAGTGAGTCCGCGGAAGCCTGGCGTTCATTATCCAGGCGTACGTCGTCCATTTTCTTGACGGCGATCTCGCGCGCATCTTCGGCAGTTTGAACTTCCTCGCGGGAGATTGCGATCAGCGGCTTCTTGTCGATGTGTTTGTTGATGGCTTCAGAATCTGCCTTATCCATCAAGCGGACGGCGTGTTGGTAACTGTCGGAGGCGTATTGCTCGGCGCCTTCGGACTGCGCGATGCGCAAGGCGTTGCGCGCTTCAAAGAATTCGAGTGGCAACTTGGCATTCATGACCACGGGATCGAACTTGTAGCCGGTGGGAATGTAACCACCACGCTCCATCAGTTCA
This sequence comes from uncultured Acidobacteriota bacterium, assembly GCA_963696765.1. Taxonomy (GTDB): domain Bacteria; phylum Acidobacteriota; class Terriglobia; order Terriglobales; family Acidobacteriaceae; genus Sulfotelmatobacter. The sequence goes on along the minus strand of CAVOLK010000002.1, from coordinate 519,413 downwards.
TATTTCGCGTTCACCGCCTCGGTAGTTCCTTTGGTGTCTTCGCGAACTACGTTCTCGAGGATGACCGCGTTGCTGGGTTGGCGGACGGCGTAGTAAGGTTCCGCAGTCACAATCAGGGCAAACGCCTGCAGGTCGGTGGTGACATTGAGCTTGCTGCGATGGTTGCCGCCGAGCAGGACTTCGCCGAGATTGACGGCGCGGCCTTCGGGCGAAATCGCCCATAGCACATAAGTCAGATACTCGGTGCCAAATGTCGTCGGCTTCTGAAGATCGCCGAATTCCGCTTCGATGGAAATTGAGCCTCGCTTGCTGTTGATCTTGGCGACACCGTTGGCGGAGGGCATGAGGTCCGTGCCCGCAAAATCCAGTTTTGACGATCCGCTGCGATGCTGATAATTGACGGCCTGCACGCTGCGGCTGATGACAATCACGTGAAACGTGGGTGTCGAGCTCATCGGCTCGACGGCTGTGGTTTGAGTATTGGTTTGAGCGAATGCGCTCAAACTGAGGGTGATTCCGGCGGCTAACAAAAGGCGAGTCTTCAAAATACCTCCGGCAGGATTTCCTGCGGTGTTGCCCCTGCTTCGATCTTGGGGTTGAAGCGTTTGGTTTCTTGCGTGGCTAAGGTTGATCCGTTGCTTATGTGCCAACGTGGATGCGGGAAAGTGAGTGAAAGAGTCCGAACACGTTGAGCAGCCACAAGACCACCGCGATGACTACCACGCCGTTGAGAATGGACTTGATGGATCCTTGCATGGGAATGAATCGATTCACCAGCCACAGCACGACACCCACCACTACCAGAACTTCCAGGAGCTGAATTAGAGGCATAATCTTTGATCTTCCTTTTCTCGGGCTACTCCCCTCATCCGCCGGAGGTGTGTTGCCCTGACGTCGAAGTTCGGGAATCCTTAGGGTCGAATCGTGTTCGCCTCAAGTTTTAGCGGCACAGGCGGATAACGATGCTGAATCGCTGGATGTGGCCGCTGTGCGACCTGAACAGGTCACGACTTCGGCGGCCTGAATGCAGAGCCACGAATCAGCGGTCGCGGCTCCGAGTTCACACTCAGAAGATAATAAGAATGACAGGTGCAGACTTTCGTGTCTGAGCAAGATAGCTCACGTGCAGGGATTTAAGGGCGCGGTGCTGGACCATGCAATCTTTTTGTTGCGCATTAAGGACGGTGGGTTCGCCGACTGATCACTATTGACCATCTTCACGGCGGGCAACGGTGCATTGTGAAGCCATGAAAGTGAAACAGAAATTGGCCCTGGCGATACGTTGTCCCACGTGCGGCGCAAAACCTGGGGAAAAATGCGAGCTTAGTACTGGCCTGCCGCGCACAGAACCGCATCGAGACCGGCGCTTAGCGGGCTCCGAAAAGTTGCCGTAGCGCCGCAGGCTGGAGTCGAAAGGAAAACGGCATTCTTTGACATCCAGTCAAAGAACCTCCTTGACTTCGTGCGCCATGAAAAAGAAGTTCCAGCCGCCACGCTGGATCTTGCGATCGAGCGCGAAACTATTCAGAGCCTTGAGCTGGCTCCATACCGCGGAACAGGGTTCATTTTCAAGGCCAAGAAGTTTCGTCATTCCGGGCCAGTCTCTCATCAGGATCGTTCCGCTTGGACGGTTTCTGCCATAGGTCCCCTCAGTTGCGCTTTTCGTTCGATTTGGCTGGCCCAATGGTGAGACAGTTAGCTAAGCAAAACTGATCAAAAGTGACCACTCTTTCCAAAGGGCATAGCGTACGCTAGGGTACAATTTGTTTGAGGTAGGCATGCTTGGAGTGAAATAGTCCGTCGTCCGCGGGCCGCACTCGAAGGAGAGGTACCCTACGGTAGCAGCCAAGAAGAACGGTGGATTCAATCCAGATACTTTCCTCGCGACTATTGGAGACGGCAGGAAGATTCTGGCTGTTCCCAGAAAACAAACGATATTTGCGCAAGGCGACGAGGCCAATGCGGTTTTCTACGTGCAAAAAGGCAGAGTCAGGCTGACCGTTGTTTCCAAGATTGGCAAGGAAGCCACCATTGCGATCGTCAGTGAAGGGAACTTCTTTGGGGAAGGTTCGCTGGCGGGTCAGCTGCTGCGGATGGGCTCCGCGGCGGCGATGACAGATTGCGAGATCCTTCGTGTGGAGAAGAAGACGATGATCGAAGCGCTTCATCGCGAGCCCAAGCTTTCTGAAATGTTCGTGGCTTATCTGCTGGCGCGGAATATCCGCTACGAAGAGGATCTGGTGGATCAGTTGTTTAACTCCAGTGAGAAACGGCTGGCCCGCGTGCTTTTATTGCTCGCTCATTTTGGGAAGGAAGGCATTCCGGAAACTGTGGTCCCGAAGATCAGCCAGGAAACGCTCGCCGAGATGGTTGGAACGACCCGTTCGCGGGTTAGCTTCTTTATGAACCGATTCAGGAAGCTAGGCTTCATTCACTATGCGGGTGGGACTGAGGGCGCCCTGCAAGTCCATAGCTCGCTGCTCAATATCGTTCTCCACGACTAGGCTGGGCCGGAAAAAACATCCTTGCAATTCCAGATCTGCTGAAAACTCATTTCATGAACCGAAAATCGCCCAGCGCCTAAAGGCGCCCCCGATTTTACTCTGGTTGCGGCGCGGCTGAAGCCGCGCCCTTTCAAAGCTGCCCCAAGCCCTTTCAAAACTACCCACAAGCGAGACTAGGCGCAGACCGCTTCGCGGTCCGATCACAATTGTTCAGTTCCGGTATCGTCCCTTTTAAGCTGCTTTGAATGTTTTGCCGCATTCCAGGCAGCCGGCTTCGTGGCGCGGCGTAATGAGCCCGCAAAACGGGCATATGCGTTGAGAGGCGAAGTCGCCATCGTGGGGTTCCATTCCCAGGAATTTCCGCAGGGAAGCGGCCAGCAGGGCGCGCAGACTACGAATGCGGGCAAGAAACGGATGCGAAATTTCGGTCATGGAGAAGACTCCGCTCTTCTGACGATCCGATGATGCCACGGCGCAGGTTCACAGTTCTGAGCAACATTGATCGTTATTGCGCGGAATGCGATTTGCGCCGGTTGGAATCGGAGTTCCTGACGTCTGCGGGCTGCGAAGTGAGCAATAGAGACCAGCTATTCCGCCGCGATGGGCTCATGATGATCCTTGGGTGAGCACTTCCTCTCTCTCTTTCAGGTCCTCTGAGCTAAGTCAGCTTATCTGAAGTTTTCTTCTCTTAGTTCCGTAGCACCTAAAGGAACAATTCCATGAAAAAAACAATGTCACTTTTGTTGATGTGCGTGATGGGCCTGTTTGGAACATTCGCGTGGGCGAGTTCGGGGCGTGAAGACTCGGTGGCACGCCTGCAGTCGTCGGTCGATGTGATTCACGCCATTATGGCGACACCGGACAAAGGCATTCCGGAAGAAGTGCTGCATGCGGCCAAGTGCATCGTGGTTGTGCCCAACCTGATCAAGGGCGGCTTCGTCTTTGGCGGCAAACACGGACGCGGCGTAGCCTCTTGCCGTACTGCTGAAGGCTGGAGCGCACCGGCATTCGTCACAATTGGCGGCGGGAGTTGGGGATTGCAGATCGGAGTCGAAGGCGTGGACCTGGTCATGCTGGTTATGAACGACCAGGGTTTCCAGCATCTGCTTTCGAGCAAGTTCGAACTTACCGGTGAAGGATCAGTGGCAGCCGGGCCGGTTGGCCGTCATGCATCGGCGGGAACGGACTGGAAGATGAATACCGAGATGCTGACCTACTCGCGCTCGAAGGGCGTGTTCGCCGGCCTGACGCTGGAGGGCGCGGTGGTGGAGCAGGACAACGACTCCACGCGCGCCATTTATGGCAGGCACATGGAATTCCGCAATATTCTTTCCGGCAAGGTGGCTACTCCGAGAAGCGCGGAACCATTCATGAGAGCGATTGCCGAAGCGCGCGAACAAGCGCACATTGCTGAAGCGAGAGACGACAAGAAGTAACTCGCACCTTGATGTCAGCAAGACGGATTGTGGATTGACCGGAACCGCACACGGGTTCCGGTCATTCCTGTTACAGATTCGTTCTAACTTTCCGAAGGCGGACATTATGAAAACTAGACTCTGGCGCGTGCTTTCCGCACTAGTGGCCTGTCTTGGTCTATGGTCGATGTTGGCGTTTGCTCAGTCGCCCGACCTTACTCAGAATTTTGAGGCTTGCAAGGCGGGGCGCGAGGCCTGTGATCGATCCAAGTTGAGTGCTGCGCAATCGGCTGATGTTTCTCTTGCCAGTCATGGACGCAACGTTGCGAACTGCAGGAACCACTCCAATGGTTGTGATCGTTCGACCCTCTCCGAACAGGAGACGGTGGCATTGGCCGTTGCCGATCACCAGCGCAATGTGAGCGACTGCATCGATGGGATGCAATCCTGCGACCGATCGAGGCTGACTCCGGCGGAAGTGAGCGATTCATCCGAAGCGGAACGCCAGCGCAACCTGACCGCCTGCCAGAACGGAGGAGGAAGCTGTGACCACTCCAAATTGAGCGCGTCGGAAGCTGGGGCTGTGGACAGTGCCAAGCAGCAACTCAATGCGTCGGACTGCAAGAACGGTTCCGGCCTGTGCAATTATTCGGAGTTAACTCCTTCCCAAACCAAGGAAGTGGCCGAGGGAGAGCATAAGCGCAACGCGCAGAGTTGTGAGAACGGTTGGGACGAGTGCGACCATTCCAAGCTCACTCCGCTCGAAGCCAAACAGACATCCTTCGCAGAACACCAGCGCAACCTCGCCGCTTGCAGGAACGGGGAAGAAACTTGTGACTACGCAAATCTGACTGCACCCGAAGCCAAGGCGCTGGCCGACGCCGAACATAAGCGCAATTACATGGCGTGCCTGAAAGGGCGCGGGTATTGCGATGCTTCCCGGCTTACGGTTGAGGAGACTCGCACGCTTCATCCTGGCAATTGATGGGAGAGCGAAGAGAAATCGGTCGGGCTACCTGAAGACTTATGATCCAAAGACAATGTCCGCAGTGCAGTAGTGAACTCGTACCAGCCAGGCGCGTCGATCAGCGACCGGTGCCCGGAATCGCGGCGGTTGCGTCCCCGGGCTGGCGGTGCGGTGTTTGCGGGGGCGAGTTTACGGTGGACGAGATACGCGAAGGCAATCGAGTGAGGGCGGGAGCGATCGAGCACTCATAGGCTCACTCGCAGGTTAGATTCGTCGAGTGAGTGAAATCTGGACTGCCTTGGACTGTCTTCAGTACGTCGATCAATACGACGATCAGACAGCGATCAGGACTGCACGAACAGACGCGCTGGACGCGCACTCCTCCAACGCGCTGCGCCTGCCAGAATTGCCATTCCCATTCCTAGCAAGACTAAGGTCCCAGATTCCGGAACAGTCGACTTGGCGCCGCAACCGCCTCCGATGACATTGGAATCCAAGGTCACTGCTCCATTACGTGCCAGGGCGCTTCCGCACCCGATGGTTGCGCCGGTATTCATGGTGATGCTGGTGAGTGCGAGAATATTTCCCTGAAATGCCGTGGTTGTGCCGAGAGTCGCAGAGCTTCCCACCTGCCAAAATACGTTTGAGTCAGCCAAACTGTTGCTGAAAATAACCGACGAGTTGCTGGCGGTGGTGAGCGTACTGCCTATTTGAAAGACGAACAGCGCGTTGGGGTTTCCCAGGGTATTGAGCGTCAGCTTGCCCGTCAGTTGAGCCGAACTGGCGAAGAAATATACGCCGGGCGTGAGAGTCAGTCCTCCCAGGTTCTGTCCGGTTAATGTGCCGGTGCGGGTCAAGCCTGCAGCTGCGTTGTAGGCTGTGGTCAGGTCGTTCTGAGCCTGGGCCGCGGCGGCATCTCCGGCATGGATGCTTCCTCCAGTGACGATTCCGGGAGGGAAGCCGGTTACAGCTGTGCCCGGCCAGACGCCCAGGTCGCCAGTGAGGACGCTGGAGCCAGTGTTGGTTACGGTTGAGCCGGCAAGCACTGCGTAGCTACCCGCAGTTCCCAGATTGACTGAGGTGGCAAAAGCGCTGACTGTCAACAACGAGAGCAGCAAAGTCGAGAAGACCAACAGGCGGATGGCGCGAGATTTCATATTGTTTCCAATTCTTCTGGCTTCTCTGCCAGGGCGGTCGAGTCAGACATCTTGCTTACTATTTGCGCTCCAAGGAAACCGACGGGGCTTCGTCAATTCAGTCTGGCTGAGCGTGGAGAGATGGAAAGTGAGAAGAGGAATCCGTAAATTCCCGTCTCTTCCATTATGGAACTTACATTCGTCGTTTATTAGCGTCTGTTCAGAATTGCTCAGATTCAGGAATAAGCGCGAAATGTGCGAGCCCTGCGTCACGCTGGTTGGGTGGCGACTTATCGTTGCCCGCCCAATTGAAGTGGAACCGAGGGATCGTTCCGCTTCGGGATGCTAGCGCCCTTGGTGTGAACGTTCTCATCCTCCAGTTCAAGCGTGCCGTCCGATAATGACCTTGTCGGCAGAGCCTAAACAGCTGTGACGGCAATCGCTATGGAAAATCGCCCGACCGCTATCCGGTTACGACGAGGATGAGCAGCCAATTCAATTCGACCGAATCCCTAACACCGAACTCTTTCTCCTCGCTTGCCGTGGAGCGGGTTCAAGATTCTCCGGTGGAAGAAGCTCTCCGGCTCTGGGGAGTGGCTGGAGTTGCTTTAGCCGTGCTGCTGACCGGCGTCATGGGTTTTCTATTCTGGCGGGGCGCGGCAAAAGCCGCCGAGGACGCCGATTGGGTGGCGCATACCCATGCCGTGATGGGGAGGCTTGAAACCACACTGGCAGATACCGTCGATGTCGAAACCGGCGCCCGTGGCTTCGTCGTGACCGACGCCGAGGTTTTCCTGGAACCGTACAAAGCGGGACAAATCGCGGTCCGTCATGATCTCGAAACGCTGCGCCAGCAAGTCGCGGACAATCCTGGACAGCTACAGCGGCTGGACCGGCTGGAGCTGCAGATCAACGCTGGAATCGAGGCCGCAAGAAGGAAGGTGACCGAGAGGCGAGAGACCGGCACTATTCCCGCTGCGTCCGTGTTTCTCGAGGGCAAGCGCCGGATGGATATGGTGCTTGCGACGGTGAAGGAGATGGAATCGGAGGAGGGACGACTGCTCGACCAGCGTTCGGCAGAGATGCAGGAGGCGAGACGTCGGACCAAGATCATCACCTCCGCCAGCACACTGACGGGAGTTGTGCTGTTGCTGCTTGCCGGATTTCGCATGGGCCGCGAGATCGACAACAGTGCCCGGATGCGCGGACAACTTGGAGCCCTGAATGCTAATTTGGAGCAACGAGTAGAACAGCGCAAGGCCGCGCTGCGCGAGTCGGAGCGAAAATACCGTACGCTGTTCGATTCGATGGACGAAGGCTTCTGCACCATCGAAGTGCTTTTTGACCAAAACAATAAATCCGTCGATTACCGCTTTCTTGAAGTCAATCCGGCATTTGAAAAGCAGACGGGGATGGCGAATGCGCGGGGAAGAAGTATGCGCGAGATGGTGCCAGAGCTCGAAGAATACTGGTTCGAGCTCTTTGGCAAGGTCGCCCTGACCGGCGAGCCCGCCCGGGTTGAAAACGAGGCCGCAGAATTGCATCGCTGGTTTGACGTGCATGGCTTCCGCGTCGGAGAACCGGAGAAGAGGAAAGTTGCCATCGTTTTCAGCGACATCACCGAGCGCAAGCTCAGGGAAGGGGAACTGCGGGAGAGTGAGGAACGTTTTCAGGCGATGGCCAACGGCATCCCGCAGTTGGCGTGGATGGCAGAGCCTGACGGACACATCTTCTGGTACAACCAGCGCTGGTACGAATACACGGGGACAACGTTTGAGCAGATGGAGGGCTGGGGATGGCAGAGTGTGCACGATCCCGGGGTGTTACCGAAAGTGCTGGTGGGCTGGAACGCTGCGATTGCGGCGGGTCTGCCCTTCGACATGGAGTTTCCCCTGCGCGGCGGGGACGGCGTTTTTCGCGCGTTCCTGACTCGCGTGATGCCTTTTAAAGATTCCGAAGGCCGGGTGACGCGCTGGTTTGGCACCAATACCGACATCAGCGAACGCCAACGGGCGGAGCGGGAAATCCGCCGGCTGAACGACGAACTCGAGCAAAGAGTGCAGCAGCGAACCGCCCAGTTGCAAGCCGCGAACCAGGAACTGGAAGCGTTTACCTACTCGGTTTCGCACGACCTGCGGGCGCCGCTCAGGCATATCGGCGGATTCTCCAAAATTCTGACGGAAGAGTTCGGCCCGCATCTGCCGGCCGATGCCCAACATCACTTGCAACGCATCCAGGAAGGGGCGCGCCGCATGGGACTTTTGGTGGATGACCTTCTGAATCTGGCGCGTGTGGGCCGCAGCGATTTGACTTTGCGAGCCACCGGAGTGAAATCGGTGGTCGAAGAGGTCATCGCCGAACTGGCGCCCGAGTGTGTGAACCGGCAGATCGAGTGGAAGATCGGGGATTTGCCCTTAGTGGAGTGCGATCCCGGCTTGATAAGGCAAGTTTTTCAGAACCTGCTCGCGAATGCGGTGAAGTTCACCCGCCCGCGCACTCAGGCGGTCGTAGAAATCGGACAGACCGACAAAGATGGAAGCCCGGTCCTGTTTGTGCGCGACAACGGGGTGGGCTTCAACATGAAGTATGCCGACAAGCTGTTCGGAGTATTTCAGCGGCTGCACCGCCTGGAAGATTTCGAGGGCACGGGGGTGGGACTGGCGACCGTCCAACGCATTATTCAGAAGCACGGCGGAAGCATTTGGCCGGAAGCCGAGCTGGATAAGGGCGCAACTTTCTATTTCACCCTCGGACTATCCGAGGAGGTGAAAACCAAAGCGGCAGTGGCAGGAGAAAAAGCATGACGACGCGACACGTGGAAATTTTGCTGGTGGAAGATAATCCGGATGATGCGGAGCTTACTCTCCACACTCTACGCAAGGAAAATCTGGCCAACAATATTCATGTGGCTCGCGATGGGGAGGAAGCGCTGGAATTCCTCTTCTGCGCTGGAGCCCACGCCGACCGCTCTTACGAGAATCCGCCAAAGCTGATTCTGCTGGACGTGAAGCTGCCCAAGGTGGACGGGATGGAAGTGCTGAAGCGACTGAAAGCCGATGCCCGGACAAGAACTATCCCGGTCGTCATTCTGACGTCGTCCAAGGAAGAGCGCGATTTGATCAAGGGCTACGACCTGGGCGCCAATAGCTACATCCAGAAGCCGGTAGACTTTGACCAGTTCCGCGAAACGGTGAAAACCGTAGGGATGTATTGGCTTTTGATCAACCAACCTCCCGTGATCAACGGGCTGCCCCACATCACGGAGCAATGTTAGGCAGCGATCTGAGGGTGAAGCTCCTCTCGAGTGAACCGCAGAATCCGGGTCCTTCGCTGTTCCCTCGCCTCAGGCGGCTTTGGGCAACGGCCCCTTCATGCTCTGAAGGACGGTGGCGGGCAATTGCAGGACGCGGACGGCGTCGTTTTTCTTGGTTTTCACGCTGACGGCTATGCCTCCGGCTTCAGGAAATGGATCGGAGACTACTTCAAATTCCTCGCCGTAAAGGCGAATCTGCTGCTGCGCGCCGTATCCAAGGCGTTTTACGTTGGCACAGACTTCCGCAATCGAATCGGAATAAGAATGAGAATGGCTGGTCATGATTCCTTTATTTTACTCTCGCTAGAGCCCTTTTGGTAGGGCGGCGGAGAAAGGCTTGCGAGACTGGCGCTCTGCCGGCGCAGCAGGTGCATCATGACACCTCCAGTTCACATTTACTGGCTTCCGAGAAGGCTATAGAGCAAAACCGAAAATACGATCAGCGTGAACACCACGTAGGTTCGATCACGCTCTTTCGCGAAGCCGAAGATCGAAAGCGCGACTCGTGCCACCGGAGTCGCAATCAACAGCAAGAGGCCCAACTGAATGATGCCGCGGCCGTGCAGGTGAAACGCGCTGCGGATGATTCCGTGAAGACTTCGCAGGTCGGCGGGCTCACCGCGAAATACCCGGAACTCTACCGGCGCGTGTCCGTGGCGAAACAGATAAATCACACCGCCGGCTAATACCACGAGCGCGGACAGAAGCACGCCGGCTCGCAGCAGGTTTGCCAGAATATTTTCAATTCTTTGATCGGTCCAGCTTTTCACCGGCGGCAATTAAATCCTCCCCGAGAGCCCGTTGTAGAGCATTTCGATGGCGAGCAGCAGTATGACCACGCTAAAGCCCAGGCGAAGGTGCTTGGTATGCGCTTTGACTAAAACCTTGGCGCCGATCATCGAGCCCGCGAGGACTCCGAGCATCACGGGCATCACCAGCCCGGGATCGATGTAACCGCGGTGCAGGTAGACGCCCGCGCTGGCTGCGGCGGTAACTCCGATCATGAAATTGCTGGTGGTCGTCGATACTTTGAAAGGAATTTTCATCGCCTGGTCCATGGCGAGAACCTTCATGGCGCCAGAACCGATTCCCAGCAGCCCGGATAGCGCGCCCGCGCCAAACATGAGGCCCCAGCCTGCGGGAACGTGCTGCACGTTGTAGTTTCGAACGCCATCTGCGTCGGGGAAACTGCCGTTCAAGCGCAATCGTGTCGCCAGCGGATCGGGCGGGATCGCGCGCTCGGCATCCGTTCGCGGTTTGCGAGAAAAATAAGCGGAGAACAGAAGCACGAATCCGAAGACAATGGCAATGGCGTGGGTTGACACTCGAGCGGCCAGGTTCGCGCCCAGCAGGGCGCCGAGAGTAGTTGCAATCTCCAGGAACATCCCGATGCGGATGTTCGAAAATCCCTCCCGTACGTAAGCTGCGGCAGCGCCTGAGGAGGTCGCTATCACCGATACCAGGGAAGCCCCGATAGCATAGCGAATGTCCACCTTAAACAGCAGCGTGAGAAGTGGAACCAGAACAACTCCTCCGCCCAAACCAGTCAGAGCGCCTACCAGGCCGGCGACTAGCGAACATCCGCATACGAGCAGGCTGAATTCAAGAGTGCTCACGAATTCCTTTCAGCAAAAAAAACGAAAAACAAAGTTTTGTAAAGGCCATGCCCGCTGCGAGTTTAGCAACCAAAGCGACGGTATACTCATCTGTGATCGTATAACGAATCGATGTACCGAAATCGTCAATCTCGGAGATGGTGGGCGGCAATCTCGCTGCGCTCGACAATCGCGATCGCGGCTCTCTTTGGTTTGCTGGTAATCCGCAGTGCGTCGCCGCACCTTCCTCGGCTGCCATCTCTTCATGTTTCGGCCCGCAGTGTGGTGTTGAACCAAGGGCATCGGCCGCATTTTGATTCGGAACGAATACAGTGGAGCGCTCCGGCCAGCGTGTTTCTTCCCTATGCACCGGCTGTGGTAGCGAAGCACCTAAGCGTGTCCTTACAACCCTCGTCCAGGTTGCAGACGAAGGGCTTCCGTTATAACCGCCCGCCTCCTGTCTGCTAATCCTTCAATTCAGATGTTCGGGAGTCCGCTGCGAAGATGGCAACGAAGCGAGGCCGTAGATCTTATATCGCGGCATTATTCCGATTGCCCAAGCGACCATCAAACACGAAAGGATAGCTCACTCTGCCGAAAATATTCGGCGGAGTTCAATAGGAGAAGATTTCATGGGACGGAATAATATGGAACGGAATAATACGGAGCAGTTCAAATCTGAGCTTGAAGTTCAGCGAGGCGAGGTCTTGAAGTCTTTGCAGCAAGTGGAAGCGGAGAGGCAGTCACTGGATGTTGAATCCCCGAAAGACAGTGGCGACCAAAGCGTCACGAATATTTCGACCGAGTCGTTGTTCGAGCGCAGTAGCCAGCGCAGAACGACGTTGCGGCTGATTGAAGCCGCATTGCGGCGAATCGCGGAAGGTTCATTCGGCGTGTGCGTCACCTGCGGCGAGAAAATTAAGGAGCGCAGGCTGGAAGCCCTGCCTTGGACGCAGTTCTGCTTGCAGTGTCAAGAGGTGATTGAGAACGAAGTGAACGATGACCTGTCGAACCGAATAGCCTTGCCTGCAGCGGAGGTTTGGAGGAGGACGGGATAGGCAGCGGCATGCGCAGCCTCCCAAGAGTTGCCGGGTCGGGTATAAGTAATTGTGCGCGGCCGCCCAGCGGCAGCGAGTTTAGTGCAATTGCACTTTTGCAATCAAATCATTAGTCGAGGAGGCGGATGTGAGAAAGCTTATAGCCGTTGGGAGTATGTTGTGGATCCTGACCTTGGTCGTGCCTGCGTGTGCCCAGCAAGTGGACCTCTCCTTTGGCGGGGGCTCGCTTTACGCGCCTAGCAATACGAATAGTTTTTCGGGAGCGAACGAGAGCATGGGTGGTGGAACTTATCTTGGCTTCGGCGGAGATGCCCTGATCAAAAAACACATTGGCTTCGAAGGTGAAGTGTTTTGGAGAACGAGCCAAGGCCTGTACCAGAGCCAGATTCCTTTTCGGCCGCTGTTCTGGGACTTCAACGCGATTTATGTCAAACAGTTCAGCAAGCGCGTGGCGGTCGAAGCCCTTGCTGGTGTTGGTGCGGAAAGCCTTCGGTTTTATCAGGGCGCTTTCAATTGTGACGCCTATGGGAACTGCTCCAACTACGTAAGCAGTAACCACTTCGTGGGAGATTTTGGCGGTGGCATTAGGCTCTACGCCTGGAAAAATCTTTTCGTTCGACCCGAAGCTCGCCTATATCTCATCAAGAATAACGTCGAATTCAACTCAAGCCTGGCCGTCCGCTACGGTGCTTCAGTCGGTTACACCTTTGGAGGGTCGAGGTAAGAAGTTTCGCCAGCAGGTTGTGGCTTGATTGTCTGGGAGGGTGCCCTCGGGCAGGCTTGTTTGGGCAGGACATTCCCGCGGGCACCGTCCTTCCTGCGCAGTTGAATTCGCCGCTGAAAGCGGAAACGGCTAAGCCCGGCCAGACGTAAGTTAGAAACGAGCGCGACGCTCTGATGGGCACCGAGTGCTGGGTCGGATATAATCGAGAACACTCCCACCTATGCGACTGCACCTTGGCCTGTGGATCGGTCTATTCCTGGCATCGATCGCACAGGCCCAGTCAGCGCCAGGCAAGCCGGCGGCGGAAGAATTGCCACAGTCGGTCCCACACTTTGAAGACATCGCGCTGAAGGCGGGCCTGACGGTTTCGCATATTTCCTCGCCTGACAAAAAATATATTGTCGAATCGATGAGCGGCGGGGTCGGCCTGATCGATTGCGATAACGACGGCAAGCTCGACATCATCACCGTCAACGGATCGACCGTGCAGCGGTACCGGCAAGGTGGCGATCCGATGATCACGCTCTATCACCAGGACGCCGACCTGAAGTTCACCGACATTACTAAAGCGGCAGGACTGACGCGGAAGGGCTGGGGCATGGGCATTGCCGTGTCGGATTATGACAACGACGGATTGCAGGACATTTTCGTTACCGGATATGGGGGCAACGCGCTTTACCACAATCTGGGCAACTGCAAATTCGAAGACGTAACCGAAAAAGCGGGAGTGGCTGGCGGCGGCTTCAGCACCGGCGCTGCCTGGGCCGATTATGATCGCGACGGTCGCGTCGATCTTTTTGTGTCGCGCTATGTGCATGCCGACATCGACAAGTTGCCGGAGTTCGGCAACGATCCCCGCTTTTGCCGCTTCAAAACTGTGCTGGTACAGTGCGGCCCGTGGGGCATGCCGGGCGAATCGGACATGCTGTTTCACAATAAGGGCGACGGCACGTTTGAGGAAGTTTCCAAAAAAGCGGGAGTCGACGATCCCCATCATTATTACGGATTGGGTGCGACGTGGGGAGACTATGACAACGATGGATGGCCGGATCTTTACGTGGCCAATGATGCGGGGCCGAATTTTCTTTACCGCAACAAGCACGACGGCACGTTCGAAGATGTCGGCCTGCTCTCCGGCATTGCCCTAAGTGGTGACGGCGTGCAGCAGGGTTCCATGGGAGTGGCCTGGGGTGATTATCTGCACGAGGGGCGGCTGTCGATCCTGGTCACGAATTTTGTGGAACAGGGATCGACGCTTTATCACAATCTGGGCAACGACAGTTTTGCCGATGCCAGCGTGCGCGCGAAAATCGTCAAGCCTACGTATCCGCTGGTGAGTTGGGGCACTTCTTTTTTCGATATGGACAATGACGGCTGGCTGGATATTTTTATCGCCAGCGGGCACGTCTATCCGCAGGTGGATAGCATTCCCGGCGGGACACAGTATCGCCAGCCTCTCGTGCTGTTTCGCAATCATCGTGATGGAACATTTGACGATGTGTCTGCGACGCTCGCGGACGTGCCGCTGAAGTCGCGGCGGGGCGTGGCTTTTGGCGACATTAATAATGACGGCAACGTCGACATGGTCGTGTTGAATGTCGGCGAGCCGCCTTCGCTGTTTCTCAATCGCAACCAGAGTCCGAATCATCGGGTGCTGTTTAAGTTGGTGGGAACTAAAAGCAACAAGGCGGCGATCGGTGCGCAGGTCACGGTGAGAGCGGGTTCTCTAGTGCAGTTCGACGAAGTTCGCGGCGGCGCGAGCTATCTTTCACAGAACGATTTACGATTGCACTTTGGCTTAGGTGCGAATGACAAAATGAGCGAGGTGAACATTCGCTGGCCGAACGGCGAGACGGAAGGTCTGCGAAATGTGGCGGCCGATTTCATTTATACGATCAAAGAGGGGGCCGGAATTCAGCAGAAGGTGGCGCTGCCTGCGTTGCCGCCGCGGTGAAGTTTGGCGATTACATTTCGTCGCTAGTAATGCCCGAGGCGGTCTGGCTCGGATAGTTGAAGAAGAGTTGATTGCCGTCGGGATCATCGACGACCAGGAGACGGTAACCCCACGAACCGTCCTTGACGAGAACGCCCTTGGCCTCGAGTTCCGCGCGCAGAGCGTCCAAGGCGGCGACCTGCGCCTTGGGTTCGAGGTTCAGCGAGATGAACATCAGCCCCTTGCCAATCTTTTCCGGCCACGTGTCGGCCAGGATAAGCGCGCAGCCCTGCCGGTCGACTTGTGCGACATGCGCTTTGCCGTCCTCGTCGTGGCGCCAGGGACTGGTGAAGCCGAGTCGATCAATGTAGAAGCGGAGCGAGGCCTCAACGTCGGTCACGTGCAGGACGGGGCGTGCGAACCAGTCTGTCATAAGCTAGTGTACGTACATGTATCCCAAGTATCGCACAGGTTGTGAAGTGTCGAGAACAGCCCTAGCAGGCTAATGAAAAACTCATTTTTGCAGCAGAAGGCAGTCGTCAGGCGCGGCTGATTTTAGAGTACGTATCGGCACGACTGAAGTCGCGCCCTTTCAAAACTGATCGAGAAAGGAGGTTTTCAGCAGCCTGCCAGGACTCACCGAGAATTTTACCGGCCTACTCGATCCCCAGTTGTTTCTGGATCTGTTCCAGCGGAACGCCCTTGGTTTCCGGGACCATGGTCTTCACCCAAAGCAGCTGCAGCACCATCATGCCGGCGAAGAACGAGAAGACATATCCGGGCGGGAAGGCGACGACCATCTTGGGGAAGAACGTGGTGAGCGCGGCGGCGAAAATCCAGTGCGTGAAGCTGCCCAGAGTCTGACCTTCGGCGCGATGACGGTTGGGAAATATTTCGGAGATAAAAACCCAGATCACCGCACCCTGTCCGATGGCGTGAGCCGCGATAAACGCGAAGATGCACACCGGCACGATGGAGTAATGGCCGGTAAAGAAGGCCCAAGCGACCAGGCCCAGCGAAGCGATGTAACCAAATGAGCCGATGTAAAGCAGTGTTCGGCGGCCAAGCCGGTCAATCAGCCAGAGGCCGACAAAAGTAAAAACGAGATTCGTGACGCCAATGCCAATCGATTGCAGCAGCGCGGCTTTGGCGGCGAGACCGGTCAGTTCGAAAATACGCGGCGCGAAATATAGAATCGCATTGATGCCCGACATTTGATTGAAGAAAGCGATCAAGATCGCGAGCAGGATTGGTTTGCGAAGACGCGCCGTCCAGAAATGTCCCGTGCGATCCTTCCGCCGCAGCAGCTGCCGAGATCTCGTCGGCTTCGGCGGCGATCTCGGCGCTCGAAGCCTCGGGTTCGATTCGTTGCAAAACTTGAAGAGCGCCTTCGCGGTCGCCCTTCCGGCTGAGCAGCCAGCGCGGGCTTTCGGGAAGGCCAAAGCAGAAGACCGCATAGAGCAGCGAGGGAAACGCGGCTACGCCGAGCATCCAGCGCCAGGCATTCTCGCCGATCCCCGCCAGCAGCGCGTTCGAAACAAATGCGATCAAAATTCCGAAAACGATGTTGAACTGGAACATGCCGGCAAGGCGGCCGCGATGCTTGGGCGGCGCGATCTCCGAGATGTACATGGGAGCGACCACGGTCGAGATGCCGATGCCCAGCCCGCCGATCACGCGCGCCACGATGAACATGGTGACGTTGGTTGCCAGGCCCGAGCCCACCGCGCCGACGAAATAAAGAATGCCGATCCAGAGCAGAGTGGCCTTGCGCCCGAAGCGGTCGGCGGGCCAGCCCCCGAGCAGGGAACCGACCACGGTGCCGTAAAGCGCCGAGGCCATGGCAATGCCGTGCAGTCCGGGACTGAGCCCCCAAAGAGTCTGAATGGTTTTTTCGGCGCCGGAAATGACGACGGTGTCGAAGCCGAAGAGAAATCCGGCAAGCGCCGAGGTGAGCGACCAGAAGAAGATGCGACCATTCATAAGTGGGTAGCGGCGTTACTTGTGCGAGACCTGACTTCCAGCGGATAACCTTTTTCGCGCCAATCGCGAATGCCGCCGTCCATGGAAATAACGTTGCTGTAGCCCATCTTCTGCAGGTTGTCGGCGGCGAGCGCCGAGCGAAAACCGCCGCCGCAATAGAGAATCATTTCCGTATTCAGTTCCGGCACGCGCGCTTCTATGTCGCGTTCGATGATGCCTTTGCCCAGATGAATGGCGCCGGGAAGATGATCTTTGGCGTATTCGCTTTCCTCGCGCACGTCGACGAGCAAGAACTTTTCTCCACGATCGATCCGGCTTTTCACCGCGTCAACATTGGTTTCGCGCATCCGCGTTTTGGCGTCGTCCACAATCTTCAAGAAGCGCGGAGGATGCTGGTGGGCCATGAGAACTCCTTCTATCCACTGAGGGCGATGAATATCCTACCAAGCGCAGACAGGCTCCGCACATCACAATCTGCTGTCCCAACTGAATTGACAAAGCGGCCGTTACTCGCGCCGTCCGACTTTCTTATAGCATCACACCTATGAAGCAGGAGCATTCCATGCGCCGCATTGGCCTGGCGCGCGCGCTGTCGAAGCTGGGATATTGTTCGCGCCAGCAGGCATCGGTGTTGATTCGCGCAGGCCGCGTGCGGATGAATGGAAATGTGCGGCGCGATCCGGAGACCCCAGTCCATTTGCCCCAGGATCACATATTGGTGGATGGCCTTGCGGTCGAGGAGCAGCGAAAAATTTACCTGGTCATGAACAAGCCGCGCGGCCTGGTGACCACTGCCTCCGACGAAAAGGGCCGGGACACGGTCTACCAGGTATTGGCGAAAGCCGGAGAGGCGCTTCCGTGGGTTGCTCCCGTGGGAAGGTTGGATAAGGCGAGTGAAGGACTGCTGCTGCTCACCAACGATTCGGAGTGGGGCGCACGAATCGCCGCGCCTGAGACTCATCTGCCAAAAACCTATCATGTGCAAATCGGAACGTTGGCTGATGACTCGATTCATTCAGGCGATCGAAAGCGGCGTGACTGCCGAAGATGGCGAGGTTCTGCGCGCGGCTTGAGGCGCGGCTGCTGCGCTCGGGAGAGAAAAACTGCTGGCTGGAAATCATTCTCGACGAAGGCAAGAATCGGCACATTCGCCGCATGCTGGCCGCGCTGGGCGTCGAGATACTCAGGCTGGTGAGGGTGGCTATCGGCCCGCTGCAACTGGGACAACTTGCGAAGGCTGACTATCGCGCGCTCACTCACGAAGAAAAACTGGCGATGGATCGTGCATGGGAAAAAATCGGAAGTAAGGATCCTGTCAGCGCTCGACAGAAATCTGCAATCTGAAAATGCGACTCGGCAATCTGTGCACGCTGACATGCTAGACTCGCGCTTCATTACTGGAGACCGGTCTTCGAATGGGTGATCTTACTTTCCTTTCTGCCGTAACCATGGCTCGCCAAATCCGTGAGAAACAAATCTCGCCGGTAGACCTGGCTGACGCTCATCTGGCGAAGATTGAAAGATTGAATCCGCAGCTGAATGCGTTTGTACACGTGGACGCCGAGCGAGTTCGGAGAGAAGCCCGCGCCGCCGAAGCGGCAGTGATGAGCGGAAACGCTCTCGGTCCGCTGCACGGAGTTCCCATCAGCATCAAGAGTTGTCTGGATGTTGCGGGCCTGCGTTGCGAAGCGGGCACGCGCCTTCGCGCTGGGAATGTCGCTACTGAAGACGCGCCGCTGGTCGCGCGCCTGCGAAATGCCGGCGCGATTGTGTTGGGCGTGACCAACACGCCCGAACTCCTGATGGCGTGGGAGACCGACAATCTTCTATATGGCCGCACCAACAGCCCTTGGGATCTGGAACGCACGCCCGGTGGTTCGAGCGGCGGCGAAGCGGCGGCGATCGCGGCGGGGATGTCGGCAGGCGGGGTGGGCAGCGACGGCGGAGGTTCGATCAGAGTGCCCGCGCACTTCAGCGGAATCTGCGGGCTGAAGCCCACGCCCGGGCGCATTCCCGCAACCGGCCACTTTCCTCCGTCTGGCGGGCCGTTCGCACTGATTGGCGTTGTCGGGCCCATGGCGCGCACCGTGGCCGATGTGAAAGCTTTGTTTGAAGTAATGCAGGGTCCGGACGACGGCGATACTTGCGCCGCGCCGGTGCCTTTGCGCTGGCCGAGCGAAGACGAGGCCCGCAAGCTCCGCGTCGGTTATTTCGAGGACGACGGCCGCACGCCTGTCACGCGAGAGATCCGCCTGGCGGTGCAGGCCGCGGCGAACGCGCTGCGGGGCGCGGGATTTCAAGTCGAGCCTTTTCGGCCCACGGGCCTGGATGAAGCGCGCGAACTTTGGAAGAAATTCTTTGTCACTGCCGGTGGAATGCTGATTCGCCCCATGTTCCGAGGGCGCGCGCACGATCTCAGTCCCACGCTGAGTCAATTCCTCGACTGGTCGGCGGCGGAACCGCCGCTCACCGGCGAAAGCCTGCTCCAGGCGTGGATTGCCCGTGACACTTTGCGGGCGCAGTTTCTTGCGCAGATGCGGAAATATCCGATTCTTCTATGTCCCGCGGCTGCGATTCCGGCTTTTCGGCACGGCGAACGCAGTTGGACGATTGATGGCAAGAGAGTGAACTATCTCGACGCGTGGAGCTATACGGAGTGGTTCAACCTTTTGGGTAATCCCGCAGCCGTGGTTCCCGTAAGCCATTCCGCGCAAGGCTTGCCAATCGGCGTGCAGATAGTGGGTCGCCCATGGGAAGAAGAGCAGGTACTGGCCGTGGCCTCGGCGCTCGAGAAAGAATGCGGCGCCTGGACGGTCCCGCCGATTCACTAGAGTCAAAATACGAACGCTTTATGGAGTCGCGCGCTTTCCAAACTTTGTGCTCGGCGTTTCAGCCACACTGCGAATGCTCTCTGTGGTTAAATCGTTAACGGAATGAATCTGAAAATCTTAGCTGCCCTCTCGGTTGCTCTTCTGACCGCCGTTGGCTTGTTCGCCCCTGCCTCGCAACCAGATCCAATCGAAGCTGCGCGCCTGAACAACATTGGCTGCGCTTATATGAACCAACAGCTTTTTGAGAAGGGGTTGAAGTCTTTTCAGCAGGCCGCGGAGGCCGATCCAAAACTGGCGATTGCGCGGCTGAATGAGGGAGTGGCATATCTCAATTTGCAGAAGATCGACGAAGCCAAGGCCGCATTTGAAGAGGCGCTCAAGCAGGATCCGAAAAATCCAACCGCCTGGTATGGCCTGGGAATGCTGGCGAAAAACACTGGGGATGCGGCCGGGGCAATCGATGCGTTCAAGCACGTCATCGAGATCGACCCGAACGATGCGGATACCTGGTATTTTCTGGGCACGGGATATGTGCAGGCGAAGCAGTTTCCTCAGGCGATTGAGGCCTTCCAGCACGCGCTTAAAGCTTAATGCGCTGCATGCGTCCGCGGAATTCGGATTGTCGCGTGCCTACCAGCAATCCGGCGATGTCGAGCATGCCCGCGAGCATCTGAAAAAATTTCAGTACATCACGCAAAATAAGATTGGCGCTCCGATGAGCCTGGCTTACGGTGAGCAGGGCCAGTACTCGCGGGCGGTGGAATCGGCGCAAGCGGTGCTGAAAGCTCCCGCGCCGATCAAGGTGCGGTTTGTGGATGTAACGAAAGATTCGGGTCTTTCATTTATGGCCTCTGGCGCGTCGGATTCGAATCAGCGCTTCGGGCCTGGCGCCTGTTTTCTTGATTACGACAACGACGGCAAAATCGACATCTTCCTCGTCGACGGCGGCGCCCAAGGCGGCATGAGCCTCTATCACAACCTGGGTAATGGAAAATTTGAAGAAGTAAGCAAGAAATCTGGAATTGATTCGAAGCTTCACGGAGTTGGTTGCACTACCGGGGATTACGACAACGATGGTTGGACCGACATTGCGGTAAGCCAAGATGAAGGCGTTCTTTTGTTTCATAACGAGAAGAATGGAACGTTCAAAGAAGTTTCCGCCAGCGCCAACGTTCTCGCCAATAAGCGCAACCTCGGTCTGACCTTCATTGACTACGATCACGATGGCGATATTGATTTGCTCGTCACCCGCAGCGGAGACAAAGCTGAGTTGGGTAGCATGTTCCGAAACAACGGAAATGGAACTTTCACGAATGTGACCGAACAACTGGGCTTTGAGAGTCTCGGTTCTTCCGGCGGACAAGGTGCCATCGGGACCGATTACAACAATGATCGTGCGGTCGACATTCTTGTTTACGGCCTCGGTCCGGATTCCGCGCCGGTTATTTTAGAAAATCCTCGGGAAGGGAAGTTCCTCGCGAAGAAGCCCTGGTCGAGTCCTATGCCGGGGCCGGTTAGCGGCGCCACTGTTTTGGATTTCGACCACGATGGCTGGATGGATATTGCCTTCACTCATTCTGCTGCGGATGGAAAGAGCATAACCCTATGGCGTAACGACCACGGAAAGAAGTTCGATAGGGTGGAACTGCCTGCGGTTTCCTGGGCGCGCGCCTACGGCGTCGCGGCCTTGGACTATGACAATGACGGCTGGGTCGATCTGGTCGCGGTTGGCGAGACGAAAGATGGCAAAGGCGAAGTGCGGCTGTTCCGCAATCTTGGTCCCGACGGATTCAAAGACGTCACTGCCGATGTTGGCCTCGACAAGATTCAGCTCAAAGATCCGCGCGCCATTATTACCGGCGACTACGACAACGATGGCGCCACCGATCTGCTGATCACGCAGAATCACGGGCCGGCCGTGCTGTTGCGCAACGAAGGCGGCAATCAGAATCACTGGCTGCGGCTTTCGCTCAAGGGACTGGCCGACAACAAATCCGCCATCGGCACGAAGGTTGAAGTTTTCTCCGGCGGCAACCGGCAGAAGTTTGAGATCGCTGGATCGAACGGCTATCTGGGACAGAATTCCACCGACATCGTCGTCGGCCTCGGCGATTCTAAAGATGCTGACATTGTGCGCATGCTGTGGCCGACGGGCGTGCTCGCAAGACGAAATTCATGTTGCGGGCGACAAGCAGCAGAATTTTCTTGAGATCGACCGGCGCGGCAGTTCCTGTCCGACATTATTTGTGTGGAACGGCGAGCGCTACCAATTCGTCGCGGACATGCTCGGTGCGGGCGTGGTGGGACACTGGGTCGGACCGGGTCAGCGCGATGTTCCGCGGCCAGTTGAGTACATTAAGATCGACCGCAATCTGATTCAACAGCGGGAAGATCAAAATCTTCGACCTGTCGCTGCAGAAACCGCAGCGACAAGGACGGGGCACCCGACTCTCAGTTTTCGGTTTCATGGAGCCGTTGGAAGAGGCTGTCTATCTCGATCAGGTGAGGCTGCTGGCGGTCGATCATCCCGCGGATGTCGAGGTTTATCCCAACGAGTATTTCGCTTCGAATCCGCCGTATCCGCCGTTCAAGGTTGTGCTGAGCCGCGCGGCGCGTCCGCCGGCCGCAGCGTGGGACGAGCACGGCCATAATGTCCTGCCGGATCTGCTGGCGCATCGTTATTTTGGGGATTTCGCGATGACTCAATTTGCGGGATTCGCCAAGCCTCACACAGTCACGTTAGATTTGGGTGAGCCATACCACGGCGGGCCGCTCTGGTTGTTGATGCACGGCGAGGTGGAATATTTCACCGCCAATAGCATGTATGCCGCGTCGCAAGCCGGACTCGAAGCCGTCTCTCCCTACGTTGAGGTGCTGGACGCGCAGGGAAAGTGGAAGCGCGTGATCGACGATATGGGCTTTCCCGCAGGCGGTCCGCGCACCATGACTGCCGATCTCACCGGCAAACTGCCGCCCGGCACGCAGAAGATTCGCATCACGCACCAATCTGCAAATCTATTGGGACAGCATTCTGATAGATCGCACGAATCAAGGAGCAGCGCCCGCCTCCCGTCCAGCGCGCAACGTCGCGAGCGCGGCGAAAGCGTGCGAGCATTCCGATTATTGTTTGACGCCGGTCCCGCTCGTGCGCGCCGATCTCGAGTTCCACGGCTATCCCTTCAAGATCGAGGGCACGCCTCCGGGGAATGTGAAGTACATCTACGAGAAAGCCAGCGCAACCGGGCCCTACACGCGGCCTTCGGGAACGTACACGCGCTACGGCGACGTTCTGCCGCTGCTGACCGCAACTGACGATAAGCTGGCGGTCTTTGGATCGGGCGATGAAGTGCAACTGGACTTCGATCCCGCAAAGCTCCCTGCGCTTCCCGAGGGCTGGGTGCGCGATTATTTCTTCGCGGCGAATGGCTACGAGAAAGACATGGACTTCTACGCCGCCGAAGGCAACTACGTTGCGCCGTTGCCGTTCCTGAGCATGGGCGAGTATCCCTATCCGCCGCGCAAGTCGTTTCCGCTCGACGATGCGCATGTGAATTATCTGCTCGAATACAACACGCGCCAGATGTCAGGAAACGAGCAGCGCGGGTACTGGTTCGATTACGGCAATCAGTAAAGATTGGTTCGTACAGAAACGTTTTAATATTGACAATTTCGGCCCCGTCATAATTCAATAGCCGGACCCATGGAAAATACCTCCGCGTCTTCCTCCGCCGCGCCGCGGCTGCGCCGCACGCTCACTCTTTGGGACCTGATCCTTTACGGCATCATCGTGATTCAACCGGTGGCGCCCATGTCCGTGTTCGGCGTGCTCAGCGACGCCGGTCACGGACATGTGGTCACTACGCTGCTTATCGCCATGGTCGCCATGCTGTTCACGGCTTTCAGTTACGGACGCATGGCGCGAGCGTATCCGAGCGCTGGCTCGGCGTTCACCTATGTGGGGCAGGAAATTAATCCGGCGCTCGGTTACGTCACGGGTTGGAGCATGGTCATGGACTACATCCTTAATCCCATGATCTGCATTATCTGGTGCAGCCAGCAGGCCTTCGTTTTTGCGCCAGGAATTCCTTACTGGGGATGGGCGCTTATCTTTGGGGCGATTTTTACTTTCCTGAACCTGCAAGGCATCAAGACTTCGGCGCGAGTAAATACGCTGCTGGCGGCGGGGATGGGAGCTGTTGTCGCGATCTTCTTCATGGTCGCCGTTCGCTACATCGCGGGTCATCCTCACGATGGCGCGTCGTTCTTTACACGTCCGTTTTTCGATCCCCAACTCTGGAACACGAAAGCCGTGCTGGGCGCCACGTCAATCGCAGTGCTGAGCTATATCGGTTTCGATGGAATTTCGACTCTCTCGGAAGAAGCCGAAAATCCGCGGCGCAACATTCTGCTGGCCACGGTAATGACTTGTTTCGTCATCGGAATCCTCTCCGCCCTCGAGGTGTATGCCGCCCAACTGGTCTGGCCCGCTTCTCAACCGTTTCCCAACAGCGATACCGCATTCACCTTTGTTGCCGGCCGCGCATGGAAGCCGATGTTCGCAATCCTGGGATTCACCTTGCTGGTGGCGAACTTTGGATCGGGCATGGGCGCGCAAATCGGCGCCGCTCGGCTTCTCTACGGTATGGGACGCAGCAAAGCTCTTCCGCCGGCGTTCTTTGGAAAGGTCGATGCCAAGCGGCGCGTGCCTCGGAATAACGTGCTGTTCGTGGGAGCCATCGCGCTGTTTGGGGCGCTCTTGGTTACGTTTGGCTGGTTCAGCTACGGATTAGGCGCTGAGATGCTGAACTTCGGGGCGCTTATCGCCTTCATGGGAGTCAATCTCGCGGCGTTCGTTCGTTACTACGTCCGCGAAGGCAAGCACAATGGCTGGCCGCCGTTAGGGCTGACGGCTCTGGTGATCGCTCTTGTCCTCTGGCCCGGTTCGAGTTGGATGTTGTTAGGTGCCGCGGGCATCGCGTTAGCGGTGCTTGCCGTATGGACGCCTCCGCTCGCAGGATTTACGATCTGCTTTTTTCTCTGGAAGAACCTCAGTTGGAAAGCCTGGATCGTTGGCAGCATCTGGATGGCCGTTGGCATCGCGTTCGGGGCCTGGAAAACGCGGGGTTTCCGCGGCGACCTGGTGAACTTCGATCTCCCGCCCGAGGAGGAATAGCGATCCAGTAATTTGATTTCAGGAGCAATTTTATGCTCGGTTCAACTAATATCATCGCTTTTGTTCCGACACGAGACGCCGAGAAGGCGCGCGCTTTTTACGAGGGGATCCTGGGACTTCGCTTCGTGAAGGATGATGGATTCGCGTTGGTGCTTGACGCCAATGGAATTATGATCCGGATCGCCAAGATGAAAGATTTCACCCCGGCGCCGTTTACGGTTCTGGGCTGGCAGGTTTCCGGAATTGAAGATGTCGTGCGGGGCCTGCAGAACCGAGGCGTGCACTTCGAGATTTTCGGATTCTTCAAGCAGGACGAACTCGGAATCTGGACCGCGCCCACCGGGGACAAAGTGGCGTGGTTCAAGGACCCGGACGGCAACATCTTATCCGTTTCGCAGCACGTGTGAAGAAAATTTGGGTCATTTGGTGATCGGGCGATTTAGTGATTGAAAACCTGAACGTCGCAAAACATTCGGCCTCTCAACCGCTCAATCACCCGATCGCACAATCACTCAATTTCCTCACTCCACATTCCAGCCGCTGACTTCGACTGTTGCTTTCGCCGCTCCCAGTTCGCTGGCGCGATACGTCGCCGTCACTTCGCGCTTTTCGCCCGGCAATAGGGAAATGTAGTTGTCTTCCCAGACCACCGGGAGAATTTCTTCTCCCTTCGCGCCCTTGTCGACTTTCAAGCGCACAAAGAAGGCGAGACTCTTGCTCGGATTCTCGCAGAATCACGTGAGTGATTTCTTCTTCGCCCTTTGCGCTCGCTGCGTTCGGTCATCTTCAGTTTGACCTTCGGCAATTGCGAGAGAGCAGTGAAGTCGGCATACGACGCAGTCGGTGTCATCCACCACGTCGACTTTGCCCAGTCGAGAGTTTCGGGCTTGGTCGAGAGCCAGTAGAAATTCGAGCCGACGAGCTTTCCGGTTGAGTCTTCCAGTCGCAGCGCGAGAAAGTAGGTCGGGCTCAGGCCGCTGATATCCGGCAGAGTGAAAATTTTTGCCGTGCTGTCCGCCGGGGCGTCGACCGGATTCGATTGCGTGAACTTCTCGGTCATGTCGAGGTTGTAGATCTTCGTTGTGAGTTTCAATCCCTTCGCATCTTCGTACTGGCTGCTGACCACCCAGATCGAGTGATCGTCATAGCCATAGATGGGATGCAGCGCTTCCATGGCTCGTTTGGCGCCGAAGTATCCGCCGCCGGGCCGCAGGTAGTAGTCGTAGAGGTGCCAGATCATCGACGGCCAGGCGTTGTTGAGCATCCACTGAATCACGCCTGTCGACTGGTACTTGTTGCGGCTGTACGCCTCGTACATGGCGCGCACGCCTTCGTAGGTCTGCAGTCTGCGACTTGATGGCGAAATCCTCCACGTTGTCAGACTTTGCCGTAGCGGTTGGCGAGCGCCTCGCTGAAGACGCCGATGGTTTTGAATTCGCCGCCGCCCGCGTGATAGTTCCAGACGTCGTCGATGGGCCACATGTGATCTTTGCCCACCATGGCGCGGATGCTTTCGACCGGCGGAACAGCCGGTCCCATGCTGGTTTCGGTGTTGAAGCCGTAGGCGCCGCCGCAGCCTCCGGGATTGCACAGCTTGCGGCCGGGCTGGCCCTCAGGCGTGTCGACCTCCCAGTAACTCGGCGCGACATATTCGTACGGGCCCGCTCATCTTCACGCCGCTATCGCCGGTCACGCTGGTCTTTTTTCCGGTCGCCGACGAAACCACGGGATTCGGCCAGAGCAACTCTTTCTCGACATCGAGATACATCTGCTCCACGTCGGGCGGCGGCGGATTGTCGCTGCCGTTCAGCCACATCACCAGGCTGGGATGGCTGCGCAGGCGGTAAATCTGGTCGCGCAGCGATTGCTTGGCAATTTCAAAATCCTGTGGCTGCCAGCGCGGCCAGCGCTCCCAGAAATCGCAGCAGCACCATCCGGCCATCACCAGAATTCCCTTGCGGTCGGCGAGGTCGAAGAATTCCTGCGTCTCGAGTTTGCCTTCGAGGCGGACCGTGTTCAGCCCCATGTCCTGCGACGTAGCGGAATTCGTCGTGCAGGCGCTGCGAGTTTTCGCGCAGCATCAGGTCGGGGGTCCAGCCGCCGCCGCGAATCAGAATGTTCTTGCCGTTGATGTGGAAGGCGCGTCCGCCGACCGAGTTGAAGTCAGAAGTGATTTCGCGGATGCCGAATTCGGTCGTCGAGTGGTCGCTGAGCGATGCCGTTCGACTTCGAACTCCATGGTCAGCGGATAAAGATTCGGCTTGCCCATTTGCGTGGGCCACCAC
Organism: uncultured Acidobacteriota bacterium; assembly: GCA_963696765.1. Lineage (GTDB taxonomy): Bacteria > Acidobacteriota > Terriglobia > Terriglobales > Acidobacteriaceae > Sulfotelmatobacter. The sequence goes on along the minus strand of CAVOLK010000002.1, from coordinate 492,496 downwards.
AGCCGCGGGTTCGTGAAGACGAGCTGCTGAAACTTGTCGGGAGTGAATGTGACGTCCTTCGCTTCGTTCGGCGCCAGTTCCACATCCTGCTCGAACTTGACCGCTCTCGATCTGCCCTTTGAGTTTGCCCTTGACGGGCTGGTTCGTGCCGTTCTTCACTTGTGCGGTCACGGTGAGCTGCGCGCTGTCGTTTGCTGGTGGATTCAGTTTCGATACGACTGTGGGATAGCGCAGCGCCACCGGGCCGCTCGTGGTGAGATAGACTTCGCGCCACAGTCCCATGTTTTTGTCGGGAGGCGCGGGATTCCAGTCGACGAAGGTGATGGCCAGATCGTGCTCCGTGGGAGAAAAGACCTGGACTGCGAGAACATTCTCCGCGCCCGGTTTGGCGCCCTCGGTCACGTTGAATTCGTAGGTGCGCCAGGCGCCGGCGACGTCGTCCGACTTCGCGATCTGTTTTCCGTTCAGAAAAATGTTGGCGCGATAGTTGATGCCGTTGAACTTCAACCAGACGCGTCTTGCCCTTGTAGGATGCAGGAACTGCAAACTGCTTGCGATACCACCAGGAGACGGCATACGGACTGTCGGGCGCCATGGCGATGTTGGAAAAATTGCCGCCGATGGGATAGGTCACTCCCGGAAGATCGCGCAGGTTCATGCCCGAAAGCGGATCGGGCAGGGTCTTGTCTTTGACCAGTGCGGCCACTACGGTCGTGGGCACGGTTACTTCGTGCCATCCCTGCGGCGAAAATTGCGCAGTGGAAATGACTTCTCCTTGCGCCTCGACCTTTGCCGAGGTTTGCAGAGACCAGCCGTCGTGTAACGGGAGTCTGGCTTCGTCCGCGGATTTCGCTGGAGCCGTGTTTTGCGCGAGAACAGAAGAGAGCAGAAAGAATGGGATTAGAAGGAGAAGATGAACTGCCCGCCGCTTGCCTGTGTTCATGTTGCTCCTGTGCGCCATTCTGGTCGAAATGATGACCCAGAAGAGCTTCTGGAAAATGTCCCGGAGAATGGATAACACTTATATTAATACGTTTCAATAGCGGAGTTTGTGTGCGACGATTGAGTTGCGCGTCTGCCCGCCTAATCCTTCAAGCCCGAGCAATGCTGGTTTTTTCCCATTCAGGACAGGACCGCGAAGCCCGCATTCAGGCCCGAGCCTTTTCTGGTTTATAATTCAGGATTCCGCTTTCCACTCTGGAGTGATAAGACAATGATTCGATTTTTGCAGACTCAAGGGCCCACCAAGAAACTTATTCTCAGTGGAATCCTACTCGTAATTTGCGGCGCCATGGTGATTACATTTATTCCCGGCGGGCTGACTTCGGAATTGACGGGCACGCCTGGCAAGGGCGTTGTCGCGAAGGTGGATGGCGGAGATATCAGCGCCGACGAAGTGCGGCAAACCGCGCGCCAGATGGCGCAACAGGACGCCCAGCGCTACGGCGAAATGGCGTCGAAGCTCATGCCATTTCTGATTCAGCAGGAGACCGTGCGCGCCGTCGATCAAATGATTAACCGGCAGGCGCTGCTGAGCGAGGCTGGGCGCATGGGCCTGCGCGTTACTCCGGAAGAAGTGAAGGACGAACTGCAGCACGGCCGCTACGCCGCGACTTTTTTCCCCGGCGGCAACTTCATTGGACAGGCGGAATATGAAGACATGCTGCAGCGCGCTAACCTGACTCCGGTCAAGTTTGAACAGGAAGTGGGCAACGACATTCTGCTCACTAAGTTGCAGGCGCTCATTTCCGGGAGCGCCAACGTGAGTGAATCCGAAATTCACGAGCAGTTCATCAAGCAGAACTCCAAGGTCAAGTTCGAGTACGCCGTCTTGAAGCAGGACGATTTGCGCAAGGGCCTGCATCCGACCGACGAAGAGCTGAAAGCTTTTTACGAGAGCCACAAGGCCAGTTACGCTAACTCGATTCCCGAAAAGCGCAAGGTGAAGTATGCGCTCATCGACAACGGCAAGGCTGCGGCAGATGTCCAGGTGACGCCCGATGATCTGCGAGCGTACTACGATCAGCACCGCGAACAGTACCGCGTGCCCGAGCAGGTGAAGGTTAGCCACATTCTGATCAAGACTCCGCTTGCCCGGTCCTGACGGTAAAGTCGATGAGAAAGGCGTTGCTGAGGCGCAGCGTCGCGCTGAAGATTTGCTGAAGCAATTGAAGAGTGGCGCCAAATTGGAAGACTTGGCCAAGAAATATTCCGAAGATCCGGGCAGCGCCAAGCAAGGCGGATCGCTCGGTTGGATCGGCAAAGGCCAGACCGTTCCTGAGTTTGAGAAGACCGCGTTCTCGCTTCCCAAGGGGCAGATCAGCGATCTGGTGAAGAGCAGTTACGGCTTCCACATTATTCGCGTCGACGACAAGCAGGAAGCCCACACCAAGACGCTCGACGAAGTGAAGGCCGAGATCGAGCCGGTTCTGAAGCATCAGAAGGCGCAACAAATCTCGCAACAGAAAGCGGACGCACTCCTGAAGCAGGCTCGCGCTCAGGGCCTGGACGCTGCGGCGGCAGCGCAGGGCGTCCCTGTAATTACTTCGGATTTCTTTGCTCGCAAAGACATGCTGCCGGGCCTCGGTCCGGCGCAGCAGTTTATGGATGCGGTCTTCAGCGAGCCCGAAAACTCGCCACCGGACGTGGCTCCGGCGTCGCAGGGCATCGTCGTGTTTCAGCTCTGGGCGTGAAGCCGCCTGCGACTCCGACGTTCGAGGAAATTCGCAGCCGGGTGGAAGAGGAATTCAAGAACGAGCGCTCTTCGACTTTGCTTAATCAGAAAGTCCAGGAACTTTCCGACCGTGCCAAGGCAGAGCATGATTTAAAGCGCGCCGCGAAAGAACTCGGCGCTACTCTAAAAACCAGCGACTTTGTTCTGCCTGACGGCCAAGTGCCCGACGTAGGTTCAATGTCAGGGCCGGCAGCAGTCGCTTTCACTCTGAAGCCGGGAGAGATCAGCGGTCCCATCAACAATGGCGCGAACGCGGTCGTTCTGAAGGTTCTGGAAAATCAGCAACCTTCGGAAGCCGAGTTTGCCGCAAAGCGCGATCAGATCCGCGATCAACTTCTGTTGGGCAAGCAGCAGGAACGATTCGGACTTTTTGTTTCCAGCCTGGTTGATGAGATGACCAGATCGGGCAAGATTAAGAGAAACGAAGAAGAGATCAAAGAACTGTCGCGCAACAGCAACGAGCAAGGAATCTAGCGGCGTACCATGTCCTTTCCGCGCGCCGCAGGCATTTTGTTGCATCCCTCGTCGTTGCCCTCGCCCGGCGGAATCGGTGATCTAGGGCCCTCCGCTTATCGCTTCGTAGATTTTCTCGCGTCTGCGCGCCAGGGCCTGTGGCAGGTCTTGCCGCTCGGCCCCGTCGGCTACGGCAACTCGCCCTACTCTTCCACTTCCGCCTTCGCGGGAAATCCGCTTCTCATAAGCCTGGAACGCCTTGCCGAACACGGTTGGATCGATCGCGGCAAACTCGATTTAAATAATTCCACGTCCACGCCCGGCGCCGAGGCCGTTGATTACGATCAAGTATTCGCCCATAAGATGCCGCTGCTCTTCGAAGCGGGCCGCGCCTTTCTGCGTTCGGCTTCGGGGGACGCGTTACGAGCCTTCCAGCGTTTTCAGGCAGACAACTCCTGGTGGCTCGACGACTTTGTTTTGTTTGACGCGCTTCGCGCCCGCCAGAAACTCAAGAGCTGGAACCAGTGGCCCCGCGATCTCGCGCATCGCGAGACCGCCGCTCTGGAAAAAGCGCGCAAAGAATTAGCCGACGATATCCAGATTCGCAGCGCGCTGCAGTTCGCGTTTTACGAGCAATGGCGCGCCTTGCGGCGGTACTGCTCCGAGCGTGCTATCCGCGTCGTGGGCGATGTCGCCATCTTCATGAACCACGACAGCGCCGACGTATGGGCGCACCGTGAACTGTTTCGTCTCGACGAAAATCTCGAGCCGGAAGTTGTCGCCGGAGTTCCCCCAGACTTTTTCAGCAAGACCGGGCAGCGTTGGGGAAATCCTCTGTACCGCTGGGATGTGATGAAGCAACGCGGCTATCAATGGTGGATTCAGCGCCTGCGCTGGGCCACGGAAAACTGCGACTACATTCGGCTCGATCATTTCCGCGGCTTCGATCAGTTCTGGGAGATCCCTGCGACCGACGAGACCGCGGTGAATGGCCGCTGGGTCGATGGCCCGCGCGATGACCTGTTTCTGAAACTGCGCGAGGCGCTGGGCGGCTTGCCATTCTTCGCCGAAGATCTCGGCTACATCACTCCCGAAGTGCACGCCTTGCGAGAGAGATTGCAGATTCCTGGTATGGCCGTCCTGCAATTTGGTTTCGGAGATGAGGGCGCGCACATGTATCTGCCGCATCGGGCTGCCGGGAAGGTCATCTACACCGGCACGCATGACAACGACACTGTCGCTGGTTGGTGGAATTCCGGCGCTGCCGAACACGAACGCCGCAACGCCGAAGCCTATGTTGGCCGCTGCGAGGACGGAATTCATTGGGCGTTTATCCGCGCGGCGCAATGCTCTGCCGCCAACCTGTGCATTGTTCCTCTGCAGGACGTGCTGGGCCTGGGCAGCGAGGCCCGCATGAACACTCCCAGCCTGAACGGCGGCAACTGGCGCTGGCGTTTTCAGGAGCAACAACTCAAGCCCGAACTCGCCGCGAAGCTGGCACACCTCGCCGAGTTGAGCGACCGTCTTCCAAAGCCTTTCGCTGTCGCGGTCGCTGAGAGTTTCGCCGCATGAGCCGTGTTTAGCCGTCGCGTGCGCGCTCTCGCTTTCAAGCACTGTCATGAATCAATTGTGAACGCAGTGTTACTCCGCGCCGTTTTGCGGTTCTGCATAGATCGTGTATAGAAGGTACGGGAGCAACGGCGTGAGCGAAGCAGCCAATCAAGCGATCATCGAAGCTGTCGGCGTGGAAAAGTCCTATCCCCAGGCCGATGGCACTCGCATTCAGGTTGTCGGCCTCACCAATCTGGCGATCGAACCGGGCAAGATCGTCGCCTTGCTGGGCCCCTCCGGCTGCGGCAAGTCAACGTTGCTGCGGATACTGACTGGGCTTTCTCAACCTTCATCGGGAACACTTTTGTGGCACGGCAAGCCACTCGACGGCCAAATGCCCAACGTCGCCATTGTGTTTCAGAGTTTCGCGCTCTTTCCCTGGCTCACGGTTCTGGAAAATGTCGAGGCTCCGCTGGAGGCAAAGGGCCTTCCGGCTGTGGAGCGCCGCAAGCGCGCCTTGCGCACGCTCGATACCGTCGGCCTCGACGGTTTTGAAACCGCTTATCCCAAGGAACTGTCTGGAGGCATGAAGCAGCGCGTGGGATTTGCGCGTGCGCTCGTCGTCGAGCCTGAAGTGCTCTTCATGGACGAGCCTTTCTCCGCATTGGATGTGCTCACCGCCGAGAACCTTCGCGGTGAACTGCTGGAACTTTGGCTGACCAAGAAGATGCCCGCCAGCGCGATTTTTATTGTCACTCACAACATCGAAGAAGCCGTGATGCTCGCCGATCGCGTGATGGTGCTGGGGCGAAATCCCGCGCGCATTCGTTCCGATTTCAACATCCGGCTCAAACATCCTCGCGACCGCAAGTCCTCGCGCTTTGTCGAACTTGTGGATTACATCTACAAGGTGATGACGGAGCCGGAAGTCGAGCACGCATTGCCCGACGCCGAGGCCACGGCCGAGATCGTTTTGCCTGCAGGTGGAATAACCAAAGAAACCGCTAGGAAACAGGAAGCGCCCGTACGCACAGCCAGGTACCAGATGTTGCCGCATGCCCGCGTAGGCGGAATTGCCGGGCTAACGGAATTGCTCCGCGATCGCGGCGGCCGCGAAGATCTTTTTCGTCTCGCGGAGGATCTCGTCCTCGACGTTGAAGATCTGCTTCCTATTCTTGAGGCTTGCGTCTTGTTGGGTTTCGCGTGGCTGAAGGAAGGCGACGCGCAGATTACCCCGCAGGGCGTGGCTTTTGCCGAGGCTGATATCCAACAGCGCAAATTCCTGTTCCGGCAGGCTGCCCTGGAACACGTCACCATCCTCAAACAGATTGACAGCGTGTTAAAGCGCAAGTCCGATCACTCGATTGCCGATGAATTTTTTCACGACATTCTCGACGAACACTTCGCGGAAGACGAAGTGCAGCGCCAGTTCGAGACCGCCGTCAACTGGGGCCGGTACGCGGAAATCTTCGATTATGACCGCGAGAAAGGGCGCCTGGTTCAGACGGAGCCTCCGTCGGAGTCTCATCCAGCCCAACATCCCGGCGTTCCGAACGAAACATCCGCACCCAAGTCCTGAACGAACGTTTGCACGCACGACGTCATGAAGAAATCAACCAGCTTCCGGGGATTCTCGGCCTATCGAATCTGGGCGCAACTGCCCAGCATCGAAATTTCCTATCTGCCCGATGTGCTCATGTTCGGCGCTGGAATCGCCATTTTTTACGGCGTCCTCATGGTCGGGCGGACCTGGCTCGGTCCGTTTACTCCGCAAGTCGAAATCTCGCGCAGTCCACTGGCGCTCGTGGCCTATGCCGGATATTCGCTCCTCCGCATCACTATCGCCTACGTGCTGAGCCTGGCCTTCACGCTCGTCTACGGATATGTCGCCGCCTACAACCCGCGCGCCGAGCGCTTCATGATTCCCCTGCTTGACGTTTTGCAGTCGATCCCCGTGCTCAGTTTTCTCCCCGGCGTAATGCTGGCCATGGTCGCCTTATTTCCCGGACGGCAACTGGGAGTCGAAGCGGGCGCGATTCTGCTGATCTTTACCGGCCAGGTATGGAACATGGCGTTCAGCTTTTACGCTTCGCTGAAAAGCATCCCGAACGAGATGCGCGAAGCTGCAAAGATTTACCGCTTCAGTTCGTGGCAGCGCTTCATTGAAATGGAGTTGCCCTTCGCGGCGATCGGACTGGTCTGGAACTCGATGATGTCGGTGGCCGGAGGTTGGTTTTTCCTGATGGCCTGCGAGATGTTTGTTCTTGGGTCGCGCGACTTCCGTCTTCCCGGCCTGGGTTCCTATCTCCAGACTGCGGCCAGCGCCGGCGACACTCGATCTATTCTTTGGGGCGTCGCCACCATGATTGCGGTGATCGTTTTGCTCGATCAGTTCGTCTGGCGTCCAGTCATTGCGTGGGCAGAAAAATTCAAAGTGGAGCAGGTCGAGAGCAGCGACGCGCCCCGATCGTGGGTGCTCGACTTAATTCGCCACTCCCGGGGCCTTGAGCAGCTTCGCAAAAAGACGGTGCGGCCGTTGAGCGAGCGCCTGTTGCTCTACTTTTCGCGTGTGCCTTCAGAAGATCAGGACGAGGAGCCGAACCCCTGGAAGCTCTGGATTCTCCGCGCGGCGGCCGTTGCCATGCTCGCCGGGATCGGCTACGCAGTGATTCGCGTCGTGATCATTTTGACCGGCCTGCAAAAAGCGGAGGTGCGAGAAGCGGCGATCGGCTTGGGCGCAACTTTCTTACGCGTGAATCTTACCCTGCTGCTTGGTGCGCTATGGACCATTCCTGCCGGAGTCGCCATCGGCTTCAACCGGCGCCTGGCGCGCATCGCGCAACCCCTGGCGCAGATCGCCGCCTCCGTGCCCGCGACCGCTTTGTTCCCCGTCGTGCTGCTGTTGCTCATTCGCGTGGGCGGCGGGCTCGGCATCGGCTCGATCCTTCTACTGTTGCTGGGAACGCAGTGGTACATCCTCTTCAACGTGATTGCCGGAGCGATTGCCATCCCCACCGACTTGAAGGAGTGCTGCTCGGTATTTCGCATGCGGGGAATCGAACGCTGGAAAAAGTTAATATTGCCGGGAATTTTTCCATATCTCGTGACCGGCATGGTGACGGCGTCGGGCGGTGCTTGGAACGCCAGCATCGTCGCAGAATACTTTCATTTCAAGGGCCACATTTACACGACCGTCGGATTGGGCGCCACTATTTCTCAAGCCACTGACGCGGGCAACTTCGACCTGTTGCTCGCCGCCACTATCATGATGGCGGCGACAGTCGTGACCATCAATCGGCTGGTGTGGCGCAAAATGTATGCCCTCGCCGAGACGCGATTCCGCCTCGAAACCTGATTGATCGGATTGCTGCTGCGCTACTCGCAGGCCTCCCAGGCATGGAAGGTTCACTTCAACGGCCGCAGCCGCGTCGCGTCAGAGGGCAGGATGCAGCTCTGCGCGGCGTCTTTCAGCGCCTGTTCCAGGCTTTGACCCAGAGCTACCAACTCTTCCTCATTCATTAATTCCTGCAGTCGCTCGAACAGTTGGCGTTCTTCTTTGCGAATGTGAGTAGACATGCATTCGGCGAACGCCGACAAATCTGCAGTCGACATGGCGTGCGCTTCCGCTTTGGCGAAACTTTCGCGCAACAGGAAGTGATCGAGCAGCAATTCCTCGACCAGAGGAGCCAATGCGGGGAACCGTCGTGCCGCGGGGAACAGGACGTTCTCCTCGGCTGCAAAATGGAATCGGATCTCGCTTTGAAAATGCTGCGCGATTTCCGCTTGCCATGTCACCAGATCGCTATCCCCGATCGGTGACGCTCGATCGATGCGAACGCACAGCGCCAACGCCCGCTGGTGCTGGTGCGAAAGCGGAATCAGATTTCGGTTGCGCAGCATCGGCGCCTTTCAGGAGTTCGTGCTCGCCAGTCTGGGAAGCGGCACTTCCCCGGCGATCTCTACTCGTTCTGCAGGGCGCACTGTCAGCCAGTCTGTGCGAACCCGCTGCCATTCCTGGATCAGCATTCCGTTGGCCTCGAAGAACCCGCGAATCCGGTAGCGCTCCCAGCCCAGCACTTCTTCGAGAATCGGCGCCAGAACCGCCATCGCACTGCTGCTCAGGACCGTGCGTTTCGCGACCTGCGAAACATCTGGCGACTCGGAAACAGCAATCGTCAATCCGTCGCGCGAGTTGATGTGCAGCATGACATGAATGTCGGAACTGCCGTCGCCCGTATAGATCACGTGATCCGGGCCGGTCACTTGTTGCAGCAGCAGTTGATTGAGTACCGCAACTTTGCCATAACCCGCCGTCGCGCGGACAATCGTATCGATCTCGCCCGAAGGTTTATAGCGAAACTCCGTGCCGTAAATGTGATCGACCGGAACAATATCTTCCAGCGCCGACTGAATCACTTCCACCGGCGCCGCCGACAGAACATAGAAATCGAACTGGTGCCCGTCGATGCCCGCATCCAAAAGCTGATACAAGAGCTTAATGTCGCTTTTGAGCCGGATTCGTTTGCCCACTTCACGCAGGTGTTCTTTGCGAACTTTGGCTTTGAACTCGGGATCGTGCAACAACAAATAGGCGAGCTCCGCCCCTTGCTGCACCAGGTTAATCTTGGCCATGCCCTTGGCTTTGCGCTCGAATTCTTCCGTCGGTATGCCCACGAGTTCGGCCAGCACATAGCCGGAATCGTTGAAGGTGAGCGTCTGGTCGAAGTCGCTCGCGAAAATGTAGCGTTTCAAAGGATTATCTGCCATTCCTATTCGATTCGCGCCGGGTCGGAACGCCCCATAAAAAGATTTGATTGGGATTATATGCCCGGCTGGTTAACTTGTTGTGAATAAAGAACCGCATCGCGACCTTGCGATTAAGGCGCGCGGGATTGCGTGGCTGGTAGGCTCCTTTACTAAATTCGTGCGCGCGTCCAGAATAGAAGGTCCGGCAATCCGATCCGAACGTCGAAAGAGGAGCCTCATGGCAGTTGTGACTGGTGAACTGATCCGAGCAATGAATTACGTGGAAGACATCACCGCGACCTTGCGTCGCATTTGCATTTATATTCCCGGCATGAGCGCGGACGAGCGCAAGCGACTGGCAGAAAGTCTCCGCACCACCGTGACTGCGGTTAACGCCGCCATCGCCGACCTGGAAAAGGCGGAGAAGTAGGTGAGCCAGGTCCAGGGAATCAAAGTGGAGACGATTGCCGTAATCGGCGCCGGCATCATGGGCCGTGGGATTGCACACGCAGCGGCGCTCGGCGGATACCGCACCATCCTGGAAGATTTGCTGCCCGGCGCTCTGCGCAAGGCAGAGACCGAAATTCGCGCCAATCTCGACAAGGCCGTGGAACTCGGCAAGGTCACCGCGCCCGATGCGGACTCTGCTTTCCGCCGATTGGAATATGCGGGATCTGTCGAAGAAGCCGCCCGCGAGGCCGATCTAGTCATTGAAGCCGTTCCCGAAGAGATGGAGTCGAAGATCGAAATCTTCACTCTGCTTGACAAAATCTGCCGTCCCACTACGATGCTGGCGTCGAACACCTCATCGCTCAGCGTCACCGAAATCGCCAGCGTCACCTACCGCGCGAAAAAGTGCGTGGGCATGCACTTCTTCAATCCTGTTCACAAAATGAAGTTGCTCGAAGTCGTGCGCGCGCTCGAAACCGATGACGACACTCTGGCGACCGCGGTCGAAGTCGGCAAGCGCATGCGCAAAGAAGTTGTCGTGATCAAAGAATCCCCCGGCTTCATCACCAGCCGCATCAACGCCATGATCGGCAACGAAGCCTTCTACATGCTGCAGGAGGGAATCGCGTCTGCAGCCGATATCGACAAAGCTCTGAAGCTAGGCCTGAACCATCCTATGGGACCGTTCGAGTTGGTGGACCTGGTTGGGCTCGACACCCGCCTGAATATTCTCGAATATCTTCACAAATCTCTGGGCGACAAATACCGCCCCGCTCCTCTGCTGGTGCAGTATGTGAAGGCCGGCCGTCTCGGCAAGAAATCAGGCCGCGGCGTATACGAATATCCGGAGTCACTCGCGAAGCTCTGATCAGCCATCGTAGAGACTTTGCAACGTCTCTGTCGGCGGTGGCGCTGGCGCTGGCGCTTGAGAACTCATCCACCGTCCCGTTTGCCAAAATTCAAACCGGCCAACTTTGCCACCTTCTCGTTTTCGACTCCCTTGCTCGCAACCAGCACGTGAAAACTCTCGCCCATGCCTGCGGGGGTGACGAGGTGCTTGAGTTGCAGCGCGACCTTCGCCCGCTCTTGGGGCAGGCGGCATTCTTCAAACGCATCCGCAAACTCGTTACTCTCGCCAATGCCTAACAGGAATTGCGATTGCGTGACGAGTTTCTGAGCCAGCATTCCTGCTTTCTCGGCCGCAGCCGCAAGAGCTGTGAAATTCACGTCCGCGGTAATATCCTGCTCGCCTGGCGCTTCATAAGGATTGCCGCTGACCGAATGCTGTCGAATAGCCTTCAGCGTTCCCCGATGGCGTCCGGCCAGTTGCTCCTCGCGCGTGTAACCATAATCGATTACCACTACGAATCCCCGTTCTATAGAAACTACTTCGCTCATGAGTGTCTGCGACTCCAGCGGAACTTCCACGCGCTCGTTGTTTTCGGGGTGGACTGAATAGCGGTCCAGGAATTCGAATTCTTTGTCCGACGTCGGCGCCCAGGTTTCCACGAATCTTCCGCCGTGCGCGTCGATACGGAGCGATCCGCGCGAGCTGACAATATCGACAGGCAGCGCATCAAAAAATTCGTTGGCGAAGACGATTTGGGGTTCGCACTGCTCGTCGCTGGTTAACCATGCAGCCTTACCCGACTCAAAGTGGCGTCGCAGCGTAATCTCAATGCGGTCGCGCAGGGCGGATGACCGCTCATCCATGACGTAACGCAAAGCGCGAAAAAACGCTGGAAATTTCTTTTCCGCCCAGTCCAATACGTCCTGGGCAAACAGGCCGCGGCCCGGACCGAGTTCAACGACCGAGATCTCTTCCGGCGATCCCAGCGCTAGCCACATTTCCTCGAACTGCCGCGCGAGCAGGCGTCCGAAGACCGCGTGCACATCGCTGGAAGTATAAAAGTCTCCGGCTTTTCCGAACTGAGCCGCCCCTCGCGAATAGTAGCCGAGCGCCGGATCGTACAGGCAGAGTTCCATGTAACGCGAGAAGGGAATTGGCCCTTGCGCTTTGAATCTCCTGTTCGATCTTTTCCCGCAGCGCACTCACAGTCCCTTCCGCCTCCGATCGGCGCGGTCCTGCGGCGTGCGGATAAACATTTCTACGAAATAGTCGTGCAGTGCATCGAAAAGCTGGCGCTGGAAGCTCCATTCAAACTGCGGATCGTCGAGATCACGCGGATGCAGATCGAAGTAGTAAGTGTGGACCGGAACGGATTCGTCCTTGAACTTGATAATGACCTCGACCCCTTCGCCCTTGCCCCGCGCCGAGAAGTTCAGCAGCGGATGTTCATAGAGCCGTAATTGCGTTAGCACGCGCTCCAGGCGAAGCTCGGGGGCACTTGGCATCGAAGGATTCTAATTCATCGTGACTCCTCCAATTAGCCATTGGAGAAAAGCGGCAGGCACGCTACAATTCCGTGACTTCTATCCTCAATCCTCCCTGCTTCCCGGTTGAGGCCTTCCGCATTAGGGAGCGCGGGCTCCTCGTAAAACCTTGGGGGAAATTCATGGCCACAGCTGTCGCGCCGGTCAGGCGCTCGCGTTCGCGGCACAAACTTGTGCTCTTCATTTTGTTCGGGCTGTTGACGATTTTCGTGACCTACATGAAGAACGCCCACATCTTTGATTCCAGTTCCGAAATCGCACGGCATTTCGCGCCAATAAGATGGTACTTGGTCCCCCACGCCTTTTTTGGCGCCCTCGCCATGCTGTTGGGTGCGTTCCAGTTCTCCAATCGCCTGCGGGCGCGCTATCTCACCACACACCGTACGCTGGGTTACATCTATGTGGTCAGCGTCTTCATCGCCGCGCCGCTCGCGGTCCCGATGACGGTAAGACTCGGTCCATCGCTGGTTGCAGCGTCGAGTATGCAATCGTTCGGCTGGATGCTGACTACGGCGATCGCCCTCTATTGTGTACGCCACGGCAACCTCACCCAGCATCGTCGCTGGATGATTCGCAGCTATCCCTTTGCCATGGTTTTTACCGTGACGAGGATGATCATTCCGATTCCGGCTGTTCTCCGGCTTGGTGTGGCTGGAATTGAAACGGTTGTCTGGACCGTGATCGCGCTGGCAGCCATCCTGCCGAATGTTTTACTGGATTGGCGTGCGATTGCGGCGCGTCCGGTTCCAAGGCCGGTTGCCGCGGACTGACCTATTCGTAGCGCAGAGCTTCGATCGGATTGAGCCGCGCCGCTTTGATCGCGGGCAGCATGCCGCTGATGATCCCCACGAAACTCAGAATTGCCGTCGACCACATCAATGTGGCCGTGTCGATATATAGATGAATATCGCCTTCGCTCGCGTTATCTTCAAACGCGCTCCACAGCGTCAGCGATCCGACCGACCACGAAACCACATAAGCCAGAACCACGCCCAATAGTCCGCCCAGTGCAGTAATGACAAGCGCCTCCGCCAGGAACTGAAACAGAATGTGCCAGCGGTGCGCCCCCAGCGCTTTTTCCACGCCTATTTCGCGCGTTCGCTGCGTGACCGATACGAGCATGATGTTCATCAACCCCACGCCGCCAATGCCTAGCGTGAGCAGGCCAATAAAGCCCAGCAGAATCTTGATGCCCGTCGAGATCACCTGCAGATCCATCAGATCGGCAAACACGTCGAAAACAAAGATGGCGCGCTGATCCTTGGGATTAAAACTGTGATGAAAAGCCATCGAGTCGCGCACGGCTTTTACAACCTTGGCGTGATCGCCTTCGTACTCCATGACGATCGAACTCAGGTAATAGGTGTTGATAAGGTCGCTCATGGCGCTGTAGGGCACATAAACGTGCTCGTTGATGTTGTCGTCGCCGTTCTGCACCTGATGCTTGAGCACACCCACGATCTGATAGGAGATCCCGTCCAGGCGCACGTTCTCGCCCAGCGCGTTCTGGCCGGAGAAAAGTTTCTTCTTCGCGTCCGATCCGATGACGGCGACCCGCGTGTGCGTGAAATCGTCGGCCTCGCTGAAAAACGTTCCCTCCGAAACATCCATTTTCCGCATGCGCCCGTATCCGGCATACACGCCGCTTACGCCGTAGTTCGCGCTCCGCGTGCCGTAAGCGACCGCGCAGTTCTTGAATGCTTCCGGGGAAACGCGCTTCAACAACGGAACTTCAGCGCGAATGTAATCGAGATCGTTGACCGTGAGCCGAACCTGCGTTCCCGCCTTTGTGCCACCCGCTTGCAACTCGGTGCGCCCGGGAAAAATGAATACAAGATTGGTTCCAAAGGAGCGGAACGCCGACCATAGTCCACGCTCGAAACCGGTGCCGTACGCCAGCAGCAGCACGACCGTTGCAATCCCCCAAGCCATCCCGAGCATGGTGAGCACGCTGCGCCTCCGGTTATGACGAAGCGCGTTGTAAGCCTGGGTTGCGAGGTCGACGATCATAAGAACAGCTCCTAGCTTCTAGCTATTAGCTATTAGCTCTTAGCTTCTTTCATATTGAGGCATTGTTGATTGTTGATTTCTGATTGTTGATTGAAGGCCCAACGCCCGCCGCCATTTGTTTCAATCATCAATCAAAAAATCATCAATCAACAATATCTTCAATCATTCCTGTCGCAACGCTTCCACCGGCGGCAGCAATGCCGCTTTACGCGCCGGATAAAGCCCTGCAGCTATGCCTGCAATCGCCAGCGATCCGATGGCCGCAAACGCCGATGCCGGGATGATCCGTGGCGTATCAAAACCCTCAGGTGCAGGCAGCATCGCCAGCAACGTCACGAACCCGGTAGCAATCGCCAACCCGATCCCGCCGCTGAAGGCCGTGAGAAATGCTCCCTCAACAAAAAACTGCGTCAGGATGGCCCGATACGTCGCGCCCAGCGCCTTGCGCAGGCCGATCTCCTTCGTGCGCTCCGTTACCGAAACCAGCATGATATTGATGATGCCAATGGCGCCCAGGCCCAGCGTCACCACTCCCACCACGCCCAGGAACCAGTCCATGGCGTCGAAGATCCTGCCCACCCGCTTCATGTTTTCGATCGTGTCCCAATCTTCAAACGCGTCTTGCAGCTTGGGATTGAACCCATGCCGCCGCGCCAGGATGCGATGAATCTCGTCCTTCGCCTCGGCATGCAGATCCTTGGAAATGGGCTGATAGTTGAGGAACGAGATCGCATCCTCAGAATTCGCTTTGGTCAGCGGAAAAAGATCGCGCATGGTCTCGATCGGAATAAAGATACGCGAGTTCGTGCCGTTATTGCCGTCTCGCCCAACTTTTGCGACCACACCGACCACGTCGAAATTAATTCCATTCAGCAGGATGGTCGAGCCCACAGCGGGCCGTCCGGGGAACATGTTCTTCAGCAGTTCCCAGCCCACGACCGCCACGCGACGCCGCTCCTGATTGTCTTGAGTGTTGAACCAGCGGCCCGGATCAATAGGGACGTTTCGAATCTGGTTGTAATCGGACGCCACGCCGAACACCTGGCCATTCGTCGATCCGTAATCGCTGACTGCGCGAATATCCTCGCGATTCAGCACCGGCGACAGCGCCCCCACGAGTTGCGCCTCGCTACGAACCGCCAGGTAATCTTTGTAAGTGAAGTAATAAGTCTGCCCCGATTGAGTGCTGCCCTCGACTGCGGAAATCCGCCCGGGAAACATAAACATAATGTTTTGTCCGAGCGTCGCGAGTTGCTTTTCCTGGCCGCTGCGAAAGCCTTCTCCCAGCCCCACCAGCAGAAGCAGCGAGCCCACGCCCCACGCAATTCCAAACATGGTGAGGAAGGAGCGCAGCTTATGCGCCCACAGCGTCGACAGCGACTGCCGGATGATGTCGAGAAGCATTCGCATAGGGACCTCGAGGTTGTTTCATGCCCCCACGCCTCCGGGGAGGGGCGTGGGGGCACCCGGGTAACGTTCAGGCGAGGGGTCTCAATCCCGCCCAACATCTGATCAGAGATACGCAGCCGGGCTCATGAAAGTTCCCTGCTGGCATGTGTGTTGTTAGACCCAGGACAAGGGCAAAAGGTTAGCGGTCCAGGACGGGTGAAATAGCTTTACTGGCTGTTCTTCTCTTTGGGCCGCTCGTAGGCTTTCTGCAGATACTTCCGCGCTTCTTCCAGCGCGCCGAATGTATTGTCGTTGGTTTGCAGCGCCTGTCGGTACTCGTTGACAGCGCGCTCGCGCTGCCCCGTGATATCGAAAATCTTCCCTAACTGAATGCGGCTCCAGACCTCAGTCCAGCGCGGCTCGCCGTCCCCGTTGACAGCTTCCCGATAGGCATTCGCCGAAGACTGATAATTCCGTTGCAAAAAGAAAACCTCGGCGATCCGGTAGTGCGCCAGCGAACTGTTTTTATTGAGGTCGAGGGCCTTGTTGAACTCCAGCAGAGCTCCCGTCAGATCTCCCTGCTGCTGCATCGCCTGCCCACGCAGAATCGATGCCCGCAACTTCACATCGCTGGAATTGGTCAGCACATGGTGATCGGGATCAATCGAAATGCGTCGCGGACGCCCGAAGGTCTCGATTGAAAAGGGCGAATTCGTGCCCTGCACTTCTACATTCTGATTTTCAGTTTTTCCATCGGTATCAATCCGCAGGTCGACTGGCATGCGGAACAGGTCCAAATCCTGGGAGATTTCTCCCGTCACCCGGAATCCCGGCGATCGCTCCTGCTGGGTCTTCGATTCTTTCGCAAAGTTGCCGCCCAGCCGGTAAGTTGTGTACTTCACCTTGAACTCGGGAGCCCCGGTCGAGTCCAGCCACTGCGAGAAGAACCACGTCAGCTGGCTGCCAAAATTCTTTTCGGCAATGTCGCGAAAGTCGTCCGTGGTCGCCGATTTCCCCGCATACTGCGCGGCAAACTCGCGCATCGTCTTGTTGTATTTGTCCTCGCCCAGCACCCAGCGCAGCATGTGCAGGATCATCGCGCCTTTGTCGGTGGTGAGCGATTGAAATTCGGTGGAGAAAATATCGAGCTTGCTGGCGCTCGAAAGCGGCACCGTGTCATAGGCCAGCGCGCCCACCGACATATCTTTCACCGCCTCTTCCAGGCCCGCGGCTCCGGCGGCATTTTCCACGTACATCGCCTCCGAATAGCGCGAGAAACCGTCGTTCAGCCACCAGTCATCTTTGCTGGCCGGGCTCACCGATACGCCCCACCACTGATGCGCAATGGCGTCGGCCAAGAGTCGGTAGTTGGTTTTCTCCGTGATCGAAGGCCCCGCCAGGCCAGCAATCTCCGGCGCCCAAAGATAGGGCAACGTATCCGCTGGCAATTCCACCAGGTTGAGCTTCTGCGATGGTGGCAACCCGTACAGCGTTATGAAGTAGCTGACCTCTTGCACCGCCGTCGTCGTGTAAGCTGGCGCCAGGCTCTGATGGGTGGGTTTGAAGAAGACGTGCATATCTAAGCCCGCATCGTCGCTCTTATATTCCGGCGAAAAAACTCCCGCAATAATCGTGCCGGGAAAACTTGGCTTGCTGGACACGAAGGTGAAAGTCTTGGTGGGCAGTACGCTGGCGTTCGGCTTCTTCGACGCAGCGGCGTCAGCCGCGCTGGACACGCCGCTTCCGATCGCCACCATATGCGCCGGCACCGTCACGCGGATCGTCGATGTAAACCGGTTGACGCCGTAGCCGCTAACAGGGAACCAGCGTCCGGCATAGAGCAAGTAGCTGGTGTCGTCTCCGATATATGCCAACTTGAGCCCTGGTACCGGGCTGTTGTCGGCATTCTCCAGCGTCCCGTCGTATTCGAACGTCAGGGTCGTGGAAGCGTCTTTCGACAAGCCGGCGGGAAGCGGCACCCGCACCGTCGAATCCTGCGTCACCCGCTCGGCCGATAGTGGCTGGTTCTTTTCGTCGACAACCTTCGTGACCCGCAGGTCATTGTGCAGTTCGAAGACGGCGACGCTCAGGTCCTGCAATGCCGTGAATTTGACCTTGACGCGAGCCGTAATCTGGTGGAGATGGGGATCGAGTTCCGCATCGATCTGGTAGTCATCGACGCGCAGGCGCGCTTTTTCCGCCGCCCGCGATGGGATCGCCAGCAGAATTGCCAACGTGAGGGTCAGGGAACTCGTAAGGACGCTAAGGGTGCGCCGCGGCTGAATCAACATTCAGGAGAGTCTCCAGACAATGATAACCCATTTCCTAGGATGAAGATTTTCCAGTAAAAGATGGATGAGACAACAAGATAGCCCTGCCGCACCATCGAGCAGTGAAAGAGCGGCGCTTCAGCGCCGCGTAAGCCGTAATTTCATCCGTCAATGACAAGTTTCAAGATGATCTTCGCCGCCCGGTCTGCCGGATGAGCCGCCGCTCCTGCTTCGCCCGCAGGAACCCGTAAACGTTCCCGAACCCGCCCCAGGCCGTCCAGCATCCGCTCCCGAGCCGACCCGTCCGCCAAAATTTCCCGCAAGCGAGCCACAACATTTTCCGCGGTAAAGTCATGCTGCACCAGTTCTGGCACAACTTCCTCTCCGGCAATCAAGTTCACCATGGCAAAGTGGGGCACCTTGACCCTCGGCTTCCCTAGAACGTAAGTAAGCGCGGAGACGCAGTAGACCATCACAAACGGCGTATTCATTATCGCCGCCTCTACCGTCGCCGTCCCGCTGGCCACGATGCCCGCCCGCGAGTGCCACAGAGCCGGCAGGGCGTCGGGAACGAGCGTAATTTTCCTTTCGTTCGTCTTTTCTTGCCCAATCAAGCCGCTCAGGAAACCGCGATCGAGCGTGGGTGCAACCGGCAGCAGAAACTCATATTCCGGCCCAAGCAGAGCCGCCGATTCCAGAATTGCCGGCAAGTTCAGCCGCACTTCTTTAACGCGGCTCCCTGGCATGAGGGTGATCCACTGCTTCGCCGGATCCAGCCCGAATTCAGCCGCGTAATCGTTTCTTGGAATTGTCGGTGCCGGCAGCTCTGCCAAAGGATGTCCGACGAAAGTCGCATCCACCCCGCGCTCCCGGTAAAACTCCTCCTCGAACGGAAAGATCACCAGCGCCTTGTCGATGTAATCCCGCAGCAGCCGCACCCGCCCCTGCCGCCACGCCCAGAACTGCGGCGCCACGTAATACACCGTCGGAATCCCGCGCTTCTTCATCTGCCGCGCCACCCGCCAGTTGAACGCCGGAGAGTCGATCACAATGGCGAGATCGGGCTTGCGCCTGTCGGCCTCTTCGATCAGGTGCCGGTAAAGTCCGAGAATTTTTGGCAGGTGGCTGAGGATTTCGGTGATGCCGACGACTGCGAGATCTTTAGAGTCAACCACGGTGTCGCATCCCGACAGCCCGCATCCGCTCCCCACCCACCCCAAAAAATTCAAGTGTGCTAGAGGCTTGTTTGGGTACGGTTTGTGTGGGGACGGCCGCCCCCGGCTGTCCAGCGGAGCGAAGTTCCGCCGTTTGTCGCTGAGGACTCAGCCGCTGAAAAGCCCGCCGCAGCGCCTCAATCAGCTGCGCCCCATACATTTCCCCCGAAGCTTCGCCAGCTGAGATCAGAATTCGCAAGCAAGCATTGTAAATCTGAGGATGCACGTCACAAGTGTCAAAGCAGTCGCCTTCCCCGCAATACAACCACGGCTGATCCATCTGCGACAAACGCGCTCTCCGCACGCCGGGCAAAAGCCGCCGAGAGCTCTTTCCCGTACAGGTCGCTTGCATCACCCTCAAACCGCGCCCCAGTAGTTGCCCAAACTTTCCACGGAACGTGCTCCACCCGGTACTCCAGTGACCCGCCGCCTCGTTGCTTCGAATATCCCCAGTAGTGTTCGGTAATGAACTGCTCCAAACTTCCTTCCACCGCCGGTTTTGGAAGTCCCGAGGTTTCAGCCGAAATCTTGCACCATTCGCCGTCCACTCGCCACTGATACTCCAAACTCCTCGCGGACCCATTGATCTCAATCTTGTGCTTCATCGGCAAGCAAACATAGTTCTCACTGTAGAGCACGCGGGCAGTCGTAGCAATGGCGCGTTTCGGCACAACCTCCGCGATGAACACAACTCCTCTCCGCTCCTCGCTGCCTTCTTTTCGGCGCACGTAGAAGCGCAGGTTCACTTCGTCGAAATTCGCATGAAAGGGAATCGGGAAACGTCCGAGCAATCTTGGTCCGGCAGAATCGGAAGCCCACCAGGCTGACGTACGTTTTCCCTTGAAATGAATCCAGCGTAGTGCCCTGCGGAACGTATCGACTCAGCAGCGCGGGATCGACCTCGTAGTTCAACATCACCAGATCCCGCCACTCCGCCGACAGAAAAACTCGCCTTGAGTCAGCCATTGTTGTCGGCGTTCAGTCGTCGCCTCTGGCGGTCACTTCGGCCCGCTGCTCGCCCGAACCATTTGCGGGCGAGGCCGCCCGCGCCATATTCAACTCCTGGTCTTTGTACTGCAACTGATAAAGCTTGTAGTAAATGCCGCGCTGCGCCAGCAGTTCCTGGTGCGTGCCCATCTCGCGCACCTGACCTTTGTGCATGACGATAATCTTGTCGGCGCGCTGCACCGTCGACAGCCGGTGCGCGATGATCAGCGACGTGCGTCCCTCCACCATGCGGCTGAGCGCGTCGCGCACCTTGAATTCGGTTTCGGTATCCACGCTCGAGGTCGCTTCGTCGAGAATCAGAATCTTCGGCTCGTGCGCCAGCGCGCGCGCGAACGAGATCAGTTGCTTCTGTCCCGTCGACAGCGTCGATCCGCGCTCGCGGACTTCTTCGTCGAAGCCTTTGGGCAGGGCGCGGACGAAATCGCCCAGATTCACGTCTTCGGCGGCCTTTGCCACTTGCTCGTCCTGAATGCGCTCGGTGCCCAGGCGAATGTTTCCCCCGATCGTTCCCGTGAACAGAAACGGATCCTGCAGCACGACGCCGAAGCGGCTGCGCAGATCGCCCAGATCCATCTCTTTGACGTCGACGCCATCGATGCGGACCGCGCCTTTCTGCACGTCGTAAAAGCGCATCAGCAGGGAAATCAGCGTAGTCTTGCCCGCGCCCGTGTGGCCGACGACGGCGACGGTCTCTCCCGGTTCGATGGCGAAGCGTGACATCGCGCAGAACCCAGTCAGGGGCAGGCGCATCCGCAGTGTGGGAAGAGGATGGCTTGCTGTGGGGACGGTCGCCCTCGGCCGTCCGGTCGAGCGCATCTCGACCATTGCCGGCAGAGTCCGCGCTCTCAGCCGGCACCTCCCGGTAAGCGAACCACACGTGATCGAACTCGATTCGGCCCGGGCCTGCCGGTTTCTTCGTCACCGCCGGCGAAACGATCTCCACCGGAGTATCGAGCAGCTTGAAGATGCGTTCGCTCGCCGCCATCGCCGACTGCAGAATGTTGTACTTCTCGCTGAAGTCCATGATCGGGCGGAAGAAGCGCTGCGCGTACTGCGTGAACGCGATCAGAACGCCGAGCGAAGCGGTCGATCGTGAACCACGTGCGGATTGAATCGGCACGCTCGCAGTTGCCGCATCACGTCCTGCCCGCCGAACCAGATCACGCATGCAATCGCGACCGCGGAAAGAAAATCGACCAGCGGGATAATAGACGGCGTAGGCCAGAATCGCGTCTTTGTAAGCGTCCATGTGGCTGCGATTGATTTCCGAGAATTGCTGGTACGCCTTGCTGCTCGCGGTTAAACAGCTGCAGCACGACCATGCCGCTGACGTGTTCCTGCAGATAAGAATTGATGCGCGCAATCGCGGTGCGAATGCGGCGGTAGGAATCGCGCACCCTGTCGCGGAAAATCTTGGTCGCCACCACGATGAACGGCAGCACCGCGAACGTGATCAGCGCCAGCTTCCAGTTCATGCACAGCATGATGCCGACAATTCCCAGCAGCACGAAAACAATCTTCAAAGATCGAAACCACGCCTGACGTGAACATTTCATTCAACGCGTCGACGTCAGTGGTGACGCGCGTGACCAGCCGGCCGACCGGATTCTTGTCGTAAAAAGCGACGTGCATGCGCTGCAGGTGCCGGAAAATCTGGCTGCGCAGGTCGAACATCACTTTCTGCCCGGTCCACTGCATGAAGTAAGTCTGCAGGAACTCGAACACGAAGGTCAGCAGCAACAGGCTGAAATAGATTGCGGAAATTTGCGCGATGCCGTGCAGTGGCTGCGGGCTGAGCCAGTTCCAAAGGCTCGAAGCCGAATTCTTCACCGGCGCAAGATAGCGGTCCACCGCAACCTTCACCAGGTACGGCCCGAGCACGTCGCAGAAAGATTTGAGAAAGATGGAGCCCAGCGCAATCGCCACCTGCCAGCGGTAAGGGCGCAGGTAGGTGAGCAGCCGCCGCATCAGGCGGCTGTCATACGCTTTGCCGAGTACTTCCTCTTCCTGCGCCATCAGTTCTCGGTGAGCATTTTCCGACTTGTAACAGGGTACCGTAAATAGATGGCCGCAGGCAGCGGCCAGGATGGAAAAGGTTTAGCGTGGCGCGGGCGCCCTCGCCCGCGAAAGGATTGAGATAATCCGACAGTGCCCTGGGCATCTACATTTCGGTGCCATTCTGCCGCACCAAGTGCAGCTACTGCAACTTCGCCTCCGACGTGTTCTCGCGAGCCGTGTTCGAGCGCTATGTGGATCGCGTCTGCGCGGACATTGCCCGCGCTCCGCAAATTGCTGCCGAGATGGGCGGACGATCTCGAGCGCGAAGTCGACTCGATCTATCTCGGCGGCGGCACGCCCACGGTGCTCGATGCCGCGCAACTGCAGCGAATATTCGCCGCGGTGCGGGCGCATTTCGAAGTTGCCTCCGAATGCCGAAATCACAGTCGAGTGCGCGCCCGGAACGCTGACGCCCGGCCGTGCTGGATGGACTGCTGAGCTGCGGCGTGAATCGCGTCAGCCTGGGCGTGCAGTCGTTCGTGGATGCCGAGGCCGCGGCGGTCGGGCGGTTGCACAAGCGCGCTACGCGTGCTCGACGACATTGCGCGCCTGCGCGCGGCCGGGATTGCGAACATCAATATCGATCTGATCGCCGGGCTTGCCGCATCAGACGGCAGCAAAGCTGGCAGGAGTCGCTGGCGCAAACCATCGCGACCGGCGCTGCCGCACGTCAGCGTCTACATGCTCGAAGTCGACGAAGACTCGCGTCTAGGCCGCGAAGTGATCGCCGGCGGAACGCGCTATCACGCGCACTTCGTTCCGGACGAAGAAGCCACCGCTGATTTCTATCGTCGCGGCGTGCGAACAACTGGAAGCGGCCGGCATCGCTCAGTACGAAATTTCCAATTTTGCGCCGCGCCGGCTCGGAGTCGCGGCACAACCTTAAATACTGGACTCGGCAGCCCTATCTCGGCTTCGGCGTAGATGCGCATTCGATGCTGCTTTCGGCCTCGCCAGAAGCTGGAGGCGGTTCGCTTTTCCACGTTCCGACGCGCTGGAAAAATATGTTGCCGGATCGCCCTTGCACAAAACCGTGGTTTCGCGGGCGGCCGCGCTTGGAGGAGACTTTCTTTCTCGGCCTTGCGCTTGAACCGCGGCGTCGATCTGCCGCCAAATTGCCGCAACGCTTCGGCGACGCAGCGCTGCAGAATCTGCAGCCCGCAATCGCCGAACTGATCGCGGACGGACTGCTGCAGCGAACCGGAAGATCTCATTCGCCTCACGCCGCGCGGCCGATTGCTTTCCAACGAAGTTTTCCAGGCCTTCCTCGGAACCGACGCCGTTTCAAGCCGCGTGACCGCGGGCGTATAATTTCAACGAATCTTCAGCGCTGGATTCGGAAGAGCGTCGCAGTGCGAATTTCCAAACCATCCGGTCGGTTGGGTGGCAGCGCTGAAACGCACAGAATCGCCAGTGTTCATGCGCTGCTTCCCACCTCTTGCCCTTTCCCTCCGGCGGTAACTTCTTCCTCTCCCAGCGCTATGTTCTAATCAAAATTCGGGCGATGCGGTTGAGCCCTTGATGCGGGCCGCCTGGTCGCGGCGCCCGAGTGTCCTGGAGGAACTTTGGATTTCCAACTGAACGAAGAGCAGTTGCAATTGAAGAAAAGTGTTCGCGAGTTTGCCGAGCGCGAGATCAAGCCGAACGTCATGAAGTGGGACGAGGCCGGCGAATTTCCGCTGGCCACCATCAAAGAACTGGGCAAGCTGGGCTTGCTGGGGATGATTTTTCCGCCCGAATACGGCGGCGCGGGCATGGGCTACGTCGAGTACGTCACCGCCATCGAGGAACTCTCGCGCGTCGACGGCTCGGTCGGCATCATCGTGGCGGCGCACACCTCGCTGTGCTCGAATCACATTTTTCTCGCCGGCAACGAAGCGCAGAAAAAGAAATATGTCAGCAAGCTGGCGACCGGAGAATTCATCGGCGCCTGGGGACTGACCGAGCCGTCGTCCGGATCAGACGCGGGCAGCGCGCGCATGACCGCCGTGCGCAAGGGCAACAACTGGGTGCTGAACGGCACCAAGACTTTCTGCACCAACGGCCACTACGCCGACGTCGTGGTCGTGCTCGCGGTGACCGATCGCGCCGCGCACACGCACGGAATTTCCGCGTTCGTCGTGGAGAAAGACACCAAGGGATTTCGTCCCGGCAAGAAAGAAAACAAGCTCGGCCTGCGCGCCAGCGACACCGCCGAACTGATCTTCGAAGACTGCGTCATTCCCGCCGAAAATCTGCTGGGCGGCGAAGGCCAGGGATTTCCCGACGCCATGCGCGTGCTCGACGGCGGCCGCATCTCGATTGCGGCCTTGTCGCTGGGCATGGCCGAAGGCGCCTACGAGGCGGCGCTGAAATATTCCAAGCAGCGCCAGCAGTTCGGCAAAGCCATCAGCGATTTTCAGGCGATCCAGTGGAAGCTCGCCGACATGGCCACCGAAATCGACGCGGCCATGCTGCTCACCATGCGCGCGGCCTCCATGAAAGACGCCGGCATGAAGACCACGCAGGAATCGTCGATGGCCAAGCTCTACGCCAGCGAAGTCGCCGTGCGATGCGCCAACGAAGGCGTGCAGATTCACGGCGGCTACGGCTTCATCAAAGACTATCCCGCCGAAAAGTTTTACCGCGACGTGAAACTCTGCACCATCGGCGAAGGCACCAGCGAAATTCAGCGCCTGGTAATCGCACGGCAGTTGCTGAAGGATTAGAACCCCACCGGTTTCCCAGACTCCGCTCCTGCTTTACACTGTTCGCTTGGATAACGCCCGCTTGGACACCGCTGCTCGGGATCGCGACATGCAGGCATGGATCGAGCCCCTGCGCGCTGGCGACGTGCGCGCTCTGGCGCGCGCCATTTCCGCGGTCGAAAATCGCGCGCCCGGATCGTCCGATCTGCTGAAGGCCCTGTTTCCGCACAGCGGCCACGCCCGCGTGATTGGCCTGACCGGCGCGCCCGGGGCAGGGAAGAGCACGCTGGTCGATCACCTCGCGCGTTACTATCGCAAGCAAAATCACAGCGTCGGCATTGTCGCCGTCGATCCCACCAGCCCTTACACCGGCGGCGCGATTCTCGGCGACCGCATTCGCATGCAGGAACATTTCGCCGACCCCGGGATCTACATTCGCAGCATGGCCACTCGCGGCTCGCTCGGCGGGCTCGCCCGCACCACCGCCGACGTCACCACCGTGCTCGACGCCTCCGGCCGCGACATCATCCTGGTTGAAACCGTCGGCGTCGGCCAGGATGAAATCGATATCGTCCGCCTCGCCGACATCACCGTCGTGATTCTCGTTCCCGGCATGGGCGACGACGTGCAAACCATCAAGGCGGGCATCATGGAGATCGCCGACATTTTTGTCATCAACAAAAGCGATCGCGAAGGCGCCGAGCGCGTCGAACGCGAGATTCGCGCGCTGCAGTCGCTGGCCACGCGCAACGACGGATGGACGCCTCCGATCGTGAAAACCGTTGCCAGCGACGGAACCGGCGTGCCGGACATGGCCGAAGCCATCGCCGAATACGAAAGCTACTTGCAAAAAGAGAATCGTGCCCTGAAGAAGAGCGTCGAAAATTGGCAGGAGCGCCTGGTCGAGATGCTGCGCGACGCGCTGCTCGAAAAAGCGCGCGCGCAACTGGGCGACGGAAATGTCGCACGCCTGGCCAAAGAAATTGCCGAACACAAGCGCGATCCGTATACGCTGGTTGAAGAGATAGCACGAACCACGTAGCCCCGGACGCATTCGTCCGGGGAAGGTTTAGATGTTTGAGATTTTGTGTTGAAGCCGACGCGCGCGGACGAATGTGTCCGCCGTCATGCGAGCAAAAATGGATCCAACATTTCAAATCGATCATCTCGGAATTGCGGTGAAGTCGCTGGCGGCCGCAAAATCGATCTACGAAAAATTGGGCCTCGCCGTCTCCCCCGAAGAAACAGTCGAGCAGGAACACGTTCGCCTCGTCATGGTTCCGGTCGGCGAAAGCCGCCTGGAACTTCTCGAAGCGACGTCAGAAGATTCGACCATCGCCAAATTTATCGCCAAGCGCGGCGAAGGCTTGCACCATGTCTGCCTGAAAGTGCCGGACTTGCACGGCAGCGGTCGCCCGCCTCAAGCGCGATGGCGTGCGCCTGGTCTCCGAAGAAATCAAAACTGGCGCGGGCGGGCATCAATATGTCTTCGTGCATCCCGTCAAGCACGGGCGGCGTGCTGCTGGAGTTGGTGCAAGGCTAAAACGACGGCGGCCGCGGATTTTCACGGATTCACACGGATAAACCTAAATCGCAAAATGTTTTTTCTCGTCACCGACACTTCGGGCAAGAACGGCATCGTTGCACTCGCGCGGGCGGACGAACCGGCCAACGCACGGCACGAAGTAACCATCATCGAGACCGTTCCTCTGGCGGGCGGCACCTTTTCCGCGCAGTTAGTCCCGCAGATCGCCGCCCTGCTGGCCAAGCACAATCTCTCCAAGGCTGATCTCGAAGCCTTCATCGTCGTCTCTGGTCCCGGATCATTCACCGGACTGCGTGTCGGCCTGGCCGCCATCAAGGCGCTGGCGGAAATTTTAAAAAAGCCCATCGTGCCCGTCTCCCTGCTCGAAGCGACCGCGCTCGCCGCCCATGCGCAAGGAAAGATCGCCGCTGTCCTTGATGCCGGCCGCGGCGACGTGTATTTCGCGTCTTACGATATCGCCACCGCCTCGACCCACGTGCTTCAAGAGGGACTACTTTCCAAGCAGGAGTTCCTAACCGCAGCCCGTGGATCAACGCTCGCGACCCCCGACGCAACCCTGGCCGCCGCGGCGCGCGAAGCCAGTCTCAACGTGGTCACGGTCGAGCCCGCCGACGCCGGAAGCATTGCCCGTTTAGGTTGGAGAAGATTGCGGTCTGGCGAAACCGTTTCTCCCGAGCGGTTGGAAGCAAACTATATGCGCCGCTCTGATGCCGAATTATTTGCGAAGAGCAAGCTCTTAACTGTTAGCCAAAAAGACTGAACGCCAAACCACCGTGAAAATCCGTCCCGCAACTTCTGCCGACATTCCCGAAATTCTGAACCTGGAACGGCAATGCGCCACCGCTGGCCATTGGACGGAAGCCCAATATCGGCGCGCCTTTCAGCCCGACAGCCCGCCGAGACTGGCCTTGGTTGTCGAAGCGGGTTCTCCGCCAGCGGCTCTATGCTAGCGCAGAATCACCGGGCATCCGGGGATTTCTGATCGCCCAGCATCTCGCTCCCGAATGGGAGTTAGAAAATCTCGTTGTCTCTCCCGCGTCCCGCCGCCAGGGCCTGGGCAAGCGGCTTCTCGAAGCTCTGCTCGCCGCTGCCAGCGAAACAAACAGCACGTCCGTGTTCCTTGAAGTCCGCGAATCAAACGCCCCTGCTCGCGCTCTCTACGAGCAAGCCGGGTTCGAGCAATCCGGCCGGCGCGCTTTCTATTACACCAAACCCTCGGAAGACGCCATTTTGTATCGTCAAACCCTGCTTTAAGCCCCCGTTCCCAACCTGAGCCTCTTCGAAATTGCACCACTTTTTTGGCATTGAACCCACTTTTGCCCTGTGCTAGCCTGACTTCATATCCCGGTTGGAGGTCTGCTGGATGCTGACTTCGAAAGACCAACTCCTGACCAATCATGAGGAATTCCGCAGATTGGCTCAGGAACACACGCAGTACGCGAAACGTCTCGATTCACTCACCCAAAAACGTTATCTCAGCGAAGACGAAAAGCTGGAAGAAGTCCGGCTCAAGAAGCTGAAACTTCGCCTCAAAGACCAGATGGAATCCATTGAGCGCGAGTATCGGCAACACTACGGCGTCAACGTAGCGTAAATTCTGGCGAACCTCGCAGCGGCAGCGGCCGCTGAGGGAGAAATGTATCTACCACAGGGCGCTGCGCAAGCGCCTTTTTTTATTTATACTTACAGAGCAAAGGCATGCCAGGAAGCGGTTGCATCGCCCGCGGCTATAATTGAGCTTTCCCCATGGTTCGTGACGGATACTTCTACGCTTTCGCCCTCTTCGCCGTCGCCGTTCTTCTCGGCTGGCTGACCCGCCCCGCCTGGGCGATTATCCCGTGCCTGCTGGCTTTTTTCTTTCTCTGGTTCTTTCGCGATCCCGAGCGCGCCATCCCGCAGGAACCAGGCGCAGTTGTCTCTCCCGGCGACGGCAAAGTCACCGAAGTTTCCACCGTGACCGTCGGAAACGAGCGGCAGACGCGCATCAGCATTTTTCTCAGCGTGTTCGATGTCCACGTGAACCGCTCTCCCATCGCGGGCGTGATCCGCGATGTCCGCTATCAACGTGGCCAGTTTCTGAATGCCATGAACACGGTTTCCGCCGACAGAATGAGCAGAACATCGTCACCGTTGAAGGCGACGGCCAGAAAGTCGTCTTCAAACAGATCGCCGGCCTGCTGGCGCGCCGCATCGTGTTCTACCCGAAAGTTGGAGACCGCCTTGAGCGCGGCCAGCGTGTCGGCCTGATCAAGTTCGGATCGCGCGTCGACGTCCTGCTTCGATCGCATCCGCCCGCGTAAGCGTGAAAGTCGGCGACCGCGTGAAAGGCGGCGCCAGCGTCCTGGCCTACATGCCAACCCCAGCTGCGCTGGCCGGCGCTGGAAGCCCCGCTGCCTCCGAGGGAGTGCGCGATGATGGATGCCGACCGTTCCCAAACAGCGGCGCCGCCAAAGCAAGGGGATGTACATTCTCCCTTCGCTGTTTACGACCGCGAACATGGCGCTCGGTTATTACGCCATTCTCGAGGTGATGCACGCCACCGCTCACCGAGTATTGGCACCTCGACAACGCCGCGAAAGCGATCGGTTTTGCCGTGCTGTTCGACGGACTCGATGGCCGCATCGCCCGCATGACCGGCACCAGCAGCGATTTCGGCAAGGAACTCGATTCGCTGGCCGACGTGATCACGTTCGGCGTCGCTCCTGCCATGCTGGCCTGGACTTGGGGATTTCATCTGATGCCTCCGGTGTTGCTCACCGACGGCACAATGGCACATCAAACTGACGCAACTTGGCGCCATTGCCAGTTTTCTTTTTCTGATCGCCGGAGCCAGCCGCCTGGCGCGCTTCAACATCACCAGCAATCCGCAGCCTTCCAATCCTGGACGTCCCGGAAAGAAATATTTTGTCGGCATGCCGATTCCCGCCGGCGCCGGCGTGATCGCCGCCGTCGTTCATTTCGCGGCCGGCGATCCGCTCGTCTCCTGGTATACCGCGCTCGACCTGGCTCGCCATGGTGACGACGGTCGGCTACCTGATGGTCAGCACCTGGCGCTTTTATAGCTTCAAGGACATCGATTTCCGTTCGCGCCATCCGTTTCGTCTGATTCTTTTTCTCGGCCGCTCTCTTCGCGTCGATCTGGTTCTTTTCGCGGATCAGTGCTTTTCGTGATCGCGCTGCTCTACATGGTTTCCGGTGTCTTCTGGCGCCTGCAGTGGATTTTCCGCCGCAGGAGCGGTCCGCCCCCACCGCCCTACAAGGAGGCCTCGCAGGCATCATGAGCTGACTCCACCAAGACTCGCCTCCCCAACGCATCCGCTTGCCGCTCGCGGAAATCTTTACCGCGCCGCCATCGTGGGCGCCGCCTCGCTCAAGGGCAAAGAAGTCGCCGAGATGCTCAACGAGCGCAATTTCCCCGCCGCCGACATTCGCCTGCTCGACGACGACGAATCCATGGGCCAGCTCGAAGCCATGGGCGACGAGATCAGCTTCATCCAGCGCGTGCGCGCCGAACAGTTCGACAACGTGGACTTCACTTTCTTCGCGTCCGATGAAGAGACGCACGCGCAAGAACTGGAAAGACGCTCGCGACGCCGGCAGCGCCATCATCGATCTCTCTGCCGCTTTAGAAAATGAACCCGGCGCCAGCGTGCGGTCGCTCTGGATCGAGCGCGAGCGCGGTCAGGTCGCCGCTGCCTGAACTGCAGCCGGGCCCGTGCGTTACCGCTCATCCCGTGGCAGTAATCCTGGCGCTGCTGCTGCTGCGCGCCAGAAAAGCGGGCGCCATCCGTCGCGCCGTAGCTACGGTTTTCGAGCCCGCCTCCGAGCACGGGCAGCGTGGCATGGACGAACTGCACCAGCAGACCGTCAACCTGCTTTCTTTCCAGCCGCTGCCCAAGGATGTTTTCGACGTCGCAAGTTGCTTTCAACATGGTGGCGCGTTACGGTCAGAAGTCGCAGCCCACGCTCGATT
Source organism: uncultured Acidobacteriota bacterium (assembly GCA_963696765.1). GTDB lineage: Bacteria > Acidobacteriota > Terriglobia > Terriglobales > Acidobacteriaceae > Sulfotelmatobacter. The sequence continues at coordinate 462,013 of CAVOLK010000002.1, read as the reverse complement.
CCGTCGAGGCTCGCATCCTTCGCCATTATCAGCAAAATTGCCGGCGCCGACGCTCCTGCAGCCTTCAGTCCTTTTGCTGCAGGCCCCCATCTTCCACGGCCACGCGCTCGCGCTTTATCTCGAGATGGACCATCCCGTCGATCTGCCCGCGCTCTCGCAAGCGCTCGCCGGCGATCACGTCGCAATTCCGGGCGCCGAGGACGAAGCGCCGAGCAACGTAAGTTCGGCTGGCCAGGCCGATATTCAGCTCTCGCTGAAGTCCGATCCCGCGCAGCCGAACGGTGTGTGGCTATGGGTCGCCGCCGACAATCTCCGCATCGCTGCTCTCACCGCGGTCGAGTGCGCCGAGAGTATGACCGCCACCCGCCCGACCGGGAAGATTCAATGAAGTCGCGGGCCGCGCGCCCCGTGGCGCTGCTCTTCCTCACATTCTTTCTCGCCGCATGCGGATATCACACCGCCGGTCATGTCGTGCAGCTTCCCGCCGACATCAAGACCATCGCGGTCCCGGCTTTCAAGAACGAAACGCTCAACTACCGCATCGAGCAGATGCTCACCGCCGATCGGTAGTTCGCGAATTTACCACCCGCACGCATTACCGCATCGTCAACGATGCAGCGACGCGGACGCCACTTTGCGCGGCACCGTGCTTTCCACTTCTGCCTCGCCCCTAACCTACGACACCTCCACCGGACGGCGGCCAGCATCATGGTCGTGGTCAGCATGCGCGTCACGCTCACCGATCGGCATGGCAAAGTGCTCTATGAAAATCCCGCATACCTGTTTCGCGAACAATACGAAGTCTCGCAGGACTTAACCAGCTTCTTCGAAGAAGATTCCCCCGCCTTCCGGCGCCTCTCCCATGATTTCGCTCGCACCCTGGTTTCCAACATCCTGGAGGGCTTCTAGCCGTGCCCGCAGTCGTTTCCCCGCGTCCATCCTCTCGCCACTTTCGCGATCCCGTTCCCGGTGCTACATTCGAAAACAATGCCCACGGCGGGAGAAATCTAATGCGCGCCTTCGCCCAGGCCGAGCGCTTCGTCAGCGAACTCGAATCGCGCAAGCTGCGCGCGGCCTACGTTTTCGTCGGTGATGAAGCCTTCTTCCGCAAGCGCTTTCGCGACGCCATCCTTGAGCACCTCGTCCCCGCCGATCTGCGCGACTTCAGCTTCTTCGAATTCGATCTCGCCGAAACCGATCTCGCCGAAGTTCTCGACCGCGCCCGCACGCCCTCGCTGATGGCGCCGTTCCAGGTTTTCTTCGTGCGCGGCGTCAAAAATCTTTTTGGACGCGGCTCCAACGAAGAGAAACTCGCCGCCATCGAGGACTACTGCAAGAATCCCAATCCCGACGCGCTGCTCGTCTTCGTCGCCGACCACATCAGCATTCCCGCCGACGTCCGCCGCATGGAGATGCAGGACAAAGAACGCTACCAGCGCATTCGCGACACCATGGGCCAGTACTGCGGCATCGTCGAACTGGCGCGCGTGGAAGAAGGCGAAGCCGTCCGCTGGATCTCCGAATACTGCGCCGGCCGCGGCGTGAAGATCGACGCCGACGGCGCCCGCGAACTGGTCGACGCCCTCGGCGGCGACATGATGATGATCTCCAACGAACTGGAGAAGCTGATTCTCTACGTCGGCGAAAAAAAGCGCATCACCCTCGGCGACGTCGAGACCATGGTGCTGGCCGCCAAGCAGCGGTCTCTATATGAACTGACCGATGCCATCTCCGCCAAAGAGCGCGTGCGCGCCCTCGAAATTCTCGATGCGATTCTTCTCTCCGGCGAAGGCGAAGAGGCAGCGATCGGACACATCTACATGCTGGCGAAAACTTTTCGCCAGATGCTGGTGATTCTCGAGCGCAACGTCCGCGACCAGCGCATGCTGTGGGCCGCGCTCTGGCAGGGCTTCCGCGTGCCCCCGTTCGCCGCCGACGACATCATCAAGCAGGCCCGCCGCTACAAATCCCGCCGCGAACTCACCCGCGCCATCCGCCTCGTCGCCAAGGCCGACCTCGCCTTGCGCTCCAATCCCGTCAGCAAACGCATGGTCCTCGAGCGACTCGTCATGGACTTAACCACCGACCCCAAGCCCGAAACTCCCGGCTGGATGCAAGATCAGTTGCCAGTATAAGAACGCCATCAGTCACCTTTCACCAGAGCTATTCGGGTCGAACAGTGAGATGGCGATTTTCGTCATCCATCGACTTTCCGCCTTTGAGAAAAGACTAAACTACTTAGACTCAGTGATTGGGAGCACCTTCATGCAAAAACGGAAATTGGGAAAGAATGGTCTAGAAGTTTCGGCGCTCGGTTTCGGCTGTATGGGGCTGAGTTATGGCTACGGTCCCGCCATCGAAAAGCAGCAAGCCATCGATGTGATCCGAACGGCCTTTCAACGCGGCGTGACCTTCTTCGATACGGCGGAAGCATACGGCCCGTTCGTGAATGAAGAACTCGTAGGCGAGGCACTTGCCCCGTATCGGGAACGAGTCGTGATTGCCACGAAGTTCGGTTTCGACATCGCTCCCGACGGCCAGCGGCGGGCTGGACTCAACAGCCGGCCGGAGCACATCAAGCAGGTTGCTGAAGCGTCACTTAAGCGCCTCAAGACCCATTTCATCGATCTCTTCTATCAGCACCGCGTCGATCCTGACGTGCGCATCGAGGATGTCGCCGGCACGGTGAAGGATCTGATTCAGGCTGGCAAGGTCAAGCACTTTGGCCTGTCTGAGGCTGGCGCAGACACCATTCGTCGCGCCCACGCCGTCCAGCCGGTCACCGCAGTTCAGAGCGAGTACTCGATTTGGACGAGAGACCCCGAACCGGAGGTGCTGCCAATTTGCCAGGAATTGGGAATCGGCTTTGTTCCCTGGAGCCCGCTTGGACAAGGATTCCTGACGGGGAAGATTGATGCCTCAACGAAGTTCGAGAGCACGGACTTCCGATCAGCATTTCCTCGCTTTACCGAAGACGCGCGCAAGGCAAATCAGGCGGTCGTGGATCTTCTGAACCAGATCGCCCGACGAAAGAATGCAACTGCCGCACAAATCGCGCTGGCATGGCTGCTCGCGCAGAAGCCTTGGATCGTTCCGATTCCAGGAACAACCAAGGTACATCGACTGGAGGAGAACATCGGCTCCGCTTCGGTGGAGTTGAAGTCGGACGATCTCGACGAGATCAACGCGGCAGCGTCCAAGATCCCAATTCAGGGTGAGCGCCTTCCTGAATCCATCCTGCGAATGTCTTACCGCTAAGTGAATCTGAACGCGGCTTCACCTAGCGAATAAAGCCCGAGAAAAGAAGAGAAGAATGAGAACAAACTTTAAAATTATCGGTTTCGCGGCGAGCCTTTTATTCAGCCTCCACTCCCAAGCTCAAACCGCGGACGCAATTTTCTCAAAGGGTGAACTATCCACCGTTAAAAATCACACCGGAAAGATCTGGCTTAAAGAATTAAATGTAGGTGACAGCACGTTCGATCCCAGTATTGCCGTAGCAACCTACGACCCGGGTGCGAAGCTGGATTGGCATATTCATCCCGGTGGTCAAGTTCTACTGATCACCCAAGGCACCGGCTATTATCAGGAAAGAGGGAAGCCAATACAGTTGGTCCATAAAGGGGATGTAATCAAATGTCTTCCGGGCATAGAGCATTGGCACGGTGCATCGCCCAAAAGTAGCTTTGCCTATTTGGCAGTTACACCCACTCAAAAGGGAAAAACAGTCTGGTTAGAGCCCGTTAGCGATAAGGACTACAACAGCCTCAAATAAAGTTGACGCTGACGACAGGCAGGACGTTCCCCGAATTTTCCAAACCTCAGAATCGTCGAACGTCCTGGCGGCCTCTTTTTTCTGAAGTCCCCTCGCAACTAGACTTGGCGCCCCGAAAGTCCAATAATCGACGCAAGAATGAGCTCCCAATATTTATTCGAATTTCCCTGGATTGTTTTCGCGCTGTATTGGGCCATCGGCGCGCTGAGGACACGCGCCACCGTGCGCCGTGAGCCGTTTCTCGCCCGCTACGGCCTCATGTTCATCGAGGTGGTCGGCTTTACTTTGCCCTTCAGCCACGATGCGGCTATCGGAGTTCTCAGCCGTCATTTTGCGCCCCGTACAATAACGATGGAAGCCATTGGACTTGCCTTCACCTGGGCCGGAATCAGGCTTGCCATGTGGGCGCGATATCACCTTGGGCAGTACTGGAGCGGCCGCATCACCCTCAAAGAGGGGCACGAACTGATTCGCACCGGGCCCTATGCGCGGCTGCGCCACCCCATCTACAGTGGCCTCGATCTGGCAGCGATCGGCTCAGCCCTTGTCATTGACCGTTGGAGATGCGTGTTCGGAGTCTGCATCATCATGATCGGTTTTGTGATCAAAGCGAAAAGGGAAGAGGCGCTGTGGCCTCACAATTCGGGGAAGCCTTCAAGACGCACATGCGGCACACCGGTTTCCTGCTGCCGCGGGGGCGGAGGGAAGGGACAGACGCGACGCTCCTCTGATTTTCAAACCAAAAGACTGAGTTATGTCCTGCTCAATGCGGGGCACAATGAACAAGTCGGCTTCTGCTGAATCCATCCACCTGTACATAAGCGCATCGTATTAGACGCAATAATCGTCTTTAATATACACTTCTGGTTTCTGCCACACACGCAACTCTTGGGGGCCTTGTGCGTAACGCTTCGTTATTCCTGGTCGCTTTCGCGCTGTGCTTTTTCCCAACGGCATCCTCTGCACAAAACGGATTCTTTGCCGATTGGTTCAATATGGTCTCCAGGACGCAGGCCGGGCAGCCGCACTGGATCACTCCAGTCAACACAACGACACCTCGTCTCGAACAGGAGTTTCGCTACGACATTCAATGGCAGACGCACAATAGCGGCGTCACTACCGACAACTACGGCGTAAGTAAGGGCCTCGAGATCATCCCGGCAAAGAGCGTGGAGGTCATCCTCGCAGTGCCTTCCTACATTGTGAACAACCCGGATTCGCCGCACGATGGATTCGGCGATTGGCAGTTCCTGGTGAAATATCGCATCGCCGCCGGAAATGAGGAGCACGGAAACTACATCCTCACGGCCTTCTACCAGATGACTTTTCCCACAGCACAGTACCAGCAAGGTGCATTAAGCCCGGTCATAACGCCTACCATTGCCTACGGAAAAGGCTATAAAAAATTCGACGTACAGGGCACATTGGGTTACAGCCTGCCTACGGGAAACGTCTCACTCATCGGACACACGCTGCCGTGGAATAACACGGTTCAGTATCACGCGTCCAAGAAAATTTGGCCGGAGTTGGAGGTCAACGTCAACCATTTCTATGGCGGGAACGGCAATATTGTGCCCACCAGCCACCCCGGCAAGACGTCGATATATCTCACGCCGGGTCTTGTGCTCGGCCGATTTACCATACATAATCGCCTCGCGTTCACGGCCGGCGGCGGATTCGAAATTGCTACGACCAGATTCCATCCCACAAATCACATCCCTATTTTGTCGATCCGTTTCCCGTTCTAAGAAGGCCCCAAAAGGTTTAGCGAGGAGTATGAGCACACACACGCGACATTTGATTATGTTCCTTGCCATCATCTTCATTTGTGAGTCCGGCACGGCACAATCCATCACGGTCGCTGCCGCGGCCGACCTTCAGTCCGCAATGCAGGAAATCGCCGCCGGATTCCGCAAGGAAACGGGGAAAGAAGTAAAACTGATCTACGGTTCATCCGGCAGTTTCTTTCAGCAGATTCAGAATGGCGCCCCGTTTGACATGTTCTTTTCCGCGAACCTCGACTACCCGAAGAAGTTGGAATCTTCTGGGCTGACGGTTCCGGGAAGCTACTACCAATACGCCAGGGGCAAGATTGTGGTCTGGGTAGCTAACGATTCGAAGCTCGATCTGGACTCGGGACTGAAATCTCTCCTCGACCCCGCCGTGAAAAAGATCGCCATTGCTAACCCGCAGCACGCTCCCTACGGGCAGGCGGCGGTCGCAGCGATGCAGAAAGAGGGTGTCTACGAAAAGGTGAAGGACAAGTTTGTCCTGGGCGAGAACATATCGCAAACGGCGTCGTTTGTAGTCTCGGGTTCAGCCGACGCGGGCGTGATCGCGCTGTCGCTTGCCTTATCTCCGAACCTGAAAACCAAGGGACGTTACGCGGAAATTCCGGCGACTGAATATCCATCCATCGACCAGGCGTGCGTAATTCTCAGCTCGTCGAAGGATAAAGAAACCGCAAAGCAGTTTTTGTCCTACATCAAGACCGCGGCCGCTGCCGACACTTTGAAGCGCTACGGTTTCGACGCGGTAAATAGCTCACACGATAAGCCGTAGAGCACTTATGCGTCGTGATGTCGTTGTCGACTGCATCAGGAGCAGTCGTGCACCCACTTGCGTGAAACATTGTCCAACGGCAAAAGAAAAGAACAGACCATAGCAGGTCTGTCCGATCTTTCTGAGAACTGAGAACTGAGAACTGAGAACCGAGAACTGAGAAGCTGAAAGCGCCCTACTTCAGCGCCCCAACGCGCCTGCCCAGCCGCGACTTATACCGCGAGGCGGTATTCTCGTGCAGTGTGCCCTTCTGGATGGCCTTGTCGAGCGCCGATACGGTCTTGCGGTAGGACTGCTCGGCGGCGGCCTTGTCGCCCTTTTCGATGGTCTCGCGCAGATTGCGCAACTGCGTACGCAGGGTAGATGTGTTGGCGCGGTTGCGCGCGGTGCGCCGTTCGGTTTGGCGCGCACGCTTCAGCGCCGAAAGATGATTAGCCATAGCTGGTTCGTTACCTTCGTGTCTACTGAGGATATTCGGGTGGGTCCGAATTCCTTATTATAGGGAAGCATCCCCGACCGGTCAAACAGGGAAGCGTGATGTTCCCGGCTGTCCATCGAGCGTAGCTCGATGCCTTGCAGCCCAACGAATCGCAATGACAGTTCCAATATGACAGACGGCCTCGATCGCCTCAAAGTTCTCATCAACTCCTCCACTCCGATCGTGGTGATGGAGACCTCTGAGGAGACGCACGCCATCGCCATGGTGCGAGCCGCCTGCACGGAACTCAACATGGCGACCTTCGAGTGGAGCATCGCCGACGGCCTGTTGCGCTCCGGCGCGAACACTCCGCCCGAAGCCCCAAAGAACCCGCTGCAAGCCCGCATCGATCAGGCCACCAACTGGGCCCACGGCCTGCCGCGCACCGTGCTCAGCCCCAGCGGCCCGGAAGCCAACAGGCTCGCTCGCGCCATGGCGTCCTCCACAGGAGCCGACACATTCGCCGCCGCCGCGTCCGCCATATACAACACGCGCGAACCCGCGCAGGCTCTCGCCAACATGGAATCGATGACGGTCGAAGCGGTCTTTATCCTCAAAGACTTTCATCGCCACATGGACGACCCCGTAGTCGTGCGCCGCCTGCGCGATGTCGGCCAGAAGTTTGCCACCAACCGCCGCACCGTGATCATCACTGCTCCCGAGATAGCTGTGCCCGCCGAACTAACAACGCTGGTGGAGTATTTCGATCTGCCCCTGCCCGATCGCGAGCGCTTGCACGAAATCATTCACGACACATTCACGCGCCTTTCGAAAAACTACACGCTGAAACTGCAACTCGACGCTGCCGGAGTCGACGCCATGTCGGCGAACCTGCGCGGACTGACGGAAGAAGAAGCCGATCGCGCCATTTCGCAGGCCCTGGTCACGCGCTACGCGCTGTGCCCCGAGAGCGTCACCGATGTGCTGGAAGCCAAGAAGCAACTGCTGCGGCATTCGGGCATGCTCGAATTCGTCGAAGCCTCCGACAACATGGCGGCCGTCGGTGGGCTCGAAAACTTGAAGCACTGGCTCGGCCAGCGTCGCGGTGCCTGGGAAGATGCGGCTCGCGAGTTTGGCCTGGAACCGCCGCGCGGCATGATCATTCTCGGCGTGCAGGGATGCGGCAAGTCGCTGTGCGCCCGCGCCGTCGCCGGCGAGTGGAAGCTGCCGCTGGTGAAGTTCGATACCTCCGCCGTCTACGACAAATACATTGGCGAGACCGAGAAGCGCATTCGCAAAGTTTTTCAGGTCGCCGAGGGACTGGCTCCGTGCGTTCTCTGGATCGACGAACTGGAAAAAGTCTTCGCCGGAAGCGGCCCCGATTCCGCCTCCGCCGACGCCGGCGTCTCCTCGCGCCTGCTGGCCTCGTTCCTATCCTGGATGCAGGACCGCAAGGCCCCGGTCTTCGTGGCCGCGACCTGCAACAACGTGACCGTGCTGCCGCCGGAGTTGATCCGCAAAGGCCGCTTCGACGAACTGTTCTTCGTCGACCTGCCCAACCAAACCGAGCGCAAGCAGATCTATGCGATTCAACTCGCAAGGCGCAAACGCAATCCGGCGGATTTCGATCTGGAGAAAGTCGCCGCTGCCGCCCACGGATATTCCGGCGCCGAAATCGACGCCGCCGTGCAAGGCGCGCTCTACGCCGCGTATTCCGACAAGAAGCCGCTCGCCACGCAGTCGCTTCTCGATGCGCTCGCGCAGACCGTCCCGCTCTCGATCACCCGTGCCGAAGAGATCGCCGCCTTGCGTGATTGGGCTAGAACCAGAGCCGTGCCCGCCTCGGCCCGCGAAAACGCCCCGCCCAGCCAGTAAATCAGGGTGAAACTATGTTCAGCACTTCTCAGCGGACTCAGCGGCGGTTCTCCCCGTCCTCCGCGGTTAAAAGCTTCTGCCGCACCCATTTGACTCCCTCCCCGCCCCGCGTTAGGCTTTATTGCTAATGGTAGTGACTTGCCTCCTGGGCATGCGCATTCCGGCTGGTCCCGTCTCCAAGCGAAACCCTGCTTTGTCCCTGACGTGGAGCCGGCACAGGTGTATCTCAACGTCCGTATCTGCCGGGCCTCGCTCAAGCGGGCATCGCACGGCTGGGCAGCCGAGGCCGGCTTGTCCCACATGGTTCCTCCAGGCATGAACCCAAAGGCACAAACCTAAGCATGAAGAAGAGCATCGGGGTAAGCCCTAACATCGAGACGTTTTTTGGCACGCGGGACGAGAATGTGCGCCTGCTTGAAGACGGCCTGAGCATTACCATCAACCTGCGGTCGAACGCCATTGAACTCGAGGGCGCTGCGCGCGACGTGGCGCGAGCCGAGCAAGTCTTCGCAGACTATGAGGCGCTTCAGCGCTCCGGCTACACCTTTAACAATGGCGATCTCAACAGCATGTTGCGGGTGCTGACTTCCGACCCCAACACGACCTTGCGCGGTCTGGCCGACGCTGGCCGCCAGCGCGCCTTCGGGCGCCGCACCGTGCAGCCCAAGAGCAGCAACCAGCGCCGTTATCTCGAAGCCATTGAGGGCCACGACATGGTGTTTGGCATTGGCCCCGCCGGCACCGGCAAGACATATCTCGCCGTCGCCATGGCGATTTCCGCGCTCCTGGCCAAGCGCGTGAACCGCATTATCCTGGCGCGTCCCGCCGTGGAAGCGGGAGAGCGCCTGGGATTCTTGCCGGGCACGCTGCAGGACAAGATTGATCCTTACCTGCGCCCGCTTTACGACGCCCTCTACGACATGCTCGATCCCGAGAAGGTGGATCGCTACCTTGAGAAGAACGTCATCGAGATCGCGCCCATCGCCTTCATGCGCGGGCGCACCCTCAACGATTCCTTCGTCATCCTCGACGAGGCGCAGAACACAACTTCCGAGCAGATGAAGATGTTTGTCACCCGCCTGGGTTTCAACTCCAAAGCCGTCATTACCGGCGACGTGACTCAGATCGACTTGCCCAACGCGCGCCGCAGCGGATTACTCGAAGCCATGGATGTGCTGAAGACTGTGGATGGGCTCGCGTTTTGCCACTTCGACGAGACCGACGTCGTGCGCCATCAGTTGGTGCAGCGCATCGTTCGCGCCTATGACGAGCACAAGACGCGTTCCGCCCAACAGCAGTTGCTCTTGCTGGCCGAGCCCCGCCACGCGGATGCCGCCAGCGCCGGCAAGCAGGTGCCCGCCGCGCCTCGGTCGATTTCCGACGAAAGCAAAGGCGCCGAAGCGAAGGGTTAGTCATGCGCAACGTGGCGGGCCGCGGACCTTCTGTTTGATTTTGCAGGATCGCTCTGGGACAAGAAGCAGATTGAGACTCGCTTGGTGATTCTGGAAAAGAAAGTGATGGGATTGAACGCAGCGGCGCTGCAACGTTTCGTACTGCGTGCGCGCCAGGCCGCCGGCCTGAGCGGACAGGTGAACGTGCTGGTCACCAGCAGCGCGGCCGTGCGTTCGCTCAACCAACGCTTTCGCAGCCTGAACAAAGCCACAGACGTATTGTCGTTTCCAGCCGCGTCTTCGATCTCAGAGTCGCGCAACGCAAAGAAGTTGGCGGGTGAGATTGCAATCTCCGCCGACATTGCGCTGCAAGAATTCGTTCCGCCTCGGGCATTCCGCAGTGCGACGAAGTGAAGATCCTGGCGCTGCACGGAATCCTGCATCTGGCGGGCTTTGACCATGAGAGCGATCATGGCGAAATGGCGCGCAAGGAAGCGAAGTTGCGCCGGGCTCTACGGCTTCCGGTCGCCTTAATTGAGAGAGCCGAGCCGCGACCAGCAAAGCTCTCCCGTCCGACCCCAAAAGTTCGCCGCGCGACCCGCGTCGCCTCTGCCAGGAGAATGGCATGAACATTGCCGTTGCCATCGCGCTGCTTCTGCTGCTCGGATTGCTCACGCTGGTCTCTTACGTCGACCGCGTTTATCAGGAAGTCGGCAAATTTCTCTCGCGCGAATTTCAGGACAACATCGACGTCTTCGAGCAGAAGATCGAGCCCAAGCTGGGCGTGGCGCGTTCGCGGGCATCGTTGTCCATGTCGGTTCTGACGCAGTTGACGATGGCGACGATTGCTTTGCTGATCGGTTATTTGGTTTTCGGCGATCAGGACTGGAGCATCTACGAGATCTCGCAGGCCGCCATCAGCCTGATTCTCATCGTCATTCTCTGCAACCGCTTTTTGCCCTTCGTATTTTTTTCCCGCACCAAAGGTGATTGGCTGATGCACTGGACGCTGGTTCTGAAAATCCTGATCTATACGGTCATGCCGGTCACCATCGTGCTAGGCTTCCTGCAGTCGGTGGCATCGCTCACCAGGCAAAACACCACTGAACAGCCGGAAACCTCCGCCGAAGCCGTTGACGCGTTGATCGAAGCCGGCCAGGAAGAAGGCATTATTCAGGAGGGCGATCGCGACCTGATCCAGTCGGTGGTGGAGTTCAGCGGCAAGACGGTGCGCGAAGCCATGAAGCCGCGCCCGCAAATGTTCGCTGTCCCCGCTGACACGACGGTCGAGCGCTTCATCGAACTACTGCGCGTCAAGCATTATTCGCGCGTTCCGGTTTACGAAGGCAGCATTCATAGCATCAAGGGAATCGTCTACACCCAGGACGTGCTGCAGGTGCCTGACAGCGAAGCCCACGTCCGCGTTGTCGAAACCATCATGCGGCGCGATGTTTACTTCGTGCCTGAGAGCAAGCTGGGCAGCGATCTGCTGCGCGAGATGCAGAGGCAGAATATCCGCATGGCCATTGTGGTCGACGAATACGGTGGAGTTGCTGGGCTGGTCACCATCGAAGACCTGGTGGAAGAGATCGTGGGTGAAATTCGCGACGACCACGAAAAACCCGAGATCGTGCGCGAAGGGGAACGCTCATTCATCGTCGCCGGTGGCATGGATGTAGACCGCCTCGACGAACTCTTCGGCAGTAAGCCGGAAGGAAAAGAGTCGGCCACCATCGCCGGATTAGTGAGCGAACTTGCCGGCCGAATCCCGCGCAAGGGTGAGGTGGTGCAGGACGACGGCCTGCGCTTTGAAGTCCTGGAGTCCACCGACCGCAAGGTCGAGCGCGTGCGGGTAAGCGCGGTTCAACCGCAGCAACTGAAGCTGATCTGAAGTTTCTAGCAGGCCGATTCGTAGCGACGAGCCCGCTACGTCTCTTCTTGCTTCATTCCCCTAAATAATTCGGCAAGATTCTTGTCGCCCAGCGTTCCAGTTAATTAATCGCTTACGATGTTGCGTCCTGCAAAATCGTGGAAAGCCGATTCGTGCTCGAATTCGCTTTGTGCCCTAAGATGAAGGATGTACTAAGTGTTTCAAGCTAAGAGCTAATTGCTAAGTGCTAACAGATAGAAGCTAGAATCTGATCCCCATGCCCTTTCGCTCCGGTTTCGTTTGTATCCTCGGCCGCCCCAACGCGGGCAAGTCCACTTTGCTCAATGCGCTCGTGGGCGAGAAGCTGGCCATCATCTCGCCCAAGCCGCAGACCACGCGCAACCGCATTCAGGGCGTAGTTCACGTTCCCAAGGGCAAAGGCAAGAGCAAAGATGGCGGCCAGATTGTCCTGATCGATACGCCAGGAGTTCACCGGCCCGACAGTTCCCTCGGCCGCAAGATGATGGTCGAGGTGCGCGAGGCGCTCGAGGGTTGCGACCTGGTGCTGGTAATCATGGATGTGGCGCACAAGTTCGATCCCCGCGACCAGTTCGCCCTCGACCTGTTGAAGCGGCCCAGGACCAAAGCATTTTTGCTCCTGAACAAAGTAGACCTGATTCGCGAGAAGTCAAAGCTTCTCCCGCTGATCGAGCAATACCGCAAGCTGTACGAGTTCAACGAAGTAATTCCGATTTCCGCGCTCAAGCGCAAGGGCCTGGACACGCTGCTGGAGAAGGTGATTGCGGCTCCTTCCCGCGGGCCCGGCGTACTTTCCCGAGGATCAGATCACCGATCAACCGGCGCGTTTCATGGCGGCGGAAATCATCCGCGAACAAGTCCTGCTCAATACCAGCGAAGAGATTCCCTACGCGACCACGGTGATCGTGGAGAACTTCGAGGAAGGCGCGCGGCTCGCCCGCATTGCGGCAATCATCTATTGCGAGCGCGACGGGCAAAAAGGAATTCTGGTGGGCAAGGGCGGCAAGATGCTGAAGAAAATCGGGACGGCCGCCCGTCTGCAGATCGAGCGAATGCTCGGGACGAAAGTATTTCTCGAACTGTATGTGAAAGCCGAACCGGGTTGGCGGGATTCGCGCCGCTTCGTGGAAGAACTCGATTGGCGCCGGCAATTGGAACAGCGGATGCTGCAACAGACAGTGCCGCACCCAGCCGCCGCAACGAAATAGGGAAGAACTGGAGAAAGCGCCTGTCGCATGGCGAGAGTAGCGGCAATTCCACAGAAGACTAAAGTTGTGTTATGGTAACGAACGCTTCAATCAGGCCGCCGTTGCGGGATTTCAGCGGGGCCACTAGAATCGGGAAAGGCCGTCGCTCCAAGGGCGGACAAAGGACGAACGAGCCAACCATGGACGCTGGGGCTTCCTCCGAAGAACACTTTCCCGAACAGGAATTCGATCCAGAAAAGCTGAGCCTGCAGGTGCGGGTCACTCTCGCTGCCGACCGCAAGTCCGTTGACCCGGTCGTGGCCCGGGTGATGCAGTCCGTGCGCGAAATGAAATGCATCGACGGCAAGGAAGACGCCATTGAACTGGCCCTGCAGGAGGCGCTGGCCAACGCCGTCATTCACGGCGCCAAGGAAGACCCGAGCAAGATCGTCGAGTGCGTGGTGGCATGCGATGAGCAACGTGGCATTCTCATCATCGTTCGCGACCCCGGCCCCGGCTTCGATCCCCAGGCGATTCCGGCCTGCACCATGGGCGAAAATCTCTATTCCAATCACGGGCGCGGAATTTACCTCATCAACCAGCTCATGGATGAGGTGAAGTTCCATAAGAACGGAACCGAGATTCACATGGTGAAGCGATAAGTTTTTCCGCGCGAGTTCACCCGCGCAGCGCTCGAATTCTTAAAGTGAAGGGCAATTTTGATGCGGAAGCAAAAAGGATTCTCACTGATCGAACTTCTAATCGTGGTGGCGATCATTCTGATCATCGCGGCGATTGCGGTTCCCAACCTGTTGCGCGCCAAAATGGCCGCCAATGAATCGTCGGCCGTTGGTTCCATTCGCACCATCAACGTGGCCGAAATCAGCTACAGCTCCGCCTATCCTTCCGTCGGTTACGCCGCGAGTTTGGCACAACTGGGCGGAGTAACGCCCTGCACGCCCAGTCCTGCCACCGGATGCCTGATCGACAGTATCCTTTCCAGCGGCGTCAAAGCTGGCTATAACTTCAGCGCGATTGGTACCGGCGGTCCGCCCAATTCGCAATATTATGCGACCGCAGTTCCGGTCACTGCGGGCCAAACGGGAACGCGCAGCTTTTGTTCGTTCGAGGATGCGACTATTCGCGTTGACCCTACCGGCGGCGCAATCCCCAGCGAAGCCGCCTGCCAGGCGCTGCAACCGCTGCCCTAAAGCTGGCATTCGTGTTTCGGTTTGAAGGCCACGTTCTTCATCCGCTTTCTGGCGGGTGATAACCTTACGACATGCCTCTCGACCCTGGCGTTACCGCATCCCCAAGACCTGCGCGATCCCGCGCGGCAGTCGTGTCCGCTCTCGTGCTCGGACTACTCCTGGGAATACTTTTTGTGGGGTCGATGGGAGGACTGCTGCTGTCGCGGAATTCGGGTCGATCACTGCTCGGCCGAGCATGGTCGGCGCTGACCGGCAGAACTCTCACGCTCGACGTCAGCCAACCGACGGTGGTCGATCGCATCCAGCGCCTGCAGCGCTTGGAGACGGTGATCTACACCATGGACAAGATCGTCTCCGGTGCCAAGCAAACGCCATTCTTTCCAGATTTTTTAGCGGGAGATCGCCTGCTGATGTTGGTGCACGGCGAAGTAGTCGCGGGAATCGATTTTTCTAATTTGAAGCCGGGTGATGTCAAGGTGGATGGCAAGCACGTTGTTTTGCATCTTCCAGCGCCGCAGGTCTTCAGCACGCGCCTCGATAGCACCAAGACCCGCGTCTACTCGCGGCAAACCGGTCTGCTGGTGCCGAGCGATCCGGATCTGGAAACGCAGGTGCGGCAGGAGGCGGAACGCCAGCTGCAAGCCGCAGCCCTGGCCGACGGCATTCTGCATACAGCCGAGCAGAACGCGACTTCGACTATCACCAGCCTGATGCAGGGCTTGGGGTTCGAAACGATCGAGTTCGAGTGATGGCAAGTTTACAAGCCGGCGAATTCCAGCATGACGATTTCGGGATTCGATCCCAGCCGCAGCGGCGGTCCCCACGTTCCTGCTCCGCTCGAAGTGAAGACCTGCATTTGCCCTATCCGGCTTAAACCGTATACAAATTGCCGGTAGATCCGTCGCGCGAACCAGCTCCACGGGATGAACTGTCCCAGATGCGTGTGTCCCGACAACTGAAGAGACACACCAGCAGCCTCCGCGATTTCAGGTCGATCGGGAGCGTGGGTCAACAAGATGCTGGCGCGGTCGCGATCTAATCCGATGCGTCGCAGCACCGAGGCAAAGTGCCCGTCCTGCGCCGCATTCCGGTACGGTACGCCAATAATCTGCAGACCCTCCACTTCCACTTTCTCGTTGCTCAGCACACGAACGCCTGCTGCCGCAATGGCGTTCAGATATTGGCTGTCATCTCCAAACTGCTCATGATTTCCGGCAACGAAGTAGACTCCCTGCGGAGCAATCAATTTGCTCAACGGCGCCGCCGCGCGCCCGGCATCAATCGCAGTCCCGTCATATAGATCGCCCGCAATGAAGATCGCATCGGGTTCCTCGCTCAAAATCTTGGCAATCAAACGCCGCAAAAACTTGCCGTTGCGGACGTGCCCCAGGTGCACATCGCTGATCAGCGCCGCCTTCCGCCCTTGCCATGCTACCGGAAGGTTCGCCAGCCGCACCGTGGTGCGCGTGATGCGAGTCCACCCGGCATTGAAAACTCCGTAAAGCCCGGCCGCTGCCGCGATGCCGAACAGCAATTCCACCAGCCGGTGAAAGTTAACATTCAGCCCAAACAGTGTTGCCGCTCCGAAAATAATCCAGGAGCTGACTGCGGCGACAAAGAAGAACGAGAGCAGGCCGACCCAAACCGCAGCCACCCTGTAGAACGCGCGTACAGGCGCGTTGGTGTAGCGAAAGGCGAGCAGGGAGGCCGCAACAAAACTTACCGACAACACTCCAAGGATCGTCGCAATCCACCGCGCCCCGGGGACCCGGCTGCCGTCGGAGGCAAACATCCAGGTCTTATAGAGAAACAAATGTGTCAGAAAAAGAACGGATTGCAGAACAGCAATGAAGCCAACGATACCCTCTACGTAAGCGCATGGATAGTTAGATTCACCAAACCCAGATTCGATGCGCGCCGCCGCCGCCGTTGCCAAAACGCGGCTCCCGCGTGCAATCTTGTATCCATGCCCGAATTGCCCGATATTGCCGCCTACATCGGCGCTCTTAAATCGCGAATCGTCGGTCAGCCGCTGGAGCATGTCCGGCTCAACAGCGCATTTCTTTTGCGAACCGCGCAACCGCCGCTCGCGAGCGCGGAGGGCCGAACCGTTCGGCAGTTGCGTCGCGTAGGAAAGCGCATCGTGATTGGTTTCGACGACGAGTTGTGGCTGGCGCTGCACTTGATGATTGCCGGCCGTTTGCATTGGCAGGCTCCAAACGCCAAGCTGTCCGGCCGTCGCAGCCTGGCGGCCTTCGATTTTCCTAACGGCTCTCTGGTCCTGACCGAAGCCGGCACCAAGCATCGTGCCGCCCTGCATGTTCTTCAAGGCGAGGACAGCTTGCGTTCCATCGATGCCGGAGGAATCGACATCTTCTCCAGCGATCTTGATTTGTTTCGCACCACGCTCGCCGCTGAAAATCACACGCTGAAGCGGGCGCTCACCGATCCGCGGTTGCTGAGCGGCATCGGCAACGCTTATTCCGATGAAATTCTGCACGCAGCGCAACTCTCTCCCATCGCGCACACTAACAAGCTGAGGCCGGAAGAGTGGGAGAGGTTATTCGCCGCGACCCGCCGCACGATTCAGGATTGGATCGATCGGCTCGGTGCGGAAGCGAAAAAAACCTTCCCCGAAAAAGTAACTGCCTTCCGCAAGGGGATGGCCGTGCACGGCCGCTATGGGGAACCGTGCCCGCGCTGCGGCGATAAAATTCTGCGCATCCGTTATGCCGACAAGGAGACAAATTACTGCGCCCGCTGCCAGACTGGCGGCAAAGTTCTGGCGGATCGAAGTCTGTCTCGCCTGCTGGGATCGGATTGGCCGCGAACGCTGGAAGAGTTGGAAGCGCTGAAACGCCGATGAAGAGCGGCGTCGGGCTCCTCACTCCTTGGCCGCAATCGCCAACGCCTTCATCTTCCGGTAAAGATGGCTGCGCTCCAGGCCGAGCACCTCGGCAGTGCGGCTCACGTTGCCGTGATTCTGGTCGAGCGTCTTCAAGATGTAGTCGCGCTCGTAGGCGTCGCGCGCCTGATGCAGCGTGGAAAATTCACTCTTGGGCGCGCGCCGGCTGCCTTCGCGGTACACCAGCGGTGGCAGATGCTTAGCATCGAAACGGGTGGTCGTCGGATTCATGATCACGATCCGTTCGATCACGTTGCGCAGTTCGCGGACATTTCCCGGCCAGGAATAGCGCATCAGGATTTCGATGGCGTCGTCGCTGATTTCCCGCGGACGCCGCCCGTAGGTCGCCGCCAGTTCCTTCAGAAAATGCCGCGTGAACAGAGGGATATCTTCCTTGCGTTCGCGCAGCGGCGGCACAAAAAACGGAATCACATTGAGCCGGTAAAACAAATCTTCCCGAAAGTTGCCGCGCGAAATCTCCTCATCCAGATCTTTATTTGTCGAGGCAATCACGCGCACATCGACGGTGATGGTCTTGTCGCTGCCCACGGGCGTGAAGCGCTGCTCCTCGAGCGTGCGCAACACTTTCGATTGCGTCTTCAGGCTCATGTCGCCCACTTCGTCGAGAAAAAGCGTTCCCCCGTTCGCTCTTTGAAATTTCCCTTCCTTGTCGGCCGCCGCGCCCGGGAACGAGCCTTTATAGTGGCCAAAAAGTTCGCTCTCGATCAGATCCTCGGGAATAGCGGCGCAGTTCACCTCGACAAAAGTTTCGTCCTTGCGCAGGCTCTGGCCGTGAATCGCGTGGGCCACAAGTTCCTTGCCCGTACCTGATTCGCCGTAAATCAGCACGCGGCCATTGGTCGGTGCCATCAAGCCAATTTGCTGCCGCAGCGCCTTCATGGGAATACTGTCGCCCACGATGATGCTCTTCACCTGCAACTGCTTTTTCAGGTCGACGTTCTCGCGCTGCAGTTTCTTCGACTCGATGGCGTTCTTGACCAGGATCAAAGTCTTTTCCAGCGAGAGCGGTTTCTCCAGGAAGTCATACGCGCCGAGCTTGGTGGCGCGTACGGCAGTTTCGATAGTGCCGTGGCCGGAAATCATAATGACTTCGGGTGGATTCTCGAGCTCGCGAATCCGCGTAAGAATTTCGAGCCCATCAACGCCGGGCAGCCAGATATCGAGCAGCACCACATCGAACGCGGTCTTCCGCAGCATCTCCAGGCAACCCTCGCCGCCGGCCACCGACGAAGCTCCATATCCTTCGTCGGCCAGGATGCCGGCGAGGGATTCGCGAATGCCGTCCTCGTCATCGACGATGAGAATGTTATGCATGCTGGACGCTGGGCGCTACCGCGGCAGCTTCGACGACAACCGGAAGTTCAACAATGAAGCGTGTGCCCACAGGCCGGTTTTCTTCTACGCGAATCGAGCCGCGGTGGTCCTCCACAATGCGGTTCACGATGGCGAGGCCGAGCCCTGTGCCCCGCTTTTTGGTGGAGAAATATGGCAGGAAAAGTTTTTCCTTCAGCTCGTGGGTCACGCCGTGGCCAGTGTCGGCGACCGTGATCTCTACTGCGTCACGCGTGGCCACCAGCGCGGTTGAAATTTCAATCTCGCGCACCACCGAATCTTGCGACGCCTCGGCCGCATTGTCCACTAGATTGGCTACCGCCCTTTTTATGGCCTCGCTATCGGCCATTACCTTCGGCAGATCCGAAGCGAGCGATTTGTGAAGTTCAATTCCCTCTAGCCGGCCGTCGAACATGGACAGCGCGTTCTCGATCACTTCGTTGATGTCGGCGGGCTGCGGCTTGGCGACGGGGAAGCGCGCCAGCGTGGAGAACTCATCCACCAGCCTGCGAACCGTCTCCACCGCCCCCGCAATCGTCGCCGCGCAAGAACGCACAACGCTCAGCGATGCGGGATCGGTCGGAGTGGCGCGATCGAGATGGCGCTGAATCCGCTCCACGGACAAAGCGATCGGCGTCAGCGGATTCTTGATTTCGTGCGCCACCCGGCGCGCCACTTCCCGCCATGCGGCCTGCTTTTGCGCCTTCAGCAAGTCCGAAAGATCCTCGAACACCACCACATAGCCCGAGTCCGCGCCCTCGTGACGCAGGGTAGCCACGGTCACAGCCACATTTAGCGACGCGCGCGGCAGTTGCATCTGCATCTGGCTGGTAGTCACGCCCATGCGATCGGCGCGCCGCAACAAGGGCTCGAAATCTTCCAGAACTTCGGCCGGGAACACATCGGCAAGCGCCGCGCCACGGAGTATCTCGGAGCCTTCATCGCGTCCCGCATCCGGATGAAACATGCGCAGCAATGCCTGGTTAACGTGGGCGACTCGGCGCGTGTCGTCGAGCGAGAGCACGCCGGTCGGAATGCTCTCGAGGATGGTTTCCATTTGACGGCGGCGCTGGTCCAGTTCTGCGTTGGCCGCGCTCAGTTCGCGGCTGGATGCTTCGATCTGGCGCCGGCTGCTTTCCAGGTCTTCAGCCATGCGATTAAACGAGCGCACCAGGTCGCCGATTTCATCGGCCGCGCTGACTGGAACGCGATAGTCAAGGCGCCCGCGAGAAATTTCCTGCGTCGCCTCCGCCAGCGCCGACAGCGGTCGGGTGACAATTTTCGAAAGGAACAATGCCAGCCAGGTGGTCACGAAGAGCACGATCATGGTCAGCAGCAGCAACAGACTCATGTAAGTGCGGCGCACGAGTTTCCGCTTGCGGGCTAAATCGTAATAACGTTGCTGGCTATCCTCGAGTTGACGCTCGGCTTGCGAAAACTCGCGGGGAAGCGGGATCGCTACCAGTATCAGGCCACCACCCTTCGCGGCAGCGCTGCCCAAGGTGTAGTCGGTCTGCTCCCAGTGAAATTGCGCGGGATGTCCCAAGGCCGCCTCGGCCACGGGCAACCGGGATTTCAGCACGGGCCAGGGCGCGGGTAAATTAAAACTCGCCTCCTCGTTTCCGTCCTGAACCGCCACCGCAAACCCACCCTGCAACGTTTTTTCGTGGCGCTGAAATTCGTCGACTACTCCAGAAAAGCCATGTCCGGAAAATCCGCGCTCCATTTCCTGAGACTCCGAAATGGAAGACGCTTGCGCGCGCGCGGTTTGCATGGCGTAACTGGCCAGCAGCGTCGCCATCGCGTGCGTGTCGGCTCGAACTTCCTCCACCGGAGTCGAGAACCACTTGTCAATCGAGCGATTCATCAGGTCATAGGCAAACCAGTACATGACAATCACGGGCAGGGAAGAGAGCAACAGGGCCCCCGCGACCATGCGCGTGCGGAATTTCGAGCCCAGCACGCCCAGCCGGCGTTCGGCAAAGAGTTTGAGCAGGTTGCGCATCAGCACAAAAGTGAGCGCCACGAACAGAAGGAAGATCAATGCCGAGAAGACGGCAAAAACGACGATGTCCTGATTATTTCCTGGGCGCAGGAACGTGAGATCAAATGCCGTTTGCGAAGCCAGGATCGCAAACAATAGGAATACGGATATCGCGAGCAGAATAATCACCTGCTTGCGGTGCGAGATCTTCTCCGGCGGAATTAAGGTCGTTGGCGGCAATGGAATTTCCACGTCTGCGTTCGGCGCCAAGTCACACTGAACGCCAGTACGTGCAAGCAATTATAGATGCAGTGGCATGCGCCAAAGCTGCTGTGTCGGTTTGGTTGTGGGCGTTTGATTGTCTGGCTTTTGATTGTGTGGGACCGGGTCCTCTGACCCGGTCGCGGCGCGTAGCGCCGCAGGTTTGTTCTTTTAATGCAGCATTCGACTTCAAAACCGGCGGCCCCGGCCGGGTCGGAGCACCCGGGCGCCACACAGCCCGACTCGGCTCAGGCGCTCAGTGCGCGCGATTCTTCTGTCTGATGATTTCTTCCAGCACGGCCCCGTAAGCCGCCTTCGGCCGATAAGCCCGATCAAACGGCAGCGCCGCGCCACGCGTTCCGTGCGAGTGCGATCCAATCCATGAATATTTGTCGGTGAATCCCCACGTCTGAATCGCGGTGCAGCCCGAACTCTGCAAACACGCTCGCACTACGCCCCGATACGTTTCAGCCTGATGAAGAAGATCGTCTTCCCGCGCCTTGCCACTGGAATCGACGGGCAGAGAAATATCGAGCTCCGTGATGTGAACCTGAAGCCCCAGTGCAGTCAGCCGGGCGATATTAGCTGCGAGCACTGCAGCGTCGAAGTCGAGCCGCGAAATGTGCAGCTGCAGCCCAACTCCATCCAGCGGAACGCCGCGACGCTTGAAGTCTTTCACCATCGCATAAATCGCATCGGACTTGCGATTCAGCCCTTCTCCCTCCGCCTCGTTATAAAAAAGCAGCGCCTTCGGATCAGCCGCGCGCGCCCACCGAAACGCTTGATCGACATATGCCGTGCCTTGCTTCGAGAATCCGATCCCCGGCTGGTTGTACCACGGCGAATCCTTCACCTGCCCGTTTTCGTCGAGCGCCTCATTGACTACATCCCACGCGAAGACCTGCCCCGCATAATGGTTCATGACCGTGGTGATGTGCTCCTGCAACAGCGCGGATAACTGCGCAGGCGTGAACTTGCCTTGAGTCAGCCATTTCGGATTGTCATGGTCCCATACCAGGCAGTGTCCGCGAACTTTCATGTGGTGCGCCTGCGCGAAACGGACCACTTCGTCACCTCCGGTAAAATCGAACACTCCGGAATTGCGCCGCACCACCCACCACTTCATCACGTCTTCGGGTTCGACCATGTTGAATTCGCGCGCTAGCGTGGCCGAGTACGCGGCTTCGGAAAACATCGAAGGGCGGACCGCCGTTCCCACCAGCAGATGAGCCTGGTCGGCCGCTTGCCGCAACGGGAGCAATGGCGCCTCCGCGGTAGCAGTGAGAACCAGGAACAGAAGACAAAGTTGCCGTAACGAAAAAAGCATATTCGATCCTAAACCGAGTGCATCCGGTGCCGCCGCGGCCAATCAATAATTCAAGGATTCACTTAAATCCCGGCAGGAACCGCTGTAAAGGACATTCGTCACATTGGGGCTGTGATTTTCTACAATAAGTTTTTTCCGATTCCCACGATGAGACCGTGCATCTCGTTGTAGACCTGCACCAGCGCCGTGCGCTCAGCCATGCTCATAGCGGATGGCGGATGCGCGGCTCCGCGAAAACCGGCTTCCAGCTGCGGCGCCGTCGCTGGCTTGTGTTCCTGCCGCTGAACCGCGGGCTCCAAGGCGCGCTCAAACAGCTGGCGAATTTCTTCGTAATCCGCCTTCGCCGCCATGATTTCGTGCCGTTCAAGAATCCGCCGTGTATAAGCGTCGACCACGAAAACAGGATGGTTCCCGGCATAGAGCAGAATCGAATCCGCAGTCTCGGGCCCGATCCCGTTCAACCCGAGTAACTCCAGGCGAAGTTTTTCGGTGGGCTGCGCGAAAAGTTTGTCCAGCGAGCTCGCATATTTCTCGTCGAGATAAGCGACGAACGTCTTGAGTCGTGCCGCTTTCTGCCGAAAATATCCAGACGGTCGAATCAGACGCTCGAGCTTTCGCAGCGGCACTTTTCGGATTCCCTCCACGCTCAACGTCTGCGCTTGTCGCAGGTTTGCTAGTGCCAGTTCGACGTTCGTCCACGCGGTGTTCTGTGTCAAGTAAGCGCCCACGATAACTTCGAAACGCGTTTCGGCAGGCCACCAGTGCTGCGGTCCCCACGCGCGAAATAGTTCGCGATAGTAGCGCAGAATTTCTTCTTCGTTGTTGCGAAGTGCACGCGGCAATTAAATATTCCTCACGCCGAGTCTAACGGACAGTCCTCGCGGATGGTTACTATGTCCCCAAAAAATGAGCGCAAAACTTACTGAAGTGCATGTACCAGAGCCCGCAAATCGCTTCCGCGCCTTAAGAAAAGCGGCATTTGGCGCGGGGTTCCGCAAAAGTCCCACCCCGCGCCCACAAGGCATCACCTAGGCCAAGTACCAAAGTAAGTGGTGAAGTAATCCACTTGCGTTGACAATTTATGTCAACGCGAATGAGCCGCGTCTCTCCCCATGATTTGCGGCCTTCTGCGCCATGCCGGCACGAGTGCGCGGCATTGTTCCACCCACGTGGATAGGAGATCCGGGTATGTCTCAACGGCTGGGTGACCTTCTCGTCAAAGAGAAGATCATTACCCCAGAGCAGTTGGAACAAGCGAGCAAGGTCCAGAAGGAGCAGAGCTGTCGCCTGGGGTCCGCCCTGGTGAAGCTGGGCTTCCTGACCGACGAAGACGTCACCAATTTCCTTTCCCGGCAATACGGCGTTCCCGCCATCAATCTTTCTTACTTCGAAATTGACGCGGCAGTCGTCAAGCTGATTCCCTTTGAGACCGCGAAGCGTTACCAGATCCTTCCGTTGAGCCGGGTGGGCGCGTCGCTCACCATCGCCATGGTTGATCCCACCAACGTCTTCGCCATGGACGATATCAAGTTCATGACCGGCTTCAACATCGAGCCGGTGGTCGCGTCAGAAAGCTCCATCCTGGCGGGCATTGAGAAGGCCTATGGCGGCGGGGGCAAGGAAGACAATCTCGAAACCGTAATGCAGTCGATGTCGGAGATGAATGAGGCCGACGTCGAACTGCAGGCGGAAGAGCAGCAAATCGAATTGGCCGAACTGGAGAAAGCGGCCGACGAAGCGCCCGTTGTCAAATTGGTTAACGTGGTCCTGGGCGACGCGGTCAAGCGGGGCGCCAGCGACATCCACATCGAGCCTTACGAAAAAGAATTCCGCGTCCGCTTCCGTATTGATGGCGTGCTGCAGTCGATCATGTCGCCGCCATTGAAGTTGAAAGATGCGATCACCTCCCGCCTGAAGATCATGTCGAAGCTCGACATCAGCGAAAAGCGGCTTCCGCAGGACGGCCGCATCATGCTGAAAATGAATATTGGCGGCCGCAAGAAGCAACTCGACTTCCGCGTCAGCACCCTGCCCACCTTGTGGGGCGAGAAGATCGTGCTCCGGTTGCTCGACAAAGAAAACCTCCGCCTCGACATGACCAAGCTCGGTTTCGAGGCTGAGTCGCTGGTGAAATTTGAAAAAGCCATCCTGAAGCCCTACGGCATGGTGCTGGTTACGGGGCCGACAGGATCGGGCAAAACCAATACGCTCTACTCCGCCATTTCGCGCCTGAACCAGCCCGACACCAACATCATGACCGCGGAAGATCCGGTCGAGTTCCAGTTGGGCGGCGTCAACCAGGTGCAGATGAAGGAGCAGATTGGATTGAACTTTGCCGCTGCCCTGCGCTCGTTTCTTCGGCAAGATCCCAACATCATTCTGGTCGGCGAAATTCGAGACTTTGAAACGGCGGAAATCGCCATCAAAGCCGCCCTCACCGGTCACCTTGTGCTTTCTACGCTGCACACCAACGGCGCCCCCGAAACCATTACGCGCTTGATGAACATGGGTATTGAACCATTTCTGGTGGCGACGTCGGTTCACCTCATTTGCGCACAGCGCTTGGTGCGCCGCATCTGCAAGGAGTGCACCGAGATTGTGGATGTCCCACCCCAGACCCTGCTCGATGCTGGCTTCACTG
Organism: uncultured Acidobacteriota bacterium; assembly: GCA_963696765.1. Taxonomy (GTDB): domain Bacteria; phylum Acidobacteriota; class Terriglobia; order Terriglobales; family Acidobacteriaceae; genus Sulfotelmatobacter. The sequence continues at coordinate 437,214 of CAVOLK010000002.1, read as the reverse complement.
CCGAGGAATCCAAGACCGTGAAGATCCAGAAGGGCAAGGGATGCGGCGTCTGCAACAACACTGGATACAAAGGGCGCTGCGGTTTGTACGAAGTCATGGAAGTGGACGACGAAATCCGGGAACTCGTTCTGGTCGGCGCCTCGGCCGTCGAGTTGAAAAAGAAAGCGATTGAACGCGGCATGATCACGCTGCGCCGCAGCGGGTTGATCAAAGTGGCGGCAGGCATGACTACGCTCGAGGAAGTGGCACGCGAAACGATTCACTAATTCGTCGCTGATCAATTGTCGTTCGTCGTTAACCAACGACTGACGGCCAGCGACCAACGGCCTGAGAAAAGATCACGAAGTTCGAGGAAGGAAACTTGTCATGGGTTTGTCGTTAAGCGATCTGCTCAAAAGAATGTTGGAAATGAACGGCAGCGATCTGCACATCACCACCAATTCGCCGCCCCAGATTCGCGTGCATGGACACCTGGTGCCGCTCGATCTGCCGCAGATGACGCCGGCCGAAACCAAGCAGCTGGCCTACAGCGTCATGACCGATTCGCAGAAGCATCGTTTCGAAGAGAGCCTGGAGCTTGACTTCTCGTTCGGCTTGAAAGGGCTGGCCCGTTTCCGCGCCAACGTATTTAACCAGCGCGGTGCTACGGCTGCCGTCTTCCGTGTGATTCCTTTCGAAATCAAGTCGTTTAACCAACTCGGCCTGGCGCCGGTGGTGAGCAAACTGTGCGACAAGCCCCGTGGCTTGGTGCTGGTTACCGGACCGACCGGATCGGGCAAGTCCACCACCCTCGCCGCCATGATCGACAAGATCAACAGCGAGCGCCACGACCACATTCTCACCATTGAAGACCCGATCGAGTTCGTGCACATGAACAAGAACTGCGTGGTCAACCAGCGCGAGCTGCACGCCGACACCAAGAGCTTCACCGACGCCTTGCGCGCCGCGCTTCGTGAAGATCCCGATGTCGTCCTCATCGGCGAAATGCGCGATCTGGAGACCATCGAGTCGGCGCTTCGCATCGCCGAAACCGGCCACTTGACCTTCGGCACGCTGCACACCAACTCGGCCACTTCCACCATCAACCGCGTCATCGACGTGTTTCCGGCTCACCAGCAGGCGCAGATTCGCGCCCAGCTTTCGCTGGTGCTGGAAGGCATCATGTGCCAAAGCCTGGTGCCCACCGTCAACGGCAAAGGGCGAGCCATGATCATGGAGATTCTGATTCCCAACGCCGCTGTCCGCAACCTCATTCGCGAAGACAAGATTCACCAGATTTATTCCTCCATGCAGTCCGGGCAGGAGAAATTTGGCATGCAAACTTTCAATCAGTCCCTGGCCACGGCCTATTTCCAGAAGCAGATTTCGCTGGAAACCGCCATTGCGCGCTCCAGCAACGCCGACGAGTTGCAGGAAATGATTAATCGTGGCGCCACTCTGGTGAACCGGCCGACTGCGGCAGGTACCACCATGGCGCGAGGCGCCGCCCCCTCCAAGCACTAGGGCGGCACGAAACGATATGGGAAGCAAAATTTTGACCAAGCAGCTATATCAGTCGAGGAGAAGCTAAACCATGCCAGTCTTCACATTTTCCGGCAAGGATGCATCCGGACAGAAAATTTCCGGGGAGCGAAACGCGTCCAACAAACAGGCGCTGGCGCAGGCGTTGCGGCGCGAGCGCATCACCCCCGGCGCAATCCGGGAAAAGGGCAAGGAATTTGTCATGCCCACCTTCGGCTCCGGCAAAGTTGGGACCAAGGAAATCGCGATCTTCTTCCGCCAGTTCTCGGTCATGATCGATGCCGGACTGCCGCTGGTCCAGTGTCTGGAGATCCTGGCGGCCAACCAGGAAAACCCGGCCTTTCAGAAGGTGCTGAACGGCGTGCGAACCACCGTCGAAGGTGGCGCCACCCTGGCCAACGCTATGCGGGGCTTTCCCATCGTGTTCGACGACCTCACCACTAACATGATCGAGGCCGGAGAAACCGGCGGTATTCTCGACATCATCCTGCAGCGCCTCGCCACCTACGTGGAAAAGGCCGTGCGCCTCAAATCCGCGGTGAAGTCCGCCCTGATCTATCCCGTATCCGTGGTCAGCATGGCGGTCCTGATCGTGGGCGCGCTGCTCAAGTGGGTGGTCCCCATTTTCGCCAACTTGTTTGCCGGACTGGGCGTCACCCTCCCGCTTCCCACTCGCATAGTGATGGGCCTGAGCGGATTTGTGCAGACCTTCTGGTGGGTCTTCATCGTCGCGGTCGTGGGGCTTGTCGTGGGCATGAAGCAGATTCGCAAGCATCCCCGCGGCCGCTACTACTTCGACAAAGTGCTGCTCTACATTCCGGTCATGGGTTCGCTGCTGCGCAAGATTGCCGTCGGCCGCTTCACCCGTACCTTGGGCACGCTGATCACGTCGGGCGTTCCCATTCTTGAGGGCTTGACGATTACCGCCAAGACCTCGGGCAACGCCGTGCTGGAAGAGGCGCTCTTGAAGGTGCGGAAAGCCATTGAAGAAGGCCGCACCATTGTCGATCCCCTGCGCGAATGCGGAGTATTTCCCAACATGGTCACGCAGATGATCGGCGTGGGCGAAGCCACCGGCGCCATGGATTCGATGCTGCAGAAGATCGCCGACTTCTACGAAGAGGAAGTCGACGCCGCCACCAAAGATATGCTGGCTATGCTCGAACCCTTCATCATCGGCGCTTTGGGCATCATGATCGGCGGCATCGTCATTTCGCTCTACATGCCGTTGTTCGCAATGATCGCGAAATTGGCGGGATAAGACGCAGGTTTCAAAAGGGGCAAGGTTTAAAAGGCACAAGGTTTCAGAGTGACAAGGTTTCAAAGTTTCAAGCCCAATCTCCGCGAAACTTTGAAACCTTGCAACCTCACAACCTTGAACCCTTACAGCTTTGAAACCTTGAAACATTGCAACCTTGAAACATTGATATTTCCCCATGCAATCGACCTTTGACGAGCGCAATTGGCTGGTGTGGCTGGTTCGGGTACGAATTCTTATCCTGACCTTGCTGCTCGGCATTGAACTGGCGGTTGCTCGGTTCAGTCCCACGCCGCTTCCCATGCGGCTCTTCCTCAGCACCATTCTTTTCTGGTACAGCCTTTCGCTGTTTTACGTGCTCCTGCTTTCGCTTTGGCGCGAGCACCGACTGCAGGCCTCGCTGCAAGTTCTGACCGACCTGGTTTTGGTCAGCCTCGTCGTTCACGAGACCGGAGGCTGGGACAGCTCTCTCAACTTCCTCTATCCGCTCGTCATTATTGTTGCCAGCGTGCTGTTGACGCGGATGTGGGCGCAGTTGGTGGCGGCGCTGGCGTTCATTCTTTACGGCACGGTTCTGGAACTGAGCTACTTCGGGTTCATTCCTTCCTATACCAGCTCTCATCCCGGCCTCAGGACGCTGCAGGCCATCATCTTCGTCAATCTTTTTGCTTTCCTGGCGGTGGCCTATCTGGCGGGATTGCTCACCGCAAAACTGCGGCAGGTCGGCGTACAGCTCAAGAACACCAGCGGTGCGCTGGAGAGCTTGCAAGCGCTGCACGAGAATATCATCCATTCCATCAGCAGCGGACTGATCACCACCGGACTCGACGGCCGCATCACGCTGGTCAACGGCGCAGCCCAGCGCCTGCTGGAGCGCACTTCGGCGGAACTGTTTGGAGCTCGCGTCGACCAGTTGTTTCTCGATCCCTTGCCCAACGTGGAGACGAATCAGAACCATGGTGAGGTGCGCTTCGACGCGCCCAACAAATTTCGCAAAACGGTTCGCGTGCGCGTGGCTACCCTGACCGTCCCGGAGCGTGGCGAACTGGGATATGTCTATGTATTCGACGATCTCACCGAGATTCGCCGCCTGGAGCGCGAAGTTCGCATGCAGGACCGTCTGGCGGCCGTCGGGCGGCTGGCCGCTGCGATTGCCCATGAAATCCGCAACCCGCTTACTTCCATTGCCGGCTCGGTCAGCATGCTTTCCGGCGTCCCTGAGATGAACGAAGACCACCGCCGCCTGCTCGACATTGTCACGCGCGAGTCACAGCGTCTGAACGGCATCATTACCGACTTCCTGGCTTACTCGCGCACCAAGCAATATCACTTCGACCAGGTCAATCTCATTCAGTTGGTCGACGACACCTTGACGCTGATGGAACACCGCATGACGGCGGAGAAAACTGGAATCAGGGTCGAGCGCCATTTTCCTGCGGGACAGGCTCTGGCCATGGCGGACGGCGACAAGCTTAAACAGGTGTTCTGGAATTTTTGTGAGAACGCGGTTCGCGCCATGAAAGGCGCCCCGGATGGCGGCACACTCACCGTCACCGTCGAATCTCTGGGAGACGATTGGCAGGTGGGATTCACCGATACCGGCCTAGGCATGAGCCCGCAACAGGTCGAAAAAATCTTCGAGCCCTTCCAGTCCAATTTTGAGGGCGGCACCGGCCTCGGCCTGGCCCTGGTTTACCAGATCGTGCAGGCGCATGGCGGCAAGGTTTGGGCGCGCTCCAAACCGGGGCAGGGAACTACGTTCGTTCTGCGGCTACATCGCCTCGAAGCCGGGCGTGCACTTACCGCCGCCGAGAATCATCAGGACAAGGCGCTGTCCGCTGCCGCAGGGGGTGGACGTGGCTAACATCCTGGTCTGCGACGACGAACGCTCGATCTGCGAAATGCTCGACATCTCTCTGCGCCGCGAAGGGCACCGCGTCGAAACCGTGCAATCGGGACAGCATGCAAAAAGCAAAATCGACGGCGCGCTCTACGACGTCATCATCACCGACATTAAAATGCCGGCCATCGACGGCATCGAGGTTCTCCGCCATGCCCACAAAGTTTCGCCTGACTCCGCCGTCATCCTGATTACCGCGGTCGACGACTACGCGGCTGCAGTCGAGGCCGTCAAAGCCGGAGGCGCTACCGATTACATTCGCAAGAGTCCCGGGCTGGTCGACGAAATCAAGCTGGCCATCAATCGCGCGGTCGAGAAACTCAACCTCAGCAAACAGAACTTCGCCCTGCGCCGCGACGCCGCCGCCCGCAACTCGCTCGACAACATCATCGGCTCCAGTTCCGCGATGGAGAAGCTCAAGCAGACGGTGCGCACCGTCGCCACCACCGCCAGCACAGTTCTGATTCATGGAGAGAGCGGCACCGGAAAAGAACTCGTCGCCCGCGCTGTGCATGTCTGTTCGCCGCGCGCCACCGACGCCTTCGTCTCCGTCAACTGCGGCGCCTTCCCGGAAACCTTGCTCGAAAGCGAACTCTTCGGCTATCTCAAAGGCGCTTTCACCGGAGCGAACCAGAACAAGCGCGGCCTGTTCGAAGTGGCCGACGGGGGCACGATCTTCCTCGACGAAATCAGCGAGATGACGCTGGCCATGCAGGTCAAACTGCTGCGCGTGCTGCAGGAGCGCACCATTCGCCCGGTGGGCAGCACTCGCGAAATCGCCATCGATGTGCGCGTGATCGCCGCCACCAACCGCGATCTCGACAAGGCTGTTGCCGAAAACCTGTTTCGCGAAGATCTCTACTACCGTCTGAATGTCATCCCCATTCGCGTCCCTCCGCTCAGCGAGCGCCGCGAAGATATTCCGCTTCTGGTGAATCACTTCCTCAAGAAATACGCCATGGCCGCGGGACGCAGCATCCTCCGTGTCCATGCCCCATCGCTCGACTCGCTATGCGGCTACGAGTGGCCGGGAAACGTTCGCCAGCTCGAAAACACTGTCGAACGCGCCGTGGCCCTGGAAATGACCGAGGAGTTGCACGTCCAGCTTCCCGCCGAGCGCCCTAAGGCGCGCGGTGCGGCTGCCTCCGCTGGAGGAGGCACGCTGCCAGAAATCGGCGGCGATGTCACTCTACCCGAGGGCTTAGGAATGGAAAGCTACGTGGCCGGCATCGAACGCTCGTTATTGCAGAGCGCCCTGAACCAGAGCGGCGGTGTGCAGACCAAGGCCGCCGACGTCCTCGGCATCTCCTACCGCTCCTTCCGCCACTTAATGAAGAAGTACGGATTGTAGAGCGTAGCGCTTAGCCTTTAGCTAGTCTCGCTGATCCAATGACATGCGGTTCTCCGCGTTCTCAGCGGCCTTTCTCTGCGTGCTCCGCGGTCTAAAGCTTTTGGCCGCGATCGCGCCTCGACCCGCGCTTGCGGATCGCACGTTCTCCCCGCGCCTCATCCGAGATAGCGCAAGAATGTTCCCGTCTGATTCTCGAACCCCGGGAAAACCGCCGCCAGATTTCTATTCCCCATGTGCCGCGCGACGGCCTCCCCAATCACAAGCCGGAAATCCGTAGTCAGCGCCAGGTCGCGGCCCTCATAGAGTTGCGACTGATCGAGCCCCGGCCAGCGCCCATATACCTTGCCGCCTTTCACTGGCCCGCCGAGGACGAACATCACGTTGGCATGTCCGTGGTCCGTACCGCGATTGCCGTTTTCGCGCGCTGTCCGCCCGAACTCCGACATGGTAACGACGACCGTATCTTCCCCTAGATCGCCGAGGTCAATCCAGAACGCCGCCAGCGACTGCGAAAAATCGCTCAGCACATTAGCCAGCTGCCCTTCGGTGGCGCCCTCGTTCACATGATGATCCCATCCACCGATGTCGGCAAACGCCACCTGCACCCCGAGATTCGCCTTGATCAGCTGTGCCAGTTGCCGCAAGCCATCGCCGAAGCGTCCCTTCGGATAATTCGCGCCCGCGGCGGGCGCGTACTTTCCCGGGTCGGCGGCCTTCAGCATTTTCACCGCATCGAACGTTTCCTCCCCGGTGCCGTGCAGCACGCTGTCGGAGGAGTGGTCGTACATCGCCTCAAACGCGAGCGCGGCCGGCGACGGCTTCGGATTCCGCCCGCCCACCGAAAAGTCATTGATGTTATTCATCGCCACCGCAGGTTCCGCGCCGCTCAAAATGCGCGGCAGCGACGGCCCGAGCGCGATCGCGCGAAATGGAGAACTCTGCGCGGGCAGATTGCGCAGCGAGCGATTCAGCCAGCCGTCCTCGGTGATCTTCACGCCGGGAGTTCCAGTCTCCATGAAATCCTGCGCGTCGAAGTGCGAGCGCGTCGTGTCGGGCGATCCCGCGGCATGCACGATCGCGAGATGCCCCTGCTGCCATAGCGGCTGAAACGCTCCCAGCGACGGATGCAGCCCGAAAAAACCGTTCAGATCGATCACGGACTTGCGCGGAATATTGATGCTCGGCCGCATCGCGTAGTACTGCGGCTCGCCATAAGGAACCACGATGTTCAGCCCATCCGCCGCGCCGCGCTGGAAAATGACGACCAGCCGCTTGTTGCGCGCCCCGGCATCGACCGCGCCAAACGCCGCACGGGTAAGAAAGCTCGGCACTGCCGCCGTGCCCACCACGGCCAGCGCGCCGTTACGCAGAAAAACCCGACGAGTAGTTGGCATAAAAACAGCTCCTAGCTTCTAGCTTCTAGCTTTTCGTTCCAGCCTTTCATCTTCATCGAGCAACTTCGGCACGCTTTTCGTATGCGACAAAAAACGAATTCGGTTAGCTAGACGCTGGCAGCTAGTAGCTAGTGTAGTGCGTCAAGCAGATCGACGTTTATAGTTCAAGTTGCACAGCCCTTCTCCGCGATCTCTGCGGATGTTCTCTGCGAACTCTGCGGTTAAAGTCTTTGCCTTCCGTCGCCATCGCGCACGATAGATAGGAGATGTTCTTTCCCACGCACTACACTAGCATCTAGCTTTTCGTTCTAGCCTTTCATCGTCATCAAGCAACTTCGGTACTCTGTTCGGAGCAGCCAATAGAAAATTCGGTTAGCTAGAAGCTAGGAGCTAGAGGCTAGTACCTATCTCCTCTGAAATTCCGGCGAACCCAGCAACAGCCCCGCAATCGTGCTCGCGTCCGGCGGCCGCGACGGTTTCGTCGCCCCGGCTTCCATCTGCGCCACGATCGAGTCATGCGTCTGCTTCGAAACATCGGCCGCAAGCAACTTCGCTTCCAGCGCCGAAAGCGCCAGCGCCGGGTCCAGCGGTCCCGCCGCATTCCCGGCCAACTGCGCCGCATCCAACTTCACTCCGCGAATTTTCCCGCCCGTCAACCCCAGCGCAAAATTCATACGATTCAGCAGCGCCGACGAACTCACCCAGGTCTCCGCCTTCATCGAATAGCCCGTTGGAGGCTGCGCTCCATAGAGCGGCATGCCCATGTTGCCGATCTGGCGCGCCAGCGGCATGGCATCGTCCACATCCGCCCCCGTAGCCCGCACTGCCGACGCCACAAACTCCAGCGGCGTTTTCACCTTCGCCCGGTACGCGCCCTCCGCCCAGAATTCCGGCGAATGAAACAACGTCGCCAGCACTTCGCGAATGTCGCCCTTCTTTTTCTCGTACGTCTTCGCCATGCGATCAACCAGCGCCGCCGGCGGATCGTCCGCCACAAAACGCTCCGCCAGTTTCAGCGAAATAAAATGCGCGGTCTGCGGGCTCATCGCCAGCAAGTGCAGCACTTCCCGGCCCTCGCCTTCGCCGTCGCCCTTGGGCTTGATGTGGTGCCCGAGCACGAACTTCGATCCCGGCTCGTGCATGCGCGGATCGTACTTGAAGCTGCCACCGTCATTCGGCTTTTCAATCGTCCATCCGGTGAACACTTTCGCCACTTCGGTGACGTCGCGCTGCGAGTAGCCGCCATTCACGCTGAGCGTGTGCAACTCCAGCAACTCGCGGCCGTAGTTTTCATTCAGACCGTTGTTGGCTTTGCGTTTCGCATTCGGATTCGCCGCCGGAAAACGCCGCGGACGCCCAGCCCGCATCGGATGATCAGGAATCCCCAGCGCCCGCATGGAATTCGGTCCCACGCTCAACCAGTTATCCAGATAAAACAACATTGCCGGACTCTTCGCCGTCGCGACCAGCAGGTCTTCAAATTTTCCCAGCGCATGCGGGCGAATCACTTCCTGCTCATAGTTGGTCAGGAACAGGCGCTCCGGGCCTTTGCCGGCGAAGACGTTGAAGTGGTTGAACCAGAAATCGGTCATCACTTCTTCGAGTTGACGTTCGCTGTAAATCGCCCGCAGCAGCTTGGCCTGCACCAGTTCGTCCGCCACCACGCCCTGCGGATTGTTCATCGCCAGCAGCGTCTCCCTCTGCTTCGGATTCATTCCCGCCAGAAAATCCTGCGCTTTGGCGTTGCCTTTACCCCCGCGCAGCGAATCGGCAAACGCCCACTGCTCGTCCGCCGACATCGTCAATACTTTTTTGTACCGCTGCTCGGGAGGAAGATCGATCAGGCCTTGAATCTTCAAATCTGCATACAGCCGCTCTTCACGGCGATGCGCTTCGGAGTCATCGACCGGCGCGACTTTCGCCTCGCTCGGCGATGCCGGCGCCGAATTCATCGTCGCCGCATGAACATTCGTCGAATTGACGTTCGCGGAATTCACGTTCGGCGATTCGACTCTCGGCGAATTCAGAGTCTCCGAATTCATGCTGGCCGAGTCCACGCTCATCGCGTTCCCAGCCATCGCGCCGCCGTCAGCCAGATTATTCGGCGCGCTGCCCGACGCATCGCCGCTCGCCGCCGCCGCGGCCGCAAGTTCTTCGGCTGTCTTGGCGCTGTCGGCCGCCTGCATCGACGCTGCGTCCGGAGTGGCGGCCGGCTGTCGTGTCTGCTGCTTCTCCGCTTCCTTCCGCGTCTTTTTCTGGGCCTCTTTTTGTTTCAACCGCGCCATCTGCACCTGATACACCGCGCGCCTCGCAGGATCCGACGGCATCGGCCGCTTGCCGTCCATAACCTGCCGGATCATCTGGTTGTCAGGAAATTCTTCGGCAATTTCCTTCGAGCTCATGTGCAGCGTGCGAAACGGCGCCAGCCGCGCCTCAACGCCGCTATCCGAAATTTTATCGGGATGCAGTTGCAGATCGATCCAGCGGTCGACGCCCATCGCCATCACCTGCTGCACATCGCCCGGCCGCGGCCCAAACGTAAGCCGGTTCAGCGCCTGCACCGCCCGCCTCTGCTCATTCGGCGAGGCTTCAGGAGTCTGATCTTTTTTCTTAGCAAGCAGCGACGGCACCACGCAGGCAAGGCTCAGGCACAACAGCAACAGCGCGAGCCTCTCCGTGTTACATCGTCCCAGCCTGGATCGCTCTAACTTGGATCGCCCCAGTTTGAATGGCACGCTGTCTCCCCCGGCCGCAGCAGGTCTGCTGATTATGAACCCTCCCCAACAAAAAAGTTGCTGCCGGCGAGGGCTCGGGGGAGACCGGTATAAGGGGCCGGAAGATGACGGCAGGTTTGACATCCTGCCCTCAGGCTGAGGGAACTCACGTAACTTGGATGAGACATCGGCCAAAGCTAGCATGTATGCTGTTTGCGCTTTAGACAACCGCCCGGAGGGTAGTCCGTGAAACTAGTTCAACGCATTTTGCTGACGGCGGTCATAACAGTGGCGGTGATCTTGGCGACGATACGGTGGGCCGCCCCGGTTGCGCTTTCCTACTACTCCGTGAGAAAAGCCCCTCCAATAGTCAAAGTCGTTCCGACAGATTTGAAGGACCTGTCCATCTCTCAGGCTCCGGGGACGAAGCTAACGTACCTCGGCTATGAGTTTGATGTTCCTTGGACCGACCTCGACGAGAGTCAGACTAGGCTATATCCAAGCGACAAGGCCGAGAAGAACAGAGTCGATCTTCATTTCCGTTCGGGTCTTCGGCTGCTGGTGACCGCATTTCCTTCGAGGGAGATGGTCGACGGTCTTCCTAAGGAATTTAGGGTGCCTCCGCAAACGCTCGAAGCAATCTTCGGACATGACACGATGAAGTCCGACTTTAGTTTTCTTAAAGCCGTTTATGAGTTCAATCCCGATAAGATGAACCACTGGGACTTCCGGCGAGGAATGATGAGTCGGGATGAGTTCTTCCTGATCATCAAATCCCTTGTCCTTTCATCGGCAGCGGATTCTGGAATTTTTACGATTCAGGGCCAGAATTGCGCGGGCTTTCAACAGGGCAATCCTCAGTCTCAAACGCACGGAGTCCTGATCTCCCTCTATTCCGAAAAGGCCAATGTCGAAATGATTTTCAGCCAGAAGGACTACAGGAAATCTCTCGGTATTACGCAGCCGGAGATTAATCGGATAATCCGTTCTCTTCATGTGGTTCAGCAACATGAAGCCACGATCCAGGCGAGTACCGAACGCTAGCGCGCTTTCTAATTTTAAACCGAGATATCACTCGTTGACGCCCTAATCCCCAAGCCGCGCTCGCATCCCGCCGCCAGAAAAGGTTTGTAGCGCTCCCGTTACGACCCAATCTCCTTAGTCAAATACGCCTTCGCCCGCGAGATTTTATGCTGCAGCGTCGCGGCCAGGTGGTCAATGTCGGTGGCTGCGATGTTCATCCGGCATGGTGTCGAGCAGGGGAGTGCGGCTGCTGCCCACCGCGTCGCGGCGCACCTGGATCAGCAGCGCCCGCACCACGTTGGCATCATATTTTTCCGGCGCCATGCGCACCAGGTCGCTGAGCGCGCTGCCCACCGAAAGCGGAGCGCGATAAGGACGCGCTCTGGTCATGGCATCGAAAGAATCCGCCAGCCCGACAATGCGCACCGCCATCAGCAAATCGTCCTGCACGGATTAGCCCTTGGGCTAGCCGCCAGCCATCTTCAAGGCGGTTTCGGCGATGCGTCGCAAAGGAACAACAGCTACGACTGCGTCGCGCGCGATCGCTTCTTTGGGCATGCCGAAGACCACACAACTGGCCTCGTCCTGAGCAATAGTCTGGGCGCCACGTTTGCGCATCTCCCGCAAACCTTAGGCCCCATGTTTAGACGGACGAAGGAAGTTTGTTCAGCCGCGCTTCTTCGAACGGCGGCCAACTCGCAAAACCGCGAAGTATCGGCCTTGCAGTAAACTCGTTGTTGTCTTTCCGGAGGCACAAATTGACGGGATTCTCGAGGATATCGCCAGCGCTCAAGAAGCGCGCCAGCCGTATCCGCATTCTGCTGATGGACGTGGACGGCACGATGACCGATGGGAGTGTTACTTTGCTCTCGCAAATTGACGGAAGCGCGCTTGAAATCAAGACATTTGATGCGCATGATGGACAGGGGCTTACTCTGGCTCAAACGGCAGGGCTTCGTACCGGATGCATCACCGGGCGCGAGAGTGCGGCGCTGGCTCGACGGGCTTTTGAAATGAAGATGGAATTTGTTTACATGAAGCAACCCTTGAAAATGCCGGCCTATGAAGACGTACTTCGAAAGGCAAAAGCTTCAGATTATGAAGTGGCATTTGTTGGAGACGATCTGCCTGACCTTCCGTTATTGCGGCGCGCCGGGCTGGCCGTGGCCGTTGGCGACGCGATGCCAGAGGTAAAAGACGCGGCGCACTACACGACTAAGGCCCTCGCCGGGCACGGCGCAATTCGAGAAACTGTTGAACTCATCCTTCGATCTAAAGGGATCTGGGCGGAAATGATCGACAAGGCTCGGGCCTGACGAAAACTTTACAACGTGTCGCAGTTGGCACCGAAGCGGGATCGTTGGGCGCAATCTAGCTTGCGCGAGTGGTGCCAACAAAGTTCGCTTATTCGTGCCGGAGAGCTTCGATCGGATCGAGGCGCGAGGCGCGGAACGCGGGAATCATTCCGCTGACCAGGCCTACAGCGCCGAGAATGAGAGTCGACGCGATCAGAGTTCCGGGTGCGATGATCAGGCGGATGTCGCCGGCTTCTCCGTTTTTGGCGAAGGCGCTATACAAAGTGAGCCTGCCGACCGAGAGCGCGACCGCGTAAGCCAGGATCACGCCAAGCACTCCGCCGATGAAAGTAATGGTCAGAGCTTCGGCTAGAAACTGCAGCAGAATATAGCGGCGGGGCGCGCCCAGAGCCTTCTGCACGCCGATCTCCCGCGTGCGCTGCGTGACCGAGACCAGCATGATATTCATCAGGCCGACGCCGCCGATGCCGAGCGTGAGTGTGCCGATGAAACCCATCAGCACTTTCAACCCCAGCGTGATGATTTCGAACTGGTGGACCTGCGTCATCAGGTTGAAGACTTCCACCGCCTGACGGTCGGTCTGGTTGAATTTGTGCTGCGTCGCCAGGATGGTGCGGACCGTTTGTTCCAGGCTCTCGTACTCCGGCGTCTGGTAGGTGAACCAGATGGTAGTCGAGATAATGCGTGTTCTTCAGTTCGCTCATGGTGCTGAAGGGAACGTAGACTGACGCGATTGATGTCGTCGTTGCCCTCCTGCATTTTGGCGCTGAGAACGCCGATGACCTCGAAGCTGAGGCCGTCGAGCCGAATGTGTTCGCCGAGGGCGTTGCGTCCGGAGAAAAGTTTCTCTTTCGCCTCTGAGCCGATCACCGCTACGCGGGCGCGCTGGATCTCGTCTTCCGGATTGTAGAAGCGGCCCTGGTCGAGCTTGAGGGAGCGAACATCAAACACGTTGGGATAGTTGCCGGTGACGGCCCAGGTGAAAATCCGGGTGTCGTACTGGATGCTGCACTGCTTGCTGACTTCGGGCGTGATCTGCGTGATCTGCGGAAGATTGGTGGTGAGAGTGTCGACATCGTCTAGGGTGAAGCGGACGAGCGACTCCGGCTTTCTGCCCGCCAGCCTGCATCGAAGTACGGCCCGGCACGACGATGACGAGCTTGGTTCCGAAGTTCGCGAAAATGTTGGCGCAGGCCTGGCCAAAGCCATCGCCATAGGCGAGCAGCATGACCACGGTCGCAATGCCCCAGGCCATGCCCAGCATGGTGAGCGCGGTGCGGCGGCGATTGTGCCGCATGGCGCCGTAGGCTTCCTGGAGCAGATCGTGAAACATATCGGATCTACTCTCTGCCGCAGGGCTTCCACCGGTTGCAGCATGGCCGCTTTGCGCGCGGGATAGAGTCCCGCGACCACTCCAGCCAGAGTCAGGCTGCCAATCGCCAGCAACGGCGGACATCGGCACCAGTTTTGGTGGATCGAATCCGCCCGGCCCCTGCACGTTCCCCATCATCGCCATCAAGCCAGCCGCGAAGCCCATGCCGATCAGCCCGCTGCCCAGGGTGAGCAGCAGACCCTTCCAGAAAAAAATGAAACAGAATGCTGCGATTGGTGGCGCCGAGCGCTTTGCGCAATCCGATCTCGCGAGTGCGTTCGCTGACCGCGACCAGCATGATGTTGATGACGCCGATCGCGCCCAGTGCCAGCGTAACCATTCCGACCGCTCCCAGGAACATATTCATGACGTCGAAAATCGTTCCCACCATTTTCGATTCCTGAATCGAATCCCAGCCGTCAAAAGCATTTTCGTCGCTGGCATCGAATCCGTGATTGCGGGCGATGATTTTGTGAACGTCGTCCTGCGCCAGCTGATGCTCGGCGGTTGTACGCGGCTGGTATTCGATAAACGAAATGGAGTTCTGGTGATTTTCTCCCTTGAACGGAAAGTTCGTGGCCATCACCGGAAACGGAATGTAGCCGCGCATATTCAGCCAGGTGTTGTCGCCGCGGCCGAGGTGAGGCATGCTGCCGATCACTTCGAACCGAATGCCGTTGAGCAGCACGAATGCGCCCACCGCAGGACGGCCGGGAAACAGAGTTTTCAGCAGTTCGTTTCCGAGGACGATCACATTGCGCCTCTGCGTTTCGTCCATTTCATTGAGCCAGCGTCCTTCCTTGAGAGGAAGAAAGCTGATCTCGTTCAGTTGCGGCTCTACGCCCGAGAATCTCGACTCCGGCAGTGGCGAATTCGCTGACCTCGTGCAGATCGGTCCGGGAAAGCATCGGGACAGGCATTGCCGACGTGAGGAGCTTGCGTGCGGATATCGATGTAGTCCTGGTAGGTGAGCAAGTAGGGACGGGCGGAGTTCATGCTGCCCTGGACCGCGGGCGCGCGTCCGGGAAAGATGAACATGATGTCCCTGCCGAACTCGGCCAGTTCGCGCTTGTTGCCGGAGCGGAAGCCTTCGCCCACGCCCACCAGCAGCAGCAACGATCCCACGCCCCAGGCAATCCCGAACATGGTCAGGAACGAGCGCAGCTTGTGCGCCCACAGGTTGCGGAAGATCTGCGCGAAGATATCGAAAACCGTGCGCATGATGGGTATCCATTGTACCCTGACTGTCATCCAGGCGCAGGCTCCTAACGTTTAGGAACGGCGCTAGGCGATAGCCTCTTCCGGTTCTGTGAAGATGTCCTCCGTCTCGGTTCTGGGCGTTCGGACCGGCACTCGAGTCTTCGCGACCAGCATGTAGATCGACGGCACCACGAACAGCGTGAAGGCGGTTCCGATGATCATGCCGCTGACCAGCATGATGCCGATGCTGTTCCGCGCTCCCGCTCCCGGGCCCTTGGCCAGCACGAGCGGGAAGTGACCGATTACGGTCGCAGCGGTCGTCATCAGAATCGGCCGCAGCCGTGTTCCAGCTGCCTCAATAATCGCAGCCAGCTTGGCTGTTCCCCGTCTCCTGCAGTTGGTTGGCAAACTCCACAATCAGGATGCCGTTTTTCGACACCAGTCCGACCAGCGTAATCAGACCCACCTGGCTGTAGATGTTCAGCGTCGTCAGTCCCAGGAACGAGAACAGCAACGCGCCCGAAATCGCCAGCGGCACCGATCCCGCCAGAATGATGAACGGATCGCGGAAGCTCTCGAACTGCGCCGCCAGCACCAGATAGATCAGGATCGCCGGAGAGCAGGAACGTGCCGAGAAACTTGCTGCCTTCGACTCGCAGCTGGCGCGACTCGCCCGCATAGTCAACCGTGAAGCCCTGCGGCAGGATCGTCTTGGCTTCGTCTTCGAGCATGCGCAAGCGCCTTGTCCAGCGGCACTCCCGGCGGAATCACGCCCTGAATGCGCACCGCGTTGAGCTGCTGAAACTTCTTCAGGTCGCGCGGTTCGGTGGTGGTCCGCAGGCTGGCGAAGGTCGAGAGCGGCACCAGTTTGTTCTGCGATCCGGTGACGTAAATCTGCGAAAGCTGGTCCGGCAGTCAATCGCTCCGCGCGCTTGACCTGCGGAATGACCTTGTAACTGCGTCCCTGAATGCTGAAGCGGTTGACGTAGTTTCCGCCCAGCAGCGTGGAAAGATCCTGGCCGGCCTGGCTCAGATCGACTCCTTGCGAACGCAGCTTGTCGCGATCGAAAACCACTTCGGTCTGCGGCTGGTCGTACTTCAGGTCAGAGTCGGCATAGATGAAGATGCCGCTGGTCATTGCCTTGCCCACCAGTTGCTTGGCGAATTGCGACAAGCTGCTGCGGTTCGGCCGGAGAAGCGATCACGAAATCGACCGGGAAATTTCCGCCGCCCGGCAGAGGCGGCGGAGTCAGCGGAATCACGCGAATGCCCGGCGATCTTCGACAGCGGCCCGGTGGATTCGAGCAGAAGTTGCTGCGCGGTCTTCTTTCGCTCGCTCCACGGCTTGGTCACCATGCCGCCGAAGCCGCCCGTCGGAGAGGTGATCTGAAAGATGCTCTGGCTCTCCGGGAACGAGTGATAAACGTCGTACACCTGCTTGGTGTACAGGTTGGTCTGATCGATGGTCGAATTCGGGGAAGCCTGAATCACGCCGAACACGACGCCCTGGTCCTCGGCCGGCGCGAGTTCCCGCTGCGAGAACATGTAGAACGGAACCATCAGCAGCGACGACGATCGCCCACAAGGTCAGAACCACCGGCCGGTAACTGCAAGCGTCCCGGCAGAGTTGTCGCGAGTACGCAGCGGCGCACGCTCTCGAAGCGGCGATTGACCATGCCGGCGAAGCCGCGCTCGGTAGCTCCCGCGCGCAGCAGCCTCGATCCCATCATCGGCGAGAGCGTCAGCGCGACGATGCCGGACACGATCACCGCGCCGGCGAGAGTGAAGGCGAACTCGCGGAACAGTGCGCCGGTCAAGCCGCCCTGAATGCCGATCGGCGCATACACCGCGGCCAGCGTGATGGTCATGGAGATAATCGGGCCGACCAGTTCGCGGGCAGCGTCGATTGCCGCCTGAAACGGCGTCTTGCCCATGTGGATATGGCGCTCGACGTTTTCCACCATGACGATCGCGTCATCCACCACCAGTCCGACCGACAGCACAATCGCCAGCAGGGTCAGCAGGTTGATGGTGAAACCCGCGATCAGCATCAGGAAGACGGCGCCGATCAGCGAGATCGGAATCGCGACCACCGGGATCAGCACCGAGCGGAACGATCCCAGGAAGAGGAAAATCACGACGATGACGATGAGCAGCGTCTCGGTAAGAGTGCTGAGCACCTCGTTGATCGCGTCCTGAATGTAGGCGGTCGAGTCGTACGGAATGCCGACCTTCATCCCGGCCGGCAACTGCGCCTGGATGCCCGGGATTGCTGCGCGTACTTGCTTGATCACGTCCAGCGAATTGGCGGTCGGGAGCACCCAGATTCCCATGAAGGTCGCGGTCTCCCCGTTGAAACGGACCTCCGAGTCGTAGTCTCTGGGCGCCGAGTTCGAACGTCGGCAATCTCTCCCAGGCGAACGACGACGCCGTTGTTTTGCTTGACCACCAGTTGGCGGAATTCGTCCGCCGTAGTCAGGTTCGTGTTGGCGACCAGGTTCACCGACACCATCGAACCCTTGGTGCTTCCGATCGCCGAGAGATAATTGTTTTTCGCCAACGCGTCGTGAACGGCTGAGGGCGAAATGCCGAAGGCCGCCATCCTGTCGGGCTTCAGCCAGATCCGCATCGCGAAGGTGCGATCGCCGAGGATGTCGGCACGCTGCACTCCGCTGATGGCGCTCAGTTTCGGCTGAACGACACGCGTGAGGTAATCCGTGATCTGATTCTGATCGAGATCGTTGGAGGAGAAGCCGAGGTACATCGCGGCAAACTGGTTGTCTGCCGTTTGCAGATCGATGACCGGAGCTTCCGCGTCGGGCGGCAGATCGTTGCGCACCTGCGCCACCTTGGCCTGAATCTGCGTGAGCGCCGCGTTGGTGTCGTAGTTCAGCTTCAGGTGCACGGTGATCGTGCTGAGCCCTTGAGCGCTCGACGATTCCATGTAGTCGATGCCGTCCGCGCTGGCAATCACGCGCTCCAGCGGCGTAGTGATGAATCCGCGAACCAGGTCGGCGTTGGCGCCAACGTACGTCGTGGAAACCTGGACCACCGCGATATCGCTGCGCGGATACTGGCGCACGCTCAGCGAACGGATCGACTGCAATCCGGCGATCAGGATCACCAGGTTGACGACGATCGCGAGGACCGGCCTTTTGATAAACAGGTCAGTGAACTTCATTTAGCTGTCCTCAGGTTTGGGAGCCGGATTATTTCCGGGCTGGACTTTATTGTTGACCGTGACCGCAGCGCCATTGCGCAGCTTGAATACTCCCGAGGTGACGACTTCATCTCCGGGATTTACGCCCGAGATCACCGCGACCTGATCGCCGCGCGAGCCTTCGACCTTCACGAACTGCTGCCGCACCCCGCGGTAAGTTTTGCCTTTCGGATCCTTGAGATCGGTAATCACGAAGACCGAATTGCCGTAGGGGGCATAGCTGATAGCGGACGCCGGCAGAGTCACCACAGAGCGGTTAGCTCCCATGCCAACATCCACCTGGACGAACATGCCCGGGCGCAACTTTCCCTGCGGATTGGCCAAGGTCGCTTGGACTTGAATATTGCGCGTGGTCTCGTCGACCACCGAATCAAGAGCCGTGATCTTGCCGGTGAAAACCTGGCCCGCAATGTCTTCGGAAGTAACGTGCAGATTGCCGCCCACTCGCACTTGCCGGGCCGACTGTTGGGGTACGCCGAAATCCACATAAATCGGATTCAGACGACTGCAGCGGCGCGATAGCGCTGCCCGCGGAAAGATACTGCCCCAGGTTCACCTTGCGAATGCCGAGCATGCCCGAAAACGGCGCTCGAATCGTTTTGCGCTCAATGGTGGCGTGAATCTCCGCCACATTCGCTTCGGTGGCTTTTTGCTGAGCGGTCGCCTGATCGAACTCCATCCGCGAAATGACGCCGGCGTCCACCAATTGCTGCTCGCGGCCAAAGTTCACCCGCGCGAGTTCGCTCTGCGCCTCGAGCGATGCCAATTGTGCCCGTTCCTGCTTGGTGTCGAGCACAACCAGTACATCGCCAGCATGCACCGACTGTCCTGATTCGAAAGAAATCTTTTCGACGACGCCGGGAAGGTCCGCGCTGACGGTGACGCCGTGCACGGCTTCCATGGTGCCAATCACGCCCATCGAGGCAGTCCACTGCTCGCGGTGCGCCACAATGCTCGTGACCGCCTCCGGCGGAGGCTGGTACGAGGCGCCGACCTGAATGGCCGTCTCAACCTGCTTGAATTTCATGAAGCCAAGGGCGCCGATCACTAAGATCATCACGCCCAACATCAGGATCATTCTTTTCGCCATGACTACCCCTTTAGGCTCGAATCAGCGTTACGTACCGCCGTAGATGGCGGGCAGACAAGTTTGCGTTCTCAGCGTCGCAAGAGGCACGCCGCACTCGAATTTGGCAATGACTACCAGTTGTTAACGCGACCCCACATCGCGTTTAACTGTCGGCGAGTGATTTTCGTTACGCGCCGACTTCATTTACGTGGAATGCACCGTGAAATTACGGGCTTCCCTTTACAATGCTTGACCGAATTGGATTCAGTCTTCGGCCGAAGGATTCGAGATTATTGCGGCCCTCCAGCGCCCCTCCAGCGCCCTGACAAAACATCCACGCTTTGTGAATGGCAGCGCTCCCCCTGTACTTACGTCGAACGACCGTCTTCAAAAACGACAGGCGCGCAGGAATTATTAAGAACCACTTGGGACTACACCCTATTGCACGCGTGGGGCTGGGGAGGATAGGTTGAACGAGTGATCTTTCCTCGGTGTAGTGGAATTCTTTTGCACATATCCTCTTTGCCCGGCGGCCACGGCATTGGCGATCTGGCGAGATTCGGCTCACGAATTTGTAGAGTTCCTGGCCGCGTCGGGACAGAAAATCTGGCAGGTATTGCCGGTGAGTCCTACGGGATATGGCGACTCGCCCTACCAGTGTTTTTCGGCGTTCGCCGGAAACCCGCTTTTCATCGATTTGAAAACCCTTCGCGAGCAAGGTGTTTCTGTCTGCGCAGGACTTGGCCAACGCACCGAGTTTTCCTGACGAACAGGTCGAGTACGCTCGCGTTACCGCCTTTAAACAGAACTTGCTAAACAAAGCCGGTCGCGCTTTTCTGGCGGATGGCGGGGGCGCGGAGCGCGGCGCTTTTGAGGCTTTTTGCCAGACCAACCGTGATTGGCTCGACGACTATGCGCTCTTTATGGCGTGCAAGAGTGTCCACAAGGATGTGGCTTGGGTGTATTGGGATGCGGGCATTCGGCACCGGAATCCCGCCGCGCTGGCGGAGTGGCGGCAACAACTGTCGGCCGAGATCGAGATTCATAAATTTGCGCAATTTGAATTCTTTCGGCAGTGGGAACAGCTCAGGGCGCATTGCGGCCGTTGCGGCATAAAGATCATGGGGGATATTCCCGATCTACGTCGCGCACGACAGTGCCGACGTATGGTCTCATCCCGAGTTGTTTCGCTTGGATGAAGACGGGCAATCCCAGCGCTGTTTCAGGCGTTCCGCCGGACTATTTCAGCGCCACCGGCCAGCTTTGGGGAAATCCTCTTTATCGCTGGGATGTGTCCGCGGCTACTGGCCATCAGTGGTGGATTGACCGCGTTCGCCAATCGCTCAAACTTTTCGATATGGTCCGGCTCGATCATTTCCGCGGGTTCGAGGCGTATTGGGAGGTTCCGGCCGGCGCGACGACTGCAGCGGGTGGCAAGTGGGTGAAGGGGCCCGGCGCGGAACTTTTCCAGGCCTTGCAAAACGCATTGAAAGAATTGCCGTTTGTTGCCGAAAACCTGGGCGTGATCACTCCGGAGGTGGAGGGGTTGCTCCAGCAGTTTGGCTTTCCCGGCATGAGCCTTCTGCAGTTCGCCTTTGGAAACGATCCCCAGGGCCCGAGCTTTCGCCCGCACAATTATTCTCGTGAACTCGTGGCCTACACGGGCGGACACGATAACGACACCACGGTTGGTTGGTGGACGAGTGCAGGCGTGGGCGAAAGCACGCGAACCGCGGAAGACATTCGCAAGGAACGTGATTTCACACGCGCTTACCTGGGCTTTCAGGACGAGCCGGTCAACTGGATATTCATTCGCGCCGTGATGGCGTCAGTGGCGAATGTTGCAATTATTCCCTTGCAGGACGTGTTGGGACTCGGAAGCGAGGCTCGCATGAATTTACCCGGAACGCTAAGTGGAAACTGGAAATGGCGTTTCAAGGCAGACTCGTTAACGAAAGAAATGAGCGATCGTCTGCGGGAGTTTAGTCAGATATACGATCGGTAGCCGCCCTCCGCGACCTTTTGCGGAATTTCTCTGCGACCTCGGCGGTCAAAAGCTTTATCGGCTAAAGCTTATTGAGCTAAGCGAACAGGCCGAACGACGTGCTCTCCCAGGCTAGAGGGGCGATAATTCGTCCTCATTCTCTTCTTTCCTGTCCACGAACGAATCTCTCCTCCAGAAAACGTTGTGCCAAATCTCGGCCGCCGATTCCGAATGCGATTGCCAAGCCCAAGCATCAAGGCGCCGAAGGCAATTCCGAAGGCAACCAGCATGGTTTGTTCGGCAATGCCCAGTTCTTCGAAGACCACGGAGAATACGAAAACCACAATGACGGTGCGAACCGCCATGCTGACAATCCGGGCCGAAGGCATATTCGCGTTCACGGCCGCCAACAGAGCAGCGCGAGAAAAGAAGCTGGCGGCCAGCAGACCGAAAAACAAAATAAACATTGCAACAAACAGACGCGGCAAGAAAGACAAAAAATCTTCCCACTTGTTCCTGCAATCCCAGGATGCCGAGCACGCTCACACCCAGCAGAATGAAGCCGAGCCAGGTGACCCAGAAGACGAAGCGGCTCACCACCTCGGCGGCAGTGGGTAATGCGGCCTTGGAGAGCAACTGCGAGGCGCCCGTGTTCTCGGAAAATTTATCGAACTTGACCAGTTGAAGAATGGCCCGCACAACCACTTTTACGGCGTACGCGATCACCCAGCCCACGAAGGCGAGGATTAGCATTACGATCAGGCGAGGAAGGTAGTGCGCAAACCCTCGAGCCAACTCGTGCAATGCCTGACTTAGTTCGCTTACAATCATTTCCCGCATAGTTGCCTCACTCTCTCGATTTCCACATCTGCACCAGATACGGTTTCAATCGCTCGAACTCCAGGCAGAGTTCCTCAATATGGGCCTCAACTTCGCTTGCCGAAGCATTACGATTTTCGATCAGAAAAGTGACCGCCCTGCCGCGAAAAAGTGGAGCCAGAGCTTGAACAATGTGGTCGCGGTTGATCACGGATTTTTGATACGCCGCGGCAAACTCGTAAACCGTCTTTACCCACAATTCTGCAGAGTAGTGAAACTCTTCTTCATCCAGCCGCGCAAGCCGCTGCAGATCTGCCAGAGTGGAAGGAGAAAGAATCGACTGAAAGACGGATTCTAAGTCGGCAACGCCGGTGGCGAACATCTCGCGCAGTCGTTTCCGATTGACCCGGATCGGATCCAGCAGCAGTTCATGGTCATTCCCGGTAGTCGGAACCGGGTTCGAACCGGTCACCGTACTCCATATGGGAAAGTCCGTCTCCAAGGCGGAGAACAACGCACCCACGGTTTGCCGTAATGCCGGGACGAGGTCTGCGGCCCGGCGCTCGGTGTGATCCTTTTCGCCGAGAAAAACCTGACCGATGCTGCGTCCCTCCCTGATCGCGGCCAGAGTGAAGCGAAGTTCAGCGCCGACGCCGTTGCCTTCGCTCCAGCCGTTCTGCCCTAGGAATTGACTTCCCATGCGGCTGGAGAATCCAAACTCGGGCATGTAAGGCTCACGAAGCCTCTTGCCATAGAGTGCCCGGATCATGGGATACAACAAATTCGTCATTAAGAGCCCATCAAACTTATGTCTGCGATACGTGGGAGCGACCAAATCGAAGCCTTCGCGATAAATGGGAGAGGCAAGGTTGGAAATCCATTCTGGTTGAACTTTTGCCGATTCAGGGGACATCACGATACAGGCTTTCGCGCGAAGCAGTTCGGCCGCCGCCAGAATGGTTCGCAGTGCGCCTCCAGCCCCTGTGCCGTTGGAATAGGTCATGCTGATGGAATGGAGAGTGCGAAGTGCATGTAGATTGGAGGCCGGGCGCACGTCATAAATGGACATGCCCGTGATCAATTCAGGAGTGCCGTCGCGAGAACCTCCGTCAGCATTAATGATGACAGCGCGCTCGCGGGGAAAGCCGCGCAGGATGCCGGTTCGAATCGCGTCCACTACGGATCCGACGGTCTTTGCGTTGTTGTGGGTGGGCAGGCCCACGAGGATGTCCACCTCGCCGACGTTGATCAGCTGGCGAAGAAAATCATCCGTAAGAAAAGTTTCGTCTTCCAATTTCAGCTCTGGGTGCGGCGCTCTCGACATCACTTCCCATTATCTACGCTGGTCACACTCGGCGCAGCCTGAACCAGTAAAACTGGTACGGCCCGAGCGTGAGCAGATAGGGCAGGTCGCCCACTCGCGGAAAAACATTGTCGCCAAACATCTCGATCAGGATGTTTCCCTTGTGGCGCCGCAAATCCAGTTCGACGGCTTGCGCCGTTCCCGAAAGATTGTTGACCACGAGAACGGTCTCCCTGCCCAGTCGCCGCAGATAGGCCAGGATTCGGTGATTGGCGGGATAGAGAAACTCAATTGAACCTCTGCCGAATACGACGGCCGATTTGCGCACTGTAATGATGCGCTGCATCCAATGCAGGAGTGAGTGCTGGCTTTCTCGTTGAGAAAGCACGTTGACGGCGGGATACCCATAGACCGGATCCTGAATCAGCGGCGCGTATAGGCGCTCTGAGTCCGCCACCGAAAAGCCAGCATTCCATCCGCCTGTCCACTGCATGGGAGTTCTGACCCCATTGCGGTCGCCTAACAGAATGTTGTCGCCCATCCCGATCTCATCGCCGTAATAGATGATGGGAGTGCCGGGCAACGACATGAGCATGCCGTTCATCAACTCGATCCGGCGGCGATCGTTGTTTAACAAGGGAGCGAGCCGCCTGCGGATGCCGAGGTTCAGGCGCATGGTTTTGCTCGCGGCATACATGTCATACATGTAGTCGCGCTCCATGTCGGTAACCATTTCCAGAGTCAGTTCGTCATGATTGCGCAGAAACAGGGACCACTGGCAGGAGGGCGGGATTTCCGGAGTCTGCTGCAGAATTTCCGTGATGGGTTTTCGATCTTCCAGTTTCAGACCCATGAACATCCTGGGCATCAGCGGAAAATGAAATGCCATGTGAAACTCGTCTCCGTCGCCGAAATAAGGACGCAGATCGGCGGGCCACTGGTTGGCTTCAGCGAGCAACATTCTGCAGCTGAATTCTTCGTCGAGCCTGCGCCGCAGGTCCTTCAGAATGGTGTGGGTCTCAGGCAGATTCTCGCAGTTCGTCCCCTCGCGCTCTACCAAATATGGAATGGCATCCAGCCGGAAGGCATCCACGCCCATTTCCAGCCAGAACTTCATGATGCTCCACATCTGCTCGCGAACAGCGGGATTGTCGTAATTAAGATCGGGCTGGTGACTGAAGAAGCGATGCCAGTAGAACGACTGCGAGACGGGATCCCACGCCCAGTTGGACTTTTCGGTGTCCAGAAAAATTATGCGAGTGCCTTTGTAGCGATTGTCGGTGTCGCTCCAGACATACCAATCCCGGCGTGGATTGTCGCGCGAAGTGCGAGCCTCCTGAAACCACGGGTGTTGATCGGAAGTATGGTTCAACACCATTTCAATGATGACGCGAATTCCCCGCTCGTGGGCCGCGTGAAGAACTTTGCGAAAATCTTCAAGCGTTCCGTAGCTGGGGTGAACCGAGTGATAGTCCGCAATGTCGTAGCCGTCATCGCGCAGCGGGGAAGGGAAGAAGGGCATCAGCCAGATTGCGTTGACCCCGAGCTCTTGCAAATAATCCAGTTTCTGTTCGAGACCTCCGAAGTCGCCGATGCCATCGCCATTACTGTCGTGGAAAGTGCGAACGTGCACTTGGTAGATGATCGCGTCTTTGTACCAAAGAGTATCCGTATTGAGTGCCAAACCGCTTGCTCCTGGGGGAACTGTCGCTACTCGCGCCAGAACAGCCGATACGAAAAGTATATGGGGTGAACGCGCTCGACTTCGACCGAAGTCAAGCGGAAATGCGAAAGTCGCGCGATCCCGCTTGGCTTTAGCACGCGCGACTGAGATGTGAGCTCCAGCAGAACTTGGCTTTGATCCGCCGCTTACGCGGCCCGCATCTGGGCGACCGGCTTCTCTTGCAGGAGAAGTTCTGTAGCCTGCACGCGCCGGTCGGAATGAAACCAGCCTTGCACCACGTTGTTATAAAGAAAGTTCGCCAACGAGAGCAGGCTCATTCCCTGGTGGTGAACCATCCAGGACAGCACGAGTTCGTAGCGTGGTCCGAAACGCTTGTGGGGTCGACTATAATCTGCCGCCTCATAGAATCCGTAGGAACCGAACCATCCCATGGAATCCATGCGGCGCAGATTCGCCAGCGCGCCTTGGCGATCCACATTCAACGCCAGAAAGGTGGAGTACGGCGATACGATCATGGGTTCCGATCCGTTTTTTCTTAGCGACAGGCTGGGCACTCCGAACGCTTCGTAGTGATAATCTCCTGCGTCATTTCGTTTAGCGCAGCCGGATTCCGAAATGCCCCACAGGATGCCTTTACTGGCGGCATACTCCTGTTGCGATCGCACCGCGGCCGCGCCTGCGCGGTCCAGCAATGTATTGGGATAAACACGCATCCAGATCGATGGCATAAGGTACTCGAACATGGTTCCGGTCCACGAGAGCAGGACCGTCCGCCCGTGGTCTCGCGTGTAAGGGCGGTCAAGCCTGAACCAGCACTCCTGCGGGATGTCTTCTTTCGCAATGGCGATGAACACGGCGGTTCGCGGTTCGGTGGCAAGCAGGTTGTAGTTGTAAGGCTGTAACACCTCGGTTTGAGCGTCAAAGCCCACCGACAGCAGCAGGCGCTGCTTATCGAGCAGGAAACCAAACTCCATGGCATTTGCCAGACTGCGCGCCTGCTTGCTGGATTGCTGCAGATCCTCAATCAGATGGAGAGCATTCTTCCGTGCTTCCGTCAGCATTGGCGCGAGACGCTTTGCCGCTTCACTCTCTTTGCTTCCCGATTGCAGGCTAAGATCAATGCGCCGTTCAATCTCGAGATTCAAGTCGGGCAATTGCTGCAGCGGCACGTCGTCGATCGCCGCTCCTCCAGCTTCCAGTTCGCTTCGCAACGCAGCGAATTCAGGAAGCTTCCATGGCATGTAGGCAGCGACCATTTCACGAACTTTTTGAACTCTCAGGCGCGCCTGCGCGCGGAACCAGGCAATGTCAGGCGCGTGTTCGTTTTCCTGCTTGGTTTTTTTCGGATTCAATAAGTCTTCCTTGAAGTTCAAAACCGGAGTCAGCCAATCCTCATCACGGAAGCTTGCTTCAAATTTTGATAACGCGCGCTTCGAAAGCGCATCCAGGCTTACCAGCGCCCCAAGATGATCAAGCAAGCCATCGGCCAGGTTCTTGGCAGCGAGCGGCCGGCGCAAAACGTCCAGGCAGCCCTGGTCCAATGTCCAGAGCGACGCCACAAGATTTCCGCTGTCGACTGAGGAAATGAAGAACGGCGGCTTCGGTTTAAGCGTCCGGGTGTCATACCAATTCATTAAGTGGCCGCGATATTTTTCCAGTCGGACCATTGTGCCGAGAGTTTTCTGCGTCAGGTCCAACAACTCTGGCACCGTGATATATCCAAACTCGTTCGCTACCTGGCGGGCATTTAAAAGCAGGCCGACGTTCGTCGGAGATATGCTGTCAGCCACCTTGCGAGGCTTGTCTTCCACATTGTCGGGAATCAGCCAGTTGTTTTCTTCGGTGGAGAACTCGGCAAAGTATCGCCAAATGTGCAGCGCGGACTTGCGCAGCAACCAGGTATCGCCTCGCGTAGTTTCGGGCACCACGTCGAGCGGAGAGGCATTGAGCCACAGTACCAAGCCCTTGCTGCAAGCCCAGAGCGCCAGAATTGGAGCCGCAGCCAGCAAGGAATGCGGTCGAACTAACCAGATCAATCCACCCAGGCCAATCGCTAGCAAGGGCATCCAGTCGAGATAACGATCGATCTGAGTGCGGCGTTCACCGAGTTCCGCTTCGGCGGCGGTTTCCCACTCCAGCAGACGCTCGCGCGTGACCAGACGCCGGACTAACGAGCGGCCCACGGCGTCGAGGGACAACAGCATCTGGTGCGCCAGAAGCGTTAAAGTCAGTAGGACCGTAAAGTTGGTGGCAAAGAGATTACTCAGCGCATCGCGAGCGATCCTCGGCTGGCCTGCCAGGACGGCGCGCGTCAGTCCAAATCCGAACTCCACCCACGCGGGAACGAACAAGATGCAGATCGCGGCAAACGTCCAGATGAACGGATGGCCCATCACGAACCAGCCAAACAGAAACAACGCGAACGTTGCAGGTTCGACCAGGCTGCGGCGCAGATTGTCGAAAATTTTCCAACGCGAGACCAGCGAGATCGGATTGGAAACGTGTGCGCCGGATTCGTCGGGAACGCGATCCGTGAGCCACTCTACAATCTGCCAATCGCCGCGCAGCCAGCGGTGTTTGCGCCGGCTGTACGCACTGTAGTGCGAGGGATAGTCCTCGATCACCACGATATCTGTGGCTAGCCCGGCTCGCGCGTATGCGCCTTCAATAAGGTCGTGGCTGAGCAGGGCATTGCGGGGGAAACGGTGGCTGAGAACGCGGTCCATCGTATCTACTTCATAAATCCCTTTCCCCGTGAATGTGCCTTCGCCGAAGAGGTCCTGATAAACGTCGGAGACGGCCCGGGTGTAAGGGTCGAGGCCGCTTTCACCGGCAAATATAGCCGCGAGCCGCGAACGAGCTGTGCTCTGCACACTCACATCGACCCGAGGCTGCAAAATGCCGTATCCGGCAACAACGATGTTATGGTTAGGATCGATGATTGCCTGGTTCAAGGGATGCGCAATCGCTCCCACCATGCGATGGGCCGATCCGCGAGGCAGTTCTGTGTCGGAGTCCAGAGTAATCACGTAACGGATTTTGGAAAGCAGAGTAAGATCGCCAATCTTCACGGGGAAGCTGTCGAATTGCCCGCGCATCAGGCGATTCAGATCGAGCAGCTTTCCGCGCTTGCGCTCCCACCCCATCCAGCCTCGCTCGCGCGGGTTGTACACGCGATGGCGATGGAGCAGGAAGAAAGAGCCAATATTTTTTGCGGCGTAGCGTTCGTTCAGTTCGCGAATCAGCTTTGTGCACAGGTCTACGAGCGCATCGTCTTCGGGCGCGGGCTTGGGCGAATCGGGCAGATCCGAGACTAGCGCAAAGTGCAGATTAGGATCGTGATTGCCGAGAAATCGCACTTCAAGCTTTTCTACCAGTCCGCGCACTTGCTTCTCATTGAGCAGAAGCGTCGGAATGGCAACAAGCGTCATGCAGTCGTCGGGAATGCCGTCGGAAAAATCCAGCTTGGCGAGCGCGTCCGCGGGCAACAGGTTTGTGGTTAAGTAATTCATCACCTGAACTGCCGCCTGCGACCCCGGCAACAACAGAAAGAACATCGAAAGCATTATTAGAATGAGTGGAGTGCTGGCGGCCGTGAGCAGCCAAACCGCCAGAGTGATTATCAGGAACGTGAGAACCGCGATTCCCAAGAGCAGGTATTCCGCGGGATGCTGCCGGAGCAATATCCGCACTCGTTCGCCGAATTTGGGATGCGCGCCGACCCTCTGACTGAGAAGGTTGTGCCCCTCACCGACGAGATAGTAGCCGATATGCGATTCGCGCAACTTGATTCTTGGATCTGCGTACCGTCGCTTTTGTGCTTTTCGCGCGAGAGCCAGCGCTTCCTCGGCGACCTCCAATTCGGTTCGATCGGAGCGCTGCGCAATCGCCGCCACTTTCTCGCGGTACGTATTGCGGCTTTCAACGTCCATGCCTGAGTAGGCTCCGACTGGGTCCTGGCGCAAGATCGTGTCGAAAGGGATGAGTTGCTCGAGCAGATCTTTCCAAGAGGTCTGGCTGACGGTCTCTAAGGTCCGGATACATTTGGTGATGCGTTCGCCCGCCGCGGTGGCCGGATCTTCGACCAACCGCACGCCGATGGCTGCGATCTTTTCGAGCAAAATCAACTTGAGGGACGGTACGAGAGTCCCGACTTCATGAAATTCCAGAGGAACAGCTTCTTCAAACCCGAGACAAAACTCTGTGAATTTCGATTCCGTAAAAGTGAAGCCAGTCTCATCGAGAAACCCCTCAGCCATGACTAAGACGCGAGGCAGAAGTTCATCTTTTGTGGAGACGTGCGGAATGTGGGTCAGTGGACCTAAGTCATTGGAGACGGCGCGCATCTCGGACGAGATCTGCTGCGCATTGTCCCGTAGCCAAAGCAAGTCCTCGGAGTTTGGGGATTTTGCGAAGGCCGCATCGACGCGCGCGAAAATTTCTTTGAAGGTGGCGGCGAGCTTTCTGCAGCGATCCGAAAATGTGTTGGAGGAAGCTCCCGGAAGCCAACCTACTCGCGCTGCCAATTCCAGGCCGGCGATGCGCAGCGAGCCCAGCTTTCTCTCGCCAGTGGCGCAAGAATGCAACTGCTCTTCGTCGATCATCACGCTGCGGGTTAGAGCTTTGGGAACCATTTAAAGTCCGTTCTTACTAGAATGTCGTACGCCGATCTGTTCTAAGTCCTTAGCGATAACTCGCGGCCTGCAGTTCAAACATTTCCGCATAGCGCCCGCCCAGTTGGGTCAACGCGTCGTGGTCGCCTTCTTCCGCAATGCGTCCGTTTTCCAGGACGACGATTCGATCGGCCATCCGCACTGTTGAAAATCGGTGCGAGATAAACAACGCCATCTTTCCGGTCGTCAGTTCGGCAAAGCGCTGAAACACTTCATACTCGCTGCGCGCGTCAAGAGCCGATGTGGGCTCATCAAGGATCAGAACCTGCGCGTCGCGCAGATATGCCCGGGCCAAAGCAACTTTCTGCCACTCCCCACCCGAGAGATCGACCCCGCCATCGAAACGCCGCCCCAGCATTTGCGCGTATCCCGCCGGAAGCTTGGCCACCACACCGTCCGCCATGCTTTTGTGAGCAGACATTTGCAGCAGTTCCAGGTTATCGATCTGCTCGATCCGGCCGACCGCAATGTTTTCTTGAGCGGTCATCTCATACCGCATAAAGTCTTGAAAAATAACGCCTATTTCGCGATAAAGATCTTCGAGATCATACTCTCGCAGATCCACCCCATCGAGCAATACTTGACCCTCCGCAGGGTCGTAGAGGCGCGTCAGCAGCTTCACGATAGTGGTCTTGCCCTCGCCGTTTTCGCCAATCAGTGCCACGCGCTCGCCCGGCCGTAAATGGAAGTTGAGTCCATTTAAAATCAGCCGCGAGCTCCCTGGGTATCGGAAAGAAACATTACGAAACTCAAATCCTTGCCGGATAGGCCGCGGCGCGGGCAGCGCGTTCGGCTTCGATCGGATCGTCGGCTGCATCTCGAAAAACGCGATTAGGTCGGTCAGGAATAGGGCCTGGTCGGCAATCGTCGACAGGGTCGAAAAGGTTTGCTGCAGGTTTGAACTGGCGTCGCGGATGGCGTTTGCCAGGAACACCAACGAACCCAGGCTGAACACCCCAGTAACCGTCTTCCAGACCGCGAAAATGTAGGCCGTGTAATAGCCGGCGGTGCCGATGCCGGAAAGGACTGACCCCAGCACCACTTTCTTGCGCGCCAAACCTACGTCTTCGTTGTAAACCTGGGTCGAAAGCACTTCGAAGCGGCCGGTCAGGAAGTCCTTCAGGCCGAACAACTTCAGTTCCTTAGCTGCTTCCTTGCTTCCGCCCAGAATGCGAAGGTAGTCGAGCTGGCGCCGGACCGGCGTCTGGCGGAAGTTCTTGGCATATCCCAGGAAGGCAAAGTGGGTTTCGCCGAGGAAGGCGGGAATGACCCCAACGATCAGCAGCAGCAACAGCCAGGGCGAGAACACCATGATCGAAATCGAGAGGGTGATGGTGGTAATCACCTGCTGGATGAGCCGTCCAATGGCTTGGATCATGTACAGCCGGTCGGTCGCCTGAACCCGGGCCCGCTCCAATCGGTCATAGAAGGCAGGATCTTCGTAAGCCAAAAGATCCAAGCTGGCGGCGTGCTCCATGACGCGAACGCTTACATGGCGCGTGTATTTGCCGGCGAGCAGGGCGTCAAGGTAGTCGATTATGCGGCCAAGTATGCCGGCGGCGACGGCCAGGCCGAATTCTGCAGCGACCAGCCACCACAGCCGCGGTCCCGCATGCTGACCGGTTTTAACCAGCTGCACAATGTTGTCGATGATGAGTTTTGAAACCCAGAACAGCGCGGGCGGGAGAAGAGCGGAAATTACCCGGCAAATCAGGCCGAAAACCACGACCGTTCGGCCAGATTCCCAAACAAAACGTAAAACGGCCGGAACGTTGCGCAGCGCTGAGAAGCGCTCTCGCCAACTTCTCCAGACCTCAGGTTTCCCGCTCATAACACGATCCCCAAGCGTCGACAGCGAGAAGGATTCCCCCAAGCCACCTGAGCCGCCAAGCTCAAGCGCTAGCCGACATGGCGGACCCCTAAACCATTCGGGCACAATAATAGCTGATCGAAGCTTTCGAACGACGGTTTGATGAAGAAACAGCCCCTACGGTTGGTCCGCAGAGAGACGCCAATTGAGCGTTCGCTGCCGGGTCAGATTAACCTGCGTGGAATCCGGCTCGCTCCATTCCACGCTTCGCCTCTGGCGTCTTCATAAAGGTGTCCCAGACGAACCCAGTTCGAAGATTCTCCGCCATAAGCAGGATAATCCCGGTATCGATACCGATTACGTCCGGGTCATACCAGTTCTTCAGAGGATTGAAGGCATTCACGAACCCGTACTTGGTCCAGGCGGACGGGATAGCGGTTGCGGATGGTCTTCAAGACCAGCAGGGTATCTGCGGGAAGGAAAGGCAGTGACCCCCCCGGGGCGCTGGGAACGATAGTGCCATCGATCGGACCCATAGCCGGAGGACCGCCCCATGCCACATAACCTTGCTGGGAATCGGAAGCCGTGATTCCCCACAGCTCGGGGCTGTAATCGGGGAATTGTTTGCCCAGTTCAATGCAGAAGCGCCGGTGGACTTCTGTCGCCGTAACCGAATTTTGAAAATAGTCCGCGTACTTGTCCCGCTTGCCGCGGAAATCAAACCATGCCTGCGAGAACTGATGCACGAATAACGGTGCAAACGACCCGATATAGCGCATGCCGTCATACTCAAAAGTTACTCTCTTCCAGGCGTTCCAGGTCTCCTGCGACAGCGGGTGAGCGGACGATCCCATGCCCAGCAGATTGATCATCATCAGCTCGCTGTAGTAATCCCACCGCGAAGGCAGAAACCCAACCTCGGGTGTCCACCCGTGCGTCAGCAGGGAAGTGTCCTCTGAGAGCCAACTCCAGTCCACGCGGCTAAAGATTAAATCCACGAGTTGTGCGACCGCCGGATGACGGAAGTGCTCACGGCACGTAAGCAAGCCACATAACAGAATCGAAGTATCCACGGAAGATACTTCGGAGTCGAACATCCGCTCGCCGGTTTCGGGATTGGCGAAGTGGTAGAAAAATCCGCGGTGGTTGGGCAGTTTCTTCCACAGAAAACGCAGCGTAGCAAAAACTCTCTGCAGGGCATCGGTTTTGGAAATGAAGCCGCGCTTTTCTCCAATGCACAGTGCGGTCAGGCCGAAACCGGTGGCTGCGATGCTGGCTGCGCCTGCTTCCGGACTGTTGGTGTGAACATTGCAGCGATCTTTGACCATCCCCGTGTTGGGACTGCCCTGCTCCCAGAAAAAAAGGAAATTTGCTTTCTCCACCTCGTCAAGAAACTGATCATCTTCCGCAGAGAGGGCCGTCGTTGTGCCAGCGCCATCCGACACCACGATGGGCTGTTCCTGAGTGTTCAGCGCAGTCAGAATTTGCGCGAAGGGCAGGCAAATTCCTGTTCCCAGAACCTGGCGCAGAACTTCCCGGCGCGAAAGCAGGTTAGTTTCGGCATGGCTCATGTTTTTTGGCTTCCCTGGATCGTGTTAGATTTCTAGTACAGAATTAGCTTGGCACATCTACGCACAAAGGAAAGGACAGCAATTTCCATTCTTGCGGCATCTACTTTTAATATTGTTACGGCATTCCTTGAAGGATACAAGTGAAGGTTCCACCGTTGCAACGCCGGACGGCATCCGTATCGGTATAGGTAATATTCGAATACTCGCATGACCCGTGCCCATAAAATCGAGGCTTGGATCGCTGCTGTGATCGTCATTCTCCTGGCGGTGAGCGTGCCGCTGGTGATGCGCTGGCAGAAACAGAAAACAATTACTCTACAGGGAGCCGTCCTAATTCAGGACACGGACCCGAGAAAACAGCAGCCTATCGGAGGAGTTTTCGTTTCGGCGGGAGATCTCGGGGTGTCGCCGGTTACGACTGACTCTTCCGGATTTTTCGTGTTGCAGGTGCGTAAACCGATTCGTCGCGGCAATGCCATAGTTCTAAGTTTTCGTCATCCTCAATATCATCCCCTGGATATAAAAGAGTTTGTCGGCAACAAGCTTTACCTGGCGCATCTCGTTCCGGTTTCCACCAAAATCGTGGCGTCAACTCAACCGCAGGCCAAAGTAACGAATGTGCGAATCCGCTATACCGTCAAGGCGATGACGGAGTTGAACGTAGGGAGTGCGGTGAAGACTTTCGAAATCGAGAACAAAGGGGATGTGCCCTGCCAGGGGCAGCATCCCTGCTCTCCCGACGGCAGATGGAAAGCCGGCGTTGGATCCATTTCGTTGGACGCCGGCGCGGGCAATCGATTTCGCAATGCCCGCGCTTCATGTATTGCAGGACCCTGTCCCTTCACCAAAATTGATTCTGACCAAGCTTCACAGGGCGGCCAGGTGCTCACACTCTCCGCTCGGGACTGGTCCGACACGGCGACTTTCTTGTTAGAGGCAGAAGTCTTTCGTCCCATGGTCAGCCAGATGGAACACTGGAGCTATCCGGTGATTTTCGGAGAAAGCCTCTCGTTTACTTTGCCTTCGACCGCCGAGAGCGTGAGCATCGAGGCCGATCTCAACGGACAGACCATCATTTTTCCTCTCGGCCCTTCTCTCTTCTTGAGTTGGGCCAGTTGCGATGGCGGCAGCATTGTCGATAGAGGACGGGTCTACCGCTGCACTCCTAAACCGGGATATTCTTTCTAACCGTCGTGCCGAGGCTTGCGCCTAACAGGTTCCGCTGGGACGAGTAGGGGTTCCGGATTCCTGACTGGGAAGGTTCTGCGAGGCGGGCGTGGGATAGGCTATCGATCCCGCCAAGGCTCGCCTCACACTGAGTGATAGCTTGCGCATCAGCCTGGATCGTGGACGGCAAGCTTGGAATCGACTGGTCGGGACTCTTGAAATTAAACGCGCTGGTCAGATCCCCGACAGTGGCGCGACGCCAGGCGCTTAGGTTGGGAACTTCCGCTCCAAATCGAGTCTCGAGAAATCGCAACACTGAAGTGTGATCGAACAAGTCTGAAGATACGAACCCGCCGCGGCTGAACGGCGAGATGATCAGCATCGGGACGCGAAAACCCAGCCCAATCGGACCCGAAATCGCAGGACTACCGATCACGGTGGGGTCGGGAAACGCGGGCGCAGTGATGTATTCGCCGGGCGTGCCTGGAGGCGCGGTCACTGGAGGAACGTGATCAAAAAATCCGCCATTCTCGTCGTAGTTCACGAATAGAACAGTCTTCGCCCACAGCGCCGGGTTCGCCATCATCGCCGCAACCACGAGAGAAAGAATATTTTCTCCAAAGAGTGAAGGGGCTGGAGGATGATCGGAAGTAAGAATCGAACCGACGAGCCAGGATACCTGGGGCAGATTGCCGGAAGCAATGTCAGCAAGGAAGTCGACGGGGAACTGCGGCCCGAAGGCATTCTGATGTAACGCGGAAGACGGATCCTGAAAATTCTTGAAGTAGGAGAGAACATTGTCGGAGAGAATTCCGCCGAGAATATTCACATCTGGCGACGAGTAGACCTTCCACGAAATACCCTTAGCCTGAAGCTGCTCGGGCATGGTCGTATAAGTGAGACGACCGTACATCGCCGAGCGATTGTTGACGATGGTCTGCAAAATTGGCCCGCCATTTTTTCCGTCAGGGTCGAGGGACGCCGCCATTGCATAGAGGCGATTGGGGTCGGTCGGGCCAATCACCGAACAAAAATAGTTGTCGCAAATAGTAAAGGCGTCGGCCAAAGCGTAATCGTAGGGAATGTCCGCGCGTGTGTAGTAACCCATGCTTAACATGGCGTCATTGGAATTAATGGGCAGGCGCGAACTCACAAAACCGTCCATTTTGCCGTTGTCCCAGCTCTCGTGCTGCGGTACCCAGTCGTGAGTGATGTCGTGGGTGCAAGCGGCATTGGAGTTGGCAGTGTCCAGATGGAACGGCAGGAGAACGCCCGCGGGGGAGATTGCCGTGTTCGCCGGGTCTGGCTGCTGAAAGGCAGAGCTCTGATCGGAAAATCCGCGAACCCCGCGATAGCTTCCAAAATAATGATCGAAGGAGCGGTTTTCCTGCGTCAAGATCACGACGTGCTCAATGTCGTTAATTGTGGAGCAACTGGAACCAACCGAAGGAATCAGCTTGGATGCATTGCAACCGTACAATCCGAAAGATGCGAACTCCGCGGCAGCCGCGGCAGTCGCGAGTTTAAGCAGTTCTCGACGGCTCAAATTCCGCATAGACCCTTCTATGATGCGTTCGCCGAGGGGAAGGTGGGTCCAATTGTGAAGGGATGAGGCCGGGGGCGCAGAACGCTGCCGAGCCTTCAAGTTTCATTTGACTAACGGGGAATTGCCGTCGGCGGGCTTGGCATCGTCGCCATGGATTTTGCCATCCTCTTCCGCATAAAAATAGCGGTGCTGCGCGTCCGGGGACTTAGGAGTCATGGTGAGCACGAAGCTGTCTTTCTTTCCCTTGAAGTTCGCCGTGTAGTCTCCGCGGTCGGGGTTAACCATGCGCTTGGTGAACGATCCCGAATGCACCAGTTCCTCCAGCGATGTCGCGAAGTGATCGTACTGCTTGTCGAATCGATGCTGCGCTCGCAGCACCACGCGCATGTAGGCCAAAGCGGCGGCCTCTGAGTCGGAGCGCGCGGGATCGCCGTGAAATTTGGGCTGATACGCCGGAGATGGCGGCGCGGTGGTTTGCGGCGGCTCCGCCGCGGACGGAGTCGCATCTTGAGCGAATAACGAGCTTGCAGCCAGCAAAATTGCGGTAAGAGCGATCCACAGTAGCGACGATCTTTTCATGCGAACGGATTCTCCTGGCGAACTCCCCATTGTACGGCCCAAGCACTCACAGTTTCACGCTTCGCTTGAAATTCGGCTGCAAACGCCCGTTTCCAGCTCGACTTTCCATGTTACTCCCGTAATTTCCCTTCAGTCACCTTTCCTTTGCATTCCGTCGAATTCTTAATATGCTGGATGAAGAATCTCGTTCCACAGGGAAACCTATGAAAGCAGCAGTCGCCAGAAAACCAGTTATCCGAATTGCGGTGGTGGAAAGTGATCCACTGCGCTTTGTTGGATTCCGCGCCTTGTTCGACTCCGAGCCCGAATTCGAACTTATTTCGGCGTCACTGCCCGAGATCAGCACCTTGCAAGCGATTGATCTCATCCTGCTTGGCAACCGGAATGGACAAAACCTGTTTGACGTGATGGCCAGCCTGAAGGCCACGCGGCCGGACCTGAAAATTATCGTAACCGGCTCCGGAATTGACGAGGAAACCATTCTGAAGGCGATTGCTTCCGGGGCCAAGGGCTATGTGGACGAGGCCGCCACGCCTGCGGAATTCGCGCAGGCAATTCGCATCGTGAACCAGGGATCGGTTTGGGCGCCGCGCAAAGTGCTCTCTATGTTTATTGAGCGGGTGTCGTCGGCGCCAGGCCGGATTTTCCCCGCCGGACGGGTCACCTTCACCGACCGCGAAAAAGAAGTGCTGGAGATGCTGGTGGCCGGACGCTCCAACAAAGAGATTGGCGGTCAATTGGGCATCGAGGAGCGCACCGTGAAAGCGCACGTCGCGAAATTGATGCGCAAGGTGGGCGTGCAGAACCGGATAGCCTTGTCGGTGCATGCCATCACGCATTCTCTGGTCACCGCCAAGTAGCAGTAGCTAGTTGCTATGGCATCTGCCCGAGGCGCTTCGCGAAAGCGCGGGAGAGCCCCAAAACGAGGGTTACTCTCGGGCACTTACCTTCGTAATCTTGTGTGATTCCGCCATTTCTCGCATACTCACCTCACCTACCACAGAACCTGGGAGACGGGGTTGAGAGTGGCGATTAGGGTCACTACTTTCAGCCCCGCATTTTTTTGTCCGCTTTTGCGGTTTCTCACCCCGTGCTCTCCGAATCCCACCCTCCTGGCAAGTCACAATCCCGCCGATCAGTCTTCGCGAAGCGACTTCATTTACAATCCAATTACTGAAATCCAGCGAATCCAGGTTGTGAGGAATTATGAAAAAACTTGTCGTACTGATCTTATTGGCGTGCTTTTGCAGTCTAGCGCTTGCGGCGGATAAAGAGTCGAAGGCGGCGGATCGAGTTCAGGCGGCCGCGGATGTGCTAAATCAAATCCAGTCGGCCCCCGACTCTGGTATCCCACAAAAAATCCTGAGCAAGGCAGAGTGCGTGGCAGTGGTGCCCTCGATGTTGAATGGCGGCTTTATTGTGGGCGCAAAGTATGGCCGCGGTCTGGCCAGTTGCCGTACCCCTAAAGGCTGGAGTGCGCCTGCATTTTTCCTCACTGAAGGGGGCAGCGTTGGCTTCCAAATCGGCGGACAGGCCGTCGACCTGGTGATGTTGATTATGAATGATGATGGGATGCAGCATCTGCTTTCGAGCAAATTTGCGCTGGGCGCGGACGCTTCCGTTGCAGCAGGTCCGGTGGGCCGCGACGCCGAAGGCAATACCGATTGGAAGATGCGTGCCCAGGTCCTCACCTATTCGCGGGCGCGAGGCGTATTTGCAGGGGTGAGCTTGGCGGGAGCAGTAGTAAAGCAAGACAAGGATGCTACGCGCGAGTTTTACGGCCACATGGTGACATTCAAAGCCGGTTTAACCGGCGAGGTCGATCCGCCACCGGCCGCGAATCCTTTCCTGACGACTCTGGCAAAATGGGCTCAGGAAGCCGCGAACTAGTCCGCAATCGGTTTTAGAGCCCACTGAGATGTACCGGAGTGCCGATGATTGCCCCTCCGTTGGCGGGAAGAGTAATTGGCTCGGTGAACGCGAATTTTGTGGTCGCTGAGTGGAGAGATCCGGGAGCCGCGCCCGGACCGCCGCGCTGGATCGCTCCTCTTCACCTTCATCGCAGCGACGACGAAGCTTGGTACGTTCTGGAAGGCACGCTGCACGTTCGCAGGGGAGAAGAGATAGTTGAGGCGCACCCAGGCTCCGCCGTTCTTGTTCCCCGTGGCACTCCGCATACCTATTGGAATTCGGGAGCCGGGCCCCTCCGCTACCTCCTGATCATGACTTCCAATGTCTATTCGCTGATACAGGATATCCATGCCCTCACTGACCGATCCTCAGGCGCGCTGCGAGCGGTGTTCGAAAATCATGATTCCGAGTTACTCAGTGGCTAGGAAGAGGCGCTCACGATTCTGTCTTTGATCAGAATGGTCATCCCTTTCAGCATTGACGAGCCCTTCCACCATTGACAAGCAATTTTTCCGGGTGATACGGTCACGATTCCCCTGATGCGGAGGAAACTCGAATACGCGGCAGCGTGGCCGTTCATCAAGATCCTGGGTCTGATGCCGCGTCGAATTTCGCGCGCTTTTGCGATTTCTATTGCCCAGGTTGTTTACGTATTGCACTTCCGTTTGCGGCAAGTTGGTATGCGCAATCTTGCCATGGTATTTCCGGAAAAAAGTCTGGCGGAGCGCAGGCGCATTCTACGCGGAGTTTTCACTTCGCTCGGCCGCCAGCTCGCCGAGCTCTGCCAGTTTCCCAAGTACACACCCGAGAACGTCGACCAGGTGGTGATTTACGACGGACTGGAGAATTACGAACGTGCCTACGCTAAAGGCAAGGGAGTTCTTTTTCTAACCGCCCACTTTGGCGGATGGGAGCTTTCTGCCTTTACTCATTCTTTGCATGGTCACTGGCTAAATGTTGTGATGCGGCCCATGGACAATGAATATCTTGACGGGATGCTGCAAGGCTATCGCACTATGCACGGCAACAAGACCGTGAACAAGGATGATTTTGTCCGCGGTTTGTTGGCAGCGATGCGTGCGGGCGAGACCGTCGGCATTCTGATGGACACGAATATGACTCCGCCGCAGGGAGTCTTCGTGGACTTCTTTGGCATTCCCGCGTGCACTGCAAGTGGATTGGCCCGCATTGCGTTGCGCACGGATGCGGCTGTGGTTCCCGGGCTTCACTATCTGGGATCCTTCGTTACAGAAGTATCGTTTACGGTTCGATCCCGCGCTTGAATTGATTCGTACCGGCCATCTTGAGGCCGACATCGTAGCCAATACGCAAATGTTCACCAAAGTGATTGAAGACTACGTGCGGAACTATCCTGACCAGTGGTTGTGGGTGCATCGCCGCTGGAAGACGCGTCCGGAGGGACAACCGCCCCTCTATTGAGTTGTCTGGCGGAATTTCCGTCGACCCAGGCGGAGTTCCGAAGTCAGTGCAGTCACTTTAGTAACCTGACATTCCCTTCGGTAATCTGCGCCCCCACCGGATTTCGTGACAATGTAAGCGGAGTGGAAAAATATCGTCAAAATAACGATCCCGGCTGGGACCGTGGCCGCGAAGGCTATCTGGATGTACCTCAGAAGCCTGTGTACGTGCCGGTTCCCACGCCCGCCGCGAAATCCAAGGGTCAAGGGTCATTCTTGGGCATTGCCGCCGAAGAGCGCTTGGGAAGCCTGATCGCGGCCGGTGGAATGATCTGGGGCGCCTATGAGGCGACCATACATTTCGCTGGCGTTATGAGTCTGGACCTGATTCCGGCAGGTCCGATCGAACTATGCGCACTGGGAATTCTGGTCTGGTTGCATGGCAAGTGGCGCCGCTCCACGAAATAAAACTGAGCCTCCGGACGCGCTCGTCGTCAACTCGCTTTTCTCTGAGATGTACAAACTCACCGCAATAGCATTCTGCAATCCTTTCCTTTCCGGTAAAATCAAGTCTTCCCATGGATACTTTTGAACAGATCGCCGAACGTGAGCGGCAGTTTTTGTTGCAGACGTATAGCCGCTATCCCATTGTGCTGGCGCGAGGCAAGGGCGTGTTTCTTTACGACATCGAGGGCAAGCGCTACTTGGACTTTGTTTCCGGTCTGGGCGTGAATGCGCTGGGTCACGCGCATCCGCGCATCGTGAAGGCAATTCGGGAGCAGGCCGCGAAGCTGGTGCATGTTTCCAACTTGTACTACCACGAATATCAAGGTCCACTCGCCGAGAAGTTGTGCGCACTTTCCGGATTGAACCGGGCATTTTTTTCCAATAGCGGGACCGAGGCAATCGAGGGCTCGATTAAGCTGGCGCGTCTGGCTGGGCATCGAGCGGGAGGCGAGGCAAAGTCCCGTTTAGTGGCCCTGGAAGGTTCCTATCACGGTCGCACCTTCGGGGCACTGTCGCTCACCGGGCAGGCGAAGCACCGCAAGGGATTTGAGCCCCTGCTCGAAGACGTAACATTTGTGAAGCAGAACGATCTCGACGGACTGCGCGCCGCCATAAACGACAACACCTGCGCCATTGTGCTGGAGCCGATTTTTGGCGAAGGCGGAATCTACGAATGTTCGGTCGAGTTCCTGCGCGAATGTCGCACTCTCGCGGACCGTCACCGTGCTGCTTTGATTTTCGACGAGATTCAGTGCGGGCTGGGACGCACGGGCACGATTTTTGCCTTTCAAACGTTTGGTGTGACTCCAGACATGGTCGCGATCGCGAAGCCGATTGCAGCGGGATTGCCACTGGGCGCATTTATTGTGAAAGAAGAATTCGCGACGGCCATCTCGCCGGGGCAACACGGCACCACCTTCGGCGGAGGTCCGCTAGCCTGCCGCGTTGCGCTCGAGTTCTTGTCGATTGTCGAAGACGAGAAACTTCTCGAAAATGTGAACCGAGTCGGAGCTTATCTGCAGCAGCAGTTGAATGTCCTGGTGGAAAAACGCGCGGCGGCGACGGGCGTGCGTGGCCGGGGCTTTATCCAGGGAATTCAGTTAGAGATTCCGGCGCGTCCGATTGTCGATGAGGCTCTGGCCGAAGGCGTTCTGTTCAACAGCACGCAGGATACCGTCGTGCGATTCCTGCCGCCGTTCCTGATGGAGGAGAAGCACGTCGATAGAGGAATACGTGTGCTGAATAAGCTGTTGGGAAAGAAACGGAAAGTGGCCTGAATAGCAGCAGGGACGGGGCGTAGCAGCCCGCTCAGTGCACCAGGAAAGCAGTGCCTGCGGTCACGATTCCGACGACTCCCAACAAAATCCCCAGATACCAGAAAATTCTGCGCCCCGAAAGCAGCGTGATCGAAGTAATTACCAGTCCCACTTCCAGGAAAACTTCTGCCAGGTCAAATCGGTCGGCTCGGTTTCTTTCGTGGCTGACCTCGGCCTCCATCTCGTGGGCTTTATCTTCGATTTCCTTTTGCTCATCTTTGTAGCGCGTCGCCTCTCCTGAATATTTCTCGCGCAATTTCGCCAGCGCTGCGGCATCGGTGGTGGCTTCCACCGAAGTCAGGTCGACAAAAAACTCATCGATATGCCGCCGAATGTTCTTGGCCTGGTAATACGCCCACTGATCGGACGACTTCGCCTGCAGCACGACCTCTTCGGTGTGCGCGCGGTGACCCAGCAGTGTCACTACCGCCACCAGTACCGCGAGAACGGCCATGGTCAACGGAGATTGGCGCCAGGGTCGGATCATGTTTCGCGTGCTCAGCATGCTCCTGCAGTTCGCTCAGTTCTTCAGACTCCATCTCTCACTCTCCCATTACCTTGACGATGACCCGCTTATCGCGCTGCCCGTCGAACTCGGCATAAAAAATCCGCTGCCACGTGCCCAAGTCGAGTTTTCCCGCCGTGATGGGCACAATCACTTCGTGATGAATGAGCAACGCCTTCAGGTGAGAGTCGCCATTGTCCTCTCCGGTCTCGTGATGTTTGTAGTCCTTGCGAAACGGCGCCAGATGCTCCAGCCACTGGTCGATGTCCTCGATCAGGCCGCTTTCATTGTCGTTCACGTAAATGCCGGCGGTGATGTGCATCGCCGAAACCAGAACCATTCCTTCCTGCACGCCACTCTTCTCGACGATCTGTTCCACCTGCGGCGTGATGTGGACGTACGCCCGGTGTGTTTTGGTATGAAACTTCAAATATTCCGTGAGGGTCTTCATTTCGAAATCCTGGTATGAGATGAGTCCTGGTCTAGCGAAGCGCGTCTGCCACTTTCCCGCTCGCAATCAGCGAGGCGATGCGCGCGAAGTCGGAGTACATCACGCGGTCTTTTTCCATCGTGGGGCACACGGAGCGGATTGCCGCATGGGCCGCCTGTCCGCGCTTCGAAGTCTTAAGCGGAGCCAGGAAGTCGAGCGCCTGGGCCACAGCCATCGCCTCGATCGCCAATACGTTCCGCGTGTTGTCGACGACGCGCTTGCAATTTCGTAGCGGCCGTCATGCCCATGGAAACGTAGTCTTCCTTATTGCCCGAAGTCGTGATCGAGTCGACCGATGCTGGATGCGCCAGCACTTTGTTCTCGCTGACCAGCGCCGCCGCCGTGACTTGCGGCATCATGAAGCCCGAATTCAGTCCGGCGCCGGGAGCCAGAAATGGCGGCAAGCCCTCGCTGAGCGCGGGATTCACCAGCCTCTCGATCCGACGCTCGCTGATTCCGGCGAGCGCGCTCAGAGCAATCGCCAGAAAGTCCAAAGCAAATGCCAGCGGCTCGCCATGAAAATTTCCGCCGGAGATCACATCGCCCTCGGCGTTCTTGGCATCGGTGAGGAAGACCAGAGGGTTGTCGACCGCGGAATTCGCCTCGGTCTCAAACACTTCGCGGCAATGCGCCAGCGTGTCGCGCACCGCGCCGTGGACCTGCGGGATGCAGCGCAGCGAATAAGCATCCTGCACCCGTCCGCATTCGCGGTGCGACTCGCGAATCTGGCTGCCTTCCAGCATGCGCCGCAGATTCGCCGCGGTCTTCATTTGTCCCGCGTGCGGACGCGCTTTGTGAATGCGCTCGTCGAAAGCAGTATCGGTCCCCTTCAGCGCATCGCAGCACAGACCGCCCAACACGTCGGCGGTGTCCACCAACGTTTCCGCGGCCAACAGCGCCAGCGTTCCCACCGCGAGCATGGCCTGCGTCCCGTTGATCAGCGAAATCGTTTCCTTGGCTTCGAGCACCAGTGGCTTGATCTGCCCGCGCTTCAGGCCTTCAGCGCTGGAACGCGCATGCCTTTTTCGTCGAAGCACTCGCCTTCGCCGATCAGCGCCAGCGCAAGATGCGCCAGCGGAGCCAAGTCACCACTCGCACCCACGCTGCCCTGCGACGGCACCACCGGCGTGACGCCGCGGTTGAGCATCTCGCACAGCGTGTCGATCACGATGGCACGCACGCCGGAATGTCCCTTGGCGAGCGAATTTGCGCGCAGCAGCATCATGGCGCGGGTTTCGGCAATGGATAGCGGTTCGCCTACCCCGACCGCATGCGAACGCACAAGATTGAC
Source organism: uncultured Acidobacteriota bacterium (assembly GCA_963696765.1). Lineage (GTDB taxonomy): Bacteria > Acidobacteriota > Terriglobia > Terriglobales > Acidobacteriaceae > Sulfotelmatobacter. Next base: position 393,302 of record CAVOLK010000002.1, on the reverse strand, counting down.
CTGCAGTTCCCGAATCTGATCGCCCGCGATGCGCACGTCGCTCAGTTTGCCCACGCCGGTCGTGATCGCGTAGGCAACCTTGTTGCTGGCGACAATTTCATCGACCACCGCACGCGCCTGATTGACGGCGTGCCGCGCGTCGGCCGAAAGCAGCACGGCGCGCCGGTTCTCGACGCTCGCTACCTCGCGGACCGCTTCAAGCGTCAGATCGTTCCCGCTGATGTGGAGTGCGTTCAAGAGAATATTCAGGTGCTGCGCGTTCTTGTCTTTGTCAGACTGCGTCTATCTTCCCATCGCTTCGCGAAACGCCGTCAAATATTTCTCCGGCAACGCCGCAACCTTCATCGCCGAATCCGTGACGATGTGGGTGGTCTCGCCCTCGGCCAGGAGCGCGCCGCCCTCAGCGCGTACCAGTTCGTAACTGAAAACGACGACCGACTCGCGCACCGCCTTCAGGCGGGTCCGCACCAGCAACTTCTTCGTCGTAATATACCGGAGCGCGGTAGCGGCACTTCACTTCGGCAACCGCGATGAAACGTCCGTCCTCGCGCTCCATGTCACGATAGGAAAAGCCCATCTCCCGCATGAGTTCCACGCGCCCCACCTCGAACCAGATCAGATGGTTCGAATGGTAGACGACGCCCATCTGGTCGGTTTCGGCGTAGCGCACGCGCAGCCGTGTCTCATGGAATGCGTGGTGATTTCTTGGATCTCATTTACCCGTCCACACCGGTTTGCGCTTTTCGAGAAATGAAGAGATCCCTTCGCGGAAATCCGCAGTGGTGCGAATCGCGGCATTCTCGCGCACGGCCGCTTCAATCTGGGCGTCGAGTTCCTGGCGGGCATGATCGGTGAGCAGTTGCTTGGTCGCGCGCAACGAGGCCGCACTGTTCTCCATCAGCAGCGCGGCCAATTCACGGGCGCGCGCCAGCAGATTGTCCGCTGGCACGATCTCGCTGACCAGTCCCATCCGCGCCGCTTCTTCCGCCTCGAAAATCCTTCCCGTCAGCAAAAGATCGCGTGCCTGCTTTTCGCCCACCTGCCGCAACAGAAAGGTGGAAACAATTGCGGGCACAAATCCGATGCGCACTTCGGTATATCCAAACTTCGCTTCCGGAACCGCCAGCGTGAAGTCGCACAGCAGCGCCAGACCAGTTCCGCCAGCGATGGCCGCGCCGTTCACCGCAGCAATCGTTACTTTGGGGAACTCATACAGCGACCGGAACAGCTGGACCATGGTCTGCGAATCCTGCAGATTCTGCTCCGGCGATTCGGCCCAGCAGCGCCTTCAGATTGTCCAGGTCCATCCCGGAGCAAAATGCCTTTCCCGCGCCGGTGAGAATCAGGACGATCGCCTCCGACTTCGCGACCTCATCAGCGCGCGCAGCAGATCATCAATCAGTTCGAAGCTGATTGCGTTGCGCTTCTCGGGACGGTTCAGCGTGATCGTCGCCACGCCGCCTTCGTAAGCGAGTTGTATCGTTTTGTAAGTCATATTCGAAAACCTGCCACGGATTTCACGGATTCTCACGGATCAAGACACCAACTATTTGTATCGTGATCCGTGCTAATCCGTGGCTGACTCAATCAGCCGCGTGCGCACTGGAAAATCTTGCGCGCCGATTCCCGCTGTTGCCTTCAGCAGAGAATCCAGTGGCTTCAGCTGTGGCAACTCCGCACCGCGCTGCGTGAAGCGTCTCGATCACTTTCTCCGTCGGGATATTGCCAACCAACGCATCCTGCGCAAAAGGACACCCGCCCAGGCCGCCCAACGCCGAGTCAAAACGGCGGCAACCCGCGTCATACGCCGCAAGAATCTTTTCCGCGGCCTGCTCAGGACGGCTGTGCAAGTGCACGCCAATCTCCAGATAGTCGTACTTCGCCATCACCGCGCCGACCAAGTCGCTCGACCTGCTGCGGAGTCGCCATGCCGACTGTGTCAGCCAGCGAAATCATCCGCAAATTATCCACTTCCATCAGCGAGATGGCCTCGATCACTTCGTCAGGATTCCACAAATCGCCATAGGGATTCCCGAACGCCATCGAGATATAAACCACAACGTCGAGACCCGCGTCGTCGGCCTTCTTCTGAATCTTCTCCAGTTCTTCGAGCGCATCCTCGGGCGACTGATTCTGATTCTTGCGCAGGAACGTCTCCGAAATCGAATAAGGAAATCCCAGCGTCGAAACCGCCTTGGTCGCAATCGCCCGCTGAGCGCCGTTTTCATTCACCACAATACCGATAATCTCCACGTCATCGGGCGGATCGAGTTCCTTCAAAACCTCTTCCGAATCGGCCATCTGCGGCACCGCCTTCGGCGACACGAACGACACCGCGTCAATGTGCTTGAAGCCCGCGCTGATCAATGCCTTCAGGTAATCAGCCTTCAAGTCCGCAGGAATCAGCCCCTTGCAGCCCCTGCCAGGCATCGCGCGGACACTCAATCAGTTTGACAATGTCGCCCATAAGATCCCGGGCCACGGATAAACACGGATTCCCACGGATCAAGAAGTCATGTTGATTGTTTCTAATCCGTGTTAATCCGTGCAAATCCGTGGCAAAGTTATGTTTGCAGCACTCCCACCTTGAACTCGGCCACGTCCGGATTCAGCGCTGCGGCTTCCAGCGCCTGCGTGATCGCATCCCGCGTCTCGATGGGATCGATGATTTTATCGATCCACAGCCGCGCCGCGCCGTAGCGCGGATCGGTCTGCTCGTCGTAGGTTCGCTTCACCGACTCATACAGTTCTTTTCTTCTCTTCGTCGCTCAACTTTTTGCCGCCACGCTCCAGTTGCTTGACTTTGATCTCAACCAGCGTTCCAGCCGCCGAATCGCCGCTCATCACCGCGTAGCGCGCCGTCGGCCAGGCAAACACGAATCGCGGATCGTACGCCTTCCCGCACATCGCATAGTGCCCGGCGCCGAACGATCCGCCCACGATCACCGTAATCTTCGGCACCACGGAATTCGAAACCGCATTCACCATCTTCGCGCCCGCCTTGATGATGCCGCTCCACTCCGCATCGCGTCCCACCATGAATCCATTCACGTCGTGAAAAAAGATCAGCGGAATCAGATTCTGGTTGCAGTCCATGATGAAGCGCGCAGCCTTCTCCGCCGACTCGGTGTAGATCACGCCGCCAAACTCGACGCGCTTGTGGCCTTCATGATCGGTCTGCTGCGCGTGCAGTTTCTGGTTGGCGACAATGCCCACCGCAAAGCCGCCGATGCGCGCGTAGCCGCAGATCAGCGTCTTGCCATACTCCGGCTTGTACTCGTCGAAGCGGCTGCCATCGACCACCCGCGCCAGCACTTCCTTCATGTCATAAGGCCGCGCCGGCGACGAATCGTAGATGCCGTAAATTTCCTCCGCCGCCAGTTCCGGCTCCACCGGCTTCTTGCGGTCCCACGGCGAGAGCCGCCGGTATCCCCACTTCTCGACGATCGAGCGAATGCGCGCGATGCAAGCCTCGTCATTGGGCTCGCGAAAATCGACCGTGCCGCTGATCGCCGAGTGCATCGCCGCGCCGCCCAGTTCTTCCGCCGAAACTTTTTGCCCGATCGCCGCCTGCACCAGCGCCGGTCCCGCCAGAAACAATCCGCTGCCGTCGGTCATCAGCACGTGATCGCACATCACCGGCAGATATCCGCCGCCAGCCACGCACATGCCCATGATGGCGGCAATCTGCGGAATGCCCATCGCCGACATCACCGCGTTGTTGCGAAACACGCGCCCGAAATCGTCGGTGTCGGGAAACACATCTTCCTGCAGCGGCAAGAAACACTCCGGCGGAATCGACCAGATAAATCGTGGGAATACGATTCTCGATGGCGATATTCTGCGCGCGAATCACTTTCTTCGACGTCATCGGGAAAAACGCGCCAGCCTTCACCGTGGCGTCGTTGGCAATGATCATCACCATGCGGCGTCTGCAATGCGCGCCAGTCCGGTGATCACGCCCGCCGCCGGCGCGCCGCCCCATTCCTCGTACATGCCGTGTGCGGCATAAAGACCCAAGTTCGAAGAATGTTCCCGGATCGGCGAGCAATCGCGATACGTTCGCGCGCGGTCAGTCGCCCTTTGGCATGCTGGTTTTCAATGGCCTTGGCGCCGCCGCCCTCGCAAATCTTTTCGCCTTCATTGCGCACCTGCGACATCAGGTCCGCCAGAAAGCGCATGTTGGCTTCGAAGCGCGCCGAGGTTGGATCGATCTTCGTCGTCAGCACGTTCTCTGGTGCCGACGAGTTCGGTCGTGGGAGATTCGTTACGGTTCGCCATGGGTTCGACAAAATGAGACGCGGACTGATTACGGTATACCACGCGGCCTGGGCGCGCAATGCAGGCCAATCCCTATCGAATGAAAGAAGCGTTCAAGGTTGCTGGCGAATGCGTCGGACCGCCTCCGCGACGGGATCGTCAGAAATCGCATCCACCAAGCCGATTTGCAACGCCTGAGCGGCTGTGATTTTTTCCGCCGCCACAAACATCTCCAACGCGCGTCCTTTGCCAATCAGGCGTGGCAAACGCTGTGTGCCGCCCCAGCCTGTGATCAGCCCCAGAGCCGCCCCGCGATGTCCAAACACGCGCCTGCGGAGAAGCAATTCGATAATGGCACGCCAAGCGCCAGATCGAGCCCGCCTCCCATGCAGTATCCGTCGATGGCGGCGTACACCGGAGCAGGGAAGTGATCGATCGCTTCCATCAACATCTGGCCCAACTTGGCGAATTCGCACGCATCAGGCCCATTGAGTTGAGAAATTTCCTGCAAGTCCGCGCCCGCCGAAAAAATGGGATCGCCGGAGATAACAAGGGGGAGCACTGGAGCACTCGAACTGTAAAAGCCCTCAATCTCTTCTTTGAGAGCAATGATCTTCCGCCGTGTCAGGCGGTTCATCTTGTCCTTGGACACGAGAGTCAAAAAAAGAATGCCGCCATCATGTCCCAGCGTGAAATCTGGCTCGTTGCGGCGCGCTGTCATGAGGGTTCGATCTAGGTAGTCGTTCTAGAAACCCATTCCGCCAGCCGGCAGCCATCTTCCTCCAGCAGAAACGTTCCCACGCCGAAGCATTCGCCGACGATGCGTTGCGACTCCGGATCGCGGGTGGCGCGCGTGATCCATTGCTGCCCCACACGGTATTGCGCCGAGGTAAACCACTTCTGCGGCAAGACCTCCACCAGTCCTGCGTGCAGGATAAAAAACAAAGAGCGCAAATGCGGGATCGTCGTTCGACATCGCCTTATAGCTGGTAGGAACAATCAATTCGTCCATGGTCGCCAGCTCCGCAGGCACCTCGATTTTGTGCGTGCCCGGCGAAAGAGTCAGCGGCACCTCAAAGTCCGCCACCGGCGCGGTCGCCGAGTAAATGCGGTCTGACGACGCTTTGAACCAGCCCGCGACTTCGGCCAGATCAAATGCTTTCAACTGGTCGGGATCGAAGCAGGTGAGACGAATGTTGCGCCCCTCCGGACACCAGATGCCGATGAAATGCGGAGGCACGAGAAATGGCCGGCAATAAGTATTCAGCGCAAGGCGAGCCTTGTCTGGTTCCTGCTGCAAGCCGAGAGTTACGAGGTGCGCGATTGGTCCCTGCTCGCCGTGATGAGTCCAGACGAAAGGCTGCCCGGCTACCGAGAGGAAACGCGGGAAATGTCTTCCAGTACCACGGTGCCGGTCCAATAGTTTTCGAGAGGAGTTCGCGAGCGCGCGAGCCGTTGATCGCAGACATCAGCCCGCCGCCGGCACGCCGGGCCCTTTTACGTGTGCGCGGATGAACTGAACAATCTCGTCCATCGCCGTGCCCGGCTGGAAAATCGCGGCTACGCCAATCTTCTTCAGGCCATCGATATCCTGATTGGGAATGATGCCTCCCACGATCACGATCACATCGTCCATCTTGTTCTGCTTAAGCAAGTCCATCACGCGGGGCACGATCGCGTTGTGCGCGCCGGAAAGAATCGAGAGCCCGATCACCTGCACATCTTCCTGCAGAGCCGCGGTCACGATCATCTCCGGCGTCTGCCGCAGCCCAGTGTAGATCACTTCCATGCCCGCATCGCGCAACGCGCGAGCGATGACTTTCGCCCCGCGATCGTGCCCGTCGAGCCCGGGCTTGGCTACCAGCACACGGATTTTCGCGTCAGCCATCGAACTCCATTTAACCACAGAGGGCACAGAGGAACACAGAGGCAAGCCAGGACCTGGCCTTTCCTCTGTGTTTCCCTGTGTCCTCTGTGGTTAGACGGTTTTGATGTCCAGGCTTCTCCACATGTACCAGCACGCCACGCTGCGATATGGTTCCCAAGCTTTCGCAATTTTCTCCATATCCTTCGGCTTGGGCAGTTTGCGTTTCTTGTAGTGCTTTCGCATCGCTACCTGTACTCCGTAGTCACCTGTGGGCAGCACATTCGGACGCTGCAACGAAAACATCAGGAACATGTGCGCGGTCCAAACTCCAACGCCCTTTACCTGCGTCAAATGCTGAATGACCTCTTCGTCGGTCAACTTATGCAGTCGCGTAAAGTCGAGCAACCCGGATGCCGCCTTCGCGGCCAGATCTTTGAGATACGCTGATTTCTGCTTTGACAGCCCAACGCCGCGCAACTGTTCATCGCTCAGTTTGAGAATGCCCTGTGGAGTGACCGGATCTCCCGCGAGTGCCGCGAACCGATTGAAGATCGTGACCGCAGCTCTGCCGTTCAGTTGCTGGTAAACGATCGCCTCGGCAAGGCTGCAAAACTCCGGCAGGGCAAATTCCATTCGGCACGGCCCCACGCGTTCAATAATCGCGCGCAGAACCGGATCGGCCTTCTTCAAATGATTGACCGCTTTTCGCATGCCTTAGATTTACCACAAAACTTAACCTGATGAGGCGAACAAAACACGAATCATTCACACTTCGAATTTGCCGCTATGCAATAGATTCGGCGCCGCTCTGATGAAAGGAACGCGCTTCATGCTGCCGTTCAGGTGTCATGCCTTGTGGTCGCCGCGCCGGAAATTTTCAATCAAATATTCCGACGTGCGCAACGAAAAGGCCAGGATGCTGATCGTCGTGGTCTTGTCGGTGCAATTCAGAAATACGCTGGCATCGCACACATATAAGTTAGGTACATCGTGCGTCTGCCCGAATCGGTTGGTCACAAACTTCTTCGGATCATTTCCCATGCGGCAGGTGCCCGTTTCATGCAGGCTCCAGCCCGGAATCTCCGGATCTTCGCCCGAACCCTCAAGCACTCCGCCCGCCGCGCGCAGCACCTCGGCGCATACCTGTTTGGAGTGCTCCCACATCTTCAGCACATTCTCGTCCCACTCGAAGTGCATGCGCGCGACGGGAATGCCATAAGGATCCTTTACCTCCGGATCGAGATCCATAAAATTTGTATCTGACCGCAACGACGGCGCCTGAATTTCGAAGCTCACAGGAGCCGGATACCGCCTTTTGATTTCGCGCTTGAATGACGATCCGAACCCATCCAGATCGCGGGCGAACCATGGAAATTCGGTGCATCCGCCGTCCGGATAAATCGAATATCCGCGAATGAATTTCTCTTCGTGCGGATCCTTCAAATTCTGCCAGCGCGGCATCCAGGCAATCGTGCTGTCCGCAACGTGATCGGGAAAGCTTGGCTGGCCGAGTAATTGCGGCAGATATCCACGCGCCGGTTCGCCATACAAATGATCGCAAAGATTGCGCCCCACCTGGCCGCTCGAATTGGCAATTCCGTTGGGCCACTGCCGCGACTTCGAATTCAGCATGATCCTCGAGGATTCAATGCACCACGCGGCGACCACGACTGCGCGTCCGTATACTTCCACTTCCTGCTTCGTCTTGCGATCGATATACGCCACACCTGCCGCATGCCCCTTCTCATCCACCAGAACATTTTTCGCCAGCGCGTTCGTGCGCAACTCCAGGTTCTTCGTCGCCTCCGCCTTCGGCAGCAGAAAATATGGCGTGGAAAAAAATGCGCCAACATCGCACCCGGTCGTACACTCGCCGCAAAAATGGCATGCCGGATGTCCTTCGTGCGGTTGCGTGAGCTGCGCGCAACGATCGGGCAAGTACGGTACGCCGATCTTGTTGCAGCCTGCTTGCAGAATGAAATCGAGGCAACGAAACTTGAACGGCGGCAAATACGAACCATCCGGATTGCTGGGCCGGTTCTGCACCGTACTCGCCACGCCGATCATTTTCTCGACGCGCGTATAGAACGGGCTGATCTCTTCGTACGTAACCGGCCAATCCACGTCATAACCGTCGAGCGACGCCGCGCGAAAGTCGATGTCGCCGAAGCGCGCCGAACTCCGCCCCCAGAAGTTCGTCTTGCCCCCGACTGCATTGCAACGCGGCCACATCCACTTCGTTCCGGGAGCGACCGTGAACGGAATCTCATGGTCCCACGCCGCCTTGGTGTACTCGTTGTCCATGTAACCGAACGATTCGCTTTGCCGCTTGGGATCGTCGAGCCCGCGATATTTCATGTCCCAGGGCATGCGGTGGTAACGAAAATCTTTTTCCGGATCGAGTCGCCGCCCAGCGTTGATCGCACACACCTTCAGGCCCGCCTCGCACAGCGTCTTGATCGCCATGCCGCCACCCGCGCCGGTTCCAATCACGATGACGTCGTAGATCTGTTTAGTCATGATGTTCTCAAATCAAAAGCGTCGTTGGTCGTTAGTCATTTGTTGACAGCGAAGCATTTCTTAGCCGACCGCAGCTAACGATCAACGACTAACGACGAACGGCTAATTTACGAACGCGCAACATGCGCGTGCTCGGGATCGTCGTGATGCGGGCATTCCGGCGACTCGGCATAAAACTTCAGAGCCGGATTATCCAGTTCTTTGTAGCCGATTTCGCTGGTGTAGAAGCCGGTGACTGTGTATTCGCGCATCATGCGGAAGAAGTGCTGGCCAGTCTCGTCGCCGGCGCGCGCCTTCTTTTTGAATCCCAACGGTTCCAGCAGGGAAGCTTGTTGTTCCGGTGTCAGTTCGATAAATCGTTTGCCATTTTGTCTGTTGCGCGTCTGCGTTCAGCCATGTCAGTCCCGTGCGAAACGCATACTGCGCATCCGGATCGCTCGCAGACCATGAAATCAATAAACTCCGCCACACCCGCTTCTTTCGCGCCCGGAGTGCCGTCGTTAGGAATGATGATCTCCGCCAAACGCTCCACCATGCTGTATTCCGCTGGCGTGAAGAATTGCGGACGATAAATCGCAGGCTTGATCTGCAACGCCGCATTGCCGACGTGCCCGCAGGCGAATGCCCACTTGCTGAATCCCGGAAACTGCGCCGCCGCCGCGGCCGTTCCCAGAATCTGCAACACTTCCCGTCGTCGAACGCCTTGTCCCGCCATCATGTTCTCCGTAGTAGTTTGTGCTCAACTCAGAATTGTCATTCCGAGCGAAGCGAGGAATCTGCTTTTCCCGCTACGAAAGGAACTCAATCGTCTTCTGCACCAGCTCCGCTGTAGGCTTATAAGGATCGCCCGGCGCGTCGTACTCAATCGAACAATATCCCTTGTAGCCGCGTTTTTTCAGAATGGCAAACGTGCGCCCCAGGTCTACATGCGTAGGTTTTCCTTGTTCGTCAACCTCGCCGTCCTTCACGTGGCAAATGCCATAAGCATGCGCAAACATCGCATCGACGGCCCGATAGTTGTAATCGTCGTCGTGCGTGTTCAGCGTATTGCCAAAATCCGGCAGAGCGCGCAGCCATGGGCTATTCACCTTCTCGATGACTTGCACGATAAAAAACGGGTCTTCACTCACCGCATCGTCATTCTCCAGATGAACGACGACATTCTTTTTCGCACCATAGTCGGCCACATGGGCCAGTGTGTCGGCCGCCCGTTCAACGTTCGGCTTCACATCCCTGGCGCCTTGCACATGGACGCGAATGCTGGGAGAGCCCAGCGCCGCGCCTACGTCCACCCACTTTTTGCTCGAGACCACAGATCGCTGCGCGCTCGGCAGCGTCCGGCGAATACTGGCTGTGTTGTTCGTCCACCGCGATGTCCACAATCGAAGAGTGAGCCCTCGCCACGGCCGCGCGGAACTGCTCCAGATATTTCGCTTCTGTCGACGGGAAAACTCGGCTCCACGGTTCGATGCAGTGAACATTGAACTTTTCGGCGACGTGCGCCGCAAAATCCTTTAATTCCATCTGCTGCGCCACCGGCACCGTGCTGGGGGATTTTCCGTCCCACCCTTTCCAGCCCACGATAAATTCACGAAAAGGATAAGCCGCGACCGACACCCGTGCCCGTGGATCGGTAGGGAATTGCACCGACGGGGCAGAACCTGCTTCCGCTCCCGCAACTGAGGGCAACATCCACGCCGCTGCCACAGCTTTGCCGCACTGCTCAAGAAATTGTCTTCGATTCGTCGGGCTCATGCGCGCCAGTGTAACAGAGAAATATTTTCAATATCGCTACTTCGCCAACCCCAACGATCTTGCCTGAATCTAACGCCCAACGATCAGGACTTTTTTACCGCAACTAAACCGCGCAAGTGGGTGAAGACAATGTCGAACAAAAAACTCCCAGCAGGGCCGAGCTCGGAGCCTGCACAAGAACGCGTAAAATCGCAGACCGAAGCCAGCGGCGTTACGCGGCGTTCGTTCCTGACCCGCTTGAGCGCCGGAGGAATTGCAGTTTCTACCGCGCCTCTGCTCCAAACCATTTCGGCGGCGCAGGTCGAAACCTCGCCCGCACCTCCGGTCGCGCCCGCCGGAAGCGTTCCGCCGGTGCCGATCGTGCTCAACGTCAACGGTCGCGACTATCGCCTCAAGCTCGAACCTCGAGTCACGCTGCTCGACACGCTGCGCGAACGCCTTCACCTGTTCGGCACGAAAAAAGGATGCGACCACGGTCAATGCGGCGCCTGCACGGTGCACGTCAACGGACGCCGCGTGAATTCCTGCCTAACCTTTGCCGTCATGCATCAGGGCGACCGCATCACCACCATCGAAGGTTTGGCCACGAACGGCGAACTGCATCCCGTGCAAGCCGCATTCTTGGAACACGACGGATTCCAGTGCGGCTACTGCACGTCCGGCCAAATCATGTCGGCGGCGGCGTTGCTGAAAGAGCCTTGCGGCGAAGATGACGACTCCGTCCGCGAGTGCATGAGCGGCAACATCTGTCGCTGCGGCGCGTATCCCAACATCATCGCGGCGGTGCAAGAAGCGCGGAAGCGCTCGTAAGGAGAACGCATGCACGCATTCCAATACAAGAAAGTCCGTGACATTGAAGGCGCGCTCGAGCGTCTCCTCAGCGCCCCATACGAAATTCGTAGCCGGCGGCACCACGCTGATCGACTTGATGAAACTCAACGTAGAGCGGCCCACTACGCTGATCGACATCAACTCTCTCTCGCTCGACAAAGTCGAAAAAATGCCGGCAGGCGGGCTCCGGATCGGGGCCATGGTCCGCAACAGCGATCTGGCTCACGACGCCGCCGTTCAGCAACAGTACCCCGTGCTTTCCCAGGCGTTGCTGTCCGGTGCCTCTCCGCAGCTTCGTAATATGGCCACGACCGGCGGCAACCTGCTGCAGCGCACGCGTTGCTATTACTTCCGCGACACGGCGTACGCCTGCAACAAGCGCGACCCGGGATCCGGTTGCGCGGCCATCGACGGCTTCAACCGCATTCATGCTGTGCTTGGCACCAGCGAACATTGCATTGCGACTCATCCCTCGGATATGGCCGTCGCCATGATGGCTCTTGAAGCCACCGTGCACATTCGCGGAGCCAAGGGCGAGCGCGCCGTTCCCCTCAATGATTTCTATCTTGTGCCCGGGTTCGACGCCGAATCGCGAGAATGTCCTGCAACCCGGCGACCTGATCACGCACGTCACGCTGCCCGCGCTCGCCTCCGGCACTCGCTCCTATTATTTGAAGCGCCGCGATCGCGCCTCGTATGAATTTGCCTTGGCCTCGGCGGCGGTCGTGGCGCAAATGCAAGGCCGCACGGTGCAGCGAATCCGAATTGCCCTGGGCGGCGTCGGCACAAAGCCTTGGAGATCCAAGGAAGCCGAGCAGTCCCTGGAGGGCCGCGAGGCCAGCGAAAACAATTTCCGCGCCGCTGCTGAGGCTGCGCTCCAGGGCGCGAAGCCGCTGCACGACAACGCATTCAAAGTCGAACTCGCGAAGCGCACGCTGACCCGCGCTCTGAAAGTGGCGACACAGGCAGCATAGCCTCAAAAGACATTAGGGAGAAATACATGAGCACCACACCCATCGGCCAACCGGTCACGCGCATCGACGGCAAGCTGAAAGTCACCGGACGCGCCACCTACACTCTGGAACATCCGGTCGAAAACGTCGCGTACGGCGTAGCCGTCGCCAGCACGATTGCCCGCGGAAAAATCAAGCACATCGACTTCGCCGAGTCCGAGAAAATGCCTGGAGTGCTGGCCATCCTGCATCACGGCAACACCGACAAGCTCTATCGCCCCGCCGGATCGCTCGAAGAATCCAGCCGTCCCGGCGAGAGCCGGCCTCCGTTCGAGGACGAAAATATTTACTACTACGGACAATACGTAGCTCTGGTTATCGCCGAAACCTTCGAGCAGGCTCAGGATGCCGCCTCCCATGTGCGCGCGGAATACGACGCGAAGCCGCCCGCGGTCCGCTTAGCCGATGGCGAAAAGCAGTCCAAGGCCAATGCCAACTATAGTCGCGGCGATTTCGATTCAGCGTTTCAGCAGGCGGAAGTCAAACTCGACGAAACTTACATCACTCCCGTCGAAGTTCACAATCCCATGGAGATGCACGGCACCATCGCCATTTGGGACGAAGAAAAAGATAAATTCACTCTGTACGAAAGCAGCCAGGGAGTGGTGAATCATCACAACGTCGCCTCCCAGGTGTTGGGCATGCCGCCAGAATCGATCCAGATTCTTTCTCCGTTTATCGGATCTGGTTTCGGATCGAAGCTTTTTCCCTGGCCGCACTCCTGGATGGCGGCGATGGCCGCCCGCCGGGTGAAGCGGCCAGTCAAGGTCGCCGTGCCGCGCCAGTTGATGTTCACCGCAGTCGGCCATCGTCCCACCATTCAACAGCGAATCCGCATCGGCGCCGGCAAAGACGGCAAGCTGCTCGCGTTTGCGAATGATGTTTTGCAAAGTTCGTCGCAGGTTGACGATTTTCTGGAAGACTGCGTCGATGCCACGGCCATGCTCTACAGTTGCCCGAATGTCACCGGCCTGCAGCACCAGGTCTCGCTCAATACCGGGACGCCCACTCCCATGCGCGGACCCGGACGCACGCCCGCTTTATTCGCCATCGAGTCCGCGCTCGACGAGTTGGCCGAGAAACTGAATATCGATCCGCTCGAAATGCGCTTGCGCAATTACGCCGAGACCGACGAAAGTTCGGGCCACCCCTGGTCCAGCAAGCATCTCCGCGAGGCCTATCAGCAGGGCGCCGAGCGCTTCGGATGGAGCAAGCGCAATCCCAAGGTCGGTTCCATGACGAAGAACGGAGAAATCTTAGGCTGGGGAATGGCTACGTGCACCTGGCCCGCGCATCAGCGCGGTGCCGAAGTCCGCGTGCGCCTGCTCGCCGACGGAACCGCGCGCGCCTCCTGCGCTACGCAAGACATTGGAACCGGAACGTACACGATATTCGCCGAAATTATTTCCGACAAAACGGGCATGCCTCTCGAAAAAATCAAAGTTGATCTGGGCGATAGCGCTCTTCCTCCCGGTCCAACTTCCGGCGGATCCTCGGCCACCTCCACCGTGATTCCCGCCATCGTGAAGGCGACTGAGAGCGCCGTCCAAGCCGTATTGAAGGCCGCCGCCAAAACTCCGGGCTCTCCCTTCGAAAAGGTTGATCCCAAAAGCTTAAAGATGACCGCCGGCCGCGTGCACGACCAGAACAAGTCTCCAGAAAGCGGGATCCCGTTCCAGCAGATACTGACATCGGCAAAGCTAGTGGGCCTGGATGGCCACGCCAAAACCGACGGCACGCCTGAACAGAAAAACTATTCCACCCATTCTTTCGGCGCGCACTTCTGCGAAGTCTCGTACGATCCGGAGATCGTGCGCCTGCGCGTCACCCGCTGGCTCTCGGTGATCGATGGCGGCCGCATGATCAACCTAAAAACCGCGCGCAATCAGATCATGGGCTCCGTCACCATGGGAATTGGTATGGGCATCTTCGAGGAAGCCGTTTACGACCAGCGTACCGGCCATCCCATCAACAATAACTTCGCCGACTACATGGTCGCCGTGAACGCCGATGTCCCCAACGTCGAGTGCATCTTCCTCGATTATCCCGACACGATCATGAATGAATACGGCGCGCGCGGAATCGGCGAGATCGGCCTGACGGGCTGCGCGTCCGCCTTAGCCTCGGCCACATACCACGCCACCGGAGTCCGCGTGCGCGAGTTGCCCATCAGAATTGAAAAGCTGATGGCACGAAGTTAAGCGGCAACGCGACCTCGAAATGCAGACGCTAAACCTCTACCACTTAATTCATGACGGACAGGTCCGGCCTGAACTCCGATGTCTGCTCATCTCCACTTGCGCAGCTGCTTCCATACCTGCACCAGCGTCTGCATCTGCCGCGCACTGGGCAGCCGGCTGTAAATCAACCGGCAATCCCGATAGGCCTGATCATAAAAATCCCGCACCGCGCCCAGGCTGAGGTGCGCAAGATTGTGCCGAAGTTCGGTGAGCTCCTTCTCGCTTAGCAGGTCTTTCTTCTCGCGATCGGGACGCCTCGCCATGGCAAAAACGATCCTAGCATATTCGCCATTTGTTCGCCTTCAATGCTATGCGACCTGCGCAAAAAAAACACTCTCGCGTCGGGCTCAACGCCGTTCCGCGAGAGTGGCGTTAGTGTGCGATCGTCTATCTCGTAACCAGCACCCTTTCCGCGCTGTCTGTAGTGGTGTGGACATAGGGATTCGCAAACGGCGATCCCGGCACCGAGAACAGGTAGCCATTACCCTGGTTAATTGAATATCCGATCATTGCATTGCTTCCAGACCCGCTACAGCCGGAAGTCGTAATCCCCTCGCTGTAAAGGAAACTTCCAGAAGGATCTACGTTGACGGTGTATGGCACGCAGAGTCCCGGCAGAAAGGCGTTCGACACGTTCCCAATCGATGCCTCAAAAGTCGGAACTCCGCTGGCTTCGTTCA
Organism: uncultured Acidobacteriota bacterium; assembly: GCA_963696765.1. Classification (GTDB taxonomy): domain Bacteria; phylum Acidobacteriota; class Terriglobia; order Terriglobales; family Acidobacteriaceae; genus Sulfotelmatobacter. The sequence continues at coordinate 378,136 of CAVOLK010000002.1, read as the reverse complement.
ACTTGAAAATGCTGAAGTCGTTGCCCTCGTCATCCGCGACGTGAATGAACTTTCCATTCGGATCGACGCTAATTCTCGTCGGATCTTTAGGGCAACAATTGCTCGGGGTGTTGTAGGTGCCCTCCGGATACGGCGAACCGGGTAGATCTGTCAGGCTCCCCGTCGAGCGATCGACTTTGAATCCGTCGATGGCCTGCTGCGCGCCCTGCGCGCCATAAAGATAGTTGCCGGTCGGGTCCAGTTGAAGATCGCTGGGCTCTTCGTAGCAGAACTGCTGGCAGCCAGCATAAGTCGGAGTCGGAAACGGACTTCCCGGGACTTGCGTCAAGGCTCCGTTGTACTGATCTATGGTGTATGCCGCGACGGAGCCAGTTCCAACTGCAGCGAACAGGTATTTTCCCAAAGGATCCATTGCAATGGCGCCGGTCGTGCCTGAGCCCTCAGAAAAAGGACTGCCGGGCACCGGAGTGAGCGAACCATTACTCTGCACAGCGAACGCGCTGATGGCCGCATTCGAACTCGAACTACTGCTGGTCGCATACACGTACTTTCCCGAGGGGTGCACTACGACCCGGCTTCCAATTCCTGTCAGCGCAAACGGCGAGCCCGGAACCTGCGTCAAATTGCCATTGCTGCGGTTGATGAAATACGCGTCAAGATCGTGAGAACCCTGATTGACGACATAGAGGCGATACCCGCCCACGTCGGATGCGATGTCCACTGGGCCCCAGTGTCCCCACGTGGAACCTTGACTGGTTGGGCTGATTGAGCCGGTTAAAGGATTCACCACATATTCCGCGATCCGGCCAGCCTGAAATTCAGTGGCGTAGAGAAATCGCGGGGGCGGAAGATTGATCTTGGAAACCTTGATGTTCACCGTGGTTTTGCCCACGCCACCGCAGTTGTCCCACGCCTGAACTACGGTACTGTACGATCCGAGCGGAAGATTGATATTGGTGTTGAGGGCGTTCTCATTGACGGTGTAGGCATTTATGCCGGGAGCGGTGTAAATCCGCATTGCGGCAATGCCCTTCGCACACCCCGAACTCGATGCCGAGGCGACGAAGTTGACGGGCGAACCAGCACTGGCGCCGTTCGCCGGCGATTGAACCACAACCACCGGAGTGGTTGCCCACGCTAATGTTGCTGAACCTGAAAGAAGAATGGTGAGAATAGTTTTCCGTACGGACATGTGTGTGAAACTCCTCTAGAACTTGGACAGCTTTGGGTTTTAGAGGAATAGACCGCACATTCAGGTTGTGGGCTGATCTATTTAAATTAACCGTATGAACGTAGCGCGCGCCTACGGTGTTCAAGGTATGTAGCTCCGCGGGTCTCTCGGCCCAGCGTCCCTGCTAGAGATCGGAGCCCATCGATCATGCTGCCATAAGAGGTTGGCGCAGTTCATAGAATGATCCTTTGCGTCGATTTGGCCAGACAATTGTGGCGCTGCCGATATCGCTGAACCGGCCGGGGAGTTGGTTACCGCATTTCCCGGTGCTAGACTGCCAAAATGGCTACCAAGAAAAAAAGCAAAAAAGCGGTGAAGTCGAAACGAACCTCTTCGAAACGAACCTCCAGCCAAAAAGCAAAGCCCGCAAGAAGCGCGCAAAAAAAACGAGCCACCAAAAAACAGGCCGCAAAGAAAAAAAGTGTGAGGGCAGTTAAAGCCGCCAAGCCTTCACGACAAAAAACGTCTCGAGGGAAAACCGCTCGGGAGCGCGCGGCGTTCAAACAGGAGACCGGCCCGGGTTCTGCCGGTCAGTCCGGAGACCTGCAGGGATTGCGTGACGTCGAAGGCGCCGATTCGGAAAGCGTTGACGAATTGCTCGAGGAAGGGAATGCGTTCGAAGCCGATGCCGTAGCAGGTGTCGAGCGTGCCGACGACAATGACGGGCAAGAAGTCCATACGCACGAGGTACCCGAGGACGACGTACCTGAAGAATACCTCGACAAAGACTCTTAGCTATTCGCGGATTTCACGAACGGTGCAGTCAGCCTGGTTCGTTGCGATTCGCCAGCCCGCCGGCGCGGCCGCCGACAGGCCTTCGTTATACAGGTCTTCGTTACAAGGCCAAGAGTGCATCAAGACGCACCGACGGCGTTCCTTTATCGCTCTCGCCGCGCACCTGACGCTCAGCGCGCACCTGACGCTCAGAATGACAAGCGCAAGGAGAACTGCATGAAGCGCGGCGAAGTCAGGGTTGAGTTGTATCTGCCGAACTGTGACGGATCGTAGGAGAGCGATGGTTGAGCGCCGCGTACGTCGTAGCGCACCGAGTTGGTGGCGTTGAACGCTTCCCACTTGAACTCTAGGCGTCTCTGCTCACCGAGCGAGAATACCTTGCCCACGCCGGTATCGATATTGAACATGCCATCGCCGATGACGTTGTTGCGAACCCCGGATTCGCCCGGCCACTCTGGTCGGAACGCTGCCTCAGCCGCTACCGGATCTTTGAAGATGTCTGGCCCGCTTACACCATTCACGACGACGTTCTTGGGGTTGGATGCCTTTGGGGCAGGCCCGTTCGGCTCGGCGTCGCCCTCGATGTTCCAGTTAGTGGCCCAGGTGAAACCGTTGTCGATGGTAATCGGGTAACCACTGGTCCAGCGGAAAATCCCAGACACGTGCCAGCCGCCCACCAGTTCGTTGACCAACGAGTTGGCATTTCCCATGAGCCTCTGGCCTTTGCCGAAGGGAAGCTGATAAACGAGGTTCGCATTGAGCTGGTGGAAGGCATTGAAATCCGATAGCCCGCGCAGCGCCAACGGATCCCACGAATTAATGACAATACCGCCGCCGTTCAAGTCGTTGCCCGTTCCGCCGGTTCCTTCATACGGACCGATTCTGGCCGCAGCCGAGGCTTCGTCGAACGATTTCGAAAACGTGTAGTTGAACTGCCCTTGCAGGTTGGTTCCCCATCGGGCGTTGTAGGTCACCTGCAACGCGTTGTAGTCGGAGGTGCCGATGTTCCGCCACGCAAAGAGCGAACTGAACTGGTCGTGGTAGAAGGCGTACGGACCGAGCTTGCTGTTCGGCAGCGCGGTACCGAACTGGTTGATGCTGTTCGGCAAATCCAGGTATTTCAAAGTCAGGGTTTCGTTATGCGGGTAGCAGTTCCAGATTTGATAGATATTCTGTGTGGCCGTTGGATTGGCAGGGAGTACGCCGCCAGTATTGGCCGTATTGCAAGTTTGGCTATCGCTCGCAAGTGCGTTCTGCGTCTTTGTCCCAGCCCATCCGGGAAAGAGATTCTCCCAAAAAGGAATGGGCTTGATTGAGTTGACGTCGGTGCCGACGCCGGTTGTCGATTGCGGGTTGGGAACAGCAGCCAACTTCGAGAGCGCGGTAGCTGCCTGGAAATATCTGGTATTGCTCGAGGGATCGTTCAAGTTGGTGGGCATGCCCATATCTACTTGCATAGGCAGACGTCGGCCGACACTGCCCACGTAGGCGATTTGAATCGAAGAGCGAGAGGTGATCTGGCGCGCGACCGAGAAATTAAATGTGTGCGTATAAGGCGTCTTCACGGACTGGTCGAGTCCCCAGTTGATAGCGAAGGCAGAGCTGCTGGGCACATTAGGAAAACCACCCGCGGGAGGCGGGCCGAACAAACACCCCGGGTCGTTTAAACTCGCGCACGGCGGTGGCAGACAGGACTGGCCGCCAGACCCCGGAATGAGACAGGTAAAGCGGGGGGCGTTTTTCGGCCGTCACCGAACCAGCAGAGTTTCCCAGACGTGTGGAAAGCCCGAAGGAACCGTTCTGGTCAAAGCTGTTCACGACGGCAACGCCAAAATGGTCGTACATAATGCTGTAACCGCCGCGGACGGTGAACTCGTCCTTCTTGCCCAGAATCTTCGAGACCCAACCGTCGCCGGTATCGGGCGCCCAGGCCACGGCGATGCGCGGCGAAAAATCCTTGTGGTCCCAGTTCCATAGGCCGGGACCGTTATTCTTGGGCCCACCCAGGATGAAACCGATTTCCCCGGCACTTTTGGCCGGCTGGCCGGCGGTAGCCAGTTGCGCGCTTTTGTTGAACCAGTCGGCAACGTTTTGCTTGGTGCAGCCGCCGCTCGCCGCCTCTACGCAGGGGGCGACCTGATAGCCGTTGGTTTCGTAAGGCGGAGTTTCCAGCACCCAGCGCAGACCGTAGGAGACGGTTAAGCGGCTGTTGACTCGCCAACTATCCGAGCCAAAGAACTCGTAGTCATTGATCGCATAGCGGCGGTTGATCGCCTGGCCCTGGGGTAGCGCGGTGCCGTTGCGCGCGTAGTTATAAATGCCATCCCCCTCGGAGAAAATACCCATGGCAATGCCAATCGCGTTATCGTAATTCGGACCGAAGTTGCTATCCACCGCGGGGTAGCCATTTATAGGGTTGCCTGGATCCAAGGGCTGTTGGCGTTGGCGATGCCTCCGGTGTTGAGATAGACCACGTTGGTCTGAACATCCGAGAACGAATTCAAGTAGCTGAGGTGGTTGTTGCGAATCAGAAATAAGTCGGTACCGAACTGAAACGTGTGATTTCCGTGAGTCCAACTCAAGTTGTCGCTCAACTGGTTGACGGGCACAAAAGCAGTCGTAGGGCGACTGAACGGAACCAGGCTGTCAATCCCACTCAGAAAAACACCCGGATACACAGACGTACCGCCATACTGCTGTCCTTGCCGAACGAAGCCCCAGTGAAAATCATTGATCAGCGTGGGAGTGAGCAGAGACGTGAGTCCGATGGTGACCCCTTTGCTGTCATCCAGTAAGTTCGTGGTTGCCGGCTCCCCAGGAAATTGTTCCACTCCCGGTTCCTTGAAGTTTTGCATCTCTCCGCGCGCAAACAGAGTCTCCGAGCCGCTCGACGTGATGTGGTAATCGAGACGGGTAATGTAAGTGTTGAAACTGCGGTCAACATTGGGGGAGAAGCGAAACCCAAGAGTGTTGGAACCATCGCCGGCGTTGGATTCGTTGGCCGCGTGGATACTGGTTGAGAAGGGTCAGAACTGCTTGATTTACGCCGATTCCCTCCGGGTCCATGCCCTTGATTTGATTGAAATTGAGTCCGTTGTAGCCGGCCTGTACGGGATATTGTTTGTTGTCGATGCCGGTGACGTTCCCTCCTGGACACTGGGTAGGGTCCGCACACAAGTACACCAGGATGCCGGCGCGCAGAGTCGGACTGGGGACCGTTCGCAGAGTACTTTCGCCTTCCGCGTCGCGCCGCCCTTCATAGTTCGCGAAAAAGAAGAGACGGTTCTTCATGATCGGCCCGCCAAGCGTAGCGCCGAATACGTTGCGCAGGAGCTTCGGCGCCGTGTTGGACTGGCCGCTGGTTAACTGGGCATTCTTCAAGAAGGGATCATTGGCGCTGAAGATGGTGTTGCGGTTGTATTCATAAGCCGAGCCGTGAAATGCGTTGGTTCCGCTCTTGGTTACCAGCGCCACCTGTCCTCCGCTCGAGTATCCGGTATCGGCATTGGAGTTGGCGGTGGTGACCCGGAATTCCTCGACCGAATCGGGCGGAGCATTCAGGACACTGCTAAAGGCGTAACCATTGTTCTGGTCGTTGACCCCAATGCCGTCCAACGTCACGTTGGACTGGTCACTACGCACGCCGTTGACTGCGCCGCTGCGTGTGTCCGTTTCTTGATTGATTTGCGTCCCCAGGTACGCTACCCCAGGCTGCAGGCTTAGCAAATAAGTTACGTTGCGGTCGGCAATGGGCAGTTCCGCGATCTGCTCGTTCTCGATGACGTTGCCCAGCGACGCGTCGGTGCGGTTGATGAGCGGCGCCTCAGCTTCCACCGTCACCTTGGTCGTCCCACCGGTAACCTGGAACTTAATGTTGACCGTGGAAGGCAACTTGACCGCCAGCGTCACCTTCGACACCGTATAGGTTGCAAAACCGCTGGCCGTCGCCACCAGTTGATAGTTGCCCGGAGCCACGTCCAGAAACTGGTAGAGCCCCGACGCGTTGCTCGTGGCATTCCGCTGAGCACCGGTTGCCACTTCCGTCAAAGTGATCTGCGCTCCGGAAACCGCCGCGCCCGAGGGATCGGTGACGCTGCCGTTGAGCTGGCTGCTAGCTTGTGCCATCGACAATTGGGACAGAAGCGCCAACAGCGCGAATAGCCCGATCGCGCGCATTGCTCCCTGCCGAAATCGAATACTGAACTGCCACCGCTCATGCTGAGTGCCGCTCACTTGCTGATGGATTCGCATAATCGACATAGCCCCCCGAGGCGACGCCAGCGAAAACATGGGGGAAGAAAATCTAACGCTTATTCTTCTCTCCGCGTCCGCTCGCGCCTTTTCGATTCCCTGTGCTTGTCCTCGATCGCAGATCCGACCTGCCCGCACCGAGTGGCGCGGATTATACCCGAAGACCGGACGAAGGTTCATGCAGAAAATGTGATTGGCTAACCGTCGTTTGCCGAATGGCAATAGGTCTCGTGTGAAGTTGGGGCCGCCCAACTGACAGACGGTAGATTAATGCTGATGATCGCCGGAGTACTCTGCGCCCTGCCTACCTCGCCCGCCGCAAATAAGCATTGCGCCTGAGAACGCCGTTGTACGATTTGTTTTATGTTGAAACTAAACGGAATAATTGGTGGAGGCGGCGGGAGTCGAACCCGCGTCCGAAAATGTTACTGGTCAAGAGAACTACATGCTTAGTCGTGTTCATGCCCTGGGCATTACCCCAGGACGTTCGCGGCCCGCGCTCAGAACCGACAAGAAACGCGTTCCGCTAGCCTGTGATCTTAGCCTCTCGCCCCAGACGTAGACGAGAAGAGCAGCCCGCTGTGTGACGTCCTTCGGAGGCCCACGGGCGAAGCCTCCTCGAACGGCTGCCTAAACTAGTTAGGCTGCGTATGCCATCTGTTGATTGGCAATTATCATTTTGCCCACGATTACGGGTGTGTGCACCCCGGCATGCCTCTTGGCCGCAAGCATCTCCGTCGAAGCCGTGACGCCCCCACTGGTGGGTTGGCCTTGCAAAAGAACTACTTCCAGACTAGGTTGCCCCAGCGGGGAAGTCAATTCATTCGATGCCCGGCGTCACCCTTTGGTTCCATCACCTGTACCGCTGTTTTAGACGGCAGTCGGCACCGGTGTCGCCCACGCCACTCCAAGTGAATGCAAAATCAACGAGTCCGACAGCGTCAGCTTGGACGCGTCCAGGATGATCTGATAGGCATACGACGCCTTCGGATCGCGCGATGCACACCACGCTTCATGCGCAAAAACGCCTTCGCAGAGCGCGCAAGCGGAATGGGTTTTGATTTCTTTGCTGTGGTAAGCGGAATTGGCGTTGCTCATTGCTTTGTCCTCGACTCTGAAAGTTTACGGACCAACCACGACTCATTGGATGGCTCAACCAGCCCTCGTATTCCGATTTGCAGTGCAAAACTCCGCAAAATACTCTGAAAAAGTACGGGGTTTCAGGAACCAACCCTAGAGGGGCAGGTTATGGCCCAGAAACGCTACCCTTTCTTGATGCGTTCCCACAACGAAAACCGGCTTAACATCCGGCACGTTAGTTATCTTGCCGATCGGCGCAGTTCTCAGCCATGATCGACAGAAGGGAAGTCATCATGAACTGCTACTTGGGTTGAACCGCCTGCAGTTTCAAAAATCACTCTGCATTTCAGCCGATTCGAGGCTGGTACCAAAATCTTATTCAGTAGAGAGGCACTCTTCGTGGAAACTGCAGCCAAGCCCGCTCCGTTACCTGTTGCGACCGTATCCAAGCCGATTCCAACGCCCGGTCTTTTGCTCGCCATGCTCGGCGTCTCCAGCAAAGTGAGCGATTTGATTCTGTCGCCGGGCAGCTTTCCCATGGTGGAGCTTTCCGGCAAGCTCACTCCGGTCAAAATCTCCGGAATGCCGCCGCTAACTCCCGAGGACACTCGCCGCATTTCCTACGAACTGATCGAGGGCAACAAACAGGCGACCGAATCTTTGCAGCATCAGGGATCGTGCGACATCTCCTATCGCGTACCTGGGCGCTGCCGTTTTCGCGTAAACATTTTTCAACAGCGCGGCAGTCACGCCATCGTGATGCGAGTGATTCCCCAAATCATCCCTACGCTGGCTGACTTGAACCTGCCTGTGCAACTCGCCGAAATCGCCGACCTGCGCAATGGAGTCGTTCTGGTGACCGGGCCTACAGGATCGGGAAAATCTTCCACTCTGGCCGCTGTGCTCGACCGCATTAACGAGACCCATTCCTATCACATTCTCACTATCGAAGATCCCATCGAGTTCATGCACCGCCACAAGCAATCGATCGTTCACCAGAGAGAGTTGCACAGCGATACACCGAGCTTTTCCCTCGCCCTGCGCGCCGCTCTGCGGCAGGCTCCCAAGGTCATTCTTGTGGGCGAAATGCGAGACAAAGAGACCATCGAGATTGCCCTCGAAGCAGCCGAGACCGGCCACCTGGTCATGTCCACGCTCCACACCATTGACGCCTCGAAAACGGTGGAGCGGATTATTGGCGCATTTCCCATGGGCGAACAGCAAATCATTCGCAACCGCCTGGCGAAGAGTTTCCGCGCAATCGTTTCCCAGCGCTTAATTCCCCGCAGAGACGGCAACGGGCGAGTAGCAATTGTGGAAATTCTCAAGGCCACCCTGCGCACGCGAGAATACATTGAGAAGGGCGAGCAGGATGGCAGGACGCTTCTGGAAGCCATGATGGATGGCGATACCGATGGTATGCAGTATTTCGATGGCGAAATCGAAAAACTCGTCCGCGCAGGCGTGGTGGATCTGACCACCGGTCTCGCCTACGCGACCAATCCCGGAAATCTTCGGCTCGTGCTGTCGGACCTGGTCGCTGAGTCTGCGGAGAGTAGCGCCCCCGCGAAAGCCTAGAATCATGTGGAGCGGGCACTCTTGCCCGCTGCTCTTTGCCCCGGCAAGGAAGCGGGCAGGAGTGCCCGCTCCACACATCGCTACCGCGCCAGCGTCGTTCCCAGCTTCGCCTTCACCTGCGGCCACTCGTCATCCAGGATGCTGAAGTAAACTGTGTCGCGCACCCGGCCGGTCCAGGTAATCAAATGGCGGCGCAGGGTGCCCTCTTCTTTGGCCCCGATGCGTAGAATGGCGTTGCGCGATTTCTGGTTCAGCGCATCCGTTTTCAACTCCACCCGGATGCATTTCCACATTTCAAACGCATGCCGCAGCATCAGATATTTGGCTTCGGTATTGACCGAAGTTCGCTGCCACGCGGGCGCAATCCAGGTTGAGCCGATCTCGACTCGTCGATTAGCGCGATCGATATTCATGAATCGCGTGCTGCCGATTACGCGCCGAGATTTGCGCTCCACTGTGGCGAACACTACGGATTCCCCCCGTTCCTGCTCTTCAAACGCCTTGGCAATCACCCTCTCGAAATCCTCCGGCGTCTTCATGGGGTAGGGAATCCAACGAAAAATATCTTCGGCATCGTTCTGCGCGACTTCCCAGAAAAGACGCGCGTGCTCACGCCGGATCGGCTCCAGTCGCACCACCGAGCCCTCCAACTCCAGCGGCAAAACAATATTCAGAGGGGTAGTCACTAAATTCATGCGCTCCTTTCGCAATGCGCAGTTCGATTTGCGGTGCGCCGTTCGATCATTCCTGGCGTCATCCTGACCGGAGCCGTTCTGCAGGCGAAGGGAAGGATCTCATGCTCCGCGACTTCCGCCACTCCTCATTATCTTGCATCGCTCAGCTGTTTCCAGCATCTCAACTAGGGCGCGGGTTCTGACGGCTGCCAGCGGGATTCCATCGCCGTTTTCTGTCACAATAGCTAAGTTGACTTGCATGCTGATTAGCCTTCGTTAACCATCGATGACCTCACACGTCCAACCATCGGCCATGCGACAGGCAACGCTGCACTGTTGTCAGGAGAACCTTCGGTGAAGGCGCACTGTCTCCCTTTCTCGCAAGTCCCGCACACCACTCGCCTTTTCACCGACTTTCTTACTTATCATCCAAGCGTACATCCGTTTTATCCACGATCTCCGCATCTCGGCGAATGGCTGAAAGAAGAAGCCGCAAAAATTTCTTACGATTCGGCACGCCGTGAGCGGGTCACTTCAATTCTTGAACGTCAAAACAAGTCCTGGGACGCCTCGCCGCAAACCCTGGCCAATCTTGACCGCCTGCGTAAAGGCGCGGCTGCCATCGTCACCGGACAACAGGTCGGACTGTTCGGCGGTCCGATGTTCGCCATCTACAAAGCTCTCACCGCCGTCAAACTCGCCGCAGAAGCGACCGCAGCGGGCGTCGATGCCGTCCCCGTGTTCTGGCTCGCAACCTATGATCACGATCTGGCTGAAGTGAATCACGTTTCTATTCCTGGCCCCGACGGCGCGCCCAATGTCCTCACCACGCCCAGCCACGACGTTCCTGGCGCTCCGGTCAGCGCCGTACGCCTCGGCGACGAGATTCTTCCGCTCGTCGAGCAAGCAACCAAACTTCTGGGCGATTCCGCCGCCGCGCAGTTTCTGCGCGACTGCTATCGTCCCGGTGAATCTCTGGGAACGGCCTTTGCACGCCTGTACGCGCGCATCTTCGCGGAGTGGGGCGTGATTATTCTCGACGCCTCCGACGGCGAACTCGACCGCGTCGCCGAGCCCATTTTTCGCGCTGCCATCGAACGCGCCGAAGAGCTGGATGCCGCCCTGCTGGAGCGTGGAAAAGCCCTTGAGGCCGCCGGTTACCACCAGCAAGTTAAGGTCACGACGTCCTCCGTGCTGCTTTTTACCATGCGGGACGGCGCTCGCACTCCCATCCAACTCCGCCACAACGGAGCCGACAGGGAATTCGTAATCGGCGCTGACGCCGGGGCGGAAAAGCTTTCCTCGTCGGAACTAATCAGTCGAATTCGTTCGCATCCAGAGCAATTCAGCCCCAACGTTCTGTTGCGCCCAATCGTGCAGGATTATCTTCTGCCCACGCTCGCCTATACGGGCGGCGCCGCGGAGGCCGCCTATTTCGCGCAGGCCGGAGCTGTTTACGAAGCGCTGCTCGGCCGCGTTACGCCGATCATCCCGCGCTTTTCCGCCACTATTGTGGAATCGAAGATTCAGCGCGCGCTCGAGAAGTATGACATTACCATGCCCGATATTTTCGCCGGCCCCGATGCCTTGCGCCGCCAGCTCGGCGAGCGCGCCCTCCCGCAAGATCTCCAGGCCGCATTCGAGACCGTCAGGAAATCTTTGGCTTCACAGTTGTCGAGCATCAAGGAAAAATTAGGAAAACTTGATCCCACACTGGTCGATGCCGCGGAAACCGCCCGCTCGAAAGTCGAGTACCAGTTGGAACGCTTGCATTCGCAAGCAGCGCGCGCCGAGGCGCAGAAGAGCGAACTTATAAACCGAAAAGCTGAAGCCCTGAGTCAGACGCTATATCCCGATAAAAATCTGCAGGAGCGCGGCGTGGGCGGCATTTTCTTCCTGGCGCGCTACGGTCCTGAACTCCTGCACCAGTTGTACGACGCCATTCAGCCCGACTGCTTCGACCACCAGATTCTGGAAGTTTAGCGGCGGTGGTACTTTCACTTTTGTTTGAGCGCCGCAACAATCGCGATTCTTACCTGGCCGTAAGTATGCATCGCTCGGACCGTTGCCATGGCCCATTGCAAGGCTCTTCCCGGAGCGGCCGAGCACCACAACATATGCATCATCCGCTTCGTTATAGTGCACGAATTTCTTCAACTCCGCTTCTTTCTCTAGAATCGGAACGAAGTGATCTCGCTTGTCCTCCGGCACGCCTTTTTTGATCCCGCTAATCACCATGCCCCGTACGAATCGTGGAACATCCTCGAGTACCGGCAACTGATACAGCGCAAACCCCGGTCGTGCTCCGAAATCCGCGAGCAGTTTATTGGCCCACGCAGTCGTCGGCCCTTTGGAAGCCTTGGTAAATCCGAGGACCAGCACGGCGACTTTTCCCGTGGCAGCGTCAGGCAAAACAACGCGCTGTCCCGCGAAACTTTCGCCTTCGATCGTCGGCATCCGCGCGGTCTCTTGCGCACTAGCCGAAATCAGCAGAGCAAGGCAACAGACGAAATGAAAAAAGTGTTTCTGAAGCGAGTTCATGACATTTGGAACGGCCTTCGCCGCAATCTCTATTTACTTTCGCTGGTCGCGAGATACGTTCCCAGCCCAATCATGATGGCGCCCGTCACGGTTCTTTGCCGGCGCCGGAACGTTGCCGAGGAGCGAATTCGTTCTCCCAAAGGCCCCGCCAGGGCAATCACGATCAGGTCCGCCGTCGTGTTCATTACCACCGAAATTGTTCCCAGCGCCACGAATTGCAGGAAGACATGCCCGCTCCCGCGGTTCACGAACTGCGGAATGAAGGAGAGAAAAAACAAAGCAGTCTTGGGATTGAGCACCTCCGTCGCCACGCCCTGCCACAGCGGATTTCGCGCCGGCTTGACAATCGAAGGAATGTCTTCGCCAATCGTCTGCGCCGCATTCACCTTCTCTCTGCGCGCATCGAGAATCATGCGCACGCCCAGAAAACACAGGTAAGCCGCGCCCACATACTTCACCGTGGCGAATGCCAGCGCCGATTTCGCCAGGATGATCGACACTCCCAGCGCCGCTGCAAACACATGCACCATCCCGCCGAGGAATGTTCCCAGCGCCGAGAGCACTCCCTCGCGCCTCCCGCCCGCAAGACTGCGCGCCAGCACATACAGCATTCCCGGTCCGGGTGCGATTGCCAGCAGCACCGCCGCCGTCAGAAACAGTGCGAAACGTGTTGTATCGAACATTTTCTTGCTCCCTTCGCTAGGCCTTCAGCCACTTTTCCAAACCGGCGAGCGACTCCACACGCGGAAATTCGCGCTCGCGATACGCTCCCGCCACGTCAAACAAAACCGCCTGCATCCCCGCCTTGCGCGCGCCCACATAGTCGACAGAGTAGACATCGCCCACGTACAGGCTGTCCGCCGGATCGGCATTCATCTCGCGCAACGCCGCCTCGAAGATCGCCGGATGCGGCTTTTCGTGTCCCACATTCCCTGAGTCAGTGATGCTCTGAAAGCAATCCACAATTCCGCATCGCCGCAGCACGGCGTCGATCTTTCCGTCGGCGTTGGAGATCACCGCAATCTTGTAGTCTTCTCGAATCCTCTCCAGCGCATCCTGCGTGCCCGGCAGAATCTGATCCCAGTTCGCCGACTTCTGTGTATTCTCAACGAGCGTATCGCGCACACCATCGTCCATCGCATTCAATCCCTGCAATAGATAAGTGTGGAACGTCCACCAGAAACTGTGATCGACCTTGCCGCCCGCATATTCCGCATCAAATTCATGCTTGGTGCGCCGTTCTAAGGCCTGCCACGCTTCAAGCGTGGGATGGCGCTCTTCGGGCAGCGGCGCCAGCATGCGCGCTCGATTCGGAAACAGCAGCGTGTTGCCCACATCGAAGAAGATGAATCGGCATTTTGCCATGATCCATATTAACCAAGGGAAAAGGTTCCTGGAGTTTGCCGTCCGGCATTCGCCGCCTCGTGCTGGCCCTGAAATCCAGGCGGAAAAAGATGTAAGATCATTTCGGCTCAAGTCCCTGTAGGTTTGCTGCCACAGCCTGATTCAACCCATGGTGCTGTCCGGAGCAGTGTCGGCTATTGCGGGCTTCGCCCGCACCACGCGAGCGGCGCTCGCGCTCTACACGGTGGCGCGCGCTTATGCCGCCATGCTCGCGGCTGTAGCCGTCGCCGCGCTCGTCCGTGGCTCGCGGGAGGATGTTTACAACATCCTGTGGGCCGTAGTGTTCGGCTTTGCCACGCTCAACATTCTCAGCCTTGCCGCCCGCCGCCTTGAGCCTACTCGCCGCGGTCTTAGCTTTGGCGAACTGATGGCCGTAATGGTCGTCTTAATTTCCCTCTTTCTGCTGGGATGGGAAATGCTCAGTCTGCTTCACATTTTCCCCATCAAACTCAGGCGTTGAAGAAGTTCTCGATTCCGAGTTTTCAGTTCTCAGTTCTCGGTTCTCAGTTCTCAGTAAAAATCCGAGACCGTCTGCCCGAATGCAGAACTGTAATCTTTCCCCTCGTCTCATTTTCGAACGTGAGAACAGTGAGAACCGAGAACTGAGAACTGAGAACTGACAACCGCCCTGTCCCCCCTGTCCTTTTTGCGATATCATTCGCTCAAATGGCGAAGAAAGATTTCTAATTTCGAAGTGACTTGTCCGTGCTGCAACGCGGTGCTCAAGGTCGACACCGACACCCGCGCCGTGATCGCTCACACCGCCGCCGTGAAGCCGAAAATGTTCAACGACATGGAGGCGGCCGCTAAGGCAATGCGCGAGCAGGACAGCCGCCGCGAGTCGATCTTCCAGCAATCGGTCGAAGCCCAAAGAAACGCTTCCGATCTGCTCGAGAAAAAGTTTCAGGAAGCCGTGCGCAAGGCCAAAGAAACGCCCGACACCGGCAAACCGATTCGCGATTTCGACCTCGACTGATTCCTCCGCGCATGAAACGCCCCGGCCCTCGCCCGCTGCTTCTTGGTCACCGCGGCGCGCGCGCCCTCAAGTCAATTCCCGAAAATACGCTGGCATCGTTTGACCAGGCTCTGGCTGACGGCTGCGACGGCTTCGAATTCGACGTTCGCCTCACCGCCGACGGCCAACCGCTTGTGTGCCACGATCCGCGCACCGGAAATATCGAAATCGCGCGAGCCGCAGCCGCGCAGCTATCCGCGTTGCCGCAACTGAAAGACGTTCTTGCGCGTTATCAGGACCGTGCTTTTCTCGACATCGAAGTCAAAGTCGCCGGGCTGGAAAAGATCGTGCTTGCGCTGCTGCAGAAGTATCCACCGCGTCGCGGACTCGTGGTCTCATCATTTCTGCCGCAAGTGTTGCGCGAACTGCATGCGCAGAACCCGACAGTCCCCCTCGGCCTCATCTGCGAAACCAAAGCTCAACTTCGCCGCTGGAGTGACCTGCCGGTGGAATTTGTGATTCCTCATTACAAACTCGTCGATGCGACGCTCCTGCGCGAACTCAAGGCGGCGCAAAAAAAAATCCTAGTCTGGACCGTCAATGCGCCAGCCGACATGAGACGTCTAGCGGATTCTGGAGTAGACGGCATCATCTCCGACGACACAGGCCTGCTGTGCCGCAGCCTGGCCGCAAAGTAGCGCCGGCAACCTGCCGGCTGTAGCGAGAGCCTGCCCTGAGCCTTTCGCACGGGCGAGCCGCCCTCGCAGCCCGCGACGTAGCATCTTGCCGAAGTTTGCAAGAGTGGTCTCTGCGATATACTGCCGAAACCATTTCTTCCCGACCGAGGACCGCTCTCCATGGCTGTCGGCATTCGTACCCAGGATCTGCGCAAGATCTATCACTCCGCTCCGCCGCTGGGCGCTGCCGGAGGCTTCATTGCGCGCGCCGACGCCAAGGGCGCGAAGCAGCCGAAGAACCAGATTCCCGCCCTCGACGGACTCTCGCTGGAAGTTCTTCCCGGAGAAATTTTCGGCCTGCTCGGTCCGAACGGCGCGGGCAAATCGACCACGGTCGGAGTTCTTACCACTCGCGTGCGTCCTACAGCGGGCCAAGCCTGGATCGGCGACTACGACGTCTGGAAAGAACAGGCGCAGGTGAAGCGCCTGATCGGCGTGGTGCCGCAGCGGCCGAATCTGGATTTTTCCCTGACCGCGCGCGAGATTCTTACTTTCCACGGGGCATATTTCGGAATCGGATCGAAACTGCGCAACGAGCGCGCCGATGCGTTGCTCGAAAAGTTCAAGCTGACCGAGCGCGCCAACCAGATGGTGCGCGGCTTTTCCGGCGGCATGATGCAGCGGCTCTCGATCGCGCGCGCCATGATGCACGATCCGCAGGTGCTGTTTCTCGACGAGCCCAGCGCCGGACTCGATCCGCAGACCCGCATGCTGCTGTGGGAGATCATTCGCGAATACCATCAGGCAGGAAAAACCGTTCTGCTGACCACCCACAACATGGAAGAGGCCGACGCGCTCTGCCAGCGCCTGGCCATCGTCGATCACGGCCACGTGATTGCGCTGGGCACGCCCGCCGAATTGAAGGCGTCGATTCCCGGCGGATATCTGCTGCGCCTGCGCTTCGGCAAGCAGACTCCGGAACTGCTCCAGCGTTTGCAGGCGCTGGCGGGCGTGCGCGAAGTGCGCGCCGCCGACACCACCGGCGCCGACGTTTACGCCGATCGCGGCGGTTCGCTGATTCCCGAAATCGCGACTCTGGCCGCGGATTCCGGCGCTGAGCTGTCGGACGTGCACATTCTCCGAACCCAGCCTGGAAAATCTGTTCCTGCACCACACCGGAAGGAGCCTGCGCGATTGAACTGGAAAACTTTTTGCGCAATGCTGGCGCGCGACGCGCATGTGGCGCGCCGCAACGCGATTCAACTCCTGATGCAGACCTTTCTGCAGCCGCTGCTGTTCGTCTTCATCTTCGGCAAGGTGATGGTCGGCAGCGGCTATATGCCCGAAGCCTACAAGAGCCTGCTGCTGCCCGGCATCATCGCCATCAGCATGGTGTTCACCGGCGTCTGGGCGGTGGCCATGCCGCTGATCGCGGAATTTCAGTGGACGCGCGAAATCGAAGACCGCCTGCTCGCGCCCATCGACGTGGGCTGGCTGGCGGTCGAGAAAGTCATCGCCGGAATGATGCAGGCGCTGGTCGCCGGCCTGGTGGTGATTCCGCTGGCGTGGCTGGTGCTGGGCCGCGGAGTGCAAATCAGCGTGGGCTCTCCGCTTGACTTTCGCCGCGATGATTCTGCTGGTCGCAGGCTTCTCCGCCTGCGGAGGACTGGCCCTGGGCTGCAGCATCGATCAGCAGCACATCGGCCTGATGTTCAGCATGGTGATGACGCCCATGATCTTGTTCGGCTGCACCTACTATCCGTGGAGCGCGCTGAAGACTTTCCCCATCCTGCAGAAAGTCGTGCTGATCAATCCGCTGGTCTATGCCAGCGAAGGACTGCGCGCAACCTTGGTTCCGCAGTTCGCGCATCTTGCCGATTACCGCCGTGCTTCTGGCGCTGCTTTTCTTTGACGTACTGCTTGCTGATTGTGGGACTGCGGCAGTTCGAGAAAAAGTCGGTGAGTTAGTCGGCGGCAGCTTCCAGCGCGGAAGCTCCTCGCGCGGGTTTCTTCAAGAACGCGGTGCGCTCCGTTTCAAACGCTTCGAGGTTCGCTCCCATGTCCTGCTCGTTCCAGCCCAGCACCGCGCCAATGCGCAGTGCGGCCTCGCGGCTGCAGGATTCCGACCAGCACGCTCCCAGCGCGACCGGCACTCGGCGCAGCAGGACGTCGCCCAGCGTGACCGCGTACTCGTTGCGGTAAGCCTCCACCACTTCGGCGACGATGTGCGAACTATGCGGGCAAATCGGCGCGCGCAACTCAGCGCTCACCAGCGCCATGCGGGCAATGTCCATGGCGCGCGGGCCATGCCACTCCATAATGCCGCGCGCCGTCTCCTCGCTCACCGCACCCGCGCGCGCAACTTCCAGCGCTTCCTGATCGAGCATAGGATCGAGCGAACCCTGTGGCCCCATCGAAACCATGGTCGGCTCAGCGACGGCGATGCCGATCTTGCGCGCGCATTCCCGCGCCAGGGAAGCGGCGGTGGTCAATTTGCCGCCAATCACCGAGATCAGCCGCGCCGCTCCATCAGCGGTGTGGTCGTGCAGAAAATGACGCCGCGTCACCGCCGACGCCTTATTCCCCGGCGAGTTCGGCAGCGGGCGAACTCCGGCGAAGGCATACTTGAATGTCCTGCGCCGCAATCTTCGCCTTGGGAAATAATTTCACCACGCTGCGCAACAGGTATTCGATTTCTTCGTTGGAGGGCGCCGTCCGTCCCGGATCGCCAGTGTCGGGCACTTCAGTCGTACCCACCAGCATCTGTTCATTCCACGGCAGAACGAAAATCGGGCGGCCGTCGCTAGCTTCGGTATAAAGCGCAACGCTCGGCGCCCCGGAGAACCGCGGCAGAACGATGTGCGAACCGCGCACTCCGCCCAGCATTGGTTTACTGGTGCGCACGGCGGAGCGCTGGCAAATGCGGTCGGCCCACGGCCCGGTGCAGTTCACAATCCAGCCCGCATCCACGCGTGCGTCTTTTCCCGTGATGCGGTCGCGCAGCAGCACGCCGCGAGCCCGCCCTTGCGCGACGTCCACGGCCAGCACTTCGCAATGATTGCGAACCACCGCTCCCGCCTCCGCCGCTTCCAGCATCCACTCGGCAACCAGGCGCTCGGGAAACTCGCACTGCGCATCTTCGTAGTTGAAGATCGACCACTGGTGCCCGGCGTCGAGCGCGCGCTCCACGCGCTTCAGTTCCATCTCGCTCAGCGCTCCCGACTTCCTTCCCGAGAACCGCTGGTAAAGCCATAATCCGGCGCGCACCTTCATAGCGCTGCGCTGGCTCTGCTCGTTCAGCAGAAACAGGAAGTGGACGGGATGGACCAGGTGCGCCCGTTCGCGCAAGCAACCGCTCGCGCTCGCGCACCGACTCCCGCACCAGCCCAATCTCGCCGTGCTCCAGGTAGCGCAGGCCGCCGTGAATAATCCGCGTCGAGCGGCTGGTCACGCCCGAGGCGAAATCGTTCTGCTCGACCAGCAGCGTCCGCTTGCCGGCCCGCGCACACTCCCGCGCCAGCGCCACGCCATTGATGCCGCCGCCAATCACCACCACGTGGAAATGCTGCCCATCCACGCTAGGTCGAGGTTTAATCGCTAAAGTCATGTATGTAAATCAGATGCGAGAACGTCGAGAAGGCTCTCAGGAGTGCTGCCACGGTCGCAGGCACACTTAAACCTGCTCTAATTTTGCGCCCCAGAGTCAAGGAAATGAAGGTCACGATAGTCCACATCGGCCGGTCGACCTGATTCCTCGCCTAACTCATCGCGGATGGTGCCTGAAGTAACCTATTTAGCAGGGGTTTCGTAGGGAGTTGCACCCGGCCGGGGCCCGACCGGGTGCAACTTTGCAGGGACACTTTATGCCGTTTTGCGAAGCCATCCCGTCTGACTCCCTCCCTCTCCGAACAAGCGAATCATCTCGCGATTGAAGGCCGGGATGTCATCCGGCTTGCGGCTGGTTACCAGGCCCTGGTCGCTGACGACCTCCTTGTCGACCCAATTCGCGCCCGCATTCTTTAAGTCAGTCTTCAGCGAAGGCCAGGAAGTGATCGTGCGGCCGCGGACTGCGCCAGCTTCGATCAGCGTCCACGGCCCGTGGCAAATGGCCGCCACCGGCTTGCCCGCGTCGGTGAAGTGCTTCACGAACGTCAACCGCCTTCGGGTCCATACGCAGATTGTCCGGATTCATGACTCCGCCGGGCAGCAGCAGCGCGTCAAATTCCTCGGCCTTGGCCGAATCGAGCGCAACATCAACCGGAACTTCGTTGCCCCACTCTTTGTGATTCCATCCTTTGACTTTCTTGCCCGCGGGAGATACTACTTTCGTGGTTGCGCCCGCTTCGTCGAGCGCCTTTCTTGGTTCCAGTAATTCCACCTGTTCAAATCCATCGGTTACGAGAATCGCTACTTTCTTTCCTTGAAGAGTACTAGTCGTCATTTTCTTTTCTCCTTAATAAAATTGTCTTGATAAACGTGCGTGTGTCTACCCATGAGCGGAAGGATGCGGTAAAGCTAAGATGCCCTCGTTAGGTCTGCGGTTGGCGCAGCGTTGTAGCGCCGCCGTCCCGCGGCTGTGGCGCGGGCGGCCCGCCCGCGTCGCTTGTTCACTGCATTGCTTCGCGCCTTCGCGCTCATTTACATTGGTTGCCGGAATGTCCACCACAGGAGAACGTTTCGAACGCGCGGTCGCGATCATGGAGCGCCTGCGCGCACCCGGCGGCTGCCCCTGGGACCGCGAACAGACCTTCGATTCCATCAAGCCCTACACGCTGGAAGAAACCTACGAAGTCCTCGAGGCCATCGACAATCGCGACTGGCCCGAGCTGGCGGGCGAACTCGGCGACCTGCTGCTGCAAGTGCTTTTCTACGCCGAGATGGCGAAAGAGCAGTCCTCGTTTTCCATCGACGATGTGCTCGACCGCCTTTCCACCAAGCTCATCAACCGTCATCCGCACGTGTTCGGCGACGTCAAGGCCGAGACGTCTTCCGAAGTTTTGCGCAACTGGGAAGCCATCAAGGTCGAAGAGAGAAAGAAGCGTCAAGCGATTGCTGGGGAAGGGGTTGGTGCGGAGGCGAATAACAATCCACTCCGGACGAGCCGAGTTCCGTGCTGGCGGGAATCTCCTCGGCCATGCCCGCCCTGCTCGAAGCCTCGAAGCTCAGTTCGCGGGCTGCGCACGTCGGTTTCGACTGGCCCAACGTCGAAGGCCTGTTCGACAAGCTGAGCGAAGAGACCGACGAACTGCGCGAGGAACTTGAAGAATTTCCGCCGCCCGGGCCGCGTCCCCAGGGCCGCGGCGTCGCCGGATCCGGACGCACGGCTGTCCCTGAAATACTTCAAGCGCGACTTGAAGAAGAAGTCGGCGACCTGTTCTTCGTGCTGGTCAACATCGCGCGCTATCTTTCGGTCGATCCCGAATCCGCGCTGCGCAAAACCAACCGAAAGTTCAAGCGCCGCTTTCAATGGATGGAAGCCCGTCTCCAAGAATCCGGCCGCAGCGCCGATCAGGCTTCCATGGACGAACTGGAATCCTTGTGGCAGCAAGCCAAGCGCGAGGAAAAGCCAGCGTGACGATGCCTAATCCTCAACGAAGGCGTCATCCCGAAGCTCCGTACACGCTGAACCCTCAACGAATGCGTCATCCCGAAGCCCCGCGTTTTTTCCAGCGGGGCGAGGGATCTCGCGCGCATCAGCTCCGCTCTACCTCCACATTGCAGGAAGCGACGAGCCAATGACCGCCGACTCCATCGTCCTGCGCCGCTGTCACGGCATCGAAGACTTCCGCGCCTGCGTCGCCCTGCAAAAAGAAGTCTGGAATTTCAGCGACGCGGAACTGGTTCCGCTGCGCATGTTCGTGGTCGCCGACAAAGTCGGAGGCCAGGTGATGGGCGCCTTCGACGGCAACGTCATGGTCGGCTTCGCGCTCTCAGTTCCCGGCACCCGCACCGGGCACGTCTACCTGCACTCGCACATGCTGGCCGTGCAGAAAAGAGCATCGCAACAGCGGCCTCGGCCGCCGGCTCAAACTGATGCAGCGCGAAGAAGCGCTCGCCCGCGGCATCGAACTGATCGAGTGGACCTTCGATCCACTGGAAATCAAGAACGCTTATCTCAACATCGAAAAGCTGGGCGCCATCGTTCGCCGCTATAACATCAACCAGTACGGCATCACCTCGTCGCCGCTGCAGGGAGGGCTGCCCAGCGATCGCCTGATCGCCGAATGGTGGCTGAAGTCGAAGCGAGTAGAAGCCTTGCTGGCGACGGGAGAAAAGCCGTCCGTCGTTGCCGAGTCAAGCATCGAAGTGCCGGCGCAGATTTATGACTGGAAAGCCGCGCCCGAAACCCGCAGCCGCGCCCAGCAGGTGCAGGAGCGCAATCGCGAACAGTTTCTGCGGGCTTTCGAAAACGGCCTCGCGGTGCTGGGCTACGAGCGCGATGCCGAGGGCAACGGTAAGTTTCTGCTCGGACACTGGGATGAAAGCTGGTCGTATGCGGCACAGGAATAGGTTTCAAGGTTTCAAGAGTTTCAGAGGTTTCAATGCGAAGAACCTTTGAAGTCCGCATCGCTTCATTGAAACTCTGTGAAACCTTGAAACCGTCTGAAACCTTGAAACTTCTTGAAACCTTGAAACATTGAAACTTTGAAACTTTGCCCTATGAAAATTGAAGCCATCACACTCCGCGAAATCCACATGCCGCTCGTCCACTTTTTCGAGACGAGCTTTGGCCGCACCTACAGCCGCCGCATTCTGCTGGTCACCGTCCACTGCGAGGGCGTCGAGGGCTGGGGAGAATGCGTCGCCGGAGAAGATCCTTTCTACAGCAGCGAATGGATCGAAAGCGCCTGGCCGACGCTGACGCAAGTATCTGATCCCCGCGCTGCTCGGCAAGCAAATCGATTCCGCCCGCGATTGCCCGGCTCTTTACGCCAAGGTCCGCGCCCACCGCATGGCCAAGGCGGCACTCGAAAATGCACTCTGGGACGCCGAAGCCGCGCAGAAGCAGCAGCCCTTGTGGAAATTGCTGGGCGGCACGCGCCGCGAGATTCCGTGCGGCGTTTCGATTGGCATTCAGGATTCGGTCGAGCAACTGCTGGAGAAAATCCAGATCGAACTGGCCGCCGGATACCGCCGCATCAAGGTCAAAGTCAAGCCCGGCTGGGATGTGAATGTGCTGGAACGCATTCGCTCGCGCTGGGCCGACATCACGTTAAGTTGCGACGCCAACTCCGCGTACACGCTCGATCAGGTCGAACACCTGCGAAAGTTCGATCAGTTCAACCTGCTCATGATCGAGCAGCCGCTGTGGAACGACGACATCTACTACCACGCGCGGCTGCAGAAAGAACTTCGCACTTCAATCTGCCTGGACGAATCCATCGTCAATGCTCGCAGCGCCGCCTTCGCCGTTGAAACCGGAGCCTGCCGCATCATCAACATTAAAGTCGGCCGCGTCGGCGGCTTCTCCGAAGCTCTGAAAATCCACGACGTTTGCGAAGCCTACAAAATTCCCGTGTGGTGCGGCGGAATGCTCGAGACCGGCATCGGACGCGCCCACAACATCGCTCTCTCCACCAAGGAAAACTTCAGCCTGCCCGGCGACGTCTCCGCCTCCAAGCGCTATTGGAAAGAAGACATCATCGACCCCGAAGTGGAGGTTTCTGCACAGGGCATGATCGCCATCAGCGACCAGCCCGGTACTGGCTACCGGGTGAAGTCGGATTTGATCGAGAAGCTTACGGTGAGAAAAGAAACACTGCGGAAATGAACCTGGGATAAATGAACCTGACGGATAAAAGATAAACCCTCCTGCACCGTGCGCCAGGCTGAAATCTCTCACTGCGTTATTCGTCCGCACTATGTGCGCTAAGGGACCGACAACATATATGTTTTGGACATATGCTTTGCGCCAGCAAGCCGATCGGACTTGAAGCGTCTTCCTTCGCCGTTCCCAGAGGTCCACATGACGGTCCGCAAGAAAAAAGGCGCCACCATTCTTCACTTTGGAACTGATCGTCCCGCCCTGCTTTTGCGCGCTCGAAACCTCACTCGGATGGGATACGACGTTTTAAATGCGAGCAACGGATTTGAGGCGATCCAACTGGCGAATCTTGACACGGTAGACGCCGTGGTCGTCGATCAGAACCGCGACAGCGCAGAAATTGATGTGATCGTCGCTGAGATCAAGCGGTTTCGACCGCAATTGCCCACCATCCTGCTCGCCGAAGAACCAGGATCGGCGCGCCGGGCGCAAGAATTGGCGGACGCGTGGGTGAAGCGAGAGAACCTGACAATGCTGGCTGCCACTTTGAAGGATGTGCTTTACCAGCAGGGCAGGGCGGTTTCCGGGAAAACAATTTCCTATTAGTTGCTGGGATGATGCTGGGTAGCCAAGGTGGCTTCTGGCGCGTGGCTCTCGTGCGCTAGTTTTTGTTCTTCCGTCTTCAGAATCTTCACGCCTTGTGCGAACGTCAGTTGATTCGGCAAGCGCTGAAAATCGCTCAACACTTCGTTCGACACGATGCTGATGTTCTTAAACATGAGGATCTTGCCGCTCAGATTCAAGTTCATCCGCGTGATCCCCCACGCTCCATCGCCTAAGCCCAAATCCCCTTGCTGGACTACGAAGTGACCGCCCTTATTGAGATGACCAAGAATCCCCCAGCCGAAAGTGACTTCCTGAAATAATGTGCCGTCGATGCGCGCCAGACGCTTGGTTTTTGAATCGATCAGCAGCTCGCCTTGCATGCCCGTCAGAACCTGCTCCACATGAGTGGGCGGGTTGTAAGAGGGGTTGGGCTTGAACTTCAATTTCACCAGCGGATCGTCTGCTTCCCCCAAACCCGGCGCGCTGTTTTCCATGCCCGCATATTCATAGGTGAAGGCTTGGGGCAAGGATTTTACGATGCGGAGACTGCGGTCTTCATCGTCCTTTTCGCGAGCGGCTTTCTTGCGCAGTTGCTCGGGATTATTCAGTAACCATGCGAGATGATCGTTCTCTGCCTGCTGCTGCTGCGCGTTCAATGGTTGGTCGTTGACCGCGACCAGCATGCCCGCCAGAGCCTGGCTGGTTTCGACATAGAGGTGAGTCTGCAAACCTTTTGGGCTTTGCCGGCGCGAGCGGAACATATGATGAACATTGGGGTGATTCGCCGCCGCCACCTCATTCGCGACCGTGAGCTTGACCAGTTCGCTCGCCGGGACATTCGATTGCTGCGCCCGTGCGGCGGTCAGGCCAAAGCACACAACGGCGATCAGGGCTAGGAAAAGGCGTGGGATAGAAGGCATGGCCATTCGCGTTGGCTTCACGCAACTCATGCTACGGTTAGTGTAGCAATGGGCCGCGCGGGTTGCAGCAGTATCTCCGGATACACTTAAGGCTGTGTTTTCTAGGGTTACCGGAGCTCACCGCTTGCCGCACACTTGGCTTGTTGGGTATAGTCGAGAGAAGCGGCGAGTCCCAGTACTTTGCTTCCAAACAGCTTGCGCTTGGTAGGGCAGCATCCCGCTCCCTAAGGAGAACATTCATGAGTGCTCCGTTGTCGGCAGATTTGGCGCAGATAGGCAAGTCGGTAGTCATTAAAGGCGAATTGTCAGGCAGCGAAGACCTTTACGTCGACGGTCAGGTCGAGGGAACTATCTCGCTCAAAGGCAATAGTTTGACGGTGGGCCCCAACGGCCAGATCAAGGCTTCGGTGGAGGCCAAGACGGTGGTGGTACAAGGCAAACTCGAGGGCAACGTGCTGGCCAGTGACCGCGTGGAATTGCGCAAGTCTGCTGTGCTTCACGGAGATATCTCGACCCAGCGGATCTCAATCGAGGAGGGCGCCTATTTGAAGGGCAAAATTGACATTCAAGGGCGCGCGGAAAAGGCGGCAGGGAAGTAACTGTTTCTGGTTGGCGGGTTGGGGTAGCGTGTTGGTTTCAGAAGTCGATTTAGAAGCGTCGATTTAGAAGCATGGGGCAGCGCCGCCTGACATCAGGCTGCGCACAGTTCTAATGGCATCAGTCACTCATAATTTCATGAAGCTTTTTCGAGGCTCTTCGGGCGGGGCAGAAGCGACCACAACGCAGGCCGCCCAAAAACTGACCCGGCGATCGAGCAGTCTTGGCGAGCTTGCCCGCGTGTGGGAAGCCGACACGCCGCTGTGCGTGCTCGATCTGGGTTCCACGTCGGCGTCGAATATCCGTTTCTTCACCGAGCGCAGCCACAAGATTTACAGCGAAGATCTTCTGGTCTCTTCGACCGATCCGGCTCTGATGACCAAGGATGAGCAGGGAAATGTCATCCTCGACAGTCGTCGTTTTCTGGCCGATAACCTGGTTTATCCGGCGGCGCATTTCGATATTGTGCTGTGCTGGAATCTGCCGGACTATCTCGACGAAAGCCTGGTGCGTCCGGTTATGGGACGCCTCTGGTCGGTGCTGAAGCCGGGCGGGATGATGCTGGCCTTTTTCCACACGAAGGATGCCGGTCCGGATTCACCCTGCTACCGCTTTCACATCGTGGGAAAAGATACGCTGGAAATGCAGCCCATCGTGTTGCGCCGCGAAACTCGGCGCGGGAATACGGGAGCGGTGCATACCGCGATTGGCGACGGCTTCCGCCTGCAGCGCGTTTTCAATAACCGCCACATTGAAACTCTTTTCCGCGATTTTGCCTCCATCAAATTCTTCCTCGCGCGCGACAACGTCAGGGAAGTGCTGGTGGTGCGCTGACGTCGAATTGTTGATTGATGATTTTTGATTGTTGATTGAAACGGAACACCGTGGTTTTCTAATCGACAATCATCAATCAGAAATCATCAATTGACCTTCTTCCACGCAATCGCTCCCATGCGAAACAGAAAGTGCCGCGAGAGTTCGATACTCGCAGGCGGCAGCGCGGCCGACGACAGAATCTGCCGCATCTCATACGGAACGTAGGCCCGGCGCACCGACGCCAACCCGTCTACCCGCGACACGTAACTGCGCATTACGGCAAAGCCCGCATAGACCAGCGCCACGTGCATGGGGTGGCGAACCAGATCGTTGATTAAGACCGCGCAGCGGCTCACGCGCAACGCTTCGCCGGTAAAGTGCGCCAGTTCTGCTGGCTGGAGATGATGCGCGAAGAGGCTGCAGGTGACCAGGTCAAAACTATTGTCGCGGAAAGGAAGCGCAAGCGCGTCGGCAACCACGGCGCGGTTCCCGCGGACCAGGTGGGTGTGAACGCGGTCCAGGTCGGTGACGTTCAGCGAGATTCCCTTACCCTTGAGTTGGCGGCCCGCGATCTTCGATACGTCGCCGAATCCGGCGGCGACTTCGAGCACCGAAAAACTTTTGATTCCGGTTGTGGCGGCGACGCGCCCAATCAGATTTCGGGTGGTGGCGATGCCGCCAAACCAGCGGTTAATGCGGCATAAGTCGCGCAGGGAAGCTTCCACCTCAACAGGCGGACAGGCGTCGGAATCGAGAATTTCCTCGGAGTTAACCCGCAGCATCATTGCCCCAAGCGTGTTGCGCGATGTAGCGCCGCCGTTGCGGCGGCTGTCGTGTGTGCGTCTGGCCCGCGGCGTCTCGCCGTTGAAGAAAACTGGCCATTAGACTTCGGCCAGTTCCTCTTCCAGCAACTGCTTGTTATACAGGTCGCTGTAGTAGCCGTTCAAGGACAGAAGTTCGTCGTGGGTGCCGAGTTCGACGATGCGCCCGCCGTGGAGGACGGCAATGCGGTCGGCATTGCGAACGGTGGAGACGCGGTGCGAAATGAAGATGGTGGTGCGGCCGCGCATCACGTCGCGCAGGTGGTTGAGAATCTTGTCTTCGGTGTGGGTGTCGACGCTGGAGAGCGCGTCGTCGAGGATCAGAATTTTGGGATTGCGAATGAGGGCGCGAGCGATTGCCGTGCGCTGCTTCTGTCCACCGGAGAGCGTGATGCCGCGCTCGCCGACCATGGTGTCATAGCCTTCGGGAAAGCTTTCGATGTCGGTTGCGATGTTGGCCGCTTCCGCCGCGTTGTGAATGTCCTGATCGGTGGCCGCGTCGACGCCGAAGGCGATATTTTCGCGGATGCGGTCGCTGAACAGAAAAGTCTCTTGCGGCACGAATCCGATGTTCTTGCGCAGCGTGGCGAGCGCGTATTCGCGGATGGGGAGTCCATCGATCAGAACCGTGCCGGGCGCGGCGTCGTAGATGCGCGGGATGAGGCTGACCAGAGTCGTCTTGCCCGAACCGGTCGGGCCGACTATGGCGAGACTGGTGCCTGCGGGCACGCGCAGATTCAGGTTGTGCAGAACCTGCTTGCCATCGTAGGAAAAGTTGAGGCCGCGGAACTCGATCTCGCCGGCGATCTCTCGGTCGTTCTTGTGATCTTGCGTGCCGGGAGCATCCTGAATCTCGGGCTGCTCGCTCATGATCTCGTTGATGCGGATGAGGGAAGCGGTGCCGCGCTGGAAGATGTTGATGACCCACCCCAGCGCGATGATCGGCCAGGTGAGTTGCATCATGTAAGTGCTGAAGGAGACGAACTGGCCCACGCTCATGGAACCGGAGAGAGACAGCGTGGTCGTGATTGCGGGATGGGAATTGCCGAGATTCGAAACCAACGTTACGTGCGAGAGCCCGTGGATGACTTCGCGTCCGCCGAGCCACAACACGAGCACCACGGCGCAACCCAGCATAAGTTCGAGCGTAGGCCAGAGCATGCCCATCAGCCGCACCAACTTGCAGGCTGCGGCGGATGTATTCCTGGTTTTCGGCTTCGAAGGCGCGGATCTGGGCCTCTTCCTGCACGTAGGCGCGGATGAGGCGGGCGCCGGAAAAGTTCTCCTGGGCGCGCGCGGAGATGTCGGAGAACATGGCCTGAATGCGTTCGAAGCGCTCGTGAATGCGGCGGCCAAAAGTCTGGATCACCACGCTCACCGCGGGCAGCGGCAGAAAAGTGTAGAGCGTGAGCCAGGGGCTGATCGAGATCATGAAGGCCAGCGCGCCCGCGGTGTAAACGAGGGTATTAGCCGAATACATGATGGCCGGGCCAAGCAGCATGCGGACCGCGTTGAGGTCGTTGGTGGCGCGCGCCATAATGTCGCCGGTGCGATGGCGCTGGTAGTACGAGTAGGAGAGAGCTTTCGAGGTGCGCGAACAAGATCGTTGCGGAGATCGAACTCCACGTCGCGCGAGATGCCGATCACGATCCAGCGGGTGAGGAACTGGAAGATTCCTTTGGTCGTGGCGATGGCGAGCAGCACTCCGGCGTAGACCAGGAGTTTGTGGCGGCTGACACCTTCGTAGAGATCGTCGGCGGCCCGGCCGAGGACGAGCGGAAACAGGATCCAGATGCCGTTGGTGAGCAAGACGCAGAGCGTGCCGAGAGCGTAGCTCCAGCGATAGCGCTTGATGTAGGGCAACAGCGGGCGCAAACTCTTGGGCAGCATGCAGGTTCCGTAGATCAAATTCTAGCAGGGGGCCGGGGCAGAGTTTAGAGCTGGGAAGTGGAGTGGTATGACCGCTCTTTTTTTTTCGGGCTTTCGGTAAATTCTTGATGTTATTGATGTTAAGGGCGGGGTAGTGGGGCTTTCCTCGTAAAATATTGGAGCTAAAGGGGTTAGGGGTAAAATCTTGCAAAATAAGGGGTTAGGGACGTTTTTGGGTTTTTGCGAGCGTTGCAGGGAAAATGCCTCATGTGAGTCCGGAGGCAGATTGATGTTAGCAGCGGCGTTAACACAAGTATGGGCTTTTCGTTCGCCTTCTCGAAGGATGATGAGTATTCAGGGAATCTCTGATTAAGCTCCCAAAACGAAAACACAAGGTCCCTCGACTACTCAGAATTGCCGAAAAGACGGCAATTCTGCTTCGCTTGATTGCATGACGACGTTGGATGACAGAAATGAACTCAATCAGAGTTTACATAGGTGATTTCGACGATCGTGGCGAGGTCAGGGTTCGTGCGGGCGTGCTGCTTGGGTCATCCCTGATCATTATCCCTCATCAATGGTCAAGTGGACTTCTTTCATTTCCTTAATTTCCGTGATCACGATTGCGTGAGTCCCGGTTCGCTCAAACACAATTCCGCTTGCCCGGACGTATTTGCCGACGAACGGCATGAGCTGCTGCCGCTGATCTGTGTCGGGCATTTTGGCGGAGATAGGAAAATACAGCTGACCATCCTGGGTGAGAATAACCAGTGGCGAGCCACCCCTCACGCAGGCATCGACGCACTTGCGGCTGAGGCTGGTCGGATGGTTGTCGAGGTTCTGAATGGGACACGCAACATCGCGAACCAGGCCCTCGATGGTTGCTTTGGAAACATTTGCCCGAGCGCCCGCCATGGACGTGCTCTGTGGAGGATTAGACGCGGCCAAGACGATTCCGCAGCAGGCAAGCACGCAGATACTCAACGGTCGGATCATCGGTGCTCCTTTAATTGGGCATTAAGTTTCTGGAATTTTAGCAGCTCGGACTTACATTCTGGATTTCAGGTCCGTTGTGAGGCTGTCCCAGAATGGGAACACTGCAGTCTCCCCCGCAGTTATCGGTAAATCGTCAGCAGAATTCGCAAGCTAGTCGAACGCGTCGATTTGTGCTGGGACGATAGTGGATTGGGGATTAGCGGGCGGTGGGGCGGACTTGCTTAGAAGGCTGGGATTCGGGGGCGCGGTCGAGGTGGGTGGGCGATGGCAGGAGGTCGCGGCCGAAGGCGACGATGCTTATGGCAGTGATGATGATGCTCCAGGCGGCGAAGAAGAGCCATCCGGCGTTGGAAAGAAATGATTCGCTGAAGGCCATGGGGGAGTCCTTTTCCGCGTCTCTTCTTTTTATCGTTTTATCTTTACTTGCGCGGTCTTTCTTGCTCGGGATGCGTGCGGCGCGGGGCGGCCAGAGAAGCCCCGCGCCAGCAACAACTCTCGCGGCATCGCGGCGCGAGAGTGAGCGCCATCCGTTTATTGCTCCGCAGGAGGCGCGGGGGCCTGGTGCATGTGCTGCTGCATGCGGGCTTCGTGAGTGGCGATTAACTCCTTCGCTTTAGCTTGCTGGTCCGGGGTCAGGAGCTGGAACATCTGGTTGTGAACCTTGGTTTCAGCTACGGTGATTTGCGCGTCGATCAGCGCTTTCTGCTGTGCGAGCTTCTGCACCGGGGCATCTTCGTAGGTTCCCATCGCATATTGATGAAGCTGCATCTCGATCTGTCGAGACTGCTGGTGCAGCGGCTTCATGCTGGTGTGAGCGCTCTCCATGATGGTCTTCATCTGGGCCTGCTGCTCGTCGGTCAGGTTGAGCTGTTTGGCGAAGAAGCCCATCTCGTGGCCTTCCATGCCGAAGTGACGGTGCATGGGAGGAGGAGGCGGCGCGTCGCTGGTGGTCTGCGAACGGGCGATGATGCTGCCGAATACGATGGCTAGAGCGGCGACCAGCAAACGAATACGAAACGAATTCATGGAGTACTCCTAATCTTCTCTCGGGGTGTCCCGGAAGTTTGCGTACAGAGATAGGAACACGGGGGCGGGAAAAAAGGCGGTAAAAAATCGGTCAACCGGAGTAAAGTTTTGTAAAGGAGTTCTGGGGAAGGATTTGGTGAAGCTGGAGGTCTCAGAGCGAAGGTCTCAGAGCGAAGATCTCAGATCTCAGATTCAAAGGTCAAACATCAAAATCCCCACTTCTCGCGCAGAGGACGCGCTAGAACTGGGGCACCCGGGTGCCGGCGGTGCGTTTGACAATTCTTTACTGCTGGCCAGGCTTTGCGGGTGCACAATGATTGCTTATGGAACGAGTATTGGTAATTGATGACGACGTGGAACTCTGCCATCTGGTGGGAGAATATTTGCGGGCCGAGGGGTTCACGGTGGAGTGCGTGCACGACGGCGAATCGGGGCTGAAGAAGGCGACGGCGGGCGAGTATCTGCTGGCGGTGCTGGACGTGATGCTGCCGGGGATCAATGGATTTGAAGTGCTGCGCCGGATTCGGGCTACGTCGCGGCTGCCGGTGTTGTTGTTGACGGCGCGCGGCGAAGATGTGGACAGGATCGTCGGCCTGGAGATTGGGGCGGACGATTATCTGCCGAAGCCGTTTAATCCGCGGGAACTGGTGGCGCGGATTCGGGCAGTGTTGCGGCGGACGCGGGCGGATGGCAGCGGATCGGCGGCGCCCCCGGAAGTGGTGAGTGTGGGGGATGTGGAACTGGATCCGGCGACACGGATGGTGCGGCTCGAGGGCAAGCCGGTGGATTTGACTTCGGTGGAATTCAATCTGCTGGAAGTACTTGTTGCGGGAAGCGGGGCGGGTGGTGCCGCGGGAACGCCTGGTGAATGCGGTGCTCAGCCGCAAGTTTTCGCCGTTCGATCGCAGCATCGACATGCACGTCAGCAAGGTGCGCAAGAAGTTGGGCGACACCGACAGCGATGAGCACATCAAGACGGTGCGTGGTGTAGGCTATATTTTTGCGCGTCCGCGGGAGAAGGCGAAGGCGTAGGGGCGAGTCCAACATGAAAAGTTTGTTTCTGCGAATATTCCTGTCGTTCTGGGTGGCGCAGGCGTTGTTTTTGGTGCTGGCTATCCTGGTGACGCTGGCGTTTCGACCGCGGTCGTCTACGTGGGAAGGGCTGCGCACGACAGCACTCAACGAAGCGGTGAATGCGTACGAGGAAGGCGGAGCGGCACAACTGCAGAATTACATGCAGAACCTGGAGAGTTCGCAGCATGTGCGGGCGTATTTGTTTGACGAGCGTGGGAACGAGGTTTCGGGACGGGGCGCGCCAGACTGGGCGATGCGGGTGGCGGCGGGCGGACCGCGGAATCCGCGGGATGGGTTTATTATCCCGGCGCCTCCGGTGCAGCGCGACTCGCGAGCATCGTCGGATGGCAAGCACAGGTACACGCTGGTATTAGGATTGCCGCCGGGGCCGAGAGTATTTTTTGGGCCACGCGGACTACCGCTTCCGGGATTGCTCATTGGCGTAATCTCGTCGGGATTAGTGTGTTATCTGCTGGCGTGGTATATGACGAAGCCGATTGTGCGGCTGCGGGCGGCGACGCGACAACTGGCGGCGGGAGATTTGACGGCACGCAGCGGCGCTCCAGTGAGCGCGGGGAGAGACGAGATTGCGGGGCTGATGCGTGATTTTGACGCCATGGCGGAACGGCTGGAATTGCTGGTGCAGGCGCAATCTCGCCTGCTCAATGACATCTCGCACGAGTTGCGTTCGCCGTTGGCGCGGCTGAATGTGGCTCTGGGACTGGCGCGGCAGCGGTCTGGAGTAGAGAGCGTGGACATGCTGGATCGGATTGAACTCGAGGCCAGCCGGCTGAACGAGTTGATTGGCAGGATTCTGACGCTGGCGCGGTTGGAGGATGGAGAGCAACGCGTGCCGCAGACGCCGGTACCGCTGGGCGCCTTGGTGGCCAGCATTGCCGAGGATGCGGAATTTGAAGCGCAGGAGCGGCATTGCCACGTGCGGACAATTATTCCGGAAGGGAATTGGGGAGTGCGCGGGGACGATTCTCTGCTGCACAGTGCGGTCGAAAATGTGGTGCGCAACGCCATCCGCTACACCCAGGAGGGGTCCTCGGTGGAGATTGAATTGACGAGCGAGAAAGGGAAGGCAGGGGCCGAGGCCGTGTTGCGGGTCAGCGACTCGGGGCCTGGAGTTCCGGAAGATTCGCTGGCGAAGATGTTCGAACCCTTTTACCGGCTGGACGATGCGCGCGGGCGGCTGACGGGTGGCGTTGGCTTGGGACTTGCGATCACCGAGCGAGCGGTGCGCTTCCACGGTGGAAAGGTTACGGCTTCGAATCGTCCGCAGGGTGGGCTGATGGTGGAGATCCGGCTTCCAATGAGCGCGGGGGCGCGGAGTTTGGAGCGGGTGGGCGTGGTTCCGGCCGCGCGCGAAGCGTGAGCGGAAAGCGATTCAGCGTCGTCCTCGCGATGGCGGACCCAGGTACTGCGGCGCAGATCAAAAGGCGTCCCTCGGGGGCTAAAGCCCGCACTTACTTTCAAACTCTTGCGGCGCGAGTAAACTCGCGTCCTTTCAAAACAGAGCGGCGGTAGTTGGAAGCTACAAATCCCGTATACTCAAAAGAGCTGGGGGAGTGGGGCAACTCCGCGGCATTGTTGCGGTTCCAATAGCCGGTGTGGGAGTTTGCTCTTCCCGCGCTTTCCTGATACATAGATGGGTTGAGATTTCCGCTTTTTCCAGACTGCAGAAGCCCGGCCGGCGAGATGCCGCGGGTGCGTGCACGCCTCAACCTCACATAGACATGGAGATGAACGAGAGAATGTCGAAACGATTTGCGTGGCTCTTTGGGGTAACGGTTCTGGTAGCGATCGGAGCGCTGGTGGCGTGCGGGAGCAATTACGATCCGTCGTCGAACGGACTGGTGCTGGTGGCCAGTCAGGGATCGGGACTAATCGAGACATTTTCGTTCAATTTATATAACGGGCATTTGTCGGAGATCGCCAACACTCCGATCGACACATCGAACCAGATTTGCGTTCTGAACGGCGTTCCGTCGTCGCTGGTGACCGATCCGGCGGGAAACTACGCTTACACGATTCTCAACGCCAACAATACGTTGTGTCCGAAGGGGGGCACTACGGGCATTCAGGTGTTCAAGATCAATTCCGACGGGAATGCACCGACAGTAGGGAGTCCGGTGGGATTCAAAGGATCGGTGGTCCCGGGTTCAATGGTAATGGACCCAAGCGGGAAGTTTCTCTTCGTCGCGGATCGGGCGTTCACAAGCCTAACCGGCCTCCCTGTGCCCGGCTCGATTTCAGTCTTTGCCATTGGGAGCGGAGGCGCGATCACGGAAGTGCCGGGTTCGCCCTTTGTCCCGACGCCGCTGTTCCCAGAGGCGAACCTCGACATCGTAGCGGTGGCGCCGACGCCGACGGTGTTTCCGAAGATCGGCGTGAATGCAGTGCAGAACGCGGTGTGCCAGGCAATCGGCACGACTCCGCCGACGAACGAATATCTTTACGCGTTGGACAGGCTGGGCAACCAGGTGTTTGAGTTTCAGGTGAATACTTCGACCGGAGTTTTGACGAACCCTACAAACTCGATTACGACGCCATCCTTTGCCACAGACCAGCTTCCGGCGGGCGTGGCGGTCGATCCGTGCTATCGATTTGTTTACGTGAGCGACAGCTTGTCGAACAAGGTGAGCGCGTACACAATTTGCAATGGTTACGCGACGCAGTCGCCGATCAATTGTCCGAAAAGCCCGTTGCCGCCGGATGGCAGCCTGGTTCCGATTGCGGGCTCGCCGTTCAGCCTGTCAGGGAGTTCGAATCAGCCAGGGCCGATTCTGGTGGATCCCTTCGGAAACAATGTTTATGTGCTGGGCACGCTCTCCAATACTATTTCGCAATTGAGGATCAGCCAGGTGTCTGGGGCGATTGCGGCCATGACTCCAGCGACGATAGCGACGGGCGTGGGGCCAGCGGGAATGGTGATTCGCGCAGACGATAACTGGCTGTTCGTGACGAATTACGGGTCGGTGGGTGCGGGCGGGAATACGATGTCGCAGTATTCGATTACGCCCGCGACGGGAGCGCTGTCGGTGCTGCCGTCGGTGCCGACGGATAATTATCCCTCGGGCGTGGCGGTGAAGTAACCTCAGGGGCTGAAGCCCCTTTCTACTTTGTGGCTTACGGCGCGGCTAAAGCCGCGCCCTTTCAAAGCAACGCGGCCAATGAAGTCGCGCCCTTCCTCGACGTAGCGGCACGACTCAAGTCGTCCCTTCCCTCAATTATTTATTTCGCGGCTTACGACGCGGCGCGAAGTCGGGCTTTTCAAGGCACAAAATCCGATAAGCCGCGCTTTCGAAGCAACTGCTTCTACGTTGGTACTTTCAGAATTAGATAGCCGCCGACCAGGACGAAGATCAGGTCGGGGGACCAGGCGGCGAGGGCCGGCGGGAGTTGGCTGAGGTCGCCCATGGCTTCGAACAGGCGCGAGACGACAGTGTAGAAAACCGCGATGCCGACGGCGACTGCGACTCCGGTGATCGCGCCTTTTTTTCCGGTTGAAAGCGAGAAGGGGATGGCGAGTACGGCCATGATCAGCGTGATCAGAGGATACGACAGCTTCTTTTGCAGTTGAACGCGCAGGCGCACTACATCGAATCCGCTTTGCTGCAGATCGCGAATATAGCGGTGCAGCTCTTCGTAGTTCATCTCGGTGTATTGCTTCACTTCTTTTTTGAAGTACGAAGGCGTCTCCGGAAGAGTGGGAAAGGTGGCTACTTCAAAGGGACGGTAGTCGGCCATGGCCGAGACGTCGTAAGGTGCGTTCCCAGCCCTGCTCATAGACCCAGCGCTTTAGATTTTCGGCCCAGTGGGCGCGGTCGGCATGGATGCGGCGCGTGATGGAGAAGCTGGCGGGATCGAGTTGGAAGACGGTGACGTTGCCGAACTGGTCGCGATCGGGATCGAAGAACTGGTAGTAGTAGATGTCGTTGTTCTGGCCGAAAATCCATTTGCGATCGGGACGCAGGTAGGTTTGCGGGGGCTTGCCCTTGATCTGGTTGTGCAGCGCCTCCTGGCGCTGGTTGGTGCTGGGCAAATAGAACTGGTCTGCACAAAATAATCCCACGGCTAAGAAGGCGGCGGCCACAACGACCGGCAGCACGATGCGGTAGATGCTGGTTCCGGTGGCTTTGATCGCGGTGATTTCGTTCGAACGCTGCATCAGGCCGAAGGTCACCAGCACGGTGAGCAGCATGACTAGCGGTGCGACGTTGTAGAGCAGATAAGGCGCGACGTTGAGGAGATATTCGGCGACGACTGTGGCGGGGACCTGATTGCGAAGAATGTCGCCCAGCAATTCGAACAGAGTGAAGACGATGACCAGTACCAGGAAAGTGGAGAGGATCAATCCGAGGTAGACGAAGAAGTCGCGGAGAACGTAGTCATCGAGCAATGTTGGAAAGCTGGCGCTGAAGACGCGGCGGCGAGTGGAGGCGCGTTCGAAGGCACTATCACGCCGGCTGCGAACTGTGGGAAGAAGAGTTCCGGCAGGATCGCGCTTCCAGGCGGCGCGGAACGAGGCGAATTCAAAGGGACGCTTTTCGGCGCGCGACAATAGAAACACTGCCAGCACGAGAAACAGGATGTCGGCCAGCCACGCCCCGAACCACGGAGAGACGCGGCCCTGGCGAGCCAATGAAACTCCAATCAAAGAAATTACGTAGTAAGTAAAGACCAGCAGGATGGTGAGGACGAATCCGCCGGACTTGCCGCTTTTCTTCGACGACAGGCCGAGCGGGATACCGACTAGCGCCAGCACCAGGCAAGCGGTGGGCAAGGCAAAGCGTTTGTGGAATGCGATGAGATACCAGCGGGCAGAGATGGGATCGACGCGACTGGATTTTTGCCAGAGCGCCGAGGTGCCCATCAAATCGGCGGGAAGCGATTCGTCAGGCTTGTTCTCGGTGGAAGGCAGGTCGAGTGGGATGTCGGTTTCTTTGAATGTGGAAATATTGTAATGGCTGGCGTCTTTGGGATCGGTCTGGTGGGTGGACCCGTCGATCAGGTGCAGATGGAGGCGATCCTGGCCTTCGCTGACGACGATGCCTTCCTTGGCGAGCGTGATCTCGGGGTTCGAAGCGTCGCTGAGATTGGCCATAAAGACGCCTTTCCAGACGGCGGCTCCCTGAGCGGTCTTCACGTCCTGGACGTAGAGAACGACCTTCGGGAATCCCTCGTAGAAAACGCGCGGCTGGATCTCGAAGGAAACCTGAGAACCTTTGAGGCGGTCTTCCAGATGGGTGAGGGCAGCCTGGGCGCGGGGAGCAATGTAGAGGCCGTTGAAAAGAGCGATGAGCCAGGCGGCGACGACGAAGAGCGAAAGGGCGCGAAGGAAGGTCCATACACCCATGCCGCTGGCGCGCATGGCGGTGATTTCACTGTCGGCGGCGAGACGGCTGAGTCCGATGAGAATTCCGAGCAGCACGCTCATGGGCAGCGTGTAGGTGAGAGCGAGCGGGACGGTGAAGAAGAAAATCTCGGCGACGCTGGGCAGAGGAGCGCTGGCGCGAACGACGAGTTCGAGGATGCGTCCGAGATCGCGAGTGAAAAGGACGAAGGTGAAGATCGCCGCGCCGATCAGCGCGTGCGCAGTCACTTCGCGTAGGATGTAGCGGGTAAGAATCCGCATGAGGGACGCGCTAGGGCGAGGATAGCACGACGGGACGGTGGTCGGGCTGTGAGGAGGTGGCTTCGGGGCCGGTGGCGCACCGGCGCTCGGCTTCGCCTTCGCTGGACCCTTCGACTTCGCTCAGGGCAAGCTTGCGAATGCGCCCGTCTCCACACAAGCGTCTCCACATGAACTGTGGAGTGTTTGAGAGGTATGAGGCATGGAAATGAACTTGGCAAATGAACGGCGGGGCGATACGTGGCTGCTGGTGGGAATCGCGGCGGCGGTGGCACTGGTGCATGTACTCACCAACGGGCGCTATGGATTTCACCGCGATGAGTTGCAGGTATTGAGCGATGCGCGGCACTTGGATTGGGGATTTGTGCCGTATCCGCCGCTGACGCCTTTTGTGGAGCGGGTTGGGCTTTCGATCTTTGGGCTGTCGATGGTGGGGCTGCGAATGTTTTCTGTGGTTGCGCAGGCCATTGTGCTGGTCGTGGTTGGGCTGATGACGCGGGAACTGGGAGGCGGGCGGCTGGCTCAGGTGACGGCGACGCTTGCGATTGCGCTGTCTCCGTTGGCGCTGTTTGAGGGAACGGAGTTTCAATACACGACCTTCGATTATTTGTGGTGGATGCTGATTGCTTATTTCGTGATTCGGTTGCTGAAGACGGAGAATCCGCGGTGGTGGCTGGCGATCGGGGCGACCATCGGCGTTGGCTTCCTGACGAAGTACACGATGGGATTTTATCTGGCGGGAATTTTTGGCGGAGTTTTACTGACGAGAGCGCGACGGTATCTTGCGAGTCCGTGGTTCTGGGTAGGCATGGCGCTGGGATTCGTGATTTGCCTGCCGAACTTGATATGGCAGATGAGGCATGGATTCATCTCGCTGCATTTTCTGCAGCACATTCATACGCGCGATGTGGGTGAGGGACGGGCTGACGGATTTTTGAGCCAGCAATTTTGGATCTGCACGAACCTGTTTTCGGCGGCGTTGTGGATTGCGGGGCTAGTCGGCTACCTGCGGGACCGGCGTTACCGGATGCTGGCGTGGATGTATTTGATCCCGCTGGGGCTGTTCTTCGTGGGAAAGGGACGAGGCTATTACCTGGGCGGTGCGTATCCCATGCTGATGGCGATGGGCGCGGTTGTGGCTGAGCGCTGGGTTGCTTCTTTGGCTAAGACGTGGCGGTGGACGGTGGAAGCGGTGTTTTTTACGGGATTGGTGGTGGGCGGGCTTTATATGAGTGCGGTTGTTTTGCCGCTGGCGCCGAGTGGGCGGTTGATGAAGTTCGCACTCGAGAATAATGGCGATCTGCGGGAGGAAATTGGCTGGGACGAACTGGTGAAGACCGTGGCGGGGATTCGCGATTCGTTGCCGGCAGAACAGCGGGAAAATGTGGGCGTGGTGGTGGGAAATTATGGCGAGCAGGGAGCGATAGAAATTCTGGGTCCGGCTTATCATTTGCCGCCGCCGATCAGCGGGACGAATTCGGCGTGGCTGCGCGGATATCCTGCGCCGCCGCCGTCGACGCTGATTGTGGTTGGGTTGTCGCAGCAATATGTGGAGCGGATGTTTACGGGGTGCCGAGTGGCGGGGCATAACGGGAATTCGCTCGGCGTGAAGAACGAAGAGAGCGAGGATCATCCGGACATTTTTGTGTGTGGTGGGTTGAGGATGACTTGGCCGGAGTTTTGGAAGGAGTATCAGAGGTTTGGGTAGAGAAGTGGTTGGGCCGCCGGGCTTAGCCCCTTCGACTGCGCTCAGGGCAGGCTCTGGCGGGACAGCCGAGGCGGCTGTCTCTACGTGAGTTATTGGGCTTTGAAGAATAGCGCGGCTAGGGGGGGAAGCGTCAGCCTTAGCGAATACGGGCGGGCGTGCATGGGGATTTCTTCGGCGTGGACGCCGCCGAGATTGCCCATGCCGCTGCCGGCGTATTCGCGGGCGTCGCTGTTGAGCATTTCGCGCCAGTAGCCGCCGTGGGGAACGCCGACGCGATATTCCAGGCGCGGCACGGGAGTGAAGTTGCAGACGATCAGCACGGTGTCGCGCGGGTTCTCGCTTTTGCGGAGCAGCGAGATCGTGCTGGTGGCGCTGTCGTTGCAATCGACCCATTCGATGCCCGCGGGGTTGTTGTCGAAGACGTGCATGGCGGGCTCGTTGCGATAGAGGCGATTGAGTTGTTCCATCCAGGCCTGCACGCCGCGATGTACCTGATACTGCAGAACGTGCCATTCCAGGCTGGTGTCGTGCGCCCACTCGCGCACCTGGCCAAATTCGTCGCCCATGAAAAGCAGTTTCTTGCCGGGCTGGGCGTACATGTAGGCGAAGAGCAAGCGCAGGTTGGCGAACTTCTGCCACTCGTCGCCGGGCATTTTGCCGATTAGCGATCCCTTGCCGTGGACGACTTCGTCGTGCGAGAGCGGCAGCACGAAATTTTCGTGAAACGAATAGAGCTGCGGAAGGTGAGATCGTTGTGGTGATACTTGCGATGGATGGGATCGTTCTGGAAATACTTCAGGGTGTCGTGCATCCATCCCATGTCCCACTTCAAGCCGAAGCCGAGTCCGCCGAGGTAGACGGGTTTTGAAACCATGGGCCAGGACGTGGACTCTTCGGCCGTGGTCTGAATCTCGGGATGCTCTTTGTAGGCTTCCTGATTGAAGCGGCGGAGGAAGTCGATGGCGTCGAGATTTTCGCGGCCGCCGAATTTGTTGGGAATCCACTCGCCTTCCTTGCGCGAGTAATCGAGATAAAGCATGGAGGCGACGGCGTCCACGCGCAGACCGTCGATGTGATATTTGTCGAGCCAGAACATGGCGCTCGACATCAGGAAGCTGCGCACTTCGGGGCGGCCGTAGTTGAAGATGTGAGTCTTCCAGTC
The DNA here is from genome assembly GCA_963696765.1 of uncultured Acidobacteriota bacterium. Taxonomy (GTDB): domain Bacteria; phylum Acidobacteriota; class Terriglobia; order Terriglobales; family Acidobacteriaceae; genus Sulfotelmatobacter. The sequence goes on along the minus strand of CAVOLK010000002.1, from coordinate 338,009 downwards.
GGGATGAAATCCCTGGCGCGAGTCGGCGTGTTCGTAGAGGTGCGTGCCGTCGAAGTAGGCGAGGCCGTGCGCGTCGGAAGGGAAGTGCGAGGGCACCCAGTCGAGAATCACGCCGATGCCGTGCTGGTGCAGGTAGTCGACCAGGTACATGAAATCCTGCGGCGTGCCGTAGCGTGAGGTGGGCGCGAAGTATCCGGTGGTCTGATATCCCCAGGAGCCGTAGAAGGGATGCTCCATCACCGGCAGGAATTCGACGTGAGTGAAGCCCATCTGGCCAACGTATTCGGCGAGGCGAGGGCGCGGTCTCGCGGTAGGTGAGCGGTCGATTGTGTTCTTCGGGGACGCGCATCCAGGAGCCGAGATGGACTTCGTAAATCGACTGCGGGGCGCGCAGGGAATTGCGGCTCGGCGCGCTTCTGCATCCAGTCGCTGATCGTTCCACTGGTAATCGAGATCCCAGACGACCGAGGCGGTGCGCGGAGGCTTCTCGTGCAGCAGGCCGAGCGGGTCGGCTTTGTCGACGCGGAATCCGTGGCGCTGCGATTCGATGTGGAATTTATAGAGCGTGCCGTGAGTCGACGCCGGGGATGAAGCCCTCCCAGATTCCGGACGAACCGCGAGGAGCGAGACGATGCGTCTTGGGATCCCAGTCATTGAAGCTGCCGACGACAGAGACGGAGCGCGCGTTTGGCGCCCATACGCTGAAGACGGCGCCAGCTTCGCCGTTATGCGTGACGAGATGGGCTCCCATCTTGTCGTACATGCGGTAGTTGCTGCCCTCGTTGAAGAGATAGAGATCCTGGTCGGTGAGGAGTTGAACGGAGTCGGATACGGCGGTGCTGGTGGTGTCGGGCATGAGAGGGGTCTAGTGTATAGGAAAGGTCCATTCCGTTGCGGGATGTTGCCTGCAGATGTGTTTGGAATGGAAAATTGCGGATGGAAGAATCGTGCGTTTCCGCGTGAGATCGTTCTTACTGTGAATCTGAGTTAAAATCCCACTTCTCGCAAAGAACGCGAGAAATGGGGCACCCGCGCGACAAGGCACCCGCATTCTCCACTCTCCTGCCACCTTTCGTGCGGGCCACAAAAATCTACATGCTAGACTGACCAGTTCCCATGCCTGCGTTGCGCGTCATCCTTCTTTGGCATCAGCACCAGCCGTTTTATAAGGATCTGGTCACGGGAGAATACCGCCTGCCGTGGATGCGGCTGCACGCGCTGAAAGACTATTACGGCATGGTGAAGTTGCTGGATGAATTTCCCAACGTTCACCAGAACTTCAACCTGGTGCCGTCGCTGATGGTGCAGATTCAGGATTATGCCGAAGGGACGGCGCAGGATCCTTTCTTAAGAGTGGCGGCCAAGCCAGCCAAGGATCTGTCGCCAGTGGAGAACGGCGCTTTGCGCTGCAATATCTGTTTCAGGCGAATCCACAGAACCTGATTGGACGCTATCCGCGGTACCGAGAATTGTGGGAGCGGTTTCGCGAGCACGGCAATGTTCCGGAACGGGCGGAGCGATATTTTCAGGCACAGGATTTTACCGACCTGCAGGTGCTGTCGCAGATTGCCTGGTTCGACGAATATTTTCTGGAAGAAAAGGATGTCGCCGGGCTAGTGGACAAGGGGCACAGTTACTCGCTCGACGATCAGAAATTTGTGATTGCGCGGCGAGCGAGAATTGATAGGGCGGGTATTGCCGGCGCACGCGGAGGCGGCGAAGAAGGGATCGATCGAGCTCTCGGCGACGCCGTTTTATCATCCGATTCTGCCGCTGGTGTGCGATACGAATGCCGGGGCGGTGTCGTCGCCGGGATTGCCGCTGCCGCAGAACCGGTTTCGCCATCCCGAAGATGCGCGCGAGCAACTGACGCGCGGCCTGGACCTGCACGAGAAGGTATTTGGCGTGCGCCCGAGCGGCGTGTGGCCGTCGGAAGGCAGCGTGTCAGAAGAAGTGCTGGCCATCGCGCACAGCGTGGGCGTGCAGTGGATGGCGACCGATGAAGGTGTGCTGGGGCGAAGTTCAGGACTATTTTTTGCGCGCGACGGGAACGGGCGGCTGCCGGCGAATCTGGCGGAGAAACTTTACAACATTTATCGCTACGAGAACGGAGCGACCACAATGCATATGGTTTTTCGCGACCACACGATTTCCGATCTGATCGGCTTCGTGTATTCGGGGATGCCTCCGGCGGATGCGGCGCGGCATTTGATCGACAACATCAAGGAGGCAGCGAAGCCGGTGCTCGCCAAGGGGCGCGATGCCGTGGTGTCGATCATTCTCGATGGCGAGAATGCGTGGGAATATTACCCGAAATCGGGACGGGAATTTCTGCGGCGATTCTACGATGGGCTGCAGCGCGAGCCGGGAGTGGAAGCGGTTACGATCTCGGAGGCGATCGCGCGGCACAAAGACTTCGGCAGGATGACATCGCTGGTGCCGGGGTCGTGGATCAACGCGAACTTCAATGTCTGGATTGGAGCGCCGGAGGACAATCGCGCCTGGGATTATCTGTATCACGCGCGCGAGTTCTATGCGCAGAACGCGGCGCGCGCGACCGAGGCGCAGCGCAAGCTGGCCTTCGAAGAAATTCTGATCGCCGAAGGCAGTGACTGGAACTGGTGGTACGGGCCGGAACATCATTCGGCGAACGATCGCGACTTCGACGAACTTTATCGAAAGCATCTTTCGAACGTGTATCAGGCGCTGGGAGCGGCGCCGCCGGATTACGCTGGCGCAGCCGATCACCGGGGCGGAGGTGCGGCCGTCATTTGTGCCGCAGACGGCGTACATACATCCGCGGGTGACCGGCGACAAGGTACGCTACTTCGAATGGATGGGAGCGGCCGTCTATACGGCGGACCAGCGCGCGGGCGCGATGCACGGCAAACAGTTTCTGCTGGACTCGGTGTATGCGGGCATCGATTCGACAAATGTTTATGGGCGGCTGGACTTTACGGGCAAAGTTCCAGAGGAAGATTTTGAACTGGTTGTGAATGTGGAGTCGTGGGCCAACGGGGAACCGCGTCCCCGGCGCGCGCTGCGGCTGGAAGCTTCGGTGCACGAGCGGCGGCTCACGAGTTGGAAGATCGAGAATGGAACGCAGGGGCGGGCACTGGCGTCTTCGGCTGAGCGGGACGAACATGTGAAGCTGGCACTGCTGCGAAACTTTGAATTCAAGCTGCCGCTGGCATGGCTGCTGGCGACGCCGAGCGACGCTCCGGCGCGGGCAACGGCGGAGCGCAAGGGAGCGACGGTTGCGGTGGCGTCCACCAGCAAGCTGCGGCTGCGCTTTAGTTTGTGGCAGAACCGGCTGCCGGTGGATTCGTTGCCGCTGGAGGGGTGGATTGAGTTGCTGGTGTTGAGCGAAGGCGATTTGATTTTCGGGACGTGAGCTTCTGCTTGAGTCATGGCTAAGGAGAATCTATAAGTTCATAAATTTTCGCATTGTCCAGCCGAAGGGTTCCTGGTTCGTCGGAATCGATTACCGGTGCGATCCGGCGCGGCGGCTTGGCTGGTTCTTTCGCCAGCGTAGCGCGTAGGAATTTGACAATGAGATCATTGACGCTTCGGCGTTCTTGCCGAGCCCGCGTTTTCAGTTTGGAATAAATCCGTTCCGGAATCTCGATCTTGACCTTCACTGGCTTATTCTCTTATCCAAGAAAAAACGTCAGAGATTGAGCTCTGACGTTTCGGTTATCGAAGCTGCCCGTAACTCGCTACTTGCTGCCACCGCTCGGTGGTGCCGCGCCAAACGTTAGTGGGCGGTTCAATTCCAGCGTGAGTTGCGTGCCTGACGGCAGAATCGCCGATCGGTGCGTGGCCAGCCAGTGAGCTGTGGCCGAACCGGCGCCGATGGCGCCGCCGATCAGAACTCCGGGGCCGCCGCCGATGAGGCCTCCGATGAGCATACCGCCGGCCGCGCCGCCTCCGGCTTCGAGGTTATCGCGGCGATCGCGCGTGGTTCCTTTGAACTGGCCTTCCTGATTGACGTCGGTGCCGCGAATGTTGGTGTCGGTCAGGGTCGCGTCGAGAAAGAAGCGCTCGCCGCTGGGAAGGATGACGGTCTCGGGAAGTATTCCGATGGTGGGCCGTCCGGAGATGCGGCGCGGTTCGTTCACTTTGGTCACGCGACCTTCGACGGTTGAGCCCATGGGAATCACGGTAGCGCCATTCACGACGACTGCCTGGCTGACTTTAGCCTGAAAGGGGTCGCCGACACGGTTGCTGAAGGTGGCGAGAGTGGTGTCGAGCCGAACCATCAACGCAGTGCCTGCGGGCACCGAACCGGCCATGGCAGGAGCAGGCGAGGGCGCGGGCAAGGGGGCTTCCGTGATATTTACTGCGGGCGCGGGCGGTTGGGCCGGCGCCGCTTCGGTGGCTGCGGACGAATCAGTTGGAGCGGACGAATCGGTTTGAGCTGCCAGTGCCGCGGCCAAGAGCAGGATACAGGGTAGAACCATCCACTTTTTCACGGTGCCTCCTCGACTTCCCCGAACACTATTGTATCCCTTGACTGTAGTCCTTGTGTCCCGGTAGCGACAATACGCAGCCAGGTCAGGGAACCAGCGGCGATAAGGGCGTGGGCTGCATGGCCGAGTGGACAGTTCCGAAGCTGGAAATTGGCGTCGCGAAGTGTGTCGGAAGTCACAGTTGGGATCTGATGATTCGATATAATCGTTGGTTTCGCAGAACAGCATTAGGCCAAACTTATACGGGAGCCGCTGCGGGACACCGCATCAACTTTAATACCGACATCAGGCCAGATTGGCAGAGTCGAAATCCGAGGACAATTTCATGAGCAATATTGCGGCAATTCATGCACGAGAGGTGTTGGACTCCCGGGGGAATCCAACCATTGAAGCGGAAGTCTTTGTAGCGGACGGATCGATGGGGCGGGCGATTGTACCCAGCGGCGCGTCGACTGGGGAGCATGAGGCGGTTGAATTACGCGACGACGATAGCAATCGGTTCCTAGGCAAGGGCGTGCTCAAGGCGGTGGAGAACGTGAATGGCGAGATAGCCGAAGCGCTGGCGAACTGGGATGCGTTCGATCAGCGCGGGCTGGATGCGCGCATGATCGAACTGGACGGCACCGAGAACAAGGGAAGGCTGGGGGCGAATGCGATTCTGGCAGTGTCGATGGCGGCGGCGCGAGCGTCGGCGTTGAGCCTGGATATGCCGCTGTATCGCTATCTGGGCGGGGCCGGGGCCAACACGCTGCCGACGCCGATGATGAACATTTTGAATGGCGGGGCGCATGCCGATAACAACGTCGACTTCCAGGAGTTTATGGTGATGCCGGTGGGCGCGCCATCGTTTTCGGAGGCGCTGCGCTGGGGCGTGGAAGTGTTTCATACGCTGAAGGGTGTGTTGAAGAAGCGCGGCTACAACACCGCGGTGGGCGATGAAGGCGGATTTGCTCCGTCGGTGAAGTCGAACGTGGAAGCGATCGAAGTGGTGCTGGAGGCGATTTCGAAGGCCGGCTATAAGCCAGGAGAAGAGATCGCGATTGCGCTTGATCCAGCGGCCAGCGAGTTCTTTCAGGATGGCAAGTACGTGTTCAAGAAGTCGGATAAGTCGGCAAAGAGTTCCGACGACATGGTGAAATTCTGGGCGAAGTGGGTGAATGACTATCCGATAGTGTCGCTGGAAGATGGGCTCGCGGAAAACGACTGGGATGGGTGGGCGAACCTGACGAAAGAACTGGGCGGGAAGATTCAGTTGGTGGGCGACGATCTGTTCGTCACGAATGTGCAGTTCCTGCAGGAAGGCATCGATAAGGGCGTGGCCAACTCGATTCTGGTGAAGGTGAATCAGATCGGAACGGTCAGCGAGACGTTGGATGCGATCGACCTGGCGCGTAGAAATGGTTACACGTCGGTGATTTCGCACCGGTCGGGCGAGACAGAGGACACGTTCATTGCCGACCTCGCGGTGGCGACGGGCGCGGGGCAGATCAAGACTGGGTCGGCGTCGCGCACCGACCGCATCGCTAAGTACAACCAACTGCTTCGCATTGAGGAAGAGTTGGGCGGGACGGCGCGGTTTTTGGGATTGAAGGCGCTGAACTACAAAGGCTGAGTCGTTTTAGAATCTACGCAGGAGTTGCTATGAGGAAAGAAATCCCGGCGGTCTTGCTAACTTTCATGCTTGCTTTCGCCAGCCTGAGCGCCGCTCAGGGGCCGAGCGCCTCAGACGTTCCTGATAAAGCTGAGGTAATGAAGTTCCTGGACTTGATGCATGCCCGGACACAATTAGTTCAGTCCATGCAGGGCATGTCCAAGCAGATTCGAATCGGAGCTGAGCAGGGATTCAAGCAGAAGGTTCCGAATGCGACCGCTGAGCAACTGGCAAAAGTGGACAAGCTCTTCGATGACCTCTTCACAGACCTTCCGATAGACGACTTGGTGGAGGCGATTGTCCCGATTTACCAGAAGCACCTCACAAAGAAAGATCTAGCGGCGATTACCGAGTTTTACTCTTCTCCTGCCGGGCAGAAAATATTGACGGAAATGCCGTCGATTATGTCCGAGTCAATGCAGGCGGGAGGAGATATCGGCCGGCGCATATTTTCGGCGAAGTCCGCCGAGTTCGATAAGCGCCTGGCTGACTTGATCGAAGCATCGGGGAAGCTCGGTGATCCTGGTGCGCAAAAATAGAATTCACAAAAGGAAAGATTATGATCAGCGAATTACTGCTGTCTGAATTTGACGAAGAAGCGAAAAAGACGCGTGCGATGCTGGAGCGCGTTCCCATGAATGCCGATTTCGCGCCGCACCCTAAGTCTATGCCGCTCGGCAAACTTGCTCCCCACGTAGCCGAGTTGGCGGGTTTTGGCGTGTCGATTTTGACGACGCCGGAGCTGGATTTCGGCAGCGGGGCACCGCGAGTGCGTCCTCCGTTCGAATCCCCGGAGCAGCTGGTGAAGGCTTTCGATGAGGGCGCGGCGAAAGTTCGCGAGGCGCTGAAGAACACCAAGGACGAGGCCTGGACCGAAAGCTGGAAACTGGGCTTTCAGGGCAAGCCGATCTTTGCGGGGTCACGCTTTCTGGCTTACCGGCAGATGTTTCTGAACCACTTGGTGCATCATCGCGCGCAGCTCGGTGTCTATTTGCGGCTCAACGACAAACCGCTGCCGGCGACGTATGGACCCTCGGCGGATGACAGGATGGGGTTCTAGTGGGAGGGAACGCATGGTTGACTTAGCTAAGGACTTAGTCTAATATTCCAGGTGCTATGAAGGTAAATATCCACCAGGCTAAGACCCATCTTTCCAAGCTTTTAGAGCGAGTTGCAACGGGAGAAGAGGTCATTATCGCCCGGGCTGGAAAGCCGGTGGCGAAGTTGGTGGCGATCCCTTCTGGGCGGCCGCGTTTCAAACTCGGTTCCGCTAAGGGTGAATTTGTTGTTCCCGACGACTTTAACGATCCTTTGCCGAAAGAGATCGAAGATCTGTTTTACCAATGAAAGTTCTGCTGGATACTCACACGTTGCTCTGGGCGCTGACGGATGAAGCAAAGCTGTCGGAGCGGGTGCGAAAGCTTCTGCCGCAAGCCGACACGTGGTTCAGCGTGGCCAGCTTGTGGGAAATCCTGATCAAGGCGCGAATCGGAAAAATACCGTTGCCGCAGCCAACCGGGCCGTTCGTGATGTCGAAGTTGCAGCTCAATGGGGTGCGACTTCTCAACGTAACGCCGGATCACGTCCTACGGGTCGAGTCGTTGCCAGATCATCATCGCGATCCATTTGACCGGATGCTGATCGCGCAGAGTCTGGAGGAGAACCTTCCCGTGGTAACGTCCGATCGCGTTTTCGCACGCTATCCGGTTGAACTGATCTGGTAGCAATGATTTTCCGCAATTCATTACCTCTAGCAGGAGCTGAATTTTGTCTCGTCCTAAACCAATCATTCTTACCATTCTCGACGGCTGGGGGTATCGGGCCGAAACTAAGGCTAACGCCATTGCGCTGGCGAGGAAGCCTGTCTATGACAGGATGTTGCGCGAGTATCCCAACACGCTGATTCATACCAGCGGGCCGTTTGTGGGGCTGCCTGAGGGGCAGATGGGGAACAGCGAGGTCGGCCACCTGAATATTGGCGCAGGGCGCATCGTGCACATGGATATTACGCGCATTGATTTAATGATTCGAAACGGGGAATTGTTTTCAGATCCTGTATTGCTGGATGCGATGAAGCATGCGCGCGGCGGCGAGCGGCGGTTGCATTTATTCGGGCTGGTTTCGGACGGCGGAGTGCACTCGCAGCAGGCGCATCTTTACGCTCTGTTGAAGATGGCGAAGCAGAATGGCCTGGAGCGCGTGTTCGTGCATGCGTTTATGGATGGGCGCGATACTTTGCCGACGAATGGCGCGGGATATCTCGAGCAGTTGCAGCAGAAGATGCGCGAGTATAACTGCGGCAAGATCGCGACCGTAAATGGGCGCTACTACGCCATGGATCGTGACCGGCGCTGGGAGCGGATTGCCAAAGCTTACAACGCGATGGTTTTCGCCGACGCTGAGGGCGGAAGGCATGCCGATCCGGTGCAGGGGATGAAGGATTCCTACAACCGCGGCGTGACCGACGAATTTGTGATTCCGTTTGTTGTGGAAGATCCGAAAAACGCGGGCGCGGCCCGCGGCACCACATCGACGATTCGCGATGAAGATTCGTGCATCTGCTTCAATTTTCGCGCCGACCGGGTTAGGCAGATCACGCGGGCGCTGGCGCGCAACAGCGGGTTGAACGAGAAGGGTGGGAGTGATCTTCCGGGAGCGGACGATTTGGACGCGGCCATTCCACGGAGCCGCGTGCCCAAGAACTTGCACTATGTGTGCATGACGCAGTATGACAAGAATTTCAGCCTTCCGGTGGTGATACCAGCGGAGTCGATGGCGAACATTCTGGCCAACGTGATGGGCGGGATGAACATGCGCAACCTGCGCGTGGCGGAGACCGAGAAGTACGCGCACGTGACCTATTTCTTTAATGGCGGAGTGGAAACGCCGTTCCCCGGCGAAGAGCGGCTGATGGTGCAATCGCCCAAGGTCGCGACTTACGATCTGAAACCAGAGATGAGCGCGGCAGGCATTGCCGACGCGGTGGTGAAGGCCACGGAAGAGGGCACGTTTGACGTGATGATCGTGAATTTTGCCAATGCCGATATGGTAGGTCATTCGGGAAAGATCGAGCCAACGATCAAGGCGGTCGAAACCGTCGACGCGTGCCTGGGGCGCATTGAAAGCGCGGCGCGGGCTAAAGGCGGAGCGATGCTGATTACTGCCGATCATGGCAATGCGGAGATGATGATCGACCCAGCGACGGGAGGGCCGCATACGGCGCACACCACGAATCCGGTGCCGTTTATTGTCGTCTCGGAAAACTCCAAGAAGTTCACGCTGAAGCCCAACGGATCGCTGCGCGACATTTCGCCGACAATCCTAGGGATGCTCGGGGTCGATGAACCGAAGGAGATGACCGGGTCGGATCTGCGGGTTGCGGTTAAGGGATGAGTGATTCAGCGCGTCGCACTGGGACATTAAGAAAAGCTTTTAACCGCGGAGATCGCAGAGGAAAGATCGCGGAGATCGCGGAGAAACATTTTTGTGAGATTTCTGTTAGTTCGCCAGGAGGGCTGGTGCTGTGGCCAGCAATCCGGCGACTAATTCCAGGTCGTGCAGGTCTTCGCGGCTGAAGTCTTGCGCGAATTTTGAATCGAGGCCTTTGCGCGAAATCTGAATCACGCCCACGACCACTGAATCCCGATCCATGATGGGCACCGACATGAGCTTCTGAATGGGCGCTGGAGCAGCGGGGCCATCGGACTCGTTGCTGCCCCCCTTGATGGTTTCGAAGATACTGGCGTGTTTGACCCGCGCAAAATTATTAAAAATCTCGGGCTTCTTGCTGAGGGCGGTGTGAGCTGCTACCGCCTTACTGGTCAAGGGAATCGCGCCCGAGGTGCGAAGGTATTCGGGAAAAATGAAGTGAAGCAGGCCGGACTGCAGCCGCAACAACGCCACTTCGGTAGACTGTACGCGGAAAATCTTGGCCAGGACCTTGCACAGATCCTCCGCCGACACGCCCTCGCCCAACACGGATTCCAACGGGAGAAGATTCTCAGGAAGAACGATTTCTTCGGTTAGCCCCTGATCTTTGTCCTGGGTCATAGTGGTCGAGCACTCTCCTTCAGGAGAAAGCAACCTTGACTCTATCGCATTTTGTCCACCACAAGGTACTTCCGAAAGTAACGTGCGGCCTTGTTGTAAGTCCTGCATTTTCATTACGTCCTCAAGCGAAAGTCGCTGTATGACAAAGTATTACCTAGTCGGTAACCCGCCATAAATGATCACGGGGTTGACAGTTTCTGTCAGCGGCAAAGCCGCGGGAGCCGGTTGAGGTGGGAGGGTTTCTTCGTCACAACAAACTCAGTTACACTCCACACATGAATATTCCGACACAACCGAATGTGAAGTTAACCAACGACGCCGATTACCGCGAGAATTACGCTAACAGCGTGCAGATGCGGGTGAATATATGGGACTTTTTCCTGGTGTTCGGCACGCTGCAGCAGCAGACCGAGAGCCATGTGGAGATCAAGAACTTCCAGGGAATTTATCTCAGCCCGCAGCAGGCGAAGGCCTTGCTGGGACTCCTGCAACAGAATGTGGGCGGGTACGAAAGCGCCTTCGGAGAGATCAAACTCGATCCGCGCATGGGGTCGCAGGGGCCGGTGCACTAGGACTCGGTCTTGCGTTGGGGGTGTGCTTCGCCGCAGGGTTTCGGGTGATGGTTAGAGAGACGTTGCCAGCAACCTCTCTACGGATAGAATGATTGCTCCCATGCGCTTCTCGCGTCCGCAGCCAGCCCTGGTGTTCGCGGTAATTTTTGTTGCGATTTTTCTGCTGCATATTCCGCTCCTGCAACTTCCTTACTTTCTGGGATGAAGCTGGATACTACATTCCTGCCGCGCGCGATCTGCTGCTCAGCGGAAGCCTGATTCCTCATACAACAGTGTCGAACGCCCACCCTCCGCTGGTAATGGCGTGGATCGCCCTTTGGTGGAAAGTTGTGGGTTTCGCGCCGCTGGTGACGCGGTCGGCCATGCTAGTGGTGGCTGCATTTTCATTGCTTGGAGTATTTCGGCTGGCGCAGCGCGCAGCGAACACCGAAGTGGCGATTGCATCGACTTTGTGCACGTCGCTCTATCCCGTTTTCTTCATGCAGAGTTCTCTGGCGCAGGTGGATCTGGCTGCTGCGGGCCTGACGTTTTGGGGGCTGACCGCTTATCTGGAGGAGCGGCCGGTTGCGGTTGCTGTGTGGTTCTCGCTGGCGGTGCTGGCGAAAGAAACGGCGATTCTTGCGCCGGTGGGGTTGGCAGCCTGGGAACTGCTGCTACTCGGTGTGCCGTGGGGGAACTGTCGAGCTTTCCTCGACCGGACAGCCGAGGGCGGCCGTCCCCACACGACCTCATCTGCTACACGCCGCGTGGTTGCGCTCTTGCTTCCGTTGCTTCCCCTGACTCTGTGGTTCGCGTATCACTATTTGCGTACGGGATATGTTTTTGGAAATCCGGAATTTTTTCGCTACAACGTGGCGGCTACTTTGAACCCTTTGCGGTTCCTGCTGGCGCTAGGATTGCGGCTGTGGCAGGCATTCGGCTACATGCATTTGTGGCTGCTGACGGTTGGCATGCTGCCGGCGATGCTGTTGCCTGCGGTGAAAGATTCTGGAATCGAGCGGGCACGCATCGCGATTCCCGTACAGATGGTTTTTCTGGTGGTGGTGAAAGTGTATGTGATTGCGATGGCGCTGATTGGGGGCGCGGTGCTGGCACGATACATGCTGCCGGCGGTTCCGTTGGTGATCATCGTCGGAGTGTCGACCCTGCGGCGGCGGTTGCGCTATTGGCCTGCGGCGATTGCGGTTGTTGCACTCGCTTTTATTGCCGCATGGTTCTGGAATCCGCCGTATGGATTTTCGCCGGAGGACAATCTCGCTTATCGCGATTACATTGTGCTGCACCAGGATGGGGAGCGCTTTCTGGAGGCGCGCTATCCCATGGCGCACGCGCTCACGGCGTGGCCGGCGTCGGATGAGTTGGCGCGTCCGTGGCTGGGCTATGTCACTCGCCCGGTGCAGGTGGTGCGCATTGAGGATTTTTCGCTGGAGCAGTTGCTGTCGGCCGCTGAGTTCCGTTCGCACTTCGAAGTTGCGATGGTGTTCTCGACGAAGTATGAACCGGCGCACCCGCTGCTGGAGCGCTGGAAGAAATGGGAAGAGTGGAAGCGAAGATTCTTCGGTTTCCATCGTGATTTGCCGCCCGCAGCAGCGGCGCAGATTCTGGGCGGGCGAGTTGTGTTTTCGGAAGAGCGCAAGGGGCAGTGGGTGGCGGTGATAGAGATGGAAGATGCCCAGATCGTGAATGCGAAAGCAGACGAGCTGCGCTAGCCGTTTAACCGCATGGACGCAAAATTCGAATCTACGGATTCTTCGCCGCGGCTTCGACCTTGGTGCGGAGTTCGCGAATCAATTTCACTTCCGGCGCGTTGAGCCCGTCGCTCATGCGATCGCGCCACATGGGTGCGTTATCGGTGCCGAGGCTGGCGTTGTAAACGGCAAGCATGTCCTGGGGATCGCCGCCATCTGCGTCGGTGATGGGACCGAACGAGGGCTTGGAAGTGTTCGATCCGGCATGGATGCCAATGCCGTCACGTGTTTCTGCGGTGCGACCCTTGCGCACGAGAATAATCAGATCGGCAGCTTTGCGTTCGTAGACGAGCGTGTAGCGTCCCCAGTCGCGAATGGCGTCCTGGACATCGATTACCGCCCGACGGTCCGCTGGGGGGACGCGGCCATCGGCGATATTGTCGCCGAAGTAGGTTGTGACCAAGACGAACTTGGCTTTGACGATCATCTGGGGAAAGGTGGGCTTGTCTTTGGCGAGCGAGAAGGAGACAAGCAGGAATGCCAACGAGAAGAGCAGGGCCCGTCTGGTCATGGGAACCTCCGGGAGCGTTGAGCAATGGTAGCACGACGGGTGGGAATCGTTTGCAGTGAGTTAAGAAAGGTCTGATTAAGTCCGGCGAAGGTTTCAACGGTGCACACACGAGTCGTATTGAAAACTCCTTTGGAGGCCGCTGGTAGAGCGGGTCTGCAAGGGGTCCTTCGCTGCGCTCAGGAGGACAGACCAGGGTTTTGATACTTATTCAGAAGTTCCTTTGTGCGGTTGCATTAAGTGGCAGGAGTGGGTCTTAATCACCAGCCAGACCTCGCGGCCGGGAACGAGTTGCAGGGAATCGCGGGCGGCCAGCGTTAAGTGAACTTCCATCTCGACACGGCACTTCACGCGCGCAGAGATGATTACGTCGCGTTGCTCGAGGGAAGCGATGCGGCCAGGGATAACGTTGCGGGCGCTCAGTCCAACCGGGGCCACGGTTGCCAGCAGAATGTCGCCGGCGCGGATGCCCACGCGTAACGCCGAGCCGACGCCTCCACGTACGAGCGGGGTTTCGAGGACTACTGGAACTGCGCCGGCCGCGATACGGCAGGTCATGGTGCCGCGTTCCGGATGGATCGACTCCACCGTGGCGTCGAAGATATTTTCGAAGCCTATCAATTGCGCGACGGTTTCCTGCTGGGGCGCGGCAATCACTTCGTGGGGCGTGCCTTGAGCGACGATGCGCCCGGCGTCGAGGATGAGCACGTGTTCGCCCAGGGCAAAGACCTCCTCGCGGCTGTGGGTGACGTAGAGGATGGGGATGCGGTGAGTCTGGTTCCACTGCCGCAGGTCGTCGATGATTTTTGATTTCGTGGCAAAGTCGAGAGCGGCCAGCGGTTCATCGAGAAGTAAGGCCGCGGGATCGGTGATCAGGGTTCGGGCCAGGGCGGCGCGCTGGCTTTCGCCTCCGGAAATTTCGCTTGGGTAGCGGCTTGCGAGATGGGCGATGCGAAACGCCTGAAGAATTGCGGACGTTCGGTCGGACCGCTCGGAAGCGGGACAGATGCGTGAGTCCGTACTGGACATTTTTTTCAACTGTCAAATGAGGGAAGAGGGCGAGGTTCTGAAAAACGTATCCGACGTGGCGCTTTTCCACGGCGAGATTCACATGTTGCGTGGCGTCAAATAATATGCGGTCGCCGATGGCGATGCGTCCGGAGTCGGGCTTGGCAAGTCCGGCGACGCAATCGAGCAGAGTGGTTTTGCCGGCTCCGGAAGGGCCGAAGAGGATGGTGAATCCAGGCGCGGCGTGAAACTCGGCTTCCAGAACAAAGTCGTGAGTTGATGCGGGGAATGCCTTACGAAACCGAGCGTCGAGTTGAGCGCCCGGAGAATGTTCTTGAGCGAGAGAAGGCGCCGTCACGGGAACGACTTCGGCTTGATCCATGCGGGAGGCGCTCATAGCAGACTATTTTATCGGTCCTACGAGCCAGGGCTTGCGATTTACGCTATAGACCACGGCCAGAACGGCGAAGCAGAAGGCGAGCAGCAGCAGGGCGGTCTGATTGGCTCCGGCATAGTCCGAGGCCTGCACGCGGTCGAAAATATCGATGGAGACTGTGCGCGTGACGCCGGGAATATTTCCTCCGACCATGAGGACCACGCCGAATTCTCCCATGGTGTGGGCGAAGCTGAGGGCCGTGCCGGTAATTAAGCCCGGAACGGAAAGAGGCGCAATTACGCGGAAGAAAGTGCGCAGCGGGGAAGCGCCGAGCGTGGCCGAAGCCGCGATCAGCTTGCGATCTACGCCGGCAAACGAGGCGGCGAATGGCTGAACCGCAAAAGGGAGGCTGTAAAGGATGGAACCAATCACCAGGCCGCCGAAGGTGAAGGCCAGAGTATGGCCGGTGAGGGCGATCCAACAGCGCCCGATGGGGCTGCGCGGTCCGAGCGCGACCAGCAAATAGAAGCCAAGCACGGTGGGCGGCAGCACGATGGGCAGCGCTACGACTGCTTCGATCAGGAATTTCCAGCGCCAGGAAGAGAAGGCAATCCACCAGGCGATGGGCAGACCGAGCACCAGCAATATTGCCGAGACCGTGATTGCCAGTTGCAGCGTCAGCCAGAATGCTTGCCAGTCGATTGCCATAAGAAATTCTGCGGCAGCACAAACCTTGGACGGACGAATGCGTTCGTCCCTACGTGTTTTGCGGCGCTGTTTGAATCTGTGCTTCTACTTCAACAACGAAAGCAGATTGTACAGGCCGCATATACCTAAGTGTACCTGCGTTCACGAGCTGCCGGTTTTCCCGAAGTGGGCCAAAGTGTGGGCGGGACGACGTTTTTGCGTTGCTTCCCTGATCTTCGCTTCCGATACTGAAACGTGAAGTTTTCCCTGGCAGGTTGCCGTTTCTGGCGCTGGTTGCGAGTACTGGCGTTCGCCTTGAGTTTTTGTTCTGCAGCTTTGGTTGTACACGCGCAGGGTGCAAAGCAAACTCTTCCTCAAAATCCCATCCCGGATGCCGACGGCGATCATGTTAAGGAACGGAACGAGTGGTTTTTCCGTGGACGTCTGGTGCCGGGCAAAGCTTCCGCGGAACTTCGTCGCCGAGCTTTTCAGGCGAAGATGCAGATGAGGTCGCGGCGCGCCGCGCTTGGCGCGACTGCGGAATCAAACGCAGACGACGAGGGAGCGCAAAGTTCGTCCTCGACGAATGTGTGGATGCCGCTGGGACCCGCGCCATTGGCCTCGGATGCGAGCGGCAATGGCACGCAGGATTATCACCAGGTCTCAGGACGAGCGACTGCCGTTGCCATCGATCCCTCGGATGGGACAGGCAACACGGTTTACATTGGCGGGGCGCAAAGCGGGATATGGAAGTCAAGCAACGCGGCTAGCAATATCGCAAGCGATGTCATCTGGACGCCTTTGACGGACGATCAGGCGACGCTGTCCATTGGCGCAATCGCGATTCAGCCCGGCAATACGGGCGTAATTCTGGCGGCTACGGGAGAAGCGAACAACGCAGGCGATTCGTATTTCGGGCTTGGCATCCTGCGCTCCGCGGATTCGGGCGCGACCTGGAATCTCATTTCGACGGCGAATAGCGGCGGGCTGTCGTTCAGCGGATTGGGTGGAACGCGCATGGCGTTCAGCACGGGCAGCGGGCAAACGAATACGGTGGTCGCTGCGATGGCGACGACATCCGAAGGCTTTGTTGACGGCGCAGCTACCGCCAACACTACGCGCGGTCTTTACACTTCACTCGATGCTGGCCAGAGCTGGACTTATAACGCGCTGACCGATCCCGGCGGCGCAACCGACGCAACCTCGGCTACGTCGGTGATCTACAACGCCACTGCGGGAAAATTCTTCGCCGCGGTGCGCTATCACGGCTTTTATTCTTCGCCGGACGGCGCTCACTGGACGCGGCTTTCCGTCCAACCCGGCGGCAGCGTGCTCAACACGAGCGCTTGCCCGCCGCAATCGACCGCGAACAATTACGCGTGCCCTTTCTACCGGGCGGAACTCACAGTCATCCCGACTCGAAACGAGATGTATGCCTGGTACATCTATCTCGATTCGAGCGGCAATCCTGTCGATGGCGGCATCTGGCAGAGCCTGAACGGAGGGACATCGTGGACCTCGATCAGCGATACGGCCATTACGAATTGCGGCGACGTTTATGGCTGCGGCGTGGAGCAGGGTTATTACAATCTGGAACTACTGGCGGTTCCGAACCTGGCGGCGACGGATCTGTACGCGGGAGCAATCAACTCTATACAAGTGCGGCATCACGACGCTCAATCCTACGTGTTCGGCCACTCCGTTCATGAACCTCACGCATGTTTATGGGTGCGATCCGATTGGAGCGCCTGCGCACGTGCATCCCGACCAGCATGCGCTTGCGTATATGATCCCCGGTTCCGGCGCCGACTCCGGCAATGCGCTGCTCTACTTCGCCAATGACGGCGGCATTTATCGCGCGCTCAATGGATTCTCCGGGCTCAATACCGGTTCGTGTTCAGGAACGAATCAGTTCGACGATCTCAATGAAAATCTGGGGTCGATGACTCAGTTCGTCAGCTTCTCGCAGCACCCGACGGACCCGAACACGTTGCTAGGCGGGACCCAGGACAACGGTTCTCCGGCAACCGCCGCGGCGACTACAAGTTTGAGTTGGGGAAATGTACTTGGCGGCGACGGCGGCTATAACGCGATCGATCCTGTCACTCCAGCTAACTGGTACGCGTCTAACCCTGACGTTCCGCCCGGCGGACTTGGTATTCAACTTTGCACGAGCGGTGTGAACTGCAATAACGCCGGCTTCAGCTTCGTGGTCACCAGCGGCATGATTGGCGACGACGATGGCGCATTTTATTTTCCGTATATGCTCGATCCGAATTCCTCGACGGCGATGCTGGTGGGGTCTTGCCGCGTATGGCGCGGGCCGCGCACCGGCGGCGGCTTTACTGCGCTCAGTCCGAACTTTGAGACATTGGGATCAGGAACCTGCGCGGGCAGCGAGATTAATCAGGTGCGCGCGCTGGCCGCAGCGGGGCCAACCGATAGCAACGGGTCGAAAGTGGTGTACGCGACTACCAGCGGACTGGGCCCCTTGAATGGTCCACTGAATACTCCGAGCGGGGGACGCGTGTGGGTTACGACGAATGCCACAGCGGGGCCGTCGACATTCGCCGATGTCACGAACAACGGACCGCAAGGCAACATTAACCCGAACCAGTTTCCAGTTTCCGGCGTAGCAGTCGATTCGTCGGATGCAACCGGGCACACGGCCTATGTAACAGTGATGGGCTTCACGGGAGGCGCCGGTCACGTTTGGAAGACCACAAACGCGGGCGGTTCGTGGAGCGATTTCACCGCGAACCTGCCGGACTCGCCAGTCAACGCGGTGGTTGTCTTTCCCGGATTAGCGGCGGTGTACGTTGCGACCGACGTCGGCGTATTTGCCAGTTCAACTTCTGCGGCCAAATTGGACCGAGGTTGGACCGAACCCTGGACCGAACCAGTCTGGATTCTTGCCCAACGCGGCCGTCACTGCGCTGGGAGTGTTCGCTTCCGGCGGACAGCAGTTGTTGCGGGCTTCCACCTACGGTCGCGGGGTTTGGCAGTTCAATCTTGTGGCTCCGCCTGACTTCCAGCTTTCCGTTACCAACTCGCCGCTAACAATTTCGGCGGGAGGCACCGCGACCTTCACGGGGTCGGCGGCGGCGTTGAATGGATATTCGGCACCTGTGACTTTGACTTGTATAGCAGGAGTGACACCGCACCCGGCCTCTTGCACTTCGCCGCAGTCTCCGATCACGCCGGGCATTAATACGGCTTTTACGGTCTCCGCAAGCGGAGTGGCCGGAGACTATTACTTCAACGTGCAAGGCGTGGGGTCCGATTCGAATCACACCACTCATCTGGCCGCGGCGGAGCTGCACATTCTGAGTGCTGCTCCTGACTTCTCTTTGTCGGAGAGTGGTTCTTTCCCAACTGTCAATGTAGGCAGCGCTACGACCAGTGGACCGATCCGGGTGACCGCGTCCGGCGGATTTAGCGGCACCATAAGCCTGAGTTGCTCGCTGGTTTCAGGGAGTGGAAGTTGCAGAGTGAATCCCGCGTCGGTGAGTTCCATTCCTACGACGGCATCGGTCATTGTGAACGCCACCAGCCTGAGCGTGGGCAGTTATCAAATGCTGGTGCAAGGTACGTCTGGCGCATCGACTCACACTCTGCTGATTCCTTTTAACGTAGGGGATTTCGCGATATCTATGCCGCCATTGCTGTTGATCGGTCCGGGGACGCAAGGTGCTGCTAACCTCACGGCGATAGCATCGACGTATTATTCGGGCAATATTTCTTCAACCTGCGCGGCATCAATCTCGGGCTCGACTTGCAGCGTGGCCCCGAACGCGACCGCGATTACCGCTGGATCGACGGTGCCGCTGGTGGCGACGGTTACGGCGCCTGTTAATGCGGCGCCGGGGTCGTATTCGGTGAACGTGAACGTGCGAGACAGTTCCGGAATACCGAGCCACAGCGTTACGTTTCCACTGACGATTCAGGACTTCGGAATCAGCTCTTCCACGGCGAGCCAAACGGTTAATCCAGGGGCAACTACCGGGGCCTACAACTTAACGGTTCAGGCGGTTGGATCGTCCTTCGTGAACGACGTAACGCTGTCGTGCTCGGGCCTGCCAGCTGGCGCACATTGTGCTTTTCAACCGGCCACGCCGGTCACGCCCGGAAGCGCGCCAGTGGCTGTGGCCATGACGATTGTCACTAGCGCCAATACCAGCGTTGGGACTTCCACGGTGACGGTTACGGGAACATCCGGCCCGCTCTTGCACTCTGCAACTGTATCGCTGATTGTGGCGAACCCAGTTTCCGGCGGCGGCGATTTTACGCTGGCGATTAGCCAGGCATTTTCTAGTGGAACTGCTGCGGGCGGACAAACCCAGGCCAAGGTGTCAGTGACCTCGACCTACGCGGGATCGGTCACGGCCAGTTGTGATGCCAGCGCGATCTCGGGCCAATGCATTATTACTCCCACCAATCCCGTGGCGATCAATGCGAGTGCGCCGGCCACGTTGACTCTGACGCTCAACGTGCCGAATACAATTGCGCCTGCCACATACAACATCAATTTGACCGTTGCCGACACATCCGGACAGCCTAGCCACGTTTTGCCGTTGCCGCTTACGGTAATTCCGGATTTTTCGGTTACCTCCGCGACCTCCAGCCAGACCATCGCCGCGGGACAAGCCACAAGCGGGCCTTACCAACTGACCGTGGCTCCGAATCCGTCAGGGGCCTCGTTTGCCGGAGCTGTGACGCTCTCTTGCACTCACGGACTGCCCGCGGGAGCGCAGTGCATCTTTGCTCCGGCCACGGCGCTGACGCTTGGGAACAGTTCCGCAGCGGTGGTTATGACTATCTCGACTGCGACGAGCCAGGCTGCTGTGCAGCCGCTCGGCCGCTCACTCTTCTATGCATTGTGTGTGCTCTTGCCGGGAATCGTAATCGTGCGGAATGCTGTCGAGGTGAGCCCTGCGAAACCAAAGAAGTTCGCCTTAGGCTTTGTGATGCTGCTGTTCCTGATGTTTGGCCTGCTCTCCTGCGGCGGCGTCAGCAATGGCGGAGGTTCCTCAGGGGGCGGAAGCACACCCATCACGTATCGGATCACGGTGACTGGAACATCCGCCGGAACGCCGGCCGATCCCGGGCAGAGTGCCGCCGTTACCCTCGTCGTGAACTAAGACATTGCTCGACTCGAATAGTCTTCTGCTCCCGCCCGCGATACTTTAGTCTGTGGCAATGGCAGATTCTCGCTACGGCGTCGTCATCATCGGAGGCGGGATTGTAGGTCTTGCCGTGGCGCTGGAAATCACGCGGCGGTTTCCGCAACGTCGTTTGTTGGTCATCGAAAAAGAAGATCGCGTCGCTCGCCACCAGAGCGGACACAACAGCGGCGTGATTCACTCCGGCATTTACTACAAGCCCGGATCAATGAAAGCGCGTCTTTGCGTGACCGGGGCGGCGGCGATGGTTGAATTTTGCCGCGAGCACGGAGTTGTGCACGAAGTTTGCGGGAAGGTGATTGTTGCAACCGCTGCCGACGAACTGCCGCGGCTTGGAAGAGTTGCGGCGGCGCGGGGAAGCGAACGGCCTTAGCGGACTGCGCATGATTGGTCCGGAGGAGTTGCGGGAGATTGAGCCCCACGCGGTGGGGTTACAAGCTGTGGTCGTGCCCTCGACGGGGATTACGGATTATGCAAAGGTCAGCGAAAAATATGCGGAGCTGATTTCTGCAGCCGGAGGCACTGTGATGACTTCCGCAGCGGCCACGGGCATCCGACGCGTGGCGAATGAGATCGTAGTGGAAACGACGCGCGGAGCATTTTCCACTAGCGCGCTCATCAATTGCGCGGGGCTTTACAGTGATCGCATTTGCCGGATGGCGGGCGACGATCCGGGCGTGATGATCGTGCCGTTTCGCGGGGAGTATTACGACCTGGTTCCAGAGCGGGCTTCGCTGGTGCGGGAGTTGATTTATCCTGTGCCCGATCCGCGATTCCCGTTTCTCGGAGTGCACTTCACGCGGCGCATCTCGGGGAAAGTGGATGCCGGGCCGAACGCCGTCTTCGCACTGGCGCGCGAGGGTTACCGTCATCGAGATATCAGCGTGCGCGATCTGGGTTCGGCGCTGGCGTATGGCGGCTTCTGGCGGATGGCGCGGAAGAATTGGCGGAACGGTTTCGACGAATTTCGGCGATCGCTGTCGAAGCCGCTTTTCGTGCGCGCTCTGCAGCGTTTAGTTCCGGAGATAAATGAAAAAGATCTGGTTCCGGGCGGCGCCGGCGTACGGGCGCAGGCCCTTAAGCCTGACGGCACGTTAGTCGATGATTTTCAATTCGTGCCATCCGGCAAAGTGCTGCATGTGTTGAATGTTCCGTCGCCCGCCGCCACGGCCTCGCTGGCCATCGGCCAAGCGATTGTCGATATGGCGGCAGGCAGTCTTGGTCTCGCCTAACAAAATAAACGCGTTAGAAAGTCAGGCTGAGCGACATCTGAATTTGCCGCGGGCTGCCGATGGTTTTGTTGGTCACTCCCAGACCGGAAGGGCAGTTGTAGAAGCCGGTATTGCTGCCGCTATCGCAGGAAGTGGGCCGCGGCGGCGTCCCGATGACCGGAAATTGATTGTAAAACTGATTCTGCGAAACGTCGTCGATAGGGATATCGAAGCTCGCAGTATTGGTCACGTTGAAAATGTCGAAACGATATTTCAGCAAATAGCGTTCGGTTAGTTGCGTGTCCTTGACAAAGGAAATATCGGCGGCCCGCTGCCAGGACTGCCGGAAGATGTTGCGCTGTCCGTTGGTGAAGTTGGTCTCGAATGCGTCGTTGGTAGGAATCGCTCCGCCGAGATCGCCGGGATTAAGCAGCGGCAAAGTGAAGCAGGAGGACTTGAGGGCTGGAGTGCTGAACGCGCCGGATGCCCCAGTCACGGCGTTCTTGGGCGTACAGCCGGGAGCAAGCGGAACGATCGGGTTCGTGATGCCATCGTAGACGCTGTAGTAAATGCTGCCGACAGCACCAGTGTAATCGATGATGCTGTAGGGCTGGCCGCTTTGAATAACGGTCTTGCCGTTGACCGACCATCCATTTGTGAACTTGCCCTTTAATGAGGACGCGCTGAAAAACTTCGGCAGTTCGTAGGAGTAGCTGAAGTTGAAAACGTGAGTGCGATCGAAGTCGGAAGACCCGTAAGCCGATCTCAGGTCCAGCGGATTGTTGCCGTTGAAAAACAATCCCATCCCGCTTTGTTCATCCAGTGAGTGCGAGTAGGTGTAAGAGAATCCAACGTAGAGGCCATGGCTCATGCGTTTCTCGATGTGCGTCTGCAAGGCGTTGTAAGCGGAAACCCCGGCGGCCTTATAAGTCTCGGACTCAGCGGAGTAGCCGATGTAGGGCACGCGAAGATCGACGTTTCCGCCCTCATACGTCGCCAGGTAAGACTGCCCGTTGGGCAGGTTTTGAAAATTGAAATTGGAGTCGACGACCGTGTAGCCGTAGGTGTAAGACTGGGGAAACTGCGAATTGGGATGAATCACGTGAGAGGGCGAAGCGATGCCCGGCTGATTGAAGGGAATTGGAATCACTCCGTGGCGGCCAAGGTTGCCAACGTATCCGACTTCAAACGTCAAGTCGTTTCGCGGTTGCCATTGAACGTCGAGAGTTTGATTGATGGAGTAAGGCAACTTGTTGGCGCGGTTGTAAGTCGCAAACGAGAACATCTGCGCGCCGCTGGCGATGGCAGCTTCGTTGGGCAGGTACTGCGTGATGTCAGCAGGATTGCCACTGGGAAGAGGACCGAGCGATGGTCCCCATGGGCTGGAAAGGGAAGCAACGGAGGGGTCGCAAGTGGGAATGTACCCGAGATAAAAAGTGCTCGGGGCGCAGGCCTGGGCATTCACGTAGGGAGGAGTCTGGTTGACGCCGAAGGGACCGCCGTTGATTACGCCCTCGGCAAAGCCCGGAGAAAGATAGGAATACAACTCGCCCCGGTCATAGTAGAGACCCATGCCCGCGCGGATGACGACTTTATCGTTGAACCTGCGCGGGCTCCAGGCGGCGCCGACACGAGGCGCAAGTCCCCACTGGCGACCGGTGAGAGTCGTATTGCTGACCCCCTTCGTGGGAAACAGTTTGTTATTGCCGGCGATGATGAAGCCATTCGACGTGATGCTGTCGGTGGCGTCGTCGTAAGCGTAACGCGAGGGATCGAAATTAAAGATGCGTCCGTATTTCTCGGTGAGGCCGCCATCCCAATCGAAACGTAAACCGGCGGTCAGACTGAGATTCGAACGCACCTGAAATTTGTCCTGGATGTAAGCGCCCGACTGTCCGGCGCGGTAATAACGATTGGCATCTCCCTGCAGGAACTTGGTTGTGGTGAAATCGTCGTTGGTGGTGACCAGTCCTTGAAGGAACTGCGAAAAATCCGCGGTGGCGATGATTCCCTGATTCGTTCTCCGGTCGCGAGTATTGAGCTGGGTGTAGGAGTAACTTCCGCCAAAAATGAACGTATGCTTGCCGCGTACCCAGATCGCATTGGCGGACGGCATGATGCGATTTTGAAATACTCCGGTGAATGCACCCTGCGACGCCGCGCCTTGGCCAATCGTCAGGAATTGAAGATTGGTGACACCCCCGGGATTGGCAACTGAACTCGCAAGGCCGAGGGGATCGACGATGGTGATGCCGGGAAAGAAAGTGGAACCGAACGTGTTGATGCCGAGTTGTTGCGGTGTGAAGGGCTGCGCGATCGTGCTATAAGCTTTTTCGCGCAAAATTCCGATCACCTCGGTGACGCTGAAGTTCGGCGTGAGCGCCTGAGCATTGCTGAGAGAGGCGACCTGGCTGCCAGCGTCCAGATGCTGAGAAAATCCCGCCACGCTCGAATACGCGTAAGGGGCGATCGTGGGATCGTGCTGGTAATAGTATTTCGCCGACAGGGTGTCTTTTGTGCTCTTGTTCCAGTCCAGGTTGGCGACCGCGTGATCCGCGAAAAAATAGGCAGTACCCGGAACGATCGCGTTTTCGGGAAAGCTTGGCGTGGGAATCTGGCCGTCGGCCGACGGAATCATGTATTGACCATTCGGCAGTTTGTATTGGAAGAGAGCCACGGCGACCGGGTTGACGTCGCCATTTCCTGTGAGAGTGGTTCCCCAAATGTCGTTCGAAATTTGCGCCAAGCCTTGCGGCGTGCGATTCGAGTCCGTGAGTTCCGACGGCACCAGCAAACGGGAAAGTCCGATCTCCTGGTCGGAACTGTGCGTATGCTGGTAGCCGACGAATCCAAAAAGCTTATCTTTGATGAGCGGGCCACCCACTGTCCCGCCCGCGGTGTAGCGATGCAGTTGCGGGACTTTGTCGTTGGCCGGAATGTTGGGATCCTGTTTGTCGAAAAACGGCGCGGCATTAAGCCAGTCGGTGCCGCGATGTACGTAAGCTTGACCATGAATCAGGTTGGTTCCAGAAGCGGTGCTCATGTCGATGTGAGCGCCGCTGGTGGAACCCTGCTGCGCGTCGTACATGGAAGTGTTCACGCGAAGTTCCTGCACCGTCTCCGGAGCAGGAGTTGGCAGCGCCTGGCCAATCGCAAGGTAAACCGATGCCGTGCTCTGAATGGGCGCCGCGCTGGTGCTGGCGGCATTGGCCACGCCGGTATTGTTGACGATGCGCGCCGAGGCGACCTGGCTTGTGCTCTTGCCGTTGAACAAATTGCTGGCATCCACGCCGTTCAGCAGGAAGCTGTTGCTGGTGTCGCGCTGGCCATTGGCCCAGATCGGCTGGTTCCCAAGGCCGCTATTGGCGCCGGTTCCGCCGGATAGTTCCGCGTTCACGCCGGGAGAAAGAATCGCCAGTCCGGTGAAACTGCCCGTGGGTAAAGGCACGTCCTGAATTTGCTGCTCTTCCAGCACGTAGCCATTGGTGGTGTCGACCGCGTTCATGGTGGGCGAGGCCTGCACTTCAATCGTCGTGCCAACCTGGCCGACTTTCAAAGAAGCATTCAGCGTCGCGGTGCGATCGGCCTGAACTAGGATTGCGGGGAATTTTTCCGTCTGAAATCCTTCGTGAGCGACGGTGACGGTGTAGGTGCCAATGGGCAGGTTCACGAAATCATAAGAGCCGTTGGCGTTTGTTTTTTGCGTGCGCGTGAGCGTGGTCTGATCGCCGACGAGGGTCACGGTAGTCTCAGGCAAGACACTGCCGCTCTTATCGGTCACCGTTCCGGTAATCCCGCCCAAGGTCTGTTGCGCAAGCGCGGCCAGAGAGAACAGGGAAAACACAGCCAGTAAGAAAATGCCAAGCTTCATCTTCTTTGCCATGATGATTGAACCTCGTCGATAGAAACACGATTCCGAAGCAGCCGAGCACGGCTGCGGCACTCTTTTCTATGACCCTGTACGACGTGATCGCAGAAACGGCTTTCTCTGCACTTGCTCGACACAACCAGGCTGGAAACTATGCCGCCAAATGTACGCGATTTCCGGAGAAAGCGGAAGCTGCCGGTGCAATGAAAATTCTTTTGACTGGAATTAGTAATTTTTATGGCTTAGGCACTTCAACGGTCTCTGCCGAAGCTAGCTTTCTGCTGCGGGCTCGAACCGCGAACCACGCTAATCCCGCAATTAGATAGGCAAGAAAGATGAAGGGCAACTTCCCATAAGGACCTTCGGGAACCGGAAAAAGATTGCCTGCCAGCGCCAGGATCATGGCGGTTGCCGCCATTGCGGGGACGATTTGAGCGCCCGCCTGAAAGGCGCTGTGCTGCCGTAAGTAACGTGGCAGTGCGCCGCACACCAAGGCGTACGCGACGATGAAGCCATAAGTGGCGAGTGAGCCCATCCAGCCGTAGACGTCTAACCCGCTGGCGCCGCGAGCCGCGAGTACCACGACTGGAAGCACCGCAGCGATGCCGGTGATTATTACTGCACGGCCCGGAGTGTGGTTGCGGGCGTGAGTGGCGCGCAGAGATTCATGCGCGAGTCCATCGTGCGCCATGCGCAAGAGCACGCGAGCTGCGGCGGTGATGCAGGCCAGAGTTCCGGCGAACAGGCTCACCAATGCGCCAATGTCGATGAGCAACCCCAGCACCGGCGCGCCGCCGACTTGCGCCAGCACATACATTGGCGCCTGGCTCGCGCCCAGATCCTGCCCCACGGTATGGAAGCCCAAGACCTCGGCATAGGCGCACACGGTGAAGAAAGCTCCGGCCAGAACGGAACTTTGAATCACCGCGCGAGGAATTGTCTTCAGAGGATTGCGGGCCTCTGCGCCTAACGTGGTTGCACTTTCAAAACCCACAAAACTGAATAGCGCCAGGACAAGTCCCAGGCGTAGGCCACTCCCACTCATCCCATGCAGGTGAAGTTGGTCCGCGTCGACGCGCCAACCGTGCCGGAAGAGCAGCAACGCAACCACGATCACGATCACGGAAACCGAGGCGGCTTCAATCCACAGCATGAGGCGGGCGGAAATCTTGACGTCGCGCCACGCGATCCAAATCGAGACTCCGGTCACCAGCAACGACAGCAATACCGCAGAGAAGACGTGCCCTGTAGCATCGCGAAGAAGCAAGTTCGCGTAGTGATAGAAGCCGCCAATCACGCTGGAGCCCGTGGCTACATAGGCCAGCAGCAGACTCCATGCGACTGTGGCCGAGAGCCATGGCGGCAGCGTCATGGACGCATAGGTGTAAAGAGATCCCGGCGAAGCGGAGTGGCGGGCGAAACGCGCGATGCATAGCGCAACCAGAAAAATTGCGACGGTGGCCAGCACGTAAGCGAGCCATGTGCCGTTGCCCGCGAGCGCGCACACCAAAGGAATCGTGGCTGCGGGCGTGGTCGTCGGCGCCATGGTCGAAACCGACTGCGCCAGAGTCTCCATTGGCGAGAGAATTCCGCGGCGCAAGCCGAAGTCTGCCGCCGACGATTCTGGCGTGACGACCTGAACCGACACGAGTTCTCCTTGGTGCAACGGTTGCGATTGCGGTGGGATTGTACAACAGTCAATGATCGCCTTAGAGCGAAGAGTGGAATTCAGAGCTATAAGAAAAATCAATTCGTGCCAGCGGAAAAGGTGTTCGTGAGATTTCGCGCGCCATGCTAACGTGAAGTTTGAATGGCTGCTGTTGCGGTAACCGCTGAATCGTTGCCGCGGCTTTGGAGGTCTCGATGAGAGCCTGTCCCAACACACAATGCGTGGCGTTTGGCCGCATCGTCTATTCGGTGGCTACTCGATGTCCGCTGTGCAGATGGGATTTGAAAAGCGCACTTCCCGCCAGCGAGACTACAGCTCACGCGAAGCCGAGTGCGCGGGCTTCGTCAGCCGGCTGATCGCGGGTCGCGTTCATTTCCCGATATCTTCATTCCACAAGTCAGCATGCGCCTGGATGAATTCGCGCATCATCGCAACGCAAGCATCGTCATCGAGTACCACAACTTCCGCGCCGTATTGGCGAAAGAGATCCTCGGCGCCTCGGAAGTTGCGATTTTCTCCGATCACGATGCGGGGAATGCGAAACAGCAAAGCTGTGCCGGTGCACATGATGCAAGGACTGAGAGTGCTGACCAAGGTCAGCTCGGACCAGTCGCGTCTCCTGCCGGCATTGCGCAAGCAGACGGTTTCGGCGTGAGCGGTCGGATCGCCGCTCTGCACGCGCAAGTTGTGGCCGCGGGCCACGATTTGTCCGCGCTTGTCAGCCAGAACCGAACCGATTGGCAAGCCACCTTCGCTCCGTCCCTTGAGCGCTTCTTCCAAAGCCGCATGCAGCAATTCTTGATCGTTCATAAGAGAGGACCTCAAGCGCGAGGTGGGGAAGTCGGCCGCAGTCGCAGGCCTTGGAAATCTTGCAGAATTGTGGTGCGAAAGGGGGGACTCGAACCCCCACGGTTTTACCCGCCAGATCCTAAGTCTGGTGCGTCTGCCAATTCCGCCACTTTCGCAGTCGGAAATAGTTTACTTCGTTTGTGGGCGACGGGGAAGGCAGGCCGGGTTACGGCCGGCGTGGGTCAATTCGCAGGCGCGCAGTCTCGGATTAATTATCGCGGACGTGAAATCCCGCAAATGCGACGCGGTCTCTCGTCCGCCTCGCGTCGCAGCCAACGGTGGGAAATACCAACGCTCTTCCGTGAAGCTGCCTACTGAACTTCGTTCAGTTTTTGGTAAATCAGCATCGCCACCAGCACCAGTAGAAATACTCCGGAACCGATGCTGAACACTCGAACCGGAAGAACCAGACGGTTGACCTTGGTCAGCAGCTCGGTCTGCTCTTCTTGCATGTGTGAGTTGTGGTCATCGAGAAAGAGTTGATCGTCCTCGTGCATGGTGAGAGTGCTCTTGTAAATCAGAAGGAGGATCAGACCAACTGCGAAAATCCCAAACACTACCGCCACGATAGTCAGCGTCATAAGCCACCTCGGCAGGTTCAAAACCAGGTGCAGCGGCTTTCCACCTCGGGAGCGGGGGCGCGGAGAACCCCGCATCCATTTCCGGGGAAGCCTTAACGGGAAAGATTATAGCCCCGTTGGCAAGAGTTGGGCCGAATAAATCCCTTTGAGGGGAAGCGGTTAGAGATGAGGGAAGAATGCGACCTCAGAGCCGCAGGCCGCATCCAAGTAACAGGCGGTTTCCACAGGGAAGAGCTTCCGGCGGAAACGGCATCTGCTATAATCGAACAGCTTTAAAGCCAAGGAGATACGAATGGCCACCACAACCGTCCCTGAAGTTACGAAGAAGGCCGCGCCCGTTACCCTCACCGCCAATGCTGTCACCAAAGTGAAAGAAATCATGGGTCAGCAAACCCCAACGCCTTCCGGTTTGCGCATTGGAGTCGTCGGCGGAGGATGCTCCGGTTTTTCCTACTCGATGCAATTTGAGAATGGCGCCGGAATGATGGACAAGACCTTCGATATGGACGGACTGAAGGTTTATGTCGACGCGACGTCGGTCATGTATCTGAATGGCTGCATCGTCGACTATGTCGAAACGTTGGAAGGCGCAGGCTTCAAGTTCGAAAATCCGAACGTGAAAAGCACCTGCGGCTGCGGATCATCGTTCAGCGTTTAGGAGCAAGTTTTGCAAACGAAATGGCCTCATCGCTTGCGATGGGGCCATTTTATTTTTCCGGTGGTTTGTACTTTCTTTTCCGAGTTGCCTGAGATAAGTAGAGCGAATCACTGCTGCTGCGGCGGGTTATTGGGCGGCGGGTTTGGCGTGCTGAATCCGCCACTCATCGGCGTGTTCGGATTGTTTTGAATTCCCGTCGGAGATGTGCCGAAACCGTTTCCCGTGCCATTGTTGGTGCCGTTCTGCCCGTTTACATTTTGTTGTTGTCCAAATCCCTGCAGTTGCGGTTGGTAGGGCGTGGTAATCAAGTGTCCCTGATCCTGCGCCGGATCGTAAACAAACACCCAGTCTTTATATTTGTTCTTGTGATTGAACTCGCGGATGGTTTTATCCTTGCTAAGGCTGGCAACTCCAACGATCGGGGCTCCGATGACTTGGCCCGAGCTGAGCGGATTACTGCCGGAGTTACCGTTCGGGGAACTGCCCTGCCCGGAGTTGCCATTACCGGTTCCCGATGCAATGGGCACGGTCTCGTCTGGGGATGTCTGCTGCCCGGACTGTCCCGAGCCTGAGGCCTGCTGATTCTGGCCGAACGATGAATTGGAATTCGCGCCGAAGCCGCCGCTACCACCGAAGGTTGAAGGCTGCGAAAGGCCGCCCGGCGATCCGTTCAGCCCACCGTTGGTCCCCATGGGATTGGCACCCGCGAGTCCGCTCAGCGAGAGTTGAACCTCGCCAAAATGCAGCAGCTTAAAATCCGCGCATTCGGAGTTCTTGCAGTTCAGAGGATCCTTGTAGCGCTTTCGCAGAAATCTTAGGTTGTTGGAGTTTTCCAGGTCTTCAATTTTCGTGGGATATCGGCCGAATTTCCTGTAGTAGGCGCGGATTGCCCGCGAATACTGCACGCCGCGATGAATCATTTCCTCTTCGCGGTCGCGCTTAAAGTCAAAAGTAATACTGGGGACGATGGCCGCAGCAAAGATGATCAGCAAGGCCATAGCCAAAAGAAGAGTGAGCATCACCCACCCATCTTCGTGGCGAGCATTGCCTCGTCGCTGCGATTTTCGTCGGAGTTGTGAATGCAAAACCATAAACGTAATTAAATAGATGAATCGGGAATCCTTAGGTTACCCAATTCCGAAATTGCCTAATGATCAAATCTGCCTATCCTTGTGTCAGCGGGATACTTTGCGGCGGCCCGCTATTCACCACATCCTGAATTTCCACCGAGTTTGGGGAAATGCGGACGACTTTGTAGCGGCGGTCGACAATCTCGCCTTCTCCCGCCACAAATACATCTTCGCCCAGCTTCAGGAATATTTTCTTTGGCTCTCCGGCGCGGCTCGCAAAACCATAAAACTTCAACGGAATGGGCGGAGCCTGAGCGATCGTTGGAGTTTGATATCCGCCGCCCTGGGCGTCGGACGTTCCGCGAGCAATAGGTTGCGGAATGACGACATCTTCTCCGTGCGACACAAAAATATTTCTTCCGTTGCCTTCGTATTGCGTTTTTTCGCTGGTGGCGAGCAGATCCAAACGCAGAGTGGGATCAAGATTCTCCACGCGCGGCGGTTTTTTCCCGGTCTTCTTGCTGGAACGCGGTGCGGTGTAGGCAGGAAGAGGAGCAGCGGCTTGTGCGCTCGTGGACGGCGAAGAGCCTCCCGTAAAAAACGGGACGAATTCCCACGCCACGGCCAGCAGCGCTATGACCGCGAGCGCCACGGCCCAAATGGTCTTCTTCTTGTTTTCGAGTCCCAGTTGCACTACGCGCCCGCTTTCAAAAAGGTCTCGAGCTTCATGCTCAACTTAACCGCGCCCTGCGGTTCGCCGCCGAGCGTCACACTGTCGATGATGAAAAACATCTCGTCGCGTTCCAGAGCATTGATAAACTTCGCCAAAGACGTGTAGCTGCCCGCGAGGCTGGCTTCGATCTCGTCGGGCTGCAAGCCGCCGGTTTCCGCGTCCTTTAACTTATATTTTACTGTTTCGATGGTCACCCCGTTCTCTACCGCCAGCTTGCCGAACTCAGTGACAATCTGCGAACTCTGGGAAGGGAAGCGCTTCTTGTAGAAGTCACTTATCTGATGGCTTGCCAGCGTAACCTTTTGCGGCAGATCTTTAAGTGGTGCGACCTGGCGAGTCTTGGCGGTCAATTCCGCCTGAAGCAGATTCATTTCTGCGCGGCGCGATTCCGCGGAGCCGACCAGCGGCGAGAAGTACACGATCGCCGCCAGCAGATCCACGCCGGCCAGAATAGCTACCGCAGTCGTGAGATTCTTGCGGGTTTGCCGAAAGTCTGGCATCAGTGCGCCGCCTTTTTCGGTGTTCTTGGTTTCGCCGGCGTCTTGGGCGCCGCATCTGTTTTCGGTGCTGCCGCGGCTGCCGCCAGCGGTTCCGGAATGTAAATGGCAACAATATCGAACTGCTCCGTATCGCCGCCGCCGGTCGACTTTTCGAAGCGCTCGGAAATAATATTGGTCTGGGCGAAGCGGCGCGATTCTTCCATGCGGCGCGCCAGTTCAATGGCGCGATCGCGCGAGTCGCCGGCCACAGTCATCTTCAATCCGAGCTGATTGTCCTCGTCCAGTTGTGGACTGATAGAAGTGAGGTGCACCCGAGGCGGCATTACTTTTTCCAGATTTTCCAGCACTCGTGTCCACGAAAATGCTTTGCGCTCAATCAATTCGTTCAGGAATTGTGACTGGTCGCGGGTGCTGCGATTTTCAGGCAGGTTGAGAATGCGCTCGGCGTTGGCGCGCAACTGGTCGCGCTCGGCGATCATGGCGCGTTTCTGGGCGATGGCCTCGCGATCGCGCCGGGCATTCATCCAGCCGGTCACGTCAAGCGCCAGCAGGATCAGCGTCAGCAGACCCAAGGCGCCCACAGCCGTCCCCCAGCGCATCCAGAACTGGCGCGCATCCTCGTAGGGCTGGCTCGCGAGATTGATATCCAAACGCATAATTTCTGAACGTAGGCCCGGGCGCACTTGCCCCGCGTGCTGCCGGCGGACGAATGCGTCCGCCGCTACGCGATGAGTGCTCCTACTACTCCTGCCATTCTCCAGCGCGGCACCGAACCGCCCGACGAAGCTCCCAGTTGCGAAGAGGCGACCAGTTCCTGTACTTCCGCGCCCGTTTGCGCACGCAGCGCAGGCGCCGCGCCGCCAGACTCCGGCAGGCCGGCCACAAATATTCGCTCGATGTTCAGGTGATATGTATCCTGAAAAAATACTACCGAGGGATAAACTTCCTCCGCCAGTTGCTCGCCGGTAATCGTGACCCCGCGAGTGTTTTCCAGCGTGCGAAATAGTTGCAGCTGATCTTCATTCAAAATCGCGATGCTGGTGGTGTGCGCGTCCACTTTGATCACCAGCGTCGGGCGCCTGGCGTCGGCAGCGCCGAGGGCGGCCAGCGTGGAGGGGAGTACCACGCCAGGATTGAATCCGGCATCGCGGAACACGCTCTCGTAATCGTTGATGACGCTCTCCATTGCGACGGCTGCCACGACTCGGACTTCGTCCTTAACTTTTTGCGCGTGGTAGGAAACCTTCGCCTTGTCTACGTCAAAGGGCAGCGATTTCTTTAACCGGAATCGCACCACGCCGAGAGCCTCTTCCTGATCGGAGGGCAGAGTGTCGAATTCCACCAGCATGACGCGGACGGCGGCATCCGGAATAATCGCAATCACGTCCTTCGAATGTGCCGCCACCCCGCCTAATGCGGCTTCGATTCCGGCGCGCACCGCTTCCCGCTGGCGCAGATTATTTTCCACCAGGTCAGGAACGACGCTGCCGGGCGCCAGTTCGCGCGCCGCCGAAGCTTCCAAGCCGCCGCCGTGGTCGGAAAAGCGCCCCGCCAGCACGCGGTCTGCGGCAATTTCGCAGGCCAGCTTAGGCTTGGGTAAGTTAGAAGTTGAACTCATTTTCCGGCACGCCTTATAAAAAATCTCTCATCAATCAGAAACCGAATTAGCCGCAAATGCAATAGCTGAAGGGGCACTGGAGAGCGTTTCAAGGTTGCAAAGTTTCAAGGTTTCGGAGCAGTTGACGGAGTAAGAAACTCTGAAACTTTGACACCTTGCCACTTTGAAACCTAGTTCTTATCGCATAGCTTCGATAAATGTGACTTTGTTAATTTCTTTCAGCGTGGTCATGCCCAGGCGCACTTTGTCGAGGGCCGACTCGCGCAGGAAGCGCATGCCTTCATCGCGGGCGGCGCGGCGAATTTCCGACGTCGGTTTCTTGGCCAGAATCATTTCGCGCACGCGGTCGCTCAAGTCCAGCAGTTCGTGAATCGCGGTTCGCCCGCGGAATCCAGTGCCCGCGCACTCAATGCATCCCGGACCTTCGTACAACGGCACCTTGCCCCACTGCGCGGGATCGAGACCGCTGGCTTCCAGAACTTCGGGCGCATAGTGCACTTCGGTGCGGCACGACTCGCAAATCAGCCGCACCAACCGCTGCGCCAGAATGCAGTTCAACGCCGAAACAAAGTTGTAGGGCTCGACTCCCATGTTCAGGAAACGTCCAATCACGTCGACGACGTTATTGGCGTGCACCGTGGTAAAGACCAGGTGTCCGGTAAGCGCCGACTGGATGGCGATCTGCGCCGTCTCGGTGTCGCGGATTTCGCCGACCATGATCTTGTCGGGATCATGGCGCAGGATCGAACGCAGTCCGCGGGCAAAGGTCAGCCCTTTTTTCTCGTTCACCGGAATCTGCGTTATACCGCGCAGTTGGTACTCGACCGGATCTTCGATGGTGATGATCTTGTCTTCGTCGGTCTTGATCTCGTTGACCGCGGCGTAGAGCGTGGTGGTCTTGCCGCTGCCTGTCGGTCCCGTAACCAGTACCATGCCGTAAGGCTCTTTGATGTAGCGGCGGAACTTGCGCAGGTCTTCTTCGTCGAAGCCGACCACGTCGAGCGTCAAAGTGCGGAACTTCTCGCTCATCGACTCTTTATCGAGGACGCGCAGCACGGCGTCTTCGCCGTGAATCGACGGCATGATGGAAACGCGGAAGTCGATGGCGCGCCCGTTGTATTTCACGCGGAAGCGCCCGTCCTGGGGCACGCGCCGCTCGGAAATATCGAGCTCGCTCATGACTTTAATACGTGAAATGACGGTCGAGTGGTGCTCCTTGCCGATGGGCGGCATGGCCTGGGTGAGCACACCGTCGATGCGGAACTTGATGACCACTGAGTCGTCGCGAGTCTCAATGTGAATGTCGGATGCGCGCCGCTGCAGCGCAGTGAAGATCGTGGTATCGACGAGGCGGATAATCGGGCTGGTATCTCCGGTTGCCGTCAGCTTGTCGATCGACAGGGTTTCTTCCGTGCCGGTATTTTCGTCCTCGCGGATAATCTGGAAACCTTCGCTGGCTTCTTCGAGAACGCGCTGCGACTGCTCGGTCTTGGTGAGAATGTTGTCGATCTGCTTCAGCGTCGAAACTTTGGTGATGATGCGCTGCTTCAAGAGCAAGCTGATTTCGTCAATCATCATCAACTGGCTGGGATCGGCAATCGCGATCGCCAGCTTGCCGTCCGCGGTTTCCTCAAGCGGCACAAACTTGTAGCGGAACATCAACTCGACCGGGATTTTCTTGAACAGCTCGTGATGCAACTCAAAGCCGCTCAGGTCGACGAACTCGCAGCGATAGCGTCGCGCTACGTCTTGTGCACGTTCCAGGTCGGTGAGGGGATTGCCAGTCGGACTGATCGGCCCGCCATTCCCGCCACCCACGAACAACGATTTTTTGTCGGCTGTTGCCATTTTTTGCCTTACTGCTATCAACTAAACTTGCGGCGGTCGTTGGACGTTGGTCCTTCGCGGACGACGAACGGCCATCGACAAGCGACTGCCTTAATGCACTCCCAAAGTGAAGATCGGCAAATACAGCGAAATCAACACTCCGCCTACGAAAATTGCCATAATTATCAGGATCACTGGTTCAATCAGAGCCAGCGATGCTCCCAGCGCCGTCTGCACATCCTCTTCATAGAATTCCGCCACCGAGTTGAGCATGGCGGGCAAGGCTCCGGTGGATTCGCCAACCTCAATCATCTCCACTGCCAGTTCGGGAAAAATCTTCTGCTCTTCCAGGCTGGGCGCCAGTCCCTGTCCTTCGCGGACTCGAATCCCAGCCCGCATGACTCCTTTTAGGATGCGCCGGCTGCTCATGGAGGCACCCGCGGTTTCCATGGCCGGGACCAGCGGCAGGCCGCCCTGCAAAAGCGTGGAAAGCATTCGGGAAAAACTGGCCACCTGGTGCTTCAAGCGAATATCGCCCAGCAGAGGGAGACCTAAAACGACACGGTCAATGCGGTCCGCTCCGCGATCCGTATCCTTCCACCGCCATAGCCCGAACCCGAGGACCACCAATCCCACGAATACGAACGGGGCATATTTCTGCGCGTTCTGTCCCACTGCAAGCATAAAAAGCGTAATAGCAGGAAGTTTGGCATCGAGGCTGTTAAACAGATCGGCGAACTTTGGCACCACGAAGGTGAACAGGAACGTCACCATGATCAGCACAACCGTAATCAACAGCGTGGGGTAAATGAGGGATACGAACAACTTTTTGCGGAAGGTCATTGCCAGCCGCTGGAAGCCAACGTAACGAGTCAGCACCTCGTCGATGTTGCCACTCTTCTCGCCCGCCATCAGCGTGGTGGTATAAATTTTCGGAACGATGCCCTGCGCCGCGAAGGCATCGGAGAGCAACTGTCCGCCTTTCACGCGCTCCCTTACGTTCTCCAGAACCTGCCGCAGTTGCCCGTCCTTCTGACGTTTGATCAGGAGTTCCAGGGAATTCAGAATAGGGAGTCCGGCCCGGATCAGAGTCAGAAACTGCTGGTTGAATACCAGGAACCCGTCCTGCTTGAGCTTGCGTCGGCGGCGCAGCGAAGTGCCCGAGGTGAACACGCCTTGAGGCTTAACCCAGTAGACGAGGTAGCCCTGCTGGGAGAATCGGTCGCGAACCTCGGCTTCCGAATAGCCGTGCTCAACATGTTGCTGGACGTGCCCGCGATCGTCCGCGATCTTGATTACGAATTCGGCCATTTGCTGACTTTTCTGTCGTTTCCGGAGGACACCCTTCCAGTCTCAGTCTAACATTCCTACTTACTATTCTAAGACAGCGGGCAGGCTCAAAACCGAAGATCGAGGTACGCAAGTAACGTCGAACCTCTATGGTTCCAGACCTTCCTCTACCGTCTCTGTTCCCGGCGGAGGCTTAAATTGGAATCGCCCGTCCGCAATCGCGACATCTTCTTTGATCGCGTCAAAACGATATTCCGTTGCCGCGCCGTCCACTTCCTGGATAATAATTCGCGCAATCCTGTGATCCGGCGTAATCTCCAACAGAATCTCGCTTACTCGATCGGCCAAAGCCTGCGGCACGCCGCGCAAAACCACATTCTCCGGCTGCAGCGGAGGTACATCCGGAGCTAGAGATAATCCTTGCAACTCCTTCTCCAGCTTGGCCTTGCCTAAAAGAAACGCCAGAGGGGAACGTATATCCTCCAGCTTCTTTGCGTCCGTCTTGCGTGCCTGGTGATCGTCCGGGACGTAAAACCACGCATCTTTCCCATTGCTGACAAACAGCTTGTCCTTAGGAGAACGGTACTCCCAGCGCATCTTGCCAGGTTTTTTCAGCCACAACGTGCCCGTCTCGGTGCGGTCCATCCCAGAGCCGCGGTAGACTTCGGTGAACTCCGCCTCCAGTGAGTGCAAGTGGTTGTAATGGGCGTCGACTGCGGCCGCTACAGTTTTGACGTCAACCGCCAGGCAAGCCGCTGACAGAACGGTTGCTGCCACACACCGCGCGATAACAAATCGAAGGAAAGAAACTCGCATTTCGATAGTTACAAAATAGGCACTTGCGCACCGTGTCGGCAGGCTCAACGATTACTCGAAAGGGGCGACACGGGGTAGGCTGATTCCGGGAACTCCTGTCCAGATTGTAGCAGTCCAATCCTACCGTATGCCCGATCAAGACTCTACCTGGTGCAGCCACCGAGGACGCGCAGGACGCGTATACTTTGGCGGCAAAGGCGCGGAGGTTGGCGCGCTCTGAAGGAAAAGAAAACATGTCATCCAACGATTTAAAAGATGGATATCCGTTGCCCGCGCTGCCTCTCGCTAGCTGGAAAGACACGCTCGCTACGCTGCACATGTGGACCCAGGTGGTCGGGAAGGTGCGCCTCAATCTGTGTCCCTTGGTAAATCATTTCTGGAACGTCACCTACTACCTGACTGCGCGGGGAATGACCACTTCGCCCATGCCCTACCCACGCGGTGCTATGCAGGGAACTATTGCTGTGAGCTTCGATTTCATCGAGCACCAGCTCTTGCTCGAAACTAGCGCGGGTCGAGTGGTCGCCATTGCCCTCAAACCGCAAAGCGTGGCTGACTTTTACAAGAAGTTCATGGCTGCACTCGACGATCTGGGTGTCGATGTCAGGATCTGGACGACTCCCTGCGAGATTCCTGAGCCGGTTCCGTTTGAAAAAGATGAGGTTCATCGCGCCTACGATGCCGCGGCGGTGCATCAATTCTGGCGCATCATGGTCTGGGTCGACCAGGTGCTGAAGGAATTTCGCGCCGGCTTTCTGGGCAAGGTGAGTCCGGTACATTTTTTCTGGGGAAGTTTCGACCTGGCGGTCACGCGCTTCTCGGGCCGGCGAGCGCCCGAACGCCCCGGCGCCGATTCCATTACTCGCGAGGCGTATTCGCACGAGGCGAGCAGCGCCGGATTCTGGCCCGGCGGCGGCGAAATTACTGCGCCGGCCTTTTATTCCTACGCGGCACCGGAGCCGCCTGGCTTCGCGCGGAGTCCGGTGCGCCCGGCGGCGGCTTACTACCATCCGCAGATGAAAGAATTCTTGCTGATGTATGACGACGTTCGCAGCGCCGCCGATCCGAAAGCAACGCTGCTGGAATTTCTGCAGAGCACATATGAGTCCGCGGCGGACGCGGGGAAATGGGATCGCAGAGCACTGGAACGGTAATTGAGGTTTCCCCTGGCAGTTACGAAAAAAATGAAAATGAAAACGAGAACGATGGCGGTGAGTCTTGTTTTGTGCTTCATGGCAGCGACGGCAAGCTTCGCCAGCGACCCCAATCTGGGTACCTGGAAGTTAAGCGAAGCCAAATCCAGATTCTCCGCAACTGCGGTGAAAAATCGTACCGTCGTCTATCAGGTGGAGGGGACGAACGTGAGAGTCGCTGTCGATGCCATTGACCCGCAGGGGCAGCCCACGCACAACGAGTGGACCGGAAAGTTCGACGGCACGGACTACCCAATCGTCGGCGATCCGGCCGCAACGACACGGTCTTACAAAAAGATCGATGACCGCACCACTGAGTTCACCAACAAGAAAAATGGCAAGGTCACCCTCCGTGGCCGCATTGTCATTTCGGCCGATGGTAAGAGCCGCACCGTCACCGCGGCCGGAACGACCGCGAACGGCGAGAAAATAAAATTCACCGCTGTTTACGATAAGGAGTAGGCGGATTGATCGGCTTGGTAGTGGGTCAGTTTGAAATTCTGATGGCATGTTCGCTCGTCGATGGCGTCATCCTGAGCGTAGCCGTTTTTCAGGCGGAGCGAAGGATCTCCCGCTACGACACTGTGTGCCGCGGGAGATCCCTCGGCCCGCTGGCAAAAACGCGGGCACTTCGGGATGACGCCCTGTGACATTCATAATTCAAACTGACCCACTACCATCGGCTTGCGTGGCTTGACGCGGGATACTTTGCTGGTTAAGATAGCGAAGAAAAGGCGAATATATATGGCCTCACTTCCTTTGCTCCCGCTCCCCGGCAAGGTACGACTGGTTGGCATCGCCAGGTTGGCTTCCGAAGGAGATTCCCTCCGAGAAGGCCATAACGTTGAATACTTCACCCTGCCGAGCAAGTCGCTGTTGAATCGCTGTGTCAGCAACCGGCAGATGCCGTTTACCTGGACGATCAATCCCTACCGAGGCTGCGAGTTTGGATGCCGCTACTGCTACGCCCGTTATACCCACGAATTCATGGAAATGCGCGATGGCATGGAGTTCGAGCAGAAAATTTACGTCAAACAGCATGCTGCCGGCCTGCTGCGCCACGAATTACGCCGGGTTAAACCGCAAGAGGCAATCGCGCTTGGCACCGCCACCGATCCTTACCAGCCAGCCGAACGACGCTACGAGGTCACGCGCGAAATTTTGCAGGAGTTCGCCCGCCATCGCGGATTCGAACTTGGCATTGTGACCAAATCAAATTTAATTGTTCGCGATCTCGACCTGCTACAGGAAGTGGCGAAGGCGAACCGTCTTTCCGTTCACATCACGATCACTACCCTGGACGTGAATCTGGCGCGCATTCTCGAGCCCCGTGCTCCTCGGCCCGATCTTCGCCTCGACGCCGTGCGGACCCTCGCGAAGGCCGGTTTGCGCGTGGGCCTCAGCTGTTCTCCAGTCGTGCCGGGAATTACGGATTCGCCGAAGGATTTGGAGAGCTTGGTCCGCGCCGCCGCCGATGCCGGCGCAGATTACGTCTTCGCCAATCCGCTTTTCTTGAAGCCGTGCTCGGCGGCCGTGTTCCTCCCCTTTCTCGAGCAAAACTTTCCCCATCTTGCCGAGAATTATCGCCAGCGCTATCAGGACCGCGCGTTCCTTCCACCCGCCTACGCTAAGCGGCTTTCACTTCTCATCGCGCACTTCCGCGAGAAACACAAAATCACGCGGCCCCGACGTCCCGCCTATGCGACAAAGTGGCCCGTCCAGGCCTTCGATGAGCAGTTGAACTTGTTCTCCTGAATTTCGTAAGTAGAAATTCGAGAATTTCGCGACCTGTGTAGCTTCGATTTTTAAAATTACTCAATTACTAAATTACCCACTTACAAATTCCTGCATTCCTCGATCCTCTATAATTTCCCTGATCCCATGGTCACCGCTTCTCCGCCCGCGCCACAGCCCGGACAACCCGCTACTTTCGGAGTGCGCCTGCACAATTTCTGGCGACGCGTGACCGAAGGCCTTGAGGTCAGCCAGTTGTGGTCGCAGTTCGAGTCTGAGGCTCGTACCAGTTACCGACTATACTCGCGCGACGTTGAGGCGAAGACTCCTGAAGGCCTTACCCGGCGGGGGCGACGGCTACACGTCGTCAAAGAATTCTTCTGGGCGGTGTTCGAGAAGCTATCGCCGGCGCGCCGCGTCCTGTTGTTGTTCTCTCTGATTCTTCTCGTCATCCCGCACGGTGGATTTGAATATAGCCGCCAGGGGAATGTCTACGCGGTCGAGTTCGATCCGCACTTTTGGGCCGGGCTCATCCTGCTCATGCTATTGATGCTGGAGATTGCGGATCGCGTGGTGATGAAGCGGGATCTCCAAATCGCGCGCGAAATTCAGACTTGGCTATTGCCCGGCGCGCCTCCGCAAATTCCGGGGCTGTCCATTGCCTATGCTACCCGGCCCGCGAACACGGTCGCCGGCGACTACTATGACGTTTTTCCGCGTCCCGGCCGAACCAACGAAGAAAATCGAGTGGTGCTGGCCGTGGCCGATGTCGCCGGAAAAAGCATTCCTGCCGCCATGCTGATGGCCACTTTTCAGGCAAGCCTCAAAACGCTTTCCACCGCGCAGGTGGCGCTGCCTGAACTCGCTGCGAACATGAATCGCTATGCCTGCAGCAATAGCCAGGGCGGTTTGCGGTTCACGACCGCGTTCCTGGCGGAGTATGACCCGGTGCATCGCACGGTCTGCTATATCAATGCCGGTCATAACAATCCCATCCTGCGCCGCGCTAGTGGACAGATCGAGCGGCTCGACGTCGGCGGCCTGCCATTCGGCATTCAGCCAGAGGCGAAGTACGAATCGGCGACGGTTACCTTGGCTCCCAGCGACTGGCTCATCATCTTCACCGACGGCCTAGTCGAAGCGGAAAACGCGAACCAGGACGAGTATGGCGAAGCTCGACTCCTGACCGCGATTGAAGCGGGAAAATCTGGCGAGCCAGCCGAGATGCTCAAGCGCCTGATGGCCGAACTCGATCTATTCGTGGGCAACACGGCCCAGCACGACGATGTCACTTGCCTGCTGCTGAAAGCATCTTCTTTGTAGAGCCGCCATATTCCGGGCAGTCGCTAACGCTCGTGCGTCGCGCTGCACATTTCTGCCGGTAACGGTACCTTCGTCATTCACTCTATGACTTTCGTGCGCCGGACTTTCTTCTTTCTTCCGAAATAATCAGGTGGATGGCTCCATCCGCAATCCGAACCGGCGCATGCCCGATGTGTTTCAATCGGCTGGAGCCCTACCTTCGCGGCGTGTCGGACCCCGTTACAGGACTGCAGTTTGACGTGCTGAAGTGTGTTGTATGTGGAATCGGAATTACCGATCCAGCACCCGACCAACTGCAGCCTCACTACGCCGAATACTACGGCTCGCGCCACGGCGTCACGGCACGGTTTTGTGACAACCGCCGGATCGCACTCGTCACCAAAATGGCGGGGTTAGCGCGCGGCAGACGCTTGCTCGATATTGGTTGCGGAGAAGGAAGCTTTCTTCTGGCTGCCAAGAAAAGTGGCTGGGAAGCGATGGGAACAGAGTTGAATTCCATTCCCGGACGCGAGCGCGGACTGGAAGTCTTCAGTAGCCTGGATGAATGCGCGAATAGAGGTCCATTCGACTGCATTACGCTTTGGCATAGTCTCGAGCATATGCAGGACCCGTGGGCAGTCATTGGCAGGATTCGGCACTTGGTAGCAGAGGATGGATTAGTGCTGATTGCCGTGCCCGATTTCGCAGGGCTGCAGTCCAAGGCCTTCGGACGGAGTTGGCTGCACTTGGATCTTCCACGTCACCTTTATCACTTCACCGCGACATCGATCGATGGGCTGCTCCATCAGAGCGAGTTTGTTCCCGTGGCTCACTGGCATCAGGAATTTGAATACGACTTGATGGGCTGGTGGCAGAGTGCGCTCAACGTAATGTTGAGAACTCCAAATGTGCTCTTCGATTTTCTGGCGAAGAAGAAACTTCGGGGTACTCTGATCGAGAAGATTATTAGCGGCCTGTCAGTTCCGCTCTTGTCTTTCGCCATGCTCCCGTTGGTATGGTTCGGGTCAGTTGCAGGTAAGGGAGGCACTCTTCTGGTAGCGGCCCGAGCCAGCAAACGAGCAGCCTCTGGGCAGCGTGCAAGGGCAGCTAGCGCGTCCGGAGACTGAAGTCCGAGCGGTCGGCTTTCACCGCTTCTCTTAATGTTTTTGCCCCATCGCCAAACTTGGATCCAAACTCACTGCTTGTTGGTAGGCCGCAATCGCCTCGGTGCGATGATTGGTCTGCGCCAGGACTCGTGCCAATTGGAAAAAGTTTTGGCCGCTGGGCTGCAATTCGGCGAAGCGTGCGAAGGCAGGGATGGCCTCTTCGAGTTTTCCCTGCTTCTGCAACAGAAAAGCGATTCCTGCCCAAGCCGTCGCCTGATCGGGATTAAGCCGCAGCGCGTGCTCGAAACTGTCTTTCGACTTTGCGGAGTCACCGAGGTCGCTGTATACAGATCCGAGGTTGGTATAGATCGTCGCCAGCAGTCCAGGTTCTGAGCCGAATTGCGCTGCCATTTCATATTGCTGGAGGGCTTCAGCCTGACGCCCATGCTGGTAGAGATAAGTGCCGATGTTCATGCGGGCACCGGGATCGTTAGGCGCATCCTGGGCCGCGCGCACGAACAGAGGATATGCCTCGTCAGCCCGGTTGAGTTGTGTTAACGCCTGGCCGAGATTAACCTCGGCGATGAAATTGTGTTGCGTGACTGCGAGTGAGTGGGTCCATAGATCCAGGTTGCTTCGCCAATAGCCGACCTGCCGATAAGTGGCAAACGCCAGCGTGATAAGCAGACAGATCGCGGGCATTAACTGCGCGGCAAGCCCCAAGTTGGTTTCTTTCGCCCAGTCTGCGGCAGTCCAGACGACCATCACAAAGATGCCAATGAGAGGGATGTAAGCGTACCGGTCGGCCATCGCCTGACTGCCGACCTGAATTACTCCGATCACAGGAACGAGCGTGCCAAGAAACCAGAGCCAGCCGGTCAACAGATAACCACGGGAGCGGAATCTAATGACAATCGCCGTCGCAGCGATTAGAAACGCGGCCGCCAGGGCAATCCTCCAAATTGAAAGCGGATGGCTGGCATAGGGATAGAACACTGTCAGATCCGTTGGCCAGATAGCCTTCCGTACATACATCGCATAGGAATAAATTGCATTCTGCAGGCGCGAACTGAATGGGAAAGGCGACGTGCCGACCGCGCCTGACGCCTGCTGAGCGAGAACCGTGATCACGGAACTCGCGCCAGCTAAAACCAACAGCGGCAGTTTTTCGAGAAACAGTCTGGCTGCCGAGGCTTGGCGCAAGGGCAGCACGGTGGTTGGCGCGGTCCAACCTTGGATGCGTTGTAGTGGCCAGTAGTCCAATAGAATGAGTACAAAGGGTGCGGTGACCAGCATTGGTTTCGATGCCAGCCCACAGGCCAGCAGGCCTGCCAGCACGCTATAACGCTTCCAGTGCGGCTTGAGCGCATACCATCCATAGGCTGCCAGGCTGAGGAGGAAGAAAGTCGTGCTAAGGACGTTCTTACGTTCCGCGATCCATGCTACGGATTCGACGTTGATGGGATGCAGCGCAAACAATGCGGCCACGATGAAGCTGGCACCTGTTCTTCGGGTGCTCCAAAGCAACAGCAGGAACAAGAGTACGACGTTCACCGCATGCAGCAGAATGCTTGTGAAATGGTGTCCGGCCGGATTCAGGTGGAATAGCTGACAGTCCAGCGCATGCGACATCCACGTCAGAGGGTGCCAGTTGGCGTAGTCAAAGGTAGTGAAAGCCCATTTCACCGTGTTCCACGTGAGCCCTGCCTGTACGTGGTGATTCTCGGAAACATATCGATTGTCGTCGTAGTTAATAAATGAGAAATGAGTTACGGGGTTGTAGAGCGCCAACGTGAAGGCTACCAGCAGCAACGAGAGGACAAAACCTCGCATGTCGGGAGAAGAAATAGCGGGTGCAGACGGGGAATCCAACGGCTCGCACTTTCGGGCTTGGACAGCTGCACTCGGCATAGATGCTCACCGC
Organism: uncultured Acidobacteriota bacterium; assembly: GCA_963696765.1. GTDB lineage: Bacteria > Acidobacteriota > Terriglobia > Terriglobales > Acidobacteriaceae > Sulfotelmatobacter. The sequence goes on along the minus strand of CAVOLK010000002.1, from coordinate 293,805 downwards.
TATTTCCTGATTATAGGGAGCGGGCGCTGAGGTTAATGCAGCCAAGGCGGAAGATGTGTGACGGAAGTAACCTCAAATTGCGGATGCGAGAGAGGCAGCTAACTCAAAAACTAAAAACGAAGAAACCAACCGGAATCGTGGTTATCTGATATTTGTTTCTTGCGTCTCGCGGGATAAGAACTTGTTCTGCAGTGCAAGAGCAACGATCGTCACTTGGCCTCGGACGTGACCAAAGTTATCCGAGTTGTGGCCGCATTCTGTGTTGTGCTTCGATTCCAAAATAAAATAATGCAGATGCCGAATCGAGTCACATCCACCGGCCTGCTGATCGGCGCTCTGTCGTTCTTGTTCTTTCTTTTTGGAATCGGCACTCCATCCAGTCCTTTTTTTGACGAGCCCTATTATGTTGTCGGCGCCCGGTCCTTTCTGAGCGGAGTTCAGGATATGAACCCGCAAGACCCGCCGTATCCGCCCCTGGGAAAGATTCTGATGGCGGCCTCGATGAAAATTGCGGGGGACAACCCGTTGGGCTGGCGTCTCGCGAGCACGGCATTTGGAGCCCTCACTGTGGTGGCCATTTTCCTCTGGACCTACTTGCTGCTCAACGATTACGGGCTCGCACTTACCGCCGTCGCTCTGTCATTTCTAAATAATTTCTTGTTTGTCATGTCTCGGATCGCAATGCTCGACGTGTTTTATTTCGCTTTTGTCATGTGGGGAGTGTTTGCCTTTACGGCGTCCATGCTGCTCGACGTGAATATCGTAAGGAGGCGGATTCTGCTGTATACAGCGGGTGTGCTTTTTGGGCTGGGCTCCGCCTGCAAGTGGAACACGGTGGTGACGTTGGGCGCGGTCGTACTGGCGGCTGGCGTCTTGTACGTTCGGGGAAACGTCAAGCTACGGGCCGCAGGCGCCGTGACGTTAGTGCTTTCTTTGATGATGGTGCCCGTTATTGCCTACTGTCTCGCTTTTTGGCCAGTGTGCTGGCGTTTCCATCGGCCTTTCACATTCACCGAGCTGGTATCGATGAATGCCTTCATCTGGCGATTCCACGTAACCGATCCCGGCAATCCGACCCTCGACTCGCGTTGGTATAACTGGCTCTTCCGAACAACTCCCGAGCGCGGCCTATCGTATCTGATGGGAAACTTCGTGGTGGTCTGGGGAGGATTCGTGGCGCTGCTGATCTGTGCCTGGAGATTTTGCCGATCGCATGCGCTGCCGGAAGGTCTGGTGACTTTATTTTATGTGGTGAATCTTTTGCAATGGGTGATCATTCCCCAACGGCGGACGGTTTACTACTACTATTATGGTCCGGCTATGTTCCTGGGTGTGGCGATCGCGATTGCCATGGCCCGCACGCAAACGCGACGTCTCTTCGGTGTCCGCATTGAGGTTCCCCTTTGGGCGTCTGCTGCCGTCTTCTTCCTGTATTGCTATCCCCATATGGCAAGTTTGTCGGCGCCCTATGACTGTATGCTGGGCTGCTGGCCTTAGACGCGACCCGGAGTTGCGATGTAAAACCAGGCGCGCTCGCCCGTCTGCAGTGCCAGCCTTCAAGATCCCTCCAATGACTCACTTGCTCGATACCTCGAAAGCGCAAGCTTTACGTACACGCTGCCATGTGGCGCGCAACGTGACTGACAAAAATTGTCAATTTACCGCCATGTTCCGGCACTTCGCTTGAGTGCAGGTAGGCAAGGGGATCACCGAAGTGCACGCCCCGATGAAAAGAAAGCGCTTCCCGAAGGACAGCGCGACCCAAGGTAACTATCAGGTTTGGGCAGGCAAGTGCAAATATCGTGACGACTGCGTCATACGTGACCAGAATTGAAAATCCGAAAAAATACATCGAGGGACAATCGAGATGCGTAAACAAAAGGGTTTCTCACTGATCGAGCTGCTGATCGTGGTAGCAATCATCCTGATCATTGCAGCCATCGCCATTCCAAACTTGCTGCGGGCACGCATTGCAGCTAACGAGTCTTCTGCCGCGGCTTCCACGCGTACGATCGCGACCGCGGAGTTGAGTTACGCTACGTCGTATCCAGCCGTTGGGTATGCCGCGACCTTGGCCGCTCTGGGGCCGGCAGCTGCGGGCTGCACCGCCGGAGCGACTTCGGCTAACGGTTGCATCATCGACTTCGTTCTTTCACAGTCGGGCACGACCGCCAAGAGCGGTTACAAGTTCACCGCGGTTGGCGCGGGCGGTCCTCCGGCCGTTACGTATACGGTTGACGGGACGCCGCAGGCTGTGAACACCACTGGCGTGAAGGAATTCTGCGCGACTGAAGACAACGTCGTACGGTTCGTCTCGCCGGCGACCGCCGCTCTGGCTACCTACGCTACTTGCCAGGCTGCGACCGCGATTGGGCAGTAGTTAAGGTTCGGCGAAATACCTGGGGAGGGTACAAGCCGGGAGCCTCGGATGGCGACATCCGGGGCTCTTTTATTTTTTGTCTGAGCCAATAAAAGGAATGTAGCCCGCGACATGTAGCCGGCGACGCTTTGACAAAAATTGACAGACCATCGACAGGTTCTGCCATTTCGGGCGAGTCGAGCCAGGGTTCGAATGATGACCGAAGTTTTGTCTCCCACTGAAAAGAATGCACTTCCCGACGCCTTCGCATTGACTAAGGTCATTAACGGGTTGGTCTGGCAAATGCAGAATATTGTTGCAACTGCGTTGTTGCTGAGCAGAAACTTAAATCCGAAAAATAAAACGAGGGAAAATCGAGATGCGTAAACAAAAGGGTTTTTCACTGATCGAGCTGCTGATCGTGGTGGCAATCATCCTGATCATTGCAGCTATCGCCATTCCAAACTTGCTGCGGGCGCGCATTGCAGCTAACGAGTCCTCTGCCGCCGCTTCCACGCGTACGATTGCCACTGCGGAATTAACCTACTCGACAGCTTATCCGGCCGTTGGGTATGCCGCGAGCTTGGCCGCTCTGGGACCGGCAGCTGCGGGCTGCACCGCCGGAGCGACTTCGGCTAACGGTTGCATCATCGACTTCGTTCTTTCACAGTCGGGCACGACAGCCAAGAGCGGTTACAAGTTCACCGCGGTTGGCGCGGGTGGTCCTCCGGCCGTTACGTACACGGTTGACGGAACGCCGCAGGCTGTGAACACCACTGGCGTGAAGGAATTCTGCGCGGTGGAAGACAACGTCGTGCGCTTCGTTTCACCAGCGACCGCGGCCCTGGCCACCTACGCTACCTGCCAAGCTGCGACCGCAATTGGTCAGTAGTTAGCGGTCTGACATACGTGGGTGCAAGTGCCCAAGAGCAGCGACGAGAGTCGCTGCTCTTTATTTATTTCGGAATTATTCCAGTGAACGGTTTTCGCGAGGCCGGCTGACTTCCTGGCGCCGGTTGCCAATTCGCGGCAGAATCGACAAAAAGTGGCAACTCAATTTCTTGGTTGCTCTTCTCTCCAGAAGCCATTTAGTCCCATTACCCCTGCGAAAACATACACTTGCGTCGCCAGGGGATGAATCTGGAGACGCGCGATTATGGACGTTTGCTTGCATGGAAAAGCGTGGGTCATGCTTTAGGAGCGGGGCACAATAACTTCAAGAAGACAGATAAAGGGGAAAAATAGAGATGCGTAAACAAAAAGGTTTCTCACTGATCGAGCTGCTAATCGTGGTGGCAATCATCCTGATCATTGCAGCCATCGCCATTCCAAACTTGCTGAGGGCGCGCATTGCGGCTAACGAGTCCTCTGCCGCCGCTTCCACCCGCACCATCTCCACCGCGGAATTAACCTACTCGACGGCGTATCCGGCGGTTGGGTATGCCGCGAGCTTGGCCGCTCTCGGACCGGCAGCTGCGGGCTGCACCGCCGGAGCGACTTCGACCAACGGCTGCATCATCGACTTCGTTCTGGCTCAGTCGGGTACCACCGCCAAGAGCGGTTACCTGTTCACCGCGGTTGGCGCGGGTGGTCCTCCGGCCGTTACGTACACGGTTGACGGAACGCCGCAGGCTGTGAACACCACGGGCGTGAAGGAATTCTGCGCGGTGGAAGATAACGTCGTGCGCTTTGTTTCGCCGGCGACCGCGGCTCTGGCTACCTATGCTACCTGCCAAGCTGCGACCTCGATTGGTCAGTAGTTAACAGTCTGGCGAAATACCTGGGGGAGGGTACAAGCCGGGAGCCTCGGATGGCGACATCCGAGGCTCTTTTATTTTTTGCGCTAGTCGCCCGTAACCCTCTAAAGGATGTTGTTTGGGCTCGAATGGTCATCGAGATGCAGTGAATAACGCAGGGGGCGGAGATATCTATGCGGCCACGACAAAATGGATTTTCTTTGATCGAACTACTGATTGTAGTTGCGATCATCTTGATCATTGCCGCGATAGCGATACCCAATCTGTTGCGGGCGAGGATCTCCGCCAATGAGGCTTCCGCGGGCGCCTCGATGAGGACGATTGCCACGGCGGAACTGACCTACAATATCTCTTATCCGACGGTTGGTTATGCCAATTTGACAGCCTTAGGCGGGGCGGCGGGCTGCTCCCCATCGTCTACGACGGCCTGCATTATCGACGAAGTGCTGACCGGTGGCAGTAAGAGCGGATATACGTTTGTCGCCACAACCTCAACTTCAGGTACGGGCGTGATGGACCAGTACCTGATTACATCTATCCCGCAAATCACGAATGTGACCGGTGTAAAAGCCTTTTGTGGAATCGAAGATCACGTGGTTATGTTCATTTCCCCGGCTACCGTGGCGGCTACCCGCGCGGTCTGTGACGGCGGAACCTACAATCCGATCTGATAAGCCCGGCGATGATCATCGCTCCGCAGTAGCCGGGCGTCGCCTGCCCCAGGCAGGTTACGAAGGTACTTCCGTATTCCTTCCTCCGCGCCAATTCAAGCTGTAGCCTCCGTATAATTTTCTTTGTATGGTTGTAAGCTCAGAAACATCTGATGCCGCGGCGATTGAGTCTAGCCGGGGAAAACAGAGCTTATTCTCGTCTCCCCGAAAACGTTCCGTAATCCTCTCTCTGCTGCTGGCTCTCGTCACGCTCACTGTCTACAATCCAGTAATTCATAATGCATTTATCAATCTCGACGATAACAACTACGTAACTAACAACAAGCACGTTCAAGCGGGGCTGACTTCCGCTACCGTGAGATGGGCATTCACCTCTTTCGAAGTTGACAACTGGCACCCGCTGACCTGGGTGTCCCACGCTCTGGACTGGCAGTTGTTCGGAACGAATGCCGCCGGGCACCATTACACGAGCATTCTTTTCCATGCCGTTAATGCGGTTCTACTTTTCCTATTGCTGCAGAGCGCAACTGGCTTCACCTGGCGCAGCTTGATGGTGGCAACGTTGTTCGCACTGCATCCTGTGAATGTGGAATCGGTGGCCTGGGTAGCGGAACGCAAGACAGTTCTCAGCATGATGTTTTTCCTGCTCGCCATGTTGGCCTATGGCTGGTATGCCCAACGCCCCTCGGTTCAACGCTACACTTCGGTAGCGCTCCTGTTCGCGCTTGGGTTGATGGCAAAACCGCAGGTCATCACCCTTCCGTTTGTTCTGCTGCTTTGGGATTATTGGCCGCTGCAACGGTTTCGCTTGGTCGAGAACAATGAAGTTCCATCGCGCTATGCACCGGCATCGATTCGATGGCTGGCGCTCGAGAAACTGCCTCTGTTGTTTCTTTCGGCCGCCGACGCATTCGTTACCATCCACGCGCAACATGCCGCAGTGAATACCGGCATGGCGGAGTATGCTCTACACGCGCGGCTGGCGAATGCCGCGATTGCGTATGCTCGTTACGTGGCACACGCCTTCTGGCCCCTGCGGCTTGCGCCCGCGTATCCGCTGCTTGACGATGCCATTCCCTTAGGCCAAATTTTGATGTCGTGCGCATTCCTGTTGTTGGTAACGGGTTTCGCGATCGCATCGCGGAAGCGCTACCTTTTGGTTGGCTGGTTGTGGTTTCTGGGCACTCTGGTCCCCATGATCGGAGTCGTGCAGGTCGGTAATCAGGCCATGGCCGACCGCTACGCCTATATCTCGTTCATCGGCCTATTTTGGATGGTCACCTGGACCATCGCCGAGGCCGGCCAGGAGTGGCATTTGTCGTGGCGCGTGCTCGCCGTGCCCGCGTGCCTGGTCGCCGCCTGCGCCGCGCTTCTTACTACCCGGCAGGTCGGGTACTGGCACGATAGCGAGACCTTGTGGAGATATACGCTGAGCGCGACCGATCGCAACTTTATGGCGCATGCCTATTTGGCGGAAGTGCTAACCAAGGAGAATCGTCACGAAGAAGCGATCGAGGAATACACCCAGGCGAAGCAATTCCATCGTTACCCTCTGGAGCAGATAAGTTTCCTCGCCGATTATGAACTGCGGCACCAGCACATTTCCGGCGCTATCGCAGACGCGCGCCGTGTCCTTGAGGGCACTAACAACCGTGGCGCGCGGGAAATGGCATTCCGAGATCTTGGAATCGCGAACACGATGCTTCGGAAAGCGCCGGAGGCAAAGGAAAACTATAACCAGGCGTTGCAACTCGATCCGCATGATCCGTTCGCTTTGGTGGGCCTGGGGTTGCTGGCCTATCGCGATACCGACTTCCCCACCGCGGCGGAATATTTTTCACGCACCGTAGCGGCGGATACTAGTGACGTTAATTATTTGCTGCTGGCCGCGGCGCTGCAAAAATGCGGTCGCCAAGCCGAGGCAAGCGCTGCGTATGCGCAAGCGCAGAGTGTTTCCTCGGACTGGACACAAGCGCTAAAACAGGCTGACTGGTTTCTGTCGAACTAGCTGCATCCTTGCAACGTGTTGAATGGCTGAAACGCGGTGACTTCCGTAATGGCACCTGCGGCTTAAAAACGCACACTGTTGCATATAATATTTTCGCGGGCGCTCTTCTGAAGCTCGTTCATACAACAGATCTTGATCATGGCCGCAATCGAAATCCTCGGACTTGAAAAGACGTACCTGGCGGGTTTCCTGCGCAAGCGCCCGAAACAAGCCCTGCATCCTCTTCACTTGAACGTTGAACAGGGCGAGATCTTTGGCTTTCTCGGGCCCAACGGAGCAGGCAAGACCACAACCTTGAAGCTCTTGATGGGATTGGTTTTCCCCACATCCGGGTCGGCTCGCATTCTGGGCCGCGAGTGGACCGATCCTGACATCAAGGCGCAAATCGGCTTTCTACCCGAACAGCCTTACTTTTACGACTACCTCACGGCTCACGAGTTGCTCAATTACTACGGGCAGCTGTCCGGAGTTCCGGCGAAACATCGCAAGCAGCGCATTGAAGAAGTTTTGCAACGCGTGGGACTTCGAGACGTGAAGGGGGTACAGCTGCGAAAGTTTTCCAAGGGCATGCTGCAGCGTGCGGGCATCGCGCAAGCTATTCTGCACGATCCGAAGGTAATCTTCCTCGATGAGCCTATGTCGGGCCTCGATCCCATGGGCCGGCGCGAGGTTCGGGATCTTATAGAACAGCTCAAGCGCGAAGGCAAGACTGTCTTCTTTTCCACTCATATCCTTTCCGACGCCGAGGCTCTCTGTGATCGTGTTGCCGTCATCTACAAGGGAGAACTTCGCGGCATAGGCACAATCAAGGATCTGACTTCGACCGTACAGGGGAAAGTCGAGTTCGTATGGCAAGGCACACAGGTTCCTGCGTCAGTCAAAGCCTTGGGTGCGGAGTGCCATGTGACGGGAGATACGGTGCGCGCGGTCGTTTCCGAAGCCCAGCAGGATGCGGCCATTGATGAGCTGCGCCGCGAACATTTGCGATTGATTTCGCTGACGCCGGTACGCACGTCGCTGGAACAATATTTTGTCGAGAAGATGAATCGAGCGGAGTCCGCTGCGGGGGGTGCGCGATGAATGCGCGAATCGGATATATCGCCTCCAACACATTTCGCGAAGCGGTGCGCGACCGCGTGCTATACAACCTGATTGCCTTTGCGCTCCTGCTTTCGGGAGCAGCGATTTTTGTGGGCGAGATTTCAATCGAGATCGAGAAACTCGTCGTCATTAACCTTGGCCTTACGGCCGTTTCCCTGTTTGGCGTTGTGATCGCGATATTTATCGGGATTGGCTTGGTCTCCAAGGAAATCGACAAGCGCACTCTTTACACCGTGCTGTCGAGACCGGTGCGGCGATGGGAGTTCATCGTCGGAAAATTCTTTGGCCTATCCGGGACCCTGGTTGTCAACACTGTCTGTATGGCGGTTGGTGTCTTCGCCGCGTTGTTCTACGTGTCACACAAGTTCACGGGGTCAGACGCGTTCATTCTGGTCGCGTTGTACTTCATCGTGCTTCAGTTTTTGATTATCTGCTCGCTGACGTTGCTGTTTTCGTCTTTCTCCTCGCCGCTGCTCTCTGCAATTTTCTCTTTTTCGCTGTTCGTAATTGGCAGTTTCAGCGAAGATCTACGCGGGTTCGCCGGCATGGCGCACGGCATCACGAAATGGCTCGCTACGGCAGTGGCCTACCTGGTGCCAAACTTTTCCGCTTTCAACGTGATTAGTAGCGTCGCTCACCAATATCCGGTTGCCGGCCAGCTTGTGCTTCACAATACCCTGTATGCACTCTTCTATGCAGCTACGGCATTGAGTGGAGCCGTCTTGGTTTTTGAGCGCAGGAATTTGAAATGAAGGCGCGGCAAAGAACGACCATCTTAGCCAGCATGTGCCTGACGTTTTGTTTTGCTGCCAGTGTGCTCCTGCTGCGAAGCATTGACCGGCTGCGTCCGCAAGCCAGCTTAAACGATGTCCTGTACATCAGTTCTCCAAAAATATTGAAGCGGGCCAGCCTTGGCTACGACGGCCTTCTGGCCGACGTCTACTGGACGCGCGCGGTGCAGTACTTCGGCAGCCGGCGTTTCAGTGCCGGATCCGACGACAACCTTCTTGCCCCTTTACTGGAAATCACCACGTACCTGGACCCACATCTGATTCCTGCTTACGAGTACGGAGGGTTTTTTTTGGCGCCCCCGCCGCCAAACGGAGCTGGGCAGCCCCAGCGAGCCATTCAGTTGATCGAATACGGGATTCGCAATAACCCCGACGAGTGGCGCCTTTACTACAACCTCGGATTTGTGTACTACATGGACCTCAAGGATTACGCTCACGCTTCGGACGCATTTGAGCGCGGCTCTCTGGTGCCGAACGCGCATCCGTTTTTAAAGGTCCTCGCCGCACAAATGGCGCAGCACGGCGGCGAATACCAGACGGCTCGCATGCTCTGGACGGCGACCTACAAGACGGCGCGCGACAAGTCAATCCAGCAAAATGCAGCCGAGCACCTTCGCGATCTGAGAGTGGATGAGGACGTAACCAACTTACAAGCGGCGGTGACGCGCTTCGGCGAAAGAACCGGACGTCTGCCTTCTAATATTCATGAACTTGCCAGGGCCGAAGGATTGCCGGGCGTTCCCCTCGATCCCACGGGAAAACCTTATAAGATAGACGAGAAGGGCCGGATCCTAGTTCAGCAGCCTGACGATTTCCCGCTGGCTACCAAAGGTTTACCGACGGGATATAGCGCGGTGGGAAAGCATTTCGTCTCCAACTAACTCGCGGATTTGTCCGGCCGACCGTTCGCGCGTATGCAATCACCTTCACGGCCGCAACCTGGGCTGTTCCAAACTATTCGTCAGTGGTGGAAAGTTTCCGCCTCATATGAAGGGTCGTGGCTGGCCACCCGCCGCCTTGGGGGCGTGCTGTGGGAGTTCGTGCGCGATTCCACTCCTGAGCGTCTGCGACAACGCTATGGCGACGCCGATTACGATTGGGACTACCGCGTCAATACGACGAGTGGAGCGGTGGGATGGCGCGACCGGCTTATGGGCCAGTTTCATTCGGCCTATCAACCGACTGAACCGGCTGCGTTTCACGAGATGCTCAATACGCTGCAGCAATCTCCTGATCCGCGGCAGTCCGTTCTCAATTTCCGCGACTTTACCTTTGTCGATCTCGGTTCCGGCAAGGGGCGCACTCTTCTGATGGCGTCGGATTATCCGTTTCGCAGGATCTTGGGTGTGGAACTTTTGCAGTCTCTGCACGAGATCGCTCAGCGGAACCTGCGTCAGTACAAAAATGAATCACAGAAGTGTTTTGCTCTCGAATCGATCTGCAACGACGCCACCGCGTTCCGCTTTCCCGATGAGCCGCTCGTGCTGTTTCTTTTCAATCCATTCCCGGAGTCGGGGATGCGCAAGGTATTCGCGAATCTGGAACAGTCCCTGCGCGCTCATCCGCGGCCAGTTTACGTCTTGTACCACAACCCGCTCCTGGAGCATGTCCTTAGCGAAAGCGGATTCCTGCGGAAACTCAACGGGACCCATCAGTACTCGTTGTTCGCCGCTTACTGAGGCCACCAACTGAGCAGACCTAGCGGTTCCAGCGCTTGGCATCGTACTGAAAGTCGATGAGCGCGTCACGATAGTCGATTTTGATATCGAGGAAGCGCAGAAGGACAAAGCCCAGAAATCCGGAGACTTCGGTGCCCACGCCATCGCTTATCGGCTTCGTGTCAAATGCGGTCATATCTTGATTTTCCTGGCGGAGATGGCCGAACTGGAGAACGGCCTTGTTGGCGCTATAAACCTGATCCACCCTGCCGCTTATCCCTTTCACGACCGTATCGCCATCGGTGTGGACCTTGGTGACTTCGCGCGCGGCTGTGGGAGAGATGAAATTGAACATCGATCCGGTGTCCATTACGAAAAGCTTGTTGGGCACATTGCCGATGCTCGTGGGAACAAGCAAATCATGGCCAAATCGAAAAACGCGACTATAGGATTGCATCTCAGGAGCAATGTAGCGATCCTGCGGGCCGGAGAACGAGACCGGCGGACTGGTTTTCGCATCGGCAGATTTCATAGGGTCTCCAGAGGTTTCCTCGTCAGAATCGTCCTCTTCGCTTTTGAGCGCGAGTTTTGCATCTGGCTCGCCGGGGCGTTTGGGAAGTTCGCTGAGTTTTAATTTCTCGTTGGGAAAGTCAATGTCGACCAAAAAGTTTTCGAATACATCCGCGCCGATCAAGCCGTCTTCCTCGGCGACCGAGCGACCCTCGATAACCTCGACCGGGCAATTCTGAAACTCGAGTTCGCCTATTTTGATGGAATCGGCAATCCCTATGTAGGCGTTCCTGCGTCCTTTATCGCCGATGCCCCAGACCTTCGTTTCGGAGATTTTGGAGATTCCGGCGTGCTCGGCAATCGATCGCTTGACTAAAATTCCGCTGGCTCCGGTATCGAGCATAAGCGAATGCTTGTGTCCATTCAGCGCCACAGCGAGGCCGTAGCCTCGTATATGTTGAGGATCAATCAGAAGGCGAGTGAGGGGTGTCTCGGTGTGAGTCACATTGCTCACCAAATGGCACGAGCCATTCTTCTGTTTCGCGCGTTCTTTCAGATATTGCAGATAGTTCGCTTCCTCCGAGCGCTGCTCAGCATCCCAGATATTGTCACCGGCGAGCGAGGTTTCCAGATACTTGATGCGTTCCGAGCGTGACAGAGTTCCAATCCACTCCTCTTGAATGTCAGGGTCGGAGGGATCGAGTTCGTGGGCCTTATCGATCATCTTCTTCGCGCTCTTGTACATGGCTATGGCGTCGCGGACCCGCGCCAAGCCGAGAAAGGCACGGGCCTCGGGATGTCCGGAGTTGATGACTTCGACCCATTGCTTCTCCGACTCGCTGATCTTGCCTTGGCGAAACCAGACTTCCGCCTGAGCGATTTTCATGCGCGCCGAATTCGTTTGCGCGAGACCTTGTTCGGCGGCGTGTGCCGCCTGATCAACATTCTTCTGCTTGAGGTAGACGCGAACAATACCGGCGAGAGCGTCGGGAGATTTCGGATTGTCCTTCAAGATGGCCTGATACTTTGCCATAGCGCCCTCAAAGTTACCCCGGCGGTAGAGGAAACTCGCGTCTCCGAGCGGGTTGGCCGCCACTGCCGGGATTGGCGGTGCGGTCGAGGCCGCATTCGACGATGCCACAGCTCCGGGTGCAGTGGACGCTTTGGGGGAGGAGGCAAGGTCCGGGTTGGAGGGCGTTACCGGAGCGGAGGAAGGCGCGGCGGCTTGATTCGCAGGCGATTGGGCCAAGCTAACACAGCAGAGCACGACGAAAGAAAGGGTCAACCAGCATACACGGGACATGCGCAATCCTTGGGCGCGTCCGGGCGGCTCGGGGAAGGTCCGGCGCGGGCGGACAGATTCTGCCACAGCTCTGGCGCAGCTACAACTACGAAAGTGTACCGTGAAAATCCGGCAAGAAACCTTGCCGGCGCGGGCTGGCCGTTGAATCCGGCTGCCGGTTCTGTCTATTCACGAATAAGTGGAGAGCTGCTTCTTCCTCCCACAAACCTACGCCGCCAGTCGGCCTTTAGACATTTCATACGATTGCTTTACGCGATCTTTATGACTTTGTGGATGTAATAGGTGTCTCCCAGAAGGGTAGATGCCATAAGAGGCGATTGCGCGAGGTGCGCGAAAACCGAGACTAAGGGAAATGCGGGGCCTGAGAACATGACAACTGTCATTGGCGAGTTGCGGCGACGCACCATTTTTGTACTTGTCTTAGGACTTTTTCTTAACTGCGCTTCTGTGCAGCACTCTGCGGCACAGACCAAGACTCGGGTTCAACCCGCCTCGCAAACTCTGTTGACCGCGAGCGAAGCGTCGTCTGCCGAGGGAATGCGCACAGCCATCACCGCGGATGGCTCCGCAAACGGCGGAAGTGTGCCCGCGCCGGATACTAGTATCCCTCCGGCGGTGGCGAAACAGCTGGCGGCGATGCAGGCGGAAATTGAAGAACTCAAGGCGGAATTGAGAGGCCGAACGGCGACTGAATCGGCGAAAGATTCCGCGCAACCAGCAACCCCCGCACCTTTAGCGAATGCTGAGGCTTCGCCGCCAGAGACGCGCGTTGAGAAAGCCGCTGCGCAAGCCACGAACGACTTCGCGGTCCCTGCTCCTGCGAAAAAAGAAAAAATCGTGCCCTTCTCCGACTGGGACTGGACATGGTTGAATGGAAATCCACGCAACAAAGATACGGCGTTCGACTCGAAATTCTTCACGCCGGAAATTCGCGCGGATGTTACTTATACTTACGATTTCAACAAGCCGATCGATAACTCGATGGGCGGATCCAGCGAGTTATTTCGCTCGAACGAAATTCAGCTGGAGCAACTCGGCGTGGGTGGAGATTTTCACTACGACAACGTGCGTGCCCGGTTGATGACACAGTTCGGCATGTATTCCACGGCCACGGTGCGTAACGATCCGAGTTATGCCAAAGGGCAATGGAACATCGCCGACGCGGACCGCTATTTGGCGGAAGCGTATGGCGGTTACCACATCGACGCCTTAAACGGTATCAATATTGACGCGGGAATTTTCATGTCGTACATCGGTCTATTCAGCTATTACAACTTCGACAACTGGGCCTACCAGCCGTCTTATGTCTCCTCGAACACGCCGTGGTTTTTCCAGGGAGTGCGTGTGCAGATATTCCCAACCCCCCATCTGAAGATTGAGCCGTGGCTCATCAACGGATGGCAATCCTACGGTTCGTCGAACTCGCGAAAGGGATTGGGAGGGCAGATCAAGTGGACGCCCCGCCCGTGGATCAACATCGTCTCTAACAATTACGGACTAGGTCATGATGACCTGTACATTCCAAATCGCGGCCGCATCCACACTGACAACAGCGTCGAGATCAAGTATTTTGACAAGCCCGGACAAACGCTCGACAAGATGGCATTTTCCTTCACCGGCGACTTAGGCTGTGAGTTCGGTGGCGGAGTGAGTTGCTATGGGGATAAATCGGGCGGGCCCAAGCAAAGTTTTGTCGGCTTCATGCTGTATGACCGTACGTGGTTCAAGAAAGACACGCACGGGCTGACGATTGGCGGCGGTATGATCAACAATCCGGGCCGCTACTTAGTTCTACTGCCGCCGATTAACGGTGAGACGGCTTCTTCCGCGGCAATCAACGCGCCGTATTTTACGGGGAATCCTGGAGATCCCTTTAAGGCCTGGGACGTGTCGCTGACGTACGACTACATGCCGCGGCAGTGGCTTACGTTCCGTTGGGAATATGACTATCGGCACGCCAACGTGCCCTACTGGTCAGGACACGGTGGAGTTACGCCGCCGGGATCGGGCGGTGTGCCTTACACCAACAACGGCTCGCCGCAATTTTTCGCTTGTAACGACGGAAATACGTCGGGAGCGTTGACCTTGCTTGGCGCGCAATCTGCCTGTGCCGGACAGGGTAGTAGTGTCTGGTTTCCCGATCTGCGTCGCGACGAACAGTTAATTGACATCGACATTATGGTCAAGTTCTAGAGTCGGATGCGGCATCGTTCTCAATGATCCGTTATTGTTTCTTCTCGTCCTGCGGTGAGGTTTGTTCGGATGGCTTGGTGAAAAGTTTGGGATCGAGTTGCGGATTGAATTCGATCTTTTTAACTTCCGCAGTGCTGGTTTCTTTCCCGTCCTGCTTGTTAAGGTGCTTGAAGGGAGTGGTAACGCCTTCAATTGCGCGCCAATCCGCGAGATCGGATTCGCCGTCAAAGGGGCCTGACCTTCCCATCGCTTTATATTTCTCACGCAGAATGTAGCCGGTTTTGGGGTCGATGTACCAGCGGACCCAGGGGATGGCTCCGCCGATATCGAGGATGGCCGCATCGACATCGCCGATTTTTTCGGAGCCTGCCGCGGTGAAGGTGAAAGATGGATCGTCGGCGTGCTGCGCGATGTAGACGAGATCGTGTTGCACTTGCGAAAGCATCTCGGTCTTTTGGACTGGAGGCATGCTGCGGGATCCCATGCCCGCCATGTTCATAAAAGCGTCATCAGGTGAAACTACGATGGTGAGAGAGCCTTGCGGCGTTTGCAACTCGACACGCAGGCGGTCGGGAAATGCCACGTAAACTTCCACCGGTGCCGTCGGAGCACCCGAATCGCTTTCCGCCAGACTGACGTGGACTGCCTTGATGGATTTGAGCTTGGGAAGGCCGCCCATGGCAGTTGCGACTTTCGCGGCCAGCGCTTTGCCTTCGGGATTCGAGGCTGCTGCTTTGCCGCTCTCCTCCGGTTGTCCTTTTTCTGCGGGCGGTGTCGGGATGGTGATGTCGATTTTCTTGACGGAGCCCAGCGAGGAGAACGGCTTGTCGAACTCTTTCTCGTTGCCAACCACCAGCACCGCCATTTGATCGCGATGCATATATTTTGTGGAGACGCGGTTGACGTCAGCAGCCGTCACTTTCTTGATCTCGGCCTCGTACTTGTCAAGCCAGTCGGCGGGATATCCGTAATACTCGTAGGTCATACGCTCGCCGAGAATTTTGTCGGGCGAATCGAGGCGGAAGATAAAGGCGTTGAGAATGGCATCCTTCGCGCGTTGGATTTCGTCATCGGTGATGGGCTTCCTGGAAAGATCCGCGATATCTTCGGTGGCAGCCTGAATAGCTTCAATGGTGCTGGCGCTCTTGGTGCCGATCGCGACCTGCAGAATTCCTGGATGACCGAAATTGCTACCCACGCCGCCGCCAACGCTGTAGGCGAGCCCACGCTTGGTGCGAATGTCGTTGAACAGACGCGACGAGAAGCCGCCGCCGAAGGCTTCGTTGAACACGCTGAGAGCGTAGTAGTCGGGATTGTCGCGGGTGATGCCAAGCCCGATCATGTGGATAGTGCTCTGATTTACGTCTTCTTTGGAGACGAAGTAATTCCCCGGAGACGCGGGAGAATACTTGATTTCGTTTTTCCGGGGTGCAGCCGGACCTTTGGGCCACGAATCAAATGCGGCGCGGAGACGAGACTCCATTGCGGCGGCATCGAAGTCTCCGCTGATACCGAGAATAATGTTGTTGGGATGTACGTACTTGCCATGCCAGTCGATGAGATCCTGACGAGTGACGGCGGCGACGGTAGCGTATTCGGCTTCGCGTGCGTAAGGATTGTCGGCACCGTAGGCTAACTTTACCGTTTCGCGGTGCGCAATTTCGCCGACGTCATCGTTGCGCCGGGAGATTGCGTCCTCTTCTTCTTTCTGGACGATGTCTAGTTTGTCGGCCCTGAACTCGGGATTCCGCAGCACGTCGTTGAATGCCTTGAAGACATCATCCAAGTCGCCCTTCAAGCACGAGAAACTGATGGTAGTAGAGTCGGGGCCGCCGCCAGTCTCAACTTTTGCGGCGCGGACTTCGAGAAAGTCATCGAGTTGATCGCCGGTTTGAGTCTTGGTGCCGCCCGTGCGCCAGACTTCGCCATACATATCGACGAGGCCAACTTTGGCCGCGGGTTCGTTGACGGAGCCGCCGCGAATTCGAGCAGTCCC
The DNA here is from genome assembly GCA_963696765.1 of uncultured Acidobacteriota bacterium. Taxonomy (GTDB): domain Bacteria; phylum Acidobacteriota; class Terriglobia; order Terriglobales; family Acidobacteriaceae; genus Sulfotelmatobacter. The sequence goes on along the minus strand of CAVOLK010000002.1, from coordinate 277,458 downwards.
GCTGACGAGAGGCAGTTCGTGATCTTCCTGCAGGAAGATCACCATGCCATTCTTAAGTTCAACACGCTTCGGCTGCTGTGGCTTGAAAGCGGGCAGCGGAGGAATCGAGATCTGCTGCCAAGTCGAGGCCTGAGCCGAAGCCTGCGGAGCAGCTAGGGTCGCAGAGACAACAACCAGCAATGCGAGAAGGGACTTGGCCGTCTTCATTGCGCACCCCCTTGATTGCCGGAGTCATTCGAAGATTGCCCGCTTCCGCCTGCGCCGCCGGAAGTTTCGATCACGCCTATAGTGCGGTTGGTATCGACGAAGGTTTGGTTGGCCACGCGGCGAATATCGGCCTTGGTGACCTGGTCGATGCGGTCGACCGAGCGGAACAACTCGCGCCAATCGCCATAGCGCGTCTGATAGGTAGCGAGCTGCGTGGCCAGGCCCTCGTTGTCGGCGAGGCCGCGAATCAGGTTGGCTTTAGCACGAGTCTTAATCATCTTCAATTCGTCGTCCGAAATGTCTTCCTTCTTGATCTTGTCGATTTCCACGTGGATGGCATCCGCCATTTCGCGAGTCGTGTGACCGGGCAGCGGAACCGCGTAGAAGGCGAACAAGTGCGGATATTTCGTGCCGGGCATGCCAGTAAATCCCGCGGAGTACGATGCGATCTTTTTGTCGCGCACCAAGGCGCGGTAGAGGCGCGAGGTGCGGCCTTCGGACATCAGGTCAGTGATGGCGTCGAAAACAGCGTCGTCCTTGCTGCGATAGTCGGGACGGTGGTAGCCCTCGAGGTAAAGCGGTTGCGAGGGATCTTTCAGCACGACTCTACGCTCTGAATTTTGAGGCGGCTCCGTCGTGGTGGTCTCGTCGGGCTGCGGGTGATCGGTCAAGCGCCCAAAATATTTTTCGAGGATAGGCATGGCCTGGGAGGCCTTTATATCCCCGGCTACGGCGACCACCATGTTTGAGGGGACGTAGTACCGGTCAAAGAATTTCTGCGCGTCGGTGGCTGAGAAGGAGTTCAGATCCGACATCCATCCCACCGTGGGACGGTGATAGGGATGAGCTTCGAAGGCGGTGGCGGTGAACTGCTCAACCAGGCGGCCAATGGGATTGCTGTCGGTGCGCATGCGGCGTTCTTCAATGACCACGTTGCGTTCTTTGTAGAACTCGCGCATCACGGGATGAAGAAAACGCTCAGATTCGAGATAAGCCCACAATTCAAGCCGATTCTCCGGCAGGGAATAGTGATATCCCGTCTCGTCGTAGTTGGTGAAGGCGTTCATGTCTTCGCCTCCGTTCTGCTCGACGAGCTTGCCGAACGCGTTGGGCAGGACGAACTTGTCGGCTGCGGCGATGGCATCTTTCCATGCCTTTTCGAGGTCTTTCAACTTCGCTTCATCGCGGCCAACGGATTTGTCGCGCTCGGCAATGTACGCGGCATAGGCGACTTCAACTTTTTCCAGTGCGGTTTTCTCGGCCGCGTAGTCCGTGGTTCCGATTTTGTCGGTGCCCTTGAAGGCCATATGCTCGAACATATGGGCGAGCCCGGTCTGCTGCATGGGATCCTGCGCGGAACCGGCATCTACCAGCGTGAAGAAAGAGAAGACCGGGGCTTCTGGGCGCTCACAGACGAGCAGCGTGAGGCCGTTGGGAAGCTTCTTGACCGTGATGCGCTTTTCGAATGAGGCGACATCCTGCGCGACTGCAAAAGTGCATAGAAGGAGGAATACAACGGTCGTTTTCAAGCTATGGAATTTCATCGAACCTCCGACGGTTGGACGACAATATCGGCTACAGGCATGTATTGGACGGAGCAGCAGGGCAGAAGTTTGAAAGTACGTGGATGCAAGGGAATTTGTCAAACCTGCTCTGTCCTTCCAGTCTAACGTTATTTAGAGGGGCCCGTTAAGAACAAAGCTGTATTTTGCAGGCCGCGTAATTTCGGGCACAATAACAGCCGGAGTTCCTGTGAGCGATTCAACCGTCGAGATTCAGGGCAAGCATCTGAAGCTGTCGAACCTGGAGAAGGTTCTCTATCCCGCGACCGGATTCACCAAGCAGCAGGTGATTGACTACTACGCCCGCATCGCGCCGGCGATCATCCCGCATTTGGCGGGGCGGGCGTTGACGCGCAAGCGCTATCCCGATGGCGTAGAGGGCGAACCATTTTTCGAGAAGAATGCGCCAAAGTACCGGCCCGACTGGGTGAAGACGGCGCCGATCTGGAGCGAAGGGAATCGGCGCACGGTTTATTACGTCCTGGCGGACGATCTGCCCACGCTCATATGGTTGGCGAATCTGGCGGCGCTCGAACTCCATCCGTCGCTCGCATTAGCCAAGGACATTACGTGCCCGACGGAGATGGTTTTTGATTTGGATCCCGGGCCACCGGCGAACATTGTGCAATGCTGCCAGGTTGGGCTGTGGTTGCGCGAGATCTTCGAGCATTTCGGGTTGCAGAGTTTTCCCAAGACTTCTGGGTCGAAAGGACTGCAGGTTTACGTTCCGCTGAATACGCCGACGAATTACAACGCGACGAAAACGTTTGCGCACGCGCTGGCACAACTTCTGCAGCAGGACCACCCTGAGATGGTGGTCAGCGATATGAAGAAAACGCTCCGCACCGGAAAAGTGTTGGTCGATTGGAGCCAGAATGATGAGCACAAGACGACGGTTGCGGTTTATTCGCTGCGGGCGCGCGAACATCCCACGGTGTCGACTCCGGTGAGATGGGACGATGTCGAACGGACTTTCAAGAAAAAGGATGCCAGCCTGCTGGTGTTTGAGGCGCCGCAGGTGGTTTCGCGCTTCGAGAAGCTGGGCGATTTGTTTGCGCCGGTGATTACGTTGAAACAGCGGCTGCCGGATTTGAAAGGCGTGGCCGCGGCGGTCACCAAGGAGCCGGAGCGCATCGAGATCGCAGCGCAGGCTGAATCGGCGCCTCCGCGGAAGCGTGCGCGGAAGAAGGCTGAGCCGAAGAAGCCAGTTCGAAAGAAATCTCGAAAGGTATAATCCGGTTGCGCGGCCTGTGTGGCGCGGACACTCCTGTCCGCGATGCAGCGACACTGACTCTGCGGGCTAGTCTATGGCACAACTTTTCGTTGGAACGTCGGGCTGGGCTTACTCCACTTGGAAGCCCGATTTCTATCCGGCTAAACTGGCGCAAAAGAAATTCCTGAGCCATTACTCCACGCAACTGAATACCGTCGAAGTAAATTTTACTTTCCGGCAGTTGGTCAAGGAATCGACCATTCAGAACTGGCTGCAGGGCACGCCTCCGCATTTTCGCTTCGGCATCAAGGCGCATCAGGTGATCACACATATCAAGCGGCTCAAGGGGACGGAGGATTTCGTTCCGCGATTTCTGGCGACCATTGAACCTTTGGCCGCAGCCGGGAAACTCGGTCCGGTGTTGTTTCAACTTCCGCCAAATTTGAAGGCCGACGCAGAGTTGCTCAAGGATTTTCTTGCGATCCTGCCGCGCACTGTGCCGGCGGCGTTCGAATTTCGGCATGACTCGTGGTTCAGCGACTCGACTTGGGATTTGCTGAAGTCGAACAATGTCGCACTGTGCGTGGCCGAAACCGAGACTTTGACGACGCCAGAAGTTGCGACCGGGGCGTTTGTCTACTATCGCTTTCGCAAGCCGAACTATACAGCGGAAGAACGAACTTTCATGATCGGGCGAATTGGACAACATATGGCCGCTGGGCGCGACGTCTTCGCGTATTTCAAGCATGAAGAAACGCCGGAGGGAGCGCTGTTTGCGGCGGATTTGCTGCGTGGCATGCAGAAGACGTAGCGAGCTAGGTCTCTACAAACAGGTCCATGTGTTCGTATCTGCTTCATTACTTTTCGATTCGTCCGATAACGGCCATACTACATCTCTTGCCCACCCATGACTTCCGAGCCGAACTCGCACCTGCTTTCCGGCTTTCTCGACTACTTGCGGATCGAGAAGGGGCTGGCGCGACTTTCCATCAGCGCTTATCGCACCGATATCCTGCAGTTTTCTGAATTCCTGGAGAAGCGGGACCGTCTTCTTTTGACCGCGCGGCGCAATGATGTGCGCGAATTTCTGCAGCAGCTTTTTTCGCACCAGGTGGACGGCCGCAGCGTGGGGCGCAAGCTTTCGGCGCTGCGTCATCTTTATCGCTATCTGTTGCTCGACAAAAGAATCGAGCACGATCCGACTTTGAATATTGAATCGCCCCGACAGTGGAAAGTTTTGCCAAAGTCGCTGGCGCACGATGAAGTCGAATCGACACTGGCGTCGCCGGCTGCGCAAGTGGCAAATGGACATCGCAATTCCAAAGACGCCGCGACTTTGGCGGTTCGCGATCGGGCAATGTTGGAGCTTCTCTACGCCGGAGCGCTGCGAGTTTCCGAATTGGTGAATGCCTCGCTGGAAGATTTAAAGCTGGAAGCTGGGTACATGCTGGTGCGCGGCAAAGGAGACAAGGAGCGCATTGTTCCGCTCGGCAAACCCGCGCAGGATGCGCTTTCAGAATATCTGGCGAACGGGCGTCCGATTCTGATGGAGCGAAAGTCGAAAAATCCCGACCCTCTCGCAAAAAACGCGAGAAGGGTGGGACACCCGACGTAGTTGAGGGAAATTCAACGGTCCTGTTTATTGCGCGAGGCGGGCGGAAGCTGACGCGGCAGCGGATTTGGCAGATGGTTGGAGCGGCGTCCGTCGCTTCTGGACGACATGCGTCGCCGCACATGCTGCGGCATTCGTGCGCGACGCACATGGTTGAGAACGGGGCCGACCTGCGTACGGTTCAGACAATCCTGGGGCACTCCGATATTTCAACGACGCAGATTTATACGCACCTGGCTCTTGATCGGCTGAGAACCGTTTATCAGAAGCATCATCCCAGGGCGAAGGCTAGATGAAGCAATTTCTGATTGCTGATTTTTGATTGCTGATTAAAGCCAGTGACGCCAAGTGAGTTTCCAATCAACAATCGACAATCATCACTCAAAAATCAACAATCCAAAATGACGGAGCCGAATACAGTCGTCAGCCAGGCCGTGGCCGATTTTCTTAGCCATTTGCGGGAGCGGAATGCCTCGCCGCATACGATCAAAGCCTACAGCGGAGATCTGGCGAACTTTGCTGCATACGCTGGAACGCGAGGATGGAAATCGATCGACCACATAGCGATTCGCGGGTTCCTCTCCCAGCTTTACGAAAAAGGTTTGGGGAAAACTTCGGTCGCGCGGTCGCTGGCGGCGGTCCGGTCTTTGTATCGCTGGCTGGCCCGGGAGGGCGTGGTCGAACAGAATCCGGCGAAACTGGTTGCGACGCCTAAGCTGCCCAAAAAACTTCCGCGGGTTCCAACTATCGAAGAAATGAATTCAGTGCTGGACGGTCAAATGCCGCAGGCGGCGGCATTCCCCGAGCGCGACCGTCTTATGCTCGAACTGCTGTATGGATGCGGGATTCGGAATTCGGAACTGACCGGAATCAACCTTGACGACATTCGCTTGAGCGCGGAAGCCATTCTGATCCGGGGCAAAGGGAAAAAAGAACGGTACGTGCCATTTGGCGGGTCGGCGAAGAGTGCGCTGGCAGCTTACCTTTCGGCGCGCCGGGCGATGCTCGCCGAAGTCAAGAAGAGCACGCCTTCTCTGCTGATTAACCATCGCGGCGGGCGACTGACCACGCGCAGCGTAGGCCGCATCATCAAGAAAATCGCGGTTGCCAGGGGACTATCGCCCGATGTTCATCCGCACACCTTGCGACACGCCTTTGGCACGCACATGTTGGAAGAAGGCGCCGACCTGCGCGCTATCCAGGAATTGCTCGGCCACGAGCGCCTGGCCACGACCCAACGCTACACGCAGCTTTCGATGAAGCACGTTTTGCAGGTCTACGATAAGACTCATCCCCGCGCAAAGTAGTTTTGGCTGCATGTTACCGGAGTAATTTGGTTGATCCCGCTTCAGGCCAGAAAATACTAAATAACGGGAAACTGGCGGCCTGAGATTGCTGCGCTCGGGCTGGGTACCTCTAACCCCCGGGAGGCGCTGTGCGCAAGATTAATCCGGAACTCTGGCTTTTACTATTCTTAGTCGTAATCGCTGCGATCTTGAATTTCCTGGTCGCGTCGCAGCGGATGGCCCTGGTCTTCTATTTCCTTCCTACGCTTTTTTCCGCTTATCATTTTGGACGACGGCACGCGACGCTCACGGCGGTCGCCAGCGTGGTGTTGGTGGTGTTGCTGACATTCCTTAATCCGGCGATGTTTAACCGGCGCGTGGATCTTCCGTTCGACGCGCGGTGGTTCGATTTTTCAATTTGGGGCGGAGTATTGATGGTGGCGGGGTATGCGACCGGCACCCTCTACGAACGAAATCAGAAGACGTTGCGCGAGATGGAAGACGGCTATGACGGGATGCTGGTGATCCTGCAGAATTTTCTGGCAAACCAAAAACACAGCGACACCCACGCCTACCGGATTTCGATGTGCGCCACGAAGATTGCGGAGGCGGTGGGCTTGGATGCCGGCAGCGTCGAAGATATCCGCATGGCGGCGCTGCTCTTTAATATGAAGGAATTGGGAATCACCAACGAAGTGCTCTGCAAGGCGGCGCAGGTGTCGCAGGAAGACCTGAGCTACGCTATGCGGAATCGAGGCAAGGCGCAGTCGAAAGCCGGCGCCACGGGCGGATCATTGCGGCAAGCCATCCCGATGTTTTTGTCAGAGCGGCAGTTGCGACAAAATGGGGGCAAGCCGGACGACGCGTCATTCGAGGTGCAAATCCTCGTGCTCGCCGAAGAATATGAAACGCTGACCAGCGGTGAACGGGGCGCGAAGATGTCTCCCGCGCAGGCGGGGCAGGAAGTAATCAAGCGGGCAGGGAACCGCTACGATTCACTTGTGCTCAACGGTTTCACGACTGCTTTCGGCGGACAGGCCGCTGGCGTCGGCGCCTAAGGCCGCATCGTCCGACCGGCGAAGTTTTTCCCACATTTCGACCACTCGTGCTTTCACGTCAGCAGTCAGTTTCTGATAGGCCGATTCTGACGCATCGGACTCCGGCGGCGGAAAAATCGGATCTCCAAATGCCATCTTGAGCGGCGCGAACCCTCGAAATGGCTGGTTTCGTGGCCACGCCTCGTAGAATCCATCAATCGCCACCGGGACGATCGGCACCTGCAGATGAATCGAAAGAATGGCGGCGCCCTTCTTGAATATTTTCGGCGTGCCGTCGATCGAGCGCTCGCCTTCGGGATAGAGGACGAGCGCCATGCCGTGGCGCAATCCAAAGGCTCCGGCACGCATCGCCGGAACTAAATTTGCGTCGGGATCAAGAACTATCACCTTGATGGAACGGGCCAGGCGACGCATTATCCCCTTGCCAAAGTGGTCGCTGGTACCCACCGCGAACGCGCGGAAAAATACATCCGACGGCAACACCCCAGCCAAAACCAGCGGATCGAGATAGCTCTGGTGATTCGACGAAATAATGTAGGCACCAGTCTTGGGGAGTTTGTCGATCCCGGTTACCTTCAAGTGAAAGCGGTCGAGCGCAATGAGTTGGAATACTCTGGATACCAAAAACAAAAATGCGTCGTTGATTTTGTTCGGGTGGGCGAGCGCAAGAACCTCCGGATCAACGGGATCTTCGGCCAAGATGGATTTCCATCCCGCGAAGGTGGAGCGCGTTCCCGAGCTGCCGGGCTGATCCGCGGCGCTTTTCAGAACGGCATCGATGAGATCGCGGACAGTGTAAATCTCTGTGAGTTGCGACTCTTCAACGTTGCCCCCGAACTCTTCTTCAAGGTGGCTGAGCAAGTCGACCCGCTGCATGGAGTCGAAGCCGAGATCGAGGTCGAGGCTGAGGGCGGGCCGCATCGTTGCGGGCGCATCGTGGGCGGCTTCGCGAATAATCTTCAGGCCGCGCTGCACGTCGGGTAGGTCGAGCCATTCCGACTCCTCCGCAGTTAAGGGCTTTTCCGTGGGCAGTTCTGAATCGTCTGCAAGTTTATTCGAGAGATTGGCTTTTACTCTCTTCTCTACTTCATAGCGCTTGATTTTGCGAGTTGTAGTGCGGGGCAGATCGTCTTGCCAGATTTCGTAGCTTCCGATGCGCTTCGTCGATGCGATGCCGGCCGACATGCCTTCAATGTCGAAACGAATCACCTCTTTGGCATTGACGATCTTGCGCTGCCGCAGAACGTCGAAGTCCGGGACAATCACGGCGTGCAGGCGATCGCCGCCTTCGCCCGGCTTGCCTTCCAGGCCCATCACCGCCAGTTCCTTGATGAACGGTGACTTAAGGTAATGAGTTTCAATTTCTTCGGGATAAACATTTTTGCCGTTACTCAGAACGATCACCTCTTTCTTGCGACCGGTCAGAAAAAGGTGACCGCGCGAATCGAAATATCCGAGGTCACCGGTCAGGAACCAGCCATCGCGCAGGACGGCCGCGGTCGCATCGGGACGATTCCAATAGCCTTTCATGACGACCGCGCCACGGATCGCGACCTCGCCCGCATCGGGACTATCTTCCTGCGGCTGCGGATCGACGATCTTGGCCTCGACGCCTTTCATGGCCTTCCCGACAGATCCAATTTCGTTGTCGTCGGGGGAATTAGCGAACACGGCTGCGGTTGTTTCCGTAAGGCCGTAAGCCTGCAGGACATCGATGCCCAAGTCGTGAAAGGCGTGAGCGATGCTGGGATCGAAGCGCGACCCTCCGGTGACCAGATAGCGCATTTTGGGTCCTAGGGTGTCATGCACTTTGCGGAAAAGTATGGGGCCGGCATTGATTCCGATTTTGCGCAGAGTGCGATTGAGAGTCACCATCACGCCGAAAAGTTTTTCTGCGATCGCGCCTCGTTTCGCGACTTCCTGCAGCACACGCTCATGGATGAGGTAAAAGAATTGCGGCACAACCGCGAAGGCTGTAATGTTGCGTTCGCTCAAGGCCCGCAACAGTTCGGTGGTATTCACTGTCTCCAGGTAGACAACGCGCGATCCTTTGACCAGCGGGAGCAGCAGGTTTGCCATTTGGGCAAGGACATGAAAAAGAGGCAGCACGCCGAGCAGTGCGTCGTTCGGTCCGAGCTCGACCCAGTTAAATACCGCATTGACCTCGCCCAGGAAATTAGAGTGCGTCAGCATCACGCCTTTCGGGTCGGCGGTCGTGCCTGAGGTGTAGAGCAGCGAAGCAATATCGTCATCGTTGGCTGGAGCGGGCTTGAAGTTGCCCGGCCCGGCATCGAAGATTGCGGGCAGATCGCCCAGCCAATAGTTCCTGTATTCGATTGGCCCGGCATGCGGTCCGGGTTCAGGAGGATCAGGCCGAGTTTCAATTCCTGAGCAGCCGGGCGAACGACCGGAACATGTTTCGCATCGCAGAAAACTGCCGAGGTGCCGCTGTCTTTCAGAAGTTTTGTGACCTGATCGTCGTGCAGGGCGGTGTCGAGCGGAACGGCGGCACAGCCGGAGGCTATGATTCCCAAATAAGCGGCGACCCAGCGCGGGTGGTTATCGGCCAGAATCGCGAGCCGCGCTCCGCGGGGAAATTTCCTTTCCGTGATCCAGCGGCCGACCGACTCGGCCATGCGCCGCAGTTCTGAGTATGTGCAGCTTTCCAGTTGATCGTGGCGCTGGAGTTCAAGCGCCACATTATTCGGCCAGCGCTCGGCGCATTCGACAAAGCGATCGTAGAACGTGGGCATTGGTCGTGGCGAATATACACGAAAAGGGCTTCGCGCCGCAGTGCTTGGAAATCCTAACAGGGCTTGAGCACACTTCTTGCGCGGGCTTCTTCAAACACGCAATGGGCTCAGAGAATTAAAAGTGCGAGAACTGCCAGCGCTTCGATTACGGCTTCTTTGGAGGCTGCGCCTGCTCGGCTTTCGCGATGGCCTTGCGAAACTCATCCACGGCGGTTACGCCGGGTTCGCGGAGACAATCTTTTGCAATCAGGCGCCAGACTGGCGGCGCATCCAGCGGGTATTGCACTCCTCCTCGATACACTTCAAACGTATCTTCGGACACGCCGACCTCGTTGCCGATATGTGGTCCACCCGGCTGACCCGCGCTCGGGTCACTCAGCGGAGGTGGTTGCCCCTGATGGCCGCCGATGCGGATGCTGCTGTCGGTGCTCTCGGCCGTCCCAGGGCGTTGGTCAATCGGTCCGCCTTTGATAGTCGGCCTTACCGCGTTTCCGTTTCCCGTCCGCACCGCAATGACCAGATCGGATTCTTCACCTTCCATCACCAGGCGAAGGCGACCCCATTGCATCAGGGCCTTCTCCACATTCTCGCGCGCGGATGCATTCGTCATCGGATGATCGAGCGGTTCACCCGCGTCAGGGCTTACCACCACCAGTACCGTGGTCGCCTTCAGGACATACTCCGGCAGGGAAGATTTCTTCTTGTCCTTGGCGTTGGTGGGAACGGCCAGAAGTGCGGCGAAAAGGACCAGCGAGGAGAGGCGGGCAGTCATGGGAGCCTCCGTGACTAGCGAACGATGCCGTCATTATACTGGAGGTGCGCAAGGTGCTTCGCCGGGGACGGCGCTCGCATCGAATGTGCTAGGCTTTAAAGGTATTTTCGGGCGTGCTGCCCTCTGAAGGAATTCCGGTTGATTAATCAGCTACTAGGCAAGGTTTTTGGGACCAAGAACGAACGCGTCGTTAAGTCGTTGATGCCGAGGGTCGCGGCGATTAACGCGCTTGAGCCGCAGATCCAGAAGCTCAGCGATGCGGAACTGCGCGCGAAGACGGACGTATTCCGCCAGCGCATTCAGGAGCGGCTGACCCGCGTTACGAGAAGTTCTCCGGCTGAACCTGCCGAGCCGGAAGTTGAGGACGGCGGGGATATCGATGAGCAGAAACGGTTTGAAAAAGAGCAGTACGAAGCCCTGCAGGAAGTCCTCGACGAAATTCTGGAGGAAGCCTTTGCTGTGGTTCGCGAGGCGGGACGGCGCGTCCTCAACATGCGCCATTTCGACGTGCAGCTGATCGGCGGTATGGTCCTACACAAAGGTACGATCTCGGAAATGAAGACCGGCGAGGGCAAGACGCTGGTCGCTACTCTTCCGGTGTATCTGAACGCGCTGAGCGGGCGTGGCGTGCACGTGGTGACGGTCAACGATTATCTCGCGAAACGCGATTCGGAGTGGATGGGCAAGCTTTACCGTTTCCTCGGCCTGACCGTCGGCGTGATCGTGCACGATCTGGATGACGAAGAGCGGCGCGCGGCTTATGCGGCCGACGTCACCTACGGCACCAATAACGAGTTCGGCTTCGACTACCTGCGCGACAACATGAAGTTCGACATCAAGGATTGTGTGCAGCGTGGGCACAATTACGCGATTGTCGACGAAGTCGATTCCATCCTGATTGACGAAGCTCGAACGCCGTTGATTATTTCCGGTGCGAGTGAAGAGTCGACCGACAAGTACTACAAAGTTAACCGCATCATTCCGAAGCTGGAAAAGGGCGAGGAGATCGAAGGCCCTCCAGGCGAACCCGCGCAACTCACGGGCGACTTCGTGGTCGACGAGAAGCATCGCAACATCACGGTGACTGATGACGGCTGGGTGAAGGTGGAAGGCCTGCTGGGAATCGGAAACATCGCGGACCCGGAGAACTGGCCGCTCAAGCATCACGTGGAAACCGCGATCAAGGCGCACGCGCTGTATCGTCGGGACGTGGAATATGTGATCAAAGACGGGGAAGTGATCATCGTCGACGAATTCACGGGACGCATGATGCCGGGGCGGCGCTGGTCCGACGGCCTGCACCAGGCGATTGAGGCCAAGGAAGGCGTGAAGATCGAGCGCGAGAACCAGACGCTGGCTACCATTACTTTCCAGAATTATTTCCGCATGTTCAAGAAGCTTGCGGGTATGACCGGTACGGCCGAAACGGAAGCGGCCGAGTTCGACAATATTTACAAGCTGGAAGTGGTTGTAATTCCCACGAACAAGCAGATGCTGCGGCTGGAGCATCCCGACGTCGTGTTTCGCACGGAAAAGGAAAAATATTTTGCGGCGGCAGATGAAATCGAAAAGCTCCACGCCAAGGGCCAGCCGGTGCTGGTCGGTACGACATCGATTGAAAAATCGGAACGCCTCTCAGAGCTGCTGAAGAAAAAAGGCCTGAAGGAGCACGTTGTTCTGAATGCCAAGTTCCACGAGCGTGAAGCCGAAATCGTTGCGCAGGCCGGGCGCAAAGGTAGGGTCACGATCGCCACCAACATGGCTGGCCGCGGTACCGACATCCTGCTCGGAGGCAACCCGGAGTTCATGGCCAAGCAGGAAATGGTGAAGAAGGGAATTGCGCAGCAGTTGCGCGTGGCGCAGGGAAAGATCGAAGGTCCCCAGGAAGATGGGGAGACCTCGATCTTCTATTACAACGGAAACGAGTACACCGTCCCGACGGATAAATGGACTGAAGCCTTCACTCACCACAAAGAACTTACCGACAAAGAACACGACGAAGTCACCGCGGCGGGGGGACTGCACATTCTGGGAACGGAGCGTCACGAGTCGCGCCGCATCGATAACCAGCTGCGCGGACGCGCCGGCCGCCAGGGCGATCCTGGCTCTTCGCGCTTTTACCTGGCGCTGGAAGATGACCTGATGCGCATCTTCGCCAAGGAGTGGGTCTCGAACTTGCTGCAAAGGTTGGGCATGGAAGAGGGCGTGCCGATCGAATCGAAGATGATCAGCCGCCGCATCGAGACGGCGCAGAAGACGGTGGAATCGCAGCACTTCGAATCCCGCAAACATTTGCTCGAGTACGACGACGTGATGAACAAGCAGCGCGAAGCCGTCTACGGCTTGCGCCGCCGATTGCTGGAAGGCACGGATCAAAAAGATCTGATCCTGGAAGATTATGTTTCCGCGATTCTGGGCGAATTGCTGGAGCAATATTGTCCAGCGAAGGCTCACGCCGCTGATTGGGATATCAAAGGCCTGAAAGATGCCGTGTTTACGCGCTTCGGCGTCGATTTCATTTCCGAAGGCGTGAAAGCAGATACGCTAAATCGGCAGGAACTCGGCGACGCGATTTTCGAGAAGCTCAAAGAGCGCTACGACGCGAAAGAAAAACTCATTGGCCCTGAGGCGATGCGCCATCACGAGCGCATGATCATGCTGAGCGTGATCGACCAGCAATGGAAAGATCACCTGCTCAGCATGGATCACCTGAAAGAGGGAATTGGGCTGCGCGGCTACGGCCAGCACGATCCGCTAGTCGAATACAAGCGAGAATCCTTCGACATGTTCGAGGCGATGATGCAGCGCTTCCAGGAAGATACGGTTCGCTATCTTTACCTGATGCAGATTTTGGAGCGGCCTCCGGAGCCGGCTGCAGGTGGTCCGCCACCGAGCGCGCCGGGCGGGCCAGGAGGGGGCGTTCCGAGCCAGCATGATGGAGATGGCAACGGCCGACGTCCATCGCGGATGGTATCGACCTCGGCTGACGAACTGGAAGAAGCCTTCATGCGCCGCAAGCGCCGCGAACTAGAACAGGCACGCATGGCGGGCGCAGGCGACGCGCAGCCCGTACAGCAAGTTGTCCGCGGGCAGGAAAAAGTTGGAAGAAATGATCCTTGCCCCTGCGGGTCGGGCAAGAAATACAAGAAGTGCCACGGCGCCTAACCAATCTGGTTGCCCCATCCTTGTCGCGTTTTTTGCGACAGGGTGGGGATTTTGATTTTGGGCTGAAAATTAATCCGAAAGTCAAAAATCCCACCCTATCCCTCCATAAACGGAGGGACAAGGATGGGGCACCCTACTATTTCTTCACGGCCTTGAACGTCATCTCATTCGCGGAGCTTTGGGTTTCCTGCTTCCAGTCCGTGAACAGCGTCGCGTAGTTTTTGGTGATGTAATCTTCGGAGCTTACTCCGAGTTTTTTTGCGGTCGCGTCGATCCAGCGCGGTGGGCCTTCGATCTCGCAGAAGTCGCCGATTGGAGTTTCATCCACCACGACTTGCCCTTTCTTGTCAGTCCACTCCGCGCGAAATTTCTCATAGCGAAATGTCGGCCTATAACCGAGCCCGTGCAGGATGGCCTCCATTTTTTTTCCGTCAGCCACTCCGGTTTCGAGCTCAATGCGGCTGCTGTGCCGCCCTTTTTTCCCTGCACTCTTGTGGGTCAGTTTCCACTCCGAGCCGTACTTCCGCAACCGCAGCAGTTCCTTTCGCGCCCGCAACAGCTCTCCCGGCAGGTCGTAGAGCGTATTCATCTCGTGAGTGCGTTTCGTTTTGAGGCGAAAGCCTGCAGCACTCAGCTTGCGATTGAGTTCGCGCAGATTCTCCACCCTGAACTTGATTTCGATTTCCCGCGGCATGAGATGAGTGTATTAGGTTCCTGAGGGATGTGCGTGGGTCGAGATGGCAGGCACGATTCGAGAGTACTTGCTCCAGTCGACCTCTTCGAAAGGTCCGACCACAAAATACCAGGCGAGAGCTCCAATCCAGGCGACGATTGCCGTAATGAAGAACGGCCAATAGAAGGATCCAGTTCGATCGAGAAGGAATCCTGTGAGCGCAGGAGCTACAGCTCCTGCGAGATTCCCGGCAAAATTCTGCACTCCGACCCATCGACCCACCATGTGAGGTCCGGCCAGGGTTTGCGGAAAAGCCCAACTGTTGCAAATGCTGATTCCGAGGAAGACTCCCATCAGGGCCAGCATTCCAATGAAGAGTGTGCCCTTCGTCATGGTGATAAATATAAAAGCAATGCCGATGCCGCCGTGTCCAAAGGCCATCCATCCCTTGCGAACCGAGGTGGGGGAGGCTCCCGCCTGAATCCACCGATCTCCCATTTTTCCCGTCACCACCGATGAGATCGCCGACATCACGAATACCAATGCGCCTTCCCTAGCCATCGCGTTCATGCTGAGATGACGTTCCCGTACCAGGTAGAACGGCAGCCACGTCACGAGAAAGTACAAGTAATAATTGATGGAGGATTGTCCGATGCACGTGCCCCAAGCTGATCTCTGCCGCAAGATAGAAAGATAGCCCGCACCACCGGAGGAGCGATGCGAGAAGGGTTCAGTTCTGCCTGGCATCAACCACAACCACGGCACCAGCCACAGTAACCCTGCCAGTCCGAGGACGACGAAAAAGGAACGCCATCCGAAACGCGCAACCGCAATCCCTCCGACTAGTATGCCTAGCGCTGGGCCGAGTGCCAGGCCGGTCATAATCATTGCATTGGCGAAGCCACGCCGGCTTTCCTGGAAATGGCCGCAAAGAATTTTGCTGTAGGAGGGAAATGCGACCGACTCACCCAAGCCCAGGATCACCCTGACGATTAGTAACGCGGCGAAGCCATGCAGCGCTCCCGTAACGGCCGTCGACACCGACCAAATGAACAATCCTGCGGCGAACACCCATTTCACATCGAGACGATCGACCAGCCATCCGGCTGGAATCTGCATCAAGGCGTACGTCCAGAAAAATGCAGAGAGCAGTTTGCCCAACTGCCAGGCGGAGAGGCCAAGTTCATCCTTGATCAATGGAGCTGCAATCGACAGGTTGCTGCGGTCGATGTAATTGATGAGAACCGACAAACTAAGCAGAAACAGGAGGCCATTCATCTCGGCGCGAGGTGGCGCGTGCTGGGTGGTGGTGGACATAGCCGCGAAAGCCGAATCATGCTATACCATTCGCAGCGTCGTCCGAGATTTATCTAGCTTTGCGAAAGAGAGTCGAATTTCGTCGGTCCGTCGATCCTTGTTCGTCCTCTCAAAATAATCGTCCTACAGAAAGATTAACGCGGCTTTGGCCGGTGGGGCTCACGCTGCCGGCGCGCGCTTGTTCCACCACTCTGCGAACGGCCTCGACAACTATGTCGGGACGATCGATTTGGATGTAGTGTTCTCAGCCTGCTGCGCCAGTTGCTGCGCCGCACCCGCCAGGCAAACGCGAAACCGGCCCCGCCTAGGACCCAATCTCCTTAGTCAAATACGTCTTCGCCGCGCGAGATTTTATGCTGAAGAGTCGCGGCCAGATGGTCAATGTCGGTGGCCGCGATGTTCACCGGCATGGTGTCGAGCAGGGGAGTGCGGCTGCTGCCCACCACGTCGCGCCGTACCTGGATCAGCAAGGCCTGCACCACGTTGGCATCATATTTTTCCGGCGCCATGCGCACCAGGTCGCTGAGCGCGCTGCCCACCGAGAGCGGGGCGCGATAAGGACGCGCGCTGGTCATGGCATCGAAAGAATCCGCCAGGCCGACGATGCGCACCGCCATCGGCAGATCGTCCTGCACCAGCCGGTCGGGATAGCCCGACCCGTCGCTGCGCTCGTGGTGCCAGCGCACAATCTCCGGAATCTTCGGCCACGGAAACTGCACGCTGCTCACAATCTGGTGGCCGACGACGGTATGGTCGGCCATCTCGCGAAACTCCTCGGGATCGAGCGCCGCCGCCTTGCCGAACAATCGCCGGTCGACCGCAACTTTTCCAATGTCGTGCAAGTACCCCGCGCTGCGCAGCGCCGCCACATCGCTCGGCTCCATGCCCATGGCCTCGCCAATGGCCGACGAGTAGCGCCCCACGCGCAGCGAGTGTCCGTGAATGTTCACGTGCTTCACGTCGATGGCGGTGGCAAAGGCTTCGAGCGCGTTATCGTAAAAACCGTGCAGCGACGCCATCAGCCGCAGATTTTCCGAGACCCGCTGCGCAATCGATCTGCGACAGCGCATGATTCTGCACCGCCAGCGCAATGTAACTCGACAGCAACTCCAGCGCGTCGAGTTCGCTGTCTTCATACATGGCATCGCCCGGACGCCTACCGAGCGCGACCACGCCCGCCAGCTTGCCTCCCGCCCTTAATGGCGCGAGGCACTTGAAAAGTTCCGGCGCGACATTTCCGTTGGAACTCAGGAACATCGAATAGCTCGACGAATTGAGCACCACCGGACCGCGCGCCGCCGTCAGCGCGTGCACATGTTTTGGAAGGAGAGGAATGAAGGCAGGATCGGGCATCAGCGCGAATCCCAGCGCCGCCGCGGAGGTCAACATGGCCGGCTTGTCATTGAACAGCAGCAGCACGCCTTCGCGCGCCCCCGCCGCTTCCATGATGGCAGACAGCATGAGCCGCGAGGTTTCCGAGAAGTCGCGCTCCGCCGTTAGCGCGGGCCCGAGCTCGGATAGCGCCTCAACTGTATGCAACAGCCGCCGTAAATTGTTTGTCTGAATCGCCACCGACGAAGTGGGAGACAGATCGCAGAGCAAGATCAGCCTACCACGCGGCAAATCTCCCGCGCGCCCTAACGTGTTGGTTAGTTTGATGCGTTGGTTCGTGGCGCGGGCGCCCTCGCCCGCGATTGACTCAAGCTTTACGCACGCGGGCGGGGCGCCCGCGCCACGAATTTCAGAAGTGCTCCCGCAACTCGGCGAAGCGGCCCACGATCAGCAGTTTCTGTTGCGCAGGCGCAGGGTTCACCTCTTCATGCTCCAGAATCCAGGTATCCCCGTGCGGCACGAAAACAGCGTTCAGCCCCGCGGCCATCGCGGGATTGATGTCGGACTTCGGACTATTGCCCACCATCCAGGTCGAGTCATGCGTGCAATCGTATTTGCCGGCGAGATGCGCATAGACCTCGGGCTTCTTCTCGGCCACGATCTCAACCGCGGCAAAGTGCTTTCTTCAACCCCGAGCGCTCGACCTTGCCCGACTGCTCGGCCACGTCACCCTTGGTCACAAGAATCAGGCGATGCTTCTGAGCATAAATATTCCAGCGTCTCAGGAACTTCAGGCAGGAATTCGATGTCGTGATTCTGGATCGTATGCGTGAAGCCGATGACCTGCGCATGCAATTCAGGCGTGACCGGCGCAGGGCTCAGTTTCTCAAATGTATCGACCAGCGCGTGGGCAAAGCTGTGCAGTCCGTATCCGTGCTTCACAATGCATTCGCGCTCCACATCGTTGAGCACTTCGCGCACCTGCTCGGCAGAAAATTCGTGATGATTCAGAAACGAAATAAACCGCGCAATCGCCCGCTCAAAATAAACATTGTTCTCCCACAGCGTGTCGTCAGCGTCGATGAGCAAGGTTTGGGGCAAGCTTCTAGCTCCTAGCTCAAAACCCGATCCGCTGGCGGAGGGGACGCCAGAAGCGTTAGGAAAACTCCGATTTAGCTCATTCCTGTCATCCCGAGCGAAGCAGAATTGCCATCTTTTCGGCAATTCTGCGTAGTCGAGGGACCTTGGGTGCTTTCGCTTTGGGAGCTTAATCAGAGGTTCCTTAGAGGTTTTTATGAACGTCCCTCGAAAATCCAACGATCGATCGGAGCATGAGTCTCAAGCTAGAAGCTAGGAGCTAGCAGCTAGAAGCTGTCTTCCTACACCCAATCCACTTTCGCTTCCGGCCCAATGATGCCTGCCTTATGCCCCATGTCGAGCAGGCGGCGGACGGCTTCGCGGCCATCGGGTCCGTAGTCGAGGGTGCGCTCGTTCACGTACATGCCAATAAACTTGTCGGCCGATTGCGTGTCGAGATCGCGCGCAAACTGCATGGCATAGACTGAGCGCCTCCTCGCGATGATCCAGCGCGTATTGAATGCTGTCGCGCAGTGCAGCCGAGACCGCGAATATCAGTTCCGAGCCCAGCGCGCGGCGAATCGCATTGCCTCCCAGCGGCAGCGGCAGCCCCGTCACTTTCTGCCACCAGCGCCCCAGATCGACCACGCGGTGCAGTCCCGCCTTGTCATAAGTCAACTGCCCTTCGTGAATGATCAGCCCAGCTTCATATTTTCCTTCCAGCACCTGCGGGATGATCTGATCGAACGGCACAACTTCGGTTTCGATCCCAGGCGCAAACAACTGCAGCGCAAGGTAAGCGGTGGTCAGCGTGCCCGGCACAGCAATGCGCTTGGTCTTGATCTCGTCCTGGCTGAATGCGCGCGGCGAAACGACCATGGGCCCGTAGCCCTCGCCCACGCTGCCTCCGCACGACATCAGCGCGTATTTATCCTGCACGTAGGGATACGCGTGAAACGAGATCGCGCTCACGTCATACACGCCGTCGCGCGCCTTCTGGTTCAGTGTTTCGATGTCGCACAGCGTGTGCGTGAAACGCAGGCCGGCGGCGCGCACTTTGTTCGTCGCAAGGCCGTAAAACATGAACGCGTCGTCGGAGTCGGGGCTGTGCGCCACGGTAATCTCGCGCACTTGACCGGCGACACTGCTGCCCTGCGCGTTTGCGGTTTCAGATACGGCTGTCATGATGAACTCCCTCGGAATTTACTGCTGAACTGCGTTGCGGCGAAACCGCGTGGCAATGGCCGCGGCCACCATCACCTTGATTACTTCCGCGGCCAGAAACCAGTACAGGCCGAGATAAGCTGCCCGCGCCAGCGAATGCGTGAAGGCGTAAAGCCAGGCTCAAGCCTCCGGCGAAACAGCAAAATTTCAGCCAGCAAGCCCGCAGTCGCCGCGCGCACAAAAGTTTTCGCCCCGCGCTCGAAAATGTAGCCCGCAAGAAATGCGACAAACGGATAGACCATCAGAAATCCACCCGTAGGTCCGAGCAACTGAGCGATTCCGTGTAGCCCCACGGAACTCGGGCTGAACACCGGCAGCCCCACTGCGCCCTCGACCAGATAAAGCGCCAGCGCCGCAAATCCACGCCGGCTGCCCAGCAGCAGCCCGACCAGCAACACGCCCATGTTCTGCACCGTGAGCGGGACGGGCGTGAGCGGCATCAACGGAATGGTGATGCGCGCGCACAGCGCCACGACGAGGCTAGCGCCCACTACCAGCGCAACCTGCCGCGACGCCTCCAGGGCCCGCTCCTGCGGAGTCGTTAAAGTTTGAATCGCAGATTTTGACATAATGGCATCTCCACAAACGCGCAAACTTCAGCGTTCGATGCTGTTCGGCTGACGGTGGCTGTCGATCGGAGTCTCTTCGTGCGAGTGGTGCGCCTTTTGCAGGTTATGCCGCAAATGCACATACAGGGCGATCGCCACGCACACCACCACCAGTGTGCTCCCACCCAGTATCAGAAACCACCAAATCATCCGCACAGCCGTTTAGGATAACAGATGTGCCAGCCCGCTAAAACCTTCACCACGAAGGGCACGAAGGTCCACGAAGGAAGTCCCAACAAGGTTTCCTTCGTGAACCTTCGTGCCCTTCGTGGTGAAAAGGTTTATTAGCCCTTGCGCTCAGCCCGCTTCCGGCGCATGGTTTCCACGCGATTCAGAGTGAATTTCAACCGATCCCGCCCAAACTTGGAGCGCATCACAAGCTTCTCGATATTGCCGAAGAAGTGTGGGTCTCCCATTTTTTCCCGCAGATCTTTCAGAAATGGCTGCACCTTCGCCAGCAGAAAATACATTTCGCCGCTCACTGCCGGCTGAATAAATAACTCTTCGTTCAGCGCCCCCTGCAGCACAAACGATGCCGCCATGCTCCAGTACCCGCCCACCTGGCGCAGCCAGGCGTTTTCCGGCGTCCCCGCGGCCCCGGCAACTTTCATAAAGTCTTCGGCCGTCTCGGGCCAGAACTCACCGGCCCACCAGGTGCGCGCCTTGCGCATCTCCGCCTCGCGGCGCAAATCGTAGAGTTTAAGAATCAAGTCAGCATCGGCAGCAGTCGGTTTCTTTGCCATGGGAACCTCAATATGGATTTAGTAATTTTGTAATCGGGTAATTGAAATCCGCACCAAAAAGCCACGCCGGCGGATTCGGCATTCTTAAATTACAAAATTACTCGATTAAGCGTTGGTGCTGGCCGCCGCTTCCGCCCCCGGGTTCGGCCGCTCGTAGTCGCACTCCTTGTTCGGGCAGGCAATCACCGGCCCGGCTTTCAGGAATTTCTCCACCAGATATTCGTGGCCGCAACTCGGACACTTCTCCGGAATCGGCTTGTGCGCCGAGGTGAACTTGCAGTTGGGATAATTTCCGCAACCATAGAACGTGTTCCCCTTGCGCGCGCGCTTCTCCACCAGTTCGCCGTCTTTGCACTCGGGACACTTCACGCCGATGATAGTTCTGCTTCACATACTTGCACTCGGGATAACCGCTGCACGTCGTGAACTCGCCGTAGCGCCCGTGCCGGATCATCATGTTGCGTCCGCACTTCGGGCAAAGCTCGTCGAGCGGAATGTCGGGAACCTTCTTGCCCTGGTCCAAACGCCGCGTGGTCTTGCAGTCGGGATATCCCGTGCACGCCATGAACTGCCCGAAGCGCCCGCGCTTCAGCACCATCACGCGCCCGCAGTTCTCGCAATATTCCTCCGCGGCGCCCGTCCCCTGCACGTCGGCGGAATCGAGATCGGGCAGATTGATTGGATTTTCTTTGGTAAACGTGCAGGTGTTTGGATCTTCCTTATCGTAGGTGCTGCAGGCATAGAACGAGCCGTGCTTGCCCCACTTGATCACCAGCGGCGCGCCACACTTTTCGCACTTCTCGTCCGTGGGCTTCTCCATCCGCTTGATGTTCTCCATATGCTTTTCGGCATATTTGAGATCTTTCTGGAATTTCTTGTAGAAATCAGCGAGCGCGTCCTGCCACTTTTCTTTGCCTTCTTCAATCTCGTCGAGTTCTTCTTCGAGGCGCGCGGTGTATTGCAGATCGAAAATGTCGCGGAAGTTTTCCACCAGCAGATCGGTGACGACCAGGCCGATTTCAGTGGGCGTGAATTTGCCGCCGATTTTCTGCACGTACTGGCGCTCTTGAATCGTGGTTAAAATCGCCGCGTAGGTTGACGGACGCCCTATGCCGCGCTCTTCCAGTTCCTTCACCAGCGACGCTTCGTTGAAACGCGGCGGCGGCTCGGTGAAATGCTGTTCCGGCTTCAACTCTTTGAGCGTGAGCTTCTGTCCCGCTTCGAGCGCCGGCAGTTTGTGTTTCAGTTCCTCGTCTTCCTCGTCCTTGCCTTCCTTCGATTCTTCGTACACGCGCAGGAAGCCGTCGAACTTGAGCACCGATCCAGTCACGCGGAACCAGTAAACCTCGGCCCCATTCTTGGCGTCGATGTCGACCGTGGTCTGGTCAAACACTGCAGGATTGATTTGCGAGGCCACGAACCGCTGCCAGATCAGTTTGTAGACTTTGAACTCATCTTCTTTTAAGTACTGCTTGACCTGATCGGGATGGCGCATCGCCGAAGTCGGACGAATCGCCTCGTGCGCGCCCTGCGAATCTTTCTTCTCTTTAAAGGTGTTGGGCGCTTCGGGAAGGTAATTCGCGCCGTATTCCTTGCCAACGTATTCGCGCACTTCCGGCAATCGCCTCGGGAGCCACACGCGTGGAATCGGTACGCATATAAGTAATGAGGCCGACCGAGCCTTCCTCGCCCATTTCCACGCCTTCATACAGCCGCTGCGCGATCATCATGGTGCGCTTCACGCTGAAACGCAGCTTGCGCGATGAATCCTGTTGCAGCTTGCTGGTGGTGAACGGAGGCGCGGCGTTGCGGCGGCGCTCTTTCTTGTCGACCGAGCGCACCACCCAGTCGGATTTTTCCAGCGCGGCGCGAATCTTCTCGGCGTCTTCGCCGTTGGTGACTTCAACTTTCTCTTCGCCCTTGCCCACAAACCGCGCGTCAAACGCCGGAGGCTTGCTCGCAGCCAGGTGCGCGTCGATCGTCCAATATTCTTTTTTCTCGAACGCCTTGATCTCGCGTTCGCGCTCCACAATCAATCGCAGCGCCACGGTCTGCACGCGTCCCGCGGAAAGTCCGCGGCGAACTTTGTCCCACAACAGCGGCGATACCTGATAGCCGACCAACCGGTCGAGCACGCGGCGCGCCTGCTGCGCGTCCACCAGATTCTGGTCGATGGCCCGCGGATGTTCGAACGCAGCCTGCACCGCGCGCTTGGTAATTTCGTTGAAGGTCACGCGCTGAATGCGCGGCGGCGGCGCTTCCTCGCCCTTTTTCAGCTTCTTCGCTTTCTTGGCCTTCTTGCCATCTCCGTCGAGTTCGAATGCCAAATGGAAGGCAATGGCCTCGCCCTCGCGGTCCGGGTCAGGCGCCAGATAGATCGCATCCGCCGAGGCCGCCAGCTTCTTCAGCTTGGCGACAACTTTCTCTTTGCCGGGGATGACGACGTAATCCGTCTCGAAGTCGTTCTTGATATCCACACCCAGAGTGCTCTTGGGCAGATCCTTCACGTGGCCGAGCGAAGCCTCGACGGTGAAGCCCTTCCCCAGATATTTCTGGATGGTCTTCGCCTTAGCCGGCGATTCGACAATCACTAAACCTTTAGACAATGGAACCTCAATTTCTGTGAATTCTGTTTTCGAAGCTAGCACGAATGGGCGGAAAGCAACAAGTTACGAGGAAAGCTTTAAGCTCTTAGCTCTTAGCCTTTAGCTCCAAAACACTCGCTTTGGCGGCACCTCTAATCCGCCCAGACAGGGCAGAT
Organism: uncultured Acidobacteriota bacterium; assembly: GCA_963696765.1. Classification (GTDB taxonomy): domain Bacteria; phylum Acidobacteriota; class Terriglobia; order Terriglobales; family Acidobacteriaceae; genus Sulfotelmatobacter. Next base: position 254,095 of record CAVOLK010000002.1, on the reverse strand, counting down.
AGCATTCTCATTACTTCGTCAAGATCCGCCGACAAGCGAGAGAATTCCGCTGTGCCGAGAATACCCAGATCGCGACAGAGCAGCAGATGATAGGAAAGTTCAGCACCCGATCCCATCGCAATTTGGACAAATCGACCCATCTCACCATCCGATCGCCGACCGCAGCCTTCCGCCAAGTTCGCGGGAATCGACGACGAAGCGCGCCGCACCTGGCTTGTTAACCCAAAGCGTTCTTCTTTCGGAAAAGCATTGCGTCTCCTTGTAAATATCCAGAGTGAGCTTGTGGGCCTTTTCCCAAACCATTAGATCTTTATAGTTCCTCATCGCGCCCTCCAAAGGGTTGAGCTAAAGGCTAAGAGCTAATAGCTAATAGCTAGAAGCTTTTCACAAAATTCTTCCCCGGCATCTGCCGCACTTTGCCGCTCAATTCCAGTTCGAACAACGCGGCAAAGATTTCCGAGGAGGACATTTCGTTTTCCAGGCGCTCGACAATTTCGTCGATCTGCGTAGCCGTGTCGGCCTTCAGCATGCCCAGGATTCGCTTTTCGTGAGGAGGAAGCCCTGCGTCAGGGAATAGAGATGCGGAGGAACCGCCTGTGGATTCAGGCGAGGCGGGCGGAGTCAGTGCAAGTCGTACTTCTGTCGGGAGATCTTCCCACACGTCTTCCCAGGTCGCCACCAGCTTGGCGCCCTGTTTGATCAGTGTGTTCGGACCCCAGGAATTTTTGTTGGTCACGTTGCCGGGCACGGCGAAAACGTCGCGATTCTGTTCCAGCGCGCAGCGCGCGGTGATGCGTGTGCCGGAATATTCCGCCGCTTCGACCACCAGCACGCCGCACGACATTCCGCTGATAATGCGGTTGCGGATAGGAAAGTTTTGCGGAGCGGCAAACGTTCCCAAAGGAAATTCGGAGATCAGCGCGCCGCCCAGCGCCAGAATCTGTTCCGACAATCGCGAATTTTCTTTGGGATAAATCACATCCACGCCCGTGCCAAACACCGCGATCGTCCTGCCTTTGGCGGAGATTGCGCCGCGATGGCTGGAGGTATCGACGCCCCGCGCCATCCCACTAATAATGACCAGTCCCTGCGCGGCGAGGTCGCAAGCCAGCCGCTCGGCCATGCCCGATCCATACGGTGTGGGATGCCGCGTGCCCACCATCGCGATGCCGGGACAGGTCAGCGCTTCGGCATTGCCGCGCACGCGCAGCACGAGCGGCGGATCGTAAATTTCTTTCAGCCGCGGCGGGTACGAGGGATCGTCCAACGAAACCATCACAACGTCGGCAGCAACGGCGCGTGCAATCTCCTCGCGTGCCAGTTCCGCCGACTTGCCGGTTGCCAGCGATTGCGCGGACACGACTTGAATCCCTGTGCTTTCAAGTTCCGTCAACGAAGCGCGGAAAACTGCTTCGGCAGATCCGAAATGTTCCACCAGTTTGCGAGACTTGGTTGCGCCCAGGCCGGGCGTCAGCGAAATTGCCAGCCACTCCAGTAGATGGGTCGCGGCCGGAGATACTGCGGCGTTGGACAAAAGGAACTCCGAGCGGACTCTACTGAGCCGCGCGGAAGCGTGTCAAGGTCATGCGTCACAATGGCTTTGTTAAAATTGTGGAAAGCATGCGACGTTTACGAATTTCCGCCATTTCCTACCTCAATACCGCCCCGCTGATGTGGGATTTCGAGCATGGCGAGGCTGGCCGCGACTTCGACATTTCCTACACTTTGCCCTCGGCGTGCGCCCGATCGCTGGCCGACGGGACCGCCGATATCGGCATCATTCCCGCTGCGGCTTACACCGAAATTCCAGATTTGCTCGTCCTGCCCGAAGTGGCTATCGCCTCGCGGCGGGCGGTGCGCTCGATTCTCCTGGTCAGCAAAGTTCCCATAGAAAAAGTTCGAACGGTTGCCCTCGACACTTCGTCAATGACCTCGGTTGCGCTCACGAAAGTCTTGTTTGAGAAGTGGTTGGGCGGTGGAAGAACATTCACGCCGATGGCCCCCGATGTTGAACGCATGCTGGCCGAGCACGATGCAGCCTTGCTAATTGGCGATCCGGCGCTGCTGGTCGACCGCGCCCGTTATCACACGCTCGACCTGGCCGAGGAATGGATTCGGCATACCGGCAAACCCTTTGTCTTTGCTTTCTGGGCGGTGCGGAAAGACGCGCTGCTGGAAGCTGCGCCGGCGCTGGACCTGGCGGCCGTGTTTCAGAACTCGCGCGATCACGGGCTGGAACCTGCAAGCCTGAACCATATCACCCGCGAATGGGCGTCTCGATTGGCCATTACCGAGGCCGAGGTTCGAGCCTATCTAACTCAAAACATTCACTATCGGCTCGACGCTGGCTGCCTGGACGGGCTGCGCTTGTTCTACCATTACGCGGCGGAAATTGGCGTTCTGCCGGCTGCTCCAGCGCTGCAATTCGTTGATTCGACGAGAGTAGTCGCGCTTTAGCCCCGGCATTTGTACGTACAAATGCGTATTGCATATTTGTGAGTAGGTTCGGCCTTGCAACGGGGAATCCCATTCAGGCGTCTAAGTCGCTCCCTAGGATGCCCTTTGCGGGGCCGGAAACGGCCCTGGCAGCGACGATCGATGTCGCGGTGAGGGTCAGTACCTCCCGTAGCAAAATCGCCCTTCCTGCGGCTCCGCAGGGCCCTTCTACGACTTTTCAATCACTTCCACCAAGGCTCAACAACTTACAAGGCTATTCGAGGATTGCCCCTGCTTTTCCTTCGTGAACCTTCGTGTCCTTTGTGGTGAATGCCCTTGGGTTGTTAAGCTGAAGTAAGCGCGGCAACGCCTTATGAGCCTGTTCCAACCCATCCCGAACGCCGCTGGCGCGACCGCCGATGCCACGCGTCCGCTGGCCGACCGCATGCGTCCGCGAACGCTCGACGAGTACGTGGGACAGGAGCACCTGATCGGCCCCGGCAAGCCGCTGCGCACGCAGGTCGACCGCGACGACACAGGATCGCTCATCTTCTGGGGACCGCCGGGCACCGGCAAGACTACGCTGGCCAAGATCATCGCCAGCCTGACTAAGGCGGAGTTCATCGAGTTCTCGGCGGTGCTCGCGGGAATTAAAGAGATCAAGCAGGTCATGGCCGACGCCGAGCGCGCGCGGCAGTACGGCACGCGCACCATCGTATTCATCGACGAGATTCATCGCTTCAACAAGGCGCAGCAGGACGCTTTTCTGCCGCACGTGGAAAAAGGCAACATCCGGCTGATCGGCGCGACTACGGAAAATCCGTCGTTCGAAATCAATTCGGCGCTGCTCTCGCGCTGCCGCGTCTATGTGCTGAAGCCGCTTACCGAAGACCAGATCGTGCTGCTGCTGCGGCGGGCGCTTGCCGATCGCGAGCGCGGGCTGGGCGAAAAGAACCTTGCGGCCTCAGACGACGTGCTGAAAAAAATTGCCAGCTACACCAGCGGCGACGCGCGCAGCGCCTACAACGTACTGGAAGTCGCCGCCGGGCTGGCGAAATCCCCACCCTCTCGCGAAGAACGCGAGAAGGATGGGGCACCCGCCTCCGCCGAAATCACCGACGAGATCGTTCGCGACGCGCTGCAGAAGCGCATTCTGCTCTACGACAAAACCGGCGAAGAGCATTACAACCTGATTTCGGCGCTGCACAAGTCGGTGCGCAACAGCGATCCCGACGCCGCGCTGTACTGGCTGGGACGCATGCTGGAAGCGGGAGAAGATCCGCTGTATGTCGCGCGGCGCGTGGTGCGCATGGCCGTGGAAGATATTGGCCTGGCCGATCCGAATGCGCTTTCGCTGTGCATGGCGGCCCGCGATGCGGTCGACTTCATCGGCATGCCCGAAGGCAATCTGGCGCTGGCGCAGGCGGTTGTTTATCTTTCGGTCGCGCCGAAATCGAATGCGCTATACACCGCGTACGGCGAAGTGCAGCACGACGTGGAGCAGACAGCTGCTGACGCAGTCCCGTTGCATCTGCGCAATGCGCCTACCGGGCTGATGAAGGGCCTTGGCTACGGGCATGGGATATCAATACGCCCACGACCTCGAGACCAAAGTCGCCGACATGCAGTGCCTGCCCGACAATCTGCAGGACCGCGTCTATTACCGTCCCACGAAGGAAGGCATTGAAAAACGCATCCGGGAGCGGATGGAAGAGATCAAGCGGCAGCGTTCGCGGGCCCGCGGACATGACTCCGAGCAGTCAAAGCCCGAGCGGCCAAAGAAAGAATCTTAGAACGCCCGATCCACATCTTATTTACAACGGCGAGCGTTACTTCGGCTAACGTTGGAGTCTACCGTTTTCCTTTGCGAGGATTAGCTGCGATGTCTGCGATCCCCAATTTTCCAGCCAACCAGATTGCTCCCGGCCGCGCTTTGCCCGCTGACCTGGTCGACGACCTGCAGCGCGTGCAGAAGGCCGCACAACGAATCACTTCCATTCTCGATCTCGACCAACTCATCGACAGCGTGGTGAACGAAGTCACGCAGTCTTTCGGCTGCCTCGAGACCAGCATCTACCTGCACGACGAGCAGCGCGGCGAGATGGTGTTGAGCGGGGTGCGCGGATGCTCGCTGCATGGCAAGGGACATCGCCTGAAGATTGGAAGGGAAGGCATGGTGGGCTACGTCGCGGCGAGCGGGCAGACGCGCTACGCGCCCGACGTGCGGCAGGACGAGTATTACTTCGCGTGCGAAGCGTCGACGCTATCGGAAGTGGCGATTCCGCTGCGCGTGGGCGACAGCCTGGTGGGCGTATTCACGGCGTCGCATCCGGAGGTGGACGGGTTTCCGCGGCAGCAGCTGAGAATTTTGCAGGCGCTGTGCGATCACATTGCGGTCGCGATTCACAATGCGCGGCGCTTGCGATCGGAACGCGCCGAGCGCGCCGATCTCGACCGCGAGGCCCAGGAAGCGCGCCTCATGCAGCAGGCGCTGCTGCCGAAGAGTTCCCCTTACATTCCGGGATATGTGGTTTCCGGCTTGAGCGTGCCGGCGCGGGCGGTGGGCGGCGATTGGTACGACTTCATTCCGTTTCCCGACGGGCGCTGGGGGCTGGTTCTGGCCGACGTTTCGGGCAAGGGCACGGCGGCGGCCTTGCTCATGTCGGCGACGCGCGGCGTGCTGCGTTCGCTGGCGGAGGCCTGCTGCACGCCTGGCGAAGTGCTCACGCGGCTGAACAAGTTGCTGGTGGACGATTTCCCCGCGGGAAAATTTGTGACCATGGTTTATGCCGTGCTCGATCCCTCCGAGCGCACGGTGGTTTTCGCGAACGCCGGACACTTGCGGCCGCTGTTCATCGATCACGCGGGCGAACATTTCCTCGACACCGAGCGCGGATTGCCGTTGGGCCTGGGTTGTGGGGATTATTCGGAAACGCGAATCGAGCTCACCGCAGGCTCCAAACTGGTTTTCTACAGCGACGGCATTACCGAGGCGGAAAACGCCAGCGGAGAAGAGTATGGACTGTGCCGGTTGTCAGCCCATGCGGCGCGGGAAAGTTCGTCGGCGGTGAGTATTGTTGATAACGTGCGCGAGTACGTGGACGGAGCTAGTTTGCGCGACGATGCCAGCGTGGTTTTCGTGGGCGTGGGGCGATAAGAGCTTTTGACCGCAGAGGCCGCTGAGAAAAATGGAGTTCGCGGAGAAAATCAATCTCAGTTAGCAATGGATGCGGTGCTCTTTGAGGATGCAGCGGTCCATCACTACGAAGATTCCCGCGTGGCGCGCCTTTTCCGCGGCCTTTTCATGAATCACACCTTCCTGCATCCAGATGGCGGGAACTTTCAACTGGATGGCCTGATCGACAACTTCTTCTACGAACTGCGGGCGGCGGAAAATATTTACGATGTCGATCTTTTCCGGAACGTCGAGCAGCGACGCGTAAGCCTTCTCGCCGAGGCATTCATCAATTTGCGGATTCACCGGAATGATGCGATACCCGTGAGTTTGCATGTAGGCCGAGACGCCGTGGCTGGGCCGCAACGGGTTACAGGAGAGGCCGACGACGGCGATGGTCTTCGAGTTTTTGAGCAGGTCGGCGATGGGATCGGATTGCGGTAGGGAAGCCATGCGGTCTCCGAATTATTTCTTGGCGGCGGCGTCGAGCTTCTGCTTGTACATTTTCATCCCGAGCTTGCGTATGGTTTCCGAGACTTCCTTGTTGCCGGAGATGTTTTTCAGATCGGCGATCAGCAGGTTTTTCATCAGGCCAAGGCCAAGGTCGAGGGGCGTGCGCGGATTTGCGCACAGGTTGCGCACCACTTTGTAATTCTTCATGAAGCGGCGCTTCAGCGGAATCTGGCGCAGCACGGCCTCCAGCACATTCTTCTGGCTGGCGAACTTTTCCACCTCGCCGTCGGAGATTTTGGGAGCTTCGAGCACGGCCAGCGCCACGACTTTGGTGCCATCGCGAATGAGCAGCGAGCGCTCTTCCTTGTTGCCTTTCAGCGCTAATTGGATTCGCCCCTTCACATCGAGATGGCTGATTTTCTGCAGGGCGTTTTCGCGCTTGCCTTCGGGAACCGGTTGCTTCTTCGCCGGAACCGGGGCTCGCGGCGCGGCCGCGGCTGATTGGGCGGGCTCGGCAGGTTCCGGGACCTCCGCCACATCGAGGACTGGGAAATAATCCTCACCCAGAAGATCGACGATGCCGCCGATGGCGTGAAAGGGCTTGTCACCCTCGGCTTCAATGTCGTGCATGTGATCGTTGAGGTAAGCGGCGACGGTTCCGTCTTCGTCGCTCCATTGCTCGTCGGTTTCAGAAGTTGGCGGCGGTTCGGGTGTTTCACCGGCGGCCTCGGTCACAGCGGCTGGTTCGCTGCTCTCGGGCGCGACCGACGCCGCAGTCGCCTGCTGAGCCTGCACCAACTTTTTCAGTTCTTCGACCTCTTCCGGCTTCAGGTGAGGACTTGAGCTCAGAGCTTGCAGCACGCGACTCAGCACGCGCACGCGCGGGCTCTTCAGCATGATGTCGATGGTCTCGCGAGTAGCGGAGAGCGCCAGCTTGACAAGCTTGGCATCAGGCACCGAAGGATTCTCGAGCAGAGCGGGAAGTAGCCTGGGGCGCAGATTGTCGGGCGAGATGAAATAGTCGAGCACCTCGGCGGAGGTTTGGGGATCGGAAGCGGCGGTGCGCGAGGTTTTTTCGTCCCATCCGGCGAGAGTCATGCGGGCGAGTTCGCCGAAAACTTTGTTATGCAGCGCGAGGTGAACGAGAATCTCGATGTTTTCGGCAGGAGGCACCTGGAGCGCGCCGCGGGCGGCAAACTGCATCATGTTAGAGGGCAGTTTGGAGGCGCGGACTTGATCGATGATGCGGCCTGTCATGTTCGATACCGAAACCTTCGTGCCGAGCTAGGTCTCTACGATTCGCGCTGCGCGCGGAGTTTCGACCAGCGAATTTAATTCCCGCACAGCTAATTCAAAATCGCGGGTGATGCGATTCGGCTGGTGCTGGAGAAATATCTCGAGCAAAGTCCGATAGTACCAAAGAGTGCCTTCCCGGCCACCCCTGAAGCGTTCCCAGACCGATTCGCCGACGGCGCGGTAGTCGCTGAGAATGGAGCGCACGTTGTTGAGCTTGTCGGCGGCGGAAACCAGGCGGGTGTCGGCGTCGGCGGTGCGCAGGTGGCGAAGATATGTCTCCTTGCGCTCGCGCCACGGCGGCTTGGGATTGCCGCCGGTATCGTCGTCGGTGCAGCCCTCGACGACGTGGGCGACGCGCTTTCCGAAGCGGCGGCGGACTTCTTTCAGCATGGGATTGCCGCCGCAATCCTCGACTACGTCATGCAGGAGCGCAGCGATGGCGAGATCTTCGTCGCCACCCGCTTCGAGCACCAGCGACGCGACGCCCATGAGGTGAGCGATGTAGGGAATGGTCGAGGCCTTGCGCGTCTGACCCTTGTGCTTTTCCGCCGCGAATGCGAAAGCGCGCAGGAAGCGGGGGCCGAGTCTTACGGCGCTACCCTGTGTCCTCAGTGTCCTCTGTGGTCGGGATCTTTTTGCCGCCGTCGTCATTGCTTCTCTCCCCGCCGCGCCAGCAGGTAGGCGCGAATGAAAGGTTGCAGATCGCCGTCGATGACGCGGTCGACGTCGCCGACTTCGGTCTTGGTGCGGTGGTCCTTGATCATGCGGTAGGGCTGCAGCACGTAGGATCGAATCTGCGATCCGAATTCGATGTCGAGTTTCGAGTCTTCAATTTTCTTGGTGGCGGCGCGCTTTTTCTCCATCTCGAATTCGTAAAGTTTCGAGCGCAGCATGCTCATGGCGCGTTCTTTGTTCTTGTGCTGCGAGCGTTCATTCTGGCAATTGGCAACCAGATTCGTGGCAATGTGCGTGATGCGCACGGCGGAGTCGGTGGTGTTGACGTGCTGCCCGCCCTTGCCGCTGGAGCGGTAAGTGTCGATGCGAATGTCTTCCGGCTTGATGACGATTTCAATGCTGTCGTCGATTTCCGGCGAGACGTAAACGCTGGCAAACGAAGTGTGGCGGCGCTTGGCCTGATCGAAGGGCGAGATCCGCACCAGGCGGTGCACGCCGATTTCGCCCTGCAGCAGCCCGAAGGCGTATTCGCCGTTGACCGCGAAGGTGGCCGACTTCAGGCCAGCTTCTTCGCCGGGCTGGTAGTCGTAGAGCACGGTTTCAAAGCCCTGGCGCTCGGCCCATCGCAAATACATGCGCAGCAGCATGTCGGCCCAGTCCTGAGACTCGGTGCCGCCGGCGCCGGGATGAATGGTGACGATGGCATTGCGCGCGTCGTTCTCGCCGGAGAGAAGCGTTTCGGTTTCCAGTTTGTCGAGCAACTCGCCGTAGGGAACCGATTTCACGCTGCAAGTCCGCGTCGACGCTCTCGCCTTCTTTGGCAGAGATCGAAGTAGGCGGCAATGTCGTCGCCGCGGCGGGCCAGTTCGGCGTCGGTTGTGAGCACGTGCTCCAACCGCTTTTTTTCGCGCATCACCTGCTGGGAGCGCTGAGGATTGGACCAGAGATTGGGGTCGGCGGACTGCTTTTCGATTTCGGCTAGCTGCGGACGGACCTTCTCCGCGTCAAAGATACTCCCGAAGTTCGTGGACTTTTTTGTTCAGCTTTTCGTATTCCAGTACCAGCTCTTGATTCATGAGGACGGATCAACCTTCGTGCTTTCTTTCGCGAATGTGAAGCGCGCGAGCAGCGCTCCAATAGAAATTATCGCACAGGCCCAGGCGAACCAGTCGCCGTGGCGAGTGTAGAAAGTAGTGACGAAAGTAAGAGCATAGGGTGCGACTAAAGCCGCGCGCTGCTTGCGCGGAATTCGCGCCACCACGCGTCCCCAGGGATCGATGGAGGCGGTGACGCCGGTATCGGTCGCGCTCAGCAGCCAGCGATTATTTTCGACGGCGCGCATGCGCGTCTGGTTCAGGTGCTGCGCGTAGGCGCCGCTGTCGCCATACCATCCGTCGTTGGAAATGTTGACGAAGACGTCGCGCGCCCTGGTTGGCGAACTGTCGGACCTCGTCGGGAAAGATGGATTCGTAGCAGATGAAAACGCCGAGGCGCTGGTCGCCGGCATCGAGTGGAGATCGGGATTCGCCGTGGCCGAAGGCGCCGACTTCTTTGGTGAGTCCTCCGGCGAAGGAGAACACGCTCGGGAACGGCAAGTATTCGCCGAAGGGAACGAGATGAACTTTGTCGTAGCGGCCGGTGAAGTCGCCGGTGGGGCTGACGAGCACGGCGGAGTTGATAGGAGGGAGCGTCTTGCGGGGACTGAGATGCGGAGGTGCCGATGGATCCGGCGACTGTCCAGGCTTTCGTGACCCGTGCCATGTCGCTGAGCGTGGCGCGGAATTGCGGGTCGTTGGTGTAGAAAGGCGACGGCGATTCGGGCCAGACGATCAGATCGAATTTCGTCTGCGGGTGAGCGGTGACGGAATTGACGGTGAGCTGTGACAGGTCGTGCAGGGTCGATGCGTAATAGGCGGGAGTCCAATCGGCGGAGACGGGAATATTCTGCTGCACGAGCAGCGCGGCGCGATCGGCCATGGCGGGAGGCGCGTCGACCAAGCGTCCTGCTTGCAGGACGGCGGCGGCGGCCAAGGCCGCGGCCAGCATGGCGCCACGCTTTTCGCGCGGAACCAGAAACGCCGCAGCCAGCGCGACGTTGACGAGAGCAATTTCGAGCGAAATGCCGTAAACGCCGGTCCAGGCGGCGATGCGGCATAAGGCAATGTTGTCGACCTGCGCGATGCCCAGCAGATTCCAGGGGAAGCCAGTGATGCGGGTGCGCGCCAGTTCGACGGCGACCCACAGGAATGGAGCCGCTACCAGTGGGCGGCGAAAGTCGCGCCCCGAACCGGCGAGCAAGGTGAAGAGCAATCCGAACAGGCCGTGATAGAGGCCGAGATAGCAGCAGAAAAGAAAAAGAGCGAGCACCGCCTGCGGCGCACTGAGGCCGCCGTACTGGCGCATGGTGTCGTAGATCCAGTAACAGGTTCCGGCGTACCAGAGAATTCCGCAGAGATAGCCGAGCAGAAATCCCTGGCCGGGGCTGGCGGGACGCAGGCGAACAGAGCCGGCGACTTCGAGTTCGCCCGCCGGGCGCGCGCGCAGCAGCGCCACAATCAGCGGCGTGAGCGCGAACCAGGAGAGAACGTAAACACCGGGAAGCGGAAAGATGATGACCTGGAGAATGGCGGAGAGAACGACCAGCAGCCAGGCGCTGAAATGAATTTGCCGCACGGAAAAGGATAGCAAAAGAAGCTGTCAGCTATCAGTGTCGCGGTGGTGGCTCAAGTTGAGTTTTTGACTGCATCGATGGCGTCATCCTGAACGCAGCCGTTCCTCAGGCGGAGCGAAGGATCTCCCGCTAGGACGCTGTTTGCCACGGGAGATCCCTCGGCCCGCTGGTAAAAACGCGGGCACTTCGGGATGACGGAACCGTGAGATTTGAAATTCAAACTGAGCCACTACGCTTCTAGCTATCAGCTATCAGCTGTCAGCTTTCAGCCACTAGCTCCTAGCTCCTGGCTACGGACTACGTCGATTGCTTTCTCTTTCTGCATTTGCTCGTTAAGAGTGGCGCGGACGAACTGCGACAATTTCTGGCGTGACGTAAGGCGGCGGGGTTATTTGGAATACCGGGCGGTTGGCTACTGGTTTCAGGGAGACTGCCTGCCACGCCGCGCCTGGCGCGGCTTGGTGGAGGATTACGGCTTGGGCGCGGTCGAGGAATTCGCGGGCGGAGTTTTTGAAATCCTGCGTGGAGGGATCGAGGACGGTCAGATACAAGTCTGGGCGCATGAATTTCAGGATGCTGTTGGACTCGATGATCACGTTGTGCGCGCCTTCAAGGCGGCGGCGCAAGAGTGGGCATGGCTTCGGCCAGCCGTCCTTGTTCGGTGCGCACCCACAGGGACTGCGCGGCTCCGGCGACCAGAAAGCGGGAGGTGTCGGACTCGCCGGAGCGATCGCGCTCTTCGGAGATCGCCCAGGAATGGTCGCCGGTGGCGCAGTCGCAGGCCGCGCCATTGGCGGAGCAGATGCCGTGGCCGTACTGCGTGATCTTGACGGCGGTCCAGTTGAATTCCGGCAGCGCGGCGATCAGGCCAGCGACCACGCTGGTCTTGCCCACGCTGCGGGAGTGTCCGCCAATGACGACAGTTGCCATAAATGCAGCTTTCAGCTCTCAGCTTTCAGTGCCTCGCCGCTCCCAGCGCATTCAGGATCCCTGCGGCCTTATTTCTTGGCCAGCCGCGCCAGCGTGGCCAGTTGCTTCAAATATTCGCGCACCGGTTGCGCGGGAGTTCCCCAGAAGACCACGCCTTTGCCGCGCAGAACTTTGTTGGGCAGGACGCCGCCCTGTCCGCCAAGCATGACTCCCGCTTCGATGCGCGCGTGTTCGCCGATGCCGACCTGGCCGCCGAGCACTACGCCATTCTCGATGACGATGCTCCCGGAGAGGCCGGTCTGCGCGGCAATCACGACATCTTCGCCGATCTGGCAATTGTGGCCGATGTGGACGAGGTTGTCGATTTTGGCGCCGCGGCGAATGCGGGTTTCGTCGAGCGCGCCGCGATCGATGGTGGCATTGGCGCCGATCTCGACGTCGTCTTCAATGACCAGGCGTCCGACTTGCGGGAATTTTTCGTAATGCCCGGTCTTGCGGTCGCGGACGTATCCGAAGCCGTCGCTGCCGAGCACTGCGCCGGCGTGCACGATGACGCGATCTCCGAGCGTCGTGCCCGGATAGATGGTGACGTTGGGATAAATCTCGCAGTCGCGTCCAATCTTCACGCCAGCGCCAATGGCGCAACCGGCGCCGATCCGCGAGTGCTCTCCGATGTTTGCCCGGTCGGCGATCACCGCGCGTTCTTCGATAATGACGCCGGGAGCCAAGCACGGCGGAGGAATGAATCACGGCGGTTGCGTGAATACTTACCTGCGTTGCATCGCCGCTCGACGGCGATTGCTCGGCGGAGCGCGCGAGCGGCGCGGGCGAAAGCGAGCTTGGGATGATCGCTGATCAGGAGCGGGCGGTCGTGAGAAGTGGAGGCCGCGAAATCTCCGGCGATGATTGCGCCCGCTCGAGACTGCAGAGCCGCCGCCAGATGTTTTTCATCTTCGACAAAAACCAGATCGTTGGCCGACGCCGATTCGATGCTGGCCACGGCGGTGACCTCGGCGCGGCCATCGCCAATCAGGCGGGCGCCGACGGCTTCGGCGATCTGCTGGAGCGTGCGCTTCATGGCTTTCACTGTATAGCAGCCGGGCGAGCGGAAGGAAGAGCGGGGATAATTTTGTCCTCCGACTTTTCTCGTCGACCTCTGCGGTCAAAAGCTCTTAACCGCGGAGCACGCCGAGGATGCCGCAGAGAGCGCGGAGAACTGCGTCTGCTCCCGGGTTCGTTGTTGACTGGGAATGATTTCTCGGCGAACTCTGCTTTTCTCCGCGACCTCTGCGGTCAAAAGCTCTTAACCGCAGAGTACGCAGAGGATGCGCGGAGAGCGCGGAAAACTGCGGGTAGCGCAGACTGCGCAGGCCCTTGCCACCATGCCAGAATCGGCCACTATTGCGGGGTGCAGGTATTGGTGCCCTGGCACATGAGGAAGTTGCCGCCGCCTTCGCAACTGGAGTCGCCCTTGCCGCCGGTCAAGGCTCCACGAGCCCACGACCACGCCATTGCTCAAGGTTCCAACGGTAGTAGAAGTTCCGTTAGAAGTGCCCGTCACATTCCCTTGCAGGGTCAACTTGTTGCCTGGAGGGTTGGTGGATATGATCTGAAAGTTCAGAGTGCCGGTAACCTGTCCGGCGACGTTGGTATTCAGGGTGGCCTTGCCGCTCTCAGTCGAATTGTCGAAGCCGTTGGCGAAGCACTTTCCGGCATTGATGAAGTCGAAAGCAGTGATGGTGAGCGGGCCGGAGGTGACGGTCTGATTATTGTTCAACGAGAAAGTGGTCACGAAATTCAGCAGGCTGGCCTGCTCGGTGCCGCCCGTGAGTTCGGCCTCCCAGCTGCCGTTGGTCACGGTGCCGGGAGTCGTGCTTTGCGTGGTGTTGGTGCCACAGCCGGCAACCGCGAGTTCCAGAGCCAGCACGAGCAGGACTGCAAGCTTCTTCATGTACCGTCCTTGAAATGGGATCCCTATGAGAATAGAGAGATGCGGGCAGGGTCGTCAATGGATGTAAGGGGCACAGCGAATTGAAGATAGGGGAGGGAAGTTTGCTGACGCATTCCCGGCGGTATGGCGTCGGCCCGCGAAACTGGCCGCTGCGGGTGAAATACGGAACATGGGTCAGTGGGTCAGTTTGAATTATGAATGTCACAGGGCGTCATCCCGAAGAGCCCGCGTTTTTACCAGCGGGCCGAGGGATCGCCCGTGGCACCCAGTGTCGTAGCGGGAGATCCTTCGCTCCGCCTGAGGAACGGCTACGCTGAGGATGACGCCATCGACGAGCGAACATGCCACCAGAATTGCAAACTGACCCACTACCGGAGCATGGAATGGTATCTATCATTCCCATGGCCGAAGTCGGGATCTCGGTGGTCACTGAGGCCGAGTTGCGATTTGGGGTCGCGAAGAAGCCGCAGGCGGCGAATCTCGGAGTGGCAGTGGAAGAATTTCTGCTGCGGGCTGAGATTCTCGTGTGGGATTCGGCGGCGGCGAAGTCCTACGCGAAGATCCGGGCAGAGTTGGAACGGTCCAGCGAACCCATGGGCAATCTCGACATGATGATTGCCGCGCACGCGCTGGCTGCAGAAGCCGTGCTGGTCACGCACGACCGGGTGTTTCACCGCGTGAAGGGATTGAAGGTGGAACTGGACGAAGCCTCATTCTTCGTCAATAGTGGTCGAAGTGCGGCGTGCATCGAGCGACGACCACGTTCCTGCCTTCAGCCGATCGTCAAAGATATCCGCCAGCCGCCGTGCGGCGACGGAAACCGGAAGACCTTCATCTTGCGAATGTTTCCCGAAGTTGCGGCTATCAGCCAGGATCGAGGGCGTGTCCTGCCTCCCGCCGGAATTCGAGCATTGAAGACGACTTTTGTACGGGTCCGGAACGACGACGAAGCGGTCCTTCCACCGAGGTCTGAGCGCATCGAAGCCGCCTCGATGTACGCCTTCTGCTGCGTCGATCGGCTTGGCCTGCTGGCCTGCGTTGGCAACGGTCTGTTATCGTGCCGCCAGTGTCACTAATCGCCAACGCTTCCGCACGAGTTGCCCGACCGAGCGGATTGTTCTGCGTCTGTCATAGCCGCAGCTCTGTTCGTCCTTTGACATGGCCGACGAGGAGACCCAGTGAACGCGTCGGTTCAGATCCGAACGCATGGATTGTTACCCGGCCAATACCAAGTCGTCGAACATCAAACAGATAGTCACCGCGACGTGCAACAGCATAGATACCGAGCGTCACGCGCCGCGCTTGCTCTTTAGCTCGGCCAGCAACTGCTCGATGCGGTCTTCTTTTTCGAGCGCGGCCAGGCGGTCGTCGAGATTGTCGCCTGCAATTTCGGACTTGGCCTGGCTGACGGCTTCCGAGTGAGCCACTTTGCGCTTCATGCGATCGAAGGCGGCGGTCTTCGATCCGTCGCCCGACGCCATGCGGGCGTCGCTGGCCTTGCCCACGGCGCGGGCGCGGCGATGCTGCGCGATGAGCACGTCGGCCTTGGCCTGCGCTTCGGTCAGCTTCTGCTCCAGTTGGCGCAGTGCGGACTTCAGATTTTCTACCTGCGCTTTCTGGTCGGAGACCTGCTGCGCGAAGTTCTCGCTCAGTTCGCGATAGCTTTCCACGCGCAGCAGCGAGGCGCGCGCCAGGTCGTCTTCTTTCTTGTCGACGGCGAGCTCGGCCTTGCGCATCCATTCGGCGACTTTGTCTTCGTTCTCTTTCTGCTTTTTTTCCAGCAGGTGCTGGTCGGCGATCGCGATCGCGACCTGCGTCTTGACTTGCAGAAGCTGGTTCTGCATGTCGAGGATGACCTGCTTGATCATCTTTTCCGGCTCCTCAGCCTTGTCGATCAGGTCGTTGAGGTTGGCCCGGACCAGTGTGGAAACGCGCTCTAGTAATGCCATGGGGAAACTCCTTTTTTACTTCGCTATCAGCTGTCAGCTATCAGCTTTCAGCTAAACCTTTTCGAGTTGAACGATCTAGCTTTGACAATCGTTTTGTACCGTCACGTGCCTTCTTAGATCGTGCGCGCGATGAAGCTGCGCGCATTGCGGACAGCCGGGTTCCTTGCGACGGAAGGACGCGCCCAGCAATACTCCGATGGCGACGCCGATGGCGAGCCAGATTCCGATGTGGCCGGCCATCACTCCGAACACCGCGCCCAGCGCCGCTCCCAGCGCGATGCCTAATCCGTGCAGTTTCGAATTGTTCGTCATAACACTGCTCCTGAAGCTGCCGACTTCGCTCGCGCTTCGGCACGGCCTTCAAGCTTCGCTCGCGGCGGGACGGGCGAAGCGCCCGTCCCCACACGAGCAGCTCACACGAGCTAGTCGCTACGCTTTCGGCTGATCGCCGCGGCTTCAGCGCTTTGTCGCCGATCTGGCGTACCTTGCCCAGCAACTCCGACAGCGGCATGCCGGAAAGCGTTTCGAACAGCGCCGGCACTTGCGCCGCCATCTTGGTGATGTCGCCGGTGACTTTGTTCATGCCCGGCGCCGTCGCCGTTGCCGGTGGAGACGATGGTGATCTTGTCGACGTTGGCCAGCGGAGCGGCCAACGCCTTCACGATCTCCGGCATGCTGGCAAACAGCCGGTCGATGACCGCGGCCTGGTTGTATTCCTGGAAGGCTTCGGCTTTCACGTTCATGGCGCTTGGCTTCGGCGTCGCCCTTCTTGAAGATGATTTCGGCTTCGGCCTCGCCTTGCGCGCGAATCGAAGACGCCTGGCCTTCGGCTTCCGCGATCAGGCGCTGCTTCTCGGCGGCGGCGAGAGTTTCAATCCGCTGACGCTCGATCTCGGCGCCCTTCAACACGGTCGCGATCAATTCTTTTTCGCGGCGATTGATTTCCGCTTCCTGCACCTTGACCTGCTGTTCTTTCTCGATCTGCTGCACCTTCACCTGCTCGGCGATGACCTGCTGCTGCATGATGTTGGTCTGGATGTCGTACGCCTTGTCGGCCTGCGCCTGCTGGCGTTTGGTGACTTCGAGGAATTGCGCCTTCTTCACTTCCAGGTCGCGCTGCGATTCCGCCTGCTTGGCCAGCGACAACGTTTCGGCCAAGCACGCGTTCCTGATCGGCCTGGGCGCTTGGCGACGGCGGCTTCCCGCTGCGCCAGAGCGCGCTTGATGGCGGTATCGCGATCGGCTTCGGCGGTCGCGACGTCGGCGTCGCGCTTGATGCGCGCCACGTCGGGCTTGCCCATGTTGGTGATGTATTCGTTCTTGTCGCGCACTTCTTTGATGGTGAACGAGATCACTTCCAGCCCCATCTTGTTCATGTCTTCGGCGCAGGTGGAGCGCATGCGGTCGGAAACCATCTCCGGCTGCTTGACGATTTCTTCCACCGTGAGCTGGCCGATGATGCCGCGCAGGTGGCCTTCCATCACCAGCCGGATCAGGCCTTCGCGCTCCTGGTCGGTCTTGGTGAGGAACTGCTCGGCCGCGGTCAGCATCGACTCGCGATCGGATTTCACTTTGATCTGCGCGACGGCTTCGACCGTGACTGCGACGCCTTGCTTGGTGTAGAGATCCTGCTGCGGGGCCACGTCGAACGACATCAGTTCGAGCGAAAGATCGCGGCAGATTTGCACCATGGGCAGCACCAGCGTGCCGTGGCCCTGCACGACGCGCGTTCCGCCCAGGCCGTAGACGATGAGTGCCTCGTGCGGCCCAGCTTTGCGATAGAGCCTGGCCATTCCGCTCATGAGAAACAGAATGACCATCACTCCCAGCCCAACCACGATCCAGATTTGTACGACTGTCGAAATGCCACTGAACATAACGCCTCCTGTAGTTCTCCGTTCCCGGTTCTCAGATCTCAGTTCTCAGATCTTGGTTTCGAGCCTTCTGCGCAGGCCACCATCATCGCGGCGGCGCGCAGCATGGGCTTCTGGTTCACTGACTCGGAAAGAGCCGGCCTCGAGTTCAAATTGAAATTGATGATGGAATTGTTGCCGTACCAACAGACACCCAAAACTGCATAAAAGAAAATCAGCATGGGCCAGAACGCGGCCGGCTTCTGCGCATGCGCGATCAGCGCGCCCAGTGTAAACAGCACCAACAGGAATGCCATGATGCCGAGACCGAGGTAGAGCGCGCCTTCCCGCGAACTGTAGCCGTTGGGCTGCCAGTTGGCGTCGAAATGCACCGCCATGCGCGCGGGAAGTTGATCCCAGTTGTGAGAGTAGTTGAAGGCCGTGCTGACTAGAAAGAGCCACATAAGCAGGATCAAGGCCTTGGACCAGTTGCTGCCCCTCGAATTTCTCGCAGGAAGTTCGCTCCTATTCACCGTGGCCGGGACGGCGTTGCCCGCTGCCGAAAAACCCGTCACCTCATTCAAATCGTGGATGATCCTCTCGGGATCGCGATGGCCGAGATAAATGTCGCCATTGGTGGTTTTGATATGGACGACCTGGTTGCACCACACGTAGGCGCGAGTGTTGCCGATGCCGCGAATTCCATATCCGCGAGCTAAGTTCCACGACTCGATGGAATAGCTCACGATCGTCTGCTTGGGAATGGCGCGCAAACGGAATCCGAGGGTTCGCACTTCGACGCCGTGCCGCAGGAATCGGTACTGAAATCCGCCGAGAACCAGCGCCAGAGCCCCGGCTCCGACTAATGCCACCACGATCAGCGCAAACTTTGCCGGCTCGCTCGGATAAACGAAAAGCAATATTGCCGGCACGATCAGCGCGGGCAGAATAGCCAAGGCCCACGCGCGTCCCGAGTGCGTTTCAACCGCGAGCACATCGCCTTGCAGATTATTTGGCGTCATATTTCCATCCGGTATCACAATGCCAACGAGCATCGAATTCGAATGTCGGCATGTTGCAACCAAGTTCTCAATCGTTCGCCATCTCGCTCCAGGTGCGAACGTAGGCAATCCCTTTTTCGTAACGTGTAACCACGACCTCGGTTCCCTTGGTGATGGCGCTGCCGTCTTCACTGCGGGCGCCACAGACGCGGCGCGTGCCCGCCTGGGAGTACAAAATTTCTCCCGTACCGCCTGCGCGAATGGAAACGCAGAGGCGGCCGAGCACGCCAACCATTTCGTAGTCGGCGGGATCCATGTTCTCGTCGTCCGAGATCAGCACGCGGCTGAGGAAGAGAAAAATAATTCCTCCGCCGACGATGCCGCTGACAACGGAAAGCAGCAGTCCCAATCCCACCCAGACAGTCGAAAAGCGGGTGAGCAAATATCCGGTGCCGCCGAACCAAGCCAGAAAAGCCGCGAGCGATGGCGGATTAAACGGCGAAACACTGCTGCCGTGCGCGCGCTGGTGTCACGGTTGGCGACTGGCCAGTCGCGGGCCCATGGGCCACGGGCGCATGACCTGCGGCAACCGGAGCGTGCGCGGCCGGCGATGCTGTGTCCGTGAAAGTGCGGCAAGTGCAGACGTCCGAAGCGCGATCCGCCGAACACGAATGAAAAGAAACTGAAGCAAAAACCGATCGCGAAACAGATCAAGTAAAAATCGGACCACTCGAAGCGTGTCAACGTCATCGGATTCGCCTCCCTTCCGCACTGGCGGCGCGAGGATGATTCGTGCCGCTTGGCCACGTCGGGCCGCAGCGCTTCCAACAGGCGGTCGGCCAGGCCGGGCGTATCGAGAATCGCGCCCAGCAGCAGCAACGCGTGCCGCGTATCTTTTTCGCGCGCAGCCTTGATCAGCACATGGCTGACTTCGGGATCATTCGCGAATTTCTCCGAACCCTGCAGCAGCCACACATCCAACTGGCCTTCGGTGGTGCGCAGATCCGAAGTCAACTCGGTGTGATAACCCTCGGGATCATCCACTAGAAAGCCGGGATGCACCTTGAAAAACCTGGCCAGCAGGGCGCGCGAAGACTGCGTCATATGTGGGCGCGATCCGTTCTCGATCTGCGAGAGGTAGGACTGGCTGATGGTGATCCTTTTGCTGCCGCTTTTGTTCTTACTTTTGCCCGGCGCGTCCTTGGCGGTTTCCTCGCGCAGGGCGCGCACTAATTCCAGTTGCGTCATGGGACGGCCCAGGCCGCGCAGCGAACCCTCGACCTCCCGCAGGTAACGGATTTTCTCGCCCAGCTTCACTCAAGCCTCAGTATTTCAAATCGAGATATTTATATTGCAATATGCGATATATGTCAAGAACCGGATTTGGAGTGTTTTGAGAGGGTTGGGGCTGTGTCGGGAACCCCTGGAAAGAATTCACCACGAAGGACACGAAGTCACACGAAGGAAAGCCAAAAAAACCTTTGTGAACCTTCGTGTCCTGTGTGGTTCATGATTTTGGTTTGGGTTTCAAACCCTCCACCACGAAGGACACGAAGTCGCACGAAGGGAAGCACTTTCGAATTCGAGTTTGCTGAGGCTAGAGTCCGGCTTCGATTCGCGAACGCGGATCGAGGTAATCCCGCAGCGCGTCGCCAATAAAATTGAAGCTCAACACCGCCAGCATCACGGCGAGCGCGGGAAACAGGACGAGATGCGGCGCGTCGAACAGGTGAGCGCGGCCATCGTTGAGCATGGCTCCCCAACTGGCGGTGGGCGGGGGAACGCCGAGTCCGAGAAAACTCATGGTGGCTTCGGCGAGAATGGCTCCGGCCATGCCAATCGCGGCCTGCACCACGACTGGCTGAATGATGTTGGGCAGAATGTGGCGAACAATAATTCGTAAATCGGAGGCGCCGAGCGCGCGCGCGGCCTCGACGAATTCGCGTTCGCGGGCGGCGAGCACTTGTCCGCGAACCAGGCGCGCGTATCCAACCCAGCCGCCGAGCGAAAGGGCGAGCACGAGATTGAAGATGCCGGGGCCGCGGAAGGCGATGAATGCGATCGCCAGAAGAATGCCGGGGAAGGAAAGAAATGCGTTCATCAGCACGACATTGACGAAGCGGTCAATGCCGCCGCCGTAGTATCCGGCGATAGAGCCGATGATGAGTCCGAGGGCGAGCGAGGCTAGAACCACGCAACTGCCCACCAGCATGGAGATGCGGGCGCCGTAAACTGACGCGGGAAAGAATGTCGCGGCCGAGTTCGTCGGTGCCAAACCAGTGAGCGCGCGAAGGCGGATCGAGGCGCGCGGGCAGGTGGATGGAAGCGGGATCCTGCGGCGCGATCCAGGGCGCGAACACAGCGAAGATCACGAAGATGACGACCAGCACCACGCCAATGGCGGCGAGCGGGTTGTGGCGGGCATTTCCGGCAACGCGGCGGCGGAACGAGATGGCTGCGGTCGACATGAACTGAATACAACTACCATATTTCGAGATGGAAATGGTGGTAAGTAAAAATCGTTTCGAAATCGGCGCGGTTCGTAGTGATCAGGCGAGCGCCATGCGAGCGAGCGGTTAGAGCAATCAAAACGTCGAAATGCAGGTGGCGGAGTTTCTCGGGCGCAAACCGGTTCGCGGCATGAATTTTCCCGAGGATTTGGCCGGACTCGAGCCAATTGTTTTCCGTGGGAGTGAGGATGGGATGATTTCTCGCCAGCGTTCGCAGAAAGTCTCGCTCCGCCGCCTTGGTCGCGCCGCGCCATAACTCGGCCAGGACCACGGCTGAGGTTCGAATCAGCCCGGAAATGGTTTGGATCCGCTCCCGATGGCGTCCACTACGCAGGCCATCGATGTAGACCGAAGTGTCGAGGATGACAATGTCACTCATCGGAGCCGGCGAACTTCAGCTTGCCCGCATTCCTCTTCATCAAGTCTTTGAAACGCTTGAGGGCCACAATCTCGCGGAGCGCTACGTGAATTGCTTCGGTTCGGGATTTCGCGCCCAGAACTTTTGCGGCCTCGTCAGCCAGATCGGTGTCGAGCCGAATTGATGTCATCGTGACTGCCACGGGTCCTCCGAATGATATATACATCATATCATTCTCGTATATACGGGTAAGTTATTCTTGCATAACGTGAGGACCTGGCTGTAGACGATCAACGTAATTGCCGGCGCACCCTTGAGATTCGTCCTGCAGATGTGTTCTCATAGTAGAAGCGTCGGGCCGCCCGGGCCCGGCTGGCATTGCGCGCCTAAACCTCCACTCTAGCCAACATTCAAAAGGAGGAAATTCATGAGTAACGTCTCGTATATTCCCAAGGACTACAACACCATTACACCTTACCTGATCATCAAGGGTGCGGCCCAAGCCATCGATTATTACAAGAAGGTTTTCGGCGCGACCGAACTGTTTCGCATGAACGGGCCCGACGGCAAAGTCGGCCACGCGGAACTGAAGATCGGAAACTCGCACATCATGCTGGCCGACGAGAATCCCAGCATGGGGCAGGGGCACACCAGTGCCACGACGATCGGCCAGAGCCCGGTCAGCCTGTATGTTTACCTGCCCGACGTGGACAGCGTGGTAAAGCGCGCGTCCGCGGAAGGAGGGAAAATCCTGAAGCCGGTGGAGAATCAATTCTACGGCGACCGTTCAGGATTCATTCAGGATCCATTCGGACATCTCTGGGGCGTAGCCACGCACGTGGAAGATGTGTCGCCCAAGGACATGGAAGAGCGGATGAAGAAAATGAGACCGGCAGCGTAGTTTGATTCAAGGCGGGGCGGCCACGCCCCGCCTGTTTTTAAATCTTCTCTCAACGTTGAAACGATCGTCCTCAAAGATTGTCATCGTTGGAACGACTCGTCGGTTCGGCGGATTACTAACTTTTGCTGGATAACAACACTGGCTGATGGATGTATCTTTTATGGTACACTGAGAAACACGATGGCAGCGGAGAATTCGCCACGGAAGATCGAGCTTGTATTCTTCCGTAATGATTCCGGAACCGAGCCAGTTCGCGAGTGGCTGAAGGGGCTGGATCAGGCAGAGCGTCGTGCCATCGGAACCGACTTACTCAAGGCGCAGTGGCGTTGGCCAGTTGGCATGCCTCTATGTCGTCCGATGGGAAAGGGTTTATGGGAAGTACGGACCGGTCTGCCGAAAAATCGTGCGGCCCGCGTGCTGATTTGCTTCTATGAAAATCGACTCGTGGCGCTGCATGGATTTATCAAGAAAACGCGAGCTACTCCGGCGCGATGACCTAAGTTTGGCGCGACAGCGGCAAAAGGAGCTGGAACGATGAGCAGGAAGAACGTGGGATCGAGCATCGATGACTTCCTGAAGACAGAGAACATTTTCGAGGAAGCGCAGGCGCAAGCGGTCAAGGAAGTTGTGGCCTGGCAACTCGCCAAGGCCATGAAGAAGAAAAAACTTTCCAAGGCGCGAATGGCAGTCTTGCTGAAGACGAGCCGCGCGCAGGTGGATCGCATTCTCGATCCGAAGCGCGACATCACGCTGTCGAGTTTGCAGCGGGCGGCTGCATTGTTGGGGCAGCGGGTGGTGATTGAGTTGGTGTGACCCGCGGAGGCTCGCCTTCCCAAGGTGAAGCACGAAGGATGGACACCCGGCGTCAGAGCGTCTTCGGGTTTTCACTCGGTCACTTCGACGAGGACGTCGGTTTCACTTCCGGATTCATGTAGAGAGCGTCGATAGCGATGGTCACTCCATCGTGATAGGACCTGGCCCATATTTCTGGGTGTAGGTCCACGTACTTACACACTGCGTCTCGGAACTCTGCACGGTTTCCGTGGGGCGGAAAGATGTATGTGGAGACTCAAGCTGCCGCTGCTCGTCGGAGACTTCGACATTGCCCTCTCCTCGACGACAGCCGCAACGTAGCCGCGAACATATCCCTGCGGGCCGTTGAGTGTTGACGTACGATCCTTCTGCAAATCGTGCGTGTCGAGTGCAAGGGAATGGCAGATCGCAACTGAACCGAGCCCAAGCCCTAGTACGAACCTAACGAACAATTTCATCGTCGCGTCTCCTTTCCTTTTCTACCACCTGACACCAGGTGTAAGCCGTCACCT
This sequence comes from uncultured Acidobacteriota bacterium, assembly GCA_963696765.1. Classification (GTDB taxonomy): domain Bacteria; phylum Acidobacteriota; class Terriglobia; order Terriglobales; family Acidobacteriaceae; genus Sulfotelmatobacter. The sequence goes on along the minus strand of CAVOLK010000002.1, from coordinate 230,611 downwards.
TCAATCCAGAGGATTGCAGTCTTCCGAGTAACGAATGAGTGTGGGCAAGACCTACGACTAGGAGCCCAACTTCGTGGCTCTCCATCGCGGCTCGAATATTCTTGACCATGCACTCTTCGCGAGCTTCGCTGGTTTTCAAAGGGTCCATATTCATAAATAGCTGGAGCACGCACGTCAGGAGGCTGTAGGGTGCCCTTGTGCCAGCGAAAGTTGATGGGCCCGCTGAATGTTTGAAACCGTGCTTCGTCTGGCGTACCGACTTTGCCCATCGGAGGCCGCACTTACGTGCCCAGCGAGCGGTCACCGATTGCTCATCGTCGCCCCATTCTTCCAAAATAACTTGCGCCGCGAATTTAGATCTCAGGTAATCAAGTCGTTCGCTCGAAATCTGAGGCAAGGCTGTTTCCCAACTCTTGGCAGTTGTGGACGATTGCAAGGATGACGAGGGACTTCATCGCAATCTCCCACTCATTGCCGAATCCTCGGGTTCGCTACCGAATACAGCACGTCCGTCAGGAAGTTTACGGCTACGTAAGTCAGGCCGATGGCGAGGATGCAGCCTTGGACCAGGAAATAGTCGCGGGCGGAGATGGCGTCGACCGTCAGGCGGCCGAGGCCGGGCCAGGAGAAAATCTTTTCGGTGACGATGGCGCCGGCGAGCAGCGCGCCGAACTGCAGGCCCAGCACGGTGAGCACGGGGATCATGGCGTTGCGCAGGGCGTGGCGGTAAACCACGGTGCGTTCGGAAAGGCCCTTAGCGCGGGCGGTGCGAATGTAGTCCTGGCTGAGTTCTTCCAGCATGGAGGTGCGCACCATGCGGGTGAGAATGGCGGCGAGCGCGCTGCCCATGGTGAGCGCGGGTAGCACGAGGTTTGCGAAGGATCCGGCGCCGGAAACGGGCAGCCATCCGGCCTTGATCGCGAACAACAAAATCAGGATGGGTCCGAGCGCGAAGTTGGGGAACGACAGGCCGAAGAGGCTGACGACGGAGAGCAGGCGGTCGTCCCAGCGATTGCGGCGGCGTGGCGGAGCGCACTCCCGCGGGGATGGAGAGGACGATCGCGACGAACAGCGAAGCCAGCGTGAGCCGCAGCGTGTAAGGATAGCGCTGGGCGATGAGTCGCGTGACCGTCTGGTTGTAGCGGATGGAGCGGCCGAGGTCCCCGTGCAGCACGCCTTTCCAGTAATGCAGGTATTGTTCGCCGAGAGGAGCGTCGAGGCCGTAGGCGTGGCGTGTGGCGGCGATATCGGCGGGCGGCGCGCCTTCGCCGAGCATTTGCGCGATCGGGATCTCCGGGCACGAGATGGATGAGCAGGAAGACAAGGCTGACGACCAGCCAGATGACTGGGAGGGTGTAGAGGACGCGTTGGAGGAGGGGTTTCAGTGGGTAGTTCTCAGTTCTCGGTTCTCAGTTCTCGAGTTCTCAGAATCAGGTCTCAGTCTTCAGTGCCAATTCGGAACGCGAAGAAGTTCTCAGTCTCAGCAGGCTCAGCCTTAGTGCCTGAAGCGCATTATAAGTGGTCCCGATCGCGGCGCTGAAGCGCCGCTCTTCCACGGCCGGTCAGGATGAATAGTGGCCGTTGGAAAGTCAGTCTCCGCCTTGCTTGGCGGCTTCGGCTTCGCCTTCTACTTTCGCGGTTTTCTCGATTCGGACTTTGGCGATGCGGTGGCCTTCCAGTTCTTCTACAGTATAGCGGCGGCCATCGTATTCGAAGGAGTCGCGCAGGGCTGGAATCTTTTGCAGGCGGGCGAGGATGAATCCCGCCAGGGTTTCGAAGCCGGCGTCGCGCGGAAGAGTCAGGCCGTACTCGGCTTCCAGGTCGCGGATGTTGACCGAGCCTTCCAGGACCAAGACCGATGCGTGCTCCAGGGCAGGCTCGCTGGGTGCGACGTCGAATTCGTCTTCGATGTTGCCGACCAACTGTTCGAGGATGTCTTCGACGGTGATCACTCCGGCGGTCGAGCCGAACTCGTCGACCACGACGGCGAGATGGCGGCGGCGCTCTTTGAACTCGGAGAGCAACTCAGCCAGGACCTTCGTCTCGGGAACGACCAGAACGTCGTGCATGATCTGGCCGATTTGCATGGCCGAAATTCGGATCGCGACCGACTGGCCGAGATTGCTGAGGCGGAGGCGCATCCAGCGCATGAGGTCTTTGTAGTAAAGCACGCCGACAATGTGCTCGGGACCGCGCTGCGGATCGTACACCGGAATGCGCGAGTGCTGGCCTTCGACCACGCGAGCCAGCGCGTCGTCGAGCGTGAGGTCGGAGGGCAGCGAAAAAATGTCGGGGCGGGCGACCATGACTTCGCGGACGGTGATGCTGTCGAGTTCGATGGCGCTGTGGATCATTTCTTCCTGAAACTCGGGAATCTGCCCGAACTGGCGGCTGGCGGTGACGATGAGCTTGAGTTCGTCGGGAGAGTGGACGGCGCCGCCGCGGCGGGTGGGTTGCGCGCCAAACGTACGCAGCACCAGGCCGCCGGAGCGGCGCATGAAGAAAAGCACGGGGCGCGTCAGAGTGAGAAAAGCCTCCATGGGCGCGGCCACCGCGAGGGCAACCTGTTCGGCGCGCTGCAGTGCCAGAGTCTTCGGAACCAGTTCGCCGAGGATCACGTGCATGTAGGTGATCAGGCTGAAGGCGATCGCAATGGCAATGGCGTGGGCGTACACCGCCGCATGCGGAACTCGGTGGACAAATCCCATTCCTTCCACCAGGCGTGCAACGATGGGCTCGCCGATCCAGCCCAGGGTAAGGCTGACCATGGTGACGCCGAACTGCACGCCGTTGACGACCTCGTCGAGGTTCTGGTGCAGGCGCTGGACGATGCGCGCGCCGATGCGGCCCGCGGAAATGAGCTGCTGGATGCGAGTATCGCGCACGCTCACCAGGGCGAATTCAGCTGCTGCGAAGAAAGCATTGGCCGCTACCAGGAGAAGGATCAGAAAGACCCGGAGCAGCACAAAGGCGATCATGGATGGGTAATTCTAACATTTCAAAGGGCGTGGAGAGGGTTGGTTCGTGTGGGGGCAGCCGCCCTCGGCTCAGACCCGATGTCTTCTCCCTGGCAACTCAAAAACTACCGAAGCCAAAAGCAACCTCGCTACGCTCGGCCCTTCGGCTTCGCTCAGGGCAAGCTAGCCGAGGCCGGCTGTCCCTACATGAACCCTCTTGGGCCTGGGGACACAAAATTCCACCCCGGAATGCGCTATCCTTTTAACGTGTGGCTGGTCTAACTGGCAGGTCGGCCCACTCTTAGCCAGAACACCGAAATCGTACTTTTAAAGCGCGTCCCACTTCTTAAGCTCGAAATTGCAGGAACAAAAGCAACTCAAGCCGCGTACATGAGAATGAGGGCAGCGGAATGGCTCCCAATCTCCACTTGGCGGTATCTACAGGAGGCGTTGTGAACGGGAACGGAACTAATAAAAAGAAGCGTCGCAAATGGATTATTTGGGGCAGCATTGTGGCCGTGATCGTACTGCTGATCGCGGGCGGAGTTTTCGCGGCGACGCGTGGCGGCACCAAGATTGATCCGTCGAAACTCGCCAAGGTGGAAAAAGGCGACCTGGCCAAGAGCGTGGTCGCAACCGGCAAGGTCACGCCGATCACCAAGGTTGAGGTGAAGTCGAAGGCCAGCGGCATTGTGAAAAAGCTGCTGGTGGACTACGGCGATCGCGTGAAGAAGGGCCAACTGCTGGCCCAGCTCGACAAGATCGAAATTGAGGCGCAGGTGGAGCAGTCAAAGGCCGCGCTGGAAGCCGCCGAGGCCAACCTGAAGAGTTCGCAGGCGGATTTCGAGCGCGCCAAGGTGGACGCGGAAGGTCCCGACGTGCCGCTGTTGAAGCGCGCCTACGACCGCAACGTCAGCATGGCGAAGGACGGCGTGGTTTCGACCTCGTCGCTCGAAGATGCGCAGAAGAATTACGAGATGGCGCTGAACAAGCAGAACGTGTCGAAGGCGCAGGTGACCGTGCTGAAGGCGAAGATTGCGCAATCCCAGGCCCAGGTCGCGGAGGATCAGGCCAATCTCAAGCAACTGGAAGAGCAGCTCAGCTATACCGACATCATTTCGCCGATCGACGGCATTGTGCTGTCGCGCGACGTGCAGATGGGCGACGCGGTGAGCTCGATCCTGGTGTTGGGCTCGTCGGCCACGCTGGTCATGACGCTGGGCGATACCAGCGAAGTGTACGTTAAGGGCAAAGTCGACGAGAGCGACATCGGCAAGGTGTATCTGGGACAACGGGCGCGCATCAAGGTGGAATCGTTTAAGGACAAGACCTTCGACGGCAAGGTCACGAAGATTTCTCCCATGGGCGTGGAGAAAGATAACGTGACCACCTTCGAAGTGCGCGTGTCGATCCAGAATCCGGGCGGCGAACTCAAGGCTGAGATGACCGCGAACGCGGAAATCATCCTGGAAGAACACAAAAACGTGCTGCAGATTCCCGAAGGCGCCATCCTGTACGACAAGGACAAGAAAGCTTCGGTCGAAATTCCCAATCCGAAGGGTAAAGACGGCAAGGATAAAGTGGCCGTCAACATTGGGATTTCGAACGGCGCCAAGACCGAAGTGCTGAGCGGATTGAAGGAAGGCGATCAGGTCGTGCTGCAGTAAAGCGGGCATCCGGCGTTTCAAGAGGCTTCTTAGAACGCCGGAAGCACACGCCAATAACACTTGTGGAGGCCTTACGCTATGAATACCCACGCTTATCAGTCCCGAACGCATGCCACTCCCGCGTCTAGCCGAGTCGGATTTGCCATCGCGCTGGTCGTGCTTTTCGCCTCCACCGCAGTCTTTGCCTCGAACCCGCAAGGCTCGTTCGAGAAAACGCTGACGGTGAGCGGCCCGGTCAATCTTGAGGTGCTCACCCATTCCGGCGACATCACGGTGCGCGCCGGATCGTCGGGATCGGTACAGATTCACGCCAAGATCTTTGTGGGCAACAACTGGTTCAGCGGCAATCGCGAGGCCGACGTGCACCAGATCGAGCAGAATCCTCCGATCCGGCAGGAGGGCAACAACATCCACATTGACTACGTGGACATGCGCAACATCTCGGTGGATTACGAGGTCACCGTGCCGGCGGACACGGTAGTACGCACGCGCAGCGGGTCCGGCGACCAGACCATTGAGGGCACGCATGGCAACGTGGACACGCAAACCGGATCGGGCAATTTGAAGCTGAGCAATCTGAACGGCGAGATCCGGCTGCAGACGGGTTCCGGCGACGTGCGCGCGCACCAGATCGCGGGCTCGGTAAGAGGCGGAACCGGAAGCGGCGATGTCGAAGTGGAAGAGACCAGCGCGGGCGATGTCGATCTGCGTACCGGATCGGGCAACCTGACCGCGCGCGGCATCAACGGCGGGTTCCACGGAGAAACTGGCAGCGGCGATGTAACCGCCGAGGGGAACCTGAGTGGCGCGTGGGAAATTCGTACCGGCTCGGGTAACGTGCGGTTGAAATTGCCGGGCAATGCCGCGTTTGACGCCGATATTTCTACCAGCTCGGGGAGCATCGACGTCGGTTCGCCAGTCGAGATGACCGTGCAAGGGCGAGTGGACGATACCCACCACCAGATCCACGGCAAAGTGCGCGGCGGCGGCCAGTTGCTGAAGGTGCGCACGGGTTCGGGAGACATTCACATTTCGTAGTGAGTAGGGCCAGTAGTCAAAAATTCCAATGGCCTCCGATTTGTCTCGGAGGCCATTTGCCGAGATCGGCGGGTCCCCATCATTCGGCAATTCCTGTTCGTTTCTGAACACCTTCATTTCGATTTCGGCCACTAGCGCCGCCTTGTCCAATCTCCCTCCATTTAGAAACCAATTGAAGCTGAGTGAGATATGCTTCTCAGTGAAGTGGCGAAGGACGTGCATCTTTTTCGGCTGCGTTCTGCGCCCGCGGTTTCTATGCAACTCGGCTTTACGTTTGCGGCATGCCCTGCGCCAACGCGGAGGACGCAGGGTTGGCGCTGCTGGCGATTTTACCCTGGCGCTGGGAGTAGGCGCGAATACGCAATCTTACCGTGATCGATAGCGTGCTGCTGCGGCCGCTGCCCTATGCTACGGGCGATCGCATGGTGTATATCGGTCCTCCGGCTGACAAGCCAGGTTTTGGGTCGACCTCGTGGCTGAATTATCGCGACATCCGCGCGCAATCGAGATTGTTGCGCGATTCCGCAGGCTACTCCGAAGATGCGTCAGTTCTGGAAACACACGACAGTTCGCAAACCGTCAGTGCGCCGCATGTCACGACAAGTTTGTTTCCGCTGCTGGGCGTTCGTCCTCTACTGGGGCGCACGTTTACAGAAGCCGAGGGACAAACCGGCGGGCCGCTCGTGGTCATGCTCTCCGAAGGATTATGGAGAGAGAGCTTTCATTCCGATCCTGGAATTGTCGGCCAGGCAGTGAAGATTGGTGGTCAACCGCGCAGTGTGGTGGGCGTGATGCCGCGGAGCTTTCGGTTTCCAGAAGAACTCGGGGCGGATCTGGCGAAAGGCGTGTGGATACCGCTGCAACCGACCCCGGAGATGTTGAAGGATCGGGGCTACGATTTCTTCAATATCGTGGGCGAACTTCGACCCGGAGTGAGCGTCGCGCAGGTGCAGCAGGAACTGGATGCGATTGCCGCGCACATTCCGCGATAGGCTCCACGAGAGCGCCGGTCAAGTTTAGCGTCACTCTTATCAGGAAGTGCTGACTGGACCCGTGCGGCCAGTACTCTACGGTTTATTCGCGGCGCTGGCGCTGGTGCTGCTGATCGCATGTGCGAACGTTTCCAACTTGCTGATCGCGCGCTGTCTGGGACGGCAACAGGAGTTTGCGGTCTCGGCCGCACTGGGTGCAAGGTGGCGCGTCTGATCCGTCAAATGCTGTCGGAGGGCTTGGCGCTGAGTCTGCTGGGGTGCGGCGCGGGGATACTGCTGGCGCAATTGGCGATGGCCGGCATTCACAAGCTGCCGCATGACGACCATTCCACGCGGGGACTCGATCGCGATTCGACTGGACCATGGTGCTGGTGCTGGCGGCTGTCGCGATCGTCACACGGTGTTGTCATCGCTGCTGCCAGCGCTGCTTGGTGGCGAGGACGCATCCATCAGGCGCATTGCAGGCGGCGTCGCGCGGCGTGGGCTCGCGCTCAGGCGGCAAACTGAGCGGAGCGCTGGTCGCGAGCGAGGTTGCGCTTTCCACACTCTGCTTGTAGGAACGGGATTGCTGTTCCACACGCTGTGGAATCTGGAACAATCGCGCCTGGGTTTCGAGACGGCGAACATCACTACATTTCTCGCCATGCCGGCGGATTCGGCGGGATTTTCCGCGATGGCTGTATCAGAAGATACGGCGAATGCGTCCGCCTTCGGTCGCCACCTGACTACCAGCCAGTTCTCGATCGAATGCGCCAGGTCCCAGGCGTGGTGAGCGCCGCGCTGGCCACCGCGCCGCCGCTGGCGGGAATGGATCTGGGCTCGAGCTTCGACATCGTCGGCCACCCGACGGATCCAGCCAACCGGCCGCACGCCCGGGTTTCCGCCGTGAGCGGAGACTATGCCCGGACGCTGGGAACCCCGGTCATGCGCGGACGCATGATAAGTGACGATGACGTGGCCAGCAGTCCTTTTGTGGCCGTGGTCAACGAGGTCCTGGCCAAGAAGTATTTCGCAGGCAAAGACCCGCTGGGCCAGCAGGTCAGCCTGGGCGGCAAAGAGACGGGTATGCTCAAGCCGTTTACGATTGTCGGCGTTCTGGGCGACCAGGTGGACCGAAGCGTAGGCGGAGATATCCAGCCATTCATTCTTCTCCCGCAACAGCAGATCCCGACCACATCGCTTTTCTATCAGGGGCTCCTGAAGACCATGGTCAGTTTTGTCGTGAAGACCCGGGGAAACATTCCGGTCGCTACGGAGATGCGCTCAGTGTTCCACGAGTTCGCGCCGGGATTCGCTCTCGATAATTTTCGAACCATGCAGCAGGCGGTGGACGAGAATACGTTCAGCCAGCGGCTTGGACTTTATCTGGTAGCTTCGTTCGCAGGACTGGCAGTGATGATGGTGATAGCCGGGCTTTACGGAGTGCTGTCGCAACTGGTCAGCTACCGGCGGCGCGAAATCGGCGTTCGCATGGCTCTGGGCGCGACCCGCAGAGCGTGGCGGAATGGTGTTGCGGCAAGGGTCAATCCTGATCGGAGCCGGACTCGCCATCGGCTTGCTGCTGGCATTTGCCAGCGGTCGCCTGATCCGCAGCTTCTTGTACCAAGTGCATCCCCTGGACGTTTGGACCTATCTGACGGTTGCGTTAGTGCTTCCCCTAATCGGATTGGTCGCCGCGGTTCTTCCCGCGCGCAAGGCGGCCTCTATTCATCCGATGCAAGCGCTGCGCGAAGATTAAAAGATACGAGGTTTGAAGCCGTACTTATTACCTACGTGCCTTGACGCGCGGGTTCAGCGGCAATTACTTTCGCTGTAACTAGAATTTTGTCTTCCAGCGAGGGAACTTTGCCGCAGCGTCCGATTATTACTCTGACCACCGACTTTGGCACCAACGATCATTTTGTAGGCGCGATGAAAGGCGTGATCGTCGACATCGTGCCCGAAGTGCAGATTGTCGACATTTCCCATGCCGTGCAGGCCTTTGACGTGCTCGACGGCGCGCTGACGATTTCGCAGGCGTATTCGTATTTCCCCAACGGCACGATACATATGGTGGTAGTGGACCCGGGCGTGGGAACGACGCGCCGGCCCATTCTGGCTTCGAGCGACGGCTACCATTTTGTTGCGCCTGATAATGGCGTGCTCTCCATGGTCTATGCCAGGGAAGAGCGCATGCATGTGCGGCACATCAGCTCGGAGCATTATTTCCGGCAGCCGGTGAGCAACACCTTTCACGGGCGCGACATTTTCGCTCCGGTGGCAGCATACCTGGCGAAGTTCGTCGACTCGCACAAATTCGGCGATGAGATCGAAGACTACGTGCGCTTCGCGGCGCCGCGGCCGAAGCCTGCGGGAGAGAATCGCTTGCGCGCCGTAGTGCTGAAGGTCGACCGCTTCGGCAACCTGATCACCAACGTCACGCCCGCAGACGCTCCGGCGCTATTCGCCGAGGGCGCGAAATTTAAGATCGTGGTGGGAAGCAAGGAGATCACCGACATCCACAAGAATTTCGCGGAGGGCGGACCGGGCGAGGTCTTCGGCATCCTGGGCAGCATGGGCTATCTGGAAATTGTTTCGAACCGCGCAGCCGCGGCGCAGCTCCTGGGCGCCGGCAAGGGCGCGGAAGTCAGCATCTTTCTGGGCGAGGCCGCGGCGGCGGGAGCGTAGGAACAGTTCTCAGCTTTAAGAACAGTTCTCAGTTCCCAGTTCTCAGTTCTCAGTTTCAAATCTTCGTTCTTAGGTCTCGGTTGTTGGCGCCCTTTTCTGCCTTCGCGCCTGTGACTTCCTGACGGCTTACAGCAGAGCCCGGTTTTGCTTTTTCTGAGAACCGAGAACTGAGAACTGAGAACTGAGAACCGAGAACTGAGAACCGAGAACTGAGAACCGAGAACTGATTCAAGAGCTCTTCGGCCGGGGATGCACATAGCGCTCCATGTCGCTGGTCCAGCCAAGAAAACGCCAGAGATGATGGCGCTCCCGCCACATGAATTCCCAGAATTCGACGAACCCGATCTGCGTCATCTTCACGCCAGTGTAGGTTTCAATGCGCCATAGCAGGTAAGGACTGCGCCACGGGGCCAGGCGATGGCCTTTGGTCGCGTTCCAAAGAAAACGAAGCTTGTAGCGCATGCAGCCATCATACGCACTCGGTCAAGCTCGGCGAAAATCTTGAACCACGAAGGGCACGAAGGTTCACGAAGGAAAGCAGATTTGATGTGGTTGCTGTGCTGAACTCAGTTTTGAGCTGCAGGAGAAACGCGAACTCCGAAGGGAATAGAGTTTCACAAAGAATTTTCTTGGTCTTCCTTCGTGTGACTTCGTGTCCTTCGTGGTTGAGGTTCTAGGGCAGTGTTAGAATTCAGATTCTGCCGAGAAACTTCCCGCATGCCTGATCCGGACGCCCGCCAACAAGCTGAAGATCATTACTATGCCGCGCTCGACCTGATGGCGGACGGGCAACTGGAAAAAGCGGTTGCCGAGTATCAGCAATCTTTGGCCGCCGATCCCACCTTTACCGAAGCCATGCACGGGCTGGCGAGAGCTTTGCAGGACTTGCAGCGCTACGACGAGGCTATCGCGGTCGCGCAGAGACTAGCGGAAATTGAACCCGACGACGTGCTGGCCCATACCAGTCTATCGGTGCTGTATATGAAAAAAGGCATGATTCCCGAGGCGGAGGCGGAGGGCGCAAAGGCCCGAGTGCTGGGCTGGAAGCAGCAGTTGAAGAAGGGCAGTTCTTAGCTCTTGCGAGACCGGACTTACAAAATTTAGCCGCCCCTACACTTCAACCAGCACATCGCCGTTTTCGATTTTGAGCGGATACACCGCAACCTTGGCGCGAGCATTGTGCGCGGCTTCGCCGGTTTTGGGATCGTAGGCCCACCCGTGCCAGGGGCAGACAACTTTGCCGTTCTCGATCTTTCCTTCGCCCAGCGGGCCGCCCTGGTGCAGGCACACGTTGTCCATCGCGCTGTAGGTTCCGTTCACGTTGGCGACGCAAATCGTCTTGTCGCCGCAAGGAAATTCTTTGGCCGTGTCGAGGGCGGGGAGATCGGATTGAGTAGTGAGTTTGGTGAAGTTGGGCATGATCGGTGCTCTTTGTGAGAAGCCGAGCTTTGCGAGCCCGGACAGACCGTTCGACTTCGCTCAGGGGCAAGCGTAGGGGCCGTCCCCAAATGATTCGTTTTGCTGAAAGCTGATAGCTGACAGCTGATAGCTGATTACTGCCAGCTATTTCGGCTGCAGCGTTTGCGCGATCATCACCTGGCGCTTGAAGTTCTCGACCATGTTGGGATCGAGTCGGACTTCGGTCGGCTTCTTCGCCAGCGTCATGGTGTCGATCTTGTCCTGCAGTTTGAGCAGCGCGTAAAAAAGATTTTCCGGGCGAGGCGGGCATCCCGTAACGTAAACATCGACCGGGACGATCTTATCCACGCCCTGCAGCACGGCGTAAGTATTAAACGGCCCGCCCACCGACGAACACGCGCCCATGGAGATCACCCACTTCGGGTCGGGCATCTGGTCGTAGATGCGCTTCACCACCGGCGCCATTTTCAGCGTGACCGTGCCGGCCACGATCATCAGATCGCTCTGCCGCGGGCTGGGACGAAATACCTCCGACCCGAAGCGCGCAATGTCGAAGCGCGAAGTGGAAGAAGCGATCATCTCGATCGCGCAGCAGGCCAACCCAAACGTCATCGGCCACACCGCCGACTTGCGCGCCCAGTTGAATACGTAATCAACCGTGCTGATCATGAAATTCTTTTCGAATTTGTTTTGCAGCCAGCCCATTGGGGACCTCGCGAAGCTCTACACAGGCAGTCTAGGTAAGCGCGGAAGCAGTGTCAATCAGATGACCGAACGCGCCTCTCCCTGAAACCCGTGCCTGGCCGTGAACGCACGCCTTGGCCGTGAACGGCGCGCATCGGCGTGGAAGAGCGGCCCTTCAGGGCCGCGTAAGGCGCTCGAAAATCAAAACGGGGCTTCAGCCCCCGTCGAACTGCTCAGCGGATTCCAGATTTGGATCGAGACGGTTTTCCACATCCAACGTGACATCCAACCTTGACCTCAAAATTTAAAAAGCAGATTATCGCCAAAGCGAAGGCGGTGCACACAGAAATCCCAGAGCGACGGTGCTAACTCCATTGTTCTCAAGATTTTGACCTCTAAACCCTTGGGGCTCAAGATTTTGCAGACCATTTTTGCAGAACCCGCGCCAGTCGCGGCATTCACAGGTATGGGGGGGGTACCCCAGAAAGCGGCGATTCCCAAAAAGGGACATGCCGAAAAACCAGCCGTAGGATGGGTCAGCGGAAATTTTTTTTCGCGGCTCCGTTACAATGAAAAATGAAACAAGTTTCCGTGAGTTCCCATGTCCCTGACTAAACAGCAAGCGCTGGAGATGTTCGAGTCCGATGATCTGATCGGCATTGGGATGGAGGCCGATGCGGTGCGCCGCAGGCTGCATCCCGAGGGCGTGGTCACCTACATCATCGACCGCAATATTAATTACACGAATTTCTGCACCGAGTACTGCACCTTCTGCGCGTTCTATCGGCCGCTGAAGGGACCAGCCGCGAAGGAAGGCTACATTCTCGACTTCGACACGATTTACGAGAAGATTCGCGAGACCGTGGAACTGGGCGGCACGGGCGTGCTGATGCAGGGCGGTCTGCATCCCGATTTGAAGATTGACTGGCACGAGAAGATGCTGCGCGGGATCAAGGAACGCTTTCCGCAGGTGCATCTGCACTGCTACTCGGCGTCGGAGATTATTGCGATTGCGGAATACAGCGCGCTCTCGATTCGCGACACGATCCTGCGGCTGCGCGATGCGGGGCTCGACTCCATTCCCGGCGGCGGCGCGGAAGTGCTCGACGACGAAGTGCGCTACAAGATTGCGCGGCTGAAGTGCCTGACCGACGACTGGCTCAACGTGCATCGCACGGCGCACCAGATCGGCATGCGCACCACCGCGACCATGATGTTTGGCGTGGGCGAGAACTACGAAAACCTGGTCAATCATTTCCAGCGGCTTTATGAATTGCAGGAAGAGACGGGCGGGTTCACGGCGTTTATTCCGTGGAGCTTTCAGCCGCAGCATACGGCGCTCGGCGGTCGTCACTGGGACGAAGCCACCGCGGTTGACTATCTGAAGGTGCTGGCCATCTCGCGAATCTATCTTTCGAACTTCCTCAATGTGCAATCGAGTTGGGTCACGCAAGGGCTGAAAGTCTGCCAGATGGGACTGCGCTTTGGCGGCAACGACGTCGGTTCGGTCATGCTCGAGGAGAATGTTGTGCGCGCGGCGGGCGTGACTAACTGCACGACCGAAGAAGAATTGCGGCGAATTATTCGCGACGCGGGTTTCCGGCCGGCGCAGCGGGACACGCTCTACCGCCAGTACTTCCTGAATTGATCAGCAACGGATTTCGCGCGCTCGAGACCTAAGTAAACATTTTTTTCGCGCCGCTGCGCGTCGATTGCATTCCAACGCCAAATCGCTTAACTTTCTTCGATCACGCAAGCATTTCTATCACGCGTACAAGGAGTCCTGCCCTTGAAGACTGTGAAAGTGTGCGTTGTGCTGGTAAGCATGTTTCTCGCGGGCCATGCTCAGGTGGATTCTCACGATTCGGACAAGACACGCGTCCTCTCGCTGGAAAATGCGTGGAACGAAGCCGAGAAAAACAGGGACGGCAAAGCGCTGAATGCCCTGCTGGCCGCGTCGTTTGCGTATACCGACTCCGACGGATCGTTCATGAACAAGTCGCAATTCTTAGCCAGCATCACCGAGGCGAATTACGGTCCCGGTCAAATTGTGAATGACGGAATGCGCGCGGATGCATACGATCATGCAGTGGTAGTCACTGGAAGGTACCGCGAAGAGGGAGCAGACAAAGGCAAGCACTACACTCGCCGCGGGCGCTTTACCGATACCTGGGTTCAGCAGAATGGCTCGTGGCTTTGTGCGGCCAGCCAGGAGACGCTGATGAAGTAGTATTTCGGCTGCCGACTTTGCGGCTAGCTCCAAAAGCCGCGCTGCGCGCGGCGGACAGCCGAGGCGGCTGTCCCCACCTAAACCCGTCTGCCCCCACATAAGCCCTTGTCCTCACGTAAACTTTCTCGACATTAGCTTCAAGAGCTAGTGTAGTGCGTCAAGCAGATCGACGTTTATAGTTCATATTGCACAGCCCTTCTCCGCGATCTCTGCGAATGTTCTCTGCGACCTCTGCGGTCAAAGTCTTTGCTTTCCGTCGCCATCGCGCCCGATATTTAGGAGATGTTATTTCCGGCGCACTAACTAGCGGGCTTCTTCGGGGACAATCTTCAGCTCCAGCTTCTCCGTCCAGCGCAAAACGGTCAGCGACGAACTTACGCCGACGCGGACGTCGGTTAGGACGCGATGCAGATCGTCGACGCCGGCGACGGGATGACCGTCGAGCGCAACGATGACATCACCGTCGCGCAGGCCTGCGCGCTTCGCGGGACTATTCTCTTCGACGCCTACTACAATCGCGCCCATTTCTTTCGGCAGATCATAGAAACGCACCACGCGGCGATGAACCGGAACCGTCTGGGCCGAACACGCCAATGTAGCTGCGACGAATGCGGCCATCGCGCAGCAAGCGACTGGCAACGAACTTCGCGGTGTTGATGCCGATGGCGAAGCAGATGCCTTGCGCGGGCAGAATAGTGGCCGTGTTAACGCCGACGACCCGACCGGCGGAATCGACTAGCGGACCGCCCGAATTGCCAGGATTCAGCGAGGCGTCGGTCTGAATTACGTCGTCGATGAGGCGACCGGAGTAGGAGCGCAGCGATCGTCCCAGCGCGCTGACAACGCCTGCGGTGACCGTCGACTGAAATCCATAAGGTGCTCCGATAGCGATCACGATCTGGCCCACGCGGAGACGCTGCGAATCGCCGAGTGAAGCGGCAGTGAGACCGGGTTCGTTCACTCGGATTACAGCCAGGTCGCTCGCGGGATCGTCGCCGATGACAGTAGCGGGCATACGGCGTCCGTCGGTCAGCGTCACCAGAATGCGCACCGCATCGTGCACGACATGGCTGTTGGTGAGGATGAGGCCGTCGGGAGTGAACACGAAGCCCGAGCCTCCACCGCGCCGTTCGCGCGGCTCGCCTGCGCTCGTGCGACCTGCACTCTGATGCACTTCGATATTTACGACGGACGGGCTCATGCGCTCGACCGCGCCGGTCACGGCCGTGGAATAGGCGTCGAGCAGGGAATCGTCGGATGCTAGCGGCGTGCTTGCCCTGGGTTCCGATTCTGCCCAGCCGGAAGGGCCGTCAACTTGATTTAACGCCGCAGGATTGGCGCTGATTTCCGGGAAAACATTTCCTGCTTCTTGCAAACTCATGCAAGATAGATGACGGTCGATGTAGTTAGGATTCAAGGGCCCTTGCAGCCCGGATCTTGCCGCTGCCTAGACGTAGCGAGCTACGTCTCTACGGTTCCCTTGAGTCTGACTGCAACTCTGGGAAGCGTGATGGTGATAGCATTTCAAGCATCTTATGAACAAAGCTCCGCTAAACAAAGTTCCGCAGGACGTATCCACTTCTAAAGCCCCGCAGCGATCTTGGCGATGCGATTTTTGTCTCGACGCTGTTGGCCGCTCTGCTTTTGTTTCCAGTTCTCGTTGCTGCGCAGGCGCAGCGCGGGACGCTGGTGCACGAAGAATCGATTCGCGTATCTCCCAGCAGCGACGCGGCCAAACTCGGCGAAGCGGGGCGCGGACACGAATTGGTGATCATCGAGACGGGTCACGATTGGACGCACGTCGAAGCGATCCTTCGCGAGCCCCGCAAAGACGCCGACGAAGATGACCCCGAGTCCGAAGGCAAAACTATTACCGGATGGGTTTCGAGCAAGGCTCTCGTAAACCAGGGCACGCCGAATGGCGACAAAATTGTTTTCGGCGAGGCCGCCGACTCGGAAGATCAGGCCAGCCGCCGCCGTGGACGGCGCGACGCCGCGCAGGACGCAATGCGCCTCTACTATCGCGTCTACGATCTATTTCCAACTTCTCCCGTGGCGGCTGAAGGGTTGTACCGCGCCGCCGACATTCGCTGGCAGATGGAGCGAGCAGACGTGTTGACTCGGCCCTCGGCCCGCGAGCGTGATGCCTACATGCGCGGCCAGATCGACGAAGAGTGGATGAAGCTGGTCATGAAGAAATTTCCGGGAACGAAGTGGGCCGACCTGGCCGCCTTTCACCTGATCGAAAATAAATTGTGCGGCGACTGGCAGAGCGCGTCGAAGTGTCCCGACAAAGAAGCTGACATGTATGAGAAGTACGCCAAGGAACATGAGCAGTCTCCGTCCGCTCCGGAGGCGCTGTACGATGCGGCGTGGCGCCGCTCCGCGCTGATCGAAATTTACAAGACGGAAGCCAACCAGAAGAAATCGGAAGAATCGAAAAATCGCGCTTTGGCGCTGGCGCAGAAAATCCTTGCTCAATATGCGCAGAGCGACTGGTCTTCGCGGGCGCAGATGCTGATGTTCTATGTTCAGCAGGGCATTCCTACCTACGGCAACGCCGGGGACTAGCGCTCGTTTCCAGTGCCTTGAACGTAACGTGGCCGCCGGGATTTTCTGCGATACTGTTGCGTTACATTGCTGCGGAGGAAGATTGAACGATTATCTTTTGTCCCTGATTCTTGGCATTGTCGAAGGTCTTACAGAATATTTACCCGTCAGTTCGACTGCGCACTTGCGGCTATCTGAGGCTTTACTGCACGTTTCCGGTTTAGCTCCCAATCTCACTCTCGACAACGGCTACTGGAAGATGTATTCCATCGTGATCCAGTTGGGCGCGATTCTGTGCCTGCCGGTTTATTTCTGGGGACGCATCCGGCGCTTCCTGGCAACGTTTCCTGGCGGCGAGAGCGGACGGCGCACTGCGCTCACCCATCCTCTCGGCCTGACCGCGGTGGCATTCGTGGTGACCGCAATTCCGTCTTTCCTGCTGACGAAAGTGATCGGCAAGCATCTCGAAAATATTGTGATCATGGGCTGGTCGCTGCTGATTGGTGGCATCGTAATGTGGCTGATCGACGCGTTGAATGCTAAGTCCGAAGCGGCGGGCCCGGGCGCGTCTGGGAGCCGCATTCGCACGTGGAAGATGGAAGACATGAGCCTGGCTCAGGCCGTGTGGATCGGATTCTGCCAGATATTCTCGGCGGTATTTCCGGGGACGTCGCGCTCCATGTCGACTATCGCCGGCGGCCAGATTGTAGGGATGTCGCGAGCCGCGGCGCTTGAGTTTTCTTTCTTTGTTTCCATGCCGACCATGGCTGCGGCCACGCTTTATACGCTGCTCAAATCCTTAAGCGGAAAAGGCGAGAATCCCATTGGCGTGGCGCAGATCGATGCGCATGGATGGATCGTACTGGCGATTGGTTTCGTCGTCTCGTTCTTCGTCGCTTACGCTTCAGTGGCTTGGTTTATGGCGTATGTGCGGCGTCGCGGCTTCGCTCCATTTGCGGTCTACAGAATTATTTTGGGAGCGCTGGTGCTGGTGTACGCCGCCAGGCTTTCGTAGAGGCGTTCTCCCAACATTTTTTGCTGTGCCAGCAGAAGCCTAGTGGACAGTAGACGTTGCGAGCAACTTCTATACGACAATAATTTCGACGGATACCACTCGAATACTGCCTTGCATTTCCTGCATTGTCGGATACACATCTTCTTGGCATAATGTAAGGGCTCTGGCCGATGATGGCGCTGAGGATGGCGTGTCTTCAGTGAGTCAATCTGCCCCACATGGATTATCTGGCAAGCATTTTCATTCCCACCGGGAACCGCCGGCTCAACGAGCTGATCGGGTTCCTGATGTGCGTCTTCGCGCTCCTTCTTTTCCTCGCGTTGGTTTCGTATTCTCCGCTCGATCCATCGTGGAATAGCGCTTCAGTGCTGACCGGTGCGCACGCGGCGCGCAACTGGATTGGCGTGGTCGGAGCGTTCACCGCCGACATGATGCTGCAATTCTTTGGCGTGGGCGCATTTCTGCTGGTCATTTTTCCGGTGATGCTGGGCGTGCGCTGGTTCCGCTCCATGAAAGTGCAGTCGCCGCTGGCGAAGACCCTGGGCGCAATCTGGCTGGTGATGTTCGTGCCGGCGATGCTGGCGCTGCTTCCCGGGCAACTGCGCTGGATGGGCGTGATTCCGGTGGAAGGCCTGCTGGGCCGAGTGATCGGCGACTTACTCATTCACTATTTGAATGTGGTCGGCGCTTACATTGTGTGTGCGACCGTGCTGGCGGTTGCGTTATATCTGTCGACGGCATTCTCTTTCGCGGCGATTCGGCTCTGGGCTCCGACGCATTTCTCCTTCGTGACTGCATTGTGGAACCGCTACACCGACTGGCGCCAAGAGCGAACCAAGAAACGTCAGCAGAAAGAACTGGACCAGCGTCGGATTGCGAAGCCCGTGGTGAAGACGCAGCTAATCCCCTCGCGGCCCGCTCCGCAAACCCCGGCGGTTGCCGAGCCCCGAAGGACCGGCATCGAGCGCATGCTGGCTGAAGAAGCGCCGCCTGCGAAAGCGACCGGAGGAATTCTTCCCGAGCCTTTGACGATGGAGAGCGCCGCGGAAACCGCTGCCGATCCTGAGGTGACGGAGCGCGCCGACAGCGGCCACAAAGCGAAAACGACGATGCCGAAGATCGCTGCCGGCGGATACAAGTTGCCCTCGAGCAGCCTGCTGCAACGTCCCGACGAGCAGCAGCAAGTCGACGCTGACGAACTCAAGCTGCTGGCGCAGGTGCTCACCGAAAAATACGCCGAGTTCGAGATTCACGGGCAGATCACGCAGATCAATCCCGGCCCGGTGGTCACCACCTTCGAGTTCAAGCCCGAGGCGGGCATTAAGTACAGCCGCATTACCAATCTCTGCGACGATCTTTGCCTCGCGTTGAAAGCAGAGAGCATCCTGATCGAGCGCATGGCCGGCAAGAGCACCGTGGGTATACAGGTGCCGAACCGGCAGCGCGAAATTATCTGGCTGCGCGAAAACATCGAGTCGCAGGAGTTCATGGGATCGAAGTCGAAGATGACGATCGCCATGGGCAAAGACATCAACGGCCGCATTGTGACGGCCGATCTCGCGGGCATGCCGCACTTGCTGATCGCCGGTTCCACGGGCGCGGGCAAGAGCGTGGCCATTAACGCGATGATCATGTCGATTTTGTATAAGGCCACGCCCGACCAGGTGCGACTGATTCTCGTCGATCCCGAAGCGTTTGGAACTGGGCAATTACGAAGGCGTTCCGCATCTATACACGCCGATCATCACCGAGCCGAAACTGGCGGCCAACGCGCTGCGCAACGCGGTGCGCGAAATGGAGCGCCGGCTTGAAACTGTTGGCGGCCAAGGGCGTGCGCAACATCGACCAGTACAACAAGCTCTTCGATCAGAACGGAACGCCCAGCCTGTTCGACGAAGAGGGCGACGAGAAGCCGATTCCCTATATCGTCATCATCATCGACGAGTTGGCCGACCTGATGATGCTCGATTCCAGCAACGTTGAGGAATCGATTACGCGCCTGGCGCAGATGGCGCGCGCGGTCGGCATACATCTTGTTTTAGCGACCCAAAGACCGAGCGTTGACGTGATTACCGGGTTGATCAAGGCGAATTTTCCGGCGCGGGTTTCGTTCCGGGTCGCGACCAAGGTGGACTCGCGCACCATTCTCGACGCAAACGGCGCCGAGGCGCTGCTGGGCAAGGGCGACATGCTTTACCTGCCGTCGGGTTCGGCGCGCGTGCACCGGTTGCACGCGCCCTTCGTCACGGAAAAGGAAATTGCCGCGGTGGTCGAGTTCTGGAAGTCGCAAGGCCTGGCGGAATATCAGCAGCAGTTCCTCGAAGCGCCCAAGGGCGAGCGCGAGGCGGGAGCGGAAGGCGGTGGCGGGGAAGCAGGCTCGGCTGGCGACAGCGAAGACGATCCCATGTATGGCGACGCGGTGAAGCTGGTGGTGGAGTTTGGCAAGGCCTCGACGTCGCTGCTGCAGCGGCGCCTGCGCATCGGCTACGGGCGCGCCGCGCATCTCATCGATTTGATGGAGCAAGACGGCATCGTGGGCGCCGCCGATGGACCCAAGCCGCGCGAAGTGTTGAAGCGGCCGGATTGGATTTCAGAAATCGAAGAGACCGCCCGGTAGAATTCGTCTTAATTTCTGGTAGCGACACGGCTTGCTGGGCCGAGGTACACGCGCAAGAAGACGGCGAGTTGCCTCTCTTCGGAGTGTTCAGTTCAGCCGTAATTGTTTTCCATCCCTACCGGCCCTATAATTCGGCTCGACCTGAGAGAGTTGAATACGTCTGCCTCCGACCGAATTTCGCCGCCTTTGCCCAATCCCCCCGCTTCCGGCGACCCTAAAAGAAATGGCGCGCTGGATTTTCACGTATATCAAGAACTGAAGAACGCAATCCATCGCTACCTGCTGAATAAAATTGACTTGGAGAGAGTTGACGCGGTTCCGGACGACCAAACTCGATCGCAGGTCTATACAGTCGTTCAGCACGCTGTAGCGCAGGTCAAGGCACCTTTCACCGATGATGAAAAAGAACGCTTATCGCTCGAGATATTGAACGAAGTATTCGGGTTGGGACCGCTGGAGCCATTGCTGCAGGATGCGAGCGTCAGCGACATTTTGGTGAATGGGTCGAACGAAGTATATGTGGAGCGCGCAGGAATTCTGGAAGAGACGAAAGTCAGGTTCAAGGATGACGCGCACCTTATGCGCATCATCCAAAAAATTGTTTCGGGAATCGGGCGACGCGTGGATGAATCTTCGCCCATGGTGGACGCTCGACTTGCGGACGGATCCCGCGTCAACGTGGTCATTCCGCCGTTGGCGATTGACGGTCCCCATCTTTCGATCCGGCGTTTCGGGCATATTCCGATCAGCGAAGACAATCTCCTGGCAAATCAGGCATTGAACGAGCCGATGCTGGCGCTGCTGAAAATCGCCGTGGCCGCGCGCCTTAATATCGTAATTTCGGGCGGAACGGGCGCGGGCAAGACCACCCTGCTGAACGTGCTCTCCGGTTACATTTCTTCCAAAGAACGGATTGTCACGATTGAAGATTCGGCGGAGTTGCAGTTGAAGCAGCGCCACGTAGTTCGGTTGGAATGCCGGCCCGCCAACGTGGATGGCAAGGGTGCAGTTCAAGCGCGACAGTTGGTGATTAACAGCCTGCGCATGCGTCCTAACCGGATTGTTGTTGGTGAAGTGCGTGGCGAAGAAGCGCTCGATATGTTGCAGGCGATGAATACCGGCCATGACGGCTCGCTGACCACAGTTCACGCCAACAATCCTCGCGACGCGCTCTCACGCATAGAGACCATGGCGATGATGGCGAACCTGAATCTGCCGGAAAAGGCGATTCGAAAACAGATTGCGTCAGCGGTTTCTTTGGTTGTTCAGACGGCTCGATTCAGCGACGGAACGCGGCGGGTCACTCATGTCACCGAAATCACCGGCATGGAAGGTGAGGTGGTCAGCATGCAGGATTTGTTTCTGTTTGAGAAGCAGGGAGTGACGACTGAGGGGCGCGTGATCGGAACTTTCAATTCCACGGGCATCAGGCCCAAGTTCGCGGAAAAGCTCAAAGCCGCCGGATTCGAGTTGCCCGTGGACCTATTTGCTCCAGCTAGCGGACACCGGAAGTAAGAACAGAACGATTGCCGTAAGCATCTGGTATCCGCCTGAGTTTCTACCGCGGCTGTTCCGTTCGCAATCCGCGAAGAGCCAGCGCACTCAGTGCCAGTACAGCCAGGATCATCGCTCCCCATAGAATCGAAGTGTGGCGCTCGGACCACGGGCGATCATCGGGGCGGCCCGTGTAGTGCGGGTTGTGGCCGCCGGGGCCCAGTTGCGCTTCGGTGGATGATGGGTCTAAATGAAAAAAGTGGGCGTAATCGTAGACAGGCGCGGAAAGTTTTTCGTCGCCGTAATACAGGCGCAGCGTGGACTTTCCCTGCGGATCGAAGTAGACGCGGCGTTCGAGCGATTGCGGTTCTGCGGTGAGAATGTTGAGCGGCGGATTGTCGCCGTTGTCGATGGCGAGGATTACGCGCCCGCTGCCGGTGCCCAGAGCCGTGACGTTGTAAGGATTCACTTTCACCGCGAGCTCTTCGTGCGTGACCAGCGTTCCCGCACGATTTACGCGCACGCGAGTGATCTCACCGCTGGCGACCTGTAAGCCTTTGGCGTCTTCGATGCTGACCGAGCGGCGGAAATTTACTTGCGCGGGTTCGACTCTCAACACAATCCGACTGAGCGGAACTTTCGGCAGGATTTCGCAGGCGATTTCGGTTATACGCTGCTTCGCTTGCGGTGCGGCGCACGATCCGGCACTGCTCCAGGATGCCTGCTGTTCGCGCAGGTTTGCAATGCTCGCGGCTTTCACCTGCTGCGGCAGAATTCCACCCGACAAGCGCACGTGGAGATAACGGAAACTGGAAGGCGGTAGCTTCAGCACCGAGTTCGAGCCGAGTTGTTCCTTGGTGAAATCGTAAAGCGTGGTCGGCGTGAGTTCGACCTCGGCAGCTTTTCCCGGCGCGCTGCCGCCCGAGACCGATGCAGTAGCAACGAAATCGTGGGCATCGAGATGCAAGCGAATGCGGTCGTATTCGGCGAGATCCTGGGTATCGAGATCGAATTCGGTGTGGCCAGAGACGGTGCCGAGATTGAGGATCTTCGCGTCCACTTCTTCGGACGAGATTCCGGCGTGCCGCTCCGAAAGCTGGTACTGGACGGTCGATTCGCCGTCATACAGGCGCAGGTCGCCGAGATCGGGACGCGCGTGCGCCCAGAGTTCCGCATCGACGATGAAGAAATTCTGCCGGTCGGGCTGGGCGACATGAACATCGCGCACGTTAGTGAAGTAGGGAAGGGCAGGGTCGGACGGCGCGTCCGCGACTAGAAATAGAAGCAAGCAGGATGCGGCGAGCCTCATGCAGAGGTCCCTTGCGTTTTCTGTTGCGCGTGGCGGCGCGCCGAAAGCTGCAGCCAGTCGCGCTGGTAGACGAACGAAATGGCCAGCAGCAACACGCCGAGCACGATGAAGCTGACGATGCGGTAGCCGCGATCGAGTTGCGAGACGTCGTAGACGAAAACCTTGATGGTCGTGGCCGCGATGAGGATGAGAGCCTGCCAGCGCACGAAACTGCTGCGCCGCAGGAATCCGACGATCATCAAGCATGGCGCCATATGCCATCCACAGTGCCGAGTAGGTGAAGTCGCGTTCGATCTCGATACGATGGAAGTCGGCGTAATAATTTCCGCGAACCCAAAGCCTGCGCTCTGCAGGGCGAACGCCTGCGATTTGGCGAGTGAAGAAGTCGGCGACTTCGCGGCTCAGAGCGATCAGCGCGAGCGCGTTAAGGGCAACGACCGCGAAGGCGGCTACGGTGCTCGCGGTATCATCGTTGCGTTTGGAGGCATACCAGGCGACGGCGCCCAGCACGGCGACTGCGACGGCGTAGGTGGCCATCCGCATGTTGAAGATGAGTTGTGTGGTGTAAAAATTGTCGATAGCCAGAAGTCGGACACGCCGAGGACCAGCGCGCCCAGCGCGAACACATTCAGAAAGTCAGATTGAATGCGATTGGCCACCCACAAGCAGCACGCCGGCTTCGACAAACCAACCGATGGTGATCCAGTGCGCATCGAGGCGAATGGGAATCGCGACAGTGATGAATCCGATGGCCAGCGCGAGGTGGAGAAAGTGTAATCGCTCCGAAGCGCCGCGGGCCTTGGCGCGGGTGTGTACCAGGCGGCTGAGCAGGATATAAATCGCCGCAAGAGCCAGTGCGAACCACGCCATGTACGTGTGATCGACTTCGTCGATCATGGCGTAGGCCTGCAGGAAATACACGCCGGCATTGACGAACGCGAGGGCGGCGGGAATCGAGGCCAGCAGCGGGATCTCGCCTTCGGGTTGCAGCGTGATCAGCGGCGCAATCGCAAAAACTGCGAAGAATAGCGTGGCGAAAGCGAGCGTGAGTTCGAGCTCGCCGCGATTATAGAAGCGCGAGTACCAGCCAACGTAAAGCAACAATGTGCCGGCATAACTCATGACGAGCAGGCGGCGCCAGGGCTTGAACGTGACCAGGGCGAGCGTGGCGAGATCGAGAATGGCAACGTAGGCGAAGAGCGCGATCTCGCGATTCTGTCCGGTCGAGAGCAACAGTGGCGTGCTGAAGCCTCCGGCGAGCGCGAAGGCGGCGAGGATTTGAGCGTCCTGCGCCAGCGCCATGGCCGCAGTGGCGGCGGTGACGGCCAGCATCATCACAAAGGCGACGCTGCTCGGAATCAGGCTGTAGACCTGGAACGCGGCCCAGAGCGAGAGATACATCGCGCCAATGCCTACCGCTTTGAGCGAATAAGAAAACGCCTGGTAGCCTTTGCTGCGGAATCGTTCGCTCCACAACACCATCGCGATACCGGCGACAAGGCCGATGGTGACGCGACCAGTTGGGCCGATCCAGTTATTGTCGAAAGCAAATTTCAGAAAATACGAGACGCCGATCAGCAGCGCGGCGATGCCGATGCGATTCAGCCAGTGCGAGCCGATGCGCGATTCCAGATCGAAGTCGGATTGCGCGCGTGGAGCATACGGCGCACGTGGAGGAACTGGCGGCGGCGCACTCGCCACATAGGCCGGGCGCGGCGGCGATGCGGGAAGCGGAAGATCGCCGGGAGGATTCGCGGCGGGCGGTGGAGGGGCCGGAGCGTGAGGACCAGAAGCCGCAACCGGCGTGGATTCTCGGGGTTTAGCGGACAAGGGTTCAGCCGACGAAAGTTCGGCGGCCGCTGGTGGCGGGTGTGCGGCCGGGATCGCATCCATCTGCAGTTGGCGCTCGATGCGATAGACGCGAGCAGTCAGGTCGGCGAGTATCTGCCGAATGACTTGCAGATCGCTGTTTGACGTATCCATGGGGAGGACAGGGAATTATCGGCGAAAGGGATCAGGCGTGCACGCTATTTCTGGAGGAGCAGGGTGACGAGTTGTGGGACAGGTACGCGCTCGGCGGTTAGTGTCAGGACGGGCGGCACTCCTTCCGCGAACGCGGTCCGCAGGTTCTTAGTCCGAAGTCCGACGCCGAGGTCCGATTTTACGCAGGCTTTGCGGCGCTGCCGTCGAGCCCGAGCTCTTTCGCGATCGGCTTCAGGGCTTCAATGCAGAAAGTAATGTGTTCATCCAGGTCAACGCCCAGAGTCAGCGGCGCCGACGACGATGTCGTCGCGATTGACTTTGCGGGCGAAGGCTTTGTCTTTCATTCTCTTTCGCACCGACTTGGCGTCAACTTCGGCCAATGACTTGCCCGGCTTGATCAAGGCGACTGCGGTGATGAACCCGGCCAGTTCGTCGCAGGCGAAGAGAGCTTTTTCCATGGGCGTGTCGCGCGTGACGCCGGTGTATTCCGCGTGCGACATAATGGCGCGCGCGATTTCCTCGGGATATCCGCGCTCCTTGAGAATTGCGTTTCCTTTGTAAGGATGGTCTTCCAGGC
This sequence comes from uncultured Acidobacteriota bacterium, assembly GCA_963696765.1. GTDB lineage: Bacteria > Acidobacteriota > Terriglobia > Terriglobales > Acidobacteriaceae > Sulfotelmatobacter. Next base: position 205,412 of record CAVOLK010000002.1, on the reverse strand, counting down.
TGGGCCAGCGCTCGTAATCGAAATCGTGAATCAGGCCGACGATGCCCCACAGGTTTTCGTCTTCGGCGGAGCCGTTGCCAAATTTGCGGGCGCAAGCGCGCATGCAAGCCTCGACCGCGAGCGCATGCTTGCGCAAACTTTCTGACTGGGTGAACTCAGTTAGTAACCCCCACGCCGACTCGCGATCAATCATGGTCTTGGCCTGTTTTCTCCGTGTATTTGAAGTGTTGTTTTTGTTTTCGTCCGCAAAATTTGCGGGCTCATACTATTTTAACCTTGACTTCCACAGGGCAGATACCTCAGATTGACTTTGCAGTCGGAACCTCTCCCCCATTAGTTCTGTAGTTGGTTCCTGTAAGGCTGCGAGGAGTAGCCCGCTCTGGCACTCCCACAACCCGATGGCCACGACTCTTGCCCCGGTAGACTCACGGGAAGTCGTACGATGCGATCATTGCCTGCTGGTCCAGTTCCGTACATCCAACAATAATTGCCGACGCTGTCATGCGTCCATGGACGAGGAACCTGAGCCTGAACCCATCATGGTGGCGCCAGCATTGATGATGCCTGCGCCCGGCACCGGTCGCGGACACTTGAACCTGGCGACCTCCATCCGCTCCCTGCGCCTGCGCAACGGGCTCAGCCAGCGCCAGCTTGCGGGGCGCATGGCCGTGCCGCGCACCTACGTATCCAAAATCGAGAACGAGAAAGCCACGCCTACGCTGTCTTCCCTGGAACGGCTGGCGCGCGCCCTGGAGGTCACTGTGCCCGATCTGCTCAGCGGCGGCGAACGCAGCCGCCAGGAAGAAGTCTGCGAATTGATGAAAGATCAATTTATCGCCGAACTCTTGCCCTTCGTTTCGCAACTAAATGGAATGCAGATGTCGAGCATCCTCACCCAGGTGAGGGACTTGACGGTGCGTCCGCGGCGCAGCGCTTAGGTCAAGTTTCGGGCAAGTGCGCCGATGTTTGTAGAGATGCTGCTGGCGGCGTCTTGGGAGCCGGTACAGAAGACGTAGCGAGCTCTACGAAAGGCGTCACGACAACGATTTTATCCGGGCAACCAGCCAACACTAGGGCCGGGACCGATTCTGGTCCCGGCTTTTTTCGTCACCGATTCGACGACTCCACAGACAATCGAGAGTCCGCGCGCAGGGCCTCAAGCATCTTGGGTTCGATGTTTCCACCCGAAATAATGGCGACATTGATCCTCGTATTGGGCAATTGATCGGCGCGGAAGAGGAACCCAGCGGTCGCGACGGCGCCACTGGGTTCGGCAACCGTGTCGGGATTGGCCGCGAGTAGCTGCACTGCCTGCTGAATTTCCTCTTCGCTTACGGTGACGATGGCGTCCACAAAACACTGCAGGTGCTCGAAGTTGATTGCGCCCACGCTCTGGGTGCGCAGTCCGTCGGCAATGGTGCGCGAAACTTCTTCGGCCGGAAGCTGAACTACTTTGCCAGCCTTCAGGCTGGACTGCGCGTCAGCCGCGAGTTCTGGCTCGACGCCGATCACATGAATCTCCGGCCTGGTCAGCTTAATCGCCGCCGCGACGCCGCTGATAAGGCCGCCGCCGCCGACCGGGGCGAACACCGCTTCCACCTCCGGCAAGTCTTCTAAAATCTCCAGTCCAATCGTGCCTTGGCCGGCGATGATTTTTTCGTCGTTATAGGGCGGCACGATGACGTAGCCGTGCTCGGCGGCGAGTTCTTCGGCCTTCAGTTGGCGTTCGGCGCTGCCGGGGCCGACCAGCACGATCTCCGCGCCCAGGGCCGCAGTTGCTTCCCGTTTGATGGTGGGAGCGTTGTTGGGCATCACGATCACCGCTTTCACGCCCAGCGCGCGGGCGGCGTAGGCAACGCCCTGCGCGTGATTGCCGCTCGAGTAAGAGATGACGCCGCGCTTGCGGTCCGATTCCGACAGGGAAGCGATTTTGTTGTAAGCGCCGCGGAGCTTGAAGGCGCCGATGGGTTGCTGGTTTTCGGGCTTCAGAAAAAGGCGGCGATCATGCTGGACAGCCCCTTCGACTTCGCTCAGGGAAGGCTTGAGGGGCTGTCCGCACAGGAATTCGATCAGGCGCGTGTGCGTCGTGACGCCCTGTAGGCGGGCGCGGGCTTCCTGGATGTCCTGCAGGCTGACCGTATGCATTGGCTTCCAATATATCGAATGCGGACGTTAGAGCGCTCGCTGCGCCGGAAACGCAAGTTCTCTGGCCCGACAGCCGGGGCTGTCGCTGCTTGACGGTGCTTGACATCGTGATGCCTCAATTGATAGCATCATGATGTGCGAACCACTCTCACTCTCGATGACGACGTAGCGACCTTGCTTAGCAAAGAAGTCCGCAAGACCGGAGAGCCGTTCAAGCAGGTGGTAAACCGATATTTGCGGTTGGGGCTAACGGCTTCGAAGCAGTCCGCGCGGAAGCCGTTCAAAGTGACGCCCATCAATCTTGGGCTGCCGCGAGATTTCGACAAAGTCGAAGAATTGCTCGAGTACCTGGAAGGCCCGGAACACCGGTGATCGTACTCGACGCCAACCTGCTCATCTACGCCTATAATCGCGGCTCGGCGCATCACGTAAAAGCTCGCGCGTGGCTGGAAAAGACCTTTTCGGGCGCCGAGATGGTGGGGCTTCCATGGCAAACGGTGTCCGCGTTTCTGCGGGTTATGACCAATCAACGGCTACCCGGAGAATGTTTTACGGTAGAACAAGCAGCGGGAATCGTCGATCTTTGGCTAGCTCATCCCATTGTGCAGGTGCTCACCGCGGGGGACGAGCACTGGCGGCTACTTCGACGGATGGTCGTTGAGGGGCGCGCCTCCGGCCCACTGGTCAGCGACGCTGAGATTGCCACGCTGACGGTTGAGTATGGCGGAGTGCTCTACACGGCGGATCGGGATTTCGCGCGCTTTCCCGGTTTGCGCTGGCTGAACCCGCTGGAAGGATAGCTTTCGCGTGACGGACGAATGCGTCCGTCGCCACGTTTGCCGATCAGATCTCCAAGATTACCGGCATAATCAGCGGGCGCTTCTGGGTTTGCTTGGAGATGTAGCGCTTCAGGTCGGCGCGGATTTTTTCTTTGATCACGCCGTAGTCGGCCTTTTCTTCTTCGCTGGAGTGCGCCAGCGTGTCTTCGACCATGCGGCGGGCGCCTTCCATGAATCCGTTCTCGCCGACGATTGAAGCCGCGAGTCACAATTTCCGGCGCGGTCTCCACGCGGCCCGTCAGCTTGTTGATGGCGATGATGGGCAGCACGATGCCGTCTTCGCTGAGATGGCGCCGGTCTTTAATAATTAAATCTTCCACCACATCGGTGCGGCTGCCCGAATCGATGCAGACGCGGCCGACGTTGACGCGTCCCGGCTTTGCGCGCGCCCAGTTCGTCGAACTCCAGCACGTCGCCGCTTTCGATCAACATCACTTTGCCGACGGAGCCGTGCATGGCCCCGGCCATTTCCGCGTGCAGTTTCAGTTGGCGATACTCGCCGTGAATGGGAATGAAATAGCGCGGCTTGACCAGGTTGATGATCAGCTTGAGCTCTTCCTGGCTGGCGTGGCCGCTGACGTGAACCGGCGGCGAACTTCCGTCTTCGTAAATGACATGGGCCTCGCGGCGGAAGAGGTGATCGATCATCCGGTAAATGGTTTTTTCGTTGCCCGGAATGATGCGCGAAGAGAGGACGACGGTGTCTCCCTTTTCGATTTTGGCGTGCTTGTGATTGTCGACCGCGGCGCGCGACAGCGCCGACATGGGCTCGCCCTGCGTGCCGCTGATCAGCACGCAGACTTTTTCCGGAGGGAAATTCTTCATCTCGCCGGGATTGATGACGAGGCCGTCGGGAATTTCGATGTAGCCGAGATCCTCGGCAATCTCGGCGGAGTTGTTCATGGAGCGGCCGAGAAACGCGATCTTGCGTCCGTGCTGGTGGGCGAGTTCGACTGTCAGATTAATGCGGTGAATCGACGACGAGAAACAAGAAATAAAAAGACGCCGCTTGGTGTGCGCGAAAATTTCGTCGAACTTGCGGCGTACCGCGCGCTCGCTGGGCGTGTAGCCCTTGCGCTCGACGTTGGTGGAATCCTGAAACAGCGCCAGCACGCCGCTCTTGCCATATTCCGCGAAGGTGTGAAGATCGAAAAGTTTATTGTCGGTGGGCGTAGGATCGACTTTGAAATCGCCAGTGTGAATGATGACGCCGAGCGGCGTGTGAATGGCGAGAGAAACGCAGTCGACCAGGCTGTGCGTCACGCGAATGGGATGGATGGTGAAAGCGCCGGCTTTGAAGCGCTCGTTGGGGCGCATTTCGCGCAGGTCCGCATCGTCGAGCAGGCCGTGCTCATCGAGTTTATCTTCGACATAGGCCAGCGTGAACTCGGTGCCCCACACGGGGACTTTGAGTTCAGACAGCATCCAGGGCAGCGCGCCGATGTGGTCTTCGTGGCCGTGCGTGAGAACGATACCGCGAATGCGCTGGCGATTCTCGATGAGATAGGAAATATCGGGGACCACGATGTCGACGCCGAGAAGTTCGGCTTCGGGGAACATGAGTCCGGCGTCGATGACGATGATGTCGTCGTCCCAGCGGACGGCCATGCAGTTCATACCGAACTCGCCCAGGCCCCCGAGGGGAATTATCTGCAGTTTTCCGCTTGGCATTGAGTAAGTAAGAATGATGCTAGCACAGCGGGCAGGAGCAAGTACCGAGTACCCAGTCGCGAGTACAAGAATCGGTGAGACCCGGTCTTTGCCCGATGGCATTCAGGCCCCACATGCGGTAGGGTTAAAACGATGGCTGACCCGGAAAAATCGTGGCTGCGGCGGCGCATCGAGGCGGGCATGGTACGGGGCCTGACGCGCGCTTATTCCACGGTGCGCGTGGATCCCGATAAATTCCTGCTGCAGTTGCGCGCCGGCTACCGCATGCCCATCAGCGGATATCACGGCGTCTATTCGCTGGAGATCGGCGAGATCGATGCGGTCGCGGACTCGGTGATCCGTGCTGGGATGAAGATTGCGGCCGTAGAGGGAGCGGGGTTCGGGCTGGGTGGGCTGATCACCATCGTTCCCGATCTCGGGATTCTCTCCGCCATCACCATGCGCACCATTGAAAAACTCAGCCTGGTTTATGGATTCCAGTACAAGACTGACGAAGAGATCGCAGAACTTTGGATGGCCGCTGCCAGCGCCGCCGGCGTGGACGTGAGCCGCGAGTTGTCTGGAGAAAGAAGTAGTCAACAGATTTGTGCCCCGCGTCATCCAAAGAATTGCGGCTAAAGCCAGTGCGGAAGTGGTGGAAAAGTGGGCGGGGCGGATGATTCCGCTCGCCAGTTCGGCCATCGGCGCGGGATTGAATTACTGGTTCGTGCGCGCCTGGGGCGAACGCGCCAAGCAGCACTTCCGGCAGCGGCACTTGGCGCTGCGGCAGCGGGCGCAACACGAAATCTGGGACGCTCCGGGGCAAATCATACTTCCGGCCAAGACTTAGGTACCTTCGTTTTTACTCCGCATACTTGATCCTCTCCGCTGTGTTTAAATAATTAGAGATGCTAACTTTTTCCTGCTCAGCCATTCTTTTCGATCTCGATGGAGTTCTCGTGGATTCCACCCGCGCGGTGGACCACGAGTGGCGCATGTGGGCGCGGCGCAAGGGCGTGGACGGCGACGCCATTATGGCCATTGCCCACGGCGTAAGAACCATCGAAGTGATTCGCCGCGTCGCGCCCCATCTTGACGCTGCCGCCGAGGCCTGGGAGATCGAAAACGAGGAGGCCGGAGATCAGCAGGGCGTCAGCGTGATGCCCGGAGCAGCGACTCTGTTGCGCTCGATTCCCGACGGCCGCTGGGCTGTGGTTACTTCCGGTTCGCGGCTGCTGGCCAGCGCCCGCTTAAGCTTCTGCGGACTGCCGGTTCCGAAGGTTCTGGTCACGGCAGACGATGTAGTGAATGGAAAGCCGGATCCTGAGCCTTACTTGAAAGGCGCCGAGCAGTTGGGATTCAAGCCTGCCGATTGTCTGGTGATTGAGGATGCGCCCGCTGGAATTCAGTCGGCGCGTGGCGGCGGCTCTCCCGTCGTCGCCATTTCGAGCACTTATCCGGCCGATGCCCTTCACCATGCCGACGCCGTGATCGCGAGTTTGTCCCAGGTTAAAATCAAGTCCAACGGCGGCGGAAAATTCGCGATTGAAGTGGGTTGAGCTCGGCAACAGTTTAGACGCTCCTAACATCTCCCCGGCCATTGAAGTTTTCCCTTGCGCTTGCCGAAGTAGAGCTAAGAGAGAACTATGACGGCTCAAGCCCGATTCGGCGTACCCGAAAAATCTATTCCCTGCATTTCCCGCCAGCCGATTCTGACCGCGGAAGAGAACGTGATCGGCTACGAATTGTTTTTCCGTGAAAGCCAATTTCAAAACCGTACTACGAACGACGCGGAACAGGAAGCTGCCGCCACCATTGACATGTTGAATTTGGTGGGGCTCGGCGTTTTATGCGACGGGCGCCTCGCCTTCATTAATTGCACGCATAACATGCTGTTGTCGGACTATCTGGCACTGCTGCCTCCTGGCGAAGTAGTGGTGGAGTTGCAGAACGACATTCCTGCCAACGAGAAAGTAATTCAGAAATGTCAGGCGCTCCGACATTCGGGGTATTCGATCGCCCTGGATAATTTCGTTCCCAACGATCCCCGCGAGGCCCTGATCCCATATGCGCGCTTCCTCAAAATCGATGTCACCCGGGTCAGCGCGGAAGAAAGCGCGCTTCTAGCCCGGCTGTATGCCACGGAAGAGTGCCGGCTATTGGCGCAACAGGTGGACACGCGGGAACAGTTCCTGATTGCCAAAAAGAGCACATTTACGCGGTTTGAGGGATACTTCTTCCGCGTGCCCGAAAATTTGCGAACCCGCCAGATCCCTGCCAACCAGGCCACCTACGTCCGCCTGCTGAGCGCCGTTTCGAAACCGGAGGTGGATTTTCCCGAGGTCGAGGACCTCATCAAGCACGAGCCATCGCTGTGTTATCGATTACTGCGTTACTTGAACTCGCCGCTGCTGGGACTTTCTGCGCCGGTTGTTTCAGTTCGTGGCGCTTTAAGCCTGCTGGGACAGGACGAGTCGGTGCGCTGGATTCGAATGGCCACCACGCTGGTCATGGGTCAGAATAAATCTTCCGACCTGGTTCTGGCGTCGCTGGTGCGGGCTCGTTTTTGCGAACTGATTGCCCCGCGCGTACAGCACGGAGATTCCGACCTCTTCCTGATGGGAATGCTGTCGCTCATCGACTCCATTTTGTCGGTGCCCATCGGCATGGTGATAGACGAGCTCGGTCTCGACCCTAATCTCAAGGCTCAATTGCTGGCTGCAAAAACGAAAACAAAAACTCCGCTGTCGCCCATTTACGATCTGATGGTCGCGCGCGAAGCGGGCGACTGGGGCCAGGTCTCACATCTGGGAAAGCAGTTAAATCTTTCGCTCGCCTTCATTGCCGAAGCTTCCAACGCGGCCATGGCCTGGGCTCACCAGGTCACCGGCGGAGCGCGTGGAGATCGGCCGTAATCGAAGTCGATGACCTTCCCGCCTGTTCTACCGCAGCCAGTCTTCCAACTCGATGGCGCGGTCGGTCTTTTCGTCGCGGTACTTCACGATGACCGGAGTGTAGAGGGAAAGGTTCCATTTCGCGGCGGCGCCTTTTGTCACTGCGCGCGAGCCGGGCACGACCACGGCATTTTCCGGAACCTCCAGCGGCGCGTCAGCCGTCGCACGATAAACTTCGCCGCGAACCAGATCGTATAGCGGTGTCGAGCGCGTCAGGATCGTTCCGGCGCCGAGCACCGCACGCGCGCGCACCAGTGTGCCTTCGTACACCCCGCAGTTGCCGCCGACCAGCACGTCATCTTCAATAATGACCGGCGCGGCATTGATGGGCTCTAGCACTCCGCCAATCTGCGCGGCGGCGCTCAGGTGCACTCGTTTGCCGATCTGCGCACAGGAGCCGACCAGCGCGTGCGAGTCGATCATGGTCCCTTCGTCGACGTAGGCCCCGACATTGATGAACATCGGCGGCATGCAGATGACCGACGGCGCAACATAGGCTCCGGTGCGCACCGACGAACCGCCTGGAACCACGCGCACGCGATCTTCAACCGTGAACTGGCGGGCAGGGAAAGTGTCTTTATCTACAAATGAGAGCCCGGCGCTCATGTCGGCGAGTTCACCGAGCCGGAAGCCCAGCAGGATGCCCTGTTTGACCCAGGGGTTCACGGTCCAGCGAGCATCCTTGCCGCCAAGTTTTTCGGCCGCGCGGATTTTGCCCTGCGTGAGTTGGTCGCGGAATTCAAGAAAAGTTCGTCGAGCGTCAGGATCGTGCTCGACTTCGCCGAGAGAGGCGAGCCGCTCGATGGAGGATTTCAGGGATGGCATGAAGGGACGATTGTCGATTGCTGATTGCAGATTTGTCAAAAGCCAAACCTTGGACCACGAAGGGCACGAAGGTTCACGAAGGAAATCGGGGTTTTCAATCAGCAATCAGAAATCAACAATCAGCAATGTTTTCAGACGCACTTGCACTCGCTGCGAATCAGCACTCCGGTCATGGCATGAGCCGTCTCCCGCGCCTCGGGTAGCGAGGCATAGGGCCCGTGCCAGCGCGCGTGGTTCACGTCGTGTCCAGCGGGGCGCCCTTTGCCATGGCTGCACTGGCCGCAGGTTCCGCGGTGCAGGACGATCTTACGCGGACCCGCGGCCCAATTTTCATAGATGAAAAATTCCGGAGTTTCGGTAGTGGAACCGGCGGGCTTGGTGATCAGCCCAACTTCTGTCGCGATTTTCTGCAGGCGCGAGCGCGTGTCGCGGCGCATGGGCAGCAGCGGGAGTCGGTAGACTTCCTCGAGTTTTCCCATCATCGCGAGCACCGCCTTCACCGGCAGCGGGCTCGATTCGATGAAGTTGGCTTGCATCAGCGGCAGATATTTGCGATGCAGCGTGCGCGCCGTGGCCCAGTCATTTGCCAGCGCGGCGCGGGTGAGCGCCGCCATCTCGTGCGGAATTTCATTTCCCGCAACCGAAATGACGCCAACGCCGCCCAAGGCAATCACCGGCAACGTGACCGCGTCATCACCGGAGAAAACGAGGAACGTTTCGGGAACCGCGTTGATGGCCTCGGCAATCTGAGTCATGTTGCCGCTGGCTTCCTTCACGCCTACGATGTTCGGAATCTCGGCGAGGCGCGCCAGGGTTGCGGGCTCCAGGTTGGCGGCGGTGCGGCCCGGCACGTTGTAGAGAATGACCGGCTTGTCAGCGACCGCCTCGGCAATCGCCTTGAAATGCCGATACTGGCCCTCCTGCGTAGGCTTGTTGTAGTAGGGCGAGGCCGTCAGGATGGCGTTGACTCCGGGGCGAGCCGCGACTTCCTTCGCCTTCTCGACCGCTTCGTGCGTGGAGTTGGAGGTAGCGCCGGCGACGATTGGGACGCGTCCGGCCGCGACTTCAATGGTCGCGTCGATGACGTAGAGCCATTCGTCGTGGGTGAGAGTCGGTGTCTCGCCGGTGGTGCCGCAAGGCACGAGAAAATCGATGCCCGATTCGATCTGCCACGCGACCAGGTTGCGCAGGGCTGCGTCGTCGATGGAGCCATCCTGATGAAACGGAGTGACCAGAGCGGTGCCGCAGCCGCGCAGTTGCATAGGAATAAGATAGCGCGAATAGGGGACGAGGGAAACTCCGTGGCGACGTTCAGTCTGAAAGTGCTGGTACGATCTCCAGGTGAATCCCGTTCTCCTCTATTGTCGCGTCCGGCGAATCGCTCTATGACGGGCGCGGTAGTGCTTGTGCTGCTGGTAGCGATTTCACCGTTTCTGCAACGAGGCTGGCTGCCGCGGGTTCGAAATATTGCCGCGTGCTTGGCAGTGATGCTGATTGTTATGGCGAGCCCGCCATTCCCTTGGATCGTTGACGTAGTCTTCGGAGCGAGTTTTCTAGTTTGGTTTATCGCCTGGAACAAACAGTCTGATCGATCAGTGGCTGCAAATATGCGAGTTGCGACGATGGCGTTGCTCTTGCTGCTGTTGTTTGCGCTTCCGGCAGTAGAGTTCCCCCATCGCAGAATGCCAGTGTTGATCGGTGGGGCGAGCAATCATCTTGTGGTGATTGGGGACTCGATCTCGTCAGGGCTTGCGACCCGTGTGCCGCCGTGGCCCATTGTTCTGCAGGGTATGACTGGAGCCGAGGTGCGAAATCTTTCGAGGCCTGGCGCTCTTGTATCCGACGGCGTAGCGATGGCTCAAAGAGTTAATGCGGACGATCGCTTGGTTCTGATCGAACTCGGCGGCAACGATCTGATTGCAGGGGAACCATCGGATGTATTCGCTCAGGAACTCGACACAGCTTCTGGCTAAGCTTGGCGGCTTCCGGACGAACGATAATTATGTTCGAGTTGCCATTGCTCCCCGATCGGATCGCCTATGGTCGGATACAGAGGCGGCTGGCATCAAAGTATGGCGTCTGGCTGATTCCGAAGCGATACCTTACCGCCGTGCTTGCCGGACAGGACGCTACCTCAGATGGGTTGCATCTCACGGACGTGGGTGCCGGTCGCATGGCTGCGCTCGTAGCAAGAGTTCTCAGGCCGGTTCTGAGAGGGCGATCCGACAGGCTTACAGTTCCCGCCACACATCGCTGAAATCGTAGAAGCCTTTTTTCGGTGCGAGCCATTCGGCGCCCCTCACCGCGCCCTCGGCGAAGCCGCGGCGTGATTTGGCGTCGTGGCAAAGATAAATTCTGTCGGCAGGGGATTCCAGCACGAGCTCGTGCAAGCCGACCACGTCGCCCTCGCGGAAGGAAGTAATTTCCGGGCCTTCAGGCTGGCCGCTGGCTTCGCGAATGATCTGCTGAATCGCGACCGCGGTGCCGGAGGGCGCGTCTTTCTTTGAAGCATGATGCCGCTCGAAAATCTGGCCGGAGTAATCGTGGCGCAGGGCGGCTGCGGCCGCGCGGGCTACTTCCAGAAATAGATTCACGCCGATGGAGAAGTTAGCGGAGTAGAGAAACCCAGTGCCGTGCTCATTGACTAGATTTCGCACGCGGTCGAGTTCGTGGTGCCAGCCCGTGGTGCCCACGACCATATTTTTCCCGGCCTTCGTGCAAGCTTCAATGTTAGAAAGCACGCAGTGAGGCGCGGTGAAATCGATGACTGTGTCAATGTCGCGAAGCTTTTCCGGCGTAAGCGCAGCGCCCGCCGGGTTCTCTTTTTCGCCCGCGACCACGAGATGATGCTTGCGTTCGGCGGCCACCTCCGCCACCAGCGATCCGGTTTTGCCGCGGCCCAGAATTAGTAGGTTCATAGCAAAAGCTTTCAACCGCTGAGATCGCTGAGAAAAGCCGCAGAGGACGCGGAGAACAGCGGGGCTCTTCTTTGCGATCCTCTCTGCGCCCCTCAGCGTTATCTTAGCGTTCTCTGCGGTTAAAGTCTTTTCGCCCTACGCGAAAACCTCGGGATCGAGTTCCGAGAAAAACGTTTTGTGCAGGCGCTGGATCACATCGGGGACTTCGTCTTCCTCAATCACGAAAGTCAAATTAATTTCCGAAGCGCCCTGCGAGATCATGCGAATCTTTTTGTCGGCGAGTTCGCGGAAGACCAGGGCCGCGATGCCGGGCGTGTTGCGCAAATTCTCGCCGACCAGGCAGACAATCGCCTTGCGCCCCTCGTATTTCACATCGGCCAGCTTGGCCAGATCCGCCGCCAGCGCGGGAATCGCCTGATTGGAATCGACCGTGAGCGAGACGCTGACCTCGGAGGTAGACACCACGTCGATGGAAACTTTATGGCGATCGAAGGCTTCAAAAATCGAGCGCAGGAATCCGTGAGCCAGCAGCATGCGCGGCGCGGCTACGTCCACGATGGTAATGCGCTTCTTGGCGGCAATCGCTTTGAAAATGTTTTTGCCCTGCGGGGCGCGGGTGGTGATGCGCGTGCCTTCGCAAGACGGATTGCGCGAGTTGAGCACGTACACCGGAATATTTTTCTGGATGGCGGGCAGCACCGTCGCCGGATGCAGCACCTTGGCGCCGAAGTAGGCAAGCTCGGCGGCCTCGTCGAAGCTGATCACTTTGATGCGGCGCGCCTCCGGGCAAATGCGCGGATCGGTGGTGAGAATGCCGTCGACATCGGTCCAGATCTCGATGCGGTCCGCGTTCAAGCCGGCTCCGATGATGGCAGCGGAAAAATCCGATCCGCCACGGCCGATAGTCGTGGTGATGCCCGCGCGATTCGCGCCAATGAAGCCGCCCATCACCGGAACCTGGCCCGCATCCAACAAGGGCTGAACTTTCTGTTGGAGCCGTGTGTTGGTCTCTTCGTATTGCGGGACAGCCTGCATGTAAGTGTTGTCGGTGACCAGAATGTCGCGCGAATCCACGTGGACGCCACTCAGTCCGCGCCCTGCGAATGCGGCGGCGACAATCCTGCTGGAAAGCATTTCGCCGAACGCGGCGACGTGGTCCGTGGTGCGAGGCGTGATTTCGCCGACCGCGGAAATGCCGCGCAGCAGTTCGTCGAGCGCCTCGAAATCGGTGCCGAGTTCCGAATGGAATTCCGTGAAGCGCGCCGTGCCCAGCAGTTCGCTGGCCGTGTTGTAGTGGCGCTCCTGCAGCGAGCGGCAAAGCTTCAGCGCAGTCTTGCGCTCGCCCGCGCCCGCGGCCTTAGCCATGGTCAAAAGCGTGTCGGTAACCTTGGCCATGGCGCTGACCACCACGACAGGCTTCTGCGCCAGACGGCCTTCAACAACGGAAGCGACTCGGTCGATCGCCTTGGCGTCTTCGACGGAGGTTCCGCCGAATTTCATGACGATCATTCGGCGAGCCTCGGGGGGACAGAGTTGTGGCACGGGAGATTCTTCGCTCCGCCGGAGCGTTCTCCTGATGAAGCCGGGCTCCGCTCAGGATGACGCAGGCGTTTTTGGTGGAAGTTCCCGATGGAACGCCAAGTCATCCCAGGTAGCCCTTGGCTTTCAGTAGTTCGGCGTTCAGCACTGCGGCCCCCGCGGCTCCGCGGATGGTGTTGTGCGAGAGAACGGTGAATTTCCAGTCGAGCACGCCGCAGGGGCGAAGGCGTCCAACAGCCGTGGTCATCCCCGCGCCCATGTCGACGTCGAAGCGCGGCTGCGGCCGGTCTGCGGCTTCAAGATAGATCACCGGACGCACTGGCGCGCTGGGCAGTTTCAATTTCTGCGGCTCCGCAGAGAAATTGTTCCAAGCGGCGACGATCTCCTGCGGACTCGCCTTCTTCTTCAGGCGAATCGAAACCGATTCGGTATGTCCATCTTCCACGGCGACGCGGTTGCATTGCGCGCTCATGGCGAATGCGCCGGGAATAATTTTCGAGCCGTTGAGTTGGCCAAGAAGCTTGCGGGTCTCTTCCTCCATTTTTTCTTCTTCGTTGCGGATGAAGGGAATCACATTGCCAAGAATATCGAGCGAGGCCACGCCCGGATATCCCGCGCCGCTCACCGCCTGCATGGTGACGGCCATGATAGTTTCCAAACCAAATTGTTCGTGCAGCGGTGCCAACGCCAGCACCAGCCCAATGGCCGAGCAGTTGGGATTGGTGACCACATAGCCGCCGGATTTCTTGCGCCAAGATTGCACGTCGATCAGCTTGATGTGGCCCGCGTTAACTTCGGGGATGACGAGCGGGACATCCTGCTGCATGCGGAGAGCGCTCGAGTTTGAAACCACAGCGCATCCCGCTTCGGCGAAACGCGGCTCCATCTCGGCTGCGATGGACGCATCGAGCGCGGCAAAAATAATTTTGGGCGCGCCTTCGGGCGTGGCGGGCGACACGGTCATACCCGCGACCGCGGACGGAATCGGCGTCTTCAGGCGCCAGCGCGCCGCCTCGCTGTAGACCTTGCCCTCCGATCGGTCCGAGGCAGCCAGCCACGCCACTTCGAACCACGGATGATGCTCGAGCATCTGGATAAATCTTTGGCCGACGACCCCGGTAGCGCCCAGGATCCCAATAGGAATTTTCTTGTTCATAGAATACTTGGAATTCTATAACACTCGGCGAAATGCAGATTCCCCTTCCGTCCCAGCACTGCAGTGCTGGCCTTCTTCCGCCGATAGGGAACTTAGAGGACTTGGATGCCGGAATTTCGCCAAAATTTCTTTACCAAGGAATGGGTCATCATCGCCGCCGAGCGCGCGAAGCGGCCGCAGGACCTGGCAATGCATCGCACGGTGCAATCCCTCCCGGCGTTTCTGGAAAGTTGTCCATTCTGTCCGGGGAACGAAAGCAAAACGCCAGGCGAGGTGCTGCGCTACCCCGCGAACGGCGAGCCCTGGGCGGTGCGCGTGATTCCCAACAAGTTTGCCGCTTTGTCGAGTGACGTCCAACCCACGCGCAGCCTGCAGCATTTGCGGCGCCGCATCGAGGGGTTCGGTTTTCATGAGGTCATTATCGACAGTCCCGACCATGCCCGTTACATGGGCCTGTTGCCCGATGCGCATGTGGCGAACATCCTGCGCGTCTATAAGCAGCGCTACAACGCGCTCAGCATGGACCACCGGGTGAACCACATCACGATTTTCAAGAACCACGGCACCGATGCCGGCGCCAGTATGCAGCATCCGCACTCACAGTTAATTGCGACTCCGGTTATTCCCAGCCAGGTCAGGCACCGTTTGCATGAAGCCTTGCGCCACTATGACGACGTTGGCGAATGCATGTTCTGTCACATGGTGGAGAAGGAAGTGGAAGATGAAACGCGCATCGTGATCAAGAGCGAGCGCTTCGTGGCACTGGAAGTCTTTGCTTCCGCCACTCCATTTGCCACCCACATTTTCCCGTTGCGCCACATGGCCAGCTTCGGCGACATCTCGGAAATGGAGATCGCCGACCTGGCCCGCGTGCTGCGCACACTGCTGGCGAAAATTTATGTCGGACTGGAAAATCCCGACCTGAACTTTACCGTCCGCAGCGGGCCTGCGGAATATGCCGGGGCGCGGCACTTTCATTGGTATGTCAGCGTGATCCCACGACTCACACGGGTTGCGGGATTCGAGTTAGGCTCGGGAATGTTCATTAACACAGTTCTGCCGGAAGCGGCTGCCGAATTCTTGCGCAAGATTGCGGTGGAAAAAGTCACTGGCCGCCGGAGCAGGACAGTAAGGCCGACGTCGGACCTCAGAGGCAGGACCGTTCACGCCACAACACCTGCGCGGGCAAGAGTGCCCGCGCGACACGGGTTAAGGGCGGTGGCTTTCCTGAGTGCGGAAAGAATACTCCGAGAGCGGGCCGAACTTTTTCTTTTCGGCATACAGGCGCCAGCGGCGGAAGACGATGCGCAGCCCCGCCATCACCGGAATGGAAAGATAGATCCCGAGAATGCCCGCGACTTCGCCACCCGCCATCACGCCGAAGATGGCAGCCAACGGATGCAGTTCCATGCTTTCACCCATGATCCGCGGCGATGAAACGTAATCCTGCACCAGGCGCCAGATCCCGATAAAAATCACGAGAACCAGCCAGTGTTTGTAACTTATCAGCAAGGCCACGCTCACAATGACCAGCGCCGCCGCCAGTGGGCCTACTACAGGAATGAATTCAAGCACCCCGCCCAACGTGCCCAGGACCAGCGCGTAAGGAACTCGCATGATGGCGAGAAAGACTGAGTACATCACCAGGGTCAACGCGGCCAAAGTAAGTTGGGCGCGAATGAAATGCGCCAGCATCTGGTTGAGATCATTGAGCACGTTCTCCAGGAACTCGCGCTGCGGCCGCGATTGAATGGCCGAGAGCAGAAAATCACTGAACGAGCGTCCATCTTTCAGGAAGAAAATAGATAGCAGTGGCACCACAAAGAACAACCACGCCTGCTTGGCAACGTCAGCCACGCGCAAGCCCACCCGCTGCGCGATTTGCGTAATCTCATCGCTGTGGCTGGCCAGAAATGACTGCGCCAGATCGGTATAGCGCTGGTTCCATCCATGCTCCACCCCCAGTTGGGTCGCGAGTTGCCCCGAACTGAGTTGGGCCAGCAGGGCGGGCAGCGACTGTCCCAGCTTGGCCCCTTCCCGCGTGACCTTGGGACCAACCACCACAAAAAACACAATCACCAGCACCAGCAGCAGGCTGTAGATGACCGCAATCGCTCGCACCCGCCCGCGTAGCAAAGTTTCCAGGCGATTCACCAGGGGGCTCATCAGGTAGGCGAAGAAAATGGCGAACAGGAAAGCGATCAGCGTCTCCCGCGCCACATAGAGAAATCCCAGTGCCAGGGCGAACAGCATCACTGTCACCAGAACCCGCGCCGTTCGTGAATCAGTCAACAGCAATAGATTTTCCAGGGCGATCTCGATTCTGCCGCCGGGCAGGCGCTACTTCAGTCCCGGACCACTTCTGTATCATCGGCAGCAATCGTCACGCGGATGAGCTTAAACTGGTCTTGATCGTCCACCCACAGAACCCACTGAAAGTCCTCACCTCTCAAGTTGAGGCGCAGCAGTTCGCGCTCCGCGCCGCGGATCGTGACTTTCTCTTTTCCTACGAGTTCCAGGCGGACGCTGATCGAATTATGATCCTGGGGCACCAGGACTCCGAATTGCGCCTCGCCCTGCTGGCATTTCAGGTTTCCGCCCTCCGTCCGGCAGGCGCCGCCCAAATACCGCCAAGCGAGGATTTCACGATGCACAAAAAAATTATTGTCGAGAATTGAGGTCGTGCTCGGCATCAGGAAAGGCTGTTCCGCCGGTTTCCCGTTTCCGCTTGCGGTCATTCGTTCCATCAGAAAATCGTTGCTGGGAAACACCGCCAGCGAAGCGCCCGAAGCCTGGCTCCACTCGTAGCGAATCAGTTCGCCGCTGGCGGTCATATTAAGCTCCGATTTCTGGCTCGATGAGTCCGGTCCGGCCGTCGCCTTCAGTTGCGATTTGACCATGCTCGAGCCATTTTGCTGTTCGATCTTGAAAGTCTCGGTCGCTACCCGTTGCCCTTTGATGAAGATTCCGAACGAACCGGAGTCGACATTCTGCAGGGGCGCAGGTTTCGTCTTATCTTTCTTGTCGCTGGCCTTCGCCGCCGGCAATGCGGCCAGGCCAAAAGCCAGGACCACCGCCGCGGCGCGCCACCTTCGGATTCCAAACTTCACTCGACTTCTCCTTGTTCCGTGCGCAACGTGATTTTCTTTAGCCCAAGCTTTTCCGCGATCTCACCCGCGATCGCTTCCACCGTCCGGCCTCCGGTTTGAATCTGCAGCGCCGCCGATCCATAACCCGCACGCCGGGTCTCGTAGAGTTTCTGAAACTCCTCCCGGCTGCGCAGCAAAGGACGTTCGGTCCCGTTCAACTTGGCCTGGGCGCAGCAGCGCTCCCATAATTCCTCTACCGGAGCATCCAGAAAAACCGTCGGCACCCTCGACGCCCGCAACAAAGCTGCATTTTCTTTCTGTACGAAAGCGCCGCCACCCAGGGCAATAATCTTGCTGCTGCCGTTCCGCAACTCCCGCAGCGCCTGCTGCAGGGCTGCGTGCTCAACCCGGCGAAACTCGACCTCTCCCGCATCGCGGAAAATCGCCGCTACGGATCGCCCTGCGCGCGCTTCAATGCGGTCGTCCAGATCCTCAAAGAACCAATTCAGCCGCTGCCCAAGCTCCCGGCCTACACTGCTTTTTCCGGCTCCCATGAAACCGACCAGAATCACCGCGTTGTTGGGAAGATCGCGCGCCACATTGGACGACTCTTTCAAAATTGTGCCGCCACAGACGTAGAGACGTAGCCTGCTCCGTCTCATTGCCAGGATGGACGGAGAAAAGCCCGACTATTCTGCTTTCGCGGTGCGTTTGCTGAGGTGGATTTTACCACTGAAGCTGCGCAGCACTACGGTCGATGAGACCGCGGCTCGACCCATGGTACCCCAGAAGGCACTGCCTTCTTTCACGACGAACCAGGTGTGGGTCTTAGGTTGGAGATGAATATCGTCATGGACTTCGCCGCGCACGGAGCGGGCGCTCACGTCGGCGGAAGTTGTTTCCGGCACCATCGCTTCGATGTTTCCGCTGTGGCTGGTCAAGCGATATTCGCCGCGATCGCCGAAGTCTCCAATGTAGTTGATGCTCCCGCTGGTCGAGATCACTTGCACCAGGGGTCCGGTCACGCCGTTCAGTGTGACTTCGCCGCTTAGGGAATCGATTTCGACGTGGCCGTCCTGCACATTGGTGAGTGTCACAGGGCCGTTCAGAGTCTTCACGTGTACGTGCGCCCCAGTCACGTCGCGGATCTCAACCGTGGCGCCGGAGCCTTCTAGCGTGACATCTCCGTGTAACCGTTCTGCGCGCAGCGGCCCGGTGCTGGAGTGCAGCGTAATGCTGGCGTCGGCGGGTACGAGGATTTCGTAATCCACTCGTCCCGACTGCGCGTCCGCGCCGGGAAGCAGGTGGGACTGGATTTCGACTCGATTGCCGACCAGGTTCTTATCGACTTCAACTTTGTCGGAGTAGAGCACGGCGTTAATGACAACCACATTGCCAGTCGACGGTTTCACCGAGATCGAGCCGTAAGGATTATTGACCGAAACCCCAGCCTTCACCCCGACGTTGAAGCGATACTGGCTGTGAGTCTCGGCGAGCAGAGTGCCCGCCAACATGGCCCCGATTGCTACAATCCCGATCACACGCCCGCTCATTAAAACTCCCCCCAAATCCTAGCGCCAGCGATTAACGATCGCCCCACATTATGCCAGAGAAAGATCACGGTAAAGTACGATCCATGGCCAGGTCGAAAAGCATTGCCTTTTGCTGGTAGGCCTCCATCAGCGAGCGGCGAGCCTCCTCGTCGTTCGGATTGGCGGCAACCACGCTTTTCGCATCTTGAATGTATTCATTCACGTGGCGCAGGTTGTCCACATACTGCGCCTGCATCGCGGGTGACTGCGCGGCCACTTCCTGCAGCAAGTCGTCGTCGTTCAAGCCTGCTACTGCCACATCGGGTGCGGCGGCAACCGGCGCCGCAGTGCGCGCCAGTTCATGCGACAACGAATGCTGGCGCACGTACAGTCCCACCGTGACGAGCAGCGCAGCCGCAGCGGGTGCCACCCAGCGCGCCCAGCCCCAGCGGCTGCTGAATGAGGGCAGCAGGGAACGGTTCGCCTTCTGCGGGCGAATCACTCCCTCCTGTCGCAAAGTGCTTTCGATTGCCTTCCAGATGCGCGGATTCGGTTCGTGCGCCCCGCGCAGCTCCACCGCCGTGGAAGCGATAAGAATCAATTCCGTGACCAGAGCCGAGCACTCCGCGCAACTCTTCAGATGAGTCCGCTGTTCGTTGCTTCGGCCGTCTTCGATCTCTGCCAGACTTGCCTGTAACTCTACGCAATTCATACTACTCTCCCCAGGCCTCTGTCGAAATCAACGCGTCGAAATCAGTCTACAGCCCTTGGCAAATCAGCTTGCGATCTCGCCCTGGTCCTCGCCTTCCAGTCTGCGCTGGTTCGGCGTCGTACTACCTTAATTCCTGTCTAGCTTAGATGCTTGTCCCGCCCGCCGCGCGCTGCTCAAGAGGCCTTTTCGGCTCTTTTCATTTTGAGCAGATCGCGCAGTTTCATCCGTGCCTTGTGCAACTGCGATTTGCTATTTCCAATGGAGCATCCGACGATGGTTGCGATTTCATTATGTTCGTAACCTTCCACGTCGTGAAGTACAAAAATCGTGCGATAGCCAGGAGGGAGGTCGTCGACTGCTCTCTGTAACTGCAACCGGTCGATCGATCCGGCTAACGCTAAGTCTTCTGCCCCGAAGTCTTTCTTCGGCGTATCTTCTTCGCCAGCCTGGGTGGTCTCCTCAAGCGAAACCAGCGGCAGGCTCTTCCTTCGCAGGTGCATCAGTACTACGTTCACCGACAAACGATGCAGCCAGGTCGAAAATGCAGACTCGCCGCGAAACGTTCCAATCTTGCGATAGAGCTGCAGGAACGCTTCCTGCGTCAGATCTTCTGCTTCGGCCGTATTCGCCGTCATACGGAGGCAGAGCGAATA
Organism: uncultured Acidobacteriota bacterium; assembly: GCA_963696765.1. Lineage (GTDB taxonomy): Bacteria > Acidobacteriota > Terriglobia > Terriglobales > Acidobacteriaceae > Sulfotelmatobacter. The sequence goes on along the minus strand of CAVOLK010000002.1, from coordinate 185,400 downwards.
CACCCGCCGCTTGTGCTTGTCGTAAAGAGCCTGGAACGCCTGCGCGTCTCCTTGCTTGGCTCGTTCGATCAGCTCGGCTTCGTTGGTGTCGTTGCCCTGTCGCTGTACTGGCTCGGTCAAGATCCCTTTTCCGGCCGCACCCCGTGAGATGCGGCTAACTATCTTTGTGTTGTATGGCTTGCAGGGTGTTCCCGATGAAACTAAGGTAATGTCTGTATTCAGAATATCAGAGCCGTTCTACCAATCTTGGGATTCTTTGATGAACGGCTCTGCCTCCAGAAATCGTTTCCTTGCTCGGATTTAAACGCTGTGCCAGCGCAAACTATAAACCCGATTCCAAATTTAGAGTTGCGATCTTCGGAAATTGGTAGCCCGACAACGCCTAAGATGCCGCTTTTTGCTTCGTGGTGATGGTTTCCAGCCCATGTCCGTGCGGCCCCAATTCCCGCTGGCGAAGCAGGAAGGCGAAGAGCACTCCAAGGAATCCCAGGGCCGAGAACATCCACATGCCCAGGTTGTATCCGGCCGGGTTGGAGGCGTCGGCGTGGCCAATTTTGTTGGCCCAGCCGACCAGTATGTTCAGGCCGAAAAGCCCGATATTCTGGATCATTGTCATCAAGCCATAGGCCGTGCCCAGCTTCGACTGGTCGACGATATAAGCGACGGCTGGCCACATCACCGCCGGAATCAGGGAAAACGCCACTCCCATCATGGCCATCGGCACATACAAGTTGATGCGGGTGTAAGCCATCATGAGATAGACCGGGATCAGCAGCAGTGACCCCAGCATCATCAACAGAGCCCGTTTGCCGACGCGATCGACCCACAGACCAAACAGCGGCGTCGCAATCATGGCAAACAGGGTCAGCATGCTCGACAGGAATCCGCCAAACTCGCGCGAGGTGCCATGCGCCTCCATGAAAAATTTCACTGCGAAGGTTTGGAAAGGGAAGATTGCCGAATAGAACACGATGCAGAGCGCGACGATCAGCCAGTAGCTGACGCCAAACTTCCAAAGATCGGCGAATACGACCTTGTCCGTGGAAACCTCGCCCAGCCGGTAATTTTTCTCCGCCCACACTTCCATCGCCCAATAGATCGCGGCGCCGACTACGCACAATGCCGAGAAAGCCAGCGCGATCAGAAATGGAGGACGCCAGTTGGCATAGGCCCAGCGGGCCCAGGTCGGAGAATTCAACGCAGCAAACGTGCCCAGCCGCGATGCGGTCAGGTTCAATCCAAATGCGAAGCTCAACTCCTTGCCACGAAACCATCGGGCCAGGGCGGTCGTTACCGCGACATTGAGAGATTCCGCTCCCATTCCGAAGATCAGGCGCCCGGTAGCCATGATCGAAAGATGCCCGCTTGCAGCCGTGATGGCAGGACCGACAAAACAAAGCACGCCGAAAATCATCAATGATTTTCGCAGCCCCATGCGATCGATCAGGAAACCGCCCGCGACCACCGTGAAAATGTTCGGGAAACTGTAAATGGCCTGCAGAAATCCGATATCCAAATCGGAGAACCCGAGCTGCTGCTTAAGTACGTCGGCCAGCGGGCTGAGCGCGTCGTAGGCGTAGTAGCTGCCAAACATCGCCAAGCTGACAAAGATGAGGACGAGCCAGCGATAAAGAGGACTGGGTTCAGGACGAACCGTGTCGTTCATCAGCGCCCTTTCCTGAATCTGAGCAGATTGAACTCCGGGAATCTCGCGGACGAATTCACGAGCAGAGAAGAGTAGCAGAAGGACGCTTCTGGCACCTAGCTTCCAGCCATGTAGCTCCTAGGTTCGTTTTCTTCCGCCGGCGGTTCGCCGCGAACCCGATTGGCTGATTCCGACCACATGGCTTGGCCGAAAACCACCACTTCTGGTGGAACTCGGCCACCAGCGTGCGCTTCTGGCGGCTTGTGCAAAGCCTCCCGACTTTTACTTAACTTGACAGAAACAATGCAATTAAACACTGCGGCGATCACAGCAGCGCATTGGTACTTGGGCTGCACGCTGCCGGAGCAAGATCTCGACCCCGCACCCGGATGTTTCTGCTCAAACAGCCGGACGGGCAACCTTATCGAAGGAGTATCTCCCATGCGTTTCCGGCCTTACGTTCTTGCGTTTGCCTGCCTGCTCGCTCTTGGCGTTGCGTTCTCCACCCTGGGATGCAACAACACCCTAAACCCGTTATGCGGAAGCGCTCGGCCTGCACCCGTGATCGGGTCCCTCACTCCCAGCACTGTTACCCAGGCACAACTGCAGCAGGGCGTTACTGTCACCGTGAATGGCAGCAATTTTGTTTCTTCCTCGGAGGTCGTCGTTAACACCACGCCAATCAGTGCGACCGTCGTCAGCCCAACTGTCCTGAAAGTGAAGTTGGCAACCGACGTGATCTCGGGGCCCGGGCAGGTGAAAGTCATGGTGCAAACGCCAGCCGGCAACTCGGGAGATGTGGGCTGCACCAGCGGCGGCAAAAGCAGCGTCTTGTTTTTGACGGTGAACTGAGCTCGAAGATGGTCGGGAGGACTGGAACGATCTTTCGATGTTTGGGACCTCAGGGGCTAGCGCCCGCATCTTTTCGAGCGGTGAGTGTTTGGGCGGGGCACGGCTTCAGCCGACGCCAGTCGCAAGGCACAAACGATGCGAGCCTTTAGCCCCTGAGGCTCGGGTCTTTTTCTGTTCGCTCTAGCTTCCCACGAAGCGCGCATACAGGCTGCGAGCGACCGCCGTATCCGTCGTGCCTTTGATGATGGCGCGGCCGTCGGGAAATAACGTCATCTCGTAGGGCTCGCGCCAGAACTTAAGCACGAAGTCATTGTGCCGTACGATGCCATGAGGCTGCAGACGGCGGTCCATCTCGGCGAAGTCGATGGGGCGCTGGCGCTCATGAATTTGCACGGAATTTCTACCGCACAACGTCAGGTGCGGACGACCCTCGCCAGCCAAATGAACGAAGTCCCGCTCGCCGCACGCGCGACATCCCGGTCGCGGTTTGGCAGCGGAGATTTCCGCGTGCTCGTTGCTCCACACATCGAAGCTGAGCAGTGTCCGCCGCAGTTGCGGTGCGTCCGCGCCTCCGACCAGAAACTTGAGCGCCTCGGTCGCGGCAATCGATGCCACCAGATTCACCGCCGAGTTAAGAATGCCGGAAGTTTCGCAGGTCTCCACCATCCCGCGTGGCGAGTCCGGGAACAGGCAGGCCAGGCAAGCGGTTTGACCGGGGATCACATTCATCGTCACCGCATAGCTGCCAACCGCAGCCGAATAAATCCAGGGAAGCGACCGGTCGACAGCGTAGTCATTGAGCAAGTACCGCGTTTCGAAATTGTCGGTGCCGTCGAGGATCAGCGACATTCCTTCAAGCAACGCTCCAATGTTTGCCGGAACCAGATCTTCAACCTTCGGTTCAATCACAATCTGCGAATTGAATGCGGCAATTTTCCTCGCGGCGGCGATCGCCTTAGGAAGCGATTCTGCCGCGTCCCGCTCATCGAACAACGACTGCCGCTGCAGGTTGCTGGGCTCGACATAGTCGCGGTCGATGATGCGCAGCGTGCCTACTCCGGCGCGAGCCAGCAGCGTCGCCAAGGCCGACCCGGTTGCCCCACAGCCCACAATCGCCACGCGCGCTGTCGCCAGTTTTCGCTGGCCGTCGACTCCGATGCCACGGAACAAAATTTGCCGCGAATAACGTTCTTCCAGCGAAGCAGTCTCCGCCACGCTCCCGACTCCCTCGTTCGAATTTGTTTCCTGTGCCAAAGAGGTCACCAGTGCAGTGCTTTAAAACCTTTATTATATGGGCCTGGCCTGCGCGCGGAAGATTGCTACTTCGCAGTTCGACTTCACCGCGCGGGCTTGAACAATTCGTGCATTACCACCGGGTGCGTCCCTTCGCAGTCCAATCGTGCCCGGCCCCAAGGACACTGTTTGCTAAAACTGTACGCGAAACCTCTGCTTGCGATGATCGTGTTGAGCTTCGCGGTCGTCGCGTCGGAGAATGCATCCGCGAGTGCAGGGCAAGCAGGCGCACAACCCTCAGCGCAATCCGCAGCCTCGGCGAATCCGCCCGGGCAGAGTTCACCACTATCGAATCCGTCGCCGCCTGCACCCGGGCCGGCCGTTAAACAAGAGACGCCAACGCCTGCGACTTCGGCCTACGAAGGCAAGATCGTTCGATCGATCGAGATTCAAGGCGTAGGCGAAGGCGATCGTGTACACATCATGCAGTTGCTGCCACAAAAAGCAGGAGAACCGCTGGATCGTGCTAACGTCAGCGACAGCATTCGCGCGCTCTATGCTACCGGCCGCTTCGCCGACATCCAGGCCGAAGTCACGCCGTCCGGCGACGAAGTTCTGCTCACCTTCAACACATCGGCGAACTTTTTCGTCGGCGCAGTCGACGTGGAGGGCGCTCCCGCTCGTCCCACTTCCAACCAGATCGTCAACGCCTCGAAGCTGCAACTGGGCGAACTCTACACCCAGGAGAAGATGAATCGCGCTCTCGAGAACGTCCGCCAATTGATGCAGGAGAACGGTTACTACCGGGCGCGAGTCACTGCCGAAAGCGTATCGAATCCCACTACGCAGCAGGTGAATATCCTGTTTCACATCAGCCGGGGGGAACAGGCGAAAGTGGGCGAGGTGAAAGTCACGGGCACATCCGGCCTGTCTTCCTACGACGTGCAGGACATCGCTCACCTGGAGCGTGGAAACCGCCTTACCGCCGACCGCATGCGGGGATCGCTGCAGCGGCTGCGCAAAAGATTCCAGAAGCAAAATCGCGCGCTGGCCCAGGTTTCCATCGCCCAGCAGCTCTACCATCCCGAAACCAATCGCGTCGATTTCACTTTCCAGCTCGATCCCGGGCCTGTCGTCGTGATCTACGCTCGCGGGTATCACATCAGCCGCGGCGTCATGCGACGCGAGATTCCAGTCTACGAAGAAGACGCTGTCGACGACGACCTGCTCAACGAAGGCAAGCGCAACCTGCTCGACTACCTGCAGACTCGCGGGCGCTTCGATGCCAAGGTGGAGATCGTCAAGGAAACCGACCCGCAGACTCTGCGGATTATTTACCAGATCGATCCCGGCACGCTGCACAAGCTCGTCATGGTCGACGTTACCGGCAACAAGAATTTTCTGGACACCGCGAAGCTCCGCTCCTATCTGCAGATTCAGCCTACCAGCCGCCTGCTGAGCCACGGGCGCTATAGCGAAGCCTTGCTGAAAGCCGACGTCGCAACTCTGGAAGCGCTTTACCGCGCCAGCGGATTCCGCCAGGTTCAGATTCAAACCAAAGTCGACGACAACTATCGCGGCGTGGACAATCGCCTCGCCGTACACATTCACATCGACGAGGGGTTGAGAACTTTAGTGGGTGATGTCAAGCTTCTGGGTGCGCAGAAGATTTCCTCCAAGGATCTGCCCGAGTTGAGCACGGAACCGGGACAGCCTTATTCTGAACAGGACTTAGGCAATGACCGCGAACGAATTCTGAATTTTTATTTCGATCACGGATTTCCCAACGCCACCCTCGAGATCACCACCACCCCTTCCTCGCATGTGCCGAGTCGCGAAGACGTGACCTACACCATTCAGGAGGGCGAGCGCTTTACCGTGAATCGTGTGATGGTTGCAGGAACCGAGCATACTCGCGATTACGTCGTGAACCGCGAATTACAGGTGCATGAAGGCGAAGCCCTCAGTCAGCAAGACCTGCTGACCACGCAGACGCGCCTCTATGATCTTGGCATCTTCGGCCAGGTCGACACCGCCGTGCAGAACCCGGAAGGAACCGATCCCCAGAAAAACGTGCTGGTTCAGGTCAAGGAAGCCAAGCGTTACACCTTCACTTACGGGCTTGGATTGGAATTCGAAACCGGACAACCCGCGGGCACCACCGCGCCACAAGGCGCAACCGGAGTGAGTCCCAGGGTGGAGTTTGACGTGACCCGCCTTAATGTTGGCGGTCGCAACCAGACCCTGACATTTCAGTCTCACGTGGGCCGCCTGCAACAGCGAGGGCTGGTCAGTTATGCCGTTCCCAAGCTGTTTGACAACGACAAGTTCAAGCTGATCTATACCGTTTTCTACGACAACAGTCTCGACGTTGCTACCTTCACTTCGCAACGCCTGGAAGGCAAGGTCGACCTGCGGCAGCAGTTTGGAAACTCGGGTCTTGAACCCGGCACTCGCGCCGGACCCAACTCCATTGTCTATCGCTGGGATTTCCGCCTGGTTAAGGCCAGTCACTTCGCGCAAGGCTTTAACCCCGGCGAAATCACTCTGCTCTCTCTCCCGGCTCGCGTCGGCGGTCCGGGCTTCACGTTTATCCACGATAAACGCGACAATCCCCTGGAGAGTACGAAAGGAACTTATTTCACGCTGGACGCTTTCGCTTCCTCCACCTACTTCGGATCGGAAGCCGATTTCGGCCGTGCCCTCTTTCAGCATTCCTCCTACTACGGCTTCGGAGGCAAGGGCAAGGCGGAGCACCAATACGTATTCGCCCGCAGCACCAGCATAGGGCTGCAGCAGCCCTATTCAGGCACCAGGGTGGTGCCACCTGGGTCCTGTCCCTTGAATAGCGCCGGGGAGACTGTCTGTCAGGGAATCACGCTCATCCCGCTGCCCGAACAATTCTTCGCCGGCGGCGGCAACTCTCACCGCGGCTTCGGGTTAAATCAGGCAGGACCTCGCGATCCGTCGTCAGGATTCCCCGTCGGCGGCACCGCGTTATTCGTCAATAATCTGGAACTGCGCTTTCCCGCAGACTTCTCTGCCTTACCTTGGGTCGGGATTCGGTTTCGCAATCTTTCATGATATGGGCAACGTGTTTACCGCTCCGCACGACATGCTCAAGGGACTGTTGCGCTGGCATCAGGCGAATCCGGCCCCCTGCCTAATGTCCGGTGGTACATTGAACTTCCCGTGCGAGACGAAATTCAATAACTCTGGGTATGATTACACTTCCCAGGCGGTCGGCGTGGGGTTGCGTTATAAGACACCCATCGGACCGTTGCGCTTTGACTTCGGCTACAATCTGAATCCAACCCGCTATTTTCAGGGTGTTGCCTTCAATTCGCAGGGGCAGGCGTTAACCTACGAAACCCAGCGTCTGCGGCATTTCAACGTATTTTTCAGTATAGGTCAGCCATTTTAATGGAAAGCGTTTGTACGAATTCGAAGAAGGCAGTCGCGATAGTGGCGCTGGCGTTGTTCATCGGCGTCGGCATGTCCGCTCAAGCCGGGCAGGTCATCGACCGCATCGTCGCCACGGTGAACGGCCACATTATTCTCCAGAGCGATTGGGATGAAGCCCTGCGCTACGAATCCCTGCTCAACGGTCGCCCGCTCACCCAGTTCACTGACGACGATCGCCGCGCCGTGCTCGACCGCCTGATCGATCAGGAACTGCTGAGCGAGCAGATGAAGTCGGCGTCCTTCCAGCATGCCTCCGCCGAAGAGGCTGCGGCCCGTGTCGCCGAGGCCCGCAAGCAGTATCCCGAAGCTTCGACCGACGATGGCTGGAAGACCGTGCTGAGCGGGTTAGGGTTGATCGGAGAAAGATCTGGTCGCGCACGTGCAGCAGCAAATCGATCTCATGCGGCTGGTCGATGCTCATCTTCGTCCCGCGGTGCAGATCGATTCCAAGACCATCGAAGCCTACTATCGCGACAAATTCATTCCTCAGTTGAAGGAGCCCATCGTGGCCGAGGTTCCTTCCGCCGACGTTGCCGCCAGGATTCGTGAACTCCTCACCCAGGAAAAAGTAAACGAACTGCTGGTTTCCTGGCTGCAATCCTTGCGCTCGGAAAGCAAGGTCAGCCTGCCGGGATCGGGCGGTGTCCCCGACGGAGTGCAGACGCGGTGAGCGCCCCTGCCGCCAGACCTCCGCGCTGGTGGAAATTTCTGCTGCTCATCATCGCCGCCGGCGTGGTCGCCATTCTCGCCGCTCTGTGGTATTCCACTACAGATTCTTTTCAAGCCTTTGTGCGCCGCCGCGTGGTCGCCGAAGTGGAACGCATCACCGGAGGCCGCGCTGAAATTGGCAGCTTCCACGTTGTTCCTTTCCACATGCAGGTCGAATTGCGCAACATCACCGTGCATGGCAAGGAATCGCCCAACGACGTTCCCCTCGCGCACGCCGACAGCCTGGTCGCTAAACTGAAAGTGATCTCATTTCTGCGTACCGAATTCGGATTCTATTCCGTGGTACTCGAGCATCCTGTGATTCACATTGCGATTGGACAGGACGGCGCAACCAACGTCCCGGCCCTTAAGCTGCGCGAGAAACCGTCGGAGCCTACGTCCATCGAACAACTGTTCGCGCTCTCCATTGATCATCTCTCGGTTCGCAACGGCGAATTGTTCTGGGCCGACCGCAAGATCCCTCTCGACTTTGCGGCCCATGAAACCGCGTTGCAAATGGATTATTCGTTTCTGCGCAGCCGCTATGAAAGCCACTTCTCGGTGGGCAAAGTGGACACCGCGTTCGAAGATTTCCGCCCTTTCGCCTGGATGACGACGGTCGACTTCACCCTGAACTCGACCTTTGCCGACATCAAATCGTTGCGTTGGAGCTCGGGCCGGTCGGCGCTCGAAATCAGCGGCGGATTAGCGATTTCCGCAATCCTCGCATCGACGGTAGCTATGCCGCGCACGTCGACCTGGCGGAGTCCGCGGCAATCGCACGCCGGCGTGACTTGCGCGAAGGCGTCGCCGATTTCAAAGGTACCGGCCACTGGTCGCTCGAAGAGTTTACTAGTTCCGGTGTATCTCGCTCTGCGCGACATAGCCTGTCAGAACGATCAGATTGCGCTCAAGCGGGTCAGCGCCAACTCCGATTACTCCCTGACTGACCAGCAGATCAAGCTCGCGAAATTGCAGGGAAAAATATTCGGCGGGAACTTCACCGGCGACGCCCAGGTCGACAACTGGTTGCACAGCATTCCGTTGTCGGCGGCGGCCCGGGCGAAAAAGGGAAGGGAAGATCTACCTGAAATTTCTGTGGCCCGTCCATCCGCCAGGAAAGCCGCGAAGCCGAACGGCCCCGGCGTGCAGAATGGCGTAGTTCATCTTCGAGTGCGGGATGTTTCCGCCGCCGAAATGGCCGTCTGCCCTCGATGTAGCCGCGCACCCGCTCCATCATTTTCGCCCCGCAGGCCTGGCGAACGGCGCTGTAGACGCGTTCTGGCGAGGTTCAGTCAAAGACGCGGAAGTGGGATTCGCCGTCGACGTCAACCCGCTGCCGCATCCCGCCAAAGGCGAACTCCCGGTCACCGCCCAGATTCAGGGCACGTATCGCGGCGTGACCGACTCCTTGGAATTGAATCAGTTCAAATTATCCACGCCGGCGTCGCGCGTGCAGGCTTCCGGAATTCTGGCGGCGACCTCCACGCTGCATTTTTCTGTTTCGACTTCCAACCTTGAAGAATGGCGTCCGCTGGTCGCCGCTCTCGGCGGGCCTGCCAATCTGCCGTTCCAGGTGAATGGCAATGCGACCTTCAACGGCGTGGCCGAGGGCACCTTTTCCGCGCCCACGGTCGCCGGAACTCTGGTCGCAGAAGATTTCGAGTTCACCATGCCGCCAACCTCGCGAACTCCCGAGCAGCAGGTGCACTGGGATTCACTCGACGCCAGCATTCAATTCTCCTCACATGAGCTCGCGCTTCGCGGAGGCACGTTGCGCCGCGGCGACACCAGCGCCGACTTCGAACTCATTGCCGCCCTGCAAAAAGGCGAGTTCACCGAAAACAGCCCGTACACTGCGCGCGTAAATCTGCACAAAGTGGACGTAGCCTCCACGGCGGCATTGGCCCGCTTCGACTATCCCGTTTCCGGCACCGCCGACGTCTCGCTGCAGATTGCGGGAACGCGCGCGCATCCTCGCGCTCAAGGACACATTCACGCCGCGAACGCCTCCGTTTATGGAGAGCCCATCGAAACCTTCGACGCCGATCTGCACATCGCGCGGAAACGAAACCGCCCTCAACAATATTCGCCTCACTCATCAGGATGCATCGGTCTCCGGCAGCGCCGCCTACACGCCGGCTACGCAATCCTTCCGCCTTGATCTAGCCGGAAAGAATTTCGACGTATCGCGCATTCGTCAGATTCACCTCGACCCTTTGCCGATGGAGGGTCGCGCCGACTTCACCTTGCAGGGATCGGGAACCCTGGACGCCCCGGTCATTAACGCCTCAGTTCATTTTGCCCGACCTCACCCTGGACAACGAGCTCACTGGCGGCTTGGACTTTGACATGGTCACGAAGAATGGACAGTTAAGCCTGAGGGGCCATTCGGAATTTCCCCACGGCACGCTTTCCCTGTCGGGTACCGTCGGAATGCATGGAGATTATCCCGCGACCATTACTGCGGAGATGGATCACGTCGATCTCGACGCCTTGTGGCGCGCCTATCTGGGCCATGCAACTGACCGGACATTCCGCCTTTGGCGGCACCGTGATTATGCACGGTCCGCTGCGCCATCCCACCAAGTGGACGCTCGACGGCAACGTTACCGACATTGGAATAGAAGTGGAGTTTGCCAAGTTGCATAACCAGGACCCGGTGCACTTCACCTATGCGGACCAGACCATCCACATCCAGCCGACTCACATGGTGGGCGAAGGCACCGACGTCGTAGGTCACGGCTCAATCCATTTCGTCGACGGCAAGGAACTCGATCTCTCCGCCGACGGACAAATTGATCTCAAACTGCTCGGCAGCTTCGTCCCGGATCTCACGGCTTCAGGTCTAAGCCAGGATTCAAATGAACATTAGGCGGCACGCTGATCGATCCGCTTCCGCAAGGCACCATCGAAGTGAAGAACGGCACCGCTAATTATGCGGGTTTGCCCAGCGGCCTGAGCGAGATGAACGGCGCGCTCTCGTTTACGCGCGATCGCATTCACATCGATCAACTCACCGCCCGCACCGGCGGTGGCACGCTCGACCTGAAAGGCGACGTCACCAACTACAACCGGCAAATCAATTTCAACCTCACCGCGGTTGGCAAAGAAGTGCGCTTGCGTTATCCGCCGGGCGTTAGTTCGACCGCAACCGCCGAATTGCACTGGGTGGGAACGCCGCGCTGCTTCGGTGGTTTCAGGCGATGTCTTGGTCACGAAATTGGCCGTAACCCCGGGCTTCGATTTCGGTTCCTATCTGGAGCGCAGCCGGCAGTCGGCTGCAATCACGCCGGCAAATTCGCCGCTGTACAACGTGAAGCTCGACGTGGCCGTTCGCACCGCGCCTGAACTTGCAGATGAAGACCGCAGTCGCGCGCTTATCCGGCGACGCCGACCTGCGCCTGCGCGGTTCGGTCGCGCGTCCCAGCGTCCTCGGCCGCGCCGACATTCTGGAAGGCGACGCCACCTTCAACGGCATCAAGTTCCGCCTGGAGCGCGGCGACATTACGTTCGCAAATCCCGTCGCCATCGAACCCCAGGTCAACCTGCAAGCCACCACGCACGTGCGCAACTACGATCTCGACGTCACTGTCACGGGAACCCCCGAACGCCTCGCCGTGAACTACCGCTCCGAGCCGCCGTCTACCCAAGTCCGACATCATCGCCCTGCTGGCTCTGGGCCGCACCAGCGAGGAATCCGCAGCAGTTGCAGGAGCAATCGGGGCAGCAAACCTGTTACCGACGAAGCTACGAACCTGATCATCAACCAGGCCATCAACTCCACCGTCAGCAGCCGCATGCAAAAACTTTTCGGAGTCAGCCGCATCAAGATCGATCCCCAGGGGCTGACCACGGAAACCAATCCCACGGCGCGCGGCCCGCAGGTTACCATCGAACAGCAGTTTGCCAACAACGTTTCGCTCACCTACAGCACCAATGTTTCGCAGAGTTCGCAGCAGATCATTCAGGGCGAATACTACGTCAACCGCAACATTTCGGTGGTGGGCACGCGCGATCAGAACGGCGTGGTCAGCTTCGACGTCCGCGTTCGGCAGCGCAAGAAATAGAATAGTTCCCACGGGACGCAAATTCCCGACGCTGCGATGAATTCTTCTGAAGAAACTGCGCATTCACCGATCTGCGCCGCCGCATGGTCGAGTCCCAACTGCGGGCACGCGGCATCGCCGACCAGCGCGTCCTCGCGGCCATGGAGCAAGTGCCGCGTCACGACTTCGCGCCAGAACGCTACCGCGATCAGGCCTACGAAGATCATCCTCTGCCGATCGGCGAAGGCCAGACCATCTCTCAACCTTACATCGTGGCCCGCATGCTCGAAGCCCTGGCGCTTTCGGCAACCGATAAAGTTCTGGAAGTCGGCACCGGGTCGGGCTATTTGACTGCATTGCTCGCGGAACTGGCCGCCCAGGTTTTCTCCATCGAGCGCCACGCCGCGCTCGCGGATGCGCGCGCGATTTGCTGGCCCGCATGGGCTACACCAATGTGAGAGTCATTGTCGGCGACGGCAGCTCGAGGTTTTGCTGAAGCCGCGCCCTACGACGCGATCATCGTTTCCGCCGCAGCCGCAGAAATTCCCGCGCGCTCTGCTCGAACAACTGGCCGAAGGCGGACGCATGATCATCCCGGTGGGCACCGCCGACTCTCAACAACTGCAGTTCATCCGCATGGTCAACGGCACAGCCGCAAACTTCGCTGCACGAACTCTGCCGCTTCGTTCCGCTGGTGTCGGATGGTAATTCGCCGGTTTGAGGTCCAGCCTTCAGTCCAGTCAGTCCGCGGCTAGCCTCAGATGCAGCTCCTGCATTACAATCTACTCGTGCCCGTTCTCCACAATCTGCGCGTCACGCTGGAGATGATCAAGTGGGAGCACTCCATTTTCGCGCTGCCCTTCGCGCTGTGCGGAGCCATGCTCGCCGCCGGAGGATTTCCTTCGCTGCACCAACTGGCGTGGATCATCGTCGCCATGATCGCAGCGCGCTCCGCCGCCATGGCATTCAACCGCTGGGCCGACGCGTCCATCGACGCCGCCAATCCCCGCACCAGCACGCGCGCCCTGCCCGCCGGGCATCTTTCGCCCGCGTTTGTAGTTACATTCGTAGTCGTGTCCAGCGCCATTTTCATTCTGGCAGCCAGCCAGCTCAACCGACTAGCTTTGGCGCTTTCCCCGGTCGCGCTCGCGGTGCTGCTTCTCTACTCCTATACCAAGCGTGTGACGCGATGGTCGCATCTGGTGCTGGGCTTCGCGCTCGGCATTGCGCCTGCCGCAGCGTGGATCGCCGTCCGCGGTTCGCTCGATCCGCGCATCCTGCTGCTGACCGCCGCTGTGACCTTCTGGGTGGGAGGCTTCGACGTTCTCTACGCCTGCCAGGATTTCGATTTCGACCGCCACAGCCGGCCTGCATTCCATCCCGCGCTACGTCGGCATTCCCGCTGCGCTTTGGATTGCGCGCGCCTTTCACGCCATCATGGTCGGGCTACTGATCGCCCTGCTCGTTGTCTTTGGATTGGGCAAGCTTGCGGCGTGCGGCGTTCTGGCCGTGATCCTGCTGCTGCTCTACGAACACTCGCTGGTCCGCCCCAACGATCTTTCCAAACTCAATGCCGCCTTCTTCACCATGAACGGCGTCATCTCAGTTCTGTTCTTCGTGTTTGTGGCAGGCGATTTGCTCCTGCGAAAATAACTGGCCCGAATCGAGTCGCCGGAGAAGCCAGCTGCGAAGCGCCTCTCCGTACGGTGCTCCATTTCTCGGTGCGGGTGCCCCATTTCTCGCGCACTCTGCGAGAAGTGGGGCCTTTCGCCGCAATTTGAGAACGTGCTTATGGATTGACCTTCAGCAGCAGCATCGTCCCGCTTTCCACTTTCACGTTATTCTTCTCCGAACTCAACACCGATCCCTGCGCTGCATTCGCGGCCGGTTCCAGTTTCAGGTTCGAGATTCCCACCACGCCTTGCGTATTCCCGTTGATCTGTGGCCGCGCTCCGCTCGCCTGCTGCGGACCCTCGGTTCCTTCTGTGTTCGGGCTGGGCGTAGTACTCGGCGCCGGAGTTTGAGTGGAACTTCCCATGGACCCGCCCCGTGAACTTCCCGCCGGAGAAGGGGCAGCACTGCCTCCGCTCGCTGCAGGTGCACCCTCGTCCGAGCCGCCATTCGCGTTATTGCTGGGCGGAGCGATCACCGCCTGAATCGACATTGGCAATGCCATGTCGCCGTTCTTCAACGAGGCGCGGTCGAAGGCGATGCCCAACTGCGATTCCTTCTGCTCTTTATTCCGCGCCTGCGCCTCGGTCACGTGTCCCATCACCTTGGTATCTTTGGGCACGATCACTTCGCCGCTGTTCGTCTTCAAATCCATCGTCACCTTCGCCACGATCTGGTCGCCAGGCTTGGCCTTCTTGGCGTCAATGGTTTTCGTCAACAGCACCGGGATCACGCTACCCGGCGCAATTCTCGGGCCTTGTGGATTTGCGGCGCCTGCGGCGGGAGCAGGGGATTGTGCCTGCGCTTGTGTTGTGTGGGGTTGCGGATTCTGAACTGCCGGCTGCGCCGGCGCGGTCGTTTGCGCCTCAGGCTGTGCCGGCGAAGTGCTCGGGCTCTGTGTGGATGGCGTCGCGCTTTGGGCAAGGGAAGCCGCGCACAGCAATGCTCCACTGAGCACTGCGGCTGGAAGATAAGTTCGCATCGACAATCTCCTTCATCGGAAAATTTCGACGCAGGGCGCGCAAAGAAAAAAACGAAATTCGTGTCTGCTATTTCGATGCACTTTTCCCCACAAGGGTAGGCAGCGAATCCTCCGCGTCCCCAAATCCTCGTACCCGCGGAATGAGCCCTTCCACGACTCAAACATGGCCTTCCGCCACCGCCTGAGATATCATCAAGACGATGCCTGCCACACGCCTTGTCCATGCTTTTCAGACGGATGATCCCCGCCTGGCGCCGGTTCACGAGAAGGTTCTCGCCGGCGAGCGCCTGAATGCCGGTGACGCTCTCGCCCTCTACCGCACCGGTGACATTCTTGCCGTAGGCTGGCTGGCCAACTCGGTGCGCGAACGCATGCACGGCGACAAAGCTTATTTCAACGTCAACCGCCACATCAACCCCACGAACGTCTGCGTTGCCGCCTGCCGCCTCTGCGCCTTCGGTCGCAAAAAAGATACGCCCGGCGCCTACACCATGGCTCTCGACGAAGCGTTCGAGACCGCCGCTTCCGGCTACTCCGAAGCGGTCACGGAATTTCACATTGTCGGCGGCCTGCACCCCGACCTGCCATTTCAATATTTTCTGGATCTGTGTTCCGGCCTGAAGCAGCGTTTTCCGCAAGTACATCTGAAAGCCTTCACCATGGTCGAGGTCGCGTATCTGTCGAAGCGCGCCAAGCTCTCCATCCGCGAAACGCTGGAGCAACTGAAAGCTCGCGGTGTGGATTCGCTGCCCGGCGGCGGCGCCGAAATTTTCGCCGACCGCGTGCGCCACATCATTTGCGACCACAAAATCGACGGCGATCAATGGCTCGAAACCGCCCGCCTGGCGCACCAGATCGGCCTCAAGTCGAATGCGACCATGCTCTACGGCCACGTCGAAAACGACGAAGACCGCGTCGACCATCTGCTCAAGCTGCGCGCCCTGCAAGATGAAACTCGCGGCTTCCAGACCTTTATTCCGCTGGCCTTCCATCCCGACAACACGGCCTTGCAGCATTTGCCGAAGACTACCGGCATGCTCGACATGAAGCAGATCGCGGTCAGCCGCCTGGTGCTCGACAATTTCCCGCACATCAAATCTTACTGGCAGATGGTGAGCGCCAAGATGGCGCAGATTTCGCTGCGCTTCGGCGCCGACGACATGGACGGTACGGTCATCGAAGAAAAGATTTATCACGACGCGGGCGCGACCACGCCGCAAGGCATGCGCCGCGAAGAGTTGGAGCGCCTGATCCGCGCCGCCGGTCGCGAGCCAATCGAGCGCGACACGCTCTACCGCCCGGTCGTGCGAACCGAGACCTCGGTAACGGTCGCTGTATAGCTGTGAGGGTTCAGTTGCTGGCGTGAGTTCGGCGCTTCCTTTTTCCTCGTGCTCGTGACCGCCTGCCCGAAGCATCCCTACCCTCAGAGTTCACCATTGCGTGTCTCAAGAGCAGATTGGCTCTGGTCTGATAGCCTTTTCCGTACCCTTTCAGCCACTCCAGCACATCGGCGTCCAGCCGCATGGTTATTGCTTTCTTTGGCGGGCGGTAGAACTTGCCTATCTCGGCACGGCTCCAGTCCACGACCTCCGGCATATCAGAGAAATCAATATCTTCTTCTTTCATCGCCGCGATGGCGACGATGTCTCGCTTTTGTTCCTTGCTTAGCTTCCTCATATGTTGTCCTCTCGCGAGGGGACGCTGTACGAGCCGAGATAATCCTCGCACCTTCCTCACCGTCCCGCTGAAACCATGTGTGAACGATAAAGAGCACGATACCCAAAGTTGCCGATCCAAGCGTGACCCAACGCTCCTCGCTCGATGATTCGTCACGCTGTGTCAGGGCACAGGGATCTTCAAAAACAAGAGCAGCAGTTTCGAATGCCAGGTGATGCTTGAGCAGATTTTGACGGTTCTTTTCCTCGTTCCATTCGAAACGCATGGCAATCGCAATAACCTCAAGCTTAGTGCGAAGGTCCCCCAATGTCAATACAAGTGTATTTACACTGGACGCGGGGGCCTGCGCCGCCTAGTGGGGCGAGGCTCCTGCAGTTAATCGCCGAAGATCATCGGGAGAGACATTCAGCAAGTTTCGCAGCACCGCAACCTCAGCCGCGATTCCCGCACGCAGCGCCGGATCCACGTCGGGCGCGAACAGCGGCGAATGATTCGACGGTAAATGCGTTCCCGACGCCTTCGCCTCTGCGAATTTCTCCGGGTCGGCCCCGCCCAGGCTAAAGTAGAAACCAGGCACGCCCTGCTCGACGAAATAAGAAAAATCTTCCGACGGTGTAATCGGCTCGCCAGTCACAACTTTATCTTTTCCCAACGCCACTTCCAACGGCTCCCGCAGCCGCTCTGCCAGCGCCGGATTGTTGTAGACCAGGTCGGTGCCCTCGTAGCGGTCGACCAGCGGCTCTTTCGGAGCGCCCGCCGCTGCGGCCTCGGCCTTGGTGATGCGCGTAATGGCGGCAAGAATCTGCTTGCGCACGTCAGGTTTGAATGTCCGCACCGTCAATCCCATCTCCGCATGATCGGGAATGATGTTGTTCTTCGTTCCGGCCTGAATGTAACCCACCGTCACTACCGCCATTTCTCCGGGCTTCACTTCGCGAGACACGATCGTCTGCAGCGCTACAATCGTTCGCGCCGCAATCACAATCGGATCAATCGCTGTATGCGGCGCGGATCCGTGACCGCCCTTGCCGTAAATCGTGATGCGCACCGAATCCGCATTCGTGTTGTAGATTCCCGGAGTAATGGACACCATCCCCGCCGGCAGTTCGTTCCCCACATGCAGTGCCACTGCCACGTCCGGCTTCGGAAACCGCGTGAACAGCCCATCGCGGAGCATTGCTTCCGCGCCGGCGATCGTCTCCTCCGCGGGCTGGCCAATCAATATCAGCGTTCCATGCCACGTGGCCTTGCTGCGCGCCATGATCTCAGCCGTGCCCACAATCGCCGCCATGTGCAGATCGTGCCCGCAGGCATGCATCACCGGAACCTCGCGCCCCGCATCATCTTTGGCGCGCACTTTGCTCGCATAAGGAAGACCCGTTTTTTCTTCCACCGGCAGCGCGTCCAGTTCCGTGCGCAACATGATCGTCGGCCCAGCTCCATTCTTGAGAATGGCCACCACTCCCGTGCCGCCCACGTGTTCGGTCACCTCAAATCCCGCGCTGCGCAGCCGTTCCGCCAACTTAGCCGCGGTCTTCGTTTCGTGCGAGGACAGTTCCGGATTCTCGTGCAGGTCGAGATAGAGGGTATGCGCGTCGGGATAAACGGCGTCGACTTCTTTGGAATTCGGCGCCTGCGCGCAGGCGGTGGCGCCAAGCAAGACAAAAAAGAAAATTCTTAAGCGGTTCATGGTCCCGGATCATACCTGCCCGCTCGCTGAGTCTGCAAACCGGTCGATAAGAAATTATTTATCTGCAACGATTTCCCGAATGCGACCATCCTAATGTGTAAGCAGTTCAATTCTTTATTTACTTTTTTCCATCGGGTGTACAATCGGCTTAAGAAAGCACTTGGTTGCGCACTTCGTAGCAAGGCCGAGGCGCTATGAACGTTCACTTCAGCTACCGTCTTCATAAAATTCCCGCCGTCGAAAAAGATATTCAACATCAGATCGAAAAACTGCAAAAACGTCTGCAGGTTTTCCGGCCCGAACTCATTCACCTCAAGGGCATGGTGGAGGAAATTTCGCCGCGCGAAGTCAGCGTGTCGCTGAATCTGCGCTTGCCCTCAGGGCAAATGGCGGTGCAGTCCTCGTCTCCAGCCGCCGGAACCGCAGTGAAAACTGCGTTCGAAGACTTGCTGCAGCAGGTCAACAAGCACAAGGAAATTCTCCGTGCCTCGCACAAGTGGCAGCGCGGAAAGCGCGGCGACACTTCCCGCCCCGGTGCCGCGGTGCCGCAGGTTCCGTTTGAGCAAACTCTGGCGGCCGTTTTTCCTGCAACCATTTCCGGCGACGATGTCCGCTCCTACGTGAACGTCAATCTGGCGCGCCTGGAGCGCTTTGTCGACCGCGAAATTTATTTCCGCGAAGCCCAGGATTCAATTGCGACCGACAGCGTCTCCAAGGAAGAAGTCATCGACGAAACCATCGCCGCCGCCCTCGCCGAAGGGCAAGAAAAGCCGGAACGGCTCGCCCTTGAGCCCTGGCTCTACCGCTTGGCGCTGCGCGCGCTCGACGAACTCTCGCCGCGGCGATGAGAGCAATGGGCACGCTCGGCCTCTCGAAGACTCCGCCCGCCGCCCCAACGTCAGAGCCAGCGACGAATCGGAATTGCAATTCCATCAGCCCGATGAATCGATGACCGGTGCAACCGTAATTGCCGACTCTCGCGTTGCCACTCCAGAGCAGATTCTGGCCTCAGATGAATTACTTCGCCTGATCGCCTCTTCTCTGCGCGATCTCGGCCCAGGGCCGCGCGAGGCCTTCATTCTGCACGCTGTCGAAGGCTTTAGCGTCGAAGAAATTGTCGCCATCACTGGTGTTTCTTCCGATCGAGTTCTAACCTTTGTTTCTGCCGCGCGCGACCACTTACGCAAAACGCCGGGACTGGCCAAACAGTTCCCGGGGCGCCTCGCTCCAACCGGCGCCGCTTAATCCATATTTGATTTTGGGGAGATTGTCCATGAGTATTACCCGCGAACAAATCCGAGAATTAGCGGAATTTCAGGATCCCAATGCCTCTGCCGTTACTTTTTATTTTCAGCCATCCACTCCGCGCAACAAAGCTCACAAAGAAGACGCCATTCTGATCAAAGATTTGGCCCGCGAAGCTCTGCGCACTCTGGAGAGTCAGGGCCGCAACGAATCCGCTCGCGCTGATATGGACCGCATCCTGCACCTGGCCGGCGATTTGCGCAGCAACGGCACCCACGGCAAAGCCGTCTTCGCCTGCTCCGCCCAAAACCTCTGGCGCGAATACGAGGTGCCCGCCAACCTGCCCGCGACTCAGCTTTCCATCGATCGGCACTTCCATCTCAAGCCCATCGCCCAACTTCTGGGCGCAACCCCCTTGCTCGGCGTGGTGTTGGTCGACCGCCACCGCGCTCGCATCTTCGATCTTCGACTCGGCGAGTTAACCGAGCGCGAGGATTTATTTCATCCCCTGCCCCGTCGCGGTCGCGGCGACGGTTTCGCCGGATATGACGGCGGCCACGCTCAGCGCCGCGTAGAGGACGAGGCTCGCCAGCATTTCAAAAATGTCGCCGACTCGTTGAAGAGTCTGCTGGAAAAAGACGTCTTCGAAAAATGGATTCTTGCCTGCCAGGATGCTCACCTCCCCTTGCTGGAGCCGCAGTTGCATTCCTATGTGAGCCAGGCCCTGATCGGCCACTTCCGAGCCGATTTGAACCACATCAGTGACGAAGAAATTCGCACGCACGCCCAACGCATCGCCGATCGCTGGCAAGGCGACCGCCGCCGCGAGTTAGTGGAACAGGCGCTGGGTCAGGCGCGCAGTAATGGGCGCGGCGTGACCGGCCTTCGCCGCGTTTTGCGCTCGCTGGAGTTGGGAGAAGTGCAGACTCTTTTAATCGGCGAAAACCTTCAGGGCCATGCCGTCGAATGTTCGGCGTGCGGCCACATCGACGCTCATCTCGTCAGTAACTGTCCGGCCTGCGGACGGGCCACGCAGGAAATCGTCGACGTGGGCGAAGCCATCCTGCCCTGGGTCATTCGCCGCGATATAGAAACCTTTTACGTGAAGGACGATCCGGAATTCGACAAAGTCGGCAACATCGCCGCGCTGCTGCGTTTCCGTTCGGAAAAAGTCCAGCCCATCTCCACCACAGTCGCCGATGAACTGGAAAAAGCGGGGGCAGCTTATCCCGGCCGCCTGCGGCGTTACGCCAGTCGCTGAGGCGGAGTTCACAACTGCGCAGAACAAGGGCCGTGGAGTCAGTTCACGCCCTTTCTGTTGATCCTCAATGTTCTGCCGTACGTGCGCCGCAATAGGAATCGCGCGTCACGTCGTGGTATGCTTCCCGCTTTGCCAGGAAAGCGCGCGGTAGAGACGCGATCGCAAGCGTCCATTCAGGAGGGTTCGTGACAGTTTCGCGCCGTGATTTCGTGAAGACTTCAGTGCTGGGAGCCGTCGCCGCCGGGGTAGGGGCGCGCGCCGAAACTCCTGCAGAACCCGCAAAAAGCCGCGAGGGACAAGCTTCTCAGGCCGATTCCCCGAAACGCCCAATCATTCTCTGCGCCAACAACGGCTACGCCTACGTCGAAGCCGCGTACGCTTTTCTCAAAAGCGGCGGCGATACGCTCGAGGCCGGCGTCCGCGTGGTGAAAGGTCCTGAAAACGATCCCAACGACGACAGCGTGGGGCTGGGCGGCCTTCCCAACGAAGAATGCGTAGTCGAACTCGACGCCTGCTGCATGCACGGCCCCACTCGCCGCGCCGGGTCGGTGGGGGCGGTGCGCAACATCAAGAATGTTTCCATGGTTTGCAAGGCCGTCATGGAGCACACCGGCCACGTCATGCTGGTCGGCGAGGGTGCCGAACGATTCGCCGTCGACATGGGTTTTCCGCGAGAGAATCTGCTCACCGAGCACTCGCGAAAAATCTGGATTCTCTGGAAGCAATTCAATTCGGATCGCGACTGGTGGGGTCCCGGCATCGCCGATCCAAACTGGAAGGCGCCCGAGCCCGGCTCGGGCCGGCCTCACGCCGAAGTCTTGCGGGAAAAGATTCAACAACTGCAGCAGCGCGCCGCCGACCTGGGGATCGCGCCCGAGTTCCAACTGGCCGCCGTGCGCCGCGTACTATTTCCTCCCACCGGCACCATCCACTGCTCGGTGCTCAACGAGAAAGGAGAAATGTCTGGCATCACCACAACCAGCGGCTTAGCCTTCAAACTGCCCGGCCGGTGCGGCGATTCGCCCATCATCGGTGCCGGCTGCTACACCGATCAGGACGTAGGCTCCGCTGGCGCCACCGGATCCGGCGAAGAAAATATCAAAGTTGTCGGCGCTCACACCATCGTCGAAAACATGCGCCACGGCATGTCGCCGCAAGAGGCGGGCATGGACGCGCTCAAACGCATCGTGCGCAACTACAACAACGACACGAACAAGCTGCGCTTCATGGACATGACGTTTTACATCCTGCGCAAAGATGGCGCCTACGCCGGCGTCTGCTTGTGGGAAGGATATTCCGCCGGACATCAGCACAAGTTCACCGTGCACGACGGTACGCTCCGCTCCGAAGTGGCCACGCCACTGCTGAAGGGCTACTCGCAGGAATGGCCCCCATTCCCGCCGATTCCGGAAGAGCTGAAAAAAAATTCGGAGTATCTGAAGTAGGGGTTCGTTATCGCAACAGCAGCACTCCCGCTTTGGCTGCGGATTCTTGCAGTTTCCGATCCAGAGTGGCGAGCGGCAGTTGCTGGGTTCTTGCTGTATCGAGATATTCGGCATCGTATCGCCGTCAGCTGAAATTGCCGGGCCGTCGCAATAACACGCGGCAGAGGGAGAGACTGTTGGCTATCTTCGATGGCTTGGGCCAGCACGATCTGAAAGATTTGCAGAGCCTGCGCAGTTTCGCTTGAAGTCAGAACGCCTCGCCGCTCTGCGACAATAAATCCATTCGCAACCTCGAGTCGCCAGAGCGGTGGAACCACCGCCCGATCACCGGCAAGCAAGAGTTGTCTGCACTCGCAAAGCGTAAGGTGCTATCGGACGATCTATAAACCAGGCAAGCGCAACCGAAGCGTCCAGAACAAAGCGATTCAACGCCGTCCTTCTTCGATCAGATCTTTAATTGTCATGCCCTTCGGCAGGGGCTTGGCTCGCATCCGAATTCGGTCGATCTGCTCAAAAGCCTCTTTCAGGCTTACTTCGTTGTGAGCGGGCACGAGATAAGCCGCTAGCTTTCCGCGCCGAGTGATTCCGATGCGCTCTCCTTCGCTAGCTCGTTCCACCAATTCCGATAACTTTTGCTTGGCTTCAAATAATCCAATACTTTTCATAAATCAACCTAGATGAATAGTCTAGATGATTGCCAGGCAAGAGTCAAGCATCGGCGTACACCTAGGAGAACCTCACCTTCACGTCCGGCCCCTTCTCCAAATGAATGCTCTCCACGAACCGCACCTTCCCCGTGCGCAAAGTCAAAATCACCGACGATGTCCGCGTGCCTTCGCCGAAGAAGCGCACGCCCTTCATCAGCGAACCGTCTGTAACTCCCGTCGCCGCAAAAATGAGTTGCTTCCCCGGCGCCAGATCCTCCGCCTCATAGATGCGGTTCTTATCCTTGATTCCCATCCGCGCCAACCGCTCTTCCTGATCCGGCTTCACTACTAGCCGGCCCAGCATGTACCCGTTCAGGCATCGGATCGCGGCGGCCGTAATCACGCCCTCCGGCGCGCCGCCCGAGCCCATCACCGCGTGCACGCCCGTCCCAATCACGGCCGCGGCGATTCCCGCGGAAAGGTCGCCATCGCCAATCAGCCGGATGCGCGCCCCGGCTGCCCGTATTTCCGAAATCAATTTCTCGTGCCGCGGCCGTTCGAGCACGATCACGACCAGATCCTCCACGTCGCGATCCAGCCGCTTGGCAATATTTTTCAAATTGTCAGCTACGGGCGCATCGAGTTCGACCGCATCCTTACACGATGGTCCGACGACAATTTTCTCCATGTAGCAATCCGGCGCATTCAGCAGCCCTCCGCGCTCCGAAGCAGCCAGCACGGTAATCGATCCGGGCGCGCCCGTAGCGCACAGGTTCGTACCTTCCAGCGGATCGACCGCGATATCGACCTCCGGAACTTCGGTCCCATCGGGAAACTCGGCGCCAACTTTCTCGCCGATATAAAGCATGGGCGCCTCGTCGCGCTCGCCTTCGCCAATCACGATCGTCCCGCGCATCGGAATGCTGTCCATGGTCCGGCGCATCGCCTCGGTGGCCACCTGGTCGCTCAGTTTGCGTTCGCCTTGCCCCATGGTGCGGGCAGATGCGATGGCGGCCACTTCCACCACGCGCAAAAATCGCGAGGCCAGGTCGCTCTCAATATTTTCCCCGAAAATTCGTGCCTTGCCTTCCGGACGAGTCTGCGTAACCATTCTGAAATGTCTCCCGGCGCCTTTGGATGCAGCCTTGCAGCGCCGGGTTGAGACTATAACGCAATCGCAAAGAGAATGGAAACCACGAGAAGCAGTATCGATTTTCTTCATCGCATTCTGCCAAGCCTCCGCTGCTTTCGTGGTATCCTCTCTATCCCTGAGCGGCGATAGAAGACATTGTCCGCCGCGCTCGGGAAGACCTGAAGCCCATGCCCGAATCGCGTCCCCTGACTTTTCTTTGCATCACCACTTACGAGAAAGGCCAGGAATTTATGCGCGAATGCAAGCGCCAGGGATGCCGTGTAATTCTTCTAACCGCAGAAAAATTGCGCGACGCCGACTGGCCGCGCGACATCCTCGACGACACCTTTTACCTGCCTGCAGAAATTGCCCTCGCGACATCGTGCAAGCCGTCACCCACCTGGCGCGTAACCACAAAATCGACCGCATCGTCGCGCTCGACGAATTCGACATGGAAACCGCCGCCACTTTGCGCGAACACCTGCGCATCCCCGGCATGGGTCTCACCACCATGCGTTATTTTCGCGACAAGCTGGCCATGCGCATGCGCGCCCTCGATCGCCATGTGCGCGTGCCCGATTTCGTTCCCGTCGTGAATCACGCACGACATTCGCTATTACCTCGATCACGTCCCCGGACCGTGGGTGCTCAAGCCGCGTCAGGAAGCTTCGGCGATCGGCATCAAAAAAATCCACGCCCCCGCCGAACTGTGGCCGTTGCTCGATCAACTCGGCGACAAGCAATCTTCTTTCCTGCTGGAGAAATTTCTTCCCGGCGACGTTTATCACGTCGACTCCGTCGTGTCAGAAAACGAAGTCGTATTTGCCAACGTCAGCAAGTACGGCAAGCCGCCCATGAATGTGGCTCAAGGCGGTGGAATTTTCACGACATTTACCCTGCCCCGCGGCGGCGACGAAGATTCCGCACTCCGCGCGATCAACCGCGACCTGCTTTCCGCTCTCGGACTGCTGCGCGGCGTCGCCCACGCGGAATTTATTCGCGCTCACGACGACGGTCACTTTTATTTTCTAGAATGCGCGGCCCGCGTCGGCGGCGCCTACATCAACGAGATGGTCGAAGCCGCCACCGGAATCAATCTGTGGCGCGAATGGGCTCGCATCGAAGTCGCCGGCGAAGACGGCAGCTACCATCTCCCGCTACTGCGCGAAGAATATGCGGGCATCATTCTTTCTCTGGCTCGCCAGGCCGATCCCGACACCTCGGCCTATAACGACCCGGAAGTCTATCTCCGCATCAAGCGCCACCATCACGCCGGGCTGGTCTTACGATCGCCCGATCCGCAGCGCGTTCCGCGCCTGCTGGAAGCTTACGCCCGCCGCTTCGCTGAAGATTTCCTCGCAATCGAGCCCCAGGCTGACAAACCGACCGCCTAGCAAAGAAAAACCGACCGGTCCAGATAAATCCCTTAATGCCCTTCTCCGCGATCTCCGCGGCCGTACTCAGCGTTCTCCGCGGTCAAGAGCTTCGGCTGATGTCGGCAGTGCTCCGTGATTTTAGAGACAGAACGGGGGAAGTTTCTGCGGTTTAGTACTTCGCGTCTCTGCCACGATTTCCTCCGTCGCGCTTACGAATTGCTGGAAGAGATCTACGAGTGAGGTAGGGCCGGCAAACTCTTCAATTGTTGCGCCACAGAACTGAACCCAGCAGCGAAAGGAGAATCAGTGCGATTCCCATGCCAAGTTTAAGATGCTGCGGACTACCGAGCGAGGCCCAAAGCGCATCCGGCGGCCACAAAACTCTGTCGTCGCGCAATACATCCAGGCACGCCAACACGCCCAACAAAAAACCAGCCGCGGTCGCCACTCGCCGTTGCTTCTCTGCCGTCATGGGGAACAGTCAGCTTATAGGATGCGACAAGCTATCCGGCGATTCGCAAGGAGCCAACAGCGAAGAATGCGCCCTCTTCTTGGGAGGTGTCTGCGGAGGCTGGTTCTTAAAAGAATACTTCAGGCGACACTCTAAACCGCCGGCTCAACCTGCGGATATGCTCAGCGTTTAGTCTCCGCTTTCCGTTCAACACTTCCGACGCGATGCTCGGTGTCCCGAAAACGTCCAGAAGATCTTTCTGCTTCAGATTGTTGGCCAGCATCAATTCGTTCAGAACCTCGATGGGGCTGGACGGCTTGAGTGCATAATGCTTCTCTTCAAAATCTTCGATGAGCAGCGTCAACAGTTCCGCCATGCGGCGTTCGGCCGCACTCATGCGGCCGCCCTTGTGGTCCAGTGCTTCGAGCATGGCAATATGGCGTTCGTTCTCCGCTTCAGTGCGAATCACCGTGGGCAAGGTGCTACGCAGCAGAGAAGCATATTCCGATCTGGCGGCGCTTGCGCTCATCGTTTCCACCCTCCCCGATCATACTCGGCATGCGTCAAAACATGGCGGATATAGACCCGGCCAAACAGATAGTTGATTTCTGCGACCAGGCGGTATCGGTTTCCTTTGATGTTAAAGACAGTCCACTTTCCGACCGCGTCCGCGCTCGACAAAGTTTGTCGAACGAAGTTGTCAAGATGCCCGAAACGATCTGCTAGAACGCGTCGATCCCCGTCACGCTCTGTCCTATGATCAGCGAGTGCACGTCGTGCGTTCCTTCGTAGGTCTTCACCGATTCCAGGTTCATCATGTGCCGCATGATCGGATAATCGTCCGCCACTCCGTTCGCTCCCAGAATGTCGCGCGACAGCCGCGCGCACTCCAGCGCCATCCACACATTGTTGCGCTTGGCCATGGAAATATGTTGCGGCTCGATTTTTCCCGCGTCTTTCAGTCGGCCCACCTGCAGCACCAGCAACTGTGCCTTCGTGATTTCGCTGATCATCCACGTGAGCTTGTCCTGCACCAACTGATGCGACGCGATCGGCTGATCGCGCCACTGCTTGCGCAGTAATGAATATTGCAGCGCGCAGTCGTAGCACGCCATGGCCGCGCCCAGCGCGCCCCACGCAATGCCATACCGCGCCTGGTTCAGGCACATCAGCGGAGACTTCAGCCCGCCCGTCTTCGGCCAGCAGGTTCGCCTCCGGTACATGCACATCCTGCAGCGACAGCCCCGACGTCACCGACGCCCGCAGCGACCACTTGCCGTGAATGTCATCGGCCTTGAAGCCCGGCCGGTCGGTCTCCACCAGAAATCCGCGAATGCGGTCTTTCTCGTTCTCAACTTTCGCCCAGATGATCGCCACGTCCGCAATCGTGCCCGACGTGATCCACATCTTCTCGCCGTTAATCACATATTCGTTTCCGACTTTTTTCGCGCGCGTTCGCATGCCGCCTGGATTGGATCCGAAATCGGGCTCCGTCAACCCGAAGCAGCCAAGCTTCTCTCCTTTTTGCATAGGCAGGCAGCCACCTCTCCTTCTGCTCGTCGCTGCCGAACTCATAAATCGGATACATGCACAGCCCCGACTGCACGCTCACAAAACTGCGCACCCCCGAGTCGCCGCGCTCCAATTCCTGCGTCATCAGCCCGTACTCCACGTTGCCCATGCCGGCGCAGCCGTAGCCCTTCAGCGATGCCCCGAAAAATCCCAGCTCGGCCATGGGTTTGACAAGTTCGCGCGGAAATCGTCCCGCGCGATTGCATTCTTCAATAATAGGAATCAGGTTGTCTTCAATGAACTGGCGTGTAGTGTCGCGCACCAGGCGTTCTTCTTCCGTCAGCAGCGAATCGTATTGCAGAAAATCGACGCCGCGAAATTTAATGGCAGGCATGGTGCCTCCTGATGAAATGAATCCAGATCCTGTGTCGAATGCGGGAAAAGCTGTTTGCCGGCCACAGGATCGGCTCTACGCTGGAGGGCAAACATATGACGGTAGCAGGGCCAGGGAAGCGAGGTCAAACCAGAAGCGTGGGGGGATTGTGCAATCGAGAGCGAGCTGCGGCGGCGGAAGATCCGTCGTAGTCAGCGAAGTCGCGTCGCGGAAGCCCTGCCATTCTTAGCGCAGTCGAAGGCCTCGTTGATCGGTGCTTCAGCCGGGTGCGGCAACAGCGGCAGCCACCGGCGCCGAGTCCGCAATGACTTCCTTCGTGATCCTTCGTGCCACTTAGTGGTGATATGGTTTCGACAGCCGGCACAACCTTACTGTAAAATTAACAACGACGGAAGAGAGTCAAGCCGCAGCTTCCACAGTGGATTCCCGCAGGCCCGGGTAGACTTCGAAAACACCATCCACCAGCATCCGCGCAACCGAGCGGAGTACGCTGCGCAAAAATCGCAAGACCAGGAGAAATCAATCATGGCAGTAGGCGCCAAGATCGCAAAAACAGCAGACCGCAAAAAGGTCATGGACACCACCAAGAGCACCGATTGCCCTAAGTGCGGCAAAGCCACGCGCATCGTCAAGCGGGTAAAAGACCGCGAACGCAACATCCCGGGCGGGGTTTACATCTCGTGCTCGGCCTGTGAATTTTTCGAGAAACTCTAAGCCAAAAATCAAGCAGCCGGAGTGCGAGATCATCTGCCCGCGCTCCGCCTTTCTTTCGTTCAGCCTTTCGCAATGCTACTTTCGCGGTACCACTCCACCGTGCGCCGCAGGCCATCCTCAAAATCCACTTTCGGTTTGTAGCCCAGGCCGGCTTCCGCCTTCGAAATATCTGCCAGCGAATGCTTGATGTCCCCCGCCCGCTCTTCTCCATACTTCGGCGTGCCCCGATACGAAGTCATCCCTTGCAGCAACTGGAAAGTTTCGTTCAAGGTAACTCTGCGCCCAGTCGCTACGTTAAACATCTGTCCCGCCGCCTTGTCCGCAGGCGCTTTGCAGGCCAGTAGATTCGCCTCAACCGCGTTATCGATGTAGGTGAAATCGCGGCTCTGCTCGCCATCTCCATAGATGGCGGGCTGCTCGCCGCGCAGCATCGCCGTAATAAACTTCGCCAGCACGCCCGAGTAAGGCGACGATGGATCCTGCCGCGGCCCAAAAATATTGAAGTAACGCAAAGAAACCGTCTCCAGTTGGTAGCAGCGGTAAAACGAAATCATGTACTGCTCGCTCGCCAGCTTGGCCACGGCGTAGGGCGAAATCGGATCGGGCTTCATGCCCTCATGTTTCGGCAGCGTGGGCGTGTCGCCGTATGCCGACGACGATGCCGCATACACTACGCGCTTTATCTTGGCGTCGCGCGCCGCCACCAACACGTTGACCGTCCCGTCAATGTTCGCCCGGTTACTGCCCAGCGGGTCGAGCACCGATTTCGGCACAGAAGGAATCGCGGCCTGATGCAGCACGAAGTCGACCCCGGCGCACGCCTTGCGCATCGCGTCCAGGTCGACGATGTCGCCCTCCCGAAAATCAATTCGATCCAATAGGTCTGCTATGTTTTCTTTGTTGCCGGTGGAAAAGTTGTCAACGCCCCGCACTTGTTCGCCCCGCGAAAGCAGCGCCCGCGCCAGCGAGGACCCAATGAAGCCGCCAATGCCCGTAATCAGATAGAGTGCCATGCCTCTTCATCATAACCAACCAGAGAGATTTCCGGCGAGGCGCGATCATCTTTTGGTAACTGAAGCGGAAGGGAATCGCTTACCCAACAGAGAACTGCTCATAAAAGCGTGAAGCAGACATTCAGCGGCTGTTCTTCGTGTCCTGGCTCTCGCGAAGTATTTTCAGAAAGTCATCCCGCATCAGCATCTGGCGGTTTTCGAAGAAGTCAGTCAATGCGCGCAGTGCCGTCGCAGGATTTGCAATCGGAACTCCCGCTCCGGTTACATCACTTCCAGACAGTGAGGACGCCGCCCGCGATCCCATCACCACCGTCGTCCGGGAAATTGTGCCGAGCAATGTTTTCAGCTGCGCCCGGTTCTCCTCCGACATTTCCTGGAAGGCAATTCCCATGCCCAGGTACGGATAGTTCACCCGTACCTCGCCCCGGGCCTCCACTCGAACCCCGCCAGCCTCCAGTTTCATGCCCAGTATGGTTCCCACAGGGTAGGTAGCCTGCGTTTCTACATAACAGCCGTGCATGCTCACATCCTGGAACGAAGCCCATGTTCGCACGTCGCTGTTGTCGGGGTGCAGTTCGGCGCTGCCTTCGCATTTGTAGCGCTTGCTGTGCCGCTTCTCCCTGCCTGGCAATGAACCATTGACGTCTTCACCGCTCACGCCGAGAGTTTCCGCGCTAGCCTGGCGCGCCCGCGCCGCTCCCGCTGCACTGGCCTCCGCCGGCACGTCCGACTGTTTCAGGGCCTTCAGATACGCTACGCCCCCGTTGGTTTCTTCCGCCATGTTATTCCGAACAGCACTCTCATCTCTCTATCGGAAAAATCGGGCGAACCATTAAAACCGCGTGCGAATGGGTGGCTGAGAAAATTCTAATTGAAGCCGTTCTCCGACGATGCTGTCTCGGCCTCCACTTGCTGCCCGGCTTCCCGGATCTGCTTCCACAATTCCTCGCGGCCTGCTGCCGTTTTTGCGGAGTAGGGAAGCAGTTGCGCCGCGGGATACTCCTGCGCCAGAGTTCGCAGGGCATTATTCAATTGATTGTTCGACAGCTTGTCGCTTTTTGTCGCGACCAGCAAAAACTTACGGCCCGAGGCGCTGAGAAAATCCAGCAACTGCCGGTCGCTTTGTTGCGGAGGAACGTTCGCGTCCACCAGCGCAATGCACAACGCCAGCGTCGAGCGCTCGTTGAGGTAAGGTTCAATGAACTTGGGCCACTCCTGCGAAATCTCGCGCGAAATCTTCGCATAGCCATAGCCCGGCAGGTCAGCGAAAATCAGCTCGGGACGCGGCTTTCCCGGCCACCGGATCTCGAAAAAATTAATGCTGCGGGTGCGGCCCGGTGTGGAACTGGTGCGCGCCACCTTGTCGCCCAACAGAGAATTGATCACGCTCGATTTGCCCACGTTGGAGCGCCCAAGGAATGCGATCTCCGGCAGGCTCGGGGCAGGGAATTGCGCCGCATCGGTTGCCGACATCAGAAACCGCGAGAGAACTCTCATGCCCAAGTTTGCAACGCCAAGCCAGAAGTTGGCAAGCGCTCTCAGCAAGAAGATTCTAACCGCGGAGTCCGCTGAGAAAGGCCGCAGAGAGCGCTGAGACAGGCCATTGATCTTGCCCTTCTCAGCGCTCTCAGCGGCCTTTCTCAGCGAACTCCGCGGTCAAGAGCTTTTTCCACGAAAATCGTAGAGACGTTGCTGGCAACGTCTCGCTGGCCATCTCTACGAGGAGGGGTTGTTCCTACGAAACTGCTTGCTCAGGGTGAGCGCCTGATGCTGGTAGGACGATCCAATATTCGTGCCGTAAATCTTCTCCGGCCGCGACAGCAGGTGCATGTAGTTCAGCCGGCCCACGAGTTGCCCGTGCTCGATTAGAAACGGCACTTCGTGCGCGCGAACTTCCAGCACCGCACGCGTTCCTTTGATCTCACTGGAACCATATCCAAAGCCAGGATCGAAGAATCCCGCATAATGAATTCTGAATTCTCCATCAGCCGGATCGAACGGCACCATCTCCGCCGCGTAATCCGGAGGCACCCGCACCCGTTCCCGCGAAGCCAGAATATAAAAATCACCCGGCTCAAGAATTAAATTCTTATTCGCGTTCTGTCGCGTCACTTCCCAAAATTCTTCGGTCGAATAATGGTTGATCCGGTCCAGTTCAATTACCGGAGCGTAGCGCTTCGCCTTATAAGCCACGATCTCGTTCGGCTCCGCAGCCTCTAGATTCACCGTCACCCGCAACCCGCGCTGCAACTGCGCCTTCACCGGACTGCTCTCGTCCATATAGACGAGCGGCTCTTCATGATCCAGCCCTTTGATCATGTTGTCGCCCGACCGCGGATTGCCCTGCACAAAGCGCAACTGGCTGAGCCGCATCCCCGCCCGCACCGACACGGTAAAAGTGCGCGACACAACCTCTGCGTAGAGCTTGCCTTTGTATCCCGCAGGCACGCTGTCGAACTCCGTGCCATAGTCGGTAATCAGGCGCGTGAAAATGTCGAGGCGCCCGGTCGTGCTCTTCGGATTTGCCTTGCCGGAAATGTTTTCCGGCAGGTTCAACTCTTCCAGCAGCGGAATGATGTAAACGCAATCCTTTTCGAAAACCGGCGCGGCCGTCAGGTCGACTCGCGCCATGCGCAAGTCTTTGATCTTCGATTCGACCGTGCTCTTCGGCCCCGGCAGAAAGCTGGCGCGCACGCGGTGCGCCATGTCGCCCAACCGCAAGTCGAGGCTCGCCGGCTGAATATGCTCCGGCTCGATCGGCTGCGAGGCGCTGATCTGCCCGCGCGCGATGAGGTTGCTGATTTCCTGCGAAGGAAGAATTCCCGTGGTGCGCGGATGCGCCGCCTCAACCGGCAATTCCGGTTCGTTCTCAAAAAAAATCTGGCTCTGGTTCGGCATGTTTACGATTCCCCGCGACGCCGCCGTCGGACGAGCGTCTGGCCTACACCCACCAAGATAAAGAGAAATCCTGCAATGATCCAGAGGAATGCCCAAATTCCTGCTGGTCCAACAGGAGGGTCGTAGTTCCACACCTTGTATGCCAGAGCGAACGCGAGAACGATTGTGAGTACTGAGGCGATAATACCGGAACCGATTCGAATGAGCCATGAATCACGCAACCGTACTAGTGGCGCATTCATGTTGGAAGGTTCAAGACTGGCAACTGATCACTGACTTCTTTTACTGGTGGGCTGCAGGACTATCGCCGGTGCTGGAAGTCAGCGGCGCGATCGGCTGCACGGCCGCTTCTTCATCGAACTTTGGCAGCGGCGATTCGAGCGCGATCTGCAGCACCTGGTCCATGGTATCGACGAAATGCAGCTTCATGGCATTGCGCAGATTTTCCGGAACTTCCGCCACGTCCTTTTCGTTGTCCTTGGGCAGAATCACTTCGAAGAGTCCCGGCACGATGCGCCGCCAGCAGTTTTTCCTTCAGGCCGCCGATGGGCAGAACCTTGCCGCGCAGCGTGATCTCGCCCGTCATCGCCATATCGCGCCGCACCGGAATCTTGCTCAGCGCGCTGGAAATCGCCGTGGCGATGGTGATGCCGGCCGATGGCCCGTCTTTCGGAATCGCGCCCTCGGGCACGTGCACGTGCAGATCGAGATTGCGATAGAAATCGCGGCGTCAGGCCGAGCCGCTGCGCCCGCGAGCGAACGTACGACATGGCCGCCTGCGCCGATTCCTGCATCACGTCGCCGAGTTTGCCGGTCAGCGTCAGCTTGCCTTTGCCGTCGACCACGCTCGCCTCGGTGCTCAGGATCGAGCCACCGACTTCGGTCCAGGCCAGGCCGGTAACCAGGCCGACTTCGCTCTTCTCGTGCGCCAGCGTGTCGCGGAACTTGATCACGCCCAGGAAGTCGTTCACGTTCTCGCCGGTGACCGTGATCGTTGTAGTTCTCGCCTTCCTTGACCACCTTGCGCGCAACCTTGCGGCAGACGTTGCCGATCTCGCGCTCCAGGTTGCGCACGCCCGCTTCGCGCGTGTAGGAGCGGATCAGCGCCGGTGATGGCTTCGTCGGTGAACTTGATGTTCTTTTCCGACAGGCCGGCCGGCCAGCATCTGCTTCTTCACCAGGAACTGCTTCGCGATTTCGACTTTCTCCTGCTCGGTGTAGCCGTGCAGCCGCAGCACTTCCATGCGGTCCTGCAGCGCCGGCGGAATGGTGTGCATCACGTTCGCGGTGGCCACGAAGAACACCTGCGACAGGTCGTATTCCACGTCGAGATAGTGATCGACGAACATGAAATTCTGTTCGGGATCGAGCACTTCCAGCAGCGCCGCCGACGGATCGCCGCGGAAGTCCATCGACATCTTGTCGACTTCATCCAGCATGAAGACCGGGTTCTTCGTGCCCGCCTTCTTCATCATCTGGATAATCTGCCCCGGCAGCGCGCCGATGTAGGTGCGGCGGTGGCCGCGAATCTCGGCCTCATCGCGCACGCCGCCCAGCGACATGCGCACAAACTTGCGTCCCGTCGCCTTGGCAATCGACATGCCCAGCGAAGTCTTGCCCACGCCCGGAGGCCCGACGAAGCACAGGATCGAGCCCTTGGGATTCTTCACCAACTGCCGCACCGCGAGAAATTCAAGGATGCGCTCCTTGATCTTCTCCAGCCCGTAGTGATCTTCGTTCAGAACTTTTTCCGCGCGCGAAATATTGCGGATTTCCTTCGACCGCTTCTTCCACGGCACCGCCAGCAGCCAGTCGAGATAGTTGCGCGAAACCGTCGACTCCGCCGACATCGGCGGCATCGCTTCCAGCTTCTTCAGTTCCTGCAGGGCCTTGTCCTTCACGTCCTTCGGCATGCCCGCGGATTCGATCTTCTTCTTCAGTTCGTCGAACTCGCTCTTTTCGCCGCGGCCCAGTTCCTTCTGGATGGCCTTGATCTTCTCGTTGAGGTAATACTCTTTTTGCGCCTTCTCCATCTGGCGCTTCACGCGCGACTGGATGGTGCGGTCCATGTTCAGCTTTTCGATTTCGATGTCGAGCACGTCGGCGATGCGCGTCAAGCGCTCGGCGGGATCGAAAATCTCCAGCAGTTCCTGCTTCTCTTCGATCGAGAGCTGCAGGTTGGCCGAGATCATATCGGTCAGCTTGGCCGGATCTTCCATGCGCACGGCCGAAATCATGGTCTCGTAGTTCAGCGCCTGGCACAGCTTCACGTACTGCTCGAACAGCGTGGTCACGCGCTGCATGCCCGCTTCGAGCGCCGGGTTGCTCTCGGTCGCATAGCGCGCGACCCGCACCGTGGCCTGCATGTAGCCGTCGGTGTCGACCACCTGCAGAATCTTGCCGCGCTCCACGCCTTCGACCAGCACCTTGATGTTGCCGTCGGGCAGCTTCAGGCTCTGCACGATGTTGACGATCGTGCCGACCTGGTAGATCTCGTTGGCTTTGGGTTCATCGATGGAGGCATCGTGCTGCGTCGCCAGGAAGATCTTCTTGTCCGCCGCCAGCGCCTCTTCCAGCGCGCGCACGCTCGATTCGCGGCCCACCACGAATGGCGTCATCATGAAAGGGAAGATGACCACGTCCCGAATGGGCATCATGGGCAGCTTCTTGGATTCGAACTTTTCCTTGGATGTGGTCACAGATTCTCCCCTGGGATGATGGCCAACAATAACAAGCCACAGCTAGAATGATTCTACTCTGTTCCGGCGACCCTTGTCGTAGAGACGTTGGTGGCAACGTCTATGCCTGCGGTGCCCCGCAGCTCGGGTTACTCCTAACGCCGTAAAGCTCCTACCCTGCTTTTTCCATCACGGTGGTGAACGTAGCGCTCCGTTTTTCCACCATTTCCCGCGTCACTTCAAATTCTTTCAACTTCTTCTGGCTCGGCAGGTTGAACATCAGGTCGAGCATGAGCTCTTCCAGAATCATGCGCAGCCCGCGCGCCCCCACCTTGCGCGCCATGGCCTGGCGTGCGATGGCCCGCAACGCCTCATCGTTGAACTTCAGCCGCACATTCTCGAACTCAAACAGCCGCTGGTATTGCTTGACGATCGCATTCTTCGGCCGGGTCAGGATTTCGATCAGCGCGAACTCGTCCAGATCTTCGAGCATGCCAACCACCGGCAAGCGTCCGACGAATTCGGGGATCAGTCCGAACTTGATCAGGTCTTCCGGCTGGATCTCGGTCAGCAGTTCCTGCGCTACGCTTTTTCGAAGTAGCCAGCATCTTCTTTGTCCGCCGCGTCGCCACTGCGGAATCCGAGCGATTTCTTGCCCATCCGGCGGGCAATGATCTTGTCGAGCCCGACAAACGCTCCGCCGCAGATGAACAGAATATTGGTCGTGTCGACCGGAGTGAATTCCTGGTGCGGATGCTTGCGTCCGCCCTGCGGCGGAACATTGGCAATCGTGCCTTCCAGAATCTTCAGCAGCGCCTGCTGCACGCCTTCGCCGGAAACGTCGCGCGTAATCGACGGATTCTCGTCCTTCCGCCCGATCTTGTCGACTTCATCGATGTAGATGATGCCGTCTGGGTGCGGCTCACATCGCCGTCGGCCGCCTGCAGCAGCTTCAGAATGATGTTCTCGACGTCCTCGCCAACGTATCCCGCCTCGGTCAGCGTGGTGGCGTCGACAATGGCGAAGGGCACGTCCAGCATGCGCGCCAGCGTCTGCGCCAGCAGCGTCTTGCCCGTGCCAGTCGGCCCGATCAGCATGATGTTCGACTTGGTCAGTTCGATCCCGTCGCCCGTCTTCTGGCGATTCATGAAGATCCGCTTGTAGTGGTTGTAAACCGCCACCGCCAGCTTCTTCTTGGTCTGCTCCTGCCCAATCACGTACTCGTCGAGGAAGGTTTTCACCTCCTGCGGCTTGGGCAACTGGTTGGGCGTGCTGCTGGGAGGAGTGGCCGTGCGGTCGTCTTCCAGAATCGAGTTGCAGACCGCCACGCACTCGTCGCAAATGTAGGCGCGCGGATAATCGCTGGGCGACGAGATCAGTTTAGCTACAGCGTCCTGCGATTTATGGCAGAACGAACAGCGCAGATATCTCGTCCGAGCCCGATTTGGTTTTCACTCGGCTCTACTCCTTGTTCGACCGCTATTTCGACAGCATGACTGAAACCCGGCGTCTCTCGGCCACCGCCGCTCGCCGGCGTCCATTTCCGTCAGGCGCGAAGGCAGATCATACCGCTTTTGCCGTCTTATAGATGATATCGTCTATGATTCCGTATTCCTTAGCCTGCTGCGCGTTCATAATGAAGTCGCGCTCCACGTCCTTTTCCACTTTGTCCAGCTTCTGCCCGCTGTGCTTCGACAGTAACTGGTTTGTAATCTCGCGCATGCGCAGGATTTCCCGGGCGTGGATGTCAATATCGGTGGCTTGTCCCGACAATCCTCCCATAGACGGCTGATGTATTAGAATCCGCGAATTCGGAAGTGCCAACCTCTTTTTCGATTCGCCTGATGCCAAAAGTAACGCCGCCATCGACGCCGCCTGTCCCACGCACAGCGTCATCACGTCGTTCTTCACGTACTGCATGGTGTCGTAAATCGCCATGCCAGCCGTGATCGAGCCGCCGGGAGAGTTGATGTAAAGCTGGATGTCTTTCTCCGGATCTTCCTGAGCCAGAAACAACATTTGGGCAATCACCAGGTTGGCGATGTTGTCGTCAATCGGCGTGCCGATGAAGATAATGTTGTCGCGCAGCAGCCGGGAATAAATGTCGTAGGCGCGTTCGCCCCGCCCGGTCTGCTCGATGACCATCGGTACCAGCATCATTTGCGGGTCATTTTTTTGCCAGTCATTCGTCTTCAATTTTCACCTGCCACACTCCGCCCCGACGCAACTGCTTGCTTGCATGGGGAGGGTCGGAAAAGGTCCGCGTTCATTTGAATTACGCGGACTGGTGATACAGAAATTCGAGGGTCTTTTCGCTGCGGATTCTGTTTCGGATTCTATCGAGGCCCCCATCCTGTGTCAAACGAGCGCGGACCGCTTCCGGAGTCTGTTTGGTCTGTTGGGCGAGGGCTGTCAATCTCGTGATTCAATTCGTCCTCGCCCACCTCGATTTTTTCCAGATCCGCAATGCGTTCCAGTAACAACGACGACTTCACATCCTGCACCGCCTGGTCCCGCTGGCCCGCCCGCAACCGCGGCAGGTCCATTTTTTTCAAGTCTTCCATCTTCATGCCCTGCGCCGCCAGCGCGCGCAGGCCGCGTTCCAGCCGCAGATCGATTTGCCGGTCGACCAGCGACTCCGGCACTTCGAAATCGTTGCGCTTCACCAGTTCCGCCACCAGCTTGTCTTTGGCTTCGCGCTCGGCGTCGTGCTTGCGTTCCGCCTGCATGTTCTCGCGAATCTGTTTGCGCACCTGGTCGAGGCTGGTGAACTCGCCCAGTTCCTTGGCGAAATCGTCATTCAGTTCCGGCAAGTTCTTCTGCTTGATGGCCTGTATCTTCACCGTGTAGACGAATGTCTTGCCCGCCAGCCGCTTGTCGTTCACGTCCTCGGGATACTTCACTTCAAACTCGCGAGTCGTCGCCGGCATTGGCCCCGCGCAGATTTTCGGTGAACTCCGGCACCGTATTCTTGCCGCCGATTTCGATCAGCACTTCATCCATGTGCACGGGCTGAGTCTGGTCGTCGCCGTCTTTGGGCTTGCCATCCATCGACGACTGCGCGAAGTCGCCCTCGGCCAGCGGACGCCCTTCCACCGACGTGTAGGTCGCGTGCTGCTCGCGCACGCTGTTCACCGCTTCTTCCACTTCCTCGTCCTTCACCACGATCTCGGGATGATCGGCGCGCAGTTCCTTGTAGCCTTCGACCGGAATCTCCGGCAGCACTTCGAAGCTGGCCTTGAAGCGCAGCGGTTCGCCGTCATGAATGTGCAGGTCGGTGACTTGCGGCTGCGACACCGGAATCATCCCCTGCTTTTCCGCCTCTTTGCGGAAATATCGCGGCACCAGCGCCTCAACCACGTCGCTCTTCAAATCTTCCTTAAAGCGTTGCTTGATAATGGACGCCGGCACATGCCCCGAGCGAAAGCCCGGCAGCCGCGCCACCTTCTGATATTTCTGGACGATTTTTTCCATCTCGCGAGCCACTTCATCGGCCGGAATTTCCACCGAAATCTCGCGTTTGACGCCGTCTTTGTTCTTCGCGTCCAGTGTTTGACTGAGACTCACGTTTGCCCTTTCGGCTTGCCTGTTCACACGCCGTTCATGTTGAGTGTAAAGACTAAGGGAGAGCACCGTCAAACGATCAGGACCGTCGTTGGTCGTTCGTCGTTAGTCGTTGGCCCAGAAACGGAATTCGTAGAGACCTTGCCAGCAATGTCTCTACCGCATGTGATGTAATAACTTCAACGACGAACGACGAACGACCAACGACGAACGACCAACGACGAACATCCCGATGTCCTGGCTCACCATCCTCAACCGCGAAGTCGAAGCCTGCACCCGCTGCCCGCGGCTTGTCGCCTACCGCGAAGAGGTCGCGCGCGTGAAGCGCCGCGCCTACCTCAGCTGGGATTATTGGGGCAAGCCCGTGCCTGGATTCGGCGATCCTCACGCGCGCGTGCTGGTCATGGGCCTCGCGCCCGGCGCTCACGGCTCCAACCGCACTGGACGCCCCTTCACCGGCGACGCTTCCGGCAACTTCATGTATCCCGTCTTGTACGAAACCGGATTCGCCAGCCAGCCCACACGCCATCGACCGCAACGATGGCATGAAGCTGAACGATCTCTACATTACCGCCGCCGTCCGCTGCGCCCCTCCCGACAACAAGCCGCTGCCGCAGGAACTTGCCGCGTGCTCGTCATTTCTCGATCGCGAACTGGCAGGATTAGAAGATGTGAAGGTGGTCGTCGCGCTGGGAAAGATCGGCTTCGACGCCTATTTGAACTATCTGAAGCGCCAGGGCGCGCTAGCCGGCAAAAAGGCCTATGCCTTCAAACACGGCGCCAGTTACCGCATGCCGGACGGCAAGGTACTGCTGGCGTCCTATCATCCGTCGAACCAGAACACCCAGACCGGCAAGCTCACCCGCAAAATGTTTGTCGAAATTTTTCAAGAGGCGGCAAGAATTGCCGATAGACAAACTGAGGCGCCGCCAGTGCCGGATCGCTGACCCTTCCCCCTCCACGGGGGCATAGCCAAAAGCTCGGGCACGAACCGGGGCGGCGCCGTTACAACGATTGCTGATTGAAGATTGATGATTGTTGATTGAACGGCCCGTGCTGCCCGCTTTTGATTTTCAATCACCCAATCATCAATCGCCCAATCATCAATTCTTCCTCACCTCAGCTTCGTCATCGTCACTTCCAGCTGAAACTGGCGCTTCGAATTGGGATCGTCCACGCTGCCGATCACGATTGCCTTTCCGGTAACCACCAAGGTGTCACCGCTAATCTTGATTTGCCGAACCACCGGCGCTTGTGCAGTCCCAGCGTGCTCCCCGGTTTCCATATCCAGATTGCTGACTTCGGCCCTGACCGCCAAGACCAAGTCATCGCCCTGATCCCGAAGTTGCGCCCAAATCTGTGTACCGACGTCCATATATTGGTACTGAGTGGGCGAGCTCGCGCCTGAGCTCGCGATGATCGGAACCTTCGTGCCGATTTTTATTTCGTCGCTGCCGGGGGGCGTCAAGTTCATGGAGTAGTGACGTGTGTTGACGTTTTTTCCTTCCGCCACTTCATTAAACGCAAAATCCAGACGATAAGGCCGAACTGGTTTTGCCTTTTCGGATTGGGTCCCGCTGTTTTCTTTGGATCCCTCCTGCGCTTCGGCCAGCCTCGGGACGAACCACAGCGTTACCATTATTGCTAGAATCCATACTGCAATTGTTTTTCGCATCGTAATCGCCTCATCTTTCTTTTTCATCGGAATCGCCTCCTTCGGTGTGGCCACTTGCGTTTTTCATGAGCTGCTGGATTTCCTTCTCGTATTCCTCCTGCGCCCGCGCGATCAACTCAGCCTCGTGCGGAAACTGGCTGACGTACCGAGCTAAAGCCCGCTCCTGCTCGCTCAACGGCTGCGGCGAAGGGAACTGCTCAAGCTTGGGTTGCGCGGCGGCCGTTACCGCCTCC
Organism: uncultured Acidobacteriota bacterium; assembly: GCA_963696765.1. GTDB lineage: Bacteria > Acidobacteriota > Terriglobia > Terriglobales > Acidobacteriaceae > Sulfotelmatobacter. Next base: position 145,190 of record CAVOLK010000002.1, on the reverse strand, counting down.
ACTGCGCGAGGTCTTCGCGTCTTGCGCAGCGCGTGTCCCGCCTGCAAGCGAACTTCGCGTGGCTCGCCACTTGCCGCAACCTGCGTACTAGCCGGTTGCGTCGTAGGCATCGCGATCGCAACATGATTTGTCGGACGAGCCGATCTACCGGGCCTCCAACTCAGGGCGGCCACTATCACAAGGGCAGCCGCCACTGCCGCCAGCACACCCCATCGCCGCCACACGCGCTCAGCCCCTCGCGCCGTCTCTGCCCGCAGATTCGCCAGCACCCGCTCTTCCAACCCGGCTCGCGGCTCAGACTTTAACTTTGCCAGCGCCACGTCCAGCACTCGATCCAGTTCGTCCTGATTTCCCTGTGCCATGCCTCTCACCTACTTCCCGCGCATCCGTCCCGCCAGCTTCTCGCGCAAAATCTGCCGAGCCCGAAAGACTCTCGACCGCACCGTAGCTTCATTGATCCCCAACGTGGCCGCGATTTCCCTTGGCGACATTTCTTCAATCGCCGACAGGATCAGCGGCTCGCGCAATTTTGTGGGTAGCGCCGCAATCAGCCGCTCCACCGCCGCGCCAAGTTCGGCTCCGTGCACAGTCTGATCCGCGGGTGCGTCGGGCGAAGCCACTTCCGCAATCGGCTTCTCAGGATCTTCCAGCGCAACCTCCCGCGTCCGCCCGCGCCGTTTACTGCGGTCGACGGCCACGCGCCACGCGATCCGCGCCAGCCAAGTCTTCGGCTCTTCCACGTCCGCGAGTTTTGAGCTGTACCGCAGCACGCGCAAAAACGTTTCCTGCGTGGCGTCCTCAGCATCGTGGTGGCTGCGCAGCGCTGCGTATGCGATGCGGTATACCAATCGCGAATGCTCCCGAACCAACGTTTCGAGCGCGTCGTTTCTGCTCTCCACCAGGCCGCGCTCGATGGTCGCCAGTCCGCTCAGGATCGCCTCTCCCGCCAGCACTCGTTTGCCCTCACTCATGAAGACTGTCCCACTCAGACTTGTGTTCAGGATTTTTTGGCGACATGGGAAGAAGATGACTCGAGGAAGAACGTTCGCAGCGGCACAGCTTGCAACCTCTCTACGAAACGGTCGTTTAGGAATTCGGGGTAGTGGGTCAGTTTGAATTGTGAATGTCACAGGGCGTCATCCCGAAGAGCCCGCGTTTTACCAGCGGGCCGAGGGATCTCCCGTGGCACACAGTGTCGTAGCGGGAGATCCTTCGCTCCGCCTAAAGAACGGCTACGCTCAGGATGACGTCATCGACGAGCGAACATGCCATCAGAATTTCAAACTGACCCACTACCGAATTCGGTCACGCCTTGCCCTGGTTCTGGGCCAAACGATAGACTTGGAGGGCTGTCTCCACACATTCGTCCTAGGGTGAATCTATGTTAGTCGTCATGCAGGCGCAGGCTACCGAAGAGCAGGTGCGCGCCGTTTGCGAAAAAATCGAGAAGCTGGGATATCGCGCGCACTCCATGCCGGGCGCGCAACGCACCGCCATCGGCATTACCGGCAACAAGGGTGAAGTGGAGCAGGGCACGCTGGAAGAAATGGCGGGCGTGCAGGAAGTCATCAAGGTATCGAAGCCCTACAAACTGGTCAGCCGCGACGTCAAGCAGGACAACACCATCATTCGTTTTCCGGGAACCGCGGCGACAATTGGCGGTCCGGGACTGGCGATTGTTGCCGGGCCGTGCGCGATCGAGAATCGCGAGCAGGCGTTCACCGTCGCGGAGCGTGTTTGCCGCGCGGGCGCGCAATTTTTTCGCGGCGGCGCCTACAAGCCGCGCACTTCGCCTTATTCGTTTCAGGGGCTCGCCGAAGAAGGCTTGCAGATCATGGCGGAAATCCGCCAGCAGTTTGGGATGAAGATCATAACCGAGGCCATCGATAACGAATCGCTCGACCTGGTCGAAGAGTATGCCGACGTGATCCAGATCGGCGCGCGCAACATGCAGAATTTTTCTTTGCTGAAGCGCGCGGGACGCGCCCGCAAGCCGGTGCTGCTGAAGCGCGGCATGTCGGCGACGCTGGAAGAATTCCTGATGGCCGCGGAATATATTCTGAGCGAGGGCAACTACAACGTCGCGCTCTGCGAACGCGGCGTGCGCACCTTTGCAGACCACACGCGCAACACGCTCGACCTGAGCCTGGTGCCGGCGGTGCAGCGCTTGAGCCATCTGCCGATTCTGGTCGACCCGAGCCACGGCACGGGCAAGCGCAACAAAGTCACTCCGCTGTCGCGCGCGGCGGTCGCTGTGGGCGCGGATGGATTGATGGTGGAAGTGCATCACAAGCCGGACGAAGCGCTTTCCGACGGCCCGCAGTCGCTCTTCCCCGATCAGTTCGACGAACTGATGAAGCAAGTGCGCCAGATCGCCGCGGTGGTGGAAAGGACCGTGCCCGCGATCGGAGTGCCGGAACCCGTAGTCGCAAGCAAATAAATTCCGAGGGTGCTCCACCCTTGTCGCGCTGTTGGCGACAGGGTGGGGATTTTGACGTTAGAGATCTCTGCATATTTCCCCACGCAATCGAAATCAAAATCCCCGCCCTGTCCCTGAAATGCCAGGCACGAGGGCGGGGCACCCTTTGGTTTACTCCGCATAATCTGATAATCTGATAATCTGATTTTATGAAAACGACGCCGATTTCGGTCGACCGAGGCTGCGCGCAATTTTGCGGACTGCGTGAACCGTGTCCGCTATCAGAATGTGACGTTTGTCCTTCTCAAGAACGGTACACCGGTGGCCCGGCTTGTTCCTGAAGCAAGAAGAGTTGCACGGGCCCGGAACTGGCAGAGGCACTTAGGAAGGTGGACCTATCGGAAAGCGAGGCCAAGGCTTGGCATCGGGACCTGATGATGGCACGTAGGGCCTTGAAACCTCCTAAAGATAGATGGCGATAATTCTCGATGCCGATGTAATTATCAAAGGCGAGAAAGGCAACTTCGACCTCATCGCGTGGCTGGACGCACAAACTGGCGAGGACCTGGAAATCGCCGCCATCACCGTCGCCGAACTATGGCATGGAATTGAACGTGCGACAGTCCCACATCGAGCAAAACGCGAACGCTATCTCCGCACCATTGTCGAGAGACTCGAACCGATACCCTACACTGAAAGCACGGCGCTGATACATGCCCGGCTCTGGGCGGATCTTGAGTCTTCTGGCCACATGATCGGGGCGCATGACATGATTTTGGCCTCTGCGGCTTTGGAACGCGACAGCGTGGTGGCGACCCTAAACAAGCGGCACTTTATTGTGGTTCCGGGTCTCAGAGTCATCGAGCCGAAGTGAGGCGCCATCAGCTTCGATTCTGCTAATCTTTCTTCTTCCTGATCGAGTCCACCTTGAGAAAGCTTCTCTTCATCGCTGTTCTGGTTCCTGTATTCGGCGGGATCGGCTGGTGGTATTTCCGCGAGCAGTCGCTGCCCGATTACGGCCCGGCCTACCGCGAGTACGCCTACGTCAGCAATGGCAAGAGCAACACAGTCAGCGTGATCGATCTGCGCACGTTTGCGCTGGCGAAAACAATTCCAGGTCGGCAGCGAGCCGACGGGCATCGCGGCCAACAGCAAGAAAAATGAAATCTACGTGGTCAACAGCGGCTCGAATAGCGTCAGCGTAATCGACGCCGAGAGCAACACGGTGGTCGCGACCATCGGCGTGCACGGGCGGCCTTACTTCATCGACGTGTCGCAGGACGGCCGGCGCGCTTACGTGGCCAACTCCGCTTCGTCGAACGTGAGCGTGATCGATCTCGATCAGAGATTCGTGATGGGCAACATCCGCGTCGGCGCTTCGCCGGGACTGGCGCGGGTTTCGCCCGACGGTTCGACCGTCGTGGTCAGCAATCGTGGCGACAACACGGTCTCGCTGATCGACGCCAAGGAACTGCGCGTGCGCTCGACGATTCCGGTTTGTCAGCATCCCGAGGAGATCGCAATTCTGCCGGATTCGAGCAAGGCGTTCGTGGCGTGCTCAGGCTCGGCGCAGGTAGCGTCGATAGCGCTGCGAAGTGGAATGCAGAAAAGCGATCGCCTGATGGCGCTGCTTGACGTGGGTCGCTCTCCGGTCAGCCTGGCGCTGAAGCCCGACGGCGGCGAGTTGATGGTTTGCAACTTCGATTCCGATAGCATTTCAATTATCGAAACCGCAAATGACGAAGTGGGCAACAGCCTGGAGATTGGGCAGCATCCGGCGCGCGGAGTGGTCACGGCGGATAATTCGCGGCTGTACGTGAGCAACTTCGGGTCGAACAGCGTCGCGGTCTATGACATTGATTTCGGCCGCCGCATCCAAACGCTGACCGTGGGCAGCCGACCGGATGGCCTGGCGCTCTCGCCGGATGAAAATTATCTGCTGGTGCTCGACACGCAGTCGGGGGACGTGACAGTAATCCAGAAACGGACGCCGCGGCGCACGCTGGAGACGACGGAATACTCCTTGCTGACGCTGATTCCGGTGGGCATGCAGCCGAACGCGATCGCGGTGAAGGCGTTCATGGCGAGCAAGCCGGCGAAGAAGTGAGGCGTGCGAAGTCACGGACTGGGCTTGGTCTCTCCCCCGCCCCTGTCATTCCGAGCGAAGCGAGGAATCTGCTTCTCAGCCGGCGCCGGCCGACAGCAGATTCCTCGTCGCTTCGCTTCTCGGAATAACAAAGAGGGAAACTATACCGATGCCGGCTTGCCGCAGAGTTTTTCGAATGCGGCTTTCAAATCGGCGGCAATAGCAGGAGCCTCGCGCGATTCAATGTCGCGGCGCTGCATCATGTAAACGAGTTGGCCGTCGCGCAGAATCGCAATCGACGGCGAGGACGGCGGATATCCGGTGAAGTAACCGCGGGCGCGGTCGGTGGCTTCTTTTTCCTGCCCGGCGAAAACCGAGTAGGCGTGGTCGGGCCGGATGGAATTCTGCAGCGCCATGCGCACCGCGGGCCGCATGCGTCCGGCGGCGCAGCCGCAAATCGAGTTCACCACCACCATCGTCGTTCCGGGGCGAGTCTTCAGGGCATGGTCAACTTCTTCAGCAGTGCGCAGTTCTTCAACTCCCAGGCGCGTCAACTCCTCGCGCATGGGCACAACCATAATTTCAGGGTACATCGGCATAATGGATTTCCTCTCGTGGGGCTTGAATCTATTGTAGCGTGAGATGCCTAATCGCAGAAACATTGCTGGCAACGTCTTTGCCGCCGACATGCATGTGGGGTGTGTATAGTGAAGGCGAAATGCTGCTGCAGGAAAATGTCGAACTCGCGCCGCTCACTACTTTTCGAGTAGGAGGCCCGGCGCGTTTTTTTGTCGAGGCGGTATCCGCGGGTGAGGTTGAAGAGGCGGTGGCGTTCGCGCGCGCAAAGAGCTTGCCGCTTTTTATTCTGGGCGGCGGCAGCAACCTGCTCGTGGCGGACAGCGGCTGGCCCGGGCTGGTGGTGAAGGCGGCGATCGCGGGGATCGACTGCACATCGGCTGACACTGAGGGCAAGACGGTTTTCGAGGTTGGCGCTGGCGAGTCGTGGGACCACTTTGTTTCGCAGGGGGTCGCCGCGCAATGCGCGGGCGTGGAATGCCTGAGCGGCATCCCGGGGAGCGTGGGCGGAACGCCTGTTCAGAATGTGGGCGCCTACGGGCAGGAAGTTTCCGAGACCATCGAGTCGGTGCAGGCGCTGGATCTGAAGGAAGGACAAGTGCGCGAACTGTGCAATGAAGCCTGCGGGTTCGCATACCGCACCAGCATTTTTAATACGACCGAGCGCGGGCGCTTCATCATTCTGCGCGTAACATTCGCGCTCACTCCGGGCGGCGCGCCGCGCATCGGCTATGCCGATTTAAAGCGGCACTTCGAAGGCCGCGAGACGCCGCCGAACTTGGCCGAGACGCGCGAGGCGGTGCGGCACATTCGCGCGCTGAAGGGAATGCTGATTGTCGCGGGCGATCCCGATTGCCAAAGCGCAGGCTCGTTTTTCAAGAACCCGGTGATTACTGCTGAACAGCACGAAGCTTTGAGCCAGCGCGCGGCGGCGAAGGGGTTGACGCTGCCCAGCTACCCGGCCCTGGAAAAGAGCAAGAAGATTTCGGCGGCGTGGCTGGTGGAGCATTCCGGATTCAAGCGCGGATACGACCTCGGGCACGTCGGTATCTCCAGTAAACACACGCTGGCCATCGTGAATCGAGGCGGCGCGAGTGCCGCCGAAGTGCTGGCGCTGAAAGAACAGATCGAGCAACGTGTGGAAGAAATCTGGGGCGTGCGGTTGGAGGCGGAGCCGGTGATGGTGGGATTTTAGCGACAGTGCGAGTGCCCAGTTCCCCCTAATTTTTTGTCATTCCGAGCGAAGCGAGGAATCTGCTTTCCTGTCCGCCGAACAGCAGCTTCTTCGCGTCAAGAGGAAGGCGCTCGGAATGACATGAGACGTAGCCGTTGCAAGGGGCGTCTCTACGACAGATACTGGGTGAATGCTGCTCGATCGGGACATCCTCAAACGGCCTGCCCCGAAACGCCCGCCCCGCCTCACGTCCCGCCGCATCGGCATTCACACTTCGTCGGCGGGCGGAGTGCAGAATGCCGCTGAACGCGCCTACCGCCTGGGCTGCAACACGCTGCAGATTTTTTCTTCCAGCCCGCGCCAGTGGGCTCCCTACGAACTCGGTGAGCCGCAGTGCGCGGAGATGAATCGCCTGCGCGCCCGCTACGATCTCAAGCCGCTGGTCATTCATTGCAACTACCTGGTGAACCTGGCCAGTTCGAACGAACTCTTTTTGCAGAAATCGATGGAGGCGTTTCGCGGCGAGGTCATGCGCGCGCTTTCTTTGTGCGCGGATTATCTGGTGCTGCACCCTGGCTCGTTTCGCGGTGCCGACCGCGAACAGGGATTGCTGCGCACCGCCGCTGCCATCGCCGCATCCACGCAAGGCCTCGATCTCGCGCGGGGCGGCTTGACCATTCTTATCGAGAACACTGCCGGCGCGGAATTTTCGCTGGGCGGAAGTTTCGAGCAGGTTGCCGAAGTTCTTGACCGCCTGCGCGGAGTTGTTCCGGTCGCCGCCTGCATCGATACCTGCCACACTCACGTTGCCGGATACGATATCGTTAGCGAGGAAGGCCTCTACCAGACCTTGCAGCATCTCGACGCGACCATCGGGCTGAATCACGTGAAAGTCTGGCACTGCAACGACGCCAAGGCCGCGCGCGGATCGAAACTGGACCGGCACCAGCACATTGGGAAGGGAACTATCGGCAAAGAAACTTTCCGCATCCTGCTCAACGACCTTCGCCTGGCGCATGCAGCTTTCATCGCGGAGACGCCCATCGACCAACCCGGCGACGACCGCAAGAACGTAGCGGCCCTGAAAGCCCTGGTCGAGATGTAACTCGCACACGGCCTCGAATCCCGGAGATCTGCTAGTGTTACTCTGGAAAAATTGGAACGGCGCCTGGGCTCAAATTAGCGACAACTGCTGGCGATGAAGAGTTACGTAGTGTTGTCGCCTCTATGAAAAACTGGTCGTGCTTCTGCCGGAAGTGGGCCATCGCAAAGACGTCTACCGCTGATTCCGCGGCGCAGACCGCGGGCGAATCGCTGTCGTTGTAAAATCTAAGATCATTCAATCGACCGCGAGCCACTATGCCGCAGCAAGAAAAATCCGAAGCCACCATCACCAGCGCCGAAGTTCCGCCGCCTGATCGCGCGTCGTCCGATCGCTCCTCTTCCGATCGTGCTCAGGACGAGCGCTACGATCCGCAGCGCGTCGAGAGCAAGTGGTTCGAGCGCTGGCAGCAGGACGCCGCGCTCTACGCCGCCGAGCCCGACTCGAAAAAGAAAAAATATTACGTGCTGGAAATGCTGCCCTATCCTTCGGGCGCGCTGCACATGGGCCACGTGCGCAACTATTCCATCGGCGACGCGCTGGCGCGCTACATGTGGATGAACGGTTACAACGTGCTTCATCCCATGGGCTGGGATTCGTTTGGATTGCCCGCGGAAAATGCGGCCATCCAGAACAACACGCCGCCCCGCGAGTGGACGCTGCGCAACATCGCCAACATGAAGGCGCAGATGAAGCGCCTGGGCTTCGCCTACGACTGGTCGCGCGAAGTCACCACCTGCCTGCCCGAATACTATCGCTGGAACCAGTGGTTCTTTCTCAAGCTTTTTGAGAAAGGCTTGGCGTATCGCAAGAAGAGCAAAGTGAACTGGTGCCCGAAGTGCGCGACCGTGCTGGCCAACGAACAAGTCGTCAACGGATGCTGCTGGCGACACGAAGACACGGTTGTGGAGACAGCGCGAACTCGAGCAGTGGTTTGTGCGCACCACGAAATATGCGGACGAGTTGCTCAGCGGCCTCGACAAGCTTGACGGCTGGCCGGAAAAAGTGCGCACCATGCAGCGCAACTGGATTGGCCGCAGCGAAGGCACGCTGGTCGATTTCAAACTCGACTACGCCGAGAACCACACTGGCTTCGGCCCGGGCGGCGCGACGATCAGCGTCTTCACCACGCGCGTCGATACGATTTTCGGCGCGACCTCGGTGCAGCTTGCGCCCGAGCATCCCATCGTCCAAGACCTGGCGGCGGCAAATCCCGAACTGCGCGCCAAGGTCGATCAACTGATTGCCGAGCAGCGCAAGCGCGAAAGAAGCGGGAGACATTGGCGAAATCGAGAAGCATGGTGTGCCCACTGGCCGCTACGCCATCAATCCGTTTAACGGCGAGAAGATTCCGGTCTGGGTGGCGAACTATATCCTGATGGACTACGGCACGGGCGCCATCATGAGCGTGCCCGCGCATGACGAGCGCGACTACGAATTCGCGCAGTAAGTACAAACTCGAAATTCGCCTCGTGGTCATCCCTATCTCCAACGATCCCGAGGAAACCGTCGCCGAGCCACCGCTGCCTTACGTCGGGCACGAGGGCATGCTGATCAACTCCGGCCGATACGGCGGCCTGGCCTGCGACGAAGCCATTAAGACAAATGTCCGCATATGCGGAAGAGAAAAATTTCGGCAAGGCCACCGTCACTTATCGCCTGAAAGATTGGGGAATCTCGCGGCAGCGCTACTGGGGCACGCCCATCCCAATGCTCTATTGCGAGAAGGACGGCATCGTTCCCGTGCCGGAAAAAGATTTGCCGGTAATCTTGCCGGAGAATGTCGACATCACGCTCACCGGCGGTTCGCCGCTCGGGCGGGTACCGGAGTTTGTCAACGCGACGTGCCCCAAGTGCGGCGGCCCGGCGCGCCGCGAGACCGACACCATGGACACGTTCGTGGATTCGTCCTGGTATTTCTATCGCTACACCGACGCGCACAACGACCACGCGCCGTTCGACGGCAAGATCGCGCAGTACTGGTTTCCCATCGACCAGTACATTGGCGGCGTCGAGCACGCGATTCTGCACTTGATCTACTCGCGCTTCTGGACGAAGTTCATGCGCGACCTGGGCATGATCACCAACGACGAGCCCGTCGAGCGCCTGTTCACGCAGGGCATGGTGATCAAAGATGGCGCGAAAATGTCGAAGAGCCTGGGCAACGTGGTCTCGCCCGACGAGATGGTCGCGCGCTACGGCGCCGACGCTGCGCGCATGTACAGCTTGTTCGCCGCGCCGCCCGACCGCGATTTGGATTGGCAGGACTACCGGCATTGAGGGCATCCAGCGATTTCTCGGCCGCGTGTATCGCTTCGTGGTGAAGCAATCGCGTGCGTCGCCGGGCGGGGCGCCGCACGCAGAGGCGTTGCCGGCAACGTCTCTATCGCCCGAGGCGCGGGCCATTCAGCGCAAGCTGCACCAGACCATCAAGCGCGTGAGCGACGATTTCCAGGGACGCTGGCACTTCAACACTTGCATCTCGGCGATCATGGAGTTGGTGAATGTGTTGTATGGCGCGGAAGAGGCCATCGCGCAGAAGACGGTTCCCGCGCCGTTTCTCGCCGAGGTGCAGCGCAATCTTGTCTTGTTGCTCGCGCCCTTCGCGCCCTATCTTGCGCACGAACTCTGGGAGATGCTCGGCGAAAAAGGAAACCTGCTCAAGGCGCCGTGGCCGAAGTACGATGCGGCGCTTGCCAGGGAAGAGGAAATCGAGATTCCGGTGCAGGTCAACGGCAAGCTGCGCAGCCGCGTCGTTGTGTCCGCCGACGCCACGGAGCAGACCGTTCTGGAGCGCGCCCTCGCCGACGAAAAAGTGCGCGCCGCGATTGCCGGCAAGCAGGTGGTGAAGAAAATCTACGTGCCCGGCAAGCTGCTGAATCTCGTGGTGAAGTAAGTATCGTTGCACGATACATCGATTATGGCGATTTCTCCCACGGTGGAAGGATTTCGGGCTGCGTTCCGGCGGCCTTCGTTGACGCTGGCCGAAATTATCTGGCGGTGGGCGGTGGGCGCCACGGCTACAGCCCTCTTCGCCTTTGGCCTGTTCGAATACCTGCAGACCCTGCCAGTAACCAATGGTGAATTGCTTTTTCTGCGCACGCGCCATCCCTACCTGGTGGGCGAAGCCATCGCCCATATTTTTCGCGGCAGCCTGAGCCGCGCGGTAATGGCAGCGTTAACCGCGGCATTAATGCTGGTCATTCTGTGGATGATTGCTGGCTCGGTAGGCCGCATCGCGACAGTCCGCGCACTACTCGACTATTTTCGTAGAGACGTTGCGAGCAACGTCTCTACGAGTGCGTTTCCGGCATTGCTTCGGCTTCAGTTCCTGCGAGTCGCGGTCGCATTGGCGGCACTGGTGGGATTAGCGGGCGCCGCGATCGTGGCCGGGTTCGCTTCGCCCGACGTCCATCCGCGACCTGGCCTTGCGTTTTCGATCTTCCTGTTGATCGCGTGCCTGGTCGCACTTCTGTGGTCTGCGCTGAATTGGTTGCTGTCGCTGGCCAGCATGTTCGCTGTGCGCGAGGGCGAAGACACGGTGGGCGCAATCGTCGCCGCCGTGGCATGTTGCCGCGAGCGGACAGGCGCCGTGATGGCGGTCAGCACCTGGACAGGCCTCGCGCATTTGGTCGTCTTTGTGTTGGCATCCACGGTCGCGTCGGTGCCGCTGGCTTTCGCCGGAATCGTGTCGTGGCGGGTGGTAGTGGCCGCCGACATAATTGTGACTCTCGCTTATTTCGCGGTGGCCGACTGGCTGTATATGGCGCGCCTGGCGGGATACGTCTGCATCGCGGAAACGCCGCAAGAATTGCTGACAGCTCCGCCCTCGCCTCCCGCGCCAATCCCTACGCCTCTGCAGACCACCATCGACCGCAACGAGTTGATCCTCAGCGATTTGCGAATCTAGCCGTAGAGATGTGGCCGGTGACGTCTCCGTCGGCGGCGGGACGAACGAGGTTTGGGCGGCCCACGCTTGGGTTTGTGCTGGGTGCGGGATGTGTATCCGCGAGGAGGTTCGGCTGTTTGGGGAAGGGCACGAGTTCACTCGTGCCGTACGTGGACAAATGATATGTGCGGCTTTAGCCGCTGGGGTGTGCGTGAAAGCGACCCTCAGGGGCTGAAGCCCCAATGCTCCAGCGGCAGCTTTCGGCACGACTAAAGTTGTGCCCTTCCACAACGCGCCGCCCCTCTGTGCGACAGTGCGCCGAGTTCGGCTCCGACCAAGCAACGTAGCTCCGATAGAAGGATTTCGATATCGCCATGGCGAACACGATTTTCTTTACAGCGTGCGTGCGAATCTGAGAAACTCATCCGTGGCAACCAAATCCCCGCACAACTCAACTTCCTCGGCCCCGTCTTCTGTGGGCCAGAGCATTGTCATCCTTGACTTTGGCGCGCAGTATACGCAGCTGATCGCGCGCCGCATTCGCGAGCAGAATGTTTTTTCGGTCGTGCTGCCTTGCACGGCGAAGCTCGACGAAGTGAAAAGCTATGCGCCGGCGGGCATCGTGCTCTCGGGCGCGCCCTGGTCGGTCTACGACAAGGACGCTCCGCCCGCCGACGCGCGCGTGTTCGAGTTGGGCGTGCCCGTGCTCGGCATCTGCTACGGATTGCAGTTCATGGTGCACACGCTGGGCGGCAAGGTGCGTCCGGCGGAGAAGCGCGAGTACGGCCGCGCGGAAATCGATATTGTCTCGGAATCGGTTCTGTTTCAGGGGCTCGCGAAAAAACTAGCGGTGTGGATGTCGCACGGCGACGAAGCGCTCGAACTGCCTCCCGGATTTGAATTGATGGCCAAGACGCATTACGCGGTCGCCGGAATTCAGAACACGGCGAAGAGATGGTACGCGGTGCAGTTCCATCCGGAAGTGCACCACACGCCGCAGGGCACGCAGATGCTGCGCAATTTTGTTTTCGAGATCTGCGGCGCCAAGCCGACGTGGACGCCGCAGCGTTTCATCGATTCGACGATCGAGCAGGTCAAGAAGCAGGTCGGCAGCGGGCGCGCCATCTGCGCGCTTTCGGGCGGAGTGGATTCGTCGGTGGCGGCGGTGCTGGTCGATCGCGCCTTGCGCGACGCGAAGGGCAAGTCGCGCCTGACCTGCGTCTTCGTGAACAATGGCGTGCTGCGCAAGAACGAATTTGAAAAAGTGCAGAAGACGCTGCGCGACAAACTCGGGCTTGCATCTCGAAGCGGTCGATGCGACCGACCGCTTTCTCGGACAAGCTGAAGGGCGTCACCGATCCCGAAAAGAAACGCAAGATCATCGGCAACGAATTCATCAAGGTCTTCGAGAAGGAAGCGCGGCGCATCGAGAAGACCGAAGGCAAGGTGAAGTGGCTGGTGCAGGGCACGCTCTATCCCGATGTGATCGAATCGCGCTCGGTGCGCGGGCCGTCGCAGGTCATCAAGTCGCATCACAATGTGGGCGGCTTGCCGGAGAAGATGAAGCTGAAGCTGATCGAGCCGCTGAAAGATTTGTTCAAAGATGAAGTGCGCAAGATTGGCCGCGACCTGGGCATGCCGGAAGAAATCCTGCAGCGGCAGCCGTTCCCCGGGCCGGGGCTCGCGGTGCGCGTGCTGGGAGAAGTCACGCCCGATCGTCTCGCGCTGCTGCGCGAGTGCGATGACATTGTAGTCACGCGAAATTAAAGAGGCTGGGCTCTACACGAAAGTCTGGCAGTCGTTTGCCGTGCTGCTGCCAGTGATGTCGGTGGGCGTGATGGGCGACATGCGCACCTATGCTTACACCTGCGCCATCCGCGCAGTGAGTTCGGAAGATGGCATGACCGCCGATTGGGTTCCGCTGCCGCACGAAGTGCTGAAGACGATTTCCACGCGCATCGTGAATGAAGTGAAGGGCGTGAACCGCGTGGTGTATGACATCACGTCGAAGCCGCCGGGAACGATTGAGTGGGAATGAAGCTTCTAGCTGCTAGCTCCTAGCTAAACCAAGAGTCACGTAGGGACAGCCCGCCCTCGGTGTCTGCGTCTTCATGGATGAGGCTCCTCATTAGGGATGGACAACCTGCAGGCCCAAGACCTGTTCGAACGGATCGAAGTCGCGGTCTCGATGCAGCAGTTGGTGGCCTGAGAGCAAACAGAAAGTGGCGATCCAGCAATCAATCGTCCTGCGAACCGTGAAGCCGCGACGGCGCAGGGTGCGGTAATTGGTGGCCGCCTCAACCGCCATGTCTGTGCCTCCCGCAGCAAATATCCGAAATCGCAGCAGGTCTTCTCTTGTTCGTTCAAAAGCAGTCTCGTCGCGAATGCCTTGCAATACCTCGGATAGGATGAGATCGGTTAGTCCAAGACGTTCGCGGGGAAGTGCTCGATCAAGCCAGACCGTTTCGTTATTAGAGATGCCGCCCAGATAATCGATCCACACGGTTGTGTCGACGATCACCATTGGGACTTTCTATTCTGACATTCGCCCGCGGCGGGATTCGTTGAGATTACCTTCCCAATGAACCTTACCTTTTAGCCGGCGAATGGCGGTTTGAGCATGGGTCTCCACAAAGAGACGGAGGGCCGCTTCCACGGTTGCCTTTTTTGTTCGCGTGCCGCTTTGGCGCATCGCTTGACGCATCAAGCGATCATCGATATCGATATTTGTTCGCATGGCCGGTCTTTCCGCTATGTGTAAATATCTCACATTTGTGTGTATGAGGCAAATGGTCCGGATGGCTCGATGTAAGGTCGCATTTATTCATCCCGATGCACGGACTCCATGGAGAAGGCTGGCAGGCAGACGGCGATGTATTCGGCGCCGCCTTCCTGGGGCGTGGAGTAGCGGACCCATTCGCCGGCGTGGGCGATGACGGCTTGTCCGGCGGCGACGTCGAGGGTGCCGGCCTGGTGCTCGACGCGCAGCAGGCCTTTCAGCACGATTGTGAATTCGTCGAACTCGGGGGCTTGGCCGGGTTCGAGCCAGCCTTGCGGGCTGCGCATGTGGGCGACACTGGCCGCGGAAGTTTTCGTGTTCACGCGACCGACATATTCGTCGATGAGCTTGGGTTTGTTCCCGGCGGATTGGATGCGGGTGGGATTGGGAATTAGTGTGGGCATGTTGGGCTTCCGAGTCTTCGTTTGCGCGAGATTAGATTACATCAAAAGCTTTTGACCGCAGAGGTCGCTGAGAAAAGCGCGCGGAGTTCGCGGAGAAAGGCTTACGGCGGACGAGGATCGGGATCTGCATGGGTACAACACGGTAGCGGCAGCGTTCGGGCCAGACGTAGCGAGCTACGTCTCTACGATCGGAGTTGCGCCATCTCGGCAAACATTTCTCGAATATTGCCGGATATAACTTTCTCGGCTGACAGCCGAGGCGGCTGTCGCTACGTGGCCTCCATTTCTCACTTCTATTTATTTAATTCTTACTTTCTCTTTTGCCTTCTTACAAAAACGTTAGGAGTGATCACTCCCACAACGGGCGCCAGCCCCGAGCTATTCGGAGTAGCTTGCCTGAAGCGCCCTGGCTTTCGGATGTCCCACTCTGTCCCTCTTCACATGGAGAGGTTGCGGGGGCCACGAGTTTCCTAGGACTCGCGTAGCGCTACACCCGGTACCTGCATCTTCCAAAATAGGCGGAAGAAAAATCTCAGTAAAGGTCGTGCGTCACACGAGCAAAATAAAGTTGTGGAAAACCGAAAACTGAAAACTGGATCTTCGGTTTTCCACGTCGGCGGACGAATCCGTCCGCCGATGCGCGAACTCTTCCCTACGGACACGGATACGGCGTGCCCGGACTGGGCGGCGTGCCGGGAATTGTGGTTGGTGGCCCGGGAACGCCATCGGGGCCGGGCGGGCCGGGGATGATGGTGTCCGGCGTCCCGGGCGTGCCGGAAGTGAAGCAGGTTCCCTGATTTGAGGGTGGCGCAGGGCGAGGAGCGATGGGCTGAATGGCGACTGCCTGTGGTTGGGATTCGCTGCTTGCAGAGGATTGGACTCGCTGCAACGAGAGCGGTTGCTGCAGCACCATTTCTACGGGCGCTCCCTGGCCCAGAAAAAAATTGCGAGAGCCCATGAACAGGACGAAGGAGCCGACGCCTCCCGCGGCCAGCCCGACCATGCTGCCGATGGCCGTGCTTTGCAGGCCTCCGGGATTGAAGTTCATGCCGTTGATGTTGGTTCCCGAACCTCCCGCGGCGTGTCCGATCGCGGCGCCCAGGCCGGCGCCGGCGGCGGGCAACGCGATCATGCCTAAGGTGCGGCCCTTGCTCACATCGGGGACGGCATAGCCCTCATCGCTCACCACGGTCACCGGGCCGGGCAGTGACGCGACGTAGCCGTCGGGCAAGGTGAGCGTCATGGATTGCAGATGCAGTTCGGCGCGTCCGTTTTTGCGGTCGAGTTTGTCGAGCGTGCCTTGCACGAATGTTCCCGGCGGGATCACAACTTCGTTGCCGGAATTCACGGGGAAAGTAATTTGCGAATAAATGGGATCGCCGCGATGCAGCGATCGGCTCTGGATATCGTGCGTGAGCACAAGGCCGATGCGGGTTCCGGGTGGAAGCGTGACGGTTGCGGACTGAGGTGGCGTTTGAACTTGCGTGCCACTTTGCGGGGCGCTGGTGGAAGGCGGTTGAGATTGATCTTGTGCCGGGCAGGCGATAGCCAGGAAAATCACTATCGCTGCGGCAAATGTTTTTTTTGGGAGTGTCTCGGCCGGAGTAGGAAAAGTCGAAACGGGGTAACGACTGGAGTGCAGCATGGCTACCTCCTGTCGAAGGCCCGTGAAGGGGAGCCTTCGATTTCCTGCGTGGAGCTGGATTCTGCTCCTGACAGTTTAGACCCGCGCCGCGGCGGAAAGTATTGTGAGCGCGAGTAAAAGTTTGCAAAGAGAGAGTAGGGATTTGTAAACGGAGCGCGATTCCTAGAAACGTGGCGGGCTGCGTCTCTGCCGGCAGCATGGTGAACTTTAGAGTTGAGGCGGCTTGAGCAGGGACGTAGCGAGCAACTTCTCTACTAAACTTTTTCGGCGACCCAGCGGGAAATTGCAGTGACCAGGCTGCGCGGGGCGAAGCGTACGGATTGCGCCACGGCCCAGTTGTGCGCGCCGGAGATGGCGACGGTGCGTCCTTGCATCAGGGCGCGGTAGCCGTCGCGGGCGACCTTGTCGGCGGGCATGGCGCCGAATTGTTTGAAGATTCGCGAATCTTGCGTGCCCGCGCGTTCGGCGAATCCGGTATGCGTCGCGCCGGGGCAGAAGCAGGTTACGGTAACGCCGGATTTGCGCACCTCGTTGGCAATGGCTTCCGAAAGCGAAAGCACGTAAGCCTTGGTGGCGTAGTAAACGGCCATCAGCGGGCCGGGCTGAAAAGCCGCGGTGGACGCGACATTCATGATGCGGCCGGCGTGGCGCTCGATCATGGCGGGCAACAGGAGACGCGTGAGGTGAGTGAGCGCGGTGATGTTGAGATGAATCTGGCCCAGGATTTCTTCTTCGGGCATGGTGGCGAAATCGCCGAAGGCGCCGTAGCCGGCGTTGTTGATGAGGATGTCGATGGCAATGTTTTCGCGCTGCAGTTGGTCGTAAAGAAATTTCGGAGCGACGGGCAGGGCGAGATCGAGGACGATGGTTTTGACGGTGACGCCATGCGCCTGCAGTTCGGCGGCGACCTGGGATAGTTTTTCGGCGCTGCGCGCAACCAAGACCAGGTTGTGATGATCGCGAGCGAAGAGCTTGGCGAGTTCGTATCCGATGCCGCCGGATGCGCCGGTGATGAGGACTGTGGACATGGGAGTATTTTAGCGGGGAATGTTTCGCCTTGAGGTAAAAACCAGAAGCCTGAAGGCAGAAGTAAGAAGTAAAAATCTGAAAGTCAAAATCTCAACCCGGATCTGATTACGTAGCCCCGGACGCATTCGTCCGGTGCGCTCGCTTCGCTGCGCTGGACGGACGAATGCGTCCGTCCCTATGTGTATCGTGCGGCGTCTATATCTGTGCGGTTTCTTTTGCGTTAGACTGAATTCTCTCTCTCACCTGGGGTTGTCTTCTAAAACTGCAGAGATCCGAACTGGAGAACTCGCATGTCGTTTCGATCCGTCTTCATTGCGGTGGTCGTCGCGTTTGCCTTGATATTGGGAGCTTTTCTCATCAATCGCGCCCGCCCCCGAGTGGAGACGGACCAGCCCGGAGCTGAATTTGTGCGGGCCTCGGGAAAGTGCGCGGAGTGTCATTCGCGGCTGCAGTATTCGGTGGTGCACGAGTATGAAATGAGCATGCACGCCGCGAAGGGCGTGAGCTGTCTCGATTGCCACCAGGCTGCGGCGGGGCAAGACAAGAAAGATCATCACGGATTCGTAATTGCGGCGGTGCGGCTGACGGCCGGAAACTGCCGTAGCTGCCACGAACAGATCTACCAGCAGTTCGCGCGCAGCCGGCACGCCGCGCCGGCATGGGCGGCAATCTACGGCGAGAAAGGGCTGACCGCGGAGCAGGTGAATTTCTCCGAGACTTATCAGCCGGGCGGGACGCGCCGGCCGCCTCATCCGTTTGTGTTGTCCGAGGGCGGGCCCGCAATGGCCAGCGGGTGCGAGCAGTGCCATAGCGTGGGCAAACCGAATCCGGACGGAACGATTGGAACCTGCACTGCTTGCCACACTCGCCACACCAGTTCAGTGGAGATCGCGCGGCTGCCCAGCACCTGCGGGCAGTGTCACATGGGGCCGGACCATTCGCAAATCGAGATCTATGAAGAGTCCAAGCATGGCGTGATGTTTGCGGCGCAGGAGAGACTGCTCAATCTCAGCGCCAGCCCGAAGAACCTGACCACGCGGGACATGTTCGTGCCGACCTGCGCCACCTGCCACATGAGCGGCATTAACGGGTTGGGAATCACGCATGACCCGTCGGAACGGCTCTCGTACTATCTGGCGAACGCGATCAGCGAAAAGCGGCCCAACTATGCGGCGGCGCAAGCCAGGATGAAACAGGTGTGCGGGCAGTGTCACACGCCGACGATTGTCGATCCCGTGTATGAGAAGGCGGAGAAAACGGTGCAGGCGACGAACGAAAAAGTTTCCGCAGCCAAAGCCATTGTGGATGGATTGCGCAAAGACGGCGCCTTGAGCGGGCCGCCATTTTCTCAACCGATCGATTTCGTGTACTTCGATTTCTGGCACTACGATGGACGCACGGCCAAGCACGGAGCGTTTATGGGCGGAGCGGATTTCGTGCAGTGGCATGGCAACTATCCCATGCTGCGGAAGAGCGCCGAACTCAAAGCTATGGCGGACGATCTCAGGAGATCTCATGGCGGCAGGAAATAAAAGTTTGTGGCAGCGCGCCGTGGCCGCCGGCCTGTCCGCTAAAGCTTGGTGGGCGGAACCCTGGTTCCTGGTCGAGGCGTTCGCGATCGTGAACATCGGGTTCATGACGGTTGATATCTATCTGGCACACTCGGTCAACGATTTCAGAAGATCGCCTGAGTACATCCCTCTGTTTTTTTCCGTGATCGCTCCGGTGATCTTGCTGGTGGGACTTGCGCTGCGCTCCCGGTGGAAAGCGGTATGGACCGATCTCGGCTACCTGGTGGGATGGGGCGCGATTCTGGTGGGGCTCACGGGAGTGATTCTGCATCTTGACAGCTCATTTTTCTACGAACGCACAATCAAGAGCTTGACGTACTCCGCACCCTTCGCCGCTCCGCTCGCTTATACGGGACTGGGCTTCCTTATCGTGCTGAACCGGATGGTCGACCCCGACTCGATGGAGTGGGCGCAGTGGGTGCTGCTGTTTGCTTTGGGCGGTTTTATCGGGAACTTTATTTTCAGCGTGACCGACCATGCGGAGAACGGATTTTTCTATCCTCTGGAGTGGGTCGCCGTGTGGGCCAGTGCGATTGCCGTAGGATTTCTGGCGACTCCGCTGCTGGTGCGGGTTTCACGCGGGTTCATTACGTTGTGCGGCGCCATTCTGCTGGCTGAGGCTGGAGTAGGCGTTTGGGGTTTCCTGTTACATGTACAGAGAAATCTGCACGGGCCGTCAACCCAGCCGTTCAAGAATTTTATTTATGGAGCCGCGCCACTGGCGCCACTGCTGTTTCCCAATCTCATGGTGCTGGGCATGATCGCGCTGTGGCGGTTGCGGGAATTTGCGGTGGAATGAAGACTCACACACTGCGGGAAAAAAGGGCGCAGGGCAGCGTCAGAAGTAAAAAACCAAAATCAACTCTAACGTCAAAAACCCCACCCTCTTTCGCAAGAACCGCGAAAGAAGGGTGGGGCAACCTGCAGTTGTTTTACGCGTGGACCAGTTCGACGCCGTAGATGGAGTGCCAGCTGGTCGCGGCTTTCAGCTTGCTCGTTGACGTTGTTGATGTTCTTCACGCCTTCGGTTTCGAGCCACTTGCGGAAGGCCGCTGCGCCTTGCTTGGCGTAGATCGGGAATGCCGTCTTTCCAGGTGGCGCGGCCGCAGAGCACGCCGTTGAACTTCACTCCGGATTCTCCGGCGAGTTCGAGCGTCTCGCTGAACTCGGCGTTGCTGACGCCAGCCGACAGATAAATGAACGGCTTGGTGGCGACGTTGGCGGCGGTGTGGAACAGGTCGATGGCTTCCTTCTTGGTGTAGGCCTTCTGTCCGCCGAAGCACTTCGCGCCTTCGACGAACTTCATGTTCACCGGCACTTCGACCTTGAGCACGTCGACGCCGTAACGGTCTTTGCTGAACTCGCGCATGCTCTCGGTGACGATGTGCGGTTTCTTCTTGGCGTATTCGAGACCCTTCTCGTCGGCGCCTTCCTGGTAGCCGACGAACTCGAGGAAGTAGGGGATGTCGTTGGCGCGGCATTCGTCGCCGATGCGCTCGACCCAGGCATGCTTGATGTCGTTGACGTCCTTGGGATCGTCGGGCGTGTAGTAGAGCAGAATCTTGACGCAATCGGCGCCAGCTTCTTTCAGGCGGCGGGCCGACCAGTGATCGAGCAGGTCGGGCAGGCGGCCGGGGCCGGTCTTGTCGTATCCGGTCTTTTCGTAGGCGAGCAGCAGGCCGGCATTCTTGGCGCGGCGCTTGGAGGCGGGCAGTCCCCACTCGGGATCGAGCAGGATGGCGGTGGCGTGCGGAGTGAGAACTTCGGTGACCAGGGTTTTGAATTCTTCCATCATGGCGTCGGTGACTTCGCCGCCTTTTTCTTTGGCCAGGGATTTTTGCAGGGAGCCGCGCTGGTCCATGGCAGCGGCGGCGATGACGCCGCGTTCGTTGGAGACTTTTTTGAGACCGGCAAGTTTGCCCGGGGTAAGCTTCATGAGAATCCTCCTAGAACTGCGGATTGAAGATGAGTGCGTGGAAACTGACAATTGTAAACCACGAAGGGAGCGGAGTTCGAACCGATTCGATTCCGGGTTCAGGAAGCGGAGCCCTGATTCGGAAAATGCTTTGTCGGAAGACTTGCAGAAAGGATTTAGCTGGGGCGGCGTGACGGGTGAATCCGTTTGCGGCGAAGGTTCATCCGCTGCTGGCAAAGACGCTCGCGCCTTGAGGCGTCATGCCGACCAGTTCTGTATTTTCAACCCGCGGACGCGGCGGAATTCTTTTTCGTTATTGGTTACCAGCGTTAGCTTTGCAGCCAGGGCGTGGGCGGCGATCCAGAGATCGATGGCGCTGATTGGTTCGCCTCTGGACTCAAGATCTGCGCGGATGAATCCATACACCTCGCCTGCGGTTTCGGGCAGAGGCAGAGGGGGAACCAAGCGAACGAACTCCCGAAGAGTCTCCAGTGAAGCCTCGCGGCGCGAACTTTTGGTTGCGCCGAAGATTAGTTCGCCATAGGTGATCACCGAGATTGCCGCCTCTCCCAGGCTGAGCTTGTCGAAGTGGCGCAGGACGCGCTCGGGTTTTTTCCGCGCAATGTAGATACAAATGTTTGTGTCCAGCAGGTAGCGGGGATCCACGGTTCACAGCCCCTTGCGTTTTTCGGGTCGTTCGTTGTGGCGCCCCGGCAGGTCGAAGTCATCGGGCAGAGAGGTGAGCAGTTCGAAGGCCCTGGCCAGGTTCTTGTCTTTTTCGCGGAGGACGATTTCGTCCCCGCGACGGAAAATTTCCACTTCCTTGCCCTTGAAGCGAAATCGCTTCGGCAGGCGAACCGCCTGGCTATTTCCGGACTGGAAGACGCGTGCCGTGGCCATGGAAGCTCCTAATGTATACACTTGTAGTATATACATTCCGAATGCGCGTTTTCAAGCGCGAGGTTGACGATCATGCTAGCTTGCCAGTGCGATAAAGTAGCGGGCAAGACGTTGCGGGCAACGTCCTTATCGCTGGTATAGTGGTATGACCGCTTGGGAAAGGGATTGCTTTTTATGGCGATTGCGACGATTAATCCGGCTACCGGGGAAGTGGTGAAAACATTTCAGGCGCTGTCTGAGGCGGAGATCGAGAAGAAGCTGCAGACTGGCGGTGAGCACGTTCAAGGCGGAGCGCAAGACTGCGTTCGCGACGCGGGCGAAGCGCATGCTGAAGGCGGCGGAGATTCTGGAGCGCGACAAGGACAAGTTTGCGCACCTGATGACGCTGGAGATGGGCAAGCCGTACAAGGCGGCGGTGGCGGAAGCGGTGAAGTGCACGACGGCGTGCCGCTACTATGCGGAGAATACGGAACGGTTTCTGGCCGACGAGATCGTCGAGACCGGGGCGAAGAAAAGTTTCATTCGCTATCTGCCGATTGGGCCGATTCTGGCGGTGATGCCGTGGAATTTTCCTTTCTGGCAGGTGATCCGTTTTGCGGCGCCGGCGCTGATGGCGGGCAATGTTGGGCTGCTGAAGCATGCGTCGAATGTGCCGCAGTGCGCGCTGGCGATTGAAGAGATTTTTCTGGAGGCGGGATTTCCCGAGGGCGCTTTCCAGACGCTGCTGATTGGTTCGCAGCAGGTGGACGCGCTGCTGAACGATCCGCGGGTGGTGGCGGCGACGCTGACCGGCAGCGAGCAGGCGGGGATTCGAGGTGGGGGTGGGAGCGGCGAAGCGGATCAAGAAAGTGGTGCTGGAGTTGGGCGGGAGCGATCCGTTTATCGTGATGCCGAGCGCGGATCTGGATGCGGCGGTGAAGACGGCGGTGGAGGCGCGCATCCTGAACAATGGGCAGTCGTGCATCGCGGCCAAGCGATTCATTGTGGCGGAGCCGATTGCGGCTGAGTTTGAGCGCAAATTTGTGGCGCGGATGGAGGGGTTGCAGGATTGGCGATCCGTTTGACGAGAAGACCGAGCTGGGGCCGCTGGCCACGGCGGATGCGGTGAAGACGCTCGATGCCGACGTGCAGAAAACGGTCAAGGCGGGAGCGAAGTTGCTGACGGGCGGGCATCCGCTGAAGCGCGAGGGAAATTTCTATGCGCCGACGGTGCTGACGAACATTCCGAAGGATTCACCGGCGTATGGCGAGGAATTTTTTGGCCCGGTGGCGTCGATCTTTCGGGTGAAAGATCAGGATGAGGCGATCCGCATTGCCAACGACGTGCGCTTCGGGCTGGGCGCGAGCGCGTGGACCAACGATGAGAAAGAGCGCGAGCGCTTCATCAACGAACTGGAAGCGGGAATGGTGTTCATCAACAAGATGGTGGCGTCGGATCCGCGGATTCCGTTTGGCGGGGTGAAGCAGTCGGGACACGGGCGGGAGTTGGGAGCGCTGGGCATTCGGGAGTTTGTGAATGCGAAGACGGTGTGGGTGGCGTAGGGGCGCGAACACCTGAGCAACATGGTTGGCGGGGCAAACTCAACTTCCACAGGCTACGCATTCGGCTTCACTACGCCGCCACCACCTTGGCCCGCGGGCAAAGCGCGGCGCTCGCCACGTTCACGTTGCATCCCAGCACCGCACCATCGGCAGCGGCCAGCGGACCGCCAACCGGGATCTCAACTATGCCGGCTACACCGGGAACGCCAATACCTTAGCTCTGTTGCCGCTGTTGATGGGCGAGCTGACTGCGGCGACCCTCGATTTACAAACTCAATCTTAACGTGGCGTTTGGCTTTGAGCGGTCAATCTACGCTACGCGTCTGGCCGATGGTCTTACGCTTTACGAGATTGCTGGAAAGCCGTCGAACGAGCGGCAGGATCACCGCGCGGAATTCGCGCCTATTTTTACGTTCTGGAGAGGGGCTGAAATGGCAGGAATGCGGGGGCGACGCCGCGACGACGTTCGGCCTCACAAAATCCTGAAACGGATGAAAGCGGTTGCGGAAGGGGCATGCCGGGAGGACAATGTGAGCCGCAAATCTGGGCCGGTTGGAAGAAGGACTCGCCGGGCGGCGTGATGCGGAATCGCCGGACTCAGAGGAGCGTCGATGAATCGGCGTAGAAACGCGTTCGGGCTGGGAATAAAAAGCAGTACGGAACCTGACGTTGAACGCCAATCGGAATAAGGAGTTCTATGGGAGAAGTGGCGAGGAAGATAGAGGTTGCTGAACCGAGGCAGTATCAAACATCGAAGTCGACCTGGGATGAGATTGCGAACAGCAAGGCGTTCCAGGATTTGATGGCCACGAAGAAGGTGTTCATCGTGCCGGCGTTCATTTTTTTCGTCTTGTACTATTTTGCGCTGCCCGTGCTGGTGGGATATGCGCCAGCGTTTATGGCCACCAAGGTGGGGTTCGTCAACCTGGCGTACCTGTTTGCGCTGTCGCAATTTTTTGTCGCCTGGATCATCGCGGCGCTGTATGTGAAAGCCGCCAACGACTTTGACCGGCTCGCCAAAGACATCCTCGACAAGGCCGAGGGCGCACAGGAAGGCAAGTAGCGATGTCAAATATTCCACTGGTTATGTTTCTGGTGTTCATCGCCATTACCTTGGGCATCACGTACTGGGCGTCAAGACGATCGAGCGGGGCGAGCGCGTACTTCGCGGCAAGCCGGCAGATCAAGGGTTGGCAGAACGGGGTTGCGGTGGCCGGCGACTACATGAGCGCGGCGTCATTCCTGGGAATCGCGGGCATCATCGCGTTTCAGGGCTATGACGGATTTATGTTCTCGGTGGGCTGGCTGGTGGCGTATCTCACCGTGCTGCTGGTGGTCGCCGAGCCGCTGCGCAACGCCGGGCAAGTACACCATGGCCGACGTGCTGGCCTACCGGCTGAAGCCGCGACCAGTGCGGGCCATGGCGTCGCTGAGCACGCTGACGGTCAGCACGTTTTACATGATCGCGCAGATGGTGGGCGCGGGAACGCTGGTGAAACTGCTGCTGGGGGGCATGGTCACCTACAATCAAGCCGTGATCGGGGTAGGCATGCTGATGATCGTCTACGTGGTGTTCGGCGGGATGCTGGCGACCACGTGGGTGCAGATCGTCAAGGCGATTCTGCTGATGGCGGGAACGTTCCTGCTGAGCATCCTGGTGATGGCGCATTTCCACTTCAGCTTCCGGGAATTCTTTGCGGCGATTTCGCAAGTGAGGTATCACGATGCGAAGGGAACGGTAGTGGTGAAAGACTTCCTGACGCCGGGACTTGCGCTACAAACCTCCGTACGGGCCGCTGGACCTGATTTCGCTTGGGCTGGCGCTGATCTTTGGAACCGCCGGACTGCCGCACATCCTGGTGCGGTTCTACACGGTGCCGGATGCCAAGACGGCGCGGCATAGCGTGGTGTGGGCGATGGTGCTGATCGGCAGCTTCTACATCATGACGACGTTCCTGGGATTCGGAGCGGCGACGATTGTGGGGCCTGACTTCATCAAAGGACACGGAGGGACGAACATGAGCGCGCCGCTGCTGGCCAACGCTCTAGCTGGCAATGTCTTCTTTGCGTTCATCTCGGCGATTGCGTTTGCCACGATTCTGGCGGTGGTGGCCGGATTGACGATCAGCGCGACCACTTCGTTCGCGCACGACTTCTGGACCAACGTGATCCACAACGGGGTGGAACGGAGACCCGGCGAAGAAGTGCTGGTGGCGCGGATTTCGGCGTTCGTGGTGGGCGCGACTGGCGATCGGGCTGGCCATTGTTCTGGCAGACCGCGAACGTGGCGTTCCTGGTGGCGCTGGCGTTTGCGGTGGCGGCCTCGGCGAATCTGCCGGTGATTGTGCTGTCGATTTTCTGGCGGCGGTTCAATACGGCGGGAGCAGTGATGGGACTGGTGATCGGACTTGCTGGCCTCGATCGGATTGATTGTGATCAGCCCGAGTGTGATGGGAATCGATCCGCCAACGGTGACGGGCGCGGCGCGGCATTTAATTCAGGGCGCAGCCCATCTTTCCGCTGGAGAATCCGGGTATTCTGAGCATTCCTATTGGGTTCCTGGGAGCGATCCTTGGAACTCTGGTGAGTCACGAACCGACTTCTCAAGAGAAGTTCAACGAGTTGCTGGTGCGTTCAAATACAGGATTGGGCGCGGAGAAGGCGACGGCGGCGCACTAGCGGAAAAGATTTTGGGTGCCGTCTTTTGAGGCGGCACCGTTTGCTTCTTTCTGCGTGGCACCGGCTTCCCGCACCAACGCACAGCGCTGCCGAGAAAAGCGTCAATAACGTTTCGTAAACTGAATCCTACGAGGGGTAACCGATTATGGCGGAGATTCGTGAGAAACAGAAAGTGGTTGAGACCAGCGAGGCGCAGATCGCGGTGCACTGGCGCGAGGAGGAATATTACTATCCTTCGGCGAAGTTTGTAGGCCAGGCGAATCTGACGGATCCCGATGTGCTCGACCGCTTCAGCGAGGAGAATTTTCCGGAATGCTTTCGGGAATACGCCGACCTTCTGAATTGGAACCAGTACTGGCACACCACGCTCGACACCAACGATCCGCCGTTCTGGAAATGGTTCGTCGGCGGCAAGCTGAATGCGTCGTACAACTGCGTGGACCGGCATCTGGCGAAGTACAGAAACAAAGCGGCATTGATTTTTGTTCCGGAGCCGGAGAGCGACGCAGCCCGTGTCGGTGACCTATCGCGAACTGTATGTGCGCGTGAATGAGTTTGCGGCGCTGCTGCGCGATTTTTGCGGGCTGAAGGCCGGGGATCGCGTCACCATTCACATGCCGATGATTCCGGAGTTGCCGATCACGATGCTGGCATGCGCGCGGCTTGGCGTGATTCACTCGGTGGTGTTCGGCGGATTCAGCGGCGAGGCTTGCGGCATGCGCGCGGCCGACTCCGGCAGCCAGGTGCTGATCACGCATGGACGGCTATTACCGCAACGGCAAGATGCTCGACCACAAAGCGGGCGCGGACATTGCGCTCGAGTTTGCGGGCAAAGAAGGGCACAAGGTCGAGAAAGTTCTGGTGTGGAGACGCCATCCGGGACAGAACGCTTCCGCTTCGCCATTCGTGAAGGGGCGCGACTTTTTTGTGGACGAGATCCTGCCGAACTATTCCGGACAGATTGTGGCGCCGTCTCGCAATGGATGCGGAAGCCCCGTTGTTTCTGATGTACACGAGCGGCAGCACGGGCAAGCCCAAGGGATGCCAACATCGGACAGGCGGCTACCTGGCGTACGTCGCGGGGACTTCGAAGTACATTCAGGACATTCATCCCGAAGATGTTTATTGGTGCATGGCCGACATTGGCTGGATCACTGGACATTCTTACATTGTGTACGGTCCGCTGGCGCTGGCGGCGACCAGCGTGATCTATGAAGGCGTGCCGCACGTTTCCGGATGCGGGGCGAGTGTGGCGCATCGCGGAACGGCTGGATGTGAACATTTTTCACACGTCGCCGACCGCGATTCGCATGCTGCGCAAAGCCGGCCACGACGAACCGACCAAATACAACTACCACTTCAAACACATGACCACGGTGGGAGAGCCGATCGAGCCGGAGGTCTGGCGCTGGTATTACGAGACCGTCGGCAAGAGGGAAGCGGTGATTGTCGATACCTGGTGGCAGACCGAGAACGGCGGATTCCTGTGCAGCACGAAGCCTGCGATCGATCCGATGAAGCCCGGGAGCGCGGGCCCTGGGATGCCGGGAATTTTTCCGGAAATTCGCGACGAAATGGGCGAGATCGTAGCCGCGGGATCGGGGAAGGCGGGAAACATTTGTATTCGCAATCCGTGGCCGGGAATCATGCAGACGATCTGGGGCGACCGCGAGCGCTTCGTCAACTCAGTACTACCGGAAATATTGCAAAGATCCGAACAGCAAGAACTGGCGCGATTGGCCGTACTTCGCGGCCGATGGCGCGGTGATAGCCGCGGACGGATATTTCCGAATTCTCGGACGCGTGGATGACGTCATCAACGTGGCCGGGCACCGGCTGGGCACGAAGGAAATCGAGTCTGCCTGCCTGACGGTTTCGGAGGTCGCTGAAGCGGCGGTGGTGCCGGTGGTGGATGAGATAAAAGGCCGCGTGCCGGAAGTTTACATCGCGCTGCAGCCGGGACTGGCGCCGAACCAGGAGATCATCGATAAGGTCAACAAGGCGATCGAAACCATGATTGGCAAGATTGCTCGACCGAAGCACATCCACATCGTTCCGGATATGCCGAAGACGCGGTCCGGCAAACTCATGCGGCGCGTGCTGGCTTCCATTTCCAACCGAATGAATACGGGGGACATCACGACGCTGGCGAATCCGGACGTGGTGGAGAAGGTCCGAGAGTTGGTGCAGGGGAAAGATCCGGTCGCGGTCGACTGAAGTCGCCGATGACATCAAGCAGTTCGGGAAAGAGGAATAGGCAGGGAAAACAGGGCTGCAAACTGCGGTTACGCGGTTCAATTCTAAGGAGGGCCGATTAAGTCCGGCGAAGTTTCAAAGGTGCACACACGGATCGTAGTGAAAACTCCTTTGGAGGCCGCTGGTAGTGCGGGTCTGCGAGGGGTCCTTCGCTGCGCTCAGGATGACAGACCAGGTTTTGAACTTAATTCAGAGTTTCCCCAAGGGCTGGTTCGATTTCGAACTGGCCTTTTGTTATGTTATCGCCCGAGCCGTTCGGGGCGCGCACAATCGAGATCTCACATCCTGCCAACGACCCCGACAACCCAGGTGAATCCTTTGCCGGGGGAACGCCCTTTTCATATATAAATGTGGGCATTGAACGCCACCCATTTCAGGAGGTTTGAGCATGGCGCTGCAGACTCTAGTCATCGCAATGCGGGTGTTGCGCAAGAATCCTTTGTTTACATTGACCGCCGTGGTGACGATCGCCTTGGGCCTGGGCGCGACCACGGCGATATTCAGTGTCACTAACGGCGTGTTGTTGGAGTCGCTTCCATATAAGGATCCTGACCGGGTGGTAGTCGCGGGAACGGATTTGCGGCAGCGCCACGTTCGGAACTTGCCATTTTCGAATGCCGACTTTATCGATCTGCGGGACGGCACGAAAAGTGTTTTCGAGGACATGGCCGGCGTTTTCACGTTTAGGGACGTCGCTCCGATGGAGGACGGCACGCCGGAGCAAACGCGTTTCGCCATTGTCACCACTAATTTTTTCCGCCTGCTAGGAGGGCGGATTGCGTTGGGTCGCGACTTGAACGATGAAGATGGCCTGCCACAGCCACCGCGGCCGCAGCCAGGCAAAACGACGCCTCAGGCCGGCCAACCAGTGCCGGCGCGATTGCCGCTGTCGGCAGTCATCAGCTATGAATATTTTCAGCGGCGTTTTGGCGGCAACGCAGCCATTCTTGGACATCCCATGCCCGGGAGCGGCGCCCAGCCGAGCCCAATCATTGTAGGTGTACTGGCTCCGCACTTTCGATTGTACTTTCCTCCGGAAGCGGATCAGGAATCTGCGCCGGACATCTGGATTGCCAATCGCCTTGGCTACGATGCGGCTCAACGAAACCAGTTCTCGATTCTTCCTGTGGGCAGGTTGAAGACGGGCGTGAGTGTTGAACAAGCGCAGGCGGCGGCCGATAACGTGGCCGCGGAATCGCGCAAGAATTTTCTGATTGCGAGAACCGCTGGATATTACATTCAGATCGAGCCGATGCGGAAGCATTTGGTTTCCGAGGTGCGTCCCGCGATTCTGGCGTTGATGGGATCGGCGGTTTTCCTTTTGCTGATAGCCTGTGCCAACGTGGCCAATCTTCTGCTGGTAAGAGCTTCCTTACGCGAGCGGGAACTGGCGGTACGCGCGGCATTGGGGGCCAACCGATGGCGGCTGATTGTTTCGCTGCTTACCGAAGCCGGCCTGATTACTGCCATGGGCACGGTAATCGCTCTCGGGCTGGCATGGATCGGAATTCGCGAGTTGCATGGTTTCGCGCCGGAGAATCTGCCGCGCCTGGAGACTGTCCGGCTCAATTCATTCGTGCTGGGAATCACCGCGCTCACGTGCCTGGCGGCGACGGCGATTTTCGGGATGCTGCCGGCGTGGCGCGCTTCGAAGCCGGGAGTCGCGAAGTTGCTGCGGGGAAGCAGCCGAAACGCCGGACTTCTGGGCGGAAGCACTTTGCGCAATGCGGTAGTGATGGTGGAAGTGGCGCTTTCCTTTGTTCTGCTGGCGGGAGCGGGATTAATGTTTCGCAGTTTTCTTGAGCTGCAGCACACCGATCCGGGCTTCGATCCGCAGCGATTGTTGACCTTTCAACTTCTCGGCCCCAATCAGGGCCAGGAGACGCCGGAAAAACGCGCTGTTGAGGTTCGCCAGATCCAGGACCGGCTGCGCAGCATTCCGGGCGTGGAGGCGGTAACGGCGTCGAGTCCTTTTCCGCTGGCGGGCGGCTTCAGTCCGATACGCTGGGGCACTGGGGAAGCGCTAGCGGATGCCAGTAAGTTTCAGGCAACCGACACCGAAGTCGTGCTTCCAGGTTACTTCGAAACCATGCGCATGCGCTTGCTGGCTGGCCGCTTTTTTACCTGGGATGACAACCTGCCGGGGCGGAATGTAGTCGTGATTGACGACGCGTTGGCATACAAAGCTTTTCACGGACAGCGCGCAGTCGGGGAGCGCATTTTGATTCGGGCGCGCACGCCCGAACCGGAGTGGGTGGAAGTGATTGGCGTGGTCGCGCACCAGCATGAGGTCTCGCTGACAGAACCGGGACGCGAGCAGGTCTTTTTTACCGATGCGTTTTTGGGCTCGGGCGCGGTAGATCGCTGGGTGCTTAAGACTGGGAACGATCCAACAAATTATGGAAATGCCGTTCGTGCCGCCATAAAAGAACTGGATCCGCATCTGCTGGTTTCGGAGATGCAAACGGCCGATTCGCTGGTAGCACATGCGCAAGCGGGGACTCGTTTCGCGTTAGTGCTGATCAGTGTGTTTGCGATCATCGCCGGAGTGCTGGCGGGAGTGGGACTGTATGGCGTGCTCTCTACCGCGGTGCGGCAGCGGACCGCTGAGATTGGAGTGCGAATGGCCTTGGGAGCGGGGCCGAACGAAATTTTTCAATTGGTGGTAGGACAGGGACTGCGGCTGAGTGCGATCGGAGTAGCTGTAGGCCTGGTTGGTGCATTGGTGCTCACGCGGCTGATGCGAGCCATGCTGGTGGGGGTGAAGTCCACCGATCCGGCGACGTTCGCGGTGGTTGCGATCCTATTCATGTTGGTGGCAGCCATGGCGTCGTGGTTCCCGGCTCGGCGCGCGGCGGCATTGGATCCGTCTCGCGCTCTGCACGAAGAATAGGAAGCTCGATAGCAGACGATGAAACTTTATCGCACATCGAATGGGATTTTCGTGGAAGAGGAGGGAAAGTTTTATCTCGTCCCAGCAACGGACTGGGATGAACTGATCGGCAGTTCCGATCTATTCGCGCGAGTTCGCGAGGTAATTGGAAAGCAGAGTGTGGCGAAGTTCGATCCTGCCACACTTCTGAAGCCGGTCGTGGGACAAGAAGTGTGGGCGGCAGGGGTGACATACTATCGCAGTCGCGACGCGCGGATGGACGAGAGCAAGGACTCGGGCGGAGGCAGTTTCTATGATCGAGTCTACGCCGCTGAGAGGCCGGAGCTTTTTTTCAAGGCGACAGGGCGGCGGGTGGTCGACCCCGGAAAAGCCGTGCGTATTCGATCGGATGCGAAATGGTCGGTGCCCGAGCCAGAATTGACTCTGCTGATTAATCCCGCGGGAACGATTGTGGGATATACCGCCGGAAACGATATGAGTTCCCGCGATATTGAGGGAGAGAATCCGCTGTATCTGCCGCAGGCTAAAGTTTATGACGGCAGTTGCTGCACTCGGCCCTTGCGTGCTTTTATCGACTGAGCCGCTTCCCAAAGCGACTGCGATTCAGCTGGCAATCATGCGGCAGGGCAGTTGCGTTTTCGCAGGGAGTACGACACTGGCAGAACTCAAACGAGATCCCGAAGAGTTGGCTCGGTTCCTGTTTCGCGACAACAGCTTTCCCCAGGGAGTGTTTCTGATGACCGGGACGGGCATCGTTCCGGCAAATGATTTCACGCTGGCTAGGGGGGATGCAATTCAGATTCAAATCGAGGGGATCGGCACACTCGAAAATTATGTGGCGTAGGTGCGAGCCCTGCCGCCAGGAACAGGGTCTATTCGGCGTCCGAAGGTGCATGTCCCAACTCACGGCCACAGATGTCGTTCGCAGTGGACCCCGTAACATTTTTTTGAATTAGCGGCTTTTAAGGGCCAGATCAGATACGTGACCAAGGTCATCCGACAGTGGCCTTCCACCGTCGCGTATATGTACCTTTGCAATCTATTCTCAGAAGGGTTTTAAGCCCAGACTCGCTTTGTAACACCGATGGCAGGGAATGCATTCGGCCCTGGTTGTGCCGGAAAGACCTATGAAATTCTTTCTTACAGCGGGTTCCTTGAAGGTAAAGCGAATAAGCCAGTTGGCAATGGTTGTGGCTTGCCTGGGAATAATGCTGGGCTGCGCTGGAGTGAGCACAAGCAAGTCGAATTCGCAGACTGGCGCGGGCACCTTATCGCTGGGCGCGTCCAGCGTGGATTTTGGTTCGGTCACGACAGGCAGCAGCAAGACTCTCACTGTGAATGCCACGAATACGGGATCGGCTTCGGTTACGGTGAGCAGCGCCTCGTTCTCCAGCCAATCTTTCGCGCTCGCCACTCCAAATGTGCCGATGGCAATACTTGCCGGCCAAACCACTCCGGTCAGCCTGGTATTTTCTCCAAAAACGGCGGGGGCCTTCACGGGCACGCTGGCCATAACCAGCAACGCTACCGACAGTTCAGTGACGGTGCCGCTTACCGGAACCGGAGTGACCGCGGGAGGGTTGTCGCCGAATCCGTCGAGTTTGAACTTTGGAACCGTGCAAACTGGTACCAGCCAGCCCCTCGCGGAGACTCTAACCAATAACGGCGGCTCGTCCGTAACGATTTCGCAGGTCGCAATCAGCGGAACTGGTTTTACTCTGAGCGGAATTACGGCGCCGGTGACGCTGGCGGCAGGGCAGAGCACGAATTTCACCGTTACCTACTCCCCCACTTCCACCGCCGCTGCGAGCGGAAGCGTGACGGTTACATCGAATGGATCGGATCCCGCGCTTACTATCGCTTTAGCGGGGACGGGATCCGCGACCGCTGGAACACTCGGCCTGTCGCCATCTCCGATTGCGGTGGGTAGCGTGTTCCTCGGGGCGAGCGGAACAGCGACCGGAACACTGACTGCAGCGGGAACGAATGTGACCATTACGGGGGCTACGTCGAGCAACTCCCATTTTGTACTGAGCGGCGTGCCCGCGACGGTTCCGGCCGGGCAGAGTAAAACTTTTACGGTGAGGTACACTCCGTCGGCGGCGGGCGCGGACAGCACGAACTTGACGTTTACCAGCAATGCGCAGGTAACGACGACTTTGGATACTGCCACAGGAACCGGTGTGACGCCTCCGGTACACAGTGTCGCTTTATCCTGGAATGCTAGCTCGTCGTCCGGCATTTCAGGCTACAACGTCTACCGCGCAGTTTATGCCGGCTCGTGTGGCGGATTCTCGAAGATTAACGGGTCCAGTCTGGTCGCAGGCACTGCCTATACGGATTCAGTTGTGACCGACGGGACGAACTACTGCTATGCGACGACGGCTGTGGATTCGACGAACGCGGAGAGCGGCTATTCGAACATCGTTTCCAATGTTCAGATCCCTGCGCCGTAAGGTCCACGCTCAGTTTTACGACGAGCACAAAAAAGCCTGACGTTTAGTCAGGCTTTTTCATATTTTGTGACATTATCGAAAGCGCGACTGCGCACAGCCCAGTCAGCTCGAGACGCTTACTGGAAATACGGTGCGGCGCACACCAGGAAACGCCAGCATGCCGAGGCCGACGAGCAGGCTGCAGCCCAGCAGAACTGGCGTGGAAGGTTCTGGCATTGGGGTCGGTGTCGCCGTTCCGTTTTGGCTGATGGCATAGCAGTTTCCTTTTCGACCAACACAGTTTCCGCCCGAAAGGAAATCCCAGGTCTGTTGTTCCGTGCAACCCGGGCAAGAAAAGTCAGCGGTGAAAGTAAGGGACTTGCCGGGAAGAATCGCGGATGCCGTGCCACCCGAGTTCAAAGCAACGCACAATGCGTACTGCTGATTGTCGCTACAGTTGCCCCCATTGTTCGCTTTGCCAGGATCAAATGTGTAATTGGCCTGGTTGCCGTCCGACATTTTGAAATTGCCCCAACTCGCCATCACGCCACCCGGATTAAATATCGTCAATGACCAATCGCGGGCGTCGGCACCTTTGCCGGTGGTGTTGTTGTTGAAAATGGTGTAGGACAAGGAATAGTTGCCGCCGCCGTTTGGCGTTAGAGTCGCCTGGAATGCATATCCATTGCAACCCGAACAAGCTCCGGACACCGTCTCCGAGTCCCCGAAACCTGGCGCAACCAATGTACACACCGCCAGCAAAGTTGCGGCTGCAAACCATTGAAACCGTACAAAGTGCTTCATCTTACTTTCTTTCTGGGGGGAAGGGAGACGAGGTCGTCGACCTTAGGTTCCAGAGAAACCCGTCAACACTCTAGTCGCTTCTGAGATTCCGTCAAGGCTGATAATTTTTGCAACCCGGTTGCAAGGCGTTGCGACCCTAAGACGGGACTGCAAAGAGTGCAGGAATATCGGGCTTATGGACGCGCTTGCGGAACGGCCTGCAGGGCCGTTCACGTCGGAATTCCGATTTTCGAAGCGCGTTCAGGACTGGAAACAACATTGCTAACCCAAGCAAATAGAACACGATGCCTCCAGATGTGTGAAGCCATCCGTGAAGAAATCCGGGATTCACATAGATGGTCAGCAAACAAAGAGTTACGATGCGCACGCCATTTTTAAAGATCAAAATAGGCACGATAGAAAGAACCCATAGCGCTTTTCTCCAAGCGGAACGCAAAACCAACTCGCCCAGGATCAGGGCGGTGACCAAGAGAGCCAAACTTGAGCGGATGCCGCTACATTCCTTAGCCACTTCGATATCCAGGTTGGGCATTCTGAGGATGAATTCCTGCTTGAACACCGGTATCGACAACATGCGGAGTAAGGCATAAGCCACCGCCGCCGAGCCTGCCTGTAGAAAAAAGATGATCTTGTCGACGGCGACCTCAGGTATGGGCACCAGCAGCAAAAGAAATAGAAGCGGGAAGAGTGCCCGGGCAAACGAGCGAGTGCCATAAGTGAAAATAAAGGCTGAGATCCAGAGGATGACGATTGCAAGGGTGATGAGAGAAAGTCCGTTGCCGCGAAGAGGCGATGCGGCCACGGTTAGGGACAACCACAAAAAAGTGCTCCCGGTGAGAAACAACAAAATTCCGGGCACAGGGGCGGTTTTTACGATTGAAAAGATCTCGGTGCGCTTGCGGTAAATGAAAAAAAGGCTAATGGGGATGATCAGAATTATGTGGGAAGCGTAATCGTGATCGAGAGAAAAACTGAAGAGGCTTCCAATCGGCTTCCAGAAGGTCACCACCGAAGCCGTCAGAAAGAGAATGAATCCCCAGTCTCGGCGAGATAGTTTGCTTTGTGGGGCAGTCGTGGACAAGCTAACACCGGGGCGGTTGCGCCCACGCAATTGTAGCTGAGAATGTTTTCAGCGATGGGCCACGCGGTCAGCGAGAGATCACGCGTAAGATCCTGGGTGCGGGGTTTTACACGCGACATTTTTGAGCCAAGATGTTTGAGCCGACATCCGAGCCCGACAAAGTAAAAGTGAGAAGGCTTAATCCCAGTGATTAGTGGCTTTCCCTCAGTGAACATGCCCTATCGAGACCTACCCTTAAAGACATCGATGGCTGCAAACTGTGTTTATGAGGCCTCCCCAGTCTTTTACTCGCCGCTTTTGTGCCCGCGTTTTTTCCATCGTAGTTTTCAGCGGGTCCGCGGTGCTGCTGTCATTGGGCCAGGGAGCGGCCGCAGCGCAACAGTTGATGGCTTCGCCGTCTACTTTGAACTATGGCAATGTTCAACTGGGGCACAACGAGACGCAGCTTATCGTGCTCAAGAATAATGGGTCCACGAAAGTGACCGTGAGCACGATGAAGGTTCTGGGAAACGAATTCACCGCGTCGAATATAAGCGTTCCTTTCACGGTGGCGGCGGGGCAGAGCGTTTCGGTGAATCTGACTTTCACTCCGAGCGTATCGGGATGGAGCGGAGGATCGGTTGATTTCATCAGTAACGCTTCCAACTCGAGCGTTGCGGTGCAACTGCAAGGGAATGGGCAGACAAGCAATACTCTCACCGCCGCTCCTTCTGTGGTTTCGTTTGGCCAGGTAGCGGTAGGGGCGAGTTCCACGCGGACGGTCGTGTTGACGAACGACCGTCACTACAAAATTCAGATCTACGGATGGCACGCGACAGGGGGAGGGTTCTCGGTCTCTGGTCCGGCACTGCCATTAACGTTGAATTCTGGGCAGAGCGTCACAGTCAAAGCCAAGTTCGCTCCTTCGTCAACCGGAATCAGCACCGGTGACATTTTCGTTTCGAACGAGGGTTTGAACATACCGCTTAGTGGCACGGGCACTGACAACGAATACGAAGGGGCGGTTGAGCGTATCGCCCTGGACGCTGAGTTTCGGCAGTGTCCCGGTAGGTTCAACGGTTACGAAGTCGATTACGATGTCTGCGAGTGGCGGAAGCGTAACTGTGGCCTCAGATTTCAGCAGCAACAGCGAGTTCGTTATGAGCGGCCCCGTGTCGGTGCCGTTCACGATCCCCGCAGGCCAGAGTGTGACGTTTAGAGTAGCCTTTAAACCGACAGGCAGCGGAACGGTTAGTGGATCGGCGCAATTGAAGAGCAATGCGTCGGACCCAAACGTAAATGTATTTTTCGACGGCGACGGAACTACGACCACGGCTGGGCAGTTAAGCATCAGCCCCTCCAGCGTGAATTTCGGCAACGTTAACGTGGGTTCGACGGAAACGCACGCGGTCACGATGAGCGCGACCGGAGCTTCCGTAACGGTATCGTCCGATGCAAGCAGCAGTTCACACTTTGTTGTCACCGGTGTTTCCTTGCCTTTCACCATTCCGGCCGGCCAGAGCAAGTCGTTCAATGTTGGATTTACACCGGCCGTTACCGGGACGGTTTCAGGATCTCTGACATTCAACAGCAATGCTGCGTCCGCCCAGGTCGTCGAGTCGCTCGCCGGAACGGGGACCACGCCGCAGTACAGCGTGAGCTTGTCGTGGAATGCCAGCACGGGCGTGTCGGGGTACAACGTTTACCGGAGCACGAGCGCGAGCGGTTCCTACGTAAAAATCAATTCTTCGCTCGACGCCAATACGGCTTATACCGATACTAGCGTTGCGTCTGGGCACAAGTACTATTACGAAGCTACAGCGGTTAATTCCAGCGGCCAGGAGAGCGCACGTTCGAGCCCGCCGGTATTGGCTTCGATTCCGTAGCAGAAATCTCCCACTCCAAGGTTTCGGGGGAAGCGGTCGGGTGTGCGCGAGAAAAAGCCTCTGACCGCAGAGTGCGCAGAGAACGGCCGCTGAGGACGCGGAGAAGGTCAAAACCACAAAGAGAACGAGAAACATCTCAGCTCTCGACGATGTTCTGACCAACACTTCGTGGCTCTTCCACTGCATGGCCCGGGCACCTGTCTGGAGAAGTGACTTCAGTAACCTCCTGCCTGACCTTCCTCGCCATTGAGTGGCACGGAGGGGCCATTCTCGTTCTCTCAGCATTGCGTTAGTACTAGTACCAGTGGCCAACTAGGGCCCCTACTAACGTCATGCTGACAAACTGGCTGGGCGCGATTGCTAAACCGAAAGCGGCGGTTTTGCTTGTGTTTTTAGGCCTTTGCGGACCAGCGATGGCGCAGCAGGTTTCCCTGGCGCTGCTGCAGCCCGAGTCGATTGAGGCGAGTCCCGTCGTGAAATCAGTGGAACCGATGACACTGCCCGAGGCACCGAGCCATCGATTTTGGGACCGGGGGAACAGCATTTTATTTGCGACCAGCGCGGCCTTCAGCACTGCGGACTTTGTCGTGACGCGAAACAACTTGCGCAATGGCGGCCAGGAATTAAATCCGATGACCCGTGTACTGGCGGGAAGCACTGCAGGCTTGGCGGTGAATTTTGCCGGTGAGGCTGCGGGAGTGGTGGCGGTGAGTTATCTGTTTCACAAGACCGGACATCACAAACTGGAGCGGGTCGTCTCGCTTGTGAACATCGGATCGTCGGCGGGCGCCGTGATGTTCGATCTTCGACACTGATCATCAACTCCATGCGCATTTAAATTCCTCGCCCGAGGAACAAACTGCTCTGGCTTCGTTCCGACTTCGTTCAAAATTCCTTTCGGATGATGGCGCTATAATTATCAAAGAGCTTCAGTGCTGGCCGCTTCAGTCGATCCCTTTCCATGCTCGCGAATTCCGGATTGCGTCGTCGTTCGAGGATGGAGTAGGGGATTGTGCGGGCGGCGTACGACATCATTTTGAGCCAGTAAACAGGAGACCATGAAGGACTATCGCAAGTTTTATATCGATGGGAAGTGGGTCGATCCGGCGAGCAGCCACGATTCTACAGTTGTCAATTTCACGGTTATCAATCCGGCGAACGAAGAACCGATCGCGACGATTTCATTGGGCGGTGCAGCCGATGTTGAGCGGGCCGTGGCGGCGGCGAAGCGCGCCTTCGAATCGTATTCGGAAACAACCGCTGAGCAACGGCTGGCGCTGTTGCGCCGGGTGATTGATATTTATAAGTCGAAGCTGGAAGAGATGGCGGCGACTATTTCGCCAGGAGATGGGCGCACCAATCTCGCTGGCACGAAAAGCGCAGGCGCCGGCCGGACTGGGGCATTTG
This sequence comes from uncultured Acidobacteriota bacterium, assembly GCA_963696765.1. GTDB lineage: Bacteria > Acidobacteriota > Terriglobia > Terriglobales > Acidobacteriaceae > Sulfotelmatobacter. The sequence continues at coordinate 106,739 of CAVOLK010000002.1, read as the reverse complement.
TTGGAGACCGCGAAGGTGCTGGAGCATTTCAAGTTCGAAGAACTAAAGGGCTCGACGCTGATGCGAAAAGAGCCAGTTGGAGTGTGTGGCTTGATCACTCCCTGGAACTGGCCCATGAACCAGGTGGTGGCGAAGGTGGCACCGGCACTGGCGGCGGGATGCACGATGGTGCTGAAGCCCAGTGAGTTTGCTCCGTTGTCGTCGTATTTGTTCGCGCAGATTCTGCACGAGGCTGAAGTGCCGGCGGGTGTCTTCAATTTGGTGAACGGCGACGGGCCCACGGTTGGGGCGGCGATTGCTGCGCATCCGGATGTGGCCATGGTGTCGTTCACAGGATCGACGCGAGCGGGTGTGGCTGTTGCGCAAGCAGCTGCGCCCACAGTAAAGCGGATCACGCAGGAACTGGGCGGCAAGTCGGCCAATATTATTTTGGATGACGCGGATTTCGAGAAGGCAGTCGCGCAAGGCGTGCAGGAATGTTTTCGCAATACCGGGCAATCGTGCAACGCACCCACGCGCATGCTGATTCCGCGCTCCCGGATGGATGTCGCGGTTGCGGCGGCGAAGAAGGCCGCTGAAGGGACAAAAGTGGGCGATCCATCTGCCGACGAGACCCAAGTTGGACCACTGGCGAACAAGACGCAATTCGAGAAGGTGCAGCGGCTAATTCAGAAGGGAATTGAAGAAGGCGCGGGGTTGGTGGCGGGCGGAGTTGGGCGCCCCGATGGGCTCGCCAAGGGCTACTTCGTGAAACCAACGGTATTTGCAGGTGTGCGTAACGATATGACGATCGCGCGCGAAGAAATCTTCGGCCCGGTGCTGTGCATGATTCCCTACGAAGATGAAAATGATGCGGTACGCATTGCGAACGATTCGCCGTATGGATTATCGGGATTTGTGACGTCCGGAAATCTGGAGCGCGCGCATCGCGTGGCGAAACGCATGCGGACTGGGAATGTGCACATCAACGGTGCGCGCGTCGACTTTGCCGGGTCCTTCGGCGGATACAAGCAGTCGGGGAACGGCCGGGAATGGGGCGAGGCCGGCCTGGAGGAATTCCTCGAGTTGAAGACGATCTTCGGTTATGCCGTCGTCGCGAAATAGGATTCGCTTAAGCGCGCGCGATTCCCGTTGGTGGAGTGCGTCGGAAATAACATCTCCTAATACATCGTGCGCGAGGGCGGCGGGAAGCAAAGCCTTTGACCGCTGAGTTCGCAGAGGACATCCGCAGAGTTCGCGGAGAAAGGCTGTGCAACCTTGACTATGAGCGTCGATCTGTTTGACGCATTACGCTAGAAACCTGGACCTTCCGGGTATGCCGGCAAATCCGGTGGGACGGCGGGCGGCTTCATCGGATGCTCCTGGATTTCTTTCATTACCATTTCAATCGCTTTTTCCAGTTGCGGATCTTTCCCTTGCCGCACCAGATCAGGGCGATTGTCGATCTCGATGTCAGGGGCAACGCCGTGGTTTTCGATGAGCCACTTGCGGTCTAAACCGTAAAGAGAAAATTCCGGGCGAGTGATGTAGCCGCCGTCCATGAGGGGAATTTCTCCGCGGATGCCGCGAACGCCGCCCCAAGTGCGCTCGCCGATGAGTGGGCCGAGTTTATACGCCTTGAAGTAGTAGCTGAAAAAATCACCGTCGGACGCGGCATAGTGGTTGGTGATGCAGGCCATGTGCCCGTAAAAGACATTGCTGGGTTCGGTGTCGGGTTCCGAGTTGCGGGCCGATTCCATTCCGGCCAGTACCCGCCGAAGTCGTTCAAAAATGATTTGATCGACGAAGCCGCCGCCGTTGTAGCGGACATCGAAGATCATTCCTTCTTTGCGAATCTGCGGGAAATATTGTTTAACGAACTCGTTGAGTCCGCTCGCTCCCATGTCGGGCAGGTAGACGTATCCGATCTTTCCGCCGCTGGCCTGCTCTACTTTACGGCGGTTGGTCTCGATCCAGTTCAATTCGTGCAGAGTGAACTCGCTGGGGATGGGGCGCACCACAACGTTGTGGGCACCGTTTTCTGTGGGCTTGCTGTTGATGGAAAGCGTGGTGTTCTGGTTTACAGTGTTGACGAAGAATTCGTCGGGATTCTGCGGAACCCGCAGCGGGCGGCCATTCACGGCCAGCAGGTAGTCGCCCTCTTTGACCATGACGCCCGGTTCGGTGAGGGGAGAACGCAGGTTGCGATTCCAATTTTCGCCGGGATAAATCTTCGCCAAACGATACATCCCGCTGGCGGCATCGGGCTCGAGGTCGGCGCCGAGAAGGCCGACGTTGACTGTATCGATCTCCGGATAATCGCCACCGCCAACGTAGGTGTGAGAGTTGGAGAGTTCCCCAATCATTTCTCCCAAAACGTAAGTGAGGCTCAAGCGGTCGGCAACGAACGGCAGGAGTTGCTCATACTTATCGTGCTGCTGTTGCCAGTTCACTCCATTCATGGAGGCTTCGAAGAAATAATCGCGCTCCTGGCGCCAGACTTCGTTGAAAATCTGCTTCCACTCGGCGGGAGGATCGACTTCCATGCGCATGCTATCGAGCTTTAAAGCACCTTCTCCGGCATGGACGAGAGGCTTGGGCTCGGTTTCTTTTTCTCCTTCGGGAACTTTTGCGTCGACGATTCCATAGCTGTGCTCGCCGCCTTCGCCGCCGGCTTCGCCCTTCGGTGTTCCGTACAGAATCTTTTTGCCGTCGAATGAGAGCGTGTACTGGTCGGCGCCTTCGAGGAAAATGTGGTCCTTGCGATCTTTCAAGTCAAAGGCGTGGATGGCGGGTGATTCTCCGGGGAGCGGGCCCGATAAACCTTGGACGGGAGTCGACATATAAAAGATCACGCCCTTGGCGGCGGTGAGAGTTCGCAGATTGCCGGGGGGAATTGGCAACGCAACGATACGTCTTTGGATTCCGTCGAGGTCGATGCGGAAATTTTGCAACGCTGGCCGCGTTCCCGCCTTCTCTTCTTTTTCTTTAGCTGTCTCGGTAGCAGGTTTTTGCTCTGCCGCTTCGGGCTTGTTTTTTGCCGGCGGAGTTTTCTGTTTTTTGGTTGGCGTCTCGGGAGGCGTCTGGCCCGGAGGTTGCGTTCCGGGGGGCGTCGACAAAAGAACGTCTGGCGCGGGACTTGCGGTTACTTCATCACTCAGTACGGGGAACGGAGAAGGCTCGTCCGCGCGCAAGGTGGCGATATAGACGCGGCCAGCCTTGGGATTGGCGAATTCCAAATCGAATACACCGAGAACTTCATTGAAGTCACGGTTGGAAAGAAAGTAAAGATACTTGCCCTCGGGATCGAAATAGGGCGCAGAACTGTCGCTGGCGCTGGTGGTGACCGGCGTAATTTTGCGGTCGGCGAGGCTGTAGAGATAAATGACGCCGTTGCGATTGTCGGCGTTCTTCGAGTAAGCGACCCAGTTGCTGTCGGGGGACCAGTTGTAATCGGTCAAGTCGCCATATTTTCCCTGATCAATTTGAACCGGCTTTTTGGCGGAGATGTCGACGTAGAAGAGATGGGCTTCTTTATCGGCGAACAACAATTTCTTGCTGTCGGGAGCCCACTGCGCCGGCAGGCGAAACATTTTGCCGTCGGAAGTTATTCTCTGCTCTTGTCCCAGGCCGTCTTGCGAAGTGATGTAGAGTTCGTCTTCGCCGGTGCGGTCGGACATGTAGGCGACCCATCGTCCGTCGGGCGACCAAGCGGCGTATTTTTCGCGGATGCCGGGGGTGCGCGTGAGATTGCGAATGCTGCCCTCTTTTGCGGGAACGGTGAAAATATCGCCGCGCGCAGAAAATACTGCGCGCTTTCCGTCGGGCGCAATGTCGAAATCGGTGATGAGCTTGCTGACGTTGGCCCAATGTTTTCGGGCCTGATCGCGATCTCCGGGAAGATAGATCGTGAGTTTGTGTTCCTTCTCGGTTTTCAAATCGAACAGGTATAGATAGCCCGCATTCTCGAAAACGATCGAATCGGGGCCGAGGCTGGGCCAGTTCACGTCGAAATCTTTGAAATGGGTGAGCTGCTTGATTTCGTGCGAGGTTAAGCTGTAGCTATAGAGATTCAGGCGGTGTTCGGGGCCGCGATCGGAATCGAAATAAATTGTGTCGCCGTGCCACATGGGAAACGTGTCGGTCCATTCGGTGTGCGGCATTTGCTCGATGTGGTTGGCTTTCAGGTCATAGATCCAGATGTCCTGCGCCATGCCGCCGGTGTAGCGCTTCCAGGTGCGAAAGTTTCGGAAGATGCGGTTGTAGGCGATGCTGTTTCCATCGGCAGAGTATGAAGTCAATCCACCCTTATCCAGCGGCAGGGCTTCGGCCTGGCCGCCATCGATGCTCACGCTGTAGAGCCGGCCGAACCAATCGTTGAACGTATCGCGGCGGGTTAGAAAGACGATGCGCTTGCTGTCGGGCGTCCAGGTGATGACTTCGTTGTGGAAGCCCATGCGCTCGTTCATGTGGTCGCCGCCGGGATGAAAGGTCAGTTGCCTGGGATCACCGCCCTCGGAGGGCATGATGTACACGTTGTAGTTGCCGTCGTACTGGCCGGTGAAGGCGATCCACTTGCCGTCGGGAGAAAATTTCGCGAATAATTCCTGGCCGGGATGGCTGGTAATTCTTTGCGCGGAGCCACCCTCCCGGGAAACCAGCCACAGGTCTCCGCCGTAACTGAAGGCGATTTTGTCCTGGGAGACATCCGGGAAGCGAAGCAACCGTCCTTCCGGCAAACTCTGGGCGAAGGTTGCAGTGGCAATACTAAGAAGGAGAACGACAATCGAGCGGAAGGGCATCGGACTTCCTCCGAACCACGATGGCTTTGCGCTCACGACGCGAATGCGAGCGAGGTTTTATTGCCGGAGCGCAGGCCTGTCAAATCAGCTAAAGAGTGTACAGGCTGCGGGGAATTCGCTCAATCTGGTTTCAAGTTCGCCAGTGCGAGCCATGCAGGTTGCTACAATCTTGTTGGCGATGCGGAACAAACTTCGAGGCACGAGGATGGAACCGTGGAAGTAGTGGCGGGCGTGGATCTGGGCGGAACTGCGATCAACTACACGTTAGTGAACCGGGAAGAGAAGTTCCTGATCGAGGGACTGTGCGAGCATCCGGCGCTTTCAAAGCAGGGGCCGGAGGTGTGTTTGCAGCAGATCGCGGACGGTCTGAAGATGGCCGCTGCCCTGGCGGGGATTACGCTTGACGACATCGTTTCGATCGGCCTTGATACTCCGGGGCCGTCGAGCGCGGCTGGCCGGTTGAGCGCACGGGGATCCACCAATTTTGTGCATTCCCAGTGGGCGGGTTTTGATATCCGCGAAGGGCTGGCGCACAAATTGGGCAAGCCGGTTTCTTATTTGAACGACGCCAATGCGGCCGCGCTCTGGGGCCACTATGCGATCTTCGGAGCGAACAGCCGTGAGACTTCCGTTTCGGACGTTGTCGGCACGGGCAACGGTGGAGGCATCATCCTCGATGGCAACGTGGTTAAGGGCAAGAACGGATTCGGCGGAGAACTCGGGCACGTGCTGATTCCGTATCAGAGCATCGCGAGTATTGCCGGCATCAAGCCGCAGTGCAATTGCGGGCGAATTGGCGATCTGGAATCGCTTTGTTCGCTCACCGCGATCGAGAAAACTCTTCTGCCGTATTTTCTGCAGCAATACCCGAATCACGCGCTGGCCAAGCAGGATCGGCACCAGGCGGCGAAAGCGGTGCGCGGCCTGGCGGACCAGGGCGATGCCATGTGCAAAGAGATTTTCCGGGTTCAGGCTCATGCGCTGGGACTTTTCTTCGACGAGATGATCAACACGTTCGATCCCGATGCGCTCATCGTCGGCGGGGGCGTGCTGGAAACGAGTGAGGAATTTCAGGGCTGGTTCCTGGCGGAAATCCGAGCCGGGATGCCCAACCAGCGCGAGGAGCAGGCCGACATTCCAATCCACGTAATGCCCAATGGCGATACTGCTGGGGCGCGAGGCGCAGCGCTGGAAGCACTGAAATTGGCGAGGCAGAGCGGGCTCGCCTAGAGCAAGATTGAGCGGATTCTTTCAATTCGACGCGGTTCGCCAGAATACCGACATGTGGCAGCCCTGAAAGTATGATCGCAGCATGGCCAGGATTATTCAGCTTCGTAACGTGCCGAATGAGTTGCATCGCGGCCTGAAAGCCCGCGCCGCGATGGCGGGGATGTCGCTCTCGGAGTATCTGTTAGCTGAGATCAAGGAAATCGCAGAACGGCCGACTCTTGCGGAATTGCGCGAGCGCCTGCACGCCCGCAAGCCGGTTTCGGCGCGGATTGACACTGCGCGCTTGATCCGCGAAGAGCGCGAGAGGAAATGAGCATCCTCGATGCTATTGGTTATCTTTCCGGCAGAGAGGATAGGTGTTGGGGATGACCGGGCCCTTGACTTCCGCAGTCGGTGGGATGGGGGCCAGCGCTTCGTTTGAGAGGCCACTCGGTTTGCCGTTTTTATTCACTGCAGTTGCCACGTAAATGTAGGTTGTGCCGTCCTCCACCACGTCGTCGACGCAGGCGGTACCGTTGATGGCTTTCTGGTTGACCGGTTCGCAGAGGATGCAATCCTTGCCGCGCTTCTCAAAATCCTGCTTGGGGATTCGATACAGGCAGTATCCGGCCGCGGCGATTAAGGGATCGTTGGAGGGGGGATTGGCGTTCCAAGTGAGAATTACTTTGTGGTGGCTGGTCTGAGGAGAGGCTGGCAGTATGGCACCCTTTGATTTGGGGCAGTCTACCAGCAAGACGGATTTGGCGGCCTGCAAGCGGAATTCCTCGGCTTTCGACGCACTGCGCGTAGCGATTGTCGCGTGAGCGCTCGCCCTGCCTGTATTGGTGGCCACCCAAATTCCGTAGGCGACCATCGATGCCAGTGCGCACACGGCCAGGATGAAAATGAAGTGTCGCACCTGCATACGCCTCTCGTGACTCGGCTGTTGCTTTGTGTTGCTGGAACCGGTGACGATTTGGCCGACGGGGGGAGAGGCTGGTTGAAGATTCGGCGATTCGATTCCGCGCAACGCTGGCCGAAATCTTAACACCGTTTAGCGCGAAGCTGTAAGCGTCATCATCTTTTCTGCCATCATCTTTTCTCGGAGACGGTCCAGAAGGGTTGACTCGCGGGCACGAATTCGATGGGCACTGAATTTACGAACCCTTTCAACCAGCGGCTGCATTCCACCATTCCGGCCTGCTCGCTGGGAATGTGTCCGATCACGATGAGGGCCTTGTTTCTTCCCTGCGTGACTGCATCGGCGGCATACTCTACCGTCTCCCACTCGCGCGTTTCTCCAACCAGCAATACCTGCACGTCATCTCGTTCCAGAGCATGCGTCTCGCGCTGGAATCCCGCTGCCCCCGGACTGAGCGCAACCTTGGTCACCTTCATTTCAGGCTGACCTACGACGCGCACGACCGCCGAGTCCAGCTTGGTTGCAACTTCCTCCGCCAATTTCTTGACGGTGGTCTCGGGCATTACAAACAGATACTGGTTCTCTGGGTTCTGAAATTTCTCCCATCCGAGCGCATGCACTGTTCCGGCTTCAATACCATCGGGTTTGCGCATGTGCCAGTGATCGTGAAAGCGCCATACGACCATGCCGTGCTTTTCAATGAAGGCGCGTTTTTCGGCCCACACCGGATCGGTTTCCGGCAGTCCATCGGGTGCATCGAGATGTGCGTAAAACGTTGGCTCGTGCGTGATTACGAAATTCAGTCCCTTGGCTGAAGCGCGCTGCAGAACATCCATCGTGGCCATCATGGTGACGGCAATGCCGGTCACGGCGGTGTCGGGATTTCCGGCTTTGAAGGTATCGACCGTGTCTTTCTGCCATTTCACGCCGACTTGCTTCTGTATCTGTGAAACCACCTCTTGTGCGGTAAGGGGATGCTCTTGCGCGGACGCGCCGGCAACATTGCCGAGCATGATTGCCATGAAAATCCAGAAACGGGCGGCGTGGGTGTTCAAGGTTGTGCCTCCTGGTGCGTCGGAAATAACATCTCCTATATATCGTGCGCGATGGCGACGGAAAGCAAAGACTTTGACCGCAGAGTTCGCAGAGAACATCCGCAGAGAACATCCGCAGAGATCGCGGAGAAGGGCTGTGCAGCTTAAACTATAAACGTCGATCTGCTTGACGCACTACTACTAGCTCATCGAAGCATCGCTCACCACAACGCAGAATCATGGAAAGTCCGTGATCTTCGGAGTTACGCGAGGACGAATCGCGGTTGCCTCGCCTGTGTCGTTGATGACGTGGCTGATCTCGCCGTGATCGCCGAGTGCTACGGTAATCATGTCGTGGAATCGAATGTTGGGATTCTTTGGAGTCTCGATCGCCCGGGTTAGAACCACGTCCGGATAAATGAAGACGCTGTAAATTCCTAGCCCCCACGCCTCATGATTGGTCACGCCGTCCGCCACTTTGTAGGAGGCCCAGCCATTGACTCCGGGTGCACTCGTGTAACTGGACTGATTGGGAGGATCGTACGGAATCTCGGACTGATAAAAATATGTTCGTCCGCCATTGCCCTTCCAGAGCACCTGGAATTGCTGGTGGTGTTCCACAAACAATCCATAGATGGTGACATCGTTCCCGTTTACTACCAAGCCATTCGCACTGGTATTCAGATTCCAGCCCACTCCTGCGCCGTGATCCGCTCGCCAGATCCAGGTATGGTCGACGAGCGTGTCGTTGCTGTTGATGCTTAAATTCACCTTGGCGCGCCCGACTCCGGCGCCGCCTACGCGAAAGAAGACATCGTGCAGAGTGATCGGATCTTTGGCGTGTGGAGCGTGGCTTTCGTCCGGTCCGACTTCTAGCAGCACCGGAGATTCAACTGGGCCGGCGTCGAAGAGCAGGCCGGCAATCTCGATTCCGTCGGCGTCGGCTGTCGTCATGGCTGGGGTGCCCTTCGTTGGGCGCAGTGTTGCATATCCTAGTCCGATCACGACCGTATTCGGCCGCGAGACGCGAATTGGCGCAGTGAGTTCATAGATACCTGGCGTCAGAATCAGGTTCTGGCCTCGCGCAAGCTGGGCGTTGATGGTCTCGGCCGTGTCCACGTCTGGGCGAGCGATATAAAACCGCGCGATTGGGATCGTCTCGCCGGGAGTCTCTCCGCCGCGCCAGGAGATTCCGGCGGTGTCGCGGCGCAGAGCCGGAACGCGAACGCTGAATTCGCCCGCGGAGTTGACCTGGAGGAAAGGCTTCTCGCGGATTATGGGCGTTTGCGCGACCTTGGTGTAGGGCGGGGAGGGCCACGCTCCATCGGGTGGGTGAACGACGCCGACGAAGACCATATTCCAGTTTGAGCCCGTCCAACTCTTCCAATCGCAGTTGCGCGAGATCCACTGCTGCTGGCTTCCGGAATCGACGTTACCGTCGACCAGCGAATCCGACATCCAACCGCCGCTCGCCCAGCCATGATGCTGGTGCAGCACCAAATCGCCGCGTACGTGCATGCGGCGCAGCGAGACTGCCTGCGAGACAGCCCACTGCATGGTTCCACCCGCGGGTTCTATAGAGAGACCTTCTGCCGCTCTCCAGAAAGTTGTGGTCGCATTGTTGTGCTCGTGGTTCGCGTCTGCATGCATGTTGCCGGCAATGCGCGTGGCGTCGGGCGATGCACCCAGGCCGATCACTTCTGTGTAGAAGCCCACGGGCACGTTCACGGAGTAGTTGCCGGGAAGGAACAGGAACGCATTCCGCTGCGGACCGAACTCGTTGTGCTCCTGTATGGCGTAGACCGCGTCGATCTGCTTCTGGATCGCCTGCGATGGCATTGAAGGATCGAAGATCAGCACGTTCGGTCCAAAGTCCGGCTTGGCGGCCTTGGCGGCGAGCGCGGGTTGAGCCGCTGCGAGCAGCGCCATGGCTAGAAACTGTGCTAGCAGCCGCGTTGCCCTACCAGACATAGGTTCCCACCGATTCTGCGGGCAGCTCTGTTTGAAACACTTTTTCGTGATACTTCACCGCGAAGGGCTTGGGGAAATTTGCCGTGTTCGAGACTACCAAAACAACCTTGTGCTCGGGAGTCATGAACGCGACGCTGGCTACTTGCTCGAGTTCACTGGAGGCAATGCGAACTGAACCGGGCGGCACGAACTGCGAGAAGTGTTCGAGCACGTAGTAAGCAATGTTCTTGGTTACGGAATCGCCATCCAGCGTGATGGCGCCGGAACAGCCGGTGCATCCGCCGTTGTTGGTATGCGGACCGTTTTGCGGATCGGCGGCCAAATTCCAAAGCAGAACGTTACGGCACCAATTTCGGGTTGCGCCAATCATGACGCGCCTTACCGGTTCGGCGATCGCCAGCGATCGATCACCGCGCCAGCCGGTCACCGACTGCTCCGTCATGTAGAGATTCTTCTTCGGATACGCGTCATGCACTTGCGTCAGCACACCAGGTTCGCCGCCATATAAATGGAATGCCGTTCCGTCAACGTACTTGCTGGCCGCGGGATCGCCCAAAATCGACAACGCATAGGAAGTGACATCGGGGTTGTGATCGTACAGGAGGATCTTGGTGTGAAGGCCGGCCTTCTCGAACGCAGGGCCCAGGTGCTTGGCAATGAACTCGTCTTGTTCTTGGGCGAACATCACCATGCTGGGTGTGTTCTTCGGGTTCAGCGGCTCATTCTCGATCGTGATGGCGTCAATCGTGATCCCTTCCGCGCGCATACCTTCGACGTATTTCACGAAATACTTGGCGAATGCGGGATAGTACTCGGGCTTAAGTTCGCCGCCCTTCACATCATTATTTGTCTTCATCCATGCCGGGGCAGACCACGGCGATCCCAGGATCTTGATGCCTGGTTGAATGGCAAGAATCTCTTTCATCACGGGAATCACATCGGCGCGATCGGGGTCGAGGCTGAACTTCGCCATGTCCGGATCGGTCTGGCCGGGCGGCAGGTCATCGTAGGAAAATACATGATCGTTCATGTCGGAGGCCCCGATACTCAGCCGCAAGTAGCTCACCCCGATTCCGTCTGCGCCAGTGGTAAACAGTTCCTTCAACAGAGCGGAGCGTTGCGCGGGGCCCATGCGCATCAGCAGTTGCGCGCTTCCTCCGGTCAGAGCAAAGCCGAAGCCGTCCATCGTCTGGAAGCGCTGCGTATCGTCCACGGTGAGTAGGGGCAACTTGCCGGCTTCCGAGGAGAAACTCAATGAGTTCTTCTGCAATGCGACAACGGCAGAGCGGTCGGGTGTTGTCAGCCAAAGCCGCGCCTCATGCTCTTGCGCGATTAGCGGCAGGGAAAATAAGAGGCCGCAAAATGAAAGGAAGATGAATTTTAAATTCATGATGCCTCCGGAAACAAAGGCCGGCCATTTGGAATTGCTTGTATTCAAAAATCTAGCACGGCATTGCTCGAAAAGATGAAATCAGGGTAGAGCTGCGCCTGTCAATCATGCGGAAGGCGTAGTCGCGGAAGGGATCGGACACCGAAAAAGCGTTTGGCGGGCGTTGGTGAGCCGTGCCTCAGGAAACAGCTATCTTGAACTGGAATCCTTCCGGCGCCTAAAGGCGCCGCCGATTTTGCTGGACTTACGGCGCGACTGAAGTCGCGCCCTTTCAAAACTTGGTCGAGAGCTTGGTTTTTCAGCAGACCGCTAAACGCTGAGAAGCCGGACTCGGGGTCCGGCTTCTTCGCGGCTGCAGTTGTCGGAACAAATTTTGGCTAGTTAGGCATCACAACCGAATCAATGACGTGGATGACGCCGTTGGACTGGAAGACGTTGGGGATCGTGACCAGGGCGGTTCCGCCTTTTTCGTCCTTCAGCATGATGTGCTGTCCGTCGCTGAGGCTGACCCAAAGCTTTCCGCCCTCGACTGTGCTTAATTCGGCGGTGCCGTTTCCTTCCTTGATTTTCTGCTTGAGGTCCGCAGCACTCAGCCTGCCTGCGACAACGTGGTAGGTGAGAACCTTAGTTAACATTTCCTTGTTCTCGGGCTTGAGGAGGGTGTCTACCGTGCCCGCCGGAAGTTTTGCGAAGGCTTCGTTGTTGGGCGCGAACACGGTGAACGGTCCCGGCCCCTCCAAGGTATCGACCAGGCCAGCAGCCTTGACGGCGGCGACCAGCGTAGTGTGGTCGGCGGAGTGAACCGCATTGTCGATAATGTTTTTGGTGGGGTACATTTCCTGTCCGCCGACCATGGGATTCTTTGATCCTGCGACCGCCCAGGTTGCGGTGAGAATCAGCAAACTTGCGAGAGAAACAACCATCCTCTTATTCATTGATAAGCTCCTTTGCATTGCGCTGCATTCACTATCAGTACGCAGGAGCTGGCTACATGGATTGGATTGGACTGCCGTGAAGAGACTTGACCAATACGGGGAGGACTAGCAGGCTGCTGAAAAACTTATTTTTGCAGCGGCAGGCAAACCTCAGGCGCTAAAGCGCGGCTAATTTTAGAAGACTTAACGGCACGACTGAAGTCGTGCCCTTCCCAAAACCTGCTCGAAACGGAGTTTTTCAGCAGCCTGCCAGAGAACGTGCGTCCGCGCGGAAGGGCGTAAGTGCGCCGAGCTGCGCACCAATCGAAAGCTACTCTCCTGCCCCAACGATAACTGCTTGGCCGCGGGGAGCTTCGTGCGGGCCAGCTGCAGGCTCGAGGGTGACAGCGAAAGTCTTCGCTTCCAAACCGGGAGACAAAGGAGGATTCAGCACCGCCGCGCTGCCGTGTGGGTCAGGCCGGAAAAGGCCCGCGGCCACTGGTTTACCGTTCGCAGGAATAAGCCAGAGCTCGTAAATCTTCTCGGGAGGAAGAGGAGGAAGATTCGACGCCAAGAAGATCAGGCTGCCGCTAGACCGGCGATAAAAGGCTTTGCCGTGGGGTTGCGGAGGAGTCTTAGCGGCGACCAGCGTGACCTGCTGTGATTCGGGCGCCACCAGGGTCGCGACCACTTCGCGGGCTCGCGCCAGTTCCTGTTGTTGCTCGGCGAATGTGGCCTGAAGATTGGCCACTTGACGCATCAAACTGGAGTCCTGTTTCCACAGTAGGCCAACCACGATTGCCAGGGCGACAGCCACTCCCCAGGAAACCATCCACCAGCCGAAACGCCGCCGGGATGCAGGTTGACGCGATTCGCGTGCGATAGCGTTCATCAATCGGCGGCGTGCACGCTCAGGTGGCTTAGGTCCCGTGGTGGAGAGAGAAAGGAGTCCCATGTCACCGCGCAATCGCTCCAGTTCTCCGCGACACGCGCTGCATGTTTCCAAATGCTTCTCCAGGGCGAGGCGTTCCTCGCCTCCGGAGAGGGAGCCCAACGCATAAAGAGCCAGGTCGTCGGCGAATTGTTCGTGCGGTGTCATTTCACAATCGCTGTTCGCAAAGATATGAGCGCGTTTCGGATTCGTGTCTTGATCGTACCAAGGGGAGTTCCGGTTTTCGCGGCGATTTCCGAGTGGGTTAGCCCTTCGAAAAATGCCATCTCGATCGCTGATCTTTGAAGTTCCGGCATCTCGCCAAGTTTGCGGCGAATCTGCTCCGCTGCCCGATTGCGTTCGGCCGCGCCTGCAAGATCTGGTTCCACCGAAACGATTACATCATCCAGATCGGTCTCGGGTTTGCGTTTGCGCAGGGCGTCGATCGCCCGATTGCGGGCGATGACTGCCAGCCACGGCGCCAGACTGCCGCGCGCCGCATCGAAGCTTGCCGGCCTGCGCCATAACTGCATAAAGACTTCTTGCAGAACGTCTTCGGCGGCGCCAGCTTCGCCCAGCACACGCAGAGCCACCGAATAAACCAGGGAGGAGTAGCGATCGTACAAGTCTCCCATCGCCCGCTGGTCGCCGGAGCGCACCGACAGGATCAGTCTGCCGTCTGAATACTTCTCGTTGACGTCTGCGAAAGACAAGCGCTGGTCTATTCCCCTAGAAGTACGTATTCAGACCCTGGTTGGATTGCGGAGCTTTGTCCCCGATGGGAAGTATCGCCGCCAAGCCTCCCCATTGTAATGCGGAATATGATTTGGGGCGGAGACAGTCAGCGGAGAGCAAATGTGGCCCGCGGGGCCGCCGATAATCTTGATTTCTTTTCGCTGTGACGAGCGGCGCAAATCAGCGAAATTATTGCCAGGAGAGCGATGAGAAAGTAGATGATTCCGCCTTGGTGATGCAGCCTGCCAGTGATGAAGCTGCGATCGACGCGCGTGGTCAGCATAGCGAGGACGAAAATACGAAGTCCATTTTTCGCGACGGACAGCGGAATCGCGACCGCAATCACCAGGGCCTTGCGCCACACTGAGCGCAAACTCATCTGCGCCAGAACCATGGTGGTGACCACCAGCATCAGGCTGGAGCGAATGCTGCTGCACTCGCGGGCAACCTCGATGGTCAGACCGGGAATAGTGAGTAGCATGCCATCTTGAGCGACGGGAATGCCGCAGATGGCAAAGAGAAAGCGCGCGGATTCCACCGAGCCTACCTGAAGCAATCGCACGATCGGATTCAGCAAGACCTCAGGAAGTGGAATCATCCAGAGCAGGAAGCAAAGAGGAAAGAGCGCGCGCTTAAAGGCGTGCGAGCCAAACGAGACCAAGAAGGAGGCAATCCACCACGTCACGAGAGCCAGCATGTTGGTTGCGAGTTGTTCGTCGGGTCGCAGGCGGAGGAGGTGAAGTCTTGCGAGCGCGGTCACCGCAATGGCCGCCACCAGCAAAACGTAGCCAAGGCTCGAACTCGATTCCGCCCTCGTGTCAAAAGATTTCCATTCCAGGCAAATCAATGTAAGGCTGACCGGAAGAATCAGCAGGATATGTGTATATTGGCCATCGCGCAGAGCCAGAGTGACGGTAGAGATTAGCGGGCGCCACCAAATCAATAAAGAAATCGCGAAGAGAGCGGACAAACGCAGAAGCGACGAGATTGCAGGAATTGCTTCTCCAGGTGGGCGCGTATGCACTCCGTTATGTTACGCCACATACAATTCCGGCTCTAGTGCTCGAACGCGGGTCCGCCAGAAAGAGTCTGGCCTTCACGAGCGCGCGAGACTTTTCAAAGAATGTGGCCGCAAGTCTTGGCTTCCGCGCGAATTCAACCGCCGATCGATACCTGCGCTTGATCTCGAATGGTTTTCTGCAATTCGGCGCCTAACAACGAGGCAGAGCCTGTATCGAGGTAAACGGTCGCGTTTGAGTGTGTGCGCAGAATAGATGCGGGATGCATCGGCGAAATCTCGCCCTCAAAGCAGTCCCGCACAGCCTGAGCTTTCCGGGTGTCCGGCACCACCGCCAGGATTTCTTTTGCCTTGAGAATCTGGCGTGCGGACATTGAAATTGCCTGCGACGGAACCTGGGAGATGTCGGCAAACCACGCCTCACCGACTTGTTGGCGACGACACGCCTCGTCGAGGTTGACGATGAGGTAAGGATCATCTGTCTTGAAGTCGGCCGGGGGATCGTTGAACGCAATATGGCCATTTTCCCCGATGCCCAGAAAAGCAATATCAATCGGTGCCGAGGAAATTTCCCTGCTAACCTGCCGAACGATGTCGGCCGGGTTGGGATCGTCCCCGGCCAGCAGGTGATATTTCGTAATTCCAACTTTCTGTACCAATTGTTCGAGCAGCATTTTGCGAAAGCTGCCGGGATGCGACACGGGGAGACCGATGTATTCATCAAGATGAAATACCTCGACTTTCTCCCAGTCGATGTGCGGCCTCTTGGTTAGGGTGTTTAAGAATTCCAGTTGGGATGCGGCCGTGGCCGCCACAACTCGGGCAGATCCCTGCGCAGAAATCGCTTTACGAATGGCTGTAGCGGCCTGATCTGCTGCAGCCTGTCCCAGCTGGATTCTATTGTCAAATACGCGGATGATCATTGGGTGTAAACCTCGACTCGGTTTTGGTCATTTGTATTTTCCATCTACGCAGTGGGGCCAAAGGAAAACGGCAACGGTTATGGGTGCGGCACGTCCTTCAACTCCGGCGCAATATCGTAGGCCTTGTTGAATTCTGCGCGCGATTCTGTTTCGTTTCCTTCCTGTTGTAGCGCCAACGCCAGATTGTAGTGTGCTTCCGCATAGTTCGGCTTAAGATGCAGCGCATCGACAAACTCCTTCTGCGCCCCCCGAATGTTGCCAGCCTGCAAGAGCGCTAATCCGAGATTGTTGTGACCCTCCGCGAAGTTCGGATCGCGCCGCACGAGCTCACGGAATACATTTGCCGCGCTGGTGGTGTCATTTTTCTGGCTGAGCGCCAATCCCAGCTGAACCCGCGCGTCGGTGTAGTCCGGATTAAGACTGATGGCTTCTTTCAGTTCACCGATGCCTTCGTCCAATTTGCGCGATTGGGCCAGCGCCAAACCGAGGTTATAGTGCGCTTCCGCCAGATCGGGGTCGGACATGATTGCTTGCCGAAACTCCGCGAGCGCGCGAGGGTGGTCATTCTGGCGCCAGTACAGCAGGCCGAGGCTCGAGTGGGCCTGCGCGTAGTCCGGCTTCAGCTCCAATGCTTTCTCGAACGCTGTCTGGGCCTGCCCGGCGTCGCCCTTGCGCTCCCACGTGAGGCCCAGGTAGTAGTAGCCGGTCGGCAACTCGGGGCCCTTCTCAATGGCCTTTTGAAAGAAACCGAGAGCGTCGTCGAGCTTTTCGTCCTTTAGCGCGTTGACGCCCTGAAGGATCAGCAATTTCGCCTCCGCCAGGCGCGTACGGAATCGCCGCAGCCCGTTGATGTCGTTCAATTCCTTTTGTCCCGCTTCCTTCTGGCCCTGGTCCCGCAGGGCGATGCCAAGGTTGTAATGCGCATCTTCGTAGTCGGGTTTCAGCTCGATGGCACGCTGGAACGCCGCGATGGCGCCTGCCAGGTCGCCGCCAGCCTTCAGTTCCTTTCCAAGATTGAATTGCGCTCGTGGATCACTCGGATCGACTGCCACGGCTTTGTGGAATTGTTCTAAGGCGGCAGCGTGATCGCCTTGGCGGCGCAACGTCACGCCCAGAAGCATGTATGCCGTGGTGAACCGCGGATTCAACTGAATGGCCCGGCGAAACGCGGCCGCAGCGGCGGGAAGATGGGCAAGCTGTCCTTCGGCCAGCCCCAACTCCGTGTAAAGTTCTGCCGAGGGCTTCGATGCGATCGCTTGCTGAAGTTCGGTTTTGGCGGACGAAGGATTGCTCTGCTCCAGATAAATGCGCGCCAGCAGCCGATGGGCTGCGGCATTTGCGGGGGCGAGCCTTACGGCAGTCTGCAGTTCCCGCGCTGCGGCAGGCAGGTCGTGAAGATCGTACTGGGCGGCGCCCAGTCCAAATTGAGCGTCGGCCCACTTCGGTTTTAGGCGCAGCGCAGCTTCGAATTCGTCAACTGCCTGCTTCGCTTCGCCCTTGTATTTAAGAGCAAGGGCTAAGTCGTAGTGCGTGATGGCATCGTTGGGCTCGAGTTCCAGCGCCTTGCGATAGCTGGCGATGGCTTGATCCCATGATTTTTGGCGGGCAAACTCGGTCGCGTCGCGACGGTAGGTCTCCGCCGTTTGCGCAAGGCAAGATGCTGCCATCATCACCGCCAAAAACAGGGAAACCTTCATGAACAAAGCCTAGCACGGCCAGTCCCGCGGGAGTTTGTCCTCCTGGAGTGATTGCAACTGCCATAAAAAATGCGGACGAGGCATCGAGCCCCGCCCGCATCATTCCCTTGGTGCATTACCAGATAAACTTCGCACTGACCTGCCCGATGCGCGGATCGCGGGCATTGGTGACGTTGCCGAAGTTTGCGCTGCTGATGTCCCCGCTCGGATTCGAGAATTGCGCGTGGTTGAAAATGTTGAAGAATTCACCGCGAATTTCGAAAGACATGGCTTCCGCAAACGGGAATTATCTTCGTTATTCCGAAATCCGTGTTATTGAAACCCGGACCGTGAAAGAAGCGCCGGTTCGCGGTTCCGAAACTCCCGCAATCAGGACCGATCAAAGCACCCGACACTAGAGCGCATTGAGTTGCGGTAAATGAGCCCTGGCTGAAATAGGTGAACGTACCGGGAGTAGAGCGGGGATTATATTTGTGAACTGGACCCACGACATTAGGCATATCGGTAGACGGGCTTCCGACAAGCGAGGCGTCTCCCGGGCAGTTGCCCGATGGACATAACGGCCCCTGAGTCACGGGATTCGCTTCTCCCATCTGAACCGGGAATCCGCCAGAGAAGCGAGTGATACCCTGCACTTGCCATCCTTTCGTCAGCCTTGGCATGCCATGGAAAGCTCGATTGAATGGAATCTGCCAGATATAGCTGACGACAAAGTTCTGGTGCACGTCGCTCGACGAGAGGCCACGACTAAGCTTGGCGTTGGAGAAGTTGATCAGCTCGCCGAAGGCCGAGGAATCGTCGATGGCTTTTGCCAGCGTATACGCGGCCAGGAATGTTACATCACCCGCTTTTCGCTCGATCGTCACCTCCCCCGAGTGGTAGATCGAATTGGCGACGAGATTGGTGAAGGTGTTGCCAAAACCAAAACAGAGGGTCTGAGCGTCTTTGCAGTAGTTCGGGTTCAGAAGAGAGTTCCTGGTGCTGTAAACGCACGGCGGTCCCGCGCACGAAGTACCCGGCGTCAGGGTGAAGACATCCTGCTCAGTATTGGGCCCGCAGCCAGTCTGGGTGGCCGTCGTATCCGTGTAGCCTTGCGCAGTGAGCTGCTTACATAAGGCGACATTGCCGGGGTTGGACTCGGTCTGCGCGATCAGCCGGTGACCTGCCGTGCCGACGTAGGACAAAGTCAGTACTGTGGATCTGCTCAGCTCACGCTGGATCGAGAGATTGAAGTGCTCAGCATAGGGCAGCTTGTTGTGAATGTCGTATCCGGGGAAATAAGACATGGGCTCGTATTTTGCGAAACTCAGCGTCTTATTTGTCGGGCTACCAGGAATCGGGGCGGTGAACGGGAAGCGCTGTCCCTCGCTGTCGGTGCCTCCATCCAGCCGATTTCGGAAAGGCTCGGCGAAGTCAACGGAACCCGGGCTGGTCCAGTACAAGCCGAATGGAGCGTCGGCCACTTCGTAGAAGAGATTCAGGTCCTCGACCGACGTGTAATACAAGCCGTACGAGGCGCGGATGCTGGTCTTGCCCGGTCCGCCAAAGATCTTGCCCAACACTCCGTCGCTGAAATCCGGGGAGTAGGCAAGACCGAGGCGCGGCCCGAAATTGTTGTATCGGGTAGGGGCGAGCGTTTTGGGAATGCCCGGATCGCCCGGAAATACCAGCCCTTGGGGAGAGCCAGGAAAGACCGTGGACTGCTCTCCTTTAACCCAAGTCTGGATCTTGCCCTGCGTGTCATACCAAGGCATGCTCACTTCCCAGCGCGAGCCCCAGGTTCAGTGTCAGGTTAGGAGTTGCCTTCCATGAGTCTTGAGCATACGCAGCGCCATAGCGCGTGCGCGAATCCAGGAGTTGTACCGCTGCCTGGCGTGTATCCATCTCCAGCGCCAGTGGTCGCCCCAAGGAGGTAGTCGGCGAAATCGATTGCCGGTCACCGTGCCGTCGAAGACAAAAGCTCCATCCTGGCTGGCTAAGTTTCGTTCGTTGATCTGCAGATAGCGGAATTCTCCCCCGAACTTTAGCGTGTGCCTGCCGATCACCTTGGAAAATCCATCCGACACCGTGTAGGTGTTATTCGGCTGGAACGTGATCAGAGAGGGTGCGCCGATGGTGAAATTGTTGAAGTAGATCTGGGGTACATACTCCGGAAATCCAGGAGTGGCATCGGGAATAATGCCGAGGGTACCGACCCCGGTCACGAAACCGAGAGAAGCGAAGCGTGCTTTGCCGCCCGTCGGATTGTCAAGGTGGGTAGAGGTGCGGAAGAACGTCACACGCGCCTCATTCACCGCGCTGGGTCCAATCGTCTTGGTGTTACTCATGACGAACTCCTGGGCGCGAGTTGGCGTCGAGCGCGGGGAAGCCTGGCACGCTTGCGCCGCCGCTGGGCAGTGTGCTGAGAACCGTTGAGTCGTCGAAGTGATAGTAGAAGGACCAGTTGCCGGTCTTTCGGTTGTTGAAATCGACACGCTCCCCGATCTTATTATCGGTAATCGATGTCCCGGTGGCTGTTGTCTTGATACGTACCTGCGATTGGATCGATGTTCGGCATCGGAATATACGGGAGAGTCCCCACCGCCGCTGGCGACCACGCACGCTTGGGAATTACGCCGCCGGGAAAGACGCATTGCGAGGTCGAGTTACAGCCTGGGAAACTGTAAACCTCGCCGGCTGTGACTGGGTAGCCCAACCTATTTGTAAGGGTCGTAGGCCAGTCTGTGCAGGGCCCGACCCCCTGACAACTGCTGGCGCCGGGAAGAGTACCAGTGTCGACAAAGTTGTTGGCCAAAAGTGAGGGATCAAAATTGCCTTGAAACTGCGCAGCCGGTCGGCAGATTAACGATGCCAGTTTCTGCGCCTGCCACTCGTCTTGTGCCTTGATAATCCGTGAACCAGAACAGCTTGTTCTTCCAGAATGGGCCTCCTGCGGTGAACCCGAACTGATTTTGTCGCAGCTCCGATTTAACGGGTGTGAAGAAATTCGCGGCATCCAGCTTGTCGTTGCGAAGGAATTCGAAAGCATCTCCGTGGAAACCATTGGTGCCCGACTTGGTGATGGCATTCATCACGGCGCCGCTGAATTTTCCGTATTCCGCGTCGAAGCTGTTGGTGATAAGCCGGAACTCCTCCACGGAATCGAGATTCGGAACCAACCCGGCGCCCAGGTTGCGCCCTTCGCTGACGTCGCCGCCGTTTACCAGAAACGCGTTGGCGGTCTCGCGCTGACCATTCACCGAGATATTGCCGGCGTTGCTGATGTAGCCGGAGACCGGCCGGTCGCCGCCGATTGTGCCAGCCGTGGTCGGCGCGACGCCAGCCTGCAGTCCCAACAGGTCAAGATAGCTGCGGCCATTCAGCGGCAGGTTGAGCATCTTCTGCGAATCGATCACGTCACCGAGTTGCGTGCTTTCCGTTTCCACGTGGACAAGATTGCCCGTAACATCGACCGATTCGGCGACGGTGCCGACCTGGAGAGGAATGTCGAGTTTCAGCTGATCATTTACCTGGACGGTGATTTCGTTGGAGGTGGAGTAAGGGCGGAAGCCGGCAGCAGCCACGTTGATCTTGTAGGTCCCAGCGGCCAACGCCAGGAAGTGGTACACGCCGTTAGAATCTGTAGTGGCGGTCTGGCTCAGATTGGTTTGGGTGTTTACGATCGTAACTTTCGCGCCGGCCACGACGGCCTGGGAAGGGTCGTGGACCACGCCCGTCATCGAACCGGTCACATCCGCGCGCGCGATGATCGAGGCGAAGGTGAGTATTGAAACGATTAAATACGACAGCCTGAACAGTCGATGGTTCTCGTTCACGGGACACCCCTCCCCAAAGTTGATCGGTACAATGCCACAAAGAGTCGGGGGGAATCAAGCAGGGAATTTAATGCGGCGGGTTCATTTCCACAGGGTAAGAAATGACGCCGAAAAGCCGCGGCTGGGGTTCGATGGTTACATTGGTTCAGAAGCTAAACCAAAGAACAGTACAACCCGAGGTTGGTTTGTCCAGTTGCGGGGAAATGCGTGTCGACTGCGATCTGCGCCGTTGAAGACTAGCCTGGGTCAACCAGAGATTTCCGGGGATCAATGAAAAGCCAGGCGCAGGCACCTATCGCGCAGAGCGCTGCCGCGACCAGGAATGACATGGTCCAACCGTATCGCTCTGCGATCCAAGGCGTAAGGGAAGCGGTGATTGCCGCGCCGATCTGATTGCCCATGTTCATCAAGCCGGAGACGCTTCCCGACGAAGGTCCTGCAATGTCGGCAGTGAGTGACCAGAAAGAACTTTGCGAGAGGTATAAGGCACCGGCGCCACCTGCGAGCACCACGCTGGCTAGCCTCGCGCTGCCGACCTGCGAGCCGAGAGCGAGAAAGATTCCCGCCAATGCAATGCCGAATGCGGCAAGAAGACAGCGTCCGACGCGGGGTCCCTTCCATTTCGTGAGACGATCATTTAAAGCTCCGCCGAGCAGGCAGGCGATTAACATTGCGATGAACGGCAGCATAGAGTAAAAGGCGCTGGTCTTGAGATCTAAACCGCGGACCTTCGCGAGATAGCGAAAAAACCAGCTGAAAAACATCCATGCCACGTAGCCATAACAAAAATAACTGATCGTCACCGCCCAGACTTCCTTGCTGCGGAGCACACGTCGCCAGGTAAGCAGAACTTTTCCGGTTGAGCCTTCTCGAATCGGGGTGAGCGTCAATCCTGATTGGATAATTGCTCGTTCTTCGGGGGAAACGCCGCTGTGTTCGGCGGGAGTGTCTCTGGCCACGAAGAACCACACTGCCGCCGCAAAAAAACCAATTACCGAACAAACCAGGAACGAAGCCCTCCAACCTTGATGAATCATGATGTAGGTGACGAGAGGAGGTGTAAGGCCTGCGCCTGCGCCTACACCGGCAAAAATCCATCCGTTGGCAATACCGCGCTCACCGACGGGAATCCAGCGCGAGATAAGCTGATTTGTAGAGGGATAAATTACCGCCTCTCCCGCACCCAACAGAAAACGAATTGCCATGAATATGAGAATTGCCCCGGCGATAGTTGTAGGCACCAGCGCGGTCAAAGCAGTGAAGATGCCCCACCAGATCACACCGCCGGTGAGCACGCGGCGTGGGCCGAAGCGATCGGCGAGCCGGCCGGCGATAGGTTGAAAGAGGGCATAGCCGACCAGCATCGCGCTGAACACTTTTCCAAGTTGGACATCCGTCAACCGATAGGCGAGGGCGATCGCGCCCCCTGCAATCGAGATATTTACGCGGTCGAGATAGGAGACAGCGCTGAGGATGAAGAGCCAGAAGATCAGTAACCATCGCACGCGCGTGATTGGGCGAGGTGTCATGACAGGCGTGGGCTGCACCGGGAAATAGTATCTTTCATGAACGACCGCGCCTATTGCTGTTACTCCGGGAGTGAGGAAATTTCTTTCAACGAATATCCTGGCGCGAGTTGCTAAGCGGCGTGTGCGCGCAGAAGCCGAGATAGAGCCGTGGCCACCACGCTCTCTTCTCCCGGTTGCAGCATAAAGGAGTTCATTACAAGCCCGGCCCGGCCCTCGCCTGTTCCGATGACGATTGATGGTTTCGCGTTGCGCAGCATCTTCGACGCATCCGCAGGCGTAAGGGAGATGCGGGATTGGTCCCAAGAGATTTGCATGTGAGGGACGTGATTCGCAATTTCAGGCACGAAGAACGTCGTCGTGACCCCGGGCACGCCGGTGACTTCCCGCGAAATCTTTTGCAAACGGTCCTGCCATTCTTTCGCGAGGGCGTCATGATCCTCTGCCAGGAAGAGTTCCAGGGCCTTTACCATTCCTATGATTTCTTCTTTGCCAACTTTTTGGCTGCGGCCCAGGGTGTCTTCGTGGGGACTGTTATTGAGCAGAGCATTGGCCACCATCTCTTTGCGGCCAATCAGCAAGCCGGCGCATTGCGGTCCGCGAATCGCTTTGCCGCCACTGAAGGTGACCAGATCGTATCCCATCGCGGTGTAGTCCCAGAGATGAGAAACGGGAGGGGTGTCAGCGGCCGCGTCGTTCATGCAAGGGATATTGAACTGTTTTCCGAGACGCACCCATTCGTCGACCTTTATCTGGCCGGCGGCATTTGCGAAGTTGCTGAAGTGCATCATCGCGGTGCGCTCGTTCACGGCGGCTCGCAATTCGTCTGCACTCTCGACTTCTATGAGCTTGATGCCGGTTGAGCGCAGTTGATGATCGAAAGGATTGCGGTGCGATTTCTGGATAATCACTTCCGACTTCATGCCAGTCAGATCGGGCAGCTGACGAATCAAGGCCTCGTTTCCGCCGGTCAAAATTCCGGCCAGGCCTGACTGAATTGCAGCGGCCGCGCCGGACGTGACTAACGCGGTGTATTGGTCCGGCAGTTTTAGCATTTGTGCGATGCGATTCCCGGCGGCTACTTCAAGCGCGGGAATGCTCACGAAGTGACGCCCAGCCATGGTCATGACCGCTTCGAGTTCCGGATGGGGCAGGGAACCGCCCAACATGGTCATGGTGCCTTCGCCATTAATGACAGTGGGCACCCCGAGCTCTTCGTAGGGATTGCCGGTTTGTCCAAAGCCGTTAACCCGTCCCACTGCGCTGGGTGAGGACTTCTTGGCGGCTAACTTGAAGGGCGAAAACGCCGCCGTTGCGATGATCCCGAGGGTACTCAGAAAGCCGCGCCGGTTCCAGTTCGAATTAAATGGCATTGTGACCTTTCAGGTGTTTACGCGCGTGTGACCGCGGCAATACAGTTAATTTCCACCGGGGAATTTCCCGGCAGCGCTGCCATCGCGACCGTTTGCCTTCGTCATTGAGCTTGCGGAGACCGCTTGGGGTCTGCGCTGTGGGCGTCTGGGCGAGTGTGCGGGATGGGATGGTTGTAGTTCCTAGAGGGAAAAAAAAAGTGGCAAACCTTGCGGTGAATGATCTGCGAGTGAAGTTTGTTTTCATAGGATGCCTGCGTATGGAGGAGCGAGCTTCCTTCAGACAACGTCCTGCTGCGAAAATCGAGCTCCTGAATCCATGCGATTGGAAGTTGGCGAATATCCGAACTGACGCGAAATTTGAAGTCCGACACTCTGAATGAGAGGCGCAATTTGCCGCAAGCGCGCGATGGTCATGCGAACTGTGGGGGCAGTAATGCTCAGGCTCGCATTTACCAGTCCGGCGTTGTCCCAAATGGGCGCGGCAATGCAGCGAATATGCATTTCGTGCTCTTCAAGGTCGCAGCCGTAGCCTTGTTTTCGGATGCGGTAGAGCTGTGCTTCCAATTCCTGGAGATTGCCGACCGTGTTCGGCGTAAAGCGTTTGAAGACCAGTTCGGGCAGCAGCATTTTCCGCTCTTCCGCCGATAGATGCGCCAACATAACTTTGCCGACAGCGGAGCAATACAGGGGCACAGTCGCTCCAATCCGCGAGTGAATGCGCAGTTGCTCCATGGAGTCGAGTTTCTCTACGTAAACTGCGGACTGACCGTGGCGCACCGTCAGATGCACGGTTTCACGAGTTTGCCGATTCAACTCCTGCAGATACGGCAGGCTTACCCGGCGAATATCTAACTGCGCGAGTGCGGCTTGCCCAATGGCGAAACAGGAGATTCCGAGATGATAGGCACCGTCAGCGCCGCAATTCAAAAAGCCCGAGCGCTGCAGATTCACTAAAAAGCGATGGACCGTGCTCACCGGCAACCGCGAACGCTGGGCCACCTGCTTTGCGGTAAGGCCGCAAGGAGAGGCGCTAAACAGTTGCAACAGCGAGAGTCCGCGCTGCAGGCTGGTAATGTTGTAACTTCGCGTCGGTGCCGTCGCCATTCTTTGGACCTAACGTTTCAGAAGTTGAAAATGAAAGTGCGAATTATCTGATGAAAGTAAATTTAATGCAATGGGAGCGTTCGGCAGCTAAAGCCGGCCGAACTTTTTTACAGCTTCGACGATGGATTTTGTTTGCTCAATGACGGCATACATCGAGTGCTCTTTGAAATCCATTTGCTGGGCTAGAGCGAGCACTTCCTGTGCCCTGGCCCGCGGAACAACGACGACGCCATCGCTGTCTGCGGCAATAACGTCTCCGGCGTTAACTGGAACTCCGTCACATGTAACCGCGATCTGCGATCCCGCAAAGCGATAGTGATGGACGGAGGTAGACGGCACGATGCCGGTGGAGTAAACGGGAAACGCGATTTTGCGCAAGTAAGCCACATCCCGCACGCCGCCGTCGATGACTGCCCCGGCGTATCCGCGAGCGGCCATGGCCGTACCCATGAGTCCGCCCATCCCTGCAATGTTTTCCCCGTCTTCGACGACCATGACGTAGACGGAGTTGGTGGATCCTTCGTCGATAGCGGCGAGCATTCCATTCAGGGCGGCCGGATCCTGATTGCCTTCGTCTTTTTTCAGAAACACCGTGCGCGCGAAACCGGCGAACTTCGTGGTGAAGATGGGATGCATGCGATGGGACATGTACATGCGCTTTCCAGTCAATTGCTCAAGCGCGTCGGAAACGGAGGCGACTTCAACTCGACGAAAGTCTGAGATCATCCCCTCGTCGGTCCGTGGTTTTGTTTGGGCACCGACGATGAAAGGGCGAAAAAAAAAGAATATGCCTAGAGTTCCGATAAATAGGGTAGAAGCAACTGTCGTGCGGCAAGTCAGCGTGCGGCGAACCTTGTTCACTGGGACCTCCTCCGTGTATATATGACCGCGGACTCTAACACCGATTCGAGTTGCGGGAAAGAGCCGATCTTCAGGAAGGATACAAAATGAAAACTACTATTCCGTTTCTCTCCGCAAAGAATATTTTCCTCGCCCTTGCCGCGGCGATTCTTGTTGTCACAGTTGTTCCACTTTCACAAGGCCAAGAGCACAAGGCGGTGAACCTTTCGACCACGCGGGGCCTGCCGTTCAGCGATGGTGTGATCGCGGGAAAAACACTCTACATTGCAGGTCAGGAGGGAACTGACGAGTCGGATAAGTTGGTGTCAGGCGGCGTCGCCGCGGAAACCACGGCGGCGCTCCAGAATATTCAGAGAGTGCTGAAGGCTGCCGGGTTCGAGTTGAAAGATGTGGTGAGCGTTACAGTTTATCTCGCCGACATTCACGAATTTCCCGACATGAACAAAGTGTACAAGAGCGTTATGCCCGATCCGAAACCGGCGCGTGCGACCATTCAGGCGGCTGCGCTCGTCAATAATGCGCGAATTGAGATTTCGGCCATAGCTGTGAAGAGCAAATAGACTAGGATGATCTGCCTGCACAGTGGCTGATTGCAATCCGCGCATTGTTTTCGTACATGGGTGCGCAACAAAGAACTATTGACATCGGCACGGCTGCTAAGGTGAACTCTCGTTTCTGCAATTTCACGGGGCAATCGAGGTTTTCACGCTGTGAAAATGTTAGCGGGGGTTGCCGTGGCATCAACCGCTAGATGTTTGGATCCGGGGATATTCGCTATGCATCAGGTCGCTCTGACGGTGCAATCTCAATGAGGCCGACGTGTCAGGCGCGATCGCTCGGGCCGCCGAATCGCAGATCTTTTGCCGCGGCCACTCTTGCGTTGCTGTTGCTCTTAGCACTGGCTTCACAGGCGCAGCAACCTTCCGACGTTTCATCTCCTAAAGTTGGCAAGCCCGAATGTGCACGCGGGCAAGAAGTTTTTGCTTCCAATTGTGCCGCGTGCCATGGACTCGACGGTAGAGGTTCGGAACGTGCGCCCAATCTGGTGGACGGGGCAACTTCTCGCCGGCTTTCGAGTTCGCGGATTTCCGGTGTTATTCGGGACGGCATTCCCGCCGGCGGAATGCCTGCCTTCCGCTCTTTGTCGGACGCTGATATCGAAGCGATCGTGCGGTTTCTGCGATGTCAGGCAGGAACCAACGAAGAGGGCAAGGTGCCCGGTGATCCCGTGGCGGGGAAGAAGCTTTTCTACGGGACTGCCACCTGCGCGCACTGTCACATGGCAGATGGCACAGGTGGCTTTATTGCTGCTGATCTCTCGCAATATGGGCGAACGCATTCGCCGCAGCAAATTCGGGGTGCCATCATAAGTCCCAAAGATTCGCCGATGGTTCACATGCGATTGGCGACACTCACTCTGCGTGACGGCAGAAAGTTTGTGGGAAGAGTGCGTAACGAAGACAACTTCTCGATTCAGATTCAGGCGCTCGATGGTACTTTCCACTTCGTCTCAAAATCTGCTGTCGACAAAATCGACTACGATCAAAAACTGCTGATGCCGACTGATTATGGCTCCATCCTGACGTCAGAAGAACTCAACAACCTCATCAGTTACCTCGTTAGTGTGTCCGGCGATAGCTCAACCGCCTCTAAGAACCGCGACGACGAGGACTGAGGGTCGGCATTCTGCAGCCAGGGCAAAACCAAATCTCGAAGCCAAGGGCTCCAATGAAGCGAATGGTGAGCATTGTTCAAACTCTTGCAATCACTGCGCTGGTTTTTTTTCCAAGGCCGTCTGGGATGATGGCCGCGTCCGCGCCGCGGAACTTCGCTCTGCAGGCTGAGTCTTCGCAATTTTGGAATTTAGTCGATCGCGACGCCAAACTCAGCGTCGTGGGCACGGGTTTCGGATTCACCGAAGGGCCGGTATGGGATGAAGCAGGATTTTTGTATGTCAGCGATGAAACCATCAATAAGATTTACCGGTTGTATCCAGACGGCAAAAAACAGGAAGTTATCGCGCTCGGCGACCCGGATGGAAACACCTTTGACCACCAACACCGACTGATCGATTGCGCCAGCGTGCTGCGTGCGATCATCGAGGTAACTCCGGCGGGAAAGTATCACGTTCTCGTGGATCACTACGAGGGCAAAAAGCTAAATAGTCCAAACGATGTGGTAACTGGGCCGGATGGGGCTCTCTACTTCACCGATCCAAATATGGATCTGGTCGCGGGAGAGAAGCAGGAAATTGCTTTTCAAGGAGTTTATCGCCTCGGCTCGGACGGCAAGCTGCGACTTCTCACCAAAGAATTGACTCAGCCGAACGGCCTTGCCTTCTCGCCCGATGGGCGACACTTTTACGTCGACGACAGCGAACAGAGAAACATCCGCGTCTACGATGTTGGAGCCGACGGCGCGATTACTAACGGTCGCATCTTCGGCCAGGAACCGGGCGGTAAAGGCGACGGAGTTCCGGATGGAATGAAGGTCGACAAGCAGGGGAATTTATACGTTACCGGGCCGAACGGTATATGGGTTTGGAATCCGGAAGGGAAACACATTGGAACGATTATTATGCCCGAGCAACCTGCGAATCTAGCTTGGGGAGACAAGGATTATCGAACTTTGTATATTACCGCGACAACATCGGTGTACCGGCTTCGGATGAAGGCGGAAGGGTTCGTTCCGTATTTATGATGGACACACGCCCGGGAAACGCGGCATCAGTGCGGTAGAGCGAAGCTGAAGATGTCGCTGCCCGCCGCGATGGAAACGTACTGAACGCCGTCCACGGCGTAGCTCATGGGCGAAGCGACGATACGCTGGCTCGTGCTGAAGTGCCAGAGGGGGCGGCCCGTGGTGGCATCGGCAGCCTCCAACGATCCCGCATCGTCTCCGAAGAATAACAATCCACTCGCGGTCGTCATAGTGCCGGCCCAGGAATTTCCGCTGCCGATTTGAGGATAACGCCAGGCGGGTTTTCCGTCGGCGAGGGAAAGCGCTAATAAAATCTTTTGGGATTGCTCGCCGCTCGGAGTCTTCGTCCCGGTGTTGTAGAAAGTTTGCCCAGGTGTAAATGATTGCGGCTGGGCAAAATATGTTTGGCAGTTCTCGAGCGCCATTACGTAGAACAAGCCGGTCTTGGGATTGTACGAGGGCGAAAACCAATTTGTGCCTCCTTCAATGCCGGGGCAAATATTCACTCCCTCGGGGATCGGAATTCGTTCCGAGAGTATCGGGCGTCCGGACGGCGAAATCCCAGTTGCCCAAGTCAGTTTTTCCAGGAATGGAGTTGCCCGCAGGAACTTGCCGTTAGTTCGATCGAGGATATAGAAAAAACCGTTTCGATCGGCCTGCGCCAGCAGTTTGCGAACACTACCGTCCTCCTGCTTGTCGATAAGCACAGGAGTTTCGTTGGCGTCATAATCATAGAGATCGTGCGGAGTGAACTGGAAATGCCATTTCAATTTTCCGGTATCTGGGTCCAGCGCAAGAACACATGCGGTATAGAGATCGTCTCCGGGACGTGAGTCTCCTACGAAATCCGGTGCCGCGTTGCTTGTAGTCCAGTACAGGGTGTTTAGTTCTGGATCAAACGTTCCCGGCATCCAGGTTGTGGCCCCACCGTGCAGGTAGGAGTCGCCGGGCCAACTGGAGGAACCGAACTCGCCCGGTCCCGGAATCGTCCAAAAGCGCCACTTCAGTTTTCCGGTGACGGCATCATAGGCGGCAACGAAGCCTCGTACTCCGGAATCTCCGCCGGACGTTCCTACGACGATCTCGCCTTTCACCGCCAGGGGAGCACTGGTCGCGCCATAATGCTTCGTCTTATCGGCATATTCGACATCCCAAATTAAGCCTCCGGAGCGCGCATCGAGACGCAGCAGGTGGGCGTCGTCGGTTTCCACATATACCGAGTTCTGCCACAAGGCAACGCCACGATTCTTGTGTGCGGCGGCGTCATCGAGCAATCCGGAACTCACCGGCCGCCTGTAGTGCCACAAGCTGCGGCCGGTGCGTGCGTCCAACGCAAACACATCGTTGGCGGACGTAACGTACATGATTCCACGAACTACGACCGGCGTTACTTCGAGCGTTTGACTGTTGCCCGGATGAAAGACCCATGCCGCTTGTAACCGCGCGACATTGGCAACATTGATTTCTTTCAGGCTGCTGTATCTTTGGCCGGTGTAGTCGCCGTTGTAGGAGGTCCAGTCTGCCCCGACAGGTTTCGCCAGTAGATCTTCATCGCTTACATTGGCGACGGCTGTAACCGGAGACTGTCTCTGCTGCGCGGGGCTGGAGATCGCGACAGATGTGACAACTAACAGGATGAGTCCCTGAAATTTCATTTCAGCGATTCTCCTGGGGCAGCACTCGCACCTCCTGTAATGCGCCGCGATCGACGCCAGTTTCGTCGACCAGATGAAGAGAAACCCGGGCGGCTTTTCCGTTCGGACTAACTTCCTTCTGGAGCGCTACCGTTTCGCTGGGATTTACATCCATGAGGGGCGTGATTCCGAGGCTTGCTCCGTGTCCATCGTAAAAGTGAGCGATCAGGTGGCCGGAAAAGAACACGCCAAAGGATCCGGTGAGAGTTACCTTACCGTCCGATATCGGAGTCGCTCGCAACGGCCGTATCAGAATTCCAGCGTCGCTCACGCCGTGAAATTCGGCTCCGGCTCGGGTGGGAAACCAATCTGTGTCGAAGGTGCAACTTTCGCCCGCCCGCAAACGGCACATCGGGCTGTTGAGTTCCGCTTCCAGATAGTAGGGGCTGGCATCCGGGTCCTTGCTGAGAGACATTTCACCGTCGCTTATTCAGCCGAGACTCCGGTCCGTTCGTCCAAAAGATGACGGAAGCCTTGCCCGGATAGGGCTTCGTCTCCTCATATTGAAAACGCTCGACCATGGCGTAACTGCTGCTCCCATCGACGACGGCGAGCCAACCGTCGGTCGAATCCAGCCATAATTCAGCGGCCATGTGAACGTAGTGCAACGCGAAAAGACCGTCATCTCTCACGGAAGCTGCCGGATTCTCCGCCGGACCAAAGCGCACATGATAGCGATTGAGGTAACTGCTGGAAGAGTTCGCCGCAGTGAAGGTCCAGAAATCATGGTTTATGGGGGAACTGTTTTTATCTGTGGCGCCAACATTGGAAGTATCGTATTGCGATACGGATTGCATGGACCAATCGAGAGTGTGGCCGGTAACATTCTTCATCGTGGCGTGGAAATGGATGGCCGGGGAGTCGGCATCGATCGAAATCGTACGCGTGAATTGAATGCCCGTTTGCGGATCCGCGGGGCCAGTGAGCGCGACTGTGCACTGCCTTCCTTCTGAGATCTTTTGAAAGGCAAACGGACCGTCATCGAGCACGTCCGAGTCTCCGACCCAATGCTGCTCGTCGTTGTTGCCCTCAGGCAGCAGCCAGATTTTGTCACCGCCGTAATTGAACCACTGCCCCGACGTGGGAGGCGTGTATTTACCCGCGAGCTTTGGGTTTACAAAAAGAAATGGATGGCCCGCGAAGGTTACTTGTATCAAGCGTCCGCCATTTTGGGGAACAATGACGAGCTGCAGCCAGCGATTTGAGATTTGTTGCGCCTGCCAACCGCGATAGTCGACGGACTCCACCCGGCAATCGGCGTGTGCGCTGGGAGTTGCCTGACTGAAAGCAACAGCGCTGAGAAACGTTGTGGCAATGCAGATCTCCGCAACGATAATCGCCAGAGCACGAGCTCTTTTGAGTAGTGAATTTGAGATCACGGGCCGCCCTTCCTGAAGGTGTGGTGAGGGTAACATGAAAACGAAACGTGGTTTGTTATCTCACCTGGAGAAAACGGAACAAAAAACAATCAAACGAAAGTTTTCGATTTCCGTCAAGAAAGTTTTGTGGTATACCAGTCTGACAAATGACGCAGCCCACCTGCGCTGGGATCAATCTGAAGCTTCTGTGTCTGGTTCTGTTAATCTCCTGCGATTTCTGGGCGCAGGATCGCAAAGTCGACCCTACCTGGCTGCATCGCTATCTTCCGCAATTGAATACCGCGAAGGTTGGTCTCTCTTCAGAAAGTTGTCATTATCAAGCGATCTTCGGGGAGGGTGACGCCGATCGCGGGAATCTGCGCAGCGTTTCTCGTTTTGGCGAGGTGACGATTGATCCCGAGGGAAGCTGCCAGAGTGGGTCATATGATCGCGAAGAGGAACTTTACTTTGTCATTCGAGGCGACGCCACTCTGCGTTACGGCGATCAAACTTTTGGCATGCGGGCGAACGACTTCACGTACTTGCCACCAGGGAAGAGCCATTCTCTTGCGAACCGCACCGAACGGCCTGTCCAGGTTATCGTGATGGGCTTCAAGATTCCTTCGAAGATTTCTCTTCGAGTGCCAGCGCCAGTCAAGATCGTTAACATGGACGATTTGAAAGAGGAAACCGTCGGCGGCCATCCCACATCCGTTTTATACAAACTGCTCGCAGGCCCTCGATCGGGCAAGCGCGACGCTATCGACGACGCCTATGTTGTGACCAGCCTTTTCTGGATGGACTTCGCCCCCGGCGGCACAAACTTTCCGCATCACCACGAGACTGCGGAGGAGATTTATCTGGTCATCGATGGAGAGGGAGACATGGTGGCTGGCGGCGGAACAGATGGGATCGAAGGCCGCCATCCCGCGAAAGCAGGGGACGCGTATTACTTTCGGTCGAACTGCACGGTGGGTTTCTACAACCAGAATAAGCCAGGAGCGAAGGCTCACATTCTTGCGGTACGATCGCGGATTCCACTGCCCGAAGAAGACGATTAGATATTCAAGTGAGTTAGACTCGCGGTCCAGTCAAAATGCGTTGGTGGATGGGCGGCACAAGAAAGTTGAGGAAAGTATGATGACGGTGAGCAGTTCAAGTCGGCGGTCTTTTATGAAACTAGCGGCGGCAGCGCCGCTTTTAAGCCAACTCGCAGCCCGCGAACTCTACGCACAGGCGGCCAGCGCCGTCGGTAAGGATCCGCGGCAAAATGTCTACACGCGGCTTGGTGTCCAAACGGTCATCAATTGCCGTGGAACGTGGACCTACCTGAGCGGGTCCATCGAATTTCCAGAAGTGCGGCAAGCCCAATTGGCGGCGGCGGATTATTTTGTCGATGTGATCGACCTGCAGCGTGCGGTTGGCCGGCGATTGTCGGAGTTGACTGGTGCCGAGTCAGGAATGGTCACTTCTGGCTCCGCCGGAGCGATGGCTGCGGCGACCGCGGGTTGCATGGCGGGCACAGACGATAAATATATTTGGCAACTGCCCGACACCACCGGCTTGAAGAATGAAGTCGTCATGGTCGGCGGACGGAGCGCCTTTGACAGCGCCATTCGTCTCACGGGCGCTAAACTCGTTCTCGCTTACTCGCCCGAGGAATTGGCCAATGCGATCAACCAGAACACGGCGATGATTTACACGACCGATCTTGGCGAGAAGCTGGAGCGCCAATTATCGATTGCGAAAGACCACAAAGTTCCAATGTTGCTCGATGACGCGGCCGGCATCCCTCCGGTGAGCAATGCCAAGCTCTACGCCAAGATGGGCATCGATCTTTACTGCTTCTCTGGCGGAAAGGGCCTTTGCGGGCCGCAATGCAGTGGACTGCTTCTGGGCCGAAAAGACCTCGTGGAAGCGGCTTTGATGAATTGCAATCCTCGCGAAGGCGCGGTGTGCCGTCCCATGAAAGTGGGCAAGGAGGAGATCATCGGCTGCCTCACCGCTCTCGAAAAATGGCTGAATCTCGATGAGAAAAAACTTTATGCCGAATGGAACGGTCGCGTGGACCGCATTCGCAAGCTGGTCGAGACTGTCCCTGGCGTGAAGACCAACATTTACATTCCGGATGATGGCAATCGCTATCCCACGTTGCGCCTGTCTTGGGATGAGCAGGCCTGGGGTTTTTCTGCGATGGATTGCGTAAAGGAATTGCGGGCAGGAAATCCGAGAATCGAGGTGCTGGGCCCTGACAATCCGAGCTTGGTGAAAGCGGTGCGCGAAGGCAATCCGAACCGAAAAGAGCACAAGAGTCCCGCCTATATTGAATTGATTTCCATGACTATCAAGCCGGGAGAAGACATGATTGCTGGTCAACGTCTACGGGCGGTGCTTGGGGCTGCGCGAAAGAAGTCGGCCGCTTAGCGGACACACGAATGGTTATCCTGAAAAACATTTCGCTGAAGTTTGGGTGCGTAGGGCTGCTCGTGGCACTGAGTTTGGCGCCGAGGGTTGTCGCCCAATCGGAACAGCCTGCGATTGCTCCGAACCAGAAGAGCATCTTGTCGCCGAGCGTAGATGCAGGTTCGTATATTTACATTTCCGCGCAAGGACCGCGGCGCGCGGATGGCAGCCTGCCGCCGACCTTTCGCGAGCAAATGCTTCAGGCGCTCACGAACCTGAAAGCAATCCTGCAGTCCTCCGGTGTGACCATCGATCATGTGGTTTATACGCAGGTCTATCTCGAAGACATGAGCCATTTTGATGAAATGGATCGAGTCTTCGGAGAGTTTTTTGGCAAGAGTCCGCCGGCTCGGGCGGTGCTGGGAGTGGCGCGCGTTCCGGATGCTTCGATTCAGATCAATGCCGTGGCCGTTCGCGATTTGGCCGACCGCCGAGCCATCTATCCAGCCAACTTCAAAATCAGAGATTCAGCTGCGCCCGGAGTTCTCACTCATGACCGGCTTTTCATTTCGAGCATGCCGGGAAGTGCGCCCGAAGATGGCAAGGTGCCGGCAGACCCCGCCGCGCAGGTTGATCTAGCACTGGATCGGATGCAAGCGGTGTTGCAGGCCGCAGGGCTCGAT
This sequence comes from uncultured Acidobacteriota bacterium, assembly GCA_963696765.1. GTDB lineage: Bacteria > Acidobacteriota > Terriglobia > Terriglobales > Acidobacteriaceae > Sulfotelmatobacter. Next base: position 71,697 of record CAVOLK010000002.1, on the reverse strand, counting down.
TTGCGCAACATGGTTTTCGTGAACCCGTACCTCACGACTGCTATCCCTTCGCGAGTCATGAATGAGCGCTACGCGCGGCGCTTCGAGTTTGGCAATACGCCCGCCCGGGCCACAATCCAGGTGTCGAGTCTGCCGGGTGGTGCGCACATTGAATACACCGGCGTAGCGGTGCGAGATCTCACTCTGCGGAAAGCGGTTCGCCCCAAGAATATGCCGCCCAGTCCGACGGCGAGTCCCTGCGTTTTTGCCGGGGACACATTGTATTGTTCCGCGAAGGACGGTTTTATTCCCGGACCGCACGCCGGAATTTATGCAAGCACGACCGGGCATCAACTGCGTCAGACGATGCGCAACCAACTCGATAATCTGGAAGAAGCCGACATGAACTTCGACGACGTTGTCGACACCACCGTCTATTTGGATGACTTGTCGGACCGGCCGGCTTTCGATGCGGTCTATGCTCAGTATTTCGGCTCGCGCCTGCCGTCGCGTACGACGCTCCAGCAGCTTCCGCCTACTGAACGCAAAGCCGAGAAGAACGACGAGTTTCCGGCGCTGGAACAGATGTCGCTCATTGCGGTCAGGAAGTCGAAAGCTCGCTAACGCGCTCAGGCCGGCGCTTTTGCATTCTTCTCGCAAGTTTCGACGGCGTTTTCTTTTTCCGCCAAATTCGGAAGTTATTTTGCGAGCAAATTGGAAGAACTCGCATCGAGGCCGCGTGCGCTAAAATTTGTCTCGTCGATTTCCGAGCCATGAACAAATCAATCGAGCAACTAATCGATCGGGCTGCGCAGCATCGACGGGAAAGTAATTTCGATCAGGCAGGACATGAATGGGCTGAGGTGATTGAACTTTCCCGGCGGCAGAATGACACACCCGTGCTCATTCGGGCGCTGAATGGTGCCGCTCAGATTGAGCGCGACTTGGGCCGGAATTCCGAGGCTTCGGCGCGCTATGAAGAAGCTGTCGCGCTCTGCCGGAAACACGGGGACCCGCTGCTTTTGGCGCACACAATTCGTCATTTGGGTGACGTTCGGCGCCATCTCGGACAGCAACCGGAGGCCCAAGCCTGCTATGAGGAGGCGCTGGGGATTTATCGCAGCGAGCCCCGCGCTAATTCCCTGGACGTAGCAAATACGCTGCGTCCATTTGCGATACTGAGGGAGAAGATGGGAGATGTTGACGGCGCGAGAGTATTCTGGCGTGAGGCTCGTAGCCTCTATCAAGCGCTCAGCATTGACGCGGGTGTTGCGGAGTGTTCGAAGCATCTTGCCCAACTTGGCGAGCCTGCTTAATCCTCGGGCCGAACCGCGACGGCATATTCAAACTTTAGGATTTCCAATCGAGCCGATATGCCGAAAAAGAAGTGGGGCGCAAAACGTCGAACTGCACATGGAATGGCGTCTCGGCCTCGTTGAAAGTCAACTCCAGTTTCGTCTCGCTGCCCGGCGCAGCGTCAGGCAAGTCCATCTCTTTTCGTTCCACCGGAATATTGCCTTGGCCGAAGAATAATCCTAGCAGCTTGTAGCCTTTGACTGTGTACATGGGGAAGTCGCGTCGCACTCGTATCAGCACCTCGAAGCGGTTTGATTTGCGTTCGACCGTGAGCGATTCGATCGGGCTGCACTCCCGGCGGAGAAGTTCGTAAGAGGGCTTCGGCGCCCCATAGACATCCACAACGCCGTGCACGCGTTGCTGAAGTGGACCGAGGCCGCGATCGCCCACCTGCGTGCGATAGTCGTTGTAGCAAAAGAAAATGGCGCCGCCCACGAAATCCCGAGAGCGGATTGCCGCGTTATGCGAGCGCAGAATTTCCATCCTTTGCTCATCGCCTTCCGGCCGGTCGGGCGCGCAGGCGCAATAGCCATACTCGGAAATCACAATTGGTTTGCCGGGAAATGCGGTGTGAATCTCATCGAGATGGCGGCCCACGTCCTCAGCACTTCCTGCGTACCAACTTCCGTAATATTCGTTGGTCTCGATGAAATCCATCACGCCGGCGACGTCACGCTGAGGAGTCGTGCGCAGCGAATCGGAAGCGTAAGAGCAAAGACGGCCTGGGTCCAGACGTTTGGCTTCTTCGAGCATGTGTTTGGCAAATTGATAAGCTGGCGGATTTTGTCCGCCGATTTCATTGCACAATCCCCAAACCACGACCGACGGATGATTGAAGTCACGAGCGATCATCTCGCGCAGTTGCTCCAGACCGTTTTCTAGAATGTCGGCATCGGGCTGAGAGGTCATGCCATCGAATGTCTCCGAACCCCACGCGGGAATCTCGACCTGAATCAAAATGCCATGCCGGTCGCAGTAATCCAGAACTCTCTTGTCCTGTGGCCAGTGAACCCGAGTGAAGACGCAGTTCAGATGTTTCATGTCCGCATGATCGTGGGTGATCCACTCGGCCGGTTCGGCCATGCCGAACTCAGGGTTGCTGCCGGCCATGCGCTCCACGCCCATCAACCGAACGCGCTCGCCGTTTAGGTAAAAAGCACCGTCTTTAATTTCAAACTTTCTTACTCCGAAAACTGTCGTGAAGGTGTGCACGCGGCCCTGTCCTGAGATGGAGAACTCGAGCCGGTAAAGATGCGGGTGATCAAAGTGCCACAACTTGGCCTGGGGCAACGTGAGCGCGCAGGTTATCGTTTTGACCGCGCCGGCATTCACAGTAAAAACTTCTTCCGACGAGTTGCTTAAGACTGTCGAGGCCTCTTTTCCTTCCGAGATGCGAATCAAGGATTTGCCATTCCAAGCTATCGCCGGTGGTGTTTCGGATGTACGCTGAAATTGTAAGTTTGGCGTTGCCGCTGGCCAGGTCGGGAACTGCGTTGACGTCAATGCGCTCCACAAATGTTGTTGGCGTGATCAGAAGCTGTACCGGGCGAAAAATGCCTCCGTCAGTCGCCCAATCGCTCGATCTGCCGCGGGGCAGCATGTGCTGGTTGAAAGCGCTATCCACTCGGACTGCAATCGTGTTTGTTCCACCCCAGCGAATTAGCTTTGTGATGTCGAGAGTAAAAGCTGTGTAGCCCTTGAGCGCATGTTCACCGGCGCTGTTGCCATTAATCCAAACCGCGGCGCTGTGGAAGACTGCCTCAAACTCCACACGCACCGCGAAATTCGACGATGCGTCTTTGGCAGGCAGATCAAAGGTCCGCCAGTACCAGGCGACTCCGCGATAATCGGCGAGCGCTGGCTCGATTTGCCAGGTATGCGGCACGGTGACCGCTCGCCATTCTTCCTTGACAGTGTCAGCCGCGAACCATTTGCTGTTTACGCCCAGATCGTCCTTGTCAGTTCGAAATAGCCATTCGCCGCACAGGCTGGTGAATTCGGGAGGGCAGCGCTGACCTGACGTTTTAGTAGAGGCCGAACCGGGTGCGGCGAGTGCTCCGGCCACCACCCCGATCGAGTTGGAAATAAATTTCCTGCGAGAAGACATGGAGAACGTCCAGGCCGTGAGTTTAGCCAGCAGTTAACCAGCCGGCTATTGAAGTGTCAAATAAAGCCCGCTGCAGAATTTGCGTTATGCTGGACCGCGCAGGAGAAGGAACGGTCATGAGGCGAAAGCTTTTCAAGGCAACGAAGCGGGCCGGCTGGAACTTCACGGTTGCAATCATCTTTTTGGCCGCTACGCAGTTTGGCGATGCGCAGTCCGGAGCATCGAAGGCCGACATTGAGAAGCGTGTCGATTCCGTCCTCGGGCAAATGACGCTCGACGAAAAAATCGAGATGCTCGGCGGAATCAACGATTTGTATACCCGTCCAATTCCGCGGCTGGGCGTGCCTTCACTGCGCATGTCGGACGGCCCGATGGGCGTCCACGACTACGGGCTCACGACGGCGTATCCCGCTGGCATCGCACTCGCGGCGTCATGGGATGTAAATCTGGCAGAGCGTTTCGGCACCGCCATGGGTAAGGATGCGCGTGCGCGCGGCGTGCATTTCATTCTTGGTCCGGGCATGAATATTTATCGCGCGCCGATGAATGGGCGCAACTTCGAGTACTTCGGGGAAGATCCGTTTCTGGCGTCGAAAATGGCGGTTGGCGTGATTCAGGGCATCCAAGGGCAGCGCGTGATTGCGACAGCCAAGCACTTTGCCGGAAATAATTCGGAATTTGCGCGCATGACTCTTAGTTCCGACATCGACGAAAGAACATTGCGTGAAATTTATTTGCCGGCCTTCGAAGCATCGGTGAAGGAAGGGCACGTTGCTGCCGTGATGGATGCCTACAACCTGGTTAATGGCATCTACATGACCCAGAACGCTTACTTGAATAATGAAGTCCTTAAGAAGGAGTGGGGGTTCGACGGCATCGTCATGTCGGATTGGGGAGGTACCCACGACGGCGTTGCTGCGGCCAACGGCGGCCTCGATCTTGAGATGCCGTCTCCTTCTTTTATGAATCGCGACACTCTGCTTCCGGCTATCAAGGACGGAAGAATTTCGGAGGCGACGATTGACGACAAAATCCGAAGGATTCTTCGTAAGGCGATCGAGTTCGGATTCTTCGACAAGCCGCAGACCGATGCAGAGATACCGACCCTGAGCCAGGAAGGTCGGCAAGTGGCGCTCGAAATGGCGAGAGGCGGTATGGTTCTGCTGAAGAACGAGCGCAATCTGCTTCCGCTCGACGAAAAACAGGTGAAGACGATTGCGGTAATCGGGCCGGACGCGTATCCCGCCATTGTTAGCGGAGGAGGAAGCGCGGAGAGCAAGCCATTCAACGCGGTCAGCTATCTGGAAGGCATCAGCAATCGGCTCGGGACCAAGGCTAAGGTTTTGTACGCGGTCGACATTCCGCCGCTTGACGAGGTGTTTGAGAACACAGATTTCGTGACTGCTCCGGGGGGCGAGAGCGGTCTGAAGGGCGAATACTTCGCCAATGAAGAACTCAAGGGCACGCCTGCCCTGGTCCGCATCGATAAGCACATTCATTTCGATTGGGGAGAAGGCAGCTTTGCTCCGGGCGAACCGGTGGATAATTTCTCGATCCGCTGGACCGGCTATTTCGTGCCGAAAGAGAGTGGCGACTATAAGTTCTACACGTCTTCCGACGACGGTACTCGACTCTATGTCGGCGACGAAATTGCGATCGATGACTGGACGCCGCATGCGCAGACCATGGATGTCGCGACGCGGCACTTGGAAGCCGGCCATCCATATAAGATCCGGTTGGAATATTTCGACTCGGTGAGCACGGCGATCATGGGCTTTGGCGTGACTCGCGCCGAGGCGTACGTGGGCCGTGAGACCAAGCCACTGGCGGCCAAGGCCGACGCCGTGATCATTTGCGCCGGCTTCGATCCGAAGACTGAAGGCGAAGGATTCGACCGGTCGTTCCAGTTGCCTGGCGGGCAGGACGAACTGATTCGGCAGATCAGCGCGGTAAACAAAAATGTGATTGTTGTTCTAACAGCCGGGGGCAATGTGGACATGAAGTCCTGGATTGAAAAAGTTCCGGTGGTTTTGCAAGCATGGTATTCGGGGCAGGAAGGAGGAGTCGCGCTGGCGCAAATTATTTTTGGGGATTTCAGCCCGTCGGGAAAGCTGCCGGCATCGTTCGAGGGTAGTTGGGAAGATAATCCGACCTTTCACAGTTATTACCCGGACAAGGGCGGAAGCCACGTTCGGTATTCAGAGGGAATTTTCATGGGTTACCGTTATTTCGATCGCTCGTCAACCAAGCCGCTCTTTCCTTTTGGTTACGGACTTTCGTACACGAAGTTCGGATACAGCAACTTGTCGGTAACGCCTGCGGCGGGAAACTTGAGTGAGCCGGTGACGGTTTCCTTCGATGTGAAAAACACAGGCCGTCGCGAAGCCGCGGAAGTAGCGGAATTGTACGTTGGTGACTCCCATGCCCATGTTCCACGGCCAGTGAAGGAGTTAAAAGGATTTTCAAAAGTGAGTCTTAAACCGGGCGAGACACGGCGCGTGACGCTCGAACTGAACCGCAGAGCGTTTTCCTATTACGACGTTGAGAAGCACGACTGGAGCGCAGAGCCTGGCGACTTCACGATCCTAGTAGGCGGGTCATCCGACGATCTTCAACTGCGAGGCAAGTTCACTCTTACTTCCAAATAAATGTGGCCAACGCGCCCGCTGGCAAAGTGTAGTTGAACGACTCGCCTTGGAAACCCACACTGAACGTTTCGGCGTTGCTGGCGGAGTTCAACACCAGCAGGACGATCGATCCATCTGGATTCTGAAACGCAACATCTTCTATGCTACCCGCGCCGAACGTGTTCGAATCGATGCGGTGCGCCCCGGGGACGACAAACTTTCCCAAATGTCCAAGAACGTAGTACTCCACGTTGAATGTGACGTTGGCCGGCGAAACGCTGTCGTCGATCGTTACCACTCCTCGGCAGTTGGAGCACGTGCCGTTTTTCGGGCCAGAGTTCTGATCGAGAGCCAGATTCCAAATCGAAACGCTCCGAGCCCAGTTGCGCGTGGCGCCAATCAACAGATGTTCAGCGTTCCACACCAGATCGCCAGGAAAGTTCGATGAGGTGATGCCCGAACATTCCGTGAACCAAATATCTTTGGCTGGGAACGCGGTTCGTACCGTCGATTGGGCGCTGGGATCGCCGGCGTAACAGTGGAAGGAAGTGCCGGCGACATACTGAGCGGCTGGACTGGAGAGCACTGTCTCCGGATAGGCCGTATTGTCCCAATTGTGTTCGTAGCCAAAGATTTTCACGCTGTTGAGTCCGGCGTTGTTGAGGGCCGGCCCGAGATTATTCGCGATGAAAGTTGCTTCATCGTTTGCGGCAAGAGATTCGGAAGGATATCCAGTCGTGGAATATAGCGGCTCGTTCTGAACCGCGACCGCATAGATGGGAATGCCTTGCTGCTGGTACGCTTGCACGAACTTGACGAAATACTGCGCCAGGCTTGGCAAGTAAGCCATGTTCATGTTCCCGCCATTCATCGTGCCGGAAGCTTTCATCCATGCGGGCGGGCTCCAGGGCAGTGCAACGACCTTGATATTCGGATTGATCGACAGAGCCTGCTTGACCAAGGGAATGATGTAAGCCGAATCGTGCGCAACCGAAAAGTTGGTGAGATTGGGATCTATCTGGCCCGCGGGCATATCGTCGTAGCTGTAGTTGCCGCTTGCTGAAAAATCAGTCGCTCCCATGGGCTGGCGCAGGAAACTGATGCCAATGCCGCCGGTCGGGCTGAACAGTTGTTGCATCAACGCGACCTGCTGCGAAGCGCTCAACTTATTCCATATCAACCAGGCGGAGGAATCCGTTAGCGAACCGCCGAACCCGTCCATTTGCTGATGTTGAATTGTCGGGTCGACCGTAATTACCGGACCGCTGGAGCTTCCGCCGGCGGTGAATGTCAAGCTGGGCTGAGGTTGCAGCAGCATCGTGCGGTCGGCAGTGGTTTCGACGATCTGGACGCTGGCGCCGCCTGATGAGGAATGTGTGGTCTGGTTCGAGTTGGGGCAGCCGCTAAGGAAGAACACTCCGATACAGACCGCCAGGAGTTGAGACGGCCGAATGGTTTTTAGAACTAGACTAGCGGTTTGAGGATCGGGAGAATTGCGTGTTTGGTGTTCTGACATCGTACCTCACTCTTCGCGCGCTGTGCCGACCAGAATCTCATGCATGTCAAATCGCCGGATGACGATCGCGCGGCAGTATGTATCTTTAATTCCTCGTCCCGTCCCGGCGCTTTCCCCGGCCCTTGCTTTGGGCTACTCTAGGGCGAGCGCGAACCGGCAAACCCTGTCGAGGGGCCGGTGGTTGAAGCTATGCTGAAGATTTTGCAGAAAGGGCACATGCAGTCTCGCCATAGAAATACAGCAGTCGTCCGCGGGCTGATTCCGATCGTTTTTTCAGTCGCATGCCTATCTGCGTTTAGCGGCAGTGCCTGGGCCCAGCTTCCGCCAGCTGCGAAGCCGCTCCCAATACTTACACACGCAGATCAGATTCGACGGCTGAGTCCTCAGGATGCATCGTTGCGCTACCCGGTGCTGATTCGTGGTGTCATCACCATGGATGCGCCGGCGCCCGATTTCTTTGTGCAGGATGCCACGGCCGGCATTTATGTGGAGGGCAGCCCTTCGCCCAAGTACTCGCACCTGCTCGGCCAGATAGTCGAGATTGAAGGAGTGACCGGGCCGGGAAAGTTCGCTCCCGTCATTCGCGAGACCAAGTTGCGGATGCTCGGTAAAGGGGAACTTCCCAGTGCACAAGCTTTTTTCTTTCTCAGAACTGGCGAATGGGCAACAAGACAGTCAATGGGCGCAAGTGCGAGGCATCGTGCGCTCCGTCGGCGCTCGACCGCGGCGTCGTGGCGTGAGCGCACGCTCGCCATGCATGTCGCGTCGGAAGGCGGCGAGTTCAATGTCCGCGTACCGATTGCCCACGAACAGGACTTTTCCTCGTGGATCGACAGCGAAGTTCTGATCGAAGGTGTATGCGGCAGTCTCTACAACCTAACCGTCAGCTGACCGGCATTCTGTTCTATGTGCCTCGGTTGAGCTTCATCAAGGTGGAGGCGCCGGCAAGCGAAGTTCCGCTATCGGAGTTGCTTCGGTTTGCGCCCGCAGAGGGAACGCGGCACCGGGTGCGAGTGCGTGGCATCTGTCGGCTACCAGCAGTTGGGCAATGCCCTGTTCCTTCAGAGTCAAGGTAAGGGACTCCGCGTGCTGACCAAGCAGAACACTCCGGTCGAGATTGGCGACATTCTTGAAGTGCTGGGTTTTCCCGCCATGGGCGATTCGGCGCCGATCTTAGAAGACGCCGTTTTTCACCGCGTTGGTCACGAGAAAGCTCCGCAACCGGTGACGCTGAATCTCAGCGCGCCCTGGGAGCAATTCGACGGGCTGGTTGTCACGACAGATGCGAAGCTTCTGAACCGCCAACCAAACCCCGATGGCCTCGGGCTGATCCTGCAGCGTGGCGACTTATTTTTTGATGCCACGGTTCCGACAGGTCCTGTTGCCGAGCGCCTGGCGTCGGTTCCGTTGAATAGCGCGTTGCGGGTCACCGGCATTTGTCTGGTACGGAGCGGCGGGTTGTGGCACATTCCGCAGTCGTTTCGCATGCTGCTGCGATCTCCGCAAGACATCGTCGTGCTGGCGACGCCGTCGTGGTGGAATTCGCGGCACATTCTCTGGCTGCTGGGAATTACGGGCGGAGTTCTACTGGTAGTGATCGCATGGGTCGTCGTGCTAGGACGGAGGTTGCGAGAGCAGATGGCAATCATTCGGCAAAGGTTGAGAAGCAGCGCTGTGCTGGAAGAGCGCAACCGCATTGCCCGCGAGCTGCACGACACTCTGGAACAGGAACTGGCCGGGATCACCATGCAACTGGATCTGGCGGTCGATTGTTTTCAGCAGGCGCCGGGCGTGGCCCAGCACGCGCTCGAAACGGCGCGCGACATGAGCCGCCACAGCATGGTGGAGGCCCGCCGTTCGGTGTGGGATCTGCGCTGCCAGTTGCTGGAAAATGGCGACCTGGTTTCAGCGTTGGCGCAGATTGTCGAACCGCTCGTGCCTCGCGAACAAACCAAGGTGGACTTCGAGATTCGCGGCACCCCAGTGCGACTGCCCGGGCCGGTGGAGATGAACCTGCTCCGCATTGGGCAGGAAGCCGTTGCCAACGCCGTAAAACATGGACACGCGGAAAGAGTTTCCATCGAGTTGCAATACGCTGCCTCATCTGTGTGCCTGACTGTAAGTGATGATGGCCACGGCTTTGGGGTTGGGCAGCCCTCTCCCACCGGACATTTCGGGCTTCTCGATATGCGCGAGCGCGCGCAATCCATGGGGAGTCATTTGCGGGTGGAAAGTCAGCCGGGCCAAGGCACTCGCATTGCTATAGAGGTTCCGCTCCATCCCGCAGAAAGGATCGATGAAGAACTCAAAGCCAATACGTATTCTGGTGGTTGACGATCACTTCATGGTGCGCATGGGCCTGTCTGCGTCGTTGAACGTGGAAGCGGACATGGAGGTGGTCGCCGAGGCCGGCAACGGCGATGCCGCGATCGAAGCTTATCGCAAAAACCGGCCCAACCTGGTGATGATGGATCTCCGCCTGCCGGGAATGAGCGGAATCGAGTGCACGGCTGCCATCCTTCGCGAATTTCCCGACGCGCGCATTCTCATGCTCTCTACCCACTCCGGGGAAGAGGAGATCTACCGCGCAATGCAGGCAGGAGCGCAAGGGTACATCGTGAAGAGCGTGATCCGCGAGGAACTCCTGCGCGCCATTCGTGAGGTGCATCAAGGGCGTCAGTATGTCGATCCCCTGGTGGCGTCGCATCTGGCTGAACGCCGTTCCCATCGATCCTTAAGCGTGCGCGAAGTGGAAGTGCTGCACATGGTCGCCAAGGGATTGGGAAACAAAGAAATCGCGAACGCGCTCAATATTGCTGAGGTGACGGTGAAGTTGCACGTCAGCCACGTCCTCGAAAAACTTAGTGTGAAGGATCGCACCCAGGCCGCGACCGTTGCGTTGCAGCGTGGAATTATCGCGCTCGACTGAGAGCGGTATCCAGCAGAGTTAGCTGTACGAAAGTAGTATTGACACCCTACCCCTAGTTGCTTTCTATTAGTGCGTTTGCATTATGTGTTCGTGCGCTCATTTCTCGCGGGACAGTGCAAACAAATCTGACCGCGGCTTGGAAGTGCTTCCCGGATGCGGCTTGGACATCCGGGGGTCTTAACTCCGACTGGCTAAAGAGCAAAGAAAGACAACTTATTTAGGTTCGGATTTCTGGAGGCTGGTTCCATGAAGAACTTGCATCGCTGGGTCCTGCCCCTCCTTCTGATTTTTGGAAGCGGGGCATGCTTTGGGCAGAGCACAAACGCCGGAGACATTCGCGGCACGGTAACCGACCCCTCGGGAGCCCTCATTCCGGGAGTGACGGTGTCAGTTTTAAATGTCGATACCGGCGTATCGAAGGATTTCGTCACCAATCAGGACGGTCTTTACGATACCTCCTCGATCGTCGCCGGCAGTTATCGAATTACCTTCTCCAAGGACGGCTTTGAGAAACTGGTGCGCGGCCCCATCACCCTCCAGGTCGGCTTCACCACCGTCAATGGCGAACTGAAGGTCGGCGCCATGTCGCAAGAGGTGAGCGTTTCGGCCGATGTGCCCCTGCTGAAGACCGAGACCAGCGAACAGAGCACGACCCTGGAAGTCGAAGTCGATGGAGCAGTTGCCCCAGGTAGCAGGCGGGTCAGGCGTGAGCTGGGAAAACTTCATGATCCTGCTGCCGGGCGCCACTGGCGACACCGAGCTCGACCCAGGGCTCATCGAATCCCGGCCAGGAAGTAGCGATCAACGGCAACCTGCCCTACAGCAACATCCTTGCGGACGGAGCATCGACCACGCTCTCGCATAGCCAGAATGCGAATCCGGCAATTTTCGAAACCGTCTGCGAACTGCAGGTCAACACGTCGTCATTTTCGGCGCAGTATGGCATTGGCGGAGTCATCTTCAACCAGATCAGCAAGAGCGGCACGAATCAGTTCCACGGCACGGCCTACGATTACTTTCAGAACGACGCTTTGACTGCCCATCTCGTACTTTCAGACCGGGCCGATTCCCTTCCTTCGCTTCAACAACTTCGGCGGTCGCGATCGGCGGCCCGATTCTGAAGAAGAAAATGTTCTTCTTCTTCGACTACGACCAGATCGTGGATCACGGCAACAGTCACGGCTACGAATAGCGTTCCGACCGACGCCATGATGGGCGGAGACTTTCGCCGGAATGAACACGCTCTTACGATCCGACCACTCAGATCATTGCGTATCGATGCCGCGGGTAATCCTTACCCGGTCCGGCAGAGCTTCGCCAGTGAATATGGCAGCGCGAAATGCCATCCCCGCGCATCTGTTCGATCCGGTTGCCTGCGAAGTTCCAGCAAGTGTTCTATCCCGACGCCGTCCAACCATCCGGCGGCGTGACGTTTGTTCCCGGAACAGTCATCGGCGGCGAAGGAGCAACCGCAAAACAACTTCTACTACAGCCTGTTGCAGTCGACATCCGTACGAAAGTTATTTCGGCCGGTTGGATTATGACATCACGTCGAACAACCGCCTCACGCATGTCCGATACGCAGAGCGACTACTCCGTAGTCTACCCGAGCATCAGTTCTCGCCTGCCCTATCGGTTGCCAGACCGGCGATGTGGACAACAACAACGCGCAGATCACCGACGTGTGGAACATCAGTTCGACGCACCGTCAACGAAGCCAGAATCGGCTATCACCAACCAGTTGAACTTCTTTGCGGACCTCGCTCTGAACAAAGGATACGCCAGCCAAGTTGGGCTGGCAGTTTGCCAAGGCAGACGACTTTCCCGGCGATCAACACCACCGGCACGTATCCCTATGCTGGATCACCCCAGGTTCCAACTCGGTCTACAAGGAATTCACGTCTTGATCCTTCCGATGTCGTGACCATGATCCGCGGCAAACACATTCTTCACTTCGGCGGAGAATTTCTGGTCTATCAGAGACAATTCCACCGCTTGGGGCAACACCAACGCCGGCACTATGCAGTACTCAGGGCAGTACACCGCAACAATGGACGCGTTGATGCCGTGCAACGGGTGTGGCCTGTCCCGTTGCCGGAACGGGCATGGAGTACGCCGACTTCCTGCTGGGCTATGTCAACAGTTGGAACGCAGGCGTCTCAGCCCGGAGTACGGAGCGCGCCTGAAGAGCCCGCAGATGTTTCGTTCAGGACGATTTCAAGCTGCGTCCGAACCTGACCATCAACCTTGGTCTTCGCTACCAGATCAACCACGGCTGGAACGAAGTGCAGAACAATATGTCCAGCTTCGACCCCACCGATCATCAACCCGGCCACGAACACCCCGGGTGCCTACTGGTTCGGCAGCACGCACGCCAATGGTCGCACATCGCTTGCAGGCCAATACGCTTCAACACGTGGCATGCCGCGCGTTGGATTCGCCTGGGCGATACGACCCAAGACGACGGTTCGTGGCGGGTTTCGGACTCTACTGCCTATAACTGGAGCCTGGATACCTACGGTGGAGGCAACGCTGAGCTATGGGATGGGCGCTGCAATCAGTTCCTCCGGCGGCCTCACCGACCAGACCAACGGCATCACTCCCAGTCACCATGCTCGACGGACCCGGCACGGTCTTCGGAGCTGGCAACGCCTGCCGTATACGGCGGGTTCGCACGGATCCAGACCCGCTTCAACGGCCAGGGATGTCGGCTACATCCAGTACCACACTCCGGTCCCCAAGATTTATGCAGTGGAACTTCTCCGTGCAGCGTGAGCTCGACCACAGACACGGTGGCCGAAGCTCGCCTACGTTGGAAGCCACGGATTCGAACCTGACCTTCCCGATCGACCTCAACCAGGTGCCGCAGAGCCAATTGGTCGTCGAACGATTCGGCAATTTCGTCCGTATCCGAATCTATCAGAGCATCAGCGGCAGTACCAACAACGCCATCTCCAACTACAACTCGCTGCAGGCGTCCGTCACCAAGCGCATGACCAACGGGCTGAGCCTGAGCTTCAACTATGTCTGGTCGCACTTGCTGGACGACTAGGATTCCTCCGGATGGGGAAGCCGCGCGGGTCCGCAGGATTATCAGAATGCGCTACGATCCCGCGGCAAACTACAGCAACTCCAACTTCGATGTCCGCCATGCCTTCAAGGGCTATGCGGTCTATCAACTGCCTTTTGGCAGGGGCAAGCAGTTCCTGAACGGTAGCCGCTGTGCTGGACGAAGCTGTCGGCGGCTGGCAAGTTGCCGGCACGGTTATTCTCCAGACCGGAAATCCCTTCACTGTCTACGGCAATCAGGCCAACTACTCGCTGGCAGGTACGACGTTTCCAAACTGGAACCCCGGAGTCAGTTGGAAGCCATCCAATCAGGGAATCAACAACTGGTTTAACCCGGCGGCATTCCTTCAGCCCGCGGCTGGAACCTGGGGCAACGTGAGAAGGAACAGCCTCTACGGGCCGGGGATCAACGTTTTCAATCTTGTCGGCGGCCAAGTCATTCACGATTCCGTGGAGAGAGGGAATCGCGGATCGAGTTCCGTGCCGATGCGCAGAACGTCTTCAATCATCCCGAGCTTCGGCACCTCCGGGCGGTACTCAACCTGGGCGGTGCTGCGGGTGTGGGCCAACCCTACGACAGCGCCGACACCCCTCAGTTCGATCGACAGTCAGCGGACGCAACCTGCAACTTGCGCTGCGCGTGAGCTTCTAACCGCTGGCAAGCTGGGCCTCAGGACAGAGACGGCGATTCTTTCGCCGTCTCTTCTTTTTTGCTTCATACTCATAATTCAGCCAACTTATATTTCGGATGGTTCAGGATGATTGTGAAGCTTGGAATTCCCCGGCTGCGCGTTCGTACTGTTGTTCAGCGTGGGATCGTGTTTTTCGCAGGCGACCGGCAGACAAGCAGCAGGAGTTTGCGGCGCACATGCAGAAGGCGCACGGCTACCTTGACCAGAAGCAGCCTGCCCTGGCGATTCCGGAATTTCAGGCCGCGGTGGCTCTGGACCCGAGCAGTGTGGATGCGCAGGCGAACCTGGGCGTTCTGCTGTTCTTTCAGGGCAAGGCAGCGGACTCCATTCCGCACTTTCGCGCGGCTCTTGAGCAGCAGCCCGGCCTGGCCAAAATTCAAGGCCTGCTGGGAATGGCGGAGAGCCGCACCCTCGACTTCGCCGATGCGCGCAAAGACATGGAAGCCGCTCTGCCTGCGATTCCCGGATCCGCGCTTTCAACTGCAACTTGGTCTCGAATTGTCGGCCTCGACACGGAAAGCGGCGACCTGGAAAAGGCTTCGACTGTTGTCGCGCAATTGCGCAAGGCGCAGCCTGACAATCCGGAAGTGCTCTACGCCGCCTACCGCACCTATTCCGATCTTGCAGGGGAGTCGATGCTCGCGCTCTCCCTGGCCGCGCCGGACTCCGCGCAAATGCACCAGTTGATGGCCCACGAAGACGTCCGGCAGGGAAATACGACCGCTGCCGTTGCGCAGTATCGCAAGGCAATTGCCATCGATCCGCATCTTGCCGGGTGTGCATTTCGAATTGGCGGAACTGCTTCATACCTCGTCTGACCCGGCCGTCAAGAAAGAAGCCGAAGAGGAATATCACGCCGCGCTGAAAGAAAATCCTCAGGACGAGAAATCGATTCTGCGGCTCGCGGAGATCGACGCTCAGAAAGGAAACAGCGAGCAGTCGTACCAGGAATACACGAAAG
Organism: uncultured Acidobacteriota bacterium; assembly: GCA_963696765.1. Taxonomy (GTDB): domain Bacteria; phylum Acidobacteriota; class Terriglobia; order Terriglobales; family Acidobacteriaceae; genus Sulfotelmatobacter. The sequence continues at coordinate 56,461 of CAVOLK010000002.1, read as the reverse complement.
CCGTGCGAATTGCAGCCTTCCGATGCCGATGCAAAGCTGGGATTGGCCAAGACGTTGATTGAGATGAATCAGACGGACAAGGCCCTGGCGCTGCTCGAAGAGACTGTGCAACTGGAGCCCACCAACGCGACTGCGCACTATCGTCTGGCGACGCTCTATCGCAAGATGGGACGCGTGGACGATGCCAAGCGCGAGATGGAACTCTACAAAAAGTTCAAGGAAATGAAAGAGAAGCTGCGCGCCCTCTACAAAGAATTGCAGGTTCAGCCCAAGGAAATTCGCGCGGAAGAGCAGGATGAGCAATAGGGCCGTGATTCGCAGAGACTGCCGGTGCGGCGATGATCGTGCCTGCGAGTTTTCCGGCCGCTGGTCGCGCTCTTTATCCTGTGTCTTAACATATCGGAGCGATGGGGCAGATGGGAACGCCCACTCCGCTGCCGCCGGCAGAGCGACAAGAAGGCTGAGGCCGAAAGTAAGGCTACCGGGGCGCTTGCCAACTATCCGCAGCTGGTCGACATCACGGATTCCACCGGCATTCATTTCGAACACCTGTCGAGTCCCGAAGCGAAATATCATTGCGGAGTCGATGAGCGGAGGTGTCGCGCTGATCGATTACGACGGCGATGGCTGGCCGGACATCTATTTTACGAATGCGCAGAGCGTGGAGATGGCCCTGCACGGCGTCAAAGCACGGAGCGCGCTGTTTCACAACAATCACGACGGAACCTTCACCGATGTCACCGACAAGGCAGGCGTCGGCTATCCCTGCTGGGCGATGGGCGCCGTCGTTGGCGACTACAACAACGACGGCTGGCCCGATCTGCTGGTGACCTGTCTGGGCGGCGTGGTGCTCTATCGCAACAATGGCGACGGAACATTTACCGATGTGACCAAGGCGAGCGGGCTCGCCAGCGATTCGGGATGGGCGACCGGAGCGGCTTTTGGAGACTACGACGGCGATGGCTGGGCCGATCTTTTCGTCTCGCACTATGTCGATTTTCACCTGGACGATCTGCCCGTATTCGGCTCCGGCAAATCGTGCAAGTATCTCGGGCTCGATGTGCAGTGCGGTCCGCGCGGGCTGAAGGGCTCTCCCGACAATCTCTACCACAACAACGGCGACGGAACGTTCACCGATGTCTCGAAGAAAGCTGGAGTCGACGATCCCGAGCGCCGCTATGGCCTGACCGCCATCTGGTCGGATTTCGACAATGACGGAAAGCTCGATCTCTTTGTGACCAACGACGGGCAGGCGAACTATCTTTACCAGGGCGACGGCGACGGGAAAATTTGAGGATGTCGCCCTGACTTCCGGCGTGGCGGCGAACGAGGACGGACTCGAACAGGCCAACATGGGAGTTGCCCTCGGCGACTATCTGCACACCGGGCGCATGTCGCTGTTGCTTTCGCATTTTGACATCGAGTATGCCGCCCTCTATCGCAACGATCGGAGAAGGCAGGTGAACTTTACCGACATGTCGATCGCCTCGGGCATCGCCCGGGGCACGCAGGGCTATGTGGGCTGGGGCGACGCCTTTGTCGACTTTTCGATAACGATGGCTGGCAGGATTTCTTCCTGGTCAACGGGCATGTGTATCCGCAGGTGGACAGCGCCCAAACTGCCGCCAGATATCTGGAGCCGAAGCTTCTGTTTATGAATCAACGAGACGGAACCTTTCGGAATGCCAGCAAGCTGGTTGGAGAGGCCATTCAGATTCCGCAGGTGAGCCGCGGGCTTGCCGTGGGCGATCTTTTCAACGACGGAAGAATGGAAGCGGTGATTGAAAATCTGGTGGGCCAGCCCATGATTCTTGCGTCCCGAGGGCGGCCCGCAGAACCATTGGATCAGTTTTCAACTGGAAGGTGTAAAGAGCAATCGGCTGGCCCTGAATGCGCGCGTGCGAGCCACCGCTGGAGACCTGGTGCAACTGGGCGAAGTGCTCAGCGGCGGAAGCTACCTGTCGCAGCACGATCTGCGCATCCACTTCGGGCTGGGCAGCCATGATCGCGTCGATCAGGCGGAAGTCTTGTGGCCGGATGGAAAAAAAGAAATCGCTCACCAATCTGGCTGCCGATCGATTCTATGTAGTGCGCGAAGGGCAGGGAATTGTTTCCAGCAAACCAGCCGAGCATCGCACCAGACTTCCCTAATATGGCCATTTATCGTTCGCCTACGATTCTTGTTTGCAACGGCTTCTGGTCGCCGGAGGAGTCGTAACTCGCGCGCAAAACGTGCGCCCAGCAGCCGATCCGGCCATGACGCAGCAAATGCACCAGGCCCTCAGCCTGGCCCAGCACGGCGACCGGCAAGCGGCAATGAATACCGTCGAGACTCTGCTTCAGCAGCATCCGGAGTTTGCGCCCGCCATCAAACTGAAAGGCATGTTGCTCGAAGAATCGGGCCGACCGACGGAGGCAGCTGCCGCCTATGAGCAGGCGCTCAAAGCTCGCGCCCAACGACGGAGATCTGCTGCTGAAAACTGGGATCGACAAGCTGGCGACCGGACAAAAAGAAGAAGCCCTCCAACTGCTCGAGCACTGCATCAGGATTCTCCCCGGCGACGGAGATGCGCACTATTACCTGGCCCAGGCCTATCACTTGAACGGGCAAGATGACCTGGCGCTTGCGGGCCATTCGCCAGAGCGCGAAGTTGGAACCGGATAATCCCTCGGTCTTGCAAAAGTATGGAGAACTGCTGTGCAGCGCGAAAGATGCTCAGGCGGGACTCCGGTGGCTGCTCAAGGCTCAGCAACTCGACGCGAGCCTGCCCCTGCTCGACTATGACATCGCGCGTGCGCATTACACTTTGATGGATCTCGCCAACGCCGAAAAGTATGCCGCTCGAGCTGCGGCGGCCTCTCCCAGCGATGTGAATGCGGTGCGTCTGTTTGCCGATGTGGAGCTGAAGCTCTCGAAATGGCAGGAGGCCGAGGATGCGTTCCAGCACGTCCGGTCGGTGAAGGGGGATGACGTCGAGCTGTTGTTGGGATTGGGACACTGCCAAGTGGAGCTGAAGAACTATGCTGCTGCCGTTGAGACGCTGCAAGCCGTCTTGCGATTGGAGCCGACGCAATTGCTGGCGCATTTCTATCTGTCGCGGGCGTACGCCGGCCTGGGCAGAACCACGGATGCCGAGCACGAGGCCGCCGCTCCATCACCTTATGATGGACCGGGCCACATTTGTTCGCAGCGTCTCGGAAAGCGAACGGGAAAAGGGCATCAAAGCGCAGGTGCGCCAATGCCTGAAGGAGCATCGTGAGCAGGACGCGCTGCGAATTTACTCGGATTACCTGAAGGGCACCTCAGCCACGCCCGCGGACGCACATGTGTTCATCGGGATGACTTATCTGTTCCTCGGAAATCGCGAGGACGGTCTGCGGAGTCTTCATCAAGCGCTGAAACTCGATCCCCGTGCCCGAGGAGCTCACACCTATGAGGGAATTCTTGCGCTGAAAGAAAATGACCTGAACAAAGCCGAGAGCGAATTCAATGCCGAGCTGGCGAATGATCCTAATTACCAGACGGCAATCGCGGAGCTGGGAGAAGTCCGCTACCATCAGGGACGTTGGGAGGAGGCGGCGGATCAGATTGCCAAGTCGCACACCATGACTCCCGAATTGCTTTATCAACTCTGCGACTCTTACTTTCATTTGGGAAAAACCGAAGATGCCGACTTGACCGCCGAACTCGTAGCGGCCTATGGCAGGAATAATCCGCAGCTCATGAAGGAATTGGCAACACTGCTTAAGAACAATGGTCAAGCGGACGTGGCACAGCGGCTGGGATTGTGAGTGCAAGACCGCCCGGTTCAAGGCCCAGTTTCGGTCACCGTAAGAATCTGATCTGCCTTCACCTTCTTCAACACCTGCTTGATTCCGCTCGGCCACGTCAGCTCAATCGAATCGATCACGGCGGCCGACCCCAGTCCAAAATGCACGCGCTTATCGCTGGAGGAGTTGTAGCCCACCGTCGTTGTCGCGTCGTTGTATTGCGATCCGAGGCCGGTGGTAATTTTGACTTTCGTACCCAGGCCGTCGCGGTTCGATTTCACTCCGACCAGCTTGAGAACGATCCAATGATTATGGTTTCGGGTGCGATTCATCAAAATCTTCGGTGGGCCGTTCAGGACCGTCTCAACAATGTCGACCTTCCCGTCATTGTTGAGATCGCCAAATGCGGCGCCGCGATGGGGAGCAGGGACGGAGAAACCAGCGCCGGCCTTGGAGCTCAAATCCTCGAACGTTAAATTGCCTTTATTTCGATACAGTCCGTTGGGAAGCGCGAAAGGCCTGTGCGCCACCTCCATGGAGTTATCGAGAATGTCGGCATTGGCGGTAAACAAATCTTTGTACCCATCGTTGTCAAAATCATACTCACCGGCCCCCCATGCGGTTAAGCGGCTGGTCATGGCCGCCATTCCTGACGCGGCGGTAACGTCCTGAAACTGGCCGTCGCCCAGATTCTTGTAAATGGGGAAACCTTCGCCGAACATGGCAGTCTGGAATATGTCGGGCTTGCCGTCGTTGTCGAGATCGCGAAAATCCGTCCCCATTCCGGCTACGACGTTGCCGAATCCGTTGTACGCAACTCCGGCAGCGATGCCGACCTCGGTAAAGGTGCCATTGCCGTTGTTGTGGAACAGGAAATTCTGGAAGGTATCGTTGGAAACGAAGATGTCGGTGAATCCATCGTTGTCGTAATCGGCGAAGGCCAGGCCCATCGCCTTTCCGACATACTGGGATATATGGGACTGTTCCGATACATCAGTGAAAGTGCCGTCGCCGTTGTTCCGGTAGAGAATGTTCGTCGTTCCCAGAAATGCGACCGGTGAGCAGTAAACCGGGAACCCGGCTTGCACGCAGGGAGTGGCAGTCTTCATATCGTAGTTCAGATAATTGGCGACAAAAAGATCAAGCAGCCCGTCGTTGTTGTAATCGAACCATCCTGCCGCAACCGACCATGCCTTGCCGAGCTTGGGGATGATACCGCCGACTCCGGCTTTCTCGGTTACGTCGGTGAAAGTGCCGTCCCCGTTGTTGTGGAGAAGTTGGTTGCGGTTGACGCCGGTGACATAGAGATCGACAAAACCATCGTTGTCGTAGTCGCCGGCAGCCACGCCCATCGAATAGCCGATGCCTTGCAGGCCGGCTTTCTCGGTCACGTCGGTAAAAGTGCCGTCCCCGTTGTTGCGAAACAGCCGGTTGTAGTAACTGGGATCGCTCTTTTCCAGCGACGGGATCGCCGCGCCATTGGTGAAGAAAATATCGAGAAAACCGTCGTTGTCGTAATCGAAGAGGGCCACTCCGCCGGCCATGGTTTCAAACGTGTAGCGTTTCGGGCTGACGCTGTTCTTGAGCTTGAACTTGATCTTGGATTGTTCGATTACGTTCTCGAATTGGATCGAGGTGGCCGAGTCCGTCTTCGCGGATACTTTGCCGGGAGCGGTTCCGCGGGTGCACCGCCTTATGGGACGCGGGTTGGGAGGCCGACGGTGCTTGTGCAGCCAGCCCGTGAATGCTCAACAGCAAGCAAAGGATCAGCTGAGCAGTCAGAACAATCCCGCTGAGTGCGATTCTCGAATCAGCATCGGCGATGCTTGGGGCGCCCTCCGATTTGGAATGTCGCAAATGCCTGCGAGAATTCGTCATGTGCAGTTCCAGCGTAGCAGGGCGCGCATTTTCTGCCAAAGCGCGACGAAGGTGCCTGAGACGATCGAGAGGTATCAGGGGCGCCACGACGAACGCCACGAGATCGAACTCCAGATGAGCTATTCTTTGCAGGTAGATCGAGATCATGTTGGCGAGTTACTCTGCCTGAGCAAAATTATGAAAACAATCTGTTGGATGGCGAGCATTATTTTCATTGGACTGCACGGCATGTCTTTGATGGCGAGGGCACAAGAGGCGGACGAGCGAGGGAGGCGCCCTGCGAGTTCCAGAGAAATACTTGCGGTTAGCTCGATTTCGAGCGAGCGGTGAACGGAAAGGCAATCGTGCGGAATCGGTGCCGGATGCAGGGAGAAAACGCCGAAATTGAAGAGACCGCTGAGGTCATCAGGAAAGACGGGTGCAAGCTGGTGTTGAGGACACGAAAAGTCACTCGGGCCGCTAACAATCAAGCAGTTGGTCGCCCAGCCGAAGCGGAGAAGGAATCAGCCCCAGACCGTCAGCCGACGCAGGGCCAGCCACAGCAAGAGATCGAGTTCACGGTTTATGCAGATCTATCGGAATTAACCACTCCCGTTCTGTTGGAAAAACAAAAATTTGGCCAGTGCGAAACTGCGGGTGCGCCGGTCCTGAAGGTGAGTAGTCGCTCGGAACCTGGCAAAGCGATGCAGGTGAGCCGTAAGTCACACGCAAACGGCACGGACGGCGAACCGGGGGTCAAGCAGACGAGGCGAGACCTGAGCCTATTCTTCTCGGTTCCAGCTGCCGCGGAGAAAGCCAGAAAAGCGCTCGAGCGAGCCGTGAGATCGTGCGGAGGGAAAGAATGGCCGGATGAAGATGATTTACCGTGACCGCCAATCTCAAGCCTTCAGAAGGCTCGCAGAATTTTGCAAGGTCATTCCAATCAGTGGTGAAATTAGCGTTTGCAAGCGGTATTCAGTTGACAAGTTGCCGAACGCATCGGAAGATTGGTGTGCTTCGCCGCCATGAGCCCACAGAGAGGGGCAGTGCGACCGGAGTAAGTGTTACCGCAATTGCCGGAAGGGGAAATCTGGCACTAGCGTTTCAGTCGTGATTCTCCTCCTTCTAAGGAGCTGCGGGGGCAGCTCTTCCCCAGGTTGTTCAGTTCAAAAAATTGAGTTGTCGGATTATGGTCTCCGCCAAGTCCTGGAGGGATACACCATGCTCGCCCGCCGTCTGCTTGTGCTCGCCTTCATTCCGTCGCTTTGCGCCGCCGCTATTGCCCAGGTCGCCAGCCAAAACATCAACATGGTTTCGGGAACGAACTGGCCGGCCGGCGATCCTTACCTGCAGCGGCAGAATGAACCGTCGATCGCGGTTTCCAGCCGCAATCCCGAGCACATGCTGGGAGGAGCAAACGACTACCGGACGGTTGATATTCCAAATCCGAATGCTCCGAATATCCTGGGCGATGCGTGGCTAGGGGTCTACAGTTCGCTGGATGGAGGCGAGACATGGAAGAGCACACTGCTTCCCGGATATCCGCAGGACACGTCGGCAGTAGGTAAATCGTCCCCTCTGCACTCCTTCACCGTTGCGACCGATCCGACGGTTCGAGCGGGAACCAACGGACTGTTCTATTACAGCGGGCTGGCGTTCAACCGCGGAACGGGTGCGCCCAGTGGAGTTTTCGTCGCCACGTTCCAGGACCTGAATAATAAGGGTAACGGCGATGGGGCGATTCTGCAATCCAACGCCAATGGCACGACTCACGGGAACCCCTTCCAGTACATCGGCGTGAACATGGTCGATACCGGGACGTCAGGACAGTTCCTGGATAAACCGTGGATTGCGGTCGACATCCCGCGACCGGGACGGACCGCGACTTGCACCCTCAACGGCAAGACTTTCAGTAGTGGTTACGTCTATGTGGTGTACACGCAATTCAATGGGTCGCAGAACAACCCTGCGTCGAAAATCAAGGTAGTGAGTTCAACCAACTGCGGCGCAACCTGGGCCCAGCCGCAGATCCTGAGCCAAGCGGAGAAACTGGCGCAGGGGACGGTTGCGACGATCGATCCCACGACAGGAAATGTGATTGTCGCATGGCGGCAGATTGGCGTAGCAGGAAAACAGAATCAACCCGATGCAATTCAGTATGCGATTTCGACCAATGGTGGATGGTCGTTCAGTTCGCCGCCTCCGGCCTACACGTTCGCTGCGCCTACGACCAATAATCCATATCCGCCGGGAGCAGTTTTTGACCAGCCGCAAGCCAGTGGGACGACGTTCCGCACACTAGATGTTCCCACCCTGGCCGTCGACGGCACGGGACGGGCATGGCTCGCGTTCTCGCAGCGATTCAATGGCCCGACGGCAGGAACCTATGGGTCGCGCATCATGATCATGACGCTGCCCAAGGGCTCGAGCACGTGGACTACTCCGTACGTAGCCGATGGCACGGCGCCGACCGCCTCAACCTACGGGCACGAGTTCATGCCGTCGTTGAACTTTGCTTACGGCAAACTCATGCTGGCGTGGTTCGACTCCAGGCGCGACAACAAACAGAGCACGCTGCAATGTGCCAGTCCGCCGTGCAGCGATCTGTCGCAGGTCACGGTCACGGACGAGCCAATCCCGGGCAGCACACTTTCGAATCCGGCGACCGTGTTTACGCCGCTGATTTCGGATCCGAACTCTGGCGTGCGCCACACGATCGATGTTTTCGGGGCGATGATCAATCCAGCTGCGGGCCCGGCGACTTTCAAAGGATTTCAGATCTCGCAGTATTCCTACTACGTGGACGATGCCAACAACCAGATCGAACAAGGATTCTTCAATCCTCCGAACCTTCCCATGTTCGTGCAAGGCACCACGCCGTTCATTGGCGACTACATCGACATCGCCGCGCAAACCATCATGCCCAGCGGCAATTCGTGGGCCTTTAACAATCAGGCCACGGACTCAACCGGGGCGACGAATGCTCCAGACTTCCACATCGCATGGACAGATAATCGCGACGTGGTGCCACCGCCAGTCGTAAACGGATCGCAGGACTGGACGCAATATGTGCCGCCGAACGGAGGAAATTCGCAAGTCAGCACATACTCCGGAAGTGGCGCGGCTTGTCCGACGTGCACCACAGTGCAGCCCGCCTGCAACCTGGTGAACATCACCAACGCGGACGGAACGGCCGGAACCTCAACTTATAGCGGCGACCGCAACCAGAACGTATACACGTCGCGCATCAGTAACGGGCTTGTCGTGCGCTTCCGCGAGAACGCGAAAGTTCAGCCGACGAATACGACCGCTCCGGCGCAACGGTCCTACTCGTTGCTGGTGAAGAACACGACCGCCCCTCTCGGCACAACGCCACCCGGTCTTCCGACCTATTACCGCGTCCTTTTGGGTGAGACCTCAACCAGCCAGGGTGCAACTGGCATTTGCAGCACGACGGCGGTGCCGGCGAATTTCCCCGGAACGCCAAATTGTTATTTGGACCTGGCAATCAATCCAAAGACGACGCTCACCGAGGCAATCAATGTCCCTGTAATTGGAGCCACGACGAGCATCAATGTGCTGGTGGCACAGATCGCTTGCATTCCCGGCTCGAACGGATGCGCGAATACGCCGAGCTTTGTAGGATTGCAGGCGCTGGCGGTGCTAAATGGCGATAGCAGCAACCCGTCGCTGGCCGAGGCAGATTTCCTGACCACCGATAACGACGATCCCGATGTGGAAGCGCCCTATCAGAACCTGCCTATCGCGTCGGGCGAAGAATATAACCCGACCGTCGATGCGCCTCCCGATCCAACAAATGGCATCTTCACGCCAAAAATCAGCTCGCCCGCGATCTTTACGCCGAAGATTGGAACCGTCGCCAACAATACTCCGGCGATTGAAACGCCCACGATCTTCACGCCGAAAATTACGTCGATCTTTACGCCAAAGATTAATTCAATCCAGATAGCGAACCCGACAATCGTCAACACGATCTTCACTCCAAAGATTTTCACGCCCAAAATCTTTACGCCCAAGATCGTGAGCCCGGACATCTTCACGCCGAAAATCACGAACCTGGCGGAAAACAGCCTGACGGATTACAGCTGGAAGGTGAACGACAAGGGCAATACCAGCGCCAGCTACAACACCTCGGAACTTGCCAAATCGGCAGGCGTGCAGTGCTGTCCGGCGAGTTGCTCGGCGAATCCGAGCAGTTGCAGCCAGCAGTGCTCTGTCTGCCAGTTGGTTCAGCACAAGGTCTACGAGAGTCCTGCGGCCAACCGCGACGCAACCAACATGAACCCGACCTGCGACCTTACGGTGCAGCAGAACTACATCACGGTCGCCAACATTCCGGACCCGGCATTTTCGACAGGAGCGGCGAGCGGATCGCCTTCGAACCCGATGAATTCCACGCTCTCGTTGTCACCGGGCGAAGGAAATCGTGTAACGCTGCGCGTGGTTGCTCCACCGGCGACGCAGCAGGTCTCGTCATTCAAAACACAAGCGACCCCGTTTACGGCCAACACCGGTCAGGCCACTCCGGCGGGCTCGCTGACTATCACAACGTCAAGTCTGCCCGTGGCTGTCGTGGGACAGCAATACACGAACACCGCGTTCCTATCCGTCGGCGGGTTTGGCGCCGATGCCTGGACGATTCCGGGCGATCCAACGAATCCGATTGCGGTCCTTCCGCCACCTGGGCTTAACACAACCGAGCCTTTGCCGGTGGCTCCGCTCACCCTCAATGTGTCGGGCCGGATCAGCGCCAGCGTCGTGACGCAGCAGCCGGGCACTTACACGGTCAACGTGCAAGTACAAGACTCGGCCGCCACTGGAGCGACGCCAACGCCAGCTTTGGACGTGCAGCAATTGCCGCTGGAAGTGAACCAGTTCACGATTACGAATGTCGATGCTCAAGTCGTGAATGAAGCGGGCAGCGCGGGCTACATGAAGGCTGGAGACGTGGCCAACGTCGCCATTACTGTCAACAGCACAGGTCCTGCCAACGCGACGAATGTGATTGCGGCGCTGGCAGTCAACGCCACGTCGGCGGGAACGCCTTCAGGGCCCGTTCCGGTCGTGACTTGCGCTTCGCCGAGTCCTCTCAGCGCCATAATTTATGGCACTGGTGCGCAGATATTTACCTTCACCTGCACGGCAACCAGTGGCAATGGATATGTAACGTTCACCGCCGGGGCCACCGGGCACTATGTGAACCCAGCGGCGGATGTTCTTGCCACCGCCACAACCGTCACCGTGCCGCCGACGAACATGCTGTCGCAGGTTACCGTCGACACCGTGCCACCAACCTTGAGCTACGGCACAACTACAACCCCGCAGAGCGCTGCTAGCTGGTACAACACGCCGGTGGTCGTTCCGTACTCGACCGCTGACAATCTTTCGGGAGTAGCTTCGGCGGTAGCAACGTCTCCCGCCTCTGCAACCGGCGTCAATGCCGGAGGCATTGGCGCGATGACGCTCACGACCGAAGGCAAACCCGTCATGGGCGTTATGACGGTGACGGACTATGCGCGCAACACGGCCGCGCCGTTCACGTCAGCCGGTTTCAACATCGACAGAACTCCGCCGACGATTTCGGGAGCGCCCGATCGCGCGCCTGACGGCTACAACTGGTACAACGCGCCGGTGAAGGTGACGTTTACCTGCAATGATCCAAACCCGCAGTACGGCCCGGCCGGACAGCAGTCGGGAATGCACAGCTGCACCGCCCCGATCACGACCACGACGGAAGGTACGAACCTCAGCGCTTCTGGCACCGCCGTCGACAATGCAGCCAATTCCGCGAACACCACGGTTAGCGGTATCAATGTCGACGTGACCCCGCCGACAATTCTTGGGTCGCCGAACCGTCCTCCAAACGCTAACAATTGGTATAACGCTCCAGTCATTGTCTCGTTTGTCTGCGCGGATCCAAATCCGTTAAATGGGCCCGCAGGCCAGCAATCGGGAATCGCGTCCTGTCCGCTACAAACAACACTTTCCTCCGATGGAGCGGGTCAGAGTGCTCCCGGAGCCACCGCCGACAAGGCGAGTAATGCCGCCGCGTACACGGTTAGCGGGATCAACATCGACCAGACCCCGCCAGCCATTACCGCCAACTCCGCCTACACGCCGAATACGTGGACCAACCAGAGCGTGACGGTGATCTTTACCTGCACCGACAACCTGTCAGGCCCGACGGCGAGCAATCCGATCATTACCGGCATTCCGGCGGCCGGTTCGACGCTCACTTACAGTCAACCCAACGCTCTGACTTCAGTTGCGACTGCAACTCTGACCGCGAATACAGCGCTCGCAGGCGCCACACTGAGCGCATCGTGCCAGGATCTTGCCGGCAATAGCGCGCCACCGGTATCGTTCGGGCCGATCCTGATTGACACGACGCCTCCGACGGTCACCGCTACCGCAAATCTCAACAGCCTAACCGGACCGGTCTATACGTCGGGAACCTGGTCGAATCAATCCGTCGTGGTCACGTTCGCCTGTAGCGATGCGCTGTCGGGAGTGAAGCCAGGCTCGATTATGGGCAGCAACGACTACACGTCGCAGGGTTCGTACAACGCCAACGGCAGTTGTCAGGACAATGCCGGAAACACCGGGACCGGTACGTTCGGTCCGGTGCTGATCGACACAACAACTCCGGCAGTTTTGATTACCTCGCCGGTCGCACAGACATATTTGCTGAACCAGCAGATTACTCCGAGCTTCGCCTGCGGCGATAACTCCGGCGGCGATACGACCACCTGCACCGCGAACCCGTCCGGTTCGCCCTACACGGCGAGCACAGTCGGCCCGGCAACGTTCAGCGTCCACGGCGTAGACCAAGCTGGGAACGTCACCAGCCCTGACCCAAGCGTCAGCTATCTGGTGACCTACAACTTCACCGGATTCCAGCCTCCGCTGCTGCCTGCGGTGATGCTGAATCCACCTAACCCGGCCACTCCGCCGCAACCCAGCGATTCTGGAATCGTCATGGTTGGCTCAACCGTTCCCGTCGCATGGCAACTGCAGGATGCGGCGAATACGTTTATCCCGGACCTGACCACGCTCACATCGATTGTTGCCATCCCCAATACAGCGTGCGCTGGCACCGTTACCGGCGCCGGCACCATCCTGTACAACGCGACAACCGGCCAGAACGCATTTAGCTATGACAGTGTGAACAACCGGTTCATCTTCAACTGGGACACTACTGGCACGCCCGCGGGCTGCTACAACCTCATCGTGACTACGAACGACACCGCGCAGTGGTCGACGATTGTGCATATGGCGACGCCCACAATCAGCTTCGCCGATTTCAGCGGTGCGGCCGGTCTGGTAACGCTGAACGGCGGTACCAGTTTGGTGACTCCCAACTTGCGACTGACCCCGGAAGCGACAAGTCAAAGCGCCTCTGCCTACTTCGATAATTTGCAGCCGGTGAAAAATGGATTCGTCACGACCTTCACTTACAACATTAGCGATCCAAATCATGTGGGCGGCCTTTATCCCGCGGATGGCTTGACCTTTGCAATTCAGAATGCAGTTGCAGGTCTCGGCGCGCTCGGAGGCCCGGGAGGGAGTCTTGGGTACGGACCCAGCGCTGGCACCAGCGGGGCGATTGACAATAGCCTTGTAGTCGAGTTCGACACCTATCCGAACGACTGGGATCCGAACGGGAATCACATCGCTGTGCAGAGCTGTGGCGCTGGCGTGGGAAACTCGCCGGCTCATAGCGCTCCAAACGCTGAGAATTATCCCGACTGTCACTTGGCGATTAACCCCTCGATCTCATCGTTGTTGGGGCAGCACACAATCACTGTGACCTACAACGCCACGTCATCTACGTTGAATGTCCAACTCGATTCGACGCAGGTCCTCAGCGTCAGCAACTTTCACATGGAGAATTACGTAAACCTGGGTGGGCCGAGCATGGACAGTGCTTATGTCGGGTTCACCGCGGGTACGGGCGCACTGGAAGAGCAAGTGGATGTCCTGAACTGGATGTTCGCACCTACGATGTGAGCCGCGACAGGAAGGCCAAAGCACTCGCGCACAGACTGCGCGAAGGTGACCGCCACGGGGGCTGTCACAACTGCTGTCACGCATGAAGACCGCTAGAGTGTCTGTTTCTTTTCCCGAGCTTACATCTTAGCCAGGCGCTTCTTGGCGTCGTCGACCATGGGATCGTGTGCGTTCGGAACTTTCATGGCCAGGAAATTCTTGTAGGCGTCGGCGGCCTGGGAGCTCTTGAGCCCTTCGAGCGCGCGGCCCAAGTAGTAGTAGGTGGCCGGGAAGTAGCGGAACGTCTGCTGCTCGTCAATGTAGATGTCAGTGGCTTCGCCGCGACGCCTGAGGCAGGTTTCCAGTTCGGTGCTGGCGTCCGTATACGCCTCTGCGGCGATATAGGCGCGGGCCAGATCGAAGTGCGAAAGCCATGAATCCGCCAGCCGTTCCGATTCCCTATACGACTGCACCGCTTGCCGAGCGTTGCCGCGGCTCAACTGAATATCGCCATCGATAAGCTTACCGAAGGCTTGCGGCGTGAATTCCAGTTGTTTGGAGAGTTCGGCGCTCAATGCACCCGCTTGGGCCACGTCTCCGGCCAGGAGATAAACGCGGGCAGCGGCGAACATTACGTTCGCCTTGCTCATCGCCAGCCCCTGCTTCACGGACTTCAGGGCGTCGGGCTTTTTGCCCGCCATGAGCTGGGCTTCGGCCATGATGACGTACTTCTTGGCGGCTGCATCGGTGTCCTTCGCGACTCCATCGCCGTCGATGCCTTTTTGCAATTCTGATATCGCCTGGTCAGGATCGCTGCGATACAGCGCCAAATCGGCCAGCCCGCCTGAGGCAGAGGACGCTCCACCTGCGCTCAGGCTCTCTACCTTGCGCCAGTGCTCGATCGCCTTATCGTAATTACCCTTCGCGGTTTCGCAGAGAGCCAGAATAGTGAATGCGTCCTCGTAGACCGGATTGATGTCGAGAACCGCCTTAGCCTCACGCTCGGAAGCTTCATAGTCGCCAGCGAACAGCGCATAGAGCGAAGCGTTGGTGCGGTAGACGACGTTCTTGGGATAAATCTCAACGGCGCGGTGGCTCGCGTCGACCGCCTTCGTCATATCGTGACGCAGGTAGTAGGCGTGCGCCAGCGCGCTCAGGCCCATGCTGTCGGCGGGATATTGCTTCACCAGGGCGCTGAATTCATCGACCGCTTTGTCACCATCCGCAACCGCCAGATAATAGCCGCCGCGCGTGCGATATTTCTCGCGGTCGGTCATGCGATCGATATGCTGCATCGCTAGCTTGAAATAATTAATCGCGTCGGCTTGATTGCCGTCGTTCCAATAGAGCGCTCCGAGATTGCCGTAGGCGCTGCCGAAGTTGGGATCGAGTTCGACGGCTCGCCGGAATCCCTTGATGGCCTCGGCTGTTTTTCCGGCGTAACGAGCTTCCTGGGCTTCCGCGTATTCGTGGGTCGCTTCGAGCGACGCGGTGGTGAAGGTCTCGGCCTCGGCAAGCTTGGAGGATTCGGATGAAGTATCGCCCAAAGCCGTACGCATCTGGTCGGCAAGGTTGGCTACCGCGCGAAGGATATTCGATTTGTCCGATGCGTCGGCCACTTCAGTGGCGACAGTCTTTCCGGTGAGAGCATCGGTCACCTTGCTGAGGATTTTGTATCCTGAGCCCGTGGCGGTTACCTGACCGCTGACGACAAGATCGATGCCTTCGCGCACCGCGACCAGTCGCGCATTGGCTTCGTCCAGTTGGGTCGTTCCGGGCTTGAGTTCGGCCAGCATAGACCGAGCCTGCGCACGGTTAAAGACGCTGATGAATGGAGCTCCTTCAAGCTGTAGAGCGACCGTCGGTTCGACCGTGCCATCGAAAACCGAATCGGAAGTCGAGTTGCGAAAATCGGCGAGCAGCACGCGGACGTTCTGGTGAACTTGCGAAGTCTGGGGCCGTGATTTCAAGAACCATCCAGCAGTTCCGGCAGCAGCCACGATGGCGGCTGCGCCCAGAAGAATTGCCAGGCGCTTCCGGTTGGCGCGCGGAGGCGCTGGCACCTGCACGACCGATACCGGGGGCGCGCTCATCGAAACTGGCGGACGGGTCGACATCACCGACATCGGCCGTTTACCCTGAATCTGATCAATCCGGTCGAGAATTTCCTCGGCGTTCTGCCATCGATCTGCCGGGTCGCGTTCCAGGCATTTGGAGACCAGTTCGCTGACCGGCTGTGGGATCGATGCATCCCAATCCGAAGGTGGCGCCGCACGCTCCTGCATACGCCTGAGCAGGCTCGCGACAACGCTGTCAGCGTGATAGGGCATTTTGCCGGTGAGCAGTTCGTAGCAGATCAATCCCACGGTGAAAATGTCGGAGCGCGCATCCAGGTCCTTGGCTTGCGCTTGCTCCGGGGACATGTATTCCATGGTGCCCATCATGGTTCCTGTGCGGGTCATGCCGTCACCCGCCAAGGAGCGAGCCAAGCCGAAGTCCATGACCACAACCCGGCCATTGGAGTCGCGCATGATGTTCCCGGGTTTCAAATCGCGATGGATGACGCCTTCGCGGTGAGCGGCGAGCAAACCGCTCAACGTCTGGCGCATGAGGTCGACGGCTTCTGGAACCGGAAGCTTGCCCTTCTCTCGCAGGAGTTGGTAGAGGCTCTGTCCCTCGACATACTCCATGGTGATGAACTTGATTCCGCCCGCCTCGCCGAGATCGAAGATGCGGATCACATTTCGATCCGTGACCTGGCGGGCGAGGATCAGTTCCTGCTTGAAGCGCTGAAGGATTTCAGGGTTGCTGGCCAGTTCCGGCCGGATGACTTTCAGCGCGATAACGCGATTAAGCTCAAGATCTTTCGCCTTGTAGACCGCGCCCATGCCGCCTTCGCCAAGAATCTGCAATATCTCGTAGCGATTTCCGATGACCACGCCGGCCGGAATCACCGGGGAGGAGAAGACGCTGGCCGGAGGGTCAGGTAAGTCGTGACCACGGCCCGGCGACGGGTGCTGCCCGGTCACTGGAGCCATGGGCGGCAGAACGCCCTCGAGTATGGTCGGCGCGTCGGAATCTTGCTCGGCGGCGGAACGGGGGCGCGGAGTTTGCAAAATATTGTCTTCTGGAACGGGCGACGCTCGCTCGGTATCGGGCACAAGCGTCGCGGCCTCGTAATCGACGCTTCTGTGTTTGGGGTCGTTCATTGTCTAGAGGACCGAGTGGCATTCTTGCAAGACAGACCGTTGTTCCTGATCAGCCTGCGAGCACTGGGCGTCACGCCAACAGCAAGGGGAGAGGCGCTTGCAGTATATACCGCGGTAAGGCTTTCTGAATCACGGAAATTGTCGAGTTCTAACTTGGAAACGGATCGTTGAATCCGAAATTGGAAGGTCCATACCAGTCGCCTGCGTGGGTCACTGCGCTGGTTCCCAGCCTTCCGGCAGCATATCGAAGGCCAGAGTGTCGCGGTAGGCATACTGATTGCCTTCGAGCACTGACACCGGCGTCAACATGTGCCAAATGCGGTCATCGTCGAAGACGTAACACTCACCGCATTCGCGCAACGTGAAGCGATCCATTTCGTGTTTGTCATTGTCCGTGATAATGACTTCGCCACCGCCAACGCCGCAGCAGCTCACTAGATGAGTGGCAATGTATTTTTCCCCGTCTTTATGCAGACCCGGCGGACTCGTGTCGCAGGGTCGCCCCGGAGTAGCTGCGAACCTGATTAAATGCACGTTTACTAAATACTTCGTGCCCACGGCCGAAAGCGGCAGAGAGTTAAGGTGGTGAGCAATCATTTTGTGAACACCCACAGAAGCGGCGATTCCCCGAGGCAGCGGAGGATACTCTCGCGGCTGGTCGCCCAGCGTCGTGTTGTATTTCTTCAGCTGCACATAAGGTGTGGTCTCGTCGCTTGCCCAGACTTTTACACCGCCTTGAACAATTTCAGCTCGGACACGATTCAAGGAACGATACCTGTCGCCACCGTCGTAATATTTGTCCTGTGGGATCGACCAAGCCGCATGGGCTAACGCTTCCAGCGACCGGGCTATATCGAGATCAATTCTGAGCGGCTGGCGACTGAACCCGCGCTCGATGAGTTCGTTTCGCGATTTGACATTGTTTACAACCGGGATGAAGCTGTCGTGGCTCATGATTAGTCCTTGAAGCCCGAGGTTACAACTTCACTTTAAGCGGTGTTCCGTCGAACACGAGCTGTCTTTTTTCCTGAAGAAGTTGTACTTCGACATCTTTTCGCCAAGACGGGAGGAGGCGCGAACCAGGGGCGAGACTTAGAGTAAGTTCCCGTCGCGAGTCGCTCCAGCCTAGAAGTATGCCCATCCACTCACCTTTGCGGTAGTTAAAGGAACGCCCATCGTCTTGGTAGAGCAAGAACGAAGTATCGGCGCCAGGATAAAGGGTGAGCGAAAGCGGCTGATCCACTTCTTGGCCGGTATATTGCTTGACTGGCCCCAGCGGCAAGATCGTCCCCGCCCTAACGTAGAGAGGAACGGTCTCCAGATCGACCGGGCGAGTGAATTCCCGGCCGCCCTCGAGTCTCTCGCCGCTCCAGAAATCGTACCAAGCTCCACGGGGAAGATAAACTTTGCGAGAGTTCGCTCCTTTCTCCACGACAGGCGCCACCAATAGGTCGCGGCCCCACAAATATTCATCTGAGCACTCAATAGCCTTCAGATCGTCGGGGTGATGCAGCCACAATGCACGCATGACCGGCAGTCCTGTCACGGTGCATTCACGCACGGCGCTGTAGAGATAGGGAAGCATTCGATAGCGAAGCTCCAGATATTTGCGGCAGATCGGTTCCACTTGTTCGTTGCGCAGTTGGCTGGCATCCGGAATTGCCCAGCCGTCATACCTGCCGGCCTCAGTCGGCCCGGATCGCCGGTATTCCAGCCCCAGGGAAGGCGCAGCTTCCATGCACGGCCGTGAGAACGAAACAGGGTGCAGAAGGCTCCGAACTGAAACCAGCGTACATACAGTTCGGCGTTGGAGGACTGTGAGCCGGACAGTGTGCGGGCTTACGGTGGCAATTTGAATCTCGCAATCTCGGCTAAGCGGGGTTTCGGGTGACTCTCCGACAAGCCAGCTGGAAGGCAAGACCAGAGTTACCGATACTGCGGCGAACTGTTTCAGAAGACGGCGTCGACTCCATTCGTTCATCTGCCACCTAAGAGTTAATTATTAGTGGGAGTCGCGAGCGACGCGTGAGCCACTATGCCCCACGAGAAAATCGAGATCCGCTCCCAAATGCGCTTGTTGCACGTGCTGGACATAGAGTCTTTCCCAGCCGCGTGCAGGGAGAGCCGGAGGTTTCCATTGCGCTCGGCGGACCGCCAAGGTTGCGTCATCGACTTCCAGTTGAATCGAGCGCCGGTCGACATCCAAAGCGATCATGTCGCCGGATTGGACGAGAGCGAGCGTGCCGCCCGCGGCAGCCTCGGGCGACGCATGCAGCACGACAGTTCCGTAAGCCGTGCCGCTCATCCTTGCGTCCGAGACCCGTACCATGTCCGTGATTCCCTTACGCAGAAGCTTCGGAGGAAGAGGCATGTTGCCGACTTCCGCCATGCCCGGATAACCGCGGGGGCCGCAGTTCTTGAGAACCAGGACACAGCTTTCATCGACGTCCAGGTTCTCGTCATTGATTCGCGTGTGAAATTCCTCGATCGATTCAAAAACCACAGCTCGGCCGCGATGTCGCAATAGCTGGGGGCTGGCCGCAGACGGCTTGATGACGGCACCATCGGGCGCAAGATTTCCGCGAAGAACAGCAATGCCGGCATTCGCCTTCAACGGACTGCGAAACGAATGGATCACGTCGGGATTCCAGCACGGTGCATCGGCAACATTCTCGCCGATCGACTTTCCATTGGCGGTTAGAGCGTCACGATGAAGTGCGCCCGCTTCGGCCAGTTCTCGAAGCACACGAGGCAGCCCACCGGCGTAGTAGAAATCCTCCATCAGATATTTTCCGGAGGGTTGTATATCGACGAGGCACGGCAGGTTCGAACCGAGCCGGTCAAAATCGTCGAGACAGAGCGGCACTCCCATGCGGCCCGCGATAGCGATCAAATGAATCACCGCGTTCGTCGACCCGCCAATCGCCGCATTGGCGCGAATCGCATTTTCGAAGGCCCGACGAGTCAGGATTTGCGACATCCGCAGGTCGTTCTTAACCATTTCGACAATCCGACGGCCGGTCAGCTGCGCGAGGGTGTTGCGTCGAGCGTCGACCGCGGGGATCGCGGCGTTGCCGGGAAGACTCATCCCGAGCGCTTCAACCATGCTTGCCATGGTCGAAGCCGTGCCCATGGTCATGCAGTGACCTTTCGAGCGATGCATGCAACTCTCGGCTTCGAAGAATTCCGCGACCGGCATTGTTCCGGCGCGAACTTGTTCTGACATTTGCCAGAGACCGGTACCGGATCCCAGGTCGCGGCCGTGAAATTTGCCGGAAAGCATTGGTCCGCCGGAAAGCCCAATCGAAGGCAGGTCGCAGGAAGCCGCGCCCATGAGCAGGGAAGGAGTCGTCTTGTCGCAACCCATGAGCAGGACAACGCCGTCCATCGGGTTGCCGCGAATTGACTCTTCCACATCCATGCTGGCCAGGTTGCGAAAGAACATTGCCGTGGGCCGAAGCTGGGTCTCGCCCAGAGACATAACGGGAAACTCAAGGGGAAAGCCACCAGCTTCCCAGACTCCGCGTTTCACCAGTTCGGCAAGCTCGCGAAAATGAGAGTTGCAGGGCGTTAGCTCAGACCATGTATTGCAGATCCCGATTACAGGGCGTCCATCGAAGAGATCGTGCGGCCAACCTTGATTCTTCATCCAGCTGCGATACATGAAGCCTTCACGGTCCTGCCGTCCGAACCATGATTGACTGCGTAATTTGGTCATCCCCTGATCCTAAACGGTTTCTTCTCTGGTTTGTTGGCGATCAAAAACCCACCGATCATACCGTAAAACGGGAAAGTAAACGATTGCTGAAACCGCGCTATAATTTCGGCAAACAGACTGATCAGACTGGGAGGAATCTTTCATGAATCAGAAACGGGAAGTGTCCCGCCGTCAATTCGTAGCCTCAGCGGCGGCTGTGGCTGCTGTTTCGTCCTTTCGCGCCACGAAGGCGATCGCCGCAATCACGCGAGAAGGCGCGTCCAGTGCGACGCAGACCGAGGTCACTCTTACTGACAAACCCGGATGGCGCGATCAGGGTGTTGAGAACCTGGCGAAATCGCCGCACGCCAAGCTTCGAAACATTCCAGTGCATGCAGTGACGATCGAGAATGGTTTCTGGGGAACTCGCCGCGAGGTCAACGTTAGCAAGAGTATCCCGACGATGCACGATCTGCTGGAAGCAAATGGCCGCATGAACAATTTCCTGCGCCTGGTAGGCAAGAGTGACGCTGCCCAACACGGCCCGGTCTATTCGGATTCCGATGTGTACAAGTGGACGGAGGCGGTTGGTTTTGTGCTCCAGTCGGGCGATCGTCCGGCGCTTCGAGCCAGCGCGGAGAAAGCGATCAGCGAGGTCGTGGCTGTACAGGAACCCAGCGGTTACCTGAATACGTATTACGTTGACGATCGCAAATCGCTGCGCATGCAGCCACAGACGCAAACGACTGGACATGAACTCTACAACATCGGGCACATGCTGCAAGGCGCGATCGCGTACTATCGCGGAACCGGCGACCGGAAACTACTCGATGCCGGCATCCGGTTTGTTGACGACTTTTTAATTCCTAACTACGGCCCCGCGCCCAAAAAGCCTATCGTCTCCGGACATCCTGAAATCGAGATGGCGTTGATCGAGTTGTATCGAATTACCGGAGACAAGCGGCAACTCGATCTTGCCGGCTACATCCTGCAAGGAGACAAACGGATCGACCTTCCAGAACGCAGGACGATCTACATGTTCTCCGGGACACCGTTCACGGAACGGACCAAGCTTGAGGGCCACGCTGTGCGCGCCATGTATGCCTGCTGCGGCGCGACCGATTACTACCTGGAAACCGGCGATGACTCCTACTGGCAGACTCTGAACAAACTCTGGACTGACATGACCAGCACCAAGATGTACGTCACGGGCGGAGTGGGTTCGCGCGCCGATGGGGAAGCCTTCGGTGATGCCTATGAACTTCCCAACTTTCGCGCTTACGGGGAAAGCTGCGCAGCGATTGGCAACATGATGTGGAACTGGCGCATGTTAGCGGCCACCGGAGAGGCAAAGTTTACCGACGTAATTGAGCGTGCTCTCTATAACGGCATCAATTCAGGAATGTCGCTCGATGGAGTCATGTATTGCTATCGCAACCCGCTGGCGTTCGATCCGTCGGGAGGAGATAAAATTCGCAACCCATGGTACGACACTACCTGTTGCCCACCAAATCTGGAGCGCACCTTCGGATCCTTGCCGGGATATTTCTACAGCACCAGCAGCGACGGGGTCTATGTGCATCTCTACGACAATTCTGAACTGGATTGGCACCTGGAGAATGGCACTGGCCTGAAGATCGAGCAGAAGACAAATTATCCGTGGGAAGGAAATGTGGAGATGACGGTGAACCCGTCGCAGCCGGCCGATTTTGTGGTTTATTTGAGAATTCCTGGCTGGGTCGACAGCGCGACAGTGTCAGTGAATGGCGCATCCGTGTCCGGTGCAAAGGCGGGTGAGTATCTGCCAATACGTCGCCGGTGGTCTGCGGGAGACCGTGTTCAACTGCAGATGGCGATGACGCCGCAGGTGCTCGAAGCAAATCCGCGAGTGGCGGATGACACTGGTCGAGTTGCCGTCCAGCGCGGTCCACTCGTCTACTGTCTGGAAGAACTCGATCAGTCGAGTGGCGTCAGCTCAGCGATGTGGCGTTGGCGTTGGGCAAGCGGCCTGACTCCGAATTTCAGAGCGAGATGAAGAGCGACCTTCTGGGTGGCGTGCTCTTGCTTCACCACACAGGCCTGAGCTATGACAGGAGTGCATCGGCGAACGCGCTGTATCCGAAGTACACCGGATCGACGGAAAGGACGAAGAAGGTTCCGTTAACCTTCATTCCCTATTATGCGTGGGCCAATCGGCAAGCAACCTCAATGCAGGTTTGGACGGAGGTCGCTAGATCTTGACGAAGACGGCGGAATGCAAAGCGGGAGCGTCGAGTTATGGCCGGGTGAAATCGCAGCCACGTATTTAGGCAGATTGGTCTGAGGAGCAAATTCTTGGGGCGATGGAGAATTGCTGTTCTGGTGAGCGCGGCCATCGCGATCAGCTACCTCGATCGTCAGACTCTTCCGGTTGCAGTGAACGCGATTGGAAAAGATATTCCGCTCTCGAATGAACAGTTCTCCACGCTGCAATCGACATTTCTCTTTTCCTATGCCGTCATGTACGCCGGCGGGGGAAAGCTGTGTGACACATTGGGAACGCGGCGAGGCTTGACTGTCATCATGATTTTCTGGTCTCTGACTTGCGCAAGTCACGCCTTGGCCTTGAGTTTTGCGATGCTTGCGGTCAGTCGCTTCCTGCTGGGGATGGGCGAAGGTGGTGGATTTCCGGCGGCTACAAGAGCGGTCGCGGAATGGTTTCCGACCGATGAACGCGCCAGCGCGATGGGCATCATCAACGCAGGAACGGCTGTGGGAGCGGTGATGGCTCCGCCCCTGATTGCTGTCATACTGACTTTCTTGAATTGGCGATGGATCTTCGTCATCTCGGGTGTTCTTGGTCTGCTTTGGACTGCGTGGTGGCACCGGTCGTATTTTTCTCCGGATTCGCCTGCGGACGCCCTCGTTTCCGAATCCCAGGCGAATCTCCGTTGGAGTGATCTGTTACGCATCTCTTCAGAATGCCCAAGTCCATAGAGCGCAGCGGTGTCGATCCAGTTCAAGCCATAGTCGAGGGCCGCATGAATCGCCGGGATCGAGTCGCTGTCATTCTGCGGCCCCATACTGCCATTCCAGCCTCCGCCACCGATGGCCCATGCGCCAATTCCGATCGGCGTGATGGCGAGGTCACTATTTCCCAGAAGTTGTGTTTCCATGTTTTTGCGCGGCGAACGATCGCTGCGAATCGGCGAACTGCTCGAACCGCGGGTCAAAGAAAGCAAGCGAGCGCCGCGATATCGTCGAGAAAATTGTAGCACCATGTATAGAAAACGTTTACTATGTCATCGAATTTGGCCGTCATGTCCGACCGATGCCGCTTTCCTGGTTTTCTGTCTCAAGATGAGGGCGATGAACTGATGGCGATTGTTGCGGGAGTCGATTTCGGCACACTGAGCGTCCGGGTTTCTTTGGTCGACAGCGAGCGGGGCATGATTGGCTCTGCCAGCTCCGAGTATCCTCTGCATCGCAAGCGGGAGGATCCGGACTATGCGACCCAGTCTCACGCCGATCACATGAGCGCGCTGGCATCCGCCACTAGGCTTGCGATCAAGGAAGCGGGAATTCGGGGAGATCAAGTCGAGGCCATCGCGCTCGATACGACTGGCTCCAGCGTGATTCCGGTGGCCGGCGATCTAACTCCGCTGGATGACTACTACCTCTGGTGCGACCACCGCGCAAAACAAGAGGCTGCTGAGATTACAGACCTCGCCCACCGCGAGAATTTGGAGGCCATTCAGTGGTGCGGAGGTGTGTACTCGTCCGAATGGGGATTCGCGAAGTTGCTTCATTGGCTTCGGCACAATCCGGCCAAACGCGAGAAGTTTGCCAGCGCTTTTGAACACTGCGATATGGTTGCGGCAACGCTCTGCGGCATAACGAATCCATCGGACGTAAAACGAAGCATCTGCGCCATGGGGCATAAGTGGATGTGGAACGCGGCTATGGGGGGCCTGCCTCCCGAGAGCTTTCTGGCTAAAGTGGATCCACTGCTGACTGGGGTTCGGGCGAAGTTAGGTGGACAATACGCTACATCCGACAAGATTGCCGGGACTCTGTCGCCGCAGTGGGCGGAGAAGCTTGGCCTTCGCGCCGGCATTCCGATCCCGGTAGGAGCATTTGACGCGCACTGGGACGCCATCGGCGCGGGAGCGAAGGCAGGAGATGTCGTCAATGTGGTTGGCACCTCGACTTGCATCATTGCATACACGAAGAAGGCGGAATTGATTCCCGGCGTCTGTGGCGTGGTGCAGGGAAGCGTGCACCCTGAATTCACCGGTGTCGAGGCTGGGCTCTCGGCCACCGGAGACATTTTCAGCGCCATAGCGCACCGCGCGAACACCACGGTTGCCGAGTTGAGCAAAGGCCTGGAAACTTACCGCGCCGGGCCAGACTGGATTGCTGCGCCTGACCTGGGATAACGGCGACCGAACAGTATTGGTGAATCCGAATCTGGGCGGCATCACGCTGGGATGGAATCTTCAGCACACGGCTCAGGACGAACTATTCGCGGCTATCGAAGGGACTGCCTTTCACACGCGCGTGATTCTCGATCGCATGAGCGAATACGGTGCGCCTACCTTGCGTGTCATCAATGGAGGCGGGATTCCGCAAAATAACGTCGTGCTGAATCAGGTCTATGCGAATGTGCTGGGCCGCCCGGTACTGGTACCCAGCAGCAAGGTCACTGGCATTGGGTCGGCGATTTTCGCATTTCTGGCCGCGGGCACATTCAAGACGATCGATGAGGCGCAAGCCAGAATTTGCGCGCCTTTCACAGTCTACGAGCCCGAGAAGGCAGCCCAGCGAGTCTACGAAACTCTCTATCGGCATTACCGCAAGCTTTATTTCCTGTTTGGGGAGCCCGGGAAAAGCGAGTGCGGACAAGTCCTGCCCGCTTTGATTCAGATCGCAAAAGAGGCCCACGAACGCTGAAAATTCGGGGCGATAACCCGGCTGTCGCTTCGTAAATCCCTGAAGATCGATCGAGGAGAATGCAACCATGTCAGGTACCAGAAGAAAGTTCCTGCAACAGGCCGCCAGCGTTGGAGTCGCGTGTTCCGCGAATCTTCTTGGACGGGCGCTTTGCCTTCGGTCAATCCTCGCCGGCCGTATCGCGGATTCAGCAGCGGTCGCGCGTATCTGTATCGATTCGCGGCGGACAATCGGCCCGCTGGACCGAAACCTGTTTGGATCTTTTCTTGAGCATCTGGGGCGGGCGATCTATGAAGGCATCTACGACCCGGGTTCACCGCTGTCGGATGCGAACGGATTTCGCAAAGATGTGATGGAAGAGGTACGCAATCTCGGCGTTCCGATCATTCGCTATCCGGGTGGGAATTTTGTCTCCGGATACAACTGGCTCGATGGCGTTGGCCCCAAAAAAGATCGTCCCCGCGATGCTCGACAAGGCGTGGAACACGATCGATACCAACCAGTTCGGTACGAACGAATTCATGGCGTGGAGCAAGATGGTGGGTGCTCGACCTCTAATGGGACTCAATCTGGGCACGGGCACGGCCGAGCGAGCCGCCGCGCTGGTGGAATATTGCAACGTGGAGAAGGGAACCAAATGGAGCGAGTCTGCGGCGCAGCCACGGCATTGACCAGCCATACAAGGTGGAGCACTGGTGCCTGGGCAACGAGATGGACGGTCCCTGGCAAATCGGGCACATGACTGCCACCGAATACGGCATTGAAAGCGCAAGACGCCGCGCGCCAAATGCATGCGGTCGATCCGTCTCTCAAGCTGATCGCCTGTGGATCGAGCGGTCCCGCCATGCCTACTTATCTGGAATGGGACCGCGAGGTGTTGGAGCAGTGTTATGACTATGTCGACGCGCTCTCTCTGCATCGGTATATCGGAAATACTCAAGAAGAGACCGGCAAAGACAGTTCGAAATTTGTAGCCATGAACCTGAGCATGGAGCGACAGATCGCGGAGACTCTGGCGGTTTGCGATATGGTCCGTGGGCATAAGCGCTCGCCGAAAAAGCTGTGGCTTTCGTTCGATGAGTGGAACGTTTGGTATCGTGCCCGCGACGCCGAAGCCATGAATGGGCATGAGCACGAAGCCCCGCACCTGCTCGAGGAAGTTTACAACCTTGAGGATGCGCTACTGGTCGGCGGAATTGTAAACAGTCTGATGCGCAATGCCGACCGCATTAAGATCGCGTGTCTCGCGCAACTGGTCAATGTCATCGCACCGATTGCCACCAACGAGAAGGGTCTACTACGGCAGACGATCTATTATCCTTATAGTTGGGCTTTGCAACGGGCTAGTGGAAGTGTTCTAAACGCGCTTGTCGAATCCCCAACCTACGAGGTATCGGGCTTGGGGCAAGTCCCGTATCTGGATGTTGCGGCGACGTTGAGCCCGGACCACAAGACTTCATTGTTCATCCTCAATCGTGATTTGGCGAAAAGCCACGCGATCGAAATTCAATGGCAGGACTTCGCACCGGGAAGGCTGCTGAACTCGACCGTCCTGACCGGCGCCGATCTGAAAGCTTCCAACACCTTCGATTCACCGCAACGGGTGGCTCCGCAGGCATTCGACAAACCCGCTACTGCGGCGGGACGCACCAAGTTTGAGGTTCCCGCCCGTTCCTACGCGGTTCTTCAGTGGGAAGCTTGATTGGTCGAAAGGTTGTTGTATCGGCGGGTTCCCGAAGAAGGAGCGTACTTACTTCTTCGATAGACTTCGTGCCACCAGTTCCGAGCCTGGTCGATTCTCGAAGCACGAGATGCGTTTTCAGCACGTATTCGGTTCCTGTGGGCGACGGCTCCTCTCGCTGCAACTCGTTCAGAAGCGCATTGAAAGCCAAACGTGCCAGTTCGGCCTGAGACATCTGAACCGTGGTGAGCGCGGGCAAGACAAACTGGGCTAACCGAATATCGTCGAAGCCAATCACCGACAGATCTGAGGGGATCTGGATTCCTTCTTCGTAGGCTTTCCGCATTACTCCCATTGCCGTCATGTCGTTCGAGCAAAGCACCGCGGTGGGTTTGGCCGCTCCAGCTAATAACTTGCCGAACGCGGCAATGCCCCCCTCGATCGTGTGACTTCCTTCCACAATCAGATTTCTGTCGACCTCCAACCCGATCTCTGACATTGAACTGAGGAATGCCTGCTTGCGGGCCTCCGCTGATTTCAAATGGAGCGGGCCGGAGATGAATGCGATCTTCTGGTGACGAAGCGCGGCAAGATGTTGGACCGCCTGCCGAATCCCATGGAGATAGTCGATGCGAATATTGCTAACTCGGGGTCGCGATGGACCGACGTCCACAAATACCAAAGGAACCTTTCGCAGCTTAAGATCCTCAAGCAATATGTCTTCCATGCCGAAAGTCATAATCGCGACTCCCTCGACTCGGCGTTCGATCATTCGCCGCACTGCCGTCTCCATGTGCATGGGGTCGTTCCCCGTGGATGTCAGCATGATTTCGTAATGATGCTGAACGGCAATTCGCTCGAAGACTTGTACAATCTCCGGGAAAAATGGATTTGTGATGTCGGAGATAATGAGGCCGAAGATGCGGCTGCGGCCCGACACTAAGGCTCGAGCCTGAGTGTTAGGGTAGTAGCCAAGCTCTTCGACGACATTCCAAACGCGTTTGGCGAGTTGCGGATTGACAGTGGGGATTCGGTTGATCGTGCGAGACACCGTCGCGGTTGAAACGCGTGCGCGTTTTGCGATTTCACGAATATCCATGAGGTTAGCCGCCCGTCTTACAATTCGCGAATTGGGAATACCGATAATATCAAAGTAGGGCAATCGTTTACCCCGATCTCCTCGCCCAAGGGGCTGGCCTATCGAATCTCTCAAAAAATGCATAAGCTAGCCGCACCTTTATGAGTGCAAGTAGAAGAGGTGTCAGCGTTAATCCCGCAAGCGTTTACTCGTTTAGCTCGCTGAGGGGACCGCATGAGTTGGCGAGAGGTCGGCTCCCGCACTTCCTGAATATCCTTCAATGCGAACTTTCCCCAACCATCTCGATTGCCAGCCTTTTCGCGTGTCCATCTGTTTCCAGACCTCGTACATCAGACATAGTCTGGAACAACGCGCTGATGCCAGATCGCACAAAGAAGGCTCTGAGTGGAGCGTCGAGCAACGAGCGTTCCCCTTCCGAATCCGATCCGGTTTCGTTGCCCGATTTTATTGACGCAAACCTCAGCGGGAATTTAAGAGAGCGCTTTCTGTTCTAACGGACCGCTGTCGATCATCGAAATCGCGCTCTCCGAACCAAAGTGCATCACGCTGTCAATCGCGTCCAACGGAATCGCACGAAACCGATCGCTTCCTCTGGCAAATGATGAGCGTGTGAAGTACGGCTAGTCAGTCGGAATCATTGTTAGGACACCACTAGCGTTCTCGTGATGGCGTGGCATATACTGGTGTATATGCCACGCTAGGAGGAGCAGCGTATGCAGCGCAAAGCGAAGATCTTCATGAACAATCGCAGTCAAGCGGTCCGCCTGCCCAAGGAGTTTCAGTTCCGGACGCAGGAGGTGTTCATTCGAAAAGAGGGAAGCGAGGTCGTACTGTCGCCCCGACCTTTTGATTGGACCTCCTATCTTACTGAGGCGCCTGTTGCTTCGGCCGGCTTTATGGAAGAGGTTGAGGATCTACCCGTGCAGGAGCGTGAAGAGTAATGCCGCGCTACATGATGGACACCGACATTTGCTCCTATGTGATGAAACGCTCAAATGATCTGCTTTTAAAACGGCTGCAAAAGGTGCCGGTCAGCGACGTGTGCGTCTCCGTAATCACGAAGTCCGAATTGCTCTATGGTGTCGAAGTGTCTCCTCGGCGACAGCAGGATGAAACGGCATTGAACGCCTTTCTGAGTTATGCCGAGGTTTTGGAGTTCCCCGACAAAGCGTCTCCGCACTATGCGCAGATCCGCGCACACTTGAAAAAATTGGGGACAATGATTGGGAGCAATGATTTGTTCATTGCGGCCCACGCTCGCAGCTTGGGATTAACGCTGGTCACGCACAACACGCGCGAGTTTCGACGTGTCCCGAGATTAGCCATTGAAGATTGGACAATGGCTCCTTGAGCAGGCGTGTCGCTTGTGTGCGAATTGTGTGTCCAATTCGGGGAAGTCGGCGCCAACAACCGAACCTCGTACTCAGTCAGCCGGCCATTTCCGTAACAGCGGGACTCACGGCCCATCAACCCTTTGCTCTTAAGAAGTGGCCATGGAGTGACCCGTGCTAAAGGTTGCTGTGCGCCAGTGTGTGTGCATGATTTCAGGTCAGGCACCGTCGTCTGGCCAAATTTTTGCGAAGGACGAGCGGTATGTTTACAGCGTTCCGATCTTCAAGATGGCAAAAGCCGAATACGCAAAGCTACTCTAAGCCAGAGCTTATGTCGGAAGGAATACTCGACTCGAGTCCGGCTTTGCTTTTTCCTGGCGGATGACGGGCAACACGGAAGTTGGGTGCGGTCCAGATTCGTACCTACGAACGGCGCAGAGGGGGACCGTGGGATGCACACGAGCCACAGAGAGAGAAGGATCTGCGCTCGTTCAAAGAGTCGCCGGCAGGATCGGGAACGACATATCGCTGAACTACCGCAGCTTCCCGCGAATCACGGTGATCGACCCTGCCGGGAGGGTGTACATGCCATCGGGGGTGGCGGCAATCGTGATGTTCCTATCGTCAGAAGGAGTGTTGCAATACTGCACAAGAGCTACAGATCCGACGAACGGATGGCTGACGTGCTTGGCATCATCGATGACGAGATGAACGGGATGCGCCGTGATCAGATCGTGGTTAATAAGCATCAACGACCAGTTCCCGTCCGGTCGTTTGACCACGTATGAGGTAACTACAGTCCGGCCTGCAGCGTCCTTAAGGTCGGCCGATGCCGGGAAAATCTTGTTCGCTCCCGCCTCGTGCTGCAACCATTCGAAATTAATGATGTGTGCGGAAGAGTAGGGAGTATACGCCGGCGTGCCATAGGCCCCGCCCCCATCAGCGCCACCTTCGGGGTCGAGGCTTCCGTGACCAGCGGCGCCATTATTGATTGCCGGACGATAAAACGCTGTGCCGCCTTGCTCAAAAAATGTGCCAAACGCATCGCTCTCCCAGATAGAGCGGCCAGTCACGCCCAGGTAGCCCGGTCCGCTTCGCCCCGCTATGATCCCACTCTCGGAAATAATGAGCGGCACTTCCGTGGGAACGCCGTCCTGACGCCACATGTGCAGCACGTGCTTCATGATTCCGGGTTCCATGTAAAGTGTCGCCCAGTCATTCGGTGGGGTGAATCCATTGATCATGAATGGATAGTGTTCGAACGACATAAATGAAAGATCCTTGAGATGCCCGTGGGCTTTCAGGTAATCGACGAATCGTTCTAGCCAGGAAGTGCGTCCCTCATCGTCAGCCCACAGTGTGATGTCTTTATCGACGCCTTCGAAAATCGGACCGCCCAACTTGGCGCCGGGCGTTAACTTGTGCACCGCATCCGCCACTTGAATATAGATCGCGCCATAATCTTCCGGCGTCATGTGCTTGCCGTCGCACTCCTCCCCGACTTCAATTCCCACCACGGGATAGCCACGCTTGTGAATGTAGGAAACTTCATTCGCGCAATCTTCGGGAGTGTCATAGATCGCCGCGCATGCAACGAGCGCCGCGTGGCCCATGGTCAATCCGCTGGTGAAGAAATTGTCCATGCCGTTGTATTGATCGTGGCCGCCGGTGATCAGATTGTCGGCCTGGTGCCAGGGATCGACCGAAGAAGCGAAAAACGACCCAGCCAGGTCTGCCTCCGAACCGGGGATCACTTCCTGCTCTCCAGCACCCTGCAGAACCGGCGGCGGCCCAGGTCCGGGCTCTTTGCCGTTCGGCGGATACACGATCGCGTATTTCCCCTCAGCATCGATCGTACCGGCCGACAGCGTCTGCAGGGCGTAGCCGACGCAGTTTCGAGTATCCTGCGAGCCGTGAGTGTCGCAAGTTCCGGAGGACTTCGACATCAACACGCGGACGAAGCGCGTAGTGACGGGCTCATCCGAAAGCCTTAGACGAACATCCCCGCCGCTGCCATTCAGCACCGCGCCCGACGTGAACGCCTTCCACATGCCGTTCGGACCCATGTCCCAGTCCATCGCATTGTTGTCGCCGACCCAGTACTGCACCACATAAACCACGGCATACGGATTGACCCATTGAATATGGATCGCATTGACAGCGCGGGCGCTACCCATATCGATCACCACCCATTGCGGGTGCAGCGTATCGCTCTCGCCCGTGAAGTGGCTGGTCAGGTAAGGATTGCTCTTCCAGTAACTTTGAAAACCGGCAACCAGAGGTGAATCGCCGCTGGTCATGAAGTCGCGGTGAGGCAACGAGTACGAGTAGCCGTAGTGGATCGCTTCGCCTAAATCAGCGCTGCCTACGTAATAGCCGCTCTTCGTCGCGGGATCGCTCCATGTGCCGTTTTCGTTCCAGTGCCACGCTGAAAGGCGCAACTCGCTGTTGTTGCGCATGGTGATGGAACCCCAACCCAAGTTCTTGACGCCCTGAATCACCTCGGGCTTGCTCAAGTTGTCCACCTGCGCCTTACTCAGGTCGTCCATCCACGCGCCGGTGGCGGTGTCGGGATAGATCGTATTCAGTACGTGCTCCGGCGTAACGTCAACGTGGACCGTGGCAACTGAATCGAGCGTTCCCACCTTTGCAACTGAATCCGCCGGGAGCTCCTCCCGATGCGGTCGTGGGTGAGGGGTTTGCGCCTGAGCAGTCTGTGCCTGAGCCGTTTGTGCGTGGACGCACAGAGGAGAGTGCATGGACACCGCTACCAGCCCGAGCGCCGCGACAATGGCACACAGCCAAATGCGACACGAGACTCGTGGGTCAGAACCGGAAATCATGACGTTATCGCCCCTATTAAAACGATTAATTACGGATTTAAATTGCAACGTCGAGTGTACATGAATGGCAGACAACTGTTTGCAGCAATGGATGTTGCTGCTGGGTGGTAGCCGGGGACATCTCCCGTGTCCTTGTTCTCTGGCAATGGAAAGCCGATGTCGAAGCGGCGGGAACCCCGTCAGACCGCAACCCTCCGATGAATGGAGTGGAAGTCTGTACAGTTGCCGCGCTTGGAGTCACAGGCCCACACGGCGTCCCCTCGTCCGCAGCTGGGCCAGTCGGCTTTCTTAGTGCGCAGGTCTCAGCTGCGCGAGCGTTTTTCTCACGTTCGCCGCATCGTCATAGTTGGGATCGAGCTTCAGCACACGTTCCAGTTGTTGTCGAGCCTGAAGATCCTGGCCAGTTTTTTCGTAGGCGAGTGCCAAATGATAGTGAATGCTGGCGTCATCGGGCGCCTTATTCTTCTCTTCGAGTTTCACAGCTTCCAGAAACATCCGGATCGCCAAGTTGTATGCGCCCTTTTGGTAATACACCCATCCCAGAGTGTCGGCAGCATTGGGTGACTGGGGCATGCCGCGACGCGCCGTTTCCGCCAGCGACGCGGCGATGTCGAGGTCTCCGCCGTTCCGCAGGATCAGATTCGCCAGATGGCCGGATGCCATGGCATCCTGAGGTTTTATCGTCAATACATGTTGGTATGCTTCTTTGGCCTTATCCCATTCTTGTTTCGACGCATACAAATCTCCGAGCCGCAGATAAAGAGTAGCCTCCTGCGGATTGTTGTTAATGGCCTGCTGATAGGTCGTGACAGCGGCATCAACCGAACCGCTCGCCACCTGCACTTCACCCAGCTCAATGAAGGCGTTCAAATTGTTTTTATCGAGTGCGGAGGATTTCTGAAGGGCCGCCTCAGCGCCCTTCAGATCTTTCTTGATACGGAATAGAGCCGTGCCGAGCAGTTCGTAGAATCCGCTGTTGTTCGGTGCTTTCGCGATCTGAGCTTCCGCGACCGAAATTGCTCGGTCCACTTTCTTCTGCGCAATGTAGGTGCTCATCAGCCCACGCAATGCGTCTTTTGAATTCGGATTACGATCGAGTCCTGCTTGGTAGGCATTGCCCGCGTCCGCGAATTGTTTTTCGGCAAGCTTCAAGTTTCCCATTTGTACGTAACCGTAGGAACTCTGGGGAGCGATGTCGATTGCTTTTCGCGCATCCACTTCGGCTGGTGAAAACCGCTTGCGATTGAGGTTGGCCAGCGCGCGCAAAGAATAGCCTTCTGGAGATGCAGGTTGCAGTCGGACAATTTCGGTGGCTTCTTGATCCAGAGCATCCATGTCGTTTCGATTCATGGCCGCGCGAGCCAATGCCTTGACCGCGTCCAGCAGGTCTGGCCGGAGCCGAACCGCCTGCCGCCACTGGGTTTCCGCGTGTTCGAGATCGCCGAGTCTCTCGTATCCGACTCCCAGAATGTAATAGGCCTCGCTGTTTCCAGGATTATTCTCAATCAAAGTTTGCAGCGCTGCGGTGGCGTCATCGGCATGACCGCTGCTGATTTGAATTTGGCTGCGATAGAGCAACGCATCGGCGTCGTTGGGGTTCGCTTTAAGAATCTCCGCGTCGAACTTTTCAGCTTCGCTAATCCGGCCCTTCTGCAGAAGAAGCTGGATGTAATCTTTTTTTACTTGAAGGTCTTTTGGATGCTCCTGAATGAGTGCGGAATATTCGGCCAGAGCCTCATCCAGGTTGCCAGTCGTAGCGTAAACGTTGGCGAGCATGCGGTAGGCAGCGGAGTCATTCGGAAAATCACGTTTTGCCCGTTGCGCAATGTCTTCCGCTTCAGCTCGCTTGCCTTCCGCCAGGTAGAGACGCGCCAGAGCCGCCCGCGGATCAACACTTTTCGGGTCGACTTCAATAGCCTGCTGGAATTGACGCTCGGCGTCATTATATCGGTGGCGCGATTGATAATAATTTCCCAAAAGTAGCCGGGCTTGCGACGCCTTAGAATCGAGTTCGATCACTCTGCGCAAACTCGCCTCCGCCGCATCCTGCTGATTGTTTCTTGCCTGCAAGAGGGCAAGGCTCAAATAGAACTGCCAGCGACCGGGATCGAGGGCTATCGTTTCCTGCATCTCCGCGATGGCGCCGTCAACTTCGCCCTGCGCGGCCATCAAATTCGCGTTTGCCCTGTGGACTGCCGGATCGTTCGGCTGTTCCTTGAGCAACGCGTCGATCTCATCCTTAGCCTCCGGAAAACTGTGGCTCAGGATCAGCAGATTCTCTAGTTCGAGGTGCGCCTGATAATTGTGAGGTTGAAGCTGGATGGTTCGCCCGAGTTCCTGTAGCGCACCTTGCGGTTTGTTCAATTTAAGATAAGTTTCCGCAAGTTGCTGATGGGCCTCTGCGTAGTTCGCATCGATTTTGACCGCGTTGATGAACTCGATCGCGGCTTCCTGGTACTTGCCTTTCTCGAAGTAGCGCTGGCCGCTCTGGAAATACTTCAACTTACGGGCCTGTGGGTCACGGGAGCACGAAAACGAGAACAAAAGAAGTGACAGCAGAGCGGCAGAAACGGCAAGCCTTAGGGCAATACGAATCGGCATTAGAGTCCTGTTGATCGGTTTGCAGAAATGAGTTTCTGCAATCTCAAGGCTAGTACATTTCATAGTGCCTATGAAGGGCACGGAAGGGTAGTACGCGAGCTTAGGTTGCAAGTGCTTGCAACCTGTTGCAAATATTATCAGCCTTGACAAAGATCGCCAGTGAGCTAAAGTAGCTTTGGTAACGAAGCCGGATTACCTTCCGCGCTTCGGCCCATCTCCCCCACTTTAGAAAAGTGGACAATCAAAAAATGAAGCGAATTTTGTTCTTAATGCTAGCTGGAATGGCAATGTTCCTGGCGCCGACTCTTTTTGCTCAAAACACTCCTATGTACTTTAACGGGGGATATCAGGGCAGCAATTGGAGTTATGGCTCTGAGACCGTCGGAACTGGTTTTTACGATGGTTCGATCAATGGCGTCCAGGTCGGCCCTGGACAAACCGGCGGGCCAGGCATGATCTGCGACGACTTCAATGACAACATCTATGCCGGTGAGCATTGGACAGCCAACGGCGTTAATGCTGCCAGCTTGACCTCAACGAACATCGGACAAACTCTTTTTAGCGCGCATGGGCGTGCAAGGGTACGACGAAATCGCCTATCTCGCGTATCAGATGCTCAAGAATCCTGGCATGAGCGGAGCGATGCAAGCCGCATACTCGGAAGCGATTTGGGCTCTGACCGGCGGCGTCACTCTTGATCCGACCACAACCGCATACACCCTTTATAAGAACGTAATGTCGGGGACCGAAACGCTGAGCCAGTCCCAGCTTGCCAGCCTCTGGATTTACACACCGAATCCCAAAACCGGTATCGGTAACGGAGAAGCGCAGGAGATGTGGGGCTTGGTGCCAGTGCCGGAAGGCGGAGCTGCTCTGGGCTACCTGTTTCTGGCCAGCATTCTTTGTTTCGGGGCTATGTATCTGCGATTTCGGCAGCACCAGCCAGCTGCCTGAGAAATCACCCCTTCCCTGGGCATAACAAAAGGCGTGTCGAACCTGGCACGCCTTTTGCCTTTTGGATCGAGAAATTACATTCGACGTCTGCAACAAAAAGAGGCGAGAAAATTGCAAAGGCCAAACTGCTTAAGCCAGACAGAAATTTGGTAGCGATATCGAGTTACGGGCTCTGCCGAGACACGCGCCGGTATCACGTCAGCTTTTTCGGATCGAAATCACCGCGGCCGTATAACGATCCACCCTCAATAACGAGACACTGTATTCAATGGCCACGTTCTCCGTGTCGTACATTGCTTCCCGAATCATTAAGAGCGCATTTCCCACGGAAGTTTGCAATATTTCGGCTTCGTCTTCCCCGGCAATGATCGCTCCAATTATTTCCCCCGCCCATTGCAGTTTGCGCTTGCAGTTGTTCTCGAAGATCGAATACAACGATTGTTTTTCCAGGTCTTGTTTGTCGATTGCGGCGAAAGAGACTGCGCTCGTCGATGGTGAACCGGTTGCGGTAGTCACCAGCTAAGTGGGGGGATCGATCTGGCCGTCTTTGATCTTTCTTAACAAGGCGCGGCTGCGCCGGAATCGCAGCGCAGCTTCAGAGTTCGGCATAGCAGGTGAGAACATCCTGTGAAATCGGTTCGAATGCGAGCGGCTGGGTTGTAGCTGTCTCCTTTTCGATGGCGCATCAATGTGTTTTTGGGCCTGTGGGATATTTCCTGGAGAGCTCTTTTATGATGTCATCGGGCGGATTGCCACCCTTGCATGTCGGATGTCCGAAGCCACTCGGGCTGTTATTGTTCGACCAATCAAGAATCATATTGTCGTTGTGATCGGGTGAGGGACCCATTGGCACGGCATCGAGCTGCAACTCATGGCGTACTTTCCAAGCGATAATGTGGTCGGCGCACGAAGTATCGCCGCTCAAACCTAGACCCCCAACGATTTTTCCCTTCGAGCTATAAAGAGGCAATCCTCCACCGAAAACGATCACACCGCCAATCGGTTTTCCGACCATGGGGTCGTCGGGAGTGCCAAATGAGGTGGCTGGTCCGAATACAGCCTGCGCATTTGGAGGCGCGCTTGTAGTGAGGCTATAAAGACTCTGTCCCGGTTGAGAAGCCGCAAAGACATTGGCCGTGGAGAGCGCATAGTCAGACGAACTCAGGGCGTTTGCGGTATTGGCCTTCTCGGCCGCGATGGCACGACTGCCGGGCCATTGCTGGCCGCGATCGTTACCGCTGAAAACCACGGCACAAACGATTCCGTCGCGGTTGACGGTAACCGCCCACTCCTGATTTCCCAATCCACTGTTTCCGGTTGCACCTTCTTTGATGACGGATTGAAGCACGCTGCGCAGCTTGGTGTGATCGGGGAGCGATGAGCAGTCGGGTTTTGACTGACCCAGTGCGGGCAACGTTAACAAGGCGGAGCAAGCAATCAATACTGGTGCGATTCGAACCATTCGGGAAGAAAACATATGGAAAATTTCTCCTATCTATTTAAGCTGTCGCAAGTAAGCGACTAAGTCTCGCAACTGTTGACCGTCGAATTCGGTAAGGTTTGGCATGGCCGCTTCCGGCTTCAGGGATTGAGCATGTGTGATCCAAGCTTCTAAATAGGCGTCATTGTTCGGATAAGAGTTGGCAGCAATGTTCATGCGGCTGGCGATGTGCGTCAAATCGGGCGCTACTCTTCCGCCAGCCAACGTTCCGCGCACTTGATGACACATGGAACATGGTCCCGCCATGAATATCTGCTCGCCCCGCCGCGCCGCGTCGGTTGCCGGTTCGGCACCCGACTGCAACTGGCCTTGAACCCATGCTTCATAATCCGCCGGTTGCTGGGCTACGACGATGAGCCGCATGTGTGCGTGTTGAGCGCCGCAGTATTCGGCGCAGGTACCACTGTAAACACCTTCCCGGTCAGCTTGTATGCGGATGAAGTTGGGATGGTCGGGAATCAAATCGACCTTGCCGTGGAGTGTGGGGACCCAGAAAGAATGGATCACGTCGAGCGAACGCAACTCAATATCGACGGGCTGGCCCACAGGAATGTGGATCTCGTTGGCAGTCGTAAATCGCTGCGCGGGATCGCCCAGATACTGAACCTCCCACCACCACTGGCGGCCAACAATTGCAATCGTGGGATGCAGGGCGTGATGATGGCTGTCATGGA
Source organism: uncultured Acidobacteriota bacterium (assembly GCA_963696765.1). Classification (GTDB taxonomy): domain Bacteria; phylum Acidobacteriota; class Terriglobia; order Terriglobales; family Acidobacteriaceae; genus Sulfotelmatobacter. The sequence goes on along the minus strand of CAVOLK010000002.1, from coordinate 18,301 downwards.
CTGGGAAGCTGGCCATCAATTTCAAACCAAGAATGAAAAGAACGCATAATACGCTCAACGGAAATGCGAGCCCACCCCATGCAATCCAGCCCTGACCGCCACCAACGTCGACCGGCTCATGTTCGGCGAGCGTCCCGCGCCGACGCGATATGGCCCACGTAATTAGAGTCCACATGAGCGCGGTGATGGCAAGGAAGAGGATCAGCATGAACCAGGAGAGATGCGCGATCTTGTCGGCGGCCGGACCTTTGGGATAAAGCGTGGACTGCGATCTCTGACATCCCGAGAGTAGCAACAACGATGCTAGGGCAAAGGCTCGCATTCCGACTAGTCCTTCTGCATCGACTGCGATGGATGAATGATGGCCGGAGGCGCGACTTGTTCGCGGGCTGGCACCTCGGGCGGCTCCGGTTCGGCCGATGTCCGCATCGACTTGATGTAGGCCACCAATTTCCAGATTTGTTCTTCAGGGATTTTGGTACCCCAGGACGGCATACCTGCGCCGCGTCCTTCTGCGATCGAGTCAAAGATCTGATCGTCACGATCTCCGTAAAGCCAAACCTTATCGCGAAGGCTCGGTCCCATACCGCCTCCCGCATGGCCGCCATGACATCCTGAGCAGTTGTACCAGTTGAAAAGCTTGTGCCCTTCCTGCAGGGCCACGGGATCGTTTGCAAACGGATTCGTCGGGAAGGTCACATTCTTGGCTGCGCCGGGGATTGGGCCAACGGCGGTGCCGTGCGTCGGGAGGGTCACCGCGGATGTGCTGGGAGACGAGTACTTCTGACATCCCGCAGTGCCGAGCAGCACCAGGCCAATCATGAGAATGATTTGTTTTTGCATTGTGGAACACCTCATTCGCACTTCACCTCCGGACTGGTCACCAAGGGCACGTCATATGCGTCGAGTAACCGACGAATCTGGGAGCGGTGGGTAACAATGAATTCGTTCAGTTTGTTTCGCAGCGATTCATCGTCGGGGCGAACTCCCATGGAAATGTCGAATGACAGCGGCAGTTGCCGGTCTGCGGGGGCTACGCAGACCGGTGTGGCCTGCAAAGGCTGGGAAGAATGTTTTGCAAAATAACCGCCCAAAGGTCCCCAGACAACAGCGACATCGATTTTTTTGTCGGCGACCGCGCGAACAATATTTGCGCCGGGATTCTGTTCCGAGAGTTTGCCGAAAATACTGTAGCCATCCAGATTACGAACCAGGCCTCGTTTGATAAGGGCAGTGGCCGGTGGCATGGCTTCGTCATTTTCACCAGTCACATGAACGCCGATCCGCAGATCTTTCAAGCGTGGATCGTCGAAAGATGCAATGCGAAGATTGCGGTCGCGGCGCGACACAAAGACGTAAGTGGAACGAAAGTATGGTATTGTCGCGCTTGCTTCGTCCATCCCGGATGGAACCTCCATCACCACGTCGCAAACCCCAGCCTGCAAGGTGTTACGAAAAAACTTGTGCCGTTGCGGGAACCAGAAGTACGACACGTTCATGCCGAGAGTACTGGCTGCCAGTTTTGCCAGAGCGTTCTCGAAGCCTTGTTGTTGCTGGTTGGAGTAGGGCAGATTATTTGGGTCGGCACAAACACGCAGCTCCGCAGGGTCAGCTAAGACGGGCAACGCGCAGCAAAAAACAAACACTGCGATATTCCTAATAGCCGAACACATAGACGGCTCCTCCCGGATTCGTCATCTGCTTAATCTTCTTCATGGCACCCACTACCCCCAGCGCGGCATAGTCGTCATCGGTCGAGACACTGGGCAAAGCAACAGCGCCCATCCACCCTCCGATGCCCGCGTAGATTGCGACGTATTGCTTGCCGTCCGGTCCGACGAAGGTCATGGGATTTCCGATGATGCCGGAGGTAAGTTTCTGCTGCCACAAAACGCTGCCACTGCGCGCATCCACCGCCCGGAACCATCCATCCATGGTTCCGTAAAAGACAACATCGCCGGCAGTAGCGAGTACTCCGCTATATACCGGAAGATCGGTTTCCTTGATGCCCCAGACCTTTTTCGCATTGGCAACATCCCAGGCGATCAATTCGCCCTGGTAGCCGCCGGGGCCTGGGTACATTCGGACACTGGCTCCCAGATACGGGGTGCCGGCAATGTAGTTGACGTCTTCGCCGGAGTAATCCATGCAGGTGTTATGGGCGGGGATATACAGATAACCGGTTTTTGGCGAGAAGGAAGAAGGTACAAATTCTTTTCCGCCCGTGGAGGAAGGGCAAACTCCGCGCGCGTAGTGGTTGGTATGGGGACGCTTTTCAGGGTCTTCCATTGGGAGGCCGGTTTTTAGGTCGTAGCCTTTTGCCCATGTAACCGGAACAAAATTCTCCGCCGAAAGAACCTCGCCGGTTTCTCTGTCCATCACGAACATGAAGCCGGTACGTCCAGGATGAAGCAGTAATTTTCGCGTCTTCCCCTGCCAGGGCATGTCGACGAGAACGTTCTCCATGATCTCGTCATAGTCCCAGCCATCGTGTGGCTCAATTTGATAGGCCCATTTCGCGGCTCCCGTCTCCGGGTTTCGCGCCCAAATCGTGATCGACCATTTGTTGTCGCCGGGACGCATATCATCGTTCCAGACTCCCGGATTCCCCGTGCCGTAATAGATAAGATTGAGTTCAGGATCGTAAGAGATCCATCCCCAGATGGTTCCACCGCCCATGTGCCATTGATCTGGGGTCCAGGAAGTCACGCCCAGATCTTTGCCTTGGTCTTTGGGATAAAAAGGCTTGAAGTCGGCACCGATAAGAGCGTCTTTGTCGGGGCCGCTATTGTAAGCGCGCCATAGAATTTTGCCGGTTTTCAGATCGAGAGCGGTCAATTTTCCCCGTACGCCCAGTTCGGCGCCGCTATCTCCGACCAGCACTATGTTCTTTACGACAATCGGGGCCATGGTGACGGTTTCACCAAGATCTTCATCTCCCACAGTCGTCTTCCAGACGAGAGTTCCTTTAGCCGCGTCAACGGCGATCGTGTTGTCGTCGAGCGTGTTGTAAATAATTTTCCCGTCGGCGTAACTGGCGCCGCGATTGACCACGTCGCAACAGGCAATTCCCTGTGAGCGCCCGTCGGGATTGGGCTCAAATTTCCACTTCATGGGATAACCGGGCTTGGTTAGATCGAGAGCGATGAGGTAATTAGGAAAGGGCGTGACCATGTAAAGCGTTTGGTTGACCACTAGCGGTCCACCCTCATGCCCGTGCGGAATCCCATCCGCCATCATCCCCACGATGTGAAGATTCTTGACATTGCCCGTATTGATTTGTGAGAGAGGACTGAAGCGTGTGTTGGCGTAGTCGCCGGCAGGCATGGTCCAATCGCCGGTGGGAAGCGGGCTGACGAGATGGATTCCGGCTTGCGAGCCGGGAACATCGGTAGCGCTGGGAGCGTTTTGTGACCACAATGAGGCCATCATGAAAATCGCGAACAGCATGGAATGAAAAATGCGCTTCATTGCTTTTGCTCCGATCCTTTCCTCATCGTCACCGCAACGTGTATAAAAACGCGGCTGCGTCCCGTGCTTGTTTGTCATCCAGACCCAAGTTCGGCATGGCTGTGCCGGATTCCACGGCGGGCGGATTCTCGATCCAGTGGATCAAGTTGTCAGGCGTATTCGGAAGTTCGCCGGCGATCATGGTGCGCCGGCTGAAGGACTTCAGCGGAGGACCGAGTTCGCCATTCGCGGCATGAATTCCAGGAATCGTGTGGCATGCCCCGCAGCCCGCAGTCTCGATTACTTTCCTCCCGTTCCGCGCATCTCCGCCGCTAGTAGTACGGTAGGGTGTAGTCATGCGCCCACCCGTGCAACCCAGCAGCAGAATTGGGAGGGCCGCAGCCAATACAACGTGCGCCTTCATCTGGCCCTCACACAAAGATCGATAACGGCGATGGGAATGCCTGACAGTAAAATTCCAATGCCGAGCGTGAAACTGACAAAAACTCCAATCAGCGCCATATACTCCTCGCGCCCCTGTCCCTCGGCCTTTGCAAGACGTCCCCCGGGGGAAAGCTCGCGCCAGTTGCGGAACGACACCCCGCCAGCCCACAGCGCCGTAACCAGAAGCAGAAGGGTGACTACGAGGTAAAGAACCTTTACTCCTGGTTCCAGATGGGCACCGCCGTATTGCTCCTGTCCGAGGCATGCCCGCCATGTGATCAGGAGGTCGATAATGCCGAGCGCAATCCAGGACGCAACGGAACCCGCGAACCCAAACCAGAGCCGCGCTGGCGTAATAGCTTTTCGGGTTTGATCCTGATCGTTCATACAGTTAAGCGTTCATACAATTACAAATGTGGTCCTATATAGAGAATGGCCACCACGAAAATCCATACCACATCCACGAAATGCCAATACATTGCGGCCACGTGAAAGGGGCGATAGGGCGACGTCGGCGCTGGCGCATATCTTGGAAGCACCAGCACATAAGCGAGGATCAGCAGTCCCGCGATCAAATGGGCCGCGTGAAAAGTCGTAATGGTGTAAAAGATCGATCCGTAGGAGTCGGTATAGGGCGTCAAATGCTCCCAATGCGCACGATACTCGAAGGCCTGTAGCGTGAGAAAAACGAGCCCGATCAAAATGGTCAGGGCGAGAGCGATGCGTCCCGTGCCGTATCGTTGTTTCTTAACTTGGAGTTCGCCCCAATGCAGAACCAAGCTGCTTACGATTAAGACGAATAGCATGGGAATTGCGAAGTTTAGCTTGGGAAGTTCCTCGATTCTCCACCGCTCTTTATTGTTCTCCAGCATGAAATAACTCGCGAACAGCGAGATAAAGAGAAAAGATTCCGTAAGAATCACCAGCCTCATCGCAAACGTGCCTCGCTCGGTTTCGAGCGGAACGGAGATGCGACGGACGGGGACAACGGTCGCCGTGGTCATACTGGTTCGACCTCTAGTTCTTCCTCCGGTCTGGGCCATAGCCAGTAGTAGCCAGCGAACAACGTGCCTACTAGTCCGGCCAGCGCGACCCACATCCATTGGAAAATGAGGGCGAGAAACAGCAGCATGAGAGCCATTGCGACCAATAATGGAGAGATTGTGTCCTCGGGCATTTTCATGATCGATTGAGGCTCGGCGTCCAGCCATGAGGTCGAAAGGGTTTCGCGGCCTTCGTCGAAGATCCGCTCATTGTTCGGGTCGTATTCCTCATCATGGTCGTCCCACAGCGGGTGACGGGAGACGACGGTGGGGATATGAACGGTCGCGTAAGGAGCCGGTGGAGAATCCGTCTCCCATTCCAGTGAGTCTGCATTCCATGGATTGTTGCCGGCGATTTCACCCACGCGCTGGCTACGAAAGAAATTGATCATGCTGAGCAAAATTCCAGTGCCGAAGATGAAGGCTCCCACGGTTGCCGTCATATTGAGCCCGTCTAAACCGAGGCCGGCGGGATAGGTATAGATCCGGCGCGGCATACCGCCTAGGCCGGCCAGATGCATCGGGAAGAAGGCCAGGTTAAAGCCGATGAACATCACCCAGAAACTCCATTTTCCGAGGCGCTCATTGAGCATTCGTCCGGTCATCTTGGGCAGCCAGTAATAGAAAACCAGCGAACACCGGAAACACATTAGCTCCAATCAACACGTAATGAAGGTGAGCCACGACGAAATAGGTATCGTGCACTTGCCAGTCGACAGGAATGATGGCCGTAAAAATTCCGTTCAGTCCGCCAATCACCAGCAACGCCAGAAAGCCCAAAGCGAAGTGCATGGCTGCGGTGGCAACCGGCCGTCCCTTCCAGATGGTCGCGATCCAACAAAAAACTTGCACGGCGCTGAAGATCGAAATCGTCATGCTGCCAGCACTGAAAAAGCTCATAGCCATGTCAGACATGCCGACGGCAAACATGTGATGCAGCCAAACTCCAAAACCAACGACGCCCGTCAGCACGGTTGAGATCGCAACGTACGGGTAGCCGACGATCGGCCGCCGCGAAAAGACCGGGATGATCATCGACGATCATCCCGGTGGCGGGAAGAAACACTACATAAACCCACGGGTGGCCAAAGAACCAGAACAGTTGTTGCCAAAGTAAGGGTTCGCCGCCCAGACGCGAATCGAAGAAATGAGTTCCCCAGCGTCGGTCCAGTTCAAGGAATACGCAGGCGACCGTCAGTGCGGGCAGGGACATCAAGATGGCGAACGAGATCGTCAGCGTGCTGTAGAGAAACAGCGGCATGCGGCTGATGGTCATGCCGGGAGCGCGCAAGCGAAAGATTGTAACAATGAAATTAATTGCGCCAACCGTGGTCGAAATGGTGAGGAAAATCAGAGCAAGGCAGTAGAAGTCCATGCCGTAGCCCGGGCGAGTAACGAATGCTGGTGTATGGGGCGTAAGCAAACCAGCCGCCGTGCGGCGACTGCCCCATAAACGCGCTGATGTAGAGCAAGATGCCCGGATAGCACGAACGTCCAATAAGAAAAAGCATTCAGGCGGGGAAAAGCCATATCGCGCGCGCCAATCATCAGCGGGATCAGATAGTTCGCAAATCCCGAAAGGATTGGGCGCGGCATACCAGAAAATCATGGTCATGCCGTGCATGGTGAAAAGCTGGTTATAGGCTTCAGGAGTAAGCCAGGACTGATCAGACTGCGCCAACTGAATGCGCATGATCAGAGCCTCAACGCCGCCCAGAATCAAAAAGATAAACGCCGTTGCCAGGTAGCGACGACCGATTTGTTTGTGATCGACGGTGGAGAACCAGCCGTATGTGGTCTCCGGTGTCTTCCAGATCTCTTGCAGATGCTGCCGGACAGCGGAAGGGGCGCACATTTTCGACTTTCTATCCCGTTTTGAGTTCTCGCTGCTCGCCTAAGAAAGAACTCAAAGAGTGCAGTACAGATGTTAGGGAAATGAAAAGGGATGCTGAGGAATGCGCAGGCGCACTATTGCTATAGCAAATCTGATAATGGGACAGCAGCTGAGGATCTAAGCAGTGAATCGATCGCTCGCAACGGCGACACGCATTGTTTCCGCTTGCTTGGCCGCGTCGCAGACCCGATCGCATACAGAGATAAAAACCTGCCAGTCAGCATCTCCTAAGGCAGATCGCAATCGGCGTTGCGCTGAATCCCACTGCAACGATGTGGAGGCCAACATCGCTTGACCCGCTGGCGTCAGAGAGTAAAACCTGCTTCCTCGCGCAGCCACCCGAACCTCGACGAACCCTCTTTTGCGTAGACCAGAAAGCCTCCGCGAGAGAGTAGCTGAGGCTACGGACAGTTGCGCGGCCAGCTGTTGCTGAGAGATCTCGCTGTTTGCTGCAGCAATGGATTGAAGCAACACATACTGAGTCGCCCTCAGGCCGCACGACGATAGTACAAAATTGTAGAGCCTCGAAAGCGATCGATTAGCGCGTCGCACTTGAGTCAGCGCGGAATCTCTCATCTGCATCGTACCCGGACTATAACATCAAAGTATAACGTTTGCGTTAGTCGTCAAACCAGATCCTCTAATGGCTCGCTTTGGCGTAGGGCTTTCGAAAGACGACATCGCTTTGAGTCTACCGCGCATCACAATGCCGCACGTTATCCGGGATGTTCAACTCTGCACTCCGCGAGGATGCCGATGTCCCGAAAGTCTGTTTTTTCGATATTGCTGACTGGTGCAGCGCTGGCTCTTTTGGGGACCAAAGCCTCTTCGGTCAGTGTAAAGGCCGGAAGCCGACGTATGGCCACGAAGCGCAAAGATTCCACTCGGGACGCGGCCGACGAGGCGACACGACGCTATCTCATGTACATCATCATGCCCGTCTGGTCGGTCACTGGCTTCTTAGATTGGCTGTGGCACCCGCAAACCAAAATTGAAACAACCAGTGGAGTGAAAGAGTCGGTGATGCACTTGCTCATGATGGCGGAGGCGGGAGCGCCCATTCTAACCGGGCTGTTTCTGGAGATGAACGCCGGCGCTCTTGCCCTCATGGGCGCAGGTTGGCTGGCGCATGAAATAACTGTTGCCTGGGATGTCAACTACACGATCTCGCGCCGCAAGATTTTTCCTCGCGAGCAGCAGACACACGGTTATATGCAAACCATTCCCTTTGACATCATTGCCACCATGGCCTGTCTCCATCCCGATCAGTCTCTGTCATTGTTGGGGTTGGGATCCGAAAAACCTGACTTCAAACTCCGTTTTCGGAAACCTCCGGTTCCCGTGACAGACTTCATTGCAATCCTGGCATGCATGGGCGCGGTTTCTGCTTTGCCTCATGTCGAAGAACTCTGGCGCTGCTATCGTGCCCAGCGGGCTGGCCGGGCAGGAGCGGACATTTCGGAGTGCGCGCAGGAGCTCTATGCGTCGTAGCTAGTCCGCCCTGGGGCTTCGGGGTCGAGACTGTTGAGCTTCGCCGAACCGATCAGGCTGTAGATCGCAGCGGCGCGTTCTCCCCCGCGTCTGATCCAGTGCAACTACGCCTTTAATTCGCCAGTCTGAATAAACTCGGGATCGCTGCCGATTTCCGCATCAGGCTTTAGCAATTTGGCTTTCGCATTCTTCTCGGCCTCTTCAATCTGCTCCGAGGTCAACATCTTTGTAAGAAGCGTCTTCGCCTGGGCGGCTCGTTCGAGCGCCACTAAATACCATGTATAGGCACGAACCGCATCGCGCGGACTGCTGCGACGGGCGAGATACACTTGCGCCATTGCCATTTGGGCGGCTGGCAGACCAGCATCTGCGGCCTTCTGAAGCAGAGCCAACTCATGGCTAAATCCGGGACGACTAGCACGATTGGCTGCATCGTCGGAAGGCGTGGGGGACAAACCCGGTTGGCTCATGGTCATCGACAGCAGCTCGATTCGGCTGGACACGCCCAGCTTGTCGAAGATTCGAAACAAATGATTCTTCACCGTGTGTTGGCTTAACTTCAGGCGATCCGCAATCTCGCGATTGCCCAGGCCTTCGGCCAGACAATGGACAACCTGGATTTCGCGCTTCGAGAGCAAGCTCAGACCGCGCGCATTCACGGTGCGAACCGCGGGAGCATTGGCCAACGCCTCCACCGCCAGCGACATCTCCCTGCTGTTTGCCCAAATCTGGCCTTGCTGCACGCATTTGATACACCGGCAAAGCTCGTCGACGGGCTGGCTCTTGCCAAAAATTCCTCTTGCCCCCGCACGAAATGCGCTCAAAACCAGCTCGTCTTTCAGGGTATCCATTAAAACGACCGCTCGAATTTCTGGCCGGATGGTGCGCAATTCGCGCAAAACCTCAAACCCGCGTGAATGCTGTTCGTCGAGATTGGAGCTGATTACCAGTACATCTGTATCGAGTCCGATAGCCGCGGAGGTCAGGCGGCGGGATTCTGTATCGAACGGAACAACTTCGAACTCCAAATCGCGCTTCAGCGCGTCCGCAAGAAGGTGGGTGTGGATGCGGGAGCTGTCGGCAACCAGGACCCTTATCTTGGTTTTTCGGAGCTTGGCATGGCTCGGCATATCGCGTCTTTTAAAATCGTATTCTTCTTCGGGCCTTCGACAGCCACTCTAGGTGAATCACATTAGGAGTTCACGGAGAACGCTGTAGGAGCTTCTAGGGGTTGCAACTTATTTTCATTCATAAAACCAAATTTGGAGGTCGACGAGTAAAAATTCAATCAACATCTTGGATGTAGCAAGCAAGTTCCATAAAATAAATAACTTAGGTGTTACTATCGCGGGTCACCATGCAAGATAAAAAACCAAGATTAATAGGTCGTTCGGTCTAAGGCTTAGGAATATATTACCATTGTTTGTTGAGACGGTAAACCTAGGGTACTTCTAGCCATTGCAGCGATCTGCAATGGGCTGTATTTTCAAAATGCTTAGCGAAGTGGATAGATCAGGCTGTTCCCCTCCTTGATCCCAGGCGCTTTCGTTCAGCGAGTTGAACGAGGCGAAAAAATCGCAGCAAGCATGACGATTCCTGTAGGTAGTCAGGACCTGCTTTTCGCAAGCCGCAACATTTTCGCTTCATGAATCACAATAGTCCAGCGCTACTGGTCGCAATACATGGCACTTCAGTGGCCTATGAATTGAATGTCGGGTAGCGTACATTGAATAACGATCCATTGAGAACATAGGGCATTGGAAGTAACGGGAAGCCAGATTCTCCCCCGGCGCCCCGATCGATGGTGTCTCCCCCCAGGAAATCTCTTCGCGGAGATTTCAAAACAGCACGCTAGTTGTGTCTAATTTCAGGGTCACCCTAACGAGTGTGACTTAGAGGGCGAAGCTATGGCCGTCAGCAGTGTAGCGCTAGATTTCTCGATGCCGGTTCCGCAAGTTGAAGCTGAGCCGCAGAGCTGGTACGGCCTGCAGACCCGGCCTCGGCACGAGAAGATGGTGGCGCAGCGACTGGAAGAGCGGGGAGTCGCCACTTTCCTGCCAGTGGTCAAAGAAGTACATCGCTGGAGCGATCGCAAAAAGATAGTGGAGATGCCGCTTTTTAGTTGCTACGTGTTCGCGAAGTTCACACCGAATCGCGCGGAACGTTTACGGATGCTTCGGGTCGATGGGGTATTCGGCCTGGTTGGCTCAGGTGGCGAAGGCACGCCGATTCCGGATTTGCAAATCGATGCGGTGCGTAACCTGGTGGAAACCGAACTTCCCTGGTCCTCACATCCCTTTCTGAAGATTGGTCAACGCGTGCGCATTCGAAGTGGTGCTCTCGATGGAATGGAAGGCATCCTGCTCTCGCGCAATGGAGATCAGACGCTCGTCATTTCCATCGACGCAATTCAACGATCTCTTGCGGTGCGGGTTGAAGGCTACGAAGTCGAGCCTGCCTGATAATTTCTAACGTTCATTCCTATCTCCACTAAAAATCTACCTTCCATGGCGCCCAATACAATTGAAACCGTCCGCTTGCTGCTGGTAAGCAACGATGTATCGGTTCTTCGTCTGCTGAGTTCTGCCGTGCAATCGAACTCCTGGCATCTGGAAACTTCAAGCAACGGCTGGGATGCGATGGAACGAGTGCAATCCGAACGTGCTCCCCATCTCTTGTTGCTGGATCTTCCTCGATCCGACGGCGACAGTCTGCACCTGTTGCCTTGGCTGCGCAGACTACGTCCCGAGCTTCCGATTGTCGTGCTCTGCGATGCTCAGGATTCAGACAATCAAAAAGAAGCGACCCGCATGGGCGCGAAGGATGTCCTGATGCGTCCCGCTACCGAGGAACAAATTGAGTCCGTTGTTCGAAGACAGCTCGGATCGCACAACGATTCTGTCGAGCCCGAAATTGCGAGCGAGGATATTGAGTCCGTCGGCGAGGATGAATTCTTCCTCAGCGTTAGTCCCATCATGCAACAGCTTCGCGCCCAGACCGAGTTGCTGGCCCAGGCTGATGTCCCTGTGCTGATTCTGGGGGAGCCTGGAAGCGGAAAGGGCACTATCGCCCGCCTGATCCATCAGATGTCGGTTTACTCGGGGTTCAATTTTCTAAGAGTCAACTGCGCGGAGATGCCTGGCGATCTGCTGGAGATCGAACTTTTCGGAAGAGAGAACCGGTCTGAAGGATCTTCGAAGGGCCTCGGCAAACTGGAGAGCGGTCAGAAGGGTACGCTGCTGCTCGACGAGATTTCGCAGATGCCGCTGGCGTTGCAGTCCAGGATGCTCAAAGTTCTGCAAGACCGGCGTTCTGTTCGGCTGGGGAATTCGAAGACTGTCGATGTCGACGTCCGCGTTCTCGCCTCGAGCAGCGACCAACTCGATCGCGCATTGGCCGAGAAGCGATTGGACACTGAACTCTACTATCGTCTGAGCGCGTTCACGGTTCAGGTTCCGCCGTTGCGGCAGCGCAAGGAAGAGATCAAATTCCTTCTGCGCTATACCATGCACAAAGTAGCGAAACATTATGGCCTGCCTGCGCGGGAGTTCACGCAATCGGCGCTGGATGCCTGCCAAAATCATTCCTGGCCGGGAAATCTGAAGGAATTGGAAAATTTCGTTAAACGCTACCTGGTGGCCGGAGACGAAAATCTTTCGCTCGAAGGCTGGGAATCCTCACCCAAGGTCAACGGGAACCGGGTGCGAACCGAAATTGAATTGAGCGGAAGCACTGCGACGACGTCGACCTTGAAATCGATGATTCAGAATGTCCGCTGGGAAACCGAACGAAATGCCATTGCAGCCGCGCTTCAAAAGACCGGATGGAACCGCAAAGCGGCAGCTCGTCTGCTCGGTGTAAGCTATCGCACGATTCTCTACAAGATTGACCAGTACGAGATGATCGCCCCGGAGTCTTACCTCGCTTCGTTGTCGGAGAGCCGCTTGACTGCTCCCGGCGCTGGCAAGGGAAACGGAAAAGCAAGTTGAGTCGCGCAATGATCAGCATGCAGATCGAACTCAAACCAAACAGCTCAAGAACGAACGGCCGAAGTCTGCGCGCTGCCGGGAGGTTCGGCCTTGCAATGTTGTTATTTGCATCGGCTGGGCTTTTGGCACAAGCTGGGTCGCAGCCACCACCCGCCTCCGTCGCAACTCCGACCGCAACTGCGCAAGCGCAGAATGTTGAGACCGGAGCAACCAAGGCGCACGACGACAGTTTCGTGATCGGCAATGACGACGTTTTGGCCATCAATGTCTGGAAAGAGCCTGACGTTTCGCGGCCGTCAGTCCCGGTACGGTCGGATGGGAAGATCTCGCTGCCGTTAGTTGGAGAGGTGCAGGCCGCGGGCCGCACTCCTCTGAAACTCGAGCAGGAAATCGCGGAGAAGCTGAAGAATTACATCGCTGAACCGGAAGTCACGGTCATGGTTCAGCAGATCAACAGCCAGAAGTTCAACATCCTGGGAATGGTGAACCGGCCGGGTTCGTATCCGATTAACAACTCGGCAACCGTGCTCGATGCGATCGCGCTCGCCGGCGGATTCAAGGACTTCGCCAAGCAGAAAGCCATTTATGTGCTGCGTCAGAATCCTGACGGTACCCAGGCGCGGCTCCCGTTTAACTACAAGGAAGTCGTGAAGGGCAAGAATCCAGCGCAGAACATTAAACTTCAGCCGCGTGACACCATCGTTGTTCCGTAATGAAGGTTCTTCAAAAAATCTCGGTCGGCCTGCTGTTGCTCACCGCAGCACCATTGTGGTCGCAGGACAACACGTCGACGCAACCGGCAACGGCCTACGGTACTGGCAGTCCGGACAACGGCGATAGCCGAATGCTGACTCCACCTCCAGTAAGCGGGCAGTCGTATCCCACGACGTTCAGCGGCGGCGAACGATCGAACTACCTGCGCGGCGGACTGGCGTTTACTGCCGCTTATACCGATAACGTGCTCGGTTCGGTAGGTAACAAGCCGGTCAGCGACGAAAGCTATTCCGTGGCCCCATTTATCGCGCTGGACGAAACCACGTCACGTTTGCATTGGGTCCTGAACTACGCTCCGGGATTCACTTTCTATCAGCACACGAGTTCCCGGAACGAAGCGGACCAGAACGCATCGATCAACCTGCAATATCGCCTGAGCCCGCACGTGACGTTCACCGCACGCGACAGCTTCCAGAAAAGCTCCAATGTCCTCAACCAGCCGTTTCTCGCAGGAACGGAGGCGGTTTCCGGTGCGACGCAAACGCCGAACCTTTCCGTGATTGCGCCCGCGGCTTCGGTTCTCAGCAACTCCGGGAATGTCGGCATCACTTATCAATTTGCGTTAAACGGAATGGTCGGTGCGAGCGGGACGTTTTCGAATCTGCACTATCCCAATCAGGCTCAGGTCCCGGGCTTGTTTGATTCGAGTACGCAGGGCGGATCGGCCTTCTATTCGCTTCGGGTTTCGAAGATGCACTACATCGGGGCGACGTATCAGTATCAGCGCTTGATCGCCTATCCGACCGCAGGGACAGGACGAGACGCAGACGCACGCAATTCTGTTCTTCTATACCCTCTACGGCTCGTCGCACTTTTCGCTTTCGTTCTTCGGTGGCCCGCAACATTCTGACACCGTGCAGCCGCCATTGCCTCCTCTGAATCTCCGCTTGCCTGAGGCGCGAGCTTGGAACCCGGCGGCTGGAGGCAGCTTGAGCTGGCAAGGGCGCTTAACGAACGTGGCGCTCAGCTACTCCCACATGATTTCGGGCGGCGGTGGGTTGATCGGAGCGGTTAAGTCGGACAGCGCGAAGCGCATCGATTCGTCAACAACTGGCTCGGCGATTGAGTGGTTCGCTGGGTGGGTTATACGCGCAGAACGATGTCCTGGGTTCCGCACTTGCTAGCACGAACGGTCACACCGTTTCCGGAACCGCCTCATTGCAGCAGGAACTAGGCCAGCACATCAATGTGCAGCTGGGATACACCCGACTTCATCAGGACTACAGCGGCGTTGCCGGTTCTGGCCGCGACTCCCAATACGAATCGCGAATTCGTTTCGATTTCGTATCAGTTTTCCAGACCGCTGGGAAGATAAATTCTATGGTTGACGATCTCGAAGAACAGAGTTCGGAAGGCTTCGACCTCCAGCGCTACCTGGGGATCGTGCGGCGCCGCCATCTGCAGTTTCTGATCCCGCTCTTCGTGGGATGGGTGCTGGTGTGGGGAGCCAGCTGGGTTCTGCCCTCCGCGCTACCAGTCGACCACGCTGATCCTGGTGGAGCAGCCCACCATGCCGAAGGATTACGTCACGCCCAACGTGAACGACGATTTGCAGGATCGGATGCAGAGCATCACGCAGCAGATTTTAAGCCGGACACGGTTGCTGCACATCATCGATCAGTTGAATCTTTATGCGGGCGACCGCTCGCAGCCCTCGCCCGACCAAAAGGTCGGCCGTATGCGCAAGGATATTGACATCGAACTGGTGAACGATGCCCGCAATCAGATCACCGCATTCAATGTTTCCTATTCCTCGCGCGATCCCCACCTCGCCCAACAGGTAACCAGCGAACTGACGAATCTATTCATCAATGAGAATCTCGAAGTACGCCAGCAGCAGTCGGAAGACACGACTAAATTTCTAGAGAATCAGCTAGAAACCGCTCGTCAAACTTTATCGGACCAGGAAGAAAAGATTCGCGAGTTCAAAGGGCAGCACGTCGGCGAACTGCCGACCCAGGTCGGCAGCAATCTGCAGATTCTGGCTGGCCTGCAATCGCAATTGCAGACGGAAGAAGATGCGCTGAATACGGCCAAACAACAACGTGTCTATCTGGAAACGTTGGTGAATCAATATCGCTCGCTGCAGGGCGCGCCCAAGAGGTCCGGTTCGGGCGCCAGCGCGAACGTCGGTTTGCCTGCGATCGATGAAGAGTTGGAGAAGCTGCGGGCGCAACTGGCAGATCTCAGATCACACTACACGGACCGTCATCCCGACGTTCGCAAGCTCAAGCAGCAGATCGCCGACACCGAAAAGACCCGAGATCAGATTGTCGCCGATCTGAAAGCCAAGGCTTCCGCGCCGGCCGATCCAGAGACTGCGACGACGGCCGATCCCTCCACGATAGGCGGACGCTTCCTCCCCAATGGTTCAATTGCAAGGGCAGATGCAGTCCAATCGGGTGGAGATTGCGAACCGCGAGCGGGCGGTTGCGGATCTGAAGAGCAAAGTAATCGACTACCAGGCACGACTGAATCAGGAACCGGTGCGCGAGCAGCAACTCGCGGATTTGACCCGCGGCTACGAGCAGTCCAAGGCGAATTACGACGACCTGCTCAAGAAGAAGAACGAGTCGGCCATGGCCACCAGCATGGAACTGCTGCAGCAGGGCGAGCGCTTCCGCATCATCGATCCGCCGAGCCTGCCGGTGAAACCCGAATTTCCCAACCGCCTGAAGTTTTGCGGCATTGGGCTGGGGATCGGCCTGGCTCTGGGTGTGGTTGTGGCCGGTGCCTTCGAAATGATGGATGACCGCATCCACGACGAGAAGGAATTGCAAAAACTGCTGCCCAGTCGCGGTGATCTCGGAAATTCCGACCGTTGATGGTGCCGGCGGATCAGCGGCGCGATCGCCGGATGGCATGGATCGGATGGGCGACTGCGGCCTTCGTATCTGTTACGATTCTGGTGGGGTCGGCATTCAGCTACTTGCGCGGTTAGCGGATCGCAAATGTACAAGTCCTTCTACAGCCTGAAGCGGAATCCATTCGACATCACGCCGGATCCGTCGTTCCTGTTTCCGACCAGCCGCCACAACGAAGCTCTGGCCGCTCTGTATTACGGCGTACGGCGGCACAAAGGTTTCGTTGTCCTGACCGGAGAAGTCGGAACCGGCAAGACGGTACTGCTCCACTATGTGCTGCAGCTCTTCAAGCAGAGCAAAGACGTTGCCTACGCGTACATCTTTAACGGCCGTCTTTCCCCGCTGGAGTTCCTGCAATACTTTGTCAGCGATCTCGGACTTCCGGCGACCAGCAAAAACAAAGGAGAGCTGCTGCTCCAGATCGCGCACTACGTCATCGAGCGCAGCCAGCGAAACCTGACGACGGCGCTGGTGGTCGACGAAGCTCACCACCTTTCTGCGGAAATTCTTGAAGAAATTCGCCTGCTGAGCAACCTGGAAACGCCACAGCAGAAGTTGCTGCAAATCTTGCTGGTTGGGCAACCCGAGCTGGATGAAAAACTCGACTCTGTCAGCCTGCGCCAATTGAAACAAAGAATTGCCCTGCGCTCCCACCTGATGCCGCTGAATTCGGATGAGACCAAGGGTTACATTGAGCGCCGGCTGCAGCTTGCAGGATGTCCGTATCCGTCGGCTTTGTTTCCGCCTGAGACGATCGCCGCCGTGTATCAGCACTCCCACGGACTGCCGCGATTGATTAACACAGTCTGTGAAAATGCGCTGATCGCCGCGTATGCGCGGCAAATGCGCAGCGTAAGTCCTGACATTATCGACGACATTGCAACTGATTTCCGCCTTGGCATCCAAACCCCCGCACTGGGAAGCGATTCCGACGAACTCGATGCGCGAAAAGCTGCCCAGACCTTGCTTCAACTTTATGCGCATCTGCAGTCCGAACAGAAGCGAGAAGAAGAAATGAGAACGCGCGTGCGGTTACGGGTAGCCGAACAATGAGCAATATATTTGATGCGTTGCAGCGGGCTGAGTCAGAAAACGCCGGCGCCGGCAGCTTCAGCCATTCAAGCCTAGCCTTGGCTACGGAACTGTTGCAGGCTGCCGAACTGAAAGTGCGCGGGACCGCTTTCAGCGAACCTCAGCCCAGCGTAGAGGCGTTCGATGCGAATCCTCCCGCACCAACCTCGCCCGACGGTCTCGATCGGTGTCCGTTGCTCGCCGCCTCCATTCCGGAAGGAGAGTCGATTGGTCTCGGTAGCCGAAGAAGGTAGCCTGGGCGCAGAGAAATTTCGTTTCCTCGCCGTTCGATTGCGCCAACTTCGCCAAAATCGCCCGCTGAAAAAGATTCTGATTACCAGCACCATCCCGCAGGAAGGGAAGAGCACAGTCGCTGCCAATCTGGCCTGCACGCTGGCTCGCCGCAAGAATCAGAAGACTTTGCTGCTGGACGGCGACCTGCGAAGACCGACGATGGTCAACCAATTTGGATTCGGCAAGGTTCCCGGTCTGTGCGAGTGGCTGAGTGGACAGACGCGAGAGCTTTAACATCTACAAACTGGAAAGCCTTGGTCTCTGGATTCTGCCGGCCGGTGCGGCGCCGCAGAATCCTCTGGAACTGATGCAGTCAGGCAAACTATCGCTGCTGATGGAAAAGCTGGAATCCTGGTTCGACTGGATCGTCATCGATTCCCCGCCGGTCCTGCCCTTAGCCGACACCAGTCTCTGGTCTCGCCTGGCCGATGGAGTTCTGCTGGTCACGCGAAAAGGTACGACAGAGAAACAGCAACTCAAGCGCGGCCTTGAGGCGATCGAGAAATCGAAGCTTCTGGGCGCTCTGGTGAACAGCAGTTCCAACGCAGCTCACACCGACTATTATCAACGGTACACTTCGTCTACCCCCGATACGGCGAAGGAATATTAGAACTCCCAGTTAAAAGACCTCAGTTATCAGGCCTCAGCAGTTTAGTCCATACTCCCCCCGTAATTCCCTAGCAATAGCAAGCGAAGTCAAACCTCTGGGCCCCTATTCAAGCTATGAAATCAGCGGAGGACATTGTGCAGGCACGACGCTTTGGCAGTAACGGTGCGACATTAAGCGCGCTTTCCGAGGCTTCATCCACCGAGGAACGCGTTGTATTAGACTCCGAAGCCTTTCGCCGGATGATTGCGCTCGAGAGAAAGAGAAGCGAGCGTTCGCGAAAGCCGTTCATTCTTTTGCTCCTGGATATGGGCGACCGCCCATCCGACAAAAACGGCAAGATTCTTGCAAAGATGTCGAACGTATTGTCCTCCTCCACT
>CAVOLK010000001.1:0-941597 GCA_963696765.1 uncultured Acidobacteriota bacterium | reverse complement strand
AGAGCAAGACCTGGGAATCGTTTTTTTCGCGGTTCACATCCTGAACGCCTGCTCGCATCTTGGAGCGGCATGGCTTGCTCGCCACATCGGACTTGTCAACACGATGGTGTTTACTCACCTTCCCTCCAGCCTCTTCCTAATGGCCGTGCCGTTCGCCCCTTCTGTCAAGATTGCGGTTTTGTTGTTTCTTTGCCGTGAGGCGCTGGTCGAAATGGACGTTCCGACGCGGCAGTCTTACGTGGCGGCACTGGTTCTGCCAAATGAACGAACATTTGCCAGCGGCCTCACCAACCTGGCACGGAATCTCTTCTGGGCTGTCGGCTCAGGCGTCGCAGGCGTCGTAATGCAGAACCTGACGTTCTCCGCCCCTCTACTGATCGGAGGGGGAACGAAAATCGCCTATGATTTGGCTCTATATCGAGCGTTTCGGAAGCTTCGGCCGCCGGAGGAACTGGAGACGCGCGCACCATGAGTAGCATGAAGGCGACTTGGAACGATGTATCCGAACATGGGATATTGCGCATTCAGCTCATTTTCAGGTTTCGGTACTACTATCAGAAGGGGTTAAGTGGCAAACCGGCAACTCTCAATCGAATCTAGGAATCTCAGCGTGGAAATTCGCTTGCAAGAGGAGGTCAAATATGCAGAAGCTAGTTCGGTTCTCGGTTTTGCTCGCATTCGCAATCGCACTCTTTTGAAGCATCCGACTGTTGCTCCTGTTCACGGCTGTGGCGTCCGGAGTGGCATTATGCCTGCTTGCGCAAGATCACGCGGATGCTCGCCGACGCTATGGCAGTCCTCCGCTCCCCTGCGAGCCTGGAAACAATGCGAGATCTAGTTCAGAATGCGCATTGGAGGATAAATGATCGCCGCGATTGCTAGACTTCTTTGGAAGGAAAATGGGTCGCGTAGAACGATCCAGGCCGTACTGATCGTGTTCTTCGCCCTGCCACTAAATCTGTGGAGTGCAGAGAGTCATCCGAAACTCATCGTCATAATTGTCGTGGACCAGATGCGCGCTGATTATTTACAACGGTTTTCGACGTACGAAACGGGAGGACTCCACTACTTTGCGACGCAAGGCGCAAATTTTGTCAATGCTAATTATCAGCATTGGCCCACTGAAACCTGTGTGGGACACACCGTGTTACTTTCAGGCAGAACTCCGGCACACACTGGAATTATTGCTAATGCGTGGTACGACCGAACTGCAGGGAAGAGCAATTATTGCCTGGCAGACACTGCTTCGCCATTGATTGGTGACAATGGCGCGGCTGTTTCGCCCCGGAATGTCCTGGGGGACAACTTCAGCGACTGGTTACGCAACTCCTACCCTAAGTCACAGATATATTCGATTTCACTGAAAGATCGGGGAGCGATCACGCTTGCCGGCCATCATCCAAACGGTGCGTATTGGTTTTCCTCTTCGGGGCGATTTATTACGAGTCGCTACTACGCAGAACAATTGCCAAAATGGGTGGAACAGTTCAACCAAAGAAAAGTTGCCGACCAGTATGCGGGAAAGGAATGGGATCCGCTGCTATACAGTGATTCGGCCGCATACCACACGCATGCGGTGGCCGGGCACTTCCCGCACGTGATGCCAAAAAAATCTAGCCCGGAACTCTACGAGTCAGTGTTTGGGTCTCCGTTTGGCGACGAAGTTCTCGAAGCGTTTGCGGAAGCTACAATTACCGCGAATCGTCTCGGTCAGGTTGCTGGCGATGCCGGCCCCGACCTGCTCACCGTCAGCTTTTCCTCGAACGACGGAGTGGGACATGGCTATGGCCCCGACAGTCCCGAGATTGCAGACGAGCAAATCCGACTGGATCGTACTCTTGGGAGGCTGGTCGAATTCCTGCGCGGGAAGGTGGGGGAACAAAATATTCTGTGGGTGCTGTCCGCAGACCATGGTTCGGAACCAACGCCCGAAGCCGAGCAGGAACTGAATCACAATCATTTGGCCGAGAGGCTGCCGTTCTCCAAGGCCCAAGCTGCGGCGGAAGAACAGCTCAATAAGATTTTTCACATAACCGGCGAGATGCATTGGTTTGCCGCCCAGACTGGCACCATGCTTTACTTTGACCGCGAGGCCCTGCAGAAACACCAGGTCCGTATCGAAGACGCCCGCCGTGCGCTGGCAACTCGAGTTCGGAATGTTCCAGGCATTGAGGGATTTTACGATCCGTTGCAGGCGTCGGAGGTCCAAGGGTGGAAGGGGCAATTCTTACGAAATAGCTACTTCTCTGGCCGGAGCGGCGATATTTACTACCTGGCAAAAGAATGGACTTGCTTCAGCAGTAAGCCTCCAGGTACCACTCACGGCGATCCTTGGCCCTATGACACACATGTGCCGCTTGTTCTTGCCGGATGGCAGATTCGACCGAGAAGAATTACGGCCGATGTCCAAATTGCCGATGTGGCGCCAACTTTAGCTAGCCTGCTAGGGCTCAAGGTCAGTCAAGCGGAGGTCATCGACGGCCGGTCGCTGCGAGAGTTGATAGGCACATATCCGCCTGAGCCGAAAACAACTCATGCACAACATTGAGTCAGGTCCCAGAAGGTATCGCTGAGTTGCGGGGGTACGGCGAATATGCTCTGGGAAGTTTGGTCACAGGTGCGCAGATCTTACGGTGTAGACGTCCGCCGATGTCTTTTATTCCGAAGGCGGTAGCATAATATGGCAAGCACCGACATCGGCGTGAGCCCGAGGGTACAACTTCGGGAGATGCGGATCAAGGCGCATGTAGACGAGACCGCGACCGACCCGATTGTTTTCCTTTAGAGCGCTCCGCGGTTCCTCCAACAGATGTAGCAGGGGCTTTCTTGACAGCGCGAGATTTCAGGCCGGAGAGCACGTACTCGTGTATGGCGGAACAGCCATCGGTGTCTTTGCCATACAGCCAACTCGGTTTCGTGGCGAACATGTGCCGGTGGTAGACTGCGCCTATGGCTGCTAAAAAGAAAACTAAGAAGAAGCAGACGAAGTCGAAGAGAACTGCCCGTAACAAGATGACGCCGATGAAGAAGACGGCTAAAAAGAAACTGGCTATGAAGAGAAAAACTCCCAAGAAGGAGTTGGCGAAGAAGGCAGCTCAGAAAAAGGCGACGGTGAAAACGAAGGCCGTCGGCAAGAAGACAATCGGCGTGAAGACAGCGACCGCGCTAAAGAAACAGGTTCCGCCGAAAAGCCAGAGCGTGGAGACAGTTGCATTCGCGCCAGAGGGATCCGCAGCGCGTTCCGGCCAATCGGGAGATCTGCAGGGACTATCCAACGTCCAAGGTGCGGATTCGGAGAGTGTCGACGAGTTGCTCGAGGAAGGAAACGCGTTCGAAGCTGACGTAGTGACGGGTGTGGAAGACGCCGGGGGCGCTGACGAGAGGGAAGTTCGCACGCATGAGGTACCGGAGGATGATGTTCCCGAGGAATATCTGGATGAAAAATAGAGAGTGAGAGGCTCTCTCCGCGCCAGTAAGATTCGTATCCTTACCATAATCCTGACCAGCGAAGCCGCAGCCTCGTTCATCTGTTTCCCGGTTGCCCCCACCAGCTGGCAAAGGAATCCAACAGGTGGCCTCGAGGGCAAGAACGAAAACTACGAGACCGGGGAATATCCAGTGAGCGCACTCGTTCCCCCTTTCGAAATGCTGGCCGAGCACACCCTGGATGTTTCTCAGCGGCTACGAGGTCAGGGCGGCAACCGACGACAAACAATTCGCGGTGCTCTCCAGTTCTAGACCTTTTGGCAGCGGCTCACCGAAAGTGCGCACAACATCGGCACGGACCGGCGCAATGTATTCGTGCAGTGGCCGCAAGAAAATATCGTCTGCAACTCCGGCTGACTTCAGTCCTGCAATAGCGGATCGCACCACGTCCTGGCTGATGTCTCGGGTGCGATGATCGACCCGTCTGCCCAGTTGAACGACCGCAGACGCCGTCTCATGCGTTAGCTCACGCAAGTCCAGAAGTGCAGTGATCCAGTCAGCCGCGGTCTCCGCAGGAATCACGCAGCTGAGCGACCCGTAGAGTGGGATGCGCACCCCGAATCTGCCCAGCGACCACAACCAGCCGCTGTCAGAGGGTTCTCTCCTGAGCTTGCGAAGTAGCTCACTTCCCAGCGCCGCGCGGGTCGCGCCTGACAGATGCTCAAGGCTGGCCAGCAAACGCCAACCATCATGCTCCAACTGGGAGTTCAGACGCGTGCCAGGCTTCTTACGGCCAATACCGAGGTCTCCGAGGTAGTTCCGGAGCTCCTGGTGATGGACAGAACTGAGGCCGCCCCCGATCCTTCGCCACAGCACCAGCCAATCGACCTGGCACTGAAGCTCTCGCGGGAACGCCAATCCCGCCTGATAAATCCGGCGCGCCTGGACAATTCGAAAGCTGTCCTGCGGATCTCCAAACCCCGGCCGCAGGCAATAGCCAAACAGGTTTAGCCAACGAACCTCGTGTCGCGGACTCAGCTTTCGCCCGTCTGCCACCTCCAGAAGCACATCGCAGAAGACCCGCACCGTCGCGATGGGCCATGATTCTCTTTTCAGGCCCGTGACTGACTCCAATTCGCCCACCAGTGAAGCAGGATCCACTGGAACGCCCTCGCCCACTCCAGATGCGGTGAACGCACGCCGAATCAGCCGTACGGCAGATTCCTGCGCCTGCTCCGAAATACTCGAGGAGTCATGTCGATTCGCAGTTGACGATGCCTGCACTGTGTGCGCGCTCTGATCCGTCGCGCTTGCCTCGCGTCTCAATTCGAACCGAAGGCGCCATCGGTGCGGTGAGCTCACGGACTCGCACCAAAGTTCGAGCGTTCCCACCTCGGTAAAGCTCACGGACAACCGCACTGCCAGTTCCATCTGCTGGAGCTTCTTTCCATAGCGCAGCAACGTGACCAAGGGCGCGTGACGATGGACCTCCTCGGGGTCCAAGTCTGCGATTGCGCCGTGCGAGTCATGACGAATCGTCGAGCTGTAGAGATGGAAAGATACCGGGCGATTCGTCAGCACGGAGAATTCACGATCCAACAGCGGCAATGTCGTGCCCTCATTCGTGCCGGAAGGCAGTACGCAGACCGCCTTGATGCCATGTTCCGAACGCATTCCGATGTAGTAGGTCCGCGCACTGCCGGCCTTGACGCGCAATCCCGCTCCCCGCCTCACGCGGCCGTAGTAGGCAGCGCCAATTGCGACGGCGCTGCTCATGAGTTCGTTGCTGAGAACCTTCGGGCGCCACCCGCCGCCGGCGCCAAACCAATTGGCAATGGCCTCGGTGATCCGCTCGCGAGCGATTGCGGGAATGCAAAAGCCTCCGTTGAAGAGAACAGCGTCCGGCCTTGCCATCTGCAGGCGATCATCGACGTGTGACCGAGAATTTTCTCCGTCGCCCATTGCCATTGCGGCTTGCTTGAGGAACGCCGCAAGATGTTTCGTGATGGCGGGGTCCGTGGCGTAGGGTAGCCCGATTTCGCGAAGACCAGAGGCGCGAGTGCGCAGAGGCATCTCGTCGGCGGTGGTCAGCGGCAGGAAGCCGCTGTTGATCAACTCCGCCACCTCGTCACGGCATAACTCGCTGCTTAACATTTGGCCTACGACCGATCGTCCACCACCCAGAATGTTGATTGGAAGACAATCGGTGTGTTCCTCGCTCAGCAGGCGCTCTTTGGCCGCTGAACACATGATTCGCAATGCATGACGCTGACGCAGACTGAGTTTCGCGGTGAGCTTCTGTTCAACGCGGCGCGCCAGCGCGAGGTCGAGATTCTCACCTCCGAGCAGGAGGTGCTCGCCGATGGCGGTGCGTTCAAATTCGACGTTTCGCCCTTGGACGTGGGCTCGCACGAGGCTGAAGTCCGAGGTGCCACCTCCTATGTCGCAAATCAGCACGAGCTCGCCGTCTCGCAGATGCTCTCCGACAACGTTCTGATGCTCCGCCACCCACGCGTAAAAGGCAGCCAGCGGCTCTTCCAGCAGAGTCAGGTTTTCGAGTCCTGCCTCTCGCGCCGCTTCCACCGTCAGCTCTCGCGCTTCCTCGTCGAAAGAAGCCGGCACGGTTAGAACGATTTCCTGGTTCTCGAAGAGCTGTTGCGGATTGTTGGCGTCCTCGGCCGTCCTCGCGTGGTTCCAAGCGTTCCGCAGATGCATGAGGTAACGGGCAGACGCTTCGACGGGAGACAACATCGGTTCGGGCGGCTCCGCCTCGCGTGGCAGAATGTTGGCCGTTCGATCGATGGCGCTCTGGCACAGCCAAGACTTCGCCGAGGATACCTGACGCCCTGGCACGAGGGCGCCTTGGTCGCGGGCCATCATGCCGACGATTGAGGACGGATGTACTTCCCACGGCAGGCTCACTGTGCCCGATGAGACTTCGTCTTCGGTTGGGAAATAGAGAAAGGAGGGCAAGAGTGGCACCGCGCGCACTTCACCCGGGCTGGTGAGCTGCGCAACCTCAAAGACCCTTATTCCTGACGAATCGGCTTCGTTCGCTGCTTTCGCGGGTGTCGACAAAGGCCACAGCGGAATTCGTCGTGCCCAGGTCGATGCCAATCAGGTAGCGGGAAGGGCCTTCCATCACGGTCTCAAAACAGACTGCTGCCGATTCGTCATTCGTCGCTCTTCTCGCGGATGTTCAGCTCGAGCTTCCAGCGGTTGGCACCGTCCCGCGAGGCACACCAGAGTTCTAACGTACCGATTTCTGTCACGCGTGACTCCAAGCGCACAGGTAAAACAGTTCCTTGCTGGCCATCAAGCCTGAGCGTGACTTCAAGCGGGTTGAGTTCCTCGATCTCGCTGCCCCAGTTCTCCAGAAGATCGCCGACACGGTCCTGCTTTCGAATCGTGGAACTCAGGAAGCGGAACTCTGCGGGCTCCCCGACGACCAACCCGAACTCCCGCTCGGGCAGCACCGCCTCGGTGCCTTCCTCCATCCCAAAGGGCACCACGCAGAGCGCCTTCAGCGGGGCTTCCATTCCTGGGACAGCTGGCATCGCGCTTTCGATTCCGACGTAGTAAGTGCGCGAGGCGCCACTCCGGATGCGTACTCCCTGTCCGCGCCGGGCCCTTCCGTAATAGGCCGCCCCTCGCGCTACAGCGTGCTCGAGGTCAGGCGCTTCCAGAACATTGGCTGCACCAAGCGCTTCAAATCCCTCTTCGGTGAGCCAGCTATTGAGCACCTCTACCAGCCGCTTCCGCAGCACGTCCGCCTTCATGACGCCCCCATTGAACAGAACATGCGTCGGGCATGCCAAACCGTCTCGCCCTCGCCGAATGTTGCCAGCTTCCGGACTGTTCTGTACCTGACGGGACAGAAAGCGCGCCAAGTGCTTCGTGACTGCCGCATCAGCGGCATACGGCAGGCCTAGTTCTTGAAATCCGATCCGGCGCTGTCCGGCCGGCATTTCATCATGGCCTACCTTCGGGAAGAATCCTTCGACGAGGACGCGATTCAGGTCTTCGCGCAACAGGTCCGTCTTGATCGTGCCCCCAACCAACTTGCGTCCTTTGCCCAACAAGGTGACATCTTGCTTTTGGCTTTTAGGATGTTCGAACAACTGCTCTTTCGCAGAGCGACACTGATACCACAGACCCTGCAACTGATAGGTGTCGATGCGATGGCCTGCAGCTTCCAGCTTCTGTTGCAGTAAGCGGGCGAGGGCGAGGTCCATGTTGTCGCCGCCCAGCAGGATGTGATCGCCGACTGCGACACGCTTCAGCGCCAAGTCTCCATTTTCTTCCGAAACCGCGATCAGGCTGAAGTCGGTGGTTCCGCCGCCGACGTCGCAAACCAGAACCAAGTCCCCAATCTTGATGCGCTTGCGCCACCCATCCCCCTGGCTCTCGAGCCATGCGTAGAATGCGGCCTGCGGTTCTTCGAGGAGTGTCACGCGCTGCAGCCCAGCCTGCTCAGCCGCACGCCGGGTTAGTTCTCGCGCTTCCTCGTCAAACGAAGCGGGCACGGTGAGCAGAACGTCTTGTTCGGCCAAGGCGTGGCCTTTCCCGTCCGCCGCATGATGCACGTCCCATACTGTCCGGAGGTACTGCAGATAATGCGAAGAAACCTCCAGCGGAGAGAGTTTGCTGACCTCTTCCGGAGCCTGCCACGGCAGAATCGGCGCCGCGCGGTTTGCGGCAGCGTAGGAGAGCCATGACTTGGCTGATGCGACCAGCCTTCCCGGACTTTCCGCCCCGCGCTTGCGCGCCAACTCTCCAATCACGAACTTCGGTTCCGCGTCCCAAGGCAAGCGGAGGCTGCCCTTGGGAAAATCCAAGTCGCCCGGAATGTAGAGAAAGGATGGGAGCAATGTCCGGTCGGCTATTTCATTCGGATTGACGAGCTGAGGAATGGTGTCAATTTCGATGTGCGCTCTCTCCGAGGCGGCGGCGCTTTCACAGTATGCCAGCGCGGAATTGGTAGTGCCTAAGTCGATGCCAACGATGAATTGTGAGTCCAACTAAGTCTCCTGTGGCCAGCATTGCGCCACGTGAAAATTGCTTTGGTGTGCGCAGAGGTGCAGGTTTGCTAGGGGACCTCGACCTCTGCCGGGGCCACAATCGCTCTGCCGGTACCCTGCGCCAGTGACGGCAGGGTCACTTCGGTGACGCGCCAGCCGCGATGGCGCAACAACCCACGAATGGGTGGCTCGCCGGTTACATTGCCGACCAGTTTGATAGCTGCCGGATCGAAGCCCACCGGTACGGTGACGGGCTGGTCTTCCTCGGAAGCGAGGATCGGCTCGAGTTTGAGATAGCGCTCCAGAACCTGGCGGCAGGAAGTGTGGATGCTGCGTACGGCAGCCCCGAGTTGCCCGTCAGGGTAGGAAGAAACGTCCTCCTCCAGAAAGTCCACAAGGCGGCCATCACGCTGCAACAAAGCCAGCATCTGCACCGCCCGGTCGGGCGATTCAGGGCTCGGCTTGTCGCCTCTGACCTTTGGTGCGGCAGGAGTCACCTTTGTTGCGGTGGCAAGGGGTGCGACTTCTACTTTAGCCCACCCCAGCGCCTGCAGTACGTCCTGCGGGATCTTTCCCTGAAACAGCAGCGAGAAAAAGCAGCGAAACGCAAAAGATAGCCGTGTTGAAAATCCAATCATAGTTATATTTGCTCCGAAGTCCAAGCTGGCACCCGGAAAACACTTTTTATATTCTAAATGCACAGTTGCCCTGCAAAACGCCGTCTCAGTGCTCTGAACGCGATGTTGTCAGCGATAGTCCACGCGAGAGGGTTCTGGTTTACGGAAATGGCTCACTGCTCAAGCTATCTCGTATGTTGGCGGTAAGCTTCCCAGGGATCGCGCAATCTTGATCAAACCGTCGACATTGGTTTGACTACCCTGTTGCGGAAGTACAGATGTCGGTTGGGCCGAGCCGACGGCGGACGGATGGCAGAACGCGACAAGGGGAAATGCGCGCCGAATGGCATAAGGCTCTCGATTGAAAACCGACCGGCGGACTGTTCGAAGCCGCGACGGATGGACCCTGAACCTACCAGTCTGAAACAACAAGACGCTAGAGTTTTCATCCGCCGATCGCAAATCCCCGGAGGGCTGCAAAGCCAAGCCGCTCGCCAGACATCCACAGCCAGGCAAAATGTTTCCTTGCCGGGGCTCGCGTTTCTGTTAACAATTAACATTTGACATTGTTTCCTGTGCAGAGTGTTTCTGCTGATTTGTCGATGGGCATTCCCAATGTGAGGTACCAGTTACGGCGACCACCGATTTCAGAACAGATCTCACAGAGACCTCCGAGAGAGTTCCTGGCCTGCGGTATCTGTTGCGGTTGGCGCTGACCCTAATCATCTATCTCTGCGCAGGCAAGCTTGGGTTGTCGGTACCGTTCACGAATGGCAACGTTTCACCCGTGTTTCCTGCTGCGGGTATTGCATTGGCCGCGGTGCTGCTATTCGGTCCCAAGGTCTGGCCTGCGATTACGGTCGGGGCGTTCCTGGTTAACTTCCGGAGTCCGATTCCGATGTGGTCTGCGGTCGGAATCGCTCTGGGAAATACAGCAAGCGCTCTGCTCGGAGGGTATCTCTTCCGCCGTCTTACCAGACAGTCGCTTTCCTTTTCAAGGGTTCGGGATGTTGTGGGTCTCATCACAGCCGCGTTGGCCACTCCGATTGCGGCCGCTTCGGCCGGTAGCGCGGTCCTATTTCTCGCACGCGTACAGGCGTGGTCTAGTTTTTGGTCTGCATGGCGGATTTGGTGGCTTGGCGATGCAATGGGCATCATGATCGTAACTCCGCTGTTATTGGCAGGTCGAGAAATCAGCGGCTTCTTCAAGTGGCCTCGCATAATTGAACTGCTGGCAATGCTCATTGGATTGGTCGGTACTTGCAGCGCAATTTTTGGCCCCACCGCCCTTGCCGCCCGGGATGACGTTCTAGCCTTTGTGGTATTTCCTTTTGTGATTTGGTCCGCCATGCGCTTCCGTCTCGCAGGCGCGGCGCTTGCGACGTTTCTCATCGCTGGAATTGCAGTCTGGGGTACAGCCGCAGGATATGGCGCCTTTGTGAAGCACAATCCGCTTCACAATGCTGTCCTCCTTCAGGTGTTCATCGCCGTCACGTCGGTGACCGGACTAATCCTTGCGGCGGTTGTGACCGAACGGGTTCGAACCGAAGAGCGAATGTCGGAGCAAGCCGAACTCCTGGACTTGGCGAATGATGCGATCTTTGTGCGTACCCTGGACGACGAGATTACCTATTGGAACCAGGGCGCCGAACGGCTCTATGGCTGGAATCGGGATGAGGTGCTCGGAAAACAGAGCCGGGACGTCCTGAAGACGGAATTTTTCCGACCGTTTTCGGAAATAAAGGACAAACTCCTCCATGATGGGACCTGGCAAGGCGAACTGATCCACTCTAAACGCGATGGTACTCGGATTCAGGTAGCGAGCCGTTGGTCGGTATGGCGCGACCGGCAAGACAAGCCATTGGGCTTCTTAGAACTGAACACTGACATCTCTGAGCGCAAGAGGGCGGAAGAAGACTTGCGCTCACTATCAGGACAGTTGCTGAGACTACGAGATGATGAGCGGAGGCACATCGCACGAGAGTTGCACGACAGTTCTGGCCAGCTTCTCGTCGCGTTAACTTTGAATCTGGCTTCGATAGAAGCAGAAGCCCACAACCTTAGTCCCAAGGCCCGGAAGGCCTGCCAAGATTGTGCGGAACTGGTACAGCAAATGTCCAAGGATCTTCGCACCATGTCTCATTTGCTTCATCCGCCACTCCTTGATGAAGTCGGCCTCCCTTCGGCAGTTAAGTTGTATGTAGAAGGGTTTGCAGAGCGCAGCAAAATTGCGGTATCTCTGGAACTCTCTCCAGACTTCGGTCGTCTCTCCTCGGCCGCCGAAACTGCAATTTTCCGCATCGTCCAGGAATGCCTCACCAACATTCATCGTCACTCCGGAAGCCGGACAGCACGCATTCGCGTCACTCGTGATGAACGAGAAGTACGAGTCGAAGTCCAGGATGAAGGCAGGGGTCTGCCGGCACCAGTCAACTCCTCATCCGGATTGAAGGCAGGAGTCGGCATACAAGGCATGCGGGAAAGGGTGCGACAGTTAGGGGGCCGCTGTGAAATCAGTTCCGGAAAGAGCGGTACACTCGTAGTCGCGATCTTGCCATTAACGAACCCTTCAGTCCCGGCTCCAAGAATTCCAGTATCGTGAGCACGCATTGCTATACCTCGATGTTGCCGGAACTGGCCATTGGAGATGAGATTCCGGTGCGTATGGACGAGAAGAATCTTGTTCTGAACTGCGGTACTGGCAAGGAAATCAAGGTCAAGATCGTCGAGAGCAGACGGGCTCGCTGACCTGGAATCCGAAACTTCGGCTCGTCTCGAAGTCATCTTAATCGGAGTCATCTTAAGCAGACGAGGCGTTCATGGCCGACCTAAGAATTACAGCCTCTTCGGCCAGCCCTGTTAAAGCTGCAACAGGCTAATTCAAGGACCGTCGATATAGCTGTACATCGCGGTCCTTTCTATCATCCTCTGCCTTGCCTTCCTTTTCTATGAGGCGAAAACCCATCCGACGCAACTGACAACCCCGAAATCGGCTCCGTTGCACGACTCGAAATAGATCAGTCAGAGGCACCCTGAAGGGCCCACACGTCCTCGTACCCGCGCTACTGAAGTTTTTGCACCAAACTGGCGCTAGACCCTTCGGTTGGGCGGGCAGTTTGAATACCTGGTAGCTAAGAACATGTGGGCTGTGGGAGACTTGGAGCATGAAAAAGCCAGAATTGACCGACGTGGGTTGGCTTGGACCAAGGGACGAAATGGATCGTGCCAGTCATCGCTTCGGCAAGTGCTCTGAGTGCCATGAGATCATCTGCGTCGAAAAGGCCGTGACCGATGGACCGAGTACTCAGGCAAAAACCAGTGAAATGCTCTATGAAGCGTTTCGCACACACGTTAAGCTGAAGCACTCCGAGGACTTCAACCTAGCCGCTGTCCCTGTCACAGAACGGCACGAGGCCTAGCAGCATTCAATGCACCGGCGTGACCATCGGCAAAGGGTTCGTCAACCTGAGCCTTGACGCTAAGTTTGTGAGACGTGCCGTCTTTGACAATTCCGGACACTACGGGGAAGTGCTACTTGGCTAGCTGGCCTTCGGAGAGTCTTTGATAGCAGGGTTTGCGGATTTTGGTGGGCATTGGTGCAAGCGACTATATGTGACTGCCTGCTCTGTTGTCATGATTTCTGATTCCCAGCCGCACTGATGGCAACGATAAATAAACTTGTCGTCCTCAACTTCTCTTAAACTGAACATGGCCCACTCTCCGGCTTGCCGTAGATTGACAAACACGAGTTTGCGATCACGTCGACACCTTGGAAATGGCTCCGATGTTGGGGGCACGTACGTAACTCGCCTCGGGTTACCTTGCGCCGAGACGCGCCAACGAACGTCACTCAACTCTTCGAGTCGATTTGCCACCGCGTAATCCGTGAAGCCCGACGAAACAAGTGATTTTCGGACATTTCTGGGTTCTTCGAGCCCCTCTTTGGACCGGGATGTGGCAGATTTCACTGCCTTAGATCCTCTGGAACATTGCCAATCCTTGTAGGCTGAAGTTGTTCAATTTAAAGACAAATGGCCCTGGTCACTGCTCGGCATCCCTCGCCAGTAAGATGACTTACGGGAACTGCGCCCTTCTATTACGGTGTCTGCCGGATGTCGTTTGGCGGATCGAAGCGTAAGGGTTGAGGTAGCCCTTGCTTGGCCACCGCTCTTGAAGCGCCGCCACCGGGGCTACCAGAAGGTCTGGAGGCTGTTCATGTCTCACACCATCTTGATCGCGGATGACAGCCCATTCATTCGGGATGCCTTGTGTAATGTCTTCGAGCGGGAAGATGACTTCGACGTTTGTGGGCAGGCAGAAAACGGAAGGGAGGCAGTGGACAAAGCTCAGGAATTGCACCCTGATTTGATTCTGCTAGACCTTTCGATGCCGGTGATGAACGGGCTAGACGCGACACGGGTTCTGAAACGGATGATGCCTGAGGTGCCAGTCATCATGTTCAGCGCGTACAGAGGTTCTTCCACCGAGAAAGAAGCCCGCTCCGCGGGCGCATCCGCGCTCGTATCAAAGTTTGAGCACATTTCTGTCTTGCTCGGAAAAGCGCGCCGCGCGCTAGAGCCCCAACCGTTACGGGAGTTTCGGCCACTCTCCGCCTACAGTCGTCGGTGGTGAGAAAGTCTGACGTTTACATTTTCGACAAACTGGAGGTTATGCAATGACGCGCGACTTTGAACTTGCCAGAGGTGACATCTGCAGGGACCCAACGGGCTTGCAGGTCACGATAGAAGACGTTGATACCTACGATTACGTCCATTTCTCGGTCATTCGAAGAAGCTATTCGGGATCGGGAGAAAGTGAGGCGGAATCGGGACAAATGTCCCACGATTTGTTGTGCGGCGGCGCTGCCATTCGGCGAGGTGGGAACCATGCTGTGGGTTGCGGCCCGGACGTCACCGGGTGCTAGGAGACCGTCATGAAGAAGAGGTTATTAGCGTGTGCGATGAGCACATTGTTGCTTGCAATGACCAGTCGGGCAGACGACAAAGAAAAGGACGAGGATCGTCTGAAGAATGCCGGCACAGTGCTGACAGAGATTCTGAATCTTCCAGACGACATTCCTCAAGATCTCCTCGATAAAGCCGACTGTGTGGTTGTTTTTCCATCAGTCCTCAAGGCAGCGTTTGTGGTCGGTGGTAGTTATGGCCGAGGTGCGATGACGTGCCGCAGGGGCGAGAATTTCAACGGCGCCTGGGGTGCGCCCTCGATGATGGCCCTTGAGGGTGGCAGCGTAGGCTTTCAGATCGGTGGGCAAGCGACTGACTTCGTTCTTCTCGTGATGAATGACCGCGGTGCGAATGGAATCTTGAGCAGCAAAGTGAAGCTCGGGGCAGACGCGTCGGTAGCAGCAGGACCAGTTGGTCGTAACGCGTCGGCAGAAACCGATGTTTCGATGCGTGCTGAAATATTGAGCTATTCACGCGCGCGCGGACTATTTGCAGGCATTTCCCTGGAGGGTTCGACGATCCGACCTGACAACGACGCAAACAAGAGAATCTACGGGGAGAAAATCTCGGCGAAGGACATTGTAATTGCTCACGAGACGCAAGTCCCTCCCGCAGCAGAGGGCCTGATCTCGACGCTTAACGCAAAGACGCCGAAGCACAAGTCGTGATAATGGCAGTTGTTTTTAACTCAGGCCTTCTTCATTACCGAGTTCCTATATCGATAGATCGCCGATTGCGTCTGTCAATCTCATTAATTCCGCGAACGGCCTGTCAGACCAAGAGAAAGGCGGGCGTGGTTGAATTCCTGAAGTCGCTGCATCAACCGAAAAAGGCAATGATGAGTTCATGCGCCTGTTGAACTACTGCTAGATCGGACATGCGAACGACAACTCGTAGCCGTCTGGATCGGGCATATGGAAATAGCGTTCTCCCCACGAGGCATCTTGTGGAATCTCCGGATCAAATCCGCGGTCCTTCACAAAACGCTTCGGTTGCCTCACACCTACCTGATCGGGCCGGCACCTGAGGCCTACAAGTCAACGATGCAATCGGTGGCGAAACTGCGAGAGAAACTGCGGGCGGAACGGACTAATCTGGTGCCCAAGATGATTGAAACCTGGGACGAAGTTCCACTTGTGCTTCAGCTGATGGACGGCTCCAATCCCTTGTACGGATATGTCGGAATGGATGACAACACGTTGTATCCTTTCGTCCGGCCTGGGGCGTTTGTGTGCATCGATCCCCGCCAGAAGAAGATCTCCGTCGATTGGCATGGTGACCAGGACCGTCCGGTCTACTCTGTGGAGCTCCGCGACCACTACGTTTGCACCTGGTGCGAAATGCTTGACGGTCGCCTGATCCTGGTTCCGAGCCAGCAGTCGAAGCGGAGGACGCAACAGGTGCGCTATCCGGCTGAGGCCACGATCGTGGGGCGCGTGACGGGGATTACCCAGGACATTGTCGAGCCATCGGCACACGAAGTAGGGGCCTGACAGAGAACAGGCCTTCGCGAGGGAACCTGTGGTCGCACTCCGCTCCAGGGTCGGAGGCCGATATTCGCTGCGCCAAGCGTGACATGCCCGCGCGACTACTTACCTTTCTTGGGACGTCCGCCTCTCCTGCCCCATTGGGAGAGCTTCTTCTTGTATTTGCGGGTGGTGGTCTTTCCGCCTTTCTCGCCGATGCACCGAGGACACACCATTCTGGTGAGGGGATGCTGCGGGCAATACGTCTCCTTAGCCACACATAAGTTTTATCGCAAAACCTATACGGTAAAGCCACCCGGTGGCTTTTTTCTCCCTCTGCCGCCTTGCTTTCCCCAGTCTGACAGCTGCGCCTTGTGCTTGGCCGCGGTTGCTCGTCCTCCACCGGACGCGATGCATCGGGGGCAGACCAAGTTTGTGCTGAAGTGTTTGGGGCAGGATGGCATCAGGGATTTCACCGCTAAGCTGAGTTGGTCGGATACTTCCTGCAGGAACCCAGCATGCTCTGCGGAGTAGCAGTTCTTTTGAGAACTGAGGATGATCATGACTCCCAGGCTATTTCCGCGCACGATCAAGGGAACGGCGCAGTAGGATCGAATACCTTCGATCAGATTCTGCCGTTCGATCTGAAATTCGATCTCTTTTTGCAGGTCCCGGCGCACGATGGCTCTTTTGTGCTGGAACACCCATCCATGATGGGTTTCTTTGCAGTCCATCATTAAGCCAATGCGATAGAAGCTGTCAGGACTGCAGCCCTCAGCGGCCGCTAGCTTGAGTGCTCCCTTGTCGGGCGCATATAGGCTCAAGCCCATTCGGTCGTAAGGAAGCACCTTTTTCACGGCGTGGCAAGCCCCGCTGAAAACTTCATTGATCCCGGGCTGAGTGATTGCAGCTTGGTTGACCTCCAGTATTGTCGCATACCGCTGTCTTGTTCTTAATCGTGCCGTCATGTGTCTTGCACCTGGTTTCGAAATACCGACCTGTCTCATTTGTAGCATGCAAAACATTCAGGCAAAAAGCCACCAGCTCGCTTTTTTACGAAATCAGAACACGAGGCACTTGTGATTAGAAGTGAGTTCAACGGGATGCGACAATCATTTGAAGGTGGGCATCGATGGGGAAGTCAAACCAAGAAAAACACCGGAAGCACTACGAAAAACCAACTGCCACGCAACTCAGTCCAGAACAAGCCACCCAAAAACTTCTCGATTTCGTGAAGAGGGGCGAGCGCCAAGGATAGTCTCGAAATTATGTTCCCTGAAGAGGCACAACTAGTCTCCACAAGAAGAAATCAGCTTGAAGGATTTGAAAACCTTTTCCTCGTCAGGAGGTGCGGGTGATAGTGGATTCGAAAGACAAGGGAAAAAAGCCTTATTCCTCTCCGGCCGTAACCGAACTAACACGAGAGCAAGCGACAAAGCTTGTCGCGGACCGCAAACATTGCAGCGAAGAAGAAGCCGCCAACTTTTTGGACTCCCTCCGAAAGCCGAAACAGAGCGATGCCAGGGATCAAGAGCGGGAACGCTCAGCATAAACCTGGATGCGGAAGTGTGCTCATGCTAAAAATCGGCTGGAAAAGCTGTCCCTATTGCGATGATGATGAAGTCTACCGCTCGCGTAGGGAGCCCCTGACATGGCTAGATCGAGTGTGTGGGCTTTTTCTTCTCCGACTTGTCAGGTGCCATCGTTGCCAACTCCGTCACTACCGTCCAATCTTTTTCCCCGCACCTGAGTATCCTCACCCGATCCGTGCAGGCAGAGAGAGACACGCTCAAACCGATTGCAATGACGAAACACACGAGCGCTCGGTGTAGGCGCGGAAGACACCATAGTGCATCAGTACTTCTGCTTTAGTGAGCAACAATCAGAACTCGATTCAATGAAAATCGAAACAGAGAAACGGCTGCGAACCATGAGCACTGCCCATGAAAAAAGACTCGATGAACTTAAGTGGAGACTGAGTCACCCAGCTGAGATCAAATCGATGGGAGTCTTATCGAGGAGAAACCAAAGAGCGGGAGTGGCTGAAAAAGAAGTTGGGCTACAAGCAGGGCTGAAATGGGTTTCAACCTGCAGTGCGGACCCAATCGCCCAGATGAATGGCGGAACTTGTACGGCTTTAGAATTTGAAAACCACAAGCATGGACTCGACGGACCATAGAACCCGGACCGAGCGGGGTGGTACTCGAATGCCTTGCGAGATTCCGATTATCCTGACCAGTTTGGATCCAATGCACCCGTTCTCGGAGCCGTGTCTCGCAATCCTCGTGAACCTACAGGGATGCGCAGTACGATTCCGGCGGCCTCTAGAGATAGGAGCCGCTGTTCGGTTGGACGGTCTTTCCGCCCCAGCTAACGTTACGGCGCGGGTAGTGAACTGCATTTCACTGGGGGAGTATGAGCAGTTGTGGCTGCTGGGACTGGCGCTGGATGAGCCCGGCAATGTATGGGGTGTCTCCGCGCCGCCAGAAGATTGGGCGCGATAGCAATTCGCCGAGTCAGCAATTCTTCACGATGCACGCGCCTTTACCGGCAAGCGGGAGGCCGCAAAACCAGTACCATCTTGGTTGGCTAAACGCATTGTGACCCGAAGGATATGCGGGAAACGAAGCTTTTAGTGATTGTTAAATGGCCTTATCATAAGTCATTGAATAAGCTAGCGTTAGCATCACTATCCTCGGCGACCGCCTCGCGTTGTCACTTTGCTGCATCATTATTATTAATTATTACAGAGGCTTCTAACGATTGCCCCCAGGTGGGAGGGCGACGAGGGGATCCGAATGTGTCTACTGTCAGCGGCAGAATGTCGGCGCTCGGTCAGCGCGTCCTTGACTTGAGTTTGATTGTTCGGCCAACGACCACGAACTTGCCATGCCCGTGATGATGGATGCTTTTGGAATATTTCCGCGACGGGTCTTCCCATGCCTTGATCACTTCAAGGATGAAGAGGTTGTATCGGTTGACGAATCGGGTGTCAACCACCTTGCATTCAAGATTCGCTTCAGTCACCAGAGGAGGTGTCACTGTCTTGGACGGTCTTGGCGTTCAGTCCGACGGCCTCAAACTTGTCGAGGTCGCGACCGGAGCAGTTGCCGATCCCACAACCCGCCCGCTGGTGCTAACCCGTTCACTGAGAGTCGTCACTTGGAGGCATTTCATGCCGCCCGTCGATGGCGGTATCCGTTCGCGCCCGCCTAGTGATGAATCGCGAACGGCGAAGTTGGCCAGTCGATTGGCCTCGGTGTTTTCCTCGCGGGGAACATGCGATATGGAGAAACCCAGGGACCGGGCCAGCTTGCGACAAGTCCAGTTGAGGGAGTAAAGACGTGGGCTCCGGCACTTGTACACGCCGGTCATCTGCTTGACCACCACTTCCGAGTCGGAATAGACATGCAGGCGCCGCGCATTGAGTGAGATGGCGCATTGCAATGCTTCCATCAAGGCAACGTATTCGGCGACGTTGCTGTCCTGACGGCCAATCCACTTTGCGATTCGTATTGGATCGGGTGCGGCGCCCTCAATCACTACTCCGACGCCAGAGGGCCCGGGATTTCCGAAGGAGCCACCATCGATATGTGCGATCAGATCGGACACGCGCACCCCTTCCATAACCATCAGCGACCAGCGAATCCCCGTCAAGATGCTTACTTGGTTCGCGCTGGCCCTCCTAGTTGTCGTGCCCTGTGAACGATACTGTGGAAAAATGGGGAGAATGTAACTTTCCATTCATCAAGCAATTGATAATTCAACGGATTGCCGCCCATACCGGACTGCTCCTGAAAATTCGGTTTGCACTGAAAAAGGGCATTGACAATGTTGAACCAAGTGTTTAGGTTGGCACGCGTCGACGGCTGAAAGGGTTGGCGAAAATAAAACGTTGCCGATCCGAAGTAGGCTGGGTGATTCGCTCGAAAGGGCAACCGGACGAGCAACCAAACCCGAAAAAACCGACTGACTTCTGCGAGGAGGCAGTTGGGGTTTGGGACTGCGAAAGCAGTGATCGCATCGAAGGGCTGTGACGGTACATGCATCCACGCTGTCGACTCCCTCGCAGGAGTTGGTGGCTAGAGCATAGCCAATGTCACAGCCTTTCCTATTCCAGATTCTCATTATCCAATCTTGTAGGGCTCCCAGGAAGAAAAAGACTTACGCGCCTGTTTTTCAGTCAGAAGTCTGAATAATTGCTTCAAAGCGCGGAGTCGACCCGCTCTCTGTCCACGAAGCGGGAATCGTACAATACGGAAGTCATGCCGGTGACAGTCGAGATGCAGAATACTGGCGATTCTCGGGTAGGGAGGGAGATTCTTGTCTTCGTTGAACACCTACTCGGTGATAGGCCGGGAGAATGGCGAGTCTTAATCGTAGGGTCTCGCGAAAACGACAACTGGGAAATGAAAGTCGAGGGACCAAATGGATTTGAGCGTTCGTATACTCTACTTGGCGCTGCCGGAGAGCAGGAGCCCGAGAGAATACGAGCGGTACTTCTCAAGTTGCTGCCGGCGAGGATGTCATAATCCGCCTAAGGTGTCCTTTTTTCAAAGCTGTGGCTCAGAGACAAATTAAACGCGGGCATTCTCGAACGCGGAAATTGGAATGGGAAAGACTCTGAATTCGAAACACAGTCTCGCAGGGCACATAACCCGTGCCCTGAACAAGATCAGGAAACCGAGCACCGCCGAAGAGATCACCGATTTACTCAACAGCCAACTGGATTCAGGAGATCGGGGTTTCCAAACAAAGGAAGTGGCAGAGTGGTTGCGGAATGCAAGCGACACGACAGTGACTCTGTATTGGTTAAGGACTCGTCCTCGCAAGTAACCATCTAATTCCCAAGAGTGCTGCAGGCACGTGCTTGGTCAGGCCCTTCTATCCCCTGACCATTTTGGATCGGGTTGTGCCTTGAACATCACCGCGGGGTCCCAGAGCATCGGAGCGGCCCGGCAAATGGTTAGCTCGTCTGGATTCGGGCGTGTGGAAATAGCGTTCTCCCCAGGGGGCATCTCTCGTGGAACGCACGCGGAAGGAGACGCTGACGTTGTGTGCCAGCAGCCATTGCAGGATGCGTCCCCCAGACATGCCGTAGAGTCGAGAGGCTTCTGTCAACTATCGATATTGGAAAGCAGTTTCTTGCCCCGATGGTTAGTCGCGTTTTGCAGGGTTCGGCGGCGAACGGGCGGTTTAACGGTGCAAAGAAGGCTCGGGATGATCCGTCCTCGTCACACTGATAGACTCGGGATCGTTCTGATTGGCTTGTTCAGTGTTTAACGACCGCTCGCACGTAAAGTCTTCGGCCTCGCAAGCCAAAGCGTTCCGTTGATGTTGGATAACGTCCACTTCCTTTGCGTCGGATGGACTTAGCAGAGAGGAGTCGCAATAGCCATTGCCTGTTTTACACGCGAGAAGGTTCCTTTGATAACCGAACTTGACGACATCCTGAGACTCCGAGGGCGTCAGTAAGGACTGATCGCATGGATATTGGCCTGTCTGACAGGCAAGAAGATTGTGCTCGCGCTCAAGGTCCTGAACCTTCACCACCTCCGAAGGAGGGAGTAAGGAAGAGTCGCAGTCCGCTGCTCCGGTCTCACAATTCAGCTTGTTCTGCTCTCTCCCGATTGTTGCAACCTGTTCGGCTTCGGATGGGGTAAGCAGCGACTTGTCGCAGCTCCCGATGGTTGTTTCACAGGCGAGGGCATTCCGCCGTTGTTCAAAGGTAGCAACCTCCTTGGACTCCCCCGCGGTGAGCGCCGAACGATTGCACTCGCCGTAGCCACTCAGACATGCCCGGAGATTCTGATTATGTTGTAGATCGGCAATTTGCGCCGCCTGTGTATTTGTAAGGAGTGAACGATCACAAGTCCCGAATCCGTCCATGCAATCGCGGAGGTTCTGCGTTCCACTGGTGGCGGCAGCAGACGTTTGGCTGAAGCCCTGACAGGCAAGAATGCCCAATAGCACAAAAACCAGTACGACCATGCGACGCATCACGATCCTCCACATTTCAAGACGTGAGCACTCGTTCATTCATTTGTTTCCGGCGGTTGCGCCCACCTCGTGCCGGAGTTATCAATTCTTTTTCATCCCGGCGTGCAATGTTTGACCGGTGGGGGCCGAGTTCACGGCCACTTGGACACTGCGCAGGCTCAGTTGCGCGCTACCACAGAAATCCGCGTGTCTATCCGCCGGAATACCCCTGTGAAACGAGATAACTCCCAGGCTCCGCTCTTCACTCGCTGAGTTTCAGGTCGCACTTCTTAGAGCCGCAAACGTCAGCTCTACATAACTTAGATCAGGGCGAGAAGATTTTCGTTGTATCGCGCAACGACATAAGTGACTCTTCAACGATAACGCCTTTATCATAGGCCCGTACAACTCATTCTTTCTTTTTCTCTTGTTCGATAGTCCCACTTCGTAGTTCATATTGTCCGGTCGCGTTATATCGTGGTACGATATATATGACGTTATATGTAAAGGATTCCGCGCGAGACGTTGCACACGCATTTCCTCCATTTAGCGTTAAGGAGAAGGGCAAATGGTGGGCCTAAGATTAGTGCGCCTGATTGAAAGGCACTCCGAACGGTTGTCCCGAGCGCTCACGGAACAAATCCGCAAGTCGGAACGTACTTCTGACTTCCGCAAGATCCAGGCCAAGGATCTGCAACTGGCAGCAGCCGAAGTCTATCGCAACCTGGGAGAATGGCTGTTGCAAAAGACGGAGAAGGATATCGAGGACCGGTTCAGAACAATCGGTTCGCGCCGAGCGGCTGACGGAGTCGGCCTGCATCAATTCGTGTGGGCTTTGATGCTCACACGTGATCATTTGTGGCACTTCCTTGACCAGGAAGGTTTTGCCGACAATATCGTGAAGCTCCACGGTGAGCAAGAGTTACGCCAGATGCTGAACCAGTTCTTTGATCGCGCCATCTACTACGGAATACTGGGATACGGCGAGAGCGGGACAACTAGACAAAGCAAAGTCCGACTTGGCAACAGTCGAAGGGCTGGCCATATCAATCGGCCTGGTGTCCGAGCGAAGGACAACTCTCAACAATACGTTGTAGGCCCGCGCCAGGATCCACTTTTTCCTCAGCAACGATGGGCAAGAAGACGACACGAATTTCGACTAACACCGACCGATCCAATCCGTGACCACGCCCTTGCACTGTGGGCGCTGAACGCGCCAAAAACACTCGCTTCTTATTGCGGCAGTGCAAGAAAGGCTCTTAGCCAGGCGTTTGAGACGTTGGCCGCGCTTCGCCCACCTCTCACGTGCAAAATACAACTGGAGGATTCGTCAACCAGTTTAGCCGCGATTTCTCGCCAATAACCGTGTCGCATCGGAGTTGCCGACCAGGACGAAGCCGCCGGCGCAGTGGACGCTTCCGCGACTCCCGTGTCATCCCCCAATTAAGAAAGTCGCCAATCAGGCTACAAAACGGACAGGACGTGACTGGGCCACTAACGTAATTGACGTCAGAACGCGAAACTATCCGAGTTCCTAGAGTTGTTACCAGCGTTTGATGACAAAGGCGGTCTTGTCATCGATGCGATCGTTCTCGTTAACCTGCTGCAGGTACTCGTCCTGCTTAACGGCGTGTTCCAGAATTGCATTGCAAATCCCTTTTGCCGGCTCGTCTTTGCGCTCACGGATCACTTGTTCAATCTGCAGCCGGTCCTGTTCATCGCTGCCGTCGTAAACTCCGTCTGTATAAAGGAAGAGGATGTCACCGGGACTCATGAGTGTGATTTCCGCGATATCCGAGGAGTTCATTTTCCGTGTCCTGAGCGCCATCGAAAGGTACTTGTTCCGGTCAGGAGTATCCTCGGGAATTTCCAGTCCGAGCGCAAGGAACTGCACCATGCGAGCCTTATCGATCTCCATGAACCTTTCGTATTCTGCAGAGAATACCAACGGTGGTGGATGGCCGAAATTTACAAAACGGAAATATCCACTGGGACGTATCTCACCGTAGAGCATGGTCGCAATTTCGCGAGAATTGTCATTCTTATCCCGTCCCAAGGCGTTCCGCGCGGTGACGGACTGGGCGAGCCGAAGATTAATCTTTTCGAAGATATCGGGGGTTGTTTGTCCGTTTCGATCCAGCTCGGCAAGCATAAGTGCATGAAAAGTGTCGTGTACGGTTGACGCAATTTTTGCCGAGATGATCCCGTGCCCCTGAGCATCAACCAATAGCACTCCCGCGGTCGTGTAGAGTTCTTGCAGATTTTCGGCGATTCTCAGTTGCTCTGAGCTTTTGGCCCTCCTGT
This sequence comes from uncultured Acidobacteriota bacterium, assembly GCA_963696765.1. Classification (GTDB taxonomy): domain Bacteria; phylum Acidobacteriota; class Terriglobia; order Terriglobales; family Acidobacteriaceae; genus Sulfotelmatobacter. Next base: position 917,820 of record CAVOLK010000001.1, on the reverse strand, counting down.
ACTCGGCGGCGGCAGCAGAGTTGTAGCCCGGCTTGGACTTCAACCACCGCACATGCTCATCCACCGAGTCTCGCGGAATCTGGCCTTTGGGAAGAGGCTCCAGGTACTGCTTCGACTGCTTGAGGGCACGCGCGATTCGAGCGTCAATGTTGTAGCGCTGTTGAAAGTTAATATACTCAAAAAGATCGCCTCCTACGCTTCCGGCAGGAATGGAATTGCCATACATATCGATGCCGGCCAGTTGGGGAATCACACCCTCCACGGGCATCAATCTCTTGCGCAAGTACTCGTCAATGCTGGGTTCTACCGGTGCCCCCATAACACGGATCCTGTGCTTCCTTCTTTATCGTTCGTTGATCCTAGAGTCGACAATCAGACGTAATTGAATTATACGGAAAGCTGCCCGTGGCCCAGGAGAGTGCGCTGCAGGTCTGAGCGGGATGCGGGAGCGTGTTAACGACTTGGAGGAGAAACTTGAGACTCAATCCGATTCGCATGGCACCAGAATAATTGTTACGGTTCCGCTCGCTGCACACACTTCAGACGATTCGAGACACCTGCGTGAGATTCTTTAGAAGAGTTCTGTCGCCTGAAGAGATTTTGTCTGTCTGCCTTTCGCATCATCTACTTAACGCGGTGCTTTGGCCCGCTTATCGGAGTTGTGCCTCGGTCAGATGGCAACAAAGTTGCTTTCCCGAATCATGGCCATTCCTGATCTGTCTCAGTCCGAAATCTCCAACCGGTCGGCCAATCATGACGTTGATCGAAAAGCAATTGGCAGCCTGATGCTCCGTGCTCTTCCACATACGCAACGCACCCAAGTCAACTTGGGAACAACAAGCGCCGATTTTGCTGGAACATATCGTCGATCATCGTCTTCTGGGGCATTCGCGTGGTCCAAGTGGATGACCTGCACAGCGGAGGGGGACGTCTCCTGAGGTTTCAGAGATGCGCTGTGCGCCCCGTAATTCGAGCTCAGGAGGCTTGCACCTGCTCGCGTCGGAGCCGCACAGAGGAAGGTTTCATCATGGCTGCGAATCTCAGCACTTGCCAGCCGGTAAAAGGTCAAGGCACCGAACACTCCGCGTCGACCGGCGGAGTATTAGCCCCAATGTCACTGCATGCTCGCCGCAGAGTTCTCCATTTTCGAGCCGCGCTTTTGAATTCTTTCAAACACATTCTTCACGACGCGATCACATCGAACGGCATGAAAAGTGAATGCTTCTTTCCTTTCCATTCCAGCACGCGCGTAAAGACTCTTGCGTAACAACGCCCGCGCTCGATGGAGCCGGACTTTGACATTGTCCTCGGTGATTTCGAGGACATCCGCGGCATCGGTCGTGCTCATGTCCTCTACGTCGCGCAGCATGAAAATGGTTCGGTAAGCATCCGGCAGGCTTTTCGACCGCTTCTTCCAGCAGCCTGCGAATCTCCGAGTTTGACGCTTGCTGTTCTGGATCCGGCGCCAAAGAGGCAAACCTATCCATGGGGTCTCCCTCCCGTTCTGACATTGGTTCCAACTCCTGATATCGGTTCCCGCGATGCTGTCGTGCTAAAGCTTCGTGCACCGCGATGCGTGTCAGCCAGGTGGAAAACTTCGCCCTCCCGGCAAACTGACCCAGATGTTCGTACGCGCGAACGTAGGCGTCCTGCATTACATCTTCAGCTTCGCCATCGTTACGCAGAATCGCCCGAGCTACGCGGTAGAGGCGCTGGTTGTGACGGCGCATGACGATTTCAAACATCCCCGTCTCGCCCGCCAACACTCGAGTCACTACTTCTTCGTCACTCAAGGGCTCTTGCGAAGTGGTCACTTCCGCTGGGTTGACCATACAGACCCTCCATAGGATGGAGTCACGACAGCAATAAAGGTTACAGATCAAATCGATGCGGCGCAGGAAAAGAAATCGATCCGTCGGCCCGTAACCGATTCGCTCCTGCCAACTCCATTCTGTTGGAGGACATAACATATGGCCAAGGGATTTGATTCACGATTGGACCAGGTTGGTGGGTCCTGCGGATCGGACTTGGGGTCGGACCGTTCCTGGCAGGCTTCGACAAATACTTCAACCTCTTAACCGACTGGACCGGGTACATCAGTCCGCTTGCCCTCAAGATATTGCCGTTCAGCGGACAAACCTTCATGCACATCGTCGGTGTCATTGAGATGATCGTGGGACTGGCGATTCTGACCAAATGGACGCGCATGGGGGCGTATGTCGCTTCAGCATGGCTGGTACTTATCGCCATCAACCTTGTCTCGACGGGAATGTTCTTTGATATCGCAGTGCGGGATATAGAGATGGCCCTCGCGGCTTTTGTGCTTGCGCGCATGACTGAGGCCCGCAGCGACGCCCTCCAGAGCGAAGCACCAAACGAAGAGCCTGCAAGAGCGATTGCTGCTTGATGCGAGCGCTCGCACATCAGGAATTGTGATACCGGCAAAGCAGTCAATGATTTCCAGGCGGTTTGTTGGATTGTGAGAAGAGATGCAAACCCTATTTGAAACCCAGTCGTTAGCCAATGCCAGCCCGCAGGAACTGATGAGAGAAATGTTGCTGCGTCTCGGCGAAGACCCGGAGCGTGATGGCCTGCGGAATACTCCCGAACGCATGGAACGCTCTATGCAGTATCTGACCAAAGGCTACCAGGAGAACCCGAAGGAGATTCTGCTGGGCGCGATGTTCGACGTAGCTTACGACGAGATGGTGATTGTCAAGGACATTGAGATGTTTAGTCTCTGCGAACACCATCTTCTGCCGTTTTTCGGTAAGGTTCACGTCGCCTATATTCCGCGTGGGAAAGTGATTGGGCTCAGTAAAGTGCCTCGCCTGGTGGACGTATTTGCGCGTCGATTGCAGGTGCAGGAGCGTCTTACAACGCAGATTGCTGAAACGATTGAGAGCGCGATCAAGCCGCTAGGCGTGGGTGTCGTGGTTGAAGCGAGACATCTGTGCATGATGATGCGCGGCGTCGAAAAGCAGCACTCTTCCACAATAACGTCTTCCATGCTGGGTGCGTTCCGTGAGAAAGAGACACGGGACGAGTTTCTCTCGCTTATTCAAGCAAAGCCCAGCGTGTTCTAGCTTGGAAACTGGCAACGCCGAGGAGCAGATGCCGCTCTTGCGAATCTTGAGGATGCTCCACTGCATACTCCTGACAATCTTTCTTAAGAATTCTACTCTTAGCCCTCGCACTGCTTTGTTGGTGTGGTTGAAGCTGCCAAGTCCGACTGCCACGCCTTCTAGTCGTAAGTCTGTGTCTGCGTGGATGGAGGACGCCGCACGAATGTTGCCAGTAGATTGGCGGCAAATAGTGTTACAGCAGTCATCTCAGTGATAGCGGAAACTGGAAGCCACGACCAAGCAGATCGTACCAGGCCTTGATAGGCGAGAATTTCTGAACTGACGCGCAGGAGACATCCGACGGTGAGGAACGCGAGTCGCCGATAAACATGAGCTTGGTGCTGAACAGAAGGCGCATCCCGGAGAAGGCGGGTAGTACCCGCTGTCCGATTGCAAACACCATCGTGGCCAGAAACCCGACGGTTAAAGCGTGTCGCGATGCGCCCCAAATACCGTGCGGATTCTGAACTGAGGCCGCCCAGATCCCAAGCGTGCCTGCAATCAAAGCCCAGATGTAGGCTAAACGAACGAAGACTGGAAAGCTCGTGTGCACTCCTTTGACCTTGGCAGGGCGCGCTGTCGGTTCAAGCAATCGTAGCGCGTACACCGCCGTGACCAGACCGGCGACCAGCACGAGGCTTGCAGCCATCATCCAACCCGCGAAGGCGATCAAAACACCGGCTGAGTTTAGACCGACGGCAAGCAAGAGAACGTGTCCGCGCACGGGGCGTAAGTCCTAGAAAAACGGGAAGCCACTTGGCACTGAATCCCCAGACAAATGGAACCAAGAATCCCCAAGTCTGAAGAACCAGAAAACGTTGGTCGAAATCCGCCGGTATTTCCGCCGACGCTCCTCGCATGGCGAGAAACAATGTCACTCCCAAAGTTGACCAGAAGCGTGAGGAGCAAGCCCACCGAACCCGCGATGACCACGAATACCCAGTCGTTCCAGTTTGCTTTTGCCCGAATCTTGAGGACGGTGGCCGGAAACAGTGCGAAAGAAAATCAGCAAAGGCTGCGAATTCGAGTGCCGCCGAAAGCGGCAGAAGAGTTCTCCACTGCCACTGGTAGACGCTAGTTAAGCCATCGCAGCGTAACGCCGCCGGTCCATAACGCCCACGATGACCACACTGCCGATAACGCGAACGAATTCAGGCGACGCAATTTGGGAATGGAATAGAAACCAATGCCCAGGATGAATGTCCCGATCCAACCGAAGATCTGAGCGTGGCCATGTGCCTGAATCCACGCCGCTGACACGGAGTCTGCTGCGCGATGACTGCTGATCGCCAACAGATTCCAAACCCCGAGAAACGTTCCCGGTAGCAACATGAACAGCAGTCCGGTGCTGATATAGAGCATCAGCAGGCGCGACAGTGTCGTTTCTCGCGCCGCGGTTATGTCGAAGATCTGCAGCGGCGTGAGCCGCTGCCCGGCTTCTTTCTCGATGCGGGTTGGCAGTGCGGACATGGCGATACGGTCCGTTAGTGCGCCTTTTCCATCGCAATCGCGCGCGGAAACAGAATGTTGTTTTCCAGGTGAATGTGCTGGTGAAGATCGGCTTCAAAATCCGCGAGCGCCTTGTACAGCGTTTGGTAGCTGATACACGCATCGCCTGGAGCCGTATAGCCACAGCTGGCTTCGCGCATGGCACGCAGTGCGTTGCCAGCGGAATCGTGCTCGTGTTCCATCATGGACACCGGATTCTGCACGCTGCCAAACGGCGGCGGTAGAACTGGTTCCTTCTGGATCACGGCCTCCTCCATCCTCACGATGTAGGGGAACAGAACCCGCTCTTCTTTCATCATGTGTGTCGTCAGTTCCTGGACCAAGCCCTGAAAGCTGGTGCGGACCTGTTGCAGTTCGGGATGGTTCTTCCCGTGGACGGAGCAAACCTTATCTAGGAGAGGAACAAGGCGAGCCATTTCCTCGCGCGTGTACTTGTGGTGGGTGTTCTTGATGTGCGCGATCAAGTCCGCGAGGGGCTCGTTTTGCCAGTTCCGGTCTTTCTGCGCAGCGTGTGCCGCTTGCTCGGCCATCTCCAGCGAATCGATCACCTGATCCATCGAGAGGTTGGACGCCCGGCAGGCTTCTTCCAGCGACTTGTTGCCTCCGCAGCAGTAGTCAATGCCTAGCTTTTCAAAGACTCTCGTGGCAGTGGTATTCTCCAGCGCCAACTCACGAACGGTTTTCTCGGCTGTCATGCTCATTGCATTCTCCTCACGACCCAAGCTCCATGCCTACAGGTCGCGCTTCAATGTTCTAAAGCTAGCGGAGCGGCGGACCCATGCCGATGACTTTTGTCACGAAGGGCAACAATGGACGAAATAGTATCCAGATCAGGGGAATGACGGGAAGAGGACGGGTTCCAGAGGATTGCAGATTAGTCCGGGGAATCGTTTCGGCTTCCAAGGCTTTCAAATTGGAGATCGTCACTGTCCGGCCGTCGATCTTGAAGCATCCCCTCTGCCTGGAGGCGCGAGAGATTGCGGGAAACGAGCTCGCGGACCGTGCCAATATGCGATGCCAATTCCTGATTGCTGGCGGGCAATGTGATTTCCACGCCTGCGGCGGAACGTTTACCTTCCTTCTGGGCGAGACGCAACAGAAACGAAGCCAGCCGGTGACGCACCGTGGTGAACGAGAGTTCTTCGATTATGCCAACCAGTCGGCGCAGGCGCGCACCGACCACCCGCAAGACCTTCAGCGCCACCTGAGGATGGGCCAGGCACAATGCCTGAAAATCCTGCTTGCTGACAAAGAGCAGCGTGGCGTCGTCGATCGCCGTTACAGACGCGGGATAGTTCCCGCCATCGAAGACGGGAAGTTCGGCGATGGAACTGCCCGGACCATCAATACTGAGTACCTGTTCGCGTCCATTGGCCGAACTCTTAAAGATTCGTACATGGCCGGACTCGACGACATAGAGTCCAGAGCAAGGCTCGCCTTCGCCGAACACGCTCTGCCCCGCCGAATAGCTGCGCGGCACTGCACGTTGCGCCAGAAAACTCAATTCGCTTTCCGTCAGCCCGGAGAAGATCGGGACTTTGGCGAGCGTTTGCCCACATGTCACTTTCGATTCCGGCACGCTGATTATTGTATCGGACTGGCGCGCTCGACCTGCCGTACCGGATGTGAGAACGATGCTGTGACGACGGTTCGTCTGTGACATAAGTCATCGTCTGATTCCTGCCGCTCGCCTAGTCTGTGTTTAGGCGATCTGCATTCGCAGGTCACGCGCGATGTGCTCGTTCAACTGGCTCCGCCGCGTCCCGTTGAACCCGGACACCTCCTCGACACCCTCCGTCGCGAAAACGCCGCACTTAAACAGGTGATCACAACGACGCGTGGAATCTTCGCCGAGAATCACTGACCATGCCCCGAGTGGCGACGTTAAGGAAGTCGTCTTTCGACTACGACAGACGGCGAATGACCTGATGGACCTCGACAAGCGGTGGCCGATGTAGAGCAGTTCTTTGCCCAACACGCCCAGCCAGCTTTATCTGCAGTCGGAGAAATGATCTTTAAAGCGCCGCGGGCTTCGTGCGCGAATGTTTTGGCCTTGCGCCGGAATCCACGGTCTTCTCGGCCAATGGTGGACGATCACTTTCTTTCTCCATAGATCGGTGGCGAGGCTTGTGTTGTGCCGTAATCCAGGTCGAAGCCAAGCTGGAGCTTGGCTGCGTCCGACATGAGGCCGGGATGCCATGGCGGATCGAACACGACTTCAACATGAACTTCCTTGACACTGGGCAACCGCGAGAGCTTGCGTCTCCACGTCGGCCTTGAGCACGTTGCCCATACCGCAACCGGGAGCCGTCATGGACATCTTGATATGAACCCTGTTCCCGCCTTGCTCCAGGGGCGCAATCACACACGAGTAAACCAGACCCAGATCCACGATATTGACCGGAATCTCCGGATCGTACACGGTCTTCAACTGATCCCAGACCATCTGCTCGCTGAAAGTGCCCTTCCTGGACTGCAGGTGCTTGTGCCGTCGCCGCGTTGGAGAGCCCCAGGGCATCCATATCCTTGGCATCGACACGGTACATGTAGCCGCGATCGGTAGCCACCGTGTAGCTGCTGCCCAGGGACTGCATGATCCTTACGACGGCACCGGCCGGGAGAGTCCCGCGAATCCCGCTGGGGATCTCGATGACTTCACAAGCCCGACTCAGCGTGATCGGTTCACTCGCACCCATATAGAACTCCCCTCATGCTGTTCTTTCTCCTCACGCGTCAGCGTGCTACTCCGTCGACACAGTTTCCTGTTTCCCTTCCAGAGCAGCGTGCAATGTGTGCCAGGCCAGCGTGGCGCACTTGACCCGCACCGGAAACTCGGAGACGCCGGAAAAAACGGCCAGCTTGCCCAGTTCAGCCCGGTTCCCGTTCGCCGGCGACTGGCCCGTCACCAGCTTGTGGAACTGGTCGAAGAGTCTTTCCGCTTCCGCCCTGGTCTTACCCTTCACGCTTTGCGTCATCATGGACGCTGACGCCTTGGAAATCGCGCAGCCTGAGCCTTGGAAGCTGATGTCGCGAATCGAGTCGCCCTCCAAGTCCAGGTAGACGGTGAAGTGGTCACCGCAGAGCGGGTTATATCCTTCCGCCCTGTGGTTCGCCGTCGCCAGCTCGCGATAGTTGCGAGGCGCCTTGCTGTGCTCCAGGATCACTTCCTGGTAAAGCTCGCGCAGATCGGGCATCAGGCGAACACCTCCCGCACCTTCTGGATGCCCTCGACCAGAGCATCCACTTCTTCTCTGGTGTTGTAGAGAGCGAACGAAGCGCGCGCCGTGGCCGGGATGCCGAAGCGCTGCATCACCGGCTGCGCGCAGTGATGTCCGGTGCGAATAGCAATTCCCTCCTGGTCGAGGATGGTGCCGATGTCGTGCGGGTGGATACTGTCCAGCAGGAACGAGAGCACGCCAGCCTTTTCTTTTGCGGTGCCGATCAGACGAATGCCGGGGATTGCTGAAACGGCTTCGGTGGCGTAGGCCAGCAACTCGTGCTCATGCGCAGCGATGTTGTCCATCCCGAGGCCATTCACATACTCGATGGCTGCGCCCAGGCCGATGGCGCCCGCCACATGGGGCGTGCCGGCTTCAAACTTGTAGGGCAGCTTGTTGTAGATCGTCTTCTCGAAGGTCACCGAACTGATCATGTCGCCGCCGCCCTGATACGGAGGCATGGCATCGAGCAGCGCGGATTTGCCATACAGAACGCCGATGCCGGTCGGACCGTACACCTTGTGACCGGAGAAAACGTAGAAATCGCAATCCAGAGCCTGCACGTCCACTTTGAGATGAGGCACGGCCTGGGCTCCATCGACCAGCACCGGGATGTTCCCGCGATGTGCCATTTCGATGATCCGCTGGACCGGATTGATGGTGCCCAGCGCGTTCGAGACGTGCGTTACGGCGACGATTTTCGTTCGCGGTCCCAGCAGCTTCTCGAACTCCTCGAGCAGCAGCTCGCCGCGGTCGTTGATGGGCGCAACCCGCAGCTTTGCGCCCTTCTCTTCGCACAGCATCTGCCAGGGCACGATGTTGGAGTGATGCTCCATGGCGGTGATGAGCACTTCGTCGCCGGCGTGAACGTGAGTGCGGCCGTAGGTCTGCGCCACGAGGTTGATGGCTTCGGTGGTGCCGCGAACAAAGATGATCTCGCTCGCATCGGCGGCGTTGAGGAACGATTGCACCGTCCTCCGCGCCGCCTTCGTACTCTTCCGTCGCATGCTCGGAAAGGAAATGCACGCCGCGATGGATGTTGGCGTTGTCCCGCTCGTAGTAGCGACCGATCGCATCAATGACCACCTGCGGCTTCTGCGACGTGGCGGCATTGTCCAGATAAACCAGCGGCTTGCCGTGAACCCTCTGCCGGAGGATGGGAAAGTCGCGGCGGACCTTCTCCACGTCGAACTCCGGCGCCGGCGTCGCGCACGCTCCGCTGGACGGGACTCTCTGGGCAATCTCTTGGCCGCGGTGGTCATCCGATTTCCTCCCAGTTTCTTCCGGTGTCCTCGCGGCGGTTCTCTGTCGACGCACCAGGCGCAGAGTTGGCCATCTGGAACAGACAGCGGTTGATCAGCCCTTCCACGTGCTTCCGGACCGGGCCCTGCTTCATGCGGTCGAGGCACTCGCTGGCGAAGGCGAAGAGCAGGAGCTTGCGCGCGGACACCTCGTCGATGCCGCGAGAGCGCAGATAGAACAGAGCGTTCTCCTCGATCTGGCCGATGGTGGCGCCGTGCGTGCACTTCACGTCGTCGGCGTAGATCTCCAGTTGCGGCTTGGTGTCGATTTGCGCGTCGTCGGAAAGCAGCAGGTTGCGATTGGTCTGCTTGGCGTCGGTCTTCTGCGCGTCCTTGTGCACGATGATGCGGCCGTGAAAAACGCCGTGTGCGTGGTCGTCGAGAATGCCGTTGTAGAACTGCCGGCTGCCGCAGTGCGGGCTGGCATGTTCCACCAGCATGTAGTTGTCCAGGTGCTGGCGGCCGTTGCCGATGAACAGGCCATTGATCAGGCACTCGCCGCCTTCGCCTGCCAGCACCGGGTGCACGTTGTTGCGCACCAGCGCGCCGCCCAGCAGCACCGAGTGCGACGCGACATTGGCGCTTCGTCCCTGCTGGATGCGCAGCGTGGAGATGTTGAAAGCCTGCTTGTGCTCGCGCTCGATCATGTAGTGCGAAAGCACGTGTGGTCGCCGGCGACCAGTTCCGTGACCGTGTTGGAGAACACCGCGCCGCCGTCGAGCGACACATAGTCCTCGACGAACGTGGCCTGGCTGTCTTCCTCCGCCACGATCAGGTTGCGCGGATGGGTCATGGACGGAGCATCGTCCGCGGTGGAGACAAACAGCAGGTGGATGGGCTCCTCCACCAGCGTGCCGCGGCGGATGTGTACATACGCGCCGTCTTCCACGAAAGCCGTGTTCAGCGCGCAGAAGGCATCGCGCTGGATATCGAGGTAGCGGCCGAGGTGCGGTTCAAGCGCTCCGGGATTGCTGGAAATCTCCGCGGCGAGACTGTTGACCTTCACCCCATCGGGCAGCTTGCCCAGCAGCGACAGCTCGCGCGCAAAGCGCCCGTTCACAAACACCAGTTGACAGGCACGCCCGGCAACCCGGTACGGCTCCAGTTCCTGTTGGGACAGCCGGGCGCGGCCGTTGCGGGCGAGCCGGAAAGGCGTCTGCGCGATGGCGGAGACGTTGGTGAACCGCCAGTCTTCGTCGTGAGTGGTGGGGAACCCGACTTCGCAAAAGCGGGCAAACGCATCCTGGCGCAGCTTCCGCAACCATGGCAGGTCATGGCCGGCGGCAAGCTTCTCGAACTCGCTGAAGCTTTCCAGGTAACTTTCGAACTGCTGAGTTGCCGTGATCACGTTGTTCTTCCCTCGTTCTCATTAGGCGGGTGTAGCATGCCGCGCCTCGGCTTCCATCGCGCCATAGCCCTTCTCTTCCAGTTCCAGAGCCAGTTCCGGGCCGCCCGAGCGCACGATGCGGCCATCCACCAGCACGTGCACGAAGTCCGGAACGATGTAGTTCAGCAGGCGCTGGTAGTGCGTGACCACGAGCATGGCGCGCTCCGGGTTGCGCATGGCATTCACGCCCTGGGCCACGATCCTCAGCGCGTCAATGTCCAGGCCGGAATCGGTCTCGTCCAGGATGGCCAGCTTCGGCTCCAGCACCGCCATCTGCAGAATCTCGTTGCGCTTCTTCTCGCCGCCGGAGAAGCCTTCGTTCACCGAGCGGTTCATCAGCTTCTCGTCCATCTCCAGCAGCTTCAGCTTCTCGCGGAACAGGGGCAGGAAATCCATGGCATCCATTTCATCCTGGCCGCGATACTTGCGGATGGCATTCAGCGCAGACCGCGCAGGAAGTACGCGTTGCTGATGCCGGGAATCTCCACCGGATACTGGAAGGCCAGGAAGATGCCTTCGCAGGCGGCCTCTTCCGGCTTCATCGCCAGCAGATCCTTGCCGTTGAAGAGCACCTCGCCCGCGGTGACCGTGTAGGTCTCGCGGCGGGCCAGCACCTGCGCCAGCGTGCTCTTGCCCGAGCCGTTCGGGCCCATGATGGAGTGCACTTCGCCGGCGATTCACCGTCAGGTCAATGCCCTTGAGGATTTCGTGGTTGTCCACGCTCGACGTGCAGATTCTTGATTTCCAGCAAGCTCATTCCCGTTCCTCTCACTAGCTGCGTCGTTGCGACTTCCTTGCAGGGATCTCAGCCTTACCCGACGCTGCCTTCCAGGCTGACGCTCAGCAGCTTCTGCGCTTCCACCGCAAACTCCATCGGCAGCTCGCGGAACACCTGCTTGCAGAAGCCGTTCACGATCATGGAAACGGCATCTTCCGCCTTCAGCCCGCGCTGCCGCAGGTAGAAAAGCTGGTCCTCGCCGATCTTCGAGGTGGAAGCTTCGTGCTCCATGCGGGCGGTGGAGTTCTTCACCTCGATGTAGGGGAAGGTGTGCGCGCCGCACTTGTCGCCGATCAGCAGCGAATCGCACTGCGTGTAGTTGCGCGCGCCGGTGGCGCCCTTCAGGATCTTCACCTGGCCGCGATAGGTGTTCTGCCCGTGGCCGGCGGAGATGCCCTTGGAGACGATGGTGCTGCGCGTGTTCTTGCCGATGTGGATCATCTTGGTGCCGGTGTCGGCCTGCTGGTAGTTGTTGGTCAGCGCCACCGAGTAGAACTCGCCCACCGAGTTGTCGCCCTGCAGAATGCAGCTCGGATACTTCCAGGTGATCGCCGAGCCGGTCTCCACCTGCGTCCAGGAGATCTTCGAGTTCACGCCCAGGCACTTGCCGCGCTTGGTCACGAAGTTGTAGATTCCGCCTTTGCCTTCTTTGTCGCCCGGGATACCAGTTCTGCACCGTCGAGTACTTGATCTGCGCGTTGTCGAGCGCGATCAGCTCGACCACCGCGGCGTGCAACTGGTTCTCGTCGCGGATGGGCGCAGTGCAGCCTTCGAGGTAGCTGACGTAGGCGCCCTCGTCGGCGACGATCAGCGTGCGTTCGAACTGGCCGGTGTCCGCCGCGTTGATGCGGAAGTAGGTGGAAAGCTCCATCGGGCAGCGCACGCCCTTGGGCACATAGACGAAAGACCCGTCGGTGAACACCGCCGCGTTCAGCGCGGCGAAGAAGTTGTCGGTGTAGGGCACCACCGAGCCCAGATACTTCTGCACCAGGTCCGGATGGTTCTGCACCGCTTCCGAGAACGAGCAGAAGATGATTCCCAGCTCGGCCAGCTTCTCTTTGAAGGTGGTAGCCACGGAGACGCTGTCGAACACCGCATCCACCGCCACGCCCGCCAGCTGCTTCTGCTCCTCGAGCGGAATGCCCAGTTTTTCGTAGGTGCGCAGAATCTCCGGATCCAGTTCCTCCAGGCTCGTCAGGCTGGGCTTCTGTTTGGGAGCCGAGTAATAAACGATGTCCTGGTAGTCGATGGGCCCGTACTTCACATTCGCCCACTTCGGTTCGGCCTGCGCCTTCTCCAGCGACGCCCAGTGGCGATACGCCTTCAGCCGCCACTCCAGCATGAACTCCGGCTCATTCTTCTTGGCCGAGATCAGGCGAATGATGTCTTCGTTCAGCCCCTTGGGGACTCTCTCTTCCTCGACTGTCGGTGACGAAGCCCCACTTGTACTCCTGCTCGGCAAGATCTCGGATCGTGTTCAGGTTCGTGCTCATTGCATTCTCCCGGATACAAAACCAATAGTGGGCACTAGGTTTCCGCGCGCATTCCTGATGGTGGTCAGGTGTAAGGGTTGACTGAGATCGGAAAGCATCACCTTCTCCAGTGCCCCGCGCACCGCCTGGCTGATGATCCGCTGATTGTCCTTGATGGGGCAACAGGGCTCCAAGTCGCACAGCCCGGAGATGTCAGTGCTGCATTCAGTGAGCGCGATAGGACCCTCGAGTACAGCAATGATTTCAGCCACTGAGATCTCTCGCGGCTTCCTGGCCAGACTGTACCCACCCTTGATGCCACGGTGCGAAACCAGCAGCCCACCCTGCAGAAGCTCCTTCAGCAGCTTGCTCACCGTTGGCAGGGGCAGCCGTGACTCGACGGCCAAGTCGCGCGCCGTGTGCAGCAACCGATCGTGGTTCTGCGCAATGTGAGTCATCAGGACCAGCCCGTAGTCCGTCAATTTGCCTAGTCGGATCATCAGTCAATGCCCCTCTCTCAGAGGTTGTCCGAACCGCGCTTCATGACCCACATTAAAATAGTACTAATATGGTACAATTTAATTGTACTGCGCCGATGGCACGGCTGACAAGAGCCCGGCAACCGTCTCCCAAGCAGGTGGCTTCTGGCGCAATTGCACGTCGGCTTAGGCTGGCGGTCGCGGCCGGCGCTATCGGTCCGAATCGGTCAGACCAGCGGGATTCGTTATGTTGCTAACTCGGAGAGCGTGTTACGGTCTCCTCGCTGCTCAGCACTTGGCAGAGCACGCTGGCGAGGGTTCGTTCAGCGCCAATGACTTGGCCGAATTCTATGGATTGCCCCATGAAGCATTGGCCAAGATCCTCCAGCGACTTGCCGCGGCTGGGGTGTTGATCGTCCCACCACGGGATTAAGGGCGGATATACACTCGCCCGCGACCCGCGGCACATTTCCGTATTCGACGTGATCAAGGCAAGCGAGGGACCACGGCGAAGCGGTATTCACGCGTGAACACGGGTGGCACCTGGAGCCCGTCACCGGTTACCGTGGCCTTTGCCAGGTGAGCCAGGTCGTCGAAGACATGCTGCGCGAGCTTACGATTGAGGACATCGAAGAAAAGGTCTCCAGTCCCGCCGGCCTCTCGCCAGATGCTTCATCGGTGCGAGCGTCGCAGCTTGACGACCAGACAGCTGGGAGTTGCTGAGGCCTACACCAGGTATTCAACGAGTTAGATCCGATTCCACAATTCAAGACTGCAGCCAATTTCCAGCGAGAAGCGAATTCCAAGAGTTCTTCACTTGCTGGCACACTTCGGCAAAGAGGGAGTCTCCGCGATGACGTTACCGCGATTAAGTCAGGAGACCCTCGCTGAGATGGTGGGGACGACGGGTTCACGGGTACGTTTCTTCATGAATCGATTCAGGAAGCCCCACTTGGTGATTCACCTGGCGCATGACATCATTCGGCGGAAGAGAACGGGAACGAGCGACAGACAAAATGCTGCAGATGTCCCGTCAATTCAACAACGTTGCCGAAAACTGTACTCCAGCGGCATCCTGTGGCGAAGTTTTCCGAACAAGAGTTGCCGATTCTGCGGCTGTTTGCCTCCGGAAAGAACTCTCCTGAGATTTCCAAGAGCCTACAAAACAGCCTTCAAACCCGGCGCAACCACCTTCACCACATCAACCAGAAGCTACGCACTCACAATCGCCTGGAAGCGGTAATGCACGCCATTCAGCGCAAGCTGGTCTAGCTCCTTCCTGTCCTCCGATTATTCACGCCGGGTGCAGGTTCGAGATCTCTCTCGACCATCCGCCCTTCGACATGATGGTTGTTTCTACGCAAGTACGAACGGACTATTTCAAAGAACCGGCTCGAGTGAAATAAATGGAGAGTGAGAGAGAGCTAGAAAGGGTTTCCGGATGGTTGAGACTTGTTCCAGTCCTGCGCGTGCCGCTCCGTTCCTCTACCGGAGAGGCGGAAGGTTATTCCGTTACGACGTCAAGGCACCAAGTGAGCCTTGCCTAGATGTCCCGGATCAGATTTGCCAGTTGAAGCTGATCCGGAGATCAGTGTTTTTCAGGTGTGCGAGAACTGTTGCTCGAACCTGACTCTGCGCTTCGATTTGTACGCAGGGCTTTTAGTTGTGCTGCTGAGGAGTACGGAACCACACGGCAGTGTGATTCGAGCAACATTCACGCAAGAGTCTTAGCGCGTGACGCTGTCGTCGAGGCGTAAAGAAGGTCGAATTGGGAAACCATACGACCGAATGGAAGGTGAGCGATCATCATGGACCGAATCGAAGACTCCTTCGATACTGCTTCTGGTCAGGAGGGCCGATTGCGGCCTGCCGCCCTCAATACAATCACTGAACTCCCGAGAGTCGTCAAGAACGATCAACCCACTAGGCTGGATCTCGCCGCACTACGCAAGAGAGAGGATCCCGTTGCTGATCGATTCGAACAATTGAAGCGGAAGTACCAGTCAGTCCTGGGCACGCTGCAAAAAGAAGGTGCCCAGTTGCAGAACCTCAACATGGACGGAAACCAGCTATATCTGAAAGCAACCGCCCCGTCGGAAGCCAGCAAGAATCGGATTTGGGACGCAATCAAGCGAGTCGATACCAACTTCGCGGACCTGAAGGACGATATCGACTTTCGTCAGATAGACCAGACCTATACGGTACAGGCTCACGACAATCTGTCGCAGATCAATAAGTACAAGAAGATCGTGGATGCTAACAAGTTGGATGCCCCGGACCAGATCAAGGCCGGCCAGTCTCGCTGCCCAGTAGGAGAAGATATGTTCTTTCGCAGGCCCCAAGCAGAAAATCGACCAATCCTAAGCGCCATTTCTTGCGTCATTCTTTGCACCTTCTTCCTGTGCGCCTCGATGTTGGCACAGGTGACTTCCGGCACCATTTCCGGTCGTGTGCAAGACACCACGGGCGCTGTGATTAACAATGCGACCGTGACCATTTCAAATCCGAGCAATGGGTTCAAGCGTGAGATCACGACGGCTGGCATCGGAGAGTTCGTCGCTCCCAATCTTCTTCCTGGGACGTACAACGTAACCGTGGAGGCTCGCGGCTTCAAGAAGCTCGAAACCAAGGGTTTCACGCTCAGCGCCGCCGGCAAACTGGACACGGGCGCTCTGGTGCTTTCCGTCGGCGCGACTGCCAACGAGGTCACAGTTACTGCCGACGCCGGCCAAGTCCAGATTCAAGCGGACTCGGGAGAGCGCTCCGATCTGATCACCAACAAGCAACTGAACGATGTCGCCATCAATGGCCGCAATGTGCTGGACTACATGAAGCTGTATCCCTGGCGTTTCAGGAGTATTCGACGGTCACGCTTCAGGCACGGGCGGACTGGATTCCTTTAATATCAATGGCACACGCTCCAACGAGCATGAAATGACGATTGATGGTGCGTCAAACGTTGATACCGGTAATAACGGCGGCACCCATGTAACCATCAACACCGATGCCATTCAGGAAGTGAAAGTTCTCACCTCAAATTACCAGGCTGAGTTCGGAAAGGCTGCGGGCGGCACAATTGCCCTAGTCACCAAGAGCGGAAGTAACGAGTGGCATGGCGATGGTCGCTATTTTCATCGCCATGAGGGCTTGAATGCCAACGAGTGGTTCAACAAGAAGAATCAGTTGCAGGGAGATTTGCCAAATACTCCTCCTCTGTATCGCTACAACTACGCGGGTTACCAGGTTGGCGGCCCAATCGTAAAAAACAAGCTGTTCTTCTTCTGGAGTCAGGAGTTCTATCAGCAACTGGTTCCCAGCGGCGGAACGACGCAGTTTTACACTCCTACTGCGCTGGAACGCAATGGAGACTTCTCGCAGTCTATCAATGGGGACGGAACCCCGATCGTGATCGCCGGTCCTGGCATTACGAATAACAAGATCGACCCGACGCAGCTTCCCGCAGCGCAGGCAGCGGCATTCGCCCAAGTTCAGAAAATCCTCAACCTCTTTCCGTTGCCCAACGTGGGCGGGTTCGGGCCAAACCAGAACTATAACTATTCGAATGCGTTTTCCGCGAACGCACCACGTCGCGAAGATATCCTGCGAATCGATTTCCAACTGAACAGTAAGAACCGCCTCTACGGCCGCTATATCCACAATTACGAGAAGGATACGGCTCCTTTCGAAAACTTTCCCGGGCCGTTCGGTATCTTCGCCTGTTCGTCTGCGATCAACTTTGAAGGGGGCTGCACACAAAATCACCCGGGTTGGAATCTCTCGGTGAACCTGGTCACCACCATCACGCCCACCATATTGAATGAGTTTTCCGTTGGCCCCAGCCATAGTCTTTCCCAGGCCGAGAGCGTCAACGGGAATGTCTCGCGAGGCGCGAACGGGATTGACATGCAGCTCCTTTATCCGTTGTCTTCCGACCAATCCATCCCGGATATGAGTTTCAACGGGCTAACAAATACGAATTTTGCCGGAAGCTATCTGGGCGGTACTCCCTGGAAACAGGCGAATACCACAATCAATGTGAACGACAATCTGACGTGGGTACATCAGCGGCATATGTTCAAGACCGGCATCTTTTATCAGCGTAGTCGAAAAGATCAGCCGGCGTGGGGCAACATCAACGGGCAGTTCACGTTTGGCCTGGGCCCAACCGCTCCCTCCCCGTGTCCTGCGAATACGACGTGCGGAGACCCGCTGGCTAGTGCCCTGTTGGGACAGTTCGACGGCTTTGATCAATCAACGGCGCGGCCGCTGGGCAAGTTCCGCTACAACCAGGTTGAGTTCTACGTGCAAGATACCTGGAAGATTCGTCCCCGTCTGACGCTGGATTATGGCATGCGGTTTGTGTGGATTCCGCCGCAGTATGACGCCAACAACCAGGTTGCTCTCTTCGATCCATTGGCGTACAACCCCGCCAATGCCGTCACGATTGATCCTAACAGCGGCAATATCATCACCGCCGACGGTGGAGATCCTTTGAACGGCATGAGGTTCGCAAATCAAAACCAAATTCCGAAGGGAGGATGGGATAGTCGGGGCATTATGGCAGAACCGCGCTTCGGTTTTGCCTATGATCTTCTCGGGACGCACAGGTCGATCTTGCGCGGCGGTTTTGGCATGACTCACGATCGAACGCAAGGCAATTTGATTTTCAATACAGTGTTCAATAATCCCGCCCTGGTCCAGACGGCGACCGTGGGTTCGGGCAATATCGCCGACCTCCCGACGTTGCAGTCATCGTTCGGGAACGGTGTGTTGGGCAATGTTCTGGGCGCTGCCCGGGATGGCAAAATACCCACGGTGTATAGCTTCAGCCTTGGCGTACAGCAAGAACTCACCTCGGGCACCACGCTGGATTTAGCTTATGTGGGCTCGCTGTCTCGTCACCTGGTAACATCACGCGACATCAACGCTATACCCTATGGAGCGGCGTTCCAGAAGGCCAACCAGGATCCAAATTGCATGGATAATGGGGACCCAGCTCAGCCCGTATTCCCGGGGGGAGTGGTACCTGACGTCCAACCGGGCCTGCAACCGCAATATGCTGCGGCTGGATACAACTTCAACGGATTCTGCACTTTCGGATACCACAATTTCACTTCTTCGGTTCTGGTGCCTTACAAAGGCTACGGACAGATTCCGTACCTGGAATTTAATGGGACCTCGAACTACAACGCGCTGCAAGCCTCATTGCAACGGCGCTTCAGCAAGGGGCTGACCTTCGGCTTGGTCTACACCTGGTCGAAGTCGCTGACCACCGCCAATTCTGATCAGGATACGCAGGACCCGTTTAACGCTTTACTCGATTACCGGACGGCGGGGTGGGATCGCACGCATGTGTTCGCGGCCAACTATGTTTACGATCTCCCGAATGTCACCAAGCATTTCGGCGGACCGAAGTGGCTTTCTTACATTACGGACAACTACGAGTTGAGCGGGATCACGCAGGTTATGACGGGAACGCCGGTTGATTTGAACAACAGCTTTTCATTCCCGCCGGGTAGCGTAACCGGCTCGGACCAGTATGGGGCGTTACCGTTCTACTACACGCTGGACGCGCATGGGAACCCGATGCTGCCGACCATTGGCCTCTCCCGGGCGTGGATCCCGCGACATATTGCGCAACGGAGGCATGCAGACTTGGGATATGTCTTTGTTCAAGAATATTCCGCTGGGGAAGAATGAAGCGCGCTATATCCAACTTCGACTGGAGGCGTTCAACGTTTTCAATCACCCCAATTTCCAGGACAAGAATTACGGGGCGAATGTGACGGGTCCCTGGGCTTACGCCAGTCCCACCGATCCGTTGACCATCACGAAGAATGACAATTGGGGAACGTTCTCCGATACTTATGGCACGGGGCCGGGAGGGTTTCGCGTAATTCAACTAGGCGCCAAAATCTACTTCTAAAGGCGATGTGTTTGCAGATCCGGGCGGGACTTGGAGACAGCCGAAGCTGGCTGTTTCCGTGTCAGCCGCCTAATCGCCGCTGGCTTGAGTCTGTGTGGGAACCAAGACCAGCGTCGCCGGGCCGGTTCACTCTGCGCGGGACGGCTGAAAGTGAAAAGCATCCCAAAGACTGCGACGTAAGCGGCGAACACGCCGAGGCCGACTGAGGCAAGACGGTAAGCAGAGAATGAATGGCATCTATCTAGCACCCCCGCCAAAGTGGCTTCTGAAGTGCTTTGGCGGCGCCCATCTGAGTTAACATCAGCGCATGCACAACGACGTACCGCAATTCTTCGTCCCTAAACCGCATCGTGGATGGTTGGCGGCTATCGCCTTATTTCTCGCCGCGTGTTCTACACACCAGGATAGACCGCGAGCACGGTACGTTCCCTTGACCGAGATAGAAGCCGTATTCGGTCCGCTTATCACGGCGGGCAACCACCCGACCGCCAATCAATGGGGACCGGAGATCGACTGGGCCTGTTCCGCGATGCCGGCGGAACGATTTGGGGGCTGCCACTTGCCATTATGGCCGACGGTACCGTAGTTGGTTGTGCTCCGCCAGCGGTGCACGACGCACCGGTCACCGACAGCTACCCTGCGGGGTCTACCATAATTGGTGCCACGAATGAGCCAACCGGCTGGCGTGGCGGTACCGGCAAACTGGAACTCCTCCTGCGAGACCCGCAGGGAAGAGTCCAATGGCGAGCCGTGAACGGTTCCCACATCGACGTCGGGCCTGTCTGTTGGGCTCAGGATCCGCCGGGGCCTAAGCAACTATTGCTTTACTATCGGCTTGCGCCCTTGCCAGGAGACAAATAGAGCAGGGTGTAACTTCGCCACCGGTTGAAGGCCCCTAAAGACGAACGCAGGCATTTCTTATCGTTAAACATATCATGCCAAGCACGGGCATCCACGCAGCAGAATTGATCTTGCTTCTTTTGTTGCTGTTTGTCGTCGCGTTTGCGGCGCTGGCACAAAAGCTCAAGACGCCTTATCCAATCGTTCTTGTCATCGCCGGACTTCTGCTCGGATTTGTGCCCCACATCCCGAAGATCACACTTGACCCGCAGTTGGTCTTTCTCGTCATTCTTCCGCCGCTGCTCTACTCCGCTGCGTGGCTCACGTCGTGGAGAGATTTCTGCCACAACCTTGTGAGCGTTGCTTCATTGGCAATCGGCTTGGTTGCGTTCACCGTGCTGGGAGTTGCCGCAGTCGCTTCCTGGCTCTTCCCGGGCTTTGATTGGCGTATCGGTTTTGTTCTCGGCGCAGTGGTTGCAACGACCGACACAATCGCTGCCACATCAATCGCGAAGCGAGTCGGATTGCCGAAGCGAATTGTAGATGTGCTCGAAGGCGAGAGTTTAGTGAATGACGCAACCGGTTTGCTTGCCCTCGAGTTCGCCATAGCGATCGTGGTCTACGGCCAAACACCCACGATTTCCTCGGGTGTTTTGCGTCTGGTGTATCTGATTGTCGCCGGTATCGCGGTGGGTTTAATCCTGGGACGCATCGTCGAGTGGTTTGAACACCGAATCAACGATGCTCCGATCGAGATCGCGGTGAGTATCTTTGTTCCGTATACGGCGTACCTCGCGGCTGAAGCGATTCACGGATCCGGCGTACTCGCTGTGGTTGCCGCCGGACTCTATCTAGGCCACAAGAGTTCGCGTTTTTTCTCTCCTCAGGTGCGCTTGCAAGCGAACGCGGTTTGGGAGTCGCTGGTCTTCATCTTAAACGGAGTCGTGTTCGTGGTAATCGGTTTACAGCTGCCCTACGTGTTGCGCCAGACTGAAGGCATCCCAATAACCAATCTTCTTCTCTACGGCGGCCTGTTTAGTGCGCTGATTATTCTTTTGCGCTTGCTTTGGACTTTTCCCAGCGCACGTGTGTCTTATTTCATCCACACTCACCTTCTCCGTCAGAAAGAGGAGCGACCCGGAACTCGTGAGCTATTCGTAATCGGCTGGACCGGAATGCGCGGGGTCGTTGCGCTCGCAGCTGCTATATCATTGCCAGAGGTTGTCGCGAGTGGATCTTCGTTCCCTCACCGTAACCTGATCGTGTTTCTCACGTTTTGCGTCATCCTGGTGACGCTCGTATTGCAGGGCCTGACCCTTCCACCACTCATCCGCGCGCTTGGTTTCGCCGACGCTTCGGGCCAGCATAGTCAAGAGGCGGAAGCCCGTCGAGCCGTTTTGGAAGCGGCCCTGCAGTATCTCGAAGGTCGCAGCCGAACCGACCTGCCTGTTTTTGAGGGATTGTACGATGATTTGAAGCAACACTATAAACACCGGTTGGCAGCCTTGGGAGATTCCCCAGGCGATCGGGATCGACCCGAGCATGAATATCACGCTCGCTACCTTGATCTCTCTCGGGAGCTTCTGCACAAGGAGCGTCAAACCATCTTGCTGTTGCGCGATAAGCGGCGTATCGACGACGGAGTGCTACGCGAGATGGAACATGAGCTTGACCTGAGTGAGACTCGGCTCAACGTCGCGATGCATCATCAGGTAAGAGATTGAATGAACCTTCCAAACTAAGCAGGGGTCCAGCACTGATGATCTTAATAATCACTACGAAGTTACGTTCAGGGTCCGCCAGCACGTGGATGTCGTTCGTAGGATCGCTGTCGACCAACAGCATGTCAGTCCGGGCTCCTTCCTGAAGGAGGTTTAGCTTTTTTGTAGAGGTTTCTTTTGGCGCTCGAGCAAACAGCTCGCAATTTCCAGACGTAGCGATCTTTAGCACTTCCACGTTGCTGTAGATTTGTGAAAAGCCCCTTTGCGGGTACCGGCGGAATCAAACAGCAGATCCGTCCCGAATGCCACTCGGAGGTGGTGCTTCTTCGCCCTCCCGAGGATCCTCTTCCACGCCCCCACCATGTTCTGCGTCTTCGCGAGGTTCGCAGGAGAGAGCGGTTCGTCTCCGGGCTCGACGGTTGCGTGCTCAATCAAACTCCCCCTCTCCAATCAGCTTGATAGTCGCTTCATCGGATCTTAAGATTTGAAGCACAGCACGGCCGCCACTGGCACGAAGGAGCAATTCACGAAGTTGGTGGTTAGGGCTAGTTATGGAATTGAGCAGCACTTGGGGGAGGGCTGTTCAACGAAGCGTCCGTTACTCGAAAGAGTTTCGGGCGCTTTTTTTCAGGGTGACTTAGCATGTCCACATTTGTGCTCACGACTGGGAATTAATGGGCACAATCGCGATTCATCAACAGTGATCCGCCGACCACCTCAGATACGTGTACCCCGTCCCCTCCTTACAGCAACCCGCCTGTCCGTACGGCGAGAGCATTCAGCGCCATCTTCAGCTTCGTGATGGGCTCCGATGTCTGGATGCTCTCCGATTTTCTCTTGCAACGCATTTAGAATCTGGTGAGCGCTTGCAATGTGCGCTTCCGCCTCGGCTGAATTTTCTTCGGGATTGCGTTCGTTCGGTGTTTCCATGACCACTCGCTCCCTTTTGTCGTTCAATTCTTGACTGCGTCCTCCCTTATCTCCGTCAGTGAGAAAATGGACAGGCCGCTGCGAGGGGGTCGTGGGCGTCGGTTATGCATTTCAGTGGGTGAGAAGGATGAAGCGTCAACATTTCGTCAAGGTGGTCGAGGAGGCACTCGACTCGCTCCCGGGAGAATTCCGCAGCCGCATTCGTAATGTTGCTGTCCTGGTAGAGGATAAGCCGCCGAACCAGCCATCGGGCCGACTGTCGAGTAGCCGCGGCCAGCAAGTGTGGTTGCATCTTGGTCCTGTCGCTGCTGCAGGCTCCCAGCACGGGTAGTGGCGCCGGCTACGCCGCCGAGTCACGGAAAACAATTAGTTAGAGACGAACGACGGAAACTCTGTCGTGCATGCACTTTCTGGATCTGCCCAACATGATGCTTGTTTCTCTCACGAGTACGAATGAACTATTTCAAAGAGGCGCACGGAATGCGGAAATAGGAGAGTGGAAACCATGCAACGGAATTGTAGGGTGGTTGAAGCATTGAGCGAGCAGACTGCAAATGCAGACTCCGTACTCGTGAAAGCGAGCAAAGAAGGAGACTCCTACGCGTTTGCCCGATTGGTGAGTCCGTGCCAAGGAAGGCTCTTGGCCTTGGCGCTGGCCATAACTCGAAATCGGGAGGACGCCGAAGACGTGGTCCAGAAGTCGCTCTTGCAGGCACGAATGATGCCGGTGCACGACCCAACGACGAGCGAGTCACCCACGACCGTGGGAGTGGAGAGGACTCAGCCGCCGGTATCAAATTCCAAAACGGTTTGCGGCTCAGCAGGCGCAGAAGATTGGAGAGGGTACTGGGCCGTCGCCAGAACACCAATGAAGGAGAAGGAATGGACAATTGCGAGTCCACAATTTCATTCGTACCTCCGAATGAGGCAAAAAGCCTGCGCACCACCAGGGCGATCTCTTGAAGTCGACTTTGCAAAATTATAAGCATGCTCGATCCGCGTCCGCCCAACAGATAGGGTTGTGCGGCGAGACGTAAATCCCACAGGTCAGCGCTGGAGCGGTAATAGTCGCTTGCAACTGAGAATCAGGACGGCTCCATTCACATAGTTGCGGTCTGGTACTGGTTCGACGGTACACATGTTCTTGTGGCCACGTCCTCGCGTAGCCGAAAAGCACGAAACCTGCAATCAAACCCAAAGGTATCACGCTTCCGTTCTGCATGGCTTTCCTTTCTGTGGTTGGGATGATCTGCCCGTGAATTGCTCTTCGTGGGCACAAATCTAGGCACAAATTGTGTTCTAAAGGCGCCCAGTACGGGGAATAAATGTTGGAGAACAAGCGTCAGGTTATTGCTTTCCTGCAGCGATGTCCTAATTGTGGAGAAAGGGGGAGCATGAGAGAGAAGGGAATTGACGGACGTCACGCCGAGGCCGATAGCCTCGGGCTGGGCAACCAACCAGGAACTACTCCATTCCGTGAACGCAAGCGCGAATACAGATTTAAGTTCGGTTACGACGGTTTCAACGACCGCTGTTCTGTTTTTCCGTGGGCTGCCGGCGAGCAGGCTCGGACATTGGATAGAATCCCGCTATCGGGCCTCTGGAGAATCCAGCGTTCTCAGCCAGCGAATGAATCCCAATGACTTAGAAGAGACCTTGTTATCACCGCAACGGTATCAGGCCTTCATCTTTTACAAAATCACCATGGATCTAGGGCTAGTTAAGGCTTTTTTCCCGAACGTTAGAAAACCCTCCGCAAAACCGACTTCTCGAGGACGCGAAAAGGCTGCCGCTTCAACGTGAATGCGCAAGTGTTAGAAAACAGAGTGTGGGGCTTCTGCGCTCGTTCACGCAACTCCTGTCGCGACTGCCTCTCGTTTTGCTGGCAGAAGCACTAACAGGACGACTCCGATCACAAGGAATACGATCACATCAGTAAAGTTCCTGTGGACGCCGTGATTCCAAGCTTCCACGGTTTGAATGGCCATCACCATGCCATGGGAGATGTGCCACCAAGCTGCTAGAGCAATCATCGAGCGATGCTCAGATGGTCTCCTTGCGGCCATGAGTAGAAAGACCCCGACCGGAATAAAGAAACTCAGAAACATCGGCTCGACCTCGTTCTTCCGATCCAAAAGCCAGCTGGAATGCCGCAGGTCCGTATATAGAAAATAGATTATCGACAGATTCAACAGCCCCACGATCACCAGAACGATCTGTGTTAGGCGTTTTCTTTTCAATATTGACCTCATTTCGGCCACTTTTATTGCGAGCGCAGCAGCGGCTCACCAGAGGATTCACAAACTAGCACAGAGAGAAGCAAAAACGAAATCTTGCGATGACGCTGCCTGATCCATCGGGTGCCGCCAATCGGCGATTACGCTGAAAAACACTGTCATGGCTGGTGTTCATTCTTGTGCCCGCCGCCCAGTATAAGCTTCACCGGTCCCAGACTTGTCTCCAAAGTTGGTCCAACATTTTCGTCGACAGTCGAGCTCCCGAGCCAAGAAGGGGTATATATTTCGTCCGGTCGCAAAAATCACACTCGACGAGTACCTTGATCGCTGGCTTGAGATAATCAACCCTGTCAAAGACATTTTCTTCATTGCCCTTCGCGTGGATAACGGTGAACTCTGGCGGGTCGAGGAATCGTCCCGTATTCAAACCGCTTGCCGAGATAAAGTTGCCCCACTTCGGGCCGCCGTAGCCGACGTTGATACCAACCGTCGATGTCCCGAAACTGCCATAGCTGGTCGTGACGCTGCCGGTCGGTGTCGTGAGACCCTGACCTGAACGTGTGCTGGCGTTAATCACTACACTCGTCTTTTCACCGAACTCGGCTGGGGGCGCACCCGAGATGACCTCCTTCGATGTTGGAATCTGCAGCCCTAAACGAATTAGCACAAAGTTAGCACCCTGACCCGAGTAAACCATTTGAATCACCACGTAGCGAGTTCAGTCGGAACACATGGGCATTCCGGTGATTACATTTTGCCGGCGAGAAGCTTTGAACGAAACTGATGGCATCTATGAAAACCGCTTCCGGAATGGACAATTCTCCAGCGCCGGGGCGTACGATCCATGTCCAAGGCTGAGTCAGAACGCGGGCGAAGTTTATAGCGGAGGGAGTTGAACCACGGACCTCTGGGTTATGAGACGTTCAAACTTTCGTTGATCTGGCGCAACCCACTCCCCCTTGTTTGGGCTGAGAATGACCTTCTAGCCGATTCCAAATCGCGGCCAAGGTCCCGTTCGCGCAACTTCTCGTCAAATATGCTCGCGCTTGCCGCAATAGCGTGACCTCCCGGAAGAACCTGCTCGGATTCGTCAGAAAGTCAGCGGGTCGTGAGCCGTCACGCCAAATAACAGGCTGTCCTTCAAGCTGGCGATATTCAGGCGCCCTGGTTCAGCCGACCGTCCTTAAGGCGAAAAAGCGAGGGGACTCCCGCGTACGTTTCGCCTGTCTATTCGTGGAAAGCGATATGATGCGGCCTGCAGAAATATCCTTGTACGAAGGCGGCACTATGGAAATTGATCGACGTGATTTTCTCAAGACGACAGGAAGAGCTATGACCGTGGGCGCGGCGACCCTTGCGCTGGGAGGCAGAATATTTGGCGCCAACGATCGGGTGCGGCTGGCAATTTGTGGACTCCGAGGTCGCGGCAACGATCATCTCAAGGGCTTCGCCAACGTTCCTGGAACCGAAATCGCTGGCATGTGCGATGTCGACGAAAGCGTATTGAACCAGCGTCTCGGTGACGCGGAAAAGATGGGGCTGGCCAGGCCGAAATCGTACGGCGACATCCGCAGGCTGCTTGAGGACAAAGATATTGACGCCATTTCCATCGCCACTCCCAATCACTGGCACTCGCTGATGGCGATCTGGGCCTGCCAGGCCGGCAAAGATGTTTACGTGGAGAAGCCCTGCTCGCACAACTGGTTTGAAGGGCGTCAACTAGTGCGGGCGGTGAAGAAGTACAACCGAATATGCCAGCATGGGAGCCAGTCGCGCTCCAATCCCGGCATGATCGAAGCCATCAAGCGCGTAAACGACGGCACCATAGGCAATACCTATCTGGCCCGCGCACTCTGCTACAAATGGCGGCCCAGCATTGGACATGCGCAGCCGGAAGCGGTTGCCGGCCGGGCGTCAACTACGACCTGTGGACCGGTCCCGCACCGATGAAGCCCTTCACCCGCAATCGATTTCACTACAACTGGCATTGGATCTGGGATACCGGCAACGGTGACATCGGCAATCAGGCCATACACGAAATCGATATTGCCCGCTGGGGATTGGGGGTGCGTTTCCCGGTTCAGGTTTCCGCCATGGGCGGGCACTTCATGTTTGACGATGATCAGGAGACACCCAACACGCTGAACGCCACATTCGCCTTTGAGGAACCGCAGGGCAAACGGAAGATGATGGAGCTCGAAGTACGGCACTGGATCACCAATCACGAGGCCGAGATCGGCACCAACGCCTATGGCGCCGGTGGCATTCCACCCGCGGGCCTGACCAAGAAACCCGAGGATAAACAGTTCTGGGCCCGAAAGATGCTAACACCAACACCATCGGCAATATCTTCTACGGATCAAACGGTTACCTGGCAATCGATGGATACGATGCCTACAAGACCTGGCTCACGGATCAGGTCGAGCCTGGGCCGTCCGGCAAAGCATCCGGCGATCACTGGGCAAACTTCATCGATTGCGTTCGCAGCCGGCGCGCCGAAGATCTCCATTGTCCGATTGAGGAAGGTCACATCTCGACCACTCTGGTGCACCTGGCCAACACCTCCTACCGTCTGGGTCGCACCTTGAAATTCGATCCGGAGCAGGAGCAGGTCATCGGCGATGAAGAAGCCACCAAGATGCTGCGCGGCACCTATCGCGCGCCGTATGTGGTGCCGGAAGAAGTGTAAATTTTTGCACTGCTCATGGTGACACGCCGAACATTCCTGGCTGGTGCTGCAGCCGCCTTCGCATGCCCGGCCGCCTGGGGCCGGGCGCAGCCAGTAAAGGTCGGAGTCTGTACCCGCGACGTCGTGGGCGCGGCGAAGTATGGGTTCGACTACGTAGAACCGGGCGCGGCTGAAATCGCGGCCATGAGCGAAGATCAGTTTCGCGAATTCTCCGATACCGTGCTCGCCTCGCCGCTCCGCTGCCATGCCTTCAATAGTTTAATCCGTCGTCCTGACTTGAAAGTGGTTGGCCCCGAAGTCCCAACCTCTACCTTGAAGGAATATCTCGAGGGGTGTCTGCCCCGCTGCCGGCGTCTCGGTGCTTCCATCGTGGTATGGGGCAGCGCCGGTTCCCGCAACGTGCCGGAAGGATTTTCCCGTGAGCAGGCCCGGGATCAGATTGCCGCACTTCCTCGAGATGGCGGGTGAAATAGCACGCCGCTCTCACGTCATCGTTGCCATCGAGCCTTTAAGACACCAGGAGAGCAACATCCTTAACACCGGCGCCGAGGCTCTGGAGATGGTGCGCCGGGTGAAGCACCCCAACATCCGAATGATCATCGACTACTTCCACCTGCGGGAAGAGAACGAAGACCCGCGGATCATTGAGATTGGGGGACGCGAGATAGTGCACCTGCACTTCGCCAATCCCCATGGCCGCGTGTGGCCGCACGATCTAGTGGAAGACGATCACTATGCCGCGTTCTTTGGGTATCTGAAGAAAATCGGCTACTCGGGCGGAATTTCGATCGAGGGTCAAGGCTCTTTCGAGAAGGACGGCAAAGCCAGCCGGGAGTTCTTTCGGCAGGCCTTAGTTTGACGGAAACGGAAACCGCGCCGTAAGAAACTGGCTACGGTCGGGCCTAAACAAATGTGGAGGAAGGTTTATGAAACTATGGTCACTAGTTCTCTGTTTCCGTAATCTTCAACTTTCCTTCCTGATCTAGTGCCGCCCACTCCGGATGGTTGCGGTACTTCGGCCGTCGGTGTGCCGACGGTGGCGAGTAGAATCCACAATCCCAGTCGCATGACCTTGGCTTCGATGGCATGCCATAGAATGAACCCTGTCGCGTCTGCTGCGGTTTGCTATGCGAAGTATTTTCGTTCAAATCGGTGCAGCCAATCACCGTAATATTTTCACCAGCGTATCCGGGGGCAGATTGTACGAGTCTGACTGAAGCAAGACCCGCTTGAATTGCTTCTCCGAACCCACGGGAAGATAGAAGAGCGCCTGGATGTTAGGGTGCGTGAACCGCCGACTGCCTTCCACCCCGAGCACGTATAGCTTGGATAGTGCGTCGCTATGAGCGGCGTTAGCCACGAAGACCGTCGTTGACAACATGTTTTCCACGGCATTCCGGTGTGTGGATCCATGATATGAGAATAGGTTTTTCCGCTGAGCCTGAAAAATTTGTTGTAGTTGCCCGACGTCGGCACGGAGAAATTCTTCAGGTAGACCACATCAGCGGGCACAGTGGAATCGAAAGGATCGCGCAAGATAATCTTCCAGCCCTCTTCGTCTCGGCGGGGCTCCCAGAGCGTAGATACTGCTCATGCCGCTGGAAACGAGTGTGACGGTGACGCCATTCTCCCGCAAGATGCTGACCGCGCGATCAACGGTATGGCCTTTTGCAATTCCATCCAAGTCCAGCTCGATGCCAGGGACATCGAAGTGAATGGTACGGTTGGCGGGATCGAGCTTGACGTGCTGATAACCAACGTGTGCCAGTACAGCGTGAAGCTCTTGGGGGCTCGGCACGGGGCTCGGCACTCGTCCCTCTCCGCGAAAGAAGCCCCAGGTCTTCATGAGCGGACCAACTGTGATGTCGAACGCCCCACCCGTGTCCTCACTGTACTGGAGCGACTTCTGGATAAGCGCAAAGAGACTCGGCTCTACGCGCACGGCGCGGGAAGCCGCCTCCCGATTAATCAGGGAGAGTTCGCTCCCGGGTTTGTAGTTGCTCATCTGCTCGTCGATGCGGTCAATCTCCTGGAATACCTCCTCTACGGTCTCGGCCAGGAGCCTCGCATCTTGACCGTAAGCGACCACCGTAAACTCTGTGCCCATCGATGTGTGAGAGGCTTCATAACGCTTGAGTTCGTTAGAGACATTGCGCGCGCAAGGTACGAGCACGTCGCGGCCCTCGCGACCTGCGGGCTGCAGGCCACGCGGAGCGGCAAGGATTGGAGAGTCCTGCCAGCAGTCCCGGCCAAAAGCTGGCCGTTCCTTTTGCAGCCACCCTCGCAAGGGGGTTCCTTTCGCTACCCGAATTAATCGGCTGCGATTCTCAACCGATTGTCTTGGGCCAGAAAACCTTCCGTCCGGTCATAAATCACCGCACGCGCATCTGCAATCCCTTGGTCCAGGCCGCAGGCCACGGGTTTGCTATCTCGCACGCTGGCGATGAAATTCGTCAAGCTCCTCATACCAAGCATCGTTTTCGGGTATGGTCGTATAGCCGTGCCGCATGAGCCACTCTCCAGCATAGCGGTGCTCCCGCGCGAAGAAACCCTCGTTGGGAGGCACCGTCTCGGGGAAAATTGTCAGACCTTGTTGTTTTGCCAGCTCAGTTACAGTGGCACCCGCGCATCAGCTCTCCTTGGTGGCGTCCTGGCTCACCTTGGCTACGTGTTCGGTGTAGAACAACCCCTTGCCAAGGGTGATCTCGATGGTCCGCCGATCACCCATAATCTGCTCGTTGAAATCGTAGTGAGCGTTGCAGAGAATCGGGCTCCACACTAGCTTCTGACCGCCCGGATATTCAAAGATGGTCTGCGCGTTATCGCAGGTCTCCCGCTCGTCTTTCCAGTAGTCGATGCCGCCTGTGCCTACCACCGAGATTGGCTCAGCACCGATGGCCCAATTGGCCACGTCGATCTGATGAGAAGCAAGTTCTGCCATGAGCCCGCCCGAGTACTCCCGGTACATTCTCCAATTGATTAGGCGTTCGTACTTTGGGTCGGGCACCGGGCCGCCGCCAATCACTACTGCGGTGCCATTGTGCTCGAACAAACATCACTTTGCCCACGGCACCAGCGCGGATCATATCAATGGCGCATTGATAGAGAGCGTCCGAGCGCCTCTGCAAGCCAACCTGGACCACCTGCTTGGGGTGGGCGGCTGCCGCTTTGCGAATGGGGATTTCCTCCTCTTCCTTGAAAAACATGCTCTTCTCGACGAAGACGTGCTTGCCCGCCGAAAGCGTGTCGAGCAGCATCGAGGCATGCAGGTCGAGGGGCGTTGCGATGAGCACGGCGTCGATGTCCTTGCGGTCGAGGAGTCGGCGATAGTCTTCGTAGAGTTGAGGATTCGACCCGGCGGTCTCGATGCCTTTCTTTGATTGGGAGGATAAATGTCGCAAGTGGCGACGCATTGCGCCCCGGAAATTCGTGTCAACTCTCGCAGCAGGGTGCACCCCTCGGTTCCAGTGCCGATAATGCCGTAATTCACCGTACTGTTCGAAGAAGCAACGCCGGGCTGGCTCGCACCTTCACTAAGACGGGGTAACACAAGGACTGCGGTCGCCGTGGTGGCAGTCTTCAGGAACTCGCGACGGGTAACCTCGCCTTGTTCATCCATGGGAACCTCCTTGCAAACACACCGCCCGCGATTACGATTGGCAGCCCTTCAAGACGGTGATCCTTCACCAAGGAATAAGCTAAGCGTGGCACTGCAGGCAGTGACTGCCATCACAGAGATCCCCAGGGACAGCAGATAGGTCAGTGCTCGAATCGTCGCGGGATGGCCGACCTGGCATTCGATCCGCAGCTCGTCGGTGGACGCTATCGGGTGCCCGAAGTGAACGCCATCGGAGATTCAATGCAAATACCAAGGTGCTTTCAAACACGATCAATGCAAGTATGGACTTGATCTTGTGCCGTCCGGAGTAACGACAACTAATACATTTTTCATTGTCGGCAGTATCCGAACAGGCGGCTGCTGACGAAACAAGCGGAGTGTCAGTTGGCGTAAGGTCACCATTTCGCTCATAATCCCCAACTGCGTCGGTCACTTGCTGCTTCGGGCAAAAAGGGGTAAGCGAGGCAGGCTCAGCCGCAGAAAATGACGAGCGGACGACCTCGATGCACCCGGGGATGCGCCTCACAAAACTGGCAGGAAGGCTATCGCGCTTCGGGGAGATGTCTCGAACGGAAAACGTGTGCGTAGAGATGCCAAGACCACGCGAATTTGGCTCATACCTGCCTGCAGCTCTGTCGTTGCTTCCCCAGATGCTGAATCTCCAATTCGACAATATCGCCATGCTCAAGATAGCGAGGCGGCTTCATGCCTAAGCCGACTCCTGGGGGTGTGCCGGTCGAGATTAGGTCTCCTGGCTCGAGCGTCATGAATTGCGAAATGTAGTGAACAATGATGTGCGGGCGGAAAGATCATCGTTTTTGTGCTGCCATTCTGCATCAACTGACCGTTCACCCTGAGCGTCATTCGCAACTTCGAAACATCCAGCAATTCGTCGGCAGTTGTCAGCCAAGGTCCAAGCGGGTTGAATGTGTCGCAACTCTTTCCCTTGCTCCACTGTCCGCCGCGCTCCAGTTGGAATTCGCGTTCGGAGACATCGTGCGAAATGCAGTATCCGGCGATGCAGGCAGCTGCGTCACCGACGGAATCGAGGTAGCGGGCTTCGCGTGCGATGATCAGGCCGAGTTCAACCTCCCAATCGGTCTTCTTGCTATTGCGCGGGATAAGGATGTCGTCAAACGGGCCTACGACAGTGTTGGCCGCCTTAAGAAACAGCACTGGTTCTGTCGGCACGGGCATCCCGGATTCCTTGGCGTGATCCGAGAAATTCAGTCCTACACACACGATTTTGCCGGGTCTGGCAACAGGAGAGCCCCAACGGTCGCCTTCACTGACCTCCGGAAGACTTGCTTCATCCGTTTTCAGAAGTGCCGAGAGTCTCTGCAACCCAGATTCAGCGAAGAACAGCGTGTTCCAATCCTGAAAGTGCGCTGACAAATCCCTGCGTTTCCCATCAAGCAACACCCCGGGTTTTTCTCTGCCTTGAGGTCCGAAACGGATCAGACGCATCCTGCACTTCTCCGCACAAGTCGATGAATGTTGCTCAGTTCAAAGAATAGTTTGTTCCGGCACGGGCTCTTCGATGCGGGAGCGATCTCAACAGCAATTGAAACAAGCACGAATTCGCCGTAGCACCTATCGTGGAACTACTCTAGCCCGACACGGACCCGATCCGCGTTTAGAGTTCCTTGAGATCGAATCTCACTTCTCCGCGGCGCGGATTGTAAAGCGATCGACCACGCTGCCCGACGTGCAACTGATGTCGTTCTTGCCGCCGCCCGCTGGGCCACAAATGTAGGAGCCCTCGATTACTGTCGGCGTGAAGCGCATCTGAAGGATGCCGAAGTGCATGGCCCGGAATGCGGACCAGGAAGGTTTCGGGCACAAGCGGAAGAGGCAGGCCGTGTTAAGTTCCTCAAGCTCGGACCCGCCAATTCCCGCCGTTACGCTCACAACGCCATTTTCCGGATAGCTGCGCTCGTAGTCATGACTATGGCCATTCACGTTCAGCACATACTTTTTATGTTTTGCCGCGAGTCTGGCGATATAATGCCGCAAATCCAAATCGCTGTGGTGGTAGCCGGAGGTATAAGGCGCGCGGTGGCCAAAGGTCACGATGAAGGTAATATTTGGATCACGCTGGGCCTCATCCATCAGTCGATTCGTCTTCATATACCAGTCGGCCCATGTTTTGGAACGTGTACGGCTCCGGGTATGCGATGAAGCGCGCATTCCCGTAATCGAACCACGACCAATCCTGGCCGCAGCATCCTGAATTCGGAGCGCCCGGAGATGTCTGCGGGTTGGGCAATCCAAAGCGTCCCTTGTAATTTCTTAAATCGTCATTGTGGTGGCACATCCCATTCGTGATTGCCCCATGCCGGCATATACGGGATGTCCTGCGACCAGACCATCATGTCATTGAAGTGCTGATCGACGGATGCCTGACCATTTGGATTTGCATAGGTCAGATCTCCCAAAACCAGCACGGCGGCAGGCAGGTGTGCCGCAATTAACTGCTGATCCGGTAGCACATCCTTGTAATTGTTGGAGGCGCCGATGTCACCTTCGGCGTCGATGATGAAATTTGAGCTTCCTGGTGGAGGCGGAGTCCTGAAGGTATGATCGGACAGGTTCCAATCGAGTAGTGGTATAGAGCGTTGGGCTTCAGCGCCGTCAGAGGAACCTGGCGAAACGGGCCAGAAGACGAAAAGGGCAGCGGCTTCGGAATCTCTCCGGTTCCGACATGCCCATAACCAATAGTCGCTCCATATCGAATCTTATCGGCGGCGCCTCGCCAGTCGAAGGTAACCGATGTCGGCCCTGTAATTGTCCAGTGAATTTCATCGGCATTGCACTTTGCCCTGGGTACCCGTTCTGCCGGCACCCGCGTCCGCGGCCGGCATTAGCAGAGCAACGGAAATGAAGAAAAGCGTTCGTGCGAAATGTTTTGGCATAAATTTATCGCTCCCGCGCGTGCTCGCGTTCAAACCTTCACGAAAATTTTCCGCTTCATCATCCAAAACAGAATCAGCCATTCCAAGGCGAGTGCGGCGAGCGCCTCAAAGAGAAGCCCAGCGCTGCCCAGATGCACTGCAATGGGCTGCGTGAAGATATCCGTTCCTGCCCTGATCGATATAAGGCTGGTTGGCACATAGATAAAGAGGGCGTTCATTCCAAATGGCACAAAAACGATGCCCCACCTTCGGTAGCGAACGATATCGACCAGCCAGAAGAAGAATAGAAATTCAAGACAAGCGACGCCGGCGCTTGCGAGGCCGTACGAGGTGGTCCACATTTTCATTTCGATGGGGATAACCGGACTGAGAGCGAATCCGGCGGCAAGAAGTCCCACTCCCATGGCGGCGATGATTTTCGCCTTGGCGCCCAATGAACGCGCGGTCATCAGCAACTCTCCGATGAGCAGCCCGATCAATGTGGTCGCAATCGCGGGGATCACCACCAGAACTGTTCCCCACCCTTCATCTCGAAATGGCCAAACGTTCCAGTGTTTCTGACCCAGGACCGCGATATCGACGGAATGCACCAGGTTGTGGTTGAGGACATAAGAACCCGCCCGGATTCCAGGCGCGGGCACGAAGGCCAACACAAAAGCGTAGGCGGTCAGAATGATTCCCGCCAGCAAGGCCTGAAATCGCCACGAT
Source organism: uncultured Acidobacteriota bacterium (assembly GCA_963696765.1). Classification (GTDB taxonomy): domain Bacteria; phylum Acidobacteriota; class Terriglobia; order Terriglobales; family Acidobacteriaceae; genus Sulfotelmatobacter. The sequence goes on along the minus strand of CAVOLK010000001.1, from coordinate 882,966 downwards.
CTTCTTGCGACCAAGAAAGCTACGAGATACGCAACTGCAATCGGCTGAAGCGCGCTGCTGAGTTCCACCCAATAGGGCGAACCGAGTGAAACGGATTCGCGGATCGAGCCCAAGAGAAACAGGACTACGGCACGCTGTATGGCATGCGCCAACTGCCGGCGATAGCTTTCAGTCAGAGCCCGCTTGGCGATTGAAAGCGGAATCGAAACGCCCACCATCAACATGAAGCAGGGCCAGATGCAATCGTAAAATCGCAATCCAAACCATGGACTGTGATCCAGTTGCCGGACGATGGCATCGATGAGGAAATTATGACCGCACGCATCAAGACCAACCATCAGCATTCCACCGCCAACGATCCAGAACATGGTGAAGCCGCGGAAGACATCGAGCGAGACCAGGCGGTCCGTGCCAGATGATGCTGCTGTGCTTGAGCCGAGTTTCTCCCGGGCGGTAGACGTTTCCATCTTCAAAGGTGAAGTGTTGGTCGCCATGACAAACCTCCCTTCATGGGTTATTGCCGTGTGTTGCCGGAATCAACGCCCAGTTGTGGCTGCCCACTCCGGGAGGAAGATCAATAATCATCATTTCGCGCTGGGAGTCCGACGCATTCATCTTACGGCCCGGTTTGTTATCAACCGAGACTTCGGTCTGGGAGACCATCAACTGCTGCCGCAAAGGGTCGGAAAGCCAGAGCCGCCACGAAGAGGAATGGGTCGCGAAATACGTGCAGTAATAGCTGTCTTGAGCAAAGGTTAATTGCAGATTGTTATTGCTCGCGGAGGAGCTAACTTGCGTGTGGAGCATTCCTATATATTCATTCGTTCCTAAGGTTTCGTAGTTGGACGGCAAAGCAGAGAATAACTTTTGCATGAAGTCATGATCCAGAGCGATATCCCTGTCGTGAAATCCGAGGATGACAGGACCGTCCGGATGATCGGGCCATCGCTCGGAATGGAGACGATCGAGGATGTCATAGCCGGTAGTGAAATCGGGAATGACACCCGCCATATCTAAAACCCGTTCACGAGTCGAGATAGTAGGTCGCATCGTCGCCATGAAAAAGACCAAAGCCGACGCGCGCGGCCAGCTCCGCCGTGTTATTGAATTGGGTTTTCGACCATGAATTGTTGCCGGGCTTGAATTCCAGCGCTTGCTCTCCAAAATCCTGCTGTATCTCCGACAGCGATCTTTTCATGTGATACATCTGCGTGACCGCGGGGACTTCTTTGCCGCGCAGCTTGTCGTCGAACTCCGCATACCAGCCATCCACAGAGCCTTCTCCCGCCAGATCCGCTGTCCACCATGGTCCTGGAGGCGATTCCAGGTCCTGGTTCATATGGGTCCATCCGTGACTTTCGATATTTAGCAAGCCTTCCGCAACTGCCTGTTTCAGGCCTTGTCGAGTCGATGCGTAGTCCTGATTCAGTCCATACAGATCAGTGAACTTCTGAGTCCACGGCGACACGACCCGTTTCGATTGGCGATCCACGTATCCTGTGTCCACCATCGCGCTTGCCACAGCGTGATGTTGTTGCAACGGCGCAACCAGATATTGACTAATCGTCTCCGCGCTTGGCTCGACATATCGCCAATAGGAGAGGAATCCTTTATCTGCTGTTCCCCAATCGTCAAGCTCGAAAATAATGCGGTGATCAAAATCCACATTGGGCACAACCGCATACCCCATGGTCCAAACCAGCGAGCGAAAGAGAAGATTCCTCCAGAAGATTGAACTGCCCAGTTCCGGCTGCGTGGGCGAACCCAGCCATACCGCGGAAACTCCGGGCGCGATCTGATTCGCCGTGAGAACAGGATGTTGTCCCTGAGTGATTAGAACATTCGCGCTTGTTGGCTGGACCCATAAGCGGACCGCATACTCATGTTTCTGGGGCGGCATTTTATCCTCTGCCGATCCGATGCCGCGGGTAATGTAGTGCTCCCCAGTCAAGTGGAGGTCGTCCGTCGCTGTGTAGAACTCCCTGAACTTGAGCCCAAGCAGCCTTTCAAGAACGGGATCGAGAAAGCGGGAGTTGAATGCGATCAGGCTGGTTCCGGCCTGCGTTGCCTGTTCCAGCGACGCAATATCCTGGGTGCCGTAGGAGGAGGGATCAGCCACCCAGACGACGGTTCCGTAGCGAATGCTCCCTGACCGGCGAAACAGATAGGAGGCATCGAGATGCTGCTGATCCAACTGCAAAATGTCAAAAGGAACGGACCATGCTTTAAGCAGGGCGGCAACAGGTTGGAAGTTGTCGGTCTTGCTGTTTACCACAAGTCCCGAAGGATCGCTCCAGCGATCCACCACAAGTAAAACCCGGTACGGCTTGATGGAAACGGCAACACCTGGAAGGGCTGCCGCCCGCGAAACGTGCGTGACCGCTGCGAGCCCCAATAATGATAAACATAGGGCGGCGGCCAGCCGTTTCAAGACGCGGAACTTGATCGAATAGCTGTCCGAGATAACGTTTCCCAAATCTCCCGTAATGATCCGAGACTTAAGCGGCTGCGGAAGCATACGTTCTCCAATATAGCCCCGTAATATAGCCCCGTGAGAGACGAAGCAACAAACGACATATGCCTCGTAGATATTGCGTGCAACCTATTGAACATGCATCGCTGTTGCTGGTTTTGATCGGGGTTCTGGTTGCCTTGGGGATTCGCCCACGGATTCGCGATCTCTGTCCAGTGTAATGAACGCCGCATCTCCGCGCCGGCCTTTGCGGGTTGACGCGCTCCGTGGGCGACCGTAGCATCGTCTCCTAGATGGAAGTCGCCGCCCCTCAACCTTCGGACAGCAACACCGTTTCAGCGTTCTCCAACAGCCCTTTTGCCCGGAAACCTATGCTGGCTTTCGCCGTGCTGCTTGCGGTCAATGCCATGTGGGCGTTTCAATTCTCGGGCGCGCGGATTGCCACCAGCGAATTGAGCGCCGTGCTGGTGACGCTGCTGCCGCTCGCGATTGCGACCCTGCTGGTAATGCCCTTCGCAAGACTCAACCTGGACCTGTTCCGGCCGGCAAACCGCACCATTCTGTTGGATGTGTTTCTGCTTGGCACGGTGGGGGTTCTTCCAGCGCAGCTTTGCCTGGTTCTTGGCGTCCAGCGAACCCTGGCATCCAATGCCAGCGTGCTCTCCTTGACCGTGCCCGTGCTGACCGCGATCTCCGCTTCGCTTTTTCTGCATGAACACATGACGAAACTGCGCTGGATATCGTTTGCGATCGCGATTCTGGGCGTCTGCCTCATTTCGATCAAAGACATTCAGCACGCGCAGTTGTTCAGTATCGAATACGTGGCAGGAAATTTATTTGTGCTGGCGAGTTGCGCCGGAAGCGCGTTCAACAATTCCTTCAGCCGCCGTGCCCTCTCGCGATTCTCTCCCGCACAGGTATTGGTGTGGAGTTTCATCGTGACCGATCTGGAGCTCGTTTTGATCTATGCGATAACCGGCCGGGGCGACTGGAGGCAACTTGCACATCTGGGCCCCTCCGTCTGGTGGAGCTTGATCCTCGTAGCGATCTTCAGTCTCGGTCTTTCGATGATCCTGTATTTTTCCGTGATCCAGGCGGTGGAGGTGATGCGGGCAGCGTTGTCGGTTTACATGCTACCGGTGTTCGGCGTACTGTTCTCCGCGGCGTTGCTGGGTGAAAAGCTGACTCCTAATCTGATTGCGGGCGGCGTGCTCATTTTCATCAGTTGTTTCCTGGTGACGGTATACGAAGAAAAGCAGCGCCGTCGCGGACTGGAGGTTCGTAGCGATGTTTGAGATCAATGGCGTTGTTCCAATCGTTCCAACTCCATTTGCCCCGGATGGCAGCATTGATTGGGCGGCGCTTGAACCGTTGTTGAACTTTGCAGTCGATGCGCACGTGTGTGCCGTCTGTCTCCCGGCCTACGCCAGCGAGTTCTACAAGCTGCGGGATGGCGAGCGCCGGGAACTGGTGTGCCATGCAATCCGTATTCTGAACGGCCGTCTCCCGGTCGTCGCGCAAATCAATCATCTTTCCACTTCGTATGTAGTCGAGACGGCACGCGACCTTGAACGCGCAGGAGCTTCGGCAATTTCCGTCGCGGTCCCAAGACTTTTCGGCTTACCGGAGCGTGACCTGCTTCGCTATTTCGACAGAATTCTTGAGGCCATCGCCGTTCCGCTCATCATCCAGGACTTCAATCCAGGCGGGGCGACCGTCAGCCTGGAGTTTGTGCGATCGCTCAACAATCAACATAAGCATTTTCGCTATCTGAAGCTTGAAGAACCGCTGATGTCGGCACGCGTCCGAGCCATCGCCCATGGCACAAAAGGGGCGGTCGCCGTGGTAGACGGCTGGGGCGGAATGTATATGCTGGAATTGATCGATGCCGGAATTTGTGGCGTGATGCCGGGACTGGCAGTTTCGGACATACTGCAAAATGTTTGGGAAGGCGCCCGTAACGGAAAAAAGGACGAAGCCTATGAAACGTTCCAGGGTGTTTTGCCGCAAATCGTATACAGCCTGCAGAATCTTGAATTTTTTCATCACGCGGAGAAATCCTTGCTGGAGGCACGCGGGGTACTTCCCAATGCTGAGGTTCGCGATGCCACGCTCACGATCAACGAGATTGATCGCGCGCACATCGAGTTTCTGAATCGCAAGGTGCTCGAATTGCTGCACAGCCGCCTGAATATGCGCACGGCAACAGATTTGTCCCCGAAGGCGTCCGCATGAGCCAAGCTGAATATACGGTCTTCGAAGGTGGAACCATCATCGATGGCTCGGGCAATCCTTCGTTCCCCGGCGAGGTTGTCATTCAGGGCGAACGAATTGTGTCGGTGGGCAGGATCCACACTCGGCCTGTCGCACCGCAAGATGCGATTGTTAATGTAATCGACTGTGCGGGATACGCCGTCGCGCCAGGTTTTATCGATGCGCACAGCCACTCTGACCTGCAGGTTCTGCAAAATCGAACTGAGAAGTTATTGCAGGGAGTTACAACCGAAGTGGTAGGCAACTGCGGATTTTCCGCGTACCCGCTGCCCGATAAACCGGAACTTTTGCGGGAGTTCGCCAATGGCATTCTCTATGGGGACGAAAGGTGGGGATGGAATTCCGCTTCCGACTATCTCTCTCTGGCGCGCGAATCGAAGACCGCTACCGTTGTTTCGCTCGTTGGGCACGGATCGCTGAGGATCAAGGTCGCGGGTAACACCAGCAGAGCCTTGACGGCACGAGAATTGGACCTAACGGCAGGATTGCTGGACGAAGCGCTTCAGGAGGGGGCTGCGGGTTTCTCCTCTGGATTGATGTACGCGCCCGGTTCGGGCGCATCTCCGGAGGAATTGACGACCCTGGGGCGAGTAGCCGCCCGAAGAGGTAAAGTGTACGCCACCCACATGCGGAGCTACTCCGCCGGATTGGTGGATGCGGTTGAAGAACAGATTTCCATTGCTGAAGCCTCCGGATGCCGCCTTGAAATCTCTCACCTACAAGCGGCGGGCGAGGACTTCTGGCCGCTACAGCAACGCGCCGTCGACGCGATCGAGCAAGCGTCGGCGCGGGGCATCGATGTGGCGTTCGATGTATATCCGTGGCTCGCCGGATCGACCGTACTTACACAAGTGCTGCCGCAGGATGCGCTCGACGGCGGAATCCCACAATTGCTTGAGCGCCTCCGCGACCCCGCACAGCGTGAATCCATCCGCCCACGGATCAACCCGGAGGCTCGCTGGACTGGTGTTGTGATCACATCGGCTGCGCACAATGAATCCGCGTTGGTGGGACGGTCCATCCAGGACATTGCGGATGAACGGGGGAACGATCCGCAAAGTGTGGCGATGGACATTTTGCTGGAACAAGAAGCGAATGTGTTGATTGTGGAGCACTGCCAATCGGTGGACAATCTTCATGCGCTTCTCACTCATCCGCTGGCAACGGTTATTACAGACGGGGTATACACCCGTGGCCGTTCCCATCCCCGTTTATATGCAACTTTTCCATTGCTGCTGGGCGAGATGGTTCGTGAACGCGGATGGCTCACCGTTGAAGAAGCTGTTTATAAAGTCACAGGCAAACCCGCCGCCACATTCCACCTGCGCGAGAGAGGCCGCATCGCGGGCGGATATCTCGCGGACATAACAGTTTTCGATCCGAAGGCCGTGCATACCGGCGCCACCTACGAAGTACCCGATGTACCGCCGACCGGAATCAAATCAGTATTTCGAAATGGCAGAATTGCGGTCGATGCAGGTATGGTCGTATAGACTTCCGCAATTGAGTAATCATGAATATTCATGACCTGGACACTCCTGCAATCCTGATCGATATTGAGACGCTGGACGGCAATCTCAGCCGAATGGCAAGCTATTGCCGCACGAACAATCTATCTCTGCGTCCCCACACGAAGACGCACAAGATACCGCAGATCGCACACTTGCAGATCCAATACGGCTCGCCGGGCATTACGGTCGCAAAGCTTGGCGAAGCGGAGGTAATGGCGGACGCAGGCATCACTGACATTCTCATCGTCTATCCGCTCTGGGGCGAGAAGAAGTGGGCGCGCCTAGCGGAACTCGCAAAGCGGGTTCGCATTTCCGTTGCAATGGATTCTCTCGCCGTTGCCGCGGGCATTTCACGAGCGGCCAAAGCCGCAGGCGTGGAAGTTGGAGTTCGCCTGGAATTCGACACCGGCTTTCGGCGATGTGGCCTTACTGCGGACGAAGAGTCAACTTCCGTTGCGCAACAGATTATGAAACTTCCGAATCTGCGCTGGGAAGGCATTTCCGTCTATCCCGGCCACATTATGGGCAACGAGAGCATTCGAGAGCAGGATATCGCTCGGGAGAACGTGCAGCTTGACTGCCTGTACGCGCGGCTGGATGCGGCTGGTATCCCGTACCCTGTGGTCAGCGGCGGCAACACGCCGGCTGCCTTTGAGAGCCATCGATTTCACGGAATTACTGAGATCCGCCCGGGAACATACGTTTTTAATGATCGCAATACGGTGGATGCGGAGTCCGCAAGCTATTCCGACTGCGCTGCGACGGCGCTGGTAACGGTGGTCAGCACCAGCGTGCCGGGAAGGGCAATCGTCGATTCCGGCAGCAAGACGCTCGCGGCAGATATGCTGCTTTCCGGAAAGCAAAAGCATTTCGGCTATATTCAGAACCATCCCGAGTTGATACTGGACGGCCTCTCTGAGGAACATGGGCACCTGTTGACTCCCGCGGATTCGCAGGTACGGGTGGGAGATCGGCTCCGGATCGTTCCCAACCATGTGTGCCCTTGCATCAACCTGCATGACCAGGTCTTTGTCGTTTCCGGAGAGAGGGTGGTCGATCAATGGAAGGTTGCCGCCCGTGGAAAAGTCGTGTAGAGCAATTCCACGGTTCCTATCCCGGCCAAAAATCACGAGGTGCAGCTTTTCTTGAAGGAAAAGCTGCGCGAAAGTCCAGTTTCGCTGTGTACGCCTACCGTGGAACTGCTCTAGTTGCTGCCCCCGCCGTACCATCCAATATGCTGAACGTGAATGTCCGTTATCCGCCGATTGCGCTTGATCTGAGCAAAACGTGAAGTGAAACTGGGTTGGTCTAAAAATGCCGCGACCACTCGCCGCGGCCTGCTCAGACCAGTTCCCTGTTGCTGTAGTGCCGGCAATCACACCCTAAAGGACAGAACGCAGCGAGCAATATCAGATAGAGAGGAACCGAATGGCACGGAAATACTTGACCGCCTTTTTCATTTGCATTTTCCCCGTAGGTCTTGCTTGCGCGGAACACAGCCCTTTGCTTCCGCGGCCGCAGCAACTCAACTACGCGGCGGGATCGATCCCGCTCGCCGACATGACGATTGTTCTTTCATCGTCACCTACTGCGGAAGACCGATTCGGGGCCGCGGAACTGTCGCGGATACTAAAAGAAGATACCGGAATTCAGCTGCCAATCGCAGCCTCCTCCAATACCGCGAAACCCGCAATCCTGCTTCATCGGACAGGCCAGACGGACCAGCCGCTCTCATTACCCGGAGATTTGCCCGGCCCAAAGTCCAGCGAGGCCTACGACCTAACGGTGACGCGGCAGGGAGTTAAGATCCATGCGTGCTCGTCGGCTGGAATTTTTCACGGAATCCAGACCCTGCGACAGCTCGTCGAAGGAAGCGGGTCCGATGCGGTGCTTCCCCTGGTCGAAATTCACGACTGGCCCTCCCTGGCTTTTCGGGGGACGATGGTCGATATTAGCCACGGTCCGTTGCCGACCGAGAAGGAAATTGAACGCCAATTGGAATTTCTGGCGCGCTGGAAGGCGAACCAATACTACCTCTACACCGAAGACAGCATCGCGCTCAAAGGTTATCCACTGCTGAATCCTGACGGACGCCTGGCCCAGGATGAGGTGCGACGGATTGTCGCCTATGGCCGCCAGCGGCACATCGACGTCATCCCCAATTTCGACTTGTACGCCCACCAGCACGATCTTTTTCGGATAGAGAAATATTCCACGTTATCGGATGAACCGCACGGAACTGAATTCGATCCAACAAATCCCGATGTAATGCCCCTTCTGACGGATTGGGCCAATCAATTTTCCGAGTTGTTTCCTAGCCCCTTCGTAAGCATCGGATTTGACGAGACATTTCAGATCGCGGAGGCGCAGACATCCGCGGCCGCAGCAGCTCCCACAGCGCTGTTTGTAAAGCAGCTCAACGCAGTTGCGGGATTGTTTCAGCAGCACGGGAAGCATGTGATGGCGTACGACGACATCATGGTCAAGTATCCGCAGATGATTCCCGAGCTTCCGAAAGGATTGATAGCGGTCGCTTGGTATTACACCTCAGAAGACCCCACATACAAACGCTGGCTGGGGCCGCTCGTGGCGAACCACGTTCCGCATTTCGTGCAGCCCGGGGTGATGAGCTACGACAACATAGCTCCGGATTACACGACGACCTTCGAAAATATTGACACCTTCTTGGCCGCGGGGCGGAATTCTGGGGCGCTCGGTATTGTCAATTCCGTGTGGGCCGACGACGCCCAGTTGCTCTTCCAAATGTCCTTGCCCGCTTTTGCCTACGGCGCCGCAGCGCCCTGGCAGTCCACACCCATGGACCGCGCAAACTTTTTCTCCGAGTATGCGCAACTCATGTATCCGGCAGCCATTGCTCCAGACATCGCCTCCGCACTCTCCAACATGTCTGAAGCTGAAACAGACCTCCAGAAGGTGATTGGAAACGAGCAGACCATGTTCGCGCTTTGGGATGATCCTTTTCTGCCGAAATATCGAACGGTTTTGCCTGCGCACCGCCAGGACCTACGTGATTCCCGTCTGAGAGCCGAGGCAGCCGAGACGTCCCTTTTTCATGCCGAGCATCTTGGAGCCGACCCAACGACAGTGAACAGCTTGATGATCGGAAGCGAGCTACTCGATTATGCCGGCGAGAGATTCCAGACGCCTTTGGATCTGAACGGGCTATGGACAAAGCTGGGACCGACACGGCCCAACTCCGATCGCTGGTGGAACGAATGGGAGTCCCAGGTCACGCACTACGACCACTCTTATCTTATTGACCTTATGGATCGTATTACAGACCTGCGACCGTCATACGAGGCTGAGTGGCTCCAGGAGTACACGCCGTATCGCATGGGTTCAGCTTTAGGCCGTTGGGATGCCGAGTACCAATACTGGCGTCGCGCTCACGATAAGCTACGGAATTTCAACGATAGCTCGCATGAAGGGGACACTCTACCACCTCTTTACGAGATCATAGAAAATCCCGGAACTCTGCCGGCCAATAGCAAGTGAAAGCCATTTTTTTAAGGCCCTCGGCATATTCGCGGCGCGGGTGCAAAAGAAGTCTACGATCGTGTTTTTCAACTACGAGCCGGAAACCGGATCGCTCACTCCCCAACAGAGCGTATGTGTACGCGGCCAACCGGCTGCACAACTCCATCGCAGTGTTCGCAGTCGGCACCCAGGGACACTTGGGATGGGTTGGAGAAGCATGGACACAGGGCGATTATCCGAGTCAGTTCAACCTGGATCCCAGCGGCACATTTCTGTATGCATGCAACCAACGGAGCGACCAAATTACCTCGTTTCGAATGTAAAGGAGACCGGATTGCTGACATTCACCACGCGATATACGCCGGTCGACACTCCGCTCTGCATCACTTTCTCGTCTAGGGACGATTCTCCTTTCGGGCTCGATCCCAAATGATTTCTGTTGCTTCCAATTCTCAAGCCAAAGCCTATGACCGATGTTCAGCATATTGGACGCATTGTCTTTCGTCTGGACGGTTTTTATCGACGTTCTGCATTGATGTGGTCTAACTTGGCTCATTAACAGCACGATCCGGATTGGGGAGGGCGTATGGAAGCGTGTCATCTGAGGGGGTTTCGCAGCTTGATCTCTGCTGAATTTCGAAAGGTGAGCTTAAAACAGGGCCTCTGCCTCTTGCTAGCGCTAGCCTGTGTAAGTTTCGTCTTATCGACGATCCCGTGTTGGGGCCAGGTGACCACTGGAACCATTGCCGGAACTGTGACGGACGCCTCGGGAGCGGTCGTTCCCGGCGCCGCAGTCACAGCAACGAACGCCAGCACAGGTGTCGCCAGCAGCACGACTACTAACTCTTCGGGACGCTATGATTTCCTCTCCTTGCCGGCAGGCACATATAACCTATCAGCGATACACGCTGGCTTCGATTCGACTGAGCTTTCCGGCATTTCCCTCAGGGTTTATCAACAGATCACCCAGGATGTGGTGTTGCGAGTCGGCACCGCCAAACATACGATCACGGTTGAGGCAGCTCCCACCATGGTGGACACGACGAACGCCAGCATCGGGACAACTGTCAACCAGGCCGAAATCCTCGACATGCCGCTCAATTTGCGCGAGGTTACTGCCCTCGCACTGCTGGTCCCAGGGACTGTCGATACCACTGGAAGATCGCTTGCCACGGGCGCAGCCAACGGTTCCGGTTTTAACGACTTCGGTTACAGCGGTTCGGGAGGAGGCTCGGGAGGCAATCTTCTGTTAATCGATGGAATGATCTCGCGGGCGTTGAATAACAGCAGTTTTGCATTAGCTCCGCCGCCGGAGATGGTGCACGAATTCAAGATTCAAAACACCATCTATGACGCCGCTTTCGGCCTGGCATCCGGCAGCGTGATGAACCTGATTACGGAATCAGGTACAAATGCCCTGCATGGTTCAGCATGGGAATATGTCAGAAACAGCGCACTGGATGCATCCAGCTATTTTTCCCAAGGGAAACCAGCACTGACTCGGAACCAGTTTGGCGGTGCGATCGGCGGCCCAATCATGAAGGGAAAGATGTTCTACTTCGGCAGCTACGAAGGACTGCGACTGACACAGGGACAGGTCTCAACAGCAATTGTGCCAACAGCTGCTCAAAAAGCCGGTGATTTCAGCTCCTACCTCACGGGGACGACCATAAACCTATGTGCATCGAGCGGGGCGGCCGCACCTCCCAACCTTAATTTCGACAGCGGCCAGCTGTTCGATCCTGGTTCCGAGTACAACTTTACCTGCCCAGCCGATCCCGCAAATCCCGGCGCCGGGCAAACAACAATTTTGGTGGGTACGCCCATAACGGGGAACATCATAGGCACGCTCGACCCGGTCGCGCAAAAGGTACTGGCTCTTTTCCCCGCACCCAATACTCCAGGCGTCGTCAATTATACGAACCAAACTCCCCAACAGCAGAACAACGACCAATTCGACGTGCGGGTAGATGCAAATCTCTCCAAAGTCAACACACTATTTGTCCGCTATCTGCTCGGCAACTCCAACATTGTCTTTCCTGGAGCGCTCCCGTCCTTCAATGCCTATCAGCATTTCAGAGGACACAATCTGGTTGGCGGCTGGACGCGTGTCCTAGGGCCCTCAACCATTAACGACCTGCGCATCGGCTATCAGAAGGACTATCTGACCTATACCTGCGAGGGATGCCCGAGGCCGCCGGGAACACTGGCGAGCTTCGGCATCGCCGGGTTGACGACTCCTTTGCCTCAGTTTGAGCTGTATCCAAATTTTTCTTTCCAAAACTTCCCGACATGGGGAGATGGTTTCCCCGGCTATTTTCCTGTTGCCGCCCCGGACTCCATTGAGAAATATGAAGATACTTTTACGAAAGTTATCGGACGGCATACGATTGCCCTGGGCGCGGAGTTTGACTTCTGGCAAACCAAAGGTGTAAGCGATCCATTGCAATCGAATGGAAACTTTAATTTCAATGGCCAATATTCCTCCCTGGCCGGTGAAATACCTGACGTCAGCTCCTTTTCGGATCTAGCGGACTTGGAGCTCGGTTATCCTTCCGGCGGCGACTATACAAAAAACGCGATCATCACCAATCTGGTGGGTGGGCGCTGGATCAGTCTATTTGCCCAGGACAATTTCCGGGTCAGCCCAAGATTCACCGTGCAGGCCGGACTGCGATGGGAGTACAACCGCCAGCCTATGGACACCCACAACCAGTTGGCGACCATTTTCCCGCTAGCCAATGACTTTACCCCGGGGGATGCGCTTCTGCTTACCGCCTATCCCGGACGCGCAAAACGATGCGCTTTGTTCGAATCCATATTTCATCTCAGCTACCGGACAGTGCCTGGTAATGACTTCCGGCATGAGAAGACAAAAAGGACTGACGGGCAATAAGGTGAAACAAGTAAGCTATGGGCCGGGTCCCGGGTATTTCGCTCCGCGTCTTGGTTTGTCATGGCAGCCTACGAATTCCGACAAACTCGTGTTGCACGCCGGCGGCGGGTTATTTTCTAACCTGCCCGATACAAACCGTCAGGGCTCATTTGCCAATAACAACCCGGTGTCCACGCAGAGTCCCACCTATACCACAGCTTTCGGCTCTTCTCCTCCTCTGACCAATGGTGTTCCAACCAAAACACAACAGGTATTCATTAATGCGCCTTCAGTATCACTTTCACAGATAACGGCACAGCTCATGCCAAGCCCGTTCTATAAGACATCTCAGACTTATGCATGGAGCTTGAGCGTGCAGTCCCAGTTGGCAAAAGAATGGGCGCTGGAAGTCGCATATGTGGGAAACCGCGCTATGCATCTAGATCATGAACATAACTTTGGCAATCAGCCGAAGCCCGGTGTCGGGGACCTGCAACCCCGCAGGCCATGGCCCGACTTCAATGCCCTTCAATATGACGATTTCACTGGATATTCGAACTACAACTCCGGCTATGTAAAAGTTGAGAAAAGGGCTTCAAATGGATTGGCGGGGATGGTTTCGTATACCTTTTCAAAGAGCTTAAATGCTGGAAATGGGAACGTTGACAACCAGTCCACCGTACAGAATGACAATAATCAGAACGCCGATTACGGTCTGGCCGATTACAACATCACTCATACATTTGTAGCCAGCCTTATCTACCAGCTTCCTTTTGGCAGAGGGCGGAGGTTCCTAGGAAACGGGCGTTACGTCAATGCGCTGGCTGGTGGCTGGGAGGCTAGCGCGATCATTACCGCTCATAGTGGATTGCCATTCACGGTAAATTCGACCCTGGACTATTCCAATACGGGAACTCAATCGCCTCGACCCGATCGCATATGCAAAGGTACCGGCCCGCAGACGATTGCGGAATGGTTTAATACCGCCTGCTTTACTACGTCCGCTCTGGCGCAGGCTTTTGCGAGCGGGAATCCTCGCTTTGGAACCTCCCGTCGAAACATTCTGATTGGGCCAGGTACGCAGAATTGGGACCTAGCTTTCATAAAGCGGGCCAATATCGGAGAGAGGATAACAACGGAATTCCGGGGTGAGTTCTTCAATGCATTCAACCATCCCAATTTCGGGCTTCCGTCTGCGACGGTGGGTACCAGCGATATAGGAATCATTTCATCCAGCTCAGGACCGCGAGACATACAATTAGCTGTGAAAGTGTCGTTCTGATTCCGCGGGGAGGATGCATCTCCGTCGTAATTCGCGGGGGAGGCCTCGGGGGATGAATACATTCGATCTTAGCGGCCGTTGCGCAGTCATTACTGGCGGAGCTCAGGGAATTGGCCTAGCAATTGCCGAGCGGCTGCTCGATTCTGGTGCTTCTCTGTCTTTGTGGGACGCCGATGAGAAATTGGTGGAATCCACAGCCGATGGCTTAAGCAAGAGGGGCAAAGTACATTTTCACGCAGTCAACGTAACAAATGGCGGACGCCGTTCAAAGGGCGGCGGAAACCGCCGCTAAGCTGTTCGGGCAAATTGACATTCTGGTGACGAGCGCCGGGATCACGGGGCCAAATGTGAAATGCTGGGAATACCCCGTGGACGCCTGGCAGCAGGTTATCGACGTAAACCTGAATGGGGTCTTCCATTGCTGCCGCGCGATCGTGCCGTTTATGATGCGGCAGAGCTACGGTCGGATTGTCAATATCGCCTCAATCGCCGGCAAGGAAGGCAACCCGAACGCGTCCGCCTACAGCGCGTCGAAGGCCGGAGTTATTGCTCTGACAAAATCCCTGGGTAAAGAACTTGCGCAGCAAAACATCGCCGTCAACTGTATCACCCCGGCGGCGGCGCGCACACGACTGTTTGAGCAGATGACACAGGAACACATCGACTATATGCTCTCGAAAATTCCAAGAGGCCGATTCGTGAAAGTAGAGGAAATCGCCTCCCTGGTGACATGGCTGGTTTCTGAAGAGAACTCTTACACCACCGCGGCAACTTTCGATCTGAGTGGCGGGCGGGCAACCTACTAATACTTTGATTGAGAGTGAGGCCGTTAGCTGGAAAGAATTTCGGCATGTCCATCTGCTTCCGAGCCCAGCTTGTATCCGAGATGCGCCGATATCTCCAGTGCTGTGGCTTTAACCGTAGATGCCAGCTTGCCTACTCTCTCTTTGGAAATCTGGGCAGTCGTTCCCGCGACACTGATAGCAGCTATCACCCTGTTGCCGGAGTCATTAATGGGAACTCCTATGCAGCGGAAGCCGATTTCGCCTTCTTCATCTTCAAATGCATATCCGAGCTCCCGCACCTTTTTAAGCTCACGCGCCAGCCTGTCGGGAGACACAATGGTATTTCTGTTATGCCTCGCCAACGGATGTGTCGTAAACCGTTGGTCAGTGTTGGTCTCGGGAGCGAAGGCCAGCAGGGCCTTGCCCACGCCGGAACTGTTCGCATCCAGCCGCCGCCCTACCCAGGTTGCCAGGCGCAACATGCCCGGCGCCTCGACCTTTTCGATGATCACCGCCTCAGCGTGCTCCAGAATTGCCATGTGCACAGTCAATCCGGTGGTCAGCATCAGGTCTTGCAGAAATGGCCGAGCTTGCTCGCGCAGATCGAGATTCTCAAGCGCAGTATGACTCAATGTGACAAGTTTCAGTCCGAAGTGATACTTCCGATTTACCCGATTGTTTTTCAGATAGCCCATCAATTCGAGCGTTTTGACCAGCAGATGGACTGAACTCTTCGGCAGGGCAAGTTTCCTGCTGATGTCGGAAAGTGTAAGCCCGCGCCGGGATTGAGCAAGCAGCTCCAAAATGCGGAGTGCCCGGCTTAGGGATGGAACGGAGTACGCGTTTGCCATACAAATCGACCCGGGGTGCCCCATCCAATACGTTAGACGCAAACACCGAAATGCTACCGGATTCTACCAGATTGCGCTTGATCTCAGAAACACCGAGCGTAAAACTGTGTTGTGCCCGCGACGCTGTGGGCCTGGTCATTGACTGCATACACGATCACCTGTCAACGCATTCGGCGTTCGAGGGGACTGACATCTCGAGGCTGAACAACAGTTTCGATATAGGCGAGCGGACCCGCCTTTTTCGCAGTGGAGGATAGGAGGCAGGATGCCGAGCCACATAGAATCAGAGAAACTCCTGAAAAAAAATAAGAACTATATCCCCGGTGGCGTTGTTTCTGTCAATCGCGGGATCGAACCGGAAATTGCCTTTGCCAGAGGTAAGGGATCCAGGATCTGGGATGTGGACGGCAATGAATACATTGATTATCACGCCGCTTTCGGTCCGCATTTCTTAGGCCATAACGATCCCTATGTAACGGAGGCCGTCATTCGGGAGTTGCGGGACGGGGCCAGCCTTTTCGGTTCTGGCACAACCACGTTAGAAGGACAACTTGCCGAACTCATCTGCAAACACGTGCCTGCCGTCGAATCGTTGCAGATGTTAAACACTGGAAGCGAGGCGACTTATCAGGCGCTCCGCCTAGGCCGCGCAGCTACCGGCAAAGACCACATCATTAAAATGCAGGGCGGCTACAACGGCTGGCACAACGATGTCGCATGCAATCTCATGACGCCGCTGAGCGAGTTGGGAAGCCGACGTTCGCCCGGAGAGTATTCTTTCCAAGCTATCAGCGCGGGCATCCCGCCAGAACACCAGCGACTGGTGCACAGCATCAACTTCAATGACCTCGAATCCGTGAGATATGTCTGCGAAAAGTATCCTGTTGGGGCGCTTATCACAGAGCCTGTCCTCCAGAATGTGGGGATTATTAAGCCGAATCCTGGATATTTAAACGGCCTGCGCGCATTGGCGGATGAGTTTGGATTCGTACTGATCTTCGATGAAGTGAAGACTGGCTTTCGGCACGCGATCGGCGGGTATGCCAGCATCGCCAACGTCAGGCCCGATCTGGTCGTCTTCGGCAAGGCCGTTGCGAACGGGTATCCCATGGCGATTCTCGGCGGCAGACGAGACTTGATGGAACGCTTTGTCGATCCGTCCGCCTCGAAGAGAGTGCTTCTCGCGGGAACATACAATGCACATCCGCTACCGACGGTCGCCGCGATTGCGACCATCGAGCGACTCCTGATGAATGGCGGAGAAGTATATCGGCATGTTGAGGCTCTCGGAGAAATAATGGAAGCCGGCGTCCAGGCGATCATCGAAACAATGTCGTTGAATGCGGTGATCGTGCGCCAGGGCTCTGCCTTCTGCGTGTATTTCATGGACCATGCTCCGCAGGATTGGCATGATCTCGCATCCAGCCATGATTTCGAACTGGATACCGCATTCCGCCGGGCGCTCGTCGATCGCGGCATCTACGCGTTTCCGCAGGCGACCAAGCAATATTCTCTTTCAGCGGCACATACGCAAGCCGATGTCCAGACTACATTGCGCCAGATTGAAGAGTCGCTGAACTTCGTGATGGGAGCGGGCCACGAAACGGTCTCGATGCGGGCCCGGCAGAAATCCTGATCGCCGCATAACCGCAAGAAATACAATTCCGGAGAATACGATGGTCCGTTCGAGAAAAACGGCAGCGAACAAAGTCAAATTGGAGCGATCGCCGGCGAAACCGCCTTCTCGCGATGGGCCCACTCAATATTCCGCCGGCGTCGTAGGCATGGGTCTGATGGGTACGAGCATCTCCGCGTGCCTGCTCGCCGCCGGTCACTCCCTGCATTGTGTTGAGCACGCGGCGAGACGTCGAAGTGCCCGCGCGAGACTTTTGAAATTATTGACCCACGCAGCCGCGGAAGGAGCGATGCGCGAAAATCCGTCCACCCTGATCGGGCGGGTCGCGATTTCCGCCGACATTGCCGACCTTAAACCCGCGGAAATCGTGGTGGAGTCAACGGTTGAAGACATTACCGTCAAGCGTCAAGTCATCAATGAGATCGAGAAAGCTGTTTCCGCCAATGCGCTGATCGGGAGCAACACTTCTGCAATTCCCGTCACCGACCTACAGCGCGGCGCCAAACATCCTGAACGTATCCTGGGGCTCCACTGGGCTGAACCTGCGCACATTACAAGGTTCATGGAAATCATTTGTGGCCAACAAACCACAATGGCGAACGCTCGCCGTGCCATGCGGCTGGCGCGCGGCTGGGGGAAAGAACCGTCGCTGTTGCGTAAAGACATCCGCGGCTTCATTGCCAACCGAATCATGTACGCGATGCTCCGGGAAGCTTTCTATCTTGTCGAGTCGGGATTTGCGTCCATAGCCGACGTCGACCGCTCGTTGCGCAATGACATGGGCTATTGGATTACTTTCGCTGGCCCATTTCGATTTATGGACCTGACCGGCATTCCGGCCTATGCCGAGGTGATGAAGGACTTGTTGCCCGAGCTTAATTGCGCGACAGGCGTGCCTGCACTTATGCGCAAGGTTGCCGATTCAGGTGCTTGCGGGGTATCGAACGCAAAAGGCTTCTACCCTTACACACCCCAGCAAGCCCGGCAATGGGAGAAGCTATTTATTGAATTTAGTTATAAGATTCGCGAGCTGGCGGATAGATTCCCGGAGGACATCGGAGATCTACCAAGATCGTCCCGAAAGAACTAGACGCTTCGGGACGTTCTTCTGTTGGGCGTGAGGCGATCGGGTCCTGTTCAACGGATTGGACGAATCCGCGAAAGAGCCGCTCTTTGTGTTGCTGCTGGAAACATGCTCTTATGAATTCCTTTCGAAGAGATTTTCTTAAGCTGACTGGCGCGGGTATCGTTGGCGCTGCCGCCGGCGCGGTCACGATTCCAGATGCTCATGCCAAAATTGCTGCGGCGCCAGGCGCAGCCGTAAAAAAAGTATTCGATGTGAGGGCCTATGGCGCAAAGGGCGACGGCACCACAATCGACACACCCGCAATCAATAAAGCGATCGAAGATGCAAACGCCTCAGGCGGCGGCACAGTCAACATTCCAGCAGGCATTTACGCGTGCTATTCGATACGCCTGAAGAGCAATGTGGCGCTTTATCTTGAACCGGGCGCAACCATCCTTGCCGCAAGCGTGGCGGAGGGAGGCGCGACGGGTAGCTCTCATTACGATGCGGCGGAATCGAACAAGCCGTGGGAGAACTACCAGGACTTCGGCCATAACCATTGGCATAACAGCCTGATCTGGGGCGACGATATCCACGATTTCGCCATTCTTGGCACCGGACTTATCTGGGGGAAGGGTTTGAGCCGCGGCGCCAGCGACCCGCCGCTGGCGGAAACTCCAGGGATGGGGAACAAAGCTATTGGGCTGAAGAAATGTCGCAATGTCTTGCTGCGCGACTTTTCGGTCCTGGCGGGCGGGCATTTCGCAATTCTCGCAACCGGAGTGGATAACCTGACCATCGACAATGTCCTTATCGATACCAACCGCGATGGAATCGACATCGATTGTTGCAAGAATGTCCGCGTCTCGAATTGCAGTGTCAATTCGCCTTGGGATGATGCGATCTGCCCAAAAAGTTCTTTTGCGTTAGGCTACGCTCGGACCACGGAGAACGTTACAATTACCGGCTGCTATGTCACCGGCGCTTATCAATTGGGAACGATGCTGGATGGAACCTGGAAGCGGTGGCCGACAGAAAAGTCCGAGCAGTTGAAGGTGAAGCCTTATTTCCCACAAGAATTTAATGGCAGCATTAAGCTTGGAACTGAGTCGAATGGCGGCTTCAAGAACATCACGATCTCCGACTGTGTATTCGACGGCAGCAAGGGTTTCGCAGTTGAGAGTTCGGACGGCGCTGTCATTGAAGCGATTACCTTCTCCGGCATCACGATGCGGGACTGCACCAACACCCCTTTATTTCTGCGCCTGGGCGCACGCCTGCGAGGGCCAGCCCGCGTTCCGGTGGGCAGGCTCAGAGGAGTCATTCTGAGCGATATTGTCAGCTATAACTCCGATTCCCGACTAGGCGGCGGTGGCATCATCAGTGGAATTCCGGGACATGCCATCGAAGACATCAAGATTCACGATGTGTATTTGGAACATCGGGGCGGAGGAACCAGCCGGATGGCCGGGTTGAAACCGGCCGAATCCGTAAAGGACGATCCGTGGCCGGATCCCGATATGTTCGGCGATATTCCCGCCAGCGGTTTTTTTCTTCGCCACATTGAAAATATCGAGTTCACGAACGTTGAAGTCGCCTTCCAGCGTCCGGATGTGCGGCCGGTCTTCTGGATGGACAATGTAACCGATGCGGAATTTTTTCACGTCAAGACGCCAAGAGCGCTAACCGCCCCAATATTCAAGCTCCACGACGTACAGGATTTTCGAACGTTCGCCTGCCGCAATGTGAAGGATATGCACCTCGATATGGTGGCTGAAGAGAACATCTGAAGGAATTGCTACGTCGGTCAAGCATAACTGCAAGCCCGCAGGAAGCGCTAAAGGAGAGGTATGGTCGCAAAAAAGGTGGTGGGCCTGAGCGTTTTGCTCCTGGCGTGGTTGGTGGGTGTTGGGAGTACGAATGACGCCAGCGGGCAGACGACCGCGCTCTCATCTATAGAGGAAACGCTCTCTCATCCCGTGCAGCCGTCTGTCGTGACCGGCTTTCAATTGCAGCAATATCTTTTTGATCGGGTCCCTCCCCTGCCCTCCCCAACGACCGCTGCCGACTGGACCTCCGAAGCGCAGCGAATGCGCAATCATGTGCTGCAAGACATAGCCTTTCACGGCTGGCCGCGCGAATGGGTCGACTCCGCTCCGAAATTCGAACAGGTCGGAGTCATCGAAACGGGCAATGGCTATCGTATCCGAAAATTTCGCTATGAGATCGTCCCGGGTTTCATGTCGACGGCGCTCCTATATGAGCCAGTCAAAATCGATGGACGCGCCCCCGCGATTGTGAACGTGATTGGACATGAGCCGGAGGGCATTACTGTTGAATATGAACAGAAGCGCTGTATCAATTTCGCGAAACGTGGAATTGTGGCTTTGAATCTTGGGTGGATGCAATTCGGAGAACTTTCGCAGCCGGAAAACAATCACGACTTCTCGGCGGACCTCGATCTTGTGGGATCGAACGCGCTCGGGTTGTTTTATCTTGCCATGCGCCGTGGGCTCGATTATCTGGCAACTCTGCCCGAGGTTGACCCAACCCGCCTGGGCGTCACCGGACTTTCCGGCGGCGGCTGGCAGACGGTGATGCTGGGCGCTCTCGATGCGCGAGTGGCCGTTTCAGTGGAAGTCGCAGGGGTTGGATCGCAAGAGTCCAATCTTACGCATCCCGAGGACACGTATGAAATTGAGGAGGTCCCGCCGGACCTTCTCCAGGGGGAGAGCTACCCGGAATTTATCGCGATGTGCGCCCCCCGTCCCACTTTGCTCGTGCATAACGCCGTGGATAGCTGCTGCTTTCGTGCGCCGCTGGTCAAGCCCGGTGTTTACGATGCGATTAAGCCTTTCTTCAAACTCTATGGCAAAGCGGATAATCTCGTCTGGCATGAAAACTTCAACCCGGGAGTCCACAACTATCAGTTGGACAATCGGGAGCAGGCCTATCGTTTCTTCACGGAGCATTTTCATCTGCCCATCGCCGAACGCGAAATCTTCAGTGACAATGAGATCCGGACAGCACAGCAGCTTGCCGTTGGGCTGTCTGCCGACAACCTGACGATCGTCGGCCTTGCGAAGCAATTCGCCAGCCGGATCAAACGGGACCCGGTCCCGGAGCCAGGTCGGCAGCGCATTACATGGGCAGCCTCTCGACGTAAGATGTTGCAATCAGTCGTCCGGTACGCTCCGGTGTCCACCCTACGCGCGCTAAGAATGGACAACAGTTCTGGCTATAACTTTGAAAGCCTGTCGTATCGGTTCGATTTCTCCAACGGACTCAGCGCCACTGGCATCTGGTTCAAGGAGAACGCCGCGCCAACGAACCAGCCAGTCACGATTGTTCTCAACGATAAGGGCTATAACTCCGCGGCGGAGACTGTTTTTCAGCGCGTTGCTCGTGGCGAACAGGTGCTCGCATTCGATCCGCTCTTCATCGGAGCGGGCACGCCGGGACCAGATGTCAGCGCGTGGGTGGTGTTACTGGACGGCACAGGCGACCGCTCGCTTGGAATGGAAGCGGCCCAGTTGATAGCCACGGCGAAGTGGCTGCATTCGACCACGGGACAAGAACGAATCCGGGTGGAAACCGACGGCATTCGCAGCCAGACTATTGCTCTGATCGCGGCGGCCATTGAACCGGGCGTGTTCTCCGTTATGGTGAATCAGAATGCGATGAAGAGCCTGAGCTATCTGCTCGACAAGCCCGTTCCGTTTCGCTCTGCTCCGGAATTATTCTGTCTGGACTTATATAAGGATTTCGATGTCGATTCACTCAGCGCGCTGGCCTCACCAACGGAGATCGTAGAAACAAGCTTTGTCGCAAATTAGAGGCGCAACTCTCAGCACCACCGGCTACTTCCAAAGACGCAGCATCACGACGCCCCCCTGGGGCACGGTCACCGTATAAGAACCGCGGAGAATGCCGAGATCTTTGTGAGCCCACAGATCGCGGGCGTGAACCGGTCCGTCGAGGCCCACATCTTTTAGCCGCAGAGTCGTGGGTTCCGCTTCATCGTCCGTGACGTAATTGAAAATCGCCACTGCCTCTGCCCCGCCGCTCAGCGGTTTTAGCCAAATTTGCGGCGGCCCAACCCTGTGACCCTGTATGCCCAGTTTGTCCTGATCGACGGCGATTACTTCCTTGTTGAGCAGAATGCTTCTTGTTACTGTATCCATTTTGGTCAGATCGTTGCCCGCAAGCAATGGAGCAGCGAGGATCGACCACAAACTCATCTGCGTGCGATATTGGTCTGCATTCATTTCCCCATTGCCGATCTCAAGCATGTCCGGGTCGTTCCAGTGCCCTGGCCCGGCATATTTCTCGAGGCCTGCTTGGGAAAAGCCGATCAATGCCATGCTGCGGTAGTTGTCCCGGATATCATCCGTAGTGCGCCACAGATTTCCCCCCACCTGGGGACCCCACTTCCAAACGGAGCCAACTCCGTATTGGCAGAGACTGTAAACGATGGGTCGATGAGTGTTCACAAGCGCCTGGTGCATTTTCGCGTAGGCCGCCTGCATCATTGCGACGGCTTTGTCGGGGTCCGCCCTGGGATCGTGCAGCTTCATAATCGACATATAGCTGCATAGGTCGTACTTGAGATAATCAACCCCCCAAGCGGCGTACGTGTTCGCATCCTGCTGCTCGTGGCCGTAGCTGCCTTCATAGCCGCCGCAGGTTTTCGGGCCTGGAGAAGAATAGATTCCGAACTTCAGTCCTTTTGAATGCACATAGTCGGCCAGGGCCTTCATATCCGGAAATTTTTTATTGGGATGAATGGTCCCACGCGTGTCGCGCTCGCCTTCCCACGAGTCGTCGACGTTGACATATACGTAGCCGGCATCTCGCATTCCACTCGATGCCATGGCGTCAGCCGCAGCGCGAACGTCCGCATCGCTCACCTTATCTGTGAAGTGGTTCCAACTGTTCCAGCCCATAGGCGGGGTGGCCGCAATGGTGGGTTGGGCATTGATTGCAGATCTACAATTAAGAACGACAACGAGGACCGCAGTAATCGCAAGAATGCATCGAGAGTGCCGCATAGTCAACCTTCTGCAGATCGGTTCATTACGAAGCGACCGCGCTTAGATTTCTGTAGAGTCGGGCGGTCCCTTTCAAGGCTGGGCAAGGGCGCGCGATTACAACTCATCGGTTCGATTTCGGTGGAATGCGCGCGATGGCATCGATCTCCACCTTCAGACCAGCACTTAAACCCGCCTGAACGGTGGTACGCGCGGGTGGAACACCGCTGAAAAATTTCGCATATGCATGATTGAATCCATCGAAATCCTCAATGCGTGCCAGATAGCATGTGCATTTGACTACGTCCTCAAAGGTACATCCAGCCTCTTTCAATACTTTTCCGATCGACGATAGCGTGACGCCGGTTTCTTCCTCGATGCTACCCAGGATCACTTGACCGGTCTTCAAGTCCAGCGAAGCGTGTCCGCTCACATAAACCCATCCATCGCATGCAACTGCGGCAGAATATGCGCCCGTATTGGCCGACTTATCAGGATGTTTCACTGGTTGCTTACTCATCTTGCGATATACCTCTAGCTGGTTAGGACGCACAAACCCTTGGAATCGGCATCGGTTCTCGTACGTAAGTTCTCATCCTGGCAGACAGGTGTCAATGCACCGCAGCTGTTTCAAATGAAACGTGTCCAATAAGCTGGATGACCCGTCGGCGTCGTTTCGTTAAGGGGATTCCATCCTCAATTTGCGCGAAGGAGGAGCTATTTTCCTGCTCGGCGCTTTAATCGTTTCTGCTGATTGCCGGTTCCGTCATTTCCCGATGAACAAGGCACAGATTTTGATTCATTAAAGGGGAGTAGTTGTGATCAGGCGAATCACCTAGAGCAGCCCGGGGTGCAAGTAGCGGATTTCCTGCAAGTCGGGCGACGTAGTCGGCTACGCGATCTCACGAAGCACTTGGCAACGGACGCGGAGATTCGGCTTCTGCAAAACCGCTTCTGATTTATCCGACACGTGAAGAGTAAGTAAAGGGTCAAAACAAGTCTGCCGAAGCGGTTCTTCCACTCCCGCGGCGTGCCCGCGCCCAGCAGTTGGCGCAGGATCAGGCTCAGATTGAACGCGCCCACGTGGATCAATTGCCGCTTCAGAATGTTTTCCTGTCCGCGCAGATGGCAGCGCCGCATCGCGCCCGTCTCGTAGCAGTGCGCGAAGCTGCGCTCGACCAACTCGCCGCGCCGCCGCAGTAAACTCTTGCCGTACTCGCCCCGCACCCGCCGCCGGTTCGCGTACACCGCTTGCTGTTCCGCCGGCTTTGCCCGCCCAGTTCCGCCGTCCCTTCTGTTTCTTCTCCGGAATGTAACTGCGCACGCCGTACGCCTTCATCCGCTTCACCACCGCGCCGCTGTGATAGCCCTTGTCGGTCACCGTCTCTTCGATCCCGGCCACGTTCACCTTCGGCGCTTCGTGGGGCCGCAACTCCGCCTCGCGCCCGATCTGCTCCGCCACCGCCATCCCGGCTTCGCACAGCGTCTCATCCAGCGTGGTCGTGTCGCCCTGATCGGCGCCCTGCAGCGTCACCGCCACCACCGCGCCCGTGTCCAGATCCACCGCGTGCTCGGCCTTGTGCGCCAGATGCGTGCGCCCATCCTTCATCTTCGTGATCCGCGCATCCTCATCCGCTGGGCTCTTCCACTCCTTATTCGACGTCCGCTTCTTGCGCTTGCGATCCAACCGCGCCAAGTCTTCGCGCGTCGGCGTCGCGATCCCCGACGCCTTCGCCAGCCCCCGCAGAAACTCCTCGTAACTCTCGCCCGTGTCCCGCCGCACAATCGAGCGCATCGCCGCGTTCGCCTCCAGCGTCGTCGCATCGATCGCGATCCGCTGGCCTTTCAGCAACCCGCGATCGGCCAGCACGCCCAGCACCCAGGCGAACACTTCGCGATGCGTCTCCAGATCGATCAGCCGCCGCGTCCGCGAAATCGTCGAGTGATCCGGCGTGTACTCGTCCAGCGCGATGCCCACGAAACGCCGCAGCGCCAGCGAATCCGCCAGCCGCCAGGCAATCCCGCGCTCCGCCCCGATGCCCTCGAAATACCCGATCAGCAGCGCCCGAAAGTAAATCCCCGGCGTCAGCGACGGACGCCCGTTCTTCTCCGCATAAAACTTCGCGCACCGGCCCTCGACAAACTCGTCGAAGCCTTCGGCCTCCAGCAACTCATTCAAACGCTGATAGAACGGATGCCCCGGAGCCGATGCCAACTCCGTGTGCGCGATCCACAAATCTTCTTGCTTCTCCCGCTGCTTGCGCGTCCCCATCGCCATGCGCCGATTCTACAAACCAAGCCTGTGGATACCTCAACACTTTCTGTTCACGAATCCGAACTTGCAGTTGGACCACCGCGCCCCCCGCCTAACCATCGTTGCAGACCCAGCTTTTGAGCTGCTCCCCAATGAGGCTGTATCTTTACAGGCCGTACGTCGGCACGGAGTATCAAGTTGATTCCTACTGTTCAGGCAGAATTAGCCAGGCTGAAATTCAGCAGGGCCAATTTTCGGTTTGGCCGTCTCTTGCCGGATCATGTCAGAATCGCCCATAACACTCCCATCGCGACTCATAAAGCTGTTCTTGGCCTTTGGCAGTATCAATATCCTTCTGCGTCTGAGGCACGATGCGAGTTAGAAGCTGGATAGTCATCTTCAGGGATTCGGAGCGCTTGAAAACGAAGCGGCCGGTTATGACGGTGCGAAGCGGCGCAGGATGCGGTCGCAGCGCAACGGTATCCAGCAGGCATACACGCGCCAAACGCGGCTTTGTGCTCTTGCCGCATCGAGGGGTTGTCGAGAGAAGCCCTGTCGACGCAGCGCCCCCGGACGCCCGTGCTTGTATTCAGCATATTGGACATTTTTACTGATGCCGCCCAATTTCAGGTTGACATTCGCAGCAGTCTCGAAGCAGCCTTATCTCCCATCGGCGAAGATGTGCGAGCGTGACGAACCTGTGATGGAGGTTGTCTCGATGAGAAGGATTATCCCGCTAGGGTGGGAAATATTTCGTAGCGGTTGCCTTTTCGTGGGACTGGTTCTGGCAGCGGGGTGGGGAACGCACGCATGGGCGCAGTTTACGACGGCCCGGCTGGGCGGCACGGTCGTCGATCCTACTGGCCTAGCGCTGGTGGGCGCCAAGGTGACTGTACAGGATGAGCAAACGCAGTACAAACAGGACACAACGACGAGCAGTTCAGGCGAGTACTTATTTCCGGTTCTGCCGGTGGGTACCTACCAGGTGACCGTCACTGAGGCAGGCTTCGTTCCCTACACCCAGCAGGGGATCGTATTGCAGGTGGATAAGTCTGTGACCATGCCGGTTCAGATGAAATTGGGCGCGATTAAGGACAGTGTCACCATCGTTGCGGACGCTTCCATGGTCACGACCGATTCTGCGACTGTTAGTCAACTTATTACTCAGAAAGAAGTTGCTGAGCTACCTCTGAATGGCCGTTACGCGCAGCAGTTGGTATTCCTTGTCCCCGGAGCGGATAACGTCACAGCGAACTATTGTGCCGCGAACTGCGAAGGCGGGGTATTCCCCAGCGAGCAATATGCCAAAATCAATGGGGCCGGCGCCAATGGTGTGAGTTACCAAGTAGACGGAGCTGACTTTAACGACACCTACATCAACACCAATCTGCCTTTTCCCAATCCTGATGCCATCCAGGAGCTCAATCTCGTCACCCACAACATGAGCGCAATTTATGGTGGTGCGATCGGCGGAGTAGTCAATGTGACTTTAAAGTCGGGGACTAATTCAATCCACGGCGATGCCTTCGAATTTATCCGAAACAGTGCGCTGGATGCGGCGAACTACTTCTCGATCGCCGGTGTGAGTCCGCTGAAACAGAATCAATTCGGGGGCGACATTGGCGGCCCGATCCTCAAAGAGCGGGTGTTTTTTTTCGGAAGCTATCAGGGGACCAGGTTCAACCAGACCAACGCTGGGCAGAGCACGAACGTGCCGGACGCCGCCGAACGCCGCGGCGATTTTTCCGAATTGCTTCTCGGGCCAACTCCCGTTCAGCTGTACAATCCGTTCCCAGTGGTGAATTCAGGAGTGGCTCCGGGGCAGCCCTATCCAAACAATCAGATTACGGTCAATCCTGTCGCGGCCTACATTCTCAACAAGATTCCGCTTCCCAATCCGACACCACTCCAAATAGATCAAGGGTTTCCTGACACGTTGAACTTCAGCAGCCTGCCGACGGTTCAAAACACGAATGAGTACCTCGCGAAAGTCGATTACAATTTCAGCAAGCACCATCTCAGCGCCCACTATTTCCAGCAGAGTTACGCCCAGCCTGTCGTCCTGCCCCCCGCCACAAACATCCTGGAAATGTCGGGTAGCGCGGAAACCCTTGTTGACCACAACGTGAGCGTCGTCGATATCTATACGATCACGCAGCGCTTCCTGCTGGGCAGCTATTACGGATACACCAAGATTGACGGCACGACGTACTCGGGAGCTCCATTCAGCATGGTCGACGCTGGAGTGATGAACTTTGCCGTACCGCCGGATAAAGGGAACGGGAACCTCGCCTCGCTAAATGTGGGCACGCCCTCTTTTGGCTTTTCCAGCGGCAATTATGGAGTCTGGAATCGGGGGGATCAATCTTTACGTGAAATCGCCACGCTGACCAAAGGCAAGCACGTAATTCAATTTGGTGGTGAAGCGGTGCGCCTTACGCAGCCCATGGGAAATCTCTTCCAGGAGGGGGGCACATTCAATTTCGCCAGTGCGACGAGCAACAATCCGGTGACGCAAGTGAACCCGGGGAACAACCCCTTTGGGGACTTCGAGGTTGGCTATGTCAACAACCTCACCCAGGGGGGTGGGCTGTTTCTCAATTTTACCGGGATCAACTGGAGCGCTTTCTTGCAGGACGACTGGAAGGCCACCTCGCGACTCACCCTCAGCGCGGGGCTCCGCTGGGATCCGTGGGTCCCTTCCAAGGACAGGCTGGGAAGAGTCGCGTGTTATGAGGGGTCGGCGGTTGAATCCCTGCGCTATCCCAATGCCCCTCCCGGCCTGCTCTATGGTGGGAAGAACCATGATCCCGGATGCCCGGAAGCTGGTATCTTCTCCGACTATGTTAATTTCGGACCCAGAGTTGGGTTTGCCTATCAGGCCACAAAGAATGGCGATACGAGTATACGGGGAGGCGCGGGTTATTATTACGAGCCGCCCAATTCCCTCATCTACCAGCAGATGGTCGGTGTCCCACCCTTCGCGCCAGTTTACACCCCCAGTTCAATCCCCTTCGGCACCCCCGGTACGCCCCCGCCCACGCCGATTGGCATAAGCCTCTCCGATCCCTACGGGAGCGCAGGACTGACTAACCCTTTCCCCGCAGGCTTTGGTCCAAACGACCCGGGTCCCGGCGCAACTTTTTTCCCTCAGCCCGGGTTTTCACAAATACAGGATCCCCATCTTCGCTTGCCGATGGTTCTATCCTATAACCTCACGGTCGAGCACAGTTTCCGGGCGAACTGGATGCTGCGTGCCGCCTATGTGGGCAATAACGGGCACCGGCTCTATGGCACGGGCGACCAGGAGAGCGGCCTGCTGCAGTTGAATCCCGGGATTAACGGGACGCGCGTGAATCCGAATTTTGGATCGGTCGCTTCGATTAATTCCGGAGTGGACAGCAATTACAACGCGCTGCAACTGACCCTGGAAAAACGCTTCGGGCACGGCTTTTCGCTTCTCTCCAGCTTCGCCTGGGCGAAGGCGTTGGATGATTTCGCCCCTCAACCACAAGGTTCCACCGGCTTTACTTTCACCAATAGCTGCCCTTGCGGCCGTCATTTCGATTACGGTCCGTCGGCGGATGATCTCAATAAGGTTGTCAAATTAAACGGGAATTACGAGGTTCCGCATGTTCACGTCTTGAGAGGCACTGATGCGATCTTGAATGGCTGGCAGCTCACGACGATTACCAGTTGGCAGACTGGGACCCCGTTTACCATCTACAGCGGTGCTAACAACTCCGGCAGTTTAATCGGATCGGAACGGGCTGACGTCGTGCGCGGAGTGAACCCCGTCCTCCCGGGCCGCTCGCATGCTGCCAGCATCGAAGAGTGGTTCAATACCGCTGCTTTCGTTCAGAACGCGGATGGAACTTTCGGCGATTCGGGAAAGAACGCTGTGCGCGGCCCACGGTTCTTCGATACTGACCTGGCCGCCATTAAGAAATTCAAGGTGGGCGAGCGAGTCTCACTCATCTTCCGCGCCGAATTTTTCAATGCCTTCAACAATGTCAATTTGGGCTTGCCTGGCAACCAGGTAGCTGCTGGTGTCAGTGGCGGCTTTGGCCGCATCGGCAGCACGGCGGGAGGGGGTGCATACGGCGGCCCAACCTCCTATGGAGTGCCGCAGCCTAGAATCATTCAGTTTGGCCTAAAGGCGAGTTTTTGAGCACAGCCGCAAAGCGTTGGTTTCCCTACAAAGTGCTGTCCGTAGACGGTGCTGTGCATAGAAAGTGCTGTGCGTAGAAAGTGCGGTCGTAGAAAGTGCTTGACAATGGGATTCTCATTGGTGTAAAGGAAGCCCCCTAGTCCTTAGAGTCGGAATCTAAGCGTTTAGCTGATCGAGTGATTTGCTGACGCTTCCACTGATTTTCGGCCGTTGGTTGAGTCTTGGCCGCAACCTGGTTCGGAGGAGCTTTGATCCGGCGGCTCAGGAAGTGCGGGGATGAGCACCAAAGATAGTCTCAAAAAACAGCCGAGAAATGGAAATTCCGGCCTGAAACTTCGTCTGATGACAGAGTCGATCGTGAAGATCTTTCAGAATTTTGTCGGGGGGTTGATACAAGGAGGCGTCGATGGAAAAGAACCGGCTCTATTGCTTTAACTGTATTCTCCTGGCTCACGCGTTGTGCTTCCTATGGACGGTCAACGGCATGGCGCAAATTAACAGCGCCAATCTTAATGGAACCGTGACGGACACGAGCGGGGCGAAGGTTCTCAATGCGAAAGTCGAGTCGTCGAGGTTGACACTGGTTTCACGCGGGAGACCATCACCGGGCCCAGTGGAGTTTACAGCATCAGCAGCCTGCCAGTAGGGAAGTACAATCTCACCATCTCTCATGAAGGATTTAAGACCTACGTAGAGACGTGGGCATCGAGCTTCTCGTTGGCCAGACCCGCACCATCGACGCGCAGCTCCAGGTGGGCGCGGCCACAGCGAGGGTGGAGGTGCAGGCTCAAGCTCAGGCGCTCGATTCGAGCAACGCCGAGATCGCAGGCGTCGTGCAATCAAAACAAGTAGAGGACATCCCCCTGAACGGTCGCAACTGGTCCACCCTCGCGATGCTCGCCCCGGGCGCCGTCAACCTCGGCGGCGGCGGCCAGAGGGACACTGCGATTCGTCGGGCGAGGCACGGACGACAACAACTACACCTTCGATGGCCTCGATGCCACTGGCGTCCAGGAGCAGAACCAGAAGGCGGGTGTGCGCTTGCCCATTTCGCTGGACTCGATCGAGGAATTTCGCGTGGCTTCGTCGGTGCTATACCGCGGATAAGGGCGGGTCGGCCGGGGCCCAAATCAGCGTCGTTACAAAAGCGGGGACGAACGCGTTTCACGGCGCGGCTTTCGAGTTCTTGCGCAACAACGTATTCGACGCGCGGGGGCCCTTCGATTTCGACCCGCTTACCGGCCTCGGCTATGTGCCCCCCCTCCGGCTGAACCAGTTCGGCGGCAGCATAGGCGGACCCATCAAGAAGGACCGCACTTTCTTCTACGCCAATTACGAAGGATCTCGGCAGATCCAGAACATCACCGTGATCGGGTTTGTGCCGAGCGCCGCGTATCGGGCCAGCGTGACCGATCCCGCTCTCACACCCTTTCTCGCTTCCTGGCCCATTGGACAGACGCACACCTCCGATCCCAACGTCGACCAATGGACTTCGCTAGGGGCGAACAATCAGCGCGAGGATAACGGGATGTTCCGTTTGGATCACACCTTCAGCGACAAAACCTCCATCTTCGGCCGCGTTATCATCGACGACGCCACCATCAACTCACCGTTGGACACCGTGGGTGGCCGCGATAACCCCCTCATTCGCCTTCCAACTATGTTGTTCAGTTAACGCACCTTTTCTCGCCGACGGTCATTAACGAGCTTAGAGGTGGAGTGAACCGCTCCGCCATGCACCATTACTTTCTTGGAACGTCTCCATTGCTGACGAATACTGTCAATGGACCCGCGTATGTGGCGGCGAGCGTCTCCGGCTTCGATACTCCCAGTCAGAATTCACTCGACGAGGAGATCGGCACCACGATTGACGCGTACGATGATCTGAGCATCGTTAAGGGGCGGCACACCATTAAGATCGGGATGGGCGTCGAGCGCCACCGCCTTAACAATTCGAGCGAGGCGAAGTGTGCTGACACGACACTCACGTACGCTAGCCCGCAGGATTTCGTTAACAACTCTCTTGATGACTATTTCTTCGTCGGGGCATTGAACCTCGCCGGCCATCGCCGCACCTATTTTATGCCTTACGTGCAGGATACGTTCAAGGTGCGCCCCAACCTCACCCTCTATTACGGATTGCGATACGAGTACTACACGGTCCTGAAAGAGGTGCATGGCGAACAGGCCGTGGTGACGATTGCGTGCGGAGGCTTTTGCCCCAAGGGCACGCCGCTGTATGGGCCGACTTACAGAGACTTCGCGCCGCGGTTGGGCGTGGCGTGGGTGCCCGGGGGAACCGGAGGACAAACGGTCCTCCGCGCCGGGTTCGGGATGTACTATGAGCCGAACCAGATGGACGACTTCAGCGACGGGCACGAGAGTACCGGCGTACGGGTCGATGTTTCGTCAGCGGATGTGCCAGGCCTGACGTGGCCGCTTACACCGGCCCAGCTGACTGCCCCATTTACCTCGCCCAAGGCGTGGGATCCGAATCGCCATGACGGATACTTCGAAGACTGGTCTTTGTCGCTCGAGCGGATGTTCCCGCATAGCTTTTTGGGCAAGATTGCTTACCAAGGCAGCGAGGGGCATCACTTATTCTCCGCCGTTCGGTTCAACCGTTGCGAAGGCAATTCTGGGCTCACCAATTGCATTCGTCCAATCCCCACCTTTGGCGAGTTCAACCAGAAAGGTAACAACGGCAACAGCAACTTCCATTCACTTCAGGTATCGGTGGAGCGCCCTCTCACCAACGGATGGCTGTGGGGGACGCAGTACATGTGGTCGCACGCCCTGTCGGACCTCGGGTTCGGAGCGGGGGAGTATCCGCACATTCAAAACTATTCCTGCATCAAATGTTCATATAGCAGCACGGACATTGACATTCGCCAGACCCTCTCGGTCAATACGGTCTACGAGCTTCCGTTTGGCCCGGGCAAGCGTTTCTTAACGTCCGGCGGCGTGGCGGGAAAGCTGCTGGGCGGCTGGGAGCTGAGTGGGATTGCGTCCGCCTCCAGCGGTCGGCCCATTGATATCCTGGTAGACGTGAGCCCGACGGACCGGCCCGACGGCGTAACCAGGAATCAGCGGCCGGACCTGGTCCCCGGCCAATCCATTTACGGGACCCCCAAAACGATCAACAACTGGTTCAATATAAATGCATTCGCGGTACCGGCAGTGGGCACGTGGGGGAGCCTGGGACGCAACGCTGGACGCGGACCCGGGTATTATGAAATCGACACGGCGCTCGAGAAGTCAACGGGGCTTACCGAACGGCTGAAACTGAAGTTCCGCGCCGAGGCGTTTAACCTGTTCAACCATCCGATTTACGGCGATCCGTCGTCCGATATCTCGGACCCTGCCAGCTTCGGGGTCATCACCAGTGAGCTGAACACCAACCCCACTGGGCTCGGCTCGTCGCGGAAAATCCAGTTCATGCTGCGCCTGGAGTTCTGAGCAGCAAGGCTATTCGTGCTGTAACAGAACCGCGTCCGGCCGCGGCTCTGTTTCGCACATGGACTCCAAGAGGACAAGAATGCCAGGTCAGGGGTCGTGCAGGTTCGGATAACTCTCCTCCTGGTGTGGATCCTATTCGTAATCGCCAGTCACTCTGCCGAGCCCAAATCTCGGGGCTGCGCTTAAGATAGGCAGATTCGATGCACCGGTTAGAGGAAGTGTGGCTCCTGCCACAGCCGACAGCAAGGAGCGCGGGCGCTTGAATTCTGGAGATCGTAATGAAACGCACGGCACAGCGAAAGAAGCTGCATAAAGCACCCAACATTTACGATGTCGCCCGCCAAGCGCGAGTATCGGTGTTTACAGTTTCAGCTGTTGTCAATAACAACGGCAATGTGAGCCCTACCCTGCGACGCCGGGTTGAGGCCGCGGTACAGAAGCTGAACTATCGTCCAAACCTGCTGGCCCGTGGTCTGGTAAAGCAGCAGACCCAGACCCTCGGCATTGTAGTAAGGGATATCGTCAATCCATTCTTTCCGATGCTGGTCCGTGGTGCGGAAGACGCGGCTCAGAAGGCGGGCTACAGTGTTTTGCTATGTAACAGCGATGACAACTGCGAAAAGGAAGAACAATACCTGGAGTTGTTGCTTTCCAAGCGCGTCGATGGGATCTTGCTCAACAAGGCCCCTGGCAGCCTGAGTTCCTCGTTGCGACAGTTGCTGGCGGAATCTAAGGTTCCGGTCGTCTCGGTCATGCGCACATCTCCTGACGTGAAGGGTGATGCAGTGATCACCGACGATGAAAAAGGTGCATTCGAAGCAGTATCGCATTTGGCGCGAGTCGGTCATCGTCGCATCGCGCTGGTGAGCGGACCCTTTAGCGTCAGCAACGGAAAGGCACGATAGCGCGGCTTCTACAAGGCCTTGGAGGCGGCGGGTCTCAAAGGCGAGCGGGATCTGGTAATGGAAGGTGACTATCACATCGATTCGGGCTATCGCGCGGGACTCTCCCTGCTGCCGCGACGGCCGGATGCGGTCTTCGTAGCCAATTATCTGATGACCGTCGGAGTGATGAAAGCAGCCGACGAAATGGGCCTAACATGCCCAGAGGATTTCGGCCTGGCTAGTTTTGACGACTATCCCTGGTTGAGTTGCTTTAGACCCAGGCTGACGACGGTGGAGTTGCCGAAGTACGAAATTGGTGCGACCGCAGTCGCAGATCCTGCTGGAGCGGATCTCGGGGAAACGGAGCCACCGTGCTCTGATCAAATTGACACCGGAACTGCACGTGCGAGAATCCTGCGGCTTCATGCTCAGGAAACGACATTGCAAGAACGATGTCATGTCACCAACGAGAAAACTTGCGCGTGCGCTACTGGCGTGGCTTCTGAGTATCAGTGAGAGTTCGCAAATATGACACGACGATTAACCATGGCGCAGGCTGTGATCGAGTTCCTAAAGCAGCAGCATGTCGAGCGAGATGGGACCGAGAACCAGTTCTTTGCTGGCTGTTTCGGAATCTTTGGTCACGGTAACATCGCCGGCATCGGTGAAGCTCTTCAGCAGAATCCCGAGTTCCGTTATTACCTGTGCCGAAATGAGCAGGCGATGGTGCATACCGCCTCGGCCTTCGCAAAGATGAGCAATCGCCTGCGCGCCCTGGTTTGTACGAGCTCAATCGGTCCGGGCGCAACCAACATGGTGACGGGAGCTGCAACGGCCACAATCAATCGACTGCCTGTACTCTTGCTGCCCGGCGACATATTCGCACGACGCAACGTGGCGCCGGTGTTGCAGCAATTGGAGTCGTCCTCGTCGCAAGATGTTTCAGTCAACGACTGCTTCAAGCCAGTTTCACGCTATTGGGACCGAATCCAGCGTCCCGAGCAGATTCTTACCGCCTTGCCAGAAGCTATGCGCGTCTTGACCTCTCCCGCGCACACCGGAGCGGTAACACTGGCTTTGCCGCAAGACGTGCAAGCCGAAGCTTTTGACTATCCCGAGGAGTTTTTCGAGAAGCGCACTTGGATCGTTGCTCGTCCCAGAGCCGATATTGAAATAATCCACACTGCTGCTGAGTGGATCGCATCAGCCCAGAAACCATTGATCATCGCTGGCGGCGGCGTCATTTACTCCGGCGCAACCGAGGCGCTGGCGCGTTTCGCCACCCGCACAGGGATTCCGGTGGCCGAGACGCAGGCAGGAAAGGGATCGCTCACGTGGGATCACTCTCAGGCGGTGGGGGCAATGGGTGTTACCGGCGCACCTGGGGCAAACCTTCTTGCCCGTGAAGCAGATCTGATAATCGGCATTGGAACTCGTTATACCGACTTCACTACCGCCTCGAAAACGGCGTTTCAGAATCCGGACGTGCGCTTCATCAACATTAATGTGGCTGAGTTTGATGCCCACAAGCATGCGGCTTTGCCAGTGGTGGGTGATGCGCGCATACGGCCTGGAAGAACTGGAGGCGGCGCTCGACCATTACTCAATCGATCGGTCTTATGCCCAGCGCATTCAGCGCTTCCGTGATGAGTGGACCGCTCATGTAGACCGAATTTACAGTCAACGTCATGGACCGCCCGTCAGCCAGGCGGAAGTGATCGGGGCAGTCAACGAGTTCGCTGGTCCGAAGGATGTTGTGGTCTGCGCAGCGGGAAGCTTGCCGGGCGATTTGCACAAACTCTGGCGCACGCGGGATCCCAAGGGCTATCACCTTGAGTACGGCTACTCCTGCATGGGATACGAGATTGCCGGCGGCCTCGGAGTCAAGATGGCAGATTCTGACCGCGAAGTTTTTGTCCTTGTCGGCGATGGTTCCTACCTCATGATGTCACAGGAAATCGTCACTTCCATTCAAGAGGGATACAAGCTGAACATTGTCCTCCTCGACAACCATGGTTTCGGTAGTATCGGTGGTTTGAGCCGACATTGCGGGAGCGACGGTTTTGGGACGGAGTATCGGTACCGCCTCGATGGCAGCCTCGAAGGAGAGGTCATCAAATTGGACCTCGCCGCCAATGCGGCAAGCCTCGGCGCGTGGGCGGTTCGTGCAAGGACCCGAGAGGATCTGCTGAAAGGGCTCTCTGAGGCCCGCCGTATCGATCGAACCTCTGTCATTGTTATCGAGACTGATATCAACGAGCAAGTTCCTGGATTCGAGTCGTGGTGGGATGTCCCGATCGCAGAGACTTCGAAGTTGGAGGCGGTCCAAACAGCCCGCATAGCCTACGACGAAGCCAAACGGAAAGAGCGATATTTCTTTCAGCAGGGGAGCCGAGCAAGAGTTCCGGCGCGGTCCGGTGCAGCTCGGTCTGAACGCAAAAGGCCATGACCCAGCAAGAGTTCTTAGTTCATTCACGGCCAGCGAAGGATGGCACAGGCGACTTGCTCAGCCTGCCGCGAGAAACTGCGGGGTGGGAGTGGATGAGTTTTTTCGTACATCGGTTAACGCCAGGTCAAGCTCAGACGCTGCACGCTGCGAATGAAGAAGTAGCCATCGTTCTTCTCGGGGGCAGATGTCTGGCAGACTGGGGCCAAGGACAGCATCGAATTGGGGAGAGGCTCAATGTGTTCGATGGCTTGCCCTATGTGGTTTACCTGCCGGCTGGGAATAAGGCGCAACTGCAAGCTGAAACTGAGTGCGAGATTGCGGAATGCCGTGTCCCGTCAATCGCGCGCTTGAAACCGCAGTTGATCACTCCGGCGGATGTGAAGAGCAGTTTGCG
The DNA here is from genome assembly GCA_963696765.1 of uncultured Acidobacteriota bacterium. Lineage (GTDB taxonomy): Bacteria > Acidobacteriota > Terriglobia > Terriglobales > Acidobacteriaceae > Sulfotelmatobacter. The sequence goes on along the minus strand of CAVOLK010000001.1, from coordinate 846,074 downwards.
AGGTGGTGGGAATGCATCGCGCCAGATTGTCGATGTGATGCCCCCGGATTTCCCAGCAGACAAGCTAATGGTGGTCGAGGTCTATACCCCGAGTGGCAACTGGTCAAGTTATCCGCCACACAAGCACGACGTTCATAATCCTCCGACTGAAGTCGACCTTGACGAGATTTACTACTACCGAATCGACCCACCCGGGGGCTATGCCCATCAGCGTCTATACACACGGAATGGCGAGCGTGATCTCACACTTACCGTTCGCGATGGGGATGCGGTACTGGTGCGGGATGGCTACCACCCGGTCGTGGCGGGGCACGGTTACAGCATCTACTACTTAAATTGTCTGGCAGGGAGCGCTCGTCAGCTCGCTACGACGGAGGATCCCGATCACAGTTGGGTACGTTCGAAGTGGAATCAAGTTGACCCGCGAGTGCCGATGGTTCGCGGGCCTAGAGTCTAAGCGTCATACGTGAGATCAGCTGCGTAAGAAAGAACTGACGATACGGTCCAGAGTCGATCCAGCCTCGTGCGCGACATTAGTTTCTGGATCCCGCTAATCGTGCGTCTAGAGGCTTGCTGTTCTTACGTGTGCTCCGCTAGCGCGAACCGGATAGATCGTGAAAGCACTCGTCAAATTTGCTCCAGGGGATGGGAACCTTGAAATCCGAGACGTGGATGAACCTGTCTGCGGCAAAGACCAGATCAAGCTCGAAATCGGCTTCTGTGGAGTGTGCGGAACGGACATTCACATTCTGCGCGATACGTTTCGAAACTACCCGCCCGTCATCCTAGGCCACGAATTCGCCGGCACCGTCGTTGAAGTTGGCAAGGATGTCGAAGGAATATCCGACGGCGATCGGGGCGCCGTTCTGGGTGCCACAGCCGTGACCTGCCGCCAATGTGAATATTGTCTCTCCGGCAATTTCATTTTCTGTGCAAATCGAAGAGGTATGGGACACGGCGTGAACGGAGCATTCACACGTTACGTGGTGATTCGTCCCGACCAGTTCTTTCCAGTACCTGAACATCTGACCATGGAAGAAGCCGCTTTGAGCGAACCGTTTGCCGCAGCAATCCAGGCTGTGAACGACCGGACTGAGGTCCGCCTTGGCGACACGGTACTCGTATCCGGCCCAGGTCCAATCGGTTTGCTCTGTCTGAAATTATTGGTCGCGCTAGGAATTAAGACCATTGTGGCGGGCGCCCAAGGTGACGAGTTCCGTTTGCAGGCTGCCCGTCAATTCGGCGCATTTGCGACCGTCGACGTTGTCAAACAGAATCTCCTCAAAACCATCCACGAAGTTACGTCTGGAGTTGGCGTCGACGTCGCTTTCGAATGTGCCGGCAATGAGCAATCGGTGCGCGCGTGCTTGCTCGCACTGCGTCCCATGGGTCGCTATACGCAGGTAGGTATCTGTGGCCGCGAGATTCAGTTTCCCATAGATCAGATTTTTCACAAGCAACTCCAGGTGACCGGGTCCGTTTGCTATACCGTCCATACCTGGCGGCGCATGATGAATATATTCGCTCAGGGGAAGATTCGGCTAAAAGATCTTGTTTCTGCAAAAGTACCGATTTCCGAATGGCGAAGAGCGTTCGATCTTTGCACCAGTCGTTCAGCCTTGAAAGTATTGATGTATCCAGAAGAGTAGCTTCGGTAAGAACAAACGGCTCTCACATGTCCGGGTTTGGAAGTAGAAAATCGCGAACCAGGGCCTCAAGCTCCGAACATGCTGCGGTGAATTGCCTCAGAGTTCGTCGAGTGGGAGGAAACGAGTCGAATTCCTCGATCGACAAACCGTCCTCATAGTAAGCGCGCTTGAAATCGGGGAACTTTTTGACCAATTCGGCGACAATCTTGGTATCGACTGGATTCTGAATGCGATTGCGGACTTGTACATCGCTGGCATTGAACCGTCGCTGCCAGGCATAAGGTGGGGAAATCACAACATTGCCGCCGATCAGTTCGCTCCAATGCATATGATTGCGAAAGGCCGCTGAGAGCAGGCGGATCCGATACCCACGTTCCATGAAAATCTGATAGGTCTTCTTGAAAACAGCAACTCCTGCCCACTCCAAATATCCGGGATCGAGAGTGATGCTCTGTTTTTCGGCGGTGACCTTCAACCAATCATCAAGGCGTCCAACCATGATTGTGCAAACCGGCCCCATATCGGAAATCGGTTTGCTCTCCTTTTCTCGCCGCCTGAAGCCACGCTCTACAGCTTCCGCTACCGCAATGCACTGAGGCAGGCTGAAGCATACCGTCGCATTGATGGAGATTCCGCGATAGGTGGCCTCCTCAATGGCAGCGATCCCGGCTTGCGTAACCGGAATCTTGACGATCATATTGGGAGCGAGTCGGTTAAAGTCTTCGGCTTGAGCGACAATCGCATCTGGATTTCGATACAGGCGCGGATCAGTCTGTATCGATAGCCTACCATTCCGGCCATCCTGGGCGTGAAAAATAGGAGCTAACAAAGAAGCGCCTCTGGCAGAGATTTCCCGAACGAGTTGCCATGCGATCTCCGACTCGGTCCGGACGGGCATCTCGCGAATGAGTTCATGAATACGATCACGCCACAGAGGCATTTCGCTCTTGAGAACTCCCAGCACAATGACGGGATTGCAAGTGGCGCCGACTGCCCCGTTTTCAATGGAATACGTCAACTCCTGAATTGCAGCTGAATCGTTCCATAAGCAGGTGGGAGTCGTCTGCGTCATTTCATGCAACGGACTCTTGTAGGTTACGGAAGTGGATGCTTGTGTCATGGCCCCCGTCCTTCGACTCCCCGCGCCTAACCGCTTAGATACCCAGGTATTATACTGTGCCGCCGGTACTTGCTACTGTTACGGTCCTGTTTTTCTGTAACGATTGTGTTGCAGCCAGGCTTATCTGCAGAGCCGCTACTGCATCCGCCCCGCTGATTGACGGCTCAGAACCGTTTTGGACGTTCTCTACAAAGTTCTGAATCTGAGCCAAGTAGGCATTTTCAAATCTTTGCATAAAATGCGGAACCACATCGTGAGTAATGCCGTCTTTGGTCATAACCAAGATAGGAGTCTGGCGGAAGTACCCGATTTGCAAAGAACCTTGCGTCCCCCATATCTCTGTCCGAATGTCGTACCCAAAAACAGCATTGCGGCTCAACTGCACAACACCGAGGGATCCGTTCTCAAAAACCAGGTTGATTACGGCGTTGTCGATGTCACCAACCGATTTCATCTCCGGATAGGCCAGAGCCGCGCCCGTCGCAAAGACGCTCTCGACTTCACCGACGAACATTCGCGCGAGGTCAAAATCGTGGATACCCATATCGAGAATCAGCCCGCCGCTCGCCTTCGGATCGCAAAATTCAAGCGGCGGCGCAAAGGGATCTCGCGAGATCGAAACGATGAGCACGGGAGTCCCGATCACCCCTGCATCAACCTTCTTCCTTGCCTCGATATATCCCGAATCAAATCGGCGCTGAAATCCCATCTGGAAGAAAACGCCCGCTCTGCCGACGGCATCAAGCATCTGCTTTGCCTCCAACATTGAAAGCGAAATCGGTTTCTCGCAGAAGATTGCCTTGCCGCAGCGTGCAGCCTCGACAACGACCTCTTTGTGGGTGCTGGTTGGAGTGATTACGGCAACTGCCTCCACGTCTCTATCGCTTAACAGATCACTGTGGCTCGCATACCACTTCGGAACACGGTATTCTCTGGCGAAGGTCTCCGCGACACTGGCATGAGCGTCTGCTACCGCAACGAGGTTTGCGGCCGGTACATAACGCGCCAAGTCTTCGGCGTAAACGCGCCCAAGCCGACCCAGACCAACAACTCCGACGTTGAGCCGCGCGGTCAATTATTTGAACTCCAATTACAAGATCTCAGCCAGTTTCACGGGGCGATTTTCCTTCGCCGATCTCGTTGCGGCTAGGCCGATCGCGACTGCCATAAGTCCATCGTTTCCTGTCACGGGAACGGGTTTCTTGTTCCTGATCGCATCTACGAAAACTCGCATCTCTGTCAGGTAGGAGTCCGCGTATCGTTCCAGGAAGAAATGCAGGGGGGAAGAAGAATGTGTTCCGGTCTGATCAAGGTGCACATGATCATCCGGGGCTTTGTTCTTAATAGCCACCATCCCCTCGGAACCGAACACCTCAACTCGCTGATCGTATCCGTAGACAGCTTTCCGGCTGTTGTCTATGGTTCCGAGGGCGCCGTTTTCAAAGGTCAGTGTTACCACCGCAGTGTCCCAATCGCCGACTTTCTTGAATACTGGATCGATCAGAACGTCTGCTTTCGCATAAACCTCTTTGACATCCGTCCCTATGAGGAAACGGGCCATATCGAAATCATGAATGGTCATGTCCAAGAAAAGTCCACCAGAGGCTCGCAGATAAGTTTCAGGCGGAGGCGCCGGATCGCGGCTGGTAATCCGCAAGACCTGTGCTCTGCCAATCTTCCCGGACTCAATCATCGCGCGCACTTTGGAAAAGTTGGGATCAAAACGGCGGTTGAAGCCTACCATTAGCTGCACGCCGAATTTTTCGACCGTCTCATTGATCGTTCTTATCTTGTCAATCGATAACTCAATTGGTTTTTCGCAGAAGATGTGCTTGCCTGCAGCGGCTGCATCCAGGATTATCTGGTAGTGGGTATTCGTTGGCGTACAAATGACAACAGCTTCGATGTCCGGAAGATTGATAACGTCTCCATAGCCTGAAGCCGTCTTAGAAACACCTAACCTCGCCGCTACCGCGTTCAGTTCACCAGGAACAACGTCGGCCAGTATTGCGAGTTCCGCACCCGCTATGCGAGTGATCAAATTTTCAGAATGGATTTTCCCGATTCTTCCAACACCTAAAACGCCGACCTGAAGCCTATGCCCTTGCACGAATGTTCATTCCTTCCTCGGTCGAAAGGCGTACTTCCTTGAAACTAAAGAGCAACGACTTTACGTAGATACTGCCGACTTGCGGCGGCGCTTTCCTTTGGCACGACCCCTGGTTTTGTCGGATCGACATCTTGCTCAAACACGGCCCATCCGTCGTACCCATGTGCTCGCAGCGCACCGATGACTCCGATAATATCCACATTTCCCGCGCCAAGCGGACAAAAAACGCCATTGCCAACGGCATCGAGGAAGCCGGTATTCTCCTTACGAACACGATCCAGCACGTCTCCTCGAATGTCCTTTAAATGAAGATGCCAAATGCGCGCCGCCAGATTTTGCGCGGGTCTAACCGGGTCGCCCCCACCATAGAAATAATGTCCGGTGTCCAGACACAAGCCAAGCAGAGAAGGATCTGTGATCGAAAGTAGCCGCTCTATTTCAGACGGGGTCTCAATGTATGTTCCTGCATGGTGATGAAAAACTGCTCGCAAGCCGAGAGCTTTGACTTCAGTCGATATCTTTTCTAGCAGTTTAGCCGCGGAACCCCATGCTGTCTCGCACAGTCCATCTCTTTCCTCCACTACGGAACCCGCGACTGCCATGCGATGCTCATACATTGCATCTGCAAGGACCACAACCGGCGCACCGCACTCGGCTAGAAGACGTGCGGTCGCAATTGCCGACTCATATCCTGCTTTATGGCGTTCCGATTCAGCTAATGCAATCGGAACAAAAGCACCGATCAGACACATGTTTCGGGGGGCCAGCTCAGCCATCAGACGTTTCGGATCCGTTGGCAAAAAGCCCCAGGGACCAAGCTCAGTCCCCCTATATCCCGCCGAAACCATCTCGTCGAGAACGGAATCGAACGTCTGCGTGCGACCCCAGCTAGTCGCCACCTCCATGATTCCCCAACTTACCGGCGCCGTTCCAATTCGGATAGTCATGAGCTTTGATTTAATTTCGTACTTGTCGCGGCACGTCGGTCCTCACATCAGTTGAAGCGTGTTATTCGCCACAGCATGATACCTCCGGCGATCAAAACCAGTAGCATTGCTACCACAAGTGTGGTCAGCCAGCCCCATTGAATGTCCATTTGCGGGACGCGGGCGATCATGCCGAAGCCAATGAAAATGCAAGTTGCGGTGGCAATGAGCAGTCCATCGACCCACGTTCGCCGCGCACGAGTAGCATTCTGATCTCTGCCCTCCATGTGCGCAAGCACAAACGCAGGATCAATGCCATACAAGTCGCTCTCCCGTTTCGCCGCTTCCTTCCAGCTCGTATATTCGTCAGGCGTTGCCGATGAGAACGCAATGGCCAATGCCCCCGCCGCCATCAAAAGGGATCCCGCCGTTACCTGTGCGGAGATGTTCCACCGCAGTCCGTGAAGTTCGCCGAAGACCATAGTGGCCCAGACGAGCCCCCAGAGCTGGTTGGTATTCGACAAAGGTATTCCGCGGCTTATGCCCACGTACTTGGCAGCATAATTTTGGAACAGATCGCCTACCACCCACATGAATCCGCCGAGAAGCGGCCAGAATAGTACGGGGCTGTTGCTCGTTAGTTCGCGCCAAAATGGTGACCATCCTCTGGCGAGGCCGACAGCCAGGACGGTCATAGTTGTCATTTCGCCGAAGGTAAAGAAAGTCAAAAACGTGAGCGGGTTCAACCCTGTGATGTACGCCTTGCGGAAAGGTATGTATTGCGAGCCGAACATCAGGCCTGCACCCAATGCTGCCGCGACGCCGCGAATAGAATGTGCGGACGCAGAGTGGGAACTCGAAACAAAAGACAACAAAACCGCTCCGACGAACATGACGACCGCGCCGCCGATCACCCCTAACCACCGCAACCAGCCGGCTCGGTGCAGTTCTTTGAAAAGGAGAGTGCCCCAGACAATTGCAATCAAACTATTGGCATTCCACAAAGGAAAAGCGATACTGAGCCCGATATCGCGGACTGCGAACACGGTCAATGTGTTTCCGACTGCCCAAAGACATCCGGCCATTACACCCCAGACGATCAGGTGAGGTACGTTGCGAATATCAGAGAAGGTCCCAGAAGTACCGAGTATGAGGGCGGGCAAACTCCAGCGTGAAAGAAAGGCCCCCAGGACCATCATGAAGGAAATGACGAAAGGAGAAACCGCAACAGTTACTAACTTGGTAGGCGCCTCTGCACCCGCGAGCCACAGCGCGGCCGCAAATCCGCAAAATATTCCCAGGAACTGGAGCCTCTGCTGTCGAGAGCGCTCGACCCTGGGTACGGTAGCAATTGGATTCACAAATCTCGCCTTACGATGAGTTTCATTGGATCAGATACAAGATCAAACCCCCGACAGCTAAAGCCGCCAAAGGAACCCAAAAGTGGACGTCGCGAAAAATTGGTCTGACCCTAGAGCGTCTTGTCATTTCTATATTCCTAGTGTCCAACCAAACCCCAGCGTTGAGTCTTGGAACGGTCGCCGTTCAAATTGGGAAGCCTTGTCTTGAGTAGATATCGCCACAGTGTTAGCAGACCAATATCTAACCGCTTAGGACGGTCTGTATACACCTTTGCAACGACTGCTGTCAACCACTTGTGACGCCGCCTTTTCCTCCTTCACGTAGTTTTCATGTTCATGTCCTAGAGTTATCGGTAGAATTGCACCGGCATGGCTATTGGAGGATCGAATGCGCTCTCGGAATGTATTTGCTGGATTGCTGATCGCACTAGTCTCGTTCACGCTCAGCGCCCGCGTTGTCGCGCAGGGTACCTGGGCGGTCGAAAAAACATTTCACATCGGCGGCGAGGGCGGCATGGACTACGTCACCCTGGATGCACAGAATCACCGCCTATACGTTCCCAGAAGCACCCACACGATGGTGATCGATGCCGATTCGGGGAAGACGCTCGCTGACATTCCCGGCCAGAAGCACAACCATGGAGTCGCTCTGGTGCCCGAGGCCGGGCGAGGATTCATCAGCGACGGAGAGCGGCGCCGTCGTGATTTTCGATCTCAAGACGAATGCTGTCCTGGGAACGCTTGCAGGCGCGGCCCGATGCGGACGGCATCATTTACGACAAAGCCAGCGGGCTCGTACTGGTTGTTTCCGGCGACGACGGAGTGCTGATGACGCTCAAGCCCGACGTCGATCCGAAGACAGGATCCATCGATGCGCCCATCGACTTGGGTGGCAAGCCCGAGTTCCTAGCCTCCGATGGCGCCGGTAAGGTCTACATCAATTTGGAGGACAAGGACCAGGTTGCCGTTGTCGACATCAAAGCAAGGAAAGTATTGGCGCACTGGCCGGTGGCTCCCGGCGGCTCACCCGTGGGACTATCGATCGACACAGCGAAGCACCGTCTGTTTATTGGATGTCGCAAGCCGCAGAAGCTGATTGTGATGAGCACGGACGACGGCAAGGTGCTCGCCGATCTGCCGATCGGCGCAGGCGTGGACGCTACGAAGTTCGACGGTCACCAGGCGTTCGCGAGTTGCCGCGACGGCAAGCTCGACGTTGCGGGCGAGAATGCTTCTGGCAAGTTCGAGATTGTGCAAACAGTGACGACTCCGATCGGCGCCAAAACAATGGACGTTGACTCGGTTAAGCATAAGGTGTACTTGCCCACTTTCGAATTTGAGGAACAAAAACCGGGGGCAACCGGTCGTCCGGCAGCCAAGCCAGGGACGTTTATGATCGTCGTCGTCGGGCAACACTAAAGCGGAAGCCAGTTCTCAGGTTCCCAGTGGAACTCTTTAGGCTCCCGCTGAGGGCCTAGCTACGCTAAACATCATTGAGTGCTGAGAACTTTTGCAAGGTGAAGGGACAATCAAGGATGAGGCACATTTGTTTTCGAATTTTACTGTCATCGATCTATGCTCTTGGCTTGTGCGGAATCGGTACGGCGGCACAGGCTGCTCCGCAGGAGCACGTCGAAGCTATAAAGCCTCCAGCCACGCTTCTGCCGGATGAAGCCACTTCGCGGGGGGTGACGAGGTTTTCTTTCATCGTATACGGAGATACAAGGGGGCGGCACGATGGAGTCGCCCTTCAGTACGAACACTCGCTAGTCATCGATTCCATCCTTGCCCAGATCAAGAAACTCCAGACCACGGACCACCCGATGAGATTCGTCCTCCAGTCGGGGGATGCCGTCCAAAATGGACGCGACACCAGGCAATGGAATGTGAGCTTCGTTCCCCTCATCGATCGCCTGACCACGGAAGGTGATATGCCGTACTTTCTCGTTCCGGGAAACCACGAGGCGACAACGACGGAAGCCGGAATGAAGAACTATCTTGATGCTGTGTCAACCCTCATTCCGCCGGAAGGGTCGCCGCGGAGGTTAAAAGGGTATGCGACGTATTCTCTTGCGTATGGCAACACGTTCGTCATCGCACTGGACGCGAATATCGCCGACGACCAGAAGCAGTATGAATGGGTGAAGAACCAACTAGAGGGAATCGACCGCACCCGATACATCAATGTCATCGTTTTCTGCCATCAGGCGCCATTTTCGTCAGGCCCTCACGGAGGCGTCAAAGTGGAGCCGCCAACCGTCGCGCTGCGAAGTCGGTACATGCCGCTCTTCAACGCAAACCATGTTCGCATCGTATTCTCGGGACACGAGCATTTGTTTGAACACTGGGTCGAGTGCTACACGGACACGACCGGAACACACCGTATGGATTTAGTCGTGTCTGGTGGTGGGGGAGCACCGATTTATGCCTACACGGGCGAACCTGACCTTCATGAGTATTTGAAAGTCAACGAAGCAAGCAAGGTGACGCTGGATCATCTAGTGAAGCCAAGCGTAGACCGGGGATCAAATCCCTACCACTACGTAATCGTTCGCGTAGACGGCGACCGTTTGGATATGGAAGTCGTCAGCGTGGATTGGGGCACGGGATTTGCGCCCTATCGAAGCAATAAGGTCGAATTGCAGGACGCGAAATAGGGCTTAGCTGAAGACACCCGAACGCGCATGAATTACTCGCTCGAATCGCAGCCGCGGAACGCGAGACGGCCGACCTGAGAGAAGTAATCGTACGAAGCCTTGACCTCGCAACCCTCGTGATCCTGACCTGCTCCCCTTTTTCCGAACAAAGCTGAGTATGATTTCAGCGAAGGAAAGGGGAAGAGGGCATGTCGAAGAGCAATCACACGGAGGCGCAGATGATTGGGGCGCTGAAGCAACTGGAGGCGGGGCGGAAGGCGGAAGACGTGGCGCGGGAAGTGGGGGTGTCGAAGCACACGATCTACGCCTGGAAGGCGAAGTACGGCGGGATGGATGTGAGCGAGGCGCAGGAAGCGAAGCAGTTGCGCGATGAGAACACGAGAGTTGAAGAAGCTGGTGGTGGATCTGAGCCTGGACAAAGAGATGCTGAAGGCGGTGATCGCAAAAAACGGATGGAGCTCGTAGACCAGCGGGCGGACGCAGACTGGCTGCGGAGTGAGTACGCAGCGAGCGAGCGCCGGGTATGCGGGCTGATGGGGATGGCGGTAGCGAGTTACCGCTACCGGACGACACGCAGCGATGAGCCGTTGCGCACGCAGCTGGTGGAGTTGGCGCGGGCGAAGCCGCGCTTTGGGTATCGGCGGCTGCATGTTTTGTTGGGCCGAGCGGGAGAGCAGGTGAACCACAAGCGGGTGCATCGGGTGTATCGGGAGGCCGGGCTGATGATCCGGCGGAAGAAGCGCAAGCATTGCGTGCGCGAGGGAAAGCCGCTGCTGGCGCGGACTTCGGCGAACCAGGAGTGGGCGCTGGATTTTGTGCACGATGCGGTGGAGTGCGGACGGACGATCCGGGTGCTGAGCGTGGTGGATGCGTACACGCGGGAGTGTTTGGCGTTGGAAGTGGATACGAGCTTTGCCAGCCGGAGAGTAACGCGCGTGCTGGAGCAGATTGTGGCCGAGCGCGGAGTGCCGCAGGCGATCCGCTGCGACAACGGGCCGGAGCTGACGAGCCGGCATTTTCTGGCGTGGTGCGTGGAGCGGAAGATCGAGTTGCTGCACATTCAGCCGGGCAAGCCGACGCAGAATGCGCGGGTGGAAAGCTTTCAACGGACGGCTGCGAGATGAGTGTTTGACAGTGAGCTGGTTTCAGAACCTGTTCGATGCGCGGCGGAAGATCGCAGCGTGGCGGATCGAGTACAACGAGGAGCGTCCGCACAGCAGCCTGGGATACCAAACCCCGAAAGAGTTTGCGGCGGCGCAGGCAGCAGGCTTCTACACAGCTGAGCGAGAGGCAAGGGACTCAAACGCCGTCCCTTGCCCCTCGCGCTCCCCCATCCCGGCTCAAACCGGAGAGGGAGTATCTGAAAGTTGTCGTATTCTTACGTGAACGAAAATTGGGGGCAGGTCAATCCCAGCCGAACACATCCCGCCATCGGCCTTCGGACATTTTCTCGTAAAATACCCGGTCGCGCTTAATTTTCAGGTATTCAATTCCAGACAAGTCGAACAAGCCGTTGCGGAAGGAGCAACGCGCTTGGCATCTCCCTTTCTTATTCCGCCCTGACAATCGATCGGTTCTGCTAACTTCCATCTCCATCGGAAGCACAATCTCAAGAATAATGAGCCTCAATGAGCGACGGCATGTCCGCAACGCTTGGAATCAGATACGAAGGACGTTCCTGCAAAAGGCGAGCCTCTTTGTGTACTCCGGTGAGGACTCCGATGACTCCGAGCACTCCCGCTCGAGTGCCGGCTTGTATATCTAGCGGAGTGTCGCCCACGTTCAGAACCTGTCGGACACTATCGATTCCACTTGCTTCCATCGCGTGAAAGATCATGTAGGGAGAAGGACGTCCCACCCTGACGTCATCGCTGCAGATATTGGCAGCAAACATCTTTTGCCAACCCGCGTAATCGAGTATGCGATTAGTCACCGATCGGTAAAAGCCCGTCGTAGTGGCGCACACAATGTCGTGCGCCTTCAGCCATTCAAATGCCGATTCGGCCCCAAGAATAGGCTTGACTCCGTCATGCGAAAACCTATTTTCCAGTTCTGTCCTGAAATCCCCATAGGCTTTACGAATTCGACCTTCGTTGCCAGCGTCTTCCTTCCCCCACTGATGCTCGACAAATCTCTTGATGACGTCTCTCTTCGAGGACCCCTTAAACTCTCTTATTTCCGCCTCACTCGAGGGCAAACCATTTGCTGTCAGTGCAGCGCAAAAAGACGCGACTACTTCTCCGTGGTCCTCGATAATGGTGCCTCCAATATCAAAAATAACAAGTCTGATATTGCTCATGGTTCCGCCATTTTACGGTAGGGAACACGCGGATTTCTTTAGATCTCCAGCTCGGCACAGCAAGAAAGGCCCGGTATCGTTATCGGTGTCGTCTTCCGACAACCTTCCCTCTAGGAATGAAAGGTTTCCATGGTCGGCTACGAGTGCAAACTCCAGTGCACTCGCTAACAGAGTTTTAGTCGGCGGGTTTCATCTTAATCTCTCCGGGTTCGGAGGCTACGACTTCCGGCCGCCCTTGAACGGAGTGAGTTTACCAGTAACACAGATGCGCTTGCCACGGTATGAAGCCTCGGGGAGCAATTTTCAAGCGGTCACTTGCCGACATAGAAGCGTAAAAGCTGGAGAAGAACTTCTGAACCGTGGAAAACGTATGGGCGAACTTTCTGACTACAACTCGATCCAGACAAGAACCGCGAGGTCTTTGAGACAAATTTCCCATCTGAAATCGCGGTCTTCCACGAACTCTTGGCACGACTCCGACAAATATGGGGGAGAGTGGGAAGTTCGTGGTCTTTCTGGTCAATCCCACCGCGGGCTTATTACCATTCTCAACCCTTCTGCTGCGTCATCCAGTTATACCGACTGATACCGAAGTGATGGTGGTGGAGAGACTGCGATCTCTCGACCTCGCGGGCAAGGACGTGTGTGAAGGGCGGAAAAAGGTCTCTCCGCCGCGCTTCGAGTTCTTGAATAATTTTTCAAGACACTTTTTAAAGATTCGGAAATAATTTTCCCAGACGCAGAGGTGATACCAGTGATACCTTTTTCGGGCTTCCCGAAGATTACGCAGCGTTGTACGTACAATTCGCTACCGCGATTCATAAGCTGGTGCCCGAAGCGAAGCTCGGCGGCCCCCCATTCGAAGGCACCTTGGGCGACGTCGAAGTGTGGCCCGACGCCAACGGCAAAGTTTCATGGCTCGGACGCTTCCTGGATTACCTGAAGGCCCACCGCCGCATAAACGACTTCACTTTCTTTTCGTTTGAGCATTATCCCTATCAGGATCGCCCCAGCTATTCGTGGGCCGATTTGTATCCCGAACCGGAATACGTTCGCCACATTGTGCAGGTCTGGAAAGACAATGGCCTGTCGCCGAATATTCCCTTCTTCATGACGGAGGGAAACATTGGCGGCGGAGCGCCGCCCTCCACCGTAAAGAGTGGGCTCTGGCTCGCCGACTATGTGGGCAGCATGATGGCAGAAGGGGCCGGCGCTACCTACTATTTCCATTACATGCCTTCTCCGCATAGTTTTTCAGGCTTCGGGAACTTCTTATGGATTGACGAGAACTACAATGTGCTGGGCTATCCTCCGCAATACATCGCAGCCCAGCTCATCACGAAAGAGTGGGTCCAGCCGATCGACGCTCCGCACAAGCAATTCAAGGCTTCGAGTGATCTAAGCGACGCAGCCGGAAATGTCCTCGTTACTGCCTACGCCGTGGAGCGGCCCGACGGACAATGGTCAGTTATGCTGGTCAACCGCGATCAGTCCAATGATCACGCCGTGAAGGTGTTGTTTAACAGAGCAGGTCAGCACCAGAGTTCTTTCTCAGGACAGGTCGACCGCATCACCTTTGGCCCGAATGAGTATCAATGGCATCCGGCACCAGGCGGCGGACACGCAGACCCGGACGGTCCGCCATCGAAGTCCGCGGTGGAGGGAAGCGCCGATACGCTCTATCAGCTCCCGAAAGCTTCGATCACCGTGCTCCGCGGACGGATCGGTCAGTGAACATGGATTAGTGAACCTACATGAGCGAACATGGATCAGAGCGGGTATGGACGAAGATCGCGCGGGCAAATTACTGTCGAAACATCTCGGTTACACTCATTGGAGTCACTGAGCGCTATCGCCTGTGGCCGTTGAAATCGCCGCACAGGCGAAATAAAAGAACAAAGAATGATGGCGAACAGACTATTCACTCGAATGACGATCTGCAGCATTCTGCTCACTGCGTCTCAGTGCGTCCAGGCCCAGACGATCAGATGGGCTGGACATAGCTGGAAAGTCACCAGCGGTGGTATGGCAGGCGTCGCTCCCGGGAATCCGGCCAATGTCGATGTCAACCCGGACGGATATCTACACCTCCAGATCGCTAAGCGCGAGGGAAAATGGACTGCCGCGGAGTTGTTTACGACCGACAATATGAGATTTGGGACGTACCAGTGGGTTATCCAGGGTGACGTCTTCAACATGGACCAGACAACTGTGCTCGGACTCTTCATCTATGGGCCCACTCACCACATTGGCGCCGACGCAGAGAACGAAATTGATATTGAATTTTCCCAGTGGAACAAGACGTGTCACGGCTGTGATGCCGACTTTACAGTTTATCCATCCACGGGAAACCGCAAGCCGAACGGCGTTTCCAGCTGGGAAGACAACTTCCAAGTCAGCGGTGGAAACCTTACTACGGCAAGGATGGAGTGGAGGTCTGATCGCATCGTGTTCACGCTAATGAATGGCGTTCATCCAATGGGATCTGTTGCCGATGTCATCAAGACCGAAACCTATTCCTCGAACACGACCAACATTCCGCAAACGGCCGCCCCAGTAGGCATCAATCTCTGGTGTTTCAAAGGGACGCCTTTGAGGAATCAGTCGGTAATCATTCGCGATTTTCGATTTGTTCCGCACTGAGCCTAAAAGCGGGCGAATCTGGAGCGACTGGTTAAGTTTGCGTTGTTCTCCAAAGAGAACCGAGTCAATTTTTTCAGGTGAAACTCCCATCGTCACCTCACCGCCGGTCATTGGCTCCAGACGCTTCCGTTCAGCTCGATAAACTGCCAGTTCTGAAACCGAGCACCCACGGTGTGTTCTTCGTCCCATGCGACCCTGAAGGCGACATCAACAGTCGGAACGCCCTGAAATGGCTCGACGAGGACATGGGCAGGCGTGACGTGTGGCCATACCGCCTGCGGATTCGGGACGCTGGGGCAGGGATTGCCGGTCTCTTCGCCAGCATCAATTGCCTAGAAGCTGACTTTCAGCCCGAGTTGCATCTCCCGCGGCCCGATGGGCGACATGCTGGTCAGCATTCCAAAGGTTGGGTCTCCAACGCCCTGAGTGCCGTAGCCGCCGTAGTTAGGGCTAGCTACACTGAACGTAGGATGATTGAATGCATTCTGGGCCTCGAGCCGCAACTCCAGGTGTACGCCTTCGTGCACGTTAGACAGCAGGAACTCCTTGATCAACGACAAGTCACTTGCAAACAACAGCGGCGTCCGAACGTCCGCGGTTGCGCGAGGCGTATTGCCCAGAGTGAATGGTGCCGGGACATTGAGGATGTCGCCGGGTATAGTATTCCCATTGCTATCTGTAGTCGGCGCCGTATTCGGATCGGCAAAAAACTGGTCCACCCAATCGTGACCGTAGTTGCGTCTCAGCCTGCCGGTCATATTGGGCCGCTGCGCGCCGTACGTCGGTATTGGTGTTCCACCGCCGGCAACCGCTAGCGTCAGCGGCCGCCCGCTGGCAATCTGCCAGATTCCATTGGTCCTCCATCCCCCGATGAAGGCGTCCAGCACTCGCGGCATGTTTCCGAAAAACGCTTTGCCGCGCCCAAACGGCAGGTTGTAGCTATAACTGAATTTCAGCACCGACGGAATGTCGAACGTCGAGAGGCTCCGCTCCAGCCACGGCTTGTTGGGATCCTGCTGGCTGCTGAAGCTCCCTGTCCACGTCACGTTGTCGTCGGACGTTGAGGAGTCGTCAATCGACTTCGACCACGTGTAATTCACCAGAAACTCGAGGCCATTGCTGAAGGCCTTTTTGGCCGTGAGCTGCAGCCCGTGATAGATGGAATTTGCATTCAACTGATCGTCAGTGTAAACGCTTGTGAATTGCGGGTAAGGTACCTCCAGCTGATAGCCCGGAATCGTCTGCTGGGCCAGCGTGCTGTTGGGATTGGTGATGATCTTCGGGTAAAAGGGATTGGCCACATTGCTGGTGAGGGCATTCATCTGCGGCGTATTGCCGGCGTATTGCTCTACCCAAGGCCCCAGGACGTCAAAGTAGTAGCTGGAACCAGCGAACGGAAGATAGGTTCCTTTCTTTCCAATGTAATCCGCGCTGACCACGATGTTCGCCGGCAGTTGCCGCTCGATCCCGAAGGTCCAGGTTTGTTCCTGCGGGCTACGGTTCGCGGCCGCGATACGAAGCGGACCGTTAGCGCCGAAGCCCACGTCGTTGAGCAGACCCAGAGAGTTCCCGGCGGGCTGATTCAATCCGTTAGGGTAGGGATTGCTCAGGCGCAGGTAGGGCGTCGTGCGGTCACTATTGTATGTCGTGATCACGTTGGTGTATTCGTCGAAACCCGCGCTCCCCCAAGGCACAACTCCGCTGGCGCCTGACCGGGACTGGCCGTAGTAAATGCCATAGCCTCCACGCACCACCATTTTCTGAACGAACTGGTAGGCGAAGCCAAGGCGCGGCTGGATGTCGCTCCAATCCGTCACATAATTCGTGCGTTGCCTGTTCGTGGCGAAGACCTCGCCGCCCATTAACTGCCGGGTAACAGGCTGGCCGGTGAGCGGATCTGTGTATGAAAGATTTCCGCCGTTCAGCGGGTTGACCGCGTTCGGATTAAACCAGTCCTGATGGTTGAACTTGTCAGTTCGCGGTAGTGACACGTCATAACGCACGCCCAAGTTCAAGGTCAGCTTGGGGGTTACCTTCCAGTTGTCCTGAGCAAACCACGCGTACTGGTAGTTTTGCGTCGCAGGTTGGAACTGAATTTCATAGTAGCTGTTCCCATTACCCTCCAACTGGCCCATCAGAAAGCTGGCCATGGCATCGCCACCGCTCGAGTTGTTGGCGTTAGCCGCGTCCGCGCACGCCGTTGAGACGCCCGGTTGCGAGCACAGTGAACTGCCAACGTTACTAAACTGTAAGTAGCCCAGCGGGGCGTTGGTCTGGATGTAATTCTGCTGGTGCAGACGGCCCTCGAATCCGAACTTTAATGCATGAGGACCGTGGATCTTGCTCAGCAGGACTGTCAACTGACCGGTGTCCTGACCCTGCTTGTAGTTGCTATACGGATCATTTCCCGCGTTGGGACCTCCCGCCGAAACATAATCGCCAATGTACATAGCCGGAACCCCGTTGAAGCCATTCGCCTTCAGATACGCGGGGAAGCCCAACGTTCCCAGAGGATCGGCACCCAGGCTTGAGTTGTAGGCGAGTTGATGGAAGGCGCCGCGCGTGAACCCAAGCGTGGCAGTCAGGAGCAAGGTGGGACTGAAGGTATAGGCATCGTTGAGCGTGAACACGTGCGAGGTGCTTTTATTCGCTCCGTGTCCACAGGGATCGATGAGGGTCTTGAAGCAATCGAAGGCAGTCGTTGGAACTCCATTGTTGCGAGTACCTTCCACTGAGCAGGTTTTTGTCGCTGAAGCGGTGATCGATCTTGATATCGAATTGGTCATTAGGGCTACGACTGGCCCCCGAAGCGATCCAATTGTTGTAAGGGCCGCCCGCTGCCTGGTTGTTGGCGCCTGGGAACAGATTCAGCACCTTCTGCGCCACAGGATCAATCAGATTGCCCTTCACCCCGGGCGTGGGTTGAAGGTTCGCCGGCAGGTTGGGAGTGCCCGGGCTGATGTAGTTAGCAATATTGTTGAACGGGATGAAAGTGTTCCGCACAGGACCGCCGTCCGCGGAGCTATAGGAATTGGGACCGACGGAATAAGGATCCCAAAGCTGCCCGGCCGTGGCGCTGCACATACCCGTGGAATCGAACGTCCCGCCGTTGGTCGCGCAGACTTCGCCGAAATCGCCGGCGCGCTCCAACGCGCTCGGCACTCCCGCCGTGCGGGTCTCCGGGTTGCTGCTGCGCACACCCTCATAGTCGAAGAAAAAGAAGGTCTTGTTCTTGAAGATGGGTCCGCCAATCGTGCCGCCAAAGTTATGTCGGTGAACCTGCGCCCTGGGAACGACTGGCGTGGCGCGATTGTTGAACCAGTCGTTCGCGTTCCCGATCGTGTTACGGATGAAGTCATAGACGCTGCCATGGAACTTGTTGGTGCCGGAGCGCGTGACCATGTTGACCACAGAGGCCCCAGAAAAGCCGTACTCCGCGCTGAAGTTCGACTGCTGCAGTTTGTACTCTTCCACCGCTTCCGGTGAGGGTAGGTACGTCACGCTAGTGATGCCGCCATTAGGTTCGAAGTTGGTCGCGCTGGCGCCGTCCAACAGAACGTCGGCGCCGGACGTGCGGCTGCCGTTGATGACAAAATTGGTGCCCGTGCAGCCTTGCACCTCCGAGCACTGGTCATCCGCGTCCGTGACGCCTGGCGCCAGATAGGTCAGGCTCATCACACTGCGGTTAATCAACGGCATATCGTTAATGAACCTGCGATCGATGACTTGGCCGGTCGTTGCATCTTCGGTGGCGATACCCTGCACCTGCGCCTCGACCACAACCTTCTGTGTCGCGCCGGCCACTTTCAAAGTCAGGTTGGCCGTCGGGTTCTCGGTGACGTTCAATTTGATGTGGGTGCGCACGGTCTTCTCAAACCCCGGCATCTCCGCTGTCACCGAATACGTTCCCGGCGAAATCGAGGCGAATAGATAACGCCCTCCGCTGTCGGACGTGGTCGCGAACTGAAATCCCTTCTGCTCGTCGAGAAGGGTGACCTTGGCCCCTTGGACGACGGCTCCCGACGCGTCCGTCAGAAGGCCGCTCACGGTTCCGAAGTAACCCTGGCCCAAAAGCATGGCGGGCAACGCGAGCACGATGGCGATGAATAGAGCTGGGAGGATGGTGTGTATGGAATTGCGGAGAATCGGACTGGATTGCTTACGCATGACGACCTCCTTGAATACTGCTGGCCTCCGTGCGGGCCTGAGACGGGGACGTGCGATCACCCTGAAACTGCCTTATTGAAACGGTTCATTATGCTCTTGGAAGAGGAGTCGCCGTCAAGTGAGTTTTTGTACTATCCCGCCTGCGGAGGTGCGGCCTTCGATTTGAAGGATCAAAGCGGCGTAAGCATTTGAGTTTGAACGCGACGTGAGCGGCAAGATCACCGAGGCAGCTGTGAACGATAATGGAACTGTCATGGTGCTGAAGAAAAAGTAGAAAGGCGGTGTTTAAGAACTTTCGCGCTGAACTAAGACTCCACGTTGGCGAAAATGTATGGTCCGCCGGCGAGCGAGATTTCCCAAGGTTACTTCTTAGTCAGGGCAGGCCTACGCGCAGGAGAAGATCCTTAAAGCGCTCATCCGATGTCGGCCCGGTCCTGACGTTGCGACGGCTCAACCCCGCCTCTATCAGAAAACTACCCTCTCCTAACACCAGCAGAGGAAACCAAGAAGTCCACTCTGCAGGGCTTCCACGTGCTCGATTTTGAGCAGGATTTCTAATACCATTAAACTCAGGTCTTCAAAGGACCGCTACCGTATCCAGGTAGTGTTCTCAGTGAGCGTCCTGGTTGATCGACAATGCAGTCACAAGGCCTCGTTCCTTGATTCCAGCCGCAAACGGCTGCAGCCTCCAAGGAGCCTCAAACTTCCCCCAACGCGACTTCTGGCCCGCGTCGTGAAAACTAGTTTCGGGATATGACTTCCGCATAGCCGTGATTCGTGAAGAACTCGAATTTACCCACTCGAGCGTCGGTGCTGAATTGCGTTTCTCACCAAGTTAGGATGGCGCGTCATACTGTTAGAGAGCGCTGGGGTACAATTCTGGCTTCCTGCCGATTTTCGTAGGTCGGTCTTGCGAGGTATAGAGAAATGCGTTTCTTGTTCCTGTTTGGGTCATTGCTGATTGCGGCGACGGTTACTGTTGCGCAAACACAGAAGCCGAGTGGCGTTGCGGACTTCATAAGCGTCGATGCCCCAGTCTTCGTTCTCGACCATGTCCGAGTCATCGATGGAACGGGCACGCCGGCGAAGGAAGACCAAGCCGTCGTGATCGCGAACGGCAAAATACAATTCATCGGCCCGGAGGCGTCCGCCCAAATCCCGCAGGGTGCGCAACGAATGGATCGCTCTGGCTACACCGTCATCCCTGGTCTCGTTGGAATGCACAACCATCTGTACTACACCGACTCCTACACCGTGCAAGTTGTCGGCGGAAAGATTGGCGAGCCGGGATTATTCATTGCGGAGATCCCTTACACGGCGCCGCGACTCTATCTGGCGGCTGGCGTGACCACAATGCGTACGACGGGCAGCCTGGAGCCTTACACCGACTTGAAGGTCAAGAGTCGGATTGACGCGAACCTGATGCCGGGTCCCAGCATTGACGCCACGGCGCCGTACCTGGAAGGTGCGCCGACCCGATTTGCGCAGATGCATGAACTCACCGGACCGGACGATGCGAAACGCATGGTGGACTATTGGGCGGCGGAAGGCATGACATCGTACAAAGCGTACATGAACATCACGCGCGAAGAGCTGGGAGTGGCGATCCAGCAGGCCCATGCGCACAAGCTGAAACTGACCGGGCATCTCTGCTCCGTGACCTGGCCGGAAGCGATAGCCCTTGGAATCGATGATTTCGAGCACGGACCCGGTGTTTACCGACACCGAATTCGTCGCCGACAAGAAGCCGGACGTGTGCCCCAGCGGGCGGTGGCAGCAGCAGTTGGGCCAAACAGGACGTGAACGGAGCGCAGGTGCAGGAAATGATCCGCAATCTCGTATCACACCACGTCGCGGTGACTTCGACGCTGCCGGTGTTTGAAGCCGGTGTCCCGGGGCGGCCGGCGTTGCAGCCGCGCACGTTGGATGCGATGTCCGCAGAATCGGCGCAAAGCTACCTCACCGCTCGTGCAAGAGTGGCTTTGGATTCACCGATGACGGCGCTGCTGCGCAAAGAGATGGATTTCGAAGTGGCATTCGTCAAGGCGGGAGGCTTGCTGCTCGCCGGTCCTGATCCCAACTGGAAACGGTGGCGTGCTGCCGGGTTTCGGCGATCAGCGCGAAATAGAGCTGCTCGTGGAAGCGGGCTTCACTCCAGTGGAAGCCATTCAGATCGCCACGCGAGAATGGCGCCTTATATCTCGGCCAGCAAGATCGAATTGGAACCCTCGCGCCTGGCAAACAGGCAGACCTCGTTTTGATCAAAGGCGATCCCTCAAAACGAATTGACGAGATCGAGAACGTCGAGACGGTGTTTAAGGCCGGGATCGGCTACGATTCCAAGAAGTTGATTGACAGCGTGCGAGGACAGGTCGGAATTCGTTGAGAGCATCCACCCGAGTATTGCGTACTACGACCGGCACGGTTCCGGGCGTGTGGTCGGCTAACAGGAAGCTATCTCACCTGTCCAATGCCAAGAACTATGTACGTGTGAAGTCGTGTCTTCTGGTTCTATTGAGCATCGCTCAGTCGACTCCGCCTGTTTCCTAAAACGTTCGGAAGCGATTTGTGCGCCGGCCTTACGACGCAGCGCGATCATCTTCTGTACCCGCACACAAGGTCGCTGCAATCAGCATGGCATGGATGAGGGCATCCTGGGGTAGGACCGTTGCGAGTGGACGAGCATTCCTAATTTCTTCAGTGGTGGGCGGCGTAAACTCAATGATGTAGTCCTTCCCCATGTCCTCATTTGAACGGACCAAGTTCAGAAACTCGTTTTTTTCCTCGGGAGACGAAAAGGAAAATAGAAACTCGTAAGCGCTGGCGTCAGGATCGCCGAGTAGTGCCAGCGAGCGTGTGTTCGTGAGATTTGCGTAGTCGACCAGATACCCGATGATGTCACCGGCAAAGAGCCGAGCCTCTGGATCATCAGTGGGTAAGAATTCGACGATGCAAAGCCAGTCCTTCTCATCTTGCCAGTACGGCTCGAAATCGTCTTTGTGCTTCGTTCCCAAGATCGCCAGATCCTTATCGTTTGAGTGAGCAAACGAGTCTCATTCTTCATGTAACGATGATGTAACGATAAGCTGTTCCTACTGCTCCGACGGGTGTCTTAGAGGGCTGTACAGCACCACCTGCGCTCTCTAAGTTCCTGTAACGCCGTCAGGACAGCGCCTTTCACGGCGGTAACACGAGGTCATTTCTTGACACTGAGCAAACGCCAGAGCTGCTAGCGCAGGATCTGCGAAACCACAAGGCGCAAATGGTGATCGATGGAGGCAAGACAGCGCATGCAGGCTAAGGCACATTGAGCCGCTTACCGTAACGCACGGGGAGCGGGGACCTGCGAACACCGAATATCGGAACATCGCCTGTTGCGCGAGGTTGGAGCACGAATCTAAACGTTGCGTGCGGGTGTGTATCCTAACGTGCGGTAGACGGTTGGCCTTCTTAGCGAGTTTCGACGGGTTGGCGGCCATCTAGTCTATCAATTTTCGAGACAAGCAACTGCACCGGATTTTGCACCGACTGCTTGCATCCGGCGGCTACTGCGGGCTACTGGCGGTCTTTGGGCAGCTTGTTGGAAGTAATTGAGGCGAAAGGTAAAAGCTGCAATATCAGAAGTTTGTAGAGAATGGCTAAAGTGATGGCATCAGATGGTGTGTCTGCCAGTTCCACCACTTCCGCAATGCCAATTGCTTCAATAGCCTAGCTTGTTTGGGACCGAGGTCTCGACTGCTTGGGCAATCTCGTCAATGTTATCGTGTCTGGCTATGGACTGCAACGTGAAAGGGGTTGCGTTCCGCTGCTGTTGGATGCCAGGGCGAGCTACGCTAGACGGACAGCCGGGGGCGGCTGCGCCCACATAAGCCTCTAAATCCCTCCCATTCTTGTGCTCTAGAACGGGATGTCTTCGTCCGTGATCGGGCTGGCTCCTGCTGGCTCTGGTTCCGGTGTGCGCTGGTCGAAGTTGTTGCTGCCGCTGCTCGCGGACGAAGATCCACGCGAACTTCCCGCAAAATCACCGCCTCCGCCTTCCCCACGGCCGCCAAGCAGGATCAGATCATTGGCCACGACCTCGGTCATGTACTTCTTCTGGCCGGAGGTCTTGTCGTCCCAGGAGCGGGTTTGCAGGCGGCCCTCAATGTAAACCTTGCCGCCCTTCTTTAGATATTCGCCAGCGATTTCGGCAAGCCGCTGCCAGAGCACGACGTTGTGCCACTCTGTGCGGTCCTGCCATTCCCCGGCTTTGTCCTTGAAACGTTCGTTGGTGGCGATGGTCAGCTTGGCCACAGGCGTGCCTTGGGGAGTGAATTTCACTTCGGGATCCTTGCCCAGATTGCCGATCAGCTGAACGCGGTTCAGACTTTTGCCTGCCATATCGGTGCTCCTTTGCAGGCGTTCACTATAACAGAATGAAGGCGGTGGAGATTGCGGGCCATTCACAAAGTGTGAGCGGAGTATCGTTTTGGGCCGGACAGACTTCGGGGTATAATCACCGCCATGCCTCCTGCACCCGGCGCCAATCGAGCGGTTGGGATGGTTCCCGACGAGCTCAAGTTTGAACCGAAGTCGAAAGGCCTCGCCACTCCGCGGAAGAAGAAACCGAAGGAACTGGCGGTAATCACCGAATGCTGCACCGGATGCGCCGGCTCGCCTGCGTGCGTGGAATATTGTCCGGTGGAAGACTGCATGTTCTGGGTGCCCGACGAAGACAATCCACCGTTCGGCCGCATCCAGATCGATCCCATTCTCTGCATCGGCTGCAAGAAGTGCTTAAGCAAAGGCCCGGACGGCTGCTTCCTTGACGGATGCCCGTGGGACGCGATCGCCATGGTGGATACGGCCGAGGTGGAAAAAGAAGTGGGGCCGATGGCGATTTAGGAGGGAAGCTGTCAGCTTTCAGCTCTCAGCTTTCAGTTGCAGCAAATCCCACTTGTTGCCGTAGAGGTCTTCAAACACGGCGACCGTTCCGTACGATTCCTCGCTGGGCTGGCGGCAAAATTTTACGCCGCCGGCCATAAACTCGCGATAGTCGCGCCAGAAGTCGTCGGTGTGCAGAAACAAAAAGACGCGGCCTCCGGTCTGGTTTCCAATGCGGCTGGCCTGCTCGGGATTCACGGCGCGGGCAAGCAGTAAGTCGGTTCCCGTTGATCCCTGCGGCCTGACCCGCACCCAGCGCTTGCCGTTTCCAAGATCTGTATCCTCAATCAATTGAAATCTTAGTTTGGTCGTGTAGAAGGCAATGGTCTCGTCATACTCGCGAACCACGAGAGCGATGTAGCCGAGTGTTTGGGTCATGATTATTCACCTGGAGCCGAAACTTGAGACGGTGCAATGTCTCGGGGCGGCCGCCGGCAAGACGTTGCGAGCAGCGTCTCTACGAGTTTCCTGCTCTGGTGCGAATCGCTTTTTCTGTTTCCACTGCCTGCTGGCGGACGTGATCGGGAATGTCCGGCAGATCGCGTTCGTAGGGTCGAATTGCCGGCACGTCATCCATCTGTCCCTCAAGATATAGCGCGCGCAGCGCTTCCCACACTTGATCGGTAGCCGGATCGACCACGGCGATTTCTGCGCCGGCGGCAACGTTTGCGCCGGGTTGCGCGACGGAGCGGATGCGCCCTGGAATTGGCGAACGAATCTCGATCGAGGTGGGCGAGCCTGCCGCCGACAGCTTCGCCAACAGTCCTCCCTGATGGACGAATGTGCCGGGGCGGTCGGCGTCGACAATGTGGCCACTCGCGGGAGCGCTAATCGTGGCCGACTGCAGTAATGCTACGATTTGCGGGCGGCCAGTAGAGTCGCCGAAGCGTACCAGCGATAGAGCGGCATTGCCGCGCACCATGGGAGAAGAATCCGTGAGCATCTTCAGAAGCGCTTCGTGAAAATTCGCGCTTGACGGGTCCTGTCCCATCACCCACGCGTCGGTGTTGCGCACTTCTTCTACGGGATAGTCGGCGAGGCGGAGGAGATCCGGATACCAGCGCTTACTTCGCTTCACTTTTGTCGAGCGCGGCCATGCGCTCGCCCATCTGCACCAGTGCGTGCTGGATGTGACGAGGCTTCTTGTCGTCGTGGAGGTATTCGGTGAGTTGCTGGTCGGTGAGATGCCGGCCGAACCAAGTGCTCCACCAGAACAGAAATGGCATCAGGACGATGAGCCAGCCAGTGGTAAAAAAAAGAATTTTCTGGGTGCGCGACATGCTGCGCTTGGGCTTCGGCGCAGAGGCCGAATCGTGCGGAGTTTCTGAAGCGGATGCGGTTTCTGGTTGGTCACTCATGTGTTGTGCAAACGATGGATTCTTTCCAGTGCAGGCTCAATGCCAGGATCCTTCGCGTCGCTCAGGATGACAAATACGCTTGGCTGAAGCAGTTTACTCCACATCGGCGTCGAGCACGCGCTCCTGCTCCAGGTAGTGGGACATGGCGTACTGGGCCAGAAGCGGCGTCTGCAGGCGGATTTCGGCGCCGATCCATTCGCCCTTGGCGTGCGGAACGTCGGGCGGATGGTTGCAACGGCCGCCACTGCCGAACTGCGGGCCGAAATCGGCGCTCTGGATTTGGTCGAATTGGTGGATCGTGCGCCATGCGGCATCGCCCACGGTTCCCGAGACGTCGATCTTTAGTTTCAAGAGAGACATGAAGTGGCGAAACCGCAGGAGCTAAAGCCCCGATCTATTTGACAATCCTGGTGGCACGGCCGAAGCCGTGCCCTTCCCAATCGAGTTCGGCTTGATTCTTCTTCCCCACTCGCCGGTCCTCTCCAATTGCGCCTTTCTTGGTCGCTGACTGCAAAGCGCTGGCGCTCAGAGCGATCAGGCCGCGGGTTTTGTGGTGCGGCGGTTTGCCAACAGCACGGCCACGCCGAACATGAACAGCGAAAACAGGGCGAGCGTCGCCATGGATGTGGGCAGCGGAAAACTGGTCTCGGCGCCGGGATACAGAAGACCGCGCAGCGCTTCGACACCGTAGGTCAGTGGGTTGAGGCGCATGATGATGCGAATCCATCCCGAAGCCCCGGCAAGCGGGAACAGCGCGCCGGAGAGCAGCCACAGCGGAATCAGGAAAAGATTCACGATGCCGTGGAAAGCCTGGGAGGAATCCATGGGCCAAGCGATTGCAAAGCCGAGCGCGGTCAGGGAAAACGAAACCAGAAATACCACGATAGCAACCAGCAGAAGCGGATGACAGTTGTAAATGAACGCCGGCGAACGGGGCGAAGATCAGGAAGATCATGCCTTGGACGGCCGAGAGCGTGGTGCCGCCCATTACCTTGCCCAGCACAATCGCGGTTCGCGGCACGGGCGCGACCAGCACGGAAAGCAGAAAGCCCTCCTTGCGATCTTCGATGACCGACATCATGGTGAAAATCGAGGTGAAGAGCACGATCATGATTAACGCGCCGGGATAAAAATAATCCAGATAATGCTGCTGGCCAGGGCCACCGCCGGAGCGAAATGAAGTTCCGAATCCCGAACCGATGACCAGCCAGAACACCAGCGGCGACGCGAGCACGCCGACCACGCGCGTGGGTTGGCGATAGAAGCGCACGATCTCGCGCCACCAGAGCGTGAATGCCGGGAGCATGACTCCTGCCGATGCGGGTCGGCCTATTTGCCGAGGTAAAGTTGCTGCTTGAGTTGCCATTGCCTAAGATTTCCTCATTAACTGCTGGCTTTCGCAGTCGGAGTCTTGACCGGTTCGGCTTTCTTTTTGCCAATCATCCTGCGGTCGCGCATTTCCCAGAACGCATTCAGCAGGAAGCAAGCTGACAGCGTGAGCAGGATGAGAGTCATGAAAAGACCGTCAGTGGTCGCCGAAAACGGCGAGAGAACGATCATTCCACTGACGAAGATCCAGATCACGCCCACCACTGGCAGCAGACCGAGAACGAGAGAAAGCACTAGAATCATGGGTCGCAAGTTACCTCCTCTTTTTCTTCGTGAGATCAGAAACCGACTCAGGATCCGATTCGCGTTCTTCACTCCAAAACCTGTGGCCGGTGCGGTGGATGAAAACGTCTTCCAGCGCCGGCTTGCTGACGGAAATCGCCTGAATCTCGCCCGGGAAAGCTTCGACCACATCCGGAACAAAGCGGTGTCCGCTCTCGCGCTCGATTCGGACCTGGTTGCCCATCACGCTCGCTTCGACGTGAAAACGGGCGCGAATGTGGTCGGCGAGGGAAGCGGCATCGTGCGCGGCGTCGAGCAGGATGACGTCACCGCCGATTTCGCTTTTCAGTTCCGCGGGCGTGCCCAGGGCGACTAAATTGCCTTCATTCATGATGGCCAGGCGGTCGCAGCGCTCGGCTTCCTCCATCAGATGCGTGGTGACCAGGACGGAAACGTGTTCTTCGTCGCGCAAGATTTGAAGATACTGCCACAGGTCGCGGCGGGCGCCGGGGTCAAGGCCGGTCGTGGGTTCGTCGAGCAATAAGACCGCGGGATGATGCAACAAACCTTTTCCCAGTTCGATGCGGCGCTGCATGCCACCGGAAAATGTCTCGACGCGTTCCTTGGCGCGATCGGACAGGCCGACCCGGGCCAGAATTTCTTCCACACGAGTTTTCAGTGCCGACCCGCGCAGGCCGTAGAGATGACCCTGGTGCCAAAGATTTTCGTAAGCGGTGAGCTTCGGGTCGACACTCTGCGCCTGAAACACAACGCCGATCTGGCGGCGGAGGCTCGCGGGATCCTGTGCGGCATCGCATCCCATGACCAGGGCGCGGCCAGAGGTCGGAATCATGAGCGTCGAAAGAATTCGGAAGAGCGTGGTCTTGCCGCTGCCGTTCGGACCGAGAAGGCCGAACAATTCTGCCGGACGCACGTCGAAGGAAACGCCGTTGAGCGCGGTGCGGTTTTCGTAGCGATGGACCAGGTTTTCTACGGAAATTACCGGCGCGGCAGTGCGTTCAACTTCAGGACCGGAGTCGGCGAGTGCGGAGACTTTCGAGGCCAAAAGAATTCCCCAGAGACTGTTAACAGTTTACGACATCTTGGCGAATGTTAGGACGGCGTTCGCACGGAGCGTCCCGCACTTTGAAAATGAATCTTAACAACCGTCGAGTTGCGCTCGAGGACAGCCGAGGGCGGCTGTCCCCACATAGCCCCCTCTATTCCCGCATAACCTGTTGGCTTTTTCAATATCAATCAGGCGGTGGTCGCGTCGCGCTGCGGTTGGGGCAAGCGTTCTTCGAATGCGACTGGAACGTGCCGCCAGACTTGGATCGCGAGAATTACAGTAGTGGCCAGCAGCAAGGCTCCTACTGCGACGTGGGCCACGGTTGACACCACCATGGGGAGTTCAGGTTGCACCGCGTCCCGTCCCCAGGCCACGCGCGTTAGAAACGCGGTGAAGCCAAGGCACAGCTGGGCGATCACAAGGGAGAGCATCATGATGGCGGGGCGGCGAATGTCTTCGATCTGCGGATAGACGGTGAGCGCCCGGATCGCCGTCCATGCCAGAACAAACGAGACAACGACTGCGTGGACGACGTGGGGCCACCAGCTGAGGCCATGGTGGCGGAACATAGCACCGAGAATCAATTGTACGTACAAGACGAAGATGGAAAGAAGCGTCAAGGTGAAGAGGCTGGGCCGCCGCTGATCGAACTCGACGGCGGGCTGCTCTTCAATCCACCGCCGGCCGGTGAACAGTGCCATTGCCACGGCAATGCAGAAAAATGTTTGCGCCAGCGCCGCGTGCGCCGACGACACCGCGGGAGGCAGATAGAAGAGAACCGTGATGCCACCGAGAATCCCCTGAGCAATGACCGTTCCCAGAGCGGCAAGCGCCAGATAGCGCAGCCAGCGCCGGTTTTCGACGCGCCACGTCCAGATGACGAGGATGATCGTAAGTAATCCGGCGCCTTGCGCGATCATGCGGTGGGTATGCTCGAACTTCACCCCGCCCACTAGTTTCGGGATCTTGTACCAGGAACCGAAAGAGGTCGGCCAGTCGGGTACGGAAAGGCCAGCGTCGTTGCTGGTAACCAGCGCGCCCGCAACGATAAGAAGAAACGTCCAGCCGGCGAGGAGAACGGCCAGCCGATGATGGCCGCGATGAAAAGTTGTCGCGATGGCTTTCAGAGAAATGCCCCTTGGGTCAGTAGGATCGCAGAGAGCGGCTTCGTAGCGCCGGCATCTTGCCGGCCGTCGTTCCAAGCTGCGGACGAGATCTCCGCGGGACAGCCGCCGAGACGGCGGCGCTACGCAACCCGGTATTTTACCACTGGGGCGCTACTCGCCCCCGGCCTTGAAGCTTTGATCGACCGTCTTCGTATCCTTCGGCGCGACCGTTATTTTTTGGTCCTGCTCTCCAAGTTTCTCCTGCACGAACGCGATGGTGTAATCGCCCGGGGGCAGGCCCTTGATCTCATACTTGCCGTCTTTGTCGGTCACTGCAAAGAACGGGCTCTTGACGACGTTGACATACATCTTCATCCAGGGATGCTGATTGCACTTCACCGGCAGCATGATTTCTTCGCGCGCGAATGTTTTCTGAATGTCGGCGGAAGATGGGGGCTGCGATTCGTTCCACTCGCGGTTGTCTTTCGGCGTGGGATGAATGTTGTGGGTGGTGGGATCGGAGTTCTTGATGTCGACAGTCTGGCCGGCCATCACGCCGAGAACGTGGGGATGATATCGGCAGCCCTTTTGTTCGAGCGTTATGGGAGTCTGGGGAACATCGAAGGTGCGGTTGCCAAGTCCATCTTTCACATAGACGAAGACGTTGGCGAGATCGCCGCCGCTCACCACGACGTTCTCAGCTTCATTGGTGCCCTTGCAGC
The DNA here is from genome assembly GCA_963696765.1 of uncultured Acidobacteriota bacterium. GTDB lineage: Bacteria > Acidobacteriota > Terriglobia > Terriglobales > Acidobacteriaceae > Sulfotelmatobacter. Next base: position 816,353 of record CAVOLK010000001.1, on the reverse strand, counting down.
CGGGGTCCTGGCTCATGTCAATCTTCGAGGGCTTTGGAGCGGTCCCATCAAATTTTACGGTTCCCTTGATAGTTGCTACAGTCGCGGGATCGATGGGAGTGGCTGCGGGAGCGGCCGACTCGGCGGGAGCGTTGTTCGATTGCTCGGTGTTTTCTTTTTTGCTGCAGGCCGCAAGTGTCAAAAGTGCGCAGATTGCGAGCGTGCTGACTGCCATGGTCCAACTTGGTTTCTTATTCATTATGTCGCCCTTTCTGTGGGAATGTAGCGCCGGTATCGCCGGCTGTTGCGCGAACGAGCGGGCTCGCGCCGTGAATTCTCAGGGGCTAAAGCCCCGCATCATTTTTTCACTCTGGCGGCGCGGCTGAAGCCGCACCCTTTCAAATCATCCATTAATGAGTTGGGTTTCAAATGTAATGCTACTAGCCAAACCGCACATTCTATCGCGAACCTCCGCTCGGTGCCGTATGCGATTCTAGCGCGGCCTGTTTGCGGTTCGTAGAACGCTGAACGACCGCCTTCGCGCGCGGCATCGAAGATGCAACGCGTTTCTGTTCCTCCGGAGTAAGTTGGAAGATGTAATCAGTCAGCAGTTTGCGATGATCTCCTTCGAACCCGTTGAATGTGGGCGGCGTGGGCCCGGCAAAAACCCATTGGTTATTTTCCTGCTTGAACAGGCCCGATGGCATTGCCGTGCCCGGGCTGATGGCCTGCGGATCCGTAATCCATCGCTCCACCCAGTCTGGCTTCAAGCGCTCTTTCGCCAGCAGGAAGTTCGGCGCGGTCGCGATCTTGTCGTGCGCGGGATCGCCTGTAGCGTGACACTTCAAGCAAGGCGCTGCCGTGCTCGAAAACAGGCTTCGGGCCATGTCCGATTCTTTCGATGTGAGCGTCGGGACCTGCTCCGGAATGTAGGGAAGCGGTTGCTGCGACAGTGCCTCAAAGAATCGTACGAGTTTTCTCAGTTCGTTGTCGGAGAACGAAAAAGTCGGCATGCGAACTTTTAAATACGGCCGTACACCGTTGCGGTTGGTGTCAGCGGTGCTTAACGCCGGATTCGAAAGAAATTTCCGCAGCCATTCGGGATCGACGCGGGCGCCTTCGGTCAACAGTTTTGGCGGCAACTGTTCCTGCGCGTCCTGATATTGCTTCAGGCCCATCAAAATTGTTTGCTGGCCGGGGATGAACTGGTGGCACCCCATGCAGTTGTACTTCTTGACGACCCACCAGCCTTCCTGAATGTCGTGGCGTGCGTCGCCGGGTTTGTACTGATAACTCTGGGGCAGGGAAGTCTCCTGGCTGCCCATCAGAAACGTGGTGAGGTCGAGCACTTCTTCCTTGGAAAGGTGCACGTTGGGCATGCGGAGCGCTTCCGTCTCTGTCTTTACTTTTCCCTGGTCGTAGACATTCGGCTCGGCGAGTTTGTGCTCGAAAAATCCCTTGTGGTCGTACCAGGGCTCTTTCGCGGGACCGTCGGGCAGGCGCGCCAGATCTTCTTGATTCTTGATTGGCTCCGCGCCTTTGCCGCCGCGTTGCGCGGCTTCGGTGAAGAGCGCGAAGTCAAGGCGTTCGATGGGCTTGCTGCCTTCATACGTCAGTTCGGTGCCGATGCGGCCTTCGTCCTCCATGCCTGAAACTTCGTGGCACCCGCCGCAGCCGTAGAAGCGAACCCACTTCTTGCCTTCTTCTTTCAGCGACGGATCATCCATAAACGCCGCTTCAGGATAGGACGAGGGCTCCTGCTTTTTCTGCGTCATCAAGTACGTGGCGATATCTTCGGCATCCTCCGGGCTGAGCCGCAGGCTGGGCATCACCGTCATGTTCTGGACCTGCAGTTCGTGCCCGTCGTTGGGGCACTTGCTGTGGTCGAGGTCGAAGACGTAGGGCAGATTCTTTTTTGCGTAATCCTCGGGGCCGATATCTTTTTTCTCGTACGGGCAGTAGGGGCGAGTGCGCTGGCGAGCATTGTGAATCCAGCGCACGAGGTAATCGTAGTTCGCTTTTTCGCCGACCCGCGTGAGATTCGCGGCGAAATTGCCGCCCATCATCTGGTCGCCCTCACCGATAGAGTGGCAGGCGAGGCATCCGCGTTCCTCAAAGAGTTCTTTGCCGTGCGCGGCGTTTCCGGGCTTGTGTTTGGGAAGCGGATCGGTGAAGCCAGACTGCCAGATGTACGCGGAGATAGCCTGAATCTGGTGGTCGGTGAGCCGGAAGTTCGGCATCTTGGTTGTGGGCCGGAAGTCGGTGGGTTTCTTTAACCACACCGGAATCCAATTCTTGTTCAGCTTAAGGCGAACGTCCTTCAGGTTGGGGCCGATCTTTTTCATGTCCTGCATCAGGCTGTGCGACTGGAAGTCGAGCTGTTGCAGGCGTGCGTCAAGCTTGCTGTTGGCGACTCTTAAATCGACGGCATGGGTGTTCAGCTTGTTGGCTTCGTCGTTGGACTGGGCGGCGTCGGCCTGCTTCATCAAGTCGGCTGAATTTTTTACGTTCTCTTTTTTCTGAGTTTCAATCTGCTTGATCTGCTGGCCGACCGAGTTCAGATCTTCGGGCTCTCTGTCGTAGCCCTCATAACGATGGCATCCGTTGCAGCCGCGTCGCCGGAACAAATCCTTCCCGGCGTTGATGGTTGCAAACTGTGCGTCACCGCTGGCCAGAAACATGTCGGCAGCGTGGCAACTCTGACAGCCGGCTTCGGAGTTTTCCTTGGGATAAAGCGGCCAGAGCCAGTGCTCGTAATTGCCGTGCGCCTTTTCGATGCTGGTGGTGGCGCGACCATTTCCCTGATGGCAGGGCGAACAGCCGAACTTTTCGGGATCGTGAATCTGGAGCAACTCCGGCTCGGTGTGGCTGGCAAAAGCGTTGGCATATTCGTCCGGATGCTTAGCGCCCTTTTCGGTCATGGCCGCGGCGGTCACCTTCAACGGCTCGCGCGTGTTCATGTGGCACGATTCGCAGCGGTCGACGATGTTCGCCTCCGCCACATTGATCTGCACGATCGCCGGATCCCATTCGGTTGCCCGCTTCTTCAGGCCCTGAATCTGCTGCGGCGTCAGGTCGACCATGTGGTCGGAGACGTATTCGTCCATCTTGGCATGTGCAGCCGTTGTCGGGCTTGAGCACTTCACCAAGTTCGAGGCTCAACTTCGTCCGCTCGTCGCGGATTTCGTTGTATGTCTCCTCGAGTTGCTGGAAGTTGAACTTCTTTCTAGTTGCCGTCGGGAAATTCGACCGTGGCCTGCTCGGCTTTGTATTTGTCGATTTCTTTTTGCTTGCTGGCTTTCTCCGAGGCGCTGGTGCTGGTTTCGAGTTCGTAGGTTAGGGCGTTGACATAGGCGCGCCGATCGGTGAAAACACTCTGCACTGCCAGCAGGCGCGCGCTGGCATCGTCGAGTTTGCGGCGAGCCTCGTCGGCTTGCGCTTTGGAATCCTGATAAGCCTTCTGGTAATCCTGCTTCAGGGCGACGTATTGCGGATCCTGCTCCACCGACTTCTCTGACTTCGCGGACGAGGACGTCGCTGTGTCGAGGAAAGCGCTGTAGCGGGTCTTCCATTGATCCTGGAAGGCCTTCCACGGGCGCTGTCCCCAGGCTTCGTCCTATAAAGCCCAGAACAGCGTGGCAATCAGAATCATCGTCGCGATCACATAATGGATGGCGTACGACTTGCCGGTGATCGGATCCTGCTCGGGGATGGGTTTTTCAGGCACCAGATTGTCCCTCTAGATGCTCAGCCAATTTCAGATTTTAGATTTCAGAATTCAGATTGACCCGGCGATGCGATCGCCGTCTTCCAATTAGCAATCTTCAATCTCTTCATATGTTGAACCACGGCGTAATCCATACGTACTTGATGTGCCACAAGAGGCGCAGAGCCATCTTCAAAGGCAACGCAATCATGGTCAGCCATAGAAACGCCATGATGCGAAAACTGCAGCAGGCTCATGCGCTGGAAATCTTTCGGCATCTTCCGACGGAACAGCGAGTACACGGCTCCGCCCCCGAGCAGATAATATCCGCCGACCACAATGGCGCCAAAATTGCCTTTGCCGAGGTTCGACGTGATGCCGAAAATATCCGGCAAGTCGCGGTTCACCTCGTAGATCAGGCGATTGTGGTCCCACGTTTGCCCGGGCCAGAACCATTGCCAGCCGGGGCCGCGAATGAACGTCCCGATGATGATCATCGCGACCCACAGAATGATGAAGCCGAAAAGAAATGTCGAAATCGAAAACTTGCGCTGCTTCCAGGTGTAATAGCCGCTGCCCAGCGGGATTGGTGTCGATGTAAGGAATCGACCATCAGTCCGACGATGATCAGCGTCGGCATGACCACGCCCGCGATCCACGGATCGAAATAGACCAGCATTTCCTGCAGCCCGAGGAAGTACCACGGAGCCTTCGCGGGATTCATGGTGAGGTTGGGATTGGCCGGTTCTTCGAGCGGCGCGTTGAGCGTGATCGACCAGACCATCAGGATGATGGTGACGATGATGGCGGCGAGGAATTCGATGCGCAGCAGAAATGGCCAGACGTGAACTTCCTTCTGCCAGCCGGGTTTGAAGGGCCAGGTCTTGCGATGGTGAGTCTTGGCCATCGCGGGATCGGCCTCGAGTTGCTCGATCAACTGATCGTTGGCGTGCGCCTGTTTGCCATGCGAGATAGATGTAGAAGGCCAGCAGCGGAATCAGGCCGACGATCGGCACGTTGTCGGGCGCCGAGCAAATCTCCCAAAGTTGTCGCCAGTCCATAAAGTCTCCAGACCGCGGTGTCCTATCTCTTCTAATTCAAAAGTAAGAAGTCAGAATGCAGAATTTGTCTGGGTCGAAGATTTGCCTTTACTTCTGCATTCTGCATTCTTCCTTCTGACTTCATTCACTCACTCGCCGGCCGCCTTCGGACCGCGACGCGGCTTGTCCGCTTCGGCCTCCAGCATGACCGGGGCCGGGCCGGAAATGCCGCCATCTTTTCGCACGCGCCAGAAGTGCACGATCATGAGCACCGACGCCACGATCGGAATCCCGATGCAATGCCAGATGTAGGAGCGCAGCAAGGCATTGGCGTCGACGATCGATCCGCCAAGCAAGCCGAAGCGGACGTCGTTGTACGGCGTCATTCCGAGCATCGAGCCGAACGGGCCTTCATGACCCAACAGCGGCGTGGCGCGCGCCATGTTCGTGCCCACCGTGACGGCCCAGAATCCGAGTTGATCGTCGGGCAGCAGATATCCGGTGAACGAAAGCAGCAGCGTGAACACCAGCAGCAGCACGCCAATGTTCCAGTTGAACTCGCGCGGCTTTTTGTACGAGCCGGTCAGGAACACGCGGAACATGTGCAGCCAGACGCGATCACCATCAGGTGAGCGGCCCAGCGATGCATGTTGCGCAGGATCTTCCCGAAGGGCACGTCGTGCTCCAGATAGAGCACATCGCGAAAGGCCTGCACCTTGCTGGGATGGTAATAAAACATCAGCAGCACGCCGGTGTAGGTCAGCATGATGAACAGGTAAAACGTGATGCCGCCCATGCCCCAGGTGTAGCTGTAGCGCACGGCGTCGCGATTGATCTTCGCCGGATGCAGATGCAGGAACACGTTGGAGAGCACGCCCAGCGCGCGGTTGCGAGGCGTGTCGTCGTGCTTGTGGCGGAAGATCGAAGTGTAGACCTGAGTCTTGGTGGGATCTTTCAGGCCTTCGATCTGTTCTTTGGCTTTGGTGGGAATGTCGGTCTTGAGGGCTTGAATGTCGTCTTTCACGCCCGTCGTGACTTTCTCCAGCACACCGACTTTGCCGGTTTTTCCGTTGGTGGCGTTGGGGCCGCCGCCGTTGCTGCCGTTTGGATTTTTTTCGTCAGCCATATGAGTTCCGCTAATTCGATTCGCCGATCAGCATGTCGCTATATCGGTTTTCGCGGACAAGAGTGCCCGCGCCACACTTATACTCCCGTCAAAAATGCTCCTGGATCGTTGAAGTGCGTTGGCTGTCCTTTCGGCCATGAATACAGTTTTGATGTGTCCACCAGAATCTGCCCGTCGGGTGCGAGTTCGACTTGTGCGCGGTCCATGGGACGCGGCGCCGGGCCTTCGAAATTGATTCCTTCGCTGTCGTAGCCGCTGCCGTGGCAGGGGCACTTGAACTTGTTTTCGCTCGGCTTCCAATCCGGAGTGCATCCCAGATGCGTGCAGCGCGCGTAGATCACGAACAATCGATCGGGCGTGCGGTCGACCCAGATGCGATATTTCTGCTGGAACTTGGTATCGACGCCGAGCGCGAATTCTGAGGGATAGCCAATCTTGAAGACGGAGTTGGGTTCGAAGAGAGTGCGCGGCAGGAAGAAACGGAAGAACGCGAGGAACCATGCCATCAGGAATCCGGTCACCATCGTCCACACGAAGCGGCGGCGGTGGCGGTCGATCTCGGTGGAAGGGGCCGTGCCAGCGACACCCGCGGCTGCCGCCGCTTTTGAAGTGCCGACCGCCGGAGTGCCCACATACTTCGTGGCATCCGTGCCCGTGCCTGCGGGTTTCGGGGCTGCGGGTTTCGCCGCCTCGGGATTCGGATTGACCTTCGGGGTCTCCGGCTCCGCCATGCGCTTCCTCCTGTTGCTGGTTACTCTGCCCTAATCCAAACCAGCGGCCGTCGCATACTGCGGCGCCGCCAACGTCCTCCCAATACTGCCCATCGGACTTACCGACTGAACTGCGCGGCCCAGAGCTTGTTGAGCGATCTGGCTGAGGGCTTGTATGAATTTTGGGAATCATTGAGTCCTGCACTCATTTCAAATTGAGTGAAGCCCAGGCTTGCCGCTTCTTCTCGCGCCTCGTGATCAATTTCGCCCAAGGTTTCTACGTGATCGGAAACGAAGGCCACGGGTACGACGCAAATCTCGCGCACCTGCTCGGCCGACATCTGCGCAGAGTGCCTGGTGCAGGGAAGGCTGCAGCCAGCGACTGGCGCCTACTTTGCTCTGATAGCAAAGGCGGTGCGGGTTGCGCCATCCGCCGCGCTCCATGAGCAGGCGCACCGTTTCTTCAATCTGCCGCTGATAGGGATCGCCTTTTTCAATGATTGACATGGGAATGCTGTGGGCGCTGAAAACTATCTCGGGCTGCTCCAGTTTCGGAGAAGCGGGCGAGGGCATCGTTCACCTTTTCGATAACGGCATCCAGATACATCGTATTACGATAGAAAGTCTCGACGCAATGCACTGGCACACCTTCGGTGAACAGTCGCCGCCATTCATTCAGGCTCGATCCGGTCGTGGTGGACGAATATTGCGGATACAACGGCAGGAGAACCACTTCGTCGCACTGCGCAGTCTGCAGCTGTTTAAGAGCTTCGTGAGTGAAGGGATGCCAGTAGCGCATGGCCACGAAACAGTGCGCATCCAGGCCTTGATTTCGCAACTCCATTTCCAGAGCCCGAGCCTGCCGTTCTGTATGGCGCCGAATTGGAGAGCCTCCGCCGATGGTCGCGTAGTGGTGCTGCACCTTGCGCGCGCGGGTGGTGGAGATCAGCTTGGCCAGGGGCTTGCGTCCGATGCGGGCGAAAGGGAAGTCGATAATGTCGGGGTCGCAAAAGAGGTTGTAAAGAAAAGGTTCGATCGCTTCCAGCGTGTCGGGTCCACCGAGCTGAAAGAGAACTATCCCCACACGCCGTGCTGTGCGCGTCATTTTCCCCAGAATCCCCAGAACGACAGGCAATGTACTCCGAATCGAGCATGCGAGTCAATGGCGGAATCGCATTTGTTTCGAAGTCCAGTTGAAATTGTTCAGACGGTGGGAATTTCTTTGGACATTTCTTCGATGACCGAGTCGGCGAACTCCGATGTTCCGGCCTTGCCGCCGATGTCGCGCGTTAATTTTTCGGGATGCCGATAAACCCGCTCCAGCGCATTGCGAATCTGCGTGGAAGCTTTATGCTCACCCAGATGGCGCACCATCAGCAGAGCGGAGCGCAACAGGGCGGTGGGATTTGCGAGATTCTTTCCCGCAATATCGGGCGCCGAGCCGTGAACCGCTTCAAAGATGGCGCAGTGGTCGCCGAGGTTCGCGCTGGGCACAAAACCCAGCCCGCCGACAAATGCGGCGCATAGATCGGAGAGAATGTCTCCGTAGAGATTTTCCATGACCAGCATGTCGTACTGATAGGGATTCATTACCAGTTGCATGCAGGTGTTGTCGACAATATGTTCGCCGTAAGTGATCTCGGGATAATCTTTGGCTACGGTGCGGCAGCAGCGCAGAAACAGGCCGTCAGATAACTTCATGATGTTGGCCTTGTGAATGGCGTGAATTTTCTTGCGCTGATTGTTGCGGGCATAGGCAAATGCGAACTTGGCAATTCGCGTGGAAGCTTTTTCGGTAATGATCTTCAGGCTTTCGACCACGCCGGGTACGACTTCATGTTCTAAGCCGGAATAAAGGCTTTCCGTATTCTCGCGGACGATGATAAGGTCCACGTCGGGATAGCGCGTCGGAATATGTGGCAGATTTCGGATGGGCCGGAAATTGGCGTACAGCTCAAACTGCTTGCGCAAAGCGACGTTGATGCTGGCAAAACCGCCCCCCACAGGCGTGGTCACCGGCCCCTTGAGGGCGACGCGGGTTCTTTCGATCGACTCCGTGAGTTCTTTGGGAATGTATTCGCCTGACTTTTCGTAAGCCTCCGCGCCGACCGCAAACGTTTCCCACTCAAACTTTATCCCGGTCGCTTCCAGGATTCGCACCGTGGCTTTCGTGACTTCGGGGCCAATGCCGTCGCCGGGGATGAGCGTTACTTTATGACCCATGGACTTATTTTCCTTCGCTGAAAACTGTGGCGTACCATGCGTTGGAACTCAGGGAGCCTTGACCTTCACCAGATCCTTCAACTCGTTCATGAACTCTTTAACGTCTTTGAAGTCTAGATATACAGAGGCGAAGCGGACGTAAGCGACCTTGTCGTAGCGGCGCAGACGGTTCATGATCAGCTCGCCCAGTTCGCTGGTTTTGCGCTCGCGCTCGGCCGACTCCATCACAAACGACTCGGATTCATTGACGATCTGCTCCAGCTTGCTGATCGGGACGGGACGCTTTTCGCAGGCGCGCAGCAATCCGTTGAGCACTTTCTGGCGGTCAAATTTTTCCCGGCGGCCGTCTTTCTTTACGACCATGTAGGGAATTTCGTCGATACGCTCGTAAGTAGTGAAGCGCTTATTGCATTTCAGACACTCGCGCCGGCGGCGGATCGACTCCGCTTCCTTGCTTTCACGCGAGTCAACGACTTTATCGTTGGCAAATCCGCAAAAAGGACATTTCATGGCGCTGGTTTCAAGCTCCGACTGTGGCGATCCCAACTTATTTTCGTCCCAACGCAGGAGCGAAGAGAGAGAAAACGCAGGAATCTGATGTTCTGTCAGTTCCTCGAAATTGTAACAGTTACGGGTCTTTGGACGTTCGGGTGCGCCATGCGGGATCGAAGGCCATCAAAGGATGACGCAGATGCAGATCGCAATCTTCGCGAAGCTGACGGTTCGAATTAAACCACGAAATACTTCGCCGCCGGATGATGAACCACAATTGCCGACGTACTCTGCTCCGGCTCCAGCAAGAAATCCGGAGGTCAGGCGCACACCGACGTTTTCCTCCGGCTTGAGCAGGGCGAACAGCTTGGTCTGATCCTCCAGGTTCGGGCAGGCCGGATAGCCGAACGAATAACGCGACCCGCGATACTTCTGATGGAACAGATCGCGAATCTCGGCGGCGTCTTCTCCGGCAATTCCCAGTTCCTCGCGCATCTTTTTGTGATGCAGTTCGGCCAGCGCCTCCGCCGTTTCAACGCTCAGCCCGTGCAGGTAGAGATATTTCGTGTACTCTCCGCCTTCGAACAAGCGCTGCGTCTCGACGCTTGCCTTTGGGCCGATCGTGACCAGTGAGAGACCGATCACATCCATCTTTCCGGAAGCCTTGGGCGCGAAGAAATCCGAGACTGCCAGGCGGCGGCCTTCGCGCTGCCGCGGGAAGGTGAAGCGAAGCAACTCGCGGGTGAACGTGCCCGGCTGTCCGGCCGAGTTTCGCTCGGCTCGCGGGCAGGAGTGCCCGCGCCACACGGGTCCGTGCCGCAGGGATCATACACAACCACGTCATTGCCATCGGCTTGAGCGGGGAAGTAGCCGTAAACGACTTTCGGTTCGAACAAACCCGAGGTCGCAACTTCATCTTCCAGTTTGTGCAGGATGGGACGGAATTTCTCGTCCACCAGTCGCACATAGTCCGACTGCGAGGCCGTCTTCAACTGCCACTGGTTCTTGAAGAGCGCGGTCTCGTTGATGTACCGAAACAGCTTCGCGCAAATCGTAATCCTTGCGCACGCGCACGCCCCAGAACGGAGGCGACCGGAATATTCGGAGCATCGGTCACGACCGGGCTGCGTTCGGCGAACACCGGGCCGGTTTCTTCATCGACCGCCGCAGCTTTCGCGTATTCCTTCACCGTCCGCCCCTCGGTCAGGCGCGTTTGCTTTGCGCCGTTCTCGGTGGCCAGGTCTTCCATGATGTGCAGTCCCGCGAAGGCGTCGTCGGCGTAGAAGACGGCGTTGGCGTACTCGCGCCGCAGATCGTCCTCCACATATTTGCGCGTGAGAGCTGCGCCGCCGCAAATCACGGGGAATTCGAGCTTCTGCCGCTCCAGATCCTGGATCACATACTTCATCTCGAGCGTCGACTTCACCAGCAGGCCGCTCAAGCCGATAGCGTCCGCCTGATGTTCCTGCGCAGCGCGGATGATCGTGTCGCCCGGCTGCTTGATGCCGAGATTGATCACCTTGAATCCGTTGTTCGACAGAATGATGTCGACCAGATTCTTGCCGATGTCGTGAACGTCGCCCTTCACCGTCGCGAGCACGATCGTGCCTTTCTGCGATCCGGCCTTCTTCTCCATCTTCGGCTCGAGATAAGCCACCGCCGCCTTCATCACGCCGGCAGAATCGAGCACGGAAGGCAACTGCATCTTGCGCGCGCCAAACAGGTCGCCGACCGTCTTCATCCCGTCGAGCAGGACGGTGTTGATCAACTCCAGCGGAGAATAGCTAGCGAGCGCCTCTTCCAGCAGTTGCTTCGAGCGATCTTCTTGTTCGCGCCGTCGCCAACCGATTTCTCGCCGTTGATGATCGCGAACTTCAGCTTGTCTTCGACCGACAGCGTATCGACATGCGCCGTGGTCGATGCGGCGGGCTTGCCTTTCATGCCGGCGAAGTGCGCCATGTACTTCTGCAGCGGATCGCCGTCGGAATTGGCATCGCGGTGGATCAGCTTGCGCGCCAGTTCCACTTCTTCCTGCGGAATCTTGTACAGCGGATAAATCTTGGTGTAGTTGACGATGGCCATGTCGAGACCATGGTCCACCGCCTCGTGCATGAAGACGGAGTTCAGCACGCGCCGCGGATAAGCGTCGAGACCGAAAGAAATATTGCTGACGCCGAGAATCGTCTTCACCGCCGGGCAGTTCTTTCTTGATGCGCTCGACCGCCTTCAGCGTTTCGATTCCGGCCGTGCGGTATTCTTCCTGGCCCGTCGAAATTGGCAGAGTCAGCGCGTCGAAAATCAGGTCCGTGCCGTCGAGGCCATACTTCTTGGTGGCCAGATCGTAGATGCGATGCGCGATCGCGACTTTCTTGTCGGCGGTGAGCGCCATGCCGTCTTCGTCGATGGTCAGCGCGATCACCGCCGCGCCGTAGCGCTTGGCCATGGGCAGAACTTTGGACGTGCGCTTTTCGCCGTCTTCCAGATTGATCGAATTGATGATGGCGCGGCCGGGAATGCGCTTCAGCGCTTCTTCCACCACATCGGCTTCGGTCGAATCCACCAGAATCGGCGCGGGAACGCGCGTGGCGATTTTTTCCAGAATCGAAGTGATGTATCCCTTCTCGTCTTCGCCCACGATGGCGCAGCACAGATCGAGCATGTGCGAACCTTCGTTCACCAGCTTCTTCGCCAGCGCCAGAATGTCGTCGTATTTCTTGCCCTGCACCAGTTTGCGGAAATGCTCGACGCGCGTGGTCGTGTTCATTTCCTCGGCGACGATCAGCGGCTTGGGTTCGAGATCGAGAGGAACGGTGGTGTAGGCGCTCGATGCGGCACCGACGCGCTTGACTTCGCGCTTGGCCGGTTCCACGCCAGAGACCGCGTCCACCACGGCTTTCAGGTGCTCGGGAGTTGTGCCGCAGCAGCCGCCCACGATGCGGACGCCGTAATCCTGCACGAAATGCTTGTGATACTCAGCCAAGTTCTTCCGGCGAGAGCTTGTAGACTGCATGCCCGCCCACGTTCTGCGGCAGTCCGGCATTGGGCAGAACCGAAACTTCCTTGGTCGAATTCAGCGCCAGATAGCGGACCGCGTCGTTCATCTCCTTCGGCCCGGTCGCGCAATTCAGGCCGATCGCGTCCACGTCGAAGGGTTCGAGCGCAGTCAGAGCCGCACCGATCTCCGTGCCCAGCAGCATGGTTCCGGATTCCTGCAGCGTGACCTGGACCGTCACAGGCAATCGCTTGCCCGGATTTCCGCATGGCTTCGAGCACGCCGATGGTTGCGATCTTGGCTTGCAACAAATCCTGCGCAGTCTCGATGAGCAGAACGTCGACGCCGCCTTCGATCAGAGCGGCGGCCTGTTCTTCGTAAGACGCAACCATCGCCTCGAACCCGATGTGACCGAGCGACGGCAGCTTGGTGGTCGGCCCCATCGAGCCGGCGACGAACCGCGGCTCGATCTTTTGTCGAGAACTGCTGCGCGACTTCCTTGGCGAGTTGCGCGGCCTTAAGGTTGATCTCGTGCACGCGGTCGCGCAGATCGAATTCGCCGAGCACGATTCCGCTTCCGCCGAAAGTATTGGTCTCGACGATGTCGCAGCCCACGCGGAAAAAGTCCGCATGGATGTCGCGAATAATGTCGGGACGGCTCAGCACCAGCACTTCGCTGCAATTCTCCTTGCCCCAGTAATCGTCCAGGGTGGGATTGCGCTTCTGGATGTTGGTCCCCATCGCGCCGTCGTAAACGACGACGCGCTCTTTCACGGTCTGTAAAAAGTCAGCCATTGGTAGCTTCTAGCTCCTAGCTTCTAGCTTCTCGGACTATCCGTGTGAATCCCTGTAATCCGTGGCGAGAAGTTGAGGTTGCCTTGCCCCTCATACACGAACGCCGGTCGCGATGGACCGGCGTGTGGTTGAACTCGAAACCTGCTTCGAAGCTTAGCTCCCCGGCACCATCTCCGTTGGAGCACCGCCATCCACGTCGGCCTGATTGAATACGATGTTGGCTCCCATGTGTGCTGGCCGGGGGGCCAGCATTTGCTCCTTACGGTAAACCAGATTGCTGGCGTTGAACGTCGCCAGCTCAAATCCGTGGCCGTGGGTAATCGCATCGGTGGGGCAAGCCTCCACGCAATAGCCGCAAAAAATGCAGCGGTTGTAATCGATGTTGTAGACCTTGGCGTAGCGCTCGGCGCCGCTGACGCGCTTCTCAGCGGTATTTTCGGCGGCTTCGATATAGATGCAGTTCGACGGACAAGTTGGCGGCGCACAGGAAACAGGCTACGCACTTTTCCAGTCCGTTTTCGTCGCGCTGCAGCACGTGGGCGCCGCGGAAACGGGCTTCAATCCGCGCGCCGCGCAGCGGGCCTTTGCCGTCGGGATAATTTTCGACGGTCGTCGGCTGGAACATCTCCATGAAGGTGATGCTCATGCCTTTGGCGATGGCCGCGATGTTCTTCAGAACCGGCATACGTATTTAGTATACCGAAAGAGACGGAAACCGTCGCGCGGACGCGCTTAGCTTGCGAGGCAAACCAAATCGAGCTGCGCTTCGAAGGACAGCCGAGGGCTGCTGTCCCTGCGTAAGTCTATTTTGTTTGCGGCGGAGTGCGAGCGTGTTCCGGCACGGGGTTGCCGCTCTTCAGCCATGCGGTATACCACAGGTTGAGCAGCATCTGCGATCCGGCGGCGAGGCGATGGTTGGTGAATTCGAAAGCTGCGGCAGAGCCCTTGCCCGTGAAACCCTCCGGCTTTTTCCAGAGCGTAGACATTCTCCACAAGGCCGTTCGACTGCTTCAGGTAGGCGATGTAGCGGGCGAAGGGATCGTCGAGTCGCTCGGGACTCTTTACCAGTCTGGCGAAATCTTTGGCGCTAATGTTTGCGGCCACGTAGTCACTCTCGAACTGGCCGTGGATGTGGTGCTCGGTGGTGTAGCCATTGGGATTGGGGCCGACCCAGCCGTTGTACTGGATGGTTGTGTGAAGAGGCTGCGCATCCGTCGGCAACGTAATGGCCGAGCCAACCGGCGTAGAAGATGATCGCATGCTCCACGGCCTGTGTAGGCTGATGCGTGGCCACGCGCTGCCGGTATTCGCGGAACGCGGCTTTCAGCCGGCCGTAGACTTCCATGGTGATGTAAGGCTGCAGGCCGACGCGCTCAGCTTGGAAGTCTAAGTTTACGGTTCAGCTAGCTCGCCCCGGGCTCAGAAGCGCCAGGTGACGCCGCCGCCGACAAGAATGTTGTGTTGCCAGTTCTTGTTGGTGACCACATTCAACTGGGGTACGCCCGAAAAGAAATCTCTCGCCTCGCCTCGCAGCTTTAAGGTTCCGATGATTTTCACATCAAGGCCAATGCCCGCCTGCAGCACTCCAACCGTGGTTCCAGTTTTCCCGAGGTAGTTTCCGCCGAATTCGAGCGAAGAGCTGTCACCAAAATGGCCGAATCCGCCTCCAAGACTGATCCAGGGGGAAAGGCCCTGATCGGGGAAGGCGTTGAGCCGGGCTGACGGAGTTACGAAGATGGAGGAAAACTGTCGAGGTGTGGTGTCTCCTGCGGAATGGATGTCTTCATCAACGTTCACTACAAACGGAACCTCAAAGGATAAAGACCACAGGTTGGCGTCGAAAACTCGGCGGGCATAATCGATTTCGAAGGTGAACCCCTTGCCGAAGTGCAGGTTGGAATCGAACGCCGGGGCGTCTTGGAGCCCCTGATCGCTGATGAAGGTACGACCGATGATTCCGGTCAATTCGTTCTTTTGCGCCGCAGCGGGTGCCACCAGCGCGCAAATCGCCACCAACGTCCCGATGGTGATGGATTTCAGCGACATTTCTCCTCCCGGAGTTGACTTCGATTGACGCAACTTTCCGCTAGACTAGCACGGTCCAGACAGATTCGTCGCGCACTTTCCAAACAGACATGATCATTTAAAACTGTCGAACGACCAGCAGTTATGGAACTCATTCCTAATTCCTCAGTCCAAGTTCTACTTCGACCAGTCTAACGGCTCGTCACGGCCAGACGAATTGCGCCGAGTTCCGCCCTCTTCCTGCTGAAAGGATCGAGAACGCTTTCGCCGGGCTGCCGCTTCCAGAGGCTTGGCGGCAGCTAAGCCGCAGAGCGTATAAAACCATGCCGCGTTCGCTGGGATCTGCAAATTAAAGTCCACTAAACTGTGGACGAGAATTCCTGTGCAGCCCAGCAATGCGGCAAGTGATACCGCCCAATCCCAGCGGAATTCCCAGCTTCGCGAAGTTGGCAATCCCTCCCGAAACAAGCTGACCAGAAACCAGAGCATAAGCGCGAACCCAAGCCCTCCCATCTCCACTAGCAACTGCGCATAATCATTGTGGGCTTCATTGATGAAAAGGTTGGTATAAAAGCTGCGATAGCGCGGATAAATCGTCGGGAAGGTTCCCAAACCCCACCCCATGATCGGATGGTGAGAGAACATTTTCAAACTGTCTTTGGTGATATCCAGACGGATGTCGGGGTTTAAGTCCCCCAAGTGGGCCAAAGCTTGTCCTTGGTCCAGGAAAAACAGTAAAGCCAAAATAAAAACCAATACTGCCACCGAGCCCATCGCCAAGCGCGGACTTCGCCGTTTTCCAAAAGCCAAAGCGACAAATACCGCCGATTGGCAAATAAAAGCAATCATTCCCCCACGCGAGCCGGAAAGAAAGATCGTGGTAGCCATTACTCCAGCACAAAATCCGGCCAAAGCGCGCTTTCCGCCTTGCAGGAGATGCCCCATGCTAACGACGAAAGGAATCGGCGTCAGCATTTCCATGAGGCCCGCAAAATGATTGTGGTTGACGTAACTTCCGAAGACAGTAGCGCTTGGGAAGTGCGAGGTGTAGAGCCAGAAAATCTTTCCATTCGGAGTGAGCGCCTGCACCACGGCAAACAACGCGTAGAGGAATCCGAAAATGCTTATGATCTCCGCGAAGAGTTTGCGAAGGCTCTCCGTGGTCAGGCATTCTGCCGCAAGGAAAAGCATGATCCCGTAGGAGACATATTGCAGGGCCTCATACTTGGTGACGTAGCCGTAGGCTGACCGGTGAAGCAGGATCTGGGCGAGAATTAGTCCGCAGAACAGAATCGCCGGCAGGTACAACGGATTGTTCGGCAGCTTTATCTGCTGGGAATGAATTTGCCTGGCCGCCCATAAAAGAAGCAGCAGCGCCGCTCCAGCTTCCAAAGTGAAGGTGGACCACTCGTCGACCGCCCCAAACGCGAGAACCGCGAAAATTAGGAGTGCACAAAAGCCGAGGACTATGGCCCAGGCCAAGATTCCTGGATCGCGACTCTCCCAACCCCGCAATTTTACGGAAGTGGTTGGGTCGACGACGATGTGGGATGACATTTTCAAGAGCGCGGTCCTTGATCTATATTTCCACGATCTATTTTTCCACTAATTTAAGATTGTCGACCCAAAGTTTTCCCCGGATCAGAGCGTCCGGAGGCTGGCGAACGATTTTCAACAGTACCAGCTTTGCGTTTGGACCAGTGTGGAATTGTGCCCGCGCCTGGCGCCAGGGATTGGTGCCGAGGATATCCTCGGTAAGGACGTATGAGGCATCACTGTAGGAATCGGTGATGGAGAAGCGAGGACCGCTCGCCGTGTCTAACTCTTCCGCCCGGTAGTCGGCGGTGAACTCGTAGTCGGTGTTCGGTTTTACCGGAATGAATTGAAAGATGCCTGCGTCCCGCGCATTCAGTCCATCGAAGCTGATCGAGAGGGAACGGGTTCCCCCCGCAAACTCGCTGGTGTCGATGGAAAGAGCCGCATGGGAGTTCGGTTGATACCACCAGTCGAAACCTCCGTTCAGAATGTTCTCCTCAAATCCGCCATTCACAACCAAGTTCTGGTGAGAAGGAAGATAGTTTTGAAGCGAGCGGTTGAGGCCGGCGGCCTGCCGCCAGGCGGTTTCCGCGGCGTTCACTTCCTGCTTTGCGATCAACAGCCGGAAATAGGGGAACATCGCGCTCGGAGAAAACCCTCGGTTTAACGCAATCAGATGCGTCCAGACAATTTCAGCACTTGCCACATCTTGTTTGGAAACGAGCAGGTTCAGAAACGCCAGGTAAAGATCGGGCCTGGGTGGCAAAACTTGCGTCAGAATCTGATTGGCGTCGCCAGTAACGCGCCAGCACAATTGCAGGGAAGCATCCAGCAGTTCCGGATCATTCGCCATAACTACGCCGAAGTAGTGAAGAGCTTTCGCCTGGTCCCCTTGGAGCAGAAAAAAGTTGGCAGCTTCCCAAGCGACATGCGGGGTATTGGGATCTGCTTCGACGGCATGTTCCACGCTATCTGCCTGTTCTCTGAAGCGGCCTGCTATCTGATTCGCCCCGGCCAAATCCAGCCAGGTCCGCGCGTCGTAAGGGTTCAGTCGCACAGCTGCCTGGTAGCTGGCAATGGCTTCGTCCAGATTTACGCCCGAAAGGGCAAGGTTTCGGCCGAGCAATCCGCGATATTCCGCATTGGCCGGTTCCAGGAAGATAGCCTTTTGAAGGTGCGGAATATCAGGGACATTCGCTACCCGCGCGGCGAGGTATGGGCGAAAGCACAATGCGACATACACCGCCATGAGCGCGAGGCAGACCGCCGCGAAGACAACCTTCCGAAGCAGGGAACGCAGTTCCATTCGATCAGTCCGAGCGACGCCCGCGCCTCAACTCAGGTCCTTAGCTTATGAGCTTATGCAATCATCGCGGAGGGGCGTTCCACGCGGAAGTCGATAGGCATTTCGCGCAGCAGTTGTAACACGGAGTTTTCCTGCCGGGCGAATGCCGCCTGCTCCAATTCTGTGAGTTCGAGTTCTAAACTCGGGCGCTCTTGAGCCTCCAGAGCCAGTACACGTTCGAAGGCGGTCGGCGTGACGTGACAGTCTTCGTACCAGAGTTGCTCGTGTAACTTCTCGCCCGGTCGCACGCCGACGAACTGGATTTTTATATCCTTCTCGGGCCGCAGCCCCGACATCTCTATCAGCTTGTGCGCCAAGTGCGTAATGCGCAACGGATCGCCGAGATCCAAAGTGTAAATGGTACCGTCGGAGGCAAGCGTGGAAGCCTGCATGACCAATTGCACGGCCTCTGGGATGGTCATGAAGTAACGCGTCATCTCTTCGTGGGTAATGGTTACCGGACCGCCGGCCGCAATCTGTCGCAGAAAGATTGGCACCACACTCCCGCGACTTCCCACTACATTCCCGAAACGCACGCAGGCGATTTGAGTGTTGTGGCCGTTCGACGCGGCCAGTCCGCGCACCAGCAATTCGGCCACTCGCTTAGTCGCACCCATGACGCTGGTTGGCCTGACAGCCTTGTCGGTGGAGATCATGAGAAAACGCTTGGCCTCGAACTCGATGGCCAACTCGGCGAGGTAGCGCGTTCCCATGACGTTGTTGAGCACCGCTTCGCATGGGTTCTGCTCCATGATGCCGACGTGCTTGAAGGCGGCTGCGTGAAGCACCACCTCTGGGCGATGGCATTCGAAGATATGCTGCAACTGGTGGCGGTCCCGTATATCTCCCACCAAAGGCAAAATCCGGGAAGAAAAGCCCATTTCCGTCAGTTGGTTCTGCAATTCGAAAATGGAATTTTCATCACGATCCAACAGAATGGCTTTGTTCACGCCGAGCCTGGATACCTGGCGACTGATTTCAGAACCAATGGAACCACCAGCTCCGGTGATCAGAACATTCTTCCCCTCAAATCCTCGAATGACATCGGGATGCGGAGTTTCCAGCGAAGCGCCGCGGCCGTCAAGCACGCGCTCAGGGTTCAGCTTCGCGGAAATCCGAACATCGCCCCGCATGATGTTGGCGGCCGAAGGGAGAAGCCGAACTTCCGCGCCGAACTGGGTCGTGTCCTGCACGATTTCATCGATGCAATCGAGCTTCGCTTCAGCAATAAAAACAATGTCGACGGCGTAATTTACGAGCACGTCGGGGAGCGCGTCGTCGCGAAGTTCAACAACGGGGAATCCGGCGATCCTGCGGCCGTGCAAATGCTTATCGGGCGAGAGCAGCCCCACCAGTTCAATGTCTTGCTGCAAGCTGACCTGGCGTACACCCGAAGCTAAAGTATCGGCGGTCCCTAACAAGACCGCCCGATGTCGAACGGCACTGCTGACCCGCCAAGACTCGAAGCCGGCGCGGCGCAGAGCACGCAGCGTCCCCACCAGAATTAAAAACAATCCCAGATCGATCAGTACGATGCTGATCGGTATGGCCATGAACCAGAATGTTTTTGCCAGCACGATGCGCGCAAACAGAAGAATGCTGCTGGGCAACGCGGCAGCTAACGAAAGCGAGAACATGTCGCGCAAATTGAAATAGCGCCAGATGCTGGCATAGGCGCCTAGAACCCAAATGCAAAACGGGCGCAGAACGACGAGTGCAAGCAGCCATACCAGCATGATCGAACGATACCTCGGCGGAACGGCGCCGTCGAAGCGCAGCTGGAAGGCCAGAAAAAATGCCAGCCCGGCGCAACCACTATCCAAAAACAACTGAGTGATGCGGTTGAAGAGCAGGCCGGGTACGCGACGGTTCAAGCTCGCACAGCCGCGCAGGAATCGATCGCCCTGCCGCGCCATGAAGTCATTCTTGGCTGGTTTCCCGACTTTGGTAGTAAACGGTGAACTCATCTTTGTCTGCCCCGTGGGGTCACGAAATTCGTATATGCGTTCAAAGTAAAGCGATTCGAACGTTCACGAAGAAACCACGCGGAGAGTGCGCTTCTTTGCGACAAGTATTTCAGAAACATTTTTTTACGCGTCAATTTTTTCGGCGGCCGCTTCCGTGTCGTAGTAGTGACCGCCGGCTTTGGCCCCATAGTAATAGTAGTAGTGATCGGGTGATCCCAAATCGATGCCGTTGACCACGATGCCCATGACTCGGGCATTCACCTGCCAGAGCAACTCTCCCGCCCTGCGAAGCGCGTCTTTGGTCGTCTTGCCGGAACGAATTACCAGAATAATGGAATCCGCTTCCACCGAAAGAAGCACGGGATCAGTGACCGAAAGAGCGGGCGGAGTATCGATGATGACGTGATCGTATTCTTTGCGCCACTCTGCGATCAGGGACCTCATCTTGCTTGCATCCAGCAGTTCGGCGGGATGCGGAGGGGGCGGTCCTGCCGGCAAGATGAACAGGTTCGGAACTTCAGGATAAGTCTTCATTACCGACTCGATCGTGGTTGTGCCCGCGAGTACGGTACTGAGTCCGCCTTTGCGATCGAAGCCGAAGGCGCGATGCACTCCGGGCCTCCGCAGATCGGCGTCCACCAACAAAACTCGCGAGCCGCGTTGCGCCAGGACGATGGCGCAGTTCACGCTGGTCGTGGTCTTGCCCTCTTGCGGCAGGGGACTGGTGACTAAAAGCACTTTCGGCGGACTGTCGAGTGCCGAAAGCAGGATCGAAGTTCGCAAGGAGCGATAGCACTCGGCTGCTTCGGAGTTGGGACGAAGCTGGGCGATTAGTTCGGCACGGCGCGAGGCAGGTTCGCTGTTCGCCAAACTCAGCTTCGCCGGATGCAACCGGGGAGCATCGGCGCGGAGGAATTGAGGCACAACACCGAGAGTGGGTAAGCCGGAGACGAGTTCTGCCTGCTCCGGCGTCCGCACGGTGTTGTCCAGGGATTCAAGCAAAAAGGCCAGTCCCACACCGCCGCACAATCCCAGGATCAAACCTAGCCCCAGGTTGCGCGGGATGTCGGGAGAGGTGGGAGCGAGCGGGACTCGCGCGGAATCGACTACGCGAATGTTGTTCGAATGCAGCCCAGCCTCCAGGCTCGCCTCTTTTAATTTCTGCAACAAGCCTTCGTAGAGCTGACGGTTCGCGTCAACATCTCTCTTTAAGATATTGAACTCAATGGCGTTCTGGTTGAGCTCGTTGGCCTCACGCTTTTGCTCCTCCATACGGGCAAGGACCATGTTTTCGCGCTGCTGCGCCGCCAGATACTCGTTCTTGATCTGGGTGGCCATGCGCTTCACTTCCGCGTTGATGTCGTCCTGCACCTGATCTAGTTGGTTTTTGATTTCAACCACCTTCGGATAATTGGTGCCAAACTGCGTCTTCAGCAATGCATATTCCTGCTTTAATGTGCTCTCTCGTCCTCGAAGCTGCCCCAACATTTCGCTGGGAGATCTGGCCATCAATTCCGGATTGCCGGTGGCCGCCAGTTCATAGTTCGCTTCCTTCTGAATGCGGTCGGCCTCAGTTTCGGTGAGTTCTTTGCTCAACTCATCTAATTTAGAGGTGGTCAGGTTCTGCTTTTCGTCGATGCCTACAATGCCTTTTTCACGCTGGAAGCGGATCAATTTCTCCTGGGAGGTTTCCACTTTCAGCTTCAAATCCGCCAATTGGCGCGATAGCCAGTCCGAGGTTTGCATGGCCGATTCGAACTTCGTCTGGTAGTTCTGCTCGATGTAAGAGCTGACAATTCCGTTCACAATGTCGGCGGCCAGGCGCGGATCCCGGTTTGAATAGTGGATCTCGATCAGCCTGGTGTTATTTACGGTCGCCACTTTCAAGCCGCCGCGAAAGGTATCGATGAGCTTGGTCTCTTCGCGAGTGTCGATCGTTGGCGAGGTGGTGGGCAGTTCGCCCGCTGGCGCCTGGGTCTTCGCGACCCCCGTGAAATTAACGTTGTTGTCCAGTCCCAGTTTGCGAATCACCCGCATAGCAAGATTGTCGCTATGCAAAATGCGAACCTGGGTTTCCATCGCAATGGTGTAATCCTCGTCAGTATTAGGGGTGGCGCTATCTTTGAAGGGCAGCGCGTCGGCACTTTCGCGATTAACCGCGATCCGGCCAACCGCGTCATATATTGGAGTGGTTTTGAAGGTAGCGATGGTAGTCAAAATCAAAACCACGGAGGCAAACGCGATGATAGTCCAGCGCTGCTTGGTGAGGATGAGCCAGTAGTCCCGAATCGTGGTCTCACGTTGCGGCATGGAGACATACGTCTCCGACCGCGCCGGAAGCTGAATGGATTGATCGGCGGAGTTGTTATTGTTGCCGGGTTGCCGAAGCTGCAAGGGGGAAGATTTCATTGTAGGGTCGGGAGCAGGGCACCCGCAACTTTTACCGCCGGTGACCAAATTCTAACATGCAAAAGTTTCTGCGAGAGAAGGAGTTGAAAGCGACGACAAACTGGACAACACTGTTGCCGAGGCGGATTTGTACGGTGGCGAACCTACAAGGCGACTTGCGCGATTCTTGTTCTAATAAATCAAGGCGAGATTAGTGCGTCGAGTCGCTTCGAGATTTGCCCCCACCGAAAAGGAATGCCGGCGCGCCACGCAACAATCCCGCGATCCGGAGCAGCGGGTAAAGACCGAATAAAGCATCAGGAACTCGAACCGCCTGCCACTCTTGAGGTCCAGAACTAAGGGCGAAGCCGATGGCGCAGCGGAGTCCGTCCCATCGGTTGTCGGCGAGTTGCAAGAGTTTCGCCCAGCGGACCGGATTTTGGTCCGCTTCTTTTTGGGCGCTAGCTTTGAAGAACCTATTCGCGATGTCTTGGGTAAGGTTTTGAACAATCTCATCCTGCTCGATGTCCGTGGAAAACTCGGGCGGGGCTTGAACTTCAAGGATGCGGTCAGCCAAAGCCAAGGCCAGTAGCAGCATTCGTTCCGCCCGTGCTTCTCGCGCTCTCGTTCTTAGTGACTGCCAATCGACGGGAGAACGCAAACTCTCGGCGAAATCGACAAGCCAACTCAATCGCGGCCATAAATGCTTCCCGCCATGTACGGCGAGTACCAGCGCGGTGTCCTGTGCAGAAAAAGTCGGAATAGCCTTCTGACCGATGGTCGCGTCGCGCCGCCGTTGCCAAAAATCCTCAAAACTGAATCGTGTCGCGAGGTGGGGCGGAGTAATCCGCCAATGCAAGTCGACGAGGACTTTGCCATCGCGTGAGCAGAACTCCGATTCGCAGTCGGAGCGCAAGCGGGCGGCTTCCTGTTTGCGAGTGGTTTTGAAAGCAGGTTGATATCCCAGTTCGATAAGGAGCTTGCCAGCGGCGGCCAGACTGGCGGGGGCGACCAGAATGTCCAAATCTGACATCTCGCGCAGGGTGACATCGCCATACAAGCAGGCCGCCAAAGCCGGACCTTTATATGCAAGCGCGCGAATGCCGGCGGCGCGCATCCTTTCCAAGATACTCAGCAGCTTGCCAGACAAGAACAAGTTGCCGACGTTATGCTCGAAAATTTTCTCTCGAACTTGCTGCGGAGCGGGGACCGCCCCTGGAAAGTGCTTTCTTAGATGCCAATAGAGCAGAGGCGATAAGGCGTGGCGATCGGCGTGACGGCCCAGAAGATCCCAGTCTATTCCTGCGGCGATTGCGGAGCGGGCCGTTTCGAGTTGCTCTGCCGTCAAGTCTTTGCGCGCGCAAGCGAGTAGAAGCCGATACTCGTTGGTCAAAGCCCCGGAGATCATTGACGAGGTAGGCAAGCGACTTCAGGGAATCATAATACGCGAGGCCTCGGTGGCGGCAGCGATTTTGCACGAACCCGAATTCGAAATCGCGACTGAAGAACCTAAGCCGTGCCGGACTGTTGAAAGGGCTACCCCCTTCAAGGATATGGTACAGTAACGAAGGTTCGACGAAGAAAAGAGAGAGTTTATGAGCCCAACCATTTCTCTGCGGACCGTAGTGGTCGCGACTTCGGAGCAGGTTTCTACCCGCTTGGGCGATGAGACCGTTCTGCTCGAACTGAAGAGGGGTACGTATTACGGCTTGAATGCGGTGGGAAGCTTGATCTGGGAGATGGTTCAGCAGCCGCGGACTATTGAAGCTTTGTTCTCGGCCGTCGTCGGCCAGTTCGATGTCGAGCCTGAAACTTGCGAACGCGATGTAGTGCGCCTGATTCAGGAGATGCAAGGGGCAGGTCTAGTGGAAATTCGCTCAGCCCCCTGAGTACTTTAGCGGTTTGCACTCCGCCTTGTGACTTGTTTCCTTTCCTGCCATTCGACCACCATTTGAACCGTCAGGCGTGATCGCGCGGCTTCCCCGCGGGATGTATTCTCTAAGCCAAACATGAGCGGAATCGTAGGAATATTGAACACGGACGGGGCTCCGGTTTCCGGAGACTTGATCGGCCGTATGGTTGATTTTCTTCGTTTTCGCGGACCGGACGCGCAAAATCTGTGGTGCGACGCCGAGATCGGCTTGGGACATACGCTGCTTGATACTACGGGCAATGCAACCGCAGCCCAAGCTAGTGTCGACCAGCAGCCCTGCACTATTGACGATCGAGTTTGGATTGTCTCCGATTCCCGAATAGACGCTCGATCTGAGCTCTGCGACAAGCTTCATTCCTCATCAAATGCTCGGCTGACAGACTTTTCCGACGCCAGACTGATTCTGCTCGCGTACCAGCGCTGGGGCAAAGACTGCCTCGATCACCTGATCGGAGATTTCGCATTCGCTATTTGGGACGGCCCGAGGAAGCAGCTTTTTTGCGCGCGTGACCATTTCGGGGTCAAGCCTTTCTACTATGTACGTTTGTCGAGTGCCTTTATTTTCAGTAACACCTTAAATTGTCTGCGTCTTCATCCGGACGTGTCTGCAAAACTGAATGACCGGGCAATCAGCGATTATTTATTGTTCGGCTATGGCAAGGATGCCAACACCACGAGTTTCGAACAGATTCAGAAGCTGCCACCGGGACATTTCTTGTTATGTGCGGGAGGCACGCTGAAAATTTCCAGATACTGGAGACTGCAGCAAACTTCGGAACTGCGCTACAAAAAACGGCGGGAATATATTGAGAACTTCCGCAGTGTTTTGGCGACGGCAGTGGATGACCGTTTGCCCAGGGGCGCGGCGGCGGTTTTCATGAGTGGCGGTCTGGATTCCAGCAGCGTCGCGGCCACTGCCCGCCATTCGATAGGCGATGATTCTCAGAGGCGGCTGCGAGCTTTCTCGGCTGTCTACCATCGTCTTATTCCGGACAAGGAGGGCGATTATGCCAGCAGAGTGGCGAAGTTCTGCGGCATCCCGCTCACCTTTCTGGTTGCCGATGACTATCAACTTTTCCAGCATTGGCGAGAGGGGGACGTTGGCTCGGCGGAGCCTTGCGATCAACCGATAGGTGCGCTCGACCGCGATCTCTACTCGCAAATTGCGGCTCACGCGCGAGTCGTGTTCAGTGGTGAGGGAGGCGATCCTTGTCTGGTCCCGTCTCCCGAAGCCGTCATAGAACTGCTGAAGGCGGGGAAGTTTTGGCAGTTGGCCGCGGGGTACGGGCGTTGCGCGTGGTGGCAACGGTCGATGCCCAAAGCTGGACTGCGGACTCTGATTCGGTCACGAGCCTCCGGTGGCGCGGCTTCCCGACTGCCAGAATGGATCAATCCCGAACTTGCGTTGAAGCTTGATCTCGTCCACCGGGAAAGAGAATTGGAAGATCGCCCGGTGGCCATTGACGGTCAACGCTCGGCGGCGTTGAAGAACCTCACCCAGTTGTGGTGGACGAATTACTTCGAACTTTACGACCCTGGAAATTTGCGGCAATTGGTGGAGACAAGGCATCCCTTCTTCGATATTCGGGTAGTCAATTTTCTGCTCGGCCTGCCGACGCTTCCG
This sequence comes from uncultured Acidobacteriota bacterium, assembly GCA_963696765.1. Taxonomy (GTDB): domain Bacteria; phylum Acidobacteriota; class Terriglobia; order Terriglobales; family Acidobacteriaceae; genus Sulfotelmatobacter. The sequence goes on along the minus strand of CAVOLK010000001.1, from coordinate 790,472 downwards.
TGGTGCCTCGGCAAACAGATAATTCGAGAGGCGATGGTAGGGATTCTGCCGCCAGAAATAATCCGGCGGCGCAAAACGCCACTAGCAGGCAATCCTCTGGTGGAATTGCTAAAGCAGCCACAGGCGGCTTGGATCGATACTTTCCAGCCATCGCCCGAACTTCTTTATTACGTGGATCGAGCACGAATCCCGCCGCTTACTGGCAAGCATTCTTCCTCGGAGGCTTGGCTTCATTTGCGGCCTATGACTCTCAATCATTGGTTGCGGACGCAGGCTATGCTGGGGTATAAAGGTCCGATATCAGGGGCGGTGCACTTCCATGGAAGAAAAAAATGAGCAGACTTCAAAAAAGAAGCAGTACGAAACTCCCAGACTCGTGCGCCATGGCGATCTCGTTGAGGTGACGCGATCTTTCGGAAACATGGGAAACATCGATAGCGCGGGTGTCGGAACAAATCACAAAACGGGCTAGAGAGCTTACGGCTTTTCATGAGCGAATCTAATCCTTTGCCCCTACCTCCGAGTCTGACTTACTCCGTTTGCGGCCTGACCCTCCGATCTGACAGGTGTATTCCCGATCTCGTTCCGGCCGAATCTTCGCGTGCCGACGTGGACATCAGATTTCAAGACCATCCTGAATGCTTTGAGTTTTGCGAACGGCAAACCTCTACGATACGCGAGCAAGGAGTTGACCACGAACGGGGAGCCGATAGTCCGACTTTGGGAGATTGCATCGCCAGCACCGCTGTATCGCCTGGTGTACGGCGACGGCACAAGATTTGTGATCGATGGAGCGGGGTCGAAGGTATGGGCGGCATGGACTTCTGACACCACTTTCGACAACACGCTAATTTATTTGTTAGGGCCGGTGTTGGGGTTCGTCCTGCGCCTGCGCGGCGCAACCTGCCTGCACGCCAGCGCGGTTGCCATTGATGGTGTTGCCATTGCATTGGCGGGTGTAGCGGGGGCGGGAAAATCAACCGCAGCGGCGCAGTTTGCTTCGATGGGCTATCGCATTCTTTCCGATGACATTGTGACGTTACAGGAATCAGACGCTGGATTTTGCGTTCTATCATCACCAGCGAGGCTGCGTCTGTGGCCTCCTACAGTCGAGCACTTTTATGGGCACGCCGACGCACTGCCTCGCCTGACTGAATCCTGGGAAAAACGGTATTTAGACTTGCGCGACGCGGGGCAGCAGGTCCAGTCAACTCCGTTACCGCTGGCTGCCGTTTATCTGCTCAACGATCCCATAAGCCCGGCAGAGGATATCGAGGACGTTGCGCAACCCGCCGCCATGATCCAGTTGCTGGCGAATGTCTATGTCAACTACCTGCTCGACGATCGCTTTCGCAGAACGGATTTCGTCAGAATTTCACGACTGGTAAACACCGTTACGATTCGGCAGGTAAACTTGCGCCACAACTTCACCGACCTTGAGCGTACGTGCCGTTCCGTTGTGGCTGATTCATGCCGTGTAGTTGATAGTAATCGCCAGACCCGCCCGGTCCGGCCCCGCCCCACGTCGTTCGTTTCCTGTTTGTCCTGACGGAGCGACATGTACGACATTTTCAGCTATGGCAGGATGGTCTCCGATTCGATCCGCACCGACGCTTATGTGAGTGCCCTGCGTCGGGCCGTCACTCAGGACTCCGTTGTTCTGGACCTGGGAACAGGGCTGGGAATATTTGCGGTATTGGCTTGCAAATTTGGAGCCCGACGGGTGATTGCGGTCGAACCGGACAACGTCATCGAGATCGCACGCAAGATTGCGACCGCGAACCATTGCGCGGGCAAGATACAGTTTACTCAAGGCCTTTCATTCCAATTAGATCTTGATGAACCCGCCGACGTGATTATTTTTGACCTGCGTGGGGTGTTGCCCTGGTTTGAAACACATCTGCCAGCGGTTATCGATGCTCGAAAAAGATTGCTTGCGCCCGGCGGCAAGCTGATTCCGGCTCGAGACATGGTCTGGGCCGCATTGGTCGAGTCTCCCGAACTCTACATTCCCTACCGTGACCCGTGGTGTTCCACGCCGTATGGCGTGGATTTAGCGGCGGCGCGGCCGTTCGCGGTTAATCGCTGGAACAAAGGGCGCGGCCGTTTACCTTCCGAATTTCTTGGCCGGCCGCAACTCTGGGCCAGCCTGGACTATGCCGTAATCGAGGATCTGAATGTCGCGTCTACGGTCACCTGGACGCTAACGAAAGCGGGCACAGCCCATGGAATTTTAGTCTGGTTTGACACCGATATGGGCGGTGGAGTTGGATTTTCGAATTATCCGGCAGGCTCGCAGTTGATTTATGGCAATGCCTTTTATCCGTTTTCCGAACCGATTGACTTGAATTCGGGAGACATGGTGACCGTCGACCTGCGTGCCACACTGACCGGGAAGGACTATGTGTGGACCTGGAAAACAATGGTCTCTTCGGGCGATCCACCGCAGGTTCGGATGGAGTTGAATCAATCTACTTTCTTCGGTTGCCCACTTTCGCCCGAGCAAGTGGCGAGCCGCTCGGAAAATTACATTGCCAACCTGAGTGAGGACGGAGTGATCGATAGGACGGTGCTCGACTGGATGGATGGAAGAATGACGCTGGGTCAGATTTCGGAACGGCTGCGGGAAAAATTTGCGTCCAGGTTTCCCACTGTCCACGAGGCTTTGGCCAGAGTGAGCGCGTTGTCCGAGCGCTATAGCCGGCCCCGTAATCCGTCGAGCTAGAATTGCGCGCTGGTTGAAGTTCGAGGCCGTGTTCCAGGAGTTACATCCACCGTCGAATGGTTGGGCACGATGCGAGCATAGCGCTCGGCGACATCTTCTGCATCGTTGACGACGAGATCGCCACACTGTACCCATGCGTGAGCGTCGAGGTCGTGTTGATCCTTGCGCACGCCAATGTGAACGCTAGCGTCAATGCCTTCGAGACGCAAGAGCCAGCAAAGGGTCACGGACCGTCCCAGGCACTTCATCGGCAGAGGGCACCGCCGAGCGACGGCGCTTAAAAGCTGCGCGTAGGCGCGAAGCTCCTCGGGACGGCGCGCCTCTCGATCAATAGTGAAGTGCTGAATGAAGCTAAATAGTCTTTGGTACCCCAACAGTTCGAGCCCTGCATAGGTCATCGGCAGAATGAAGATGGCTCGCGCGACGAACCATTTTTGTTCCGAAGATAATCTCAAGAACTGTCGAATGGGCTGAGACATTCAGCTCATCTTCGCACGTGTCGCTGCGCTGCGCACAGGAAATAATCGGGGTGAGTGGCTGAAATCTATCACAGCCATGCGGTCCATTCGGCTTACAGACAATACCGGATAGACTTAACAATTCAACAAAATTAGCGTTTTGAATGTGCGTCATTGGCAGTCGTGTAACCGCAGAACGCCTGTGAGGTACAGAACGGAGCTTTGCAATGACGGCTGCTGATGTTTTGATTGAAACCCTGATTGATTGGGGCGTGGATGTCGTTTTTGGATTACCGGGCGACGGCATCAACGGCCTGATGGAATCCCTACGCACGCATGCCAAACAAATTCGATTCGTGCAGGTGCGGCATGAAGAGTCCGCAGCGTTTATGGCATGCGGATATGCGAAGTTTACGGGCAAGCTCGGCGTGTGCCTGGCCACGTCCGGCCCTGGCGGGATCCATATGCTCAACGGGTTATACGACGCCAAGATGGATGGCCAACCCGTTCTGGCCCTCACAGGTTTGCAGTTTCACGATCTGATTGGAACTTACACCCAACAGGACGTCGCTCTCGACCGCCTTTATATGGACGTCGCAGCCTGCAATGAGCGCATCATGGGGCCGAATCACGTCGAAAACATAGTTGATCTCGCGGTGCGAATTGCTCTTTCGTATCGCACGGTGAGCCACATTACTTTCCCCGTCGACTTTCAGGAAATGGAAGTAAAAAAGCGGCAACGCTCGAAGCGCAACATTCCCTCACCACACTTCGCGTGCGGAAGCCGAAGGCGCAATGCTGGCAGATCCCGCCGACCTCGACCTAGCAGCGGAAATTCTGAATGCCGGGAAAAAGGTTGCGATTCTGGCAGGACGCGGCGCTCTGCACGCGACAGCTGAACTGGAACAGGCCGCGGAAATGTTGGGAGCGCCCATCGTCAAAGCACTATTAGGCCGGGATGCAGTGCCCGACGACAGTGTTTACACCACCGGAACCATTGGTCTCTTAGGAACGCGGCCCTCGCAGGAAGCGATGGAGAGTTGCGATACGTTGCTGATGGTAGGAACTTCGTTTCCCTATCTCGAGTACTTACCGAAGCCGGGAGATGCGAAGGGCGTGCAAATCGAACTGGATCCGAAACGGATCGGGCTGCGATTTCCCGTCGACGTCGGATTGGTCGGCGACAGCCGCCGCGTGCTCCGCGAATTGCTATTGCGGCTGAAGCGCAAAGAAAATCGGACTTTCCTGGAAAAGGCGCAAAAAGGAATGGAGGATTGGCGCAAGGTGATGAAGGATCGCGCCACTCGGCGTGATGTGCCCATGAAGCCGCAGGTGATTGCTCACGAACTCGGCAAGAGATTAGGCGACAATGCGATTGTCAGCTGCGACAGCGGGACCATTACGACGTGGTGGGCGCGGCACATTCCGGTCAAGACTGGACAGATGCACAGCGTTTCCGGCAATCTCGCCAGCATGGCGTGCGGCCTTCCTTACGCCATCGCGGCGCAAATCGCTTATCCCAACCGGCAATGTATTGCATTCGTCGGAGATGGCGGTTTCTCCATGCTCATGGCTGAGTTTGCGACGGCTGTGAAATATAAGCTGCCGATCAAAGTGGTGATCGTAAAAAACGGGACGCTCGGGCAGATCAAGTGGGAGCAGATGGTTTTTCTGGGCAATCCCGAGTTTGGCGTGGATTTGCATCCCATCGATTTCGCTGCGGTTGCCAGAGCGTGCGGAGGCGAGGGCTTTACCGCGGAAGATCCAGCAGAATGCGGACGGGTCGTCGAGGAATTTCTGAGCATTCCGGGGCCCGCGATTTTGCAGGCCGTGGTCGACCCACTGGAGCCGCCTCTGCCCGCGAAAGTCACGGCAGATCAAGCCCTGAAATTCGCCGAGTCGCTGGTGCGCGGGGAGCCGAACCGCAGCAAGATCGCGCTGACCGCGCTCTCCGACAAAGTCCGCGAGCTGGTTTAGAGAATTGGTTTGGCGAAATCGTTCCCGTTTCCGTGAATGCAGTGTCCGGTTCCGGTTGTGCGCGACAACCGCCGATAGGCGTTTCACATCCAAGGACCCATGCATGCACCGCTGCAGGAGCAGCCGGTACCAGAGACGTCGTCGGGACCAATCAGCATTCCCGAGGAGCAGGAGGCGTTGTTTCAGGAGATTCTTGAACTCCTGGAGAAAAAGAAATCGCGCTTTGCCGTGGCAGGCGCATTTGCTCTTCGCGAGCACACCGGCATCTGCCGCGACACCAAAGATCTCGATCTGTTTCTCACCCCAGAACAGGCGGCGATCGCCCTGAAGCATCTCCGGGAAAAGGGATTCGAGTGTGAGGTGCGTGATCCTGTCTGGCTATTCAAGGCGCATCGAGATGGATTTTTTGTCGATCTGATCACCGGCATGAGCAATGCCGCGATCCTGGTCGAAGATTCGTGGATCGAACGCGCGAGTCCCGCAGTGGTGCAGGGCATAACAACCAGGGTGCTTGCTGCGGAAGAACTCATAGCTTCGAAATTGTTCATCGCCCGCCGGGAGCGCTTCGACGGCGCCGATATTGCGCACGTCATCTACGGAACTCGCGGGAAGCTTGACTGGCAACGCGTTTTCAAGCTGATCGGAGAACATTGGGAGATGTTGCTGTGGGCGCTGGTATTGTTCCGCTATTCCTATCCTGCGCAAACTGAGTATGTTCCCAAAGAAGTATGGACCGCACTGGTTTCGCGTTTTCAGGGTATTGTTTTGCACTCTGATCCTGCGGCGAAATTTCGAGGCAGTCTGGTCGATGACAAACAGTTCGCCATCGACGTGAACGAATGGGAGATGGAGAATTTGGCGCAGGAATATCGCGACCGACGTCTCAAGAACCTCGGAGCGGTTCCAAGCGTATGAGAATCGCAGCCACCGCCGACTTGCATTTCTCCGAATCCCGCCACAGTGCGTTGCACGATCAGTTGAGCCACGTGCGGGACGAGGCTGACGTTCTGGTTCTGGCCGGAGACCTTACGAACTACGGCCAGCCCGATGAGATGGAGCCGCTGTTGAATGTGGTGGTTCGCTCGCGAGTTCCGACGATCGCTGTGCTGGGTAATCACGATTATGAAAGCGGCAAGCAGGCCGAGTTGATGCGCATGATGACAGCAGCGGGAATCAAAGTGCTGGATGGAACCGCCTACGAGCGCGACGGGGTAGGGTTCGCCGGCACGAAGGGCTTTGTAGGGGGCTTTGGACGCGGCCTGCTGACTGCTTTTGGGGAGCCCGAGATCAAGCAGTTCGTGCAAGCTTCGATTGATGAAGCGCTGAAATTGGAACGAGCTATGGCCCAGCTTCGCACTCCGAAGCGAGTGGTCGTAGTCCATTATTCGCCGATTGCCGCTACGGTCCAGGGTGAAGCACCTGAGATCTTTCCATTTCTCGGCACGACTCGGCTGGCGGAAGTTGTCGATCGTCATGGCGCCGACCTGGTTTTGCATGGGCACGCCCACCACGGACAACTGGAAGGGAAGACCATCGGCGGCAGCCCGGTATATAACGTCGCAATCACCTTATTGCAGGCGCAAAATCCGTCTGCCGCCTATAGAATCTTCAACGTCTGACACCTGAAAGCTGTGACGCTGCACGGAATAATCCGAGGCTGATCTACTGCATAACCCGGATAGCGGCAAGTTGTGATCGTCCGGCAAACTCAATACTGAGCAGAAAGCCGACCTAGTCTCCGATCGGTCCCTGATCCAGCCTCACGAACGATGTCATCCACTGAAGCCTTAACTAAAGAGAAGACGCATCGGCGCCCACCGGCAACCGGACGGGAGTTGGGAGTTTCTCGTTTGGGCTCCGCAATCACGCTCGGTTAGCGTTGCACCTTCTGGGCGGCGGCGAAGAGTACGTGCCCATGGAACCATTAGCCAATGGATATCATCGTGCCATCGTAAAGACGCTCGAACCTGGATCTGAATATTTTTACAAACTCGACGGGGCGCGCGAGTTGCCGGATCCCGCATCGCGGTTTCAACCTAGGGGTGTGCACGGCCCGTCCGGGATCGTCGAACTCGAGGCTTTCCCATGGACTGATCACGGCTGGAAAGGTCCGACCCTGGAGCGCAGCGTTTTCTACGAACTTCATGTCGGAACCTACACTCCAGAAGGAACATTCGACGGCGTGATCGGTCGCCTGCCGGAGCTCGTGGCGTTGGGCGTTACGACAATTGAACTCATGCCGGTCGCCCAATTTCCCGGCGCGCGGAATTGGGGCTACGATGGCGTATACCTCTTCGCACCCCAGAACACTTACGGCGGACCGGAATCGCTCCAGCGATTGGTGAATGCAGCTCACCAGCAGGGCCTGGCGATCGCGCTTGACGTGGTTTACAACCATCTCGGCCCGGAAGGCAACTACCTAAGTGCTTACGGGCCATACTTTACCGACCGTTATCAAACCCCCTGGGGCCAGGCAGTAAATTTTGATGGAGCAGGAAGCGACGAAGTGAGGAGATTCTTCATCGAGAACGCTTTGTATTGGTTGGAGGACTATCACTTCGACGCGTTGCGTCTGGATGCAGTGCATGGAATCTTCGATTTCGGCGCACGTCATTTGCTGGCGGAACTCAAGTCCGAAACCGCAAAGCTCTCGCAACGGCTGGGCCGGCCGATTCACTTGATCGCGGAAAGCGATTTGAACGATGCCCGCCTCCTGCATCACCCAGAGCGCGGCGGATACGATCTTGACGCGCAGTGGAGCGACGATTTTCATCACTCGGTGCACACGCTGCTGACCGGAGAGAAACAGGGATACTATGCCGATTTTGAGGGCATGGAGCCGTTGGCCGCCACCTTGCGCGATGGCTGGTATTACAGCGGGCAACATTCGAAACACCGCAAGCGAAGCCACGGCAATTCCGCGCACGGCATTTCGCCCGCAAAATTTGTGGTCTGCAATCAGAATCACGACCAGGTCGGCAACCGGGCGGCCGGCGAACGACTGGCCAGCCTGGTGAGCTTCGAAGCGCAGAAGCTGGCGGCCGGAATCACGTTGCTCTCTCCGTTTGTGCCCATGCTGTTCATGGGCGAAGAATATGGCGAGACTGCGCCCTTTCAATACTTCACCAGCCACGGTGATCCGGAGCTAGTGGAGGCTGTACGTCGCGGACGGCGCGAAGAGTTCGCGGCCTTCGGATGGGAAGGCAGTGTGCCCGATCCACAGGATGAAGAGACATTTGCACGGTCGCACCTCGATGATTCCCTGAAGGAAAAAGAACCGCACAGCGTGCTTTTTAGTTTCTACCAAGAGCTGATCCGAATCCGAGAGGAACAGGAATTGGGAACGCATAGTCCGCGTACTGTGCGCGAGCTGGGAGGCTGTGCTCTGCTGCTCCTGCGCCAGTGCCAGTCGAGCGAATTGGCGATGCTCTTTAACTTTGCCGAATTTCCGGCCATCTTGAACCGGCCGGACTTGGTGGGCGAGTGGAATCAGCTGATTTACTCGGCGGAAGGACGTTGGAAGGGCGCAGAAACTGATCGCGCGGCGCAGATAAAACTTTCGACGAACGATGAAATCCGGCTTTCGCCGTACTCGTTTCTCGTCCTCGAAAGAATTCAACGCAGTACGGAGGCGGTGTGAAATACGTTTGCATCCATGGGCATTTCTACCAGCCCCCTCGCGAAAACCCATATCTAGAAGCGATCGAGTTGCAGGACTCCGCTTACCCTTATCACGACTGGAACGAGCGGATCACTGCCGAGTGTTACGCTCCCAACGCCGCATCGCGAATTGTGGATTCCGAGAATCGCATTCTCAAACTATTGAACAACTACGCTCAAATCAGCTTCAATTTTGGCCCGACGTTATTGTCGTGGATGAAAGAACAGGCTCCCAAGGTCTACGAAGCGATTCTGGAAGCCGATCGGAGCAGCGCCCAGCGATTTTCTGGACATGGCTCCGCCATAGCGCAGGGATACAACCATATGATCCTCCCGCTCGCCAACCGCCGGGACAAAGTCACGCAAGTGAAATGGGGGATACAAGATTTTGAAAGCCGCTTCGGCAGAAAGCCGGAAGGTATGTGGTTGCCGGAAACAGCCGTGGATACCGAGACGCTCGAGGTCCTTGCGGAGAACGGAATTCAATTCACGATTCTGGCGCCGCGGCAGGCGCAACGCACTCGGGCGAAGAATAGCTCCAGGTTCGAAGATGTGAGCGGCGCCCGCATCGACCCAGCCCGCGCCTATCTCGCTGAGCTACCCTCGAAAAAACGGATCAATCTATTCTTCTATGACGGACCAATTTCGCAAGGCGTTGCCTTCGAAGGCTTGTTGAACGATGGAAAACGATTTGCCGACCGACTGATGAGCGGCTTCTCGGATTCGCGCCAAGGCCCGCAGTTAGTTCACATTGCCACCGACGGCGAGAGCTACGGTCACCATCATCATTACGGTGAAATGGCGCTGAGCTTTGCGCTCGACGAAATCGAGCGGCGAGGAATCGCCAAACTGACTAACTACGGGGAGTTCTTACAAAAACATCCGCCCAAACATTTTGTGGAAATCGTCGAAAACAGTTCATGGAGCTGCGTTCACGGCGTGGAGCGATGGCGTAGCGATTGTGGATGCAATTCCGGAGGCCACCCCTGGAACCAGCAATGGCGGGCTCCGCTGCGGGAAGCGCTCGACTGGCTGCGGGACAAGCTGGCCCCCATTTTCGAATCGCAGTTAAAGGAATATCTCCGCGATCCGTGGACGGCGCGCGACGACTATATTCGCGTGATTCTCGATCGCTCCGAAGAAACCCGGGCCGCGTTCTTCGCGGACCATGCCATCCGCCCGCTCGAGGCTCACGAGCAGGTGAAGGCCCTGAAGTTGCTGGAAATGCAGCGTCACGCTCTGCTGATGTACACGAGCTGTGGCTGGTTCTTTGACGAACTGTCGGGCATTGAAACCGTCCAGGTTATCCACTACGCGGGGCGCGCGTTGCAACTGGCCGAAGAGTGCTGCGACCAAAAACTCGAGACAGAATTTCTGCAGCACCTCGCACTTGCAAAGAGCAATCTGCCCGAACACGGGGATGGCGCGAAGATCTACGAGAAGTGGGTGAAGCCCGCCGTCGTGGACTTTGAGCGGGTCGGCGGACACTATGCCATCAGCTCTTTGTTTGAGAATTACGCCGAAAAAACGCGTATCTATTGCTACGAAGTGGAGCGTGAACGATATTCGGTGGATGCAGAAGGGAAGATACGCCTGGCCAATGGCCGCGCCCGGCTGCGCTCGACCATCACCGACGAGACGTCTTCTTTGGATTTCTCGGTCCTTCATCTTGGAGACCACAACGTGACCGCCGGAATCCGCCCCGCGGATTCGTCGTCCGACGAAGACCAAAAGAAGCTGGTTGAAGCGTTTGAGCAGGCCGACACTGCAGAGGTGATCCGGTTGCTCGATCAGGTCTATGGCAAGAATACGTTCTCGTTGCGGCAACTCTTTCGCGATGAGCAGAGAAAGATTACGAGCCTCATTCTCAATGAGTCTTTGAATTCGGCGGCAGCCGTATATCGCACCGTGTTCGAGGGTCAGGCGCCTCTTATTCGGTTTCTAAACGGGCTGGATGTTCCAGTTCCTAATGCCCTGAAGGCTGCAGCCGAGATCGCGCTCAACAATCAGTTGGAGCAATATTTGGAACGTCCAGACTTGGACGTGGACAGTATTCAAAGCTTGTTGCGGGAAGCGGCAGCCAGCAAAATCACGCTCGACTCAACCACGCTGGAATATAAAGTTCGGAAGCGGCTTGAAAAAGATGCTGCCGACTTCGCCGCGAACCCATCCGATCTAGCCCTGGCCGAGCGAGTCAGCAAGTTGCTCGACTTAATTCCTTCGCTTCCATTCCCCGTCGTTCTTTGGGAAGCGCAGAACGTCTGCTATCGACCGCTGGTAACGGCGTTTGAACAGAACGGATGGCATTCTCCGGGCGCGGATCCGTCCGCCATCAAACGCCATGACGATCTGAGCCGTCTGGCCGAGCAACTCCGCATTCTATTGCCCGAGAGCCGTGTAGAAAATGCCGCCTAAACGTTTGCCATCGGCAACCTACCGGCTGCAGCTCAACCAGGATTTTCGGTTCGCGGATGCTTTGAAGATTCTGGACTACCTGCACCAGTTGGGTATTTCCGATATCTATTTGTCGCCGATTCTAGTGAGCCGAAAGGGAAGCGGCCACGGCTACGACGTCACCGATCCTTCCCGCATCAATCCGGAACTCGGCACCGAAGAAGAATTCGCGGTGTTGCAGGCCGAACTGCAAAGTCGCGGCATGGGCCTGCTGCTCGATACTGTGCCCAATCACATGGCGGCCAGCGCGGAAAATCCCTGGTGGATGGATGTGCTGGAAAATGGCTCGCAATCGGCATTTGCGGCGTTTTTCGACATCGAGTGGCATCCCCATTCCCGCAGTCTTGATGGCAGGATTCTCTTGCCTGTGCTGGGGCGGCCGTTCGGCGAAGCTCTCGACGCCGGCGAGATTAAGCTCATCTTTCAGGATGGCCGTTTCTTCTTTCAATATTTCGATTCGCTTTTCCCGCTGACTCCCCGGTCCTATCACGGGATTCTTGAGTATCGGGTCGATCGTTTGAGAGAACTTCTCGGAGAAGAGGCACCTGCCTACCACGAATACTCAGGAATCCTCGCTTCGGTGCGGGAGCTTTATGCGGGGGACCGGCGGTCCGCCGAAACGCCTGCCGAGCGCCGGTTGCGCTTCGAGTCCTCTCGCGAGCGCCTTCGATCTCTCGTACTCAACAGCAATGAAATTGCCCGTTTCGTCGAGGAAAATATCGCTGAGATCAATGGTAGAGAGGGCGACCCGGGCAGTTTCCGTTTCCTCCAGCGCCTGCTCGCGGAACAGAATTACAAGCTGGCATTCTGGCAAAATTTGAATGAGAGCATTAATTATCGACGGTTTTTTACCATCGCCGAACTGGTGGGAGTTCGAGTGGAAGATCCGCTGGTGTTCGAGGCTACGCACGGATTAATTCTGCGCTTGGTCGCGAAAAATCCAGCCGCCGGATTGCGCATCGATCACATCGATGGTCTTCGCGATCCTCTCGCCTACTTGAACAAGCTGCAAGAGCGCCTTTCGTCGGACGAATCTCGAAGCGACCACCCATCCTACCTGCTCGTAGAGAAAATTCTTGCACGCAATGAAGAACTGCCCAGCGACTGGCCGGTGTGCGGGACTACGGGCTATGACTACCTGAATGAAGCTAACGGCGTCTTCGTTGAACCCGAGGGCGCACGACGGTTGGAGGAAATCTATTCGGGTTTCATCGGCCGCAAGCAGAACTTCGCGGACGTTGTTTACCAGAAAAAAAAGCTGGTGATGAACACGCTTCTCGGAGTGGAAATGCGAACTCTGGGAAGACAGTTGGCGGAACTCGCGGCCCAGGATCGCTATGCCCGCGAGTTAAATCGCGAACAGTTGATTGACGCGTTGATCGAGGTCACGGCCTGCCTCTCGGTTTACCGAACCTACATTCGAAATATGGATTTGCCTGCGCATGCCACGCAATACATCGAAGAGGCGCTGGCAGCGGCGCGGAAGCGCGCGCCAAATCTGAACTCTGCGTGTTTCGATTTTGTCCGCGAAGTATTACTGATCCTCAATCCTCCACACGTGCTGGTGGACCAGCGGGAAGCCCGCCTGAATTTTGTGACAAGGTGGCAGCAGTTCACGGGGCCGATCGTGGCCAAGGGCCTGGAAGATACTTCACTGTATGTCTACCATCCGCTCTTGTCACTGAATGAAGTTGGCGGGGATCCCTTTCCTGCGGACGCAGCCTCTCTGGAGGATTTTTATGCGTTCCTCCAGAGTGGCGGCCGAGGGCCGGGAAGCCTCAACGCTACCTCCACCCACGACACTAAGAGAAGTGAAGACGTGCGCGGGCGCCTCAACACGCTTTCCGAAATGCCGTCAGAATGGAAGGAACACCTGGAAGGCTGGGCCGAACACAATGCGCAGTACAAGGAGCGGGTCGGCGGGCAACCGGTTCCCGATCGCAATGAAGAATATTTCCTCTATCAGACACTGCTAGGCGTTTGGCCGCTCGATCAGGAAGATTCTGCGAGCGTGCTTAAAAGAGTTCAGGAACACATTCTTAAAGCTACACGCGAAGCCATGGTGCACACTCGTTGGACGCGGCCAAATCAACCGCACGAGGACGCGTTGCTCAAGTTCGTGGAGCGAATTCTCTCGGCACAGAACAATCGCGAGTTCCTGCAGGATTTCCTTGCCTTTCAAGAAAGAGTTGCGTATTTCGGCATGATCAACGGCCTATCACAGACATTACTGAAAATCGCGTCGCCCGGAGTGCCGGATTTCTATCAGGGGTCGGAGTTGTGGGATCTGCGCCTGGTTGATCCCGACAATCGGGGCCCAATCGACTTCGCGAAACGAACTGCCGCACTCGACAGCTTGGCTCAAGTTGAGTCCGCGCAGGGGATCGGCAATCTAGTCGGGAACTGGCAGAACGGATGCATCAAACTTTATTTGATCTGGAAGGCGATTTCCTTCCGTCGCGATCATGCTCAGCTGTTCCGCGACGGGGAATTTATTCCACTGCAAGTCTCTGGGAGGTATTCCGACAATGTAGCGGCATTCATTCGCAAACAGGGAAATTCCTTTGCTCTGGCGGCGATTCCGCGATGGCTGTCGCAACTTCCCGCGAAAGGGAACTGGGAGATTCGACTGGGGCGATACAAGCCTTACATTGCCTGCAGACTTTCCCCCGGAATCGACCAGTATTCTCACGGGCGGGCAGCTATCCTTAAAAAGCGAAGCCGGCCAGCAGCACGTTATGGTCGAAGATTTGTTTCGAGAATTCCCGGTTGCTTTCTTTCAAGCCGAAAAAAGAGACTAAGGGATCTTTTCGTTCTGTTTCGCCGTTACCGCATCGAGCTTGTGGAGCATCGCGTCGATTTCTGGATTCGACATAAAGCTTTTCCAAACTAGTCCGGTTCGATAATTCTCAATCATCACCACAATCGGTGCCTGGTTCAGCCCCATGTAGATCGGCGAAACCCAATCCTGCTCTGGATTGTAAGCATCACGCGGTCCGTAGATATCCCAGAGTTGCGCGCCCAGATCGCGGTAGTAGTGCTTGAGCGCGGCCATCGAAGCTTCTGGCGTGTACGGAAATGACGCGAGCGCGCCGGTCAAAGTGAGCGTTCCACGGTCGTTGACCCCGTCGGGCGCATGAGGCACATAACCGTCTGGGCCGTCGCTCGCGGTCAATCCCCAGGCATTCGGCCCGTATCCCGGAAAATGTTTGGGATCGGCAACACAGTACGCTCGATTGATGAGCGCCATGTTGCGATTGTTCTCGAAATAAGACGGGGTGAAACGATCGTGCAGGCTGTGCGGATCAAGTCCGAAGTACGAGTAATGCGTGAAGAACAGCGGCCCACCGGTGCCCACTCCCACGTCCAGCTTGATTCCATAGTAAGTATGGCCGTTGAAGTAATGATCTCCATCCACGCTGCCCGACCATCCGGCGCGATAGCGGATCGCGAGATCGGACTGGCTGGCCCATCCGGAATAATACATTTCTGCCGGAACGCCGTGCGTAGGCGAAGCCATCGCCAGCAGATAGGTGATCATGACCTCGTTAAAACCGGTAAGCCGATGCTGAATCTGCCAGCCCCACTCAGACGACCAATGCCATAACAAAAAGTCCCCAGCCTCTGGACCGCGATACCAATCCCATTCCACCGTTTCCCATAAGTTCGAGATGCGGTCGTAGAGAGTGCGCTCGGCGTCGCTGTTGCCGCGGAAATACTGCCGCGCCGCCAGCAGACCTTCCATCAGGAAGGAAGTCTCCACCAGATCTCCGCCGTTGTCGAACATGCCGAACACAGGCATCGTTTTGCCGGTGTTGCCGTCCATGAAATGGGACCAGGCGCCGTGATAGCGTTGCGCATGTTCGAGAAAATCCACGATGCGCGTGAGGCGCTCCAGTCCCTGCGCCCGCGTAATGAACCCGCGGTCCACGCCCACGATCAACGCTGCAATGCCCATGCCGCTTGCACCGGTTGCCACAATGCGATCGTCGCCGGGAATATTTTCGCGGGTCATTCCCGAGTGCGGGTCGGCGCCTTCCCAGTAATAGTGGAAGCAGGCCTCCTGCAGCATGGTCAACAGTTCGTCGTCGCTGAATTCGCGCGTGCTGGCGCTCGCCGCTTTCGAGAGGGGAGACATTTTGTAATGCCAGTCGGCGGCCGCAACTTTGTATTGTGCCGTCACACCTGACTTTCCCAGAAAGTCGGAATAACGAGTGGTGCCCGGAAGTTGAATGCCGATCGGTTCGAACTCTTTGCCGTCGATGGAGCGATAGATGACGTACACGCCAAACAGGGAAGCGCTGACCGGATCCCACCGCACTTCCACATGCCGATCGTAGCCGATGGCGCGGACATTCTCGGGAGCCGGCAGCGACCGCGCTGGAGGGTCGTCCCCTACCCAGACCTGGTCGATGATTAGGGTGTGGCGCACACCGTCGGCGCGCGCTTGATGAAAGACAATATTCTGCAAGTCCTGCGGGCGGAACTGATAGATCGATGCGTTATGAATCTCGGAAAAAGGAATGCGAATCTCAATCCAGCGGCCCGCTGGAATGTTTCCTGTCACTTTTCCGAGGGGCAAGGGTTCGCTAAATGCCGCGGGAAATTCCGCGACCTGAAGTCCCTCGCCGCGATTGGAAAGCACCAGCATGGGAAGATCGTCAGCTGCAATCGTTTGCGGCGCATAACACCAGAAATAAAGATTGTGCCCTTCAAATTCGGGGAAGCGGTTGCGATAGCCTTCCACGCGCAGTTCCGCTTCCCACCCGCCCCCGGGCTGCGACTGCCACTGCAAACGAAGGGCATTTGGCGGAGTCAGAAAATTCTTTGTCTCAACGGGAAGGCGGCCATCTTTCAATTCCAGAAAACTAGATCCGTTGGATGTGCCGTGGCTATAAAAATAAGAGTCAGGAGTCAGACTATTGTCGAAAATGATGTGCCGATAATATTCCGTGCTGCTCCAAGCAATCGCGCCGGAACAAACCATTAAGAAGAAGCAGAGTTTCGCCGTCGCGTGCGGGAAGCGCTTTCGTGGTTTCACAATATATCCATGCCTCTGATTCATTGGCCCCGATGATTACGAGGCCGACTACGGAACGATCTCGGCTTGCGCGGGCGATCCCTGCGCGGAGTCGGGACTGATCCAGACATTGACTTTCGCCGGCTCCGCGGCAAACTGATTATGATCATTCCAGATCGCGAAGGCCTCCGCTTTCAATTCAAACTTAACTTTTCTTGTTTCACCAGGAGCTATCGAGACGCTCTGAAAACCTTTTAGCATGCGCACCGGTTCAGCAACGCTGGTTCCCAAGAGTTGGATGTAGAGTTGAACAATTTCATCGCCGGGCCGCGATCCCGTGTTCTTGATTTCAGTTTCGACCGTCATCGCTGGAGCAGATGCGGAGCTCAAAGTTTTGTTCAGTGCTGCGGCGCTCAAGCGATTCGAGCTGACGACGGTCGTACCGTACGAGAAAGTAGTGTAAGACTCGCCGTAGCCGAATGGAAACTGTGGAGTGTTTTGCTCGTCTATGTATCGGGACACGTATTTGCTGGGGACGTCGGTCGGTGGCCGGGTGAGATCGGTGTTTCCCGCCGGACGCCCGGTATTGAGATGGTTGTAATAGAGGGGCTCTTGTCCCACACTGCGGGGCCAACTGACCACCAGTTTCCCAGTGGGATTTACTTCGCCGAAGAGTGTGCGCGCGAGCGCGGGTCCACCGCCCGCTCCGGGCTGCCATGCCGCGATCACCGCCGGCACATGTTCAAATGCCCAAGGAAGCGTCAGCGGCCTTCCGCTGAAGAGAATTAAAACGACGGGCTTGCCGGTGCGAACAATCGCTTCGAGCAATTCCTGTTGCCTGCCAGGAAGGCCGAGATACGCGCGCGACGCGGCTTCGCCGGTCATCTCGGGAGTTTCGCCCAACGTCAGAATAGCGACGTCGGCTTTTTGAGCGCCGGCGACTGCAGCCGCAATTTCATCGTCGGTGCCGTCCAGAATACCCACGCCCTTGAAACGCGAGATATTGGCTTGGCCCACTCGTTGGGCCAACGCAGCAGGCAGTGAAATTCGAGAACTCGCCGCGCCCTGCGGCGCTCCCCCCGGATACCAGGAATTGTCGGCCAGCGGGCCAATAACTGCGATCTTTTGATTTTCGGCAGCTAACGGCAGTAGAGCTTTGCCGTCTGGTCCATTTGCATTCTTGAGCAGCACGAACGAGCGCTCGGCAGCGGTCTGCGCCAGCGTCATGCTCTCCGAATCGATCGAGCAGCTTTTGCGGCCACATCTTCGTCAACATAAGGATGTTCGAATAAACCCAAAGCTAACTTCACGCGAAGCACATGACGAACGGCGTCATCGAGTTCGGCTTCTGTGGCTTCCCCCGACTTCACGATCTGCAGCAAATTGTCGTGATACAGGCTGCTTACCATGTCCATGTCAACGCCGGCGGTGAACGCTTTCCTCGCCGCGGTCGCGCCATCATTCGCGATGCCGTGCGGAATAAGTTCTCCGACCGCATTCCAATCACTGACCACCAATCCCGCGGAATCCCCACTCTTTTCGTAGGACCTGCTTCAATGTGAACGGATTGGCAGACGATGGTATGCCGTTCAAAGAATTGAAAGCGCTCATCAGCGACGCTGTACCAGCGTCTACGGCGGCACGAAACGGCGGCATATAAAACTGGCGCAGCGTATGTTCGGAAATTTCGGTGCTGTTATAGTCGCGACCGGCCTCGGCCGCGCCATAGCCTACGTAGTGCTTGACACACGCGGCAATGCTGTCGGGCGCATCCAAGCGTGAGCCCTGATACCCGCGGATATAGGCTGCGGCTATTGCAGAACCCAGAAACGGATCTTCGCCCGCTCCTTCAGCCATCCGTCCCCAGCGGGCATCGCGCGCAATGTCGACCATCGGCGAAAACGTCCAGCGAATGCCACCGGCAGCAGATTCCCGGGCCGCAACTCGGGACGCCTTCTCGACAATGGACGGATCCCAGGTAGAAGCCAGTCCCAGCGGAATGGGAAATTCCGTTCTGAATCCATGAATCACGTCGAGCCCAAAGAGAATCGGAATGTGCAGCCGCGATTTTTCCATCGCGATGTTTTGATAGCGGTTGATCAGTTTGGGATCGACGACGTTGAACAGGGAACTGATCTGCCCGTGCGCAATCATGTCGTCGTAGTCGGTCCGGCCCGTTCCCGGCCCGGTCGGCTGTCCGGCAGAGTACTGCACGAGTTGCCCGACTTTTTCGTCCGGTGTCATGCTTCGCAGGATCGATTCCACTCGTGCATCGAGGTGGCTGTTCCCGATGCCTATTGGCTGGGGGGATGCGGACGTCTGGGCGAAGCACGGAGCGCTCATGATCACGTACAGGCCGGCCGCCACGAGCGTGGCGCAAATCGCATTTATCCAGATTGAGCGACTTCGCAGCAAACGCCAGTTCTTAACCGCGGTATGACGAGATAACAATGGCACGGATAGCACCTCCTCGAGCTCGGCGCCTGCTGTCTACTAAATCGCGTTAGTAGAGGGTGGTCGCCCTGTATGAAAACTGTTTTTCCGTCGAATGTCAATCAGCAATGCGCCTGAAGATCGTTAAAACTTCGCTTGCGAGCAGAATTTGTTTGTGCGAGACTGCGCTGCGTGACCACAAAGAAACAGGCCGCGGACGCCGTAAAGAGCGTGCGCATGGGGCCCAAGCCGGTAAGCCTTAAACAACTAGCGGAGCGGCTCTCGCTTTCCCCAGCCACGGTTTCGCTGGTCATTAATCGCTCGCCGGTCGCGGACTCCATTCCTCAGGAAACCAAAGACCGCATTCTTGCCGCTGCCCGAAAATACAAGTACCGCCCCAATTTCTTTGCGCGATCGTTGCGCGCGCAACGCAGCTTTACCATCGGCGTCATCGTCCCCGAAGTGAGCGACGGCTATTCCGCTTCGGTTATGAGCGGGGTGGAAGATCATTTGCTGCAGGAGGGATACTTCTATTTTGTCGCCAGCCACCGCCACCGTGCCGACCTGATCGATGAATATCCCCGGCTCTTTCTGGAGCGCTCCGTCGACGGCCTCATTGCGGTCGATACCCCCTGGACTCTTTCCCTCTCCGTGCCGGTCGTCACCGTGTCGGGACACAACCAGGTGAAGGGCGTGACCAACATCGTGCTCGACCATGTGCGCGCGGCGGAAGTGGCGCTCCAGCACCTCTTTCAACTCGGGCATCGGAATATCGCTTTCATCAAAGGGCAGGAATTCTCCTCCGATACCGAAGTTCGCTGGGCCACAATTGAAAAGGCAGCCCGGCAACTGAATCTGCCGATTTCTTCGGCGCTCGTCTCTCAACTCAAGGGGGACTCTTCGTCTCCGCAGCTCGGCTACGAGGCCACTCGCAAGCTACTGGCGTCCCAGAGACCGTTTACGGCATTGTTCGCGTTTAATGATATTTCCGCCATGGGCGCCATTCGCGCGTTGCGCGAGGCCAAACTACGCGTGCCCGAGGACGTATCGGTCGTCGGCTTCGACGACATCCAAAGCGCTGCTTACCAGAATCCCGCGCTGACCACTGTTCGCCAGCCGCTGCGTGAGATGGGGAGACTTGCAGCGGAAACTTTATTGCGGCGGATTCGACAATCGGGAAAGGAATCGCCCGGCAGCGAAACCATGGTCGAACCTAAATTGGTTATCCGCCAAACTACCGCCAAGGCTGCTAAACGGCCTTAGCGGAAAATAGTTTCGAGCTTAGGCTGACTAGGAGCTCCCGGGAAATTCCGGCGGTGATCCCCGCAAGTAACGCCGTCGCCACCCGCTTTCTAGCTCGAAATACTTCTCTAACAAAATCGTTAAGGTACAATCCGCAAAAAAAATCTCTTCACAACTTCCGGAAACTGCATCTCAGTGGCCGTCGATTGTTAACTTGAAAGTCGAAAAGCACCTGTGCTATATCAACAGCTAGTCGCCACTAAATCGCTTTTCTAAAGATTTAGTAAATGTGGTTCCAACGAATTGAGTTTCTACGTAAGCCTGGGAGGCCCCCGATGAGCCGCTCCATTTCTTCCGCTGTGCGCGTTTTCTTGACCTTCACCTGCTTTTTCTTTTTCGCTGTCATGGCCCAAGCCCAATATCGTACGTCGATTCAGGGTGTCGTAACCGACACCACCGGCGCAGTTGTTTCCGGCGCCAATCTTACGCTGACCAATCCCCAGACGGGCGAAAAACAGGTCAGGGTCAGCAACGATGCGGGTGTGTTCAATTTTAATGCACTGCCGGCCGCACCTTTTCATCTGGAAGTGACAAAGGACGGCTTCGAGACCAAGGTTATCGACAATATTCAATTGATTCCGGAGCAGGCGAACGCCGTGAATGTACAGCTCACGGTCGGCGCTGCGTCGCAAACTGTGACCGTGAATGCGGAGACCGAGCCCTTGTTGCAGACGGAGACCGCCTCCATTAACGGCGTGGTTTCCGACAATCAGATTCAGCACATGCCATCATTCGGACGTGACGTTTACCAACTCGTCCAACTGGCGCCCGGCGTGTTCGGAGATGGCGCTCAGGGAAGTGGCGGTGGCGGGCAAAATCTGCCTGGAACCCAGGGCCCGGGTGCAACTGGCGGCAACCAGGGGATTTTTCAGACGGAGAATGGTCCTCAAGCTCTCGCCGCGGGCCAGCAATATGAGAACAACAGCTACTCGATCGACGGTATCAGCACCACCAGCGCCGTGTGGGGCGGAACCACGATCATCACCCCCTCGGAAGATTCCGTCGATAACGTAAAGGTTCTGTCCAACGGCTACGACTCCGAGAATGGCCGCTTCAGCGGCGCACAGGTCCAACTCACTTCCAAGAGCGGCTCGAATAATTTCCATGGCAGCGCCTTCTTCACCATTCACCGTCCGGGATTAAACGCCTACCAGCGTTACAACGGGCCGGATCAGGCTGTTTTGAAAGACCAAAACTTTTTCGATCAGTTTGGTGGCAGCATTGGCGGCCCCATCTGGAAGAACAAACTTTTCTTTTTCTTTGATTACGAAACTGTCCGCAGTCCAGCCAATCAGCCAAGCACCTCTAACGGCTGGTATGAGACACCGGCTTTCGATAAATTAGCTCCTACGGGAAGCATCGCCGCGACCTATCTCACCTTCCCAGGTGCGGGCGTAAACAGCACGAGCATCAATCCTTCGACATGCACAGACGCGGGGCTGCCAGAAGACGGCATACACTGCCGAACCATTCCGGGGCAGGGCTTGGATATCGGCTCCCCGCTGAAGACTGGGTTGGGCACACAGGACTTGGGTTGGACCAGCGCTTCGAATCCGGGTGTGGGCGGCGGACTCGACGGGATCGCCGACATTGCCAACTACGTCACCACCAGCAACAGCACGTATTCCAAACAGCAGTACAACGGGCGCGCCGATGCCAATCTGAATGCCAGCAATCGCATCGCCTTCGCGATCTACTGGGTTCCGCAGTCAACGACTTTCCTGAACGGCCCTGCTCGCCAATACAACCTGTTCCATCACCAGCAAGTGAACAATGCTTATTCCGCGCTGTGGAATCACACTTTTTCGCCGAGCTTCTTGAACGAAGCGCGCGTCAACGCCGCGGGATGGCGCTGGAACGAAATCAGTTCCAATCCCCAGGCGCCGGTTGGGCTACCCACCGACACCATCGGCCAGGTCGGGAGCCTCACCGGCAACACGAATATTAATCAATTTGGCCCTAACGTCGGCAGCATCCTGAACCAGTGGACCTATACAGCGAAGGATGTGGCCACAAAAATTGTCAGGAACCACACGATCAAGTTTGGCGGTGAGGTTACCCGGCTCTTCTACTTGCAGGAGTGCACCGGCTGCGGTGTACCCAATTATGCTTTCTTCAACATTTGGGACTTCCTCAACGATGCGCCTCAATCCGAAAACACCAGTTTCAACCCGCAGACCGGCTTCCCTACGACTCTTCGACAGGACGATCGCACTGACATCTGGGGCTTCTTCGTGCAGGATGACTTTAAAGTCCGCCCGAATCTAACTCTTAATCTCGGCGTGCGCTGGTCGTACTTTGGCCCACTCTCCTCGAAAGAAAATAATATGTATGTGGCCACACCGGGCGCCGGGTCGGCTTTTCTCACCGGCCTCGATGTGCACAAGGGAAAGGCTTGGACCGCACAGAAAAACAATGTCGGGCCACAACTGGGCTTCGCATGGAGCCCAACCATATTCAAAGACAAGATGGTAATCCGGGGCGGTTATGGGCTGAACTATAACCAGGAAGAAATCGCGATTTCCTCCGGTATCGTGAATAATCCCGGTCTGGTTGTGCATCCGACTTTTAGCATGAGTCTCTCCAACGGTGCCGACTCCCGGCATTCTTTACGCGCCTTCCGTCAATCTGCACTCGATCAACGGATATCCCGCGAACCCGGCTGCGGTTTCGCCGAACGCTTTCGGTCCGAACGGGCTGCCAACCAACGGAACTCAGTCAATCTCGCCATCTTCCCCAACACTCTGCCCACGATGCGGGTCCATCACTACTCTTTGGACACGCAATACGACTTGGGACACAAGTTCGTAGCGTCGCTGGGATACCAGGGAACGTTGTCGCGCAACATCTACTTCCACGAGAATCCGAACGCGACTCCGGCGGCCTTGGGCTATCACACTGAATCCGCAGATTGGTGGCGGCGATTACTGGAGTGTGTTAGGCCACGGCAACTACAACGCCATGCTGGCGGAATTGAAGCACGATTTCGGGCGCCAGTTTATGGCCGATGCCCAATTTGTCTGGGCAAAGAGCATGGACACGGGTTCGACGCCCTATAACGAACAAATCTACCCCTATAATCGTCAACCTGAATTACGGCCGTTCCGATTACAACGTGGGCAAAGCCTTTAAGCTTTACGGCATGTGGCAGCCAGTGTTCTTCCACGGCAATCGAGCTTGGGTGGACAAGATCGTCGGCGGATGGTCGATCAGCGGCATCCTCAACATTCACTCCGGATTCCCTTGGACCCCTCTTGTCAGTGTCAAGGGCCGCTGGCACCCCTCTACCGGCGGAAGCTGTATTGCGACAATTGCAATTATACGACCCTGTAGCCTGCGGCTTATCTGGGTGGCGCTGGCAGCAGCACCAGCAACGACCAGTTCAAGACCGGCTCGAACTATCCCAATGGAGGAGCAGCATATTTCGCAACGTCGCCCGACGCTGTATGCGAAACCGTTGCCGGGTGTGCAGTTTTCAACGGCTCCAATACTCCTGCCTACGGAAGCACGACTCCCCGCTCGCCCGGTGTCGAGCGCAACTCGCTCAACGGCCCTGGGTACCGGGATGTGGATATGACGATCACCAAAGGCTTCGGCCTTCCGAACAATCGGATACTGGGCGAAGGTGCGCGGTTGGAGCTTCGACTGGATGCCTTCAACGTCTTCAACAATCTGAACTTCAACCCGACTCAAATCTCCAACAACATCGCCAACTCGAACTTCGGCGCGGATACTGCCGCTTTGGCTGGCCGTGTTGTTACGGTCGGGGCAAGGTTCAGCTTCTAATTTCCCCTGTCGCGATTGGCGCGTCGCTTTCTGCGGCGCGCCATTTCTTTTCTCCGAGAGCGCGATGCGCTGCCTACCTCCGCGCAGAACTATCTGCGCCTCGTCGTACCGCGTACAATAACTATTGCGCCTAGAAAGATCCCGAGAGGTCCGAATGACGACCACCCACCAGCCTCGCCCGCAAGTCGCCGCGGAAGTCCCCGCAGTCCCGCTTACTACGGAAGGCTACAGCGTTCTGCACCAAATGTTGCGAGTACGCTGGTCCGCCTGGAGAGCCCTGCCGGCAGCCGAAAGAGCTTCGATCCTGAAAGAAGCCTCCGACGCGCTCTCTAGCATGGAGAGAAGTTCCACCGGGCAATCCGCTCTCTTCTCGCTCATCGGCCACAAGGGCGACCTGATGCTGATTCACTTCCGCGAATCGTTCGCCGATCTCAACCAGGCCGAACTCCAACTCGCCAATCTGCGCCTCAGCGATTATCTCGAGCCCACGTCGTCTTATCTGTCGATCATCGAACTCGGTCTCTACGAATCGACGGTGAAAATTTACAAGGAGCTTACCGACCAGGGCATCGAGCCTCATTCCGAGCAGTGGAAGGCGGAGATCGCCGGCAAGCTCGAGCGCCACAAAGAAGCCATGCGGCCGCGCTTGTATCCGGAAATCCCGCAGCACCGCTATGCCTGCTTTTATCCGATGGACCGACGACGTGGCGAAGACAAGAACTGGTACAAACTGCCGCTCGAAGAGCGCGCCCGCCAGATGAACGATCACGGCCTGATCGGCCGCCGCTACGCGGGAGAAGTCAAACAGATCATCAGCGGTTCGATTGGCTTCGATGATTGGGAATGGGGCGTCGACCTGTTCGCCGAGGATCCTTTGGTCTTCAAGAAACTGATTTACGAGATGCGCTTCGACGAAGTCAGCGCCGTTTACGCTCTCTTCGGCCACTTCTACGTGGGCGTGCGCGTTCAGTCGCCGAATCTGGAGAAGTTGCTAAGCGGCACCCTGGCTTAGAAATGTAAATGGTTACCTCTTCCGCGGCTTAATCACCCGAACACATGCGGGTATTCAGGGGGCTTCACGGAAGTTTCAATGAGGGTTCGATCGCGCCCGTTCGAAACGCGAATCAACAACGCCCAGCCCGGCTCGTGGCGGATCAATTCCTTGCCCTGCGACTCAACCAGATTCCGCGGCCAGTCCGGCAGTTGCTGCCGGTAAAAATCCCAAACCTGTTTCTCGCTGTCAGGAGTCCAGTACTTAGCCGAAATGTCCTGAGCGGTTTTCCAGCCAACTTTTAGATTCGTTACCGATTCGGCGGCCATCGCATTCTCAGGCATGGCGCCCGGATAAATCGGAATCGCCGCCAGCCGCGGGTCCAGTTTCTCCTCGGGCCTTACATCCAGCGTCCCGACCGGAGTTTCGAGATGAAATGTCTTGCCAGACTTGGTTTCGGTCTGCGAGATCTTACTTTTTTTGGCAAGAAACCAGAGTGCAACGGCTCCCACCAGGAACGCCCCCGCGAAAGCAGCAAACGGAATCAACGCGAACCACACGAAAAATCTCCTTTATCTCCCCGATAATCGCTTCAGATTCTATTCGTGAATTCAGCACAGTATTACATGACGAAAGTTTCGGAGCTCGTGTGGTATGTTCCTTCCTTCGGCTATTTCTAAGCAGCCATCAAAGGAGAAAGCATGTCCATCTTCGGCCTAATTGAATACAAGGATGCCAGCCCGGAAGTTCGCGCCGTCTACGACGACATTATGGCGACCCGCAAGACCGACTGGATCAATAATTTCTGGAAAGCCATCGCCCACGATCCCGCCACGCTCAAGCGCACATGGGAGGACATTAAGCAGATCATGGGCCCGGGCGCGCTCGATCCGGTCACCAAAGAGTTGATCTACGTCGCCGTCAGCGTGACCAACCAGTGCAACTACTGCATCGCTTCGCACACCGCCTCGGCGCAGAAAAAAGGCATGACAGACGCCATGTTCAAAGAACTGATGGCAATCGTCGGAATGGCCAACGAAACCAACAAAATGGTTACGGGATACCAGGTGGAGATCGATCCGCAATTCAAAAAATGATTATGACTGGACAGCTGCCCCCGGCTGTCTAGTCGGTCAAGGCCTGACTGGTCTTCTCGAATGACTATCCCCCTCGTCTCGTCGCGCCTTTAGTGCGTCCGAACCTAAACTCGCAAGCCCGCATATCCACTTTCCGACCGCGAAACCGTACTCCCTCGGCTTCGAGTCGCAACCGCTGCTCTACTGCCGAGTCACCTTGTAGTTTGATCGCACCGCCAGCGCCCAGCACACGCTGCCAGGGCAATTCAAATCCCCGGCGTAACACGGCCGCCACCTGCCGCGCCGCTCCCGGAAAGCCGGCGCCGCGAGCAACCGCGCCATAGGTCGACACTTTACCGCGCGGGATGGCGCGAATCGTTTGCTCGATCCGCACACGCATCGCGCCGGTTTTATTAGGGCTGCTTTTCTTGGCGCGAACAGAGCGCCGCCCAGGCCTCAAGTCCATTCACTCCGCCGGCTTACGCCGCGCTGCGAAAAGATTCGAGCGCTTCATATTCCGAGTTGTGCACGTCAAACACGGTCAACAGCTTGGTCACCTGCAGCAGATCACCCACGCGCTTGGTCAGGTTTGCAAGTTTGATCGTTCCCCCAGCTTTATGTGCGGTAGTATGCAGCCCAACCAACGTGCCCAGGCCTCCTGAATCGATGTAGTTCACCTCAGCAAGATTCAACACGATCCGCCGGTTGCCGTCCGCGATAACTTTTTTCACCTCGTCGCGCAACAGGGAGGACTCTTCTCCAAACACGATCCGCCCGTTGCACTCGATCGCCACAATGCCGTCCACCGTTCGCTTCATCAGTTTCAACTGCATAATGTACTCCTCTGTGGCCTGCAACGACTAAGTCTCGTACCAGCCACATCCGTCAATTTTGAGGCATAAGCGTATCGCGTGCCAGCGCCCTGTGCAAGCTCTGTCCGCATTAGATAAGCTCCAGCACGCGTTTCTCCGCGGTCTCGGCGGCTTTTCTCAGCGCTCTCTGCGGTCAAAGTCCTTTACTCCTTCCCACGGCAGCCAACCCCACAGATCACGTATAATCGTCTTTTCCGCCCATGAGTTACACCGTCCTGGCCCGCAAATATCGTCCCCAGAACTTTTCCGAAGTCATTGGGCAAGAGCACGTCACCCGCACGCTCCAGAACGCGATCGAACAGGGAAGGACCGCCCACGGCTACATCTTCAGCGGACACCGCGGCATCGGCAAAACCACCGTTGCCCGTATTCTCGCTATGGCGCTGAACTGCCGCTCCAAAGATCGGCCCGTGCCGGAGCCCTGCGGCGTGTGCGAATCCTGCACCGAGATTCGCGCGGGGAATGCGGTCGACGTCATCGAAATTGACGCTGCCACCAATCGCGGCATCGACGAAATCCGCGAGCTTCGCGAGGCGGCCCGCTATCGTCCGGCGCGCGACCGCTTCAAAATCTATATTCTCGACGAAGCCCACCAGATCACCGACGCCGCTTTCAACGCGCTGCTTAAAACTCTGGAAGAACCGCCCGACCATATTGTCTTCATGCTCGCTACCACGCAACCTGAGGATATTCCGCAGACCATTCGCTCGCGCTGCCAGCATTTCAGCTTTCGCGCCGTCAAATTCGACGCCATCGTTGCCCAGTTGCGCGACCTGGTCACGCGGGAAAAAATCGAAGCCGATGATGATGCCTTAGCCCTGCTCGCGGAAGCCGGCGACGGCTCCATGCGCGACGCGCTGTCAATCCTCGATCAGGCGATTGCATCGGCGAGCGGAAAAATCACCGCAGATTCCGTCCTCAATTTGGTCGGCGCCGCGCCCGCTCACATTCTGGAACAGGTCATGCAAGCCGTGTCCGAAAGCCGCAGCGAGGAAATTCTCCGCCAGGTCGATCACCTGATTGGCGAGGGGCACAGCCCTACTCACTTCGCGCGCCAAATGGTGCGTTTCCTGCGCAATGCAACGGTCGCGAAAATTGCGGGTAAAGATTCTTCTCTGCTGCAGGTTTCAAGTGAAGAACGCGAGCGCGTAGGCCGCGTGGCCGAGATGTTCGGCGAAGAGGATCTCACGCGTCACTTGCAAATCATGCTGCGCACCCACAGCGAACTGGGATACAAGCAGGAACAACGGTTCCATCTCGAACTCGGCCTGCTCAAAATGGCGCACGCACAGAAGTTGCTGCCGATCGAGCAGTTGTTGAGCGACGTAGCTGCCACGCCCACAAGCGCGCAGAGGCCGCCGGCGAGACCTGCGATTGTGGGAGGATCGCCGAATTCTGAGAGCCGCCGCACCGAACCTCCGCGTCCGAATTTTGTTTCTCCATTCGCTGCCGACTCCGCCCGCAAGGGTACGCCCAGGCAGGAAGCGCCGTCTGAACTGGGATCGCCCACCGGCCCTCGCATCGTAGCCACATCCAGTGTGTCGGAGCCGGTCGTCATGGGTTCCGCCGCGCCTGCTTCAATGCTCGATGAAGACGTGAACGCAAATGCCATTCGTAGAGATGTCGCTAGCTACGTCTCTTCCGCTGCGACCAAGCCCCCAGCGCCGGAACCGCGGCAGGAGCCCGAAGTCGCAGCGTCGATGACCCAAACCGCGACCGCCGTAGCCCAGCCCCCGATGGAACATTTGCAGAATGCCGTTCTGCAAGCGCTGGCCGATGGCAACCAGCGGGTTCTGGTCTCCATGCTCTCCGAAGGCGAATGGAGCGTTCAAGGCAACGAACTGGTGATCAAAATCGCCGAGTCGCAAACCGTAGTGGACATGTCGCTCAGCTCCGAAGCAAAGCGCCTGGCCATCGCTTCGGCTAGTGGCGTTCTTGGTCGCGCTGTCAAATTGAAGGTCGTTCCAGGCGCCACAGTTGCCCCGCAGGAGAATAAACGCAACGGGACCCCGCGCACCGCATCGGGTCCCGGCGGCCGCGGCCGCGCCGAGCAAGACCCCGTGGTTCGCCGCATGCAAGAAAAATTCGGTGCGCAAGTGCGCACCGTAATCGATTACAAAGAGAAACGCTAGTCGCGGTCTTCGGCTCCGGGCTGCAAGAGTCCGGATGAGCCGAAAGCCGGATAGCGTACGCCGAGAGCCGAGGTTTTTCATGGGTGGATTCAACCTGCAAGACCTGATGTCGAAAGCCAAGTCGCAGTACGAAACCTTGCAAAGGAAGATGCAGGAGACCGTGGTCGAGGCTACATCCGGCGGCGGCACCGTCACCGCGAAGATGGATGGCCGCAAGCAGTTGCTCAGCCTCCGCATCGACCCCGAAGCAGTGAAGACCGGCGACGTTGAAATGCTGCAGGACATGGTTCTGGCCGCCATCAATGAAGCTGCCCGTAAGGTCGATGCCCAGATGCAATCGACCGTCGGCGGCATGCTGGGCGGCCTCAACATTCCAGGGCTCTAGCGCCCCGGTTGTCATCCTGAGCGCGCCGAAGGACCTCTGCAAGCTGTCTACAGCTTCAACAAAAACTACCGGATCATCCGCCGATTGAAAGTAAATTAAGAATGTCCAAATTTGCCGAACCGATGTCGCGTCTGATTGACGAATTAAAAAAGCTCCCCGGCGTCGGCGCGAAGAGTGCGCAGCGGCTGGCTTTCTACATTTTGCGCGCCAGCGATGAAGACGCCGAAGCCCTGGCTACCGCCGTGCGCGATGTGAAGGCGAACCTGCGCCTGTGCTCGGTGTGCAACAACATCACCGACGTCGACCCATGTGCCTATTGCACCAGCGCCACCCGCAACCAGCGCCTGGTTTGCGTTGTCGAGGAACCGACTAATATCGCCGCCATCGAAAAGACCAAGCACTTCAACGGCGTCTTCCACGTGCTGCACGGGGCCATTTCGCCGCTGCACGGAGTTGGACCGGAGCAGTTGCGCATCTCCAATCTCATCACTCGTGTCGAGGCCGGTAACGTGGACGAAGTGATCGTCGCCACCAATCCTACCATCGAAGGCGAAGCCACCGCGACCTACCTGTCGCAACAGCTAAAGCGTGCCGGCGTTAAAGTCACTCGCATTGCCATGGGCATTCCCGTGGGTAGCGACATCGAATACACCGATGAGATCACGATGCTGAAAGCGATGGAAGGCCGCAGGGATATGTGAAGGAAAAGTTCGCTAGCGGGGAAGTTACGGTTCCAGGAAAACATTCAGCTCTTCGGCGGCCGCGGTTAATCCTTCCGGCAGCGTCCCACGATTATATTCTGCCATACGATTCTTCCACTTCAGAAAGTCAGTGATGCTTTGCGGTTCAATGCGCACTTCCACTCGCCGCAAGCTGGCCAGCAGCAGGTTCATCTCATAACGCAGGCCCGCCGCCGTTCGCAGATTCTTCGCGGATGCGTGAACCACTTCGATCCTCCCGCGCTGCAGTTCCAATAGCCCCCAGCCAGAGGGCAATTCTTCAGCCTTCACCAACGCCGGCGGCGTGAGATAAAAACGTTCGCATCCCACTCCTTGCTCCGGCTTTTGCCGAAACGGTTTGCAACGGTCGGCCGCAAAATCCGCACGCGAAACTTTGCACTCGACTAGCACTGAGTGGTTGGCCCGCTTCCAGCCGATGGCGTCCGGCATTTCGCCGCTCACGCAGGCCTGTTCCGACAGCACCACTCCGCAGCGATAGGACCGCAGCCACCGTACCGCTTTTTCGACAAGTTGGGCGTGAGTCATGAATTCGGTTTGCGACACTCGGCTTCAGACGAAACTCGAAGGCTTATTTCTAACTCAAGACTCCCGCGCGTGAAAGTGACTTGATCGTTTCCCCGCTCTCATTCCAATTGGGAGTTCAATCCGAAATCCGCGGGCTCACGAAGCGATCCGCCTCCACTCGCTCGCAACTCGCCTCGACACCGAACTGCGAACAGGGCGGACTACAATCGGCCGCCGCAGCACCGTCTCGAGCAAATACCGCTCCGCTGCCACGGCTTGCGCCGTCGGGCTATTCGCCACGAAGCCCTCCGCGCCAATGATCAACGCCTCGTTCGGCGCCAGCGTCAAAGATTTCCGCAGGAACCCATTGGTCCGCCTTTTGCGAGCCTGGATTTTGGCGGCCGCATTCTCTATCTGCAATCGGTGTATATGCCCGTCGTGAGCGGAGTCGAAAGCATTCGCCAACCGTAATATTGCCGCCAACTGGATGGTGATCTTCTGCTCGTCTGGCAGCAGATCGCGAAACGCTTTGTGGCTCCGCGCAGGCAACGCGCCGCAATGAAAGCGTGCCACAATGCCGGCGCGCGCCATGGTTGCTGGTTCCCAGCCCAACGGACTTCCGTGAGCCTTGATCAGTTCGAGCGACTCCTTGTGGTGGCCCTTATTTCCTTTCGCCTTCCCCACGTCGTGCAAAAGAGACGCAAGGTAGATCGACGAACGCGCATCGTTCGCCGCGCCATTGCGGCCGTCGCCAACCGGGGAGCTCAGCAACCCAGCGGCGCTGAGCCCGTCGAAGAGTTCCAGAGCTAGCCGCGCGACGCGCTCCGAGTGCGCGAAGTCAGGGTCGAGCATCTTCGCCCACAACTTCATCCGGCGCGTTGCAAACTGCTGGATCTGCTTGCCTTGAGGCAGCCCTGCCCGCCACGTATTCCAGAGAGAATCCGGCCCAAGCGTGTGCTGTCGGTATTCTTCCACTCGCTTCTTACGCGCTTCCAAGATGCGCCCATGCCAGGCCTGTCGGGACGTAGCGTCAGGAAAAACGTGGCAGGAAAGCGCCGTTGCCCACAGCACATCGAGATCGTGCACTTCGCCCAGCAGATCCTGCGTACGCTTCAGATCGTCGCTCCACGCCTTATGCTCTTCCGGGAGAAAATTCTCGACGATATATCGAAAGCGCTTAATCCCGATGCGAAGTGTGTGCAGCGCAACCTGCGAGCGATTCTGCATAGCGCGGATATGCAGTTCACGGGCTGCCGTCCAGCGTTCCAGCGCCAGATGCTTGAATACCGCACTGCCCGGCCGAATCCGGGTGGCGCGATGAGGCAGGGAATCGCTCCATTGGCGCCACTGCTTTCGGTCAAAATCTTCGAGTGCCGCGCGAGCCTGCTGTTTCTGTTCGGACTCCCGCGCTTGCAGGACTTGCAGCAACGCGCGAGTCGCGGGATCCTGCCCGTGGTTCGGATCCGAATCGGCCAAGGGAACATTATCAGCATCCGGCGTGCTCGCCCCCGACGCCTCTCCCGGATGAAGCACTGGTGGATGGAGTTTCTCAATCCACTCCATCATGATCTGCACGTCACGCAACGTTCCCAGGCTCTGGAACAGGCGCTTCCCAGCCTTCTTCATTGCCTTCCACTCGCGATCTGGATCCATGGCCATCATTCCGTCGGCCATGGAGCGGCAACGGCGCAACGCGACCCGCAGATCGTGGACCGGATCCGTGCTGAAATCGGCCGCGACGTGCTCATACTCTTCGAGCACACGAAGCATCCAGTAGCGCAATCCGGTAGTTTTAGCGGCAGTTTTCACGTCTTGAGTGGCTTAACTCCGTGAGTATTCTACTGAAGATCTACATCTCTGTTTTGTCGCCTCCCGGCGCCTTGACCCAAAACGACGGTGAGCCTTAAGAAGCCCAGGTCAGGCTGGGGAGTTCCCGGGCTTCGCTGGCATGATCACTTGTGCCGCGTTCCCGCGTCCAATAAAGGAATGCACGTCACCACTGAGCAACGAACGCCGCCTCGTGCGAAGATAGACGCTGGACAGCAGAGCCGCCCGGAACAGATGCCAACTTCGACGCTTCGCCGAGTTTTCAAAGCATTTCAATATCGCGACTTCCGCCTGATGTGGATTGGTGCGTGTACTTCGAGTATCGGCACCTGGATGCAGATCGTGGCGCAGAGCTGGCTGATTTACCAGCTAAGCCATTCGTCCTGGCTGCTGGGCGTGGATCGGTTTCTGTCCGGGCTTCCCATCTTTTTGTTTACGATCATCGGCGGAGTGGTGGCCGACCGAATCGAGCGCCGGAAGATTCTATTGATGTCGCAGTGGTTGCAGATGGCAAGCGCGGCCACCCTCACTGTTCTGGTCGCCTTAGGCGTAGTCCATGTGTGGGAGATTCTCTGCCTCTCCTTCGTGTCGGGGTTTGCGCAGGCGTTCGGCGGACCGGCATATTCGGCGCTGATTCCCACGCTGGTCGAGACCGAGGACATGCCGAATGCGATTGCGCTGAATTCAATTCAGTTCAATCTGGCGGTGACGGTGGGTCCGGCGCTGGCCGGGATCACGCTGGCCAAGCTGGGAGAAAAGTGGTGCTTCGGGCTGAACGCGCTTTCGTTTCTGGCGCCGATTATTTCCCTTTCGATCATCACCACCAGATTCGTGCCGGAGAGCACGAAGCAATCGATGCTGAAGAGCCTGACCCAGGGGATCAAGTTCATCTGGCACCAAGGCTCGATGGTGGGGCTGATCGTGCTGGCGTTCCTGATGACGTTTCTGGGCATGTCCCTGCAGACGTATTTTCCCGTGTTTGTGAAAGACATTTTTCATCGCGGGCCGGAGACGTATGGGTACCTGCTATCGGTGATGGGGGTGGGATCGATTTGCGGATCGCTGGCGATGGCGGGGATGGGCAACATCCGGAACAAGGGGCGCTTCGCGCTGACGATGCTGATTTTGCTTGGCGCTGGGATCGCGGTTTTCTCGCTTTCGAAGTCCTTGCCGCTCAGCTATGCCACGCTGTTGGTGGTGGGCGCGTCGATGATGGCGGTGTTTGCCACGGTAACGTCGCTGGTGCAATTGATCATTACCAACGAAATGCGCGGACGGGTGATGAGCGTGTACAACTTCGCTTTTCGCGGTGGGATGCCGATGGGAAATCTCCTGTCGGGATGGCTAGTCCCAATATTTACGGCGCCGATCGTGCTGGGAGTAAACGGTCTAATGCTGGTTCTGGTCGCGGTCTTTTTCTTGTTTGTTCAACGGCGGGTCGCGGCGCTATAACCGTGCTCGGATACTTATTAGACGCGGGTCCTTTCCAGCGTGGCGAGTTCACCTGTGGCCGGTGTCGCGACCACGACGGGGGGCGCGGGAACGGAAGCTGGTTCAGCGGGTTGCGGCGCGATCGGCCGCTTGATGGTGAAGCGCTGAATCTTAATCTCGCCACGTCCATACACAGCCAGCAACGCTTCCACCGCTTTGGGGTCGAGACGTTTGCCGGCGAGGTTCTTAATAATTTGCAATGCCTGCTCCGGCGTATGCGCCTGCTGGTACGGCCGATTCGTGGTGAGGGCGTCGAAAGTGTCAGCCACGGCGATTACGCGAGCTAACAGCGGAATCTGATCGCCTTGCAGCCCGTAAGGATATCCGCGACCGTCCAAAGCCTCGTGATGCAACTCGATACCGGGAAGCATTTCCGCCAACTGCGTAACCGGACGCAAAATGTTCGCACCCTTGGTCGTGTGCGTCTTCATCACTTCGAACTCTTCTTCAGTCAGCGCCCCGGGCTTTTTCAGGATGTGATCTTCAATGCCAATCTTGCCTACGTCGTGCAGTTGAGCAGAAATTCGCAGCGTCTCGATGAATTCATCGCCGAGCTGCATCTCTTTGGCGATCAATAGGGAATATCGCGTAACGCGATCAGAATGGCCGCGAGTGTAAGGGTCCTTTTCGTCGACCGCTCCGGCCAGCATCTGGATGGAGCCCATAAATAACTCGCGATTCTCTTCCGCCGCGCGCTTCAAATCGGCAACGAAACGTTCCAGCTCATCAGACATAGTGTTGAAGGTGTGGGCGAGTTCGCCAATTTCAGTGCGGCTCAACAGGTGGACACGCTGGGAGAAGTCGCCGCGGGCCAGAGCGCGGCTAGACTGCGTGAGGACTTGCAAAGGATTAGTAATCCGTCGTGCGGCAAAAATACTGACAAGCATGCTCAGGAACACCGCAAGCAGAGCCAGAAGTCGCGCGTTACGCTGCATTTCGAGAACATCGCGATAGGCTTCGAAAATGGGCTTTTGCACCACGACCGCCCACTCCAGGGACGTAACCGGACTGTAGGTGCCCAGCATCTGTTCCTTCTTTTTGCCATCGCGAACAGTGAACTCCATTGTTGGCACGAGTTGCGATTTGTTGCCGCTATCGACAAAGTTGCGGACAACGTCCAGGCTCTTCATGTCCTGACCAGTGGCAAACTCAGGCCTGGCGGCCGCCACCAGCCGACCCTGCGCATCGACCACGTAGGGCATCAGGCCGCCGACGGCTGCTTCCTGCAAGCGGCGAATTAGAAACTGAAGGTCGACGACCGCGCCAATCATTCCCAGGAAGCGCTGGCCATAGTTCACGGGATAGCTCACGAGAAAAACCGTGCGGGCGGATTTGCCTTCGCCAATCACCAGCGCCTGGCCGTTATAAGCTCGGCCATCGCTCGCAGCGGCAAAGGCGCGTTCCAATTCGCGGTTTAGAAAGGCATCGGGAACAACAGTCCCGCTGTAGATGCCTTTAGCGTCGGAGTTGAGGAGCGTGGCGTACGCGATCTCGTCGGATGAAGATGCGAAATTTTCCAGCAACGCCCGGAGTTCCGGGGAATGGATATTGCTTTCGCCAATGTCGCCGCCGCTGGCTACCTGGATGGCGGACGACAGATTGGCCAACATCATGTGCAGGGAACGCTGGTGTTGCGAAAGGTCGTCGGCCAGGGAGCGCGTCACCGTGTTCTGCAGCAGCATTTCATTGGTCTTCAGACGCTCCCGGTTAGTGGACTCCACCTGCGACGAATAAAAATACATCGGGACCGTGCTGATCACCAGCAACACGCCGAGAATGACGTACAGAATCGGAATGCGTGCGTGATTCGGAGCGCTGGCGGACAAGTTTCTCCCTTCACTCATCGCAGACGCCGAAAGACGAAGTGGCGGCGGCTTTCAAAAGTGTCCCTAAAATTCTAATGGGGAAAGGCGCGGCTCGAAACGAAAACCGAATGAGGCATGCGTTACCGAAGTACCCTGAAAGAGCAGTACCAAGCGGTCAGTTTGGCAACAGAAAACCTGCTGATTATTGCAGCAGCTTTCTTTAAGTCGCTCCACTTAATCAGGATAACGTGATTCTCGTCCAACGCCCGCTTGAACTCAGGGCTAGTGACGACGTCATAATCACGCTGCCGCCAGGCGGCGCCGTAGTCGGCATGATCCACCATCACCGATTGCATCTCCGCGTCGTCGTGTCCGAGATGAACGATAATCTCAGTCACTCCGGGCTTCAGGTTCTTGATCGCGTTGACGTAGAAGGAGCTCCAGTCACCGGGATGGACCGAGGGATTGGCGATAACCACCGAATTTAGAACGACATCGTTGCTGGAAAGAACCGACGAGAGTTCTTTAGGAGTATCGGGGCCGATGAACGCCAGGAAAGGCAACTTGTACTCGTGAGCGACCTTGACATAAACGGCGAACAGATCTGGGCGCGAGAAAAGCGTACCCATGTGGCTGTCAAGATGTGTGGGATGAATTCCCATGGCGATTGCACGCTCGACTTGCGCGCGAATTTCGCGCTCCGCTTCGTCGGTTTTCAGAGCGCCGGCTGACTGCGGCGTATCGGGCCAGAGATAACCTGACGGATCAAGCAGGCTCGGCACTTTGTCCCTGGATTCGACCGGCCCCCAGCGATAAGTTTTCCATTCGCTGGTGAGAGTCAGATGCAAGCCCAGGTCGGCCTCGGGATGGGCTTTGGCGTAGTCAGCAACCTCGGTCAGCCACGGGCACGGGACCATGATGCTGGCGGAGGTGATCGCATGCTTGTCGAGCGCATCGAAGCTGGCTGCGTCTTCGGAGTGTGCCACGGCCAGATCGTCAGCATGAATGATCAGGAGTTTCGAATCGGCTGAGTATCCCAGGCGCTCGGCGATGGTTTTAGTTTGGCTCGACGCACTGCCCAAGCAAGAGAGCAGGAAGATTACTGCGACCGCAAAGTTGCGACAGTGCACGAGACCTCCGGCGAAAAGAGTTTCTCGAAATTCTTCCACCACCGTTATCCCACTTCGCTTTTTCCGCTGCGCGACATCAGTTCTTGAATGGCTTCGCGCGGCGATTTTCCCTGATGCAGAATGGCGTGCATCTGCTCCGTGATCGGCATTTCTACTGCGTGAGCATGCGCAAGACCGACGGCGGCTGTAGTCGTGAAGACTCCTTCTGCAACCATTCCATGCATCCCGGCGATGATGTCGGGGAGTTTCCGTCCGCGGCCGAGTTCAACGCCGACGCTGCGATTTCGCGACAAGCCCCCGGTGCAGGTAAGGACAAGGTCGCCCAGTCCCGCCAACCCAGCCATGGTTTCAGCGCGCCCTCCGCAAGCCACCACCAGGCGAGTCATCTCCGCCAGGCCGCGTGTGATCAAGGCCGCCACAGAGTTGTGTCCAAAACCCAGCCCGTCGCAGATCCCGGCTGCAATTGCCACAATGTTCTTGAGCGCCCCGCCCAGTTCCACGCCGACTACGTCGCTGTTGGTATAGACGCGAAAGCTCGAATCGCTGAACTCCTGCTGCACCGTGCGAACAAGCCCGCACGTCTTGCGACGCAATCGTAATCGCCGTCGGATCGCCGCGCGCCGCCTCCTGCGCGAATGACGGTCCGCTCAGCGCTCCCACCGCCGGAAACGTTCCGTCTGCGCGCTTCATCACCTGCGTGATCACCTCGGTCATTCGCAGAAGCGTGCCTTCTTCCAGTCCTTTGGTCGCACTTACCATCAACGCCTGCGGCGGAATCAGCGGGCGCATGCGCTCAAACAGTGCGCGACAATGCTGCGAAGGCATTACGCTCACCACGATCTCCGATCCGCGAAGCGTTTCGCCAAGATCGTTGCTCACGGTCACAGACTGCGGAATAGGGCGGCCGGGAAGAAATTTCTCGTTCACCCGCTTCTCCATGATCGATTCACAGACGTCGGATTCGTGCGCCCACAGGCGTACGTGGTGAGTGCCTTTGCGTCCCAGAACAATGGCAATTCCGGTACCCCACGCTCCCGCGCCGATGATGGCAATCTCGCTCACGTATGCCTCGATCCCAAACGATTCTCCGTGCCCGCCAGCAAGCGCCGGATATTGGCGTGGTGCTTGATGACGATCAGCACCGACGTCATTGCCATCAGCACCAACGCCACAGCGTTGTTCCCGTATTCGTTGAGAGCCATTGCGATGTTGGGAAAGGCCGCGACCGCGACAATCGATCCCAGAGAAACGTAACGTAACACCAGAACCAGCACAAGGAAGATGACGGCCGAAAAGAGCACCGCTTTCGGAGCGATCATCACGAATGCGCCCAGTCCCGTGGCCACGCCCTTTGCCGCCACGAAAATTCAGCCAGATGGGAAACATGTGGCCTGCGACCGCGAATAATGCCGCCAAGGCGGCGCCCAACACCAACTCGGGGGATGAGGCTGGAATCGTCTCACGCCACGGAATGCGGCCAATCGACGTTTGCCCAAGAATCGAGGAGTTCAAGAGCGCGCCGCACACCACTGCGATCGATCCTTTCAGCGCATCGAGCAATAGAGTCAAGATCCCAAGACCGGGCGATTTGCGCGCCACATTGGTGGCGCCGATGTTGCCGCTGCCGGTGCGGCGCACGTCCTCGCCGCGAAAGATTCGCATCAGAAGATAACCAAACGGAATCGATCCCAGAAGATAGCTCACGACTGCGATGAGTAGGAATCTCGACATGTTCTTCTTTGTCGTCGGCGGCGAAAGCGAACAGCATCGGACGTCCGCCGAGCCGCCGGCGCTACTTTAAATCAAATCCCGCCAGCTTTGTGTACTTCGATCCTTTCGGCGAAAGCTGGCTCAGGTATAAAAAGAATTTTCGGGCGGTCATGCCTCCGAACTCAGGCGCCGGAAGAGCGGCCAGTCTTTTCTGTACAAGTTCGAAGATGCGGTTCGGATTATCTTCCTTGCTGCGCCGCGGCGAACCAGAACGTCCCGCGCCTCGCGCCAGCGTCAGGTGTGGCGTGAAGGCGCGTTCTTCTTTTGGAATCCCCAAGGCCGCCATTTCCTCGTCGATCGCCAATGCCAGAGTCGCCAGTTCAGGCCCCGCTTCTATGCCTACCCAGAAAACCCGCGCCGATTTCGCAGTTGGAAAGAATCCGTATCCGCGAAATTCAATCGCGATGGCGCTTGCCGAAATACCAGATAGAGCCCGCTTGATTTGCTCAACCGCCGATTCCGGTTGCTCGCCGATAAACTTCAAGGTCACATGCAAAGATTCCGGCTGAGCCCACCGCGCATCGGGAGCGAAGCCGCTCACGCCTTCGATGAAGCGCGCAATCCGCTCGCGAATAGCGTCGTCGATATCGAGCGCGATGAACAGACGCATAAGAAGAGCACGGAGTACTCTGTACCGAGTACCGAGATCGCCAGTTTTTCTCCGGTACTCACTACCCGGTACTCGGTACTACATGAGTTTCTTCCTCAGCATATCCAGCGCCATAGTCGACGCGAAACGGCGGATGCGTTTGCGGTCCCCGGGAAAAGTTCGCTGAATCACTTCGGTGCCGCGGTCGCTCGCCACCGCGTGAAACACCAGGCCCACCGGCTTGTCCGCCGTACCCCCAGCCGGACCCGCAACGCCCGTGATGCCCACTCCAAGCGTCGATTCGCATCGGTAGCGAATGCCTTCCGCCAGGGCTGCAGCCACCTCTCGGCTGACCGCTCCGTGTCGGTCAATCATTTCGGCAGGAACGCCAGCGAGTTCGGTCTTCAAAGCATTGGAATACACGACGGCCCCGCCAAGAAAATAACGCGAGCTGCCGCTGATGGACGTGAGTCTTTCCGCCAGAAGCCCTCCGGTACAAGACTCCGCTACGGCCACGGTCGCGTTGCGCATCTGCAGCCAGTAGCCCGACGATCTGTTCCAGTGATTCACCGTCGCGCGAATACACAGCATCGTCGAGTTCGTCCTCGACCACGCCTGCGACCTCATCCACGCGTCGTTGCGCAGCATCGAGTGTGGCGGCACTGGTCTTGAAGTGCAGTTCAATTTCTCCCGCGCCTGCAAGGATAGTTGTCTCAACATCGGCGTAACGCTTGTAGATCGGTGCGACCCGCGCGTCGACCGCAGATTCGCCCAGCATCGCAATCTTCAGCGTTCGAATGGCCAGCGAAGCCGAAGGGACTTTGGCGCGCAGCCGCTCCCGCACCTCATTCTCGAACAAGCCCTTCAGTTCGTGAGGAGGCCCGGGCAAAAGCACAATGATGTGCTCGCGGCCGTCGAACTGTCCGCTCACCCACTGCCCGGGCGCGGTGCCATTCGGATTCGGAAGCGCAGTCGCCCCTCAAGCACATCCGCCTGCTTGGAATTGTTGGCAGCCATCGTCCAGCCGCGCTCCGCGAAGCGCTGCTCCAGGCGCGCCAGAATTTCCGGATCGCGCCGCAAACCCACGCCCAGGGCCTCAGCCACAGCCTCACGGGTCAAGTCGTCTTCCGTAGGACCGAGCCCGCCGCTGAAAATCAGGATATCGGAGCGAAACAGCCCGTGTTGCGCGGCCGCTACCAGTCTCCGCCGGTCGTCCCCAACAATGCTTTTGAAAATTACATCCACGCCCAGCAGGTTAAGCTGCTCGGTCAGGTAGAGCGAGTTGGTGTCCATGCGGTAGGGCGTGAGCATCTCGGAACCCACCGCAATGATCTCGGCATTCACGTTTTAGAAGTTTAAATGAAAAGAGATGGCGTAAGTTATTCCGGCGGCATTGCCGAGCCCTGAATGTCCCACGAAAGATGATGCACGCTGTTCGTGGTTGCGAGAATGACGGAACGTCCGGGCGCAAATGCCAGTCCGACCAGCCCCTGACCGGCGACTTCAAGATTGGCCAGCCCATCAGGCGTGATCTTCACGATGCCGCGCGTGCCCGAGAGCGAGGCCGCAACATAAAGGTTGCCGTTTGCGTCGACCGCCAGCCCCTGCGGCCTTCCCAGACCTTTATAAAAAGTGCTCACCGTTCCATTGGGATCGATCTTGTAAACGCGGTCCGTGGGTCCGGTGACGAACAAGTCGCCTTGCGGACTAAACGCCAAATGATAGGCGGAAACGCTGACTTCCAGTGTGGCAAAAACGAAGACCTGCTGGTCGCGTGCGATCTTAAAGATGGTACCGTTCCGGTCGCCCACGTAAAGACTCTGCTCCCGATCGAACGCGATCCCTGTGGCCACGCCCATACCTTCCGCATAGGTGGTCAACGTTCCGTTCGGTGCAACGCGATAAACGGCGCCGTCAAAGCGAGACGACACATACATGTGTCCCTGGCGATCGAAAGCGATGCTGGTCGCATTCATCATTTCCGAAACGAACGGCTTCACCGCGTAGTTAGTATCGATCTTGAAGATCGCGACTGGAACCTTCTGCCCGCGGGAGCCCGATACCGTCGCGTAAATATTGCCGTCGAGGTCAATCGCTGGATTGGTGACCGGGTGCAAATTCTCTGCGATCTCCACGGCCACCTTCACCGGATGTGAATTGCTGACGTGTCCATTGGTTGCTACCACAACAGGCCCCGTGGTGGCGCCTTCGGGCACGCGTGTCACCACAAATCCATCGGAAC
Organism: uncultured Acidobacteriota bacterium; assembly: GCA_963696765.1. Lineage (GTDB taxonomy): Bacteria > Acidobacteriota > Terriglobia > Terriglobales > Acidobacteriaceae > Sulfotelmatobacter. The sequence goes on along the minus strand of CAVOLK010000001.1, from coordinate 749,103 downwards.
TGACGATGATCGGTCCTTCGAAATCGCCGAACTTCACCTTGGGGCGGTGAAGTTCCTGCTGAGGACGCAGCCCTGAGCCAGTGATTCGCAGTTCGCCGCCAGCAAGTGCAAACGATGGCGCCACCATGTCAATGCGGGGACCGCCATTGGCGCTTTTCTTGCCGAGAATGCGGTTGGAGAATCCCATGAAGCGTACCGGCTACGGAGTACAAAGGTACCACCCGTCCGTGCCTGACTCCGTACTATTTTAGTATCCCAAAATGCAACAAGAGATGCATGCCAATGAAGGCAAAAATTCCTGCCGCCACGTCATCCAGGACGATTCCGGTGCCCTCGGGAAGTCGCTCCAGTTGCCGGACCGGAGGCGGCTTGATGATGTCGAAGGCTCTGAAAAGTATAAAACCCGTCAAAAAAGCTTTCCACTCCAGAGGCACCTCGATCAGCGCAATGAGTTGTCCAGCAACTTCATCGATTACGACAAACTGCGGATCCTTCACGGCTGCAGCACGGGATAAGCGCGTAGCAGCCGGAATGCCGACAAGAGTAACGAGAACAGCGAGTGCGATCGCCAGTGGAGCCCTCAGGGATGGCGCGGTGAGGCTTGCGATTGCAGCCCAGAGTAAAACCGTCGTGGCCGACGCCCAAGTACCCGGGCCGGGCCGCAGTCGCCCAATGCCCCCCAAAGTCGCAACCAGCGTCGCCCAAAGCGGCGCGCTTTGGTCCGGATCGTTCTTCACGATTCGTCCTCGGAGTCTTCCGGGTTGCGATCCCGCACGCCCTCTTCTGTGTCGGTTACCGGCGACGAAATCACATAACCGCCGCTCGCCCATTTTCCGAGATCGATGAGGCGGCAGCGGTCGCTGCAGAAAGGGAAGTCGGGGTCAGCGCTCTTAACGGACTTTTTGCAGATGGGGCAGCGGAGTTTGACGATACGCTTGCGCGGCATAACGATTGCCTACAGAATTTTCGCGATCAGATCGTAATCGTGCGCTTCGGTGATCTGGCAGCGATAGAACTGGCCGGGCTGCGGCTCAATTTCTTCCGGAAAGTCGTTGACGAACACCTTGCCGTCGATTTCCGGCGCGTGCATGGACGTTCGGCCTTCCAGCAGCAACTCCGTTTCTTCCGATTCGCCTTCGAGCAACAAGTCAAACTCCCGCCCAATCAGCGTCTTCTTTTTTTTCTTGCTGATCTGGCGCTGGATTGCCATCAGATGTTTTCGCCGCCGCTCGATCTCGCGAGGTGAAATTTTCTTGTCGAGGCCGTATGCGTCGGCGCCGTCCTGGTCCGAATAAGCGAACGCGCCCATCCAGTCAAACTGCGCCTCGCGCACGAAGTCGCAGAGCTCTTCAAATTCTTTCTCTGTTTCTCCCGGAAATCCAACAATGAACGACGTACGCAGCGTCAAATCGGGCACCGTGCGGCGCATCTTCGCGATGGAACGCAGGAACACATCGGCCCCGCCCCCGCGCTTCATGCGCTTCAGCACCGAAGCCGAGGCATGCTGCAAAGGCACATCCATGTAAGAGCAGATCTTTTCGTACCCCGCAATTGTGTCCAGCAGTCTGCCCGTAATCTTGTTGGGATAGGCGTAGAGAAAACGCACCCACCGCAGATCCTCGATGGCGGCGAGCTTTTCCAGCAGCAGCGCCAAACCATCTTTCAACCCGAAGTCTTCGCCGTAGCAGGTCGTATCCTGGCCGATCAGCGTAATCTCACGCACGCCGCCCGCTGCCAGGCGCTCGGCCTCGGCCACTACCGATTCAAATCGCCGCGAACGAAACTGCCCGCGCAGCTGAGGAATAATGCAGAATGTGCAGGGATGGTCGCACCCTTCCGCAATCTTGATGTAGGCCATGTGCCCCGGTGTGGCCAGAATGCGGGGCGTAGTGTCGTCGTAAAGATAATTTGGAAGGTCGCCAATAGCCCCATCCCAAGTCTCGCGCGAGAACCGCCCCTGTGCCGCGCGTGCATCTCCCTCGGGCCGCGAAGGCAACACCACAAAGGGCGAAATAGTAGGCTCACTCGACGCAAGCGGAGTTTCCAGACCTGCCGCCGCAAGAATCTTTTCCAGCTCTCCAGTTCCGACAACCGCATCAACCTCGGGGATGTCTTTTTGAATCTGATCTCGAAAGCGCTCTACCAGGCAGCCGGCGACCACCAACTTCTTCGCTTTGCCGCCAGTCTTGTGCGCGGCCATTTCAAGGATGGTATTGACCGACTCCTGCTGCGCGCTTTCGATAAACGAGCAGGTATTCACCACAATGACATCGGCGTCTTCGGCACGCCGAGTCAGTTCCGCCCCGGCCCGCGCCAGCAGGCCCATCATCACTTCGCTGTCGACCAGGTTTTTCGGGCAGCCCAGGCTGACGAAGCCCACCTTCTGCGGGCGTTCGGCACGCGGCTTCTCCGCAAATTTCTCTTCCTTACGTTCAGGCTTGAGATCAGGGGAACCGCTAACGGTGAGGTCCTTCACTGGCATGCAATCTTTCTATTTTAGCATCCTGAGGTCGCTGGCAGCGCCGCCGCAGTGATCACCAGCCGTGTTTCATCGCTTTCGCGAACTCTTGCGGAGGCAGCGTATTGAGCACATCGCCGGTGGTCAGCCATGCCCGTCGCGCCTGCAGCACGCCATAGCGAATCTTCTCCATGTGCGAAGTGTGGTGAGAATCCGTATTAATCACGATCTTCACCCCCTGCTGCTTGGCCTGCCGCAGGTGCACGTCGTTCAGGTCGAGTCGGTCCGGATAAGAATTCAGCTCCATGGCCACTTTGTGCTTGGCCGCCGCGCCCAGCACCGCGTGCATGTCGAAACCGTAGGCATCGCGCCGCAACTGGATGCGCCCGGTGGGATGCCCAATGATCGAGGTATTCGGATTCGCAATCGCTTTCAGCAGCCGTTCAGTCATCTTCGCCGGTTCCTGGCTGAAGACCGAATGGACGCTGGCGATGACGATATCCATCTGCGCCAGCACGTCGTCGGAGAGATCGAGATCGCCCTCAGCCAGAATGTCGACTTCAATGCCGGCAAAAATCTTAATGCCCTCAATCTTCTTGCCCGCCTCTCGAATCTTCTGAATGTGCGCCACAGCGCGCCCGTCGTCGAGCCCGTTGGCGAAGGCAAGATTCTTGGAGTGATCGGTGATCGCCATGTATCTGTAGCCTCGAGCCTTGGCAGCTGCGGCCATCTCTTCAATCGTATTGCGGCCGTCGGTTTCGACTGTATGCATGTGCACATCGCCCTGCAGATCGGTCTGGTTGATCAGTTGGGGCAGGGCATGGTCCCGGGCCAGATCGATTTCGCCCAGATTTTCCCGCATCTCGGGCGGGATGTAGTCGAGCTTCAGCTTGGCATAAATTTCTTCCTCGGTTTTTCCGGCCACCGGCGTTCCGCCTTCCAACATAGCCAGACTGTATTCGTTCAGCGTGTAACCCATCTTGAGGGCGCGTTGGCGCAAGGCCACGTTATGGGCCTTCGAGCCGGTGAAATACTGCATGGCCGCGCCGAACGATTCTGGTGGAAGCAGCCGCACATCGACCTGCATCCCGCTACGCAGATGAAAGCTGATTTTGTTGTCGCCACTGGCAATCACGTCCATCAATGGCGGATATTGCGCGACATAGGCGATAGCCTTCTGCCGTCCCTCTTCCGAACTGCAGGCAGATCCGGTCACCAGGATGTCGAGGTCTCCGACGCTGTCGCGTCCGCGCCTCAACGATCCCGCAGGCGTGATCTTGTCGATCCCGGGATACTTTTCAAGATACGCGGTCAGCTTTTCGGCTTCGCTCTCGGCAGCATCAATCAGGAAGCGCCCGCCAATGCGGCGATAGTCCGCAATCGCCTTCAGCAGCTTGGCTTCATGTTTTTCGCCCATACGTGGCAACTCGCGGATTTTTCCCTCCTGCGCCAGCTTTTCCACGCCATCGACATCACTGATTTTGTAGGCACTCCAGATCAGCGCGATGGTCTTTGGTCCCAGCCCCTGAATTTTCAGCAACTGCAGCATCGAGGGATGGTATTTCTCCAGCAACTCCGTCTGAATGGCGAGTTTGCCGTCCCGGAAAAGATCCTGCAGGTTCCGCAGCATGCTCTTGCCGATGCCAGGGATTGCCAGAACCTGTTTGGGATCGCCGATCAGCTCTTTTATCGGTTGTGATAAATTCTCGATCGCCTGGGCGGCGTTGCGGTAGGAGCGGATGCGGAACGAATCCTGCCCGTCGATCTCCAGCAGGTCGGCAGTCTCATACAAAATGTTGGCGATAGCCTTATTGTCCACCGACTAAAGATAAACAAGTTTCGACTGCGGGGCTAGCGTTGGAAACAGCAGGACTGCTCGCCCGCGCCAGCAGAAGCGCGAGATCACTGATACAACACGGCCTTCACGGGTGCGGGGGAGCGCTCGCTGAGCCGGTTTAAATGAGCCTCGTGTATTGACTTATGAGGCTACGAAGCCTTGGTTACGTTTGCTGCCTGGGGTCCTTTTTGGCCCTCGGTGATTTCAAACTCCACCGGGTCGCCCTCCTGCAGGCTCTTATAGCCCTCCGAGCTGATTGCGCTGTAGTGGACAAATACATCCGCCCCATCGGCGCGTCCGATGAAGCCGTATCCCTTGGCATTATTGAACCACTTTACGGTTCCTTTCAGTCGTTCCACGTCCTCCCCCTTATTAGGCACGTCTTCTTAGGAGGACCCAGAGACGTGCGCGGCGTTTAATTCCGCGGATAGGATGCAATTTTTGGCGCAAGGGGTAGGCTCTCAACGTTCCCGGGGGTAAAAAAGTTTAACAAAACTGATAACCGTTTTTTGCGGGGAAGGATACTTTCTGCAGAGGGACGACACCGGTCTATGTTGCGTGACCAGTTCCGCGCCGGTGGCGCAGCTAAGCCCATACGACGAAGAAGCTTTTTTCGGCCTATTTTTTCGGTTTCGCGTTCACGGAAGTCCGATCAAGCCAAAGCACCGAAGCAATGGTCTTGGCATCCCGGATCGTTCCCTTCATGACCATGCTTACCGCCGTCGAAAGCGGGACCATCCGGATCTGAATCAACTCATCCTCTTCGGGTTGTGCCTCGCCCGAGCGCAGCCCGGTAGCCATAAAGACAGCCATGGTCTCAGCGACGAATCCGGGGCTGGCATAAAACTTAAGGATGCGTCGCCACTTGCTGGCTGTATATCCAGTCTCTTCCAGCAACTCGCGTTTCGCGGCTTGCAGTTCACGCTCCCCGGGATCAATGCGTCCCGCCGGCAATTCCCACAGGAACTGAGTTGCAGCATGACGGTACTGTCGTTCCAGAAGGACGTGAGGCGTCGCACCGGCTTCGTCGACGGCCAGCACGACCACCGAGCCCGAATGATGGATGAGGTCCCGCCGCGCCCGCACCCCGCCGGGCTCTTCGACCTGGTCGGTCGTCACCGTGAAGACCGGCCCGCGATAAACTGTTTTCGACGACAGAATGCGTTCTTTGCTCCGCTTCGAGCCACTACGCCTGTTGGAAGATTTGCGCATGGAACCAATATAAAGCACATTTCCGGCAAACTGCTTTCCCGTCTCGCTTCCAGCTTCCGGAAGCCGCCAGCCTATTCTGCTATGCTGCCCGTGATGGCCGGCAAGCCGCATATCGCGATCGTTGGTGCGGGAAATCTCGGCTCAGCGCTTGCCGTCTCACTCCGGCGCAGCGGCTATGTCATCGAAGCCATCCTTGCCCGCTCCAGCCGTGCCTCGCTTCGCAAGGCGAGGAGCTTGGCGAACCAGGTCGGTGCGAAGGTTTTAACGGATCCATCGGCCCTGCAGGCCAAACTGATTTGGTTCTGTGTGCCCGACGCCGAAATTGCCCCGGCCGCGCGCAATTTTGCTCACGAGATCGAATGGAAGGGAAGAGTCGCGTTACATTCCAGCGGCGCCCTTTCCAGCGCTGAACTGTCAGCACTCCGCAGTCGCGGCGCGTCGGTAGGGTCTGCGCATCCGCTCATGACGTTTGTGCGAGGCTCACGGCCCCTGCTTGCGGGCGTTCCATTCGCGCTGGAGGGCGACGCTCCCGCAGTCCGCATGGCGCGCCAAATAATCAAACACATCGGCGGCCTCGCCTACCCCATTCGAAAAAAAGACAAAGCTGCCTATCACGCCTGGGGAACTTTCGCCTCGCCGCTTTTCACCGCGCTTCTGGCGACTACGGAACAGGTCGCCATCCTCGCCGGAGTGAATCGAAGTGCAGCTAAGCGCCGCATGATTCCAATCCTGCTTCAGACCCTGGCGAATTACGCCACTTTCGAGGCGAAAGACGCATTCAGTGGACCCATCATCCGCGGAGATCTAAGAACCGTGCGGAGCCATATTCGTACGCTGCGTCGAATACCCATTGCACGAGAAGTCTATTTATCGCTGGCGAATGCCGCGTTGGAATACCTTCCCGGAAAGAACAAAAACTTGATGATCGCAGAACTGAAGTCAGCACGGCGGATCAAACGCAGTAAGTGATGCCGTTGCCGGATGCGACTTTGCGCGGAACGCCAGCACCAGCAAACCGAGCACAACAAACGGGAAGGAAGCAGCGGTGCGCAGCGGCAGGACAAACAATGCTTTGGAATAGAACAGTTCCCCTCGAAGAAAAGGATGCAGCCCGATTAACACCGTCGCGGACAACCATGGCCAAAGCACAACAGCGGCCCCAACTTTGAAGAGTGCGCGAAACATCCTGCTGAATTTGTTCGACGCGCTGCGGCAGACCAGCAGGAAAATTCCCGGCAGCAGGATTATGTGATCGCAAACCGATTGGCCGGGCAGCAGGGTTATGGTTGTGACGGCGAGCAGTGTGCTCAATGTGATCCAAAATTCGTATGACCCGGCAGCCGCAGTTCGGCCCCGCCACGCAATGGCAAGCGCTGCTATGAGCAACAGGACTATCAACGGTTTGCCAACATAGCTCCCTATGCTCGCTCCGAGCAATTCCGCCGCCAAGGGGGGCGTGGAATAGCGCGGGTAGCCGATGATCACGTGTACCCACGAATGTATCCACCGGGGCCAGACGGCAAGCGATGCCGCCATCAGCAGACACATTGTCGCCAGAAATGCCACGATAAAACGGCTCCGGCGTCGCCAATCATTGGCGGTCCACAAGAAAAGATATGCGATCGCCGGCAGCACCATCTGCGGCTTGATCATGGTCAGCGCCATCAAAATTCCGGCGAGCAGTAAGCGATTTCGAATGAGGGCCAGTAACGAAGCGGAGAGAAGAAAGCCCACCAGCAGCCCCAACTGTCCCGCATAAAGGCCCTCAAGCTCTTGGTAACTGCACAATGTCAGGAGGACCATGATTACCAGTGAAACTCCGTTCACAGCCCACGCTAGCGCTCGGACCCAAAATATGACGGTTGCCGCAAGCAGGGCAGTCAGAACCGCCGCCCACACGACCCGAAAGATGCGAAATGGAAACGCGCTGGCTGGCCAGAACAGTACATCGGTGTAAGCGGGATAGGCGAAGGTTCGATAGTCGTTTGGTGGATCCGTGGGGAACTTCGAATCGAGAGCACGGCCGAATAGTCCGACTTGAATTTCGCGGGTCAGGGTCGCGCTATAGGGATCGAGGCGCGCGTCAAGCCATCGTCGCGAGGTCAGCCAGATGGGATAGAAGTCATTGCCAAAGGAATACTCCCCTGTAAGATGTTTTTTCGCCTGTGCCTCCTGTACATGAGGCATGAAAAGCCACACATGGTAGTAAACCATCGAGGCCGCACCAACCGCCGCAAGTGCCACGCAGAGAACCGCACAGCGGAACGAGGAGCGAGTCGCCATTCGCGGGTGGCCATACTGAGAGCTCATTTTTAGGGCGCGGTCGGGGTTCCGGCGCAAAAACTCCGGAAGGGTCGCAGGCTATCATACGTTTACCCCGACGTGAAAAGGTGCCCGAGCTTTTCCTTCTTGGTCTTGAGATATTCCTCGGCATGCGGGCTGGGAACGACTTCGCACGGAACGCGTTCCACAACTTTAACCCCCGCACGTTCCAGCGCCTGCACCTTCTCCGGATTGTTTGACAACAAGCGTACGCGCGTAACTCCCAGCGCCTTCAGAATCCCTGCCGGAAGTGCGAAGTCGCGATAATCGTTCTTGAAGCCTAGCCGCTCGTTGGCTTCGACCGTGTCCAGTCCGGCATCCTGCAATTCATACGCTTGCAGTTTCGCCATCAATCCGATGCCGCGTCCTTCCTGTTGCTCGTAGATAAGGATGCCGGCGCCCTCCTCGGCAATCATCGACAGCGACAGCTCAAGCTGCTGCCGGCAATCGCACCGCAAGGAATGAAAAACGTCGCCCGTCAGGCATTGCGAGTGTATGCGCACCAGCGGCGGCGAAGACTTTACGTCTCCCCTCACCAACGCGACCGCCTCTTCCACCTCGAGCCTGCCATCGGAACCGGAAAGCCCCCGGAAGCCGTAAATCCGAAAATTGCCCCACCGCGTGGGAAAATCCGCCGACGCAATCTGCTGTATTTCGTTTTCGCTCACACATTAATTATAGCGGCTGGCCGCGCTAGACCGCGTCGGACGACGCGGGATTGAAATCTTACCCGCGCGCGCGGAAATGGAAGATGGCATCCTGCTTGGAAGCGATCGGCGCGCCGTTGCGGGTCGCCGGATGGAAGTGCCAGTTGTCCAGCGCCAGTAAAACCTTCTCGTCGAGTTTGCTCCCCAGACTTTGCAGGATCTTTTTGTCGACAATATCTCCGCGTGTGTCGATCACGATCTCGACGATAACGTTGCCTTCCAAGTCGGGCAACTCCCACGGATACGCCACCGGATCAGAAGTCGTAACCGGCAAGGCGGGACGTATCTCGTTGCCGGAAAAAGGTCCGCTACTCAGCGTTCCGTAGGGAAGCCCCGCCTGCGCGCCGTGTCCCAGGGCAGAAAGCGTCTGGGTTTTGGCGTCGTCCTCGGCGTTGGTTCGAGCCAACGGATTCTGCGGCATAGCCAGTTTCGCCTGCTGGGCCGGCGTTTTCCACGTTAGTTTTTCATGGCTGAGCCGCTGATGCCGGTAGCGCTCGGTAGCCGCATCGGAAGAACTGCGGCTGCTGTCGTCTGGCGTCTTGCTGGGCCAGTAGAGCCGAGTGACCGACTTGCCATTCTGCCCGACAGCCACAGAAACCGCATTGAGAAGTTGGGGCTCGGGTGTGTGCAACAACCACGCCAGCAACAAAGCATGGAAAGCAAGCGAACCGGTTCGCAGCCACCATTGTCCCCGCGCGTACCCGGAATTCAGTTGCGCAAACATCGGGCAAATCCCAAGGAAGGAATTTCCAACTGCCGTTAATGCTAGTTAGACGCAATTCAGGGGAATTCGTCAAGCGAATTTCTTAAAGATAGTCCACGAGAGGTGCCGTTCGTAATGCCGGCATGGAACCGCGTCAATTTGGTGCCGCTTCCGCAACGCTGCTAAAATACTCAGGCAGTCGAAAACCCACCCGCACGGGGCTATAGCTCAGCTGGGAGAGCGCATCGTTCGCAACGATGAGGTCGTCGGTTCGATCCCGACTAGCTCCACCAAATCTTTCAATGACCGATATCCGTTGTTTCACGGCATAGTCGAAAACGGCTGAATTCGGAACCGACTCACAAGGGTTACGACACCTTCTTGTTGAGATGCAGCTTTGAGCGGTGTTCCTCTTTTCTCTCCTCCACGGAGAGGACGCGACGGCTAAGGCCAGCGAGTTGGGCCAGTTCCTGCTGGATCTGTTGCAAGCGTTCCAGTCTCTGACCGTGAGCGATCTGAGCCTCCTGCTGGTTGCGACCGTGATCCCGGTACTGGTCGTTCAATTCTTTGATTTGCGCAATCTCGCCGCGGAGGCCTGCGATCTTTTCGCGAAGAACTTCGATATGATCCATGCCTTCAAGAATAGCGCATCTGCTGCCAGCATTGTCGTTAGTAACTTGGGGTGGAATTTTAATACTGGCGTCAAAGGCAGTACGAGCCTTCCGCAACTTTCTGCACACCCGCTCGGGCTCTTCGTTTAAAGTATCCGGGTCGAATCGTGACGCCGAAGTGCGACGTTGCCGGGGAGGGACTGTGAAAAATCAGGTTCAACATAGCCGTCTGCACGCTTCGGTTTCTCGACGCAAATTTCTCGGGCAAGCCACCGCCGCGGCGGTTGGATTTTCCATTGTTCCTCGCCGCGTGCTCGGGGGCACGGGTTATGTGCCTCCCAGTGACAAGGTGAACATCGCTTTCATCGGCGTCGGCTCCCAGGGCCTGCGCGTCATGCTTCATTTTTTGCGCGAGCCCGACGTACAGGGCGTCGCCGTCTGCGATGTCAACAAAGGCAGCGCCAATCATCCGCAATGGGAGACCCATGAGTTCTGCAACTCCGTGCGCAAACTCCTGGGCGTCGACGGCGGCTGGGATTGGCTCAGCCCCGATCAGCCCATCCAATTGACGCACTCCCTTGGCGTAACCAGCGGCGTCGCCGGACGCGAACCTTGCCAGAAAATCGTCGAAGCGTATTACGGCGCACAGCAGCGCTCCGGCCAATTTAGCGGCTGCGCGGCCTACGTCGATTTCCGCGAACTCCTCGAGAAACAGAAAGATCTCGACGCTGTAGTCGTCTGCACTACCGACAATCTGCACGCGGCAGTCTCAGCCGCGGCCATGAAAAAACGCAAACATGTTTTCTGCCAGAAGCCACTGACTCATACCATTTACGAAGCGCGACGCATCGCAGAAATTGCCCGCGAGACCGGAGTTGCCACTCAGATTGCCGTTGCCAACCAGGCCTCCGAGGCGACTCGCCAATTGTGCGAATGGATTTGGGCAGGCGCCATTGGGCCCGTCCGCGAGGTTCAGAACTGGTCGAGCCGTCCCTTCTGGGCGCAAGGCATCGAACGCCCGAAAGAAACCGAAGCCGTTCCCGAAGGTTTGGATTGGAACCTCTGGCTCGGTCCCGCGCCGGAGCGGCCCTTCAACCACGCCTACCTGCCCTTCGTCTGGCGCGGCTGGACAGACTTCGGTTGCGGCGCGCTCGGCGATATGGGTTCGTACAGTTTCGACACAATTTTTCGCGTCTTGAAACTCGAGGCTCCCCTGAGCGTCGAAGCCAGTTCCACCGATCGTTACGATGAGACTTATCCGATCGCATCCATCGTTCGCTACAACTTTCCCGCGCGCGGCGATATGCCCCCCGTGAAGTTCACCTGGTATGACGGCGGTCTAAAACCGTGGCGTCCCGATGAACTGGAAGAAAACCATTCGTTGAAGGGAACCACCGAGGAAGAAGATGAAGGCCTTCTGTTCATGGGCGATCGCGGCAAAATTCTTTGCAACTTCAACGGCGGCGATCCCAGGCTGATTCCCCAGTCAAAAATGGATAGCTTACAAGCAGCCGCCAAAAACTCTGCCGCGTTCTCCCGGCAACGAACGGGAATGGCTCGATGCCTGCAAAGGCGGCAAAACAAAGCCCGGCGGAAATTTCGAATTCGAGGGCATGGTCACCGAGTCTTTGCTGCTCGGAAATGTTGCGGCGCGCATGGGACAACGGCTGCAGTGGGATCGCGCGAATTTGAGCGTCAACTCGGCGCTCGCCCAAAAATATGTGCGTCCCGAGCGCCGCAGCGGCTGGGAACTATAAACTGGTGCGAGTTTCACGTAGCGGCAGCCGCCTCGGCTGCCCAGTCAAGGAGGAACCGATGTCCGAGATTTCCCGAAGAGAGTTTGTGATTAACATGTCGACATGCGCCGCTGCCGCGGGCATTGTTGCCGCAACTGGACTGCCGCTTCATGCCAACCCGCTCGGCATGCCCATCGGCTGTCAGACATGGCCAGTCCGGAAAATGATTGCCAAAGATTTTCCGGGCACAATCAAGCTGCTTGCTGCCAGCGGATTTCAAAGCATTGAACTTTGCTCGCCCGTCGGTTATGCCGATGAAGGCTTCGCGGGTCTTGCGAAATATAAAGGAACCGAACTCAAGAAAATCCTGGGCGATGCTGGCGTGAGCTGCATTAGTTCGCACTTCGGTATCGGCGAACTCCGCGAGAATCAGGACCGCGCCATTGCCTGGGCGAAAGATGTCGGCCTCACGCAAATGCTCGTCCCCAGCCTGGAGGGACCGAAGAACCCGACCATCGACGATGTGAAACGCGCCGCGGACGAGTACAACAAAATCGCTGAGCGCGCGGCCCAAGCCGGCATTCAGCAGGGCCTTCACAACGAAGACTTCGAGCTTTCCCAGGTCGACGGCAAGCGAACCTATGATTTATTGTTTGGCTTGCTCGACCCCAAGCTGGTGAAATTTCAGTTTCAGGTTTCCACCATCAGCGAGGGCTATGACGCCGCTGACTACTTCACTAAATATCCAGGACGCTTCATTTCCATGCACGTGCAAGGCTGGTCAGCGGCTGCCAAGAAAGTCGTGCCCGTGGGGCAGGACAGTCTCGATTGGAAGAAGATATTTTCCACCGCCAAAGTCGGCGGCATCAAGAATTACTTCGTCGAAATGAATCTAGATCAGATGAAAGCCAGCGTTCCGTACCTTCGCAAGCTGCAGGTGTGATTGGTCTCGTAAATGATCCTGAACTTTTTTCCTTCGTGAACCTTCGTGCCCTTCGTGGTGCATGCTCTTGGGTTTGACGTGCTTTCACGCCACCAGCAACAGCTTTTCCACGAACTCAGCTGAGCGGCCAGTTTCATGCCTTCATTCCGTGCGCTGGGCTGCTCGCGGAAGCAGAAAAGAGAATGGATCAGCCAGTAGCTCCCGTCCCACCTCGCGCAAGAAGCGACGCGACTGCGCCTCTCCGATATTGCGCGCGCGTACCGCCAGCAGAAAGCTCAACACAAACGACGTAACAATATTCAGAACGCCGACCAGAGCAATCCCCGAAAAGGCCAGCAGCGCGTCGCTCCAGTGCAATTGCCCATAAATCCACGAAGCGTCTAGCGCATAACCCAAGCTCCCCGCCGCCAGCGTAACGTGGCGCACTTCCATCGGGATTCCGAAGAGTTCGAAAAGAATGGGCACCGCCCCCAACAAAAATCCCAACACAATATATCCACACGATCCCGGCGCGTGGTGCCGAACCCACTCGGCCAGTTTCTCTGCCCGCTTCGGTCCTAGCTTGGCGCGAATCCGAAGGCTGTTGGAAATTGCTGTCCCCATCCGGTGCAGTGCCAGATAATTTGCAGTCCAGCCCGTCGCCAGCGATGAAAGCCAGAGAAAAACTCCAGTAACGATTGCGTAGGGAATCGTCATCGAAGTGAGCGGGAAGAGCATGTGCATGCCATGTTCCGCCGCTGGTGGCGGCAGAAACGGATGCCCGCGAACCATATTGAACAGCCTGTCGATAGCGATCGACGCGGGAACGGCGCCAATCAAATTGCTAATCGTCACGATGAACTGGGTCTTCGAAATTGCCTGCAGACTTGCCATGTGATCCTTCGCCGGATCTTCCATCGCATCGACCAGGGTGGCTGCGGTCACGGCGGGCATTTTCGAGGCCAGCAGAAATCCGCCCGCCTGCATCAGCAGAAAACTGAAAACATAGTTCAACGAGTGGGCAATCGCCAACAGCAGCGGCGCATGAATGGCGTGCGTCAGGGAATACTTAAACAGCGCCGTGAACGATGTAATCACCCCCGCCAGCACCGCGCCCGCTCCCATCACCCCCCATTGCTCGCTATTTTTCGCAATATAGTGCTTGCCCGCGCGCCCTGTTCTCTCCACCACACTGCGCGCCAGGCGGCGCGTGCTCGCGCTGATTACGCTTCCGATGCGGCGCTGCGAGGCAAATCCGTGCACCACGCTGACGGCGAGTTTGCGCGAATCTGAATCCGGCCCTTGCAACGCGATCACCTGCTGAATCCGTCCCAGCAACGACCGCAGCAACCGTACCCGAAAAATAAGATTCGCCGAAGACCCTCGATCCGCCAACTGCTGGTTTACGGTTTGCAACTGGGCTTCGCAGGCCGCCCGCTGCTTTTCCCATCGCGGAAGGTCTTCCGGATTTCGAACCACATGCTCCACCAGCGATGGCAGCTGAAAAAACGGCGACTTGGTAATGTCCTCATCGTCGGCGAAAACCATGAGATCTCGCGAAAGCGCAACGTTGGCCGCGCGCAGGGCCAGTATCTTGCACGAAGCAAGAACGGAGAAAGTAGATGGCCGAAAAATGTCCGCCCATGCCGCGACCAGCGAAGCTGGCAGGGAACCGACCCACCGCGCATCGCATTCCTTCAAGTTGAGAGAATCGATCAGAACGTAGAGATCGCCTTCCACTTCGTCCACCGGCAACAGATGCCGCACCGCCCGGGCCAGCAGCTCGCCCACCAGAAAGGCTTCATCCGGTAAGCCAGCTTCCGAGATGACGCGAACATAGGAATGGTGCGACCAGAAGTCGCGAAGCGTGGAACGAATGGAATCACGGCAAGGATGCTCTTCAATTGCCTGCGTAACATTCGACAACGTTTCCGTACGCAAGTTCGCCGGCACATTCAGGATTTGACGAAGCAGGCCATACACGCGAGTAGCGCGCTCTCGGGTCGAGAGCGACTCCAGGTTTGAGAGATTGTCGATGGAAATCGGCATACGTTCCGTCTCTCCCAAAACAGAGAATACTGCAATTCAGGATGTTAAAGGCCGATCAGATTAGTTTAATGTTGGGTAATATGTGCCCTTGTGCAGCAGCGTGTCCACGCCTTCTACTACGCAACTGATGTTTCCCTTGTCGCACGCACCGCGGATCCCGATCTTCTTGGCTTGATCTTCCAATTGGGGAGACATGTGCAGAGTCACCATGAGAATCGGAATCTCCGGCGACTTCTTTCTGATTTCTCTCGCCGCGTCCAAGCCGTTCATCTTGGGCATCTGGAAATCGAGTACGATCACGTCCGGCGCGGCCTGCTGAACCTTCTCAATGGCCTCTTTTCCGTTCGACGCCTCACTGCACACTTTCCAGCTATCTTGTTGTTCCAACAGGGTACGAAGACAACGGCGCATCAATTGGCTATCGTCGACAACAAGTATCCGGACGGGCGTGGTTTCTTGCCTTTCCTCACAAACAGGCATACTTCAAGCTACGAGTTTATGATACGGGCGTCCATACCCCGCATCGCGTAGGTTAAGCCAGTTATTTCGACCCTACTCCAACGCCCTAAGGGTTTTAGGGACATTCTGGCTGGCACCTGCCGGAAGCACCTCAGTGGCCGGAGAAGAATTCCGTCATGTCGGGAGCCGTGCCAGCCAGTCCGGGAAAGCTATTCACCCCTGAACTGGAAAGCACCAGCCGCAGTACGCTCTGATGCTGGTAGAGAGTTTTCGACTGGAAGCCTGGCTTGCCTGCGGAACTCACGATGACTGTCGCCACTTGGCCTCCGCCGTGCTGCAGATCTGTCTGGTCGCCTTCGTCAAAAGTGATGATCAGGAGGCCGCTGCTCTGAAATGACGAATTGGCGATAAGCGGTGCAATATTCGCCTGCAGCCACGAGTCCGCCTGCGCCAGCGTGCCATTGTGCGCGTCGTCATTCACATTCGGCACGATGAATGAATACTGGGGCAGAGCATTATTCGCCAGATCGGTCGCGAACTGCGTAAACGGAACAATATTGGCCGCCTGCGCGCTGCTGCTCTGCACATCCGATAGATACACAAATGGGTCGTGACGCCGCAGGTAAAGCCCGGTATCGTCGCCCGTGTAGCCAGGCGGAGGGCAGCGCTTCCTCGTAAGCCTTCCAGGTCTTGCCCGCCTTCACCAGCTCGCGCACCACATTGTCGTCGCTGATGGTGCCGGAAAAACTATCGTTCAAAGTTTCCATCTGTCCGGTGGTGAGCATCAGGTAATCCGGAATCGAAGGATGAGCGTTCGCGAAATATTGCGTAGCCAGCCCGTACTTCGAAGCCAGGCTGTTGAAATACGGCATCGAGGAATTACCGATGATATCTGGATAGCTGTGATTTTCCTCGACCACCAAAACCACATGGCTGAAAGTGGGTTGGCTGGCTGGCACCGGCGTCTGAAGGATAGGGTTCCCGCCAGCGCCGCACGCGAGTTCTGCCGCGGCCAAGCCACATAACAACACTAGCCCTAAAAAGCCCGTGTACCTGAAACCTTTTCGAAGCTGTGACATAAATTTCCTACAGATTGGATGTCGGGATCTTCGGAAGTGTTTGCGACAAAAACTCAAGCCCCGTCACTGCTTTGCAGGGCTTTTATCCTGATCGAGGTCAAGTCCAAATTGCGGATGATGGTAGGTGCCGCTGATGTGAACCGGAACAACCTCGCCTTTCTTTTTCTTCTTGAAGAATGGATCCATCATCTTGAGGAACAGCGATTTCACACCCGTAGTTGTTTTCGAAATCTTTGTGTCCACCTGCATCAGCCCATGCAAGTCAATCTTCTCGTTCAGCAGGTTGTAGGTACCGTGCATGCGAGCCTTGGCGCCCGGGATTCCAAACGAAAGATCTGAGAACTTGGCGATTCCCCCCGTAAGCACGACTTGGCCTTTCAGATCGGTAAGCACGGTTTCGGCATCTTCCATTTTTTCGCCCCGCGCTCCGGCACTCAGTTCGTTCACATTCTTCTGCGTTTCCGGCGCCTCGAACTTGCCATTGTCGATGCCAAAGGCGCCCGAGAGCTTCACCTTCTCAAGAAAACGTTCATCCCCCGGCGGAATCTCGACCTTCGCCTTCAGCGATATCGGCCCCGACATCGGCGCGCGCGGCGCACTTACAAATAATCCCAGGATATCTTCGATTCGTCCCCGCCGCGACGTTAGGTCGAGCAACGCAGTCTTGCCTTTCTGCCCTTTGACGCCGGCTATGCTGCCCTCCACCGCCAGATCGGTTCGTCCGAAATGACTATCCACCGATTTCAGGAACGTGTCGCCGTGAATCGCATCTACGTACGCGCTGTACTGCGTTACCAGTTTTACTTTGTGACCGCCGATTGTTACCTCGAAGTTCGGGACATTCGTCGCACCCGAAATATCGATGTGCTTCAGAACGCCGCCATACTTTCCTTTGGAGTCCAGCGTCCCCGCGACGCCGCCATACGCTCCCAGGTCTGCGCGCTCAAATGTGTAGTCGCCCGATATTGGGGTTTCCCCAGGTTTGCCCTGAATCCATACGCCGAATTTTCCGCGCGTCGAAATTTCCCCCGTGGGCTCGGGGTTGTGAAATTTCAGATCGTACTCAATCGGATTTCCCCACTGAACGTTGCGGAGAATGCCTTGGTGCACTTCGAAACGCAGCGGCTTCTTGCCCGGATCTCGCGACGCAAACTCGATCACCGCTCCGTCGGCAACAATTTCTTCCACGACGAGATTCGAGTGCTGCGTCTTGAAGGTGACGTTGCTGCCAAGGGGCGGAACAAAAACATGTCCACCCTCTGCGCGGATACGTGGCACCCGGTTGCTGAGAATTCCCGAATAGCTGCCCTCAATGGTCAGCTTGTCGATGGTGATCAAGGTCCGCTTGTCGGGGCCATGTTTGAACTCGATGCCCTCGACGACGCAGCCGGGAACAGGAAAATATGTACGATGCGCACTGCGCACCGTAACTGTGCTGTCGCTCGCCTCGGCCAGATCCTGCACGATGGCTTTCTCGGTGAACGGCCAGAACCGGTTCCAGTACACGGCGGCGCAAACCGCCACACAAATTAATAATGCCGCAAGAACTACAACGATCGTTCTACCGCGAGGAAACTTTGAAGCAGTCTTATTCGTCGTCTTTCCCACTTCCGGGGGCGGAGCGGTCGTGTTGGGGAGAGTGGAAGAAGACATGAAGCTTGGACTCCGATCTGCCTGTGGAATGTTGGAAATTAATCACATCGATGCGGGATAGTATCGCTATCCTTTCCTCCGGGCGCCTCTCTTGCTCGCCCTAGTTGTACGCTTGGAAGCAGGTCGCGTCTTTGCGACGCCCTTTCTTG
Source organism: uncultured Acidobacteriota bacterium (assembly GCA_963696765.1). Taxonomy (GTDB): domain Bacteria; phylum Acidobacteriota; class Terriglobia; order Terriglobales; family Acidobacteriaceae; genus Sulfotelmatobacter. The sequence continues at coordinate 731,206 of CAVOLK010000001.1, read as the reverse complement.
CTTTGACTTTACGTTTCTTCACACTTCCATGCTCACGCTTCTTCGCTGATGTGCGCCGGGATGATTCTCCCTTCGACGCCGACTGGGAACTGGTGGTAGCCACTTCGGCCGCCAGCATTTGAGTGATATTTGCCACGGTTCCGGCGGCTCGACCAATCTTGCGCGCGACAGCGCTGAGCAACGGTTCTTGCGGATCAGCTTTGCGTGTCATCGAACCTCCCCTAGAATACTTCTCAACTCCGCGCGCTCTCTCCTACGAACAAAATCCCGGCGCTCGGCCGGGACCCAATAACCGCAAGACCTGCTCGCATCCTGCAACAAAGCAAGCGGCGCGTCTGCTTCGAAACTTAGTTGCCTCGGGCCGGGGGAAGGTTGGGAAGAATCGCCCTCGCGATTCAACGACCGCGTGGTTTGCAGCCCGTTCCCATACAAAGAAAAAACCGCTCAGCGGTTAAGCTGAGCGGACCGAGAGTGAGATGCTTCCGAGGGTGCTTCTATACCAGATCTGCTTTCGCGTGCGGCGAATTTCGTTGTACTTCGATCTGCGTCTGCTACCGGACAGTTGAACTTTTCAGCGCCGCAAATGCTTCCGTAACTACAGCGATATTACCAACGGTCGTGTTTCGCGCCAATGGCTCGTCCGTGGCGTTACGCAAGTCACCAGCGCCCGATCCAACTCGGTATTAACCCTTCTTGTGCGCGCTTGTTTACCCGCGAACATTTTTTATGCAAATCCTTGCATGCTCTGATAGCATGTTGCCCATCAACACACATATCCCCTTCTTTTGTGAAGGATTAAAGCAATTGGCTACGGCACTCCAGCTGCACCTAGTGTGCATGCAAGTGCCTTCGGTCTTCCCCCGGGACCGTCAAAGGTAGGTAGAAGTTGTCGAGTCAAGCTGGCAGGGTCGAGCTCAGGGTCCGTCGTCGTCCGACCCGTCGTCATCGCCGCAATCGCCTGGTCCGCCGCATATTGCTGGTCGTATTCGGCGCCACTCTGGCATTCACATTCGCCGCAGTCGCGTTGCACCACTTGAGTCCCTCTCTTTTCCGCGCATCTCGATTCTCTGTATCCGACCCCGAAGCCGCGGCCAGCCGCCATATCCTCTCGCTCACGCAGCAGGAGTCAACGCGCCAACTCGACGATCGTCCTGTCTATCCCTATTCCGTGGTGGCCGGCGGCGTGCGCGATGCCCAGGACTTGAAGTGGGTGGCGCAACACGATCCCGTGGTCGCATCCCATTATGCCGGATTCGATTACGATCACGCCCGCGTAGTGCGCCTGGTTTTAGCGCGCACGGCATATGTTTCCTATCGCATCGGAAACCAGGTCTACTGGACTCGTCACAGAGTCACCCTAAAAAAAGGCGAGACCGTGCTAACCGACGGCAAGATCACCGCGCGCTCCCGCTGCGGCAATCGCGTGGAAGAAGTTCCTCAGCAGGCGAACTCTGCTTTGGAACCTCCTGCCGCGAAATTCGACGAACCCATGATGCCCGCCCTCGGCACGGCTCTCTTAAATCCTCCGCTTCCGTTCCAGTCTGCCTTGCTCAACCCCGGGCCCGGACCCGCTCTGCCTTTGAATTTGTATGATCCTTTCTCTAACGGAACCTGGGTTCCCATCTCGCCGCCTTCGCTTCCCGAAGTGTGCGGCGTCGGGAAGAAGCCAAAGGGCACTGTGGTCACAACCACGACTAAGGGGAAAGGATACCCATGCGCGCCCGCTGGCGGAGGCGGTGGCGGCACAGTTCCCGAGCCCGGAACCTGGCTGCTAGTCGCCTCAGGCATTGGCGCCATGTATTGGAAAGTCCGCCATCGGCTGCGCCAGCAGGGTTTTAGCCGCTAGCGCGCAAGTTGTGGAAGCGACATGCTTGTCGGCTGTGTTTGTGAAAGGCCATGGCTTCAGCCATGACGAAGCGCAATAAGAGCGTCGCGTAGGGCGCAATAAGAACGTTGCGTAAGGCATGGCTCCTCCCGCGCCCATGAGTACAACAGAATCTTGTGGAAGGGAACTGCTTCAGCCACGCCGAGCAGGACCGACAAAGGTGTTGTGGAAGGGCATGGCTTCAGCCATGCCGTTAAGTGCCATAAAAATGCGGGGCTTCAGCCCCTGGCTTTTGCCCGAAGCCCCTGTGACCCCGCTGGTTCTAATACCAACGTAACCCCTCGCATTTTTCGACGCTGTTACAATCAGGTTTAGAACCATCCCAAAAAACTTAACGAGTATTCATGCATAGGCTCTCCCCAACTAGCGTGAACCGTCTGCTTCTAGCGGCGTTCTTCGCATCGCTTATCGCACCATTGCTCGCGCAGACTTCCGTTCGCACCGTGAAGGTGCTGAACGGAAAAGATTCAGTTGAAATTGAAGTCGAAGCCAGCGACCGCATCGTTCCGCAGACGCAAGTGTTGACTGGCCCTGATCGTCTGGTAGTCGATTTTCCCAACGCCGTCCCCAGCGCTCAACTGCACAGCCAATCCGTCGACCGCGGAGAAGTGAAAGATGTTCGCGTGGGCCTGTTTCAGCACAAGCCGCCAGTCACCCGCATCGTGCTCGATTTGAAAACCGCGCAGTCCTATCAGGTCTTTCCCTACGGCCGCACCGTCATGATCAAGGTGATGAGTGATGCGAAAGTGATCGGCAGGCCTCAGGAAGATTCCGAGGGCGTCGATAATTTTCCGCCCGCGCCCGCGCCTCGTCCCGGCTTAGTCGCCGCCAACTACACACCCGGATCGCAACCCGTCAGCATTGAGAATACCGCCAAGCCCACGCTCGACGTGACCTTTCGCAATGGTCTGCTTGGAATTCGCGCCAACATGGTTTCGCTCTCTCAGGTCTTGCTCGCGGTGCAGCAGCGCACCGGCGCTGATATTTCGATGGCGCCCGGCGCCGACCAGGAAACCATCGTCACCGACATTGCTCCCGCGCCCGCGCCCGAAGTGCTGGCGCGATTGTTGAACGGTTCCAGATTTAATTTTCTGATTTTGAGCGCGACCAACGACCCCGCGAAACTGGATCGCGTCATCCTCACCGCTCGCGCCGATGGCGCGCGTCATGCCCCTGCCGCAAATGCCGGTACAAAATACGGCACCTGCGGAAGATCCGATGACTGCGGCTGCAGCCCCTGAACCCGGCCCGCCCATCCCCAATCCCGGCGGACCTCCGGAAAGCATCGCCCCGCCCGACGGCAATCCGCAACAGCGGTAATTTTTCCGGGATTCAACAACACGACGAGCGTCGCCAAACTTACGGCGGCGTAATCAATCGGATCGGCACGGGGGAAGATCCGGACGCCGTGGGAGTTGATGCTGTCGCCGTGTTGCTGCAGCCTGCGACATTCAGCACAGTCACATTCATTTTGCCGCTGGTGGTGTCTACACCGTTGATAAACACCTGCAGGAACCCCACAATAGTGACCGGAGGCTGGTCGACCGTAAACGCTCCTTGCGTATCATCGTAAATCGGCACAGTGACGATGCCGTTGCTGGACGTGATTTGGGCATTAGTGACCATCGGATTACCCAACCCCGCTTGGATTCGAAACGGAAAGAAGGTACTGTCCAGCACGTCCTGGCCTGCGCCTTGGTGAATGAGACATTCCGTGGCCGTCGCGGTATCCCCACTCGCCTTGCCGGGATTAAACGTGAGGTCAGCCTGCGCGCCTCCGCCGCTTATTCCACAAGCGTACACTGTACTCTGGTCGCAACCCGCGATAGCTTCCTGATAAGGAGAACCTGTCGCGCAAGCGGGAATTGCGCCAGCGGTTCCCCCGATTCGAGCAGGAACATAGTCCAGCGTACCCGGGCTCTGTTTGTTATAACTTGGTGGATTATCAATCAATCCGAAACCAGTCCCATGTCTACAGTCTGGGTTGCCGGTCAGGCAGTCCGCCAGGAATGCAAATTTCTCCCCGATAACCGCGCCGGTTCCTGTGCCGGGGTCTAGCTGGAGGCCCGGCTTCTGTATTGATCCGTCAGTCAGGCTAACGAATTTGGCTCCCCCATTTCTTGGATCGCGATTTGGCACAACCCACGGCTTCACGCAGCGTGGCTGCACGGGAATGATCGTTCCCGAAGTCTGGTTCCCCATATTCCCTGAATTCGACGGATTAAAAACCTCCGCGCTCGCCGTCGCGCTCACCGTATTCGTCGTTCTCCGCCAGATGCGCGAAAAAAAAGTCGGTAAGCCCGTCTGCTGCACCTGCACGGTAACGATCGGGTTTACGCCGAACGCGTCGGGCAGCGACGAGCAATCGGTGCTCGAACTCATCGTACTGCCATTTCCCGCCGAATATTTGATGCTTGAACTGGCAAGTACCGACCCGGAGACCGCATTCTGATTCAGTACAGCCAGTGCCGCTTGGGTTGCCGTACCCGTCGCCCCGCCGCAGATTGCCTGCCAGTACGCGGGATCGGTGTCAGTAGTCGCCGCGCCGGTGATGCCCGACATGGAGATGACTCGCGCGGCAGTTAGCGCCGCCGCATCCGCCGAGCGTTGCGCTTCCTCGCGTGCCAGGTACAGCGTGATGATGTCAATCGACAGCGCCGCCATGCCAATGATCGCGACCATAGCCACTGCCACGATCAGCATCGTAATTCCGCGTTCGTCTCTCCGGGCAAAGTATCCATCCCGAGATTTGCCCACCACTGGAGGCTTCATAAGTTCAATTCTCATTCATCGCCACCGAAACCGCCGAAACCATGCTGGGCAGCGCCGCGCTCGGACCCAGTAGGCTCGCGACCCGCCCAAATCGCCATGGGTAGGTGTACTGCACGCTGACGCAGGTGCCAATCACGGCCGTCTTCGTTCCCGGGCTTTGCGACGCGCAACTCACCGAAGGCAGCGACGCTCCCGTGATTGGAAAATAATATCCGCGATTGACGGTCACAATAATCCCGCACGGCGCACTCGTCGTCGCCGTCACTTTGAACGTCCAGGTCAACCCGCTTTTTGTTCCGCTTGCCAGCGTCATGCCGCAATCATCAATGCCATTGGCTAGCAGGTACGAGTCCACCACTTCAAATGCATCGGTTACCGACAGCGGAGAACTTAATCCCAAATCGCTGGCGGGATCGGCCGCCGCGGCCCGCGCTGCATCGCGCGCCACGTTGGTAAATTTCTGCTTCATGGTAAACGCATTGCTGAAGTCGAAAATGCCCACCACAAATACCACCAGTAACGGCAGCGACACCGCAAACTCCACCAACTGCGCCGCGCGTTCCTCACGCCACGCGCGACCCGCCAACGACGCAAGCCGATCTCGCAATTTCGACGCCCCGCTCACTGGTTCTCCAATCGCACCCGCGCGGAAGCCGGAATCCATATCTTCTGTTTGTTCAGCGACGTAAACGGCAGCCAAAACTGAAAGGGATATCGAAACGACACCGACAGACCGCAGACCCCGCTCGGGGCGCCACTATCCTTGAGCACAACCGGTGCCTGCACGTAAATGTTAGCGCTCGCGCTCGCCCAGGATGTCCCACATGAGGTCAGAACCGGTAACGGGGACGGATATTGCACCAGCGTCGGATCGAGCTTCGACTGAGTCAAGGCATTCTTCACTGAATTGACCGCATTCGTCGCCGATGATGTGGAACCCGTACACGTCGTGCAATAGGGCGCGGCTCCGGCCCGCGCGCCATCCTGCGCCGCACGCGTGATCGCCCCATAAATGCTGAAGGCCTGCCCGAACCAGAAAATTCCCAGCAGGATCATGAACATCAACGGCAGCACCGCCGCGGCTTCCGCAATTTCCGCGCCGCTGGTGTCATCGGCCAGACTTCTAAAAATGGATCGCGTCGAGGTCGTCATCAAGCCGCCATCCCCAGTTTCCACAGAACTCCGTACAGCGCGACCGTAAGCGCCAGCGCCACGCCATAAGGAATTTTCAGCGAGTCCGGATTGTCGAGCGACACTCGCGTTCCGGGCAACCGAAACGTCACCAGCGAAATCAGGATGTGCCCGATATTGCGAATCGTCTGCAGCGTCCGCCGTTTGTGAATCACGAGCACCACCGCCATCACTCCAGCGACCAGAATCGATGCCAGCAACAGATCGACGAGCCGGCTGGGCCCCGTGAAAGCTCCCAGCGCGCCCGCGAGCTTCCAGTCTCCCGCGCCCAGGCTGCGCAGCAACACAAACGGAAGCAGCAGCGCCAATCCGAGCGCCACTCCCAGCAGGGAAATCTTTACCCCGGCCAATCCGCTCACCACCGAATTGAGGATCACCCCGAGCAGCAACCCCGAAACCGTCAGCCAGTTTGGGATGCGCCGCCAGCGCAAGTCCGTCCATCCCGCGCAGACCGCCAAAAGCACCGCACCCGACAGGACTAATGGCGTCAAACGAGCCTCAGCCCGTGGCCGCAAGGCCACGGTCCCGCACATCTTGCCAAATACTCAAAACGCTCCATTTTTATGGCAATTCAGAAACAGCGCAGCCAGGGACGGTTGGCCTCGCCACCCTAGCCGAAACCCGGCAAAAGCGGCCTCTTCCGCGGATTCTCACATAGCGGGAACCCGAAGTCAATGAATGCTCAAAAGCATTAAAAAGTTCAAAGGCGACGAAATAATATGGCCCTGGAATCGAAACGAACTCGCTTCGATCCCAAGGCCAAAAACCAAAAAGAACTCAACCACGGATGAGACCAACCACCGCCCTACTGCCGCCCGAACGCCGGAACCGAATTGTGCTCGGCAATGATCTTCCTGGCATTCTCCGCCAGAGCCTTCGCCTGTGGCAGCAACTCAAGTCCTTTCACCACTTCCGGATCGGACTCGGCACGAACCTTCATGCCCTCATCCTGCCCAAAGGCATCGGTGAAAATCTCCGACTTGATGTTCGACTTGATCCAGTCGCCGTTGTCGATCAACTCTGACTGAGTGTAGGGAATATTGGCTTCGTCCAGAGACTTGCGAAACTCCTGCATGGTCGCATCGTCAACTTCAAAGCTCTTCGAAGGCTTGTGGCTCACCACGTAGCGTTTGGCGAAGTTGAAGAACGCATAGTGCTGCAGCAGCGTGTCCTGGAAGTGATTGCCCTTCACCGAAGGAATGTTCACGTCGGGAGTAATGCCGCCCCCGCCGTAAACCGTCCGCCCGCTGTCGGTGAGTTTCACTTCGCGATTCGCCGTGTTCGAACTCTCGGCACTGTCGCGGCTGTAGTAATAGTCGTAGAGCGAAATGTTGCTGTAATCGCGCTGAATCAAACGTCCGCTCGGCGTGTAGTAATGCGCCGTGGTCAGCGCCAGCCCGGTGTTTTCCGACAGCGGATAAACCGTCTGCACCAGGCCTTTGCCGAATGTCACTTCACCCGCGATCAGGCCGCGATCATGATCCTGAATCGCGCCGGAAACAATCTCCGCCGCTGAGGCCGTCTGCCGGTTCACCAGCACCACAATCGGATAATCCTTGCCGCCATTTCCGTGCTGCGCCACGTATCGCTTCTCCGCGGAAGCGCGCCCGTGGTGCGAAACGATCAATTGTCCCTTCTTCAGGAACTTGTCGGCCACGCCCACGCCCTCGCTCAACAACCCGCCGGGATTCGAGCGCAAATCAAGAATCAGCCCCTTGAGGTCGCCAAAGGAATCGAGCGCGTCGGAAACTTCGTGCTCGGTAGTCTCGTTGAAACCGTTGACGTGCATGTATCCCACGCCCGGCTTAATGAGGAAATGTACGTCGACGCTGTAGCGCGGAATTTCGTCGCGCACCAGCGTAAACTCCATCGGCTTCTCGACATCTTCGCGCGAAATGCTGATATGAACCGTCGTTCCCTTGGGCCCCTTCAGCAGGTCGGCAACATCGGTCGTGCTCATGTTCTCAGTCGACTTGCCGTCGACGGCGATGATCACGTCGCCCGGATGAATTCCCGCCTTATACGCAGGAGTTCCCGTGAACGGATAAATCACAATCACTTTATTGTTGCGCGGCCCGACGGTCATGCCCACGCCGTAGTACTTGCCGCGTTGGTCTTCGCGCATCAGCGCATACGATTTCGGATCGAAGAAATTCGAGTGCGGATCGAGCGCGTGCAGCATGCCCGGGATTGCCCCGTTGTAGATAGCCTTGTCGGCACTCACCGGCTCGGCGTAGTTATCCTCGACGAGCGCGTACACATCGGTGAACTGCTTCAGGCTATCCTTAACTTCGGAGTCGCCCAGCGACGACTGCTGGCCCGAGCGCTGGGCAAACAGAATTCCCAGGAAGCCGCAAGCGAGCAGAAAAAAAAGTACCAGGAAGAGTGATCGGCGAGAACTACGAGCCATCTGAGATTTCCTTCGTTGAGGGCGTCCTTCCACCCCAGCTACCGCGCTGAATTCAAACAGTATATCACTACCGCACGTCGCCTCGAATCGCCATTGTTACCGCAGGTAACCCCGCCCGGAAAGGGGGATCACGAAGCCTGTAGATAAGATGCTGGCGAGCACGATTTAGGTTCCTCGCAAGGAGAGTTTCGTGTGGAGCGCACGCCCTCGTCCGCTGCTTCTTGCCGCCGCAGGCTAGCGCGCAGGAGTGCCCGCTCCAAACATTTCATACCCAACATTAACGAGTTCTGGGCGGCGCTGCGTCCAACTCCGCGATCCGCGACCTACCCATACGGCAGGCCCACCTAAAATGAAAACAACCAGAATCCTGTCTGTTACGGGTCCGATGCTTCACACCGTAGACCTATTCCACTTCGCCTAGAGCATTACACGAGGTATGCGTTCAGTCCGCAGCGCGGCGAGGGCTTGCTGCAGGCTGGATTGCCGCGGTTGGTCTGTTTCGATCACAGTCTTGGGATGGACGATGGTTTCGAAGCGCGACTTTACCTCCAGGTAGAGCTGAAAGTCGCGATTGCCTGCGGGATGTACGCCTGATTGGGCATCGGCGGCTAACCTGCGTTGGGCGGTTTCGTCGGAGCAAATGCATTCGAGGATGCGCCATGGCTGGTTCATGGAAGCGGCCGCGGCGACCACATTTTCAATCTGGTAGCGGCGGGAGAATGGACGGCCATCGAGGAAGATCAGGCGAGTGGGGCTCCGCGATAGAAGGTACTCGGCGGTTTCGAGCATCAGGTTGAGGCAGAAGTCATCCTGCGCCGAGGAGAATTCGATTTCTTCGTCGCCGAAGATCGCGTGGCGAAGTTCGTCCTTGCTCAGAACGCGACCCGAGGTCTGCGCGGCCAACTCGTTGGCCAGGGTACTCTTGCCAGTGCCGGGCAGGCCAGCCATCAAGACGATCATAGGAGTTGCCTCGGGGCTGAAGCCCCGACATTTTTAATGCACGCAACGGCACGGCTTCAAGCCGCGCCCTTTCACAACGCATCGGAACGGATCTGGGGACGGTGTGGGAGTAGGCGCGACTTGAAACCTTGAAACTATGAAACGTTGAAACTTAGGGTTGTTTTTACCTGGTGCCGGCAGCGCCGAGCGCGACTTGTGTCGGCGGCTTCTCGTCATCCGGGTGCTCGACGGGAACGATGTCCTGAGTCTCGCGCCATTCGGAGTAGTGGCCGCTCACCATGATGTGGAAGACCCACTGATGACGCTCTTCTTCGGGTTCGACCAGGCCGAGCGCCTTCATGTAAAAGAGGTAGTGCTCCATCCAGCGAATCTGATCTTTGCTCATGCCACGGCGTTGCAGGTCGACGGTCACTCCGGCGAGATGCGATGAAGCGGTATCGCCATCGGCGGGCGCGGCGTTGCGATTGTGGCGGCGAAGTTTTTTCTGGACCTTGACGGTGCGGACCGCGGAGTTCACCTGAATCTGCTGATGGAATCGGTTGTAGTAAGACTGACTCAGGTCCTCGACGAAATCCCGCGCCCACGGGCGGCAGAAACGCCGCGAAGGATCGAGGCGGGGATCGAAGCGCAGCATTTCTCCGGCGCGAATTTCCAGCAGGGAACCGTCGGCCTTGAGAGCTTCGAGTTCGGTTTCGTCCTCGATGCGCGGCAGTTCCAGGCGGTCGATCTCGGCGTTCTGGATTAGAAGCGATTCGTGCGACGGCCGGAACATCGGATTCCAGAACCGCAGCCAGCGGAAGTGCCGGCGCGGTTGGTGCTGCCGGATGGAATGACGCACGGCAAAGGCTGTGCCATTGAGGCCGCCGCAGGTCAGGGCCAGAAGTACCCCGGCCACGAAATTTAATTTAATAGTGCGTTTCACGAAGCGGTCCCTGCAGGCGAGAAATGCGTCCCGCCCAAGCGCTCTCACATGTCGCGTGCGAGTAGCGGTCATTCTAAGCCATGCTGTCAAGTGTCCCAATGCGATACTATGATCGCGGCATTACCTGTGTACCCAAACTGCGCGTTCTCGGCGGTTACTACGCAAGTGGTTACCACGCGGTTACCAGCGCGATACGCGGGAAGCGCGCAAAGTTTTAGCGGCAAACGAACTGCCAATCCAAACAAGAATTGAGGGCCCGCCTATGTTCGCGCGCGACTACGACTTGACGGGATTAAGATGACCCTTACGCGAGCCTGGTTGCGGCGCTTTACGCTACATTGACAAAAATCAGCGCCGCAAAAGGTCACCCAGAGCCTGCTTCATGACCTGCCCGCCCACTTCGGAAATCGACTTGGTGAGCGGAATGTCCTTGGGACAGACCTCGACGCAATTCTGAGCGTAGCCGCATTCCTGAATGCCGCCGTCGCCCATGAGGGCGGCGAGCCGCTCGCGCTTCAGCGCCTTGCCGGTGGGATGAGTGTTGAACAGACGCACCTGCGAGATGGTGGCGGCGCCGACGAAGCCCGTGCTTTCGTTGAATTGCGGGCAGGCCTCCATGCAGCAGCAGCACGAGATGCAGCGCGAGAGCGGATAGGCATTTTCCTGCTCTTCGGCCGACATGCGCGGTCCGGGGCCAAGATCGTAGGTGCCATCGATCGGCACCCAGGCCTTCACGGCTTTCAGATTTTCAAAGATCACGCTGCGGTCGGTGGCCAGATCGCGCACGACTGGGAACTTGGAGAACGGCTCGAGCCGGATCGGCTGCTCCAGATTGTCGATCAGCGCCGAGCAGGCCATGCGAGCCTTGCCGTTGATGAGCATGGCGCACGATCCGCAGACTTCTTCGAGGCAATTGGAGTCGTAGGTGATGGGCGTGGTCGCCTTGCCGTCGCGAGTGACCGGATTGGCGGCGATGTCCATCAGCGCCGAAATGACGTTCATGTTCGGGCGGTAGGGAAGCGAGAACTCTTCCCAGTAGGACTTGGAGGTGGGAGTGGGTTGACGCTTGATTTTTATGATTACGGATTTATTGTTTGCCATTAGCTCTTAGCCTTTAACGTCGTGTCATCCTGAGCGAAGCGAAAGATCCCTGCAGTCTGCTGCCGCCAGTGCGTTGCATGGGTCCTTCGCTTCGCTCAGGATGACAATGCAATAAACAAGAAACAGGATAACGATCTAAAGATATCAATACTTCCTCGGGCGCGGCGGAATCAGCGACGTATCCACCGGCTCGAACTCGAACTTCGGCTCGTCGGCGTCGGGCGCAAAATATGCCTTCGTCGTCTTCAGCAAATTCTTGTCGTCGCGCTCGGGGAAATCCGGCTTGTAGTGCGCGCCGCGCGATTCGTCGCGCATGGCCGCGCCCTGCGCGATCACCCGCGCCAGCTGCAGCATGTTGTAAAGCTGCCGGGCGAAAACGACCGTCGTATTCGCCCACTGCGTGCGGTCGCTCAGATTGATCTTGCGATAGCGCTCCAGCAACTCGACCAGCTTCGCGTCGGTCTGCTGCAAGGTTCTTGTTGTAGCGGATGACGGTGCAATCCTTGGTCATCACCTCGCCCAGTTCGCGCCACAGCTTGAACGGATTCTCGGTGCCGTCGGACTTCATCAGGTTGGCGTTGATTTCTTCCTGACGTTTCTGCTCGGCCGCGAAGTGTCCGTTGCCGTCGGCTGCGTCCTGCAGGCCGCGCGCGTACTTCACCGCGTTTGGGCCGGCGATGAAGCCGCCGTAGATGCACGACACCAGCGAATTCGCGCCCAGGCGGTTGGCGCCGTGGTACTGATATTCGCACTCGCCCGCCGCGAAGAGGCCGGGAATGTTGGTCGCCTGGTTGAAGTCCACCCAGAGGCCGCCCATGGTGTAGTGCATGCCGGGGAAAATCTTCATCGGCGTGTCGCGCGGATCGTCGCCGACAAACTTCTCGTAAATTTCGAGAATGCCTTCGAGCTTGCGGTCGAGAATCTTGCGATCGATGTGCGTCAGGTCGAGATAGACCATCGGCTTGCCGTCGATGCCGAGGTTGTGCTCGTAGACGACTTTGAAGATCGCGCGCGTGGCCACGTCGCGCGGCACCAGGTTGCCGTACTTCGGATACCACTCTTCCAGGAAGTACCAGCGCTCGTTTTCGGGAATGGATTTCGGATCGCGCTTGTCGCCCGGCTGTCTTCGGAACCCAGACGCGGCCGCCTTCGCCGCGCGCCGACTCCGACATCAGGCGCAGCTTGTCTTCGCCGGGAATCGAAGTGGGATGAACCTGGATGAACTCGCCGTTGGCGTAATAGCAGCCTTGCTGGTAGAGCGCCGACTGCGCCGATCCGGTGCAGACCACGGAGTTGGTGGACTTGCCGAAGATCGCGCCAATGCCGCCGGTGGCGATAATGATTGCGTCGGCGGGGAAGGTGCGCACTTCCATGGAGCGCAGGTCCATGGCGCAGATGCCGCGGCAGACGTGGTTGCCGTCGAGCACGGCCGAGAGAAATTCCCAGTGCTCGTACTTCTTCACCTTGCCTTCGGACTCGTAGCGGCGCACCTGCTCGTCGAGCGCGTAGAGAAGTTGCTGGCCGGTGGTCGCGCCGGCGAAGGCGGTGCGGTTGTAGAGCGTGCCGCCGAAGCGGCGGAAGTCGAGCAGGCCTTCCGGCGTGCGATTGAAGGGGACGCCCATGCGGTCGAGCAGATCGATGATGCCGGGAGCGGCGTCGCACATGGCTTTGACCGGAGGCTGGTTGCCGAGGAAGTCGCCGCCGTAAACGGTGTCGTCGAAGTGCTGCCAGGTGGAGTCGCCTTCGCCCTTCAGATTCTTGGCGGCGTTGATGCCGCCCTGCGCGCAGACCGAGTGCGAACGCTTCACCGGAACGATGGAGAACAGGTCGACGTTGCCGCCCATCTCGGCGATCTTGATGACGCGGCCAGTCCGGCGAGTCCGCCGCCTACGACGATGATTCTGGGAGTCTGCCATCTTATTGCACCGGCCTTCCGTGAGCGGCTGGTCGCGCGACTTACGCGCGCGATGTTACCGTTGGGCGGGTTCTGCTGCAGAGGACGCGTCCGAAACGAATATAAACTCGCGAAGCCCGACTCCGCACAGCACCAGGAACAACGCCAGGCAGGCGCGCAACAAGTCGCTTCTGCGCTTTATCGCCGGAGACGATGCCCCACTTCGCGCAGAACAGCCAGATGCCGTAGGCGAAATGCCACGAGGCAGCGATCAGGCCGACGACGTAGAAGAGGAACAGTCCGGTATGGATGACCTCGTGTTGCACCTTGCCGAACGACGCCATCGGGTAGTCGTGCAGGTCGATGCCAGTAAAGCGCATGGTGTAGGTGTGCCAGACGATGTAGACGAAGGCGATGCCGCCGGTCCAGCGCTGCGCGGTGTACATCCAGTTGCCCGATCCAGGGATAGGCGACCGTATTTCCGTCGCCGCGGATACCAGATGTAGAAGCCGTAGAGACCGTGAAACAAAATTGGCAGCCAGATGCCGAACAGTTCCAGAAAAAATACCAGCGGAAGGTTCGCCAGAAAACTGACCTGGCGCGCGTAGGCGTCGGGGCCGGTGATGGCTGTGGAGTTGGAAATCAGAATGTGTTCGAAAAGGAATGCGCCGACGGGGATGATTCCCGAAAGAGAATGCAGACGGCGCAGAACGAACGAAGATCCCTGACCAGCGCGCAACGGAGCAACTCCATGCGCCAGGACGGGAGCAGGAGAACTGGCTGACGCCACGAAACGCTCCTTATGAGTGCAGCGATGAGAAAATAACTTTTTATTATCTGTTGCGGCAAGAAGTGAAGTCAAGGAAAGCAATTCTGAAGGCAGTGTCTTAACTCAGTGGGTTAAGACACTACCGATTCTGAAAATCTCACCGTGTGGAGCGGGCACTCTTGCCCGCTGCTTTTTGAGTAATTTCTTAATTCAATCCTCTCTGCTCTCTTGGACGGGGTCTCTATGGCGACAGCCCGTCGCACCATCGCAGAAACTGGCGAAACGCCGCACCCCGGTGGCTGTAGTGCGCTTTCTCTTCGGCGGTGAGTTCGGCAAAGGATTTTTGAATTTGCGGAAAATAAAACAGCGGATCGTATCCGAAGCCGTTGGTGCCGCGTGGGGAATCGAGAATCACGCCTTCCGCCGTTCCGCGAAAAGTCGCGAGCGTCTTGCCATTGCGGGCTGCAGCCAATACGCATACGAATCTTCCAGTCCGCTTTTCCTGTGAGAACTTTTCTGAGTTCGCGCAGAAGGCGAGCATTGTTGGCTTCATCGTCGGTATTCTCGTCGGCCAGTGAGGTTGGTCGGCGGCGTAGCGCGCGGAATGCACACCTGGGGCGCCATGGAGCGCGTCGACCTCAAGGCCGGAGTCGTCGGCAACCACGATTTCTCCGGGTGCAGAACGACTGTACTCTTCCGCCTTCTTGCGCGCGTTCTCCTCGAAGGTGAGGCCGTCTTCGACTACGGTGGGCAGGGAAGCGAAGTTGGGAATGCTGGCGATTTCGATTCCGTGCGGAGCGGCGGCTCCGGCAAAGTCACGCAGCTTGCCGGGATTCGTGGTCGCAATGAGAACTCGTCGCATAAAGATTCGAACCTACAACTTAACCACAGAGGACACAGAGGCGCACCGAGGAAATTCAGTTTCTGCGGACCTTGATTTCAGCTCGAACAGTAAAGACGATCAGCGAGAGCGCCGTCAGCAGAGAGATCCACCCGCCCAGCAGTTCGATCCCAGGTGCGCACGAAGGTGATCTGCACGCGATTCATGCCGGCTTCGACTGGGACCAGCATTTGTCCGGTGTCGGGCTTCGTTGACGTTTCCACCGGTTTGCCGTTTACCTCCGCTCGCCACGCCGGATAGCGAAACAGCCGCAGCGCCAACTGGTCCGGGAGCCGACATTTCCGCGGTAAAGATTTTCGACTCGGCATCCCAGCGCGAAACGCGAATGGCGGCTCGCGCCGGGCCGTCGACGGTTACGTTGCGCGCGTCTTTGTCGATGGCTGCCGGTTCGGCGCCCACTGGCGTGTACTCGTCGGTGCCTTCGTACCCCGCGCCCGTCGCTATATTGTCCTGCATCTCGCGAAGATCAGCGGCAGTATCCCACCACGGCGGTTGGATGCGGGTCCAGGCCAACGCAATTACCAGAAATATGATTCCGAAAACCGCGCAGTGGACTATTCGAAGACCGAGTCGAGCTCTGCTCGATCGGACAGCCGAGGGCGGCTGTTCCCACATGGATGCAGCTGACACAAAAAGCGTGAAGAGCATGCTCAGGCAGAGTAGCCAGCGCCAGGGAAACTGCATGAACTGCAGCTTGGGCAGGATTCTCCAGAGAAGAGGCGTGAACGGAAACATCAGGACGCTACAGGCAATCGCCCATGCCATTAAAACATTCCCCGGTTCGCGAAGACCTTCGCGGTGTTGTCTGGGCATACGGAATTTACTTACCGCAACTGCGGCCACAATCAGAGCTATTTCCAAAACCGCGACCCAGCTGATGATGTGGTTGAAGGCGTCATGATCGGCGTCGCCGGTGTGGATGAATAAGAAATTATCTGCTGGACGCGAACCCTGCTGAAACAACTTCAGCAGATGTTGATCCAGCGCTGTTCGTAAATTGCGGGAAGCAGATAGAAGGCCGACAAAGCCGCGCCCAGCAAGACGGCAGCGGCTCCTATGTAGAGTGGGCGCAGTGAGCGCTGCTTCCATGCGAACCAGACCAGCAGTAACGCCGTCGAGTAATGAATCATGACCGCTGCGGGAGCATTTGTGAGCCACGCTGCCGCCAGCGCGAGAGCGAGCGGGATGACCGCGCGGCGCTTGCGATCGACGACATTCAACACGCAGAGCAGCAGCAGCGGCACCAGGCAACTGGCCAGCAATTCGGCAAACGCGCTGCGCCAGTAGACAATCACCAGATGGTAGGGGTTAGCGGCGTACAGCACGGCGGCAAAGATCGCGTCGCGGCGGTCGAGCCATCGCCTGGCGAGTACGAACATCGACATTCCCGCCGCCACCAAAACGATCCAGATGTAAATACTGGAAACCATTGTCCAGGGGAAAATCGCGCTCAGCAGGGCGCCGAGTGTCCACGAGGCGGGCGGGTAAAAAACGAATCGCGGCTCGCCGTAAGCGAAGTGCGCTAGCGCCGCCCAGCGCGGGAAAAGGATGCCGTGCTTCCATTGCGAGAGAACTTCGAGCCACGAGTAAAGGTGAAACTCGACATCGTGACCGGAAGGAATGCCGAAGAAGAAGAACGGAATTTCCACGGCGAAGGCGGCCGCGGCGATCGCGAGAAGCGGCGTCCATAGCAGTGACGGAGGGCGGCCGGAATTGCCGGAGGGCCCTTCGGATAAATGTTCAACCGCTCTGGTCGTCCCCAGACTGTTTCCCTCGTCCTGAAAGTTCAAAGCGTTAGGCAGGAACCCAGTCTACTTCAACTGCAAATCGATGAACCAGATTCGGGTGCGCCGAATCATAAAGGTCAGAGCGAGGGGGAAGCGAGGAATGAAGATTAGACCGAGGCTACGTCTTCGGGATTGCGTTGCTGCTTGAGTTCGGAGAGGAAGTCGTCTTGTTGCAACGAGGCACCGCGGCGCAGAAGTTCGAGCAGCGGATCTTCAAGGTCATCGTCGGAAGGAGCAGGTTTGTCTGCGGGCTCGAACTGCGTGAGATCCGCCACCAAGGCTCGTGGAGAAATTGTCAGTTCGGGCGTGCTCGCGACACTTTGGCGGAGAAGATTGATCAGGTTGCCCACCTGGGCGCGCTGTTCCTCGGTGCGGGAAGGGAATTCCACTCCCATGCCGTGGCCGGGATGTGCGACGCGAACCATGCCCTCGGTGTGAACTTCAAGTTCCTGCGTTTTCAGGCAGAGGTCGATCAGAGCGCGTTCGGGAAACGGTGCGCCAGTTTCCACGTAACAACCACCCAGGCTCAAGTCGGTAAGCTTGCAATGGGGCACAGCTTCATCCGGCCCCGGCGTGCCAGTGTTAGCGGCAGCCTGCAGCCAGGATTTGAGACGCGTGACAGAGGATTCCGCAAGATCGAGAAATCGAATTCCGCTCTGCCCATTGGCATTGGCCCATGCGACCTCGCCGTGCGCTTCCACCTGCAGAGAGCGATCGGGCAGCTGAAATCGGAACGAGATCGACCCTCCCCGCTCCAACTGCTCCGCGGTGAGAATCTCCATGCCGGTTTCGGAAAGATCCAACAGAATTCCATCCAGCTGTCTAGCGGTCGGCAGCATAACCTCGACCGGCGCCTGTACAGGAACGCGAATTGCCCGGCGACGCTCACGGCTCAACAGAGCCGCGGCGGGACGCAAGCCGGCTCTCGCGGCCTCCTCAGACAAAGGTTTGTAGAGAACGAAGTGTGCGCCGCTGGTGAGGATGCCGCGCACCTTGGCCGCATCAGCCACCAGCGCGATGGTTAAAGGTTCAGTGCCGAGAGTCTTTGCCTGCCGCACCACGTCTTCGGCGAGTTCGAGGTTGTCAAAATCGACAATGAGAGCGGCAAATTTCTGTTGTTGGATCCTGCTCTTGGTAATCTCCGCATCGCTGCAACGATCCAGCGCAACGCCGAAGGGGGGCAGGACTCTGCCCAGAACTTCGGCGGCATGATCGTCAGTCGAAACCAGTAATGCCTGAAGAGTCATAAACCGTTCAAGGGGCCGATGCCCGCGAGATTAGGGCCATCGTGGAGCTGTGGGTCGAGCGGCCTTGGAGGCAGGACTGCCGGCAGCGCCGGCTCCGGCTTTGGCCGCCATGGCATCACCCTGCGATGCAGTTTCGTCTACTTCCGCGAGAACGACATTATCCTCGTCATCGTTCTCGGCCAGCAGCGGAGCTACTTCGCGAAGTTTTTCCGCGGCTTGCTGGAGCATCTCGATCTGTTTGCCAAGTTGGGCGTATTTTGCCTGCTTTTGCCGCAGGACCTCATGGATGTCTTTCATACTACCCCCTACTGGCAATCTAAGGACGGCAGGGTGAAGGGGTCAACGGTAATCCCGGCCGTAGGATTACGGGGGTAACAAGCGCACCTCCCGAGAGGTACTGTCACACGCAGACCGTCACACGCAGAAAGGCCATCAGGTTCGCTTTCTCACCTGCATGACAGCGGTCGCACGCCCTCAATTCTGGAGGATTTGCCCACTACTCCCCGTTTTGATATGGTCCGGACGATGGATGAGACGACGGTTAAGCTGACCTCATGCCCGCACTGCGCTGCGCAAATGCCTGAAACCGCAGCCTTCTGTCCGAGTTGCGGGCTTAGCATGCAAACCGAAGCACGGTCACAAGGGAAGGTGGGGATTCTTCCCGAGCCCATCGCCGGAGCATTCGCTTACCTCACATTTGTTCCCGCTATCGTCTTTCTGGTTCTGGAGCCGTATAAGAAGAATCGCTTTGTGCGCTTTCATTCGGTGCAATGCCTGTCCGTCTGGGGCACCCTAATTGGACTGGCGATCGCGCTGAAACTAGCCGGGCTTCTTCTGTTTATCATTCCAGTGCTAGGGCCTCTGCTGGTAGTGGTGGTCTCGACCGTGGTGGCACTCGCTGCCGTGGTGATCTGGCTGGTTTTAGTGGTTAAGGCTCTGCAGGGTCACATGTTCAAACTGCCGCTGCTCGGCGATTTCGCCGCCCGCCAGGCCGGCGCAATTTAGCGCTTTTCTATTCCAAAATTGTCAATTGCTTTGATGTGGGCTTTTTGATACTTTGCCGCTGCGTCATTCGGCGGCAGGCTGCTGCAGGCTGCAAGTCCACCACTTTTCATTTCGAAGAATGACAATCAGGAGGAAGCCACTATGGCATTTTGCAACATGTGCGGTACTCAGATCGCGGACGGCGCAACCACTTGTTCGGTCTGTGCAGGCAAAGTTGCAACCGTGCCTGCGACGACGACAGCCAATGCTGGAGGAATGACCGACAACGTCGCCGGAATGCTGGCCTACATCACGATCATCCCGGCGATCATTTTCTTGATAGTGGAACCGTATAACAAGAATCGCTTTATCCGGTTTCACGCGTGGCAGTGCCTGCTCTTCGCCGGAGCGTTGCTGGTTTTGCATTTTGGGCTTTCCGTGCTCACCGTAGTGCCGTTTCTGGCCTTGATCACGTTGCCGCTTCACTTGCTGGTGAGCTTAGGGGGGTTCATTCTGTGGATCATTCTGTTGATCAAAGCGAATCAGGGACAAATGTACAAGTTGCCAGTGATCGGCGACATCGCGGCGAAGCAGGCGAACGCGATGTAGCGTGAGCGGACCTCACTTCGTCCGGATTTCAGTTTTGTCGAACTGCGCGAGTCGATTCCTAGCCTCGCTGAGAACTCGCGATGCTCTCAGCCGGTCCTAGATCGATTCGTCTAAGGCTCTTCCTCTTGACTTTCTTCCTGTAAGCTGTCAATCCTATTAGCTTTTACCCGCGTGTCGAAACCCACAGTAGCAGCGTGGTTTTCGGCCGAAGGGAATCTGTTGGGCGACAGGGGCATTCTTTGAAAGTTCGGGTCTTCTATCACGATAAGTGTTTTGACGGAGCTTCTTCCGCCGCGCTGTTTTCCCGCTTCTATCGCGAGCGCATTCGCGAGGACGCCGAATTCGAATTCACCGGCCTGGTGCATCGCGCGGGCGCGCTGTTCGACGAAAAGCAATTCGACGGCGAAGAGAATGCCATTGTCGATTTCAAATACTCCAGCTCGCCCAAGATCACGTGGTGGTTCGATCATCACGAAAGCGCGTTTCTGTCGCCGGCCGACGCCGAGCATTTCGAGCAGGACCAGAGCAACCGCAAATTCTACGATCCCGATTTCAAGTCCTGCACCAGTTTCATTGCCATGATCGCGCAGCAGCGCTTTGGCTTCGATCCCTCGCCGGTGGCGGACCTGGTGCACTGGACCGACATAATCGACGGCGCGCTTTATCCCGATGCCAAGACCGCGGTGGAGATGAAAGCGCCTGCCATGAAACTCACCATGGTCATCGAGTCGGCGCCGGATCACGGTTTTGTGCCCAACCTGATTCCGTTACTCGCAACAAAATCGTTGGCTGAAATTCTCGAAGAACCTTTCGTGGCGCCGCTGCTTCCGCCACTTCTCAAGCGGCACGAACTATCGATTGGAATTCTCGAACAGCGCACCGAGTGCAAAGACGGCACGATTTTCTTCGATGTCAGCGATCACAATTTAGAAGGCTACAATAAATTCATTCCGTATTACCTCCATCCGGAATCCGTCTACAGCGTGGGGCTCAGCAAGAGCAGTTTTCGCGTGAAAGTGTCGGTGGGATCGAATCCGTGGGCGCCGCAGGAACCCGAGGTGAATCTGGCGCGCATCTGCGAGCGCTACGGTGGCGGCGGCCACGCGCGGGTAGGTGCAATCTCATTCAACGTAAACCAGCATGCTGAGGCGATGAAGGCATCGCAGGAAATCGTTGCCGAGTTGCGCGCCGCCATCCGAAAGAAGCAGTCTTAGCGCGCAGGAACTCGCCTTTGCCCGTTGAGCCGGCCGCGAGGACGTCTATTGAGGCACAGTGTTCCTTCGGCGGCGGATGAAGTTGCAGGAAGGCGGCTGCGGCATCGCGGGCACGTTCCGCGATTTCGCGAGGGTTCGGTCGCTCGGCGACGCCGAGCAGAAGGCTGACCATTAAATCGCGCCAAAGCAGTCCGGCAAACTGCGCTGCAAGTTCGGCTGGACGGCCCGCCAGCAGTCCGGACGCCTGGGCTCGGGCCATGATGTTGCGCAAGGCGGCGCGGCTTGCCTCGCGCCCTATAGAGTTGAGCGCACGCGCCACTTCGGGGGACTGGACCGCCTCGGCGATCGCCAGTCGGAATACAGCAATGACGGTGGGGTCGCTGATCTCGTGGACGAGTTTCGTCCCGAAAGAAGCCAGCATCTTCTGCAGGGTCTCGCGATCGCGCAACACGGGCAGGTCCGCGGGCACGTTCAGTCGCTTGGCGCGCTCACTGATGCAGGCGATCAGCATTTCCTGTTTGTTGCCAACCAAGCCGTAAAGCTCTCGCTTCGAAACACGCGCGCGCGTTGCGATCTCAAGCGTGCTGGTCGTTGCGTAGCCGCTCTTCATGAACGCCGCAAAGGCCGCCTCAAGGATGCGTTCGCGTACCTTGGTCTCGTCTTCGCCTTTCTGGCGGCGTTTTGACACCGATGCCCTAGCCATCACTCTCTTGCGTAACACTGGTACCGTATAGTACCACCGTGAGCGCAAGGATTGAGAGACTTTTATTGCTTGTGCGATGAAACCTTTCTCTTGCAGCCACGTCTAACGTATGGTACCCGGTGGTACCAGTGCAAGAGCAACACTCCGTAAGAACCCATCAACCGAGAGGAGACCCAAATGTCGCCGACAATCATCTTCAATCTGCATCTCATTCTAGGTTATGTCGCGTGGCTGCTTTGCTTCCGCGCGTATCTGCTGGCCCAGGCTCAAGTCAATGGATCCTGGTCGCAGCGCATCGAGCCATTGCTACGCTGCACAGCTTCCGCTTCTTCGGGCTCGTCTTTATTCTTCCGGGCGTGGTCGGCACTCTGCCTGCGAGCTTTGCCACGTTCGCCGCCTACTGGGACCTGGCAACCGGAGTGCTTGCTATCCTCGCGCTTCTCACGGTAAGGATACGTCCGCTCTTTTGGCTGTTCGTGGTCGCCTTTAATCTCGTCGGGGTGGTAGATCTCATCGCTCGACTATTACCACGCCGTTCGGGTTGGCCTTCCTGAGGTGCCGGGACAGATGGGCGCCGCGTACGCGATCCCGATCATCTACGTGCCGTTACTGATGATCACGCACGTCGCCGCATTCTATTTGCTGCTGCGTCCTCAGCCCACGGCGGTTAGAGTCGTCGCCGTCGATGCGGCGGCATTCTAGAGAACCTAGAATGTGTGTTCAGGCGCGGCTGAAAGCTGGAAACAGCCGTGTCTGCATGGGAGTGTTTAACGTAACAGGCGCGGCGGACTCCGCTTTTACTGAAGCGGAGTCCCGCTGGCCACGCAGGTTGCGGCATTGCCGTCGCTCGAAGACCGGATCACTCCCGACTGATCGGCACAAAACGCCTTCCGTCCGTAGGTGTTTCCGTTGGGTGCGGCCGTGAGCTGAAAGCTGCTAGCCGGCGCTCCCGTGCAGCCCGATAGGTTGAACACAAAACCGTAGCGCTTGCCGCTCGCCAGCCCGCTGTTGATTAGCATGGCCTGATGCTCGTTGGGCTGGCCGCCTCCGAAACCGTCCAAACTAGAAAGCGAGCAGGTGTAGCCGACAGTCGGGTAAGTGCTGAAGTAAGTCACTTCGGCAGTAAGAATTGTTCGCATCGCGGCCACCACGCTCGCGTCGCTGCCGGCGGCCTGCCCGGCAACTCCCGGGCGCGAACCCATGGCAGCGCCGGATTGTGGCGTCATTTTTTCGGTCATGGCTTTCAGAAAGTCAGGATCGGCAAGCGGCAAGTGAACAGTGACTGAGATTTCATTCAACGTCCAGACTTGCGCCTCCTGCTTCATCAAAACTGTCATCTGCGGCATGAAGGGCGTGCGCTGCGCCTGTCCGTTCTTGTAAACCTGAAATGACAATTCGATATTGTCCTGATCGCCTCGCAGGGCGTCATTCTCGACCGTGATTTCAAACTTCTGATCGGTCTTGGAATTCTCCGCACTCAAGAGCACCGCGCCGGTCTCAAACGTCTTAATGTTCTGGCCCTGCGTCTCCAGTTGGCCGGCCATCGCCGAATACTGCTGCAAGGCCGCCAGTTGGCCCGCCTTTTCGAGAGCGGCGCGAGTGGCCGAGGGTAGATGCTTGACGAGAGTCCCGGAGGTCTTGCTGAAAAACATTTCGATCAAGGCTTGGCGCGCAGTTTGCGGAGCCGCCGCGGTCTCCTGAGCACAAGCTGCGCCAACCAGCCAAGTCGCAACGCATAGATGAGCAAGGATTCTTCGCATATTCATCTCCCGCCCTCAGCGTGGCATGATCTCGGGGCCGATTCCAGTTACGCTGGTAAGGCGGATCAAGAATGCACGAGGGCAGGGAAGTCCTGTATGTGCGGAGTTTATCCACCGTGGTAGTCTGCACTTAGTTACCCTTCATGCACGTTGCGACCAAGCCTGTTGCGCACAGCCGCCAGCGACGAGTCCTGCAAGCCGTGGGAACGTTCGAATTCTTCAAAGGCGTCTTCGTACTGTTGATGGGATTCTGCGCGCTGGCGTTGGTCCACAAGGATGTGTGGCTTTATGCCGAGAGCTTGCTGGCGCTGTTTCACGTCAGCACCGACCGTCATTCCGCCCAACTCTTTCTCGACTTCGCCGACAATGCGACGGATGCGCGACTCTGGGCCGCAGCCCGCATTGCCTTTGCTTATGCGATGCTCCGTTTCACCGAAGCCTATGGCTTGTGGAGATGCCGCACCTGGGCGGAGTGGGTTGCGCTGGTTTCTGGCGCGCTGCTCATGCCGCTCGAAGTTCGCGAACTTCTGCGGGGAGTGACCGCTCTCCGCGTTGCTGTCTTCGTCGGGAATCTGGCGGTGGTTTTATTTATGCTCTACATCATTCGCACGAATCGCAGGGAACGCCGGTCAGCGGCCGCTAGACACACTGCCGAGACCGAAAGTCCGTGTGACTAGTATGTTCTGCCGGAGCGACGCGGTTTCGCGGCGTCGCCGCGTTATACTTCCTAATATGTCTGGAGTTCCGCAGGAAGTTTCACGAAAAGATTCGCCGCCGAAGACGTTTTACCTGGAGACCTTCGGGTGCCAGATGAACGTCCACGACTCCGAAAAAGTCATTGGCACCTTGCTGCATGAAGGCTATCGCCAGGTCGAGACGGTCGAGCAAGCCGACCTGGTTCTGTACAACACCTGTTCCATCCGCGACAAGGCCGAGCAGAAAGTGTTCAACCGGCTCGCCGATTACAAGAAATACAAAAAGCAGGGCAAGACGTTTGGCGTGTTGGGCTGCGTTGCGCAACAGGAAGGCGAAAAGATTTTCGAGCGCGCGCCGTGGGTGTCGCTGGTATGCGGATCGGCGTCGTATCGGAACTTGCCGACCATGCTGGCGAATCTGGAAAACGCGCAATTGGAAAGCGCCCTGCAGGAAGCAGGGAAGTCGGGAAAGCGCAAGCCGGAGGCCGACAATCTGGTTCGCATCACTGGCCTTGACGACCGTGAGACCGACGCCTGCTTCGAGACCGAATTCACCGCCCGCACCAACCCGCATCGCGGATACATCACCATCATCGAAGGCTGCGACAAGTTCTGCGCATATTGCGTAGTGCCCTACACGCGCGGCAAGGAGCGCAGCCGGACTTCAGAGTCGGTGCTCGCCGAAGCGCGCCAGATGGCCGATCTCGGCTACACCGAAATTCAGTTGCTCGGGCAGAATGTGAATTCCTACAAGGATTCAACCAGCAATCTCAGCAAGAAGAAATCGTTTGCCGAATTGCTTGCGGCGGTGGGAGAAGTTCCCGGCATACGGCGCGTGCGCTTCACCACGTCGCATCCGCGCGATTTCGGACGCGACATTGTCGACGCGATCGATGCCGTGCCCACGCTTTGTGACCACGTCCATCTGCCCGTGCAGAGCGGATCGACGCGCGTGCTCGAAGCTATGCAGCGCCTTTACACGCGCGAGCAATACCTGGAGCGCATCGCCTGGATGAAGGCCGCGAAGCGCGAAATCAGCATCACCACCGACGTGATCGTTGGTTTTCCCGGTGAGACCGAAGAGGATTTCGCGGAGACTCTCAGCCTGCTCGACGAGGTTGGCTTCGACGCCGTATTCGCCTTCAAATATTCGCCGCGCCCGAACACGCCCTCGCTCAAAATGGAAGACGCCATTCCGGACCAGGAGAAAGCGCGCCGGCTCGAAGTTTTGATGGCGCACCAGCGTGAGATCCAAAGCGTTCGATACAAGAAATATATAGGCTCGAAGTGTGAAGTAATGGTTGAAGGTAGGAATGAAGCTCGCGCCCAATGGATTGGACGAACTTCGCACAATAAAACGCTGAATTTTACGGCCCCGCAGAACGCACTTCCTAAAGCAGGAAACTACGCGCCGGTGATCGTAACCGGCAGTTTTCCCAACAGCCTTCTCGGCGAAATGGTGGTATAAGTGGCAAATATCAGGAGCTCGCCATGGAAGTAGAAATGACAATCCGCGGCCTGTTAATGGATCCCGTTTCCAATATGCCGATCGTGGTGTTGAAGGACGTTGGCGGCGACACGGTCCTGCCGATCTGGGTGGGCGTCTACGAAGCAAACGCAATCGCGCTGGAGATGGAGAAGGTAAGCACGCCGCGGCCCATGACCCACGATCTCATCAAGAACGTCTTAACTGGGCTGGAAACGCAGGTGCACAAGGTCGTGGTAACGGAGCTCCGCGAGGACACCTTTTATGCGGTCATCTGGCTCGAACGGGGCGGGGAGGTCATCAGCATCGATTCGCGCCCATCGGATGCACTGGCCCTGGCGCTGCGGGTGGATTGTCCCATCTTCGTCGAAGATGTGGTGCTGAAGACTTCGAAACTCGCGTCGAACGCCTCCGACCGCGTGACCAGCGAGGAGCTGAGGAAATACCTCGAGGGTTTAAACGACGACGACATGGGCAAGTACAAGATGTAGCTGAATTGAAGGTGATGTCGCTTGTGCCATTTGATGCTTATCGTCGCATCTTGACATCACAGCCTAAATATGGCATCATTCTGTGCCATGAGAACCACCCTTAATCTGGATGATGACGTAATGGACCTCCTCAAGGGTTACGCCGAAACCCGGTCGGTACCGTTAGGAAAAGCAGCCTCGCAACTGCTCCGCCGGGGCTTGGAGGCTCCAGTGCAGACGCGTCTGGTGCACGGCTTCCATGTAGTGGTTCTGCCGGAAAAATCTGGGGAGGTCACCTCAGAAAAAGTGAAACAATTGCTTGAAGACGAGATTTAGGTGGCTCCTTTCCTGTTAGATTCCAATGTACTTATCGCCTTGGCCTGGCCTGAACACCAATTCCATGACCGGGTTGGAAGATGGTTCGCGCGCCATTCGCGGGCGGGATGGGCAACGTGTCCGTTTACCCAAGCGGCATTCATAAGGATCCTAAGCAATCCCGCCTTCTCAGCCAACGCGTTGACACCGGTGAATGCTTTGCAAGTCTTGGAATCGAATTTGCAGCTTCCAAGCCATCACTTTTGGCCGGACGCAATTTCGCTTGGAGAAGCTCTGAAATCCAGGAGCGTACGACTCACGGGGCACAACCAAATCACCGATGCTTATCTGGTCGGTCTTGCGGTTCATCATCGAGGAAAGCTGGCGACGCTGGACAAGGGAATTGGTGCCTGGGGAACCGAAGGGACGGTCGAAGTCATTGACTGATCGGGACGCTTCGTCACTACTTTACATAATACCTGTTATCGGACATTGAATATGGGTGCGATTCAAACCGAGGGCTCAACTTGCCGTAACTGTGTACTTCAATAGGCACCACAGGGCGTGGAATCCGTCTTTCCACCCGATCTTTTTCCCTTCCTCGTAGGTACGTCCCCAATAGCTGATACCGACCTCGTAAACGCGCAAGCGGCGCTTGGCGATTTTTACGGTTATTTCCGGCTCGAAGCCAAACCGGTCTTCCTCGATCGGAATCGACTGCAGGATT
This sequence comes from uncultured Acidobacteriota bacterium, assembly GCA_963696765.1. Lineage (GTDB taxonomy): Bacteria > Acidobacteriota > Terriglobia > Terriglobales > Acidobacteriaceae > Sulfotelmatobacter. The sequence continues at coordinate 704,404 of CAVOLK010000001.1, read as the reverse complement.
TCGCGCCGAAAGGCTTTATAACAGGTCTCCATATCCGTCATATTCATGTTGGTCAGAGCGTTCGAGATCAGAGTCAGCACCGAATTACCCACGGAGTGCCAGAAATAAAGTACGCGGTGCGGCCCCGATCCGAGGAAGCGCGATCCGTAGACCACGTCGGCTTTGCCTTCGATAAGCGGCACGAGCATGGCAGCATAATCGGACGGATCGTACTCGAGGTCGGCGTCCTGAATGATGACGAAGTCTCCGGTCGCCTCCTGGATACCGCGACGAAGGGCGGCGCCCTTGCCCATATTCTTCGGCTGCAGCAGGACGCGTACCTTGGGATGATGAGACGGGATCTCCGACAGAATTTCGCGCGAGCCATCGGTAGATCCGTCATCGATGCAGATCAATTCGATCTCGAGCGGCACCGCCAAAACGCGTTCGACCACTTGCTTCAGGGTGGCCTGCTCGTTATAGACGGGCATGACTACGGAGAGTTTCATCGTTGGCGTATCGACACACTAAAGGGCTGAGTGGAAGCCGTCAAGGCAGGGCGACATTCTAGGCGATAAAGCGAATCACATCTGCACCGAAGCCTCGGCTCCGCACAGCACGATTTTTGGATGGAATAGCGTGCCCGCTACGCGGGTTGCGATGGCGATCAATTCCCTTTGTCCGCTGAAGACTTTGACCTGGCGGGCGCGGGAAAAGTCAGAAAGATTGACAGTGCGTCCGCTGCGAATGCGGGCGGTTGTCGACTCGTCGGCGGTGACCGAGGGAAACTGGGGCAACAACTTGCGCGGATGGATGAAGAGATCGTCGAGACCGGATGAACCGCCGGCCGCGGCTGCAACTTCTTCCAGGGTGTGCGCATCTTCGAGATTGAACTCTGCCGCCGAGGTTCGCCGCAGCGACTCCAGATGCGCGCCGCAGCCCAGTTCCCTGCCCATTTCGTGCGCCACCGAACGCATGTAGGTGCCAGAGGCGACGCGGGCGCGAAAACCGACGCGATCGACGTTCACGCTGAGAATGACGAACTCTTTGATCTCAACTTGCACGGGCTCGAGCACAACCTCTTGCTGCTTGCGCGCCAGTTTGTAGGCCGGAACGCCGTTAATTTTCTTCGCGGAGAAGGGCGGGGGAGTCTGTTCGAGTACGCCTCGGAAACGGGTGGCAACTGCTTCCACGTCTTCCGCGCGCAAGCTGACCGTTTGCACACTGGTAGTCGGCTCGCCCTCGGCGTCATAGGTATTGGTGGCAAAGCCAAACCTCACTGTGCCTTCGTAAGTTTTCTCGGACGACGTGTAGAACTGGGCCAGCCGTGTGAGGGCACCCGCGACCAGCGGCAGAACGCCCGTCGCCATGGGATCGAGTGTGCCCAGATGCCCGATCGAGCGCTCTTGCAGAATGCGGCGGGCGCGGTTGACCACGTCGTGCGAGGTCAACCCCGCCGGTTTATCGATAATGAGGACGCCGTTCATGAGGAAGATTTGTAATTTGATAATTGAGAAATTTGATAACTTAAGAGCGGGCTGCTTTCGCCTTGCGACTTACGACTACTGAATACACAATCACCAGATTCTTCTGACCCACACAGTCTCTCATGCTTCCCCTCAAAGACGATCAGCCAAGGTATAGCACGCCATTTGTGAACTGGTTTTTGATTGCGCTCAACATTGTTGTTTTTCTGTTCGAGTTGCAACTCAGCCGCGCAGGGCTCAAGGAGCTTTTCGATCAGTTCGCTTTAGTGCCGGCCCATGTCTGGAATGCACACTACAGCTTCGCGCAGAAGATAGTTCCCTTCTTCACTGCCATGTTCCTGCACGAAGGCTGGCAGCATGTGCTGGGCAACATGTGGTTCCTCTTCCTTTTCGGCGATAACGTTGAGGACTATCTGGGACATTTCAAGTACCTCACGTTTTATCTGCTGGTGGGGTTGCTTGCCGACACGGCTCAAATTGCGATCTACCCGCAGTCTCATCTCGGGATGGTGGGAGCGAGCGGGGCGATTGCGGGGGTGCTGGGGGCGTATTTTCTGCTCTATCCGCGAGCGCGGGTACTGACCTGGTTTTTCGTGTTCGTCATGTATTTGCCGGCGTGGGTGGTGCTGGGAGAATGGTTTGTCATCCAGTTCTTCAATGGGACTGCCATGCTGGCGGTTGCTGCGCAGACGGGGCGCGATGTGGGGGGCGTGGCTTTCTGGGCGCACATTGGGGGATTTGTGTCAGGGATGGTGCTGATCAAGCTGTTTCCCGAACGGCGCAGACGGAATCCGTACGCGTATTCTTAGAGGCTTTTTCCTTCGAAGCGAATCCCCACTTCTCGCGCACGAACGCGCGAGAAATGGGTCACCCCTCGATCGGGCTTAGGTAGGCATCCTTCGATCGCGGTTATTTCTTCGGACGTGACTCCGGTGGCACCAACCCAGCCAGGCGGTAGTAGACCACCAATTGCCCGTAATGCTCCCCGGCGTGCTCGATGAATCCATAAGCAAAATCGTAGACACGAACCTGCTGGTGGCTGAAGGGATCGACTATCAGGTCATTCATTCCTTTGTCGCCCTTTGCTTGAATGGCAGCGGCCCCGTCAGTGAATGATTTTTTGACGAACGCTACCAGGTCAGCCCGCGTCTTGTATTGATCGGCTTTGGGATTCTCGTCAACCGGACCCTTCTTGCCCATTGCCGGGTTGATGAAATAGTAGTTGGCTCCGGCGGCATGGAGCAGTTGCTCGCGAAACGAGCGCTGGGCCGGCGTGGGCTTGAAATCAAATTTGTCTTCCGGAAAATCTTCCGCCATGGCGATGAGTTTGCGACCGATGTCGTTCCACGAATCAAGTACGACTTTCGAAGGGCTGTCGGGCGCTTTGACGGGGGCGTCTTTTTTCATCGCATCCTGCGCTCCCGCCGGAACGGTTAGGATGGCGGCGGCCAGGATCGCAGCGGCTACGAATGGGGCTTTCAACATTGTAATTTCCTCCACAGGTGAGTAGCGGTCAGCATTGTACCTCAGAGCTCGACGCGAAGGTCGCGCCATTGCAGTTAGACTCAGGGATTTTACAGCGTGCCGACGGTGGGAAGGATTTCCAAAGTCTCCACTGTGGCATTCGCGGGGAGAAGAATCGCTTGAACCACGGATGCCGCAACGGTTGCAGCGGACATCATTTTGCGGCGGGGAGCTTGCGGCCACAGAGTCCTCCAAATATCTGTATCCGTCGCTCCCGGAAGCAGGGCAATCACGCGGATTCCACGCGGACGAAGTTCTTCGCGCAGAGTATTGGTGAGGCCCAGCGCTCCGTGCTTGGACGCGTTGTATGCGGCAGAGCCGGCGAACACGCGCGTGGCCGCAATCGACAGATTGTTTGCGATTGTGCTGCCGCGCTTCATCATGGCCAGCGCGGCTTGCGTGACCAGAAACATTCCGTCAAGGTTAGTTTCGAGAACATCTTTCCACACCGGAAATGGAAGCTTCTCCACCGGAAGATTGGAATGTGCAATGCCGGCATTGTTGATGAGAATGTCGAGGCGATTGAACCGTCGGCGTGCGGCGCGGAACAAAGCGTCGACCGAGTGGGGATCGCGGACGTCGCATGCATAGGCGAGTATTTGAACCTTCGTGGACGCGAGTTCCCTGCTCACGCGCGCAAAGCCCGATTCGCTGCGAGCGGTCAGGATCAGATTGCAGCCTGCGACGGCCAACGCGCGTGCGATTTGCAGTCCAATTCCACGTGAAGCTCCAGTGACGAGAGCGACTTGGCCGCGTAGCGGCTTTTTTGACCTTAATGCGTTACTTGAGGATTGTTTCGTCACGATGGGGCGTGCAACGACTGACGAATCTTACATCATAGGCTCCAAATTTCTACGTGCTGCAATTCAAAAACCCCACCCCCGCCCGCACAAATCGCGAGAATGGCGGAGCACCCGGGTGGATGCTTACACGCCGTTGGGGCGCTGGCGGATCAGGGAGAGAAATTCAGAGCGCGTTTCTTCCTCGTTGCGGAAGCAGCCCAGCATCGACGACGTGACTGCAGCCGAGTGCTGCTTCTCGACGCCGCGCATCATCATGCACAGATGGCGCGCCTCGATCACGACGCCCACGCCCTGCGGTTCGATCACTTTCTGAATGGTCTCGGCGATCTGCGTGGTGAGTCGCTCCTGAATCTGCAGGCGGCGCGAAAACAATTCGATCAAGCGCGGAATTTTGCTGAGGCCGATTACCCGGCCATTGGGAATGTAGGCCACATGCACTTTGCCGAAAAACGGAAGCAGGTGGTGCTCGCACAGGCTGAACACTTCAATGTCTTTGACGATGACCATCTCGTCGTAATTCACCGTGAACAGCGCACCCTTGAGCAGCGCCTCAGGATCTTCCTGGTAACCCTTAGTGAGAAACTTCATCGCCTTGTGAACCCGCTCGGGCGTGTCGGCCAGGCCCTCGCGCTCAGGATCTTCACCCAGGCGCACGAGCATCTCGTGAACCAGATTTTCAAACGTGGCACTGGTAAGGGTGGGTGCTTCTTTCGACTGTTCGAGCGATGTTGGTTTCATAAAGTTGCCGGGTTCCTTCCCTGCAAAACTCTGAACCGCTGAGCTCAGTGCCGCGGTTCACTCTCTCCCGCATATTCAAAGGAGTTCATCATGGTTTCTTCCAATCTCACTCTTTCCAGATGCGCCTGGGCAAAGCCGCGCTGCAATATTTCGTAGATCTGCATTGAAAGATTTTCCGTGGTGGGCACAACCTGGGCAAATTCTTGCAGCGTATTCAAATTCGACAAATCGTAGCGCGAAAGCACTTCCCTTTCGACTGCGTCATCGAGATCGACGAGATTGCACACCATGCCGGTGGCCGGATCGACCTGGCCGCTGACCGTGACTTCGAGTGCGTAGTTGTGGCCATGCCCGTAGGGATTGTTGCACTTGCCGTAGGTCGCGCGATTTTCGTCGACGGACATTTCCTCACTGTGCAGGCGATGCGATGCGGAGAAGCGATAGCGGCGGGTGAGATGAGCTTTCATAGGGCGATTGCTGATTGTTGATTTCTGATTGATGATTGAAACCCAACACTTCAACTTCACTTCAGACCGCGTGTTTTAATCAGCAATCAGCAATCAAAAATCAACAATGCATTTCTACTCCTCTCCGTAGAAGTCGACGAACAGGTCTGGGGTTTCGTAGACGCGAACGCGGTGCAGTCGGGCTTTTTGAAGTTTCGTTTCCAGGCGCTGCCAGACAGCGATCGCCAGATTTTCTGTGGTCGGAATCCGCGTGAAAAATTCCGGGACTTCTTTGTTGAGGAAGCGGTGGTCCATGGCGTCGAGCACTTCGTGGTGCATCACTTCCTTGAGTTGCTTGAGATCGACCACGAAGCCGGAGCGGGGATCGACTTCGCCCTTCACGGTGACTTCCAGAGTGTAGTTGTGGCCGTGGCCGTTCGGATTGTTGCACTTTCCGAAGATGCGCCGGTTCTCTTCCGGAGAGAAGTCGGGATTGTGATAATAGTGCGAGGCGGAAAATTCGGCTTTGCGGGTTAAATAGACCATAGGGCTCAGTTCAGTTGTTAGTGGCCAGTTGCGAGTGCAGCGGGTTTGTCGGAATAGGTGCGGCCTTTCCAGCCGACGCTGCCTTTAGCGTGTGCGCGCTTCGAGCGCAGCAGCAGATAGGCGAACATGGGCATGCCAAAGAGCGCACCGAGCAATTCCATGGCTTTGTCGAAGTTAGCGCGCCTGAGCCTTCCGAAGTTGCGTGCGAACGCCAGACTACAAAGAACGAGCCACCACGAATGCCTCACAAGCTTAGGACCGCCGAAGGGCGAGAGTAATGGCCACAGCAGAAGTCCCCACGGGAGTATCCACAGCGCCAGCGTCTTCACGGCAAGCCAGCCTGGGTTAGGAAACAACAACGCCAGATTTTTCGTCCATCCATCGCGAAGCTGGCGATAGTTGCGGTACATGCGGGTGCGGACGGCGTCGGGCGCGTAACGGAAACGAATCCTGCGGCCCGATCGTTTCACGGCGCGAGCGAGGACCACGTCTTCAAGAATGTCCCCAGCGATTGCCGCATGCCCACCGACAGCTTCATACGCATCGCGGCGCACAAGGATGAACTGGCCATTGGCGGCGGCAACGGGCGAAGCGGGATCGCTCACCACCGACGGGGAATATTGTCGCGCCAGTTCCGCGAAGACCACGGGCAACACAGCCATCTCCCAGAAAGTTACGGCAATCTGCTCGGGCGAATAAGACAGCAACTCGGCGTTGTTGTCGCGCGCCTCCGCCAGAGCACGGGCCAGCGATCCGGGTAGATGTACTGTGTCGGCGTCGGTAAACAGGAACCACTGGCCGCGAGCCTGCTGAACGCCGCAGGTGACGGCATTATTCTTGCCAGTCCAGCCATCAGGCAGCGGTCCGGCCTCGATCACGCGAAGCTTGTCGCGGGAAAATGACTGCGCGATCTCGCGGGTTCGGTCGGTCGAATGGTCGTCGACCACAATAATTTCAAACTCAACACCGGTCTGCGCGCCGAGCGACTGGAGACAATCGCCGAGGCAGGCTTCCTCATTGCGCGCGGGAACAATTACCGATACCGTTGGCGGTGCGTCGGGCTCCATCGCAGTCATAATTAATAATTCCGGCCTCGAATCTATTATTATAGCTATGTGTCACGCCTAGCTCAGTTCCCATCCGCGGTTTTCGCCAGTCTCGCGCTGCTTGCGCTTTCGGGCTGCTACAGCGGAACGCGACCGCCGCGCATTGGAACCAACGCCCCGGAGTTCGCGGTCCAGGATTCCGATCGCACCGTCGACCTTAACCAACTTCGCGGCCAAGTGGTGGTGCTGAATTTTTGGGCGACCTGGTGTCCGCCATGCGTGGAGGAAATGCCTTCGCTGGTGGAGATGCAACGCCGCATGAAAGCCAAGGGCATCACCGTTGTGGCGGTGAGTATCGATGTCGACGAGAACGCTTACCGGCAATTCCTGAAGCAGCACGGGATCGACCTGTTGACCGTGCGCGACCCAGCGCAGAAGACGCCGGAGTTGTATGGGACGCACGGCTGGCCGGAAACTTTCATCATCGACCGCAAGGGCGTGATGCGCCGCAAGTTCATTGGCGCGGTGGACTGGACCGAGCCGGAGATTACGGATTTCCTGAGCAAGCTGTGAGCTTGATTCTGTGCCGCCCCTGCTGGATTGTTTCGAATTTTATCTTCCCTCCCACCGGCACTTCCGTGCGGGTATTCAGATTGCGCCCCCTTCGGGCGCCGAAGCCTCGCAGCATCTTTCAGGCCCCTGCTGAAATCAAATACGGATCAACCGCTGCTTGATTATGCACGCACTCGATAACGTTATCTGGCGGGCGCTCACCACGCGGCAGGCGCAATTCGCGGAGTGCTCCGGACAGGCGCGGCGCTTCGTTCGTGAGGTGACGTCGCTGTGCGCGTTCGAGGAACCCAGCGCGCAGGGCTTCGCCGACTTAGGGGAATTGGCGGGCGTTGGAGGCACGGCCGCCGTGTTTCTTGACAACCCCTACGAACCTCGCCCTGAATGGGAACTGATAGCGGGAGCTCCGCTGTTTGAGATGGTCTGCGAAAACGGTGATGGCCACACAACGCAATTCGACTCCACGCCGGAGCTCGTGCCGCTCGGCAAAGAGGACGCCGCCGAAATGGTCGACCTTGCGACCTTGACCAAGCCCGGCCCGTTTGGAATGCGCACCCACGAACTGGGAGCCTACGTCGGCATTCGCTCGGAAGGGAAGCTGGTTGCTATGGCGGGCGAGCGCCTGAAAGTTCCGGGTTACACAGAGGTGAGTGCCGTGTGCACGCATCCGCAACATACCGGCAGGGGATATGCGACGTTGCTGATGGAAGAAATCATGCGGGGAGTCCGGGAGCGCGGGGAGATTCCGTTTCTACATGTGCGCGAGGATAATGCGCGCGCCGTCGCACTCTACGAACGATTGGGATTCTGTAACGCGCAGCACGCTTCACCTGGCAGTGCTGCGGAGGATTTAAGACATTGCCAGTGGAAACGATGTCGCGGCCAGACACCGCCACTATGGCGGCGCTACGACGAATCTCAGTACAGATGGAAGTCGACTTCGACCGCGATCTCGACGCGAACCGGATGTCCGTCTTTCATCGCAGGCTCAAACTTCCAGGTCCTCACGGCCTCAATCGCCTTCTCGTCCAAGCCCATGCCCAGGCTGCTCAGCACGCGAATGTTGCTGGGGCGTCCATCGGTTCCCACCACCAAGCCAAGCGTGCACACACCCTGGTATTTCGCCTTGCGGGCTTCTTCGGAGAATTCCGGCTCAGGCGCATAAATCTGGCGCGGCGGAGAAACTCCCCCACCCACGTGAAAAATGCCTCCACCGGTGCCGCCGCCTTCACCAGGGCCAAAGCCCGGGCCTTTGCCCGATCCGACACCGCCGCCGCTGCCCGACCCAATGCCGCTGCCTGAACCGGTTCCATTCGAGGGCAAAATCGCGTGCGACATAGGGTCGCCGAGATTGGGCATGTTATTCGAAGCCAACTGCACCTGCGGTGGAATCACTACCGTAGGTTCGACAGCCAGCTTCGGATGCTCGTTGCGCACGACTACGACCGGAGGCGTGATTTGCGTCATCGAAAACTTCGGCAGTTTGCCGCGAGTTGCCTGCAGCACGTCGCGATCACCGCCGCCACCGCCCCCGCCCACTTGTGTCTTGGAGGGCTTCAACGCCGGCAGATCGCTGGGGTCGACAAGAGTAACTGTCGGACGAGGCGCAGCCACGGCTTTCACCACACGCCGTCCGATTATCGTGCCGACTACCAGAATTGCAATAATAAGTACGTGCACACCGGTCGCACCCAGAGCGCCCGTTCTACGATTATCGTAGAAGCCCCAAATATTTTTGACCGGTTCCGGTTTCGATTCGAGAACAAGAGGCGGCAGTTTCTTCGGGAAGAAGAATTCGTCCAATCCGCGGAACAGTGACTTGTAGAGGGGCTCTTCAAAACCTTTGTCGGCGATGAGGAGATTCAGCTCAGGCTCGTGTGGAGAGTTCGGATTGATCGATTGGGATCCCATAATTCCCGTCTGGTCGTCCTTGCAAATGCGCCGCAATTTCTACGGCTTTTTCCCAGGCGAAATCCGGGTTACGCCTTCTTTACAGAGATGTGCGACACACCCGGTGAGTTGCTTCGATTTAGGCCGATTTAAATGGCGACCCACAGGGCCGCCCATCGACGCATCGAGCCATACTGCTTCCTGCCTGAAATTGTACCTCGACCGGAATGATTCCGACAGTGCATTTCGCTTCACCTGGCAACAGCCCGAGAGACATGTCCCTTTTCTAATTCCGTGTAGCCGACCGCCTTCCTGACGTGGACCCTTAGCCGCGCTTAACTCAACTGCCGATGATACCAATGGTAGCGCCGTGGACGTACCGTCCGCTTGTGCCGTTATAATGAAAGGATTCAATCATTTGGGAGACTCGACTGATTGGCCTCTGAATTCAAAGACAGCATTAATCTGCCTAAAACCGCCTTTCCCATGAAGGCTAACCTGCCCCAGAACGAGCCCAAAATGCTGGAGCGCTGGGAGCAGACAGGCATCTACGAGCGCATCCGCGAGTCGCGGAAAGGCGCGCCGCGCTTCATTTTGCACGACGGACCGCCTTACACCAGCGGGCCCATCCACATGGGGACGGCGATGAATAAGTGCCTGAAGGATTTCATCGTCAAATCGAAGACCATGGCGGGATTTGACGCGCCTTACGTACCCGGATGGGATTGCCACGGCCTGCCGATCGAGATCAAAGTCGACAAGGAACTGGGCGGCAAGAAACTGCAGATGCGGCCGGTCGACGTTCGCGCGGCATGCCGGAAGTATGCGCAAAAATATCTCGACCTGCAGCGAACCCAGTTCAAGCGTATCGGCGTTTTCGGACGTTTCGACCGGCCCTACGCCACAATGAATCCGCAGTACGAGTCGGTGGTGCTCTCCACCTTCTTTTCGTTTTACGAGAACGGATTCGTCTACAAAGGTCTGCGCGCCGTTTACTGGTGCATGCACGACGAGACCGCGCTGGCTGAGGCTGAAGTCGAGTACGAAAACCACACTAGCATCACGGTGTGGGTGAAGTATGCGTTGCTCGACGATCCAGCGAAGATTGACCCTGCGCTGGCGGGAAAAAAAGTTTCGACCATCATCTGGACGACGACTCCGTGGACGCTGCCGGCATCGATGGCAGTGGCGTTTCATCCCGATGAAGAGTATGTCGCGCTGGAATCGGGCGGCGAAGTTTATATCGTCGCTTCGAAACTGGCGGCCGATGTCACGGCGAAGTGCGGGCTTGCCGATCCGCGGCCGCTGGCGCACTTTCCCGGGCGGAAGTTAGAGCGGCTGAACTTTCAGCATCCATTTTTAGATCGCAAGATTCTTGGCGTGCTGGCAGATTACGTCACCATGGACACGGGCACCGGCGTAGTCCACACCGCTCCGTCGCACGGCGCCGAGGACTTTATCACCGGAATGAAGTACGGGCTCGACGCCACCAGCAACGTCGACGAGAAAGGCATCCTGCGCAACGGCTTGCCGGAATATACGGGTCAGTACGTTTTCAAGGCGAATCCGTTGATCGTCGAACTCCTGCGTAGTCGCGGCGCGTTGCTGCACTCGGACAAGTTGGAGCATTCCTATCCACACTGCTGGCGCTGCCACAATCCGGTCATCTTCCGCGCGACCGAGCAGTGGTTCATTTCCATGGAAACGCCCATGCCCGGCGGCAAGTCGAAGAACGACACGCTGCGCACTCGCACTCTCGAAGAGATCAAGAAAGTGAAGTGGGATCCCGCGTGGGGCGAAGAGCGATTGTCGAACATGATTCAGACGCGTCCCGACTGGTGCATCTCGCGGCAGCGCGTGTGGGGCGTGCCCATCGCGGTGTTTCCTGTGCGAGAAGTGCGGTAAGCCGCTTAACGACCAGGCAGTCAATCAGAAGGTTGTTGAATTGTTTGCGAAGTCGGGCGCGGATGCATGGTTCACGCCCGAGTCTGACACGATTCTTCCTGCAGGGACGAAGTGCCCGCACTGCGGCGGCGCGAAGTTTGAAAAAGAAACCGACATCTTCGACGTGTGGTTGGAATCCGGCGCGAGTTATCTGGCGCTCGTGGACGATGAGCCGGATTATCCCTGGCCGTCCGATCTTTATCTTGAGGGCGGCGATCAGTACCGCGGATGGTTTCAGTCTTCCCTGCTCTGCGCCATGGGCACGCATGGCACGCCGCCCTACAAAGGCGTGGTAACGCCCGGTTGGACGCTCGACGAAAAGGGTCAAGCCATGTCGAAGTCGCGCGGCAACGACGTGGACCCGGTCGACATTGCCGGCCGCCTCGGCGGCGAAGTCGTCCGTCTCTGGGTGGCTTCGGTCGACTTCCGCGAAGACGTGGTGGGCTCCGAGGCGTTGATGTTGCGCGTCGCCGAGAACTACCGCAAGATTCGCAACACCTTCCGTTACGTGCTGGGAAATCTTTACGATTTCGATCCGCAGAAAGATGCGGTTCCGTTCGCCGAGATGGAAGCCCTGGACCAGTACATGTTGCGCCAGACCTGCTCGTTCGCGACGGACGTGTGCAACGCCTATGAAGAGTTCGCCTTCCACAAGATTTATCACCGCGTGAACCACTTCTGCATCGTGGACCTGAGCGCCTTTTACTTCGATGTTTTAAAGGATCGTCTCTACATCTCGGCCCCAAAGTCACACGCGCGCCGCAGCGCACAGACGGCAATCTGGCGGATCGGAGAAGCGCTGGTTCGTCTGCTCGCGCCAGTCATGAGCTTCACCTGTGAGGAGCTCTGGCCGTACCTGCCGAAAGCCGCGGACCGCCTGGAGAGCGTGCACCTTGCGAAGTTTCCCGTCACGACGGAGATTCTGGGCGGCAGTGCGGCTTCCGCCACCGATTCCGGCGCTTCAAAGTCAGATGAAGAATGGGCATCCTTGCGCTCCGTTCGCGACGAAGTGCTGAAAGCCCTGGAAGAAGCTCGCAACAACAAGCTGATCGGCACCGGGCTGGAGGCGCAGGTCTCGATCGGTGCTTCGGATCCCTTGTATTCCGTGTTGCAGCACTACGCCAATCAGCTTCGTTATCTCTTTATCGTTTCGGCAGTAACGCTTTCCCAGGGTTCCGGCAACGGCACCGGCGGCGTGCACGTCGAGGTGAAGAAGGCAGACGGCGCCAAGTGCGACCGTTGCTGGAATTACTCGACGCACGTGGGCGAAGACAAAGCCTATCCGACAGTCTGCGAGCGCTGCAGCGCGGTGCTGAAAGAACTTGAACGCGCAACCGTGATTCGCCACGCTAATTCGCAGCGCTAATCATGACCACAAACTCCGCGCGCTCCATCCATTTTCTGCTGGCGCTGCTCATCGTCCTGCTCGACCGCTGGACCAAGCGCCTGGTGGCGGCGCGCATTGCCATGTACACCCACATCCAGATCATCCCAGGATTTTTCCGGCTCACGCATACCGAAAACACGGGCGCGGCCTTCAGCCTGTTCGCCGATTCGCCCTCACACTGGAAAACGGCGCTGCTGATCGGCTTTTCCGTCATCGCCATGATCATCGTTTCTATCATGCTGTGGAAACAGAATCGCGCGCTCACCATTACAAGCATCGCGCTTTCGCTGATTCTGGGCGGCGCCGTGGGAAATCTTTGGGACCGCGTCGCCAGCGGCCGCGTCGTCGACTTTCTGCTCTTCTATGTCAAACAGTACCAGTGGCCGGTTTTCAATCTGGCAGACAGCTCGATCGTAGTCGGCGCCGCCTTGCTGGTGATCGACATTCTGTGGAGCAAACCTGCGCCGCGTGAAACTCCCGCGCCATAGGAAAGCTAAAAAATAGTGGGGAAAAGCTTTTGGCTCGCCTTCCCCCAGAAAAAGCTGCTCAGTGCGCCGCCACGGTCTCGTCAAATGACCGGCCAGCGGGCGGCACAACTACGGTGGACAAACTGCCTTCCGCGGCGAGTTTTTGGAACGCTCCCAGATCCCGGCGCTGCAAATCCTCCCAACGTCCGACCAATTCCCCGCTTTGCCGCTTCAGCTTCTCAAATTCTTCCTGCTCAGCCTGTGTCGGCGCTGAGTCGGCGGTACCCACATCCATCGCAAGATACGCCAGCCTCGCGTCCAATTGCGGAGGATAAGCCAGCGAATCTTCATTGGCGCTGATGGTCAAGTTGATCAGGTCCTCGCGAAGCGCGACCAGCTTTTTCTCCAGATCGTCCGCCGCCGACGCCACGTTCTTCGCGCTGGCATTCTCCGGGAGTCTCCGCTTCAACCCTGCCAGCTGCGAGCGAACGTCCTGAATCTGGTTAACCGTGTCATAGACCCGGCTTAGTTCGTCGCGAGTCTGCAGCAGTAAATTAAACTGCGCCTCCAGGTCGGACTGGCTGACTTTCACCCGCGGATCCAGTTTCAGATCGAAGGCCGCCGTCTGCGCCTGATTTCCCACCGTGATTCGCACCTGGTAACGTCCCGGCACCGCCACCGGTCCACGAGCACCCGCACCATACTCCCACAAGTAGTAGCCGGGCACGCGCCGCGCCTCTTCATAACGCAAGTCCCACACGAACCGGTTCAAGCCAGCTTCCGGCTTGATCTGCTTCTCCGGTTTCTTGTCGTCCGGATCAAGCGGCTCGTCCAGGGAGTTGTACTCCGTGCTCGAATACTTGCGAATCACTTTTCCCGACGCGTCGAGAATTTCGATCCTCGCCTCGGTGTCCGCCTTGGGCGCATCTTTCAGGTAGTAATAAATCACCGCGCCCGCCGGAGGATTCATCCCCGTCCGCTTCGAAGGATGCCGTTCGCCGCTCGCCCCCGCCTGAATTCGGTAAGCCGTCTCCGGCGTGTACAGAAAAGCGTCCTTCTGCGCGATTTCGTCGCTGTACTGCCGCAGCGGAGAAACGTCATCGAGAATCCAGAACGCCCGCCCATGGGTTGCCACCACCAAGTCGTTATCTTTAATCACTAGATCGTGCACAGGCGTCGTCGGCAAATTCAATTTCAGAGGACGCCAGTTCGCCCCATCGTTGAACGAAACGTAAATTCCCTGCTCAGTGCCCGCATATAGCAGCCCGCGCTTCTTCGGATCTTCGCGCACCACCCGGACAAAAGCGGTATCAGGAATTCCCTGCCCCAACTTCGTCCAAGTCTTTCCGTAGTCGCCGGTCTTGTAAATGTAAGGATGCAAATCGTCGAACTGGTGCCGATCGACCGCGACATACGCAGTCCCACCATCGAACGGCGAAGGATCAATCTGGCTGATGCGGCTCCACTCCGGCATATCTTTCGGAGTAACGTTCGCCCATGTTTTTCCTTCGTCTCTTGTGAGCTGAATCAACCCGTCGTCGGTGCCCACCCAGAGCAAGCCTTTGGTGACTGGCGATTCAGCCAGCGCGAAAATCGTGTCGTAATATTCCGTCCCGGAGTCGTCGAGCGTAATGCTGCCGCCCGAAACTTTCTGCTTCTCTTTATCGTTCCGCGTCAGGTCGGGGCTGATCGCCTGCCAGTGCACGCCGCCATCGGTGGTTTTAAACAACTGCTCCCCGCCGTGATAAAGCGTGTTGGGATCATGCGGAGAAATCAGCACCGGCGCGGTCCACTGAAAGCGATGTTCCAGGTTCGCCGCTCCGTGCGCATCGGAAAGTTCCGGCTGCTCGGTAATCGCCTTCACCTGTCCGATGTGCCGGTCGTAGCGCGTAATGTTTCCCTGATAATCCGCCGCGTAAACAACATCCGGATCGCGCGGATCGGGCGCAATGTATCCCGCCTCGCCACCGCCCACGTCGTACCAGTCGCTGCGGTCAATCGATCCATCGTCGCTGCGGCTCGCAATCGCGACCGTGCCGCTATCCTGCTGCGCGCCATACACGCGATAAGGCGTCGCCGAGTCCGTAATCACGTGATAGAACTGCGCGGTCGGCTGGTTGTCCTGCAGAGTCCAGGTTTTCCCTCCATCCAGTGTTATCGTCACTCCGCCGTCGTTCGACGCAATCATGCGTCGCGTGTTTTGTGGATCGACCCAGAGCCCGTGATTGTCGCCGTGCGGCACTTTGACCTTGTTGAACAAATGTCCGCCGTCGGTCGATTTGTAAGCCTCGACATTCATGATGTAGAGAACGTTCTCGTCGCGCGGATCGGCGATCACGTGCATGTAGTACCACGGGCGCTGCCACAGGCTGTGGCTCGGATTTACCAACTGCCACGACTCGCCGCCGTCATCGGAACGATAGAGACCGCCGTCGGGATTGTGCGCCTCGATCAGCGCGTAAACGCGGTCGGAATTCGCCGCCACCGCGACCCCGATTTTTCCGTATGGCCCTTTGGGCAGCCCGTGTTCTTCCAGTCGCTTCCAAGTCGTGCCGCCGTCGGCCGAACGATACAAGCCGCTCCCTGGCCCTCCGCTCGTCATGCTCCACGAAGTGCGCCGCGCCTGCCACAGCGCCGCGAACAGAATGTTTGGATTATGCGGATCGAACGCCACATCGATTCCGCCGGTGTTTTCGTCTTTGTAGAGAACTTTTTCCCAGGTCTTGCCGCCGTCGGTGGTGCGGAAAATGCCGCGCTCCGTGTTCGGACCGTAAGGATGTCCCAGCGCCGCAACGAACACGATGTCAGGATTCGTCGGATTGATAATCACCTTGCCGATAGCGCGCGAATCGCGCAGCCCCACGTTCTTCCAGGTCTTGCCGCCATCGAGCGTCCGATAAACTCCGTCGCCGTGCGAAATGTTTCCGCGAATGCACGCTTCGCCCGTGCCTACATAAAGCACGTTATGATTCGAACTCGCCACCGCGATGCTGCCAATATCCGCCGTTCCCTCTTTGTCGAAAACTGAAGACCACGTCATGGCGCCGTCGGTCGACTTCCACACTCCGCCGCCGGTTGCTCCGAAATAATAAGTCGTGGGATCGCCCGGAATCCCCGCAGCCGTCAGCGATCGACCGCCGCGAAATGGCCCGACCAGCCGATACTTCATTCCCTTGAAAGCCTTCTCTTCGGGCTTGGACGATTCGGCGGCTTCAGCGTCGCCTGCGGTTGAAGCCGCGTTCTGCGCGGCGGGTTGCGGAGTCTGCGCAGTCGCTGATGGCTTCACCGCCTTCGATTGCCGCTCGGGTTTAGTCTGTCCCTGAGCGGCGCTGGCAAATAAAATCGCGAATGTGATTATGAAAACCAACCGCGCAAACAGACGAACCTGCGTGCAAAAGCTATCTGAGCCCATGTTTAAGCTTTCTCCGGGGAAGAAGTGAACAACGCGCTATGGTAATCGCTGCAGCCATTTGCTGCAAAGAACCAGAAATGTTCAAGCGACTGCGTTCTTGATAATGCAGAGTCTCTTCCAATTTTCAAATACCAATGTAGATTGTCATCCTGACCGGAGCCGCTTTTCGGGCGAAGGGAAGGATCTCCATCGGAACAACAGGTGGCGATCTTCACTTCTTCGCCAGGAGAATCTTCTTCGCCGCTTCCAACTCCTTGCGCTTCGCATCGGCCACTTTCGGGAACGCCAATTTAAGATCCTCCAGCGTGTCGACCAGCACGGTCGAAACCACCAGCCGCGTAAACCATTTGTTATCCGCCGGAACCACGTACCACGGAGCCTCTTCGCTGGCCGTGTTCCGAATCATCTCTTCGTAAGCATTCTGATAGTCGTCCCAGTACTTGCGTTCGTGAATGTCGGCGGCAGAAAATTTCCAGTTCTTCTCCGGTTCGTCCAGGCGTGCCAGGAAGCGCTGCTTCTGCTCCTTCTTCGATAGGTTCAGAAAAAACTTTCGGATCACCGTCCCATTGCGCGCGATGTGCCGCTCGAAGCCGCGTATGTCTTCAAATCTCTCGTCCCAAATTTTCTTTCCGACCAGAGCCGGCGGCGTCTTCTCACTCTTCAGAACTCGAGGATGCACCCGCACCACCAGCACCTCTTCGTAGTATGACCGGTTGAAAATCCCGATATGCCCTCGCTCCGGCAGCGAACACGTTGTGCGCCAGAGATAATCGTGCTGCAGTTCGGTCTCGGTGGGAACTTTGAACGAGTAAACCTGGCAGCCCTCAGGATTGACACCGGACATCACATGGCTGATGGCGCCGTCCTTTCCGGCCGCGTCCATCGCCTGAAAGATCAGCAGCACAGACCAGTTGTCTTGCGCATACAGCTTGGCTTGCAACTCCGCCGTCTGTTCTACGCTTTCCTTCAGCGCCTTCTCGCAATGCTCCTTCGAATGCAAATGCGCCGTGTCCGCCGGATCGAAATCCTTCAGCCGAAAATCTTTTCCATTCTCCACTCTGTACGCTTTTGCCAGTTTGCCGGTCTTCATCGTGAATTGTCCCCTCACTACTAACACTAAATCCAAAAGGCTTGGCCGTCATCATCCCCGCCCGCGCGTCTTCAGGCCGAAATGGCAAGGATTCCAAAAGCGCAGGCGAAGGAATCGCGGGCCTGGCGCGCTGGCTCTTCGGAACTCGCCGACAATGATGATAGGATCACTTCACCGCGAATGCACCCGAAGCGGCGGATTTAAATGCAGTCTCAATCCTATGTCAGGGAGTTTCCTATGAAAGCTCTTCCGCTCGCCGGCGTCCTGCTGCTGGTACTGGGAATTCTCGCCTTTGTCGTGCCAGTTCCGCACAGCGAGAATCACGGAGTAAAGTTTGGCGATGCCAAGATTAGCGTTCAGACCGAAAACAGCGAAAAGCTTCCGCCTGCAGTCGGAATCGTTCTTCTCGCCGGTGGCGTGTTCGCCTTGGTTCTCGGGCTGCGTAAATCCTAACCGGCAATGAAACTGCCAGCCAAAGTAAGTCCATTGCCGTCCGGCTAGATCGTATTAATTACATTAATGTCCGTACATTTATGCCTATCAAAATGTCCCTAAAGGAACATTTGTCGATTTGTAGTTCACGCGCCGACCGGTTTGGCAGCGACAACGGGCAGATTTGCCCCCCGCCAGGCATCGAATCCACCATTCAAGTTGATGATGTGCCGAAAACCTGCGCGCTGCAATAGGCTGGCCGCGATCATGCTGCGATACCCTCCCTTGCAGTGAACCGCGATGGTCGCATCGCGATCCAGTTCAGGAGGAGCGACGCGGAAATTGTCCAGCGGCCACCAGTTCGCCTGCTCAATGTGCGCGGCCTCCCATTCTGGCTCGCGGCGCACGTCCAGCACCTGCACCTCGTGAGCCTGGACTCGCGCGTTTAGTTCACCGGCAGTGATTTGATTGATCATGGCCAACTCAAAGCCAGCCTGTTTCCACGCGGCAATTCCTCCGTCAAGATATCCGTGAAGGACCTCAATGCCGACTCGAGTCAGCCTGAGCCGCGCCTCTTCCAGTTGCGCATCCGACGCGGTGATCAACACGGGATTTGCCGCCAAGCCCAGCACCGTTCCTGCCCACGAGGCGAACTGACCCGACAACGCGATATTCACCGACCCGGGCACATGGCCTGTGGCAAACTCTTCGCCTGCCCGCACGTCGAGCGCGATCTCGCCCTCCTGTAACAGGGTTTTCAACTCAGCCGGCTTGATCGCACGCAACGGTGCCAACTCGGATAAAGGAGCGGCGCCAGCCCGGTTGATCTCTGCATCCTTCGAAAAATACTCCGGCCGCGCGGGAAGGTGGCTGGTCAACTGCTTCACGAACTCTTCCCTGCTCTTGATTTGCAGCGCGTAGTTGGTCAGACGTTCTGTGCCGATGGTCGATGAGCGTTCTGCCCGCATGTTTTTTCCGCAAAGCGATCCCGCACCGTGCGCGGGATACACGAGCACATTGTCTGCGAGTTTCAGCAACTTATGGTGCAGGCTGTCGTAAAGCAGGCCCGCCAGTTCCGCGGGTGTGTGCCCCGGCGACAGATCGGGACGCCCAACGTCGCCAATGAAGAGCGTGTCGCCCGTCAATACAGCCCAGGGTTCGGCGGATTTTTCTTCATCGGTAACCACCAGGCAGATGCTCTCGGCAGTGTGGCCCGGCGTTTCCAATACGCGAATCGATGCCCTGCCAAACTTCAACTCAGAGCCATCGCGCACCGCGACGTGCGGAAATGTAGCGCCCGCTTGCGCTCCCATGTAGATCATCGCCCCGGTGCGTGCTGCCAATTCCTTATGGCCAGACACGAAATCCGCATGCAGATGAGTCTCTACGATGTGGCGGATGGTCATGTTCTGCTGCGCCGCTGCGGTTAAATAGAGCTCCACGTCGCGCTGCGGATCGACGACCACAGCCTCACCCTGCGAAGCGAGCAGATAAGAAGCGTGCGCCAGGCATCCCAGATAAAACTGCTCGAAGTACATCGGACCGACCTCCGAGAACGCAGATCGATGCTAGAACAAATTGGAGGACGATGTCACGGACGAGATGATTGGGAGGCTTACGATGGGAGCGGGGTGATGAATTCCAAGCCAAAACAGAATCCGGTGCGCGAGCGCACGACTGCTGTCATCCGCGAGTGCGTGGGAGTATCGAACTCAATCTCCAGCAAGTCTCCCGGGTTGAGAAGGATTCCGGCGTAGAGCACCATGCCGCCTTCGCTGAGTTCGGTGCCTCGGCCCTCGACGACGGTGGTCGAAAAACCTTTGGAGGTCACCACGCGCACCGGCATATCAACCGGAACGCGCGGCCAGCGGCGTGTGCTTTCAGACATGCTGTTAATAATTCCTCTTTCGAAGATTTTCTTCAAATTACTAAGGTTACTGAGGCAACTATGCGGTTGAGATAAAAACCGCTCGTTCCATGGGTCCAGCGCTCGCCTGGGTCTCCTGTACAATTTGGCTGTGAATCTGCGCACGAAAGTGTTTCTGGCGATTGTCTTTCTTTTTTTGCCAGGCATGTGGGTGCGCGCCGAATCTGTTTCACAACTCCAACCCACTGGCTACGTCGACGATTTCGCGCACGTTCTCGATCCGGACACAACCGCGCAGATCACGGACCTGTGCCAGCAGGTCGACCAAAAAGCGCATGCGCAGATTGCGCTGGTCACGATCAATTCCCTTGACGGATCCGATATCGAAAGCTACGCCGTAGACCTGTTCAAGAAATGGGGCATCGGCGCCAAGGCCACGAATCGCGGCGTGCTGATTATGTACGCCATCAAGGATCATCAAGCGCGCATTGAAGTTGGTTACGGATTGGAACCGATTCTTCCCGATGGCAAGGTAGGCGGCTTTCAGCGGGAAGCCATCCCGCTGATGCGCAGTGACAACTATAATCAGGCGCTGCTGCTGGTCACGCGTCGCGTTGCCGATGTGATCGCGACCGATGCAGGAGTTCAACTCACTGGCGCGCAGCCGCGGGCTCCGACTGAGACGGAGCCGCAGTCCGGACAGGGACTGTCGCTCGGCGGAATCATCGCAATCATCGTTGTAGTATTGATCGTTCTTCTCACGCCACTTCGCAGCATTCTCTTCTGGCTGCTTTTTTCGCAGATATTTGGAGGGCGCGGCGGCGGCTTTAGCGGCGGGGGTGGCGGGTTCGGCGGGGGTGGCGGGTTCGGTGGATTCGGCGGAGGCAGTTCCGGCGGCGGCGGCGCAAGCAGCAGTTGGTAGCGAGCGAGGATGCGATGGTTCCTGAAGACAAGATCAACGAGTTTGTAAAACGGATTGGCGAAGCCGCGGGCCCGAATCTCGAAAGCATCACTCTGTTTGGCTCTGCTATATCGGGCGATTTCCATCCCGGGATGTCGGATTTAAATATGTTCTGTGTGCTGCGCGATTGTTCGTTTGCTGCGTTGCAGGCATTGACGCCGGTTGCGAAGTGGTGGGATGGGCAGAAGCAGCCACCGCCGCTGTGCATGACACGCAAGGAACTCGAACGCTCGACGGATGTTTTTACGATCGAACTGTTGGACATGCAGCAACATCACCGCGTTCTGTTCGGCGAGGATGTGGTGCAGGGGTTGCGCATTTCCATGCACATTCATCACGTTCAGGTCGAGTATGAACTGCGAGAAAAATTGATTCTGTTGCGCCAGCAAGTTCTTTTAACGGCTGGAAGCGATTCACGATTGTGGGAACTGCTGCAGCGGTCGGTGGCGTCGTTCGCGACATTGTTTCGTCATGCCCTGATTGCAGTGGGCGATGAAGCGCCACCGGGAAGACGCGAAGCTCTACAAGCTTTATCGATGAAGATGAAATTTGACCCCTCGCCGGTTTATCAGCTGCTGGATGTTCGGGAGGGCAAGGCCGAGTCCAAGAAAATACAGGTCCAGGATCTCGCGGCGCGGTACCTCGCCGCGATTGAGAAAGTTACTGCCGCAGTCGACGAAGCGTTAGACTCAGATGCATCCGTGAAGGCGTAGCCATTCGAGATTGAGATGTTAAGGGAGAAAGATATGGGAAAGGGCTTAATCGCAATCATCGTAGTTGTCGTTTTGCTGCTGGGCGTCCTGGCCTTCTTCGGGCAATATGTCAGCGTCAAGAACACACTCGTAACCAAGAACGAGGCGGTCAAGAGCGCATGGTCGCAAGTCGACGTGGTGCTGCAACGGCGCTCGGATCTGATTCCGAACCTGGTGGACACGGTAAAGGGATATGCCAAGCAGGAGCAAACTGTGTTTGGCGACATTGCCAAGGCCAGGTCATCGCTGCTGTCAGCGGGAAGCCCGCAGGAAAAGATTGCCGCCAACGGGCAACTGGACGGCGCAATCGGACGCCTGCTCGCAATCGTGGAGAATTATCCGCAACTGAAGTCGAACGAAAACTTTCTGCGATTGCAAGATGAACTGGCGGGAACCGAGAACCGGATTGCGGTGGAACGCAAGCGCTATAACGACACATTGCAGGACTACAACACCTACGTTCAGCAGTTTCCCGCGAGCATTTTTGCAGGCTGGGCCGGATTCAAGCCGAACCCGGCGTACTTCACGGCCTCGGAGGGAGCGCGGCAGGTTCCGCGAGTGAATTTTGCCAGTCCGACCAGTGAAACTCCCCAGGGGACGCCACAGCCGGCGCCGGCTCATTAGCAAAATGCTGAGAGACTCATTTCGTGACGTTAAAATCCCGTCAATTCGCTATCTTCCTAACATTCTGTAACGGAAATGTTCGGTAGCGTACAGTATCCGCCGTATTCCATATCGCTCCTGCTGGCGTATGGTCGAAGTATCACTCCGTTAGATCATCCGCACCCTCATGATGGATGCGATGCTCACATCATCGATCGGTTCGACCGACCGCAACGCGATCCGGTTCTATCGTGGGCTGCGCGTCCGCCGAGAGGAGCAATTTTGCTGCGAATTTTTTTGGTGGACGACAATGCGATGGCGCGAGCAGCAATCAAAGACGCGCTGCAGCAGCACCCCGATTGGGAGGTCGTCGGAGAAGCCGCTAACGGCCTGCAGGCCCTGGAGAAATTTTACGACTACACCCCCCAACTTACGGTAATGGATTTCGTGATGCCTGAAATGAATGGGCTGGAAGCTGCACGACGCCTGACCGAGCGCGAGCCGCATGCCCGAATTCTAATGATCACGACCGATCCGTCGAGTCAACTCGAAGACGAAGCCAGACAAGCGGGAATCCTGGGGGTGTGTGCCAAAGAAGAGATGCAATGCCTGGCGCAGGCAATCGACGTCGTAATGCGGGGTGGAACTTATTTCAGGGACGAAGCATCGGCTTCGGCGGGGTAACGATTCTCTCGAAGACAGATGAAGGCAAAGTGAGCCGGAAGACTCCGAGTTTCCAGTCTCGAAATCTCCGCGCTCGCATCCTTGGCAATGGCGCTGCAAGGATCGCCATCACAAGTCAGCGGCCGTGGCCTCCTCCGCCATGGAACCTACCACCTGCACCGCTGAAACCTCCGCCGCCGTGAAAGCTGCCGGCGCTGCTTCGGCCGCCGAGGCCGCGCCTACCGGCCATCACAGGCCCAGAGTGGAAGCCCGTTCCCGCCGAACCGGCGCCGTGATAAATGCCATGCGCGTAGCTGCTTCCCACCGCGTAATGAGTGCCCGGGCCCCAGGCGCGGGCGTTTTCACTGAAGTGGTGGTAGAAGCGGCCGCCGTATCCATAGCCATATCCAATGAATGGAGCCTGATATACCCACCACGGAGAATAAAATCCCCAGCCAAAGGGGCTGTAGAAAATTCCGTCGCCGGGAACGAAGGTAAAAGCGCTGAACCACGGATCCCAATACCATCCTGCGCCCCACCATCCCGGTCCCGCCCATCCACTGGCAGCGTAGGTGCGCGCCGCGTCGACATTCGCTTCGGCCAGATAACTCGACCGCAAGCTGCTCCAACGGAACAGATCGCCTTCTTCGTAAGTCTTCTTGTCGAATTTGCGCGCTTTCGACAGATCGTTGCTGGTCAGGGTGATTTCCCGGCCGCTCTTTACTCTGAGATGCTGCCGCCCAGTTTCCGCCAAGGCTTCGCCGTCAAACACGCGAAACTGCTTCTGATTTTGGCTGAAGTCATAGAGACCAGTTTTTAACAGCTGCGTGCTTACACCATTCTGGTCGATGCGGATGCTGTTTTCCGGATGAATCTCCGCAACCTCAACCATGGCGTGGCCGCGATCCACTTCAACTTCGGTATTGGTCAGGCCCGCCGAAATCATCTTCACCGAACTTTCGTCGCCGACTCGCAGGAACACGCCGGGAGTCAGTAGGATTTCCGCTTTCCCCTTTTCGCTGTTCAGCGAATCACCAGGCTGCAATTGGGCTGCGCCAATGGATTTCGAATCGAGGGCCTGGTCGCCGATCGAGACTTGTCCCTCTACGTAGTTGAGAGTTCCCGGAACCGCGGTTCTGCTGCCTGTGTCACCTGCCCATGCGGCCGTCGATAGAATCGCGGCCAATAAAAATCCTATAAATGCTCCAAACTTCGGATGCCGCATACCTCTTCTCCTTTTATTCTTCTCTATTGCATTAGATGTTTGCAGACGTGCGCACGATGCCCGGCGCGAATAGTGCGCGGTCAAAGCGGGCGCCAGGCAAGGGTTTACGAAGATTTACGAAGAGGGCGATGCGTATGGATGCGGAAAGGCCTGCATCCATAATTCAGCTCAGGCGTAACTAAATTGGAGGGCCTGCTACTTCTTCTCGGAGCTAACCGGCTTCAGCGAGGGTTTCGCTGGGTCCGTCTCATCCCGCCGTGACCCGGCGGAAGTGGAAGTTCGTCAAGTGGAAACACCCAGCTTCGGCAATAGCCACTGGGTCACGACGACCCATCCCACTACCACTGCGATCAACCAGACCCATTGCGGCATGTTCAGACCTCTTCCTGACTGCTTAACCTATTTTACTCAAAGCCTTTTAACCATTAGACGCGATTTCCAGCTTTTGAGATTCCAAAGTCACGTGTGACAGTGACTCAAGTTCGCCGGATCTCAAGTTCGGCGCGTCTGCCTTTGCCGGACAATCCTGCGAGAGATCGATCCGCGGATTTCTGTGATTTAATTGTCCCATGGAACGCATTGGAACCAGTCCTCGGCCGGTGGTCGGAGCGATCGTTGTAGTGAGCGGCCTTGCGGTGACATTCCTGCTGTGGCTGCTCTACGTGCATCACGCTTCCGGAGATTTCGCCGGGCGCTGGATGTTTTTGCCCGCCCTGAACGCCCTGCTCAATGGCTTCTGCGCCATCACGCTCTGTGTCGGCTTGTACTTTATCAAGCATCACAATCAGGAAGCGCATCGCAACAGCATGCTGCTGGCATTCGTCTTCTCCTCGCTGTTTCTGGTCAGCTACATCGTGAACCACGCGCTGCACGGAGACACAATCTTTCCCGGCCACGGCACGGTGCGCACCATCTATCTTTCGATTCTGGCCAGTCACGTGATCCTTTCGATTGTCGCACTGCCCATGGTGCTGACGACGTTCTTTTTTTCGCTAACCGGAAGATTCGCTATGCACCGCCGCATCGCGCGCTTCACGTTTCCCATCTGGCTCTATGTGTCGATCACCGGCGTGGTGGTCTTCGCCTTCCTCAAAGTCTACGTGTACTGACATAGCCTCGAATCTGGCGATCACTGGCCTGGTCTCGGATGTTTGGGTTCATAGATGCCGATTCTGCCGCCGCTAGGGAGGGTGAGGGTGGCGAGTTTTCCCCAGCGCTGCTCGCTCACCGGACACGGGCACGTGCTTCGCGTTGAGTTCTCGAAGGGTTGCGGCAATGTCATCGCAGATCAGAAAAAGTCTTGGCTTGCGCTTTGCATCATGTCGTTGGGCTCGGCACTTTCCTTATCGCAATCATGAAACGCGGCTTCGGCGGGCGGCAGGGCGAAGATGAGCCAGCCGTGACCGGCGTCCACCCCCGGGAATTTTAGGACGTCGCGGAAGAATGCACGGTCGGCTTCCGGATCGGTCGTGTAGAGCACGACATGGGCGCCGTGGATCATGGGCGGCCTCCCCTCCAGAAAATCAGCGTCTGATCGAGCAAAGGAATTCGCAAATCAAAAGCAGATCACGCAGAGTACAAACGTCTGATCTCAGCACACGACTAGTCGGGCGTGGTTTGTGGTTAGGTTTTCTTGCCGTTCGAGACTAGATCGAGGAAGGCTTGGTGAACGCGTGTATCGTCGGAGAGTTCAGGATGAAAGGTTGCGGCCATGGCTTTTCCCTGCCGGACGGCAACCGGCTCGGAGCCTTCGGTGGCAATGATCTCGACGCCCTTGCCGATGTGCTCAATCTTAGGCGCTCGGATGAAAACCATCTCCAGCGGCGAGTTGCCGAATAGGCCCTCGCGGATGGAACTGTCCACCTGGCGTCCATAGGCATTGCGGCGGATGCGGATGTCGAGCGCGCCCAGTCCGGCCTGTTTGGGGTTCTCCACTTCCGATGCAAGCAGGATGGCTCCCGCGCAGGTGCCAAACGTAGGCTTGAGGCGAACGAACTGTTTCAGCTTTTCGAATCCCGCGTCGCCCAGAAGTTTTAGAAAGGTGCCAGACTCCCCGCCGGGGATGACCAGGCCGTCGATGTCGTCGAGTTGTTCGGGCTTTTTGACCAGCACAACTTCCGCGCCGAGTTGTTCGAGCCGGCGGCGGTGGGCATCAAAATCGCCTTGCAAGGCCAGGACTCCAATTTTCATGCTGCCGCGATTTTACCGGAACGGAGTCCGGATGAGGATTGCGCTGCAAAAGCGCTAGAGAGGTAGAGCGCTGGGAAATCGCGTCTGGAAATCCAGCAATCCGACCCAATCGGGCGCCACGGTAATGCGAACCATGGACGAGACCATCTTACCCATTTGCGCGGCCCAGGCTTTGCCCTGCTCCGGCCCGAAATAACGCTCGGCGGCCATAGCGTATTCCGGGACAACTCCCTGCACCGGTTCCATACGCGCCGTGCCGCGGATCAGCAAAACTTTATGAGGGAAAGTGTTGTCGTCGATAGTGATCGCGACCCGCGGGTTTTTTGCGAGCGACTTTAACTTGGGAGCCTTGGGCGGCGTGCCCATCACCAACTCCGTTCCATTCCAGTGAAACCAGATGGGGATGACTCGGGGCGTGCCGTCGGTGGCGACGTAGGCGAGGCGCGCAGGAATTTTCGATTCCAGAAGGTGGCGCGACGCGGGATGCTGCAGAAGGCTCAAGTCTCCTTGCTTCACGGGCATAAATTCCTCCCTCCCACCACGGGGTTCGATCAGACCACCGTTGTGGTGCAAGAGTATAACTCCATTCGGAATCAGAATCGCAGGATCGGTCCGAATGTGATGCGAAGGTTGTTGTGGGCGCCGCTGTTGAAGTAAATCTCGTCGCCGGCTTCAAGGCGCAGCCCCACGGGCCCTAAAGTGGCTTCGACTCCTGCGGCAGGATAGATCGCAGCATTCAAACTGGAAGTGCGCAAGCCGAAGACGGTGCTGGCCACGTCGCTGTAAGGCAGCAGGCTGGGGCTGAGGCGGAAATCGACGAAGCCGCCTTTGAGGGTAACGTACGGCCGAAATCCGCCGCCGGAGGGCTGTAGCTTGGGCCCGATCAGAACTTGGGTGACGCCGATGGATGTGCGTTCGATGGCGCTGAGGTTGCCGTTGGCGATGTTGCGGTAGGCTTCATCGAAATTGATTCCATAGTCGTAAGCGAATTCGCCCTCCAGCAGAACATCGCGGTGAACGCTATATCCGAAACGCGCGCCGAGCCCGAAATTGTTAGTGCTGGTTTGCGAAATGCCGAGGTAATCGAGAAAAATTCCGGCTTCGACTTTCTGAGCCAGTGAGGATGAGGTTGCCAGCAATAGAAAAGACACGAATGCCACGAAAATCCGCATGCGGGAAAACGCCTCCAAGCTAAGTGGAGATTGGATGCGGGAGGATTGCGCGCAGTTGGCGGTAGAGGCAGTGCTTGACGCGGAATTCCCACGCATCAAATCAACATCCCCACCCTCTTTCGCACAAAACGCGAAAGAAGGATGGGGCAACCTTGTATAAGAAAGTTAGGTGGTGGGCCTGCGGAGGGCGGCACCCAGCACTTTGCCCGGGCCCGATTCCTGCACCAGAGCGACGAGCCGAATGTTCCTGGGATCGGTACCGGGCTTCAGCTTCAGTTGGACATCCTGCGAAAAACTCTTTCCCTTCGGAAGTTTTCCTATCTTGGTGAGTTCCTGCACTACCGCGACATGAATCAGGTGACGTCCGCCGTTTTCTCCGCGCAAAACTTGTGACTCGACGTGATCGAGGGCCACCGCTACGTACACGTCGGCGCTGTGCTTTTCAAAGTTCGCATCGGTCTCAATGCGGGCGTGCAGGATGCCAGGATCGCCGGCGTCCACAGTAACTTCGCCGATGCGTACGGGAACCTTGGGAGTGGCCGCGGCTTGCTGAAGGGTTTCTTGAATCTGCCGCGGATCACCGGCCTTTACTTCATGTGCTCCGTCGACAATGAGTTGAGGCGTGAAGACGGTCTTTTCGCCGAGAACACTTTCGTAGGAATTCTGGCGCTCGGTCAGCGAAGAAGACGAGTTGGGATCTTTCCATCCATCCTGATCCCAGTAAGTCACGTGCTCACTCAGGACGATCAACTGCGCGCCGGGTATGGGTTGGCCGGCGTCCAACTTCTTCAGCAGAATGTCAACCGGAGGGCAACTCGAGCAGCCTTCGGAAGTAAATAGTTCGATGAGGACAGGATTCGGCGTTTTGGCGGCGTTATTGTTATCGGCCTGCCGGGTGCGTCCCGCGGCGGAAGGAGGCGTCTGCAAAAACAGGCAAATGACCGCGACCCAGGCGACGGCCGGGAATGATTCTCCTCGCGACATGCGCTTAAGTTTACCAGCACTAGTCGGTAGAATTCGCGCGCTGGGACGCAAACCTTATTTCTGTCGTCAATCTTACATAATCTAAACATGGGTCGACGGATAATATCGGTGAGCACCAAAGGTCAATTGAGATTCCGTCTAAAAAACGTGAGTCTCTCGGCCGGAAACTGGCGCGGGTAGAGTGGGTGAGAAGAATGAGAAAGTCAGTATCGACTGTTCTTTTGCTGCTGGCACTGCTGGCCGCTGCCGTAGGTTATTCGAAACATCACGTCTCTCGGCAAGCATCACAGGGGACGCCCGGCGTATTCGATTACTATCTGCTGGCGCTGTCGTGGTCGCCGGAGTTTTGTTACTCGCACGCCGACAAGCCTGAGTGCCGATCGGGACATCATGGCTTCGTCGTGCACGGGCTCTGGCCGCAGTATGCTGACGGCTACCCGGAGAATTGTTCCACGGCGCCGAGCCTGTCGAATCCGGCGGAGATGGCGGACCTCATGCCAGATGCGGGGCTAGTGGATCATGAATGGAATACTCACGGCACCTGCAGCGGCCTCGATGCGGAGAGCTACTTCAAACTTTTGCGTCGAGCGTTCGCGTCGCTCAAAGTGCCGGAGCGGTTTGCGGCGCCGCGAGAGAACTTTACGATTTCTCCCCAAGAGATCAAGAACGAATTCGTTCGAGCCAACCCAGGTCTGACGGCCGACGAGATGACCGTGAGCTGCGGCAACAACTTACCTGACAGCGGTATCGATGTGCCTGACCAAAGAGCTGAAGCCGATGGCTTGTCAGAAGGTGCGGGACTGCCGGGCGAGGGTGATCAGAGTTCCTAAAATACCTTAGTCGGGATTCGAACCCCGATCTTCAACTTGGACATAGGGCTGTGGTGCCGTTACCGCTTCCTGAATCTTCGGCTTAGGTTTGTAGATGTCGGCCCATGCTTCTGCCAGATCGTACCAGTGAGGATTCATCGATTCGATTAGGTGAATCTTTTTGCTCCGCCGCCATCCTTTGATTTCCTTCTCGCGATTTATGGCTGCGTCGGGATAGACAAAGAACTCGTAGTAGACGAGGCGGGTGAGGTTGTAACGGCTGGTGAAACCGAGGACCAGTTTGTTCTTATGTTCGAACACGCGGCGACTCAAGTTGCCCGTGACGCCCGTGTACAGGACATGGGAACGTGACCGATTGCTCATGATGTAAACGTGAAAACGCTTAGGCTCCGGCATAAGTCTTCCCCCGCTGGGTGCGTCATCCCGAGCGTAGCCGTTTTTCAGGCGGAGCGAGGGATCTCGCGTGGACCTGATTCGCGTTTGTAGCAGATGGTGCCTTGAATTGTCTGTGATGGGTGAACATCAGTGGCGCCAGTGACTGTGGAGGCGTCGAGGGCGGCTACGCTACGCGCGAGATCCCTCGCCCCGCTGGTGAAAAGCGCGGGGCTTCGGGATGACGCATTATCCTGAATGATGCATTTTACGGGTTAGCCCTGTTCTGGGTACGTCATCCCGACCGGAGCCGTTTTTCAGGCGAAGGGAGGGATCTGGCGCGGGGCTTATCCGCAGCATGCGCGGGCAAGCCGTGTCTGTGAGGATGAACCTCGATCGGACTACTCTGTGGATAGCCGGAGGGCGGTGCACTACGCGCGAGATCCCTCGCCCCGCTGGTGAAAACGCGGGGCTTCGGGATGACGCAATTATTGAGTGCTCTAGATTCCGTAAGCGGAGCGACACTCCTGCCGAGATCTCTGGATTTGCTAGACTTGGTTCCTCCCCGAGCCATCTGTCCAGAGGCATGAGAGGTAACACAAGATGGAAATGTTCGGAGGAATGCTCCTGATCATCGTGGTGTGCGTGCTCGGCTTCGCTTTTTACTTCCTGCCATCGTTTATAGGGTGGAAAAAGCGCAGCAGCGGGGCGATCATCGCGCTGAACCTACTGCTGGGTTGGACCTTCGTCGGCTGGGGAGTGGCCTTGATATGGTCTTTGACAGCTGACCAACCCGCAGTTGTGGTGGTGCAGTCGCCGACCCAGCAGCAGCTACCGCCGCCGGTTTCGGTCCTGTGCTCCGCGTGCGGGAAATACTCCCCTGGTGCCTCGCGCTTCTGCCAGAGTTGCGGCAGTTCACTGGCGGCCAATAGCGCGCAGCTTTAGGCGGGCCAAAATAGCTGGACGGATGTACATTCCGGGTGCTTAGTTCCTGTGCCCGTAGCTGATATGGTGCTCGGCGCGGCACTTTGGGCACCTGCCGAAGAAGCCCTTTTTTTTGCCGCCCTTTGTGGGCTTCCGGGGTGGGCCATATTCAACTATTAGCTCCTCATGCCCACAGCGGTCCGAATCACACACCAAGCGCTCGCGTCCATTTTCGGTCTTCTGATGAAGGGCATCTCTCCCCCTCCAAGTGCATCTGCTGATCTTACCAGCCCCGTGTTTGCAGCATGTGGGCTTCGTCCAGGCCGCTGATGGCCAGGCCTTTCATCGCTCCCTGCAGGTCTTCACTGACTTCAAGTAACACTTTAGGGTCTTGATAGTGCGTGGCGGCCTTCACGATGGCCCGCGCGCGCTTTTCTGCCTCCACGGGATCGGCGAAGGTGGTCGAATCTTTCATGAAGATGCCGCTGCCTACGAAAACAGCCTCGGCGCCCAGTTGCATGACTAGCGAGGCGTCGGCGGGCGTGGCAATTCCTCCGGCTGAGAAATTCGGGACGGGAAGCTTCCCCGCTTTCGCAACGATGCGAATCAGTTCGTACGGCGCGCCGTGTTCCTTCGCCTTGGCGTAGAGTTCTTCTTCGCTGAGGACCGTAAGAATTCTCATCTCCTGTACGATCTGGCGAATATGCTTCACGGCGTGCACAACGTCGCCGGTGCCGGCTTCGCCCTTGGTGCGAATCATGGCAGCGCCTTCGGCGATGCGGCGCAGGGCCTCGCCCAGATTGCGCGCGCCGCAAACGAATGGCACTTTGAAGGCGTGCTTGTCGACGTGGTGCGCCTCGTCGGCGGGAGTCAGGACTTCGGATTCGTCGATGTAATCCACGCCGAGCTCCTGAAGAATCTGGGCTTCGGCAAAATGTCCGATGCGGCACTTGGCCATGACCGGGATATCAACGGCATCCATGATCGCGCGAATAATTTTGGGCGAAGCCATGCGGGCCACGCCGCCTTCGGCGCGGATCTGCGCGGGCACACGCTCCAGCGCCATCACGGCGACGGCGCCGGCTCGTTCGGCGATGGTGGCCTGCTCGGCGGTGGTGACGTCCATGATGACGCCGCCCTTGAGCATTTCAGCGAGGCCGGTTTTAAGACGGAGACTGGTGTTGGTGCCGTTGTGTTGGGACATGGTTTGAACCCGTGGATACCTTTTCGCAATCGCGAAGAATGGGCCGTCAGCTCTCAGCTTTCAGCCATCAGCTAACCCTTGAATTAATTTTTCGGGGTTGGGGTTTCGCCGCTGCTTCATTCTACAGCGCAGAGGCGTTCTTGCGGAACCCCGGTCGTTGGCGCGCATCACCGGGGACGAGTGGTCAAGCCGCATTGTTTCCAGAGCTTCTCCCAGTGCCAAATGCCGTAGGCGGCGGGAACAGGCAGGCGATATCCAAGCTGGTGGGCAAGCATGATGATCTGGCCGCGATGATGCGCCTCGTGGGCAAACATGTACCCGAACATAGTGGCTCCGGCCGGCCATAGCTGCGTCCATGCTCCGCGCGAAAACTTGATTACGCGGCGGTTGGGCGAAGTCGACAACGCGTCGGTGAGCATGCGGAGGCATTGGGCGCCGCTCTTCCTATGTGCGGCCGCGGTCTGCTTCAGAGTGCAGCGGTCAGGGTTAAGCGGTGCGGGACATTTCAAGTGCGGAGCAGAGTGTTTGAGCCAGACTAGCCGGGCATTGTGCAGATGGGCGAACATGGTGGCGATGGTGCGTCCGTTACGCGGCTCGCCGGGCGGCAGAGCGCGCCAGGCGCGCGGAGCGAGATGGGCGAGCAGAAGCTGGTTCATCGCGTCGTTGACGGCGTAGATTTCCAATAGAACTTCGCGAGGATCGGCGGAGGGCGCGGCACGTCGCGGCATGGTTTCTCCCGATAGATCGGAGGAATTATGCGCGAAGGAAAGCTAAAGTCAAAATTCACAGCGCCCATAAGTGACGCGCGCCGGAAAAGTCAAAATCCGCACCTTTGCGTAAAGAACCCGGCAAAGATGGGGCACCCGCCTTTTTTTTTCGCTGACGGCTGACGGCTGACGGCTCATAGCTGACAGCTATCGCTCAACGAATTTGGCGAACATCTTTTCTGGATCGATCGCGATGAATGTTCCCTTGCTGCGCGCCAGGACCTCTTTCTTTTCATTCAGTATTTCAGCAGTGTTGACGTGGACGCGGCCGTTGACGCTGACTTCCCTGCCCTCCACGTGTAGAGGTTTATGCAAGGGTACCGGCTTGAGATATTCAACGGTCATTTCCTTGGTCAGCGCGACGACGTGATGAAGTTTGTTCACCTTGCCCATGGCATCGTCGAGGATGCTGGCGATGATTCCGCCGTGGCAGTGGCCGGGCGGCCCGGTGTAGCGCTTGCTCAGGCGGAATTTGCAGACGAAGGTCTGGCGTTCTTCGTCGAGATGGAACTTGAGGCGCATGCCGTTGGGATTATTCATCCCGCAGACGAAGCAGTTGTTTTTCTGCATTTGGACGTAGCGCGTATCGTGGCCGTGGGCTTGCGGCTTGCGGGGCATGTCCGTGATTTTAACCTGCGCTTTTTGGGAAAAGCTTTTTACCGCCGAGTTCGCTAAGAAATGCCGCTGAGATCGCGCAGAAAAGCCTGCGCTTCTTTCTGCGGTGAGAATCCTGTATACATTATCGGTTTCGGATTGCTGCTTTGTTTGGCAGCACCACTTCTCAGCGAAATACTTGGGAATGGCCGCAAGTTGCATCGGTCCTTCGGCGGGCAAACTCGCTGCCGCCTCAGGATGACATATCAATTCGGATTGGAGCTATTCATGAAATCGTTGGCCATCTTCGTGCTTCTTTTAGCCGCTTGCCTCCCGTACTACTCAAACGCCCAGACGCCGCAGGACAAGGACGCCGACAAGAAAAATATGCCCGCGGCCAAACCGGCGAAGAAGAATCAGAAGAAGCCGGAGCAGGAAGAGGAGCCGAAAAAAGAAGAGAAGAAAGAAGAAAAGAAGGGCGGGATGACCGCCGATACATTCTCTGGGCTTAAGTTTCGCCTGATTGGCCCGGCAGTGGCTTCAGGGCGTGTGATGTCGATTGCAGTGAATCCGAGAAATAAAAATGAGTATTACGTCGGCGAGGCCTCGGGCGGAGTCTGGAAGACCATGAATAACGGAACGACCTGGACCCCGTTATTCGATGGCGAGGGGTCGTATTCGATTGGCTGGGTCACGCTCGATCCGAACGATTCGTCCGTGGTATGGGTGGGATCGGGCGAGAGCAATTCGCAGCGCAGCGTCAGCTACGGCGACGGAATTTACCGGTCGGAAGATGGCGGCAAGAGCTGGCAGAATCTCGGGCTGAAAAAATCGGAGCACATTGGTCGAGTGGTGGTCGATCCGCGGGATTCGAAAGTGGTCTATGTGGCCGCCGAAGGGCCGCTCTGGGGACCGGGCGGAGATCGCGGCCTCTACAAGAGCGCCGACGGCGGAAAGACTTGGAAGGCGGTGCTGACGATCAGCGAGAACACGGGCGTGGCGGATGTGGCGCTCGATCCGGCGAATCCCGACATTCTGTACGCGGCGGCATACCAGCGGCGCCGGCACGTCTACACGCTGATTGATGGCGGGCCGGAGAGCGCGATCTACAAATCGACCGACGCGGGCGCGACGTGGAAGAAATTGACGACGGGATTGCCCAGCGTGGATATGGGACGAATCGGACTGGCGGTCTCAGCGGCCGATCCGAATGTGGTTTACGCGACGATCGAGGCTGGCGACGGCAAGGGCGGAATTTTTCGCTCCGACGACAAAGGCGCAACCTGGGAGCGGCGCAACGAATTCGATCAGGGCGCGATGTATTACGCGCGGGTAGTGACCGACCCGAAGAATGTGGATCGTATCTTCGTGATGAACGTTACGCTGCGCGAGTCGCTGGATGGCGGCAAGACTCTGCACAATGTTGGCGAAACCAATCACCACGGCGACAACCACGCACTGTGGATCGATCCCGACGATACCAAGCACTGGCTGCTGGGCTCGGATGGCGGAATGTATGAGACCTACGACGATTCGAAAAGCTGGCAGTTCAAGGCGAACCTGCCGACGGTGCAGTTCTATGACGTGGCGGTGGACAATGCTTCGCCGTTTTACAACGTGTGTGGGGGAACGCAGGACAACTTTTCCTGGTGCGGTCCGGCGCGCACTCGCGATCGTAAACGGGATCATGAATTCCGATTGGTACGTCACCACCGGGGGCGACGGATTTCGATCGCAGGTGGATCCGGTGGACGCGAATACGGTTTATGCCGAGTCGCAGTTTGGCGTGCTGGTGCGGTACGACAAGGCCACGGGCCAGGAACTGGTGTTGCAACCGCTGGAGGGCAAGGGCGAGCCGCCGCTGCGGTGGAACTGGGATTCGCCGATTATCGTCAGCCCGCACGCGCACACGCGGCTTTATTTTGCCGCGAATAAATTGTTTCGCAGCGACGACCGCGGCGATACCTGGAAGGCCATCAGCGGCGACCTGACGCCGCCAAATGGATCGCAACAAGCTGCCGGTGATGGGCAAGGTGTGGGGGCCGGACGCGGTGGCCAAGAATCAGTCGACTTCGTTTTACGGAAACATCGTGGCATTAGCCGAGTCTCCGAAAAAAGAAGGAGTCGATCTATGTCGGCACCGACGACGGCCTGATTCAGGTGACCACCGATGGCGGCGCTAGTTGGACGAAGTATGAAAAGTTCGCCGGCGTTCCTGAACTGACTTACGTGAGCCGCCTGGCGGCTTCGAATTACGACGCGAACACGGTTTACGCTGCATTTGACAATCACAAGAATGAAGACTTCAAGCCGTACTTGCTCAAGTCGACCGACGCGGGAAAAACCTGGACGTCGATTGCCAACGATCTGCCGGAGAACGGGCCGGTGCTGGCGTTTGCGGAAGATTCGGTGAATCCGAATCTGCTATTTGCGGGCACGGAGTACGGGGCGTTCTTTTCGATTGATGGCGGCCGGCACTGGGTGCGGCTGAAGGGCGGGCTGCCGACGATCGCGGTGCGCGACATGGTGATTCAGGCGCGCGAGGGTGATCTGGTGATTGCCACTTTCGGGCGCGGATTTTATGTCCTCGACGACATCACGCCGTTGCGCCAGATGAAACCGGAATCGACTGAGCAGGCCGCGGCGGTCTATCCGGTAAAGGATGCGTTGCTCTATGTGGAGCGGCATCCGCTGGGCGAGCCGAAAAAAGGATTTCAGGGAGATGCCTTCTACACCGCGGAAAATCCGCCGTACGGCGCGGTATTCACCGCGTACATGAAGGAAAAGATAAAGACGAAGAAGGAGAAGCGGCAGGATGCGGAGAAGGAGGCGGCCAAGAAAAATCAGACCCTGCCCTATCCGACAAACGACGAACTGAGGGCGGAGGCGCAGGAGGCTAAGCCAGAAGTTTATTTTGTGGTGTACGACGAGAGCGGGGCGGCGATCCGGCGTGTGGATGGAAGCCCGGAGGCTGGGTTCCAGCGCGTGGCATGGGATTTGCGATATCCCGCGGCGCAACTCGTGAAACCTTCCGAGAACGGCGACGAAGATTTCCCGGACGCGGCCGATCAGGGCCCGCTGGTGCTGCCAGGAAATTATTCCGTGCGCATGTTTGAGAAGGTTGGCGGCGCGGTGACGGAGTTGGCTGAGCCGCAGTCCTTCAAAGTTGTGAGCGAAAGCGCAGCAGGAATGAATGCAGCCGACCACGCGGCGCAGGAGGAATTCTTGCGTAAAGTCACGCGGCTGTACCGGGCAGTATCGGGAGCGCAGCATACTTCAGACGATGTGCAGTCGCGATTGAAGTCGATTCGCGAGGCGCTGCAGCAGACTCCGGCTGCAGAAAAGCAACTCGGCGCCGTGGCCGACGGAATCGAGCAACGGAATCGTGAGATTCGGCGGGCTCTGCGCGGCGACGTGGAAATTGCAAAGCGAAGTGAGAATGTTCCATCGTCGATCAGCGAGCGCGTGAAGTCAGTGATGGAGGGCGAACGGTTCTCGCTGGCGAAGCCGACCCAGTCGCATATCGATTCTTACAACATCGCGGCGGCAGAGTTCGCGGAGCAACTGGCGAAGCTGCGCACGCTGGTCGAAGTCGATCTCGGCAAACTCGAGAAAGACATGGAGGCGGCGGGAGCGCCGTGGACTCCGGGCCGCGTGCCGGAGTGGTCGGACAAATAGGAAAAGCTTGGCCACGGATTAAGACGGATTTCCACGGATCGGAAACACCGGCTCACGTTCTTTGTTGAGAAAATCAACGGCGATCCTCAGGGCTACAACCACGTCATACAAATGACTCGTTCTCCGGTGTTTTTATTTCCTGCGTTTAATCCGTGGAAATCCGTTTTAATCCGTGGTCCGTTTTTTCTAAAGAAGCCACTGACTTTTGCACGCGCGGCTGTGGTACACTCGCCGCCGACTAATGCTTGCGCCGTGGGGCGGAGCATTGGCCGTGGGGAAATCCTTCTTGCCCGGGGGTATTGGGGAATGGGCCTCGCGTTACTGCTTTTGATCTGGCTGATAACATTGGCCAGCACATATTTCTTCGTCGCTAAGACGTGGTGGCTGCCCGTGGGAGCATCCGCGGCCGCCGGTTGGATCGACCATCAATTCGCTGTCACCTTCGTGATCATGGGCATTGTGTTCCTGGCAGCGCAACTCGGGCTGGGATACATCGTCTGGAGATATCGCGAGACTCCATCTTCTCCTCCCGTTTCCTATTCTCACGGAAACACAACGCTCGAAATCGTATGGACCGTGCTCACCGCGATTTTGTTCATTGGACTGAATCTGATGGGCAGCAGCGTCTGGGCGAGCCAGCGCTTGGATGCGGCCGAAGCGGGCGCGGTGCAGGTGGAAGTGACGGGAATGCAGTTTGCCTGGTACTTCCGCTATCCGGGGCCGGACGGAAAATACGGCGCGACCAGCGAGAAGTTGATGGATCCGTCGGCGGGCGGAGAGGCCGCCGTCGGGTTGAATACGTCAGATCCCGCCGCGAAAGACGACGTGGTCACTGGAACGATGTACCTGCCGGTCGACCGCGAAGTCGATGTCAGCCTGCGCGCGGTAGACGTGATTCATAGCTTCTTTGTGCCCCAGTTGCGCTTCAAGCAGGATGCGGTTCCTGGGCTGAACATTCACATGCACTTCAAGCCAACGGCGATCGGCGAATATGAAATTGCCTGCGCCGAACTTTGCGGGCTTGGACATTACAAGATGCACGGCATGGTCCACGTAGTCAGCCAGGAGGATTACGACAAGTGGCTAGCCGCACGGGAGGCGGAGAAACAATAAAATGGCGACCCCGGCTTCGATTCATTCGCACGCTCCTCAGGGTTTTATCAGGAAATACATTTTCAGCCTCGACCACAAGGTCATCGGTATTCAGTATTTTTTCCTGGCGCTCACGGCCGTGTTTGTCGGGATGTTCCTATCGCTGCTGATGCGCATTCACCTGATCTGGCCGGCGGCCAGTATCCCGCTGATCGGAACGATCCAACCGGAAACTTATCTCAGCCTGCTGACCATGCACGGCACCATCATGGTGTTTTTCGTGCTGACGACGGCGCCGCAGGGCGGATTCGGAAATTATTTCCTGCCCATTCAGATCGGCGCGCCCGACATGGCGTTCCCCGTCCTGAACATGCTTTCGTTCTGGACGACGTTCGTGGGATTCGTAGTGATTATCTGCGCCTTCTTCGTGACCGGCGGAGCGCCGCTGCACGGGTGGACGGGATACGCGCCGCTAAGCGCTCTGCCATCTGCCGGTCCCGGCGAACAACTGGGCGCAGATTTGTGGATCACGAGCATCGCGATCTTTTGCGTCGCGTCACTGATGGGCGCTTTGAATTTCATCACTACGACTCTTGATCTGCGCGCCAAGGGCATGACCCTCATGCGCATGCCGTTGACCGTGTGGTCCTGGTTCATCACCGCGATTCTCGGACTGCTTGCGTTTGGCGTGCTGCTCTCGGCGGGAATTCTGCTGCTGATGGATCGCAACCTCGGCACCAGCTTTTACGTACCGCTGGTGGTAGTCAACGGTGTGGTCATGGGCCACAAGGGCGGATCGCCGCTGCTGTGGCAGCATCTGTTCTGGTTCTTCGGGCATCCCGAGGTCTACATCGCGATTCTGCCGGGCATGGGCGTGGCTTCGCAGGTGCTTTCGACGTTTTCGCGCAAACCGATCTTCGGATATCGAGCCATGGTCTACGCGATGCTGTCCATCGGCTTTCTCGGTTTCATGGTCTGGGGCCATCACATGTTCATGAGCGGGATGAGCCCCTACTCGGCTTTTGCGTTCTCGATTCTGACCATGTGCATCGGCGTGCCCTCGGCGATTAAGACATTTAACTGGCTGGGAACGATGTACAAAGGGCACATACGTTTCCATACGCCAATGTTGTATGCCATCGGTTTTGTGTCGCTGTTTGTGTCCGGCGGATTGAGTGGGCCGTTCCTGGCGCAGCCGGTCCTCGACATCCAGTTGCACGACACCTATTTCGTGGTCGGGCACTTCCACCTGATCATGGGGGTCGCCGCTATTTTCGGAATCTTCGCAGCGACATACTACTGGTTCCCCAAGATGTTCGGGCGGATGATGAATGAACCGATGGGCAAGCTGCACTTCTTCATCACGCTGGCGGGCACGTACGCCATCTTCATGCCAATGCATTATCTGGGGATGGCGGGACAGACGCGGCGCTACTCGCAGTTCACCGAAGTGGCCTATCAAACCAAGTTGCTGCCCTTGCAAACCTTCATAACCTACGCAGCGGTCATCACGATTGCCGCGCAGTTTATTTTTGTGATCAACCTGTTCTGGAGCATGTTCAAGGGACCGAAGGCCAGCGACAATCCGTGGGAAGCGACCACGCTGGAGTGGACGACGACGACTCCGCCACCGCACGACAATTTTGGCGGTGTTACTCCGGTGGTGCATCACGGACCGTATGAATACGGCGTGCCGGGTGCGGCCAGGGATTACGTGATGCAGACGGATCCTGCAACCAGCGCGACACATTAAGGGTGGTTGCGCGCACGTCAAAAGCTTGAACCGCGGAGTTCGCTGAGAAAAACCTCGCGGAGAGCACAGAGAAGATCGGCAACGACTAGAGCGGGCAGGGAATCAGATTCAGGTATGGCGACTTATACTCCATCTCCGATCGATCACATTGGCCACGGTCACAAACCGCCGGCGCCTCCCGCGGGTGGCGGCGATGACGGGCGCGGCGGCGGCGACGCGCCAAACTATGGCGCGAGACTGCGGCGGGCCCGGCTGGGACTGATTTGCACCATTGCCACTGTCTGCATGGTGTTTGTTTCGCTGACCAGCGCATATCTCGTGCGCCAGGGGTTGCCCACGTTTGACGGCGCGTCGAACACGTATGTGCGCGATTGGGGCCGCGTCGATTTGCCCTGGCTGCTGCTGGCGATTAATACCGTCGTGCTGTTGGTGAGCAGCGTGAGCATGGAACTGGCGCGTCGCCAGGCCGCTCTGCAGGCGGCCTTGGCCCCGGTAAAGTCGATCCCCGGCATTTCGCTGGGGAACGAGAGATCCTTTCCGTGGCTGAGTATCACCGTTCTTCTCGGTTTTGGATTTCTGGTGGGGCAATGGCTGGCATGGGGAGAATTGCACGCGCGCGGATTCTTTGTGAATACGAATCCCAACAGCTCGTTCGTGTTTCTGCTGACGGTTGCCCACGCCATACATCTTTGCGGCGGCATGATTGCCTTGCTGTGGGCGGCGAGCGCTTCCCTGCTGCACCGTCCGGTCGAGGCACGGCGGATCGCGGTCGACATCACGGCATGGTACTGGCACTTCATGGGATTGTTGTGGATTTACGTGTTCGCGTTGTTGGCATTCGCGAAATGACAAGCTCGGTTGGAAAGGGGAACATCAGGAATGGCTAACGCCACGCTGGAGCATGGAGCCCTGGAACATGGGGTGCCCGGAGCTTATGAGGCCCCGCTGTTTGGAGCGTATTCGAAAAAAGTGGGAATGTGGCTATTTCTGGCCTCGGACTCGCTAACCTTCGGAGCGCTTCTTTTCGCCTTCAGCTACGACCGAATCTATACCGCGTGGCCCACGCCCTTTCACGCGGCCAGCATCGCCAACGCCACGATTATGACGGCATGCCTGCTCTCGAGTTCATTGACCATGGTGATGGCAGTGTTTGCGTCGCAGCGCGGCGACCGCCCCTGGACGCGCATGTGGCTTCTGGCCACCATGATCTTCGGCACGGCGTTCATCGTGCTGCACGGCATGGAGTGGACCAAACTGATCGGCGAAGGCCTGACCATACCGGGCTTTCCGAAACCGGCGAGCGCGGCCACTGGAGAATTGGCCGACGTTTCAAAGAATGTTCCCCAATTTTCCGCGACCTTTTTCGGCCTCACCGCGATGCACATGTTGCACGTCACCATTGGCGTGATTTATCTGGGCGTGGTTGCGTTTCGCAAATGGTTCCTGCCCATACTGGCGGCGTGCTGGATTGCGGGATATTTTCTGATCCCCTCCGACAACGTCTTCCACTACGGTATTCACGCGCTGGGCCTGGGGTTGCTGGTTGCCGCAGTAATCCTGTTCCTGAAGCCGAAAGATTATGACGCGCACGATGTGGAAGTTTCGGGACTGTACTGGCACTTTGTCGATCTGGTGTGGATGTTTATTTTCCCGTTGGTGTATTTGATGTCGACCAAGATCAACTAGCAATCAATCGTTGGTATCCGAGCGAGGACCTTTACCATGCACGATGTCGCGAAGCACGACGATAGCAAGGGCCAGTATTTCTGGGTTTGGGGAGCACTGCTCGTACTGACTGCGATCGAGGTCGTGCTCGGTTATAAGCAGATCTTCGAGCCGGTGCGGATGCTCGAAGTGCTCCTGGTTCTGTCGATCATCAAGTCAGCGCTGATTATCGGCTACTTCATGCACCTCAAATTCGAAACGGCGCTGATGCGCTGGATGCTGATCTCCTCAGTCGTCGGATGTTTCATCATCATGTACTTCTTTTTCTTCCCCGACGCTGGACGAATTTTGAGACTCGGAGTGCACTGATCGCATTTGGTATCTCATGAGAGTAGCTGCGAAATCCCGTTTGGTTTTCTTGCTGTTGCTGGTCGCGCTCTGGACTGCGCCCGCAGTAGCCCAGGGATGCGCCATGTGTTACGCCAACGCCAAAGCCACGCCGAAAGACGCGCAGCGCGCGCTCAACCACGCTATTTTGGTAATGCTGGCCCCGCCTCTCGGCATCATGGTATTTGGATTCGGATTTGCGGTGCGGTACGGAAAGCGGCGCGATCGGGAAAACGACAGTAGCTCGCAATAGTTAGGTTTGTGAGACCGCAGGCATCCTCTTCCCTTCATCTTTGTGCTGACGAAAGCCGCGGGCGAGAGCGCCCGCGCCACACCTTCCCTGCTTTATAATAGAAAGATTCGGTAGCCGTTGCGGAAGGCTCTGAGCGGGTGCGCTTGGGGCGAGGCTTGGCTGCCGGCGGCCCTTTATCCGATGTCCTCTGAATCCACGCAGCTTGATTTGAACGAAACGTCCTCCACTGCAACGGAAAGCATCGTCGTACGCGGCGCTCGCGTTCATAACCTCAAAAATATTGATTTCCAGGTCCCGCACAACATGTTGACGGTCGTGACCGGAGTCTCGGGTTCCGGCAAATCATCGCTGGCATTTGACACAATTTACGCCGAGGGGCAGCGACGCTACGTGGAGTCGCTGTCGGCCTATGCGCGGCAATTTCTTGAGCGCATCGAGAAGCCGGACGCCGACATCATCGACGGAATCGCGCCGGCGGTGGCGATCCGCCAGAAAAATACAACGCGGAATCCGCGATCGACCGTGGCCACGGCGACCGAAATCTACGATTATCTGCGCCTTCTGTTTGCGCGCGTGGGCAGAACGTATTGCGCGAACTGCGGGCGCGAGGTGAAGAAGGATACGGTCGACGAAGTAGCGGACACGATTCTTGCGCTCGATCCGGAGACGCGGCTGCAGGTGTTGTTTCCGCTGCAGCGGGCGGGCACGGCCGTGCGGGAAGTTGAGACCGATATCGCGAAAGCGAAGAAAGCTAAGTCGAAATCCTCGGCCGCCCGCCAGAAACTCGACAAGGGTGGGGCACCCGTGGAGTTGAGTGAGGCCTTACGAACCCGGCTGTTTGACCTACGCAAGGCGGGATTTAATCGGCTCTACCAGCGCGGCGAGATTTACGAGTTCTCCACACCCGAGTCGTTGCTCGATATTAATTTTGCCGAACCTGTTTTCGTTTTGGTCGACCGGTTGGTCGTATCGGCTGACTCTCGGACACGCGTGGTCGACGCGATCGAGACCGCTTATCGCGAATCGGGTGAGGTTATTTTTGAGATTCCCGGAGATGATTCTGATGCAGCGGGCGATGGCGCCCGCTCCACGCGAACGCTTCGCTTTGCGCAGCGCTTTGAGTGCAAGGAATGCAACTTGCGATATGAAGAGCCGGAGCCGCGGCTTTTTTCTTTTAACAATCCTTACGGTGCGTGCCCGCGCT
This sequence comes from uncultured Acidobacteriota bacterium, assembly GCA_963696765.1. GTDB lineage: Bacteria > Acidobacteriota > Terriglobia > Terriglobales > Acidobacteriaceae > Sulfotelmatobacter. The sequence continues at coordinate 661,503 of CAVOLK010000001.1, read as the reverse complement.
GTCAGGGCTTCGGCAACACCATCGATTTCGATCTCGACCTGGTCATTCCCGACAAGATCAAGACGCTGGCCGAAGGCGCGATCGAGCCTTGGACCAAGCCTAAATACCGTCCGCTCTTTACCGATCTGAAGCGCTACGCCAAGCAGGCTGGCATTCCGCTCGACGTGCCCTGGGCCGACCTCGAGGATGAGCACAAGAATCTCGTGCTCAAGGGCGAAGGAAAATTCCTCGGGGTTCGCGGATTTTTCGCGCACCTGGAGCGCAAGAAATATAAGCTGCACGTGCGCGTGTTTCTCAGCCGCTATCGCGGCTATTCACTGTGCCCGGACTGCAGCGGGTCGCGCCTGCGACTGGAAGCGCGGCAAGTCAAGATTAACGGGCGAAACATTTGCGAGATTTGCAGCCTCACCGTGGAAGATGCGCTGCGATTTTTTGAGCAGGTCGAACTGAGTCCGCAGCAGGCCGAGATTGCGGATAAGTTGCTGCACGAAATTCGCGAGCGCCTGCGCTTTTTGAACGACGTCGGGTTGGAATATCTGACGCTCGACCGGCTTTCTTCGACGTTGTCGGGTGGCGAGGCGCAGCGCATTCAGCTGGCGACTTCGCTGGGATCGCGGCTGGTGGGCACGCTCTATGTGTTGGATGAGCCGTCGATCGGGCTGCATCCGCGCGATACCCACCGCCTGATCAAGATTCTGCACGGACTGCGCGATCTGGGGAACACGATTCTGGTAGTCGAGCATGATCCCGACATCATGCGGGCGGCCGACCGCATCCTCGATCTGGGACCGGGAGCGGGCGAAAATGGCGGCAAGCTCGTCGCGGAAGGAACGTATGACGAGATTCTCCACAATCCGGTTTCACTGACGGGCCGTTATCTTTCCGAAGATTTGCGGATTCAATCTCCGGTGATGCGGCGAAAACCGGGCGCGCAGCAAATCAAAGTTCGCGGCGTTCGCGCCAACAACTTAAAGGGCGTGGACATTGCAATTCCGCTGGGCATGCTGGTGGCGATCACGGGCGTTTCCGGGTCGGGCAAGTCCACTCTGCTGCATCAGGTGCTGTTCCGCGCGCTGGCGCAAGCCAAGCAGCAGTCGAGCAATGGCGTGACCGGGCCCGCAGCAAGCTGGGAAAGCCTGGAGGGCGATCAGTTTATTGAGGAAGCGGTGCTGGTCGACCAGTCGCCGATCGGGCGCACGCCGCGCTCGAATCCTGTCACCTACATCAAGGCGTTCGATGCGATTCGCGAACTGTTCGCTTCCCTGCCCGAGGCCAAGAAGCGCGGGTTCAGCTCGGGACATTTTTCTTTCAACATTCCCGGAGGCCGCTGCGAGGTTTGCCAGGGCGACGGCACAGTCACGGTTGAGATGCAGTTCCTGGCCGACGTGGAATTGATTTGCGAAGAGTGCAAAGGCACACGCTACAAGCCGACCGTGCTCGAAGTGCGCTATCGCGGGAAAAACATCCATGAAGTGCTGAACTTGACCGTCAAAGAGGCGCTGAAGTTTTTTGCCGAGGTACCAAAGATAACCGAGAAGTTGCGTTCGCTGGAGGAAGTCGGCTTGGGATACTTGCGACTGGGCCAGTCGGCGACGACCTTGTCTGGTGGCGAGGCGCAGCGCATGAAACTGGCGGCGCATTTGCAGCCCGCATCCCGCGATGCCGCCCGGACCGGCTCAGGAAGCGAAGGACGGCTCAAGCGCCGCCTGCTGTATATTTTCGATGAGCCGACGACGGGCCTGCATTTTGACGACGTCAGCAAACTCCTGGCGGCTTTCCGCCGTCTGATTGATGCAGGGGGTTCGATCGTTGTCATCGAGCACAATCTCGAAGTCATCAAGACCGCGGATTGGGTCATCGATCTCGGACCGGAAGGCGGCAGCCGCGGCGGCAAGATCGTCGGGGCCGGGCCGCCGGAAGCGATCGCCAAGATCGCAGGTTCGTATACAGGAAAATATCTGGCGCGTGTGCTCAACAGCAATGGCGGATCCCGTTCTAATGGCCGCTCGTAGACTGGCGATGGCCGCGCTGCTGGCCTGCGTAGCCGGTACGTTCGCAGGCGGGCAAACTGCGAGCTCTCCTCCAACTTCCCTGCAGACTGATACGCAAACGGATAGTTCGTCCACCCACCGCAAGAGTTCCGCGCATCACACCAAAGTTGCCGAGGAGGCCGGCTCCGCCGCCGGAGCTCACCAAGGCCGAAGAGCTAATTCAGAAAAAAGATTACGCCTCGGCAGAGCCGCTGCTGCGCAAGGTAGTGAGCGGCGATCCCGCAAATTACGAGGCGTGGTTCGATCTCGGCTTTGCGGAAAACGGGCTCGGCAGGATAGACGATTCCATCGCTGCGTATCGCAAATCGGTGGCGGCGAAGCCCGATGTGTTCGAGCCGAACCTGAATCTGGGCTTGCAACTCGCCAAGAGCGGCCAGCCCGATGCCGAACAATTCCTGCGCGCCGCCACGCAACTCAAGCCCACCAGCCGCGTGGCGGAGGGTCAGGCGAGGGCGTGGCTCTCTCTCGCGCATGTACTTGAAGCGAGCAAGCCAGACGAAGCCCTCGCGGCCTATCGCAAAGCTGCCGACTTGCAGCCCAAAGATCCCGAGCCGCATTTAGCCGCTGGACTTCTATTCGAAAAACAAGAGAAGTTTGCCGATGCGGAAAACGAGTATCAACAAGCCCTTGCGCTCGATCCATCGCAACCCGATGCGCTCACCGGCTTGGCTAACATCTACATGCGCGGACGCCGCTTTCCCCAGGCTGAAGTGGAACTGCGGAAACTGGTGGCGGCCCGCCCACAGGATGCCGCGGCGCGGATTCAGCTGGGGCGGGTGCTGGCGGCCGAAGGCAAGACATGACGAGGCGATTGCCGAACTGCAGGCTGGCGCAAATGCCGCTCCGGCGGATGTTTCGCTGCAGCGTGATCTTGCCGATCTCTACGTGCTGGCGAAGAAAAACGCCGAGGCAGAGTCTGCATATCGCAAGCTGCTGGCCGCGACTCCCGACGATCCTGGCCTTCACGAAAGCTTGGGCAAGACGTTGCTCCAGGAAAAGAAATTTCCCGACGCGGAGAAGGAATTTCTTGAGGCCATCAAGCTCAAGCCCGACTTGGGCGCCGCATACGGCGACCTCGCCTTCGCCGCCAGCGAGAACAAGGATTATCCGCTAACCATTAAGGCGCTTGACGCCCGGGTAAAGTTTCTGCCCGAGAATCCGTTTACTTACTTTCTACGCGCCTCGGCCTACGACCACCTCAAGGATGTCAAGCGGGCCGTGGCAAACTATCACCTCTTCCTCAATACCGCCAACGGGAAGTATCCTGAACAGGAGTGGCAGGCGAAGCATCGGCTCATTGCCATCGAGCCGAAAAAATAGTCGGACTGCGGACTGGGATCATGCTTGGGATGCGATACCGAATGCGAGTGCGGAACACCTTCACGCTATTGACGCTGATTGCAGCCTCAGTCGCGGCTGGCGGCTCGCCCAGCAACAATCCGACGGTCGAGCAGCTGAAGTCGAGGGTCGCATCGACGGATGTTCGCGATCGTCCGCACCTCTGCATGGAGATTGCGCAAAAGCAATTGACCGAGGCCGACAGATTGTACGCGGCCTCCGAGTTCGAGCAAGGTCAGGCCGCCCTGACCGACGTGGCGGCGTATGCGGAGCTGGCGAGGGACTATGCCATCCAGTCGCACAAGTATCAGAAGCAAGCCGAGATCGCCGCGCGAAACATGACGCGCAAGCTCAACGATCTGTTGCATTCTCTGGGTGGTTCCGATCAGGCGCCGGTGCGCGACGCCATCAACCGGCTGCAGCGGGTACGCGACGATCTGCTCGCGTCCATGTTTCCGAAAGGAGCAAAATGACTGCCTTCCACCTTCGATCTTTTCTAAGCTTGGCCCTGATCGCCGGTGCGAGTTGCACGGCGCAGGCGCAGCGCCATCGCGAACCGCTTACCCAACCGGAGATCGACCAGATTCGCGACGCCAGCTGGGAACCCAGGCAGCGCCTGGCTCTTTATGTCCAGTTTGCCCGGGCACGGCTGGTGAAACTGGAACAGATGCGCAGCGATCCCAAGACCGAGAACCGGCCAAAGCAGACCCACGATCTGCTCGACGATTTCCAACTGCTCTACGACGAACTCAACGACAACATCGACACCTATGTCGATCGCAAAGACGACATTCGCAAGCCGCTTAAACTCATCATCGATGCCGACACGGAATTTCAAGCCAAGCTGCGCGCGCTAAAAGACGCCGCCGATATTCCAGCGGCCGAGGCCCACCAGTATGAGTTTGTTCTGACCAATGTGCTCGAGACTGTCGACACGTCGGCGGAAGACCATCGCAAGTTGCTGGCCGACCAGGAAGACGCGGCGAAGCATAAAAAGTTGAATTCGAATTCGAGCGCGAGGAATGGCGGACGTCCGGAGTGAAAGCGGGTGTTGGGTGCTAGGTATTCGGTGCCGGGCGTTGGAATTTGCGCCATGAACCGCCCACACATCCAAAGACCTAAACCCAACGCCTAAGACCTAACACCTGGAACCTAACCTAAGATCTGCCGCATGCTAACCTAGACTCACCGTGCGCGAAGGGCTGCTCGAAATCTTCCAGGAAACTTACAGTGAACTGCGTCCGGCTTCGCCCATTCCTGAGCTGAAGATCGAGTTCTTTGCCTTTGCCAACATCAACAATACGATCCGGATGCGAAACGGAAAACTTCTGGTGCGGCTCTCGGATCTTCTAGAGGGAGCGCCAGAAACGGTTCTGCGGGCGATCGCCCATATTCTGCTGGCCAAGATGTATCGCCGTCCCATCGATCGCGGACAGGCCGCGCGTTACCGCAAATATGTCGGGAGCCACGACATTGTGCGCAAGGCCCACCTGGTTCGCCAGATCCGCGGGCGCAAACGGCTGCGTTCCGCTCGCGGGCACTTCTATGATTTGGACTCGGTTTTCGAAGACCTGAACACGCGCTTCTTTCACGGGCTGATGGCGCGCCCGCGGATGAGTTGGAGCCAGACCAAGACGCGCCGCATCCTCGGCCACTACGATCCGGCGCACAACGCCATCATCATCAGCCGCATCTTCGACCATCCCGCCGTGCCCAGCTTTGTGGTCGAATACATCGTCTACCACGAGATGCTGCACCTGAAGCACCCAGTGCGCCTGCGCGGAAGCCGGCGCTGCGTGCATTCGCCGGAGTTTCAGGCAGAAGAAAAGCTGTTCCCGCGCATGGCTGAGGCGAATGCGTTCCTGAAAAGACTGTAACCGAGGTTAAGCGACGACTGCAATTCGCACGTCTCCAAAAGCCAACCCCCTTGCCAACTCTGCTAAGATGCTGCAGGAAAATCTGTTCCTGAGAGGGCTGATTGCCTCAACCTAAAACCCCCGCACGAGAATCTTCACTCCCGGCTCCCGGCCCCTTCCATCTTCGTGTGTTAGGCATTGTGCTTGCCGGCGGCAAAGGAACCCGCCTGTTTCCTCTCACCCGCGAACGCGCCAAGCCCGCGGTTCCCTTCGGGGGCAAATACCGCATCGTCGACTTCGTTCTCAGCAATTTCATCAACTCCGGCATCAACTCCATCTACGTGCTTACCCAGTTCCGCAGCCAGTCGCTGCTGCAGCATTTGAGCGAGGGATGGCAGTTCGGCGGCCTGCTGAAGAGCCACTTCATCATCAACGTGCCGGCACAGATGCGTTCGCACAACGAATCCTGGTACCAGGGAACGGCCGATGCCATTTTTCAGAACATCAATCTCATCGAGCAATCCGACCCGCACCTGGTGGCCATCTTCGGCGCCGACCACATCTACCGCATGAATGTCGCCAGCATGATCGATTTCCACCGGGCGAAGCAGGCGGAAGTGACCGTCGCCGCCATCCCGGTGCCGCGCGAGCAGGCTCGCGAATTTGGCGTGATTGAGACCAGCGAAGACGGGCGCATCATGGCTTTTCACGAAAAGAAGGCCGACGCCCCGACCATTCCCGGCGATCCCACCCGCGTCTACGCCTCCATGGGCAACTACATCTTCTCCACCCCGACGCTTCTCCGCCTGCTCGCCGACGACGCGAAGCAGTCCGGCAGCCATCACGACTTCGGCATGGACATTCTTCCCAAGCTGGCCGGCAACGCTCCCATCTACGCCTACAATTTCGAGGCCAACCGCATTCCCGGCGAACCGGAAGACTCGGTTCCCTACTGGCGCGACGTGGGCACCATCGAGGCCTACTACGAAGCCAATATGGATCTGAACCAGGTCAAGCCGGCGCTCAACCTCTACAACCGCGAGTGGCCAGTGCGCAGCACCGGCTATCCCGATCCGCCGGCAAAGTTCGTTTTCGATGAAGACAATCGCCGCGGCGAAGCGCTCGACAGCATCGTTTCCGGCGGATGCATTCTTTCCGGCGGCCTCGTCCGTAAGTCGGTGCTCGGACGCGGCGTTCGCGTGCACACCGGCGCGCTGGTAGAAGGCTGCGTGATCATGGACAACTGCGACATCGGACGCCACGCCAAGGTTCGCCGCGCCATTCTGGATAAGAACGTACGCATTCCGGCCGACGCTACCGGTGGGCTACGATCTCGAAGCCGACCGCGCTCGCGGATGGCACGTGACCGAATCCGGCATCGTCGTCATTGGCCGCGAACACAGCACCGTGCCCGATGGCCTCGATGTTCGCGTAGGGAGTGCGCTTCCCGCAATTTCACCTACTTCCCTGCGCTCAGCAGCCATTCAAGGCCCGATTCCGACAGTGTGATCCTAATCACACGCGGTTGTGAGGCGCCGGATTGACGCGTCCCGCGCGAGGGGAATATCCTTGATATTGAAATTGAAATTCATTTTCAATATCTAAAGGTCCCTTCATGCTTCAGGCTTTCATCATTACCCTTCGCGAAGGGGTTGAGGCCGCACTCATTGTCGGCATCACCCTGGCTTACCTGTCCAAGATCGGGCGCCAGGAGTTGCGCAAGACCGTCTATGCGGCTTTGATCGCGGCTTTTCTCGGCAGCATCGGCGTGGCCATCGTCATCTCGCGCACCCATTTGAACGAAGACGTGTTCGAAGGCTGGATCATGCTGGTAGCCGCTTTCTTCGTCGTCACCATGGTGATTTTCATGATGAAGACGGGGCGCAAGCTGAAGGGCGAGATCGAGGGCAAGGTTGGCCTGCTGGCGGGCAACGACGCGTGGTTCGGCCTGTTCATCTTTATCTTCCTGATGGTGCTGCGCGAAGGTGCCGAGACGGTTCTGATGCTTGCCGGTGTGTCGTTGAACTCAACCGCACTGATGAGCTTTCTGGGGACGCTGCTGGGCGTGTTGGCCGCGATTGCGTTTGGCGTGATGTTCGTCAAGGGCAGCGTGCGCATCAACCTGCAGAAATTCTTCCGGGTCACCACCGCCATTATGTTTCTGGTGGCGGCGCAGTTGGTGATCTCCGGCCTGCACGAGCTTTCCGAAAGCGGGGTGATTGCCTCGTCGAAGCGGGAAATGGCAATCATCGGCCCGATCGTCAGCAACGACTGGTTCTTCTTTGTCACAATTTTTGCGCTGGCGGCGTTAATGATCCTGTTCGAGGCCAAGCGACGCGAACCCGTGCTCGCTGCGGCTTCGCCCGCGGAGCGCCGCAAGGCCGCATGGAGCGCCCGCCGCGAGCGCTTGTGGATGGCTTCGGTGTATACATTTTCGTTCGTGTTCATCGTGATGGTGACGGCGGAGTTTATCTACACCAAGAGTGTGAGCGCGCTCTCACCGGCGACAGAGATTGCTTTTGTGAATGGCCGGGTGAGCATTCCGCTGGCGCAGGTGGCGGATGGAGATCTGCACCGTTTTCAGGCGACGGAGAATGGGACGCCGATCCGCTTCTGGCTCTATCAGAAGCCCGATGGCAAAGTGGCCACCGTGTTTGATGCCTGCGATATTTGCGGCTCGGTCGGATTCTACAAAGGTCCCAACGGCGTGGTCTGCAAGAATTGCGGTGCGCCCATCAATCCGCAGTCGGTGGGAACGTCAGGCGGATGCAATCCGGTGCCGCTGAAAGCCACGCAGACGGCCGACGCAGTCATTATTCAGGAGGCGGACGTTGCGGCCGGCGGTCGCATGTTCGCGCAACAGTAAGCCATGTTCGTCCGTCTGGTTTACGAATCCTTCCGGCGCCAGAAGCGGCGCAAGTTGCTGGCGGGCGCGGCCATCACGCTGGGCGTGACCGTGGCGACGGCGATGATCGCGGTGGCCACCGACATCGGCGACAAAATCAACCGCGAACTTCGCACCATCGGCGCCAACCTCGTTGTCACTCCAGAGGAAGATTCTCTGGACGTAGAAATTGGCGGAGTAAACCTGAAGCCTCCCACCGACGGAGCGTTCCTCGACGAAGCCGACCTGCCCAAGATCAAGGGAATTTTCTGGCACAACAATATTACGGGCTTCGCGCCCATGCTTCCGGTGAACGTCGAAGTGGCGAACAACGGCAAGCGTCTGGCCGTGACCGTGCTGGGAACATATTTCGCCAAGCGAGTTTCGTACGGTAAAGAGGAGTTCGCAACCGGGGTTCGCAGCACACATCCATGGTGGAAAGTTTCGGGCGCGTGGCCCGACGATGCATCGCGAGATGTTTTGCTGGGCGAAAGGTTGGCGGCGCGACTGGGCGAAAAAGCTGGAGACGAAGTCTCGGTTGCGGGACGCCAACTGAAGGTCAGCGGAATTCTGTCGACGGGCGGCGCCGAAGATGATCAGATCGTCGCGCCGCTTGCGCTGGCGCAGGAGATCCTTGGCAGGCCCGGCGCGGTGCGGCGCGTATATGTCAGCGCTCTGACCAAGCCGGAGGATGCTTTTGCCAGGCGCGACCCCAAGAGTTTGTCGGGGCCCATCTACGATCGCTGGTATTGCTCGCCGTATCCGCAATCGATCGCGTTTCAGTTAGCCGAAGCAATTCCGCATTCGCATGCCGAGCAGATTCGCCAGGTGGCGCAGAATGAAGGCGTCGGTGCTTTCGCGAATCGAAGGGCTGATTTTTCTGATCACGCTGGCCGCGCTGTTTGCCTCGGCGTTGGCGGTCTCAGCTGCCATGGCGACCACGATTTTTGAACGGCGAGCGGAAGTCGGACTAATGAAGGCTCTGGGCGCGGGAAAACTCGCGGTTGCGTCGATCTTCTTCGCCGAGGCCACGCTGCTGGCCCTCCTCGGCGGCTTGGCAGGATTTGCAGTCGGCGGCGCGCTGGCACATCAGATCGGGCACTCGATTTTTAACTCCGATATTTCAATTCCACCGGTTTTGCTGCCGGTGATTCTGGCCATCGCGGTGATTGTGACTTTCGCGGGCAGCGCCGCCGCCATCCGGCGCGCAGTGCGACTTGATCCCGTATTTGCGTTGCGAGGCGAACTGTGAGCGCCGCGGGACAAAACGTCCATTCCGTGCGCGATGTATCCGCCAGCCGTGCTAACGCTCCGCATACTTCCATGTTTCTGCGCATGCTGGTGCGGGCGGCAATCCTGCGTCGCGGCCGCGCCGCCTCGGCGCTGATTGCCATGGTGGTAGCCGCGGCCGTGGCCACGGCCATGCTGAATCTTTACGTGGACGTGCAGTCGAAACTGCGCCGCGAGTTTCGCAACTACGGCGCGAATATTATCGTCGTCGGAAAAGACGGCGCTTCCCTGCCCGCGAATGCGCTCGCTGCCGTGGATTCTGCCCTAGCCGGTCGCAGCATTGCGGCGCCCTTCGGGCTTGTCGTCGCTCGCACCAGTGATGGCCAGCCGATCGTGGTCGCGGGCACGGATTTCGACCGCGTAAAGCAACTCAATAAGTGGTGGTCAGTGAGTCGCTGGCCTTCCGAACTCCCCACCTCTCGCGTAGAAGAAACGCGAGAAATGGGGCACCCGGCATTGATTGGAGTACGCGCCCTGCCCGAGGTCGCACCCAAGAATCAGCCATTCGATCTCACCTTCCAGGGACGAACTCTTCGTGTAACTCCCGCCGGAACGGTGCAAACCGGCGCGGCCGAAGACAGCCGCATTTATATTTCGCTGGCCGACTTCATCGCGTGGACGGGCGTCCAGCCATCAACGATTGAAATCGCGGCCAGCGGCTCTCCCGAAGAAGTGGCTAGCATCATGAGCCAGGTGGCGCAGAGCACTTCCGGCGGCCGACGTGCGTCCCGTGCGGCAGATCATGGAAGGCGAAGCCCGCGTGCTGGGCAAGACTCGCGCCACGCTCCTGGCGGCCTCGGCACTGATTATCCTGACCGCCGCACTCTGCGTGCTCTCCACTTTAATGGGATGGGTCTACGACCGGCGGCGCGACTTCGCCATCATGAAAGCTCTGGGCGCATCGGGACGATTGCTCAGCGGATTCTTTGCCGCAGAAGCTGCAGTGCTCGGCGCAAGCGGCGCCTTGATCGGATTCCTGATCGGCATCGGCATCGCCGCCTGGATCGGCCGGGTTAACTTTCATGCTCCAATCATGCCCCGTTTGAGCGTGCTGCCGGTGGTGCTCGCTGGTAGCATTGTGGTGACGCTGTTGTCGGCGATCCTGCCCATGGCGTTACTCCGCCGAGTACAGCCCGCGGTAATTCTGAGGGGAGAGTGAAATGATTCAGATCAAAGACGTCACCAAACTCTATCCCGCCAAAGAATCGGGCAACGGCTCGGGCAAAGACGCAAGTTCCATCCACGCGCTCGACCACATCTCGCTGCACGTCGAGGCCGGAGAATGGCTCTCGATCATGGGACCGTCGGGCTCGGGAAAATCGACGCTGGTGAATCTGATTGGTTGCCTCGACCGGCCTTCCTCGGGCGAAATCTGGCTCGACGAACAAAACGTCGCAGGCATCTCCGCCGCCGATCTAAACCGCGTGCGCGCCGAAAAAATCGGGTTCATCTTCCAGCAGTTTCACTTGATTCCGTTTCTTACCGCGGTGGAGAACGTCATGCTGGCCCAGTATTTCCACAGCATGACCGACGAAAAAGAAGCGGTTGAAGCCCTCACCCGCGTGGGGCTGGGTGATCGCGCGCATCACCTGCCCTCGCAGTTATCCGGCGGCGAGCAGCAGCGCGTATGCATTGCCCGCGCGCTCATCAACGATCCGCGAATCATTCTGGCCGACGAGCCCACCGGAAATCTCGACGCCGTGAATGAAGAAATCGTGCTGCGCCTGCTGCGCGAGTTTCACCGGCAGGGACGCACCATCGTGATGGTCACCCACGATCCCGTGGTGGCACGCCTGGCCGACCGCCGCATCGAGTTACATCATGGCAAGATCGCGTCGCAGGAAACCTTCTCCATGGCCGACGAAGAGCAGCTCGACGAAGTTCTCGAAGAGCTCTGGGTGCTGGCCGAGCATGGAGAGATCGCCGAAGTCGAGCGCATGGAAGTGCACGGCGCGCTCCCGGTGAGCCTGGCGATTGAAAAAATGATCGAGATGGGCATGGTCGTCTCCGCCCCACATCCGCCGCAGGCGCATGATCACAAGCCCTTCGTGAATCCCTGCCACGAGGCGCTGAAGCCGATGGCGGCGTCTTCCGGTGACGGCACGCTGATCGTCGAACTCACGCCGCGCGGACGCGAGCGCGCCGGCAGCATCATCCGCCGGCATCGCCTCGCCGAGCGCCTCTTCACCGACAGCCTAGCCATGGACAGCGAGTCAGAGATCGAGCAGCAAGCCTGCAAGTTCGAGCACATCCTTTCGCCGGAGGCGACGGATAAAATCTGCACCTTCCTCGGCCATCCGCGAACCTGCCCCCACGGCGCGCCAATCCCGCCCGGGCCATGCTGCGGACGGGGCTCTGCGTACGACAAGCTTATGAAGGACCGTGGAAGAGCGTTCAAGCCCGGTGGCCGCTTTTACGCGTGATGAGATTTGAATGCACAGCTGATTGACCCGCCGAGCTGTTCAGCGGCTAACTCGACTCCGGTTGCGCGACGCGAAGAACGCTCCTGCGCAAACGGAAATGACGAGGGCGCCTACTATTGCACAGGACTGTGCTGTGGAATGTGCTCTGAAGTCCGCGATTGCATGAACAACGCCGCACGAGAAGAAGTGAGTTCATTCCGCTCGATGTCAGAGCCGCTAGAACACTCGCGATGAAGAGTGCGTAGTTGCAGAGAATGGGCGCTGTAGCGGCGGCAGAAAGCCGAGACGTCGCGAGAGCATGGCGTGGCTAAACGACGGAAAGCGACGTTGAAAAACTCTTGGACTACTTGATAGCTTTCGAATGCCGTTCGCCGCGTTTTCGGGCGACCGTCTACGAATGAGGCGTTCGTGGCTACGCCGGGTCTTCGAGGACGGAGCGCGGTGTGGTGCGAGAGAATAAACGAAGATGTTTGGTGTCGAGGAAATATCTGAGCGCTCATTCATGTCGTCAGCGACGTGAAGTGCGGTCCGGTTTGGAACGATGGGCTCAACGCTGACGTCAGAAGAGAATCGATGCGAGGACCCCGACCTGCACGGGCTCCGTACACTCTGTCAAGCCACGTCCGAAACGCAGGCAGGTCAGCGTTCTATGCTCTCGGACTTGGTGCAGCAAGGCGGGTCTCTCGATCAGAGGCACTCATCCGCGCTCAAGGAAATGTTGTTCATACGAAGACAGTGTACACTACTGTCGCGTGCACTGCAACAGAGACCTCCATTACTGGTCCTGGAGCCCAGATCTGAGGGATTAGCCTACATGTCCCCACGCCGTCCCACCATTGGCGTATTCGACTCCGGCTTTGGCGGCCTGACCGTCCTTAAAGCTTTACTTGAACTCATCCCCACCGCCGATTATGCCTACTTCGGCGACACCGCCCGCCTACCCTACGGTTCGAAATCAGTCGAAACCGTAGCGCGTTACGCGGTCGAAGCGGCGCACTATCTCGAATCCCACGGCGCGCAGATGCTGGTCATAGCCTGCAATACGGCGACGGCGCTGGCGCTCGACCGCATCACGGCAGGCGCGCACGTTCCGGTAGTGGGAGTAGTCGAGCCGGGCGCCTCGGCCGCCGCTGCCGCCACCAAGAATCAGAAGATCGTCGTAATCGGCACCGAGGCCACAGTCAGCAGCCACGCTTACCGCAAGGCCCTCGAAGCCCGCGGACTGAGCGCGCGCGAGAAGGCCTGCCCGCTGCTGGTTCCGCTGGTCGAAGAAGGATGGGTGGACCACGCTGTCACCGAGCAGGTCGCGCGCATTTACCTCGGCGAGGCCTTCGCCGACGGATTTCACGACGCCGATACGCTGGTTCTAGGCTGCACGCACTATCCCTTGCTCAAGCCGCTGCTGCATCGCGTGGCGCCGGGGCACGTGAGCATCGTGGATTCGGCGGAATCGACCGCCCGCGCCGTGGCTTCCCGCCTGCAGCAGTTGGTGCCAGCAAAGGGTGAAGCCGAAGAGCGTCGTGCACTTCCGCGAATCAAGTTTTTCGCGACCGATTCGGTGGAGAAATTTCGCCGCCTGGGCGAACGGTTCTTAGGCCGTGCCATTGACGATGTGCAGCACGTGGATCTGAAGGAATAGCTTTCGCGCGATGGCAATCAGCGCTAACGCGTCTTGGTTACGTTTACAATTCAGCACATCGATACTTGCGCAGCGTGGTGAAATGAAAATCATCGCTTTGAGGATTCAGCCAATTGCCAGAGTTATGGCCGCAGTTTATGCGATTTTCGGCGCCACATCCTGGATCACATACTGCTTCGGCAATGCTCAGTATCTCACTCTACCTGTCGGCATAGTCGCGCCTATGGTCAATTTCAGTTTCAATTTCCATTTCCGCCGTACCACTGACGCTGTGTACAACGTGCTGTTCTTCTTGGGCTCGGTTGCCGGCTATGCGCTAACGGGATGGCTGACGGCGATGGTGATGATTATTTTTTTCAACTTAGTGGCGAGATGGAAAGGTGGCGTTGACGCCGACTTTATCTCTTTCAGTGAAAACCGACATCCTGAAACGGCTCTCAGGCCGAGTGGCCCACCTTCATAACTTTGTATACGCCATTCCAAAATAGGGTGCCCCATCCTTGCGCTTTTTGCAAGGGTGGGCGGCGATGCTGCATGCGCTATTGATTTGTTACGACGCGACACGGATAAGAAACTTGCGCCGTCATTCTCGACTCCCGCCCTTCGCAAACAAACCTTCTTTCCCCGGTGTCGATATAACCCTGAAGAACGTTTTCTCGAATGATGAGTACAGGACAGTTTCAGATAACACCGGAGCATTCCTCATAGCCGATGTGCCGGAGGGCGTCTACATACTGACGATCGCCGGTGGAATGAAGTCCATCTCAGGAACTGCCGATGTCTCGAGAGAAGTCCTCGACGTGATACATACCAGCAGTAGAGCCTTGCTGCCATTCAAGCTGAAAGACACCGGTTGCTACGGAACGGAATTTCAGCTCAGCGATTGACAACTCAGTCCGTCCAAGACCTTTGCATTCCACAATCGGCTTACAGCTTCACATTCCGCAACCGCAGCGCGTTCGTAATCACCGACACCGAGCTGAAGCTCATGGCGGCGGCGGCGAAGATGGGGCTGAGCAGCAGGCCGAAGAACGGATAAAGCACGCCAGCGGCGATGGGAACTCCAATGGCGTTATAGATAAACGCGAAGAAAAGATTCTGCCGGATGTTCCGCATGGTGGCCTGGCTCAGCTTGCGGGCGCGGAGAATTCCCGAGAGATCGCCCTTCACCAGCGTGACGCCGCCGCTCTCCATGGCCACGTCGGTTCCGGTGCCCATGGCGATGCCGACGTCGGCTTGAGCCAGCGCGGGCGCGTCGTTGATGCCGTCGCCCGCCATGGCCACGACTCTTCCCTGCCCCTGCAGTTTGCGCACGACTTCCGCTTTGCGCTCGGGCAGAACTTCGGCCTCGAATTCGTCCTCCTGCAATCCGAGCTGTCTTGCGCGACGGCCGCGGCCGTGTCGCGGCTGTCTCCGGTGAGCATCACGATTCGAATTCCCAGGCGCTTCAGATCGCGCACGGCCGCGGGCGTGGAGGCTTTGATCGGATCGGCCAGCGTGAGAGCTACCCGCATATTTGCCGTCGATGGCGACGGACAAGATTCGTGCCGGTATTCGTACTCGGAATTGTCTTGTCGGAATTTCTGGACGCACCGACTTCGTTCATCAGCGCCGCATTGCCAACGGCAACGCGCATTCCGTCGATGCTACCTTGAATTCCTTTGCCGACCGCGTAAGTGAATTCCGTAGGATTGGAAAGCTGCAGGCCCTTTTCCGTGGCCGCATTCACAATGGCCGCGCCCAGCGGATGTTCGCTCGCCTTCTCCAGGCTCGCCGCCAGTCGGAGCACTTCGTCTTCGGTATAGGGCTGGGCCGCAGAGATGGCCGCGACCTTCGGTTTCCCTTCCGTCAGCGTTCCGGTCTTGTCGATCACCAGCGTGTCGACTTTTTCCAGAGTCTCCAGCGCTTCGGCATTCTTGATCAGAACTCCGGCATGCGCGCCGCGGCCCGTGCCCACCATGATCGCCATCGGAGTCGCCAGGCCGAGCGCGCACGGACACGCGATGATCAGCACCGCGACCGCATTCACCAGCGCGTGCGCCAGTCGCGGCTGCGGCCCGAACAGCAACCACGCCGCAAAGGTCACCACCGCGATAGCAACGACTGCGGGCACGAACCACGCGGCAACTTTGTCGGCTAGGCGCTGAATGGGCGCACGGCTGCGCTGCGCCTGCCCGACCATCTGCACAATTCTCGCCAGCAACGTCTCGGAGCCCACCCGCTCGGCGCGCATAACGAATGAACCAGTAGTGTTGATGGTCGCGCCGATAACCGCGCTGTTAGCGGTTTTTTCCACCGGAATCGATTCGCCAGTGATCATCGACTCGTTGACCGCACTGTGTCCTTCGAGCACCACGCCATCGACCGGAACTTTTTCTCCCGGACGCACCCGCAACCGATCACCCGGCTTTACGTCCTCAAGCGGAATGTCTTTTTCTTTTTCTGGAACCTCGCCGCCCTCCGCAACCTCGCCAGCTTTTGTCGTCGAGTTGGCCGATCCGCCGGTGATCAGTCGCGCCGTTTTCGGACTGAGATCGAGCAGCGCACGAATAGCGGCGCTGGTGCGGCTGCGTGCGCGCAACTCCATCACCTGCCCGAGTAGTACAAGAGTGGTAATGGCAGCGGCCGCCTCGAAATACACGTCGGGATATCCACCCATGCCGCGCAGCGACGCAGGAAAAATCTGCGGCGCGATCGTCGCAACCACGCTATACACATAGGCAACACCCGTGCCCAGCCCAATCAGCGTGAACATGTTGGGACTGCGGTTCACCAGCGACGTCCAGAACCGCTGGAAGAACGGCAGGCCGCACCACAAAACCACCGGCGTAGACAACGCAAACTCGACCCAAGGCAGTCGCGCGCCGCCCAATACGCCCACGAACGATTGCGACCACAACATGCTTCCCATCGCCATCGCAAGCAGCGGCACCGTCAACACCACGCCCACCCAGAAGCGCCGCGTCATGGCGCGCAATTCCGGATTCTCTTCAGCCGCAGCCGTTACCGTGCGCGGCTCAAGCGCCATGCCGCAGATCGGACACGATCCCGGCTCCGAGCGAACAATTTCCGGATGCATCGGGCACGTATATTCGGTTCGCGTGGACGCAACAGGAACCTCAGGCTCAAGCGCCATTCCGCACGACGGGCACGGCTCCCGGCTTATGCTCGCGAACTTCGGGGCACATCGGACACACGTAGGCGGATGGCGCCAGGCCAGACCCAAGGTCCCTCGACTCCACCTTAGTTCCGCCACTGCGGAACGAAGCTTCCGCTCGGGATGACCCTGGTTGGGGCGCGGATGACACTGGTTGAGGCGAAGCTTGTGCCGGCTTCACCGCAGCCGGCATTCCCAGCATTACCAGATTCGACGAAGGCGCGGCGGACTTGTTCAGATACTTTGGCGGATCAGCTTTAAATTTTTCTACGCACGATGCGCAACAGAAGTAATACTTTTTCCCGCCATGCTCGTGCGCATGCTTGGCCGAGGCGGGATTCACATTCATCCCGCAAACCGGGTCGCGCTCCAGAAGAGTTGGATGGGATGTCGTCATACGCGATGATGCCGGGGCTGCCAGCCCTGATTGCTTTGATTGCCAATGCTTTATATTAGATTCATCGGAGTGGTCGCGCCGCAACTTCCATCATCATAACGAAGGGTTTGAACCCATGACTTATCTGGACGTGGTTTTCAACTACGGCGCCATCCCCGGCGAGAACGAAATGCGCGCCATCGACGCCATGCGCGAGGTCTATGGCATCCGGCAGGTGCAGTTCAACGCGAAACAGCGCACGGTTCGCGTGGAATTCGACGCCTCCCGCCTGAAGCAGGACGCCGTCGCCAGGTTGCTGCGCAACGCGGGAGTGGATGTGCGGGAACCGGTAGTTCTAGCCTGAGGTCGAAACAGCAGTGAAGATTGGGCCCAAATGGCAAACCCACGGTTTGATCCGTGGGTTCTTAACCATTTCAAATTAACGGGGGAAGGCCTTAAGAATGCCGGGGGAAGGCCAGCGCTACGTCTAGGAGACAAAGCAAGGGGTGCTCACAGAAAACCTCTGGCCGAAGTTATTCTCTGAAGCACCCCGTTGCGCGCCACTTCGTCTGTTCTTTACTAAAGCAAGCGGTATGCCGTCTTGCAACTTATTCAAACTAAAAGGCGGCCGATTTTTTTGCTCTGTAGGAATTGCTTCCCTCTGGAAAGATTTACTCCTGCCCTTCCAAAGGCAATGCAGTGGCCAAGCGGGTGTTGAAAACGCTCCATCCAGCGTGTGATCGCAATTTGCCGGTTCCCAGTCCAGACGTTACAATGATTGCTCGGCTTTGGCATTGCTTTACCTGCTCGCCACCAGCCGATCAAATCAGGGATCGGGCGGTCGCCAGTTCGCTTGCTTCCCTTTCAAGTAGCGGTTAGTTGAAAGAGCGCCCTTAGCTCAGTTGGATAGAGCGTCTGGCTACGAACCAGAAGGTCGGGAGTTCGAATCTCTCAGGGCGCACCATTTCTTTAAGTCACGCCTTTCCTCCAAAGAGCCCAATATTAGAGGCATCACCTTATACTTGACGCGGAAGCTTATGGTACTCTGCGGCATTGTGCCCGCTCAGCGTTAGGGATAACTTAGGAACCAACAGAATCCGATGCAACCGATGAAACCCAGGAAAATCTACGAAGCTCCAAAACTCACCCGCTACGGCGATTTGGCTGAAGTAACACAGTCATTCGGAAATATGGGAAGCATCGACAGTGCCGTCGTCGGGCATAATCATAAGACCGCCTGAGCCCGTAGGAAGAATCTCGATTCTTAGCCAACCTCCATTGCTCGCTACCGCGGAATCCCTAAATTTCGATCCAGGCGAATTTCCAAAGCGGTTCCCTTTTCCAGGATCAGGTCGTGTCCTGACTGAAAGGCCGTAACCGCCGCGTCCGCCGCCCCGGATCCCGCGCCCGCCGCTGCCCCGCGCTTCCCGCCAGATTTTTCCCCTTCCATCGCGCCTCGCCCCGCTCCCTCTACGATCGCCTCGGCAATCTCTTCCTTGGTCATACCCTGCCGGCCGATTTCGCCTTCTTCCCCAATCTGCCGTAGACCATGCTCTCCGGGAACTCCGGTCACCGTCGCAATCAGCGGCACCCGTCCGTGCCCCGTATCGATTTCATTGAAGCTCAAAATCATTCTTGTGCGAAATCCCGGTTCCACCGCGCTTACGTGCCCTTTAATCTTTTTTCCCGCGGGAATTGTCTGCCCATCCACGGTCGTCAAAGGCTCCGCCAGACGCGCCTCAAAATGCTGGCCCGCCTTCACCGTATGGGTGTCCAGTTGATCCGAGAGTTGAATCAGAAAAACCGTGCCCTGCGGCACAATATTTCCAGGCGGCGGCGCATCCTGCGCCATGTCCTGTGCAAGCATTGACGTTGAAATACCCGACAAGCAGAAAATCGCAATCAAAGAATAGAGAAGACGGAACGCACGCGTAGGCATAGAAATCCCCCTGGGATTTAACAATTATGCTATTGGATGGGGAAAAGCAGGAAATTGCTGCCTGACGAATTCAGGTTGGCGCTGCCGCACACGCTAAAACAAAAGAGGACCACAGAGGGCGCCGAGAAAGCCCGCAGAGAACGAAAAGAAAAATGTGATTGTGTCTTCTATCTCGAAGGTTTTTATCTTAAAGCTTTTCTCCGCGATCTCCGCGGCCTTACTCAGCGCCCTCCGCGGTCAAGAGCTCTCGCCCGTGCCCTACCCCTTAGCCCCGGCGGAATAAGCCACCCGGTAAATCTGATTGTGAATTTCGTTGCGCAGATCTTCCCAGATATTTTCCGGCATCTCAAGAAACACCTTCACCACTTCCGGATCAAACTGACGTCCCGCCCACTTTTGGATCTCAATCTTTGCGGCCTGCAGCGTTTGCTTCGGTCGGTAAATACGATCCGAGGTGATCGCATCCAGAGTGTCCGCCACCGAGAAGATGCGCGACCCCAGCGGAATCTGCTCGCCTTTCAGTTGTCTCGGGTAGCCCTTGCCGTCATACCATTCCTGGTGCGAGTAGACGATCTCCGCCGCCTCCGCCAGAAACGGAATCTTCTTCACAATCTGGTAGCCATGGTAGGCGTGCTCCTGCATGATCGCCATCTCGTCGGGATCCAGTTTCCCCGGCTTGTTCAGAATCTTGTCCGGAATCGCGATTTTCCCGATGTCGTGCAGGAAAGCTCCCCGCGCAATCGTGTTGATGTTATCGCGCGGCAGTCCCATGGCACGGGCAATCGCAATCGTAAACGCGGTTACTCGCTTGGAGTGGCCTTCGGTCTCGCGATCTTTCAAATCCAGCGCGTCGCCCAGCGTTTCCAGCGTGATGTCATACGACCGCTCCAGGCTCGACATGGCCGCCTGCAGTTGATCGGTGCGCGCCTTCACCAGCGACTCCAAATTCGTCTGGTAAGTCCGGTTCTCCACTTTCAGACGCCGGTTCTCCAGCGCGCGGCTCACCGTGTTGAGCAACTGCTCGCGCTCGAACGGCTTCAGAAGATAGTCGTATGCTCCATTTCGAATGGCCGCCAGCGCCACCGAAATATCGTGCACCGCGGTAACCATCACCACCGGCATGTCGGGATATTTTTCCTTGGTCCGCTCCAGCAATCCTATGCCGTCCAGGTCCGCCATCATCAGGTCCGAGAGCATCAACTCAAACTCTTCCCCGGAGGTCAGAACGGCGAGCGCCTCCATGCCGGAAGCCGCCTGTTTACAGGAGTATCCCGCGGTTGTCAGCATGGACGCGACGATTTCTCGAATCGGTTCTTCGTCGTCAACTACAAGTATGCGATCTGCCATTGGGTCACACGAAAGTCTATCGGCGATTGTAACGCACACGTTAGATGCCGAAAGTAATCACTGAGGTCCCGAATCTCTATCGAGAATCCTTTGGGACATGATATTCACAAACAAGGAAGACGTACGTCCGCAATGCGATGAACGCATACCTCTGGTCGATTTGGAATACGGTTGCCCGGCTCGGCCTAACCCGGCCGTCCGCCTCAGAACTGGCGCTGCTCATTCTATTGGGCGCGACCGTGCTCATCCTGCGCGCCTTCCGCGAAAATTATTTAAAGGTTTGGATTCTCGGCTGGACCGCCCTCGTGGCCTCGCGTCTGGCCGAACATTGCTTCGCCGCGAAAATTCCCGCTCCCTTCGATCTGGTAACGATACAGACCACTTTCTTACTGGCTGTCGGCTTGCTAGCCGGCGCTGTCTTGCTCTACACCCGCAACCGTGACCTTATCCTTCCGCTGCTGGTGATTACGCCTCTGCTAGTTGGCTTGGGCGGAGCGCGAGTCCTGGTATGGCCCGATTCTCTGCCCTTGCGCCTGGCCGTTGAAGTCAGCTACCGCTTCATCCTTCTAACCGCTTCCCTTGCCCTGTTGCGCGCCCGCCGCGGACGCTGGGAGCCCTCGGCCTGGCTGCTGGCTCTGTGCCTGCCCTTGCTCCATCTTTCCTGGCCGTCGTTTACCGACAGTATTCCAGACTCCGCCTACCTGGCAGCGGAGATCGCGCTCGGCGTGTGCATGCTGCTCGTGGTATTCGAACAGGCGCGGGCGCGCACTCGCAGGCTTTACGCTGTGCAAGCGATCACCACCAGCCTGCTCACGGCCCAGCAATATGGCAACGTCGTGCAGTCAGCCATCGAGGAATTAAAAAAACTGACTCGCGTGCGCGCCGCCTGGTTTCGCCTGCGCGAAGGCGAACAACTGGTCGCCACTCACGCCGTCGGGCTTTCTTCCGATTTCCTGCGTGACTCCGGACTTACCCCGGTCAACGAAGAGATCCAGAAACTTCTCGCCCAGTCCGCGCCGCAAGTCACCACCCGCGACGCCGCCGGCGCCGAGAACGAGCTTAGTCTGGAGCGCGAGAAAATTCGTCAGCTAGTGACGATTCCGGTTGCCGGCAACAAATCGCCCCTGGGCCTGCTGCTGCTCGGCGATTCCGGAAGCCGCCACTGGACTCCTGAAGAACTCGACTTCCTGCAAGGCTGCGCCAAGCAACTCGGCGTAGCCGTTGAAAACTTCCGCCTGCTCGAGCAGAACCTGCGCTCGCAGCGCCAGTGGATCAACACCTTCGACTCGATTCACGACATCATCCTCGCCCACGACGCCGACTATCGCATTATCAAGGTCAATCAGGTCCTGCTCGAACAGTTGGGCGTAGCCGCCGCCGACGTTGTCGGCAACACCTGCGACGCCGCTCTGCCTCACACTCTCGGCCAGTGGACCGGATGCCCCTACTGCGCCATGGGCGGCGACGAAGAATTCACCGAGGGCGCCGACCCCTGCTTTGGCGGCTTCTCGGTAGTCTCAACTTCCTCTTACACCGAGCAAGGCAGCCCGCAAAAAGGCACCATCCACGTCGTACGCGACGTCACCGAGCGCCGCTCCGCCGAAGAAAGATATCGCCTGCTCTTCGAGCAAGTGCAGGAAGGCGTTTACGTCGCCGACACCGAGGGCAAGCTGCTCGATTGCAACGACGCCTTCGTGCACATGCTCGGCTACAGCAACCGCGACGAATTGCTGGTGCTGAATCTGGATATGGAAATCTGCGCCGATCCCGCGCAGCGCGATGCTTTCCGCCGCGAGATCGAGACTCACAACTTAGTCCGCAACTTTGAAGTCACACTCCGCCGCAAAGACGGCTCGCTCCTTCTCGCCGTCGAAAGCAGCTTCGCCAAACGCAACGCCACGGGAAAAATCGAGCGCTACCAGGGATTCGTGCTCGACATGACCGAGAAGCGCCGCGCCGAAGAGGAAATGCGGCGCCGCAACCGCGAACTCAACGCGCTCAACGCCATGGCCGTGGTGGCCGCGCAATCTTTCGATCTCGACGAGATTCTCAACCTCACCCTGCGCCAGGTAGTCACGCTGTTCAGCGCCGAGAGCGGGACCGTCTACCTCTCCGATACCGACACCACAACTTATCGCCGCCGCGCCGCCTGGGGCCCGCGCAGCCGCGACAAAATGCGTACCGCCGAAATCTGCTTCACCGAGGGCTTTGGCGATCTGGTCATGCGCTCGCGCGCCGAAGTCGTGACCGCCGAATATCTCCCGCACCTGCCGCCCAAGGTCGCCGAGATCCTGCGCTCCGACGCCGACCGCTCCTGGATCTGGATCTTCTTCTGGGGCAAAGACAATCCAGTCGGCATCATGGGCCTGTGCAACCAGCTGGGCTACGAATATTCCAGCAACGACGAAAACTTGCTGGTCGCCATCAGCCGCCAGCTGGCCACCACCATCGAAAAAGTTCGGCTCTACGAAGAAACCTGCCGCGCCTACGAAGATCTCCGCAAAACGCAGGAACAACTTCTGCAGAGCGAAAAGATGTCGGCCGTCGGCCAGCTCATCGCCGGCGTCGCCCACGAACTGAACAATCCGCTGACCGCGATCCTCGGCTACGCGCAGCTGCTCGAAAGCGAAGGCCTGAACGAGCGCGCCCAGGATTACGTTGCCAAATTATTCAAGCAGGCGCAACGCACGCACCGCGTGGTGCAGAATCTGCTTTCCTTCGCGCGCCAGCGCAAGCCGCAGCGCGACGAAGTCGACATCCGCAAAGTGCTCGACGAAACCCTGGCCCTGCGCGACTACGATCTCAAGATCAACAACATCGATGTCGACCGCGACTTGCCCTCCGAGCCCGCCATGGTCATCGCCGACCCGCATCAGATCGAGCAAGTCTTCCTGAACATCATCAACAATTCCGTCGATGCCATTCTTGAAACCGGGCGCAAAGGCAAGCTCAAGATTCGCATCGTGTCTTCCGGCGGCCACGTTAGCACCCAGTTCACCGACGACGGCGCCGGAATCAAAGATCCCAAGCGCATCTTCGATCCGTTCTACACCACGAAGAGCGTCGGCAAAGGCACCGGCCTCGGCCTGAGCATCTGCTACGGCATCGTGAAGGAACATGGCGGCGACATCACCGCCAACAACGCGCCCGAAGGCGGCGCAACCATCGAAGTACGCTTGCCCGCCGTCGCCTCGACCAACGTCGAGCCCGAAGTGGCCAAGCCCGCGCCCCGCCTGCATGAGGGCGCCACCCACGGCCGCGTGCTGCTGGTCGAAGAAGAAGAAGCCGTGCTGGAATTTGAACGCGACGTGCTCGCCGGCGCCGGCGCCACGGTCGTGACCGCCCGCACCGCGCAGGACGTGAAAACGCGTCTGCTCTCCGAGCCCTTCGACGCCCTCATCCTGAACGGCAACATGCCCGGCCAGTGGACCGCGCAAGAGTCCCACCAGTGGCTGAAAGAAAATTGTCCCGGAATGTCCGGCCACATTCTCTACACCTTCTCCAACGGCGTAGAACCCGGCAACGGACGCGCCTACCTGCAGGAAAACAACGTCCCCTGCCTGGTCAAGCCCTTCGAAGTAGCCGAACTGATAGCCCAAGCCCGCAAGCTGCTGCAACAAGCGCACGCCGCAGCCGCCGGCGCGGACTAGCATCCAGCCCCAAAATTCTGTCATCCCGACCGAAGCAGATCATCGCGAAGCGATGATCCGCGCAGTGGAGGGACCTTGTGTTTGGCGCGAGCAGTTTTCTCCGGCAGGTGGCCCATTCGAGCCCGGTGTTGGCTTGAGTGGGGATGTTCAGATCGAGGCGGGATTCCTCCTACCATATCAAGCCATGATGCCCCGCGCTTCGTTCTCGTCGGACATCAGCATCACACTGCGTGCCCCGTCCTTGCGTTTTTTTTTGCAAGGGCGGGAGTCTCAGATGCCTTCACAATTGGCTTCCGCGACGCGGCCGAGGCGCGAAACGAAATCTCCGGCCGGCTTTCATTCACGCGAACCGCGACGCGGTCGCGGCTGCGCGCGGTCAGAAAAGGCGAACCGTGGCAGCACGAGCAAGTGATAAAGTGCAGGTGATGGGCGCCGTAGCTGCGATTCAGGCCGCTGGGCATGACAAATCCGATGGTACGGCAGCATCGTACCCGCCCTTGCAAAAAACGCAAGGACGGGGCACCCACAGTTCCGGTACGGGAAGAAGAAACCTGAGGCTGGGCCAGCTGCCGCTCAAGGGGGTTTTGAGCGTAATCGCCTGTTTTCGGCAGTCACAGCTAAAATGTTCCGATGATTCGTAAAGTGGTGGACAGCCTTGATGTGATGCTGTTCTTTCAGATGCGTCGGTTGAAGTGGTTCGCAACGTGGCTGCTCGATTCTTAGTTGCGCCGCATGTAGACCGCCAAGAAATCAGGAGATGCTTGTCGCCTATATGTATGGCGGATTGTCTTTATCGCATTCCACAAGGTCTGCGGTCTGGAAATATGGGCAGATTGTTGAGTGCCAACTGCCAAGTCACAAGGTCTGGTCTGTGCCCGACAAAAGAGGTGATGTTCTCTTGTGCGGAGCTCAGACGCAGCTGGCCTGGGACCAGGGTTGGGTCAAGAGCGACATCAGAGACCAGATCTACGCCAACGCGACAATCCTTAATGTGATCTTCCACGGCACGGGCGAGTACGCATAGAAACAGCGGCCCGCTGTTGGTGGTGCAAGAAGCTGATCTCCGGGTATCGATTGCGAATGAGGGAATCGTGACGCTTTGGAGCAACGATTCGTAGCCGGGGCGTCAACGGGCGACATGGCACTCAACTGGCGTAACATCGCCATTACACTCATCGAGGCCCTCCCGCGGGCTCCAGACCACGAAAACCACAGCCCTCCACAACCTTCCTCCGCTCCCACTGCGGTAAACTACCACTAACCCATGTCCCAATTCGTTCACCTGCACCTGCACACCGACTACTCCCTGCTCGACGGCGCCTGTGACGTCGAAAAGCTCTGCCAGCGCGTGAAGGAACTGGGGATGCCCGCCGTGGCCATGACCGACCATGGCAACATTTTTGGCGCGGTGCATTTCGTCAATGCCGCCAAGCAAGCGGGCGTGAAGCCCATCGTCGGCTGCGAACTCTACATCTGCAAAAAGGACGACCACCGCGCCGCCCCCGAAGGCGACACCTACAACCATCTGCTCGTCCTCGCCGAGAACGAAGAGGGCTACCGCAACCTGGTCAAGATCACCTCCGAGGCCTCGCTGCACGGCTTCTACTACAAGCCGCGCGTCAGCAAGAAGTTTCTTGCCGAGCATTCCCGGGGCTGATCGGCCTCTCCGGCTGCCTGAAGGGCGAAGTCGCCGAGCGCCTGATGGAGAACAACTACGACGCCGCCCGCGCCGCCGCCGGAACCTACACCGACATTTTCGGCAAAGACAATTTCTTTCTCGAGATTCAGGATCAGGGCCTGGAGCAGGAGCACCGCATCCATCCCGGCCTCTTCCAGCTGGAAAAAGATCTTGGCCTGCCGCTGGTCGCCACCAACGACAGCCACTATCTCTGCGAAGACGACGCCCACGCGCAGGACGTCATGCTCTGCATCCAGACCGGCAAGTCGATTCGCGACACCGACCGCATGAAGTTCGACGGCAACCAGTTCTTCGTCAAGAGCCGCGACGAGATGGCCCGCGTCTTCAAGGATTCTCCCGACGTGCTCACGCGCACGCTCGACATCGCCGAGCGCTGCAACGTGCGCCTGGAAAAAGTCGCGAATCCGTTCCCGCAGTTCGATGTCCCGCCCGGCTACACCATCGACAGTTATTTCGAGCACGTCACCCGCGAAGGCTTCGCCCGCCGCCTCGAAGCGCTGCGCCCGCTGCACGAGCAAGGCAAGCTCAAGCACTCCATCGCCGACTACGAGCAGCGCCTGGAGCGCGAACTCGCCATCATCCAGCAGATGAAGTTTCCCGGATACTTCCTGATCGTCTGGGATTTCATCCGCTACGCCAAGGAGCACGGCATTCCCGTCGGCCCGGGCCGCGGATCGGCCGCCGGATCGCTGGTCTCCTACGCGCTGGGCATCACCGACATCGATCCGCTGCAGCACGAACTGCTCTTCGAGCGCTTCCTCAATCCCGAGCGCGTCTCGCATGCCCGATATCGACATCGATTTCTGCATGAACCGCCGCGGCGAAGTCATCCAGTACGTCACGCAGAAATACGGCCGCGACAAGGTCGCGCAGATCATCACCTTCGGCACCATGGCCGCCAAGGCCGCGATCAAAGACGTCGGCCGCGCCATGGACATTCCCTACGCCGACGTCGACCGCATCGCCAAGATGGTTCCGACGCCAGCTCAACATCACGCTGGAGCAGGCGCATTGCAGGACTCCGCCGCAACTGCGCGAGGCCATCGAAAAAGATGCGCAGGTTCGCGAACTGCTTCGACACCGCGAAAAAGCTCGAAGGCCTGGTCCGCAACTCCGGCGTGCACGCCGCCGGCGTCGTCATCTCGCCGCGTCCGCTCACCGACCTCGTCCCGCTGCACCGCACCAAGAACGACGAAATCGTCACCGCCTTCGACATGGTCGCCATCGAAAAGATGGGCCTGCTGAAGATGGACTTCCTCGGCCTGACCACGCTCACCATTCTCGACGACGCGCTGAAGCTGATCGAGCAGACGCGCGGCACGTCAGCTCAACCTCGACCAGATTCCGCTCGAAGACGACGAGACCTACGAAAAAGTCTTCCACAAGGACTGACCTCCGGCGTCTTCCAGTTTGAATCGCACGGCATGCGCGACGTGCTGCGCCGCTACCAGCCCAACTCGCATCGAAGACCTCACCGCACTCAACGCGCTCTATCGCCCCGGCCCGATTCAGGGCGGCATGATCGACGACTTCATCGACCGCAAGCACGGCCGCAAGAAAGTCGAATACGAACTGCCCGAGCTGAAGGAAATTCTGGAGGAAACGCTCGGCGTCATCGTGTATCAGGAACAGGTGATGCAGATCGCCAACCGCCTCGCCGGCTACTCCCTGGGCGAAGCCGACCTGCTGCGCCGCGCCATGGGCAAGAAGAAAGCCGAGGAGATGGCGCAGCAGCGCGAGCGTTTCGTCGAGGGCGCGGCGCGAGCGAAAGTTTCCGCCGAAGAAGATCGAAAAGATTTTCGATCTGATGGAGCAGTTCGCCGGATACGGCTTCAACAAGTCGCACTCCGCCGCCTACGCCCTGCTCGCCTATCACACGGCGTATCTGAAGACGCACTACCCGGTCGAGTTCATGGCGGCGCTGCTGACCTCGGTCACCGGCATCACCGACGACGTGGTCAAGTACATCAACGAATGCCGCGAAATGGGCATCGCCGTCGAAGCGCCCGACATCAACGTCTCCGACGCCAACTTCACGCCGCACGGCGAGGCCATTCGCTTCGGCCTGGCCGCGGTGAAGAATGTCGGCGGCAACGCGATCGAATCGATCGTCGCTGCGCGCAAGAAGCTCGGCACCTTCAAATCGATTTTCGAATTCTGCGAGAACGTCGACCTGCGCCTGCTCAACAAGCGCGTGGTGGAATCGCTGATCAAGAGCGGCGCCATGGATTCGCTCGGCCGCCGCGCGCAGTTGATGGCCGTGCTCGACAAGGCGATGGAGCGCGCCCAGAAAGCCCAGCGCGACGCCGAATCCGGCCAGCACGGCCTGTTTGGCGTCTTCCAGCAAGAAGACTCCGAAGCCCACAACGACAAGCTGCCCAACATTCCCGACTGGGACGAGCACACGCGCCTCGCCGCCGAAAAAGAAATTCTCGGCTTCTTCATCAGCGGGCATCCCCTGGAAAAGTACAAAGACAAGCTCACCGACCTGCAGGCGCTCAGCATTGAAGAGATCGCCGCCATGACCCGCTCGACCGGAAAAGAGGAGACCATCACGACCGCCGGCATCATCGGCAATGTGCGCGTGCTCAAATCCAAGCGTGGAGATTTCTATGCGCAAGCCACGCTCGAAGACATGTCGGGCTCCATCGACATGATCGTTTTCCCCGAGGCCTTTAAGCGCATCGGCGAGAAGGTGAAACTCGAAGTTCCGGTACTGGTGAAAGCCGGGGTGCGCATTGAAGAGGGCACCAATCCTAAGATCACTGCCGCCGAAATCCAGCCGCTCGAAGAAGCCAAGGTTCCGCTGCCGCGCGCCATTCGCATTCGCGTGCCGCTCGAATCCTCCGGCGATTCCACCGTCGACGATCTCCACACGCTCTTTCTGGAGCGCAAAGGCGAGGCCCGCGTGCTCTTCGACGTGGAACGTCAGGGCGATTTCATGGTGGTGATGGAAGCGGAAGGCTATAATGTCATTCCGGACCGGAACTTCATCGCCCGCGTCGAACAACTCTGCGGGCGAGGAAGCGTTCGCATCATTGCCTGAATTGATCCCATGACATCGATGGAAAAAGCGCAGCAGGAGTTGGAACAGGTCGAGCGCCAGGTCGCCGAACTCCGTTCGCCCGACGCCGACGAAGCCACTCGCCGCCAGATCGAAGTATTGCAGGACCGCATCGAAACCCTGCGCCGGGACTTGAGCGCTCCTCCCACCGCCTGGCAGAGGACCGAACTGGCGCGCCATCCGCAGCGTCCCCAGTCGCTCGACTACATCGAGCGCATCTTCACCGACTTCACCGAAATTCACGGCGACCGCAGTTTTGGCGACGATGCCGCCATCATCTGCGGCATGGCCCGCTTTCATGGCGACGAAGTTTTGATCGTGGCCACGCAGAAGGGCCGCGACATGAAGCAGCGCGTGCACCGCAACTTCGGCACGCCGCATCCCGAGGGCTATCGCAAAGCCATTCGCGTGATGCAGTTCGCGGAAAAGTTTGGCCGTCCCATCTTCAGCCTGATCGACACCGACGGCGCCTATCCCGGCATCCACGCCGAAGAGCGCGGGCAGGCCGAAGCCATCGCCCACAACCTGCGCGAAATGGCACGCCTGGAAGTCCCGATTATTGCGACTGTGATTGGAGTGGGCGGCAGCGGTGGCGCGCTCGCCATTGCCGTCGCCGACCGTGTGCTGATGATGGAAAATTCAATTTATTCCGTCATCTCTCCCGAAGGCTGCGCCGCCATCATGTGGCGCGATGCTTCCAAGAAAGAACTGGCCGCCGAGGCCATGCGCATTACCGCCGACGATCTTACCGAACTCGGCTGCATTGACGGCATCGTTCCCGAACCCGAAGGCGGAGCTCATCGCGACCACGAAGGCGCCGCCGCCCTGCTCGATGCCAGCCTGCAAAAACATTTCGACGAACTCAAAAAAATTCCGCCAGCCGAATTGCTCACGTCACGCTACGGCAAGTTCCGCAACATGGCCCAGTTCTACAAAACAGGGTAGTTGCAGATCCCGGCGCTCCCTCCTCGGCATCGCGGCGCTCATAGTGTTGCGTCTGATTTAGAAGTGGAAAGCCGAGACAATCCGTAAGCGGATTCCGTTACTGCGGCAACTTAAAGTTTAACGTGACTCTGGTTTGCATGGGCGCCCCGCGACCGTTCACGCGGCGAGGCTGGAATCGCCACTGCTTCACCGCACCGATGGAGGCTTGCGCTAGTTCCGGCGGTCCGCTCACCAGTTGCGCATTCTGCACCGCGCCGTCTCCGCCAATGCGCACGTCGAGCACGACTGCGCCCTCAATTCCCTGCCGCCGCGCGTCCTCCGGATACTCCGGCTCGACGCGGTAGAGCAACGTTCCCTCCGGCTACCGTGGGCAACGGCGCGATTGAATTGTCCGGCTCCGCCGAGGAGGCCCGCTCCACGCTTCCAGCGGGAGTTTGCCCGTCGCCGCTCTGTGCTGGAGACATGTGAAAAATCTCTTTCCCATTTTCAAAAATGCGCAAGCTTCCCGCCGGCACATCTTTCTCTTTGCTCTTCACGGGCAATGGCGGCGGTACCGGCGCCGCGGCGGTTTCCTGCTTCTCCATCGGCACATTCGCGTCAGCGGGCGCACTAGTTGTTACAGGAGCCTTCACCGCCGCTGTGGAAGGAATAACCGAATTCCCCACGGTCTTCTGCGTCGGCAAATGCCTGCCCAGCAGCAACCCCAGCAATATCGCGCACACCAGTACCGCCCCACGCAGCGCCCAAGTGAGCACTTCTACTCCGCGCTCCGAGACGTCGCGGGAGGAGGACTCGCGAGGCGTCAAATCTGCGGCAGCCCAGTCTTCGTCGAGTAAGCCTGCCGCGGCCGCATGCTCAGTAGTCGAGTCTGCGGCCATCGAGTATGCAGGTACAGATTCCAAGCCAGCGGCTTGCGCTCCGATCTGCGGCGCCACTTCCCTTGCTTCAGAAACGTCGGCCACTTCGTGAACCAGTGTCTCGGCATGATTCTCGACCGGTTCGCTCTGCGCCGGAATTGGCGCGGGCGCGGGTCCCGGAAGCGGCAGTGCCGCCCGCTCCAAAGTGCTGAAGATGCGGGCTGCCAACGCCTCCAGCGTGCGCTCATCGCGCTCGCCAAAAGCCTGCGCCTGTGAAGAAAACAATTCGAACAGCCCTAGCAATTTCTCGCCGCGCATCAGCGGCATCACCATCACCGACCGCACTCCCAGCCGTTGCCAGACCTCGCCGTCAACTCGCGCATCGGCCAACACGTCGTCGCTGCGCTGGATGTGTCTCGCTCGGATGCATTCCCCGGAAAGCCCTGACGAGGAGTCCAGCCGCGAGCCGAGCGCTGGAGCCGTCTCTCCATTGCTGCCTCGGCAAACCATTTCTCCATCGCGCTCCAGTGCAATGGCCGCGCCGGTCGCGCCCGTACTCAGGCAAGCCTGTACCACGATTTCATTGAGCACGATTTCCAGCGCCAGGTCGTTGGAAAGTTCCGCCGACACTCCGCCGCCGTGCGCGGAAAAAACCGCGGCCAACTGAGCCAGATCGGTTTCGAAGCTGGCATCTTGCGGCTGCGCGCGCAGCACTCCCGTCGCGCTCATGTCCGCCTTCGACGGACCCGGTTCCGATGTCGGAGGTTGCGCCATACGAAGACTCAGTGGGAAGCTGCAATCACCGTCCGTAGCGGAGTTTCGCCCGAAAACCGCAGGTTGTCAATAAGCTCGTGGACCTTTCAAGCCCGTCCCCGGCTGGGTTTTCGCGAACAATCGCGGAAAACGCCCGCCATTCGCGGTCTTCGACTGCCCGCACCTCGCTGCCCGAACCGTAAGACTGGCGTCCCGATTCGGCAAGAGATTGCAATTCCGCCCACAAACTCGCTCGCCTTTCGTCCCGTGAATGTTAGCCTTACTCCTGTTAGAATCATGGAATTCAACGGCGCCGTGGATGCGTCTCTCCCGGGCCGCCATCTGGATTCCCCCAGGCTTCCTCGCCGAAGCATCCCAAACAAAAGTTGCTGCAGAACATTCCATCTCGGGAGTCTTAAATGCGGATCGCAGTGGTCGGTTCCGGATACGTAGGGTTGGTGGCAGGCGCGTGTTTCGCCGACCTTGGTCACGACGTCATTCTGGTGGACAACGATCAAGCCAAGCTGGCGGCGCTGAAGGACGGTCAGGTCCCGATCCACGAAAAGTTTCTGCCCGAACTGCTCACCCGCCATCGCGGCCAGCGGCTCACTTTTTCCGACAACCTGAAGGAAGCGGTGCGCGTCAGTTCGATCATTTTTGTCGCCGTGGGCACGCCGCCCACCGAGAGTGGCGAGGCCGATCTTGTCTTACGTCGAATCGGTGGCGCGCGAAATTTCCGGCGGCATCAACGACTACAAAGTGGTCGTCGAGAAAAGCACCGTGCCCGTTTACACCAGCGAGTGGGTGCGCAAGATCATCCTGCGCAACGGCGCCGATCCGAACTGGTTCGATGTAGCCTCGCAATCCCGAATTTCTGCGCGAAGGCACCGCCGTCACCGACTTCCTGTTTCCCGACCGCATCGTCATCGGCTGCGACAGCGAACGCTCCGCCGAAGTTCTGCGCGAAGTCTATGCGCCCCTCACCGACGGCAGCTTACTACGAACGCACCGGCGCCATTCCGCATCCCGACCGCGCTTCGACTCCTCCGCCCATCATCGTCACCAGCACCAAGAGCGCGGAGTTGATCAAGCACGCCTCCAACGCTTTCCTTGCCATGAAGATTTCCTTCATCAACGCCGTGGCCTCGGTCTGCGAGTCGGTGGGCGCCGACGTGAATCAGGTGGTTCACGGCGTCGGCACCGACTCGCGCATCGGGCCGCGCTTCCTCAATCCCGGCATCGGCTACGGCGGATCCTGCTTTCCCAAAGATGTCATGGCATTTCGCGCCGTGGCTCGCGAATGCGGGATACGATTTCCGCCTGCTCGACGAAGTCATGCGCATCAACGAAGACCAGCGCCACCGCTTTCTGCGCAAAGTACGGAGCGCGCTGTGGACGCTACGCGGCAAGAATCTCGCCGTGCTCGGACTGGCGTTCAAGGGCGGCACCGACGACATTCGCGAATCGCCCGCGCTTTTTCTGGTGCAGGCTCTGATTCAGGAAGGCAGCAAGATTACCGCCTACGATCCCGCCGCCATGGACCGCGTCCGCGAGGTAATCCCTTCCGGGGTGCAGTTCGCCAACTCCGCTTATGAAGCCGCGCACGGCGCCGACGCGCTGCTCATTCTCACCGAGTGGGAAGAATTCGCCAACCTCGATCTCGCCCGCCTGCGCCAGGAACTCAAGTATCCAATCGTGATCGACGGCCGCAATCTGTATGATCCCGACATGATGGCAGCTGAAGGCTTCACCTATTACAGCGTGGGACGCGCGGCCTCCTATCCCGATGGCGTTCCTGCCGCAGTTGCCAAGAACGGCAAGAAAGCATGAGCTCAAAACGCGCGCTAGTCACCGGCGGCGCCGGTTTCCTGGGATCTCATCTGTGCGACGCCCTGCTCGGCGAAGGCTGGAGCGTGGTCGTCGTCGACAATCTGCTCACCGGACGCCGCGCCAACTTCGAGCACCTGCGCAACGATTCGCGTTTCGAATTTGTCGAGAAAGATATTTGCGAGCCTTTCGACGTGGGCAAAGTCGACTACGTCTTTCACTTTGCCAGCCCTGCCAGCCCGGTTGACTACAGCGTGCACGGCATCCCCACGCTCAAAGTCGGCTCGCTCGGAACCTTTCACGCGCTCGATGTCGCGCACAAATATGGCGCGAAATATTTAGTCTCGTCGACTTCGGAATGCTACGGCGATCCGCTCGAGCATCCGCAGAAAGAAACTTACTGGGGCAACGTCAACTCCATCGGCCCGCGTTCGGTTTACGACGAAGCCAAGCGCTTCACCGAGTCGGTCGACCATGGCCTATCGCCGCTATCACAAAGTCGACACGCGCATCGTCCGCATCTTCAACACCTACGGCCCGCGCATGCAACTGAACGACGGCCGAGTCGTCCCCAACTTCATGAAGCAAGCCCTGCGCGGCGAAGCCGCTCACCGTTTACGGCGACGGCAGCCAGACGCGCAGCTTCTGCTACGTCAGCGACGAGATCGACGGCTTCGTGCGCCTCTCGAAATCAGACGAGCATCTGCCCGTGAATATCGGCAACCCCAACGAATTCACCATCCTCGAATGCGCGCAGATGGTGCTGAAGGTGACGGGATCGAAGAGCAAGATTCGTTTACGAGCCCCTGCCGCAGGACGATCCCAAACAGCGCTGCCCCGACATCACCAAGGCGCGCCAGTTGCTCGGCTGGGAACCGAAGATTGATCTCGAAACCGGCCTGCGCCAATCCCTGGACTACTTCAAGACGGCCCTAGCCCAGGAATCAGCGTTGACGTAGCCCTCAGGCCAGTGTTCCAGTTCGCGTGGGATTTCAAGCTCGTGTGGGGACGGACGCATTCGTCCGTCCACGGAGCGAAGCGACGCCAGGTCAATAACTTAGCTCGGATTATGGCGAGTAAGGAATCCGAAGCGAAGAACAACGCTAACCACGGAGAACACAGGGTTCACTGGGTAATTCCGCTGCGGAACTCTGTGTGTCCGCTGAGGTTACGCCTTTTGCTGAATCGCGGTGGTCCATACATAGTTGTACGTACAACAGAATCCCGGAGGCAAGCTGTTAGTTTCCGCGCTCCGCTCCTCACCTACAATGCCCTTTCCTGAGCCGGAAAGGCACCCAGCAGCGACGATCGTTCACTGACTGAGGGTCAACCCCCGGAACGCAAAAATCGCGCGTCCTGGAGCCTCCCAGCGCGGTTTAACGAATTATCAATGAGTTACACGCAGGCTCAACAACTTAGCTGGAAGTTCGATTGTCTTAGCTGTTGGGTTCGATCGTTGCGGCAACGAAATCGAGCAGTTTCTCTACCTTCGAGCGCTCTTCGTTCGTGTTCAGAACGAACTCCACGCCCATCCCGTAGCCAGGATGTGACGTCAACACTATGCCGCGCAAGGCTAGTTTCATTTCGTAGGTGCGCACGACGATATCGACGTACGATCCGGCGGCAAAGGGCAGTGAAACTTCCAGATAGCATCCGCCTGAACTCAAGTCGGTCAAGTTGCAACGATGGGGTACGGTGACGCCTTCGCGATAGACCACGGCGCCGAGGCGGCAGGCGTGA
The DNA here is from genome assembly GCA_963696765.1 of uncultured Acidobacteriota bacterium. Taxonomy (GTDB): domain Bacteria; phylum Acidobacteriota; class Terriglobia; order Terriglobales; family Acidobacteriaceae; genus Sulfotelmatobacter. The sequence goes on along the minus strand of CAVOLK010000001.1, from coordinate 626,668 downwards.
CGCGATTGGGTGCGGCGGTTATCAGGATCGGCGAGGCTTCCCTTGGCGATCTCCTTGGCAGCTTTCGCCTTCCTCTCAGCAACTTCGACCTGTACGGCGCTCCGCCCGGCATGGCCTCCGTGCGTGATCTCGGCCACAGCTTCCGAACCAGGCTGCAGATTTTCTTCCATTTCCACGGTGACATCGCCCAGAGAAGTGCGTGCGGATTCCTTGTCCAACTTGTCGCCAAGATATTCCGTCAGCAGGCGGCGCGAGGTTTTCGGCACGTCGGCAAACTGCATGCCGGCGCGGCCCTTCCAGTCCTGCCACATGAGCCGGCCCGACAGGCGAATGTTCGCCGACTGCCCCGGCAGCTTGAATTGAAAATAAACTTTGTCGACGGGCGGAAGCCTCTTGCCAAACTGCACCGACATGCCGTCCTCAGCCAGATCGATCAACGTCGCTTTTTCCTGCTGCACGTTGGCGTAATCGATGGTGGCCTGGGCGTGGACGGCGGCGCGCGCTTTCTTGCGCTTGTCGCGGTGCATGACCACGCGCACGGCGCGCATGCTGTTCAGAGCCTGCTCGAAGGCCAGCGGTTTGTAGAAAATAAAATTGGCGCCCAGGGAAAAGAGTTCATGCACGCTCTCTTGTCCGCTCAGCACCACCACCGCAAGCGTAGCGTCGTTTTTGCGGGACTGGCGGGTTTCGCGCAGAAGCGAGATCACCTGCTTGGTGGTCTTGCCTTCCAGGATGATCACGTCGAAGCGCTGTTGCGCCAGGCGGATGCCGGCGCGCACGAAGTCCGGGCAGGCCTCGACGTCAATGTTGAGTTCGGCCAGAACCCGCTGCAGCAAGCGGGACGAATCTTCGTCGGCACACACCAATAGAGCGGATAAGGTCATACCTGAGAACATCCTAGGTTCCCGTCGTTCCGCCTCACAAGTTACTAGTGTCACCATCCCCTTGCGCATGCGGGTATTTGCCAGCCCGGCCGGCAACGCTGGCGGTCCATGTCTACGGTAACTTGGCCGGGAAAACCGCCGCCCATAGAATCTGGTTCGTATGATCGCACTGGGAATTCATCAAGTGGCTGCCGACTGGATGTCCGCCAAATGGCTGTTGTGGATCAGCTTGTATGCAGGCTTGGGAATTTTCCTGCCGTGGATTATGACGCGGACCTGGGCGAACCAGCACAACAGCGATTTGCGGCCGCGCGTGCGGCAAGTCTTCCAGTACGGAGAATTGGGACTGGTCAGCCTGATGATGGCGATCTCGGTAATCTGGGATCTGCAGAAATCCGGATTCACTTCGTACACCATCGCTCTGGGTTCGGTCTTTCTGGCCATGAGCGGGATTATGGCCGGGGCGGTCTGGGTGGAAGCTTACTGCCGGCGCAGCACGGGAATACGCTTTACTTCGGAACGAGCGTGGCGCGACTCGCGCTATTTAGCGCTTCTGGTATTTAGCCTGGCGCTGGTGACAGAGATTCTGTTGGATCGATTTTCGAAGGTGGCAGGCTTATGAGCGCAGCCGCGACAGCACTCGCGAAGGAACCACGGCGCACAGTAGCCATGCGCCTTGCCGATCCGGCGGCCATGCTGGGTTATGTGTCGTTGATGTTTGCGCTGCTGCTGGTGCTGTTCCCAGTATCGTTCCCGCACGTCATTATCCAGAATTGGCAGAGCGCGCGGCTCACGCCGATCATGATTCTGTTCACGGTTTCGCTCAACCTCGGCCTGTACCTGACGATTACCTATCAGCGTTCCGCCCGGCCGGGAGTGGTGGCTTCGGCGTGCCTGGGCAGCGTGCCGGTGTTTGTGTTGGCGATACTCAATCTGGTTCTGCAAGCGACCATTACTCACACCTTCTCGGGAAACATTCCGAATGCTCCGGCGCGGGTGGACGAAGAGATTCTGGCGCAAACGTATTTCGCGCTGGTGGCGGCGATCTTTGCGCCATTCCTGTTGATTCGGCTGGGGCAGCAGTTTTATAAGTCAGAACGATAGGGCTTCGAGCTCCTAGCTGGTAGCTTCTGGATCCTGACCTCAGATGACAGGAACGGCTTCACGCTTTTCGTGGCGTTTCGTTTCTTGCGGGCGGAACTGGCTGCGGAAAACCAAAGCGCTTATCCGAAAGGCAAGGCAGAGCAACCGAAAGTCCGATCGAAAGTAACTACGGTAATCATCTGCGAATTACAAAGGGTCCATGTCCTGGTGCATTGGTCTGTAGTACTTTGACGGCATCCCCCACAGCTAGGAAGATGAAGTTGGGATGAAGGAACACGAGTCGGTTCCGTTGTCCGCGATAGAAGCGCGAGCCTTGCCCGCGAACTGGAGGCACCGCGCGAAAATGTTCCCCGGGTGCGTTGGCTCTTCGAAAGGCATTATGAAGTTGAGAGCAAATCGCGGGTTCTCGCTGCTGGAAATGGTGATCACGATCGCCATCGGGTTGATTATGGCGGGAGTGACATTCGTCGTGCTGATGCCGCTGTTCCGCGCGAACCATGTCAATGCCGCCTACGACACGACTCTGTCGGTGATTCGCAACTATCGCACCCTGTCGATTACGCAGAGCAAGCGCTACATTGTCACGTTCACCGCGCCCCGGACAATTACCGTGCAACGCTGGGACTATGCAGCGCCGGTATCGCCTCCGCCGGTAACGGTGGCTACTTTTAATCTGCCGCAGGATATTCAATTTGCGGTGCAAGCCGGCTTCCCCGTGGCAGCGCCAGACGGGTTCGGCAGCGGGTCCACTGCCATCGACTTCGATCAAGGGATGGGCCTGGGAAGCCAGAACTACATCCTGTTCATGCCCGACGGCTCGGCGCAGGACACGCTGGGAAACTTTAATAGCGGGCTGGTTTACCTGACGCGACCTGGCGATTTATACAGCTCGCGCGCTGTGTCGGTGTTCGGTACCACCGGGAGAGTGCGGGGCTGGCGACTGCAGACCGCAACTCTGTGGGTGCAGCAATGACGCGATGCCAAGCTCAAGCCGTAAGTTCTCCAGCCGCGAAGTCTCAAGCCTCGGCGCAGAGTGGTTTCACTCTGGCGGAAACCATGATTGCGATCGTGGTGACGAGCGTCGGCATTATTGGATTGCTGGCGGTTTTTGCCACGGCAGTGACCACGACCCAGAACGCCCAGGAAAATCTGATCGCCCGGCAGAAGGCGCTGGAGACGATGGAGAGCATCTACACCGCGCGCAACACGCAGCAAATCAGTTTCGCGCAGATTGCGAATATTTCCAGCGGCGGAATTTTCACCAATGGCGCTACGCCTTTGCTGTCCGCCGGACCTGACGGGTTGGTGAATACCGCCGACGATGTGAACTTCCCGGCTGCGGGCGCTTGTCCGGCGGGCCCTGAGTGCATCACGCTTCCCGGGGCTGACGGGATTCTGGGCACGGCGGATGACACTGCCATGAGCCTGGCGAATTTCAGCCGGCAGATTCAGATCGGAAACGTGCTCGAGAGCGACGGAGTTACGGTGGACCCCAATCTCAAACAGATCACGGTGACGGTGAGCTATTTCTCGGGTGGATCGACGACGGCGCGCAGTTACAAGGTGAACGCGCTGATCTCGGCCTTCCGCTGAGTGCGGACGAAACGAATTGACGAAAAAATATTGACGAAAATCATGAGGATGTCGAAACCACAATCCGGGCGCGGCTTCACGATGATGGAGATGCTGATCGCCATGGCGGTGGGATTGCTCGTGATGGGAGCAATCGCCAGCTTGTTCAAGACAGGAATGGATTCCGCCATGCTGGTGACGCAGCGCGCGGAGACGCAGCAGAACATGCGCGCGGCCATCGACCTGATGGTGAAAGACATCAGCATGGCGGGCGCGGGATTGCCCTCGGGAGGGATTCAGTTGCCGACTGGAGCGGGGTCGAGCGCGTCACTCTACGGATGCGACCAATCGGGAACCTGCCACGTTTCGGGTAACACTTATCCGACGAACAATTATATGTACGGAGTTATTCCGGGCTTCAGCAATGGAGTGGAAGGAAATGCGACGGTTCCGGCGGCGCCGCCGCCGGCGGTGAACGACAGCATCACGTCGATTTATGCGGACTACAACTTTCCGCTGTGGCAATACGACATCACGTTCCCTGTGCCCGGCAATGGCACGACGATCGCGCTTACGCCGAATCCGGCTTTTGTGCCGGCGCCGCCTGCTCTGGCTTCGGCGGGCGGGATCAAAGTTGGCGACCTCATCATGCTAAGCAACCCGGTGGGGACGGCGGTGGGAGAAGTCACCAACGTGACTGCGACGGAAATTGAGTTCGCGAATCTGGATCCGCTGAACATCAACCAGAATGGCGCGGCCTCCAACAACATAGCGGCCATTTCCACGGGCGCGAATACGATTGCGTACCGCTTGTTCGCCGTGACTTACTATCTGACGGTGCCGCCGCCGAATGGTGAAACGCCGCGCCTGATGCGGCAGGTGAACGGGCTCCCCCCGGTTCCGGTAGCCGATAACATTATTAACCTGCAATTTTCCTACGACGTTTACAACTCGACGACTTCGCAGCTCGACCCCAACCAGACCAATCCCTTAGGCGTAGGCGATTCGCTGAACCTGATGCAGAAGATCAACATTGTGGTGATGGGGCAAAGCATTATCAACCACGGAAACAGGTCGCAGAACTTATATCTGGCGACTTCGGTAAGCGCGCGCAATATGGCGTTCCGCAATCGTTATCAGTAGTGTCCGCGCAGGAGACCAAATTCCATGGGACAGAAAAATGATCGGGGGCGGGGATTCACGCTGATCGCGGCGCTGCTGGTGATGGTGCTGCTGTCGGGCGTGGCTGTGGGCCTGCTTTTTCTGGTGACCAACGAATCTCGCATTGGCGGCAATGACCTGGAAGAGAATCTTGCCTACTACGGCGCGGAATCGGGCATGGAGAAGCTTACCTCGGACCTGTCGTCGCTCTATGGCCAGTACCAGGCGCCGAAGAACCCCCAGATTCAGAATCTGATTAATTATCCACCCACTGCAGCCATGGTGGGCGCGATGACTTATACGGAGAGCATCCAGGTTCCGTTGATGGCTGACGGAGTCACGCCCCAGAGCAGCTACAACACGGTCAGCGCCGGAGCGAACCAGGGATTGTATGCGCAGATCATTCCGATGACGCTGCAGGTGATCGCCGCACGGCCTTTAGGCGCGTCGGTGAACATTACGCGGCAAGTGGAAGTGTCGCTGATTCCGGTGTTTCAGTTCGGCGTTTTCTGCGGCTATGACTGCAGCTACTTTCCTGGACCCGACTTCAGCTTTGGCGGACGGGTTCACACCAACCAGAATCTTTTCCTTGCGGCCGGCGCCGACCTGGTTTTCAACGACAAGGTCTCGGCGTATCAGCAGATCGTGATGGACCGGCTCGAGAACGGACACATGACCAGCGCGGGATACGGGGGACAGGTTTATGTTCCGAAGGCCTGGGGAGGTTGCCCACTGACATTTCCGCCGACGGGAGCGAACTGTGTGGCGCTGCCGACAGCGGGAACAGTGCCGGGCGATGCCAGTTGGAGCGGCGGTTATCCCAGCGTAGGCGGCCTTGCCAACCCGAATTTTCCCAGCTTGTCGTCGGGCAGCACGCTCAACGGTTTTGTGACGAACTCGCTGACCGGGGCGACGAATATGCAGTTGCCGTTCGTAAAGAACAGCTGCATCAGCAACCCGCCGCCTTGCACCGATCCGATCGCGATTGTACGCAAGCCGCAGACCGAGTCGGCTTCAAGCGCCCTGGGCAGCGCGCGCCTATACAACAAGGCGCAAATTCGGATCCTTATGGCCGACACCGAAGCGGATCTGGCGCCGGAACGCTCTATTGTCGGCGACCCGGACAACATTCAGATGAACGCGAACACTACACCTCCTGCGGCGCCGGAGGCTTTTGCCACCGCGAATACGGCGGTGTCATCGACCTGGATTGCGCCTTATACGCGCTCGGGCCTGACGAGTTGGACGCAGTGGCCGCTGCTGGGAGAGATCACGACGAACCCTGCGGGCGGGTCGAACCCAGCGAATACCGGGGCGTGGCTGCGGGTCGAGTTTTTCGATAACGGGTCGAACTCGTGGAAGGGCGTGACCCGCGAATGGCTGGCGTTTGGATTCGGCAAACCCTATAACACGGATCTGACGGCGCCGCAAAGCTCCAACACGATTAACCGGAACGCGATTCTGATTCTGCAGCAACTGCGCAACACCACGGTGACCGGGGGAAACGCGACCGACTGGTATCCCATTAATTTGTATGACACGCGCGAAGGCGAGATGCGCGACAATCCGCAGGCTGCGAACTCGTGCGCGGTAAACGGCATCATGAACGTGGTTGACCTGGATGTGGGCAACCTGGCGCGCTGGCTCAACGGAGGAATTCCGGGACGCGGTGCGAACGTGAACTACACCAACGAGAATGGTTACGTGTTGTATTTCTCAGATCATCGCGGCATGCTCGTCGATCCCAATCCGACGAATGGCGGACAGACGGCGGCGGGCGTGATCAGCGGCGTGTCGGGCCTGGAGGACGTGGTTAATTCGTCGGCGAATTTGACTTCGTCGACCCCCGACGGCGTATCCGAGGCGGCGACCTACTACACTTACTCCCCGGAAGATGTGGACCAGAACGCGGCGCTCGACAGCTGGGGGGCGCAGAATATTGGCTACGGATTCGGCGTAAACACCAACACCGCCGCGCCTTTGAACCCTTATGTGCGCATTAATTCCTGCAGCACGGTGGGCGCGGCGAATATGGTGACGGGAGCGCGGCACGGCTTGCGGCTGATCGATGGCGGCATGAACGCGGGTGTCAGCTACCTGCCGGTGAAGCCCGCCGCCAGCGGATGCACGCAGAGCGCCGCCAACCCGACTGGATGCGGCGGCTTTACCGTGGTCTCGGAAAATCCGGTTTACGTTTACGGCAACTACAACAGCGATGGCTCGGATCCGTTCTGGGGAACCGCGAACAATGCGACTCCATCGCAAGCCACGCACTCTGCGGCTTCGATCATTGCGGATTCGGTGACGGTGTTATCGAACCAGTGGTCCGACGTGAACAGCTTGCAGAACACAACCTCGCCCGGAAACCGCAAGGCAACGACGCCGGCTTACTACCGGGCGGCCATTGCCGGCGGCAAGAACGTTCCGTTTCCGCAGCCCACATGGGGCGGCGTGAGCCAGGACTTCGGCACCGACGGAGGGTTGCACAACTTCCTCCGATACCTGGAACAGTGGGCCACAACGCTGAACTACGACGGATCGCTGGTAAGCATGTACTACTCCGAGTACAACACCGGCGTGTTTAAGTGCTGCACGACTGTCTACAATCCGCCGACCCGTAAATATTATTTCGATGTGCTGTTCCTGAACCCGGCCAACCTGCCTCCGGCGACGCCCATGTTCCAGGATGTGGTGAACTTGAGCTATCACCAGAACTTTACGCCGCAGTAATGCGGTCGATGGTCCGGACCTATTCAGGTTTCGGCTTGGGCGGGCTCTGTGCACTTTCCCGGATGCGGTTCAGCTGGCATTGATTACAATCGGAGTCGCGGTTCGTTCCATTCATCATGCAGCCTCGTTATCATCTGCTTTGGTATATCTTCGTGCCCGTTGCCCTGGTTTGCATTGGATTGTTTTTGGTGCCTGCCTATATCATTCGGCCGTTTCATCATCAGACGCCGAGTGCGCTGGGGCTGGCCATGCATCTGCGGCAGATTGCGCCGCTGGGAACGCTGGCGGCTTCCCTGCTCTGTTTGGCTCTCGCCGTCATCTTGTGGGGAACCGCCGATCGGAAGCCGAGAATCATTCTCGCTTCGGTGATGGTGGTCGTGGGGTTTTCGGCGGTCATGTCGCGCTTGAACTATTTTGAGTGGATGTTTCATCCCGTGAAGGATGCGCGCTTTGAAGCGGAGAGCGCCAGCAAACTCGACAATGGAGAGATGATTCTTGCCATCCGCTACGGCGCGGATGCGCGCGCGTATCCCATCCGCGAAATGGCTTACCACCATGTGTTGAACGATGAGGTGGGCGGCGTTCCGGTCGCAGTCACTTATTGAACGCTGTGTCACACCGGTCTGGTGTGGACGCGCACGGTGAATGGCAGAGAGCTGCATTTTTATCTTGCCGGAATTAACAACGAAAACTTCCTGATGCGCGACCGGGAGACCGGCACGTGGTGGCAGCAGATTACGGGCAAAGCCATCTACGGGCCGCTGCAGGGCGCGTCGCTCGAACTTGTGATGAGCGATGAGTTGACGTTCGGGCAATGGAAGACGGAAGTTTCCGGCGGGCAGGTGCTGGCTCCGGTGGCGAAAGAGCTAAAAAATTACGACAGCAACTGGGAATCGGAGGTGGCCAAGCTTCCCGTGGCGATCAGCTTTCCCGGGCACGGAACTGAAGTCGCGCGACTGTGGTGGTGGGGCTGGAACTCGACGGGACTAGCCGGGCGTATCCGTGGGAGACGCTGGTGAAGCAGTCTCCGGTCGCGGACCGGGTTCACGGGACGCCGTTGCTGGTTGCGGTCGGACCGGATGGAAAATCATTCCGTGTTTTCGTTAGCCGCGTGGACGGCAAGGACGTGGAGTTTTTCCTCAAAGGCGACAGCGAGGGCGACCCGAAAACCGCGCCGGCCGGAACGAAGACTTGGACTCTGGTCGATGCGGCCACTGCCAGCGAGTGGGACTTCCAGGGCTGCGCGATCTCGGGAGGGGCGCTGGGCAAGTGCCTGGATCGCGTCCCGGCGCTGAAAGACTACTGGTTCGACTGGCGCAATTACCATCCGCAGACGAGCATTTACAAGCGCTGAATGGCAGTGTCTGCTAAGTAACTGATACCACAATAATTAGAAGTCCACATACCGATTCTTCGAAGCTTCGGCCAGATTGACTTTTCGGTAGCACGGTGCTACCGTATTAGCACGGTGCTACTAACGGAGGCTGCGGGGGGAAACGACGAAAACGCACTATATGAACTACCGAGGGAGAGGACGTGCAGCCCAGCTATCCGCTCGACCAGATCAAAGGACTCCTTCAACAGAAGAGTTTTCGAGTTACTGAGATTGCATTACAGGGCGCGATGCTGATGAACTTTGTGGATGAGGACATCATCGAATGCATAATGACGTCTCTTAGCGACACGCACTTTTACAAGACCATGCCCGCCGAGCGAATACCCGGCCTAATGCAGGATGTTTATAAAATTCGCTACGAGGGTAAGAGGGTTTATCTCAAGTTGCAAATCAGTAAGTCAGGCCATGCGGTGGTCATAGCATTCAAGGAAGATGAGAGTTTTGTGTGAACCGGTGATTAGGGATGGCTTTCAAAGGGAGATTGGAGAAATTCATGGCAACGGTATCCTGTGCGGTGTGCGATTCGGAGAAGGTGAAGAAGGTGCGGAGGGAGTTTTCAGCAAAGTACAATCAAATGCCAATTTCCGTCCCAGGAGCGGAAATGTATGAGTGCGCATCGTGTGGAGAGAGGTTTTTTACAGCGGATCAAGCCAAGAAAGTGTCTCTCGCGGTGAAAAGGCAGGCGCGGGCCGATGCAGGCCTTCTAAGTCCGGAGGAAATCGTCGCGATCCGGCAAAAGTTAGAGCTCAGCCAGAGTGAATTGGAGCGGCTTTTCGGCCTCGGATCCAAAGTGGTGACGCGCTGGGAGACGGGACGTGTGGTGCAGAACAAGGCCGCGGATGTTGCGCTTCGGCTTTTGGATCTCGATCCCGAAAACCTAAAGAGACTCCGCCTGCGGCGGGACGAAGCGTCGCGCTCCCACTCCTCTCTTGTACCCGTTTAGCTCTGGCAGTTGGGCTTACTGCTCTCACACGAACGGGTTTTCGTCGGCGCTGCGACCGTAAATTACGGGCACCGGAACATCCAACATGCGGAGATATACCGAAAGCTGACCGCGGTGGTGGTACCAGTGATTCAGCATGATGGAGCGGAGCACTTCGATTCTGGGGCGGCTGAAGATCTGCCTCCCGTTCGTCATCAGACGCCAGTTCCCCATTGCCTTTTGTTCACTCATGCCGCCCAGGCACTCTTCGGCGGCGCGAACGCTTTCCTGCAGAACGGAATGAATCTGTTCGACATCCTTGGGAGCGGGCGGGTCGAAGTTGGCTTGGGCCACGTCGAACTCGTCGAGTTGAGAGATTCTGGCGAGCGAGCCGGGCACGGTCGCAATATGCAAAGCCAGCTGGCCCAGAGACATCGATTTGCGATGCGGCTTCCAGGCCAGCTTGTCCGCGGGAACCCGTTCCAGAACACGTTTCGTAGTGGCAGCTTCTTCGCGAAATTCCTTCAGCATCGGATCCACTGTTGGCGACATTTCTGTTCTCCTCGTCTGCGATTCAAATTCTTAGGCCTGCTCAAATTCTTACAACGGCTTGCATCGCGCTCAGGCGCGCTCTTTGTCGGAACAACATCCCACATCGGCCTTCGCTGGCTGTACATAGGTCGCGTTCGGGTCGACCCCCTGGTGATCGTTGTATTTGTCGTGATGCCGCACCCATGCCATGGAGAACGCGAGCCCATCCTCGTCGCGGCCTTTGGGAGTGAGATCGAGCCAGTTGTAGGCGCTCAACAAAGGATCGAGTCCGCGGGCGTAGCTGGAATAGGTGTGGAAGATTTCCCCGGAGTTGTTTTTGTAGAACACGCTCATTCCAGGAAGCTCCTCGGCGAAGTAATTCGTCGTCTCGTAGTTGTAGAACACCTTGCCGCTCGCCTTCTCCTCCTTCGATGCCGACACCTGATAGTCGAAGTTGAAGTCATTGGAAAACGACGAGACCCACTTGAACTTCCATTCCATGCGTTTTTTGAAGGCTTCGATCTCGGGCAGAGTGGCGCGGGAAATGGCCACAAAGCTCACATCGCGCTGCGCCAGGTGGACCGCGGCGCCGTCGAAAGTATCGGCGAGAAACGAGCAGCTGGGGCAACCTTCTTTCCATCCCGGCCCGAACATGAAGTGATAAACGATTAGCTGGCTCTTGTTGCCGAACAAGTCGGCGAGAGTTTCCTGGCCTCGGGGCCCTTCGAAAACGTAATTCTTCCCAACTCGCTCGACGCGGAAGAGCGCGGCGCTGGCGGCTGAGTTCGTCGCGCAGCCGGGAAAACTCTTTTTCTTTGCGCAGGAGTTCCTTGCGCGCGGCGACCCACTCCGTCGACGAAACCACTGGGGTTGTTACGTCCGCCTTCGTTATATCGCTTGCTGCGTTCATGGTTGCCATGATCATTTCTCCTTTCGTTCCTCTTGATTGAATTGTTTTGAGGGCGCGTGTTGCGCGTCGCGCTTTTTGAAGCGAATTACTTTGGCGGCCAGGGCCGCGATCCCGCCCGTCGACATCACGCTGCCCGCCACGAGCGCGGCGTTGGCCATACATGCTGGACACATGGATCCCCCTTCGACGAAATTCATGTCGATTGATGATTCTGATATGAACCTGCATCAAAGTCCCGTTTCAATCAGCAATCAGAAATCGCCAATCGGCAATTTGTTCCTACTTCCGTGCCTTGGCTTCGGCCCGCTCGCGGGTGCGCTCATGCATATTGGTCCATCCGGTGACCATGCCTTTGCGGTGGTCGTCTTGAATGAGTCCGAGGGCGGCGTGGTGGAACTTGATGAGGGTTCCGCCGTCCTGCTCGCTCAAGCGGTATTGCAGGTTTGAGACGACCGGGTAGGACATGAAGAGCGGTCCATTTATTTCGATTAGATTCGGCCGCTTGATGGCCTGGACGACTCCCCAGAAATGGCCATTGCCCTCGCCCAGATCGCGATACCATCTTCCGCCGGGCCACGCTTCGAGTTTCATCTGCATGCTTTTGCCGTCTGGAGTCTCGTTGCCGGGACCCAACTGCTCCAGCAGGGCGTCGAAGGTGACCTGCATCGAGGCCCGCACGTGAATTTCCTGGTTGATGTTCAGAGTTAAATTTTCAATGCCCGCAGGCGCTGTCGCAATCATGTTTCCTCCTGGCTCGTTAGTCAGACGTGATGTTTCAGTGTTTGTCCAATTCCTTTTGCTTGGCCTCGGCGCGCTCTTTCACACGATTCAACTGGTGCTGCCACAAGCGTTCGAATGTCTTGGTCCACTCGTGGAGCGGGCGGATGGCGTCGGCGTTGGTGCGATAGAACATGTGGCGTCCGTTACGCCGCACGCGCACCAGGCCAACATCGCGAAGCACGCGCAGGTGCTTGGAGACCGACGGTTGCTCCATGCGGAGGGTGATGACGATATCGCCGACGGGACGCTCCTGCGGCGCGAGGTACTCCAGAATTTCACGCCGACGAGGTTCGGCTACCGCATTGAACGCGTCGGAAGTGGTCGCCGCTCTGGCCATGCAAGCAATATATATTCCTATATCGGCATATGTCAACTAGTTTTTCGAAGTCAAACTTTGGACGTAGAGGCGCACGTCCATTTCTCATTTCGAGAAACAGAAAACGTTTTGATTGTTGCGTTTCGGGGATTGCGATTATGCAACCGACTTCCACGTCACAGCATCTTTTACAGTAGGCTCTGGATTTGTTTGTTACAAAACGGCAACCCGCACCTTCTTTTCGTCTGCGGAGGGTGTCTCACACGCGTGTTCTGAGCGATGAGGCTCTATGGCAGGCGCATTCCCCGCACGCATTTTGACAATTCTTACTCCGCTTCCGCGCCAACGCATCGCCGAACGATACGGCATCGCGATTGCGGCGGCCGCGTTGGCTATTGCGCTGCGCTGGCTGCTGGATCCGGTGCTGGGGCACGTGGCGTTCTACGTGACGTTGTACGTTACGGTGACGTTCTCGGCCATCGTGTGCGGTTTCGTTCCCGCGATGGTCAGCGGGGTTCTGGGCTTTCTGGGAATTTTCTACTGGTTCGTAGACCCTCGCCACTCGATCTCGCTGATTCGCCAGCCCGAAGTTCACGCCATGATCGCCTGTTTCCTGGTGTGTGCGGTCCTGATCGCGCTGGGGGAAGCCAACCGCAGCAAACAATTGCGGCTGAACGAGACCCTGCTGACGCTCCGCACCGAGGCCCACGAACGTCAGCGGGCCGAAGACGAGCTGCGGCGTGCTCACGATCTGTTAGAGCGGCGAGTCGAGGAGCGCACGGCGGCGCTTTCCGTGGCGCTGTTGCGGCTGCAGTCGGAAGTTCGAAGTCCGAGAAAAGAAGGAAGAACAATTGCGCAGCCTGTCGCTCCATTTAATGACCTTGCAGGACGAAGAGAGGCGGCGTATTGCGCGCGAACTGCACGATACGACCGGGCAGACGCTGGCAGCCATGAAGATGTCGATCGCACTCATCCGCGCGACGGACGGCAACAGACCCGAACTGGAGCGCCTGATCGACGACCTGAACGCGCTTACCGACGAAGCCTTGCAGGAGGTTCGGACAACGTCTTATCTATTGCATCCTCCGCTGCTGGATGAGGCGGGAATTGCGTCGGCGGCGCGCTGGTTTGTGGAGGGATTCGCGCGGCGCAGCGGAATTCGAGTGGACTGCGATATTCCAGACAAAATGGAGCGCCCTCCCCGAGACTGCGAGCTGGTGCTGTTCCGGGTATTGCAGGAAAGCCTGACCAACGTGCATCGCCATTCGGGAGCTTCGGCGGCGCGCGTCCGGCTGGCCCGCGACACGGATGGGTTTGCGCTGGAAGTGGGCGACAACGGCAAGGGCATTTCCGAAGAGCGCCTGCACCGTTTCAACGCAGCCGTGGGAAATGCAGGCGTGGGAATTTCTGGCATGCGCGAACGAGTACGCGAGTTGGGCGGTCGCCTGGAAATCCGCTCGGCGAAGGGGACCACGATCAGCGGAACGGCGATCAATAACGGGACGACGATCAGTGTGGCGCTGCCCGTCATGCGAGCGGACGTCCCTCCTACTCGCGTGGCACTTTCGCTATAGCCTCGTGTAGTTGCGTCGGAAATAGCATCTCCTGCACATCGCGCGCGATGGCGACGGAAAGCAAAGAATTTAACCACAGAGTTCGCAGAGAACATCCGCAGAGATCGCGGAGAAGTGCTGCGCAACTTGAACTATAAACGTCGATCTGCTTGACGCACTACACTCGCCTCGACTTCCGTATGCGTTCCGCAGGGTTGTCGCAGGAAGAGTGTCGCTTGAACGGCAGCGGCATCGGCGCTACTATGGCCTGCTGCGCTCTGGGAGAGGCCAGACTTGCGATGCCACAAAACTACGTTCCCATTTTCATTTTTATCGCCATCGTTGGCAGCCTGTTGCCGATTACTTTGCTGCTGGCCAAACTGGTGCGCCCGTCGAATCCCAGTAAGACGAAGCTGATGCCCTATGAATGCGGCATCGATCCTATCGACAGCGCGCGCGGACGTTACACCGTGCGTTACTACATTATTGCCATTCTGTTCGTCGTCTTCGATGTGGAAACCATATTTCTGTTTCCATGGGCTGTGAGGTTCAAGGCCTTCGGCCTGTTCGGCTTGCTGGAGATGCTGATCTTTCTCGCTATCCTGGTGGTGGGCTACATCTGGGTATGGAAAAAGGGCGCGCTCGAATGGGTCTAGGAATCGTCTGCTCACGTGGGGATGATTTAAGAAGGAATGTTTTATGTGGGGACAGCCGCCCCCGGCTGGCCAGCGGAGCGCAAGCTCCGCAGTTACCAGGCACATTCGGAGTCTGATCGCATGCCCAACCTTCCTGACAATCCGATGGACAGTTCTCCCTCGCAGACGTTTACCGCCAGCCGCTGGACGCAGGGCAACTTCTTTTTCCCCACGCGGCTGGTTGTCAGCCCGCAGCGCGTGACCCGCATTAAGCCACGGCTTTTTGGCAGCAACGAAGAAAGCATTGGCATGACGAAGGTCGCCTCGGTACATATTTCCACGGGAGTTTTCTGGTCCGAGATTGTGATCGAGTCGACCGGCGGCACCGATCCTATTACCAGCCACGGCCATCGCAAGGCCGACGCGCAACGCATTCGCGACCTGATCGAAACCTACCAGGCGCAATCCCGCGGGTAGCGCGACTTTCTCAGGCTCAGATCGCCCGCGCCGAGACGTAGCGAGCTACGTCTCTACGAATTGCAGAGCCTGATACACTACGCGCGATGGCGACACGGTCGCGGCCGGCACTCCCTAGATTTTTTCTGTGGCTCTTACCTTTGTCGTTTGTGCTGCAACTGGCGGCCATCGCGGCGTTCCATCAATATCGAACGCGCCCTGGGGATGATCACTTCGAATTCGGCTGGGAGATGGGACGGGTCGGGCGCTCGATTGCGCTGGGCCGCGGCTTCAGCAGTCCCTATGAAGGCGAGACCGGCCCCACCGCGTGGGAACCGCCACTCTATCCCTATCTGATCGGCGGCGTGTTTAAACTTTTCGGTGTTTATACGCAGGCTTCGGCGTGGGTTTTGCTAAGCATCAATAGTCTGTTCGCGACGCTGACTTGCATTCCGATTTTTTTTATCGCGCATAAAACTTTCGGCGAACGCATTGCTTTCTGGTCGGCGGTCACGTGGGGGCTGTGTCCCTATATCTGGTATTGGTCGGTGCACTGGATTTGGGATACGACTTTCACGCCGCTGGTATTGGCCTGCCTGTTCTGGCTTGCCCTTGAATTGCAGGACTGGCCCGGTCGGCGCGGCTGGATTCTGTTTGGCACGCTGTATGGGGTTGGGGCGCTGGCCAATCCGACGATGCTGGCTTTTCTGCCTTTTTGCGGATTGTGGATTTGGCGGCAGCGCTACCGGCGGGGATTGCCGTCTTTCGGCGGCGTTGCGCTTTCGTCCATCGTATTTTTTCTGGTGCTCATTCCGTGGGTGGTCCGCAATTCTGAAGTGTTCGGGCGATTCGTATTTCTGCGCGATGATTTCGGATTGCAGATCAGGCTGGGCAATGGGCCGTCCGCCGACGGCATGCTGATGGCCTACCTGCAACCGAATCTCAATAAGCTGGAATTGGAAAAGTTTCAGAGCATGGGGGAACTGGCTTACGCCGAATCGTGCAAACGTTACACGTACGACTGGATTCGGGAGCATCCGGCGCGTTTTGCGGTGATCAGCCTGAAGCGATTTTTTTATTATTGGAATGGGGTGCCGCGGCCTACGAACAGCGTTGCCCCGGTGGACTTTCGCAGTTCGGCGTTTCTGGCGACTTCGGTTCTGGCGCTGTGGGGACTTGGGCGCGCACTACGCCAGAAGCGGCCTGGGGCGTGGCTTTTCGCGGGATTAGTTCTCACTTACCCTACGGTTTATTACTTTGTATTTCCGCATGCGCGCTACCGGCATCCGATCGAACCGGAGTTGGTCATACTGATTGTGTTTCTGCTGTCGGAAGTGAATTGGGGAAGTGGGAAGGCAGAAGTCGGAAGTCAGAAGTCAGAATGCAGAAGTTAAAACCACAGCTTTCAGATTTAAGATTTCAGATTTTAGATTATTTTAGATTTCAGAGTGAAGACCGGAATTCAATCAATCTGCAATCTGAAAGTATCTGAACTCTGAGATCGATTTCGCTTCTGCATTCTGACTTCTTACTTCCGCATTCCTGCGGTGTGAGACAATTTCGCGTCTGCTGGCAACAAATGGGCGTATTTCATCTATGAATCTTTCCGTCGTCATCATTACTTTTAACGAGGAAGCGAATATCGGGCGCACGCTGGAAAGCGTGAAGCCGCTGATGGCCGACGGCAAAGGAGAGATCATTGTCGTCGACTCGGGATCGACGGACCGCACGGTGGAGATCGCAAGGTCATTCGGCGCGAAAGTGTTCATCGAGGAGTGGATGGGCTTCGCGGCACAGAAGAATTCTGCGATCGACAAGGCTACAGGGGATTGGATTTTGAGTTTGGATGCGGATGAAGAACTCACCGATGAACTCCGAAACGCACTGAAGTTGGCGCTCGTCTTCATGCGGGAAAAGGCTCTACCCAATTCTGAGGGTGAATGGCTTCACAACCTCGTAGGCATCAGAGATCCTGGGGGGACGGTGGGGTTCCGAATCTGGCGCAGAAACTTCTTTCTAGGTAGGCCTCTGCGATGGGGTGGTTACTTTCCCGATTCAAAGCTGCGACTGGTGCGGAAGGGGGTCGCCAGGTTCGAACCTCGATTAGTTCATGAAGACATTGCCATTCCCGCAGGGGCCATTGCCGACATCTGGTCTCCGATTCTCCATCATTCTTACCCGACGCTTTCCGATTACATCGAGCACATGAATCGCTACTCTTCGCTGGGCGCGGAGATGGTTGTGGCTAAGGGCAAAGTCGGATTCAGCGTGATCAACATTGTCGTGCGGCCGCTGTTCACGTTCATCTACAACTATTTCTTCCGGCTCGGATTTCTCGATGGACGCGAAGGGCTGCTGCTGCACCTCTACCATGCGGTTTATGTGTCGTGGAAATATGCGAAGGCATGGGAACTTTCGCGGAAGCGGCGCCAGCAGCAACACTCTTCCTGATTGTTGCCGTCAGAATTTGTCCGCAGACGGCGCTTCGCGGAATGCGAAGCGTCGCGGAGTCGAAGGATCCCTTCCACTTCAAACGGCACCCGCGGCTCGCCAAGGAATTCCCGTGAGAACGTATGAACCCTAGCACGGGGCATTGGGCGAACGCCTTGCTACTGGTGGGAAGCCGTCTGCGGCAGAGGGGTCCGTCGACTGCGTGGGGAAGTTCGCATTCGCGAACTTCCCCACTTCGGTCAGGATGACAATCTTTTGCTCAAACTTTACTCCTGCCTACCGACCGGTCGTTTTCACGCGTCACCGGCACCTTGCTCAGGCGCGTTCCCTTCCCTATGATCGAAAAGAGCACTGGGGATTGCATGCCTAAGAAGCCGAAGCCGCAGGTAGCGGAGACTCCGATCAGCGATGTTTTCGAGAACCGCCAGCCGTCTGATGCGGAAAAGAAATGGGCCGAGACAACGCTGGCGCCTACGCTCGAAAAGGCTCCGGAGCGCCCCATTGGCGCGGCTACCGGCACGAATCTCGACGAACACGGGCATGCTCGCTTCACCACGATTTCGGGTGTGCCCATTCGCCGCCTATACACGCATGCCGATCTTCCTGCCGACTGGAGCGAGGAGAATTATCTCGGCTTTCCCGGCCAACCGCCCTACACGCGCGGCATTCACGCTACGGGATATCGCGGCAAACTTTTCACGATGCGGCAATTTTCCGGCTTCGCGTCGCCTGAGGAGACCAACCAGCGCTACAAATATTTGCTGGAGCACGGCGGCAGCGGGCTTTCCGTGGCATTCGATCTGCCGACGCTGATGGGCTATGACTCCGACCATCCGGCGAGTGAAGGCGAAGTTGGCAAGTGTGGCGTGGCCATCGATTCGCTCGAAGACATGGAAATTCTTTTCGGCGGCATCGACCTGGAGAAAACTACCGTGTCGATGACGATCAATTCGCCAGCGTCGGTGCTGTGGGCGATGTATCTGGTAGTTGCCGAAAAGCAGGGCGCGGACTGGAAAAAGATTTCCGGCACGATTCAGAACGACATTCTCAAGGAATATATTGCGCAGAAGGAATACATTTATCCGCCGGCGCCGTCGATGCGGCTGGTCATCGACACGTTCGAGTTCGGATCGAAGTTCACGCCGCGCTTTAACACCATTTCCATCAGCGGGTATCACATTCGCGAGGCCGGGTCCACGGCCTTACAAGAGCTGGCATTCACGCTCTATGACGGCGTGGAATATGTCGAGTGGGCGCGGCGGCGCGGGCTGGATGTGGACGACTTTGGCCCGCGGCTGAGCTTCTTCTTTAACGCTCACAACGATTTCTTTGAAGAGATTGCGAAATATCGGGCCGCGCGGAAAATCTGGTATCGCGTGATGAAAGACCGCTTCGGAGCGAAGAACGCGCGTACCTGGCTGATGCGATTCCACACCCAGACCGCGGGCGTGTCGCTGCCGGCGCAGCAACCGATGAACAATATTGCCCGGGTGGCGCTGCAGGGACTGGCGGCGGTGCTGGGCGGCACGCAGTCGCTGCACACCGATTCTTACGACGAGGCGCTGGCGCTGCCCACTGAAGAGGCGGCGCGCATCGCGCTGCGCACGCAGCAAATCATCGCCTATGAATCGGGAGTGGCGCAGACGGTGGATCCACTGGGCGGGTCATATTTCGTTGAAAACCAAACCCTGCAGATGGAAAACGGCGCGTTCGATTATTTTGGCAAGCTCGACGCTATGGGCGGAATGGTGAAGGCCATTGAGCGCGGCTATCCGCAGAAAGAGATTGCGGAGGCTTCTTACCAGTACCAGCGCGCGGTCGAGGCTCGCGAGAAAGTGATTGTCGGCGCCAACGAGTTTGTCATTGAGGAAGAGTCTCCGAACATCCTCTACATCGGCGAGAACGTGGCGCACCAGCAGTCAGCGAAATTGAAGACGCTGCGCGCGCGGCGCTCGAATGATGCAGTGCACCGCGCGCTGGAGGCATTGAAAAAAGCTGCCTCGCAGGAACCCAGGGCGGGAGCCAAGGACCACGTTTCCTCTGCCAATACCATGCCCTACATTGTCGACGCGGTTCGCGCCTATGCTACGGTGGGCGAGATTTGCGAAGCGCTGCGCGAGGTGTACGGTACTTACACCGAAGTTAGCGTCACTTAGGATTGGGCAGTGGGTTGAGTATTCACATCGTTTGTCATTCTTAGCGAAGCGAAGGACCTATGCACACTTCGTCATTCATTACGCCGATCATCGCACGCTATACGAAGTTGGTCTGCAGCCTGGCCGCAATCCTTCTCTCGTCGCTGCCGGCGCGCGCCGACGTCCTCAAGGTCGTGCTCACCGACACCATCCAACCCATCAGCGAGGAGTATATTGCCCGCGCCCTGGCCGAAGCTCGCCGCCGCAACGATCAGGCTGTGTTGATCGAGATCAATACTCCCGGAGGGCTCGTCGACTCCACGCGCGAGATCATCGAACACATCACGTCGTCCTCCGTTCCCGTCATCATCTACGTCACGCCCAGCGGGAGCCGCGCGGCGTCCGCGGGATTCTTCATCCTGGAATCCGCAGACATCGCCGCCATGGCTCCCGGAACCAACACCGGTGCGGCTCATCCCGTCATTCTCGGCGGCGGCAAAATGGACGATGTGATGAAAGAAAAAATGGAGAACGACGCGGCTGCTCTCATGCGCTCGGTCGCCGCCCGGCGCGGCCGCAACGTCGACGTCGCCGAGAGCACCGTCCGCCAATCCAAATCTTTTACCGACCAGGAAGCCCTCTCGCAGCACCTGATCGACTACATTGCGTCGAACGAGAACGATTTGTTTCGCCAAATCGACGGCAAGAGTTTCAAGCGCTTCAACGGCGATCACGCTTCCCTGAACCTCAGCGGGCAAACGGTCATCGCTTACGACATGACACTCAAGGAACGCATCCTTGACTCGCTAATGGACCCGAACGTCGCATTTCTGCTGCTGGCTATCGGCGCACTCGCGCTTTACGTGGAGTTCAACCATCCCGGCGCGGTTATTCCCGGCACGGTGGGAGTTGTTTTCATCCTCGTCGCCGCATTTGCGCTCAATCTTTTGCCCACGCGCTTTGCCGCGCTGGTGCTGATTCTGGGCGCTTTCGCGCTGTTCGCCGGCGAAGCCAAGTTCGCTACGCACGGCGTTCTCACCATCGGTGGCATCGTGCTGCTCACGCTAGGCGGCCTGCTGCTGGTCGATTCGCCGATCCCTGAAATGCGGGTGCACCTGCTGACCGCGCTAGCCATCAGCATCCCGTTCGGCCTGATCACCGCCTTTCTGATGACCATCGCCTTGCGGGCGCGCCGCAATAAAGTCGTGACCGGAGCGCAGGGCCTGCTCGGCGAAACCGGAGTCGCGCAGTCCGCGCTCTCGCCGCAGGGAAAGGTCTTCGTGCACGGAGAACTCTGGGACGCAATCGCCTCGAGTCCCATGGCCGCCGGCCAGTTAGTCGTGGTGCGCCGAATCGACGGCCTGACCCTCCAAGTCGATCCTTTGGCCGCAACGCCGCCTCCCGCAAATGCGGCTGCAGCCATTCTGTAATCGCCGATGTGGAGATAGCCGCCTCGGCTGTCCCGCGCAGGCGAAGCCTAGCGGAATCGAGGCGATGCCGGATGCCTAATCGCTTCTGCCTATTTCAAACTGAACAAGGCATTCACATGCGCCGTGACCGTCACATTCTGTGGCGTGAACTCCTCGGTCGGCGCCGGAGCCGCGGTCGACATCGCCGCCATCGAACGCGCCATGCGGGGCATTACGATCCTCTGATTTTCAAACGTATCGACCGACGCATAAAACAGTTCTCCGATGCTGCGCCCGCTGGCGCGGCCCAGAGTCTCCGCCGAGTTGCGCGCCCGCCGGTAGGCGTCTTCGATCGCCTTGGTCTTCGCCTCGTCGATGTTCTCCAGCATGTAGCTGAGCGTCTGCGTCTCGCTCACGTTGGCGTCGGCGAGTTGCTGCGTGATGGGGCCAATCTTGGCAAAATCCTTAAGCTTCAGGGTGATGTCGGTGGTGACGCGATATCCCACCACGTGCTGCTTCGGCCGCCACTCATAGACAGGCTGCACCGAAAGAAATCCCACGCTCGCCGCCTTAGGCTCAATTCCATTGGCGCGGAGCACTTGACGCACCTGCTCGACTTCCTTGGTGGCGCCCTGAAACGCGGCCTGTGAACTCGCATCCTGCACCGAGACATTGAATTGCAGCACCGCCGTGTCGGGCGCGCTTTCGAATTTGCCATCCGCGCCCACGTAAACGGTGTTCGGTTGGGCCGTAACCGCCGGCCGATCCTGGGGAAAAGCAAAAGTTGTGCTGAAAATCAGTGCGAAAGAAAGCGTGAGAAAACAACGAGCGGATTTCATTACGAGCCCTCCAGCGGACATCCACGGGAAGCATACTCCCCATGGCCTACTCTGGAGGAACGGTCATAGGCCTGCACCTTGCGTCGCCGGCACGGGAATCTCTAGTAACCTGTCACCCGCACTTTGGGTTTCGCTTTAGCGCTCCGCCTGAGGATACGCACCATTCACGCGATAATCCTTGTAGTCGATGGTCAGAGTGGCACGTCCTCCCAACCGAATGTAGCTCACCGACTCATTCCGGACCGGCAGCCAAAAGGCTCCGACTTTCTTGTATTCGTGGTGAATTTCACTTCGCCTGGTCCAGATCGACGGGCTTCGAGCGGGCTCGACTTCAATGTGGGTGACGGCGAAATCGACTCCATCCACCCAAACCTTTCCGCGATAGACATATTTGCTGGCGGATTTCGGGCTGACCTGCAACACATATTGCCCACCCTCGCTCGAGGGCTCGTAACCCAACAACTCGAAGTTGTAATTATCGCGATTCAGCCCTGCACCGGCGGCAATCTCGGGCTGGGCGGCCTCTTTCTCGCCCTCCAGAAGCTTCTTGAAAACGCGATTCAGAATCAGCTTCGATCCGCTCTCAGAAACTACCTGGAACTCTTTGCGGGAGGGCTTGTCGTAAGTCGCTTTCACGGTCATCTCGGCATCGCGGTCACCCGGGAACCCACGGTAGGAAAGGTGGTAAACCCGAGTCCCCTCGGAGTGCAGCAGAGCCTCCGCGCGCTCTCGACTCTTGCGCACGAGATTGTCGACCACCTGATCCGCGGAGAGAACGGGGCTCACTGTCGGCGCTCCCGAATCGGCGGCCACTAGCTGCGGAACAGCGATCAGCGACGCCCATCCGATGGCTACTGTCACGATTCGGATGATCCTAAGGACAGTCATTCGCCTGCGCCCGAGTTCAACGGTTCGTTCGCGGTTCATCACAGAAGCTATCGGCCGGTGGGATTGCATAGGGATTGCGAGTCTAGTTTTTTCAAGAATCTAGAACGGTCGCTTTATCGCTGTCTGTTCAAAATTGCACAATTCTCGGAAGACGAGAGCGGACACGTTCCGAAAAGGTACAGATTAGCCGACGAACGTCGCACCGTCACTTTCGTCCAAAAGGCGCCTTCGGGATCATCCCGTCAGCGATGGCAGTTTCGCGGCCGATCCCACCAGGAAGATCATTCCTACCACAATGCTATAAGCGGAAGTTACCAGTGTGAGCGCGCGCAGGGCATTGGGATTAGCGAGGGTTGCGGAAAATAGTCCGGCGGCGGTGGCGCACATCAAAGTGTTCATCACGAGCAGGCCGACGATAAACATGAGCAGGCCCAGCAATCCCGCGCCGGTTCCTCCCAGATTTGCGGCCATCAGAAACAGGAGAATCTGTGTGGGAGTTTCGGCGCCCAGCCCGTGAATCACGCCGACCAGAAACGTCGAGCTGGTGCCGTATCCATCTTTGAATACCTGCGGAGCCTCGACTCGCGTCCCGCCGAAAATGCGGGTCAGCCGCCAGTAGATCCATAATGCGCCGTTGACCAGCAGAGTGATGCGGGTGCGCGGGGCGTGGGTATGAGTCGAAGGTCGAAAAAATGTTCCGAGTACATAAATGCCGAGCACCAGCAGAGTGATGCCCACCAGCCGCTCCGCCCAACGATCGCTGGCCGCCGGCAACGATAGACGGAAGACAACAGCGGCCGAGCCCAGCAAGGCCACGGTGGTGGCGTGTCCCGCGACATACAGCAGGCCGTAACGCATGGCATCGCGCGGCTTCGACTGAACGCTGCTGATGTCGGTGATGGCGGCGATGTGGTCGTAGTCGAGCCCGTGGCGGAATCCCAGCACCGCAGCCGAGAACAGCGCCAATCGCAGATTGAGAGGATCGATCAAAGAAGATTCCGGGGCAGCGCGCAAGCCCGAGCCGGACTTCAGGCTAGCATACTTCCCGCTGCGACTAATCTCTCTTGGGCGAAGAAACCGGTTCGCGGGCCACTGCCGGAGTTATCAATTCCCGCAGCCGCCGTGCAAGAATGGCGGCCATGGAATGGTAGAAGCGGGATCCGAGATGCGGGAAGAGTTCGAACAAGGTCTGCAAGGTCGCGCGGTCCAGGAAATATGCCTCCACCGGCTCTTTTGCCAACACGTCGGCGGTGGCGGGCAATTCGTCGAGAAACGAAATCTCGCCGCAGGCCTCACCCGGATTGACCGTGACAGACGTGCCGCGCGCCAGAATCTGCACCCAGGCGGTGCCTTTCAGAACCAGGTAGAGGCCGTTGGTTCGCTTCCCTTTGTGAACAATAGCGTCGCCCGCATTGAATTGCATGCGAACCGCCTTGTCCACAATAAGCGCCCAATCGTTAGGCGTGAGATAGACCAATCCGTTCTTAGCGGCAGACAATACAGAGACAGGCTGCGGAGTTGCACTGGACATGGCGCGCTCAACCGAAATCTCGCGGAACCCTTCGGGTCGCAATCTTAGCCGAACAGATTTGTCAGAACGAATGACAGAAACAACAGGGCTGCGATGAGATTATCAGAAAAATCCTTCCACGCACGCCACCAATGCAGTCGGGACCACAGCCGTTATCCCAAGCGAGGACTTCGCTGCGATTGCGTAATCAACCTAGCGGATTGACGGAGAGTCCGGCGGATAGTATGTTTCGTGCCAATTTCATTGCGAAACTAAAGCAACAATTGTCAGGCTGGAGGTTGCATGGCACAGTTCTGCGAAGCTTGCGGAAACACTTTGACGGCGGAGGACAAGTTTTGCCGTACCTGCGGGCGAGCCGTAACAACCGGCGCTTCAGTCATGTCTTCGGTGGCACCGCCTCCGCCATCGGGAACTGTCGAAACGAGCGTGAAGGCCACCCTCAGCCTGGTTTGCGGCCTGCTGTTTTTCATTCCGTTTCTGTTTATTGCGGCCATCGTGCTCGGACACCTTGCGCTGTCGGAAATTCGAAAAAGCGCGGGGCGGCTGAAGGGCGAAGGGATTGCCATTGCGGGGCTGGTTCTGGGATACATCGAGGTTGCGGGCATTCCGTTTATCCTGATCATTGCGGCGATTGCGATTCCGAAACTGTCTGCGGGCGAAGATCTCGGCCAATGAGTCATCGGCCGTAGGGTCGGTGCGGATTTTGAACACGGCGGAAATCGCTTATGCGTCCGCGCATCCCGAGCGAGGTTACACCTGCTCGCTTTCGGACTTGGCGGACGCTGAATCGATCAATGGCCCTCTCGCTGCGGGCCAGAAGAACGGATACGCGTTCGAGTTGTCGGGTTGCTCGCCCGGAACTGAGGGCGGAGCTAACGTGAAGTATCAGGTGGTGGCCTATCCGTTGCGGGTGAATCAAACCGGCAGGCGCGCCTTTTGCTCGGACGAGTCGGCGACAATCAAGGTAGATACCGGCGGTTCGGTGCGGAGCTGTCTTGACGGTGAGACCACCTTGCGCTGAGATTCTCTGAGCTTTTCAACGAAGAGAAGTGAGGCAGTAAACCAAGCATAGTTCACTCCACGCGAGATCCTTCCCTCCGCCCGAAGTGCCGCTACGGTCAGGATGACTCCTCGGATTTGGCGCTTTCCCATTCCGTCTTAGGGCCTGGGTTTGGGGCCGTGTCTGAAAAGTGTTTATCAGATCCCGCGGGGCGCGTGGTTTTTCTTGCGGCAGTCTTCGCAGACTCCGTAAATCTGAAAAGTGTGCCGCGTGGTGAGGTAGTGATACTTGCGGCCGATCTCCTGCTCGAGCTGGCCGACTTCCTGCGAGAAGAACTCCACGGAACTGCCGCAATCGGTGCAGACCATGTGATGATGGCTGCGCCGGTTGTACTGATGTTCGTAGCGGGCGATGCCGTCGTGAAAGGCGACTTCGCTGGCCAGGCCGCACTCCGCCAGCAGCTTCAGCGTGCGGTAGACGGTGGTGTAGCCGATGCGGGCATCTTTTTTCTGCACCAGGCGATGGAGCTCGTCGGTGGAAAGATGGTCGCGGGTTTCGAGGAAGGTGTGCAGGATGGCGTCGCGCTGCGCGGTCTGCTTCAGGCCAACATCTTTGAGATGGCGGTGGAGGATGTCCTGGGCTTCGCGGACCATCTGGCGGGAGATGGTGGGCTGATCATCGATGCGCTTCTGCAGCATGGCGGGTGGAACAGAGTCAGAATACCATCGGCATCTTGAAAATGAAATTCATTTTCAGCGCGGGCGAGGGCTCCCCGCAACCCATCTGGAATACAATCGAGATTCCTCATGAACACATTGGCCGAGGTCATCGTCCCGGAATCCCGTCGTACGTCCATCTTCCGCATCGTCGGATGCTTGCTGCTGGTTGTGCTTCTACTTTTGGCTGGCCGCGGCCGCCTATGCTTACTACGTCGCGCACTCTGCACTTCCTCAACTTGACGGCCGGGCTGCGATTGCCGGGCTTGAAGCGGCGGTCACGGTCACGCGCGATAGTCATGGCGTCCCCACGATCGATGCGGCGAACCTGAACGATCTTTTCTTCGCGCAGGGCTATGTGACAGCGCAAGACCGTCTCTGGCAGATGGACGTGATGCGCCGCTTTGGCGGAGGAGAACTTTCAGAGATCCTCGGCGAGCCCTTGCTCAAACTCGACCGCGAGCAGAGGATTCTGGGCCTGCGGGCCGCGGCAGCGAAGTCGTTGCAGACGGCGAACCCGCGCGATCGCAGCTTCCTGGAAGCTTACGCGCGCGGGGTGAACGCGTACATCGCTGCGCACCGCCACAAGCTGCCGATTGAGTTTCGCATTCTCGGCTATGCGCCGAAGCCGTGGCAGGTGGAAGACTCGCTGGTCATCGCCAACGAGATGGTGAAGGATCTGAACTATCACTATTTCTTTGACGCGCTGGCTCGCGAAAAAATCCTCGCCAAGCTCGGACCGGAGTTGACTGCCGATTTGTATGTGAACCGTTCCTGGCACGATCGTCCGCCCACCGTCATGCGCGAAGATTTGAACCAGCCCGACAACAACAATCCCGGCGATTCCGACGATGAAGACGACGATTCCCCCGACAACTCGGTCACGCGAAAAGCAACTCCTGCCGATAGCGCTTTACCAGAAGAAGGCTTGCCAGTCAATGGATCGAACGACTGGGTTGTATCCGGCGCGCACACGGTGACGGGCAAGCCGCTGCTCTGCGACGATATGCACCTGGGCCACCAGATGCCGAATCTCTGGTACGAGGCGCACCTGCGATCGGGCACGCTCGATGTTGCTGGCGTCACGCTGCCGGGCATGCCCTTTGTGATTGTCGGCCACAACCAGCGAATCGCCTGGGGATTCACGAATGTCGGTCCCACCGTGACCGACGTCTACATCGAGAATTTCAACGCGCAGGGCGCGTATCAGACGCCGACAGGATGGGCTGCAGCCCGAACATCGCGCTGGAGATCATTCACGTCAAAGGCAGGCCGGACGTGAGCGTCGACGTGAAGATCACGCGGCACGGGCCGATCGTCACGGAACTGGTTCCGGGCGAAACGCGGCCTCTGGCCTTGCGTTGGACGCTCTACGACGACCTGCACATTCCTTTGTTTGACGTAAACGCGGCGCAGAACTGGCAGGATTTCCGGCGCGCATTCTCGCAGTTCGACGCGCCCGGGCAGAACGTTGTCTATGCCGACGTCGATGGAAATATCGGCTATCAGGCCACGGGGAAAATTCCGATTCGCGCCGCGGGAGATGGCAGCCTTCCGGCGAGCGGCGCCGACAACGCGCATGAATGGACTTCCTACATTCCCTTCGAGAAACTGCCGAGCATTTACAACCCGCCCTCGGGAATTATTGCTACGGCGAACGGACGCATCACGCCGGACAATTATCCGTACTCGATCAGCATGGAATGGGAGGCGCCTTGGCGTACCGCGCGGATTTATCATGTGCTGGAGTCGGGGCGGCAATTCTCGCCGGCGGACATGCTCTCGCTGCAAACCGACACTCAATCCGAATCCGATTTATTTGCGGCCGAGCGATTGGTATATGCGGTCGACCATGCCACTAAGCCTTCCGCCCGCGCCAAGCAAGCGGCCGACCTGATGCGCAGTTGGGATGGACGCATGCAGGCCGCGTCCACAGCACCCACCATCGCCGAAAATTCAATCTACCAGCTGCGACGACTGCTACTGGAACCGAAGCTGGGAAGCCCGCCCACCGATCCCGAAAAAGAAGACGCGGTGTTGAATTGGAAAACCTATTCGTGGGAGATGCGTTCGGTGTGGCTGGAAAATATTATGCTGCATCGCCCCAAGCGCTGGCTTCCCGAAGCGTATGCGAACTACGACGAACTGCTCGCCGCTGCCGTTGAAGCGGCGGTCAATAGCCCGCTGGCTCCGAAGAATCTGGCAGCGTGGCGCTGGGGCGCGTTCAATGCGGTGGAGATCGAGCATCCCGTGCTGGGGAAGATTCCGATTCTTCGCCGCTGGTCGGCCCCTGGAGTGCAGGAGCAGTCGGGCAGCGGATACACGGTGAAAGCGGTAACGCGCCACCACGGCCCGTCGGAGCGCTTCACGGCGAACATGGCGGACCTGGATCAGTCCACGCTAAACGTCGTGACCGGCCAAGGCGGAAATTTCCTCAGCCCCTACTACATGGATCAGTGGAAGGCGTGGTATGAGGGAACGACGTTCACGCTGCCGTTCAGCGCGAAAGCGGTGGACGCGGCGAAGGCGCATCGGTTGGTGCTGGAGCCGGGGAAATAGAGGAGGGATAACGCTCGAAGTTGTGTTGTGGTTGATGAGCGCTATGGGGATGTTTCGACAGCTCAGGGTTGGGGTGATAATCAGCAGTATGGAGCTTCCTGACGATGTGACGCGGTGGGTTAACACGCACTTCAGTGATGGCGAAAAAGCTCGCGCGTTAACGGTTTTAAGAACGGCAACCATACACACTGGCGAACCTGCAACCCCTCGCTTACTCCGGTGTGCTGTCGTCAGTTCTCAAGGCGTTCTTCGGCGCCTTGAAGTATGCGTTGAGCACTTGCGGATAGACTGGCGCGACTTGATCATGGCAGTGGAATACAAGCTTAATGGTCGCGCACTCGACGGAGGTAGCAACTACAAGAGAGTTTACGACTTCAACAGACCTATCGGTGAAGCTTCTGTCACAGACTGAAGTTGAGGCGGCGGCATTTTGAGCGTAATTGGGGATGTTTCGTCAACTACGATTTCGCAAGCGCGCCGGTGGCACCACCTCGATCCATCTCAAAGTTCCCGACTCGGATTCCAGTTGCGACCGGACTGAGCGAATCTCCTCTTGCGTTATTCCGTGCGTCGCAACAAGAAAAGCTCGTCCCTCCACTGGATCGGTGTACCGCTGACGAAACCACTCTCTTGTTGGGCGAAAGCCCGCCTCATTGGCCATTGTCATCCAGTCCACGATTGGGTGAGGACATATCTCATAGACATTCTCGGAAGTCCACCACCAGCGAATAGGGCCTTTGAGAGAGTATCGCTCTCGGAGAAGTGTGCCCCGATTTTCGGCAGCTGCACGTTGGAAGGCGGCCCAGTCAATGACTCGCCCACGTGTCTGCATCAACTTGCGAAAAGCAAGTTCGCGTCTCCGCTGAATCCGGCCACCCAGGAGAGAAAACGGTACCGAGATAGCGCCAGCCAGTAGCAGCACCGGAATTATCAACAACGACCACGGTAGACCAATCTCGCGGGGATTCCTCTCCACTGGCGTCGCCTCATTTAAATCCAGAGATTGCATTCAACATACTTTGCTTCAACCACCACGCCGCTGTAAACAGGCGCTTACACGTTTTGACCTTTCCCCTTGGTCGGAACAGCCTGCTTAGGGTAAAAGTCCGAAACGTCCCGGAGGATCAACCATGCACCTCCGCTCTGCCAATCGCCGAGCCTGAAGATGTGATCGTCAGCGGAAACCGGGCGACGGTGCTCTGGGTTTACCGCAAGGTGCGCGACGGCAAGCCGTGGCACCTGCGCGGCGTCGATGTTTTTACGGTGTGCGATGGCAAAGTGGCGGCGAAGCTCGCCTATGTGAAAGGTTAAACTGCGGCGCTGCGAGCCGCTAAAAGAAATCGATCGACTTCACGTCCCTGACATAGCCTACGATGTTGATGGTTCCCTGGGGCAGCAGGTCGGGATTGATATACAGAATATCTCGCGTAGTGTCGTACACCCACAATTTCCCGTCCTGCGCCACATATTCGTAGTAGCGGCTGGTAAAGCCCTGCAGCCCGCCGACATCGCCATTCACCGGAGGAACCACCACCGAACCGTCCGCGATCTTGTAGATCGACAAACAGCCGCGAATTTCTCCGCTGGGATTGTTGCTATTGCCAACGTTGGTGCAGTTGTACGATCCGATAAAGATCTGGTTGTTGTTGGTTATATCCATGCGCCAAATGTAGCCGTCGGTAATGACGGCCCGTGCAGTCACCTTGCCGGAGCCGAGGTCGATGACGTCGAGCCGCCCGCAGCTGGTCGCAGCCGTGGTCTGTCCGCTGCAGGAGTGATTGGTCGGCGAGGTCCCGGCAACATACAGAGTCGAGCTGCTTTGGACCGCCCACGTGGCGGCGTCCACGTTGATCGTGCGAGTAATGGTCAGGGTCGGCAGATCGAAGATCGCCACACTGGCCTGCACTCCGCCGCACTGCGGTCCACAGTTCAGAATGTAAGCCGTGGTTCCGTTGATGATGCCGTACACCGGCCGGTCGAACCCGGGAACGATGGTGCACACGGCGTTCGGAGGATTGGTCAAGCAACTGGTGTCGACCGGAGGCACGGCAGCCCCGGGCTGCAGCAGCGTGACTGAATTCGAATCGTTGCTGAACACCAGAAGCTGAGTGCCATTGGTGTTTGAGATTACGGTTTGGGCATTGGGAACGGCGATTGACGTTGTGAGTCCCTGGCCCGCAAAGTTCATCACTTGCACCGCGCCGGTAAACGTAAACCCTTGAATGGTGGCCGTTGGGACCGCGGCATATCCGATGGTATCCGAGGTCGGAATCACCATGCTGGTGGTAGGCCCTGAGAGGCGCACGTTGCCGATGTCGGCTTCCTTGGCCGTGTTGGCAGCGAAGACACTGTTACTGCTGCCGTCGAAGGCCGCGACTATGTTGCGGGCAGGAGAAATCGCCATCAATCCCGGGGAGTTCCCCGCGCCGATGGGAGCGATCCGCGGGATGATGTTGTAGTAGGCGTCGATTAAGACCAAGCCAGGACGGGCGATGACCGAGGCAACTCCTTGCGACGCCACTACCCGATTCAAGAATCCGCTGGGGGACGACGATTTCGCACGGCTGCCGCAGGAAATCAACCCCAGCGCGGCCATCTGCAATACCACCAGGACGAAGACGCTTCTCTTCAAACGGCATGCTCCTAACGACATGAAAAAGGAAGATTTGTTGGCGAAATGGTGGATTATAACAGACCCACGCGCGGCACTCTCAGCCGCGACTCGATGCCTGACGTGAAATTTGCCGCTCTAACCTGCGCCGGTTACGTGCGCGCGACAGATGCGCGAACTGCTTCTCATCCTGTATCCTCAGAAAACATATGGCATCTGACTTTCTTGCCCGGATTAAGCAATCCCCCGTGCTGTGCGACGGCGCCATGGGGACGCTGCTCTATTCCAAGGGCATTTTTATTAACCGATCTTACGACGAACTGAATCTCTCGCAGCCCGACCTGATTCGTGGGATTCACCACGAATACCTGCAAGCGGGAGCCGAGATTATTGAAACCAATACTTTCGGTGGCAATTCGTTTCGCCTGGGACGCCACAGCCTGGCTGACAAGGTTCGCGACATCAATCGATCTGGCGTGCGCATTGCCCGCGAGGCCGCCAAAAGCTTCGATGTGTGGGTTGCAGGATCGGTTGGCCCGCTGGGAACCAGAATCGAACCTTTGGGCAAAACCTCGTTCCAGGAAGCTCGCGACGCGTTTCGAGAGCAGATTGAAGTTTTGGTCGAGGGGGGCGTCGATCTCCTGATTCTTGAGACCTTCGGATATCTGGAAGAAATTCATCAGGCCATGCTCGCCGCGCGCGATGTAAGCGGTTCGATCCCCCTCGTGGCCCAGGTCACCATTGACGAAGACGGCAACTGCCTCGACGGTTCCGATCCGCAGACTTTTGTTCCGAAGCTCGCGGAATGGGGAGCCGACGTGATTGGCTGCAACTGCAGCGTTGGTCCGGTGGCCATGCTCGACGCGATGGAGAAGGTGCGAGCCGCCACTTCCCTTCCGCTCGCCGCCCAGCCCAATGCAGGCATTCCGCGGTCGGTGGACGGCAGGAATATTTATTTGTGCTCGCCCGAATACATGGCTAGTTACGCACGCAAGTTTGTAGCGGCCGGAGTTCGTCTGGTAGGCGGATGCTGCGGAACCACTCCAGAGCACATCCGGGTGATGAAGTCGGCTCTGCGGGTGGGCGAGGCGCGGGGAAAGGCCGCCGCTAAGCCAGTCGGTGCGAGTCAATCCGTGCCCCTTGCTACTCCGGCGGTGCCGCTGCAGGAGCGTTCGCAACTGGGCGCCAAGCTGGCTCGCGGCGAGTTTGTCACCATGGTAGAGATCGTTCCGCCGAAAGGGATCGACGTCCGCAAAGAAGTCGAGGGCGCGCGCTTCCTGAAGTCGGTGGGCGTGGACGCGGTCAACATTCCAGACAGCCCGCGTGCGTCGGCGCGCATGAGCAACCAGGCGCTTTCGCTGCTCATTCAACGCGAGGTCGGCATCGAACCGATCCTGCATTACACCTGCCGCGATCGCAATGTGCTGTGCATCCAGAGTGATCTGCTGGGCGCTTCGGCGGTGGGCATCAAGAATCTGATCTGCATCACCGGCGATCCGCCGAAGATGGGTAATTATCCGGACGCGACCGCGGTCTTCGATGTGGACGCGATCGGCCTGGTCAACATTGTGCACAACCTGAATCGAGGACTCGACTTGGGAGGAAACCCCATCGGAACCGG
This sequence comes from uncultured Acidobacteriota bacterium, assembly GCA_963696765.1. GTDB lineage: Bacteria > Acidobacteriota > Terriglobia > Terriglobales > Acidobacteriaceae > Sulfotelmatobacter. The sequence goes on along the minus strand of CAVOLK010000001.1, from coordinate 593,958 downwards.
CACCGGCTTCGTAATCGGGGTGGGGGCGAACCCTGGCCTCACCGATATGGATGAGGAGATTCGCAGCTTCGAATACAAAGTCCAGGCGGGAGCGGAATATGCCGTAACCCAGCCCGTGTTCGACCTGCGCCTGCTGGAGAACTTCCTGCGGCGGATTGAGCACTGCCGCATTCCGGTCGTCGCCGGAATTTGGCCGTTGGTGAGCGTCCGCAATGCCGAATTCATGAAGAATGAGCTGCGAGTCTCCGTGCCCGACGCGATCCTCGAGCGGATGGCGCGAGCCCAGAACCCGGAAGCCGCGCGGGCCGAAGGCGTCGCCATTGCCCGCGAGATGCTGATTGCGGCCCGGCAGATGGTGCAGGGAGCGCAAATCAGCGCGCCGTTGGGACGCTACAACTCCGCGGTTGACGTGCTGGAGGCACTCGGGACCGGAGCGCCAACGGCTTCAGCGTAAGCTTTTTACTTCAAAATCAGGACGCGGTTCCCGTACCGGAAACGCCCTCGTCACGTTGCTGGTCCTTTCGAGTAAAAAAGACTGGACACTTCTTGGATTTCGTTGCATTACAATAGACAGACGGAGCGAAATCCCGTTGCCCAAGTTTGAAGAGTGCCTCCAGCGACTGGAGAAAATTGTTCAGGAACTGGAAAAGGGAGAGGTCCCTTTAGAGAAATCTCTGACCCTCTTCGAAGAAGGGCATGCAGCTTTCCTCCTCCTGCCGGAAGGAACTGGAACAGGCGGAGGGAAAAGTTGAGATCCTGCTGAAAAAGAACGGGAAGCTCCAAGCCGAACCATTCGAGCCGTTGGCCGAAAAATCTCCTGCACGCCGGTGAGTGTAGAATTTTCGATCGCGGTTCGAGCGCTTTAGATGTCTGTGGAGTTGTGGTTTGCCGAGGCCACCCCGCAGCCCTAGTCAAACGTTCGACTGTCTCCCCCGTTGACGACGGTTGAAGATCGGGGGATGTATGGCTCAAAGTGTAGTTGTTCTTGAGAAAGATCCCGGAGTGGCGCGTTCCCTGGCCGGAGGACTTCGCCCTCATTTCTCAGTCCACGTAACCCAATCCCGCGAAGAATTGCGGGACAACGTTGTCCGCAACAATCCTGAGGCCGTGGTTCTCAACATCGAGCACTGGCGTCTGACCGATGTGGAGAACCTGCACCGCGACTTTCCTTCATTGCCCATCGTCTGCACCCACCGCATTCCTGACGAAGAAATGTGGATGGCGGCCTTGGAAGCCGGCGCCAGCGATGTCTGTCCCACCGATGACGTTGCGAACGTGCTGACTTCGGTTCTGCGAAGTACGGCGTCGCGCAGCGCCGCTGCCTAAACTTTTTTCTCCGAGATAAGGACGCCTGCGGGCGTCCTGTTTTCATTTTCCGCGACATCGCTGGGCGTCGATTGCTCCGCGCCTCCGCGCCCTTGTTATACTCACTGCTTCATGCTCACCGAGACTCTCGAACAAGGACGGCTGCTCACCGACGCCGCGCTCGACCGCCTCATTCCGCTGGAGACCGAGCATCCGGTCTCGATCCACAAAGCCATGCGCCACAGCGTGTTTGCCGGCGGCAAGCGTCTGCGTCCGGTGCTCTGCATCGAGGCTGGGCGCATGGTCGCGGGATCGATGCCATCGCAGATCGAAGAACTGGGCGCCGCGCTGGAAATGCTGCACACATATTCGCTGATTCACGACGATCTGCCTGCGCTCGACAACGACGACCTGCGCCGCGGGCGTCCCACTTGCCACAAGGTGTTCGGCGAAGCGATCGCGATTCTTGCCGGAGACGCGCTGCAGACGCAGGCCTATGAAGTGCTGGCGCGGTTGAAGTGTCCGGCGGAGGCGCGCGTCCGCATCATCGAGGAGATCGCTCGCGGCACGGGCACGGTCGACGGCATGATCGGCGGGCAGGTCGTCGATCTCGAAGCCGAACACACGCAGCCGACCACGGAGATGCTGGAATACATTCACCGCTCGAAGACGGCTGCGCTGATCACGGCCAGCCTGGTGAGCGGCGGATTATATGCTGGAGCGAAAGACAGCCAGGTTGCGAAGTTGCGCGCCTTCGGACTAGCGATTGGCTTGGCGTTTCAGATCGTCGACGACGTGCTCGACGTGACCCAGACTTCGGAACAACTGGGCAAAACTGCGGGCAAAGATACTGCGTCCGAAAAGGCCACGTATCCGGCGCTGTTTGGTGTTGAGGCCTCCGAACGCAAAGCGGACGCGCTGGTGAACGATGCCTTCGCGGAACTCGAGAGCTTCGGCGAACGGGCTGAGACGCTGAAGGAACTGGCTAGGTTTTTGGTGGAGAGAAAGAAATGAGCGACGTGCGCGCCTCTGCGTTCATGTCTCAGTCTTCGGGCGTAAGCCCTTAGATTCGATTCGCTCTGTGCTCCCCAGTGTCCTCTGTGGTAAAAATTAGAGACGGCGATGGAGTTCGCCACAACCGCCTGCGTCCTCGCTGATCAGGCTGATAACTCCTACAGAATCGACAGACTGTTTTGTAGGAGTTCATCGTGAAAGATTTCCTCGCCATATCCCTGGCCGCCATTCTGGGCGCTAATCTGCGTTACCTTCTCAGCCGGCTTGCCGCCCGCGAATTCGGCCCGGTCTTCCCTACGGAACGCTGATCATCAACATCGTCGGCAGCTTCATCGTGGGCTTCTTCATCATCTGGACCAGCGAACGCGTGCTGCTCGACCCGCGCTGGCGGCTGCTGGTGGTGGTCGGCTTCTGCGGATCGTTCACCACTTTTTCCAGCTACGCATTTGAAACCATGTCCTACTTCGAGCAAGGCCAATGGGGCCTGATGCTGACCAACATTCTCAGCAACAACTTGCTCTGCCTGGGCGGCGCTCTGGCCGGCATGGCCGTGGCACGCGCGCTCTGACTATGCTTCCTACGCTAGAAACCGCGCGGCTGAAGTTGCGACCTTACAGTGAGGCCGACATCGCAGAATTGGTCCCGCTGATCGGGACACGCGAAGTGGCGGCCACCACCTTGCGCATCGCGCATCCTTACACCGAAGAGGATGCAAGAGCATTTCTTATCCTGGCCCAGGAGCCAGACAAGATTTGGCTGGCAGTTACGCTGCGTGCGGACGGGCGCCAGATTGGCGGCGTGGGACTGCGCGTCGACGAACCGCACCAGAATGCCGAACTCGGCTACTGGCTGGGCGTTCCGTATTGGGGTCAAGGCTATGCGACCGAAGCGGGCCGCGAAATACTGCGCTACGGATTTAACGGTCTCGGGCTGCATCGCATCTTCGCCTCGCACTTCGGCCACAATCCGGCTTCCGGCAACGTTCTGCGGAAGCTGGGCATGCGCCACGAGGGCTGCCAGCGCGAACACCTGCGCAAGTGGGATCGCTTTGTCGATTCGGAGTTGTACGGCATCTTGCGGCAAGAGTGGAAGGATCGCGAGTAGAATGCCTGAAGCCATGGCGGTGCAAGTCACGATCTACCTGAATGAAGCGGACCAGTGGCGACACCGCCCGCTGCACATGGAGATTCTCAACTACCTGCGCAAGGAGAATGTCTATGCGGCTACTGCAATCCATTGTGTGGCAGGATTTCTCGGGCGCCAGCGCGTGGAGACTTCGCATCTGGTCGAGGCGGGAGGCAAGCTGCCGGTGATTATAATTTTCGTTGACACCGACGAACACGTGAACCGTGTGCTTCCCACGCTGAAAGAAATGGCGGCGCACCGGCTGATCGTCCGCGAAAACGTGGTGCTCGAGCAAGGGAATCTCGACTGATGCCTGCTTCGTCAACTACACCCCTCGACATACTGGCGATTGCCGCGCATCGCGACGACGTGGAACAAACCTGCGGCGGCACCTTGCTGAAAGCGGCCGCGCGCGGACAGCGCACCGGCATTCTCGACCTGACAAAAGGGGAAATGGGCACTCGCGGCACCGCGGAAGATCGCGCCCGCGAAGCCGATGACGCAGCCAAGATTCTCGGAGTGAGCTGGCGGCGGGCACTCGATCTTCCCGACGGCCGCGTCGAGAATACCTGGGAGAACCGGCTGAAAGTTGCGACCGTGATTCGCGAGACCCGGCCGCGCGTAATTATTCTTCCCTACTGGAAGGGGCGGCATCCGGATCACTACACCGCTTCCGTCCTTGGGCTATGAGGCTTGCTTTCTGGCAGGGCTGGCGAAATTAGCGCTCAGCTCTCAGCCATCAGCTATCAGCAAAAGCAAGGACGAAGTCGATTCTCTAGCGCCGCATCGCCCGTTCAAGATCATTTACGCTACGCTCTATTACGACATTCGGCCTTCGTTTGTCGTCGACATCAGCGAACAGTTTGAGGGCAAGTTCGCGTCAATTCTGGCCTACAAATCGCAATTCAGCGATCAGGATGCGGGCAAAGATCTGTTCCCTGCCCATGAGGAAATTCGCGCCCGCGTGGAGTCGATGGCGCGCTTCTACGGAATGCTCGGCGGCGTAACCCACGCCGAGCCCTTTCTGCAAAAAGAAGTCGGCCTGGTTGACGACCTGTTAGCCATTCCCGTCAAATCCATTTAACATTACTGACTCAACTACTCATCGAGGAGAATTGCAAATATGTTCCGTCTCATTTTTGTTCTTGCCACTGCGCTCGCCATGTCCGCCACGGCCGCAGCCCAGGCTGTGACCTGGCAGATCGATCCCAATCACACGGCGGCGCAGTTTTCTGTGCGCCATCTCGGACTCTCCACAGTGCGAGGCGCGTTCACCAAAGTCTCGGGAACGGCGCAGTATGATCCCGCGGACCCCTCGAAGCTCTCTCTGGAAGCTACCATCGACGCCAATTCCATAGACACCCGTGTGGAAATGCGCGACAACGATTTGCGCAGCCCGCGCTTTTTCGATGTACAGAAATTTCCGACTATCACCTTTCATTCCAAGCAAGCGCAAGCGGGTGGCTCTGGCAAACTGCAGATCACCGGCGACCTCACCATCAAGGGCGTGACCAAACAAGTTGTGCTCGACGTGGATGGGCCGCAGCCAGCCAATCAAAGATCCCATGGGCAAGGGCCAGCGCATGGGCGCCTCGGCCACGACGAAAATTAACCGACAGGATTTCGGGGTGAGCGCCCTGCCCGGAGCGATTGGAGACGAGATCACAATTACGATCGACACGGAACTGATACAACCGCCGAAAGTAACCGTCTGACCGAACGGTAAAGCGCACCTGCCGCTATTTCTTCAGCGCTACCGCCAGCCCGTCGCGAATCGGCAGGATCGTGGTGTAGAACTCGGGCGCATCGTAGAGCTTGCGATTGAATTCGAGAATCGCCTTTGTTCTCGAATCAGCCGGATTCTTCTCGGCGACGCGTCCGCTCCAGAGCACATTGTCGGTGATGAACAGCCCGCCCTTGCGCAGGCGCGGCGCGACCAGGCGCAGCACGCGCGGGTAATCTTCCTTGTCGACGTCGCTGAAGATGATGTCGAATTCCTGCTTCTGTTCCGACAAAAACTCCAGCGCGTCGCCGACATGCAGTGTGATGCGATTCGAAACTCCCGCCCGCGAAAAATATCCGCGCGCTCGTTCTGCATTCTTCGAATCGCCGTCGGTGTAGATTACGCGTCCTTGATCGCCCACCGCCTGCGCCCACCAGATGGTCGAATATCCGATGGCGGACCCGAGTTCGAAGACCGTGCGAGCATTGATGGTCATCGCCAGTTGCTGCAAAACCCGCGCCACTGCCGGCCCAACGATCGGGACTTCATGCTCCGTCGCGTACCCTTCCATCTCGGCCAGCACCGCATCACGCGGGGGCAGCATGGAATAGAGATAATCATCCACCGGCCCGGCAGTCGTGAAGTTGTAGTGCCGCCAACCGGCGCGGTTGTCTTTCTTCTCGCTAGACTTCTGATTGGACTTCTTGTTCGGGCTCACGCGGTTCTCCTTGCGGGAGAATGATCCGCTTCAGTCGACCCGCTGAGAGTCGTTCCAGGTTTCATGTCGACGACTTCAACATTTGGCACGAGCTTCTGCAATTCACTGGGACGCCCCGTGAGCACTGGGAAAGTTCCAAAGTGCATAGGGATGACCGCCTTCGGTTTCAGCAGATTGCACGCGTAGGCCGCCTCGCGCGGGCCCATGGTGTAGTGATCGCCGATGGGTAGCATCACGATCTCTGGCGCGTAAAGTTCGCGGATGATCGCCATGTCGCCGAACACATTGGTGTCGCCGGCGTGATAAATCTTCACCCCGTTCGAAAATTCGATGACGTATCCGCAAGCCTCTCCGCCGTAGACCATCTCGTCGCCATCCTGAATGCCGCAAGAATGGTCCGCGTGCACCATGGTGACTTTAATGTCGCCCACAGTCTGAGTTCCGCCTTTATTCATCTCGGCAGTCTGCTTCGCGCCTTTCTTTTTCAGCCATCCAACAAGTTCGGGGATTCCCACCACCACCGGATTGTGTTGCTTGCAAATCTCCACCGCATCGCCAATATGATCGCCGTGCCCGTGCGTGCACAGTAGGATGTCGACCTTCTTCACTTTCTTTTCGGATTCCGGGCACATCGGATTATTCATGACCCAGGGATCAATAATGACGGTCTTTCCCGCCGGAGTTTCAATGCGAAACGTTGCATGTCCTAACCACGTGAGTTTCAGGTCTTTCAGATTCATCGGTATTCTCCTGTTAAATTCGCATCTCTAAAAATATTGATGACTTTTGATTGATGAATGTTGATTGAACAATCTCGCACCGCTGCGTCTGATTGTAACCAACAACGCTTCATGGCCGAGGGTAGGCGATTTTTCGGTAGTGAGTCAGTTTGAATTATGAATGTCACAGGGCGTCATCCCGAAGAGCCCGCGTTCTTACCAGCGGGCCGAGGGATCTCCCGTGGTAGACAGTGTCATAGCGGGAGATCCTTCGCTCCGCCTGAAGAACGGCTACGCTCAGGATGACGCCGTCGACGAGCGAACATGCCATCAGAATTTCAAACTGGCCCATTACCGATTTTTCCCAAATCATCCTCTCTAGTTTAATATGGCGGCCATGACAGAACTCAAGGTGCTGATTTCGCGCGAGGAGATCGCGAAGCGGGTTGCGGAACTGGGCGCGCAGATCACGAAAGATTTTGCCGGGCAATCGGTCATCCTCGTCGGCGTTTTGAAGGGCGCAGCCATCTTTCTCTCCGATCTCGCGCGGCACATCGATCTCGACTCCACTTTTGATTTTATCGGCGTCTCCAGCTACGGCAACCGCCCCAGCCCAACTCAAGAACTCAAGAGCGGATGGGACTCCACTGGTGAAGTGAAGCTAACCAAAGATGTTGACCAGTCCATGAAAGATAAAAATGTGATTGTGGTCGAAGACATCCTCGACACCGGGCTGACCCTCACGGTTCTCAAGAAGCTGCTCATGGCGCACCAGCCGCGCACCCTGAAGATTGCCGCCCTGCTCGACAAGCCATCGCGACGCAAGCTGCCCCTGGAAGGCGATTACGTCGGCTTCAAAATTCCCGACGAATTCGTCGTCGGCTACGGGCTCGACTACGCCGAGAAGTATCGAAACCTTTCAGATATTTGCGTTGTACCCCGAGAGTAGTCTCGCACTGCCGCAGCTATGAAAACCGTAGCAGCCACGTCCCTTCTGCGCTATGCGGAACTGGAGAAGGTGGCTGCTATCATATCCAACGATGGGTTCTGTCGTTTCCAAACCGGATCGCTTGCCGGTCGAGTCGCTCCTGCTCGACGTTGCCGACGTTTTGGCCACGTCGCTCGACCTGGACACCACCGTGAGCCGGGTCGCCGAGGTCGTCCGCAAGGTCATCGACTACGAGATCTTCGCCATCCTTCTGCTCAACGAAAAAACCCAGGAACTGCGCTTCCGCTTTCAGGTGGGCTATCCGCCGGAGTTTGCCGAACGAAGCCGGATCAAAGTGGGCGAGGGCGTCACCGGGCAAGCCGCTCAGCTGCGGCAGGCAGTTCTGATTGACGACGTCACCAAAGACCCGCGTTACATTGAGGCCGTGCCCAACGTGCGCTCGGAACTTGCCGTTCCGCTGATTACCAAAAATCGCGTCATCGGCGTGATCGATTTAGAAGCCCGCGAGCCGGGATATTTCAATGAAGAGCATGTCCGCGTGCTCACGCTGGTTGCCTCCCGCATGGCGGCGGGAATTGAAAATGCGCAGCTCTATACGCGCACCACCAAGCAGGCGCGCATTCTTTTACTGCTGAACGAAATTGCGCAGGAACTCACTTCGATCTTGAATCTGGACGAGTTGCTGGGGCGAATCGCCGAACTGATTCGCCGCCTCATCGACTACCAGATGTTCAGCATCCTTCTCGTCGATTCAACTGGGGAGAAACTGCAGCACCGTTTCTCGCTGCGCTTCAACGAGAACATTCACCTCAAGCACGAGATCCCTCTGGGCCGCGGATTAGTGGGCGCCGCTGCGGAGAGCCAGCAAGCCGTGCTGGTATCCGATGTCACCAAAGATCCGCGCTACGTGGAGGCCAATCCTGAGACACGATCCGAATTAGCCGTGCCACTTGTTTATAAGGGAAAAGTGATCGGCGTCCTGGATCTCGAGCACACTCGCCGCGGATTCTTTACCGAAGAACATCGGCGCACCATGACCACGCTGGCCGCGCAGATTGCAATCGCCATCGAGAACGCGCGCCTGTACGAAGAGATCGAGCGCCAGGAGCGGCGCCTGGAGCGCGATCTGGCGCTTGCCCGTGAGTTACAGGGACGCCTCCTGCCGCAGACCAATCCGAAACTGGCGCACCTGGACGTCGCCGCCAAGTTTGTTCCTGCGCGCGCCATTGGCGGCGATTTGTATGACTTCATTCCCTATTCCATGTCGCGGCTAGGCATCGTGATCGGCGATGTCAGCGGCAAGGGAGCGCCTGCGGCTATTTACGCCGCGCTAGTCAGCGGAATTATTCGCTCGCACGCTCCCATTGAGCCGGGACCGGCGGAAATGCTATCCGCGGTCAATCTTTCGCTGGCCGAACGCCGCATTGAAGCGCAGTTCGTTTCGATTATTTACGCGGTCTGGGACGACGAGAGCCGAACCTTGGCGGTCGCCAACTCCGGCCTTCCGCGCCCGATTTACGTTCACGCGAAGGACCAAGTCATCGAGGCAGTGGAAGCAACTGGCTTGCCACTCGGTCTTGTTTGACGAAGCGGATTACGACGAATTCAAGTTCCGCATGAAGCCCGGGGACATGTTCGTTTTCTTCAGCGACGGCATTCTCGACGCCCGCAACCGCAAGGGCGATTTGTTCGGACGCGGCCGCGTCGAGAAAATTATTGCCGAGTGCGAGGGCAAGTCGGCAACCTGCGTGGTCGATTCGCTCTTCAAAGCGGCGGCGGAACACTCGGCGGGCGTGGAAACTTTCGACGACCAGACCGTGGTCGCGATCCGCGTGCGCGGCGGCGCGCAGGCCACTTCAAAGAAAAAATGACCTCGCGTAGCCAGAAGCCTGCGGTGCGTCCTCCCGGGTTCGTCTATCGCGAAACCAAGCACGGCATCTTTCGCCGCGCCGGTCACTCCGTCCTGCACTGTGAAGATGTGGCCCTCCCGAAATTGGCGGAGCAGTACGGCACTCCTCTCTACGTTTATTCGGCCGAGGACATCCGCGAACGTTACAACGCGTTCGACGCCGCGTTTCGCGACGTGCCGCACACCATCTGCTACTCGGTCAAAGCCAATTCCAATCTCGCGATCCTGCGCATGTTGGCACGCAAAGGATGCGGGTTCGACGTAGTTTCCGGCGGCGAACTGGAGCGCGTGCTCACGGCCGACCGCAAGGCCGCGAAGCGAGTCGTGTTTTCCGGAGTGGGTAAGACCCGCGAAGAATTAACGGCGGCTCTGAAAGCCGGAATTATGTTGTTCAATGTGGAGAGCGAATCGGAATTGTGGGCGCTTGCCGAGTGTGCCGCTCGCACCCGCCAGGTTGCTCCGTTGGCCCTGCGCGTGAATCCCGATGTCTCCGCCGAAACGCATCCTTACATTTCTACCGGCTTGCGCAAGCACAAATTCGGCGTGCCCATCCGCGAAGCGCGAACGCTTTACGCCAAAGCATCGGGGGCGCGATATCTCAAGGTGCGCGGAGTAAGCGTCCACATCGGATCGCAGATCACCGACGTCGCGCCATTCGGTGAGGCCATGTCGCGTGTGGCTGACCTGGTTGACGAACTGCGCCAGGACGGACACCGTATCGACTATATCGACGCCGGCGGCGGCCTCGGCATCGCTTACGAGAAAGCCGACAGCCGACGATTTTCCGGCAGTTGCCGCGGCTTACGCGCGAACGCTCGCAGCCCCGCTGCGAGGCTTGGATGTCACTCTGCTTCTGGAGCCGGGACGTTCAATCGTCGGTCCCGCGGGCGTTTTGCTTACTTCCGTGATCTATCGCAAGAATAACGACGGAAAAAGATTTCTGGTAGTCGACGCCGCCATGAACGACCTGATCCGGCCCGCGCTTTATGGCGCGCATCACGAGATCGTTCCGGTGATTCTGCCCGAGCGTTCGCCGTCGGCAAAGCGCGAAGTCACCGACGTGGTTGGTCCAGTCTGCGAGACCGGAGATTTCTTTGCCCGCGACCGCGAGTTGCCGGTGGCCGACGAAGGCGATCTGCTAGCCATCCTGGATGTTGGGGCCTACGGAATGGTGCTGGCCTCGAACTACAATACGCGTCCGCGCGCGGCGGAGGTTCTCGTCACCGGCAAGTCGGTGAAGGTAATTCGACGGCGGGAAAAAGTTTCAGACCTGCTGCGCGCTGAACTCTGAAAGCCGCTCCACTATTCAGTTTTGCCGCTCTCCCCACTTCATCTTGGTTCGCAGCACGTGAAAGAAATCGGTCCCGGTGCGGAATAACTTTACCTGGTGCTCCGAGCGGCGGCAGCGCACGCGGTCGCCGTCGCGCAGGTCGAGGCCCGGTTGCCCGTCGAGGCTGAGGTAAGCAACTTCTTCTTCGCTGCGCAGCAGGATTTCAATCTCCACTGAATCCGGCACGACCAGCGGGCGATGCGTCAGCGAATGCGGCGCGACCGGAGTAACCACGAAAGCCTGCACGCTCGGCATCAGCACAGGGCCGCCAGCCGATAGCGAATACGCGGTAGAACCCGTCGGCGTGGCCACGATCATGCCGTCGGCGCGGTAGCTCGAGACGAAGGCCTTGTCGATAAAGAGATCATAAGTATTGAGGCGGGCCAGCGCGGTCTTGTTCACCACCGCGTCATTGAAGACCAGATAATTTCCGCGAACCTCCTCTCCCCGCAACAATTCCACCTTCATTAGCGAGCGATGTTCCACTGCGGCTCGTCCGTGGCCGATCGCTTCGAGCATCGGATAGAGTTGCTGAAGCGGCACCTCGGTCAAGAATCCAAGCGACCCCAGGTTCACGCCCAACAGCGGAACATCCACCGCAGCCGTGACACGCGCAGCCGACAAAAGCGTTCCATCACCACCCAACACCACCACCAGATCGAGCGGGTGCGATGCCATCGATGCGCGCGCGACAATCGGCTGTCCATCGACATAGCACGACGTCTGCTCATCGATGATGACTTTGTAGCCATGCTCGGCGAGCCACGCCAGCAGTTCTGGAAGAATCTGCGCGACGTTCGGGCGATTGGGCCGCGAAATGATCGCGGCGGTTTTCTGGGCGGATGCTGGCGGGCTGGCCATAGGGAAAAGGAGATTGTACAGAAAGTTCAGCGCTTATCCACAGCGCGCGGAAGAGCCGCGTCAAAACACGGCGTAGAGCAGGAATTCGCGATTGCCTTCGGCCCCCAGGATAGGCGACTCGATCGAATCGGTCTGCGCCGCTCCAAAACCCGTTCACCATATCTCTTACCTTTTCCACAGCTGCCAGTTGCGCAGCTTCGTCGCGCACTATGCCACCCTTGCCTACGTGTTCTCTGCCAGCTTCGAACTGCGGTTTTACCAGCACCACAAGTTGTCGTCCTCGGCGTTGCTCTGGCAATTCGGGAAACGCCGCGGCAAGCACCGCGGGAAGAACCAGAGTCGCGGAGATGAAAGAAACGTCCATCGCAATGAAATCGGCCGCGACGCCGATGGCTTCCCGCGTCAGATAGCGAGCGTTGCATTTTTCCAGCAACCGAACGCGAACATCCTGGCGAAGCTTGAAGTCCATCTGACCGTAGCCAGTGTCGATCGCAATCACTTGTCGCTGCACCGTGCTGCAGAAGGCAATCGGTGAATCCGCCAGTCGACGCGCCCACGTCAAGACATATTTTTCCAGCGACTGAAATTTTCCAGTGTTCGAGGGCGCGCTCCAGCTTCAATCCGCCGCGACTGACATACTTCAGATCTTCACCGAGCAAACGAACGCGCAGTCTTCAGAAACTTGCGCGCCCGCTTTCTCAACCTTCTGATCGTCGACCAGCACTTTGCCCGCGAGAATGAGAGCTTGCGCTCGCTCGCGTGAAGCGGCCAGCCCGCGGTCCACCAGAAGTTTGTCGATTCTGTTTTTCAGAAATTATTTTCGCTTATGGGCTCTACCACGAAAGTGCCAGCACTCGCTTCAGTGCAATGTGTTGAAGCAACTCTCGATAAATCACTTACGCTGGCGTTCATGCCCTTTTCCACAGCATTTTCCACGAACGTGTTGAAAACTTCGGTCCGCAGAATGCCTCTGCGCTTAAATCGAATCCGGCGAATCAAGTCGCGCGAATCATCAAGCACAACAAAAGCCGCCCGAACTAAGGGCGGCTTCTTCAGTTTCTTGCTTTGCAAAACTATCCTGCGACTTCTTCCAACAGTTTCTGATCAATGTCGAAGTTCGAATGAACATTCTGCACGTCGTCGTGTTCTTCGAGCGCCTCCATCAACCGGATCATGGTGTTGGCCGCCGCACCTTCGAGCTTGATGTAGTTCTGCGGAATCATGCGCAACGCTGGCAGAAATCGGTTCAATGCCGGCTTTCTTCACCGCTTCCAGCACCGCCTCGTAAGCCGAAGTCTCGGTCAGGATTTCCCAGTTGTCGCCGTCGTCGTTCAAATCTTCTCCGCCGGATTCGAGAACGATGTTCATCAAGTCGTCCTCTTTGGCGGCAGCCTTCGCGATCAGGATGTCGCCCTTCTTGTGGAACATCCACGAGACCGCTCCAGCATCGGCCATGTTGCCGCCGTTCTTGCCGAAGACGTGGCGGATTTCGCTGACCGTGCGATTGCGATTGTCGGTATTAATGTCGAGCAACACCGCGACGCCGCCCGGCCCGTAGCCTTCCAGCGAAAATTCCTCGTAGGTGGCGCCGGGCAATTCGCCGGTGCCGCGCTGGATGGCCCGCTTGATGTTGTCGGCCGGCATGTTCTCGGCCTTGGCCGCAACAATGGCGCCGCGCAGGCGCGGGTTGGTGTCAGGATCGCCGCCGCCGTTCTTTGCGGCAATGCTGATTTCCTTGATAAGACGGGTGAAAATCTTGCCGCGCTTGGCGTCGAGCGCGCCCTTTTTGTGCTTGATTGTGGCCCATTTTGAATGGCCGGACATGGTTAGACCTCGTATCTAAAATCGGTCTTTAAAGAACGCTGGGTGCGCAGGATTCGCCTTCAAAGGAGATCACAAGATTGCCTCGATTTGCATGCAGGCGAAATCGAATTATAGCACGGACCTCGAAACACCTTACACCTCTAAAGAGCTACGGTAAGCACCTTAGCTCTCAGGAGCCATTTCCAACTCACTGCCGCGAAAGTAACGTGCTAGTGGGCAGTCTTCGGGGGAGGGCTGCTCAACACGAAGCGCCCTAGCGAGCTCGGGGCGCTTTCGTTTCCGCGATGTCAGTGAGAAAATGTAAAGGTCGCGTACCGAAATAGCATGCTTGACTGTGTGCGGCATCGCACCTAACATCGCTTCGTAACAGGCGCTCACGTTCGTCCAATCATCTATGGCTGGCCAGCTCTTGGGGCATTACCGGGTCCTCGAAAAAATTGGTTCGGGAGGGATGGGCGAGGTATTTCGCGCGCGCGACGAAAGGCTGGGGCGCGATGTCGCAATCAAGCTGATCCGGCCAGCTTCCAGCGACAATCCCGATCATCTGCGGCGCTTCGAACAAGAGGCTCGCGCCGCAGCCGCGCTCAATCATCCCAACATTCTCGCCATCTACGACGTCGGTTTCGAGGGCACTGCTCCCTACATCGTCTCGGAATTACTCGAGGGCAAAAATCTTCGCCAGCGCCTGGCGGAAGGACCGCTGCCGGTTGCCGAGGCAGCCAACTACGCTCTCCAAATTGCCCAAGGACTTACCGCCGCGCATGAGCGCCTCATCGTTCATCGCGACCTGAAGCCCGAAAATCTTTTCATAACCAAAGATGGGCGCGTCAAAATTCTGGATTTCGGTGTGGCCAAGCTCCAGGCTCCGCCTGACGACGATCGCGCCATCGAAAGCATGACCACGGTGACCAAGCATGGTTCACTGATTGGCACCGTCGCCTACATGTCTCCCGAGCAACTGCGCGGGAAGATGGTCGATCACCGCAGCGACATTTTCAGCTTCGGGGCGATTCTCTACGAGATGATGTCCGGGGTGCGTGCGTTTCGCGGCGAAACTGAAGTCGACACCATGACCGCGGTGCTGCGCGAAGAACCGGCCATCGCCAACCTGGACGAAGCTGCAATCCCGCAGGGATACGAAGACATCATCCGGCACTGCCTGGAGAAAGATCCCGAGAACCGGTTCCAATCGGCCAAGGATCTGGTCTTCGCGCTGCAGACGCTGGGGCCATCAACTCCCGCGAGAATTGCTCGTCCCGCCAAGAAAGTAAGTTCCGCGCGCGTCCTTCCCTGGGCTCTTGTCGCATTGCTGGCGGCGGTTGCACTTCTTGCCATCACGCAACTGCGCACTGCTCTTCCGCCTCCGTCGTACCGGCGTTTGACCTTCGAAGAGGGCACTGTTTACTCCGCACGCTTCGCGCCTGACGGCGCATCCATCGTCTACAGCGCGGCATGGAACGATAAGCCGGTGCAATTGTTCTCGACTGTAGGAAGCTCTCTTCTAACCCAGCCACTGAATCTCACCGACGCCAATCTGCTCGCTATCTCACGCAACAACGAACTCGCGGTCGTGCTTCACGGCAGCCACAACGGGCAACTTGAAACCGTCGGCGGCATGCTCGCCCGCGCGCCCCTGGCCGGAGGATCTCCCAAGGAACTGATGGCGGACGTTCGCTGGGCCGACTGGGACGCCCATGGCAATCTCGCAGTGGTGAACTATGTCGATGGCCACAGCCGCCTCGAATATCCCATCGGCAAGGTGCTCTTCCAGAGCAATGGATGGATCAGCGATATTCGCTTCTCTCCGCAAGGCGACAACATCGCCTTCACCGATCATCCCTCGCTCTGGGACAACCGCGGCAAAGTCTGCATAAGCGATCTCCAGGGAAAAGTTCGTGATCTCACTTCAGATTATGAGTCCGTGCAAGGACTAGCATGGCACCCCAACGGAAAAGAAATCTGGTTCACCGCCGCGGAAAAGGGCACGAACTTAAATCTCATGGCGGTCACTCCGTCCGGCAAGCTCCGCACCGTGCTTGATTTGCCAATGGGAATCGCATTGCAAGACATAGCGCCCGATGGCAGCATGCTGGTCGCGCTGGATTCCAAGCGTCTTGCCATGGGATTCAGCACTCTGGGCAGCACGCAGGACGTCGAGCTTTCCTGGCATGACTGGAATGTGGCAAAAGAGATTTCGCCCGACGGGTCGTTCGTGCTGTTCGAAGATGCCAGCGAAGCTGCGGGACCTGGCTATGCGGTCGCGCTGCGCAAAGTGGATGGCACGCTTCCGGTTCGCTTGGGAGAAGGAAGTGCCGGGGGACTTTCGCCCGATGGCAAGTGGGCGATCTCGGTCTCCACCACCCAGCCTCCACGAGTGACGTTGCTTCCCATCGGCGCCGGCCAGCCTCGCTCCGTGGAGGTTCGCGGACTGGAGCACATTCAAAGTGGATGGGCCCGCTTTCTCGAAGATGGACAAAGGCTCATCGCCAACGCGAACGCGCAGGGCCATGCCACCCGCTGCTACGTGTTGGACCTGGATGGCGGAACACCGAAGGCGGTCACGCCGGAGGGGACAGTCTGTGGTCCGTCGTCGCCCGATAGCCGTTACGTGGTCGGAGTGGGACCGGATTCTAAAGTTGCGATCTATCCCATCGGCGGTGGCCTGCCCCGTTCAATCCCGGCTCTGGAAGCAGGGTTTCTTCCGGTGCAATGGTCGAGCGATGGCGCCCTGCTCTTCGGCTATCACACCGGCGAACTTCCCAGCCGAGTTTACAAAGTCAGAATCGACAACGGTAAGCAAAGCGTCGTTCAGCAACTCCGGCCCGCAGTTTCTGCGGGAGTCGTGATGGTGGCGCCAGTCGTGGTCAATCGCGAAGGCTCACGCTTCGCCTACAGCTACAGTCAGACGCTCTCGGTTCTTATATTTGATTTCCGGCCTTCGCTAGCGCACGGCAACGGCGAACTCTGCGTTAATCCAACGATCCCGCAAAATCCTTCGCCACATAATGGAAGAAAATCGAAGTCGATGTCTGCCCTTCGGCCAAGCGATGCCGGTAATGGGGCAATCGAGTTCCGCGGTAAGCCAGAGCATCTCCCAGCGCCTGGTAGACCGTTACGCTACCGTTGGCCGTATCCAGTCGAATCGGCCAGGGCGTTGCCAGCGCGGGCTCCGGAGAAAAATCCAGGCACAGCGTAACGCTGAACTCGCATTGCTCGCGATCGGTATGTTTCTTCAGTTCTGCTCCGCTCAGGTAAGAAGCGAGATAAACATACGACGGCTTAAGCGGTTCTCCCGCGACCGCGCTCAACGCTGCCGCGATATCATGGTGAAAGAAGCGCGCCACCGGCTCGTTATAAGCGACGTAACGGCGCGGACTTTGTCCGTCTCCCAGCCGAATCGCGCCAGTGCGAATCAGATAGCGGTAATAGCGGCGCAATGCGGCGATATGAAATGGGTGGATCAAGTCGCCGAGCGGCGCGTAGCCTTTTTCCCGAAAACTTGGCGATGCATTTCTAAAAGTTTCGTCCAATTGAGAATCATGCGCGGTACGGTCATCGCGCTGGAGAATGCCCGCCGCCAACAATACGCCCAGATACTTCTCTGGCACCGATGCGAGCACAGCTTCATTCGGCCGCAGACTCGGAATCACCGCTGCCAGTTCCGGCCCCAGCCAGAATGGAAGCAAATTTCCAGTCACTCGACTTCGTACCCACGCCACAGTTCCCTGCAGAGCAAATGCAGAAAGCAGGTCCGCCCGTGGCGCCAGCTCTTCCGGTACTTCTCCATCCGCACAAAAGATACAGTCAGGATTCAAATACAGCGGCTGCTCCCGAACTTCCTGCAGCCGCAACCGCCGTTGCGCTTCACGTGGCACCAAATGCAGCGGCAATTCATCCAGCAGGCAATAAAAACGATCCGGAGGAAGTGTCGCGGCATAGGTCTGCCGCGACACTCCTTCCTACTCTCCCATCAGGCTTGCCATCCACTCAAGCCACGCCGAATTGTTTAGTGACGAAGCCATCCGTTTAGCGTAAAGCGGCTATCGGCGAAAAGCTGCGACGCGCAATTCACCGGAGTGATTTCGTGCAGCAACTCGCACGGGAAAAACACGATCTGGTTCTGCCGCGGAACGATCGTCTGGTAGCTGCCCTCGCTGACATACGTTCCATCTTCCAGCCGCGCGTCGTGAATACGCAGTTCCCCGCCTTCGAACTGCCGCGGCTCGCGATGGAAGAAATAAACGAACGTCAGATGGCGCGAAGCCACACGCTCGCTTCCGTTGTCGCTGTGGAAGTGGAAGTAGTCTCCGTCATTGCTGGCGGTGACCTGCGCCTCCACGTCGGCGATGGAAAATTCCTCCATGCCGAGCGTCTCCAGCACTTGCGGCAACACTGCCTTGATCCGCGCCAGCATCCGATCCTGGTGATGCCCCAGTTCCGTCAGCACCCGCGAGCGCCGATGCTCATAGTCGACAATGCCGCCATCTGCCCGGGGAGACACCACTTCACTCGCGCTGAAATCGGCTTCATGTTCGATGGTGAAGCGCGTCAGTTCTTCCAGTTCTTGCGGTGAAAGAAATTCGTCAAGCACCACACATTTCGCCGGCAAGACTGGTGGCCGCGCAGCCACGGCAGCACTCGTCTCCGACGCGGTGGTAGTGCGAACCAGGTGCGGCGAGGGCGGTTGCGGCTCGCCCGGTGTCCGCATCGGTTGGGGCTTGTGAGGCACGTGCACGGGCCCGGGCGACGGCGGCTGTGGCTCTCCCGGAGTGCGTGAAGGAGGTTGCGGAGCCTTCTGCGGAAATTTCACTCCCGGCGACGGAGGCTGCGGTTCGCCCGGAGTTGGCGTCGGCGGTCCTTTCGGCGATGGCGGCTGCGGCTCTCTCAGATTTATACCCGCGTCCGCCGAATCCCCGAGCGGCATGGCGCTGTCCTCCAGCAAGCGCTCCACAATGCTGCCACCGAGCACAGCGAAGGCCCGCTGCCCGACAGTCTCGCCAACCGCAGACGCAATCACGGCCTTCACCGCTTCCCGCATTTCCGGGTTTTCGCCGCTTGCCGTCTTGGCATGCTGCAGGATGGCGCAAACCAGCGCGCGTTCCTGCGCGCTGAGAATCCGATCGTCACGCATTAATGTCTCTGAAAAGGAATCAAGGATCTGCTTCGGTGTCATTGGAGACACGCCTCCCCGCGTGTGCGCAAATTGCGATTTGGGTTTTGGGGCCCGACTTCTGGGGAAGACGCACAGACCATATACCGAAAGCCTGTTGATAACCAAGAAAAATCAACCAAGAAAAATCAACAAGAAAATTCTGCGGCAGGAATTTAACGGTTCGCCATGGTACCAACCAGCGACTGAAACACTTTGATCCCGTCGGTGCCACCGAGCTCCGGTTCGGCGGAACGCTCGGGATGCGGCATCATCCCCACGACATTGCCGCCGGGGCTGCAGATTCCCGCAATGTTTTCCAGAGATCCATTGGGATTGGACGAAGCAGTGATTTCGCCGGTGGGCGAGCAATAGCGGAAGACGATGCGATTCTCACGTTGCAAATCCTCGAGAGTCGCCGCGTCGCAGAAGTAGTTCCCCTCCATGTGGCCGATCGGAATGGTCAACACTTCGCCCTTCGCGCAAGCGTTGGTAAACGGAGTTTCCACATTCTCCACGCGAACCTGTACCGGCTTGCAGACATACTTCAGGCCAACGTTTCGCATCAGCGCCCCGGGCAGCAATCCAGACTCGCAAAGAATCTGAAATCCATTGCAGATGCCCAGCACCATTCCGCCGCCCTCGGCGAACTTCTTCACCGATTCCATGACTGGCGAAAACTTCGCAATCGCCCCGGTTCGCAGGTAATCCCCGAACGCAAATCCTCCGGGAACGACAATGGCGTCGCAGTTTTCCAGGTCATGCGATTCATGCCACAGGAACGTTACCGGCTGTTTCGCGACATGTTGAATCGTCCAGAAAGCATCGTGATCGCAGTTCGACCCGGGAAAAATAATGACGCCAAATTTCATCGGTGGCCTCAGTGGTGGGATTCAAAGCCAGTTTAGCACGCACGGCAAAGTGAACAGGAGGAGCCAGAGCTGAAGAGCGTAGGCGCCTTTTCCCGCCTCGAACGAGCTGAGCACGCGCTTCAATGTGCCAACTTATTGCCCGAACTCAGGTCACGAACTTAAGCCGCGCGACAGCAGCCAGGAGGACGCCGCTTGCCTCTTTGCGACCGCGCGCACGGACGAGCTTCCGCAGTCTGTGGCTTCATTGGATTCTGGGGTACCGAAGATTCCTTGACATGTGAAAGTTGGGAGGGTATTGTCTCGACGAATAAGTTGTGTGCGCTACAAATTGCTATGGCTCGCCACGCGGAAGCTTCGCGGCCTCTGCTTTCCCCCTTGAGGCTGGCGGCTTCTGCGGTACAAACATCCTTTACAGAGGAATAACAGCATGTGGGATATTCCCGTTCGCTTCCCAAGCCTCGCCTCATTCTTTTTCGGCCTCATCGCTCTCCTGATTCCGACTTCCTTGTGGGCGGTGAACTTCCAGCCCGTCTCTCCGGCTGAACTGACGATGAACAGCGAGCCCAAAGCCCCGGGAGCGCCAGCCATCATTCTGTTCCGAGAGGTAGATCGCGACGATCGGGGCCAGACCGCTCACGAGGATGTCTACTTCCGCGTCAAGATTCTGACTGAAGAAGGCAGGAAATACGCCGACATCGAGATTCCTTTTTTCAAAGAAGAAGGCAGCATCACCAATATTCATGCGCGCACAGTCGAACCGGACGGCACCATCGTCAACTTCAGCGGCAAAGCGTTCGACAAATCGATAGTCAAGGCACGCGGCGTGAAGTATCTGGCCAAGACATTCACTTTACCCGATGTACAAGTCGGCAGCATTTTGGAGTATTACTACACCGTCGACCTGAGTGAAAAACTCCTCGTTAACTCCCACTGGATTCTCAGCAATGAACTATTCACCAAGAACGCACGCTTTTCTCTCAAGCCCTATGTCAGCAGTTATTTTCCAATTAGCGTTCGCTGGACCTGGAGCAGGTTGCCACCCGGAACTACCCAACCGACGGAAGCGCCCAATCACGTCATCAACCTGGAAGCGAGCGATATTCCGGCCTTCCAGACGGAAGACTACATGCCTCCGGAAAATGAGATGAAGTCGCGAGTGGATTTCATCTACACCGAAGACGCCCCCGAAAGGGAGCCCGACAAATACTGGAAGAAACTGGGCAAGAAACGCAACGATCAGTTGGAGAGCTTCATTGGCAAACGTAAGGCGATGGAACAAGCGGTCGCCGAGATCGTTGCGCCCGGCGATTCGCCGGAAGTGAAGCTGCAGAAGATCTATGCCCGTGTCCAGCTAATCCGGAACACTTCTTACGAGGAGCAGAAAAGCGAACAGGAGCAACAACGCAACAAAGAAAAAGATCCCAACAATGTCGAAGCGATCTGGAAAAAGCAATATGGCAATGGGCAAGAACTGACATGGCTCTTTCTGGCTCTGGCCCGCGCCGCCGGATTCGAGGCCTCGGGCATGTGGCTGGCCGATCGTTCAAACTATTTTTTCAGCCCGCAGACTATGGACGGACGAAGGCTTGATGCCAACGTCGTGGTCGTAAAAGTTAATGGCAAGGACGTCTTCTTCGATCCCGGAGCCGCCTTCACCCCTTTTGGCATGCTGCCATGGGTGGAGACCGCAGTACAGGGATTGAAGCTCGATAAAGATGGCGGCAGCTGGCTTTTCACCTCGCTGCCTCCAAGCGCCGACTCCGGCATCAAACGCAAGGCAGAATTGAAGCTCGGCGAAACCGGAGAACTCGAGGGAAAGCTTACGGTCACTTATACGGGGCTGGAGGCTTCTCAGCGGCGGGTGCAGCATCGTCTGTCCGACGAGGCCGACCGCAAGAAATTTCTAGAGGACGAAGTGAGAGAGGCCGTCCCAGTCGCTTGCGAAGTCGAACTCACAAACCAGCCCGATTGGAAGAGTTCCTCGCCTTCGCTGGTCGCAGAATACAATCTGAAAGTCACTGGCTGGGTCTCGGGAGCCGGACGGCGTGCCCTCCTGCCTGTCGGCCTCTTCAGCGCCGAGGAGAAACACCTGTTCGATCACGCCGACCGGGTACATCCCATCTACTTCGCGTTTCCCTTTCAGCGAGCCGACGACCTGACTATCGATCTACCTTTGGGTTGGCAAATCTCGACCGTCCCGCAGCCCCAGAAGTTAGACGCCAAGGCAATCACTTACGTTCTCGAAACAAAAAACGATAAAGGCACGCTGCACTTGAACCGCGTCCTGAATGTCGACGTCATGTTCTTACCGTCGAACAACTATGCGACCCTCCGCAAAATCTTTCAGACTGTGAGGACAGACGATGAACAACAGGTCATTTTGCAGCCCGGAGCAACGACTGCCGGTAATTGATTGGCACCGAACCTGCATCTTGTTGTGCGCAGTCCTGGGCATGCTCGCAGCCCCTCGGCGCGCTCGCGCAGGCGATGCTCCGCAATGGATGCATGCCGTGGCATCGGCCCAGCTACCCGCTCACGATGAAAAGACGGACGCAGTTCTGTTGTACTCCGAACAAGTTGTCAACGTGCAATCGGTCGACAAGATCAAGACCCACGTTCGGATGGTCTACAAAATACTCAGGCCGAGCGGGCGAGAATACGGTATCGCCGCTGTCTCCTTTAATCCCCATCGCAAAATCAACGGTCTTCATGGCTGGTGCATTCCGGCCCAAGGCAAGGATTATGAAGTGAAAGACAAGGAGGCAGTTGAGATCGCCCTTCCCAAAATAGCGGGTAGCGAATTGATCTCCGACGTTAAAGAGAAACTGCTACGAATCCCTGCTCCCGATCCCGGCAGTATTGTGGGTTATGAATACGAAGAAGAAGAGCAGCCCATGGTGTTGCAGGATGTTTGGATGTTTCAACGTGAAATTCCGAGCCGGGAAATGCATTACTCGCTGCAGCTTCCGCCGGGCTGGGAGTATAGGGCATCCTGGATCAACTCTCCCGAGATCAAACCCACGCAAAACGGCGGCAATCAATGGGAGTGGGTGGTGCGCGAGGTGAAGGGAATCCGCAAGGAAGAAGAGATGCCGCCTATTTACGGTGTCGCTGGCCAGCTGATTGTTTCCTTCTTCCCACCGGGAGGCGCTGCCGCGAACGGTTTTACCAGTTGGCAGGAGATGGGCAACTGGTATCGGAACTTGACCAACGGGCGCCGCGACACTTCTCCGCAAATCACTCAGGAAGTCGCCACTCTCACCGGCTCGACGCAGACTCCGCTGGAGAAAATGAAAGCGCTGGCGCAGTTCGTCCAGCACGATGTCCGCTACGTAGCGATTGAACTCGGCATCGGAGGCTGGCAACCCCATGCCGCTTCCGACATTTTCGCGCACCGCTACGGCGACTGCAAAGATAAAGCAACTCTGCTCAGCGCGATGCTTAGCCAGATCGGGATCGAGTCTTTTTATGTAGTCATCAACTCCGAGCGGGGCTCTGTGACACCCCAGTTGCCGGCCAACGTTGGTGGTTTTAACCACGTCGTTCTCGCCATAAAATTACCGCCGAATGTTAAGGATTCGTCCCTGGTCGCCACAATCCAGCATCCCAGGCTTGGTCCCCTTCTCTACTTCGATCCAACGAACGACCTGACGCCGTTCGGAGAAATTGGCGGATATTTGCAGGCTAACTATGGCTTGCTGGTTACGCCGGAAGGCGGAGAACTTGTCGAACTGCCGGAGCAACCCTCTGCGATGAATAGCATCCAGCGCACCGCAAGGCTGACGCTGGATTCCCTGGGCACGCTGAAAGGCGAGGTCAGCGAAACCCGCCTTGGAGATCGCGCATGGTCGGAACGATGGCGCCTGCGCACGGTGACTAAATCTGCTGATCAGATCAAGCCCATCGAAGATCTGCTTGCAGGATCTTTGTCTCTCTTCAACATCACACAGGCCAGTGTTCAGAATCTCAACCATACCGATCAGCCATTCGGCTTTCATTACGCATTCGAGGCGCGCAATTACGCCAATAATGCTGGCGGTCTTCTGCTGGTTCGTCCGCGCGTGCTGGGAGTGAAAACCAGCGGCCTTTTGGAGACTAAAGAGCGGCGCGAGTTCCCCATTGAATTCGAAGGCCCGTCGCGCGACACCGATAGCTTCGAAATCGCCATCCCCGCAGGTTACGTGGTGGACGATTTGCCGCCCCCCGTCGATGCCGAATATGGCTTCGCCAGCTATCACGCGAAAACTGAAGTGAACGGCAATACGATCCACTACAGCCGCACGTTCGAAGTGAAGGAACTGAGCGTGCCAGTGAGTCGCGCCGACGATCTGAAGAAGTTCTATCGCATCATCGCCACCGATGAACGGAATATCGTCGTTTTGAAAACCAAGTAGGGCGAACTGGGACCAGCAAGTCAGAATCGCGCTCAAAGGCTTCCCCCTGGAACCGTACCTAGGAGTGCCGTCATTGGTTTCTCTTAGTTTGTTTCGGGTGAGGTCGACTCTACTGACGGATTTCGCGGCAGCGAAAGCGGTAATTTCCGAAGCGGCTCTAATACTGGCATGAACTCAGGCTGACTCGAAGGTGAGCTCGATGCTGGCATGCTCGTTTGCGCCGCGGTCTGCGGCAAGTTTCCCGAATAACTCTGCGGAGGATATCCTCTGGCCTGCACGATCGCCCAGTGCCACTCTTCATCGGGCTGGATTTCCAGGTTAAGCCGCTGGCTGAAAACCGTGGTCGCCGAGGGCGCCGCCGCAGCTCGCATGCGGTAAATTACCGTCACATCAGGCTTCTTTTCCGGACGCACTTCCAATTCCGGCGGATCATTCGCCGCAACTTCGGCTTTCTTCACCACCGTCAGCGCCACGGCAACTTCGCTCACGTGCCAATCGGTTCGGTTGTATACGGGAACGATGAGTGTGTCGCCCTCAATGGTCGCCGGCCCCTCGAGCTTGCTCATCTCGCCCGGCGGCAACTCCATCTGGGCATAAGCGCTCGATAGGAGCGACTTGGCATTCACATTGAACGACAGGCTACAGGACACGTCCGGCCCGGCCACACGGAAGCCTTTATCGTCGCCTGCCATCAGAAACTGCAGCGCCGAACCGGGGGCGTGGCGGCCCTCAGCCTGCTGCATCACTTGTGTCAGATTGTCGTCGTCGATGACGTCCCGAGCCGGTGGATCTTTCTTGCGCAGCGTACGAGCCAGATCGCCCAGCGGAGTTTCGTTTGGATCATCTTGTGCCCTGAGCGCCGCCGGCAACAACACTGCCAGCAGGACCGGCCACAAGAACATCCGCAATTTCGAAAACTTCACCATACAAATCAAATTGCGGAACGAGCCAACCGGCCATTTCGCACACGCAAGCCGACAGGCTTATTCCTGACTTTAATTGTATGGAGAGATCGAAGAAACCGGGATGATTCGGGCAAACCTTCGTAACAGTACTTCTGGGATGGAAGTTATGAGCGTGCGCTGACGAAATGGAAGCGCAACGGGAACGCACGCCCAGAACTCAAAACCGTTCTACAGCAGGCCCTGCGACCGAAACCGTGTGACTGGGTCTACGACTGCTTGCCGCTTGAATATCCAGCGGGCCACCGCAAAGCCTATCGCCGCATAACACAAATGCATCATCCGCATAAATGCCCCCAATCCGGCTCAACTTTCGATCGTCAGGGGAGGAACTAACTTCTCTATCGGCACAATATCAACCGGCCAGAGCCCGGGCAAGGCACAAGGGTGCCATACAACTGGCCCGGAGGTAATAGGAGTAACACGGTAAAGCGGGCCGGTTTTGAGGGGTTCAAGTGAATCGCTCTGCCTGACGATAGGGAAAGCAGGAGACCAACAAAATGATCAGTTCAATTACCAACCTGACGACCGCCCAACCTGCTGCAGAGCCACCAGTGCAACAGACAGGGACTGCCGCGCCTCCTCCCCGGCCTACCGACACCGTCCAGGTCAGCAATGGCGCCAAAGCTTTACTGCAGGAATCCATGGAGAACCCGGCGCAGACCGCCCAGGAAGCCCGCAGTGGCGATATGCAGGCCATTCACCTTCAGGCCAGGGAGGCCGCGGCGAAAGCGTCGGCGAAGTAAGCGCAGCACTATCGGTAAAATTCCCGCGCTATGGGCACAGCGGGCCTACGGCGTTCCGTAAAGCTGTTTATAGACGGCGGTATTGCGCACGATGGCCTGCACGTACTCGCGCGTTTCGGTGAAGGGGATCGACTCGACAAATTCGGGCGAATCGCGGTACGGGCCTTGCCCCATCCATTCCTCTACGCGGTCCGAACCCGCGTTGTAGGCGGCCAGCGCGTGCTCGAACGATCCCCCGAACTTGTCGACCATGCTGCGAAAATAGCGTGTGCCCAGTTGCAGATTTACCGCTGGGCTGAAAAGCTGCGTCGCGTTGTAGTGTTTGAGCGACTCCTCGTGGGCTACGACCTTGCCAGTCTTCGGCAGCAACTGCATGAGCCCGACCGCATTAGCCCGTGAAACCGCCAGTGGATTAAATTCCGATTCCTGCCGGATCAGCGATGCCACCAGATAAGGATCCAGTCCGTTCGCCAGCGAAAATTTCTTCAGGTCAGCCCAGTACGGCCGCGGAAACAGCGCCTCCCAGTACTCCCGCGGCAGAATCGGAATGTCCACCGCAAAATAACTTGGGATGGAGCGCTTCATCACTTCGATGGCGCGATCGTAGTGCCCGGTGTCGATAAACAGTTGCGCGGTTTCCGCCGGACCCCAATTTCCTCCATCCGCCATCGCGGCGGCCTGCAGTTCTGCCACCGCAAAATCAACCAGTCCCCCATTACCCAGCAGCTTCGCTTTCTGCAAATGCAGATCGTCCCCAGGAAGCTCCGACAAAGTCACCTTGTCGCCATGCTGCAGCGGCGGAATATGGTCCAGCAGCGGATACTCGCCCGGCGGATCGCTCCCCTCCGGAAGTTTCTGCAAGCGATCCCGCCCCAGCTGCGCGTAATAATAGTTTCGGTAGCGGTCTGACAATTTCTGGTAATAGGCTCGCGCCATCGCGGGCTGGTTCTCTTCTTCTGCCAGCCGCGCCCGCCAGTACAGCGCCGCGGAAGTCTCGTTCCCGCCGGGGTAAATCGCGATCTGTTCGTCAAACAGTTTCTTGGCTTCTTCGTTTCGTCCGAAACGTAACGTCAGCCATGCTGTCTTCCAGTGCGCATACGAAGCGCGAGTCCCGGTGGGAAAGCGCTGCTGCAACTCGCGAAACGAGTCCAGCGCCAAGTCGTATTCGTGATGCACCAGGTGTAAATTGGCCGCCGACAAAAGCGCCTGCTCAAACCACGAACTCGTCGCCGCGCTTTGCCGCAGTTCTTCCACCGTGCGATAAAACGTTGCGTTATCGTCCGAAGACCACGCAACCTCGCCCAGAATAAATAGGCGCTGTGCTTCCTGGTCAGCAGTGGCGCCGGGCAAGGTGTTCAACTCCGTCTTGGCCTCGCGGTTTCTTCCACTACGGTGCAGCGCATCCGCCAGCGCCAGTTCGGCCGCCGGACGCGCCTCAGGAGCGGCGTGCACCGCGACTTCGCGATATTCGTCCACCGCATCGTTATAGCGCTTCGCTTTCATCAGCAACTCAGCGCGCGTCTTATGCTGCGCCGGCGTTGCGGGCGGCGCCGATGGAAGTTTCTTCAGCTCCGTATTCGCCACGTCCGCTTCCGCGGAAGTTGGCATGTTGTAATAAACATTCTCAAAGGCCTCGGCTGCTTTTGCCGTCTGTCCCAGGCTCGCGTACGCGCGCCCTAAAGCTAGTTCAATATCGGATCTCGCTGGCAATCGGTCTTTCTCCAGCAATTCCGACGCGTCCGATGCTCGTTTTTCCGATAGCAGCGCATTGGCGTAGCTCACGTGGGCATCGCGAATCAGCAACGAGTCCGGATACGTTGCGCTAAAACTTCGCCAGCGCCGCCAAACCCTCGGCCTGATGCCCCGTCTGCAGATAGCAGACTCCCAGATAATACGTGACGTAATCCCCGAGATCGCCGGAGAGCGGCTTGGCGCGGTTCAGCGGATCAATGGCCTTTCCGCAGTCGTGATCGAGGACGTGGGCATATCCCACAACCAGCCACGCCAGCGCGCCCGCATCTTCCTTAGGATGGGCGCGCGCAAAGGCCTCCACACCCGCATACCCCGCCGGCGTGCGCTCCAGAATCAACTGCTGCGCCATGGGACGTAACGTAGTCGATGCCACGAACGCCTGGTGAATGCGCCGCACTCGTGGAGACATCGGCCGCCGCCGTCTTCTCGCAGCCGCGGCCCGTGAAGCCGCGGACGATGATTTTTTTGCTGGAAGCGTGGCCACTCGCAGTCTTACTTTTCTTTGACGGTGTGGATGCTGCCGGTGCGGATTTCTTGTCTAGCAGTGTCGGACGCTGCTGGAGGCGCGGTCTGGGAAAAAACAACCGCAGGAATAATGCACAGGAGCCCGAGCCCGAGCACCCACCACAACTTGAGACCCAATCGAGCCACCTTAAAGTTTCGCGCGGAAGCGCGCTCATCAGAACGTGAGATGCGAGAACTTCCCTAAAAGATCTCCGCCACGGTTAATGCCGGAAGTTCGCGCCCATAACCGAATAATCGTCTTCGGCCAGGCTGCGAACAACTTCCTTCTGAAAGTAGTCGCCGCTGGCCGCCGCGGTACTGCCGTAGCGCTTTTGAAACGTGGAACGGCTCTTCTCAATATCTTCCTTCAGCCGATCATAGAGATCTTTATTGCGGCGACCTTCAGCCACCTTCGCCTGGTTGTAGAGCTTGATTTCATCCACCAGCAGGCGCGCAAAACGCTGCGCCTTGCGATGAGTGTCGGCGTCGTCAGGCGACATGCCGGCAAACGGATCCGCGGCAGTCGCTGGAGCCGACGCAGCCGCGGCCGAAGCTGCATGCGCAACCTCGACCACTTCAGCAGCCGGTTCGGCTACGGGCTTCGGCCGGCGTATGTTTCGGAGTGTGCGCCGCAAAAGGATCGGAGAATGAACTCACGGTCTGCACCGGCGCCGCTGCCGGAGGCCGTTCCATGGCGGGTGCATCGCCCATGTCCCTCTGCGCCTGCTTGCGCAGCGAAACTACTTCCAGCCATGCGCTGGTCGCCAGCACCAGAACTTCAAGCGAAGCCCCGTCCAGCATGCCCTCCGCGCCGCCATCGGCATAGAGCAGCGCGGCAACTTTATCTTTCAGCACCAGCGGCAACACCAGAATCTGCTCGTTGTGCGGGCCGCCAAACTGCTGCACGAAGCGCCCATCCATTTCGGCAATATTCGCCGGAGCCGCCGTCCGGTTGTGATAAGCGTGCGCGGCCGGTCCCGCCGACATATCCAGCGCAAAATCTTTGATCGCATCTTCCGCGCCAAAACCACGGCCCTGCCAGCCACTCGCCGCTCCAGCCTTCACCACAAACAAGGCTACGCGCGATCCGTACGAACTTCCGGCGTCGAGTAACGCCCGCAGAATTTCTTTTTGCGTGGTTCCGGCATGAATGCTGGCAACCGCCTGCACCAGATTGCCGTGAGTAGGACTTGCATGGCCCGGCGTAGCGGCCGGCACCGCGGGCAGTTCCGCCAAAACGCGAGCCACCAACTGCTCTTGCAGCGTGGGAAGCTGGCTGTTGAGAACCTGCGCCACCGCTCGCTCAACGATTTGTTGAAGTTCCTTGCTGTCCGCCATGCTCAGAGAACCAATCCAGTCCTCAAGTCTTTTCGCGAGCCCGCCCGCACCAAAGGCCAATGCCCTAAACGCTGATTATACGGCACTTGTGCTAGGACATCAGAGTACTTCGGTACCTGTTCGTCCGGGTTACAACCAGCCTCTTGCACTCTATCGCAAACTTTTCCTGCCGCCTATCTGAAAGCCATTGGGCAAACTGCCGGGTTACCAAGTAGAATAACAGTTTCGATTTCGTAGTTTGCGTCACGCTCCGCGTGCCGCAGATTTTTTTCTCGAACCGAAAATACTGCATCGCCAAGCGAATGGGAGCCATCCAAAACAAAGTAGTAGGGCCAGTTAGCGAAGAGCTGACGCTCGTACAGGCCGCCAAGCGCGGCGACGACTCAGCCTTCGAAGAACTGGTGCGGCGCTACGACCGCAACGTTTTCCGGATCGCGCAGCACATCACGCAAAACCGCGAAGATGCGGAAGACGTGGTGCAGGAAGCTTTCCTGAAGGCGTACGGCAACCTGGCGCAGTTCCAGGAGCAGTCGAAGTTTTATACCTGGCTGGTCCGGATCGCGGTCAACGAAGCGCTGATGAAGTTGCGCCGGCGCAAGCCGGAGCGCACGGTCTCGCTCGACGAAGACATTAAGACGGAAGACGATTCCCTTCCCCGCGAAATCGCGGACTGGAGTCCGAATCCGGAGCAGCAATACACGCAAGCTGAGTTGCGCGAGATTTTAAGCAAGACGATTCAAGGCCTTCCCCCGGGCTTTCGAACGGTGTTCGTGCTGAGGGACGTGGAAGGGCTTTCAACCGAAGAAACCGCAGCCGCGCTCGAGTTGAGCGTGCCTGCGGTTAAGTCGCGGCTTCTGCGGGCTCGCTTGCAGTTGCGCGAACGGTTGGGACGATATTTTCAGAGACGTGAAAATGGCAAGAGTGAAATTAAAACCGGAGATGTTCCAAGCGGAGATGGCAACCAGTGAAATGCGCTGAATTCCTTACCGAGCTGACCAATTACTTGGACGGCGTTCTCGACGAAAAAACCAAGGTCGAGCTCGAAAATCATCTTTCCTGGTGCCACAACTGCTATGTGGTTTGCGACACAACCAAGAAAACCATCGAGATCTACCGTGACTCCCAGCTCTACGAACTGCCCGACGATCTGCGCAGCCGCCTGCGCTCCGCCATCATGGCTAAGTGCCAGCAGCAGAAAAAGCGCGGTCCCCAGAGCGTGTGAAACGTTTCGCCTTCCCTCGTAACTATATCTATGGCAAGGATTTCGGCGGATTCCACGGGTTGGCAGCACTTTCTCTACAAAACGGAAACCGTTTTGTCAATTCGGGAATCTAAGTAAATGTCGATAACCCGCATCGAGTTTTCCTTCGAGCGGGGGCGTATAGTTCAACCCAGGGTTCGAGCTCCCAGGCTCGATGTGGAAGGTGGATCATGTTCGCTAAATTAGTGGATGTGTTCTTCGGCTGCAGGCATTCTCGGTACAGCTTTCCAGTAACCATTCGCGGAGCCAAAGCGGGCCGTCCCGCAGCCGCAGCTTTAACCGGCACCTACGTTGCCTGTCTCGAATGCGGCAAAGAATTCCCGTATGACTGGCAGGGCATGAAAGTCATCACTTCGCCCGAGAGTCATCGCGAACAGTTAGCTGAACTGGCCAAGCACATCGCGTAATTTAACGCAGCCTCGGAAGGGGCTCGAATTCCGCGTTCGCTGCGACTTCCCTTTTCTTTCAATCCCCAGTTCCCTTCCCACAACGC
Organism: uncultured Acidobacteriota bacterium; assembly: GCA_963696765.1. GTDB lineage: Bacteria > Acidobacteriota > Terriglobia > Terriglobales > Acidobacteriaceae > Sulfotelmatobacter. Next base: position 563,010 of record CAVOLK010000001.1, on the reverse strand, counting down.
TTTGTTCCGCAAAATGAATGCCCCGCCAAAAGCGGGGCACTTATTGATGAAGCACTCTCTGCTTTGAAAACAAGCCCGCCTTTGCCTTGAAAGGGCGCGAGTTTACTCGCGCCGCAAGTGCTCCAAGATAATTGCGGGCTTTAGCCCCCGAGGGATGCTTTTCATTAGCCCGCGGGATATTCCGCCGGAATCGGCACCGGCACCCGCTTATCGATCGGCACGAATTCCCGTTCCCCGGGCCCGGTATAAACCTGCCGCGGCCGCGCGATCTTCTGCTCGGGATCGGTCATCAATTCCTGCCACTGCGCCAGCCATCCCGCCGTCCGCGGAATCGCAAACAGCACGGTGAACATCTCCGGCCGGAAGCCCATCGCCTGGTACATGATCCCGGAATAGAAATCGACGTTGGGATACAGCTTGCGCTTCACGAAATAATCGTCTTCCAGCGCGATGCGCTCCAGCTCCAAAGCGATGTCGAGCTTCGGGCTGCGTCCCGTAACCTGGAAAACCTGCTCGGCGCTCCAGCGGATGATTTTCGCCCGCGGATCGTAATTCTTGTAGATGCGGTGCCCAAAGCCCATCAGCTTGATCTGCCCTTCTTTCACGCGCTTGATGTAAGCCGGAACGTGATCTTTGGAGCCGATCTCGTCGAGCATCTTCAGCACTTCTTCATTGGCGCCGCCGTGCAGCGGCCCGGCCAGCGCCGACGCCGCCGACGCCACCGACAGATACGGATCGGCCTGCGAACTGCTCACCGACCGCATGGCGTTGGTGCTGCAGTTCTGCTCGTGGTCGGCGTGCAGAATAAACAGAATGTCGAGCGCCCGCGCAATCGCCGGATTGGCCACATATTTCGGCTCGACCATCTTCCACAACATGTTCATGAAATTTTCGGTATAGCTCAGATCGTTGTCGGGATAGACGTAGGGAAATCCCACGTTGTGCCGGTACGACATGGCCGCGATCGACGGCACCTTCCCGATCAGCCGCGTAATCTGGTGCAGCCGGTTCGCCGGATCGTGCACATGCTTGGCATCTGGATACACGCTCGACAACGCCGCAATCGTGCTCACGAACATCGCCATGGGATGCGACGAATAGCGGAAACCCTCCATGAACTTCTTCGTGGTCTCATGCAGCATGGTGTGGTGCGTGATGTCGTAGACCCACGCGTTCAACTCTTTCTCGGTGGGCAGTTCGCCAAACAGCAGCAGGTAGGCAACTTCCAGGAACGTGCAGCGCTCCGCCAGAACTTCGATGGGATATCCGCGATAACGCAGGATTCCTTTGTCGCCGTCAATGTAAGTAATGGCGCTCCGGCAGGACGCCGTGTTCATGAACGCGGGATCGTAGGTCATCAGCCCGAAATCGTCCGCGTCCGGTCTTGATCTGCCGCAAATCCATCGCCCGAATCGTGCCATTCTCGACCGGGACGGTATAGGTCTTGTTGGTGCGATTATCGGTGATGGTGAGTGTGTTGTCTGGCATGGAAATTGTCCGCCTTATCGAACTGCTCTGAATCCAGCAGATTCGAGCCTAGTCGCCCCCAAACGCAATCCGTGATCGGAATCACAGGCGTTTGTGACCGCACTGAATGCTGATTCTACGCCAAATCGCGAGCCATCGTTCTCTGATCGGCAAAACTTAGGTGGTGGCTCAGTTTGAATTTTTGACTGCATCGATGGCGTCAGCCTGAGCGCAGCCGTTCTTCAGATGGAGCGAAGGATCCCCCGCTAGGACGCTGTTTGCCACGGGAGTCCCCTCGGCCCGCTGGTAAAAAACGCGGGCACTTCGGGATGACGCCCCGTGAGATTTGAAATTCAAACTGAGCCACTACGAAAATTCTACGCAAAATAAAACCGGCGGCCGCAGCCACCGGTTCTTTTCGAAAACCCTGACAGCCGAGGCGGCTGTCTCTACACGTCCTAGTTCGAATCGTCGCGCCGCTTCAGCGTTGGGCGATCGTCATCGCTCTTGGTGTCGCCTGACTTGTCGGTCGTATTCGCGGTCCGCCGCAAGCTCGGCTTGTTGCCATCTTTCTCGTCAATGACTTTATGCTTGTTCTCGATTGCCGCCAGCCGCGCCTTGACCTCGTCGAATTCCGAGGTCGTCACCACGTACTGCTGCCTTGGCAGGAAGAATCTTGCGAATCTCGTCCTGCGACTTCTCGATCCGATCCGGAGTCTGAGGGTGCGTATCGAATGCCTTCGACAGCGTTCCCGGCTTCTTCTTCTCCATCGCCTGAATCTTTTCGAAGAACGACACAAACGCCGAAGGATCGTACCCGGCGCGATACATATACTCGATTCCCAGATAATCCGCCTCAGCCTCGAATCCGCGCGAGAAGTGCAGGAAGGTCAGCGGAATTCCCAGGCCCATGCCTTCGTAAGCCGCGTAGCCGATTCCGCCGCCCATGAAGATGAACGGGATCGACGCCATCTGCAGCAGGTTGGCCCGCGTCATTTCGCGTCCGTAGTGGCAGGCGGCCACGTGGGCGATCTCATGCGCCATCACGCCCGCCATTTCAGCTTCTTCGTCGGCCGCGAGAATCAGGCCGGAGTTCACGTAGAAGAATCCGCCCGGCAACGCCATGGCGTTGACCACGTCGGAATCGATAACTTTGATCGTGAAGGGAACCTGCGCATCGGAGTTGCGCACCAGGTTCTGCCCAATCCGGTTCACATACTCCGTGATCACGGGATCGTTGACCAGCTTGATTTGCGATTCGATCTGCTGCGCGTACACGCGTCCGCGCGCGACCTGCCCCTCAACCGTATACCAGTTGCCCACGCCGCGGCCGCACCCCACATTGCGGTTTCCCACTGCATCCACGTCGGTCTTGGTGCCGTCGTGCTTGATCTGGCTGTCGTCAGCCGTGGGTAATGATGCAGGCGCTTGTTTCGGCGCATTCTGCACGTCCCCGGATTTCGGCTGATCTTTGTCTTGGTCGGAAACCTGCGCCAACGTCCAGGGACCCACGCTGAACGCCGCCAATCCCACAGTGATTGCCAGCCATCTGAGTTTCATACCGTACTCCTTGAACCGATTATACGCTCGCCCGGAACAGACCAAGTGCCCTATCTTCGTAGTGATTTAGACGCCTTCGAGGCGCACGGGGTTATCCGGGCACAGAAGAAACGAGGCACAAGAAACGAAACAGGAGAAGCCAGGCTCCCCGCACAGATCGCGGCCGGGTTCGACCCACGCTTTACCCTGCCAGCCGAATCCTGCTATAAACCGTCAGGTTTCCAATTGTCAGCCGAGCCCCCAGCCGTGAACAAGGTTTCAGCCCTCGTCCCCGCCTGGGACGGTCAGGACGACGCATTTTCGCGGCTGCTTTCGCACGTGCTGCACGACGCAATCGACCAGCAGGCCTTCCCCGCCGCCTCGGTTGCAGTCACCCACCGGGGGCAATTGGTGGCGCTGAAGGCTTTCGGCCACTTCACCTTCGACGCCGGCTCTCCTTCCGCTACCCCGGCTACCCTCTTCGACCTTGCTTCCCTTACCAAACCGTTGCCACGACCACCATGGCAATGATTCTTTACCAGCGCGGCCTGCTGGAACTAGAGGCTCCGGTCGTGGGCGTCATCCCAGAGTTTGCCGGACAAACTGGCGAGCAATCCGGTGGTCAAGCCGACCCGCGCCGCGTCTCCGTGACATTCCGTATGCTGCTGGCTCATTCGTCCGGCTTGCCCGCTTACGAGAAATTGTTCCTGAGAGTCCATACTCGGGAAGACTTGCTCCAAGCCGCCTTCACCACTTCCCTCACCGCCGATCCCGGCGCCCGCGCCGAATACAGCGACCTCGGATTCATCCTGCTGGCAACAGCTTTGGAACGTCTCGCGGGCGAATCGCTCGATGTTTTTTGCCAGCGGGAAATCTTCGGGCCCCTCGCCATGACCCACACCACCTTCAACCCGCCCGCAGACGCCCGCGCGGCAATTCCTCCCACAGCCGACGATCGCACCTTTCGCCTCAAGATCATCCAGGGCGAGGTTCAGGATGAAAACGCCTACGTCCTAAACGGAGTCGCCGGACATGCGGGCCTGTTCTCAACCGCCGAAGACTTGGCCCGCTTCGCCCACGCCCTACTCCAGTGTGGCGCGGGCGCTCCTGCCCGCGTTCCCATCCTCCGCCCCGAGACCGTAGCGCTCTTCACCCGCCGCGAGTCGGAACCCGCCGGCACCTCCCGCGCCCTCGGATGGGACACTCCCTCCACCCCGTCGCAGTCGGGAAAATATTTTGCGCCCGGCTCCTACGGTCACCTCGGCTATACCGGCACGTCGCTGTGGATCGATCCGTCCCGCCAGCTTTCGATCACATTGTTAACGAACCGCACCTGGCCCGACTGCGCGAATCATGCAATCAAACAAGTGCGCCCCAAATTTCACGACGCGATAGTAGAGGCGCTGAATCCGTAGAGACGGCGCTCGCAACGTCTCTACGACGAAGTAATTAAGCGGACGTAATAAAATGATTTGCTCTCTAAATTCCGAAAGGCCTACGACTTGACGCCAAGCCGAAAGAATAACCAGAACGAGAACAATCCCAAAGAAGCAAACTCCGACCTTCGCCAGCTTTCCACGGAACAGATTCTTCGCGCCGCCGCCGAGCTCGATCGCATGTCGTCGCTCGAAATCGCGCGCCTTATGAATCAGGAAGACTCCACCGTTGCCGCCGCGGTCGGCCGCGCCCTGCCGCAAATTGCCCGCGCCATCGACGTCGTCGTCGCCGGACTGCGCCAGGGCGGACGCCTCATCTACGTCGGCGCCGGAACCAGCGGCCGCATCGGCGCCCTCGACGCCTCCGAGATTCCGCCGACTTTCAATACCGATCCGCGCACCGTGCAGTTCATCATGGCCGGGGGGCCCAAGGCCCTGGCCGCCTCCACCGAAGCCAGCGAAGACGACACCGCGCTCGCCATCGCGGAAATGAAAAAACGCAAGCCCGGCAAGCGCGACATCGTTCTCGGCATCGCCAGCAGCGGACGCACTCCCTTCACCATCGCCGCCATCGAATACGCCCGCCGCCGCGGAGCCCACACCATCGCGCTCACCTGCAATCGCAACTCGCCGCTGGAGCGCGCCGCCGATTTCGCCATCGTCACCGAGGTTGGCGCCGAAGTGCTCGCCGGATCGTCGCGCATGAAAGCCGGCACCGCGCACAAAATGGTTCTGAACATGATCTCCACCGGAGCCATGACGCGGCTGGGCTACGTCTATGGAAATCTCATGGTCAACGTGTGGACGAAGAACGAAAAGCTGGTCCAGCGCGTCGATTCGAATCCTGGAACAGGCCACCGGAGCCAGTCACGACGCAGCCAGCGCCGCGCTAAAAGCCAGCGGCAACCGAACTCCAGTAGCAGTCGTGATGCTCGCCGCGGAAGTGAATCGCACCAAAGCCGTCGCCGCCCTGAAAAAATCCCGCGGCCACGTACGCAAGGCCATCGAGTCGGCGAGGGCCTAGAGCCTGCTGAAACTCAAGATCTCGATCCAGTTTTTGAAGGGGCGCGGCTTTTCAGCCGCCCCGTAAGTCCAGAAAATGAGTGCCGCCTTTAGGCGCTGGGGCATTTTAAGTCGAAAGGAGTCTTTCACCAGCTCGCTGGGCAGAATCCGCCAATCTTTGCGGATGTTACGAAATCCAACCGCCGCAGCGCCGATCCATTTTCTTCCAGCTATTTCCAACCTTCTCAAAAACTAGCGTGGATCCTTGTCCGCACAAGGCACCGCACCGATAACTGTAGCTGACAACCGCATGGCGTTTCTCTTTGTCGAAGGCAATTTCTGAGAGCGAGAACAGTCCAGTTGAAAAGGCTTCGTTAACAGCTTCTGAAACCGATTTCCCTTCGCGCATCGTCTTGTCTGGATCGTTTTCGCGCACAATCTCTGATTGCTTATCCGGATCGACCAACCTTGTGTTTTTCAGCGTCAGAACACCGAACGTCAGGACGTGAAACGTATGCGCAACCTTTTGGAGATCTTGCAGTTCAATACCTCTCAGGCAATCCACACCGACACTGCCTGGGTGCGAATTAGGGTCGAACGGATATGTGCGCACCGAGACATTAAGACGCTGTCGCGCACTCCCCGCAAGGTATTGCTGCAAGACAGTCTTGTAGATTGCTACTTCGTCAGGGGTCAGGGGGACGTCACTCTCGATCGCGCCGGCACCTCTGGCGTTGTCGATCATCGCCGACACCCCAAAGAAAATCAGAAGAGCCGACGCTGTTAAAAAAGACCTTGGCATTTCGACCTCCATTCCAGGAGTTCCCACTCTGCTCGATTAGACACCGTCCAGTACGGAGTCGGTCTCATCATTCGATCGGGTCCACCACAACCGATTCCTGCTCCACTCCACCTCTCCCCGGCAACTGCACAATCACAATCGCCGACAGCACCAGCACAATTCCCAGCGTCTGAATCGGGCGCACGCCCTCACCCAACAGCGCCGCTGCCAGCAGGATCGAGAAGACCGGCTCCAGACAGCTGGCAATGATCGCGCGCGTCGGTTCGAGATACTGCAGGCCGAGGAAGTAGAGCGAGAACGATCCCAGCACCGAGATCATGGAAAAAACGAACAAGAATGCCCACTGCGCGGGCGCATAGTGCGTGGCCACAACTTTCCACGGCGGATTCACGAATAGCCAGAAGACCGCCGCCGAAGCCAGCGTCCACACCAGCACGCGCCAGCGGTCGTGGCGGGCCAGAATGCGGTGTCCGCCAACGTTGTAGAAGGCGAACGAGAACGAGGCCAGCACCGCGGCGAAGAGTCCATAAGAATCGAGATGCAGAGGCGCCGCCGATTTCGTGCCGACGATCCCGATCGTCAGCGCGATTCCGGCGACGGCCACTCCCACCGCGGCCACTTTCTGCAGCGAAATTTTCTGCTGTCCGCGTGCCACCACGTAAAGCAGCACCCACACCGGCGCCGTATATTGCACGATGATGGCGATGGCCACGCTCGTTCTCTGGATCGCGACGTAATAGAAATAGTTCGACGCGGCCACGCCCAGCATTCCCAGCACCAGGCATTGAATCAGGTCGGGCCTCGGCAGCTTGATCCGCTGCCAGCCGCGCCGCCCCACGAGCAGTGGCAACAGCACCAGCAGCGAGAACGACGTCCGCGTTTGCGACAGGATCAGCGGGTCGATGGGATGCAGCGCCTGGCCAGCCAATGCCAGTTTCCCGGTGAACACAGCGCGTCCCAGCGCAGCCGAAATTCCCCACAGAAAGCGCGGCAGAGCCGATAAATAAATATCCCCGCAGAGGATGCGTGCTTCGATTGGACGGAGCAGAGTTCAGGATTCGTTCACCGAATCCGATGATGGGGCGGGATCGAGGAACTGGTCAAGCCGCACCGGATCGAAGCCAACAATCACGTCCGGAGTCTCGCCGGAAAAAATCACCAGCGTCGGCGTTTCCGTGCTGTCGTACTCCTCGGTCATCACGCGGCGAGCCTCTGGGTCGGCGGCGATATTGTGCTCCTCGAATGTGATTTCCTTGGCCTCAAGAAAAATCTTCATCAGCTCGCAGGAGAGGCAGCCGGATTGGGTATAAAGCAGCACGCGCATGACGATACCTATTCCATCAGTTCGATTTTCGACGTTATCTTCGCCGTCTTTTCCAGCATGGCCGACACCGAGCAATATTTTTCTTTCGACAGCTTCACCGCGTCTTCCACCGCCTTGCGCGAAACTTTGCCGCTGATGCGATAGACCAGACTGATTTCCGTATACACCGCGGGATATCCCGACGCACGCTCGCCCTGACGCGCTGACTTCGAGCGCGGTAAAGGGCTCGCGCTTCTTGCGCAGAATTCCAACCACATCCGAAGCAGTGCATCCGCACAGCGCGATCAGCACCAGTTCCATCGGCGTGCTCGCGGTCTTCTCCGTCGCCGTATCCATCACAACAGCGTGCCGCGAACTAGCCTCGCCGATGTAGCGCTCGTTATCAGTCCAGATTGCCTTTGCAGTAATCACGACTTTGATCTCCAATCAACAATCAAAAATCAACAATCATCAATTCTGTTCCCGCCTCTCTGTGATAGCTGTCACCCTATCGCCGGTTGTCCGTGCTCGGCTCGGGATGAATCAAACGCGGAATAACTCCGGCGCATCCTGCTTGAAACGGATTTCCAGTTCCGTCTGAATGTCGTGCACGCGCGCCAGCGGAAGACTGTCCGACAGCGTGCAGTGGCACGAAATGTACATGCGCCCGCGCACCCGCTTGATGATGAAGTCGTGCACGTCGAGCACTTCGGGAAACTGCGAGGCCACGGCCTTCAGGCGATGCTCGAGCTCCGCATCGCTCACCACTTCCTCGGGCTTTTCAATGGTCGCTGGCTCGCTTTCGATGTGCGTCAGGATGTCGGAAATCTCGGGCACGTCGCGGCGCATGTCGGCTTCCAGATCGGTGACCTGGTCGTGCGCCTGCTTTAAGAGTCATGCGCTCGTCGAGTTCAATGTGCTGTTCCACGTGGAGTTGCCCGGAAATCTCCTGCACGCTGATGTCGTGCACGTTGAGATTATTGTTGGTCGCGACCGCGCGAATGCGGTCGAAAATATTCTCCGCTGCGTTGCGCGCGAGGAAGCGGCTGCACGGTCACGTCGGAGTCGGGCAGGATTCGACGCACGGCCTCGGAGACAGCCGAGGCCAATTGCCCAGAGCGCTGAAAAGTCACAGTCCGCGCCAATCCGACGGCAAGATCGGCGAAGTAGCGATTCCCTGCCCGTCGAATGCGGATGCGGTCGACCTCGAGCACGCCATCCACGCGCAGCACCGCATCGTAAATTTTGGAGCGCACGCCCGGAGGCGCAGCGTCAAGCAACGCATCGACCGTGCGTCGCGCCAGCCGCCAGCTGACGGACACGACAACACCAGCCACGAACAGTGCTGCAATGGGATCGGAATCGCGCAGCCACTCGACGTGATACGCCCGGCCAAGCATCACCAGAATAAGGCCAACCACCACCACGCCCGCCGACCAGATGTCGGTGGAGAAATGCAGGGCATCCGCTTCCAGCGCCTGGCTGTCATATTTGTTGGCAATGCGGCCGAGCACGCGCGAACGCCACCAATCGACGCCCATGGAAAAGATCATCACGGCAAAAGCGGCCAGCGACGGCTCGATTTCAATGCGGCGGAAAAACAGCCGCGCACCGGCCTCGTAAATAATCCACGCGCAGGTCAGCAGCAGCAGCCCGGTTTCCACGAAGGCAGAAAAGTTTTCTACTTTTCCGTGTCCGTATTGATGGTCGGCATCGGCAGGCTTGTCGGAGACCCCGACAGAAAAAAAAGTCAGCAGCGAGGCGATCAGATCGAGCCCGGAATGCGCCGCTTCCGAGAGAATCCCGAGGCTGCCCGTGCTGAATCCCACCACGACCTTCAGCCCGGTAATCACCACCGCCGCCAGCACGGAACTGCCGGCGGCCGCGCGCTTCTCGGCGCGCATCAATTCGCTTGAAGGGATGGCGGGATTTCCCGACATGCAGGAATTATCGCCGTTGCGAGCGCAAAGCGCCAAGCAAATCGCGTGCTGATTCTGGTCCACGCGCCTCCTTCGCACCGTTCTTGAAGGGCGGCCAGTCCAACCGTCGCATCGCGGACTACGCAGGCAAAACCGGCGGCTTGTGCTAGGATTTGGTGCTGAGTAATTTCATCTTTCTGACGGACCAATCCTGGAGGAAATGCTTTATGCGCAAGCGGTGGCTGATGTGTGTTTTGTTGGGAACGCTGGCCGGGGGACAAGCCATGCCGGGCGCCCCAGCGCCATCGCAGCCGGGCCAGGCGCCGGCGGATAGTTCCGCATCCATCCCGCCAACCGCCGCCGTGATCACCATCGAAGGCGTTTGCCCCGACAAGCCCAGGCCGACTCTGGCCAAGGGCACCGCGGCCAATTCGGCGACCGGCGCGAAATCCGCCACCGCGTCCAAGGCCGCAGCCGCGAAAACTTCTCCCGGCGATTGCAAGACGGTCATCACCAAGGCCGAGTTTGAGACGCTTGCCAGCCATCTCGCCCCCAACGTGACTCCTCAGATGAAGAAACAGCTGGGAAGCCTGCTGCCTCAGTGGATTGCGCTGTCGAACAAGGCAAAAAAAGAAGGCATGGACAAGACTCCGCAGTTTGAAGATCGCGTCAAGGTCCTGAAGATGCAGATCCTGAGCCAGGAACTGCGGCAAAACATTCAGGAGGAAGCGGGCAAAGTTCCGCCGGAGGAGATCGAGAAGTATTACAACGATCACGCGGCGGACTTCGAACAATTCAACCTGCAGCGGCTATTCGTTCCGCTGACCAAACAAAACGAAGTCGAAGTGAAGAACGAAGAAAAAAACGAAAAGTTGAGTGACGAAGCGCAGAAGGCGAAAGAAGCTGAGCAAAAAGCCAAGATGGAGGAAGGCCAAAAGGCAATGACCGACCTGGCCGAAAGCCTGCGCACTCGAGCCGCGGCCGGAGAGGACTTCGCCAAGTTGCAGAAGGAAGCCTACGATGCCGCTGGCATGAAGATCGAAGCTCCCACCGTCAGTTTGCCGACCGTGCGCCGCTCCGGCCTGCCGCCCGCGCAAGCTGCAGTGTTTGACGTGAAAGTCGGCGAAGTTTCGCCGCTCATCAACGATACCGGGGGACACTACGTTTTCAAAGTAGTGAGCAAGAGCGCGATCCCGCTCGACCAGGCGTCAAACGAAATCAAAGGCAAGCTGCAGAATGAGCGCATGCGCAAGCTGATGGAAGATCTGAACAATTCCTTTCACGTCGAAACCAACGAGGCGTACTTTGGTCCGCCGGCGCCGAATGGGCCCGATGGGAGGGCCGCGGGGTCCGGGGCAGATGATGCCTCCGCCGCGCATGCAGAATCCAGGGAACGGTCCCGGCTCGGCGCCGCACGCTCAGCCGCAGGCCCCGCCGCCGGCGCAACCTCCGGCCGCACAACCCAACTGATGGCAAAGCCAGTCGTCGTCGTAACCGGTATATCGGGCAATCTCGGATCCAGGCTCCTGCCCCTGCTGAGCAGTTACTCGGTCATCGGGGTGGACGTTACTCCGCCCCGAACCGACTGCCGAGATGCGCTTCGAGAATCTGGATCTGGGCCAGGAATCTTCGACCCGCGCTCTGTTCGAATTGCTGCGTGACACGCACGCCTATGCCATGATTCATCTGGCATTCGTGATCGATCCCGTGCGCACCGGCGTGATTGACCTGGAGCGCATGTGGCAGATTAATGTAGCGGGAACCGCGCGCGTGATGGAGGCCGTCACCGAGACCAACCGGCAGACTGACGACGGCGTCAAACAGTTCATCTTTCCCAGCAGCGTCTCCGCATACGGCTCGAACCTGCCCGCGCCGGCCACGGAAGACTCCGTGCTCGCAGCGCACACTCTGCCCTACGCCATTCATAAAAAACAATCGGACGAAGTCGTGCAAACGCGCTCGCACTCTTTGCGCGGATGCAGCGCCTATATTCTGCGTCCGCACATCTTTTCCGGCGCCAGCGTGGAAAATTATCTGATGGGTGCTTTTCGCGGCACGCCCAACGGCAAGAGCGCCCGCGCCGAGCGAATGCGCCAGGAAGGCAAGCGCCTGCCCTGCATGCTTCCGCGCGGCCAACAGTATCTCGACCACAAGATTCAATTCATCCATGTCGACGACATGGCGCGGCTCATCCGCCACATCCTGCAGCGCGAACCGGAGACCCAGCGCCTGACGGTTCTCAACGTTGCCGGGCGCGGCGAGCCTTTAACCTTCGCGCGCTGCATCGAGATGGCGCAGGCAAAACTCTGGCGCGTGCCCGGCCGATGGGCGATGCAGCAGGTGCTGAAATTCCTGTGGAAGCAAAAGATCTCCGCCATCCCGCCCGAAGCCGTTCCCTACATGACCGGCGAGTACATCATGAATACCGACCGCCTGCGCCGCTTTCTCGGCCCGGAGTACGAACACGTCATCCGCTATACCATCACCGACGCTTTCGCCGATGCTTTTCGCGGCACCGCCGCTGCGAGTTGAGATCCGCCCACTTCTTCCCTCTTGCTGAACCTCTTGCTAAGTAAGGCATCCAGCGACCATCTGCCCGGTCCGTTGATCAAAAGAAAAATCACGGTAAGCATTTGCGCGTATTCCGAACGAACCTCATGCAGCACCGCCCACATGCCTATCTTCGGCGGCACAGCGGGCAGAGGCAGCGGCGAAGTGCCCAGGTACAACGATATTTTGGTGGACAGGATCGCGACGACCATTTCCGCGATGAATGGAATGGCGATCAGCCGGGTCAGAAATCCGGAAAGCAGAAGCAATCCGCCCACAATTTCCAGACAGGCCACGAAGTCGGCGGTGAAGTGCGGCAGCGGCATGCCCAGCTTGGTGAAGCGGCCAATTCCCTGATTGGCGTAGACGAATTTCAGAATTCCCTCCCAAAAAAATACCGCTCCCGCCATCAGGCGCAGAACTGCCGTGGACTTGTGGACCGTCGATGGGTGGATGCGTGAGCCAAATGAATGCGTTTTTCATGGTGCCTCCTTGTGTTGTTGCGCGTGTGGTGTTATTCGGCGTTGTTTTCGCGCTCGCATCCTGATAACCGTTACCTGCGTGATTTATTCCACCAGGAGCAAATCTTGTGCATTCTTTTATTGTTTCTCTCCGCGTTCTCCGCGAACTCTCTGCGAACTCTGCGGTAAAAGGCTCTTTGCGGCGGATTTGGGTTACGCGAAAGCTTTTAACCGCTGAGTTCGCGGAGATTGCGCCGAGTTCGCGGAGCAAATCTTGTGCTTCTTTTTATTGTTTTTCTCCGCGTTCTCCGCGAACTCTCAGCGCACTCTGCGGTAAAAGGCTCTTTGCAGCGGATTTGGGTTACGGGAAAGCTTCTAACCGCTGAGTTCGCCGAGATTGCGCTGAGTTCGCGGAGCAAATCTTGTGCTTCTTTTTTTTGTTTTTCTCGGCGTTCTCCGCGAATTCTCAGCGCACTCTGCGGTGAAAGGCTCTTTGCAGCAGATTTGGGTTACGCGAAAGCTTTTAACGCTGAGTTCGCCGAGTTGCGCTGAGGTCGCGGAGCAAATTATTTCTCGGCGATGGAATAAACTAACGTGACTTCCGTTTACCTATGAAGGTGCCCGAACAGCGCGCGTCCGCCGAAGCATTCGAAGAACTGGCGATGCCTCTGTTCGATCAGCTCTATAACTTCGCGCGCTGGCTGACCCAGGACACCGCCGAGGCCGAAGATCTGGTGCAGGAAACCTACGCCAAGGCGTTGCGCGGATTCTCTTCGTTCCAGCTGGGCACGAACTTCCGGGCGTGGATGTATCGCATCCTCCGCAACTCGTTTTTGAGTTCACGAACCGGACTGCGCACCATGGTTGTGCTCGATGGCGAGAACGACGACGCTCTCCTGCCTGCGCAAGCTACAACGCCGGAGAGCCTGATGCTCGCGCAGGCCGATCGCGATACGGTGCAACAGGCGCTGGCAGACTTGCCTGTGCCTTTCCGCGAGATACTGTTGCTGTGCGAGGTGGAAGAGATGTCGTACCAAGAGATTGCGGATACGCTGTCGATTCCTGTAGGCACGGTGATGTCGCGTTTGTCGCGCGCTCGAAAGTCATTGCGCGAATTGCTGGCAAAGAAACTGAAGGGAGCGCCGCATGGCCTGTGAGCAGTGGCAAGGTCAGCTCGATCTTTACGCCGACGGCGAACTAGACGCCGGGCAAGTCCAGGCCTTGAGCGAGCATTTCCGCGGCTGCCCTGACTGCGCCGCTGCGACGCTGGAGCGAGTGCAAATGAAACGCGCAGTGCAAACGGCCGGACAGCGTTACGCACCCAGCGCCGAACTGCGTCAACGGATCTCGAAGAGCATTGCCGTGAAGCCGCACCGGCAATCGGGTTGGCTCTGGAAGATTCTCGCCCTTCCGGCGTTGTCGCTGGTGATTCTTTCGATCGGGATAAATCTGTATGTGGGCCGCGAGAGCGCGCGGCGGCAGCGGGTTTATAGCGAACTTGCCGACCTGCATGTTGCAGCGCTCGCTAGCGCAACGCCCGTGGATGTTCTCTCCACCGACCGGCACACGGTGAAGCCCTGGTTCCAGGGAAAGATTCCATTCACGTTTAATCTTCCCGAGTTGCAGGGAACGGCGTTCACGCTGCTCGGCGGGCGGGTAACCTATCTTGCGCAGACTCCAGGAGCGCATTTGATTTACCAGCTGCGCAAGCACGAGATTTCGGTTTTCATTTTTCAGGATCGCGGGGAGGAGACGGCGAGCCTGCCCTCCGGGCCGCTGCATGCGCAATCGTTCACCGTGGAAAACTGGTCGCAAAATGGCTTGCGGTATTTTGTGCTGGGAGACGTGAGCCCCGAAGACATTCATGCGCTAAGCCAATTGCTGCGGGACGCGAGATGAGAGGGGACAAGCGCCGGTTTTCTCCGCGAACTCTGCGCAACCTCCGCGACCTCAGCGTTTAAAAGCTCTTCCCTGGCCCACTCCACCGCAAAAGCCTTTCACCGCCGAGAACGCAGAGTGTTCGCAGAGAACGCCGAGAAAAACAACAAAAGAAGCACAAGATTTGCTCCGTGAACTCCGCGCAATCTCAGCGAACTCAGCGGTTAAAAGCTTTTCTGCAGCCCACATTCGCCACCAAAAGCCTTTCCTTGTCTAAGGTTACAGTCGATTGTACGTACATACTTGTATGGCTAACTGGCCCCCCCGAGCTTCGAGCACCTTTGGCGATCCTTCCCTCGCCTAGGATGCCCTTTGCGGGGCCGGAAACACACCTGGCAGCGACGATCGGCTGGCGGCCGAGGGTCAGGCCTCGAAACGTAAAATCGCGCGCCCTGGAGCCTTCTAATGCGGTTTTACGGATTATCAACGACTTACACGCAGGTTCAACAACTTAGCGAATTCTGCGATCCCCGGCCCGTGCTACGCGAGCTTCTTTCCGCGATACAAGCCCGCGATTCCGAAGGTGTAGGGCGTCCATGTGGCTTCGGCGAAACCTGCACGCTTCATCCTCGCGATCATCTCTTGCGGCGGAGGAAACCGCTCGACGGATGCGGGCAGATAGGCGTACGGACCTCGGACGCCGGATATCAGGGTGCCCACTCGCGGCAGCACTTGCTTGAAGTAAATGCGGTAGAGCGCACCCATCGCGCCCGCGGGTTCGCCAAAGTCCAGGATGCCGCATTCGCCCCCGGGACGAAGTATGCGGACAATCTCGCGCAGCCCGGCATCGTAGTCAGCGAGATTGCGGAAACCGAACGCCGAAGTGACCAGATCGAAGTGCGCGCTGGGAAATGGCAGGCTCAACGCATCGGCCTCAATCCAGCCCGGTCTTGCCGCGTTTACCGATGATTTCGCGGCGGCGCGCTGCAGCATGGCGTGAGAGAAGTCGGCGCCCAGAATCTGCAGCCCGGACTTCCCTGCCTGCCGGCGAAGAGCGAACGTCATGTCTCCCGTGCCGCAACACAGGTCGAGTATGCGGGCGTCCGGCTGGGCGAGGATGTGGCGAAACATTCGCGCGGTGCGCCGCCACCACATGCGGTCGATATTGAACGACAGCACATGGTTCAGCAGATCGTAACGCGGCGCGATCGAAGTAAACATTTCGCGCACCGCGCGCGCGGCCGAGTGCGGATCGCTGGCGCCTTCGGGCGCTGCGCCTACTACTGGAGACTTGCTGGTTTCCGGCGCGCCCACAGAATTCACTTGCGCTTCTTCTTTTTGTTTTTGCGCGCGCTCTTCAGTTCTGCGGCAATGCGTTCGACTTGCAGCACATGGTTCGCATCGTGCCCGGCGAACATGCGGGTCAAATGCGAAATGGTTTCCTTGCCACGCTCCTGATGCATGCCGTAATTGTCCCAGCGCTCCGGCGGAAGCGCCTTCAACATCGCCAGATTGTTTTCGCGCAGCACGCGAAACAATTCCAAAGATTGTTTCGGATCGCGCTTGCCATATTCAAATACCGCTGCCCATGAGTCCTGGTCAAAGGGCTGGATAGTTGTGCCGTTGGCGCCGAGCACGGAGCGCATCCGCCAACTGGCTACAATTTCGGTGTCGGCCAGGTGCGCGACGATCTCCGCGATCGACCACTTACCCGGCTCGGGCTTCCACTTCAATTCTTTCGGAGAAAGCCCCTGAATCAGTTTCTTGAGCTTCGGCGCGGTCGTCCGCTGCATTTTGATTGCGTCCTGGCCTTCGACGTGGCCGAGGATTTTTTGAATATATTGCTGCGCGGTTTCAGGCATGTGTCCCTCGACTTTCTTATTTTCCCCGGTTATTTTCCCAAACCCAGCCGCCGCGCGACAGCCGCCGCAACTCCTCGACAGCGTTGATGACGGCATTGGTGGGCACATCGCTGGCAACTTCCACTTTGCCAATCTCGCGCGGCAGGATGAAGTGCACCACTCCATTTTGCGTTTTCTTGTCCGACTGCAAGCGCGCCAGAATTTTGCGCGAGCTGACATTCAGATCCGGCAGGCGGCCCAGGCTCAAGACGGCGTCGGCGATGCGGCCCGCGGTTACGCTGTCGGTTCGGCCCACGCTGAGCGCGATGTTGGTGGCGGCGATCATTCCCCAGGCCACGGCCTCGCCGTGCAGCAGGCGCTTGTAGCCGGTTTCGGCCTCGAGCGCGTGGCCGATGGTGTGGCCAAGGTTAAGCACGCGGCGCAGGCCGTCTTCGCGCTCGTCGGCGGAAACCACTTCCGCCTTCAGCCGGACCGATTGCGCAATGAGCCACTCCAGTTCGACGGGATCGCGCTTCAGAATGCGCGCGCGATTCTGCTCGAAGCGAAGAAATAATTCGACGTTTCCGATGATGCCGCACTTCAGCGCCTCGTAGAGTCCGGCGCGGAACTCGCGGTCGGGCAAAGTCTTCAGCACTGTGGGATCGATCAGCACCACCCGCGGGTGATGAAATGTTCCCAGCAGATTCTTGCCGGCAACCAGATTGACCGCAGTCTTGCCGCCGATGGAGGCATCCACCTGCGCCAGCACGGTGGTTGGAACCTGCACCAACTCGATGCCGCGCATGTAAAGCGAGGCCAGCAGTCCGCCGACGTCGCCCACCACGCCGCCGCCGAGAGTGACAACGACCGCTTTGCGATCGGCGCCAAGCCGCGCGAGTTTATCGGCCAGAGCTTCGATGGTCGAGAGCCGCTTGCTTGGCTCACCGTCAGGCATGGCGATGACCTGGGGCGTGAAGCCGCTGGCCTTCAGAGAACTGACCAGCTTTGCTCCCCAGCGCTTGCGCACCGGAGGCACGGTTAAAACAAAAATGCGGCTGGCCTGCGGCAGCAGTTCGCTCAGTACGGATCCGGCTCGGGCGAGCAGGCCGTTTTCGATCCAGGCCTGATAGGGCCGGGGAAGGACGTGGATGGTCACCTGCGACATGCGGTTCAATAATAGCGTAAGCGTACAGAAGACGGGCTTGGAACGAAGTGGTACCATTCCCCCGCTAAAGGATTTCCTGTTCTGAAATGACTTCCTAGTCTATGAAGGGTCTTCCAGCCGAGACCGACTTCGTGGTGTTGGGTGCGGGCATTGCCGGCCTGCGCGCGGCCATTGAACTAGCCGCAGCCGGACGTGTGCTCGTGCTGGAAAAGAAAGACATCTCGCAGCCGCCGCCGGTGACCGCGCTCAGCGATGAAGACGAAGTCATCCTCCACTTGCAGGACACACTCAACGCCGGCGATGGCCTTTGTAATGCTGCCGCAGTCAAGATTCTGCTGGAAGAAGGCCCGCAGCGCATCGACGAGTTAATCGGGTGGGACAAGTCTCATGACCCCAAGCTCGTCTTCGGGCTGGAGAGCGCGCACAGCCGTCACCGCAGTTTGCATTCGCAAGGCGAGTCGACGGGAAGAGAAATCCTGCGGGCCTTGCTAGCTAAAGCGCATTCCCTTAAGCACATTTCGATTTCGCCGTTTTCGTTTGCTACGGGCTTGCTAACTGACGGCGGGCGCATTGTCGGCGTTGAACTGCTCGACGAGAAAGGCGTACCGCAAGAAGTGGCGTGTTCCGCCGCTCTGCTGGCTACCGGAGGGATGGGGCAGCTCTATCGCAATACGACCAATCCCGACGCGGCCACGGCAGACAGCGCCGCGCTGGCTTACCGCGCCGGAGCCGAACTCAGCGACATGGAGTTCGTGCAATTTCATTCGACCGCGCTGTACATGAAGAAGGTGCCGCGGTTTCTGCTATCGGAGGCGCTGCGGGCCGAGGGCGCGTGCTTGCGCAACATTGAGCTGAACCGGTTCATGGGAAAGTATCACCCCATGGGCGAACAGGCGCCGCGAGATTTGGTGGCACGCGCCATTGTTCACGAAATGGAAGTGAGCCGCGCTAAGGATCCGCTGGTCTATCTCGATCTCACGCATCTCAGCGCCAGCAAGGTGCAGAAACGCTTCCCCCGAATTTACGCGACTTGCATGGAACACAATGTGGACATTACCGAAGACGTGATTCCGGTGCGTCCCGCGGCGCACTTCTGTATGGGCGGCGTGCGAACCGATCTGGACGGCAAGACGAATGTTGCCGGACTCTATGCGGCGGGCGAAGCCGCAGCGACGGGCGTGCACGGGGCGAACCGCTTGGCGAGTAACGCGTTGCTGGAAGGTCTGGTATTTGGCGCGCGCGCGGGAACGGCGATGCGCGAGGAACTGAAGCCGGTGACACATCGCACCGCACAGCCGAAAGCCGCGTACTCGAATGGTCCGGTGGACGCGGGCATGGAGGAACTGATCGCGCAGATCCAGGCGTCTTCTGGAAACCGAGGTTGGCATCGTGCGCACGCGCATGGGCATGCAGAAGGCGGTGAAGACTCTGGAAGAGATGACGCCGCGGCTGGCTCATCCCAAGACCCGAAGAGCGTACGAGGCTTCAAACCTGCATCTGGCGGGACTGATGGTGGCGCGGTCGGCATTAGCTCGGGAAGAAAGCCGAGGGGCGCACTATCGCATGGAGTATCCCGATCACGACGACAAGAAATTTCTGAAGCATTCGGTAGTGCGCGGGGAAAAGGTCGTCTTCCTGTTCTGACTCTTGTTCTGACTCTTAAGGGTAGGGCCACTCAGATTTTTCTTAAGCTTTGTCGGCTGCGGGAAAAACTGCGGAGAGGATAATCGAGATCAGGATTATGCCTGCCACGACTCCCAGCATCACTGCAGTTGGAATCCTGACAAAGTCCGCAGTCAGCATCTTTGCGCCGACCAGCACCAGCATGGCCGCCAGGCCATAGTGCAGGAAGCGGAAGACCTTCATCAGGCGCGAGACGGCGAAATACAGCGAGCGCAATCCTAGAATGGCGAACACGTTCGACGTGTAAACGATGAACGCATTCAGCGTGATGGCAAGAACTGCGGGAATGGAATCGACCGCAAACAACACGTCCGTGGTTTCGATGACCAGCAGCACGACCAGCAGCGGCGTGGCATACAGGCGCAAGTTGTCCTGCGGATTGCGAACGAAGAACTTCCCGCCGCGGTAGTCGTCGGTGACCGGAATGAAGTAGCGCAACGCCTTCACCAGCGGATTCGCTGCGGGGCGCACCTTGTGCTGCCCGCTCACCGAAAAGCGGATGCCGCTGACGATCAGCAGCGCGCCGAAAACATAAAGCACCCAATGAAAGCGGGAGATCAATCCCACGCCGGCGCCAATGAAAATGCCGCGCAGGATCAATGCGCCAATCACACCCCAGAACAGAACGCGATGCTGCTGCTTTTCCGGCACCGCGAAAAAATTGAAGATGATCAGGAAGACGAAGAGATTGTCGGCGCTGAGCGAAACTTCCAGAACGTAGCCGGTGACGAACTCAAGCGCGATCTGCCGTCCCTGCCAGAAATAGAGAACAACTGCGAACGCAGCGGCTAAGACAACGTAGACCGCGCTCCAAGCGAGGGCTCTGCGAAAGCCAACGGCGCGGCCGGCACGATGCAGGCGCAGGTCCAGCAGCAGCATGGCCAGCGCGAAGACGTTGAAGAAGATCCAGAAATAGAGCAAGGGATTCTAAAGAATTGATGATTGTTGATTTTTGATTGCTGATTGAAAGACCCCTGGCGCGGGAGCATGCGGTTTTCAATCAGCAATCAAAAATCATAAATCAACAATTATTTTTGCCTTCCCCGCTGGCCGCTGAGCCAGTCGTCCCAAACGCCGTTGTCCTTGAGCATCTGCACGCTGTTGCTGTCGCGCATGGTTTGTTCAATCTGTTCGTGGGTCAGGCGCGGGCCAATCTTCTCCGGCAAATCGGCGAGCTCAACGCTCAGCGCCGCGGCCTCGGCCACATTTTTCTTGAGTTGGGGAAAATCAACTTTGTCGTAGGTGTCGGAGACGGCATGATAATTTTCCAGATAGTTTGCCTCCAGTTGGTCGGCGACGAAAGTGGGCACGCCCTCCAGCATGAAGTCGAAGTGATCGGTTCCCGACTCCATGGTAGGTGTGAGTTCCTTGACGTCGAACTGCGCCAGCGGCGCGATCAACTGCTTCGCCGTGTAGAGCACATCCTTGCGGCCGCCGAGCGAGAAGCCGGTGGTCTTTCCTGTACCGGAGTCGTAGATGATGACACCGGCAGCCTTATCCAGTTCGGCGCGATGATTCACGGCATAGGCGCGGGAGCCGATCAGTCCTTGCTCCTCGCCAGAAAAAAGAATGAAGCGGATGGTGCGCACGGGTTTCACGCCTGACGCCTTGATGGCGCGCAGCGCATCGACGACAAGGGCGGCGTTGCAGCCGTTGTCGAGCGCGCCGGTGCCGAGTTCCCAGGAATCGAGGTGCGCGCCGAGGATAACGAACTCGTCCGGCTTTTCGCTGCCGCGAATTTCGGCAACGACGTTAGCGGCTTTGATGGGCCCGCCAATCTGGTTGGGAATGGAGAGGTCGGCCCAGACTTGATTTCCTGAAGCCAGCAGGCGAGCCATGCGTTCCGCATCTTCGCGCGCCACCATCACCATCGGCAGTTTGTCGATCTCTCCGGCGGCGGAGTTGGTATGGCGATAGAGAATGTCGTGCTCGCGGGTCGCCATAAACGCGATCGCGCGGGCTTTCCCTTTCACCGCGAGATCGATGACTGGCGGGGCCTTGGTGTATTCGGCGAAAAGGTCGTCCCAGGTTTTCAGGACTTTGGTGTGCACCAATAAAATCTTGCCGGAAATGTCGCCTGCTTTTTTGAAATCGGCGTCCGTGCCTTCGCCCACGTCGACCACGGGCACGTGCTTGACCGGGGCGAGGGCGGGGGCCCACGCCACGGAAACTGCACGTACATGAAACGTCGAGAGTACGGTCGCACCGCCCACTTTTGTCGCGTCGACTTGATAGGCAGTGGTGGCCGACATCTCGGTGTCGCCTTCGGACCAGGAAAAAGGAATCGTGAATCCCTCGGTATGAACGCTGTCGGCGCCGGCGGCGGTGAAGGCTTGAATTCCCCAGGCGACGGCATGCTGCATGGCCGGGGTGCCGGGGACGCGGCCGCCGATCTCGTCGGTCAAGCGTTGAAGATTGCTTTCGAGCGGCGAGGGTTGCAGGGCGGACTGGATTACGCGATCGGCTTCGCTGGCGGGAGACGTTGCGGCAAGGCAGGAAAGAGTGAGAAGTCCAGCTAAGATCAGGGGCTTCACAGTTCGCATATGGGCTGAATTAGAAATTAAATCCGTGAAAAGCGCAAAAGCGCTGGGTGGTGACTTGCGGGCGAGAGCTTTTAACCGCTGAGAGCGCTGAGACGGCTCGCGGAGAACGCGGAGAAAATCTTGTAATTCTTCTTCTTTGCTTTTCTCTGCGTTCTCCGCGCGGATTTCTCTGCGAACTCCGCGGTTACGAGCTTTTGCAGCGGATTGAGCTCTCTGCGAACTGCGGTCATAGGCTTTTGCGGGCTCTTGCGCGGCCGTCACTTTGGAGGGAGGGGATCCATCTTGTCGAGGATGCGGACGGTTTCGAGGATCACGCTGCCTACGATTTGCAGGCTTTTGGGGCTGAGTTTGTCGACGGTGTCCTGCGTGGTATGCCAGAAGACGTTGTTGTAGCCGTAGGAAAAATCGATGAGATCGGCGCTGGGCACACCGCGCTTCATGAATGGAATGTGATCGTCGCCCACTTCGTTCTTGCGCTCGTAAAAATGCGATTGGTAGCCCAGACGCTTAGCCGCTTCGCCTACCACATTTTCCAGCCACGGCGTGGAGTTCAGGTCGCGATCGATGTTGAGATCGGCGTCGCCAATCATGTCGGCCAGCAGGAACGCTTTGATCTTTTTCAGAGTGCCGTCGCTTTGCCACTTCTCCGCCACATGAGTAATGCCGTAGAGGCTGTCCTGGTCGAAGGCCATTTCCCTCGGCAAGCCGCCGGAGCCGTCGGGTTTCATCGCCTCTTCGGCGTCGTCCCATACCAGCCAGACGCTGTAGCCCTCGCGGGGTTTGCCGCGCAACTGGTTGGCGAGTTCGAGCAGCAGCCCGCTGGAGGAGGCGCCGTCATTCGCGCCCACGTAGGACGTATGCCGCAGCGGATAATTCGTGTCGTAGTGGCTGGCCACGACGATGATGCCGTCTTTGGTGCCGGGATATTTGGCGATGATGTTGTGCACCGGCACTTTGCCTTCGGGCGTGTCGGCGGTGAAGGCATCGTCCTCAACCTGATCGCCTTTGAGATGGAAGGCAATGTATTCCTCGACCTTTTTATGACTGGCGCTGCCGACCGGGCGCGGGCCGAATTTCACAATGTCTTTCACGTATTGCATGGCGCGATCGCCGTCGAACGCAGGCGGCGGGCCGCTGTCGGGCGCGAGCGTGAGCGCCGGGGCCGTGGCGTCGGCAGAAATGGGATTTACGGGAATCGGTGCGGCGGAGGCTTTGGTGGGAGCGGAATCTTTATCGCGGTCGCAGGCGACGACCGCTAATATTCCCAGCAACACCATCCAACGGATTTTCGCTCGACCGGTCATTGCTGTGTTTAATCCCTAAGCCTGTCCTTGCGCCTGCTTCTCTTTGCGCGCCTGCCGCTGTTTGGGATGCACCAGCCACGCTACGCCGATGCTCAGCCCATACAAAGCCAACATGGGGGCGGCAAAGACGCACATGTTTACGATGTCAGGCGTGGGCGTGACGATTGCCGCCAGCACAAAAATAACCAGAATCGCGTAGCGGAAATTCTTGACCATGAAAGAAGGGGTCATGATGCCCATGAACGCCAGAAAGAAAACCAGGATGGGCATCTCAAAAATCAGCCCCATGCCAAGCACGATGCTCAGGAAAAGCTGCGTGTATTCGCCGACTGTAATCATCGGCGTGAACTGGCCGCTGAAGCCGATGAAGAAATCCAATGCCCTGGGGTAAGCGATTCTGTAGCCGAAATATCCACCCAACGTGAACAACGTAATCGTGGAAAACATGAACGGCATCACGTAGCGCTTTTCGTTGCGGTAAAGGCCGGGGGAGATGAACATCCAGACTTGGTAAAGGACGAACGGCGAGGTAAGAAACAGGCCGGCGAGGATGGCAATCTTCAAGTAAAGGTTGAAGGGGTCGGTAGGATTCAAATACACCAATTTTTCGTCCAGATGGTGATTGTGCAGAGCGTCCATGATGGGCTTTTGCATCACGGCATAGATACGCTCGCGATATCCCCAACAAAGTCCGGTGCCTACGCCGACGGCGATGATGGAGTAGACGAGGCGCTTGCGCAGTTCCTCGAGGTGATCGAGGAATCCCATGGTGGGCATGGGCTCTTTTTCAGTATCGCCGCTGGCCGACGCGGCTGCGGATTCAAACATGCGATTCCTGCGAGGCGGGCGCGACGTCGTCGGTGGCACTGACGGGATTGACGGGAATGTCGGACTCGGGCTCGGTCACGAGCGGAGCCACAGCTTCGGTGGCAACCGGGGGCGGTTCAGGCTCGGGCGTGGCGATGGGAGCGGCCAGAGTTGCCG
Source organism: uncultured Acidobacteriota bacterium (assembly GCA_963696765.1). Taxonomy (GTDB): domain Bacteria; phylum Acidobacteriota; class Terriglobia; order Terriglobales; family Acidobacteriaceae; genus Sulfotelmatobacter. The sequence continues at coordinate 539,133 of CAVOLK010000001.1, read as the reverse complement.
GCGCTTCCATCAAGGCCGTGCGACTGGTGACGCCTTCGGGCGTGGGGCTGGGAGGAAGAATGGTCTGGTGCTTTTCGACCTCCAGGTGGGAAATTTCCTGCTCGATTTGGGCTTTGAACTCGTTGGAGGCGCGGCGGAATTCGTTGAGGGCCTTGCCAATGTAGCGGGCGATCTCCGGCAACTTCTTGGGCCCAAAGATGATGAGCGCCAGAAAGAAGAGGAAGATCGTCTCGGAAAAGCTCATGAGGTTCATCATACTGCCGGAGCCGGAAAAGCGGCAATTATTGACGTGGGGAATCGCGGAGGAGGAAAACGCCAAAACGGTTTTCAGTTTTCGCGAGCAAGGGGGGCAAGGTGAATGTGTCCCGCTTTGCCGATCAGGCTAGGCAGGCGTTGCCCAGTTGGCGGCCTTTCCAAACCCCGACTCATCGAGCGAATGGGCGAAAGAGCGCGAAATCGAAGGGTTTCGGCCTTCTGTCGCTCCCTGCGATCTTTGGCGCAGGGCGTGCATGGTAAGAAAAGAACATAGCCGCGCCGATTCAAGTTGAAAAGGCGAAGTGTCGATGAGGCAGGCTAGGGACCGAAGCCCGCGAAAAGGAGATAGCAATGTCGGTATCTGGAGTTTCCAGCAGCAATTTGTTCGATGCCACCAATCAGACGACCCAAAACAGCATGCAGCAGTTTCGGAAAGAATTCCAGCAGTTGGGCCAGGATCTGCAGTCGGGAAATATTACGGCGGCGCAATCCGATTTTGTCACGCTGCAGCAGATAGGATCGCAGAGCACGGCGAGTGCAACGTCTGCGGCGCAGAGCAACAGTCCCCTGGCACAGGCGTTCAACCAGTTGGCGCAGGATCTGAAATCGGGGAACGTTAGTGCGGCGCAGCAGGACCTCAGCCAGATTCAGCAGGCCATGCAGAATCAGGGCTCCCAGAGCACGCGCGGCCACCATCACCACCATGGCGGTGGAGGCGGCGGAAGCGAGATGAGCCAACTGTTTGAGCAACTGGGTCAGGCGCTGCAGTCGGGCAATCTCTCAAGCGCGCAGACCGCCTACAACACTTTGTCGCAGGACTTCTCGCAACTCGGCCAAGGCGGACAGCCGACGCAAAACAATCAACTCGGTACGGGCGGACAACCGATTGTTGCGTCTTCGAGTGGCGTTTCCGTGAGCGCATAGTCAGCCGTAGGCCCGTGAATGCTCATTCAAATATCTAAGTTATCCCCCCGGCGTGGGCCCGATTCTAAAGTTGTTCGGGAATCGGGCTCACGCTAGTCTCATTTTTCCCATCAAGCGCTCGTTCCCTTGCTCAATTCCTCCTGGCTTCGTTTCTGCCGCACTGGAGATCGCTTTGCACTGTGAGGAAGCGGTCAGCGAATACGCCGCTTCCGGGAATCCATGCTAGAGATCAAACGAGGCTGCCCTTTCGTCGGCCTCCCTCCGGGGGAGTCATGGCAGCGGCAAGACGCGCGCCAAACACCTTTGTCGATGGCCTGCATTCGCCTTTGTTCACTTCCGCCTCTGCCTATACAATCGTCAATCCCCCAGCAACTCATTCGCTGGGTCACGCTATGACAATCAAATTTCTTTCTGTCCTTGTTCTTACCTCCGCCGCGTTCGCCCAGGCTCCGCAAACCCCATCCGCCGCCCCCGACATGATTGTGAGTGCCCGGGCTCGCCAGATTCACGATTCAGCCATCGTCGTCGACACCCACGCCGACACGCCGCAGCGCTTTCTCGACGAAGGTTTCGACATTGGCTCGACCGATCCTAAAGATCCCGGCCACATCAGCCTCGAAAAAGCTCGCCGCGGAAATCTGGGCGCCGAATTTTTCTCCATCTGGGTTGACCCCGAGACCAATCAAGGCCGCTTCGCGCGCCACACCTTCGATCTCATCGACTCCGTCTATGAGCAGGCCGCGCGTCATCCCGATCGCATGATGATGGCCTTCTCCGTCGCCGACATCGAACGCGCCCATCGCGAGCACAAACTCGCCGCGCTCATGGGGATCGAAGGCGGACACTCCATCGAGAACGACATGCACTTGCTCCGCGATTACTATCGCCTGGGCGTGCGCTACATGACGCTCTCCTGGTCGAACACCAACGAATGGGCCGATTCCTCGGGCGACATCAATGATCCGAAAATCGAACATCACAATGGCCTCACCGACTTCGGCAAGCAGGTTGTTGTCGAGATGAATCGCCTGGGCATGATGGTCGACATCTCCCACGTCTCCGATAAAACTTTCTGGGACGCGATCGCCACCACCAAAGCTCCGGTCATCGCGTCGCACTCCTCGGCGCGCGCACTGGTCGACGCCCCGCGCAACATGACCGATGACATGCTGCGTGCAGTGGCCAAGAATGGCGGCGTAGTGCAGGTCAACTTTTACAGCGGTTTTGACGACGACAATTTCCGCAAAGCCATGGAAGCCCAGGCGAAAGACCAGGCCGCGGCCATTCAAAATTATATGGACCAGCTAAAAGCCCAAGGCAAGCCCGTCAATTACGTCGACGTCGACCGCATCGAGCGCGAGTGGATGGCGAAAATTCCCCGTCCCCCGCTCAAGTCGCTCATCGATCACATCGATTACATTGCCAAGATTGCGGGAATCGATCACGTCGGGCTGGGATCGGACTTCGACGGCGTCAGCGGCGCCACGCCCCAAGGCATCGACTCCGCCGCCGACCTGCCCAAGATTACGCAGGCGCTGCTCGATCGCGGTTACAGCGCTGCCGACATTCACAAAATTCTTGGAGGCAACCTGCTGCGCGTCTTCAGCCAGGTCGAACGCACAAGCCGCGAAATGCAGTCCGCCGCTGCGAAATAGCGTCGCTTGCATCGTTACGTTCGCCGCGGGAAATGAAGGCCGCCGCTGTCGTACAATGCAACGTTGCGCACCCACAAACTGTCGACCGATTTGCAAGGAGCATCCATGCGTAAGGGATTCACGATCGTATTCATACTGACGTTAAGTGCCATGGCGCAGTCCGGTTCGGCCGCTCAAAGCACGACCCCGGCCAAGCCCGGCACGGCGGCCAAATCGGGCACCGCCGCCAAGCCCGCTGTGCACACGGCAACCAAGCCCACCGCCATCATCAAAACTACCGCTGGCAACATGACGTGCACGCTGTTTCCCGACAAGGCGCCCATCGGCGTGGAGAATTTTATCGGCCTGGCCAGCGGCACCAAAGACTGGAAGAACCCGGTCAGCGGCGCCAAAAAGCACGGTGTCCCGCTCTATGACGGAACCATTTTTCATCGCGTCATCCCCGGCTTCATGATTCAGGGCGGAGATCCCGCGGGCAACGGCTCGGGCGATCCCGGCTACAAATTCAAGAACGAAGCGTCGCCCGACCTGCTCTTTGACCAACCGGGCCGCCTCGCCTATGCCAACTCCGGCCCCGGCACCAACGGCTCGCAGTTTTTCATTACCGAGGTCGCCACGCCGCATCTGAACGGCGGATACACCATCTTCGGGCAATGCGATGAGCCTACGGTAGCGCTGGTCAAACAGATTGCTCACATGGCCACCGATCCGACGAACGATAAGCCATTTCGCCCGGTGAAAATTATTCACATCAGCATCGTCCGTAGCACAGGAATGGCGGCGAAGCCAGCCGCGGCAGGCGCCGTGAAGAAGCCCGCTTCGACAACCCCGAAGGCTCCAAAGTCACCCAACTAGCGAACGCTCGTGTAGAGACAGCCGCCTCGGCGGGTCCCTCCTGGCGAAGCCAGCGCTCAGGAAACCAAGAGCGACAGACGACCGACGACTATCGACCAACGACCACCCAAATCGAAAGGAAACTTATGACCCGCCAAGCCGGACTCTACGCAACATTTGAAACCAGCGAAGGAACCATCGTTTGCCGCCTGTTTGAAAAAGACGCGCCCAAGACCGTCGCCAACTTCGTTGAGCTCGCCGAGGGCAAGCGCGAATGGACGCATCCTTCCACGCGCAAGAAATCCAAAGACCGCCTCTACGACGGAACCATCTTCCATCGCGTCATCCCCGACTTCATGATTCAAGGCGGCGATCCCGCAGGGCACCGGCATGGGCGGCCCGGGATATCAGTTCGAAGACGAGACCAAAGGCTCGCCGCACAAATTCGACAAGCCCGGCAAACTCGCCATGGCCAACGCCGGCCCCAACACCAACGGCTCGCAGTTTTTCATCACGCTCGCGCCGACGACCTGGCTGACGGGCAAGCACACAATCTTCGGCGAAGTAGTCGAGGGCCAAGAGGTAGCCCAGAAAATCGTGGCCCTCCCTCGCAACCGCCAGGATCGGCCGAACAAAGATATAGTGGTGAAGAAAGTGACGATCGAGAAGGTGTAAGTGCTCGTCGCGCCAAGCCTTCCAATCGTCCAAGCTGCCGGTCGGACCAATGATGTCGCCCAGGATTTTTCCAGTGCCGACCATGCTTCCGAGTCGGCGTTGGACACTCTTTTCTGGGGATGGTGCGACAATCTCGGCAATGGCTTGCCGAAACGCGTAATCCGAACTGGCGCGCGGGTTTTCCGCACTCGCGCAAGAACGGCGCAGCAGGTCGCCCTAAATTCGGAGATAGGAATTTCCTTCATCGCCACACTTACCATCGACTATCGCAGTGCTCGGCTTCAGTTTACACGGGCTCTGCAGCCGAATACAGTTGCACCATGAATCTGTCTACTGAGCATTCAAATAATGCCGCGCGCCTAAACCCCAATCACCCCGCACAACTCCTTCACCGCCGCCGCGCTCTTATCCAGCCCTGCCTTCTCTTCCGCCGTCAGCTTGATCTCGATGATCTGCTCAATTCCCTTTGACCCCAACTTCACCGGCACGCCAACATAAAGCCCGCTGATACCGTACTCGCCCTGCAAGTAAGCCGCACAAGGCAGAATCTTTTTCTTGTCCTTCAGAATCGCCTCGACCATCTCGGTAGCGGCCGCTGAGGGCGCGTAATACGCCGAGCCGGTTTTCAAATACTTCACAATCTCCGCACCGCCGTCGCGAGTGCGCTGCACCAGCGCATCGAGCCTCGTCTTTTCGATCAACTCGGTAATCGGAATTCCCGCCACCGTCGAGTAGCGCGGCAGCGGAACCATCGTGTCGCCGTGCCCGCCCAGAACGAATGCGGTCACGTTCTCCACGCTGACTTTCAATTCATCGGCAATGAAGGCGCGGAAGCGCGCCGAGTCGAGCACACCCGCCATGCCGATCACGCGCTCGCGCGGAAACCCGCTCAGCTTGTAGGCCGCCTGCGCCATCGCATCCAGCGGGTTCGAAACGATGATCAGAATGCAGTTCGGCGAGTTCTTCACCACCTCGCCCACCACGGCCTTCATAATGTTGTAATTGGTGTTCAGCAAATCGTCGCGGCTCATCCCAGGCTTGCGTGGAATGCCCGCCGTGATCACCACGATGTCGGAATTGGCCGTGTCTTTGTAATCGTTGGTGCCGCTGACATACGAATCGCGCTTCTCGATCGGCATTGCCTCCAGCAGATCAAGCCCCTTGCCCTGCGGCACGCCCTCGACGATGTCGATCAACACCACATCGGCCAGTTCCTTGGACGCAATCCAATGAGCCGCCGTCGCGCCCACGTTGCCCGAGCCCACAATCGTTACTTTCTTTCGCATGATTTCCTCGTTAATGAAAATTTAAATCTCAACCACAGAGGTCTCAGAGTTTCACAGAGAACCCCCAATTGCTTCTCTCTGTGTTCCTCTGTGCACTCTGTGGTTCAAGATTTTTCGCTCACACCAGTACGCCCGCGCCCATGTTCTCGATGATGTGTCCCGCAAATTCGCTGGTCTTGACCTTGGTCGCGCCCGGCATCAGCCGTTCGAAGTCGTAAGTAACTTTTTTCTGCTCGATCGTCCGCTCCATGCTCTGCTCGATCAGGTCGGCGGCTTCGTTCCATCCCAGATGCCGGAACATCATCACTCCCGACAGAATCACCGACCCGGGATTGATCACGTCTTTATCGGCATACTTCGGCGCAGTGCCGTGAGTCGCTTCGAAGATGGCGTAGCCGTCGCCAATGTTCGCGCCCGGCGCGATTCCCAGCCCGCCCACCTGCGCGGCGCAAGCATCGGAAATGTAATCGCCATTCAGGTTCGGCGTCGCCAGCACCGAATATTCATCCGCGCGCGTCACCACCTGCTGGAAGATCGAATCGGCGATGCGGTCGTTGATCATCACTTTCTTCTTCCACGCGCCGTTGCCGTGCGTCGCATAAATGCGGTCGAGAATCTCCTTCACTTCTTTCTCCACCGCCTGCCGAAACGCCGGAGGCGCAAACTCCATCCCCGGCTCGATCATCTCCGCATTCTGCGCCACGCGTGAGATTCGGATTCTTGTCTTTGTTGTCGATCATCCAGCTCTCGCGCTCGGTCACCACCTTGTCGCGGAATTCCTCCGTGGCCACGTTCATAGCCCCACTGTCGAAACGCGCCCTCGGTAAACTTCTGGATGTTGCCCTTGTGCACCAGCGTCACCGATCTTCCGCCCCGACTCCAGCGCATGCTGGATCGCCATCCGCACCAGCCGCTTCGTTCCAGTCACCGAAATCGGCTTGATCCCGATGCCTGAATCGAGGCGGATCTGTTTCTTCCCGCCCTTGAGCATGTCTTTGTTCAGGAATTCGATCAGCCGCGCGCAGTCCGCCGTTCCCTGCTCCCACTCCACGCCCGCGTACACGTCTTCCGTATTTTCGCGGAAGATCACCACATCCATACGCTCGGGATGCTTCACCGGCGAAGGCACGCCCTTGTAATACTTCACCGGACGCACGCAGCAATACAGATCGAGAATCTGCCGCAGCGCCACATTGAGCGAGCGAATGCCGCCGCCCACCGGCGTAGTCAACGGCCCCTTGATCGCGACGCGAAACTCGCGGATGGCCTGCGACCGTGTCGTCCGGCAGCCAGGTGTCGAACTTCGCCTTGGCCTTTTCTCCGGCAAATACTTCGTACCAGGCGACGCGGCGCTTACCTTGTACGCCTTCTCCACCGCAGCGTTGAACACGCGCAGCGACGCCTTCCAGATGTCGCGGCCCGTTCCGTCGCCTTCAATGAAAGGAATGATCGGATTATCCGGAACCTCATACTTCCCGCCGGAGTATTCGATCTTTTTTCCGTCTGACGGAACCGCCACGCCGTTATAAGAGCCTGCCATGGAAAACCTCCTCATGAACGAATCTGCGATGAACCCGAAAACCGACAATTATAAAGCAGCAGAAAGACACCCGCAGCGGCGAGGGCGTGGCGACAGCCGCCTCGGCTGTCCAGCAAGGCGAAGCCGAGCGCCCCAGGCAGGGATCGAGGAGCCAAAACATCCGGACTTGCTTCGTGTGGGATAATTCTGTCCACGCTTCTCGAGGAGGTCGTCATGGGCTCCAAAATTCCCAATCTCCTGCAACTCGTCTTCACCGTCGCCTTTGTCGCGGCACTCTCAGCCGCCTGCTTTGCAGACGCCTCCCACGACCGCACTCAGTTTGGCCACGACATCACCGTTGGCACCGGCGAAGAGGTAACTGATGTGACCTGCTTCGGTTGTAGCGTGCGAGTTCGCGGAAAGGTTCTGACCGACGTGACCACCTTCGGCGGCGGCGTGATCGTCGAGGAAGGCGCCGAAGTAGGCAGCGACCTGACCGCCTTCGGTGGCAACGTTCGCCTCGACAAAGACACTAAAGTCAACGGCGGCGTCACCGTATTCGGCGGCAAGGTCCGCCGCGATCCTTTAGCTTCGGTTGCCGGGGACGTCACCGTGTTTGCCGGTGGGGCTTTCTGGCTCTTCCTCATCTTCGGCTTGCCGCTGGTTTTGTTGGGAGCATTTCTTGCACTGATCATCTGGATCGTGCGGCGCATCACCCGTCCCGGCGTGCCTGTGACCGCATAATCGGCCTTTACCAGCGCCGCGTGCCGAAAGACTTCCGCACCCCAACTGTCATATATCGTCCCCAAGGCCCGTTATTGCCCAAATCCGCCGTTCCCAGGTTTTTATCCCGCGCGCCTAAGCGATCGAACAAAAAGTGCTGGGTCACGCGAAACTCGAACCCTTTGTCGATATAAATTCCCGCTCCCCATGAGTGCTCAATCCCGATCGCATCCGGCGACCACGTGTAGAGCGTCTTCGGGATGGTTTTGCCGAACAGAAACGTGGGCGCGCCATACACCATGAATCTCCGCAGCGGCCCTCGCCCAAACGGACGAACCTCCAGAATTCCTGAAAGCATGTAACGCGCGAAAAGGCTGCAGGGCGCGTTGACCCCGCCATAGTCCCCGGCATTGCCCGCGCAGAGGTTGGGGTCCACCTCGTTGTGCGGCGGCGCCAGGTCAAACTGCGCCCATCCCCAAAACATGTCCCGTGGAAAGAACATCCGATCTCCAGAGCCCGCCTCGTGCCATGTACCCTGCGAAGCGTTCAGTTGGGGACTGGTCTTCTGAGCATCGCCTCCCTGGGAATCGAGCGACGAAGTGACCTGCCCTGCCGCCACTGAAACCAACACTGGAACTGCCAACAGCCACGCCAATCTCCTCATTGAGCCTCCGAATAGTTCAGTTAATTGTGACTGGGATAACAGTCCGCACCTGCCGCCGGATCAAGGACGCAGGATGGGAACGAAGTTCAGTTGCTTAAAGCGCAACATTGTAACCTGCTGCCAGATGTCGCGGCAGCAGGCCAGACCCCATCCGGGAAGCAGAGATTCTTGAACCGACGGGTTCCATCCGTGATCGAGGCCCAAGCTCCATTGGCCTCAAGTCCCAAACCGGAAACTACCGGCTGATTCCTTCCAGAATTCATATCCCATACTCGATTTATTCCATTCATAGTACGTTCACACTACACGGAAGCCGTAAGTTACGCCAAAACAGTGGTTTGCAGTTTGGTGGGAGGATTGCATAAAGAGAGATACCGCGCAACTTAGGAACCCTATGCCACAAGAGATTTCGGTTTCGTACCAGGCGATCAAGAGCAAGGTCTATCGCTTGATCGACTCGCTCGTGGTTGGTGAAAAGAGCGAATCCGACGTCCAGGAGTCGATTCGCCGCTGGTGGTCCCTGATCCACCCTGCCGATCGACCGATCGCTCAAAAATACTTATTGATGGTGCTCGGGCGCTCCGCCTCCGCTTTGGACTGCATGGGCGACGCATTCGTCTCCATGGGCCCCTGTGACATCGTCCGTCCGCAAATGACGGAGCCCTCGTTTTCGGGCAAAAGAATGCGTCTGGTAGAGCGTATTGTTAAGGAAAATTCTGTTCGCAATGTAGTTTAGACCCGGGAGCCCTCTCCTGGAGACTTTCGCCTGGCCCGTTGCGTTGAGTAGCACTTCGTCGGTCTCATCCCCTGCATAAATTTGCAATCTTTAAGAATCAGGGATGGGACCGTCTCATGTGGCGCGGGCACCCCCGCCCCCGAAAGCCCCAACCACGGGCGGGCCTCTTTTCCTGGCTACACTCGGGCGCCCACCGACCCGATCTTAAATGTCGTAATACATCGCAAACTCATAAGGATGCGGCCGCTGCCGGATGGCATCCACCTCCTTCGAGCGCTTATAGTCCACATAAGTTCGCAGCAGTTCCTCGCTGAACACGTCCCCCTTCAGCAGGAATGCGTGATCGCGCTGCAAGGCGTCGAGCGCTTCCTCGAGCGATCCCGGCATCGACGGGATATTCGACAACGCCTCAGGGTCCAATTCGTAAATGTCTTTGTCCAGCGGCGAGCCCGGATCCATCTTGTTCTCAATGCCGTCCAACCCCGCCATGAGCATGGCTGCGAACGCCAGATACGGATTGCAACTCGGATCGGGCGGCCGGAACTCGACCCGCTTCGCTTTCGGAGCAATGGTGTACATGGGAATGCGGCAGGCCGCGGACCGATTCCGCCGCGAGTAGGCTAGATTCACCGGCGCCTCGAAACCCGGCACCAGACGTTTATAGGAATTCGTGGTGGGCGCAATGATCGCCGACAGCGCCGGCCCGTGCTTGATCAGCCCGCCCACGTACCACAGCGCCAGTTGCGAAATCCCGGCATATCCATCGCCCGCAAATAGGGGTTCTCCGGCCTTCCACAGCGACTGGTGTGTATGCATGCCGCTTCCGTTGTCGCCAAAAATCGGCTTTGGCATGAACGTGACCGTCTTGCCATTCCGGTTGGCCACGTTTTTTACAATGTATTTATAGAGCAGCATCTTGTCGGCGGAGCGCACCAGCGAGTCGAACTTCAAATCAATCTCCGTCTGCCCGCCCGACGCCACCTCGTGATGATGGCACTCCACCTCCATGCCGCAACTCTGCATGGTCAGCAACATCTCCGAACGCAAATCCTGATAGTGATCCGTCGGCGGCACCGGAAAATAACCCTCCCGGTAGCGCGGCCGGTATCCCAGATTGTTCTCTTCCCGGCCCGAGTTCCAGCGTCCTTCCTCCGCGTCGATGTAGTAAAAGCCGTATTGCTCGCGCTGGTCGAAGCGCACATTGTCGAAGATGAAGAACTCGGCCTCCGCGCCGAAATATGCCGTGTCGGCAATGCCGGTCGAGGCCAGATATAACTCCGCCTTCCGGGCAATGTAGCGCGGATCGCGGTCGTAACGCTGCTTGGTCACCGGATCGACCACATCGCACACCAGCACCAGTGTCGGCACCTCCGTGAATGGATCGAGAAGATGAAAGGTCGCGTCCGGCTTCAGCAGCATGTCGCTCTCCTGAATCGCCGCCCAACCCCGAATCGACGATCCATCGATGCCAAAGCCCTCCTCGAACGAACTCTCAGTTAATTGCCCGATCGGGTAGGAAACGTGATGCCACAGCCCCGGAATGTCGGTGAAGCGCAGGTCGAGAATCTTTGCGTCGTGTTCCTTGGCGAACGCGAGAACGGTCTTAGCATCGGCCATCAAAAAACTCCTTGCGGGAATCCCTGCCCCAGAGACATTACTGGCAACGTCTCGTGCCAGATGAAATCAGGCGAGCGGTCGCGGACAAACCAGCGCGTGGGCAGGCTGTTACAATCGGTCGCGTTAAGCAGACCGAGGAGTGTAATGCCAGCCTCGGGCGCTGGCAATTCGATTGTTCTTATAGCCGGGATAACCGGACTTTATACTGAAGCTGTCAGCTATCGGCTATCAGCTTTCAGCCAATGCGAAGTTGTTCCTGGTACGGCCCCGTGATTCGACTGACAGCTGAGAGCTGATAGCTGAAAGCTGCCTTATGGATTTCGACCAGCTCGAAACATTCCTCGAAGTGGCCCGGCACGCCTCGTTCTCGCGCGCCGCGGAGAAACGTTTCCGCACCCAGCCAGCAATTTCCTCGCAAATCCGCGGCCTGGAGGAAGAAGTCGGCGCCAAACTGTTTGACCGCTCCGGCGGCAAAGTTTCCCTCACTGCGGCCGGCAAGGCCTTCCAAAAATACGTCGAAGACACCCTCGACGCCCGCAAAGCCATGCTGGTCGCCATCGCCGAAATGGAGCGCATCCCTCGCGGCGAAATCATCGTCGGCGCCAACGAAGGCACCTGCCTCCACATCCTGCCCTACGTTTTTGCCGACTTCAAAAAGCAATATCCCGACGTCTCGGTGAACATCAAGCGCGCCGACTACGGCAAGATTCTCGAATCCATCATCGACAACTCCGTCGACTTCGGCGTCATCTCCCTTCCCGTCACCGACACCCGCCTCACCGTCGTCCTCATCCATCGCGACGAGTTGATCGTCATCGCTCCGCCGCAGCATCCCCTCGGAAAGATGAAGTCGGCCACCATGGCCGATGTCGCCAAGTTCCCTCTGGTCGTCCCCAAGGCCGGACACACCCGCGACGCCATCGAGCAACTTTTTCACGACCGCCGCCTCAAGCCCAACTTCACCATGGAACTTGACTCCAGCGAACTGCTCAAGCGCTTCGTCGCCGCCGACGTCGGCGTCGGCTTCATTGCCCGCTCCAACGTCGAAGAAGACGTTCGCGCCAAAGTGCTCTCCGCCATCCCCATCTCCGACGCCCAGATCCGCCGCGACCTTGCCCTGGTCTTCCGCAAAGACAAAGCCCTCAGCCGCGCCGCCCTCGCCTTCATCGACATCGCGGTGAAACACAAATCCACGCGAAGAACTGGTTCCCTCCCCAACTCGATGACCCAGGTCATGATGATCCAGGCGACAATGATCAAGACGATGATCAAAGTGACCTCCAAGGTCCTCTTCAGATTTTTGTTGCTGTTGCTTTTCGCCGCCCTCACACTGCCCAGCCTCGGCCAATCTTCCCAGAAGCCGCTCTCGCAAATGCCCGCCTCCGCCCGCCAGTTGATCGCCATCAAAGTCGTCGGAAGCAAGCGCTACTCCGAGCGGGCCATTGCCGCCGCCACCGGACTGCAGATGGGCGCCCCCGTCGACGACGACGACTTTAAGAGAGCCTCTCGCCGCCTCGGAGACATGGGAGTCTTCACCGAAATCGCCTACAGCTTTTCCTACTCCTCCGCGGGAACCAAGCTCGAGCTGCATGTCGCCGACGCCCAGAAATTTGTCCCCGCCCGCTTCGAAGATTTCGTCTGGTTTTCCGATGACGAACTTCGCAAGCGCATCCAGCAACATGCCCCGCTCTTCGACGGCGAGTTGCCGCTTTTCGGCCGCCTCGCCGACGAAGTTTCCGACGTGCTCCAAGCCATGCTGGTCGAACGGTCGATCCCCGGACACGTCGAATATCTCCGCACCGGCAAACAGGACGGCCCCGTCGAGGCGATCACCTATCACGTGAACGACGTTCTCATCCGCATCCGTAATTTTGAATTCACCGGAGCATCTCCCGACGATGTGCCCGCGCTCGAATCCGCCGGCCGCCGCCTCGGCGACCGCGAATATTCCCGCACTCGACTTCATCAGCTCGTCGAGCACCAGCTTCTTCCCGTCTATTTCGAGCGCGGATACCTGAAAGCCGAGTTCGGCCCGCCCGTGCCCAAAGTCGTGAAGGAGCCCTCCGCCGAAAACGAAGACGGTCCTCGCAACCAGACGGTCGTCGACGTCACCTTCGCCGTTACTCCGGGCCAGCAATACAAGCTGAAAAGTCTCGACTGGTCCGGCAATCACGAGTTTCCCGCCGAAACTCTGCAGCAAGATGGTGCGCGCCGAACTCGGCAAGCCCGCCAACACCATCCGCATCGGCGACAACGTCAAGGACATCCAGAAACTCTACGGCTCCCGCGGATATATCACCTGCGCCATCAAGCCCGACGCCACTTACGACGACGCTGCTGGCACGGTCGCCATTCGCTTCGAAGTCACCGAAGGCTCCGTCTTCCACATGGGCGAACTCGAATTCCGCGGCCTCGACAACAGCCTCATGGCCAAGCTGCGCGATGCCTGGAAAATCCGCTTCGGCGAAGTCTACGACGCCACCTATCTCGGCGAATATCTCCCCAAAGCCCAGAAGCTCCTCCCGCCCACTCTCGACTGGGACGTAGCCTCGCATGTAACTGCCAACGGCCGCGACAAGACAGTAGACGTCGACCTGATCTATTCCGTAAAAGCCCCGAAATAACGCAGCCTTGTAACCGGCTCACGGAGGAACAGCCGCCTCGGCTGTTCAGGTTTTGATTTTGATTTAATGTGCGAACGGCCGCCCCCGGCCGTTCAAGTCGAGCGCAGCTCGGCCTCCTCGCAACCTTGTCCGGTTTTCGTAACAGATTCGCACCGTCCGTAAGAAGCCGCACTCCCTCGGTTAGTCTGAATCCTGTTTTCCCCAACTAGGAGTTTTCGGCCCGGGCCCTCCCCCCTAAAAGATTCCGGGCATTTCGCGGGGACGCGCTAGCGCTCCCCGCTTTTTTGTCCTCTCGCGTCATCCCGACTTGTAACTTCCCGCCGCTTCAGTCATCCTTTCGAGGTGCCCATTTCAGGATGCCCCATCGTTCTTTCGCGTTCTTCGCGAAAGAAGGCGAGGATTTTGACACTGGCCGGTCGAGAACCGAAGCCAGTCGCCCAAGGAGAATCTGCAATGAATGACCGAGCGAGAAAAGTGACATTCCTACTCTTGAACCTGATCTTGATTTCAGCCCTGGCCGTCTCCGCGTTTGCCAGCCCCAAAACTTTCACCGGAAAAGTCAGCGATGCCATGTGCGGAGCCAAGCACATGGAGTCCAACGATGACGCCGCCTGCACCCGCACCTGCGTCAGCAAAGGCGCCAAGTACGCTCTGGTCGTAGGCGACAAGGTTTACACCCTCGACACCAGCGACAAGGCCGCCCTCGCCGCTCTCGACAAAAATGCCGGAGCCAAAGTCACCGTCACCGGAACCGAGAAGGACGACACCATCACCGTTTCCAAAGTGACCGCCGCTCCGTAGAGCGAATGGTTTATAAGTTTCGCGGGGACCGCTCCGGCGCTCCCCGCATTTTTTTTTGCCGCAGCCTGCAAATTCACATTCCCGTCACAAACGATTGTGTTAGATTGTGCATTCTCGACACTCAATTTTTCTTTTTCGGAGGATTAGCGAATTGGGCAAAGACATGGTTCCGAAGCGGATTTTCTTTACCAAGGGAGTGGGGAAACACCGCGAGCGTTTGACTTCGTTCGAATTGGCGTTGCGTGACGCCGGTATCGCCGCTCAGAATCTGGTTCGAGTCTCCTCGATTTTTCCGCCCAACTGCAAGCTGCTCGCCCGCAAAGAAGGCGTGAAATATCTCCATCCCGGCGAAGTCGTCTTCGCCGTGGTCGCCGAAAATTCCACCCGCGAGCCGCACCGCCTGCTCGCCTCCTCGATCGGTGTCGCCATTCCCGCCGACCGCAACACCTACGGCTATCTCAGCGAGCACCACTCCTTCGGCGAAACCGAAGACGCCGCCGGAGAATACGCCGAAGAACTCGCCGCCGAAATGCTCGCCACCACCCTCAACGTCGAATTCGATCCCGACCGCTCCTGGGACGAAAAAAAACAGATCTACCGCCTCTCCAACAAAATCGTCCGCACCGCCAACGTCACCCAATCCGCCGTAGGCGACAAACGCGCCCTCTGGACCACAGTGATCGCCTCGGCCGTATTGATCTTCGACTAAGACACCTAGCCGCAAGACGAACCACGTGGCCTCGGACGCATTCGTCCGGGGACCGAAAAATGACTACTCTACGAGGAACGCAATCAGAATCCACAGGCCTACCACTCCTTTCTTATTTGGATCAATTCCTAACTATCTGAATCTACTTGGCGTTGAAAGAAAGAATATATCCAGAGGGAGTAAAACTTTGGTAACCGCCCGCATCACCGGATGTAACCTTTCGTTAACAGGAATCGGTTATCATAGCTGTAGTAGGAAAGACACGAAAGAGAGACTAGCAGTGGACCTCGAAACACGCAGAAAGAAGCAGCAAACCCTGATGGTGCAATCTCGTCGAGCGAAAGGTGCGATCCCGCGCCAAGCAGCTCTATGAAACTCGCGGTCAGGAAGAGGGCCAAGCCTTACAGGATTGGTTTCAAGCAGAGTCGGAAGTACTTGGAAACAGTATTCTTGCTCCGCTGTATCGCCGCATGCGGAGCAACAACCAGGAAGCTCAAGAGAACAAATCCCCCGAGTTCGCGTCTCAAGATTCCGACACGTGCGAAAGCCCGGCCTAAGCCGCCGCCAGCGTCATCTTCCGAACCAAAAGCTGAACCCGAGCCAAATTCCGAGGGGTAGTTCCGTCTATCCAGTCCCTATTTTCTGGAACTTGCCTTTGCGCCCTTCCGAGCGCCGCCCTTCTTGCGCCTTATCCAACCGCTCCAGCACGGCCGCCACGATGATTGGCAGCCCGACGGTGGCGTCCACAAAGACCTCGCCAAACTTCCCGCCCTCCGACGGCGGCACGAACTTGCCCCACGAGATCGCCTCGCTGTACGGACTGCCCGAGAGTCCGCCCCAATACACCGGCTCCGGGCAAATCCTGAGCCCGTAGTGATAGCGCTTCAGCGGCACATTCTCGCCCAGCCGCCGGTGCCGCAGTTCGATGAACGGCCCAAACTGCTGCGACCAGTTGCGCGGCACGCCGCCGCCAATGGTGAAGATCCCAAGCTTCTTCTGCCGCAGCAGCGTCGCCGCAAAATGCTCCAGGTCTTCGAACGGATCGAAGCGGATCTTGTGTCTTCCCGTCGACTCTCGCAGGCGATTGTTTAGTGCCGTATCGAGGCCCAACTCCGAGTCGCTGAACGCTGGCACGAACACGGGCACACCCTGCTCGATACGCCGACTTCAGAATTCCGCGCTGCCCTTTGTCGCGCTTCGCCAGGTACGCGCCGATGGCGTGATTCAGCTTGTAAGAGCACATGACTTCGTTGTGGTCCCAGGCCTCAAGCACAGCCGCCATCACTTCTTCAACGTCGTCCAGATTCTGCTCCGGCTCCAGCGTGTCGTAGACGCGGTTGTATCCCTGCTCGTAAAGCTCCTCGTCGGAAACCTCAGGATTGGCGCGGAAGTGCGCCCGTCCCGTTGCCTCGACCAATCCGTGAGCCATGAGCGCGCCGGTGGAGACGATCGCATTCACAATGCCGCGATCGATCAACTCGGTGACAATCAGTCCCTGCTTGGCGACGGTCATCGCGCCGGCCAGAGTCATCACGATGAATGCGTCTTCGTCGAGCGCCATCGCCTCGAGCACGTCGGCGGCCTCGCCGAGCTGGCGTCCGGTAAAGGCCGTCTTGGCCATGGCGCGCACCAGATCGTCAATCGACCGCACCTTCGCCAGATCGAGCGGCTCCAGCGGAATCAGCCGGTCTTCGATCGGATTGTGCAGATGACGGTCTTTGCCCTCACCGCCATGCGCCTGACCCGAATCTTTCGAATGATGATTGCCGTGTTTCAATGCGAACCTCCCCAAGCATGTCCTGTTCTTTGTATCCGACCCACTACTCTACAGGAACCACATAGCAGCATGCCACGCGCCACGAAACCACGTAGAGACAGCCGCTTCGGCTGTCAGGGGTCGGTTATGTCGGGACGGCAGCCTATCGCCTGCCCTGAGCGGAGTCGAAGGGGCCGTCCAGTCGAGCGAAGCTCGACTCGCCTTTCCTCAGCTAAACTCCATGCATGGCCGGCAAGCGCAGCTTCGAAGATCAACTCGCCGCGCTCGACGCTCTCCGCCAGCAACCAGAAGCGTTTCGCGTCGAGCCTCTGCGCAAAGCGTTGGCCCACCGCAACAACTTCATTGTGGCCAAAGCCGCCGACCTGGTTCGCGAATTCCGCATGTCGCAGCTAATCCCCGACATGCTCACCGCCTTCGACCGCTTCTTCGACGATGCCGTCAAGACCGATCCGCAATGCTGGGCCAAGAACGCGATCAGCCGCGCGCTGTTCGCGCTCGATCATCAGGAGCCGGAAGTTTATCTTCGCGGCATGCATCACATCCAGAACGAGCCGGTCTGGGGAGGCCAGTCCGACACTGCGGGAACGCTGCGCGCCACCTGCGCCCTGGCGCTGGTGCAGTGCCGCAGCCTCACTGATGCCGCCTTGCTAACCCATCTGATCGAACTCGCGGGCGACAAAGACAAAGCGGTGCGAACCGAGGTCATGCGAGCCATCGAGCAAGTTGGCTCGCCTCCTGCGTCGCTGCTACTTCGCCTGCGAGCCATCCTCGGCGCCGACGAGCCCGAAGTGCTGGGCGCCTGTTACAGCGGAATCCTGCGACTGGAGGGTGCGAAGGCGATTCCGTGGGCTGCGCGCTTCCTTGCGAGCGCCGACGATAATGCCGCCGAAGCGGCGCTCGCGATTGCGGGCACACATTCTCCCGAAGGTTTCCAGACGCTGAAGGAGCACTTCACGCGAGCGAACGATCCGTGGTGGCGTTCGGTTCTGCTCTCCGCAATCGCGCTCACGCGGCAAGATGCGGCGCTGGAATTTCTGCTCGAAGAAGTGCGCACGGAATCGCTCGACGCCGAAACCGCCATCGAAGCCATCCTGCGATCGATGCCCTCGCCCGAAATAGTCAAGCGTCTCGAACAACTCACCGCGGGCAATCCGCGCCTGGCGCGCGTCTTCGCCGCAAATCAAAACACCGCTGGGACCTGAAGTGGTCTCCACTGTGGAACTCTGCGCCCTCTGTAGTTCAGCTTTTCTTTCAACCACAGAGGACACAGAGATGCACAGAGGACTGTTATATATTGATTCGTGGAGGTCTGAAGCTTGCCGCCTGAAAAATTTCGCGTGGCCCTGGTGCAGATGTCGTGCGGCCCGGAGCCGGAACAGAATCTGGAGAAGGCCATCGGCCGCGTCGCCGACGCCGCCGGGCGCGGCGCCAAGGTCGTCTGCCTGCCCGAACTTTTTCAGACGCAATATTTCTGCCAGCGCGAAGATCATTCGCTGTTCGATCTGGCGGAAACCATTCCCGGACCCTCTAGCGAGAAGTTGTCGGCCGCCGCGCGCAGCAACGGAGTCGTGCTCATCGCTTCGCTTTTCGAGAAGCGCGCTGCCGGCGTCTATCACAACACCGCGGCCATCTTCGACAGCGACGGCTCGCTGCGCGGCCTCTACCGCAAGATGCACATTCCCGACGATCCGCTTTATTACGAGAAGTTCTATTTCACTCCCGGCGATCTCGGCTTTCGCGCGCTCGACACCAGCGCCGGGCGCCTGGGCACGCTCGTCTGCTGGGACCAGTGGTATCCCGAAGGCGCGCGGCTGACCGCGTTGCAGGGAGCGCACATACTTGTTCTATCCCACCGCGATCGGCTGGCATCCCGCGGAGAAGGCCGAGTTCGGCGTGGCCCAGCACGATGCCTGGCGCACCATTCAGCGCGTCGCACGCCATCGCCAACGGCGTCTATGTCGCGGTCGTGAATCGCGTCGGCTTTGAAACCGGCAACATTCGCGGCAAATCCGCTCCCGGCCAGGGACTCGAATTCTGGGGCGGATCGTTCTTCTGCGATCCCTTCGGCCGCGTGCTGGCCGAAGCGTCGCACGACCGCGAAGAAATTCTGGTCGGCGACGTGGATCTGAAAGCGCTGGAAGATATTCGCCGCAACTGGCCTTTTCTGCGCGACCGCCGCATCGACGCCTACGCTCCCATCACCAACCGCTTATTGGACTAGGAAACTTTCCCCGTGGCCAAATCCCCCCGCCGACCTTCAAGCAATAATTTGAGCGACGCCAAGCTTGGCGCTCGGCTATCGTATGCCCGCGGAATGGGAACTGCACGCCGCGACATGGCTGGCATGGCCGCACCATCAGGGGGATTGGCCGGGAAAGTTTGAGCCGATCCCGTGGGTCTATGCTGAGATCATTCGCAATCTGGCGAAGCACGAGCGCGTCGAACTGATCGTCAACAACGTGGCTGCGGCGCAGACAAGCTCGCAAGATTCTGAAGCGAGCGGATGCTCTTTCCGCCAACGTTCACTTTCACCACTGGCCGACCAACCGCGTCTGGCTGCGAGACTCCGGCTGCATCTTTCTGGCGCCGCAGCGGGGCGTTGCCTGGCCGGACAACCGAGGGCGGCTGTCCCCACATGAACATCAATCCCGCGAACATCGTCCACTCGAACATCACTCCCGCGAAGACCGGGAAGGGCATGAGTTCACTCGTGCCAATCAGCACACAAAAAAGACGCGGGCTTCAGCCCCTGAGGGCCAGCGACTGGCCATCAAGTTCCGGTTTAACGCCTGGGCTAAATACTCCAACTGGCGGTTCGACGAAAAGATCGGCAGCCTGATGGCGAAAGCCGCGCACGCCAAGGAGATTCGCCGCGGTCGCGATGGGCGCGCGCATGGTGCTCGAAGGCGGCTCGATCGACGTCAACGGACTGGGCACAATTCTCACCACCGAAGAATGCCTGCTCAGCAAAGTGCAGGAACGCAATCCGCACATGGCGCGAGTCCACTACGAAAAAGCTTTCGCCGATTATCTGGGCGCGCCGCACACCATCTGGCTGGGACGCGGCATCGTCGGCGACGACACCCACGGCCACGTCGACGACCTGACCCGCTTCGTCTCGCGCGACACGGTCGTCACCATGGTCGAGCCCAATTCGAAAGACGAGAACCACGCTCCGCTGCGCGCCAACCTGCGCCGCCTGCAGGCCGCACGCGACCAGAACGGCAAGCCAGTTGACCATCGTCGAACTTCCGATGCCGCAGCCGGTAGTGTTCGAAGGCCGCCGCCTTCCCGCCAGCTACGCCAACTTTTACATTGCGAACGGAGTGGTGCTCGCGCCCGTCTTCAATCGTCCCAACGACCGCATCGCGCTCAACACGCTGGCTCAGCTCTTCCCTACTCGCGAGATCGTGCCGATCTATTCCGGAGACTTCATCTGGGGCCTGGGCGCGATGCACTGCATGACGCAGCAGCAGCCCGGCGTGAGCTTTCAGCTCTCAGCTTTCAGCCAAATCCTAAAAGCCCGGGGTGTACATTATTTGCTGCGCATGGTGAGGCGCAACTTGGATTTGGCTGACGGCTGAGAGCTGACAGCTGAGAGCCCGAATGTCCGAAATGACCACAGGCCGACTGGAAGCGTTCAGCGATGGCGTGATCGCCATCATCGTGACGATCATGGTGCTGGAGTTGCATGCGCCATCGCAGCCCACGCTCGCGGCCTTGTGGAAAGTGGCGCCAATTTTCCTGAGCTACGCGCTGAGTTTTCTGGTGGTGGCGATCATGTGGGTGAATCACCATCACATGATCCATGCCGTTCACGAGGTCACGGCGCGGCTGTTGTGGAGCAACCTGTATCTGCTTTTCTGGATGTCGCTGGTGCCGTTCGTCACCGACTATCTGGGAAAGAATTATCGCGAGCCCATGGCGGTCGCACTTTATGGCCTGGACCTTGCCATGTGCTGCATCGGCGTTCTACCTGCTGCGAATCATTCTGGTCGAGCAGGATCGTCTCGATTCGGGGCTAGCGGAATATCACAGTTCCATCCAGCGCAAGAATGCTTTTTCCGGACTGCTCTACCTGCTGTCGGTTCCGCTGGCCTATGTCTCGATTTTCGCTTCGTTTTTTATCTTCGCGCTGATTCCAGCCATGTACTTTCTGCCGGAGAAAAAGCTGGCGGCGCGGCAAGGCGAGTAGTGGTGCGCCGAGAAGTCTCTGCACTTCTCTTGTTCTTGATGGTCTCAGCGTTCTCCGAGGTCTCTCTGCGAACTCTGCGGTGAAAGCCTTGTGCAGCGAATCAGGGGAATCTCTACTTCTGGTACAACGTCGGCTGCGGGCCTTTTTCCAGCGTCTCGCGATCCCAGATCAAGCCGTCGCGCGTGTAGCTGGCGATCTCAAAGTCCTGCGTCAGTTCGAGCGCGTCGGTGGGGCAAGCGTCTTCGCACAGCCCGCAGAACATGCAGCGGCTCAGATCGTAAGTAAAGTTGGTGAGTTCCTTGCGGCGGGTTTTTTCGTTGCGCTCGCTCGAGACCACAATCAAATGCTCGGGGCAGGCCAGCGCGCACAGGTCGCAGGCAATGCACATGGTCTCGTCGGTGTCGGGATTGACGTTGAGCCGCGGCGCTCCGCGATATCGCTCGGCCACCTGCGGCCGCTCCAGCGGATACTGCTCGGTATAAATTTCCTTGGGATCCTGGTAGCGGAAGGTAACCTTCAATCCCTGTAGCAGGTCGACGAAGAACACTTTGCGGAGCAGGCTCGGCATGCCCATAGAGGGTTAGCTTACCATTATCCGGGGAATCGCCCAAACCGTGTGGTGCGCAGTTTGACGGTTTCTTCTTCGCGCTGGCCGTGGAAGCATGAAAAAGTCGAACAATGATGGAGGGCTTACGGAATCGTTACTGATCATTACGGGCACAATGGGAGCCGGCAAGACAGCTGTGATGGGCGAAGCGTCGGATATTCTTGCTCAACGCCAGATTGTTCACGCGGCAATCGACCTGGATGCGCTCGGTCTTGCTCATCTTCCCTCCGCAGACAGAAGCGACGCGGTGATGCACGCCAACCTTCGATGTATCTGCAGGAACTATGCCGACTTCGGGGTGCAGCGATTCTTAGTGGCACGTGCAATCGAGAACGGTGCTCAGCTAAGACTCTTTCGGGAGATTCTTCCGGCTGCACACACGATCGTCTGCCGTCTCACCGCGAGCATCGAAGCCATGAAGCGACGCGTAGAGATGCGCGAATCAGGGATGTCGCAACACGAATATGTTGCTCGGGTTGCAACATTGAATGACATCCTCGACCGTGCCCGATTAGAAGACTTTGCTGTCGCAAACGAGAATCGCTCGTTGACCGACGTCGCGCTCGAAATGCTGGTCAAGGCAGGCTGGATCTCAAACTGACCACCACTTAAAACCGGGGCCCAGTCGGCACTCCTTAATAATATTGCTCTTTGACCGTTTTTATTCTCGAACGTCTAACCCGACAGCGCGGTCTTAAGGCTAGGGACCGGCGGGAGAGTTGACGGAACTTTTCCGGCGGTCCATCCGTATTCTTAGCAAAGGGGATGCGATGAAGGCACACTTCACGAATCTTTCGACGCGAGTCTGGCTGTTGCTAGTCATGCCTGCGGTCGTGATTGCCTATCCGGTCGTACGAATCGTGATCCCGGCAGTTGTCCACGCGGTGCTGCCGGAAGCGGTGCGGACCGTGCTGAGCATGATTTAAAACCCAGTCTGAAGGTCGGCGGCTTGCCCGTAAGTCTCCCGTACCGCCGTCGATTCCTGCATTCCTGTCCCACACGGTAAAATACGGAGCGGAGCGCACTTCTGGTGTCCCTACAAAAAACAGCCGTAGCCGGCCCGTCCAAGACCCAGGACCTAGCACCTAAGACCGCTCCCGACAAGCTTCCCTCTGATGAAATCTGGATGGAAGAAGCCCTCCGCTGCGCGCAGCGAGCTCTGGAAGCCGGAGAGGTTCCGGTTGGCGCGGTCGTCGTACGTGACGGATGCATTGTAGGCCGGGGATGGAACCGCAACATTGCGGATTCCGATCCCAGCGCGCACGCCGAGATCATGGCGCTTCGCGAAGCCGGTGCCGCGGTTGGTAACCATCGTCTGGAAGACTGCGACCTGTTTGTTACAATTGAACCGTGCGCCATGTGCGCCGGAGCGATGGTGCATGCCCGCATTCACCGCCTGGTTTATGGCGCGGACGACCCAAAAGCGGGCGCGGTACATTCGGTGCTGGGAGTAGTGAACCATCCGCAACTGAACCACAAGATCGAGGTTCGCGGCGGAGTTCTGGCCGGCCGTAGCGCAGAAGTATTGCAAACGTTCTTTAGAAGCCGTCGTTAGCCGGCGGTCGTTAGCGTGGCGTTAGTCGTTAGAGACCGTCGTTAGTCGTTGCCAAATCCTCACCCGGCGCCTGTCATTCCGAGCGCAGCGAGGAATCTGGGGGTGGCTGAAACTGACGGCTGAAAGCTGACAGCTTTTTCCGGAGAGGTGCGTGAGTGGTTGAAACGATCCGCCTCGAAAGCGGACATACCTTAACGGGTATCGTGGGTTCAAATCCCACCCTCTCCGCCATTTAATTTCCTGCCATCGTTCCTGCCTGTCCTTGCTTCTGCCCTGAAGTAAACACCGTCCACGGGCCGGCTTTCATGTCATGCAGTAGCGGTTTCTGCCAGGCGTACTCGGGATGATGTTCCAGAAAATCGGCGGCAAGGAAGTCCGCTCCGCAGGGATGTCCGGCGCGGGCCACGAAACTCATTTTTGCGGTCATGGCGCTGTCGGTGGCTTTGCCCTGCACCGCACCGCCGGGATTGTAGGCATCCCATCCCCACTCCTTTATGCCGCGCGAAGATGCGTCGACGTGGCCGCACAAGGCGCGCTCGTTGGCGTGCCTCTTTCTTTTCGAAGCTGTCGAAATGGTCGGAGAAGAAACTGCTCCGCCATATTCACGTCAACCTTGCCCTTGGACTGCTTCATGAGTTCTTCCCAGCGAGTATGCCGGGCGTTGGGCGAGGACGAAGCGTCGTTGGGATCGAAGGTCGTCTCTTCGTGAATTAATTTCGGATCGCGCGCGAAATTTGAGCTGACGAAGTATCCATCTTTCGTGCGCCACAGCGGCGTGTTCTTCAGGCCGAGTTCGAGGTACGCGATCTCTCCGGTCTTGCGGTCGCCGATGAGCCAGTCGTTGGCGTAGCCGCCGTTGTTGCCTTCTTTGATGATTCGCACATAGTCGTCAATGTTGTCGGCGTACTGCAGAGCCTTGCGCGAGCGCACGAATTCCGGCTTGCCGTTCGGATCCCAGCCTTCGAACTGCGTGATCGTCGTTTCGGTGATCATCATGCCGGCGGAGTTCACGCCGAAATCGTCGTCGCTGGTGATCACGCCGGGAAAGCCGTCCATCAGAATCCGGTTGCCGTGTTCTGGTTGGATGTCGAAGACCACTACCCAGCGCTCGCCCGCCAGGTAGCTGGTCCAATTATTGTGGGCGATCACGATCTGATGGTCCTTGGTCATGCTGCCGGTGGCGATGAAGGCGCTGCAGTTTCCGGGCGCGGCCAGCTTCGGAGCTTTGGCGGACTTCTGCTGCTTGTTCAGCCAGGGAACATAGTAGTCGGGAACTTCCTCGAACGCGTTGAGCGCGACAATGTCGTAGACGTCGAGATCGACGCCGTGCGCCTTCACGCCATCGGCGATGCCTTGCAGCTCCTGCCGATATTCGGCGATCGATGTGCGGCCACAGCATCTGCTTCGCGGTGGTGCGGAAAAACTCCCAGTCGCGCTGCGTGGCATGCGTGTCAAACATCTTGATGGCAGCGAAGGCGTCGGCAATGTCGGGCGCCAGCAGATAGCCGTGCTGAAAGCCGATGTCCGACGGCGATCCTTCCAGATGAACATAGGTCCATCCGCCCTGCTGGAAGCGATAAGCCTTCTGCAACCGGGCATCGGACTGGCCGGAGGCGGCGACCGCCGCGCAACTCAGGGCTAAGCAGGCGACAAAGGCACATCCATACCGCATCAGTTTGATAACCGTTTTGTTGAACATGGGTTCCCTTTCGGATCGCCGGCTCGACGGTCGCAGCAGTGACCGACCATTGTAGCCTGTCATTGTTTAGATATCGGTGCGCCGGTCGGGATGCCGCGTCAAATACCAGCATGGCAGCCATCCCTCATGCGGAAACAGGGCGTGAACGCAGGTCTGCGCCTGCGGCGGATCGAAGATGAACTGGGTCTTCCCGTTTTTCTGCAGGATCGCATAGTAATGGTTCACGGTCACCGAACCGTAGGCGTTCCGGTTGGTCGAGGCGCGGATGCGGAAGACGGAATAGTCCAGCCCATACGCGAGGGCGGCCGCTGCAATCACGGCAAGAATCGCGCCGAAGAATATTCGCCACAGCCGCGCTCTCAGGTTCGATGCCACGAGGCCAGATTATATGTCCTGAATAGGAGGGCAATCACCACGAAGGACACGAAGGTCCACGAAGGAAATCAACTCCATCACCGCCAAGGACGCAATCTCCACTGTAGGATCTCCTTCGTGAACCTTCGTGCCCTTCGTGGTTCACGGTTTACGAATCCCGCCAATTCGCCACTCACATTGACAACTCAGCCATCCGACAGGCAAACTACCGCATTCGCTGGGAATCGCTTCTGGCGAGCGCCTGCGGCGGCTGCGGTGCACCAAAAGCCATTCAGGCCTTATAATCGCTGTTCACTTCGTCCATGGCCATGACCGAGCAACGGGTCTCGTACACGCTCGACTCCTCGTTGGAGACGATCGACAATGCGGAGGAGAAGGCCTCCATCATCGCGACCGAACTCGGTTTCGCCGACGATGAAGTCATGCAAATTTCCATGGCCGTGCGCGAAGGCGCGGTCAACGCCGTTTTGCACGGCAACGCCTACGCTCCCGACAAAAAAGTAATACTCGCCTTTGAACGCGCGGGCGACGACCTGATCATCACGATTCGCGATCAGGGTCCGGGAATGGATTTGAGCAAGATTCCCAATCCGCTCGCGCCGGAGAATCTGCTCAAGACTTCAGGACGCGGAATTTTTCTTATGCGCTCGTTTATGGATGTGGTCGAAATCCGGCCCTCGCAAACGGGCACCGAACTCAAACTAATCAAGCACGTCCGCGGCACACCCGCGGGCGGCAAGGAGGCTTCCCAGTGAGCATGAAGGTAAGCAGTCGGCAGGTGGACGGAGTCACAATTATCGATTGCAGCGGCCGCATCACCCTAGGCGAGGGCAGCGTCGTGCTGCGCGACACGGTGCGCGATGCGCTGGCGAAGGGCAGCAAGAAGATTGTGCTGAACCTGCAGAATGTCAACTACATCGACAGCTCTGGCATCGGTGAACTGGTCAGCGCCTTTACCACTACCAAGAATCAGGGCGGCGAACTGAAACTTCTCAACCTGACCAAAAAAGTGAACGACCTGCTGCAGATTACCAAGCTCTACACCGTCTTCGACGTGAAAGACGACGAAGCCGCTGCCGTCAAGTCCTTCAAGTAGCTGCGTTGCCCGTGCTGGTGAGACCTGTGCGCTAGCCAAGGGTGCCCCATTTCTCGCGTGTTTCGCGAGAAGTGGGGACTTCGCGCAGTTTCATTCCGGGACGACTGGCGAATTTTCTTCCTTCCATCCGAGACTTCCCGCGGCGGCATTCCTACAATCGAGGCATGTCGCGATACGTCCTGCTCTTCATTCTCGCCTGCGTGATTATCACGTGCGCTCCTTTACTGTCCGCTTCCAACTGCATTGCCATTCACGAAGCCCGCCAGCACGTCGGCGAAACGAAGTGCGTAGAAGGGAAAGTTCTAAAGATAAGGATCGGAAATAAAGGCGTGCATTTCCTCGATTACTGCGAGGACGAGATGGCCTGCCCTTTCTCCGTAGTCGTCTTCCCGTCCGGATTGAAGGATGTGGGCGACGTGCGGCGGCTGGCGGGACGCACCATCGAGATTCATGGCGCCGTCAAGCTCTACGACGGGCGGCCGGAGATTGTCCTGAACCACATCAGCCAGATTACTGGAGGCGCCGCGATGATTCCTCCACTGCCGAAGAATTACGACGTAGAGAATCGCGGCCACTACAGCGCCGGACGGCTGCGACCAACCAAGAAACCAGCCAAAGTCAAGGCCGCGCCCAACCCGACAGCGACTTATGGCAATGATGCCGAAGGTCCGGAGCCACAGTGATCGACGAGCAAGCGTAAGCATCCAAAGGCAACATCCACTGGCTACACAGACATCCATAAAGCGCATGGCGTGCGATATTCGCATCGGAACCTCCGGCTTCCATTACAAACATTGGAAAGGCCCGTTCTATCCGCAGAAGATGCCTGACGCCGCGATGCTCGATTTTTATACGCAACACTTCGATACGCTGGAGCTGAACAACAGCTTCTATCGCCTGCCAACGGTCACAGCTTTTGAAAGCTGGCGCGACGCGACTCCAGACAATTTTATTTTTTCAGTCAAGGCCAGCCGATTCATTACCCACAACAAGAAGTTGAAAGATCCCGAAAACGCGGTCGACAACCTGCTGCCTCGGGCCGTGCACCTGGGCGCTAAACTCGGCCCAATGTTGTTCCAGCTTCCGCCCAAGTGGCGCGTGAATCCAGAGCGCCTGCGAAACCTTCTGCGGATTTTGCCGCGGGACGTGCGTTATGCTTTCGAGTTTCGCGAGCTCTCCTGGATCACTCCGGAAGTGGACAGCATCCTGCGCGAATTCAATGCCGGGTTCTGCATCTACGAACTCGCGGGATATCGATCGCCGCTTTCTGTGACCGCAAACTTCACCTACGTGCGCCTACATGGCCCGGAGAGCGGCAAGTATCAGGGCAGCTATAGCGAACAGCAATTGTCCGAATGGGCGCGGCAGGTTGAGGCCTGGGCCAAGGAACTCAAAGCTATTTACTTTTATTTTGACAACGACCAGGCAGGATACGCCGCAGCGAATGCGTTACGGCTGCGAGAGATGATTTTCGGGCGCCGCCTGGAGCGCGCAAGCTAGAGAGTGCAGTTCTCAGTTCTGAGTTCTCAGTTCTGAGTTCTCAGACTTGAGTTCTCAGTCCCTCGTTTGCCCTGTTCTGGCCACTGATCCCCCGCCGTCCTACACCATTCCTTTGCGCAACTCCGCGAGCGGATATTTGGTTCCCCGCCAGACGATTCCGTCGTTCCTCAGCGTGAGGAACATGGAACGCAGAAGCGTGTAGATGAACAGCGTCGTGCTGACCGGATGCAGCAGGAAGTAATACGGCGGTACCGCAGACCGCCACGACATCCCGATGTAAATCGCGAACATCGAAGCCAATGCCACGGCGAAAGGCGCGCGCGCCCATCCGTGTGCCAGGAAAATGCCCAGAAAGGGCCCGAAATTCAGGAAGGCCAATCCGAATGCTGAAATCACCGTGCGCCACCATTGAAACGAAAGCACGGCAAAAAAGTTTTTCGTCAGATTATTGACGATCCCCATCGCACCCTCAGCCCATCGCAGGGAGATCAGGTCGCCGCCAAAGACATTGCGCTGGGCGAATCCGGCCTGCTTCACGACCTTGCCCAGCTTCATGTCGTCGAGCACTTCCATGCGCAGAGCCGCGTAGGTTCCCACAGCGTCATAAACACGTCGCCGCACCAGGTTGAACGCGCCCACGCCCATGTGATCGTCGGTGCTGGGGTCGGCCACTTTCCAGGGGCGGTGGCCGAACATGAACATGGTTTGAAAGAAGGCAATCATCATGAACTCGCCCGGCCGTTTCATGATCATCTGGGGGAACAACACAACATGATCGGCGGGCACCGATTCCGCATAGGCCAGCGCGCGCCGCAATGAATCGGGTTTGAACAGAACGTCGGCGTCAGTGAAGAGCAGCCAG
Source organism: uncultured Acidobacteriota bacterium (assembly GCA_963696765.1). Lineage (GTDB taxonomy): Bacteria > Acidobacteriota > Terriglobia > Terriglobales > Acidobacteriaceae > Sulfotelmatobacter. Next base: position 510,445 of record CAVOLK010000001.1, on the reverse strand, counting down.
TCACCGGTCGCTTGATTCGCCGCCGTCCACATGGCATGCGTTTTTCCCAACCATCCGGCAGGCAGTTCGCTGTGATGAATCACCCGAAAAGCCGGGTGGCCAGTTTCTCGCGTCCTTTGCGAGAGCTGGGGATTTTGACTCTGTATCGCGGCAACCCTCTCCAGAATCTTCCCCGTCGAATCGGTCGACCGGTCATTCACCGCGATCACTTCATAGTTGTCATAGTCGAGCGCAAGCAGAGTGTTCAGCGCTTGCTCAATGGTCTCGGCTTCATTGCGGGCGGGGACGATGATGGAAACGCGAGGATTGCCGCCGGGCAAAACGGGATTGCGATCCCACTCCGGGCGAGAAACATCGGCCACGCTCGGCATGCCCAGCGCGGCATCCACAATGCGGGAGAGCCACGCCAGCGCCAGAATTGTGCCTGCAATCCAATAAAAATAAATCAACCTGAAGTCTTCCCTGCTGCGTCGGAAGCGCCGTGGGCCACCGCCGGCGCAAACTTCATCCCATAAAACAGTATGGCAGAGGAAAGTGCGATGGCGATCACCGGCAGAATGAAATGCCGTCTGCAGCGAGCGTTTATCCGACACCTAGCCGATCAGGTCGGCGACGGCACGTCGCCGAGCAGGTGAATAATGAAAATGTTGACCGCCAGCGCGATCGGCGCGAATATGCGCGCCAACAGAATTGATGACCGCCGCGTTGAGCGGAGCAGTATTAGAACAGCAGAAATAACGGCTGCAACCCGATAGCGGGCATCATCAGAGGCCCTTTCACAAATAGCGCCACAATCATGACGGGAATTCCGAGAAACATGGTCGCTGCCGACACCAGATAATACGAAGCCCTCAGGCGCGGAAGCAGATAGTCCCAAGCCATCCTCCTGCCAGTGAGGCGACAATGCCATCGACGCACGATACTGATACCAAACACATATGTTGGCTGGCCTCCAGAGCTGTAGCCGCGCTCGCTATACAGAAATTTCGGAATCCAGACCTGAATGCCCGCCTAGTGCAAAGGTCATCGTGGCCATGCCGAGGGTGGAGGTCAGAAACGCCGGATTACGTCGCCAGTCCCGAGATGGTCGCTCGCTCCGGCGTTTTCGTCTGCGAATCGAACTGGCCGCGCTCCGGCTCGTTCAGGAATAAAGAGCAACAGCAGTGCCAACAGAAATGCCCGGCGCAGCCGCTCGACATAAAATGGAAATCGCCAGCCATAATGCCGAGCCCAGATAACCGCCGAGAACGTATCCGGCCGCCGTGCCTACCGGAATTGCCAGGTAAAAAACGCCCATAATGCGGCCACGATGATTTTCCGCGAAACATGTCCGCCACGAAATGTCGGCGACAAGATCACGAAAGTGGCCTCGCCGATTCCGACCAGCGTGTGGCGAATGAGCAAATCCGGTAAAGTCGTGCGTAACTGCGGTCAGCAACGTAGCCCGCTCCAAACATCGCGCCCGCAATGATCACCGAGCTTCCGCGAATAGCGATCCGCTAGCGGCCCCATGAATGGCGCTGCGAACATGTAGAAAAGCCAAGAAATGCGCTGGTTAGATATCCGAAGGCTGCGTCGCTGCGATGAAATTCGCTCTTGACCAGGATCCTGCACCGCGAACAGCACGGAACGATCAATGTAATTGAACAAATTCAGCGCAGTTAGCAGCGCTAACGCGGTCTTCGGGTAGAGCTTAGTCTTGGCCACGGTCGAGCGAATATAGCACGCCGACGGATCAAGCTGGGTTGGCAAAGGACATGCGCCTATTCCGAACGCCCTCGCCCCGTGGGCCGCGGCCACTTCGCAATGATCGTGGTCGAGATCCCGCCGCGCGGACGAAATTCGCCTCTCACCTCCGCCCACACTGGCTTTGCCCACTTCACCACGTCTTCCAGAACCTGGTTGACGACGTTCTCCTGGAAGATCCCCAGATTGCGGTAGCACTGCAGATACTCCTTCAGCGACTTCAACTCCAGGCAGCTTTTGTCGGGCATGTAGCGAATAGCCAGCACTCCAAAATCCGGCAGCCCGGTCTTCGGGCAGACCGAGGTGAACTCGGGATCATCCACCACAATCTCATAGCCGGGAAATTGATTCGGCCAAATCTCGATCTCCGGAAACTTGGTATCGAGGCCGGCAGCCGCGTGTTCAGGCGTATAACGGGGCAATTCACTCATGTTTTTATTGTAACGTCTGCCAGCGCTGAACCTTGAGGCGAGCGGCCCGCATCCAACCAGTACCGTGCCTGGAGCGTTGCTCTTTGTGTGTCCGCGGCCTCCGCAATGGTAAATTACTACTTACAGAATTACCTGCCGCATCCTGAAAGCATACCGGTTGGCATCGACGAACAATTCGAAAAATCCGTCTCGCGGCCGCTGGACCTGGTCCGCTATCGCCGTGCTGGCGATTCTGGTCTTGCTCTATTCCTATTTTCACCAGAGTCCCTTGAAAGTACGCGTAGCCACCGTTGAGCGCGGTCCGATCCGCAGCCTGGTTTCCACTAACGGCAAGGTTGAGCCCATTCAAAACTTCGAGGCACACGCACCCATTGCGACAACGGTAAAACGCCTGCTGGTTAAGGAGGGCGACCATGTGCGCAAGGGCCAACTTCTATTCCAGTTGGATGACGCCGACATCCGCACACAGGCGGCCCGCGCTCAGGCTCAGGTGAAAACGGCGCAAGCCAACCAGGCGGAACTCGCAACGGGGGGCACTCAGGAAGAAGTTCTGACGTTAAATTCCCAACTCATCAAGGCGCGCAGCGCCCGCGATCTGGCTCAGCGTAATCTTGATGCTTATCGCCGGCTGCAACAGGAAGGCGCCGCATCTCCGGGCGAAGTTCAACAAGCGCAGGACACTCTGCAACGCGCCCAGGCGGACGTGACCCTGGCCGAGCAAAAACAGAAAGACCGTTACTCCAAGCCGGAGACCGCGCGAATCGAGGCCGAAGGCGCGGAAGCACAGGCAGCCTACGACGCTGCGGAAGACGCATTGCTCCGGTCGAGCGTGCGGGCTCCGTTCGACGGCGTGGTTTATTCCCTTCCCGTCAAGCAAGGAGCGTACGTTCAGAACGGCGAACTCCTGCTGCAGGAAGCCGATCTCTCCCGCATGCTGGTGCGCGCCTTTGTCGACGAGCCCGACGTGGGCCGGCTACAGGTCGGACAAAAAGTCGAAATCATTTGGGATGCGATGCCCGGTCGAACCTGGACTGGCACCGTCAACACCGTGCCCTCGACGGTGAAGCTGCGAGTCTCAAGAAATGTGGGCGAGACCACGTGCATTGTCGACAATCACGATTTGCGATTGCTGCCTAACATCAACGTAGGCGTGACCATCGTAGTGGCCGAGCACCACGATGTTCTCACTCTGCAGCGCGATGCGCTGCGCATCGACGAAGCCAAGCCGTACGTTTTCAAAGTGGTCGATCATCACGTCAAGCACCAGCCCATTGAGTTTTCCCTGCAGAATCTGACTCGCGTTGAGATCACCTCCGGCCTCTCCGAAGGCGACGTTGTGGCCTTGCCCGCGGAAGAATCGAAACCTCTGTTCAATGGCGCTCCCGTCAAGGTTGTTCCGTAAGGCATGCGACGGAGCATGCAGATCGTGGGTCGCAGTGTGGCGCGCGTTTGGCTTCCCCTATTGCTGCTCGCCGCGATGTTGAAGCCGGCCCAGGCGGACTCTGCCAGGGACATGCTTTCCACCGGTCGCGCTGACGAAGCCGTGCAGACACTGGAACGCCAGATCGACCGCGATCCCAACGACGCCGAATCCTACAACCTGCTTTGTCGCGCCTATTTCATGATGGAGGAATGGGACCGAGGCATTCCGGCCTGTGAACGCGCAACCAAGCTGGATCCGCAAAATAGTCTTTACCATCTTTGGCTGGGTCGCATTTATGGAGAAAAGGCGTCGCGGGTTGGATTCCTTTCCGCTGCAGGCTTAGCCAAAAAGGTACGCGCTTCGTTCGAACGCGCAGTCCAACTGGATCCTAAAAACTGGGAAGCCCGCGTCGACCTGGCGGAGTTCTATCTGCAAGCGCCTTCGATCGTCGGCGGAGGCCAGGACAAAGCCCGGGCGCAAGCGGAAGCATTGTTTTCACTGAATCCGGCGATGGCGCACTGGATTCTGGCACGTGTTGCCGGACGCAATAAAGATGCTGCCGGAGCCGAGCTCGAGTACAAGGCCGCGATTGCAGCCAGTCATGGAGCGGCACAACACTGGCTGCACTTGGCGCAGTTTCTCGCGCATGCGGATCGCTTGTTCGAAATGGACCAAGCTCTTCGCACTATGGCATCGAGCCCGCTCGATCGCCCCGACGCTCTGATGGACGCTGGAAGCCTGCTGCTGCATCTGGGCCGCGATTATCCCGAGGCAATCCGGTTGCTTCGCCGCTATCTCGAGTCCCCCGCAGAGGAAGGGCCGGCCTTCAAAGCGCACGATTTTCTCGGCCAGGTATTGGAGAAGCAAGGGGACCGGCGCGCCGCCGCCGAACAATATCGGGCGGCGCTCGCGCTGTTCCACGGCTACCGGCGCGCACAGGAAGACTTGAAGCGCGTGGAAAACTGAAGCCATTTCCGGATGGTGAGTGCTTCACGTCTCGCGTTTGAGAACGCTATTCGCCGCGTGGTGCTTCCGCCGTCGTGCATTTAAAATCTCGCTGGCATCCAATTGCTCATGAAATCATTCCCGTGTCGCTTGGAAAGGCTCGCAATGAAAACATCTTGGCGCGGCGCGCACGCCGCAAAATGGATTTTGACCTTCCTGTTCATTCCTGCTTCACTTCTGGCCGAGCCCGTTTCCCTGAAGCGCGTGGTCGAACTCGCCTTGAACCATGCCACCGGAGCCGCCATCGCTGCCGCAGATGAACAGCGCGCCGCCGCGAGCTATCAGGAACTTCGCAATAACTACATCCCGCAACTCGCAACTGGAGCCGGCCTGGGATATTCCTACGGCTTTCCGCTGGCGCTCGAGGGATCGGCGCCGGCTCTGTTCAATGTGACTGCACAATCGGCTTTGTTGCATCCTGAGCTGCGCTCTTACATGCGAGCCGCGAAGGCCGATTCCGCCGTCGCTTCTTTAAAAACCAAAGACGAACGCAACCAGATCATTCAGGATGCTGCTCTCAGCTACGCCGAACTCGCCAAGTGGGAACAGCGCCTGGCGCGCCTCCGCCAGAGCGATGAAGACGCCAACAAGATGCAGGCCGCAGTCGCCGAGCGCGTGAAGGAAGGGATCGACAGCGAATTGGATGGAACCAAGGCGCGCCTCTCGGTCGCCCGCATCCGCCTGCGCATCGCCGAAGCACAAGGTGCGGCTGACGTGGCTCGCGAACATCTCTCCAAGCTCACCGGACTTTCCGCCGCGAGCATACAAACCGATCCGGACTCCATCCCGGCGGCACCTGCGCCTGCAGAGAATCCGGCGCCGGCGCAAGACGCAGCCGCTTCGAATCCTTCCGTGCAAGCAGCTATGGAACATGCGCGGGCGCAATATCTGCGCGCGCAAGCGGAGCATCGAACTCTGTGGCCCAGCGTCGATTTCGCCGCGCAGTATGCCTTGCTCTCCAAATTCAATAATTATCAGAATTACTACATTCCGTCGCGACCGTGTATCACGCCGATTGGTGAGGTTTTGTGCGTGACTAGCAGCTTCCAGCAGAACAACGCAACCATCGGCGTCAGTATCCGATTCCCGCTGTTCAACGCGTCGCAGCGTTCTCGCGCTCAGGGAGCCGATATCGACGCCTTGAAAGCGAGCAAGCAGGCGGAAGCCGCGCGCAACCAGGTATCCGAAGAGACTCTGCGCCTGCAGCGCTCGGTCGCGCAGATGCAAGCTGCGCGCGATGTTGCCCAACTGGAGTATGAAATCGCCGAGAAAAGCCTGACCGCAGCGCAGACTCGCATCGATGCCGGCACCGCAACGCTTCACGATCTTGATGACGCCCGCTCGCAGGCCAGCGAGCGCTTCATCACCTTGCAGGATGTAACCTTTGAACTCGAGCGCAGCGAACTGGGTGTCCTGCGGTCGACGGGAGATTTGGAGAAATGGGCGCTGGGCACGCCCTAGGGGACGAAGTGGGCTTAGGAAATTTGGAATCGCTCTTCTCGCAACGATCGTAGCTGGTGCGAGTCCCAGAGGGACGGTTGACAGTAGTGCCAGTTCAACTGGCGGGTGAAGCAGTGGAGAGCCGAACCGCGTCCCGTAGAGACGCCCGCTACAACTCCCGCCGCAGCGACTTTACGATCCCGCGAATCGCCTTTTCATTTCGGCGGTACCAGCGCCACTGGCCCTGCTTGGAGGCCTCCACCAGGCCCGCCTTCGTCAGAATCGCCATGTGGTGCGAGATGGTGGACTGCGAGAGCCGCACCCGCTCCTCAATGTCCCCCGCACACAAACGCGCAGCCGTGGCGTTTGCTTTGGCCGGGGCTTCGATGGGCTTCAGGGCGTGCAGTATCCGCCGCCTCGTGGGGTCGGCAATGGCGTGCAGGGCGCGGTCGAGCGAAGCTTCGCTGGAAGACATGGGTGAATTAGGAATAACGCGGAAATCGATGAGTGTCAATGTAAGAAATAGACAGATCTATCTCGGCTGGATGCATCCCGCGCGGACGCCGCTCCTAAGATCGGCAATCGATCGCTTCGTGCTGGTTCCGCGCAGACTCTAAGGGATCTTAGATTTGCGCCGGTTTTTCTCCGCGTTCTCCGCGCAACTCAGCGAACTCCGCGGTTAAAAGCTTTTCTTAGCCCTTGCTCCGACCGGGCTACTTCTTCAGAATCGGGCTGTATCCATCTGCGATCAGGCGCGCGCGCATCGACTCCGCATCTTTGATCTCGGGAAACGGCCCCACCTGCACATGAAACAACTTATCGGCAACCGGGGTGGCCACAAAGGCGGGATAGTCTTTCTTTTTCAGCGCGTCCACCAGCGCCTCGCCATCTTCCTGTTTGCTCACTGCGGCTACCTGGACGAAATATCCGGCGCTAGGCAAGGTGGTAGCCGAGTCGGAAGAATCGTTCGCAGGTTTGGCCGGAGCGGCAGTCGCGTCCGCCGGCGCCGCTGCCTCTGTTTTCGCGTCGACCGCGGGAGTTAATTCCGGCGAGGCATCCTTCTGCTCCACCGATTTATAAAATGTCATGGGTGCGGCCGGCGATCCACTTTTCGCTTTCGTCGTCCCGGGAACGATCTGCGGAGAAGCAGCCGCGCTCGCCGTGGTGATCGCCGGCTCGGACTTCCGCCCCAGCGAATACCCCAGCGCAAAGAATGTCGCGCAGACTCCGACCAGCCCGAAAAACAGGAACAGCAGCTTGCCCGTTCCCAACGTAATTTCCGTGTCTTGTGAAGAAGCCATAGTTCACTCCATTTACGCAGTTTTCGCTGGAGCGGCCGCGTTATCCCCGCTCCCCAGCAACTTCTGCAGCCCCGAGAAAAAGTCCACCGGCACGGGGAAAATCACAGTCGTATTCTTCTCCACGCCGATCTCAGTGAGAGTCTGCAAGTAGCGCAACTGCACGCTGACTGGTTCCGTCGCCAGCAAATGCGCCGCATCCACCAGGCGCTGCGCCGCCGAGAACTCGCCCTCGGCGTGAATAATCTTCGACCGCTTCTCGCGTTCCGCCTCGGCCTGCTTGGCCATGGCGCGCAACATCGACTCCGGCATGTCGACCTGTTTCACTTCGACGTTCGTCACCTTCACGCCCCAGGGCGAAGTGTGCTGGTCGAGAATGCTCTGCAGCCGCAGATTGATTTTTTCCCGGTGCGAAAGTAATTCGTCCAATTCCTGTTCCCCCAGCACCGAGCGCAGCGTGGTCTGCGCAAACTGCGAGGTCTGGTAGACGTAATTGGAAACCTCGACCACCGCCTTGTTCGGATCGATCACGCGCAGAAAAATTACCGCATTCACTTTCAACGTGACGTTGTCGCGAGTAATGATGTCCTGCGGCGGAACCTCCAGCGCCTCCTGCCGCAGCGACACGCGCACAATGCGGTCAATCGGCGCGAACACCAGAGTCACGCCTGGACCTTTTGCCGTGGCTAACAACCGTCCCAGGCGAAAGATCACTCCACGCTCATACTCGGCCAGAATCTTGATCGAACTGAAAAGGTAGATGACGACCACCACGACGATAATCGTGCCGAAGCCAAAACCAAACTGTTCCACAGACGCCTCCGCCCCCGGAGTGCGGAAAACACTCCTACCGCGAAATTGTATAGCAGCCAGAACTCCGCGGCGCGCAATTCACAGGTACGAAAGTTACCTGCCTTGATGCGCGGGGACTAATCTCCAGCCGCGAAGCGGCGAAAGAATGCAGCCCACAGGGCAAGCTGTGGGTCGGCAGCGATGAGACGAATCGAGCCCCAGAAGGCGCGAAAGAATCGTCGTGAAGCCCTACCGCGCCGCGCGCGCCACCTGGATCCGGCTGGCATCCACCGAGATCGCCCGCTGAATCTCCATCTCAATCGAGGTTCCGACATCCAATTTCACGTCGGGACCATGCTTGAGCAGCGCCCACGCCACGCCGCCGGCGATTCCGGCAAGCCCGCCATAACGCGCCCCGTTCAGTCCCCCGGCGGCCAGTCCGCCGAGGCTGCCTACAGTGCCGCCGACCGCCGCGCCTTTAGCGGCATCTTCCACCCGCTTGCTCGTATCTTTGTCGGCCTGAATCGTTCCCTCTTTATCCTTCACACCGTTGCTATCCGCGCCGGGCGTGTTCTCCACATATGCGGGCAACATGACGGTATAACCGCTGGGATAAATCATCGACGTGAAATGCAGCAGGAGTTCCGCCCGCTTGATCGACCGTCCCGGCTTCTGCGCGCGGGAAATCTTTCCTTGAATATAAGTCCCGGCCGGAACCAGAATGCGATCGTTCACCACAAACGGGAAAGTCGTCGTGGCATAGACGGGATCGCCTTCGCGCGCGTTCTTCGTGGAGATAGCCTGCGCCAGCGCCAGAGGAATTTTCGTGCCCGCCGGAATTACTGCCAGGTTTGGATCGGCCGGCTGAGCGGGGACGCTGGTCGATTCCTTCGTCGGAGCCGTGGCGTCTGTTTGCGCAGGAGTCACCGCTTGCGCCTGGGGATCGACCGGTCGAGCCGCACCCGGTGCCTGCCCCCAAGCCATCGCCGAAACCAGCAGTAGCATCCACGCTCCGCGCATAACCCACCTCCCCAACAATTCTCCGTTCTTATTTCCGTGACAGCTTACTACGGTTTAGCCTGCCAGCGTAGTGCGTCAAGCAGATCGACGTTTATAGTTCCAGTTGCGCAGCTCTTCTCCGCGATCTCTGCGGATGTTCTCTGCGAACTCTGCGGTCAAATTCTTTGCTTTCCGTCGCCATCGCGCACGATGTATAGGAGACGTTATTTCCGACGCACTAAACTCGGATGCAGACTTCCCCGCTCCGAGTTATCCGCCACCACGCCGACGTCTTACCCCTTCGCCTGCCAACTCTGCCCGCTATGGTAAGCCAGGTTTCCGATGTGCCCTGCGCGCGCCGCCGCGACCCCAGTCTCGACCGGCGCGTTCGGCTCCTTGCGAGTCTTAATGCAGTCAAAGAAATTTTCGATGTGCGAAATCGTGCCGTCGCGGAAGCTGTGTTCGGTGAGCACCGGATTCTGCTCCTTGGGGACACCTTCGCGATAAACCGTAAAGCCGCCGCGATCGATCTTCAACGTCGCCTCCGTCCCGCGAAACTCAATTCCGCCGTCGTCAATGGAAGAATTCATCATGCCCTCATACACCACATCAAAGCCGGGATAGCGAAAGGCCGCCTGAATCGTGTCCGGGCAATCCCACTGCTCGAAAATATATTTGTCGGCGAGCATGTGCGCCGAGCGCGGCTGGTCGGATTTCATCGCCCAGTGCACCACGTCGATCCAGTGCGTGAACAAGTCGGTCATCGCGCCGCCGCCAAAATTCCAGTACCAGCGCCAGTAATTATATTTCTCTTCGCTGAAGGGCTGGTCCGGCGCCGAACCGAGCCACGCCTTCCAATCGAGCGCCTGCGCGTCGATCGGCTTCAAAGGCCAGTGCCGCTCATAATTCTGCCACCAGAAAGTGCGCGCCTGCACCACCCGCCCCAAACTGCCGGCCTGCACCAGATCGACGGCGTCGCGAAAATGAGTCCAGCTGCGCTGCTGCATGCCGCATTGCAAAATCTGCTTGCTCGAACGCACCGCGCGCGTAAGCGTGGCGCCTTCTTCTATGGTGTGGGTGACCGGCTTTTCCAGATAGACGTCCTTGCCCGCGGCCAGCGCATCGACCGCCATGCGCACGTGCCAATGATCCGGCGACGCGATGAACACCGCGTCCACGTCCTTCGCCAGGACCTCGCGATAATCCAGGTGAGCCGTGGCCAGGCCGGTTGTGGCCAGAGCGTTAGATCGCTGCACAACGGCGTCGCGATGAGGCCCGTACACATCGCTGACGGCAACAATGTCGTACGCGCTGACTTTGTCGGCGGCGTCGAGCAGGCCTTTCATCCGCTGACCGGCGCCGATCACTCCAATGCGAAGTTTGTCGTTCGCGCCAAAGACGCGGGTGGAAGCGAGCGCGGTAAGCCCGCTGGCAATCAGGAAACTGCGGCGGCTGAGCATGGGCCAGGCCCTCCAGTCGGTTGGTTCCGACTGATCCTATCAAGTTTTGAGCAGCTGGCAATGACCGAATAAGCGAATCGGCCCAGTAGAACAGCAGTCGTGACGAATACCAGACGTTCGGCGTAGACTGCTGGCTGTAAACGCCAAACCTGTATCAGGTAGGTATATGGACCTCTCCGAGTTCACAGCGAACTATTCGCTCTTGAGTGATGATGAGCTGCTGTCCTTGTGGGCGGACCGAAGCACACTCGTTCCAGAGGCCGCCATAGCGTTAGATAGCGAACTGCAGAGGCGCAGGCTGAATAAAGAGAGTGCCACGCGGATAAAGAAGAGGTTCGACGCGCTGGCCGCACGTGAGGCAAAGGGACCGCTGGTGAACCAGGTCGTAGTGGCGCGATACGAGCGCAATATGCGGCATTTTGTTGGATGGGAGGAGCCTAAGTTCTCTTCACCTTACGGTTATCGCGACATACGGACCATGTTCGCCTCTATCCGTCACAGGTACAGGGTATGGAAAGCGTTCCGCGACCACACGGGTCACTGGCCAGTCTTTTCAATCTGGTTTCATTTCTTGTCTTGGTTGGCGGTGTTAGGTTTCACCGTATCCGCTTTCGTCTGGGTAGGGGAACGCAAGTGGGAAAGTAGGTGGATTATGTTCGCAGTCGTCGGTTGTGTTTTGGTGCTGATCGGTGCTCGATCTTTGGGTGCGCGGCTCATCAGAAAGCTGGATTGGAAAAGATACGGCACTGAGACCCGTTAACCGACTATTGCCGATAAATCTCCCACAGCATTCATCAATATTGCTGCGGCACTCACCTCTACTTATAAATCAAATACTTCTCCCGCACCTTCTGAAACTTCTGCAGCCCGTCCTGCCAATCCTGCGCGATCCGGCGCGGATCCTGGCCTGCCACCAGCGCGTCATACACACTCTGATTCATCAGCAACTCGGTCATGCGCTCAATCTTGAAATCCGCCGGATAGAGCTTGTGCAGCGCCGCCGCTAACTCCATCCCTAACTCCGGCCCGTCAAACCCATTGCGGTCGGTAACGATAATGTTCACACCCGAACACAGCTGCCCGGCGTAGTTGCTCGACGTCGGCGTGAACGTCACCGGAACAAATCGCACGCCGGCAATTCCGCGCCCGTTCAAATACGCCGCCAGTTCCTTGCTCTTCATCCAGGGCGCGCCCAGCAACTCGAAGGGAGTGTCGGTCCCGCGTCCCACGGAAACATTCGTGCCCTCGACAATCGCCACTCCCGGATACAGCGCCACTTCGGTCACGCTGCGCAAATTCGGCGACGGATTCACCCACGCCAGCCCCGTCGAATCGAACCAGTCCCCGCGCTGCCAGCCCTCCATCGGCACCACGGTGAGCTTTGCGTTGATGTTCCGTTCGGCGTTAAACATTTTCGCCAGCTCGCCCATGGTCATCCCCGGACGCACCGGCACGGCCCAGTAGTCCGTGAAATTTTCTTTTCCCGCGTCCGACACCGGACCTTGCACAAACGCTCCCGTCGCCGGATCCGGCCGGTCGAGCACAATCAATTCAATCCCCGCCGCGGCTGCGCCTTCCAGAAAATATCCCAGCGTAGTTTCGTAAGTATAAAATCGCTCCCCCGCATCCTGAATGTCGAACACCACCGCATCCAGATTCTTCATCACATCCGCCGGCGGACGCCGCGCCGCATCCGTGCCTCCATAAACGCTGTAGACCGGCACGCCGGTCGCGGAGTCCACGGAGTTGCCCGTGTGCGTCGTGTCGAGCGTGCCGGTGACGCCGTGCTCCGGGCTGAAAATCGCGTCCAGCGAAATTCCCGGCGCCTTGGCCAGCACATCAATCGTGCGCAGCCCCTGGCTGTCGATCCCGGTCTGATTCGTCACTACCCCGATTCGCTTTTTCCCCGCGGCCCCGGCCGCCGGCTGCAGCACGTCGAATCCGTGCCCCTCGAGCACATCGATTCCCGTCTTCACCGTCCCATTCCGCGTGCTCATGTGGCGCGCCGCGCTCAGCGCCTCGTTGTATCCAGTCATGCTCTTCCAGCGCAGTTCTTCTTTTTCTGACGGATTCAGAGCCAGCGCCGCCGCCACTTCCGTTGCCACTTTCGTGCGCAGACCAATCGCATTTCCCTTCCCTCGCGGATGCACCGAATTCGTCAGCAGAATAATGTAAGTCTGCGTGGTCGGATCAATCCATACCGATGTCCCCGTAAAACCTGTGTGCCCAAACGAGCCCACGGGCAGCAAGTCGCCGCGATTCGAGGAAAACGGAGAATCAATGTCCCACCCAAACCCGCGCAGCACCGGCGCCTGCGGAGGCTGCTCCGGCTGCGTCATCTTTTGCACCGTCACCGCGGACAGAATTCCTTTGCCGCCGTCCAGCAGCGATTGCGCAAACTTCGCCAAATCATCTCCTGTCGAAAAAAGCCCTGCATGCCCCGCCACTCCGCCCATCCGCCGCGCCGTCGGATCATGCACCACGCCGCGCAGCATGTGCTCGTTCTCGTCATACTGCGTGGGCGCAATCTTCGGCCGCCACGACGCTGGAGGCACATAGCGCGTGTGCGTCATTTTCAGCGGCGCGAAAATATGTTTGCTCGTGTAAGCGTCCAGCGTCTCGCCGCTCACCCGCTCCACCACCGCGCCCAGCATGATGAAATTAATATCGCTGTAAACGAACCCGGATCCCGGCGTAGTTTCCGGCGGCTCGACAAATGCCAACTGGTAGGCCGTGTCCTTCCCTTCCCATGGCGTCGTCAGATCCAGATCCGGCGCCAGGCCCGAATAGTGCGTCATCAACTGCCGCAGGGTGATGTCTTCTTTCCCATTCTGCGCAAACTCCGGCAGATACTTCGCTACCGGATCGTTCATCCGCACCTTGCCCTCTTCGAACAGTTGCATCATCGCGGTCGTCGTGGCGATCACCTTGGTCAGCGACGCCAGGTCAAACACCGTATCCAGCGTCATCGCCTCGCGCTTCGGCTCCAGCGCCCGCTCGCCATACGCCTTGCGATAAACTTCGGCTCCGTTGTGTCCCACCACCAGAACGGCGCCGGGGATATTTCCGTCGGTGACCGCCTGCTCAATAATGGCATCGACGCCGCCCAAACGCGTGAGCGCGGACGAATGTTTCGCCTCCGCCAAGCTTTGCGCGCACAAGCCTTGCACGCAGACGATCAGCGAGAGCGCCGCCACCAGAGCGCACCCAACCCGCAACCGGCATGAATTTGTTTTCATGATTTTAGAGTGAGGCTGATCTACTGACTTTACACAACTCGCCGAGCCCACTCAATATTACTCGCGAATGGAGTGCCTCTGAGGTTATTGGTGCGCCTTGGCTTCCCTCAGCCATTGTCGACTTCCTTTCCAAATGAGTCGCGACGGCCGCCACGATCTGCCGTACACTGCTCGATCATGAAGAAAGCCGCCTGGAGAGCCGTGATCGAAATCGCTTTCATCATGTTCCTCTTTTATTCCAATCTGCTCATGGGAGAGTTCGAGCGCTCGGGTATGGGCCAGAAAAGGGGCGTCCTTTGGGCGATCCGCGATATTTTCACGTCCGCCAACTTTGAGATTGCCGGCGTAACCGCCCTGCTCGGATATCTCCTGTTTGAGTTTCTGCGCACCCGATTTTGACGACGGGTTACTAGCAGCCTGCTGAACAACCCAGATCTCGATCAGGTTTTGAAAGGGGCAGGTATGGATCGAGTTTTGAAAGGGCGCGGCTTCAGCCGCGCCGCAAGTCCAGCAAAATCAGTAACGCCTTTAGGCGCTGAGGGACTTTTCAGTCCACGAAGCGAGTCGGCCAAGGCTTTTCTGCCCGGCACGCGCAGTTACCTGCGTTACCTCACTTTCCATTTTCCTGATTCCAACTCGCCGATGTAGAGAGAAGATCGAGTTTCGATCATCCAGCGTTCGGATCGCACAGGAGGTAGACGCCCATGAAGAACCCGCACGAACACATTCCCTTTTGCCAGACCAGTCCTTCGATCGCCTCCTCATGTCCGGCCTGTACATGGGCGCGTCGCCAGTTGAGTCTGCCAGCCCCCGCGTCAACCTTCGAGACAAAGCTAACGCAAGAAGACGAGAAGTTCCTCACTGAGTTGCTCATCTCGTATTAAACGGTATCAAGACCGGCAATCTGCCAGCCCCCTCGCCGCGACCGGCGTGACTTTCCCAGACCCATTCTTGCCACTAGCGACCCACCGTCGTACCATAGCGCCTTCGCTCATTCGCGCGTAGGAGGCCTCATGCTCGACCGCCGTCATTTTCTTTCCACCGCAGCCACCGGAGTCGCCGCTTCTCTCGCCTTCCGTGGAAACTTGTTGGCCCAACTCGAAAAAACCCCTCCGCTTCCCGACCATTCCCTCCTCGACAAAAATGAAGACGCATTCTGGGCGGCCATGCGCCAGCAATTCATCATCCCTGAAGACGAAATTTATCTGAACAACGGCACCGTCGGGTCCAGTCCCGCGCCCGTTCTGCGCGCCATCTTCGACGGTTACAACACCACCGAAAAAATGGACCAGCAGGATCCCGAGGACTACCCGATCTGGGGATACGCTGCGTGGAACGAGTTCCGCGACCCGCTCGCCGAATTCGTGGGCTGCAAGCGCGACGAGATCGCGCTGCTGCGCAACGCCACCGAGGCCAACAGCTACATCGCCAACGGTATCGACATGAAGCCCGGCGACGAAGTGCTGATGACCGACCAGGAGCATCCCGGCGGCGAACATCCCTGGGACCTGAAAGCCAAGCGCTACGGCATCGTGGTGAAAAAGATCACGCTTCCCCGCCCCGTCAAAGATGCCGCGCAGGTTCTCAATCTCTTCAACGACGCCATCACTCCGCGTACCCGCGTCCTGTTCTTCAGCCACATCACCACGTTTTCGGGAGTGGTCCTGCCCGCCAAGGAACTCGCGGCGCTGGCGCGCACAAAAGGAATTCTCTCGGCCGTCGACGGCGCGCACGTCCCCGGCATGATGCGCCTCAACCTGACCGAACTCGGCTGCGACATGTACTCGTCGAGCCCGCACAAATGGCTCTTCGCCACCAAGGGCTCCGGATTTCTCTACGTGCGCGACGAAGTCATCGACCGCGTCTGGTGCACGATCGCCACCGAAGGCTGGGACGATAAAAAGATTCGCGCCGAACGTTTCCAGCGCATTGGCAGTTCGAATGTTCCCGCGCTCTGCGGACTGCGCGCATCGATCAAACTGGCCAGCGACATCGGCATCGACCGCATCGAGCGCCGTCACCGCTATCTCGCCGACTACATGCTCGACGAAATGAAAAAGCGCGGCGCCGAATCGTGGACTTCCCCAGATCCCGCGCTGCGCTGCGGAATTGTGAGCGTCAATGTTCCGCCGGTCCCGCGCCAGGACTTGGAAAACTGGCTGTGGAAGACGCACAAAATCCGCATCCGCGGCGGCGACCCCTACAAGCTGCGGCTCTCCACTCCCTACTATTTGCAGAAGAAAGACATCGACCGCTTCCTGGAAAAGTTCGACGAGTACAAGCGCGAGAAGAAAGCCTGACAAAATTCTCTGAAGCGTCGTCCTGAGCGCAGCCGCTTTTCAGGCGGAGCGAAGGATCTCGCGAGGATCAGAGCAGGCCTGACGCTCGTTAGGCGTGACGAGAATATCCGTAGAAGCCCGCTGCTCCGCACAATCTCGTAAACTCACCCAGCAGAGTTCGATTATCGCGAAGGCCCATGTTCCTGGCAGATTTATTCATCGCGCTCCTGGGAACGCTCTGGCGAGCTTGCTGTCGCGTTGCGAACGTTAAGCGCTCAACTCCGGGCGAGAATCACACTGCGACTGAATATGCCGATGCTCTCCTCTTCGGAGGAGACGATCCCGCCACATCGGATTCGTCGCCCCCGTCGATCGTTGACAGCAAGCGCCGCTGACGGATTCCTGCTCCCCTAGTCGTAATACTCCAGCCCCAGGTGCGTAATCAGTTCCTCGCCCTTCAAATGCCGCAGTGTATTTTTCAGCTTCATCAGCTGGATGAACAAATCATGCTCCGGATACAAGCCCGGCGCGGTCATCGGCGATTTGAAATAAAAACTGAGCCACTCCTGAATGCCCAGGCCGCGCAGCGCCGAACAACGTTTCGCCAAGTCGAGGAACAACACCAGGTCGAGCACAATGGGCGCGGCCAGGATCGAGTCGCGGCACAGGAAGTCGACTTTGATCTGCATGGGATAGCCGAGCCATCCGAAAATATCGATGTTGTCCCAGCCCTCTTTGTTATCGCCGCGCGGCGGATAATAGTTGATGCGCACTTTGTGGAAAATATTTCCGTAGAGCTCGGGATACAAGCCGGGCTGCAGAATGTGTTCGAGCACGCCGAGCTTCGATTCTTCCTTGGTCTTGAACGAACCCGGATCGTCGAGCACTTCGCCGTCGCGATTGCCCAGAATGTTGGTCGAGTACCACCCGCTCAGGCCGAGCAGGCGCGCCTTGAACGCGGGAGCCAGCACCGTCTTCATCAGCGTCTGGCCAGTCTTGAAATCCTTGCCGCAGATGGGCGCCTCGTTCTTCCGCGACAACTCCAGCATGACGGGAAGATCGACCGTCAGATTCGGCGCGCCATTGGCGAACGGCACGCCCTCCATTAGCGACGCGTAGGCGTAAATCATCGACGGCGCAATCAGTTCATCGTTCTCGCGCAGAGCCTTCTCAAACGACTTGACCGACTGGTGCGCCGCGGTCGGCTCAATGTAAGACTCGGTCGAGCCGCACCACATGGTGACCAGGCGGCTGGCCCCGCTCGTCTTTTTGAAATCGCGGATATCGTCGCGCAACTGCTCCGCGAGATCCATCTTGGTCTTGCCCTTCTTCACGTTGGGCCCGTCGATCTTCTTCACGTAGTTGTGATCGAACACCGCGGCGCGCGGCTTGACCGACGAAAGGAAAGGCTTCAACTGCTCGAGCAACCGGTAATCGAGCACGCCCGCATTGGACGCGGCCTCATACATGTTGTCTTCGAAAATGTCCCAGCCGGTGAAGACCAAATCGTCCAATCCGGCGAGCGGAACAAATTCCTTTACCTTCGGCGAGCGCCCATCGGTTCGTTTGCCCAGGCGGATCGTTCCCATCTGCGTAAGCGATCCAATTGGCTTGGCCAGCCCCCTGCGAATCGCTTCTACGCCAGCCACGAATGTGGTAGCCACCGCGCCCATGCCCGGAAGCATCACGCCGAGCTTCCCTTTGGCCGGCTCGATGGCGCCGGCCTCCGTCTTGGATGACGACCGTTTAGCGCCACCGGTTCGGGCCGCCAGTTTCATCTCGCGCGTGGCGCGCTCCGCGTGCGCCAGGGCAGTTTGACGATGCTCATGTTCACGGGCTGCGGCCGAGTTTGCAAATTGCTTACGATGGCGGCGGCCATCGGCATCCCACCAATCCGCCATGAATACTCCCGGACGTTTTTGATACATGAGTTCTCCTTCCAGTGGCGGTGGCTGGCCACTGTCACCGCCACCGGCAAACAAGGATATTCTCACTTCCGTCCGAAATTGGCAAACCTTTGCGATGGAGAGTCTAAAATGAAGTCCCAACGGTAATCGCCTCCATTGAACGGTAAGGTACGTGATTCTCTTATGCCATCCAATGACACGACCCTTGCGGATATTCGCTCCTAATCCTCCGCATAGATTTTTTGCGTTGGACTGTCGCACTTTTCTGTTGCATAGTGGAATCACTTCGCCGCTGGCTCTGCAGCCAGTCCGCGAAGCTGATATTTGCCGGTAGCCGTGCAGCAGCCTGCAAATCTTCTGACCCCGTTGATCTCCACAAAAATCTGAGCCCACGCCGCCCGGCCGTACGCGGGCAGTGTGCTCTTCAGACGCGCTCTCGCCGTGCGACTACGGCGCGGAGCGGAACAGGAGATTCCATGACATCGATTCGCAACTTCGCCTACGCCACTTTGTTGGCGTTCACCGCTCTGAACTTTTCGCCTATAACGGCTTCGGCCCAGGAAGCTACGCGCGGCAAGTTCACGCTCACGCACGCAGTCTGCTTCGGAAACGCGAAGCTTACAGCCGGAGACTACGAGTTCTCCTTCGACCCCAACGCAACGTCACGTATTTTGAATCTAAGTAAACTCGGCGCAGATGGAACCGCGTATATGGTAGTGGTCCCATCGATCGAGGATACGAAGGCCGCCGATATAAGCCGCCTCATCCTGAAAACCACACGCGATGGCAGCTACGTCAGCGCCATGCAATTGCCGCAGCTCGGCATGACGCTGGTGTTCAACGTGCCCGCCCACACTGCGGAACGACAAATCGCCAAGGCCGCAACTACGGCCCCGGCGGGCCAGTAACAAGTTGCAACAATGCGAGGGCGGATAGCGAACCTGCCATCCGCCCTTTTTTATTGTGAGTGTGGGGCAGGCACTCTCGCCCGCCAGGTTTTGCTCCAGGCAATCTGGAAGACTCATTACGTCGAGTGCGAGCTTCCGCGCACGTCGTCGCTCAACACAATGGCTTCCGCAATCTCCTTCATCGGTTTGCGTTTCTGGCGGCTCTGGCGCTGCAGGGCCAAGTAAGCCTGCTCTTCATTTAAGCCAAGATCGCGTTGCAGAATCCCCTTGGCCCGCTCGACTATTTTTCTTGTTTGTAATTGCTCCGCCAGCGTGGAGTTCGCTTCCTCCAGGCGTGCCAATTCCAGTTCCGCGCCCACCAGAAATCCAACCGTGGATATCATGCGAATCTCGCGCCGCCGGTATACGTGATGCTGGCGGTGCTGCAAGTTGATCACGCCCACCACCCGGCCGCGGCACATCAATGGCACCGACAGAAACGCTTCGTAGCTGTCTTCTGGCAGCTCGTGAAAAAACTGGAACCGCGGATCGTGCGCGGCTTCTTCCGGAATGGCGACTGGCTCGCGATGCTCCGCCACCCATCCCGTAATACCTTGCCCAACGCGCAGTTTCAGGCGGTCCACCACATCCGGATGCGGATTTTTAGAGGCGCGCAACACAAGTTCGTCGCCTTCGAGAATGTAAATCAGGCAGGAGTCGCACTTGACCAGGGCAGAAGCAAATTCCACGACCCGCTCCAGAACTTCGTGAAATCCGTCCAACGTGCCCAGCCGGACGCTGATTTCGTGCAATACGTCTACGTGTGAGTCCTCAACCGATATAAAGGTTTCCATGTCCTACATTATCGATCCTGCAAAGATAATGTCTAATTCCAAATTTTGATCGGGCGGATAAAGCATTTCAGTCGAGTTGTAATCAACAATTAACATCTTTTTCAAAATCTGGTGCATCGGATTGCGGACAGAACGGACGCCATCTCACTCGAGCCTCTCCAAGCCTCTTACCGCAGAGTCGCAACGAAACGCCGCGGACCACGCTGAAAAGAAGAAGAAAAGACGATGCCGTTGACTTTTTCCGCGTTCTCAGCGGCATTTCTCCGCGAACTCCGCGGTAAAAGCTTTTCGCGGAAAGCACGACAATGTCGGCGCTGGTCTACCACCAACGAATGCGCACGGACGTCCCACCCCGATGTTCCTACCGGCGCCAGTCAGGCTGACGTTTTTGGAATGCTGTGTTACACCATTGCCATGCCTGAAAAGATTGCCCTAGTTACCGGCGCCTCCAGCGGCTTCGGCTTGCTGACCTCCATCGAACTAGCGAAGTCCGGATTTCGCGTGGTAGCCACCATGCGCGACCTTGCGCGCCGCGCCCCGCTCGACGAAGCGGTAGCCTCAGCAGGAGTCGCTGCAGCCGTCGATGTACGCGAACTTGACGTAACGAAATTTGAGAATATCCCGAGCTTCGTCGACGCAGTACTCCGCGACTATGGTCGCGTGGATGTTCTCGTCAACAACGCCGGGTTCGCGGTCGCAGGATTTGCGGAGGACATCAAGCTCGAAGAACTGCGCTTCCAGTTCGAAACCAATTTCTTCGGCGCGGTCGCGATGACCAAAGCCGTTCTCCCCGCCATGCGGCAACAGCGCTCCGGACACATCATCCAACTCTCATCGATCGGCGGATTAAACGGCGCGGTCACCGTCAGCAGCTATTCGGCGTCTAAACATGCGCTCGAAGGATGGAGCGAATCGCTGCGCCTGGAAGTCAGCGCCCTCGGAATCAAGGTTGTGCTAGTCGAACCAGGAGCATTCGCTACCGGAATCTGGACGCGCGGCGCGGTCATGGGAGAGCAGGCCACCAAACCGACCTCGCCAAATCTTCAACGCAGCCTGCGCATGCGCGACCGCATTCAACAACTTCCCAAAGCCGATCCCATCGCCGTCGCCCGCCTTATCGTAAAAATCGCGCAGGATCCAAACCCGAAGCTGCGCTACCTCGTCGGCAGCGATGCAAAACTCCAGCTGGCAATGAAACGGATTCTTCCCTGGAAGTGGTACGAAAAGATAGTCGCGAATTTCCTGAAGCTCGAAAGCAAAGATTGAACACGGAAGTCACAGCGAGGGGATCAAGACATAGAGCTCTACCCTGTGTTCCTCTGCGTCCTCTGTGGTTGAAAGATTTTCAAGGCTTGTCGAGTTCGACGGTCTTCACCGGCAAATCCCAGTGCGCGTCGAGAATCTCAAACCGCCGCTGTTCTTCTCGCTGGAAAGTATCCTGGTCAGGATAGATCTGCTTCTGCAGCGCGGCCTCGTCGAACGGTTCGTTAGCGACCATCGCATTTTTGAAGACGATGGTCACCCGGAAGTCCCAGCGTCCGTCTTCGGTAGTGTGATAGCGCGGCTGATCCATCCAAACTTTCGTGATGCGCCCCATCTCGGCTTCTTTTTTCAGCACCGGATAATGATTCTTCTTGAACAGCTTCAGAAATTCTTCGGCGTGCCCCCACTTGGCCTTGTAGTAATACTCGACCACGAATGGCCGGTCGGGGCCGGATGACTGGGCGTATGTAAGGGTCGGTAAAACAATCGCGGCAAACAGCAATGCGGCGAGAATGCGGCGCATGGAACCTCCCTTGAATTGAAATTGGTCTCCTACACTATCATTTTGTGGACATACGGGGACGCAGAAGAAGTTGCGTCGTGGTGAGAAAGACGGCGACGAACGTCTGTAAGACCCGGCCTCGATCTGCAAGCTGCAGAAAAACTCAAATCTGGATTATGTTTGAAAGGGGGCGGCTTCAAGCCGCCGAGGTAAATGGGGTGGCGTAAAAGAATTGTTCAGCAGCCCGCTATGCCGACTGCTCGCGCCCGATGCGATTCTGCCAGTGACTCCACACAAACCAGGCTAGCCCCGCCAGCAGCAGCACGCCAATCACAACATCGAACTTGTGGAGATATTTTCCCAGGTCGCGCCACCTCTCGCCCATCTTCATCCCGAACCAAGCCAGAGCAAGGCACCACGGCCATGATCCCAGGAACGTGTAAAGGTGAAATCGTCCTCGGGGCATTCGCGCGATTCCCGCAGGCAGCGCGATAAAGGTGCGAATCACCGGCAGCAACCGCCCGACGAACACGGCAAGATATCCCCAACGCGCAAAGAAACGATCGGACCAGTCAAGCTCGCGGCGTCCCATCAGAATCCAGCGGCCATAGCGCTCGACCAGCGGCCGCCCTCCATAGCTTCCAATCTCGTAGGCAACCAGCGAACCTAGATTGCAGCCGATCGCTCCCGCCGTCGCCAGCCACAGCAGCTTGAACGTGCCTTGAGACGCAAGATATCCGCCGAAAGGCATGATCAGTTCGGACGGCAGTGGAATGCACGCGGACTCAATCGCCATCAGCAGCGTGATCCCCGCGTAGCCGGTCGCGGCGATGATTTTGCTGATGAAAGCGAAAAGGATAGCAAGAAGTTTTTCGGTCATGAGCAAGAAACAGTTCCCAGTTGCAAGTTCTCAGTTCTCAGCCAAAACCCGCCCATCTTCGCTGAGAACTGAGAACTGAGAACTGCTTTCCAGTGTAACGGATGATCGCGAACGAGCGCCGCTAGAACGAGCCTTCCTGGGTAAACGCGTATCCCGGAAGCGTCGCGCCCTCGGGACTTTTGCTGACTTTCACGCGGACCGTGGCCGCATCGGGCGCGGTTATTCCAGCCGGACGCAGCATGGCATACTGCGAAAACACTTCGCTATAAACCTTGGTGACCAGGTAATCCAGGCCGTCCGCTTCGCTGCGCCAAACTTGACCGAGTTGAATGGAGTTCACTGCCACGATTTATTCCTGACTCTTGCTGGAGTACTTCCAGACTACCGGGCCAGGTTCGACGCGTCAATTCCCGCAGAGGTTACCGAGGGCCAATAGGAAATCTCGCCGCCGGCTCTGTTAAGATTTGGCCGCAAGGAGACGCGAATGCCTCGTGGTCGAGTTCCGCGCGCACGTGTGGGGACGAGCACTCCTGCCCGTCCAGGCCGAGGCAGAGCCTCGGCAGCAGCCCCGAAGGAGTGCCAAACAGCGAAAGCGAAAACCGCAGTCACCTCCAAACTCAAAAGCTACAATCCCACCGCTCCCGACCGCGTAACCGAAATTTTGAAACGTCTGAATCAGCTTTATCCCGAAGTCACCTGCGCCCTCACCCATGCCAGCGCGTGGGAACTGGTCGTCGCCACCATCCTCTCCGCGCAATCGACCGACGTAAACGTCAACCGCGTCACTCCCGAATTGTTTCGCAAATATCCCACGGTCGCGGCCTTTGCCGCGCTCACTCCCGAGCAACTCGAACCCGACGTGCGCTCCACGGGATTCTTCCGTAACAAATCCAAATCCGTAGTAGGAGCCGCAAAAAAGATCGTGGCCGATTACGGCGGCGAGGTTCCCGACGATATCGAAAAACTGCTCACCCTTCCCGGTGTCGCCCGCAAAACCGCCAACGTCGTACTCGGCACATGGTTCAAGAAAGCGGTAGGCGTGGTGGTCGACACCCACGTCCATCGCATCTCGCGCCGGCTTGAACTGACGACGCAAAATGATCCGCAAAAAATTGAGCAAGATCTGATGAAGATCATTCCCCGCGAAAGGTGGATCCTCTTTTCGCATCAGATCATCTGGCATGGCCGCAAGCTCTGTATCGCCCGCAAGCCCAAGTGCGCGGATTGCGCGCTGGAAAACATCTGCCACGCCGCCGACAAGACCTGGAGCACCGTCGAAATGCACAAGAACGCGAGAGCGTAAACAGCGCGACAGCGCCGACCCGAAAAGGTCTACTCGCTTCCCATTTGATCGAGCACGGGCTCGCGCAAGCCCCGAATGCGTCGGCTCTTCGGTCGGTCCTGGCTAAACACGATGATCTGGTTGTTCCCTCCGTGTAACCACGGGGCCGGAACGTAAAGGGTCTGCTGCGGCCCAAGACTCCAGAAGCGGCCCAGCGCATGCCCGTTGACCCACACCGCTCCCTTGCCCCAACCGCGCGTGTCCAGAAACGTGTCGCCCGTTTCGCTCAGAGTAAATTCGCCACGATAAAAAGCCGGCCCGGCCGCATCCGTTTTTGAAAACGGCAAACTCGACAAATCGTCCAGCGGAAGCGGAAAAACTTCCCAGCCAATTAATTCCTGTCCAGCAAGAGTGACCGCGCCGTTTATTCCCTGCCGCTCCGACCGCAACTCAGTAGTGAAATTAATGCGCCCCGTCCCCTCGACAAGAATGTCCAGCGTCGACCCCGAGCCCGCCTCGATCCGCAGGCGATCCTGTTTGAGCCTGCGGTCGACCGTCCCCGCCAGTTTTCCGTTTACGTAGACGCGCGCATAGCTGCGCAACTCTCGAACCTCCAACTCGCCCGAAACCGGCTTTTCAATTCGGGTGCGATACAAAATGTATCCGTAGGATTCACCGAACGTTTCCATGGCCCGCGGCGCCTTCACGCTAATGGAATTCGGAAGGTTCATCCAAAGCGGCGCGCTTTCCCTCAATTCAAACTCAGGAATGTCGATCACCGGCAACGCCGCCGGCGGATCAGGAAACCTCACGCCTGGCCGGTGCTTGGCGATCACCTCGCGAAACGCAAAATATTTCTTAGTCAGCGCCCCCGATTCACTCACCGGCGAATCGTAGTCGTAGCTGGTCACGTCGGGCTCGTACTGTTTCTCCCAGTTGGCTCCGTTCATGAAACCGAAGCTCGTGCCGCCGTGAACCATATAAAGATTGATCGAGTATCCCTGGCCCAATATCCAATCCAGTTCCTGCGCCTGCTGCGCGGCGTCTGTGCCGTGATGCTTTTCGCCCCAGTGGTCAAACCATCCATCCCAATATTCGCCGCTCATCATCGGCCGGCCCGGCCGAAACTTTTCCAGCTTGGCAAATTCCGCCTTGGCCTCACCCGGGCCAAAATTCACCACCGCATGAATATCGGGCAGTGTTCCCGCCGCCAGTTCGTCGCCACCGTCCGCCGTGTAAAGCAGCACTTCACCCAGGCCCGCATTTCGAATGGCAGCCAGAATCCGCTTCATGTATTCATGGTCATCGCCAAACGAACCGTATTCGTTTTCCACCTGCACAGCCACAATCGGACCGCCATGCGTGATCTGCAGCGGAGCCAGTTCCCTGCCCAGTCGCTTCAACCAGCGCTCCGCCGGGCCCACAAACTTTTCATCCCCGCTACGCAACACAATCTCAGGATCAGCCAGCAGCCACGCCGGAAGCCCACCCAGATCCCATTCCGCGCAGGCATAAGGCCCGGGCCGCAGAATTACATACAGGCCTTCCTCTTGCGCCATGCGAACAAACGCCGCCACGTCGCGACCTTCGCTGAAGTCATACGCTCCCGGCCGCGGCTCATGCACATTCCAGAACACGTACGTCGAGATGGTGTTCAGCCCCATGGCTCGCGCTTTCTGCAGTCGATCGCGCCAGTATTCCCGCGGAATGCGTTCGTAATGCAGTTCACCCGAAATGATTTGAAAGGGCTTGCCATCGAGCACAAAGTGATCGCCCTCCATGCCGATGTGTTGGACGCTGGCGGGAGTGCTCTGCGCGCGCAACACATTGGCGCTCACAAACGCGCCGACCGCGAGCACGCAGAACAACCGGAGTAGCTCACGACAAAAACGATCCATGATGCCTCTTAGCGATAGACGCTGACCGCCCGACAGAGCGCGAGCGGCCTCTGCTAGACTTTCATTTTTACTTCTACCTTACTTTGAGGTTCCGCGCCATGCGCCTGTGCGCACTCTTTTTTCTCCTGATGATGATAGCCAGTTTTGTCGAAACCAACGCCCAGACTCTACCCGCGCCCCAGGCCGTCACTGACCCGAAAAATATTTCCTCGAAGCCCAACGCGCAAGTCGAACCCCGCAGCCTGACCATCGAAAAGCTGTACATGACCCGCCAGGTAGGCCGTCCCACATGGTCGCCCGACGGCAAGAGCGTCGCCTTCATCTCCAACATGAGCGCCCGCAACAATCTCTGGCTTGTTCCTGCCGACGGCGGATGGCCCGTGCAGCTGACGGTGAGCGACCAGCGGCAGGCAGCCCCCGCGTGGTCGCCCGACGGTAAATGGATCGCCTACCAATCCGATTACGACGGCGACGAGCAGTGGGACATTTTTCTCGTCTCGCCGAAAACCGGCAAGCTGGTGAATCTCACCCGGACTCGCGAGATCGCCGAGATCAATCCAACATGGTCGCCCGACGGCCGCTACCTCGCCTATGAAGTGAAACCGAAAACATCCGCGGCCTACGAGATCGACATCTACGACATGGTCATGCGCGAAGTGAAGCACCTCACCACCAACACGCCGCAGGATAAGCGCAACACCAATCCCATCTGGTCGAAAGACGGTAAGTACATCGTCTACACACAGACGCAGGCCAAGGGCACAGACTCGAATATTTTCATCGCCGATGTCGCGACCGGAAAGAGCACGCTGCTCACACCGCACCAGGGCGAGCAGCGATTCGCGGCCAACGATTTCGCTTCGATCGGCGTTAAGGACGCCGAGACCGTACTCGTCACATCGAATGCTTACAACGGGTATGACAACATCGGATTGCTGAACGTTGGGATGAAAGGAGCAGCAACCGCATATTTCGTTCCGGAGAAGACCCAGTGGCTCACGCACGTCAAATGGGAAATTCGCGCCGGCGAATTTTCTCCCGACGGCAAGCGCCTAACCTTCACCGCAAACGTTGACGGCAATGTAGAGATATACCTGCACGATCTCGCGACTGGCAAGTCCACCGCCCTGCCCATCCCGAAAGGCGTGAACGAGCCTGCAGGCTGGCGTTCCGCATTCAGCGCCGACGGCTCGCGCCTGCTTTACAACCACAACGGCCCGACTGCCCCTGGCGATCTCTGGCTCTATCACCTCGCCTCGGGTAAATCCGAGCAACTCACGCACTCGCTGGTCGCGGGCATCCGCTCCGAAGACATGGTCGAGCCCTATCTCATTCACTACCCCAGCCGCGATGGGAAGTGGACCATCTCCGCATTTCTCTACGTGCCCTTCAACATGGCGCGCAACGGGCAGAATGCGGCCATCGTGTACATACACGGCGGTCCCACGTCGCAGACCGAAAACTCTTTCAATCGCTTCATCCAGTTCGCCGCCAATCAGGGATACATGGTGCTCGCGCCCAACTATCGCGGCTCCACGGGATACGGAAAAGAATTCCAGCAGGCTAATCTCTTCGACATGGGCGGCGGCGATTTGCAGGACGTGCTCGCCGGAGTCGACTGGATCAAGCAGACCGGCCACCTCGATCCCAAGAAAATCGCGGTAATGGGCGGCAGCTACGGCGGCTACCTGACCATGATGGCCGTCACCAAAGCGCCCGAGATATGGGCCGCGGGCGTGCCCATCATGCCCTTCGTGAACTGGTTTACCGAAATTGAAAACGAAGATCCCGTTCTCCAGCAATCCGACCTGGCGACGATGGGCGACCCGGCAAAAAACAAAGCGCTCTACGAAGACCGCTCGCCAATTAACTTTATCGACCGCATCAAGGCGCCGCTCCTGCTACTCGCGGGCGGACACGATCCCCGCTGCCCCAAGTCAGAAACCCAGCAGGTGGTCGATGCCGTCACCAAACGCGGCGGCACGGTCGATTACAAGGTTTACGAAAATGAAGGGCACGGATTCGCGCGCGTCGAAAACCAGATTGACGCTTACCAGCGCGTGGCCGACTTTCTGCTCGCGCACGTAGTCCCCGCCGACTGCAGTTGTTCACTCAGCGAGTAAGCCATCAACAAATATGGCGGCCCAATCAGGCCGCCACATCGCACTTATCGCCTAGGACTACCAGTCTCCCACTACGGACCAACCTGCACGCAGCTCCCGGCGTGATTATCGAACTCCATCTGCAATTCGTAGAAGCGACCGTTCCACATCTGGTTCGCTAAGGCCGAGTCCCAGGTATTGACGCCGTAGTTGTACGCACAAAGGTCGCCGATTTCGTTCCCCTGCGCCGTATACCACGCATTAAGCTCCGGATCGGTGATGGCCTCGGTGAGTTCGTGGCTCGTCGCCGTGGCCACCGTGTCTGCCGCAATGTCGCCGTTCGGCGAAGGCGTGCCCGGCACCTGGCAGGTACTGGGATTACCATACGGCATGTTCGCGTAGATCACCGATTTTCCAGAAAGACTATAGTCGCCGTGATAGGCGCAATAAGCTGTGTAAGAACACTCCGCGCCCGACGAATCGAAACACGAACCCTCTCCGCTCGAGGTGAATAACAGGAAGATGTTGTTGATATTCGCCGTCCAGCCGTTGAGCTCTATCACTCGCGTGATCTCGGCTTGAAGTTGCGCGTCCGTGATGCAGTTTCCCGGCGTCGCCGTGTCCGTGCATCCCGACGCCGGATACGGGTTGGTGTCGACGTAAGAACCTGCCAAATACCCATAGTTCTGGATGTAGCTCTTACCGGTCCCAGAACTCTGATAGTACTGCGTATTGTTGTTATCGATGCCGTGCTTACCATAATCGAGCAGCAAGTTTTTCAGCACAGTTTGGTAATGCGAAGTCATGCCGGTCGCGCCACCATTCTGCAGCTTCGCGGGAACCCAAAAGATCGCATACGTTTTGGCGCCCCACTGCATCACCGACCCTCCGTGATACACCAACGGCCCCGGATCCGCGGCAAGCGTCGCGTCCAGCGCATTCACGTGTGTCGCCGGAAAACTGTGGATATTGAACTCGCTGGTTCGGGGCGTGCCCTCCTGCCCCATAGCAATCCCTTGCAAGCCCAGCAAAACGGAAAGGAAAACAACTTTGGCCCGGCTACCCCACTGCACTTTCATACCCGACTCCCCCAGGAAGAAACGAATCACGCGCGAGAAGTGTACTATGGCTAAAACTCAAGACCAAGCCAAATCGGGCGTCCCGCTTGGGTTTGGGCCGATGGCGGGTTCTAAGTCCCGGCTCTCCGCAGGATTTTGCAACTATCGGCTACGCGGCGCAGCCACGACGTTCACAATGGCGTCGAGGAGTCCGGGAATCGTGAACTTCTTCGCCTCTACATCAACCGGCAATCCCAGTTCGCGAAGCGTAGCCGAAGTAACCGGCCCAATCGAGGCCATGCGAATTCCGCCAAGCAACATCTCGCGCCGCTTCGCAGAGAGCTTCGCACCCAGCAATTCCACGAAGTTCTTCACCGTCGAAGAACTGGTGAACGTCACCACATGCGGGCGCACTTTCGGATTTTCCAGCGCCGCCCGCAACCGGACACGCGATGATTCTGGCACAACGGTTTCGTACGCCTCCACAACATCCACGGTCGCTCCCGCCTTGCGTAATTCTCGCGGGATCACGTCGCGGGCGACCTTGGCGCGCACCAGCAAAATGCGTTTACCCTTAACTTTTTTTCGCAAGCTACGCACCACCGACTCTGCCACGTATTCCTTCGGGACAATGTCAACGTCTCCGCCGCGCTGCTCGATCGCCTTTTTCGTCGCGGGACCAATGGCCGCGATGCGCAGCACCTTACCGGCCACCGCCGTTTGCGAGCGCCGCACGGCGCGACTGAAATCCGGATCGCCCCAAACTTTCTGCAATCGCTCCCACATGGCCTCAACGCCGTTCACGCTGGTAAGTATCAGCCAGTCATAAGCGTCGAGATTCCTCAACGCGGCGTCCAGCGGCTCGAACGACGCGGGCTTGCGAATCTCTATGAATGGAATCTCGATCACCGTCGCGCCCAGTGCGCGCAGTTCGCCGGACAGCGCGCCCGCTTGGTGCCGCGCCCGGCCCACCAAAACGCGAATCCCGGTCAACGGATGGTCCGGCGCGGATTTAGCCATTTGGCTCATGGTTAGAGTCAGCGGGCAGGCATGCCCTGAGTCTGCCGAAGGGAGTGCCCGCTCCGCACGATCACTACTTCTTCACGCCAAGCCCCTGCTCGCGCATTAGCCGGGAAACATCCGAGACCACCGTATCTTCCGATGTTCCCAACGACGCGATCACATTGCTCTGTTCTTCCCGCGTCCGGTTCTGGCTCAATTTAAATTTCGCCTCGAGTTTGGTGACGGTAATTTCAAATCCTACGATGTGGCTCAGCATGCGCTCGCGATAATCCGGGCTCAGGCTGGCCCACTGCTCGGCATAAGCCGCTTCGAAAGTTCCGATCAATTCGTGCAACACGCCCTGCAACTCTTCTTGAGAACTGAACACACGCGCATTTCCGTACGCATGCACCGCCCCATAATTCCAGGTGGGAACGTTTTCCCGAGTCGTATAGTTGCTCGTCGAAACATAAGCGTGTGCGCCATGAAAAATGGTCAGGCACTCGGGATTCTGCTCCAGATAACGCCAGTGCGGATTCGCCTTGGCAACATGTCCGCGCAACACCAGTCGGTCTCCGTCTCCGCGCACCGACAGCGGCAGGTGCGTAGCAAACGGTCCTTCGTCGGTCGACGAGATCATGATCGCAAACGGATTCGCCCGCATAAACCCAATCGCATCGGCATGCTCGCGGACCCGGAAATGTTCAGGGATATACATTCTTACTTACTCTCTGAGGATGGCATATTCGTTCAAGGTTGCGGTGGAACCGCCAGCCCGCGGCCGTAGACCGCTTCCAGAATCTGGTCGCCGCCCCGCGCCAGCAGCGCCGCCCCGGCCTCATTGCCAAGCTTTTCGGGATCGTCCCCGTCGCGGGAATCTCGCAGCACTCTCGATCCGTCCGGGTCGGCAACAATCGACTCCAGATGCAGCTTGCCGTTTCGCATCTCGGCAAACGCACCGATGGGAACCTGGCAGCCTCCGCCCAAACTGTTTAGCAGCGCCCGTTCGCAAGTCGTCGCCGCGCGGGCGGCGGAATCGTTCAGAAATTCCAGGAGCCGGCGAGTCGCGTCATCGCCTTCGCGGATTTCAATGCCCAGCGCACCCTGCCCCGCAGCGGGACACATGATGTCCGCCGGAATAATTTGCTTCACGAGTTGTGTCTTCCCCAGCCGATTCAATCCGGCCGACGCGAGGATGATCGCGTCGTACTCTCCCTGCTCCAACTTGCGCAGCCGCGTGTCCACATTGCCGCGCAGAGGATGAATGGCGAGATCCGGCCGCACCGCCTTCAGTTGCGCTTGCCGCCGCAGGCTCGAAGTGCCCACGCGCGCGCCCTGCGGCAAATTCTGAAAGCGATCATAATGCCGCGAGCAGAAAGCGTCGCGCGCATCCTGCCTTTTCGTAATCGCCGCGATTTCAAATCCCGGCGGAAGTTCAGTGGGCAAATCTTTCAGCGAATGCACCGCCAGATCGACGCGCCCCGCAGCCAGCGCTTCCTCAATCTCTTTCGTGAACATCCCCTTGGTGCCAACCATGGCCAGCGCAACGTCGGTAATCTTGTCGCCAGTAGTATGAATTATTTCGATCTCGACTTCGTGCCCGTGCCCGCGCAACAGCGCAGAAATGTGATTGGCCTGCCACAAAGCAAGTTGCGACCCGCGGGATCCGATTCGAAGGTTAGGCATGGGGTGGAGAGTCATTCATTTGAGAAGTCGAGGTTTCGGCGGAGGTGGCATCTCGATGAATTCGAAGCTTCCCCGAGACGCCGCGCCCACAGACTTGGCAATAAGGGCTTCGTAATTACGAACAATCGGCCAGATGTTTGAGCCAAGAACAACCAGAGCAAGCTTGCGTCCGGTCAGATTCTGCTGATACCCGATGTTTTGGTCACAGGTGACCAGCACGTCGTACGCGGCTTCTTCGGCCGCCTTCAGGAGTTCCCTATTTTCCAATTGCGGCCAATTTAATTCGACTACGGTCTGCACTTCGTGCCTCGCCAGAAAGCGCAGAACGCCAAAGGGAACGTTTTATCAAATAGAATGCGCAACGCCGTGGCTCTTGGCGTAGGTCAGAATTGCCTGCACTTGCGCTTCTGGGATCTGAAACTGTTCGACAATTTCAGCGACGCTCAGGCCATAGGCCGAGTTAACCACAATGGCGCTGACCGGCATTCGCGTGCCACGGAGAACCGGTGCGCCGCCCAACACTTTGGGCTTGGCCTCGACTAACGGGCATTGCGACCAATCGACTTGTTCAACTACAGCCATATGCGCCTCCGACCCCTATGATTCCACGTAATCCGGCAAAACGCTAGACGTGTTTCGCCGCTGCCTTACGTCCCTTGCTCAATCTTCTGCCAGTCAATGGGTTCAAGTCCGTGTTCTTCCAAGAAGTCGTTGGCTGTTTTGAAATGGCCGCATTCGCAGAAGCTGTGGATTTCGCGATCACGATCACGCATGGCGCGGCGGGCGGAAAGCGGCGAAGGATGCGACGCTTCGAGCACCAGATGATTTTTGCCGATCAGCTTGTGTTTTTTCTGCGCTGAGGCACCCCAGAGTAAGAAAACGACGGGCTGGGGCTTTTCGTTGACAGCGCGAATAATGACGTCGGTAAACTCCTCCCAGCCTTCGCCCCGATGTGAGCCCGCGCTGTCCTGCCGCACGGTCAGCGTTGCATTCAGCAGCAACACCCCCTGCTCCGCCCACCCTGTCAAGTCGCCATGGCTCGGCATCTCGATACCGCAATCTCTTTTGATCTCTTTGTAGATATTGCTAAGGCTCGGCGGAATTTTTTTGCCCTTGGTTGAGAAGCAAAGGCCATGCGCCTGCCCCTCCGCGTGATACGGATCCTGACCGAGAATCACCACTTTAATATTCTCAAGTGGGGTTAAGTTGAGCGCCTTGAAAATCTCCTCATCCTTCGGATAGATCTTGAATCCGAGGTCTTTCTCCTTCTGCAAAAACTGTTTCATCGCCACATAGTCGAACTCGTCGCCGATAATGTGGCGCCAGTTCTTCTCAAGCCCGTCCGATAAGGTCGTCATAAATTGTCAGTGGCGCGTCTCTACTTCTTTCTTCCCCGGTGCTTCCCTATTGGCTTGCGATGTCGGCCCTTTTTCTTTCTCCCGCAGATTAAACAGCCGCCGCACTACCTCCACCACCGTCGTCGCCTCCGACTCCTTTGCCGCCGTCTTCAAGGTCGTGATCGGCGTATGCATCACCTTGTTGATAATCCCGCGGGTCAGCGCTTCAATCGCGATCTCTTGCTCCGGGGTCAGCTGCCCCATGCGCCCGCGCACCCGGTCAATCTCCGCCTGCCGAATGGTTTCCAGATGATCCTGCAGCGACACGATCGTCGGCACCACGTCGAGCGTGTGCAGCTTCGCCTCGAAGCGCTCCACCTCGCTGGCAATGATCGACTCGGCCAGTTCCGCTTCTTTGTGCCGGTCGGCGACGTGACTGCTCACCGCCTGCTGCAAATCGTCAATGTCGTAGGTGAAGATGCCATCCAGCTTGCCCATCTCCGGCGAAACATCGCGCGGCACGGCAATATCGATAAAGAACATTGGCCGGTTCTTGCGGCGGGAAAGAAACTGCTCGCCGTGCTCG
Source organism: uncultured Acidobacteriota bacterium (assembly GCA_963696765.1). Classification (GTDB taxonomy): domain Bacteria; phylum Acidobacteriota; class Terriglobia; order Terriglobales; family Acidobacteriaceae; genus Sulfotelmatobacter. Next base: position 477,089 of record CAVOLK010000001.1, on the reverse strand, counting down.
CGGTGGAAAATCGCGTGCGGCGCTCCGGTCGAAGTAATCACAATGTCGGCGCGGTCGCAGGTGTTGTACAGGTCGTCGAACTTGATCGCCTCGCCCTTGAATTTCTGCGCCAGCCCGATGGCCCGCTCGTAAGTGCGGTTGGCCACAAAGATGGACGCGCAGCCGTGCGCCATCAAATGCCGCGCCGCCAGTTCGCTCATCTTGCCGGCGCCAACAATGAAGACCGTCTTCCCTTCCAGCGTCCCGAAAATCTTTTTCGCCAGCTCCACCGCCACCGATGCAATCGACACCGACGACGATCCCACCGCAGTCTCGCTTCGCACTCGCTTGGCTACGGCAAACGCGCGGCTGAATAATTGATCGAGTTGCCCGTGCACCGCGCCGATGGCCCGCGCCGTCGCGTAGGCTTCCTTCACCTGCCCCAGAATTTGCGCTTCGCCCACCACCATCGAATCCAGGCTCGACGCCACCCGGAACACGTGCCGCACCGCGTCTTTCCCGCGGAATTCGTAAAGATGCGGATCGAGTTCTTCCGGCTCCAGATGAAAATGGTCGTGCAGGAATCCGCGCAGGTCGGCAGCGCCATTGCTGGTGTGCGTCACAATCTCCACTCGATTGCAGGTGGAGATCACCATGCCCTCTTCGATTCCCGGATACGCATTGAGATCGCGGCAGGCATCCGGCAGTCGCGACTCCGGAATCGCCAGCCGTTCGCGAACCTCTAGCGGCGCGCTCTTATGGTTCACGCCAATGAGCTGGAATCTCATGAAACACCAAACTTGTGGATGGCCGAGAAATAGTTCGCGCTCCAGGCCGCCAGCGCCGCCGCGAAAGCGAATGTCGCCAGCACCGCCGCCCGCCTTCCGCGCCATCCCGAATTCCAACGCGTGAAGACCATCAGCATGTAGACCGCCCACATCAGCAGCGACAACAAGATCTTGGGATCGAGAAAATCCAGGTGCCCGTAAGTGGAAATCGCCACCACCGACCCGGTCAGCAGGCCGAGCGTCATGAACGGAAACCCCAGCAGCAGCGAACGGTAGCCGATCTGGTCAATCACTTCGAGCGCGGGCAGAAACGAAATCAGGCTGGAGGGATTTTTCGCCTTCAGCCGCCGCTCCTGCAAAAGGTAAAGCAGGCTTGCCCCAAAGCTCACCAGCAGCGCCGCGTATCCAATGAAGATCAGAAAAATGTGCGCCGCCAGCCATCCCTTATGCGAGACGTATTGCGTGAGGAGCACCGGCTGCTCATCGACCGCCGCCACAAATGTCAGAAAAAATACCACGGGAAACACCACCACACCGGGCGACGTGGTGTGGTAAATGGCATAAATCACCAGGAAGAACGACATCGAGAGAAATGCCAGCAGCGATTCCCCATTGTGCAACGACGCCCAGACGAAATGCCCGGAAAGAAACAGTTCCGTCAGCGAAACGAAATGGAAAACCATGCCCAGGCTCGCCGCATGCAGGGCGACGCGGCTGAAAAGATCGCTGGTGCGCGTCAGCGCCACGAAGGCATAAACCAACCCGATGAAGTAGCAAGCCAGCGCGAAACGCAACCAGAGCAGGGACATAGGCTTTACAAGTTCCGGAATCCCTTGAGTTTACCGCAAAAGCGCGACCGTCGGCCTTGAATCCTCTCGTTCCGCAATAACCTGCCTGTATGTGCCCGAACTGCTGTTCTTCCCGCAACTCCTTTCCGATCATGGGGGAAACCTGGAATTAGGTTGAGACAAAACGCGCCCCGATTTTCAGGTTTAATTCAGCTAAGTGATTGTGCCGTTGGCGTTTGCCTCTATATATGCGTACATAAGTGTACGTACATTAGCTGCTGAAAGGAAGGATGGAGAGAAACGGCTCCCGCTGCTCGGCTACGATGCCCTTTGCGGGGCCGGAAACGGCCCTGGCATCGACGATCGAGGCTCGAGCCATGGTAGAAGACATCCGCGAGGAAACTCTTCGCCAGCGGGCCTGCAAATGGCCTCCTACGACTTTTCAACAACTTCCACCAAGACTCAACAACTTACAAAAGCAGACTGGGCGGCAGGCGCGTTCGATGTGCGCCACGGCCTCACTTGTCGAGGTCCAGGCCTACTCTTCCAGTTCGCTCTCTTCCGGCGCATCGGTGGGACTGGAGAACTCAAGGCGATACCCATCGGGATCGGTGACAGGCACTACCCAGAGACGGTTCCCGACGAACGGACGCTTCCGCGTCTGAATTCCGCGCGATTTGAACTCGCGATAAAGAGCCAGCGCGTCTTCGCACTGGAAACAGATATTTACTCCGTTCCCCAGAGTTTCGTTCTGCTTCCCGCCGGGTCGAAACTCCTGCAGCATGATCGCGGCGCCCCCCAAGCTCCAGCCAGCACCAGCGAATTCTGCCGTCAGGCTGATCTTCAGCATGGCCTTCGGCGCCATCGGGAATCCAGTAGTTCTTCATCTTGAACCCCAGCCCATCCACATAGAAGCGCAGAGAAGCCGCCATGTTGCTGACGCCGAAAAACGGCACAGCCTGCTTAACGTTCACGCTCGTAGCAGTGGCAACGGCCATAATTCACCTCACAAGCAACCCGCCTAAATAATACGTAGTGGCTCAGTTTGAATTTCAGATCTCACGGGGGCGTCATCCCGAAGTGCCCGCGTTTTTACCAGCAGGCCGAGGGATCTCTCGTGGCAAACAGCGTCCTAGCGGGAGATCCTTCGCTCTATCTGAAGAGCGGCTGCGCTCTGGATGACGCCATCGATGCAGTCAACAATTCAAACTGAGCCACCGCCAAATAATAGCAATCGAAGCCAACTGCCGAAAAATCCCATGGCGGTCCCTCCGGTCAACTCTCCAAGCCATTTTACTAATTTCCAAAAACCATCTAGGTCAGCCGTTTTCCACGCGCGACTTTATATCCGCGTAGGCCGCTTCGATCAGCCTGTGCAGCTCCGCGGCGTTGGTGGGCGTTCCCGGCCTTAGCTTCACGTGGCGCATGAACTTGCCGTTGCCTTCGAGCAATCGCGCTGGGTCGCGCAGCGCGTCTCCGTGAAAAAATCCCACATTTACGTGTGAAGTGAATGCATTGACGTAGGCGAAGGGGGCATCTCCCAAACACGCCACCGGACAGCCGTCATGCAAAAGCTCGCGGACTTCGTCGCCGCATTGGCGCATTACCTCAAACCACTCGTGCGCGATCGCGCCCAACTCACCGGCATGCGCTTTCATCCACGCATCGATGGCTGGATCGCGCTCGACCGCGCCGTTGAATCGCAGGAATTCTGTTTTCATTGTGGAGTTAGAACGTTCATCGAAATTTCTCTGAGCTGACTGTTCCTCTACTTTTGTGACGTCGTATGCGGATTTGGAGACGCGGCGTGCGGATTCGACGTGCCCGGTGGTGGATGAGTACGGCTAATACTGACGTGAAGCTCTTCATAGCCTCGTGATTGTAAATCCTGAGGCGTGACAGCCTGCGAGTCGCCAGCGCTACAATTGTCGGCGCTACAATTATTTTTCCATTTGGAGGATGCCGATGGCTTCCACTTCTTTGCTTTCGCGGCGCGAGTTTCTGGCGGTGTCGGCGACGTTGCCGTGGGCATTCAAAGGTATGGCGGCCGCCTCGCGCTCCATTCCGGTTGGGCTCGAACTCTATTCCGTGCGGGAAGCGCTCAAGCAGGATCCCGAGGGCACGGTGCGTACCGTGGCGCAGATGGGATATCAAGTGGTCGAGTTCTATGCTCCCGTACTTCGACTGGACCGACGCGCAAGCCAAGCGGATGCGCAAGTTGATGGATGAGCTGGGAATACGCTGCAACTCGACGCACAACGGCATGGAGCAATTCAGCGCGAAGAATATCAACCGGGCGCGCGACTTGAATTTAATTCTGGGCAGCAAATATGTCGTGCTCGCGTGGTCCGATCCGAAAACCGGGCCGGATGGCTGGAAGGCCGTAGCCGACACGCTGAACTCAGCGGCCGAAACTCTGGAACCCTCCGGCCTGAAGCCGGGATATCACAACCACCAAGCGGAATTCACGGGCGCGGTGGGGCAGCGTCCCATGGACATGCTGGCCAAGAGCACCAAGCCGTCGGTGATGCTGCAGTTGGATGTGGGAACTTGCGTGGAGGCCGGCTCTGATCCGGTGGCATGGATACGAGCCAACCCGGGGCGCATTCGGTCCATCCATTGTAAAGACTGGTCTCCCGACGCGGACAAGGGTTACAAAGTGCTGTTTGGAGAAGGCGTGACGGACTGGAAAGGAATTTTCGCTGCGGCGGAGAGCGTTGGCGGCGTGGAGTATTACCTGATCGAGCAGGAGGGCAGCCGCTTCTCGGAATTCGACACCGCTCGCAAATGCCTGCAAACATATCGCTCGATGCGGGCCTGACGGTAGAATTACTTATGCGTAGTTTTCTGTTGGCAGCATGGCTGGCGTGCAGCGTAGCGGTGTGGGCGCAGAATGGCAGTCCATCGAACTCCGCCCCTACACCGGGGAATTCACAAACGCCGCAGTCGCCGGCCTCGCAGTCCCCGGATACTGCGCCCAAAGACTCCGCCGCGTCCCAGCCGCGGACGCCGAATTTCGTGCCGCCTCGCTCCGACAAAGTCCGCGCCGACGAGTTGAGCGAGGGAGAAAGCTCAAGCAAAGACACGAAGATCGACTTGAGTCCTCCGGCCGACGACGACAAGACCCATCCGCAGAGCGACGAGGTGGTGAAGGATGCGACTGGCGACACCGCGAATCCTGGCGTAGGCGAGTTCCATCCCTGGAATCCGCACAAGGCAGCTAAGGATATTGAAGTGGGAGATTTCTACTTCAAGCGCAAGAATTATCGCGCCGCCGAAGACCGCTACCGCGAGGCGCTCTATTACAAAGAAAACGACGCCAATGCGACCTACCGACTGGCGGTATGCATGGAAAAATTGGATGAGCCGGCTGAGGCGCTCAAGGAGTTTGAAAGCTATTTGAAGATTTTGCCTCACGGGCCGCAGTCAGAGGATGCGCGCAAGGCGATTGAGCGGTTAAATGGAGCCGGGGCTCACGCCAACGCAGGAAAATGATCGCTCGCGACCAGTGTCAGGACCGAGTCGAGACAAGTTACCTCTCTACGATCATCGGTTTTGCCTGCGCTAACTCGCAGGGCCGAAAAAAGTCACCTGTGCCGCTTCCTGACTTTTGATTTTCTTGTTTCGCCGCGCTCTTCGCCTTCACTCACGCTGCTCTGTTTCCCCTCGCCCAGAATTAAAGTCGTGGGCCAAGGAGGCCCGGAATGATTGCGGCCCTTGGAGCGGGCGGCAGTGTCCAGTATTCCATCCAGAGCATCCAGGCAAGCGTGAACGGTTTGCGTGCGTAAGACGCCCTCGAATTCTCCGCGGATGATGAGCATGGCGGTGCCGTGCATCAGCGACCAAATGGCCAGCATGAGCCGGGTATGTTCGCGGGGATTTCCCCCCAGACGTTTGGCCACGCGCTCGCGAAGGAGGTTGAAAGTGGGCCAGGGCTCGTGCAGGGAAGGCGGCTTGCCCACGGCGTCGAACAGCACCTCGTAGGCATGGCTGTGCCGGAGCGCAAAATCGAGATGTCGCTCGAAGGCTTCGCGCAAGCTGCGAGTGCGGCTGAGCGCGGCAAAAAGTTCGCTGCGGGTCTGGAGGCGCAGCGCCAGGAGAATGTCGTCCCGGTCGCGATAGCGTTCGTAGACCGTTGGAGTGGTGGTGCCCGCAGCCTGCGCCACGGCGCGCATGGTGAGCGCCTTTTCGCCGCCGCGGGCCCACAAGCGGGACGCGGCGCACAGAATTCGATTTTCCAGTTCAGGATCGGGATGCCGGGGCATGAAGCCTCCAAAAACCGATTAATTACTTGAACTGCGTTTCACTAACGCCGTATACTATATCCATCGACAATCGAAAGAATTGACGAGCTCGCAAGCTGGGTCCCGCTGGAACCTCTTGAAGTGGCAGTCCTCCCCGAATGGTTCCCAGGGACCCGCTTGCGTTTGTACCCCAAAAGAATTGAGGAGTTGTAAATGGCAAGAGTTGGAAAAAAAGTTGACGTCGCCCGGCTGAAAGCGGATGTGGCCGCCGCCAGCGTGGAGTTGTTGAGTGCGCACTGCGCCACCGATCGAATTCGCTTGCAATATTCCCCGCAGGACATTGTCGCGCTTGGAGAGCGCCACGTGCTTCGGCAAGCCATTACCTCGGCCGAAGCCGTCTGCCGCTTCTTTTCCCAGATTGAAGCCCACTTCCACTCCCAGGAAGACGCGAACCGCTAAGACGGGCCCAGGCTTACTTCTCCTCGCGGATAAATTCTCCGGTGGAGGCATTGACCGACACGGTGAGCTTAGCGCCTTCGCGCGTGGCGCCGTAAATGACGTGCCAAACTAACTCATTGGTGTTGTGGTTCCAGTCGCAAACATAGGTGACGGGCGTGTCCGGAGATTTCTCCAGCAACTTTTCGCCACCGTGTTTCTGCGCGACCGCGAACACCTCGTCCGAATCTTTCTTAAGAAAAGCCATATCGAAAACCTGGGTCGAAGAGTTCGAGGCGCTGTAGCTGTCTTCGTTGCCGGGATTGATGCCGCGCGCAGGTGCGCCGTCAGCCGCGCTACCCGACCAGGTAAACGATTTTTCCGAACGCCGGCTGGCGGAAGCGAAGCTGCCGCGCCAGAGCGCCCACTTGCCATCGTGCCCGTTGCCGTCGCTGGTAGCAGTCGATTCCAGGCGATAGGGTTTGGCGTCGGGAGACCAACCGCGCGCGGCAAGGTAGACCTTCTGGAAAGCGGAGCGCGCGGAAATAAGTTCGGGGCCTTCCGGCTTTGCGGGCTCCGCGGGCTTTGTAGGTTCCGAAGTACAGGCGGCGAGCAGCGCGAGCAATGCGAGCGCCAATGCGGCAGACAGGCAGTTGAACGAGGCGACGCGTCCCACCATTTTTGTTTTCCGGATCCGATTCCGTTTTTCTCCGTTGCAATAGGCAATGGTGTGAGCGTGGCTGGCCATCTTCATGGGCATCCTTCCTGTGATAACGTGAGATCGGTTTTAATAGTCGCGCAACATTCTAACCGAAAGACTCAAAAAGGTAAGTAACCCTCGTGGACCCTCAGTTGCAAAGATTGCAAGAAAAAATTGAGGCGGCGATCGCCGGACTTTCGGGCGAGCAACTTAATCGGCGTCCGCAGGGAAAATGGTGTGCCAGCGAAGTCTTGGAGCACTTATATCTGACTTATACGGGAACGATAAAAGGGTTTGAGCGCGCGGCGGAGGCGAGTGATCCGCCAGCGACGGCGCAAAGTTGGGCGCAGTGGCGGCGGACACTGGTAGTGGTGCACTTGGGATACATGCCTGCCGGGCGAGAGTCGCCTGCCGTAGCGCGTCCGCGGGGATTGCCGCCAGAGAAAGTGCGAGCCGAGATCGCGACCAGAATCTCGGAGATGGATGAGAGAATTGTGCGTTGCGAAGAAAAATTCGGATCGCGGCAAAAATTGCTGGACCACCCAATCCTTGGGCCGCTGAACGGCGCCGAGTGGAGAAAGTTTCACCTGGTGCATGGCTTGCATCACGTAAAACAACTGTGGCGCCTACGCGAATTGGCTATAGGACAGTAGGAATGAACCTAAAATAAAACGAGCGCCAGAAAATTTCCGGCGCTCGTGGGTCGAAGTTGTCTTTGCAACTATTGCGCGCTGACGGAAGCTGGCGCGCCTGCTTTGCGAGCTTCTTCCTGCATGTCGTCGAGCTTTTGCTTGGCCTCGTCGACGGCTTTCTGCTTGTCGGCGATCTGCTGCTTGTATTGCGCGTCCTGCTTATCCCAATCGGCCTGGTTACGCATGCGATTGCCCACATCGGCATACATGGCAGCGGCCCGAATCTGGTATTCGCGTTGCAGCACGTCGAGTTCGCGTCCCAGCAGGTCGATCTGCGCCTTCTGCGCGTCGATCTTGTCTTCCCACTGTTTGGCCGCCGCGGCCCTCGCCGCTTCGTCCGGCATTGGTTTGTCGGAAGCGGTCGCTGGAGTTTTTTGCTCGGCGGGCGTTTTGGCATCGGCTGCAGCCTTGGTCTCGGGCTTGGTCTCGGATGATTCGGATGATTCCGGGGCGCCTTCAGCAGGCGCCGTCTTGTTCTCGGCGGTAGTTTCGGCTGCCGGCTCCGCCTTCTGGCCTACGACCGAAAGCTTGTCTTCCTTCGGCAGATTGTCGTTGTCAAAAACTTTCGGAGTGGTTTTTGCTCCCGGATCCTTGCGAATCTGGCGGGCATAATCGCCTAACGAAGAACCGGAAGATGATCTTGCCGAAGTTGATGGAGACGGATTCTGCGCCACCGCGGGCACTCCGCTCAACGCGAACACCAGTGCAAGTCCAATTCCACTGCATGCGATTGATTTCATAACGCCTCGTTTCCGCTACTGTTTTATTTCTTTCTCTTGCTTGCTGGCCTCTCACTGCGGGACCAGTCCAGCTCGTAACCCGGAAGTCGTTTTACTTTCTCAATCCCGCTGCGACCGCGCGTTGCGGCGAGCTTTTGTGAGTCAGAAATCCGCCGATGCTGCGATCCAGTTGCGCGGCTTCATGCGCGATGTCGGTGGCCAGCTGCCGGGCCATCTCAGGATCATGGCTGTTCGCGAGTTGCTGTGCATAGCCGGAGATCGTCGCCAGTGAAGTACGCAGCTGCAGCGCCATCTCGGCCGAGATTTCGCCCTGCAACTCCTGCGCGCAGCGAATCTCTTCCAGTTCGGTGCGATCGTTGATCAGGCAGACGGCGCCCAGCAGGCTGCCGTCGACTGCCGGAAGCGCGGAAACTGTGACCGCAATAAAGCGCTTGTCGCCCGCAGGAGTTTCGTATTCAGCTTCAATCTCGCGGTGCTTGCTGTCTTCGCGCAGGACCGAGCCAACTTCATCCGCCACAAAAACGGGTTCGTCGTCAGTTCGCCCCATGGCGGAAGGCGAGAGGCGCACAACCGCACCGCGAAAAATATCTTCCGCGCCCATTCCGGTGGCGGAGGCAAAACCTAGAATTGCCTTGGCCGCGGGATTCGAGGTCTTAACCAGACCATTGTTTCCGAAAACCAGCACGCCTGAGGAAAGACTGGAAAGCACCGACTGGCTGAAGTTTTCGCTGGTGCGGGCGCGACGCTGCTCGGCTTGCGATTGCACCTGCAACTCATGCTTCTGCTGCTTGAGTTGCTGGATCACGGTGTTGTAGAGATGCAGGGGAAGCGCTTCCAGTGAGCGCGGCGCTTTGTCGGAAAGATCGGCCTCGTCGGCAATATTTTTCTTCAGCATGCGGAGCAGCAGCAATGCCACCATGAAAGCGCATGCCGAGCAGACCAGGACGATTCCCGCTCGCAGCAGCACCGGGTTGGCCAGGATTCTCACCACAGGCCTCCGTACCAGTGCAGGAAGCGGTCGCCAAAGAAAAACGCGAGGAGAGCCACACTGCCCAGAAAGACTCCAAACGGCATCTGGTAATGGCGATAGACGATTTGTGCGGATTGCCATCCCCGGCGGCGCGCCGCCTGCACATTGGCCAGGCGCTTCATGAAGCGTTGCGTGCGCTTGATCCAGACCAGGAAAACCGTGGTCAGGCCAAAGACTGATCCGGCCACCGAGGCGGCAAAAATCGTCATGACAGTCAGCTTCATTCCGAGGAATGCGCCCACCATCGCCATCAGCTTGACGTCGCCAAAGCCCATGCCTTCGGCGCCGCGCCAGCGTAAGTAAATCGCCCCAGCTCCGTAAATAAAAGCCGCGCCCAATGCTGCGCCGAACAGCGAGTCGAGAAACGAGAAAAGCCGCATCGTAACTTCGCCGTTAAACGGTAGATTCACCACTCCAGGCAAGAACTGTGAAGCCAGATCGTTCACTGGAACCAGCAGGCTGAAGATCAGCCCCAAGGCGAGCCCCGGCAGCGTCATTGCGTCGGGCAGAAGCTTCGTTTCGGCATCGGTAAAGATCAGTCCCAGCAGCAAAAATGAGAAGACACAATACTTGAGCGTGGAAAGTGTGGGACCGAAATACTGATAGCAGGCAAGAAAGAGCAGCGCGGTCAGTAGCTCGATGACCCAGTAGCGCGGCGAAATCTTTTCTTTGCAGTGACGGCAACGTCCGCCCAGCAGAAACCAGCTCAAGACCGGAAGATTATCGTAAAAGGCGATCTGCTTTTTGCACGTGGGACACGCCGAACGCGGCGCCACCACTGACAATCCCCGCGGTAAGCGATAGATACACACATTCAGAAAGCTGCCAAAGGCCAGCCCGAAGAGAAAAATCGACATTGCCGAAAAGTGGTCCACGAGTGTCATTTCGATTGCTGGAGACGGCGCACCTTGGACGCAAGCCTTTCCAGAAGAACGTTAAATTTCCGTTTCTTGATGCGATTATAAGTCGATCACGCGGCCGCGGCTAAGGTACTGAAGTCACTGGCCGAACGGACAGGGGGCGACTAAGACATTGACCAGTATGCGTTTATGCCAACGAGTGCGGACGCGGAATACAGGTTCCTTCGGGGGTGACGCGTGACGAAGGCTGATCATGTCGTAGCCCGAGATCAAGGGCGTGCTCACGGAAAAATAAAGCGCAACAATTCTCCCTCCAAAGTGACGCGCGGAAGGATCGTGAACGGGATGTTTTCCGTTCCATAGTTTCCATTTGTGAGGGACCAGGCGAGTTTGCGCGACGGGAACTTCGAGCCAACCTTGAGCCGTTTCTTCTCGAAGGAATACAGAAAATGCGGAGCGAGAAGAAACGCTGGGAAGCGAGCTTGACTTCCATTCAAACAAGCTGGCGGCGAGCTTTTCCGTGAGCGATTCGCAGGGATCGAGACTCAGGATCCATCCCTCCGGGTTCGCGAATTGCAAACAGTCTTGCGGCGAGAGCGTCGCGGTCGCGTGTACAAGTCTGGCGCCGTATTGGCGAGCGATGCGTACTGTGGCGTCGCGGGAGCCGTGGTCAATCACGACGATGTCGTCGCAGGGATAGAGCGTCTCCAGAGCGCGGCCCAGGCGGAGCGCGTCATTTTCTGTGTGCAGCACGGCGGTGATGGAAGGCATGGAATGTGTGGAGCGGGTACGTTACATCAATATCACGCGGAGAGAGCGCCTCCCGCGTAAGGGTACCATTCAATATCACGCGGGCGAGGGCGCCCGCGCCACACACACCAATCACTGCTGCGAATCGCCGAGCTTTGGCCGACTGGCATCGGGGCTATGAGCCTGCACCACGGTGATCGGAGCCTGCAGCGTGAAGTTCAATACCGTCTCCGACGGAAGCTTGATCTGCTGGCTCTTGGAAATTTCCTGCGCTCCGGCGCCCACGCCCGCGCCAGCGGCGCTGCCAATCGCCGCGCCCTTGCCGCCACCCGCGATCGCGCCGATGATGCCCCCAAGAATCGCGCCACCGCCAACTTTTTCGGCGGTATTCTTGCCGCGCGAACTTCCTTCTTTGCGGTACTGGTCGGTCTGCAAGCTATAGGTCTGGCCGCCCGACGTAAGACTATCGAGTTGGAGCACAACATCGGACTGGCCTTTAAATTTCCCGGCGCTCTTCACATCAACAAGGTGCCCCTTAAGCTCGGCTCCAACGGGCACGGCCTCTTCTCCGTCGGATGCAAGGGCCGTGTTCAGAGTGGCGCGGAACGTGTCTCCGCTCTGATTTTTCTCGCTGTCGATGGGATCGACCAGACGAATCGAAAGTTGCGTTCCCTGGTCGATGATGAGCCGCTTCGGTGGCGGTGGAGGAGGAGGAGTCTGTACCGGCGGCGCGCTGGCGGGCGAAATCTCCGCGATCTGCGGCGGAGTGCTGGAGTCAGGCTGGTTCTGAGAATTCATCGCGCCCGAGTTATTCGCGGGATTGCCGTTCGTGCTGGGGTCGCCAGCGGAATGTTTTTTTCTTTTCCTGGGCGCAAGATCGCGGTCGCGATCTCTAGTTGGTGGAGGACTGGAAATCTCAGGCGCAGGCGGCGCCACGCTGGCCGCAGTTTCGGACGCAGGCGCGGGCTGGGACGCACTTCCAACCTGCAAGTTGTTGACGACCTCTTTCACTCCCGGGACCGCAGCCGCCTGACGACTGGCGGCGTCACGCTGCGCATCATTGTCGACATTGCCCGCCAGCGTCACCACGCCGTTGCTGGCTTGCACTGTGAGTTGCTTGCCGGAGAGGCCGGAATCCTGGCTGAATCGGTTTTGAATGTCAGCGGAAAGTTTTGTGTCATCGGGCTTCCGTGCGCAGCCGGACGCAAAACTCACCATGATGGCGAGCAGGCATACATAAAAACACTGGGACGTTCGATTCATACTCAACTCCTGAAATTGGCCGGGACAGGTACCGTGCAAATCTAAGAATATAGTTTAGATGCTTCGAGGCGCGTTTGCAGATGTAAGCAGGCGAGCGAACTGACCAGGGAAATTCGCGGAAGGGCGCAGGCAAGCCAGCCGGGGCAGCGGAGCTACAGATGTTTAGTGGATGAACTTGTAGTCCACGATGGAGGCTGCCAGTTGGCCGCTCGGCTCGGCGGACGCCTGATCAGTGGCCTCGACAGAATCCTTGGCGCGCATTACGCGGCCCTGGCATACGACGTTGCTGTTTTTCTGGCCGGAAATTTCTTCCGGCATCTCAAACACCATCTCAATGAGGGCGTTGATGGGCAGTTGCTGCGGGCCATTAAAGAGCACGCCACTCTGGCTGATGTTTTCGATCACGCCTTCATACCAGGTGCTGGTCTTGTTGACGCGATAACGCAAAGCAATATCGAGTTTCAGGCGGCGCGCACGGGGCACCCAGGACGGCCGCTTTTCGCGGGTATGGCTGCGGCGAATGCCGGCCTCTGGCTTGGCATGCTCCACCCGTTCGGTGCGGCGCATGGTGGCCCAATCGTACTTATATTCCGCGGCGCAGAGCAGGCAAACCTGGTAGTAGTCGCCATCGTTGCCACGGCGCGGCCAGGAGAATTCGTGGGAGCAGCGGCCCAGCATAAGCACATCCATGAATTTTTGCGGCATGTTATAACTTCCGGGTTAATCGTACCCTCGGATGCAGGACCATAATCGCTCGAACCTTTCGCTTTGGGTAGGTTACTTTCGTGCAAGTCGAGCGCCGAGAGCGCGGTAAGCGCTCTGCGATGAACAACTTAAGTTGTGGATTGTTTCGTGAGGAAGGTCTCACCGAAGTTAACAGCCGAGTCTTTCGCTAGGCTGCGAAGTGACGGGGAAAGCGTGATTTTCCGCGTGTATGATCGCGCCATGGAAGGCGTTTCGGCCGATTTAACGGCATTCATTCTCGCGGGCGGCAAGAGCACGCGCATGGGCGCCGATAAGGCGTTCGTCGAACTGCAGGGGCGCACGCTGTTGGCGAGAGCGATCGAGTTGGCGCGGAGCGTGGCCGGCGAAGTGCGAATCGTCGGCGATCGCGCGAAGTTCGCCGCATTCGCGCCTGTGGTCGAAGATGTGTTCCCCGGCTGCGGTCCGCTGGCCGGCATTCATGCTGCGCTGCGAGCGTCGCAAACAGATTTGAATCTGATGCTGGCGGTGGACTTGCCTTTGATATCGCCGCAACTGTTGCAGTACATGGTTGCGCGCGCGAGAGGCACGTCGGCGATGGTGACAGCGGCCTCGGCGAATGGAGGATGGCAGCCGCTTGTGCGCGGTCTACCGACGAGAGTTTGCCGACGTAGCCGAGCAAGCGCTGCAATCGGGGAACTACAAGATCGCCCCGCTATTCGCGCCAAGCCGCACGCAACTCATCAGCGAGGAAGAGTTGGCCGATGCAGGCTTCCCAGCAGATATTTTCCGCAACGTGAATACGCCCGAGGAATTAGGTGTGGTGGCGGTGATGCATAAGTATCAGTGACCGAAGACAATTGCTCGGGTCAATGATGCTATGGCCTGGTTACAGCAGTTACCGGCAAGACTTCAGTCATTGATCTAGTCTCGTCAAGATTGGCCCCACCACGTAGGCGACGGAGAGCCCGACAGTATAAATACCCGCAGAGGCCCACAGGAGAATTCTGCTGAACTTGCTTGCTTTCTCGCATGCCGAGGGGTCGTCTGCGTTGCACTGCTTCGCTCGAAGTCGGGGAGAGATGTAGTAGGTGTTAACGAAGCTTACCGCAATCAGAAGTCCCGAAAGCGTAAACGTCCACTGCTTGTGCCGCGAGAGGGTGACCAGCCACGGCAGAAAAGAGAGCATCGATGCGACGGTTGCACCCAGCCCGAACAGCACAAGCAACGACGGCAACGCACAGCAAAGTAGGGTGCCGAGCGACGTGAAAAGAGAGAAATAGTTGAGCACTGCTGACCGTCTAGTCGTCGCGACAATCGTCATTGTTTTTCTTCCGTCATCGACTGATACCGAATGGAGTCAGGCGTCTTGCCTTTCGTTCCTTCGGGAATCGTGCCCCCGATCACAACCGGCTTGCCGACCAGAGATGTAACTTTCGGTGCCGAATCAGACTGGGGCGAGAGTTCCAGCATGTCGTTGGACCCTGAAACGCGCAGAGTCACCTTGCCGTCGTTGTTGACAACGGTGCCAGCAACCGTCGCTGTCGAATCTTTCATAGTGAATCCGTTTTTGGTGATGGCGTCATTCAGTTGCTTGAGCGTCGTCGCGTTGCCCGGTTTCATCTTCACGACTGCCATTCCTTTCGCAAGGCTGACATCGACCGAATCCACGCCAGAAATCGATTTCAATGACACGCGCACGGCGTGTGCACAGACTTCTCAATCCATGCCGAAAATCTTAATGTCAATCGACTTGATTTCGGCAGACGCAGAAACCGTGAGTATCAGGAATGATGCGCATAGTGCAGACAGTTTTCTCATAAAGCTCCTTAGTGTGAGTGTCCATGCTGAAAAAGCAGATAACTGAAATTCACCGCGAAGCGAACACGCTCCTTCTGGAACGCAGACCCGACGTTCTGATAGACCGGGAACTGTGCACCGAAGCTCACCGTGTAGTTCTGAAATATTCCGAGAGCTGTCGGTCCAAGGAAGACTTGGTGTGCTTGCGTTTCTGCGACCGCGACGCCGCTTTGCAGAAACCTGTCGGACCGTTCCCCCACCAACTCACCGAACATTCTCCAGTCCCACTTGTCCGGCGGTCTGCGCCACTTCGGAGGGCGGTAACCGTAGACGAGGCTGTAGTCGAGTACATCAGGTCGCTTGTTCCCATCCTGCTCGTAAAACTTCGTGAACGTCGCTCCAACCCAGATGTAATTGCTCAGTGACGCCATTCCAGTGACGACGCCGAACATCGTGCCGGGAATGCTGGCTGTATGAATCTCTCTGAAAGCCGACTGTGGTCCGGGCACAGCCAGACCCGCGAATGCTGTGCTCTCGAAGCGAGTGCCGACCTTTGTTGCACGATGCTGGAATCGCCACGCGACGGTCGTATCAAAGTCGTCTCCCGGTTGGATTCTGGTCGGCGCGAGTGTCGTATTGCCGACGACGGCAGGCAGAGTGACCGAGAGCATCAAGTGCGGCGTAAACCCGTAGCCGATTAGTTCTCTGATCGATGCTTGCGAACCGAAAGCAGTGCTCCGACCAAAGACACCTTCGTCAAAACTCCACTCACCCTTTGAGTTTGTGGGCGTGGCAAGCCCGAAGACTGGACCGTGCTCCGCACCAAAGGCGGACAGCGACAGTCCAATGACCATCAACAGAACTACACATTTCATATGCCCTCCGCGATATGGAACACGTTAGTAAACGTGTCAGACCAGACGCGGAGTTTCAGATTCTAAGGATGGAGTGTTGACAGGGAGGAGCGGGTGGGGGAAGACCAAGACTGGCTTGCTCAGATTCAGCTTCGGATACGAAAAGGGTTTGGACAACCGGGGTCACACAAACAATTGCGAAGTCAGGATGAATCTGCGGAAGGGGCTGAAGTGACGCGACAGGCTGTGGGGGATTTGACACAGTCTTGCAGCAAGGATGCTGCCCGACTCCCATGTGGCAATCGCCTGCCATCTTCTTGCAGCATGCCATTTCGATAGCCGTCATGTGCGGGTTGGGCAGACACGCGAGTGCGGGAGTTGCTACCCAGAGGGCAACCAAACCCAACGCCAAGAATGAGCGACAACGCGCCATGGCTTTATGCTACCCCGCACCTGCTTGTCGCTGCAAGCCCTAGCTGTTGCAAAATCTCCATTACACTCGTCGCCCCGGTTTGTTACACAGGTCCCACACCGAAAACGGAAGAAAGAGCCAGCGCGTTAAGCTATAAGCTAGTAGCTGGAAGTTAGCAGCTCACTCATGCCCGACGAACCCAAACTCGCGCCCTACATTGAGTTCAGAGACGTCTCCAAGGCGTTTGGGGACAATGTGGTGCTCGACCACGTCAACTTCAACGTGCTTCCGGCGGAGACGGTTTGCATCCTGGGGCGCAGCGGCGTGGGCAAATCGGTGTCGCTGCATCACATCATGGGATTTCTCAAGCCCGATTCGGGGCGCGTGATCGTTGCCGGAGAGGACATTACCGACTACACCGAAGACCAACTGGAACACATCCGCAAGAAAGTCACCATGGTTTTTCAGAACGGGGCGCTGTTCGATTCGCTGACGGTGGGCGAGAACGTGGCGTTTCCCCTGCGCGAATCGCGCGAACTGGATGAAGAGCAGACCTACCAGATCGTCGACGGATTGCTGCAGATGGTTGGAGTGCAGGAGATGCGCGACCTGCTGCCCTCAGATCTCTCAACGGGGATGAAGCGCTCGGTGGCGATTGCGCGCGCGCTGGCGGCGCGTCCGGAATGCGTGCTCTATGACGAGCCGACCACGATGGTCGATCCGCTGATGGCGCAGTTGCTCGGCGACCTGATCAAGCGCTTGAAGATTCAGCTGAACCTGACGAGCATCGTCGTGACCCATGACATGAGGCTGGCCGAGAAACTCGCGGAACGAGTCGTGTTCCTGCACGAGGGCCGAGCGATTTTCTTCGGACCCTACAGCGAGATGAAAAAGTCGCCGGAGCCGATCATTCAGGAATTTCTGGAACTGGATGAGTTGAAGCTGGAAGTGTAAGGCTCACGTAGCGGCAGCCGCCTCGGCTGTCCCGGCAAGGCGAAGCAGGCCGGCGAAAAGAACGGTCAGCACGAATCACCGGCCACTCATCACTAGTCACTGTTTCAGAACCCTTGCTCGACCAACTCTTCAATGGTCAACGAGCTCTTCGGCGTCGCCCTTCATCATCTTCTCGACGTACTTCGCGATCAGGTCCGCTTCCAGGTTGATGGGATCGCCGGGCTTCAGGGAGTGCAGGTTCGTCATCTCGACCGTGTGCGGAATGATGGCGATGGTGCAGCGATTCTTTTCCAGGCTAGCAACAGTCAGGCTGATGCCTTCAATCGAAATCGAGCCTTTGTAGACGGTGTATTTCTCGACCTCTGCGGGAAGTTCGATGTGCAGCCACCAGTTCTCGGAGTCGGCGATGCGCTCGAACTCGATGAGTTTGCCGACGCCATCGACGTGGCCCTGCACGATGTGGCCTCCGAAACGGCCGTCGGCCTTCATGGGCAGCTCGAGATTCACCAGCGCGCCTTCGTGAATGCGAGAGAACGAAGTGCGGACCCAGGTCTCGGGGGCGAGATCGGCGCAGAACGATCCTGGCTTGATGTCGAGTGCAGTCAGGCAAACGCCGCTTACCGCGACGCTGTCGCCGGTCTGCAATTCTTTGGGAGCCTGTTCGGCGGCGACCGTGATGCGCCGGTTTTCGCCGCGCTGCTCGATGCGAGTGATGCGACCAACTTCTTCGACGATGCCAGTGAACATGAGGACCTCTCGATAGACTCAACATCATAAACCTTTCACCACGAAGGACATGAAGGTTCACGAAGGAAAAACAATTCCTTGCGAGACCTGAGTCCTAGGTTCGAAGCACACATCTCGTCAGGCAATTCGAGAAATCGTCGAACTCAGCCAAATGATCTTTCTTTATTTGGTTTCCTTCGTGAACCTTCGTGTCCTTCGTGGTGAAAGGTTTTGACTACTCTTCGTAAGGATCGCGCACGTAGCCTTCGACCGCAAAGTCTTCGCCGAAGCGATGCAGTTGGATGTCGTTTAACCTGGGCGGCCTGGCTCATGTGAAGGAATCCAGGCCCGGCAGCGAAGGGAATAGAGCCAGAGCCGGCGAGAATTTTGGGCGCGTAGTACAGAAAAACTTTGTCGACGACATTGGCGGCCAGGGCGGTCCAGTTCACGGTGGCGCCGCCTTCAATCATCACGCTGGTAATTTCGAGTTCGCCCAGGCGGCGCAGAATGGCGGGCAGGTTGGGGCGGCCGTCGGCTTCAACCGCGGCAATGGTCTCGACGCGGATTCCAAGTTCTTCTAGTTGGGCTTTTTTTTGCGCGTCGGCCGCCGCGCAGAAAACCAGCACGTCGTTTTTCCGGTCGGCCATCACGCTCTGTACCAGCCGCGATTCGAGTGGCAGGCGAAGGCGCGAGTCTAAAATCACGCGCAGCAACGGACGCCTGCGTGGAAGTCCGCTGCGATCGGTGAGCAGGGGATTGTCGGAGAGAATGGTTCCGGCGCCAACCATCAGCGCGTCGTTTTCGTGGCGCAATTGCTGCACGTGGGCGCGAGCCACCTCGCTGGTCACCCAGCCTCCGGCGGGAATGCCGTCGTGACGTTCCAGCACTGCGGCGGGCGGGGGAGCGATCTTGCCATCGAGCGTCATCGCGGCCTTCAGCGTGACCAGCGGCGTGTGGTGGCGGATGTAGCGCGCGAAGGCCTCGTTCAACCGTCGAGCCTGCTCTTCCAGGCGGCCAACTTCAACCTCTACGCCCGCGGCGCGAAGTTTCTCAAATCCTTGTCCGCTCACTTTGGGATTGGGATCGGGCATGGACGCCACTACGCGATGGATTCCGGCTGCGATGAGCGCGTCGGTGCATGGCGGCGTGCGGCCCTGATGCGCGTGGGGTTCGAGGTTGATGTAGAGAGTAGCGCCGCGAGCCTTTGTGCCGGCCGCTTCGAGGGCGAGAATTTCGGCGTGCTTCACGCCGCTGTAGGTGAAGGTTCCGGTGCCGATGACATTGCCGTCGGGATCTGCGATTACCGCGCCTACGTAAGGATTGGGCGAGGCAAGCCCGATGCCTTGGCGCGCCAGTTCAAGAGCGCGGTGGACAAGTTGTTCATCTGCGGGGTGCGGGGGCATTCAGGAAGAAATCTTACACGGAGTTGCGGCTTAGCTTGAAGAGAGCAAAGCTTTGAACCGCAGAGAACGCTGAGTCCCGCCGCGGAGTACGCTGAGAACTACCAACTTTTTACCTGCGACGCGGCGGAAAGCTTTGGTAGGAATCTTCCTCGATTTCGGCGACGGCGGCGCCGCTCCGGCCTTTGGGACCGCGGCGCACCGGCGCCATTGAATACGCGTAAGGATCGCCGGGAGGCGCGGGTTTCTTGCCTAGCAGACGCTTCAGGAAATCGAGGGCTGCTCTGAATCGCGAAGGCTTCTCACCGGCATCTTTCATACGAACTCCTGTTGCGAACTTTTATTCCGGACTCTCACTCCGAACTTCTATTCAAAGAGAGAATCCACAAATTCTTTAGGATCGAAGGGCAACAAGTCTCCAGCCTTTTCGCCAACTCCCACGTAGCGCACCGGCAGTCCGAGTTCGCGGGAGATGGCAACTACGACGCCGCCTTTGGCGGTGCCGTCCAACTTCGTGAGGACGATGCCGGTGACCCCAGCGGACTCGGTGAACATGCGCGCCTGCTGCAGCCCATTTTGCCCCGTGGTCGCATCCATTACAAGCAAGGTTTCGTGAGGCGCTCCGGGGATGATGCGCTGGGCGGTGCGACGCATCTTGTCGAGTTCCGACATCAGGCTGCTCTTGGTATGGAGGCGGCCAGCGGTGTCGACGACCACGTAGTCGGCCTTGCGCGCGACTGCGGCCTGCAGAGCGTCGAACAAAACGGCGGAGGGATCGCCCCCGGGCTTGGTCTTGATGACTTCCGTTCCAGTGCGTGAGCCCCAGATTTCGAGCTGGTCGATGGCGGCGGCGCGGAACGTATCGGCCGCGCATAGCAGGACGTTTTTGCCTTGCGAACGGAATATCTGAGATAGTTTGCCGATGGTAGTGGTCTTTCCCGTGCCATTCACTCCCACCACGAGAATCACTTCAGGTGTGCCATCTACCTTGCTGACAGGGCGGGAGTTAGCCGTATTAAGAATGGCAAGCAATTCTTCTTTCAGCAGCCGCTTCAGTTCGGCGACGTCCCTGATCTGCTTGTAATTGGCTTTTTCGCGCAGCTTGCCGAGAACTTGCTGGGTAGTGGCGCTGCCCAGATCGGCGGCGATCAGCGTGGCTTCGAGGTCGTCCAGGGTGCCGGCGTCGATCTCCTTGCCGATCGAGATGACTTCGTCGATGCGCTCGGCGAGATTCTCGCGGGTGCGAGTGACCGCCTGCTTCATGCGGTCCATGAAGCTGGGCTTTTGTTCTTCCGTCAGGCTGCCAAACAGGGTCTGAATCATAAGAATGCCAAAGCTCGATTATACGGGCAGAGCCGCAAACGGCGAGAACCCGCGCTGGGCAAGCTTTTTGGCAGTTGCGTTTAACCAAAATGATATACAATTGCATCCGTTCTTGATCGCAGAAGGTGATTTGTACCTCCGCCAGCTCCCGCACAAATCCCTTGCTCGACCCCGCGTTCGAATTGAATCGATTTCAAAATCCCAGGAGCTTCGTGTATGTCCGTAAAAGCAAGGATGTCGGCCTCATCCGTGTGGCTGGCTGCAGCCATTCTCGTCTGCAGCGTTTCAGCCTCCGCACAAACCCTTCAACGCCGCTTGGTGACCCAAAATATTAACGAACAGAACGCGGTCCGACTTACAGGGAACACCCGGCCGGAGATGACGCGAGCCAATGATCGTGGCCCCGTATCCAATGAACTCGTGCTCGAACACATGTACCTTCTTTTGAATCGCTCTCAAGAGCAAGAGCAGGCCGCTGAGACGCTGGTGAATCAACTTCACGATGCGAAATCGCCGGCTTATCACCAATGGTTGACCTCCGATCAGGTTGCGGCGCAATTCGGTCCATCTGCGGACGACGTTAAAACAATCACATCCTGGCTCGGATCGCATGCATTCACCGTCAACAACGTCTATCTGGCGAATGGGGTGATTGATTTTTCAGGATCAGCCGGAGCCATCAAGAACGCGTTCCACACCGAAATTCACCACCTGTCGGTGAACGGGCAGCACCACATTGCCAACGCGGGCGACCCGAGCATTCCGGCGGCACTGGCTCCGGCGGTTCACGGCGTTATCTCCATGAATGACTTTCGGCCGCGGCCCATGAATCATCCGAGGGCGAACTACACGACCGGAACGGGTTATGAGGCGCTGGTACCGGGCGATCTGGAAACCATCTACAACATGAATCCGCTTTATGCGCGTGGAATTTCCGGGCAGGGACAAACGATCGTGGTGGTGGAAGATACCGATCTGTACACAACGGACGACTGGCATAAATTCCGGCAGACCTTCGGCCTGGCGCAGAAATTTCCGCAAGGCACGCTGAAGCAGATTCATCCCCAGCCATCGAATAATTCGTTCAATGGCGGAGCCTGCGCTGACCCCGGAGTCAACGGAGATGACACCGAAGCGGTCGTCGATGTGGAATGGGCGAGTGCCTCGGCTCCCAGCGCGGCGATCGTTCTCGCCTCCTGCGCGGACACCAATGCAAACTTCGGCGGTTTTATTGCCCTCCAAAACCTGCTGACCGGGCACGGCCACCCGCCGGCCATCGTCAGCATCAGCTACGGTGAATCTGAAAGCTACCTGGGCGCAACCTTTAACGCTTACATCAACCAGCTCTATCAGCTCGCCGTGATGGAAGGAGTTTCTGTCTTCGTGTCGTCTGGCGATGCCGGCGCAGATACTTCAGACCAGTTTGCCTTGGCGGCACAGAGCGGCCTGAACGCCAGCGGCTTCGCGACTACGCCGAATAATGTGGCCGTCGGAGGCACTGACTTCGGGGATTCGTTCCTGGGCGTGAACTCCACTTATTGGAGTTCCACCAACGGCACCTACTACAACTCGGCGCTTTCGTATGTTCCCGAAATTCCGTGGAACGACTCCTGCGCCAGTCAACTCATCACGCTTGCCCTCGGCTTCACGCAGTCTTACGGTCCTAGCGGTTCGTGCAACAGCCAGATTGGAGAGCAATTTCTGGGAGTGGTGGGCGGAAGCGGCGGTCCTAGCTCATGCGCCTTCGGTACTCCCGCCATTCCGGGCGTCGTGGGCGGCGACTGCAAGGGTTATCGCAAGCCCTTTTACCAATACCTCGCGTACGGCAATCCGCGCGACGGGGTGCGAGACGTGCCCGACGTCTCTCTGTTTGCGGGTAATGGAGTTTGGGGACACTACTATGTGCTGTGTTATTCCGATCCAAACTTTGGCGGGGTACCGTGCACGGGCGCGCCGGAATACTGGCCGGGAGCGGGCGGAACATCCTTCGCTTCACCGATCATGGCCGGCATTCAGGCCATGGTCAACCAAGCGTCGGAAAGCCGCCAGGGGAACCCGGACTTTGTCTACTACCTGTTGTCGGCTTTTGAATCTGGATTTAACGGCAACAGCTCTTGTGATTCCACGAAGGGCAATCACGCCGGGTCAAATTGTATTTTTTACGACGTGACGCTCGGCGATAACGACGTGAACTGCCTGCCGCTGAACCAGAATGGAGCTATTGTCGGATCGTTTAACTGCTACTACGACGGCGGAAGCAACGGCGTGCTGTCGACCTCAACCTCGTCTTACGAGCCGGCTTACAAAACCAAGAAGGGCTACGATTTTCCCACGGGCATCGGGACGGTCAACGCCTTTAACCTGGTGCGCAGATGGCCCGGGAGTCGATTGCGACACTAACTTGGGAAAACTGATCTTGGTAAAGACGAATCTTGGGAGCTCGCGAAGGAAAGGCCGCGCGGGCTCCCTTTTATTTTTATCCTCGTTATTTTCGCCCTCGGAAATCTCGGCGCGACATGCGGGGCCTGCCGCGTTCATAATGGCGGCATGACCGTGCGGCGGCTGAAAACCTATACCGGGGCCCAGGGCTATGTTTATCAGTACTACTTTGTGGGTCAGCGTCCGGCGCTGGCCGAAGATGCAGAAGCGCCGGCCACGGAATTTATTTTCGACGTCACCTCAGACCGCAAGCTGACTTATGCGGTGAGCGTCTTCTTGCCCGATCGGACCCGTGCAGCCTGGAGCCAATCGCATGGCCGGCCTTTGAACGACGCCGAACAATATGCCGCCGCCAAAATGCGTTTGTTCCGCGCCTTCGACGAACTCGAAGACATGAAAGCGCACGGGCGCCGCCTGAGTATCGATCCCGGGTTGCTGGAAGAAGCTTTGGCTAGCCTGGGAGTGGAATAGTCAGAAGCCATGAGGGATGGTCCCGTGCCACCGCCGTCCGACGATGCCCCGGGACGAAATTCACGGTGCCGAGATGAAGGCTGTGCTATCTCGACTCCCGCACAAAGATAATGCTCACATCGTCGCCATAAACGCGTTTCCAACCGCTATTCTCGGACACGACATTGGCTAGTGCCGCCCCTCGCGGCAGCAGCAAATACGAACTTTCATGCTCCGACAAAAACCCTTCCCATCCCTGTTCCACGCGAACCATTTTCAAGTACGACTTGAAGAATGCTTCGCCGTACAAATCATGCCGGTCGTCCACGACAACTTGCGTCTTGGGATAAAGACGGTAGATCAAATACCCTCCCCAAGAATCTGTACTCAGCAGTGGCCCATAGAGTCGCTGCTGCAGAAAATTCACCGCGTCGACTGGCATGTGCTTCGGATCGAATTGCGCATTCATCCACCCCGCCGAACCCAGGCGCCCTCCATTCGCTGCAATCGCCAGAGTCGCGACCATGGCCATGATCGGCCAAAGATGCCCGCGCAGCCGCGACTCGACCGCCGCCATTCTGCGCGAGAATCCTCCAAAGAAATTTGCAGCCGGCATGAGCGGACCCACAACCATCACCAGCAGAAGCGAAGACACTGGAATATTCCGCGAGGCATAAAGACCCGTGTACACCGCGAACAAAATCGTCAGGCCCTCGCTCAACCTCAACTTGCGGCCGTGCGCTGCCAGGGCGGCCATCGTGATGAGCAGCAGTGCCAGAAAACACCTCTGAGCGATCCCATGAAAATTCGGGGACTGGAATTCGTCAATGTGATCCATCAGGAAGCGGTTCGACAAATACCCGTAGAGGTGCGGGTACAACTTCCATCCATACGGGTTCAGCAGGCTGGAAACTCCAGAGAGCATTCCCACCGCGAAAAGACTCCGTGCGCGCTTCCCTGCCGCGATATTCTGCAGCGCTTCCTCGATGCGGCCTTCTTTCGTTCTGAACCACGTCCACGCCGAGCCCGCCAGAAAAATTGCCAGCAGCACAAATCCCAACAGGAATCCGCCGTGCACGTTTACCCAAACCAGCATCAGCAACGGGAGCGTCCACACTCGCCGATCCAAACCTTCCCGCTCCGACGAATCCAGGATCCAGAACCATGCCAGTGTGAACAGCCAGCTAAACACATGCGGACGCGCCAGAAAATGAATCATCGACGCCGACATAGCCAGCAGGAGCAGCACGAGGGCGAGTATCACGTTTGTCCCGCGCGCCACCAGCAAACGAAACGTCCATGCGAAGACCGCCGCGATCACCAGCGCCGTAAACCACACCACGCCGTTCAATCCCAGCGCCGCGTCCAACTTGCCGACCACCACGTCGTACAGCCACTCCCAGGCGAACCACGGTTTGCCCGCCATGGTGGAAGAGAACGAATCCACTCGCGGAATGGCGTGCGCCGCTAGAATCTGTTGTCCTGTCCGAATATGCCAGCCGATCCCGGCGTCGCCCAGCAGTCGCATGGATAGCGGCGTGAACACCAGCACGCCCAGCAGCGCCATGAAAATCAGGTCCGCTCCCGACGGCAAGGCCACCCGCACCCATGCCGGGGTCTGCGCGTCCCGCGAACTTCTCGCACCCTCTGTCATCGGGCTGAATCTTATAGAGGTGGACCCTTTAACAGCAACCTGTGAGAGCAAAATGAATAGCCAGTTGAATAACGAAAAGGAGCCCCGAGTCGTCATCGTGGGCGCGGGCTTCGGCGGCCTGAACGCTGCGAAGGCGCTGGCAAGGGCGCCGGTTCAGATTACCGTCATCGACCGCCAGAATTTCCATACTTTCCAGCCGCTGCTGTACCAGGTTGCGACTGCCGGACTTTCCCCCGGGGAAATTGCCGCTCCGATCCGCTCCATCTTGCGCTCGCACAAAAATATTGAAGTGCTCATGGCCGAGGTCAGCGGATTCGACCTGGAACGGCGCATCGTAATGACTACCGAGTCGAACATTTCCTACGACTATCTCATCGTCGCCGCGGGAGCCGGACACAGCTACTTCGGCCACGATGAATGGGAACCTTATGCTCCCGGTCTGAAGACCATTGAAGATGCGCTCGAAATCCGACGCCGCGTGCTGCTGGCTTTTGAATTGGAAGAGCGGCAAGCTGCCACCGGCGAAACCGCAGTCCCGCTAAATTTCGTTGTGGTCGGCGGCGGCCCCACGGGAGTCGAACTCGCCGGCACTCTTGCCGAGATCGCACGCCACGCCCTCGCCCACGAATTCCGCTCTATCGATCCTGCCAGCACGCACATCCTGCTGCTCGAGGGCGGTCCGCGCGTGCTTCCGGCATATACGGAAGACCTCTCGCGTAGCGCGCAGGAACAACTTAATCATTTAGGAGTCGAAGTTCGCACCTCGACGGTCGTCACTCAGATTGAACCCGGCGCCGTCTTGGCCGGAAACACGCGGCTTCCCGCCACGGTAATCTTGTGGGCAGCGGGAGTCGCCGCTTCCCCGCTGGGGAAAAAGCTGGGTGCGCCGGTTGACCGCGCTGGCCGCGTCCTGGTGGAACCAGATCTCAGTTTGCCCGGGCATCCTGCAGTATTCGTAATCGGCGACCTGGCCGCCTTGAAAGATGAGCATGGCAAATTGCTCCCCGGCGTAGCCCCGGTCGCGATGCAGCAAGGCAACTACGTGGCGAAACTGATTCGTGAAGAAGTAAACCGAAGGGGATCACGACCCTGGTCGCGGCTTTTGCGACAGGCTGGGGATGTTGACGTTGCAGCCGGTGTTCATCCGGACGGCAATGGCGCTCGCCGTCGTCCCTTCCACTACTGGGACAAGGGCAGCCTCGCAACAATCGGTCGCGCGGCGGCTGTTGCGGAGTTCGGCAAAATTCATATTTCGGGATTCGTCGCCTGGCTGGCTTGGCTTTTCATCCACATTCTTTTTCTGATCGGTTTCCGCAACCGCCTTCTGGTTTTCATTCAGTGGGCATGGTCCTATGTGACCTACGAACGCGGCGCCCGGTTGATCACCGGAAGCACCTATCTTCCTGGCTGGCGCAGCGAAGCGCTAACTTCAGTCACCGGGTCAAAACCGTCGCCCGAAGAAATCCATGCCGGCCCGCCAAAATAGAGGGAGAATAGCGAAACAAGCCGCTGGTAGTGCGGGCTTGCAAGGAGTCCTTCGCTGCGCTCAGGATGAAAACTCATTCAGAGCAACGCTAAGCGCTGACGGCTGATAGCTGAAGCTGTTCTAGAAAGTCACTCCGACGCCGCCGGTGATCATGTTGCTTTTCCAGTTGTAAAGATTGCTGGGATTATTTTGATTCCGCACAAACTTGAAATAGCGGGTTTCGTAGGTTCCTTGTGCATACCACTTGCCGAAGTTGTAACCAACGCTTCCGCGGATGGTGTAGGCGTGATCGAAATTGGGGCCAGGCAGGGAGATTAAGACGGACTTAGGCGCGCGGTAGCGTGGTGTGAACTCAGGTTCGCCTTGCGCATGCACGAAGAAGCGCTTTTCGGGACCGAACTTGTATTTCAGCACAATCGGTAACTGAACCAGTTCGAGGTTGCCGCGAACCAGGATCTGATTGTCGAGGTTGGCGACCGGCAAGTCGATTTTGCGGACCTGCCCATTTACGCCGATGGAAAAATTGCTGGTTACCTGGAAAGCAACTCCGCCGAAGACGGCAAACTCCTTGGCGTGGTTGGTGGAGTCGGAAGGGGCGCGGACCTCGCCGCCGGCGACGATGCTGGGCCCGCCGTTCTTGGCGGAAGGCGTTTTCACCGTTATCTCACCGTTGACGTCAATGATTGCTCCGGAAACTGTAGGCAGCGTATCGAATTTGTCGGAGCTTTCGC
Source organism: uncultured Acidobacteriota bacterium (assembly GCA_963696765.1). Lineage (GTDB taxonomy): Bacteria > Acidobacteriota > Terriglobia > Terriglobales > Acidobacteriaceae > Sulfotelmatobacter. The sequence continues at coordinate 449,889 of CAVOLK010000001.1, read as the reverse complement.
CGCCGTTGAGATCGATGGAACCGCGTTGACAATAGGCTGGAACCGCAGCCACCAGGAATAATAAGAAAAGGACAGTGAGAACCAGATGCGACTTGCCTCGCTTCATTAAATGCGTTTCCTCCCTTGAGGAGTGTACACTCCCGCCAACACGAGCGAACAGCCAGAGGCGGTTTGGGTCGTGGGTCAGTTTGAAATTCTGATGGCTTGTTCGCTCGTCGATGGCGTCATCCAGAGCGTAGCCGTCTTCAGGCGGAGCGAAGGATCTCCCGCTACGACACTGTGTGCCACGGGAGATCCCTCGGCCCGCTGGCAAAACGCGGGCTCTTCGGGATGACGCCCCGTGACATTCATAATTCAAACTGACCCACCACCGCGGTTTACTCGAAATCAAGCAATGGATTGGCTGCTTATGTCTTGACGCTAATTGTCTGATGCGCGGGAAGGTGGAATCGTTTTATCGCGGAAGGATCCGGCGGGGCGCATGACGCAGAGGATTGCGCCGCCCCACGCCGGATTCGTTCCACGTGGGTTCTACTCGACGGAACTACGAGCCTTGCTTTTCGAAGACGACCTCAGCCTTTTTGACAGCCAACTTCTCCTTCTCCTTGCGGACAGCGCGGGCTACGTCGCCCAGCGGCTCGGGCTCAGGCAAGGGCGAACCTAATTCGGAAAGCGGGCGTTCTCCATGTGCGGAAGTAACGCAACCGCCGCCAACCAGTGCATGTTCATCGGCCAGATCATGCCGGTCGGCGTGTTGAGGATGGTCGGGAATTACGGTCATGTGGGCCTCACTGGAAATGGAAGCCCCATTCTGTCCGAAGGCTGCTGTGGCGGCAACGAGGATAAACAGCGTAAAGATCGTGATTTTCATGTGGATTCGTTCCAATCTGCAAGGAATAGAAGCACATGCTGGACCACGCTAATATCCTTTAGATTTAGTTGGTTGCAGGACGTTATGAATCTAAAGCGCAAGACTTTGCACATTTAGGGAAGACGGTGCAATGCGGCTTCCAGTCCGAAACCCGCACTGGACAAGGGGCGTGGCAGATTATGGCAGCAGGCCCGCAGAAAGTGGCCTGTGGCGAAGAAATGTCGCTTGCCCTGATGTTCGGGGCGAAATCTGGTTGTCAGGGCATGTTGCGCTGTCAGTTTCACAATTTTGCTAAACCCGAACCCAGGGAATTCACTTGGCACTTGAACCAAGATTTCAGATGTGTTGTACTGCCTTGCATGGCCGAGGAAAAAAGCCGTAGCAAAGACATTGTTCTGTGGATCATCACGGTGGTTCTCATCGCGTTGGCGATCTACTGGTACAAGCGCTAGTCTTTGGCGAACGGCAACGGCCGCCCGGGTGTGGGGATTTGCTGCCTGACAGCGGTCGTTTTCACTAGTTCACGCATTAAGTTAGTCTTCTCCCGTTTCTGGCTGGATTCAGAGGCGCCAACTGGGCTGCGCCAAACCCAAGGGTGAAATCCAAATCCGTTCGTCCGCACTCTGCGTTATTGAACCTCATCATTTTCTTCTGGGTTGAATCCTTCCTGTTTTTTTCTAGCTAAGTCTTAATTTCGCTGCTGTGGCAAGAAGCAAATCCGGGTGTTGGGTAGGCCAACGTGTCCTTCATCGGGTAAGATACTTCGGCTGCGAACCGGGCGTTGCCAGTAACGTCTCTACGAAGCTGCTGTACGATGAACCGCGAATATCACAAGGCTTACAGCCAGGAACTGCACCGCGACATGGAGGCGCTCGTGTACGGCCACGCCGGCACGCCGCTCTTGGTCTTTCCAACATCGCAGGGGAGATTCTTTGAGTACGAAGATCGAGGGATGGTTGGAGCGCTGGCCTCAAAGATTGAAGCCGGCGAGTTGCAGATATTTTGTCCCGACGCGGTGGACGGCGAGAGTTGGTATAACCGCAGCGTGCATCCGCGGGTGCGAGTGCTGCGGCATTTGCAATATGAGCGCTACCTGCTGCATGAGTTCCTGCCGTTCGTGCGCTGGAAGAACCAGACGCCGCGGCTGGCAGTGACGGGATGCAGTTTTGGCGGGTATCATGCGGTGAATTTTGCGCTTAAGCATCCCGACGTGGTGACGCATTGCGTGAGCATGAGCGGGGCGTTCGATATCCACCAGTTTCTGGATGGTTATTACGACAACGATTGTTATTTCAACAATCCCCCGGATTTCGTGCCGAACATGTCGGACGACTGGTTTTTGAGCCGCTACCGGCAGATGAAGATTGTGCTGGGCTCGGCGGATTGGGATATTTGCCTGGATCAGAACGTGAAGTTCTCGGCGATCTTGAATGGGAAGGCGATTCCGCACTGGCTGGATGTTTGGAATGACAATTCGAAACATGACTGGCCGCTTTGGGTGAGGATGGCGGAGAAGTATTTTTAGGACAGTCGCTGATGCAAAAGGTGGCGGCTTTTAACCGCGACCGTTGGAAGTGTTGGTAATTTCCCATGAGCCCGTTCAATGAGAAGTTAGTTTCACAATACGATCTTCGTCTGGAAAAGGTGCAGGATGCCCTGAGAGGAAAAGATCAGGCTTGGGTCAGAACCTTGGGAACCTGGCGGGATGAACTTCTCCGGGCTTCCGATGAGGCCGCATTGAACGCCCACGCCGCCCGGACCGCTAGAAGTATGGGAGGGATGGAATCTCTTGGCGAGGCAATAATGATGGAAAATAATCCTATTGAGATGCGCCTGCTTGAGGAATTGTACGCAATGTGCAAGTTCATTTTGTCCTCGTGACGGACGAGGTCTGGGTAGGGATCCTTCGACTGCGGTTGCACTTTACGCTTCGCGCAAAGTGCAATCCTCGCTCAGGATGACATTGCTGTGAGTGATACAGAAACGGGGAGAGAGTCGTGAAGAAGATTGGGATTTTGTTTGGGATGGAAAACACGTTTCCTCCGGCGCTGGTCGAGAAGATTAATGCCATGAAAATCGACGGCGTGGAGGCGGAGTTTGTGAAGGTCGGCGGCGTGCGCATGGACGAGCCGAAGAAATATGCGGTCATCATTGACCGGATTTCACAGGATATCGAGTTCTATCGCGCCTACTTAAAGAACGCGGCGCTGCACGGCACGATCGTGGTGAATAATCCTTTCTGGTGGACGGCGGACGACAAGTTTTTCAATTATGCGCTGGCGCACAAGATGGGGGTGGCGATTCCGGCGACGGTCATTCTGCCGCACAATAAGCATCCCGAAGGCACGACGGAACAGTCCATGCGGAACCTGATGTTTCCGCTGAACTGGCAGGAGCTGTTCGATTATGTCGGCTTCCCTGCTTTCTTGAAGCCTTACTCCGGCGGCGGGTGGAAGCATGTCTACAAGGTGCATTCGCCGGAGGAATTCTTTCACCATTACAACCAGACGGGCGACTTGTGCATGACCCTGCAGCACGGCGTGGAGTTTGACGAGTATTACCGGTGCTACGTGGTGGGGCAGGAAAAAGTGCACATCATGAAATACGATCCGCGGGCGCCGTTCCATGAGCGCTATGTGAAGGGCAATCCGCCGCCGTCGTCGCAGGGGCTGCGGGATCGCATGGAGAAAGATGCGTTGTCGCTGTGCCGGGCGCTCGGATACGACCTGAACACAGTGGAGTTTGCGGTGGAGGGGGGAGTGCCATACGCGATTGATTTTCTGAATCCCGCGCCGGATGCGGAGATTACTTCGGTCGGGCAGGAGAATTTTGACTGGATCGTGAATGCCGTGGCGGAGATGGCGGTGAAGATGGCGCAGAGCGGGGAGAGTCTGGTGAAAGAATTCCGCTGGGCGGAGTTTCTGGCGGGAGCTTCTTCTGCGAAGGCGGAGAAGAAGGGAGAGCCGGAGTGGGTGGCGGCGCGGAAGAGGAAGCCTGGGACAAAGTAAGGTTCATGCGGGTTCGACCATGTTTGATCCGGCAATCAATGCAGTCCGTTGGTACTTCGGGGACTCTTGCGAAAGGCGAGCTCAAGCCAAACTTGACTCTTCGAAGCGGAGCGGGAGTATGCGGCGCGGAACAGGGAGCGGGGAAGCGCATTCGTGAGCGAACTCCCTGAGGCGGTGGGGCGTTGCGTGGCGGAAAGGGATCCTTCGACTGCGTAAGTGCTTCACTTCGTGAAACACTTACTTCGCTCAGGATGACAGGACGTTTCCGGACGTTATGCGAAAAGGGAAACCTGCGAAGACTGTGGAGCGAATATCTGGCGGGCGTTCCGGAGCCGGCGAAGACCAGCTTGAAGCATATCCGGGCGGTGATTCGCTCCGTCGTGCCGAAAGAAGCCACGGAAGCGATCAGCTACGGCATTCCCATGTTCAAGTACAACGGGATGCTGGTGGGCTATGCGGCGTTTAAGAATCACTGCAGCCTGTTCCCGACGGGATCGGGCGTGCTCGACCGGTTCGAGAAGGAGCTGAAGGGGTATCGCACCTCCAAGGGGACCATTCAATTCCCTCCCGACAAACCGTTACCCGATGCGCTGGTGAAGAAAATCGTCAGGGCGCGGGTGAAGGAGAATCGGGAGTGGGACTGAGGGCGTTGTTCTAGCGGTGCGTTGTTATACTGTTGAGGTTTGTTTTTCCCTCCCTTTCGCAGAGTACGCGAAAGGATGGCGCACCCTCGGTCTTGGTTGAACAGGCTGAGAACAGATTCCTCCTGGTTCGCTTCGCTAGCGCGTCGGAATGACAAAATATAAATATGCTGCCTACTTTCACCATTGGAATTGAAGAGGAATATCAGACCGTCGATCCGGAGACTCGGGATCTGCGGTCGCATATTCAGGCCGAACTCCTGGATAAGGGGAAAATGCTGCTTCAGGAGCGGGTGAAAGCGGAGATGCACCAGTCGGTGGTGGAGGTGGGAACGCGGATCTGCCAAAACATCAAAGACGCCAAGGCCGAAGTGAAAAAGCTGCGTCGCGATATGGTGCGGCTGGCCAGGGAAAATGGATTGCGGCTGGCGTCGGCGGCGACACATCCGTTTGGCGATTGGCGCGCGCAGGAAATTCATCCCGACGAGCGCTACAAAAATATTGTTGAGGATTTGCAGTTGGTAGCGCGCGCCAACCTGATTTTCGGGCTGCACGTGCACATTGGCATTGAGGATCGCGAGACCGCGATCCACATGATGAATCATGCGCGTTATTTCCTGCCGCACCTGCTGGCGCTTTCCACCAATTCGCCGTTCTGGCTGGGGATGAACACAGGGCTGAAGTCGTACCGCTGCAAGGTATTCGACAAATTTCCGCGCACCAACATTCCCGATTATTTTCCCAGCTGGGGCGAGTACGAGAACTTTATCAAGCTGCTGATCAAGACCAACTGCATTGATAACGCGAAGAAAATCTGGTGGGACATCCGGCCGCATCCATTCTTTAATACGATTGAATTTCGGGTGTGCGACATTCCGATGCGGGCCGACGAGACCATTGCGATCGCGGCTCTGATCCAGGCGACGGTAGCGAAACTGTACAAGCTTTATACAGCGAATCAGGGATTCCGCTTGTACCGGCGCGCCTTGATCATGGAAAACAAGTGGCGGGCGGCGCGCTACGGTCTCAATGGAAAACTGATTGATTTCGGCAAGCAGACGGAAGTGCCGGCGCGCGATCTGGTGCATGAATATCTGGAGTTTGTCGACGACGTGGTGGATGAGTTGGGGTCGCGAGAAGAACTGAATTACATCCACGAAATTCTGGAAAATGGCAGCGGGGCGGATCGGCAGTTGCGCGTTTTTCAGGAGACCGGGGATTTGAAGAAAGTGGTTGACTACATCATTGAGGAGACGGAAGCGGGGCTGGAAGAAGAACCGGCCGCCGTGCGAAAAACCGGATAATGAGTATTCCTGTGGAACAAGGCAATCCTTTCGAACAGGTCAAGATGCCCACTTCTCGCAAAGATCGCGAGAAGTGGGGCACCCGACTGAACCAAATATCCTTTGATCCCGAGTATTCGCAGGGGGCATACAACGCGGTGAATGTTTGCCTGCGGGTGCGGGCCGACGAGCAGGTTTGCGTGATTACGGACGAGGCGACGATTGAGATTGCGGCGTCGATTGCGCATGCATTGGAAAAGCTGGGAGCGCCTTATCATGCATGGGTGCTGGAGGAATTGGCGGAGCGTCCGCTGAAGGATTTGCCGCGGGCGATTCTGGACGATCTGGAAACGAGCCAGGTTTCGATATTTGCGGTGCAGGCGCAGACCAACGAATTGCGGTCGCGCATCCAGATGACCGACGTGGTTAATCGCCGCAAGATTCGGCATGCGCACATGGTGAACATCAACCGGCAGATCATGCTGGAGGGAATGCGGGCGGATTTTGAGAAAGTGGACCGCTTGAGCGCCGAAAGTGATTGCCATGGTGCGCAAAGCGTCGAAGGTTCGCGCCCAGACGGCTGCGGGGACGGATCTGACGGCGAACTTGAATCTGAATTACAAGTGGCTGAAGACCAGCGGGATTATCTCTCCGGAAAAGTGGGGGAACCTGCCGGGAGGTGAGATTTTTACGACTCCAGGCGAAGTGAATGGGACGTTCGTGATCGATGGAGTGGTGGGCGATTATTTGTGCTCGAAATTTGGAAACTTGCAGGAAAATCCGCTGACCGTGCGGATGAAGGGAAACCGGCTGACTGAGGCGCACTCGGACAATCGCGAACTGGAAAGTGATTTCTGGAAATACACGCACACCGACGAGAACAGCGATCGGGTGGGCGAGTTCGCCATTGGCACTAACATTGATTTGAAAGATGTGATTGGGCAAATTCTGCAGGATGAGAAGTATCCCGGCGTGCATATTGCATTTGGAAATCCCTACGGCGCGCACACCGGCGCGGAGTGGGACTCGACGACGCATATCGATGTGGTGGGGCGGAAATTTAATATCTGGGTCGATGAGCAGCAGATTATGCGCGAGGGTAAGTTTCTGGTAGAGGCGTAGGAACTAAGAAGCGAACTCCCAACGGCCACGCTCATGTAGTAGAGATCCTTCGACTTCGCAAAAACGCCGACTGATGTCGGCGTTTTTACTACGCTCAGGATGACAGGACCCATGATTCTTTCCCTGCGTCAGCAATTCAACGAGAATTTCACGGTTGAGAAATATCGCGCATTGCTGCGGCAGGTGGATGACGCTTGCGGGACGCATGTGCAGTTTCGAATTTCTGAGACGCCTTGCTTCTTTCCTAAATCGCTGATCGACCGGATGGCGGCGGATGGCGAGGCTCTGATACGACAACTGGTCGATGATCCCGCGTATCGCGCGAAGTCGGACGAGGCCGTGCCCGCCGAATTCAAGGTTCCCAACGAACCGCCGCATCCCATGTTTGTGCAGGTGGATTTTGGATTGGTGCGGGATGCTGCTGGCGAATTGCAACCCAAACTGGTGGAGTTGCAGGCCTTCCCTTCCCTGTACGCGTATCAGGGACCGCTGGCGGAGGCGTACATTGCGGCTTACGGGCTTGAAGGCTTTCGGCTCGCCCCTCCCGGTCGGCTCAAATATTTTTTGAGCGGACTTGAGACCGATTCGTATCGCGAACTTTTGCGGCGGGCGATTGTGGGCAGGCACGATCCGGAAAATGTGGTTTTGATGGAGATTCATCCGCAACAGCAGAAGACGCTTCCCGACTTTCTGCTGACGGAGAAGATGCTGGGCGTGCGGACCGTCGATATTGTGGACGTTAAGAAGGAAGGCTCGCGGCTTTACTACGAGCGCGACGGCAAACGCGTTCCCATCCGCCGGATTTATAACCGCACCATCGTGGATGAACTGGAGCGCAAGCAGGTCAAGCTGAATTTTGACTGGCGCGACGATCTTGACGTGGAGTGGGCCGGGCATCCCGACTGGTACTTTCGCATCAGCAAATTTTCCATTCCTTACCTCAAGCATGAATCGGTGCCGAAGACCTGGTTTCTCGATCGACTGCAGCAGATTCCTGCCGACCTGGAAAACTATGCGCTCAAGCCGTTGTATTCGTTTGCGGGACTTGGGGTGGTAATTGCGCCGAGCCGAGAGGAGATTGCGGCTATCCCGGCGGAAAAATGTCCTTATTACATTTTGCAGGAGCGGATGCATTTTGAGCCGGTCATTCAAACTCCGTTCGACGGTACGAAGGCGGAGGTTCGAGTAATGTACGTCTGGCTCGACAAACTGCTGCCGGTGCTGACGATCATCCGCATGGGCCGCGGCTTGATGATGGGCGTCGACCAGAACAAAAACATGGAGTGGGTGGGAGCGTCGGCGGGCTTGTATTTAGAAGAATAACTTTCCTGACGACTTAAAACTTTTTGCCGCAAAGGTCGCGGAGGAAAGCTGAGAGCGCCGAGAACTGCGAACTGGAAGTTAGTCACATTGAGGTCGTTTCAATGAACATTTCGGGCACGGTCGTTCTGCTTTGAGTACCATGTCTGCGTCGAAAGCTGGGCTCAATCGGCTGCAGCGGTCTCCAACTGCCGGCTGAGCAGAATGCCGCCGACAATCACACTCACAATCAGGCTCACCGCCAGCGCCAGCCAGCCCCAATGTTCCGCAGGATGCCGAAGGCCGCGAATGAACCCACGACCATATTGGCTGGCGACGAAGGCGATGCCGAAATAACGCACCGCGCGGCACAGGGTCACGACAATCAGAAATTTGGGCAAGGGATAATCGGACGCGCCTGCCGCAGCAAAGAACATGCTGGTCGGGGTGGGGAACGGAATGGCTGTCGACGCCACCAGAGTTCCCGTGCCCCATTTCTTGAAGAGTTTGAGGAACTTGGAGACTGTGCCCTTCTTGAATTTTTTGTCCAGATAAGCCGATCCGGCCCGGCGCGCCACCCGGAAGGTGAGGAAGGCGCCGACAACCGAACCGGCCGTGGCAGTGGCTCCGTATTCGAACCAGGGATTGCGACGGCTGGCGGCCAGGACCGCCGTAAGAATATCGAGGCCGCCGAAGGTTGGGAGCGGAGAACTATCGAGAATCGCGAGGAAAAAAAGCCCCACTGCCCCGAGGTGCATGAGCGTAGAGGTAAGGGTGTGGCCGCGAGCGCGCCGCTTTTGCGCCTGGAAAAGCAAGTTGAGCATGTTGAATTAGTTGCGCGGAGGGCACCCTGCGATGCGAAACTTTCCGGAAATCCTTCGGCGTTAGAAGCTTACACCGTTTTTTTTGACGATCTTAGTTTCAAGCACCTTGCCATTGGGGCGTAAGACCAGCATTTTGCTGCCGTGGAAGCGGACTGGGACCGAAGCGCCGGTACCAAACTCGCCGGGCATATAGCCATCTGCGGAATCAATGTCATACTCGCCCACATATTCTTCGCCACTGACGCGAACCACAATGGCGGTTTTATGGGATGCGGGGAATTCGAGTGAGATTTCCTGCTCGGCTTGGGCCCAGTTTTCGGCGTCGCGGCCGGGGATGCTTCCGTTGCGGATGTAAATCTCCTCGGCTCGCCGGCGAATGGCTTCATGCCGGTCGAACGCAGTCGTCGGCCAAGATTGGGGAGTGTGGGCTGCGGCATTCATGGGCGTGTCTCCTCAGAGAGCGCGTGGCGGAGAGATATCGCCTTCGTCTTCTGTGTTTCTATCATGATATTGCGTAAAACGCGTTTGTGGGTCTCGGGCATCTCACTTAGGGACGTAGACGAGGGCTGGTTCGGGAATCTCGTCGGCAATAAACCAAAATGGGTCATTCGATGAATTCGCGCCCTCAGGGTAAAGTCGACGGAGTACGGACTGCCGTATAGCCAGAACTATGCGCTTTCCTGCTCAACGGAGTTGACCGGAGTGGACTGGGAGCCTAACATTACCGCCGGGCAGGGTCCGACGCATTCATGATTGGCCAGCAGGTCTCCCATTACCGCATCCTTGGCAAGCTTGGCGGCGGGGGTATGGGCGTGGTGTATGAGGCGGAGGACCTGAAGCTGGGGCGGCACGTCGCCCTGAAGTTCATTCCTGAAAATCTGGCCGGCGATCCCAAGTCGCTGGAGCGTTTCACCCGCGAGGCGCGCGCCGCGTCGCAGCTCAACCACGCCAACATCTGCACCATTCACGGCATCGAGGACAACAACGGCCATCCCTTTATCGTGATGGAAAAACTGGAGGGAGAGAGCCTGAAGCAGCACATCGGCGGCAAGCCGATGAAGCTGGAGGAGGTTCTCGACGTCGGGGTGCAGGTGGCGGACGCGCTCTCTGCATCGCACCTCAAGGGGATCGTGCACCGCGACGTTAAACCGGCCAACATTTTTCTGACTCCGGGCGGCCCGGTAAAGGTGCTCGACTTCGGTCTGGCGAAGCTTGTACACACTGCGAGCAGCGAAGAGGACCAATCGCTCACGGCGGTTGGAATCATTCCGGGAACGGCGGTCTATATGTCGCCGGAGCAGGCGCGCAGCGAAACCGTGGACGCGCGCAGCGACCTGTTCTCGTTCGGCGTGGTGCTCTACGAGATGGCTACCGGGAAGAAGCCATTCTCGGGAAATAACTCGCTGATGACGCTGGATGCGGTGCTTCATCAGAAGCCGACGCCGCCCCATGACCTGAACCCGGCGATTCCGATCGAACTGCAGGGAATTATCGGCAAGGCGATGGAGAAGGATCGGACGCATCGCTACCAGAGCGCAGCCGAGATGCGTTCTGACCTGGCGCAACTGAAGCGCGAGGCCGAGTCGGGATCGATCAAGGTGGGCAGTTCGTCCATGCTGCGGGCGGCGACCAAGACATTCAGCCGGAACTCGCGCTTTCAAACTTATCTGGTCATTGGGATGGCGGCGTTGCTGGTTACAGTGTTGGCGGCGGTGGGGGCATGGTGGTTCAAGCATCGGGAGGTGGCGAGTGCCGAGCAGAAGAATGCCATTGCCGTGCTGCCGCTGCAGAATCTGAATGGCGACTATAGCATCGACTATCTGCGCTTCGCGCTGGCCGACGAACTCACGAGCGTGCTGACCTATTCCCGGTCGCTGGATGTACGCCCGTCATCGGTCACGCGGAGATATGTAGCGCTGGATCTGGATCCGAAAAAAGTTGGGCAGGAACTTCGCGTGGGACGATTGCTGCAAGGGCACTTCATCAAGCAGGGGGAGCAGTTGTCGGTGACGCTGGAGGCGATTGACGTGCCCACGAACCGGCTGCTCTGGCAGAGCACGGTGGAGGCCAAGGCGGACGACCTGATAGGCCTGCAACAGCAACTGAGTTCGCAGGTGCAGCACGGATTGTTGCCGATTTTGGGTGGCGCGGCCGGGGCTGCGGAGTCTTCCGCGTCGCGGCCGAAGAACCAGCAGGCATATGACTTTTATTTGCGCAGCATCGCGGTGCCGCATGATGCGGCCCCGAACAAGGAAGCCATCAAGATGCTCGAGTGGGCAGTCGGAATCGACCCCAGCTATGCGCCGGCGTGGGAGGCGCTGGGGCAGAGATATTATTTCGACTCGCTATTCGGCGGCGGCGGCGAGGAAAAATTCCAGCGCTCGAATGCGGCTTACGAGCGGGCGGTTGCGCTCGATCCCAATCGCGTAATGGCGTCCAGTAACCTGATAACAAACCGCGTGGAGCGCGGAGAACTGGGTCGCGCCTACGATGCGGCAACCGACCTGGTGCGGCGCCGCGCGCAGAGCGCCGACGCTCACTTCGCGCTCAGCTATGTGTTGCGTTACGCGGGCATGCTCGATCAATCGACCCAGGAATGCAACACGGCGCGATCGCTCGATCCGGGAAACTTCTCTTTCCGGTCGTGCGCCTGGTCGTTCCTGGAGATGGGCAAAACCGATCGGGCCATGGATTTCGTGCATCTGGATGCGGGCTCGGAATGGGCGGCGTGGGTGACGCCTTATGTTTATCTGGCCGAGGGGAATGTGGCGGAGGCGCACCAGAGCGCGAAGAACATGGCGAAGTCTAGTACTTATCATCGCGACTTGATGGAGGCCTGCACCGCTGCGCAGCGTCCTGCGGACCTAGCGAGAATTGTGCGCGAGAATGAATCGTCGGTCATGATGGAACTGGACCCGGAGGCGTGGTATCACACCGGCGCTCTGATGGCGGCTTGCGGACAGTCGGAGCCGGCGTTGCGCTTGCTGAAGGCCGCGGTGCAGCAGAACTATTGCGCTTATTCCGCTCTGCTGGATGATCCGCTGCTGAAGGATTTGCGCAAAGAAACGGCCTTTAATGAAGTGCTGACCGCGGCGGCGAATTGCCAGGCGGTGCTGAAGGAAGGGCGGTAGGAAGTCAGCTATTAGCTATTAGCTTTTAGCTATTAGCTAAATTACCTGCTGTTTCATTTCTCAATTCTGGACGGGACTAGAGTTGGGGTTTTGAAACGGCTGGGTTTGGGGAAGGGCACGACTTTAGTCGTGCCATATGATCCGAGAATTATGCGGGGCTTTAGCCCCTGGGCTTGCGCCGCGCACCATGCCAAACTTTACCCGCCGATCCTTACTGAAATCCTCCGCCGCCTCGGTTGCGGCTATCAGCCTCGGCTCGTTCGCGGATGAGTCCGACAAGGTCGCCCGCAAGGGACGCATTCGTCAGTCTGTTTGCCAGTGGTGCTACCCGCACATTTCCATCGATCAACTGGCGGCGTACGCGGCGAAAATCGGATTGCGTGGAGTCGACTTGCTGCAGCCCGAGGACTATGAAATTCCACGCCGCTACGGACTGGTATGCACCATGGGATACGCCGGCGGCGGGGAGCATTAGCAAAGCGCTTAACCGCATGGAGAATCACGCCGCAATCGAACAGGCGTTTCGTACGAACATTCCTAAGGCGGCAAAGGCTGGAGTGCCGAATGTCATCACATTTTCCGGGAATCGCGCAGGGCTGTCCGACGATGAAGGCGCGCGCAACACGATCGCAGGCCTGAACCGCGTCAAGAAGATTGCGGAAGATAACGGCGTGACCATTTGCCTGGAGCTGCTCAACAGCAAGGTGAATCACCCGGATTATATGTGCGACCACACGGGCTGGGGCGTGCGCGTGGTGCGGCAGGTCGACTCGCCCAACGTGAAACTTCTCTATGACATCTACCACATGCAGATCATGGAGGGAGATCTGATCGACACCATCCGCACGAATTTGCACTGGATTGGGCATTTCCATACGGGCGGCGTGCCGGGACGGCACGAACTGGATGGCACGCAGGAGGTTCAATGGGACGGGGTGATGCGGGCGATTGCCGACGCTGGCTTTCGGGGCTATGTCGCGCATGAATTCGTGCCCACTGGAGATCCGCTGGTTTCGCTACGGAGAGCGGCAGACCTCTGCGACGTTTAGAAACGTAGCCGCCTCTTTCTTGGCGCCGTCCCGCCGCCACTGCGCGGGCGAGACGCCCCCGCGACAGCCGGCAAGATACCGGCGTTAGCCTACGATGCCTGGCTACTCGAAAAATTTGCGTCGGAGTGGCCTTAGGCCCCATCCTTGTAGGGTGAGACATTCCGGACCTGTCAGCCTGCGGCCTCCTCGCCGCCTTTCAAATATTTTTCAGCACCCGCATTTTTCTCGGGCGAAGCTTGTCTGCTTGATTGCGATTTTCTGTCTGATCGCGACGGCGCAGACTCCCGTAACGCAGCCCCCGACTGCGGCCGCGAATCCTTCTCTTCCGACCTTCGATGTTTTGTCCGATCCTCCCGGGCTGCTTTACCAGGGCGTTCCGGCGGAGATTCCGCAGGATGAGGGCGCGGCCGGGTTTGCGATGGGAATTGCTGCGGCTGGGAACAACGGCGCGGCTGATGCAGGTGGTGGCGCATCCGGATGACGAAGATGGCGGAATGCTGACGCTGGAGGCACGGGGCCTCGGCGTGAGCACCCTGCTGATGACGCTGAATCGTGGCGAAGGCGGGCAGAACAAGATCGGCAGCAATCTGTCGGATGTGCTGGGCGTACTGCGCGCGGAAGAGTTGCTGGCCTCGGACCAGTATTACGGCGTGCAGGAGCGGTTTTCGCGGGTGGCGGATTTTGGATTTTCGAAATCGCCTGAAGAGACTTTTCAGAAGTGGGGCGGGCACGACACGGCACTGGCGGATATGGTGCGGGTGATTCGGACGTTTCGTCCGGATGTGCTGGTAGCGCGGTTTTCGGGGACCTCGCGCGATGGGCACGGGCATCATCAGGCGTCGAGCATTTTGGCGCAGCGAGGCATTCCGCGCGGCGGCCGATCCGAAGCGGTTTCCCGAGCAGATTGCCGGAGGACTGCAACCCTGGCAGGCGAAGAAGATGTACATCGGCAATGTGTGCGGCTTCGGCGCAATGACTTGCCCGGATGCGGACTGGACGCTGAAATTGAACACGGGTGAGAAGAACCCAGAACTCGGCGTGTCGTACATACAGTTTGCGATGCAGGGCTTGCGCCACCAGATGTCGCAGGGCGCGGCGAACTGGACGATCGATCCCGGAGACCGGTTCACCTTTTACCGGCTGGTGGATTCGGTCGTGCCTTCGACTGTGGGCAAGGACGGGCACGAGAAAAGTTTCTTTGATGGGATCGATACGACGTGGGCGGGACTGCGCGGCTGGCGGCGACGAGAAGGCACTTCCTAAGCTGGGTCAGCAATTTAACGAAATCGCGAAGCTGGTTTCCGAGGCGAGCAATGCGGCCAAGGGAAGCGATATTTCGATGGCGGCGGCGCCGCTGACGAAACTGGTAGCGGAGTTGAATGGCGTGAGCGCTGAGGTGCAGGCCAGTCCGTTGAGCCCCAGCGCGAAGCTCGATCTGTCAACTCGCGTCTTGGAGAAGCGGCAGCAGGCGGAATCGGCGCTAAACCTGGCGCTGGGCGTCACGCTCACGGCGAACGCTTCTTCCAATGGCGAACCCGACGCTCAAATGCCCAGAGAACCGGATGCTCTGACTACCGTTTCGCCGGGCCAAGAGTTTGGCGTGGCCGTCACGCTGCACAACGGATCGAAGCAGGCGCTGCTGATCGATCATGTCAAGCTGGAGGTGCCTGAGGGCTGGACGACCATTGAAGGGAAAACGAAGGCGGAGATGCTGAAAGCGGGCGGTGACTTGCACGCTAATTTCCGGCTGCGCGTGCCGAAGAATGCGACGTATACGCGGCCATACTGGCACCGGGAAGATCCCGATCGCGAGGCAGTGAATCACATCGACTACGAGAAATATGCGACGCTTCCCTTCCCGCCTCCAGCGCTGCGGGCGCGGGTGGAATATTCGGTTGGGGCAGGCTCCGGAAAAACGCGCAATGGCATCACCTCGGTGGTCGTCGCGCCTTTTGTCGACGACGCGGGCAAAGCTGCGGCACGTCCGTTGGCAGTGGTGCCAGCTTTTTCTGTCATGCTAGAGCCGGGAACGCAGGTGATCTCCACCCATAACGGATCAAGTTCCACGGTTACGGTGGGCGTGACCAGCAATGTTATGCGTGAGGTCAGCGGCACATTGAAGCTGGATCTTCCGTCTGGCTGGCGTTCCGACCCGGCGCAGTTTGACGTGCGCAGCAAACAACGCGGAGAGAAGCACGATTTTCAATTCAATATTATTACTACTGGATTGCAGGAGGGGCGAGCCACCGTGCGCGCTGTGCTTGAGTCCGAGGGCGAGAAATATAACGAGGGATACACGCTGGTCACGCGCGAGGACCTCGGCAGCTTTTATTACTACCAGCCGGCGCGGCAGCGGGTGAGCATCGTGGACGTGCAGGTGCCGCATGACCTGAAAGTCGGCTACATCATGGGCGCGGGCGATGACATTCCTACAGTGCTGAAGCAAGTAGGAATGGATGTCACGCTGATTCCCGCGGAAAAGATTGCCGACGAAGACCTGAGCAAGTTCGGAACGATCGTGCTGGGAATCCGTGCTTACGACACGCAGAAGGATGTGGCGGCGAATAACAAGAAGTTGCTGGATTTCGTGTCGGCGGGCGGCACGCTGGTAGTGCAGTACAACGCCAGCACGGCCGATTTCAACGCGGGCAAGTTTACGCCCTATCCGACGCAGTTGAGCCGGGCGCGGGTTTCGGTGGAGGAAGCGCCGGTAGAGATTCTCGCGCCAGACGATTCCGTCTTTCATTATCCCAACACGATTACGGCGCACGATTTTGACGGCTGGGTGCAGGAGCGCGGGCTGTACTTCATGGACAAGTGGGACGATCACTTCAAGCCGCTGCTATCCTGTCACGACCCCGGAGAAGATGCGCAAAAGGGCGGACTGCTGCGAGCCCAATATGGCAAAGGCACTTATATCTATACCGGATACGCGTTCTTCCGGCAGTTGCCCGCGGGCGTGCCGGGAGCGGTGCGGCTGTACGTGAATCTGTTGAGCGCGGGACATGAAAAGCAGTAACAGTTCTCAGTTCTCGGTTCTCAGTTCTCGGTTCTCAGTTGTCAGTTCTCCATCGCCAGTTTCGACGACGACTATGCAAGCCATACGAATTCATGGTTACGGTGGGCCGGAGGTCATCCGCTTGCCATACCTCAAGGAATATCCTCATTACCTTGAGAGATTCGTGGACTGGGTGAAGCAGGGGAAGCTTTCCATCAAGATTGCTCGAACGTATCCTCTCGCTGAGGCCAGCCAGGCTCATGCTGCCTTTGAACAGCGCCAGGTCAGCGGGAGGCTGCTGCTCTTTCCCTAGCTTTATACTCCTCGCCAATGTCATCCACCCCTCAGAGCAGTTCTCCGGGCCTGATCCGCGGCATGGGCTGGGGGAGCGCTACTGCGCTCAACATGATCGACATGATCGGCGTGGGGCCATTCATCACCATGCCGCTGGTCTTGGGCGCGATGGGCGGCCCGCAAGCCCTGCTGGGTTGGATTTTGGGAGCGCTGCTGGCGGTCTGCGATGGGCTGGTATCCGCCGAGTTAGGAGCGGCGCTGCCGGCTTCTGGCGGATCGTACCGCTACCTGCGCGAGACCTATGGCCCGCAGACATGGGGCCGGCTGATCTCGTTTCTGTTTATCTGGCAGGTCTCGTTCAGCGCGCCGCTGTCGATTGCCACTGGATGCATCGGTCTGGCGGGTTATGCCGCGTATTACTGGCCTGAACTGGAAACGGTGTACGCGCATCATGATGCGGCGCTGCACTTGCCCTGGGTGGGAACGTTGCAGGCCAGTTGGATCGTCACGCCGGGCACGGCGGTTGCGGTGGTGGTTTGCTTCTTCACAGTGCTGCTGCTTTATCGGAATATTACGGCGATTGGACGGCTGACCACGGTGCTGTGGTTCGGCGTGATGGGAACCATCGGCTGGATCATTTTCGCCGGCCTCACTCACTTCAATTCCGCCCGGGCCTTTGACTTTCCCCCGGGCGCGTTCACTTTGTCGCATCAGTTTTTTACCGGGCTGGGCGGAGCCATGCTGGTCGCCACTTACGACTACTGGGGTTACTACAACGTTTGCTTTCTGGGCGACGAAATTAAAGACCCGGGAAAGAACATTCCGCGCGCGCTTCTGCTTTCCATTCTGCTGGTGGCCTGTCTATATCTAATGATGAACGTCTGCATAATGGCTGTCGTGCCGTGGCGGGAACTGCTGCAGTCGGGTCAGAACAACAGCGGGTTGTATGTTGTGTCGTTGTTCATGCAGCGCGTGTATGGCGCATGGGCGGCCCGCCTGGTGACGGCCCTGGTCATCGTGACGGCATTCGCGTCAGTGTTTTCGCTGATGCTGGGCTATTCGCGCGTCCCCTATGCGGCGGCGAAAGACGGCAACTATTTTCGCGCCTTTGCCAGAGTACATCCGGTGCATCGCTTCCCGTATATTTCGCTGCTGGCGCTGGGCGTGGCTGCGGCGGCGTTTTGCTTTCTGCGGCTTAAAGATGCGATCGCGGCGCTGGTGGTAATTCGTCTCGTGTTGCAGTTCCTGGTGCAAGCGGTAGGGTCAATCGTGCTGCGGATTCGGCAGCCGGAATTGCCACGACCGTTTCGCATGTGGCTTTATCCGCTGCCGGCATTGCTGGCGAGCGCCGGA
The DNA here is from genome assembly GCA_963696765.1 of uncultured Acidobacteriota bacterium. Classification (GTDB taxonomy): domain Bacteria; phylum Acidobacteriota; class Terriglobia; order Terriglobales; family Acidobacteriaceae; genus Sulfotelmatobacter. The sequence continues at coordinate 432,016 of CAVOLK010000001.1, read as the reverse complement.
TTTCTGTTCATTCTGTTTAATCGCGTGAACTGGCAGAAAGAAGTCCGCTACGCGGCGCTCATTTTGCTGACTGGAGTTGCGATTTATATGATTCGTGCGTGGAAGGACGGGCAGTGGCCGTTTGCGGCGAGGGAAAAAGCGCAACCCACCCTGGGGACCGGATAGCACATTGGTAATGCGAAGGATGCCGAAACCGGTTGCAGTTCCAACGTGATATGAGTTCGTATTGATTCAGCGGCTTGCAGAGCCGGCAGTTATAGGGGCAACCTGGTAAGAAGGGGAATCATGAAAACAAAAATTATTCTTTGTGTTGGACTGCTGCTGATCACGATTGGGGCTGCCGCGCAGGCGGCCAAGCCGAAAGTGGAACATCGCTCGCTCACCGATATTTTGGACCACACAATTCTGAACCTTGAGAACGAATTCGTCCCGGCTGCAGAGGCCATGCCGGAGGACAAGTTCGGGTTCGCTCCCAGCAACGGCGAGTTCAAAGGCGTCCGAACCTTCGCTCAGCAGATCAAGCATGTGGCTGCCGTGAACTATGAACTCGGTGCCGCGCTCCTGGAACAGAAGCCGCCGGTCGACATTGGCGAGGAGTCGGGACCGGGGTCGATCACCAGCAAGGCTGACATCATAAAGTTCTTGAAGGAATCGTTCGTCTATGTGCACAAGGCAATTGCGACGATCAACGAGCAGAATTTGACGGGAACCGTGCGAAGCCCGTTCGGCGAGGGAATGGTTTCACGCCTGGGCTTGGCCTCCGCCGTGGCTTCCCACGGATATGACCACTACGGCCAAATGGTGGAATACCTGCGCTTAAACGGGATTGTCCCGCCAGCCAGCCGCTACGGAATGTAAGGGATTAAAGGCGACGGCGTGACACTTCACCGGCGGAGCGCGCCAAGCCGCCATGGTGCTCTTCAAAGGTGATGTGCGGCTCTTTGGCGAAGCGATCGGGATAGGACTTCAGGGCATGCAGAAAACTCTGGATTTCTCTGCGGACCTGCTCGTTCCCGGACAGGCGCCGGTCTGCGGTTCGAACTTGTCGTACTTGTCTTGCTGGAGACTTCATCTTCACAACACTCCGCCTTGCGTGTCTGCACACCCGCTCGCTTCCCGGCTTGTGGCTGCCGGAGATTGGCGCGGATCCTCGTAATGGTAAAAACATGGTTTTCACCGATTAGTTTCGCAAAGGGGAATCTTGAATTTAACCAAGGAAAAACGCCCGGTAAATCAGGTGTTTTCTGTAGACGGTCACGATTTTGCGAACGAAGCACGGGCACCGCGCGAGGTTATCGAAGTGGAGATCAATTCGGCTGCGAGCCCCTTTTGCGAGAGGTGTGCCGCGACGCATTGGCGAGTCTTCCGTAGCGAAGCTTGGGGGTCCAGGAAGATTAAGACCGAGGGTCCGGCCCCGCTCAGGGCGACGTTTAGAACGCCATCCTTCCCTTTTATTTGCTGCAGTGCGGGAAGCAGCGGACAGAGAGCTGCGCGGTAGGGTTGGTGGAGGCGATCTTCGAGCGCTGCCGAGAGCAATTCGGGCCGTCCTTGAGTGAATGCCGCCAACAGCAACATGGAATTCTGCACATTGGCTACGGCATCGTTGCGGGAATATTGATCAGGCAACACGCGACGAGCCTTCTCGGTGGAGAGGCTCTGCTGCGGAACCGCCAGAAGCAGTGGCCAGATACCTTTTGGCCGGATGCGGACCACCTGGGCATTGGCGGAGGCCGCAGTTTCGCCGAACATGCGGGCGACGGTTAGACCGCCCATCCAGCAGGCCGAGGCGTTGTCGGCATGATGCTCGCGGCGGGAGGCTTCGCCGACAATTTGTTCATCGGTCCAATGCAGCCGACCGAAATGCACTGCCAGCGCGATCCCCGCAAGTCGGGCGGCCGCCGAGGAACCGCATCCCTTGCCGATGGGAATGTCATTTACGATCTTGAGAGCCAGGGGCAATCGGGGGCCGGTTGCGCGGATTCGAGCACCTCGCGATATGTGTTCAGGATGAGATGGCCTTCAACCTTCCCGCAGATTTCGGGGTCGCGACCAGTGGCCTCGATGCCGAACTCCGCGGCGGGCCGGGCGTCGATCTTGATGTAGAAGTCCATTGCGAGGGCGGCGGCGTCGAAGGCCGGACCAAGATTTGCGGAGGTTGCTGGCAGGGCCAGCCTAAGCCGGGACGGTCTCGAGTTGGAAGTTCTGCCAGCCATAATCATTCAGGAACGTCGTTACCGTCGTTTGTGATGGGAGGTGCCGCCCGCATAGTGACGGCTTTATGAGTCTTTCTCTGCTTGCTCCAGTGTGCGGACCACTGCATCCAATGTGGCATCCAAAACGATCGGCGGACGGCGCAACGGATTCAACCCGGCGCTTGCCGCCTCATCCGCGCTTTCCTGGAATAGATCACCGCGGTGGAATCCCATGGTAAAGTCCGGATCCTTCAACAGGTTTCCGGTCAGGACCAAAACCACGCTTTCTTCCGGTTTCACGAAGCCCTGATTTACCAGCTTTTTTAAACCCGCCAGTGTGACTGCGGACGCCGGCTCGCACCCGATGCCTTCCGCGCCGATCTCCGCCTTGGCTTGGGCGATTTCAATCTCCGTGACCTGTTCGCAAGCCCCGCCGGTGGCTTCGAGCACGTGAACCGCTTTTTTCCAGGAGGCCGGATTGCCAATGCGAACCGCGGTGGCACGGGTCTCAGCCTGCACGCTGACCAGTCGTTTCCCGGCCGCTTCGCGGAGAGTCCGCACCAGAGCGTTCGCGCCCTCGGCTTGAATCACCGATAACTTCGGCAGCCGCGATATCAGGCCTAGGCTGTGCAACTCCAGGAGTGCCTTGCCAATCGCAGAACTGTTCCCCAGATTGCCGCCGGGGACAATGATGTGGTCGGGCGGTTGCCAGTCCAGTTGCTCGAGGAGTTCGAAGGCGAGCGTCTTCTGGCCTTCGAGGCGAAAGGGATTGATGGAGTTCAACTGGTAGACCGGCGCGCGCAGGACGAGTTCCTGCAGGAGCCGCAGGCAGCCGTCAAAATCCGTGCGCAACTGGCAGGTCACCGCGCCATAGTCGAGCGCCTGTGAAAGTTTGCTCCAGGAAATTTTGCCGTCGGGAACCAGCACCAGGCTACGCAGGCCTCCGCGAGCGGCGTAAGCGCCCATGGACGCGGACGTATTGCCGGTGGAGGCGCAGGCTACCCAGCGAAATCCGGCAAGGCGCGCGAAGGTCGCGGCGACGGTCATGCCGGTATCTTTGAACGAGCCGGTGGGATTCATTCCCTGATGTTTAGCAAAAAGCCGCGGCACGCCGGTGATGCGGGCGCAGCGCGGAAGTTCGTAGAGAGGAGTGTTGCCCTCGCGCAGCGTGATGGCCTCGTGGTCGCTGGTAAGCGCCGGAAGCAACTCACGGAATCGCCATACGCCGCTCTGGTCAATCGGCGCTTCGGAAAGCCGCCGCTGGCGCCATGTAGATTTTAAGTTTTGGGCAGCGAGACTTTTGGATTGCGGATACGTGATTTCCAGCAGATCGCCGCATTGCCGACAGCGGAAATTCTGGGCGGCGCTGTCGCTCATGTCTCCGCAGGAGATGCAGCGGAAGCGGAACGCCGCCGGTCGCACGCCCGGCGCGGGACTGGAAGGAGGAGACATGTTTGGGATTTATTTCGTTTTCCGCAAGTATTGGTCGGTTTTGTTGATCCAGTCGGCGCGCGGAGGATTAAACACATCCAGGTCGACGGTATCTTCCATTGCCTCGGCCTTATGGGGCATGTTCGCCGGGATGCACAGGACTTCGCCGGCGTGCACCACGATCTCTTTGCCATCGATCCAGAACTTGAGCGCGCCGTCGAGGATGTAGGTCAGTTGCTCGTTGTGGTGGCTATGCTCGGGAACGATGCATCCCTTTTTCAACAGCACGCGCGCTACCATGATTTCCTGCCCGACAACGAATTGACGCTGGAGCAGCGGGTTCAAATCTTCCAGCGGGATGGTGTGCCACGGAATGTATTGCAGCACGGCATTGGTCGCCGCATGTTTGGGGGCAGCGCGTTTGGCGCGCGCCTGAGATTTTGCGGCCGTCTTTACCCTGTCCTTGGCCTTGGAGCGAGTCTTTACTTTTGATTTTGTTTTCGCCATGTGAATCCTCCCACCTGAAGTGCTTAGTCGGTCCTGAGGCGATCCTTCAGTTCCGGCTCTGGCTACACACTTACTTACTGAACTCTTCCGCCGTATAACTTGACGGCCGTGTCGTGCAGATAGGCGTGCGCCAATTCCAGCGCCCGGGCTTCGGTGATTTCATTCTCCGAAACCATTTCCGCCAGGGCCGCCGCCAGCGCGGTTCGCGTCGACTGCACGCCCAGCCAGTAGCTCTCTTCCGCCCCCAGCACCTGATTGTAAGGGAAACAGTCGGTACCGAAAGTGATCTTGTCGGGAAAAGTTTCCAGCCACATTTTCAGCGTCTCTTTGAACGCTGACGGATACTGCGCCAGTTCGCCAAAAGAAGAATCGAGATAAACGTTCTTCATGGCGGCCAGCCAAATCGCCCCGCGCTCCAGCGGATAACCGCCATGAATCATCACAAAAGTTGTCGAGGCATAACGCGGATCGCGCAACACGCTTTCCAGATTCATGATGTTGCTCTGCGACAAGTTGAAATAATCGCCGATACCGACCGCGGTGTGAATGTGTACCGGCAGGTGCAGCCGCCCGCCCTCCTGGACGAGATAGCGGAAAATGTAATCCTGGAAGGTACGGTATTCCCTTTCGGTCGGAATCCCGCCGTTCACATAGCGCTGGTAAAGGTCTTCAGCCTGGGCGCGCGAGGGATCGCCAAAAGTTGTCGGCCGAAGGTAGGCAACTTCGAATTTCATCGCGATGCCGCCTCGCTTCGAGTTGTCCTCCAGCACCTGGCTGATGAATTTCAAGTAATCGGCGAAGCTGGCCGGAAGCTTGGCGACATTTTCCTGCTGCATCCAGCGGTGCAACATTTTTTCCTGCAGCGGAATGTAAACACCTTCGTCGGGATTGCGCGCGCTCTCGCGCTCATTGTTGAACGGCCACATAAAGGAATCTACAAAGAAGACCCACGGGAACCGTTTGGGATCGAGGTAGTCGGGCATCATGGCGCGATTCGCCACCGAACTCTCGGTGTTAAGTTTGTCGAGGATGGAATTGAAATAGGCGGTGCCGGCGAGTTGCTTCCGGAGTTGCGCCTTCTTGTCGATCAACCATTTCGAATGCTCGGGAGAGAAATCAGCGTAAGGATATCCGAACAATGCCTTCGCCGCCGCGACCAGTTCAGGATTGTCGTCGCGTGTGCGCAGGGCTTCGCTGAGATTGGGAGGCGAGGCCATAGCATCGACATCGGGATCGTCGGCGTAGCCGGGGTGAGCGTGGTGGTCGAAGGCCGGGATCTTTTCGATCTGCGGCAGCAGGCGCTGGTAAATCTGCTGCACGTCAGGGCCGGGAAAAGGCCGCGCTTGGGCGTTCGCGCAAACGCAGGCGCCAATTACCACAGAGAGAATCAATCCTTGTATGCCAAATCGCATGCAGATTCCTCGGGCTCAGCTCAGATTCATAAACTGTGTAGTATCGAAATGCCGGGCGGCTTTATCGAGTCGCGGCAGTTCCCTGCCACGCCGTCGACACTTTCACGATTCGTTCCACAGCCTCGCGCAAAGTCGCCGTGGATGAAGCGAACGAGAAACGGATGAAATCTTTGCCGAACGGGCCAAAGGCCGCACCGGGGATGGCCGCCACGCCCGCCTCTTCCAGCAGAATGCGGCATAGTTCCTCGGGAGACAATCCCGTGCCCGTAATGTCGACCCACGCGTAAAATGCACCCTCCGGCGGTTGGCAGTGAAAGCCCGGCACCTGGTTCAACTCGCGCGCAAACTGTTCGCGCCGCCGGGCAAACTCGCCGACCATCTTGGCGGTATTCCCTTCGCGATCGCGCAACGCATCGATGGCCGCATACTGCGTAAATTCCGCCACGCAGGTGTAGGTGTTCACGGCTAGCATGACCATCGCGGAAACCACGTCCGGCGGGCATACGCTATATCCGAGCCGCCATCCCGTCATTGCGAAGCTCTTGGAGAAGCCGTCAATGATCAGCGTGCGCTCTGCCATGCCGGGATAGCGCAGCATGGAACAATATTCGCCATCATAAATAATGCGGGCGTAGATTTCGTCGGAGAGCACCCAAAGGTCGTGCTGGACGGCCAGTTCCGCCAACCGGCGCTGCACCGCGTCGCTGTAGACGGTGCCGGTGGGATTGCCGGGAGAATTCGTGATCAACATGCGCGTGCGCGGAGTGATCTTGGCCGCGACCTCCGCGGGATCGGGCTGAAACTGATTGCGCGCCGACAGCGTGAACGGCACTGGTACCGCTCCCAACCCACGCGTGATCGACTCATAGCCGGGAAAACCGGGATCGGGATAAAGAACTTCATCGCCGGGTTCGAGCAACGCCAGCATCGCGAGAAACAGCGCAATCTTGCATCCGGGGGCGATCACGATATTGCCCGCCGAAACATCAATGTTGCGGGTGCGCGTAAGATATGCAGCGAGTTCCTCGCGCAGCGCCGGAACCCCGGCCACCGCGCAGTACCGGTCTTTCCCGTCGGCCAAGGCTTTAGCAGCGGATTCGATCACCGACTTGCCCGGATGAAAATCGGGCTCGCCAAGTTCGAGGTGGATGATCGAACGCCCTTGGGCCTCCAATTCTTTGGCGCGAGCGAAAACAGAAAGTGCGCCTTCGCCACTCATGACCGCTATTCTGGATGAAATCGTTCGCATGGATCTCCGATAACAGGACGTCCCAACCGCAGTCTTCAACAGCTTACTTGTAGTTCTCCGCGTGCTCTGCGATCTCTCTGCGCTCTCCGCGGTCAAAAGCTTTTACCGCTGAGTTCGCGAAGAAACGCCGCGGGGAACGCTGAGAAAAACTCTTTAGGGAATAACCTCAACCGCTTCACAACCCTTTATACATGCCGCCATCGACCAGCACGGTCTGGCCCGTCACGTAAGAGGCCCGTTCTGACGCGAGCCAGACGACGGTCTCGGCGAGCTCACGAGGCTCGCCCAAGCGCCTGAGCGGAGCGTCAGCCGCCCAGGCATCGAAAGTTTCCTGTTCGCTCTTTCCCGACGCCGCCGAACGTGCTTTGGCCAACTCCTTCAGGCGGTCGGTTGCGGTGAAGCCGGGCCCTACGTTGTTGACCAGAATTCCATCCTTACCAAATTCATTGGCCAGGCTCTTCACCAGACCCACCACCGCAGCCCGCACCGCATTCGAAAGCACCAGGTCGGCTACCGGCTGCTTGGTCGTGATCGACGTGATGGTAATAATTCGTCCCCAGCGTTTGCGTTGCATGAGCGGAATCACTTCGCGAGCGAAGTAAACTGTGCTTAGGAAATTCAGTTCTATGGCGCGCTGCCAGTCGTCCAGAGTAGCGGCCAGAAATCCTTTGGCAGGCGGCCCTCCAGCGTTGGTAACACAAATATCGACGGCGCCGAAGTTCTCCGCCACTGCGGCCACAAAGCGGCTGACCGCCGCAGGGATCGCCGACGTCGAACGCTTCTGCGAACATTTCCGCGCCATATTGTTTCCTGATTTCTTCCGCTGCCGCTTGCAGCGTCCGGTCGTTGCGCGCGCACATGGCGACGCGGCAGCCCTCGGCGGCGAACGCTTCCGCCGTTGCCAGTCCCAATCCCTGACTGGACGCGGCAACCAGCGCTACGCGATTTTTCAATCCCAGGTCCATAGAAAGCGAATGGGCATTATAAATGGAATGCTCCGCGCTTTCTCTTGCCGGGTCCGAGTGCGGCAATTACTCTGTTGGGACGAGGGATTCATGAAACGCCAAACGCGTCGCATTGAAACGGCCGCGGTCCACGGCGCCGCCGGCCTGGAAAAGAAAAATGGTCCGGTAGCCACGCCCATCTACCAAACTTCCACTTTCGAAGTCACCGACAACGACGAGCAGCAGCGCGTAACCTCGACCGATCGCTATTACACGCGCTGGGGAAATCCGACGAACACAGTTGCCGAGCAGGCTGTGGCTGCCATCGAAGGCGTGGAAGCGGCGAGGACGTTTGCTTCCGGCATGGGCGCGATCACGACTACTATTCTTGCTCTACTCAAGGCCGGAGATCACCTGGTCGCGCAGCGGGATATTTACGGCGGTGTGACCAAATTCTTTTCGCAGTGGCTGCCGCGCATGGGAATCGAGACGACGTTCGTCGACACTAACGACTACGAGCAGTATGCCCGGGCCATCCGGCCGAATACTCGGATGCTCTATCTGGAATCGCCGACCAACCCGTCCCTGCGGGTCGTCGACCTGAAAAAGACGGCGGCATTGGCCAGGCAACACAAGCTGATCAGCATGGTCGACAGTACGTTTGGCACGCCCATCAACCAGCATCCTGCTGAATATGGAATCGACCTGGTCATGCACTCAGGCACGAAATATTTAAGCGGCCACGCCGACCTGACTTGCGGCGTGGTGGCCGGCTCACAACAGTTGATGGAGCAGATCCACGACACGCGCTCGACGCTGGGCAACTGCATGGATCCGCACGCCGCGTGGCTGCTGATTCGTGGATTGAAAACGCTGGCGGTGCGCGTGACCCGCCAGAATGAGAACGCCCAGCGCGTCGCCGAATTCCTGGAGCAGCATGCCAAAGTACGGCGCGTGCATTATCCCTTTCTGAAGAGCCACCCGCAGCACGCCATCGCCCGCGAGCAGATGAGCGGCGGCGGCGGCATGGTCACCTTTGAGGTCGAAGGCACAGGCGAAGACGCGCGCCGCGTGAGCGAGGCCATGAGCCTGTTCACGTTGGCGACCAGCCTGGGCGGCGTGGAATCGCTGGTGTCGATTCCGGTGCTAACTTCGCACGCCATGATCTCCGCCGAGCAGCGCGAAAAGATGGGCGTGAACGCGCAGATGATTCGGCTGTCGGTTGGAATCGAAAGCGTCGAGGATCTGATCGCCGACCTGGAGCACGCGCTGCAGGCCATGGGGGCCCGGCAGACGGTGCAGGTGGGGTGAGGCTTCTAGCTTCGGCTTCTAGCTTTCGGCTTCCAGTCCTCAGCCTTTGGCTCTTAGCTTTTAGCTCTGCTTCCAGATTTCTTCCAACATTCAGTAAGTGCCGCTCCGCTCCGCTTCGCCTTCGCGAGACGGCCGAGGCGTCTCTCTCTTCGCAAGAAGAACCCGGCCCCGTGCGAGGCCGGGTTTCGTTCTGTGGTGGCTCAGGTCTAGAAAAGGAACTTCAATGCGACTTGCAGAATGCGTGGGTTGTGTACTGCCGTTACATAAAGGAACTGTCCGGCACCCAGCGAATTGTTCTGCGAGCCGCCCCCCGCAGCCGATCCGCCATCTCCCGCAATACTGCCCCATTCGGTATGGTTAAACACGTTGTAGGCCTCCGCCCGGAATTCGAGGGCCGTGCTTTCTTTGATCGCGAAGTGTTTGAACAGAGCCATGTCGAAATTGGTGCGGCGTGGGTTGCGCAACAGATTCCTACCGGAGTCTCCGAAGGTCAGGGCGGTGGGAACTGCGAAGGCGGCAGGGTTGTACCAAAGGGGCCCGGTACCGGCAGACGGCACTCGAGCGAAACCCGTATTCGGATCGCCGACAAGATCTGCCCGTGACCCGGAGCCAACGCCAGCCGCAACACCTGCATTATCCGTAGGATTGGTCACGCTGAAAGGGGTCCCCGTCGAAATGCCCAGAATCCCGGAGTATTGCCACCCGCCGAGCAAAGAATGACGAAGCCCAGATCCCCTGAAAAACGGAAGGTCCCAGATGTAACTGAAGTCGAAGATTTGACGCTGGTCGAAATTGGAACTCGCGCGGTTGGCGGCAAAATCATAGGCATTCACCAGACTGCCATCACCGCGGTCGGAAGAGTCATCAATCGAGTGGCTCCAGGTGTACGCCCCGCTCAACGTGAGTTGGCCCGCGCTGCGACGCAGCGATGCTTGGAGCGCATGGTAAGTTGAGGAAGATTCCAACTCCAGGTGGGTGATCGTTCCATATCCGGGATACGGACGCAGCGGATCGGCGAGCGCACCGCAAGTCGCCACCCCGACATTCACAGCCGGGCCTTGGGGGAATCCGGCGGCGTTCACCGAATAAGGGATGGCAGTGCCGCTGGGAGTCGTTCCCGCGGTGGGGATTCCAAAGCCATCTGGACTGTTGCAGTCATTGGTGCCAAAGGTCTCGCCGGCTACATACGGATTTTGACTTGCCGGCGTCGGATACAGTTGATTCAGGTCGCTCTGGCGAGTCAGATGCGTGCCTTTACTGCCGACGTAAGAGACTGTGGCAACAGTATTGTGCGTGACATCGTGTTGCACGTCGAAATGCCATTGCTGCATGTAGGGCCACTTCACTTGTTTGTTCGGGATGGCAACGACGCTAAGCGGGAACTGACTACCTCCACCGACCGCTCCTCCGATATTCGTGTAACCGGAAATATTACTCTGCGAGACCGCATTGGCGAGAGGCGGAGAATTCTCCAGCGACTCGGTATTCCCTTCATTGCCGTTGGTGTGTTCGAAAAAGATGCCATATCCGCCACGGATGGCCCATTTGCCGGTGCCCAATGGATCCCAGGCAAAGCCTATACGAGGTGCAGGATTGAACACATGACCCGGCATGCAACCTGCCGGAACACCGGCGGTGACGCCGCACTGCACGATACCGTTCGGCAAGTTGGTGACGGACGGAGCTAGACCGTTCGCGGTAAGGTTAATGACCGTATCGTCTTGTTTCACCGATGTCTGCCCTTGCACGTAGTGAGCTGGATCGAAGTTAAACGCCTGGTGTTCTTTCTCGCGGTATGTCTCATACAAGCTGAGGCGAAGTCCCAGATTGAGAGTCAGACGGTTGGTGACGCGCCAGTCGTCCTGGAAATAGGGCTCGAAGAGTTTGTAGCGGTTGTAGTACTTGAGTAGATGATCCTGCTGGCCGAAGCTTGAAATGTCGCCTAACAACAAATCCGCCACGGGATTGCCGGTGGTATTGTTCGGAAATGGAGTAGGGTCAAAGGTCAGGTAGCCCGGATAAGATCCCGCTGCCAGTTCGCCGCCAAACTCATTTTTCTGCGCCGTCGCAATGTATGCGCCAAATTGTAGATTGTGCCGACCCACGATCTTGGTTACGTTGTCGCGATAGGTATAGGTCGGATTTGAGTTGTAGATGCCATTCGGAATATAACCAGAATCCTCGCCGAAATTGCCGTAGGCCCCATTTGGGTCCACGAGATTGATTCCCGGCAACACCCCACCACCGTTCCCCGGAAAGATGTCGGTCATGGTAAAGCCCGAAGGCCGCTTCCAATTGCCCAGGTCATTGAGGATGATGTGATCAGCGGTGTAGCTGAAAACAAATTCGTTTAGCAGGGTCGGAGAGACAGTAGCCGTGAGACGAGTCACCAAGCTGACGCCCGGCCCCTTGAAGGCAGTCTGAATTGTAGGAAAGCTCCCTTGATTGGTCCACAAAGGAACGGCCGTCGTGGTCTGCCACGAGTCGTGAATGTAGCGGAAAGTGGCGCGAATTTTGTCGCTGAAATTGTGGTCCACCCGAATCAACTCTTCCCGCCAGTTCGTCTGCTGAGCCGGGGATGCCGTGAAAAAGCAAGGGTCGGACGCGGCGCTTCCGGAGGTGCAATTGGAGGCGTTCGACGGTGTCGGAATCATGCTAAGCAGTGCCGCTACGTTCGGATCGTTGGGGTTGTTGGGAATCTGGTTTGAGGGATACGGGGTGAAGAAACCCGGTTTGTTGCTAACCGGAATCCCAGGACAGTCGGCATAGGGCTCCAAATTGCCCGATGAATCCGTGCGCTGAAAAGGAGTCGTCACTCCTTGACATACGTCGCTGAAGTTACCCGCACGGTCAGCGGTACTTGGAACCGGCAAGTTAAAAGTCTGCCCGGGAACAATATCTTTGCGCCACTCCTGGGACCAGAAGAAGAATGTCTTATTCTTGTCCTTGTTGTAAACCCCTGGTATGTAAACGGGACCACCGACCGTGTAGCCATAGTCATTCTTCTTGTATTCCGGTACCACGCCGCCCTGAAACCATGCGGGAGAATTAAACGCATCGTTGCGCAGGTACTCGTACGCATCCCCATGGAATGACTTGGTACCAGACTTGGTTTCCACTTCCACTGTTCCCGAACCGTTTCGTCCATATTGCGCGCCGTAGTTTGAGGTGAGAACTTTGAATTCCTGAATGGCGTCGATGCTGGGATAGACGTTCAACGTGGAGTTGCTGCCATTGTCCATGTTGTCGCCGCCGTCGAGTTCCCAGTTGTTGTACTCGACGCGGCCGCCGTTCATGCTGAAGCTGACGTTGCCGTAGACGCCGACCGTGCCTTCGTCCTGTCCCGTCTGATTGCTAACACCAGGAGTCAGCGTAACCAACTGAGTGAAGTTGCGGCCATTCAGTTCGAGCTGAGAAATTTCTTTTCCATTGACGGTGCCGGTTAGGTCGGAAGACTGGGTCTCGACTTGGGCTACGTTAACACCCTCGACGACGATTTCGGTCGTGGTAGAGCCGACCTCCAGGCCAACATCGACGCGCGCCTTTTCCGCGACATCCAGCTTGAGACTCTTCGCCTCATATTTCTTGAAGCCGGTCGCACTGACCATCACGTCATAAGTCCCGCCCAGCAATCCTGATACGTTGTAATCGCCGCCCGAGTTGGTGACCGTTTGGCGGTTGATGCCATGATCGGAACTGGAGACGACGACCGTCGCGCCACCGACTGCGGCCCCGCTGGGATCCTTCACCGTGCCCGTGATCGAGCCTGTATCTTGAGCCCACGCGGCTGCACAAGACGTTAGAACTAGCAAAGCAATTCGCAACAGCACTCGATTAAGCTTCATGGCCAAACTCTCCCGTTGGCGCGGACGTATTGCCTGCGCCAGTTCCCTTGGCTTCGCCGTTTTGCCGACTTTCCGGTTCAGACTCCAGTTTTTAGCGGACACTTCTATTCGGTGACTCGAGACCCAAGATGGGCTTATTAAATCGTATGAATAGTGCGTTTACGGGCACTCAACTGTCAAGAAAAAAGCGCTCCCGGTGTTTCGAATCACACCTTTTTTTCAGGAAGATACTCGCGCAGTTGGCTTAAAACCTGGGCAGATTAAGACGGGATGATGGCGGCATTACTGCAAACTGCGGGTTGACTCGCGTACCACCAACTCCGGCGCAACTTTTCGATGCGCGGCCGTGATCTCGCGCTTTTCCAGCACGCCGTTGATTCCGTCCACGACAATGCCGACCGCTGACGATCCCATTGCCTCCATGGGCTGGCGGACAGTGGTCAGCGAGGGCGTGTACAACGCGGAGGCGGCGACATCGTCAAAGCCGATCACGGAACATTGCTCGGGCACCCGCACACCGGCCTTGGTCAACGCGCGGATTGCGCCAAAGGCACTCATGTCATCGAAAGCCAGCAGAGCGGTAAACGGCCGCTTCTGCCGGATCAATTCCTCCGTGAGCTTGTGCCCAGCCTCGAAACTGGACATGGGATCGCGCGACTCCGGCAATTCCATAATCAAGCGCGAGTCAAGTTCCAGCCCGCATTCCTTGGCGCAGTTGCGGACACCGCGCCAGCGCGGCGAGCTATCGGTCAGCGCCTTGGGTCCGCGGATGAATGCAATCTTGCGATGGCCGAGGGAATGCAAATGTTCCAGGGCCATGCGTCCGCCGAGTTCGTTGTCCACAATTACCGAACTGATCGAATCGGTTTTCAGTTCGCAGCCGATCATCGCCGTTGGGATACTGCTTTTCTCCAGGTCTCCGAGCAAGTTGATGTCGAGGAAAAGCCAGTTGGCCAGAACGATCAGGCCTTCAATGCGGCGGTCGAGCAGCATTTCCAGATAACGCTCGAAGCGGCTGCGCTCGTTATGCACATCGGTGAGAATCGGCAGAAAGGACGATTGATAAAGCGTGCTTTCGATGCCGCGCAGGATCAGCGTGCAGAACGGGTCGGTCATGTCGAAGACCATCACGCCGACGGTGTGGCTGCGCTTGCTGCGCAAGGAACGGGCGAACTGGTTGGGGCGGTATCCCAGCTTCTGGGCGGCGCGCTCGATCCGCTTTTTGGTGACGGCAGGAATGTAGCGCGCCAGCGGCGCGTTGTTCAGCACGATCGACACCGTGGTCGAAGAAAATCCACTTTCCTTTGCCACGTCCCGAATGGTCACCATGGCAACCTCGCGCCGGAACGTACGGCTGCAGGCGCCTCGGGCATCGTTCGGTCAGAGCCGTTTGACTTTTTATTAGACACATAAACTCCGCGATCGAACCGCTCGGCCGGACAGCCGAGGTCGGCCGTCCCTACAAACTGCGTCTCAAGGCTTGAACTGCGAGCCTGCGCTGGCGGACACTACAGCAGAGAGACTTAATCAGTGTCAAGCGCACGAATCACATCGATACTTTTCGTTTTCCTTCTGCTGCTGAAAACAGCGAAGGCGATTCCATGGCCGCAAGCCGCGCCTCCGCCCGCACAAAACGGCCGCAATGGGCCGCCCACAGCTGGATCCGCAGGCGCGACAACCGGGAATCCCGCGCAGCTTTTCCAGCGCGGACAGGAGGCGCTAAGCCAGGGTCGATTGGAGGAGGCCGAGCTCGATTTTCGCCGCGTGCTGCAAATCGATCCGCACTCCGGAGGAGCGTACGCCAACCTCGGGGTGGTCTACATGCGACGCAAGCAGTGGACCAAGGCGATCGAGTCGCTTCACAAAGCCGAACAACTGATGCCACAAGTGGCGGGCATCCGTCTGAACATTGGTCTCGCTTACTACCGGCAAAGTGAATTCCTGAAGGCCACGCCGCCGTTCGAGTCGGTAGTTCGCGATCAGCCCGACGCGCTACAGCCCCGTTATCTGCTGGGCCTGTGCTATTTCTTTGCCGAGCGTTGGGCCGATGCCGCTACTATGCTGGAACCGCTGTGGGCCCAGGAGTCGCGCCATATTCCTTATTTGTACGTACTTTCCAATGCGGCTCATCGCGGCGGACAGAAGGAGCTCGACAATCGCGCCACCGAACAACTCATCAAGTTGGGTGATGGATCGCCTGAGTACCGCTTGTTCGTGGGAAAGTATTATTTGAATCTCGATCAATACGATCTGGCTCTGACGGAATTCGAAGCGGCTGTGAAGGCTGACCCAAACCTTCCTTTCGTGCACTTTAATCTTGGCCTGACTTACTTGAAGAAACAGGATTATCAACACGCGCGCGATGAGTTTCTCGAAGACGCTGCTGTTGAGCCCGATCTCGCGCTCGACTATGACGAACTCGGAAATGTTTACTGGCTCATGCAGGAGGATGCGAACGCCGAAAAGTCTTACAGCCAAGCGCTGCGCCGTGATCCTCGGTTGGTGAGCTCGCTTCTCGGACTGGCCAAGGTTTACCGGCGCCAGCAAAAGTTTGCTGCAGCTTTAGCCGAGCTTGATTTGGCGGTCAAACTCGATCCCACCCGCACCGATGTTCACTACGTACGCGGGCAAGTGCTGCTTAGCCTGGGACGCAAAATCGAAGCCAAAAAAGAATTGGAAGCTGCGGTCAACATCGACAACGAACATCGCTCCGCGCGCGAAAAGCAGATGGAGATAGTGCCCTCGCCAGAACTGCTGCAGGATCCGCAGTGATACGTCAGCCGTTTTTATTGCAGAAAATATCCTGTAGCCGACATTCCGGCGGCGGCTAAGAGGACCAATCCACTCACAAGCACGACCGCCAGAAGAAAGCGGGTGATTCCCTTCATGCTCGACGGGAGGGACGTAAAGGGTGGGATCAGGAGCGTGACCAGAATCGTTGCAGCCAGCGCGAGCCCAACCAACATCCACAAGTTAAAACTGACGTTGGCATCCGCCTCCTGAAGTCTTCGCGTTTCCGATGGGACGCCGTAGAGCGAACTGTGCATGGCAGCCCACCACGTATATTTAATCAGCGCGCGGGATGCTCCCAGCACCAGCGGGACGAGCGCGAGCCACCACAATCGACTGATCGATCTAGAATCGGCCGTGCTCACTTAATTCGTCGAACCAGCATGAGCGCCCGATCCGGCTTTCTGCTCGGCGATCCACCGATCGGTACGAGCCTCAAGCAAATCCAGAGGCAAGGTTCCACCGTCGAGCATTTCGTCGTGGAAGGTGCGGATGTCGAACTTCGGTCCTAATTCTTTTCGGGCGCGGTCGCGAAGCTCGCGGATCTTAAGCTGTCCGAGTTTGTAACTCAGCGCTTGCGCGGGCCACGAGATGTAACGGTCAGTCTCGGATTGAATGGTGGGCTCATCCACCGCGCCCGACTTGCGCATGAAGTCGACGACCTGATCGCGAGACCATCCCTTGGCATGAATGCCAGTGTCAACTACCAGGCGCACGGCGCGAAAGAGTTCCGACGAGAGGCGTCCGTAGTCGGAAACCGGATCGTTGTAAAAGCCGACCTCTTTGCCGAGTTCTTCCGCATAGAGCGCCCAGCCTTCAATGTAGGCATTGAAGCCGAGGCCGTGCAGCCGGAACTTCGGCAATCCGGTCAACTGTTGCTGCACGGAAAGCTGCATGTGATGGCCGGGAATGCCCTCGTGATACGCAACGGCTTCGTCATCGATGGTGGAGCGCTGCGCGAAATTCGAGGTTGCAACCACGACGCGGCCGGGGCGCTTGCCGTCTGGCGTGCCGGTGACGTAGTGAGTGGCGGCGGTCGCTTGAAACGCCGGAATGGCTTCGACTGTGACCGGAGATTTCGGAAGCAACGTGAAGAGTTGGGGAAGCTTCGGTTCCATCTGCGCGATATATTTCCGGAAATCGTCGAGAATTTGTTCGCCTGAGGTCGGAATATATTTCGGATTGGTCTTGAGCGAAGCGCGGAATGACGCGAGATCGGCAAAGCCTTCTTTTTTCGCAATCGCCGTCATCTCGGCTTCGATGCGATCGATTTCGCGCAGACCCAGCTGATGAATCTCGTCAGGCGTCATGCGAGTGGTGGTTCGGGCGTAAATATCGTTCTGATAGCGTTTCTCGCCGTCGGCCAGAGATGTGATGGAGAGCGTTGTGCGGCCCGCTGGAGCATATTCCGTCCGCACAAAGGCCGCGAAAGTTTTGTAGGCCGGAATGACGTCGGTCTGGATGGCGTCGGTGATTTGCTGGGTGAGGCGCTTCTGGTCTTCCGGGGAGATGTCAGCAGGATATTTCTTGGTCGGCCGCAGAAATGGATCGGCTTCAATAATGCCATCGCACTGCGCCGGAATCTTCTCCAGCAGAAAACGCACCGGCATCAATTTGTCCTTCATGCCGGCGCGAAGCACTTCGGTGGACTGGTTCAACACACGTGGAATCTGGTGAAGACGCGCAATGTAATCCTCGTAATGCTTGACCGAGTCGAACGGCACGGAGAGCGGCAGGTCGGCCAGGCTGGTGTGGACGCCGTTCTGCTGGTTGATCGGCATCTCATACTCTTTGAGATCGTAATCGGTGATGCGCTGTTGCAGCACCCGCACCATCAAGTCGTGGGAAAGCTGATCGCGGTCGTCAAAACCCGTGGTGGGAATGGCTTCCAGCCGGGCGAGAAAGTCCTGGTCGGTCTTGTGGAATTCCGCGATGGCTGCAAGCGAGCGCTCGGCGAGCTTGTCGTTGTAGCGATAGTCGCCGAAGGCCGTGGCGCGCTCGGGAAAGTTGCGCAGATCGGATTCGTACTGCTCGTCGAAAATCGCATTCTGCGCGGCGACGCGGTCGGCCGCTGGTTGGGCATTCTGGGCGAAGGCACACGCGGCCAAAGAGGATAGGACAGCCATGAGGAGATGTAGGCGCATAGGTATGCAGGTTACCAGAGGTGAGAGTGATTGAAAATATGGCGCTCGAACTGATTACTTGAGGCCGTCCACAACGTATAGGTCGGAGAGGATGCGTCCCACAGAATAGGCATAAGATTTTCCGTCGGCGCTGAATTTGATGATCGGGATACCTTGCACGCCGGCCTCGTCCGCAGGCGCAATTTCTTTCCAGAGCTCGCGCCGCCCAGTCGCGATATCCACCCGAGTAATCTGAACGGGAACAGCTGCGGTTCGTACTCGCAGGCTCTTCCCGTCGGGAAAGAAACCCATGACGCGTTCGTTGGGATTCAAGACTAAGTTTAGTTTTTGCGGATCTCCGCCAGCTATCGGATACAGCCAACGCTGGTGTTGGGCGTCGACACACCCCAGGAATTTGCCGTCTGGAGAGACCAAGGCTCCGACGACTCCCTCGGGAGTGATGGCTCGCGGAGTTCCGTTTTGAATGTCGAGCAGATAAGTCCGCGGGCCGTGGCCCGGCTCGTGGGAAGAGTAAATAATGGATTTTCCATCGGGCATCCAGGCGTAGTTGTAGTGATCGATTTTGTTATCGGTAAGTTGCCGTGATTCGCCGACACCGGTAGGAAGCAGGGTTAATTTCGCGGGTGATCCAACGCCCGCCAACACCCACTGCCCGTCGGGAGAAAGAGCGCCAAAACCGCCTTCGCCAAGCCGGACCGCAGGTTCGCCATTGGTCTTGCGGAGAAAGATGCTGTAGTTGGAGCCCATGGCTTCGCCGGTTTCGGAGAACACGATGGTTTTACCGTCGGCAGACATATCCAGCAGCAGCGACCAGTCGAACCAGGAAAGGCTGCGTTCGCGAGTCTCGCCGGGCGCAAGCGCGGAGAGACTGAGGCGAGCTTTATCGGCGGTTAAGAGAACCGAGCCACCGCGGCTAATATCGTGGATCGTCAAACCGCCCGGAGCACGATAGATGAGCCGCTCCTTGCCCGACAAGTCCAAGCCATAAATGGACCGCGCAGAGCCCGATGGAACTGCGGAAAACCATACTTCTTTGCCGTTCGCTGACCAGGCCAGGCCCTCAACACTCGAGTAGTAAGAAGAGCTGGATTTGAGGTTTCCGTGGACGTCGAGAATGACAATACGGCCATCATCGCCGCCGGGCACGTGATCAGCAACAGCCAGAAATTTTCCGTCGGGAGAACAGCGCACATGGCTGACCCAGCCTTGCGGTTCGTAGATCACATTACCCGGGGGAAATTCCAAATGGCTGATTGAAAGTTTGCTGGGACGGATGACTGCCAGGGACTGGCCGTCGGGCGCCCAGTCGGCCCACGTAACATTTTCAAATACTTCGCGCGGCGCGCCTCCGGCCAGCGGAACGCGAGCCAGCGTTCCCGCTTGCGAAAAGGCGGAGAAATTTGTGGGACGCAGAGCAACCGCCATCTCTCCCTTCGAAGAGATGGAAAGAATCTGCGCAGGCGCCAAACCGAGAGGGCGGGAATCGGAACTATCGAAACGAGTCGAGAAAATTTCCTGCGGCTGGCCATCCCATGCGGCGCCATAAATAATCGTTTGGCCATCGGGAGCGAAGCGCGCATCCCAGAGTAGGCCGTTGCGGAAGGTAATCTCGTGGAAGGTAGGATTGACGCTGACGATCCCCTTGTGCGCGAAGCGATAAACACCAGCCCAGGACGCCAGTAGGAGCAAACCGGCCAGCAGCGGCAGCAGCCAACGTCGCATAGATTTTTCTTCCGGAACGGCGCGCAGGGCGCCACGGGAAGAAGTGGAAATATCGGTGAGCGCTTCCAGGTTGAAGGCAACATCGCGAGTCGACTGAAAACGCTCGGCCGGATTTTTCTCCAGGCAATGGCGGACGATTCGTTCCAGCGCCGGGGAAACGTTGCGATTGGTCTCGGCGAGGTCGGGCGGTTCCTCCTTCAGGATGGCGCTCATGGTGTCGGCCGCCGAGTCCCCGTGGAAAGCGCGCTTGCCGGACAACATTTCATAGAGAATCGCGCCAAAAGAAAAAATGTCGGAGCGCGAGTCCGCCGCCTTGCCCCGCACCTGCTCAGGCGACATGTAGCCCGCAGTGCCAAGCACAGTTCCCGCCTCGGTTGCGACCTGGATGGTAGGCGCGTCGCCCGGAAGTTCGGCCTCCGGGTGAGTGAACTTGGCGAGACCAAAGTCGAGGATTTTGACATGGCCTTCGTTGGTGATGAAGAGGTTCTCGGGCTTCAGGTCGCGGTGGGCGATGCCCTTTTCGTGGGCCGCGGCCAACCCGCGAGCGATCTGCTGCGCATAATCGATGGCCTTGCGCGAACTGAGTGCGCCGTTGCGCAAGCGGTCGCGCAGGGTCTCGCCTTCCAGCAGTTCGGAGACTACGTAAGGCACGCCCCGGTCGTCGCCAATATCGAAAATGGAAAGGATATTGGGATGGTTTAAGGCGGCGGCAGCGCGCGATTCCTGGGCGAAGCGCTGAAGCCGGTCGGGGTCGGCGGAGAACGACGAAGGCAGGATTTTGATGGCAACGATGCGGTTCAGGCGCGGGTCGCGGGCGCGATAAACCTCGCCCATTCCCCCGGCTCCGAGTGGCGATTGAATTTCGTATGGGCCTAGCTTGGTGCCAGAAGTGAGGGGCATTTTTGGTCGGCGTGATTATAGCGCAGCTATCATGCTGCCCGATTCGCTATTTCAACTGGGGCAGCGTTGCGAAGGAATGTTCTTCACGCCAAGTTGCCATTTCTCTTTACGGCATCGAGGAAAACTCAAAATTAGTATTTATCCACAGAAGAAGATGCACACATTACGAATTAGAGGCATATACTTCCCGCGCGTGAACTCTGTAGCTAGGAGAACTCCCCCATGAATAAGACTGCTGAGATCGTGTTAATTGCCTTGGCATTGGCCGGAATGTATTGTGCAATTCCGAAGAACTCGGCGCCGGTTGAAAAATCGCGTATGGAAGCAGAGCAGATGGTAGTGGTCGCTGACGGCAGCGACCCCATGCCGTTGTGCCGCGGAAGAAGCTGCAAATAAGAAATACGAATCGATAATAGCCCACCAGTCCGGCGTCGACAAAATGCTTGCAGCGCCGCCATGGGAGACGTATGCTTCTGACCTCCGGGGGGCAGAGCAATGAACAGCGTAATGTACGTCAGTTGGCTCGTGGGTCCGGCGCTGCAAGTCACTCTTCTAATCTTCATGATGCAGCGCAAGTTGCATGTTGTTTTTCCGCGATTCTTCTCCTATATCGTTTTTCAGATCGTTAAGTCCGGTGTTTTGTTCGTAATGTTTCGCTACTCTCACGAAAACTACTTTGACGCCTACTGGGCCGGGAACGCCATCAGCGTGTTGCTGGCGGTGACGGTCATGGATGAAATATTGCGGAATCTGCTTCAAGAATACGGCGGCATTCAGAGCATGACGTCGCTTGTATTCAGATGGTCCTGTGGATTGCTCCTCCTGCTTGCCATAGTGACTGCCTTCTCGAGTCAACAGACCGGCGCCGACCGGGTGGTATCGGCGGTGCTGGCTTTCGACCGCAGTGTACGCGTGACGCAATGTGGGCTCTTCTTCCTTTTATTGATTCTTTGCCGGTTCCTGAGAAATTGCTGGAGGCAAAACGTATTCGGAATCGCACTGGGATTCGGAATCTTTGCGAGCATCGAACTGATCCTGGTGAGTATTGTGATGCGCTTCGGCGACGGGCCGGTTGCGATCGTAAGTCTGGTGAAAAGTGCCGCCTACAACGGCGTTACTCTGCTTTGGATTATCTACCTGCGCCGTCAAAACGAATCGATCCTGGCAATGGATGCCGTACCTCAACTCAACGCGTTGAATGAGTCTTTGGCAGGTTCAGCTCAAGCAGGGGACAATGGTTTTCTTTCGATGGTGGAGCAGGCCGTGGATCGTGTCTTGACGCGTAGTGCGTGGCCGAGACCGTCTGTAAACGGACCGCAAATCATCGGGCGCAAACCCGAACGAGAAGAACGTAACTAAATTGAATTGCACCGAGTGTTAAAGATGAGAGCCACGGAAAAGCAAGCCAGCACCGGTGCGAACTGGCCTCCGGAAGAAGGCCAAATCATTACCTTCAAGTCCGTGAATGGTTTGACCGAGGGCGTCGTAAAAGACGTGAGATGGGGACTGGTGTGGCGAGATTTTATACTTGACGATGGACGGGTGATACCGGAGCACAAGCTTTTGGATCATCCCGAGCCCCCC
Organism: uncultured Acidobacteriota bacterium; assembly: GCA_963696765.1. Lineage (GTDB taxonomy): Bacteria > Acidobacteriota > Terriglobia > Terriglobales > Acidobacteriaceae > Sulfotelmatobacter. The sequence continues at coordinate 409,985 of CAVOLK010000001.1, read as the reverse complement.
GTTTGGCGGAAACCCGAGGAGGTTGCTCAGGATGAACGAGAGGCTTGGGAACGACGGCTTGTTTCAATGGCCGAGGAAGGCTTGGATCCTCGAGATCGGGAGCAGCCTTTCTGGGCAGAGCTAAATCAGTACTTGGCATATACGTATCTCAGGTTCAAGCAAACGGGACTCAAACGGTCCGCGCCCGAGTGACGAGGCCAGGACAAGTCGGAGACTCGATCCACCGACAACAACGGAGCATAGAGCTGTGACCCGACCAGATGAGGAATCCGAGAAGGAACGAAACTGGAAAGCGCTCTCAGAGGCCGGCCTCATAGACATCGCTCCCGATGAGTTTGCCGAACGGATCAAAGAAGCCAGACACGTTGTTATGGGACGGCTGAGTGAATTACTGGAGCAGATGACTGACATTCAGGAGCGCGAAGCCGCGGCATATTCCCTGGCCACGTTAAAGAAACTAGAGCGAACGGTGTCTCGAGGTGGACGGCGCACTTCCGATTGAGAAGATGGAGCGGGAGACGGGGATCGAACCCGTGACATCCAGCTTGGGAAGCTGGCGTTCTACCGCTGAACTACTCCCGCTCAGGGTGGTGAACGAGGTTAGCTTATCATCCTCGGCAGCCGCCCACAACCGCGGACGACGCGAGGGCACGGCGCCGTGGCGCTGTGGAGCGACGGCCACTCTCTCCTGCAATTATTTTCGGGCTGCATTAGTATGTTGGTCGCGCTCGAGCGCTTTCACAACATGCCACGCAAAGATACTTCCCCTAGCCTTTCCGGCCGCCGTTCCTTTCTGCAAACCGCGCTGACTGCGAGCGGAGCCGCAGTGCTCTCCCCATCGATGAGTGCGGCGCGAACAATTATTCCCTCGGCATTGCCCGCAGCTCGCCGTCGTGAAGCCCTTCGAACTCGAGGAGATCACGATCGCCGAACTGCAGGATGGAATGAAGTCCGGCAAGTTTACGGCGCAATCGCTGGTCGAGAAATATCACGAGCGCATCGGCGAACTCGACAAGCGCGGCGCCGGCGGTGAATGCGATTATCGAACTGAATCCCGAGGCTCGAGTCAATTGCCGACGCGCTCGATCAGGAACGCAAAGCCAAGGGACCGCGAGGTCCGCTGCACGGCATTCCGGTCCTGATCAAAGACAACATTGACACCGCCGATCGCATGATGACCACCGCGGGATCGCTGGCGCTGGTCGGGTCGAAGCCGCCGAAGGATTCCTTCGTGGCGCAGAAGCTGCGCGCGGCCGGCGCGGTGATTCTGGGCAAAACCAATCTCAGCGAGTGGGCCAACATTCGTTCCAGCCACTCGACCAGCGGCTGGAGCGGGCGCGGCGGCCTGACGAAGAATCCCTATGCCCTCGACCGCAATCCTTGCGGATCGAGTTCCGGCACGGGCAGCGGGCATCTCGGCGAATTTTGCCGCTGTCGGTATCGGAACCGAGACCGATGGCTCAATTGTGTGTCCCGTCGTCGTCGAACGGGCTGGCTGGAATCAAGCCCACGGTCGGACTGGTCAGCCGCGGCGGCATCATTCCGATTTCTCATAGCCAGGACAGTGCCGGGCCCATGTGCCGCACACTGCGCGATGCGGCGATTCTTCTGGGCGCTCTGACCGGCGTCGATCCCGATGACGCGGCAACCGCTGCGAGCGCGGGCAAGTCGCAGACTGACTACGCGCAGTATTGCGATCCCAACGGACTGAAGGGCGCGCGCATCGGCGTGGCGCGAAAATATTTTGGCTTCAGCGACGCCGTGGATGCGCTCATGGAGCAGGCACTTGGGCGTGATGAAAGCGCAAGGAGCGACGCTGGTTGATCCTGCCGACATTGACACCCTGGGTAAGTTCGACGACACCGAGTTACTGGTCTTCATGTACGAACTGAAGGCCGACCTCAACGCTTATCTCGCGCGGCTCGGTCCCAGCGCTCCGGTACACACCTTGCAGGAAATTATCGATTTCAACGATCGCAATCGGCAGAAAGAGATGCCCTACTTCGGTCAGGATTTATTTATTAAAGCGCAAGCCAAGGGGCCACTTACCGAGAAGGAATACGTCGATGCGGTGGCGAAGAATCATCAACTGGCGCGTGCGGAAGGCATCGACGCGCTCATGGACAAGCACAAGCTCGACGCGATTGTGGCGCCGACCGGAGGCCCGGCCTGGCTCACCGACCTGATCAATGGTGACCACTCGGCAGGAGGCAGTTCCAATGCCGCCGCGGTCGCGGGATATCCCAACATCAATGTCACCGCCGGTTTTGTCTTCGGCTTGCCGGTCGGTATTTCATTCTTCGGGCGCGCCTGGAGCGAGCCAACTTTGATCAAGCTGGCATACTCGTTCGAGCAGGCGACTAAGGCGCGGCAGGCCCCGCGTTTCTTGCCAACGATTGCTTTGGACTAAGCTACGTTTGCCCTTCAATCACCGCCGCGTTTTGAGCGTCTTGGGTGAAGGTAACTCGGAAATAAATTGCAAACTGTTCTACTCTTGATTCTAATCTTCAGAAGATTTTGACTTCTCCATGTTAGTCTTGACCAATTAGGGGGTAATGCATGACCAACCTGAGTAAGGTAGTCTCTTCCCTGCGGAACGAGTACTCCCGTCTCGAAAAAGAGATGGGAAGAGTGGGGAAGGCATTGGACGCATTAGGCCAAGCTGGTGGGAAATCGCTCAAGAGGACAGGACGTACCTTGAGCAAAGACGCCCGCCGTCGCATAGCCGAGGCGCAAAGACTACGCTGGGCGAAAGTGCGGAAGCAAGCCGCCAAGCTAGTTAAATCGTAGTTGTTTCGCAAGCACCGCGGAAAGCCTCGTTCGTAAACTTCTGTTGGGACATACGGACGGGGCCGAAGCGGAATGTTCGGCCCCTCGGAAATTCTTCTTCTAAGTCCAGCGGAACCACTTTAACGCCAGTAGAAACGAAATTCCGCCCCACAATCCCAATACGGCTAAGCGCGGCCATTGATGCAATAAAGGCGTGCCCTCAAGAATGCTGGCGCGGAGGGCGTCGTTCAAGGCGGTGAGCGGCAATGCCTTGATCAGCGGATGGATTGCGTGCGGAAATCTTTCGTAGGAAAAGAAAACACCCGAGAAGATCCACATGGGCATCATGACGAGGTTGATCAGCCCGCTGATGCTCTCGATTTTCTGCGCTCGGCTCGCGGTCAGCAGGCCGACGCCGCCAAAAGTCAGCGAGCCCAAGCCGCCCAGCAAGGCAATCGAGAATATCGAGCCCATCACACGCATGTGGAAGAAGAGCACGCCAAACAGCAGCAGGAGCCCGATCTCGATCACCATCAGCAGCAGGCGGCTGGTCATGATAGCAAGAAGGAAATCGCCGCGGCGCATTGGAGTACCTACGAAACGTTTCAGCAGCTTGCGCTGCCGCATGTCCACCAGCGCGAATCCGATGCCCCACATCCCGGAATTCATCAAGTTCATTCCCAGCAGGCCTGGAATCAGGAAATCGATGTAGCGGGACCCTGGCTCGGATGAAGTGACGGCCTTCGTCGCCACGACATCCTTGCGGCCGGCAGATGATTGCAGGGCCTCGTCTACCTCGCTTTTCGCCAGCACGCTCTCGGGACGGGCGGGATCGTAGCGGTATTCCACCCCACCGTTGCCGCCAGTCTCGATCACCACATCGAACTTGCCCAGGCGAAATCCTTTTTGCGCATCACTTGCGGTTCAAAGTCTGAATTTTGAAGAGCTCGTGCTGCGGCGAACGCGCGAGAAGCGCCTGCGCATCCTGCGAGCCAGGTCCGAGGACGATGGCGACCGAAGCCGCATCGCCGGGCTTGTTGCGGAAGGCAATCCCCAAGCCCAGCGCCAGGAGCAGGGGAAACACGAATACCCAGAAGACGACTTCCGGCTCGCGTTTCAGTTCGAGCAGCCGCGCCTTCAGCAAATGGCTATAGCCGGACCAGCGTCCGTTCCGTCGCGGCGGATGTTGCTGCCGCGTTGTCGTAGCGATCGGAGTTTCCTGCGTAACACTCATAAAGGTTGCCGAAAACTCACTTCGTGGACTGAGAATCCCCAGCGCCTAAAGGCGCCACTGATTTTGCCGGACTTGCGGCGCGGCTGAAGCCGCGCCCTTTCAAAACTCCATCGAGAACAGGCTGGTCACTGTTCGCGCAGATGGCGTCCGGTTAAATTCACAAATACATCCTCGAGGCTAGCCTGCCGCGTAGTCAGATGCTGCAGACTGTTTCCCTGCTTGTCAATCGCATCGAGCAGCGCAGGGATCGTCAAGTGGGGCTGCTTCACGTTGAGGGCGATCAGGCCGTCATCTTCGCGGACGGATTCGACGCTGGGTAGTCCGCGCCAGGCTTGCATCGCCGCGCCGTCTGAGGTGCCGCTGATAGAAAATTCCACCACGTGATGCCCCCCCAACCGCTCAATCAGTTCGGCAGGCGAGCCCTCGGCAATAATCTGTCCGTGATCTACGATGGCCAGGCGATCACACAGGCGCTCCGCTTCATCCATGTAATGGGTGGTGAGCAGGACGGTGCCGCCGTCGCGCTGGAAGGCGCGAATGATGTCCCACAGTTGACGCCGGCTCTGGGGATCGAGCCCGGTGGTCGGTTCGTCGAGAAATAGAATTTTCGGATTGCAGACCAGCGCGGTTGCCACTGCCAATCGCTGCCGCTGGCCGCCAGAGAGCTTTCCCACCCACGAATCGGCTTTCTCGGTCAACTGGAGCTGTTCGAGCACCTCGTCGGAGGAGCGTGGCTCGCGATAAAAACTGGCAAAGAGCTCGATCGTCTCGCGCACGCTAAGCTTCTCCGACAGGCGCGTTTCTTGCAAAGAAATGCCCAACCACTCGCGCATCTCGCGTTCGTTCTCGCGCCAGCTTTTCCCGAGGATCGACACTTCGCCCGAAGTGGGGGTGAGCAGGCCTTCGAGGATTTCAATGGTCGTGGTCTTCCCCGCCCCGTTCGGCCCGAGCAGGCCGAAGCATTCGCCGGTTTGAATTTCTAGATTCAGCCCTCGGACCGCCTCGACCTTGCCGTCGTAGGTCTTTCGCAAATCGCGGCATTGGATGGCTGTGGGCATCGGCTGATTCTACGATGTTAGCCGTGCGGTCGGGAAGGTTGACGCGAGGCAGTATTCCAGCGTTTCCCTCGCGTCCTCATTTGCTTGATTTATGCCTTCGACGGATCGAGTGGGCTCAGACTGCGGCTTCGCCGAGACCCTTGATCTGGTCGGTGATTTCCCGCCGCCGCTTTTCCCTGGATTCAATTTCGGCAGCATCGCCATCCGAACTGCCCCCGCTTTCCTTCTCGTCCAGTTGCTTGAGCATCGCTAACTCTTTTAACAGTTCCATCATCTGTTCCGACTGCTCGGTACTCATGCGGGGCCCTCCACGGGAATCAAAACTACTGTTTCGTTATACGCGCCTACTAGGATGCTTCTTCTTCGCTTCACGGAAAGGAAGAATCTGCGCCGTTAACACGAGGTGGGAGGTCGGCGCATCAGAGCCTTTGACCGCCAAGGAGGATGAAACCAGGTGAAACAAGTGAAAAACATCTCAGTAAGGCTGCGGCTCTACTGCCGACCCGTTACCAGTTCTCCCGGGCCTGGGTTCCCCGAAGGCTGCGGCAAATCGGGCGGCGCCGCGGGCGGGAGCGGGTTCGCTCCGTTAGAAGGGGTTGGAGCGTTTTCAGAGTCCTCACCGGGACGGCGCAAGCTGGGGGCGTTTGCCGGACGGTCTTCCTGCTGCTGCTTCGCTTCTGTATCTTTATCAGGCTTTTCCAGGATCACTTCTTTTTCCGTACGCACAATTTTCTGGCCGCCGACTTTCATGGTTTCCACCCGCACGACTTCATCACCCACAATGCGAACGAAGTCTACATCCTGCGGCGGCTCGCCGTAGATCCATTCCTCGTATTCAGTATCGCCATCTTTCTCGCGCACTTTCTTCGGAGCTTTGCCGCGGGCGTGCAATACCATGTCGGTGTTCATTCCGACCAGCACCGTGTGCGCCTGAATGGCCTGCTTTACCTTGGGAGGCATGGTGTCGAGATAGGCTTCTTCTTTGTTACGCGCATTGAAATCCAAGACCGGATAAAGCAGATCGCGTAACTGCCGAGCGGTCATTTCGGGAACATACTTGTCGAAATAAATGTCCAGATAAGTTCCGTGCGGGTTGGGCTGGGATTCATCGGGCGAGGTCGATACCGGAGTTCCGTTGGCCCCGGAAATCTGCACGTGCTCATACCATTTCTTGCGATGAACCGGACCGCCGTTGAGATCGAAATGAATGTGGTCGTCGTGAATCTTCACGTAGGAAATATGAGCCGGATCGCCGGGCTTGATTGCTGGACCCCAAAGAGCAATGGCCTGCTGCAGTTCCGGGCCGCTGGGTGAGGTAGTACCATTTTTCAGTTTCAAACCCTTCGCGCCCATTGGAAATGTGGTGCGCGCATATAGGATTTGCGTTTCGAAGTCGCGGATAATCTCCAGGCGCGTCTGCCGGCACATGCGGGGGGCATTGGCAGGAATTGCGGGCGCAGGCGCTTGCGATTGTGAGGATTGCGTAACGGGCGGGGTAGCCGCCTGCTCAGTCGGGGCCGGTTGCTTGCTCTGTCCGTTTACTAGAATCGCAGGGATGAGCCAAGGAAGAAGAAGGAAGAGCGTCCCGTGAAAGCGTTGCATAAAGCACCCCAGGGGCCAATTGCGCTCATTATACCCCGGACGCAGGAGAAACCGACCGTACTTCTCTAGACCAAGTTCAGCGCCTTCTTGATGGTCCCGCGCTCTTTCTGAATTTTGTCCTGTAACAGCGTGATCGCGTAAATGAGTTGCTCGGGGCGGGGCGGACAACCCGGCACGTAAATGTCTACGGGAATGACCTGATTGACGCTCTGCACCAGCGCGTAATTTTGGAACACTCCACCCGAAGTAGCGCAGGCACCCATGGAGATCACCCACTTCGGTTCTGGCATTTGCTCCCACAACTGCCGGATGACTGGCGCCATCTTGTTCGAGACGCGGCCCGCAATGATGATCAGATCGCTCTGCCGCGGCGATGGACGGAATACCTCGGCGCCAAAGCGGGCAATATCAAAGCGAGCCGCACCCATCGACATCATCTCAATGGCGCAGCAGGCTAGGCCAAACGTCATGGGCCAGATCGAACTCTTGCGCATCCAGTTGACGGCGGAGTCGAGCGTGGTCAGCACCACTCCCTCGGGCGTGGGATTGCCATAGGTCAGATCTTTGACGGTCTTTTTGCCGTGCTCGATATCGACGTATGGTCCGAAGTTCAGTTCGCGGGACATGTAGTTATTCTAAACCAATTAAAGAAGGAGATCCTATGCCCCTGACCTCGCATCGGTGAATTGAACTCTACAAAAGTGCAGAGCGAACGGTGTTTGGAAAATTCGACTGACGGGGCGGTTGCGCCAAAACCGGTGCCGCTCTAGAAGGTGCGATGGCCATTTACTTACGGGTTTAAGACAACCTTGCCAAACATTTGGCTCTTTTCCAGGTATTCGTGGGCCGCGCGGATTTCGCTGAGCGGGAAGACGCGGTCCACGACCGGCTTCAGGCGGCCCGCGAATACGTGACCTAAAACTTCATGCAGTTCGGCCATGGTTCCCATGTAAGAACCGAGCAGAGACAACTGGCGCGCGAAAAGGTGGCGCAGATCGAGTGAAACATTGGGCCCGGTGGTCGCCCCGCAGGTCACCAGTTTGCCGCCGTTCTTCAGAGAGCGCACGCTTTCATCCCAGGTGGCCGCGCCGACGTGCTCAACCACAATGTCGACGCCTTCTTTGTTGGTAATCCTGCGGACTTCTTCGGAAATTTTCTGCTTGTAGTGATTGATGCCGTAGTCCGCGCCCAGCGCACGTCCCTTCTCAAGCTTCGCTTCGTCGCCCGCGGTAGTAATCACGCGGCAATGAAAAAGCTTGGCAATCTGGATGGCGGCAATCCCAACGCCTGAACTTGCGCCCAGCACCAGCACGGTCTGCCCCGGGCGGACGGCGGCCAACCCCACCAGCATGTGCCAAGCGGTAACAAACACGAGAGGCACGCTGGCCGCCTGATTGAAATCGAGCGTGTCGGGAATCGGAATTATGTTCGCCGCCGGCACGGCGATCAATTCGCAGTTCCCTCCATCCACGGCATTTCCGAGAACCGTGAACTCGCGGCACTGATTTTGCAAGCCTGCCAGGCATTTCACACAATGCCCGCAAAAGTGCATGGGGGCAACGAGCACGCGCTGTCCCACTTTAAAATCTTTGACGTATTCACCGACCTCGACGACTTCGCCGGCGATATCGCTGCCGAGAATGTGCGGCAGTTTCACACCCGGCAAGCCCTTGCGAACCCAAACGTCGAGATGATTGAGGGAGCAAGCCTTCACTCGAACCAGCACTTGATCCTTGCGTGGCTGGGGATCAGGCACGTCTTCGTACATCAGGACTTCCGGCCCCCCGAATTGATGTATGCGAACGGCTTTCATGTAACCTCTCCCGTCAAAGACGCTAACACAAACTTCGGCTTCGTCGAGAATCCTCCAGAGCGTAGTTAGCCCAAGCGGACAAAAAGCGGGCACCACGAAGGACACGAAGGTTCACCAAGGAAAGCCCTTGCTTTGTGGGCCTCACGCCCTTCATGGTGACGGCCGTTGATTTGACCGCGCCTTGTGGCTGATAATCAAAGCGCTGGTCAGTGCACGTGGACATCTACGAACAAATCGTCGAACTTCGCCGCCAAGGGCGGCGTGGGGCCGTGGCCACCATCGTCAATGTGCGCGGATCGATCCCATCTTTTCGTACAGCCAAAATGCTGGTTCGCGATGATGGCTCGATCGTCGGCACGATCGGGGGAGGCTGCGTCGAGGCTGATGTCTGGCAGGCGGCGCGCGAAGTGATGGAATCGGAGAAGGCTCGAACGTTAAAGTTCGACTTGAACCAGGATCCCAAGTACGATACCGGCCTGGTTTGCGGCGGCACTCTCGAAGTTTTCGTCGAGCCGGTATTACCTCCAGCGATACTTTATGTTTTCGGGGCAGGCCATGTGGCCTTGCACCTTTGCCAGGTGGCTGCGAACGCTGGATTCGACGTCACAGTAGCGGACGACCGTTCGTCTTATGCGACCAGAGAACGGTTTCCCAGCGCCCACGAAGTTGTGGCGGCGGATTTTGACGAGGCGATGCGGACACTGGATCCCAGCGAATCCTCCTACATCGTAATTGTGACCCGCGGGCATCGCGACGACATGCGCATTCTGCGCTGGGCCGTGCAGACCCGGGCGCGCTATGTGGGAATGATCGGCTCGAAGCGCAAAGTCATCGAGATTTTCAAGACTCTGCGGCAGGAGGGCGTGCCTGCCCATCTATTTGACCGGGTGCATGCTCCTGTCGGACTGGATATTGGCGCAGTCACTCCCGAAGAAATCGCTGTCGCAATCACTGCGGAGTTAATAGCTATCCGGCGGCAGGCCTCCGCAGCCCTCCCACACCTGAGCTGGTTTAAGAGTTCTCGCGAGGAAGTGAACGCTCGCCCGTCGACCCAAGCGTTAAAAGATGGCCCTTGAGGCGGACTGATCAGCGGGAGATCCTTCCTTCCGCCGGAAGAACGGCTACGGTCGGGATGACCCGAGTTCGGTTAGCCTCAGTGCGCACTGACTTTCGAGTAGGTTTCTGCTATCTTCCGCACATGGCCCGCGCCCCGAGCTTTGCCGGAGTGATTCTCGCCGCGGGTGCATCCTCGCGCATGGGAATGGACAAAGCCCTGCTTCCCTGGCCTCCCCAAATTAGCACCCAGCTTCCATCGAAAGACACATTCCTATCGGGAGCGATCCGGTCGCTTACTCTTTCCACAGATTTCGTGCTCATCGTGGCGGGTAAAAACGAGGTGGCGCTGGCGCCGATCGCCTACGCCAAGGGAGCATCTCTGGTTACCAACCCAGATCCCAGCCGCGGCCAGTTCAGTTCCCTGCAGGTGGGATTGCAGGAAGTTCTCAATCGCGGCCGCGACGCGGCTGTCATCACGCTGGTGGATCGCCCTCCGGTCAATCCGGCCACGGTAGCCCTGCTGCGCGATGCCTACGAGTCCGCGCCGCAAAATATTTGGGCTGTTGTGCCCGAGTTTTCCGGGAAGCACGGGCATCCGTATCTTCTGGGCCGTGAATTAATCGAATTCTTTCTGCAAGCTCTTCCAACCGCCAGTGCGCGTGACATTGAGCATCAGCATCAGGACCACATTCAGTACGTTACCGTGAGCGATCCCTTTGTGGCCCTCAACATCAACACGCCCGAAGATTATGCCGCCTTGCCGACAAAATCCTCGTAGGTTCGATCCTCGAAATTGCGCATCTTGAGGTCTCCACGTTATTGTCGAAGCACATGAAAACTTTTGGCGCTCCCGCCTCGCGACTCACCCGACAGGATTTTCTCGACCTGGTACTGCAGTTCAATCCGCGAGTTGCGGCCTTCGATTGCGACGGCACGCTCTGGTCCGGCGACGCCGGCGAACGATTCTTCGACTGGGAGATCAACCAGGGAATCGTCCCGGCCACGGTTGGCGAGAAAATGCGCGCCCGCTACGTTGAGTACAAAGCCGGCAAAGTCAGCGAAGAGGCCATGTGCGGCGAGATGGTCACGATGCACAAGGGCATGACGGAAGCCGCAATGATGAAAGCTGCTTCTGATTTTATGGAGCAAGCCTTTCCTGGCCGCATCTTTCCCGAAATGCAGGAATTGGTGAGTCGCCTGCAAAAGAACGGGTGCGATGTCTGGGCCGTTTCTTCATCCAATGAGTGGGTGATCCGCGTCGGAATGAAAGTGTTTGGGATTGCTGAAGACCACATTCTGGCGACAAAAGTCCCGATTGAGAATGGCGTCATCGGCGATCGTCTCGCCTGCGTTCCCTCGGGCCCCGGTAAACCTCAAGTGTTGCGGGAAGTCGTGAAGAAGCCGATTGATGCTGCCTTTGGCAACTCTCGATGGGACGCCGAAATGCTTGCGATGGCCAAGTACGCTTTCGCGGTCAATCCAAATCCTGACCTGAAAGTTCAAGCCCGCGACCGCGGCTGGACTGTCTACTTCCCCGAAGGAACTCAGGACTAACTAAATCCTCCCTCATTCGTGACGCATTTACAATCTAAGCTGCATGTACTCGCCGCAACTGCTCGATCATTTTCGAGAATCCGCGCAATGCCGGCGAGGTCGCTGAGGCGGACGCCACGGTGGAGATCGAGAATCCCGCATGCGGTGATGTGCTTCGCCTGAGTTTGAAAGTGAAATCAGGGCGTATTGCCGAAATCCGCTTCAAGGCCAAGGGATGCGTGCCATCGATGGCCTGCGCTTCAGCGCTCACAGAACTAGTAGCGGGCCAGACTCTACTCGAATCTCGCACTCTGAATCGCGATGCGGTGATCGCAGCCGTGGGCGGCCTGCCGCAAGCCTCTACGCATGCTGCGCAATTAGCTCTCGATGCGCTGTCGGCGGCATTGCGGCAACTCTGAGCCTATGGCTGTCTCTCACACCGCACGACGGATCGCATGCCTGCAGCCCAGCGCCACCGTCATTCTTGACTCGATCGGAGAGTTGGGACGAGTTATCGCCTGTACTCGTTACTGCGCCGACGTTGTACCGGCAGTCGCCGACCGTTCCCGCATCATCCTAGCCGACTCATGGACTGCCGACACAGCTGAGATCGTCGCGTCGCGACCCGATCTCGTGATCGCGGCCGTTCCCTACCAGGAAAAAGCGGTCTGCGAAATTCTGAAGGCCGGTGCGCGCTTTCTCGGCCTCGCGCCCAGAACGTTGGCCGATATTTATACCGACATAGCAACGATAGCAGGCGCGGTAGGCGCAGCTGAACGAGGAGAAGAAGTGATCGCTCAGATGGAACGCGCGATCGAAGACGTACGCACACGAGCTTCAGGCGAACCGAGCCCCAGAGTCTGGTGTGAGGAATGGGGCAAGCCCCTCATCGCGTCGCAAATGTGGGTCGCCGAACTGATCACCGCCGCGGGCGGAGATTTCATAGGCACACCTGGTCGTCAGATGTCAGCGCAGCAGGTTTTGAATTCCAATCCGGAAGTAATCATTACTGCCTGGTGTGGCGCTGGGGATCGCGTGCCGTTGGAGAAAATCATCCCAGAGCGCGGCTGGCATAAAACTGCCGCGGCATTCAACAGGCGCGTTTTCTGCATTCCCGATGAATTTCTCAACACGCCTGCACCCACGCTAATTCAGGGCTTACAAGCGCTGGCCTTCGCGATTCATCCAGAACTCTTTCCCAGCACGAAAGGAATCCGGCAGATTACCGCCGTTCGCGCTTCGAGCGCCGAAAATTCTACGCGGTGAGTTAAGATTTCATTCATGCCCTCGACCAGCACCAAAGTCGACGAAATTCGTAGCGAAATCAATAACCTGTCCCAGGCGGTTTCTGGCGCTCAAGAACTCATGCGGGCATTGGTGAGGCTGCTGCACAAACGGATGCTGAAATACAACTGGGTGGGTTTCTACATGCTGGAACCTGGCGCTAAACCACCAATGCTGGTCCTGGGCGCCTTCGAAGGAGCTATGACTCCGCATACGCGCATTCCTTTGAATCAAGGCATCTGCGGCGCCGCCGCGTCCAGTGGTCAAACGGTTGTGGTGGACGACGTCAGCAAGGATCCGCGTTATCTGGCCTGTTCGCTCGAGACCAAATCTGAGATCGTCGTCCCAGTCTTTGTACATGGAAAGGTAGTTGGAGAGTTGGACATCGACAGCCATTTCGCCGCGGCCTTCACCCCCGAACATCAGGGTCTCGTGGAGCACTGCGCTCAACTCGTGGGGAAGAAACTGGAAGCCTCCGGATACTGATCACATCCAAATGAAAGTCACCGCATGACAATCACGAATTTGGCACGCACAAACTCGACCTGGGCTAGTTTCTCAGCCAGCGCCCTGCAAGCAGCCAGCGTGACCCGTTCATGAAACGCGTAGTGGCGGGCCTGATCGTAAAAGACGGCAAGCTCCTCGTCTGCCAGCGGACGCGTCATCAGACCATGCCGCTAAAGTGGGAGTTCCCCGGCGGAAAGATCGAAGAAGGAGAGCAGCCCCGCGCTGCACTTCGGCGGGAACTGGAAGAAGAACTGGGAATCCTCGCCACCGTCGGCGATGAAGTCAAACGGATTCAGCATGAGTATCCCAACGGAGCGATGGTCGAACTTCGCTTTTTCGTCGTGCGCGAGTACCAGAAACAAATCGAGAACCGCATCTTCCGCGAGGTTCGGTGGGCTGATCCCAAAGAACTGCCATCTTACGATTTTCTCGAAGCAGACTTGACCTTGGTGCAGGAGCTAGCCGCCGGCAAATTGCTTTGAGGTTCTAGAACCACATCCTTTCTTGACCGTTCGTAAAGAGCGGTGAAATAATCCGCCGCACCAGCTGTCTGGGGATCAACAATCCGCTCGGTTACCCCCGGTACGGTCTCAGAACCCAATCCACGAAAGGATTTTCACATGAACAGGAAATGGCTCGTTCTCTTGGCAACAAGCCTAATGTTGGGAGGAATGTGTCTCGGTCAAACCGCTGACTCGCCGTCCGTAGATCGCGAGGACTTATCAACCGGCGTCCAAACTCACGAACCGCCGAGGCTTGGCATCCACTGGGCAAGGGGCTTCGATCCCTCCGCTCGCGTTCACGCACTCAAAGGGACCAGTCCCGACATGACTTATCACGGCGGCATCATCCTGCCGTCGACCGTGAGCGAAGCGATCTTCTGGGGACCGAGTTGGGCCAACTCCAGCTTTACGGGCGACAAAATTTCTGGCCTGGATGGGTGGTATAGCGGCTTCAATGGCTCCAATTACGCTAAGACTTCCGATGAATATACGGGATCGAATGGTCAAGTCGGCCCGTCTTTGATCAATGACCATTACCTGGTTGATACGTCCGCAGCAGCGAACGGAAGTTCGACTTCTGCCATCGTGGCTGAGGCTTGCAAGGAAATCGCGAACCCTGTCTCGAACGGCTACTATCCCGTGTACGTCGATGTGCCCCGGGGCAACGCAGGATACTGCGCGTACCACACCTATGGATCGTGCAAAGGCGTGACCGTTCAGGTCGCGTTCTTCTTCGATCTGGACGGCGATGCGGGTTGCGATCCTCAGGACACTTCTGGACTGCATTCCCAAGGCCTCGCGGCATTGGCCAATGTGAGCGGCCACGAGCTTTCCGAAGCCCGCACCGACCCGGATTCTCCCGGGGCGTGGTACGACCGCCGCGGACAGGAAAACGGTGATAAGTGCGCTTGGACGTTCGGTGCTCCGCTGGTCACTTTCAGCAATGGCACGAAGTGGAAAATCCAGGGCGAATGGTCGAACAACGCCTACAACACTGGAACGGGATACCCGAATAGTTCAGGTCAAAAAGGCTGCCTGGCCGGCAATTAGTCAGTGAGTCGTAAAAGAGAAAGCCGAATCGTTCCCTTGGGATGATTCGGCTTTTGTTTGACCAAGAACGAACTTAACCCGTCTTGCCGCCTATAGATGCCAGCATGAGCGCCAAGGACAAGCCGATCACGATCACAGTGGTGGCCCATGCCACCGCATTGAAGAGCCGTGTGTTAGTGTACTCGCCCATCAATTCTTTTTTGTTGATCAATATCAGCATGAAAATCAGGACGAACGGAAGAACGATTCCGTTGATCACTTGCGACCACACCACGATTTCGACCAACCTCGGAGCTGGAATGACTAAGACCAGCGCGCCGCCAGCAATGATAAGCAAGGTATAGAGCCAGTAAAAAAACGGCGCTTCGCTGAATTTCTTGCCCACGCCAGATTCGAAACCCAAGCCTTCGCAAACGGTGTATGCGGTCGACAACGGCAAAATCGATGCCGCAAACAGTGACGCGTTGAACAGGCCCACGGCAAAAAGAATGTAAGCATAATCGCCGGCAAGAGGCTTCAGCGCCTGCGCCGCATCAGCGGCATACTTGATGTCGCGAAAACCGTGAACGTAAAGGGTGGCAGCACAGGCGACAATAATGAACCAGGCAACGATGTCGGTAAATATGCAACCGGTGACCACGTCAAGCCGGGAAGCCTTGTAGCCACGCCGAGTCACGCCTTTCTCCACGATCGACGACTGCAGGTAAAACTGCATCCACGGAGCAATCGTGGTTCCCACTACGCCAATCACCATGAACAGATAGGCTTGGTCCCGAAAGGCGTGTGGGGCGGGAGGTTTGAAGGTTGCGATCATCGCGTCTTTCCACAAAGGATGAGCCAGCACCCCAGCGAAGATATAGGTGACGTAGAAGAACGAAGCAGCGAGGAAGACTTTTTCTACACTCTTGTACTGCCCCTTGACCACAATCAGCCACACAATCACCCCACAAACCGGCACGGTGTAAATGCGCGGCAGCCCAAACAACTCCAGGCTCGTTGCGATGCCGATGAATTCTGTAACCACGTTTCCGAAGTTGGTAATGAGGATTCCGATCATCATCAGAAAAGTGATGCGCAGCCCGAATTCTTCGCGAATAAGATCGCTCAGACCCTTGCCGGTAACCGCACCCATGCGGGCGGACATTTCCTGCACCACGATCAAAGCCAGCGTGATCGGGATCATGGTCCACAACAGAAGATGTCCGAACTGGGCTCCGGCGGAGGAGTAAACCAAGATGCCGCCGGCATCGTTGTCGACGTTAGCGGTGATGAATCCCGGGCCGACGACCGCGAGGAACAACAGAAGCCGGATTTTCGAGCGTCTCAGAAACTTCATGCGCACTTTTCGCAGACATATGGATGAAGCGAATTAAAGCCACGAACGACGCCACAGGATAAATGCACGAAGCGAGTCTGACCAAACGAAAAGTGTTGCGTGGTGAATTAAAGATGGCAGAAGTGGTTCCGCGCGAAGCCTGAAAGCGCAAGGTCTGCGCTTCTACAGCTTTGCCCTCAACATGCTGATCACATCGTCGGAAGTGATGACGCCGGTCAGCTTGTTGTGCCCATCCACGACGGGCAGTGTCTGAAGGTTGTATTTGTCGAACAACTCAGCTACCTCGTTTTCCCCCACACCTTGATGGGCGAGAACCAGTGGTTCCTGGGTAAGCGAGAGCATTGGAGTCGGCATATCCGCCAGCACGATTCTGGCCAGCGGAACCGCTCCGGTTAGCGTTCCGTGGGAATCCACAAGGTAGATCGTGCTCACCGCCTCCACCCCACCTTCGAATTCGCGCATGGAGTCGATTGCATTCTGGACCGTTGCGGTGACCGGTAGCGCGAGGAAATCCGTCGTCATGCGGCCAGCGGCGGTGCCTTCGCGGTGTTCCAGCAGTTCAACAACGTCCTGCTGCGCCTCGGGTTCCATCTGCACCAGGATCTGCTCAGTGCGATCCTCGGACAGATCCGCCAACAGGTCAGCGGCGGCGTCGGGGTCCATCTCCTCGACAATGTCGGCAGCGCGACTCGAATCGAGGGATTCCACAATCGACTTCTGAACCCGTGGGCTAACCTCTTCCAGCGCCTCGGCCGCGGTCTCTTCATCCAAAGTCTGGAAGACCGCCTGGCGCTCGTTCGGCGCGAGATCTTCCACAATATCGGCGATGTCGGCTGGGTGCAGTTTCGACAAACCTTCATAGGAAGTTTTCAGCTTCACTCGCCGCGCTGGGTCGGTTTCGATGACGTCGATGAAATTCCATGGGATGCTGTGCGGAGGAATTCGACCGAGCAGCACCTGCAAGGCGTGCTTCGGCGCTACCCCCCGCAACAGCCTTCTAACCGCGCCGCGGGCACCGACATCGACGGAATGGACCCGCAACACGGGATGAGTTGCATTTTTATCCTTGGGGACCTCAATCTGAAGATCAACGTCATTGACGCGCACAACTTTTCGTCCGTTGACGTCGATTACCTGCTGATCAAGCAGATCGCGCTCTAGCAGAAATAATCCTTCGTTGCCATTGGCCGCTGGCCACTCGGCCGCGGCTGTGGTCGCCCGAATGCCGCCGTTGATTGCCGAAACCGAAGAAAAAGCCAAAATCCGATTTCCAGATTTCGTCTTCACGATGAGAGAGGAAATGCGTGACCGATCTTCCTGCGGAGTCAGGGTCACTTCGCGCACACGCCCGCTAGACGCGCCCGACGGGTCATAGACCGTGGCGCCTAGCAGTTCGGTGAGGGCAAGCGTCGGCATCCCGCTAGAGGATAACCAACTCCCGCACGATTCGGAATGAAAATCGCAAAGCAGACCACACACTTCGGACTCTAGCCCTCGAACTTCAGCCTTCAAACTCCGGACTCCAGAGCGACAACGAGTCTGGGCTGGATGCGGCTTCCTTTCGTATCGGTCTAGCGCGGGTCAGAAGTATCGCCCAAGCTCCCCGTATAATGTTTCCTAGCCGTGCGCTATATTTTCGACATCATCGGGCAAACGTTGCATGCCCTCTGGGCGCATAAGCTGCGCTCGTTTCTCACTATGTTTGGCATCGCCTGGGGGGTTGGTTCCCTGCTGCTACTGGTGGGCCTCGGGGAAGGATTCCGCGCGGGCAATCGCAAGCAGTTCGATTCCCTGGGCGAAAATGTGATGTTCATCTGGTCGGGTCGAGCGCCGGTCATGCAGGGCAGTTTCACCGCGCTGCGCCAGTATTACCTCACCTATAGTGACTATCAGGATATTGTGAATGAGTGCCCTTCGGTGGGCGCCGCTGCCCCAGTTATTTCCCGCAACGACATCCGCGCGGTCAGTGATTTCTTTCAGGCCAGCGGGCAAATCATGGGAGTTCCAGCCAGCATCAATCAGATCCGCAATCTCCCGATCAACGAAGGCCGCTGGCTCAATCCCATGGACGATTCGCAGAAGCGTGCGGTAATCGTGATCGGCGACGAAGTGCGGCGCACGCTGTTTCCCGGACGCCCCGCTGTCGGCGCCACAATTCTGCTCAACGGCGTCCGTTTCACCGTGATTGGCACGGTGCAGAAAATCGGTCATGGCGACAACATGAATCTGAACCTGCGAAGTTTCGTGCCCTTCCATACGATGCAAGATTACTTCCGTCCGCTGAATGCCGGTGAAGGCACCGACGTGATTTCCATGATCAACTACCAGCCCAAATCCCGGGCGGTGCACGAGGCGGCCCAGCAGGAAGTTCATAAGATTATCGCCCGCAACCATGGATTCGATCCCAAGAACCCGGACGCGTTCGATGAATGGGACACGGTTAAGACGATCGACCAGATTGGCAAGATTTTCGACGCGATGAATATGTTTCTAGGGAGCGTGGGCCTGGTTACGCTCGCCTTGGGTGCGATCGGCATCATCAACATCATGCTGGTAGCCGTCGCCGACCGCACTCGCGAAATCGGATTGCGCAAGGCCGTAGGCGCCACCAATGCCAGCATCATGTTTCAGTTTTTTGTGGAGGGAGCTTTTCTGACGTTGCTGAGCGGAGGCATCGGGATTGGAGGCGCTGCAGGATTGATGGCCATGCTCTCAGGCGTCGATCTCGGTCAGGGATTCGACCCTCCAAAGCTGGTGGCATCGACGGCTGCTCTCGCGGTAATTTCGTTAGGAGTCGCCGGAGTCGCGGCAGGTCTTTATCCGGCTAGGCGCGCCGCCATGCTGGAACCGGTGGAGGCATTGAGGAAGGAATAGCCGGCAGCAATGCTGTACTCCGCGCTCTCAGCTGCAGTTCTCTGCGAACTCAGCGGTTAAAAGCTTTTTTAGAAGTTCAGTAACAATTGTTCAGGCGGGAGTCTTTAATGCACCGCGATCTTCTCCAACAAGCGTACTCGGCGATGCGCCACGACCTGCGGCGCACCCTGCTCACCATGGCCGGAATGGCCTGGGGCATCGCCACGGTCGTTCTGCTTCTCTCCTACGGGAACGGTTTCGGCAAGGCGATCGAAACTATCTTCGAGAGCTTCGGGGCGACCGCCGTCGGAGTCTTCCCCGGGCGAACTTCGCAACAGGCCGGAGGCAACAAGGCCGGCGTCCAAATCCGCTTCACCAACGACGACGTCGAATTGCTGCGCAACAATATTCCGCTCTGCCGCCATGTCGTCCGCATGCTGCAGAAGGATTCGACGGTTCAGAACAATAATCGTTCCTTCACTTTTCCGGTGATGGGGCTGGATCCGTCGATTCAAGACATCTGGAACCTCGACATCGAACAAGGGCGATTCTTGAACGACGCCGACAACATGCAACACGGTCTTTATGCTGTGATCGCGTCGGAAGCCCGCGACAAACTGTTCTCGGGCATGCCGGCGGTCGGCGAAACGATTCGCATCGATGGCGTCACCTTTGAAGTGATTGGCGTGGGCGCGCCGCGCATGCAAGAGGGAGACAACGACAACAATCGCGTCGTCTACATTCCCTACAATTCGATGGACGTTCTTAAAGACAATCATTACCTCGACGGTATATGGCTCGACTCGGCGGGGCTAAACCACGAGAAGTTGGACAAGACTATTCGCGAGACTCTGGGCACCGCACACAACTTCAAGCCCGACGACCAGCGTGCTGTTTTTGTGTTCGACGCACAAAAACAACTCTCACAGTTCGGCATCATCACTATGGCGCTGAAGGTTCTGCTTGCCTTCATTGGGACAGTGACGCTGGGAATCGGTGGCGTAGGGTTGATGAATATTATGCTGGTGTCGGTAACCCAGCGCACGCGCGAAATTGGCGTGGAGAAAGCTCTGGGCGCGCGACGCCACCACATCTTGTTTCAGTTCCTGGCCGAGGCCATGGTCATTACGGCGGCCGGCGGATTTATGGGCATTCTGTTGTCTTATGCGGTCTCGATCTTCGCTGGACGCATTACGTTCTATAGTGCGCTGGCCAAACACGCCGAAGCGGCCGACATCCGCCTGATTGTTTCGCCCATGATTCTGGTTGTGGCGACGTCCATCCTCGCGGTAGTGGGAGTGATCAGCGGGATGGTGCCGGCTTTGCGTGCCGCCAATCTCGATCCCATCGAAGCCCTGCGCTACGAATAGCAAGCGGCCTGTACTTAAATCTCCATGCCGGACGACATACTCACTCTGAAGCCGCCGCCTCCTGACGCACGACTCGCATATGGAGCGGACCCCAATCAGTTTCTCGATCTGCGTCTGCCCTCCAAAGATAAGGCTACGGCTCCGTATCCGCTGGTCATCAACATTCACGGCGGATTCTGGCGTGCCAGGTACAATCTCGATCACACTGGCCATCTTTGCGCCGCGCTTACCGCCAAGGGAGTCGCAACTGCCAACCTGGAATACCGTCGCGTCGGCAACGATGGCGGAGGCTGGCCGGGCTACGTTTTCCGACATCCGGTCGGCCTACAATTTTCTTGTGCAGAACGCGCAAGCGCACAATCTTCGATTCAAAACGAATCGTGGTGATGGGCCATTCCGCCGGCGGACAACTTGCGCTCTGCCTCGCCGCTCACGAACCGAGCGTTACTCGCGTCCTCTCGCTTGCCGGTGTTGTCGACCTGCAGCGCGCTTACCAACTTCACCTCAGCAATGATGCGGTCGTCGAGTTTCTTCACGGCACGCCCGCAGAGGTACCGGAGCACTACCGCGAAGCCGACCCGATGGAACTCTCGATCCCGCACGCGCGCCAGTGGCTCATTCACGGCTCTGCCGACGACACCGTACCACCTGCGTTCAGCCGCGACTATGTCGCCGCCAAACAAGGGCGCAAAGGCGACGCTAAAGAAGATGCTCACTTGCTCGAGATTCCCGGCGCAGGCCACATCGACCTCATCGATCCACACGCGCGAGCCTGGAAACAGGTCGAGGAAACGGTCGTCCAACTCGCCGCGTGAGTGTGGAAGTGATCATCAACATCCCGTCTCGTTCAATTCTCGCTCCTATACGCCTGTGACTGCAGCGCTCGTCCTTCCCTTATAATCTACGGTCACAGAGAGGAATCCTTTGCCCTTCGACGACCTCCGCCAGTGGATCGCGGCGCTCGAACGCGCCGGACAACTGAAGCGCATCCAGACCGAAGCCGATCCGATCCTCGAGATTGCTGAGATCACCGACCGCGTCTCAAAAAGTCGCGATGCCAAAGGCGAGCGAGGCGGACCGGCGCTGCTTTTCCAAAATCTTAAGGGACATCCTGGTTCTCAACTCATCATCAATCAGTTCGGCTCCGACGCCCGGATGAAACTCGCACTCGGAGTTAATTCTTTTGATGAAGTCGCTGCTCGCATCCGCATGTTTATGGATGTGAAATCTCCGCAGGGTTTTCTCGATAAATTAAAGATGCTTCCCCTCCTGACGGAAGCCGGAAAGTTCTTCCCCCGCACCGTGCCGACGGGGCCGTGCAAAGAGGTAATCAAGCGCGACAATTGTTCTTTGCTCGATTTCCCCATCCTGCAATGCTGGCCTAAGGATGCCGGGCGGTTTATCACGCTACCCTTGGTCACCACGCGCGACCCGAAGTCAGGAAAGCGAAATCTAGGAATGTACCGCATGCAGGTCTACGACGAACGCACCACAGGCATGCACTGGCAGCGCCAAAAAGTTGCGGCCGAGCACGCGCGCGAGCACATGCGAGCCTCGGTCGATGGAAAATCTGCGGCGGTCGACATCATGGCGCGGAGTTCCGGAGGCAGCGTTCTCGCCGAAGGAAATCGTCCATCCGGAAAGATGGAAGTTGCGGTTGCAATCGGCACCGAGCCGGCGGTAACTTTTTCTGCAATCGTTCCCGCTCCGCCTGAGATTGAGGAATATCTCATCGCCGGATTCCTGCGCGGCGCTCCGGTCGATCTAGTCAAATGCGAGACCGTCGACCTTGACGTGCCCGCCGCCAGCGAAATCGTCCTGGAAGGCTACGTCAATCTCGACGAACTTCGCAGCGAAGGGCCTTTTGGCGACCACACTGGCTTTTATTCTCTGGAAGATCTCTATCCGGTTTTTCACGTAACCTGCGTCTCCCATCGCAAAGATCCGATCTACGCGACCACAATCGTCGGCAAACCGCCGCAGGAAGACGCCTACATGGGCAAAGCGGTCGAGCGCATTTTTTTACCCTTAATGAAGCTGACGATCCCAGAGTTGATCGATGTCAATCTGCCTATTGAGGGCGTCTTTCACAACCTGATGATTGTCTCTATTAAAAAATCATATCCGGGACAGGCTCGCAAAGTCATGAATGCCATCTGGTCGCTGGGCCAGGCAATGTTTACAAAATGCATCGTGGTGGTGGATGAAGACGTGGACGTGCAGGATATTGCCGATGTTACGCTGAAAGTCCTGAACCACATCGATCCCGAGCGGGACATTCAGTTCACCCTTGGCCCGGTGGACTCGCTCGATCACGCCTCGCGACTGCCGAATTACGGCTCAAAAATGGGGATTGACGCGACCCGGAAGTGGGCCAGCGAGGGCTTCGCCCGCCCCTGGCCCGACGAAATTGTTATGGATTCGAAAACGAAAGCCCTGGTCGACAGCAAGTGGAAAGCGCTGGCGAAAGATCTGGGGCTCGAGTGATCAAAGGGTCGTGCGCACGGGCTCATGTCCGGCACATTGCAGCACCGGCAATCGAGGGTATTTCGGGAACGACGGATCGGTAGCCGAAAGCTGGCACTGATAGAAGACTGAGCCGCGGTCGGACTGGATCCTCCGCATAAATTCGCAGGTCGCACAAAGGCCGACACTGCCGGGAAGCGGTTCTGACAGGCTGCTGTTCACTCTGACAGGATAATGCCGCGCGCCGGACCTGGCGATCCCAGGCCGGTTTTTACCACCTGAACTTCTTCTGCGACTCTGAAGAAAAATTCATACAAATATAGATGAGTTTTAACCGACTTACCTTGAATCCTTCCAAATCCTTTTGATATAAGGGCTTTCGATCACAGGAGGTTGTACCCGTGCGTCTTACTGGCCTCTTCGTATTTGCCTCGAAGTTCTCGCGCGCCCTTTTCGGTGTCACGTTGGCGCTTGCATCCCTAGCGCAGTTTGCCGCTGCCCAACAAACTTTGGGGGCGATCACCGGCACGGTGACCGATCCGTCAGGAGCTGTCGTGTCCGACGCCACTGTGACAGCCGTCAATCTCGCGACCAACCTCGAAGTTGCGGCGCATACTAAGAACGGCTCCTTCGTGATCCCGGACCTTCCCGTTGGAACTTATCGAGTCACCGTCACGAAGGACGGCTTCAAAACCGAAAACCACACGAAAATTCTGGTGTCCGGTAACCGTACCACCACAGTGGATACGTCTCTGGTAGTGGGATCGATCGGCACTACGGTGGAAGTAAACGCCGTGCCTTTGATGAACCAGGTGGACACCACGATCGGGTATGTCATCGATACCAACACCATCGAAACGACGCCGCTGGGCACCGGCAGCTTCACGCAACTGGCAATTCTCAGCCCTGGCGTTCATGCGGACTTCCTCGGTGGAGCGGGCGCCAACACTGGCCTTGGCAATCAGGCCATCTTCGCGAACGGAAACCGGGACACCAGCAATAGCTTCTCGTTGAACGGTGTCAGCACCAATAACCTTTTCAACGGCAATTCCACCAGCCAGGTCGGTGAGAACCGCTTTGTGCTCAATACCGGTGAGAACTTCGGCGCGGGTGGAACCATCCAAACCAGCACATCGGTGTACGGCGCGATTGGCCAGGCTCTACCCACTCCTCCCGCCGATACTATCCAGGAAATCGCCGTGAACTCATCGCAATACGACGCCACCCAGGGCAACAACAGCGGTGCGCACATTAGCGTACTGACTAAGTCTGGTACGAACGCGCTGCACGGTTCTCTGTGGGAACAATGGCAGAACAGCGCCATGAATGCCAACCCATATTTCTACAACGCCGCCGGCATCCCTCGTCCCTTCCTGAATCGAAATGCTTTTGGCGGGACAATCGGCGGACCAATCCTCAAAGATAAGTTGTTCTTCTTCGGGTCCTATCAGGGAGTGCGCATCGCCGATGCGGAAGCTTCCACCAAAACTACGACCGTGCCTCTGGGCTTGACGGATGACCGCAGTACGCAGGGAATCATCAACATGATTCAGGCGACATACGGACAAACCATTACGGCGGGCCAGATCAACAGCGCTGCAGCGCAAATACTGAATGCCAAACTTCCCAACGGTCAGTATTTGATACCAAGCGCGCAGTACAGCTCGACGCAGGCCGTCGCCCTAGGCTACGACGCCGTCGTGAAAGGCCCCAATACGCGAGCCACGGTGGACCAGGGGACAGTCGGAATTGATTATGTTATTAGCCCCAAGGATCGCTTGGCGGCCAGATACTACATTCAGAGCAATCCCACCAACAATCCCTTTGGTGCGGTGGGTTCCTTGCTGGGATTTGCCCAACAGCTTTCCGCCGGCGGCCAGGTGTTTTCCCTCTCGAACTCCGTACTAGTCTCGCCCAATCTCACATGGGAACAGCATGTGGGTTTCACTCGCTTGCGAGCTTTCGCAAACACGACCAAAGCATTTAACCCGTCTGAGGTGGGCATAACCCTGCCCGGCGGGGCGACCTTTCCGGACTTCAGCATTTCCACCTCGGACCCTACGATCAGCGCTGGCGTGGAGTTCGGTCCCAGCACCAGCTTTGGCGATGGCGGCATGGTCCAGAATAATTGGGAATACGCGACCTCCGCGAGTTGGTTAAAGGGACGGCATACCCTGACAGTGGGAACCACGTGGGACCACACCCAGCTCAATGTCCTCAACAAAAATACAAACACCGATACGCTCAACTTCGAGAAGTTCCTTGACTTCGTAGAAGGTAACTTGCATGGCGGCGATGAGTTCGTTGGTTCGGCAGACCGCTACTATCGCGCCAATACCGTTGGAACTTATATCAACGACAACTTTAAGATGAGAAAAAACCTCACCGTAACCGCCGGGTTCCGTTGGGACATCGACGGCGCGCTCTCGGAGAAAAACGGCCGGCTCACCGGTTTCGATCCTTCGAAATACAGTTACGTGCAATGCACTGTCAACGGACAGCCAGCGGACCCCGCTTTGAACACTTGCGACGCAGGGACTGACGTTATTACCGGCTCTGGTCTGGTAATCGCCGGAAATAACAAAACCGGCGCCACCCCCGGAGCCAGCAATTCGCTCATGAAAAATCACCAGTGGGGTTTCGCGCCGCGTATCGGCATCGCGTGGGCTCCCACGTCGAAGCTCACCGTGCGCGCAGGGTATGGTATTTACTTCGACCGCGGCGAGTTCTTCAGCTATCTGTCGCCGAGTGCCGGTTCCGGATTCAACGGCCCATTTGGCGTCACGCTCGAGCCTCCGTTCGTCCAACCGATCTCAGTATTTAGCGGCGCGACTCTTTCTCAGCCGTTCGGCACCGCTCTGCCTCCTCCACCTACAGTCACGGGAGCAGCCTTCCGGAGCTCCCTTCCGAACTTGGAGCAGACGGCGTGCGGGTTCCCGGGATGCTGGCCGTCAGGCAATCTCTTTGGTCCTTTTCTGTTTGGTGGGTACGATATCAACAACAAACTGCCGTATATGCAGAACTGGACACTCGACTTTCAATTTCAACCCTCCAACAGCTGGATCATCGAGGCCGGTTATGTCGGCAGTCACGGCACGCATCTGGTGCTTCCCATTCCATTCAACCAACCACTCATTGCCACACCCACCAATGTGGTGAACGGGCAGACCAGTTCCTACGGCGGTACGACTTCGCTGTCCCTGAATTCCGAGCCGGTCTTTACGAACGAATTCTCCGGCAACGCGCCCCTCCGCGTACCCTATCCCGGATACGACATGAACGCCGTGTCGTATAAGGCGGAGGGCATTTCGAACTTCAACGCATTGCAACTGCAGGTTCACAAGCGCTTGTCCCATGGCGTGCAATTTACTTCGTCTTACACCTGGTCTCATTCGCTCGACGAGCAGAGCGGTCTGGGGCTGTTTTTCACCGGGAACAATCCGGCCGTTCCCCGCTCCAACTATGCCTCCTCGGACTTCGATCAGACCCATGTGTTTCTGGTGAACTACAGCTATACGACTCCCAAGTTTGTGGAGAGCGGGCCATGGGGATATGCGACCAATGGATGGACCATTGGCGGCCAGACCGTGGCACAGAGCGGACAGCCCTACAGCGTCTATGACTATTCGGGCTCTGTGGCGAGTCTGTACTACGGCACCAGCAACTATATTGGGAACCCCATAGTCCCGCTGCTACCAGGCGTAACCGCCAAGCAGGCAGCAAAGGGTGGTACTTGCCCGGTGGGAGTTGTGGGAGTTTCGCCGGCACTCTGTAAGCTCAACGCGGCTGATTTTGGACCCCAGTTTGTGGCTCCAGGGACCAACGGTGTTCCGGCTTGTGACGCCAGCGGGTGCGATGACTTTGAATCCTTGTATGGAAATACGAGCCGGAACACGTTTCGAGGCCCGTTTCAGGTTCGCTTCGATATGAGCCTGTCCAAGATGTTCCAATTCAAAGAGCGCTACCTGCTGAAGTTTGAAGCCGATGCTTTTAATATTTTCAACCATGCCGATTTCGACGCTCCGAACAACAATGTCGACTTCTTCCCCAATTTTGCAGGTCCGCCATCAATCCCACCGCAAGGAAGCTTGGGCGTCATCCAGCACACGATTGGCAGCCCCCGCTTCCTGCAGTTGTCGCTGCATTTGGCGTTCTGATTCGAGCCGAGAGGAGTTGACTAATTCCGCATCGTGAAATGAACAATGCGAGGTTTCGACGAGGGTTGATCGGCATGGCGCTAATGGCTTCGTCCTTTTTGAGGGCCCGCTCGCGGCAGCTTGGGGAAATTAAGGTCACGTCGCGGTGAACCGCGTGGCTGCTTAGAAAATTCCAGCCGGCATGCCGCACTTCCTGCGTCTCGCCGTCGGCGAAATCGGATCTCTTGTCCCGGAACCTGACCGCTGGCGCAGTCCAACCGAATTCGCTTTAAAGAATGCGCAGGATCCCGATCACTTCCTCGACATGGAACGCGTTTCCTGGCTCGATCCTCTGCCTCCGGGCCGCTATGAGTTCTATCGCAAGCTTTACAAAAAGTGTGCGGCGGTGCTGGCCCAACCCGACAGCAATCGCGCCAAGAACGAACGTCCCGACGACTACCTTCCTGAGCGGCCCGAATTTAATCCGTATTCCTTTTGTAAACAGAGCAAACGAATGAGCGCCTGAAAGACGATCATGTGTCTCAAAAAGAAGTGACTATCTTTCTACTATTTGGATGGGCTGGCTGGGTCGTCGCTTTTCATTACGACCCATAGTGTCCCGCCGAGAATGATGCCCCCGCCGATTCCGATTGCCCACGGGGAGTCAAGGGCAGCGCCATAGCCGGGAATTTCAGCGGCCGCAACTCGCCGATTCCTTTTGTCGTTGTGCTGCGTATCGTCGCGGGTGGTTTCTTGACCTTGCGCTAAGGTCGTAGTGCCACTGTCGTCCTTAACGGTCAAGTCGCCTTTTCGCGCCATGATCTGGACCTTGCCGTCTACATCCTTCACGTCGAATTCGGTCCACGCATTCGCAACCGGGGCCACCATGACCGAACCAGCACGAGTAGCCAGCAGTTTCGAAGTCGAAACCGTCACGCCGCCATGCTCCAAGTTGAGGGTATTTCCCTGATACTCAATCAAAGACTCGTTCAGAACCAGCACGCTCGAACCGGTGGCATTGATGTTAGCTACCGAATCGGCACTGGTTTGCACCAAGTCCCCGGCGAAAATGGCGGATGATCTCGAGATGCTATTGCCGTTGAGCAGCGCAGTCCCATGGCTGTAGAGCATGGCTCCCGGTAGATCCGCCGCCAACAAGGCGACCGGGAAAACAATGGCCATGAAGCAACTCAAAATTCTCAGGTGAAAAGCCCTCATCATTAGCAAACGTCCTCGTTGATGACTTTGGATGATGGTTGCCCGAACGATCGTTGCAAACAAATCGTGGCTTCCATTGCGCACACGGGTTGGTCCATTGATCGAATCGTAACCTTCCCTGTCTCCGTCAGTCAATGGCTTTCGTGGTTTCAACGCCGTTTATCGGTACGGTAGTACCGTGTTTCTCCCGTGTATTCGAGTTTTTATGCCGGTTGATTCTGCGAACTGCCGACGCCATCAATTTGTGTTCTGAAGGCGGGTCGTCCGGATGGGCCAGTCGGATCCCCCTGTTAAAACTAACGTTCTCATTCAATCCATCCAGGATTTATCCCGGAACAAATCATGACGACTTAATTCTGCTACGGACACTTCGCGTTGCGTACAAGCTAAAGATATCGACGACTCCGCGAGTCTCCTTCGCTCACCATGGTGCAAAGCTGAAAAATCTCCTTATCGTAACCGACCACTCCGACTATGATTACGCCAGTTTGTTCAGCAAGCCCAACCAGCCTTGGACACCCACAACGCGACCCGCGGACAAAAGCCCAAGAATCGTGCACTGCTGATTCATTCTTGCCTGAAGGTGGAAATCTCTCCACTGCAGTGTAGCCTTTTGGGGCGGTGCCTCCGCTAAACTACCGCCGATTGAAATTGGAACTCGGTAAGTCTTTGATACCACACGCATTAGTTCTCCTGACTGGCGGCGGGAATGGCCTCTTTCGTGCATTCACCCGCGTCGGTACACTGTGTCGAGGCAGCGCCTACCGACTTTCCATGATGGAAAAGGCCGGGTAAGCCTTTACACTAGTCTCGGGTTTTGGGAAACTTAAAAAGCAAAGTGATTATGGCGCCGACGTACCGCGAATCCAGCCTATTTTCGTCGCTTCCGCCTTGGGAGATGCCTTGGTCTGACTTGGTATTGAGCTATGGCTTGCAGGCTGTAGTGGTTGCGATCTTCGTCTGGATTCCCATTCTTCATCCAGAAATTCTGGAACGTCCCAAGCGCGATTATCATGCCATTGAGCTCGTGCCCACGCCCGTTCCGGTCAGTCATGAGCCGCAGAAGCAACTGCGTAAACCAGTAGTAGTCGCGGAACTTGAACCTCCGCCAGCAGCACTGCACGTTCCCGCTCCTTTACCTCAGCCCAAACCTAAAGTAGAAAATGCTCCCGAAGTGAAGATCGCGACCAGGAAGGCCGATCCCTTGCCGCCTTCCCCTGCGGCTCCGGTGATTCCAAAAGCTCCTGTACAAACCAACGTCTTCTCGTCCGGGAGTTCGGCGAAACAGACGATCGACCGTGCGCCGCAAAAAGTTCAGACCGGCGGCTTCGGCGATCCTAACGGCGTGCCGGCGCGAACCAGTCAAACCCAAGCCGTCAATATCGCACAAGCCGGCGGATTTGATATGCCTACCGGACCGGGCTCTGGCAACGGAACCGGCGGATCCAAAGGCGCTCGCGGCGTGGTAGCCAGCACTGGATTTGGCAACGGAGTTGCCACCGGCACGGCCTCTGCTCCGCAGCGCACTGTGCGCCAGGCGGGCTTCGGCGATGCCGACGTAGCTGCACCTCCAACGGTGCAATCGCGTCCCGCACAAGCGGCGGCCAAACTTACGCCGGCAGAAATCCTTTCCAAGCCGGTTCCCATCTATACGGAAGAGGCTCGCGCCAAGCACATTGAGGGCGAGGTTCTTCTAGAAGTGGTATTGGAAGCAAGTGGAAGGTTGCGCGTATTGAAGGTAGTGCGCGGACTGGGGCACGGATTAGACGACGCGGCAGTGCGTGCCGCCGAGCAGATCCGCTTCAAGCCCGCCTTGAAAGATGGCCAACCCTCAGACTCGACGGCCGTTCTGCACATTGTTTTTCAGTTAGCGTGATTAATTCCCAGAAGGTTTATATGCAAATGTTTTTTCGTTCGGGCTCGGTGCTGGTTTTGATTTTGGGCTGCGCAATGGGGATCCGCGCGCAGGATCCTCCTGCGTCCCCGCCGCCGTCCACTCCAGCAGTAGACGCTGCGCCGTCGGTTGCACCCTCTTCCGTTGCTCCGGCGCAAAGCCTTCAGTCCCTGCCTCCCGCCGCAGTCACGCTCAACGATGTGCTGGATCGTGTGGTGCAGCGCGAGCACCTGTTCATGGCGCAAATGCGGCACGCGCATCCGCTGGTCGAGACTTACCTTCAGGATCTCAAGAACGATCAGTCCGGGAATCCGACGCCAGTCCACGACCGGTATTTTCTCGGCCGTCTCGATCTAAGCGACGGGCCCGAAGACATTTCATTCATGGGCCAGCCCGGATTCGGGCGTCGTATGCTCAGTAAAATGACCGGCGTCTACTCTCTGCACTTCCTGCCCATGGGATTCGCCCAGATGGTGGTGCTGGATAGCGATTTCCAAAAAAGAAACTACGATTTCACCTTTGTGCGTCGCGAGTTCCTAGGAGAGCTGCGCTGCCTGGTGATCGATGTCCGCCCCAAGCAAGGTCAAAAAACCGCGCGTTTCATGGGCAGGATTTGGGTCGAAGACCAGGATTACAACATCGTCCGCTTTGACGGAACCTATTATCCCCAGCCCAAGGTTAATTTCTTTTTCCACTTCGACAGTTGGCGCCTGAACATGCGCCCCGGCGTGTGGCTGCCGGCCTACGTCTACACCGAAGAATCTAACCTCAAAACCGGGTTTAGTAAAACCCTGCACTTCAAAGCGCAGACGCGCCTCTGGGGCTATGACCTGAAAGGTCTGGGAAAGAGCGAAGAGTTCACCCAGATCCTGATCGATTCGCCTGAGTCGGTGAAGGATCAGAGTGATGCTGCCGCCGACGCCAGCCCCGTCATGGCGCAGCGCATGTGGGAACGTCAAGCCGAAGACAATGCCGTCGACCGCCTGCAGAAAATTGGCTTGCTTGCACCTCCCGGCGAAGTGGACAAGGTGTTGTCCACCGTCGTGAACAATCTGCTCGTTACCAACAATATTGATGTCCCCGGAGACGTTCGCTGTCGCGTTCTCCTGACCACTCCTCTAGAGTCTTTTACCATCTATCACACGATTGTTATCAGTCGCGGCCTCCTCGACGTGCTTCCCGACGAAGCATCGCTTGCCATGGTCCTGGCTCACGAACTCAGCCACATCGTGTTGGGACACGGCTTCGATACCGGCCTCGCATTCAACGATAAGCTGTTCTTCCCCGACCAGGAGTCGTTCCAACGCCTCGACTTCAAGCGAAATTCCGCGGACGAGGAAGCTGCCGACGCCAAGGCGCTGGAACTCCTGCAGAACTCTCCGTACAAAGACAAATTGGGCAATGCTGGATTGTTTCTGAAGGCCTTGCAGGAAAAAGCGCCCGAGTTGCCGAATTTAATTCGTCCTCACTTGGGCAATAGCTTTGCCGGCGGAAAGAGCACTCGCATGTCAACTCTGATGACATCCGCTCCGACGCTCGATGAGAAGCGTCTCGATCAGATTGCCGCTTTGCCGATGGGTGGTCGCATCAAAGTCGATCCCTGGACGGATCGGGTGGAACTATCCAAGGCCAAGCCGGTGGCTCTGACCTCAACCCACGAGAAAATGGAATTCGAGATTACCCCGGTCTTCCCCTATCTTACCCGGTTCCCCAGCGGCAACGGAGAGAACGTGGCACTCACGACATCGTCGCCATCAGAGAACTCGCAGAAGTGAATTGCAGGAAGACGCGGACGGAAATTCGTGAGCACACGAGGGATCAGAAGGCCTCGTTGCGTCATACCACCACGAAGTTAAAGATGTCAGGCTACTGGATCGAACTACCGACCTGAGAGAAAACGTTGTTCGCGTTGGAACCGATGAGCCGAATCGTGCCCACGACGATTACCAGAATCACAGCCAACATCACTGCGTATTCCGCAATGTCTTGACCACTTTCTTCGTTCCAAAGCTGCTGTAGACGTTTAGCCACGGGGCTCCTCATTTCTCTTTGTTGCAACTGGCGACATTTTTTGACACCCGGGTAATCCCAAAGATGAGTTCCCGGCAGTCGTCCCCAAGCTGATCTCTTTGACCCAATACTAGTCTCGGCAAACTTCCCAGCCAATGGCACAAAAGTGCCATTAAACCAGTATGGGGGCAATCCGCTTATAGGAGGTCAGGCGATGCTCTTGAGCGGAAGCGCCTGATTCACCGCGAACAAAGCCAGTTCCAAGCGGGTGGAAACTCCAAGTTTATCGAAGATGTTGCTGAGATGATGTTTGACGGTGTCTTCGCTGATCTTAAAATATTCGGCGATTTCCTTATTGGAATATCCTGCCACCACAGCGGAAACGATTTCCAGCTCTCGCGGGGTCAGGCCGAATTTCTTCTGTCGCGCCTCATCATGCGAAGATTGCATCAGGGTGCGGAGATACTGCACCAGATTCGAAACACTTTCGCGGCCCACCCAGTACTCCCCCGCCATCACGGTCTGGATGGCCTTCAGCAGAAGTTGAGTGGCAGAGTCTTTGAGCACCACCCCGCGCGCGCCCAGTTGCAGAGCCTCGACAATCTGGCTCTTTTCCGCCGCGGCAGTCAGCAGAATCACCCGTACCGGAGCTGCATTCGCGGGCAGACTCAACTCCCGCAAGGCTTCCAGGCCGGGATGCTTAGGCATAGCCAGGTCCAGCAATAGAATGTCGGGCTTCAATTGGCGCGCCAGCTTCACAGCTTCGGCGCCATCCGACGCTTCGCCTATAACCTTGAAGTCCGCTTCCGACTCCAGCAACCGCCGCAGGCCGTCGCGGAAGATAGGATGGTCATCGGCAATTACCAGGCGAACCGTCTGCGCTTTTCTAAAGTTCATGAGGCACTTCCCCGTTGCGCGGTACGCTGACTTCCAATCGTGTTCCTTGCCCGGGATTCGATTCTACCGTGAGTTCGCCGGCAATCAAACCAACGCGCTCCTTAATGATCATGGGGCCTTTTCCGACCGCGTCCATTTGGTCCTGATTATAACGGCCCGCGAACGGAAAACCTTTACCATCGTCTTCTACTGTCAAATTCCATTTGCTTACGCTCGACCCCAAGCGCACCAGCACGTGGCGCGCTCCACTGTGTTTCCTTACATTGACCAATCCCTCCTGCACAATGCGGAGCATCTCGCGGCATACGCGCTGCGGCATGTCCAAGGTTTCGATATCTGTAACGAAGCGCGCGCTGATTCCCGTCTCCCGTTGAAAGCGCTCCGCGGTATCGTGCAAAACTCGCAGCAGCCGTTGCGCATCCACCTCGATCGCTTTCATCTGCTGCATCAGTTCCCGAAGTTTGAGAACTTCCTCGCGCAACAGTCCCTGAATCCGTCCCAATTCCGCTCCAATGGGCTTGCCGGCATCGGCCTGACGGCGCAACACGTCAACCTGCATTTCCACAGCAATCAGCGACTGCACCGCGCCGTCATGCAACTCTCGCGCAAAGCGTGCGCGCTCCGCGGCTCCAGCCCGGCGTCGCAGGCGATGCAATAGATAAACGTTGTAAACCGCCGGACCGAGTTGATGCACAAGATCGAGCAAAAAGCGTAGCTCCTCCTGCTTCTCGCCCCGCCACGACGGATTGAACAGGAACACCCGTCCACGCCACTCGCTGCCAAACAGAAACGCCACCGTAATCAGTGAGTCATACGCCTGCACTTCCCGCAGTTGCGAAAGTGCCTCTAGGTTTTCCACCGGCACTTCGTGCCCGGTGTGATCCAGCGCCAGCGTGGTCCATCGTTTCCCCTCGATCCCGGCGTAGCACACTTCTCCCGGAAAATCATCGAGATAGGTCTTCGCGTCCCGAGCGGCAGATTCCAACCACCGGAATTCGGGCGATCCACCGCTGCCCTGGTTTAACTCGCCGACGAACATTCGTTGACTGTGCGATTCCTGCGATGCCACCACTACCCGCGATGCCTCATACATCGACATGCTGTCGCGAAAAATATGCTCAATGGTCCCAGTCAGTCCTGCTTCAACACGAATCCCAGAAAGAGTTCCGCTCACCACAGCTTTTTCCGCCCGCAAGCGCTTCTGCTGCTCCGCCAGATAGCCCAGGAGGAGACCCATGATGATCAGGTAGATTGATAGGATGAAAAGACGCTGGGGTTGGAATTCACCGATATTGGCCCTCACCCCACTGAGCAACCGCCCTAGCAGGGAACCTGCAGGGCCTAGCCGGGCGTGATGAATAATGAGGCTCCCCGCCCACAACAGCGCAACTTCCGCCGCAGCCGTTCCCAACGTTTCCCAAAGTCCCCAACGGTAGGCGGCCGCAGCCAGCACAAAAAAGAAGAAAAGAAAAAAACGGCTCCCGGAGCCAGCGGCAAAAACCAAGATCAACGCCGGCCACACCACGTCTCCCGCGTGCACAAATAAACGGAAGCTCGCAGTGGACCGCTGCCGTATCCGCAACAGCGTCATCACCACTACGCCGTGCACAAGATAAAACCCTAGTAATGCGGTCGCAATCGGGGCATGGCCGACTTGCGACGGATCCATGTAAATCGCTGCCAGCGCAGACACCGCCAGAAACACTCTCGCCGTCGCCAGCCAGCGCTCAATCCGCCTCGTCTCCCCCGGGTCGGGAGGAATTCTCAATCGCCAGGATTGTCGGTATCGCTCAAGGTGAGGCTTCAACTTACTCCATCTCCACGGACGTGGCGCCTGCGCTGCACATTATTGAATAAGAAACCCTTACCGGCAAGTGAGAGTTTGGCAGAGATCACCGGCGAACCCGTTCTTTTTTCGATACAGGTTACTACAGTAACCAATTGACTACTCCAATCCCATCTAAAATGGGGGCCGAAGGAGTGTCTTGAATAAGCGTTCCTATCTTTGGGCTAGCAGCCACTGCCGGGCTGGTGGCCGCCTTTGTGCTGGCCGCTCTAGTTCTGCCTCGCTCACCGGGCTTGACCGCGCTGAGCGATGTAATCCAGTGCATTTTGCTCATTTCGGGCGCGGCCTCGTTCGTCCCCATGGTCCTGCGCTCCCAGGGGCGCATGCGTTTGTTCTGGTCCCTGATCACTCTCGGCATCCTTTTTTGGCTGTCCTATCAGATGCTCTGGACTTATTTTGAAGTGATACTGCAGCGCGATGTGCCCGACCTTTTCGCCGGCGACGTAATCTTGTTCCTGCACCTCGTTCCCATGATGGCCGCGATCGCCTTGCGTCCGCACAGTCCGCGGGATGAATACGCCGCCCGCATCGGTCGTCTCGATTTCGCACTTCTCCTGATGTGGTGGCTGTATCTTTACGTCCTCATCGTCATTCCGTGGCAATACGTCGTCGCGGACATCGCCGCTTACAACCGCCATCTGAACGCCGTTTACGTAACTGAGGAGATCGCCTTTCTGATCGGCTTGATCGCCTGCTGGATCACTAGCAAGGGTTACTGGCGAAAACTCTACGCCAACCTCTTCGGCATGAGTATCTGCTACGCCAGCAGCTCCACCGTAATGAACTGGGCGATCGGCCGACAACTTTACTATAGCGGCAGCCTCTACGACATTCCTTACGTCACCGCAATTGCCTGGCTTACGTGGATTGGCCTCCGCGCCAGGGCTGAGAACCCGGCCTCCGATGCCCGCGAAGCTTCCACACTCTACGGCGTGTGGATTGCCCGTTGCAGCATGATTTGCGTGTTTTCGCTGCCTCTGTTCGCCGCGTGGGCCATGTCGGATAATACGGTTCCCTTCCGCGTCGGCATCTTTCGCCTCGCCCTGACTTTGATCGCCGCTTTCTGCATGGGCGTGATGGTTTTGTTTCGCCAGCACTTACTCGATCGGGAATTGACCCAACTGCTGTACCACTCGCGCGAATCAGTGGACAGCCTGAAGCACCTGCAGGCCCAGATCCTTCAGTCGGAAAAACTTGCTTCTATCGGACAACTGGTCGGCGGCGCCGCTCATGAACTCAACAATCCCATCACCGCCATGCTGGGTTACTCTGACATGCTGCTCAGCACTCGGCTCACGCCGGGGCAGCAACCGCTCGCGGCGAAGATAGGTCTTTACGTTCGGCGCACGAAATCGCTGGTAGCCAGCCTGATCAGCTTTGCCCGCCAGTCGCCGGCGCCCAAGGGGCCTCTCGACCTCAATACTCTCGCCCGCACCGCGGTAAAGTTAACCCAACCGCAGTGGGAGGCACTCGGCATCGAAGTGCGCACTCAATTCGATTCCGCACTGCCTAAAGTTCTAGGTGATTCCAAT
The DNA here is from genome assembly GCA_963696765.1 of uncultured Acidobacteriota bacterium. Taxonomy (GTDB): domain Bacteria; phylum Acidobacteriota; class Terriglobia; order Terriglobales; family Acidobacteriaceae; genus Sulfotelmatobacter. The sequence continues at coordinate 374,018 of CAVOLK010000001.1, read as the reverse complement.
CAACTGCTGCAAGTTTGCCTGCAACTCGTCGCGAATTGTCTGCATGTTCTCAGCGAGGGCGGGGGCCATGTTCTGACCCTCAGCACGGAACGGCAGGGAGAGAACTTCTGTGCTCCAGATTGCTACGGAATCCAGCTCCGGCAAAGCGAGCGACGGCTTGCAGCCTTCATCCCCGCTGAATTCCGAGGACAACCTGGGTCTGAACGCCTGTCAGGGCATCTTGCACGAGCACCACGGGGAAATTCTGCGGGAGTGTCGCGAGGATGGCACATTGCTTCTGCGAGTAGAACTTCCCGTCACCACCTCGGCTCCGTCCAGGACAAAAGAATCTACAGTACCGGTAATGTGGCAACCTCGACCGTACGCTTAAGCTGGCCGCACGCGGCGTAAATATCGCGGCCGCGGGGACGCCGCACAAACGCTGGAACTCCAGCCTGCCGCAAGAGATTCTGAAAGGCCACTACACGCTCCGGTTCAGGAGTCGTGAAATCAATTCCGGGCCCCGGATTCAGCGCAATCAAATTCACCTTGCAGCGAATTCCGCGCAGCAGTTCCGCGACTTCCCTTGCGTTCTCCGGCAAATCGTTCACGCCTCCCAGCAGTACGTATTCAAACGTAATCCACTCCCGCGGGCGCAATGGGTAATCCCGAGCCGCCGCCATCAGCATTTCCAGGTTCCATTTCTTATTCAGTGGCATGAGCGTCGTGCGCAGCGCGTCGTTCGAAGCGTTCAACGAAATGGCGAGCTTTGGGCGAATCGTTTCCCCGCCGAAGTCGTGTATCCGCGGAACAATTCCAGCCGTCGATACGGTCATCCGCCGTTCCGCGATGCCGACTTCCTGCACCAGGAGCCGCGCCGCCTTCACAAAATTGTCGTAGTTCAGAAACGGCTCTCCCATACCCATGAACACCAGGTTGATGCGATCCTCGGGCGGCGAAACTTTTTGATCTTTAAGCACCGCACAAACTTGCCCCACGATCTCGCCCGCACTCAGATTGCGCTTCACGCCGAGTAGTGCCGTCAGACAAAACTGGCAATCCACCGCGCATCCCACCTGGCTGGAAATGCAAATCGTGGAGCGCCCCTGATTTTGTCCCTGAATCGGCCTGCGAGTTTTTGCGGTCCCGCTCTTCACCGCCGCGCTCGCGCTTTCTTCGAACTGCTCCGCGGCTTCACCAGCCTCGCTTCCGTCTCCGGCTTCCCCGCCATCGCCCTCGGGCATCCAAACCGTCTCGACGCTCTGTCCGTCGGGAAATGCAATCAAATACCGCACGGTCCCGTCCTGCGACACGAATCGCTTATCGATTCGAGGCAAGCCAACAGAAAGGCCGTTCCCAGCCAGCTTCAACCGAAGCTGCTGCGGCAAAGTCGAGATCTCTTCCATCGACTCAACTCGCTGCCGGTACACCGCCTCTAAAAGTTGCTTCGTGCGATAAGCCGGTTCGCCCCAGCTCTCCACCAGTGAGGCCATCTCTGAGCGATCCAGCCCGAGCAACCCAACCTGCGACATATCGCTCGCACCTTTCGATTTTTCCGAACCGGTTATAGAAATATTCATAGGACATCCAGCTTCCGGCGTTGATCTCGGGCTTGCCGAAGCATCCTTAACTCTCTGATTCTAAATCACTAAACTATTCTCGCACACCGCCAGCCCCTATGTAAGAATAGTACATATCGTTCCACAGCAGTTCCTGGGTTCACAGCAATTTTCATACACAAGGAAGCAATGACCAAAGAAGTGCGCAACATTCGTCGTCAGAAATTGCCCAATGGGCTCACGGTAATTACCGAGCAGATGCAGCACATTCGTTCCGCCTCCATCGGCATATGGCTGCAGACCGGATCGCGCGACGAAGATGCCGAATGGAATGGAATCTCCCATTTTATCGAGCACATGGTCTTCAAGGGGACCAAGCACCGCACTGCGGAGGAAATCGCGCGCCAGGTCGATTCCATCGGCGGCAACATGGACGCCTTCACCGCCAAGGAGTGCATCTGCTTCAACGTAAAAGTGCTCGACGAGCATGTTCCCACCGCGCTCGATATTCTCAGCGATCTGGTTCTACATCCCGTCTTTGATGCCGCCGACATTGCCCGCGAACGCGGCGTGATCATGGAAGAGATCAAGATGGACGAAGATAATCCCGATTATCTCGTCCACGAAATCTTTACCCAGAATTTCTGGAAAGACCATCCTCTAGGCAAGCCGATCCTGGGGACGAAAGAAACGGTGAAGCGCTTCGAGCGTCCGTCAGTCGTCGAAGCCTATGGACATCGCTTCGCGCCGGGCAACATCATCGTGTCGGCGGCTGGAAACCTCGATCACGACAAATTCGTCGAACTGGTCACCGGACATTTCGAGCGTATGAAGCCGATGAAGAATGGCTTCCACTCGTCAGCTCCCAAGGTTGTCTCCCGCATCATCTTGCGCAATAAAAAAGCGCTGGAACAGGTGCAGTTGTGCCTGGGCGTTCCGGCGCATCCTATCGCGCACGAGAAGCGCCACGCCGGCTACATTCTTAACACCCTGCTCGGCGGCGGAATGAGTTCCCGGCTCTTCCAGAATATTCGCGAACGGCAAGGACTGGCATATTCCATTTATAGCGATTTGAATCCGTATCGCGACACCGGATGCCTCGCCGTTTATGCCGGCACATCTTTGGCATCGGCTTCAAAGGTCGTGCAGTCGGTGGTCAGCGAGTTCCGGAAGCTCAAGGCTGAACCCGTGCCGGAAGAAGAACTGCGCCGCTCCAAAGCCCAACTCAAAGGCAGCTTGATGCTGTCGCTGGAATCCAGTACAGCACGCATGTCGAACCTGGCGCGCCAGGAAATGTATTTCGATCGCTTCTACGATCTCGACGAACTGATTGAAAGAATCGAGGCGGTCACGGCAGAGGACATCACCATGCTGGCCAACGAATTCTTCCAGACCGAATCGGTTGCCCTCACTGCGCTCGGAAATCTGCCCGGTTTGAAAATCACCCGCGACCAACTGGTCTGCTGATCTTGTCAGGTGGGTTTAGGTCTTTGGTGTTAGGGAGCACCATTAGTTTTGCGTGGCAGCAATCGCATACCCACCTAAAACCTAACACCCAAGACCTGTTATCCGATCCTCGATTCTGTAATGTGTTTTTAACAATCTTTCTCAGCATTTTTGCGCTAAACTTCCCTGCACAAATTTCGCTTTGGAGGTTCGCAATGTCCGTAAAACCAGTTCCCGACGGTTACCACACGATCACACCCGCACTCACAATCCGCGACGCGGCCCGCGCCATCGAATTTTACAAGCAAGCTTTTGGCGCGCAGGAACGAGGCGTGATGAAAAGCCCCGACGGCAAAGTCATGCACGCCGAGTTGATGATCGGCGATTCCGTCATCATGCTGTCTGACGAATTCCCCGAATTCGGAGCGCTGTCGCCTCAATCCGTTGGCGGCTCATCCACGTCGTTGCATATTTATCTCGACGGCGTCGACGCAGCTTTTGATCGCGCCGTAAAGGCTGGCGCAGAAGTTGAGATGCCTGTGATGGATCAGTTCTGGGGAGATCGTTACGGCAAGCTCAAGGATCCCTTCGGCCACAAGTGGTCGATCGCGACGCACACCAAAGACATGTCCGCAGACGATATGAAGCGCAACATGGACGACGCGATGGCAAAAATGGCAAACCCGGACTTGCAGAAGACCGCATAGTCGGCATAGCGCGCGCTCACGTAGGGACAGCCGAGGCGGCTGTCCCCCGAGCGCGAAGCCGAGCGTTAACTCTTGTTAGTAAGCGAGAAGAATTCTCAGGTCCCGCAGATTATTTCCCGTCGGCCCTGTTTCTATCGTATCCCCGAGCGCCTTGAAAAATGGGAACGCGTCAAAGTGAGCCAGCGCAGCGCGCGCGTCCAATCCGCCACTGCGCGCGCGTTCCATTGTTGTTCCGTCGGCAATCGCGCCCGCAGCGGAGCTGTTTCCGTCCACACCATCTGTTCCCGCGCTGAGAACGGTAATATTCTCTCCCGCAATTTTCTCTGCGCAGGCCAACGCAAACTGCTGATTGCGCCCGCCAACTCCTCCGTTGCCGACTTTAACCGTAACTTCTCCGCCAGAAATAAGACATACTGGCGAAAACTGTTTTCTCAGTTCACGCAGTTTTTGCAGCAGGTAATCAGCAGCTTTCCCGTAATCCCAATCGTCGCAGGAATTGTCGACCTGCACGATAAATCCGGCGCGCTCGGCCGCGACGCTGGCCTCTTCAATCGCCGTCTGATTGGTCAGCACTGGCCACCAGCGCGCGCGATGAAACGCCGGATCGTCCGACTTTGGCGTCTCCTCCAGCGCGTGGCGATCGAACAATTCGCGGCTCGATCGCGGAAACTGTTTCAGCAAATCGTACTTCTCCGCGAGGCGATAGCAATCCTCGACCGTGGTCGAATCGGGCATCGTCGGACCGGAAGCGAGCGCGTCCAGGCTGTTGTCAGGAACGTCCGACACGAGTAGCGATACCTGCTGCGCGGGAGATGCCGCTTGCGCCAGCCTTCCGCCTTTCACCGCAGAAAGATGTTTGCGGATCGTATTGATCTCCGCGATGGTTGCGCCAGAAAGCACCAGCGCACGATAAGTCGCGATCAGATCGTCGAGTGAAATTTCGTCGTCGATGGGCTTCTCCACGATCGACGATCCTCCGCCGCTGAGCAGGAAGATGACGAGTGCGGAAGCCGGCTGCGATTCCAGCGCGCGCAGCATTGCGCTCGCGGCCCGAATGGATTCCGCATTCGGCGTCGGATGACCGCCGCAAAAATATCGAAAGCCATGCATCTGCGTCGCAGGCTGGACCGAACTAGCCACAATTCCCTGCAGCGAGGCGCCAACTTGATGGGACAGAGCCTCGACCATCGTGTGACCGGCTTTCCCCAGGGAGACGACCAGAACGCTCGAATATGAATGCAGGTCGTAAATATCGTCGCAGATGCGCAGCAGTCCACGCTCGCAATGCACATGCCGCGCGAAACCTCTGGCTATCGACGCTTCAGCCAGAGCGTGTAAAAAGATCTCGCGCGCGCGTTGACGCATCTCGCCGGAATCAGGCATGCGCAAGATTATAAAGACTGGGAAAAGCTGTCAGCTCTCAGCTTTCAGCCAATGCTCAAGAAATATGCGCTTTCATCACTGCAATGATCCCATAACAATATCGGCGATTTAGCTGAGAGCTGACTTCAGCCACGCTTCGATCGCTTCGCGCATCTCGCGCAGGCGGCCTTCGAAGAAGTGATCGGCACCTTCGATCAACACCAACTTCTTCGGCTCTGGCAGCGACGCGACAAGACTCTCGAGTTTGGCCTTCGGTCCGAATTTATCGCGAGCTCCACTGACGAACAACTTCGGCTTGCTGCACGTTTGCAGAAAGTCGAGCGAATAGATACGAGGCTCTTCAGTTGCCTCGGCGACCGGAACAACAGGCGTTCCGACGCCAACGACCGCACGAACGCGAGGGTCTGGGCAAGCGGCGCGCAATCCGACTGCGGCGCCGAAAGAAAATCCTGCGAAGAGCAGCGGCAAGTGATACTCCGCGTCGAGCCAGTCGAGAGCTGCGCGGACGTCGTCGACTTCTCCGTTGCCCTGATCGTGTTCGCCCTGACTCAATCCTGCGCCGCGGAAGTTGAAACGCAACACCGGAAAACCAAAACTGTTAAACGCCTTCATGGTGTGGAAGACGACCTTGTTGTGCAGAGTTCCGCCGAACAAAGGATGGGGATGACAGACCAATGCAGCGTGCGTTGCATCTGCCGAACCGGCGTTGAGCAAGGCTTCCAGGCGTCCTGCAGGCCCGTCGAGAAACATTGAGCGGATAGAAGAGTTCGAAGACATCACGATTCAGATTACACGGGAAGGATGGAAGAAAAGAAATGGCCAGTCTTCCGGCCGAGATCTAACGCGAAAGGCCTGCAGTCCGCAGCTGGGATTCTCTCTGCTATTCTCTCGTTCATGGACGCTGTTACGCTGACGCGGCAGTTGGTGGACATTGAGTCGATTACCGGCAACGAGGCTGCGGTAGGAAATTATCTCTACGGCGAACTGTGCCGTCTTGGCTATCGCACACAGAAAATGCCGGTCGAAGAAGCGCGCTTCAACGTGTATGCGACTGAGCCGGAACATCCGCAACCCTCGAGTGGTATTTTCCACGCACATGGATACGGTTCCGCCGTTCATTCCATCGTCGGAAGATGCGGGACGCATTTACGGGCGCGGATCGTGCGACGCGAAAGGCATTATCGCAGCGCAGATTGCGGCCGCGGAACGATTGCGACAGCAAAGCATCTATGTTGGGCTCCTGTTTGTGGTGGGCGAAGAGCGCGACAGCCTGGGCGCGCAAGTGGCCAACGAATTCGCCGCGGCCAATGGAGTCCGCTCGCGATTCCTGGTAAACGGTGAACCAACGGAGAATCGTCTTGCGCTCGCGTCGAAGGGCACGCTGCGCGCGGAGGTGACGGCGAGAGGACGCATGGCGCACTCGGCGTATCCGGAACTGGGCGAGTCGGCGATTGACAAGCTGATTCCGGCGCTCACGCGTTTGCGCGCGATGCAACTGCCTTCTGATCCGCAAGTTGGTCCGAGTACGCTGAACATTGGACTGATCGAAGGCGGACGCGCGCCTAACGTGATTCCGGATTATGCGCATGCGGATTTGCTTTATCGCCTGATTGGACCGTCGGAAGATTTGCGGCGACAAATTTTAGCGACCGCGGGCGATGCGGTCGAGGTCACGTTTCCGCTGGAAATTCCCTTCCTGCGACTGCGCACGATCGAAGGCTTGCCGACGATGATCGCGGCGTTTACTACAGATATTCCGGCGCTCACAAACTGGGGCGAGCCGCTGCTGATCGGTCCGGGATCGATTCACGTGGCGCATACTGACGGCGAGTACATCGAAAAGCAGCAACTGGCGGAGGCGATCGATTTGTACTGCAAGATCGCGAAGCAACTTCTGGCGTAAGCGGCAGATAGTCGACTGCGCGAGCCGACGCGATTCAATCTGGCGAATAGCCTGTAAGAAAATCACGCACAAACTTTTTCACGAAAATAAAGTTGCTTCGGGGCTGCGTCAGCGTCTTTGAGGCGTCACCGGACTGGGAAGTTTTTCTCATTTTCATTCTCCGCCGGGGGTACCCCCCTCCCCCTCCCCCTTGAAAAGCCGCGACGGGCGCGGGTTTCGCAAAAAGTGTCTGCAAAATCCGGCCGATAAAGGACTTAGAGGTCAAAATCTTGACCCTAAACCACTTAGCGCCTTATCGCGGCGGCCTTTCCTTACATCCCGTTGCTTGCGCAATAATCTACGCATTTTTCGGGACTGGCAAGGTCAGATGTCACAAGCCTCTGTGGATATTGTTGGATGGGCCGAACTCGTTCAGAGTAATCGTGAGAGACGGCTTTTACATTCTGCGAACAAATCCGCGAAAGACTGCTTGAGTTTGGGCACGGGGCGTATACTCCCGCCCGTCGTTCCTTCCATCGAAGCCGGAATGGCGGAGGCTGGCGCAAGAACGACTGGAGGTCTGCTATGACACTGGAGGACAAAATCGCGGCGGCGCTGGATATGGGCCGCAAGAAAGCTGATGAAATTCTGGCATTGCGGATCGTGGCCCGCGAATGGCGGGCGGAGGCGCTGCAAAAGAATAAAAAGGCTCTGGCGCTGCGGGTGCAGATCGGCGCGACAGGAGCTTTGCAAACGTCCGCCGAGTTTCAGACTGCGGGATTTCTCGCGGCTGCCGGAGATTCCTGGTTCGATTATCCGCTGTGCGACGTTCTGAAATTGCTCGAAGATCACCACGGATACAACGTGGAGTCGACAGCGCATAAAGGCGATCCAATCGAGAAGATGGCGTATGCCGGAGGGCAATTGGAGGATTTCGCGCGAAAATTGGAGAAGATTAAAGCGCGGGGAGTGGTGCCGAAGGCGGTGCTGGTTTCCGGCGGTGGCGACGATGTGGCGGGAAATGAATTTGGCATGCTGCTGAATAATGCGTTCTCGCCCATTGCCGGATGGGACAGTGAGGTGGTGGATGGCGTGCTGCGCCAACGAATCTTCACGGCCTACATGCAGCTGCTGATGAGCATCACCGCCCTTTGCCAGGGGACGTTCAGTGTTATTGTGCCGATCTTAATTCATGGCTACGACTATCCCGTGCCGGATGGGCGGGGATTTCTGGGAGGCTGGCCATTCCCGGGTCCATGGCTTGATCCGGGCTTTCGCGAGAAAAACTTTGCGGACCTGGCGCAGCGAGTTGCCATGATGCAGGCGTTGATGGATCAATTCAACGATGTGGTGAAGGCGCTGCCCTCGCAACCGGCGTTTGCGCATGTGCGATATATCGATTTGCGGGGAACGCTTTCGAATCGATTGGCCGATTACAAGGACTGGTGGGCCAATGAACTGCATCCCACAGAAAAGGGATTCGAGGCGGTGACGGATCGATTCGCGGCGGAGTTGGCGAAGTTGCCGTAAGAGGGCTCAGCACATTGACTTTTATACGCTAACAGCGTATAGATTGTATTAGGTACTCTAATAGCGTACCCATCTATGGAGTTCCTCGAAACTCCGGCATTTACCCGTCGCGTGAGGAGCTATTTGGACGACGACAGCTACAGCGAACTTCAAAACTCGTTACATGCCAATCCAGACCTCGGCGATTTGATGCCTGGCACGGGAGGATTTCGAAAAATCCGGTGGGCGGATGCACGCCGTAGCAAGGGACGAAGAGGCGGATTGCGGATTATCTATTACTATTTCAGGTCGGATCATCAGATATGGCTGATGACTCTCTATGACAAAGGTGAAGCTGCCGATTTGACAGCAAAAGAGAAGAAAGCTCTGAAAGCCGCGATTGGAAGTGAGCTAGAAGCGCGCGCGGCCAGACGAGAGTCGGAGCTGGCATATCTGATGGCGAAGAGGGACTGTTTTTTCCGAATTGGTGGAAGGAGTCGCGGCGATGAAGGCGCAACGGGAAAGCAAGATCACGCTGCGCAGTTACAACGTAGAGGCGGCACCACTGCCTAAGGTCGATTCGAAGCTCATTCGGGACACGCGAAAGAAGCTGCACTTCTCGCGAGCCGTGTTTGCACGCAAATTGCGGATCAACGAAAGAACCTTGGAGAAGTGGGAACAGGGGCGGGCGAAACCGAATCCTCAGGCAGCGGCTCTGGTGCTGCTGGTAAGGCGGTATCCGGATACGCTGGCGCGGCTGGATGAGGTCGCGGAGGGGTAGGTGGCGTTAGCTCTCGTTTCGCAAAGGTTCGCGAAAGGATTAAAACGGTGAAGGTCCGACAACATGAACGGGTACGAAGAAGATTGGCGGCAGTACAGACGGATCAGGAATATGCTCCTCATCCTATTTGTGACATATGTGCCTGTATGTTTCGGGGTTGGGGTTCTGTCTTTGAAGCTGTTTCACACGTTTGTTCCGGGTTTTGTGGCAGCGTTTGTTTGGATGGCTCTTCTACTCCTCAGTAGCATTCGATTGAATGTCTGGCGCTGTCCAAACTGCGGTAAGCGGTTTTCTGGAACATGGTGGTACAACTTGGGCTTTTTGGCACGGCGCTGTGTGCACTGCGGATTACAGAAATACAGCAATACACCTGCTATCACTGCGGGCTCGGCTCCCTAAGCTGCCTATAGAAGTTTGCCTGGTTACAATAACCGCAACGACTCTTCAAATCCGCTAGACTTGATCCTAATGACCACCCCCACCCTCAACTCCCTCGCGCGCGCCTCTTCTGCTTATCTGCGGTCTGCCATGCACCAGCCGATTCAGTGGCATGAGTGGGGAGCGGAGGCGTTTGCGCAGGCGCAGCGGGAGAACAAGCCGATGCTGCTCGACATTGGAGCGGTGTGGTGCCACTGGTGCCATGTGATGGACCGCGAGTCGTATGACGATCCCGAGATTGCGGCGATTGTGAACCAGCATTTCATTGCGGTGAAGGTGGATCGCGACGAGCGTCCGGAGATTGACAGCCGGTATCAAGTGGCGGTGCAGGCGGTGAGCGGGCAGGGCGGATGGCCGCTGACCGCATTTCTTACTCCCGATGGGAAACCGTTTTATGGCGGGACATACTTCCCACCCCAAGATGGTTACGGGCGTCCCAGTTTTCGGCGGGTGCTGTTGAGCATTGCCAACGCGTATGCCGAAAAACATGGCGACGTGATGGAGCAGGCGAAGATGGTGGAGAGCGCGATCGCGCAGTCGGAATCGGTTGCGGGGCGCGGCGGGAGAGTTTCGGCGGGAGTGATTACCGCAATCCGGACGGCGGCGTTTCGGATGTTCGATCCGCAGCATGGAGGATTCGGGCAGGCCCCGAAGTTTCCGCATCCCTCGGCGCTGGATTTATTGATTGAGAGATATGCGAAGAGTGGGGGAGGGTATGAGTCAAAATCCCCACCCTATCGCGAAGAGCGCGATAGGATGGGGCACCCGGAACCTATGGGTGACCACCCTGCTCGCACTGGGGACGAAGACTTGCGGAAGTCGCTCACGACCACGCTTGAGCACATGGCTCAGGGCGGCGTATACGACCAACTGGCGGGCGGGTTCCATCGCTATTCGGTGGATGAGCGCTGGGTGGTGCCGCACTTCGAGAAGATGTGCTACGACAATTCCGAATTGCTGAAGAATTACGTGCATGCCTACCAGGCGACGGGCGAGGCGTTTTTTGCGGAGGTGGCGCGGGACATCATTCGCTGGATGGACGAGTGGCTGAGCGACCGCGCAGCGCGGCGGCTTTTACGCCTCGCAGGATGCCGATATTTCCATGGACGACGATGGCGATTACTTTACCTGGACACTCGACGAGGCGCGCGCGGTTTTGACGGAGGAAGAGGCGCAGGTTGCGGCGCTGCAGTATGACATCAACGAAGTCGGCGAGATGCATCACAATCCTGCGAAGAATGTGTTGTACGTGCGAGCTTCGGTGGAAGAGATCGCCGGGCGGATGAGTCTGGCTCCGGAACGCGTTCGCGAGCTGCTGGCGTCGGCGAAGGAGAAGATGTACGCGGCACGGCTGCAGCGGCCCACGCCTTATGTGGACAAGACTGTGTATGTGGGATGGAACAGCTTGTGCGTTTCGGCGTATCTGGAGGCAGCGAAGGTATTGAATCTGGCGGAGGCGCGGCGGTTTGCGCTGAAGTCGTTGGATCGGGTGCTGGCGGAGGCTTGGAGGCAGTCGCCGCAAGAACCAGAAGCGGGCGGGAGCGCCCGCTCCACACGATTGCTGCTGCACGTCGTTTCTTATTCGGATCCCAAGGCGGAGCACCGCGAGGTCGCGGGACTGCTCGATGATTATGCTTTTACGGTGCTCGCATGCCTGGATGCGTACGAAGCTACGGCCGATCTCAGTTATTTCAAGTTTGCGCAGGCGATCGCCGACGCGATGATCGCGCGTTTCTATGATGCGACTTCGGGAGGATTCTTCGACAGCGAGCCGGCGCCATGGCAACGAGCCTGGGCGTGCTGGCGACGCCGCGCAAGCCGGTACAAGATTCCCCCACTCCGGCGGGAAATCCGATGGCGGCGATTGCGCTGACGCGGCTGCATCATTACACCGGTGACGCTTCTTATCGCGACCAGGCGGAACTAACGCTGGAAACTTTTGCCGGCGTGGTGGAGCAGTTTGGAATCTTTGCGGCGACGTACGGAATTGCGGTGGTTTATTTTCTTGAGAGTCCGGTACAGGTGGTCGTGATCGCGGGAGAGGGAGATGAGGGTACGGGTGAGGAATTGTACGCGGCGGCAGTTGCTCCGTTTGCCTTCAACAAGAGCACGCTGCGATTGTCGGCCAGCCAGGCGGTCGCGGAAAATCTTCCGCCCGTGCTGGCGGCCACGATTCCTCATCTTCCTGGGCTACGCTCAGAACAATCCGGCGCTGAAAAATCCGGCTCCGGAAAATCTTTTGCGGTGCTCTGCTCAGGTTCTGCCTGCCAACCGCCCGTGTTCAGTGCGGCAGACTTGCGAAGGGCTCTGGAACAGGCCTTGCAAACAAAATAATGGTCGGGGCATTCGATTAACAGAATCAGGCGTGCAAAAAAGGTGGGCTGACGGATTAATATGAGTTCCGTCAGCCCAAAGATTGCCAGCCTAATTCTCGGCCCAAGTCACAGTTACGACAGGTTACTTTAGTGACCTTGCGGTCATTGGCGGTTTCCGTTCTACTGCGGTGGCAGGCCAGAATCACAGTGTGGTTGATGGGGTGGGCACATAAGAATCGGGCCACCGTCCGGGGCGGGAACCTGTTGGACGGTAGCTGCGAAAAATGTGCCCACTAGTCCTAACATCAGGATGGAAGTCCTGAATGCGCGTTTCATGGGTTCGTCTCCTATCCGCTTAGAGTTTCCCTAAACGGGAACTTTTTTGCGGAGCCGCATTATAGGGCACATGTCAAGCATCTTTTTTGCAAACTTCCTGAACGCCGCCTGTCTACCGGAAAACCCTTAAGGGAATCCCCCATTATTACAGCGTAGTTGTTTAAATTCTTATGGTTGGCAAGATTACGGAAACTAAGACTTCAAATAACTCTGCGGTCTAGCTGAAGTCGCTAAATCGCTGACAATTTTTTACGAAATCCGAACAAGGTGCACTGAAGCTGTCTTGGTCGCACAAAGTCAGGGATGGCGTGCGGGATAGGACTGCTAGGACTTCGAGCTGGCGTGAGCGACCGGAAGCTGGACGCCACCGCTAGCGGCAGCCGCACTCCTGCTAGCGGTGCCGGCAGCGAGAGATCCAGATGAAGAAGATGTGTCCGTTTGGGTTCGCGAAAGCGCTCGGTCGACCATTCCTTCAAACATGGGGATCAGGGAGTCGGGCGGAAGCGGATGATGAATGTCGGTGAGGCTCTGCTCCCAACGCTGGGGCTGCAGCAGAGACAAGGAGGCATCGCGCGCCGGCCTGGTCACCGCCACATAGCCAAGCCAAACCAGCAAACTTCCGTTGTAAGCTGCCATGTTCAGGATGTTGACCCACGTCCCGCCCAGGTGATTTCCAACGTACGAACAGATCAGCAGGAGTTCGACTACGGCGAATGAGCCGAAGCCCAAGGCGACGCCGAAGCTGTGCTGCCGGCGGCTGACTCCCACATAGTGGGCGAAGAAAATCAGGAACAGCACCATTCCAATCTGAATAATTCGGACGCATCTTTGAGAGGTGATGATGGCCTGCATCCAGGGCGCAAGCTCCGATGAGTTTGTGGAAACCGAAACCACTCCCGCTACCAGCAGCATGACGAGGCCCGCCCACTTGAACAGGACCGTGCCCAAATCGCGAAGCGTATGGAAAAAACGGAAGACGTCGACAAAGACCTCATGAATCACGCCGAATCCGAAAGCCACACTCAGACCGTCCAGAAGCCAGTAAAGATAAAAAGCCGCCGAATAATGGTGCCACATTGCCGGAAAAACGACGGCGAAGGTTACGATCTGCGTGAGGATGTAGCCGAAGAAAAACTTGAATTTGCGGTGCAGGCCGCGGTGGACCATGACCGCAGCAATGCCCATCTGGAGGACAGGATGCGCCACCCAGAGCCCGTAATAGAGAAGTCTGATTTTATCCGTCATCTCTTCCCGCTAGTCCACAAACCGGCTTGAACTAAAACTGCGGCCCGTAGGAATGCAGTGACACGCACTCCTTCGAGACGCTAAGTAACGTTAGCTGGTTCCAACCCAGCGTTCAATGCACTGAAGTAATTGCTAGTAACGTTACCGTCAGGGGAAGATGACGCGCAAGGTTACCTTCGTGCTAAGGTTCTGAGGGTGGTGGGAAAAGTTTGCTTCACGGGCCAAAGGCACGAGGCCAGGTTATATGCCCTCGCAGTGAAAGCGATCACCACGAGGGACACAAAGGTTCACCAAGTAAGTCAACCCCGTTACCACGAAAGACGCGGAGGTCAATGCGGGCCCCTTCAAGTTCCAGGCCAGGCCCGCCGAGGATGACGCTTGAATGGCAAGCGAAGGATTCGCGAACAAATCAAGCGTCTGGCGTGGAATGGATGTAGGCGCGCATCATGCGGACCTCATCATCCTTCTCATTCAAATCGTGGAGGAGGATGTCACGCAGGGATACCATCCCCACTAGATGTCCTTCATGGCAGACTGGCAAGTGGCGGAAGCTGTGGCGCCGCATCAGGGCCATGCAGTTTTCCAGATCGTCGTTCATGTTGATGGTCAGCGGATCGTCGGTCATCACCTCGGCCAGGCAGGTGCTGCGAGGGTCGCGCCCGTCCGCCACTACCCGCTTCATCAGGTCGCGTTCCGAGAAAATTCCAACCAGTTTGCCGTTGTGCAGAACGGGAACCGCACCGATGTTGTGTTCGACCATAAGCTGAACAGTTTCGAGCACGGTGTGGCTTAATTCCGCCTGAAAAGTGTCCTGATCCTTGATCAGATCGCAGATACGCATTTGATACCTCCTCGGGAACAGAGTTCCGAGTTGTCCAAAAGCATCTACCGGGGCGCGAGTATATGCCGGAGAGAAGATGTAAGGAAAGCGAAAAAGGTTGGGAAAAGAAGAAATCTAGCCCGAAATGGGGCGGATAGTAGCGGCCTAGTTCGGAGTCGGCTTGTGGGCGGATTCACCCGCGAATACAAAATACGAACAGTTCCAGAGAGCCACGGGCAAGCTTCCTCGTGGCCGCACGGTGACCACGATATTGTAGGCGTCGGAACTGCTCAGGTTCATCTCGAGCAATGCATCGCTCGATCTCAATTCTCTCTTCTTTTCGCCGGCTCCGGCGTCGAGTCCGTTTCCTGGCTCAATGACGGCGAGCCAGCCTAAGAACTCATGCAGATCGCGGGTGCGGGGGCGTCCCGGAACGATGAAAGACAATTCCGCCTCTTGCGTGGAAAAGTGCCACGACAGCGAAGCAGTAAGGTCGACCGCCTTTTCGTAGGCCTGTTCGGAAATCAGCCCCGGTCCGGGATTATCAAAAGCGATGCAGAGTTTGCGCTCGTCTTCGCGGGCAAATTCGCGGACTTTCAGCGAGCCGGATTTCGCGGTCGCTTTCCAGTCCACGTGGCGTGCGGAATCCTCCGGCATATATTCGCGGATGCGGTAAAGCTCTGAACCGCGACCGCGCACGAAACTTTCCCAATCGCCGCGCACCATGGGTAGCACTTCCAACATTTCGTTGGTCGATTCGATGCGCGGGTAAACCAGCACTTCCCTCGGCAGCGACACGTGGCGAGTCTTGGTCAGAAAAGCGAAAGGAAAGCGCGTAGCCAGACCGAAGCTGTCTTCGCGATAGCGCCCGCGCTGATCGAAGCGCAATTCCAGATCGGCGGACAACTCCGCCTGCGGCGGAAGAAAGGGAAAATACGCCATCCCTTGAAAGATTCCCGGAGGGGGCGGCAATACGGTCACACGGCGCAGGCGTCGGTCCGGGAGGCGAAGCCACTGCTGCTCAGTAGGCCGGTTAAAAGGAAACGCGAAAGTCGTGGACTCCCATTGCCACTGCTTGGCGGCCTTCTTCCGCTTCTTGCGGGTGGAAACCACGCGTACGGAAAAAGACGGCCAGAAACGGCGCGGGTTGTGGACCACGATTCGTCCCGCGACCGGGCGCCCCGCAAAAACGTGCTCGGGCAGCCGGACATCGAGTTCCAGCCAGCGCAGAACCCATGCGGAAACCACTCCCGAAACCAGGATGGCCGCCAGCATCGCGGCAACCACGATGTACAGAAGATTGTTGCCGGTGTTGAGCGCGGCGATGCCGATCACCAGCGTGACCAGAGCGTAGATGATGCCGGCGCGGGTCACGTCGTAATCGAAGGATTCGCGCATGCGTTCGACCGCTACCCGGCGCGCCAGATAAGGCACGGTTACCAGTCCGACCAGGGTTGCCAGAACGAGGGAGGTCGAGGCCAAAATCAAAGTTGCCCAGAGATTGCCGGCGTCGCGCGAGACGGTGGAAAAGAGCGCGGTCGCGAAGGCGAGTCCAAGGCCGAGCAGCGCGAGCAGAAACTTAATCCAGACTTCGGCGGACGCCGATTGCACCCACTGTGCCACTCGGCCGGGCCCCGATGGGTTGGATTTCAACGGATTGGCGTAGGTGGAACCCACTGGTTTCGAGCCTAGCATTCTCGGGAAGAACCGACAATCAGGATTCGCTGGCTGGGAAAGCGTTCGTAACCGGTGAGCTTCGATTCCGCGGCGGGAGTTGGACGGCAGGACGGGGCCTTAGATTAGTACTCGGACAGTTCCTTCATCGCCAGGAACAGATCGTTGGGCTGGGGCAGAATCGCGTCTTCGAGGATGGGCTGGTAGGCGACGAACACATCTTTGGCGGCGACGCGGCGAACCGGGGCGTCGAGCTGATCGAAGAGTTGGTCGGCGATGCGGGCGGCGATTTCGGCGCCGTATCCCCAACTCAGCGTGTCCTCGTAGGCCACTAGTGCGCGATTTGTTTTGGAGACGGAAGCGGCGATCGTGTCCCAGTCGAATGGGTTCAGGCAGCGCAGGTCAATCAATTCCACTTTCACGCCTTGCTCGCGCTCTAGTTTCTGGGCGGCTTGCAGCGCGCGCGGAACCACCGCGCCGTAGGTGATCACCGTCAGGTCGGTGCCGGGCTGAACCACCTTCGCCTTGCCGAACGGAATCATGTAATCGGGTCCGGGATAGGCGGCGCGGCCAAACGATTCGCGATAGAGCCGTTTGTGTTCCAGGAACAGAACGGGATCGTCGCAGCGAATTGCCGTACGCAGTAATCCCGCGGCGTCTTGCGAATTCGACGGAAAGACCACGCGCAGGCCTGGAATATGCGTGAAGACGCTCTCGCCGCATTGCGAGTGGTAAATGGCGCCGCCGGTCAGGTATCCGCCGATGGCCACGCGAATCACCACCGGGCAAGAGAACCCATTGTTGGAGCGCCAGCGAATCACGCTGAGTTCGTCGCGAATCTGCATCATCGCCGGCCAGATGTAGTCGAAGAACTGGATCTCGACGACGGGCTTGAGGCCTCGGGTGGCCATTCCGGTGGCTCGCCCCACGATGGCAGCTTCCGCCAGCGGAGCGTTGAACACGCGGTCGTTGCCGAACTCGCATTGCAGGCCGAAGGTGAGCTTGAAGACTCCGCCCTTGCCTTTAACCAGCTTGCGCTTCAGATATTCTTCGCGACTGCAATCGGCAACGTCTTCGCCAAAGATCACAATGCGCTCGTCGCGTTGCATTTCATCGCGCAGCGTCATCGTAATCAGGTCGGCCATGGTTTTGCCAGCGGGCTTTTTGCCGTCGGCCGGCGTCTCCGCTACCGCGGCCTGCGTGTCGAACGCCGACGACGCGGGATCGAGATCGGGAGAATATACAAATTTAGTAACGCTCTCCGGGGCCGGTGGAAGCGCTTCGAGCGCCGAGTCCACCGCTTTCTGCAGCTCGGCTTCGACTTCTTTCTCGAGCTGGTTGATTCCCTTCTCGTCGAGGATGCCCTCGCGCAGCAGGAACATTTGCGTGCGGGTGACCGGGTCGCGCTGGGCATCGCGTTCACGCTCAGCGTCGGGGCGATAGAGGCGCTCGTCGTCGGAGAGTGAATGCGAGTACGGACGAATCACGTGCGCGTGAACGAAGGCCGGACCGTGTCCCTCGCGGCAATAGCGCGTGGCGCGCTGGAATGCGGCGTAGCTGGCCACGGGATCGGTGCCGTCAACTTCTTCGAAATGGAAGTGGGGAAATCCGGAGACCAGCCGCGAAATGCTTCCACCCGCGGTTTGAAATTCGACCGGAACGGAGATCGCGTAGCCGTTATCTTCGACGCAGAAAATCACCGGCAGCTTGCCCAGGGCGGCGGCGTTCATGGCCTCCCAGAATTCTCCCTCGCTGGAAGTGCCGTCGCCGAGGGAGACGTAGGTGACTTCGTCGCCCTGAAAGCTGACATTTTTGAACTGGCGATAATCAGCAGAACCGGAGGATGGAACTTCCGCGGCCTTGGGATGGCGCGCCAAGTAGCGTCCAGCCTCGGCGCAGCCCACAGCCTGCAGAATCTGCGACCCTGTCGGCGACGACTGCGTGACAATGTGCAGCTTCGGATGGCTCCAGTGCGAAGGCATCTGGCGTCCGCCGGAACTGGGGTCATCGGCCGCGCCGACACCCTGCAGAAACATGTCGTAGGGCGAAACTCCGAGCGCCAGGCACAATGCCCGATCGCGGTAATAGGGATAGAACCAGTCGTAGCCCGCCTTCAGAGCCAGTCCGGCAGCGGTGCCGATGCCCTCGTGGCCTGCCCCAGACATCTGAAAGTAGATTTTTTGCTGGCGTTTGAGCAGGATTTCACGGTCATCGATGCGGCGGGAAGTGTAGATGATGCGGTAGGCGTGGATGAGCTGATCCCGCGTAAGTCCTTCATACAGCTTGCCCTTCTTGCCGCCATTGGCCGTCAGGGCCAGCTTCGGGTCGGTCTTCGTCGTCGCCATCCGGTTCCTGGGTCCTGGTCAGTTAGATTCCGTGCCGGCGTCTTAGGATTCCGCGCATCTGCTGGAGCAAGTTGGATTGTAAATGGTAACCGGAGGTTGGCAAGCAAGGAAGTTTTGGCTTCGAAAGCTTAAGCGGTCCGACCATGTGACCGTCCCTAAGTATCGTGAACGTTGGTCACCTTGTTATGGCGTCCGAGTGAAAGATAATCAATCTCGATTCACGAATCGGGTCGTGAACAAAACCGGGAAAGGATTATCTGGCTATGAAAACTTGGGGACTGTTGTGTGTAGTGGCAATTGCGATGGCTGCGAACGCTCAAAGTAAGCCTCGTGTATTTGTACAGGGCAAGGGTTCGGAAAACGTCAGTTCGAATGGCAGCGGCGCGGGTGGACGTCATTGGGGAACGTGGGGATCGAAGTCGACGATCGACGCGCACGACGAGAGCATGGAAGTCACGAAAGATCTGCAGAAGAATTGCTCGGGTGCGGTCGTTACCATCAATGAGTCGAATGCCGACTACATTGTCATGATGAATCGCGAGTCGAAGCAGAATCGCGGCCTGCTGCGCAGCAACAGCCAGATTCAAGTGGCCAACAAGGCGGGCGACGTGCTCGGCACCAACGCCACGCACACAGTAGGAAACGCGGCGAAGGATGCGTGCAATTTAATCGTGGCCGATTGGGCGTCTCATGGCCCGATTAATGTTCAGCAGGGAAATGTTCAGCAGGGGGCGGACGAACCTGCGCCGCAGCCGGCTAGCGTTCAGCCTGCGGTTCAGACGTCGTCACCGTCGGTGCAGGTTGTTCCGGCCGTAGCGACCGCGGGTCAAGTTAAAGTTGTGAGCGGCGGTGACTCGGTTGCCGATGCCGCCAAGAAAGCCAAGCAACACCAGGCATGCCTGGCGTTGGCGAAGGATAATCCCAGCATCAACTGCCAATAAGGTCAGAAGAACTAAAAGAGCGAGGCTCAGGCCGTGAATGCCGCGGCTTGGGCCTTGTTTCTTTTTGACCGTCTTTACTTCTCCGGCGAGATTCAGAATTTACCGGCAGCCTTGAGAACGGATGTGACCTGCGGGGGAGTCTCCGCCTGAAAGTAGCGGCGTTGAAAGTATAGGGATACGTTCACCAAGCCGATCAGAGCCGGAACCTCGACCAGCGGGCCAATGACCGCCGCAAACGCCGCGCCAGAGTTGATGCCAAACACAGCGACCGCAACCGCGATCGCAAGCTCGAAATTGTTGCTGGCTGCGGTGAAGGAAAGCGTTGCCGTTTTTGAATAGTCGGCGCCCAGTTTGCGACCCATGTAGAAGGACACCAGGAACATCACCACAAAATAAATCAGCAGCGGAATGGCGATGCGCACCACGTCGAACGGAAGCCGCACGATGTATCCGCCCTTCAGCGAAAACATCACGACGATGGTGAACAGCAGGGCGATCAGCGTGATCGGGCTGATGCGCGGAATGAAACTTGTTTCGTACCATTCCCTTCCCCGCGCCCGTAGCAGCACAAAGCGTGTCAGCATGCCCGCAAGAAACGGAATGCCGAGATAGATGAAGACACTGCGGGCTATGTCGCGAATAGAAACGTTCACCACTGCGCCGTGCAATCCAAACCACTCCGGCAACTTGGTGATGAACACCCACGCATACACCGAATAAAAGAGAACCTGGAATACGGAGTTGAAGGCGACCAGGCCGGCTGCGTACTCCGTGTCGCCTTTCGCCAGTTCGTTCCAGACGATTACCATCGCGATACAGCGGGCCAGGCCGATCATGATCAGGCCAGCCATGTATTCCGGATAGCCGCGTAGGAAGATGATGGCAAGAGCAAACATTAGAAGCGGCCCAATCACCCAGTTCTGCAGCAGCGAGAGGCCGAGGATTTTCTTGTTGCGGAAAACTTCGCCCAGTTCCTCGTAGCGGACTTTGGCCAAGGGCGGGTACATCATCAAGATGAGCCCGACTGCGATAGGAATGGAAGTGGTGCCAACGCTGAAGCGATTCAAAAAAGGCACGATTCCGGGGAGGGCCCACCCAGCCGCCACGCCGATCAGCATGGCGGTAAAAATCCAAAGGGTGAGAAAACGATCGAGAAAACTGAGACGGGAGATCACGCGGGTAGTCATTTTCGTGGAGCCTCTACGATGCTCATTGCCGGCCGATGTTGTCGATTTCCTTCTTGAGCGAAAAGCCGTCCAGGGTGGCGATGTGGAAGACTCAGGAACAGGCTGATCCTGCGGTCGAGGAGAAAGAAAGCGTCGCGAAAGGCCTTCTCCACCTGTTCCGCTGTTCCCTTTACCGCGGCCGGATCGGGGATACCCCAGTGCGCGGTCATCGGCTGTCCCGGCCACACCGGGCAGACTTCGTTCGCGGCGTTGTCACAAACGGTGAAAACGAAATCGAGATGAGGCGCGCCGGGCTGCGCGAATTCGTCCCAACTCTTGCTGCGCAGGCCCGTCGTCGGAAGGTGAGCCGTTTCCAGTTGCCGCAGTGCCTCCGGTCGAACTGTCCCCGTGGGATGGCTTCCGGCGCTGTAGGCAGTGAAACTTGGCTGGCCTTTGCGGTTCAGGATCGCCTCGGCCAGGATCGAGCGCGCTGAGTTGCCCGTGCACAGAAACAGAACGTTGTAATGTGTTTGCATTTCGTTCTCGCCAGTGCGCATCAGTTACAGCACGTTGGACCGCAGCATGTCTTCTGCGTAGCTGCGGGTTTAACGGCGCGGATGAAGGCGCTGAGAAATTTTCCGTCGACCTGCGGGGCGAGGGCGTCTACGTCGATTCCCTGCCCGGCAAGAAATTCGCGCGCGTCTTCGGTGCGATAAATCCGGGTCGGCTCGATGTCAACCTGCTCAAATCCGGCTGCAGCCAGTTTGCCGCGGTATTCATTTTCCTCCAGCGCGCCGGCGATGCAACCGACCCAGGCCAGAACGCTCTGGCGAATTTCGGGCAATATTTCGCCTCGGGTGACGACATCGGAGACGGCAAAGCGCCCGCCCGGCTTCAGAACGCGAAACGCCTCGCGAAGAACTTTATCTTTGTCAGCCGAAAGATTAATCACGCAGTTGGAGATGATCACGTCGACCGAGTTGTCGGGCAGCGGGATGTTTTCAATCTCGCCTTTCAGAAATTCGACATTCTCCGCGCCCGCTTTGCGCTTGTTTTCGTTGGCGAGCGCGAGCATTTCGTCGGTCATGTCGAGACCGTAGGCCTTGCCGGTGGGTCCGACGCGGCGAGCGGAAAGCAGCACGTCGATGCCGCCACCGGAGCCGAGATCGAGAACGGTCTCGCCCGCATTCAACTGCGCGAGCGCCGTGGGATTGCCGCAGCCCAGCGACGCCAGCAGCGCCGCTTCCGGGATCTGCCCAGCCTGCGAAGCGTCGTAAAGATTGGTCGTGATGGGATCGCAGCAACTCGTGGCCGCCGCGGCGCCACAACAGGAACTGCCGCCGGACGTCACGCGCAGGGCGGCTTCCCCATATTTTTGTTTGACTACTTCTTTGATGTCGGTGGTGCTCATGAAGGGCTCCTATTTACAGATTTGTACAATTTGTTCCGGTTTGACAGCTTTATTTCGCGTGCAGCACTCGGCATAGAGGAACTGCAAGAGCTCCTGCAGGGCGCTCGGTGTTTGCGGTGTATCGCAAAAAGGTGCTCTCGCGCTGGACTGCCACAAGGCCCTCGGTTCTGAGCTTGTCGAGATGGTGCGAGAGGGTCGAGTTGGGAATTTCGAGTTCGGCTTGAATTTCGTTGACCACGAGCCCTTCGGGATGCGCCGTGAGCAGCAGCTGCATAATCCGCAGCCGGGGCTCGGTTCCCATGGCCGAGAACATGTCGGCGTATTTGGCGACGCGTTCGCTGGCCTTGTTGGGGGCGGGGGCTTTGGCCGAAGCAATCATATTTCGATATTACTGGAATCATCGTTTTATGTCAAATCCAAGTAATCGGCCCAAGGGATTGGAGTCCCCGAAACAATAATCGACAAAATCAATTCCTTCGTGATACTTCGTGGCCTTTGTGGTTATGGTTTTCGCCGCATCACAGACCTTAAGGCTGACGCCTGAGCGCTGCGTGCTTTATGCTGGAAAGAGATGATTCGAACACGCCGTGTTTTTGATTCGCATTCCATTAAACTGGTGATCTTCGACCTGGACGGCACCCTGATCGACTCGCGCCTTGACCTGGTGCATTCGGTGAATGCGGCCCTGCGACACATCGAGCGGCCGGAATTGCCGGACGACGTGATTGCCAGCTACGTAGGCGACGGTGCCCCCTTCCTGATTCAGCGGGCGCTAGGCGCGGAGTCCGCCAACGATGCGCTGGTGCGCGAGGGGCTGGAGTTCTTTCTTTCTTATTACCGGGAACACAAACTCGATCACACCATTGTCTACCCGGGGATCCGGCACGCGCTGGCGAAGGTTCGGAGTTCAGGGAACGGCGTGCCGCGCACTTTGGCCATCCTCACAAACAAGCCGGTGATTCCCTCACGCGCAATCGTCGACGCGCTCGGCCTGGGACAGTTTTTCTCGCAGGTGTACGGCGGCAACAGTTTTTTAACCAAGAAGCCCGATCCCGAGGGAGCGCGCAGACTGCTTCACGAGTATCGGGTAGAGCCCGAGCAGGCGGCGATCGTGGGCGACTCGCACGTTGACGTGCAGACGGGACGCAATGCCGGGTTGTGGACGATTGGCGTAACCTACGGATTCGCTCCGCAGACATTGGAGGCTGAGGCTCCGGATGTGCTCGTCGACAGCGCTGAGGAAGTGGGCGCGGTATTGTCCGATAGCACTTCAAAAGCTTGAACCGCGGAGTACGCGGAGAAACCCCTCGCCGAGAACGCTGAGAAAAACTTGACTGAGCGCCTTTACTGGCGTCGAGGTGTGGCAGGCTACACTTCTGTCCGAGTAATAACGCTGAAAATAATATGACATCTAACCACTCTGGCCCAAACGCCGGCTTCACCGGAAAAGAACTGCGCAAGCTGCGCGCGCTGAAAAACCCTTACGGCATTCAGAAATTTCTCGATGACATGCCGTATCACCTGGAAGATACGGCCTGGTCGCCGCGGAAAGTCCTGGCCGAAGAATCCTCGCACTGTCTGGAGGGCGCAATCTTTGCGGCGGCGGCTTTGCGCGCGAACGGTTACCCTCCTCTGCTGCTGGATTTCGAAGCCGAGCACGACACCGACCACGTGATCGCTATTTACCGCGAGCATGGCTGCTGGGGTGCGGTTGCCAAGTCGAATTACTCGGGCTGCCGCTGGCGCGAGCCTGTGTATCGCACGCTGCGCGAACTAGCGCTCAGCTATTTCAATGCCTACTTCAACCTGCGGCGCGAGCGAACCCTGCGTCGCTACTCTCGTCCGGTGAATTTAAAACGATTCGACCGGCAGAACTGGATGACCACAGACCAACCGGTGTGGTTCATCGTCTATCACCTGTTCGACATCAAGCATTATTCCCTTCTCACCAAAATGCAGGAGAAGCGCCTGCACCGCGTGGATGAGCGCCTTTTTCAGGCGGAAATTCTGGGGAAGGCTTATAAACCGGGCGCCTGAGTTCGACTCCTAAAGTCTTGGCGAGTTTCGCCGATCTGTCACGGGACGGATAACTAAGTGTGTTTTGCCGCGCGGAAATAGGACTGGACCGCGCGGCGAACGATAACGGAAGGCAGCCTGGACTTACACCCTCAACTCGGAAATAGGCAGCTTGACCCGAGTGTGGATCTTCGCCGCCATTCTCGCTTTCCAATTGAGGTGAGCATCCTGGTCTACCCGCGCAACTGCGCGGTGGTTCGCGGGCACACCGTCGACATTAGCGAGTCTGGCGTCTCCGCCATGCTCCGCGTCGAGGTTCCCGTCGGCGAAGTGGTTCGCCTCGAATTCAAATTGCCGCTCGGCGATGTGGACGTCATTGCCATGGTGCGACAGCGAAGTGCTTTTCGTTACGGATTCCAGTTTGTCGATCTCGATTCTTCGCGCGAAGCAATTCGTCGCACCTGCCGCGAACTCTCAATGAAATATTCCGATGCGCCCCAAAAGTCCTGAACTAACTTGGCGCCTGCCGTAACGCAACTCCCCCGCGGGCATCCAACCGAACGCCAAGGCCGTCCAACGAATTAAAATCATCTGATGAAAGCTTGTTTGTTTCTGGGTTTCGTTCTACTCGCCTGCCTGCCAGGTTTTTGTCAGCAGCAGGACTCCCCTGTCAGCGCGGGACGATCGACGCCGCAGGCTGGCACGCCTGCGACTTCGGTTCCGGACCTTGTCCCCGGCGCGGGCGGCAAACTTTCGCAGGAGCAGATGCGGGCGTTGCTTCGCGTGGTCGCGGACAAGGACATGGAAAACGAGAAGCGGCTGCGGGACTACACCTACATCGATCGCGAGGTCGAAAACAAGCTGGACGGCAAAGGGCAAACCAAATCCACCGAAGTGAAGACTTACGAGATGCTCGAAATCTATGGAACTCCGGTGCAGCGGCTGATCGCAAAAGACGACAAGCCGCTCGACGCCAAAGAAAATGCCAAGGAAGAAGAGAAGATTCAGAAGATCATCGACAAGCGAAAAAACGAATCGGACGAGGATCGCAGGAAGCGCGAAGAAAAGGAATTGAAGGAGCGCGAGGACGGCCGCAAGTTTGTGCGCGAAGTTGCCGACGCCTACGACTTCACGCTCGTGGGGACCGAAGAAGTAGGCGGGCGCGAGGCCTGGGTGATCGACGGCGAGCCGCGCCCGGGCTTTGAGCCGCACATGAAGGAATCGAAGTTTCTCTCCAAGTTTCACGGGCGAGTGTGGATTGACAAGGGCGACCTGCAGCTGGCGAAGATGGATATTGAAGCGATCGACACGGTGTCGGTGGGATGGGTGCTGGCGCGCATCCACAAAGGGACGCGCGTCGTGCTCGAGCAGACTCGAGTAAATGATGAAGTCTGGTTGCCCCGGCATCTGAATTTCAAGGTGGACGTGCGCGTGGCTCTGTTCAAGGGCTTCAACATCGATGGCGAGCAGGATTTCCGGGACTACAAGAAGTTCCGCACGTCCTCGAAAATCGTGGGCATGGACGAAGTCAAAGAAAATCAGTAACGCGCCTTGACTCTTCTTTCACGCCTTCCACTTCTACATCTTCCTCATTTGCGCGGATCGCGGGCTTATAATGCGGCGTCCCGTAATCAACGCCGCAAAGGCTTGCCGTTATGGCTCATCGGCACGGGACGGATTCCAATTTCGATTTCATTCGTGAGGCAACATGACGCCTTTTACCCGCCGCGATCTGCTTCGTTCTAGTCTTGCCCTCTCAGCCTCGACTCTGGTTGCGGGCCCGGTGGGCCATGCGCATGCACTGTTGGCGGGCCGACCGGGCGCCGCGTCGGCGGATGCAATGAGCGCTGTGGCTCCGCGAGAGCGTCTGCTATTTGATTTTGGCTGGAAGTTTTTTCAGGGGCATGGCAGCGATCCGCAGCGCGATCTAGGGTTCGGCATGGGCCAGGGTGATTTCGCCAAGAGCGGCGAGTTCGAATTTGCTACGGCGAAACTGGACGACTCGAAATGGCGCGCGCTCAATCTTCCGCATGACTGGGCAGTCGAACTTCCGTTCGTGCGGGATGAAGAACAGCAATCTCATGGCTACAAACCGCTAGGGCGGCGATATCCCGAGACCAGCGTGGGCTGGTACCGGCGCACGTTCGATATTCCGAAGGAAGACAGCGGACGCCGCATCACGATTGAATTTGACGGCGCGTTTCGCAGCGCGCTGATATTTCTGAATGGATATTTCATCGGCCGCAACGACAATGGGTACGCGCCGTTTCGCTTCGACGTGAGCGACTTTCTCAACTACGGTGAGAAGAATTTTCTGATGGTGCGCATGGACGCCAGCTTTGGCGATGGCTGGTTCTACGAAGGCGCGGGGATCTACCGGCATGTGTGGCTGACCAAGACCGACGCGCTGCATCTCGGACATTGGGAAAGCTACGTTCGCGCGACTGTGAAAGGCAGTGCTGCCGCTTTAAGCCTGGGGACGGTGGTGCGGAATGAGGGTAGCCAGCCGGAAAACTGCCGCGTGCGTTGGCAGATCTTCGACGCTTCAGGTAAGCCGGTTGGCGCTACAGACTCCGCTCCGCAATCTGTCGCTCCCGATGGATCGGCGACCTTCACTGCCAGCGCCAACTTCACGAATCCTGCCCTCTGGTCGCCGGAAACTCCAAACTTATATTCGGCGGTCGTTACCGTCGAGTCCGGCGGCAAAGCACGCGACGCGGAGCGCGTCACCTTCGGCATTCGCGACATCAGGTGGGACGCCGACAAAGGTTTTTTTCTCAATGGCAAATCGGTAAAGATCAAGGGCACCTGCAATCATCAGGATCACGCTGGCGTAGGCGCGGCGCTTCCCGACAGCTTGCAGTGGTACCGCCTCGCAGTGCTGAAAGAGATGGGCGGCAACGCCGTGCGCACTTCGCATAACATGCCGACGCCCGAGTGGGTGGAAGCTTGCGACCGCATGGGCATGATGATGATGTGCGAGACGCGGCTGATGAGTTCGAACCCGGAGGGCATGGCGCAACTGGAGACGATGGTGAAGCGCTATCGCAATTCTCCATCGATTATTTTGTGGTCCATGGGCAACGAAGAATGGAAGATGATGCCGCAGCCGCAGGGTGTGCGCGTGATCGACGACATGATTGCGCGAACGCACGAACTTGATCCGACGCGGCTGTGCACGGCCGCGGTCAATCAGTCGTTTGAGACGCACTTTCCGGAGCAGCTCGACGTCATGGGTTTCAACTACAACCTGAACGTGCACGGACGACTGGCACAAGGCGCATCCTAAAAAACCAAGCGTGGGATCGGAAACCGCGAGCACCGTTTGCACCCGTGGCATTTACGAGACTGACAAACTGCGCAACTGGGTGAGTGCGTACGATGCGGTTCATCCGCCGTGGGCGGAGTTGGCAGAGGAGTGGTGGAAGTTCTATGCAGCGCGAGAATGGCTGTCGGGCGGATTTGCCTGGACGGGCTTCGATTATCGCGGAGAGCCGACGCCTTACGGCTGGCCGTCGATCAACTCGCAGTTTGGCATCGTCGACATGTGCGGTTTTCCGAAGGACAACTTTTATTACTACAAGGCGTGGTGGGGCTCGGAGCCGGTGCTGCATTTGTTTCCCCACTGGAATTGGGAGCAGCGCGAGGGCGAACCGATCTCGGTGTGGGTGCACTCGAATCTCGATTCGGTGGAACTCTTCCTGAACGGCAAGAGCCAGGGATCGAAAAAAGTAGAGCCACTGACGCATCTGGAATGGTCGGTGAAATACGAACCGGGTGTGCTCGAGGCGCGCGGCACCAAGGACGGCAAGGTCGTGCTGGTGGAAAAACGGGAAACGACCGGAGCACCGGAATCGATCCGGCTCACCGCCGATCGAACCGAGATTGATGCGGATGGCGAAGATGTTTGTGTCGTGCGCGTCGAAGCGCTCGACAAGGAGGGCCGACCCATTCCCACTGCAGACAACCTGATCACATTCAAAGTTGGCGGCGAAGGCGACTTTGATCGGCGTGGGCAACGGGGACCCCAACTGCCAGGAATCCGACAAAGAGCCCAAACGCAGCTTGTTCAACGGACTCGCGCAGGCGATCGTGCAAGCCAGCAAGACGCCGGGAACAATTACGATCGAGGCATACACCCAAGACGCGGCACGGAAGAAGCTGCCGCCAGGGAAAGTGATTATTACAACGAAGAAGGTGGAGCTGCGACCCACGGTGGTGTAGCAACGTTCAGCGGACGCCAGAATTGTGGCGGCACCAGCCAATGGAGGGCGCCGCTTACCGTTTTCCTCGCGCGTTATAATAGAAAGATTGTCTGTTAGCGAAATTGGCCTCTGTGGCGCTGCCGGCGAAAACCTGGCCTCGCTACGCTTGGCCGGACGGGCGAAGGCGCCCGTCCCCACACGAGATGTCAGCTAAAGGCTAAGAGCTAACAGCTAAGAGCTTCTTCCATGGACTTCAAACTTGTTTCCGATTACAAGCCGCAGGGCGACCAGGGACGCGCCATCGAGTCGCTGCTGCGCGGCGTGTTTGACCGCGAGCAGCACCAGGTTTTGCTGGGCGTCACCGGGTCGGGCAAGACCTACACCATGGCCAAGGTGATTGAGGCGGCGAACCGTCCGGCGCTGGTCATGGCGCACAACAAGACGCTGGCGGCGCAGCTTTATCACGAGTTCAAGAATTTCTTTCCGCACAACGCGGTCGAATATTTCGTCTCGTACTACGACTACTACCAGCCCGAAGCCTACGTTCCGGCCGCCGATCTCTACATCGAAAAAGAAGCGACGATCAACGACGAACTCGACAAGCTGCGGCTCTCGGCGACGCGGTCGCTGTTCGAGCGGCGCGACGCGCTGATTGTGGCTTCGGTGAGCTGCATCTACGGCCTGGGCTCGCCGGAAGCCTACTACGGCATGATGCTGTTTCTGGAAAAAGGCCAGAAGATCAAGCGCGAGGACATTACGCGCAAGCTGGTCGACATTCTCTACGAGCGCACCGATGGCGATTTCCGGCGCGGAACGTTTCGCGTGCGCGGCGACGTGATCGAGGTCTTCCCTACCTACGACGACATGGCGTACCGCATCGAGCTGTGGGGAGATGAGATTGAATCGCTCACGCAGATCGATCCGCTGTTTGGCACGGTGAAGCAGAAGTACATGCGCCTGCCGATTTATCCCAAGACGCACTATGTGATGAAGGAAGAGACGCGCGCCTCGGCGGTCGACTCGATCAAGAAAGAACTGGCGTGGTGGGAAGTCGAACTGGAGAAGCAGGGCCGGCTGGTGGAGGCGCAGCGCATTCATCAGCGCACGATGTTCGATCTGGAAATGATCAAGGCGATGGGCTTCTGCCACGGCATCGAGAATTATTCGCGGCATTTTACCGGGCGGCTTGCCGGGCGAGCCTCCGCCGACGCTGCTCGATTATTTTCCGCGCGACTTTCTGATGTTCATCGACGAGTCGCATCAGACCGTTCCGCAATTGCGCGGCATGTATGCCGGCGACCGCTCGCGCAAGGAAACGCTGGTGGAGTACGGCTTCCGCATGCCGTCGGCGCTCGACAACCGTCCGCTGACGTTCGAGGAATTTGAGCATCGCACCAATCAGCTGGTCTATGTTTCGGCGACGCCGGGGCCGTATGAGCTGACCAAATCGGCGGGCGTGGTGGTCGAGCAGATCATCCGGCCGACGGGACTGATCGATCCGCCGGTTGAGATGCGTCCGGTGAAGGGGCAGATCGACGACCTGCTGCACGAGATTCGCGCGCGCGTGGAACTCGGGCGAGCGCGTGCTGGTGACGACGCTGACCAAGCGCATGTCGGAAGATCTGGCCGAGTACTACGCCGAAGTCGGCGTGAAGTGCCGCTACATGCATTCCGAGATCGAAACGCTGGAGCGCGTGAAGATTCTGCGCGACCTGCGCAAGGGCGAGTTCGATGTATTGATCGGCATCAATCTGCTGCGCGAGGGACTGGACCTGCCGGAAGTTTCGCTGGTGGCGATTCTGGATGCGGACAAAGAAGGATTTCTGCGGTCGGCGGGCTCGCTGATCCAGACCATCGGGCGCTGCGCGCGGCATCTGAACGGACGCGCGATTCTTTATGCCGATCGCATGACCGATTCCATGAAGCGCGCCATGGACGAGACCTCGCGCCGGCGCGCGATTCAGACCGCGTACAACGAGGAACATGGAATCACGCCGGAATCGATCGTGCGCCCGCTCGACATGACGCTGGCGGGAATCGTCGCCGCCGATTATGCCGACCTGACCGCGGGCGAAGCCGAGGGCATGCCGGAATTCAAGTCGCAGGAAGAAGTGGATGCGTATATCGGCAAACTGGAAAGCGACATGCGCGAGGCGGCGAAGAAGTTCGAGTTCGAGAAGGCCGCGAAGTTGAGGGACACGATCAAGGAGTTGCGGACGAAGGAGTTTCTGTTCGCGTAGATGATGCGCGGTCGTTGCCTGAACGGGCTCATCCAGCGACTGCTGGAACATTGCGGCGGTGACTTGGACCTACCTAGTGCTTCAAATATCTTGCAGGGGAAAGAATTTTTATGTCCCGCCAAGGATCGAGCGCCAGCAGATCCGTGTCCCCGGTGATGATCGTGTCCGCTCTGCCATTGAGCGCAACTTCCAGGAACTTGTCGTCTTTCGGGTCGCGGCATTCGCGGACCGGATGAATAATGGCAACAAATTCTGCGGTCTGCGAAATCAGACGAATGAATTGCAATCGTTGCTCAATGGTCACGTAATGATCGAATTTCGGCTTGGCCAGAACGTCTGCGAGTTCACTCATCGTCGACTGCGAAACGAGAAGGACGGCCTTATGAATGGCTTTCTCGGCGGCGCGACCTGGAACCGAATCGAAGCGCAGGAGTCTGCTGACGAAGACATTGGTATCAACTACGACTCTCCGCATCAGTCTTTGAGAAGTTCGGCTAGGATTTCGTCGGTCAGGCCGAGCGCGGATGCCTGCCTGCTGACGCGCTCACAAAGATGGTCCAGTTCGTCAATGTTCGCGCCACGAATCCGGTCGTACTGTTCCGGAGACATAACGACAGCCACGTCCCGGTTCTGGCGGCGAATCCGAACTGGCTCGCGCTGAGCCGCATCGATCATGGCTGCGAAACGCTGTTTGGCATCCGTCGCACTGACTATCTTCATCTGTCTATTATAGACAAACTAGACATAATGGACAAGTCGCCTCGATCCGTAAATGCACTAACGGCACACTGCGGGAGTGCTGGGTGATTATTCTCCGGAGGGACGGAGGAGGACGCCCGAAACTTCCTATCGTCCGTACGCCGCGCTCGCCGCCAGCGGCTTGCGGTGGAAGGTGTAGCCGTCGAAAGTTTCCGGGCGGAAGTTCAGGTTTGAGGCGGACAGCTTTTCGGTCTGGCTGAGGAAGAGGTATCCGCCGGGCTCGAGATAAAGATGCAGGCGCTCCAGCAGCGCGGTGCGCTGGGCGCGTGAAAGATGCGGTAGCACGTCCATGCAGAAGATGCAGTCGAAACGGCCAATGTAGGTCGGCTTGGTCAAATTCATGGTAGTGAAAGTGACCAGACTGCGCAGGCGCGGCTTCACCAGAAGGTGCGCGCCATGGCTCGACCCGTTCGCGCCATTCCCTCCATTTGAACCATTCGCTCCATTGGCAGAGCCGCCCCATCCATTACCGGGGGCGTTTGATAAACCTTCCACGGGCCCAGTCTGGCCTCCATTGGCAATTCCGATTTTCGAGAACGAAGCGCGAATCGTCGCGGGAGGCAAGCCCATAAGAGCCGATTGCGGGTAAAGGCCGCGCTCCGCAACTTCAATCGCGGAAGGCAGCAGGTCGCTGCCGATAATATGGATTGACCAGTCTTTCCATCCAGAGTTGGGGGGAATCCCAGCCTCTGCGATGCCACCTGTCCGTCCGGCTGCGTTTTTTGCACGCAGTTCCCGCGTGCCGTTTCCGTTGGCGGAGCCATTTCCGTTGGCAACCGGGAACGCGTCGCACACGGCCATCGCGATCGAATAGGTTTCTTCCCCGGTGGAGCAGCCTGCGCTCCAGATGCGAAGGTTACAAAGGCCGTCATCCGATTTGCGGGCGTAGAGTTGCGGCACCACTTGCCGGGCCAGCGCGTTCATCGCCCCGGGATGGCGGTAGAAACCGGTTTTGACGTTGAGCACGCCGTCAAGAAACGTGCAAACAATTGACGGATCATTGCTGGCTTCGCGGAGCTGGGTCAGAAGAGAAGCGGCAGATTCCAGTTCGCGGGTCTCCAGATAATCGGCGACGTGAGCGGCCAGAGCGCTGTTGGGACAGTCGAGCAGGATCCCCGTCTGGCGCTCGACCAGCAGCCGCAGTTCGGACAGTTCGTGCTCGAGAATCGTAACGCCTGCCATCAATCTATGCATAATGCCTTCCCCCGGTGGGCGTCAAAAATCGTTCGCCCAGGGCTGTGTGTTCGGTGCGTTACGAGGGGGGAATGCGTTGTCATAAATTAATCGCTACCGGCGGTGGCCGCGTACGACTTGCCCGAATCTTGTACTGCCTGCTGCGCTACTACGTTCATTTCCTTTTCCAGAGAAGAGAAGCGCTGCATAATTTCGTGGATGCGAAGCGTCATATTGCGAATGGTTTCGAGCTGGGCGCGGGTGGACGCGGAAAAGCTGCCCGGTTCCAGCAACAACAAGTCCGAGTTTCCCAGCACCGACGTGAGCGCGTTGTTCAGGTTGTGGCGCATTTCCAGCATGTAACGGCCTAGCGTCGCTTGCCGTTCGAGGGCAGCGCAGGAAGATTCGGCGGCACGCGCCCGCGATTCCGCCCGCGACCGGTGCACCGCCTCACTCCCGACCAGGATCACCGTTTCAAGCCAGTGTTCGGTGCGCGGCAATATGGAGATTCGCGGCCAGCGTCCTCGCACCAGCAGCGCAGTAGGTTCCGGACATACACAGAAAATCGGTTGACCAGTGGAGTGCAACGGTTCCAACACGACAGAGAGCAGTTCTCGCCGCAACTCTCCGACAATCGCCACATCAAAGGCGGCGACCGCGAAGCGCGGCCACAAGTCGCCGCTCAACACGGTGAAGGCCGGAGCGTTGCGCTCCAACTGCCATCGGGCAGCGATGCGCCGGCCAAAATCTACTTCGTCGGAAATGATGAGTACGGTCGGTCCTTCCACTGCCACGATCCTCTTACGTTGGAATCCGTAAACCTGGTCTATGCGTAGGGCGCCGCGAGCACCCGGACTACTGAATTTCTTTCCGGCTACGTCTTGGAATCTGTCTCCCAGCCAGGAGTGCCTGCGACGTCAAACTCGGGAGCATCGGTAGTTGCAGATGCAGCCTTTGCCTTCGGCTTTGCCGCCACAGGCGGCGCAGTGGCCGGCTGCTTGGGCGATTTCGGAGCGCCGGCAGCGGCAGCACCGGCTGTCGTTTTCGGCACAACTGCGGCCGCAACCGATCCAGCATTGTTTGTCCCCGGCAACCTCACAGCCGTCTTCGTAGTCGCCGCCGATTTAGCGCCGGCGTTGATCCCCGCCTTGGGTTCGCTCGGTTTTCCGCGGCCTAATGCCTGGTCGACCGATGCGCGCAGATCGACCAGCATGCGCAACGGCGATCCCGAAGAGTATTCCGCCTGAAACATTACTTTCCACGACTGGCAGATGACCCGCAGGCGAACGATTGGTTCCTGCGCGGAGAACTGGGCGCGCCGGCAATCGATGGTCGTCACTCCTTTATCTTCCAGTTCGGTCAGGCCCTCGAGTATGGTGTTGAGATCGGCTAGCATCAGCCGGAAAAATGTTCGGCGCATGAGATAGCCGAATCGAGTGAAAGCCACCAACGCCACGGGCAAATAGAACAAATCCCCCGCCAGCCCCTTGGCCTTGCGCCCCTGCTCCAGAATCCCGCCATGCAGAAGCTCGTCCAGCGAACGGCAACGCCGCGCCGCCTCTAACACGCGGTCGAGCGCATTCAGCCAAACCGGGGGTTTCAGTTCCACCTCGCCCAGAATTGGCTCAAGGGAGTGAGCGACGTAGGACAGATCGACCTCGGTATCGGCCACTCCGACGGGCGCAAGCTGGCTGAAATACTGCACCAGCAAAAAATCCACCTTGTCGCGCATGACGTCGGTCTTGACCGTCTTTCCCAGGAAGCGTTGCAGCAAACATAAGAATCCATCTGGAGTAGTCTGAGAACTGGTCTGGAGGAACTGGCGCATCTGGTGCACCTGGATGTGCTGGTCCAATTCGTCCAGCCATTGATTGGCCAGTTCGACCGTTTCTTTGCCGGGGGTTTCGACGCCGCTTTCAAGCTCGGCGCACGGTTTCACTTCAATGGCGAACTCCCGCGCCAGTTCGAAATAAATGGGATACAAGCGGCGGGCCGAGTTCCATTGGGCTGCAAGGTCCTGCTCGGGTGTGGAAGGAGTCATGATTTTACGATCCAGTTGGGCACTTCTTTCAGAAAACGCGCGGCCACGACCGTATTGTGAGGGTGATATTGCACGGCAACGACAGACGCGGTCACGTCGAACGCACCGTCGGAGTCTCGCAAGCGCAGGTTATCTCCGAACTCCAAAGCCGTGATGCACTCGAACAGAACTTCGCGCGGCGTGCCGAATTCAAGGATGATACTTTCCGTGAAAGCCGCGCTGGCAGAGTCGCTGCCTGGAATGAGCCGGGCCAGTTGAACTCGCATCCGCACCGGCGTCGCTTCCTGGAAAAAACGAGCGAGTCCCGCCACGATGCTGGCGTTCGGTGCGGTACGGGCCGTAGCTGTAGCTTCCTGTGCCAATGGATACAAGTCCTCTAATTCAACTCAGCCTTGATTCAAAATGCGGATCAGGCTTCCCTTCTTCCAGGTTCGAAAGATTTGGTGCGGGAAGCCGTAGTCCACGATTCAGAAAAGGAGGAGCAACGCGGCAGCCATCGCTCGGAACGAAAGGGCTAGAACTCAGGTGAATGCGTTTTCAGTGGCTTAGCGCCGACAATGACAGCGTTTTATTAGGAACGACTTGCATGGCGTCTCAGGATGAGACCCAATCTCACTGTCCGCAGTGAGGCCACGTATCTTTCACTGCGACCGTGACGGACGAGAATTGATCGTATTCTATGCGCATGACTTCCATACGCATGATTTCTATTCTCACGACCGGGAAGTTTCTTGCCGTCGCTACCTTAATCATAGGGACCACTTTCGCGGGCGGTCAGTCCAGCACGGGCCAAGCACGCCCTCGGGCCTCAGACCTGCAACTGAAGGTTGGCGTTCTGCCCGCGGGTTCGCTGGACGCGATCACCGATGTTGCTGGCGTCGAAGTCGGACAGACAACCATCATTCGCGGCGACAACATACGCACCGGCGTGACTGCCATCCTGCCGCACGCCGGCAATCTTTACCGCGAGAAAGTTCCCGGCGCAATTTTTGTGGGTAATGGCTTCGGGAAGCTCGCGGGCTCGACGCAGGTAGAGGAGATGGGCGACATTGAGACGCCGATCTTGCTGACGGCCACAACAAGCGTGCCGCAAGTGGCGGACGCGCTGACGGGATACCTGTTGTCACTGCCCGGCAACGAGGATGTTTTGTCGATCAACGTCGTGGTCGGCGAAACCAACGATGGATGGCTGAGTGACATTCGCAGCCGCCCGATCACGCCCGACGACGTGGTCGCCGCGGTCAAGGGCGCGAAAAGTGGTCCAGTCGAGGAGGGCGCCGTAGGCGCTGGCACCGGGACAGTGGCATTTGGCTGGAAAGGCGGCATTGGGACTGCATCGCGCCGAATGCCGTCCAATCTCGGCGGATATACAGTCGGCGTCCTGGTACAAACCAATTTCGGCGGCGTCCTCACCATTGCCGGTGCTCCTGTAGGCCAGGAGTTGGGGCAGTACTATCTGCGCAAGGAACTAGAGCAGGCCCACAGCGGGGTTGGCAACGTGAAAGACAAGGCCGACGGATCGTGCATGATGGTAGTCGCGACCGATGCGCCACTCGATTCGCGCAACTTGAAACGGCTGGCTGCACGAGCGTGGATGGGCCTGGCGCGCACCGGAGCCTCCGGCTCAAACGGCAGCGGAGACTACGCGATCGCGTTCTCGACGGCGGCGCAGGTGCGAATCCATTCCCAGGACAAAGCTTCAACCAGGACCGTTCAGCTGGTAACGAACGACGCCATGTCGCCGCTCTTTCAGGCCGCGATCGAAGCCACGGAGGAAGCTGTATACAACTCGATGCTTAAGGCGACTACAACGACCAGCAATGGACATACAATCGACGCTCTGCCCATTGAAAGAACGGTAGAGATTTTGAAAAAGTACCGCGCGATCAAATGAGTGCTCTGTTGGATTCAGACGGCGCGGGCTGCGCCTACTGCAGCGTGTGGCTGGTCGATCCGGATTCCGCTGCTCCCATGCCGATGTTGTAGCGTTTCAATTTGCGGTAGAGGGTGGCGCGGCTGATGCCGAGCATGCGTCCGGCGAGGGCTTTATCCCCTTTGACCTGCTGGAAGACGCGCTGGATCGTGGCGCGTTCAATGTCTTCGAGATCGGTAGTCGACACTGGGATCCGCGGCGTTTCGGGAACGGCTTGCACCACGACCAGGTCAGGATCTAGAACGGCCATATTCCCGGACGGCGCGACCGGCGTGTGCACCTCGCCTCCAGCCCCCGAAGCAATCGATGGCGGCAGGTCGCTTAAATCGATAGTCCGTCCGTTGCCCAGCGCGACCGCGCGCTCCACGCAGTTTTCCAACTCCCGCACGTTACCCGGCCAGTCGTACTGCATTAGAGCTCTCATCGCCGCACTGGTCACGTGCAATTCCGCGCCGGGAGCATAGCGTTCGAGGAACCAGTGCACGAGCATGGGAGTATCGCTGCGCCGTTCGCGCAGTGCGGGAACGTAGAGAGTCACGACGTTCAGCCGAAAGTAGAGATCCTTGCGGAAAGTTCCGTTCTTGTAGGCCGCCTCCAGATCGCGGTTGGTGGCGGCGATCACGCGGACATCCACCTTCACTCTCTGGTTGCTGCCCACCGGACGGACTTCTTTTTCCTGCAACACCCGCAGCAGTTTGGCCTGCAGCTCGAGCGGCAGTTCGCCGACTTCATCCAGAAAAATCGTGCCCCCGTCGGCAGCCTGAAACAGTCCCTGCTTCGATTTCAATGCTCCGGTGAACGCTCCCTTTTCGTAGCCGAAGAGTTCGCTTTCGATCAGTGTCGGGACCAGCGATCCGCAATCGACCGCAACGAAAGGCCGGCCGGAAAACGCGCCGCGAAAATGCATGGCGCGAGCCACTAGTTCCTTCCCCGTCCCGCTTTCGCCGTAGATGAGCACCGGAGTGCGCGTGTCCTTCAGTCGGGCCACCATGCGCAACACTTCCTGAATTCGTACCGAGGAGCCGACGATGCCGTGTACCGCGGTTTCCGAATCGGTACGCTGGCGCAAGAATTCGTTCTCCTCCACCAGTCGAATCTTGTCGGCCATGCGCCGCAGGAACAGCCGCAATTCCTCTAACGGAGAGAACGGCTTGGTGATGTAGTCGTAGGCGCCGAGTTTCATGGCCTGCACCGCCGTCTCAATCGATCCGTGCCCAGTCATCAGAGCGACTTCAGTGCGCGGCAACAGCTTCTTCACTTTCTCCAGGAACTCCAGCCCAGACATGTGGGGCATTACCATGTCGCTCAGCACCATATGGACCGACTGCTCTTCGAGCAGGGCCAGAGCCGATTCGCCGCTCTCCGCCTCCAGACAGATGAAGCCGAGCGCCTCGCCGACGGTGACGCAGAGTTTGCGAATACTTTGCTCGTCGTCGACGATTAACAGACGAATTCGAAAATCTTCCTTGTTGCCGGCGTTATTCATTCCGTCTTCCCAAAAGTTTTTGTGACCACGTCGATGAACTGCTGTACGCGAAACGGCTTTTCCACGCAAGGCGCGCCGGTTTGACGCAGGGTAGCTACAGTCTCTTCGTTGGCGATATCACCGGTAATGAAAACAATTCGCGACGCCAGATCGGGGCGATGGCGCACCAGCCAGGCATGCACCTGTCCTCCATCGACGCCGCCCGGCGTACGCATGTCCGAGACCACTCCGAGAAACTCTCCATTCTCCAGCAAGCGCAGGGCGTCCACTCCCGACTCGCAGCAGACCACTGGATATCCACTGCGCTCCAGGGCGGCTTGCACGTAGGCCATGACGGCAGGTTCGTCTTCGACAAGCAGCACTGGCAGAAGTTGAGGTTTTAGCGCTGGTAGGCTCATGATGGTTTCACTCCCGCTCCCACACCTAACGACGCCGTGTGGGGGCTTGCGGGCAGGCGGACAATGAAAGTAGCGCCATGGCCGCCCGCGTTGTTATGACAGAGAATCTCGCCGCCGTGTTCTTTCAGAATGCCGTAGCAGATGCTAAGCCCGAGGCCCGTACCCTTCCCGATTTCCTTGGTGGTGAAGAATGGATCGAAAATCTTGTCGGGATCGGAGATCCCGTTGCCGTTGTCGCGGAACGAAACCTCTACCGTGTCTCCGGCTTTGGTCGACATGATCTCAATGCGAGCCGGGCGCCCAATGTCGTGCACGGCATCGTAGGCATTGTTGAGAATGTTGAGAAACACCTGCTGTAACTGATGCGGGTCGCCCATCACTTCAGTCAGTCCCTCATCCAGATGCTCCACGATGTCGATGCCGTGGTTGGTGAAATCATAAGAACGCAACTGCACGGTGCGGCGCAGGATCGAATTCAATTGCACGGGACTGCGCTGCGGCGGCATCTGGCGGGCAAAACTGAGCAGGTTCTGCACAATCTGCTTGGTGCGTTGCGCCTCTTGCAGAATCACTCGCATGTCTTTGCGCGCGGTTTCGGGCAGGTCAGGATTCTCCATCAGCAAATCGGCGAATCCGAGAATTGCGGTCAGCGGGTTGTTCACCTCATGGGCGACGCCGGAAACAAGTTGTCCCACCGCCGCCATTTTCTCCGTATGTACCAATTTGTCGCGCAGCACGGCGGAATCGGTGATGTCGGTCAGCACCACGACGATGCTGGTTATCGCGCCCTGCTCGTCGCGCATGGGGCTGAGATTCGCCGAGAACTTCCCAGTAGATCCCTGGTCGCGTACGATCTGTAACTCCAGATTGTCGACTGGCTGGCCATTTAACGTGCTCTGCAGAGCCTCGGTTAAAGCGCGGACATAACTGGGTGCGGCCAATTCGAGCAACGGCCGGCCTAACAGATCGCGTTGTTCGAAGCCGGCGCCGTACCAGCGGCGGTTGGCATAGCTGATCAGTCCTGCCGTATCCGCCACCAAAATCATGCTCTGCGTGTTGTTGAGAATCTTGCTGGAAAAATCCCGCTCGCGGTGCAACTCCGACTGGTAGGTGCGCAACCCCGTCACATCGAGCATCAACCCGCGAATCTGCAGCAGGCGGCCCATATTGTCGTACAGACCAAAAGCATTGATCAGCACATGAATGGCAGACCCGTCCTTGCGCCGCAATGTCGCCTCGAAATTACGCAGGCTTCCGCTCTCTTTCATCGCTTCAGAATGCTGTTCGCGCTGTTCCGGCGAAAAATAGAGTTGGGTCGGAATGTCGATCTGCAGCAATTCTTCGCGGCTCGAATATCCCAGCATCCGCACCATGGCGTCGTTGACTTCGATAAATCGCCCGCCGGGCGTGCTGAAGAATAGGCCT
This sequence comes from uncultured Acidobacteriota bacterium, assembly GCA_963696765.1. Lineage (GTDB taxonomy): Bacteria > Acidobacteriota > Terriglobia > Terriglobales > Acidobacteriaceae > Sulfotelmatobacter. The sequence goes on along the minus strand of CAVOLK010000001.1, from coordinate 334,405 downwards.
TCCTGAATGTTGTCGAAGAGTTCCCGGTAACGCCGCTCGGCCTCGCGGCGGTCTGAGATATCCTTCAAGACGTGAATGGTCTGCAGTCCTTCGTCGGATGCGGCATGCACCCGCGAAGTCGAAACCAGATAAGTGCGATCGAATACGGGGTGCGCGAATTCATCCGAAGCGTCGGCCATGGCGCGGCAGAATGGGCAGGAATAGGAAGCAGTGTCGCTGGTCAGCGCCATCAGAGCCCGCATATTCACGCCAATCAGTTCTTTTGCCGGGACGCCGATCATCTCCGCCAGCGAGCGATTCACGCGCAGAACGTTATCGCTTTGGTCGTGCACCACGATGAAGTCGGTGATGGCGTCGAAGATTTCCATCCAATGCCGGTTCGCGTGCTCGACCCGCGTGAATTGACGAGCATTGGCCAGAGCCAGCGCGGCATGACTTGCCATGGATCCCAGAAATTTGCGGTCTTCCTCCTGCAAGGGCGAGGACCTTCCTGAAAGACACAGAAGCCCAGCCAATTCCCCGTCGGCATGAGTCAGGCGCACCAGGGTGCAATCGTCCCACCGCAGGCTAAAGGCGGCTTCTGCGCCGAGCATTTCTTCCGCGGACCCAGACGCGACCGTCGCAGTGTGGGCCGCCACAAATCGGCTGAGCGCCGCACCCAGCGTGCGTTCCAGCCCTTGCTCGAGCAGCGGGCTGCTACGAGGCTTCGGCGAATTCTCAGATGTTGTAAAAAGACTTTCGGCGGAGGGCAAAGTTCTTAGCCCTGTGCCCGCGGCAGCCGCGCTTAGAGATGTCCCGGAGGCCAGCGCACCGGCGAGTTGCGCAGGCGCTTCCGCCCCGTTCTGCAATGCGGCGATCTGCCAGCGGCCCTCTTGCCAAACGGCGAGCAATCCCGACGCGCGAGGCGGTGAGTTCCGCGGTCCGCGACACAAAGCGGCGAGCGAACTCCGGCAGGTGCAGAGTACCCTCAATTTCGCTGGCCAGCTCAATCAAAGCCTCGGCGCGGCGCCGGTGTTGCTCGGAAAGATGCAGATTGCTGGCAACTTCCAGCATGACCGCCGCCTGGTTCGATAGCGCGCGGGCACGTCGAATGTCCTCTTGAGAAATCCCCGTGCCATCGAGACGGTCAAGAACTCCGAACATTCCCAGCACCCGTCCGCTCATTGCCACCAGCGGTACGGCAAGGAATTGGTGAATCTTATATTTTGTAACCGCGTCCAGATTAATCCCCGGAATCCGGCTGGCCTCGTCGGTCCAGAAGACTTCTTTGGAGCGCAGGGCGCGCGTCGCCAAGCCTTCCGGGATCGCCGTGTCCATGCTTCGCGGCTCGCCTTTTTCGACGCCATAACGGACGCGGAACTGGCCATCTTCTACCAAGGCGATTACGCAGCGGCCAAATCCTAAAAAATCGGAGGCGCGGATCACGAAGGCCTGCAGGAAATGATCGAGATCGCCGCTCGAGCTGAGTTCGGAAGAGATCTCCAGCAACTGGTAAAGCTCGTGGGCCTGCGCATGCGCCGTGGCATGCAGTTCGGCGTGGGCCACGGCGACGGCGCCAAAACCTGCAATCGCCGCGACCAGCGCCTTCTCTTCCGCGCTGAAAACGCCCTCCGCCCGCGGATAGATAAGGATTGCGCCCTGGGTACGCGAGGTGCGGAAGGGAGCGGCGATCAGCATTCCGGGAGAAACCAGATTTCCCAGCGAATGGACGTCGGCTCCTATGGAAAGCGTGACTGGTTCTCCAGCGGCCACCGCGCGCTGCGCCAGGTCAGCCGCAAAGCGCAGGGTTTGCCGGTCATGCCGGGCGCGCGCCGAAGTTGCCAGCTGTGGATTCTCGGCTGAGACCGCCTTCAATTCAAAGGGCCCCTCGCGCCGCAGCAATACGCAAACCAGCTTCGTCCGCAATAGCAACCGGAGGCGGTCCGCCAGGGCTTCGATCACCGACGAGACGTCGGGCGCGCCGTGCAGAACATGGGCAACATCGGCCAGGATTTCGGCGCGGCGATATTCCTCGCGCGAAGTTTCATTCAGCCGCGCCGCTTCCAGCAGGCTTCCCAGTTGGCCGGCAACAATCGTGGCCTGAGCCGCGAGGTCGTCATTAAAAAAGGCTTCGTTTGAATCGTGCAGAAAAGTGATCGCTCCGATCACCTCGTTCAAGACCATGAGCGGTACGGCCATCAGCGAACGGGCCTCAAATTCGGTTGCAGCCGAAAAGGCCACCGACTTCACGTGATTGGCGAAGATGGTCCGTCTTTGCCGCACGGCTTCCGCGGTAACCGCACTCTGATCGGGGCGCAGCCTGAGGCCGACGAAACGGTCTGCGAACTTTCCATATCCCTGTTCTCCCACCAGTTCATCGGCGAAATGGCAGCGCCAGAAATAGACGCCGGAGACTTGAAAGAATTCCCGGGTCGCCTGGCAGAAGAAGTGGATCAGTTCATGGGCGGGAGAGCGCTCCCCGGCTTTCGCGGCAATTCGTAAGAGCAGCTTCTGAAAGCTTTCGTCCGACCCGGCGACAAAACTTCGCTCCGGCGGAATGACCGGACTGCCTTCAGGAAGGCTGAATGCCGCGCCGAAACTGGGAGAATAGGATTCGCGATTCACAAGTGCTTGAATCTATTTGGGAAAGTATCCGTCATCTCAATTTGAGTCAAGGGAAATGGGGGATGGGGTGCCGTTGGTGTCAAATCCCGAGACAGAGATGAGATTTCGTCTCACAGTGAGAAGCATACAGCTATCGGACAAGAATGAGACAGACCTAACTTTACAAACTCGCCCAATTACTTCCCCTGGTCGTTCTAAGTGTTTCAATTAATTAGACATACCGACCATTACTTTCGTTTTTTCAATAACCCGTGCTTGGCCCGGGCGTTGCACAGTTCTGTTCACGATCTTCTCGAAGCGAGGAGGAATTGTGTCTCGAAGAATACTAGCGACTTTGTTGGCAGTAGCAACTCTGGCGGTCGTCGTTGGCCCTGTGCGAGTGGGGGCGCAACAAGCCCAGAGCGATGAGATCATGCGCCGGGCGAAAAGCAAGGTGCAGCCGCAGTACCCGGATCTCGCGCGGAAGATGAACATTGCGGGTACGGTCAAGATTCAAGTGGTGGTGGGGCAGAACGGTGCGGTGAAAGATGCCCACATCGTGGGTGGACACCCGGTGCTGGCGACGGCTGCTCTCGACGCCGCCAGGAAATGGCGCTTCGAACCGGCATCGGCCGAGAGTTCGGGAGTGATCGACTTTAAGTTTGAGCCGCACTAGTGGCTTGGCAGCAGGGGAGACAGGGATGACAATCGGCAAGAAGTTATATACGAATTTCGGCATCGTCCTATGCTTAGTTTTGGTGCTGTTCCTTGTGAACCTTTCGGCCGTTCTGCGCGAGCACGCCGCCAAGGCCGCCGCTAGCGCCTCGCTGGAACTGGCTGACAGCACCAACGCGGTGCGTTTCCAGATGATGCAGAACCGCCTTTATCTGAGCAATTACCTGCTCAGCGGCGACACCCGCGAAGTGGACCGCATGAACGACGGTCTACGCATGCTGAGCGACAAGTTGGAACATGGCAAGGACCTGGCAAATGCCGAACAGGTAAAGAACGCCCTCACAAAGGTGCAACAGCTGGAACAGGCGTGGGGCAAGGAATTCGCCCAACCACTGATCGACAAACGGAAAGATGTCGACTCCGGTAACGCCACCGTCGCTGAACTACAGATCTACTACTTGCAGAAAGACGCGTCTTCATGGGTGAAGAATTCCACCGATTCACTAGATGTCGCTGACAGTGAAAACCACAAACTAGTGGACGAGCGCCGCAGTTCGGATACGAGCGCGGCGAACTGGACCATCGGCATTTCTGCCATCGGTACTTTGATCGCGATGTCTTTGGGCATCGTGATCGCTTACCGCACCGCCAAGTCGATCACCCAGCCGCTCAGCGACCTGATGAATGTGGCGCGCGGCATTGGCAACACTGGCGATCTGGAACACAACATCGACATGAGCCGCGACGACGAGATCGGCGAACTGTCTCGCACCTTTCACAAGATGGTCACCTATCTCAAGGAGATGGCGGGAGTATCCGAATCCATCGCTGGAGGCGACCTGACTCTGGAAGTGAAACCGCGTTCCACGCACGACACGCTGGGCAATGCCTTCGCCCGCATGGTCGACGGCCTGGCCGGCCTCGTGCGCAGCGTTCGCGATGCCTCCTCGCAAGTGGCCAGCGCTTCGAATCAAGTAGCGGGGGCGTCCGACGATGCGGCCAAGATCGGACTGCAAGCGTCTTCCGCGATCGATGAAGTCACCAGCACCATGCACGAGATGAGCGTGAACGTGCAGAACATGGTGAAGAGCACGCAGGTGCAAGCCTCCAGCGTCAGCGAAACTTCGGCCTCCATCGATCAGATGGTAGCTTCCATTCAGCGCGTGGCCGATACCGCCAAGGTGCTGCTCGACATTTCCAACCGCTCGCGCGAGGAAGTGCACAATGGCATTGGCACCATGGAGAAGGCGACCGACGGCCTGAACCGCATCAACAACACCATTACCTCTTCTGGCCAAATCATTGGAGCCCTGGGACAACGCGCCGACGATATTGGCAAGATCATCGAGGTTATCGACGATCTCGCCGAGCAGACCAACCTGCTGGCCCTGAACGCCGCCATTGAAGCGGCACGCGCCGGAGAACACGGCCTGGGATTTGCGGTGGTGGCCGACGAAGTACGCAAGCTGGCGGAGAAATCCGCGCAGTCGACCAAGGAAATTTCCGAACTGATCCAGAGCATTCAGAAGGAAGCGCGCAAGGCGGTCGAAAACATGGACCGCTCCACCAGCATCGTCAACGAAGGGCTGGAACTCGGTGGAGAGCTGAACGCGGCGCTGCGCAAGATTTCGAACGTGGTCACCGAAGTTTACAAGTTCGCGCAGGAGATTGGCGCGGCCACCAACGAACAGTCGCACGGCTCGTCGCAAATCGCGCGCGCCACCACGCGGCTGAATGAAATCACGCACGAAATCAACTCGGCAGTGGAAGAGCAAGCTTCGGGAGCGCAGGCCGTGGTCAAAGCCATGGAGCGGATGCGCGAACTGGTGCAGCAATCCACGTCCGGATCAACCGAGCTGGCGGCCTCGTCGGAACAGATGTCGAAGATGTCGCGCGGCCTGCTGGAGTTCATCGACCGCTTTGCCTTGGCGGAGGCTTCGCGTGGCCAGTCCAGCCAGTCCAGCCAGTCCAGTCAGGAGCCATCCGGCCGAAATGTTCGCCGGGCGGCGGCGGGGACGCAGTTCTGAGTCTGGCGGGTCTGGCAGCTGAAAGCAGAGCTTGAAACTATGCATCGCGAACTTCATATCGTGGGCTTCAAGGTGGGGCGTGAGACCTACGGCGTCCCCATCACTTCCCTGCACGAGATTGTGCGCGTCCCGGAGATTACGGCCGTGCCGGACGCGCCCGATTATCTGGAGGGAGTGATTAACCTGCGGGGCAAGATCGTTTCGGTGATGGACCTGCGCAAGCGCTTCGGAGACAAGCAGGCCAAGATTGGCAAACACAATCGCATCCTGGTGGTTGAGCACGCGGGTCGGCTGGCGGGATTGATTGTGGATTCAGCCTCGGAAGTATTGAAGATTCCCGCGGAAGCGGTCGAACCTCCACCCGCCGCTTTTCAGGATGGCGGCTTGAACTGTGTAACCGGGCTGGGCAAGGTCTCAGGCCGCCTGGTGGTACTGCTCGATATGAGCAAGCTGCTGGCGCCGGAGAGCCTGCAGATTAAAGCCGAGACTAGCGAGAAAAAGAAACCTGAGGCGCGGGGCGCGGCGGCCAAGTGAACGAGAGGCAAGGTTTCAAGGTTTCAAGGACTAACAAGCGCCAAATTGGTTAATGCTTCAGGGTTTGAAACCTTGAAACATTGAAACATTAAAACCTGTACACATGAGATTCAAGACCACGACACGGGACAGCGCATGAGCACAACTGGAGCCGCACCAGCTCCCATACTGACGGAAGCGGAACTGAAGCTGTTGCAGGCGCTCGTCTACCAGGAGTGCGGCATGGCGTTCGACGAACGCCGCACCCATTTTCTCCAGGACCGGTTGCTGCGCCGCTTGAAGGAATGCCGGCTCGACTCCTTCTATGCCTACTACCGCCTGCTGATCAGCCATCAGGGCAAGGACGAACTGGCCAAGCTGCTGGAGAATCTCACGGTCAATGAGACCAGCTTCTTCCGCCACAAGGCGCAGTTGGATCTTTTCCAGAAGACCGTGCTCGATGAATTGTTCAAGCATAAAAGCTCGCGGCGCGAATACTCGATCCGCATCTGGAGCGCCGGCTGCTCGACGGGCCAGGAAGCTTACACCCTGGCGATGCTGGTGACGGACGCGCTGGCGTACTACTACCTGCGCAATCCGCTGCCCGTGGAATTGCCGCTGCCTAAGCCCCTGATCCCGCCGCCGTGGCGGGTGGAAGTGCTGGCCAGCGACATCAGCTACTCGGTCTTGCGCGCGGGGCAGGACGGCACCTACGGTGACACCCAGATGGCGACCGTGGATTACGGCTACCGCCTGCGTTATTTCGACAAAGTCGGGGAGCGTTACGCCGTCAAGAAGCCATTGAAAGAGATGGTGCACTTCGATTTTCACAATCTGAAGACGGAATATCTGCCGCAGCGCAACGATGTGATCTTCTGCCGCAACGTGATGATGTACTTCGATGAAGCCGAGCAGAAGCGGCTGATCGAGAAGTTCTATCGCTGCTTAAACGCCGGAGGCTATCTATTTGTGGGCCACGCCGAGAGTCTTCTGGGCCTGACCAACAAGTTTCAGATGGTTCACAAGGACAGTGGAACGGCGTACCAGCGGCTTGAGGTGCGGGAGTAAGCATGACCGATTCGCCAGACGAGCGCGGCGCAGAACTACGGGAGCTCTTCTTTGAGACTTCGCAGGAACTGCTGCAGGCGCTCAACGACGAGGCGCTGAAGCTGGAGAAGAAACCCGGCGACGAGGAGATCGTGCGCGTAATCCGGCGTACGGTGCATACCTTGAAAGGCGACTCGGCAGCCTGCGGCCTGCGCGAGTTGAGCGAACTGGCGCACCAGTTCGAGGATGCGTTGTCGCTTGAAGGCACCACGACCCAGGCGGCCGTGGCGGAAATCGCCTTCGCCGCCGCCGACGTGTTTGCCGCTATGATCGCGGCCTATCATCGCGGGAAGAAGTTGCCTTCGACTAAAACTTTGAGCAAACGGATCGCGGACTTGACAGCGGCGCCCGCGCCGGCAAAAACTCGACGCACGCGGAAATCAGCAGCAGCCGAATCCAAAACATCTGCTGTCAAGAATTCGGTTTCCCTGACTTCTACGAAAGGCGCGTCTCTCTGGACCGAATACGAGAACCTGGCCATGACGCGGGCGCAGGCCAGCGGGCAGGATGTTTACCACGTGGTGGTAAAGATCGACCCGCACTGCGCCATGCCAATCGCGGGACGGCAACTGGTGCACAACGCCATCGGCGTGATGGGGCCCGTTCTCGCGGTTCGGCCCGACGCGAAATCGCCGGCGGCGGCCAAGCAAGTGGAGTTCGTGCTGGCCAGCGTGCAGACGGCGGAACAAATCGCGGCCAAGTGCCGGATTCCAACTATCACCGGCGAAGTCGTCGTCGAGATGCTGCTGGATGCGGCCTCGGCAAAGAAACCTGACACCGCGGGGCCGATCGAAGAAAAACTCGGAGCGATTGCTCCGGAAGCTGCCGCGACGACCGAGTTGGAGCCAACAGCGACGCTGGAAGCTGCCGCTCCCGCCATGCCCGAGCCGGTGTCCGCGCCTTCCATGCTCGAAAACATTCTGCGAGTCGATGCTGGGCGCATCGACAACGTGCTGAACCTGGTAGGCGAGCTGATTATCGGCAAGTCGATGTTGCAGCAGGCGCTGAATGAATTCTCCCAGCGATTTCCCAAAGAGGCGTTGCGCGGCAAGTTTGCCGACGCCATGGGATTCCAGGCGCGCGTGCTCAACGACCTGCAGCGCTCGGTCATGAAGATTCGCATGGTTCCGGTCGACCAGTTGTTCCGGCGGTTTCCGCGCATGGTACGCGATGTGTCGCGGCAATGCGGGCGCGAAGTCGAACTCGACATCAGCGGGCAAGACACCGATCTCGACAAAGGGATTCTCGATGCCATCGCGGAGCCGCTTACGCATTTGGTGCGCAACGCGGTTAGCCACGGCATTGAATCGCCCGACGAACGCCGCAAGCTGGGAAAGGCGCCGCACGGCGTTATCCGGTTGAATGCGTATCACCAGGGCAATCAGGTAATCGTAGAAGTAGCGGACGATGGGCGCGGCATCGACGCCCAAAAGATTCGCGCGAAAGCCATTGAGCTCGGCATGGCAACGCTCGAGGAAACCGCGCGGATGACCGATGGCGAAATTTTCGATTTCATTTTTCGTCCCGGCTTCAGCACCGCCGATGAAGTCACTGAAGTTTCCGGCCGCGGCGTTGGCATGGACGTGGTTCAAAGCGTGTTGCACCGGCTGAAGGCTTCCATCAGCGTGGAGACACGCCCGGGAAAAGGCACTACCTTCCGCATGAAGCTGCCCTTGACGCTGGCGATTATCAAGGCGCTGCTGTTCTGGGTGGAGCAGCGTTTGTACGCCATTCCGCTGAACGCAGTCTTGGAAATCTCGCGCACTTTTGAAACCGAAGTTCACCAGGTCGACAACTACGAAGTGCTGCAGTTGCGAAACCAGGTTCTGCCGCTGCTGCGGCTGGGGCGCCCGGTAGGGGAGCGAGACCGAAAGTCCAAGCTTTTTGTGCTGGTCATAACCGCTGGAGAGAGGAAGTACGGCTTGATCGTCGACGCGCTCGAAGGGGAAGAAGAATTGGTAATCAAGGCGCTCGACGACCAGACATTCTCCACAGATCTGGTCTCTGGGGCGTCCATTCTGGGCGACGGCCGCGTGGTGCTGATTTTGAATCTGCCCGCGGTAGTCGAGCACGTGGCGCGCTGGCGGCCCCAGGTTGGGGTACAGACCAATTCCGGTTTGCTGCTCACCGCGACCGACCGCATGCGGCTGGCTATGACACCCGCCGTGGGAGGTCAGGCATGAGGATGAACAGACCCATACGAGTGCTGGTGGTGGACGATTCGGCGCTCATGCGCAAGCTGATTCCGCAGATGCTGGGCGGCGACGATTCCATAGAAGTCGTCGGAACCGCCATGGATGGCTCTTTCTGCCTGAAGAAAATCGAGGAGCTGAAACCGGGCGTGATCACGCTGGACCTGGAAATGCCGGGCATGAACGGAATCGATACCTTGAAGGAAATCATGCGGCGCCATCCGGTTCCGGTGATCGTGTTCAGCTCGCACAGCACCGAGGGAGCGACGATCACCATGAAGGCGCTGGGCCTGGGCGCCTTCGACTTCGTTCCCAAGCCGAAAGATGCCACCGCGCACATGGTGGAGACGGCGCGCGAACTGATTGTCAAGATCAAGGCCGCGGCGGACTGTAAGCTGAAGCCGCGCATACTGTCGGGCATTCCTCCGAAACCGGAAAAGTTGCCGGCGTCTTCGGCATCCCCGAACAAAGTCGTTGCCATCGGAGTCTCCACCGGAGGTCCGCAGGCTCTGGAATACGTACTGTCGCAACTGCCCGCGGATTTTCCCGGGGCGATCACGGTGGTGCAGCACATGCCGGAAGGCTTTACCGACATGTTCGCGCGGCGCCTGGACGAGGTTTGTCCGCTGCGCGTGAAAGAAGCGCAATCCGGCGACGTGTTGCAACCCGGCCGAGTGCTGATCTGTCCCGGCAGCCGGCACATGAAGGTGAAGCGCCTGCCATTGGGCGACGTTGTCGTGCTCTCGGACGAACCGCGCGTGAACGGTCACCGTCCCAGCGCGGACGTGTTGTTGCGCAGTGTGGCTGAAGAGTTTCGCGGGCAAGCGATCGGGGTGCTGATGACTGGCATGGGAGACGACGGCGCGGAAGGCTTGGGAGCGATTAAGAAGCTGGGCGGCATGACGCTGGCGCAGAGCGAAGAATCCTGCGTGGTGTTTGGCATGCCCAAGGCGGCGATCGAACGAGGATATGCCGTTCGCGTGGTGGGATTGGATGTGATGGGAGCGACGCTGCAGTCCTTGTGCGGACGAGCGGGCGCGACGGGAGCGACAGGTTCGATGGGATCGACCGGCCGGGCAATGCGGGCCGGAAACTAATTTCGAGGGCGGCACGTACTCGTGACCAGCGTGATCTGGTGCGGGGCGGCCGGGCATGATAGCTGTAGAAAGAGGAGGTTCGTATGGAGCAGTTTGCATCGATAAAACGCAGCAAAGACGGCCAACCGGTCCGCTACCTGGTAGTGGACGACTCCGTGTTTGCCCGCAAGAATCTGGCCCGCATGATCGAGACGTTTGGCGGGCAGGTGGCGGCTGAAGCCGGAGACGGCTTGACCGCTATCAGCGAGTTCGACCGCACGCATCCTGACATTGTGCTCATGGACATCACCATGCCGCAGATGGAAGGCATTGAAGCGGCCGAACGGATCGTCCAACAGCATCCGGAAGCGCGCATCGTCATGGTTTCCTCGGTCGGCTACCAGGAAAACATTGTCGCGGCGCTGCAACGGGGTGCGCGCCATTTCGTGCAGAAACCGGTGAAGCCGGAAGTGCTGTACGAAGTGATCAAGTACGTTTTGGGTGAAGACGGGGCGGTCGCGGTCGCCGCCGGAGCGGGAGCCTAATCCGATGAAGATGGAACTGATCCAGCCTTTCATCAATGCGGCGGACGCCGTGTTGTCGCAAGGGTTGCAGGGCAAAACCAAGGTGGGCAACCTCACCATGGAAGAAGACGCCTACCGCCGCAAGGGCGTGGCCGGCATGATCGCGCTGACGGGCGACATTGAGGGACGAATCATCCTCGATCTCGAGCCCCAGACGGCCGTCAAGGTCGCCAGCCATTATGCGGGCGCCGAACTGCCCGAGTCCGACGCGCTGATCAAGGAAACCATCTTCGAACTGGCGAATCAGGTCGTGGGTAATGCCATCTCCGCGCTCAACGACCAGGGCTTCCATTTCCGAGTGCATCCCCCGCTCCTGCTCACCACGCAGGAAGGCGACAAGACCAGCGAAGATACCGAAGCGCTGATGATCTGCTTTGAGACCTCCCTCGGCGACGTCTTTATGAACGTTGCGCTACGCTACAACAAGAAGCGAATGGCCGATCACGCGGCGGTTGGCGCCTGAGGCCGGTCGGTCGTGTGCATCCTTTCGGTGAACGGCTCGGGTTCATTTCGAAGAGTCGGTGCCGCCAATGTTTTTTTTGACCTAATCCTGCAAATTCCTGATTCTGTTGCAGTTACTAATCTCAGATACCGCTTGATCCACGCAAAATATTGCAAACACACGACTTACGGCTAAAATATTCCAGAATAAAGAGTTAGCGATATCTTTTTCGCGATAAAATCTTCCGCTGCCGATCGGGGTCCCCAGACCGGAGTCTGAGGTGATTGCCCTTGGCGCGCGGCGTTCGATCTGGAGCAAGTGGGCGGCATTGTGCGAAGAGCGGAAACAGTAGAGGAGTCAAGGATCACAGGCCGCCGTGGAGGCGTGCGAACGTGTGGGCGAGCATGAGCGACATGATGAGGATGCCTGCCCCGAGGACTAGCGCGTGCTCGGTCTTGCGCAGATTAAAGTTGCCCACACGACAGACCAGCAGGTAGCCGACGGCGAGGTTGAAGAGGCCCCATAGGACATTGACCATCGAGGAGGACAAGCCAACCCCGGGAGGCGATGCAAAGGGGCTTTGGAAAGCATGCCCCGAGACCCCATTGCCGAGATGAGGCAGGGCGTTGGCGAGGAATGCGCCTCCGAAAAAATAGGACACGAAGTGATACCACCGCATCATAGCTTTCTTCTGGCTGCTAACCGATGGTAGCAGACGGTCAAAAACTAAAACGCCGTGAATTAAGAACACTTCGCCTTTGTTGAGCGGCCCCGCCCGTGTGCAATGCCAGGTCTAAGCACGAATGCTAAGTCTGGGACACGAATGCTAAGCCGGCACCAGTACGGACACCAGTTCCGGGATGCACTGGGAAGTTTGCAGGGATTTGGCGGCATCTTCGGCGGTGAATTTGCCCATCAGCAGCGCCAGCTTGCGGTCGGTCGTCATGTGGATGGGAGTGGCATCAGCTCGCAGAACATAGGAAGGCCCCCGAGTGCCGCTGCGGTTTACTTTCACAATAAATTTGATGTTTTTCATGATGTTTTTCATGGTGATCTCCTTAGCCGAGAAGTTCTAGAACACGTGACGAAAAAAGACGGTTCATTTTTTTGAAGTCGAATACACCACCGGACTAAAGGGTTTGCCACACTCCATGCAGCGTGCCTTTAAGCGGGAGGTGATCAATCCGCAGGATGGGCACATCCTTTGCGATCCCACCCGAGCGGCCTGAGGCTTTGGCCTGAGCATCCAGCGAAGCAGCAGAATCGAAAACAACACGATCAGCACATCGAGAGAAATACCGGCTGCACTCATAACCGCGACCCTTCTTGGCGAGTTCTGCGTCTTCCAAGTCGAAGCGTTCCGAAGTGGAACAATCGGTTCCTGGCGCGCGAAAACCTAAGGGAAAGGAGCTTCAGATGGACTGGCTTAGGTCAGAGACCTGAATGAGGAGAAGGAGGTAACCGCCTCTATAGTGATTATAGCAGGTGTGGAGTGTTGGTCGCGGACGGTGCAGGAAGCGGTCAATGAGGGCGAAACGTTTTGCCGTTCTGCGGATCACTCGGCTCCCCGGAGATGGGCACCCGGGCCTTCGAACCAGCGGGCCGTGATGGCTCCGAAGATGAATCCGCCGACGTGGGCCAGGTATGCGACACCACCGGTCTGCACTTTCGCCACTTGGCCTGCGTGCACGAGTTGAGTCAAATCACGCTGCCGGCTTCATGCGAGTGAAAGGCGACAACGATATGGACTACGCCCGCAAAAATGATCAGCCAGGCGATGAGGGAAGTGACAGCGACCGCCGCAAACAGCGGCGCTGCCACAGCGAGCATGCCCAAACAGATCAGCGAGACGCCCAGAGGATGGTTAAGGTGGAAGCACGCCGGACGAGGTTAGAGGAATTCTGCGCCATAGAGGCCTCCTCAACGGACGGCGCGAGTCTCCGCAACCGAATCAGGGATGCAATTTTCGGAGGCAAGCGTGAAACAGCGTGGAGGGTTTCGTTATAAGACGCGTGATCCACTCAGGCAAGCAGCGGCAATTGCGGGTTGGCGGGTCCATCAAAATCGTCAGCGGGGTCGGCGAATCTTCTTAGCTCTGGATATTTATGCAACAGCGTGGGCGGAGCTGCCACTCGCTTGCCGGTGACCATCGCTTTCAACTCCAGCGCGTTGACTCCAGCCTTACTCTCGAAATGGTTGTTGGTGATTACGTATGTCGTCTGCGCCTTCTCGGCAACATTTGCGATGCGATCTTTCCAGCCGGCCAGTTCCCTTTCGTTGTACAGATAGTTGTAGCGATCGTTGCGGTTGTCGGAATCGAACCACTGGTCGTAGTTACGTCCGTGCAAGCGTACATAGCCAATTGGTGCGGTCACGTGCTCGGTGGGGGCAAGAGATTTTCCGAGCACCGGTTGATCGATGTTGCAGAAGCCCACGCTCTTGTGGGTGAATGCCGCGAGAGTTTCGTCGTTGTTCCAACTGGAATCGCGCACTTCCACGACTCGGGGATACTCGATGAACTGGCGGAGCAGGCGATCGAGATATTCGCGGTTCAGCGAAGTATTTTTGAACGAGACCGGAAACTGGATGAGCAGCGCGCCGAGACGGCCTTCACTGGCGAGGACGTCGAGGCCTTCGCGGGTGCGGGCTTCATCTTCGTCGGTGGGACGAATGCTGGCGGCGGAGGTGGGCTCCATCATGGCATTGGGCGAGTGGGTGAAGGCGCGATAGAGCTTGGCGGTGAAAAGAAAGTCTGGATTCACGGCCGCGACTTTGCGGCACCAAACTTTCGCGAGCTGGGCTTTGATCGGTCCGTAGAACGAAGTGTTGATTTCTGTGGTATCGAAGAAGCGCGCCAGATATTCGAGGGGATGCACCTTGCGGTGCTGCATTCCCGACGGATAAAAAATGCCGTCCCAATCTTTGTAGGACCAGCCCGCGGTGCCGAAGCGGATGCGGTTCGGTTGAGTCTGAGGCAAGCGAACTTGGGCGGAGGATCCCATGAGTGGGGCGCCAGACGAGGGGCTGCCTCAGGGTAGCATAGAGCGATCCAGTTGCAGGAATGAGAGAGATTGCCTAGCGCGGCACGGTTCCTTGCGCCGACAATGCCTGATTCAGTTGGCTAGCGAGCGAGTCCGCTTGCTGGTTCGTCATTTCAACCTGACCGTTGAGCACCAGGGACAAATTGCCGGCGCCGACGTCCTGGAAACTTGCGCCCTGGATCAGCGCCGAATTGCGCACCGCAGGCGGAAGCGCGACATTGAAGTCCGAGGCGGATTGCGCGGCGGAAAGAACGGATTGCGCGATCGTCGCACGCACGTCATCGCCGAGCGAACCGGAGCGGAGGGCTTCAGCCATCATGCCGCTGGCGTTGATGCGGCCGATGGTAGCGACGACCTTCAACGCGTTCGGCTTCTCCACCGACGCGGTTAACTTGACCTCGACACTACCATCGCCTTCAGCAAGCTCGGTCGCAGCCTGCTGGCCAAGACTGCCCGCGCAGGTCCAGCGCTCAAAATGTAATTGCAGTACCAAAAGACCCGCCGGGGCCGAAGGCATAAGCGTAGCCCGTTGGATGGCGACGCGTTGCCCGCAACCTTCCAAAACGTTGAGTTGGGCCCGGAGCACCTCGGTAATATTCTGTTGCAGGTCGGTGAGATTGGCAGCCAGTTCGAGTTTGAATGTACGCTGGCCAGCTTGCGCCGCGATCTGATCGAGCGCCCCCGATACTCCGACGTTGATCGTTTGGTTGGCGATTTTAACGGGATGATTCGCTTCTGGAAAAGCGAAGGCCACGTCCTGACCGTTGGCGAGGGTGATGCTCATTTCCCTTCCCAAAGCCAGTTGCTGGTTGGAGAAATCGGTCAAAGCTTTGCTGAGAGTCTCGACGCGCGCGGCCACATCGGAGGCAGGCGCTTTCGCTTGCAGGCCCTCGTCCATCTTCTTTTGTTCTTGTTCCAGGTCGGCGTCGGCTTTCGCCAGCCGCTTCGCGATCTCCTTCAGCCCCGACTTCTGCGCCGGCGAAAATCCTGCTTCAAATTTCCTGGTGCCGTTGCGCGCATCTTCCAGGGATTTGTCCATTGGCTCGCGATCGGCAGAGTCCGCACTTCCCTTCTGCACTCGCTGTAAAAGTATTTGCAGGTCAGACTCGGCAGCCGCCGTGCTTTTGACCAGCGCCTGAAATTCCGCGGTTTGCTGGCTGGTGGCCTGCACGGCCATGGCCTGATGAAAGTCTTTTAGCGTGTCCTCTTCTTTAACGCCGCTGGGGCGGGTGATGGCGGAAATGCCGCCGCCTCCCGAGCCGGCACCGCCATGTCGCTGCGCATTTGCCGTCAGCGGATAGACGAGCAACAGCGATCCCGCGATCAGCGCCGCAGCAGCGGAATGGAAGACACTTCGCTTCATTACAAAATTCTCCGGATCTCGAACGTGGCTTTATGGTGAACTGCCAGTTGGAAGGGCCCCAGGATGATAATGCCACAACCGCGCGTCAATCGGCTGAATTGGGCACCTGACCAAGCTGGCGACGCAGCTTTAGCTTGGCTCATTCGAGGAAAAAAAGCCAGAAGATTTACAGTTCTTTGCGAAGGGTCAACAGACAGCTGCGATCCCGCGATTACGTCAACAAAGATGATAAATTTCGCGCGGCATGGAGGATTCGGAGATACGGGGTCATTCCTGCTTCAGCCTTGAACGCACTTCGTCAGCGTCCAGCAGTTCCCCTCGCTGTGCCGATGCATAGCCTTCCGCAATCTTGGTTTCGATCCCGCTTCGATGCTCGGCCAACCAAACTTCCTGCTCGTGGAGTAAAGCTACTGCGCGCTCAACAAATTCGTCGATGGTTTGATAGGGACCGCGTTCCACGTCTTGACGAATGAGTGCCGCCACTTCAGGACGAAGCCGGATTTCCATAGGATGATTTTAGCCCATAGCGCAAGCTGGAGTCTGGACAGCGCGGCGCGGCAATCTATTACTCCAGCGACAGGACGATCCAGTAGGTGCCGGTGGGGTAGGTATGGCTGCGGCCGTAGCAGGCGCCGACAGAATAACTGCGCAAGTTGCGGCCAGAGACTACGCGGGCCGCTTCGCCGGGCAAGTTCTCGGGGTGCAGGCTGGTAAAGGTGAGGACGTTGTAGTTTTCCGCGACGCGACGTACCGGTGCTGTTCCCAGTCGATCGGCGTGCGCCATGGAACAAGCGGCATCATCAGCGCCTGGCCAGTCACGACGTTGCAGACCGGTTCGGCTGGCGCCTCGGCGAAGCTGACTTACGGCAGCGGCGACACGGTCTTTGACTTGTGCGGACGAATATTTGGGGAGGGCGGAGCCGAAATCCTGCACAATGTAAAGCCGATCTCCGTTGCGAACCACGCCCAGGCCAACCACGTTATACGCGGGATTGAGCAAGTTCGCGCGATGCGGCGCAGACAGCATCAGATGTTCATGCCCATGCTCGGCGTCATAGTCGAGCGCAACGTTCTCGCCCTCTTGTTCTAGTTGGAGATTCGTAGTCGACGCGAGGCGCTGCGGCAGTGCAGGTTCGCCGTCGAACTGGTGCGAGAGGCGCCGCGCTTCGAGCATGGCTTGCGCGTGTAGACGGGCGGCTTGCGAAAGGCCTGCATCCATCGTGAGGGGAGGCGCTCCGGCTTGGCGTCGCGACTGATTAGCCAACGCCAAGAGCCGTTCTTCGACTTGAAAATCGTAGGCTTCGAAGGAGATGTCGGCTGCCTTTGCGGAGGCTTTTAGAACTGGAGGATCGGCCGGCTTAGCCGCGGGCGAGGCCAGCAACCGAGTCGCTGGCGGTAGAGTCGCAGCGCACAAGCCGATCAGGAACGCCAACAACCATCTGTATGTTCGTGCCATCGTTCTGGCCTATCCACAGCGTCCCTGGATGACGCGCTTGACTAGCAGGCGAAAATCACTTGCCATGAATCCCGAATGCGTCCGGTTCTTCAATCAGGCGCAAACTTTGTTGCTGGTGCTAGGCTAGGGGTTGGTAGTGAGGTCGGGAAGTTACAGGGGTCTATGGAACTAGGGATCAGTGGGGGCATTGGCCTGTTGTTTGGCGTCGTGCTTGCGTGGCTGGCGCTGCGTTCGCACACGGCCGGGATACGCGCTCGCTTGTCATTGACGGACAAGGAATTAGCGGCCGCAAAGGCCGATCTGGCGCGGCTTTTGGCGGAACAGCGGACGCTGGTGGAGAGTCGCGCGCGGCTGGAATCGGCGCTGGAGTCGGAACGAAAGACCAGCACCGAGAAGATTGAGTTGCTCAGCAAAGCGGGCGATCGGGCCGCAACCGACCTGCAAAATGCGTTCAAGGCGCTCGCCGCCGACGCGCTCAAAAGCAACAATTCTTCGTTCCTGCTGATCGCGCAGGAAACACTGAAGCGCTTTCAGAGCGAAGCCAAGGGCGATCTCGACGCGCGTCAGAAAGCGGTTGCCGATCTGGTCACTCCGGTGCGTGAATCGCTGAGCAAGGTGGACGCGCAGATTCAGCAAATGGAAATCGCGCGCGGCGAGGCCTATGGCGACCTCAGGGCGCAGGTTCAATCGCTGATCGTTACACAAAAAGAGCTGCAATCGGAGACCGGGAACCTGGTGCGCGCCTTGCGCACTCCGAATGTGCGCGGACGGTGGGGAGAGATCCAGTTGCGCCGCGTGGTGGAAATTGCGGGGATGCTGTCTTATTGCGATTTCGCCGAGCAGGAAACCGTGACTGGCGAAAGCGGCCGCCTGCGTCCCGACCTGGTGGTGAAGTTGCCCGGCGGAAAGAACGTAGTGGTCGACGCTAAGACACCGCTGCAAGCCTTTCTCGACGCCTTCGAAACCACCGACGAAGAAGCGCGCCGCGCTTGCCTGGCGAATCATGCGCGACAAGTTCGCGACCACATGAAGACGCTGAGCGGGAAGAATTATTGGGAGCAATTCGAGGCCACGCCGGAATTTGTGGTGATGTTTTTGCCGGGCGAAACTTTTTTCAGCGCGGCGCTCGAACAGGATCCCGGTCTCATCGAACAAGGCGTTTTGCAGCGCGTGATTCCTGCGTCGCCAACGACGCTCATTGCGTTGTTGAAAGCTGTTGCCTACGGATGGAACCAGGAAAAACTGGCGCGCAACGCGCAACAGATCAGCGCCCTGGGCAAGGAACTTCACGATCGGCTGCGCCGGTTGGCCGGACACATCACGGCGGTGGGCGCCAATCTGGACCGCGCGGTCGAAGCCTACAACCAGGCTGTGGGCTCGCTGGAAAACCGCGTGCTGGTTTCCGCCCGCAAGTTCGCCGAGTTGGGAGCAGCGGTTGCCGAAGACATTCCGGAGTTGGAACCGATCGAAACTACCTCGCGCGCGCTGTCCTTCGAGTGGGATGAAGAGCCTCCGGAGCCCTCCACGAGTCCGGAACGCAAGGCGGGTTAGTTCGGCCTTGTGGTGCCACATTACAGGAATTCATGATCAGGCAACCGCTTTTCGAGGTGCCAGCATCTGAGTCGGGATGAGATACAGAATCCCACAGAAGCCTCCACAAATACATAGGCAGTGTTCGAAAATCGCTCTATAATTTTGGAACTGGGTCGAATTACGGGACTTAGCAGTTCCAAAATGGGGATCGACGTGGCAGCGAAGTTGCTAACTCCGAATCAATGGGATGTCTCTCCCACGCCTCTGCCGCAACCTAAGGGTCCGGGGCCTGTACCGAAACCCATGAATCGGGAAAGCCAAGCGCGATTTGTCGCCATTCTACTGTTCCTGCTGACCGTAGCAGCGGTGGTGTTTGCCGGATTTAATTTCCAGAAAGAACGTGAGTCGGCTGTCCCCGATGACGGGGTTTGGTGGATTGAACATAACGGACGGCTGATTGCCGACCGGGTCGATCCCAACGGGCCTGGGGCAAAGGCCGGGATCAAACGCGACGACCAACTGGTTTCCGTCAACGGCCAGGAAATAAAAAGCACTCCGGGATTGGTGCGCCAGCTCTACAACACCGGTGTGTGGTCAAAGGCGACGTATTCCCTCATTCGCCAGTCGGTGCCCCTCGATTCCAGCGTCATTCTGGCTCCTGTCGATCGCTCGCTGAATATTTCGCTGCGCCTGATTGCGCTGATTTATCTGGGCATCGGCATTTACGTTTTGTTGCGCCGCTGGACTGCGCCCGGGTCCACGCACTTTTATGTTTTTTGCCTGGTCTCGTTCATCGCCTATTCGTTCAAGTACACGGGAAAGCTGAACGATTTCGACTGGGTCATCTACTGGAGCAACATCGTTGCCTGGGTGTTGCAGCCAGCGTTGTTTCTGCATTTTGTTTTGACGTTTCCGGAAAAGAGGCAATTTGTCCGGCAGCGGCCGTGGGTGCTGGCTTTGGCCTATCTGCCGGCTGCCGCGCTTTTGGGACGTCACATTTTGGCGCTGCGCATGGCACAGGCCAGCGGCTACCTGCGCTGGGATATGGATCGCCAGGAAATGGCGTATGGCGCGATCCTGTTTGTATGCGCGGCCGCAGTGCTGTGGTATAGCTACCGGCTCGCGAGCACCACAATTTTGCGCCAGCAGTTGAAGTGGGTGACGCGCGGAACCATTCTGGCCATCGTTCCTTACACGCTGTTCTATGTCGTTCCCTACCTGATGGGCTCGCTTCCCGGCACGTGGATGAAGCTCTCGGTGCTGCTGCTGGGACTCCTGCCGCTTACTTTTGGATATGCCATCTTCCGCTACCGCCTGATGGATGTGGACCTGATCTTCAAGCGCGGCGTGGTTTATACGTTGGCCGCGGCGGCTGTGGTGGGAATGTATTTTGCGCTGGTCGCGGGAGTGGCCACGCTCGTCCATATGCGGCAACCGGGCAGCGGACCGGTTGGGTATATCCTCGCCATCGTCGTAACCGCGCTGCTGTTCGACCCGGTACGCAAGTGGATTCAGGATCGCGTCGACCAGACGTTTTATCGCACGGTTTACGATTACCGCCGGACATTGATCGAATTCGGACGCGAACTGGGATCAGAGACAGATTTGAACGCGCTGCTTTCCTCTGTGCTGGACCGGCTGTCGCGTACCTTGTCGGTGGACCGCATTGCGATTTTTCTGCGAGCCGACGAAGAAGCCGAGCAATTCGTAATTTCGAAATCGATTGGGATGAATCCCATCGGAAAGCTCGATCTTACTTTTTTGAGTGCGCCGCGTCCCGAGCCCGCGGGCCACATGTTCTTCGAGAACACTCACCAGGTGCCGCGCGAGACTGCAGGATCGCAAGACGCCATCGCACGCCTCGATCTTAACTATTACATTCCCTGCCGCGCGCAGCAGAAGACAGTAGCCGTGCTGGGCTTGGGGAAGACCGCCAAAGGCGACTACCTTTCCAGCGAGGACATGGAGTTGCTCGAGACGCTGGGGGGCTACCTCGGCATCGCGATTCAGAACGGCCGCCTCTATGCGTCGCTGCAGCAGAAGGTGGCGGAGTACGAGCGCCTGAAGGATTTCAACGAAAACATCGTCGAGTCCATCAACGTCGGTATCATGGCGCTCGACATGGAAGACCGCATTGAGAGCTGGAATTCGCAGATGGAAGTGATGTATGCGCTTCCCCGCTGGCAGACGCTGACGCAACCCGTGCGCAGCATCTTTCCGGCGGAGTTTGTCGAAGAGTTCTACCGGGTACGGCAAAATTCCGGCATTAATAACCTGTACAAATTCCGCCTGCAGACGCCCGCTGGCGAGACTCGCACCGTCAACGTAGCTATTGCTCCGCTGGTCACGCGCACCTTCCAGGTGATCGGCCGCCTCGTCATTATGGACGACATTACCGAGCGCATTGAACTTGAGGGCCAGCTTTCCCAGGCGGACAAGCTCTCGTCGATCGGCCTGCTTGCGGCCGGTGTGGCGCACGAAGTGAATACGCCGCTGGCGGTAATTTCGTCGTACACGCAGATGCTCGCCAAACAACTGCAGGGCGATCCGCAAAAATCAGGATTGCTGGAAAAGATCACACGGCAAACTTTTCGCGCATCGGAGATCGTGAACAATCTGCTGAACTTCTCCCGCACCAGCGGCACGGAGTTCGGCGATGTCGACATCAACAAAGTCATTACCGACACATTGGCGCTTCTGGAACACCAGTTCAAGATCGCCAAGATCCAGGTGCAATCCGAGTTGACGGCGGGAATTTCGCCGATTCAAGGCAATCCCGGTCGACTGCAACAGGTTTTCCTGAATCTATTTCTTAACGCCAGAGAGGCTATGCCCGGCGGTGGCAAACTCAACGTGGCCACGACCAATGGTGACATGGTCAGCGTGCGCGTCAGCGATACCGGTTCCGGCATCGCTCCTGAAAATATTCAGCGCATTTACGATCCGTTCTTCACAACGAAGACCGCGCCCAAAGAAGGCCAGAAGCGCGGCACCGGACTGGGACTTTCCGTCACCTACGGCATTATTCAGGAGCATGCGGGGAAGATTCGCGTAGAAAGCAATCCGGGATCCGGGACGACCTTTGCTCTCGACTTTCCCCTAAGCAGGAAGGGAGTTCATGTCTGAAGCAGCAGTCATCGGCAACGGCACGCTAAGCGGCAATCTATCGCCCAGCAATGCATCGTCCACAGGTTCGGTGCTTATCATCGACGACGAGGCGGAAATTCGCGAATCTCTGCAGACTTTGCTGGAGATGGAAGGCTTCGCCGTCGAGACCGCCGATAGCGGAGAGGACGGACTGGCGCAGATGGCGGACCATCCTTTTGATCTGGTACTGCTCGACCTGACTTTACCCGGCCGCGATGGAATGGAGATTCTGTCGGAGATTCGCTCGCACGACTCGCGCCTGCCCGTCATCATGATCACCGCCTATGGCACAGTGGAAAATGCGGTGCGCGCCATGCAGTCGGGCGCGGCCAATTTCGTGCAGAAGCCGTGGGACAACGAGAAGCTTCTTGCGGACGTGCGTGCGGCCGTTGGCTGGCGCCGCGCCGAAGAAGAGAACATCCAGCTCAAGCGCGCGCTTAAACAGCGTTACAACTTCGAAAATATCGTGGGCAAAAGCGAGCCCATGCTGAAGATTTTCGACCTGGTCGCGCAGGTGGCTAACAGCCGCTCGACCGTGCTGCTCCAGGGCGAAAGCGGCACCGGAAAAGAAGTGATTGCGAAAGCGATCCACCTGAATTCTCCGCGGCGGGACAAGCCCTTCGTCCCGGTCAACACTGGGTCTATGCCGCACGACCTGCTGGAGTCGACACTCTTCGGTCATCTGAAGGGAGCCTTCACCAGCGCCATCGCTTCGAAAAAAGGTTTGTTTGAAGTGGCAGACAAGGGCACGCTGTTCCTCGACGAAATTGCCACTATGGGACTGGAGACGCAGGCCAAGATTCTGCGCGTCCTGCAAGACCGGCGGTTCATGCATCTCGGTGGAATTTCCGAAATCCAGGTGGACGTGCGCATCATCGCTGCTACCAACATCGATTTGCGGCAGATGGTGCGCGAGGGCCGCTTCCGCGAGGATCTTTTCTATCGCCTGAATGTCATCACCGTCGAACTTCCGCCGTTGCGCCAGCGCAAAGAAGATATCCCGCTATTGGTGGAATTTTTCTTGAAGAGGTACGCGGAAGAAAACGGCCGCGCCACGCCGCGGATCACCCCCGAGGCGCTGCGGCCGCTGATGGCCTACTCGTGGCCGGGCAACGTCCGCGAACTCGAGAACGTAATTGAACGCGCGGTGGTGCTTTCTTCCGGCCCGGAGATCAGCATGGACTTGCTGCCCGATTCGATGATGGGGCGTGGATCCTCACTGTCGTTGCACGAGCCGCCGTCGGACGCTTCCCTGTTCGAAATCGTCGAGGACGTGGAGCGCCGCGTTATTGTCGACATGCTGGAACGCTGCAACTGGAATCAGACCGAAGCTGCGGAGCGTTTCCACGTCCCGCTTTCCACGCTGAACCAGAAAATCCGGCGGTTGAATATTGAGATTAAGAAAAAAGGGCGGGGGTAGGACGGGCGTTGGTTGTTGGCCCATCGTCGTTGGTCGTTCTTCGGAGGTCTTTGGCGAACGACAGCGATCTGCTACTTTCCTTCTGTCTCCTCATTGGCTGAATTCTTCTCGGGGCGCAGCAGCGGAAATAAAATCACATCGCGAATAGTGTGGGAATCGGTGAGCAGCATGCACACTCGATCGATGCCAATGCCCACTCCGCCCGCCGGCGGCATCCCGTACGAAAGCGCGCGGATGTAGTCCTCATCCATCTGGTGGGCTTCGTCGTCGCCGCGCTCGCGTTCTTTCAACTGCGCCTCAAATCGCCGCCGCTGATCCTCGGGATCGTTGAGTTCGCTGAAGCCGTTGGAAATTTCCATTTGCCCGGCGTAGATTTCGAAGCGCTCCGTCCACTCCGGTTCATCCGGCTTCTGTTTGGAAAGCGGCGAGACCGCGGTCGGAAATTCATAAATGATTGTGGGCTGGGTGAGATGTTCTTCGGCGACAGCCTCAAACAGTGCGGCGATAGTCTTTCCCAGCGGAGCACTGGATTCGTAGGCCATGTGGGAATGCGCCGCATTAAAACGCTCCACTAATCTTTTAACGCCTTCCGCGCTTGCGAAGTCGCTTATCTCGGGCTTCGCGCCGGCCGCCTGCGGCCAATATTGAATGATCGCCTCGCGCATGGTCATGCGATTCCAGTTCGCCCAATCGATTTCCTGCTCGCCCCACTTCGTTTTCGTGCCGCCGCTGACCGCTTTTGCGGCTTCGGTGATGACCTCCTGCGTGAGGTTCATGATGCCCTGATAGTCGGTGTAGGCCTGATAGGCCTCGAGCATGGTGAACTCGGGATTCCAGCGCCATCCCAGGCCTTCGTTGCGGAAGTTGCGATTGATCTCGTAGACGCGATCCAGGCCGCCCACCACCAGGCGTTTCAAATACAGCTCGGGCGCGATGCGCAAGAACAGATCCATATCGAGCGTGTTGTGGTGGGTAACGAACGGACGCGCCACCGCGCCACCGGCGATGGGCTGCATCATCGGCGTTTCGACTTCGATGAATCCGTGGGCGTCCATGGTGCGGCGCATGGACTGCACCATCTTCGTGCGCTTCAAGAACACTTCGCGCACTTCGGGATTCATCACCAGATCGACATAGCGCTGCCGGTAGCGCAACTCGACGTCGGTCAGGCCGTGCCACTTCTCGGGCAGCGGCAGCAGGTCTTTGCTCAGGAAGGTGATTTCTTCCACATGCACGCTCAGTTCGCCGGTGCGGGTGCGAAACAAATATCCGCTGACGCCGATGTGGTCGCCGAGGTCAAGCAATTTGTATAAGTCGAAGCCCTTGTCGCCGACGGCATCTTTCTTCACATAAATCTGCAGCCTCTTGCCATCCTGCTGCAGATGGGCGAATCCTGCCTTGCCCATCAGGCGAATGGCCATGATGCGTCCGGCGACGCGCACGTTGACGCGATCCTTCTCCAGTTCCTCGCCGCTCTTCGCACTGTAGGCGGCTAGAATTTGCTCCACGCTGTGCGTGAACTCGTACTTGCTGCGATAGGTAGCTTGACCGAGGGCTTCGATCTGCTTTAATTTCTCGCGCCGCAGGTTGTAAATTTGTTCGTCGAGTGCCAAATGGGATTCCTTTTTCGTTGCGATGAAGGGAGATTATAAACAATGGCCTGCGCCAAGAGAGGAGGGGAGTGTGACCGCGCAGTAATTCCGGTTGCTTTTTGCTTGGTACCGAGGTACCATGGTACGCATGACGGAAGATGGCAAGCTGCTGGTGGAACGAGTGCAAACCGGGGTCCGCATCGAGAAACGCATCCTGAAAGTGCTGAAGGGGTTTGCCGAATACCACGACATGACGCTGGGCGACGTTTTGGAGGGGATTGTTCTGCACGCCTTCGACGGGAAAGCTCCGTTTAGCGCAGCCTCATTGGAGCGGATTCGCGAGTTAAAGAAATTCTACGGGCTCGATCTGGACTCCAGCGCCAGCCATCGGCTGACCGAAATTAAGGCCAAATCGCCACGCGCGAAGACTTCGGCCAAAAACAAAATGAGAGGAACGTCATGGGTTTCGTGAAATCGAAGATCGGACTGATGGTTTTGCAGTGGGCGCTTGGCGTCGTCGTTTTGATCGAGGCCGTGTTGTTTGTCATGCCCGGCGCGGCGCACGAGTTTGCCCGCACTCATATGCCTGGATTCGTTCGCCTGATCGTGGGCGGCGGGGAGATTCTTGGATCTGTTCTTCTCCTGATTCCGGGAACTGCGATTCGCGGAGCGTGGCTGCTGCTGGCGGTTTTCGTTATGGCCATCCTGCTTCACCTTCTTCATGGCATGTATGGCATTGGCAATTTGGTGATCTACGCTGCCGCAGCGTTTGCAATCGCGTGGGGAAAGTAGCGGAGACATGGCGAATAAGCGGAAGAACGGATCGACAAGAATCGCCGAACTGCGCTCTGCGGGCCGCCGGAAGCGGCTGTCCCCACATTCTGACTCCAACAAAGCGTTAATCCTTCGCTTTGAATCTGACCTGGTGCCGGAACATTCGTTTCACCATGCCGATCATGTGCGGCTGGCTTTCGCGTATCTCTCGGAATATCCGGCCCTGCAGGCGCTGGAAAGGTTTTGCGCCGCGCTGAAGCGCTTCGCTGCCGCGCGTGGCAAGGCTCAACTCTACCACGAGACCATTACGCACGCTTATTTTTTCTTGATCCGCGAGCGCATGGCTCGATCGGCTGCGACCGGCTGGGACGAATTCGCCCGCGATAATTCCGACTTGCTGATCTGGAAAGATGGAATTCTCACTCGCTACTATCATCAAGCTACCCTGCAATCCGATCTCGCGCGCAGTGTCTTTCTCTTTCCTGATAAGTGTTGCCAGGGTTCGTGCGCCTCTTTCGGCCCCAAGCTACCAGCGGTACAATAGCCGGGTAAATTTCCCAACTCATTTCCCAGGAAGTGTCCCATGGTTCAGTTCAAAGTGAACGGACGCGCGCAGAGTTTCGAGGGCGATCCGGAAATGCCGCTGCTGTGGTACCTGCGCGACATCCTCGGACTCACAGGAACAAAATTCGGCTGCGGCATGGCGCTGTGCGGGGCTTGTACCGTGCTGCAAAACGGCAAGGCCATCCGCTCGTGTACCAAACAAATGAGCACCGTCGGCGGCCTGGAGATCACGACGATCGAGGCGATCTCCGCCAATGGCCCGCACGCCGTGCAGAAGGCATGGGCTGAGGTGAACGTGCCGCAATGCGGGTACTGCCAGCCGGGACAGATCATGCAGGCCGTGTCGTTGCTCTCGGTGAACGCCAAGCCCACGGATGAAGACATCGACTCGGCGATGTCCGGCAACATTTGCCGCTGTGGGACCTACCAGCGGATCCGCTCCGCCATAAAAGTGGCGGCGAAGGAGACGGCATGATCGCCATAGAAAAGATCTCTCTCGAAAGTCTCAGCCGACGCGGCTTTCTGCAAGGCGTGTTCTCTGCGGGCGCGTTCGTGCTGTGTGCCCGCGTTCTTCCTGAGCCACTCTGGGCAACAAACGTGGCCGCACCAGCTTCCGTCGACGCGTCGGCGTTTCATCCCAGCATCTTTGTTGGCATTCACACCGACGGCACGGTCTACATCGTGGCGCACCGCTCGGAGATGGGCAACGGAGTGCGCACTAGTTTGCCGCGCATCCTTGCCGACGAACTCGACGCTGACTGGAGCCGGGTGCAAGTGCTGCAGGCCGACGGGGATGCCGAATATGGTTCGCAGGATACGGACGGCTCGCACTCGGTCCGCGAATTTTTCGACACGCTGCGCGAAGCCGGCGCAACTGCCCGCCTGATGCTGGTGCGCGCGGCGGCACAGCAATGGGGCATTCCGGAATCACAGTGCGTTGCCGATCCCGCGCATGTGGTTTCCGACAAGAGTTCGAGCCGCAAGCTGGGCTACGGAGAGCTGGCGACTTTGGCCTCGAAGCAGCCGGTGCCGAAAAAAGAAGAGTTGACGCTCAAAACTCCGCAGCAATGGCGCTATATTGGCAAGCCCGCTCCCGGCTACGACGTCGCCGACGTGTGCTCGGGCAAGCCGCTGTTCGGCATGGACGTTCGCGTGGATGGCATGCTCTACGCCGCGATCGCGCACCCGCCGGTGCTGGGAGGAAAAGTAAAGTCGGTCGACGATTCCGCGACTTTGAAAGTAATCGGAGTCAAGAAAACAATCGCGATCGATCCCTTTAAGGCGCCGCACGCATTTCAGCCGCTGGGCGGAGTCGCGGTCATCGCCGACAACACGTTCGCCGCATTCAAGGGACGCAAGCAACTTAAAATCGACTGGGACAATGGCGGCAACGCGTCCTACAACTCCGCCGACTACAAAAAAGAATTGCAGCAAACTGCCCGCCAACCGGGCAAAGTCGTGCATACGATTGGCGATCCGGATGCGGAGTTCGCGAAGGGCGGCAAAGTTGTCGAAGCCGAATATTTCGCTCCCCATCTGGCCCACGCTTCCATGGAACCTCCGGTTGCGGTCGCCGATGTTCAAGGCGAGAAAGTGACGGTCTGGTCGCCCACGCAGAATCCGCAAGGCGTACAGGAAGAAGTCGCCAAGGCGCTCGGGCTAAAAAAAGAAAATGTCACCTGCCACGTAACATTTCTGGGCGGCGGCTTCGGGCGAAAGTCCAAACCTGACTATGCGATCGAAGCGGCCGTACTTTCGAAGAAAACTGGCAAGCCGGTGAAAGTCATCTGGAGCCGCGAAGACGACATCAAGTTCGACTATTACCACTCCGTGGCGGCGATGTATCTGAAGGCGGCGCTCGACGATAGCGGTAAGCCGAAGGCCTGGCTGCAGCGCTCGGTCTTCCCTCCCATTGGGTCGACCTTTAAGGAAGGCGAAGTCTACGGCGGCGCGGGTGAAATGTCGATGGGATGGAACGTGGTGCCGTTCGAGGTGCCAAACTTCCGCAGCGAGAATGGGCAAGCGGCGGCGCATGTGCGCATCGGCTGGCTGCGGTCCGTGGCAAATATTTATCACGCGTTCGCCGTGCAGTCCTTTGCCAATGAACTCGCATATGCTGCCAACCGCGACCCCTACGATTACTTGCTCGCTTTAATCGGGAACGGCCGTGTGCTCGATGTGGGCCCGCAAGGTCCTGCGGGAGTCGGCGAAAAATATCCTTTCGACACCGCGCGTCTGCGGCGCGTCGCCGAACTGGCCGCCGAGAAAGCCAACTGGGGCAAAACGAAATCCGGCAAGGGCACCGGCATGGGCATTGCTGTCCATCGCAGTTTCTTCACCTATGTAGCTTCCGTCGTTCAGGTGGAAGTTGACGACCAGGGGGCAGTCCACATTCCGCACGTTTACACGGCGGTGGACGCTGGCATTGTGGCGAATCCTGAGATGGTGCGGCAGCAGTTCGAGGGCGCGGCTGTCTTCGGCACCAGCATCGCGCGTACCGGCGAGATCACCGCGACCAATGGCGCGATTGACCAGTCGAATTTCTACGACTACCAGGTTGCCAGAATGAATGACGCACCGCGGCAAGTCGATGTGCACATCGTCGAGAGCACGGCACCGCCCGCCGGCGTGGGGGAACCGGGCGTGCCTCCGTTCGTTCCCGCCTTGTGCAATGCGATTTTTGCGGCGACGGGTAAGCGAGTGCGGGAGTTGCCGTTGACGCGGAATGGGTTCTCGTAAGCATTCCTGCAGTGAGGATCGGCTTGCGGGTGATTCGACGCGCGGGATTCAATGATCACGTGGCGGAAGTCAAAATCCCCACCCTCTTTCGCAGAGGACGCGAAAGAAGGATGGGGCACCCCCTGAACCTGAACACCCTCGAAAAACTTCGGGCCGCCTTTCGGCGGCCCTTGTTTTTAGCTTGGAGCTAGTGGATGCTTTTAGTCTCCAGCTACCGGTTCGGCTACTTCTGGCTTGGGAGCGTGGGATCCGTTGCCATTGGGTTTGGAGAGAGCGCCTAGCGGAATGAAGCCGTTTTCGGCGACCACTGGCTTCTCTTTCAGCACAACTTCGCGATAGAGAGAGGCCATGCGTGCGTTGTAGGCTTCGTCGTTCTTTTGCGGCCCGCGGGCTTCGTCGGCTGAGGCAGCGGCTTTTTGCTTGGCATCCCGTGCGCGAACTTTTTCTTCGCGCGCATTTTTGGCGATGCCTTTGCTGTCGAGGTCATGCTGCAGTTCGGTCGTGACCAGGTCGTCGCGCAGCAGCAGAGAGTGAGTGGCGTCTTCCATGTTCACTTTCTTGCCGCCGGCGAAAATCTCGTGCCGTCCGTGCTCCTCGTACCACTTGGTGAGGGTCGCGGTCATGTGCATCTTCTCGATGATGTTCCGCCATCCCACGCCGGTGTTGTAGGCGCAGAATGAAATTTCGCCTTCCTGTGTGGCGTAAGGAATAATGCACTGCTCGGTGCGGCGGAAGTCGTAGTTGAACAGATCCTGGAACCACATGCCTGCGATGAACAGGAAATTCCAGCGATCCTGGCGGCGCTTCATGACATCATCCACAGTGCGGTCCGGACCGACCTTGCCGTAGTTCTTTCCGGTGGCGTTGAAGTTCTTGTCGAACTTCTTCAACAGGTCCATGAGTTTGAAGTGCGTGGGCGACTGGAAGGGATCGTAGTTCTTCATCAGGCAGAGCGCCATTCCAACCACGGTCAGGAACTTGCCGCGAGCGGCGTCGTTGACCTTGGCGATATCTTTGGCCAGCTGATCGCCGTGCAGGAAAGCAGTGACCGGCACAGCTTCCTTGGTTTCTTTGTCGATCATCACGGCCATGCCTGTGCCGCAATTGGGATGGCAGCCACAGCTGAGTTGTCCCCAATCGTTCTTGACGTCGTTGACGTGCATCAGGTCGGCCCAATCGCTGAAAGTTCCCATGAAGCTGATGGGGAACCAGTCGCGGGAGGGCTCGCCGAGGCCGGTTTGATTTTTAACGTCGTGCGCCAGGTGAGAAAGCGTGTAGCGCTGCGCGGCGCGGCGGTCGTCTGTGACAGCTTCGTCGCGGCCGGTGAAGCTGACCGGCTGGAAGCTGAGGAAGCTGATCGTCCTGGGATTGTCGAGGGCGAACTTGATGATGCGTCCGACCTGCTCGTTGTTAATGCCGTTAACGATGGTGACGACGGGAACGATTTCCACGCCGGCCTTGTGCAGGTTTTCGATTGCTTTCAACTTCACGTCGAACAGGTTGCCGACCAGGCGATGCGCGTTGGCCGCGTTGCCGATGCCGTCAAACTGCAGATAGGCGTAGCGCATTCCGGCTTCGACTGCCTGCTGGCAGAATTCGAAACTCTTGGCGAATTCGATGCCGTTGGTAGCAGCCTGCACGGAGTTGTATCCAACCTTGCGGGCGTAGCGAACGGCGTCGAGGAAGTACGGCGAGAGCGTGGGCTCGCCACCGGAGAACTGCACGCTCATCTGCCGGCGCGGCTTGATGGTGATGGCGTTGTCGAGCATGGTCTTGATTTCGTCCCAAGTCAGCTCGTGAACGAAGCCAACCTGGTTGGCGTCCATGAAGCAGGGATCGCACATCATGTTGCAGCGATTGGTAAGGTCGATGGTGAGCACGGAGCCGCGGCCGTATTTCACGGTCGAGGAGCCATGGTGATGGAGCTTCTCGTCGTTGTGGGCGAGAATGTCGCGTCCGGGGAAAACATCTTCCAAATGCTTCGAGAAGTCGGTGTCGATCGACATGACGTCTTCGAAGTGGCCGTGGATGGGGCAGTCTTTCACCATCAGGATTTTGCCGTCGCGTTCGACGATCTGCGCCTTGATCTCGCCGACCTTCTCGTTCATCAGCACTTCATGCGGCAGATGCCCGTCGAGAATCTGCTGCCGGATTTCCGGCACACACTTCGGGCATAGCGAGTCGGTCGAGCGAGGCCAGCCCAACGGGGGCTTGGATTTCTCGTACGACTTGAGCAGCGGCTTTTCCGACCACTTCGGTGTGGGCGACGGATTCGGCTTGACTCGATTCAAGCGCTCGAATACCGCCCATGTGCCCTTGGCGGCGATGACTACTGCTTTTTCTACGTACTTGATCGGCTTGCGCATGGTGCTATGAGCTCCTGACTTCTAGCTTTAGCCAAAACGTCCTATGGCTGTTCTTGCGTGGATTGCGCCGAACCCTGCACGGGTTAGTGCTATCCCTTTTACTAACGAATCGACTTGGTTTGAGCGCCTCGGACGAACCTGAGACCTCATCCACAGCCTGTGACTCCTAGGGAAATGCTCCGGTATTACAGATCCGGTTTCTTACACTTTTCCCTGGGTATCGACTGTCGCTATCCTATTGGAAGCATGAGGAATGGCGCACCCATATCCCAATGAACGGTGCAAAACGGGGGTTTAGTGGTAATGTGGGGGATTATATGGGGTTAAGTTATTGAAAGTAAAGGGCGACGTGCACTAAGACATGCACTAAGACATTGACCACCGAGGTTGACGAAGGTTCGGGGGCAATCATTAGGGTTTGGCCCAATCCTGCCATTTAAGCCCTTTCACGCGGGAAAACTCCGCGACGTTAGCTGTTACCAACGTCAACTGGTGACGCAGCGCCTGTCCCGCCATCAGCACGTCATAAGCTCCAATCCGCTTACCGACGGCTTCGAGTGCGGCTCGCACGAAACCTGCAAACTGAGCGTCCGCGGGTTCGAATGGAAGGACAAGAATAGGTCCTGCGAGAAAGGCCTCGAGTCGGCTTCGATTGAATTCCTCCCGAGTGCTCTTGGCTACGCCGTACCACAATTCGAAGATGGCAATAGACGACACCAGAACGTGCGCCTCCGCTGTGGCTTCCTTGTGCAGCCGGGAACGAACGGCCGCGGGGTGGCCATTAATGAGGGCGATGCAGGCGTTTGTATCCAGCAGATAGTCCACTAGAAAATCTTTCGTTTGGGCGTGACTGGCTGACGACGGCTACGCGGCGGAAATGGCTCAGAATTGAACTTGTCCAGTTCCTCAAACCAGCGCTCCGCGTCTGGGACCAGCGGTTCGAGGAGCACGCCCTGTGCTACTTTTCGAATGCGCACGCGGTCTCCTTCAAAACGAAACTCCTTCGGCAGGCGTACTGCCTGACTGCGGCCGTTCTGAAAGAGCTTGGCGATGTCGGTTTTGGGCATTTGGATCTCCCGCAATAGTATATATCTGGAATATATATCAAACGGTGTTTTTTCCGCACCTGAACACCAAAAGCCTGGACCACGGGGAGACGAAGGTTCACCAAGAAAGACTTTGGCCCGCAGGGCGGAATTAAACGATCCAGCCGCCGCCAACTACTTCGTCTCCCTCGTAGAAGACTGCGGCTTGGCCTGGGGTGATAGCGCGCTGCGGCTGGTCGAAGGTGACTTGGATTTCGTCGGCGCTGGTACGCTCGATGGTGGCCGGGGCGGGCTCATGGCGATGGCGGATCTTTACGGCGACGCGCACGGGCTCGCGCAGATCTTCGACGGAGATCAGATTCACGCGACGGGTGCGCAGGGTGCGCGAGTAAAGATGCTCTTCCCCGCCGACGATCACTTGCTTATCGGCGCCGCTGATCTGGATTACGTAGAGCGGAGAGCCCGTGGCAACGCCGAGTCCCTTGCGCTGGCCGACGGTGAAGTTGTGAATGCCGGCATGCTCGCCGATCACTTCGCCATTGGTGGTGACGAGATCGCCCGCAGTGTCGGGCAAGGCTTCGCCCTGCTCGGCAAGATAGGCGTCGATGAAGCGCTTGTAGTCGCCGCCGGGGACGAAGCAAATTTCCTGCGAGTCGGGCTTCTCGGCGAGTGCCAGACCGTGGTGGCGGGCGAGTTCGCGGACCTGAGGCTTGGTCATATCGCCGAGCGGGAAACATGGTGCGGCTGAGTTGCTCCTGGGTCAGGCCGAAAAGAAAATACGTCTGGTCCTTGCTGGAGTCGGCGGGCCGCTTGAGCAGCCAGCGGCCGCGGGCCTGGTCGAAAGCCACGCGAGCATAATGACCGGTGGCGACGCGCGTCGGCGCCGATCTGCTGGGCTACGATGAGCAGTTGATCGAACTTCAAATGATTGTTGCAGAGGCTGCACGGAATCGGCGTGCGGCCGGAAACGTACTCTTCGACGAAGGGACGAATCACGTCGCGCTCGAAACGCTCCTCATGATTGACCACGTAGTACGGGATGCCGATCTGCTGCGCGACGCGGCGCGCGTCATAGACGTCGTCGAGCGAGCAGCAGCGTCCCTGCACCGACTCGGGCATGCCCTCGCGTCCGGCCAGGCGGCGCTGGTTCCAGAGTTGCATGGTCAGGCCGATGACGTTGTGTCCGTCGGCGCGCAGCATGGCCGCGACGGTGGAGGAATCGACACCGCCCGACATGGCTACGGCAATGGTTTCGGAATTCAGCTTCTGGCTCCTGGCTTCTAGCTCTAGCTGCTTTGGCCTACCGGCTTTCCGATCCTTACGGATGATGATGGAAATACAGAAGTACCATGTGCGTGATGAATCCGGCAGCGAACCAGATTCCTGCTTCGATCACTCGCTTAAATCGCGGCGTCATATCTTGATGATCCCACAGGCAACGTGGATTCGCATAGTCGTTCACCAATCGGGCCGGCGGAGAGTGTGGGCTAAAAGTTAATGGCTCACAGCTGTCTTACGGCTCACGGGCGAGAGTTCTCGCAGGCGCGCAACCACTTCGGGTACGAGCGCGAGAGCCAGATCAATATCTTCGTCGACGGTCTGCTTGCCCAGGCTGAAGCGAATGCTGGCGCGGGCTTGATCGGGGCGGAGGCCCATGGCGACCAGCACGTGCGAAGGCTCGATTGCGCCCGAGGAGCAGGCCGCGCCGGTGGATACTGCGACTCCTTTCAGGTCCAGTGCAGATCACCATCGCTTCGCCGTCGATGTAGTCGAAGCGAATGTTTGAAGTGTTGGGCACGCGCATGGCGCCGTCGCCATTCACGTTTGCATCTTCGACTTGGGCGAGAATTCCCTGCTGCAAGCGGTCACGCATGGCAGACATTTTTTTGTCGTCGCCGTGGTCCAGAGCTTGCTTCGCCAATTTGAGCGGCTTTGCCCAGGCCCACGATGCCGGGGACGTTTTCCGTTCCGGCGCGGCGCGAACGCTCGTGGCGGCCGCCATGAAAAAGCGGTCGCAGTCGAGTTCCCTTTCGCACAAAAAGTGCGCCAACGCCCTGAGGCGCGTGAATCTTGTGGCCGGAGATGGAAAGCGCGTTGCACCCGATGCGATTCACATCTATCGCGACCTTGCCCGCAGCTTGCACGGCGTCGGTGTGAAAACATACTCCTGCTTCGGCCGCGATTTTTCCAATCTCTTCGACAGGCTGCACAACTCCGGTCTCATTGTTCGCCATCATGATTGAGATCAGTTTCGTGTTGGGGCGGAGGGCGCGGCGCACATCGGCGGGATCGACCAGGCTGCGGCCGTCCACTGGAAGAACCGTCACGTCCGCGCCGACTTCTTCGAGATGCTTGCAGGCCATGCAGCACCGCGTGGTGCTCGATGCTCGAGGTGATCACGTGATCGCCGGCGCCGGCCAGTCCGGCGATGGCGAGGTTGTCGGCCTCAGTGCCACCGCTGGTGAAAACAATTTCCGATGCGCGGCAGCCGAGCAATGAGGCTACCGATTCGCGAGCATCTTCGACCGCGGCGCGTGTCTGCTGCCCGTGATGATGAATGGACGAGGCGTTGCCGAACTGTTCGCCGAAGTAGGGGCGCATGGCCTCGAAGACTTCGGGTAGGACTGGCGTGGTGGCGTTATTGTCGAGATAGATGCGGCGCATGCGGATGCCGCTTCTATTCTACCGTGCCGAGCAGAGGGACACAGCTGCCGACTGCTTGCCACTTGCAACGCGACATTTTCTCCTAACCGCTCGCTTCGCTTGGCTCGACAGCCGAGGCGGCTGTCGCGACGTGGGTTTACCGCTGGTCGAGGGGTATGTACGGGCTTGGGATAGTCGGGGCCGAGGTAGTCGGCGCGGGGGCGGATTAGGCGGTTGTCGTCGAGTTGTTCGATGACGTGGGCGGCCCAACCGCTGACGCGCGAGATGGCGAAGATGGGCGTAAACAAATCGACGTCAATTCCCAAGCGTGTGGTACGTGGAGGCGGAATAAAAATCCACGTTGGCATTGAGCTTCTTGTCCGCTTTCACAAACTCTTCGATCTTGTGCGAAGTTTCGAACCACTTTGCCTCGCCGCTGGAATTGCCGAGATCGCGGGACATGGCGCGCAGGTGGGTGGCGCGCGGATCTTCGGTGTCGGTAGACGCGATGGCCGAAGCCGGGAACTTTTTTCTTTTGCGCCAGCATGCCCTTGATGTACTCGATGGGGTCGGCGCCGGAGGCATCGATCGCTTCCAGGATGTGAAATACAGCTTCGTTAGCGCCGCCGTGCAGCGGCCCTTTCAACGCGCCGATGGCCGAGGTGATGGCGGAATGCATGTCGGACAGAGTTGCGGCGGTAACGCGTGCGGCAAAGGTGGAGGCGTTGAGTTCGTGGTCGGCGTGCAAGATGAGTGCGATGTCGAGCGCGCGTTCGGCGGTCGCCGAAGGGCGCTTGCCATTGAGCATGAGCAGGAAATTGGCCGCATGAGAAAGTGTGTGGTCGGGTTCGACCACGGGATGTCCCTTGCGGATGCGGTCGTAGGCGGCAATGATCATGGCGATTTGCGAGGTGATGCGAATCGCCTTGTCGACATTGGCCGCGTGATCGTTATTCTTTTCCTGCGGATCGTAGAACGACAATGCCGAGACCGCGGTGCGCAGCACATCCATGGGAAGAGCATGCCGGGGCGCGGTGCGCAGCAGAGAAATGATGGATGCATCGAGCTTGCGCTCTTCCGCCAGGCGATCATGGAATTGGCGAAGTTCGTGGCGAGTGGGCAACTTGCCGAACCACAGCAGGTAGCAGGTTTCCTCGAAATTCGACTGCTGTGCAAGTTCGTGGATATCGATGCCGCGATAGGCGAGGACGCCGCGATCTCCGTCGATGAAACAGATCTTGGAAGTGGTGGCGACGACGCCCTCAAGTCCTTTGGGAGGATTGTTTGTGGTCACGCTGGACATTAGATTCTCGCTTCGATCGCCAGACTTAGCGTTGCCGACCACGCGAGCGGGACGCGGGAGTGCAACCTTTTTTTATACCTGAAAGGCCGCGAAGTTTCCATCCGGCCGAAAGCGAATTCAATGCGCGGAAAGTGCCAAGAGAGGCCTCCAACGCCGGGTTTGCAGCCATTTCCGCGGAAACAAGATTTAAGAATCAGGCGGGCCAAAGAGTCAGTGCAGTTTTAGTGAGGATCTGGTGCTGCATGGCCGCGCTGAGCGGAAGCGCGCGAAATTCATCGAGATTCTTCTTGATGTCGGGCACGCCCGGGCCGGGCCAGTCGGTGCCGAACAAGGTCTTGTGCGCGATTTCTTCCAGGCGCGGAAAATACTTCAGCAGCGTCTTCGGCGGGATGCCGCTGATGTCGAGATAGACGTTGGGATGGCGGCGCATCAGGAAGAAAGCGGTCTGCATCCAGAGCGGGCGGCCGCCGTGGGCCAGCAGGATTTTCAGCTTGGGAAAATCGACGGCCACGTCGTCAACGTAGATCGGATCGCCATACTTGTTGCGCGCGCCGGGAAAAATCGACGTACCGGTGTGAAACATCACCGGCACGCCATTCGCTT
The DNA here is from genome assembly GCA_963696765.1 of uncultured Acidobacteriota bacterium. GTDB lineage: Bacteria > Acidobacteriota > Terriglobia > Terriglobales > Acidobacteriaceae > Sulfotelmatobacter. The sequence continues at coordinate 297,616 of CAVOLK010000001.1, read as the reverse complement.
CGGCGGCGCGGTAAATGATTTCCAGTTCCTTCACGCCGTTCAGGTAGTCATTGGGAAACAGCAACTGGTGCGGCGGGTGAATCTTGATCATCTGAATGCCGAGCCGCAGGATCTGCTCCACATCAGCCAGAACATTGGTCGTATGCCGCGGATGCAGGCTGCCGCAGGAAAGCAGGCGCGTCGGATCTTCCTTCACATAGTCGGCGACGAACTGATTCACGCCGCTGGTGAAGCCGATCACTTCCGGGGCAACGTAGTTGATCAGCATGGCGCGATCGATGCCGCTCGCGTCGAGAAATTTCAGGAACGCCTTCGGCGAGCGGCAGAACTCGACGATCTGGTCGAAGTTCGGGCGCTTCTTCTTCATCAGCTCCAGCGCGTGGGGCTTGAACATTTCCATGGGCTGGATGTGGATGTGGCAGTCGGTGATCATTGCGCGGTATGGTCTGCGGCCGGGAAAAGCATAACAGAGGGATCAGTTGGCCGCAGCGGCCAGCACGGCCCGCTTGGTGAAGACGCGAATCATCTCGCGGCGATACTCCGGCGTCAGCGCGGAAGTGGTCAGGGCTTGGCGGTTTTCGCGGCCAGGTCGCCGGCGGCCTCAGCCAGGGATTCGTCCAAGTCTTTCCCATTCAGCAGTTCGCTGGCTCCCTTCACCAGCAGCGGCGCGGGATTCACCGCAGTGATGCCGATGCGCGCGTCGGCGACGTGCGACCGTTGCCGTTCGAGCCCGCTTCATCACGACGCAACGCCAGCCAGAGGATAGTCGATCGATCCGCGAACCCGCAGCTTGCGATAGACGCCGCGATAGTCGGCCGACGCGCCGGCAGGAAGATGCGCGTGACCAGCTCGTTCGGCTGCAGCTTGCGATAGTTGTCGCCGAGGCCGGTGTAGAAGTCGCGCAGCGGGATGCGGCGAGTGCCGCTCGCGCTCGCAATTTCGATTTCCGCGTTCAGGCACAGCAACGCTGGAGGCGTATCTCCGGAAAATACCGCCCAGCACTTCGTTCCACCGGGCGCGACGTGGCACAGGTCGCCGTCTTTCTTAATGCAGAATCCGCAGCCTTTGCGCCAGGTGAGCGACTGGTTGTACCAGAGGCAGCGCGTGTCGAGGCAGATGTTGCCGCCGATCGTGCCCATGTTGCGCAGCACGGGAGAGGCCACGGTGGCAGCAGCTTCGGTTAGCACAGGATAATGCTGGCGCAAAAATTCTGAGCGCTCGATCGCACGCAAGCGTAGTCAGCGCGCCGATCTCGACACCGCCGTCGGGCTGCGGCCTGATCCCGCGCATGGCTCGCAATTCCGCGCAGATCGAGAACGTACTGCGGCTCGAACAGTTTCTGCCGCATGGAGGGAATCAGGTCGGTGCCGCCGGCGAGCACGCGCAAGTTGCCGGCGTGCTCGCTCATGAAGCTGAATTGCTTCCTCGAGAGAGCGCGGGCGCAGAAGCTGAAATTCGGGAAGGCTCAATCTGCGCTCCCTGCTGCGGACGGCTGCCCACGTCGCGAGGGATCGAGCGCGTGCCGCTCCGGCCCTTTGCCGTTGAACCAGAGCGAGCCGCCGTGTTCGCGGAAACGAGCGGGCGAAGTGGGATCGACACCCTCCGTCAGGTTCAAGACTTTCGCATTCCTCTTGGCCCGCAACGCGGCCAGCACTCGCTCCGGCGTGAACGGAGACTCGTGCAAGCGCACGCCCACCGCGTCGTAAATCGCATTTGCAATCGCCGGAATCGTTGCCGCCAGCGAGCCTTCGCTGCATTCCTTCGCGCCGAACGGGCCTTCGGGATCGATGCTCTCGACGATGATGGGCTCGATCTCGGGCGACTCCACCGACGACGGGCTGCGATATTCGAGCAGGCCGGGATTCATCAGCATGCCGTCTTTCCAGACCATTTCTTCGGTGAGCGCCTGGCCCATGCCCATCCAGACCGAACCGATGATCTGGCCTTCGACCGAAACGGGATTCAGCGCGCGTCCGCAATCGTGCGCGGCCCAGACTTTGTGAACCGTGACTTCGCCGGTTTCTTCGTCGACGCTGACTTCGGCCACCTGCGCGGAGTAGGAATACGCGGGCGACGGGCCGACGCCTGCGCCCTTGTGCTTGCCGCCGCGAGCTTCCGTGCGGAGGAGCGTAAGAACCTGTGCCGGTGAGCGCGCCGTGAAAATCGATGGCAGCGACGACCGCCTCTTCGAAGGTCATCGAATCTTTCGGACCTTCTTCTTTGCGCTTCTGCTGCAGCGAGCCGCGGAGAATCTGGCCTTCGACGCGGCCGGAGACGAAGGCGCCGAGCTTTGCTCGGCTGGACGGCCGAGGGCGGCCGTCCCCACATGAGCCGTCCTCGTATCGGCAATTTTCTTTGCGACTGCGTCGTCGCGGAAGATCAGTTCTTCTGGGTGCGCAATTCATCTTCTTCGCGGCCGCGGCGGCGATCAGCTTCTTCACTTCCTGCGCGGCGCGCAGCGTCGCATTTCCGGCCATGAAGGTCACGCGGCTGGAGTAGGAGCCGATGTCGATCGGCGTCAGATCGGTGTCGGCGGCAATCACGCGCACGCGCGGCAGCGAACATCCCAGGACTTCGGCGGCGATCTGCGCGGTCATGGTGTCCGATCCCTGGCCGATTTCCGACGCGCCGGTGTAGACCACCACTCCGCCATCGCGATCGATCTTGATGTTCACGGTCGAGTGCGGCATGTCGGAGCGAATAATCGAATTGGCCGCGCCGCTCACATAATGGCTGCAGGCGATGCCCAGCCCGCGGCCCTTGGGCAGCTTGCCTTTGCGCTCCTTCCAGCCCGAGCGCTCGACCGTTTTCTCGATGCACTCCGGCAATCCGTAACTCTGCACGCGCAGGCCATTCACCGTGATGCAGGGCGGCTTGCAGCAGATTGCGCTGGCGAATCTCGGCCGGATCCATCCCGATTTTCGCGGCCAGTTCGTCCAGTTGCGATTCGAAGGCGAAGCGCACATTGACCGTGCCGTGGCCGCGCATGGCGCCGCACGCGGGCTTGTTGGTCAGCACGCGGTATCCGTCGTATTGAATGTTGGGAATGTCGTAGAGCGCGCCGAGCAGCGCGCCGGAATAAAGAATCGTGACCACGCCGTAGGAGCAGTAAGCGCCGCCGTCCTGCACCACGCGCGCTTTCACGGCGGTGATGCGGCCGTCGTTCTTCACGCCGGTTTTCAGATCGATGATGGTGCGCGGGCGTCCGCGATGCGCCCAGAAAACTTCTTCGCGCGTGTAGGTGATCTTCACCGGAGCCTGCGCCTTGCGCGCCGCGATGGCCGCGATGATTTCCAGCGGAATCACTTCGCTCTTGCCGCCAAAGCCGCCGCCGACCAGCGGCTTGATCACGCGAATCTGCGACATCGGCATTTCGAGCACGAGCGAAAGCTTGTGCTGCAGGTAGTACGGAACCTGCGTCGACGACCACACGGTCAGGCGTCCCGGCTTGCCGGTGTGCGGATCGATTTCGAACGAGGCCAGCGTGGAGTGCGGCTCCATGGCGGCGTGCGTCACTTCGTTGGCGATGAAGCGCGCCTCGGCAACGTGATCGGCCTCGGCAAAACCTTTGTCGGGATCGCCGAAGACGTGGTGATAATCCTTCTCGATGTTGTGCGGCTTGTTGTCGTGAATGAGATCGGATCTGCGCCTTCATCGACTCTTCGGGATCGAAGTAGGCGGGCAGCACTTCGTACTCGACATCGATCAGTTCGAGCGCCTTCTCGGCGATCGCTTCGGAGATAGCAACCACGCAGGCGACGTTGTCGCCGACGTAGCGCACCTTGTCGAGCGCCAGCGCGTGCTCGTCGTGGCCGACGGGAAGAATGCCGTAAGGATTGGGCGCGTCCTTGCCGACGACGACCGCGACCACGCCTTCGCAGTTTCTCGGCGCGGCTGGTATCGATGCGCTTGATGCGCGCGTGCGGATACGGCGAATGCAGAATCTTGCCGATCAGCATGCCGGGGACGCTGAGGTCGTCGGTGTATTTGCCCGCGCCGGTGGTCTTCTGCGCCGCGTCGATCATCGCGGTGGGCTTGCCGATAATGGAGAAGTCAGTCATCTCTGGATTCCGCTGAGTCTTGCCATTCCAGTTAACATTGTCATTCCGAGCGAAGCGAGGAATCTGCTTCGCCTCCCGCACTTCGTTACTTCGCGACCAAGCCTTTCTGCTCCGCCTGCAATCGCCGCCCGGATGGCCTCATACATCTGGCTGTAGCCGGTGCAGCGGCAGAGATTGCTGCTGAGCGCGGCGCGAACGTCGGCCTCGGAGGGATTCGGATTCTCCGCCAGCAACGACTTCACGGTCATCATGAAGCCCGGCGTGCAGTATCCGCACTGCGCGCCGCCCCAGTCGCCGTAGGCCTTCTGAATCGCGGCCAGAGCGCCGTGCTCGCTCACGCCTTCGACGGTCGTGATCTCCTGCCCCTCGCAACTGGCCGCGAGCAGCGTGCACGACATCATGGCGACGCCATCGACCAGCACCGTGCAGGCGCCGCAGGAAGAATCGTCGCAGCCGCGCTTCGAGCCGGTGAGTTGCAAGTCCTTGCCGCAACGCGTCGAGCAGAAGCGCGCTGGGCTCGATCGCAAGCTCGTGAGTGCGGCCGTTCACGCGCAGTTCGATGAGTTCTTTTTTCATTGGAAAACAGCTTCTAGCTTCTAGCTCTTAGCCTCTAGCTAAAACCTGAGCCGATTTAGCTAGGAGCTAGAAGCTAGGAGCTAGCAGCTATTTCAGTACATCGGCACTTTTCCATCCACGCGCCGCGACCATGCGTCGATGCCGCCGCGCATGGACTGCGCCTTCTCGAATCCCTGCTGCCGCAGCCATACCGTCACATTCATCGAGCGCACGCCGTGATGGCAGACCACGACGATGTGATCTTCGGGATCGAGTTCCTGATGCGCCCGCGACGGCACGTCGCCCATCGGCATCAGCTTCGCGCCATCGATGCGCGCAGTCTCGAACTCCCACGGCTCGCGAACATCGAGCAGCGTGAACGCTTCGGCCGCGTCCAGCTTGGCCTTTACTTCTTCGGGAGTGATTTCGTAGTCCATTCTCGATTGTTCTTGAACGGCGCTACTTCCCTGTCCACTTCGGTTCGCGCTTCTCCATAAAAGCGCGAATGCCTTCGTGCGCGTCCGCGGTCTTCATCAGCTCTTCGAAATAGATTTGCTCGGCGCGGGCCAGACCTTTATCGAAGTGCATCGAGTCCCACGCATAGGAGGCTTTCTTTGCCATAGCCAGCGCCGCCGGGCTGAGCTTGCGGAGATGCGCGATACATTCGTCCACGGCAGCTTGCAAACTGTCCTCAGGTACGGCACGGTTCGCCAGACCAATTTCCGCCGCTTCTTTTCCGCCGATCGTCCGCCCGGTCAGAATCAACTCGGCTGCGCGCTTCTGCCCGACCAGCGCGGCCAGGGCTGCACACGCGACCGGCGGATAGCAGCCCAGCTTGATTTCGGGGAATCCCCACTGCGCCGATTCCGTCGTGTAAACGATGTCGCAGACCATCGCCAACTCCGCGCCGCCGCCCAGGCAGTGCCCGTGCACTGCGGCGATCGTGACTTTCTTCGTCGCGACGAGCGCGCGGATCACCGCGTGAAACTTCGTCAACATCTCATCGACTTTGTCGGGAGCGTGCGCGGCTACATCCACGCCCGCTGAGAATGCTTTGCCGTCACCGGACAGAACGATCACGGAAATATCTTGCCGGGCTTCAATCTCCGTCGAGCGATTGCGCAAGTTCTTCCATCATGGGAACGTCGATCACGTTGAGCGGCGGATGGTGCAACGTAATGCGCGCGATCGGAGGAGCGAAGTCGAGTGCGAGGCGGGCGGCCGTTTCTGTGGTTGGCATATTTCGAGTTTTCCTCGTTCGACCTCAGCGGCTAAAGCCGGTTCTGAATGTGGCTGCTGACGGCACGGCTGAAGCCGTGCCCTTCCACAAAACGATTGCCCTTTCGGGTTCTAGGTCCTCGGCAGTGCACTTGCAATCCTGCCTGCAGCGCAGGCGCACTTACAAATTGATCGCCGACTTGCGCACTTCCCCGATGGTCGAGAGCGGATCGCGCGCGCCGGTTTTTTCGGCGATCCATTTCTTCTCGTTCCCGATGATGTCGAGCAGAAGCTTCTTGTCTTCCGCGGACGGCATGTACTCTTTCAGATGTTCATCGTAGGCGCGATCGTCGAGCGGTTCGCCGGTCTGGGCGTGGAATTTCTGTCCGGCCCATTTTCCGATTGCACGATTGAACTTGATGTCGGGCGCATACAGCTTCGGCTCGCCCGCCTTGAGCGAGTGGTTGAACCGCTCGATCAGCCCAGCAACTTCATCGCGATAGAGATTGCGATTGTAGTCGTTCAGGTCGTCGAGGTCGGGAGCCTTGTCGTTCTTGGGCTCGTCATAACGGCCCTTGACGCCCCAAACGTAGGCCCAATGCGCCGACGATGAATGATCGGTGCCGAACAAGTCGTACGAACTCGAAATCCACTTGTTGAGATATTTCTGAATCAGCCATGCCGGAATGACGCCCGCTTCCACAATGCGGCGCAGGCCGTCGTTGCCCGTGCCCATGTGGAAAGCTTCTTCGCGCAGCATGTACGACATCGAGCGTCCGAGCGGGGCGAAGGCGGAATACTTGAGCATCTGCAACTGGAATTTTCCGTCGCGGTCGACGAAGTCGGTGTAGGTGAAAAAATCCATCCAGTTGTCGACGTCGACGTTGAAAGCGCCGAGCAGACGCTTGTTCTCAAAGGCGCGCCGCTCCAGCATTTTCTGCGCCTCGACCTTGCCCGAGTAGCCGAAGTGGTCGACCAGTAAAGCGCACATCTGCCAGCCGTGGCGCATCTCCTCGATCATTACGCGGGTGATGGCGCGGCGGTCCCATTCGGTGGGCGCGTTCTCCAGCAGATTGCGCTGCTGTTCGACGCTGGCGAACTCGGTGTCGCCCTGGTAGACGATCATGTTCATCAGCGCGTCGCGCATCTGCTGCGTGGGAATCTGGCGCAGGTTCTCCCACTTGCGGCGGCCCTTGTAAGAACCGAACTCGATCTCTTCCGTGTCGATGGCGCCGTACAGCGTGTCGAAGTGAAAGGCATCAATGTCATCGGTGTTGACGCCGATGTCTTTGCGCCAGTCGTTGAACAGACCGATCCAGTCGCTGAAGGTTCCGATTTTTGCTACTTTTCCTGGCATATCAATAGGCCTTTTCTAACCACAGAGGGCACTGAGGACACAGAGAACTCCACTTCACTTCACTTCGCTTTGAAAATTGCCGGACGCTTTTCCACGTAGGCGGCCAGGCCTTCTTTCGCGTCTTCGCTCTGGAATAACAGCTGCTGATTCTCGCGCTCGACGGCCAGGGCCGATTCCATGGGAATTTCCCATCCGGTCTGCACCGCGCGCTTGATGCGCCCCACGGCTTTCGACGCTTTGTTGGGCGGGCAGAACTGCTTGGCGTACTCCATGATGTTTTCCATGAAGCCGTCGCGCTCGAAGATGTCGTTGACGATGCCGAGTTCCTGCGCCTCTTCGAACGAGAAGGTGTTGCCCGTGACCATCAACTCGATTGCCTTGCTCTTGCCGACCATGCGCGAGAGGCGCTGCGTGCCGCCGGTGCCGGGCAGCACGCCGAGGTTCACTTCGGGTAAGCCGATCTTGCCGGCACTCCTTGCGCGCGATGCGAAGGTCGGCAGCCATCGCGATTTCCAGGCCGCCACCCACGCAGTGGCCGTTAATCGCCGCGATCACCAGCTTGGGCGTGTGTTCCAGGCGCAGAAGCATTTCGTTGGCGTGCAGGCAGAAGTAATACTTGAAAGTTGGATCGACGCTGGTCAGCATCTTGATGTTTGCGCCCGCGGAGAAAAATTTCTCGCCCGCGCCCGTCATCACGATCACGTAGACGTCGTTGTCCATGCGAGCTTTCAGGATCGCTTCGTCTAGCTGGCGGTTCATTTCGTAGGTGTAGGTATTCGCGGGCGGATCGCACATTTCGATGACCGCGACGCCGCCGTCGGTCCGGTAGTTGACTAGCTGCTTCGTGGTTTCGCCGGTTGCCGGCTGCACTGTAGTCGCCATGTATGTGTCTCCTTAACTAAACTTTGTAACTAAACTTTGTCATTCCGAAGCTTAAAAGTTGTCGTTCAAACTAAACTTTGTCATTCCGAGCAGCGCGAGGAATCTGCTCTCGCCCGCGCTCAAAACAGCTTCCGCGCTCAACGTCCGCGCCGCTTGTTATCCACTACGCCGCGCAGAAAAATGTCGCCCATCTCTCGCGCCATTGAAGTGGCGTCCGCGTCGACGCGCGGATTGTGCCAGGTGTAGATCCAATTCATCATGCCGAACAAGCTGAGAACCGCAATACGCGTGGAAAACTGCAAGCCGCGCTCGCTCTTCAAATCGTCGAGCAGGCCGACGCAAATCCGGTAGTACTCGCGTTTGATCGCGGCGACTTCCGAAGCGAACCCATTTTTCAGCGCTTCGGCCTCGTGTGAGAGCACCTTCATGGCCGCCTGGTTGGCCAGGAAATATTCCAGGTGATTGAGGATGAAAATGCGCACGCGCTCTTCGGCATCGGTTACGCCTTCCAGTCGCGTTTTCAAGCGCTGCACGATGGTGGAGAACGTATGCTTCTGAATCAGATAGAGCAAGCGCTCTTTCGACTCGAAGTAATAGTAAAGTCCCGCCAGCGACATACCGCTCTCGCGCGAAAGATCTCGCATGGAGGCGCCTTCATATCCTTTTTGGCAGAAGACTTCGGTAGCGTGAGTAAGGATTTCGGCGAGGCGCCGGTCATAGCGTGTAGCGGGAACGTGGATGGCGCGATTGCGTCGTGCGGAAACTCGAGTTGCAGTTGAAGGAGTCGCCATGATCGGAAAGCGAAACCGCGAATTCGAACGATCGTTCGAACTAAGTATACGCCGGTGTGATTTGGATCACAAGAGCGCAGGAATAACCGTCATTTAGCCGCAGCGATTTTGTTTGCCGCGGCCGGCTAATTCCTGATGTCCGCCAAGGCTTGCTCGATCTCCGCTTTCAGGTCCGCCGTGAGCGGAAGAAACGGCAGCCGCGACGGGCCGCCGTAGTAGCCGTTGAAATCCATGCCGTGCTTGAATCCGGGAACTCCGAGATCGCCCACTCGCTGCGCGGGCTGCGCAATCCGGTCCTGCTTCAGGCGCGCCAGTTCGGCGTCGCCTTCTTTCCACGCGGTGTAAATTTCGTAGCAGGCAGTGGGAGCCGCACAGGCAAAAGCGAGAATCGCGCCCACCGCGCCGGCATCGAGCGAGGGCTGTAATTTATGCGCCGCGCCCACAAGCACCTGGAAGCCGACTTCTTTCTGGCGCGTCTTCATCTTGCCAACGACACTTACGGCCGCTGACGATGGCTTCGTCTCCTTGGCCCCCGACAACATACCCACAGGCACGAGTTCGCCGCCATCTCCGCTGGACGGAGCGTTGGCGGCCGCGAGCATTCGCGGCGTGACCGCATCAAACGTTTCCGTGACGGCGACGCTGCGCTTGATGTGCCGCGTGCCTTCGACCATACGCGAACTTTTTCCACGTCGCCGCTCGATTCCTTGATGCCAATGAGATTGGGATGCTCGGCCAACTCGATCACGACTTCGGCAGGCATGTCGTATCCGGTGGCCTGCGGGAAGTTGTAGATGATGACGGGCAGCGGCGAGCGATCGGCGACGGTGCGGTAAAAGGCGAGGAGATTCGCCGGTTGCATCTGCTTCTTGTAATAGTGCGGGGTGCGGACCATGGCAACGTCGTAACCGAGTTCGGCGGCATATTCGGTGAGGCGCAGAGTCTCGACAGCCGATTCAATGCCGGTGCCCGCAATCAGAACTTTATTGGGCGCGGCCGCATCACGCACCGCTTTGAGCACGTCGCGGCGTTCCTGGTCCGAGAGCATGATCGCCTCGCCCGTCGAGCCCAGAGCAACGATGCCGGCCACGGGCGTGCGCGAATAGCGCTCCACGTTCGATTCAAGCTTTTTGAAATAGACGTTGCCGTCGGGATAAAACGGCGTGGTGATGGGCGGGAAGATTCCGTGAAGGAGCATAGCGTCACCTTTACAACTTCGAGCGTATCACTTTCTGGGCGGGCAAAGCAGAGGGATGGCCTCCCGTTTATTGCGGCGGTAGACGCGGAAGTCGCTATCGACAGTGACAATCAGGTGCTCAGGATACAGTTCGCTCATCCGGATCAGGCACAGATCGGCCAGGTCAGGCTTGCGATCGGCATAGCGCCCAGCAAGGTCGCGGAGATGCACCAGGTGGGCATTACACTCGAAGGCAACTTCCAACATTCCCGCTACGACAAGAGTTAGTACCGCCTCGCTGGATCCCACCTGAAAGGCCGCTTCGGAAAGGACTGATTCACATGTCAGCAGGGGCGTCTCGACGGTCCTCGCCAGGTCCATTGCCCAAGCATGATGCTGGTCGGTACGATTCTTAAACGCAACAATGAAGCCAGCATCGGCGATCGCCTTCATGAACGCGAGTAGCCTTTACGAGACGACAAATTCTTAGGGCCGCTCATGGTGCCCGCGTATTTGAGCCACGCGGGTTCGTTCTCTTTTTCAAGAGCGGTCTCCAGGGACTCGCGTACGACCCTTCCCACCGGCAGCCCGGTGCGACGCGACCTTTCCCGGAGCCGCTTGAGCAGATCTTCGGGCAAGCGGATTGTAAGTGTATTACTCATCGGACAATATTGTAACACACCTCGCTATCGGCGACTTGTTGCTCTCTCTGCGTGCAAATGCTGCAGGGCTTTTACGTTCACTTCGCCGCGCTGCAGGGCGGCGATGCCTTCCGCTGCGGCTCGGGCAGCCGCCAACGTTGTAATCGTGGGGATGCGCGCAGTTACGGCCGCGCGGCGAATCGCTTTCTCGTCGAACCACGGCTCAAGGCCGGTAGGAGTGTTGACGATGAGCTGAATGCGCTGGCCTTTGATGAAGTCGACGACGTTGGGGCGTCCTTCTTTCACCTTGTAGACGCGCTCCACGTTCATGCCGGCAGTTTCGATCACGTCGGCAGTGCCGGCGGTAGCGACCAGTTTGAATCCCATGTCGACGAACTTGCGGGCGACCGCGGCGACGTGGCGCTTGTCGTGGTCGGTGACGCTGATGAAGACGGCGCCCTGCGTGGGCAATTTCTGTCCGGCGGCGAGCTGCGCCTTGGCGAAGGCTTCGCCGAAGTTGTCGGCCACGCCCATCACTTCGCCGGTCGATTTCATCTCGGGGCCGAGCACGGTGTCGACGCCGGGAAATTTGTTCCACGGGAACACCGGAGACTTCACGTAGTAGTAGCTTCCGGTATCGAGATCGGCGCGGCGCTCGATGAACTCGGGCAGAAACTCGCGCAGCTTGCGGCCGGTCATGAGACGCGCCGCAATCTTTGCCATCGGAACGCCGGTCGCTTTGGAAACGAAGGGCACGGTGCGCGAGGCGCGCGGATTCACTTCGAGAACGTAGACTTTGCCGCCCTCCGTCCGGAGCCCGATCGCCGCGCGGGATGGCGAACTGAATGTTCATCAGGCCGACGACTTTCAGCGCGCGCGCCAGCTTGAACGTGTACTCGCGCATGCGCTCCAGCAGCGGTTGAGGAATATCGACCGCCGGCAGCACGCACGACGAATCGCCGGAGTGAATTCCGGCCTCTTCGATGTGCTGCATGATTCCGCCGATCACGACGTCTTCGCCGTCAGAGAGCGCGTCCACGTCGACTTCGATTGCATCTTCGAGGAAGTGATCGATCAGCACCGGGCGGTCGTGCGAGTACTCGACCGCCTCTTTCATGTAGCGAACGATCGATTGTTCGTCGTAGGCGATCACCATGGCGCGACCGCCGAGCACATACGAAGGTCGCACCAGCACGGGATATCCGATGCGGCGCGCGCCTTCGACGGCTTCTTCGATCGAGGTGGCCATCACACCGGGCGCTTGCGGAATCTGCAATTCTTCGAGCAGTTTGTTGAAGTGCTTGCGATCTTCGGCGAGATCGATCGACTCGGGCGATGTGCCGATGATTTTCACGCCCGCTTCTTTCAGAGGCAGAGCGAGGTTCAGCGGAGTCTGTCCGCCAAACTGCACGATCACGCCGACGTCCGCGCCTTTCGAGGTTTCGTGCTGGTAGATTGCCCAAACATCTTCGAAAGTGAGCGGCTCGAAGTAGAGGCGGTCGCTGGTGTCGTAGTCGGTCGAGACGGTCTCGGGATTGCAGTTGATCATGATCGTCTCGTAACCGTCGTCGCGCAGCGCGAACGAGGCGTGGCAGCAGCAGTAATCGAACTCAATTCCCTGCCCGATGCGATTGGGCCCGCTGCCGAGAATGATGACTTTCTTCTTGTCGGTGGGCGCGGCCTCGTCTTCGTCTTCGTAGGTCGAGTAGAGATAAGGCGTGAAACTTTCGAACTCGGCGGCGCAGGTGTCGACGCGCTTGTAGACCGGCATGACGCCGTGCTTCTTGCGCAGGTGGCGAACTTTTTCCTGGCCTTCGAGGCGCCAGACGTGCGGCCAGGCGGCCGTCGGAGAATCCCATGCGCTTGGAGTCGCGCAGCACTTCGGTGGGAATCGATTCCATGGGATGCTTTTCCAGTTCGAGCTGCTGGTCGTTGATTTCCTTGAGTTGGTACAGGAACCACGGATCCATCGAGGTCATCTTGGCGATCTGCTTCACCGTGTGTCCCTGGCGCAGCGCGTATTGCACGTAGGCGAGGCGCTCGGGATGCGGCGTGACCAGCCGCTGCGTCAGAATCTTCGGCTCGATCTTTTCGCCGCCGACGCGCTTGCCGGTATCGAGCGAGCGGATGCCCTTCATCAGCGCTTCTTTGAAGGTGCGGCCGATGGCCATCACTTCGCCGACCGATTTCATCTGCGGACCGAGCGTGTCGTCGGCGCCGGGAAATTTCTCGAACTGCCACTTCGGAATCTTCACGACCACGTAATCGAGCGTCGGCTCGAAGCAGGCCGGAGTCTTGCGCGTGATGTCGTTGGGAATTTCGTCGAGCGTGTAGCCGACGGCGAGTTTCGCGGCAATCTTGGCGATCGGGAAATCCGGTGGCCTTCGAGGCCAGCGCTGAAGACCGCGAGACGCGCGGATTCATCTCGATGACGACCATGCGCCCGGTCTCGGGATTCACGCCGAACTGAATGTTCGATCCGCCGGTGTCGACGCCGATTTCGCGAATCACTGCGATCGAGGCGTCGCGCATGGCCTGATATTCGCGGTCGGTCAGCGTCTGCGCGGGAGCGACGGTGATCGAGTCGCCGGTGTGCACGCCCATGGGATCGAAGTTCTCGATCGAGCAGATGATGATGACGTTGTCTTTGGTGTCGCGCATCACCTCAAGTTCGAATTCTTTCCAGCCGAGCACCGATTCTTCGATCAGGGCTTCGTGGACAGGAGAGAAATCGAGGCCGCGGCTCAAGCACCTCCACCATTTCTTCGCGGTTGTAGGCGATGCCGCCGCCGGAGCCGCCCAGCGTGAACGAGGGCCGGATGATGACCGGGAATCCGATCTTGCCCGCGAACTCGAGGCCGTCTTTCGTGTTGTTGACCAGCGCCGACTTGGGCACGTCGAGGCCGATGCTTCTGCATCGCGTCTTTGAAGAAGAGGCGGTCTTCCGCTTTCTTGATGGCCGCGACGTTGGCGCCGATCAGAATGGCGTTGTATTTTTCGAGCACGCCGCCGTCAGAAAGTTCGATCGCCAGATTCAGAGCGGTCTGTCCGCCCACGGTCGGCAGCACGGCGAAACCCGCGCCCGGAGACATTTCCCGCTCGATGCGGATGATCTCTTCCAGATATTCCAGCGTGAGCGGCTCGATGTAAGTGCGGTCGGCCGACTCCGGGTCGGTCATGATGGTGGCCGGGTTCGAGTTCGCCAGCACCACTTCGTAGCCCTCGGACTTGAGCGCCTTGCAGGCCTGCGTGCCGGAGTAATCGAACTCCGCCGACTGCCCGATGATGATGGGCCCGGAGCCGAGGATCAGGATTTTTGGGATGTCAGTGCGTTTGGGCATTTAGTTCCGTGTTTAATTTACTCAAACTTGTCATCCCGACCAAGCGGTTCGATCGGCGAAGCCATCGAACTGCGCATGGAGGGACCTTGGGTTCGCTGGATGTGCGAATGGCGTCAACGTACCCAAGGTCCTCGACTTCGCTCGGGATGACAATGCCGTCCCACGTCCCTCGACTCGCTCGGGATGACATGCTTTGACGCATGGGAGCGCTTCACCCTTTCCACTCCTCCATCATCTTCGTGAATTCCTTGAACAGATAATGCGAATCGTGCGGGCCGGGCGCGGCTTCCGGGTGATACTGCACGCTGAACAACGGCAGATTCCGATGCCGCATGCCTTCCAGCGTGTCGTCGTTCAAATCGATGTGCGTCAATTCGACTTCGCTCTCGGCCAGCGAATCCGGATCGACCGCGAAGTTATGGTTGTGCGCCGTGATCTCGATCTTGCCGGTCTTCAACTGCTTCACCGGATGATTCCCGCCGTGGTGGCCGAACTTCAGCTTGAAAGTTTTGCCGCCGAGCGCAATTCCCGTCAGTTGATGGCCGAGGCAAATTCCGAAGATCGGCTGGCGTCCCATCAGCCTGCGAATCGAATCGACCGCGTAGGTACACGGCTCAGGATCGCCGGGACCGTTCGACAGAAACACTCCGTCCGGCTTCAGCGCGAGCACATCTTCCGCCGGAGTCTGCGCCGGGACGACCGTCACCTTGCAGCCTTCGCCGCGCAGCTTGCGCAGAATGTTCTGCTTGATGCCGAAGTCGTAGGCGACCACGTGAAATCGCGGCGGCTCGTCTTTCACTCCGACCACGGCGATCGGCTCGTGCGAGCGCTCGCCCACTTCCCACACGTACGGTCGCTTGGTGCTGACTTCTTTGGCCAGATCGATGCCATCCATCTTGGGAATGGATCGCGCCTTGGCGATCAGCTTGTCCGCATCGCTCTCGATGGTCGAGACCACGCCGCGCATCACGCCGTGATCGCGCAGATGCCGCACCAGCGCCCGCGTGTCGATATCCGACAGCACCGGCACCTTGAACTGCTCCAGATATTCCTCGGCCACCTGCTGCGAGCGCCAGTTCGAGCTCACGCGCGAGAACTCGCGCACGATCAGGCCTTCGATCCACGGACGCGTGGCTTCGTTGTCTTCCTGGTTGGTGCCGTAATTTCCGATTTCGGGATTGGTCAGAACGACGATCTGTCCGGAGTAGGAAGGGTCGGTGAAAATTTCCTGGTAGCCGGTGATGGAAGTATTAAAAACGACTTCGCCGTAGCATTCGCCTTTGGCGCCGTAGCCTTTGCCTCGGAAGACTCTGCCGTCTTCCAGCGCAAGGATAGCCTGCATTCTCGCTCCGGGGAGTGGATTTTATGAATCTTATCAGGGAATTCCGCGTGCGGCCAAGGGCGGAACGCGCGGATCGCTGAAGAAATATTCTGTGCGACTACGTGCAGAAATTCAATCGAGAGCGTTCGACCTCGACAGACCTGCGCAATTCGAGATCACGGCGAGACGCTCGGACGTGCTAGCGCACGCGGCCGAGCTTGTCCATGGGCCAGTAGCCGAACACGGCCTTGCCATAGATGAAGCTCTGATTGACGGGGCCGAAATCGCGGCTGTCGTTCGACATCGAGCGGTGATCGCCGAGCACGAAGTAAGCTGTTCTGGCGGCACGACTAGTCTCCGGGTAGGAGCGGGAGTCGGTGTACTCGGCCGGGACGTAGGTCTTCGTCGAGCGCCTCGTCGTTCACGTAGACCTGGCCGCCGTCGATGCGAATGCGGTCGCCGGCCATCCCGATGACGCGCTTGATGTAGCTCTTCGAAGGATCGCGCGGATAGCGGAAGACCACAATGTCCCCGCGCTCAATCGGTTCCAGCCGATAGACAAACTTGTTGACGAAGATGCGTTCCTGGTCTTCGAGCGAGGGCATCATGCTGGTGCCTTCCACCTTCACCGGCTGGTAGAGAAAGATGATGATGAAGGCAGAGATGGCCAGGGAGATGATCAGGTCGCGCAGCCAGACGCCGATGCCTGTTCCGAGGCGATGCGGAACCGCGGGAGCCAATTCCGGAACGGGCACAGTTGCAGCGCACGGGGCAGGCGCGGTCACATCACTGGCCGGAATTGGATCTGGAGAAGTCTCCGGCATGTGTCTCCTATTGTATACAGAACCCATCCGGATACGAGTGGGTTGTATCCGACCTGCGTTCTGGTCTGAACTTTTCCGCCAACACTTCCGGCCTTCCGCAGCGGCAGGTTACAATAGACCGCACGCGAGGAACTCTAATGATGCGGCATTTATTTCAGAACAAGATTGTGTATCGCGAGCCTGACGCGTGGCGTTTCTATTCCTGGTGACGACCCTGACGATGTCAGCCGAATGGGGCGCGCCGCAGGAAGAAGGCGGCGTTCCGGCCTACAACGCCGGACCGCCGCCCAAAGGAACGAAGCTGCCTCCGATCCTAACCAAGGCCGATCTGTGGGGACGCGGATGCGCAGTATGCCTATCAGACCCACGCCTACGAACTGGCGGCGAAGATTCCTAACGTGCTTCATCAGCAGCCCTGCTACTGCTATTGCGACCGCATGGGCCACAACAGCCTGCACAGCTGCTTCGAGAATACGCACGGAGCGCAGTGCGCGACCTGCCTGAAGGAGCTGTACTACTCCTACCAGCAGAACACAAGAAGGGCAAGACGGCAGCACAGATCCGCGCAGGAATCATCAAGGGAGAGTGGAAGCAGATCGACCTGACTGCAGGCCTCGACGATGAATTGATACGCAGTACGGAGTTGCGAGTACCGCGTACCGATTAAAGCCGAGACCTGCTCTCGATACTCGGTACCAGGTACTCGGTACTCATCTGCCAACTGGACCTGCAACCCACACTTTGGGTGATACTTTACTGCTCGGCTGGAACCCAGGATTCGCAAGGAGTTCCCCATTACCAAGAGCACAGGAAGAGTTTTGCACATGGCTCAGAAACCTACCGCGAAAAAGACTGTGGCGGAAGATCCGCATTACACCCAGGCGCTGCAGAGCTACGAGGCTGGCCTGCGCGCCATGCAGGAGCACAAGTTCGACAAGGCGAAGCCTCATTTTCAAAAGGTCCTGGCCGGCCCCAGCAAAGAACTGGCGGACCGGGCCAACGTTCACCTCAGCATCTGCAATCAGCATCTGGAGCGGACTCGACGGCCACGCAGTTCAAGTCCCCGGAAGAGCACTTCGACTACGCCGTTTCTCTGATGAACGTTGGCGACTACGTGACCGCGCGCGAGCATCTGGACAAACTGCTCAAGCAGAATGCGAAGGCCGACTATCGTCGTATACGGACTGGCGGCGCTCGATTGCCTGACCGGGCACGTCGAGGATTCGCTGAGGCATCTGGACGAGGCCCTGCACTTGAATGCTCAATTGCGCTTCCAGGCGCGCAATGATTCCGACTTCCAGAATCTGGCGGAGGATCCGCGCTTCACGGAACTGCTCTATCCCGATCCCGGCGCCGAAGTGGGCTCGGACGGTGGCCTGGGCGAAGAAGAGTCCGTTTAGCCTGCGGAACACATACTCGATGGAAACGAAAGCCGCCGAGCTTCGGTTAGCGGAGATGACCGCGCGCGAAAACGGTCTGCGCGTCGTCGCCATCGGCGGCGGCACCGGCCTTTCCACGCTGCTGAAGGGCCTGAAGCGCTTTGTGCTCTGGCCCTCCGAGTTTCCCACGCAATCCGAGTTACCCATCATCCGCGATCTTTGCGCCGTAGTCACGGTCAGCGACGACGGCGGTTCCAGCGGACGCCTGCGCAAAGAGCTCAACATGCTTCCGCCGGGCGACATCCGCAACTGCATCGTCGCCCTGAGCGAAGATGAGGCGCTGCTGTCGAAACTTTTTCGCCACCGTTTCGATAAGGGCTCAGGTCTCGAAGGTCACAGCTTCGGCAATCTTTTTCTTGCGGCCCTCACTTCGCTGACGTCCGACTTTTCCGAAGCGGTGCGCCTTTCGTCTGAGATTCTTCTGACGCGCGGACACATCTATCCGGCGACCACTTCAAACATTGAACTCGAAGCGCTGATGGAAGACGGCACCCGGGTTCGCGGCGAAACCAATATCACCGCCAGCAAGGGACGCATTCGCGAACTGTTTCTGGTCCCGCCGGACGTGGGACCGATGCCGCAAACGCTGGAGGCCATCGCCAACGCGGACTTGATCACGATCGGGCCCGGTTCGCTATTTACCAGCCTCATTCCCAACCTGCTCGTTCGCGGCATCGCCCAGGCGATTGTTCGAATCGCCCGCGACCAAGGTTTACATCTGCAATCTGATGACGCAGGCCAACGAGAGCCTGGGCCTGACTGCCGCGGATCACATTCGCGCCCTGAACGAGCACGCCAAGAAGCAGATTTTCGACTTCGCGCTCATCAACCGCGCCTGCGCCTCCCCGGAACTGAAGGCCAAATACGCAAGTGAAGGCGCCTGCCAGATTGAAAATGATCTGGACGCGATCGAAGCGCTCGGCGTGATTCCTGTACTCGGCGACTATCTCGAAGAAGCCGGAGTCGCCCGCCACAATACCTCGCGCGTAGCCCGAGACCTGATGCAACTGATGGCGCAGCGTCCCGCGCTGAATCGTAATTAGTAGGCGAGATTTAGATCGCCCTAGGTTTATTGGGCTAGTGTTTATGTGGGGAGCAGCCAGCCCTCGGCTGTCCGTCGAGCTATGCTCGACGAGCGCTTGATTTCTCAAAGTTGGCCTTGCGGTGTCCCTTCCTGTATCGTGAATTTTCGATTCTGACGGTCTCAGCATTCAATCGAAAATGCGCTTCGCCTTGTTGGCCATTCCGATTCTCCTATTCACCTCCATCCTTTGCCTCGCCCAGACAGGCCCAGAGGAAGGCGGGCACGAGATCCAGATATGGGCCGGAGGCGGGCACTCGGTTAGCGGCGGGCGGGGAAACATTGGTGCCTTCAACGCCGGCCTGCGTTACGGGTGGGTACTCACTGGCCCTCACCTCCCCGGCTTTCTTCGCGGACGGTTTGAATATGCGGTGGACGCGGTGCCCCTGTTTCTAGTCTTTCAACCCACCAATACCGCCTACGGTGCGGGTTTCGACCCGCTCGGACTCAAGTGGAATTTTGAACATCACGGACGGCTGTCACCCTATCTCGAATTATGTGGGGGGACGCTCTTCACGAATCACGACGTTCCGCCGGGGACCAACACAGTGAATTTCACTGACCAGGCCGCGCTGGGCGTGCACATCCTTGGCGCGGGGCACAACGTGAGCGTGGAGCTTCGTTACATGCACATCTCGAACGCAGGTTTGGCCGTGCCGAATCCCGGCGTCAACACGGTGCAGGTGCGGCTGGGAGTGGGAAAGTTTTTCAGCAAGCGCTAGGCACGTCACGAAAAACATCGCTGCCGATCTTCTATCAGTTGACTCATAGCCATGAGTCATTTATACTCATTGGGTGGCTAAACGACTGCAAGTAATAATTCAAGATCAGGAGTACCGCGACATTCAGCGGGCCGCCCGTTCGCGCCAGATGTCGATTGCCGAGTGGGTACGACAGGCGATGGCGCACGCTCGCCGTCGAGAACCGCTGGGGGATGTAGAGAAAAAGCTTGCCGCCATTCGTGCCGCGGTGAAGCACGAATCGCCGACCTCCGACGTTAAGACGATGTTGGAGGAGATCGAGCAGGGATACCTCTCCGGCCATCAACCATGATTCTGGTCGATTCCAATATACCGATGTATCTGGTCGGCTCACCAAGTCCTCAAAAAACCGACGCCCAGCGGTTGCTGGAAAAATTAGTGAGTGAACGCCAGCGTCTGGTTACTGATGCTGAAGTTCTCCAGGAAATCCTGCACCGGTACACACGGGTTAATCGCCGTCACGACATCCAGCCCGCTTTCGACGCGCTTCTAAACGTGGTCGACGAGGTCTTCGCCATTGAACGTTCAGTCGTTGAACGAGCCAAGCAGATTGTCCTCGGCTACCAGCGGCTATCCGCGCGCGACGCCGTGCATTTAGCGGTGATGGAGCGGCACGGCATCGACCGAATCTTAACCTTCGATGCAGACTTCGACGGCTTCCCCGGCATCACGCGACTGTCCTAAACGAAGCGCTTACATGTGGACGCAAGTTGCGGCCCTTGCTTGAGCAAGCTATTCTTCTCCCTTATGTCCACGCTCGTCGAATGCGTTCCGAATTTTTCTGAAGGCCGCGACAAATCGAAAGTTGACGCCATCGTCGACGCCATGAAAATGCCCGGCGTCTATCTGCTCGATCGCGAAATGGACTCCGATCACAACCGCTGCGTCATTACCCTGGCCGGCGAGCGCGAGGCCATTCAGGAAGCTGCCATCCGCGGCGTGGGCAAAGCTGCCGAACTCATCGACCTCAATGTACATACCGGCGCGCATCCGCGCATGGGCGCCACCGATGTGGTCCCGTTCATCCCGATCGACGGCGTGACCATTGAAGATTGCGTGGCCATGGCTTGCCACGTCGGAGAAGAGATATGGAAGCGGTTTCGCATTCCGGTTTATCTGTATGAATCCGCCGCCCGCATTCCTGAGCGCCAGGGATTGGAAAATATTCGCCGCGGGCAGTTCGAAGGCATTCGAGCGGAGGTTGCCACGAATCCTGCGCGCTGTCCTGACATCGGCGATGCTTGTGTGCATCCGACGGCGGGCGCTACGGTTGTGGGCGCGCGCAAATTTCTGATTGCCTACAACGTATTCCTCAACACACCAAACGTCGATATCGCGAAGAAAATAGCCAAGGCGGTACGCTTCTCCAGCGGCGGCATGCGGTTTGTAAAGGGCGCCGGCTTTCTGGTGCGCGGGCTGGCGCAGGTTTCCATGAATCTTACCGACTTCGAGCAAACACCGATTCACCGTGTTTTTGAGATGGTGAAGCGCGAGGCCGCGCGCCACGGTGTGGCACCGCTGTCGAGCGAGATCGTGGGTCTGATTCCGAAGAAAGCTTTGGAAGAAGCCGCGGAATGGTTCCTGCAAGTGGAGAATTTCGACTCGTCACTGATTTTGGAAAACCGCCTGATGGCCGTGATGGGCGGAAAGATGGCGGTTGGCGGCCTGCGGGCGGGGGTCGAACCCTTCGTCGAACAGCTGGCCGCACCGACCGCGACGCCGGGAGGCGGCAGCGCGTCCGCGGCAGCAGGCGCAATGGCAGCGGGTCTGACTACGATGGTGGCGTCCATGTCGCGCGGAAAAAAAGCTTATCTGCAATATGAACCACAACTCAGCGCGGCCATCGCGCGTCTTGCTCCGTTGCGGGAAGAACTGAAAGCTGCAGTTGACGCTGACGCTGAGTCCTATAACTCAGTCATGGCGGCGTACAAGCAAGCCAAAGCCGCCGCGGATGAAAAGTCGGCGGAAGCCGCAATCGACGCCGCTTTGAAAGGGGCCACCGTCGTTCCCCTGAGCGTCGCTGAGAAGGCTCACGAAGTCGCTTCCATTGCGAAATCGCTGGAACCGATCACCAATCCAAACATGAAATCCGATTTGACTACGGCGCAGGCATTGGCAGCAGCGGCCCGCACCGGCGCCCTAGCCAATGTCGAGATCAACCTGGCGTCGCTCAAAGATCCGGCCTTCGTCGCCGAAGTCCGCCGCCGCACCGCCGCGCTCTCGTAGAGACCTTGCTCGCAACGTCTTGCCAGCCACTGAGAAAGACGTGTCAAGTTATGTCCTACGTGGGCATGTACTTTTGTTCCCAACAACTGATTGCAAGTAAAATACAATAAAGCGATCTAATAACGATAAGGCCTGTTCGTGCATCAAAGTGTAAGTGACATTACCCTTCTGTCCCGTGATTCGAGGCGTTATGAAAACTTTTAGGATTTGTCTGGCTTCCCTGCTTCTAGCGAGCGCGGCCTATGCCATGCCGCTGAATTCTTCGGCCCGCTCCTGCGTTCCTGCCGACGTTCTGCAAATCATCTCGGTGGACTATCGCGCCCTGAAAGATTCGCCGACCGCGATGGCGCTGAAACAGCAACTGCTGCCGGACAATATCAAGCAGTTTGAGGCAGCGCTGAAGTCGATTGGCCTGGATCCAGAGAAAGATGTCGACACGCTTACTTTCGCCTCGTTCCATGCCGGAAAGCAGGGCGTCAAGACAGTGGGAGTAGCGGCTGGCCCGTTCGACAAGAAGACCATTCTCAAGAAGATGAAGCTGCAGAAGTTTGTGCCCAAAAAATATGGGAACGCAGACCTCTACCCCATGGACGGCGGATTCGTGATGAGCTTTCTCGACGACAGCACGCTTCTCTTCGGCGACGGAACTTCCATCCGCGTTGCCCTCGATACCAGCAACGGCCAGGTTCTGGGACTCGACACGAATGGGGATATGGCCGACATGATGTCCAGCGTTGATTCGGCCCCCGTGTGGAGCATTCTCGACCAACAGGGCACGCAGAACGCGATGCACTCCGCCATGGGCGACGCCTCGCAGATCGCGGATTACGACACCGTCAAGAAACGGCTCTTAGGCTCGCGTTACACGCTGAGCTTCACCAATGGCGTCAGCTTCGACATGACCGTTGTCACCTCCGATACGACGACGTCCTCCACGGTTTCGTCGCTGCTCAAGGGTTACATGCTCTATAAAAAGTTGAGCGCCACGCCCGCAGAAAAAATTGCGGTCGAAAATACTTCAGTCGACTCCGATGGGCCGAACGTGCAACTGCATTTCAAAGCTAACGATCAGCAATTCCAGTCGCTGATGCATTCGGATCTGTTCGCCGCCGTCACGCACTAAATTCCTCACAACGAAGATTCAAAACGCCCCACTCTCTCGCTCAACACGCGAGAAGGGTGGGGCTGCTATCGCAAGAGCTCAGGCAATAGACTTTCGAAGTTCGCGCCGGAGAATTTTTCCCGAAGCGGTTTTAGGAACGGCTTCCACGAAATGCACTTCGCGCGGCTGCTTGTAATGGGTAAGCCGGTCGGCGACGAAGGCGCAAAGCTCTTCTCCCAGCTTGGCGCTTTGCACAAATCCATCGCGTAACGCGATGAAGGCGACCGGAATCTCTCCGGCGGCGGCGTCGGCTCGGCCGACCACTCCACATTCTTTTACGGCCGCGTGCTCCAGCAATACCGCCTCGACTTCCGCCGGCGCTACGGGGAAGCCTTTGTACTTGATCATTTCTTTACGTCGGTCCACTACCCGGTAGAAGCCTTCCTGGTCGCGAGTCACAATATCGCCCGACCAGAACCAGCCATCACGCAACACCGCCGCCGTGGCTTCCGGTTCCTTCCAGTAACCGAGCATGAATTGCGGACCACGCATCACCAGTTCTCCGGGCAGGCCTGAGGGTGCTTCGGTCAGATCGTCGGGCGTGTCTCCGGGATCGATATCGTACTGTGACAGCACGCGACAGTCGGTGGCCACGAGCGGATGACCGATGGAGTCGGGATGATAGAGCTCGGGCTCGAGAAATCCGACATGGGTGACGGGCGAGGCCTCGGTCATGCCGTATCCCTGGCACACTGGAATGTTGGTTACGGCGGTGAAACGGCGAGCCAGATCGGGAGCCAGCGGCGCGGCTCCAGACTTGATCCATTGCACTTGATGATCGCGCGGGAATTGTCCGGCCTCTGCCGCTTGACAGAGGGCGTTGATTGCGGGCGGCACCAGCGGAGCAGTGGTGATGGCCTCGTCGACCAGAAGCCTCAGCGCCATTGGCACGCTGAAGCGCGGCACCAGCACCAGCTTCGCACCCAGTATCAGAGCCGGATTGAGAATCACGTTCAGGCCGTAGATGTGGTACAGCGGAAGGCAGCAAAGAATATTGTCGCGAGAATTTAGCGCCGACCCGTTGGGCCCGAGTAACTGGTAAACGTTCGCGATGAGATTGTAATGCGAGAGCATCACTCCCTTGGGAAGGCCCGTCGTGCCGCTCGAATACGGAAGCGCAGCCAGAGTTTGTTCCGACGATTGATCTGGCTTGGGATAGCCCGCCGCTCCCGCATGAAACAGGTTGGCGAGAGGCTCGGCGCCCGAGGCCGGCTGCCGCGTGGTGTAGACGCGGCGGAGATTGGGCAATCCCGCGAGGTTGATTCCCTCAATGTTTCCGCCATCGGTGATCAACAGCACTGCACCGGAGTTCTCTAACTGGTAGCGAACTTCGCGCTCGCGGTAGGTCGGATTGAGTAAAGTGGGGATCGCTCCCGCCAGCGTGGCAGCGTGGTAGGTCACGCAAAACTCCCACGAGTTCAGCAGGAAGATGGCGATCACATCGCCGGGCTTGATGCCAGTTGCGATCAGTCCGCGAGCCACGCTCTCCACCGCATCGCCGTATTCAGCGTAGGTGAAGCGGCGTCCGCACGATGTGTCGACCAAGGCAGTTTTCTCCGCATTCCGCCGGCAGGAGTCGAGGACGACGTCGTGCAGAAAAAGATTATGCGGATCCGCGTAGAGTTGAGTGCGCAGCATTGCGGTGAGAATTGTAATGGAAGCAGGAGTTGGCACGAGTTCTACTCCCGCGAACGGCGCTAGCTGGCCAGCTTGCGCAGAAACTCCTGCTCGTCCATGCGGTACTTGAAGGCTTTGCGGCCGTCGATAAAGACCACGGGCACTTCGTCGTTGAACTGCCGTCGCAGTTCGGAATCAGCGTCGACGTCGACTTCCTGCCAGACAAATCCTCCGCGTCGCGAAAGCTTCGACAAGCTCTCTTTCACCACTTCACACAAGTGGCATCCCTTGCGGGAATAAACAACGACATTGCGCGGGTCGGGCATGCGGGGAGATTCTAGCGCGGAGAAACGCCGTCTTTCCAGCCACAACACAAAAAGATCAGAGGGACACGTCCTGTTGTACGGGAGGTCTGGTGGCTGGACCTCTCTGATAGCCGTTAAGATGGCGCTCCGTTTAAGCGCAGGTCACCGTATTGACCCAAGCGATGGGCTCCAAGGCGGTAGAATCCCTGCATGCAAGATCGTCTGGCAAAACCGCTTCAGGGAAAGACTGCGCTTATTACAGGCGCTGCCCGGCGTCTAGGACGGGCTTCGGCACTGGCCTTAGCTCAAGCCGGCGCGGATGTTGCCATCACCTTCCGGAACTCCGCCCGGGAAGCGCGAGAAACTGTCGTCGATTTGTCGGCGTTCGGGGTACGCGCCTTCGCCCTGCGCTGCGACGTCACCGACGAAGCCAGCGTGCGGGCCATGATGAAAGAGGCGGGGCGGGAATTGGGCCGCATCGACATTCTCGTCAATAACGCCGCCAACTACGAAACCGCCGACTTCGAAAAGTTAAGCGTGAAACAGTGGGACGCGATTTTCGCTTCCAATACGCGCGGCCCATTCTTAGTGTCGCGGGAAGCGCTGAAGTGGATGCGCAGGCCACGCGGAAAGGGCCAGAAAATCGAGGCAAAAATTATCAATATGGGATCGCTGGGCGGGTTGCGGCCGTGGGCCACGCACGCCCACTATTGTTCTTCGAAGGCAGCCTTGCACATGTTGACCAAAGTCATGGCCAAAGCCTTGGCCCCGGAGATCGCGGTAAATGCAGTGGCTCCGGGGATGATCGACCTGGGGGAAAAGGCAGCGGCTGCATTTATGCGGCGCATGGCAAAACAGACACCCATGGCACGAAACGGCCGCGCCGACGAAATTGCCTCGGCGGTATTATTCTTCGCGACTGCGCCGCAATTCGTTACCGGACAGATTCTGGCGGTTGACGGCGGCCTGGGTCTTTAAGAGCCGGACTTTCTCGGCTTGCATTCCACAGACCTTTCGCGGCATCAGGCCGGAAATAGCCACGGCCGCACACTCGCGGTATATTGAGGCGAATGAAGAAATCGAAACGCGGAACTTCTCCGGCGGCATCTCCGAAAAAGCGCAGCTCTTCTCTCTCGCCCTACGGTTCGGGAGCAATGATGGGCCCACGGCTCGCGGTTGCCATCATGGCGGCGGGCAAGGGCACCAGGCTGAAATCGCAACTTCCTAAAGTGTTACATGAGGTAGGTGGCAAATCGCTTGTGGAGCACGTGATTCAGGCGGCGCTGCGAATCGTTCCCGCTCAGGATGTGTATGCGATCGTCGGCCACGAGGCGGAGCGGGTACGCGCAGCCATGGAGCACACGGGCATCAATTTTGTGCTGCAGGCCGAGCAACGGGGAACGGGGCATGCGCTCATGATGGCTCGCGAGGCGCTCGCTGGATACGGCCACGTCATCGTACTCTCGGGAGACGCTCCGCTGATCACGCCGGAAACCATTGGCCGCCTGCGCAATTTTCATCTGGAAAACCAGGCTGCCATGACCCTGCTGAGCGCTGAACTCGACAATCCGACCGGATACGGACGAGTGCTGCGGAAGTCCGCGCGCAGCGCCGAAGTGCAAGCGATTGTCGAGGAGAAGGCCGCCAGCCCCGCACAAAAAAAGATTCGCGAGATTAATTCCGGCTTCTATGTTTTCGAAGTCAAAGAACTCTACGGCAACATCGGAAAACTCTCCACGGCCAATGCGCACGGCGAATACTACCTGACCGATATGGCGGACGTTCTGCGAAAAGCGCGGCGACGAGTTGTCGCCTTCAAGACTGCCGACGCAAGCGAGGTGCTGGGCGGCAACACCCGCGCGGAACTGGCCGACATCGATGAAAAGATGCGGCGGGCCAAGTGCCGTCAACTGATGGCGGACGGCGTGACAATTTTTTATCCGGCGACCTGTGTTATTGACGCTGGCGTGGAAATCGCCGCCGACACCGTGATCGAGCCCTACGTTCAGTTACTGGGAAAGACCCGCATCGGCAGCGCGTGCCGCGTGCGTTCGTACAGCATAATTCGCGACGTGGAAATCGAAGACGGGGTGACGATACTTCCCGGATGTGTGATGGACGAGTCGTGGATCGGAGCAGGCGCGACAATCGGCCCCTATTCGAGGATCCGTCCGGGATCTGAAATCGGCGAAGGCGCGCACGTGGGAAATTTCGTCGAAACCAAGAAAGTCAAACTCGGCAAAGGATCGAAGGCCAACCACCTGACCTATCTGGGAGATGCCGAGATTGGCGCGGGCGTCAACATCGGCGCCGGCACCATCACCTGCAATTACGACGGTGTCCACAAACACAAAACCGTGATTGAAGATGGAGTCTTCGTCGGCAGCGACAGCACCCTGGTGGCGCCGATTCGTATTGGTCAGGGCGCGTATGTCGGCGCAGCGTCGTGCCTGACCGACGATGTCCCCGCCAACGCACTGGCAATTGGCCGCGCCCGCCAGATCGTGAAGGCAGGATGGGCCGCAGAAAAGCGCACTGCTCAAAAGAAATAATGCGGCGGAGAAACTTGTAAAACGGGATTTCACGCTTCCGGCGTCATTGGCGATAGCGCCGCCCTGCAAGACGTAGCAAGCTACGTCTCTACCAGCGGGTTAAACGTAGTCGGTACCTTACCAAGAAGTAACAGGCTTTTGACATTCCGCTGACAATCCGCCGCGCCCGGGGCTGGAAACTGATTCCGCCACAGGAGGATTGTCATGAATTTGTCTCACCTTAAAAGCGGAGCCTGCCTGACGTTGCTCGCGGCCGCTAGCGTCCTGTCTCTGCAGGCCCAAGGAAACCATTTCAACACGCGGGGAAATGTTTTGATCTCCGACCAGTACAACAACCGGGTTCTCGAAGTGAATCCCGATAACCACCGGGTCGTGTGGCAGTTCGGAAATGGATCGAGTGTGGCGGGGCCACATTCGGCGGTAGGTGTGAACGACGCGCAACGCATCGGGCCCTTCACGCTGGTAGCCGGAACTGGCGTCCCGGCTGGCGCTGAGCCCACTTGTCCCGATGGCTGCGCTGATAACCGCGTTATGATCATCAACCCCGCCGGCCACATTCTCTGGCAATACGGCCAGGCCGGCGTCACCGGATCAGGTCCCAATCAGCTCAACACGCCGGTGCAGAATACATGGTTGCCCAACGCGCATATTCTTATCTCCGATCAAGGCAACATGCGCGTGATTGAGGTCAACCTCGACAAGAGAATCGTCTGGCAGTACGGCCAGACAGGAGTTGCCGGCGATGGCGCCAACCAGCTCAACAATCCCAACAGCGCGGAACGGCTGGAAAATGGCCACGTCCTGATCGCCGACGAAGCCAACAACCGCGTCATCGAAGTAAATCGCCACAAACAAATCGTGTGGAGTTACGGCTGCGCTACCTGCACTCAGCTCAATGGAGCCGCCTTCGCCAGCAGATTGCGCAATGGCAACACCCTGATCACCGACTCCAACAATAACCGCATAGTCGAAGTCGACTCCGCTGGCAACACGGTCTGGTCCTACTCCACGAACATGCGGGCAGGCAGCGTCTCTTCGCCGCTTCCCACTCGCGGCGTCCGCCTCAAGAACGGCAACACGCTGATCAGCGATCAGTACAACATGCAGGTGATCGAAGTAGACCACAATCAGAATATCGTCTGGAGCCAGGGCATGATCGCCGTCCCGGGGACCGGCTTTAATATGCTGAACGGCCCCTACGATGCGAAAATATTGGGCGACTACACCGGTCTGACTCCTCCCTTTGATCGCGACGATAACGATGGCAATGAGAATTAGTCGGAAAGAAAGAAGTCGGGCGTAAATGATCGGAGTACCCCACCCTTCTCACGGCCTTCGCGAGAGGGTGGGGATTTTGATTTCCTTTCGGAGAAACTTCGAGCTCACTGAGCCGAACTACTCTTCTTTTCTCCGCCTTCGCCCGGCAGCTTCTGCTTCACGAAGAAACTCCAGATCACTTCGTTTGCGTTGGGATCGGGGCTGGTCTTTCCCACTGTTTTCTCGACTTCGTATTGCTCTCCGCCGGGCCAGGTATTTCCCGCGCCTTTCACGCTGTAAAGCACCACCGCAGCGTTGTCGTGGCACCCGGTGTAGGTATCGACCTTGATTTCCATGGCAGCCTTTTCGTGCGAAGGCAACTTACTTTTCTCCGGTTTTTCTTCGCAGCGATCGATCTTCGCCCACGCCTTCGCGCTGTCCTCTACTGAAACGACCGAAAGGCTCAGGTTGTGCTCGGTGCCGCCTCCATAAGGAACCACCGGGTCAGAAGTGCCATTCATCATCAGCATTGGCACCGGCCGTGGTGGCAGGCAGATCATGGTCTTTGGCATCGCCGCGCCCACGGCGGCAACTGCGGCTAGCCGGTCGCCCAGGGCGCATCCCAGGCGCAGGCTCATGAAGCCGCCTTCGGACAGACCCACGGCGTATATTCGCGACGTGTCCACCGAGAATTTCAGCGGAAGCTGGTCCAGCATCTGGTTGAAGAAAGCCACGTCATCCGCGGGAGCGGCCCGATGCTCCTCGCTGGGCTGGCCAGCCTGAGGCTGCTGCTGTCCGCCGCCCCGGGGATAGCCGCCACCACCACCGCCGCCTCCGGGATACCCACCGCCCCCTCCGCCCGGATATCCACCACCGGGATAACCTCCACCGCCGCCATAACCGCCGCGCCGCCGTCTTCCCGGGCCCATCGGCGATCGATCGACGCTCTTCGGCGCGTACCCCCACATTCCAGCGCCCGTGCTGGGCATAAGGATAGACTGCGATGACGCCGTCTTTATCCGCCAGTTCGTTGAAACGCGTCAACCGCTCGATGTCTTCCGGATCCTGATTCATCCCATGCAACAGGATCACCACTGGGTAGTGCTGCTGAGGATCGTAGCCCTTGGGCAGGCGGACCATGAAGTTGCGATCCACATCGTCGACCGTCACCTTTTCCTTGGTTTCCTGCGCCCAGACTGTGGAAGCGGCTAGAAGCACCGCCAAACTGCCCGTTGCAGCCAGCGCACCGAAAGCGTAAGAGTGTCCGGATTTCATTGAATCTCCTGAAAAATGATCGAGTATCCCAAGCAGACCAATCCCCTTGCTTGGAAGCTTCTTATCCGCCTTTGAGTTGGCCGTGAGACGGAACTTTCCCGGCCTACCCTGCGTATCTTCTGTCGAGCGCTTGAACCGCAGCAAAAAACAGCTCTAGCGGAAGGAGAACTACCATGGACGGAATCACAGGCTTGGCAGCCGTCATCATGATTTTCGGAATGCCCACAGCAATTCTGGGCATGTACACCTTTTATCGGGTGCGCAAACTGCGCACCGAAGAACGACTGGCGGCCATGCAGCGGGGCGTTAGCGTCCCCATGGAGCCCGATCTCACCGAGGCGGCCCACTCCCGCCGCGCCGGAATTTTGTTAATCGCCGGCGCTGTCGGCTACATGCTGGCGTTTTCGATCATCGCGAGAGTCGAGCCTGATGCTCTGGTGGCCGGCGCCTTCGGCGCGATCCCGTTCGCCTTGGGACTCGGCTATTTGCTGGACTCGACGCTAATCCGCCGCGACGCACGCGCGTCGTAAGCACAGGCTAACGAGGAGTGATTTTGAAGCGGGTGCCCCATCCTTCTTTCGCGTTCCTTGCGAAAGAGGGTGGGGTTTTTGACTTTCAGTGCTCGGTAAGAAACTTAAACTGCGACTCGGTCAGCGGCACCACGCTGAGCCTTCCCTGCCGCGCCAGCGGCGAATCGGCAAACAGCTTGTTGGCTTTGGCCTCGGCGAGCGTTACCAGTTTGGAATTGGCCTTGCCAACTTTGATCTTCACCTGCGGATTCTTCGCGTCCGCGACGTCCACGGAAACCACAGTCGCCGTTCCAACCGCGCTCTTCTCATCTCCGGTGTGATAAATCACCAGCCGGTCTCCCGGCTTCATCGCCGCGCATATTCTTGAGCGCAACCGGATTCGAAACTCCATCCCAGATGGTCGTTTGCTCGCGCTGCAAGTCCGCAAAAGAATAAGTTGACGGTTCGGTTTTCAGCAGATAATCCATGGCTGTCCTCGATCGTTAGAAATATTTCGGCGCGGCAAGACGAAAGCTATGAACCATCCTAGTTTGGCTTCTTGTTCGGATCCGGTGGCCGGTCCTGCTTAGGCGCATTCGGATCCTTGGCATGATCGTCATATATGGAGAATTGTCCTTGCGGCCGCTTCAGCTTAATCATGATGTCCGTGTTCGGCTTCTCAATGTCGTAGTCTTCGCCGAAGGTTTGAAAGCCAGTCGCCAGCACCTGCACCCGCAGCATGCCATAGGGAATTCCGTCAAAACTCGTCTTCCCTTCCGGATCGGTCTTCAATTCCATGTCCCCGCGCTCCTGCTTGCCCTTGGCGTTCACGGAATGCAGGATGACCGCGGCGTTGCGCACCGGCTTCCCACTATCGTCTTTGACGACCAGGAAATGCGCGTAACACGTCGGCTCGGTGTCCTCATCTTTTTGCCCGAGGGCTGCGCCCGTCATCGCAAGCGCCGCCAGTAGCACCATCGCCCCAGTAACAACAATCTTCTTCATGACAGCCATTTTATGCAGCCGCGCTCTGCCTGTCATCCCATATCCCCGCCGAGGCTCTTTTACAATGCCGAGGTGAAGACTTGGGACGTAATCGTCATCGGCGGCGGCATCATCGGGCTCTCGCTCTCTTTGGCCCTGCGCAGGCGCGGCGCCAGCGTTCTAGTCGTCGAGCGCGGAGAGCCGGGCCGCGAAGCCTCTCACGCCGCCGGCGGCATGCTGGTCGACTGCAGCCTGGAGACTCCTGACGCTCTTCAGGCCCTTGCCACCGCCAGCGCCCGCATGTATCCGGACTTTGCGCGAGAGATCGAACTCGATTCGGGAATGAACATTGATCTGCGCGAGCACGGAACCATCGTGTTTCCTCCTCCCGAACATGTTTACCAACGACCGGGATTTTCGCTCGAAACTCTGCTTCCCTGCCCTTTGAATGAACTGGAGCCTGCGCTCGCCGATCCTAAACGTCCAGCTTTCTATCTGAAAGAACGCAGCGTTGACCCGCGGGCGCTTTCTGCAGCGGCATGGAAAACCGCAAAACGTCGCGGCGTCGATTTCTCTTCTGGCGATGAGGTCACCGCCGTCAGCATGATCGAAGGCCGCGCCACCGGCGTGACGACTACGAAGACCGCATTCCACGCCGCCAAAGTCGTAAATTGCGCCGGAGCCTGGTCGGGCCAGATCGCACCTCACGCTTTTCCAACGCGCCCGGTCAAAGGACAAATGCTGTGCCTGCTGATGCCGTCGCGCGCGCTGCTCAAGCACGTCATTCGCGCGCCTGAGGCTTATCTCATCCCGCGCAGCGACGGCCGCCTGCTGGTCGGCGCGACGGTCGAAGAAGCCGGATTCGATAAGCGCACCGACCTCGCCACCATCCAGCGCTTCCATCGCGCCGCTCTCGAACTGGTTCCCGAACTGCGCGACGGCAAGATTCTGGAAAGCTGGGCGGGCCTGCGTCCCGGCACTCCGGATGCCCTGCCCATTCTCGGCGCCACGGCAACTCCCGGCTACTTCGTCGCCACCGGTCACTTCCGCGACGGCATCCTGCTCGCGCCCATCACTGCAGAAGTAATGGCGGCAGTGGTCGAAGGGCGCACGCCGGAATACGATCTGACCGCGTTCTCACCCGCACGATTTCAATAGGCGTTTCCTTCGTGTACCTTCGTGTCCTTCGTGGTCCACGATTTTGCTTTTGCAGGGTCACGCTAATGCGCTACGTCGCAACCGTCTGTCCCGCTTCGCGCTATACTGATTCGTTTCCTCGGACTCTCGATCCGCTATCGTGCACGCTCCGCCAGGATTGTCTACCGAGATCACAGAAAGGATCTTCTTATGGCATCGTCCGCCGTCGATTTTGCCCGCAGTAATCAGCAACGTTTTCTGAATGAACTCAAAGACCTGCTTCGCATTCCCAGCGTCAGCACCCTCGAAGAGCACAAGCCCGACATCCAAAAAGCCGCCGACTTCGTGGCCAACGAACTGCGCCGCATCGGCATGGAAAATGTTGAGATCATCCCCACCAAGGGACATCCGCTGATCTACGCCGACTGGCTGCACGCGGCGGGAAAGCCGACCGTGCTCTGCTATGCGCATTACGACGTCCAGCCCGCCGATCCGCTGGACGAATGGCACACTCCGCCCTTCGAGCCGACCGAGCGCAACAACAACATCTACGCCCGCGGCGCGGTCGACGACAAAGGCCAGCTCTGGATGGAAGTGAAAGCCCTCGAATCCCTGATGCAGGCCGGCGGCGGCAAGCTGCCCATCAACGTGAAAGTGATTTTCGAAGGCGAAGAAGAAGTCGGCGGCGAATCGATCGCCGAATACATCGTCAAGCAGAAAGCCAAGCTCAAGGCGGATTTCGCGCTGGTCTGCGACACGGAACTGTTCGCGCCCAATCTTCCCACTCTGTGCGTCGGCCTGCGCGGCCTGGTCTATACCGAAATCGAAGCCAAGGGCGCCAAGATCGACTTGCACTCCGGCATCTACGGCGGCGCGGCCCCGAATCCTTTCTTCGCCCTGATCGAGATCATCAGCAAGCTGAAAGACTCCAAGGGCAAGATCCTGATCCCCGGCTTCTACAAAGGCGTGAAAGCTCCGACCGCCGCGGAACTGAAAGCCTGGAAGCGCCTGCCCTTCAACGAAGAGAAGTACCGCAAGACCGAAGTCGGCTCGAAGGTTCTCACCGGCGAGCCCGGATATTCAGTTCTCTACCGCACATGGGCGCGGCCGACGCTCGAAGTTCACGGCATGCCCGGAGGCTTCATCGGCAGCCGGCGCCAAGACCGTGATTCCGGCGAAGGCGACGGCGAAAGTCTCCATGCGCCTGGTGCCCAATCAGGATGCCGACGACATCTTCAAGAAATATTCCGCCTACGTGAAGAAGCTGACGCCCAAAGGCATCGAGACGAAAATCACCGTCCACAGCAAGGGTCCAGCCGCCGTTGTCGACACCGACAACCCATACATCAAAGCCGCGACCGAAGCGCTGCACGACACGTTCAAGAAAGATACGGTTTTCATCCGCTCGCGGCGGGTCGATTCCCATCGTTACCGACTTTCAGGACGTGCTGAAAATTCCATCGGTGATGATGGGCTTCGGCCTTCCCGACGACAACCTGCATGCTCCCAACGAGAAGTTTCACATCCCGAACTTCTATCGCGGGATCGAAACCATCTGCAGGTTCTTCGAGAAGCTGGGAAGCTAGGTGAGCAATTAACCAGGAGCAATTAGAAATGCCGACACAACAAAGAGCGCCCTTCGCGGGCGCTTTGTCTTTGTGGTGAGAAGAACTGTCCGATCGATTCGCTGACAAGCCGGCGATTCAGATGCCCGCGTACCAGGCATAACCACCTTCGGGCGCCGCGGAGCCAAGGCCCTTGCCAAAGTGTTTGAGCGAGTCGGTGACGGTCACGCGATTTATAAATTTGACATTTTTGTAGCCCAGTTGGCGGGGCACGCGCAGCCGTAGTGGACCGCCGAAACCCACGGGGAGATCTCCGTCATTCATTGCCCAAGTCAGCAGGGTCTGTGGATGACGGGCATCCGCCATGTCGATACTCTCCCACCAATCGGGGTCGATGGAGAAGTAAACCACGTAGCGCGCCTGGGGCAGGACTCCGGCGGCGTTCAGAACATCAACTAAAGGCGTCCCGATCCACTCGGCGATGTAAGACCATCCTTCCTCGCACACCACCTCGGTGATCTGGCTGCGTGCGGGAAGACTCTTTAGATCGGCGAGCGAAAGCGACATGGGGCGCGCGACCATCCCCTCGACGGCAAGCCGCCAATCCGCAAACCCGCCAGTCTGGAGGCGTTTGAAGGCATCGTTCAGGGGCGGCAACTCATTGGCCAAGGGAGTTTTCGAAATCATGCTGCGAGGAAACTCGCGAGCGAGTGAGTGCCTCATCAGCAGGCGCTGTGCGGCGTAAGTCAGCGTCTCGCCCGGACCGTATATTCCGCCACTATCCGGCGGAACTAATCCGTAGCGTTGCGCCAGCTTCGATGCCGCAGCCAAACCTGTGACACCCGCGGTCGCGGCGAGGCCAGCGGTGAAGAACTTGCGGCGCGAGACTTTGCTCATGGGCGCTCCTGGGGCACAGCGGCGACGCCGGTAATCATCGACCGCATGCGACTCCTGAATCCAGCCAAGACAACCATCGCCACGTGGACGATAAGGAAGAGCAGGAGAAATGCGGAGACAAAGAAATGAAGAGTACGCGCGGATTGCCGTCCTCCCAAAGCATTCACGCCCGCTGGGAAAACCGAGTTGAAGCCAGGAGACAGCGCGAGACCAGTCCAAATAACCAAGGGAAAGAAAACGAAGATCACAGCGAGATATGTGATCCGCTGCACCGAGTTGTAGGAAAATGCTTCGGCCTGATCCGGTCGCTTGAGGCGCAAATGCTTCGCGATCACCGTCCGGAACGACTGCCATGTTCGGTCAGCCGGCGCAGGAAACAAATTGCTGCGAAAGTGGCCGGTCCATAAACCCCAGACGGCGTAGAGGAGACCGGTCAGCACCGCGGCCCACGCCGCCTGAAAGTGGAGATAGCGACTCCAGCCATTCTGGTCGGGCAGCACGTAGCCATACCCCGTCGGAACCAGCGACCGCGAAGATGGGATCGGTATTTTGAAAAGCGGCCGAGTCCGCACGTTGCCAGTCTCGCCCCAATAAAAACGCGGGTGGGAGATCACGATCTCAGCCCCGCTCACCAACAGCGCAAAGAAACAGATCGCCGTGATCCAGTGCGTCACACGAACGAATGCAGCATGGCGGGGTAGGCCGGAATTTGGGAGCGAAGCAACGCCGGACACGCTGGCAAGAATAGCACAGCCTCGAAGGCGAGCATTCCAGGGCAAGTAAATTTATTCAACTCCACTTGCTAACCGAGAGGAAGGGAGTTTAGTCTAACTCGGTAACCGAGAGGAGACCGGGGTGAGCAAGCCTTCCGATCTGGTCCAGGGAACCCTGGACATGCTGGTCCTGAAAATCGTGGCGCTGGAACCGATGAACGGTTGGGCGATCAGCCAGCGCCTGAAACAAATCTCCAGCGATGTTCTGGGAGTCAGCGACGGATCGCTCTATCCTGCCCTGCACAAACTCGAGCGCCGTGGCTGGATTACCGCACAGTGGAAGTCGAGTGGAAACAATCGTCGCGCCAAGTTCTATTCCCTGACGCGTCTCGGCCGCAAGCAACTGGAAAAAGAAACGGCAAACTGGAACCGGATTTCGACCGCGATCTCGGGTATTGTCAGGCTCAGGGAGGCGTGAGCATGAGCTTCGCACAATGGTTCTACACGCTGCCTTTGCGCTGGCGCGACCACTTTCGCGGCAAGCAGATGGATCAGGAACTAAGCGACGAACTGCGCGACCATCTTGAGCAGCAGATTCAGGTCAATCTTGAAAAAGGCATGTCGAAGGAGGACGCCCGCTGCGCGGCTTTGCGGGCCATGGGCGGAATGACGCAAATCGAACAGCAGTGCCGCGACGCACGTGGCCATAACTTCATAGAAAATGCCATCCAGGATTTGCGCTACGGCTTTCGACAGCTGCTCCGTAATCCCGGATTTTCCGTTCTCACAATTCTCTGCCTGACCTTGGGCATCGGCGCGAATGCCGCAGTGTTCAGTTGGGTCGAAGGAATTTTATTTCGCCCGTACCCGGCGGTCGCTCACCAGGAGCGGTTGGTCGCGCTGGCCGGAACTTCGCTCGGAGAGAGCGGAGCGTCGGAAATTTCCTGGCCAGACTATCCGGATCTGCAGCGAAACTGTACTCTTTGCGACGCATTTTTCGTGAGCAAGATTACCGGCAGCACCCTCAATGTCGGCGACCATGCCGAAGTCACGACCGGCAGCATCGTCTCGGCGAATTATTTCGATGCCATCGGCGTGCGCCCCATGCTCGGGCGCGGCTTCGAACCGGGAGAAGACGTCGGAAGCAACGCTCACGCCGTCGATGGTAATCAGCTATGACCTCTGGCAGAAGCGATTTCAAGGCGACCCGCAAATCATCGGCAAGATGCAGCGCCTCAACAATGTTCCGCACACCATCGTCGGCGTAGCGCCCGCGGGTTTTTATGGAACCTTCGTAGGCTGGGCGATGAATTTCTGGGTTCCGGCCTCGATGGAAGAAACGTTCGAAAGCGGCGGATACAAGCTCGAAGACCGCGGCGCGCGCTGGATCGAAAGTTATATTCGGCTCAAGCCCGGCGTCACGCGCGCCCAGGCGCAATCTGAACTCACGGCGATCGCCACGCGACTGGAGTCCAACTACCCGGCGACCAATCGCGGACGCAACTTCAAACTCTGGGCCTTGTGGCAAACGCCATTTAACAATGCGGGCACTCTGCTGCCCACGCTCGAAATCATGACCGCGGTCGTGGCCTTCGTTCTGCTCATCGCCTGCGCCAACGTCGGCAATCTGCTGCTGGTACGGTCGTTCGCGCGACGCCACGAAATGACCGTCCGCATGGCGATTGGAGCGACCAGTCACCGGTTGTTGAAGCAACTTCTCACCGAAGGCCTGATCCTTGCCAGCATCGGCGCAGCCGGCGGCCTCCTGGTGGCGTACTGGTGCCGGCATGCTCTCGTGCTTCTCTTCCCTGTGCGCTCGGGAAGGACAATGTATCTTCCCGGCGAAATCGATTGGCAGGTGCTGCTGCTGACTGCCGGCATTTGCCTTGCTGCGACTCTGATTCTCGGATTGGTTCCCGCGCTTCAGTCGCGCAACATCGATCTCGCCGGCGCCTTGAAATCGGAATCTTCCAATGTAACCTCGGCCCGCAGGCGAGCGTGGATGCGCTCCGGCTTAGTCGTCCTCCAGGTGTGCCTGAGTTTTATTTTGTTGGCTGGAGCCGTACTCCTGCTCGAGAGCCTGCAAAAGATTCGAACCGCGAGTCCGGGTTTTTCGACGACCAGAGTGGTGGAGACCGGAGTGTCGCTGGTGGCCGCGGGATACGACGTGCAGCGCGCCAGAACTTTTCAGGACGAATTAATCGATCGCGTCAGGGCCTTGCCCGGGGTGGAATCCGCCGCTTACGCCCGCGTGACACCGCTGGGCTACGGCACATTCTCGTCGACCACGATTGCAGTAGACGGCTACCAGCCTCCACCCGGCGAGCAGCCCATGATCGACTACAACCAGGTCGGACCGGAATATTTCGCGACGTTGGGGATTCCGCTGCTAACTGGTCGCGAATTCACTCGTGCCGACGACGAGACCGCGCCCCTGGTCGCGATCGTGAATCGCACCATGAAGGCACGCTACTGGGGCGATCAGGATCCGATCGGACTGCGCCTGCAAGTGAAAGATAAGTGGGCACGAGTCATCGGCGTAGCGGCGGATTCCAAGTACGAAAGCATGCGCGAGGATCCAAAACCATTTTTCTATGTGCCGCTGTTGCAGGATTTTTCGCGTGCGCCGGTCTTGAATATCCGGACAACTCAACCTCTGCAGAATATTTCGGCGGCCGTGCTCCGCGAAGTGCACGCCCTGGACGAGAACCTCGCCCTTTACGAGATGATCACGCTTCAGGAACAGGTCGATCGTTCCACCTCGCCGCAACTCGTGGCCGTCACTCTGGTTTCGATCCTTGCAGGTTTGGCGCTTCTTCTCTCCGCAGTGGGCCTTTATGGAGTCATGTCTTATGCGGTGGCGCAGAGTATGCGCGAGCTCGCGCTGCGCATCGCTTTAGGCGCTGGCTCAGCCGATCTGCTTCGTCTCGTAATTTCGCGCGGCTTGAGATTAACCGCAGCCGGTGTCTTCCTCGGCGCTGCCGCAGGGCTTGCCCTGACGCGGCTGCTCGGCCGGCTTCTCTACGATGTGAGCCCCAGCGATCCGCGTGCCTTCGGCGCGGCAATCGCAGTGATGCTGATTACCACCATCGCAGCCTGTTTTTTCCCCGGATGGCGTGCCACCCGCACCGACCCCGCCCGTGTTCTGCGGGAGTGATTTTGCTTGGTCAACATGTACAAGCCGCGCGCAACCTGCGTTCCGCACAGTGATCGCGCAGTCACGCTGCCGCCTGTTTGCAGTTCTCCATTGCGCCCACCGATGGGTTTGCGCTAGCCTAATTCTGCTCTCGCGACACTCCCACCTCCTTTTTCTCTTCAGCTGAAAAACCACTCATCTGCTGCAATGTGTGTGCAATCTAACGCGGTGCGCCGTAAGCCCATACCATATATGGTGTTATATTCCTTGACCCCGGCCCATTTTCACCGTTACAGTAGCTTAACTTTGTGCCCGCCCTATCCAGCCTGGGGTGAAACTATCGCGGAAGAGTGGTCCGAAAAGGACCCGTACAGGCATCGAATTGAGCAAAGGAATCCCATTAGTAAACATGCCCATGCGGGCCATAGCCGCGCCGCTGCTACGCCAAACGACCGGCAACTAGTCATCGATCACTGGCCACTGTTTCAAAGGAGTTCACGTTGCTCAAACTGAAGAGGCTTCAGATTCTCGGGTTTAAATCGTTCTGCGACCGCACCGAACTCAAGTTCCACGGGGACGGCGTGGCGGCGATCATCGGCCCCAACGGCTGCGGCAAGTCGAATATTTCCGACGCCATCTCCTGGGTGCTGGGCGAACAGTCGGCCAAGACCCTGCGCGGCGCGCGCATGGAAGACGTCATCTTCGCCGGCACGCGCGACCGCAAGCCCACCGGCATGGCGGAAGTGTCGCTCACGCTGATCGATCCCGAAGCCTACGGCGGCCCCGACGCCAGCGCTCCTACCGAAATCGACATCCAGGACGATCTTCCGGAATCGCACATCACCGACAACTGGGACGAAGCCACGATCCGCGCCCGCGCCGCCCAGGCCACCGAACAAGCCGTGGAAGAAGCGCAACCCGGCCGGACCGAAGAAGTGGAAATCCCACGCTCGAAAATCAACACCATCGCCCTCGCCTTTCCCGAGGACGAACCCATCTTCGCGCTGCCGGTGCACAACGTCACCGCGCCCGCCAACGCGGCATCGGTTGGGACCGCCGCGCCGCACGTAGTTCTCAAGATTCGCCGCCGCAAATTCAACCAGCAGCAGTTCCATGCGGGAGAAATCGTGGTCACGCGGCGACTGTTCCGCTCCGGCGACAGCGAGTATTTGTTGAACGGCAAACTCTGCCGGCTCCGCGACATTCAGGAACTCTTCATGGGCACCGGCCTCGGCCCTGAGTCCTACGCCCTGATCGAGCAGGGACGCATCGGCCAGATCCTAAGCAGCCGGCCGACCGACCGCCGCGCGATCCTGGAAGAAGCCGCCGGAATCACGAAATTCAAAACCAAAAAACGCCTCGCCGAGGCGCGCCTGGAAGATGCCAAGCTTAACCTTTCGCGCATCAACGACATCTTCGACGAAGTCACACGGCAAATGAACTCGCTGAAGCGGCAAGCGTCGAAGGCCGAGCGCTACGCGCGCTTGCGCGACGAGATGCGCGCCAAGCTGCGCCTTGTTCTCGCCAGTAAGTTCGCCGCCATCGAACAGGAAAGCGCCGAGCTCGATTCCCAGCTGAACGCTCTCGCCGAAGAAATGCAGCATCGGACGGAGGCGGTCCAGCAACTCGAAGCCGAGCACGCCGATCGCACGCAGCGCGGCTATTCCATCGACTCGGAGTTGCGCGAGAACCGCGACCGCATCAGCCAGATCGCCCTCGAAATCGATCGCGCTCACGCCCGCCGCCGCCATAACGAAGAGCGTTGCGCCGAATTGCTGGTGCGTGTCGCCTCCTCGGAAGCCGAACTGGCGCAGGCGCGCAACCGCCTGATGACGCTGGAATCGGAACGCGACTCTAATCGCCAGATTCTCGAATCCGCCGCGGCTGACCTGGCCGCTGCGCAAAGTGATCTGGCTCTCTGCCAGCAGGACGCCGCCGCAGCCTCTGCAAGCCTCGCTGAAATCGAGCGCCAGCAGGAAGAATCGCGCGTCGCCATTTTCGATACAGTCTCGTCCGCGTCGCGCCTGCGCAACCAACTGGCACAGGCCGAGGAACGATTAGCCGGAGCCGACCGCGAAGCCCGCCGCCTCGAAGCCGAAATCGCCAATGCGAACTCCCAAGTCGAAACTTTCGGCGGACAACGCGGCCAACTCGCACTCGAATTCGAAACCGTCAACCAGCGCGCCACCGGCATCACTGAAGAAATCGGCCAACTGCGTCGCCTGATCGAACAGAAAAAGCTGGACGAGACGCGCTCCAAGGCCAATCTCGACGGCCTGCGCGCGGAATACGCGACCGCGCTCGGTAAGAAAGGTTCGCTCGAAGCCGTCATCGCCGAGCACGGATACTCCACCGAATCCGTTCGCCGCCTCTTTCAGTCTGGCGTCATGAATGGAGGCCTCGCGCCCGTCGGCGTTCTCGCCGACTTCCTCGAAGTCGAACCGCGCTACGAGCGCGTGGTCGAAGATTTTCTGCGCGACGAACTCAATTACGTTGTCGTGAAATCATGGGACGCAGCCGACGAGGGCCTGCGGATGTTGCGCACCGGCGTCGACGGCCGCGCCACTTTCCTGGTTCACCCCGAAGACTCGCAGGCGAAGTTTTCCTTCGTGCTCGACGAAGCCGCGCACTGCGCGCCGCCTGCGGCTCAGATCGTTCCGCTTGAAGAATACGATTCGCGTGCTCGATGGCTTCGGCAAATCGCTGGAAGTGATTCTGCCCAAGCTCCGCGATGGCTACATCGTTCCCGAGGCGAATGTCGCTCGCGGGCTGGCGCTGGAAAATCCCGACGCCTTCTTTCTCTCTCAGGCCGGCGAATGCTTCCACAACGTAACCGTGACCGGCGGCAAACAGCGCGCCGAAGGCCCGCTCTCGATGAAGCGCGAACTGCGCGAAGTCCTGCGCCAACTCGAAGAACTGGAACGCGCCCTGCGCGACGAAGAAACGCGCGTGCTCACCCTGGGCCGTGAAATCAAAGAGCTCAGTTCCCTGCTCGATCGACTCGATGGTGAAAAGCGTGAGGCCGAACATCAGGCGATGACGTCCCGTCACATGCTGCAGCAACTCGATTCGGAAATGACGCGCGTTGCCGAACGTCTGAATGTGGCTCAGCTCGAACTGCAACGACTGGCTGCCGAACGGACCGAACAGGAAGGAATTCTCTGCGCTCGACAATCGGAGATCGAGATTCTAGAGCTGCAACGTGTGCAACTCGAACAACAAATCGCGGCCGCCCAGGAGTCACTGACGGCCCTGCGCCAGCGCCGCGAAGAATCGGCGCAGACCACGTCGCAGCACGCCGCGCGCGTGGCCACTCTCGAAGAGCGTCACCGCTCGGCTGCGGCGGTCCTGCAGCGCATCGAATCGCTATTCGCCGAAATGGGAGAGCGCGTGCAGGCGCTGGCGTCGCAGATCGAAGGCGCCGCCGCCGAGAAACTGCAGCGCGAAGCGGAGAACGAACAACTGGCGCAGCACGCCGCCGATCTTGAAGCCGAGCGCAACGCCGCCCAGACCCGCGAAGGCCTGCTGCAATTCGAAACCGAACAACTGCGCGCCCGCCTCACCGAAATCGACGAACTGCTGCGCAACAGCCGCCTGCTTGCTCGATCAGGCTCGCGACCGTCGCGGTGAATTATCGGCCACCGCCGCCA
Organism: uncultured Acidobacteriota bacterium; assembly: GCA_963696765.1. Lineage (GTDB taxonomy): Bacteria > Acidobacteriota > Terriglobia > Terriglobales > Acidobacteriaceae > Sulfotelmatobacter. The sequence continues at coordinate 255,182 of CAVOLK010000001.1, read as the reverse complement.
AGCTGGAATCCGACGCGCAATACATGTCGGAAACCTGCATCAACGAACTCAGCGTCGAGCGTGCCGAACTTATGGCCGACGCGACCCTCGCCACCGTGACCGGAGAACGAACTCGCCGCCGAGGACCAACTCTACCGCGAGATGCGCGCCAAGCTCGAAGCCATGGGCCCGGTCAACATGATGGCTCTCGAAGAATACAAAGAGACCGCCGAGCGCCACGCGTTCCTCGAGACTCAGCGCAAGGATTTGATTTCCTCCATCGAGAACACGACCGCGACGATTCGCGAGATCGACCTGATCTCGCGGCAGAAATTCGAAGAGGCGTTTGGCAAGATCAACGAAAACTTCCAGGCCACATTCAAGAAACTATTCGGCGGCGGCCACGCCTTCATGAAGCTGACCGACGAAGAAAACAGCGCGGAGAGCGGCATCGACGTAGTCGCCTCGCCTCCGGGCAAGCGCCTGCAAAGCGTCCTCTTGCTCTCCGGCGGCGAAAAGGCGCTGACCGCGCTCGCGCTGCTGGTCGGCATCTTCCAGTTCGCGCCCAGCCCGTTCTGCATCCTCGACGAGGTCGACGCCCCGCTCGACGAAGCTAACGTCGGCCGCTTCACCGAACTCGTGCGCGAAATGAGCGTGCAAACCCAGTTCGTGCTCATCACCCACAGCAAGAAAACCATGAGCATCGCCCCAGTCTTGTACGGCGTGACCATGCAGGAGCCGGGCGTCTCGAAATTAGTCTCAGTCCGCTTCGGAGCGCCGGCGTAATCCGCACCGAAACATACCAGCGAATACACCTGTTGTCGGGTGTACAGGAGGGAAATCCGATGGCCGGCTCCAGAGTGCTCACCCTACGTGTGGATCCGAAGCGTAAGAATCAGCTCGACCAGCTTTCAAAAGCAACCAGTCGCAGCCGGTCCTTTGTCGCTGAAGAGGCAATTCGCGAGTGCTTACCTCTGAACAGCTGGCAAATCGAGGAGACCCGGCAAGCCCTGTCGGAGGCCGACCGCGGAGAGTTTGCCAGCGAGAAGGAACTTCGCCAAACCCTCAAAAAATGGAAGCGGGGTTAAAAGTAAGACTCTCTCCACGTTATCCACTCCCTTCCACATCTTTTCCACAAGCCACGAGCTGGAATCCCCCCGCCTCGCAGGTCATTTCCAGCGCGCCCAGGCCCTCAACATCTTTCAACCGAACACATTACGCGTCCCATCTCCCCGCTGTGATCAGAGTCGTTGACATTTTTTTCTGACCAGCTAGAATACGCCTCGCCTCTTGCCTGTAAAATTTCAACATGAGCCCCCAACTTTTGGATTCCGTCCTCCTACAAACTGATTTCCCCGACCTTCACCTTCACGCCAGCGGCAAGGTACGCGATGTCTACAACATCGGCGACCAGCAACTGCTTTTCGTCGCCACCGACCGCATTTCCGCCTTCGACTACATTCTGGCCACCGGCATCCCCCACAAGGGACGCGTCCTGAACCAGATTTCCATGTTCTGGTTCGACTACCTCGCCGATATCGTCCCCAACCACCTGGTCACCGCCGACGTAGACCAATACCCGCAGGCAGTCCGCAAATATGCTGACCAGTTGCGCGGCCGCTCCATGCTGGTGCAGCGCGCCGAAATGTTTGCCGTGGAGTGCGTCGTACGCGGCTATATCTCCGGCTCCGCATGGAAGGAATACAAGGCCACCGGCAAAGTCTGCGGCATTCAACTTCCGCAGGGACTGAAGGAATCTGACGCCTTCCCCGAGCCGATTTTCACCCCCTCGACCAAGGCCACAACCGGGCATGATGAAAACATCTCCTTCGATCAGATGTGCGAAATCGTTGGCGTCGAGACCGCCAGCCATCTGCGCGACCTGACGCTGCGCGTTTACAAAAAAGCCGCCGCCTATGCGCTCCAGCGCGGCATCATCATTGCCGACACCAAGTTCGAGTTTGGACAAACCGCCAAGGGCATCACCCTGGCCGACGAAGTCCTCACTCCCGATTCTTCCCGCTTCTGGCCCGCCGACAAGTACGCTCCGGGACGGCCGCAGGATTCTTATGACAAGCAGTACGTTCGCGACTACCTTGAGCAGATTCACTGGAACAAACAACCTCCGGCTCCGTCCCTTCCCCCAGACGTGGCTCGGCGCACCAGCGAAAAGTATCTTGACGCGTACTTTCAACTGACCGGTCACAAGCTGGATGTGTAACCGGGTGCTTCGAGCATTCTCCGCCCGCAGGAGCATGGTATGAGCCTCGCGGACTGGGTCATTTGTGCCGTTGTACTTTTGAATGTCATTACGGCCGCCATGCAGGGCTTTTTTTCCGAGGCCCTCAGCATGGCCGGTCTGGTGGTCGGCTATATCGTGGCTGCCTGGCAGTACCGTCGCCTGGCAGAGTGGTTTGAGAAGTTTCTGAACGAACGCGTGGTTAGCTGAGATTCTTGGTTTCCTGATCATCTTTTTTGCCATCCTGCTGCTGTTCGGACTCGCCGCCAGGATCGCTCGTTGGGTGATGAAAGAATCCGGTCTCAGCGGTTTTGACCGTTTCCTTGGCGCAATCCTGGGACTGGCGAAGGGCGGCCTGATGGTGGCGGTGATCCTGATGGGTATGACGGCATTCGAGCCGACGTCGAAGCTGCTGCAGAATTCGCAACTGGCCCCCTACTTCCTGGTCATGGGTAGGGCTGCGATCTGGGTTGCTCCTTCGGAGCTGCGCGCTCGTTTCTATCAAGGTCTCGACCTGATTCATCAGGCCCAGCCGAAGTTCACCGGCTCCCATGCTTCCCCGCCGAAATAGGCCGCGGTGCAGTGAAAAATTCTAGTAAAGAGAGAGATGCATCGTGAAAGATCAACTGGAAGCACTGATTCTGCAAATGTACCGCAGCAATATTCTTTATTCCGAAGGTGTGCGTGAATTCAAGAAACGTTTCATCCTAACCGTTCTTCAGGAGAACAAAGGCAACCAGTGCCGCGCCGCCCGCGAACTCGGCATGCACCGCAATACGCTCAGCCGCACCATCAGCGAGCTGAAGATCGACGTCCGCCAGCTTCGCGACGGAGTCAAGCGTCCGCCGCGCAGCGCCCGCCCAGTCACCATGGAAAAGAAGATCGTCCGCTAACCGGTTAGATCGGCCGCGTAATGCGCGCGCAGCCGAACGCCCAACGCCTTCGGTCCCGCCGTAAAAAACGAAGGCAGCCCTCGCGGGCTGCCTTAACTTCTCAATCAATACGGCTCAGTTATTGCGACGCAGGTTTGTGATGCACCGGAGCCTTGTGCGTCGCGGGCGCTGCCTTGGCCCTCAGCAACTGGCCTTTTTCCATGACCATCATGAACGGACTAGGCGTATACGATGCCGGTTCACCCTGGAAGTCGAAGCTGGCTCCGTCCTTGGGAATAAGCCGTACCGGAACCTTCTCTGCGAACTTCAGCGTGATGTCAGCTTTCTTGGCATCGATGTCATCCGAACTCCCCGCGATCATAAACTCAGTCGGTGTCGTGCTGATCACGGTTCCGTTCATCTGCACAGCCTTGCCCTTGATGGCATTCCAAACCGTCGCCTGATCGTCCGCGCTGCCATTGCTCAGCACGAATTCCCAAGTCGCGAAATCCATTTTGTCGGGCGACGTTTGGCCAATCATGTTGTGAGCCTGCTCTGCCGGAGACGGCGCCGGCTTGATCGCCACTTGCTGGCCGTTCGCCTTTGCCGCAGCCAGCAATTCCGGCCAGCCATCTTCGCCGGCGTGGAACTTCACATACTGCGAGTGCGCATACTTTTCAATCTGCGCCTGCGCCGCCGGAGGCGCCACTGCCGCCGCCCGTGCCGCATACCAGATTCCGTTCTGATAATCCGGAGGGTTCTGTCCCAGGTACGCCAGCGCAAGCGGATATACCACGCTAAAATCCGTCGGATTCGCGTCTACCGTCTTGCGCAGCGCCGGTACCGCACCCGCATAGTCCTTATCCTGCAGGTCCGAGATACCGATGGCCGCATTGAAAATCGCGGTCATCTGATCCTTCGTCTTCTGGAAATCCGCGTCCGACGTGCCATCCGGCTTGGCGAACTTCGGCATGCAATCCAGTCCCTGCTGGCCATATTTCTTGCCGTCGCCTATCAACTGCTTGGAGTTCGGGTCGCCGCCCTGCGCCATCACTCGGTCGAAGTAAGACAACAGCGCCAGCGCCCGCACGTTGCAGGTATCGACAGTCACCAGCTTGGTCGCGGTGTCCATCGTCTTCTTCGCGTTCCCGGCCTGCTGGTAGGTCTGCATCAGAATTTCCAGCGCCTGGTTCTTCATCACGCTGTTGGGATACTGGTTGAGAAACGCCTCGAGCCCGCTGATCTTCGCATTCGGATCGGTCGCCTGCACCGCCGCGACGTATGCGTTGTACTCCGCTGGATCCTTAATCACGGGCGCTGCCTGTGGTGCAGCCGCAGGCGCGGCGGGCTGTGCCTGTGTCGGTGTCGGTGTTTGTCCGGCGGGCGGAGTGGACGGCTGTCCCGGCGCGGGTTGCGATGTGGTCTGGCCCATCGCTCCTGCCACAATCCCAAGCACAACCGTAAGCAGAATCTTTTTCATCAGCATGGCTCCTTGGATCTTTTGGGGAATCGCTCTACTGGGAAACGTTTTCACAAAACTTAGCAGCTACCGCATTCCGTCTGGACCGCGTTTCGTCCGGATCCTGCTAGGAATGCCCGGCTTTCTGGCAGGGCGCCGGGAGAAGTCCAACTTTGCTCGAACACACGCCTTCCGTCCCTTTTTCCCGGTTGCCGGATTATAAGTACCTCTTCTCCCGAAGGCAAGCGACTTCCCAATCGCCCTCCCATTTATTGCTAAGATGCGGATAGCGGACGCAATGATGTTCCCCATCTGAAGCGCCGCATTCCATCGACTCCCAGGAGAGCCCTTTTATATGGACACCGCGCAACCCTTAGTCGGGCAAGTCGCTTTGGTCACCGGAGCAGGCCGCGGAATCGGCGCCGCCATCGCGCGTCAACTCGCACGCTTGGGCGCCTCGGTCGTGCTTTGCGGACGCACCCAGTCCGCGCTTGACTCCACCGCTCGCGCCATTCTCGGCGCCGGCGGCAAAACCGAAGTCATCCCCTGCGACGTTACCCTTCTGCACCAACTCGAATACGCCGCCGCTCGCGTCGACAGTACCTTCGGCCGTCTCGACATCCTCGTAAACAACGCCGGCGTCGGCGGATTCACCAAGCTCCTGCACGAACTTCCGCCCGAAGACTGGGAGCGCATTCTCAACACCAACCTGCGCGGCGTTTATTTTGCCGTCCGTGCCTTCGCTCCACTGATGATTCGCGCCCGCTCCGGCCACATCATCAACATCTCGTCCCTCTCCGGAAAAAACGCGCTGCCCAAAGGCGCGGCTTATGCCGCCTCGAAGTGGGGACTGAACGGACTGACCTACTCGCTCGCCGAAGAACTGCGCCCGCACAATATTCGCGTCGCCGTCATCTGCCCCGGCTCGACCGAAACGGAACTCGGCCCGCAAACCGGCAAAGACCCGAAAAAAATGCTGCAACCGGACGACATCGCCCACGCCGTGGCCATGCTGGTCCTACAATCCCCGCAATCATTTGTCAGTGAAATTCTGATCAGGCCAACCCAAAAACCCTGAGCTCTAGGAAGAGTTTTAAGTGAGAAAGGTTTTTTGTGGGGGACAGCCGCCCCCGGCTGGTCCGCGGAGCGCACTTCCGATCTTCCTCTGCGCTCTCTGTGCCCTCTGTGGTTTAATTTCTTCCCTACTTCTTAAACAGATTCTCAAAAGCCTGCCGCGCATCGTTGGGTTTCAAACTGGCCGGAGTGGAAGTCTCTTTTTCCCGGGTCACACGAATTTCATAAAGAGTGCACTCATTTCGCGCATCCTTCTTCGCGATCCGCTCTTTCACCGGCTGCATGCATTCAAACCGGCTGCCCGGGTCGAAGTACGCACACTGCTTGCAGGAATGCAGTTCAAATCCGCACTTCGGACACTCCCCGCTGGCTGGTATCTCCTTCAGTACTGTCCCGCACTGCGTGCATCGCGAGACCGCGCGAGTTCCCGGAAGATTGACCGGCTTTGGCCCAAAACTCAGATCCCATTTCGGTGACGGGGCGCCACCAGACTTCTCTCCCGATCCCTTGCGCGACTCTTCGCGGTCGCGATCCTGATATCCATGTTGACGATATTTTGCCGCCACAAACCCTCCCCAAGCGCGCCGCGCGTATTGTCTCCCCAACCCGCCCATGGCGGCAAGTGCAGCCAATCGTAGCGCCCGCGCGCCGCGCCCACGAAATTCAAGAATAGCCGCGGTTGCCCCACCCTTCTCGCGTTCTTTGCGAGAGGGTGGGGGTGTCTTGCCGCTCTCACGCCACGCACCTGCCCGGCAACCGGCTCGCACTCGCTACAATATCCCCATGATCCACGAAATCTTTCCCGTCGGACCTCTGCATTGCAACTGCTCCATCATCGGCGACGAGACCACGCGCGAAGCCATGGTCATCGATCCTGGCGACGACATACAAAATGTTCTCACACTCGTTCGGAAGCACAACCTGCAGGTCAAACAGATCGTCATCACCCACGCCCACATCGACCACGTGGGCGGAGCCATGAAGCTTCGCGCCGCCACTGGCGCGCCAATCCTGCTAAATCAGAATGATTACGATCTTCTGAAAATGCTCGACGTTCAGGCCGCATGGATCGGCGTGCCCTCGCCCGGCAAGGTCGATATCGATCATGGCCTTAACACCGGAGACATCGTGACCGCCGGATCGCACTCAGCCACTGTGTTGCACACGCCCGGTCACACCGAAGGCAGCATCTGCCTCTACTTTCCGGCTGAGCAAAAACTTATCGCCGGCGATACGCTCTTCGCCGGCTCAATCGGCCGCACCGACTTGCCCGGCGGTTCCATGCAAAAGATCCTGCAGTCTCTGCACAACACTCTGCTGACTCTACCCGACGAGACGGTCGTCGTCCCCGGCCACGGCCCGCTCACCACCATTGGTGAGGAGCGCGAAACGAATCCTTTCCTCGTCAAGCGCTAGAACTCACGCGGATCCCTCTCGTAAATGAACGAACAGCGGAGGGATTAGCCTCCGCTGTTGGTCGTTCGATTACTCGGACCGGTTACTGGTGCTCCATGTGCTCGTGCTCTTCGTGCTCATGGCGCCAGTTCCAGTATTCCCGCTGCTCTTTGCGCTTGAGGTGGTCGTAGTCAACGTAGGCCCGATTACGCGTTTCCAGCCAGTGTCGATAAACACCGTCCTCGTCGTGATTCCAATTGTGGTAGTCCTTGTGGTAAGGATCATACACACGCCGTTCACGCCGTTCGCGCTCTTCCTGCTCGTGCCGCTCATGATCGTCCTGCGGTCGAGCTGCTGCCATGGCGCCCATGGGCGCTAGCAGCGCAGCCGTAATGAACAGCGATGCAACATACCTATTTCCGCGATGCATAGATTTCCTCCTGTGTGACGAACGTTGGATGAGGGTGGTGCATTGCGGGTTGGAAGATAAATCGTGAATTAGATCGCGGAGTATCAAATCAGGAATATTGTGGCAACCTTTCGCACTTCATTAACGGGCGCTCAAGAACCATTTAAGAACTCAGTTTCGCGAGAATCGCTCGCGTCCCGGCCTCGAACTCTGGTTCCGGTGTAATCAAACTCAAAATCAAATATCCGTCGCCTGGAAAATCATAAAAGTGTCCAGGATGCATCAGCACCAACTTCTCGCGCAACAACTCAATCGCCAGTTCCTCATCCGTCCGCGTCACCGGAACCCTCAACACCGCGTACCATCCGCCATCCACATTGAGCCGCTGGCACAGCCTTCTGCGCCGCCAGTTGCCGGTCAAGCTCGGCAAGATTTTTCTTAACCCGATCCAGAAGTTGCGACTGCAGGTTCTTTCTCTGCCCCAACAGCGCCGCAGTCGCCCACTGCATCGGCGCATTCATCGACAAATAAGTGTCCGCTATCACCTCCAGCCGCGCCATCGCCTCGACAGCTTCTTTCTGCGGTCCACTCGTCGCTATCCATGCCACTTTCATCTGCGGCAGGGCCGCAATCTTCGACAGCCCGCTGACCGTGAACGTGAGCACCTCGCGATTCCCCGCGAAACTCGCATGCTTCTCACTATCCAGCCCGTAATCCAGAAATACTTCGTCCGCAATCACCGCCAGTTCATGCTCGCGGCAAAATGAATTCAACATCTTCATTTCCGCATCTTTCACGTACGATCCCGTCGGATTATTCGGATGCACCACCACCACGCCCCGCGTCCGCGCCGTCACAGTCTTCTCCAGCGACGGAAAATCCATCTGCCATCCGTGATCGTAGATCAATTCATACGGTGTCAGCTTCACGTCCTGCAGATCCGCGAGAAACTCAAACAGCGGATAACTCGGCTTCGGCACCAGCAACTCATCGCCCGCATTGCAAAGCAGCCGAAACACGAACGAATATCCCTCGCTCGTGCTGGTCGTAAGCACGATCTGCTCCGGGTCGAGCCCCAGCGCATGATCTTCGCGGTAGTATTGCGCCACTGCCTCCCGCGCTTCGCAAAGTCCCTTCGGCTGCGGATCGTAATCCAGCGCGCACGGCGAGGCGAGCGCCCCCAGAATTTCCTGCTCGTTGTAATGCAATCCAACACGCGTGGGATTCGAAGCCGTCAGATCGAGGATCTCAGCTCCGCCCGCGCGCACCTCTGCCAGCGCCTGCGTAAACTGGTTCTGCGCCAGCCTCCAGTTCGTCCGTTCAGAAAACATGTGTGGGATTTTATGCGATAGGAAGGAAGAACTGTGTGTTAGGTCGTGTCGCGCGCGCGCATCCAGCCGCTAGAACTGGCGCGCTGCTTACCGGTGGCGCGATTTTTACCGATCACCGTGCTATTTACCGATGGAATGCTCTTTGCCTCTAGTACCGAGGCACCGAGGCGGATTTTCTCTAGGTCCAGGTTTTTCTCCGCGTCCTCCGCGAAACCTCCGCGTCCTCCGCGGTTTAAAGCTTTAAAACGTTAACCTCCGGGACCACCGAGGTTTCGCAAAGTTCGCGGAGAAAGCAGTGTGAGGCCCTAACAGGCTGCTGAAAAACTCAGATCTTGATCAAGTTTTGAAAGGGCGCGGCTTTCAGCCGCGCCGCAAGCCTAGCAAATTCAGTGGCGCCTTAAGGCGCTGGGGGGATTTTTAGTTCACGAAATGAGTTTTTCAGCAGCCTGCTAATGCGTCCCGGAGGGACCAGTGAAAATAGCCCGGCGTTGCAACGCCGGGTGCACGCCTACCTTCCCGGCCCGCGGAACATATTCTTTAAAAACTCTGGCGGCGCCCCGCGGCTCACGTCGTCCTGCACCGGCCTTGCCCGCAATGTTGGCCAATCGCGAATCCCCACCGCCGGACAAATCAATCCCTTGCCCTCGGGCCGCAGCAACTGCCGCAGCGTCTGCACGCCATAAAACAATCCTTCGCCGGTATTGGCAGCCACAATCAAATGCGACTTGTCGGAGAACAGCAGGTACCCATCCTCACCGACCAACTCATCCGCCTTCAGTCCGTTGCGCGCCAGAAAACGCCGCACCCGCGAGTCCTGCAACCGGGCCAGCACAATCGCCCCGCCCTCGGCCTTCCCCGCCGCTTTCATGCCTTGAATGTTCAGCTGCAATCCCGATTGATCCGCAACCTCTTCCGCCAGCGTCTCGGCGGCAATGCGGTCCTCGGACTGGTGCCCCAGCAGCACAAAAATCTTCGTCCGCGGTCCTACTTCAAATCCGCCTTCACGCAACTGTACTTCCTTCGGCGCAGGCACCAGTTTCAACTGCGTCCCGCTGCCGGAATCTCAGCGCCCAAAGTGCGCAAGCGCAAAGCAAAATGCTCGAAACCCACCACAGTCGCTTATTCATTCAAATCCCTAATCCCGCAGAATCTGTCCATTGTACGCGCACCGATCTTCACGATTCATTCAACCTTTTGATACCCCCAACCCAAACTTCGATTCGATCTAATTGTTGTCGCTCAAGATTCCTTCCCAAACACTTCTTTATTAACAACATACGGCATCTTGGTCACGTCTCCGCCATAGTTACCTTCAAGTACATCGATCAGTCCCTGAACGCATCGTCCCGCCATCCCTTTCTCCGGATCGGTCGAAAGCCGCGTAATCCGCGCCGCGCTGGCAAAATGCGGCAACAACCGGCAGCGGTCCGCAATCGCCGGATCGCGCAGCGGAGAATTCCGCCGGCAGCGGCTCGACTCTCATACACATCCAGCGCCGCGCCCGCAATCCAGTTTTCGCGCAGCGCCCGCGCCAACGCCGCCTCTTCCACCACCGGACCGCGCGACGTATTCACCAGATACGCCGTCGACTTCATCAGCCGCAAATTCTTCTCGTTGAACAGATGATAAGTCGGCGTCGCGCTCTCCCCCGCCCGCAGCAGCGGCACATGCACGCTCACAAAATCCGCCTCCCGCAGCGCCTCTTCAAACGGCACATACTTGATCCACGCCTTTTCCTTGTTCATTCCCTTGCGCATGCCGTAAATCCTGAATCTCCTGAATCGTCTTCACGAACGCCTGATTCTCATACGCCGGGTCGTAACACAAAATATTCATATCGAAGCCCAGCGCATTTCTTGATGAACGCCAGCCCGATCCGCCCCGTCCCAATCACCGCCACCGTCTTGCCCGTAACCTCATCCCCGAGAAACGGCAAATACGGATGCCAGTATCCCCACTGGTTATCCCGCGTCAGATGCTCCGCCGTCCACATCTTCCGCGCCAGCGTCCCCATCATGAAAAAGGCAAACTCCGCCGTCGCCTCGGTCAGCACATCGGCGGTATGCGTGAACGGAATCTTGTACCGGTTGGCATCCGCCCGGTTGATGTTGTCAAAGCCCACCGCAATCTGCGCCACAACTTTCAAGCGGCCCTTCCCCGCCTCGAACACCTCGGCATCGATCGGATCGCGCAACGTCGTAATCAGCCCGTCCATGCCCGACTTCACCTTCTCGAGAATCACACTCTTCGGCGGCGCCTCCGGATGCGGATACACCTCCACGTCATATCCGCGCTTGCGCAGCAGCTCAATCGCTTCTCCAATGTCGCAGGTGGCAAACACACGAAATTTCTTGTCCATAATTTTTTTTGAAAAACGCTATGCCCCTAACCGCGCCGCGATGTTCAATCTGCGCCACCGCCTAAGCTCAGAAAACCACGGTTGTTACGAAACGCATAATGGTCTTCTCCGCGCTCTCGGCGACCGTGCTCAGCGTTCTCGGCGGTCAAGAGCTTTTCGCTGCAGTAAGCTGTGCGCCCTGCACGCAAAGAACGTTCGAAAATATCATACTCGCTGGACTGTAGTCGTCCCGCCCGGACACAACAACCGCGATTGCATCGAGTCGCGAAGCCAGTCGTCGGACCCTTTTCATCTGATCTTCAGATTCCCACGTTTTAATGAATCTGCTGTCGGAACCAAACACGGGGCGGCAGCCCCGAAATTCCTTGCCGCCCCTGTTCGGAGGATTTTATGAATATTTCAAATTTTGTATTGATCACAACCCTCTCCCTAACCACCATTGCCCTGGCCCAGGAAAAGAAGATCGAGCGCAAGGACCTTCCCCCGGCCGTCGAAAAAACCGTAGAGGCCGAGAGTCAAGGCGCGACCATCAAAGGTTTCTCTCAGGAAAAAGAAAACGGCCAAACCAATTACGAAGCCGAACTCACAGTCAACGGCCATAGCAAAGACGTTCTTATCGATGCCAACGGTCATGTCGTTGAAGTCGAAGAGCAAGTCGCTCTGGATGCCCTTCCCGGGGCGGTAAGGGACGGACTCCAGGCGAAGGCTGGCGCGGGCAAGATTGTCAAAGTCGAGTCTCTCACCAAGCACGACAAGCTTGTTGCCTACGAAGCCGTGGTCCAAACTGCAGGCAAGAAAAAAGAAATTCAGGTTGATCCCAGCGGCAAGCCGCTAGCTCACGAAGAATAAAAATACAACGAATAGAACCAGGTTTTGACTTGGATTTTGGAGAGCAGCCCCTGCTTTCAACCCGGCTGCTGGTACAGCCCCATCACATTCCCCGCCGGATCCCGAAATCGAGCCGTGACCTCCGGAGAATCCCCGCCGATCGGCTGCACAATCTCGCCACCATTTGCCAGAATCAACTCCACCGTGGCGGCCACGCTGTCCACCATGATGTAGACCAGCAGTCCCGGCTGCGTAGTCGGCTGCCGGTCCAAGACCCATTCTCCGCTGACCTCGCCCACGCCGTCATCGAACGCGGTTCCGTGCTCCCGCTGCCGGATGTTCCATCCAAAAACCGCGCGATAGAAATCCACCGAGCGCTCAATGTCGATCGCAGGAATCTGGATATAACAGATTTTGCCGTTGCCCAGCTTCGGAGGCATGCCCCAGTTTACCCCGCCCTACGCACCCGGGTTCTCGCCTCGGAAGCGTCCTCGCCCGAACCCAGCAGTCCGATCACGCCTCGCAAACTCTCCCACGCCGCCTCGTTCAATGACGGCTCAGAGCTCACCAGATCGCGAATCATGTCCCACGCCGCCATATTCAGCGCGCCCTCCGGCGGCATCCCCATGGCCAGCGACACCGCGCACTGCGGACAAAAACAAATCCGCTGCGCCCCAGATTTCTGCCGCGGCCTGACCCCCACAGTCTGAGCGAACATATAAACCGCTACCGACTTATCTCCCGATTCAATTTCGCGCCTGCACCGCAGACAAATCATGGATTGCACCGGCGTCCCCCTTCTCCCAGCAAACCAGTCTCCTCACTCTGAGGCACACTCGCTCCCACCCACAAGTAAGAAGAAGGATTCCCGTCGACTGAGTCACGGTCGAGGGTTCTGAGTGCAATCGCCTGTTTACGTCAGTTACTTTTGGATGCCCTAGAGAAGAGGAAGAATATGCTCAGGCCCTAAACATGAAAGATGAATTTAGGGAGCAAGAATCCTCAGGCAGGTGTCAGTTATGTTTATGTCCAGCCCGCCGTATGCGCTTTGGTCGATCTGGAAACAACTTTCCGATCTTCAACACCTGTTTATTCTGATCCTATGCGCACTCTGTCTCTATTCCGGATATTCGGCGGTCTCCGCTATGTTGCGGCTTCGCGCAGTTAAGAATTCCAACTCCGACGAGAACGCTGCTTCTGCTAGGCACTGTGTAGATGCGCTCCGCAATCGCTCTGCAAACCTCCGGTGCTTGACTACGGCTGGCTTCTATCTTTTCTGTGTCGTGCTCTTTTTGGGTTTTCAGACCGTAGGCTTGTACATCATGGGTGACGCGGTCGAGGCCCAACTCCTCGGAAGCTTCGTAGTCAATTGTGCCTTTGCAACTAACGTGTTCGCCGTCTTCCTCATCCTGCATCTGGTTCAATGGTTTGTGGTTAGCAGGCTGAACACATTCTCCGAACGTCTGCAATGAGCGCCCTATAAGGCTTAGCTGTCGAAACATCGCCATTACGCTCAAAATCCCTCAGTGAGCGCTATCGCCTGTTCTCGACAGTTGACGCATATACTCTCTCTGTGGCGTCAAGGCGCACTGTTGGCGAGCAGGTAAAGACCGGATTCCGCTTGGCTGGCGGGATCATCCTGTTTTGTGCTTCCATCTTTCTTCTCGCGTCTGGGCTGGATGGAGTATGGGCAGACGGCCACTTTGTTTGGTCGGCATGGATGGGCTGGGCAGAGCTGTTTGTAGCAGCGGTCCTTATCCCTCTCACGATGCACTTGTGGATACAGTTTTTCGGTGGGTGCGTTGCACTCGGCTTCCTCAAGAGTATTGTGGTCACTATCGCTGGCAGAGACTGGTTTCCTCCGCACTTGCCTTTCTCGCGCCTCGAAGCAGCAGAGATGGCCGTTTTTTTCGGTGCGACGGTCATCTGGCTGATGAGGTTTGCTAAGACTAGCCCCACGATTCCTGACAGGATCGCCGTCACTCTGTACCTATTCTTTGTCCTCGGGTCACGTAGCAATCAACATTTTTCCATCTCACATGCAGGGCCAGGACTTATAGCACTTTTCCTCGCATGGTGCATTTCTCGTTGGTTCGGGCAGACTCCGAATCTGGCACGACAGAAGCTGTTGTAACATCCCCATATCACTCATTGAAGTCAGAAAAGGCGAAGTAAAAGCGCAAGCTTGTGATAACGCCTGGTATCGACACTTTAGCGGAGCGGTGCCCGCTTAGCTGTCGTCCCCCGCTGTATACCATTTCGGGGACAAGCATTCTTGTTTAAGACGAATATGGAAACACAATCGAAGTGGCTGTGGATTGTAACGCTTGCCAATATCGCTGTTGTGATTCTGTTGCTCCTCGTCATCTACAGCATATGGCTCGCGATGGCGGCATTGCGGCTGCGACTTCAGGCTGGCCGCTCTTCATTTTATTGCCCATTAGCCTAACGCTGTCCGTCATAGGGTTGAAGCTCAGAAAAGGTGTTGCATCGCGTGCTTCGCGCCTTATTGCCTCTGCCTTCAATGGCTGCGCTTTAGTCTTGAATTTGGCAGTCATACTCGCTTTGGCAACGATTCGCTTCGGCAGCTACGAGGAGCGTTTCCTGATTCTGGATGGCTACAAAGGCATGTCTATGTCGTGTATAGCGCCCCAGACGGCGAACCGCCGTCCAGTGCATACCGCATGAATTCACCAGACCCCTTACATCTTGGTTCGAGGCGGGAGAGTACTATTACGGCGACGGGTGGCTCGCTAGCGCGCATCAGAAACTTCTGGCCTACTACAATTCAGAGGACGCCCGAGAACCTAGCGAACGACCGAGATATTGGGGGTTCTTCCCCGCACAGGTAGGTTCAGAAATTCTACGGGATGCACGGTTCAATTCGAGCAATTCTACGTGGGTACAAAAGCGGACCTGTTATCGAACTATCGGCGGACCGACCTCGGTCAGTACTTTCGCGCCCACCTGTGCTCTGCAAATAGAACAGTTGACGTAAAATCGCCATTTCGCTCATTAGGGCCGGCCACCGTTTCGGATCGTCGTCCTTGTTGCTGATGAAATCCCCAGATATGTTTCCATCCGCATCGACTTTCCACGCCCCAACGATCGCTTCAGGCGGGACACGGTCGTTGGGTCCGAACTTACCTGCGATCCGATAGACCCAACCGCCCGGTGTTCGCTTCGCCTCTGCGATCTCACCGGGAAGCGGGGCCACCGGTGCTGCGGGATCGTGGGCCATTTCGACAGTCTACAGGACAGTTGTTGAAACATCCCCATTACACTCAAAACCCCCGAAGAGGCGAACTGCGGGTACAAGCTGGTGCAAAGGCCCCTTGACAACAAACTCTCCTAGTGTTACACATTGTAACGCTACAATGACTAACACACGCCAGCCGCGTCTAAAGAACCTGGGAGAAGTCGAACAGGCGGTTATGGATTACATTTGGACGCACGGCCCATCCTCTTCTGAAGCATGTCGCGAAGCCCTGGCTTCGTCCCGTCCCATGAAGGATTCAACCATTCGCACCGTCCTGCGCCGCCTCGAAGAAAAAGGCTACCTCACGCACCAGATCGAAGGCCGCACCTTCATTTACCGGGCCTCCGACGCGCGCCAGGGCGTGGCGGTGCGAGCTGTAAAAAATATCATTGACCGCTTCTGCGGAGGCTCCGCCGAAGAACTTCTGCTCGGCATGGTCGACAACGCCGTGCTCAGCCGCAAACAACTGGAACGCCTCGCCCGTCGCATCGACGAAAAGACGGCCGACAAAAAGGAAAAAAAGCCATGACGCTCATCGTCGCTCTTTCAGCGTCTACCAGCCTTCTCGTCCATCTCGTGAATCCGGCTGCCCGCGCGCTTGCCGTCGGTGTTGTGGTTGCGCTCGCCCTGGCCGCGTTTCGCCGGACGACCACCTCCCTGCGCCTCCTCACCTGGACCGCCGTCCTTTATTCCGCGCTTGCCATGCCGCTGCTGCAGTGGATGCTCCCGCCCCTGCCGGTTCCCGCTCCTCCGCTCCTTCGGACAGCATTGGATCCCGTGCCCGAACTGGCTTCCCAATATCAACAGGCCGGAATAAAGTTTCGCGAGTTCACCGCGCAACCTGCTGCCACCGCACCCACGAAGCAAGGTTTTGTGAATCAGTCCGCAACTTCCAGTGGCGGAACGCGTACTCCAGCGCCTGCCGCAACTTCGCCAACTCCAGCGGTTCCCTTCTCGACGAGTTGGACCGCGATCGCCTCCGCGCTCTATCTCGCCCTCGCTCTGATTCTGCTGCTCCGCTTCTGCATCGGACTCATCTTCGGCCGCAAGCTAAGGCTGGCATCGCAAGCCATTCACGACCCGCGCCTCACCGCCAAACTCGCGGACCATGCGCGCACCGCAGGACTCGTCGCTATTCCCCAACCAGCCCAGTCCGAACTCATTTCCGTCCCGCTCACCATGGGCGTGCTGCGCTCCACTATTCTTCTGCCCGCCGACTGGCGTGAATGGGACGACTCCAAGCTCAACGCCGTCCTCGCTCACGAAATCTCGCACGTCGCGCGTTACGACGCGCTCACTCAGCGTCTCTCGCTTCTGCATCGCGCCATCTTCTGGTTCAGCCCGCTCGCCTGGTGGCTCGACCGCCATCTCGCCGCCCTCGCCGAACAGGCCAGCGACGAAGCCGCGTTATGTTGCGGCGCCGACCGCACCGATTACGCGAGAACATTGCTGGAATTTTTCGAAGCCCTGCGATCCGCGCCCGGCCGCGTCTGGTGGCAAGGCGTGGCCATGGCCAAGCCCGGTCAGGCCGAACAACGAGTAGAAAGAATTCTTTCCTGGAAAGGATCCGTCACCATGAATACGAACACTAATAAGAACCGATCAATCGTGATCGCAATCTTGACGCTCGCACTGCCGATTCTCTACCTCGCAGCCTCCGCGCATCCCATGATCGCGCGCGCCGCGTCCGCTCAGGCTCCAACTTCTACTTCTGCGCCAGCCACCGCGCCGTCTCCGGCTGCCGCCCCCAATCCTCAATCGGCGCCCGCGAGCACCAATGCTCCCGCCGCCGCGCCCGCTGCCGCGCCCGCGACCGTTCCTAACGATGGCGTCGATTCCGACGGTCCCGGTTCTCCGCCCCCTCCACCCGCGCCCGAGGCCGGTGTCGCCGATGGCGCCCCAGGCCCGGCGCCAATCGCCGCCCATTGCGCCGATGGCGCCCATGAGACCAATTGCCCAGGTTGCTCCCGTCGCACCCGAAGCCCCGTCGCATCACGGCTTCTCCTATCGCTACGGCTACGACGACGACCAACGCTTCGTCATCGCCTCCGGAAAAACCGATTCCTTCACCATGTCGGGATCCACCGAAGACGCCCGCCATGTCGAAAAACTGAAAAAGCAAATTTCCGGCGACTTCGTCTGGTTTCAGCGCGACGAAAAGTCCTACGTCATTCGCGATCAGGCCACCGTCGACCGCGCTCTCAAACTCTGGCAACCGCAACAGGAACTCGGCAAAAAACAGGAAGCTCTCGGCAAGCAGCAGGAAGCTTTGGGAAAGCAGCAAGAACAACTCGGAAAACGAATGGAAGAGGTTCGCGTCAACGTCCCCGACCTGACCGCCGAGTTAGAAAAACTGAAAGCCGAACTGAAGGCCCTTAGCTCCGGCGCC
The DNA here is from genome assembly GCA_963696765.1 of uncultured Acidobacteriota bacterium. GTDB lineage: Bacteria > Acidobacteriota > Terriglobia > Terriglobales > Acidobacteriaceae > Sulfotelmatobacter. Next base: position 237,589 of record CAVOLK010000001.1, on the reverse strand, counting down.
ACCAGCGATCAGGTCGGAAAAATTCAATCTGAAATCGGCGAACTGCAAAGCAAGATTGGCAACGTCCAGTCCCAAGCCGGCGATCAGCAAGGCAAGTTAGGCGAAGAAATGGGCGCGCTAGGAGAAAAACAAGGCAAGCTCGGCGAAGAGCAAGGCGAACTAGGCCGCCAGCAAGGCGAACTAGCCGAGAAGGCCAGCCACGACATGAAACAACTCCTCGACGAAGCCATCGCCAAAGGCACAGCCCAACCCGAACTCTAATAAGAAGAGTTAGACCAAAGAAGTTCCGGTTGCCCCACCCTTGTCTCGTCGCAGTTTGACGAGACAGGGTGGGGTTTTTGAATTCAACTCGATTAACGGAAATTCTGGTGTACAAGCAAGCGTGAACGTCACCACTGACCACCCCCTTGACAACTCCCCGCTCATCCCTTAGAATTAGCACTCGATAGGTCGTAACTGCTAACAGCAGCAACTAACCCAACCAAATCATAGGGTTACAAGACAATCCCAAAGCAGCACCATCGTCTAACTCTTCGAAAGGAGCAACAAACATGGCGAAATTTTCACCACTCCATGACCGCATTCTGGTCCGTCGCGTGGAAGAAGCTTCCACCACTCGTGGCGGCATCATCATTCCCGACTCAGCCAAAGACAAGCCGCAGGAGGGCGAAGTCATCTCCACCGGCAAAGGCCGCACCAACGACGAAGGCAAGACCTTCCCTCTCGCCGTCAAAGAAGGCGACCGCATCCTGTTCGGCAAATACTCCGGCACCGAGATCAAGATTGATGGCGAAGAGTTCATCATCATGAAGGAAGAAGAAGTTCTCGGCATCCTAACCGGCGCCAGCACCCCGGCCAAGAAGGAACTAGCCGGCTCCAGGAAGTAACGCTGCCGTCGCTCGGCGGGCGTCTCAGCCCGCTGGCGTCATCCTGAGCGGAGCCGCTTTTCAGGCGAAGCGAAGGATCTCGCGAGTAGCAAGAAAGATTTGCCAGAAGCCAACAATTCAAGCTTCTGGCTGACAGCTGACAGCCGATAGCTGACAGTCCTGCAAACGAAATTCATCAGAGGAGATTCAAACAATGGCAAAACACATCGTTCACGGAGAAGAATCCCGTCAGGCGATCCTCCGCGGCGTCAACCTTCTGGCCGATGCCGTGAAGGTCACCCTCGGCCCCAAGGGCCGCAACGTAGTCATCGAAAAGAAATTCGGTTCGCCGACCATCACCAAAGACGGCGTCACCGTTGCAAAAGAAATCGAACTGAAGGACGGCCTCGAAAACATGGGCGCCCAGATGGTTCGCGAAGTCGCCAGCAAGACCTCTGACGTCGCCGGCGACGGCACCACCACCGCCACCGTTCTCGCCCAGGCCATCTTCCGCGAAGGCGTCAAGACCGTTGCCGCCGGCGCCAATCCGATGGCCCTGAAGCGCGGCATCGAGAAGGCCGTCACCGTCATCTGCGGCAAGCTCGACAAAGAAGGCAACCGCGTCAACGGCGAACTCGACAAGCTCTCCAAGCCCGTCACCGGCGAAATGATTGCGCAGGTCGGCACCATCTCGGCCAACAACGACGAGACCATCGGCAAGATCATTGCCGAGGCCATGAAGAAGGTCGGCAAAGACGGCGTCATCACCGTCGAAGAGTCGAAGACGCTTGAGACTCAGCTCGAAGTCGTCGAAGGCATGCAGTTCGATCGCGGCTATCTCTCGCCTTACTTCGTCACCGATCCCGAGCGCATGGAAGTCGCCCTCGAGAACGCCTACATCCTGATCAACGAAAAGAAGATCAGCTCGATGAAAGACCTGCTCCCGCTGCTCGAGCAGATTGCCAAGTCGCGGCAAGCCGCTGCTGATCATCGCGGAAGACGTCGAAGGCGAAGCGCTCGCCACCCTCGTCGTCAACAAGCTGCGTGGCACGCTGCAAGTCGCGGCCGTCAAGGCTCCTGGCTTCGGCGATCGCCGCAAGGCGATGCTGCAGGATATCGCTATCCTGACCGGCGGCAAGGCCATCACCGAAGATCTCGGCATTAAGCTCGAGAACGTTCAGATCTCGCGACCTCGGCCAGGCCAAGAAGATCACCATCGACAAGGACAACACCACGGTGGTCGAAGGCAAGGGCAAGCACGCTGAGATCGAAGGCCGCGTAAAAGAAATTCGCAGCCAGATCGAGAAGACCACCAGCGACTACGACCGCGAGAAGTTGCAGGAGCGGTTGGCGAAGCTGGTCGGTGGCGTAGCCGTCATCAAAGTCGGCGCCGCAACCGAAACCGAAATGAAGGAAAAGAAAGCCCGCGTGGAAGACGCGATGCACGCGACCCGCGCAGCCGTGGAAGAAGGCATTGTCCCCGGCGGCGGAGTGGCTCTGGCGCGTTGCGCCGCAGCGCTCGACAAGGTGAAGGCCGAAGGCGATGAGCAGATCGGTATCAACATCGTGAAGCGCGCCATCACCGAGCCGCTGCGCCAGATCGTCGAGAACGCCGGCGAAGAAGGTGCAGTGGTTCTGGGCAAGGTGCTCGAGTCGAAGGAAACGAACTTCGGCTTCAACGCCTTCTCCAACGAGTACGAGGATCTGGTCAAGGCCGGCGTGCTCGATCCCACGAAGGTCGTGCGCACCGCCCTGCAGAATGCCGGCTCCATCGCCAGCCTGATGCTCACCACCGAAGCCCTGGTTGCGGAGATTCCGGAAAAGAAGGAAGCTCCGATGCCGGGCGGACACGGCGGCGGCGGCATGGGCGACATGTACTAAGAACAGCTTCTAGCTATTAGCTCTTAGCTTCTAGCTAGATCGTGTGGTGCGGGCGCCTTCGCCCGCGAGCTGTCAGCTTCGCAGCTTCAATAGGAACGAGGCCCCGCTCGCAAGAGCGGGGCTTTTTGTTTAGAGCCACCCTTCGTCCAGGCCTTGAAAGGACGCGGCTTCAGCTGCGTCTAAGCCCCCACCTCAGGTCAAACTTGTCATCCCGACGCGCGAACAAAGCGAGACAGGAGGAATCTGCTTTCGCCCACAGCTACACACCTTACAGGTCGTGAGTTCGAGTCTCACCAGGGCCACACCTAAGTTTCGTCGTCGGTCGCATTCTTTCTTGACGTCAAATGAAGTGAGCGCGAAACTGTAAATGTAAGGTGCGAACCTGGTCATTCGACTAGGCTGAGTTCAGGGCGGCCGACGAGGCCGCCCTTTCTATTTGGCTGTGTGGGTTGATCCCGTCCGCGCTACTTTCCGCAAGACGTGTGGGTGGTCTCTCAGGCCGACAAGAACAGGTGAACGTCCCGTCTGTATGAGCTAAGTGAAATGGAGAAGGGTTCTCAAGCGGCTACGATGCTGAGACTGGCGAGGAAAGCGCCAGCTCAGGAAGCGCACTCGGAGAACCCTATGAACAGCCTTCACTATATCGGATTCGACGTTCACAAAAAAGCCATCAGTTTCTGCGTCAAGACCGCTGCGGGAGAGATCGTGGAAGAAGGCAGCGTGCTGGCGCAACGCGATGTTTTACGGCAATGGGCCTCAGCCCGTCCGAAACCGTGGCGGGGAGCGATGGAAGCGACCCTGTTCAGCGCCTTGGATTTACGACACGCTGCAACCCTACGGCGAGCAGTTGGAGATGGCGCATCCGGCGAAGATGAAAGCCATCAGCGCGGGCAAGAAGAAGAGCGACACCATCGACGCGCGCACCATCGCCGACTTGCTGCGCTGCAATCTATTACCAGCCTGCTATGTGGCGCCGCCGCGGATTCGCGAACTGCGCCGCCTGCTGCGCTATCGCAGCCTGCTGGTGGGCGAAGCGGTACGCATGAAGAACAAGATGGCTGGACTGCTGATGGAAACCGGCGCTCTCTATGTCAAAGAGAAGTTGCACCGCAAGAAATATTTCGCCAGCCTGCTGGAAGAACTCGAAGAAGTGCCGGAATCGGTGATCGATCTGCTGCGCTTGAGCCGCGGCGCGCTGGAGATGCTCGAGAGCACGCAGAAGCGGCTGGTCCGCGAGTTACTCGCCGATGCCGAACTGGCCGCAACGCGTCGAACGCCTGATGAGCATTCCCGCAGTCGGAGAAATTACCGCTCTCACCTGGGCGCTGGAGGTCGGCGATCCACAGCGCTTTCGCTCTGGCTCCGATGCCATGAGCTACTGCGGACTGACCGCCGCCTTGAAGTCCTCGGCGGGCAAGCAGCAACGCGGCCCATCTCGAAACAGCGCAACCACTGGCTGCAGACCACGCTGATCGAAGCCGCCAAGCTGGCGCCGCGATGGAATTTTATACATCGGCTGCCCCACGCTTCGCGGTGTTCGAAGCGTGAGCACGATGCTGTGGAAGTCTGGAACCTTGACTGTCGATGCCACGCCAAAATCCCGGAGTGTAAAACCCTCCGCCGCCATCAGCACGAATGCCCACCCTTCGAAAACCGCGAAGGGTGGGGCACCCTCATCAATTTGGTCGCTAAACCTGTGCGCTTCGAGTGCCGATAAAGTGTCGGGAAGCTGAACGCACGGAAAAAAATGCCAACAAACGCTCCGAGGAAAATGAGTACTGGGGCACAGCGATCGTGTTGGACGAACTCGGGTTGGATCGGCAAGCGGCTCTCGAGTTGAAGCTGAAAGCGGCGCTGCATCAGAACATTCTGCAATTGGTAAAACGACGCGGCTATCGGGCGCGCGATCTGGAACGAATCCTGCGAATTCAACAGCCGCGCGTCAGTGAGTTGATGCGGGGCAAGCTTTCCACATTGAGCGTGGCGCGGCTGCTGCTCTATGCCGATCTGCTTGGTGCGCAAGCGGAAGTGAAGTTCAAGAAGGCCAGAGCCCACGCGGCGGCGTGACCGGCCTGGCAGTCCCTTTGATTCACGACGGTCTCTATTCAGGACGCGCTTGGGCGGGGGGGTGTCGATGCAATCAGAGTCAAAATCCCCACCCTCTTTCGCACAGAACGCGAAAGAAGGGTGGGGCAACCCCGGAGTCCGCGGCTACGGCTTCGTGGAATGCACCTGACCAGTTCCGTCATCTTGCGCGGCTTCGGGATTCCCGTTTTGGGAATGGGGAGGTGAAATTTTGGTGATTTTGCTTGACTGGGGTTGGGTGATGCGGCAGGGTTGAATACAGTCGGAAAGTGTCTGACTGAAGCCTCCACGGACTTAGGGTCCGGTGGGGGCTTTGTATTTCCGGGGCACGGCGGGATCGCTGCGGCGGGCGAAAAGCGGATTTCTCGCTTCGCTCGAAATGACAATTTCACTTGGAATAGGGATCTTTGACAATTTGGATGGCGGTACAACGCTCTCGCTTCCGCATGGATTGCGAGAGGCGGGGCGGGCGGAGCGCGTCTGGAAACAATGGCGGAGTGAGCGAGCAGATTCTTCAGAGATGCTTTTTCTGTCGAGAGACTTCACTGTAGAGATTCTTCAAAGGGGACGGGGTGATGGCATGGAATTGGGGACGGTGATTGATCGGATTATGGCGGTGGCGGATGAGGGCGTTGCTTGGGGAAAAGTGCGAAAAGATCGGGGGGTGGATGCTCGGGTTTCGACAGGCTCAGGGCGGGCTGTCTTGCGGGAGCGGGGGAACTTGCGAGAGGAAGCAGATTTCTCGGCTTTGCCTCGAAATGACAAGCGCTGTTTGGTGACGCTTACGCGGAAGCAGCGGGGGGAGATGGCGGAGGCGGCGTTTCTGGCGAAGGCGGCGGGATTGGGGTTGCGGGTGTCGAAGCCGTGGGGCGAGAGTTCGCGATATGACTTGATCGTGGACAACGGGCGAAAGCTGCTGCGGGTGCAGGTGAAGTCCGCGCATCGCGCCGATGAGTATGGGGGATACACGTTTCACGCGCACGGAAATACGACGTGCGCGTATCGAGCAAGCGAGATCGACTTGCTGGTCGCGTATGTGGTGCCGGTGGAGGCGTGGTATCTGTTTCCGGTGGGGGAGTTTCGAAAGTACAAATCGATGAAGTTGTTTCCGGTGAGCACGAGGAGGAGGTCGAAGTTTGAGAAGTTCCGGGAAGCGTGGTGGATGGTGAGGTGACGTGGGGAATGGAACGTCAAAATCCCCACCCTCTTTCGCGGAAGACGCGAAAGAAGGGTGGGGCAACCGCCCACACGCGAATTGGCATTCAGAAATAGAGAAGCGACTACATGCCACTCTGGGCAAAAATGACCGACTCGTTGTTATGGTGAAAGTCGATCTCGTGGAGAGTTTTGGTGTTAGCGCTGCTCGTTTCAGTCACGATATCGTCTTGAGGCACATTGGTACCTGTCTTCAACGTACCCGGGACAGTGGCAACAGTCTTTCCACTGCGCGTGAAGTTCACTTGGACCTGCGGGCCAGTTCCTTGCCACTCCACCTTGTAGGTGCCAGGTTGAAGTTGGGTTTGACCCACTTGGACGGGATCCAAAATCTCGACCGTACGCTGGTTCTTGTCCCGCGCCAACGCGCCCAGAGATGTGAGCAGTGCAAGCGCGCATAAGACTGCGATGTATTTTATTTGTTTCATTCTGTAAATTCTCCTTTCAGAAGTTAAGAGCAACTGTCATCAATAAAATGAGACCGTTAAACTCGAACACTGGGTGTCTTCTCAGTAGATGCTGAGCAAGTTGCGCAAGGTGCATCGATGTTCGGGGATCGATGTAATTGTGCGTAAAAGTTCGTCAATCTTCTTTCATGCGAATTTCGGATTGCCCGGCGGCACGGGTGCATGCGAGAGTTGGATAGAGCCGCGGCTTTAACTCAGGAGGAAAGTAAAGAAATGAACTGGTTCATCTGGGCATTACTCTCGGCGTTCTTTGCGGGCCTTACCGCAGTGCTCGCGAAAGTCGGAGTCGAGCATGTAAATTCCAACCTGGCCACCGCTATTCGTACCGTGGTCATTCTGATCTTCGCGTGGTCGGTCGCATTCTTCACCAAGAGCCAATCTCTGGCGACTATCGGAAGGCGAACCTGGATCTTTCTGATCCTCTCCGGAATCGCAACGGGGTTATCGTGGCTGTGTTATTTCCGCGCCTTACAACTCGGGGAAGCTTCGCGAGTCGCTCCCGTGGATAAGCTGAGCGTGGTGATCGCGATCGCCCTGGCGGCAATCTTTCTGCACGAGCGCCTCACCTGGCACCAATGGGTCGGAGGGCTGCTCATCTTTAGTGGCGCAAGCGTGCTGGCTTATGCGTGAGAGCCCAGCACACGCGCGGCCTCGACGCCTATCGCAGGCCGCCCTCCCGGCGCCCGAATAGTTTTATCGAGATCCAACCAGTTCGGGAACCTCCGATAATTCTTCGAATTCCTGCTGCGCCAAGCGCACGGAAGCTGCCGCGACATTTTGCTCCAGATGTTCAATCGAGGATGTTCCCGGGATAGGCAGCACGTTGGGCGATCGCTTTAAAAGCCATGCCAGTGCGATCTGCGTCGGGCTTGCATCGTGAGCTTTAGCCACGCGGTTCAGCACATCGCCCGCGACTTTGCCCGCTCCCAGCGGGAACCAGGGAATGAACGCAATCCCGTGCCGCTGACAGTATTCGACCACGTAGTCCCATTCACGGTCGGCGAAGCTATAGCGGTTCTGCACGGAAACGATTGGGACAATCTTGCGCGCCCGCTCGATGTGCTCCTGCGTAACGTTGGACAACGCGACCAGGCGGATCTTTCCTTCGTTTCTCAACTCGGCCAGAGTTTCCACCGAAAGATCGAAAGAGACGACTGGGTCCGGATGGTGCAATTGGTAGACGTCGATGCGGTCCACGCGCAGACGCTTGAGACTGCCCTCTATTGCCTTGCGAAGATGAGCGGGAGTTGCGTCGTGAGTCCATTGATTGGGACCAGGACGATTCCATCCTCCCTTGGTCGCAATCACCAGACCCTTTGGATACGGATATAGCGCCTCAGCGATAAGTTCCTCATTGACTGAGGGGCCATAGGAATCCGCGGTGTCGATAAAATTCACGTCGAGTTCGACGGCACGGCGCAGCACGGCCAACGCCGTTTTTCGGTCCTTCGGCGGACCCCAGATGCCTTCGCCGGTGAGCCGCATTGCACCGTAGCCAAGGCGATTAACTGTCAGCTCTCCACCGAGCGATAGTTGACCTGCCAGACTTGCAGAAGTTTTTTCAGTCACGATTCACCTTCCTTATGCCTATATGGATGCGCGGCCTCGTGCATTCGAATCACAAATAGGCACCGAGCTAGGATGGTTTTTCTTCTATTTGTAAAAACACTACAGTGATCTTTGTAGCCGCAATTGAATGCCCTGACAAATCGTCGATAGAACCGGCGCTCGCGTAGTTCTCCAAAACCCGCGCCCCAAGCGGGATTCGGATCAAATGATTGTGGAATTTATCCGCCTTTGGGTCCATAATGACATTCGGAAACGCCCGGAGGCCTTATGCGTCTCGGTAGCCTGTTCTGCTTGCTCGTCGCCCTCGTCGGTGTGAGCGCCGCTCAAGATTCGAATTTTCCTGTGGGCCCTCAATATTTGATAACCGGATCGCCGGCGTTCGCCCGCCCCATTTCTACCCCTACTCTCTCGCTCAACGCTCCGCTACCTCCAATTCCCGATCTGCCTCGAGATTGGGCCGGTGATCGGCACCCAGCCTTACATCGCCAATCCTGCGCTTGAGCAACAGCCCGATCTATTTCCGATTTACTATGGCTACCCGATGCCCAGCGTAGTCGAGCTTGCCGACACCGAGATGCCGCGCGAACTGCCCGCAAGCATCGTCGACCCTGGGGTCGCGGGAATGACTACAGCCCAGTCTCTGAGTCAATCGGGATACGGGGTGCCACTTGGTGATACTGCATCCTACTGGAAGACGCACAAGCCCCACGCTCCGCGCGTCTATACCAATGCTGACGTCGAGGGGTTGCCTGGAAGCTAGCGTAGTGCGTCGGAAATAACATCTCCTATATATCGTGCGCGATGGCGACGGAAAGCAAAGACTTTGACCGCAGAGTTCGCAGAGAACATCCGCAGAGATCGCGGAGAAGGGCTGTGCAACTTGAACTATAACCGTCGATCTGCTTGACGCACCACACTAGCATCTCCGGTTATTTAGCCTCACACGGAGCACACACCGAAGCTGCCGCGTCGCGTGATAGCCTGAGAGTATTCTCACTCCCGCACGGAGATTCATGCCCACTCCCGATCCTTCGCATCTCGATCTGCAAGCCACCGCCAAAGAAATCATGCAGCAATACGGCTTCCATCCGGACTTCCCGCCGGAGGTCGCGAAGCAACTCGCAGGCCTGAAAGCCCATCCGCCAGCAATCGCTCCCGGCGGCGATGTGCGCGACCTGCGCCAGTTGTTGTGGTCGTCAATCGACAACGACACTTCGCGCGACCTCGATCAGATCGAAGTCGCCGAGCGCGTCTCCAATGGCAGTGTGAAGGTCATGATCGGCATCGCGGATGTGGACGCCTTCGTCGCGAAACAAACCGCCATTGACCAGTACGCCGCGTTCGAAACGACCACGGTTTATGCGGGCGTGCGTAACTTTCCCATGCTGCCGGAAGAGCTTTCCACCGGCCAAAGTTCTCTGCTGGAGAATCAGGATCGACTCGCCGTCGTAATTGAATTTGTGGTCGACTGCTAGCGGTGGAGTGAGTTCTCCTGCGATCTATCGCGCAGTTGTTCGCAACCGGGCTCAGCTACAGTACAACTCCGTGGGAGCTTGGCTGGACGGGAACTCCGCACCGCCCCCGAAGGTCGCGGCCTCCATCGACCTGCAGGCGCAACTTAAACTGCAGGATGAGGTGGCGCAAAAACTAAAGCAGCAGCGCTTTCAACACGGCGCGCTCAGCTTGCAGACCGATGAACTTCAACCTTTGCTGCTTAACGATCAGGTCATCGATGTTGTGAAACAGCAGAAGAACCGCGCCACCGAGTTGATCGAGGACTTTATGGTGGCGGCCAACGGGGTGGTAGCGCGCCAACTGGAAAAGGTTTCGTCATTGCGACGCATCGTGCGCACACCCAAGCGCTGGGATCGCATCGTGCAACTGGCCGCGACCAAAAGTGAAAAACTTCCCGCGCAGCCCGATTCCAAGGCGCTCAACGATTTCCTGCTGCGCCGCAAAGCCGCCGACCCCGATCATTTCGCCGATCTTTCCCTCGCAGTCATAAAGCTCATCGGTCCCGGCGAATATGTTCTGGAGCGACCCGGCGATGTTGCTCCCGGACACTTCGGCCTCGCGGTTCGGGACTACACTCACTCCACCGCTCCCAACCGCCGCTTCGTCGACATTGTTTCTCAGAGAATCCTCAAAGCCATGCTCGCCGGTCAGAAGAGCCCCTACTCCGACGATGAGCTGACGACTATCGCAGCCAATTGCACCGAAAAAGAAGACGCCGCCCAGAAAGTGGAGCGCGCTATGTCAAAGCGACTGGCAGCCGTCGCCATGCAAAAGAAAGTCGGCCAGCTTTTTGACGCCGTTGTCACAGGCGCGACCGACCATGGAACATTCGTCCGTGTTTCGCAACCTCCCATCGAGGGACTTCTGGCTCAAGGCGCGCAGGGACTCGACGTGGGCGATAAGCTTCGCGTCAAACTGATTCGTACCGACGCACAGAAGGGATACATCGATTTCGCTCGCGCCTGAGCTGAGATCTACTGTCCGCGCTATTCCGTGACCACGGCCTTCACCAGATTCCGCGGGTGATCCACGTCGTATCCCTTATTTATCGCAACGTGATAGGCGAACAATTGCAGAGGAATCACTTCGACGATCGGCAACAGCAACTCAGGAGCCGCCGGAACATAGAACACGTGGTCGGCAATCGACGCGACCTCATCGTCACCCTCGGTTGCGACGGCCACTAGCGGGCCACGCCGCGATTTCACTTCTTTCATCACTTCCAGCGTTCGGCGGTAGCGAAGCAGCGAATCGGGATCGTGATGGTCGCAAGTCGCAAGCACGACAACGGGCAGTTTTTCATCCACCAGTGCGTTGGGCCCATGCTTGAGTTCGCCCGCGGGATAGCCCTCGGCATGGGCGTACGAGATTTCCTTCAGCTTGAGCGCTCCCTCGCGGGCAATCGCGTAATGCACGCCGCGCCCAAGATACAAAAACTTCTCCGCTTTAAAATGCACTGCGCCAAACTTCTCGGCGAGAGCATCCCAGGTTTCGCAGCTGATTCTCGATCGCATCCGGCAGACGCTTCAGCCGCTGCAAATATGTGCGAGTCACTTCCGAGGTCATTCGTCCCCGCTTGCGCGCCAGAAACAGCGCCATCAGGTAGAGAATCGTAAGCTGCGTGGTAAAACTTTTCGTTGCCGGAATCGACAGCTCCGGCCCCGCGCCCGAAATCAGCGCTGCGCTGGCTTCGCGCACAATGGTCGTATCCGGAACGTTCGAGATGGCAATCGTCTTCACGCCGCGAGTCAGCGCCTCGCGCTGGGCGGCCAGCGTGTCCGCGGTCTCGCCCGATTGCGTAATCACCATGACGATGGGGTCGACCGCGGCATGAGTTGAGCGGTAGCTATATTCGCTCGCATACTCCACGTCGACGGCCACGCCCGAAAGATCCTCGATCATGATTTCGCCGGCCAGGCCTGCGTGCCGGCTCGATCCGCTGGCGGCGATGATCAGCTTCTCAAAGGTCAGCAGCGGGCTTTCGATGGCCTGCAGTTCGCCCGGAAAGATAATGTCGTCCTGCAGATGCTTCTCGATAGTCTTGGCGATGGCCGCGGGCTGCTCGTAGATCTCGCGCCGCATGGCGTGGGAATGCGCCGGCTTCGCGGCGTTCTTATTTTGTTTCTGTTTTGTGTTTGGTTGGAGTCATGGGAATGCTGAGAGTAAATCATCGTCCGCGTAAGGAGCAAACGGCTTATGCCTTGACCGCAGCTCCTTCAAATACTGCTTCAATCTCTTCGAGAGTTTTCCCTTTCGTTTCGGGCAAGAACCACGTCGCGGTAATGAAATAAATTACCGTGCAACCGGCGAATCCGAAAAACATGGTTGAGTAGCCATATTTTCCGACCGTCGGCAGGAAGATAGCCGCGATTGCCGTAGAGACCGCCTGGTTGATTAATAACGCGATGCTCATCCCGTTCGAGCGGATGCGGGTAGGCATCAATTCCGACAGCGCCAGCCAGACGCAGACTCCAGGCCCGACCGCGAAGAACGCCATGAACACGAACAGGGTGATGGCGACGGTCCAGCCGTTGCGTGCCGGCGGCACCGGCGTGATCAGCGCATTTTCGATCTTGAGCGGCGCCTGCCGCGCTGCATCAAGATCCCCAAAAGGATTGGAAAAAAAAGCAACGACTTTATTCACCGGCACGCAACTCTCGCGCGAAAGTTCAATCGGCTTTGCTGCAGGATCATCGGACCGCACCACTTGGCTCGCCGCCCGAAAGTCTCCGTAGGAATAAATCACCACCAAAGATGTAGGATTCTCGCTTCCGGGGCCGAGCGACGCCGGCGTCGCGGTGAGGAGTTTGGCAGCCACACTCTGGTTGTAGTTCAGCGTGAGTCGTTGGTCTGGAGCCACCATGGACTGCATAGCACTCTTGGTATCCACGCGGTGGACTTCAGTCCTGAGGAAAATAATTCCGGTGCAAATCAGCGACACGATAATTCCCGCCGTGCCTAAACCTAAAAGAAACTTCCGGCCCTTGCGGTCCACCAGCATGACTCCGCCGAAAGTCACCGCAAAATTGATGATGGTGAAGACCACGTAGCCCCAATGCGCCGCGACGTCGGAGAGTCCGCTCTGCAACAGGATGTTGGTGTTGTAAGCGATGATCGAATTAATGCCCGTGGCCTGATTGCAGGCGAGGATAATGCAGGCCAGCACAAACGGGATCACGTACTTGCGGCGCAGCAGCGACTCTTTGCTCTTCGCCGCGCCCGAACTCGTTCCTTGCTCCGCGGCCGTAACTTCCTGCATTTCCCGAAGTTCAAGATCGGCTTGGGCCGTGGTGCGCGAGCGCAGAAGCGCGGCGTAGAGCGGCATCTTTCTTGCCGCGACGCAACAGCCAGCGCGGCGACTCCGCCACCATGAAACTGCCAATGACAAATAAAATTCCCGGCGGCAGCGAGACCCAGAAAATTCCGCGCCATGCCGTATCTTTAAACGCAAGCAGCTTAGCCGCATCACCCAGTTTCGCCACCTGGTCGACGCGAAAACTGAAGTAGACTCCGACCAGCGCCGCGGTCACAATTCCGAGCGTCAGCAGCCACTGGAAAATGCCGGTGCCCTTGCCGCGATTCGATGCGGTCAAACACTCCGCCAGGTAAAGCGGAACTACCACGCCGATCAGCCCGGCGCTCACGCCCTGCAAGAGACGGCCGAACACCAGCGGTCCGTAGCCGTGCGACAACGCGATCATGGGAATGCTGATGACGAACATGATCCCGCTCACCGCCATCAGCGATCTTGCGGCCCATCCAGTCCGCCAGCAGCCCGGCGAACAGCGTGGAGATCACGCTACCCAGCAAAACCGCGGCCACTACGATGGAAAGCTGGCCGGCATTCAGGCCGGAGGTCGCCTCCAGATAAGGCAGCGCGCCGGCGATGATGCCGACGTCAACGCCATACAGCAATCCGCCCAGGCCCGCCACCAGCAGCAGAAAGCGGTTGTAGAAAACCTTTCTTGTCGTCGAGAGCGGAGAAATGCCGGTTGAGATTTCACCTGTCATAAGGTCGTTGGTGCCGAGCGTCTACAAAAGCCCCTGCATTGTAACGCGGCCATGCGAAGCGATTGCGTTACTTCTTCCCAATTCTTTCTCGATCGGCAGCGTAAACGAAAACACCGATCCGCTTCCCACCTGGCTGACCACGCCGATGCTGCCGCCATGTGCTTCTACAATCACTTTCGCGATGGCCAGGCCCATGCCCGTGCCGGGAGCGGTGTAGCGCTGGTTTTGCCCGCGATAGAATTTCTCGAAGATCAGCGCTTGCTCGAACGAATCGATGCCCGGTCCGCGGTCGGCAACGCTGGTCAACAGGCGGTCGCCCTGAACCTCGCTCGTCACCTTGATTGGAGTTCCCGGCGCGGAATATTTGCCGGCATTCTCCAGCAAGTGCATCAGCACTTCGCTGATGCGATGAACGTCCATGCGCACGCGCGGCAGATCTCGTCGGACTGCTGCCACTTCGACGCGGATGATTCTCAAGCGAAGACTTGGCATCCTGCAGCGCCGGTTCGAGCGCATCCCAGATCGAGTGCGGCTGCAGGTCGAGCTTGAACATTCCGGAATCGAGTTGCGCCATCTCCGCCGCTTCGCCAACCAGGCGGTTGAGACGGTCGGTCTCCTCGTCGATAACAGTCAGCAATTCGCGTGCGCTTTCGGAATCGAGAGTGGTCCCCGACAGCAATGTCGTGATGCTGGCCTTGATCGACGTCAGCGGCGTGCGAAACTCGTGCGTGACGGAATCGAGCAGTGCCGATCGCAGGCGCTCATGCTCCTGTTCGGCGCGATTCTTGCTAAGCGCTTCCAGCGCCCGGGCACGCTCGATGGCCAGTCCGGCCAGGCTTCCCAGCGCGTCCAACGTTTCTCTCGAGAGTGTTGCTCCAGGCACGCTCAATGCGCCAACCGTGCGCATTCCAAGCCGCAGAGGAACATAGGAAACGCCGCCCTGCGTGATGGGTTCGCCGCGCAGCAGCGTAGACCGCAGCACCGCTTCTTCGAACTTGGCATCGGGCGATGAACGGTATACCGTGGGATGATCCGCAGCCATCACCGCGACGCTGGCCAACGAAAATGTCTCCTGCACATAGGCCGGAAGTGCGTTCAGCAATTCCAAAACGTTCTCCGAAGCCAGCAGACGCTGGCTGAGACTGAACAACCGTTCCACCTCGTGACGCCGGCGTTTTGCCGCCTTCCGCCTCACGACGCGCGCGCTCCGCCAGGTTGCTGGCCACCAGCGCCGTCACCAGAAATGCAAACAGCGCCACCCAATTCTGCGGGTCGGCAATCGTGAAGGTTCCGATCGGCGGCAAGAAGAAAAAGTTGAACGCCGCAGTGGCTCCGATTGCCATGACCACCGCGTAACGCAATCCCCAGTAAGCCGACGTCAGCAGCACCGTCACCAGAAACATTAACGCGACGGTGGTGTGATTCACGTGCAGCTTAAAGTCGATTGTGGTGATGGCGGCAATTGCCGCTACCACAAGCGTGTAGCGCGTCGCCTGCGTGCGAAGCCCGGTTTTCACTCCCGCATTGTACGATGGACGTGACAATTGGGACGCGGGGAAAGAGAATAGCTGCGATGACCAAGACGCCCGAAGAGTGGTTGAACGAGGTCTCGCCCGAAAAGCCGCGCGGAATCTTCAAACTCTTCCTCGGCTACGCGCCGGGCGTGGGTAAGACCTACAACATGCTCAGCGAGGCCATTCGCCGCGCCAGCCGCGGCGAAGACGTTGTGATCGGCGTCGTCGAAAGTCACGGCCGCAAAGCTGACTGCAGAACTGGCCGCCAAGCTCGACCGCATCCCGCCCCGCAAGCTCGAATACAAGGGCACTACATTTGAGGAGATGGACGTCGACGCCATCCTGGCCCGCAAGCCGTCGGTTGTGGTGGTCGACGAACTCGCTCACACCAACATCGAGGGCAGCAAACACGCCAAGCGCTACGAAGATGTCATGGAATTGCTGGAGGCGAAGATCGACGTGCTCTCCACGATGAACGTGCAGCACGTGGAGAGCGTCGGTCCGACGGTGCAGCAAATCACCGGCGTGCAGGTGCGCGAGACCGTTCCCGACTGGGTGATGCAGCGCGTGGACGAAATCGTGCTGGCCGATCTGACGCCGCAGGCGCTGCAAAAGCGCATGCAGCGCGGCGACATCTATCCGGTCGACCGCGCGCAGCGCGCTCTCTCCCATTTCTTTCGGCCCGGCAACCTGATCGCGTTGCGCGAACTGGCGCTGCGGCAGGTGACGGGAGTGGTCGACCGCAGCCTCGACGCTTTTCTGGAGAAAGACGGGACTCAGCCGGCCCACACCGTGCGCGAGCGTATTGGCGTTTGCGTCAGTTCCAATCCGGCAGCACAATACCTGATTGCCCGCGGATCACGCATGGCCGAGGCCATGGGCGGCGAATTCTATGTGTTCTATGTCGATGTCGGCCGCGACACGCGCCCGGAAGATCAGAAAACGCTGGCTGAAAATATTCGCTTCGCGGAAAATCTTGGCGCCAAGGTGGTGCGTAGTTCCGGCCGTAGTATTGCCGATGCGTTGTCTCAACTCGTTCGCGAGCACCACATCACGCAGGTAATTTTCGGGCGGTCGGCGCGCACCGGCTGGCAGCGTTATTTATATATGTCGGCCATTCAGCGCTTCCTCCGCGACTCGCCCTCCGTCGATGTTCACATCGTGACCCAGGAGGCGCGCTGATGGCGGATCCGCCTCACATCCTCGTGGTGGATGACGAGTCCCAGATTACCCGCGTACTGCGCACCAGTCTTTCCGCGCAAGGCTATGACATTCGCGTGGCCAACAGCGGCGAAATGGCGCTGGAGATCATGAAGGACTGGTCTCCGAATTTGATCATCACCGATCTGTCGATGCCCTCGATCGATGGCATTGAGCTCTGCCGCAGGGTTCGCGCCGTTTCTCAGGTTCCGATTGTCGTGCTCTCGGTCCGCGACAAGGAGCAGCAAAAAGTCGAAGCGCTCGACGCCGGCGCCGATGACTATGTCACCAAGCCCTTCGGCATGAATGAACTGCTGGCACGGGTGCGAGCCAACTTACGGCGCGCTCCGGTGGAGGGCGACACCGACGACGGCCTGATCGAGATTGGCGATTTCCGCATTGATACCGCCGCTCACAAAGTCACCGTACGCCGCACCGAAGTGCGCCTCACTCCGAAAGAATTCGATCTGCTAGTTTTCTTGGCCCGCCGTCCCGGCAAGGTCGTCAATCACCGCACCTTGTTGGGAGCTATCTGGGGGGGCCACAGCACGGAGCAGGTGGAATATCTGCGCGTGTTCGTCGGCCAGTTGCGCAAGAAACTCGAGCCTGACGCTTCCTCGCCGCGTTACATCGTCACCGAGCCTTGGGTTGGATATCGCTTCGAACCCGGGGAGTAGTCCCCTTCCCGCTCATTTTCCCTTACGAATTCTTTATGGACTCTTGATCCCCAACTTACGCGCGGAGTTGTCCAATGAGTTCTGGAGAGAAATTCCATGCAAGACATTCTTTGGGTCGCCGTCACGATCGCGTTTTTTGCCGCGTCTATCGCATACGTACATTTCTGCGATCGCGTGAAGTAGGAGAATCTTATGGATATACAGTCCCTCATCATGCTCATCATCAGCGCCGTGATCACGGTGTACCTGTTCTACGCGCTTCTGCGTCCGGAGAAGTTTTGATAGTTCGGACCTGAAATGACCATTAATGGCTGGCTGCAGATTTTCGTTTTCCTGGGCTTGATCTTCGCCGTAACCAAGCCGCTCGGCGTTTTCATGACGCGTGTTTTCGCTGGCGAGCGCACCTTTCTCGATCCCGTGCTGCGTCCGGTGGAGCGCCTGCTCTATCGAGTCACCGGCGTGGACGAATAGCACGAGATGCGCTGGACCGAATACGCGATCGCCATGCTGCTGTTCAGCGCGGTCTCGATGCTGGTGCTTGTACCTGATCCAGCGCATTCAGGGCATGCTTGCCCTTCAATCCGCAACACTTCGGGGCAGTAACGCCCGAGCACCTCGCGTTCAACACCGCCGCATCGTTCACGACGAACACCAACTGGCAGGCCTATTCCGGCGAAACCACCATGAGTTACTTCACGCAGATGGCCGGACTCGCGTTTCACAACTTCGCCTCGGCGGCGACCGGCATCGTGCTGGCCATCGCCTTCATTCGTGGCATTGCCCGCCGCCAGATGAGCACACTCGGAAATTTCTGGGTCGACTTTGTGCGCTGCTGCCTCTGGGTGCTGTTGCCGTTTTGCGTGGTGGGAGCTCTGCTGCTGGTGTCGCAGGGAGTGGTGCAGAACCTGAAGCCTTACGACACGGTGAAGCTGGTTGAGCCGCAGCAGGTGCAACGCGTCGGCGCCGACGGCAAGCCGGTCGTGGATGCCAGCGGCAAGCCCGTGATGGACACGGTCACCACGCAGACGATCGCGCAAGGCCCGGTTGCTTCGCAGGAAATCATCAAGGAATGGGGCACCAACGGCGGCGGCTTCTTCAATGCCAACAGCGCGCACCCGTTTGAGAATCCCACGCCGCTTACCAATCTGATTCGAGATGTTCTGCATCTTCGCCATCGGCTCCGGACTCACCTACACGCTCGGCCGCATGACCGGATCGCCCGCTCACGGCTGGGCGGTATGGTCGGCGATGGCCATTCTGTTTCTTGCCGGCGTAACCGTCGCTTACTGGGCCGAGGCGCAAGGCAATCCGCTCTATCCCGCCACGGTCGCGCAGCATGCCATCGCGATTCCAATCCGGGCGGCAACATGGAAGGCAAGGAGACCGCTTCGGCATCGCCAACTCCGCATTGTTCGCCACCGTGACCACCGACGCCAGTTGCGGCGCCATCAACGGCTGGCACGATTCCTTCACGCCGCTCGGCGGCATGGTGCCGCTGGTCAACATCATGCTGAGCGAAGTCATCTTCGGCGGCGTCGGATCGGGCATGTACGGCATCCTCATCTACATCGTGCTCGCCGTTTTCATCGCCGGACTGATGGTTGGGCGCACGCCGGAATATCTGGGCAAGAAGATCGAAGCCTACGACGTCAAGATGGCGATGCTGGTTTCGCTCGTCTTCCCGCTGATCATTCTTGCGCTGACTGGAATTTCAGTGGTCAAAGGATTTGGCACTTCGAGCATTTCCAATCCTGGGCCGCATGGTCTCAGCCAGATTCTCTATGCCTTTACGTCGTCCGCGGGAAACAACGGCTCCGCCTTCGGCGGACTCACGGTCAACACGCTCTGGTATGACACGGCCACGGGCATCACCATGCTGGTCGGACGCTTCTTCATGATCATTCCCATGCTGGCGATCGCCGGCAATCTGGCGCAGAAAAAATATGTTCCGCCGTCGCTGGGCACGTTTCCGGTGACGACGCCGCTGTTCACGTTGCTGCTGATCAGCGTCATTCTGATTCTGGGTGCGCTCACGTTCTTCCCGGCGCTCAGCCTGGGCCCGATTCTTGAGCACCTGCTCATGCACGCGGGAAAGACTTTCTAAGGAATCTATGGCAAGCCATCACAAATCGGTTTGGGATGTGAAATCTCGTTCGCAGCGCCGCGTGGAGTTCGCTGCTGAAGCTCAACCCGCGCAACATGATGGGCAATCCCGTCATGTTCGTGGTTGAAATCGGCAGCGTGATCACGACCGTACTCTTGATCCTCCATCCGCAGCAGGCACTTTCGCTTCAATCTGCAGATCACGCTGTGGCTGTGGTTCACCGTGCTGTTTGCCAACTTCGCCGAAGCCATGGCCGAGGGCCGCGGCAAAGGCGCAGGCCGAAACGCTGCGGCGGGCGCGCTCGGAAACCATCGCGAAGCGCATCGTCAACGGACGGCAAGATCGAAGAAATTCCCAGCGCCAAGCTGCGCGCCGGCGATCTCGTTTCTGTTTCTGCGGGAGAACTTATTCCCGGCGACGGCGAGATTGTCGAGGGCGTCGCCTCGGTCGACGAATCCGCCATCACCGGCGAATCCGCTCCTGTGATTCGCGAAGCCGGTGGCGATCGCTCGGCGGTCACCGGCGGCACGCGCGTCCTCAGCGATCACATCAAGGTCAAGATCACATCCAACCCCGGCGAAACGTTTCTCGATCGCATGATCGCGCTGGTCGAAGGCGCATCGCGGCAGAAGACTCCGAACGAAATTGCGCTGAACATTCTGCTCGCCGGATTGACGATCATCTTTCTGCTGGCGGTGGTCACGCTGCAGCCGTTTGCGATTTATTCGGGATCGCCGCAAACCGTGTTCGTTCTGGTCTCGCTTGCTGGTCTGTCTCATCCCCACCACCATTGGCGGCCTGCTCTCAGCCATCGGCATCGCAGGCATGGATCGACTTGTCCAGCACAACGTGCTCGCGATGTCGGGCCGTGCCGTAGAAGCTGCGGGCGATGTCAACACACTGCTGCTCGACAAGACCGGCACGATCACCTTCGGCAACCGCCAAGCCACAGAATTTCTGCCGGCTCCCGGAGTGACCGAGGCCGAAATGGCCGATGCCGCGCAGCTTTCCTCGCTGGCCGACGAAACTCCCGAAGGCCGCTCCATCGTTGTCCTCGCCAAAGAAAAGTACCGCCTGCGTGGCCGCGACTTTGCCGCACATGAAGCCGAATTCATTCCCTTCACGGCTCAGACTCGCATGTCTGGAGTCAATCTCGATGGCCGCGAGATTCGCAAAGGAGCGGCCGAGTCCATCGCCCGCTATCTCGAGCAGAACAATGGCGTCATGCCGCCAGGAGGTGCGCGCTTCCGTCGAACGCATCGCCTCTTCCGGCGGAACGCCGCTGGTGGTCGCGGAGAATCGCCGCGCCATGGGCGTGATTCATCTGAAAGATGTGGTGAAGGGAGGAATCCGCGACCGCTTCGCGCAGCTGCGCGCCATGGGCATTCGCACCGTGATGATCACCGGCGACAACCCGCTCACTGCCGCTGCCATCGCGCGCGAAGCCGGCGTCGACGATTTTCTCGCGCAGGCCACGCCCGAAGACAAGCTGAAACTGATTCGCACCGAGCAAGCCGGCGGAAAACTCGTTGCCATGACCGGCGACGGCACCAACGATGCGCCCGCGCTGGCGCAGGCCGACGTCGGCGTTGCCATGAACACCGGCACGCAAGCCGCCAAGGAAGCCGGCAACATGGTCGATCTCGATTCCAATCCCACCAAGCTGATTGAAGTCGTCGAAATCGGCAAGCAGTTGCTGATGACACGCGGCGCGCTCACCACTTTCTCCATCGCCAACGACGTGGCTAAATATTTCGCCATCATTCCCGCGATGTTTGCGGCGACTTTCCCGGTGCTCAACGCGCTGAACATCATGCATCTGAAGACGCCGCAGTCGGCGGTGCTGTCGGCGGTCATCTTCAACGCGCTGATCATCATTGCGCTCATTCCGCTGGCGCTGCGCGGCGTGAAGTATCGCGCCATGAATGCCGAGGCCTTGCTGCGCCGCAATCTTTTCATCTACGGCGTGGGAGGATTAATCGCGCCCTTTGTCGGCATCAAGCTGATCGATATGCTGATCACGGCCGCACACCTGGCCTGAGGATTTCCATGAAGAAGAATCTGATAACCGCATTCCTGATGACCATCGCGACCACGATTCTGCTGGGAGTGATCTATCCGCTAGTGATCACCGGCTTGGCGCAGGTCCTGTTCAAAGACAAGGCCAATGGCCAGATTCGTTATCGCAACGGAGAGGCTATCGGTTCGCGCATCATCGGGCAGGCATTTACTTCGCCAAACTATTTTCACTCGCGCCCTTCAGCCGCGGGCAATGGATATGACGCAGCCAACTCCGGCGGGACCAATCTCGCTCCCACCAACCAGAAATTAATTGATCGCATTCGCTCCGACGCCAGCACCCTGCATCAAGAGAATCCCGCGCAACTTATTCCTGTGGATCTGGTCACAACGTCGGCGTCGGGTCTTGACCCGGAAATTTCTCCCGCCGCGGCGGACTTTCAGGTTCCGCGCATCGCGCGCGAGCGAGGCCTGCCCGAGGCCACGCTCCGCGACCTGGTTCAGAAACATACGAGCCAGCGCGATCTCGGGCTGTTCGGCGAGCCTAGAGTGAACGTGCTGGAACTGAACCTGGCGCTCGACGATCTTGCGGCGAACGCGCGTTAAGAAAAAGTAACGGTCAGAAATTTACTTATGGCTCCAGCGTTCGGCAACGTGTACTCCTGAACTTTCAGCGTGCGCGGATCGATACTGGCAACCTTATTGGCGCCGAATTTCAATCGGTTGAGAAGCATGAGCGCTCTCCCTACAGCGATATTAAGCGGGCTTGGCCAAGTCTCCAAGGCCGCCTTTGGCGCGCCATTCGGGCTTGCGATCCCGGCTCGCCTCCGAGAGCGCTCGCCGCACGCCCGCTGCGTTGAAATCCTGCGCGTAAACCGGACTGCCGGGTTGCTGCCTCCAAGACTCATCCAGACCGCCGGCATCGACGCCATCGAATCCCAACTCATCTACCAGCCGCAGCACGATTGCCTTGGCGGCTTTGTCATCGCCGGAAACCGGCAATGCAATGCGGCGCGGTGATCCCGCCGGCTGGCCGAGGTCCATCAAATGCTGTGCGTAGATGTTGTTGAACGCCTTAATTACCGGATGCCCGATCTGTTGCTCCACATAACGACTCTCTGGCATTCCCTTTTCAATTTCGTCGATGCGCCCGTCGCGCTGTTGCGGATAGTAATTACACGTATCGACGACGGCGACGTGATTGCTTACGCCCTTGAATAAGTCGCGAGGCAAGCTGGATAAATTCTTCATCGGGATTGTTACCACCACGACGTCGGCGTTGCGTGCCGCTTCCTCACCTGAGACTGCTTGCGCGCCGGTCTCCGCGGCCAGTTCGCGAAGCGTCTCCGGGCCGCGAGAGTTTGCAACAAACACTTTGTGGCCGAGTGCGCTCAATCGCCTCGTCAGCGTTCCACCGATATGTCCTGCTCCGATAATTCCGATATTCATGTGCGCTCCTTTTTCTGTTAGCGAAGGATTCGAGTCTCTACAGAGACAGATTCAAAAAGCGGACAAGAGGCTTCCTTTTTATTCGAGCTATTTCTTCTTTTTTATTCGGACCACTTCTTGATTCGAAGTACCGGTAATAACTTCGAGGTTGTGGTCGAAAAGTGAGTGCATGTGATTTCCACGTCGCCGTAAGTCGCTGTCGGTGCGGCATTAGCGCATTGGCAGCGGAATTGCAAATACTTCTGCGTACAGCATTTGAGCCTGTGATTTAGCAGTCCGCAAGGAGGACCGTACTATGACAGGCAACATCTCGCACCAATTCCGACAGAGCGTCGTGTGTTCCATCTGCAGCGTTCCTCTTCCACTCGAAACCAGCAGAACTGACGAGCACGGAAAAGGAGTGCATGAGCAATGCTACGTTCGCAAAACACTTTCTACCTTGCGCGCGGACAGTGCACTTCAACTTCCCGGGAATTGGTTCGATTCAATCGTGGTACGCCTGCAGCGCAAGCTCGGCGTGATTGCCAATAATTGAGTCTTCGCAGCTGCCGTTGTTCTCGATACAGAATTACTCAAGCTCAATTTGGTGAGGCGTAACTCCGATGGACCGGCCACTAGATTGCCAGCTTCGGGCACAGTGTAAAATTATGGGACCACGCAACGTGGCCCCGTAGCTCAGATGGATAGAGCAGCGGTTTCCTAAACCGAAGGTCGCGTGTTCGACTCACGCCGGGGCCACCACCGATCAATCATCGATCCAAGTTAGGCAATTGGGGACGGCGGAGTTTCGTCGTTCTCGGAGCGATGGCTTTCCACCGACAGCTTGCGCAGCGACAATCTCTCGTGATGCGCCAGGATCAGGCCCGTCGGGACGACTGACGCGAAGGTCACCAGCCAGAGCAGGATGCCGCAACTGGCGGCCATTTCCGGAGGCACATCGAACACGGCGGAGAGCGTGGCAATGGTCGCCATCTGCGAGCCGCCGCCAACCGCCGGCAACTGCAGCATCGACCCGGCCATGCTCGCTCCCATCAGAATCAGCAACTGCGAGACTGGAATTTCCAGCGCGTCCACGCCGTAGGAGTGTGTGATTTCCTTATACGCCAGCGCGGTCACGTACCAGATGACCATTGAGAGCAGCGCCAGCGAAACTAACGACCAGAGACCATGAATAGTGTGGAGGCCGCTGCCGAACTCGCGCACGCGCTGTGCCAGGCGGTGTCCGAAGCCGGAGGAAAGATGCGCGAACCTTTTCTCGATCCACAGCGCGATGGCATCGCCGTTGCGGCTGATCATCACCGCGGCGCCCGCTGCCGTGGCCACTCCCACGACCAGGACGAATCCGGCGTCGCGAAATTGCAGGTAATATTCCGGATGGGGAATGGACTGCAAGGCGCTCGGCAAAAAAATTGCCAGCACGATCAACACCGCGAAAGCGCCCACGTCAAACACACGCTCCACGGCCCACACGCCTAACTGCGAGGAGAAAGAAAGGTCGGCGCGCCGCGCCACCAGGTAAGGACGGATAAATTCACCGGCTCGCCCCAGCAATGCCAGTCCGGTAAAACCGATCATCATGGGCGCAATCAGGTCGATGGTCCTGACCTTCGGGCGTACCGGCCGCAGAAAGATTTTCCAGCGGAGCGCGCGCAGGACGTAGGCGGCATACACCAGAATAATCGCGTGCAGTACGTGAATCTTCTTGATGCGATGGATCTGGCTCCAGAACGTTCCCCAGTCGAAGCTTCGCCAGTGCCGGTATTGCAGATAAACCAGGGCTGCCAGGATGAGGAACACGATCACGCTGGCCAGAATGCGCTTCTTATCCATGAATGGGAGAGGCTCCGCGCCGCAACCCAGGACGCGAGGCGGGGAACGGCTGTTCCAAGGTAAATGACCGAGACAAAGGGGTCAAACCACGAGCAAACGAAAATGAAGTCATGAGTGGGGTGCTGAAAAACGAATTCACTGCGAGGAGGAGCCTGCATTCGCCTTCGCCTGAACGAGATCGGAATTCTGCGTCTTACGCGGCGCAGCGGAATGCCGCGCAGGAGTTCGCTTGGCAGGCGTGGACTTCGCGACCGAAGCTGCGGTTCCTTTTTGCTGCGCCGCTTTCTTCTTGTTGAAATCCCTTACGATGCGCGCGACATAAAGTCGGGTCTCATAAAAAGGAGGCACGCCGCCGAACTGCTCCACCCGCTGCGGGCCGGCATTGTAAGCGGCGAGCGCCTTGACGATATCGAAGTTGTAGCGCTCCAGCAGTTCACGCAGGTATTTCGTTCCACCCTCGACGTTGGCTTGCGGATCGAAAGCATTGGGCACGCCCAGCTGCGATGCTGTGCCCGGCATCAACTGCATCAACCCCTGCGCGCCTTTGGGAGACAGAGCGCGCGCGTTGAATCCACTCTCCGCTTTGATCACGCTGTTGACCAAGTCGGGATCCAGGCGATAACGTCCGCTGGCCGAAGTCACCACTTCATTCAGATCCAACGTTGGCGGCGCATGGGTGACGCCCCTGGCAAAAGGAGAAGTACGCGAAACGGGATTTGCGGAAGCCGGAAGCTGCGAGACGGATGGCGCCGCAGCCAGATCGGGCGCGGCCTCGTAATGCTCAATTTCTGCTGTGGGAACATCCACAAAACTCGAGCCATCCGCGGTCACGTAAAGGCGGGTAACATCGCCGACCACTTCGCGCCGCTCATGCCGGATAGCAAATCCGTTGCGCAGCACGGCGACCTCGCCGGCAAAGCTGGGAACCGCAGCCAGGGCCAAAGCCGCAAGCAGGATGAGACGTCGAAATGGAATCAGAGCCAGCATTTGCAGAACGGCCAACGACGATCGACCGGTGTTACTGCCCAACGACCGTTTCCGCGCCCAGCGCCATCTCTACGGCCGCGGCGATGCCGCAGGCGTCATTGCCGCGGGTCACGGTCCATCCCCGTTGCCGCAGTTCGGCGCATGCATTCCCCATGATAACCGGATGGCCGGCAAACTCAAGCATCTCGACGTCGTTGTGGTTGTCACCAATGGCCATGACCTCGTCCCGGCGATAGCCGCGGTGCGCAGCCCACCGTTTGAGCGCGTGCCCCTTGGAGCAGCCCGCACGCAGCACGTCGATCATTGACAAATCGCGCTCGGGATATTCAGTGCGCAGCACAGTGATCGACCCGTCCATTCCGGCGCCTTCGAGTGCGCGCAGAGCGTGGCCCATGCGGCTCATGGTTCCGCAGAACATAGCCTGCACGGGATCGCTCACCAGTGCATCTTCGATCGGGATCACGAAATTGATGTACTCCATATTCTTCTCGAGCCAGCGCCGGATGCTGGGGCCGAGTTCGTCAAGGTGCTCCAGCACGATTGCGCCTTTGGTTTCCTTGTCGAAGGTTAGAACAGTGTTGCCGCGGAATGCTCGCATTGCGCCGCAAAGACGGAGGCAGGTGGCCACGGGCATCAGATCACGGTGAAAAGTCTCTCCCGCGAGCGACCGTGTGACCGCGCCGTTAGAGCTGATCAGCCATAAATCGAAACCCAGCTGCTGCGCGATAGGCAGAGCGAAAGTATGCCGCCGCCCGGTGACCAGCACGATTTCGATGCCGGCGGCATGGGCGCGGCGCAGCGCCATCAAGTCGCCGTCAGATATCTGAAATTGGGGATTGAGCAGCGTGCCGTCGATGTCGGTGGCCAGCAGTCGGACGGGAGATTTGGAAATCGTCACTAGCAATTTTACCATCCGCTGTGGGGTGACAGCGGCCAACACTCAATTTCAGTTACAAGATTTTGGATTGCAGATTTCAGATTGCAGATGGCACATGCGTTCAAATCTGCAATCTCCAATCTGCAATCTAAAATCAAGTTTTCATTCGCGCCAGCAGCGAGCTGGCCCGTCGAAACCAGGGCCGCTCGCGCCGCCGCAGATACACGGGCATGGTCGGTTTTTTCTCGAGAATCTTGCGCGCCCACTCGCGAGCTTCTGCGGCACGGCCTTGCGATTCCAGAAACAGCGCGTAGTGATAGTACGTTTCGGAGATAGTTGAGATTCGAACGGCCTCGCGAAACATGGCGTCCGCTTTTTCGGACTGTCCAGTTTGCGCGTAGGCCCAGGCCAGCAGGCCCTTGGCGCGATGGAAGTCGTAATCGGGATCGGAGTGGACAGCGCGCTCCAGGTCGGGCACGGCGGCGGGAAAGTCTGCGAGTTCGATCTCGGCGATGCCGCGCCGGTAGAACGGGTCGGCGTGATCGGTGCGCGACGAAATCGCCTTGTCATAGCAGGCACGGGCGCGCGCGAAGTTTCCGTCATCGAGATACAGTTGCCCGAGTTCTTCGTAGTTCCCTGCTGAGGGGTTGTCGAGGATGATGCGCTCCAGTTCCTGGATACGGCGCCGGCGCGGAAAAAACTGAAACGTTCCCGGCAGCAGGCTCGCATCCGGGACGACTTCGACCAGAATGTAGACCAGCGCTCCGACCCAATGAAACAGGATGACCCAAATCCAAAAGAAGTTTGGCCGCCGCCGGATGAAGTGGACGATCGCCACAATCCGCAGCAGGATGGACCACCACGAAAAGGCGAACAGCAGAAATGATCCCATCGCGAAATCGCACTATAGCATGCGGAGTAGCGAGGGTTTACGGCTTTCGTCTAATCGCTGGCCGTTCGCGGGCGGGGCGTCCGCACCCATGAACTGAACGCGGACGAATGCGTCCGCTACGAAAGTTGATCTCGTAAGAGCTTCAGAACGTCGGCGGTGGTGCCGGTTTCGGCGAGCCGGGGAAAGATCTTTTCGATGCTCAGGCGGAGAGCGTCAGGGTCACGGTCGGTCATGGCATCAACCACTAAAGTCACGTTGTAGCCGAGATCGTAGGCGCTGCGAGCGGTCGATTCCACGCCAATGCTGGTCGCGATGCCGGCTATGACAACCTGGGTTACGCCGCGCTCGCGCAGATATCCGTCGAGCGGGGAACCGGTGAAAGCTCCCAGACATTTCTTGGTGACGACGAAATCAGTAGGCTGTTGATCTAATTCAGGCACGAACTCGGCCCAATCGGCCGGGCGGGCGACGTTAGGAATTCCGGCTTCGGTGCGGCCCGGCGGGCGGCCGGTTACGTGGACGAGCACGACCGGAAGATGTCGCTCGCGGAAGGCGCGAGCCGGTTGGGCGGAGCGGCTCACAATCTCGGCGGCGGCGTGCACGGTCGGCATTCCGACAATTCCTTTTTGCAGGTCAATCAAAATCAGGGCGGAGTTGGGATCAAGCTTGGTAAGAGGCATGGTTCTTCCTTTGTGAATTGCCAAAAACATATGGATGGGATGCGGTCGCCAACGGTGCGCTTTTTGAGTTGGAATTTTTCTTTCGAGAATTGAACCGCGACCGCTGAAGCGCGATGGCTTTTCGAAAGTCTTTACGGCGCCATTTCGTGCTCGTATCTGCTATCGGAAGAACGAGAAAAAGCAGTCGTAGATGTAGCCGAGGCGAGACTCGAAACTCATGATCTGAGATTGCGGACCTAGTGCCCAACCGGCCTGATTTATAGGCCCAGTTTGCGTGTCCCGCCCCAACAAGAGGCAGTTGGATTTCGCCAAACTCGTGCTGACCTTTCGAACTGAGAGAGAAGCTGCTAAGATGTTCAAGAGAGATTTTGCTTTGTTCGAAAGACGATCCCTCTCGGGGAGATCGTTTAATGGCAGAGCTCTTTCAGCCGATTAGACTCAGCGTGGCAAATCGTCCAAGCCGCGCCAGAACTGTCGTCGCGTATCCGGCTGATTTCGCGAGTGGGGACGTAGTTCAGTTGGTTAGAACGCTGCCCTGTCACGGCAGAGGCCGCGGGTTCGAGTCCCGTCGTCCCCGCCATTCTTTTCAAGCACTTGCAACCCTAACGTCCGGCAAATCAGGGGATGTTAGGGGACGATAAGCGCCGAACGAGAATGGTCCCATCCGAAAACGGTTCCAAACAGCGCTCATTGGATTAGGTTTGTCTTCGGCAAAATACCCGTCGGCAAAATCGCGTCGACCAATTTGTCCTGTGCCAAGCGTTTGGTCTTCGATGTTGCCTGCAGATACTTGTTCGTGACATGAAGGTTGCTGTGCCGCAAGTAGTCGCGGATCGTGAGCTGATGTTCGCCCATCTCCGCCAGCATGGTTCCAACCGAATGCCGAAACGTGTGCCAGCCCACACCCGTGATTCCGATCCGTCTGAATGCAGGCTGAATCTTCTTCTTCAGGACTGAAGCTAGATCTAACGGCTTGCTGCCTTGCAGTCTTTCGGAAGGGAAAACGAAATCTTCCGGTTTGTTGTAGAGGCTTTGCGATCTCCACTCCTGCAAGGAATGCTTTAGGCTTGGATGCATCGGCAGCTGTTTTGCAGACGCTTCCGTTTTTGTGCTCTTCAGGTTTCCACCTCGACGCCAGTAATACGAGTGTTGGACGCTGATGCTCATGTTGTCGAAATCGCACGACAGCCAGCGTAGCGCCCCGAGTTCGCCTTGACGTATACCCAAGGCCCCCTCTAGAAACACGAGCAACTGATCCCGAAACTCCAATTCTGCCAACCCGAGCTTGACCTGCTCCGGTGACAAAACCAAGGGGGATCTCTGACGTTTGGCGCTGATCCGGACGCCGGTGCTCGGGCCTCGCTTGCCCCCACTTCCCACCGGTATCCCTGAAGAGATGGGATTGTGGCCACAAAACTCCCACCGAACGGCGTGCGAAAACAAAGCCGACATCACGCACTTGATTTTGGCTTTGGTTCCATCGGCCACTCCGGTCGCCCGTAGCCAACGCTCTACCTCGACAGTTTTGACTTGTTCTAGTGGTAGATTGCCCCAGCGTGGGACAATCCAGTTTTTCGCGTAGATTATGTACGCGTCCTGTGTGGATAGTGCTTTGAGAGGCAGTTCCTCTTGAGAGTAGTGCTCCCAGAGCGTGTTGATTGTGGTTCGCCGCAGGTTCCTGTGTTCGCAGCGATTGTTGATGGTTAACCGAAGAGCGTCTGCTGCTGAGTGTGCCGCAGATTCGGTCGGGTATTTCTTCACATCCCCAACCTGGGCTTTGCGGTGCACCAGTTTCCCGTTGATGTCTTCTTCCCACCATCGGTAGACCCAGACTGCCGGTCCCTTCTTCCGCTCTTCTCGTTCGACGCTTCCGTGTTGGTAACGTGTCCGTCTAAACAAAGTTTCTCCTTTGCTTAAACGGTGTCGGCGGACACCGTCAGAATAGATCGGCGATTCGTTTCGGTCGAGATGTTTTTTGTTCCTCACCGTGCCGATGGTCAGCTGGCGAGTTTGCCGAGCCAACGATCCAACGTGGAGGCACGAAAGCGCCAACGTTTTCCAACCTGGACAGCGGGAATTGATCCACGCCGTGCTTTCGTGCGAAGAGTTCGAGGGTGCATTCTGAGAAGCCTCGCGGCTTCTTCGGTGTCTAGCAGTGGCTCAAAATCTCTTTGACTCTGAACCTGTTTTCGCTCTTTAATGTCCTCGGTTGCCAGGTCGATAGTTTCATTCGCGTTCTCTAGCATTGGAGCACCACCTCACACCGCTGCGCTGGGTTAAAGTCCAGTTGATCTACCAGCCAATCATCGGGTTGTAAACTGGAAGCAGATATTGGTCAAACGGGTTCACGCCGGCGTTATTCGCGTATTTAACTGGTCGCGTGATGCGTGCTAAGTAACCGCTTTGCCGCGCAATCATTTAGCGGGTTCTATCGGAGCCCCAGGGGTGGCACGGTGTCGCGGTTATTTGACATTCTGCATGGTCCGCGACACTCGCAATGTTTGTCACGACGGATCAATTCTTGAACAAATTTCTCAAAGTTGGCAATAAGTCTACGGCGAGCCGCGCCTTGTCTATGCAGCCATGGGCGCCAACTTCGAGTGAACGAGGAAAGAGTTCTTTAGGATCATGCTGGCTGATGATTAGAATTTTAACATCCGGAAACTTTTCCCTTAAAAGGCGCGTTGTATCCAGGCCATTCATACCGGGCATACTGACGTCGAGCAAAATCAGACTTGGCTTTAGCTCGTTAGCTTTCTCAATCGTTTCGTTCGCATGAGACCGGGGCATACCGTGGTCACATAAATGTTGTCTTTGAGAGTTCAGAGCGCAGGCCTTCTGAAAATCATGTCAGGGCGAATTTCCCGACGCAGTAAGGAACGAGATGAGGAACTCCAATTTTGCCGCCAATCGAGGATATATTTACGATTCGCCCTGCGTCGTAGTCTTTGAAACGATGGCAAAACGGCCATAGTGGCAAAATATGGACCCCAGAAGTGTGTGTTTATCGAGTCGCGGTAGTCATCGATCGTCATTGTCTCAACTGGGCCAACACAAATAGTTCCTGCGTTGTTTACGAGAATGTCCAGACAGCCAAAATGGTGCTCGATTTTATGAACCGCCAACTCGACCTCTTCGCGCATCGTCATATCGGCATCGAGGGTGAGTACCTGGTCGGTGATCATGCGGAGTTGGGTCTCGGCCCGGTCTAGCTCTCTTCGGTCTCGCGCAGAGATTGCGATATTTGCCCCGCGCTGCGCAAATTCTTGAGCCAGCAGCAAACCAAGCCCTCGCGAGCCACCAGTTACAAACACAGTCTTGTCGCGCAGCGAAATCATTTTTCGTCGCCCAAGCAGCATCGACGCTGCCATCCCAAAGGCGATTCCGGCACCAACCGTAAAGTTACGACGCACCATAGATATTTGATCAGGATGGAAAACGTTTTGGGGTGGCCTTGGCCACCCCTTCGCGTAAACCTTAACGCACCGCAGCCGTTGCTGATCCAGCTGATGCGATCGATTCTGCCTGTTTCAGGTGATCTTCTAATGTGGGCAACGTGTCAGCTGCAAATTGTTTTACATCGGGATCGTGCGCCGCCTTGCTTTCGCGCTGAAAATCACCGACATCTTTTTTGTGGTCCTTCACCATGTCCTTCATATAGGCCTGATCAAATTGCTCGCCGGAGAGCTTCTCAAGAGAAGCCTTAGTTGCCTTGTCTTTGGCGTTCAAATCTTGCGGCAGTGCAACATTCTTCTCAGAAGCCAGCTGCTTCAGTTTGTCATTGGCTTTGCTGTGGTCATCCACCATACGTTGACCAAACTTCTTCACGTCAGCGTTCGACGCCTTTTCCACGGCGAGTTGGCCCAGGGCTACTTCCGCCATCCCACCCTGCGCCGCTTCTTTCATGAATTTGGTGTCTGCCATCGTCTGTCCGGCGGACGCTTTTGCCGGGCTCATACCGTTCGCTGAGGATGAGTTTGAAGGATCGCTAGATTGCTGCGCTGCTAAGCCGCAGATGCCCACTGCGACAGTGAATGCCGCTGCCACTGCGAGTTTTGTTATTCGAGACATGGCGTGCTCCTCACTTGGATTCGGTTTTGACCTGCAGCTTGGATGTAAACGAAACAGAAGCGGTTGTCGACTCCCCGTAGCACGAGGCGAGGCTTGTCCCAGCCGTTCCTTCATTCAGGAGAATATGAAAGCGACAATCGCAAAATGGACAAACCATTACTTCAGGTTGTTCATCCAACCACCAATTGCATACGCTCCTTGGAGGAACATTCATGGCGGCTCCCTAGTGTTCACACTGCCACTACCGGATTATCGGTCACGAAGTCAAAGGTAATGGCCGGATGTATTGTTGCACCAATTTGTGCGCGTCAAGCCGGGTTCCGGCGATAGCCGATAGAGCGGCATAGAATCGCGAGAAAATATCTTTGCGATAAACCGCAGTCATTTCGGTTCTACTCGACGATAGAAAGGGGTGTAGACAAATGGGCTCGACGAGACAAAGAATCGCCGCAAGAAAAAACATAAAGAAGGCGGCATCCGCCGCTAAGAGAAAACGCACAATCGCACATTTGCCCAAATCTGTACGCACTGCACTGGGGAAGAAAGCCTCATCTGTCGCCAAGAAACGGAAGAAATCCGGCAGCAGAGGCTGAGAATATTTCACTGCTCATGACGTGTGAGATTCGCATTGGCACATCCGGATATCACTACAAACATTGGCGGGGACCCTTTTACCCGGCAGAAATATCTCCAAATGAAATGCTTGAATTTTACTCGCGTCAATTCGACACCGTTGAATTGAACAACAGCTTCTATCGTCTTCCTACGGAGGTCGCCTTCGATAATTGGCGGCAATCGACTCCGGCTGAGTTTGTTTTTGCGGTGAAAGCCAGTCGCTTCCTGACCCATCAAAAAAAGCTGAAGGATCCGGAGGATGCGTTAGAGAACCTTCTTCCGCGAGCATCTCGACTATCTACCAAGCTGGGACCGATTCTTTTTCAACTCCCGCCGCGGTGGGGAGTGAATCCCGGACGCCTCGAAGGTTTGCTTGAGGCATTGCCCCGCGATATGCGATGCGCCTTTGAATTTCGGGATTTGAGTTGGATTCGGCCTGACATTGACAAGCTACTTGCACGATACGGCGCTGCGTTCTGCATTTACGAACTCGCGGGCTACCATTCTCCTCTGACGGTAACCGCCGAGTTTGCGTATGTGCGTTTACATGGACCTGGCCTTGGAAAATATCAGGAGGCGTACAGCAGCGACCGCCTTCGCCGCTGGAGCCAGCAGGTTGACGAATGGGCGAAGGATTTGACTTCGATCTACATCTACTTCGACAACGATGAAGCGGGCTATGCCCCTCGGAATGCCTTAGAGCTCAAGCGATTGGTGAACGGGGAAGACGGTCGCGCAGAGAAGATCTATGCCGCATGATCGCAATCGTCGATTGCGCAGGGGCCAGGACGATTTGCATGGCAATGTTCCGGATCAGTCGCAAGTCGTGCTGCTGCTAATCGACGTTCTCAATGATCTCAATTTTCCAGATAACCAGGCACCTGGTCCGCCGATCCGTAGCGCTGGCGAAGTCGATCGCCAAGCTGAAGAAGCGATGCAAGAAGGTGGGTATCCCCACAATTTACGTCAACGACAATCGGGGCCGATGGCGTTCTGATATCTCCGCCGTATTGCGGCATTGCCTGCGTACACAATCTCCTGGTCGCGAAGATGACGAAACTGCTCGTGCCGGAACCGGACGATTACATTGTTTTAAAGCCTAAACATTCACCGTTCTATGCCTCGCCGTTGCAGACGATACTTGATTACGATCGGTGCGCGGGTTGCGATTGTCGCAGGCGTTACAACGAACGCTTGCGTCCTGATCGCCGCTGGCGAACTGCACGTCCGGGATTTCCGATTGTTCGTGCCGGCGGACTGTGTGGCTGCCCTCACAGAGCGCGAACACCGGCGCTCCCTCGACGTCATAAAGAATAGCTTTGACGCCGATACGACGCCGTCTTCGCGTCTCAACTTGGAACGACTCCAGAAATAACCGTAAGCCGTTCCGAACGATCCTCGCTAAGTTTTCACAAAAACTTGTCTATTCTTCGTACTCATCTGATCCCAGGACCCAGATGAACGACTGAATGTCGATGAGATCTCGCGGGCGAAGGTCACGGAGGTCGTGTCCGATCTCACTGGCGAACGCGAGAAGACTGGAGTAGGTTTCCCATGAAGGTCCAGATCGGTAGATAAAATCGAAACCGTATTCTCTGGGCAGCCAGACGAGTCACGGTGGGCTTTAGGAAGATATGGGTGTCAGGTTGAGCGATGAATCCGAACACGGTAGCCAGGGGCCAAGTAAGTACGCGGCTCTGCTTGCGTGGCAGGCCCGCGACAACTTCGCACCAGCGACTGAATTTTGCTTGGACGTTTCCTGGGCCGTGCAGAAGAGCATAGAGACCTTCGGCGAAAGCTCGCGCGCCGCGTTCGGACTTCAGCGCGTCGCGAATCGCCATCTTTTCAAAGGAGAAGAGAAGATTCGTGCGTGACTCAATTCTGATGGCCTCACTGCCAATCTCCAGAAACCGTCCTTGTGAGAGTTTCGCCTGATAGGCCTTGCGATTTAGTACCGCTTCCCACTCCTGATGTGCTCGCCATTTGTACCCCCGTTCCCAGTCCATGTAGGTCTCATCGCGGAACCCCTCAGGGAAAAACCGTAGAAACTTGCGCTTGCAGTGAGCGATTCTCGATCGCGTTGGAGTGGCCGCGGATTGAGAGTAACCTGCGTTTGCGAGACTGGCGCCCATTGCGATATGCGTTTGGATTCATCTATCGCCAAAGAGTTTGTTTGCTAATTTTTCTCTCGGTTTTCTCATCCACTCATCCCGAAACTCCCGCAGTTGTTTGATCCACGTCTCCACGAGTTGGAATCTAAGGTCGAACCCCGGCGCTATCGGTGGGGACCGGTGGGATGCGTCTGGTTTAACTTGTTGATGATCTCTTCACTCGGGTTGCCACCTTTGCATGCTGGATGTCCGAAGCCGCTACTGCTGACGCCATTCTGGATATCGAAGATAAGATTGTCACTCGGGCCCGGAGCTACTCCCATCGGCACGGCGTTCAGTCCCAGGGCTTGCCGGGTTTTCCATGCGATTACGTGGTCGGCGCAAGAAGTGTCTCCGCTCACTCCCAGCCCTCCGACAATTTTTCCGCTCTTGTCGTACAAGGCTAGCCCGCCGCCAAACACGATGACTCCTCCAACCGGCTTTCCCACCAGCGGGTCATCGGGCTGACCGAACCTTTCCGGATCTCCGGCAAACGCGGTGTTTGGATTTGGACCAGTCACAATGCTGTAAAGAGAGTTTCCCGGCTGAGCTGCGGAATAGACGTTTCCGCTGGAAAGAGCAAAATTATCGGTGCTGAAGGCATTTGCAGTGTTCGCTTTTTCTGCGGCGATCAGGCGACTTCCCGGCCATTCCGCTCCTCGATTCGGGCCGGAGAACACAATGGCGCAAACGATGCCATCGCGATTCACTACCGCGCCCCATTCCTGATTCCCGAGTCCTCCGTTTGCCCCTTTGCCTTCTTTAACAGCACTTGTTAAGGCAGCCTTAAGCTTGTTGTAGTCCGGGACCTTCGAACAATCTTGCGGATTCTGAGCAAGCGAAGGAAATGAACACAATACAAATACTAAAGAAGCTACGAATGTACGTGGGAATATTGTGAACTGCATCAGGCCTCTCCTGTATCGATCATCTAAGGGTGTACAAATATGCCGCAATGTCGCGGCTGTCTTGCTCCGTGACTCCCATTTCCGGCATTGCGGTACGGGGTTCTACCTGTCGGGGATGCTGAATCCACAGCATTAGATTGCCGGGAGTATTCGGAAGTTCGCCAGCAATGTAATAGCGTTCGCCAATGCCATTCAGGCTCGGACCGATCAAGCCCCGCGCTCCAGCGACGCCGGAAATTTCGTGGCAGGTATTGCATCCATACTTACGAATTTCGGTTTTCCCAGAGCGAGCATCTCCTCCGCTGGTAAGTGTTGCGGCCCTCTCGACCTCAGTGCGACTCGGACGTTCACATGCGATGGACATCGATAGGAGAACCGCGAAGAGCAGAATCGGCATTGTTCTCACTCGACGCCTCCCTCCGACAAGCGGCCGAGGTCCGCCATGCGCGTGTATTGCCACCTTGTCTGCGACTCGTTCATCCACTTGACGAGCAAGATGAGGGCAACAATCAGCAGCAACGTCCCGGCAGGAATCCACATGATCAGTCCACCAATCTGTTGGTCTTCTAATGCGGTGAGATGCCACGCGGGAGCGGTCAGTAACGTAGGACGAATACCAGGGACGCGATGCGAACGTGAGCAACGCTCCGAGTACGCTGGTATGCAGGATTGTCGTGAAAACGTAAACCAAGCCTCCGCCATAACCTAGCGAGGGGGTTCGGTTCACCAACGGCCACCAAAAGATGAGTGCCGTTGCTAGAAAAGTCGTGTGTTGCGCGGCGTGAATCCAGTCGCTGCGCAATGTTTGATCGAACAAGAACGGAAGATGCCAGATCCACAGTGCTAATGCGGATACCAACCAGGCCGAGAGCGGGGCCGAAGCGAAGGCCCAGAGTCTCTTAAAGGTTCTTGAGCGCCCGAGGCTGGCGGCCGACTCGCGCCAGACTTGACGGCATGGCCCACAAGAATGCGATTAGGGGGCGTCCGAGTACGAGCAGCGGGGCCGAGATCAGCATCAGAATCTCGTGCTGCGTCATGTGCACCCAAAACAGTTGCTCGCCGAGTTCATGGAGTGGAGAATCGAGTGCGATGACTAGTGAAATCCAGCCGAGAGCGAACCAGAATATCCGCCAAAGTAACGATTGTCGACGGGTGGTCCGTCGTAGCATTTTCGTTATGCCGATGCCGTAAAGAACCGCCGTTATGAGCAAGGGAATCCAAACGAAAGGCGGCCATGTCCAATTAGTTGCCAGCGCGCGGCCAGTTTCTGTTAGCGACCAAGCCGGCATCGCCCAGAGGACCGCCATTATTCCTACCGCTGCGACTTGAAAGTGTTTCACTGACATTTCATCAACACGGACCAAGAATCCAGCGCGGGACCGAGCCCGCGATCACCACTAAAGCAAAGGAAAGACTGAATGCCATGCCTAGAAGTGCCTGAAAGTGCGCACGATCGAAATGGCTACCACCTTCCTCCGATGTGGTGCCGGGGAAGCGTCTGAATTCCACCAGGCCGGTTCCGAAGCCGGACAGCGCAATTAGGAAGCAGGCGACGCTAATCAGATGCAGCACGCTACCATCACCCGTGGAACAGGTATGTCGTTCGAGCAGGTAGCTTAAACCGAGATCCAACCCCCAGGCAGCAAAACCCGCTGCCAGACTCCACCACAGGCCCACTGGAGTTCGTCCCGATTGGATTTGTTGTTCAGACTTCGCCATTCTTCCCCTTACAAAAATCGAGTCGTCCCGTAGATCAACAAATCCACAATCAACCCCGTGACCACCACGAAATACCAATAGTCGGAATTAATCGCAGCATCGGCGAGGCGCGTTCCTTCCATCTTTCGGGTAAACGAAATAGCCAGCAGAACTATGGTTTCGATCAACTCGGTCACCAGATGCCCCGAGTGCATTCCGATCAGGACCCAAATCGTGGATGAGTAGGCGTCGTCGGTCCATCGACAGTTCAAGGCAGTAAATTCCAAGACGCGAAGAACTGTGGCCGCGAGCGCAAACAAAGTAAGAACGAGCAGACCACTTCTGACTGCGCGGCGATCACCTTCCGGCGCGCGTTTCCTCACTATCCAGGCCGGAATGATACTCAAGAGGAAAATGACAGCGTTGGCTGCCCCGTATTTTAAAGCTGGCGGTAAGTGTCCCGGAGGCCAGGCGGTGGAGCGCGTTCGCAGATAAAAATAGGTCGCGAACATGAGGGCAAACATCATGCCCTCGATCGCCATGTAAAAAACATTCGCGAGCCAAGTCGTATTGCGGTGGCCAAATGCCACGCTGGGCAAATCGGAAACGTCCAGCGTCAGGGGCCTTCGAATTGGCTCGTTTAGCGCACCCATGATTCACCGGTTGGTCGAGGAGTGGGAGATTCTCCGCGCGGCCAGAGCCATCCTATTAGGGTGGCTATGACCGGCGGTGCTCCAATCGGAACAGCCCACGGCGTAAAGATTGATCCCACGAATGCGGCCGAAACAGTAACCGCGCTGAGGAATGGCCAGATGCTTGGGCCGGGATCTTCGTCTTTATGTTGTGGATCCGCATCGAGACTGTGAGTGACCAGAGTTTGGCGTATATCGTCGCGCATCCCTACCACAACGGGTTGATTCGGTGGGTCTTCCCATAGAGGATCCCGGCCGCTCACGGTTGGAATATGAAGAAAGTTGTAGGGCGGCGGCGGAGACGACATTGACCATTCCAGCCCAGCGTCTCCCCACGGATTGTTTCCGGCGAGTTCTCCAACTCGCGCGCTGCGGAACACGTTAACCACGAAGACCAGCAACCCCGCCGTCATGAAAACCACGCCGCTCGACGCGAGGGCGTTCAAGCCCTGCCAATGCATGTCAGGTCCGTAGGTATAGACGCGGCGGGGCATGCCGCGAAGTCCCAGAAAATGCAGAGTGAAAAATGTGATGTTGAAGCCGATGAAAAAGAGCCAGAAATGCCATTTTCCCAATGTCGTGTTGGCCATCCGTCCCGTCATCTTCGGAAACCAAAAGTAGATGCCGGCGAACATGGGAAAAAGAGCGCCGCCAATCAGGACATAGTGAAAGTGTGCGACGACAAAGTAAGTATCGTGGACCTGCAAGTCTACGGGGACCGACGCCAGCATTACTCCCGACAGTCCACCAATAAGAAAAACGAAAAAAAAGCCGAAGCACCAGAGCATCGGTAGTCGAAGCTGCAGCTTCCCGTACCATATTGTCGCCACCCAGCAGAAGAACTGTGTGCCGGTCGGAATTACTATCATCAAGCTCGCAGCGGTAAAAAAGCTTTCGCTCAACTGAGGCAAACCCGTGGCAAACATGTGATGGACCCACACGC
Source organism: uncultured Acidobacteriota bacterium (assembly GCA_963696765.1). GTDB lineage: Bacteria > Acidobacteriota > Terriglobia > Terriglobales > Acidobacteriaceae > Sulfotelmatobacter. The sequence goes on along the minus strand of CAVOLK010000001.1, from coordinate 198,674 downwards.
TGAAGCCCAGGAATCCGGTCGCGACGACAGAAACCACAATCGGCGTGTATCCGAAAATGCGGCGTCGTGAAAAACATTCCACCAAAGTCGAAACAATTGCGGCGCCGGGGAGAAAGATGATGTAAACCTCGGGATGCCCGAAGAACCAGAACAAATGCTGATATAGGAGTACGTCGCCACCTTCCGCCGGATTGAAAAAGTGCGTGCCCACCAATCGGTCAAGCAGCAGTAACCCGCTTGCGATCATGACCGCCGGCATCGCAAAGATGACAGCAATCGAGATCACCAGCTTTTCCCAAAGCATGATCGGCATGCGATTCAAGGTCATCCCGGGTGCGCGGTGCCGCAGGATTGTGGTGGCGATGCAGATGGCGACACCGAGAGCGGAAACCTCGGTAAAGGTGATCATCTGCGACCAAATATCAGCGCGATGCCCCGGAGAATATGCCGGGCCGGAGAGCGGCACGTATGCGAACCAACCCACATCGGGTCCGGTATTCGTTAGGAACCCACCCCATAGAACGAGGGCTCCGCCGACATAAAGGTAATAGCTGAAGGCATTCAAGCGCGGAAAGGCGATGTTGCGAGCACCGCACATCAGAGGAACAATGTAGACGCCGAATCCCTGAAACATCATAGGCACGGCAAATAAAAAAATCATGGTGCTGCCGTGCATGGTGAAGACCTGGTTATAAAGGTCTGGACCGATCAAGGAATTTTCAGGACGGATAAGTTGCAGCCGGATCATTGCCGCCAACACACCCCCGAGGAGCAGGAAAATGAAGGCGGTCACCATAAAACGAATCCCGATATCAGTGTGATGGGTATTACAGAACCATCCCCAGACGCCCTTCGGCTGACTCCACGTGCGAGCAAGGCGCTGAGCGAGTTCCGAGTGCCCAGTGTCTTGATCATTCGCGAGGATCGGTTCTGCAACGGCCAAATCTTTACTCCTTAATGAAGCGACTGCAAATACGCAATAACCGCTTGGAGATCATCGGGCGCAAGAGGGTTCGGCGACATTTGAGTTCCTGGCTTAATGCGTTGCGGATCGACGACCCACCCTGCCAGAGCACCGGCAGTGTTGGGGAGTGTCTCGGCTGCAATCATGTTTCGGCTTGCGACGTGGGTCAGGTCCGGACCCAAATGCGAACCCGCATCCGTGCCACGAATCGTGTGGCACATCAGACAGGCATGCGTGAGAAAGACTTCTCGGCCCCGAATCGCTTCGGAAGTCAACTGGTTCCGCCGCGGCCTTCAGTTGTTGCTGCTGCCATGCCTCAAAGTTTTCGACAGGCTCCGCAATAATCGAAAATCCCATATGCGCATGCTGCAAACCGCAGAACTCGGCGCACTGGCCGTGATAGATTCCTGCCTTATCTATCTCGAACGAGAAAGCTGACGAATATCCCGGCAGCAAATCACGTTTGCCAGTAATGTTTGGCGCCCAAAAGCTGTGAATCACGTCCTGTGAATTGGTCAAAATGACGATTGGAGTTCGCACCGGGACGTGAATCTCATTGGCGGTGGTGACGGTCTGATCCGCCTGTGAATTTGGATATGTAACCTCCCACCACCACTGATGGCCTGTGACTTGGATGGTGACGGAATTTTTCGATGTCAATCCTTCGACACGCTTGCCGGTGATCACGCTCACCACGAGAATGACGAACAACGTAATTACGGTTATGCCGATGGCGGTTCCCACCGCCCATCCCGCGCGGCGGTCCCCTTCTTCATCTTTTTCGATAACGGGGAGCGGGTGGCTGGCGAGAACGCGGGCTTTCGTGCCAGCCCGCGAAAAGGCCGCGATCATCAGGACAAAGACCGCGAGAAGAATCCAGAAAATGAACCAGTACAACCATTCAATGTGTCCGGCCTGCGATGCAGCCGGATGCAAGACATTGTGACGACCGGGATCGAGAACCTGAGCCGGTACAACCAGAAAGGCGGCAAGATTGGGTGCGGCGTTCACTTCGGTTGCTCCGGAACGCCGGTAATTCCGGTCGGGACTTGTTCAGGAGTGGACGACTCCGCGGGCTTTATGTTCATCTGGTCGGTACGGTTTGGAGACACGCCCTTCGGAAGTAAACCCGCCATAGACCGGACGTAAGCCGCGATCTCCCAAGCCTGGTATTCGGGAATGCGATTTCGGAAAGACGGCATGCCGTTCGGCCTTCCTTGCATGATGGTGGCAAAGATATTTCCCGGTTCACTGCCATAGATCCAGTTGCGATCCATTAAAGGAGGACCGATTCCGCCGCCGCCGTGCGCGTGACAACCGACGCAGTTATAGGCCTCGTAAAGTTTTTGACCCTCGGACACGGCGTAGGCACTTTCCTGGTACATGTTGGAATTCGGTGGCGTCGGAATTAAATTTGCCCCAGGATTTAAGCCGCTAATTTGTACTGTGTTGAGCGTGTCATTTGCAGGCGGCGGTTGGCGCAGAATCCTGTCTTCACGGCTGCACGCGGAAAGCGCGGCTATTCCTCCAAGCAGAACCACGAGTGGTAGACTGCGATGTTTCAATTCGCGCCCCCGTTGGAGTCTGAGGGAGAAGCCAGTGGCAATTGCGGAACTCCATATTCGTCGAGGATGGCACGGATGTCGGTAGCCCGGTCCGAGAGGATCGTTTCCAATTGATCTCGCAGAGCGAGATTGCCTTTTCGGACCCCCATCGAAATTGCAAAGGTAAAGGGGAGGCCGGGCGGATCGACCTCCGGTTCGACCGGAGTAACTCGAAGCTGCTGTCCCGCTTTCTTGGCGAAGTACCCCGCAAGCGGTCCCCAGACGATGGCGAGGTCAACCTTATGATCAACAACCGCCCGAACAATCGAGTCAGCGCCATCACCGGTCGTGTCGAAGCCCACAATTGCGCCTTGCAATCCGCGCCGCGCGAGCGCCTCTCCCGGAGGCGTGTATTCTTCCTCCAACACCTGCACTCCTATTTTCAAACCATGCAATGCGGATGAATCAAGTGAACGGATACCAGGTTCAGCTTGCCTAGCGACAAAAACATACGTCGACCTGTAATACGGGCTCGTTGTGAGAACGGGACGATAGGTGGTGGGGATTCCAACTAATAAATCACATTGGTCCTTGTCGAGGTACTCTCGAACGAATCCCCGGCCCATTCGTTGCCAAACGAAGCTGAGATGAGCATTTAAATTGCGTGCCACGAGCGCAGCGATGCGATTTTCAAAGCCCGTTTGCTCTCGGCTAGAAAATGGCATGTTGTTGGGATCTGCGCATACGCGCAACTCACGAGTCTGGGCATTCACTTCCACTGCAGGAATCAGCAACAAGAAACCAGCTACGAACTTAAGGCAGGGCGAATACATAGAGCATTCCCCCCTTGTTCGTGTAATGCGGAAGGTCTTTCATTGCTGCGGCGAATCCCAAAGCCGCGGATTCGTCGCGAGCATCCAGCCCGCCGGCCACGATCGCTCCTGCCCAGCCGCCCACACCCGACAAGATGGCGACATATTGTTTCCCATCCGGTCCCCTGTACGTTGTGGGTTGGCCGATAATTCCGGAACCGGTTTTGAATTGCCACAACAGCGTTCCGCTATGGGCGTCGACCGCTTTGAACCATCCGTCTGAGTGTCCCGTAGAAGACGACGTCTCCCGCCGTGGCGAGTGCTCCGCTCCACACTGGAAAATGATCAGGAATCGTCCATACGACTTTGCCTTCGACCGGGTCCCAGGCGGTAAATTCTCCACCGTATCCGCCGGGTGCGTCGTACATGCGGACATTTGCTCCCACATAAGGAGTACCGGCGATGTAGTTTGGAGTCAGATCCTCTTCATCCATGCACAGATGGTTGTGGGGGATGTAAAGCAATCCGGTTCGCGGAGAAAAAGCCGAGGGCTGCCAGTCCTTAGCGCCGGGAGATGTGGGACACAAGCCTCGTACCACTTTTCCTGTGATCGGCTTCTTTTCGTCAACGTACTGAAGCTGGCCGGTCTTCAGATCAACGCCATGTGCTAGTCGTGATAGGAGCGAAGACGCTGGCCGACAGCACCTCTCCGGTCGACGCGATCCATGACGTACACATAGCCATTGCGATCCGGATGTACCAGAACCTTTCGGGTTTGTCCGTTGATAGGAAGATCGAGAAGGATGTTTTCGTTTACAGCGTCATAGTCGTAAAGATCGTGGGGGCTGAACTGATAAAACCACACCGCTTCGCCCGTGTCCGGATCGCGCGCGAAGATGCCGGCAGGTAAATTTGTTGTCGCCGGGGCGGGCCTCGGCATCCCATGGCCCTGGGTTCGCGGTGCCGTAGTAAATCAGATTTAGTTCCGGATCATACGAAATCCAGCCCCACACGCCGCCTCCGCCAATTTTCCATGCGTCGGGCGGCCAACTCTTCACTCCTAGGTCTTGGCCTCGATCCTGGGAATAAAACGGTTTGAAACGCGGACCGATCAGCACATCTTTATCCGGCCCGGCGGTGTAGGCTCGCCAAGCGATTTTCCCGGTCTTTTCGTCGAGCGCCGTCAGCCAACCGCGAACTCCGAATTCTCCGCCACTATTTCCTACCAGGACTTTCCCTTTGACGACAAGGGGAGCCATGGTCATGCTCTCGCCCTTGTTGATGTCGCCAACGCGCGTCTTCCATACTTCCCGGCCGGTTTTCGCGTCTACGGCAACGGTCTGATTGTCCAGCGTGTTGTAATAAATCTTTGCCGTCGTCATAAGTCGCGCCTCGATTGACAACGTCACAGCACGCCACTCCTTGCGATGCGGGCGTGGGCAAGGGCTCATACACCCACTTCATCGGAGCGCCTGGCTTAGTAAGGTCGAGGGCGTACAGATTGTTCGGGAAGGGCGTGACAATGTACATCGTGTTGTTCACGACCAGAGGCGCAGCCTCATGTCCGTGAGTCATGCCGGTGGAAAATGTGAAAGCGAGCTTCAGATCCTTAGCATTCTTGGCATTGATCTGATCAAGCGAACTGTATCGGGTGCTCGCGTAATCTTTTGCGGGGCGAATCCACTGTCCGTCGTCGGCTTCGAGCCGTCCCTGATAGGTGCGAGGCTGATAATTCTGTTCGAGCGTCGGCTGTTGCATCGAACCGGTTTGAGCGAATACCGCATGGGAGGCGAGACAGCACACCTGGAGAATTGCGAAAACTGCGATAGATAGACGAGACGTTTTCCCGATCGACAACCACGGTTTGTTGGCGCCGCTCATTATCTGCCGACTACCCAAATCGTTATAACGGCTCTGAGATGCCATACCTTCTGCAAGCGTTGGCAGTGAACAGGTGTTTGCACTGCAGGCGAGCTCACGCCGTTGTTTCTACCCAGCTCATCTCAGCCCGCCACTTTGCTACAGTGATCGGTCGATAATCGCATTCGGACCGCTACGCCTCGTCGATTCTGCATGCGGTGCAGGTCTTCCAAGGCTCATGCCCGTTTCAGAAGACGGATTGAGCACAAGATAGCCGTCGTTCTTCTACCCTTTGATGTTGGTTTTCGGCGCGGGCGATGAGCTCCCCGAAGTCAATGTCCTGCAAGCGCGAATCTTTCGACGCAACCGCTGCCATTGCCCGCCATAGCGCCCTTTTCCCGTGAATCCCTATAACTAGAAATTCAAGCGCCTCAAATGTCCCAAGTCGGTCGGAGGAGCTATGCTTCAGCTTCAGCCGGCTAACCTTTTCCGTGAGCCACGCGCCCCACTCTTTCATCCCGCCCGCTGTGCCGCCGACGCGCTCAGTTAGCCTTGCCAGGACATCGCGGTCCGCTTCAACCTCCGCGAGCACTTCGTCCGCAAATGTCCCAAGCGGTTCTCCGCCGAAATGATCGCGCATGGCCTTGAGCAATTCGATTGCATGTAGCGCACCGGCCAGGTGATCCTGCAAGTACGTGGTGAGGGCATCGTTTTTCACTGTTAAATCGTCCGACTCACTAAATTGGCCCTGCCTCCTCGAACGCTGAACTTCGCGGACCTGATCTCAATAACGTCGAATGTCGTGGGAACTCATTCTTCGACCCGAAGGTTGTTCGTTACTGAAAACACATTTGGTACGCTCTTTGCTTGCATTTCCGCCACCTGTTTGTCCATCGGTTTAGCCACCACGCCCTCCAATGTGACATGTCCCTGATTAACAATGATGTGAATAGGAGGCACCGCTCTCAGCTGGTACGGGCTCAAAACGCTGTTTCCATAGATGGCTCGATAGGTGGCGAGACGAATCTGATCGTCCATCGGAGAAGTAGGTAGGACTTGGATCTGGTTGTCGACTCGTTCAACGCCCTCGATGTGTTTTATTGCATTTTCTGCATCCGACTTCAAAGTAGGGCGGGCTACTTGGCCAACGAGCGTCACAGTTCCGTCCGGAGACACCCGATATGCGAGGTTGTCGAAAACACCGTAGTAAGGGAGGAGCACCAATTCGTGGTGTACTTCCTTCACGATTCTTTCTGTGCCCGATTGACTCAGCGCTTGAGTTCGGCTGTCTTGTGGGCCTCCTGGCGCTGAAGGCTGGTTAGTTTGGGCTTGCGTTAGCCCAGCTACCAAGATGATCGCTACTAACATGTATTGCATGGTCATCCTCCTCCCTTGCACTCGAACTCATTTGCAGAACAACCCGCCTAGGATGAACCGGTCCGGGCTGACGCTCGGCTTCTTGGCCTCAGCAGTGTGGCCCACTTCACCAAGTGCACTCGAATCAGCTTCAGCACGATGGCTGCGGGACGAAGGCATCGGGCGAGAGCACTGATGTATATTCCGCAACGCTTCGAGCGCGCGCATGGCACCGATCAGCGCATGCTTCTCTTTATCGTGATCGCCGCCGGAATACCACAACGCGCGATCGCGAATGCTTAAAGCGCACTCCGCTTCAGCAATTCGTTCCGGTAATTTGGACGAATCCGCCTCGAAGAGGGCAGCAAGATACAGGTCCCGCCACGATCTTTCCGATGGTTGTTCCGAATTTGCTTCCATATTCCGCCCTTAACGAGAACGTTATAACGCAACTGGGTGCGTGGTGGATCAATCCGGTTTTTCCTGTAAGGGAGAGCTTGTAGCTCTTCAGGGCCAAAGAGAGGCTTGGAGCAGCGCGGAACTCGGTTTATGATGTTTTCTTGGTGACGTGGTGTTATGGCAAACTCTTCGCCAAAGAAGCATAAGGGCCCGACCGAATGGTCGCGGGCGATCGAAACTCTCCGACGTTCGTTGAAGCTTAGCCAGGCAGAGTTTGGCAAAAGATTAGAAACCTCCGCGATGGCGATCTCCCGATGGGAGCGAGGAGAGGCTCAACCTCCGGCCGATGCCTATATCCGTTTGGGGAAGTTGGCGGGAGATCCGCTTTGTTGGTTCTTTTGGGGCCGAGTCGGATTGAACACCGCTGATGTGATCCGCGTTTTGCCAAAAGTCCGTCGCCGTTTCCTTGACGATCGAAGCACTGACCTACAAGTCGTGCATGCCGGCGTCGGAAGAGAAAAATCGTCCGAGGATGCGGCTTTCGTCGCAATTCCCCTGCTTCCGGTCCTAGCGGCGACACCTGGGGAGCGAGGTGATAAGGTTTCTGATCTTGATCAATTGAAGCCTGAGGCTATGTTAGCCGCACCGGCGGAATGGTGCCCCAACCCCGCCTCGACGATCTCCCTCCGCGTTAAAGGGAACTCGATGTCGCCCCTGATCCTCGATGGATACATTATTGCCGTCGACATGTCCTCTGCCATCGTTGACGAACTACTCGGCCAGATCGTAGTGGCATCGAACATTGAAAAAGGGCTTCTTGTTTCTCGCTTAATCAGGTTTGATCATACGGAGGTCTTGGTATCGGACCATCGGGAGTTCGATTCCGTCTCGCTAATCGGACCTTCAGGATGGCGAATCATTGGAAAAGTCTTGTGGTGGACGGGGAAGGCAAGGTGAGCACCGATCAATACATTCAGAAATACAGCGTTAGTCGATGAAACCTCGAGGCCGAGGCTCACGCGACATTTGAGTTGAGAGAGCCAGGATCCATTGCCTAATTGGAATGGTCGCTGTCACCCGCGTTCCGCATCCGTTGGACCCAACTTCTAGTGTGCCGTTCAGCTGGCGCAAGCGTTCCCGCATTCCACGAATCCCGATACCGGTCTGCGCCTTGGCCTCAAATGCGAGCTGCTTCTCCCCCGAAATGCCCTTCCCGTTATCTTCAATTTCAACTCGGACACGGGAATCCTCTTGAACGATGCGAATTGCTGCAGTGGAGCTCCCGGCATGGCGATGAACATTTGTAAGACACTCCTGTACGATCCGGAAGATGGAAAGTTCAATCTCTTCCGGCAAGCGCGGCAGTTCTGATGGCATGTCCAGCTTTACATCAATTCTGCTTCGTTCGGAGAATCCCTCGACATAACAGCGGAGAGCGGATGCAAGTCCCGCTTCATCCAACAAGGGCGGATGCAGCAAGTGCGAAATCGTCCGAATCTCTCGCGTGATCTCCTCAACCATCTGGTTGTTTTCGGTGATCCGTTTGGCTGCGTCCGGGCTCAGCCTATGACGTTCGGCCTCCACAAAACTGTTGTTCATGCTGATAGCAGCTAACAGTTGGCCTACGCTGTCGTGCAGCTCCCGAGCGATCCGTTTACGCTCCTCATCCTGCAGCCTGATTATGCTTTCATTTAGCATTTCCAATTGTCGTGACTTGCGGTACAGCTCCGCAAATACTCTGACCTTTGCTTTAAGCAGATCGGGAATGACGGGAACTGAAATGTAGTCGACTGCTCCGTGTTCATATCCTTTGAGGCGATCCAAATCGGTCAACCGAATGCCGGAAACGAAAATGATGGCAGTATTCTGGAATCGCGGATGTTGGTGGATCATCTTTGCGAGTTCAAAACCATCGAGCTCGGGCATGCTGACATCCATCAGAACGATGGCGATGTCATTTTTGAGCAGATGTTCGAGGGCTTCAGATCCTGAATGTGCCTTGATGAGATTCTCGCCCAATTCGTCCAATATGGCTTCATAACTGAGAAGTTTGCGGGGATCGTCATCCACCATGAGGATGTTGATTCTGTCGTCCATTGTCCGACCCCAGATGACGTCTTGATACACGCTTAAACGTGGAAGACTATCGCAGAGCGTTAAGGAAATCTTAGGGCAACTAAAACGGAAAATCAAGGAGAAAAAGACAATCTCATCTTGAGATACTGAGGACAGTTTGGGCTTCCTCAGAGGTAGCGAACTCTAGAATTTATGGGTAGGAGTGAGGGCCGGAACTCGATCCGAGCGTCGGCCCTCTAAATGTGGCGTTTATGCCGCCCAAGGATCAATCACGATTTTAGTGACATTCTCTTTCTTGTCCCGCCAGACTTTGTACATCTCGGGAGCCTCGTCGAGAGTGATGCGGTGAGAAATGATGTAGCTGGGATCGATCTGGCCTTTTTCGATACGCTCCAGGAGCGGCTTCATATAGTTGTGCATGTTGGTCTGACCCATTTTCATCGTGATGCCCTTGCCAAAGGCGGCTCCGAAGGGAACCTTGTCTAGCAGACCTCCATACACTCCTGGTATCGAAACCGTGCCTCCCTTGCGCACCGATTGGATCGCTTGTCGCAGGACGCTCGGTCTGTCGGTTTCGAGCATCAACGCCGTTTTCACTTTGTCGTAAATTCCCTGGAGCTGCGCCGAATGGGCTTCGAGACCCACTGCGTCAATGCAAGAATCAGGCCCTATTCCTCCGGTTAAGTCTTTCAAAGCGGTGAGGACGCTTACGTCTTCCTCGGAATAATCGACCGTTATAGCCCCAATGGAACGGGCCAACTCCAGGCGTTCGGGGAGTCGGTCAATGGCGATGACGCGGGCGGCGCCCAGCATGAAAGCGCTGGCGATTGCGAACTGTCCGACGGGACCGCAACCCCATACGGCGACCGTGTCGTTCTCCTGGATTTGCGCATTCTCGGCAGCCATGTATCCGGTCGGGAAGATGTCGGAAAGGAACAGCACCTTTTCATCCGGAAGGTCGCTTTCGATTTTCAGCGGGCCGACATTGGCGAAAGGCACCCGCACATATTGCGCCTGCCCGCCGGCATACCCGCCCATCATGTGGGAATAGCCGAACAGACCTGAACCGGAATATCCATACGCCGCTTCCATCAAGTGGGCGTTCGGATTCGTATTGTCGCAGGCGGACCAGATCTTTTTCTTGCAAAACTCGCAATTGCCGCACGCGATCGTGAACGGCACGACTACACGATCGCCGCGCTGAAGATTCGTTACACCTTTTCCCGTTTCCTCAACAATCCCCATGAATTCATGTCCGAGAATGTCGCCTTCTTCCATCGTTGGGATGAAGCCGTCGAACAGATGCAGATCCGATCCGCAAATTGCGGTGCGCGTGATTTTGATGATGGCGTCGTGCGGGTTCAAGATCGTCGGGTCGCTGACGTTGTGAACCTCCACCTTGCTACTTCCCATCCAACAAAGCGCTTTCATAACCTGAACTCCATTCGCAAAATAAAATTTGAAGAAACTGCTTGTCGTCTAGCTCGCTTTGCGATTCAATCCGGGCGGAGTGGTGATCTCCTCGCCGTACATCGATTTCTTGATTCCCGCGATCGTTCCGCGTGGTCCGTGAGGCTGGCCTTGGGTTCGCGGAATTTCACCCGTCTCCGCAAGGGCTTTGAAATGACGAAGATTTTCAATGACAGCCTGCTTCGGATTTCGGCCCACGAGTGTTTCCCATGCGCTGGCTAGCTTTCCCATGCGAAATTCCTGCAGAACGGTAACCATAGTTCCCCGACCGCCAGGAGAGGGCTCGAAGACAACCTCTCCCGCATTGTCTGACTCGCCCCCGATGGATCGCCAAGCGATGCGCCGCCCCGGTTCATCCCTCAGAACTTCAGAATCCCATTCGATGGTTTTGTCCTTGTCTTTGTCCTTATCGTTGCTCCAGATCGCATCACCCAGTGAGAGGTCGTTTCGCCGGTGCGAGTCACCTTTTCGATCTGCTCTTGCCAAAGTGGTGCGGCTTCAACATCGCGCCACATCCTGTAAAGATCTTCGGCATCGGCGTGGATCAGGGCACTTGTTCTCACCCATATCTTTCCGTCTTTATCCTCCGGCGGCGGCAAATAGCGGCCATTCAGAATGACTCCCGCGCTCGCTGCAGCGGGCAGCGGTTCTGCGTTTGGTTTTTCGTTCAATGCTTTCGACATTCCGTACTCCTGAAGATGGTTTTGCTTCGCTTGAAATTGTCGTGAAACGAAGATCAACTGGCTTTGGGTTTTGCCATCTTCTCGTGCATCGCGCCTTTCACACTGCCCGGCGTGACGTTTGCCAGCATGCCTTCCACCTTGGTTTTTGCCGAGGCCGCGTAGACGTGGTCTTTGCCCGACAGGAGTGCTTCGATACCCTGACGCGCTACATCATCAGGTTGAGATTCGTTTTTCCCTTCGGATCCAACCTCCGTGTTGTCCATGCCAGCGCGGTGGAAGAAATCCGTGTTCGTGGGTCCTGGCTGAAGAGCGGTTACCGAGATTCCGGTGTCGCGCAACTCGTAGCGAAGACTGTGCGCGAAAGACAATCCAAAGGCTTTCGTGGCTGCGTACACCGCCTCGCGTGGCGCGACCATCTCTCCGGCGATGGAAGCTGTGAACAGGATTCTTCCCTCATTGCGCGAGAGCATATGTTGAACCACGTATTTCGCCAGCTGCACCGTACCCGCGCAATTCAGGTAAACCATGTTCAGTTCGGCATCCAAATCTGTTTCGGCAAAAAGCCCACCGACACCGACGCCTGCATTTATGCAAGCGACATCGATGCTTCGTCCCAGCGAATTGCACCTGATCCCAAAATTGTTTTACGCCGTCCCGTGTCGCTAGGTCCGCCTGGATCTCTGTCACCTGCACGCCCTGCGAACGCAGTTCTTGTGCGGCCGGCTGCAATCGCTCGCCGGATGAGCAAATTGCCAGATCGTAGCCACGCGCCGCGAGTTCTTTTGCCAGTGAAAGTCCGATACCGCTCGATGCTCCTGTCACAATTGCGAACTGCCCTGCCATTTCTGTCCTCTCCTCGCCGCCAGACCAGCCGCGGCAGCCTTATTTTCCAATTCTCGGCTCTCCGCAAACAACGACTTCGCGATGCACCGATCTGGGGAGCACTTACGATGCATCGGAGCTTCAGCTGCGTTGGTTCAGAAAACAGCATGGCGCGTCCGTTCTGGCTGCTTGAAGGAAATGTGTTTGAACCGCTCCGAGATTTGAAAACTCGACAAACGTTTCCGACTACACAAGCATCGAACCCAGTACCGATAGGAGCGGTTTTCTGGCGGTGCCTGGTGAAACATGAACGCACAACCAAACCCAACCCGGGACGTTCGAATCCGAGTAGTGGTCGCCGACGATCACCCAGTTGTGCGAGGCATGGTACGTTCGGCGCTGCAGCAGCATCCTCATTTTGAGGTCGTCGGAGAAGCTGAGAACGGAGCGGAAGCAATAGAAGAGGTTAAGCGAGTGAGGCCAGATGTCGTCGTACTAAATGTCACCATGCCTCTGGTCAACGGCTTTCAGGCGGCACGAGAGATTAAGAAGCAGATCCCAGAAACCGCAATTGTCATTCTGTCGTCGCATGCGGACAAGTATTTTGTTGAGGAAGCCAAGAAAGATTGGCGTGCGAGCCTATGTCCCGAAATCGAAGATCGGCCAGGCCCTCGTCAGTGCTTTAGAAGCTGCAGTGAAAGGGGACGAGTTTATTGTCCTTGAGTAGCATTGTCAGCGCTATAGGGAAAAAGCTGTATCGATTTACGCAATCGTATGGATTGTTACCACTCCGGAACTAGCATATCGCTTTACCAGGCCTCTGAATCTCGGGCCGCAATCTAGAAATACTTTCAAAGGGAGGACTCATGTACCACCACATAAAGAAACTGATGTACACCGTAAACGTCGGAACGCCGGATCCCCGATTTGGCAACATGCTGCTCGAACAGTTCGGCGGGGCTAACGGCGAACTCGCTGCCGCAATGCAGTATTCAATCCAGGGGCTAAACTGCGACGATCCCGATCGCAAGGACATGTTGATGGACATCGGCACGGAGGAACTCAGCCACCTGGAAGTTGTCGGCACTCTCGCGCGGATGCACCTTAAGCCTATGAAAAAGGATCGTGACGCTGGAGAAGTGGACCCGCTCATTGCAATTGCCGGCGGAGGTGGCGTCAGCTTGTTCAACTCGATGGGCGATGCGTGGACCGCCGACTACCTTAAAATCACCGGCGAATTAGATGTAGACCTAAGAAGCAACATCGCAGCCGAGGCACGCGCCAAGATTGTGTACGAGCGCTTAATTAACTTCTGCGACGATCCTGGATCGAAGGACGCGCTCCAATTCCTGATGACGCGAGAGATCACCCACATGAAGGCTTTCACCGCTGCTCTCGAGAGTATGGGCAAAGCGCCATTTTCGATCGGCAAAATACCGCCGACTCCTGTGCTGGTCGACCAGTATTTCAACGATTCGACCGGAGAAGGAGATGAAGGCGAGACCGACGCCCGCGGTCCGTGGAACGAAGGCGGCGATTGGCAAATCGTCGAGGTTCCCGAACTTAGAGAGGGTGTTGAAAATATGGAAACATCGCAAGGCGAAGATTCCGGGCGCGGTAAGAAACAGCGCACAAGTTCCTCGGAATCTAGAACCCGAAAATCAGCGTAGCAAACTGAATCACGCAGGCCCCGCGCCAGTTGGGGCCTGCGTCTAAGTTGCTTCTGTACCTGGTTAGCGACCGGTGGCGGAAGCGCCTGTCAGCAAAGCGGTCCTTGCTTGTCAACGAAACCGCTGCCGCGAAGCGTCTTGTTGTGACTTTGCGAGGAAGATTGCGCAACTTCACGACTTGACGGACAAGGTCGGTCATTGACTAGTTTTCTGACAACCAGTCGACCTCAAGCGGCCCGGCGCGGCGACGATTTCTCCGCCTTCTTCGCCAGTTTCTCGACGGCTTCAACCGCCATTCCCTTGACGTACACCATTTCTCCGCCGAGCCAGCCGCCGAAACCCATAGCAAGCACTCCAAGGAATGACAGGCCGAGAGGCACATTGCTCTCCACTGGCAGACGAAATCGGAGCCACAAGTTAATCGCAAAAACTACAACTGCGCCCAAGTTGACCGCCAGATGGAGATTCGCGATGCGTTTCATCTCCGCTTCATCGATCGAGAAGTAGTCGATCAAGCCCGGGACTGCGGCCAGCAGGGCGCCGACGATTCCGCCTGCAACGCAGAAAGTCGCAACCGTTTGCCAAATTGCGCTGCCACTTACTGCGTGTACCACGTCGCATACCAGAGCAAACACCCATAGTCCGATCGGAAATCCCACCAGCATTGGATGCAAGGGGTGTTTCTTGATACTTGCCGGGCTTGACATAGACTTCTCCTTTTCCGATGTTGAATCAAGCCGCGCGTCGAGAATGCTTCGACGTCACCTTCGGCTCTTCAGATTCTTGGGCTCCTTCGTTGGCCTGGGGGTTGATCTCTTTGGCCAACTCGGTCAGCTTTTCGTCGGTTTCCTTTTCTTCCTGCAATGTCTCTTCCAGTAGCGAGACGTGTTCTGACTTTCCAAGAAGTTTGGCGAATTCAGAAGCGGTTCCGTATGCGGCGATCTCGTAGTGCTCTACACGCTGGGCTGCACCAATCAACGCGGCATCCATCAAAGCTCCTTCGAAGTCTTCTTTCATGACTTCGCTGCCTTCCTTTACTAGTCCTTCCATGCCGGCACATTTCTTTCCCTTGGGGCTCTCGTCAAGAGATTTGAAAATCTGCTCCAGTCGCTGCACGTGGCCCCGCGTCTGTTCAAGATGCTGCTCGAAGCCCTGTTTGAGTTCCTCCGATGAAGCCGCTTTCGCCATCTTCGGCAGTGCCTTCACCAGCTGATTCTCGGCGTTATACAGATCCTTGAGCTCGTCAATGTATAGGTCTCTCAAGCCTTCACTTGCCATGTTTCCTCCTCCATGCAACTAGATGAAATGCAATTCAGAGCCCGACACCAGGATGTCGGGCTCTGTCGGTCAGTCGGATTTATGATGCTCGCCGCTGTTCACCCTGATCCTGTTTTTCGCCGTCCTGCTCTGCGTCCGTTCCTCCTTGGGAAGGACGTTTTTGGGAGCTGTCGTCTGTGTTCCGCTGTTGACCAGATTGTTGTCGCTGTTGCTCGCCGCTCTGTCCGCCAATCTGAGTAGGGTCATTTTGTCTCTTGTTTGGATCGTCAGTCATTGAAGCTCTCCATCGTGAAAGTTGAGGCACACGTTGTCTGCCTACAGTGCGCCACACCTTAGTTGCTCCAGTGGCTCGGAAGGTTTTACCTGGGAGCGAGGATTGATGGGTCCCGGGACCCAAAAATAGAAATTCCTGAATTGTCGGCTGCTCCATGCGAGGTTTGGCATCTCTAAACGGCGTGAGAAATTCTGAAATTGCCGAGCTACTGGCCCGGGCGGCTGAACATGCAAAACAGCCTCTGCAGCGTGCGCTCCGACGGGCCGCTCGCCGTTCCTTTCTTTGGCCCGAAGAGCGCGCGGGTATTCGTATATCGCGATCACCGACCATTCCAAAGGCCTCAAGATTGCCGGCGGTATTGACGAAGAGCAGCTCGCGAAGCAAGGAGAGGAGATCGCCGCGATCAACGAGCACTTGCAAGGAATTGGCAATATGCGTCATGGTGCAGTTAGGCCAGTGCTTCTCCCTTGTTGAGCACCATCCCAACAAGTTTGCTTTCTGCCAACCGCTTGTTCGGGCTCGCGTAAGGTCGACGAAGCGGATCAGGCGCAAAGTTTCCCGTCATTCTGCGATTACGAGACCGTCGCTACAGCAAACCGATGGGGTGCGTGCGGCGGAGATCCTCAGGGCTTTGCGGGCAGCGGCTGCCAAAGCTCAATCTTATTCCCATCCGAGTCATAGATCCAGGCAAAGCGACCGTAGGATTCATCCATTCGTTTGGCGTCAATCTTTACTCCCTCTTGTTTTAAGCGGTCGAGCAGAGCATCCATGTCGTCCACAATGTAGTTGATCATGAACGGCGCAGGGCTGGGATCGAAATACTTAGTGGTGCTGGAAAAGACCGTCCAAACTGTAACGTGCTCCTTTTGCGGGTCGTCGTGTTCGCGCCACGGAAGCATCGCGCCTTGGCCGGTGTCAGCGAGCCCAAGATGCTTCGAATACCATTCGCGCATCTGATCGCGATTAGCGGATTTGAAGAAGACACCGCCGATTCCCAGGATGCGCCCGCGCTGCTCCGTCTTGGCGGGCGGCTGCGACTTTTCAGGTTGCGGTGATTTCACTTCTTGTCCTCCTGAGCGGACCGATATGAGCAACAGCGAGCCGAGTGCAATTGTGCTCCAAGGTATTGCTGGCATCGGTGGATTATACAGAAGGTTCGATTCGAGTGGAGAAAACGGTTTGCTCACCGCTTCAGTCTGGATTCACAAACTGGACACGCGCCTTTTGACCATCTTTCTGAATCCTATGGAGGCCGACGCGCTTTCCGTTTCCGAAGGTTGCAGGTTACGGCTGTGCGCATCTAGATTAGGGCGAGAGTTGGAGGTGTATATGAAGGGGTCCGTCGGAGCAGAATCTGCGTCGGTGTTAATCGACGCGAAGATCAAGGAACTTGGAGACTGGCGCGGGAAGACTCTGGCCAAAGTGCGCGAACTGATACGCGAGGCAGATCCCGACATCGTCGAGGAATGGAAGTGGATGGGAAGCCCGGTGTGGTCGCACGACGGAATCATCGTGGTTGGCAACGGCCATAAAGATAAGGTTAAGCTGACCTTCGCCCACGGGGCGAAGTTGCCCGATCCCGATAAAGTCTTCAACGCGGGCCTCGGAGGCAATGCTTGGCGAGCGATCGACTTGTTCGAGGGCGACAGGATTAACGAGCGTGGTCTAAAAAATCTCGTTCGCGCCGCCGCTGATTTCAATCAGATCAAATTGAAGAAGAAAGCGCCCGCGGGTACGCGAGGCAAAACTCTCAAAAACAAGGAGCGCTGAAACTGCTTCTGCGGAAGTCGGCGAAAGACTTTGTCCGGCAGTTGGAATAACCCACTCAAGCCAAAATCGGGCTTGAATGGGCCACCCGTCGACATTCGAAGAAACGGACTTACTTTTATTGCGCTTTCACCCAGGCGTCCGATCCCGCTAGCTTAACTGCGACGTCAGAGATAAAAATGTGCAGCGGCTTGCCGTCGGCGGTGCCGCGGTGCTCGGTGGAGACGAGCAGTGGCCCTGCTTTTTTGTAGCCGGTCCACGGAGCGGTTACGACGCTCGGTTTCTTTGTGCCTCCGCGGTGGTAGACAAGGCACTCGACGCGCTTGTCTTTGCCGACGTAGAGTTCCCACGTATCGCCGGGCGTATACCCTCCGGCTTCCGCGGGATACTTCACCACTACCAACTCGGCCGACCCGCTGCCGACTGGCAATTTCTTCATGCCTTCATCAGTCACGGTGGCGCTGGTGTCCCAGTAAGCGTGGAAGGGGAACAAGACCCAATAATTGTCGTTGACGAATGACGGCTCGACTTCGTTCTTCACCTGGTCGGATTGGCTGCTGAGTTGAGAGCTGTCGTAGGAAACCTTCACCGGCTTGCCTTCTTTGTCCGTACTCTCGAAGGTGATCTTGCCGGTCTTCGGCTCCCACTCCCACTTGTGAGCTACTTTGAACAGGCCGGGGATTTCCCCGTTCCAGGTGTAGCGGATGGCCTCGACCTTATCCCACGAATCGATGCCGTAGGTCTTGGCGACTTGTTCGAGAATCGGCGGGCGCGTCTGCGCGGATGCGGACAAGGTGGCAGGGAGGATCAGTAAGCTGACGGCGAAAAGACGAACTCCATTGAGTCGGCCCAGGTTTTTCATGAACGTCCCTCCTCGGTGAGTTGAACGGATTTCGTGTTGGATGATGCCCCCGGATTCCCGGATTCAGAAGTCGTGAGAGGGCCCGATGCGCTCGGCTGAGGTCCCGGTGAAGCTTGAGTCGCCACGGGGCGGGTGAGGCGGCGCGAGGCGATCACGGCGCCGGCCGCTGCCACGCATCCGTATTCCACCAGCATGACCCAGGCCGGAAGCGAGCCCCAGGGCCGCCCGAGTGCGCGCAAGTGCCATTGAACGTATGTCGGCATGATGCTCACCGTCCAGATGACGATAAACAGCGTCGAGGCCGACGTGAGGAATGGCAGCAGCCAGAGAAGATACCACGGAAATACTGCCGGGGCGAACAAGAGAGTTGCCGCCATTGGCCAAGCAAAGAGGTCTGAAGAAAACTCGGGCGATTCGTTTCTTATTCTTTGCCAGGTCGCAATCGCTATTCCGACGAGCACTGCCAGCGCAACCAGCAACTGTGGGGGCGCGACTCGATCGAGTGCGGCAAACACGGGACCATTAAAGCGGAAAGTCTGCACATATGTTCCGAGCGAGCCGAGCGGAATGTGGCCGTGATTCAGAAAAGGCACGTAGAGTAGTGCGACCACGGCCGCGGCCAATGCCGCGTCGCGAATGCGAACTCGTTTCCAGAAGAGCGGCAAGAGTACGATCGGCAAGAATTTCACTGCGATCGCCAGCGCGAGCGCGACGGCCGCAATCGCTCGCCATCGGCGCACCAGCGCAGCGGCGGACACTACTAACAATAGCGCTCCAACAATATCGATGTGACCGCTTCCTGCCACTTCAATCGCCAGCAACGGATTCCATGCGAATGCCAGAACCAGGTGTGCTGCCTGCTTGCGGCGCAGAAGATCGAGCAACAGCAAAACAATCGCAATCTCGCAAGCCACAAACGCCGCTTTCAGTGCAAATGTAGATTCATGAATGGCGGTGACAGCGCGAAAAAAAAGCTGCGCTCCGGGAGGATACGGGCTGGGCAGATCCGGGTTATTCAAGTTGCGGGTCTCCGGCGTATGCAGAGCGCTTACTGCGGGATCGCTGGGGACGACGAGATAGGGGTTGTAGCCAAGCCTTTGCAGGCGGCCATCCCAAACATAGCGATGGATATCATCATCGGCACCCGCGGGCTGCCGAAGAAATTCAATGTGCCAGGCCGCCGCCAGGACGAGCCCAATCACAACGACGCGCCGGGAAAAATCCGGTGTGGCGCGGACCTGCCCTGAGCGAAGTCGAATGGGACCCCGCCCGCGAAAAAATTCGCGGACCGCCAACAGGTATGCGATCCCCGCAACCGTCAAAGCAGCCATGAAGTGCGGTCCGCCACGGTCGCCGAAGTTGCGCGAACAGATCGTGAGCGACGCAAGCAGGATGGCGCCGAGGACGTAGACTCGCCACTTGGGAGTGATCTTCAAAGTCATCCAATTTCCATGTGGAGCAGCGTCCGTGTGGAGCGGGCACTCCCTTCGACGGGCTCAGGGCAGGCTCTGCCCGCTAGCTCTTGCTATCGCCAGTAACGCCAGCAGAGCCTTCCCTCAGCTTGTTGAAGGGAATGCCCGCCCCAGATGTTCTCTGCCACTCTTTAAGCCATGCTGCCGTACGGGGCGCCCTTGCCGGAGCCAGACTCAATTCCTCCGCCAGGCGAGTCAGGTCTTCGGCTATATCAATATCGTAAAAAGGATCCGCGAAACCTAGCGATAGCCCGAGAGTTCGTGCGCGCACCAGAAGCCTCTCGAGTGCGCTGCTGGTGCCCATTCCGTCGCCCGCAAAAAGCGTAGGATGCGAAGCCTTGGCCCCGACGAGATAGTAGCCTCCGTCATGGGTCGGTCCCACCACCACGTCGTGCGCGGCCAGCGTCTCGAACGCGTGTTCCAGAACAGCGGCCGGCAAGTGGGGGCTGTCGCTGTTGAACGCAATCACGCGTCGCTGGCGGGCGTCCCGTCGATGCTCTTCTGTTTGATGATCTTTGCTCTGAGAATCCTTGTGCTCGTAATTTTTACTCTGAGAATCCGGCGCGAAGTGTGCGAACACCGAAGTGAGGCCAGCGGCAAGGCCTTCTCCTTTTTGCGCAACCACGCTCACTTCCCTTCCCGCCAATTGCGCCAACTCGCTGACGTCCGAGTCCGGGCACATGATCGCAACTTCCACACCGCTCGCCTTCAATGACCGCGCCAGCGCCAGCGTGTCGTCCAGAAGACAGCAATAAAAATCAGTAACAGCCGCGGGAGAAAGGCTGGGCGTCAGGCGAGTCTTGACCGCCCCCGGACGCGGCGCCTTCGCCATGATGACGAGCACGCGGTCACGGTTGCTTGGCGGCTTTACAGTCTGGCTAGATGACTCAACGATCATTATGTCTGCCTGGCCAGTATCCTGCACGCGGAGGAGCGCATGCAATCGCAATGATCGCTAAAACAAAGAATAGGGCTAGGTAGGCAAGAATGCCCTTGCCAGTCTTCGGCGTCCACATCAACAAAACGAATCCGAGAACACCTGCAATAGCCGCGGTTATCCGTAAAAGTACTTTCTTGGTTTTGTCGGCAGTTGTCATTTGCGGGTTTTACGTTGCACGCGGCGTGCCGCCCCGGGACTCCAGAAATAGTAGCGCACGATCAAGCTGAGAATGAACCAACCCGCGCCGATTGTGCCCTTCAACGTGCCGCTGATCTTTGATTTGCCGATTCGCGGATAGTAGCTTACCGGGACTTCGACCACCCGGTATCCGGCGAGCGTGCCTTTTAGGATCATCTCGACTGCCCACCCGTAGGTAGTCTCTTCTAGAGCGAGTGCGCGTAGCACGTCGGCGCGGGCAGTGCGAAATGGGCCGAGATCGCTGATGTCTAATCCATATAGAAGCCGGATCAGGCTGGCCGCGAGGCGATTGCCAAACGCCTGGTGCCAGGGCAATGCGCCGACAGAGTTCCGACCGTGCAGGCGAGAGCCGAGCGTGATGTCGGCGCGCCCTTCCGTGATTGGCGCTAAGAGAATCGGCAACTCCGACGGCCGATCGCTGTAGTCGCCATCGAGGAAAACGACCACATCAGGGGAATTTGCCGCGGCCAAGCCGGTGAGGCAGGCTCGCCCATAGCCGCGGCGCGGTTCTTGAATGACGCGCGCTCCCATTCGAGCGGCAATTTCGGGCGTTCCGTCAGTCGAGTTGCTGTCGACAACAATAATTTCTGTAACGAGGCCGGGCGGGAGATCGGCTAAGACGCGTTCAATCGCGCCAGCTTCATTGTGTGTGGGGATGATGACGGATACGCGCACAGGGTCTCAGTCGCCGGCTAAAAGGCCGCCCGCAAAAAGGGAGGCCTACTTCGGACCGCCTGAGGGCAATCCCTTTCAAAACGTAAGCTACACAGGAGTTTCCGAAGGTTATCCATTTCAATTCAGCAACTCAATCAGGACTGACTGAGGCGGTCCATTCCACGCATAACCGGAGTTTCCTGAGCTTAAATCAACCACCACGGCGACGATGGCCACCGTTGCGCCAGCCACGCGTCCACGCCCCATTTGCGGCCTGCGCTTCCAACCGCGAGCCCGATCGATGCCATCACCGGAACCAGCAGTTCCCAAATCCATGCTGTGCCCCACTCCGACACCCAAAGGCTGCCGAGATAAAAGAACGCGACAAATGCCGCCGGACGCGTGAGCAGACCGATGATGAGCAGGATACCAAGAGCGATCTCGGTCAGGGCCTGCATCGGGGCAGCCATGGCAGCGTGGCTTGCCGCCTGTGCCATCACCGCCTTCCAGACTGCTGGCGCATGATCGTGTTGAATGTAGTAATTGATCAGGCCCGCGTAACCCGCCGGTGAATAGAGTCCCTTCCTCAGATTCTCGAAAAAGACCGAGACGAACATTGTGCCGATTGTCAGGCGCACAATCGCGAGCCCGTTTGCCGATTGCGATTGTGCTGCCGGGGCGAAGTCAGTTCGCGTTGTTGTTGCAATCGTCGTCATGGTGAACCTCGTGCAGTGGATGCTATATCAGATTGGAAAGATTCGCGGGCCGAAATTTTGTTCCGCGAAGTTAGGAAAACCAGAATGTCTTTTGCGCCGGTCTGACAACTGCTGTCTGCGGCTGGTAAAATTTCAATCCATATCCGTTAGCCGTGTTTGTCAGATTCATGTCCGTCGGATGTATGTGCGCCGACTAAGGAGTTTCCCCCATGAGGCTGCGAGTTCCCTCACCGTTGCTGGTGCTCTTTTTTCTTGTATGCCAACTGGCCGCTCAAACGCCTTCGAATGTCCAGAAATTCAGCCCGTCAGCCCGAACTTTTCGCTTCACCTACAACTTCACCGTGAAGGATATTCCCGTTGAAGCGAAGCGAGTGCGCGTGTGGATTCCGCTGCCACAGACGGACCAGCATCAGACAGTGCGCGTTCTGTCGGTCAAGGCTCCGGCAAAAATGCGGATGACGCAGGAGTCCGAGTACGGCAATCGGATGATGTATGCCGAGATCCCGAAGCCTGTTGCGGGCAAAGCAGAGTTCACCCTCACGTACAAGATCACACGCCGCGAATACTCCCGGGGCGATTACGCGCACCTCGAGCGAACCGATCAGAAGCCGACCGTCGTTTCTGCGTCGATGAGCCGATTGATTGCGCCTGACACTCTGATCCCTACCGATGGCAAGATCAAGGAACTGGCGCTGCAGGTGACTGGATCGCAGAGCGGCGCGGTCGCAAAAGCCAAGGCGGCTTACGATTATCTTTTTACGAATATGCGCTACGACAAGACGGGCTCCGGCTGGGGACGTGGCGACGCGGTATGGGCCTGCGACTCCAAGCGCGGCAACTGTACGGACTTTCATTCTCCATTCATCGGCATGTTGCGGGCTGACGGGATTCCGGCCCGCTTCGACATCGGTTTCCCACTCCCGGAGAACAAAGATAAAGGAGATATCTCCGGTTATCACTGCTGGGCCGAGTTCTATGCGCGCAAAAGCGGCTGGATCCCGCTTGACATTTCAGAGGCGTGGAAAGCGAAGGAGAAGGGGGATTATTTCTTCGGCAGCGTCGACGCCAATCGAGTGCAGTTCTCCACCGGCCGCGACATCGCGCTGTCTCCGAAGCAGGATGGCCCAGCGCTCAATTACTTCGTCTACCCTTATGTCGAGGTCGACGGCAGGCCCTACGACAAGCTCGACAAGCAGTTCGGCTTTGAGGAAGTAAAGACTTCGGAGTCAGGCCGCGACAGCAGCGGAAGTAAGTAAACCGGATAACCTCGCGGACCCCATCACCTTCTTGACCGCCCTATTGAGGGTCAAGGCTACGGTTGACAGGGCCCTCAATGGTTTATACTGATTATTATTCGATAACTTATGCGGCTTTCCCATGAACAGTTCCGTGAACTGGCTTCGCAGCATGGTTTGGCGGTCACGCACCAGCGTCAAGTAGTTTACGAAGCCGTGGTTGCTTCTCACGGGCACCATTCTCCAGAAGATATTTACGCCGCAGTCCGGCGTCGCATTCCATCCATTTCTGTGGCCACGGTCTACAACAATCTGCGACTTTTTATCGAGCGTGGATTGCTGCGAGAGGTCACGCCGCACGCAGCCACTTTGCGGGTGGATGGCAATCTTGAACCCCATCATCACCTGGTGTGCTCACGTTGCAAGGCGGTGCAGGACATCGAGGGTGACTTCATCGATTTCAAACGGTTGTCTAAGCAAGCGCTTAATGGATTTGACCTGACGCAGCCGGTGGTCGAGGTCTTCGGCCTCTGCCGCCGATGCAGCGCCAAAAAGTAACTTTTTCACGCAGTACGCAATCAAAGAATCGAAGGATAAAATATATGGACAATACACTCGCGACCTCATCAGGAAGTGTTTCCCCCGAAACTAAGGACAAGAGCACGCTATCCGAAGCGAAGTGCCCGGTAGCCCACGGCGCTCGCCAATCCCACACAAATGTCGATTGGTGGCCAAATCAGGTGAACCTGAAAGTGCTGCATCAGCATTCCCCGCTTTCTGATCCGCTGGGCAAGGAGTTCAATTACGCGGAAGAATTCAAGACGCTCGATTTGAAGGCCGTGATCAAGGATCTGAACACATTGATGACGGACTCGCAGGAATGGTGGCCGGCCGACTTTGGACACTATGGACCGCTGTTCATTCGCATGGCGTGGCACAGCGCTGGCACGTATCGCATTGGCGACGGGCGCGGCGGCGGTGGAGCCGGGCAGCAACGCTTCGCGCCGCTCAATAGCTGGCCTGACAACGTGAACCTCGACAAAGCGCGCCGGCTGCTGTGGCCGATCAAGCAGAAATATGGCCAGAAAATTTCCTGGGCCGATCTGATGATTCTCGCCGGCAACGTCGCGTTGGAATCGATGGGCTTCAAGACATTCGGTTTTGGCGGCGGTCGCGCCGACACATGGGAGCCCGAAGAGGAAATTTACTGGGGGCCTGAAGGCACGTGGCTGGCGGACGAGCGTTACTCCGGTGATCGTGACCTCGCCAATCCTCTCGCCGCTGTGCAAATGGGACTGATTTACGTAAATCCGGAAGGGCCCAATGGAAAGCCCGATCCCATCGCCGCTGCGCGGGACATTAGGGAGACGTTCGGCCGCATGGCGATGAACGACGAAGAAACAGTTGCACTCATCGCCGGCGGACACACTTTCGGCAAAACGCACGGCGCTGCCGTTCCCGCTCAATATGTAGGCGCCGAACCCGAGGGCGCCGACATTCAGGATCAAGGCCTCGGATGGAAGAATAAATTTGGCAAAGGTTTTGGTGCTGACACCATTGGCAGCGGCTTGGAAGTGACCTGGACGACGACGCCGACGAAGTGGAGCAACAACTTTTTTGACAACCTGTTCCGCTTCGAGTGGGAACTGACCAAGAGCCCGGCCGGCGCGCACCAGTGGACGCCCAAAAATGGCGCGGGCAAAGGCACCGTGCCGGATGCGCACGATCCGTCAAAGCGTCACGCGCCAACCATGCTCACCACTGACTTGGCGTTGCGATTCGATCCCGCTTACGAAAAAATCTCGCGGAGTTTCTATGAGCATCCAGATCAGTTTGCCGACGCGTTTGCGCGGGCGTGGTTCAAACTGACGCATCGAGATATGGGACCGATCCAGCGATATCTCGGTCCGCTCGTTCCCAAGGAAATTCTGCCGTGGCAAGATCCTATTCCCGCAGTGGATCATCCACTGATTAGCGAGCAGGACATTGCCGCTTTGAAGGCGAAGATCCTTGCATCGGGCCTGACGGTTTCGCAGTTGGTCTCGACGGCTTGGGCGTCGGCGTCAACGTTCCGTGGGTCGGATAAGCGCGGCGGAGCCAACGGCGCGCGCATTCGCCTTGCGCCGCAAAAGGACTGGGAAGTGAACCAGCCCGCGGAACTGGCAAAGGTGCTGCAAAAACTCGAAGCGATTCAAAAGGAATTTAATAGTGCGCAGACGAATGGCAGCAAGGGAAAGAAAATCTCGCTTGCTGACTTGATCGTTCTCGGCGGCGATGCAGCAATCGAGAAAGCGGCGAAGGCTGCCGGGCACGAGGTGAAAATTCCATTCACGCCGGGACGCATGGACGCGTCGCAAGAGCACACGGACGTCGAATCGTTCGTGCCGCTCGAACCGAAAGCCGATGGGTTCCGCAACTATCGTCGCGGCACTCTGCCCCTTTCGGCTGAAGAGATGCTGGTGGACAAGGCGCAATTGTTGAAGCTGACTGCTCCCGAGTTGACAGTCCTGGTTGGTGGCCTGCGGGTGTCTAGGTGCAAATGCCGGCAAGTCGAAACACGGTGTCTTCACCAAGCCGGCCCGAGACGCTGACCAATGATTTCTTCGTCAACCTTCTCGATATGAACACGGAATGGCAGCCTGCAAACTCTGTCGAAGGCGTTTCCGAAGGAGTATACGAAGGGCGCGACCGGAAGACGAACCAAGTGAAGTGGACCGCGACCCGCGTCGACTTAATCTTCGGTTCGCACTCGCAACTGCGTGCGCTCGCGGAAGTCTACGCATGCGCGGACTCGAAGCAGAAGTTCGTGAAAGACTTCGCGGCGAGCGTGGACTAAGGTGATGAACTCGGATCGCTTCGACGTTGCCTGAGTCTTTGGCTGTCGATTTTTGCGGAACAGCCAAGAACTAAATCGTCGGTTTCAGGGTCCGGGGGCGCAGCGTGCGTCCCCGGATTCACCAACAGCGCGAAACTTTATCTGATGTGAGTTGCCGGCTAGTTAGCAGCGCGAGCTCCGATCTGAGTTCTGTTGCTTTTGCATCCCGCTAGCGAACTCAATTGCGTGACGGAGCTTTCGGACGTTTTCTTCCAAAACTTGCGTTCGGTCGTATTCGCGTCCCTGAACCTTCCCCATGCTCACGCGCGGATTCCGGTAGAGCATGGGGCTTGTCACAGGGCTGCTTAATCCGACGTGTATTTCTTTCACCGCGGTGCGTTCGATAATGTCGGCAGCATTATCGAGTCCAACGCCACCGCCGGCCATGATCGTGATTCGGTTGCGGGCCAGCTTGACCAGTTGCGCGATGGTTTCAACACCCTGAGAGCAAGTTTGTTTGCCGCCCGAGGTGAGAAGCCGCTGCGCTCCCGCGACGCACACATCTTCCAGGGACTGGAACAAATCCGCGGACATGTCAAAGGCTCGATGGAAAGTGACAGGAAGCGGGCGAGCCAATTCGATGAGCCGGCCGGTGCGCCGAACGTCGACGTTGCCGGCGGGATCGAGGATGCCGAAAACCACGCCATCTGCGCCAGACGCCTTCGCGATCTCGACATCGCGGCACATGACGTCATATTCTTCGTCGGTGTAGCAAAAATCGCCGGCGCACGGTCGAATGATGGGATGCAGACCGATCGATATTCTGGAGCGGACCGCCTGCATGAGGCCAAGGCTGGGAGTGACGCCACCCTCCAGCAAATCACTGCACAATTCGATCCTTTGTGCTCCGCCACGTTCCGCAGCCAGGGCGGAGGCAACCGAGTCGACGCAGACTTCGATACGCACTTGTTCTGTCATGGTCTGGTGAAAGTCGCGGTGAAATTATCCGGGCAGAGCATAGCGGAAGGGCCGTTCTGCGCTGCTTTTCCAAAAGTAGATGAGAATGATGACGCTCGCGATGGCCGCGTACGCGCACCACAATGAGGTAAACGCGTACCGCTTGTACTCCATAACCGCCAGTAGAATCGCCAGGTTTGCCGCTCCGAAGATTACCATCATTCTAATGCCGGAAAAGAATAAGGAGCCGCAGGTTGCAATTACATAGAACACCGCCACCGCCGTGTTGTTGGTAGCCTGGTTGATGTACACGATGCTGTTTCCTTTTATGTAAAGTTGCAAAGGATACGCCGTCAACGCCCACAAAATATAGAGCGTGGTGGCTGCGCCAAGAATGAGGAAAGGCTGCATGCGCCCGCGGCTCTTGCGGTTGGGCTCGAACAGCAACACGCTCAGCGGCAGAAGGAATGGGAGTAATCCCTGGGCATAAAGCATGAATGCCGCACCCATGTTATGCGCCACCACGGGCGAAAGGGACCCATCCAATCCCAGCCAAACGAATCCCTCAATGAATTGATGGATGGCGAACAGAATGGGCAGCGCGGCGAAAAGCACTTCCCGCCGGTGCTTCACCTTAGTCAAAGTGACGACGCCGATAGTGCCCAGAACCCCGCTGCCAACAAAGTTAGCCGCTGCTGAAAAGCACATGAGTCGTTCTCTCCACTGCGAGGATTGCATCGATCCTCGTAAAGCGCAAAACATTTCTTATGACGTGCGCCTTTGGGGTAATCGCTCTGCGCGGGGTGAGAGAATGCGATCACGCCCTAGCGGGATCACTCGTTGGCGAGGCGACCAAAAAGTGAAATGGCGTGGAAGCACCTGGCTCGATAACTTCCGAAACCACTATCCTCTCGGCTCTCGTTGTGGATTATTACCGCCTCTAGGAGCCGGCAGGGGCGGCCTTGGCACCGGGCAGTCGCTTGCTCAGAAAAGCTATCTGGCCCGTGTGGTGAGATTCGTGTTCGCAAACGTGGAACCATTTCCAATAAATGTTGATCTTATCGCTGCTGCCAAATTGCTCCGTATCCGTGGATAGGAGCCACCGGTCGTCGCGTTTGCGAAATTCGGCGAGGGAGTGTTCACGGGTTTCGCTCAGGATGTTGAGGTAGTAGTCGAGATCGTGCCCCTTGATGCTTTTGCGGCCAGCCTCGCCAAGATTCATCGCGGGATCCCATTTCTTCTTCAGATCGTCGGACCAACTGTCCCACTTCTTGTTATCAAAAGTATTCATCGCATAATAGGTTTCGGTCGCAGCGAGATGGAGCAAGAGCGCTCCGATGGTATTGGCGTTTGCATCGAAGAGATGGTCCAGATCAGCCATGGTAAGACCTTTGACTGAGTCGACGACAGCGCTTTGAATATAGGTGAGCATGGAAACCAGGGTGCCCACTTGAGGCGTATACCCAGGTTTGGGCCCGATGACTAATAAGCCTGAGTCCTTCTCCGGCAGAGCCGCGAGTTTAAGCCCGTACATCCCCGCGGTTAGAGCGGCCCCAGTAAGAAAGCATCTGCGGTTCGACAAGAAGTTGGAGTTCATGGTCGTTCTCCTCACATGGCAAATTACTGGAAGCTCCTACTAGCTCATGGCCAGTTTTACCGGGGAAGTATAACGACGGATTGTGCCTGCTCTTGACCGAACACCCGCCGTCGAGTTCCAAGATGCGGCGCGAAACGGCCTAGCCAATCATTCGTGACGAATCTTACGTAGGTCAGATTAGCAAGTCAACAAAAAGCCCTGAGCTGCGAGCGCAGGGCCGGCCGTTTTGACCTGCCATACAATTT
This sequence comes from uncultured Acidobacteriota bacterium, assembly GCA_963696765.1. GTDB lineage: Bacteria > Acidobacteriota > Terriglobia > Terriglobales > Acidobacteriaceae > Sulfotelmatobacter. Next base: position 170,008 of record CAVOLK010000001.1, on the reverse strand, counting down.
GAGAAATAAAATTGTAAACTCTTGGGCAAAGAATACTTTCGAAATCCGCCGATCAGGAGAGTTCGAAGATGACGCACATCCTGAAAACGATCAGGAGCATGATCTACAAGAGCGCAGTAGTCGCAGCCGCACTTGCCCCAACTTACGCTGGCGCGCAGTTGTACACATTGTCCAAGCAGGACTTGGTTGACTACACGGCGAAGTCGCCCTTTGACAGGTTCGCGGATGGACGCCCGAAAGTTTCCGACGCTTTGATCGAGCGGGCCCGCGATCTGTCATCGGAAGAAGTGTGGGCCGGGCTCCCAGAGCAGGGTTTCAAGAACCAGTATGCGGACGGGTTTCAGGTGCTGCATCCTGGAAAAACCATGGTCGGACGCGCCTTTACGGTGCAATTTATGCCGCTGCGGGCGGACGTGGACGAAGTGGCGAAGAGTAAGGCCAAACAGCGCGGACTGCAGGACCTGATGAATCAAACTGCGATCGATATGCTTCAGCCCGGAGATGTGCTGGTGGTGGATCTGTTTGGGAAAAAAGTGGACGGAACAATCGTGGGCGACAATCTTTTCTACTATGTGATGAAAGCCACACACGGAGGCGGACTGGTGGTGGACGGCAGCATTCGCGACCTGGACGGCATCGCCCAGATCGATATGCCGGCGTATTTCCGTTCTGCGGATCCGACTCCCATCGATAACGTGATGCTGACGGGAATTAATGTGCCCATTCGAATCGGCGGAGTAACTGTTATGCCGGGAGATCTCGTGGTGGGCGACCGGGAAGGCGTATATTTCATTCCGCCGCAATTCGTAAAGGAAGTGCTCGACCGCGCGGACGAAACCCATATCCATGACGAATGGACGAAGAAGAAATTCGATGAAGGCAAATACAAGTCTTCGGAAATCTATGGCTCGCCGAAAGACCCCAAGCTGCAGGAGGAATATCGCGAGTATCTTAAGAAGCGGTTAGACGAGATTCATCGACAACAGAATTCGCAATAACCCAGCTTCATTGTTTAATCAGGACAACTGATGCCATTACGATTTCTAGCATTGTTGCTCCTCGCATCCTCTCTATCAACGGCTCAAGTGCGGGTCTGGCAAGGCACGTTGACGCTGCCCACCTACGAGGAGGGCGCACCCGATACGAACCCTCCTTTCGACCAATATGCGAACGGCCGCTTCAACTATCCCTACACGTCTGCGCGACACCTTGACGGATCGCCGCACCGATCACGCCTGGCGCGCCATCTTTCTGGAAAATGAATACTTGAAGTGCTCGGTGCTGCCCGATCTGGGAGGGCATGTCTACACTTGCACGGACAAAATCAGCGGCCAGCCGATGTTTTATGAAAATCCTTCCATCAAGAAAGCCGACATCTCCTATCGCGGCGCATGGGCTGCGTTCGGTATCGAATTCAACTTTCCTGTTTCCCACAACTGGGTCAGTCTTTCCCCTGTAGATTTTGCCTTCGGCCAAAGAGAGGACGGGAGCGCCTTCGCGCAGGTCGGGAACATCGACCGGGTCTATGGGATGCAGTGGTCGGTAGAACTTGTGCTACGGCCGCATTCCACTGTTCTCGAAGAGAAAGTCACGCTAAACAATCGCAGCGACGTTCGGCATCGCTTCTATTGGTGGAACAATGCCGGCGTTCAGGTGTGGGACGATTCGCGAATCCAATATCCCATGCGCTTTGCGGCCAGCCACGGTTTTCGGGAGGTTCAGCCTTGGCCGGTTGAAGCCGACGGCACCGATCTCAGTGTTGTGAAGAATCAAACCAAGGGACCTGTTTCGCTATTCGTGCACGGGAGCCGCGAGCCTTTTATGGGAGTGTGGAATCCGCACACCGATACTGGGACGGTGCATTTCGCGGATTACGCGCAGCTCCCGGCAAAAAAGATCTGGTCATGGGGCACCGATGCCGACGGACTGGACTGGCGCAAGACTCTCTCTGATAACAACAGCGCCTACGTCGAAGTCCAAGCCGGATTGTTCCGCAATCAGGAGACCTATGCCTTTCTCGAGCCAAGACAGACGATCAGTTTTTCTGAATTTTGGATGCCGGTCCGCAATATTGGCGGCATTTCCCGGGCCAATCTGGCAGGAGTAGTTCACCTGAGCCGGCGCGAGAATGCGTTCGTAGCCGAACTCAACGTGAATCAAGCTGTTCCTGGAGCAACGCTGCGTATTTTGGCGGGAGATCAAGAACTTTTCCATGAGAAAGCTGACCTGACCCCGCAACACACCTGGACGCACGAACTCGCGAATGCAGACGCGCAACAGAAATATACATTCGAACTTCGCGATGCCAGCAACGCAGTGCTCTTGCAGCAGACTGAAGGTCAATACGACTGGACTCCGGCTGAACAGATTCATGTCGGGGCGCAACCGTCGTATCACATTCCCGATCGAGATCACCGCACGGAAGACGACTGGCTCCAACTGGGGAACGAGCAGGAACTCGACGGCAATTTGCTCGCAGCTATGCAAACGTATCGAGAGGCGTTAGCTAAATTTCCCGAGAGTCTCCAAGGGAGCAAGGCCGCGGGGCGCCTGTGTGCCAGCCTGTTGCGCTACAAGGAGGCGAAGAACTTTCTCGAACCGGTGCTTGCGCGCAATACTTCCGACGCTGAAGTTTCTTACTATCTCGGAATCGCTTATGACGGCCTTGGGCAAAACCGCGACGCTCGCGAGTCGTACGAAGCCGCCGCTCGGATGCCGGGCTTCGAGGCTGCGGCCGGGTTGCGATTGGCTGAACTTTCTGCGCGCGAGGGGAATCTGAAGCAGGCTGAGTCTTACCTGGAAGTGGCCAATCACGCGGCGCCAGACGACCTGCGCACCGCCGAAGAATTGTCTGCCGTCCTTCGCGCGGAAGGGGAAAACGACAATTCGCTGAAGCTTGCCCACGATTGGCTGGCGCGATTCCCGCAGAGTTACTTTCTGCTAGAGCAGGTTGGAAAGCCTGATCTGCAGCATCTTGCCGATGACGCTGAGCGTGTGTTGAATGTTGCATCCGAGTACATGCGACTCGGACTCTATGCGCAGGCGCTCGATGTTCTTTCGCGCCACTACCCTCCCCCGGTCGCGGATGAGAGCGAACCCGGAGTGCTGCCTCCCGCTAAACATCCGATGGTCGCCTACTTTCGTGGATATTGCCGCCAGAAATTGGGGCAGTCCGTTGCCGATGATTTCAGCGCGGCTGGGAAGCTGTCGAGCATGTATGTATTTCCTAGCCGCGCCGAAGACCTTGAAGTTTTGACTGCCGCGCTGAGTTCCAATTCGCAAGACGCGAGCGCGCATTACCTGCTGGGAACGCTCTACTTTTCACGCGGCCTCACCGATTCGGCTGTGGCGGAGTGGGAGCAGGCCCGCAAGATCAATCCCCAGATTCCTGTTTTGCATGCCAGCCTTGGCCAGGTTCTGCTTCATACAAGAGACAATGCTGGGCAAGCGTTAAATGTATTTCAGGAAGGTCTCCGGGCCGACCCGCGGAACGTGGAGCTTTACACGGGCATCGATCAAGCCTTGAGTATTTTGCGACGCCCCGCACAGGAACGTGTGGCTGTGCTAGAGCGCTATCCCGATGGCGCCCACATGCCTTCCAAACTCGTCTATGAACTCATATTGAACTTGGTTGAATCAGGAGAGTTCGAGAAAGCAGATGCCCTGTTCCACAATCGCTTTTTCTCACGCGAAGAGGGCGGAACCAATGTGCGGCAAGTCTGGCTGGAAGTACAAGTGCAGCGGGCTATTTCGCTGGCTCAAAGCGGACGATGTACGGACGCAGTGAAGGTCGTCGATAATTTTGCGGCGCCGGTGGCTGATCTGCCATTTACTCACGATGGCCTCGAGCCGTTCTTGCGTTCTGCCAGATTAAATTATCTAACCGGCACTGTCTATAAAACCTGCAGCCTGCCCGATAAAGCTCGAAGCAGTTTCCAGGCCGCCGGTGGGCACTCGAATCTGGATGATGCCGTTTGGTCGTGGAGGGCGGCGCAACAACTTCCCGGCTACGATCAGGTGTCAGCCAGAAATAAATTGGAGGATCTCATCGAGCGCGCTAAAAGCGAGGGCGATAGCAGTTCCCGCAGTGGACGGTGGTTTTACAATGTTGGCATGCTCGATCAGGCTCTAGGAAATTCACAGCAAGCGGAGAAAGAATTTCGCGACGCACTTTTGAGTCCCGATCAACTGTTGTCGTATCACTTTGCGCGGCTTGCCATGTCTGACAGAGCTCCGTTGTCCGGCAAGAATCTGAAGTGCGCGATTAATGCGATGAATAGCTTTCTCAAATTGGTCGTTCTGTTTTTCACTTGCGCTGGGTGCGCACTCGCGGGGGCTCAGACCATCCAGAGCATCTGGGCCGAATCGGATCCGCCTCTGGATACGAACTCGAACTCCTCATTTTGGCAGGGCTCGCCTGCGGTCAACATGGACGCGGATACTCACGGCAACCGTGACCCTAAGTATCGAACAGAGATCCGCACCCGCTGGACAAAGGAGAACCTTTATTTTCTTTTCGTGTGCCCATACGAGCAACTTTATCTGAAGCCTAACCCGAATCCCTCCGCCGAAACCAACGAGCTTTGGAACTGGGATGTGGCAGAGGCTTTCATTGGTTCTGACTTCAAGGACATTCGGCGGTACAAGGAATTTGAAATCTCGCCGCAGGGAGAATGGGTCGATCTCGATATCGATCTCGACAAACCGCACAACGTTGACGGTTGGAAATGGAACTCCGGCTTCGCGTCTGCGGCGCGAATCGATACGGCTGCCCACGTCTGGTATGGGGCGATGAGAATTCCGTACCCCGCAATCGATACTCGGGCAGCCGCGGCGGGAAACACGCTTCGCATCAATCTATTTCGCAGCCAGGGACCGGTTTCTGCGCGTCACCAGATTGCCTGGCAAGCCCCGATGAGCGAGAGTTTTCATGTGCCCGAGCGATTTGGTTTGCTCAAGCTCGTGAAGTGAGAATCATTGATCCGTTTAGCGAGTCTTCGAGCTGACATGAGCCGCGTCCGAAGTCTTCATTTCACTGCCTGTGATTTCGCGGCGTTCACTCAAGCTGCCATCGGGAATCACTACGGCAACCCACGGCGTCTTCGCTGAGATTGAATGGGCATGCCAGACTAAGTCTCGGGCGGTTCCGGAGGTCAAAGTAATCTCCTGCTGGCCTGATTCCTTCAGGGTTAGATTGTCCGTACGGATCGTGAATGTATGACGGCCAGCGCCCTCGGCCGATACTCGCAGTACGATTTCATCGCGGCCGGAATCCTGGGATGTCACTTTGAAATCGAGCACCCGGTCGGGTCGCAAGTCGACGTCGTAGAAACCACCAGGCAAAACAGTGACGCTCGTGCGTATCGAGCCCTGGCGCACATCGTAACGACCCTCCGGCAAATGCAGATTGAATTCGCCGTCTCGTGAACTTGCAGACGCCGTCGTCAACTGGCCGCTCCTTTGTTCGCGGAACTCAACTGCGTCGCGGCTCGCAGGATTTCTCTTGACTCGAACCGTGGCAGGCACGCTGATATCTTCCATCAACCAGATCCACTGCCCGACGGGTTGGGTCCACACTTCTTTATAGGTCCAGCAAATCTGCGTGGGCCAGTACGGAGCATCGTCGAAACCTTTCGTTTCAATGCCGACAGGAAGCGCGCCAACCATCTGACCCGAACGCACGCTGTAGAGCGGGGTCCAGTCATAGCCCTCGCCGTACATCACACTGGCGGCGAAAGGATTCCGTCCCACCAACCACTGAGCCTGCTTCTGCGATAGATCTTCGGCCTCGAGATCGCCTCGAAGCTGGGCCGCAGCCGAGAGCGCTTTCGCTTGCGAAAGCAGCACGCTGGAGTTACCGCGAAAGTCGAACCATACGGGGAATCGGCGCAGATAGTTTTCGCCGCCCAGCGGAATTCCGCGTTTCACTTCCTGCACGTATGCGTCGCGATCGGCAGCCCGAAGCGGAGTCCAATTCTTGGCTTCGGGAATGAGCCTCGCTTCGCTCTCGCGATACACGGCGGCTGGCAGAACCGCATACGGCTCATCGACCACGGCCGCTGGCTTGAGATAGTACTGCGAGTGCAAGACTACGGCGGAGTACCACTTCATCCACTTTTCATTATCGGGGAAGGATTCGCACAGACGAATGAGAGCGATGATCGGTTCCTGCTCCTGCCCGATGTGAAAGCGATGAAAAAGATTCTCGCGTTTCGGACTGGTGTAGAAATACCCGGTCAGCGGAATTGTCCACGGCTGTAGTTCGCGCTCCTGAGAAGCGAGCACCTGGTCCCCGAGCGTAATTGCTTCCTGCGCGTAACGATCGTCGCCGGTCGCCAGGTAAAGTTCAACCGACGCTACCACGCCGAATGACGTTCGCTCCAACTCATCTTGCGCGCCATACACTTCGGCGAAAGGAGCCGCGGTCTTCAGCCCTTCGACCGCATACTTCCAGTCTTCCTCGGCAATGATCAGGCTGCGATTCGCCAGCTCCGGGTCGCTGTCCTTCAAAACTCGTGCCGCCAGCGCTTCGACTCCGCTGACTCGAAAATTCCATTCAGGATTGTTGACTGCCTGCCCGAAGCGATCGTCTGCCGTGCCCATGATCCCATCCGTCCAGTAACTCACCAATTGGCCAGTGCTGCGAAAACCTCCTCCAAAGCGCGTTTTCAGCACCCAATTCAATCCCCAGCGAGCTTCCTCGAGTAGCCGAGTGGAAAGAATCGGATCTGCGCCTTGCCTTTTTAGGGCTATCCGCAAGCGACAACAGGGCATAAACCATTCCGGGCGTGTTGCCGGTTGCGGAGAGATCGCCGGCATCGTGATATCCGCCATTCACGACGATGCGTTTGTCATCGTGCACCGTGTAGATATCCTGATGGCAACGGCCATGAATGCCCGGGATCTCCGTACCGCAGCGCTCGCTGTACATAAAGTTGATCGCTTTCCAAATGCTGTCGCGCCAGGCGTCATCGCCGATGCGAAACGAGCGAGTCAGCGTATCTCCGGCTTTGATCACGTAAGTACCCGGCTTGCGGATTTCAGAAAAGTCCAGCACCTGGTACTTGCCCAACGGGGTGGCGGTTTGCTCGACAGACTTGGTCAGAACGGATTCGCCGGTCTGCTCGTCAATTACGGAGAAGTCTGAGGCCGTCAAATCGCTGGCGATTGCCGACTTCGAGGATCCCGTCGTATATCCGCTGTCGCTGAATGCGATTTTTCCCGGTGCGACGTCCCATCCTTCCACGTGATCGGCTACGACGCTCTGCAGTTCCAGTTGATCGATGTCCAAGATCGTCTGGTCGCCCGGGTCAGGAAATTTCTTGGGCAGCATGTAGGCGAAATCTAGCGCTGTCACTTTATCGCGATCGAGTGGAGCAATTTCCCACACTACGTGATTCCAGGAGTGATTTTTGAGGATGATCGACTCGTGGCGGCCTTCGTTGTATTGGTCTGGAAGTTTATGGGCACCGTCGTTGTGGAGCGTGAGCGAGCAAGAGATGGCGGGCGCACCAATGATATCGGGATAAACCCAGAGCGAGATGCGGTTGTACCGTCCCCAGTCTTCTCCGGGAAACTTTCTGGTTGCGACGAGGTCTTCCCACTCCCCGCTGCCGTCAACCTGAGCGACATTCGTCGTGGAACGCATTCTCAGCGAATGCTGGCCATCTTTGGCGCGAGTGTCGGTTAATGTCATCTCTCCCGCGCCGGTGAACGTCCAGGAGGAGAGATCTTCCATGCTGTCGAGCAATCGCGAATCGAGCACTTTCTTATTCAGCCAGCGAAATTCGGCTCCATCTTCAAATTTCGCCTGCATCGGCATGGCAGGAACGTTTTGCTGCGCCGCGAGGACTGCGCACAAACTAAACACGCCCAGGACCGCGCCAATGCTGAACCGCCATCGGCTATGCTTCGCGCTCGACGCTGCCCATAGATTCATAATCGGTCCAACTGGCAACTCCCTTCCCTACGCGCCCATCCCTTCCCGCAAAACTTCCTGCAAACGCCTGGCAACGATCATGTCTTCGCCGGGCTGCAACATCCATACGCCGACGACAATCGTATTGGGTCCGCCAGGCAATCCAGCGCTCGCAGGAGCCCCGCCGGTGGATGGATTCAGTTCGATCCGCGGCTTGCCTTCCCGCATTTTTTTCATGACCTCCGCTGCCGCGTAACCTTGATCCGATTCTGGTCGTAAGTTATCAGCAGGTGCGGAACATGATTCGCGACTTCAGGAATGAAGACTTGAGTTTGCACCGTGGGGAGCGAGCTTAACTGTTTAGCAATATGGTCGGCGCGCTGCCGGCACTCCGCTTCAATGGCGGAATCATCCTGCTTGAGGAACCAGTCGACGGCGGCGACGAGGCCGACAATCTCTTCTTTCGCCACTTTCATTCCACGGCCAACGGTGTTTGAATTTGGCGAATTATTTTTCTTGGCCGCTTCGATCAGATCCTTCCTACCCAGAAGTAAGCCGGTGCACTGCGGCCCGCGCAGCCCCTTGCCTCCGGAAAACGTGACCAGATCAAACCCCATCTGCGTGTAGTTCCATAAGTTGGAAATTGGCGGGACATCGGCAGCCGCGTCGTTGAAACACGGGACTCCATGTTGATGAGCGACGCGCACCCAATCTTCCCGGCTGATTGTTCCGGAGCCGGCGTTGAAAAAGTGGGCCATCACCGTACGCTCGTTGAACGCCTGTTCGTATTGCTCAAGCGTCTCCACATCCACGAAGCGGATTCCGCAATTGCGCAGGGCATGGTCATAATCATAACGATGCGATTTCTGCACGATGACTTCGTTCTTCAGGCCGGCCATGTCAGAGGGAATGTTAAGAATGGCCTGATCGTTTCCGAGCGTGACGCAAGCCGCCGTTCCGACGACAAGCGCGGCGGCAGCGCCGGCGGTGACCAATGCCGCCTCACATCGTAGTTGCTTGGCCAGGTAGGCTCCGGAGGCGTCGAGCAGTTCGTTAAGATTGACTGGCTGTCGCGACGCCAGGCTGACCGCGGCCTGAACTTCGTCTGGCATCGTAGAGGCCGAAAGGACTGTGTAGGTGCCAGCCGCATTGATGAACGGAGTGACCCCGAGTTTCTGGTAATAGTCAACAGCTTGCGGCGCCGATTTGGAAAATGCCCGAGGCTCCAGGCTGTCGATTCCCGATAGCGCCGCGCCTCCGGCGAGAACCGCTTGAGTTCCGTTGCGTAACAGCTTTCGCCGACTCATTTGTCGCATGCTTTGCCCCCTGTAAAAAAATTGAAATTGCAGATTCAATCTCGCGGAAAATCGTCCGCCCGCGACGGCTTCGCTCCCTCGCCACTAGGAATTGTGAAATATTGCGGACGCGCTTTTTCCCACTCGACCATACTGAGGCCGGAAGGATCGTAGGAAATGCGTCCCGCACGAATCGTCAGGCGGGCCGTCAGACGCACATTCCCGTCCATTCTGGCGACACCGCAATCAATGTAGCTGAAATGGCCTTGCGCCAATTCCAGCACCGCAATATCCGCGTCCTGGCCGATCGATAATGTCCCCAAGTCGGGCCGGTGAATTTCTTTTGCCGGATTGACAGTGGAGCGGCGAATGACATCCTCCAAGGGCACTCCCATGGCCAGGAATTTTGACATCACATTAGTCATGCTGACAGTCAGGTAAGAGCCCATGTGCAAATCGGTAGAGATGGAATCGGGTACAAATCCTTGCTTTACAGCGGGAACTGCATTCCGAAACCAGAAACTGCCGCCGCCGTGTCCCACATCGAAAATGACGCCGCGCGCACGCGCCTCTGCAAGGGCGGGATTGAGTTTGCCGTCGGAAAGAATAATGGGAAATTGCTGGGCGAAAACGTGCGTGTGAATGTCGCCCGGCCGCATTTTTTTCAGGATCAGATCTTCGTAAGTTCTTTCCGGCCGCGGCCAGAAATCGAACATGACCGGACTGTTGGTGAGAATTCCGCATTCAATGGCGCGATCGACCGCAGCCCACGGCACGTGTTCCCCATCATAGGGCTGACCCGTCCAGTAGTGTGCCGTTTTCACTCCAACAATCAGGTTGGGATATTTCTTGATGGTGTCGACGCAAAGCTTCACATCCATCTCGTCTACGCTTTGCTCAAGGCCACCGTTCATGCCATTGGCGACGATGTTCAGAAATGCCAGCACGCGCACGCGGGACCGGTCAATGACTTCTTCTTTTTCCTGGAGAAATGTTTCCGCCCCGGCGGTGCCGGCATCCACAATGGTGGTCACGCCGGACTGCAGTGCCAGGTCCGCCGGAACTCCCAGTGGCAGAGCATGCGCTCGCGCGTCGGGCGCGAACCAGTTCACAGGCGCCCCGCCATGGCCCACATGATAGTGAATGTCAATGAGCCCGGGCGTAACGTAAAGGTTCGAGGCATCCACGACCTTTCCGGCCTGGTCGGCGGGAATATTTTTTTCGACTGCAGCGATCTTGCCCTGAAGAACGCCCACGTCGCGTACCTCATCAATGTGATTGGCCGGGTCGATTACGTGGCCGCCCTTTAACAACAGGTCGTAACGAGTTGCGGCTTGTGCCAGCATTGCGACGGGAAGTCCGGCGACCATCACGAGTGCAGCAACGATTGCGAATGACATCTTCATGAAGTTCCGCATTGGCACCTTCTTGTCTTTGTTCGAAGCGAAAGTGTATCCACTGGAGAGGAGATTGTCACCATCGCCGACGCGTCAATCTCGTGCCGAGGTTGTAATGGACATCATCGCTGTCGTAATCTGATCGCCTGTTGCGGAATTCGAATCCGCCGAACTTTGGATTGCGGATCAGGGACTGACGCATGGATCGACGTACTTTCGTCAAGGCGGGCTGCATTGGAAGTGCGTCGCTGCTGGTGCAGGGACTCGATCCGATGGTGCGTGCAGACGAGGCTCCGCGGCCTGAAGTCCCGCCCATCGAACTTCACGGCTTACCAAGCTACAAAGCTTCCCCGCTTGGCATGCCGGGCTTGTTTCCGGGCCGCGTTGTCGAGGTTCATGATCCAAGCTCAATCGTCCGAAATCGGGTTTCGCAGCCAGCCGTGCGCCGTATGCTGGAGCACGCGATGGTAGAACTGACTGGAGAAAAATCCGCGCCGTCGGCTTGGGCAAAATTTGTGGAGCCCAGCGATATTGTTGGAATAAAAATAAACCCATCCGGTGCGCCCGCTTGCTGCTCGTCTCCTGAAATTTTGCGCGAGATCATCGGCTCACTTCAATCGATTGGAGTTCCTGCGCGCAACATCCTGGTCTATGACCGCTATTCGTACGAGATGGACATCGGCAGCTATCAAGCGCTGCTGCCTCCCGGCGTCCGCGTCGTAGGCATTCAGGACGCGTTCCGGGATTCTTCCGGTTACGACACGAATGCTTATTGCACGGCCAACTTTTTCGGCGAGTGGGAAACGCGGTCTTACATGGCAAGCATCGTTTCTCAGGTGGTCACAAAGATCATCAACGTTCCCACGATGAAGGACCACTCGGCGTCCGGAGTTACGGGAGCTCTCAAGAATCTGGCGTACGGAACATTCAACAATGTGGCGCGTTCCCACCGCGCGCCATATTCCTTCACCAATCCGCTCATTGGGTTGATGTGCACAATCGAACCGTTACGATCGAAGGCGGTTCTGCACATCATGGACGGCATGCGGCAGGTGTGGCACGGCGGTCCGCTCACGCAAGTGCAGGATTTCATCGACCAGGCGGGGCTGCTGCTGGTGGCGACGGATCCGGTGGCCATGGATACGATTGAACTTGAGGCGATTGAAAAGAAGCGACGCGAGCGGGGCGCGCCCTCCGTGTGGCAACACGATCCGAATAGCATTACCGGCAATAGCGAAGAGTTCTACCACGACGCGACGAAAAACTTGTTTTATCGCCAGCCCGGACACATCGCCGAAGCCGGGAAACTCGGCCTCGGTGTCGGAGACTTGAAGCAGATCGATCACCGCACCATCTCAGCGTGAAGGAATGACGACGGAAGCAGCTAAGTCCAACCCGCCCGGAGACTGGCCCACGCTGCTAAGCGACAATGCTCGCACCGGAGGGCACGGGCAACATTCGGGGAGGGCGCCGGAAAAAGCGATTTGGCAACTTCGCACCGGCGGCGCTGTCCGTTCCGCGCCGATCTTGTTCGAGGGAACGTTGTATCTCACTTGCATTAACGGCATGTTGCACGCCATCGACGCCGACAAGGGCACATCGAAATGGAAATTTCAGGCGGGAGGCCAGATTCATTCCACGCCTTCGTTGTCCGACAAAAGAATTCTGTTCGGGTGTGATGATGGCAAGGTGTACGCAGTGGATCGGCACGCCGGAAGCAAACTCTGGGAGGTGACGACGGGCGATGAGGTCTGGGTTTCTCCCGTCGTTAGAAGTGGAATTGTGTTTTTTGGAAGCGCCGACGCGCGAGTTTACGCCGTTGACATGGTGACCGGACGCACTCGCTGGGTGCAGGAACTTGGCGGGAGAATCTATTCCACAATTTATGCGGACGAGCGTCAGCTATACGTAGGCTGCGGAGACGGCAAAATGTATAGTCTCGACACCTCCTCCGGGAAAATAGTGTGGAGTACGGCTACGGGCAACGGTATCGACTCGTCACCCGCTGTGGCAGGGGACCTTGTTCTTATCGGCTCTGAAGATTTCTGGTTTTATGCGATGGACGCCAGCACCGGAGCGGTCCGCTGGAAGTACGAAACCGGGTTGGGCATTGCGTCTTCACCGGCGGTTTCCGGCGACCTGACCGTCTTCGGCAGCAAGGACGGGTTTCTGTATGCATTAGAAACTCAAACAGGAGCCTTGCGCTGGAAGACCACTGTGGGCGAGATCGTAATCGCGCCTCCGGTGATCGGTGACGGTGTGGTCTGCATTCAAGCTGGAGGCACACTCGCGCTGGACACTGCAACCGGCAAAGTTTTGTGGAGGGCCGGCCTCGGTGAGGCAATTCAGTCAGTTCCCGTGCTCGCTGGCGACACAATCTATCTAACAAGTCTGAGCGGTGAGGTCTATGCGCTGCGATAAGCCACGAGCCACAGTGCTGGTCGGCTTCTTCCTGATCGCCTCTTTACTCCAGAGCTCTGAAAATCAGGTCCTGGTTTACAAAAAGAAGTACGTCATGGGCACGATCTTCGAAATCGCTGCCTATGACCAATCCTCCGAACACGCCTCGAATGCAATCGAGAAGGCCTTTCAGGAAATCGTCCGCCTGGATGATCTGCTGAGTAACTACAAACCGGACAGCCCTCTGAGCAAGTTGAATCGGTCGGCTCACTTTCACGAAGAAGAAGTCCCGCGCGATTTATATCGTGTGATTGAGCAAGCGGTGCAGTTTTCCATTTTGTCTGGCGGAAAGTTTGACATCACCATTGCGCCGTTGGTGAATTTGTGGAAGGCCGCGCTGGGCGGGGAAAACATACCTTCGCAGGTCCAGCAAGAAAATGCTCGGGCGTGCGTCGGCTATGAAAAAATCGAACTAATCCCTCCGGATCGGATTAGTTTTAGGTCACCCTGTCTGCAGTTGGACCTGGGCGCCATTGGCAAAGGCTACGCCGTAGATCGGGCGGCCGATGTTTTGCACTCTCTGGGAATCCGCGACGCTTTAATCAATGCGGGGGGAAGCACGATCTTAGGAATGGGGTCTCCTCCGAACCAGAAAGGCTGGCTTGTCCACTTGAGAGATCCCTCCAACCAGGTAGATCCGCAGGTCATGCTCTCGGATGACAGTGTGTCCACGTCGGAGCAAACAGCTCCTAGTTTGCTGGGGAAGCATTCCGCTGGCCATATCGTGGACCCGGAGACGGGGACGCCGCTGAAAACAGACTTTGCGGTCAGTGTGGTTACGAAGACCGGCACGGACTCGGACGGACTTTCGACAACCTTGCTGCTACTCGGTCCGGCTAAGAGCAAGGAGTTGGTCAGGAGTATGCCAGGCTTCTCGGCCGTTTGGATTTCACCTGAGGCGCAAGTGGAAACAGTGACCGGCGGTCCGCAAATTTTTCTTGGCAGAAATTTGTAGGCAGATCCTAGTCTCGGCAAATTTCATGAGCTTTCGCAACGCCATCATCGTATGGATTTTCCTTCTAGGCCCCACGTTTGCATGGAGCGAAGTTTTCGTGCAGGGGAACAATTCCCCTCTGCCGCCGGCGAAGGAACTGGGCGTGAGCAATATAGTGCTCTCCTCAAGTGACAATTTTTCGGCGCAGTTGAAGGCGGCCCGCGCGCAAGGCTATCAGGTATATCTCGAAGTTTCGTTAGACCAAGCCGCAAAGGCAGCCAAAACTGCTGCCGCTGGCGTGGCGGGGATCATTGTTACTCTCTCCCAGCATGAGGTCACAGACCCGGAGAAATCTCTCTCCAAACTAAGATCGGCTCACCCCAAACTCAGATTCTTAGTACTCGATGCCGATGGCAAGCAGCCGCAGATGCGGGGCAGTTTGGTCGTCAAGCGAGGCTCAGTGTTGCAAGTATCGAGTCCCACTGCTCAGCCGTGGATTGACACGAACCTCGCGCTGGTCAAAGTTGCGCAGAGATTTCGTGTAGGACAGGTGCCGATGTACACCTTTTCGTGGCCCGAACCGTCGGACCCCGGACAGGATCGCCCGCTCCTCACTGCTGACGATTACTCGCTGGCAGTGGCTGAGGCCGGAGCTTTTCATGCGGACCTAATCCTGGAACTAGACGATCGCCTGCAGAAAGGTCTCAGCCAACACGACCCGCAGGCCTGGGCTCTGTGGAACCAGGTGCGGCTCTACGCAAAGTTTTACTCGGATCGCCCGGAGCGAGAATTGAAAGCCGCTGCCAATGTTGCAGTCGTGGTAGATGATCTCGAAACCAGTGACGAAGCCATGAATCTTCTGGCGCGCCACAATATTCCATTCAAGGTGTTCCGTCCTGCAGATCTGCGATCGGACGACCTTCACAGCTTCGACGTTTTAGTCGTGTTCGCAAAGCCGGATCAACCAACTTCCCAGCGAATCACCGACCTTGCCACTCAAGGGAAGACCGTCGTAATCGTGGACGCGCACGGCGCTTATCCATGGCAAAACGGCGTTTCCGTCCGAGATGAATGAACACACGATCTCCTATTCCATTGGAAAAGGCAAAGTGCTTGAACTCTCAGAACCGGTCTCAGATCCCGAGACCTTTGCCCAAGACATCCGCCGGCTCCTTGGGACACAAAATGCACTGCTTAGTCTATGGAATGGATTGACGACCGTTGCGGTACCTTACAGCGAGCCAGACGGAGTCGTGAAAGAGCTTGAACTCGTCAACTATGCTGAAGACCCGCTTCGACTGCAAGTACAGGTCAAAGGATCGTTTTCTTCCGTCCGCTACGAGTCGCCGGAGCATCCATGTTGCGAATCCCTCCCGACGGTAAAAAATAATGGATTTACCGAGTTCGTAATTCCGGACCTGCACATTGCCGGCCGCGTGCATCTGAAAGCTAGTCCCAAGCCGGATGCGAGACCAACATCCCGCTAGCGGAATCTGCGGATGAACAGAGTGTGGCGGTCCGATCGGTAGAGGCCGAGCACGTATATCGCGACTTTGCCTTTGGTGGAATAAATCTTCTGGCGAATACGAAGTACGGCCGAGCCATGAACAACGCCCAGAAGCCGGGCGCTCTGCGAATCGACCGTTGTAGCGTCGACTTCTTCGTCGGCATGTGCGATCTCCAGCCCGTAATCGTGTTCCAGGATGGAAAAAAGCGAGCTCCGGTCCAACTTGGACTTGTGTCAGGCCCGCGAACTCATCGGCGGATAAGTAGCAAGTCTCGATGGCAAAAGGTTCATTCCCGCCTAGTCTAAGCCGTTCGATCTTAATCAGGCTGCTGGCGGCGGGCAACGCCAGACGCGCGGCAACCTCCTGGCTCCGTGTCGATCAAATCCAGAGAGAGCAATTTCGATGAGACGGGCATGCCGCGGCCCGACATCTGCTCCGTATAACTCATCAACTTGTTGAAATGAATCTTCGGCGGGGCGACGAACGTACCAGCCCCACGACGCCGCACGACCACACCTTCGCGCTCTAGTCCGGCCAGAGCGTGGCGGGCTGTCATGAGGCTAACCCCATGAATCTTCGCCAGTTCGCGCTCGGAGTCGACGATGTCGCCGGGTTTCAGTTGTCCCGACTTGAGAAGTTTGACAATCGTACCCTGAATTCGTTTGTAGGCGGGCAGTCCGTTCTTCCGGAGCTGTAACATGAACACTCCCTGCGAAAGTGCACAATACTACAAAGTGCTATAGTGCTCCAACAGAAAACTGCGCCGACTGAGGGCGGTGAAGCGTCGGCTACAGCCGCTGCCCACTGCTGGAATATGGCGGCGCCTCGCTAGGGAATAACGACAAGGCCGATGAAATTCTTTGCACAGTACTCATTTATATAGGCTTACATCGAGACGTCCATCGGCGAATTCACCGTTCGACAAATCATAATCTACCCGATCTGGAGGTTTAAGTCCCAGCCTAATACAATTCCATTTAAAAAAACGGCCTTCGAATGTATTTTTTTCTTGACGACCGTCGGCCTTCCGCTATATAGCATGACCCTACCGTTATTTGTTTGGTTTCGAGGAGGGTTCTGTGATGAGACGACTGTCAAGTGTATGTTTCCGCTCACTGCTTGTATTGCTCACCATCGTGGCTGCCGCCGGAATGTCCCAACACGCATGGGCGCAGGAAGTCACGGCTTCCATAACCGGCACTGTCACGGATCCAAGTGGCGCAGCCGTCCCCGGAGCGACCGTCACCGCAACGTCCCAGGAGCGCGGCCTCACTTTTACCGACGTGACCAACGATTCCGGCCTGTATCGAATCGCCCAACTTCCGGTTGGAACCTACACCTTGAAAGTCGAAAAATCCGGATTCGCCTTGGCCTCGCACGCGCCATTTGTGCTCGCGGTGAATCAGGTGGCGCGTGTCGACGTTGGCATGAAGGTTGGCCAGACGAGCGAAACGGTGGAAGTGACCGGCGCAGCGCCGGTTCTGGAAACCGAAACCACGCAGGTCGACACCGTCATCAACGCCGCGACCAACGACAATCTTCCCCTGGCCTCGCGCAACTACGTGCAACTGACTCTGCTCGCGCCGGGCGCGGTTTCGACCGATCCCAGCAGCTTCAATAACGGCAACAACACCGGCGGTTACGGTGGCCGTCCGCTGATCAACGGCAATCGCGAGCAGGCCAACAACTTCCTGCTCGACGGCATGGACAACAACCAGGTGTCGGACAACCTGCTGGGTTACACGCCGGCCCCGGACGCGATCCAGGAGTTCAACCTGATTACGAATAACGCCCCGGCAGAGTTCGGCAACTTTGAAGGCGGCATCGTCAACGCGACGATCAAATCAGGCACCAACTCGTTTCACGGCGATGTCTGGGAATTTTTCCGCAACGACGTTCTCAACGCCAACAGCTGGTCGAATAATCTTCACGTGGACCAGATAACGGGGCGTGGGCTCCTCTGCCTAAGCAGAAGATTCGCTGGAACATGTACGGCGGCACGTTCGGCGGACCGATCATCAAGAACAAGCTGTTCTTCTTCGCCGACTATCAGGCGCAGCGATTTGACATTCCGAGTTCGGCCGGCTCGAATACGGTGTTCACGCCGGCTGAGCGTGGCGGCGATTTTCGGCGCTCTCTGCACCGACGGTGGCGGACTTTCGACGTCGGCAACTGCGGAATCCGCACGAAGGGAACGGGAGTTCAGTTATACAACCCGTGTGCATCGTTTACCGCGCCATGTACTCCCGTTCGCCGCCGCGCCGCAACGCGCCAATCCCTTTCCGAACAACGTGATTCCGGCCGCCATGATCAGCCCGGTGGCGAGCGCGCTATTTGCTTCGTCGCTGTATCCTTCCCCAGTCGGTACGGCGACTGCAAAGCAACGCGGTGAATATTGTCAATTCTGCCCAGAACGTCGATCAGGGCGATCTGAAGATCGACTTTAAGGCTACGCAAAAAGACAATATTTCCTATCGGTTCACGCGGGCTTATCAGAACAATCCATCGAATAATTCGCAGGCACTGTTGTCCAATGGCTATTTCAACCACGCCGATTTACAACACCGTCGGTGACTGGACTCGCACCATCGGAAACAACCTGGTGAATGACGCCCGCTTCGGTTGGAGCCACGTCACGGTGAATAGCGGGACAGCCTGGGCATCGGGCGTCGGGCAGTTCGGCAACACGCTGGGCATCGGCAACGGCAACCCTGGAACTCTCCCCGGTCTGCTTGCGATTAACTTCCACAATTCCGCTCGTTAGCAACCTCGGCGCCGCAGAGAGTACCGAGAACTTCGATGACCATGTATGGCAGATCGAGGATGGAGTGAGCTGGAATCACGGGCGGCATACCTTCAAGTTTGGTGGCCAATACTGGCGTCAGATCATCAAGACCTTCTACGCCGGCAACAACGGTCAACTGGGTTTCATGGACTTCAACGGACAATTCACCAGTTCCGGGATTGCAGGTACTGGCGGTGACGGCGGCGCCGATTTTGTGCTCGGCCTCAACGACTCATACGGTCGCGGCGTCAGTACGGGAAAGACCTGGCAGCAATCCAGCAACGTCATCGGAATTTATGCGCAAGACACGTGGCGCGTCACCGATCGACTGACCGTTGAACCTCGGTCTGCGCTATGATGCGCACACCCCGTGGGTTGAATCCAAGAATCAACAGGCGAATTACAACATTGCTACCGGTAATATTGATCTCGCCGGCCAAAACGGAGCCAGCCGCGGCCTCTATAACGGAATCTAGGGAGGCAAAGACTTCCAGCCTCGCATTGGTTTCGCGTGGACGCCGGCGGTATTGGGTGACCACACCGTAATCCGCGGCGCGTTCACCATTTCGTCCTACCTGGAAGGAACTGGCACAAACCTTCGCCTGACATTGAATCCGCCATTTACTCCGGCGGAAATCAATTCGACCACCGCGTCCGGTGCTTTACTTCCTCCCACCAACTCGACGGATGGAATTGCGGCTGCGGCATCGTCAGCCTCGTGCGCAGCTTCGGCGGGGTACGCCTGCTACTCAGGAGCTTTCCTGCGAGTCTGGGATCCGAAGGTTCAGCCTGCGATCGCCGACGAGTGGAACGTGACCGTCCAGCACCAATTTGCCGGCAACACCACCCTTCAAGTCGGATACGTAGGGCAGCGGGGAATTCACTTGATGGTGCCATTCGACTACGCGCAGAGGGTGCTGCTCCCCGGCGGGGCCACGGCGCCGAGCCCCTATTTCGCCGCCAACCCGGCGCTCTACAGCGTCCTCGGCGGGGGCACTCCGACGTCTGACACTCCGGGCGCGAGGTTTCCGGCACCAAGTCCAACGGCAACATGAGATACAACTCATTGCAAGCCGTGCTGCAGAAGCAGATGACCCACGGTTTGCAGTACCAAGTCGCATATACGCTCTCCAAGTGCATGTCTGACAGCACCGGGTACTACGGAGCGTGGAGCAACGCTCTCAGTGCATCAGCGTACTGGCAGAACGTCTACGATCAGAAATCGGAGTATGCGCCGTGCTACTACGATGCCACTCATGTCGTTTCGGCCTATGCCATCTATGATCTTCCCTTTGGCCGCGGCAAGCATGTTGGGAAAGAACGTCAATTCGGCGGTCAATGGAGTGATTGGTGGATGGGCAGGTCAGCCCCATCGTTTCCTTCCGTACTGGCTGGCCAATGCCGCCGCAAGGAGCCGTGGATGAGTCTGGTACCTACAGCCGTGGTGCGCGACCTGACTGCAGCGGCGTCCCGTCCATTACGAACACATTCATACCGGGAGTTGGCCGTCAGTGGTTCACCAATAATGGACAATTCACACAACCCGCAGCTTGGAACCTTCGGCAACTGCTCGCCGCAACTCGAGATCTGCGTTCGCCACATTACACCGACGTTGACCTGAGTCTGCATAAGGATTTCCCGATTACCGAGCGATTCCGGTTGCAGTTCCGAACCGACTTCATCAACGCCTTCAACCATGTCCAATACAACGCACCCAACATGGGCTTGGGTTCCACGATGGGACAGATTACCAGCGCCCAACCCCCAAGGAACATACAGCTGGCGCTGAAACTCTACTACTGAAAACCTCACACGTATAATGATGCAGGCGAGTCATATCGCCTGCATCATTTTTTTGTGCTTCATTTTTCTTGCTCCCAATTTTCAGAGAGGGACCCTCGCAAGCTCAAGTCATGAAGTCTAAATACTTGGGGAAGGCCGCGCTTTTTCTCGTAATCTGTTTGTGGTCTGGTCCAATCGGGCTGGCGCAGCAAGCAAAAGTCTCAACTTCACCCCGATCGGCCTGCTCACCAGAGAAAGTCGCTCAGCCTGGCCGAGCAAGGACATTGCCGCGAAGCCATTTCTGCACTCAAGCATGCGATGACGGCCAGTTCCCTGCCGCCACCCGAAAACAAGCGGGCGTGCTCGGCGTCCGCTGCGCTTTGGCGGTGGATGATCGTGACTCCACCATCGACTTCATTCGCTTGCTCAACAAACAGTTTCGCTCGCGACCCGGACGTACTCTTTGTCGTCGTCCACGCCTACTCCGACCTGTCCACGCGAACCGCCCAGGATCTTGGCCGCACTGCTCCGCAATCCATTGCCGCTCATAAGTTGAATGCTGAAGCCCTCGAAATGCAGGGCAAGTGGGAACCAGCCCAGCTGGAATATGAAGGGATCATCGAAAAGGACCCGAACGCCCGCGGCATTCACTTCCTGCTGGGCAGACTGCTGCTCTCGCGGCCGGATGCCGGCCCTGACGCTCCGGAGCGTGCCAAGCAGGAATTCCTGAAGGAACTTCAGATCGATCCGAACAACGCCGATGCTCAGTACATTTTGGGAGAACTTGCCCGGCGTGACGAGAATTGGGATGAGGCGATCTCGCGATTTTCCCAGGCAGCCAAGCTGAATCCCAACTTCGCGGAGGCCTATCTGGGTCTGGGCTCTTGCCTGGTTACTCTCAAGAAATATGAAGAGGCTATTCCGCCCTTGCGCACAGCGGAGCACCTCATGCCCAGAAACCCGGAGGTCCACCACGCCCTGGCGACGGCCCTGGCAAGATCCGGCCATAAGGATGAAGCCGAAAAGGAATTTGCCATTCACCGCAGCCTCACTTCCGCCCAGGGACCGGAGAAGCCGGAATAGTTTTGTGCTCACCTCATCGGCTACCAATACTCCGAATATCTGCAAGTTGTCTGGCGTAAACTGAATGAAAATGCCGAGTCGGCCCCCTCTAACCCAACTGACGCGCCGCGACTTCGTCTCCGGAATGATGGCCGGATCGCTGCTTCTGCCGCGTTGGGGGCGATTTGCCCTGCCCGATTCTTCGCAGTTCCCTTTCGAGCAGGTGGCTCCGGAAAAGAGTGGCATCAAGTGGGTCCATTCGAGTGGAAAGTCTCCCGAGAAATATCTTCCTGAAAGCTCAGGTTCGGGATGCGCATTTCTCGACTACGACAACGATGGCTGGATGGACATTTACCTGGTAAACAGCGGGAAGTGCGATTTCTTCAATCCGAACCCGCCGCTGCGCAACGCCCTCTATAAGAACAATCGCGACGGAACCTTCACCGACGTCACCGAAAAGGCGGGAGTGTCTGCGGGCGGCTACGGGCAAGGCGTCGCGGTGGGCGATTATGACGGCGACGGTTTCCCCGACATGTATGTGACGCAATACGGCCGCAGCATTCTCTATCACAACAATGGCGACGGCACCTTCACTGATGTCACCGACAAGGCGGGAGTGGCGGCCCCTGGCTGGGCTTCGAGCGCGGTCTGGTTCGACTATGACAATGATGGCCGGCTCGACCTGTTTGTGGGGCGGTTCGTGGATTTCAGCAGAGAACTGAATAAGCCTTGCGGCATCCACGAGGATGGCCGGCTGCACTATTGCATTCCTAAAGTTTATTCGCCGATGCCCAGTTGGCTCTTCCGCAATAATGGCGATGGCACATTCACCGACGTCAGCAAGGAATCCGGGATCGCCAGCCACCTTGGCAAAGTATGGGGCGTGGTGGCGACCGATATCAACAATGACGGGCTAATGGATTTATGGGTCAGCAATGACACAGTCCCGAATTTTCTCTTCGTCAACCGCGGCAAGGGAAAATTCGAGGAGATTGCCGAGACTGCCGGAGTTGCCTATAGCGACACAGGCCGAGCGCGATCCGGTATGGGTGTGGATTCCGCCGATTTTGAGAACGACGGATGGATGGGCCTGTTCGTGGCCAACCTCGATCGCGAAATGTACGCCATTTATAAAAACAATCATGACGAAACTTTTGATGACGTGGCGCTTCCCACCGGCATCGGCAAGGCCAGCAAATTCATGAGCGGGTGGGGCTTGAAGTTTTTTGACTACGACAACGATGGCAATCTCGATCTGCTGCTGGCCAACGGGAATCCGGACGACCTCATCTCGACTTTGCACGGCGAAGTCACCTATGAAGAGCCGCCACTGTTGTTTCATCACAATGGAAAGTCATTTGAGAATGTGAGCGCGCAGAGCGGCGCGGTATTCGCCAAACCCCTATCAGCGCGTGGCATGGCAATCGGAGACTTCGACAATGACGGCGGAATCGATGTTCTTATCTCCCTCCTCGACGGCGAGCCTGTTCTCTTGCGCAACAAGGTTGGCAGCCAAAACCATTGGCTCGGAGTCAACCTCGTCGGCCGAAAATCGAACCCCGACGCCATCGGTGCACGCATGACTTATCAGTCGGGAGATCTGAAGCGGCAGCGAATGAAAGTCGGCGGCGGAAGTTTCCTGTCCTCTCATGACCCGCGTATGGTGCTGGGCATCGGCAAACGAACCAGGCTAGATTGGCTGGAAATACAATGGCCGCAGCCGAGCGGCAAGACCGAGCGCATCACCGAACTTCCGATCGACCGCTACGTCACGATCGTCGAAGGTTCCGGTAAATGGAAATGACCGAAATGAAAGCGTAAAGAAGGTCCAGATGATTAAACGTTCGATTCTCTTAGCGCTCGTGCTTTCACTCAGCGGCATCTGTTCGGGGCAGGCTAACGCTTCGCCGAAGAAGCATCTTCTTGTAGTGGGGGAGGAAAAAGGTTATCGCCACGAATCTGTTTCGCATGCTCTGGCCACCATCGAGCGGCTCGGCGATAAGACGGGATTATGGGATACCACAATCCGTACCGACACCGAAGCGCTCACTAAAAAGAAGCTTGAATTCAACGCCAGGAACCTTAACGATTTTGACGCGGTTCTCTTCTTTACAGGCGGAGACCTCGAAATGGACGCGCAACAGAAAGCCGATCTTTTATCTTTCGTCCACGATGACGGCAAAGGCTTCATCGGCGTGCACAGCGCAACTATCACCTTTACCAACTGGCCTGAATATGGGGAGATGATCGGTGGCTATTTCGACGAGCATCCCTGGGGAACGTTCGATGCTCCGATCATTGTGGAGGATCCGCTCTTTCCCGGCATGCAGCAGTGGCCCCACTCTTTTGTTCTTCGGGACGAGATCTACCAGATCAGAAATTACTCGCGCGACAAAGTACGAGTGTTGATGCGCCTCGACGCAAGCAAGCTGGAATTGTCGAATCCCAAGGTCCATAGAACGGATCGTGATTTCGCGGTGACTTGGGCAAAGATGTATGGCAAGGGGCACGTATATTACTCCACCCTCGGCCACCCCAGAGACAACTGGGATGATCCCCGGCTGCAAGAGATGTACATCGGCGCGATTAAATGGGTTATGGGGCTGGTCGATGCCGATGTCACCCCAAGAGGAGTGCCGACCAAGTGACTCTAGAGTAGGAATGGCGGATTCCAATGTGCATCGGTGAAACTGATAGCATGGATCTTCACTCGATGCCGTGCGCTCAGCGCTCCATTTCGGTATTCTCTTGCTCGCTCTTCCGCTCCTGGCGCAGAGTAATGTCGGAGAGCTTCGCGTTCAAGTCACCGGCCCTGACGGTCTCGCCATCAAGGCGTCTATAGAACTTTCCAGTGACGCGAACCAGTTTCAGCGCTCCTTTTCCACCGACGACTCCGGAGAACTGATCGCTCGCAACCTTCCGTTCGGCCGCTATCGTTTGCGTGTCCAGCGCGAATCCTTCTCTCCATTCGAGGGGATCATCGAGATTCACTCGGCGCTCCCAACCGAGTACCTCGTCAAACTCAACATTGAAGCCCTCAGCACGGCCGTAAATGTTACGGCCGAAACTACGCTGCTCGATCCTGAACGCACCACCACCATCAATCATCTCGACGCCAAGGCTATTACCGATCGCCCCGCATCCCTTCCAGGCCGGTCTCTTCCTGACCTCATCAACTCTCAGCCCGGCTGGCTCTATGAAGGCAACGCCGTGCTCCATCCTCGCGGCTCGGAGTATCAAACTCAATTCGTCGTCGACGGCATTCCCCTAACAGACAATCGCTCGCCCAGCTTCGGGCCGGAAATCGATGCCGACGACATCGATTCCCTCACGATTTACACGGGCGGCATCCCCGCCGAATACGGGCGCAAAATGGGCGGCGTGATCGAGATCAACACCGTGCGCGACTCCCAGCAAGGCCTGCATGGCCAGATCGTTTTATCGGGTGGGAGCTTCGAGACAGCCGGCGCTTTTGCCAGCGCTCAGGATTCCTGGGGCCACAACACACTCGGAGCCACCGCGTCCGGAAGCATGACTGCTCGCTACCTTAACCCTGTCGTTCCCGAGAACTATACGAACCGCGGTACGACCGGCGACTTCTCCATGAGCTACGATCGCGACATCAGCGCCAATGATCGGATCACGCTTAGCGTCCGCCATGAACTTGCGCGCTATGAAATTCCTAACGAAGATATTCAGCAGTTTCCGCAGCTCCGAAATCCTCCGGGCACAACGCCACAACTCCAGACTGGCGGCAACTTTGAGACCATGGGCATCGCTTCTTATCAGCGCATCTTCTCGCCCCACTTTCTGATCAATATTCGAGGGATGGTCCGCGACAACTCCGACGATCTCAATTCCAACAATGGCGCGTGGCCCATTGCTGCTTTTCTGCACAACAATTTTAAGGAAGGATACTTCAACTCCGCCCTCTCCATCCATCACGGGCGCCACGAATGGAAGGCCGGCGTAGAATCCGACAACCTCTTTCTCCACGAAAACTTCCGCGACCTCATCACCGCAAATCCGAATGACCCCGATTACCCGTTCAATCCCGGCACTCCATCGACCTTCTCCTTCACGGGCAACCGGCCTGATCTTGAACAATCCGCCTTCATCCAGGATCTAATTCATCTCGGAAAATGGACCGTCAATGCCGGCTTGCGCTGGGATCACTATCAGTTGGTTGTGAACCAGAATGCGCTTAGCCCGCGCATTTCTGTAGGACGTTATTTTTCTTCAGCCAACTTAATCATCCATGCCTCGTACGATCGGGTTTTTCAAACTCCTTCATTCGAAAACATTCTCCTGGCAAGTTCAGCCCAGGTAACTGTCCTGAACCCCAACGTGCTGCGGCTTCCGGTAGAACCCTCGCACGGCAACTACTTCGAGGTCGGGGCCAGCAAAAGCTTTTTCAGCCAGTTCCGCTTGGACGCAAACTATTTCCGCCGCTACGTAAATAACTTTGCCGACGATGACCAAATCCTGAATACCGCGGTCAGCTTTCCCATCGCATTTCGCAAAGCAATTATTTATGGCGTCGAAGGCAAGATTGAACTCCCCAACTGGAATCGCTTTTCGGGTTTCGCCAGCTATTCTTACATCGTCGGCAACGCATGGTTTCCAGTAACCGGAGGCCTTTTCATCGGAGACGACTCTGTCAATGCGCTCACCCAACTCAGCGGCCACTTCCCCGACTCCCAAGACCAGCGCAACACAGTGCGAGCACGCGTTCGCCGGGAATTAACCTCGCGCTTCTGGCTTGCGGGTGGAGTGGAATACGGAAGTGGCTTGCCCTTCGAGTTCACGGGAACCTACGACCAGGCTTTAGCGGAATATGGCCAGCAGATGGTCAACCGCATAAACTTCAGCGAGGGACGAATCAAGCCTACTCTGTCCGTGGATATATCGGCCGGCGCCGAACTCTACAAGAAAGAGACGCGCTCTCTGCGCCTGCAGGCCGACGCTGAGAACCTGAATAATCGCCTGAACGTCCTGGACTTCGCCGGGCTTTTCTCTGGCACCGCCATCGCTCCGCCCAGAAGTTATTTCCTCCGCCTGTGCGCAACGTTCTAATCTAACTTGCCCTACAACGGGTTGGAAGCAAGAGGCCTGCTGGGTACGAACTGTGCTCCAAGTCGAAACTTCTTGCCAAGTTTAACGAAGGATACTAATCTGCCCGGTGACGCTACACTAATTCACGCAGTCAATTGGGGCTTAAAAACGTCAAATTTCTGAATGTCGGGGTTGACTATGCTGAGCGAAGCTACGATTGCAGATTTCAGAACTTGCCTGCACCGAGGGCTGATCGAGCCGAGCGATCCAAACTACGACGCGGCTCGCAAAGTGTACAACGCGATGATCGACCGGCGGCCTCGCCTGATTGCGCGCTGCACCGACGTGGCCGACGTCATGGCGGCGGTAAAGTTCGCCCGCGAGCAGAAAATACTGGTGTCCATCCGCGGCGGCGGGCACAACGCGGGCGGATTGGGTGTTTGCGATAAAGGGTTGGTGATCGATCTTTCTCCAATGAACTACGTCCGCGTGGACCCGAAGAAAAAAACCGTGCAGGTCGGCGGCGGCGCCCTCTGGCGGGACGTGGACCATGCTACGCACGCGTTCGGTCTCGCGGTTCCTTCGGGCATCATTTCGACGACCGGCGTGGCCGGACTCACTTTGGGCGGCGGCATCGGTTACCTCACGCGGCGGTATGGCTTGACCATCGACAACCTGCTAGCGGTCGAAATGGTTTTGGCCGACGGGCGGTTCGTTACCGCCAGCGCCAAGGAGAACCCTGATCTGTTTTGGGCGGTGCGAGGCGGAGGTGGCAACTTCGGCGTCGTGACCTCGTTTCTATTCAAGGGGCAACCTGTGGCCATCGATTACGGCGGGCCGATGCTGTGGCCGCTGGAAGACGCGACGGAGATCATGCGCTGGTACCGCGATTTCATCGTGAAAGCGCCCGATGACCTCTATGGATTCTTTGCTTTCCTGACCGTGCCGCCGGTAGCTCCGTTCCCCGAGCATCTGCACAATAAAAAAATGTGCGGCATCGTGTGGTGCTACACCGGTCCAATCAAAAAGGGTGAAAAAGTATTCAAGCCGATCCGAAGCTTCAAAGCTCCGGCGCTCGACATGGTCGGCCCAATTCCGCATCCCGCGCTTCAGAGCATGCACGACGGCCTTTATCCCCCGGGCTACCATTGGTATTGGAAAGCAGATTTCGTGCGCACGCTACCCGACGAGGCCATCGCTATTCATGTGAAATACGCGAAGACCATGCCGTCGATGCAATCGACCATGCACCTGTATCCCATCAACGGCGCGGCTGGCCGCGTTAAGAACAGCGCCACGCCGTGGGGATACCGCGACGCAACCTGGAGCTCTGTGATTGTAGGGGTCGACCCCGATCCCGCGAACAAAGAGAAAATCTCTACGTGGGCAAAGGAGTATTGGAACGCGCTCCATCCTTACTCCGCCGGCGGCGCCTACGTTAACTTCATGATGGAAGAGGGTGAGGATCGCATCCGCGCGACCTACGGCAAGAATTACGACCGCCTGGCGAAGATCAAGAAGCGCTACGATCCCGGCAACCTGTTTCGCGTAAATCAGAATATCAAGCCCAAATGAAGGAAGAAACGAGAGCAAGCTTCGGGCGCTATTTCCATATATTTTCGATCCGCGGCGGATGCTGCAAGGTTTGCATAACCACGCAATATTGTTCCGTCTTCGCCTGCAATGCTTTCAACTGTTCTGCGGTTGCCTGCGGAGCGCGAATATCGAAAGCCACGCGGATACTCTGAAATCCGACCGGCGCCTCTTTCGAGATTCCCAGTGTTCCCTGCAGATCCAGATCGCCCTCGACGGTCACATCAATGCCCTCGGTCGGTATTCCCATAGCAGCGGCTACCATTTGGCAAGTGATCTGCGCGCAGGCGGCTAAAGCGCCTAACAGCAGGTCTCCGGAGCAGGCTCCGGTGCCCGCGCCACCCACTCCTTTATGCGCCTGGGCCTGGTAGATTGCCCGCCCCAAGTCCACAGAACAAGAGATCGGCGCATCCGTCTGAGTCCCGCGCGCCGTTAGCGTGATTCGAGAGGTCGCCGGGTCTTGCCGGTACATATCTTTCAGGGGCCGCTGCAACGTTCGAATATCCATTCAAGCTTCTCCGAAATCTGGGATATTATAAGCGCAGCCAGGGGCGCTACCTTTGGGGTCTTTCGCGGTAGCTTAGAATTGCGCATCAGAGCACTGTCCGCATTGGACTGCCGAGATCTGCGCCGCTTGTTCGATGAATTCACCTCCCATGTTAAGTTCAGAGCACTCCACTTTATCGCCGGGTACGCGCTTCGGCAGTTACGAGATTCTTCAGAAACTCGGCGCCGGAGGCATGGGTGACGTCTATCGCGCCAGGGATACCCGCCTCGATCGCGAGGTTGCGATCAAGACCCTTTCGCTGGACCGCTGTTCGCAAGCAGACGCCTTATCTCGTTTCGAGCAGGAGGCCCGCTCTGCAAGCGCGCTGAACCACCCCAACATCGTAACCATTTATGAAACCGGGCACGAAAACGGGACGCGCTACATCGCAATGGAACTGGTGGAGGGCGACACGGTGCGCTCCCTGCTCGCCGCTGGCTCCATTCCATTTCGCAAGTCGGTGGCAATCGCGGCGCAAATTGCCGACGGCTTGGCCAAAGCCCACGAGACTGGCCTTATTCATCGCGATCTAAAGCCCGAGAACCTGATGGTTTCGCGGGATGGCACCGCCAAAGTGCTG
Source organism: uncultured Acidobacteriota bacterium (assembly GCA_963696765.1). Lineage (GTDB taxonomy): Bacteria > Acidobacteriota > Terriglobia > Terriglobales > Acidobacteriaceae > Sulfotelmatobacter. Next base: position 141,092 of record CAVOLK010000001.1, on the reverse strand, counting down.
GATTTCGGTCTGGCGAAACTTTGCAGACCCGATCGCGGCAGCTCGGATTCGAGTACCACCATCACCGAGCATGGAACCGTGCTGGGAACTGTCGGTTACATGTCGCCGGAGCAAGCGACCGGCGGGGAACTCGATTTTCGCTCCGACCAGTTTTCCTTCGGGTCAGTGCTCTACGAAATGGCCACCGGGGCTCCGGCGTTTAAGAAAAAGACACATGCCGAAACGATGGCCTCTATCCTTCGTGATGAACCTGAGCGCTTGGGAACAAAAACGCTGCAGGCACCGGCACCGTTCATCTGGATCGTGGAGCGCTGCCTTGCCAAAGACCCGAAGCAGCGCTACGGTTCCACCCGTGATTTGGCTCGAGACCTCGCTGCGGTGCGCGATCGCCTCCTCGAGGCCCCTGCCCGCGAATCCGAACCTCGCCTCAGCAATCTGCCAGCACAGCGCACTGCGTTCATTGGGCGGGAACGCGAAGCGGCCGATCTCCGTGAACTTCTCAGCCGCGCCGACGTTCACCTCGTTACCCTCACCGGTCCGGGCGGCATTGGGAAGACGCGGCTCGCCTTGCAGGTAGCGAGCGAAATCGGCGACCAGTTTACCGCTGGCGTTTGCTTTGTTGGTCTGTCGGCGATCCGCGAACGTGGATTAATCGCTTCTGCAATCATGCAGGTAGTAGGCGTGCGGGAAACCGGAAATACTTCGCCGCAGGACAGCTTAATCGAGTACTTCGCTGGGTTCACCCAGCCCATGCTCCTCGTGCTCGACAACTTCGAACACCTCGTATCCGCCGCTCCCCTTATCGCGCAATTGCTTACTGCCGGCCCCAAAATCAAGGCTCTGGTCACGAGCCAGGCGCCGCTCCACATCTACGGAGAACATGAATTTCCGGTCCCGCCGCTGGCTTTGCCCGACCCCAAATCCGCATTGCCCCTGGACGTGCTTAGCCGTCTTCCAGCGGTAGCGCTCTTTGTGGAACGCGCCCAGGCGGTAAAAAATCAATTCTCCCTGACGAAGGAAAACGCACCGGCGGTGGCGGCCATCTGCTCTCGTCTCGACGGACTGCCGCTCGCCATCGAACTCGCCGCAGCGCGCATCAAGCTGCTGTCGCCGTCCGCCATGCTGACCCGCCTGGAAAACCGTTTGAACCTCTTGACCGGAGGTGCCCGCGATCTGCCCACGCGTCAACAAACGCTTCGCAACACCGTGGACTGGAGTTATGGCCTGCTTAATGACGCCGAGCAAACTCTCTTTCGCAGACTTTCCATTTTTGCCGGCGGCTCCACACTCGAGGGCGTAGAAGCCGTGTGCGACGCCAAAGGCGATCTCGGCCTGGACGTGCTCGACGGCATGGCCTCGCTCGTGGACAAGAGCCTGGTACAGCAGGTCGAGCACGCCGACAAAGAAACGCGTTTCATCATGCTCTCTACGATCCGCGAGTATGCTCTCGAACGCCTGGCTGAGAACAACGACGAATCTATAACTCGCCGGGCCCATGCCGCTTATTACCTCGTGCTCGCCGAAGAGGGTGCTGGCGACATAGCCGCTCAACCCGAATGGCTCGACCGCTTTGAAATCGAGCACGAGAACTTCCGCGTAGCCATTGATTATCTGACCAAAACTAGAGATGCCGATTGGGGCCTGCGCCTGGGCATGGCCCTGTTCCGCTTCTGGGAGACACGGGAGCATCTTAGCGAGGGCCGGAACGCTATTGCCAGGCTTCTGGCGATGGAAGGAACCTCGGCGCGTCCCAAGCTCCGCGCGCGTCTGCTGTTCGCTGGCGCAGTCTTGGCGGCGACGCAGCGCGATTACGACGCGGCGCGGCCGCTTTTCGAAGAAAGCCGCGAAACCTGCGTCAAGCTAAACGATAAGCGCGGTGTTGCCGTCGCTCTGAACGCGTTGGCTGTCAATGTTCGTGATTGCGGCGAACTGGCAGACGCATCCTTACTTCTTCAGCAATGCTTCGAAATATGGAAGGACCTCGGCGACCCCACAAACATCGCCCGCGCCCTCAGCAATCTTGCCAGCGTGATGAAGTTGCAGGGTGAATATGAGCGTTCATCCTCGCTTTACCAGGAGTGTCTGACGACGTTTCGTCAGATCGGGGATGGCGCCGGAATCGCCTGGACTTTGACCTACCTGGGTGACGTGGCCCGAGAGAAGGCGGACTTGGTGGCCGCGCGTTCCTACTGTGAACAGAGTTTGGTGGAGTTTCGCCGGCTGCACGATATCTGGGGAATTGCCAGTGCGCTTTCCGATCTGGCAAGCCTTAGCTGCGATCAGGGGAACAACGCCGAAGCGCGGCGTCTGTACGGGGAAAGCATCAAGATGTTCCAGGAACTGGGTCACAAACGCGGCATTGCCAGAGCACTCGAATGTCTCGCGGTGAGTGCTGCAGCGCAATCGCAAGCTGAGCACGCGCTAAACTGGGCTGGAGCCGCGGCCGCGCTTCGCCAGCGCTTGGGCGCGCCTCTCATATACGCCGAACAACGCAGGCTGGACAAAGCTCTGGAATTTGCCCGGCGAGCACTCGGTGATGCTGCGGGCCTGACAGCTTGGATGGAAGGTTGGGCGATGCCGCTCGAGCAAGCCATCCAGCAAGCCCTAGCCTACAATGTGGAACCCGTCGCTAGTCCTCGAAGCTCTGATTAGTTCAATTTGCAGTGCTGGGATCCATCATGCGACGCACGGCGGAGATGCGATTTGCCGGAAATCCTCCACGGCGCGCGTGCTCGCGAATCGTTTCCTCATCTGGCGCCAGGTACACACAATAAACTTTGTCGCCGGTCACGTAGGAATGGAGCCATTTGATTTCCGGTCCCATCTCCTTCAACACGCCGACCGACTTTCTGGCGACCGCCTGCAACTCCGCATCCGTTAAATTACCTGCGCCTGGGATTTCGCGTTCGATCACGTATTCGGGCATGGAAACCTCACCAAGCGGTCATGGTAGCAGATTTTGGGCCTGTTAGTGAGCACCAGGCCCGGCATCGATACTCGGCTATTGCAACGAGATTGCGGACTCGCTACGGCGCGATTCGTACCAGAGAGCGAGCTCAACTCGGTTCCACACACCCAATTTGTCGTAGATGATGCGCAGATAGTTTTTTACTGTCTCCTGCGACTTACCAATCACGTCTCCGACCTCTTTATTTTTTAGTCCTCGGGCGACAAGTTCAATGACTCGTCGTTCGTTTTCATTGGGGACACGATCTCCATAGAGCCCACCTGCTGACATACTTGCCTCCGATATAAATAGGTTGCGAGTTTGACCCGCTTGATGCCGCCGGTGATGCCGAAGCGAAGAAATAAACGATTGAAATGGGACTTCACGGTGCGCAGCGCTATATTGAGCTCACGAGCGATATCCGCGTTGTCGCACCCCCGCAGAAGTAGCTCGACGACTTGCCGCTCGCGGGGCGCAAGCCGTATGGGCTGGTCGTTCATGGAGCGATCCCTTTCTTTTTTCCTTGCAGGCGGGAAGTCCGAGCGGGGAGTTTCAGCCGCACGCCAAATTTCTCTTCGCCGCGAAGCTGAGGCGGAAAGCCTAGCACCGCCGGGCCAGAATTCTTAATTCATCTCAACGAACTCACGAAGGGCGCGCCGGTTTCACAGACCAACAAAAACGAAACCATTGTTTGACAACCTACAGTATGAGACTGCGAAGCCCTATCCGGAAAAATAACTATCCCTGACCGAAAAATACTTTAGACTTCGAAAACATTTCGCAACTAATGCGCCATGCTTGCCGATTGCGAAGCCTACTAGGCAATCGGAGGGAAACTACAAGATTTCGAGACAAGCAACATGCGGAATTCTCTTAGGGGTCGTTTTGACGTTTATGTCATAACCCACCTGGCATTTCCTTACCCAACAAGTCTGCATACCTTCAGGGCTGTCGCGAATGCTGAAGCCGCGCAACGATGGGTTTATGACATCCTGGTTGCTCTCCTTCCTCTTGCTATTCCCCGCAATGCAATGCCTGGGATCGGTCATCGCCATCTCGACTACGATGTTGCCCAACGGCACGGTCGGTTCTTCATATTCGGCAGTTGTGCAGGCTAGCGGCGGATGCGCTCCATACACTTGGTCGATTGTGGCCGGAAACCTGCCAGCGGGAATTACGGCAACGCCCTCGAGCACAACAGACTCAATGGATTTGTCAGGGATCCCGAGCGAGGAGGTCTTCGACGCAATCACGGTGTCGGTCACGGACTGCGGCGGGCAAAACTCTCAGAGCTCCTTTCGCATTGTCATCCAATCAACGGCAACTCACGTAGTGAACCTCAATTGGAACGGCTCTACAACGAACGACCTGGCGGGATATAACCTGTACCGCAGCCAGGACGGACGGCTCTGGGCACAAATTAACACTAGCCTGATTGCATCGACATTTTATTCCGACTCCACTGTGGCGAATGGCAGCCGCTATTTCTACAAGGCAACCGCAGTCGATATCAACGGCAACGAAAGCGCGAGGACCGACGCCGTGGAAGCCGTAGTTCCCCAGTGATTATCAGGCGGTATGCGGGCCCATTTTGCCGTGTGTGAATTCAGTGGTAAAGTTTTCTGCTGATGTTCGGCAACCTTGCCCGGTTTTCTGAACTCCAAAAGGATTCCTGACTTAGGAAACCCAGTTATACTGGGACCTGCCGTTCTATTCGAAAGCGAGGCGAACAGGGTATGAGAAAACCGAGACTACTCACCAGCACCATTCTGGGGGCAACGTTACTTTGCTGTGGTTTGACGCTGGCGCAGGAGCCGGCGCAGGATATCGATGCAAGAATGCACCCCCACTTGGCCGAAGCCCAGAATCACGTGGTCCAGGCCAACCAAGCGATCATCACCGCACAGAAAGCCAACCATGACGATATGCGCGGACACGCAGAGAAGGCGCGAAGCCTTCTGGTCGAAGCAAATAAAGAGTTGAAACTCGCTGCCGAAGCCGCCAACGCAGCACACAAAAAGTAAGCCAGATCGGACTCCGCAATAAAGACGCCATCCGGATCTTTTCGGATGGCGCTTTTCTTGCGTCGTCTTGAACTGTTCTTATTCCGCGCCTGCCTTGATCCGCATGCTGTAGAACGACCGGTAGACGAAGGTAAACGACACCACGAAGAAAGCCAGCGCCAGCACTCGCGTCAGCGTCGTCCCCTGCTCGCTCGCCAGCTTCACCGCCAGTTCCACGGCCAGCAATCCGAACAGCGTGGTGAACTTGATTACGGGATTCAGCGCTACCGAGGACGTGTCCTTAAACGGATCGCCCACCGTATCGCCGATCACCGTCGCATCGTGCAGGGGCGTTCCTTTCTGCTTCATCTCGACTTCCACAATCTTCTTGGCGTTGTCCCACGCGGCTCCGGCGTTGGCCATGAAAATCGCCTGGTACAGACCGAAGATCGCAATCGAAATGAGATAGCCGACAAAGTAAAATGGGTCCACAAACGCGAACGCCAGCGTCCCGAAGAACACCGCAATAAAGATGTTCAACATCCCCTTCTGCGCATACTTCGTGCAGATCGCGACCACCTTCTTGCTGTCGCTGACCGAAGCCTTTTCCACTCCTTCGAGTTTGATGTTGGCCTTGATGAACTCCACCGCGCGGTAAGCTCCGGTGGTCACGGCCTGCGTAGACGCGCCCGTAAACCAGTAAATCATCGCCCCGCCCGTGATCAGTCCGAGAAAAAACGGCGCATACAGCAGCGACAGTTTGGCCACGTTCTCGGTATCGGTCAGACCATTCGTCAACGCCATGATGATGGAGAAAATCATGGTCGTTGCACCCACTACAGCCGTGCCGATCAGCACCGGTTTCGCCGTCGCCTTGAAGGTATTGCCCGCGCCGTCGTTCGCTTCCAGCAAGTGCTTGGCACGCTCGAAATCCACGTCCAGATTGAAGTCTTTCTTGATCTCACCCTGCACATTCGGCACCGCCTCGATCAGCGACAACTCGTACACCGATTGCGCGTTGTCGGTGACTGGACCGTAGGAATCCACCGCGATCGTTACCGGTCCCATCCCCAGGAATCCAAATGCCACCAAGCCGAACGCAAATACCGCCGGAGCCAGCATACCCGCTGCCACAGCCAGGCCCATCGTGCTCATGTAATAACCCACCGCCATCAGGATCATCATGGCCAGTCCCAGGTAGTAGCCCGAGAAATTTCCCGCCACGAATCCCGACAGAATGCCGAGTGACGCCCCGCCTTCCTGCGCCGAGATCACCACTTCCTTCACGTGCCGCGACTCGGTCGACGTAAATACCTTTACCAGTTCCGGGATCAACGCGCCCGCCAGCGTGCCGCAGGAGATGATCGTAGCCAGCTTCCACCACTGCGTGCTGTCGCTGCCGAGTTGCGGGATGATGAAATAAGAGATCACGTAGGTGATGCCGATGGAAACGATCGAGGTAATCCACACCAGAGACGTCAACGGAGCCTCGAAATTCATCTCCGCCGCACTGCCATACTTCGCCTTGGCAATCGCGCCATTCAGGAAGTACGACAGCGCGCTCGAAACCAGCATCATCACGCGCATGACGAAAATCCATACCAGCAACTGCACCTGCACATTGGGATCTTTCACGCCCAAAAGAATAAAAGTAATCAGGGCGACGCCGGTGACGCCGTAAGTTTCAAAGCCGTCCGCCGAAGGCCCAACCGAATCGCCCGCATTGTCGCCGGTACAGTCGGCGATCACGCCAGGATTGCGCGCGTCATCTTCTTTAATCTTGAAAACAATCTTCATCAGGTCCGAGCCAATGTCGGCAATCTTTGTAAAAATTCCGCCCGCAATACGGAGCGCGGCCGCGCCCAGCGACTCGCCAATCGCAAAGCCGATAAAGCAAGCTCCGGCATAGTCGCCCGGAATAAACAGAAGGATGAACAGCATGATCAGAAGTTCCACGCTGATGAGCATCATGCCAATGCTCATGCCAGCCTCAAGCGGAATCTGGTACACGGGATAGGGCTTGCCTGGCAGGGATGCAAACGCCGTGCGCGAGTTGGCGAACGTATTCACGCGAATCCCAAACCAAGCCACACCGTAGCTGCCCGCGATTCCTACCAGGCTGAAGCCGAGAATAATCGGCAGCGTCAGCCCCACCGATTTCCCCGGCACCGGCGAAAGCCATCCAAAATAAGCCGCAATAATGACCGCGATGAACGCCCACAGCAGCAGGATGAATTTACCCTGCGTTACCAGGTACGTCTTGCAGGTCTCGTAGATTAGTTCTGAAATCTCGCGCATCGACCGATGCACAGGCAAGTTTCGCAACCGGACAAAAATCGTCATTCCAAAGGCCAGCCCGAACAGGCAAAACAGAATTCCAATTAACAGCAGTTTGTGGCCGTCAATCCCGCCGTTAAGAAAACTGACCTGCGAGAGGTCGGGCAACTTCAGTGAAGCTTCGCCGCCAACGGATTCGCCGGCGGGTTGAGCCAAGGCTGGAATCGCGCTCAAAGCCAGAAGCGCGACGACAGCGGAAAACTTCCTGCGAACACGGGTGAGAGACGCAGCAGTGGCGAGCCAGGTGCGCATAAGATAAGTCCTCCGAAAGAAAACGGTTTTTAAGGAATACGAACGTGTTCAGGCACTGCCTTCCGGGGACCGCATCGAAACTCGGCTTGGGAACGCTTTACGCACACCCGTTCGAGCCTCAAATTATCTCCGGAATTCCGAACACGCTTCCACCGCAAGACCAGAAGGAGTGTTGAGCTTGGCCGCGTCGGATTTTGCGCTGGGTCCTACTAAAAAGCGGACAGGAGAAGCAAGACCCTGATCCTGTCCTCCCTGCACAAAACAGCCGTTTATAACACGTCGGACCAGCAGAATCAAACCGGCAAACACCCGATTCCACTTCATTTTTCCAGATTGAACAATGGTTCGCCTCTTCGATAGTCCCTACAACCACGAATCGCCCTCCCCTACCCCTCCCCTATCCATTTGGCGTCCGTCCATCTTCGTACCCCACCGCACCGAAGGCTGAACAATCCACTTGTTCTATCCTTTCTTATGGCATCAGCGTATGATGCTCTACGGCGCGTGGAAAGCCTGGTTCCCCCCTGCACTGAACCAACCAACGGACGACAACGCACCATCATTCGGAAGGCGACACTTTTGAAATTCGGGTCTGGGAGTTAACTCTCGAATCGAGGGAATCTCTATGCGCGAAACGATTCCGCAGGTCTTCAGGTCTTTGAAATCGCTGTTGCCCGTCCTTCTCCTCCTCTCTGCCGTCACTTCTGCCGAAACTGCGCCTGCCTGGGCCCGGGTTGGTACCTTTTCCGGCACCGGCGATGATTCTGGAAACGCCGTAAGAATCGACAAGTTCGGTAACCGCTATGTCTCAGGCTTCTTTTCTTCCACCGCGACCTTTAACGGAGCCGCGCTCACCTCACATGGCGACACCGACATCTTTCTCGCCAAGTTCGCACAGGATGGCTCCCTTCTCTGGCTGGTTCAGGCCGGAGGAAGCGGTCACGACGAGAGCAGCGACCTCGCCTTTGATTTTCAGGGAAACGTCTATCTGACCGGATGGTTCACCAACAGTGCCACCTTCGGCTCGGTGAATGGCGCGACGAACACGCGCACCGGCACGGGACAAACCGTCTTCCTGGCGAAGTACAGCGCTGACGGAAATCTGGTCTGGGTCCGCAAAGGCGTGACGCCGCATGCCGACACGAACCGCGGTTACAGCCTGGCGATCAATCCCAGCACCGGCTCGCTGTACCTGACCGGCGTGAGCCAGGAAGCCACAAGCTTTTCGTCTGCCGACAATCAGGTCTACACAATTCCCGGATCTCTGAACTGGCACATGTTCCTGGTCAAGTACGACCTCCGCGGGCAGTTCTTGTGGGCCGAAACTAACCAAGCCTCGCCCAACAGCATTCCCCACCGAGTTGCCATCGACTCCAGCGACAACGCCTACGTCACCGGCTGGTTCGAGGCTTCGGCAACCTTTCATAGCGCCGACGGAAACGACCAGACCGTTACCGGCCTCAGCAGTCCCGTCCAGAATGCTCCCGACTACCCGGACGACGCCTTTTTGGTGAAGTACGACAAGAATGGCAACCTGCAATGGATCAACGATATCGGCGGCTACAAAGCCATCGCCACCGACGTCGCCGTAGCTCCTGACGGAACAGTCAGCATCACGGGCTTCATCGGCAACATCAATACCGGATCCTCCACGCAAGCCCAGACCATCGTGACCTCGCAGTCACCCGGCGCCAATATCAACCTTGGAGGCGGAAGTTTCACCAATCCCTACAATCGCGACATTTTCCTGGCTAGTTACAACGGAGCGGGTGTGTTGAACAGCGCGCTGCGTATGGGGGCCGCAAACCAGGATGCGGGCGGGGGGATCGCCTATGACGACTTCGGCAACCTCTACCTCAGCGGAGTCTTTCAAGGCATGCTCGATGTTGGGGGCCAGACCTTGAACGGAACCCAAACCAACAACGTTTTCGTTCTCAAATACACTGCCGGTTCGCTCGCCTGGGCGGTCGAAGCCGATGGAGCGGGAACGCAAAACTACGAGCAAGGCGTGCGCCTCGCGACGAGGTCCGGAAGCACCAAAGTATTCGTCACTGGGGCCTATGCGGGAACGGCAACCTTTGGCAACATCACTCTGCATAGCGGAGGGGCGGACGATGTTTTCGCGATGGAGCTAAAATAATCGCGCCTTCGGTCGAAACTTGACGCGGCGGAAACGGGTAGCAGTGCCGACAAAATCGCGACCATGACCAGCGCTAAAATCCGCACAACCATCGCTCCCTGGCTGTCCGTTCGCCAGAGCGCCCGCGCAGTCGACTTCTACAAAGCCGCCTTCGGCGCAACGGAAGCATTTCGAATGGAGGAAGGTGACAGCGTAGTGGCACGGCTTTCCGTGGAGGGCGCGGAGTTCTGGGTCGGCGACGAGTCGCCCGAGCATGCCAATTTCAGTCCTCAGACTCTTAACGGCAGTTCGGTGCGCATCATCTTGACGGTTGCCGATCCCGACGCGCTGTTCGCTCGCGCCATTTCCGCCGGAGCGACCCAAGTTTTTGCCGTCGGCGAAGAATACGGCTGGCGCTTAGGCCGCGTCGTCGATCCCTTCGGACATCACTGGGAAATCGGCCGTCCGCTGGAATAATCGCTCTTCAGTTCCGCATCCCACTGCGAACTGCCGGGCGCATAGTCCAACTTCGATTTTTGATTCCGCTTGAAAATCCTGTCGTAGTGCCGCTTGCACGACGAGCTCAGCTCCGGGTCGCAATGCTGGTGGAATGTATAAGTGCCAATGCCGAGCCCGAGCGCCGTTCCCACCCACATGTCCGACGCCCAGTGATCGCGCGCCATGAAGCGCGTCAGCGTAACCGTGAAGGCTGCCGAATAATTCAGCACCCTTACCCACGGCTGCGAATACTCATGCGCCACCACAGTGGCCATCGCCCAGGTAAACATCGCGTGCCCGCCGGGAAACGATGTGTTGATCATGTGATGCTTCAGGAAATCCCCATGCCCGTTTCCTTCGCCCGGACGTTGCCGCGCCGGCAATGAACTGCATGGGCGCGTAAACCAGAAACGTGTTGACCAACGTCTCCAGTTCCAGTTCGCCGGTTTCCCGTGCGTGCGGATGGTCACCCTTAATCCCATATAACCAGACTCCGCCAAGCGTCGCGGCCAGGCCTCCAATCGCGATATTGGAACTGTCTTGGTAAAACTGGTAATGCCCGCTGGGCAAACCGTTTTCAATGCGGCGGTCGGTTGCAAGAAAGGCCGCAGCGCCGGCCAGCACGATCGCGTCATACTTGAGATGGGCAGGTTCGAAGGGCGAGAAATAGATCCCTTTCTGGTCGTGCAGAATTCGCGTTACCGACCGCCGAACCAGCCCCGGCTTTTTTCCCTGGGTGTCAGAAGAAACATCGTTTCCGTCTGCACCCTCGTCGAACGTTCCAGCGCCCAGCGACGCCACGTCAAACTTCGGAAGTATGTCGAGGGACGAGGATTCCTCTGGCGCGGCCGGAGTCTCGGGTCCGAAACTTGAATTCTGGCAGAATGCCGAAGTGGAAAATAGTGACGCCACTAACGTTGCGAACAGTACATTGCAAAAACACTTCCCCGTGATGCAAGGTAGTCTCTCCGAGCGCCAATTTTCACACGAATGCGCCTCGGTAGGATGCAATCCGTTGCAAAGCGTTCACCGGGATTTTTCCTGAATTTTGCGTAGTTTAGGGCCGCAACTCCGCAGGCGAAATGACCTTCGCAACCCTGCAAAACCCGCGCTGCATCAGACTTCTGCGACATGGTTCTCCGCCATCTGGCGGCTCTCCCGCCGGAATCTTCATCCAGTCGCAGTGAGGCGGTGTTGTCTGTGAGTCTTTGGTGGCTTCCCGGTCCGATCCCTCGTTTCCATCGCAATTCTCTTCGAATTCATGCGGCTCGCCGCTTTTCCGTTTCCATCGATCTCCACCAGCCTCGCCGACAGATCTGCCGAAAATATGTTCGGGTGAAAGTGTTCACTCGACGAAATCCTCAGGAATGAGGGCCGATTGCGCTGGTTTGGGCCGCTGCCTCAGTCACGTTTTTGATCTCGCGCGATGCGCGGCGTTGCCTTCAGCAGAAGCATCCGGCTGCCGATGGGTCACTGCCTGACTTAGTTGGGGCCTTTCATTCTTTCCTTCACGCTCCGGGCCAGCTTTTCGATCTCTTCAGCTTTTTTGATGACGTCGAGGGAGAGAACATTTTCGTTCGATTTGTCCACGGTCTCTTTCAGCTCTACGGATAATCGAAGCAGGCGGTCGGTGTCGTGCTTCAGGGCGGCGACGCGCTCTTTCGCGGCTTTCTTGGCCATCTCTCCGGTAATACGGGTGCGGGCTTCATCTTCGTCACCCATGGGCTGGGTAATGTCAGTCTTGGGTGACGGGGGCATGCCAGGAGTCGCCCTCTGCGCGAACACCGAAAAAGAGAAGAAGAAGAATAGGCAAACGAAGAATCTGAACCGCACGGAAACCTCGCAGGGAGCCGGATTTGGGCAGTCGGGGAAATTATACGTCGCGGTAAATCAAGAGCAAAAGCATTTACCACGAACGACACGAAGGTTCACGAAGGAAAGCTAAAAAGAAAAAAGCCAGAGTTTTGGGCTCTGGCTTTCTGCTCGATTCTGTTTCTTGCCTGCGACGCTCAGAGAGCGCTCATGTTGGCCAGGAACTCACTGTTGCCGCGGGTCTTACTGAGTTTGTCGATCAGCAATTCCATGGCTTCTACTGGGGAGAGCGGGTTCAGAACTTTCCGCAGCACCCAGATGCGCGAGAGATCTTCCTTGGGAATGAGCAATTCTTCTTTCCGCGTACCCGAGCGCTGGATGTCGATGGCGGGGAAAACGCGCTTGTCGACCAGTTTGCGCTCGAGAATGATTTCCGAATTGCCGGTGCCTTTGAACTCTTCGAAGATAACGTCGTCCATGCGGGAACCGGTATCGATCAAGGCCGTCGCAATAATGGTGAGTGAACCGCCCTCTTCAATATTACGGGCAGACCCGAAGAAACGCTTCGGACGCTGCAGGGCGTTGGAGTCGACGCCGCCGGAGAGCACTTTGCCCGAAGGTGGAACGATGGTGTTGTAAGCGCGGGCGAGACGGGTGATGGAATCCAGCAGGATCACGACGTCGCGCTTGTGTTCGACCAGGCGCTTGGCTTTTTCGATCACCATTTCCGCAACCTGCACGTGCCGCGCGGCAGGCTCGTCGAAGGTGGAAGAAATGACTTCGCCTTTGACCGAGCGCTGCATGTCGGTAACTTCTTCCGGGCGCTCGTCGATCAGCAGTACCATCAGGACAACTTCAGGATGGTTGGTGGTAATCGAGTTGGCTACGTTCTGCAGCAACATGGTTTTGCCGGCGCGCGGCGGGGAAACGATTAAGCCGCGCTGTCCCTTGCCAAGCGGCGTGAGCAGATCCATAACGCGGGCGCTGGCGTTTTCGCGGGTGGTCTCAAGCTTGAGGCGTTCCTGCGGATAAAGCGGCGTCAGGTTGTCGAACAGGATCTTGTTGCGCGCCTCGTCGGGCGATTCGAAGTTAACCGCTTCGATCTTCACCAGGGCAAAATATTTCTCGCCTTCATGAGGGGGACGCACCTGGCCGCTAATGGTGTCGCCGGTCTTGAGGTCAAACTTGCGGATTTGCGACGGCGAGACGTAGATGTCGTCTGGCCCGGGGAGATAGTTGTAGTCGGGCGAGCGAAGGAATCCGTAGCCGTCGGGCAGGATTTCGAGCACACCTTCAGCGAAGATGTGACCTTCTTTTTCGCTCTGCGCCTGCAGGATCTTGAAGATCAAATCTTGCTTGCGCATACCGCTGGCACCGGGAAGATCCAAGGTCCTTGCGATCTTGGTCAACTCGGTGATGTTCTTTTCTTTCAGTTCAGCAATGGTCATGATTCACCTGAACCCGCGCACTGCAACGTATTCGTTAGTGTCAGCGGGAGATTTTTTAAAAGGAGGGGACGCAGGGAAGACGCAAATACCACCAGGCAGGAAGGCGGGGCTGGTTAAGCAGCCCGCCGTTGTGCCTCAGCAAAATTCTCTGGTTCCGACAAAATTTCTTGCCGCTCCGAGTCAGCGATCCGGTCCAATACGCCGTTCATGGTTTCCTGGATTCTGGTGCTGGGCCGGTGGAACTTCCGCGTGGCCTTGGAGGCAAGCTGACAAAGCATATACCGGTTACGTAGGGTCTGTAAAGCGTCAAACACACGATCAGAGCGCATGTGCTTTCTGTCTCCTTACTTTATGATTGTGGCCTTCCCGCATTCGTCCTTTATATGAGGAGGGTGACTGAACCCAGAGCAACGCGACTAAGTCACTGATTCCTACTAGGTTGTAAAGGAGTTAGCGTAAAAACTCACTTTTTGAATAGATGCGCGACGGGACGGTGAAGATGCTCGATTTTCTGGGCTCTGTTCCTACGCGCAAACGGCTCAAAATCAGCCCAGATATTTCCTAGTGTCCCGGGAACTGGTAAATGTATCTGCTGATGGGGACAAGGTCAAGTAATTATTTGTCAGGGAAACAAGGATGGGTAATAGGTGCCTGATTTGACTTTTAGAATGTGTGGATTAGCGCCTGTTCATTTTGGGCTAAGGGCGGCGTTTGGCTGTCCGATTGTGGGCGGACCCGTTCGGAAGTGAACGGGAGATTCGGGCGCGCCGGGCGAAGAGCGTTGGTTTGTCAGTGGCTTAGAGCCCTCCCGAGATGGTACTGGAGTTGCGAAGCCCCTCGCGGATGCGTCGGAAAGGCCACGGCAATGGACACTGTTTTTCAGGATTTGCGCTATGCGCTAAGGGTTCTACGGAAGAATCCTGGGTTCACCGTCGTTACGGTATTCACTTTGGCGCTCGGGATCGGGGCAACGACCGCAATCTTCGGGGTGGTGTATGGAGTGCTCCTGCGTCCGCTCCCGTACGCGAATCCGGACCAGATCGTACAGCTCTGGGAGACGAACAGCCGCGGTCAACGGATGAATTTTGCCGATCCGAACTTTGAGGATATTCATGCGCAGAATACTTCACTGCAAGGGCTGGCAGAATTTAACGCTGGAGCAGAGTCGGTTTCTGGCGCATCCGAGCCCACGCGGACCACAGTGGCTTCGGTGTCGCAGGATTTCTTTCCGCTCATGCGAGTTCAGCCCGTGCTGGGGCGCGGATTTTCGCCGGAAAATCACCGTTTCGGCGCGGCGCCGGTCGCGTTGGTCAGTTACGAATATTGGAGACAGTATCTGGGAAGTCCGGCTGACCTTTCAGCAGCCAAGCTGAGAATTCTGGATCAATCGGTATCAGTAATTGGGGTTCTGCCCGCGGGATTTCGTTTTCCCGAGCAGGCCGAAATCTGGGTGCCGCGAGAACTGTGGGAGCGTCTGCCCAGCCGGACCGCGCACAACTGGCAAGTGATCGGACGACTGCGGGATGGCATTACGCCGGAGCAAGCTCACGCTGAACTCAGAGTGGTCGCGCGGCAGATCAAGCAGCAGTTCGGCCAGGATGTGAACATGACCGATGTGGAAGTGACCAGGCTGCAGGATGCGTTAACCGGGAATATGCGCGCGGGATTGTGGATTTTGATGGGCGCTGTCGGATTCCTGCTGCTGATTGCGTGCGCCAATGTCGCGAACCTTTTGCTGGCACAGGCCTCCACGCGCGAAAAGGAGTTGGCGATTCGCGCGGCAATTGGAGCGGGCAGAGGACGTTTGGCGCGGCAGTTTCTGTCCGAATCACTGCTGATGTCGCTCGCTGGTTGCATGATTGCCGTGCTGGTGGCGCGGTGGGGCATTGTAGGATTGCTGCATTTTGCTCCCGCCGAAATGCCCGTGCTGGGCGAGGTCGGCATCCATCTTCCGGTGTTGCTGTTTGCGTTTGGCATCTCTCTGTTGGTGGCTCTGGGGCTCGGACTGTTCAGCGTTATGCGAGCGACTGCGGGCGACGTGCAGCAGGCCTTGGGAGAACAGGGGCGCTCGCAGACAGGATCGCGGCGAAGCCAGCGAGTGGGGCGGGCGATCATCGCGGGACAGTTGGCGATCACGCTGGTGCTTCTGACAGGTGCGGGGCTGCTCGGACGCAGCCTGCTGCGGGTGCTGTCGGTGGACCCGGGATTTCGCACCGATCACATCGTGACCGTAGGCATGGCGCTGACGTTTGCCGGCAGCGAAACCAGCCAGTTTTCGTCATCCTTCGCCGAGCAAGAGAAGTCGCGTGCAGGGCGCGTCCGCTTTCTGAGCGACCTGCTGGGACAGTTGCGGCAGATTCCGGGCGTGCAGGAAGTGGGCGGCGTGAGCGGACTGCCGTTGAGCGAGGGGCTGGCGGACGGGACGTATGTGATGATGGCGCCAGGGGACGCCGCGCCGCGCTCGATGGAGGAACTGGAGAAGTGGTTTCATAATGCGGAGCGCACAGGTCATGCGGACTACTGTCCGGCGAGCGAGGGATATTTTCGGGCACTGGGAATTCCGCTGCTGCAAGGACGGTTGTTCGACGATCGCGACACGTTGGACAAGCAGCATGTCGCGGTGATCAGCGAATCGCTGGCGCGCGAAAAATGGCCGGGGCGGAATGCGATTGGGCAAACGATTGAGTTCGGGAACATGGATGGCGATCTGCGTCCGCTAACCGTTGTGGGTGTGGTGGGGGACGTCCGTGAGGATAGCCTGGAGAAGCCGTCAGGTCCCATCGTCTACGTAAACTACCGGCAACGGCCGGAGGCGACGTATCGATTCAACGCGGTCATACGGACGGCGAGCGATCCGGCTGCAGTCATCGCGGCAGCGCGAAGAGTTGTGCACGGGCTCGACCCGAACGTTCCGCCGCAGTTTGGAACGTTGGACGAAGTCTCGGCGCTCTCGCTGAAATCGAGGCGATTCAATCTGATGATCATCGCGGTCTTTGCGGGGACGGCGCTGCTGCTCGCGGTTTCCGGATTGTACGGCGTGATGGCGTATTCAGTGGCCCGCCGCACCGGAGAACTGGGTACCAGAATCGCGCTCGGGGCGACGCGGGGAAATGTGCTGCGTTTGGTGCTACGCCAAGGGCTGATGACCGCGCTGATCGGAGTGGCGATCGGAATCGGTGGAGCGATTCTCCTCACGCGAACATTGCGATCTTTTCTGTTCGGCTTGAGTCCCGACGGACCCGCTTACCTTTGCGGGAGTCGCGTTGCTGTTGATCCTTGTGGCGCTGCTGGCTTGCTACATGCCGGCGCGGACGGGCGGCGCAGGTCGATCCCATCGAAGCGCTGCGCTACGAATGAAAATCCAGTTTGGCACGCATGTTCAGCCGCTACACTCCACTGTGATTGAAATCACAGACCGGTGGAACGCACCCGGATACGGTGAGGGGCTAGACAGCCGAGGGCGGCTGTCTCCACATGGTGCCGGACAGTCCAAGACGGCTGTCCCACATTGACCGGAGAGCTTTCCATTCTAAATGGCGAGAGTTCACCGACTTGCGCTGATTTGTGACCGCAGAAGCAAAGTCACGCTGGTCACGCCTTAGAATTCCCCTCTGTATAATCTAAAGAGACTCTTTCATTCGCAATTCTTGCCGGGAGTGTGACCTCGTGAACGCAAATATGCCGCATCAGCATGGACAAGCTCCTCAGGGCCCACAGCCCTTGCCGGGAGTGGACGCCATCATCGCCGTCGGTTCGGGAAAGGGCGGCGTCGGCAAGACCACGCTGTCGGTGAATCTGGCCGTCTCGCTGGTCAAGATGGGGCACAAAGTCGGCTTGCTCGATGCCGACGTGTACGGTCCCAACGTCCCGCTCATGCTGGGAGTTAACTCGCAGCCGCGCATGGTTGGCGAGAATCGCATTGAGCCGATTCAAGCCTTCGGCCTGAAAGTAATCTCTGTCGGATTCCTCAATCCCGGCGACAAGCCCATCATCTGGCGCGGGCCCATGCTGCACCAGATCATGCGCCAGTTCCTGGGCCTCGTCGAGTGGGGACAACTCGACTATCTCATCATCGACCTGCCGCCGGGCACCGGCGACATCGCGCTCTCGCTGGTGCAGACCGTGCCGCTGACCGGCGCGGTGGTGGTCTCTACTCCCTCTGATGTTTCGCTGCAGGACGCGCGCAAGGCCATCGAAATGTTTCGCCAGATGAAGGTGGACGTGGTCGGCGTAGTGGAGAATATGAGCTATTTCACCTGCCCGCACTGCCAGCACGAGGTCGACATCTTCTCCCGTGGCGGCGCCGAAAAAATGGCGGCGCAATTTGGAGTTCCGTTCCTCGGCAACATCGCGCTCGACCCGGAAGTCCGCAAGGCGGGCGACGGCGGCACACCCGTAGTGCTGGAAGGCGAAAACTCTCCGCACGCGAAATCGATCTACGAATTCGCGCAGCGAGTCGTCGCGCGCACCACCGAAATCAGAGCCAACGCCCCCGCCAGCGTGATCCAGATCCAGTAGGAAAGGCTTTAACCACAGAGGGCACAGGGGTTCACAGGGTAATTCCTCTGTGTAATTCTGTGTCCTCTGTGGTTAAAGCGTTTTTGAATCGCGACAGACGCCAGACCGCATCCGGCTCGCGCTCGCGCAGAATCAACTCCGCCATCATTTCGCCAATGGCAGGCCCGTGCTTGAACCCGTGTCCCGAGCCGCCACCCGCAATCCAAACGTTCTCCATCTTCGGATGGCGATCGATAATGAAGTGACTGTCTGGAGTCTGCTCGTACTGGCAAACTCGGGTCTCCACCAACGGCGCGTCCTTCAGGGCGGGAAAGCGGAAGCCCACATATTCGCGAATGTCCTTTAAAGTCTCCTGGCTGACGGCCCGCTCGCCGTTCGTAGGATCGAATACTGCCCCGCGCGTATCGTCCGCGATCTTGAACCCGCGCCGGTCACTCCCGGGAATTCCATACCGAAATCGTCCGCGATGATCCCCCCACACCGGCAAATGCGCATCGCCAAAACGATCGTCTCCCGCCGGCGTGCCAAAGAAAAAAACATCCTGCTTGGTTGGCTGCACCAAGTCGCCGATCGTCTGAGGAAAGAGTTTTCCAAGCCAAGGCCCGCAGGCAAACACGTAAAAATCAGCCTTCAGGCGGGAGCCGTCAGAAAGGGGGATTGTCCTCAGCGCGTTCCTTAGACTAGGCGCAAGCCGTCGAGCTTCACTCGACCGGGCAGCCGAAGCGGCTGTCCCCGCATGAGCATTGTCAGTCTCCAGTCCGTCAGGCAAGACGGCAACTTGCCGGTACTTACCGCCTGCGGCAATGAAAGCCTCGACCACCGCCTGGCAACTGGCCCGCGCATCGAGATATCCGCATTCCGGCTCGAAAATTCCCCACAGGATTTCTTCAAAATTAATCTGCGGCCAGCGTTTCCGCATCTGCGGCGTCGATAGTTCCTGAAATTTAATCTTCGCCACGCGCAGCATCTCCACCGAGCCGCTCTCGAAGACATCGTCGCGCCCCGAAGCCATCCACAGCACACCCGTGCGATGCAGGAATTGCCGCTTCCATCTCCGCTCATACTTCGACCAGAGCTTCAGCGCGCGCGCCGTCATCTCGGTATACGGTTGATCGGGGCCATACGTTCCGCGCATCACCCGCGTCTCTCCTCCCGAAGAAGCCCGCGAATTTCCCGGCCCCCAAGCGTCGAGCAGCGTGACCCGCGCTCCGCGTTCCAGCAGATGCAGTGCCGTCCATCCGCCAAAGGCGCCAGCTCCGACGACTGCAATATGAGGTTTGGATTTCATGGAAGAAATAAAGCATACCAGCCCGCGTCTTCGAGGGCTCAAGGCGTGAAAGGTGCGAGATTGTCGCCAGGCCGATGAAGCGCATCGGCCACGCTGCTGCGCCGAGCCGTGATTTGGCAGAACGGCCCACAAACAAGGCTGGCCCACCATCCTCTCGCGAACGTGATAAATTGATTTCCGCCTAAAAAGATCAAGTTGTCCATTACCACCCATCGGAGGAATGCCGGATGCGATTGCCCATCTTAAGAATCATCAGACAGAAGTTCGTCCCACTCGCTATCGCAACCTTAGCCCTTCCGCTCACAATCGCTCTGGCCCAGGTAAAGCAAGAAACGCCCATAGCCAAGCCCGAACCTGCGAAGATCGAGCCGCAGCACCCGGAAGAATTCAAACCCGAGCAGCAGGCCAGCAAGGGGTCGGTCACCATCGGCGGCAGCGTCATTAACTACGACGCATTCGCGGGCACGCTGGTCGTGCATGCCAAAGATTGGGACGACGTTCCGCAAAACGCCGACAAAGATGACAAGAACAAGCCCGCCGAAGCCAGCATGTTTTATGTGGCCTATATCAAATCGGACAACAAAGGCGAAGCCCGCCCGCTCACCTTCCTCTACAACGGCGGACCCGGTTCCTCGACGGTCTGGCTGCACATGGGAGCATTCGGGCCGAAACGCGTAGTTACTGCCAACGACAGCCACACTCCCGCCGCTCCTTATCCCGTGGTGAACAACGAATACAGCCTGCTCGACGTCAGCGATCTGGTCTTCGTCGACGCCCCCGGCACCGGCTTCAGCCGCATCGCCGGAAAGGACAAGGAAAAAGCCTTCTACGGCGTCGACCAGGATGCGTGGGCGTTCGGCGATTTCATTTCGCAATTCCTCTCCAAGTACGGGCGTTGGAATTCTCCTAAGTATCTCTTCGGTGAGAGCTACGGTACAACGCGATCCGCCATCCTCAGCAATATTCTGGAAACCGAACGCGATATCGACTTCAACGGCGTGATCCTTCTATCGCAAATTCTGAATTTCTCCCTCGATTCCGATTTCCCCGAGTTCAATCCCGGCGTCGATGTGGCGTACCAACTCAATCTGCCTACCTATGCCGCTTCCGCCTGGTATCACCACAAATTGCCGGAGCCTCATCCGGACCTCGCTGCTCTTCTCACAGAAGTCGAGCACTTTGCCATGAACGACTACGCGATAGCCCTTGGAGCTGGCGCTTCCCTTCCGCCGGACCAACGCCATGCCATCGCCGCCAAGCTTCATGAATATACCGGTCTGCCGGTTGCTTACATCGAAAAGGCCGACCTGCGCATCAGCGGCGGAGAATTTGAGAAGAATCTTCAGGACGAGAGCAATCTCACCACCGGCCGCCTCGACACACGCTTTTCCGGACCCACATTTGATCCACTCAGCAAAGAGGCTGAGTACGATCCGCAATCGGCGGCCATTTCTTCAGCCTACGTTTCCGCCTTCAACGACTATGTGCGAAAAGATCTGAAGTATGGCGAGAACAAGCAATACAAGCCGGAAATCGAACTCTTCAAATGGTGGAGCTTCGCACACAAGCCGCCCGGCGTTCCCTTCGCTTTCCCGGGAGCAACCAACGTCATGCTCGACCTGGCCACTGCAATGAAGTACAACCCGCAACTCAAAGTTCTCTTAAATGCGGGATATTTCGATCTCGCAACCCCGTTCTACGAAGGCGTATATGAGATGCAACACTTGCCGATTCCACTGGATCTGCAAAAAAACATCACCTTCAAATTTTATGAATCCGGACACATGGTCTATGCTCACGAAGCCTCGCTAAAAGCGATCCATGACAACGTCGCGCAGTTTATTCGTAGCAGCGATAATTCCAAGGCCAAATAGAAAGAAGAGGCTAACCTCTCCATTTTTCATAGCGGGCTCGGATCAGCCACAATTTGTCGCAACAAATAGCTTTCCTTCGTGAACTTTCGTGCCCTTTGTGGTTCATGATTTTGCTCTTGCGTCTGAAACCCCTTCACCCCGAAGGACACGAAGTTACACGAAGGAAAACTAAAGAATCCGTCCGCTTTCTAAGAATCCGGGCCCGACCGCAACTTTCATCCAAAACCCAACCTTCTGCATCTAAGATAGTTAGGTAAAATGGATTGGAAGCAGTTTCTCCCCGCGGCCGCCGCCGTACGGACCGAGACAACTGACACCACAAAACATGCCCGCTGACCCCAATATCGGGAATCGCGAACGCGAAATTCTGACCGCCATAGTCGAGACTTTCATCTCGACCGGAGAGCCGGTCGGTTCGCGCACGCTTGCGCGCTCCAACCGCGAAGGGCTGAGCCCTGCCTCCATTCGCAATGTGATGGCCGACCTCTCCGATGCCGGTTTCCTCGAGCAGCCGCACGCATCCGCCGGCCGCGTGCCCACGACCGAAGCCTATCGCTATTACGTCGAGCAGATTTCCGGCACCGCGCGCCTTGCGCCGCAGGAAGAAGCCATGATCTCCGACTCGCTCGCCGGCGTCACCGACGTGCAGGAATTCATGGAGCGCACCTCGCGCGTGCTCTCGCTGATCTCGCGCAACGTGGGCGTGACCGTCGCCACCAGCGGCTCAAAGAATGCGCTGGAACACGTATATTTCTCGCGCCTCGGCGACCAGAAAGTATTGGCCGTGCTCGTCACCCGGTCCGGCCTGGTTCGCGACCGCGTGTTGCGACTCGATCTGTCGCAGTCGGACCTCGACCTGGCCGCGCGCTACATCAACGAGAATTTCCGCGGCTGGACCATGGAATCGATGCGCTCCGAACTCGCCCGCCGCCTCGAGAAAGAGCGCAGCGAATACGACCGCCTGATGAATTCGATCGAGCAGCTCTACAAGCAGGGCGCGCTGGCCGCGGAACAAGGCTCGCAAGTCGTCTTCGTCGAAGGCGCTTCGAACCTGGTCAGCGGCGAGCACGACCGCCAGCGCCTGCAGGAGATGCTCAAGACGCTCGAGGAAAAAGAAAAAGTCGTCCAGCTTCTCAGCGCCTATCTCGACGTGAAGCAGGAAGCCGTGCGCGTCGTCATCGGCCTCGACCAGGCCCTGCCCTCGATGCAGAATTTCGTGCTCATTGGAGCTCCCGCGCACTCCGGCAATGAAGTGATGGGATCGCTGGCCGTGATCGGCCCCACGCGCATGGACTACCAGCACACCATCACCGCGGTCTCGTATATTGCGCGGTTGTTCGACAAAATTTTGAATGAATCGGAGTAAGGAATACGCAGTCATGGAGAAAGCAAACGGAAAATCGGAATCAGAAATGCGAGGACTGGACCTGGAACACGAACTTCCGCCCGCGGATGGCGATGACAATCAGCAAGGACCTGCCTCCAGTGGAACGGCGGCGGAAGAAGCATCTGCCCTTGGCGAATTGCAGAAGCTCAAGGCCGAGCGCGACTCGTTGCTCGACCGTCTGGCGCGCGCGCAGGCTGAATTCGAAAACGCGCGCCGACGCGCCGCCAAAGAGCAGCAGGACTTTCGCGAATACGCCGCCGCCGATGCCATCAAGGCATTGCTGCCGGTCCTCGACAGCTTCGAGCGCGCTCTGCAGATGAAGTCCGACCTCGGCGATTTTCGCAGCGGCGTCGAACTCATCTACAAGCAGCTGCAGGATGCGCTGGCGAAGCTTGGAGTGCAGCCCATCCCGGCGAAGGGCGAGCAGTTCGATCCGCACGTTCACGAAGCGATCGAGATGGTGGAAACCTCCGACGCGCCCGACCACCAGGTGATCGAGGAATTGCAGCGCGGCTACAAGATGAAAGACCGCCTGCTGCGCCCTGCCATGGTCAAGGTCGCAAAGAATCCCTGAAGATCAGCGGATAACTAAACGCGCCAATACCCGGCACAAGCGTGCCCGCAATTACTTGAGAAAGGTTTATTCTGACCACGAACGCAAAACGCGACTACTACGAAGTGCTGGGCGTGAGCCGCACCGTCACGGAAGTCGAGCTCAAGAGCGCCTACCGCAAGCTGGCGCTGCAGTACCATCCCGACCGCAATCCCAATAATCCCGACGCGGAAGAGAAATTCAAGGAAGTCAGCGAGGCCTACGCCGTGCTCGCCGACGCCGACAAGCGCGCCGCCTACGACCGCTACGGCCACGCTGGACTTGGCGGCGGCGCTGGCCAGGCCGCAGGATTCGATCCCACCGTCTTCCAGGACTTCAGCGACATCTTTGGCGAGTTCTTCGGCTTCGGCGACATGTTCGGCGGCGGCGCTGCCGGCGGACGCCGTCGCAGCCGCGTGCAGCGCGGCGCCGACCTCCGCGAAGACCTGACCCTCGAGTTCGAAGAAGCTTTCTTCGGCACCGAAACGAAAGTCACGGTTCGCCGTCACGAAGCCTGCGAAGACTGTCACGGCTCCGGTTCGGCGCCGGGCAAGAGCGCCACCACCTGCCGCTCCTGCAACGGCCGCGGCCAGGTCCGCTACCAGCAAGGATTCTTCAGCATCGCGCGCACCTGTCCCACGTGCCAGGGCAGCGGCAGCGTCATCACCGATCCTTGCCCGAAGTGCAAAGGCGAAGGCCGCATTCTGCGCCAGCGCACCGTCGACGCCAAAGTTCCCGCCGGCGTGGAAGATGGAACCCGCATTCGCTTTTCCGGCGGCGGGCGAAGTCGGCGCACTTCGGCGGCCCCGCGGGAGATTTGTATGTCGTGCTGCACGTGAAGGAGCATCCCTTCTTCGCGCGCGAAGGCAACGACCTGCACTGCGTCGTTCCGATCTCGGTGGCGCAAGCCGCCATGGGCGCCGAAATTCGCGTGCCCACCATGGAAGGCGAGCACACGCTGAAAATTCCCGAAGGCACGCAGCCGCGCACCATCTTCCGCGTCCGCAACAAAGGCGTGCCCGTCCTGAACGGACACGGCAAGGGCGATCTCTACGTCGAAGTGCGCGTGCAGATCCCGACCAAGCTGAACAAGCGCCAGAAAGAACTGCTGCAGGAACTCGACGCCCTTTCGAAAGTCGACAACCAGCCCATGCTGCGCTCCCTGCTCGGCAAGGTGAAAGACATGTTCGGCTAGACCGCGCGGTGCGTGCATCTCCGTGATGCCCTCGGGAAGGGCACGACTTCAGTCGTGCCACTGGCATTCCAAATCTGGCGGCTTTAGCCGCTGAGGTTTAGCCTCTCATGACCCGCCGCCGATGGATCGCCGACGAATTCTCCGACAACCACGCCGCCCTCACCGGCGCGCACGCCGACCACCTGATCCGCGTCCTGCGCGCCCGCGTGGGCCAGGAATTCGACATCGCTACCGGCCCTGTTGTCCGTCGCGGGCGCATCGTCACCATCGCCGACAACCGCGTCGAATTCGAACTTGGCGAAGAAATTCCCGCCGCACCCGCTCGCGAACCTCACTCTCCTCCTCGCCATCTTCAAATTCGATCGCATGGAGTGGGCCATCGAAAAATGCACCGAACTCGGCGTCTCCCGAATCGTTCCTGTAATCGCCCGCCGCACCGACGCGCACCTCGCCGCCGCCGCCGTGAAACGCGTCGAGCGCTGGCGCCGCATCGCTCTGCAGGCCGCCGAGCAATCCCGCCGCGCCACGCCGCCAGAAATTGCCGATCCCATCAAGCTGCAAGAAGCCGTCGCCCATGCCCGGCCGCCGCTGCGCGTTGTGCTCGCCGAATCCGAGCAGCAAACTCTTCTCACGCGACTTGCTTTCGTCGCACGAGCAAGGCGAAATTGCTCTGGCCATCGGTCCCGAAGGTGGTTGGACCGAAGAAGAGCTGAATCTATTTCAGCAGTCCGGATGGATCTTCCGCCTCCCTGGGTTCAACGATCCTGCGCGCCGAAACTGCCGCCATCGCTGCCACGGCGATCGCAGTTTCTCAGCTCTCAAGCTAAGCGATGCCCGTTTGCGTTCCGGAGAAGCTGCCAGCTTCCGCTGGCCGCTGAATTTTCACAACCCAGCAGTGATATCCTGACCCTAATGCCCCCTTCGAAGTCCAATCGCCGCTCCTCGCCCTTTATTCCCGACGAGCGCCAGCGCGAAGCCATCGAGCACGTCCATGGGCCCATGCTCGTGCGTCGCCGGCGCTGGCACCGGCAAGACCTCGGTCCTCACTCACCGCATCGAGCGACTCGTTCGCGAGGGCCACGCCCACCCGCATGAGATCCTTGCCCTCACCTACACGCGACAATGCCGCCAACGAAATGCGCGAGCGCGTCCGCAAACTTGCTCGGCGGCAAAGAGGTCAACGCCGCCACCTTCCACGACTACTGCCTCGACCTGCTGAAGCGCGTCCACAAAGATTTCGGCGTCCTCGACGACAAGGATCTCTGGATCTACCTGCGCCGCCGCATCCGCGACTTGCGTCTCGAACACTACATTCGCGCCGCCAACGTCGGCCAGTTCCTCAACGACCTGCTGGAGTTCGTCAGCCGCTGTCACGACGAACTGGTCACGCCCGAAAAGTACGCGGACTACGTCGAGCGCCTCGAGCGCAAGGAAGTTCCCATCCCGCGCGTCGCGAAATCCAAGAACGTCCTCGACGACGACGAAGTTCTCGGCCGCTGCCGCGAGATTGCCCGCGTATTTACCACCATGGAGCGCTGGCTCGCACGAAGAAAATCTTGGCACCTTCAGCCACATGATCACCCGCGCCCACGCCTTGCTGCACCATGACGACAACGTTCTAGCCGAGGCGCGCGCCCGCGCCCGCTTCATCCTCGCCGACGAATTTCAGGACGCCAACTTCGCCCAGATTCAAGATTCTGGCCCGACTTGCCGGCGCGGAGGGCAACATCTTCGCCGTGGGTGATCCCGATCAGGCCATCTACCGCTTTCGCGGAGCCTCGAGCGCGGCCTTCGAACTCTTCCATTCGCCACTTTCCCGAACGCTAAACGCGTCGTGCTCGAAAAGAATCGCCGTTCGACCACGCCGATCCTTCGCAGCGCCTTCGCGCTGATCGACAAGAATCCGCCCGTTTTCTCCGCCACTCGGACGGCATCCACTTACCGGCGTGTGCCGCTGCAGTCGGCGCGCGAAGAGGAAGCCGCAAAGGCCGGCATGCAACTTCCCAGCCCGCCGGTCGCGGTCGTCGTTCTCACCGGCAGGGACGCCGAGGGTCCCGATCTCGTCGCCTCCATTCGCGACGCGCAGAGAAAATCGAAATGCAAATGGTCCGACTTCGGCATTCTCTACCGCTCTCACTTCCATCGCGACGACGTCGTCCACGAACTGGCCGAAGCCGATATTCCGTTCGTCATCGAGAGCATGGACATCTCCGACACTCCCGAAGCGCGCGACCTGTTTGCCTGCCTGAACGCGATCGTGTCCGCCGGAGACGACGTCAGCCTGTTTCGCGTTGCCGCTCTGCCCTGCTTCCACGTCAATCCCGAGCAGCTGCGCCAGACCATGCGCGCCATCGCCCGCGACAATCGCGAAGCCCAGGTCGTTCCGCTCTCGCTCAGCGCTCGACCGGGTCGACGGTGGCGCCGACGTTCTCGCCGCCGTGCAGCGCACTCGCGAAGAGATTCGCCGCCGCGATGCCAAAGCCCGCGCCGCGCTCGACATCATCGTCCGCCACTTTGCGCTCGACGCCTCATCGCCCATTCTTCAGGCCGCTTTGAACTTCGTCAGCGAATGGGAAAAGAAGAAGCTCAACAAGACCATCGACCTGGAAGAACTTGTCGACTATCTGACCTTATTCCGCGAAGCCGGCGGCGTGATTCCGCTGGAAGCCAACGACAGCGAGAACGCCGTTCGCCTCATGACCGTGCACGGCGCCAAGGGCCTGGAGTTTCCCCACGTCTTCATTCTGCGCGCCAATTCGAATTCGTTCCCCTGTTCCTACAGGGAGACTCTGGTCGCTTTCCCCCGCGAGCTGCGCGACGCCGATTCCATCACCGAAGCCGACGACAAGACGCTGCACGAGCAGGAAGAACGCCGCCTCTTCTACGTTGCCATGACTCGCGCCCGCGACTCGCTGCACATCTACGCGCGCGAAGGCACCGGCAAGATCAACAAGACTCCCGCCGGCTACATGCGCGATTTAATCGCCGACAAAAGTCTCGGCCGCTTTCTGGCGACGGTTCCTGCGCGCGGCGCCCAGAAAAGTCTCGACATTTTCGCGGGGGGCGCGCTCGCTTATCCCGCCGAGTCGCAAACGAATCTGTGGTTCGAGTTGCCCGTACTCGACGGTTTGCATACTCGCCTCAGCGCATCCGCTGTCGACACCTACGAGCGTTGCGGATTGCAGTTCAAGCTCGAGCGCGACTGGCGCCTGTCCGCCAGACCGGCTGCGGCCATGCAGTATGGTGCCGCGATTCATCGCGTGCTCAAAACTTATTTCGACTCCGTGAACCTTGGGCGAGCCAAGACCGACGACGAACTGATAGAACTGTTCCGCCTCGACCTCGCCGACGCCAAAATTCAGGAAGCCTACCAGCACGAACTCTACCAGAAGCAGGGGATCGCCCAGCTGCGCGAGTTCCTCGCCTCCGCCCGAACGCTTCCCTCTCCGCAGGTGCTGCACACCGAGGAATCGTTTGAGATTCGTGTAGGCGCAAACCTTGGTCGTCGGCCGCATCGATCGCATCGACCGCCGTCCCGACGGCAGCGTGGCCATCATCGACTACAAGACCGGCAAGGCTCGCGATCAGGAAGACGCGGACGAGAGCCTGCAGTTGTCGCTCTACGCCATCGCTGCGAAAGAAAAGTGGGGATACACCGTCGGCGCGCTGAGTTTCTACAACCTCGAGGAGAACGTCCCGGTCATCACCACGCGCACCGAGACTCAGTTGCTGGGCGCTCGCGCCCGCGTGGAGGATGCCGCGCAGGGAATTGCCGAAGGAAAGTTCGATCGCGAAGCCGGGCATCCACTGCAATTTCTGCGCGTATCGCAGTCTGTGCCCGGAGAAGGAGAAGCGCATTCCGCATCGCGTGGAGAGCGTCACCACAAAGCTCAACTAACCTGGCGCTGTCGAAAATCTCCGCCGCAAAAAACTTAGGGGACGCTTTTGGCGTCCCCTTTTTTACTTCGTTCCGAACTTACTTAGTGTTTCTTTTTCTTCTTTGCCTTTTTCTTGGTTGCCATTGTTCCTATTCTCCCTTCCATTCTTCATGGAAAATGTCGCAGTGGTCTTCTACTGCAACTAGTTGATGTATAGAGTTAATGAAAAATGAAGTCAAGAAAAAAATGATGATCAAACTTCGCAAGTCGCTGACACCAAAGTCACGACGACAAAGTTTTCGATCGCAAATGTCAAGAAGATTTTTGCCAACGCGTCGCACGCTCTCTCGATTTTTCTGCCGCGCAACACTTCGTCACTCGCGCTTGCACTCGAAAAATCAGACAGAGAATCGCACTGCCTCGGACTCTCACTCGGCGCGTCGAATGCGCGAAGCCCTCCGCGACCCATTCCTCTTCTCCAGCATCTATAATGTGAATCGCGAAATCTTCGCGGGAGCTTGATTCATGGCCTCTTTTGACGATGTTGTCATCATCTCCGGCTGCCGCACCGCAGTCGGAAAATTTCAGGGCAGCCTCTCCGATTTCACCGCGCCGCAACTCGGCGCCATCGTCGTGCGCGAAGCCGTCAAGCGCGCCGGCCTCGATCCCGATCAGATCGACGAGTGCATCATGGGCAACGTCGTCTCCGCCGGACTCGGGCAAAATCCCGCGCGACAAGCCGCAATCTTCGGCGGACTCTCTCCCGCGACAGGTGCCATGACAATCAACAAGGTTTGCGGCTCCGGATTGAAATCTGTCGCGCTCGCCGCGCAAGCGGTGCAGACCGGAAACAGTTCCATCGTCGTCGCCGGCGGCATGGAATCGATGACCAACGCTCCGTACCTGCTCCCGCAAGCGCGCAAGGGCTATCGCCTCGGCAACGCGCAGATCGTCGACTCCATGGTTCACGACGGACTTTGGGATATTTACAACGACTACCACATGGGCATCACCGGAGAGAACGTCGCGGAGAAATACGGCATCACCCGCGAAGAGCAGGATGAGTTCGCCGTAAACTCTCATCGCAAAGCGCTGTCAGCGATGAAAGAGTGCCGCTTCAAGTCGCAAATCGTTCCGGTCGAGATTCCAGCGAAGAAAAAGGGCGCGCCTCCCACAATTTTCGACAAAGACGAAAGCCCGCGCGAAGACACCACCATCGAAGTTCTGCGCTCCCTGAAGCCCGCATTCAAGAAAGATGGCACCGTCACCGCCGGCAACGCGCCCGGTGTGAACGATGGTGCCGCCGCGCTGGTCGTCACCAGCGCCAAGCGCGCCAGCGAACTCGGCGCCAAGCCCATGGTTCGCATCGTCGCCCAGGCCACCAGCGGCGTCGAACCCAAATGGGTCATGATGGCCCCCGTCGGCGCGGTCCGCACGATCTGGGAAAAGACGGGCTGGAAGAATGAAGACGTCGATCTCTACGAACTGAACGAAGCCTTCTCGGTGCAGGCGCTCGGAGTGATGCGCGAGCTGGGTCTGAATCCCGACAAGGTCAACGTGAACGGCGGCGCCGTCGCCATCGGCCACCCCATCGGCGCCAGCGGCGCGCGCGTCCTGGTCACGCTGATCTATGAAATGATCCGTCGCGACGTGAAGCGCGGCATCGCCGCCCTGTGCCTGGGCGGAGGCAACGCAGTAGCCATGGCGGTAGAGCGCTAGAGACTCATGTGGAGACGGCCGCCTCGGCTGTCCAAGCGAAGGCGAAGCCAAGCGCCAAAGCATCAAAGCCCAAAGGGATTAAAAGAAACGCCCGCCTACCCCGCGGTCGCCATCGGCAGCGTCACGGTAAACACCGCCCCACCGTCCGGAGCATTCGCAGCTTCCACGCTCCCGTTGTGCTCCTTCAACACCGACTTGCAGATGCTCAAGCCCAACCCGGTCCCGCGCCCCGGCCGCTTGGTCGTGTAGAACGGATCGAAGATGCTGGACAGGATTTCCTTCGGAATTCCCGGCCCGTCGTCGTGAAAGCTGACCCAGACCGTCTTTTCCCCTTTGCCCAGCCGAATCCGCAGCGTGCCTTTATCGCGCGCCTCGCGGATTGCCTGCTCGGCATTCAGAATCAGATTCAGGAATACCTGCATCAACTGGTGCGGATCGCCCAGCGCGTACGGCACTCCGGCCTCTTTCAAAAAATCCACCGTGATGTTGTTCTTGCGCAGCGAATAGGCATGCAGATTCAAGGTGCGCTCCACGCACCTCGGCCAGATTGATCCTGCTCTTGCCCGGCGCCGGCGGACGCGAAAAATAAGTCAGGTTCTGCACGATCTCTGCCGCACGCCGCGCCTGCTGCTGCAACATTGCCAGTTGCTTGCGCGAAGTTTCGTTGGTCTCGGTATCCTGCAGCAATTCGCTCACGCCCAGAATGCTGGTCAGCGGATTGTTCAGCTCATGCGCAACGCCGCCAATCATCGCTCCCATCGCCGCCAGCCGCTCGCTCTGCACGATCTGCTGCTCCAGCTTTCGTTCGATCGTGATATCGCGCACCGAAATGATCACTGCCGCTGATCTTTCCCTCGGCAGTCCACCAGTTGGCTGCCCGAGGCGCGCATCGTCCGCCAGCTTCCGTCGCGATGACGCGCCCCATACTCCGCCGAAGCAAAAGCCTGCTTGCCGGAAACCACCGTCGTGATACAGCGCGGCCATCTCCGGCGAATGATCTTCCAGTCTCGGAAATCTTCTTTCCCAGCATCTCCTGCGGTTCGTAGCCCAGCAGATCGCGCGCCCGCGAACTCACAAACGTGTACCGTTCCTCCAGATCCACCACCAGAATCAGGTCCGGAAAGCTCTCCAGCAGACGGCTGCGGAACTCTTCCTGCTGCGCCAGTTGCCGCTCCATGCTTCCGCTTTTCCGTGATGTCTACCAGCGTTCCCTGGTAGCGGATGATGTTTCCCGACGCGTCCCACACGGCCCGCGAAGAATCGAGAAAAACGGCGGCCGTCCCATCTTTGCGCCGCAGCTTGATCTCGCGCGTGCGTACCCCTCCGCGATCGTCCACCGCCCGCCCCAGCACCGGCTGGCCGGGATCGAAATTCAGCGTCGCCGGCTCCGCCGCCAGCAACTCCCCTTTCTCCACATATCCCAGCATGCTGACCAGCGCCGGATTCGCGTCCAGCAACTGTCCCTCCGGCGTGCTGAAGTAAACGCCCTCCTGCAGCGTCTCGAACAGTTCCGTGAAGCGCATTTCCTTCTCGCGCTGCTCGGTCACGTCGCGCCCCAGCATGCTCGCGCCTACCACCTCATCGCCTTTGACAATTCCGTTCAGCACGCAATCGAAATAGCAGAGGCCGGGAACTGTTCTTTAAGCGGATCTGTACCGTCCCCGCCCAACGCCTCTTTTCCAGGAATCGTCCCAGGCTGCGCTCGAGATCTGCTCGGGTCGGCTCGTCGATGAAATCGTAGATCTTTCGCCCGACCAGCTCGGAATAAGTCAGCCCCGTCAATCTCCGTGATTCGCTTGTTGACCGTGCGCAGCGTACCGTCGAGCGAGATCGCGCATGCCGGATCGTCAAAGGAATCGATCAGTTCCTTGAAGTTGCGCTGCGAGCGCAGATGACCTGGCTGAGTTGGTCGAGTTGCTCCTCCGAAGGCGCGGCGCCCACATGCTCCTGCAGTCCGTGCAGCAATCCTTTGAGTTCGCTGACTTCGCGACGCCGCCCGTAGGCATACACCGCGAACAGGATCGACAGGGCCAGAACTCCGATTGGGATCAGCCCGAAGATGGATACGGAATATTCTCCAGCCGCTCCCACAGCAATGCCGCCAGCGCCACCGCCAGCAGGATCATGAATCCCAGCGCCCATCGCCACAGCTGAGATTCTTCCCGTTCAAGATGGTCGGGAGGCTTGGGTGTGCGACGCGATGTCTGAGGTCATGGGAACTGCCGATTCTAGCTGAACACTATCCCGAAGAACTATCGTATAGTCTGTGCGAGCAAACCGAAGGTCCTATTATTGCGTATCTTGGTACACGAAAGGTCCGTGAGTAACTTGAACTACCGCGTCCGGCGGCCCGAGCACGACTTTTATACGGAGAATATTAGTGCGATCTAACCCGGCGGGACAAATTACGGCAATACTCTCAAACCGCCGATTCCCGCTTTTCCACAGCCTGCTCGTGACATCCGTCACAGCCAGCGCCCCGCTCCAAACGAATAGGGTAGTTCTCTGGCACTTCAGGACCTGTCAGCCCGGGTGCCCCGTTCCTCGCGCGTTTTTTGCGAGAAAGCCTGCCTTGGGTGAAGTCGAAGGCGAGGTTTTCTCCCATGCTCTATAAAACTCTCAGCGCCGCCGTCTACGGCATCGACGCCAACATCATTCAAGTCGAAGTCGACTGCTCCGGCATCAAGTGCGATCAGGACCACTTCCACACCGTCGGCCTGCCCGACGCCGCCGTCCGCGAAAGCCGCGACCGCGTCCGCGCCGCGCTCAAGAACTGCGGCTACGACATTCCGCCCACCCACATCACCATCAACCTCGCCCCCGCCGACATCAAGAAAGAAGGCTCCGGATTCGATCTGCCCATGGCCCTCGGCATCGTCGGAGCCTACGGCGGCCTCACCAAGAAAGAAATGCCCGACTGCCTCTTCGTCGGCGAACTCTCGCTCGACGGCGGCGTTCGCGGCGTCCGCGGCGCTCTTCCCATCGCCATCGAAGCCCGCGGCAAGAAAAATCACCCGCATGGTCGTTCCCGAAGCCAACGCCAAAGAAGCCGCCATGGTCGGCGGCGTCGATGTCTATCCCGTGCGCTCGCTGCTCGATGTGATCCACTTCGTCAACTCCGGCAATGGCATCGTTCCCATCAAGGCCGATGGCGACTCGCTGCTCCGCGAAGTCGCAACAGTTCTTCGTCGACTTCAAAGATGTCCGCGGACAGCAGACCGCCAAGCGCGCCATCGAGATCGCCTGCGCCGGAGGCCACAACATCCTGATGATCGGCCCGCCCGGCTCCGGCAAGACCATGCTCGCCAAGCGCATGCCGACCATCCTGCCGCCGTTCACGTTCGAAGAAGCGCTGGAGACCACCAAGATTCACAGCGTCGCCGGAGTCCTCGAGCAAGGCAGCGGCCTGGTCGGAACGCGTCCCTATCGCTCGCCGCACCACACCATCTCCGACGCCGGACTGATCGGCGGCGGCGTAATCCCGCGTCCCGGCGAAGTCTCGCTCGCCCACAACGGCGTGCTCTTTCTCGACGAACTCCCCGAATTCCCCCGCAACGTGCTCGAAGTCCTGCGCCAGCCGCTCGAAGACGGCACGGTCAGCATCGCCCGCGCATCCATGTCGCTCACGTTCCCCGCGCGCTTCATGCTGGCCGCCGCCATGAATCCCTGCCCCTGCGGATTTCACAACGACCGCACGCCGCGACTGCCAGTGCACCCCGCCCATGATCCAGCGCTACATCTCGAAAATTTCCGGCCCGCTCATGGACCGCATCGACATCCACATCGACGTCCCCGCCGTGAACTACAAGGAAATGCGCTCGCACCCACGAACCGGAGAACTCCGCCAAGATCCGCGAACGCGTCATCCGCGCCCGCCAGAAGCAGCTCGCCCGCTTCGCCAACATCGCGCGAGAAAATCTACTGCAACGCCCAAATGTCCTCGCGCCACATCCGCACCTTCTGCGAACTCTCCGCCGACTGCGAACGCCTGCTCGAACGCGCCATGACCCAGCAAGGCCTGAGCGCCCGCGCCCACGACCGCATCCTGAAAGTAGCCCGCACCATCGCCGACCTGGAAGACGCCCCGCAACCTCGAGCCCAAGCACATCGCCGAAGCCATCCAGTACCGCAGCCTCGACCGCACCTACTGGGCGTAAAAGATCCACGGAGCGACAGCCGCCTCGGCTGTCAGGGTTGAAAGAATGTGGCAGCCGCCCTCGGCTGTCCGGTCGAGCAAAGCTCGATGTTGCAGCGCGACAACTCAAGTCAGTTCGCTACAAGCTGATCTCGAAGATTGGAAATGGAGAAAGGATCGCACCGTCAGCCATCCTGCGCAGGCTCTTCTCGGCGTCCTCCGCGATTCCTCAACGCTCTCCGCGGTTAAAAGCTTTTGGGATTGTGCCGAAGCCGCTCACCTCACGATAAAGGCGACTTTCCACTTTTTACAGTCCCTTGGCCTTCAGCAACACATCCAAATCTTCGGGATGCAGCGCCCGCAACATCGCATCCTCGCGCCCCAATTCTCTCTGGGCGACCAATTGCGCCAACGATTCCTCTAGCGTGAACGATCCCTGCTTGCGCGTAATCGTAATCTCCTGCTGCAGATGCTGCAGCGCATTCTTGCGGATGTGCTGCCGCCCGCCGTATCCCACCATCAGCAACTCTGCCGCCGGCACGCGCCCGCCATTCTTCCGCGGAATCAGCGTCTGGGTCAGGATCGCCGCCAGCGCCATCGCCATCTCCGCGCGAATCGAGTGCTGCCGCTCCTGCGGAAACGAATCCGCGATTCGCGACACCGTCGACGCCGCATCGGTGGTATGCAACGTCGTAAACACCAAGTGCCCGGTCTCCGCCGCTGACAACGCAATCCGCGCCGTCTCCGGGTCGCGCATCTCGCCGACCACAATCACGTCCGGCGCCTGCCGCATCGCCGCCCGCAGCGCGGTAGGAAAATCCGGCGCATCGATCCCGATCTCAACCTGCTCAATCAAGCTCTGACGGTGCATGTGCTCGTACTCGATCGGATCTTCCACGGTCACAATATGCCGCGCCTCACGCAGGTTGATCTCGTTTAACAGTGCCGCCAAGGTCGTGGATTTACCTGATCCAGTCGCGCCGCCAATAATCACCAGCCCGCGTTGCAGCTTGGCCAGCGCACCGACTCCCGCCGGCAAATGAAGTTCCTCAAGCGCCGGAACCTTCGACGGCAAAGCCCGCACCGTTGCCGCCGCCCGTCCGCGCTCGCGATGCAGATTGATGCGAAACCGTCCCAGCCCTTCGACACGATAAGACGAATCCGCAATGTGCGTTTGCGCATACTCCTCGCGCGCATGCGCCGCCAGCGCCGGCAGCACCGCAGCTTCAATCTCGCCGCCACTTAGCGGCCGATTGCCGATCACGACCAGCGCCCCTTCCACTCGCAACGACGCGGGCGCATTCGGCACCAGCAGCAGATCGCTGCCACTCCGCGCCACCAACTGCCCCAGCCACGAATTCAACTCAACAAACTCGTGTCCCTGCTCCTCCGCGTGAATCACCCGAACATTTCCGTCTCCAGTCATCATCCTCCCTTAGATGCAAGACGCTCCCGCCGCGCACCACATGATCCCCGCGACCCGCGCAGCGACAGCACACACGTAGCGACAGCCGCCTCGGCTGTCAGGCGCCTGACAGGCTGCCGAAAACGCGCACCCAATCGTAAGTTGGCGGAGGGTAATTCTGTCGCAATCACACCGTGTTTGGAGATCAGCGAGCCCTGCGTCGGCGTTCGAATTCTGAACGCCGGATTTCGCGGCGCCGGCCGGCATCATCGTAGCGGCGCTGCTGTTCTTCGGTCTCGGGAATGACGGGCGCAACTCTCAAGTGCTTTCCCGCGCCGTCGACAGCCACAAAGGTCAAATACGCGGAGGCTACGTGTTCCGCCGTGTCGGCAATGTAGTTCTCGACGAAAACTTTCACCCCTACTTCCATGGACGTATTAAAAACGCGGTTGACGGAGGACCGCAGGATGGCGAGATCCCCCACGCGGACCGGGACCAGGAAATCGATGTGATCGACCGAAGCGGTGACTACGTAGTTGCGGGAATGACGGTGCGCGGCCATCGCGCCGGCGAGATCAATCCAGTGCATCAAGCGTCCGCCGAGAAGAGCGGCGAGCGGATTAGCGTCATTGGGCAGAACAATCTCCGCCATTTCGGACTGCGAATCGCGGACGGGACGAGGGGTTAGTGCGTCATCTGGCATGTGGTCTTTCTCTTTCCATCCGCATCTTCCCTTCGGTGAGGTTTTTCGCGCAGATGCGAACTTTCAAACTTTCCTTTTCAAGTACGACTCCAGAAAACATTCCGCCATCTTCTGGATAGAGGGATTACTGTGTTGTCGCCGCCAGGCCGCGCGCGATAGAACAAATTCCAACTCGCCATGTTCGACGGGGAGGTGGTCGCGTTCGCAAACATATTGCAGAAAAAGCACGTCTGCAGTCTTTGGCGTAGCTTCCGCTGTTTTGTTGCCAGCTTCGCGGCGGCTTATGGCATCAGGCGGAGCGGAGACGGCGAAGCGCACGGCATCCCAGGCGCGTTCCGTGGGAGTCCAGCAGCAACCGCTGGCATATCCCAGGTTGCAGAACGCTTCCAGCACGTCTTGCGCGGGAGTCTCGCCTTCGTGCCCAGGAGCCGTGCAGTGCCCGCTCCATCCCGCTCCGAGCGGAAGGCGCGCAGGATGCGGCCAGTTGCCGTTTTCCAGTCGCTCCACCGGCATGAAATAAGGACAAGCCATGTGTGTATTTAGAATTATCGGGAGTCGCAATTGTAAACAGTTGTAGGTAGTCTGGCCAGTTCCGAAGAGGCGCCGTCACTTCTGAGAATTCCCCACCCCGTGCCATTGAGGCTTAGGAACCGCTGCGAATTTGCAATGAGTTACTTCGCGGCTTGCGCCGCGCCCTTTCAAAGCTGACCGCCGACGGAGTTTTTCAGCTGCCTGTTGAAGGTTGCGTGCGAATCCTTCTGCGCACTCTTTTCGGAGGTTTTCTCGGGCAGAGTTCGGGGCGGCTCATACTGCGGCTTGTCGGGATTGAAGTTCGCGCTCAGGTAGTCAATGAGAGCGTCGCGATCAGCCGCGTCGACGACCGCTCCCCACTTGATCATCTTATCCACTTCTTTTGTCCAACTCGCTTTGCTTAGCCGCTGCTGCAGGATGATGCGAGCCTCATGACATTCCAGGCAGGAGGTCGTCGCCTTGGCAGCCATGGGGCCGGAAGGGAGTTGCTCTGTAGGCTGCGCGGGGGTTGGCTTCTGCGAAAATCCTAAGCACGTCAGGACTGAAGCGACGATCACGATTGATGCAGCCATGCGGATCGACCCCGCTGACGTGCCCACGAAAGATTTCTTCAGGTTATGTGACATGGATTTTCACCTGGTCGATGACGTTGTAGAGATATCCGCTGGGATTCCATTCAGGGTTGGACGGCTGCGTTCGACCCTGAGAGTCGGTTGCGCGAGAAAGAATAGTGTAGTCGCCGCTTTTCATTTTCGAATCGAAGGTCCACAGTCGCCAAGCATACTGAGCTTGATCGTGAGCGAGGGCGGCGAGACTCCAATTCGCGCCGTTGTCGGTTGAGACTTCGACCTTTACGATGTTTGCTTCGCCGGCCCACGCGGCTCCGTGGATTGCGACCGTGCCCGCCTTCACGCTGCTGCCCTCAAGTGGGGCCGAGATCACCGACTTCACATTCAATGCGGTGATGACGTGCGTGTCTTCAGGCTTCACAGGTTCTCCAGGCTTCGGAGGTTGATTGGGAAGGCGATATCCGGGACTCATGAAATTGCCCACGAATTCTGATTCCAGAATTTTGATCTCGGTCAGCCATTTGCAGGATGCGGCGCCGATCCATCCTGGGACGAGGGCGCGTGCGGGAAAGCCGTGATGCCTGGTGAGCGGCGCGCCGTTCATGTGAGTGGCGATTAGCGTATTGGAGTCGAGCGCCTTCTCGATAGGAATGCTGCGAATGAATGGCGGAACCTTGCCGGGAACTTCATCCAGCCCGCGAAACATAACGTGCTTGCCCGTGGGCTTCACGACGGCGCGCTGCAAAACGTCACGCAGTCGAGGACCGGAGAAGCGTGCGGTGCCGACCGCGCCCTTGCCCCATTGAATGCCCGGAACTTGCGGGCGATAGAGGCTGCGTCCATTGCCGGCGCACTCGAGTGTGTTCACAACAGAGTGAATTTCAAGCTTGGAGAGTTCGGGGAGCTTCAGGGTGAATGGCTTCTCCACTTCTCCGCCAATCGTAAGCTGCCAGTCTTGCGGGTTTAACTCACTCGGTTCGTGCATATGATTGCGCACGAAGAAACGAGAAACCGGAGTGAGCCGGGCATTCAAGTACTGGACGGGTGATTCCAAATCGACGAAGCGGAAGGAGCGAACGATCATGCCATCTTCGCCGGGAAAAGCGATTGATCCGTTCTGCCCCGCGATGGCCTGCGACAAGACTGCCTTTTGTAAGAGAACCGGAGCAATGCCGATCAACAGGGCGGCGGAGGTGTGCTGGAGGAAGTTGCGTCTGGAGTTCATGCGATTCGACAGAGTGAGTATGCCACACCAGCGGCCGTGTACCGCGGGCTTTGAATTGGTCAAGGCAAGCTTGGGTCCCAGGATTGCGCCGACAGTATAGGGTAAAAACTGTACGGCCCCCCGCCCAAAGGCCTTATATAATCCGGCAGGATAGAACTGCACCACGGCTTATCTGGCTGAAATATCCACTTACCTCCTGCGGTGGACGGAAATTATGGGTTCGCTAAGCATCCTCGTTGTGGACGACCATGAAGCGGTGCGCAAGTGCATTAAGGCACTGTTGTCGACGCGTCCGGGGTGGGTCGTCTGCGGGGAGGCAAGCGATGGTCTCGAAGCGATTGAGAAAGCGAAACAACTGCATCCCGACGTGGTGATCATGGACGTCACCATGCCGCGAATGGACGGGCTGGCAGCGACGCGAATCCTGCGACAAGAAGTGCCTGAGTCCGATGTGATTATCGTCAGTCAAAACGATCCCACGCTGATGCAGAAGGCCGCCATTGAGGCTGGAGCCACAGCTTTCGTAGACAAGTCAGACATGGCGAAAGAGCTGGTAAAAACGATAGACGCTTACGATCTGATGGCGGCGCGCCTGCGTCGTGAAGGTACGGAGCGAGAGCGCAGGCTACGAGCAGAAGTTGAGCTGGAACGCAACCGGCTGCGAGAGTTGATCATGCAAGCTCCGGCAGCCATCGGATTACTCTTCGGCCCCGAACTTCGCTGGACCCTGGTAAACCCCGAATACATTCGGGTTGCGGGCCGCAAGCGGGCGGAGGACTTCATCGGCAAGACATTGCGAGAAAGCCTGCCAGAGTTGGAAGGGCAACCGTTCTTTGAACCATTGGAAACTGCCTATCGGACGGGTGTCCCTTATGTTGCACGGGGTGCGAAAGCAATCCTCAACCGCGCTGAAACCGGGCAAGTTGACGAGGCGTATTTCAATTTTGTCTACCAGCCCTTGCGCAACCTGGAGGGAAATATCGAAGGCATCCTGGTGCATGCGGTCGAGGTCACCAATGAGGTGAAGGAAGGAAAAGAACGAGAACAACGGGAGCGCGCCGGCGGCCTGCTCGCTGCGATCGTGGACTCCTCCGACGATGCCATCATCAGCAAAACGCTGGACGGCATCATCAGCAGTTGGAATAAAACCGCGGAACGGTTATTCGGCTACACCCGTGAAGAAGCCGTAGGCAAGCACATCACGCTCATCGTTCCCGAGGACCGAAGGGGTGAGGAGACGAAGATTATCGAGCGCTTGAAGCGGGGTGAACGCCTTGATCATTTCGAGACGCTGCGGCGGCGTAAGGACGGGAGTCTGATCGCGCTTTCGCTTACGATTTCGCCGATAAAGGACGACGCCGGCCGCATCGTTGGCGCGTCGAAGGTTGCCCGCGACATTACGGAACGAAAGCAGATTGAGCAGGCCATGGGGGAACGAGCTCGGCTGCTCGACTTGAGTAACGACGCCATTATGGTTCGTGACGAGGTCGACCAGATCACTTATTGGAACCAAAGCGCCTGCGACCTCTACGGATACAGCCGCGAGGAAGCTATCGGCCGAGTCAGTCACGATTTATTGCGCACCGCTTTCCCCGAACCGCTGGAGCGCATGCTAGAACAGCTGCGGAGCGATGGTCGCTGGGCTGGCGAACTGATCCATCAACGCAAGGACGGCTCTCAAATTGTGGTTGCCAGCCGTTGGGCGCTAGATAGGGATGAGATTGGAAATTGGAAGAGAGTTCTGGAAACCAACAACGACATCACCCAGCAGAAGCAGAACGATCGGGCGCTGCGTGAAAGCGAAGAGCGACTACGGGAATTGTCGAATAGCCTTGAGGTCCAGGTGCGTGACCGAACGGAGGAGTTGGAACACCGCAATGTCGAAATCATGCAGCAGTCGGAACAACTTCGGGAACTGTCCATTCGCCTTCTGAGAACGCAGGATGAGGAGCGCCGGCATATTGCGCGCGAGTTGCACGACAGTGCCGGTCAAATTGTAGCGGCTCTGGGCATGAATCTAGCGACCATGACGCAACAGGCTAAGAAAAATCCGGCGCTGGCCGAAACTCTGGATGACACGCAGAACCTGGTGCAGCAGCTCAACAAGGAGATCCGCACTACGTCGTACCTTTTGCATCCGCCACTGCTCGATGAAAATGGTTTGCCGCAAGCCATCCAGTGGTACATGCAAGGGTTGATGGAACGCGGCGACTTGAAGATCGACCTGGATATTTCCGAGGACTTCGGGCGACTACCCGAAGACCTTGAACTGGCAGTCTTTCGTATCGTGCAGGAGTCCTTGACCAATATTCATCGTCACTCCGGAAGCAAGACGGCGAGAATTCGCCTGTCCCGCGCCGAGGGTCAGATCGTGCTTGAAATTCATGACCAAGGCAAGGGAATTTCGGTTGACAAGCTGGTAGCGATCAAAGCGCAGCGCACTGGCGTAGGCATGACTGGAATGCGGGAAAGAGTTCGCCATTTCAAAGGCAGGATGGATATTCAATCCAATGGTGCGGGCGCCACAATCGTAGTTACCGTTCCGTTGCCCGCGTCATCCAAAGATGCAACGGAAACTCTCGTGCGTCAGGCGCTCGGATAGGCAAGTCGGCTACGTCGTGAAATCCGCAGTCGTTGCGCTGGGACGACGAGTTCTATCGGTCGCCAGGCACTATCCTCCCGCCGAAATCTTCTTCAGGTTCTATTCATGTGGGACGGTTACTATTCTGGGCGAATGCTCGGGAGATGGCAGTCCCGCAGCGAGTGTCCCCGGGCGAATGCGTCCGGGCTAAGCGACCAGGTTCGGATTTCAGCAATGAGAGGAATATCTATGAAATCGATTATTCGCAATCGCATGATGATTGTCGCCTCAATCGTGGGAACAATGATGCTCGGTGTGACGGCTTTCGCCGCCAGCACCATCGAGTACCACTTGGCGAACACTTATAAATTCGGCGCTGCGCCGGGCAACCGGGAGTATTTCGATTACATGACGTTCGATCCCGACTCGGGGCGCCTGTACCTCTCGCACGGCAGCGAGGTGCTGGTGGTCAATGCAGACACCGGCAAAGAAGAAGGAAAGATTTCCGGACTGAAAGCCAGCCACGGCGTGGCAGTAGTGCCGGAAGTGGGGCGCGGATTCATCAGCGACGGCGCGCAGGGCAAGGCCATCATCTTCGATCTCAAGACGCTGAAGGTAATTGGCGAGGCCAAGGCGGCGCCGGACGCGGATTGCATCATTTACGATCCTGCCTCGAAACACGTCTTCACGTTCAATGGCGACAGCAAGAGCGCGACCGCCATCGATCCGGCGAGCGGCACTGTCGTGGGCACGGTTGATCTGG
The DNA here is from genome assembly GCA_963696765.1 of uncultured Acidobacteriota bacterium. GTDB lineage: Bacteria > Acidobacteriota > Terriglobia > Terriglobales > Acidobacteriaceae > Sulfotelmatobacter. The sequence goes on along the minus strand of CAVOLK010000001.1, from coordinate 99,313 downwards.
GCGGCGGACCGGAATTTGCCGTGGCTGACGGTCAAGGAACGATCTACAACAATCTGGAAGATAAGAGCGAAGTCGTGGCGATCGATGCGAACAATCTGAAAGTGAAATCGCGTTGGCCGATCGCGCCCGCCGGAGCTCCAGCGCCGATTGCCATGGACCGTGAACACAGGCGGTTGTTCGTTGCCGGTCGCGAGCCTGCCATGATGGTGGTGATGAACGCCGACGACGGCAAGGTGATCCAGTCGTTCCCGATCACCGATGGCGCCGATGCGGAGGTGTACGACGCTAAATCGGGATTGATCTTCGTCTCGACTCGCGAGGGTTGGGTTCACATTTTCCACGAAGACTCGCCTGACAAGTACAGCGAAGCCGGCAAAGTGAAGACGGAGTTCGGCGCCAAGACCATGGCGTACGACTCGAAGAGCGATCGCATTTTCGTGGACACCGCCGAGTTCGGAAAAGCTCCGGCGCCGACAAAGGAGCATCCGCACCCGCGCGGTACGACGGTCCCAGGAACATTTCACGTGCTCGTTTACTCACGATGATGAGGCCGCAAGGCTGAGCCCGTGCGAAGGAAGTTCGAGGAATTGCAGGTTCGAGTGAGGGGATGCAAAGTGGTGGGCAGTGCAGGACTCGAACCTGCGACCTCCTGCTTGTAAGGCAGGCGCTCTAACCAGCTGAGCTAACCGCCCCTCGTACGCTGCGCGCGGCCAGACTAGAGCCCGCCGGAACTCAACTTGAGGGCACCCGCGCGAATCGCGCCTTTCCGAGTATACGTGACGCGGAAAAAACGGGTCAAACCATGCGCACGTCTCGTCGTGAACCTCTTCGAGAACTTTCGCCATTGCATCGGCAGAGTTCGTGCGATCCGAACATGACGAATTCGCATTCCGCTCCTTCCTTTTCGCATTCCTCGCCAACCCCCACATGCGCCTGCTACACTTTCCTGCGTGCGGCGTTTGATTGTCAATGCTGATGATTTTGGCTTCACGTCGGGCGTGAACCGGGCCATCGCGGAGGCGCACTCGCGCGGGGTGGTGACTTCTTCCACGCTCATGGCGAACGGCGCGGCTTTTGAGGAAGCCGTTCGACTTGCCAAAAGTCTGCCCAAGCTGAGTGTCGGCTGCCATGTGGTGCTGATCGATGGCCATCCGGTACTTGAAGCGCAACAGCTTCCCTCTCTTACCGACGGCTCTGATTTCCGCGATGGCTTGATGACCTTTGCCGCGCGCGCGATTGCGGGACGCATGGATGCCGACCAAGTTGCCGCTGAAGCCGGCGCCCAGATTCGCAAGATTCAAGCCGCTGGAATCGCCGTCTCGCACATCGACACGCACAAGCATACGCACTTGTTCCCGAAGGTTCTGCGACCGTTGCTGCAGGCGGCCACAGTGTGCGGAGTTCGCGCGGTGCGCAATCCGTTTGGTCCGCGACTCCCGCTGCGGTCGAGTCATCTTCTGTCACGCCCTGGACTGTGGAGGCGCCATGCTGAGCTTCGTGTGCTAGGCGGCTTCGCCGGTAAATTTCGGGATGCTGTGGATCGGGAAGGCTTCGCGACTCCCGACGGAACGCTGGGCATTGTGGTCACCGGCGTTCTTGACGAGAACCCTGTTTCACGCGATTGCCCGCAGCATTCCGCGAGGAACGTGGGAATTCGTCTGCCATCCCGGGTACAACGACCCCGACTTGCAGCGAGCTGAAACGCGCCTGCGCGAATCGCGGGAGACCGAACTTCGCGTTCTCACCCTGCCGGCCGCTCGCGACGTGCTTTCGCACGAGGGCATCGAATTAATCTCGTATCATGACTTCGCCGCGACCCTGTCCGGATCGTGAGGTCGAAGTGGCGATCGGTTCGTCATCCGTGGTTACTTTTGACGGCCCTTATCGGCCAAGGTACCCTCGTAACCTGCCGTCCAAACTGCAGGTAGTATGATGTCTTGCAGACGTGTCTTTCTTCTAAAACGGGGGTTCTTCGCTCATGTCGGCCCAAGGGTCAGCTCCGCGCGCGACTCTGGACCTCAAGGTCCGGGTGTGGGGCATGGGCGCAAATAACCAGCCATTCTTTCAGAACGCCATGGCGCAGAACGTGAGCGCGACCGGCGCATGTTTGTACGCCATTGAGCCCGACCTAAAAGTGGGCGATGTGATTGGCGTGCAGTACGAAGGTAAGAAAGCGCGCTGCAAGGTGATCTGGGTGGTCAATGCGGGCGCGCTGAAGAAAACTCAGGTCGGAGTGCAGTTGGTTGCCGACCAGGATTGCCCGTGGGCCGCGGTCCTTCCCAGCGACATGAAGCTTGACGAGCGGACCGCACCTCGCCACGACAATCGCCGCAAGTTTATCCGCCATAAGATTTCTTATCCTCTGGAGCTGCGCGACGAACGCGTCAATACTCCCATGCGCGTGAATGCCACTGACATCAGCGGCAACGGCTGTTATGTTGAGACGGTGATGCCGTTGACCATTGGCACCGCATTGCGAGTGGACTTGTGGATCGAGGACGAGCGGCTGTCCCCTTCCGCCGTGGTGCGAACCCGCGACCCCGGCGTCGGCATGGGGATTGAATTCACGGGCCTACCCGATGCATCAAAAAAGCGCTTTCAGGATCATCTCGACAGCCTCGATCCTGCGGTGCTTCTCGGCCCGAAAACAACCGAAGCGACTTAACCGCTCGCGCCGCTTGCCATGCCGTCGTGTAAAATCTGCAACCACTGCCCATTCCAACCATCGAATCACTGAGTAACCAGAAAGCGGCGCGTAGCTCATGAAGATCGGCATCACCTGTTATCCGACATATGGCGGCAGCGGAGTAGTGGCCACGGAACTGGGCCTGGAACTGGCTCAGCGTGGACACGAAATCCACTTCATCTCTTATGCGCAACCCATTCGCCTGCGGGGCGAGGAGCCGAACATCCATTATCACGAGGTGGAAGTTTCGCGTTATCCGTTGTTCGACTATCCTCCGTACGATCTTGCGCTGGCGACGCGCATGGCGGAGGTCGCGCAGCTTTACGATCTTGACTTGCTGCACGTTCACTACGCCATTCCGCATTCGGTGAGCGCGCTTTTAGCGCGGCAGATGCTTGCTGAGGGACCGCGCGGGCGCCGGCTTCCTTTCGTTACGACGCTGCACGGAACCGACATTACCCTGGTTGGGCTCGATCGTTCTTACCTACCGATCACGCGCTACTCCATTCAGCAAAGCGACGGCGTCACCGCTATTTCGAATTACCTGAAAGACCGCACCCAGAGCGTCTTTGACGTGAAGAACAGTATTGAGGTGATTTACAACTCGGTGAACTGCGATGTCTATACCCGCAACCAGAGCACGAACGCCGAAATGCGGGCTGAATACGCGCCCAAAGGCGAGCGCGTATTGGTGCATCTGTCCAATTTCCGGCCGGTGAAGCGGCTTACCGATGTGATCGAAATTTTCGACAGGGTACATAAGACGATTCCTTCGAAACTGCTGCTGATCGGCGATGGTCCGGACCGTTCCGTTGCGGAGTGGCTGGCGGTACAAAAGGGTATTCACAAAGATGTATTCTTTTTGGGCAAGCAGGATGAGATTCAGGAGAAGCTAGGCATCGCCGACATCATGCTTCTTCCGAGCGAACTGGAATCGTTCGGTTTGGCGGCGCTCGAAGCGATGGCGTGCGAGGTGGTTCCTATTTCCACCCGGGCTGGCGGCGTGCCCGAGGTCATCGACCACGGCAAGTCGGGATATCTGGCCGACGTTGGCGATGTAGAGACGATGGCGCGTTACGCGATCGAATTGCTGGGTAACGAGGAGCATCTGCGGGAAATGGGAAAAGCGGCACGGGCCGTCGCGATGGAGCGTTTCTGTTCCACCAAGATTGTGAAGCAATATGAAGATTTTTACCGGCGCGTGCTGGAGCGCTCGGCGTAGAAACCCTCTGGAACGGAACTCGCGGCCTCTACGAGGGGCAGTCGAATTCGGATCAGCGTGCCCTTCCCTTCCTGACTGTCGATGGTCATGCGCGCAGTATCGCCGTAGAGCACAAGCAGCCGCTCTGAGATATTGGCCATGCCGATGCCCATACCTGCCCAACTGCTGCTCTCTTCGAGCCGATTTCCTCCCATGCCCACACCGTCGTCCTCGACTTCAATGATGAGACGCGAATCGACGACACGGCTGCGCAGGTACACGCTGCCGCCCTCCACCTTCGGCGCCAAACCGTGCTTGATGGAGTTCTCGACCAAGGGCTGGAGCAACATGCTGGGCACGACCACGTCGAGCGAGGCGGGATCGAAATCCTTGACCACGCGTAGTTTATCGCGCCCGAAGCGCACGACTTCGATATCGAGATAGTTGTCGATGAATTCGAATTCTTCACGCAGGGGCGCGAACGCCTCACCGCTATTGAGCAGGCGCCGCAGAATTCTAGCTAGCTTGAAGATGACATCCCGCGCCATATCCGGGTCGAAGCGCACCAACGACGAGATCGAATTCAGTGTATTGAAGAGGAAGTGCGGATTGATCTGATTCTGCAGCGCCTCCATGCGGGCATGCAGCAGCAGGCGCTCCTGCTCCTCCAGCTTGATCTGAATGCGCACGCTGTTGAAGATTTTCAGTTCGATGCCCACCGCCGCCACGCACGCAGCGTAGATGGCGCTGTACACCCAGTAGTTGTCCGGACTCTCGATGCTGAAAATGGAGCGCGGGAAATATTCGGCCAATTCGGTTTGCAGGAACCGCAAACCCACCACCGTCCAGAAAAACATCACTTGCCAGTCGAACAAGCGCGGGCGCGGCAGATTACGCCGGATCATCCGAATAATGCTTTCGTCAACAAATGGGGAGAACGACCAGATGTCGTCCTTATTGTTAGCCATGGTTCGCAGTTGGCCCGCGAGAAAACCTGCGAGAACGTCGAAGGGTATGGCGGCCCATTCGCCATGCAGCAATAACGCGGGTAGGCCCATTAACAGGCCGCCAAGGGAACCGGTCAAACGCCCGCCAATGACGCCCAGCAGCAGAGAGGTTTCAAAGCTGAGATCGCCCGCCAGAAAGCTCTTCTGTGAAATTCGGATGGCGACGCCAATCATGATGGGAAGGGCAAACCACAGCACGAGGTAAATTTTCTGACGGACTGTGCGCTCCTCACGAAACAGCACAGATTTAAATTCCTTGGAGCGCACCAAAGTGCTGGACACCGCCGCGGCTATGCCCAGGCGGACCAGCAAGTTAATGAGAATGAGGCGCGATCCCATGAATTCCGTTTCGTGAACGGGCCAGAGTAAATTTGCGACTAGCGGCGACTAGGAAAACTGTAGCACGAAGATGGTGCTCAATATCCCTGGTGCTTGTCGACCACAGACTGCAACGGCTGCCCTGCCAGGTAGCGGCGAAGATTTTCGGTGAAAAACTGGTAGTGCCGGTGCCACAGCTTTTCCGTGAGTCCGGCGGTATGCGGCGTGACCAGAAGATCCTGAAGCCCCCAAAGCGGCGATTCCGGCGGCAGCGGTTCTTGCTCAAAAACATCGAGGGCGGCTCCGGCGATTCGATGCGACTGAAGCGCCTCGATTAGAGCGGCCTCGTCCACTTGCGCTCCTCGTCCGACGTTAATCAAGTACGCATCCGACTTCATGTTGGCAAGGCGATCCGCACTCATCACGCGTTCTGTTGCCGTGACCAGCGGCGCGGCCAGCACGACGCAGTCGGATTGCTTCAGCATCTCGTCAATCTGCGCGGGTGCAAAGACAGCGCTGACACCCTCGGGACTTCCCTTCTCCACGTGCTCGCGCACCGCTATCACGCGCATGCCGATAGCGGATGCCATCTTCGCCACCCGGCCTCCGATGCTTCCCACGCCGATCAGGCCGAGCGTTGCTCCGGCAATTTCGCGCGGGCGCGTTCGCTGGTTCCACATCTCGCCCTTGCCCCAGATGCGCTTTTGCTGCAACAGCGTAGCCTGCGGAATCTTTTTTGCCAGCGCGAAGATCAGCGCCATCACATGCTCGGCTACGACCGGTCCATGCACTTCGCTCGAGTTCGTGAGTGTGACCTGGCTCGTCACTAGTTCCGGAAAAAGCAAATCGTGCACTGCCGCCGAGGGAGCGTGGATCCAGCGCAGGTTTCTCGCTATAGCGAAATGCTCTGGCCGCAGTGACGTCGAAAATATGACTTCCGCGTCGCGTAATTCGTCCGCAAGGCCGTCATAACTGTCGCGTTGCGTGACTTGCAGTTGCGGAAACTCTTGCGGCAACCGTTCGCCAAACCACTCTGGAGCATTCCACAGCTCGAACCGGCTATGCACGACAATCAGCAGCTTCATGGGTGAGAGATTAAGTTCCAGGCAACCGTCCGGCGTTCATGCACAGGGAAGGGATTTCGTGGGCAACAACTTTTCGCTCCTTCAGCATGCAGTTCGCTCGAATCAATTACACGAATGCCAATTCCTTCGCGCGTTGCGCCGCCTTCACCACCGCTTTAATCAACGTTACTCGCAACTTCCCTTCCTCGAGTTCCATGATGGCGTCGATGGTGCAGCCTGCCGGAGTGGTCACCGCATCCTTGAGCAGCGCCGGGTGATCCCCGGTTTCGAGCACGACGCGGGCAGCGCCCAAAGTGGTCTGTGCCGCCAGTAATGTTGCGATATCGCGCGGCAGCCCGACTTTCACTCCCGCCTCCGCCAGCGATTCGAGAATGATGTAGATGTAGGCTGGACCACTGGCGGAAAGCGCGGTGACGGCGTCCATGTGCTTTTCGTCCACGACGACAGTTCTTCCGACAACGTCGAACATGTGGCAGGCCAGCGAAACGTCTTCTACAGTGGCGTGCTTGCCCTTGCAGATTGCAGTCATCCCTGCACCCTGCTGGCAGGGCGTGTTGGGCATGGCGCGAATGACTGGAACATTCGGCGGCAGATTTTTTTCGATCATGGAGGTTGGCACCGAGGCCGCCACCGACACGATCAGTTGTTTCCTCGTGATGTGACCACTGATCTCGCGCACGACTTCCTCGACCACCTGCGGCTTCACTGCAATGATGATGATGTCGGCGCCTTTGGCCGCTTCGACGTTCTTGGTGCCGACTTTCACGTTCAGCTTGGCGCTCAGCGCCTTGGCCCGCTCCTCATGAGCCACGGTGGCGCGCGTGAATTTCGGCGACAGCGAACCGTTCTTCAGCAACGCCTGCAGAAGGATCCCGCCCATTTTCCCTGCGCCCAGGAATGCAACTTTTTTTCCTGCCAGATCATTTGCCATAGTTCTCTCTGATCGCGCGTTTGCCGTTCATCACGATTCCTATTGCGCCACGCGCTGCGCGGATCGCACTTTTTGTCGCTCCATCCAATTCCAAGCGGTGTCGACTACGTCGCGCAGTCCGCGCGTCGCTTTCCACTGCAACAACTGTTGCGCCTTCGCTGGATTCGCCACCAGCCTTGGAGGATCCCCCGGTCGCCTCGGCACCATCGTGTGTGGCACTTTTTTTCCGGTTACATCCTCGACCGAGGAGATCACTTCCTGTACCGATGCCCCGGTTCCGGTTCCCACATTGACTGCAACACTTTCGTTTCCCGCCGCGAGATATTCGAGTGCCTTCACATGCGCGCTAGCCAGATCATTAACGTGAATGTAGTCGCGAATGCAGGTCCCATCGGGCGTGGGATAATCCGATCCAAACACCCGCAACTCCGGGGCCTGGCCGGCTGCGGCGGCAAGCGCGAGCGGAATGAGATGGGTCTCCGGGTCATGAAGTTCGCCGATCTCCCCGCTCTCGTCCGCTCCGGCGGCATTGAAATAACGGAGGCTGGCATAGCGAAATCCGTAGGCGCGGTCATAGGCTTCGAGCGCCTGTTCGAAGAACATTTTCGACACTCCGTACGGATTCACCGGCTGCCGCGGCGTGTTTTCTTCGATCGGAACTTTCGCCGGCTCGCCATAGACGGCGCAGGTCGAAGAAAAAATAATCTTCTTCACGCCCGCGTCGAGCGCCGCGTTCAGCAGCGAGAGCCCGCCTTCAACGTTGTTGTGAAAGTATTTTTTGGGATTGGTCACCGACTCGCCGACGTAAGCGTGCGCCGCGAAGTGCATAATGGCGTCGGCTCGCGATAGCACCCGCGCCAGTGCGCCCCCATCCAGAACATCGCCCCTGATCAATTCGAATCCCGCGGCCAGAGATTCGTACCCGGTGCTGAGATTGTCAAAAATGATCACTTCATGCCCCGCGCGCTTCAACGCCCGGGCTGTATGACTACCGATGTATCCAGCACCGCCGATGACCAGAACGACCATATTCTTTTCCCTCTCAGTCGCGCCTTCCAGGCGTTAAGGCTCACCCGCGACGGCACCGAACCGTCGGCTTCAACGGCGATTCCAAGACTCATGATCACCGAAGAACTGCCTGAAAGGCTAGTGAGTAGAAGGCAATTGTACATGGGACGAATATTCCTCGCGCTGCTCGCGCTCTGAAACTGGGCACTATGTCATTCTCGATCATTCGGACCGATCAACATGTTCCTTCGGAGAAACATCGGGGCGGGAAGTAAGATTATTCCTGAAGCCTGAACCCGTGCCAGACCTTTGGGAGGAAATATGAACGAACAACTTGCCGACAAACAATGCGTGCCGTGCCGCGGAGGCGTTCCGCCGCTCAAAGGTGAGGAACTGAAGAAGCTGCAGCAGAGCGTTCCGAAGTGGACAGTCAACGATGAGCATCACCTGCATCGCGAATTCAAGTTCCCCGACTTCAAACAGGCGCTGGAATTTGTGAACCAAGCCGGCGCGATAGCCGAGGAGCAGGGACACCATCCTGACATTATGTTGGCATGGGGCAAGGTCGGCGTCACGCTGTGGACACACAAAATCGACGGCCTGACCGAGAGCGATTTCATCATGGCCGCAAAGATTGACCGCCTGAGCCAATCGTAAACTTGATCGAGACCCGAGTTTTTTGGCAGGCTACGAGGAGATGAGGCTCATCTCTCTCGAGCGAGCTGCGCGCAACGCAATCGCGAGGATCGCAGCTGGAAGAAGCATGAGCAGACCGGTGCTTGTCGCCACCGCGCGGGCGGAAATTCCGGCATCCAAGAAACGCCCAGCCGCGTACGCGGTAACGGCAAAAGTCAGGCTACCCAGGCCAAGGTCGGCTGAGAACACTCGTCCGCGAAAGCGGTCCTCGGTGTGAAGCTGCAGCAGCGTAGTGGAGAAGACCCAAACAGTCGAGCCTCCAGCGTGCGCAAGCATCGCGCAAGCGGCGGCCATCCAAACGGTGCGGCTGATGCCCAGAATGCAATACCCGGCGGCAATGGTGAGATAGCCGAAGAGAATTCCCAGTCGCAGCCGACCGTCGCTGCGCCCCGCCCATCGCGCCGCCACCACCGGACCCACCATGGCCCCGAGTCCGCGCCCGGCCAGCAGGATGCTAATGCCGAGCATGGCTCCGCCTGCGGCATCGATGCCGCGCCCGTGCACCGCAAACTCGCGTGCTCCCATCACCGTAAAAATGACCCAGCTTGGACCCACCATCAATTCGCCGGCCTTGGCAAACACCGCCGGAAACAAGGTGGGATGGCTGCGAATGTAGCGGAATCCCTCGAGCACCGGAGAAAAGTCAACCAGGTCGCGAGGCCGAAGCGGGGCCGCAGCCTGGGCGTGCGGCTCGGCAAATCGCATTCCGCTGATCAACAACGCCGAAGCCAGAAAAGAAAGCGCGTTGAGAATGAATACGGTGTCGCGTCCGAAAAAAGCGGCCACCACGCCGCCAACCGCCGCTCCGATCAGCAAGTTCACCGACCAGGTCGCCGAGGAAAGCGTATTGGCAACCAGTACCTCGTCCTCGCTGGCGATGTTGGGAATCACCGCGCCGCGGGCGGGTTCGAAAAATGCCGCCATGGTGGTTTCCGCGAGTAGCAAGGGATAGATCAGCCACACGGTGGAACGCGAACGCACGAACAACATGGCCAGCACGACGAAGAAGCGAACCAGGTCAGCTGCAATCATCACGTGCTTGCGGCGAAGCCGGTCGTTCACTACTCCCGCTGTCGGGCCGACAAAAGTTTGCGGCAAAACCTGCAGAACCAGCGCCAATGCGACCGAACCGGCGTGCCCCGTCAACTGCAGCAGCAGCGTATAAATCGAAAGCGTGTAAAACCAGTCGCCGATCTCGCTGACAATCTGGGCCATCCACAGCCGCCGGAAATTCCGATTGCGCTGCAGCAGGCGGAAATACGACGGAATCGAAATCGTCGGGACAGTGCGCTGCGGTTGCGGTTCCATGAGATTGCGGTACGACCGACGCACATAACACTATCAATAACGGGTTAAAGAATCAGTTTGTACGAGATTTCCTAGCCTCAAGGGACAGTGGAGGATCAAGACCCTCTCGCCAAAGACCCTTTTGCCAAAGAGATCTTGAAATGCAAACTTTTTCAGTTTTGCGTACCGGACAGTGCGGAGCGAACGGCAAAGAAAACAAAGCACAACTAGTTTACATTCAGCATTATACAAAGATTATTTGAAGTATTTCAGTCACCCCGGAAATGGCCCCTACCGTGCACTTCCAACCTTGGAATAAACTTCGTCGTTCTGGAGATCCGCGCCGTGAGGATTTCAACTCCGAAAATCGTGGTAGCAGTTTTATTTATAACGGCCGCTTTGGCCATGGCGCCAATGGCGTCCGCGAATTCAATCTCGTTTGACCTGAGCTCGAACAACCTCGGAATCTCGGGATCAGTTGGTACGGTCACCATTGCTTACGCAGGCCCCAATACGGTGAGCGTCAGTATAAGCATGAACGCGGGCTTCTCCGCCAAGTTGAACGGCGGGCAATTCGCGTTCAACGGACCCTCCAGCCTCTCGCTGGCCAGCGTGAGCGGACTCACTGCGGATGCAAATTCTGGTCTCGACTTTCAGCACTTCAAGACCACCCAAAATGTAAGCATGTTTGGGACTTTTGCCTTCGATTTCACGAACGTTCAGGGGCAACCCAAGGGAATAGTCAGCGCTGACAGCGTCACATTTTTGCTCACGGCTTCCGGCCTTACCGCGAATCAGTTCACCGGCGTCGTCATCCATTTCTGCACCGCTTCAGGCTCGAAATGCGGCCCCGAGACCGGGTTTGCCACTGGGTCTCCATCGTCGCCCGTCCCGGAGCCGGGATCGCTCGTACTGTTCGGCAGCGGGCTAGTTGGCATTGGCACCGTGATGCGGCGCAAGCTGCGCTTGTAGCCCATTCTTAAGTTGCTGGTCGGGAAGTTGCTGGTCGGACCCTGGGAGAAACTGCCCGGGGTCTTTTTTTTGCTTTGATCGCGGACTCCAAAGCTGCTGGCCGACTCAGAATTGCTGACTCAAAATTGTTTAGGATTCGAGGGCGGAGCTTTGGCGCCGCGATTCTGGCCGCAAGTTTTTCTTCAAGTCGTCGGCGATCTGTTTGCCGTGGAAGCGGCCATTCTCGATGAAGATTTCGTTCGTCCGCGATCCCGCCACGATAACGCCCGCCACATAAATTCCTGGCACATTACTCTCCAGCGAGACTGGATCGCACACCGGACGGCATTGCGGCTCTGACAATTCAATTCCCATGCTGCGCAGAAAATCGTAGTCAGGATGGTAGCCAATCAGGGCGAGCACGAAATCATTCTTCAGACGGAGCGGGCCGCGCGGGGTATTGAGCAGAACATGATCGAGCCCGATTTCCTGCACGGAGCTATTGAAATAAGCCTCGATTTCACCGTTCTTGATCCGGTTTTCGATGTCGGGCTTAATCCAATACTTCACGTGATTGTGCAACTGCGCGTCACGGTGCACCAGCGTGACGCGAGCCCCGTGCCGCCACAGATCGAGAGACGCAATCGCCGCGGAATTTTTTCCGCCGATCACCAGCACGTCGGTATCGTAATAGGGATGCGGCTCGCCATAATAGTGCGAGACTTTGGGAAGATCTTCGCCGGGAATGCTGAGCTGGTTCGCCAGATCGTAATAGCCGGTGGAAACGATGACCTTTTTCGTGCGGTAATCGTGCGGCCGCCCGGCGCGGTCGGTCGCGGTGATCGCAAAATTGCCATCTTTGCCCATCACCGTCTTGACCCATTCGTACTGGCGGAGATCGAGATGGTAGTGCTCGGCGACTTTGCGGTAATACTCCATCGCCTCTTCGCGTGTGGGTTTCTGAAGGGCCGTAGTGAACGGAATGTCGCCGATCTCCAGCAATTCCGGCGTGGTGAAAAATGACATGTTGGCCGGATAGTGAAACAGCGAATTCACCAGGCAGCCCTTGTCGAGAATGATGACTTTCAGCCCAATCTTCTGCGCTTCAATAGCACAAGCCAGCCCTGTCGGTCCCGCTCCGATGACCAGCACGTCCGTCTGCATCTCCGGAGTTGGCTTTGCTTTCACCTTCGGAAGGGTATCGAGTTCTTCGGCGACGAGGGACTTAGGCATGGGATTAACTGCGGAGTCGGTCGAGGCGACGAGGGTTCGAGCGCAACTCGGAAACCGAGATTCTAGCATGTACGAATGACAGAGGAGCACGGCTCACTAGACGGATGCTGTAGGCCTAGCTTTCATTTTCGGAGACGACGGTGAATTTCACCCCGAGGGCGTGCAGCACCGAGTTGACGGTTTCAAAGCGCGGGTGGGCGCCTGTGCTCAGAGCTTTGTAAAGGCTCTCTCTGCCCAGCCCTGAGTCTTTGGCGATCCTTGCCATTCCCCGCGCTTTGGCCACGTGGCCCAGGGCCGCGACGAAGACGTCAGGGTTTGGGTCCTCGGCGGCCGCCGAAAGATACTCCACAATAACTGCGTCGCTAGTCCAGATACGCGGTTGCGTCGAACGATTTATAAACTGTTTTCTTCTTCATTGATTCGTCCTCTTAAGCTCGCGAGACATCTTCTTAGCTTTGGCAATGTCTTTTCTTTGGGAAGCCTTTGCACCGCCGGCCAGCAAGACATAGGCGGTCGATCCAGTGCGCGTGTAATAAACTCGATAGCCCGGACCTACATGAATGCGCATCTCAGAAACGCCTTCACCGACCGGTTCACAATCTGCGAAATTTCCAAAAGCCGCTCCAGTCAGGCGAGCCAGGATTCTCGCCTTTGCCTTTTCATCGGTCAGCTGCGATAGCCACGCATCGAAATCGGACGAGCGAAAGAGTGTATTCAAGCCACTTCTAATTGTATCCTATTGGATACATGTCCGCAAGCAGCAACCTCCTATCCAGAGGAAGGTCCGTCCACGCCGCCGTATAATACTCGGTTCATTATTGCCGCGGCGACGGTCCTGTTCTTCCCGATCCGTTCCGACGCACAGGAGATTAATTTCTTCATGTCGACTCTGACCGCCACCCGCACTCGCATTGAATCCGACAGCATGGGAAAGATCGAAGTTCCGGCGAATGTCTACTGGGGCGCGCAGACGCAGCGCTCGTTGCTGCATTTCAACATCGGCCGCGACACCATGCCGCCTGAGTTGATTCGCGCCTTCGGCATTCTCAAGAAAGCCTGCGCGCTGGTGAATCAGGATCTCGGCAAACTTCCCGCAGACAAAGCAAAGCTGATCGTGCAAGCCGCCGACGAAGTGATCGCCGGCAAGCTCAACGATCAGTTCCCGCTGCGCATCTGGCAGACCGGCAGCGGCACCCAGACCAACATGAATGTGAACGAGGTCATCTCCAACCGCGCCATCGAAATTGCCGGCGGCGAGATGGGATCGAAAAAGCCGGTCCATCCCAACGATCACGTCAACATGTCGCAGTCGTCGAACGACACGTTTCCGGCGGCCATGCACATCGCGGCCGCCGAGCGCGTGAAGAATGCGCTGATCCCGGCGATCAAGACCGTGCGCGAAGCAATCGCCGCCAAGGCCAAAGAATTCGACGAGCATCGTAAAAATCGGCCGCACTCACCTGCAGGACGCGGTGCCATTGACCATAGGCCAGGAATTCGGCGGATGGGCCAGCCTGCTCGAGCGCGACATCCAGCGCCTGGAGCAGGTGCTCGACGGACTTTACGATCTGGCCATCGGCGGCACGGCGGTGGGCACGGGTCTCAACACGCATCCCGAATTTGCCGAGCGCGCCGCAAAAAAGATTGCCGAACTGACGGGACTTCCCTTCCGCTCTCACGGCAACAAATTCGCCGCGCTTTCGGCGCACGACGAGATCGTCTTCGCGCAAGGAGCGATGGAAACCCTGGCCGCGTCTCTCATGAAGATCTCCAACGACATTCGCTGGCTGGCTTCGGGACCGCGCTGCGGCCTGGGCGAAATTTCAATTCCCGAGAACGAGCCCGGATCGTCCATCATGCCCGGCAAAGGTCAATCCCACGCAGTGCGAAGCCATGACCATGGTCTGCGTGCAAGTGCACGGCGCAACCGCCGCTGTGGGATTTGCCGGATCGCAGGGCAACTTCGAGCTTAACGTTTACAAGCCGGTCATCATCTACAACTTCCTGCACTCGGTCACGCTCATCACCGACGCCTGCCACGGCTACGTCGAATACATGCTCAAAGGCATTGAGGTTGATCGCGCCAAGGTCGATTGGTACGTGAAGAATTCGCTGATGCTGGTGACGGCGCTGGCGCCGAAAGTCGGCTACGACAAAGCCGCGCAGATCGCCCACACCGCTCACGTGGACCACTCAAGCCTGCGCGAAGCGGCGCTGAAGCTCGGCTATCTCAACGGCGAAGAATTTGATCAGCTAGTGAAGCCGGAGAAGATGACCCACCCGTAGGGAGATCTGCTATGGTTGGCGACGAGCACCCACTGCGCATGTTGGGGGATAGGTGGCTTCGTAGCGACGATCGCCCGAAGCCCTCGCCCCGCGCGTTAGCTGACATGCATTCCCTCGTCGTGCGCTGGTCGGAAGATATGCGGGTACCCCTAATCGTGCGGAGGACAGACGGCCGGCGAGGTCAATCGATTACACATAGCACCAAACGCAAGCTAATTTTGGCGGACAACTCACCAGCAAATTGGGCGTACGCCTGCGCCCTGCAACACGAACTCCCTGACCTGATGGAAGCGCTGAAAGGAGGGTCATTACCCGTCGCATTTTTCTTCCCTAAGGCTGAGGCTATTAACGCCGCTTATCCCAACCCTCTCTCTAAGGCCTTTCCCAGGAGTCTCAACCCCGAATGGGAGATATGTCACATCGATGATGTGGCAGGCAGACCGTTCCGCGGCGACATCGTCAAAGCTCCGATAGAAAACTTAAAGCAACGAATGGTTCTCCTAATGTCACCCGCGAATATGTTCCTCGTTCACGGTAAGTTAGGTCGTGGTAATGCGCGTGGAGAGACAACTGGATGCGGCGACCATTCACAGTTCGTAGCTGCCTTCAAGGATGCGCGTCGGAAGAAGATGCTGGAGTGGGTTAAATTGGCCTAGAAGGAGGCCCCAAGCTGCAAATTATTCTCTCGGCGCCGGAGCGGCGTTCGTTAGAGTGCCTCCTCGGACCCCGCAAGCGCAGGCTCAGGCGCAAGGCGCTTCTTCGGTACCATCGTGATCACCACCACGCTCACCAGCACCAGCGCCGTTCCCACAATCGTGCGTGGGCCGATCGCTTCTCCTCCCAGGAAATACCCGACCAGAACCGCGACCACCGGATTCACGTACGCATACGTTCCCACTCTGGTTGGCGATTCGTGATGAATGAGCCAAACATAAGCTGTGAAGCCGACAATCGAGCCGGCCACGATCAGATAAGCCAATGCCAGCCATGCTCCGCGCGAAACCGCCTGCGCGTGGAAGCCGCGAAACTCGCCGAGTAAGGCCGCGGCCAGCATGAGCAGCACGCCTCCCGCCAGCATCTGGGTTCCTGAACTCATCGCCTTCGATGCGGGCAACGACAGCTTGCGGCTTAACGCGGCCGCCACCGACCAACTGATCGCGGCAACGAACAACGCGCACGCCCCAGTCACATCGACGGGAGCTTCGCCAAGACTCGTCGTGTGCCCGACCAGAACCGCGACACCAGCGATCCCGACCAGCAGCGCGACACCAAGTCGACAGCGTCAGGCGTTGGGTGCGAAGAAAGAAAATCTCTGCCAGCGCCATGAACGCCGGTATCGTCGCCATCATCACCGCCGCGATGCCCGACGGCACACGACGCTCCGCCCAGAACAGCAAGCCGTAGTCGAAAACAAAAATCAGCAGCGCCAGTAACGATGCCGCGCCCCACTCGCGTGTACTTGGCGAAGGCGTGCCGCGCGCTCGCATCCAGACGTACAGAACAATGCCCGCGACCAGAAACCGCATGCCCGCGAGAAGGAACGGTGGCACTTCGCGCACGCCGACTCGAATCGCCAAAAACGTCGAACCCCACACGAAATAAATAATCGCGAAGGCCAGCAATACCTTCCATGCGCGCGGTCGGGATGCGGTGTCCATGTTGAATGTTCCGATCGATTAGATCACCGCGCCCCGCTCAGGACGCGGACTTCGTGCATAAAAAGATTTTATTGGGCTATAAACAGGAATGACTTCGCGAAGGAGTGCGCGATTTACTTCTTGAGCAGGCTGGTATGGCTGGCAACGCACTGCCATTTGCCGAGTTCCTGCACCCACGTATCGGTGAAGCGTCCGATATGATCGTAAGCCTTGCCCTGGTAGGTGCCCGCCGCGTGATAAATGCCGGTCACCACCGCCGCCTCGCCGAAGAAATTCATTTTGACATCCTGAATGTTGAGCGCGGTGGGTTTGTAACGCGGGTCTTTAATTTCAGCTAAGAATCTCTGCTTGTCGCTGAGTTCGCCGTCCCATTCGGTATTCACAAAACGACTCGAAACCAGAGCCTCAAGCGAAGACGAGTCGCGGTTCACCTGAGCCTCATTCCACAGGCGCTCCAGAACCAGCAGCCGGCTCTCGCGCGGATCGGCCTGCTGGGCAGCCATTCCGACCGAACCGAGTGCCAATAGAATGCAGCAGCAGATATTGCGAATCATTTCCTACACGTTCGCCACATCCCCACGTGGGGTGAACGTCCCAGAAACATAGCAGTCCACATTTGTTGAGTGCTACGGAAATGAACCGAAGGGTGTTACGAACGTCATAAAAGCAGGCCTCTAATGGGAAGCTTCGCTTCTAGAATGCCCACCGCAGCAATGTTGCCCCAACCGTGAATCCTGCGCCCACTGAGGCCAGCATAACCAAGCTTCCCTTCTTCAGCCGTCCTTGCTCGAGCGCCGTGTTCATGGCCAGCGGGATTGTCCCCGCAGTCGTATTTCCGTAGCGCTCGATGTTGATTACGACGGCCTCCGGACGCAGGCCGAGCCTATCCGCCGTTGCATTGATGATCCGCAGATTAGCCTGATGCGGAATGAAGGCATCGATATCCGCGCCCGTCAGTCCGTTGCGCTCCAGCAGTTTCTGACACAGTTCAGTCTGCTTGCGCACAGCGAACTTGAAAACCTGCTGGCCATCCTGATGCACGTAATGCATCCTCTTGGCGATCGTATCCTTGCTTGTGGGATTCAAGCTGCCTCCGCCGGGCATGTACAGGAACTGTCCGCCGGAACCATCAACCTCGTGAATGAAATCAATCAGCCCGACGGAATCATCTTCGGTCGGTTCCAGGATAGCCGCGCCTGCGCCATCGCCGAAGATCACGCAGGTAGCTCTATCGGCGTAGTCGATAATCGAGGACATCACATCGGCGCCAATCACCAGCACTCGCTTGTGAGTTCCGCTGGCAATGAACTGAGCTCCGACTTGCACCGAGTATAGAAAAGCGGAGCACGCCGCGGAAAGATCGAATCCCCAGGCTCCCTTCGCGCCTAGCTTGTCCTGCACCACGCACGCTGTCGAGGGAAAAAACATGTCGGGCGTAACCGTGCCCACAATAATTGCGTCGATGTCTGTGGCCGCGAGGCCGCGCTGTGCCAGCGCTTTTTGCGCCGCTTTCACGGCAAGGTCGCTCGTGGCCACTCCCTTATCCACAATGTGGCGCTCGCGGATGCCCACGCGCGCCATGATCCATTCATTGTTGGTGTCGACCATTTTTTCCAGGTCGGCATTGGTAAGCAGGCGAGGCGGCACATAAGTGCCCAGAGCGCTGATTTTGGCGCGGATCGGTTTGGTCAACAAGAACTCTCCCGATGAAGCTGCAACAATTCTGAAGGATTGTTGGAAGAATGTCTAACCGGTGTCATCATGAATAAACGTCCTTCGCATTGCTCGGGATGACAAAGGAATAGCCACTTTCAGAACGCCCACCGCAACAACGCCGCCCCAGATGTGAATCCCGCGCCCACCGCCGCGACCAGCAAGCAATCTCCCTTTTTCAGTTTGCCCTCTTCAATCGCTGTCTGCATGGCGATGGGAATGGTTCCTGCGGTCGTATTTCCGTAACGATCAATATTGATGACGACTTTCTCCAGCGGCATTCCCAAGCGATCGGCAGTCGCGGTGATAATCCGCCGGTTCGCCTGATGCGCGATAAAGCAGTCGATATCTTTTCCCGTCAGCTGATTTTTTTCCAGGATGCGTTCCGTCATCTCCGCCATTTTCTTCACCGCATACTTGAAGACGTTTTTGCCATCCTGATGGATGTAATGCATCTTCTGGTCGACCGTCTGGTGCGATGCAGGATTCAAACTTCCGCCGCCCGGCATGCAGAGAAACTGTCCGCCCATGCCCTCGATCTGCGCTACGTGATCAAGTACGCCGACTTGTTCATCGTCCGATGGCTCGAGCAACACGGCCCCCGCCCCGTCGCCAAAAATGATGCATACCGCGCGATCGGTGTAATCCGTCATCGACGAATTCACGTCAGCCCCTATGACCAGCACCTTCTTATATTGTCCCGACTCAACGAACTTCACGCCGGTGTTGAGCGCATATAAAAAACCCGAGCACCCTGCGGACACGTCGAAACCCCAGGTGTTCTCGATGCCCAACTTGTGCTGCACCAGGCAAGCGGTCGAGGGATACATCATGTCGGGCGTGACCGTGCCCACGATGATCAGATCTACCTCCTGCAGATCGAGGGGATGCGACTCCAGCAAGTTCTTCACCGCCGCCACCGCCAAGTCGCTGGCTGCCACGCCCTTGTCTGCGAGATGCCGCTCGCGGATTCCGACACGCTCCATAATCCATTCGTTGGTGGTATCGACCATCTTTTCCAAGTCGGCATTGGTAAGGATTCGAGGCGGCAGGTAGGTACCGATAGCGCTGATCTTGGCGCGGATCTGCTTGGTCAATGAGTGCTCCTGAACAGGACTGTGTATTCTCCAAGATCAGCAGCAGAATGTCTAACCAGGTTCCGGGAACCCAGGTTCCGGGAACCTTCCGGGAAGTAAGAATTTATTCTCGCGATTCACAGCGCGCCGCCGTCAAGCGGCAGCGTGGCCCTTTTCGCGATCGATCGACTCGCGAACGAATACAGGGCAAGACTCTATGCCGAAGCTGTCGTCTTCTCCGTCCACCAGATAGAGGAGCGCGGCATTATCGAACTCCTCCAAGTTCGCGAGGCTCAACACCGGCCACAACTTGCATTCGAACGCGGAATGAACCAACTGGTCCAGATACGCCAGATGTCCCTGAAACAATTTTCCCGAGACGCGGATCGTGATGTGCGGAGCAAGCTTGGGGGAAACGCCCTGATTCATTAATTTCTCCTCGCAGGCTGGCTTAGATGCCGAGCCTATATCACTTGATGCACGGGGATGGGTTTCTTGCGAAAAGAGTCGTAAAGGCCATGTAAATCTTGGTAATAGGAGGGGCAGAAACCACTTTGGGCCAAAAAATAGCCAGGCACCGGGAACTCACTGCACACGCAAGAGCCCGTTACCGTTGCTTCCTTCCGGACCTGGCGGGGTTGGCGGGAGTACGTCGCGTGAGACCGATGCCTGACCTGAATCATTCTAGCATTCCAAAGTTGCCGCGCCCGCGAGTGCCGCGCGCAAGTTTCTCTCAGTTCTTCGATCTATCGCCACAGCCTGGCCGACGCCGATTGCCTGTGTGCGGAAATTTCGCAGGCTGACGCCCGTCGTTTCTACGCGACCTCAAATTGGCTACCTCCTTGCCCCAACGTCATGTGACTTTCGGTGCGTGAATTTCACATCCCACCCTTCCTTTCTGCCGAAACTTGTCGAACAATGGTTAGCTAGGATCGAATGAAATCGCGCCCCTCACTCCCCGGCGTCATCCCCATGTCTCGGGCCATCGACCACTACTTCGAGTTGGCCCTTTATCTTCTTGTGTGCACAGGGTTTGTTACGCTGGCCAGCACCGGCGGTCTGGACCTTACCACAACCCTTCTCATGGCCGCGGCTCTAGCTGGCCGCGGCTTCCTTCTCGCCCGGCGTCGTCAGTTCATGATTTCCGAGCGCTGGACTACGCCGCTTTCCATTGCCTACTTCATCTTTTTCGCAGCCGATTACTTCGTTTTCTCCCGCGCGTTTTTGCCGGCCACGATACATCTGGCTCTATTCGGGGTCGTGGTGCGGATGTTCTCCCTGCGTCGCGAACGCGACCACGTCACCCTCGCCATCCTCGCTTTCCTGATGGTGCTCGCAGCCGCAGTCCTCACGGTCGACAGTACGTTCCTGTTCTGCTTCGTCGCGTTCATGCTGATGGCGGTGGGAACTTTCGTTCTGATGGAAATGCGCCGCTCCGGGCACGCCGCCAACATTCAGGCAACGCATTCCAACGATCTCCACGAACATCGGCGCCTGGCGTTCTCCCTGGCGCGCGTCACACCGGCATTGATGCTGATGATCCTCGGCACCGGCGCGGCCATCTTTTTCATCATGCCCCGCATGTCGGCGGGATACATGGGCGACTATTCCTTCGGCAACGATCTTTCCTCTGGATTCAGCGACCACGTTCAACTGGGACAGATTGGGCGCATTCAACAATCCGGAGCCATGGTGATGCACGTCCAAATCGATGGCGACCGCGAAGGCCGTTACGATCTGCACTGGCGGGGCGTCGCGCTGTCGAACTTCGACGGAACCACATGGTCCAACCAGCAGGACCGGTTCATTTTGCAGGCCCAGCGAGATCACAGCTTCTCAGTGCCGCGCACGAATCCCGTACTGCGCTCCTATGTGACCGTAAGTCAGACGCGCGAGCACCTGATTCACTATCGCGTCCTGATGGAACCGATCGGCACCAACGTCTTTTTTCTCGCTCCCTGGGCCCACCGAGTAACCGGCGATTACGGCATGCTAGCGTCTGACGCCGCAGGCGCAATTTACAATCTCGACGGGCGGCGCGCCATCAGCCGCTACGAAGCGGACTCGGACATTGCCGCGCCCCCGCCACAGGAACTGCGCTCGGCCGGACGAAACTATCCAGCCCAAATCCTGGCGGCGAATCTGCGATTGCCCGCTCTCGACCCGCGCATTCCGCGCCTCGCGCTGCAGATCACAACTTCGGCCGCCACCGATTACGACAAGGCGGCCGCGCTCGAAACCTATCTCAAGACCAGGTTTGGCTATACCTTGCAACTGCCGCGCACCAAAGTAAAAGATCCGGTAGCGAACTTTCTCTTCGAGCGTAAGCAGGGGCATTGCGAATATTTTGCCTCCTCCATGGCGGTGATGTTGCGCACGCTCGGCATTCCCTCCCGCGTGGTCAACGGATTTCGCAGCGACGAATTCAACGATCTCACCGGCAACTACGTGATCCGCGCCAGGAATGCGCATTCCTGGGTGGAGGCCTACTTTCCCGGCTACGGCTGGCAGACTTTCGATCCAACGCCTTCGGTGAGCAGTGAATCTCCTCAGGGTTGGGGTCGCATCGCGCTCTACCTCGATGCCATGGCGTCGTTCTGGCGCGACTGGGTGGTCAGCTACGACACCGCTCACCAGTACTTGCTGGGTCAGAATGCCGTAGGGCATAGTCGCGCCGCTTTAGAAGGCGCTCGCGACTGGGCCCGCACTAAATACGCGGCCATGATCAAGTGGGCGCGGCGCAGCCAAAATCGCGTGGAGCATTCTCCCGGACGCTGGGCACTTCTGGGGACAGTACTCGCACTCAGCTTGGCGCTCTTAGGAAATCTTGGGCGAATCGCAAGCCTGTTGCAGGAAAAATGGTTGCGGGCGCACCCCGAGCGGTCCCCGGAACAGGCCGCGGCCATGTGGTACCGGCGCATGGTTCGCGCGCTGGCCCGCGGCGGTGTTGAAAAGCCTGCAGCCCAGACTGCCCACGAATTTCTGATGAAGATTGAAGACGCCCGCCTGCGCGAACCCGTCGCACGTTTCACCTACGCCTACGAAGCCGCCCGCTTCGGCGATTCCGCCGAGGACGCCAAGAAACTAGAGGAGTTGTGTAACGAAGTAGAACTCTCCGCCAAATCCACCTAGGGGGTGCCCTACCCTTGTCGCGTTTTGTGCGACAGGGTGGGGATTTTGAGTTCATTCGGGAATGCCCGGTAGACTCGCTGTTCACGGTTCCGCCTGTCAGCGAGTTTTTTCCACAGATTTTTCTCTGACGATGTTCACGTAACCTTGCTCCTCGTTTTTCGCTCTCCAATACTAGGATCAGGATTACGGGGGGTGAATCAGTGAGCGAAGATCGGAATGCGCTACGAGCCGGCGATCTAAATGCCCTGGCTTGGACCTACTCGCAAAAAACCGGAGAACTGCAGCAGGATGGAAAGCCGGTCGCCACCGGCTATTCCGGCGCTGGGACCGGCAAGAACAATCCTGCGATGGAAAATGTCCACAACGTCGGTCCCATTCCCAAAGGCCACTGGACGATTACGGGGCCACCCGTCAACACTGAGGAACACGGTCCCTATGTTTTGTCTTTGAAGCCGGCGCCCGAAACGCCAACCTTCGGCCGCGACGGATTTCTGCTCCACGGCGATTCCAAAGAGTCGTCCGGATGCGCTTCGCAAGGATGCATCATCATGCCGCGTGCAGTAAGAGAACAAGTCTGGAAAAGCCATGACGCAGACTTGAATGTCGTCGCCGAGATTTTGGCGCCTGAAGAAGACGAACGCTGATTAGGTTGACGAAGCGCTTCGCTTATCTCGGCGTACTCAGCGAACTCTCCGCGCACTCCGCGGTTAAATTCTTTAAACCGCCTTCGCCCAAGCGTAGAATCGCCAAGGACCGTTAAACCCTATGCCCGATCAAACTCCGCCGCCGCAGCCGCCCACTCCAGACATCGCACCCAAAGCTGTTCCCGAGGCTTCGACGCCCGCCGCTCCCGCTGGCCCAACCATCAACATCGGCGAAGAATATGGCACGGCGAAAAAGAATTTGCCGCCTGCCAAGATAGTCCTGATCGCCATCGGCATAGTGCTGGTTGTGGTGGTCATTGCTTCGGTCCTGAAGCGCGCCACGCCGCAGGCCTCGGGCTCGCTCGACAACGTAGTCGCCGTAGAAATTCCCGGTCAAGGCTCGACCATGGTTGCCTTGACTTT
Source organism: uncultured Acidobacteriota bacterium (assembly GCA_963696765.1). GTDB lineage: Bacteria > Acidobacteriota > Terriglobia > Terriglobales > Acidobacteriaceae > Sulfotelmatobacter. The sequence goes on along the minus strand of CAVOLK010000001.1, from coordinate 75,978 downwards.
TACCCTGCGCAACACCAGCGAAAAGATTCTCTACGTCCATACTCTCGAGAGCAAGCTACAGTCTCCAAGCGGAGAGTCGACCGCCGACGCCGTCTCCGCTATCGATTTCGATCGCTACTTTCAAGCCTTCCCAGCCCTGAAAAGCGGCGCGCAGCCCGCTCTGCCGCCCGAGACCAAGCTCCAGCCGGGCGACAGCACCACTCGAACCATAATCGTCGCCTTCCCCATTACGCTGGATGTTTTCAATCAGCGCAAATCCATCAGCGTCGTGATCTGGCCGTACGACCAGACGGTGCCCATAGTCCTGACAAAGTAAAAGTGAAGAAGTAGAAATAAAAGTAGAAGAAGAAAAATGTTCGGACGGCAATTAAGAACTAAGAACAATGTGGAGGAGCCGCCCCCGGCTGTCCATCGAGCGCAGCTCGACGCTTCTTCTGGATCATCTGCAAGCTTGCATGAAAGCTGGGAATGCGTTTCTATAACACCATGAACAATTCCCGATATCTTCTCCGCCCACTCGTCCTGCTCTCGGCAATCCTGCTCTCGACCTTTTTCGCCTCGGCGGCACCAGCCGAATCGAAGGGCAAATATCTTTTTTTCGCCGGCACCTACACCGAAGGCGGCAGCAAAAGTAAGGGCATATACGCTTTCAGTTTTGACGCTGCCACCGGACAGAGCACTCCTCTCGGTCTGGCCGGGGAGACCACCAATCCATCATTCTTAGCGCTGCACCCGAACGGTCGCTTCCTCTACGCCGTGAATGAAGTCGGCAACTACAACGGCCCGAACAGCGGCGGCGTGAGCGCTTTTTCCATCGATCGCTCGACCGGTAAGCTCACTTTCTTGAATGAAGTGCCTTCGCGCGGCGCCGACCCCTGCTACATCACGCTCGACAAAACCGGCAAATATGTTCTGGTGGCGAACTACACCGGCGGCAGCATTGCGGCCTTTCCGGTGCTCGAAGATGGAAAGCTCGGCGACGCTTCGGCCTTCGTGCAACACACCGGTCACGGCACCAATCCCGAGCGCCAGGAAAAAGCCCACGCCCACTCCATCGACCTGTCGCCCGACAATCGTTTCGCCATGGTCGACGACCTGGGCCTCGACGAGTTGCTGGTCTACAAGTTCGACAGCGCCAACGGATCGCTCACGCCCAACGATCCGCCCTACGCCAAACTCGACGCTGGAGCCGGCCCGCGCCATTTCGCCCTGAGCCCGAACGGGAAGTTCGCCTACGTCCTCGCCGAAATGCACTCGACCGTTACGGTCTTTTCGAACGACCCGAAAACGGGAACGCTGCATTCCCGGCAAACAATTTCGGCGCTGCCCAAAGACTTCACCGGCAAAAACGACGATGCCGAAATCGAGATGCATCCCTCCGGCAAGTTCCTGTATGCCTCGAACCGCGGCAGCGACACGATCACCGTATTCGCAATCGATCGCAGCAAAGGCACGCTGACGCCGGTCGCCTACACGCCGACGCAAGGCAAAGAGCCGCGCAGTTTCGAAATCGATCCGACGGGCAAGTTTCTTTTTGCCGCGAATCAGAAGTCCGACAACATCGTGGTATTCCGAATTGACTCGAAAACCGGCCGTTTGACGGCAACCGGCCAGGTGCTCGATGTTGGTTCGCCAGTGTGCGTGAAGTTCCTGAAAGTCAAGTAAGAGATCAATCGTAGAGAAGTAGCTTGCTGCGTCTCCGCTCGCGCAATTTCGAATCATGGGAAGAAGGAGACGTTGCAAGCATCGTCTCTACGATTTCTTCTGAATAAATCTTCGCCGCACCAGATGCGTGCTCGCGTCTTGCTTGATCTCGTCGTACTTCAAGCAACTGATCGAGCCATCCACTTCCAGCACCGCCAGCGCGACCTGGTCGCAGCTGCTGATTCCGTGCTCGCGCAGCGCGCGATGCAATTCGTCCATGCTGACGTGCTCCCGCGCCATGTGGCTTTCAATGATCTTGGCCATCGTGCACCAGCAGGCTGGGCTGGCCCTGGATAAGCCGCCGCAAGCGCCTGCTGCCGCCCGAAACATCGGCGACCAGATAATTCAGGATCAGCAGCGTGGCCGCCGCCACCGCGCCGCCCAGCAGCGACGTGTCTGGTCCGGTCATCGCGTTCTGCACGGAGTTCGAGAGGAGGAGCAGCAGCGTCAGGTCGAACGGGGTCATCTGCCCGACCTCCCGCTTGCCGCTTAAGCGCACGCCAATCAGCACCAGCAGGTAAATCACGCCGGTGCGCAGCACGATCTGCAGCAGCACGTGGCTGCCGGGAAAAAACGCTCCGCTCATGATGAAGGGTTAGTTCGCCGTCACCGGCACGGGAGCATTTTTCGGCGTGCTCAAATATCCCGTGGCCTTGTTCTTGTCCACAGTCCACACCACCAACTCAAACAGCAGGTGATCGCGTCCCGAATAAAACTGAATGGGCTCGGCGACGTTGCGGTCCTTCTTCTCGATCGTCCTGTCGTCGGCCGTGACATTCATCGTGTACTTGCCCTTCTTTACATCGGCCTTCTTGAGTTGCAGGCTCACGGTCGCGACCGGCTGCGGCTTGGCGCCTTTCAGCAGCGTGAATTCGTAGTAGTTTCGGTCGCCTTTGTGCTTCAGAACTTCCAGGTCGCTCTGGGTATGAGCGATCAATCCGCTCTGCATCCCAAGATCGCCAATCGTGCCTTGCAGCTTGGCTTTCGTCGCCTCAAGATCGGCTCTGGTCGAAGCCACGTCAGTTCGCACTCCGCCAACGTCGGTCTTCACGCCCGTGATTTCGCCGCTGACGGCACTGATCTGAGCCTTTTGTTCCTGCTCGATTCGGCTCTCCGCAGCTCTCTGTTCAGCCTGCAAGGCGGCGGCGCGCTGTGCGAGCTGTTTCTTGGTCATGCCGGCGTCGCGAGCCAGAGTTTCTTCCTGCGCTTCCGCGGTCTGCATGCGGTTCTGCAGTTCCTTCACCTGGGCCTGACTGGCGCTCAGACCCTGTGATAGAGCCTGAATCTGCAGGTGCGACATGTACTGCGCATACCCGAAACCTGCCACGGCTAAGATCGCCACCACAATCAGGATCCACTTGCCGACGTTTGACTGATGTTCCACTTGTACGTATTGTCCAGAGCCTTCCTCGGCCATACACTCTTCCTCCTGGGAAGCTTTCGAAGAATTGCAGGAATGCCTTAATTGTTGAGCAGGATTACTACAGTGTCAACTGGCTCCTCGCGCAACGCTGCCAACGGCGTGCGCACTAATTATAGGTGGGTTGATTCCCGAACCAGCGAATGACGACGATCACACGGGTCCGATCACGAAAGTAACCGCAGGCCGATTGTGGCGCGGGCGCCCTCGCCCGCGACACGTCGGAAGCGTATGGAATGTGGCTCATATTTGGCTTGAGTTACAGTCGCAGGGTCTACTCCCACACCGAAGCACTTGTTCGATTGACACTTTCGCGGGCGAGAGCGCCCGCGCCACATTGGTTTATTAAAATTTCCAGCGGGTCGATTTGCTCTGGAAGTATTTCTCCCACAGGCCGAACACAAGCTGCGGTCGCACCGCGAACACCGGCTCTTTCATCGACAAGATGTCAGCCTTCATCGACGACATGTCGAACTTGTATTTGCGTTCGTACTGCGAAAGGAATTTGCGGCGGGCCTCGACGTCGGCGACTTCGGCAACGCCTTCGACGATCACCGCTTCATTCGCAAGCTCGGTGCAGACCACGCACTTGGGATTGCGCGCCAGGTTGCGCGCCTTTTGCGACTTGCTGCCGGTGCTGAAGAGCAAGCGTCCGTCCTGCCACAAGGCCCAGACGACCATGGTGTGCGGAGAGCCGTCCGGCTTGACCGTCGTGATCCAGTAGTTGTGCGATTTCTTTAGCCGCTGCTCGGCCCAAGACCATGGCAGCAAGCCTTTCGTGCCTTTGGGAAAGCCGTAGCCGGGGGCTTGTAGGACGGCTAGGTTTGGGGCCGGAGCGAGCTTACTCGTCGGCATAAAGCACTCCTCGCCGAAGCTGGCGGTCACCTTGCGCTTACAGGTTTTTCTTCGTCCACTGGTCCAGGCGGTCCAGCGCCTGCTGCAGGTTCTCCAGCGAATTGGCGACGCTGAAGCGGAGATAGCCTTCGCCGAATTCGCCGAACGCGGTGCCGGAGAGCGCGGCTACTCCGGCCTGCTCCAGAAGCGCGTCGGCCAGCGCCTTCGACTTCCATCCCGTCTTCTTGATGTTGGGAAACACGTAGAACGCGCCCTTGGGCATGCGGCACGAGAAGCCTTTGATCTTATTCAGGCCCGCGACGAATACATCGCGACGCCGCTGGAATTCATCGCGCATGTGATCCACGGAACTCTGATCGCCGCGGATCGCTTCGATTCCCGCAACCTGCGTGAAGCTGGCGGTGCAGGAATTCGAATTCGTCATCAAACGAGTCATGTGCGCGGCCAGATCGGGACGCATCACGCCGTAGCCCATGCGCCATCCAGTCATGGCATAGGTTTTCGAGAAGCCGTCGAGCAGGATGGTGCGCTCCTGCATTCCCGGCACCGACATGATCGAAAAATGCTGGCCGCCGTCGAACAGCAGGCGGCTGTAGATTTCGTCCGACAAAATCATGATGTTGCGGTCGCCGATGATCTTTGCGATCTGCTCGATGTCGCGGCGCTCCAGAATTCCGCCAGTAGGATTCTGCGGCGAATTCAAAATAATCAGCCTGGTGCGGTCGTTGATGAGCGACGCCAGTTCGTTGACGTCGAGCGAGAAATCGCGCTCCTCGCGCAGTTGGATGGGCACGGCCCGTCCGCCGACGTAGTGAATCATCGACTCGTAGATAGGAAAGCCGGGGTTGGGATAGATAACCTCATCTCCCTCATCGATCAGCGAAAGAATCGTGAAAAAGATAATCGGCTTTCCGCCGGGAACCACGACGACTTCGTCGCTCGTAACCTTCACCCCGCGAGTGCGGCTGACATATTCGGCCAGCGCCTGCCGTAGATCGGGCAGTCCCGCCGACGGGCCGTAGTGCGTCCAGCCGTTGCGCAGAGCGTCAACGCCGGCGTCGACCACGTTTGCGGGCGTGTCGAAGTCCGGCTCGCCGATTTCCAGGTGGATGATGCTCTTGCCCTGGCGTTCCAGGGCGCGCGCTTTGTTCAGAACTTCGAAGGCGGTCTCAGTGCCCAGCCGCGACATGCGGCGCGCCAGGTGCAGTTCGTGTTGGGTGGTTTGCGCCATGATGACAAAACTCCGGAAGAAGCCAAACCGCACATTATACGCCCGCTCGTGAGAGCGTTAATCACGAAGGGCACGAAGGTGCACGAAGGAAAACATTTCCATCTGGGTTCGCTCGTGAACGTTCCCGCTGCGATCCGCGAGGGAAACCTTTGAGTTGGCGCCCGAAGGACAGCCGAGGGCGGCTGTCCCCACATAGAAGCGATTATTCCGAGACGCTGTGCTCTTCGCTTTGGGCGCGGAGGACGCGGTCGACCGAATACGGGGCGCGACGGCTGGGTTCGTGATAGTGGCGGACTTGCATCTCGCCGAGCAGTCCGATGGCCAGCAGGTTCAGGCCGCCGATCAGCAGACCCATTGAGGCCATCATCAGCGGGCCGTGTTCGGCCATGACCGGAACGTGGCGCAGGAATTTCTCGATGCCGAGCCAGAGCACAATCGCGCTGCCGCTGAAGATGCTCAACATCCCGAAGGTGCCGAAAAAGTGCAGCGGGCGCGACAGATACCGCAGCAGGAAGCGAATCGTCAGCAGGTCGAAGAATACGCGGAAGGTGCGCGTAATGCCGTAATGCGAAACGCCGCGCTCGCGGTTCACGTTGCGGATAGCGACTTCGCAGATGGTTGCGCCGTGCCAGGAAGCCAGCGCCGGAATGAAGCGATGCAGTTCGCCGTAGAGCGGAACCTGCTCGAGGATGTCGCGGCGGTAGGCCTTGAAAGTGGTGCCGAAGTCGTGGATGTCGACGCCGCTGATCTTGGCCATCATCCAGTTGGCGATGCGCGAGGGGATGCGGCGCATCCAGAAATTGTCGACGCGCACTTTGCGCCAGCCGCTGACGATGTCGTAGCCGGCGGCAATCTTTTCCAGGAACAGCGGAATGTCATTGGGATCGTGCTGCAGATCGCCGTCCATGGCGATGATGTACTCGCCGCGGGCATGGTCGAAACCGGCCGCCAGTCCGGCGGTCTGGCCGAAGTTGCGGCGCAACTTGACCACGGTGACGCGGCTGTCGACCGCGGCGATTTCGCGCAGCATGGAGAAAGTGTGGTCGGCAGAACCGTCATCCACCAGGACGATTTCAAAGGTCTCGCCGTGAGCCTCCATCACCGCCTTCAGGCGGTCGTAGAGGTCAGTGACATTCTCCTGCTCATTGTGCAGGGGCACTACAATGGAATACTTGGGCACGGTCTTTTAATTATAGAACGAAACACCGTTCTGGGTTCTGTTTCTCCGTTCGCATTTGGGTACCTTTGGGCGGGATTACGCCAAAATCCCCACCCTAACCTCGCAGAAAACGCGACGTTAAGGGCGGGCACCCTTTACGGGATCAGCCCTGGTCTTTCAGCTTGAGCTTGGATTTGTTTTCTTCCAGGAACGCCTTGATGTCGCCCGCGGCGCCCAGCAATCGGTTCCACTGCTCGTAATAAAGCGTGACGGGGAAACGGCCGAGCCCATAGACGCTGACTCCGCCCTTCTCGCCGACTTTGAAGATCAGGTCGCCGCTGCGTTTCTTGGTTTCGACTTCTTTTTCGAGCTGAGAGAGTTTCGCTTTGAGTTCCTCGTAGGTTGGTTCTGCCATATTTACCTCGCAATTTTAAAATGAGTGCGGATCAGCCTGCGCTTCGTCCTATAGTAACGTGCCGGCGATTGCTTTGGGTTGGATAACCGTTATAAGCTTGGAAGAGTCTAATTCCAAAGCAGGAAAGCATGGTCCGGTAAGCAATGCGGTCGTGGGTACGATGGTCGGCATGGTTGTGCCTGTCGCTGATGGTATGGGCGGCGGCGGTTGAGTCTACCCACAATCACGCCACGCGAACTGAGTCCGCCACTTGCTCGATCTGCGTGGTGGCGCACAGCGCCAGCCCCACACTAAGCTTCAGCCACGCCGTTCCTCTATTTGCCGCCGTCGGCCTGCTGCGAGAAGAAGACCCGGTCGCCAAGGCTCGGCTCGATTTTTCCGAAGCTGGCATTCGCGGCCCTCCCGCCCTGTAGAGACATTCCCGATCCAATCGTACCGGCGGCACCGAATGCCGCGGATTCCCTATTTTCTTCAGTCTCAGGAGGACGTAATGCCGGCTTTTTTCAGGTGGCGCTGGGCGGCGCTTTCAGTGTTGCTTGTCAGTTCCATCGTGGGCGCGCAGTCGGTAGGCAATTCCACCGCATTAAACGGGACGGTACTCGATGCCACTGGGGCGGCCGTTTTTGGCGCGACGGTAAAAATTCATAACCCGGTGAGCGGGCTGGATCGCTCGGTGCAGACCGACACGACCGGAGGATTCACTTTCCCTAACATTCCGTTCAATCCTTATCATCTTTCAGTCACGGCCAAGGGATTTTCCTCGTTTGCGCAGGATGTGGAACTGCGCTCGGTGGTGCCGGTGAGTTTGACGGTAACGCTGCAAGCGGCCGTGGAGGCAACGACCATCACGGTGCACGAAGAGGCCGGCGACCTGGTCGAGACCGATTCCACATTTCACACCGACGTGGACAAGAGCCTGCTGGACCGGCTTCCCATGCCGGAATCAACCGGGGTAAGCGGAGCGGTGGAAGCGGCGACGCCGGGAGTTTCGGCTGACTCCAATAACCAGATGCATGGCCTGGGCGACCATGCCGAGAATACGATTTCGGTGGACAACCAGGTTGATTCCGATCAGACCAGCAAGACTTTCTCGAACCAGATTCCCTCGGATTCGATTCAGTCGATGGAAGTAATCGCGGGAGCCCCGCCGGCGGAGTTCGGAGGCAAGACCAGCCTCGTCGTCAAAGTGAGCACTCGCTCCGGGCAAGGGGCGACTACTCCGACGGGCACGATTTCCAGTTCCTACGGCTCGTTTGGCACGACCCACACCGACTTTGACCTGGCCTACGGAGGAGCGAACTGGGGAAACTTTATCGCCATCAGCGGCAGCAACGGCGGTCGCTTTCTTGATGCACCCGAATTCGCGGTGATGCATGACAAAGGGAATGTGGAGAATGTGTTTGACCGGATCGACTATCAAGTTGCCAACGGCAACACGATTCACCTGAATTTAGGATGGACGCGCTCCTGGTTCCAGACACCCCAAACTTATGACAACCTGAATCTGGGCGTCGTCGATCGTTCGGGAAATCCCGTGCCCCCGATGGATCAGCGCTCGCAGATCAAAACCTACAATATCGCGCCAACCTGGACACGATTGCTGAGTCCGACAGCGGTCTTCACCTTCGGCGGGTTCGTGCGCCACGACGGCTATAACTACTATCCGAGTAACGATCCTTTTGCCGACCTGGGGCCGCTCAACCTGCAACGCGAGACCATTGGGCAGCACCGCACTCTCACTAATACGGGGGTGCGCTCCGATCTGGCCTACGCACGCGGCATCAACAATATGAAGATGGGAGTGACGTATGAGCAGACATTCCTGACGGAGAACGACACCCTGGGAGTGGTAGACCCCACGCTCAACGCTCCCTGCGTGAATGCCGGCGGAACCCCGGTGTCGGCGCCGGGCGTCACCTCGCCGGCAGGCTGTGCGAGCGGACTTTATCCCAACGAACCGACACCGGGATCTCCGGCTACGGGCTCGTCTCCGTATCCATTTTTCACTCCGGTTTTGTTGCCTTACGACCTGACGCGCGGCGGAGGCTTGTACCCGTTTAACGGACACACCGACGTAAAGGAACTCGCGCTCTATTTTCAGGATACGATCAGCAAGGGAAACTGGTCGTTCAATCTGGGCCTGCGCGGCGATCTGTACCACGGACTCAGTACCGCGACACAAGTGGAACCGCGCCTGGGCCTCGCCTACAACATCAAGCGCACGAGCACCGTGCTGCGGCTCTCTTATGCGCGGACATTAGAAACTCCATTTAATGAGAACCTCGTGCTCTCCAGCACAGGTTGCAATTTTGCGGTAATCGCCGCCATTGTGCCGTGCGTTCCGGCGGCTTTGAATCCCGGCTTCCGCAATGAATTCCACGCCGGTTTGCAGCAGGCTTTCGGGCACTACCTGGTCTTCGACGGCGAATACATCTGGAAATACACGCACAATGGATACGACTTCAGCGTGCTGGGCAATACACCAATCACATTCCCCATTGAATGGCACAACTCCAAGATTCCAGGATACGCGGCCAGCCTGCGCGTGCCGACAGTGCATGGATTTTCGGCCACGATGGTGTTTTCGAGTGTCGCCGCACGCTTCTTCCCGCCCCAGGTCGGCGGCCTGGGAGCCACGGTCGGCCAGAACGGTCTGCCGTTCCGTATCGATCACGACGAAAAGTTCAATCAGTCAACTAATCTGCAGTACCAGCCATGGAAACGCGGCCCATGGTTCGGATTGAACTGGCGGTACGACAGCGGCCAGGTCGCGGCAGCGACGCCCTGTTACGGTTTGAATCCGGGGAATGACTGCCCGGCTTCGACGACTCTCAATGGGAAGCCGGCGATTGCCATGGTCGGCAATGGCGCGCCGTTAACTGCCGATCAAGAATTTGAGGCCGGTTTGTACTGTGGAAGCGTTCACGCCACGCTGGTGAGCGCTCTGCCCAGTGTGTGCCCGGCCACGCAGTTCGGCTCGACGCTGCTCAGGGTGCCCGCGCCGGGAACGCAGAATGACGATCGCAATCCGGCCCGTATCGCGCCACGTAATCTTTTTGACGCATCGGTCGGAATTGATAATGCTTTTCATGGCGATAAGCGTAGGTGGGATTTGCGCCTGACCGCGGTAAATTTGATGAATAAAGTGGCGCTTTATAACTTTCTTTCCACCTTCAGCGGCACGCACTATGTGACGCCGCGGGCGATTACGGCCCAGGTCGCATTCCATTTTTAGGAGCAGGCGAAAGATTAATTCGACGGGCGACCGGAAATTCCGGACTCTCTTCTGTCGGAAATGTTTGTAAACGAACGTAAAAAGCTCCGGATGCGAACGAAGGAACATTTGCAAACTTAGAGAATAAAAAGAAATCTTCAAATCCGGATCGCGCATCTATTTGCTCAAAGCTAAGAATCGAATCAGTCGGGCGGAATTATTTGGAGTAGAGGGGGATCTCTGTTTATCAAATTCTACGCGAGACTTACGGCGAGCCTTGTGTTGTTCGGGCTTACGCCATTATTAGCGCTATCGCAGGAAAGCGCTTCGGGCTCTAGCTCGGTGCCGCAGAGCCAGCAAACTTCAGCGAGAGACCAGCCTCAGACGGCGGAGCCGACCTTGCCTATGGCGCCGTCGGCATCGAAGGAGCAGGCGCCTGCGACGGCGGGAGCTCCGCGTTCGAAGGAGCAGCCCAAACGGATTATGGGGATTATGCCCAATTACCGTGCGGTAAGCGCCGGCGCAACTCCGCCGCCCACGCCGAAACAAGCCTTCAAAATTGCCACGCTCAACAGCTTCGACTACTCCTCGTTCGTATTCGTCGGCATCACGTCTGCGCTGGCGGAGGGGACCGATGCGCATCCCAAACTGGGCGATGGCATGCCAGGATTCGGACGATACTACTGGCGGGGCTTCCTGGATAAAACAGACGGCAATTACCTGGTCATCTTCGCTCTGCCTTCGTTGCTCCACCAGGATGAACGTTACTACGCCATGGGAGAGGGCAAGTTCCTGAAGCGCGCGGTTTACGCAGCGACTCGGATATTGATCACGCCGAATTACAACGGAAACAATACGCTGAATGCTTCGGAAATTTTTGGGCGCGGCATCTCGCAAGGCATTTCACTTTCCTATTACCCCAGTTCCGACCGCACTGCAGGCGCGCTGGCCACCAAATACGGGTGGGCAAGCACAGCAAACCACGCAGGAACCAGTGCCGCCCGCACTCGAACGATTCAGATCGCCACCGGATCAAGTGATGAGTCGTTGCTCTTCTTCCGACTTGATGTTAGGCGCTGCCTCGGTTGAGGGTGCAGCGGGCCGTGGACTCAGAACCGGCAGATTGAGAGTAAAGCGGGTGCGTGGCGCGTTGTCAGGCCGGCCTGGTGACGACGCAATTTTGAAATGAATATTCAATTTGGGCGCGCCCAGCGTTGCAAGGGCACTGGAGCCAACAAATGAGATGTATAAGTCGACTGTTCGTCTTCTTCCTATTCGCGCAGTTTTATATTTTTCAGTGTGCCGGACAACAGGCGCCCGAGCCAGTGAACCCTTCTCCCAGCTCCTCGTCGCAAATTCCCACAGATAAGGACAAGCCCCAAGAAACCAAAGACGCGCCCAGCACGGGTGGCCCAGGAAAGACAACAGGTACTTCAAACGACCGCCTTTTCTACACCCTGCCGAATTTCTTGAGCTTGGAAACGACCAGCAAGCTTCCTCCACTGACTACCAAGCAAAAATATGCGGTAGTGGCCCGAGGTACGTTCGACCCCGTGCAATATCCGTGGTGGGCCTTTCTGTCGGCGATCAGTCAGGCCAATAACAGCGAACCCGGATACGGCCAGGGCTGGGGAGCTTATGGAAAGCGCTTTGCTACGGCCGCCGCCGACGGAACCATTGAAAATTTCACGACTGGCGCTGTGCTTCCGTCGCTTTTGCACCAAGATCCGCGCTTCTATCAACTGAGCACGGGCAGCTTTTCTCGCAGGTCATGGTATGCGGTCAGCCGCATTTTCGTGACCCGCACCGATTCCGGGCATTCCCAGTTCAACTATTCCGAAATTGTCGGGTCTGCGCTGTCGGCCTCAATTTCAACGTACAGCTACCATCCAAAAAGCACATACATCAGCACGCCTACCAACCCGCACAAGTTCGTCCCTTCCGATCGGACCTTAGCCAACACTGCCAACGTGTGGGGATCGCAGGTGGGCTATGACACCATCACAATCGTGGTGAAGGAATTCTGGCCCGACATTCACCGTAAGCTCTCGAAAAAGCCCAAAGTCGTCCCCGCCGTTCCCAATCCTTAGGTTCACAGCGCTCTGCATAACCCGTTTCGCTTCGGCGGGACCGCCGGCTATCCGCAAGGGATGCGGCGGCGGAAGCTTCCCGCTTCGTGACAGTTCCAACCGGTTTGGAAACAGTGCAACATTGAAACCTTGAAACCGTGGGCTGCCTTTAGTCTGCGCTTACCAGTTCGGGTTCGAATTCCGTGAGCGGAACGCGTGCACGAAAGGTCACTCGCATCATTTACCTTGCTTCCACTTCCCTGCTAACATCATTTGTTTACAACTCAAACGTCAACCTAACCTGATACGCCTTCATAAATCTACGGAGGGAAACATGGCAATCAAAGTAGGCATTAACGGCTTCGGCACGAATCGGCCGCAACGTGCTGCGCGCTTCGCTGAAGGATTCGAACCTGGACTTCGTCGCGGTCAACGACCTGACGGATCCGAAAACTCTGGCCCATCTTCTGAAGTACGACTCGGTGCTGGGCAATCTTCCCAACGAAGTTTCCGCCGGCGCCGACAGCATTACCGTCGACGGCAAGACCATCAAGGTCTTCAAGGAAAAGGATCCGGCCGCTCTGCCTTGGGAATCTGTGGGCGCGCAGGTCGTGATCGAATCGACCGGACGCTTTACCGATGCCAACTGACGCCAAGAAGCACATGCGCGGGCCGGTGAAGAAAGTCATCATCTCGGCTCCGGCAAAGAATGAAGACATCACGCTGGTGCTGGGCGTGAATCACGAGAAATACGATGGCAGCCAAGCACCACGTCATTTCGAACGCTTCCTGCACCACGAACTGCCTGGCGCCCGTCGCCAAAGTGATCCAGGACGAGTTCAAGATCGTCAGCGGCACCATGACGACGATTCACTCCTACACCAACGACCAGGTGATTCTCGACTTCCCGCACAAAGATCTGCGCCGCGCGCGCGCGGCGGCACTCAACATGATTCCGACTTCAACCGGGGCGGCTAAGGCGCTGAAGCTGGTGATTCCGGAACTCGGCGGCAAGATCGACGGATTCTCCATGCGCGTGCCGACGCCCAACGTCTCGGTGGTCGACTTCGTGGTATGGGTCGAGAAGAAGACGACGAAGGAAGAAGTGAATGCGGCACTGAAGAAAGCGTCGGAATCCGGGCCGCTGAAGGGCTATCTCGGATATGAAGAGCACGAACTGGTGTCGTCCGACTTCAAGGGCGACTCGCGCTCCTCGATCGTGGATGCGCCGTGCACCATGGTGGTCGGCGGCAACTGCGTGAAGGTGATCTCCTGGTACGACAACGAGTGGGGATATTCCTGCCGCGTGCGCGACCTGATCAACTACATCGCCAGTAAAGGCCTGTAAACCAGTTGTGTGGCGCGGGCACTCTTGCCCGCGCTGCCTGCAATGCCGGGGACGACTGCGCAGGCAAGAATGCCTGCGCCACATAAGCCTTCAAAAAGGACGACCAGCCATGTCCAAGCTTTCCATTCGTGATCTTCCGCTCAACGGCAACCGTATTTTTATGCGCGTGGATTTCAACGTGCCGCTGGAAGACGGACGCGTCATGGACGATACCCGCATCCGCGAGACTCTGCCCTCGATCGAATACGCGCTGCGCCACGGTGCGCGCCTGATCCTCGCTTCGCACCTGGGGCGGCCCAAGGGCAAGCCCAATCCGAAGATGAGCCTGAAGCCGGTGGCCGAGCGCCTGCGCATGCTGCTCGACAAGGAACTGGCGCGCGGCGAAAACGTCGGCTTCTGTCCCGAGTGTGTGGGGCCCGAAGCGGAGGAAGTAGCGACTAAACTGGAGAAGGGCCAGACGCTCCTGCTTGAGAATCTCCGCTTTCATGCAGAAGAAGAGGCCAATGACGAGAAGTTTGCGCGGCAACTGGCGAACCTGGCCGAGTACTACGTGAATGACGCTTTCGGCGCCGCGCACCGAGCGCACGCATCGACCGTAGGCATCACCAAGTTCGTAAAGCAATCCGCTGCCGGGCTGCTCATGGAAAAAGAATTGAAATACCTCGGCAAAGCTCTGGAGCATCCCGAGAAACCGTTCGTCGCGATCCTCGGCGGCGCCAAGGTCAGCGACAAGATCGGCGTGATCAAGCATCTGATGGACAAAGTGAATTCGCTGATCATCGGCGGTGGCATGGCCTACACCTTCCTCAAGGCGCAGGGACACGAGATCGGCAAGTCGCTGCTCGAAGCCGACAAAGTCGATCTTGCGAAGCAGCTGCTGGCGGAGGCGAAGAAGCGGAACGTGCGATTCCTGCTGCCCGTCGATCATGTGGTCGCGATGAAGCCGGAAGCCGGCGCGGTCATACAGCAGATCGGCGAAGGCCAGCCCATTCCGGCCGACAAGATGGCGCTCGACATTGGGCCGAAGACGATTGAACTGTTCTCGGAAGAAATCTCTACCGCGCGGACAATCGTGTGGAACGGGCCGATGGGAGTGTTCGAGGTTCCGGGCTTCTCCCGAGGCACATTCAAGATTGCGCACGCAGTGGCCGAAAATGGCGGCGCCATTTCGATTGTGGGCGGCGGCGATTCGGTGGCGGCAGTCCATGCCGCCAACGTAGCCGACAAGATCACGCACATCTCGACCGGCGGCGGCGCGTCGTTAGAATTCCTGGAAGGAAAAAAGCTGCCGGGGGTCGAAGCGCTGACGGATAAGAAGTGAAGAACAGAGCAGCACCCGCATCCCGAGCGCGCCTCGCCCTCGGCGGCAAGAACCGACGGAACCCAGCGTGACGACCCACGTGCACACCTTCGCAATCCGGCTCTTACTCGATAGGTGGGAAAGCGATTGAAATTCACGGTCCAGCCGATCTCACGGCGGAGACTACCGACGCGATTGTGAATGCCGCCAACTCATCTCTGCTGGGCGGAGGCGGCGTGGATGGCGCGATTCATCGTGCAGGAGGCCCGGCGATTCTGGCCGAGTGCCGGCAGATCGTCGGCAGGATTGGACGCTCTACCCGCCGGAACAGCCGTGATCACTACAGGCGGACGGCTCGCCGCAAAACATGTGATTCACACGGTGGGGCCGATTTATCGCGGCGGCCAACACGGCGAGGCTGAAACTCTGGCAAGCTGTCACCGCGAATCCCTGAGACTGGCTGACGAGCAAGGTCTTTCGTCGATAGCATTTCCCGCAATCTCGACCGGCGCGTATGGATATCCAGTGAGCGAGGCGGCGCCCGATTGCAATTTCCGCCACGCTAGAAGCTCTCTCTGCCGCGCAGCATGTCACGCTCTGTCGATTTGTGCTATTCGACGTCTCGACTGTGCGCGCCTATGAGCGCGCCTCAGAACAACTTCACGGTACCACTTCTTCATTCCGAATTGAAAAGGCTCACTCATGAGAAAAAAAGTAATGGCCGCCAACTGGAAGATGTACAAAACGCCCGACCAGACTCGCGCTTTCTTCCGCGATTTTTTGCCGCTGGTATCGGGACATGATCGCGACGAAATCGTGGTCTGCCCGCCATTTCTGGATTTGCCGGCGGCGCTGGAGGCGGCGAAGGGATCGAACGTCGCCATCGGTGCGCAGAACGTGCATTGGAAAGAAGAAGGCGCATTCACGGGCGAAACCTCGGCGGCGCAACTTCTGGCGCTGCACGTGACGCACGTGATCATCGGCCACTCCGAGCGGCGGCAATACTTTGGCGAGACCGACGACACCGTGAACCTGCGGCTAAAAACCGCTCTGGAAGCGGGACTCACGCCGATCTGCTGCGTCGGCGAAGTTTTGCAAGAACGCGAGGCCGGGTTGACTGATGACGTCCTGCGCCGGCAGTGCGTGCGGGCGTTTCATGCGGTCTCGGCGAAGAAGGCCGCCAGACTCATCGTCGCATATGAGCCGGTGTGGGCGATCGGCACCGGAAAAACCGCGACGCCTGAACTCGCCTCCGAAGCGCACGCGGTGATTCGGCGCGAAGCTACCGAAATTTTCGGGGAAGAGTTCGCGGGAAAGCTGCGCATCCTTTACGGCGGTTCGGTGAAGCCGGATAACGTCTCATCGCTCATGTCGCAGGAAGAAATTGACGGCGCGCTGGTGGGCGGCGCGTCGCTGGATCCCAAGTCATTTGCCGCAATCGTGAAGTATTAAGAACTAGAGCCGCAACAGTCGACAGGAAATTCTATGCCCCGGCCCGGCGGTGCGGAGCGCGATAGCCCAACTGCATCGACACATGGCGCGCCGCGTCCTTTAGCGCCTCCAGTATCCGCGGCATGGTTTGCGAATTGACCTGGCCGATGGTTCCGCTCAGTCCAATGCTGGCCTCAATCACGCCTTGCTGATTGAAGACGGGAGCGCCCACGCAGCGCGCTCCTAAATTATTTTCCTCGTCGTCGACCGCATATCCCTGGGTGCGAACTTTTTCCAGTTCCTTCAGCAGGCGCGGCAGCGTGGTGATGGTCTTCGGAGTACGCTTCTCCATCGCGCGTTCGGCAATAATTTTTTCCAGCCGCTCCTGCGGAATGTACGCGACCAGCGCCTTGCCCACGCTGGTGGCGTGGACCCGCATGCGGCGGCCAACCCACGTATCCATGCGGATAAAGCCCGGCGGTTCGACTTTCTCGATGTAGACCGCCTCCGGCCCGTCGAGAATCGCCAGGTGGCAGGTAAGACTGGTCTTTTCGACCAGGTGGCGCATGATGGGCAGCGCGACTTCGCGCACATCAATCCCGCTTAGGGCGCCGCGGCTAAGGCTCAAAATCTTCAGTCCCACCCGGTATTTTCCGCTATGAGAATCGCGGTTTAGATAGCCCTGAGTTTCCAGGGTACGCAGAATGTAGCTGGCGGAACTCTTGGGAATCTCCAGCCTGCGGCTGATCTCAGCATTGCTAAGTCCTTCCGGCTCAAGCGCAACCGCCTCAAGCATGGACAGAGCGCGTTCGACGGCCACGGACGGCGATTCGTCTTTGGAAATCATGGTGAAAGTCGCCAAATCGTTATGGTAGCAAAAAACTGTAGCCGTGCAACAAAATGAATGTATGTTCCACATATTGAACAACGGGCTTGACGGGCCTCCAGAGCCATCATACGATCCGCCAGTATTACGAAGGTGTGTTCGGTATATTGAACACGCAAGAATTCCAAGGAACCCGCGATCATGACCCCAACCGCAGTTGCCGCGACTGAAACCGACACTCTGATTAACCCGGTCAGCACCACGCCGGCAGGCTTCCAGGCCGAGCGCGATCTGCCAGCCGGCTTCATGGAATTTTTTCTCCCGCTGCACCGGCGCTTCACTCCGCGACAGCAGGAACTCGCGCACGAGCGAGTCGAAGTGCTGCAGCGATCATTGGAAGGCGAAAAGCCGACGCATCACTTTCCCTCGGACACGGTGCGCAATGGCTGGCGGATCACGCTGCCCGACTGGTGCCAGGACCAGCGCAACCAGATGACCGGTCCCGCCGACGATGGCGAACTATGCGTCAAGATGCTGAACTCGGGCGCGCCCGGCGTGATGCTCGACCTGGAAGACTCCTGCGTCAACGAGTGGTCGCATCACGAAACCGGTATCGCAAATATCCTCGCGTGCCTGCGCGGCGAACTCAGCTACTACGACAAAAAGCGCGATCGAACCGTAAACATTCAGCGCAACGGCACCGTGATTTTTACTCGCCCGCGAGGCTTGCATCTGAATCAGGCCGGGCTCATTCCGGGCGAACTGGTTTCCGCATCGCTGCTCGATGTGGCGCGAATTTTCTTCGCCATTGATCCCGCGGAATTGAAGCACCCGCTGTGCATCTACATTCCGAAATCGGAGTCGGCCGAAGAAGCGCTGTGGTGGCGCGATCTGTTCCAGGCGCTGGCCCAGTGGCGCGGATTGCCACACAACTACATCAAGTGCATGGCGCTGGTGGAATCGCACCCCATGGCATTTCAGATGGAAGAGTTCGCCTACAACCTGCGCGATCACATCATCGGACTCAATCTTGGCCGGTGGGATTACATGGCCAGCCTGATTCATTTCAATCTTGACGATCCCGACTGGGTTTTGCCCGACCGCAACACGATTCCGCACAACGTTGCGTTCTTTCAGAACCTGCGGGAACTGATGCCGGAAATTTGCCATCATCGCGGAATTCTGGCGATTGGCGGCATGACTGCGCTCTATCCCAGCCGTGAAGATGCGGAGTTGAACGCACGCGCGCTGGCAGTTCTGGAGAAAGACAAAAAGAACGAAGCCGACTGCCTGATGGACGGCGCCTGGACGGGACATCCCGATCAGAATGCGATCGCGGTCGCGCAATTCCCTTACCCGAACCAACTGCAGGCGCGGCCGAAGCATGCGAGCCGCTATCCGGATCTGCGTCCGCAGCCGACCGGGCGTGGGCGCACGCACCGTGAACGGCACGCGGGCCGCGGTGCGCACGGTAATTCGCTATCGCCACGGAGTTCTAAGCGGCCGAGGCGCCAGCCTGCTCGACGGATACATGGAAGACCTCGCGACCGACCGCATTTATCGCCTCATGATTGCGCAACGCGTGCTGCACCGCAATCTGGTTCCGGTGCACGACGATCAGGGCCAACCGGTGAAGCACACGCCGGAATTCATCACGCAGTTATTTGACGAGGAGCTGGAGCGATTGCTCTCCGGCCTCCCCGCGAACGCAGATTCAGAAGAGGCGGACCGTTTCCGCCGCGCTCGCGAAATCAGTGAAGCCATGATTGTGAACGGAGAATTCAACCCGGCCTAAGCCGCGCAACATCGAACCAATTTTTCAGGAGAGAACGCACATGCCAGCCAACGGAAACGGACACAACCCGCAATCCTTCCCCTCACATCGCATCGAGCAGCTCTCTGAGTGACCTGGAAAGGGGCGCGCAATATGATCTTGCCCAGGCGGCGATGGCACAGGATTGGGCCTCCAATCCGCGCTGGAAGGGCGTGGAGCGTCCCTACACGGCTGAAGATGTACTGCGCTTGCGCGGATCGATTCACATCGAGCACACGCTCGCCCGCATGGGCGCCGAGCGCCTTTGGGATCTCCTGCATACCGACCCCTACATCAATGCTCTCGGCGCCATGACCGGCAACCAGGCCGTGCAGCAAGTGCAGGCGGGCCTCAAGGCGATCTACGTCAGTGGATGGCAAGTCGCGGCCGACGCCAACAATGCCGGCACAATGTATCCCGACCAGAGCTTGTATCCAGCCGACAGCGTTCCAAATCTTTGCCGTCGCATCAACAACGCGCTGCAGCGCGCCGACCAGGTGCATCACGCCGAGGGCAAGGTAGCGCCGGGGCAGACTTGGTTTGCTCCGCTGATTGCCGACGCCGAGGCGGGATTCGGCGGCACCCTGAATGCCTTCGAGCTGATGAAGGGAATGATCGAAGCGGGCGCGGCTTGCGTGCACTTCGAGGATCAGCTTTCTTCGGCGAAGAAGTGCGGACACCTCGGCGGCAAGGTTCTGGTCTCCACGACCGAGGCGATTCAGAAACTGGTTGCGGCACGGCTGGCGGCCGACGTGATGGGCGTGCCGACCCTGATCATGGCACGTACCGACGCCGACAGCGCGCATTTGCTGACCAGCGACATCGATCCACGCGACCGCGAGTTCTGCACTGGCGAACGCACTGCCGAGGGCTTCTTCCGCATTCGCGGCGGAATCGAGTCGGCCATCGCCCGCGGCCTGGCGTACGCGCCGTACGCGGACCTGATCTGGTGCGAAACTTCGCATCCCGATATGGAAGAGGCGCGGCGCTTTGCCGATGCGATTCACGCAAAGTATCCAGACAAGATGCTCGCCTACAACTGCTCGCCCAGCTTCAACTGGCGCAAGAATCTGGACGAAGCGACGATTGCGCGCTTCCAGCCGGAACTCGCGCGCATGGGATACAAGTTCCAGTTCGTGACCCTGGCAGGCTTCCACGCGTTGAACCTGAGCATGTTCGAACTGGCGCGCGGATACAAGCTGGCGGGAATGACCGCCTATTCCCGATTACAAGAAAAAGAATTCAGCCGCGAGACGCAGTACGGATATGAGGCTGTAAAACATCAACGCTTCGTGGGCACGGGATACTTTGATCAGGTGCAGCAGGTTATCAGCGGAGGTCTGGCTTCGACAACGGCGTTGACGGGATCAACCGAAACCGAGCAGTTCATGGAGAAGAAACCGTTGCTGCGACCGGAAAAAGAAGCGGAAGCGGTTTGCCAACCCATTCTGAGTGGCTGCCCGCCGATACCGATGAACATCGATCTGGGACCGGAGGAGATGCTGTTGCCGTCGGGCGACTAAACGGTCGCAAGTATCGCGGTGACGCTATAAGGGGCCGTCCGCAAACGCGGATCGGCCCTGTTGTTTTTTTTCGAGTAATAGAAAAAGCCTCACGCCCAGGCTCTAGCCGAGACTCGCCGCCGGTAGCCGGCCGCTACAAAATCTTCGCTTCCCCTAAAATATTCGCCTCGCTGATTCGTCTACATAAGTGGATGGAACAGGCGCTGAGAAAACCTGGGATGATGGCAGAGCAAGATCGGCAAATTGCGGACGCAATCGATCGCGAGCAGCCGCGCCTTCGCAACTTCATCCGCAGACGTGTGGCCGACCGGCAGGATGCGGAAGACATTCTGCAGGAGGTTTTCTACGAACTGGTCGAGACCTACCGCATGCTCAAGCCAGTCGAGCAGTTGACGGGTTGGTTGTTTCGCGTGGCGCGCAATCGCATTACAGATCTTTTTCGGCGCAAACAGCGGGACGCGTTGCGTGAGGCAGCAACCACCGTTACAGAGGACGGAGACCGGCTGGAACTGGAAGAAATGCTTCCCTCCCCTGCCGCAGGTCCTGAGGCGGCATATGCACGCACGGTGCTGCTGGAAGAATTAGAGGCTGCACTGGACGAACTTCCGGACGAGCAGCGCGAAGTATTTATCGCCCACGAAGTAATGGGGCAGAGTTTCAAAGAGCTTGCCGCGGAAACCGGCACGAGCGTGAATACATTGCTTTCGCGCAAGCACTATGCCGTCCTGCACCTGCGAGAGCGGTTACAGGCCATTCACGACGAATTTACGAAGTCATGAGGATAAAAAGATGAAAAGAAATCGAATCCTGAGAATATTGAAGTTCGCATTGTTTGCCGTGTTGTTTGTGACCGTCTTTAGCTTTTTCGTCATGCGCCTGTGGAATTGGCTGATGCCGGCTGTCTTCGGCTGGCACCTGATTACTTTCTGGCAAGCGGTGGGCCTGTTGGTTCTGAGCAAGATTCTTTTTGGTGGATTCCATGGCCGTCCAGGACGCAACATGTACTGGCGCGGTCGCATGACGGAGCGCTGGGAGAAGATGACTCCCGAGGAACGCGAGAAGTTCCGTCAAGGGATGCGCGGCCGCTGCAGTTCCTTCGGAGATCCTGCAGCCGAGCCCAAGGCCTGAAACTGAATCTGTGGCCGCGGGGACAAAGCTCTTAACCGCCGAGTTCGCTGAGAAAGTCCGCTGAGAACGCGGAGAGCATCTTTGATTGTGCTCTGCCGTTCTTCCCGGCCGTCTCTCGGCGTTCTCTGCGGATTTTCTCTGCGCTCTCTGCGGTTAAAGGCTTTTCCCGCAATTTCAACGGTTCGGTCAAACATTGCTCACCCTAGACTACGACTCTAACCGCGACGAAAACGACCGAAATATACTGACGATGTTCTCTAGTAGGAATCGGTTATTGACCCACCGCAAGTCCTCCCCCAGAATCCCTCACTAACTTAGTGGGGAAGCGTTTCGAAACATTGTGACTGAATCCGCGGCCATAAAAGGTCCGCGAGTTTTGCGAACTCGTGCAACGCTAAAGCTTGGTTCTTACAGCATCAGACTCTTAGATCTACCAACATTTCAGACTTGGGGATGGCATGACATTGCGATTTGTGCGCGGTATGGGACTGGGGATAGTTCTATTAGCGGGCAGCGTTTTCGCCCAAAATGCATTGCCCGCAAGCGAAACTTCGAGCGTGTCTCGACCGTCAAGGGACAACGCGTCTGCGCCCCCGTCCGGGCAATCAGCGAAAGAATCGCAGCCAAGCGCGCCCGCTCCCGCCAAACCCAAACTTGGTCCACTCGACATTTCAATCAACTGGCGCGAGCGCGCCGAAGGCTGGAACTGGTTTGAAGGCAAGGCGGGAAACAGCGACTACGGCTTCTGGGATTCCACGTTGCGCGTGGGCGTTGGACAAACCCTGGAACACGTTGATTGGTTCCTGGAAGGCGAGCAACCCTCGATCCTCGGCCTGCCAAACAACGCCGTGGTGGCGGCTCCGCAGGGTCAACTCGGGCTCGGTGGCACCTACTATGCTGCCAACAACAATCACACCAACGTCGCCAACGGATTTGTGAAGCAGGCATTCGTAAACTTCAAGCATCTGGGCCCGGCCCGTTTGAAACTGGGACGCTTCGAATATTTTGACGGCCTGGAAGTCACTCCCAAAGATCCTTTGCTGGCGACGGTAATTCAAACGCGTATCTCGAGCCGGCTGATTTCGAATTTCGCCTTTGCCGCCGTGCAGCGGACCTTCGATGGAGTTCAACTCTCGGCAAATTCCGGGCAGAACAATTTCACATTCTTCGGTGCCCGCCCCACGGAGGGAGTGTTTCAAGTCAAAGGCATGGACGAACTGAATGTGGACACTTACTACGGCGCCTATACCCGGTCGGTGAATGGCCCTAAGAACGCCGGTGAATTGCGCGTCTTCGCGCTGGGCTACATCGATCACCGCACGCGGATTCTAAAAACCGACAACCGTGCTGCGCCGGTTCGCGCGGCCGACATCGGCAAAGTTGAAATCGCGACCTGGGGCGCAGATTACGCCCACGTTGTTAATACCACCAACTCCGGCAGGTTCGATTTCCTGGTTTGGGGAGCGGTACAGACTGGCTCATGGGGAAACCTCACGCAACGTGCCGACGCGTTCGTGGGCGAAGCAGGATGGCAAGCGCCGGTTGTGGTGTTGAAGCCCTGGGTGAGCGCCGGATATTCCTACGGCAGCGGCGACGGGAACGCCAAAGACTCGACTCACGGCACGTTTTTTCAGAATTTGCCCACGCCACGCCAGTATGCGCGCTTCCCTTTCTACAATATGATGAACAACAAAGATTTATACGCCACGCTGAACGTACGCCCAGTTTCGAAGCTGGCGTTGCGCAGCGAAGTGCACACGCTGCGATTGGCGAGCGCTTCCGATCTGTGGTACCTGGGCGGCGGCGCATTTCAGCCTCAGACCTTCGGCTATACCGGCCGCCCCAGCAACGGCAACCGAGGGCTCGCCAATGTCTGGGATCTCAGCGCCGACTATCCGCTCACGCGTTACTTCGCGGCCACACTTTATTACGGCCACGCGTGGGGAAAGGGCGTGATTGCATCGATTTATCCAAAGAATGCAAACGGGCAGCTAATTTACCTGGAAACTAACTTGCACTTTTAAAGTGGGATTGGATTATGCGCGGCGCTAACAAAACCAAAACAGCGGCAGCCTTCATCGCCAACAAGCAATGACCCGATCGCCGAACTTTCATTTCACTCTGCGGCTCGCCACCAGAAGGCGCGTCCAGGGCTCATCGTCGATCCGGCTGATCTGAACGACCGGATGATCGTTGGTGGTGTCGTGAATAAATTGGCCGTCGCCAATGTACATCCCGGTGTGAGTGATCGCTTTCGCCGAAGAACCAAAGAAGAGTAGATCCCCCGCCTGAAGATCTTTGCGCGCGACCGCGCTCACCCCATTCCAGGCAGCCTGCTTATCCGCGTCGCGGGGCATGATCTTGCCGCGAGCCCGCACCAGCATTTGCGTGAAGCCGGAACAGTCGAAGCCAAAGCTGGAACTCCCTCCCCACAAGTACGGAAACCCGAGAAAACGCTTGGCCAGTTCGATAGACTCCGGAATCGATAACGGTTTGGGATCGGGAATCACGTCGCCCGCCTGCACCCACTCATCGCGCTTGTCAGGCAACCGCACATGCAGCCAGCCCTCAGCGGCTTCCCTTGCCTGTCGCGGGTTTTGAATCGGCCGCAGTTTGCTCGGAGATCACTTCCAGCCGCGTTTCGAACGGAATCGTAATCACCGGCTGATGCCGCGTGATGTCGGGCTCGCGATAAATATTTGCAAAAAGACTCTGCACTTCCACGACCGTGCCGCTCGTGGCATAGCCGTCGCCGTTCTGCACCAGGCGCAGGTGGCGGCTGCGCACCCATCCCTTGTAGTGGTCCGCCGTTTCAATTCTCGACCACTCTCCTTGCGCCGTCACCAACGTCACGTTGCTTCCATAGATCGCCTGCGACACGACATCCGATTGGTCGCTCGGCTTCGAGAACATGTTCGCGACCGGAACCACGACAATCTGCATGCCGTTGGCGGCGAACAAAACTGATGTAAAGAGGAAAACAGTAACAAATGCGACCTGTGCGCAGAACAGCTTGCGATGATGTTTTTTTTGCATGTGTATCGGGTTGCTATTCTTCGATGTATGGAGAAATCTTACGGCTTCCTCGGAGTGATAATAGCGGAGAAATTTGGCTGCCCCCCAGGGATTCGAACCCCGATAGCCTGCTCCAGAGGCAGGTGTCCTAGCCGTTGAACGAGGGGGCAATTTCACGCGAAGCCGTTGCTCGCAAGCCCATCTTGATTTTATGTTTGAAAGCTAAGCCGGTCAACCGAAACTGCTTCCGGAGTGGGTTAGTTTGAATTATGAATGTCACAAGGCGTCATCCCGAAGAGCCCGTTTTACGAGCGGGCCGAGGGATCTCCCGTGGCACACAGTGTCGTAACGGGAGATCTTTCGCTCTGCCTAAAGAACGGCTACCCTCAGAGCTTGCCCTGAGCTTGTCGAAGGGATGACGCCATCGACGAGTGAACATGCCATCAGAAGTTCAAACGACCCACTACCCGCGTCCGATCGGTTTCGGAGCTTGACGCGGTAAAATCGGATCATCGAGCGTTTAAAAAGGAGCAGCCATGGTTACCGCTCTTGATTCCATGCATTCGGCCACGGATTACGCGGAGATGGCGCGTCGTCCGCTGGAGGCCGAACACTGTGCGCTGGTGGTTATCGACATACAAGAAAAACTGCTGCCGCCGATTTTTCAAAAGGAACAGCTGGTGCGGAATGCGCAGCTTTTGATTCGCGCCGCAGGGATTCTGAAAATCCCCGCGCTGGTCAGCACGCAATATGCGAAGGGTTTGGGCGGAACCGTCCCTGAGGTCGCTTCCCTGCTGCCTGGCACGGAATCGATCGATAAGACGCTGTTCTCCTGCTTCGGCAGCGACGTGTTCTGCAGTCGTGATCAAGCGTTTGCCCGGCCAGCGCAACACCTTGCTTCTCTGCGGGATGGAGAGCCACATCTGCGTCACCCAGACGGCGCTGGGAGCGCTCCGCGAAGGTTACCTGGTGCACGTGGCGTCGGACGCGGTGAGTTCCCGAACGGAATGGAACTGGAAAATCGGTCTGGATCGCATGCAAGCCGCAGGTGCGGTGATTTCCTCGACCGAGATGATGATTTATGAATTGATGCGCTCGTCTTCCTCGGCGGCGTTCAAGGAATTGTTGCCCCATCTGAAGGGATGACCCGGGCGCGGAGGTTCCTTCGCTAGGCCTCTTTTTTCTTCACGCGCACGACTGTGATCTTCGCAAATCCCTCATCGAATGACGGCGGCTTCAGCTTGGCGGCCATGCGGCGCATGATGTCTTCCGGCACGACTCGATCTCGGCGCTGATGTCTCTCAACGCAAACTTCCAGCGGAACATCGAAGAAAACTGCGTGGACTTCGTAGTTGTAATCCTTAGCCAGTTTGATCCAATGCTGGCGTTCCTGCGGAGTTAAGTTGGTCGCGTCCACATAATTCATCGGACGCTTGGCGATCAGACGGCCCTTCAGCATGGAACGCAGGTTCGAAAATACGAGATCCTGAAAGCGCTGCTCCCGAACATCGTCAAAAAGAAGCGCCCGAACCATGTCGCTTGAAAGTGGAACGACCTTGTTCCGCTTGAACCAGGAACTCTTGCCGGATCCGGGCAGGCCAATGGCAAGCACGACAATACCCTTCGGCGGACGCGCCGCAGCCGCGGGAACAACAGCCGGAGCTCGGGGCGCTTGCGGCGCCGCTTGGACTTCAGGCTCTTGACCTTCAACAGGTTCCTCGGATCCTTCTTCAATTGCTTGAGTGGGCAGGTCAGGAATAATTCCCTTCGCAGCAGCCGGGCTGAACGCCTGGGCAACGGCCTGCTCTCGACCGCGTCCTCCACGGCCGCGCCCGCCACGGCGGCGGCGTCCGCGCCCGCCCTGTCCTTCTCGCCGAGCGCCTTGCTGGCGCGGTTGGCCGCCCGAGTTGGCGGAATCTTGGCGAGAAGACGGCACTTCCAACGGCTCCGAAGCATCTACCGATTCAGCCTCCGGATGGCCCGACTCGACGTGCTCAGGCTCAAAAGCTTCCGGCTGCGCCTCAGAGTGGGCGACCGGCGTCGGAGCTTGATCCGCATCGAAATAAGCGGGCTGCAGTGGCGGAGGCGCCGGCTGGCTTCCCTCCTCGGGAGCCTTCTTCTTACGCCGTTGTAATCGATCTTTCATCCATTTACGCATGTTCAGGCTTGTAACACAGATAAGGTGATGGGAGCAATCGGCGCAATCACATTTCAATCCAGCGGACGCTCGCGCGGTCTAAGATGGAAGGCATGCCAAGCCAAATCCCCCCGCCCATTCAAGGTCAGAAATATATCTCTCTCACCACCTTTCGCAAGACTGGAGCCGGCGTCGCCACGCCAGTGTGGTTTGGAGAAGACAACGGCAAGCTCTACGTGATGACGCGCAGCGATATGGGCAAGACGAAGCGGGTCCGCAACAATCCGCAAGTGCGGGTCGCGCCGTGTACGATTCGCGGAATTGTCACTGGCCCGGAAATTGATGCCAAGGCGCGCATCCTGCCAACAGAAGAACACACGCGGGCGCGCGAAGCTATCAACCGCAAGTATTGGATGGCCCGCATTCCTCTCGTCTGGCGCAGGACGGATACCTATTTGGAATTGAGTTTTAGCTAGTGACATGCCAGGAAAATCCGCCCGAATCTGCAGGCCGTCGAACGCGGCGTTGTGCTTGAACAAGCCGAAGATGGCATGCAGCAGCCTGATCGGCCTACCCCGGAACATGGTGCCTTGTGCCCCATGCCTCTTTACCACAAAATCGAACATACAAGCGCTTGAGAGGAATCTAGCGGAGGGCTGTGATTTCGATCACAGGTCACTGTGCTAAGGTGTGACAGATTGTGATCTGTTTGTCACATGTGTGATATCATGACATATCGGTACGGTTATGACAGTCAAGGAGGCACGTGGCATGAACGGAGACGTCCGGTTGCGAATAAATGAAAATGGGCGCGTTGTCATTCCCGCAGCTTTTCGCAAGGAACTCGGGATCAAGCCGGGCGACGAGGTCATTCTACGGTTGGATGATGGCGAACTGCGGATAACAACCATGAAACAGCGCATCGAGCGGGCCCAGCGCCGCGCCCGGCAGTACGTAAAGCCCGGCGTCTCACTCGTCGACGAATTGATCGCCGAACGGCGCGAAGAGGCCAGGCGTGAGTAAGGTCGTTCTCGACGCCTCGGCCGTCCTGGCAGTGATTCACCGAGAGCGAGGTTTTGAGAAGCTCACCCCGGAATTGCTGCTTCGCGCCGTCATCGGCACAGTCAACCTGGCGGAGGTGCAGAGCAAGTTGGTCTTGTCGGGATGGCGGCCAAAGGATGCGTGGGTAGATGCCACCAGCCTTGTCGGAGAGATAGCACCCTTCACTGCGGATCATGCCCACATCGCAGGAACCTTGATCGCGGAGACTCGCCCTTTTGGTTTGTCACTCGCCGATCGGGCTTGTTTAAGCCTGGGGCTCGCCTTGAAGGCACCCATCTACACTGCGGATAGATCGTGGAAGAATCTGAAACTGGGTTTGCAGATTCAGTTGATTCGGTAAGCAGAACGTGACGCGCCCGGAACTTCAGGCGTTACGCGAAAACTGGAACCCCCGCGGGACAGCCGGCAGGATGCCGGGGTTATTGTGCCAGTCCTTCCGGCTTGAAGATCACACCCTGACTGGTTCTGCTGTTCATGATGACGCGCAGCGGCGCGGCGAATTGGAGAAGGCGCACGCAGCCTTGCTCTTCTACAGCAGGCTGCTCGGCTAGCCATTGCCAATCCACCGAGCCTTCGCCGGCATCGGGGTTGACGGTGAAATATCCGACTTGAAACGCGGTCAGGTTCTGGAAGAAATGGCTGCCTTGCGATGGCGTGACGCGGAAATCGCGGAAGCCGGCTTCGACGATGACGCGAGCTCCGGAAATTTCGTCCCACTCGACGGGAATGCCGAGCCAGGGATCGTTCGATCCCCAGCGGCCGACTCCGATCAATAAATAAGGGCGATTCTCTGCGTTCAGTGTGGCATTGAAGTGCGCCACGGCACGCGCGACTTCCTGGCTGCGGCTGCGCTCGAAGCGCTGCGAATCGACGACCACGATGTCGTGCAGGTTTTCGATGCGGCCATTGCCGAGAACTTTGGAGCTCTTGCAGATCAATTGGGATGAGTCCACGTCGTCGATGCTGAGATCCTGATGGTCGCGTGCCAGAGTCAGAGGGCGTATCTGCAGAAATCCAAATTCGGCGGGCTCTTCGGCGCGAGGCAAACGCACGGCAAATTCGATCTCGACGGGATTGCCTAGCGCATCTTCGCCGGCGCGCACCAGCAATTCCAGAATCGCGGCCAGCGGAAATATGCCGTGTTTGAGCATGGGAGCGAAGGTCACGACGCGGGTGCCGGGACGGCTCAGGCCGTCATAGACCGCGTGATTGTCGGCAGAGTAGGTCGAGGCCACGGCGTGCAGCGTGCCGTCGGCTTCGGCGACATCGAGACCGAAGCGAACTTCGCGCAGATGGCCGGCGCCCGTGCGGAAACGCCGTCGAGTTCGAGCGCGCAGAACTCCGTCTGCGTGTTTGCCAGAATGTCTTCGACCGAAGAAAACTGCAGCAGGTTGCGCGGATACCGCGGACAGAAACTCAGGCACTTGCCGCCATCGACCACGGTGCGGCCCAGTCCCAGAGCGACCGCGGCAATGCCGTCGGCGAAAGTCATCGGCTCTACGGGATAGAAGTTGTGCGAACGCACCACTCCAGAAAAATCGGGATAGAAGCGCGAGCCATGCGCCGTGCCCACCACCTGCTGCAGAATCACCGCCATCTTTTCTTCTTCCAGCCGATAAGGCGTGGCGCGCACGTAGGCCTTAGCGTGCTGGCTGAAGGTTGAGGCGTAGATTCGCTTGATCGCTTCCGAAAGTTCGTCGAGGCGAGCCTGCAGGCTCGCGTGCTGGTTGCCCAGCATGAACGTCTCGTAGACGCCGGTGAAGGGCTGGTACTGCGAATCTTCGAGCAGGCTGGAGGAACGCACCGCCAGCGGATAGTTCACTTCCGAGAGAAATGCTTTGCAGACTTTCCTGCAGCGAAACGGGCAAGGCGGCGTCGAGGAAGCGCTGCTGGATCTCGTTATCGTCGTCACAATGCAGCGCGAAATCGCTTAGATTATTTTCCGCGAGAAACTGGTCGAACAAGTCGGTGGCGATCACCACGGCGGGAGGAACCGAGATGCGCACGCCAGGAAAGCGGCGCGCCATGCGGCGAGTGCGCAGCAGATGACGGACGAACGCCAGGCCGCGCGCCTTGCCTCCGAGCGAACCGGAGCCGATCCTGAGAAAACTCGAGTCCGAGGGCTTGAACGTGTCGGGCTTGAAATCGCCGATCAGGACTTCGTTCTGCTCGCGGCGGTATTCGTTGATCGACTCGATCAGATCGCGGCGCAGGTGCTCGGGGCCGTCGAAGTCGGAAACTTTGCGCGGCCGGAGCTTGGCCGCCAGCGCAAACTCGGTGCGCGCCATCAGCCAATGCGAGAAATGATTGCGCTGCGCGTGGTACATCAGGCTGTCGGCGGGGAGCGTCTGCAGCGTTTCTTCCAGTTCCGTTCAAGTCCTTGGCGCGTCCCACCTCGCGCTGGTCGGGCATGCGAAAGACGAAATCGCCGAATCCGAACTGATCGGTGAGAATGCGGCGCAGGTCTTTCAGCAGAGTCGGCGAGCGTTTGCGCAGGAATGAGTAGCCCTCGGCGTGCGCCCGCGGACGAAATTCGGTGCGGCTGGTCTGCAAAACGACTGGCACGTCGGGCGTGAGGCTCTTGACCATGCGCGCCAGCTCGAATCCGGCTTCCGGGCTGAGCTTGCCATCCCAGGGAAACTCCACATCGGAGACCAGGCCGAAAATGTAGTCGCGATATTCCTGCACCAACTGCGCCGCTTCTTCGAAATTCGAACACAAAAGAATCTTCGGGCGCGCCTGCATGCGCACCAGCTTGTGCGCAACGTTGATGCCTTCCTGAATGACGCGCCGCGACTGCTTGATCAGTTCCGTGTAAATCACCGGCAGGAACGAAGAGTAGTAGCGGATGTTGTCTTCCACGACCAGCAGCACCGGCACGCCCATGGCGCGCGTGTCGTGCAGCACGTTGCGCTTGTCTTCGACGTACTTGACGATCGCGATCAGGATGCGCGCAGTTCCCTGCCACAGGAAGACGCGATCGATGTCGCTGACCGGATTGCGGGCGACGAAATTCTTGATCTCGCGGTAATCGTAGCCGAGCACGACCACGGGAATATCGAGACCCTTGCGGCGAACTTCGCGGGCGAGCTGCGCGGCGTCCATGTCGCCGACGGCGAGATTGGTGACGATCAGATTGAATTGCGGATTAGAACTCGCGAGGTCGAGCGCTTCGGCGCAACTGGAAACGTGGGTGATGCCGGGAATCTGCCGCAGGTTCAGTTCGAGCGACTCGTCGATGAGCAGTTCATTGAGACGTCCGTCTTCGCGCAGGATGAAAGAATCGTAGAGGCTCGAGACCAGAAGAATGTTCTGGACGCGAAACGGCATCAGGTTCTCGAAGCCCTCGAAGCGCTCTTCGGCGTCGAGGATGGGCGCGGCGATGGGGCGGACGATCATGGTCCGGGGATGGTTAACAACTGATCATACTCGTCACGTCGGAGATGATCATGTGGTGAGATCATGTGGGGACGGCCGCCCCCCCCGCTGTCCGGTCGAGCGAAGCTCGACAACGGTTTCTTTCCCGCCTGCGTGAGAAAAAGTGCTTCAGCGGAGAGAACTCCCTGCGAGGCTGTTTGTGACGCCAGCAGGAACGGGGTCCTTCGCTTTGTTCAGGATGACACCCTGTTTCGTGATGAGGATCGGAATGAGCCCTCGAATGTCGGCTATGGCGGCATCGCTGAAGACTAGCCGACGTTTTCTCATGGGCGGCGGGCGCGTTCGCGTAGAGCGGGGATCAGGCCTGTCCGGTCGAGCGAAATTCGACAGCCGGTTCGCTTGCAGGAATGCCTCGTGCCAAGCGTGTAAGGCCGGAGGTGCGTTTCGAGACGCTCTCTCGTAGGTCAACTTCATCGCGGTTCCGGGCGGCAGTGCCGGGAGGTTAAATCGGTTTAACGACAGTATTTAACTCGTTTAAAATGTGCTATTTACGTAGGTTTATTTACACAGCACTTTCAATGTGAAGGTGGTTTGACCTCAACCACTTACAACCAAGATGCACCATTTCCTGTGCAGCGAGTATCTGATCGAGGTCTTGACTTTTTCTTCGTTCAGAAGGGCAATCAGGTTCCCTGCCGAACGAGTTGAAAAGTCAAAATCCCCACCTTTGCCGCAAAGAACGCGGCAAAGATGGGGCACCCGATTCATCTTCACTGCATGCAACCGTCGGGCTTTGCCCGGCTCGCCGGACGAATGCGTCCGTCCCTATGTGTTATTACACAAGGCCCTGGTCCAGCATGGCGTTGGCTACTTTCAGGAAGCCGCCGATGTTGGCGCCGTTCACCAGGTTGCCGGGCGTGCCGTATTTCTCGGCCGTTTCGAAGCAGTTGCGGTGGATGGCGATCATGATCTTGTGCAGACGATCGTCGACTTCTTCGCGGGTCCAGCTCAGGCGCGCGCTGTTCTGCGCCATCTCGAGTCCGGAAGTGGCCACGCCGCCGGCGTTCGCGGCCTTGGCCGGGCCGTAGAGGATTTTGGCATCGAGGAACAGTCTTGGTTGCGTCGAGCGTGCTGGGCATGTTCGCGCCCTCGGCCACCAGCTTGATTCCGTTCTTAATGAGATTCGCCGCATCTTTCGCGGTGATTTCGTTTTGCGTGGCGCTGGGGAAGGCGCAGTCCGCTTTGATGTTCCACAGCGGGTTGTGCTCCAGCTTGATGTCGGTGGGCATGAAGATCGCTTTCTTGTAGTGATCCGCATAGTCACGAATTCGTCCACGCTTCACGTTCTTCAGTTCGATGATGAAAGCCAGCTTCTCACGATCGATGCCATCCGGATCGTAGATGACGCCGTTCGAATCGGAGACTGTGACGGGCTTGGCGCCGAGGTCGAGCAGTTTCTCGACCGTGTATTGCGAGACGTTGCCGCTGCCCGAAACCAGGCAGAGCTTGCCTTCGAGCGAATCTTTCTTGCTCTTCAGCATTTCAGCGGCGAAGTAGACGCAGCCATAGCCGGTGGCTTCGGGACGAATCAGCGATCCGCCCCAACCCAGGCCCTTGCCGGTGAGCACGCCGGTGAACTCGTTGCGCAGCCGCTTGTACTGGCCAAACAGGAAACCGATTTCCCGCCCGCCCACGCCGATGTCGCCGGCCGGGACGTCGGTGTCCGGTCCAATGTGCCGCTGCAGTTCGGTCATGAAGCTCTGGCAGAAGCGCATGACTTCGTTGTCGCTCTTGCCCTTGGGATCGAAATCCGATCCGCCCTTGCCGCCACCCATGGGCAGCGTGGTGAGCGAATTCTTGAAGACCTGTTCGAATGCCAGGAACTTCAGGATGCCGAGGTTGACCGAGGGATGGAAGCGCAGCCCGCCCTTGTAAGGGCCGATGGCGCTGTTCATCTCAATGCGGAAACCGCGATTGATTTGGATTTCACCCTGATCGTCGAACCACGGCACGCGGAACATAATGACCCGCTCGGGCTCGACAATTCTTTCGAGCAGTCGCGCCGATTGATATTCGGGATGTTTCGCCAGCACTAACCGAAGAGAATCGAAAACTTCCGCCACCGCCTGATGGAACTCGGGCTCGGCGGGATTCTTTGCCTTCACACTGATCATCACGGATTCAATGTAATCGCCGGGAGCCTTGACTCCGGGATGTGTCATCACGGACATGGTCCTACCTCCATAGGTACAACTATAGATACAATGCCGTTCCTCATTATCGGCTTCTAATGCATTGCGGGCTGTGATAATTCTCACCGGCAGGGGTGATTGCGGTCACGGGGAGTCTGGCGGCTTTGGAATGAATGAGTTGCGAAGGGTGCCAAAATGGGCGGGGAGTAATTTCAGGGGTACGTCGTCGTTGCGCACTCAGGGTCTACGTAGCGGCGGACGCATTCGTCCGCCGGCGAGCGCAGCGAGGTCCCCCGGCGAATGCGTCCGGGGCTACGTGTTTGTTTGCAATCAATGATTGCAATGCTATCATTGATTGCATGGCAAGCATTACCATTCGAAACCTGGAAGAGACGACCAAACGCAAGCTCAAGGTGCGCGCGGCGATCAACGGGCGGTCCATGGAGCAGGAAGCGCGAGAGATCCTGAAGAGAGGCCTTAGGGAGAAGATTCAAAAGCCGAAAACCGGCGCCGACTTGGTCGCATCCATTCGGCGACGTTTCGCCCCTCTGGGCGGGGTCGAGCTGGAGCCATTGCCACGCGAACCTATTCGCGACCCTGACTGGCTCAAGGATTGGAAGTAGGCTCGTCCGTTACCGGACTGATGACCATTCTAGACACGAACGTAGTTTCGGAAATCATGAAGCCGGAACCTTCGTCGCGGGTGGTCGCGTGGACGTCCCGTCAAATGCGAGACGAGTTATTTACGACATCGATTACTGCTGCCGAGATTCTATACGGCATCGAGCTCCTTCCGAGAGGCAAGCGCCGCGACCAACTACTGCATCAAGCGGAGGGTACATTCCACGAGGACTTGGGCGGGCGTGTCTTGTCATTTGACGAGCGCGCGGCACGTGAATACGCCTCCATTGCCGCGGAGCGACGACGACGCGGACGCCCCATCTCTTTTTCGGATGCGCAGATCGCGGCCATCGCGCGCGCAAATCATGCCACGCTGGCGACGCGGAACACCGATGACTTCGAAGGCTGCGGCTTGCGGTTGATCAATCCTTGGCAGGAGTAAAACCTGAGAACGCTTGTCATTCTGATCAAAGCGAAGAACCCATGCATTGGGCCAGCGCCAGCTGACAACGGCAGAATGAGCCTTTGACACTTCGGCAGACCTGGGAATATGTTTGCAAATCGGACGTGAAAACACACCTGAGTCTCGAGTTGAGGTTTGTACCTACGCACAAATTACGCGTTGCGCAGGAGGTTGAGCCTACTCAGGAACTACGTGCCACGCAGGAGTGCAGCCTATGCAAGCAAGAAATATCCTCTGAGCGACAGGGATCTCTAAATCTGATCCTTATTGAGGAATACGCTTTTTGCCCGAGTTGCTGTCAGCGGGTTCGAAAGGAGATTGCAGGTGCTTCTTGGTACAGACGCAGGTGGCGGAGCCGAGTCCGGTCCATATCCAAAAGCAAAGGATGGGGTTGGGAACCAGAGACTAAAATCTAAGCTCTGTCCTTTGCGGACAACTCTTCGAATGTCGGCTCGCAACCCTTGTGATATTTTTTGCCGCGAACCGTCAGCAAGTCATCTTGATTCGTGATTTTCACGTCTTCCCGTCTACTCGGCGCCGCTTCGCAATTCCCGTATACAGTAACGATGTCCTTGCTCATTCGGGCTCTCCCGCCTGATCATCTTTTCCCTAGCAGATTCTGGGCAATTGCTCCCCGCTCAGCATGTCTACCACGCGGTTGCCGCCGATGCGGCTTTGCAGGATTACGGTGCTTCGCGGACTCTCCTCTACTTTTCCGATGCAGACTGATTCCTGCGACACTGGAACTTTCTTCATTACTTCCAGCGCCGCGTCTGCCTGTGCGGCGGGAACGAAGACGGCGAAGCGGCCTTCGTTGGCTACGTAGAGTGGATCGAGGCCGAGGATTTCGCAGGCGCTCTGCACGGTTTCATCGACGGGAATCAGCGTTTCTTCCAGGTTGATGCAGATATTCCGGTCGGAGGCGATCTCGTTCAGCGTGGTGGCCAGGCCTCCGCGCGTCAGATCGCGCAGGCAATGGATCTCGATGCCGGCATTCAACAGCGCTTCAACCGCGGGCCAAACGCAGGCAGTATCGCTCAAAATCGGCGACTCGAATTCCAATCCTTCGCGCACGGAGAGAATGGCAATGCCGTGGCGGCCGAGGTCGCCGCTGACGATCACTGCGTCGCCCACCTGAACTGAAGCTGGGCCGATCGTCTGCTTCACGTTCGCTTCGATCAGGCCGATGCCGGAAGTGTTCACGAAAATTTCGTCGCCCTTTCCTTTGTCGACGACTTTCGTATCGCCGGTGACCAACTGCACGCCAGCGCCGGCCGCGGCCGCTTGCATGGACGCGACCACGGTGCGCAGCGTGTCCATGGCGAGGCCTTCTTCGAGAATGAATCCCGCGCTGAGGTAAAGTGGGCGAGCGCCGCACATGGCGAGATCGTTGACCGTGCCGTGAATGGCGAGATCGCCAATATTGCCGCCGGGAAAAATCAGCGGGCGCACGACAAACGAATCAGTCGTAAAAGCCAGGCGAGAACCGTTGACCGCAAGCACGGCGCCATCGTGGCGCTGTTCGAGCATGGGATTGCCGAACGCGGGCATGAAAATCTTTTCGATGAGCTGATGAGTCAGGCGTCCGCCGCCGCCGTGCGCCAGGACGATGCGATCGTCAGCGACTCGGGGTACCGGACAACTCAAGTTGAACTCGGTCATGACTTTGACGTCTGCCATAGTGGTAATAGGCCGCGCACGCGCCCTCCGACGATACCATGGGAGCGCCCAGCGGATTCTCCGGGGTGCACTTCACAGCGAACGCTGGACACTCGTGAGGCTTCTTGATGCCTTGCAGAATCAGCCCGCTGATGCACTCGGGAGATTCGCGCGCAGGCTCTACCGACGAAGGATAGCGGCGGTTGGCGTCGTGTTTTTGAAAACGTCCGCGCAACTGGAATCCGCTGGCGGGAATTTCTCCCAGGCCGCGCCACGGGCGGTTCACTACTTCAAAGACTTCTGCGATGCGTTCCTGTGCGGGGCGGTTCCCTTCCCGGCGGGTGGCCCGAACGTACTGGTTCTCGACTTCGTGGCGGCCTTCTTCCAGTTGGCTGACCGTCATCAGAATGCCTTCCAGAATGTCCAGCGGCTCGAATCCGGTCACGACGATGGGAACTTTGTAGCGCTCCGCGATTGGATAATATTCTTCATAGCCCATGATGGTGCAGACGTGGCCTGCGGCCAAAAATCCCTGCACCACGCATTTCTCTGACGAGAGCAGCGCCTCCATGGCGGGAGGAACCAGCACGTGCGAAACCAGGAGCGAGAAGTTGTCGACGTGGTCGTGGTCGGCCTGCCATGCGGCCATGGCGTTCGCGGGCGCGGTAGTTTCGAAGCCGACAGCGAAGAATACGACTTGGCGCTGCGGATTAGCCTTGGCAAGTTTCAGCGCGTCGAGCGGCGAATACACGATGCGAACGTCGGCGCCTTCCGCCTTGGCATCGAACAGGCTCTTCGACGAACCCGGCACGCGCAGCATGTCCCCGAAAGAACAGAAAATCACCTCGGGACGTTGCGCGATGGCGACAGCTTTATCGATCAAATCAATTGGAGTCACGCAGACCGGACAGCCGGGGCCGTGAACCAGGGTGATGGTATGCGGCAATAGATCTTCCAGGCCGCTCTTGACGATGGTATGAGTCTGGCCGCCGCAGATTTCCATGACGGTCCACGGACGGGTTACTTTCTTCCAGACTTGTTGCGCCAGTTGTTCGGCGCCCTTCTGATCGCGATATTCACTGAGGAATTTCACCGAGTTCCTCCTCCAGTCCACCCATCTCTTCAAGGTACTTGAAGACGCGCTGGGCTTCGTCCTCGTCGATCACGCTGATGGCGAAGCCCACATGCACCAGAACGTATTTTCCGATTTCAGCTTCGGGAGTGTAGGCAAGGCTGACATCTTTGCGGATGCCGCCGAAGTCGACGCGGCCACGACGGAAGGCGATGTTGCCCTCGTCCATAATTTCGACTACGCGGCCTGGAACTGCGAGACACATATGTGGCCTCCCAACCTCAGCGGCTAAAGCCGCCGTCGTATGCGGCTTTTGCGGCACGAGTGCAACTCGTGCCCTTCCCAATCTGGCAGAAACGGCGGCGCTACAGCCTGCTCATTACTGCCTGGCCCAACGCGATGCCGCCGTCATTCGGTGGAACCCGCTGGTGCGTATGCACCTCGAAGCCGCGAGACTCAAGTTCAGCCGCCGCGCGCTCCGTCAAATAGCGGTTCTGAAAAACTCCGCCGCTGAGAACGATCTGTTTCTCTCCAGCCTGTGAAGCAACTTCCACGATCCAGCCGACCAGCGCGTTGTGAAACCTGGCCGCGATTAAAGGAACGACAACTCCTGCAGCCTTGTCGGCGACAACCGCCATGATCAGCGGACCCCAATCTCCAGCAGTCAGAGGATATGCCTCTTCGGTGCGTAAAGTGCCAATTTCATTTTCGAGGAGCATGGCGGCCTGACCCTCAAAACGGTTTTGCTGGGCGACACCCGCGATACTGGCCACGGCATCAAACAGCCGACCGATACTAGTTGTAGGCACGACGTTGATTCCGTGTTGGAGCATATAGCGGATGTTGGTGGAATCCAAGCGGGGTTTCCCCTCTGCTTTTCCGCTGGCGTCAGGGATTGCCTGCTGCGGCGCACCGACTGCGAAAAGAAGACTGGCGGCAGAACGCCAGCCTTCGCGGACCGCTGCATCGCCACCCGGCAGGCCGAATGGACGCAGATGGGCGATGCGCTCGAACTGGCTGCCTCTGTTTCCCACCACGCGAAAAAATTCTCCGCCCCAGATGGCGCCGTCGAGGCCGTATCCGGTCCCATCCCACGAAATACCGAGATACGGTTGCTCAACATTATTTTCTGCAGCGCAGGCGGCGACATGCGCTTGATGGTGCTGCACGCGGATTAACGGAAGCCCCGAATTCTCGGCCCAACGCGAGGATGCGTAGTCAGGATGAAGATCGCAGGCCACGACTTCCGGTTTGAAACTGTAGAGACGACACAGATCGTCGATAGCTTTCTCGAACGCTCCTCGGGCCTCGATGGTTTCGAGGTCGCCGATGTGCTGGCTAAGAAAAACATCCTGGCCTACGCCGATAGCGACTGTGTTCTTGAGATGCCCGCCGACTGCAAGCACCGGCGGCAGGCTATGCGCAACGCGAATGCCGAGCGGCGCGTAGCCGCGGGCGCGGCGCAGGATTCCGGCGCGTCCGCGAGTCAGGCGGACTACGGAATCGTCACAGGCGCGCACGATGGGCCGGTTGTGCATCAGGAAATGGTCGGCGATGTTCTTGAGGCGCGCCTTCGCCTCGTCATTCGCGATCGCGATGGGCTCGTCGCTGCGGTTGCCGCTGGTGGCGATCAAGGGGAAGCGGCACTCCTGCATCAGCAGGTGATGCAGCGGCGAGTATGGCAGCATTACGCCAAGATAGGGCGAGCAGTGCGCAACGTTGGCGGCGATGTCGGTGCCGGGCTTGGGTTGCAGCAGAACGATGGGCGCGGCCAGCGACTCGAGAAGTTCCACTTCGGCGGGCGAGATTTCGCAGTAGCTGCGCGCGACTTCGAGCGAGGGCATCATCAGCGCGAACGGCTTTTCTTCGCGATGCTTGCGCTGGCGCAGGCGTGCCACCGCATCGCGGTTGCGGGCGTCAACCAGAAGCTGGAATCCTCCAATACCTTTGAGGGCTACGATTTCGCCTTGCAGTATCGCTTCGACCGCGTCCGCGATAGTGCCGTCGAGCTGTGGCCCGCATACCGGGCAGGCATTGGGCTGCGCGTGAAAGCGGCGGTTCGCGGGATTTTCATATTCGTCGCGACAGGCGGGACATAACGTGAAATCCCGCATCGTGGTGTTGGGACGGTCATAAGGAATATCGACGACGATGGTATAGCGCGGGCCGCAGTTGGTGCAGTTGGTGAAAGGATATTCAAAGCGGCGATTCTCGGGATCGAACAATTCTTCGCGGCAGTCAGTGCAAGTTGCCAGGTCGGGGAGCACGTTGACGGTCTTGCCGGAATCGTGGTCGCTGGCGAGAATTTCGAAGCGAGTGGAACCTTCGGACGCGATCCAGGAAGATTCGCTGACGGTTACGACTGAGGCTTTCGGGCGCTCGTGTTCCAGGCGTTGTTCGAAACGGCGCAACGGTTCGGAGGGGCCTTCCACTTCGACTACAAGGCCGGCGGAAGAATTCAATACCCATCCGGTGAGCGACAACTCGGTGGCCAGGCGGTAGACGAACGGGCGGAAACCGACGCCCTGAACGGCTCCGCGCAGAGTGATCCGCAGGCGCTGCATCGCGGGTTTTGCCGCAACCGTCATGGCGTGCCGCTGGATTGATTTTAGTCTGGGGGCGGTTCAGAAAGCTGGAATTGTTGGATGAGCACCAATTTCCGGCTAAATATCCGGAACTCCGGAGTCCTCCGTCTCGCGTAGGGGCGGACGCATTCGTCCGCCCGCCGGCAGTTTAAACAGAACCAACCCCGGACGAATGCGTCCGGGGGCTCCGTGTTCGCAATATCGGTTCGCATCAGCCAGAATAGGTGAGTGACTCCACCGCCTTCCCCTGACGCAGTCGAAAACGGACAGCATCCGCTGCAGCGTTTTTCCCACGGATGGCGGGCGCTTCGGCACCGCAACTTCCGGCTGTTCTTCGCGGGTCAGAGCATTTCGCTGATCGGCACGTGGATGACACGGGTCGCCACCAGTTGGCTGATTTATCGTCTCACCGGTTCGGCGCTGCTGCTGGGGGTGGTGAGTTTTGCCGGGCAGATTCCAACCTTTCTGTTAGCTCCGTTTGCGGGCGTGCTGGTCGACCGGCTGGATCGGCGGAAAATTCTGGTGTGGACGCAAACTCTGGCTGCGGTTCAATCTCTGGCCCTGGCAGTGCTAACTCTCGCGAAGATCATCACCGTCCACGAAGTTCTCTGGCTGAGCGTGCTGCAGGGATTGATCAACGCCTTTGACATGCCCGGACGGCAGTCTTTTCTGGTGCAGATGGTCGAGGACAAACAAGACTTGGGCAATGCCATCGCGCTCAATTCTTCGATGGTGAATATTGCGCGGCTGATCGGCCCGGCGCTGGCTGGCTTTGTGATTGGATCGGTGGGCGAAGGATATTGCTTCCTGATCGACGGCATCAGCTATCTGGCGGTCATCGCATCTTTGCTGATGATGCGGGTAAAGAACGCCGCTTCTGCGCCCTCGAAGGCGTCAATGCTCGATCAACTCAAAGATGGCTGGACCTATGTGACCGGCTTTCCGCCGGTGCGAACGATTCTTTCGCTTTTCGCCTTGATCAGCCTGATGGGAATGCCGTTCATGGTGCTGATGCCGATTTTCGCGGCGCAGGTGCTGCACGGCGGACCGCATACGCTTGGGTTCTTGTTGGGAGCGTCGGGAGTGGGCGCGCTGATTTCCGCGGTGTCGCTGGCGCTGCGCAAGAACGTGCGCGGGCTCACGACTATGATCCAACTTTCGGCCGCGCTGTTTGGCCTGGGCCTGATCGGTTTTGGACTGTCACGATTCCTTCCGCTATCGCTGGCTCTGATGCTGATCGTGGGCTTCGGCATGATGCAAGGCATGGCTGCCAGCAATACGGTCATTCAAACGTTGGTGCCGGATGATATGCGCGGCCGGGTAATGAGCTTCTACACCATGGCGTTCATGGGCATGGCGCCCTTCGGCAGCCTGCTGGCGGGTAGCCTGGCACACCGTTTCGGAGCGCCGCACGCGGTCATGATTACGGGAGCGTTTTGCGTGGCCGGGTCGATCTGGTTTACGACGCAGTTGAAGTCAATCCGCCAAGTCATGCGTCCGATTTATATTGAGATGGGCATTATCCGCAGCAATCTGGAACCGGCGATGGAAGATCAGGTGGGCCGCTGACATTAGAGATCGCGCTGCTCATCCGCCGCTGCAAAAGAATCGACAACCGCGTTCCCGCGCAACTCATCCAATCGACGGACTTATAGGAACTGCATGTTCGTGGGAAAGCACAATTTAAATCGCGGGCACAACGACTTGGCCTTCAAGAAATCACTACCGGCCGCGGCCGCCGCTCCCACGTTTTTTTTGGTGACTCTCAACAGCCGCGATCGCACTGCGACTGAAACGCAGTGGGAGATAGTTCCCTTGCTTGCGCTGCCGCAGGTTCCGCAGTGATACACTCGGCGGTTGTAGACAGGGCATTGTCAAAGTTTATCTGTCCAGATCCCACCCAGGCCAAGTCCGAAATCCGCCGCTCCGGCAGGAGGTATTAATCATGAACAGAACTCTCAAGATCGTCGCCATTGTCGTAGGCGTGCTGATCCTTATCATCATCGCTATTCCCTTCTTTATCGACGCTAACTCTTACCGGCCCCGGCTCGAGACGGAACTCACGCAGGTGCTCGGACGCCAGGTGAAAGTGGGGAACCTTTCGCTCTCGTTGTTCAGCGGCAGCGTTGCCGCCGATGACATTTCCATCGCGGACGACCCTGCGTTCAGTAAGTCTCCATTTGTGCAGGCCAAGTCGCTGAAGGTGGGCGTGGAACTGATACCGCTGATTCTCTCGAAGACGCTCAACGTGACCAACCTGACGTTGAACCAGCCGGAGATCAGCCTGGTGCGATCGGCAAACGGGGATAAATGGAATTTTTCCAGCCTCGGCGGAAATAATGCCTCCGCCCAGAAACCGGCAGGCGAAGGCGCTTCCGCTCCCAAGGAAAAGGCGGCACCCGCCGCGAACACGGCCAGTTCACCCGCGGCCAATCCCAACGTTTCCATCGCCAAACTGAACGTCAGCAACGGGCGGATTACCGTGTCGAAAGCAAACTCGTCAGAAAAGCCGCGTGTCTACGACAAAGTGGACATCACCATGTCCGACTTCTCTTTCACCTCTTCGTTCCCGTTTACGGTTAGCGCCGAGTTGCCCGGGAACGGCACTCTGAAGCTGGATGGCAAAGCCGGACCGATCAACGCTAACGACTCCGCACAGACACCACTCGACGCCAAGATCACGGTGCAAAAGATGAACCTGGGCGAATCCGGCTTCATCGATCCCGCCGCGGGCATTTCGGGCATCGCCGATTTCGACGGAAATGTCACTTCCGACGGCC
This sequence comes from uncultured Acidobacteriota bacterium, assembly GCA_963696765.1. Taxonomy (GTDB): domain Bacteria; phylum Acidobacteriota; class Terriglobia; order Terriglobales; family Acidobacteriaceae; genus Sulfotelmatobacter. The sequence continues at coordinate 33,578 of CAVOLK010000001.1, read as the reverse complement.
ACGAAGCCAAAACCACGGGCACGCTGAAAACGACGAATCTGCAGGTGGTGAAAAAAGGATCGCCGGCGGGAAAGCCGGTGCAAGTTAACTACACCGTAAATTATGATTTAGCCAAGCAAACAGGAACCATTCCGCAGTGTGAAATTTCCGCGGGCAAGGCAGCCGCGCACGTCACTGGAACCTATGACGCGCATGGCCAGGTCACATCGGTGAACCTGAAACTGATCGGGCAAGGCATGCCGGTTGACGACCTGGAGGCGATCCTGCCCGCCGTCGGCGTCATTCTGCCCCCGAAGTCGCAACTGAAAGGCGGCGACCTGAATACCGATCTGACGATCGTCGGTCCGGTCGACAAATTAGTCACCACGGGAACCGTCAAGATGGAAAATACTACTCTGGCCAACTTCAACCTGGGCTCGAAGCTTTCGGCGATATCATCCTTGTCCGGCAAGAGCACCGCCACCGGGAATGACACTACCATCCAGAACTTCAGCTCCAACGTTCGCGTTGCTCCGGACGGCACTCGCGCCGACAACATCAATCTCACCGTGCCCGCCATCGGAGTGGTTACGGGCGCGGGAGTGGTGAGTCCGTCCAATGAACTCGCGTTTAAGTTGAATGCAAATGTTGGGGGTTTGGGCGCTGTGCCTATCGCGGTTTCCGGAACCACCTCCGATCCTAAGTTCATGCCCGACGTGAAGGGACTGGCCAGCGGCATGCTGAAAAATGCGCTCAACGGCAAGTCGATTCCCGGTCAGCAGAATCCGGTGAATAGCGTGATGGGATTGTTCAACAAAAAGAAACCGCAATAGGAAAGATTTGAGCATTGTCATAAGCCAGGCGAGGGTCGATTCCCGTCTGGCTTTTTCTTGCCCTGCTGAAAAGCGTTTTACCGCTGGGAACGCGGAGGATTCGCGGAGTTCGCGGAGAAATACACGAGATTTATATTTATTGTAGAGAATATCTGTTTTACTATGGATAAATGCCGACTGGCCTGACTGCTACGATTTCCGAAGGCCTGACTCGCTATTCCATCGGGGAAAAATTGCGTTCTCTGCGGCTCCGCAAGAGCATGGGACTGGTCGAGTTGGGCAAGCATACCGGGCTCTCGGCTGCGCTGCTTTCCAAGCTGGAAAGGGGAAAGTTGTTTCCCACGTTGCCCACACTGTTGCGCATCGCGCTGGTTTTCGGGGTGGGCCTGGATTATTTCTTCACCGACGAGCGCAAGCGGCGAGTGGTGGGAGTGGTGCGAAAGGAAGAGCGCGTACGTTTCCCCGAGCGGCCGGGCACGGCCGACGTGCAGTACTACTTCGAATGCCTGGACTACCGGGCCAACGAGCGCAAGTTGAGCGCGTTTCTGGCAGATTTTCAGGAATTGCCGCTGGAGAGAATCAAGCCTCACCAGCACGCTGGAGTCGAATTTCTCTACGTTTTAAAGGGATCTCTCACGGTTAAGATTGCCAATGAGGAGTTCCTGCTCGAGCCCGAAGACGCCATCTATTTCGATTCGGCTGTGGCTCACAGCTATCGCCGACGCGGTCCCGAGCCCTGCAGCGGGGTGATTGTCACGGTTCCGTAGGACTTAAACCTCAAGCCCGAAATTTCGACCGTCCTAGGGAGGTCTGCCATTTAGCAGCGCTGCTAAACCGTACGGGATGCCGGCTGGCTGGTACCTGAATTGCTATCCAGGGCTTATTGACGGAGACCGCACGCCATTCCATAATCGCGGATAGCCTGCCAGACTGCTTCCTTGGGGCTTCATGGGAAAAGCGGCTTGGTTCCGGCATCTATTCCTCGCAGGTCGGGTCTATTCTTACAGATCGGCGCATTCGAGTCTGATTCACAGGAGGATCTTCGTGTTTAAGCCATCCACCCCGAAAGAGTTCAGGACCGCGGGAATCGTAATTCTTGCAATAGTCGTGCTAGCTGCTTTCGCCGTCACCGGCGTCCGAACTCTTGGCAAGCACGATAAGACCGCGATCGCCCAGCACGCCGCGACCAGGCCGCAGGCTTTGGCGACATCGCCTCAAAACCCCGCCCGGATTCTTGCCAGCATGGCCTCGCAGCCTCTCGCTTTCGAAGCGAACCAGGGACAGACCGATCCGCAGGTTCAATACATGGCGCGGGGCAATGGCTATACAGTGTTCCTTACGGCCAACGACGCGGTTTTCGCTTTGCATTCTGCGTCGCGTGGGGCAGAAAAATCGGCGGCGAACCGTCCAAGCGATCAGAACAGCACGCAGCGTAGCGCGGCGATCCGGCTGCACCTTGTCGGCGGCAACACTCACCCGCCCGTTAGCGCAGCATCGCAACTACCGAGCCACAGTAACTACTTCATCGGCAATGACCGCACTCGATGGCACTCGGACGTTCCGCAATATGCGCGCGTCTCCTTACACGACGCCTATCCTGGCGTGGACATGGACTACTACGGAGTGCAGAAGCAACTGGAATTTGATTTCATCGTCGCCCCCGGCGCCAGTCCCAAGCCAATCCGCCTGGGCGTGAGCGGCGCGGACCGCCTCTCCACCGATGAGCAAGGCAATCTGATTCTCGCCTCTTCCGCTGGAGATGTGCTGTTGCATAAGCCGGTCGCTTATCAGAAAAAAAATGGCGAACGACAGCCCATCACGGCGCGCTTCGTAATGCAGGCTCACAATCAGGTCAGCTTTGAACTGGGCGACTATGATCGCAGCCGCGAACTGGTGATCGACCCCTCCGTAACTTACGCCACTTATCTGGGCGGGACCGCGGAAGATGATGGCAACGCTATCGCCGTCGATGGCAGCGGAAACGCTTACGTGACTGGGCAGACTCAGTCCAACCCTTTTCCCGGAACGACGGGCGGATACGTCGGCGCTTTCGATGTATTTGTGACCAAGATTTCGGCTAACGGCTTGACGCTCGATTATTCCACTTATGTGGGCGGCCTTCAGAATGACAGCGGAAACGCCATCGCCGTGAATGCTTCAGGCAATGCTTTTATTGCTGGAGGAACCGCGTCCAGCGATTTCCCAACAACAGTGGGAGTTCTTCAGAGAACCTTTGGTGGCGGCGCTCATGACGCATTCCTGTTAGAACTGGCGGCGAACGGGTCGCTTCTTCACAGCACTTTTCTTGGAGGAGGCGGCGACGACGTTGCGAACGGAATCGCAATCGCCGGCGACGGTTCTGCGGATGTGCTGGTTGTCGGTTCCACCGGCTCAACGAACTTCCCCACTCCTAACGGCCTTCAAACCGCGATCGCCGGAACGGCGAACGGCTTCGTGACCAGGTTCAACCCGACATTCAGTGCACTCGCCTATTCCACTTACCTCGGCGGCGGTACTGGCGACTTCGCTTCCGCCGTTGCATCCGACGGCTCTGGCAACGCGTATGTCACCGGTGGAACTCTGAACGCCAACTTCGTCACAACTCAAGGGGCGTATCAAACGACTTTAGGCGGTTTGTCCGACGCATTTGTAACCGTAATCAACCCTTCCGGAAGCGCTCGCGTGTATTCCACATTTCTCGGCGGGAGCTCAAACGATAGCGGTGGAGGGATTGCGGTCGACAGTTCGCAGGATGCCTACGTCACGGGATCTACTACCTCTTCGAATTTCCCGCTGGGGGTATCCCGGTTGCAAGCCACTCTAAAAGGCACCCAGGATGCGTTCGTATCCGAGTTAAATCCCGCGGGATCGCAGTTGCTCTATTCCACGTACCTTGGAGGCAGCGGCATAGATACCGGGCTTGCGATCGCAGTAGACAGCTCGCAGAATGCTTACGTCACCGGTATGACCGGCTCCCAAGACTTTCCCACGGCAAACGCGACCCAGTCCTCATACGGCGGGCAAAACGACGCGTTCGTTTCTGTGCTTAACTCGGGCGGTTCGGTTCTGACCTTCTCGACATACCTGGGTGGATCCGGCGCAGAAAACACTTCTACCACTAACGGTGGAGGTTCGCTGGCCGGTATTGCGGTCGACAGCGCTACGAACGTTTACGTCACCGGGAGCACGGCTTCGACAGATTTCCCAACGGTCTCTGCCGAGCAGCCGAACTCAGGTCTCGGCGGTGACGGGTTCGTGGCCAAGTTCCTCAACCCGCCGCCAGGCTTCTCCATTACCAACGGAGCCTTGTCGCCGACGTCGGGAACTCCGGGCGTTTCCGCCACGGCCACTATTACCGTCACTTCGACTACGTCAACATTTAATTCTGCGGTCGCTCTCGCGTGTTCCGTCGCGCCGGCTGTCGCCAAGGCGCCGACCTGCTCGTTCAGCAATGCCTCTGTGACTCCGCCTGCCAACGGCACGGTTACGTCCACGCTCAATGTGGCGACGACCGGATCGAGTGCGATGCTGGAGAGTCCCTCCAGTCGGCGGCCTTCCGGCATCGTGTATGCGATGTTGTTGCCTATCGGGGCGATTACCTTGCTGGGCGCTGGCTTGGGCTCTGCCGGGTCGCGCCGCAAGAAATTATTTGGCTTCTTCATGCTGGGATTGCTGGTTTCCACTCTGCTCCTTCTTCCTGCCTGCGGCGGCAGCAGCGGCGGTGGCGGAGGCAGCGGCGGCACACCGACCGGTCCTTACATCATTACTGTTACCGGCACCAGCGGCTCCGCTACGGTCACCGGGTCACCCACTCTGACTTTGACGGTCAACTAAAACCGAGAGGCATATGAGGCCGCGTGGAACCGCGATGGCTCGGCCGTCGCCGGCGTTAGCAAAAACCCAGTCGAGCTTTGCTCGACTGGACAGCCGGGGGCGGCTGTCCCCACATGGTTTCGCCACATGCTGTCCCCACGCGTTTGTTATTTGCAGCCGCCGGCCCCTAACTCCTCCATCCTTTTGGTAGTATGGAAGATTCCGTGGCGGTTGTCGGGTGGTCAAAGGCGAGTGCACAGTTCTTTTAAGCTGACCACTGATCTTGGCCGGGCTCATTGACAACTGCTTACGGCACAGCGGGCAGCCTTTAGCTTGTCCCGGGAATCGAAGCTACTGAAACCCTGCTCATGTTGAAATTCGAGTCGTCGCCCTTGAACCTGACGAAACCTGAATTGAAATTCCGCGCCAGTCGCGCCTCTCTTGCGATGTTCTGGGCAGTCATTGTCTCTTTGACCCTGATCTGCTCGGCATCTGCCCAGGACTTCAGCCTGCAGAACGCTCCATTTTCTCCAGACGCGGTCGCGCCGGGAGGCACCTCGTCTTCCACGATCATGGTTGGCGCTTTAAACGGTTTCACCGGAACTGTTGATCTAAGCTGCCAAGTCACGTCTAACCAGGCGACGACGTCCACTCCGGTGTGCTCCGTGAGTCCGTCGACGGTAACGCCGACCTCCAGCGCTTCGGCTACGATCACGACCACGCTGCAGACTACGACGGTCGGTTACACGATTACCATCACCGGCACCGCAACCGGGAACCCGACCGACACCCACACCACGCCCGCTCAGAACCTGAGCGTGCTCGCCGTGGTTCCGCAGTTCACAGTCACGGTGCTGAGCCCGATCGTGCCAAAAAGTGTTCCAGCCGGCAATGGGGCCGAGGGAACGATCCTCATTAATCCCATTAACGGGTATAGCACTCCGCTCGTTAAGGGCAATCGGAGTGGGATCACGTTGTCGTGCGCGACGGTCACGCCGCTGGTGGCGATTCCCCCCGTTTGTTCATTCTCCTATCCCCAGCCAAATGGCGTGCCGATCACGGGCGTTCCCGCCACAGCCACGGTCACCATCACCACTAGCGGACCCCAGATCATCGGAAATGCTGCGCGACCCAGGACGTTCTACGCCTTGTGGATGCCTTTGCCCATGCTGGCGTTGGTGGGCATAGGCACGGCCGTAGGCGGAAAGCGGTCGCGACGAGCCTGCGGATTGCTGGCGCTTTTTGTAATCAGTGGCTCCTTGTTTCTGCTGCCGGCTTGCACCAATCTTAAAGTGACCACCTCGGCCTTGAACGGAATCACTCCCGCTAACACTTACACTTTCACCGTGATCGGAGTCGATATTAACGGCGTAGTCTCCAGCAACACCAGTTCCAGCAACAGCGCGAATCCCTCGCTCAGCCTAACCGTAACCGCGCCAACCCTCTAAGCCATGCACGTAAATTGGCGTTGCCTGCCACTTGGTTTGCTACTTGCGGTCTTAGCCATGCAGGCTACTCCTGGCGCGGCCACTTCGTCGCACGACAAGCCTAAACTTCCCGCCGTGCGCTGGCAGGAAGGTGGTCCCGGCTGCACGCTTACGCGCCGTGATGATGGCCGCTACTACTACGGGTTGTCCGCCGGAGACCTGGTACTCACCGTCGCCATCGATTCCCAGGAACTGCAACTGGTTCGCCACCGCCATGTGCCGTTCTTCGCGGCGCTGCTCACGCTGCGCAACAAAGGTCAGGCGCCGGTCGACGTGATGGTGGAAAAAATTTCCCTGGAATTCGTGAAGCACTTTCAGGTAGTCCAGACGGCTCTCGATCCCGACGCTCTCTCGCAACAAGTGCAGAATGACGCCGACGAACTGGATCGTCAAACCGCCAAGGAAGTGGCCAGGCATCCCGAACAGAAGGACGCGAAAGAAGTGTACATGCGCGCGTTCCTGAAAGATTCGGCGGAACTGCAGGAGTTTCTCGGCAAGAGCAGTTTGCGGCCGGCTCAGCTTGGCCCGGACAGTCCCGAGGCGAACGGATGGGTTTACTTCAGCACTGACAGCAAGTGGATTAGCGCATGGAAAAAACCGGAAGAACTGATTCTGCGAGTGCCGCTGGAAGACAAAGTCTTTGAATTTCCCTTTACGATGCCGCCGAAGGCAGCAGAAGTGATACTGCGCAAACGGCAGTAACAACGGCTTCCTGAATTCAGCTTTTCGAAAAGCGAATGCAGGAAGCCGAAAGCTCTTCTATGACGCCGCCTGCCGCGCCTGGCGCTCGATCTCCGAGGCCTGATGCATGAGGATATCGCGCAGCGAAACCAGTCCCTTCAGGTCGTTGCCATCGACGATCGGCAGATGGCGAAAGCCGAATTCGCGCATGATGAACAGGCATTCCTCGACGCTCTCGTCAGCCGAAACCGCGCGCGGGTTCGCTGTCATCACCTCGGCCACGCCTGTGGTTCCCGGAGTGCGGCCCACGGCGACCACGCGGTTCATGATGTCGCGCTCCGACAAAATGCCCACCAGTTGTCCATTGCGCAGCACCGGCAGGGCGCCAATGTTGTGCTCCATCATGAAGCGCGCCGCCTCCAGCACGGTGCGTGTGGCTTCCACCGAATAGAGCTTGCGGTCTTTTAACAGGTTACGAAGAGTGGTCATTGCGGTACTCCTGTCGAAGGGCTGCTGCTTCGAGATCCATGCAATTCGTGGCCGGCTCCACGGCCAGGCCTTGCGGTGGGCAATACTCTATCACACGCTCGTAGAGGCGACCCCGCGGCTTGGATTCGAGGTAGTGGATCAGTCTGAATATGAATGTCACAGGACGTCATCCCGAAGAGCCCGCGTTTTTACCAGCGGGCCGAGGGACCTCCCGTGGCAAACAGTGTCGTAGCCGGAGATCCTTCGCTCCGCCTGTAGAACGGCTACGCTCAGGAGGACGCCATCGACGAGCGAACACGCCGATCAGAATTTCAAACTGACCCACTACCGGATTAGACTCTCTGCTGTTTTCCAAGCCGGATGAGTCAACAATTGACGGGAACTTCCGGGCTTAATACGAAGGCCTAGCGACCTTACGTGAATAGGAATTCGCGGGTTGCACGGAAACTTTATTAACTGGACCGCGGAGCCTCCACTTCCGGCGCGTTCCGCCAGAAGTGGAGGCCCATTCGGCCTAGAACCTCAACTGCGGACCAAACGTAATCCGCAGGTTGTTGCGGGCTCCGCCGTTGAAATAAATGTCGTCGCCGACTTCAGCTCGCAGACCAATCGGTCCAGCGAACGCCTCAATCCCAGCCCCCGGATAAACCGCGAAATAGGTTGCACCATTGGTCAAGCCCACAGTATTAACAAAACCAGTCTGGGCATTCTGATTGTTGATGCTGAAGTTGTCGAATCCCACTTTACCGGTTACAAACACGCGAATCGGTCCCGAGCCTGTTTGAAACTTTGGGCCAAAGAATCCGTGCAAGGTTCGAAAATTGGAGTTGACCGTTGTCGAGGTCACGCCATCCGAGAAAGAGCTGGTGTAATTTCGCTTGAAGTCGTAAGCCATCTCCGCCTCCAGTTGCACACTGGAGTTGAGATTGAACGCGGCGCGCCCGCCCAGACCGAAGAAGTTACTGACCGGCGCGGCATTGTGATTGAGCCGGAAGTAGTCGACAAATGCGCCCACCTCGACATGGTCCGAGCTTTGCGCCAAGAGGGCCGGCACGGCCAGGAACATCGACGCGATTAGGATACCGAGACAACGTTTCATTGTTTAACTCCTCTGTGTTGTTTTGTTTTTATTCCTCGCACACTTCTCCCTTTGTTTTGGCGGAGAGCGAGCGGAGGTAGAGCGGCAGGTACTGGTATGGATGCAGCTCCGCGCCGTGAGGGTTGGAATAGGGCGCGTCGCGCATCGGGTACACGGACAGGAAAAATCCTGTAGATACTCAGTAGTCTTCTGCTTGACGAGTTGGCAGCAGAAAACGGCGCGGAACCGGGGCTAGGAGAGCCGGCCAGATGGTGTCGAAGGATTGGCGCTGGTTAGAGAGGGGCTGTAATGTTTCTTCGCGGACTCCGCGGTTCCTTCGCGAACTCCGCATTTAAAGCTTTTTCTCTGAGTGCTGCGAAATGCCGCCGCAAGGACAAAATATTTTTACCGCTCGGTCACTGTGTCCAACGCCTGGAAAAATGCCGGATAGGAAATCGCCGCTGATTCCGCGCCGCGGATTACGGTTTCACCTTCGGCTCGCAGCGCGGCCACAGCGAACGCCATCGCTATGCGGTGGTCGCCAAACGAATCGATCTCCGCGCCGTGCAGTGTCTGTTTTCCGGGAATTCTAAGACCGTCTTCGCGCTCTTCCACCTGCGCGCCCATGCGTCGCAGATTCGTGGCCACGGCCGCGATGCGATCGGACTCCTTTACCCGCAACTCCCGCGCGTCGCGCACTTCAATTCCCTGCTCTGTGTAAGGCGCAATCGCGGCCAATACCGGGATTTCGTCGATCAGTGCCGCGGAATCCGCACCGGCAATCGTGGCGCCCTTGAGCGCGCCGCCCTCGACTTGCAGAGTCCCCACCATTTCTCCGTAAATCTCCTCCAACTGCGTCACCGAGATCCGCAGTCCCATCTGCATCAAGATGTCGAGCAGGCGCGCCCGCGTCGGGTTCATCAGCAGATTTGGAATCGTCAACTGCGATCCGGGAAATAACGCCGCGGCGCAGAGAAAGAATGCCGCACTCGACAGATCTCCCGGAATACGCGATTCGATCCCTCGCAAGGTCTGCCCTCCACGGATGCGGACTTCGCTTCCTTGCCCCAGATTGTTGCGCTCCAGTTGCGCGCCAAATGCCGTCAGCGCCACTTCTCCGTGATCGCGCGTGCGCATCGTCTCTTCAATGCGCGTCTCGCCCTCGGCGAACAGCCCTGCAAACAGCAAGCAGGATTTCACCTGCGCGCTGGCTACGGGCATTTTGTAATCGATCGCCCTGAGTTCTCCGCCCGTAATGCGCAACGGTGGCTTGCCTTCGTGAGACGCAATCTGCGCCCCCATGGCGGAAAGCGGCTTGATGACGCGCTCCATGGGCCGCCGCGAAAGCGATTCGTCGCCCACCATTTCGCAGCTGAATTTTTGCCCCGCGACAATCCCGCTCAACATGCGCATGGTGGAACCAGAATTTCCGCAATCCAGCGCACTCGCAGGCGCGGCCAGGGCCAAGCCGCGTCCTTTCACTTCGATCACATTGTCTGCGCCGTCTTTGCGGTCCCACTCCACGCCAAGCAATCGCATGCAGGCCAGAGTGCTGGCGCAATCCGCGCCCGTCGAATAATTTTCCAGCCGCGATGGACCGTCCGCGATTCCCGCCAGCATGGCGTAGCGATGAGAGATCGACTTGTCTCCCGGCAACTGGACACTGCCACGTACTCGGCGCGCTGGACGCACCACTACCTGCGAGTCGTTTTTCATTCTGGAATCGATAGACAATTGCTAATTGTTGATTGCTGATTTTTGATTGATGAATTTGATTCTTAGGTTCTGAAGTCTGATTCTTGCTGATGGCTGAAGCGGTTGCCAACCCGAGAGTTTTTCAATCAACAATCAGCAATCAAAAATCAACAATTCTCATCCCCGCGTGGCCGCGACTTCGCGCAAAATCTCCGCCGGAACTTCCTTCAACGTGGCGCCGAACTCAAACATCGGAGTCTCTGTGCCACGCCCCCAGCGGGCCATTTCCCAATGCGCGCGCACAAACTTCACGTCGACGTGCTCGGTGAGATCGAGCAACAGCGGCCACTCGCCGCAATAAAATTTCTGGGGAAACGCCGCAACCGGTTTCGCGCTCCAAGTCGTCCCATCCGCCGACCCGTAAACGCTCAGGTCGAGCGATTCCTGCTCGATAATCTTCGTAATCTCCAGCGTCACCAGGAACACCCGGCTGGCAGTCTCACCCACATCAACGCTGGTGCCGTCGCCCTTCGCGGTGGCAACCGTTTTCGCAGGAACCAAAGTCGTATCCGCCATAGCGAGAGGATTGTAGCAAATCGGGCGGCGCGGCTTCAGCGTCTCGGTTCTCCAACTTCGCAGGAGAAGCTCTTAACCGCTGAGTTCGCGGAGCACGGCCGCGGAGAGCGCAGAGAAAGGCCTGGGAAAGACCACTGAGAGCGCTGAAAAGCGGCCGCGCAGTCCTCAATCCCGCCGTGCCAGGCCAGACGGCGAACCCTGGAAGCTTGGAGCCGATTTTTCCAACTCCGGCAGAGATTGCCGATTTTCTTCGGCTTCCATCGCCATCCGCTTCGACTTGCGATACACGTTGAATACGGCGAGCGTCCAGAATGGAACCAGGTCAACTCCGGGCAGCAGCTTCGCAAAAAACGATGGCAGAAATTCCCAGTGCCAGCCCAGCAGGTGGACCATCAACGCCCCGACTCCCAAGTCGAGCACATCCTCCGCCGGCGACAGAGCTCCTTCGGCAAACACAGGAAAAATCGCGATCTGCAGCGCATCCGCAACGATCGCTAAGATCATCGCCGCCTGAAACCGCGGCCCCGCCGAGATTGTGATCTTGTCGTCAGTCATAACAGCCCATCCGACCTCTATTCTAAACGATCTTAGCTTCCACCCTGCCCGCTGGGCGGCAGTTTCCCACGGTACAACAGTTCGTCAATTCTCACCGGACAGGCGAATCTCGTAGACACTTGGAAGACACTCTACCCCGGTTCGAACAAAGCTGCGAACCAATTCTGTGCGCGAGAAGTGGCCGAGACTCAAAAGGCGGATGCACTCGTCAGTGGCGCAGCTTTCCCAGGAACTTCGCCGCCCCCATGGAAAACAGCTTGCTTCGATTACCCGCACAGGAAGTCCTTCTCGAAATCCAGTTTCAATTTGTAGCCGGAGCCATCTCAGGTATTTCAACTTCTCCAAAATGGCAGCCTTGGGGTCTTCGCGAATCACCACGCCGGGAAAATCGGGAATGTCTCTCCGCAACGTGTGAATGTGCCCGTGTCCTTCGACCAGAATCTCAATATCCAAATCCATCAAACGTTCCAGGCTCTCTACCCACTTGCGGCTGTCTACATCCGGGTTGGGCGTCGCAAAGTAGCTCCCCATAAACGCATCTCCCGCCAGCAGCAACTTCTCTTTCGGGTCGTAGAGAACAACATGGTCATCGCAATGGCCGGGCGCAGGAAGTATCTGCAGGACGCCGGAGTCTGTCTCCAGGCTATCCCCTAACAGGTAGTAAGGTTCTTTCAGGTTTGGAGGCTGCCCGATGATCGCCGCGCGCACCCAGGGAAGCTTTTTGAATGGCGTGAGAAATCGTGCCGTCATCTCTGCAACGAAAATCGGAGCGCCCGTTCTATCCGACAACCAATTGAGATTACCTACGTGTTCCTCGTGGGCGTGGGTTGCGACAATCTTGGTGACTTTTCTTGGGGATCGACGAATGTGTCGTGCCAGCGACCCGCGCATCTTGGGCGAGCCTGGGTCGACTGCAATACCGTCGTAAAACAGAGTGGTGAAGAGTTCACCGAACAGCAACGGGACCGTGTTCGGCAAAGCTCCGTTCAGAAAGAGTATGGTAAGTTTGCCATTCAGCAAACTAAGTTGCTCGCCATACGTCCGGTGAAACACAATTGTTCTCTCAACCGCGGCCTTGATGCCAGCCCACAACACCAGGGGCAATCGAATAAAGAAGCCAAGCGTGTAACACGACCAAAAGGCTCCCAGCTGCGCTTGCCGTCGTACCAGTTCGGGCTTTGCAACCTGGCACGCTCCGCCGCGACATTTGCTCAGGGAAAATCGGTTCCGTGCGACAAACCCATAAGCAAGGCTTCCGAGTATTCGAAAAGGCCAGCGGCTTCCCGCCGTGCCTATAAGCCAGGTAGCTGGAAACAGTCGGGCAAGGCTTGCCACCGCCTCCCAACCAACTTGAATTTCACCTTCAGGAGTGACGACGTGTAACTGGCGAAGGCACTCGTCCATTTTCAGTCGTGCATCTGACGCCAGAAGGATTTCTTCGCTAATAGGAAGGCAGGCGGTTTTATTTTCACGATCTAAGACCCGCAGCCAGGCGACACAAGCCTGACAGACCTCACATTGTCCGTCATACAGCACCCTGTAGGCCGTTTTCGGGGCGCTTTCACCCGAGTCGACAGGGTTCACGACCGCGGGTTCTGATGGAGAAGCCAAGGCTATTTACGGGCGGGTTCAGCCCGCCGAAATCGCAATCCAGCCTTCATTCACGACAGAGGCGTTGCGTTCCGCCATAATTCTAGCCCAAGCAACTTCGGGAGCGATAGTTCTTCGAGCAACGCAATTTACTTCTCTACACCCGCCAATCCTCCGGCGGATTTTCAATTTCCCAGAAATCTCTCGCCGGAATATCAAACTCCAGGCCTACCAACCATCGCGCGCCTTCGACTATTGTCCGCACCAGTACAATCTTGCCGCTTTTGCTTCGGCCATCTGAAATCAACTCCACAGAAACGGGGGTCTTATTCCCTAGTTGCACGGGGAGAAGAACGCCGCATCCGTGCGCATTTACCACCACCGTCTCGTGTTGGCCACGAAAGTTTTGCTTGGGATCGAGGCTGGTGAGCACAATCGGGATCCGCCGAGACACACGCGTGCTCCGCCTGCCGTCGTGAGCTCTCTCGGCTCCAGTCCCGTCGCTCGGATTCAACGTGCGCGCGCCCCCAGCATTTACGGTCCATAGTAAAGACTGCCGCGGAGATTGCACCCTCCTCCTTCCCAGATTTACGAAAACGGAACAAGCGAAACTTGGCAGTCGCGAAGCGAGCCTAAATCCGCCCTTTCACCTTGGCTGGCAGCTATGGTGCATTGCGCGCACCGGGGCTGCAGGCCTTCGACCGCGGCCCGGTTTGGGAGCAGAATCGAGAGAAAAACAGAGTACAATTGCCGCGTTCTCGAGGGCCCACTTTCTCAGACTATTTTTGGACCATCCATGAATAAGCGAACATTCCTTAAGCTCTTCGCCGCCCTGACGGCCAGCCCGGCGCTCTCTTCACTGCCTGCCTGGGCCAGCGAAAAACTGACGAACTGGGCAGGCAATCTGGAATACGGCACCGACCGCTTGTACTCCGCGAACTCCCTGGCCCAGGTTCGAAATTACGTTCAGAAAGAAAACAAGTTCAAGGTTCTCGGCACTCGCCACTGCTTCAACAACATCGCCGACAGCGCCAATAGTTTCCTTTCGCTGAAGCCGATGAATGCAGTTGTCGACCTCGACGCCGCTGCTCGCACCGTCACCATCGACGCTGGCATGACTTACGGGCAGCTCTGCCCTTATCTCGACGGCAAAGGTTTTGCCCTGCACAATCTTGCGTCCTTGCCCCACATTTCTGTGGCTGGAGCCTGCAGCACCGCTACTCACGGTTCGGGCGAGACTAACGGCAACCTGGCAACCGCGGTCTCTGCTTTGGAATTTGTTACGGCTTCCGGCGATGTGGTCAAGCTATCGCGCGCTCACGACGGTGAGGGTTTTCTCGCATCCGTCGTCGGTCTCGGCGCACTCGGCGTGATCACAAAAATTGCGCTCGACATTCAACCCACTTACACCATGCGGCAATACGTTTACGAAAACCTGCCGCTCTCTGCTGTGAAAGACCACTTCGACGCAATCGAATCCAGCGGCTACAGCGTCAGCCTGTTCACCGACTGGCAAAAGCAGCGGGTGAATGAGGTCTGGATCAAAACCCGCGACGATCAAGGGCATCGGTTCGACGCGGCTCCCGAATTTTTCGGCGCAACCAAAGCCACAAAGAACCTCCATCCGATCGCGGAACTTTCCGCCGAAAACTGTACCGAGCAAATGGGCGTTCCGGGGCCCTGGTACGAACGCCTGCCGCACTTCCGCATGGGCTTTACCCCGAGCGCGGGCAAGGAGCTTCAGTCTGAATATTTCGTGCCGCGGCCGCATGCAGTCGAGGCGATCCTCGCCGTCGAGCGCCTCCGCGATCAGGTCAGCCCGCATTTATTGATTTCTGAAATCCGCGCCATCGCGGCCGACAATCTCTGGATGAGCCCCTGTTACCACCAGAATTGCGTGACCATTCACTTCACCTGGAAGCAGGATTGGCCCGCCGTCAGCCAGTTGCTGCCAGTCATTGAAAAAGAGTTGGCACCCTTCCACGCACGCCCCCACTGGGGGAAGCTCTTCACTACTTCTCCCGCGATATTGAAAAGTATTTACACCAAGATGCCAGACTTCATCGACCTGGCCAAGAAATACGACCCGCAGGGTAAATTTCGCAATGACTTCCTGAACAAAAATATTTTCTTCTCCTAGGCTAGCGGGACGCTCCGCCGGCATAGTTGCCGTAGCCAACGATGACGGTCGAGCCCACGAGCACGAGCAGGCTGAATGCCACGAGCAGCTTGGTCTTGCCTCCGGCGCCCTTCCACTCCTTCAGAGCAATACCCCATAGAGTGCTGAAGATGATGATGCTGGCCATGTGCAACGTCCAACTGGAAAACTTGTAGCGGCCCATCTGTGTCTCGCCCATGGTGTAGAAAAAGAACTGCAGGTACCAGGTCGTTCCCGCCAGAGCCGAAAAAAGATAGTTCGCGAACATGGGAGCCTTCACGGTAGTGTCCTCGGCAATGGCCACTGCTACGGCCATCTCCTCCCCCGGAGCGTCGGTGACCGATTCCAGAATGTGCTCTTCTTTGCGGGCGGGAGTGCTTTTCCGAATTTCGGCCTTGAAGTATTGGTATCCGGTCCGATTGCGAGTATTCAGGATGACGCACCAGATGAAGTTCGTAGTGAAGCCGCCCGCCAGCACTACCACGAGCACCGGAAGCCCTTGCCATAAGGTCGGCGTTCCATGTTGCAGCGTGATCAGTTTGATGGGATCGCCCGCCGCCAGCCCGTAAGCAAAGCAAGCGCTCATCACACCCGAGAAAGTCGCGACGAGCAATCCTTTTTTCAAGTCGAATTCCTTGATCGAGGCCCGCTTCTGCTCGGTCGACATTTCGCGTTCCTTCGATATTCCCGCGGCACCCGCGAACGCAATCCCGAGCAGGCAGAGCGCGACTCCGGCAAGAATGATCAACCCAGACCGCGTGCCAAGGACTTCAGACGCGAACATCCCACGGAAAATCGGAGGCAGCAAGGTTCCGAATGCGGCCGTGTAGCCAAGCGCAACCGCCATGCCCAGCGACATGCCGAGATAGCGCATGGTGAGCCCGAAGGTGAGCCCACCAAGTCCCCACAAGACTCCGAACGTATATGTCCAGAACAGACTGCTCGCCGGAGCTTCGTGGAGCACTCGGCTGAGGTCGTGCGTCATGGTCAGCGCCAGAATCCACGGGGCGATAATCCAACTGAAGAATCCGCCGACTAGCCAATAGGTTTCCCATGACCAGTTTTTAACTCCACGATAAGGCACGTAGAAACTGGCCGAGGCCAAGCCGCCGAGCCAGTGAAAAAACACCCCCAAGGCAGGATTCATGGAGTCCTCAATACTGAATTAACGCAGAAATGCCTCAGACAGACCGCCGTCCACGGGGATGACATGGCCAGTTGTTTTTGCGCTCTGATCGCCGGCCAGCCATGCGATTGCAGCCGCGCAATCCTGCGGCAGGATCGGCCGCTTGGTTAACGTGCGTTGCGCATAAAAGTCGGCGAGCTTACCGCGCAGTTCTTCTGTCGAATCAGGTTCCGAAAAGGCGATCTTATATTTTTGCAACGACTGCATGACGCGATCGCGAGGGAACATTGTGGAACCCGCCACTACGGTCGCAGGGGCAATTCCATTCACTCGCACCGTGGGGCCAAGCTTGATCGAGAGCTCGCGAATCAAATGGCTGAGAGCTGCCTTGCTGGTGTCATAGGCCTCACTCCCTTTCTTGGGGACAACAGCGTTGGCCGAACTGGTGAGCACCATGGCGGCGGGCAGACCCTGATCTTTGAATACCCATTCGGTATGTCGGGCGAGAAGATAGTTTCCCGTGACATTCACGAGGAATGTTCGCGCCCACTGCGCGTCGCTGAGTTCGCCGTCGGGTCCCGGCACGGGATAGATTGCAGCAGTGTTAACGATGATGTCGATGCCGCCGAACTGAGAGACGGTAAAATTCGCCGCCTCAGCCAGCGATGCAGAAGAACTGAGATCGACCTGAGTGTGCGCGAGAAACTCGGCCGACGAAACCGAACCGGCTTCCTCGGCGACCTTCTTCGCGCCTTCCTCGTCAAAATCCGCGACGACAAGGTGAGCACCCTTGCGCGCGAGCAGAAGAGCAACTTCGCGGCCGATCCCGCTGGCGCCGCCAATGATCAAAGCGATCTTGCGGCTGAATTCTGCCTCCGCGGGCATGCGCTGAAGTTTGGCTTCCTCTAGTGCCCAATACTCGATGCGGAACGCCTCTGATCTGGGCAGCGCAACATAGTTACGAAACTGCGCGAACAGCTGCGACTGCTCAGCACGCCGGGCCTGTGGCAGAGGATGCGCGACCTCTCCATCTTCCAATGCGTTGGCGCCAGCCATCACATGAATCGCATTGATAAAAAACTCGGTCGTGATTCGCGCCTCCTTTTTATTCTTGCCGAAGCCAAACAGTCCCACGCCCGGCACGATCACGACCGAAGGATTGGCATCCCGCAGCTTGGGCGAAACACTGGTGGCCCATTCATCGTAATATTTCTTGTACGCGGTTCGATACTCGGCGGCCCGAGATTGAATTCTCCCTTTTAAAGCTTCGACATCCTCGTTCGCAGAATCCCACGGAAGAAATAGGGGACACACCCGCGTTCGTAGAAAATGGTCGGGACAACTGGTGCCAAGCGAACTAAGTTCCCTAGCCCACTTCGATCCGGCGAATTTCAAAGCGTCTTCACTGTCGGTATAGTGCGCGATTACTCGGCGGTTCGAAGAAAACACTCCGCGAAGTGCGGGCAAGATCTGCGTTGCAATGCTCTTGCGATTCTCTGCAGGCGCTTGCTCAACTCCGCCGAATAAGTAGCCCCTTTTCGATTGATGCTTCAAAATGAATTCGCCCATCTGGTCGATGGTATGAATGCTATTCAGGTAGCAATCGCGCTGCGCGTTTCCCCATGTAAACAAGCCGTGACCGCCCAGAATCAGGCCCTCGGCGCCCGGGTTGTCTTTGACAGCCCGTTCCAACATGAGCGCGAGTTCGAAGCCGGGCCGCTGCCACGGAAGCCAAACGATCTTGCGGCCAAATTCTTTATTGAATTCATCCAGCTTGCGCTTGCCGTTGGCGCTTGCAGCCAACGCGATCGCCCAGTCAGGATGCAGATGGTCCACGTGGGCGAAGGGCAAGAACGCGTGCAGCGGAGTATCGATCGATGCCGCTACGCGATTTTCTCCGAACGCAGAAAGCGGATAGTAGCGAACCATTTCGTCTTCGTATTGTTCACCCCGGTATAGCTCCTTCAGTTGTTCGAGACGATCCAAATACAGCAAGGCAAACCCGCTCTCGGTGATGGAACCGAGATCGCCTCCACTTCCCTTCACCGCCAGCACGCGGACGGGCTGGCCCGTGAACGGGTCGGGTAATTCCATCTTGGAGCTGGTGTTTCCGCCACCGAAGTTAGTAATGCGCAAATCTGCGCCGAGGAGGTTCGACCGATAACGCAGCAGGGCCAACTGGTCGCCGGCCATCTTGCTCGCTTCCGCTTCGCTCCACAAATCCTTCAGATGCGTCGTCTCTTTAATGTGAGGCATAAATGCTCCCGCAATATTGCTCAAACCGCTCGGCATGCCGGTCCCATTTGTCCGTCTCAAGCGGATCGAAAACTTCAGTTGGGAAAGATCGATCGACAATCTCGCGCACTTCTTTCAGCGAGGCCGCGCCCCCGGTCGCAAGAATCTGTATTGCGATATTGCCGAACGCGGTGGCTTCCGCTGGTCCGGCCAAGACTCTTCTGCCGGTGGCATCCGCGGTGAATTGATTTAGAAGTCGATTCTTCGATCCGCCTCCGATAATCCGAATCTGCTCGAAATGTTTTCCGGTGACCTGCTCAAGATTCCGCAGCACCAGGCGATACTTGAAGGCAAGGCTCTCCAGAACCGCGCGCACATATGCGCCCGGCTCTTGCGGGGAAGGCTGGTGAGTGCGGGCGCAGAACTGGTGAATCGCAGTCAACATGTCCCGCGGGCGGAGAAAGATCTCATCATCCGGGTCCACCAGACAGCGAAAAGCAGGCTGGTGAACTGTTACCTCCATCAACTCGCGGTAGTCGTAACACTGTCCTTTAAGCGTCCACGCATCTCGGCAGCCCTGCAGCATCCACAGCCCCATGACGTTCTTCAGAAGTCTCGTCGTCCCGTTCACACCGCCTTCGTTGGTAAAGTTCATTCGCAAAGCATCGGAGGTGATAACCGGAGAATCCAGTTCTGTCCCCAGCAACGACCACGTTCCAGAACTAAGAAAGGCGGTACCGTCACGGGCGGAGATTGCGGCCACAGCGGAACCCGTATCGTGACACGCGGGAGCGATTACCGCTGTTCCTGCGCGAGAGGAACGGCCTGCAACATCGGGCAACAGCGTTCCGACGATTGAGCCGGGCTCTACGATCGGTGCGGGCAAATGCACCGGCAAATCCAGTCGCCGCATCAGGTCGACGGCCCACATACGCTTCACAGAATCCACCATCTGAGTAGTGGTCGCATTGGTGAATTCGCAGACTGCCTCTCCGGTTAGCCAATAATTAAACAAATCTGGAATCGTGAGCAAATGTTTCGCCGCAGCAAGAAGTTTAGGTGCTTCCTTTTTAGTCGCGACTAACTGGTACAGCGTGTTGATGGGCATGAACTGGATGCCGGTTATCTTGTAAATCTCTTCTTTTTCGATCCGGCTCAGCACCTCTTCCATAACCCCGTCAGTCCTGCGGTCCCGATAGTGGTATGGATTCTGCAGCAACTCGCCGCGCTCTCCCAGCAAGGCGTAGTCGACACCCCATGCGTCCACTCCAATGCCGGCAAGTTCCGCTTCACCCAGTTTCGAGAAAGCGTTCCTCACCTCGAACCAGAGTCTCGGCAGGTCCCAGTGAAGAGATCCGCCATATTCCACCGGCTCGTTGCCGAAACGATGCACCTCCTCGGTCGTAAGTATTCCTGCTTGCAGATGCCCCAGAACCGCGCGTCCGCTTTGGGCGCCGAAATCAAATGCCAGGTAAGACTTGTGCCGTGGCTGGCTCATAGAGATGAAACTGCGCGCCGTGGAGTTCCCATGCTGATCGCCTCAGTGAAGTCCGTCCTGCAGCCGCGTTGAGGGCTTTGTCGAGACGATTTTCTCACGCGTACGAAGTAATACTTTGGGAGTTCCTCGCCGCCCGCTCTTTCGAGATTCGCTGCACGTAGCCGCTCTCGTGAAATGCCTTCAGCGGATCGCAAGGCAACCCCTTGGAAACGCGCCATTCCTGAATCACCGGACGGACATCTGTGTTGAACGCATCCTGCAGTAGCGATTCGGCGGCCACCAGTTCGCAGTGAGTCTGCGCCTGGGCGAGCCGTTCGTAATCCACAAGTGCAGCTTTCGCAAATAGCTGCTGCGCCATGGTGACCGTTTGGATTGCCTCCTCAATTTTTCCCTTAAGGTTATGGCTCTGGTCGACCATGTATGCGATATCGGCTTGCTTGCCGCTCTCCCACTCGAAGTAGAGAATCTCGTGAAATATCCGGAAAACCTGATACGGATCGATGGATCCGAGGGTCAAGTCATCATCGGCGTACCGGCGATCGTTAAAATGAAAGCCTCCAAGCATGTCTTCTGCGAGCAGCCACGCAACGATCTGTTCGATGTTCTGCCCAGCGTAATGATGGCCAGTATCCACGAGTACTTTCGCCCGCGGCCCGGCAGCGCGAGCCAGCAGAAACGACATGCCCCAGTCGGCGATATCGGTGTGGTAAAAAGCGGGCTCGAACGGCTTGTACTCTACTAATAAGCGCTGGCCCGTAGACAATGCGTCATGAGATTGTTTCAGCGCGTCGCTGAACCATTTCTTCCGTTGCCGAATATTGGCCGTGCCCGGGTAGTTGGAACCGTCCGCAAACCACATGGAAATGTCTCTGCTGTGAAGACGCCCGGCAATCTCGATGCTGTCCTTGGTGTGTTCTAAGGCGCGTTGCCGGACTCCGGCGTCAGGATTGCCAAAAGAGCCAAACTTATACTCTTGATCCTGGAAAAGATTAGGATTGATGGCCCCCGGCAACACTCCGTAGCGAGCGGCATATTTCTTGATCTCGTCCGCACTGCGAACTCCATCCGGGCAATCCCAAAGAACATGCAGTGCCACGGTCGGGCAGACTCCGGTGAAAAGATGCACCTGTCCCGCATCGGCGAACTTCTCTTCGGTTGTAGTCGCAGCGGCGGGCTGGATAAACTTGCCAAATCGCGTACCGGTGTTCGCGAAGCCCCAGGACGGCAACTCAATTCGGAAGGACTCGAGCGCATCAAAAATCTTTTTAGTGTTCGTCGCGTCCATGCTGAACCTTCCTTATAGCGTTCGGCCACATTTTGAATTCGAAAGCCGCAATTCTGGGATGCAGATTTTTTTCTTAAGCAGCATTATCCAACGTTACACGAAGAAAACGCTGGTGAGATGGGTATTATTCTTAGTGGCTGAGGCGGAATCGAAGGTTGACGCATCGCGCCACAAATGAAACCATGCCCCGCATCTGCAGTCGCAGAATAAGGAGCGCAATGAGTCCAGTTCTCACTCCCAGGAGGATCAGGTGAAGCGTCTTAGTCTACCGAATGTGGTGATCGCCATTGCGATTCTTGGCTCGACCGCCGCGGCCGTTCCCGTCCACCTGCGCTGTGAATACCTGGAAAATCCCCTCGGCATCGACCGGGCTACTCCGCGACTTTCATGGCAAAGCGACAACTCCGAGCGTGACTGGAAGCAGGCCGCCTATGAAATCCTGGTAGCAAGCAGTAGCGAAAATCTGCGCAACGGCAAAGCCGACGTTTGGGACAGCGGCAAGACCAATTCCGCTGAGTCCGTGGGTATTGCGTATCGCGGCCCGGCTCTGGAATCGCGCAAAAGATATTTCTGGAAGGTTCGAGTCTGGGACGCGGCCGGACAAGTCTCGGAGTCGACAGACGAAGCCTGGTGGGAGATGGGCCTCCTGCATCCCGAAGATTGGAAAGCAAAATGGATTCGCTGGAAGAATCCCGAAGATGAAGCCGACCGCCAGGGAATCCGCTGGATTTGGCTGCCCGGGCAAGATGCGCTCGCAACTATTCCTAAAACATCCGCCACTTTTCGACTCACCGTCAATCTTCCCAAAGATGCAATGCGGACTCTTCTTTTTCTGGCTAGTCGAGGAGCGTACATCGCTCGAGTGAACGGTCATCAAGTCGATGCCAAGAGCAGATGGACGACCTTCGATCGAAAAGATATCAGCGATCAAATGACCGCGGGGAAGAACGTGATCGACGTAACAGTCACCGCTCCCGATGCGCCCGACTCAGAACCGAATGCAGTCGCGAAAACTACGACGGCCGCGCTGGCGGCGTTAGTCAAAATTACGCGTTCCAAGGGCGAGCCGATTCGCATCCCCACAAATGCCGACTGGAAAGCAAGTTCCGACAATGCCGCCCATTGGCAAGCTGCTCAAGTCGTCGCCGACTTGACCGACAACCGTCTGGGAGATCCCGGCCAACTGCCGCAACCAGCAGCCTACTTGCGACGATCGCTCGTGCTTTCAAAGAACGTACAAAGCGCAAGATTGTATGTGACGGCACTGGGCAGCTATCGCGTGTTCCTGAACGGCAGCCGCATTGGCCGCGATGTTCTCACGCCCGATTTCACCGACTATCGCAAGCGCGTTCTTTATCAGGCCTACGATGTCACCAGCTTACTGGTGAATGGCAACAACGTCATCGGCGCTCTACTCGGTGACGGCTGGTATGGCAGCGGCCTGACTTGGGTGGGAATGCATTTTTTCTCTCCTCCCGACCGTTTTGTGGCACAACTCGAAATCGATTATGCCGACGGCACTCATGACACCGTCATCAGCGACGACTCATGGAAAGCCGCGGAGTCGCCAATTCTTCGCTCCGATATTTACGCGGGAGAAGTTTACGACGCGCGTTTGGAACAGGCAGGCTGGGAGAAGCCCAGCTTCGACGATTCCAACTGGGCGCCGGCCGTAGTTGCGGATGCGCCGAGCATCATTCTGTCCAGTCAGATCACCGCGCCCGCTCAGGTGGTCGCTACTTTGGCGCCCAAAACGGTGACGCCTGCTCCAAACGGAAGCTACATCTTCGACATGGGCCAGAACATGGTGGGATGGGCGGCCCTGAAAATAAAAGGCGCCGCAGGGACAAGAGTTAAACTCCGTTTCGCCGAAATCCTGAATCCCGACGGCACCATCTACACCGCAAATCTCCGCGATGCCGATGCCACCGACTACTACACTCTGCGCGGCGGCGGCGAAGAAAGTTTCTCTCCCCATTTCACCTTCCACGGTTTTCGCTACGTCGAGGTGACCGGTTATCCAGGCGCGCCGCCTCTTGACGCAATCAAAGGAGAAGTCGTGAGCAGCGTAAGCGGCGACCCCGTCGCGAAGCTGACGACTTCCAGCGACCTGGTCAACCGAATGTGGTCGATTGGCATTTGGGGTCAACGCGGAAATTTCCTGAGCATTCCCACCGACTGTCCGCAGCGTGACGAACGCTTGGGCTGGATGGGTGACGCCGGCGTTTTCTGGCGAACTGGCAGTTATAACTTCGACATCGCCGCCTTCTCGCAGAAATTCATTCAAGACATCGTCGACGCTCAAACCAATCAGGGCGCCTTTACCAACGTTTCGCCCAACACAATGCCTTTGAACGAAGGGGAAACCGAGGGCACTTCCGCGTGGGACGCGGCAAGGGTAGGCGCTCCCGGCTGGGGCGATGCAGGCGTGATTGTCCCGTGGACGACATGGGTACAGTACGGCGATCAGGCCGTCATCGAACAAAACTGGGATGCGATGCAGCGGTGGATGGAATTCATCCAAAGTCGCAATCCAAATTTTCTGCGCAGTAAAGGTGTTGGCCCGAACTTCGCCGACTGGCTCGCGCCTGACGAAAATACGAACAAGGATCTGCTCGCGACGGCCTACTGGTCCCTGATCGCCAATCAGATGTCCGAGATGGCGCGCGCCGTCGGCAAAGAAGATGACGCCAGGCGCTACGACGATCTTGTGCAGAACATCCGCGCGGCGTTTCAGAAAGCCTATATCAAGCCCGACGGCACGGTTGGAACCGGAACTCAAACCTCTTACGTCGTCGCGCTCTACACCGGAATGGCTCCCACTTCTCTTGAGCCTCTCCTGGTCGACAAACTTGTGAAAGACATCGAGACGCGCAACTGGCACCTCTCAACGGGATTCCTGGGCACGCCTTTCTTGCTTTTCACACTAGCCGATCACGGGCGCAGCGACGTCGCCTATCGCCTCTTGCTGAACGATACCTACCCATCCTGGGGATACATGCTTTCCAAGGGCGCGACCACCTGGTGGGAGCGCTGGAATGGCGACACTGGCGATCCCTCGATGAATTCTTACAATCACTACGCCTTCGGCTCGGTCATTGCATGGGTCTACCGTTACGCGGCCGGCATCGATACCACGCCCGATTCGCCAGGTTTCAAGGAGATTGTGATTCATCCGCATCTCGACCCGCGCATGCCCTCGGCGCGAGCCGAGTATGAATCGATCTACGGAAAAATCATTAGCGATTGGAAAGGCGCGCCCAGTGGCCCGTTCTCTCTCGCCGTCACGATTCCAGCGAATACTTCAGCTCGAATCTTTTTGCCAGCAACCGCAGGCTCACACGTAAGCGAGGGCGGAAACGCAATCAACGCCCGGGCAGAGAATGGATCGTACGTAATTCGGGTTGGCTCGGGTTCCTACAACTTTGAAGTGAAGTGAACGAAGGCGTCAGAAGTAGTTTGAGTTAAAGTCGGAAGCATGCAAAATAGCGGACCGCTCCGGAAGATTGCACTCCTTATCTTGTCGCTGGCATCTTTCGCCTCGCTTCCCGCCAGCTGGGCGCAACAATCAGACAGCCTCGCACTTCTGGCCTGCAGCCCCTGCCCTCAGGAATTCTCGGAAGTCTGCAGTTGAAATTGCTGCGCTCGGACCAATAAATGATGCCTCAGCAGCCGTCCCGCTGGGATGAGCAAACTGATTCCATTCACAATGTCGGCCTCCACAGGAGAAAAAACCAAGTGCTGATTAGAGCGCCAGGCGTGCAGTCCGAAAACCCCGCGTGGTCGCATTGCAGTAAGTAATGAAATAAATTGGCTCCTCAGGTAGGACTCGAACCTACAACCCTTCGGTTAACAGCCGAATGCTCTGCCATTGAGCTACTGAGGAGTGTCGCGGACCGGTTCTGGCGAAGCGGCCCTGAATCAAATTCATCATAGCATCCCGAGCGCGATCTGAAAACTTCCAATCTGGTAGGCTAGCAGTTCCGCCGCTATGCATTCATTGCAGGGTTTCGAGGTGGTCATGCGTCTCTTCTCCGCTCTTTCTTTTATTTTTCTGCTAGCTGCGGCGGTGTATGCGGGCGACGATTCTAAGACTTCCGCCACTGCTGCGGCACCGCCCAAAGCCGCCGAGAAACCGGTTATCGACATGTATCACGGGACCAAAGTTCTGGACAACTACCGCTGGCTGGAAAACGGTACCAGTCCGGAGACGCAGAAGTGGGTCGAGAGGGAGATGGCTTATACGCGCGGCATACTCGATCGACTCGCGGGACGCGACGCGATTCACAAACGTCTCAGTGAGTTGCTATCGATCGGCAGCGTTTCGGCGCCTGCCCTCGCCGGGCATCATTATTTTTATACGCGTCGCGAAGGGATGCAGAACCAGCCTGTGCTTTACGTGCGCGATTCGCTCAACGCTCCCGACCGCGTTCTGGTCGACGCCAACACGCTTTCGGCAGACGGCACCATCGCGCTTGACTGGTACTATCCCAGCGAAACTGGGAAGTATGTCGCCTACGGAACCTCGCAGAGCGGTTCCGAGATGAGCACTCTGCACGTAATCGAGACAAAGACCGGCAGGATTCTTAACGACAGCATCGAGCGCACGCGAGCTGCTTCGATCGCTTGGAGGCCCGACAACTCAGGTTTCTATTACACGCGCTATCCTAAAAAAGGCGAAGTTGCTGCCGGCCAGGAGATGTACAACCGGCACGTTTACTATCACGAACTCACGAACGATCCCGAGGATCATCCCGAAGAGAGCGATCCGCTGATCTTCGGACAGGGCCGCGATCCCGAAGACTGGCCGGGCGTTTCGATTTCCAACGACGGCCGCTGGCTGCTCATCACCGTGGAACAAGGCTGGACCAAGACCGAACTTTTTGTCATGGATGTGAAGGCCGGCACTCCGCCCACGCGCATCACCACGGGAAAGAACTTTCGCTACAACGGCGACATCTACAACGGCAAGATTTTCATTACTACGAATGAGGACGCGCCTCGCTACCGAATGTTGGTCGCCGAGGCGGGCAACTACGATCGCCAATCGTGGAAGGAACTCATTCCGCAATCGGAAGCGGTGCTGCAGGGCGCCAGCGTGTGGGGCGGCAAGCTTTTCGCTCAGTACGAACAAAACGCCAGTTCCTTGCTCAAGCTTTTCGATCTCGAGGGCAAGTTTCTCAAGGACGTCGAACTTCCCGCAATCGGTAGCGTTTATGGATCGGGCGGGCGCTGGGATCGCGACGAACTCTTCTATGCCTTCCAGTCCTACACGTTCGCTCCGTCGATTTACCGCTACGACTTGAAAACCGGCGAGACTTCGCTGTGGACCAAGGTCGAGGCTCCCTCCATCGATCCCGCGGCTTATGAAGTTCACCAGGAATGGTTTCAGTCGAAGGACGGCACGCGGGTGCCGATGTTCGTGGTGCACAAAAAGGGATTGCAGAAAAATGGCCGCAATCCCACGCTGCTCACCGCGTATGGCGGATTCAATCTCAGCATGACGCCCGACTTCCGCCGTCCTGCATATCTTTGGATGGAACACGGCGGCGTCTACGCCGTGGCCAACTTGCGTGGGGGCGCCGAGTTCGGCGAAGACTGGCACCGCGCCGGGATGCTCGACAAGAAACAGAATGTTTTTGACGATATGATCGCCGCCGCCGAGCACCTGGTCGCGGAAAAATATACCGACAAAAATCATCTCGCCATCCAGGGTGGCTCGAACGGAGGCCTGCTCATGGGCGCGATGATCACGCAGCGTCCCGACCTGTTCCGCGCGGTCGTGTGCCAGGTGCCGCTGCTCGACATGATCCACTACCAGGAATTTCAGATTGCTAAACTGTGGATCCCAGAATACGGCACCGCCGAGAAGGCGGACGACTTCAAGTGGCTATTCGCTTATTCTCCCTATCATCACGTGAAGGCGGGCGCGGAATATCCCGCGATCTTGTTTATGACCGCCGACACCGACACCCGCGTAGACCCCATGCACGCCAAAAAGATGACCGCGTTGATGCAGGCGGAGGCGCGCAATGGATCGAGTAGGACACGGCCGATCTTGTTACGAATTGAGACGAAGGCAGGACATGGCGCGGGGAAGCCAGTCACCAAGCAGATTGAGGAGTTCACCGATATTTATTCGTTTTTGTTTTGGCAGTTGGGAGTGAAACCGTAGGAGACAAAATGCAGAGTGCGCATTTAAGAATACGACCTCGGATGGCCACAACTAAAAACGTTTTCAGCTTCGCTGCAGCGTGCCTGGCGGCCATTCTCGCCCTTTCCCCTGCCAGTGCATCATCGGCCAACCACGCGGCTGCCGACTGGCGCACTCGCCTGCAAGAAGAATTGCCATTGCTTGGGCACCGCAATTGGATTGCAGTTGTGGATTCGGCTTATCCGTTGCAAATCAGCAGCGGCATCGAAACCATTAACACCAACTCCGATCAACTCGAGGTAGTGCAGACGGTCCTCGACCAGATCGCCAAAGCGAAGCACGTTCGGCCTTTCATTTTCACAGACGCGGAATTGAAGGCGGTGCCCGAAAGTGACGCTGCTGGGATAACCGCCTACCGCGAAGCTCTGGCACACCTTGTGAGCAAGACCGATTCGCAATCTCTGCCGCACGAAGACATCATTTCGAAGCTGGACGAAGCCGGCAGGACCTTCCACATTCTCGTGCTGAAAACTAACCTGACGATTCCCTACACCTCTGTCTTCATTCGCCTCGAATGTGCTTACTGGAAGCCCGAGGCGGAGAATCGATTGCGCAAAGCGATGGCGTCGAAGTGACGGGCTCTTCACGGATATTTATTCATTCGTGTTTTGGCGATGGGGGAGAAACATCGCGCGATCGTCCGTGGTTCCGACCCTTTCGCAAAGAACGAAAGGAAGGATGGGCAGCCCACCACTGATCCGGACGTCGAGACGCCGCTAGCGAGTTGCGTTAGTGGCGAATGGAAGTGACGTTAGGCTCGATCAAGAGTTGTTGCGACACTCTAACCCAGTGATCACGCTCGACGCTTACACTCGCTAGACAACACCGGCGAAGATTGAAGCACAGGGGTGGGTGATGCAACAACTGTTGATGGAGAGCTCGAAAGCTGTGCTTGCGAATGCAAAACCCGCGAGCACGCCGACGATGCGATCGGCGCAACCCATGATTTGGCCGTTACGATGGGTTGCAACCCATAATCAAAGGAAACATTGAGAATGGCTAACTTATTGAAAACTATATGTGCACTTTTCACACAGCAGCTTGCAAGGGCTCAGTCTTGCTCTGTTCTTCCGAGAGTGTGGTTTTGGGAATTGGGATCGTCACGAATATACGCGTACCAGAACTCCCGGACTCGATATTCATCGTGCCCTCGAATTGACGCAGCCTTTCTTGCATTCCTCTGATTCCGACGCCCGAGCGCCCCGACCGAATCTCAGCTAAACGTTCAGGCGAGATACCTTTGCCTTCGTCCCGGATGTCTAACGTGATTTGGCTCGATTCTCGTGCCATTCGGATCGAAGCCGTCTTGCTGTCGGAATGTCGATGGACGTTCGTCAAGCATTCCTGCACCAAACGGAAGAAGACGAGTTCCATATCTCGCGGCAATCTCCCAAAGTCCTTCGGGATCTCTAAACGAATGTCCAAGTCGCTGCGTTCGCGAAGTCCGTCCACGTACCAGTTGATGGCAGAATACAAACCATTTTCATCCAGTAGCGGCGGATGCAACAGGTAAGAAGCGGTGCGTATTTCACGATGCAGCTGTTGAACCGTCTCTTGGATTTTTTCAACGTCGGTCGCAATTTCGGGCGCACGTCGGCCGGTCTTCTGGGCAAGCTGGGCCAGGCTCATGCCAAGCACCGTTAAGGTCTGACCTGCGCTGTCATGCAACTCGCGCGCGATATGACGACGCTCCTCGTCCTGTATTTTCATCAGCTGCAAGCTTACGTCTGCTCTTCGAGCCTTCTCTGCCGCCTCTTTCTGATCGTGGATATCGAGGCATCCGCCCACATAGCCTTCAAACGTTCCATCCGTCGCGTAGCGTGGCGTACCGTGGTCAGTAATCCAACGGTATTGGCCAGTGTGATGTCGCAGACGGTACTCCATCTCGAATGGCTGACGAGCATCGAAGCTTTTGACGTAGATCTGCAGGCAGCGATCAAAGTCCTCGGGATGGACATTCTCTGCCCAGCCATTGCCCGCTTCCTGCTCCAGAGTGCGCCCGACGAAATCCAACCATCCTTTGTTGAAGTAATAGCAAAGCTTGTCTGTTCCCGACATCCAAACCATGATCGGCGAGGCATCAGTGACTGCCCGATAGCGCTGTTCGCTTTCCCGCAACGCAAGCTCCGCCCGCTTACGTTCCGTAACGTCATGGGTGATGGCCAGCTGCACGATGCGACCGTCAGGATTATGCAACGGCGCGGCATGCGTTTCCATGTGGTGTCGCATGCCATTCAGCCCGATCATGTCGAACTCCAACGAGTCTTTGTCACCACGGCAGATGCGTTCGTTAAAGGCTCGGAACTTCTCCCGGTCTTCAGGAGCAATTAAATCATAAATACTTTTGCCGACTACCGTTTCCGCGAGCTTCGCCCCGACCATCGCCAGGCCTGCTGAGTTCATGTGCTGCAAGGTACCATCGGGAGCGACCACCTTTACACACTCGGGTGTGGTTTCGACTATCGCGCGGAAACGCTCCTCGCTGTCGCGCAAAGCTCGCTCGATTCGCTTCAGGTGCGTAATATCGCGCGCTACGTTAGAAGCGCCAATTACCCGCCCTGCCGAATCTCTGACAGGAGAGATGGTGAGCGATAGATCGAGCGTGCTGCCGTCTTTACGGCGACGGACCGTCTGGAAATGGTCGATCCTTTCTCCGCGCCGTAACCGTGCGAGAATCTTCTTTTCCTCGTCCCTACGATCCTCAGGAACGATGAGAGTAATGTGTTTTCCGATTGCCTCCTCGGCTGTATAGCCGAACATGTGCTCTGCACTCTTATTCCAGCTTTGGATGATGCCATCGAGGTTCTTGCTGATGATGGCGTCGTCGGAGGAAGCGACAATGGCGGCCAAGTGCGCCGTTGCCTCCTCGGCCTGTTTGCGGTCGGTAATGTCCAGCAGCATGTTAATGCCGCCAACAATTCTCCCCTGGCTATCTCTGATAGGAGTCGGATATGGAATAAACCATCGACGAGTTCCGTCAGGCCGTTCTGCAATGGCCTCGGCTCCTTGGATAATGCGGTCTTCCTTCAAGGCGATGGCCATCGGACATTCGTCATGTGGCATTGGCCGGCCATCTGGGTAGTAAAGCTTCCAACTGACACACCACTGATCCGTTCCGAGTTCCGGCGTTCTGCCGGAAAATTCGACTGCTGCAGGATTGAAGTGAGTCAGTCGCCCTTCCGCATCCGTGGTATAGATGGCCGCTGGTAGGGCATCAATCATCTCGCGGAAGCGCCGTTCACTTTCACGCACTGCCAATTCCGCTTTTCGCTGGGCCGTGACATCAGTATTGGTGCCAAACCAGCGGGTCACAGCGCCATTTTGGTCCTTTACGGGATGGACCCTGGTTAGAAAATCCCGAAACACGCCATCGGCTCCGCGCAGTGGGAACACCATCTCAAAGGGCTCCCCCTTTGCGATCGAATCCTTCCATCGATCGAGAACTCTCGGCAGAATGTCGGGATCATGCACCGTTTGCCAGCCCCACCCTTCCATTTGTTCACGTGTGGTGCCGGTGTACTCGTACCAGCGCTCGTTGTACCAAAAGATGTAGCCAGTAGCGTCTGCCATCCACACAAGTTGAGGAATTGACTCGGCCAGGGTGCGAAACTGCCGCTCACGTTTTTCGATCTCTTGCCTCGCCAGCACTTGCTGGGTGACGTCATTCCCGTGAATTAAAATCCCCTCGACCTGCCCGGCAGCATCCCGCATGGGCTGATAAATAAAGTCGAAGTATGTGTCCTCGGGCTGGCCCCCTGCACCCCGATTCAGAATGACTTTTCTAGCCGTGCCAATGTAAGGAACCCCTGTCTGATAAACGCCGTCGAGTAGTTCGAATAATCCTTGTCCTTCGAGTTCGGGGAAGGCTTCGCGCACCGTTTTACCAACAAAATCTTCGGCCCGTTGACGTCCCGTCAATTTCAGGTAGTCGAGATTCACAAACGTGAAGCGGTGCTCGGGACCACTCAGGAACCCGATCGCGGCTGGCGCTTGCATAAAGAGTTCGTGCAAACGGCTACGCTCGGACTCAGCCGCCGCTCTGAGCTTGCGTTCCACCGAACTCTGCTTCCGTTCGCAAGCGAGCAGTTTGCAGCGCCACTGCAGTTTGGTTCGCCGCTACAGATAGAAGTAAGCTCTCCGCTTCGTTCGGGAACTCAGAACCGGCACAGCCGACGACGATGAAACCATCGTCCCCCGAAATACCGATCGGTTGGATTGCGACCCTTAGACGTCGTCGGCCACTTGGACACGGTAATCGTGTCGACTCTGCAGGCTAGCTGTGGCAGATTGCGGCCACAGGCGTCTGACCTCATCGCCGAATCCAGGATGCTGAGGGCTGCGAACCACTTCGATTGTTTTTGGTGACTGCAGACAAACGTATACGGCGTCAGCTCGCAAGGTATGCAGGAGTATGTCGGCGACACTTTCGGCGATCTGCGTCTCGGTCGCGTCCCACCCACCCTGCAGGCGTCGTGGCTAAAGCCACTAGATCGCGAAGCAGGCGCCGGAGTTCCCGGATTTCCTTCTCACGCGTTTTCCATCTCGTTTATGCTGCCGTCGAGCGTGAACCGTATGCGCCACGTTCCCGTAGTTCCGCCAGGAACTCCGCTGGCGGCACGAAGAACGGGTTCCTCTGCAGCACGCCCCCAAGGATCACCATCGGGTGCGTCCTGAGAATGTCCATTGCGATCCCGGCGCCAAACTTGGCGCAGTCATACGTTCATATAACCGGGTCTTTGTACTTTGGCAAGATGAAATTCAGCCGTGTTTCGTATTCAACCAGATCATTGACGCCGGGAAAGTCTTCCAGCGCCCAGTCCATATGGGCAACAAGCCGAGTCAGCGGATAGCCCTCCTTAGGCCCCGCAGACAGAACTTCTTCGATGAGGGACAACATCCGGTCTTGATCGAAATGACCATCACGCAAATAAGCGTCTTGCCAGCGTTTCACGACCAACTGTCCCCGCTGGCTGGCCGCTTCAGTATCGATTCCTGCCTCTCGCAAGCGGCGAAAATGGTCTTCCATGGTGCGCGGATCCACGATGTGAAACGCCTTCTCCCCACGTTCGATTCCTTCGCGAATAAACGGGAGGAGTACCCGGTACTCTTCATCCGGCGAGTGAAAGAAAGCGCAAATGTGGCGCTCGGTTCCGAGCGTCGCGTTAGCAAAATGAATCGGCTGCTCGCTACTGCCCATCAGTCGTCTCCTATACCGCTCGGGGTGTGCAAGCGGGTTTTCCTCGTGTGACCCTATTGCGAACGAAGCTCGCGCTCTGAGAGTGCCGCTTGTTTTTCCTCCACCAACCTACGAATCATGGGAAGTAGCGACTGGCTCAGCTCACTTTTCGACACGTAGCCACGGGCATTTACGTCCCGCGCCTGCCGCCCTACGAACTTCGGATCGTTCTGGCTAATGACGATCACTTCAGCTTCCGGCATTTCTTGCCGGATTATCCGAGTCGCCTCGATACCATCCATTCCCGGCATGGAAATGTCCATGAGTACCAGATCCGGTCGAATTGCTCTTGTCTTCTCAACCGCTTCCAACCCATCGCCTGCTTCTCCTGAAATAATACACTCGCAAGACGACAGAAGCGTTCGCAGGCCGCTCCGAACGGCTTCGTGATCATCAACAATAAGAATTCTCAGAGGGCCCACCGAGGTATCCAGACTCTCTCTCCACACGACCGAACTCGCTTCACACGAGCGACTACCTGGGCGAACACCGATATTTTCGCAAACAACGTTTCGTCCAGCCAATACGGAATTTCTCTCTGCTATCTACAGTAATTACCCGATGGAACGAATGGCCCCGTTTTGCCTGTTTTGTACGTATCGGAATCGGAGGGGCAGTGAAAGAAAGATCAAGATGGAATTCGACAGTCAGCGCGAGAACCCACGACCGCATCGTACGTATGGAATGAAAAGATCTAGGGTGCAAAAGCTACCTTCGCCTTCCCAAAGAAAAACGAAATCGCTTCTCAGAGCGCTGGTATGGGGGTTCGCCGGGGGGCTTGCAGGAGTCTCTGCCATGGATGGCTTCACAAGTCTGGTTGCAAATCGTGGGAGGGAAACGGATCGCCCCCTCCCGTACAGTGCACAAGAGTGGGATGGTACCAGCAGGATCGCGAACTCGACGGCTCTCCGCTTTTTGTTCGCCCAGGGCTTAAATGAACAACCCAGGTGTGAAATCACAGGTGTGAAATTTCGGGCTGGTCTGCTAAACCGTTGAAAAAGATGGTGGCCAGGGACGGAGTTGAACCGCCGACGCCAGCCTTTTCAGGGC